>JAXMAB010000001.1:0-1808 GCA_046350655.1 Planctomycetota bacterium
GCGCACCGGCAACTTCCTCACGCAGGCCGCCGCCCGCAGCATCGTCTCGAAGTACGACGCCCACGTGCTGACATACGACGGCGCCGGTGCGGCCGGACCGCCGATCCAGGTCGCCGGGCAGGCCGTGGCCGGCACGATCGAGGTGGCGATCGACCTCAGCGTCACGCCCGTCGGCCCCGAGCACTCGCCGTACGACGAGATCTCGCTCGCCGGCTCGGCGAGCATGGGCACCGTCCACCTCCCGTTCCCGGGGATGAGCACGATCGACGACTTCTCGTTCGACGTGGACGCGCGGCTCGCCCTGCTGCCGAAGCCATGAGCGCGGAACGCCCCGACGCCCTCGGGGCCGCGGCGCGCGCCCGGGCGCTCGCCGCGCTCGCCGACGACACGTTCGACCTGCTCGTCGTGGGCGCCGGCGCGACCGGCTGCGGCACCGCGCTCGACGCGGCCGCACGCGGGCTGAAGGTCGCCCTCGTCGACGCGGGGGACATCGCGGGCGGGACGTCCAGTCGTTCCTCGAAGCTGGTCCACGGCGGGCTGCGCTACCTGCAGACCGGCGACGTCGTCCTCGTCCGCGAGGCGCTGGCCGAGCGCGAGCTGCTGCTGACCCGCCTCGCCCCGCGGCTCGTGCGGCCGCTGCCGTTCCTCGTCCCGCTGCGGCACGGCTGGGACCGGCTGTACATGGGCGCGGGGCTCACCGCGTACGACGGGCTGGCGCGCTCGGGGCTGCTGCCCGGGCACGCGCGGCTGTCGGCGGCCGAGGCGCTCGAGCAGTTCCCCGACCTGCGCGACGACACGCTCGTCGGGGCGCTGCGCTACTACGACGCCCAGATGGACGACGCGCACCTCGCGGTGGCGCTCGCGCGCACGGCCGCCGGGCTCGGCGTCGCGGTCGCGACGTACACCGCGGTCGTCTCGGCGGAGGCCGAGCGCGACGCCGACGGCCTGCGCCGGGTCACGGTGCGCGACGCGGTCGGCGGCGGCGAGATCAGCGTCGCCGCGCGCGCCGTCGCCCTGTGCGTGGGCGCGTGGGCGCCGGAGGTGTCGGGCCTGTTCTGCGACGTCGGCTCCGCGTCAGCGGACGGCGAGGCGGTCGGGGTCGTGCGCTCCAAGGGCGTGCACCTGCGTCTGCCGCGCGCGGCGATCTCCGGCACGTCGGCGATCATCGCGCCGGCCGGGGCGAGCGTCCTGTTCGTCCTGCCGAACCCGACGCACTGGCTGATCGGCACGACCGACACCGAGTACGCGGGGCGGCCCGAGGACGTCGCGCCCGAGCCGGAGGACGTCGCGTACCTGCTCGAGCGGCTGGCGGAGGTCGTCACCTCGGACGTGAGCGCCGACGACGTGACGTACGCGTTCGCCGGCGTCCGGCCGCTCGCCCGGGACACCGGCGTCGGCGGCAGCACGGCGAAGGTCTCGCGGGAGCACCGCATCAGCGAGGTCGCCGACGGGGTCCTCGCGATCGTCGGCGGGAAGTGGACGACCTACCGGATCATGGCGCGCGACCTCGTGGACACCGTCGTCGAGGGCCTGGAGCTTCCGGCGGCGCCGTGCACGACCGACACGATCGCGCTCGTCGACGCCCGCGATGCGGAGATCGACGGGCTGCTGGCCGAGGATCCGGCACTGGGCGAGCCGCTCGTCGACGCGCCGGGGTTCCGCCGGGTCGACGTCGTGCAGGCGGTGCGCCACGACGGGGCGGTCACGCTCGACGACGTCGTCGAGCGCCGGCTGCGCCTACGCCTCGAGCTCGACACCGTGACCGAGGCGGCCCTGGCCGACGTCACCCGTCTGCTCTAACCCGCGAG
>JAXMAB010000002.1:0-3397 GCA_046350655.1 Planctomycetota bacterium
CGGAGCCCGTGATCGAAGCGGTGCCCGTCGCCGCAGAGCCCATCGTGGAGCGCGTCGAGACCCCCGTGGTCGTCACGGTCACCCCCGTCGTCGAAGCGGCCGCGGAGACCCCCGTGGAGGCCGTGGAGCCCGTCGTCGTGACGGCCGAAGCGGTCGCCGCGGAGCCCGTCGCCGACGAGGTCCTCGAGGCTGCGGCGAAGGTCTACGAGGAGCCCACGGCAGAGACGCCCGTCGTGTCGGTGCCCGCGCCCGAGGAGATGTCTCCCGCTGCGGCGAAGGTCGCCGCCGCCGTCGAGAACTTCATCGTTTCGGAGCGTCCCACGCCCGTTCCTCCGAAGCCCCCGGCCGACGAGGAGGACGAGACCCCGCGCGACGCCGACGAGATCGAGCGCGAGGAGCGCCTCGCCGCCTCGGCGGACATGTTCCCCGAGGAGGACGACGACGAGGAGCCGCTGCTCGGCGGAGGCGCCGATCGCGCCGCGGACGGCAATCGCCGCCGCCGTCGCCGTCGCCGCCGCGGTCGTGGCGATGGCCGCGACGGAGCGCCCGGGACCGAGGGCGCCGCCACCGAGACCACGCCCGCCGCCGAGGGCGCGGAGCCCGCCGAGGCGCGTCCTGCGCGCACCGAAGAGGTCCGCGAGACCCCGCGCGAAGGGCGCGACAACCGCGATCGCGGACCGGACCGTGACCGCGGCCCCGACCGCGATCGCAGCTTCGACCGCGACACCCGCGAGCCCCGCCGCGACCGCGAAGAGGCCCCCCGCGACGACGAGACGGGACGCGACGCCGCCGACCTGCTCGTGTCGCTCCTCACGCGCCGCGAAGACCGTCAGCCCGTGTCGATGCGCGCGCTCGTCGACGATGCGCTGCGCGCCGGTCGGCTCCAGGGTGACCCCCAGTTCCACGTGCCCGCGCTCACCGCCGCGGCGCGCATGGACTCCGTGCGTCGCTCGTCGCGCGGTGAGCGCCCCAGGCTCCGCGTGACCGGCGGCCGCGTCGGTCTCATGGACTGGACGCTCCCGACGGACCTCGTCCGCGCCGAAGCCGACGCGCTCGCGGCCCTCGAACGCCTCCGCGACGCGGCGCGACGCTACGTCGTGCGGCGCCTCAACGAGCTCCCCCAGGCGTCGTTCACCGAGGCCGCCGTGATGCTCCTCGAGCGCATGGGGATCTCGTCGCTCAAGGCCGCGCGTCGCCCCGGTCTCCCGCAGGGCGAGGTGCACCTCTCGGGCACGTCGCGCCGCGGCCCCGAGGAGTTCCCCGTCGCGGTGATCATCAAGCGCGGCGGCGAGGTCGGACGCGAGCGCGTGATCGAGCTCCGCGGCTCGCTCCACCACTACGGCCCCGCCAACGCGGGCTGGATCGTCACCACCGGCAACATCCTCTCGGGCGCCCGTGAGGAAGCCGCGCAGCCCGGCACGTCGCCGATCACCCTCATCGACGCGCAGGCCCTCGGCCGCCTCCTCGACGAGCACGCGGTGCTGGTCAACCACGCGAGCGTCTCGCTCCCGTGGCTCGACGTCGACCTCTACGACCTCCTCCGCGGCGCCTGAACGCCGCGTCACGGCCCCCCGACGACGTCTGTGGCGACGTCGTCGGAGGGCGCGTGAGCGACACCCCCGAAGCGCTTTCAAAATCGTGATTCTGGTGTGATGCGAAGGGCGCGGACGCGCGCTCAGAAGCAACCGCGCATGCACTCGCGGTAGGCGTCGTCGCAGCGGGCCACGCAGGCAGCGTCGTTGCCCGTGCAGCGCGTCCCGCAGGTGTGCCAGGTCGCGTGGCAATCGTTGCCGCAGGAGGCGCCCGGGGGCTCGGCCTCGGGCGTCGTGGGGGCCTCCGTGGGAGGCGGCGCCGCGATGGGGTTGCCGCCCACCGAGATCTGCTCGCGACGCCACGCCGTGGCCGCCGCCGTCTGCGTCGCCGCGGGCGTCGAGAACGCGTCGGGCGGCGGAGGCGGCGGAAGCGGGAGCGCCGCCGT
Source organism: Planctomycetota bacterium (assembly GCA_046350655.1). Lineage (GTDB taxonomy): Bacteria > Planctomycetota > PLA2 > PLA2 > JAEUHO01 > JAEUHO01. Next base: position 1,979 of record JAXMAB010000002.1, read on the forward strand.
GCGCGAGGGCTGCGGCGCCGAGAGGGCCACCGCGGGCGTCGCGGCTTGCGGCGGAGGGGGCTGTCCAGGCGGTTGCGCGGGCTGCGGCGAGGCGTGCGTTCGCGCGTACTCGACGCGGTCCGCCGCGGCCCCGAACGCGTACGACTGGAGCCACGCGGACCAGCACTGCTGGCGCGTCGGCGCCGACGCGTTCTCGTCGTAGTCGAGGGCGTAGCAGCGTTCGAACGCGGCCTCGCCGTCGTAGACGTAGCGATAGTTCGGTCCGCACGCGGCGAGCGCGAGCGATAGCACCGGGAGAGCCGTCGCGAGCTTCATCGCGGCGAAGATACCACCGAAGAGAGAGGCGGGCGCGCGAGGCCGCGCGGGGTCACTCGCCGCCGTTGCCGAAGAGCCGGTGCGCGAGCTCGCGCCATCGGCGGGCGGCCTCCTGCTGGCCGCGCATCTCCGCGAGGCGCTGCGCGACGCGCTGGTCGAGCGTCCCGCGCACCTCCTCGATCACGGCCGTCGAGGGGACGTCGATCGCGAGGCGCTGCGCGATCTGACGGTGCGCCTCGGAGGTGCGACGGCAGTCGGCGATGACGCGCGCGGTCTGGATGGGCGCCTGGATGGACTTCGGTAGCGGCGTCACCATCGAGAGGTACTGCATCGGCAGATCGACCTTCTCGGCGAGGTTCCAGAGGTCGCGCGCGGTGTACGCGGGGAGCACCTGACCGACGTCCCACGACGTGCCGAGCTCCGCCGCGTCGATGGCGAGCTCGCCGCGGAGGCGACGGTCTTGAACGCCGCCGACGACCTCCTTGAGCGCGGCCTCGAGCCAGTTGCGACGCGCGCCCTCCACGCCCTGATCGCCCGACCACGCGACGGTTCGAAACGCGAGCCGCCAGCGCCGCCGATCGGGGTCGCGCCGCTGGAGCACGTTCACCGCGCGCGGGAAATCCTTGCGTCGGCAGAGGATCGCCGCGTCGTCACTCACCCGGGTGTAGTCGATCACGATTCGGGGGGTGGTCATTGCAATCGCTTCTCTCGCAGACCGCGCGGAGGTAGGTCAAAGAAACGGCCCTCGCGCGGCGCTTGTGGGGTTCACGGAGTGACGGGCGTGCCCGTGGGGTTTCCGACAACGGTGCCCGTGGGCGCGATGATGGTCGGGCCCGCGGGTCGCACGGGCGCGTTGAGGTCGATGACGGCGGGCGGCGTGGTCGGCACGATCGCGCGCTGGAGCGTCTTGCAGATCGATCCCGCGCAGGCCTCGCCGCGTCCGCACGCGTGGCCGCACGCGCCGCAGTTCGACTCGTCGGTCTCGAGGTCGCGGCAGCGGTCGCCGCACGCGGTGAGGCCCGCGCCGCACCACGCCTGACAGCGCCCGCCCTCGCACACGAGGCCGCGGTCGCAGCGGTGCTCGCACGAGCCGCAGTGGTCCTC
>JAXMAB010000003.1:0-4669 GCA_046350655.1 Planctomycetota bacterium
GGGCTTACTTTTCTGTCAGTCAGTTCAAAGTTCGATCCGGACGAAGACGGCGAAGTGGTCGCTGGCCCAGACGCCGTCGACGGGCTCGTCGAGGCAGACGCGGGCTTCGAGGGGGACGCCCTGGAGCCGATCGTTCGGCCCCCGAACGAACACGTAGTCGAGTCGCCGGTCGGGCTCGCGCGACGCCGCGGCGCCGGGGTTGCGGGCGCAGAAGGTGTGGCCGGGGGAGCCGTCGCCCGCGGCGGCGAAGCAGTCGTTGAAGTAGACGCAGGGCCCGCCGAGGCCGGTTCGCCCGCGGAGGTAGCGGACCTCGTCGCTGTCGGGCTCGGCGTTGAGGTCGCCGGCGAGGACGGCGGGGAGGTCGCCCTCGCGCGTGAAGGCGGTGAGGCGCTCGACGACGAAGCGAACCTGCGCGACGCGGACGTGGCCCTCGTTGAGCTTCCAGTTGAGGTGCGTGGTGGCGACCGGGAGCGGCCCGAAGGGCGTCTCGGCGCGCGCGAGGAGGAGCGAGCGGTTCTCGTCGGTTCCTTCGCGCGGCAGGGGGAAGACGGTGACGTCGCGCAGCGGGAAGCGCGACGCGATCGCGTTGCCGAAGGGGAAAGGGCCCGCCGGCAGGTGGGCCTGCGCGACGTGGGGGAGCCCGAGGCCCTCGGCGAGTTCGGCGGCCTGGTCGATGCCGTAGTCAGCGACGCGGACGGCCTCCTGGAGCATGAGCACGTCGGGCGCGAGGGCGGCGAGGCCGCGGCGGGCGACGTCGAGGCGCTGGGGCGCGGGGTCGGCGAGGTTCCAGAGGTTGAGCGTGGCGACGGAGACGACGCGGTCGGAGAGGGCCTGCATGACGGCGCGCGAGGGTAGCCGAACGGGACCCCGGAGAGAGGGCCAGCGTCACGACGTCGCGAACGCGGTTGACGTCGAGCGGAGGGGTGCGCGACGTTGACGTCACTGCGTGGGAGGGGCGCTCTTCCCCTCCGGCGGAACGAGAGGATAGCCATGCACTTCGACCCCGGGGAGATCATTCGGGCGTTCGCGCTCAGCTTCAAACTCCTCTTCGCGCTGTTGCTGTTGAGCGTGGGATGGAAGGCGTTTCGCATCGCCGTCGGCTTGGGCTATGGGGCCCTCTTTGCGTCGCTCGCCTTCGCCGTCACCGGCCTCGTGAGCGTGCGGGACGCGGGCCTGGGGGGCGCGCTGTCCCTCGCCACGACGGCGGCCGTGGTGGGCTTCCTCGTCGGGCTGGTGCTCGGCCTCGCCGTCCAACGGGCGGGCGCCGCGTTGCTACCGCTGCTGGCCGGCCTCTTGATCGCCGTCGTCGCGGCGAATGCGGGTGGGGAGCGCGGCGGCGGGCTCGCGGCCACGGCGCTCCTCGCGGGGGCCTTCGGCGCGGCGCTCGTCTACGTCCTCTACGACTACGTCTCCGCGGCGGCCGTCGCCTTCCTCGCGGCGCCGCTGCTGATGCCGGAGTCACCCGGCGTCCTGTCGCGCCTCGCCGGCACGCGGGGGCTCGACCTGATGGGTGTGTTGCGCGTGGCCGCCGGCGCGGTCGTCGACACCTTCGCCACGCAGGCGCTCTTCACGCTCTGGATCATGGCCACGGCCGTCGCGCTCCGCGCCGTCGCGTGGACGAAGACGGGCGCGGAGTCCTGGGAGATCAAGCCCGACTGGCAGGCCGCCCTCACCGCGGCGATCTTCTTGACGATCCTCGACGACGGCCTCGCGCAGGCGCTGGGCGTGGCCGACCCGGTCGGGGTGCTGGCGGCGGGCTTCCTCTGGCTGACGCTGCTCTGCCGTTGGGCGCAGTCCGCGCTTTCGCGAACGCCCCCGCAGCCGGCGTGGCGGGAGCGGCTCTGGCTCGCGCCGTTCGTCGCCTTCGCGCTCCCGCTCGCGCACGCGCTGACCCTGGCCCTCGCCCGCGACCTCCTCACCCTGCGGACGACCCTGCTCGACAGCGAAGCCCTCGGGTACCTCGCGGCGTTCTACGGCGGCCTGATCTGGCCGCGCGCGGCCCTCGGCGACGACGCCTCCGCCGCCTCCTCCGCGGCGTACGTCGCGCTGCGTTGGGCGTTGGTCCTGGTCGCCGTGCCCGGCATCCTGCGGTGGACCGCGGCGCGGAACGGGCTGCCCCGCGAGCCCTTCGCCCCCGCCGCCGCCCTGCGCCCGCGCCTGCGCGCGACGGCGCTGGCGGCGGCCCCCCTCGCGGCCCTCGCGATCGCGCTCACGCGCCACCGGGAAGGCGCACCGACGCCGCAGCAGGCGCTCGCGCTGTGGGCTCGTCAGGCTGCGTCGTGGGCCGCCGTCCCGCCGCGCGAGGATTGCGCCGTCGCCGTCGCGGCGGGGGTCACCGACCCGCTGCAGGTGCCGCTGGACGCCCTCCGCCAAGCGCTGGTCCCGTCGATCGATCTCGCGCGCGCCGGGGCCGACGTCGCCGTCTCCGAGGACGGCCCCCGCCGTCGCGGTCGCATGCGCGGGTGCCGCGGCGTCGTCGCGACGACGGCCGGGCGCGGCGGGCTCCACGTCACCACCCGCGACCCCCTCGGGGGCGGGCGGATGTTCGTCATCGCCCACACGCTGGTCGAGCCCGCTGGCGGGGACGACAGCGCCGAGGGCTTCCAGGCCCTCGTGGCGCTCGAAGGGGGGCGCCTCCGCGTGGACGCGATCGCGGCCTGGTCGGGCCAGGCGCACGGCCACCGGCGCACGGAGGCCCTCGCGCTCGAACACGACCTGATCGTCGCCGACCACGGCTACGAGGCCGGGACCAACGACGACGGGGAGTCGGTGGTGAGCTTCCTGCGCGTGCAAGACGGGCGGCTCGTGCCCGCCGGCGGCATGACGACGGAGAGCCGCTCGGAGGGCTGCCGGATGATGCATGACAGCCCCTGGCGTGCCCTCCTGCGGCGCTCCTTCCGCGTCGACGGCGACGCCCTCATCGTGACGACGAACTACCGCTGGGAGCAGGGCGACTGCGGCGGCTCGAACGTCCCCGGGCGGCCCCCCCCGCTCGCGCCGGTGACCCGGTCGAGCGAGCACCGCGTCGCCCTCGTCGGCGGCTCGCTGCGCCTGCCCGAGACCACCGACTTTCTCGAGCCCCCGGTGCCCCCCGCGTGGACGGCGTGGCTCGCGGCGGTCGCACGGGCGGAGGACGGCGCACCGCCGCCCGAGCCCCCTTCGCCGTCGCCCCAGGCAGCAACGCCCCCGGTGGTCGCGCCCGCCCCCGCCGCGGCGCCCGCCCCCGCCGCCGCCGCTCCCCTGGCGGACTGCCGGCTCCTCGGGGCGCCTCGCGTCGTGGGGTCGCACGCCACCATCGACCACGCGCACGCCCTCACCTGCGTCGACGGTCGCGTGGGGCTCGCGTGGGTCGTCGGCACCACGCGCACCCGCCGCTTCAACCCGGTCGGCGCGGTCGAACTCCGCTGGGATGGCACCGTCGCGCACGCCATCCGCGACGAGGACAACCTCTCGCCGCTCGGGGGCACCTGGGAGGTCGGGACGGTCGAGCGCGCCACGCCGATCCCCGACCCGAGCGAGCAGGGCGGCTGGCGCCTCGACATCGACGGGACGGGCGCCCACCCCGACGGGTCGTACGGCCGCGTCTGCGGGCCCGTCACGCACACGTTCCGAAGCCCCGATGGCACGTTCGACCCGGCGTCCGTGTTCGCCTGTCGGAGCCTGCCGCTCCCCCAGGCGCGCCAGGTGAGCTTCCGCCCGGTCTACGACGGCGGCTTCACCGACCGGGCTTCGATGGCCCTGACGCCGCGCGGGCCGTCGGTTGAGCTGCCCTTCCCCAAGCGCAGCATCGAGCGCGCGAGAGACGTGGCGGAGGCGCTCGACGAGCTCGGGCCGGCGGGCCTCAGCTTCGCGCAGCCGCCGGGCGGCGCGTGGGCGGTGATCGGCTTCCGCTACCTCGACCGGCTCCGCGTGTTCCGCGTCGGCGCCGACGCCCTCGAACCCCTCGACGTCGCGCGCGGCGGCTCCGAGAACGACTACGGCCGCCTCGCCGTCGGCGCCGCCTCGGACGCGGTGCTCGCCGTGTGGTCGCAGCGCGCGGAGCCCTCGGACCGGCGCTACCGCCACGCCCTCGAGCCGGGCAACCCCTACCGCATCCGCGCGTCGCTGATCCGCCCGCAGGGCGAGGCGGCGCCGCCCGTGGTGCTCGACACCGGCGACCCGGGCCCCTACGAAGACTTCGCGCCGAGCGCCGCCGCGCTCCCCGACGGCGGCTGGCTGGTGGTCTGGACGCGCGGGCCGCGCGTGAGCGAGCGCCGCGACCCCTCGCCGCAGCAGGTGCTCTTCCGGCGCTTCGACGCGTCACTACAGCCCGTCGGGGACGCGAAGCCGGCGTCCACCGCGGGCTCCGCGTCGGACGGGCGCGTCGTCGCGCGCGACGGGCGCTTCCTCATCGCGATGATGGGCAACCGGAGCGGCGACCGCAGCGTGCAGGTCGTGGCCGGCAGCTGCCACGCCGATCGCTGACGGCGGCCGAGCGTCGCCCGCTCCCCTTCCGGCGCGCCGACGCGTCACCACGCGGTGAGCGTCGGGCGCGCCTCGCGCATCGGGGCGGCGTTGCCCCAGCACCACACGGTGCGGTCGAGGCGGATCGCGCAGTTGCCCCAGATGCCCGCGAAGACGCGGTCGACCTGGTCGAGCCCCTCGATGCGCGTCGGGCGCGTCACGCAGG
>JAXMAB010000004.1:0-1168594 GCA_046350655.1 Planctomycetota bacterium
TCGTCAAGGCGTACACCGTGCCCGCCGCGGGCGCCGCCCCCGTCACGCCGTCGAAGTGACCGCGCACGCCGGCGCGCGCAAGGAAGTCGCAAGCCCTCGGGGCCATGCTCTCCCCGTCGTCCCGTTCCGTCCGTCCTCCCGGAGGCCGCCTCCCATGACCCTTCCCTTCCGCCGGACGTCGCTCCTCCCGTTTGCCGTCGCCACGGTCGCCGCGACCGCGCTCGCCGTGATCGCCTTCGCGGGCGACGGCGCGTCGAAGGCCGCGCCGTTCCGCGCGTTCGCGCCGAAGGTCGCGACGCGCACCGACGACAGGTTCCTCTACGTCGAGTCCGACGGCATGCCGGACCACCGGATGATGGTCGGCATCACGGCGTGGCAGCAGCAGGTCCCGCTGCCGCAGGCGTACCGCGGCGACAACGCGTGGCGGGTGCCCCTCGAGCCCGTGCCCGCGGCGGACCCCCTGTCGGCCCGGACCGGCTTCTTCCGCGGCGCCATCGCCATCGCCGTGAACGGCGTCCCGATCTTCAACCCGATCAAGAACGACGGGAAGACCGACACGTTCCTCGCGGGCGAGCTCGACGAGTTCGGCGGCCACTCGGGTCGCGCGGACGACTACCACTACCACGTGGCGCCCGTCTTCCTCGCGGGCGGCGACCCGTCGAAGCCCGTGGCGTTCGCGCTCGACGGCTACGCGATCTACGGCTACGCGGAGCCCGACGGCGGCGCCGTCAAGAAACTCGACGCGTTCAACGGGCACGACGACCCGAAGCTCGGCTACCACTATCATGCGACGCGCGCCTATCCGTACCTGAACGGCGGCTTCCACGGCCAGGTGGTCGAGCGCGAGGGCCAGGTCGACCCGCAGCCGCACGCCGACCCCGTGCGCGAGGCGACGCCGCCGCTGCCCGGCGCCCGCATCACGGACTTCCAGACCGACGCGGACGGCCGGACTCGCACGCTCACGTACGACCTGCGGGGGAAGACCGGCCGGGTACGGTACGTCGTCGCGGCGGACGGCGGCGTCGAGTTCACGTTCACGAACCCCGACGGCACGGTGCGCACGCAGACCTTCCGTCGCGATGCCCGGCGGGGCGGCGGCGGCGACCGGCCCGAGCGGTCGGGCGACAAGCCCCCGCGCGGCGGCGGCGCGGCGGCGGGCGGCAAGCCGCCGCGCGGCGGGCCGAACCCGTCCGACCCCGAGCGCAAGCCGTGGCTCGCGCAGCACCTGTCGGAGATGGACGCGAACGGCGACGGCGTCCTGGCCCGCGACGAGCTGAAGGGCGAGGTCGAGAAGACGTTCGCCGGGTACGACCGCGACGGCGACGGGAAGGTCTCCGTCGCGGAACGGGACGGCGACGGCGTGCGCTCGGCGATGGGCGGCTGCGTGAAGCAGCACTGGAAGGAGGGCGACGCCGACGGCGACGACGCGGTGGCCGCGGCCGAGCTGCTCGCGACGGCCCTCGCGATGTTCACCAAGGCCGACCGCGACGGCGACGGGCGCGTCACCGGCGAGGAGCTGGCCGCCCGCGGCGGGGGCGGCGAGCGCCGCCGTCGTCGCGACGACGCGCCCGCGGCCCCGCCCGGCGGGGGCCCGACGAAGCCGACCGACGACGACCTCGTCCATGGCGTCGTCTACGCCGACAACTGGTTCCTCCTCTACGTCAACGGTAAGCCCGTCGCCGTGGACCCCGTGGACTTCCTGCCCCACAACGTCGTCACGCTCGACTTCCTCCCCGAGTACCCCATGACGATCGCGGTGCTCGCGAAGGACAACGCCGACCCCGCGACGGGGCTCGAGTACGGCGACCACGTCGGCGACGCGGGCTTCGTGCTGAAGTTCGCCGACGGCACGGTCACGAACGCGACGTGGAAGGCGAAGTGCTTCGCCCGCGGCCCGGTGGGCGGCGACGTCCGCGCGCCGAAGGTCGAGGGCGAGCCGCTGCCGGCGGACTGGTTCGCGGTCGGCTTCGACGACGCGGCGTGGGGCCCCGCGACGGAGTACGCGGCGGAGCAGGTGCGGCCGCCCGCCGCCCTCGCGGCGCACGACCTGACCGGCGCCAAGTTCATCTGGACGGCCGACCTCGCGCTCGACAACACGGTGGTCTTCCGCACGCGGGTCGACAAGCCGGGCTGGAAGCCGCGCTGGACGACGAAGCCCGATCTCGACGTCCGCGGCGCGCCGACCCGCTGACGCCGGCCACCGGGCCTCGCGGTCCCGGGAGGATGACCGGCGCCCGGACGTCGCCGGACGGCGGCCGTGGCGGCGTCGTGCGGTCGCCGGTAGCCTGTGCCCCATGCACCCCGCCCCCAAGACCTGGGCCGTGCTCGGGTTCCTGGCGATCGGCGGGGCGCACGGCGCCCTCGCCGCCGACGCCCCGCCGCCGGCGGCCCCCGCGCCGGCACCGACGACCGTCGAGCAGGTCGTCGCGGCGGCGAAGGCCGGCGACGCCGCGCGCCTCGCCGCCCTGTCGTCGGCCGGTCGGCCGGACCCGTGGATCGTCGTCGAGGAACTGCTCGCGACCGGCGAGCGCGACGCGGCGGCGGCGTTCGCGCGCGCGGCCCCGCGCCCGGCGGTGGCGCGGCTGCCGGCGTACGTCGAGATGCGCTGGGACGTCGTCGTGCCCGCGGAGGCGCGGCAGGCCGTCTCGGCCGCCGAGGCGGCGCTGCGGAAGGGGGACGCCGACGCGGCGCTCGCGCTGCTCGAGAAGCTCGGGGCGCGCGGCGACGACGTCCACTCGATCCGAGGCCTCCTCGCGCGAGGGAGCGCGTCGAGGTCGAAGGGGCGCGTGGAGGTGGGGCAGGCCGCGTTCGGCGAGGCGGCCGAGCGCGCGGAGCGGATCGGCGCGGCGTGGCTCCAGAGCGAGGCGCTGCGCCGCAGCGGGGACTGGGCGCTCGAGGTCGGCGACCTCCGCACCGCCCGCGCGCGCTTCGAGCGGACGCTCGCGGTCCGCGAGGCCGCGCAGCTGACCGGCGGGGTCGTCCGGGTGCGGCTCAACCTCGTCACCGTGCTGGAGTCGATGGCGGAGTACGCGGAGGGTCGGACCCACGCCGAGCGGGCGCTGTGCGACGCCGAGGCGAGCGGGTCGAAGACCGACGAGGCGATCGCGCTGGGGCTCCTCGGCACGTTGTCGGACGCGCTCGGCGACCTCCCGGCGGCGATCGCGTACGGCGAGCGGGCGGTCGCGCTGTTCGTCGCCGCGGGGGACCGGCACGCCGAGGCGGTGACGCTGGGGAACCTCGCGACGACCGAGGCGTCGATGGGCCGGTACCCGCGCGCGCTCGACCACCTGCGGCGGGCGCACAAGGCCATGGAGGCGCTCGGCGACCGCCGCGCGCAGGCGTCGAGCCTGACGGCGCAGGGCGCGCTGCGGCGCCGGCTCGGAAACTACGCCGAGGCCCTCGCGGACTTCGACGCGGCGCTCCGGCTCGTGGAAGCGCTCGGCGACGTGGAGGCCCGGGCGAGCGTCCTCCTCGAGATGTCCCGCGCCCACCAGATGACGGGCGACGCGGTCCGGGCCGAGGCGACGCTCCGCCGCGGGCTCGCGGACGTCGTCGCGTCGGGCGCGCGTCGGTGGCTCCCGGGCGCCCTCGTGGACCTCTCCGGGCTCGTCGCCGCCCGCGGCGAGGCGGAGGAGGCGGCCGCGCTCCTCGACCGGGCGCGCCGGTCGTTCGACGACGTCGGGGACCGCGTCGGCGCGGCGGGCTGCGACCTCTCGATCGGTCGGCTCGCCCTCGATCGCGGCGCGCTCGACGCCGCGCAGAAGGCCTTCGCGTCGGCGGAGGCGGTCGGCACGGAGCTGCAGCGGCCCAGCCTGGTCGCCGACGCCGTGCGCTGGACCGCGTGGCTCGACCTGCGCCGCGGCCGCCTGCCGCAGGCGGTGGAGGGATTCGAGCGGTCGGCGGCGTCGTACGAGCGCGCCCGGCTGCGGGACCGCACCGCGGCCGCGCTCGCGGGGCTCGCCCAGGCCCAGCTCGCGTCGGGGAAGGCGGAGCTCTCCATCGCGACCGCGCGCCGCGCCGTCGGCGTCGTCAGCGGGCTGCTGCGGGGCCAGGCCGACGACCTCGGCGGCGCGACGCGCGCCCAGTACGCGGCCGTCTACGACACCGGGCTCCTCGCGGCCGAGCGGGCCTCGCGGGTCGAGGACGCCGTCTGGTTCGTCGAGGCGGGCCGCGCCGGCTCGCTGATCGAGGCGCTCGAGAACCGGGGCGCGGTGCTCGACGCGAGCCTGCCCGAGGCGCTCGCGCAGGAGGCCGTCGCCGCGCGCACGCGCGACCGGGTCGCGCAGGCGGCGCTGCAGCGGGCGGTCGCGTCGGGCGACCGCGAGACGATCCGCGCCCGCATGCAGGACGTCGCCGCCGCGGAGGAGGGGCTCTCGGCGGTACGCCAGCGCATGCAACGCGAGGCCAAGCGCACGGCCGAGGTGCTCTACCACGAACCCGCGACCCTCGACGAGGTCCGCGGGCTGCTCGCCGACGGCGACGCGATGGTCCTGTACGCGCTGCTCGACGTCGAGGACGCCGCGCGCGCCCTCGTCGTGACGCGCGACGGCGCGCGCGTCGTGAAGCTGGGGACGAAGGCGCAGGTCGAGGCCGCCTGCGACGCCGTCGCGGCGGGCGACGCGGCGGTCGACCCGACGGCGGCGGTGGCCGCGCTGCGGGCGCGCGTCGTCGACCCGCTGGGCCTGCCGACGACGACGAAGCGCGTGCTGGTGTCGCCCGACGGCGCCCTGTCGCTCTTGCCGCCGTCGCTGCTCTTCGGCACCGAGGCAGCGCCGGTGGACGTCGCGTGCGTCCTCTCGGGGACGGGGTACGCGACGCTGCGCGAGGAGCGCGCGACCGACGGGACGCGGGTGCTCGCGCTCGGGGACCCGGACTACGACGTCGGCGCCGACCCGCGCGGCGACCTCTCGCCGGTCGCCGTGTTGCGGGGCTCGGCCCGGCTCGTCCGGCTGCCCGGCACCCGGGACGAGGCGAAGGCGGTCGGCGACCAGGTGCTCCTCGGCAAGGACGCGACGATCGACGGGCTGCGCGCCGCGCTCGGCGGGCACCCGCGCTGGCACGCGGTCCACCTCGCGTGCCACGGGCTCGCGCGCGTCGACGACGGGATGCTGTCGTCGCTGGCGCTCACGCCCGCCGACGGCGACGGCGGGATGCTCACGGCGGCCGACGTCTTCTCGACGCTGCGCGTGCCGGCCGACCTCGTGGTGCTCTCCGCGTGCGAGACCAGCCGCGGGCGGTTCGTGCGGGGCGAGGGCGTGTACGGGCTGACGCGGGCGTTCCTGTTCGCCGGCGCGTCGCGGGTGATCGTGTCGCTCTGGAAGGTGGACGATCGGGCGACGCAGACGCTCATGACGACGTTCTACGCCCGGTGGAAGGCGGGCTCGCCGCCGGCGAAGGCGCTGCGCGAGGCCCAGGCCGCGGTGCGCGCCGACCCGCGTTGGAAGCACCCGGCGTACTGGGCCGGATGGGTCCTGTGGGGCCTTCCCGACTGACGGTCCCTCGCCGTCGGGCCCGCGACGCAGGGTAGGCTGCGGGTCGGCCCGGCCGGAGGCGCGATGCGGATCCTGGTGGTCGACGTCGGCGGCTCGAGCGTGAAGCTCGCGATCCCGGGCACGCGCTGGCGCGCACGCGTACGCTCGGGGCGGCACCTGACCGCCGCGCGGATGGTCGCGCGCGTGCGCGCGGCCCTCGGGACGCGGAAGGTCGACCGCGTCGCGCTCGGCTACCCGGGACCCGTGGTCGACGGCCGGGTCGCGCAGGAGCCCGTCAACCTCGGCCCGGGCTGGGTCGGCTTCGACTTCGAGGCGGCCTTCGACGCGCCGGTGAAGATCGTCAACGACGCGGCGATGCAGGCGCTGGGCGCGTACGAAGGCGGGACGATGCTCTTCCTCGGCCTCGGCACCGGCCTCGGCTCGACGCTCGTGGTGGACGGCGTGCTCGTGCCGATGGAGCTCGGGCACCTGCCGTATCGCGGTCGGTACACGTTCGAGGACTGCGTCGGGCACCGCGGCCGCGTGCGGCAGGGCCTCGCGCGATGGCGGGCCGACGTCGCGGACGTCGTGGCGCGGCTGCGGGCGGCGCTGCAGGTGCGCCACGTGGTGCTCGGCGGCGGCGCGACGCGCGGGCTGCGGACGTGGCCCGAGGGCGCGACGCCGGCCCCGGACGACGCAGCGGTCCGGGGCGGAGAGAGGCTCTGGGACCGCGAGGCCCGGCCCGCGGCAGGTCCTTGGCCCCGCCGGGAGCGCGCGCGACGGGCGTGAGCGCGTGTCAGCCCGCGCCGCGCGCGCGGCGCAGGCGGCGGATCAGCGCGTTCGTCGAGCCGTCGTGGGCGGGGGCCGGCGGCGCGTCGGCCTCGAGCTCCGCGAGGACGCGCGACGCGAGCACCTTGCCGAGCTCGACGCCCCACTGGTCGAACGAGTTCACGCCCCACAGCGTGCCCTCGACGAACACCTGGTGCTCGTACAACGCGACGAGCGTGCCGAGCGCGTGGGGCGTCAGCCGTTCGAGGAGGAGCGTGCTCGACGGACGGTTGCCCTCGAACACGCGGTGGGGGACGAGGGCCTCGGCGGTGCCCTCCGCGCGGACCTCGGCTGCCGTGCGGCCGAACGCGAGGGCCTCGCCCTGCGCGACGACGTTCGCGAGCAGCATGGCGTGGTGGCGGCCGACCTCGTGGACCGGGCGCTCGAACGCGAGGAAGTCCACGGGCACGACGCGGGTGCCCTGGTGGAGCAGCTGGTAGAACGAGTGCTGGCCGTTGGTGCCGGGCTCGCCCCACCACACCGGGCAGGTGTCGTGGTCCACGGCGGTGCCGTCGAGGCGGACGCGTTTGCCGTTGCTCTCCATCGCGAGCTGCTGCAGGTACGCGGGGAACCGCTCGAGGTACTGCTCGTAGGGCAGGACGGCCGTCGAAGTGGCCCCGAGGAAGTTCACGTTCCAGACCGAGAGGAGCGCCTTGAGCACCGGCAGGTTGCGCGCGAAGGGCGCGGTCCGGAAGTGCTCGTCCATGGCGTGGAAGCCCGCGAGCAGCTCGCGGAACCGCGCCGGGCCCACGGCCAGCATCGTCGAGAGGCCGATGGCCGAGTCCATGGAGTAGCGGCCGCCCACCCAGTCCCAGAACCCGAACATGTTCGCGGGGTCGATGCCGAAGGCCTTCACCCGCGCGGCGTCGGTCGAGACCGCGACGAAATGGCGCGCGACCGCGCGCGCGTCGGCGCCGAGGCCGCGCAGCAGCCACGCGCGGGCGCTCTCCGCGTTCGTCATCGTCTCCTGGGTCGTGAACGTCTTCGACGCGACGACGAACAACGTCTCGGCGGGGTCGAGGTCGCGCGTCGCCTCGACGAGATCGGTGGCGTCGACGTTCGAGACGAAGCGGAACACGAGCGACGGGTCGGCCCAGGGGCGCAGCGCGCGGTGGGCCATCACCGGCCCGAGGTCGCTCCCGCCGATCCCGACGTTGACGACGGCGCGGATGCGCTTGCCCGTGTGGCCCTTCCATGTCCCGTCGCGCACGCGGTCGGCGAACGCCGCCATGCGGTCGAGCACCTCGTGCACCTTCGGCACGACGTCGTCGCCGTCCACGACGATCCGCGCGCCGCGCGGCGCGCGCAGGGCCACGTGGAGGACGGCCCGGCCCTCCGTCGTGTTGATCCGCTCGCCCGCGAACATGGCGGCGGTGCGGGCCGCGAGCCCGCTCTCGTCGGCCAGGCGCAGCAGCAGCGCCATCGTCTCGTCGGTGACGCGCTGCTTCGCGTAGTCGAGGAAGACCCCCGCGCCCTCGGCGGTCAGCCGCTCGCCGCGACCCGGGTCGGCCGCGAACAGCTCGCGGAGCGTGCGCCCGCCGGCCGCCGCGTGGTGGGCGGCGAGCGCGGCGAACGCGGGCCGGGCGCGCAGCGGGGGGACGGCCATGGGAGCCTCCGGGGCCTGGAGCCGGCCGGGCCTCGCGTCAGGCGACGCCGGTGACCGCGCCCACCTTCGTGGCGAGGCGGGCGATCAGCTCGTTCCACGACTTCACGAACGCCTTGGCGCCGTCGTCCTGCAGCTTCGTCGCGAGCGCCGCGAGGTCGATCCCCGCCGCCGCGAACCGCGCGAGGACGGCTTCGGCGTCGCCGCCGTCGCGGGGCATCGGCGCGCCGACGTTGCCGTGGTCTGCGAACGCCTTCAGCGTGGCCTCGGGCACGGTGTCGACCGTCATCGGCGCGGCGAGCGCCTCGACGTAGAGGACGTCGGACGCCGCGGGGTCCTTCGTGCCCGTGCTCGCCCACAGGACGCGCTGCGGCCGCGCGCCGGCGTTGAACGCGCGCTGCCAGCGCGGCGACGCGAACAGCGCGCACGCCGCGGCGAACGTCCGCTTCGCGACGGCGATGCCGAGGCGGTTCTTGAGCTCCGGCGGCACCTGCGCCGCCACCGCGCCGTCCCAGCGGCTCACGAACACCGACGCGACCGACGCGACGTCGGGGTTGAGGCCCGCGGCGATCCGGCGCTCGACGCCGCGCAGGTACGCCTCGGCGGCCGCGACGTAGTGCTCGCGCGAGAACAGGAGCGTCACGTTGACCGGGACGCCGGCGAAGATCGCCTCCTCGATGGCGGGCAGGCCCTCGCGGGTGCCGGGGATCTTGATCATCAGGTTGCGGCGGCCGGCCTGCGCGTGCAGCGCGCGTGCCGCGTCGATCGTGGCCTTCGTGTCGTACGCGAGCAGCGGCGAGACCTCGAGCGAGACGTAGCCGTCGACGCCGGCGGTGCGCTGGTGGACCGGCGCGAACACGTCGGCGGCGCGCGCGAGGTCCTCGATGGCGAGGGCGAAGAACAGCGCCTCGCCGCGCTCGCCGCGGGCGACGCGGGTCGCGATGGACGCGTCGTACGCGCGGCTGTTCTTGAGCGCCTGCTCGAAGATCGTCGGGTTCGACGTGAGGCCCGTCACCGACCAGTCGTCGAAGTAGCGGCGCAGCGTGCCGTCGTCGAGGAGGTCGCGGGTGATGTTGTCGAGCCAGAGGCTCTGGCCGAGGTCGTGCATCGCGTGCGTGGGCTTCATGGTCCGCCTCGTCGCGGGCGGGGACGGCCGCCCGGGACCGCCCGACTGTACCCGTCGGGGCCCGCGTCCCGATGCGCCGGACGGGGCCCGTCGGCGGGCGCCCCCCCGGCCCTCGCCGCCGCGCGTCGCGGGGGCCCGACGCTGGCGCGGTCGGACGGGGTCGCGTAGGAAGGGGGCGTGGACGCGCTCCCGCCGCTCGCCGTCAACCACGTCAACCTCCGCGCGCGCGATCCCGAGGCGCTCGGGCGCTGGTACGAGGCGGTCCTCGGCTTCCAACGGCGAGGCCCGTTCCTCTGGAGCGCCGGGACGTTGCTGGTGTTCTCCCGCGGCGACCCGTTCCCGTCGGGCGACCTCCACATCGGCTGCCGCCTCGCCTCGCGGGCCGACCTCGACGGGTGGGTCGCGCGGCTGCGCGCGCGCGGCGTCGCCGTGCCGCCGGTCGAGGGCGACGACGCGTACGCGACGACGCGGATCCTCGACCCCGAGGGGAACGAGATCGAGCTCTTCCACGAGCCCGTCCCGCCCCGCTGACGGGCGCGGTCGGGGGCTGCGGGACGCGACGCCCGCCCGGCCGCGGGCGCGGGTACCCTGCGTCGCCGGTCGGACGGATGCCCCGAGGAGCGACGCGTGTTCGGAACCCACAAGGTCGTGTGCGTGACGCCCGCGGGGCGCCGTCGGTACATGCGCCTCCTCGTCCCCCAGGTGCTCGCGTCGGGCCTCGTCGACCGGTACGACCTCTGGGTCAACACCGCCGTCCCCGCGGACCTCGCGTTCTTCGACGAGCTCGCCCGGCTCGACCCGCGCGTGCGCCTCGTGCCCCACCCGGACGGCGCGAAGCCGTCGGTCGAGGCCATCGGGGCGTTCAGCCGCCTCGCCATGGACGACGACACGGTCTACGTCCGCCTCGACGACGACGTCGTGTGGCTCGAGCCCGGGTTCTTCGAGACGCTCCTCGCGTTCCGCGTGGCGAACCCCGGGTACTTCATGGTCAGCCCGCTGGTGCTCAACAACGCGGTCTGCTCGAACATCCTGCAGACGTTCGGCAAGCTCGTCGCGTCGCGCCCGGTCACGACGACGTGCCTGTGCAAGGTCGGCTGGCGCGACCCCGACTTCGCGCTGGCCCTCCACCGGCTCGGCCTCGACCTCTTCCGCCGCGGCGAGGCGGCGCGGCTCCACTGCGGTCCCGTCGAGATCGCGCTCAACCGCTTCTCGATCAACTGCATCTCGTGGTTCGGCCGCGACATGGCGCTCGCCGGCGGCGTCGTCGGGACCGACGAGGAGGAGGAGCTGAGCGCGACCATGGCGACGCGGCTGCGGCGGCGCAACTGCTTCGTGACCGACACGGTCGCGGCGCACTTCGCGTTCTACTCGCAGCGCGAGCTCCTCGACACGACGGACGTGCTCGCGGCGTACGAGGCGCTGCTCCGCGCGCGGCCCGCGCTCGTCCCGCTCCTCGACGCCGTGGGCGCGGCCCACGACCGCGCGCAGGCCCTCGACGACGGCACGACGTGGGGCTGGCCGCCGCTGCCGGTCAAGCGCTGGTTCCAGCTGCGTCGCTGGTTCCCGAAGCGCCGTCGCCGGCCGCGCGTGACCCTCCGGCCCGGCCCGAACCTCTAGGCGAGACGGACCGCCGTGCCCCCGTCCCGCTCCGCGCTCGTCGTCGGTGCCGGCCTCGCCGGCGCGACGCACGCCCGCGTGCTCGCCGAGCGGGGCGTGCGCGTCGAGGTGATCGAGCGCCGGCCCCACGTCGCGGGGAACGTGTTCGACGAGGTCGACGCGACCGGCGTGCGCCGCCACGCCTACGGGCCGCACCTCTTCCACACGAACAGCCCGCGGGTGATGGCGTTCCTCGCGCGCTTCGCCGCGTTCGTGCCCTACGAGCACCGCGTCACGGTCCGCCGGCCGGACGGCCGCGGCTTCGTGCCGCTGCCCGTCAACCGCACGACCGTCGCGCGGGTCTTCGACGTGGACCTCCCCGACGCGGAGGCGGTCCGGGCGTTCCTCGCGACGGTGATCGTCCCGAACCCTTCGCCGCGCAACGCGGCGGAGTGGCTCCACGCGCGCGTGGGCGTCCGGCTGACCGACCTCCTCTACCGCCCGTACTCGCGGAAGATGTGGGGCGTCGGGCTCGAGGCCCTCGACGCGGCGGTGGTCCGCCGGATCCCCGTGCGCCACGACGACGAGGACCGCTACTTCCCCGACGACCGCTTCCAGGCCCTGCCCCGCGACGGCTACACCGACCTCGTGACGCGGATGCTCGACCATCCGCTGGTCCGGGTCAGGACGGGCCTCGCGTTCGACCGCACGATGCTCGCGGGCCACGACGTGTGCTTCGCCAGCCTCTCGATCGACGCGTACTTCGACGAGGTGTACGGCCCGCTCCCGTACCGCTCGCTGCGCTTCCACCACCGCGCGCTCCCCGTCGACGAGGTCGTGGGCCCGACCGCGCAGGTCAACCTCGCCGACGCCTCGCCCCACACCCGCGTCACCGACTGGGCGCAGCTGCCCGCCCACGTCGTCCGCGCGACGGGCGCGCGCACGGTCACGACCGAGGAGCCGTGCGACGCGCGCGACAACGGCGACGAGCGCTACTACCCGGTGCCCGACGGCGACGGGCGCAACGCCGCGCTCCACGCGCGCTACCGCGCCCTCGCCGCGCGCGAGCCGAACGTCCGGTTCGTGGGCCGCTGCGGCACCTATCGCTACCTCAACATGGACCAAGTGGTGGCCCAGGCCATCGCGAGCGCCGAGGCGTGGCTCTCGGGCGACGGGCCGCCCGCCGACGCCGATCGGGCCGGCCCATGAGGCGCCATCTCGTCGTCGTGCGCTGCGGGCCGGCGTCGCTGCACCCGACGTGGGTGGCGGGCGACGCGCCCCGCACCTTCGACCTCTGGCGCTGCCCCTACGCCGACGCGCCCGCGGCCGACGACCTCCCCGCGCTCGCGCGCACGCTGCCCGGCGGCAAGTGGGCGGGGCTCGCGCGGCTCCTCGCCGACGAACGGGCCTGGCGTGCCTACGACCACGTCTGGCTCCCCGACGACGACCTCGGCGCCGACGCCGCGACGATCGACCGCTTCTTCGCCGCCTGCGTCGCCCGCGACGCCGCGCTCGCGGCGCCCGCGCTGGCCGAGGACGCGCAGTTCTCCCACGTGACGACGCTGCGCAACCGCGCCTTCCGCGCCCGCGCGACGACGTTCGTCGAGATCATGGCGCCGTGTTTCCGTCGCGACGTGCTCGAGGCGCTGCTCCCGACGTTCTCGGCGGGCCCGACGGGTCACGGCTGGGGCCTCGACGACGCGTGGGGGCGCCTGCTCGACTACCGCGGCCTCTACGTCATGGACGACGTGACGGTGCGCCACGACCGGCCGGTGGGGGCGCGGCGGACGGCGGCCGACGACCGCGCCCTGCGCGCCGAGATGCGCGCGATGCACCGCCGGTTCGACGCGCGCTCGCTCCGCAAGACGCTCGGCGGCGTCGACCTCGCCGGCGCGACGCTCACCGAGGCCTCGCCCGGCTTCCTCGACGCGCTCCTCGGCGGCTGGGCGTGGCTCTTCGAGGAGCGTCCGTACCTCCGCGAGCGCCTGCTGTACGACCAGCACCTCGACGCGGCGGCGTGGCTCCGCTCGGCGCCTCTGCGCGCGGCCCGCGGCCCTCTCGCCCGTCTCTGGGCCCGCTGGCGCGGCGACCCCCTCGCCTGACCGCGAGGCCCGGCCGCCCGCGCCCCGACGGCGGCCGGTTGGGGTCGTGGCCGGCCGCGGCTACGCTCTCCGCTCCGCGTCCGGGAGCCGCCGCGCATGGTCTGGGCCGTCCTCGCCGCCGCGTTCCACGCGCTGGGCATCGTGTCGGCGGTCTCCGCCGTCCTCCACACCCGCACCGCGCAGGGCGCGATCGCCTGGGCCGTCGCGCTCGTCACGCTCCCGTACGTGACCGTGCCGCTGTGGTGGGTGTTCGGGCGGCGCCGTTTCGCCGGCTACTACGAGCGCTGGGCCGACCGCCGTGACCGCGTCGACGAGCTCGTCCGCGAGGCGCGCGCCGACGCCGCGGCCCACGCGGTGCACGTGGAGCGCCGCATCCCCGACTACGAGGCGCTCAAGGCCCTCGCCGAGTGGCCGCTCACCCAGGGCAACGACGTCGACCTCCTCGTGGACGGCGAGCCGACGTTCGCCGACATCGCCGCGGGCATCGACCGGGCGAGGCTCTACGTCCTCGTCGAGTTCTTCATCGTCCGCGACGACGGCCTCGGCCGCCGCCTCAAGGACCGCATGATCGCCGCCGCGGCCCGTGGCGTGAAGGTCCACTTCCTCTTCGACGAGATCGGCAGCAAAGGGCTCCCGCGGGCCTACCTCGACGACCTGCGCGCCGCCGGCGTGAAGGCCTGGCCCTTCGGCACGCGTCGCGGCTGGAACAACTTCTTCCAGATCAACTTCCGCAACCACCGCAAGATCGTCGTGGTGGACGGGCTCGAGGCGTGGATCGGCGGCCACAACGTCGGCGACGAGTACCTCGGCCTGTCGCGGTCGATCGGCGCGTGGCGCGACACCCACGTGCGCATCGCCGGGCCCGCCGTGCTCGGCGCGCAGGCGGCCTTCCTCCTCGACTGGTGCTGGGCCACCGGCGACCTCCTCGAGCTCGACTGGAGCTCCGAGGTCGCGCGCACCGCCGACCGACAGGCGCTCGTCTTCGCCACCGGGCCCGCGGACCGGATCGAGACGGCGAAGCTGATCTTCACCCACCAGCTCAACGCCGCGCGCAAACGCGTCTGGCTCGCGACGCCGTACTTCATCCCCGAGCCCGCCCTCGTCAGCGCGCTGCGCCTCGCCGCGCTCCGAGGCGTGGACGTCCGCGTCCTCGTGCCCGCCAACAACGACAAGGAGCTGGTCCGCTACGCGTCCTACTTCTACATGGAGGAGCTCGCGGGCATGGGGATCAAGTTCCTCGCCTTCCGCGACGGCTTCATGCACCAGAAGGTCATGCTGGTGGACGACGCGCTCGCGACGATCGGGACGCACAACTTCGACAACCGCTCCTTCCTCCTCAACTTCGAGATCAGCGCAATCGTGCACGACGCCGAGTTCTGCCACCGCGTGGCCGCGATGCTCGAGGCCGACTTCGCGCGCGCCGACCCGATCGACCCGACGTCGTTCGCGCGCAAGCCGCTCTGGTTCCGCTTCGCCATGCGTGCCGCCCGCCTGACCGCGCCCATCCAGTAGGCGCGGGTCCCGCGGGGGGCGGTCGGGCTTCCGGGACCGCGAGGCCCGGTGGCCGCCGCGTCGGTACACTCCGGTCGCGTCGCCCGCGGACCGGGCGCCGGAGGTGACGATGGCCGTCGAACGCGTGGTCACACGTCCCCGCGAGGGGGAGCACGGGGAGGACACGGGGCGCTACATCGCGCGGGTGCCCGGCGACGACGCGCTCGCCGTCCTCGAGGCGCAGCGGGCCTCGGTGCGCGCGCTGGCCGCGCTGCCCGAGGCGCGCGCCCTCTTCCGCTACGCGCCCGGCAAGTGGAGCGTGAAGGAGATCGTGGGCCACCTCGCCGACGCCGAACGCGTCTACGGGTACCGCGCGCTGCGGTTCGCGCGGCACGACGCGACGGCGCTCCCGGGATTCGACGAGGACGCCTGGGTCCCCGCCGGCCGGTTCGACCGTCGCGCCCTGACCGACCTCGTGGCCGAGTGGGACACGGTCCGGGCGGCGACGCTGTCGCTCTTCCGCGGGCTCGACGACGACGCCCTGCGGCGCCGCGGCGTCGCGAACGACCACACGATCAGCGTGCGCGCGCTGGCCTGGATCGCGGCGGGCCACACGCTCCACCACCTCGCGGTCCTCCGCGAACGCTACGGCGTCGCCTAGACCCAGCGCGCTCCGAGCCCACGGCCGGGCCCCCGGCCGTCTCAGGAAGCTCCGGCACCGTGCGCCCGGCTCTCCGCGGCCCGGGGCGTCGACGCAACGGTTCGGGTACGCTGACGACGTGAAGGGGACGCCCCTGCGCTCCGTCCTCCGGCGACTGCGGCACGGCCTCGCGTGCGTCGCGGTCGGCGCCGGCGTCGCCTGCGGCGGCGAACCGCCCGCGGCCCCGACGGTCGTCGCGCCACGTCGGACCGTCGACGAGTTGATCGCATCGTACGAAGACCTGGGCGTGATCCGGCTCGGGACCGTCGAGGTCGCGAGCGACGCCGAACGCGACGCGGCGCTCTCGGAGAGCCGGGTGCTCGCGGAGCTCGCTGCGGTGCAGCCACGCATCGAAGCCCGGCGCGAGGCCGTGCTCACCGAACTCCTCACGCGCGGGACCGCGGCGGTCATGGCCCTCGCCCAGCGGCTCGATGCGGTCCGCGAGGACCGCGGGCCGCGTTCCTACCTGCTCGCGGCCCTCGTCCGGTTCGAGGGCGCCGCCGCCGACGCCGCGGTCGAGCGGGTCGCCGCGTGGCCGCTGACGGACGTCGAACGGAACCTCGTCCTGTCGACCCTCTCGACCCGCCGTGAGCCCTGGGCGCTGGCGCTCGCGCTGCGCACCTGGGCGGAGCCGCTGGCGCAGCGGCCCGGAGACGACGACTTCGCGAACGATCCCGGCCAGCGCCGGACGATCCGCCGGCGCGCCTTCGAGGTGCTCGTCTCGTGGGACGACCCCGCGGCGAACGCCGCGGTGGCCGCCGCGGTGAACGATCCCTCGTCGGGCGAACGCGCCGAAGCGCTCTCGATCCTCGGCGGGCCGACGTTCCGGGGCGACGTCGCGACCCTCGACGTCTTCGTGCGGGCGCTCGCCGACCCGTGGGAGCAGGTGGCCTCGTCCGCCGAAGTCGTGCTGGACGAGCGGGTGGACGCGGCGATCGCGCCGCCCCGCGGCCGTGTCCGCAACGACCAGCCGTCCGCCGCGTTCGAGGCTGCGCTCGCGGCCGCGGTCGTCGCGCGGCGGAACGCATGGGCACCGTGGCTCGAGGCGAATCGGGCGAGCCTGCGATGGGACGCGACGGCGCGGAAGTTCGTCCGCGCGCGATGACGCGTCGCGTCGCCGCGCGCGATCGGCCACCGGGCCTCGCGTCGGCGCGGATCGCCGGTCGCGTCACTCGGCCTTGCGGAACGTGAACGTCATCCGACGCTTGCCCGCGAGGTCGCCGATCTCGGCCGTCAGGACGCCGTCGGTCCCGAGGGCGTAGCGGATCCGCTGCGGGAAGTCGTGGGACGGGTTCTCGAACGTCGCCGACGTCGCGTCCACCGCCGTCGCGACGAACTCCGTCGGCGGCCGCCCGCCCGGCTGCGCCACGTAGACGAGGCCGCCGTCGCGCTCGACGATCCGCAGGTACTCGAATTCGACCATCCGCCCGCCCGCCACCGTCTTCGAGGTCGCGAGCATCGCGCCGCCGGTCGCCGGTCCCCAGCGCTCCTCGAGCGATGCGCGCCCGAGCGCACCGGTCCACGTGCCCGAGAGCCACGCGACCGCCGCCAGGTCGGCCCTCGCCGCCGTCGGCTTCGGGAGCGCCTCGGGCCGGACGTACTTCGAGCGGATCGTGCGCGCCGTCGGCGCGGTCACCGTCAGCTCGACCCGCAGCGCGTCGCCGTCGCGCGTCAGCACGCGCCGGCTCACGGTCGTCACCTTCCCGGTCGCGGTCGTCGTCTCGTCCGTCGCCTCGAGGACCCACGTCGCGCCGTCGAACCGGCCGCGGTGCCGCGAGACGGTCGCGCCGTCGGTCGTCGCCTCCTCCGCGCCGTCGTCGGCGAACCGGTGCGTCCTCGGGTGGGGGTGCGGCCACCGCACCACGGTGGCCGCGCCCTCGCGCGCGACCTCGAACGCGCGCCCCATGGCGGGCGGGTTCGCGGCCTCGCCGCCCGTGAGGTCCTCGGCGAACGCCCACGCGCCCGCGAGGTCGGGCGGCGCGTCAGCCGCCGCCGCCGGACGCGAGGCGAGCGCGACGACGAGCACGCACAGGAGGGAAGCCGCGAGCAGCGGACGGGACATGGGCACTCCAGGGTCCGGGACCGCGAGGCCCGGCGGCCGTCGCGGACGACCGGGTCAGCGCGGCGCGTGGACGGGGACGTGGATGCCGACGTCGCCGAGGCCCGTCGCGGGGTCCCACGACTCGTCGTAGACCTCGAGGTCCTTGGCGTCGCGGCGCGTGAGGTTCGCCGCGGCGAGCCAGCCGCCCGCGATCGCGTCGAACGTCTCGACGATCTTCGAGATGTGGCCCCGGTGCGTGAACACGGCCCACGTCCCCGCCGGCACGGTGAAGCCCACCATCCCCTCGGGCACGCGCGAGAGGTCCTCGACTTCGATCGCGGCGGTGTAGGCGAAGGTGCCCTGGCCGTCCACGGCCTCCTCGCACACGCCGTACGTCAGGTCGCCGCACGCGTTCTCGATCTCCTCGATCCGCGGCACGAACAGGTCCCACACGCCCGGGATCATCGCCATCGTCGCGGGGGTGAACTTGCGCTGGACGCCGACGAGGTGGAACGCGGGCCGATCGACGATCGTGGGCTGCATGGGGGCTCCCCGGGGACGCGGCCGCCGCACCCTACCGCGCCCGCCCGCGCGCGGACAGTCCCGTGGGCCCGCGCGCCGGGCCCGGCGGCGACCGGGCCTCGCGTCCCGTGGGGCCGACCGGGCCCGGGCCGCGCACCGGCCCGGCCGCGTCGGTAGGCTCACTCCGCCGGCGCGGGCGGCGCGACGGGTCGGGAGGCTCGGCCATGGGCGAACACCTGTGCAGCGTCGGCTGGCGGCGCGACGGCGCGGCCTTCGTGGATCGGCGCTACAGCCGCCGCCACGAGTGGCGCTTCGACGGCGGCGTGGTGGTCCCGGCGTCCGCCTCGCCGCACGCGGTCCCCGCGCCGTACTCCGACGCGCGGTGCGTGGACCCCGAGGAGGCGTTCGTCGCCGCGCTCTCGAGCTGCCACATGTTGTCGTTCCTGTGGCTCGCGGCGCAGCGGGGCGTCGTCGTCGACGCCTACGACGACGACGCGGTCGGCACGATGGGGAAGAACGCCGCGGGCCGCGAGGGCGTGACGCGCGTCGTGCTGCGGCCCCGCGTGCGGTGCGCCGGGCCGCGTGTCCCGACCGACGACGAGCTCGACGCCCTCCACCACGAGGCGCACGAGATCTGCTACATCGCGAACTCCGTCACCACGCAGGTCGACGTCGAGCCCGTCCGTCGCGCGTGACCGGCGCGGTCAGCGCGGCGCGCGTCCCGCGAGCGGGGCGCCGACGGCGACGCGGACGTCGCCCACCTCGAGCGCCGCTCGCGGCTCGTCGTACGCCGGCGTCGGCACGCGGGGCACGGCCCACGCGCCGGCGGTCGGCAGGATCGCGACGAGGTCGCCGTCGCGCACGACCCACAGGGAGCGCAGCTCGGGCGGCTGGCGCGCGTCGCTCGGCGCGTCGGCGAACCACCCGCCGACCGCGTGGCACGACGTGACCCGCAGCCACGCCTCGAACGCGCCGTCGGGCCCGGTTCGAGCCGCCAGGAAGGACCGGAACCGCGAGAGCGCCGTCGTCGTCGGGGGCACGCCGGGCGTCTGCGCCGCGTCGGGCCGCTCGCCCGGGCGACGTTCGAGCTCCTCGGCCCAGCGCACGTCCTCGGACACGTCGGCCCACGCCCTCGCGTCCGGCGGCGTCCCCGGCGCCTCCGGGCGCGGGCACACCCACACCCCCGCGACCGGCTGCCCCGTCGCCGCGTCGACGAGACGGCCCCTCACGCGGTAGACGTCGCTGGTGATGCCGAACCCCGTCGGCGCGAGCGCGCATTGCGCGACCGTCACCGCGACGACGAGGGCCGCGGCGACGGCCAAGGCCCGGGGCATCCACTTCGCCATGCCGGGATTGTGCCACCGCGTGCCGAGCCCGTCGGATCGCACGGGGCCTCGGCGGCGGCAGGACGCGGACGGCGGCGACGGGACCGCGCGGCCCGGCGGCCGCCGGGCCTCGCGGTCCGGGAGGTCGATCGCTAGCCGGGGATCGCGGGCTCGACGAGCGCCGCCAGCATGGCGAGCGCCTCCTGCCAGCCGAGGTAGCACATCTCCGGCGGGATCACCGCGGGCACGCCCTCCTGAACCACGTTCAGCTCGGTGCCGCAGGCCACGGGGCGGAGCGTGATCGTCGCGGTCATCTCGCCCGGCAGGTTCGGGTCGTCGAAGCGGTCGGTGTAGCGGATCCTCTCGTTCGGCTTCAGCTCGAGGTACGTGCCCCCGAACGAGTGCGCTTGGCCCGTCGCGAAGTTCGTGAACGACATGCGGTACGTGCCGCCGACGCGCGCGTCGAGGTGGTGGACCTCGCCGGTGAAGCCGTGGGGCGGCAGCCACTTCACCTTCGCCTTGGGGTCGAGGAACGCGCGGTAGACGCGCTCGGGAGGCGCCTTCAGCACGCGGTGGAGACGGATCGTGTTCGTGGCGGGCGCGGTCATGGCGAGGGCCTCCGTGGGGGCGGGCAAACGTACCGCCGTGGCGAGGGACCGCCGCGATCGCCCACCCGGGCCCAAGACCCCGGCCGTCGGCGACGATGGCGGCATGAACGCCCCCGCGCCCCGGTTCCTCCGCACCCCCGCGTGGTTGCTCGTCGGCCTCACGGGCAGCCGGCCCGGCGTCCTCGAGCTGGCCGACGGCCGGCTCGCGTTCACCGCCGACGACGGCCGCGTCTTCGAGGCCGCCCGCGGCGACGTCACCGACGTCGTGTTCCCGTGGTTCTACTTCGGCGGCGGCGTGAAGCTGACGGTCGCGGGCACGCGGCACCGCCTCTCGTTCGTGCGCCCGAACGGCGCCGAGGTCGTCCCCGCGCGCCTCGTGGACGGGACCGGCGACGGCGCGGGCGGCGCGCTCGCGCTCCTGACCGCGCACGAGAAGCTCCGCGACATCGGCGAGGGCCGCGCGGCCGGCAAGGCGTGGAAGGCCGCGCTCCTCGCGCCGTCCTGAACGTCGTCCCGCCGCGCGCCGCGCGGCGTCAGCGCGGCGTCGACTTCGGGGCGTTCGGGGCGTTCGGGGCCTTCGGGGCCGGCGTCGCCGCGTCCTTCGGGCGCTCGACCGCGCCGGACGCCTCGAGGATGTGCTCCCACTGCGCGAACCGCGTGGGGGACCGCCGCCGCAGTTCGTCGAGCCGCGCGGGCCCGGCGTCGAGGCAGATCGCGTACACGAGCGCGAACTCCGCGAGGTCCTCGTGGACCACCGAGTCGCCGTACTCCGACACCGACACCTGGTCCTTCGCGACCGCCTCGCCCCACGCCTCGAGGGTCTTCGGCGCGCCGCGCGTCGTGCGCTGCTCGAGGACGTGGCCGCACTCGTGCACGAGCACGAACACGTTCGCCTGCGGGATCACGTTGAGGTAGTCCTGCGAGCCGTGCGCCGCCGCGCCGCCGAGCTCCGGGTAGACCGCGAGCCCGGCCTTCCCGTCCTCCGACACGATCTCGAGCATCCGCCGGTACGGCACGGGCAGGCGCCGGACGTGCGCGAACACGTCCGCCGGCGCGAGCTTCGTCGCGTCCGCGATCGTGACCTTGAACGTGACGGTCCCCAGCGACGCGACCCACTGCCGGCCCGGCGACTTGTCGTTCGGCATCGCCACGGCCTTCGGGCCCGACACGAGCTTCGGGACGTCGGCGTTCGACGCGCCGAACGTGGCCGCGAACGGCCGCACGAAGTCCACGAGGCGCTCGACCTTCGGCGCGGCCGGCGGGGGCGTGCTCGCCGCGCCCGTCCCGGCGTCGCGCGCCGGCTTCGGCGCCTTCGGGGGCGGCACGGGCTCGTCCGCGGCCGAGGCGGGGAGCGCGAGGCCCGTCGCCAGCCAGAGGAGGGAGACCACGACGGGCCCGAGCGGACGGAGGGGCTTCATGGGGCCGCAGCCTACGCGGTCGAGCGCCGCGCGGCGACGCCCGCCGCGCCCGGAACCGGCCGGGCCTCGCGTGCCCCGCGCCGGGCGGCCGTCACGCCGTCGTGAGCCCGCTCGTCGCGCGGCAGAGGTCGTCGTGGAGCCGCCGCACGGCCTCGACGCGCGCGTCGGACCGCCCCGCGCCGATCGTCTCGACGTACCGGCACGACGCGAAGGCCCTCGCGGCCGCCTCGTACCGCCGCACCCAGGCGACCCGCGCCGCGAGCTTCGCCGCGTCGCGCACCGGCCACGTCCCGCCCGCGCGGAAGTGCTCGGGCACGCCCGCGCGCCAGGGCTTGGGGCTCACGCGCGCGCGGAAACACCGTTGCAGGCGGCACATCTGCACGTACAGCGCGTCGGCCTCGACGAACCGCATGAACTCGAACGACGCGTCGTCGGACGCGTCGAACGTCGCGTGCAGCGGCAGGAGCCGGGCGCCCGCCGGCGTCGCGTAGACGGCGACGCGCCAGTCGGGGTGCGCCTCGCACCACGCGCGCGTCCGCGCGAGCGCCCACGCGAGCGGGTCGCGGAGGTGGAGGTCGCGGCGCTCCGCGAGCTTCCGCACGATCGCGGTCAGGGTCCCCACGACGGCGAGGCCCGCGCCGCCGCCGGCCCACACGCTCCACCCGAACAGCAACGGCCCGGCGAGGAGCCCCACGACGAGCCCGCCGAGCGCGCCGACGCAGCCCGCGAGCCCGACCTGCGACGTCCGTTCGTCCACGTCCACGAACATCGCGCGCGTGGTGTTGAGGCACGCGGCGCCGTACGCGTTGCGCGTCACGACGGCGTCGAGCGCCGGGTGCTCGGCGAGGATCTCCTCGCGGATCGGCAGGCCGTCGGCGCCCGCGTACGCGACCGCGCGCTCGCGCCGCGTGAACGCCGCGAGCGCGTCGGGACCGCCCTCGCGGAGCGCCGCGACGGCCTCCTCGACGCGCTGCCGCGCGTGGGTGTCGGCCTCCTCCTGACCCGCCGACGACCAGCCGAACCGGCGGACCGTGACCCGCTTGCGGCCGGCGAGCGGCTCGCGATGCGACGCTTCGGACCAGTACCGCGGGATGAACATCGCCTTTCCAGCGTACGGCGTCGCTGCGCCAGGTCCCCATGACATCGGGACGGCGACCCCTTCCCGGGACCGCGAGGCCCGGCGGCCGGCGGGCCTCGCGTCACGGCGCCGGGGCTCCGCGTCCCGGGGCCGTGGTCGGTCGGCCGTTCAGCGCGCGCGGCGCGCGCCCACGACGAGGCGGCGCGACGCGTCGAAGATCGCGCGGAACACGCGTGCGAGGTCGCGGCGCGGCAGGCCCTCGGGAGCGGCGTCGAGCACGGCGCGCAGCATGGCGCGTTCGCGGGCGGGGTCGGCGGCGGGCAGGCCCGCGCGGGCCTTGCGCGCCGCGATGTCGAGCGCGAGGCGCGCGCGCGCCTGCACCGTCGCGGCGAGGCGCGCGTTCAGGCGGTCCATCCGCGCGCGGAGTCGGACGACGTCGGGGGGCGGGGTGGGGGACACGCGGGGAGGAACCTCGTCGCGATGGTAGCGTCCCCGCCATGCCCGACGCGAACCTCCCCCGGACGACCGCGCCGGCGCCGCACGCGACGACCGCGCGCCGCCCCGAGGTGCTCGCGCCCGCGGGCGACGAGACCGCGCTCGCGGCCGCCCTCGCGGCGGGGGCCGACGCCGTCTACTTCGGGCTCGAGGAGGGGTTCAACGCGCGGGCCCGCGCCGGCAACTTCTCGCTCGCGACCCTCGACGCGACCGTGGCGCGGATCCACCGGGCGGGCGCGCGGGCCTATCTGGCGATGAACACGCTCGTGTTCGAGACGGAGCTCGCGTTCGTCGAGCGCGTGGTGCGGCGCGCGGCCGAGAGCGGCGTCGACGCGCTCATCGTGCAGGACCCCGCGGTCGCGCTGCTCGCGCGGGCGATCGCCCCGGCGATGGAGGTCCACGCGAGCACGCAGATGACGATCTCGAGCCCCGAGGGCGCGCGGTTCGCGCGGGCGCTCGGCGTGACGCGGGTCGTCGTGCCGCGCGAGCTCTCGGTGGACGAGATCCGCCGCTTCGCGTCGGGGACCGACCTCGAGCTCGAGGCGTTCGTGCACGGCGCGCTGTGCGTGTCGTGGTCGGGGCAGTGCCTGACGTCGGCGACGTGGAGCGGCCGGTCGGCGAACCGCGGCGAGTGTGCGCAGTCGTGCCGGCTGCCGTACGACCTCGTCCTCGACGGGAAGGCGCGCGACCTCGGCGACGTGAAGTACCTGCTCTCGCCGAAGGACCTCGCGGGCCTGCGCGCCGTCGAGGACCTCGCGGGCATCGGCGTCCACGGCCTCAAGATCGAGGGGCGGCAGAAGAACGCGGCCTACGTCTTCACGGCGACGCAGACGTACCGGCGCTGGGTCGACGCGGTGGCCCGCGGCGCCGACGTCGCCGACCGCGACCGCGTGCGGGCCGACCTGCTGCGGGCGAGCCTCGCCTACACGCGCGGGTTCTCCGACGGCTTCCTCGGCGGCTCGGACCACCAGACGCTCGTCGAGGGGCGCTTCCCCAAGCACCGCGGCGTGCCGCTCGGGCGCGTCGTCCGCGTCCTTTCCGACGGCGTGCTCGTCGAGCGCGACGACGAGGTGCGGCCGTGGACGGGCGGGCTCGCCGCTGACGCGCGCCGGACCGGCCCCGAGGGCGCACCCGTCGCGGCGCTGCGCGGGCTCGGCGGGTCGGGCACCGCGAGCGACGGGCCGGCGCCGGCCCCGATCGAGGTGCGCGCGGGCATGGGCGTCGTCTTCGACGCGGGGCAACCCGAGGACCAGGCGGAGCCGGGCGGGCCCGTCTTCCGCGTGGACGCGACGCCGCACGGCTGGCGGCTCGGGTTCGGGCGGCCGGGCCCCGACCTCACGCGCGTGCTGCCCGGCCAGCGCGTGTGGGTGACGAGCGACCCGCTGATCGCGCGCGAGGCCGAGCGCGTCGTCGGCGCCGACGAGCCGTCGGGCCGCGTGCCCATGACCCTGACCGTCCGCGGGCGCGAGGGCGCGCCGCTCGAGGTCGAGGCGCGGGCGGGCCACGCGACGGCGTCGGCCGTGTCGGCGATGCCGCTCGTCGCGGCGAAGGGCGCGGGCCTCGACGACGCGCTCGTCCGCGACAAGCTCGGCGCGACCGGCGGCACGCCGCTGCGGCTCGAGACGCTCGACCTCGCGGGCCTCGCGCCGGGGCTCCACCTGCCCGTCTCGGAGCTCAAGACGCTGCGCCGCCGCGTCGTCGAGACGCTGGTCGCCGCGATCGAGCGCGGGCCGACGCGGGCGGTCGTGCGCGAGCCCGTGCTGCCGGCCCTCCTCGCGGCGGCGCGCGTGGCGCCGACGCCCGCCGCCGCGGCCGCGCCGCCGGCGCTGCTGCCCCTCTGCCGCCAGGACGGCCAGCTCGAGGCGGTGATCGACGCGGGCCTGCCCGAGGTCGAGCTCGACTGGATGGAGATGGTCGGCCTCGCGAAGGCCGTCGCGCGCGCGCGCGGAGCCGGTCGACGCGTGACGCTCGCGACGGTGCGCGTGCAGAAGCCCGGCGAGGAGGGCTACGACCGTCGCCTCGAGGCGCTCGACCCCGACGCCGTGCTCGTGCGGCACTGGGGCGCGCTCGTCCACTTCCAGGAGGCGGCCGCGCGCCCCGCCGCGGGGGCGGCCCGCCGCCCGCTCCTCCACGGCGACTTCTCGCTCAACGTCACCAACTCCATCGCGGCCGCGGAGCTCCTCCGCCGCGGCCTCGACACGCTGACGGTCTCCCACGACCTCGACCTCCGCCAGCTCACCGCGCTCCTCGACGCGTCCGACCCCGCGCGCTGCACCGTGGTGCTCCACCACCGCATGCCGACGTTCCACACCGAGCACTGCGTCTACGCGCACCTGCTCTCCCAGGGCCGCGACTTCCACACGTGCGGCCGGCCGTGCGAGAGGCACCAGGTCTCGCTGCGCGACGGCAAGGGCCGCGAGCACCCCGTCATCGTCGACGTCGGGTGCCGCAACACGGTCTTCCACGCGGAGCCCGTGAGCGCGGCGGCGGTCGTGCCCGACCTGCTCGCGCGCGGCGTGCGCCGGTTCCGCGTCGAGTTCGTCCGCGAGACGCGGGCCGAGGCGCGCGCCGTGCTCGAGGCCTACCGCGACCTGCTCGCGGGCCGCATCGACCCGCGCGAGGCGCTCGCGCGCACCGGCGCGGCCTCGCAGGTCGGCGTCTCGCCCGCGCCCATGAGCGTGATGGCCTGACGCGTCCCCGCGCGGGCCTCGCGTGAGGGACGCGGGGCCGCTCCCCTCGGCGCCGGGTGGGGGGGGCGCCGGGGGATCCGGCCGTCTCCGCGCCGGACCGGAGGGTCCGGGCGGCGCGACCGTAGAATCCCCCCCCGTTGCCCGGCCCCGGCCGAGGCCTTGGAGGCGTCCGTGCGTCGATTCCCTCGTCTCGCTCCGTCCGCGCTCGCCCTGCTCCTCGCGTTCGCCGCGCCCGTCGCGCGCGCGGCCGGCACCGCGGAGGCCGAGAAGGCCGTCGCCGCGGCCGAGTCCGACCCGTCCAAGGCCGCGGCCGCCAAGACCGCCGTCGCCGCCGCGATCGAGGCCGACCCGAAGGCGGTCGCGCCTCGCCTGCTGGAGGCGCGCGTCCTCGCCGTCGAGGCGAAGGGCAAGAAGACGGCGCAGCGCGCGGCGGCCTACGCGCTCGTCTTCGACGCGCTCGCGAAGGCGTCCGAGCTCGACCCGTGGGACCCGGCGCCCTTCAAGCTCAAGTCCGACGTGATGACGGCCATGGGCACGCCCGACCACGAGGCGTACGCCGAGGCCCTGCGCGCGACCGCGATCCGCAGCCCCGGCGACGCGACGGCGCGCGAGGCCTACACGCGCCACACGGGCAAGGTCCCGACGATCGTCGCGGGCGACCCGATGCCGAAGGTGTCGTGGAAGGACGCCGAGGGCAAGGACGTCACGGCGGCCAGCCTCTACGCGAAGGGCGCGGTCGTGATCGAGCTGTACCGCTCGGCGGTCTGGTGCCCGTTCTGCATGAAGCAGCTCATCGTGCTGCACGACAACGTGGACAAGCTCGCCAAGGAGGGCCTCTCGGTCGTCGCGTGCTCGCCGGACACGACGGAGACGATCGCGAAGATCGCCAAGGAAGGCCTCAAGGACAAGAAGCCCTACCGCGTGCCGCTCCTCTCCGACCCCGAGGGCAAGACGGCCGACAAGCTCGGCGTGCTGAACCCCGAGACGGTGAAGCCCGACACGGCGAAGGACGCGTTCGGCCTGCCGTTCCCCACGACGATCATCGTGGACGGCAAGGGCATCATCCGCTTCGTGAAGACGCACGGCGACCACCGCGACCGCGTCAAGCCCGAGGAGATGATCGCGGTCGGCAAGAAGATCCGCGCGTCCGAGGCCGCCCCGACGAAGTGACGTCGCGGTCGGAGATTCGGGACCGCGAGGCCCGGCGGCCGCCGGGCCTCGCGCTCCCGGACCCCGGTCATCGGGGCGTGGCCGCGTCCCGCGCCTCGCGCGCGACGCGACGCGCGGCGGCCGCGTCGGCGCGGTCGGCGTGGCCGAGCTCGCGCAGCGCCCACCAGCTCGCCGTGCCCTCGTTGACCTCGGTGCGCTCGACCCAGCCCTCCAGCACGCGGAGGGCGGCTTCGTAGGCCTCCTCGCCGAGGTCCTTCGCCAGCCGCGCGAGCGCGACCCGGTTGGCGTAGTAGCCGCCCGACTCCAGCTCCGCGACGATCCACCGGCGCGCCGCCGTGGCGTCGACCGTCGGCAGGAGCTCGTGCGCCGCGCGCAGCGCGGGGCGGACGTCCGGGCCCCCGCCCTGGACGTCTCGGGCGAGCAGGAGCAGGGCGTCGAGGCCGACGAGACGGGCCTCCACGGGGACCGACCTCGTCCACGTCGCGAGCGCCGCGGCCGCCGTCGCGATCTGGGCCGCCGTCCCGACCGACGCCCCCCAGCCGGGGATCTCGCCGCGCCAGTTCCCCTGGTACCAGTCGATCGGCGCCTCGCCGAGCGCCGCGAAGAACGCCTCGCGATGGGCCGGCGCCACGGCGGGACGGACGGGGCCGGGCGGCGCGTACGGATGTTCGGCGAGGACCCGCTGCACGTGCTCGACCAGCTCGCCCTCCGACTTCGGGGCGTCGCGGGCGAGCATCGGTCCGCCCGGGTTGATGAGCTGGCGGAGGGCCCAGATCGAGCCGTCGGCGGCGACGAACCGGGCGGCGGCGTGCGCGCTGCCGACCCCGCCGTAGCGACGCATGCCCGTGTGGTACAGCCGTCCGTCGAGTTCCTCGAGCCACAGCAGCACGCGGCCGGTGAGCGTCGGCGTGTGGAACCCGGACGTGGGGCGCTTGGACGGCACGAGGCTCGTGTCCGCGTCGAGGTGCCCGGCGACGGTGCTCGAGAGCCCCCAGACGGCGACGTGGTCCTCGGGCCACGAGCCGCGGAGCCAGCGCACGACGCGGAACTGCGCCTTCGCCGGATCCCAGTCGAAGAGGCCGACGTGGGACGAGACGGCCGAGACCTGTTCGAGACTGGCCGTCCCGATGATCCCGGCGGACGCCGGGCGCGTCGCCGAGAGCGTGGCGAGCGCCGCGAGCAGCGCCAGGCCGCGCACGACGAGCCCGCGCGATCGAACGGGGGAACGGACCGGGGCGCCGATCGTCATCTCTCGTCTCCCGAGCGGAGGTCTCCTGCGGCCAGCATATCGCGGACCGCCGAGCCCGTGTGGCGCGGCGGTCGCGCCTCCGGCGCGGTCAGCGCGGCGGAGTCGCGGCGCGTCGCCAGGTCGCGAGCGCGATGCCGCCGAGGACGGCCGCGCCCGCCGCGACGAGGCGGAGCGAGGGCGCCTCGCCGAGCACGAAGGTCGCCGCGAGGGCGGCCAGGACCGGCACCGCGAGCTGCAGGATCGCGGCCCGCGTCGTGCCGAGCGCCGGCAGGACCGTGTACCAGACGACGTACCCGAGGCCCGACAGGCCGGCGCCCGAGGCCGTCGCGAGCGCGAGGCCCGTCGCGTCGGCCCGGACCGTGCCCGTCGTCCACGCGACCGCGCCGGCGACGAGTGCGAGGGGCAGTGCGCCGAGGAAGGCGGCGGCGGTCGCGGCGACGGGGTCGCCGGCGCTCCGGCCGAGCAACGAGTACGCACCCCAGGCGACGCCGGCGCCGGCCATCGCGAGGACGCCGACCGGGTCGGGCGCCGTCGCGCCCGGGAGCGTGAGCGTCGCGAGGCCGCCGAGCGCGAGCGCGAGCCCGGCCCACTGCACGCCCCGCGGCCCGACCCCGGCCCGCACCGCCGCGACGAGCATCGTCAGCTGCACCGCGGCGAACAGCACGAGCGCGCCCGGGCCCGCGGGCACGCGGACGTAGGCCCACGAGAACAGCGCGGCGTAGGCGAACAACGCGATCGCCCGGGCAGGGCTCCGTCGTCGGTCGCCGCGCGCGCGCCCGCGCGCGAGGACGGCGAGCATCCCGGCGCCCGTCGCGATGCGGACCAGGGTGAACGTCGCGGGGTCGACGTGGTGGCCCGCGAGCGCGCCGCGGCACAGGATCGAGTTGCCTGCGAACGCGAGCAACGCGCAGCCGGCGAGGAGGGCGGTGCGGCGGCTCACGGCCCCCGAGCCTATCCTCCGGTCCGACGACGCGCCCCTCCGC
Source organism: Planctomycetota bacterium (assembly GCA_046350655.1). GTDB lineage: Bacteria > Planctomycetota > PLA2 > PLA2 > JAEUHO01 > JAEUHO01. Next base: position 28,497 of record JAXMAB010000004.1, read on the forward strand.
TACCCGTCGCGGGGCGCGATCGACTCGAGGCCCGCGTCCGCGAGCCCGCGCAGCACCTCGAACACCCCGCCGAAGGTCACCCGGCTCCGGAGCGGCGACGGGACGTCGAGCACGGCGTGCTCGACGCGCTCCCCACGCCGCCGCGCGCCCTCGACGAGCCCTCGCACGTCGGCCCGGGCGGCCCACGCGGTCCGCCACGGGAGCGCGTCGAGGTCCGCGGGGAACGCACCGACGTCGTCGACCGGCACGTCCACGACGACGAACCGGACCTCGAGCGTGGCGGCGGCCTCGCCTCCGCCCGCGGCGACCGAGCCGATCCGCACCCAGCCGAGCGGCAGCGTCCAGGCGTCTCCGATCACATCTGGGAACCCGACGCCCGGTGCGACCGCCATCCACACGCCGTCGTCGGGCGCGTCCGTGCGTGCCAGCCGCAGCGCGCGGTGCCCGCCTGCTCGCGCGACCCCCACGAGCTCGAGCACCGCGGCCCACGGGACGTCCGGCGCCGCGACCATCTCGACGGGCGCGCCTCGCGACGTCCGGCCGTCGGTGAGTTCGGCCCGCAACGCCGCGTGCGTCGCCCCGTCCTTCAGGGCGCCGAGCGCCACCGCGCCGCGACCCGGCGCGGCGAGACGCACGCGACCGTCCGACGCGATCTCCACGCGGATCGCAGCGCCGTCCGGGGCACGATCCACGGCGTCCGGTACGCGAGGCCCGGTGGCCCGCAGCGCGAGCGACCCGGCGAGCACGGCGATCGCGACGAGCGGGAGGGACGCGAGGACTCGGGGTCGGGCGCGTCGCACGGGGGTGGAACGTGGGGGATCGTGCGCCGGTTCGGACGGGTTCCCGATGGGGGCGCTGGGGGCGGGAGAGGTGGCCCCGGCGCACCGATAGGATCGGAGGGCGCGCCGATCCCCGGGCGCTCGGACGGACCCGCCCATGAAGCCCCTCGTCGTCGCCGCGCTCGCGGGTTCGATCGTCGTCGCGGTGGCGCTCCTCGCGCCGACGCCCGCGCGCTCCGCGGAGGCCACGTGGCTCGAGGGCATGGCCCGCGCCGCGCGCGGGTGGCTCGCCGCGCTGCCGCGCACGGACGGCGCGCAGGTCCCGTTCGCGTCGGAGGCGCGACGCGACTGGCACTGCGTCCCGCGCAGCCGACCGGGCCTCGCGTTGCGCGACATGACCGAGCCCCAGCGGGCCGCCGCGACCGCGCTCCTGCGCGCCGGGCTCTCGACGAAGGGCGCCGACCGCGCCGCGGCGATCATGGCCCTCGAGTCCGTGCTGGCCGACCTCGAGGGCTCGTCGCGGCGCTTCCGCGACCCGCTGAACTACGCGTTCGTCGTCTTCGGGACGCCGGGCGTCGTGCCGTGGGGCTGGCGCGTCGAAGGGCACCATCTCTCCGTGAACGTCACCGTCGCGGCGGAGGGCCGCGCGGCGTTCACGCCGCTGTTCACGGGCTCGAACCCCGCGCGGGTGCCGTCGGGCCCGCGGGCGGGCGAGCGCCTCCAGACCGACGAGGTCGAGCTCGCGCTCGCGCTCGTGTCGAGCCTCGACGCGCGGCAGCTCGCCGCGGCGACGCTGCGCGGTCGTTCGTTCGGCGACATCGTCGCGGGGCCCGGGCGGCTCGACGCGCTCGCGACGCCGGAGGGGCTCCTCGCCACGGAGCTCACGGAGGCGCAACGGGCCACGCTCGTGCGGCTGATCGAGACGTACGTGGGCCTCGCGCGCGACGAGTTCGGACGGCCCTACCTCGAGCTCGTGCGGGCCGGGCTCGACGCGACGCGGTTCGCGTGGGCCGGCGGGACGCGGCACGGCACGGCCTACTACTACCGGGTCCACGGCCCGCGCGTGTGGATCGAGCTCGACAACACGCAGGGCGGCGGGAACCACGTCCACAGCCTGTGGCGCGACCCCGTCGACGACTTCGGTCGCGACGACCTGCGCGCGCACTACGCGGCGGCCGCGCAGGGCCACGGCGGCGTGGCGGACCCCGCGAAGGGCGCGGCGCCCGTCGCGCCGCCGGTGCCCGCCGGACCGCGCTGACGGCGCGCGGGCCTCGCGGTCCCGAGAGGCGGGTCGCCGCGGAGCGGGCGCTCGCGGCGGGAGGACGGCCCGCGCCGCACCGGGCGCGGCGCGGGCCGAGCGACGCGACTACTTCGGGCCGGGGCCGCCCGGGCCGCCCTCGTGGGCGCGCTTCACGGAGAAGGGCTTCAGCTCGAGGTCGTCGCCCTTGAACGTGACGGTCTGGGGCGGGAAGTCGCCGGCCTTCTGGATGTCGGCCCAGGTGACCTTCCAGGTGACCGACGTGCCGTCCTCGCTCTTGGTCCCGTCGGTCGAGACGATCGTGCCGGGCAGCGTGAGCTTGCGCGTGACCTCGAGGTCCTTCATGAAGGGCTCGAGCATCGGCATCATCGCCTTCGCCATCTCGGCGGCGTCGTCCTTGGCGCCCGGCGCGGCGGGCGCGGCCTCGCCCTGCTTCGTGTTCGACGTGAACTTGAGGGTCCACGAGCCGTCCTCGTTCTTCGTGAGGTCGGCGTTCATCTCCATGCCGGTCGCGCGCGCGTAGGCCTCGAGGGTCTTGAACTTCGCCTCGACGACGACGTTCGTCTTGCCGTCCTTCTGCTCGGACGTCGCCTTCGTGACCTCGAGCCCCTCGATGCCCTTCCACTCCTTCTTGAGCTTCTCGAGGGGGTCGTCGTTCGCGGGGCCCTTCTTGGCGTCGCCGGTGGTCGGCGCGTCCTTGCCGCCGCCGGGAGGCCCGCCGAGGGCGTCCTCGAGGCCCTTCATGGCCGTGAGGTCGAGGACGATGGTCTCGGTGTAGGTGCCGGAGCCGTCGTCGGCGACGGTGACTTCGTTGGTCTGCTTGATGCAGCCGGCGAGGGTGAACGAAGCGGCGAGCAACATCGCGCCGGCGGTCCGGGCGAAGGGGGAACGCGACATGGAGGGTCCTCGAGGGTGGGGGATGGACAACCGCTCCCAGCGTACGGGGCCGCGGCGGCTCTGCCACACGTCGGGCGCGTCCGGGGCCTTCGGGCCGCCCGGCGGGGCCGCGGACACGGCCCCGCGCGTCAGCGGTGCGCCTCGTCGTCGGCGATCAGGGCGGCGGCGACGCGGTCGCACGCGGCGGCCGCGCCGTCGCCGCCCTGGTTGCACGTGACGAGGACCGCGAAGTCGCGCGCGGGCGCGAGCCACGCGACGCAGAACCACATCGTGTTGCTGCCGGTGTGCGTCAGGACGCGGCCCCCCGCCCAGGGCCGCTCCGTCACGACCCACCCGAGGGCGTAGTCGCCGCCGGCGGGCGGCGTGTGCAGGCGCGTGAAGGCCGCGGGCGGCAGCAGGGGCGCCTTCCCCCGCGCGCCGGCGACGTGGAGGGCGACGAACTTCGCCCAGTCCGCGAGCGTCGCGTGGACGCGGCCCGCCGGCGTGATCGCGGGCGGGTTGTCGCCCGCCGGGCCCGGCGCGACGGGCGTGCCGTCGCCCGTGTGGCCCCACGGCTGGTCGAGCGCCGCGGCGTCGCCGGGCGCGCCGAACCCCGCGGACGTCATGCCGAGGGGTCGGAACAGGCGCGCGGCGATCAGCTCCTCGAACGCGGTGCCCGTCGCCCACTCGGCCATCGCACCCGCGAGCGCATACCCGCCGTTGGCGTACTCGAACGCGGTCCCGGGCGGGTGCGAGGGCGGGTACGGCAACAGGCCGGACGCGAGCACCTTCCGCGCGTCGCGCGGCGGGCCGCGGTGGGCCCACAACGTCGCCCACAGTCCGTGCGCGTCGAGCGACGTCGGCACGCCGCCGCGATGCTGCAGCAGGCGCTCGAGCGTCGCGCCCTTCCAGCCCGCGTCCGGCTTCGCGACGACCGGCGCGAGCGCGACCACGACCTCGTCGTCCCACGCGAGGCGCCGCTCCTCCACGAGCATCGCGCAGAGCGTGGCGGTCATCGCCTTCGTGCACGACCCGAGGTGCCACCGGTCGTCGGTCGTGACGGGCGCCGCGGCGCCGCGCTTGCGGACGCCGTCCACGCCGAGCGCGACGACGGCGCCGCCGCGCACGATCGCGCCGCCCATCGCGGGCACGCCGGCCGCGGTCCGGATCGGGCGCAGGAGCGCCGCGAGGTCGCGCGGGGCCTTCGCGCGCGCCGGCGGCGCGTCCGCGGCCTCCGACCGCGCGCCGCCCGTCGGCCCCGCGAGGAGCGCGAGTGCGAGCATGCCGGCGAGCCCGACCCCACGGCGGGGCGCGATCCGGGTCCCGGGACGCAAGGCCCGCGCGCCTCCCGGGGCCGACGACGGCGGGCGAACGGCGGCGGTCGGGGTCATGGCGCTCCGGAGGGGCCGCGTCGCGCGCGGCGGACGGGTCAGACGAGCCGCGTGAAGCCGCCGTACGCCATGCGGTCCGGGTCGAACGGCATGGGGCCGAGGTCGTCGGAGCACATCGCGGGGTCGGCCAGCGCGCGCTTCATCACGCGGTCGCGGTGCGCCCGCGACTTGTACCCGATCACCGCGGTGACGACGGTCTCGCCGCGCTTCGCCTTGGCCATCGCGGGGAACTTCACCCCGGGGAACTCCGGGTGGAGGTCTTCGCCCACGTACTCGCGGTACTCGAGCGCGCCGTGGCGGAGGAACACGGTCCGTCCGAGGAGCGCCCACTTCTTGTAGGCGGCGATGCGCCGCTTCGCGATCGGCATCACGAAGACGTCGACGTAGGGACTTTCCACGGGAACTCCTTGGCGGGTGGGGGCGGGTGAGGTGGGGTGCGGCGCGACGCGGTCAGGCGAAGTGCCAGCAGACGCCGGCGGGGTCGATGAGGTGCACCTCGCGCTGGCCCCACGGGAACGTCGTGGGGGGCTTCGCGCGCGCGCCCGGGTAGCGGTCGAGCACGCCGGACGACGTCACGTGGGCCCACCACGCGTCGAGGTCGTCCGTCCGGACGAACATCATCGTGTTGGCCTGCACGTGGTCGTCGTGGAACGCCTGCAGGAGGAACGCGGCGTCGCCGTGTCGCAACTCGGCGAGCCCGGGGACCTCCCACGCGACCTCGAAGCCGAGGTCGCGGAAGAACGCGAGCGACGTCGCGAAGTCCTGGCCCGCGGGCACGAACGGCTTCACGGCCGACAGGCGGGGTCCCGACGACATGGCGTCCTCCGAGGGCGCGCGCACCTTACCCGGCCCGCGGGGTCGGCGCCCGGAGGCCATGGGTCGCCGGACCGGGCGGCGGTACGCGAGGCCCGCACGCGCGCGGGCCTCGCGGTCGCGGTCCCGGGTCGCCCCGCCGGAAGGTGGCCGGCGGTACGATGTCCGCGGAGGCTGGCATGGACCTGCGCGCGTTCTCGCTGGGGCTCGGGATCGGCGGAGTGCTCGCGGGCGGCGCCCTCGTGTGGAGCCGGGGAGGGACGGCCGAGACCGTCACCCCCACGGAGGCCGGCGGCTCGGCCGCGACCGCGGACGCCGTGTCGGACCGGTTGGACGCCCGGCTCGCGCGGATCGAACGGTGGATGCAAGCGCAGTCGGACGCAGGTGGGACGACGCGAGCGGACGGGGCGGCGGACGCGCCGGGGGTGACCGTCACGGCGGCTCCGCCGCTCGCATCGGCCGGGGCGCCGGCGGGCGCGGCGAGCGGCCCCGCGGAGCCGATCCCGGCACCGCGGGCGACCGAGTCCACGCCCGTCGAGCCGAGCGCCGCGTTCGTCGATGTGGTGCTCGAGGCGATGGAGCGCGCGGAGGTGCGCCGCGAACAGCGCCGCGACCCCGCGGACGCGCTCCGCAGCGCGAACCGACGCCTCAACGAGGAGAAGGACCCGGCCAGCGCCGTGAAACTCCTGCAGGGGCTCCTCGCGCGCACGGATGTCCCGGACGCGGTGCGCCGCGACGCGAGGCTCCAACTGTCGATCGCGCAGCGATCGTCCAAGGACGTGGCGGGCGCCGAGCGGACGCTGGCGGCGCTGCTCGACGAGACGCCGACGGGCGATCCACGGAGGGATTGGCTGCGGTACCAGCAGGTGTGGAACCTCTCGGAACTCGGGCGCGCGGCCGACGCGCTCGCGTTGGCGGACGACTGCGCTCGGAGCGCGAGCAACGAGGACGCACGGTGGCAGGCGATGTACGCCGTCGCGCTCGTCGCACGCACGGCGGGCGACGCCGTGCGCGCGCAGGCGGCGTTCGACGCGATCGGCCGCGGGGCGGAGAGCAACGGGAGGGCGCGCCGACTGCACCAAGAACTGGTGGGCCTGGGCTTCGTGGCGCGCTGACCGACGGCGGGACGACGGACGCGCGGTTCGCGAGGTCCGGCTCGCGGGCGGACGGGCGCGTGCGGACGCACGGGCCCGTCGGTCCCCCGGGTCAACCGCTCGGCGGGCCCGCCCGGAACGAGCCCCCTTGTTCCAGGCCGCGAGTTCGCTAGGGTGAGATTCGGGACCGAGGCGGTCCCGAGGAGCGTCGTCATGCAGCACAAGACCGAGCACAAGGCGTTCGCGAAGGCCGACGAGGTGCGTTCGTTCCCGAACGGTCGCGCGGAGATCCTCAAGATCGGCGGGGCCGAAGTGGGCCGGCTCACGTTCCAGCCGGGTTGGAAGTGGTCGAAGGACGTGAAGCCGCTCGCGAACACGAAGTCGTGCGAGGCGCCGCACTTTCAGTACCACGTGAGCGGCAAGCTCGGGATCCGCATGGACGACGGGACCGAGTTCATCGCGGGCCCCGGCGACATCACGTCGCTGCCGTGCGGCCATGACGCGTGGGTCGTCGGGAACGAGCCCGTCGTCGTCGTGGACTGGTACGGCGCGAGCGCGTACGCGAAGGGGAAGTAGCGGCGTGACGAGGTCCGCGGGGCGTCCGGGTCGCGTTCGGCCCCTCGCCTCGCGGACGTCACGTCCCGTGCGCCGCGGCGTCGCCTCGCGGGCGAGCGGGCCTCGCGTCCCCGCGACGGGGACCGCGTCCCCGGGGCTCCCGTCCGACCACGCGCCGGTCCCGTACACTCCGCGCATGTTGCGTCTCCGCCGCGCCACCCTCTCCGATGCCGCGACGCTCGAGTCGTTGCGCCGGTTCGTGCACGAGCCACACGTCGCGGCCGAGCCGCACGTGTACGCCGCGATCGACGACGCGGCCGGGCTCGCCGCCATGCGCGAGCGGCTCGCGGGGCCGGGCCTCGTCGCGATCGTCGCCGAGCACGACGGCGCGGCGGCTGGGTACCTCCTGGCGCAGGAGGTCCGCCGCGCGGCCACGCCGCTCACCGCGGCGCGGTCGTACCTCATCGTGGACGAGCTCGCGGTCGCGGCGTCGGCGCGCCGCCTGGGCGTGGGGCGCGCGCTGATGGCCGAGGCCGAGGCCGTCGCGACGGAGCTCGGGTTGGCCCGCATCGAGCTCGACGTCCGTGCGTGGAACGAGGGCGCGGCGCGGTTCTACGCCGCGCTCGGCTACGCGCCGTTCTCGGCGCGACTCGGGCGCGACCTCGGGCGCTGACCGACCGTCGAGGTCGTCAGCCGAGGCGGATCCCCGGCCCGAGGACGCCGATGAAGACGGCGGCGGCGACGGCCGCCGCGACGATCCACGGGACCGAGCGGGAGATCGTCTCCTTCGGCGCCGTCGAGTCGAAGGAGGGGTCGCCGAGCATGCTGGGGCCCCAGACCAGGCCGGACGTGCCGCCGAGCGACGCCGCCGCGCCCGACACGACGAGGAGGAACGTGCCGAGGGGGTTGAGGAGCCCGGAGAGGCCGTACAGGAGCGCGCCGGTCACGTACGCCGGGATCGTGAGCCGGAACCCGTCGCGCGAGCGCGACGCGCCGAGGAACGGCACGAGGCCGCGCATCGCGTGGGTCACGACCCACAGGTAGAGGCCCGCGCCGACGGCCGCCATGCCCCAGCGGAAGACCGCGTGCGGGGTCCAGCCGTGGATCACGACCGCCCAGTCGCCGAAGTCGGTGAGGCCCGAGAAGATCAGGTACCCGGTGGCCTGGAGCAGGCTCACGGTCGCGAACGTCCACCAGAAGAAGCGCGCGACGCCGTGGGCGCGGCGCTCGCGCCACGACGCGAACGCGCCCGCGAGCGCGTTCACGACCGAGCCGCCCGCGGCGATCGCCTTCACCGCGGCGTCGGAGAGGTCCGACGCGACGCCCTGGTAGTGGAGCGACGACAGCACCTGCGGCTTCCCGCCGACGAGCAGCGCGACGCCACCGTGCCCGAGGCCCTCGTGCAGCACGTTGTCGAGGGCGTAGGCCACGGTGGCGACGGCGACGACGGTGAGCAGGTCGTGGCGGGCGGGGCCGGTGTCGGGCATGGGGGAATCGTACGGGATGGGGCATCGGCCCTCGCGGGCGCCCTCCCCGGCGCGAGGCGGCCGGCGCGGCACGCTCGGAGGGCGCCGGGCCTCGCGTGCCGGAGGGGGGATCGGACCCGATCGCCGAGGGAGGGGACGATCGGATACGCTCAGGGGATGCGTGGGACGTGCCTCTTCGTGCTGACGTTGTTCGCGGGCGGCACGGTCGTGCACGCCGATCCGGGCGAGCTCGACCGTCGTCTCCAGGCCGGCGAGGTCCCGAACGCGCTGCGGAAGAAGGTGCAGCCCTGCGTGGACCGCGCGGTCGCCTTCCTCGTGGCGCGGCAGGCGAAGGACGGCTCGTTCGAGGAGCACGGCCCGCAGGAGACACCGGCGGCCCGGACGACCGTCACGTTGTGGGCGGCGCTCGCCCTCCGGCACGCGGGGACGCGCCCCGCGCTGGCCGCGTGCGACCGTGCCGCGGCCTGGCTGTTCGACGGTGGCGCGGCGCGGCGCGCGGAACTTGAGTCACGCACCGCGGACCTCGGGCTCGCGTTGATGCTCCTCCTGGGTCTTCCGGAGCGACGCGCGCTCGTCCAGCCGCTCGCGACACGGTTGGTGGAGGCCATCGACCCCGTGACCGGGTTCTGGACGACTCGGACCGCCGCCGCGAAGGACGAGCGGGGCTCGCTCGCAGCGTCCCAGCTCGCGATCGACGGGCTCGTCGCGGCGCGGGCCGCAGGCGCGACGGTCCCCACGTCGGTCTGGCGCTCGCATGCCCGCGGACTGTTGGCGTCGCGGGACGCCCGCTCGCGCGCCTGGCCCCTCGTGCTCGGGGCGGCGGCCGCGACCGACGGCACGCTCTTCGCGATCGGGAGCCTCGGCGCGCTGGCCGGGCTTCCGACCGCTCCCGAAGGTGCCGACGGGATCTCCGAGGTGGACATGTCCCGCGTCCTCCGGGATGCCCACACCGCGATCGGCCGGGATGCCGGACGGGCCCTCGAGAACCCGCTGGCCCGGTTCTCCGTGATCGACGAGGAGGACGCCCTCGTCATGCCGCAGGGGAAGCCTCCCTTCGGCGTCATCGGCAAGGAGGACGGGACCGAGCGGCAGCTGTTCGTGGGCGAAGGCGCCTATGTCCGCCTGTTCGCGGTGGTCCGCATGAGCCTCTTCGCGGGTCTCCCCACGGTGGACGCGTACCCGAAGGGCAAGCACATCGCGGGGCCCGGTGAGCGGAAGCCGACGCCCGTGCCGTGTTACGCGAGCGCGGCGGGATGGCTGCTCGAGCGCCAGCGACGCGACGGGGGCTTCGCGTCGGAGGCGAACGACCCGAAGGCCCAGCGGAGCGAGACCGACACCGCCTTGGCGTTGCTGACGCTCACTCGTGCCTTGTCGGCCTACGATCCCGTCACGCCGGCGCCGATGGACGCGATCCCGCGCCCGGCGCCTCCGCCCGCCGCCGGACCGAAGTAGCGCACGGCCGCGCGCCGGCCCGTCGGTGGCGCGTCCGGTGTCACGCGCTCCGGGCCGTGTCCGGCGGCGGGGGGCTACGGAGCCGGACGGAGACCGAGGACCCGTACGGGAGGAAGCCGAGGCGGCGCGCGATGGCCATCGACGGCGCGTTCGACGTCAGCGTGCGGTATTGGGGGAGCAACCCGGCCGCGATCGCGTGCCGCGCGGCGCACGCGATCGCCGCGGTCGCGAACCCGTGGCCGCGTGCGTCCGGCGCAGTGACGATCGAGAGGTGGGCGATCTCCCCGCCCCAGACCCGATAGCCGGCCAAGGCACGGATCTCGCCGTGCTCCGACCGCACGCCGAACGTGGGCACCACGCCGACCTCGCTCCCGCCGTGCGCCCACGCCTCGTCGCCGCAGGCCGTGCGCAGTCGGGTTACCGCGGGCAGGTCCGCGGCCGAGACGGCGCAGGCGGTCTCCGACGTCCGCAGGTCCAGTGTCGAAGAGGTGCCGTACCCGATGAACGCGGGCCCGACGACCCGCTCGACCTCGAACGGGAGGAACCGCTCCGCCAGGGCGTCCGGACTCGACACCGTCGAGAGGGTCCACCTGCGCGCGTGCGCACCGATCGCGGCGTGGACGTGCGAGGGGAGGGACACGAGCGGCGCGGGTCCGACGCAGAGGATCCACGCGTTGGGCGCGCCGGCGAGCGTGCCCGCGTGTGACTGCACGTGGGTCGTCGGGGGTCGCAGCGCGGTCGCGGCGCAGCCGAAGTCCCGCGCCCACCATCGGTCCGCAACGTCGAGGACCCGGGGATCGAGGACGGGCGGCGTGGACGGCACGCGCCCAGCGTGCCATGGGTCGCCGCCGCGGCGCGTGGGGGACCGGGTGGGCGGGGTCCGGCTGCGGGGCTCCGCGAGCCGGCCCTGTCCGCGCGCGCGGGGATTCGGGAGTCAAGGGGGGAGCCGGACGGGTGTCCGGCGCAGACAGCCCCCCCGGAGAGTCCCATGCGTCACGCGTACAGCTATGCCACCGCCCTCGCCTCGTCGGAGAAGATCCGCTGGCGCGTCGAGGACGTCATCGGCGGCGAGAAGCGCCTCGACTTCTCGATGCCGTTCCTCCCCGAGTCGCTCGCGCGGGTCGAGCCCCTCACGTTCCTGAGCCCCGCCGAGCAGACCGCCCTCAACCAGATCCGCGCCCACGAGTACCTCTCGATGTTCGGGATCGTGGAGGAGTTCATCGTCCCGTTCGTGCTCGACCACGTGCGGCCGCACCTCTCGGGCGACGACGCGCGCGTCCGCGCGCTGCTCCAGTTCGCCGGCGAGGAGGCCAAGCACATCGACATGTTCAAGCGGTTCCGCGCGGAGTTCGACCGCGGCTTCGGCACGCCGTGCGCGGTCATCGGGCCGGCGGACGCGATCGGCAAGGAGGTCCTCTCGCACGACCCGCTCGCGGTCGCCCTCGCGATCCTGCAGATCGAGTGGATGACCCAGCGGCACTTCGAGGAGTCGGTCCGCGACGACCGCGGGCTCGACCCGCAGTTCGCGAGCCTGCTGCGGCACCACTGGACCGAGGAGGCGCAGCACGCCAAGCTCGACACCCTGATGGTCGAGGCGCTCGCGGCCGGCCGCTCCCCCGACCGCATCCTGTCGGCCGTCGAGGAGTACCTCGCGATCGGCGCGTTCGTCGACCAGGGGCTCGCGTCGCAGCTCGAGCTCAACCTCGCGAGCCTCGAGGCGGCGACGCGCCGCACGCTCACGCCGGCCGAGCGCGAGTCGTACCGGACGCACCAGCGCCGGGCGGCCCGCTGGACCTACCTCGGCTCCGGCATGACGCACCCGCGGTTCGTCGAGACGCTCGTGGCCCTCGACCCGCGCGCCGCCCGGCGCGTGGCCGACGTGGCCCCCGCGTTCTGCTGACCCGCACCACGGCACGGGCCTCGCGGTCCCGGCGGGTCGTCGGCTAGGAACCGACGATCCGCCGCACGAGCGGCACGTCGCGCGCGGCCCGCGCGCGGTCCGCCGGTTCCGCCGTCGCGAGCATCCGCTCGAGACGGTCGCGGGCGCGCTCGGCGACGAGCGCGCCGCCTCCGCGCGCCGCGAGCAGGCTCGCGATGCGCAGGCCCTGGAACGCCGGCAGCACGTGTGCCTGCGCCTCCAACGCGATGCGGACCGGGGCCGCGTCGCCGCCGCGCACGATCGCGACCAGCGCCTGCGCGGCCGCGACCGTCCCGGGCACTCCGGCCGTCGTCGCCTGCCGCAAGGCCCCCTCGAGCGGCGCGAGGGCCTCCGTGTCGCGGTGCGCCTCGGCGAGGAGGAGCCCGAGGCGGAGCGAGGCCTGGAGCGTCTCCGCGCCGAAGGCCCCCTCGGCCGCGTGGGCGAGCGCCTCGCGCAGCAGGCCCTCGGCGCCGTCCGACCGGCCCTCGGCCTCCTCGATCTCGGCCCGCAGCAGCGCGAGGCGCGCCCGCTCGAGGGCGCCCGACGCCGGGAAGCGCGCCTCGCGCCGCGCGAGGGCGCCGCGCGCGGCCTCGAAGTCCCCGAGCCACGCCGCGGGCCCCGCGAGCTCCGCGAGGGCGACCGGCGTGCTCGCGACCGAGGGTTCGGCCTCGGCGCGCCGGACCGCGTCCCGGAGGTCCGCCATCGCGGGACCGACGTCGCCGGCCTCGAACCGGAGCCGGCCGCGGGCGGCGAGCGCCCGCGCGTGGAGGTTGCCGTACCCCGTCCGCGCGGCGAGGGCTTCCGCGGCGGCGGTGGCGGCGAGGGCCGCGTCCCGGTCGCCCGCGACCGCATGCGCGGCGGCGAGGCCGCCGAGCACGACCGTCTCCATCCGCGAGTAGCCGAGCTCGCGCGCGATCGAGAGGACGTCGGTCATCGTGCGCACGGCGTCGGCGGGCGCCGGCTCGAGCATCGCCACCCGCGCGAGGCCCATCAGCGCCGTCGCCTCCAGCAGGCGATGGCCGTGCAGGCGCACCGTCGCGATCGCGAGCTCGAGGTGTCCGCGCGCGTCGCCGGCGCGTCCGAGCTGCGCCTCGATCTCCCCCAGCTGGATCGCGACGTGGGCGACCGTCAGCGCGTCGCGGGCCTCGCGTGCGAGCGCCAGGGCGTCGATCGCGCGCTCGCGGGCCTCCTCCCGGCGGCCGACGAGCGTCAGCGTCTGCGCGTGGCTCCCGAGGACCGCGGACCGGAGCGCCGGGTCGCCCGTCCGCGAGGCACGCTCGAGGGCGGACGCCTCCAGCGCCAGCGCGCCGGCGGGGTCGTGTCCGCGACACAGCGCGGCGAGATGGAAGAGGGCGCGGGCCTCCTTGTCGGGGTCGTCGGCCTCCACGGCCAGCCGCCGCGCGTCCTCGAGCTGCTCGCGCGCGGCGTCGGGGCGGCCGTGCGTCAGGCGACCGAAGGCCAGGATGAGGCTCGCGTGGGCGCGGACCACGACCGGGAGCGACGGCCCGACCGCGAGCGCGCGCTCGGCGGTCTCGGCGGCGCGGCGGTACTCGAGCGCCCCGTGCTGGTGGTCGAGGGCCGCCACCAGGTACGGCGCGGCGCGCGCGGGGTCCTCGCCCAGCAGGAAGTGGTGCGCGAGGCGCTGCGCGACCGCGCCCGTCGTCGGCCGTCCCCGCGTCGCGGCCTCGAGGGCCTGTCCGAGCGCGCCGTGGTACGCGCGGCGCAGCGCGGGGGGCAGCGCCTCGCGGACCGTCTCCTCGACGAGATGGTGCTGGAACCGGTAGCGGTCGCCCTCGGGGACGAGGAGCCCGTGGCGCCGGTCGAGGTCGTGGATCGTCTGCAGGCCCTCGAGGTGGCGCACGCCGAGCGTGTCGCACAGGAGCACGGGGTCGAACCCGTCGCCCGCGCAGGCGGCGAGGTCGAGGAAGCGGCGTTCGTCGGGCCCGAGGGCCGACAGCCGCGCCTCGAGGATCGACCGTAGCGACGCGGGCAGCGCCTCGGGGCCGCCCCGACCGACGTCGTGTCCCCGGGCGCGCGCGCGCGCGAGCTCGAGCAGGAAGAGCGGATGGCCGTCGGAGCGGCGCACGAGGTCGCGGACCTCCTCCGACGACGTGCCCGCCGGGAGGAGCGACCGCGCCAGGTCGCCCGCGGCCTCGGTGTCGAGACCGGCGAGCACGATCCGACGGACCGCGAGGCCCGCGGGCCATCGCCCGTCGGGCCGCGTGCCGAGCACGAGCAGCAGCCGGTTCCCCCGCAGCTGCTCGGCGATACGCGCGAGGGCGTCACGGTCGTCGGGGGACGCGGCGTGGAGGTCGTCCACGACGAGCAGGAGCGGGCGCTCCTCGGAGAGCGCCCGCAGCACCGCCGCGTACGCCGCGGTCAGCGCGTGCGCGTCCGCGCTGCCGGCGGGCGCGCCCGCGAGGTGGCGCGCCACGATCTCGGCCTGCACCTCGCGGCCCGGGAGCCGTCGCGCGAGCGCGCCGGCGACGTCGCCGTCGTCGAGCGCCGCGCGGAGCGCGTCGGCGATCGACCACGACGCGAGCGGCGCCTCGGCCCACAGGACGCGCGCCTCCGGCGTCGCCTCGACGAGACGGTCGGCGAACGCGTCGAGCAGCCGCGTCTTGCCGAGCCCCGCCTCGCCCTCGACGACGACCGTGCCGCCCGCTCCCTGCCGCGCCGCGTCCCACGCCTCCCCGAGCGTCGCCAGCTCGGCCCCGCGGCCGTGGAACGGGCCCGAGGAGCGCGGGGAGCGCGCGCGCGGCGCGGCACCGCCGGTCCGCCGCCACCAGGCCGACCGTTCGCCCTCGCGCAGGGCCTCGGCGGTCTCGGCCGCGGACGCGGGCCGGGCCTCGCGGTCCCGGGAGAGGAGGCTGCGCACCAACGCGTCGAGCAGCGGCGACACGTGCGGCGCGAACCCGCGCAGCGACGGCGCGGGCCGCCCGGCCGCGGCGCCGAGCGGGCGCACCTCGCCGGGCCGCGCGACCGGATGGCGGCCGGCGACGAGCTCGAAGAGGAGGAGGCCCAGCGCGTAGAGGTCGGCCCGCGCGTCCACCGGGCCGTGCTCGAGCTGCTCGGGCGCGGCGTAGAGGAGCGACCCGACGAACTCGCCGGGCTGCGTGATCCGGTCGGCCTCGTCGCGGAGGAGCGCGACGCCGAGGTCGGCGAGCTTCACGGTCTCGTCGTCGAGCAGGAAGACGTTCTCGGGCTTCACGTCGCGGTGGACGATGCCCGCGGCGTGGATCGCCGCGAGCGCCTCCGCGACGGCGGCCCCGACCTCGCGCGCGAGCCGTTCGGAGACGGTGCCGACCTCGTCGAGGAGCGCGCGAAGCGTGCCCGCCTCGACGTGCTCGAGCACGAGGTACGGGACCTCGACGCCGCCGTCGTCGTGGACGCCCGAGCCGAGGGTGCGCACGACGCCCGCGTGGCGGACCGCGCCGCCCGCGCGGGCCTCGCGGAGGAACCGCGCGACGAACCCCGCGCGGCCGACGAGGTGGGCGTGGGGGACCTTGACCGCGACGCGCGCGCCGTCGGGGGCCTCGGCCTCGAAGACGCGGCCCATGCCGCCGCGACCGAGCTCGCGCACGACGCGGTAGGGACCGATCGTCGCGGGGTGCGCGGGCCGGGTCGGCGACGCCGACGGCGGGCGGGGCTTCAGCGACTCCATCAGCACGAGCGCGGGCAGGAGCTCGCGGAGGTCCTGCGCGAGCGCGGGGTGCGCGCGCTCGTACGCCGCGACGTCGGGGGCCTCGCCGCGACGCAGGCGGCCGAGGAACTCCTCGACGACCGCGTCGAGGGCGGTGGTGGGATCGTCGGCCGCGCTCACGTCGGGAGGGGCCCGGTCCCGCCGACGTCGCGCACGTACGCGGCCTTGAGGCGCGCGAGCGCGCGCAGGTACCGCTTGCTGGCCGCGTCCGGCTCGATGCCGAGCGTGCGGGCGACCTCCGCGTTCGACAGCTCCTCGAAGTGGCGGAGCGCGAGCACCTCGCGGTCGGTCGCGTCCATCCCGTCGAGCACCGCGACGAGCCGCTGCCGGAGCTCGCCGGCCGCGGCCACGCCGCTCGGGCTCGGCCCGGTCGCGACGAGCCGGTCCACGATCGCGGCCGTCGTCGCCTCGGGCCCGACGGCGGCGTCGGCGACCTGGCGACGGGCGTCGCGCTTCTGGGCCTCCACGTGGAACCGCCGCAGCTTCAGCAGGCGCTGCGCGGCGAGGA
Organism: Planctomycetota bacterium; assembly: GCA_046350655.1. GTDB lineage: Bacteria > Planctomycetota > PLA2 > PLA2 > JAEUHO01 > JAEUHO01. The sequence goes on from JAXMAB010000004.1 coordinate 44,331, forward strand.
ACCGGACCCAGAGGTAGAAGGTCATGTCCGGCGCGCGGACCCAGTCGTCGACGCGCTGCTGCACCTCGAGCCACGTCTCCTGGAGGACGTCCGACGCGCCGATCCGGGCGCGGAGCACGGGGTCCATGCGCGCGTCGAGCATGCGGGCGAGCCGCGGGCGGCACGCCTCGAACAGCGCCGCGAGCCGGGCCTCGCGGTCGGGGCCCGCGTCCCGGAGCAGTGCGGCTTCGTCGGGTGCGCCGTCGCCCATCCCGGGAGTGTAGCGCTCCCGCACCGCCGACGGGGGCCGGGCAACGACCCGCGGGGGGCCGGGGCGGGCGTCGCCGGAATCCGTGTCCGCGGACGCCCGCGCCCGGGAGTCAGGGGGGTGGGCCCGAGCAGTCGGGCCTCGCGTACCCCTCGATCCCGGAGTCCTCCATGCGTTCCCTTGGCCGCGTCTTCATCGTCGTCGGGCTGGTCGCGGGCACGGGGTGCGGCGGCGGCGGGCCCGCGTCGGGACCGGCCACGCCGCCCCCGCCCCCGCCGCCGCCGCCCGTGCGCACGCGGATCCCGCCCGCGCCGGTGGCGTACGTCGCGGGCGCGGTCTCCGACGTGCCGCCGCCGGTGTTCGGCTCCGCGCCGTACACGCTCGTCGCGACCGCCCTCGGCGACCACGACGAGGACGGCAAGGTCGATCTCGCGTGGATCGCGGCCACGGCCTCGACGTCGACGACCCACGAGACCGGCTCGCGGCCCGGGACGGGCGCCGGCGGCTTCACCGGCGACTTCGGCGGCAGCGGCGTGAGGGCGGCGGCGACCCCGTTCCTCGGGGTCGGCGCGGTCCTCGGCGCCGCGGAGGAAGGGTTCGTGTTCGCGGTGCAGGTGACCGCGACGTTCGTGAGCGTCTCGACGGTCGGCTACCGCGTCTCCGGCGCGAACCGCGCGGAGGTCGGCGGTGCCGGATCGTTCTCCGGCACCGTCGCGGGGATCGCCGCCGGCGACCTCGACGGCGACGGGATCGACGACGTCGTGGCGCTCGACGCCGCCGGCCGCCGCGTGATCGGGTACGTCTCGCAGGGCGAGGTCGGGCTCGACGCGGCCGTCCCGTCCGCGCTGCCCGCGGGTTCGGGCGCGACGCCCACCGCGCTCGCCGTGGGCCGCTTCCACGGAGCCACGGCGCCCGCCGACGTCGTCGTCGCGCTCGGCGCCGACGGGTACGTGCTCCTCGAGAGCGAGGGCGACGGCGGATTGGTCGCCGGCGACGTCGTGCCGCTCGGCGGCGGCCGGTCGTTCGAGGCCCTCGTCGCGGGCGACTTCGACGGCGACGGTCTCGTCGACGTCGCCGGCGCCCTCGCGACGCCCGGCGGCCCGCGCCGCGTCGGGACGTTGTTCGGCCGCGGCGACGGCAGCTTCGAGGCGCTCGTGCCCTCCGACGTCGAGGCCGTGGTCGGCGCCGCCGCGTGGCGCGACCTCGTCGCCGCCGACGCGAACCGCGACGGTCGCAGCGACCTCCTGTTCGCGATCCCGTCGCTCGGTCGCGCCGTCGTGCTCCTCACCGACGCCGCCGGCGGCTTCGGGGCCGTCACCGACACGGACCTCGTCGGCCCTTCGTCCACCCTCTCCGTGCACGACCTCGACGGCGACGGCGAGCTCGACCTCGTGCTCGGCGGCGCCGCCGCGCTGAAGGTGCGCCCGCTCCTCGGCGCGCGCAACTGACCCCTGCTCCCGGCCATGGGCCCGGCCCGCGGCGGGTCCCGACGCCGAGCCCCTCGTCCCCCTGGAACCCCTGGAAGATCGACCCCATGCCCACGCCCCCGAACCCCGCCCCGGCCGCCCCCGCCCCTTCTCTCGAGGCCGTGAAGGCTCGCCAGCAGCAGACCTGGTCGAGCGGCGACTTCGCCGTCATCGGCACGATGATCCACGCGTCCGCCGAGGCTCTCGTCACGGCCGCCGACCTCTCGGCCGGCTGGAGGGTCCTCGACGTCGCGACCGGCAGCGGCAACGCGGCGCTCGCCGCGGCGCGCTACGGGTGCGAGGTCGTCGGCCTCGACTACGTGCCGGCGCTGCTCGCCCGCGGGCGCGAGCGCGCGGCCGCCGAGCGGCTCGCCGTCACGTTCGTCGAGGGCGACGCCGAGCGCATGCCGTTCGACGACGCCTCGTTCGACGCGGTCCTCTCGATCTACGGCGTGATGTTCGCGCCCGACGCGCCGCGCGCGGCGCGGGAGCTCCTGAGGGTCGTGCGGCCCGGCGGGCGCATCGCGCTCGCGAACTGGACGCCGCAGGGCTTCGTCGGCGAGATGCTGCGCACGGTGAGCCGTCACGTCCCGCCGCCCGCGGGCGTGACGCCGCCGACCGCGTGGGGCACCGAGTCGCGCCTCCGCGAGCTGTTCGGCGACGGCCTCGCGTCGCTCGAGGTCCGCGAGCGCGAGTTCGTCTTCCGCTTCCGCTCCGCGGCCGAGTTCGTCGACGTCTTCCGCCGCTACTACGGCCCGACGCTGAAGGCGTTCCAGGCCGTCGGCGCCCCGGGCGAGGCCGCCCTCCACGCGGACCTGCTCGACCTCGCGCGTCGCTTCGACCGCAACGGCACGGGCCCCGTGGCGATGCCCGCGCAGTACCTCGAGGTGCTCGCGACCCGTCGTTGACCGCGAGGCCCGGTCGCCGATCGTCCGCCGGTGCGGGGGCGGCCCCGCGCCGGCCACCGGGCCTCGCGTCCCCGGGAGCACGACCGCGCCACGACGCGTGGAGCGTGGACGGTGCGCCGCGGGCGGTCAGGCGGAGCGGACGGCCTCGACGAGCACGTAGACGGGGAAGTCGTGCATGCGCCGCGCGAGGCCACGGCCGTCGGCGGCGTCGGGCGCGACGAGGTCGTCGAGGCCGGTGACGACGAAGCCCGCGCCGACCGCCGCGTTGACCAGGTCGGGGAGCGGGGTGAACCAGCTCTCGTGCCCGTCGCCCCACGCGAAGGTGCGGTCCGGGCGGCGGAGCCACGCGCCGTACGAGGCGACGCGCATCCCCTTCGGCGCGCGGGTGAGGCGTTCGCGCCAGGTGCGCTTCCACGAGCCGACGGGGTGCGCGTAGTACGCGTTGAGGTCCACGACGAGCAGCTTCCCGCCGGGGCGCAGCACGCGCGCGAGCTCCCCGTACGCGCGCCCGAGCGGACGGAGGTCGTGGAGCACGAGGCAGGCGAGCGCGACGTCGAAGGCGCGATCGGGGAGCGGCAGGGGCTGTTGGAGGTCGGCTTCGACGAACTCGACGCCCGGCACCGCGCGGCGGGCCTCGGCGAGCAACGCCGCGGAGCCGTCGAGGCCGACGACCCGGCGGGCCTGCGGGCGCACGAGGCCCGCGAGCCAGCCCGTGCCCGTGCCGATCTCGACGACGTCGAGGTCGCGCGCGCCCGCGAGGCGGCGGAGCACCGCGTCGCCGATCACGGCGTGTTTGACGCGGCCGTCGTCGGAGACGCCGAACGAGTGGTACGCGCCGGCCCGTTCCGCATCCTGGTAGTCGTGGCGCAACGCGGGCTCCTCGGACGGAATCGTACGCGTCGTCGCCGTGCGGAGGGAGAACGCTCCGCCGCACCTCCGGGCGACTCGGTGTCCGGGACGCGAGGCCCGCTCGCGAGCAGGGCCGGCGCCGAAGCGCGTCGGCGTCAGCCGAGGACGACGAGCGTGATCCCGCCGGCGAGCAGCGCGGCGCCGAGGAGCAGGAACACCACGCCGACGAAGCCGAAGCCGGACGAACGGTCGAGCACGGCGCGCGTCGGGTCGGCGGGGTCGTAGAAGACGTCCACCTTCGCGCCGACGGGGAAGCGCGCGGCCAGCGCGTCGCACTCCCTGGCGTGGCGGAGCTTCGGGTCGCGCAGGCGGACGCGGGTGCCACGACGCGACGCGCCGGCCACGGCGTAGTCGTACGTCACGTTCACGCGGCCCATGGGGACCACCTCGACGGCGTCGCCGGCGCCGACGACGTCGCGCCAGGCGACGTCGTACGCGACGATGGTCCCGTCCGTGCGCGGCCACGATCGCGCGGCGCGGCCGCCCAGGAGAGGGAGCAGGCCCGCGACGAGGAACGCGAGCCCGGAACCGCAGAAGGCGATCGACAGGACGGTGAGCATGGGCGGGGAGTCTACCGGAGCCGTTTCCTGCGATGCGAGGGGCCGCCCGGGACCGTGCGCCGCGTACGCGCTACTTCGTGAGCTCGACGCGGCGGATCGTGTCCTCGTAGGCGGCGCGGCGGGACTGGCCCTTCTCGGTGACGGCCTCGACGAAGCAGGACTGCAGGTCCGCGGGGTTGACGATCCGCGTGAAGGGGATCGCGAACGGGCTGCCCGTCGGCGAGGGCTCGACCTCGACCCAGCCGAGGTCGGGGAGGTGGACCTCGGCCCAGACGTGGCGGTTGGGGTCGTCGTGGCCGTCGAGGAGGCCGGTCGCGTTGTCGAGCGAGTGGCCGACGACCTTCCGCGCGGGGAGGCCCGCCGCCTGGCAGAGCCCGAGGAAGATCGTCGCGCGGTGGCCGCAGTGGCCGGCGCCGCCCGCGAGGATCGCGTCGATGTCGTCGAGGCGGTACGCGACGTTGCCGCGGTGGGTGACGTGCGCGCGGATCCACTGCGCGAACGCCTCGATCGTGCCGACGACGTCCTTCGACTTCTTGCGGAGGTCGCGGAAGACCTCGAGCAGCTTCGGCGTCGGCGTCGGGAGCGCGGGCTGGCCCTTCATGGCCTCGGCCGCGTCCGCCTCGACGTCCTTCCACCGGATCGTGAGGCCCGCGGTGTCGAGGTCGCGGTCGGCCGACGGGAGGTCGAACGTGGTCACGAAGTCGAGGACGCCGGGCGCCGGGCCGCGCACGTCCCACTTCCAGGCGACGCCGCCCTCGGCGTGGGTCGCGATCTCCTCGGCGCCCTTCGGGGCGAAGGTGGCGTTCGTGACCGCGAACGGGTCCGCGAGGCCCGGCCACGTCCGGGCGCGCGGCTTCGCCTGCCACACCTGCAGGCGGGCGGTGCCCGCCTCGACCGTGACCTTGGTCGAGTGCGTGACGCGCAGGCGGTGGACCTTGCCGACCCGGACGCGGGACTTGCCGTCGGCGCCGGTCGCGGCGCCGGCGCCGGCCAGGAGAGCCATCGCGAGCACGACGAGCCTCGTCAGCGTTCGCCGCATGTCGCCGACCTCCGGAGGCGCCCAGCCCGAGGGGCCTCCGGAGGCATCCTACCGGCGCGCGCCGTCGGCGGCGCCGGCCGTCATTTCGAGTCGATCTCGATCGACTCCTTCCGGCCGCTGTTGGCGACCGCGATCATCAGCCCGATCCCGAGCGCGACGAGGACGATGATCCACCGCCACGTCGGGTCGATCTGGTCCCAGAGACCCCACTTCCAGAGCGCGAGGCCGACGCCGGCCATGACGAGGGCGAAGCCGAGGAGATAGACGCTCATCCACTTCATCGCGGGTCTCCGGGCCGGCGGCGGCGGGCGCCGGGGCTGTCGGTTGGATGCCGGCGGGACGATCGAGGTCGGATCGGGGACCGCGGGCGAGCCCTTTCGCCGTTTGCGGCATCCAAAGGGACGCCCCTGTTCGAGGAGTCCCCATGACGGTGCTCGAGATCGTGATCTTCCTGCTGGTCGGCGCGATCTGCGCCGGTATCGCGCAGTCGATCCTGGGGATCCGGACCGGCCTCTTGGGTTCGATCGTGATCGGCTGGCTGGGGGCGTTCGTCGGTACGTGGATCGCGCGACAGACCGGCATGCCGGAGCTCTACGTCCTGCGCGTCGGTGAGGCCGCGATCCCGATCATCTGGACGATCGTCGGGTCGTTCGTGCTGGTGGCGATCGTCGGGTTGCTGCGACGGGCGCCCTGACGGGGCAAGGGCCCGGCGCCGGGGCCGACGGCCTGCCGCGTCGAGGGGTAGGCGCTACTTCCCTTCGACGTGTCGCTTGCGACGCGCCTCGGCCGCGAGGTCGAGCTCGCGGGTGGCGGAGTTGACGGGCGGGACGTCGGGCAGGACCCGCTTCGCCTCGCCCTCCCACCAGCGGATCCATCGCGCCTTGTCGCGCGCGAACGTCCTGCCGGTGAGCTCCGCGAGCGCGCGCTCGGCGCCGTCGCCAACCGAGTTCCAGGCGGTGAACGTCCACCGCGTGTCATCGCCGAGCAGGCCGATCAGCAGGTCCACGCACCGCGGGTCGCGGAGACCGGAGAGGTAGGCGACGGGGGGGCGAGGTCCCTCGAACGCGGCGCGCAGCGTGTCCCATCCGCGCTCGTCGCCGAGCGCGGCCATGGCGGCCGCGGCCGCGAAGCGTTCGTTCCCGTCCGGCTTCGTGCGCAGCGCGTCGAGGTCGGGAAGGGCGTCCTTGCCCATCCAGGTCGCGAGGATCCAGGCCGCGGGCCCCGCGATCCGCGAGGTGGGCCTCGCCGCGAGGCGGAACTCCGGAAGGGCCTCGCGGACCTCGTGGTCGAACAGCAACTGCATCAGGTCGGCCCCGAGGCTCCAGTCGAACGCGTCGGTCTCGACGCGGGTGCGGAGCGCCGCGCGCAGGGCGGGGACGAGCGCCGGATCCCACGCCTGGCTCGCGACGTGGGTGGCCCAGGCCACCTCGAGGTCCGATCCCGCCGCGAGCGCCTCGCGAACGAGGTCGATCGGCTCGTACGGGATCCGGCGGACCGCGCCGTCCGCGGTCGGCGTCGGTGTGGGTTCGACGACGTGTTCGTAGATCGCGCCGGGCCCGTCGTAGAGGAGGCGGTCGCCGCCGGGCATCCAGACGAGCTGTGAGGGCGGGTCGTCCGGCGAGGGGAGCGCGAGGTCGTGCGTGCGGCCGGTGCCGAGGTCGAGGACCCGGACGACCGGCTTCGGCACGCGGCCGCGTTCGTCCCTCTCGCCCGTCAGGAACGCGAGCCGACGGCCCGCGGGGTCGATGTAGGGCGTGTCCTTGAGCGTCGCGTCGTCGGTGACCCGTGCGACGTCGGAGCCGTCGGCGTTCGTCACGAACAACTCGGAGCGGGCGCCTCCCCGCTCGAGCGCGAAGGCCCCGCGCGTCCCGTCGGCGCTCCACGTCGAGCGCCGCCAGCCGGTGACGTCGACGCTCGTCGCGAGCACGCGCGCGGTGCCGTCAAGGTCGAGGAGGCCCGTCCGCTGCCAGTAGTACGGCCGCCCGTACTGGTGGAGGCGCAGCGTGAAGCGCAGCCGCTGACCGTCGGGTGTCCACTCGAAGACGCCCTTCTGCAGGTTCATCCCACCGGCCTCCCACGCGAGGCGCTGCCCGTCGGGCGGGTTCCGGAGGACGAGGGGTTTCGGCGCGTGGCCCGCCTCCAGGAGATAGACGACGGCCTCGACGCTCCGGTACGCGTCGTCGCGGACGGGGCCGTCGGCGATGCACACGGCCCGCGTGCCGTCGGGCGACCACGCGAGCGACGTGGGGATCGCGCCCTTCGGGAGCTCGAGCGACGCGGTCCGGGCCGCGCCGGTCGTTGCGTCGACGAGCGAGCCGTCGTCGAGGAGCAGCGTCTGCTCGTCGGTCCACGTCACCGGCAGCCGCATCCGGTCGGTGTGGATGGCCCCGTCGGCGCTCTCGGGCGTCCAGCCGGGGAGGCGGCGTTCGGTGCCCCGCGCGAGGTCGCGCAGCCACACTTCGGGCACGGCGTCGAGCGACTGGCCGGGGCGGTGGGGGCCCACGAAGTGCGTCGTGCCGGCGGGGAGGTCGGTCCAGCGGACGAACGACATCGTCGCGCCGCTCGGCGAGAGCCGCGGCCGCGAGCCCGGCGTCACGATCGAGCAGCCCGGGGGCAGCGGCGGGGGCGCAGGGGCTGCGGGCACCGGCGGCGCGGCGACGGGCGCGACGGGCACGGCGGGCGGACGAGCCGCCGACGGCACGCAGCCGTTTCGCGGCGCACACGTGCAGCCCGTGAGCGCGAGCGCGGCGCCGGCGAGGAACACGAGGTTCCACGGTCGGGGCGAGCGCAGCTGCATCGTGCGAAGGTACCACCCGCGCGGGAGGTCGGGCGGCGGGCCGGTCACCACGACACGAAGTAGAAGAGGAACCGTCCGTCCGGGCCGACGTAGAGGTGCGCGTGTTCGCCGGCCGCGGCGAAGTGGATCCGGAAGCCGTAGGGCCCGAGGTCGTCCACCGTCAGGGGATCGACCCGCACGCGCGCGTAGGGCGTGCCGTCGCCGTGGGTGATCCGGCGGCACCACACCGTGTCCGTGCCACGCCGGACGGCGAGGATCGCGACGCCCGCCCCGTCCTGCCCGAGCTTCCACGCCTCGATGCGCAGTTCGCCCCGCAATTGCTGGGAGACCGGCGGCGCCTCGGCCGGCGCCTCACAGGACACGCCGACGAACGGTCCGTCGTCCATCGTGAGGCTCATCGCGGCGTAGCGGTCCACCGAGCCGAGCTCGTCCCGGAACCACGTGGTCAGCCGGCGAAGCGCCGCCCCGCGGTCGGCCGCGCTGCCGTCGAAGGCGACGTCGGGGGCGCCGAGCTCGGTGTGGAGGAACTTGCCCACCTCGCGGGCCAGAGCGACGTCGTCGTCGGACCATGATGCTCGGTCCCAGAGCGGCTCGAGCATCGCGACGAAGCTCGGCAGCATCCCGTACATCGCGCGTCGGTCGATCGGCATCGCAGGGCCGAGCTCCGCGGGCTGCTGCGGTCGCTCGGACACGAGACCCTGCGCGGACTCGCGGTCCAGCACCTCCTTCCTCCGAGTCCGGTCCTCGGGGAACCGGCGCAGCATGTCGAGGAAGCGTTTCGAGTCCTTCGGGTCCGCGCCGAAGAGCTCCCACCAGCCGCCGGACCGGAACGCACCGAGGTCTGGGAACCGGTCCCCTGGGAGCACGATGCCGGTGCCGCCGTCGGGCGGTGGGGTCGCCGTCCCGGCGGACACGGGCACGACGGGCGCCGGCGTTACCGGCGGGCGCGGCGGCGTCGCCTCGCCGCAGCCGATCAGGAGCGCGAGGGCCAGGATCCCGCCGACGGTGGACACGTTTCCCATGGCGGCACGGTACCCGACCGGCCGCCGTGTCGGCGGGCCGCCTCCGGGGCACGGTCGTCGGTGCGGACGGCCGTCGGCCGGGTTCGAGCGACCCCTGGTCGCGAGCGTCCGCCCACCGGGGGGGCGCTTTGCGCGCAGGTTCCGCCCGCGGCGACCGACCTTACAGGGGAGTCCATGCACGGCGACACCCCGCTCGCTCCGACCCCCGAGTTCGACGCCCGCATCCTGCGGGGGCGGGAACTCGCCGATCGGGGCGAGTTCCACGCCGCCGAGGGGGTCTTCCGGACGCTCCTGACGGAGGCGCGCGGGCGCCACCTCGGCAATCACGCCCGCGCCCTCTCGATGCTGACGACGCTCTACGGCCGCGCGGGCCGGTACCTCGAGGCGCACACGCTCGGGGTCCATCTGGTATCACTCGCGCGGTCCGCGGGCCCCGCCGCGGGCCGCACGCTGGCGTTCGCGCTCGCCCGCGTCTGCGGCGCGTTGAGTCAGCTGCGGATGGCGGACGCCCTCGACGAGTCGCTCCGCGAGCTCCGGCAGGTGCTCGACGCGCAGCCGATCGTGCTCGACAACCTCGAGCTCGAGTACCACGTGGCCTCGGGCGACCATGCGACGCTCCTCGGCGACGTCCCCCGCGCGCGCGCGCACGTGGAGGCCTACCGCCGGATCCTTGCGACCGTGAACGCCCCGGACACGGTGTACCGCTGGGCGCTCACGATGGCCGAGGCCCGCGTGCTCCTGCTCGAAGGCCGCGCGACGGAGGCCCGCGCGCAGGTGGCCCGGCTCGGCGCGGACGTCCCGTCGCCCGAGTTCGGCCGGCTCCACGCGCTCGTGCTCGAGGTCGAGATCGGCGTCGCGCTCGGCGAGTCCGAGCGGGCGCTTCACGCCGGCCGCGAGGCGCTCGACCGGATGGCCGACGTCGATCGTGCATCCTTCCTCTCGGCCGACTACGTGCATCAAGGAGGGCGCCTGGCGAGCGCGTTCGAGCGACTCGGCGCGATCCACTTCGCGCACGAGGCGTACGACCGGATGGCCGCAGCGGTCCTCGTGAGCCTGGAGCAGGTGGACGAGTGCGCGCGCTGGCTCCCCGAGCTCGCGCCGGCGATCGGCGACGACGCCGCGCCGCTCTCCCGCGCGCGCAAGCAGTTCCTCCGGGAGCAGAAGACGCTCCTCGGCCGCGTGGCGCACCTCCTCGAGAGTCACGGCGGGTCGCGGGTCCGCGCGCTCCTCGTGCATCCCGAGAAGGCGGGGCTGGTGGCGATCTGCGCCTGGTGCGAGCGGGTCCGGACGGCGGAGGAGGTCTGGCTCCCGATCGGTCACTTCGTGCCGCGCTCGGGCCCGTTCGAGGTGACCCACGGGATGTGCCCGCCGTGCGCCGCCGACTTCCAGAGCGACGCCGCCGACGCGGCGCCGTCCTCCCGTCGCCGGCCCGTGCCGTCGTAGCCGCGGGGCCGCGGGGTCCACGGCACGTCTCGCCCCCGCAAAGGTCCCGTACGGACGGGAGGTTCGCCGGTCGCGGCGGCGGGCCCGCGGGACGGCAAGGGGGGCCTTCCCAGAGCGAGCGACGGGTGCGCTACGATGCGTCGCCGCATGTCCCCCGGGGGAGCCTCCATGCCTCGACGCTTCCGCGCGTGCCTGTGTCTGCTCGCGCTCGCGGGCCCGGTTCGTTCGGCCCGTTCCGATCCGCCCGCCGCTCCGCCCGCTGCACCGGCCCCGGACGCGTCGGACACCGGGGAGGCGACGGCTCGCGCCGAAGCCAGGGTCAAGGAACTCGCGGCCGAGGCGCAGAAGGCCCGCGCGGAGGTCGAGCGCGCTCTCAACGACGGCAAGCGCGACCCCACGACCGCCGTGGTGAAGGCCGCGCTCGAGAAGGCGTCCGACGTCGATCGTCGGTTGCAGGCGGCCCAGGACGAGCTCGATCGACTGCGTGACGACCGCGGCCACCGGATCGACGAGGCGCAGCGGGTGTGTGTCGAGAAGGCCGACGACGTCGTGCGAGCCAGAAAGGCCCTGGCGGGCGTGCAGTCCGGCGGACGGCCCGAAGCGGAGGTGGTCGCGGCGAAGGCCCGCGTCGCGGAGGCGCAGCAAGCGCTGCGGGACGCGCAGGCGGCGCTCGTCGCCCTGCCCGCTCCGGCCGAGCCGAGGACCCGCCCCGACTACTTCGACCGCCTGCTGGCGCGGGCGACGGATCGCGCGGAACTGCTCGCCCAGGGGGCGAAGTCCGCCGGTGAAGCCGCGGCGGCCGTCGAGGCGACCGGTGATCCCGTGCAGATCGCGCTCTTCTACGAGCGCGCCACCAAGCTCCAGGAGCAGGCCGACGAGGCCCGCGACGTGCTCGCGCTCATCCGCTCCCTGCTCGACGCGGCCCGTCCCGCCCCGGCGCCGAAGCCCGCCGAGCCCGCCGGCGGCGGCGGTCCGACGGTCCCGCGGTCGCGGTAGCGATTCGTCCGGCGAATCCGACGGTTGTCCGGTCCTACGCGACCGTCGCGCTATTCGAGCACGAGCTCGAGGTCGATCGGCGCGTCTGCGACCGCGACCTTCTTCGCCACTCGCCCCCAGCGCTCCTTCCCCTTCGCCATCGCGCCGACGGTCCACGTGCCCGGCGTCAGGCGGAGGAGGAACGTGCCGTCCGGGGCGATCTCGACCCGTCGCACCGGGTCGTCGGGGGAGTCCGACGTGGCGTCGGCCTTCGCGCCGGCGAGGTCGGAGGCCCCGCGAAGCCGTCCACGGATCTCCGCTCCCGCCGACAGACGCAGCGTGACGATCGTCTCGGAGGGTGCGACGCCGACGAGCGAGCCCACCCGCGGCTCCGAGCCCCCGAGTTCGCGGAATCGGAGGTCGTACCGCCGGTCCGGCGCGAGGCCTTCGACGTCCACATCGACGACGTCGGCGCTGCCGCGCCCCGCGAGGTCCGATCCGCCGGAGGCGAGCCGGCCCTTGACGTTCCACGTCAGGTCGGACTTCGAACGGTTCTCGAGGTGGACGCGAATCCGTTGCGGTCGCGTGTTCACCCGAAAGGTCGCTTCCCGCGCATCGCTTCGGACCTCGGTCCACGCGTCGGGCTCCAACCGGACGGTCGACCCGCGCGCCGTCGCCTGCACTCGCCGGGTCGTGTTCGGCTCCATGACGAGCTCGAACGTCCCGGAGGCGTCCGCGAGGCCGAGCCGGTAGGCGCCGGCTCCGTTCGCCTCGACGTGGAACGCCGCCGCGGCCACGGGCGTCGCTCCATCGCTCGCGTCCACCGCGCGCAGGAGGACCGTCGGGTTCAGTTGGACGGTCACGACGTCGTCGCGGGAGCGCCACGGCGACCGATGAACGCGCGGGAAGGCGGGCGGGGGGTGGTGTCGCGTCCGCGAAACCAGGGTGTCCATCACGATCGGCGGTCCGGCGACGGGGCTCACCGTCAGCTCGCACTCCAGGTCCCTCGGCAGGTCGACCAGCGTCGCGATCCCGTTGGGCCCGGTCGTCGCCGAGACGGGACGGGTCATCTCGATCGTGGGCGCGGCAAGCGGCTGGACCCAGAGGTGCGCGCCCGCGACCGGTGCTCCGGTCTGGGACAACACGCGGACCTCGACGTCCTTCGTCGCGCGCGCCGCGATCTCGCCTCGCCCGCAGGCGCCGAGGCCCGAGGCGAGGACGCAGATCAGGACGACCCGCGACGACGCGACCCACCACGGCTGTGCGCGCAACGGTCCGTATGACCCCCTGTGCATAGGTCCTCCCCCGGCCGATCCGCCCGGGTCGGTACCCCTCGTCGTCTGCTTCATTGAGTTCGGCCGGATGGGGCCGCCGACGGACCGCGAGGGTGTCCGGATCGAGCGCGCCGACAGGGTACCCCACGCGAAGACCCCCGAGGGGCGGCTCCTGCGGGACCCGCTCGACGCGTTCGCCGAGTACGAGCGGTCGATGATCCGGGCCCGGACCGTCGCCGCGCTCCGTGCCCGCCGGGAACGGGGCCTTCGGTTCACGCTCCATCCGCCGTACGGGTGGCGGTTCGTCGGCGGCCGGATGGTCGCGGACCCCGCGCAGCAGAAGACGTTGGTCCGGATGCGGACGTTGCGGTCGCGCGGCGAGACGTACCGGGCGATCGGGGCGCGGCTGCTGGCCGAAGGGCGCCGTCCCGCCCGGGCCAAGGCGTGGTCGATCGGGATGGTGCGGTCGCTCGTCCACCGCGCGCCGCCGGATGGTGGCGCCGCCCGCCGGGGGGCATGACGCCCCCGCGAACTTTGAATCTTCCTTGATCTCGCCCCGCGGGATCGCGGATCGGCCGCGCGCAGGAACCCCCGTTCGGACGCGGAAAATGGCGGAGAGGGCGGGATTCGAACCCGCGATACAGTGTTACCCGTATGCCGGCTTAGCAATCTGGCGAGCGTCCTCGCGCCAAGACCGTGTGTTTTCGGGGTTTGGGGCGTCCGCATGCGAGTTAGGGACCTCCTACCTCATGCGGCACAAAGCGCAATAGAGGCGCAAGCGGACAGCGGAATCCTCGTTTGCTGACGTGGCTGCTGACGCGGAGTGCGGCGGCCCCGTCCCCGTCCCGGGGCGTCGTGGGCGCCTGCCGGGGCGGTGCGCCGCCTGCGAACGCGCCCGGCGCCGCCGCGTCCGGGGCCCCATCCAGGGGGTGAGCCCGGCGGAGTGGGCCGCGCTGCGGCCCGAGGAGGCGTAATGGTCGCTCGCACCGAGCTCGGTCGTGTCCGCGTGGAGACGAGGCGCATCGCCGACCTCGTCCCGGCCCCGTACAACCCGCGCCGGATCTCGGACGACGCCCTCGCCGGCCTCGGGGAGTCGATCGGGCGCTTCGGCCTCGTCCAGCCCGTGATCGTGAACTCCCGGACCGGGCGGATCGTCGGGGGGCATCAGCGCCTGAAGGCCCTCGCGGCTCGAGGCGTCGAGGAGACCGACGTCGTCGTCGTGGACCTCCCCGAGGCCGAGGATAAGGCGCTCAACCTCGCGCTCAACTCCCAGGCGATCTCGGGGGAGTGGACCGCGGACGCGCTCGCCCTCGTGGAGGAGGCCACGTGGCGCGACGCCGCGGGCACGGGGCCCCGCGCGAGACCACGCCGCGCCCCCTCCTTCGGGAGGGGGCCCTCTACTGGGCCGACAATGGCCGCGTGATCTGCGTGAAGTGCGCCGGCATGTCAGCCCTCTACACCGGCCGCGACATCAGCGGCCAGCCCGTCGAGCGCGTCACCGTCGAGGACGTGCGCGCGTGGCCCGAGGACCTCGGGGTCCTCCACTGCGAGTCGAACTGCACCGCGCTCTCGCCGATCGCGGGCCCCGACGGGTGGCCGATGGCGAAGGCCGCCGTCTGCCCGTGCTGGTGCGAGGGGAAGATCGCCGACCACGACGACCGCGGGTGGGCCCCGTGGGCCTGCCCGGACTGCGGGGACGACAGCGACACGGATCTCGGGAAGCCGTGCACGGGGTGCGCGAAGGGACCCGACGTCCCATAGCTCAAGCCGCGGCGCTGTGCGCCACTCGCCCGTGAGGCCGAAGCCTCGCGGGCGTTCTCGGTCGGTGGCATGGGATCAACGGAAGAGTATGCTGCCCCGCCTCGTCCAAGCGGGCGGAGGGTCGTCTTCGTGCGATCGCTTCTCGTTGTCGCACTCGCGCTCACGGGGTGCTGCTGCCCCACGCGCTCATGCGTTCGGCCGTCGCACGTCGCGCAGATTCGTCGGGAGTTGCGCGAGGGAATGTCGTTCGACGAGGTGTCCGAGATCGTCCATCGGCACCAGGAGTCGCCGAGCGGGGCGATCGGCGGGCTCGGCTCCGCTAGTTGGTCGCTCGCCGACGGTGAGAGGCTCACGCTCGTGTTCGACGCCGACTACCCGGGCAAGGCAGTCGGGCTTCAGGAGACGACCAGTACCGTGTCGGATGAGGCGCCGCCGTCGATGCGTCACCCTTGGCTGTCGCGGCTGATGCGCGCGGCCGACTTCGCGCCCGAACACGACCGCGATCCGTAGCCGGACGGAGAGCGCGCGCACGGCGGCGCTCCGCGCCTACGCCCGAGAGGCCGACGCCTCGCGGGCGTTCTCGTTCCGGGCGCTACCATGCACAGTTCGGAGGCGCATGTCATGAAGATCCCCGCCAAGCCGGGTGCTCTCGCGAACGGCGTCGCCTTCGGCCTTCTCTTCACAGCGTTCCAGTGGGGCTGGGACGCCATCGAGGGGAAGATCGCGCCTTGGCCTCGCTGGGCCCTGGCCTACGGCAGTGCCATGCTCGTCGCGAGCACCCTGTGGGGCCTGTTCTGGTGGTGGCTGCAACGCCGCGAGGCAAGACGCAAGTAGGACGATGTCGTGCGCGTGACGCTGCACGGGCAGGACGGGGCGGTGCTGTTCGAGGGCGAGGTGCGGTAGCGCGCCTCTCTGGCCTACCACGCGCCTGACTCCGGGAGAGGATTCCGACAGATCACCAGGTCAGTGGAAACGGCGTGATGGCATTGGCCTTCACGTGGCCGATGATCCGCGCGCGCTCCTCGCCACCGAGTGACACTACCAGTTCGACGTCCCCTTCGGCGAACGGGCCGAGGATCATCCCGGGCCGCGCGATCGACGCGCTCTCGCCGTCGCAGTCGTCACTCTCGATGTCGTGTGCGTCTCGTTCGCCAAGCCACGCGCCGTCCGCCCTTCGGATCGTCAGTGTGCCGAGCCCCGGCGTCGGGACGCGGGGACTCGTCGCCAGGAGGTACCCACCGGGCACGAGAGTGAGCTTCAGGCGACCGCGACTGGGAACCTCTATCGGGCGGCTCACCCACCAGGCTCCCCACTCGGCGATCACCCTCGAGCCGGGGCGCACGTCCTCCAGCCGGTTCTCGTGCTCGATGTAGAACCCGAAGTCGTCGGCCCTGCCTGCCGTGGGACCCGTGACGTGCAGGAACGGAGAGTCAGTGCGGGGGGGCTTGCGAGCGCACTCGACGTCCACCCCGTCCAGGAAGGGCAGGTCGTCGGCGCGAACGGCGATATCGATTGGGGGGGCCGCCGTGGGCTCGCCGGTCGCCCCGGGGAGCGTGACCTCGCCGGGGGCGATCCCGTCGCCCCTCCACCTGAGCTTCGCCGGCTTCGCGGCGGGGACGATCGTCAGCGACCCGGCTTGCGGACTCCCATCCTTCCACTCGAGCGTCCCGTCGAGGTTCATCTCGTCGGGCGTCCCCTCCGCGTAGCGGGTGACCATGTCCGATCGCCTGAGCCCGGGCGGAACGGAACCGGTGACGGTGAATCGGATCGGGACCTCGATCAGCGGCTCCGGCGCCGGATCTCGGCGGAAGGTCACGCGTCCGGGAGCCCGCACGACCGCGGGATCGGCTAGCCATCCGGCGCCGAGCCAATGCCCCGACTTCTCTTCGCCCTCGACCTCGAGCCAGAGCCGGTAGGGCACGCCCTTTGGCAATTCCACATTCCCGGAATGGATCGCGAGCGACCATCGCTCGTCGTTCGGCTCGCCCCGCGCGGGGTAGTAGGAAGGGCGTGCCTTCGGCTCGCCTTCCTCCTCGGCATAGACCCGAGCCCGAGCGGGGTCGACTCCCGCCACATCCACCGTCACCGAGGCGAGCGCGGGGAGTCGGACCTCCACGCGCGACGTCCCGCCCGCCGCCACGGGCACGTCGAGCAAGAGCGCACGCGGCTCCTCCTTCCCGGGGAAGACGACGCCGACGTCGTACTTGGCGACCGTGGGCACGGGGATCCGCGCGGCCCCGTTCGCGTCGATTTCGGCCTGCGGCCAGTCGGGCATCGTCGTCTCTGACACCCTTCCGACGCGCACCGCGTACGCGATTGCGCCGCTTGCGGGCTTCCCGTCGGCCCGGAGCGCAGTCACCTCGATCCACCCCGCTACGTCGCTGCCCTGAGCGGGCTCAGCCGACGTTTGTGGGGGAGACCCAGCGCGCGCATTGAGGTCGATGTCGTCCCACGTCCAGCCCGGGGTGGCCGCCCATGTCCGGCCGCCGTCGTTCGACACGAAGAGTCCGCCGTAAGGCGACTGCGCCCGGATCACATCCTGCTGGGCGGGGGGGCAGCACGGACGCGAGCGGCAGCAACCCCCGAAGAGCGTGACGAGCGCAAGCGCCGGAGCAACGAGCCGCATGCAGCCTCCGAAGGTAAGAGCCTACTTCCTGCCGTCCACTGGCGACCCGTGCTGCGCCCGTCGCGCGGACCACCATCTCTTCGCTTCGGCGACGACCTCTGCCCAGTCGCCGCGCGTGACCTTCGCGGTCATCCGCGCCTTGTCCAATGCGTGCCCTGAGATGTCGTCCAGGATGGCGAGAGCGACGTCTCGCATTCGATCGACTTGCATCTCTCGATGGAACCGTCCCTGAAACGAGCTTACGTGTCGGACGTACGTGTCGTCGTCGAGTGCCTCGATGAGGTGCGGAACGGCGGCGTCCCCGAGCGCTCGGAGTCGCTCCGCCGCGGATGTGGGCGAATGACCAGTTACCCTCGCGAGATCCGGATCCATCAGTTCCGCGCCGCCAGGGACACGCAGCGCGGTAATCAGGTCGGCGACTGTATCGGGGTTCGATCCGCAGCGGGCGCTCACCTCACGGGCCGCGTCACTCGCCTCCCGCGCGACGGTGCGGTCGATCAGTGCCGCCGCCTCGACTGCGCGATCGCTCACGTCGGGCCCAGAGGCCCACCTGGCGAACTCACGACGGATGTCGGACCACGTCGCGCCTGGATCTCCGAGTCGCCCGTTCGCCGCGAGCAGCGCTCCGTAGCGGATCAACTTCTTCCATCGCGAAAGTCTGTCGTCGGAATCGGATGCGCCGTTGCCTGCCGTCGCCAACGGGAGCAGGGAGAGCGCCTGCCCGCGAAGACCTCGCGCCGCGCAAGCTCGAGCGAGCACGAGGAGACGGTAGGTCGCCTTCTGCCAATACTCCCGCTCGAAGACGAACGGATCGACGATGCGGTTCTGTGGCTGAGGGCTCGCTAGGAGCGCGACGCCTGCATCGACCGTCGCTGCGAGGTCCGCGCGCTCGAAGCCAGCGGAGTTGGCGGTCTCGCCACCTCGCGGCTTCTCCCAACTGCGTGTCCAGAGGTCTGTCCCGAGAACGGTGAAGTCGCGATCGGTCTCCGAAAGCAGAAAGCCCTGATCCCAGCCATCGCCGGGACCGCCAGCGGCCCTTCCCCATCCGGGGCGGTATCGGACGAACGGACTGTCCTTGAGATCTGGAAGGCCGATCTCATCCCACCACTTGAAGAACGCGGTCGCGTCGTCCTGCAGGGAACGGGTGTCGTCGGCTGCGGAAGCTCCGCCAGCCACCGCGGAGACGACGAAGCCCACCGCGAGTAGGAACGCCCGGAGCACCGCGCGGGGAAACGGGCGTTTGTGCTCGAGGTTCAGCACCCTGCGATCGAGCATACCAGTCGGCGCACGTGGTAGGATTCCCCCGCGCTCAACCCAGCGGGCGCGTGCCGAGGCGTCATGCCGTCGAAGCCGCGTTCGCTCGCTGGGATCCTCCACCGCCGTCGTGCCGCGGACGCGGAGTACAACCGTGCCCGCCGTAGCGATCCCGACCGGGGCGTCGAGGACGCGGTCGTCTCGTCCGCGCGATGGAAGGCGCTGCGCGCGCGGCTCCTCCGCGACGAACCCCTCTGCCGTGCGTGCGCGGCCGCGGGTCGCACCGAGCTCGCGACGCAGGTAGACCACGTCGTCCCCGTGCGGGCGCGCCCCGACCTCGCGTACGACCCCGGGAACTGCCAGCCCCTATGCGGGCCCTGCCACGGTGCCAAGACGGCAACGGAGCGGGCGTCCGGGGGGGTGGGGGGGCCTGCGGACTCTCACGCATCGGCCGCCTACGGCGGGGCGCGGGGCGCGTCGCAATTTTCACGGGTTAGCCCTCCCGCCGTGTCCGCCCCCCCGGATCGCCATGGAAGGCCGGCAGATCCGGCCTTGGCGGGCGATCGGGGCGCCCAGGACGCCCCCCAGGGCGCCCCCGCCGCCGCGGACGCCCAAACGCCCGCCAGGCCTCAGGGACGCGCCCCTACGGGCGATTCGGCGCCTCCCGTGGGCTCTGACGCGAAACCCGCCCTTTCGTGGGGTATCCCCCCGCCTGGAACCCCCCTTTCGGGGGGTGTCACCCCCCCGGAACGCCCCCTCTCGCCCCGGGACATCGACGCCATGGCGGTCGGCGTGGCCCTCACCCACGGCCTCCCCCTCGAGGCGGTCCGGTCCCGGATCGAGGCGGCCCTCGCCCGCGGGGAGCGGGTCCTGGAGTTCCCCTGATGGCCACCCCCGCCCACCTCGGCCGCGTCCGCGTCGAGACCCGCCGGGTCGCCGACCTCCTGCCGGCGCCCTACAACCCCCGGCGCATCTCCGACGAGGCGCTCGCGGGGCTGGGGGAGTCCATCGGGAGGTTCGGCCTCGTCCAGCCCGTGATCGTGAACTCCCGCACGGGGCGGATCGTCGGGGGGCACCAGCGGCTCAAGGTCCTCGCGGCCCGGGGCGTCGAGGAGACCGACGTCGTCGTCGTGGACCTCCCCGAGGCCGAGGAGAAGGCCCTCAACCTCGCCCTCAACAGCCAGGCGATCTCCGGCGAGTGGACCGAGGGCGCGCTCGCCCTCGTCGAGGAGGTGGCGAAGTCGCTGCCCGACCTCTCGGCGGCTCTCCGCATGGGCGACCTCGACGAGGCGCTGCGGGACCTCTTCTCCGGCGAGGCGATCGTAGTCGAGGAGGACGAGGTCCCCGAGCCCCCCGACGACCCGGTGACGAAGCCGGGCGACCTCTGGGTGCTCGGCGACCACCGCCTGCTGTGCGGGGACTCGGGTTCCCCCGCCGACCTCGACCGGCTCCTCGCCGGCGTCCCCGTCCACCTGCTCAACACCGACCCGCCCTACAACGTGAAGGTCGAGCCGCGCTCGAACAACGCGATCGCGGCGGGGCTCTCGTCGTTCCAGGCGCCGCAGACGCGACACCACCAGGCGATGGACCTCGCCCGCCACCCGGGGAAGTCCAAGCCCACGCACAAGAAGATGCGGGCGAAGGACCGCCCGCTCGCGAACGACTTCCTGCCCGACGAGGAGTTCGAGAAGCGGCTGCGCGCGTGGTTCGGCAACGCCTCGCGGGTCCTCCTGCCGGGCCGTGGCTTCTACATCTGGGGCGGGTACGCGAACGTCGCGAACTACCCGCCGGCCTTGAAGGAGGCCGGCTTCTACTTCAGCCAGACCATCATCTGGGACAAGCAGCACCCGGTCCTGACGCGGAAGGACTTCATGGGTGCGCACGAGTGGTGCTTCTACGGCTGGAAGGAGGGCGCCGCTCACCAGTTCTTCGGGCCCGCGAACGTGCCCGACCTCTGGCCGGTGAAGAAGGTGAACCCGCAGTCGATGGTCCACCTCACGGAGAAGCCCGTCGAGCTCGCGGCGCGCGCGATCCAGTACTCCTCGCGCGCGGGCGAGAACGTGCTCGACCTCTTTGGCGGCTCGGGCTCGACTCTGATCGCGGCGGAGAAGACCGGCCGACGCGCGTTCCTGATGGAACTCGACCCGGCGTACTGCGACGTGATCGTCCAGCGCTGGGAGAACGCCGCGGGAAAGAAGTCGGAGCGGGAGGCTACTCGTGCGTAGCACCGTCGTCTGGGCCCTCGTCCTGCACCCGCGTCCGAGCGAGGTCCATGCGCGCCTCCTCGATGCTCATCCCCGCAGCGCGGAGGACTTCCCCCGCGATCCCTTCGTCGCCCAGGAGCCCCAGGAAGACGTGCGCGACATCAATCCGTGGCTCGCGCAAGAGCTGCGCCTCCGCCAGGGATGCCTCCAGCACGCGCTTGACGGAGGGCGTGACGGGCAGTCCCCCCGGGGAGACCGCTTCGGAGCCGCGGTGCGCTCGCGCGAGGATGGTGTCGCGAATCGTTGCGCCGTCCATCCCCTTGCGGGCAAGCAGATCCCGGAGGCGCGTGCTCGGGTGCTCCACGCACGCGATCAAGATGTGCTCCGGGGTGACGCAGGGGATGCCCAGCGCTCTGGCGGCATCCATCGCTCTGTGCAGGAGACGCGGCCCACCTTGCTCAGGCGCCTTGGACATGGGCCCCATTCTACGGGTCGACACGGCGGCACCTTCCGGCCCGCGGAGATCGCCTAACGTGGGCACCCGTGGACCCTCCCCGACGCCGACGCGGCTGCTCCAGCTGCGCGGCTCCTGGCGCGCGAAGCAGCGCGTGAACGAACCCCGGCCCCGGCGCACGCGTCCGCGGCCGCCGGCGACGCTCGGGGCCGAGGCGAAGAAGGGGTTCCTCTCCCTCGTGCGCCAGCTCTACGCCCAGCACGTCGTCGTGGGGCTCGACGCCCAGTCGCTCGCGCGCTACGCGGACCTCCTCGTCGACTACTGGAAGGCCGCCGAGTTCGTCGCGAAGCACGGCGCCGTCTACGTCGTGCGGGGGAAGCCAGCACGGGAGGGCGAGCAGGGCCCCGCGATCGGCTTCCGTCCCTACCCGCAGATGGCGCTCAAGATCGCGCTGGCCTCCGAACTCCTGCGCCTGGAGCGCGAGTTCGGGCTGACCCCCTCGGCCCGCGCCCGGGTCGAGGTCGAGGCGCCCGTGCCCGCGGAGCCGGCCTTCCACTACTTCGACGCGACGGAGGTCGGATGACCGGGTCCCGCAAGACCCCGGCGCGGGGGGCGAAGGCCCCCGTCGCGGCGTGGAAGGACGCCGCGCTCGAGCGGGTCTGCCGCACGGGGATCCCGGGCTACGACCCGTGGGCGGCCGCGGGGGCGGGCCACCGCTTCGACGTCAGGCGCGCCCGTCGCGCGATCGGCTTCTTCCACGACATGCTCGTCTTCGTCGAGGGCGAGCGCGCGGGGGAGCCGTTCGAGCTCGAGCCCTGGCAGGCGGCGATCGTGGGGAACCTCTTCGGTTGGGTCGAGAGGAAGCCCGGACTTCCGCTGGTACCCGAAGCAGGGGACCGTCGTCGGCTACGTGAACGGCGTCGCCGCCGGCGTCGCGAGCGTGGACACGGACGCGCGGACGATCACGTTCGCGGCGGCGCCGGGGGTGGGGGCCACTGTGAAGGCGACCTACCGGGGCCTACGCCTCGTCCGCCTCTCGGATCCGCCCTCGTTCCAGGGCGTCACGAAGCGCTTCGGGCAGTACGAACTCGCGCTCGAGGAGGTCCTGCGCGACTGACCGTCCCCGGTGGGGTCTCCCCGCGGTATGCTGTCGGCGTAACAGTTCCGAAGGGCAGTCCTCTCCAGCGGGCCGCCCCTCCACACGGAGGTCCTCATGCGCCCGCTGGTCCTGCTCCTCGCTCTCGTCGCACTCCTGCTCCCCGCCTGCCAGGCCGGCTCCGGTCCGTCCAGCACGCTGGAGGTCCAGCCCGCGGTCGGCGCGGGGGCGCGCGTCTTCGCCGGCCCCGAGGACGGAGTCGGTGCCGCCGCTCGCCTCGACCTCGGGAAGTACGGCTTTCGCACGGGCAAGGCGGCCGAGCCGGCCCCCGCGGCCGCGCCGTCCGCCACCCCCGAGGAGTGCCCCAGCGGCATGTGCCCCGTGCCGAAGGCGGACCCACTGCGCGTCCCCGAGGCGCCCGCCCCCGACGCCGGGAGGCGGCCGTGAGCGCCCTGCGTGGAGCCCTCACCTCGCGCTACGCGGGGTGGGCCGCGGTCCTCCTGGCGGGCCTGGCGGCGTGCCAGGGCGTCGAGTTTGGCGTCGGGGTGAAGCCTGCGGTCCCCCCGCCGGACCCGGCGGTCGTGAAGCAGGTCGAGGACGCGAAGGTCGCCGTCGGCGAGGCCGAGCGGAAGGCGAAGGAGGCGGGGCAGCTCGCGGCGGAGGCGGAGGCCGCGCGCGCGGCGGCTGCCGCCACGGCCGCAGAGCTCGAGCGCAGGGTCGCCGCCGGCGAGGCCACCCAGGCGGACCTCGAGCAGGCCCGGCGACGCGCCACGGAGGCCGCGACCGAGGCGACCCAGGCGAGGGAGCGCGCCGACCGCGCCCGCGCGTGGACCGACGACTTCTCGGCGCGCGTCACGGCGGCGAACGACCGCCTCGCGAAGGCCGAGGCGGCGTGGCGCGACGCCGCGGGCGCCGGGCTCAACGCCGAGGGCCCGAAGGACACGACGCCGTGGGGACTCCTCTCCTGGGCGATCAGCACGGGGCTCCTCGTGGTGCTCAACGAGAGGCGCAAGCGCGAGGCGAAGGCCGTGCTGGACGCCGCGAAGCAGGAGAGCGCGGACGTCGTCGCGCGCCAGGACGACGCCCCGTTCGTGGGCAGCGGCGGGAAGCTCGAGCCCGAGCATCGCCTGGCCGACACGCCCTCCCGTCTCGACGCCGTCGAGGCCGCGCTGTCGGCCGCGGGCGTGCTGAAGCGGCCGTGACCCACGACCGTGGCCCCCGCTTCGCCCCTGCAGAGTCCGACGACCCGACTCGTCGGCTCCGCCGCCTCGAGGACTGGGCCGGCCGCCACGACCAGTGGTCGGCCCAGACCGCGGTCGAGGGGCACGAGAAGGTGGTCCGCGTGGAGGAGCGCGTGACGGTCCTCGAGGGCAAGGTCGTGAGGCTCTTCGCGTCGGTCGGCGAGCACCGGCTCAAGTGGGGGATCGTGGCGTGGGTCGTCGGGACGGCGACGGCGGCGGCGATCGCCATGCTGGCCCGCTAGGATTGACGGACCACCGCAGGTCGTAACGTGTCGCGAGCGGGCACCGCCTGATCGAGGCGCCGTCGGGAGCTGAACATGATCCTCCGCTACTCGTGTCGAGGTCGCCGTCGGTTCACTCTCGGGGCTGCGCGGCGAGACTCAAGATGGGTGGCGGCGATCGCGCTCGCACTCCTGGTGAGCCCCGTATGGGCGGAGGACCCGCCGGCCGACCCCGAAGTCTCGTCTTACCCGCTCGTGTTCCGGTCCGACGATCGCAAGGATGTGGTTGCCACCACGGTGCTCGACGGCCGAACGGGCCGCCCAATCCGCGGAGCTATCGTGCGCGGCTACGCCGAGGGTGTGAGCGGCAGGGCGGCGGCCGTGAATGCCCTGGTCTGCTCGCTCACGACGGACGAACAGGGGATCGCGTCGGCCCGACTCGACACGGAGGCCCTGGGGTGCAGCCACTGGACGGTCACGGCCCCTGGCTATCGACCCTACGCGGAGTTCCATGGGTACTGGCCCCCAACGCGCGTGCTGCTTAAGCCCGGCACGCCGATGGCGGTCCGAGTTCTGGACGCCATGGGCCGCTCTGTCGTCGATGTAGCCGTCGAAGGGTACGAGGGCTGCCCGCACGCGCCGGCGGCGGTGCGCGGCCGGACTGACGCGAACGGCATCTTCCGCGTCGAGGACGGCTCTGCCCGGGGATACGAACTGTGGGTCGAGGCGGCCGGCTGCGCACGCCGGCCGGAATCGCTCCAGGCCGTGTTCGGCGACACGCCTGACACTTGCCTACTGCGCCCGGGGATCGATGTGCGGGGGCGTCTAACGGACGTCGACGGCCGACCGATCCACGGCGCGGTCGTCCGTGGCACTGGCTACCCGCGCGGTCCCGCTACGCTGACGGACAGCGACGGCCGCTTCGTGCTCTCGGGACTAGGCGTGGAAGATGGGGTCCAGGTCTTCCACCCGACGCTTGCCGTGGAGGGAGAGACGACCCACATGGTCCGTCGCGTCGCGGCGGACGCGCCGCTCGACCTTGTGTGGACGGTGGAAGGCCTGGCGCTTCCCCCGGCGCGCGGCACTCTCGTCATTGCAGCGCGAGACGGCAAGGGGGCGCCGGGATCGGGACTCCACCTTCTCGTGATCGGGCGCGACGGTCGGTGCTATCCCGCGGCGACGGACGACAGCGGGGCCGCATCCCTCGAGGTCCCGTGTGGCGAGGTTCGCGTCCGTGGCGACAGCCCGTTCGACCCGTACGAGGTCGCGGAGACGACCGCTGTCGTGCGCCAGGCGGAGACCTCGCGGGTCGATCTCGCGTTTACCGCGCGCCCGCGTTTTCAGATCGAGGGCGGCGTGGCGCCCGATGTCGATGCGAGCCTCGCGGCGGCGGGCCGGGTCTACGACGGCGATCTGCTCCCGACCGACAAGGGTGCGCCCCCGCCAGTCTGGTTGCCCGCGGACGCGCCCGCCGTACTCCGACTGTCTGCCGAGCAGGAGACATCCTGGTCCTTCCAGGAAGTCGGGCCGGTCGTGGACGGCGTGCGGACCGTGAAGGTGCGGCCGCGGCCTGCCCATCGCGTTCGCATCGCACCGGACGATCGCCTCGACGGCGCCTGGGTCTTCGTGACCTCGGACGGTGGGTCCGGGGAGGGGCGCCCGTACGATGTCGTCCACGGGGTCATTTCGTTCTTTCGCGGGGGCCGATTCCGAATCGTGGTGGATACGGAGGGGGACTCGCCCGCGCGAGTCGTGTCGCTGGAGCTCCCCCCGCTCGCGCAGGGAGCCATCGAACGGTCAGTCGATCTCGCGAAGGAAGGGCAGATCGACCATCTCAGTGGCACGGCGAGGCTCCTCGTCACGATGGCCGACGGCAAGGCTGTTCCCGAGATGAAAGTCTCGGGCGACAGGTTCTCAGTGGACGGGGCAGAGTCCCCAGTCGAGGTCTCGGCGCCCGACTCCGTCCTCCTCGCGCCCGTGGGGCTCCAGCCGCTCCAGGTCTTCGTCCCGCGCGCTGGCGACCAGAAGGTCCTGTTCCCGACCGGAGGCATCGACCTCTCGACGACGGATGCCGCGGGCGCTCCAGTCACGGTTTCCGTCCTGATCGACGGGGTTGAACACCGCGCCGCTGAGGGACACCTGGCGCTGCGCGGCCTCGCCGCTGGCGCTCACGCAGTGATTGTCCAGCGTGAGTCGTGGCCGCCCCGCGTTCCCGAGAGTCGCATTTGGCGGTTCACTCTCGCCGACGGCGAGGTGCGGGCGAAAACTCTCCCTCTTCCGTGACCCCCTGGCCCGCGGACGAGTCCACTACGCGAGCACCTTCCCGACCGCGGCCCGCCGCCGTTCCGACGTCGAGTGGGCGTAGCGCATCGTCATGGCGGCCGTCTTGTGGCGCATGAGGTCCTGGACCGTCCGCAGGTCCACGCCCTTCGCGAGGAGGGCCGTCGCGAAGGAGTGCCGCAGTGTGTGCCAGCCGATCGCGGGGAAGTCCCGATCGCCGGCGTCCCAGTCCGCCCGGGCGCGGACGAGCGCCTCGCGCTTCCTCGTGCAGCCGCTCGCGGGGTCGGCCAGGTACTTCGCGACGCGGAGCTTCAGGTGGACGCGCCGGCAGAAGCGGTGGAGCCCCGTGTAGGCGGCGCGGATGTGGGGCCCGAGGCGGACGACGGGGCCGGCCACGACCCGGTGGCGCTTCAGGATCTCCATGAGCGGGGGGCTGATCTCGAGCTTCGCGTCCCGGTGCGTCTTCGTGGCCCGCACGAGCAGCACCTGGCGGTCCCAGTCGATGTCCGAGGTCTGCAGGCCGTAGAACTCGGCGCGGCGAAGGCCGGCGAGCGCGGCGAGCGCCACCGGGGGCTCCCACTTCGTGCCGCGGACCGCCTCGAGGAGGAGGGCGACCTGCTCGGGCTCAAGGTGCTTGGGCTCCTCCTGCTGGATCGTCGGGCAACGGAAGTCGCCGACGAAGTCGGGGCAGGCGACCCCGCTCCCCTCGGCGCCGGCCCAGCGGATGAACCGGCGGCACTCGCCGACGAACATCTGGATCGACCGGGGGCCCCAGCCGTGTGGTCCGCCACGTAGCGGACGAAGAGCGCCCGGGTCCACTGGTGCATCGGTGTGGAGGCCCATGCTCCGAAGAGCGGCTCGAGCCTGGCGCGGCACATCTCGATCGTGGCCGGCCGGGCCCCGAGACGCTTCTCGTCGAGGTAGGTGTCGAGAGCGTCCGTGGCGCTCTTGAGCGCCGGGTTGTTGTGGCGCGCGCCGTGAGAGCGTTCGAAGGCGCGCAGGTAGGTCTTCGCGATCGCCTCGTTGTCGGTCTTGAGTCCCTTGCTGTGGACGTTCCCGAGCTCGTCGCGCCACTGCAGGTAGGCGAGACGCTGGCCCTTGAGCGTCTCGCGCCATCGGATCCAGGCCATGTAAGGCTCCTCTGCTGACGTGGATTTGCTGACGTGGGCCCTTGAGAGCCCTTGTAGCGCGCATGGGGGACGCCCCGGGAAGCCGCGTAAGTCCGCGGCACATCGGGGTTTGTATGGCGGAGAGGGCGGGATTCGAACCCGCGGTACGGTTGCCCGTACGCCGGCTTAGCAAGCCGGTGCCTTCGGCCACTCGGCCACCTCTCCGCGAAGAGGTCGCGGCGTTATACCCCGGGCCGCCCGCCGCGCCATGTCGCGCACCCAGGTTCACCGGCCCTGCGCCCCCATCGTCGCCCCCCGGGCCGGGCGCCCCGTCCCGCCGCCCGTCGCCGGAGGGCCCTGCGAGTAGAACGGAGCCGCAGGGACGGGACGCCCGCGGCGGCATCGATGCGACGCCGGATCCCGCCCGCCGAGGGGGTCCCGATGCTCGTCCGTCGCGCGCTCGAAGCAGTCCTGCTCCTCGGGTGCCTCGCGGCCGGCCCGCGCCCCGCGTCGGCCTGCTGCATGGTCCCGACGAGCTGGAAGGGCGACGTGGACCAGGCCGACCAGCACGGCGTCGTGCTCCACCACGACGGGCACGAGGAGCTCATCGTCCGCGTCGCACCGTTCTTCCAGACGACGGACCGCACCCCGCTCGCCGCCGACGCCCCTCCGCCGCCCGCGCTCGAGTGGGTCGTCACCGTCCCCACGCCGCCCACGAGCTACGGCCTCGTCCCCGCCTCGGTCTTCACCGACGTGGCCGCGCTCGTGAGCCGACTGCAACGCCTCGCGGCCGAGCAGCACGAAGCCCGCACGCGCTGGGAGGTGCCGCTCCTCAAGACGTACAGCCTCGGCGCCTCCGCTCCCTCGGCCGGCACCTGGGACGCCCTCGACGTCGGCCCGCGCGTCCGCGTCGGCCCGTACGAGATCACGCCCGTCAAGGCGCGCGGCCGCGAAGCCCTCGACACGCTCAACCGCTACCTCGCCGAACGCGGCTTCCCCGAGGAGACCCCCGACCACATGGCGTGGTTCGTCGAGCGCGGGTTCACGTTCCTCTGCATCCACATCACGCCGCCCGCCGGCGCGGCCCACCTCGGCGAACGCCTCGACCTCGAGCCCCTGCGCATCGGCTTCGCCACGGATCGGCCGTACTACCCCGCCAAGTTCTCGAGCCGACAGGGCGACTTCGCGCTCTCCCTCGCCGTCCTCAGTTCGCGCCCCGTCGCGAAGCCGTCCCTCGCCCGCATCGGCGACCGGTTGCGCGCCGGCCGGTCCACCGCCAACCTCTTCACCGTCGCCACGCCGCCCGCGTCGCTCGCGAGCGCCGTGCCGTCCGGCGTGGACCGCTGGTACGTCAACGCGTTCCGCTCGAAGGGCGTCAACCCGTTCGACGACGGCGGCCGACCCGCGATCTCCTCGTGGACCGACGACGTCTTCTTCGACCTCGGCGGCGACGCCGACGCGCCGCCCGGGTGGTACTACGGCGACCGCGACCTCTGGATCGCCGAACGGGTCGTCCGCGAGCACGGCATCGCGATCGCGGTCTGGGGCGTGCTCGGCGCCGGGATCGCGGTCACGTTCCGCCGACGCAAGGCCCGCTCGCGATCGGCCGCCGGGCCTCGCGGTCCGGGCGCGAACTCCGTCGAGGCGGGAGACGTCTCCCGACGTTGAGAACGGGGTGAGGCTCCGGGTCGCCGTCGCCGCCTTCCTGTCGCTCGCGGCCTGCACCGGCCCGCGCGGGGCACGCGTGCGCGCGCCGTTCGTCGATCCCGACGTCGGCCGGCCGCCGACGCTCGCGGACCGCCAGCGCGGGCGCGGCGTCGCGCCCGGCGACGAACGGGGCCCCGGCGGGTTCGTGCCGCGGCGCGAGGCGAAGTCGTTCTACTCCGCGGGCGGCGGCCGCCTCTGGTACTACCTCAACACGTACTACTGGGCGCCGACGGCGCTCGAGACCGACGACCTCTGGATCTTCGCCGACGTCGTCGAGCGGTTCACCGACCTGCGCCGCTGGACCGACGGTGCGCCGGAGCCGGTGCCCGCGTCGCGGCGGCCCGCGCCGAAGCACACGACCGAGTACTGGCAGGTCGGCCGCACCGGCCGCGCCATCTCGCTCGACAACCACAAGGACTTCTGCCTCCTCGACGACGACCTCTGCACCGGCGCGATCGAGGTGACCGTCACGCTGACGCTCGGGAGGCTGCGCGTGCGCGGGCCCGACGGGACGTGGGGCCGATCGAAGCAACCGTACGTCCTCGAGTTCCGCGACTACGGCGACGGGCGCGGGCTCGGCGCCGCGAACGCCCGCTTCACGCCGCTCGACGACGAGCCCACGACGACGTGGACGTACCGCGTGCCGTGGTCGTCGCTACCCGGCCGCATGACGCGGAGCACGTGGGAGGAGCTGCGCGTGCCGACGTGGACGCTCGTCGAGCGTCGTCCGTCCCGCCGTCCCACCGACGACGCCGCGCCCGGCGCCACCGCTCCCGTCACGACGACCGACGACTGACGAATCGGTCCACCGACACGGGTCGTCGATCGGCGGGTCGTGGTTCGGCGGACGGGCGCGTCCGTCGGCCACCGGGCCTCGCGTGCCCCGGGGTCGCCGTCCGATCCGCCAATCAACGCCGGTCGATGATGGGCGGATCCGCCAATAAACGCCGGTCGATTATTGGCGGATGCCGATCGTGGGCGGGCCTACTTCGAGGGCGTCGGGGCGGGCGCCTCGTCGGAGCGGACGTCGGTCAGGGTGAGCGTGAGCGTGGTGCTCGTCGTGTCGTTGCGCGTGCGGTCGGAGGGCAGCGCGGGCATCGGGATCGACACCGAGCCGCCGGGCGCGAGCGACGCGCGGAACGGCCGCGAGACCTCGCGCATCACGGGCAGCTCGACGTTCATGGGGGTGCCCACCCCGAAGTCCCAGGGCCGCGTCCGCACGGGCGTGTCGGGCGCCATCCGCAGGAACCGCCCCTCGACGACGTGCATGCCGCCGGCCTCCGGGCGCACGGTCGCCTCGACGACGAGCCCGTACGGGAGCGACTGCACGATCGGGTCCACGAGCCACGCGCCGGGCCGCCCCGACACCTCCGCGCCCGCGATGTACGGCACCTGGTGCACGATCGAGATCGTCGCGGTCTGCCCCTCGAACACGCGCACCGTCGGCGACTGGAGCTTCCGCTCCTGCCCGCCCTGCTGCGCGGTCCACACCGCCTCCAGCGTCGCGACCCGCGGCGCCGCGGGCGGCTTCGGCTCCGCCGTCACCCGCGTCCAGCCGCGCGCCACCGGCGCCGCCGCGCCCCGCGTCGCGCGCACGCGCACCGCGAGGTCGCTGTCGCCGAGCCGCTCCGTCGCCACCATGCCCTCCGCGGGCACGGGCCACGCCGTCTCGAGCTGCCGCTGCACCAGCGCGGGCAGCTCGACCCCGGCCCGCGGCCCGCGCGGCGCGACGCCCGGCGGCGGCGCCGCGTCCACGCCGAACGACGCCGCGACCGACAGGTGCACCTGCGGGTCGCTGCCCGCGCCGCCCTCGCCGACGCTGGCCACGAGCCCGATCCCGTCGGCCCACGTCCGCACGACGGGCGCGAGCGGCCGGCCCGCGGCCTTCGCCGCGCCGGCCTCCGGCGTCTCGAGGTACGCGTGCCGCACGTGCCGCCACGCCGCGACGCTGCGGTTGTGCGGCACCTCGAGCGTGTACGTCGCGATCGGCGCGCCCGCGCCCGCGCGCACCACCTCCACGTCGAGCCGCACGACCGGCCCGCCCGTCGTCGCGAGGCGGTCGAGCGCGCGCTCCACCGCGTCGAACCGGCGGCTCGGCACGCACACGACCACCGTCGTCGGCGCACCGGCCGGCGTCCCGCCCGCGCGCGCGAGCGCGAAGCCGTCCTCGACCTCCGTCCGCAGCTCGTGCGCGATGCGCGCCGCGCGACGGCTCACCGCCGGCGCCGGCGTGGACCCGTCGGGCGCGAGCGACGTCGCCGGCGCGTCCTTGGCGAACGCCGGCGGCGGCGTCGCGTCGTCGCCGTGCGCCAGCGCGGCCGACAGGTCGTAGACCCGCAGCACGTCCGGCGCGAGCGTCGCGAGCTCCGCCGGCGTCAGCATCAGGAACCCCGCCTCCGACGCGTCGACGAGGCCGCGCACCGCGGCGGCCTGCTCGCGCGCCGGCGCGCCGCGCACGGCGGCGAGCGCCGCGTCGTCCGGTCGGGTCGACACTCGGGGGCTCGGGGACGCAAGGCCCGCTCGCCGTTCGAGCTCGGCGACGACCGCCTTCGTGGACGGAGCCTCGTACGTCACGGTCACGAGCGGCGCGCCGCCGACGTCGCGCGCCGTCTCCGATGCGCCCGGCGCGAGCCGGAAGCGGAAGGGTCGACTCACCGCGCGCGCGACCGGCAGCTCGATTCGCTCCGACCGCGTCTCGGGCTTCGGCATCGTCCGCGGGCTCGGGTCGGTCGTCCTCCACGTCACGACGACGTCCACCACGCGGCTCCCGTCCGCGGCCGGCGCGTCGCATCGGGCGGTCACGTCGATCCGGTCGCCGTCCGGACGGTCCGCCAGCGTCAGCGTCGCCTCCTGGCCCGCGAGCGATGACATCGCTGCCCGCAGCGGCGCGCGGCCCGCGTTCGCCTCCACCGTGAACGTGAACGACGCCACGCGCGCGTCCACGATCCCCGCCGGCGGCGCGCCCGGCGCGACGCGGGCCCACCCGCGCGCCGCCGGCGTCGTCGCCGTCGGCGTGACCTCGACGATCGCGAACGTGTCCGCCGTGCCCAGCCGCAGCAGCAGCGTGCGGG
Source organism: Planctomycetota bacterium (assembly GCA_046350655.1). Classification (GTDB taxonomy): domain Bacteria; phylum Planctomycetota; class PLA2; order PLA2; family JAEUHO01; genus JAEUHO01. The sequence goes on from JAXMAB010000004.1 coordinate 75,995, forward strand.
CCCGGCCGTCGTCGGGGACGCCGACCGATCCCCGGACGAGCTCGAGCTTCGGGACCTCGATCGTGACGGCCTCCGTTCCCCGCCCGGCGAGCGACGTCGAGAAGGTCGGCAGCGGCGTCGGCGCGCGCAGGTGCTTCACGTCCACGCGCAGCGCGCGCCCGCCGTCCGTCGCGACGTCCACCACGGCCGTCGCGCCGACGCCTTCGCGGAGTACGCCGACGATCGGCTCCACGACGTTGTCGTTCCCGACCTCGACGTCGTAGTCCTTCACGTACGAACGGTCGAACGCGCGCCACGCCGTCGCGCGCCGGCCCGCCGGCGTGGGCAGCGCGAAGTGCGCGATCCGGGCCGAGGCGCGATCGGCGGCCGACATGGACGCAAGGCCCGTGGCATCGCGCGACGCACCCGCGGCCAGCGCCCGCAGGCCGAGGCGGTCGGCCCACGCGGCCGACTCGAGCACGTCCACCGCCACCGCGTACCCGCGACCGCCCACGGTCGCGACGCGCTCGAGCGCGGCCTCGGCGCGCGTGAGGTCGTCGGGCCCGCCGAGCACGACGACGCAGGCGTGGGGGGCCAGCGGGTCGTGCGGGGCCGCGGTCGGCGTCCACACGTCGACGAACGTCGGCGCCGCGATGGTCGGCGGCTTCACGCAGTCGGCGACCGCGCCGCCGATCCGCGTGGCGCGTCGCACGACCGCGGCGGCCGGCGTCGGCTCGACGACGGGCCACGTCGCTTCCGGCACGTCCGGGAACGTCCACCACGCGGGGAACGCGCCGTCGCCCCCCGACGCGAGCGCGCCCGCGAGGTCGTAGACCCGCAGCACGTCCGGCGCGAGCGACGCCAACGCGCCTGCGTCGAGCGAGAGGAGCGCATCGCGCGACGTCTTGTGCATCGCGAGCAGGGCGGTGCGCTGCTTCGTCGGGTCGGTCTCGGCGTGGACGGCGGCCAACTCCTTGGCGAGGGCGGCGGCCGGGCCTTGCGTCGGCGGAACGAAGTCCGCGTCCCTCGCCGCTCCGGGCGCGGGGGCGGGCGCGACCGCCGGCGGGGGCGCGGGGGGCGTGTCGTCGGCGTGTGCTCGTGCGACCAGCGCACCCGCGGCGACCAGGACCGACAACCCGAGCGACGGACGGCGGATCGACATGACTCCCTCCCAGGGCGGCGGGAGCATGGTGCGGTGCCGTCACCCCGGGGTCACTCCCCGGTCACCGATCTTCCGTGCCGGCGACCTGGCACCCGCGGGTCCGGCTGCCGGTTCGCCCCGTGGGCCCTCGCCCTCCGCTCCGACGCGGCAGTCCCGGGAGTGCGGGATCGCACGGTGCGGACCGATCCCTGGGGTGGGGGGCGTCATGCGCCGTTGTCGCCCAGGGGGGCGGGCGGCTATCCTCGCCCCGCTCGATGGTCGGCGTCACGGAGGGTCACGGATGACGGCTCGGATCGGACGGCGGTTCGCCACAGCCCCCGCGCTCGCCTTCGTCTCCTTGGCTGCGCTCGTCGCGAGCCTCGGTGTTCCCTCGGTTTTCGCCGACGACCCGCCGCCGCCGGCCGCGCCCGCGGTTCCCGCGCCGCCGCCGATCCCGCCCGCCCCGCCGGAGGCCGGCACCGCGACGTCGACGATGGTTCCCCCGCCCCCGAACGGGCCCACGGTCCCGCCCCCGACCCCCGCCCCGACCGACGCTCCGACGTCCGCGCCCGCGTTGCCGGCGCCGTCGGGCCCGAACGTCCCCGTCGCGACGACCGAGATCCGTCCCCGGCCGCCGGCCCCGCCGCCGCCCGAGATGGACATGCCGACGTGGGACCTCTTCTACAAGTCCCGTGGCGTGTGCCTGCCGCCGCCGCCCCCGCCGCCGGACCCGTTCGAGTGCCGGCCCATCGACCTGCGGCCGGACCGGCTCGTGTCGGCGGACCAGCGCGTGAAGGAGGTGCGGCGCGTCCCGCAGTGGGTCGACGTCGTGCGCCGACAGGACGTGACGGAGTGGCGTCCGCTCGGGCTCGGCGACCTGATGCGGCGCTTCCCGAACGTGATGATCGGCGACGGCGGCAGCCCGTTCCAGGCGCTGCCGATCATCCGTGGCCTCGGCGGCGACCGCGTGCGGATCATGACGGACGGCGTCTGGCCGTCGACGCAGGCGCTCGGGCCGTTCGGCAGCACGCTCGGCCTGTGGGACCCGGAGACGGCGGAGCGCGTCGAGGTCTATCACGGGCCCGGCGCGTACCTGCGCGGCGCGGAGGCCGGCGGCGGCGTCATCAACGTCGTGCCGCGGCGCCCGCACCGGCACGAGTGCCTGTCGGACGCGTGGCTCGAGGAGTCGACGGCGTACCGCTCGGCCGACAACGCGTTCCGCCAGCGCGTGGGCGCCGACTTCGGGCAGGGGCGCGTCGCGGGCCTCGTCGGGGCGACGTACGAGAACCACGACGACCGCGAGACGGCCGACGGCACGCTCGACCCGTCGTCGTACGAGTGGCTCGGCGTGGACGCGGCCGTCGACTACTTCCTCGACAACCAGTCCACGCTCGGCTTCACGGGCCAGTACGTGAAGGCCAAGGACATCAAGAGCCCGATCGGCGGCGGCGACCTGCTCACGCAGCCCGAGTACGAGCGCCTGTTCCTCGGCATGACGCTGTCGTCGCTCGACATGGGCACGTACTTCCACGGCGCGCGCGCGACGGTCACGTTCGACTCGTTCGTGCAGCAGGACGACGCGCAGACGAACCTCTCGCTGACCGACGGCATCTCGGCGAAGGACGACGTCAAGCGCTTCGACTTCCACCTCGCGGGCAACCTCTACCTCTGGGACTGCCACGACACGTGGGCCGAGGTGTCGGTCGGGTACGCGCACCTCGAGCGCACCGAGGCCATCCTCTGCCTCAACCTCGTCGACACGGACCACGTCGAGGCGGTGAAGAACCTCGGCATCTTCACGAACGCGGTCCCCGGCACCTGCGTGGACGGCGTCGCGACGCTGCAGGCCGAGGAGATCCGCGTGAAGGCCCTCATCGAGGACGAGTGGCACTCGGCCTGCTGGGACTTCCACGCGGGCGCGCGCATCGACGTGCAGTACCTCGACGACGACCGCACGGGCGAGGACACGCTCGAGGTCATCGGCGGCGTCGCGGGCGGCGTCGCGCGGCACCTCTCGACCTGCTGGACCGTGTACGGCAACGGCTCGTTCGGCCAGCGCTTCCCGAGCATCCACGAGCTCTACAGCGTCTCGATCCTCGACGGCGTGACGGTCTTCGGCAACCCGGACCTCGACCCCGAGACCGCGTGGAACGTCGAGGTCGGCTTCAAGTACGGCAGCGACAACCACTCGACGGCCCAGCTCGCCGGCTTCGTCCACGGCATCGACGACTTCATCGGGCGGCGCGCCGTGGGCGCCGACGAGCTCTGGGACTCGCTCGGCGACGTCCTGCTGGCGGGCGTCGAGGCGACGGGCTCGTGGCGGCCGAACGGGTGCTGCTGCGAGGGCCTCGAGTTCTTCGGCATGCTCGGCAGCACCTGGAGCGACGACGAGGACATCGTCGCGAGCGTGCCGTTCCACGGCCGCGTGGGCGCGCGGCTCTCGACCAACTACGGCCCGGGCTGCGGCCTGCGGCGCTGGTTCGTCGAGGCGTCGGCCCGCGGCGCCGCCGAGAGCGGCTTCCGCGCGGACGACGACGCGTTCGTCACGTCCGAGCTGCTCGCCGGCGCGAGCTTCGGCTTCGGCGGTCGCCGCGTCGGCACGCTGACGATCGGCGGCGTGAACCTGTTCGACGAGGCCTACACCGAGCCCTTCGCGCGCCTGCCCGCCCACGGCCGCAGCCTGATCGCGTCGCTCTCCTTCGACTTCTGACGCGCGATCCCCTCTCCGGTACGCGAGGCCCGGCGGCCGGCGGGCCTCGCGTCCCGTGGATCGCCGATCCGCCAATATGTGCCGGTCGATTACTGGCGGATTCTCCCCCGGTCGAATCCGCCAATCCGTGCCGGTCGAATATTGGCGGGTCGAATGTCGGCGGATGCGCGTCGTCGTGGCGTGATCCGCGGAGCGGCGGGGGACCGCGCGTCCCGGCGCCGCGGCCGGGGCTATGCTCGGAGACGATGTCTTCCCCGGCGCTCGGTGGTGATCTCGTCCTCGCGGCGCGGCCCGTGACGCCGGAGGCGTTCGCGCCGTACGGGCGGATGGTCGCGGCCGGCGACCGGGTGAAGCTGGGGAACAAGGCCGCCTCGGTGCTGGTCGCGCTCGACCCCCGCGAGGTCGGCCCGCGCCGCGTGCTGACGCTCCAGCGGTTCGTCGGCGCCAAGCGGCTCCTCGTGCCGCTCGCGGCCGACGGGTTCCTGCTCGTCGTCGCGGGCGCGGGCGACCCGCCCGCCGGCCCGGCCGCGGCCTACCTCGTGCGCGGCGGGACGGGGGTCGTCCTCGACGCGGGCGTGTGGCACGCCGGGCCGTACCCGCTCACCGACGGGACCGTCCTCGAGGCCGTCGAGGTGACCGGCCCCGCCGACCACGTGGACCGGTGCAGCGTGCTCGACGCGTTCGGGGCCGAGGGCCTCCGGCTCATGACGTCCGACGAGGAGGGCGCGCCCGGCACCGGCCTCGACCTGGCCGACGACCTAGCGATCACGCTGGCGGAAGGGCTCCGCGGCCGGCTGGCGCTCGGATGCCTCGCGTTCGACGGGCTCACCGTCGGCGACGCCGACGACGCGTTGCGCGAGGAGGGCGACCGCCTCGAGGCCGCGCTGCGCGCGCAGTGGGGCGGCGAGACCTCGCCGTCGGAGATCCCCGCGCTGAAGCCGGTGCGCGACCTGTACCGGGCGCTCGGGCTCGACCCGACGAAGACGCGCCCCGCGAGCGAGGCCCTGCTGCGCCGCGTGCTGCAGGGCCGCCCGCTCTACCGCGTGAACAGCCTCGTGGACGCCATGAACCTCTGCTCGCTGACGACGCTCGTCCCGTTCGGCGTGTACGACCGGGCCCGCATCGTCGCGCCGGTGATGCTGCGGTTCGGGTCGGTCGGCGAGGGCTACGAGGGCATCGGCCGCGGGCGCGTCGGCGTCGAGGGCAAACCCGTCCTCGTCGACCGCGACGGCCCGTTCGGCAACCCCACCGCCGACTCGCTCCGCACCAGCGTCGGCCACGGCACCACCAAGGCCCTCGTCGTCCTCTACCTGCCGCCCACCGTGGACGCCGCCCACGTGGACCGCTTCCTCGGCGCCGCCTCGGCCGCGGTGGTCCGCGCGTGCGGCGGGGCCGAGACCGGCCGCCGGGTCGTGCGATGACCTTCAAGCCGCGCAGGATCCCGACGGTCTCCCTCGAGGCCCCGCTCGAGCGGCGGTGGGAGGTGATGGGCGAGGAAGAGGCCGCCCGCCTCCACGCCCGACGGCAGGAGGAGGCCGTCCGCTTCTCCTGGCGCGCCCCGCGCATCAAGAAGCGCGCGTTCCGCTGCTTCGTGCTCACGCCGATCGGCTTCATGGTGCTCGGCTGGTGCTTCGTGGGCGGGAACCTCCGCACGGCCGCCGTCTTCTTCGGCGTCGGGTTCCCCCTGGGCGGGCTGACCTTCTTCCTCCGCCCGACCGACTACCTCTCCGGGCTCCTGTACGCGATCTGCGGCGTCGCCGCGACCGCGATCGCCTCGCGCGCGCACCCGATCACGCTGCTGATGGTCGCGATGCTCTGCGGCAGCATCGGCATCGCGATGGGCCGGGCGGAGCTCGACCGCCGCATGGACCTCGAGGACTGACCCCCCGCGGGGGACGGCAAGCCCGGTCCATTCACGAGGGATGAGCGGCGCCGGGGGCTGAACGATTTTCGGTGGCCGGTTGGGGGCGATGGATGCGACCCGGGCGCGGCGCGGAGGCGACGACCGCGTGTTCCTGCACCACATGGGATGAGAGGCAGGTCCCCCTGACGGGGTAGCCCATCAGGGCCCCCCAGGTGCCAACGGCGAGCTCGCGGGGCGGCTCAACTACGGAGGACCTGCCATGGACGACACTAGCACCGTGGCGGTGGAGGTGACATTGGGCGTGGACCTGGGTGACCGGGTGTCCTACGCCTGCGCCCTCGACCAGCGGACCGGCCACGTACTGGAGCGATTCCGGGTCGCCTCGACGCGCGAGGCGTTCCTGGGGGTCTTCGTCCCTCGGTGTCCGACCCGGCTGGTGGTGGAGGCCGGGACCCACTCGGGCTGGGCCAGTCGCCTCCTTCGCGCCGCGGGATACGACGTGATCGTGGCCAACCCTCGACGGGTGCGCCTGATCGGGTCGAGTCGGCGCAAGAGCGACCGGATGGACGCGGAGTTGCTGGCGCGCCTGGGGCGGGCCGACCCGAAGTTGCTCTTCCCGATCCGGCACCGCGACGCGCAGCACCACGAGCACTTGGCGGTGTTGCGTTCTCGCAGGCTCCTCGTCGAGAAGCGATCCGCCCTGATCTGCCACGTTCGCGGCACCCTGAAGGCGATGGGTGAGCGCGCGCCGACGACCTCCACGGAAGCGTTCCCGCGTCGGGTTCGTGAGGCGGTCTGCGAGGAGAGCGTGCGCATGCTCGAGCCTATCCTCCAAACGCTGGACGGGCTGACCGAGACGATCCGCAGCTACGACGACACGATCGAACGTCTGGGTGCGGAGACCTACCCCGTGACCCGCCGGCTCCAACTCATCGAGGGCGTCGGACCGCTCACGGCCTTGGCCTTCGTACTGGTCGTGGAGGACCCGTTCCGATTCGCGCACGCCCGGTCCGTGGGAGCCTTCGTCGGGCTCTGCCCGGGCCTAAGCCAGTCGGGCGACATCAACCCACAACTCCCCATCACCAAGACCGGGGACCAGATGCTGCGCTGCCTGCTCGTCGGAGCCGCGCAGTACATCCTCGGGCCGTTCGCGACGGACAGCACCTTGCGCCGCTATGGACAGCGCCTGATGGTCGTGGGCGGCCGGGCGGCCAAGAAGCGCGCCGTGGTGGCGGTGGCGCGCAAGCTCGCCGTGCTGCTGCTCCACCTCTGGCGTCACCCGGACGAGACCTACGACGCGTTGTACGACGCCCCACCGCTTCCGGCGCTGGGGACCCTGGACCCGAACTCGACCACGGAGGACCCTGCATGAGCCATGGCTCGGGCTGCCGCCGGCGGCGCGCCCGCCCCTGACCGGGACGGCCCCCTCCCCGCGCCCGACATGCCGATCCCGGGCGACTGCGTCCTTGGCGTTGAGCGTCCTTCGAGGCTCAGACCTTGCCGGACAGCTCGTGTACCACCTTCGCAGCGCCCCCCTTCATGCGGAACCCAGCATGCACCACCCCGGTGACCCGGGACGAGTGCGGATAGAACCAAGGCGGAAGGGTCAGGGCGGCGGGGCTGGAACCGGAAGGCAAGGCGCTACCGCCACGGCGTCCGCGCAGAAATTCTCTTGCTGCCTCTCATAGAACGCCGAGGAGCCTCCGCGCCGTGGCCCACGCGTTCGTTCCCGCCGGCGGCGCTGCGATACGCCCGGGTCGCAGCCGCGGCCCCAACCTCGTCCCCTCGTGCATGGGCCGGGCTCGGCCCGGTGGCCGTCGCGCCCCCCGGAAATCGGGGACACCTAACGAGTCGTTCGGTACCGAAGTAAGGCAATTGTTTGGTAGTTGTTCGGTTTCGGGTCGGGCGCCGTCCCCGGTCGCGGTGCGGCGTCGGCGCGGGCCCAACGGTCCCGGCGCGGGCCGCGGATCCGTCCGGGCCCGGTACACTTCGCCCCTTTCCGGGCCTGCCGTGGGGGGCCTGGACGCCTCATCCCGGGCGCGTCGCGCCTGGGACCCACCGGACCCCGCGGACGAGGACCTCGAAGATGACCTGGAAGACCGAGATCGACCGGACGGTGCACGAGGCGCTTCGGCGCGCGTTCGACGACCGGCGCAGCGACGGCAGCCGCGCGATCGCGCTCGCCAACGATTTCGTGGCGCTCGCGCCGGCGCGCGAGCAGAGCCACTTCGCGCTCGGCCTGGTGGAGGAGCTGACCCACCTGCGCACGCTGGCCCGCGACGCGGGCGGCCGCGCGCGGCGCCGCGACGGCGAGCGTCCGGAGGAGTCGCAGCAGGAGGGCGCGCCCGCCCCGACCGACGGCACGGAGGCGGCCGGCGCGGTCGCCGCGGCGACGACGGAGCCGGTCGCGACGGAGTCGGTGGCGAGCGGCCCCGACGGCGCGCGGGACGGTCGCCGAGACGGTGGCCGAGAGGGTGGCCGGGACGCCGGCGACGTGGACGAGCGCGAGACGGGCACGGACACCGACGAGGGGGCACCGGCCGCGGCGCCGCAGACCCTCGCGACGTCGCCCGACGGCCCGTGCGCGCTCTGGCGTTTCCTCGGGCGCCTCGACGCCGCGTCGCGCGGCGGTCCGCGCGCGCGCGTGCGCGAGCTGGCCGGTGACGCCGCGATGGAGCTCGCGCTCGCGCGGGGCGCCGAGGGCCGCATGGCCCTGCGCGCCGTCTCGCGTGCGCTGCTGTTCGGCGGCGAGGACGCGCGCGTGTACGACCTCGTGCTGCGGCACCTGAAGGCCACGGGCGACGAGGGCAGCCGCCGCGACGCCGACGGGCTCGTCGGCGACGCCGCGCGTCATGCCGATGATCTCGCGCGCGACGGCGACGAGGCCGGCGCCAGCGCCGCGCTCGCCCGCGCGCTGAAGTTCGCGGTCGACGCGGGCCTCGAGGGCCGCGCCGCCGCGAAGGTGCAGCGCAAGGTGGGCCGCGCCCACCAGCTCGCCGGCCGCTGGGCCGAGGCGAAGCAGGCGTACCAGGACGCGCTCACGCGCCTGTCCGCCGAGGACCGCTACCGCTCGGTGCTCCAGGGCGACCTCGCGCTGGCGGCGCTCGAGGTGCGCGGCACGCTCGACCTCCTGCCGAAGGAGGGTCGCGGCAACGTCGAGGAGGCCGAGGCGCTGCTCGCGCAGGCCGAGGGCGGCGGCGAGGGCGAGTCGTACAACGCGATCTACACGCTGGGCGTGCTCGCGTACGAGCGCGGCGACTTCTCCCGGGCGGCCGATCGGTTCCGCGAGGCCGACCGCCTCATGCGCGAGACGCGCGCCAAGGCGCGCATCGTGCACGCCCGCGCCCGGTTCTTCCTCGGCGCGTGCCTGCTCAAGCTCGGCGCGGCCGACGAGGCCCTGCGCGAGGCCGAGCAGTGCATCACGAAGGACGCGAGCGCCGCGGCGCTCGACGCCTCCGTGAAGGAGCCCGTGTTCGACCTGCTCGCGACGGCGCTGCCGACGGCCCGGATCCCGGGGCGCGGCGGGCCGCGCGCCGAGGGCGAGGGCCGCGAGGGCGGCCGACGCGAGCGCGGCCGTCGCGGCCGCGACCGTGGCGAGCGCGGGGACCGTGGCGAGCGCGAGCCCCGCGAGGGCGCGGGCGACGCGCCGGTCGCGGCGGCCGGCGAGGGCGGCGAGGGCCGTCCGGCCGGCGACGGGCGTCCGGAGGCCGCGGAGCGGCTCGACCGGTACGCGTCCGGTCGCGGCGCGGGCGCGGCGAGCGCGCCCCGAGGCGCGGGGCGACCGCCCCGCGGCCGCTGGCGAGCGTGCCGGCGGCGAGCGCCCGGGCGGCGAGCGCGGCGAACGTGGGGGCGGGCGTGGCGATCGCGGCGACCGCCGCGGGCGCGGCCCGCGCCACGACGGTTCGCGCGAGGTGCACCCGGCGCCGGTGCCGGTGGCGGGCGCGGCGCCCGCGTCGCTCGCGGGCGGCTTCCTCGCCACCGCGCGGCGCGTGCTCGACGCCGACCCGCACGGCGCGCTGAAGGCCGTGGACGACACGTTCCGCAGCCGGCCGACGTTCGAGGAGTGGGCGACGGCGTACCGCATCCGGCTCGAGGCGCTCATCCGCCTCGGCGAGCGCGGCGAGGCCATGCGCACCTTCGAGCGCTTCCGCGCGAAGATCCACGAGCGCAACCACCCGGAGCGGCTCGAGGAGCTGCTGGTGGACCCCTCGAGCCCCATGGCCGAGGTGCTCGACGACGCGGCCATGAAGGCCGAGCTGGTCGACCTCTACGGCGCGATGGCCGGGCGCGAGCGCCCGTTCATCGAGGCGGCGACGGCGCTGGCCGCCCACCACGCCGACCAGGGCACGCCCGCGAGCCTGCGCACGGCGATCTCGCTGCTGCGCGAGGCCGTCGCGCTCGGCGGCGACGAGGCGCGCGACATGTGGACCGACGTCGCCACGCGGGCCCGCGCCGCGGGCGTCGAGGTGGACGGTCCGTCGCTCGAGGACGTCCGCGCGCGCTTCGAACAGCGCGGCGGCGCGAAGGTCGTGGTCGTCGGCGGCGACGACGCGTCGCGGGCGCACGGGCCTCGGGTCGAGGACCTGGGGCGTCGCGCGGGCTTCGAGGGCTCCCTCGTGCTCGGCGGCGCCAAGCCGGCGGCGAAGACGCTGGCCGACGTCGAGGCGCTCGCGCGCGGCGCGGCCGCGATCGTGCTGCTGCACTCGACGACGCCGGAGCTGCGCGACCAGGTGAAGCGCCTGGCCGCCGACCTCTCCGTGCCGGTCCGCGAGCTGCCCTACGCGGGACCCGCGAGCCTCGAGCCCGAGCTCCTGACCGAGCTCTCGAACCTCTAGGCCGCACGGACCCCATCGCCGAACGGAGCCCGCCGATGCTCGAGCCCGCCAAGGACGTCTTCGCCGACCGCCGCCGCCGCTTCATGGAGCGGATGGGCGACCGGTCGGTGGCCGTGTTCTGCTCCGCACCCGAGGTGGTGCGGAGCAACGACTCGCACTTCGACTTCCGCCAGAACTCCGACCTCTGGTACCTGACGGGCTTCGAGGAGCCCGACACCGTCCTCGTGCTCATCCCCGGGCACGACAAGCACCCCGTGGTCATGTTCGTGCGCAAGCGCGACAAGGAGCGCGAGGTGTGGGACGGCCCGCGGGCCGGCGTCGAGGGCGCGAAGGAGCGGTACGGCGCGAACGAGGCGTTCCTCGTCGAGGAGCTCGACGCGAAGCTGCCCGAGCTGCTCGAGGGGCGCGACCGCCTCTTCTACGGGCTCGGGCTCTACGCCGACCGCGACCGCCGCGTGATCCACGCGCTCACCCGCGTGCGCGCGTCGGCGCGGCGCGGCAAGCGCGCCCCGCGCGAGATCGTCGACCCGTCCTACGTCCTCCACGAGATGCGCCTGTTCAAGACGCCCGCCGAGGTCGACACGCTGCGGCGCGCGGTCGAGGTGTCGGCGGACGGCCACGTCCGCGCGATGCAGACCACGCGGCCGGGGCGCGGCGAGTGGGAGCTGCAGGCCGAGGTCGAGTACGTGTTCAAGCGCGGCGGCGCGAAGGCGCCGGGCTACACGACGATCGTCGGCTCGGGCCCGAACGCGTGCATCCTCCACTACGTGCAGAACGCGCGGCGCATGGAGGCCGGCGAGCTGGTGCTCGTCGACGCGGGCGCCGAGGTCGGCTACTACACCGGCGACATCACGCGCACGTGGCCCGTGTCGGGCACGTTCACGGGCCCGCAGCGGGAGATCTACGACCTCGTGCTGCGCTCGCAGCAGGAGGTCATCGCCATGAGCAAGCCCGGCGTCCCGTGGACCGCGCTCCACGAGAAGGCCGTGGAGGTGCTCACGCAGGGCATGGTGGACCGCGGCATCCTCGCGGGCCCGGTGCCGAAGGCGATCGAGGAGAAGACCTTCCGCGCCTGGTACATGCACAGCACCGGCCACTGGCTCGGCATCGACGTCCACGACGTCGGGTCGTACTACGACGCCCCCGAGGAGGCCCGCACGCTCCAGCCCGGGATGGTGTTCACGGTCGAGCCGGGCCTCTACTTCGCGCCCGACGCGCCGGGCGTCCCCGAGCGCTACAAGGGCATCGGCATCCGCATCGAGGACGACGTCCTCGTGACGGCGACGGGGCACGACGTGCTCAGCAAGGGCGCGCCGAAGGAGCCCCACGAGATCGAGGCCCTGGTCGGCACCGCCGTCTGACGGCGCGTCGGCGCGCCCCGGGGCGAGGTCCGCTCCGGGGCGCGCGTCGTCCCCGCGCCCGACCGGGGCCGAAGGAGTGCTGCGGTCGTCCTCGGGGGACCGCGAGGCCCGGTCGCCGGCGTCCGCCGCGGGCCGCGGCCGTCCCCCTTGCCGCGACCGCCGTCGGCGGCGATGCTCTCGCCATGCGCCGCCCCGCTCGCCTCCTGCTCGCCGGCTCCCTCCTGCTCGCGTCGTCGCTCGCCGCGTGCGGCCGCGGGGCCCCGCCGTCGGGCGGCGGCGACCTCGTCGCGCGCAGCACGGTGCAGCAGGTCGTCGAGCGCGGCGAGCTCGTCGTGCTGATGGAGGCCCAGTTCAAGCCGTTCACCTACAAGGAGGACGGCGTGCTCAAGGGCTTCGACGTCGACCTCGGCCGCGCGCTCGCCGACGAGCTCGGCGTGAAGGTCCGTTTCGAGGAGCGCGAGTGGGGGATGCTCGCGACCGAGCTCCTGCAGGGCAAGGGCGACCTCGTGATCTCGGGGATCACCGCGACGCCGAAGCGCGCGCTGACGGCCGCGTTCAGCGCGCCGTACTTCCTGACGCGCACGATCGCGCTCGTCGGCGTCCCGTCGGCCGACGGGATCACGTCGGTGCGCCAGCTCGACGCGCCGGGTCGGACCGTCGTGGCGCAGGGCCAGAGCACGGGCGAGGTGGCCGCGCGCAAGCACCTGCCGAAGGCGAAGCTCCTGACGTTCCCGACCGAGGCCGCGTGCGTGCTCGAGGTGGTGCAGGGGCGCGCCGACGCGTTCGTGTACGACGAGTGGCAGATCCGCGAGCACGCGCGGCTCAACCCCGGCCGCACGCGGGTGCTCGAGGAGACGCTGAGCGTCGAGCCCTACGGCATCGAGTTCCGTCGCGGCGACCCCGAGACCGCGGCGTGGCTCGACCTCGCGCTGCGCACGATGAGGCTCGACGGCCGCCTGGCCGCGTTGTTCGAGAAGCACCTGCCCGGGATCGCGGTCCCGGCCGAGCTGGCCCCGCCGCGTTGACGGCCGGGCCTCGCGTACCCGGAGGATCCATGGCCGCTCCCCTGGTGGTCCCTTCTCCCCGCGACCGCGCGGTCCGGTGGGCGGTCACGCTCGCGGTCCTCGGCGCGGTCGGCGGGTTCCTGCTCGCGACCGGCCCCACGGACGGCTGGCGGTGGAGCCGCGTGTGGGGCGACGGCGACCGCGTCGGGTGGCGCGACGCGTTCCTCGCGGGGCTGTGGGTGACGCTGCGCGCGAGCGCGGGCGCGCTCGTGGTGGCGGTCGTGGTGGGGTTCGCGGCGGGGATGGCGCGGCTGTCGTCGCGGGCGTGGCTGTCGCAGCTCGCGACCGTGTACGTCGAGCTGGTGCGCGGGACGCCGCTGCTGGTGCAGCTGTTCGTCGCGATGTACTGCGTCGGGTACTCGCTCGGGATCGACGACCGGCTGCTGGTCGGGACGGTGACGCTGGGCGTGTTCGCGGGGGCGTACGTGACGGAGGTGGTGCGCGCGGCGGTGCAGTCGGTGGACGTGGCGCAGACGGAGGCGGCGCTGTCGCAGGGGATGACGCGGCGGCAGACGATGCGGCACGTGGTGCTGCCGCAGGCGCTGCGGCGGATGCTGCCGCCGCTCGCGGGGGAGTTCGTGAGCCTCGTGAAGGACTCGTCGCTGCTGTCGGCGATCGGCGTGCTCGAGCTGTCGAAGCGCGCGATGGAGGCGCAGGCCGACACGTACCGGACGTACGAGGTGTACCTGCCGCTGGCCGTGCTCTACCTCGCGATCACGTTTCCGTTGTCACGGTGGGTGCGACGCCTCGAGCTGCGGTCGGCCGCACCGTGACGGCGCGGCGGCCGAGGAGCGCGACGCCCGCGAAGATCGAGACGCTGCCGACCACCGTGGTCCAGACGAGGGGCTCGTCGAAGAAGACGAGGCCGAGCGCGGTCGCGAAGACGAACCCGACGTAGGTCGAGGTGGTCGCGGGCGCGGCGTGCGAGCTCTTGAGGCCGACGGTCAGGAGGTACTGGCCGCCGGCGGCGGCGACCGCGGCGCCGACCATGGCGGCGGTCTCGACGAGGTCGGGCCACACCCAGACCGGGAGGGCGAACGGGAGGGCGAGGGGGCCGGCGACGACGGGGAACGCCATGACGACGGTGAGCGGGTGCTCGCTGCGGCCGAGCATGCGGACCGTCATGTACGCGAGGCCCGACGCGAGACCGCCCGCGACGCCGACGAGGCCGGGCCACCACGCGACGTGGAACCCGGGTCGGACGATGAGCGCCGCGCCGCCGAGGCCGAGGACGAGCGCGAGCCAGATGTGGCCGGCGGAGCGCTCCTTCAGGATCAGGGGGGCGAGCAGGGCGACGAAGACGGGGTTCATCGCCTGGAGGATCCAGGCGTCGGCGAGGGGCATGGCGCCCAGCGTCCAGGCGTAGGCCTCGAGCGCGCACAGCCCGAGCACGCCGCGGGCGACGAGCAGCTTCTTGTTCCCGAGCGACCGGTCGGTCGTGGCCCACCACAGCGGGACGAAGATCGCCGCGTGGACGAGGTTGCGGATGACGACGACCTCGACGGACGGGATCGTGCGCGCCGCGGCCTTGATGAGCGCGGCCATGACCGAGAACAGCAGCGCCGACGCGACCATCGCGCGCAGCCCCGTCAGCTTCGCCAACTGCCTCCTCACGCGACCATCCCGGAACAAAGGGCTACGACCCCGTTGTTCCAAGTGGAACAAAGGGCTACGACCCCGTTGTTCCAACTTCCCCCCGGTGTCGCCCGCGCGTCCGATGTGGAACCCAGGGCTACGACCCCGTTGTTCCCGACCCCGTTGTTCCGGGTCACGGCTTGCGCCGCAGCGACTTCGTGTGGGCGGCGAGCAGGGCGGTCAGCGCGCGCGCGAGGGACGAGCGGTACCGGTCGCGACGGCGGAGCACCACCAGACGGCGACGGGGGAAGTTGCCGGGCATCGGGTGGATCGCCATGCGTTTGCGGTCGTCGTCGGTGACGCCGAGGGCCGGCAGCACCGAGACGCCGAAGCCGCGTGCGACGTAGGCCTTCACCACCTCGAGGTTGCCCGACTCCATCGCCGTCGCGAGCCGCACCCCGGCGGCCGCGAGGCCGGCCTCGATGCCCTGCCGGGTGACGGTCGAGCGCGCGAGCATCACCGCCGCCTCGCCGTCGAGGTCCGCGAGCGAGGCCGCCCCGGTCGCCGCCAGCCGGTGGCCCGGCGGCACCGCGAGCCACAGCGGCTCCTCGAGCAGCGGCGCGCTCTCGAGCGCCTCGTCGAGCGCCTCCGGCGCCGTCGCGACGCCGAGGTCGGCGTCGCCCGCGAGCACCATCGCCACGATCTCGCGCGACCCGTGGTTGCGCACCGACACGTCGGCCTTCGGGTACTTCGCGCGGAACTCCGTCAGCACCGGCGGCAGCAGGTACAGCGCCACCGTGTCGCCGCACGCCACCGTGACCGTGCCCTCGCCCGCGTCGCGCTTCTCGCGGATCGCCTTCGCCGCGTCGTCGAGGATCGACAGCGCCCGGTCCGCCGCCTCGAGCAGCACGTCGCCCGCCGGCGTCGTCCGCACGTCGCGCCCCGTCCGCTCGAGCAGCCGCTCGCCCACCTCCGTCTCGAGCGCCTTGATCTGCTGGCTGACCGCGGGCTGCGTCAGGTACAGCCGCTTCGCCGCCGCCGTGAACGACCGCGCCCGCACCACTTCGCGGAACGTGCGGAGGAGGTGGATCTCCATGGCGAAGCGGGCCCGAGGGGTGGGGCCCGGCGGACGTCCGGGCCCGCGCCAAGCCTACCCGCCGCCGGTCCGACGCCCTTACCGGTCGCGAGCGGGGGGCGCCCTCCGCGGCCGCAGCGTCACCTTCACCTCGGCGGACCCGCCGGCCTCCACCGTCACCCGCTCCGGCGCGCCGACCCGCGGCGGATCGTCGGTCCGCGCGCCCACGCTCCACGTCCCCGGTCCGACGCGCAGGACGTGCCGGCCCGACCCGTCCGTGGGGAACGTCCGGGATCCGGCGTCATCGGCCGCGCCGCCCGCGTCGTCCCCGGCGACGCCGGCGCCGTCCTCGGACTGCGCGTGCACCTTCGCGGCGAACACCGGCTTCCCCGCCTCGTCCACCACCGTCACGGTGACCGTGGCCCACTTCGCGACCGAGATCGCGCGCGTCTCCGCCGCCTCGGGCCCGAGCGTCGCGCGCTCGCGCCGCGTCGCGTACTCCTCCGACGTCACGACGACGACCCAGTGCCCGGACGCGAGGCCCGCGAGCTCCCAGGTCCCGTCCGCGGCGCTCTTCGTCGTCGCCGCCGTCCGCCCGCCGGTGGACGGCGCGCCGTCGAGCGTCGCCTGCAGCACGGCCCCGGCGACCGCCGCGCCCGTCCCCGCCTCCTCCACGCGCCCGCGCAGCACCGCCCCGCGCTGCAGCACGAGGTCCACGCGCGTCCCCTGCCCGTCCGCGACCGCGACCGTCTGCGGCGCCGTCGTCACGAGCGCGTCCGCCGTCGGCGTGGCCTCCGCCGCCGCGCCCGCCGCCCGCAACGTCACGCGGAACGTCGTCGCGACCAGGCCCGGCGACTCGAAGCGCCCGTCGCGCACCGCCAACGCGAGGCCCGGTGCGTCGCCGCCCACCGGCGTCACGACCACCTCCCACGCGCCCGCGAGCGCCTCGCCGTCGGCCCGCCGCACCGTCCCCTCGATCCATCCGAGCGTCCCGAGCGCGAGGCGCGCGTCCGTCGTGCCCGTCGTCACGACGACCGGCGTCGCGCCGGCGAACCCCGCGTGGCGCGCGAGCACCGCCCACGAGCCCGCGGCCAGCCCGCCGAACCCGAACCGGCCCTCCGCGTCCGTCGTCGTCGTGAGCGGCGGCACGATCGCGTCCGTCGGCGGCGGCAGCGCGCGCGCCTCGACCGTCGCGCCCGCCACCGCCCGGTCCCGCGCGTCCGTCACGCGTCCCTCGAGACGGGCCTCGCCGCGCGGCTGCTGCCGCTCCGCCGGCGCGGGCGCGGCCCCGGGCGACGGCGCGAGGCCCGGCCCGTCGCGGCCGTCCTCCGGGTCCGCCTCGCCGTCGGGCCCGCCGGACGCGAGGCCCGCTCCGTCGCGGCGCCCGCCGTCCGTGCGCTCGACGTCGCCCTCGACGGCCGGCGACCGGGCCTCGCGTCCCCGGAACCCGAGCGTGATCCCCGTCGCCACCGCGGCGACGAGCACCGCCCCGAGGAGGGCGACGCGCCCTCGCACGCCTACCGCACCGTCCCGCGGACCGAGACGACGTCGTCGTAGCGGTGGCGCACGCCGTCCGCGCCGTACACCTCGAGGGTCAGGCGCACCTGCGCGCCGATCGCGCCGGGCTTGAGGCCCGTCTTCGTGCGCACGATCACGTCGGTGCCCTCGGGCACGTCCTTGCGGACCAGCTCGAGCGCGGGGTCGTGCGTCGTGGCCTCGACGGCGCGCGCGACGTAGCCGCTGCCCCCGCGGACCTCGACCTTCTTCTCGACGGGCGGGCCCGCGACGGGCACGTCCCCGAGCGACAGGTCGCGCGGCGAGACCTGCCGGAAGTCGGTGACGGTGCCGGACACGGGCACGTCCACCTTCGGGAACGCCGGGTCGTCGCACACGACCGTGAGCGTCTTCTTGAACGGGCCCGGCGTGCCCTTCGTCGTCGCGAACGCGATCGTCACCTCGACGGCGCGGCCCGGCGTCAGGCGCACGGACGGGAGCGGCTTCGCGAGGAAGAAACACGAGCAGTCGAACTTCGGGTCCTTGAGGAGAAGGTCCCGCGACGACCGGTTGCGGAGCACCACCGTGCGCATCGGGGTCGACATCCACGGGACGTGGCCGAAGTCGATGGGGTTCGGGGTCACCTCGAGGGCGGGCTCGGGCCCGCCGCGTCCGCCGCACGACCCGAGCGCGGCGCCGAGGACGGCGACGAGCGCGGCGACGACGGCGCGGCGGGACGGGGCGGGCTTCATGGGGTGGATCGTAGGGGGGCGCCGGCCCCGGGCGTCAACGCGGTGTCACGACGGGGCGCGCGCCGCGGGGCGGTCGTCGGGTCAGCGCGCCGGGGGCGCGTCCTCGGGGGCCAGCTGTCCGACCGGCGTCGGCCGGGCCAGGCGGTCCCCGCGGTCGGTCGTCTTCGACCCGGGCGGCGGGGGCGGCACGCCCAGCGGATCGACGGGGGCCGTGTAGACCACCGCCGGCGGCGCCGCGGTCGGGGGGGGCGTCGGGTCGCCCCGGAGCTCGGGGTTCGCGCTCCGGGCGGCGCGTCCGGCGGCCGTGGGCGAGCCCCTGCACGCGGAGAGGAGGAGGGCGAGCGCCAGGGCGGCGGTCGAACGGGGTACGCAAGGACTGCCGAAGGCCATGCCCCATAGGGTACCGTTCCCTCCGCGGAGGGTGTTCATGACCACGGGCCTTTCGATCGACCTGCACGGCAAGCGCGCCCTCGTGACGGGGGGCAGCCGCGGCATCGGGCGCGCCATCGCCATCCGCCTCGCCGAGGCGGGCGCCGACGTCGCGATCAACTACCTGCGGAACAAGGGCCCCGCCCAGGAGACCGCGGACGCGGTCCGGGCCACCGGCCGGCAGGCCCTGCTCGTGAAGGGGAACGTCGCCGACCCGGAGACCCACGCCGACATCTTCGCGGCGATCCGCGAGGGGTTCGGCAGCCTCGACATCCTGGTGTCGAACGCGGCGTCCGGCGTCATCAAGCCGGCCCTCGAGCTCACGCCGAAGCACTGGGACTGGACGATGGCGATCAACGCCGCCGCCCTGCTGCCCCTCGCGCAGCAGGCCGTGGCGCTCATGGGGGCGAAGGGCGGCCACGTGATCGCCGTCTCGAGCCTGGGCGCCGTGCGGGCGATCCCGAACTACGCGGCGGTGGGGGCCAGCAAGGCCGCCCTCGAGAGCCTCGTGCGCCACCTCGCCGTCGAGCTGGCCCCGCGCGGCGTCCGCGTGAACGCGATCTCCGCGGGCGTCGTCGACACCGACGCGCTGAAGCACTTCCCGAACCGCGAGCAGATGCTCAGCGAGAGCGCCCGGCGCACGCCGGCCGGCCGCCTCGTCGAGCCGATCGACGTCGCCGACACGGTGTTGTGGCTCGTCAGCCCGCTCTCGCGGATGATCGTCGGACAGACCGTCGTGGTGGACGGCGGGTACTCGGTGGTGGCGTAGCGCAGGGGATCGGCGGTCCGCCCGCCGCGATCGGCACAAACTCCATGGTCGGACCCTGATGCTGGGCTATGCTCAGCATCGGGGGTCGCTAGGGTTCAAAGTGATCGTCCTCCTGATCGAGACCGATGGCCGCCGCGCGGACGTGCTCACCCGCATGTTCCAGGGCGCCGGGTGCCGGGTCGCCCCGGTCCGCAGCGCCGACGAGGTCCGACGCGCCGCCGCCGGGGTCCCCCCGGCCGACACCGTCGCCCTGACCGCCGGGACCCCCGGCGACGCCGCCCGCGCCGCGCGCGAGAGCGGCCTCCCGCTCGTCCTCGTCGAGGACGGCCGGGCCGTCCCGTCCGCGGTCCTGCGGGCGGAGCCCGTCGCCGTGATCCCGGCCACCACGCCGCCCGAGGGGCTCGCCGCGCGGCTCGAACTGGCGGTCGAGCGCCGCGCCGCGGCCGTCGAGGCCGTCCGCTCCCACGTCGCCCTCGGCGCGGCGGCCGCCGCGATCCTCGTCTCCGACGGCGACGGCCGGGTCCTGCGGGCGAACGCCGCCTTCGCGCGCGGGGCCGGCGGCGCCCCCCGCGACCCCCGGGGCACGCTCCTCACCGACATCCTCCTCCCGGCGGGCGACGACGACGCCCGCGAGCGGTTCGTCCTCGCGACGCGGGGCCGGGCCGAGTTCACGGGGGACGCGACCCTGGTCGGCGGGGGGACCCGGGTCCCGGTGCGCGTCGGCCTCGCGCCGCTCGCGCGGTCGGGCGAGGCCGTCGCCGGGTCCGTCGTCGTCCTGCTCGACCTGACCGACCACCTCGCGCTCGAGGAGAGCCTCCGCGAGGCCAACCGGATGTTGGCCCAGCAGGCGTTCGTCGACCCGCTCACGTCGCTGTTCAACCGCGCCTACCTCCACGACGCGCTCGAGCGCGAGGTCGCGCGGGCCCGGCGGTACGGCAGCCCGCTGTCGGTGCTGATGATCGACCTCGACGGGTTCAAGCGCGTCAACGACGTCTGGGGCCACGGCGCCGGCGACGAGGTGCTGCGCGCCGTCGCGGCCGAGCTCCGCGTCGCGGTGCGCGACTCCGACATCCTGGCCCGGTACGGCGGCGACGAGTTCTGCGTGCTGCTGCCGAACACCGACGCCGACTCGGCCCGTCAGGCCGCGGACCGCATCCGCGACCGCGTGCGCCGCATGGCCGTCGGGCCCGACGGCGCGACGCGGCTCGGCGCGACGTGCGGCCTCGCGACGAGCGCCGACCTCGAGCTCGATCACGGCCCCGACACGCTCGTCTTCCTCGCGGACGGCGCGCTGCTCGTCGCGAAGCGCGCGGGCGGCGACCGCGTCCTCTCGGCGGACTCCGTCGAGGTCCGTTCCGCCCCCGGCGGCGACCTCGTGCACGACGCCGATCCCGCGGCGCCGCCCCCGCGACCCCGTCGCGCGTCCTGACGGGCATCCTCCAAACGCGCCAGATGGTGCCGGACACCGAATGGCGGGTCTTCGGCCGGCAAACCCCGGGACCGCGCGCGTCGGACGGTGCCGGACACCGGATGGCGCGACACCGGATGGCGCGATGGCGATCCGCGAACCCCGGGACCGCGAGGCCCGCCGGCCGCCGGGCCTCGCGGTCCCGGGGAACTCCGTCACCCGGAGGTGACGCGGAGCGGCGCTGCCGCGCCGTTCGCGCGCGCGATTCGTGACGCCACAACGAGTTGCGCGCGGGAACGGGCCTTGCTCTCCGACGCATCTCGGAGGTGCTCCATGCGTCGTCTCCTCGCGTGGCTTGCGCGGAGGGTGGGATCGGTCGTCGTGGCGTGCGGTGCGGCCGTCGCGGCGGCCGGTGCCGCGCAGGCCAACGGGATCCTGGTCGAGTCCCACTCCGCCGGGACCCGTACGGGGCCCGCGCCGGTGTCGCTCGTCGCGCATCGGGTCCACGCGCACGTGGTGGACCGTCTCGCCGACGTCGACGTCGAGCAGGTCTTCCGCAACCACGACAACGTCGAGCTCGAGGGCGTCTATCTCTTCCCGCTGCCCGAGGGCGCCGCCGTGTCGCGGTTCTCGATGACGATGGGCGGACGCGTCGTCGAGGGCGAGGTGCTCGCCGCGGACGCCGCGCGCGCGGTGTACGAGGGCATCGTTCGGCGACGCCAGGACCCCGCGCTGCTCGAGTACGTCGGCCGCGGGCTCTACCGCGCGCACGTCTTCCCGATCCCCGCGCGGGGCGACGTGCGGGTGAAGCTCTCGTACCAGCAGGTCCTCACCGGCGACGGCGACCTGCTGGAACTGCGCTATCCGCTCGCGACGGGCCGGCTCGGCGGCGCGCTCGTCGCCGAGGTGTCGGTGACGGTCGACGTGCACGCGTCGGACGAGCTGAAGGCCGTCTACAGCCCCTCGCACCCCGTGGACGTCGTCCGCGACGGCCCCCAGGACGCGAAGGCGACGTGGTCGCGCGCGGACGCCCGCGTGGACCGCGACTTCGTGCTGTTCCTCGGCTCGGGCGCCGGCCTCGGCCTCTCCGTCCTCTCGCACAAGCCCGACGGCGCCGAAGGGACGTTCGTGGCCGTGCTGACGCCGCCGCCCCTCGAGCGCGCCGCGCCGGTGCCGAAGGACGTGATCTTCGTGCTCGACATCAGCGGATCGATGTCCGGCGCGAAGATCGCGATGGCGCGCCGCGCCGTCGCCGCCGGCCTCGACGCCCTCGGCGCCGCCGACGCGTTCGCCCTCGTCACGTTCGCGAGCGGCGTCGAGCGGTTCGCGCCGGCGCTGCACGAGGCCTCGCCCGCCACGCGGCGTGCGGCGCGCCGCTGGCTCGAGGCGACGAAGGCCTCGGGAGGGACCGACCTCGAGGGCGGGCTGATGGCGGGGCTCCGGTACGCGAGGCCCGGGCGCCTGGCGATCGTGGTCCTCGTCACCGACGGGCGGCCGTCCGTGGGGTCGATGACCGCGAAGGCGGTCCTCGAACGCGCGCAGGGGCTCGGCGGGGGCCGGGCGCGCGTCTACACGTTCGGGGTCGGCGACGACGTCGACGTCGCCCTGCTCGACCGGATCGCCGAGGAGACCGGCGGCGCCCGCGAATACGTCGCCGACGGCGCGGACCTCGAGCGCGCGACCGGCCGCTTCTACGCGAAGACGTCGCACCCGGTGCTGACCGACGTCGCGATCGATTTCGGCGCCGGCGTCCACGACGTCTACCCGGCGCGGATCCCGACGCTCTTCGCGGGCGAACAGGTCGTCGTGTTCGGCCGGTACCGCGCGGGCGGTCCGACGACGGTCCGCGTCACCGCGACGGCCGACCGCGAGCCCGTCGCCCACGCGTTCACCGCGACCTTCCGCGACACGCCCGGCCCGGCGTACCTCGAGCGGCTCCACGCGCAGCGCAAGGTCGCGTACCTCCTCGACGCCATCCGCCTGAACGGCGAGGACCCGGAGCTCGTCCGCGAGGTGACGGAGTTGGGCACGCGGTACGCGATCGTCACGCCGTACACGTCCGCCCTGGTCGTCGAGCCGGGGCTGCGCGTGCCTCGGCCGGGGGCGGGCTCGCCGGGGACGGTCCCGCCGAGCCTGCGGGAGCCGTCGGACCCGCGGCCGCCGCCGCCGCCTCCTCCTCCGCCGCCGGGCGCTCCCCCCGCGCCGACGACGCCGCACCTGCCGCCGACCACGCCCCCGGAAGCGTCGGCCCCGCCGCCGCCGCCGGTCCCCTCGGCGCCGGACGCGACCGCGGCCTCTCGCAAGCTGCGGGACCGCAAGCGGGCGTCGGCGGCGGAGGACGAACCCGCCGGGACCGTGCGTTCCGTGGACGCGCGCACGTTCCGGCGCGACGCCGACGGTCGCTGGGTGGACACCGCGTGGGACCCGAAGCTCGCGCCGAAGCCGATCGAGGCGTTCTCGGCCGCGTACTTCGCGCTGCTCCAGAAGGGCGACGCGGTGGCCCGCGTGCTCGCGCTCGGCCCGCGCGTCGTGTTCGTCCTCGACGGCGTCGCGTACGAGATCGTCGGCGCGGCCCCGTCGAAGTGATCACGGCGGGGACGGACGTGCGCGATCCGCCCGTCGACGCCGTCGGTCGACGGGCCGGTCGTCGAGGGGCGGATCGACCGCCGTCGAACGCGCCGAACGGTGCCGGACACCGGATGGCGCGACACCGGAGGGCGCGACGGCGACCCGCGAACCCCGGGACCGCGAGGCCCGCCGGCCGCCGGGCCTCGCGGTCCCGGGAGAGGGGAGCGTCGGAGCCGTCGGCGCGAGCCGGCGCGCGATCAGTAGATCGTGAGGCGGCGGAACTCGCTCCAGGGGCCCGTGATCGTGCCGTTGGCGCGGCGCGCGCGGACGTGCCACTGGTAGGTGCCGGTGCGTACGCGCGACGGACGCTTCTCGACCTTGCGCTCGATGTCGTGGTCGGCGACGACCCACGTGTCGTCCTTCGCCTTGAAGATCTCGAACTCGTAGTCCTCGGCCTCGGGGACCGGCGTCCAGCGGAAGACCACGCCGTAATTCTTCGGCATCGACGCGGACGGCGCGGGGTCGATGAGCATCACCGCGCCGAGCGTGGGGGCGCGGGAGACCGTCAACGTGACCGCCGCGCCGCGGCCGAGCGGCGTGCTGGCCGGCGGGTTCTGCGCGACGACGCGGCCCTCGGGCAGCGACGAGACGTAGGTGATCGCGATCTGCATGCCGCGGGCCGCGAGGTCGGCCTGGGCCGAGGCGACGTCCATGCCGACGTAGTTGGGGAGCGGCGGCGCGGCGGGCGGGGCCGGCGCCTCGGCGACGACGAGCGTCACCTGCGCGCCGCGGGGGAGCGGCGTGCGCGCGGTCGGCTGCGTGCCGCGGACGAGGCCGGCCTCGTTGGGCGCGCCGGGGATCGTCGCGCGCGCGACGACGAAGCCGTCGGCGCGGAGGCGCTGCGTGGCGACGGCCTCGGTCATGCCCGTGACGTCCGGCACGGGGACGGTCTGGATCGTGTTCGTCGCGCCGACGACGATGCGGACGACGGAGCCGCGGGTCGCGGTCGCGCCGCCGCCCGGCTCCTGGCCGATGACGCGGCCCTGGCTGCCGGGCAGCGACAGCGCGGTCCCGCGCTCGACGACGAAGCCGAGGTCCTTGAGCGTGCGCTCGGCCGCGTCGGCCTCGGCGTTGAGCACCTCGGGGACGCGGATCGGGAGCAGGAGGATGCGGCCGACCGTGACGCTGACGGCGGCGCCGCGGGCGACGCGCGCGCCCGCCGCGGGCGACTGGTCGACGACGAGGTTGGCGTCGGCCGCGCCGACGAGGCGGTCGAGCACGGTGATGGAGAGACCGGCGGCGGCGAGCCGCGCGCGGGCCTCGACCTCGGAGAAGCGTCGCAGGTCGGGCACCTCGGCCTCGAGCAAGGCCGACGGCGCGCCGGCGCCGACGTTCACGACGACGTTGCTGTCGCGCGCGACGACGATCCCCGCGGCGGGCTCCTGCGACACGACGCGGCCGGCGGCCGCGGCGTCGGCCGGGACGGTGTTGAGGAGGGGCACGAGGCGCGCGGCCTTGAGCGCGGCGTTCGCCGCCTCCGCCGTCATCCCGACGACGTTCGGGACCACGGACGCGCCCGCGGGGGGCGCGCCCGCCGAGCCGACGGACAACGTCACCACCTGGTTGCGGGCCAGCGGCGTCCCGCCGTTCGGCGACATCGAGGTCACGCGACCCTCGTTGCCGGGGGCGCTCGCGACGTAGACGACCTTCACGCTCCACGCGGTCAGCGCGTCGAGCGCCTCGTTCTCCGTGCGGCCCACGACCGACGGCAGGACCGGCGCGTCGGCGGCCGGAGGCACGCCGGGCCCGGGCGGCACGGGGCCGGGGATCGACGGGCCCGGCGTCGGGCCCGGCGTGGGGGCGCCGCCGGCGAGGCCGCGCACCTCGATCGTGACCTCGGTGCCCGTCTCGGCGTACCAGAAGCCGCCGGGCGACTGCGCGGCGACGGTGCCGCGCGCGCCCGGGGCCGCCGACGGGACGGCGCGCGCGCGGAAGCCGGCCGCCTGGAGGTAACTCTCCGCCTGCGCCTGGGGCAGGTCCACCACCTCGGGGATCACCCGGCGGGGGCCGGCTTCGGCGACCTCCGCGCACACGACCGCAGGGACCACGAGGGCCGCGCAGGCGGCGACGAACCAGCGGAGACGGGGCATCGCAGGCTCCCAGGACCGAGGACCGAGGCGAACGGCATCACACGGGGTAGGCCTTGTCAACGGACGCGGCCGGGCGCGGGGGGGCGGCCCCCGCGTCCCCCGCAGAGAATCGCATCCCGACGAGGATCAGGGCGCGTTCCGCCGTGAACATGGGGGCCCCGGCGCGGTCGGCCGCCGCGGCGCACGGCGCGCACCACCGGTCGCCGCTCGGGCGGCGCCGGCGCTCGAGGGTGGCCTCGCAGACCGGGCACCGGTACTGCCACACGCGGCCCGGCATCGGGCGGCTGTGGAGGCGGCCCCCCGCGGACAGGCACGCCCGCCGGAACGCCGGGCCGTGGCCGAAGTCGCGCCGCAGGAGCGCCAGGCCCACGTGGACCGCCTCGTGGACGAGGATCCCGCCGAGGTCGTCGGGGTAGACCTCGAAGTAGGCCGGCGACAGCTCGATCGTCGCCGTCGTGACGGGCCCCCGCCGCTCGATCACGGCCCGGCCGGCGCGCCGCAGCCGCCGGTTCCACCGGACCGGGACGCGCGGCCAGCCGCCGATGGACAGCACGGTGCCCACGGCCGCCAGGGCTCGGTCCCGCTCGATCTCGAGCGCGGTGGAGGAGATCACGTTGGCCGGAGCGTAGCCGCGCACGGGGACGGTCCCCGGGCCCGTCCCCCCGACGCGGCCCGTCCCTCCCTGCCGGCCGCCGGGCCTCGCGGTCCCCCGTGCCGGTTCCGCCCTTTGGTGCCGGTCCCAAAGGGGCGGAACCGAACCGGACGACGGTCCCCGTCCGCGGCAATCCCGCCATCCGGTGCCGGACACGGAATGGCGCGTTCGAACCCGCCGGCCACCGGGCCTCGCGTCCCCGTGGACCGCCGTCCGATCCGCCGATCGATGCCGGTCGATGATCGGCGGATCCCCCCCGTGCCGGTTCCGCCCTCCGGTGCCGGTCCCGACATGGCGGAACCGGCCTCGCCGGCCGCCGGGCCTCGCGGTCCGGAACCCTGGATCGCCCGCCATGGGCTCGGTGGGGGGGGATGGGGGCCCCGCGTCGTCCCCGGCGTCGGGCGGGGCCGTCGGGCCGGTATCCTGCCGGGGTGAAGTTCCCCGCCCTCGCCTCGGTCCTCGCCGCCCTCGTCTCCTCCGTCGCCGCCGGCTGCGGCGGAGGCGGGATCCAGGAGCAGAACCGGCCGGAGGTCGTCAGCTTCTTCCCGGCGGACGAGACCGTCCTCCCCGGGTGGCTGAACGCGGTCCGGGTGACCTACGACGAGCGGGTGCGGGTGCTGAACGAGACGGCGTGCGTGGTCGAGGTCAACGGCACGACCATCGACGCGAAGGTCGTCCCCGACCCGGCCGACGACCGCGCGATCCTCGTCGTGACCGAGGGCGGCCGCTGGGTCCCCGAGGCGCGCCACCGCGTGGTCGTGCAGGAGGGCGCGGTGGTCAACGACGAGGACCACTACATGGAGAAGGAGCGCTCCATCCACGTGACGCTCGGGACGCGTCCGAACGTGTTCGTGGGGGTCGCGGGCGGCGCCATCCACGAGCTGTCCACGGCGGACGGCTCGGCGATCTCGACGACGACGCCGCCGGCCGGGTACTCGCCGGCCGTGCTGCAGGGGTCGGACAACGAGGTGTTCGTGTGGCTCGAGAAGGCGGGCGCGGGCGACGACCTCCTCGCGTGGTTCACGCCCGGCGCCGCCACGACGACGACGGTCCCGCTCGCGGGCGAGACCGGCGAGCGCGTGGCCCTCGGCCTCGCGATCGCGGTGGACGCGCGCACGCTGTACGCGACCACGGTGGACCGCGGCACGAACCGCATGCGCGTGCACCGCATCGACACGTCGACGCGGGCCGAGATCCTGCCGTCGCTCGAGCTCGCGACCGACGTGTCGACGTCGCTCCTCGTCGCGCGCCGGCCCGCGGTGGACCCGGTGCGCAACCGCCTCTACGTCGCGCAGGACGACGGCGCGGGCGGCGGCACGCTCTCCGTCGTCGACCTCGAGACCTTCACCGAGGTGGACGTGCGGTCGGGCGCCGGCACGTCGGCGGTCCTCGCGGAGGGCGCGGGCGACCTCACGTTCGGCATCGAGACCGACCGCATCTGGATGACGCTCGCCGACGAGGCGTTCGCGGGCCTGCTCGTGATCGGGCCCGAGCAGTTCGGCACGTTCGACGCGCGCGAGCAGGAGTTCACGCAGGCGCCGGTCGCGTCGATGCTGACGCCCGACGAGCGGTACTTCCTCCAGGGCCTCGAGAACTACAGCGACCTCGAGGGCATCGTCCGCTCCGACACGTCGGAGATCGGCGACGGCATCGCGCGCGACGTGGACGACGACGTCGGCGGCACGCCCATGGGCAGCACGACGGTCTCGGCGCTCGTCGCCGACCCGGGCCTCACGACGGTGCTCGCGTTCGCGATCGGCGGCGGCTCGACGATCCTCTGCATCTACGAGTGGCAGGACGACAACGTCACGCAGGTCGACCTCGACGCCATGACCGACGGCGTGCAGGGCGTCGACCTCGCGACGAGCGCGCCCGGCGACGTCGTGACGGCCACGTTCCTGCGGGGCGCCACGGGGCCGTAGCCGCGCGCGGCGTCGGGCCGCCGACGGAGGTGGACCGTGGGGGAGCGGGGCCGGACGCGCGCGCTCGGGATCGTCCTCGTGGCGGTGACGGCGCTCGGCGTGGGGGCGGTCGTGTTCCTGGGTACGCGAGGCCCGGCGGCCGTCGAGGCCCCCGACCGCCGCGTCCCGTCGGCTCCGGACACGGAGCCCGAGGGCAGGGTCGTCCTCGCGGCCTGGCCGCCGCCGGGCGTCTCGGCCACGGAATTCCGGGCGACGTTCGTGGCGTTCCGCGAGGGCGTCCCCCTGCTCGACCCCCGCCGGCGCGAGACGGGACGACCCGCCCGCGCGGTCCTGCGGGTCGCCGCGGGCCGAACGGCCACGACGGTCCACGCGCTCGCGAACGGGTTCGTCTCGGGCCCGCGGCACGTCGACGGCGTCGCGACCGGGACCGCGGCGGAGCTTCGCTTCGACGACTGGCGGCCCGCGACGACGGTGCGCGTGTCGGCGCTCGATCGCGACGGGCGGCCGCTGGCGGGCGCGACGCTGCGCGTGGCCCGGTCGTCGCCGGGCGGGGACGCGGTCGAGCCCGCGCAGTACCTCTCGGCCACGACGGACGCGGCCGGGCGCCGCGACGTCACCGTGTTCCCGGGCGAGCCCTGCCGGATCAGCGGCTCCCACGACGACGCGCGCGGGTCCGCGACGCCCGTCCTCCTCGACGCGTCGAGGACCGTGCCCGGGGCCGTGCTCGACGTGACCCTCCGCTTCCCCTGACCGGGCATCCTGGAACGACGGGCGACGACGCCGTTGTCTCGGCGTCGACGGCGAGACGAAGGGCTACGACCCCGTTGTCTCGGTGTCGACGGCGAGACGAAGGGCTACGACCCCGTGGTTTCGGTGTCGATGGGAGGAATGGGCGTGACGGGAGGCGCGCTCGCGCGAGGAAGAGGGGAGACCCTCGTCATGCACGACCTCGTGGAAGATCCGGAGACCGTGGCGGCCCTGTTCGAGGCGGCCGTCCCCGACCTGCCCCCGCCCGCGGCGATCCTGCGGGAACCCGACGGGCCGCGCGGCGTCGCGCGCTTCACCGTGCGCACCCGCGGCGCGGGCTACCGCATGAAGATCGGCGTGGACGACGCGGGCGCCGACGCCGTCCTGCGCGGCGCGCGGTCGCTCGTCGCGTTGACGCTCGCGGGGTGGTGCGCCCCGCGCAGCCTCGCGGCGCGCCCCCCGCGCGACGGCGGCCCCGCCGTCGCCGTCGAGACCGTCGTCGGCACCACCGACGGCGCACGCGCCTGGGCCGCCCTCGGCCGCGACGGCCGCTCGGCCCTGCTCCACGCGGCCGCCACCGCGCTCACCCGTCTGCACGCGCTCCCCGCCGGCGTGGTCCCGGGCGGCACCGTCGGCGGCTGGCGGGAACGCGTGCTCCGCTGCGCCGTGCGCCACCACGGCCGCCTCGCCGACCGCGGCGACCTGCCCGACGCGCTGCTCGCGCGCGCCCGCGCGGCCGTCGACGCCCTCGTCGCCGACCTCCCGAACGACGTCGCGCTCGTCCCGTGCCACGGCGCGCCGAGCCTGCGCGAGATCGCCGTCGCGCAGCGCGCGTTCGTCGGCTGGCGCGACCTCGAGGCCCTCCGCCTCGGCGACCCCTGGCTCGACGTCGCCTACCTCGCCTTCATGACCGACGGCCCCGAGTCGCGCACGCCGACCCTCGTCCCGCTGCTCTCGGCCTACCGCGCCGTCGCGCCCTGGCCCGCCGACCTCGCGGGCCGCCTCCGTCTCTACCTGCTGCTGGTCACGCTGAGCTCGCTGACGGACCCCGCGCTCGTGCTCCCCGCGGAGGGCTGCGCCCTGGCGCTCGACGCCGCGCTCGACTGGGGCGCCGGCGACGCGCTCGCGTCGGTCGCCTGACGACGCGCGGGCGCCCGGGCCACACCCTCGGCCCCACACCCATGGCCGCCGTCGACCGCGTCGTCAGACGCCCATTTCCTCGACCACGGTGATGTCGGCGCCCTGCTTCGTCGCGGCCTCGAGGGCCGTCTCGGCGACGGAGAAGAGGTCTTCCATGATCTCGACGCCCTCGGACCGGTTCGTCGCCCCGCCGATGCGGATCGTGACCGGGATCTGCCGGTCGCCGATCGCCACGGGCTCCGTCGAGACCGCCGCGCGCAGCCGGCCGCCGAGCGCCTTCGCGCCGTCGCCGTCGGCCACCGCGATCACCACGAACCGCGCGTCGCCGTAGCGGCCGACGACGTCGTGGTCGCGGACCGTCCGCTTGAGGCGGCGCGCGACCGACTTCATCAGCTCGTCGGCCACGAACGTCCCGTGCCGCCCGCGCACGTCGGGCTGCTCCCGCACCTCGACGATGAGGCACGCGATCGGGCTGCCGTACCGCTCGCTGCGGCTCCACTCGCCGGTCAGGCGCTCGACGACCTGCAGCCGGTTCCACACGCCCGTGACCGGGTCGATGAAGGGGACCTGGGTCAGCTCGATCTGGATGTGATCGAGGATCCGGGTCTTCTCCTTCAGCTCGGCGTTCACCCGCCCGAGCTGGTCCGCCAGCGGCGGCTCGGCCGCGCGGGCCCGGCCCACGCCCGCCACGAGCCCGCCCTCGACGGGGAAGAACCGCCACTCGATCCGGCTGACGTCGCCGTCGTTGCGCTCGTGCTCGACCTCGACGAGGACCGTCGCGCCGCCCGCGGCGCGGGTCAGCTCGGTCAGCACCCGCGACCGGGCGCTCTCGGGGACGAGGTCGAGGAAGTCCACGCCCGGCCGCCCGCCGCGCACGGCCTGGCGGAACGCGGGGTTGCCGACCTTCACCCGGCGGTCCATCGAGATCAGCACGAACAGGTCCGCGGCGTCGCGGAAGACGTTCTCGACGGATACCGCGTCGGCCATGGGGCGCTCCGGACAGGCGTCGGGCTCGACCGGCTGGGGGCCGGTCGGAGGCACGACGTCCCCTCATCGTAAAGGGAGCCCCTCCCGCTGAAGGTGAACCGGGGGGGCGGCGCCGCGCCCACTCCCCCCGGCCGGGCCTCGCGTCAGCGGGCGATCGCGTACCGGTCGCCGCTGTTCACCACGACGAACGGCGTCGCGCCGATGCCGGGGGCCTCGAACACCCCGCGACCGTCGGTCACGCCCCGGGCCTTGATCGCCTGCCCGTCGGAGACGGTGACGAACGCGCCCCGGACACCCTTGCCGGTGGCGTCGAGGACGTGGACCCGGACCTTCTCGCCCACCCGCTGGAGGGCGACCTGGAGGTCGGTCTTGAGCACCACGGTGCTCGTCTCGAGGGTGCCGGCCTTCGCCACGACGAGGTAGACCCCCGCCGCGTCCTTGCCGACCGGCAGTTCCACCGAGGCCGAGTGCCAGCCGTGGTCGCCGCCGCCGTCGGGCCGGAGCGTCCACTCGTGGGCGGGCGTGATGCCCGACAGGTCGATCTTGTTGAGCCCCTCGAGCGTCCGCCGGACGGCGAACAGCACCTGCAGGTCCACCGGGTAGACGCGCAGCCGCACCTCGTCCACGTTGCGGTACCGCATCGGGAACGACGCCGTCCCCGCGACGCCGGCGGTGACCGCCTCGTCGAGCTCGAGCCGCGCGTCCGTGAGCCACGCGACCGCCTCGCGCGCGTCCTCGACCGCCGACGCGGCCTCGCGGTACGCCGCGATCGCCCCGGCGAGGTCGCCGAGCACGTGCCGCACCCGGCCGATCGCGTGCCAGGCCCGCGGCCGGAACTCGCTCGCCTCGCGCCGGCCGTCCGGCCGCGCGAACGTCTCCGACACGAGCCGCTGCGCGGCCTCGACCAGGCTCTTCCCGGTCGCCTCGCTCGGCGCCGCCTCGAACTTCAGGAGCCGCGTGTCCACCAGGAAGAAGAGCGTGTCGTCCACGAACGGCGTGTCCGGGAAGCGGCGGGGGAACGCCTCCGCCTCCTCGACCGCGCCGTCGAGGTCGCGCACGCGCCGCAGGGCCTCGACCAGCGCGTACGACGTCGGGGCCGCCACCGGCAGCGCCGCGAAGTGCGCCGCGACGTCGCGCAGCGCCTCGACGCTCTCCGCGTCCATCGGCGCGCCGGCCTTGCGGCTCCCGCCCTCGGGACGCGGCAGCTCCTTCAACCGCGTGGCCCGCTGCAACGCGGCCGTCGCGGTCGCGTTCGACAGCGGGTAGGCCTTCAGCGCCTCGCCGAGGGCCGCGAGCCCCTCGACCTCGCGCCCGCGCTGCGCGAGCGTCCGGGCCCACTGCGTCTCGAAGCCGAACGTCCGCGCCACGAGGTCGCGGTAGAGCGTCGCGGCCACGCCGTGGGCGCCCACGTCGGCGTACGCGTCGGCGATCGCCCGCGCCGCGTCGAGGTCGTTCGGCACGCGCGCCGGGTCGCGGCGCACGAGCTCCTCGCGCGCCCGCACGATCTCGGCCGCCGTCTTCGTCTCGAGGGCGCAGCGGAGCAGCGCCGCCTCGATCTCGACGACCACCTCGTCGCGCAGGGGCAGGGCCTTCAGGCCCGTGAACGCCGCGGCCGCCTCGGCGAACCGCTTCGCCTCGAGCGCCTTCTGCGCCCGCGCGTACACCTCGTCCGGCGTCGGCGCGGCCTCGGCGTCGCCGCGCGCCGTGCGCGTCGGCGTCACGTCGAACACGTGGCCCGCCGAACGGCCGTGCACCTCGGGCAGGTACATCGCGGCCACGCGCGCCGGCAGCGCGGTGAAGCGGCCCGGGTGGACCGCCTGCAGCACGTACGACAGCACCGTCGTCCCGGCCTTCACGTCCGAGACGAAGAACACCTGCCGGTCGTCGCGCCGCTCCTGGCTGTCGAACGGGCCGGACGCCGTCTCGTCGAGCACCTCGAAGCCCGCGGGCAGCGGGTCCTCGACGATCAGGAACTTGAGGTCGCGCGGCGCGCGCACCGAGAGGCGCACGAGGATCCGCTCGCCCGACCCCGCGGTCTTCCGGCTCGTCGCGTCCACCTTCGGGCGCGCCGCCGGCCGCAGGATCTCGTGGCCCGGCTTCGCCGGCAGCTCCGCGCCCTCGACCGGCGGGAGGTCGTCGTCGAGGTAGAGCCGGTCGATCGCGACGCCGTGCTCCTCGGCCTCGAGCGTCTCGGTCGCCACCACGGCGTCGAGCCGCGCGGCCCACCGGACCTCGCCCTCGCCCTCGAGCCGGAACGCGAGCGCGTGCCGCCCGGGCTTCCAGCCCGACGCGACGTCGAGCCCGAACCGCCGGTCCGCGAGCGGGAGGCCCGCCCCGGGGACGATCTTCACCGTCCGCACCTCGACGCCGTCCGCCAGCACGTGCACCGTGCCGCCGAACCGCGCGGGCCGCGCCGTCTCGACCCACGTCGCGCACGCGCCGACGAACGACGCGGCCTCGAGGGTCGTGCCGAAGCCGGCCTCGGGCCGGTGCGCGAGCAGCCAGCGCATGCCGCGCTCGACCGCGGGGTCCGCGACCCCGGCCGTCAGCAGCGCGCGCAGGGCCAGCGCCGTCGCGAGCCGGTCCGAGCCGACGAAGCAGTCGGCCGGCCGGGCGCTCCAGCGCGTCGTCCCGTCGGGCTCCTCGACCTTGCGGGCGAGCAGCAGGCGCGCGCACTCCTCGGCGACGATGCCGCGCGCCCGCGCGACCGCCGCCATCGTCATCCACGCGAGGCCCGCGACCGACAGCTCCTCGTTCCGCCGCCGGAACGTGACCTGGTAGGCCTCCTCGTCGGCCGTGCCCGCGGCCGCCAGCGCGCCGTGGGCGAGGGCCTGCACGTCGTCCGACGCGCCGCGCAGGATCGAGCGGAGCGCCTGCCGCGTGCGCGCGACCTCGCGCGACGCGCCGGCGACGCCGGCGCGGTCCGCCTCGACGAGCGCGAACAGCGCGTACGCCGTCATCGCGACGTCGCCGCGGCCGCCGCGCCACCAGCCGTACGTGCCGTCGTCGTTCGCGAGGTTGCGCAGCCGCGCGACCGTGAGGCGCAGCGACGTCTCGAGGTCGGCGAGGCGCTTCGCGTCGGGGCTGCCCGCCGCGAGCAGGGCCTTGCGTGCCCACGCCGCCGGCAGCACCCGGTGCACCGTCTGCTCGACGCACCCGTACGGGAACACCTCGAGGTAGGCGAGGCCGTCGAGGATCGCGGCGTCGAGGTCCGGGTAGAGCACCACCGACAGCCGCGTGGCGCCCGCGACGGCGCCCTCGGGCACGTCGAAGAACGTCTCCACGACGTCGCCCTTCGCCGCCGACACGAGGCCCGTGCGCCCGTCCACCGCGCGCACGCCGCGCGGCAGCGTGCCGAACGTCGCCTCGACCTTGTCGCCGCCCTGGGGCGACGTCAGCTCCGCCTCGAGGCGCGCCGGGCCCGTGGCCGACGCCGTGACCTCGCGGTCGCGCATCGCGCGTCCGTTCGGCGGGACCGAGATCGCGCCGTCGGTCCCCGCGACCGTCACGCCCTCGGCGCGCAGCGCGAGCGTGCCCTCGAGTTGCGTCGCGCCCTGGTTGTGCACCACCGTCGGCACGCTCGCGCGGTCGCCCGCGACGAGGAACCGCGGCGCGTCCACGCGCACGAGCACGTCGCGGCGCGCGACGACGCTCGCGCGGCCCTCGCCGACGAGGCTCGCGCCGGAGACGCCGCGCGCCGTCGCGCGCCACGTCGTCAGGTTGTCGGGCAGCGTCACCTTCACGGTGGCCTTGCCCGTCGCGTCGGTCACGACGCGCGGCTCGAACGCCGCGGTGTCGGAGAACGTCTTGCGCAGCGTCGGCGCCACCGCGAACCCGTCCGCCAGGCCGTACTGCTCGCCCAGCGCGATCAGCGCGTTCCGGTAGAGGGCGCCGTTGGCGGGCTCGTCGCCCTTCGCCAGTTCGACGCGCAGGACCGTGCGGGGCGCGGAGAACCCGGACAGGTCTCCGCCGTCGCCCGGTTCGGCGGCTTTGTCCCAGTCGAAGCCCTCGAAGCGGTCCGCGTCGGCCTTCTTGTCGGCCGCGCCCTTGCTCTTCGCGCCGCCGCCGCCGGAGGCCCGCATCGACTTGCGGCCGCCGTACCCGCCGCCGGCGCCCCCGGACGCGACCAGGCCCGGCTTGCCCGCGAGCGACTTCTCGGCCGGCGCGGCGTCCTTCGCGTCCTCGTTGTGGTCCGCCAGCTCGGCGTCGAGCACGGGTGCGCCCGGCGGCCTCGGTGCGGCCGCAGGCGCCGGCGGGCTGTTCATCCTCAACCGCGCGTCCTCCTCCGACTTCAGCGAGCGGCGCGACATCCGGTCCGCCGCGGCGCCCGTCTCGGTCTGGACGCGCGCCACCTCCTCCATCAATCGCTGCTCGTCGGCCTGCTTGAGCATCTCCTGGGCCTCGGGGCGCTGCCGCAACTCGCTCACGAGGTTCTTCGCGTCCCACGAGCCCGGGTCGGCCGCGACGGCCAGCAGCGCCTGCTGCGCCGCCTGCTCGACGTCGCCGCGCTGGAGCGCCGCGCGCGCGAGCCGCAGCGCGTTCATCGCCAGGAGCACGTTCGGGTCGCTGCTGCGCGCCGCGGCGTCGGCGAGGAGGTCCTTGTTCGTCTCGCGGGTCGTCCCGTAGGTGCGGAACCCGACCGACGACGACGTCACCACGCGGTTCACGCGCTTGCGGTCGTAGAAGAACGGCCGGATCGCCGGCGTGCGGTCGGGCGCGACGGCGAACAACGCCTCGTCCACGACCGCGAGGCCCACCTCGGCCGCGACCGGCGCGCCGCCCGCGTCGGTCGTCGTCACGTCGAAGCTCACCGCGGCGCCCGGCGCCGCCTCGCGCGCGCTCGGCGTCACGGTCACCTGCAGGTAGCGGAACACGACGATCTCGTCCTCGGCCTCGAGCAGGCGGTCCTTGCCGGGGATCGCGATCTTCAGCACGACGTTCGGCGCGTACGCGGCGAGCACCGGCAGGTCGAGGATCGTGCTCGGGTCCGTCACGTCGACGAGGCGGTAGTCGAGGACCTTCTCGCCCTCGAACGTCAGCAGCGCCTTCACCTTCGTGACCGGGCTCTGCAGCAGCACCTCGGCCTTCTCGCCCTCGACGTACGTCTCCTTCGCGGCGACGAGCCGCGCGTCCTTCGCGAGGTCCTCGGCCTCGCCCGCCACGTCGAACGCCGCGTAGGCCGTCACCAGCGCGCCGCGCGCGTCCTTCGACGACCACCGCACGCGGTACTGGCCCGCGGCCGGCGCCTTCATCCGCACCTCGGCGCGGCCCTTCGCGTCGGTCGTCGCGGCCACGCGGGCGACCTCGAGCTCCTCCTCGAGCAGTCGCACGGGCGCGTTCGTCCCGGCGTCCTGCTGCCGCTTCACGGGCGGCGCGGGCAGGCGCTTCACGCGCACGAGGATCGCGTCGCCGGCCTTGCCGACGGGCGACTGGTTGGCGTCCACCGTCGTCACGGTGGCGCGCAGCTCCTGCTGCGGCCGGTAGACGCGCTGGTCCGTGCGCACCACCGCCCAGTGGTCGCGGCGCACGACGGGGATGCGGCCCTCGTCGGCGACGGGGCGGCGCGTCACGTCGGTCGCGACCGCCGACACGACGTACTCGGCGTCCTCGTCCCGCTCCTGGGTGGCGAACGTCACCGCCAGCTCGCCGGCGGCGTCCGTCGCGCCCTCGCCCCGCGCGACGACGCTCCCCGCGGGCGCCGACCGCGAGGCCCGGCGCGCGTTCTCGAGCGACTGCGCGTCCTGGAAGTACCACGAGTAGTCGTCGACGGCCGACGGCGCGAAGTCGCGCGGGACGCGCGTGATCTGCCACGCGACCGGCGCGTTCACGACCGGCCCGCCGAACGTGTAGGCGAGCTTGATCGTCGCCTTGCCCTCCTCGCCGGTCTTGTACGACGGCTTCGCCGGCGTGACCGTCACGGTGAACTCGGGCTTGCGGTACTCGAGCACGCGGAACGTGCCCGCGAACGTGCGCTCCTCCACGACCACCCGCACCGACCAGTCGCCGAGCGGCGCCTCGCCGTCGAGCGTGAAGTCGCCGGCGAACGAGCCGAGGTCGCTCGCGACCGCGTCCTTGGCCTCGACCTCGACCCCGCGCGGGTCCACGAGGGCGACGCGGCCCGTCACCCCCGCGGGCACGGCGTAGCCGCCGCCGTCGGCGCGCCGGTAGATCGCGCGGAACGACACCTTCTGGCCCGGCCGGTAGACCGGGCGGTCCGTCGCGACGTGGGCCTTGCTCGTGAAGCCCTCGGCGAACACCGGGCCCGGCGTCCACTCGGTGGCCGCGGGGTGGCCGTCCTTCAGCACGAGGACGCGCTGGGCCGTGCGGTCGGTGTCGAGGCGGTAGACGCCGTCCTTGCCGGTGACGCCCTCCGCGAACACGGCGGTCCCGTCCGTCGCGAGCACGCGGGCGCCCTCGACGGGCGCGCCGGTCGCGCGGTCGCGGGCCCACACGAAGACCTGCCGGCCCGCGGCCGACTTCACGACCGCCTCGACGTCGCTCACGACCAGCAGCGTCGTCGCCGTCAGGTCGTCGTCGCCCGCGACCACGACGTAGGCGCCCGGGCCCGTCGTCGGGACGGGACGCTGCGCGGTGACGAGGGCGAACGGGGCGAACGGGTCCACCTTCCACTCGGCCGTCGCGTCGGGCTTGACGATCTCGACCTGGATCGCGTCCACGCCCGCGATGGTCTGCTTGCGGCGGAAGTAGTCCTCGAGGCCGAGCTTGTAGACCTTCACCTTGAGCGCGGGCACGTTGCGGGTGACCACCGTCAGCACGGCGCCCTCGGCGCCGCCGATCACGCGCTCGCCGCGCACCTCGAGGTGCTTGCCCTTCAGCCGCGCGAGCCGGGCCGCGGCGTCGCCGTAGCCCGGGTGCGCCTGGAGCAGCGCCTCGTACTCCTTCACCGCGTCCTCGAGCCGCGCGAGGTCGTCCTCGAGGGTCGTCGCGACGAGCAGCCACGCGGCCGGGGCCTCGGGGCTGCCGGCGTACCGGCCCGTCACCCCGCGCCACACCGTGAGCGCGGCCTCGTGGTCCTTGCGCGCGCGCAGGAGCGCGCCCGCGCGGAGCAGCGCCTGGGGCGCGAGCCGGTGCGTCGGGAACTCCTCGGCGAACGAGCGCCACGCCGTGACCGCGCCCGTGGCGTCGTCCTGCGCGGCCAGTTGCTCGCCCTTCTGGAAGCGGGCCGCCGGGATGCGCTCCTGGACCTGCTGCCAGAGCGCGTGGTTCGGGTACGCCGCGAGGAAGCCCTTCCACTCGGTCACGGCGTCGTCGAAGCGGCCGGCCGCGGCCAGCGTCTCGGCGAGCGCGTTGCGCCACACCGGCGCGTCGGGATCGCCGGGGAAGCGCTCGGCGAGGCCGCGCCACTCGGCGGCCGACGCCTCGAGCTGCCCGGCCTCCGACGCGAGGGCCTGCGCGAGCCGGACCTGCACGGCCTTCGTCGCGGGGTCGCCGCGGTGCTCGGCGATCGCCTGCCGCAGGAAGCCGAAGCCCTCCTCGAGGCGCGCGCGCAGGTCGGCCTCGTCCTTGGCGTCGCGACGCGACGCGAGCCGCTCCTCGCCGAGCAGCGTCAGCACCTCGAGGTGCCGCGCCCCCGTGGGCCACTTCGCGAGCGCCTCGCGCAGCCCCTTGCGCGCGTCGTCGCGCTGGCCCGACCGCAGCTGCGCGCGCGCGCGACCGACGACGTAGGCCTCCGGGTCGGCGCCCGGGCCCTTCGGGTCGTCCTTCACGAGCCGGTCCCACGCCGCCGCCGCGTTGGCCCAGTCGCCGACCTCCTCGAAGGCCATGGCGCCGCGCGCGCGCACGCGGAGCACGTCCGCGGGGGCGACGCCGATGCCGAGGGCGGTGTTGTAGGCGGCGAGGGCCGCCGCGAAGTCCTTGCGCTTCACGGGACGCCCGAGGTCGTCCTTCCCGTCGCGGCCGTCGAAGTCGCCGTCGCCGAGCGCGACGTAGAGCGCCGCGAGCCGGGCCCGGTGGTCGGTGCCCGTGAGGAACGCCGCGCGCTCGCGGAGCACCTTCGCCTCGTCGGCCGGCGCGACGAGCTTCGCGTACGCGTCGGCCATCGTGGCCTTCATGCGGCCGGCCCACACCGCGTCGCCGTGCGCCGCGAGGAACGCCGTCGCGGCGTCGAGCGCGCCCCGCGGGTCGCCCGCGTCGAGCAGCGCCCGGGCCTCGAGGACCCACGCCTCGAGCGCCTCCGGGGTCGTCGGGTGCTTCTCGCGCACCGCCTTCAGCGCGGCCGCGGCGGCCTTCCAGTCGCGGTCGCGCAGCGGGACCTGCGCGGCGCGCAGCGCCTTCGCCGCCTCGGGCGGCGCCTCGTCGGCGACCGCGAAGAGGGGGCACGCGACGAGGGCGAGCACCGACGCGACGAGCCAGGGACGACGGGCCATGGGAGCCTCCACACGGGACGGGACCACCGACACCGACCACCGACACCGGACGACCGACACGAGACCACCGACGCGACGAGCGTAGCCGCGACATCGCCCCGCCCGCGACGGGGGACGGGGTGCGGCGCACCCGGGCGACCGGGGCCCCGGCGATCCCCCTTAGACACCGCGCGTCCGGGGTGGTTCCATCGCGCGCCCATGCAACCCCCGGCCCTCACCGGACGCACGCGCGTCGTGCTCAACGCCCTGATGGCCGGCCTGGTCCTCCGGGTCCTCGGGCTCGACGTCCTCTCCCTCTGGGTCGACGAGGGCGTGACCTGGGCCAACGCGACGGAGGGGTCTTGGAAGGACACCTTCTTCGCCGAGTCCAACCACCCGCCGGTCTGGTGGCTCGTCACGCGCGCATCGCTTGCGTTGTGGCCGGGGGACGAGAGCGCCCTGCGCATGCCGGCCGTCGTGTGCGGCGTCCTCGCGCTGGTCCTCACCTGGCGGCTGATGGTCCGCCTCACCGACGGCGCCCGGACGCCGACGCGCGGCGGGTTCGTGGGCGGCGACGGCTCGACCGCCGTCTGGGTCACGGTCCTGGCGGTCGTCAACCCGTTCTGGGTCGAGTACGCGCAGGAGGCGCGGATGTACACGGCGCTCCTCGCGGAGGCGCTGGGCCTGTCGCTCCTCTACCTGCGGTGGCTCGACCGCGGCGGCCGGTGGACCCTCGTCGCCTACGGGGTGCTTGCGTCGATCGCGCTCCACACGAACTACTTCGCGTTGTGGCCGCTCGCCGGCCACCTCGCGCACGCGCTCTGGGTCGCGCGCGACGCCCGCCGACGCGGCGACCCGTTCCGCGTGCGGCCGCTGCTCGTGGCGCAGGTCGCGGCGGGCCTCTCGTTCGTCCCGTGGTTCCTCTACATGCTGCAGGCGTACCGCGGCATCTCGCCCGGCTCGTACGAGCCCGTCAGCCGCCTCGCGCACGCGCTCTGGCGCATGGGCACCGGGCCCGCGCTCGTCGCGCTCGACGCGCCGCGCGTGCGCGCGGGCCCCGCGGCCGTCTTCGCCGAGGAGTCGCTGATGGTCGTCGGCACGGCGCTCCTGTGGGTCGTGCCGATCGTCCTCGGCCTGCGCACGCTCGCGCGCCGCGACCGCGGCGGGTTCGCGTTCGTCGTCGCGTCGGTCGCGGTGCCGATCGCGCTCGTCCTCCTCGCCTGCGTGCGCTGGCCCCTCGTCCACGAGAAGTACCTGATCTTCGTCGCGCCGTTCCTCCTCTGGCTCGCGGTCGTCGGCGCGCGCTCGGCCCCGGGCCTGCTGCGCCCGGTGCTCCTCGGCGGCCTCGTCGCGCTGCACGCCGTCGGCCTCTTCGCGTACCACTTCGGCGACACGCCGCTCGCCGCCCCGCTCGTGGGGGCCCATCGCTACGGCAAGGAGCAGTGGCGCGAGGCCCACGCGTTCGTGGCGCGCGAGCGCGGCCCGAAGGACGTCGTGGTGCTCCACTCGCCGTTCACGCGGATGACGTGGGCCTTCTACGACCGCGTCCAGCCGGTCCCCGCGACCCCGCTGCCGCCGCTCGCGCTCCCCTGCGACCGCGCGCTCTCCGCCGAGGAGGTCGGGGCGGCGCTCCCGGGCCTCGCGGACGCCCCCGCCGCCTTCCTCGTCCTCTCCCACCCCGCCACCGACGACCCCGACCACTACCGCGACGTCTTCCTCCAGGCCGTCGCGCAGGCCTGGGGCGGGTTCACCGTCGAGACCCTCGAGCTGCCCCGCCAGTGGGGGATCCGGATCGTCCACGTGCGGCGACCCTGACCCCGGGACCGCGAGGCCCGCGCCGGTTCGTGATCGGCCGCCCGACGGAACGTAGACTCCGGCCCCATGGCCAAGCCCCGCGCGAAGTCTCCCCGGCGCATCGCGATCCTCACGGGCGGCGGCGACTGCCCCGGGCTCAACGCCGTCATCCGGGCCGTCGTCAAGACCGCCGAGAACGATTTCGGCTGGGAGGTCTACGGCGTCCGCGACGGCTTCGAGGGCTTCCTCGTCGCCGGCGACCGCGGCATCTCGCGCCTCGACCGCGCCGACATCGCGGGCATCCTCCCGCTCGGCGGCACGATCCTCGGCGCGAGCAACCGCTGCAACCTGTTCGCGGTCGAGCGCAAGGGCCGCGTCACCGACGAGAGCCACCGCGTCCCCGAGGCGATGCGGCGGCTCGGGCTCTCGGCGCTGATCCTCGTCGGCGGCGAGGGCACGCACAAGGCCGCCGCGCAGCTCGCCGAGATGCGGGTGCCCGTCGTCGGCGTCCCCAAGACGATCGACAACGACCTCGGCGGCACCGACGTCACGTTCGGCTTCGACACCGCCGTCGGCGTCGCGACCGAGGCCGTCGACCGGCTGCACTCGACCGCCGCGAGCCACCACCGCGTGATGTGCGTCGAGGTGATGGGCCGGCACGCGGGCTGGATCGCGCTCCACGCCGGCATCGCCGGCGGCGCCGACGTGATCCTGCTGCCCGAGATCCCGTACGACCCCGACCGCATCGTGAAGCGCATCGCGTCGCGCGTCCGGCACGGCCGCCGCTTCTCGATCGTCGTCGTCGCGGAGGGCGCGAAGCGCGGCGGCGGCGCGCCCGTGTTCCGCAAGGGCAGCGGCCAGGACCCGATCCACGACCGGCTCGGCGGCGTCGCGGCCGTCGTGTCGCAGGAGATCGAGGAGCGCACGGGCATCTCCGTCCGCGCGACGGTCCTCGGCCACGTGCAGCGCGGCGGCTCGCCGAGTCCCGCCGACCGCGTGCTCGCCACGCGCCTCGGCGTCGGCGCGGTCCACGCGGTGGCGGAGGGCCGCTTCGGCCGCATGGTCGCGCTGCGCGGCGGCGAGATCACGACGGTGCCGATCGCGAGCGCCGTCGCCACGCTCAAGACGGTGGACCCGGCGGGCTCGGTCGTCTCCGCCGCGCGCTCGCTCGGCATCTCGTTCGCCGCCGCCGACGGCGGCGACGACCCGCACTTCGCCTCGCGCCGCCGCCACGGCGCCCCGTGACGACGGGGCCCGCCGGGGCCGCCCGGCGGGACGGGCCTTCCGAACCGTGCACGCGGGGGTAGAGTCCCCGCCCGTGCGCCGCATCGACCTCCACGCCCACACCGACCTGTCCGACGGCACGCTGCGTCCCGCGGACCTCGTGAAGCTGGCGGCCGAGGCGGGCCTCGCGGCCCTCGCGGTCACCGACCACGACACCACGGCGGCCCTGCCCGTCGCCCGCGAGGTCGGCCGCGCGCTCGGCGTCGAGATCCTCACGGGCTGCGAGATCACGACGCGCTTCCCGGGCCGCGCGATGCACGTCCTCGCCTACGGCTTCGACGACCGCGAGCCGCGCCTCCAGGCGATGTTCACGGAGATCCGCGGCGCCCGCGACGTGCGCAACCCGCGCATCCTCGACCGCCTCGCCGAGCTCGGCTGCCCGCTCACCATGGACGAGGTCCGCGCCGAGGCCGCCGGCGACGTGATCGCCCGGCCGCACATCGCCCGCGCCCTCGTCCGCCGCGGCTACGTCAGCGACACCAAGACCGCCTTCCAGCGCTACCTGCGCGACGGCGGCCCGGCCTTCGTCGCCGCCGAGTCCGTCGACCCCGCGGACGCGATCGCCGCCGTCAACGCGGCCGGCGGCGTCGCCGTCGTCGCGCACCCGCGCCAGCTGCGCGTGGACGGCCCCGCCGGCATCCGCGCGCTCTTCCGGTCGCTCACCCAGTCGGGGCTCGGCGGCGTCGAGGTCTTCCACCCGAGCCACGACGCCGACGACCGCGTGCTCTACGCGGACATCGCCGCGCAGGAGCGCATCGTCCCCACGGGCGGCAGCGACTTCCACGGCGCGAACAAACCCGACATCCGCCTCGGGGTCGGCGACGGCTCCATCGAGATCGGGTACGAGACGTGGGAGGCGCTGCGCGCGCGGTGCGCGGCGTCGCCGTCGCGATGAGCGTCCCGCTCTACGTCCGCCTCCTGCCGCGGCGCCTCGTCTCGCGCACGCTCGGCTTCCTCGCGCGGCGCCGCGTCCCGCGCTGGCTGCTGCAGCGCGTGTTGCGTGCGTATTGCAGGGGCTTCGGCGTCGACCTCTCCGAGGCCGCGGCGCCCCTCGAGAGCTACCGCACCTTCGACGCGTTCTTCACGCGCCCGCTGCGCGACGGCCTGCGTCCGCTCGACCCCGATCCCGCGGCGTTCCTCTCGCCGGTGGACGCGCGCGTCTACATGTCGGGCCCCGTCGAGGCGGGGACGATCCTGCAGGCCAAGGGCGTGCCCTACACGCTCGCCGACCTCCTCGGCTCGGCCGACGACGCCGCGCCCTTCGACGGCGGCACGTTCGTCACCGCCTATCTCTCGCCGAAGGACTACCACCGCATCCACTGGCCGCTCACCGGCGCGGTGGAGCACATCCGCCACCTGCCCGGCGACCTCTGGCCCGTCAACGACCGCGCGCTCGCCGGCGTCCGGGGCCTCTTCGCGCGCAACGAGCGCATCGCGATCCTCGGCCGAACGTCGTCGGGCGCCGCGTTCGCGATGGTGCCCGTCGGTGCGCTGAACGTCGGCTCCATCGGCCTCGAGTTCCACGACGTCCGCACGAACCGGCCGTTCCGTCGCGCGCCGCGCACGATCCCGTTCGCGCCGCCCGTCGCGGCGACGCGCGGCGACCGCGCCGCGTGGTTCAGCTTCGGCAGCGCGGTGGTCCTGCTGCTCTCGCCCGGCGCGGGGCGCCTCGACGCGCTCGAGCCCGGCACGCTGCTCCGCGTCGGCCGCCGCATGGGCACGCTGACGCTCC
Organism: Planctomycetota bacterium; assembly: GCA_046350655.1. Classification (GTDB taxonomy): domain Bacteria; phylum Planctomycetota; class PLA2; order PLA2; family JAEUHO01; genus JAEUHO01. The sequence continues at coordinate 119,793 of JAXMAB010000004.1, forward strand.
GCTGACGCGCGATCCCCCGCTCCGGTACGCGAGGCCCGTTCGCCGGCGGGGGCGTCAGGCGCCGTCGGTCGCCGCGGGCGTGCCCGCGCGCGCGCGACGTCCGCGACGGAGGCACGCGATCGTGAGCACGAGCAGGACCAGCACCGCCGGGCCCGCGGCCCGCGCCATCCCGACGACGTCGTCGGACCACGGGAGCGACCGGGCCTCGCCGTCCACGCGCAGGGTCCGCTCCCAGGCCGCCTTCGACAACGTGGCGCCGCGGGGCGCCAGCTCGTCCACCACGTCGGTCACCTGCAGCGTGGTGCCGTCCTCGAGGTGCCACAGGACGACGTCGTCGAGGCCCGGGTGCTTCTCGGTGCGGCGCTCCTTCGACGCGAGGCGCCCGTCCACCGCGCGGGAGACGAGGGTCCGACGCGCCATGACGTGCAGGTTCCCCGCCACGCACGCGAGGCCCGTCAGCAGCAGCACGACCGCGGCGGCGCTAGTGGAACGCAAGGAGGAACCCCGCCGCGGTGGCCGCGATCGTGAGGAGGATCCCGACCGCGACGGTCGCGGGCGGGGGGCGGTCGGGGGTCGCGACGAACAGGACCGACAGCCCGGCGACGACCGCGCCGAGCGACTGGTTGCACGCGTCCACGGGGTCGAAGGCCGCGATGCGGAACGTCGTCGCCTCGAGCCCGAGCCCCACGACGACGCTCGTGAGCGTCCCGAGCGTCACGAGGGCGGGCCCGAGCCGGGGCCAGGCCGCGCGCGGGCAGAGGAACGGCAGCAGGCCGAGCGCGCCGAGCGTCGCGCCGTACCCGGCGAGCAGATGGCCCGGGTAGTCGGTGCGGTGGCGGAGGAACAGCAGGTACGCGGCCGCGACGACGCCGAGGGCGCCGCCCACGAGGAGGATCCGCCCCGCCTCCGCGCGGCGTGAGCCCGCGGCGTCGGGGCCGTCGTGCGTCATCGGGCGCGCCGGCTCACTTCGTGGCCGGCGTCAGCTCGAGGTCGTCGAACGCGGTGACCGCGTCGAGCGACGTCGCGAGGCCCGACCACCCGGCCGTGAACGTCGCGTCCTCGGCCGTGACCGTCTTGTCGCCGAAGGTCACGGAAAGGGCCTTGCCGACCGCGGAGGCCTTGAGCGTGAACCACGTCTGGAGCTTCGGCGACTTGATCGACGCCGTCGCGAGGACCTTCGACTCGCCGCGCTCCATCTTCACGATCGAGAGGGTCTGCGCGACGCCGTCCACGCGGGCCATGTAGTAGTTCCGCCGGTCCTTGGCGCGCAGCACGAGCGCGGCCGACGCCGACTTCTCGCCCTTCATGAGCAGGAACCGCACCTGCGCGGAGGCGTCGCCGTAGACGCGACCGTCCGCGACGATCAGGCCGATGCAGTCGCCGAGGAGCTCCACGCCCTGCGTGATCACCTTGTTCCCCTTCACCTCGTTGTCGTCGGTGACCTCCCAGTAGCCCGTCACCTCGAGGAACTGCGCGGGGCGCGACTCACCCTCGGGCAGCGTCTGGAAATCGAGCTTCAGCGGACGGGCCTCCCCGCGACCCTCGGGCTTCGGGACCTTGACCGCGTTCTCCTCCTCGAGCGCGGCCTGCGCCAGCGCGTCGGCCTTCGTCGCGTCGACCGCGACCATGGTGAACGTCATCCGCTTGCCCTGCCGCTCGATCACCATCTCGACCTTCATGCCCGGGTCGATCTTGTCGGCGATGGGCTTCGTCTTCTCCTTCATGAACTTGCTGAACGACTCGTCGTCGGTCGGCAGGTCCTTCGCGTCCGGGATCGGCTCGCCGAAGAACGTGATCGGCACGTCGCCGACCTGGATGCCCGCGCGGTCGGCCGGGCCGTCGGGCGTGACCGCCGAGACGACGAGGCCCTTCTCGACGGTGATCCCGGCGGCGGCGCGGTCCTCGGCCGACATCCGCTGCGCGAGGCCCCACTGGATGCACACGTAGCCGCGCGTCTTGTTGCGCTCGGCCGACGGGTCCGGCTTCTCCTCGGGCTTGCCGGGGTTCGGCGCGTCCTCGGCGCGGGCGCGCGAGGCGACGGTCGGGACGGCGAGCAGGGCGGCGAGGCAGGCGGCGACGAAGGCGGGGGCGCGCATGGCGGTCTCCAGGGACCCCGTCAGTCTGCCCGCGGGGGCGGGCCGCGCATCCTGGCGGCACGACCGGCCCCGGGGTCAGGGCCTCCGGCGCACGTGCCGGTCGAGCACGTCCCGCACGTCCTCGACGTAGGCCGGCGTCGTGCCGCAGCACCCGCCGACCCAGCGCGCGCCGCGCGCGACCCACCGCTCGACGGCCGCGCGATAGGCCGCCCGGTCGGCCCCGCACCCGGGCTCGAACCGCCAGCCCGCGACGTCGTCGGGCGTCCCGAGGCCGTTCGCGTACACCCCCGCGGGCACGTCGCCGGCCGCGGCCACGATCGCGTCGAGGGCCTCGCTCGCGACGTCGATCGGGCAGCAGTTGACGAGGATCGCCAGCGGCCGGAGGGGGCGCACCGCCGCGACCGCCTCCGCGAGCGGCTCGCCCGAGCGCACGCGCCCGCCCGCGACGCACGTGAACGCGACGGCGGCGGGCAGGCGCGCGGCCGCGCACGCGCCGAGCGCGGCCACCGCCTCGCGCACCGTGTTCATCGTCTCGACCATCGCGAGGTCGGCCCCCGCGGCCACGAGGTCGCCGACGCGTTGCCCGTGCTCGGCGCGCAGCGTCGCCTCGTCGGGCACGAGGTCCGGCCGGAAGCAGTCCTCGATCGGCGCGACCGACCCCGCGACCACGACCCGCCGTCCCGGCGCGGCCGCCGCCACGCCCTCGCGCGCGAGCCGGACCGCCGTGCGCACGAGCGCCCGCGCCCCCCGCGGGTCGAGCCCCGCGCGCGCGAGCGTCCGCCGCAGCGTGCGGAACGTGTTCGCCGTCACGACGTCGGCCCCGGCCCGCACGTGGTCGCGATGCACCTCGCGCACGAGGTCCGGGGCCTCGAGCAGGGCCGCCGCCGACCACAGCGGGAGCGGCGTCGCGGCCCCGCGCCGCTCGAGCTCGGTGCCGCACGCCCCCGACAACACGACGAACGGGCCGTTCACGGCGTCGCTCCGGTAGAACGGGGCGCGGAGGGCTCCATGGACGTCGTGATCCTGATCGCGGTGGGCCTCGCGGCCGGCGTGCTGGGCGCGGTCTGCGGGGTGGGTGGGGGCGTCATCGTCGTGCCGGCCCTGCTCTGGCTCAAGGGCGTCGACATGAGGCTCGCCGTCGGGACGTCGCTCGCCTACATCGTCCCGACCGCCGCCTGGGCCGTCGTCCGCAAGGCGCCGTCCGGCCAGGTCGACTTCAAGCTCGCGGCGCTCCTCGCCGTGGGCGGCGTGGTCGGCGCGACGCTCGGCTCGTGGCTCGCCGACGCGCTGCCCGTCGTCTGGATCAAGCGCGCGTTCGCGGCGTTCCTCGTGATCGTCGCGGTGCAGCTGGTCCGCGACGCGTAACCGCCCACGGCGCGATCTCCTGGGACGCCGTCCCCTCCCGGGACCGCGAGGCCCGGTGGCCGGCGGGCCTCGCGGTCCCGAACCCTGGCTCGTTTCGTGGGGGCCGTGGGGACGGGGCGGGCGCCGTCAGCGGACCAGCGGCCAGTCCGCCCAGCCGGCCGGCGAGACGACGTCGTCGTCGAGGATCGTGCGGATCGACGTGCCCGACGGGTCGCAGGAACGGATGCGGAAGTCGCCGTCCGCGACGTCGCCCTCGGTCCAGACGTACCGCGTGCCGTCCGTCGCCCAGCCGATGTCGGTGACCCAGCCGGCGCCGGGCAGGGCGGTGACCTGCTCGAGGCCGTTGCCGTCGGCCCCGACGAGGAACAGGTCGTGGGCGCCGGTCGCGCCCGGGCGCGCGCGGTAGGCGATGCGCGTGCCGTCGGGCGACCAGTGCCAGCCCGAGTCCACGACGTTGCCGTCGGTGTCGGAGACCTGCGGCGAGAGGAGCGCGGGCGTCGCGCCGGGCGCGTCGAGGACCGCGAACAGGCGGAAGTGGTCGGGATCGATGACGTCCTCGGTGCCGGCGACGTACGCGAGCCGGCCGCCGACGGGCGCCCACCGCAGGCCGAACCACGCGACGCCGTCGCCCGGGGCGATGGCGAGGGTGCGCGGCGTCGACCCGTCGGGTGCGACCGTGTGGACGTCCGTCCCGCCGACGACGTAGGCGATCCGCGCGCCGTCGGGGCTCCACGTGGTGATCCAGGCGGAGAGGAGCTCCGCGGCGCCGGACACGGCGACGGGCGCGCCGCCCGCGGCGGGCATCACCCAGAGCTGCGCGCCGCTGCCGCTGCGCGCGCCGAAGAGCTGCGGGGCCGTCGGCGACCACTGGAACGCGTAGACGTCGGTCGTGGGCCCGGAGGCCGGGAGGACCTTCACGAGCCCGGTGCCGTCGGCCTTCACGGTCCACAGCTCGAGGACCTCGTCCGTGTCCTTGTCGGCGAGGAACGCGACGCGCTGGCTGTCGTACGACCAGATCGTGTTGCCGCCGAAGCCGTCGGCGCCGTTGGGGCTGTTCCACGAGACGCTGCCGCCCGCGACGAGCGTGCCCGACACCTTCGTGCGGCCCGCGCCGTCGGCGCCGACGACCCAGAGCGAGACGGCCCCGTTGGGCTGCGTGCCGGCGACCTGGCCGCCGTAGGCCAGCTTCGTCGAGTCGGGTGACCAGTAGGGCTCGGCGATGCCCATCACGTGCTCGACGCCGGAGACTTGGACGGCGAGGCCCGCGCCGTTCCAGACCCACAGTTCGTCGGTGTCGAGGGCGTCGTCGACGAGATCGGCGACGAACGCGAGGCGCGTCCCGTCGGGGGACCACTTCGGGTAGGAGACGTAGGTGCCGGGCGTCGGGGCCGGGGTCACCGGGACGGGCACGCCGTCGGCCAACGCGACCACGTACATGCGGTCGTCGCCCGCGGCGTCCTCGGACACGAAGGCGACGCGGGTGCGGTCGGGGCTCCACGCGTAGCGGTTCGAGCCGGGCACGCCGCCGTCGATCCGGACGAGGCCCTCGCCGCGCAGGCCGCCGCCGAGGAGGCGCGGCGCCTCGCCGGCCGTGCTCACGGCGACGATCACGTCGATGGGCGGGTTCGTCGCGCCGCCCGAGCCGCAGCCGACGAGGAGCGCGCCGGCGAGCCCGGTGGCCAGGGAACGAATCGGGGTGCGCATCGCGTCGCCTCCACGGCCCGGCGGGTGCCGGGTGCCGTGGGGGGGATGCGCGACCGGGGGGGAGGCTTGCCTCCGCCCCCGGTCCCGCGCGTCGGATCCCCCGCCCGTGCGGCTACTTCTTCGCGCCCTTCGGGGCCGCGACCGGCTTCGGCGCCGGCGCCTTCGCGGCCGGCTTCGCCGTGGTACTGGCAGCGGGCTTCGCGGTGGCACCGGCGGCGGGCTTGGCCGTGACACCGGCGGCGGGCTTCGCGGCGGGCTTGGCAGCCGGGGCCGCCGGGGGCGTGGCGACGCCGGACATCGCGCGGACCTTCGCGAGGAGGTCGTCGGTCATCCGCTCGAGGTCCCACTCGGCCTTCCAGCGCCACTCCGCGGCCGCGACCTTGTCGTCGAGGGCCTGCGGCCACGAGTCGACGATGGCCTGCCGGCGCGGGTCGGGCTTGAACGTGATCTTCACGCCCGGGATCCGCCGCGCGACCGCGGCCGCGATCTCGTCGGCGCGCGGGCTCATGGCCGCGATGTTGAACATGCGGTGCTTGAGCTGTTTCGCGGGCGCTTCCGCGAGGTCCACGAGCGCGCGGAGCGCGTCGGGCATGTACATCAGCGGGATCGTCGTGTCGGCGCGCACGAACGCCTCGTAGGCGCCCTTGCGCACGCCGTCGAAGTACATGTAGTTGACGTAGTCGCTCGTGCCGCCGCCCGGCTCGACGGCCGAGATGAGGCCCGGGAAGCGCACGCCGCGGAAGTCGAGGCCCCACTTCGTCGCGTAGTACTCGCCGAGCAGCTCGCCGGCGACCTTCGTGACGCCGTACATGGTCGTCGGCCGCATCGAGACGTCGTTGCCGACCGGGTTGTCGAGGCCCGGGCCGAACGCCGCGATCGTGCTCGTGAAGATCACCTGCTTCGTCCCGAGGACGCGGGCGGCCTCGAGGACGTACCGGGTCCCCTCCATGTTCACGGCGTAGGCGCGGAACGGGATCCGCTCGCCGGTCGCCGAGAGGATCGCGGCGAGGTGGAAGATCGAGTCCGGCTTGGACGCCTTCACGGCGTCGAACACCTCTTCCTGCCGGGTGACGTCGCCCTGGATCCACTGGACACCCGCCGGGGTGGCCGCCGGGGCCGGGGCGAGGTCGAGGGCGGCGACCTGGTGGCCGCGGGAGAGGAGGAGGGGGATGAGGTCCGTGCCGACTTGGCCGCCCGCACCCGTGACGAGGATCTTCATGCGTCGCGCCGCGCTCCGTGGGACAGCCCCCCATGATCCCGACGGGCACCGACGGGGCCGGAGGCTTTTCCGGACCGGGCGGCTTCGGGACCGTTGCCGTCCGGGACGGCCACCGATTGCGGTTGCCGGGGACCGGGGTGGCGGGGCACGATGGCGTTGCACGAATGGGCGGCCGACTGCCGCCCTGGAGGGACCGTCCGGTGAGCCGCAACATCCACGAGATCGAGGCGAACAAGGAGATCACCCCCACGGTCGCGTTCGAGGCGACGTTCTCGCCGCTCGCGATCGACGAAGTCCTGCTGGAGTTCGACCCCAAGCACAGCGGTCCGCCGCTCGTCGTGCTCGGCAACGGGTCCGGGGAGACGAAGGAACTCCACATGCTCCCGCAGCGCGGGCGCGAGGGCCGCTTCCAGAACCACACGGAAGGGTCCGGCACGTGGACGACGGTGAAGGTGCACCTCGCGCCGCGTGGCCACAAGGCCAAGCTGGTGAAGGTGAAGTTCATCGCGAAGGGCGCGAGCTGACGCCACCGGTCGCGTCGCTCCGACCGCGACCGCGCCTGCGACGGCTTCGATGCGATCCCCGGCCGCGCGGGACCGCGGGGCCCGGCCTGCGGCCGCCCGAGGAGGTCCGCTTGCGCCGTCGACTCCGGTGCGGCCTTTACGTCGCAGGCTGCTGGGGAGCCGCGGTCGTCCTGCTGTCCCTCCCGGCGCGCGCCTTCGGCTTGGCCGGCGATGCGCGGGGGGCCGTCCTTGCGGCGGTTCGGCTCGTGACCGCGTCGTGGATCGACGTCGGCCCGGTGCCGTGGAGCTCGCGCGGTGACGACGACGCGATCGAGCGCGTCTTCGCGTTGGCGGAGCTGGCGCTGGCCGTGCTGTACGTCGCCAGCGCATCCCGTCTCGCCGGTGCCACGTTCACGCTGTTCTGGGTGGTGCGCCTCGCGATACTCGGCCTCGTCGTCGTGGTGTACGGACTGAACGGCGTCTGAGGGCGCGCCCGGCGCGAGCGCGACGCCGGTCAGCGCGCCACGAAGCGGCCGCCGGTGGACTCGGCGACGTCGCGCAGCAGCGTGCGCCAGCGTTTGGCGACGTCGTCGGCGCCGACCGCGATGACGTCGATGCGCGCGCGGCGCCAGCGGTTCGCGCGCGCGAGGCCCTCGCGGAGGTCGGTCTTGGTGAACCACGCGCCCGCGCTCGGCGCGCCGTCCGAGAGGACGATCACCTGGTCGATCGTGGGGTCGGCGAGCGCCAGCGCGATCCCGTCGTAGAGCGCCGTCCGGCCGGCGGGCGGTCGCGCGAGCAGCGCCGCGCGCACCTTGTCGCGCGCGGTCGGCGTGAAGCGGACCGCGCTCGGGAAGAGCGCCGTCGCCGCGTCCGAGAAGACCACGACGTTGCCCTCGACGCTGCCGCCCACGCGCTCGAGCACGCGGTCGACCTCGTCGCGCACGCGGTCCCACCGCGAGGCGCCCGCCGCGTCGCGCTCCGACATGCTCCCCGACGCGTCGAGCACGAACGCCACGTGCGACGACACCAGCGGCACGTCGAGGAACTTCACGACGGCCGCCGTGCGCCCGCCCGGGTCGTAGGGCGGCGGCTTGCGGGCCGCCACCTCCGCCGGGTCGAACGTCGCGCCCTCCTTCGCGAGCCACGCGCCCCAACGCTCCGGGTCGGCGTCGAACGGGATGCCCGTCAGCCGCACCAACGCGACCCCGGCCGCCGCCGCCACCCGCTCCCGCGGGTCCTTCAGCGCCGCCACGAGCGGCGCGAGCACCCGCCGCTCCCGCACCCCGCCCGCGGACTCCGCCGCGACGAGCCGGACCGACCAGACCGCATCGTCGAGTCCGTGCGTGACGGCGTACACAGCCGCCTCGCCGCCCGCCGCGACGGAGCCCTCGAGCGCCGCGACCCGCGCCCGCGGGTCCCGGTCCTTGAGCCCCTCCGCCCCGCGCACCTCCACCTTCGTCGCCCCCGCGAGCCGGGCCCGCGCGGTGATCGCGGTCCACGCCGCCGCCCGCACGAGCCCGTCGGCGTCGGTCGTCGCGATCAGGAGCGCCCGCCCGGCCGCCTCGTCGGGATCGTCCGCGAGGCGCTCGGCCGCCGCCGCCCGCACCCCCGGGTCGCGGTCCGCGCACGCGCGCAGGAGCCCGGTCCGGCCGTCGCGGTCGGCCCACGCGCCGAACGTCTCCGTCAGGGCCGCGCGGGCCTCGCCGTCCTTGAGGGTCGGGGCCCGGTCCAGCAGCCGTTGCCGCGCCGCCGGGTCGAGGATCGTCCCCAGCACGCCCGCGGCCGCCCGCCGGACGTAGGGGTGGACGTCGGACAACGTCGCGACGACGACCCCGAGCGACGCCGGGTCGAGCGCCCCCGCCAGCCGCCGCACGGCCGCCGCCCGCTCCGCCGGTTCGGGCTCCTCGAGCCGTCGCCGGATGGCGGCCAGCCCGGGGTCGTCGCCCGCGCTCGCCGGCGGCGCGGCGGACGGGGCCCCGACGAGGAGCGCGAGGAGGAGCCCGACGGCCGCGACCCCCACGAGGGGGCGGCGCCGGCGGGCGAGCGGGACGGGGTGGGGGACGAGGGGGTTCACGCCCTGTCCTCGCGCGAAGGGGGGCCTCGGTCACGCGGGAACCGCCGAAATGTCGGTCCCCGTCGGTATCACCCTCCGAGCAGGAGGTGGTGCGGCGTCCCCGCGCCGCCGCCCTGCCCGGTAGTGGCCCGTCCGGAGGCGAAGCGTTGCTTCCCGCGAACCTGACGCCGCTCGAGATCCTCGACCTCGCGATCCACAACGAGTCCCTGACGCTCCAGACGTACGACCGTCTGGGACGCCGGATGGACGTGGCCACCTTGCAGGCCAAGCTCGCGCTCCTCAAGCGCGACGAGAAGGACCACCGCAAGACCCTGCGCGCGCACCGCCGCGCGATGTTCGGCCCCGCCGCGCCCGCCGCGACCGAGGAAGACGCGCGCCGCATCTTCGCCCCCGTGGACGTCGGCGCGATCCACGATCGCGAGACGCTCCTCAAGGCGCTGCACGACGCCGTGAAGAGCGAGGAGTACGGCGCGTATTACTACGACCGCATGAAGGACCGCATCCCCGACCGCGAGTGCCGGATCTTCTTCGAGGTCCTCGCGAGCGAGGGCAAGTTCCACGCGGACATCCTGCGCGAGCAGATCGGCGTCGTCCGCACGGCGCGCCTCGCGATCGACGAGCGCGGCCGCCCCGTGAGCGCCTGACGCCCTTCCGGGCTTGGCTTGTCGCCGCGCGGCGGGCCTCGCGTCCGCGGGCGTCTCTCCGCGAAGGTGGTGGCGAGGGTTGCATCGGCGCTGCGGTGGCCGACCCGCGACGCGGCGCTGTCGCCGTCGTCGATGTCGGGTGCGGGGGACCGCGAGGCCCGGTGGCCGGCGAGCGGCCAGCGACCGCGCCCATGCAATCGGCGGCGGATCCGGCGGGCCCGGAACGCGGGGGACCCTGAACGCGCCGGGCCCGGAATGCACGGGGCCGCGGTCCCCGTCGGGAACCGCGGCCCCAGGCGTGGGAACGGGGTCGGACCGCCCGAGAACCCGGCGCGAGGCGCGCGCGGGCCGGAGGCGACCGGGCCTCGGGTCAGGCGGCCAGCATCGCCTCGATCTTCTTCCGCAGGTCGGCCTTCGGCAGGAGTCCGGTGATCTTCTCCACGACGCGCCCGTCCTTGAAGAGGATCAGCGTCGGGACCGCGGCGATGCCGTAGCGGCCGGGGATCTCGGCGGCCGCGTCGACGTCGACCTTGCCGATCGTGACCTTGCCGGCGAAGTCCTTCGCCAGTTGCTCGACGATGGGGGAGAGCGCGCGGCAGGGCCCGCACCAGTCCGCGAAGAAGTCCACGACGACCGGGACCTTGCTCTTGAGGACCTGGGCGTCGAAGTTGGCGTCGTCGAAATGGGCAAGCGTGGACATCGGTGGATCGATCCAGGGGAAGAGAGCGAGTATAGGATGGGGCCCCGGGGCCTTCCCGTGGCGCCCCGACCGTTCCGGCCTCCGCAGCGGTGCGTTACAAGCCGTTGACGAGCAAAGGGTTACGATCGACGTTCCCCGCGACCGGGAGCCCCATGCGTGCGCTGATCCTCCTCGAATGCCTCGTCATCCTGGCTTTGGCCGGGCTGATCCTGCTCCACCCCTCCCCCGGTCAGGAGACACGGGAGGTCGAGGTGTTCCCCGCCAGCCTCATGCTGGGGGACGCGACCCCCGGTGAAACGGTCACCTACCGGGTCGACCAGGCGACGACGCTCGAGTTCTCCGTTGGCGCCGTGGACCGCGGCGGGCCGCAGGGGCCGCCGAAGGTGACGATCACCCGCACCGTCCGCGACGCGGTCGGCGCGGTCACGCCGGAGGCCGAGCCGACCTACGTCCATCAGCTCGTCGAGCACGGCCTGTTCCCGTTCCTCACCCCGTCGGCCCCCAAGGCCTGGGACCGCACCTGGATCCTCCGCCGCATCCGCCGCGACGAGATCCGGTTCCTCGGCCGCCCGCTCAAGTGCTGGCGCGTCGAGTGCATCGACCCCGCGCTCGAGCCCGAGCAGGAGTCCGTCGTCGTGTGGATGCACGAGGCCGTGCCCGTCTTCGGCATCGTGCGGTTCGAACGCGCCGGCCACATCTACGAGTGCACGTCGTGGAGGCCCGCCTCGTGAGCCCCGCCGCCCCCCCGCCCTCCCGCGTGTCGGGCGGCGGCGCCGAGCGCGTCGTCGCGCTGGCGCTCGCCGTCATGGCCGCCGTGCTCGGCGTCGTCTACGTCGACCTGAAGCGCTCGAACGCCCCCGACGGCCGGCCGCCCTTCGACTTCGTCAACCCGCTCCTCGCGGTGCAGACCGGCGAGTGCGTCGAGATCTCGTCGTCGTCGCAGCCCGAGCTCGCCAGCTGGCTCGTCGTCCGCTCGCCGGGCAAGATCCTGCGACCGCACCGCGGCGAGACGAAGGTGCCCGGCTTCTCGAGCCCGCGGTACCCGGACCCGCGCTCGTTCCCGCCGTTCCTCGTCTGCGACGCGCGCCCCGCGCCCGTGGCCCGCACCTCGACCGAGGGGATGCCGCCGCGCAAGGACGAGCCCTACGTCTTCCCGCTCAACGGGTTCGGCCTCCCCATCGAGGCGCTGGGCGTCCTGCGCGACATCGCCCCGACCGAGGTGACGTGGGGCGGCCAGAAGCGCCGCGCCTACGCCGTCGGCCTCATGCGCTACGGCCAGGTCGAGGGGCCGTGGATCATCTACATGGCGCAGGGCGTGCCGGCGCTCGGCACGATGTCGCGCCGGTACTTCCGCGGCGTCGAGACGGAGCTCCAGACCTTCCGCGTCCCGGAGACGTGCCGCTGACCGCGGGGGCGCGCCGCCGGCGGGTCCCCGATGTCCGGGGCGGTCGGCGCGCGGGACCGCGAGGCCCGTCCGCCGTCGCGTAGCATGGCCGCCCGTGAACGCGCCCCGCACCGTCCCCGCGTACTTCCAGGCCGCGCTCGAGCGGCTCGGCGACCGTCCCATCCTCGAGGACCGCGCGGGCACCGTCGCGTTGTCCGTCGTGCTGTCGAACGCGGCGGCCGCGGCCCACGGGCTCGCGGGCCGCGGCCTGCGCCGCGGCGAGCGCGTGGGGTTCTGGGCCGACAACTCGCGGCGCTGGATCCAGTGCGACCTCGCGATCCAGCTGGCCGGCGCGATCGGCGTCCCGCGCGGGACCGACACCCCCGAGGCCGAGATCCTCGAGATCTTCCGGCACGCCGACGTCGCGTTCGTCGTGGTGCAGGACGCGCGGACGGCCGCGCGGTTCGAGGCGGTGCGCGGCGGGCTGCCCGGCCTGCGCGAGGTGATCGTCCTCGACGCGGGGAGCGCGCCCGTCCCCGGCGTGCCGTTCGACCGCCTCGTCGAGGAGGGCCGCGGCGGGCCGGGCTTCGCGGCGCTCGCCGCCGCCCTCGCGCCGGACGACGTCTCGACCATCATCTACACGTCGGGCACGACGGGCCGGCCGAAGGGCGTCGTGCTGACGCAGGGCAACTTCGCGCACCAGCTCGAGGTGATCCCCGCCGTCCTCGACATCGGCCCCACCGACGTCTTCCTGTCCGTGCTGCCGCCGTGGCACATCTTCGAGCGCACCGTCGAGTACGTCGCGCTCACGCAGGGCGCGCGACTCGTCTACACCGACGTCCGCCGCTTCCGCAACGACCTCGCGGAGAAGTCGCCGACGTTCGTGCCGTCGGTCCCGCGCATCTGGGAGGCGGTCCACGACGCGATCCGCAAGACGCTCGCGGAGGGCCCCGCGCTGCGGCGCGCGGTCTTCGCGTCGGCGTACGCGGTCGCCGACGCGCGCGCGCGGGCCGTCGACGTCGCCCGCGGCTGGTCGGTGGACGAACGCGGCCGCGGGCCGGGCCTCGCGTCCCGGGGAGGGTCCGCCGTCGTCGCCGGCCTCCTCTGGCCGTTCGACGCGCTCCTGCGCCGCGTCGCGTTCCGCCGCCTCGCGCGGCTGACGGGCGGGAGGCTGCGAGGGGCCGTCGTCGGCGGCGGCCTCATGCCGCCCCACGTCGACCGCTTCTTCCGCGCCGTCGGCGTCGGCGTGCTGGTCGGCTACGGCCTCACCGAGACGTCGCCGGTGCTCACGGTGCGGCGGGCCGAGCGCAACGTGCTGCGCACGATCGGCCTCGCGATCCCGGGCGTCGAGCTGCAGGTCCGCGACGCGACGACGGGCGCGGTGCTCCCGACCGGCGAGACCGGCGTCGTGTTCACGCGCGGGCCGCAGGTGATGCGCGGGTACCACCGCGACGCCGAGCTGACCGCGCGCGTGCTCGACGCGGGGGGCTGGTTCGACACCGGCGACCTCGGGCTCCTGGGCCCGTCGGGCGACCTCCTCTTCCGCGGCCGCCAGAAGGAGACGATCGTCCTCGCGGGGGGCGAGAACGTCGAGCCGACGCGCGTCGAGGCGGCGATCACGCCGTCGCCGCTGGTGCACCAGGTCGTGGTGGTCGGGCAGGACCGCAAGACGTTGGCGGCGCTCGTGGTGCCCGAGCGCGACGCCGTCGTCGCGCGGCTCGGCCTGCCCACGGCGACGACGCTCGCCGACCTCGCCGCGAAGCCCGAGGTCGCCGCGCTCCTCAAGGACGAGCTGACGCGCCGGACGGGGTCCGGGTCGGGCCTGCGGCCGTTCGAGCACGTCGCGCGCGTCGCGGTGCTCGGCGAGGTGCTCTCGGGCGACAACGCGTGCCTGACGGCGACGCTGAAGGTGCGGCGCCACGAGGTCGTGAAGCGGTTCGCGAAGGACGTGGAGGCGGCCTACGCCGGTTGACCGCGAGGCCCGGTGGCCGACGGCCCGGCGGCGGCGACCCGACGACGGGGGCCGCGAGGGCGCGCGGGCCGGGAAGGCGGGCCTTGACCGTGGCCTTGCACGCCCGGTCGGACGGGCGGGTACCATGGGCGGATGCTCGAGGACCGGGCCCTCGTCCTGAACCGCTCTTGGACGGCGATCTCCACGACGTCGGTCCGCCGAGCCGTCGTGTTGCTCGTCCGGGGCGCCGCGGGCGTCGTCCACCCGACGACGTATCAGCTCCACTCGTGGGAGCAGTGGCTCGAGCAGAGCCGGTTCGAGCTGGGCGCCGAGTCGCTCGGCGACGGCCCACAACCCGGCGGCGGGCACGGGGAGGGATCCCTCCTCGTGACGCCGGCCGAGGGCGCGACGCTGTCGGTCGCGTCGACGATCGACGCCGTGCGCGCCGCGGCGAGCGGCGCGGACGCCGAGGCGGACCACCCAAGAACCGACGGGCTGATCCGCAGCCCCGGCCGCGGCGAACCCGCGGGCCGTGGGGATCCCCTCGCGCGCGGCGGCTCGACGAGCCGCGCGGGCCGGCCCGGCGGTCCCGGGCGCCTGCTCGGGTTCGGGCTCTCGATCTGCGTGCCCGAGGTCATCGCGCTGCGCACGTACGACGGCTACCCCGTCCGCGGCGTCTCCTTCACCCGTCGCAACGTCTACAAGCGCGACGGGCACACCTGCCAGTACTGCGGCGACCGGCCGGGCCTCCACGAGCTGACGATCGACCACGTCATCCCGCGGTCGCGCGGCGGGGCGTCGTCGTGGGAGAACTGCGTGACGGCGTGCCGCCCGTGCAACGCGCGCAAGGCGAACCGCCTCGCGCACGAGCTGAACCTGACGCTGAAGAAGCCGCCCGCGGCCCCGCGCTGGCCGGGCGGGCTCGACCCCGCGTCGGTGCGGGCGCGGCCGCTCTGGCAGCGGTTCCTGCCGGCGTCGGCCGTCGCGCTGACGGCCTGACGTGGCCCGCGCCCGCGACACGTTCCCCTGCCCGGCGTGCCACGCCGACGTCGCCGCGGGCGCCCTCGCGTGCCCCGCGTGCGGCGCCGACGCGCGCACGGGCTGGGACGACGACGAGGACGCCGCGGCGGTGCGCACCGCGCAGGACCTCGACCTGCCCACCTCGGCCCGCGAGGACGACGACGCGTACGAGGAGTTCCTCCGCTCGGAGGGCGGCGCGATCCGCACGACGCCGCCGAGCCGGACGGCGATCCTCCTGATCGTGCTGGTGGTGCTCGGCGTCGCGGCGGCGCTCGCGCTCCTCACGTCGACGGGCAAGCCGTGAACGCGCCCGCCGACGCGCCGCGCACTCGGGTCGTCGTGGCCTGGGCGCTGTACGACCTCGCGAACACGATCTACTCGGCGATCGTCGTCACGACGTTCCTGCCGGACCTGCTCGAGACGCGGTACGGCGCGTCGTCGTGGCTGTTCTACGCGACGTCCGCGACGCTGCTCGCGTCGGCGCTCGTCTCGACGGCGCTCGGCGCGCGGGTGGACCGCACGGGCCGCGCGCGCCCCGGGCTCGACGGGTTCACGCTGCTGTGCATCGGCGCGACGGCGGCGCTCTACCCGTGCGCGGGCCTCGGGCCCGTCCCGCTGCTCGTGCTGTACGCGATCAGCCTGTTCGGCTACCAGGCCGCGCTCACGTTCTACAACGCGCTGCTGCCGGTCGTCGCGCCGCCGCACCGCCGCGGCTGGGTCTCGGGCCTCGGCACCGCGCTCGGCTACGCGGGGCTCCCGCTCGCGTTCCTCGTCGGACGCGCGGTCTCGCAGGGGCCCCTGGGTCTCGAGGGCACGTTCCTCCTCTGCGCGGGGCTGTTCCTCCTCGGCACCGTCCCGCTGTGGCTGCTCGTGAAGGACGACCCCGCGCGCGCGCGGGCGGCCGCCGGGCCTCGCGTGCGCCTCGTCGACTCGCTCCGGTGGGTGGCCTCGCAGCCCACGCTGCGGCTGCTGCTCCTCGCCAACTTCGTCGCGGCCGACGTGATGAACACGCTCATCGCCCACGTCTACCTCTACCTCAAGAACCACGTCGGGCTCGGCGCGTCGCGCGCCGTCGACGGGATGGTCGCGCTGTCGATGACGGCGCTCGTCGGCGGGCTGGTCGTCGGGAAGCTCGTGGACCGCCTGCGCCCCGCCCGCGTCTTTGCGACGGCCGCGGGCCTGCTCGTCGTGGCCCTGTTCGCGTCGGCGGCGTGGCCCCGCGACGTGGTGTCGATCGTGGGGCTCGTCGTCGCGGGCGGGCTCGGCGTCGCCGCGACGTGGACCGTCGGGCGGCAGCTCGTGATCGCGGTGGCGCCCCCCGAGCGGTGCGGCGAGGCCCTCGGCCTCTACGGCGTCACGACCAAGGCCAGCATCGTCGGCACGTCGCTCTTCGCGATGCTCCGCGACGGCTTCGGCTACGGTACGGCGGTGCTGGCGCAGGCGGTGGCGCTCGCGGGCGCGGTCGCGCTGCTGCTCGCGTTCGACCGGCGGCACGCGGCGGAGGGCAAGCGGTGACGGGCATCGCCGACGCACGGATGAGCGCGCGGATGCTCGCGCGGCTCGCGGAAGGGCCCGCCGCCGTCGAGGACCTGCTCGCCGCCGCCCGCGACGCGGCCCCCGCCCCCGAGTCGGCCCCCGAGTCGGGGCCCGGGCGCGAGGGCGCATGGCACGCGCTCGTCCACGCGCTCGTGCGCGCGGGCAAGGTCGAGGTCGTCGGGCGGGCCGACTCCGGGGCGGCGGTCTACGGGCTCCCGGGCACCGTCGTGCCGCCGTCGGTCGCGGACGGCCCGGCCGTGATCCCGCCGCCCGCGTCGCCCCGCGACAGCCGCGTCGCCCTCGCCGTCGCGTCGCGCGTGCGCGATCCCGAGGAGCGCGGGCGCGTCGTCTCGGACGTGCTCGCCCATCTCGCGGCGCTCGCCGCGGCCGGCCGGTCGAAGGCGTTCGGGCCCGTGCCCCTCGCCCGCGACGTCCTCGCCCGCGTGGACCGCGGTCGCGCGACGATCGCGTGCCCCGAGAACGGCTGGGAGCGCCTCGTGCGCTTCGTCCGGCACGAAGGGCTCTCGATCCTGACGACGGGCGCGGTGCTCGCGTTCCTCTACCTCTTCGTCGCCGAGTTCCGCGTCGTCCCGACGAACAGCATGCGGCCGGGGATCGCGCCCGGCGACCGGCTGCTCGTCTACAAGCTCTCGCGCCGCGAGGTGCCCGACCGGTTCGCGCTCGTCGTGTTCGACGACGGCGCGGGCACGAAGCTCGTGAAGCGGCTCGTCGCCCTGCCCGGCGAGGCGGTCGCGGTCGACGAGCAGGGCGACCTCGTCGTCGACGGCAAGGTCGTCGTGAAGCCGCCCGAGGTCGCGGCGGCCGTGCGCGAGCCGCTGGTGCGCTCGACGTTCGACGCGGCGGGCAAGGCCGACGGGTGGTCGGCCGACGCGGACGGCTGGCGGCACTACGCCCGCCCGCTCCACGCCGACGAACCCGCCTACGTCGACGAGAACGGCACGCTCGAGCTCAACGGCGCCCCGCGCCCCGAGGCCCACGACGTCTACGCGACCGCCGTCGTCACGGGCCCGGCGCGGCTCCGCGTCACGTTCCTCGACCGCAACCGCCGCGCGACCCGCGTCGTCGAGACGGGGGCGGGCGCGCCCGGCGAGCCCGCGGCCCCGACGACGCTCTCCATCTCCCTCGTCGACGGCGTGCTCCGCGTGGGCGACGTCGAGACCCGCGACCAGTTCTTCGGCGGCGCCGCGACCGTGGCGGTCCACGGCGCCGTCGCCTCCGTCGCGATCGACCGCGACGTCCACTACACGCAGCAGGGGCAGTTCGGGATCGACCCGGGGGCCCCCTTCCACGTCCCGCCGGACCACCTCTTTTTCCTGGGGGACCACTCGGCCCACAGCCAGGACTCCCGGTACCGCAGCCGGGGGCCGATCCCCCTCGATCGGGTCCTCGGGCGGGTGGTGTTCCGGGTCTGGCCCCTCGGGCGCATCGGTTTCCCGAGGTGACCGACGCGGGCCCCGCCCCGGGTACGCGAGGCCCGGTCGCCGGGGGCCCCCGGGCGCGACCTCGTCGGCCTGGACCGGGTTGGAAGCGGCGGAAGCCCGCATGAACGACCCCGACCAGAGGTTGATGCGCCGCTTCCAGAAGGGAGACGCCTCCGCCTTCGAGGTCCTCGTCCACAAGTTCCAGGGGCCGGTGCTGTCGCTGGTGCGGCGATACCTCGGCTCGAGGAGCCCCGGGATCGAGGACGTCGCGCAGGAGGTCTTCCTCCGGATCTACCGGAGCAAGCACACCTACGAACCCAAGGCGAAGGTCGGCACCTGGATCTACCGGATCACCGTGAACACCTGCCTCAACGAGATCCGCCGCCTCGGCGCCGACAAGAACCGGCGCGTCGCCGGCTTCTCGGCCGTCTTCGGCGACGGCGAGCAGGGCGCCGACGTCGAGGCGACGGCCCTCGGGGACGGCGGCGCGGAGACGCCGCCCGACCTGATGGCCGCGAACGAGGTCGAGGCCCAGGTGCGCGCGGCGATCGACGCGTTGCCCGAACAGCAGCGCCTCGCGGTGATCCTGTCCCGTTACCACGACCTGCCCTACGAGGAGGTCGCCGCCGCCATGGACAGCAGCGTCCCGGCGGTGAAGTCCCTGTTGATGCGCGCGCGGGAGAACCTGCGCAAGGCCCTGGCGTCCGTCGTCGGCGAACCCGCCGACGTCGCCGCCGCGAGCGACCGGAGCGAGCCCGATGAACCCCGCTGACGTCCGTGAGCGTCTCAACGCCTATCTCGACGACCGCATGTCGCCGGCGGAGGCCCGCGAGTTCCTCGCGTGGCTCGAGAGCCACCCCGAGGCCTGGAAGGAGGCCGAGGCCGTGCGCCGCGTGTGGTCGCTCCTCGGCGCGTACCGCGACGAGCCGGTGCCCGAGGGGTTCGCCGACCGCGTGCTCGCGAAGGCCGCCGACCTCGGCACGGGCGCCGCGGCGGAAGGCGTCGGGCCCGTGGGCCCGCGGCCGGCGCTGCGCCTCCTCGCGGGCGGGCGGGCGCGCGCGCTCGCGGCCGCGGCGGCGATCGTCGCCGCGCTGGGCGTGGGGGCCCTGCTCGGCCGCGGGCTCGGCGACCGTCCGCCGGCGTCGCCGGTCCCGGACGCCTCGGTCGCGGCCCTCGACGCGCTGCCCTCGGGCGTCCTCGACCAGCTCGACGGCGACACGTTGACCCAGCTCGCGTCGTTGTCCGACGCGGAGTTCTCCGCGCTCCTCCTCGCCGACCCCCAGGACCTCGCCACCAGCGGCAACTGACCTCCGATGACCTCGATCGCGCTCCTCCTCCGTCGTCGCCTCCCCGGCTTCCTCGCGCTGCTCGTCGGCGCCGGGGCGGGCCTCGCGTCGGCCCCGGCCGCGTGGATGCCGAAGGCGTTCGCCGAGGATGCCACGACCCCCGCGCCCGCGAAGGACGCGCGGCCCGACGCCGTCTCGCAGCTGCGCCGCGAGGAGCTCGAGGCCGTCCGTCGCCAGGTCGCGACGTGGGACGCGCTGAGCGCGACCGAGCGCGAGCGCATCGCGGTCGTCGTGCTGAAGCTGCGCTCGGTCTCGCCGGAGACGCGCGCCAAGCTCCTCGAGCGGCTGCGCGTCGCCAGCGCCGCGGGCCCCGCGGCCATGGCCGAGCTGTGGACCAAGCTCGAGGGCTATCGCCAGATGCCCGGCGAGGGCGGCGAGCGGTTCGTGCGCGTGCAGGCCGTGGTCCGCGCGCTCGCGACGGCGATCGTGGCGGCGCTGCCGCCCGAGAAGGCGGCGACCTTCTACGACGGCCTCTCGGAGGCCGAACGCGGCCAGGTGGACGGCGCGATCGGGAGCGCGTGGAAGCGCCGCGTGATCGAGGAGGCGGTGGCCGCCCCCGACCTCGACGCCGAGCTGCCGGCGACGACGCCGTCCGGCCTGCGCGCCGAGCTCGACGCGATGCGCGCGCAGGTGCGCACGGCCGGCGGCGCGAACGCGCCGGAGCCGATGCGGCGCCGGCTCGCGGAGCGGATGCTGATGGTGCGCCTCGTGGCGTTGCACCAGGCCTCGGGCCCGGTCACGCCGTCCGAGGGCCCGGTGGACCCCCATCTCGTGGTGACGGGACGTCGGCTGCGGGAGCTTTCGCCCGCGGCCTTCGACGCGGTCGTCCGGACCGTGGGGGAGGCGGCCGAGCGCGGCCGCGCCGGGCTGACGGAACTCGTCGAGAAGCACCGCGGCGGCGAGCGCGGCGAGGGCATGCGCGCGGCCAGCCTGTGGCGGCTGCTCGGCGACCTCGAGAAGAAGCGGCCGATGTTGTCGGGCGACGTGCTCGAGAAGCTCGACGCGCTCGTCGCGTCGGTCCTCCGCGCGCTCGCGGTGCCCGACGACGAGAGCCGCGCATACCGGCTGGCGTCGACGATGCCCGAGCGGCTGCGGCTGCTCGCGCAGCTGATGGAGACGCGGGGCGTGTTGAGCGGCAACGGGCCCGGCGGCCGCGTCTGGAACGGCCGGCCCGGCGGGCCGCCGCGTCGGCCGCGCGACGGCGCCGGCATGGACGGCGGCCCCGGCATGAACGACGACGAGAAGTAGCCGTTCGTCGCACGTGGACGTCGGCGCGCCGCCCTCGAAGCGCCGTCGAATCCCGGGACCGCGAGGCCCGGTGGCCGATCGTGCGCGGCGTTCGGCGTCGCCCACACGTGTCGAGGTCGCGTGGGCGGCTCGCTGGCGCGGCGTCGAGGAGCACATCTGCGCGGGCGGGCGCAGCGCCCGCCCGCGCATGGCGGCGGCCGACGATGGCCGCGGCGACGTTCGTCCGCGGTGGCGATGTTTCGGGGATGTTCGGTCCGAGCGAGCCTAGCGGCTCTAGGCATCTCGGACTTTAGCGAATTCCGCCGAATCGGGTTGCCACGTCGTGGAGCGGGGCTAGGTTCCGTGTGTCGCGACGACCTCGCGACGCGATCTTTTCAGCGTGACGGCCTTGGATGAACGGGCAAACCCCGCGAAAGCGGGCGACGCAAAGCTACAGGGCCCTCCCGGGGAGACTCCCCCCGAAGGGCAGCCAGCTTCCAAGCCAAGCAGCCGAGACGAGAGCCCTCCCTGGGTTCCGCCTTCGGCGGCTTACGTGAGTTCAAGCCGCAAGGGTGGTGGTGGCCGTCTCTGCATCCGCAGAGACGGGTGATGACCTCGATTCCCCCAGGGAGGGACCTGTGAAGAAGATCCGCGATGCCGACTATGCCGACCTCTGGGCCTCGTACGCCACGTCGAAGGACCCGGAGACGAAGGCCCGCCTGACCGAGGCGTACTTCCCGCTCGTGCGCTACATCGCGGAGCGGCTGTCCTCGACGCTGCCCGCGAGCGTCGACGTCGACGACCTCACGAGCATGGGCACGTTCGGCCTCATCGAGGCCATCGACCGCTTCGACATCTCGCGCGGGTTCCAGTTCAAGACGTACTGCACGGCCCGCATCCGCGGCGCGATCCTCGACTCGCTCCGCACGAACGACTGGGTGCCGCGGCTGGTGCGCCTGCGCGTCAACCTCGTCGAGAAGACGCTGCGCCGCCTCCACGCCGACCTCGGCCGCGAGCCGACGACGCTCGAGATGGCCGACGCGCTCGGCATGACGCTCGACCAGTACCGCGAGCTCTGCGAGGAGGCGAGCCCCGTCTCCATGCTGTCGCTCACGGACGAGACGGCGGACGACCCCGAGGGCGGCAGCCGCATGATCGACCTCGTGCGCGACGAGAAGGGCCTCGACCCGCGTCGCGAGCAGCAGCGCCGCGACGTGCAGGACCTGCTGTTCAAGAACCTGTCGGACAAGGAACAGACGATCCTCGAGATGTACTACTACGAGGGGCTGTCGATGCGCGAGATCGCGACGATGCTGCGGCTCACCGAGTCGCGCATCTGCCAGATCCACGCCAAGGTGCTGAAGCGGCTCAAGGAGCTGCACGACACGCGCAAGGCGGAGCTCTTCGTCTAGGAACACACGGCCGGACGCGAGATGGGAGCGGCTAGGTGGGCGCCGGCGACGGCGCTGTGAGGCCGCGAACGTCAGGTCCCGGGGGGGACCTCGAGAGTCCGGTTGCGGGGGCGGCGGGTGATCCCGCCGCCCCCTTTTCATTTCACGCGGGCCGCTCGCCGCCGGGTCGCGCCCGCGCGCGAGGCGAGGCGCGCCCGCACGCTACGGCTTGCGCGCCCGCACGCGGGCCTCGGAAGCCGGCACCCGAAACGACGACGGCCGGCCCCGTGGGGGGGCCGGCCGTCGAGGACGACGCGGAGGTCGGGTGCGGCGCGGGCCGCTACGAACCCGTCGGGGCGGGCCCGCTCGGCGGAGCGGCCGGAGGCGGGGTGGACGGGGCGGGCGTCGCCGGCGCGTCCGGCTTCGCCATCGCCTCGAAGTCCTCTTCCTCCTCCTCGAGGTAGATCTCGTCCTCGTCGGTGCCGTCCACGTCGGCCCTCAGGTCGGCGTAGGTGCACGTCGTGGCCCCGAAGAACCACCAGAGGGCGACCGCGAACACGCCGTACTTGACGACGTTCAGCACCACCCAGAAGACCAGCACCGTCAGCCAGTGCATCCACGACACCTCGGGCAGCGACTTGATCGACAGCGCGAAGGGCCGCGCGCGGTCCGTCTTCTCCTCGAGGGTCTTGGCGAGGTCCTGGGCGTCCTTGTCCAGGCGGTCGTAGGCCTTGTCGGTCGCGTTGAGGTCCTTCGGCGTGTCGATCACGACCGACACCTGCTGCGAGAGGAGGCCCGCATCGATCGACTTCGTGAGGATCGTCTCGAAGTGGGCGCCCGCCGACAGGATGATCGTGGTGAACAGGAGGATGAGGAAGTAGTTCCAGAAGAACTGGAGCGGGCGCGCGAAGATGTAGGAGAAGGCGCGGGAGATGGCGTCGAGCGAGCCGTTGCGCTCCCAGGCCGCGGCGGCGCCGACGAGCGGCAGGCCGATGGCGCCGCCGATCGCGATCAGGAGCATCAGCAGGGTCGAGATGACCGCGAGGGGCACGAGGATCAGGCTGGCGATCGAGCCGAGGACGGGCACCGACAACACGAGGCCGGCGAGCGCGTTGCAGCCGTAGAAGATGCCGATCGCGACGAACACGATGACCGGGCACAGCGCGATCGTGACGAAGTTGCGGATCGAGAACCGCACGCCGTCCTTCAGCGACATCCCCTCGTCGCGCGCGATGCGCAGCGAGGTGATCCGGTGGATCGCCTGGGCGAAGAAGCCCCACGTGCCGAGCGTCCACGCCCCGCCCACGAGGGCGTGCCAGAACGTCCCGGTCTCCGGGAAGCGGCCCATGACCCGCCCGTCCACGTACGGCAGGCCCAGGAACACCTCGCCGATGAAGCGGCCGAGTTCGCCCTGGATGTACGGGACGTCGAGGATCGACAGGGCCTCTTTGAAGAACGTCGCGACCGGGTCCACCGGCTTGAAGGCCAGCCAGAGGAGGTACGCGCCGAGGCGGTACACGCCGTACCCGACGAGCGCGATCAGCAGCGCCCGCAGGTCGAGCGGGACGCGCGGCGCCTTGAAGTACGTCCGGGGCAGCAGCCCCGTGTCGGGGGTCGCGGTGTCGGCCATGGGATCCGTCCTCCGGGGCCGGAGGCCCGGCCCGTCACACCCGCCGAGCCCGGGCCGAAGGGTCGTCGGCGCGCCGCCGACGGGCGTGAACGCCCTCCGACGATGCCGCCGCGAGTCCCGTGCCCACCGGTCGCCCGACGCGAGCGCGCGAGTCTAGCAGACGACCCGCCCGGCGCCCCCGTCGCCGACGGACCGCCCCTCGGGACCCACGGCGGTTCCGGCGCGGCGGGTGCCGATGGCGGATCCCGGCGGAAAAGGCGCGGGCCTCGCGGTCCCGACGGGCCGCCGATCGCCCCGGAACGCCGGTTCCACCGAGGGTTACGACGACGACCGCGATCCGCCGCGCGGACGGCACGCCGTTCGACAGGGGGGGACACGGAGGGTTCCCTGCCCATGTCGTCCCGTCGCCGCGTCGCCGTCGCCCGTCTCCTCTTCCTGCTCGCCGCCGGCGCTGGCCTCGCCGCGGCCCGGCCCGTCGCGGCGGCCGACGCCCCCGCTCCGGCCCCGGCGCCTGCTCCCGCCCCGGCTCCCGCCGCCCCGCCCGCCGCGGAGACCCCCCCGGCCCCGACCGGGCCCACGGCCCCGCCCCCCGCCCCCCCGCCCCCCTTCACGTTCCCGGAGGAGGGCCGCATCAACAAGCCCGACGGCGTGACGATGTACTTCTACCGGACCAACTTCATCGCCCCGCAGGAGCTGGTGGACACCGTCGGCAACCTCCTGAAGCTGCCCGGCGTCACGATGAAGGCGTTCCCCCGCGGCCACCAGGTGATCCTCGAGGGTTCCCAGGAGGCGGTCGAGACCGCGCTCGACGCGTTCGCCTACTTCGACATCGCCGACGCCCAGGTCTACGTCGAGGCGCGGATCGTCGAGGTGACCTACGACAACGACTTCGAGTTCGGCCTGTCGTGGCTCATGGACCGCGACAAGGAGGGCCCGAACACGTTCTTCCGCGGCGGCAGCGGCACGCTGAACCCGCCGTCGTTCTTCCAGTCGCAGCAGCCGGGCAACCTGCCCTTCCAGGGCGTCGGCGCCGCCTTCGGGTTCGTCGGGAAGGCCGCCGAGAAGTACGGCCTGTTCGACCTGACCCTCCAGGCCCTGCAGCTCAACGGCACCGCCGAGGTGCTGTCGCGCCCGTCGATCGTCGCGACGGAGGGCATCCCGGCCGAGGTGAAGACGCTCCAGAAGACGCCGGTCATCCAGATCCGCAACGCCACGAGCAACCCCGGCGGCGAGACCCTCCTGCTCGAGACGTCCTACGTCGAGACGAAGATCGGCCTCGACGTGACCGCGAGCTTCATCGGCGACGGCTTCGTCAAGATGCAGGTCGCCCCGACGGTCTCGACGGTGACCGGCTTCTCGGTCGGCAACGGCGGCACGTCGGCCCCGATCATCAGCGACCGCAGCGCCAAGACCACCGTCACGCTCGCCGACGGCGACACCCTCGTGATCGGCGGCCTCTACACCGACTCGACGCTGAAGGACACCGCGAAGGTGCCGTTCCTGAGCGACATCCCGGGCCTCGGCTGCCTGTTCACGCGGACGCGCGACCAGAAGGTGAAGACCGAGCTGATCTTCGAGATCACGCCGCACATCCTCCGCAAGCGCACCGACTTCAAGGTGATCGCGCCCCCGAGCGAGAAGGAGCGCCTCGAGGGCGCCGGCGGGTGCGACACGACGGCGACCCCGTCCAAGTGACCCGAGGCCCGGCCCGCGCCGACGTCCGCGCGGCGGCCCGGCCGGCGGTCCGTCTCGCGGGGGCGTGCCTCGTCGCGTTCGTCGCGGCGGGGTGCGTGTCGGAGCGGCGCAAGACGGTGGCGATCCTCGAGGAGGGTGCGCTCGCCCCGCCCGCAGCGCAGGCAGCGCTCGTCGGCGGCGACGGGGGGCCGGCGCCCGTCTACCGACGGCCGCGCTCGAAGGGCGCTCGGCGCGACGCGCCGTCCGACGGCGTGCGCGGGGGCGCGGGCATGGACGCGGCCCGCCGCGCGGCGGATCCGACGGGCGGCCCCGACGCGGAGGACCGCGAGGCCCGGCCCGCGACGGCCGGCGCGTCGGCGGTGCCCGACGTCGGGTCGCGCCCCGAGCCGCGTGCGGCGTCGGCCGCGACGTCGGCCCCGGCCGCGGTCAAGACGACGGCCGCGCCGCCCGCCCACGAGCCGGTGGCCGACGTCGCGACCCTCGAGCAGCGGCGGCGCGAGACGTTCCTCCGCTGCACCACGACGATCCGCGCCGCGAAGGCGACGATGTTCGTCCCGCCGCGATACGTCGCCGAGGCCGTGGTGTCGCAGGGGCGGCTGACCCTCCGCCACCTCACGATCGAGGCCCCGCAGTTGAAGCTCGTCGCGCGGACCGACGGCTCGGACGACATCTCGATCTCGGCGCGCGGCGACGTGTCGTTCCACGCGGACCGTCCCGCCAGCGTCATCGCCGAGTCGGGGCTGAAGACGCTCCTCGTCCGCAACGACGGCTACACGCCGCTGCGCTGACGGCTCGCCGCGCCGACTTCCCGCCGCGTCGCGGCCGGGATCGCGCGGCCCGAAACGGACGGCGCCGTCCCCGGGGACCTGCCCCGAGGACGGCGCCGTCGCTGCGCCGAGGGGCGGCGTCGCGTGGCGACGCGCCCGATGTTCATTCCGAGGAGCCTTACTTGGCTTCCCAGGTGAACGACCGCTTGTCCTTCACGTCGGCGCCGACCTTGCCGTCCACCTCGACGTAGGGGTACGCGAAGAAGAGGAGCGGATCGCCCTTCTGCTTCGGCGACAGCGTGAGGTCGCGGCCGACCGTCAGCGAGATGCGGTCCGCGTCGAGGTGACCGAAGAACCACTCGGCCTTCGCCGGGTCCTTCGCGACGACCTTCTGCGCCTCGCTGATGTCCACCGGGATCCACGACGTGCCGTCGTAGAAGTGCGCCCAGCAGTGGTAGCCACCGGCCTTGCCCTTCGCCTCGGGCGTCATCGGGATGCCCATGGTGAACCGCACCGGGATCCCGGCCGCGCGGCCGATGCCGATGAACTTCGCGTGGAAGTCGGTGCAGTTGCCCTTCCCGACCTCGCAGGCCCGGGCGAAGTCGCCCTTGCCCCAACCCTCGGCGACCTTGTCGTACTGCATCGTCGTCAGCACGTGGTCGTAGATCGTCCTCCCGCGGGCGCGGACGTCCGCGCCCGATTCCACACCGAGCTGCTTCGCCAGCTCCGCCGCCTTGCCCGTCAGCGGGACGAGGCGGTCCTCCTGCTTGAACCGATCGAGCACGGGGCCCTTCCCCTGGCCCACGTCGCCCGTCCGCGTGATCGTCGCGGTCCACCGGAACACGACGTCGGCCGTCGGCGCGTCCACGCCGACGTACGCCATCCG
This sequence comes from Planctomycetota bacterium, assembly GCA_046350655.1. Lineage (GTDB taxonomy): Bacteria > Planctomycetota > PLA2 > PLA2 > JAEUHO01 > JAEUHO01. Next base: position 146,373 of record JAXMAB010000004.1, read on the forward strand.
GTTCCCGTACGTCTCGTCCTTGCCCTGGGTGACCCCGAGCTCCTTGTCGCCCATCTTCGCGGTGACGGCGAGGCCCTCGACCTTCTGCAGGTCGTCCTCGGCCGGCAGCGGGATCCACACGTCGAGCCGCTGCGCCGCCTCGGGCTTCGCGACGGTGATCTCGTACGTGAAGGCGAACGTGCGGGTCGGGGGCGCCTTCGCCTCCTCCGCGACACCGGTCGTCGCGCCCAGCGCGAACGGCACGGCGAGCAACGACGCGACGAGACCACGGACGATCGTCTTCATGGGACGGGGTTCCTCGGGGTTCGGGGTCGTAGCCACCGGGGCCACGCACCCCCTCCTGGATGTGTCGCGACGCGGACGGCCGACCGGCCCCCGCAGGACGCACCCGGGTCAGGTGAAGGGGTCGAGGATAGCAGAGATGGGGCGGGCCGTCGGGCCGACCCGGTCGGCTCGGGGTCGGCGAGGGGATCGGGGGCCCGCGCGGGGGCAGGGGGGAGGCGCCGGGACGAGCCGGAGCGGCCGCAGACCCCTCTCCCGCCGAACGACCACCCGGTCGGCGGGGCGCTACGGCGCGAGCGCGGGCCCGCGGACCCATGGGGCGGCGAAACGGCCACCGGGCCTTGCGTCCCCAGGCCACGGATCGGCGCGGAGCGAGGGTGTCAGCCCACGGTTTCGGGCGCCGAGCCTGGATCGCGCCACAGGCCGAGGCCCCACGCCGCGACCCCGACGACCGCGCCGACGAGCGGGATCGGGAGCAACGCGTGCGGGGGCCACGGGCTGCCCTGGAAGAGGAACGCGACGATCGCGACGCCGAGGACCCACGAGATGCCGAACGCGCGCGCGGAGACGCGCGGGACCGTGTCGTCGGTCGAGAGCGCCAGGCGGGCGTGCGGGCGGGCGAGTGCTAGCCACGTGACCGCGGCGGTGAGGCCCGATGTCGCTCCGCGGAGAGGGATGTCGCTGGAGGGCGCGGCGACGAGGTACGTGAGGCACGCGGCGACGTTGCCCGCGAGGAGGAGCGCCGCCAGCGCGAGGCGGCCGCGGAGCCGCTCGATCGCGATGCCGGCGGTGTACAGCCCGAGGATCGCGAAGAACAGGCCACCCCCCCCGCGGCGGCGCGGCAGGCCCGTCGGGAAGAACGAGGTGACCCAGGTCGCGCCGCCGTCGCGCGTCCACTCGGTGGGGCGGAACGCGCGGTCGGCGGCCGGGAGGTGCGTTCCGGGCGGGGCGACCGGTGGCGACGGGCGGAGCCAGTCCTCGACGGATGCGAGCAGCACGAGCACGGTGAGCGCGTAGACGAGCCACGGCGTGCGGGTCCACGCGGCGTCGTCCTCGACGAGTTCGCGGCGTGGGCGTAGCGACCGCTGCCGCGCGCGGGCGGGTGCGAGCTCGGGGCGCACGTCGTCGGGTTCGGGGGGCGCGGGGGGGAGCGCTTCGAGCTCGCCCGTGTCGAACCACACGACCTGGCAGAGTGCGCACGCGTCCACGACGACGTCGTCGGTGCCGGCCGCCTCCGACGGGGTCGGCGCCTCGGCGTCCGCGGTCGTCCCTTCGGCGTCCGTGGGGGCGTCGGGCGGCGACGCGGGGCTGCGGACCGCGGCGCGCGGGAGCGGGACGGGTGCGGTCGTGTTCTCACACGACGGGCAGCGGACGGTCGAGCGCCGGCGGGCGGTGCGCGCGGTCTGCCAGAGGGTGTTGACGGTCGTGCGTGCGAGCCGTTTGCGCAGGACGGGCACGGTGAGGGCGTCGCCGTGCCCTCGGGGGCAGGTGAACGCGAGGCCCGTCGGCTCCTTCTCGAGCGTCAGGCCGGTGCGGCAGCGCGGGCATCGGTACATGGGGTGTCAGCCTACGCGGGTCGGTCTGCGCCGTCCGACCGGGGGGCGGCCTTGACGGCACCCGGGTCGGGGATTACGTTCCCCTCCCTGCCAGCGAGCGGGCGTAGCTCAGTTGGTAGAGCGTCAGCTTCCCAAGCTGAATGTCGAGGGTTCAAGTCCCTTCGCCCGCTCCACACACCGCTTGCCGAATCGGGGCGGAATTCGCGCGAATTCGGGGGATTGGGCGCCACGGGTGCGAACCGGCCTCGCGCGCCCCGCGTCCCCCGGTTCCTGCACCGAGATGCAGGGAAGTGCAGCGAAAGGACGTTGGACAGGGCCAGTGGCGAGCACAGAAGCTCTCGGCCGCCCCTGGCGCCGAGGACGCGACGCCTGTCGTTCGGTGGCGAGGATCGCAGGATCTGTCGCGTCGTGACGTCGGCATCCGTCCATCGTCCGGGTTCGCCTACGGCCGTTGGAGTCCCCGCGACCGGGGGAGGGTCGTCCCGTCATGTTCGAATTCTCGAACAACGCATTCAGAGTGTCGTGGAAGACAGCACGCCGGACGGCCAGCGTGGGCGGCGCCCGGCGCGAGACGATCCGGGAATCGCAGCCTCCAGGTCCGGTCCGTGACCAGCACGGTCGCGATCGCAATGCAGGCGGCGGCGGCGACGAGGCAGACGGTGCGCTCGCGCACAAGGCCCCGCTCGCCGACGGTGGTCGTCGTCGCAGCGGGGGCGGTCTTGACCGCATGAACGGCGTGCGGGAGCAAGTTTCGCGTCCTGCATGCGCCCCCGCCCATCGCGCCCGCGCGATCAGGCGGAGGTCCCCCGCGGTCGCGTGACCCGGGGAAGCGCGCTGCTACCCAGTGTCGCCCTTGACGCAACTCGCCCGGTCTCCGAGAGTGAACGTCTAGTCTGTACGGCTGGAGTCGCGAATGTCCGAGGCGGTGGATACCGGTGGCTCAAATCGATCCGGAGGCGTTGGCGACCGCGGCGCTCCCGGGTCCTCTCAATCGACACCTCCGGGCGGCGTTCGCCCCGCGCCTAGCGCACCGGGGAGGGAGTTTACCGCAACGTGTGAGTTCGCGCGACACACAATTGGTCTGCTACTCCAGTGGTTCACGGCGTTCAGCGCAGTGAACATGCTTGCGATCGGGTGGGTCGTGACGGCGGAGTGGAAGAGCGGTGTCATCAGGTGGATCGTCGGGGCGTACATGGGGTCGCAGAACATTCTCGGGGCGATCGCGATAGTCTGCGTCGGACGTCATCTTGATCATGTTGCCGCGCGACTACCGGCGTTGCTCGATCCCTACGAACAGTCGCCGATTCCCAGCAGCCTTTATCGACGCGCTACTCGGCTGATGCGCGACGCCCTGCTGACGAGCGCTTTGGTCTGGTGCGTGATCCCCGCCTTCGGAAAGGACAAGACGTCGGACCCTAGCGCGCGCGATGGAACGCCCGCACAGTCGCCAGCGAAGGAGCGTGATCGATGATGCGGCCATTGCGCACCGTCGGGATCGCCACACAGCGTGCGCGCGACATTCACGATGGGGTGCTGTGAGCCAAGTGCCCGTCACGGCTCGCAGCCACACTCCAGCGAATGGCCAGTCCCTGAAGCGGGCAAGCGACTCCGCATGGCGATGAGGAGCCGAACGGAAGACGAAGATGAGCGATCCGGCCGCCCCGAACCTCGCTTATCTCGGGGCGCATGGACGCACGGCGGGACCCCAAAGCCGTCGACCGTGCCCCGCGACGGTCGATCGCGCAGGGACGTGCAACGACGTGTCGCTGGCCAGGGCCAGTGGCGAGCACAGAAGGTCTCGCCATTGACGAATCGGCCGATCGCGTCGCTGGCGGCGACACCCTCCGTTGTCCGTGGGCCGCTCGCGCCCGGCGCAGCGGCCGTCCTGGCGCCGTAGACCCCCGCCGGTCGGCCGTGTCCCCCGATGGCGAAAACATGCGTGATTGGAGATTGATCGCCCATGAGTCAAGAGAACCTCCGCCAGCTCTCGAGCCAGCTCCGCGCGGCGCAAGAGCGGCACGTCTACTTCCTGCTGGCCGCTGCCGCGTCGGCGATCGCGTTCGCCCTCGTCCGGACGGAGGGGCGCGCGCTGGCGCTGCAGATGCTACCTCTCGGCGGTGCTGTCTTGGCGTGGGGCGCGAGCTTCGCCTCGGGGTGTCGGCACGTCGCCTACTTGAACTCCGCCCTGTACGCGAACGCCGACCTCGTCAAGGTGGAGGATGGCACTCACCCGCTTGCCCGGTCTCCGCACGAGAGGCAGGTCGCCTCGGAAGTCATCCGCGAGGCCATCGACCGCAAGGGCGAGCGCAGCGAGGCTCTCGGCAGCGCGCAGCTCACCTTCCTCGTGGTCGGCGCGTGCCTGTACATCGCATGGCAGGTGTGGGACATGGTGGTCCAGACGCCCGACGGAGAGCGACAGGAGATCGAGGCCAAGGACCTCGGGGCGATCCCGGGGCGCAAGGAGGTGAGCGATGAGCGCTCGAAGCAGCAGCAGCGGTCCGGCGCCGACGGTGCCGGCGACGACGTCCCTTCCCGCCGTGGCGGCGACGCCGAGCCGCGTGCGACGGCCGAGGCTGGGCCTGAAGCGGACGAAGTTCGCGGTGCCCCAGGCGATGCCGCGGCCGGTGAAGGCCCTGTGGGCGGCGGCGACGCCCGAGGCGCAGGCGAAGGCGCACCGGTCGGCGACGGCGATCCTGCGGACGTGGCTGGGCAAGGCGACGCGTGAGGAGGCGGCGAAGGAACTCGAGCTCACGCCGCTGCGGTTCTGGCAGCTCAGCCAGCAGGCCGTGGCGGGGCTCGTGGCGGGCCTGCTCCACCAGCCGCGGTTCCGCGGCTCCGTCGTGCCGGGGGAGGCCCCGGCCGAGGAGAGCGCGGGGGTGCTGCGCCGCAGAATCGCGGCGCTCGAGCGCGAGCTCGACGGCGCGAGGCGGCTCATCGGGCTGCTCAAGGAACTTCCGACGCCACGCGTCGCGACGACCGCGCCGGGCACGGAGGCCGGCGATGGAGGCAAGCGACGTCGTCGCGGAGGCCGCGCTGCCGCGGGTGCGGTGGACGCAGGAACAGGTGTGGGCCCTCGCGGCGAGGCTGGCCATGGAGCCTCCTGACCGGCATCGTGCGACGCAGGTCGCGCGGGCGATGGGCTGCTCGGCCCGTTGGCTTCGCGAACTCGTGCGGCGCGTCCGTGCGGGCGAAGCGCCTGGCCGGCGCGGGCGGCCGCGCAAGTCGGACGCCGAGCGTGCCGACGTGCGCGCTCGGGTGATCGAGGAACGCACACGGCAGGGCCCGTCCGCCGGCGGGCGCGTGATCCATCACGCGCTCGCGCAGGTCGACGCGGGGGTCTCGCGAATGCTCGTCGAGCAGGAGCTCTCGGCGCTCAAGGCGCAGGCCCGCACCGCGGCCGCCGCGGCGATCGAGGCTCGGCGGGAGCACGTCGAGGTGCTCGGCCGCGACACGGTCTGGAGCCTCGACGGCACGCACCTCGGACGGATCGGGGCCCGCGAGGCCTGCGTGGGCGAGCACGTGCGGGACCGGGCGTCGCTCGGGACGGTGCGCCTGTCGGCGGGGCCGCCCGCCACGGCCGAAGAGGTGCTCTCGGGACTACGACAGGCCGCGTGCGAGCGCGGCGGCTTCCCGCTCGTGCTGCAGGTCGACAACGGCTCGAACTACCTCTCCGTCGAGGTCCGGCGAGCACTCGAGGAGGCCCAAGTCGTACTGCTGATCTCGCGCGTGCACACCCCGACCGACAACCCGGCCATCGAGCACGCGCACGCCGAGGTGAAGGCCGAGAGCGGGCTCGGAAGGGGCGTGGCGCTGCATGACCACGCCGAGGCCGCGCGGCGCGCCGCCGAGGCCGCCCGACGGCTGGACGGCGCACGTCCGCGCGCGTCCCGCGGGTGGTACACCGCCGACGAACTGGACCGCATGCTTCCGCGTGGCGACACGTGCGTGGACCGACCGTCGTTCTACGCCTGCTCGCGCGCCGCCATGGCGGCCGGCGTGCTCGGCCAGGGCGACCCCGAAGCCGCGCGCAAGGCCGAACGCGACGCGGTCATCCAGACACTGTGCGAGCACGGGCTCGCCCGGCGTCACATCGGCCCAAGGTCTCGGGTCGGCGACGTCCCGTGGCCCGAGAAGCCGAAGGCCTCTGGCGCCGTGCGCCAGGTGGGCTAGAATGTGCTTGTGCTCGACCCAGGGAACCATGTTCACGACAGCCAGCCCGATGCGGCGGACCGACTCGCCCTCGCGCCTCTCCCGAAACGGAAGGCTTTTCTGGCGCCCCACAGCCTACTGGCCATCAGTCCAGAGCCGGCCAGACTTCACGCCTCGCAGATTCGCCGGGAGGTGCTTCCTGCTGCGACCCAGTTGAGAGGAGAATCTTAGACCTCAGGTGTCGGCTTGACGAAGAGTGGGATGGCCAGCGACCAAAGCACCAAGATCACTGACGCCGCGATGGGATGATGCCAGTGGAGAAGCACGAACGGACCACCCAGCGAGTAGACCCAAACGATGAACGCAAAGGTCGTCGTCAGAAGCTGCGCGACGTTCTTCACTCCGCTGAGGCGGCGCAGATACGCCGGGGTCAGAACCAGCAGCAGCGAGGAGACGCCGTACATGAGTGCGACCTTGATGTCGCCGTCAGCGACCGTCGGTCTCTTCACGGGATCTGCGAGCTTTGCAATGGTCTCCGCGTCGCCGCAGATGATCCCGGAGAGCACCATGTAGGCGCCGACAATCTCCGTGGGGATGAGCTTGACGATCTTGTCCGAGAACGGCTGCGTGCTGTTGAGTTCGCGCGGCATGAGAGTCTCTTCCTTGGTTAGCCTACAGGAGTGGATGAGGTCGAGAGTGGAACGACATCAGGAGTGGTCAGTCCTGGTCACTCGGATCAAACGTCAGTTGCGCGCCGACACTGCCCTCGTCGAGGACATCGCCGATGAACTGGGCAGCGCCGATCGACGCATTGTCCCCCCAGAAGTGCATCCCGACGAGCACGCGTCCGGTCGCGCCGTCCGACTTCAAGATCGCGGCACCGCTATCCCCTTCGATCGGGTCGTCCGCGGCGGTCATCCCCTCGTAACTGACGACGTTGGAGAACCGCAACATCACGCTCCCCGCGGCGGTCTTGAAGCCTTCGAGCTCTCGATCGAGCTCGACATCGACGACTTGCACTTGCTTCGTCCCGTTCCGGGACACTAGTTCCAGCTGGTCGCCGAAGCTCATTACGATGAACTCGTCAAGATCAAAGACCACATCCGTCACGCCGAGCCCTCGCAACGGACTGCGGCTGCGCTCGGCGTCGACCAGTGCCCCGACACCTACGTCGCGGCTCACGTTGGCTCTGGACGGGTCCCACTCCGAACAGCGCGTCGCCGTTGAAACCGACTCCTGGCGGCGGCCCAAGTCGATCCGAAAAGGCGTTCCGGCCTGCGCGAACTCGTCGACGGGGTGGCCGAGCATGTGCTTGCAGCTCAGCACATGGAGGTCGCTCTCGCCCTTGACTCGTACGAAGCAACACGCCGACCCACGCTTCGGCGAGTTCGTCGATGAAGATCGATAGACGTCGAGTTCTGCGTCAGCGGCCTGCGGGCGTCCCTTTCGGGCGGCCTCGACGTCGGTCCTGATCCACCTCCGAGTCACGCTCCGGCCGTCGCGGACGGCGACCCAGAACCCGGGTGGAATCGTGCGGCCATGAGTCCTCCGGTCGGGTCGCCGGACCTTCTTGGCAACGAACACCCGAACGACGAGCTCCGCCTCACGACGACGGGCTTGGCCGCGACCACGAACGCGGAATCCTAGGCCCACTCCTCGGTAGTTGGCTCCGAGCTGACGCCGGAAGCTTGTGATCCGGCGCGCGACGGCCTTCCGCACAGCCATCAGGAGTTCGGCTTCTGGCCGTGGCCGACGCTGGAGCGACTTCGCCGCCACGCCTCGGGCTCGGGTCGCCGCCCCGCTCGCCCGTGTCGGCGCTGCCGGGAGTTCCGCCCCCCAGGCGACGCCGGCGCGGACGCCGCGCCAGATGCCGGTCGAGAGACTGGCGCGCTCAGGGGAGAGGCGCGAGCGAACGACCATTGGCATCCTCCTTCGCGATGAAGATCCGGAAGACCTTGAGAGCCGCCTCCATGACCGGCTTCTTCTTGTCGTCCGCTTGCGTTGGCCTGACACGCTTCAGCTCGAGCTTCCCGTCGACTTCGGGCTCAAGGGCGAACTCCCAGCCGAACTCGGAGACCTTCTCGTTGATCGCCGCCGCCAGTCGCGTGCGCTGCTCAGCGGTCATCGGCATCTCGATGGTCCTAGTCATCCCTTGGGCCCTCGCCAGCTCCTGCGACGCGGACTTCCACTTGTCGCGATCGGCGCTGGTGGGATCGACTGTCTTGTCGAGCTGGTAGATCACGATCTGGAACGACGTCCGCTGCGGGATCACGGTCGCGCGGAAGTTCGCGCTGTTGTCCAGGACGTCCTTCTTCACCAGCGCCTCGAGGTCCGCCGCGCTCGGCATCGGCTTCTCCGGCGGGATGACGGGCATTGCCCCGGTCCCCCGATCCAGCCACTCCACGAGGACGTACTGGAACGTGTTGTAGGGGACTCCGTAGGGACCCATCCGAACGACCGTCATCCCTTCGGACGACCTGCAAGCCAGCGCGGTGCAGTTCGCGCGGCCGCACTCGTCGCGACGCTTCGCGGCCCGATCCCAGTCGGCGCACTCGCGAGGCTTCATGATCGGATAGAGGCCCGGCGTCGCGTAGGTGATGACGTGAACGCGCATCGTGACCGCCGCGTAGGCGACCGGATCCGCGTTGTCACCTTGCTCCCCGGGCTTCTTTGCAGGCTTGGCCGCACCAACGGATCCCGGCGTCATCGCCTGGATTCCGAGAGGATTCAGGTTCTTCGCCACCAGCACGTTGGCCGCCGTGTACATCAGCCCATAGAGGAGATTCGAGACCGAGCTGTTGTCGAGCCGCGCGTCAAAGCCTTGCAAGAGGTTTCCCTGGCCGAGCCCGAGCTCCATGCTCGAAGACCCGATCCCTTGCACCCGTCGGACGACGAATTGCTCGTCGAAGTCCGGCAGGTTCACGATGTCGAAGAGCGGGGTCCGCAGCGGCGTCATGGGGTAGGGGTCGTTGGAGACCGTGACGCCGAGTTCGGTGATCCCGCGCGTCCCGTCGTTCTCCATCCCACCGATCACGTTCGGCAGCGGCGAGGTCAGCGAAGGTCCGGCCGGCGGCTCGGCATCGGCCTTTGGCGTCGCTGCGTCGTCGGCCGCGTCGTCGGCGCCTTGCTCGCCCGCGGCCTTCTGCCCGCCCCCACCCCGAGATCCCGCGCTCGCCTGCGGCTCGAAGATCATCGCCGTGGGAACGCCTGCTCCGTCGCAGCCATAGCACAAGCGCATGACATCCCGGAGCTCGTCCCCTTCCGTCTTCGTGCACTTCTCCGGGATCCCGTCGAGCACGACGAATCGACCGTCCATACTGATTCTGCCGCCGACGAGGTAGCTGCGCGCATGGACCGGGAACGGTTGGTACACGGTCAGGAACGGCCGCTGCATGTAGAAGCGGAAGCCCTCCTTCGCGTCCTCGCGGCGCTGATCGTCGTCGGTCCACACGTCGTACTGCGTGGGCGTCCGGATCTTCTTCACCTGGACGTCGGTACATCCGACGCTTCCGAGGATCGCCGACGCGAGCACGCTGGCCATCACGAAGCGCATTCAAGCCTCCCCTGCCGGTAGGTGCCGGCTCTACTTCGTCGCTGCCTCTGTCTCACTGTACTGATCACGTCGCTCGACCGATGGATTCGCGCGTTCGATCGCAGCGCGCGCGGCGGCGAACTCGGACCTAGTCAGAACTCGGCGCGTCCGTTCGAGCCGGTACGGCTCGACGGATGCGCGATATACCTCAAGTTCAGTCCCGCTGAGCGCCGGGACCGGATCATCGATGACCGTGACGACTTCGCATGGCACGTCGATCAGTTCAGTGACGCGGGTGGGCGCCGCGCCAGGGATCGGGACCTTCGTCACCTCTTCGACCTCGCGGGTCTGCTTCGTGGTCCCCGTCTGCACCCACTGCCACTGCTTGCCGGCCGGGAGCCGCACGCTCTCGACGCGGATCTCCACCTGCGGAATCGGAGCCGCGCCAGGAATGGGTATCTGGACGACGCGATACCGCGTACGCGGAGGCTCTGCGGGCGTGCAACTCCTCCGCCGCGGCTGGCACACGCCCTGCGCAACTCGACGTCCGTCGGCTTCCGGGTCCGTCGCCGGCGGGTCGCAGAGGCCTTCGGCTTCGGGCGCCCGAACCCTGACGGCCATCGTGGGCGGCCGCTTCACGACCCGCGCCACGCGCTGCTCGACGGTGACGAACGTGTCGATCAGCTTCCAGCCATACGTCGGGACTTCGATCTCGCGCGAGACCCGCTTCACAACCTCGCACGTCGGTGCAGGGCACTCTCGGCACACTGACTTCTGATGCGCGGGGAGCACGCCAGGCCGCAGCGCGAGGGGCGGCGTCAGCGGGCTCGGGGGGTCCACCGGCGCATCCTCAGCCGATGCTGCCCGCGAGCTGCCCACGAGACCCGAAGCCGTCGCGACGATCACGATCCACCGACTCCAGATGCCCATCGGCCGCCTCCTGGTCACCGCCACTCGGGGCAGGACCTTCAAACCACTGCACGGAATTCAATCACACCGACCGCCAGGCTGTCAACCGCCCCGCCGCGACGCCGCACATGAAACGGGCGCTTCGCCATTGCATCGAACTGTCGCATAGACGCCGCCAAGGCCGCAGAAGCCTGAGACCTGCTCGCAGGGAGGCCGGCAGTCCGAGGCGCGAACCAGGTCACGCAAGATGGGCCGTCGTCACGTCGCCGCGCCGCTGAACCGACGACCTCGACAACTAGAAACGTCGGCCGGTGTCCGGGGCCATCGTCCGGTCGGACTGCATCGGTGTGCGTACCCCACGCGGTGACCGCCGACGCCGAACTGGGGCCGCAACAACCCCCTCCCCGCTGAAAGCGGCCCGCAACGAAGCGAACGGAATCGGGGCCAGCCATCAGCCAAGATTCCCTTCTTTGCGGCGCGCGCGGGGTCAGACGCCAACCCAATCGCGACACCGATTCGGCTCGCGGCGACAGCTGCCGGACGGATGCAGTCACGTCGCCGCGAGATCTTCCCTCTTGCGGACCGATCGAAACTTGGTAGAAATCCCCGCGCAGGTGACTGGACCGAACGTGGAAGCCGAAGGTCGGAGCCGAGGGACCGCTGGGGTGATCGTCATGCCGAGACGCCGCGCGCTCATCCGTCGCATCTCCGTGCCTTGCGGGACCACCACGTGCGCGAACGCACCTTCGCTTAACACCGGGCTCACATCGTCCCCTGGTGGGGATGGAGCGTGACCTGACGGAGGGGAGGACGCTGCGATGGCTGGGATCTACGTTCCGTTGGTGCTGCTGCCGCGCTACACGACGCTGTGCGGCGCGACCAGCACCTCGTTCACGACGATCGCCATGGACGTGTCGGACTACGAGAAGGCCGTGGTGAGCTTCTGGCGCGCGGCGGGCATGAACCTGACCTCGCTCGCGATCACGTTCGAGGAGTCGATGGACCAGCAGAACTGGTCCACCTGCGGCGGTGGCCCGTTCACCGACCCGGGCTCGCTGACCGAGGGCCAGTTCTCCCCGGTGCTGACCAAGCGGTGGTTCCGGATCAACCTCACGTTGACCACCGGCGCGTCCGCCGCGATCGTCACGTGCTGGTGCATCGGCTTCCTGATGCAGCGCGAGTCGTAGACCGACCTCGAGCAGCGTCCTGAGCCGCGCCGACGACAGCGTCGGCGCGGCGTGCTCGTTCACCGGACCACGCGGTCGAGTCGGCGGCCCTAAGGGAGAGTCCAATGGCTGGGAAGTACGTTCCGCTGATCGTGCTGCCGCGCTTCTCGACATTCGTCGGGAACGGGATGTACTGGACCCAGCCCATCCCTGTGTCCGCGTATTACGCGCTCTCGCTCAACGTCTGGCGGGGCTCAATGAACGGCAGTGGGCCCCCGTCCACCTCCGTGCAGTTCCAGGAGTCCAACGACCTGTCGAGCTGGGACGCGACGGCGGGAACCGGTGGCGGGGTCGTTCCGCCGATGGTCGAGACGCAGTACCGCCCCCTGCTCTCGAGGGCGTGGTTCCGCATGGGGGTCGTGATCTCCGGGACCGACCCGGGGGTGACGTGCTACGCGATCGGGTTCGCGGAACTTCGAGAGAGGTAGACCGCGGACCAGTGAGTTCGTGGCATAGTGTCCGCGGTCGCACGCAGATCTGATCTGCGGGTGAGGTTGACGATGGCGTGCAAAGGAAACTGCGACTGCGCCGCGTGCGGGCCGGATGCCGGACGATCCGGCGCGCCCACAATCTGGGCCGACGGCAGCGTCGGGGGCGCTTCGGCGTGTGGCTGCGAAGGGTGGGTCGGCCCCCCGTCTCACGATCATTTGCAGCGTCCCCGCGCGGGCCGCACCCAATCTACGCACCGTGCAGCCGGCGACGCGGATCGCCGCCAGACTCGCATGCCGGGGGACAACGCGTCCTCAGATGGAGAGGTCCGGGTCTTCGACCTGCGCCCCCAGGCCCCCGTCCGGCGTGGGCGCGCCGCGGACGCCGGGCCGTGGAACACTCAGGGGAGCGCGCCCCGCGGCGTAGCACCGGGAACGTACGGCGATCCAGGTGCACTCGCCCCGCCGCAGGCGGTGCCGGCGAGGCGCACCCCTGAAGACATCGCAGCGGAACGCAGGTTGATCGGCGAGGGCGGTGGCGCGGGAGAGTCCGGCGCACTGCCAACCGACTACATCGAGGCGGCGCGGACGTCGCCGAGCGAGTTGAAGCCGCCGGAGGACCAGCAACCTCAGGGTTCGAAGCCCGCGGCCGGGCAGGGGATCCCTCCGCTGGCGCCGCCCGACAAGTACGCGGCGCTTGCCGACTTCGGGATGAGCCGCGGAGGGAAGGGCGGCGGCGGACCGCGCCCCGGCGGTACGCTGTACATTGACAGCGGAGGGTATGTGCCGCGGGATGCGAAGGTCGCACTCGCGACGCACTCGACGTTCATCCCGCCATGGTCGTCAGCGGACTTGCTCGACGCGATGCTCGGGTACGCGGCGCCGCGAGGACTCGACGCCGAGCCGATGGAAGTGTCGACGGTTGACGTCCCGACCACCCCGACCCGCGACTGCGACTGTGAGTGCAAGTGCGTCGACGCCCCCTCCACGCTCGCCGACTTTGCTGTGCTCGGTGGAATCGGCGTCGCTGGACCGAATGTCCTGCAGCCCCCCTACTTCATCGTCGGAGCCGTCCCGGCGACGAGTTTGAACGCGACCGTCGTGATGGCGCCGGGCGCGCAATCTCCGGTCGCAGTCGGGCCGAGCGCGATCGGAAGCCGCATCGGGGCCAAGGGTGCGCTGTCGAGCAGCGCCAGCCCGACGGGCGCCCTTGTCAACAGCCTGACGCCCGCAGCGCCCTTCGGACGGGCAGCGACGACGAACCCTTTCCCACCGAGCGTCTCAGCGCCGACCTCACCGGAGCCGGGGAACGCCCTCGCGGAAGCCGTGACGAACGGCTCGCTCGTCGGCACGATGCTCCCGCGGGCCGGACAGGCGCTGAGCGGGGCGCTGGAACGCGCGGCATCCGGGGTGCCATCCGGGCTCGGCGGCCAGGCACCATCCAAAGGCGGCGCATCGTCGCCTGGTGCGCCGAGCGCCGCGGAACCGGCGTCGGCGGCGGCCAGCGACTCAGGGAAGCGGTCCGATCCGGCGGGGGGGCCGGGATCCCCGACGCCGGCGTCCACGGGTGCACCGGCGGGGACTCCGGGTGATCCTCCGGTGAACGACCCCCCGAAGCCGAAGAAGAAGAAGACGTCGGAGAAGACGGACTACGAGAAGTCGCTCGACGACACTGACGGCGGCGGCGCAGCCAAGGGCATGAAGGGCGGGATCGCTGAGGAGGCGCGCCCACCGGCGTCCATTCAGCCGCCACCTCCGCGGAACCGCCCCGCTCCGGCGCCGAAGTCGCCGCCCCTGCACCCAAGCGGGAGCATCCCCGGGTCGCCGCTCGCGCTCGTGGCGGAGTACTCGACGCAGCGAGTCCACTGGAAGGGGCGTGCACCCCAGGTTCCAGCTACTTGGCAACCGCCGACGCCCCCCCGGAAGGCCCTTGCGCCTGGCGGCCGGTCGGACCGCGCTGACTCGACACGTACAGCCCTGACGCCGACCGGAGTCTCGGGGCCGGCGCAAGGTGGTGGGATCCGGCAACTCACCGCGCACAAGAGTTCCGGCATGCGACAGAGTCCGGCGGAGGTCGCTGCCTTCGATCGCTCTCGAGTCGGCACCGAGCTCGCCCTTGGGAAGCAATCCGCCGATACCGGACGCGAGGATGTCTTCAATTGGGGTGCCAGCTCCGGTAAGGAGACGTTCACCGCACTCAAGGCCACATCCGCGCCCGTCGGCCCGAACGCGGCGGGTAAAGTGAACGTCGGGGGTCGCTCGGTCGTCATCTCGCCTCCCCAATCCGCAACACCGGGGGCAACGCCGCGCGCGGCGCTCCCCCAAGGCAGCGCGCCCACGATCGGCGCGACGTCTGCGGCACCCGAGTCAGCTTCTGCGGGGCCGGACGGACGCGGGGCTACCTTAGGATCCGCGGATGCGGTCGGAGGCCAACGTCTAGCTCTGCGTGTCCCGCTTGCGCCGCCCGGGACTGGCGGAGTAGCGACACTTCAGGGACATGTCGGAGCGCGGGCGTCGGGCACCGACACGCTCATGCCTCGTGGAGTCGCCGCGACGTTTGCCGAGTCCGGCGCTCAGGATGCCACGCCGACGCGAGCTCCCGGTGGTGGCGTGCAACGTCCGGCACTTCCCCAGATCTCACCGCCCGGTGGGCCGGACCTCGTCGTCGCGGAGGACGGCGGCGGTCGGAGAGGGAAGGGAGGGAGCGAGCTTCAGAATGCCGCCACGGCATGGTTGCAGTCGCAAAACCTTGCGCAGGAAGCTCGTCGCACGCAGGCCCGCGCGAACGCGTTCGCTGACGGGGCCTACGTTGCGCAGGGAGCGATGATGGAGGCGGAGCAGTCGTACGATAGCGCGGTCCAGGATGCTTCCGAATCGGCGCAGAGGCAGTCCGGCGGCGACGGCGGGAGCGGTCCGACATCAAACGTCGCCGCGCACGATGCGGCCGAAGCCGCGAAAGCATCTGCTGGCGAAGCGCTCCAGTTGGCGCAAGGGCATCGCAAACAACTCGGCTTCCTGGTCAAGAGCGCCAATGCTGCGGATGAGGCCGCCGCAGAGCTCGATCGTGCGAGCGAACGGGCTTCGGCGGACTTCCAGCAGTTGGCTGCGAAGCTAAAGACCTCGATTCCCGGGCAGTGGCAGCGTCGCCTCGACGACGAGATCGAACGCCAGTCGAAGGAGACGTACAAGAGCCAGGTCGGCCGTGGGCTGCTGATGGCGGACAGTGCACAGCAACGGTTGGTGGGGCGAGTTGAGGCGCGCGGCGACAAGGAAGTCCGGTCGGCCGGCTCGAGTCTCGCTGCCCAAGTCGAGGCGCGGACCGGGACCCTGCAACGCGAACTTGACGTCCACGCGATGCGAAGCTCGTCGTTGTCGGGACTGGACGCCGAACAAGCACGACTGTCGGCCAAGGTCGCAGATGGGACCGCGTCGGCGATCGACCGTCGGATGGAACGCAAGCTCCGCGAGGGCAAGTCGCAGCGGGATCGAGAGCGCGCGGAGAACATCGCCCGAGACATCTCGAACGTGACTGCGCTGATCGACACACTGGGAGCCCTGATCAAGAAGAAGTCGGACTCCGGTGATGATGCGGCGGCAGCGTCACTCCAAGTCAAGCTGAACGAGCTCCGTCGACTGCTGAAGACATTGACCGCGCAGAAGGAGGAACTCGAGCGGCGGCTTGCCGCGGAGAAGGCGGAAGCAGCGATCGACTACCTTCAGCTCTTTTATCTCTTGAATCCGCCATTCGTCGTCCGACTCGACATTGAGCCGATCGTCGCACTCGCGGAGGGGCTGCAGCTTCGCTCGGCACCGCAGTCGGTCTCAAAGGTCCGTCTCGAATCCCCGGAAGGAGGACTCGAAGCCGGCGGATTGGTCGTCAACCTCTCACCTGACCACGCAGGGTTTGGTACCACTTCGATCATCCCGTCCCAGGGCTTTGACTCCAACTCGGCCGACTCCCCCATCGGGCCGCCGCAAATCACGGATCAATCGGGGCTCCCTTGTGCACAGCCGCCGTGCTGCCCTCCCGGCACCTGCGACGTGGGACAGGTCTGCGAGTGTAAGCCGAAAGTCGCGCCCTCGCCGACACCGTCCGGGGGGCCTGGACCGACGCCCGACACGAACGGGTCGAGTCCCGCAGATCCGACGCCGGAGGATGAGGATCACGACGATACGCCCGCCACTGGTGGCGGAACTGGGGCGGTGGGCCGCGGGCTCGCCGCGACGGGTGAAGGCGACGAGATGCGGCCCGAAGGCACCCGGCCTGGGCTCTGGCCAGACGGGATGCCTGAGGCCTCGTCGCCGTCACCGCTGACGGTCTCTGAAGCAAGCATCCAGACGGATCCTCCGGCGACGAGCCTTGCAGGGCAGGGCAAGTCGGCGGTGGACCGGCCGGACATCGACGAGTCAGAGCCCTCGTATCGCCAACCGGGGTACCGACAGGCGGACGACCCGAATCGGGTCGGGTTGTACGGGATGCAAGCAATCGCTGAGGAGAACGCCGCCAAGGCGAAGAGAGCCGCGGAACTCGCCGGCGATCATCTGAAGTGGGCGGAGGCCCGTCGAGTGGAGCTCCGGACCAAGCTGAGCGAGATCAGCGGGTGGGTCTTTGAACTTCGCGAACGGGCTCGCCGCGAGGAGACGAATCGCTACGACTCCACGATCGAGTACTTGATCGGCCGAAGCGACGAGCTGAAGGTCGAATTCGAGTACGTGAAGGCTGCGATCCCGAAGGCCAGATCGAATATCTCTCGCCACCTCGACGCATTCGAGCACTGGTCCGAGGAGGCCGGCGTTCGCGCACCCAGGATCGAGCGTGAGCGTCTGTACGCAAAGTACAGCGCGATTGAGATCCTCGGTCGTGGCCTCGTCGATACCGTCACGGGGATGACCGGCCTCGATGCCCTCATCCCCCCGATGCTCCCGGACGGGTCCGGTCAGGCCGGTGGCTTCCTTGCAGGTCTGCTCCTCGCCCCGCTCGTAGGCGGTCTGAAGGCGGCGGCGCAGATCGGCAGCGTAACCGTCGACACGGTGAAGGCGATCGTCCGGGTCAAGAGGGCGGCAGACGCCGTCGAGCTGGCACAGAAGGGCCGAGGTGGGCTACGCCTCGTCGAGGCAACCGTCGAGTTGAAGAAGGCGACCGAGGCGATGAAGGTCATCGAGAAGGGTGCGAAGGTAGGAGCGACTGCCGGACAGGCGGTTCGCGCGGCGGAGGCGGCGAAGGCGCGTCGCGCGACAGAACTCGGCGGTGCCGTCGGAACTGCGAGGAAGGCCTCCGCAATCGAAGAGGCTTCCACCCCGGGGACGCGTCGTGCGACACAGTTCTTCAGGCCTCGTCCAGGTGGTCTCGGCGATGGCGGGACCAGCTTGCTCCGGGCCCGTCCTGAGACTGGACGCATAGGCCGTATGTTCGAGGGGCACTGGGAGCATGACATCACGTGGGTCGCGCCGCGCAGCATCAAGGAACAC
Organism: Planctomycetota bacterium; assembly: GCA_046350655.1. GTDB lineage: Bacteria > Planctomycetota > PLA2 > PLA2 > JAEUHO01 > JAEUHO01. Next base: position 163,924 of record JAXMAB010000004.1, read on the forward strand.
AATTGGTTTAGTCGCATGATGACCGGTGTTGGGCTTCGACGAAATGTAGTGGAGTTCGATGTTCTGCTTGGCGAGATGCGGTCTCCGCGAGGCCTGAAGGTGATCGTCGGGCGGTATCAGAAGGCAATTCCAGGCGAGATCAGTCTCGTTGGACGCAATCCAGTTTTCAAGGTACTACCTCCGAACTACGCGGAGTACGCGGTCCGAGTCGGGTTGGGTGCGGGAATCTCGTACGCAACCTACGCAACCTATCGTGGGATCCGATCACTTGTCGACTCCGGTCGCAGACGAGGACGGAGTGGCCGATAACGTCACATTGATTCTGGTGGTGGCCATTGCATGGGGATGGCTAGCACTCGCGGTTAGGCGGAGGTCGCTCTTCCCAATCCTGCCCATTCTCCCGCTGGCCTTGATCGGAATCGGCCTACTGCTCAACTCATGGATCCCATGGCTCGGAACGGCATCCGTGATCGCTTTGCACGTCGGTTTGGTAATCGTCTCCCGTACCTATCGAGATCGAGGGACCGATGGACGCTGATCGTTAAGTCTCGCCGGTGCTGGCGGTGGGAAGCGGTCCTAGGACGGTGAACGCGCGTTGGGCCAGCGGATCTCCAGACCGTTTTGCCCCCCCCGTGAGGCCCCCCAAGTGGAGTTTTTCAGGCTCGCCCCAGAGGTCCCCGGAGAACTCGGCGATTCGACGGATTTGGACAGCACCACCCATCCGCCCGTCGTTGGCCACTTCCATCTGGACGTTACGAATTGGTCGGGAGACGATCTCGTCGAGTGCTTTCCATGCTTCGCAGTGACGCCCGCATTGGCATCGGCACTTCAGGTCGCGCCGATGTCGGGATGCGCGCTTGGTCCAATGGAGACCACGATCAACGAGGATCAGGTTGAGATTTACCCCGACCTGAAAGTGCCGTCATTCGCGCGACTTCTCGTCACTAGCCGGGCAGGTGTCGACGACGCGGGAGTTGATGCGGAGCACAGCCTCGTGATCTCCGAGAGGTTCTGGCGGCTGCTTCGCCCCTTTCGCCTCGAAGATTGCGAAGTCGAGGAGTCTCGTTCTTGAGCGAGCCCGGCGAGGCTCCAGGTTGCAGTCCCGCCGGCTCCGTGGTCCGGTGGTAGACAAGCGACTTCGCACGGCGAGGAGGGCGCGAACGGACGCAGCGGGCCAGCAGTTCCACATAGCGATTCGTGGCCGAGCGGGCGACGATCTTCGGAATGGCGCCGACCCACGCATGCGCTGACTACCTCCCAAGCGGACGCACTGCCGATCCGACGCGTCACTAGGCTGCAGGGTGCCTTCAACGAGCGATTCGTTCAGGCGACGCGCCGCAGTCGCAGGACGGGCAGGCCGCGGTCGCCGTCGATGCGGTCCGCGGCGAGCGTCGCTCGCAGCGGGACAGCGCGTGTCGCGGACGTACGTGCGAGGTGGACCTCGTCCGCCCCGTGCTTCGGCGACTTCGGTGCGAGCGTCCCACGCGCGTCCTGACGGGGCCTCCGCCGCGCTCTGCTGACCACGGGTGGCGGCGGTGGCGGGACATCGAGGCCGGGCGCGGCATCCGTTCCGACGTGCGGTCGTGCAGGGACGTGCAACGACGTGTCGCTGGACAGGGCCAGTGGCGAGCACAGAGGAGGTGTGGACGGTCGTAACCCTTTGCCCGGTCGGGGTTGGCGAAGGTGGTCGGTCAGCTTCCCAAGCTGAATGTCGAGGGTTCAAGTCCCTTCGCCCGCTCCAACCTCCCTGCACGTCCCTGCGCTACGGCGCACCGGTTGCGCGCAGATCCCGCGACATCCTCCTGTTGGCGTTTCGTGCGGGGACGTGACCCGTTGTGCGCCGTCGAGACGCTACGCGGGCAAAGTGGTGGGCAAAGTCCGAGCGTACTAGTAGTCGTCGCGAGGATCGGGAGATCCGGGGGGGGGCGCTGGAAGGGGCGTTCTCCAGCCCTCCGGGCCGATGGCACCCTCATCCTGCCGGGCAGAGGACTATCCGGTGGCGGCTTGGCTGTCGTTCGTCTCCGCCCGAAGCCTCCCAAGCCAGAGCTCCGCGCTGTTGATGCTGGTCCACGGCTCGGCCCAGCATCAGCTTCTGCTCGAGATGGCGCGCGAACTCGCCCGGGTGCGGGGGCGCGTTGAGGACTAAGTGACCGTCGCGCCCCTCGCTCCCGGCGACGTCGGGGCCGGCCACGCCGATGGCACGCCGGCCGGGGGAGCGGGTCGATCTCTTGATCACGATCGACCGGACGGGGGAGGACTACCGCGCCGGGGCGGCGGCACGGCGGGCGGGGGAGCCCCGGGACGGTGGGCGAGTATTGGCATGGGTCGTCGGCTGGGACGACGCGCAGCCGCGCTAAGCCGACGTCTCAGGCCACCGCACAAGATCGGGTCCGCGTAGGTACTCCCCGATGCCATTGCTTAGGAAGAACCATGCCATCCCGACGCGCTCCGGTGGCGCGTCGAGTTCGATCCAGCCGGGTCCGGGCTCCACGCCCTGCGTGTCGACTGCGGGGCCGGTGATCGCCCCGAAAATCCGTCCGTCGTTCGCGCGGTAGACGCCGTCGACGCGGAACGCCTCGATGCGCGCCTCGTAGTACCGCCAAACCCCGGTAAGCCGGACCACCAACTCGGGCTCAGAACCCTCCTCGTGGCGCGTGAGATCGACGGCGAAGTGCTGCGGCGCGCTTAACGCGTCGCGCGCGGCCTCGTACGACTTACGTTGGAGTTCGCGGAAGAGCCTCTCGGCGTGTTCCGCAAGCGTGACGGGCATCCCCTCGACGTTCGCCTGCAACCCGAACAGCTCCGCGTTCGTCTTCAACGCGCGCATCTTGGCCGTAGCCGTGAGGATGTCGACTCGGACGCGGTTCTGGCGGAAGCAGTGCTGCGTCCAGCGAAGCGCTGTCGGCGTCGGCGGCGGTGCCCCATCGAGAAGGTGGCAGCACGAAACCCCGATCGACTCCGCCTTCTCTACGGCGCGGCGAGAGAACCCGCGGCTTGAGTAGATGACGCCGACGTTCGCGCCGGTGCTGTCGAGTTCACCCTGGAACGCGTCGATCTCCCCGAGGTCTAGGGGTCTCCCGTAGTCTTTACAACTGCCGTGGATGGTGAGAGGCAGGTGTCCGGCTACCTGCGTCTCGATCCACACGTCGACTTCGCGCGTCCCGCCTGATCGCCGGTCGGGGACCGCGTGGCGCATCAGCACCTTCGTGTCGGGGCTGAGCCCCTGAACGAAGGCGCTGACTGCGAGTTCGAACGGCTTGCCGTCGTTGCGCCCGGAGGGGGGGGAAGCAGACTTGGGGGGGCGCCGTGCCACGCCGGAAGTCTACGTTCCAGGTCCGACGGGCGGAGTCCACCGGAAACTGTCCTTCCCCGAGCGTAGGGTTGCGGCTGCGGGAGATCGTACTGACGAGAGGAGACAGAACCGCATGCATGGGTTCCCCAGTCGTATTGAGTTGCCAGGCCACGTCGCCTGCGAGAAGGTGCTGCCACACCTATTCCGGATCGAGACGCCGGGCGCTTACGGAACCGGCTTCCTCATCCGCTCCCCGCGGCGGGGGATGTTCGCCATCGCCACCGCTTCTCATGTGGTCGCGGACGCCGATCGTTGGCGTGTGTCCCCGACCGAAACAAACCGCGCAGGAAGCGGAGAAATGACTGGAGGAATCGCCATCGTTTCGCCGGGGTGTCCCGGCGTGGAGGTGGTCGTTGGTCGGAAGAGAAGCGGGTCGCGACACGGGCGGGACGCCGAGGCCGTCCGCGGTGGCGATGCGACGCTCGACCGTGCAGGGACGTGCAAGGACGGGTCGATGGGCAGGGCCAGTGGCGAGCACAGAGGATGCGTGGACCGTCGTAACCCTTTGCCCCGTCGGGGTTGGCGGCGGTGGTCCGTCAGCTTCCCAAGCTGAATGTCGAGGGTTCAAGTCCCTTCGCCCGCTCCACACGCTCCCGAGAGGCGGCGCCGGGCCGCGTCGGAGCCAGAGGACCGCGTCGCGCACGTCTGCCGCGGATCGACTCGACAGCAACGGCAGCGCCCACGCGGGCAGTTCGCGCAACGTCCGCTGCGGGGTCACGATGAGGCCGGCGTGGTGCTCACCGCGTTCGGCGTACTCCCTGGCGATCGGCATGAAGTCCCGCACGTTCTGCGTCAGCACGGCCCGCCCCTCACGGGCCGCTGCGGCGAACACAGTGGCGTCGTCGACCTGCTTCAGGTCGAGATCCTCCACGTGCACGGCGTCGTATCCGCGCTCGCGCAATGCCCGACCGAGTTCCGGTGTCACGTTCTCGTCGAGGAGCAGGCGCGGAGCCGCCACGGCGACGGCGGGCTACGCGCGCCGCTTCAGGCGCTCGAACGCACGCTGTTCCGTGCGGATGTCGCGGTCGATTTCGGCCTTGTGGTCGTAGTAGAACGAGATCGCGTCATAGACCTGCGCGAGGGTGAGATGGCGCCAGGACCGCACCAACTCCTCCGGCGTCATGCCCTGCCGCAGGACGTACTCGACGATGGAGCGGACGGGGAAGCGCGTCCCTCGGACCACGGGCGCCCCACCGCAGACGCCGGGACGGCGCCAGACGTGCGGGTGACGGACGGGAGAGGAAGGCGAAACGCGCGGCACGAAGGGATGGTACCGCACGGCGGCGCGGTGCGTCGGCTGGCGGGGATCGACAAACGGCGCGCGGCGTCGCGTCGTGAGGGGGCCGGGCGCGCGGCCGGGGGGCGCGCCGAGCGGCATGCAGGCAGCGCCGACGTCGCCGGCGCAGGCCGCCGGGCCTCGCGTACCCCGGCGTGGGTCGCGCTCGGGAGGTCCGATGGTAGGGTGGGGCCGCGGCACGAGGTGGCGCCCGCGGCGCGGGAGATCAAGCGCTCGTCGCACGCATCGACGATGAAACCCCTCTCGGAATGGTGGCTGCACCAGGCCGCCGCGCGCGGCGATCTCCCCGCGCTACTGGCCGCCGATCCCGCGGCGCGACGCTTCGTCAACGACCACGATCCCGACCTGCGCACGCCGCTCGACCGTGCCTTGCGGAGTCCGAGTGCCGGACCCGACACGGTCCGTCTGCTGCTCGAGTGGGGGGCGCGGCTCGACGTGGGGAGCGGGCACGGGGGCGCCACGCTCCCGCTGACCACGGCCCTCGAGGCCGCGAGCCCGGAGAAGCTCCGCGTGCTGCTCGATGCCGGCGCCGACCTGAACGCGTAGGACCACCACGGATTCGACCCGGTCCTCCGCGCCGCCTTCGGCTGCGACGAGCCGCCGGGGCGTCGCCTCGAGGTGCTCCGGATCCTCGTCTCGCGGGGCGCGCGCCTTGACGGCAGGAGCTCGTACGCGGAGAGCGCGGTCGGGCAGGCGGCGGCGCGTGGCCGGTACGACGAGCTCGGCTTCCTGCTCGATGCCGGCGCCGACGCGAGCCCGCTCCGGTGGACGCCGCTGCACCACGCCGCGGCGTTCGGCTCCATCGCGGACGTGGAGTCGGCGATCGCGGCCGGCGTCCCGCTCGATGCGCGGGACCGTACGGACCGCAATGCGTGGCATGTCGCGTTGATCGCGGGTCGGCCCGAGGTCGCGGCCCATCTGAGGGGGCGCGGCGTGCCATCGGGTTTGCACGGCGCGCACCGCCGACCCTATCTCTGGTTCGACCCCGCCGCGGCGCGCCTCGCGATGGTGCGGGTGTGGCTCGAGGAAGGGTGGGCGCCCGATGCCCCCTACGCCGCCGACGAGACGCTCCTCGACTGCGCGGTCACGAGCGACGACGTCGCGACGGCGTCCTTCCTGCTCGACGCCGGGGCGGACGTCACTTGCGGCCGTCGGCGCGACCATCCCCGGCGTCGGCGCCCGCTCGCGGAGGCATCGAGCGGGGCCATGATCCGGCGGCTCCTCGCGGCCGGTGGCGACCCGGCCGACCTCAGTTCCGCGGCACGCCGCACGCTGCTCGGGCTCGACCCGGAGGCGAGCGACGAACCGCTTCGCGAGGTCTCTCGGGAGCAGTTCGAGCGGGGGCGCCGCCCACGCACGGGCCGCGCGAATCCCGAGCGGATCGACGAGCCGTTCTGGGCGGCGATGCTGCGCGCGGGCGTATCGGCCTCTCGCGCGCGGCGCTGGTTCGTCGGCAACGAGGACGGCGACGAGCTGGGGAGCGCCGTGTGGTGCGCCGACCGGTTCGGGATGTCCGTCACCCCGCTCCCGGACGGCCGGATCGTCGCCATCGGCGGCGAGCACGAGGACGCCTACGATCCCGACTTCCACATCTACAACGACGTCATCGTGCGCGATGCGGCGGGCGGCTTCACGATCCACGGGTACCCGCACGACGTGTTCCCGCCGACCGACTTCCACACCGCGACGCTCCTCGACGGCGCGATCTTCGTGATCGGCGGCTTGGGCTACCACGGGCAGCGGAAGTACGGCACGACGCCCGTCCACCGCCTCGACCTCGAGACGCTGCGCATCGAACCGGTCGCGACGATCGGCGACCCGCCCGGCTGGTTGTACGAACACCGCGCCGACGTCGCGGGGCCCGGCGTGATCGTCGTCCGGGGCGGCACGCGCGTGCTCGCACCGGCGGAGGGCGGGGGCCCGAGGGAGGCATACGAGCCGAACGAGGCGACGTTCGCGCTCGACGTGCGCACCGGGGCCTGGCGACGCCTCTGACGGCCGGCGGGCCTCGCGTACCCGTTCAGCGGATCGGGACCTCGCGCACGCAGCGGAAGCCCGTGCGGGGATGGCGCTCGTCGAAGCCGACCGGCCGCACGAGCCGGGTCGCCGCCCCGTCGCCCCGCCACCTCGGCGCCGAGCGCGGGACGCGGCATGGGGCGGCTCGGCGCCATCGACCGCGAGGCCCGCTGCGCAGGGCGGGCGTCGCGGGGCCCGACCGGCCGGGGGGGCCGGGTAGGATCGCGGGGCCGCGGAGGGTCCGCGGCGCCCATGACGCCGCCGATCGCCGCCCCCTCGCCGCCGGCCACCGCTGCCGAGCGGGCCGTCCTGGACCGACTCCTCGTCGCGGGACGTACGGCGCACCCCACCCTCGAGTTCGCCGCGGACCGCTTCGAGGCGGCGGTGGTCGTCCGAGCGGCGTGGACCGCCGCCGAGGACGAGATCGGGCGCGACGACGCGCTCCGGGAGATCGAGCGGCGCGGACGCGCGGCGGACCTCTATCTCGCGCTCGCGTGCGACGCCGAAGTTCCGGGGGCGTGGGAGCGGCTGTGCGCGACGGCGCTCCCGCTCGTCGTCCGCGGCCTCGCCGCGCGGGGGCTCGGGCCCGAGGCCGCCGCCGCGGAGGCCGCGGATCTCCCGGGCCACCTGATCCAGCGCCCGGCGAACGATCGCTCCGCGACGCGGCTCGGCGGGTACCGGGGCACGTCCAGTCTCGCGACGTTCCTCACGACCGCCGCATACGCGCGATTCGCGTCGGAGCGCCGCCGCGTGTGCCTCGCGTCGCTCGATCGGGAGACGCCGAGCGGAGCCCGCGCGATCGACCCCCCCGCGCCGGCGAGCAGCGAGCCGCGCCCGGAGCAGGCCGAACAGGCGCGTCGGTTGCACGAGGCCCTGCCGGTCGCATGGTCCCGGCTGACCGACCGTGAGGCGGTGGCGCTCCTCTACAAGGGTCGCGACGGGCTCCCGCAGACGACGATCGCCCGGCTGCTCGGGGTCGGGCCGCCGCGCGTCAGCCGCATCCTCGACGCGGCGTACGAGCGCCTCCGGGACAGCCTCGGGAGCGTGCTCGGGGTCGCGCCCGGCGAGGCTCCGGACCTCGACGCCGCCGAGTTCGCGGCCGAGGTCGGCCGGTTCCTGGCAACGTTGCTCCCCTCGCCGCGTCCAGGGGGAGGGGGGATCCCTCCCTCCCCCGCAGCCCCCTTCCACCCCCGATGACGCTCCGCACCCCCGAACCCGCGCCCGACGCCTGCCCCGAGACGGCCGCCCTCGCCGACCTCGTGGACGGCACGCTCTCCGACGCGCGGCGCCGGCGGCTCGAGGCGCACGTCGCCGGATGCGAAGCGTGCCGCACGACGGTCGCGCTCGTTGCGGAGGCCGCGGAGGCGATGGAAGGCCCGTCAGCGGAGGTTCCTGCGTCGAGGGTCGCCCCGGCGCCCGTCCTGGGGCGGTGGCCGTGGCTGCGGCTCGTGGCCGCGGCGGCGGTCGTGATGGCCGTGGGGGCCGTGTTCGCGATGCGCCGCGACCCGACGGACCCGCTCGACGCGGCGTTCGCGTCGCTGCGGTCGGCGCACGCCGGCCGGTTCGGCGACGACCGGCCGCTCTCCGCGGCCGAGCTCCGCGAGGGCGGCGCGACGACGTCGCGGGGGGGCATCGACTGGATGACGCCGGGCGGCACCACGACGCAGGACCGGCCGACGTTCGAGTGGGCCGAGGTGGCCGGCGCGGAGGCGTATCGCGTGACGATCACCGACGCCGAGGGCGTCCGGGTCGTCTCGGCGACGGCGAAGGGCCCGACGCTCGACGGGAGCGCGTTGCCGCAGCCCCTGCGTCCGGGCGCGGACTACGTGTGGCGCGTGACGACGCTCGGCGCGCCGACGCCCGCCGACGGCGCGACCGCGCTCCACGTCGCGACCGCGTCGGAGCGCGCGGCGGTGCTGGAGCTCGCGGCGACCGTCGGGGCCACGGTCCGGGAGGAGCTGGCGGATCTCGTCACGGCCCAGACGCTGCTGCGCCGAGGCCTGGCCGCCGAGGCGTTGCCCCACGCGCGCCGATACGCGCGGCGCGCGCCCGCCGATCCGGTCGGCCGAGCCACGGTCGCGCTGGCGTTGCGACGTCTCGCGCCCACGGGGGCGCGCTGATGGGCGTCGCGCCCACGATCGTGCGGCGACTCGCCGCGCTCGCCGTCGCCGCCGTCGTCGTCGTCGGGGCGGTCGCGCACGGGGCGCCGGACCGTCCGTCGGCGTCGGACGACCTCCCGTGGCAGCGGGCCGCCGTCGCACGGATCGTCGATGCGGTCGCGCGCCGCGACGTCGCGGCGGTCGCCGCGGAGGTCGAACGCTGGGACGCCGATCCCGTGGCGCTCGCGTGGGGGGCGTTCCTCGAGGGGATCGCGGACGGCGGCGACCGGGCGCGCGCGGAGGCGGCCGCGAGGGCGGTCGTCGCCGCCGCGACGCGCGGGCCCGACCGCGAGGCGTTCGCGCGCCTCGTGGAGGACTGGGCCGGCTGGGGCGACGGCGCCGTGGAGCGCGAGCGTCGGCTGGCCGTTGCGGCGGGTGCGGCCCAGCGTGCCGTACGGGCGGGGAAGGGGAACGAGGCGATCGCCGTCGTCCGCGGCGCGGAGGCCGACGTCGCCGCGTCGCCGCGCAGCCCGACGGCGGTGTGGCTCCTCAACCTCGACCGGAGCGTGTCGAGGTCCGGCGAGGCCGCGGCGCTCGCGGACGCGCGCGCGGCGCGGGCGCGCGACGCCGCGACGGCGCTGCCGTGGCCGGACGCCGCCGCGGTCGTGGACCTCAATCACGGGATCGCGATCCGCCGCGTGGGGCGGTCGGCGGAGGCGGAGGAGGCGCTGACCGCGTGGATCGAGCAGCGGGCCTCCGCGCTGTCGTCGTCCCGGCTCGCGGTGCTCCGGCTCGGCCGGTGCGACGTCCGGATGGAGCGCCAGCGGTTCGCGGACGCGCTCGCGGACGCGCGCGCGGCGGCGCAGACGTTCACCGCGAACGGGGACGTCGGGAGGGCGGCCATCGCGCGCGGGAGCGCGGCCCGGGCCCTCGACCGGCTGGGGCGACCGGCCGAGGCGGCCGAGGAGGCGTCCGCCGCGCTCGAGGCCGCCCGGTCCGCCGGGAACCAGCGGGAGGTCGCGCGCGTCACCGTCCTGCTCGGGATGCTCGCGGAGGACGCCGGGCGCCTGCCGTTCGCGGCCTCGCGGTACCGCGAGGCCGCGGACCTCGCGGCGAAGGCGGGCCAGACCGACGTGCAGGCCCATGCGCTCGCGAACCTCGGGCACGTCGAGCTGCTGATCGGGTACGGCGACGCGCCCCTCGCCGCGCTCGACGAGGCGATGGCCCTCCGCCGCCGGACCGGCGACCTCGTCGGGCTGGTCAAGGCGGCGACGCTGCACGGCATGGTCCGCGCGCGGACCGACCCGGACCGCGCGGTGACGGAGCTGCGCGCACTCGACGCCGAGGTGGGCGCCCGCGTGCCGGCGCGGCAGCGGGGCCGCATCCTCGCCGGCATCGCGTGGGCGCTCTCGTCGACCGGACGGAGCGAGGACGAGGAGGCCGCGTGGCTCGAGGCCCTCCCGCTCCTCGAGGCGAAGGGCGACGGCGACCCCTCGGACCTCGTCTTCGCGCGCGCGTCGTACGCCCGACTGCTCTCGCGCCTCGGCCGCAACGACGAGGCGTTGCGGCGGCTCGCCGAGATGGGACCGCTGGGCCCGACGATCGACGTCGGCGTGCGCTCGACGGCGTCGATCGCGGTCGGCCTCGCCCGCCTCGAGGCCGGCGACGTCCGCGGCGCCACCGACGCGATCCGGTGGGTGGCCGAGCTGTGGGCCCAGCAGGCGGCGGGCGTCGCGGACGGCGAGGCCGGCGACCGCGCGGCCTCGGCGGACCGCGTCAGCCGGTACCTGCTCGCCTGCGCGCTCGCGCTCCCCGCGGACGAGCGAGCCGCGGCCGCGTTCGAGGCCGTCGAGACGGGGCGCGCGATCGCGCTGACCGATGCGCTCCGGCAGCGCGACGCGCTCCTCGCCGCGCGGGTCCCGCCCGAGGTCCGGGAGGCCGACCGCGGGTCGCGGGACGAGATCCGACGCGCGTTGGAGGCGTTCGGCCGGCTCGCGGCCGACGCCGGCGCCCGTGGCACGCCGGCCCTCGCGGACGCGCGCGCCGCGGTGGAGCGCGCGCAGGCCCACCGGCGCGATGCGCTGGCGCGGCTGGGACGCGAGGCCCGCACCGTCGTCGAGTCGCTCGGGGCGCGACCGGTGGACCTCGCGGCATTGCGCCGGACGCTGCGGCCCGGCGAGGCGTACCTCGCTTGGCACGTCGCCCGCGGCGCGCGATCGAGCCGGCTCGTCGGGGTCGCGGTGTCGCCCGCCGACGCGGCGGTCGCCGACCTCGGCGACGCCCCGGCGCTGCTCGAGAGGGTCGCGGGGTGGTCCGACCTGCTGTCGGCGCCGGGATCGAACGAGGCCGCGCTGGCGGCGTCGCTGTACGACGCGCTGGTCCGCCCGCTCGAGCCCGTCCTCGCCGGCGCGACCCGCCTCGTCGTGAGCCCGTTCGGGGAGCTGTCGTTCGCGCCGGTCGGCGCGCTGCGCCGTGTGGACGGGGACGGGGCACGCCGCGTGATCGAGCGGGTGGAGGTCGTGTGCGTCCCGTCGGCGACGGTCTTCGCGTGGCTGCGGGGCGCCGCGCCCCCGCGGGACGGCGTCGGCGTCGTCGCCGTCGCCGACCCCACGCCCGGTCCCGGCGGGCGTCCCCTCCCCGCGAGCCGCGAGGAGGTCGCCGGCGTGCTCGCGCTCCACGACCCGTCGCGCAGCACGCGCTGGGTCGGGGACGACGCCACCGAAGCATCGCTCCGCGCGTCGCTCGACCGGCCCGGCGCCCGCCTCGCCGCCGTCCACGTCGCGACGCACGGCGTGTTCGACGAAGCGCGGCCCCGCCTCTCCGGGCTGCTGCTGGCGAAGGGGGAGCGTCTCCTCTTCGACGACGTGGCGTCCTGGCGCGTCGATGCCGACCTCGTCGTGTTGTCCGGCTGCGAGACGGCGAAGGGGCCCGTGCGCGGCGGAGAGGGGGTGCTGGGGTTCGCCCGCGCGTTCTTCCTCGCCGGCGTCCCGCGCGTCGTCGTGTCGTCGTGGAGCGTCGAGGACGCCTCGACCGCGTCGTTCATGGTCGCGTTCCACACGAAGCTCTCGAAGGAGCGGCTCGCGCCCGCGGCCGCGCTCCGAGCGGTCCAGGCGGAGTACGCGGCCTCGTCGGGCCCCCGCGCCCACCCGAACGCGTGGGCCGCCTTCGCGCTCTGGGGGCTGCCGGACTGACGCGGTCGCGGGCTCGGGACGCAAGGCCCGGTGCGCGACGGCAATTCTCCGCGCGACGCGCGTCGATGGGGGACGCCGGCCCTCGCCGCGCCCCGGAGTCCTCCCATGCGCCTGCTTCGACGCCTCGCGAACGTGATCGCCACCGGTTCGGTCCTCGCCGCCGCGGGGTGCGGCGGGGGAGGCGGGGGCGAAGCGCCGCCGCTGTTCCCCGCGGCCGTCACCGCCCAGGACCTCGTCGCGGTCGTGTACGACGACGCCCTCACGCAGTTGCCGAGGCTGTCGCTCGCCGACGTGTACGGGCGCGGCGAGGCGAGCGTGGACGCCCTCGTGATCGCGGACGGCGGCGTGATCGACGACCTCGCGTGGTCGCCGGACCACAGCCGCCTCGCCGTCCTCGCGCAGCCCGACGGCGTCCTCGACGACATCCTCTACGTCGTCGAGCCGCTCACCGGCCAGGTGACCGCGGTCTCCGGACCGCAACCCGCGGACTCGTACGTGGACGCATTCGCCTGGTCCCCGGACTCGTCGCACCTCGCCTTCACGCGGAACCCCGTCGGCGGCGACCCGATCTTCGTCGTGCGCGCCGACGGGAGCGGGCGGATCGAGGTCACCGGGCCCGCGGTCCCGGGCGGCGGCGTCTCGACGTTCGACTGGTCGCCGGACTCGACCCGGCTGGCGTTCCGCGGCGACGTCGAGACGCAGGGTCTGCAGGAGCTGTTCGTCGTCAACCGCGACGGCTCCGGCCGGGTGAAGGTGTCCGGGGCGATCGTCGCCGGGGGCGGCGTCGGGGACTTCCGCTGGTCGCCGGACGCGACGCGGCTCGCGGTGAACGGGCCGCTCGTGACCGCCGGCGTGTTCGAGCTCTTCACGGTCCATGCGGACGGCTCGGGCACGCGGGCGCGGGTCCACCCGAACCTGCCGACCGGCGGCGACGTGCTCCGGTTCACGTGGGCTCCGAACGGGTCGCGCCTCGCCTACATCGCGGACCAGGGCACGGACGAGGTGTTCGAGCTGTTCTCGAGCTTACCGGACGGCACCGGGAACGTGAAGCCCTCCGGCTCGATCGTCGCCGGCGGCGACGTCGAGGGCGACTTCGCCTGGTCGCCCGACGGGGCGCGGATCGCGTTCGCCGCGGACCGCGTGACCGACGACGTGCGCGAGCTGTTCACCGCGCCGGGCGACGCGAGCGCGGCGCCGGTCAAGGTGTCCGGCCCGCTGGTCGCGTCCGGCGACGTCGGCGGCGACGCCGGGCTCACGAGCGAGCACTTCGCCTGGTCGCCGGACTCGACGCGGATCGCGTACGTCGCGGACCAGGAGGTGGATCACGCGCAGTCGGTCTACGTCACCTCGGCCGCGTCGGCCACGGCGGTGCGCGTCTCCCCGACCCCGAACGGTCTCACGTTCGCCAACAGCCTCACGTGGTCGCCCGACTCCGCGCGGGTCGTGTTCTCGCTCAACGTCATCGGCGGCGGCCCGTTCGTCGCGACGGTGGCCGGCCCCTCCCAGCCGTTCGTCCCGTCGGAGCCCGCGTTCCTGTCCGAGCCCTTCCGGCCGCTGTCGTTCGCGGGGGACCGGCTGATCGTCGAGTTCAACGCGGACGCGTCCGACGTGAACGACGTCCGCTCGTACGACCTGGTCACGCGCGCGGAGGTCCTGGTCGCGGCGCCGGACGCCGAACCGAACCGGAGCCTGAAGATCGAGTAACCCCCGCTCGCGCGGGCCCACCGACCGGCCTGCGGTTCGACGGCGCGCGGGCCCGGTGGCCTCGGACGGCCACCGGGCCTCGCGTACCCGTTCAGCGGATCGGGACCTCGCGCACGCAGCGGAAGCCGGTGCGGGGATGGCGCTCGTCGAAGCCGACCGGCCGCACAAGGCGGATCGCCGCCTCGGACGGCGCGTCGCCCGCGCCCGCGCCCTTCGAGAGGAACGTCACGTTCGCGTCGGCGGTGCCGAGGCGCACGACCAGCTCGCGCGCGTTGCCGTACAGGCCGCGGACGCCGAACGGGCCGACGTCGCCGACCTCGGGGCACAGGGCCGCAGCGCCAGCCCGGAACATCCCTCATTGCGGGTCAGTTGCAGCGAGCAGCTCGGGCCGGCGGCGCGTCGGAGCTGCAGGAGGGAGGTCGCGCGTCGTCGCCACGGGTGTACGCAAGTGGGACCCTGCGGACTTCGCGGTGCTTCCCTCGCCAGGCACAGCCCCAGTGGCCGCCGACATTCGTCGTGAAGTTGTCCCGTTCCGAGTCTTGTGGGACCTTGTCGGACATGAACAGCTCTGAGCCCTCTCCGACGTGGGTCGAGAACCTCCGCATGCTGACGAACTCCGCGACACCGGGACCATGGCACATCCGAAGAGTCGATGACCCGTCCTTCATGGCTGCATACTACGTGACAAGCACCGAGGGGGAAGGGTCGCTTGACGTCGAAGAGTGGGATCACCCGTCTAGCGTCGTCGCGATCACGCTGCTGCAGGATCCCAATCTGGCAGTGGCGTCCCAGCACCGAGAGAATGCCGAGTTCATCGCGTCCGCTCGCACGGCAGTCCCGCGACTTTGCGCGGCGATCGAGCGAGCCACGAGAAGTCGCGACTCGCTCGCAGGAGTGGTTCGAGCGTTCCTGGCTTCCGGGAAGCAACTTCAGGAACATGTAGGCCGTGAGGTTGTCGATCGGGCGCAGGGGCTCATTGACGAATTGGAGCGAGCCTAGCCCGGCCCATGCACGAGGGGACGAGGTTGGGGCCGCGGCTGCAACCCGGGCGCTTCGCAGGGCCACCGCGGACACGAATGCATGCGCCACGGCGCGGAGGCTCCTCGGCGTGGTGCCAGAACACGCTGTCGTCGCCTCCGCGCCGCGCCCGGGTCGCATCCATCGGCCCCCACCGGCCGATGGGGATCGTTCAGCCCCTGTCGCGGCTCATCCCTCGTGAATGGACCGGGCTAGGCGACTTGGTCTCTTCCGACCGGGGGGGCAGCGCTTCCGATCTTGGCTCTGTCTGAAAAGCGCTCCTGCTGCGCCCGCGCGGCGCCGGGCTGCGGGGAGACATGCTCGGCGAAAGGGCTCCTCATCGGGTCCAGAACCCGTCTCCGGGCCCTTTCGCCTCCGCCGCCTGCCCTCGCCTCGGACCACGCGGGCTCGCGACGGAGCAGATTTCAGACAGAGCCTAGTCGAGTCAGCTTGCAGTAGACCAAGATGCGGTCGGCCGGTGGTCGGAGGATCGTTGGGGGCGTGGGGTCCGACCTCGTCCCGCTACCCGGGCCGAATCTGCGGCCAGGCGCCGCGAATCGAGCCGGCGTGGAAGCGGATCGCGCCGCCCCGCAGCGCCTGCTCGAGGGCGGCCCCGTCCCCGCGGAAGAGCGTGAGGTCGGACGTCAGCACGCAGCGCCCCGCGTGCTCGGCGGGAAGCAGGCGCACGAGCTCCCGCGCCTCGTCGAGCATCGTATGCCAGCGGCGGGAGAGATCGGCGGCGGTCGGCGGGGCTCCTTCGAACTCGAGGGACGCCAGTTCGACGTCCGTGTACCGGGAGGATCGCCCCGCGTGGGCGAGGATCCCGGACGGGCTGAAGCCAGGGTCCTTGCCGCAGGCGGCCCACGCCAGGTACCCCAACGGCTGGATGCGCTCGTGGCAGGTGATGACGTCCACCCAGTCCCGCGGCTCGAGCCGTCCGACGAGGGCCAGGACCTTGTTCGTGGCGAGGTCGAACGGGTGCAGCGCGAGCCCGAAGTCCGGGTGCTCGGTGAGCGGGAAGAACCGATAGGCGCTGTCCGACGTCCACTGGAGGACGACACGCTCGGACCCCCGCGCGACGACGGCCTCGACGAACGTCCGTCGGTCGCGGGTCGTCTCCACCGTGTATCCGGCCCCGACGAGCAGCGCACGGTCGCCCTCGAAGCTCGACTCGACCGCCTCTGCGGTGTCGTGGAACAGATCGATGTCACGCGACACCCGCGGTGCCGCGGCGAGGGCGTTGAGCGCGGCGCCGCCGGCGACATACGACTCTCCGTCGGCCACGCGACGGCGCGCGATCAGACGGCAGACGGCGAGTTGGAACTCCGTAAGAGCCACCGTCGGACCTCCTCGGCGTCCTGGAAGGACTGCAGGCTCCCGTTGGTCGCGATCGCGTCGAGGACGCGGAGCGCCTCGGCCGTCGTCGCGGGCTGGTAGTCCGGACGAAGGTACCAGAGGCACGTGACTCGATGGCGCTCCACGAGCTCGCGGACGCGGCGAAGGAGGGTGGCGGAATCGGGCTGCACGGGTGCAACGATACCCGCCCCCTCGGGCCGCCGTCACGCAGGGCGGGTGCGGAGTGCGGGAGCCGGGCGTCCACTCTGCCAGGCCCGAGCTCCGCCGAGCCGAACGAGGCGTCGCCTCGGACGGCCACCGGGCCTCGCGTACCCGTTCAGCGGATCGGGACCTCGCGCACGCAGCGGAAGCCGGTGCGGGGATGGCGCTCGTCGAAGCCGACCGGCCGCACGAGCCGGATCGCCGCCTCGGACGGCGCGTCGCCCGCGCCCGCGCCCTTCGAGAGGAACGTCACGTTCGCGTCCGCGGTGCCGAGGCGCACCACCAGTTCGCGCGCGTTGCCGTACAGGCCGCGGACGCCGAACGGGCCGACGTCGCCGACCTCGGCGACGGGCGCGACCGGGCGCACGACGCCGTCGGAGACCGCGGCGTCCGCGCCCGCGGGCAGGTCGAGGCCGAGGCCCGCGCCCGCGGCCACCGCCCACTCCGCCTCGGTCGGCAGGCGCACGAGGACGCCCTCGACCGCCGCGCGCCACGCGCAGTACGCGAGCGCGTCGGACGGCGAGACGCCGCGGACCGGCATCGACGGCCGCTGCGCGTCGGCGCCGACGCCGCGCGGCACCGCGAAGTGACCCGGGCGCGAGAGGTCGCGGACGAACTCCAGCGCGCCCGCTCGCTTCGCGCGCTCGACGTCGTCGGGGAGCGCCTCGAGGAACGCCATCCAGTCGGCGTTCGTGACCTCGGTCCGGTCGAGGAGGAACGGCGCGACCGTCGCCGTCGCCGCCGGCGACGACCACGGCGCGCCGCGGTAGGCGACCGGCGCCGTCCCCGGCACCACGAGCACGCGGTCGTCGGGGACCGTCGCCGGGTCCACGGGCACGCGCAGCAGCAGCGTCGGCGCGGCCGCGCGGCCCTCGACCGCGCTGCGCGTCCGCAGCGCGAGCGGCACCACGACCGGGATCCGCACGCGCCCGACGGTCAGCGCCCACGAGCCCGGCTCGAGGCGCATCCCCTTCCCGGGGCGCGAGGCCCGGCCGCCGCCGCGGACGAGGTCCTCGACGACGACGTCGGGGAGGGTCACGGGCGCGTCGAACACGACCTCCGTCGGCGCGACGCGGGCCGACACGGCGCGCCAGCGCGCGGCCGCGTCGTCGTCGACGCAGACCGGCTCGGCGAGCGCCACGTCGCGGCGCAGCGCGTCGAACGCACGCGCGGCCTCGGCGGGGGCGAGCGTCGTCGGGTCGAGCCGCGCCGCGGCGTCCACCTGCGCCTCGAGCCCCGCGAGGACCGTCCGCGCGGTCGCGGCCCGCTCGGTCTCGGCGGAGCGCCCCGCGGCGCCGCGCCCGAGGAGGAACGCGCCCACCAGGACGACGAGCGCGGCCGCGCCGATCGCCACCTCGCGGCGCATCACCGACCGGACGCCGTGGGCCACCTTCACCGCGCGCGTCGCGAGCTGCGCCTCCGCCGACGTCGGCGCGCCCGAGAGCCACGCCTCGACGTCGGCCGCGAGCGCGCGCGGGTTCTCGTAGCGGTCGGCCGGGCGCAGGGCCATGGCCTTGCGCAGGATCGCGACGGCGGCGGCGGGCGCCTCGGGCGGCAGCGGCGTGTAGACGCCCTCGCGCGCGTCCTCGAAGACGTCGTCGTAGGTCCGCAGGCCGGTGTCCTCGAGCCGCGCGAGCTTCTCCGCGCACAGGACGACCTTGCGCTCGTCGCCCTCGCGACGCGCGACCTCCTCGGCCTCCGTGAGCGCGCGGACGCGGCGCTTGAGCTCCGCGCGCGTGATCGCCTGGGCGCCCGCGATGGGCGGCTCGCCGGTCAGGCAGAACCGGAGGATCGCGCCGAGGCCCCAGATGTCGGTCCGCTCGTGGACCGACCCGCGCGACTGCTCGGGCGCGAGGTACCGCGGCGTGCCCACGATGCCCGCGTCGTCGGCCGTCGGCTTCAGCACGACGCCGCCGACGCGCTCGCGGCGCTCGAGGACGTGGCAGATGCCGAAGTCGATCACGTACGGGCGCAGCGTGCGCGAGTCCACGAGGACGTTGTCGGGCTTGAGGTCGCGGTGGACGACGCCGTTCTCGACGCTCGCCACCTGCATCGCCTCGCACACCGGCAGGAAGATCTCGCGGACGACGGCCTCGGGCGACTCGAGGTGCTTCAGCGTCGCGTACCGCGCGAGCGAGCCGTCGCGCCCCATCCGCACGATCTCGGTGAGGCTGAACGGCCGGTACAGCATCTCCATCGTGAAGAAGGGCCGGCCGCGGTGCTCGCCGCGGTCGAACACCGGCATCAGGTTCGGGTGCCGCAGGTTGGCCTGCACCTCGATCTCGCGGAGGAACCGGTGCCGCATCACGTCGGGCTGCTCGGCCCCGAGGATCTTGAGCGCGACGTAGCGGTTCGTCGTCGCGTCGAACGCGCGGTAGACCGAGCCCGTGCCGCCGCGGCCGATGGGCTCCATCACGCGGTAGCGCCCGATCACCGCGCCCTCGGCGAACTCGGGCGCGCCCGGCGCGGGGGCGACCTCGCGCCGCGCGGGCGCGGCGGCGGGGGCGTCGTCGTCGTCGTCCGGCACGTCGTAGACGACGCCCGTCGGCATCGGCATCGAGATCGCGCCCACGAGCGCGGCCGTGCGCGAGAGGTTGGCGGGGATGCGCAGCTGCGACGTGGTCACGGTCCACGACGGCAGCGTGCCCAGCTCGGCCACGCGGACCGAGGCGCGGCCGCGCTTCCACCGGATCCACAGCACGACGCCGCAGCCCGCGCACTTCGCGCGGATCTGCGCGCCGGCGCGGGGGGCCGAGAGGTCGCCGCGGTGCTTCTGTCCGCAGTCCGGGCAGTGGAACACGTCGTCAGCGCGCGGGATCGCGGGGCCGCTCATGCGTCGTCTCCGGGCGGGCGCGGGGCGCGGCGGCGCGACCCGGGCCTCGCGTCACGAGGGGGCGCATCCTCGCAGCCCGGCGACGGCGAGGGAAGCCCCTCGGATCCGGGGCTCCACGCGCGATTTCGCCGACGCGAGGCCCGGCGGCCGACGTTCTCATCGGATTGGCCCGCGCGGGCCGCGCGGCTCGGCGGGTTCAGCTCCCGGAGACGCCGCCCGTCGCCCTCCGACCCCGCAGCCGCGACTCGAGCGCCTCGCGCACCCGCGCCCGCGCCGCGTGGACCTCGGGCGCCTCCGACGGCTCGGGCGCCTTCGCGAGCGGGTGGTGCTCGTCCGGGTCGCGCGTGCGGTCGTACCAGACGTCCGCGCCCCACGTGCCGGTGGTCGTGTCGAGGACGCCCGTCCACGTGGTCGCGGGCCCGCGCACGGCCACGCGCCGGAGCTGTGCGTCCACCGCGTCGTCCGGCGTCACGCCCGGCGCGACGACGGAGACGAGCGCCCTCGGCGGCGCGTCCGGGCGTCCCGCGCGGCGGAGGCTGACCCCGTCGAGGTCCGTGGGGACGGGGAGGCCCGCGAGGTCGAGGACCGTGGGGACGAGATCGGTCAGGCAGCACGGCGCGTCCACGACGTCCCCGCGGGGGAGGCCGTCGGCGCGCACGATCAGCGGGACGCGGACCATCTCCGGGAGGACGAAACGCCCGTGGTAGAGCATCTCGTGCTCGCCGAAGGCCTCGCCATGGTCCCCGACGACGACCACCACCGTGCCCCTCGGCAGACGGTCGATCGCGTCGAGCGTCGCGGCCAGGTGGTCGTCGACGTGACGGAGCGCCGCGCGGTACGCGTCGCGCAGGTACGCGACGGTCTCGGCGCCGCCGGGCTCCGCGCGCCAGCCGCCGTCGAGGAACGGGCGGCAGTCCTCGAGCCAGAACTTCGTCGCCCGCGTGACCCCGACCTCGCGGGTCACGGCGAGCCGGCCGCAGGGGCTCGCCAGCATCTCGCGGAGGAACGCCTGGCGCAGCTCGGGGGTCACGGACCCGCCGCGCAACGCCGTCGCGAGCGCGCGGGCCTCCGGCGACGGGTCGCCGGAGCAGCGCCGCTGGGACGCGGCCCGCCGGTCGCCGTACGGGTCGTGCGCCGCGTACGTGTGGAGGAGGTAGAAGAACGGGCGACCGGTCGGGTTGCCGGCGCCCATCCTCGCGAGGACGGCGGCGGGCTCCTGCTCGTCGAAGTCCACGTCGAAGCGGTCGAAGCCCGCGGCGAACCCCGCGCCGGGGCTCACCCAGCCGCCGCCGGTGCACGCCGCCGTCGCGAACCCGGCCTCGCGCAGCATCGTCGCGAGGCTGCGGACGGACGCGGCCAGGCGCGTACGCGGGCCGACCTCGATGACGCCGTGCGCCGTCGGCAGGCGTCCCGTGAGGATCGAGGCGACGGACGGCGCGGTCCAACTGGACGTCGCGAGCGCGCGTCGGAACGTCGTCGCGTCGCGCGCCCACGTCCGCGTGCGCGCGAGGCCGTCCGTGGTCGCGTCCGCGTCGAGCGCGTCCGCGCGCAGCGTGTCCACCACGACGAACACGACGCCGGGGACGGCGATGCCGGGCGCGACCGGCGGCCGGTGCCGGACGGACGCCGCCCGTGCCACGACGAACGAGAGGAGGGCGAGCGCGCCGACCGCCGCGACGAACGCGAGTCGGCGGTACGGAGCCGGGACGTTCGGGTCGGGACCTTCGGCGCTCATCGAGGCACCGGTCCCGGACCCCGCGCACGGCCCGCGACCGGCGCAGGGGCTCGGCGGGACGCACGGTCGCGCGCACGACGCCGGGCGCCGCACGCGGCGTACGCCGACGTGCGGGCCGCCCGAGGCGACGTTCGAGGGGGACGTGACACCACCACGACGGACGCCACCGCAAGCCGCGTTCCGTCGCCTCCGCCCGGCTGCCTCGTGTCGCGTGCGCCCTCGGCGCGGACGGGCCGAGCGCCGCGGCGACACGCCCCGAACCGCACGCGGGGGCGTTCCCCGCGCGGGAAGCGCGCCGAGCGCGCAGGGCGCGCGGGACGCCGGACGCGCGGCTCGGTGCCCGCGGGGTACCGCGCCGCGCGGGACGAAGGCCTGTATCCGGC
The DNA here is from genome assembly GCA_046350655.1 of Planctomycetota bacterium. Taxonomy (GTDB): domain Bacteria; phylum Planctomycetota; class PLA2; order PLA2; family JAEUHO01; genus JAEUHO01. The sequence continues at coordinate 185,108 of JAXMAB010000004.1, forward strand.
ACGTTCGTACGTTTCGGCGGGCTTACGGGCCATCGTCCCGAGCGCACGCGGCACGACGCGTGCATGACCGAGGCGCGTCAACTTCCCCTGGGACCCTCGACTCCATGCGACATCAGCGACTTCGGGACGTCCGGCGGGTGCGTCCCCTCTCCTCGGGTGGGCTCGCTGCCGAGCCGGTGGGGTGTGCGTGAGTCTGCAACGCATCGCGATCGGTCCGTGGGACGGGACGTTGGTCGGGAGATTCCCGCGCGAGCAGCTCGCGCAGGAGCGCTTCTCCGTCGCGGTCGCGACGCGCTTCTCGGAGCCGCCGCGTTCCCCGGCGCCGACCACGGTCGCGCTCGCCGAGGGCGGGCGCCTGAAGGGCGACGTCGTGGTCGTCCGCTGCCGCGGCGACAACGACGGCGCCGCGTCGAGCTCGCCGTGGATCCGTCACTGGCGCCTCGAGCTGCGTTGGATCGCACCCTGCGCGTTCGAGCCCGACGGCCTCGGCGGGTGACGCGCCGTCTCGGGGTCGCCGGCGGTCGCCGGAGGCGTCAGCCCGCGTCCATCGCGCTGCGCAGCACGCCGAACCGGCCGTCCTGCAGGTCGTGGATCGCCTGGCTGATCTCGTCCCACGTGTTCATCACGAACGGCCCGCGCCCCACCACGGGTTCGTCGATGGGCTCGCCCGCGAGCACGAGCACCCGCGCGTCGGACGCCGCCGCGACGCGGACGCCCTCGCCGTCGCGCGAGAGCACCGCGAGGTGCTCCGGATCGACCTCGACGCCGTCCGCGACGGCGACCGGGCCTCGCGTCACGAGCAGCAGGCCCGTGTGCCCCGAGGGGAGGGGGAGCACGGCCTCGCGCCCGCCGCGCAGCCGCACGTCCCACAGCTCGACGGGCGTCGCGGTGCGCGCCGGGCCTCGCGTGCCCTCGAACACGCCCGCGATCACGCGCACGTCGCCCGCGTCGCCCGGGAGCGCGACCGTCGGGATCGCCGCCGCCCGGAGGTCCTGGTAGGCGGGCGGCCCCGTCTTCCGCCGCGCGGGGAGGTTCACCCAGACCTGCGCCATCTCGAGCGTGCCGCCGGCGCGCGAGAACGCCTCCGTCTGCAGCTCCTCGTGGAGCACGCCCGACGCCGCCGTCATCCACTGGACGTCGCCGGGCCCGATGCGGCCGTGGTGGCCGAGCGAGTCGCGGTGCTCGATCTCGCCCGCGAACGCGACCGTGACCGTCTCGAAGCCGCGGTGGGGGTGCGGGCCGACGCCGCGACGGTCCCGCGTGGGGCGGAACGTCATGGGCGCCGCGTAGTCGAGCAGGAGGAACGGGCTCGTCTCGACCGGGTCGTCCGCGTAGGAGAACATCGAGCGCACGTGAAAGCCGTCGCCGACCCAATGGCGGGGCGGCGGCGCGATGACGCGGGTCACGCGGCGGGCGGGCGGGGGCGAGTTGGGCACGGGGGCGCTCCGGACGGGCCCCGACGGTACCCGCGGGACGAGGGACGCGGCCGACGCCGGGGCACGCGAGGCCCGGTGGCCGTCATGCGGCGTCGCGGGCCGGGGCCCGCGTGCCCCGTTCAGCGCGTGTAGACCTCGATCGTGCGCCGCACGCGGTCGCGCACCGCGTCGAAGTAGGCCGGGTCGGGCCGGACCGGCGGCGCGGGGAGCGGGTGGTGCTCGTCGGGGTCGCCCTTCCGGTCGTACCAGCGCTCGGAGGTCCACTGGCCGGTGCGGCGGTCGAACGTGCCCGTCCAGGCCACGTCGTCGTCGCGGACGGCGGCGCGGCGGTTCCAGGGCTCGTCGCCGCTCGTCGCGTCGTCGTTCGACGTGACGACCGAGGCCACCGGACGGCCGCGCGCCGGCGACGCCACGACCGGGACGAGCGACTGCCCGTCGAACCGGACGCGCGTCGTCGTCCCCGCGAGGTCGAGCAGCGTCGGGACGACGTCGACGAGGCCGACGGTCGCCGGGACCACGCCGCCCGCGGGCCAGCCGTCGGCCCGGATCACGAGGATCGCGCGCGTCAGCTCCGGCACGACCTGTCGTCCGTGCTGGAGGACGCCGTGTTCGCCGAACGCCTCGCCGTGGTCCGAGCACACCACGACGACCGTGCCCTTCGGGAGGGCCTCGAGCGCGGCGAGGGTCGCGGCGAGGCGCGCCTCGACGTGGGGGAGCGCGGCGTGGTACGCGGCCCGCACCCGTGCCACCAGCGCGCGTCCGCCCGCGTCCGCGCGCCAGCCGCCGTCCATGAACGCGCGGCACCCCGCCCAGAGCTCGCGGGTCGCCGTCTCGCCGAGGCCGTCCTCGACGGCGGCGAGCCCGCAGGGGTCCGTCATCCGCAGCTCGAAGTACGCGCGCCGCGCGGCCTCGATCGCGGCGTCGTCGGCGGGCGGCACCCGCGCACGCTCGACGTACGTGAGGCCGCGGACGGCCTCCGCGGGCGCGCAGGTACGGGCGTTGCGGCGCGACTTGTCGCCGTACGGGTCGTGGGCCGCGTAGCTGTGGAGGAACAGGAAGAAGGGACGGTTCGAGGGCCGGCGCCGCTCCCAACGGGCGACGACCTCGGCGGGCGGGAGCGCGTCGAAGTCGGTCGAGAACTGGTCGAAGCCGGCCGCGAGCCCCGACGGCTCGCCGACCCAGCCGCCCCCGGTGCACGCCGCCGTGGAGAAGCCGGCCGCGCGGAGGATCGCGGCGACCGTCGGCACCGACGCGGGCAGTCGCGCCCGGAACGACGGGTCGAGCACGCCGTGCGAGCCGGGCTCGAGCCCCGTGAGGAGCGTGGTCACCGACGGCGCGGTCCAGGACGACGGGGCGAGGGCGCCGTCGAAGCTCGTCGCGCCGGCGCGGAACGCGCGCAGCGACGGGAGCCCTTGGTGGTCGGCGCCCGGCTCGACGACGTCGGTGCGGACCGTGTCGAGGCAGACGACCACGATCCCCGGGACCTTGGCGGTGACGACGGCGCGGCGACCGCCGCCTCCGGAGGCGCGGACGACGAAGAAGGCCGCCGCGGCGATCGCGGCGACGGCGAGGACAAGCCCGACCCTCGACATGGGGGTACGGAGCGCAAGCGCCGTGCCGCGACCACGAGCGGCAAAGGTCCCGCCTTCGGGGCCGCGGCCGCGGGGTCCGCCGGCCGGCGGGCCTCGCGTCCCGAACCCGCGATCGCCGCGACGGGCCCGCAACGAACGCGTCCGAGCGGCGGAAGGGCGATCCTGCGCGCACGCGCCATCTGCCGCGCGCGGGCGGGGGGCCGAACGTCCCGTGGCGGTCGCGGGGGCGAGCTGTAACGCCGGCCGTCGCCGGCGTAAGGCGTACCGGGCGAGCGGTCGGTCCTCCCGCAGACGGGACCGACCGCTCCCGGCTCAGCGCGCGACGTAGCCCTGGGTCGTCGCGAAGCCGAGCCGGCCGAGCTCCGCGCTCGCGCGCGGGGTCACGAGGCCGGTGACGTAGACGTCGCGCGACGGCGCCGCGGCGACGCCCTCCACCGCGAGGAGCGCCCGCGCGACCCGGTCGGTGGCCTCGGTCCACGCGACGACGTCCACCGCGGCGTAGACGACGACGCGTCCGGAGACCGTGAAGCCGACGACGACGCCGCCGATCGCGTCGAACGAGCGGAGCGGCTCGCGCTGCGCGTGGTGGTGCGCGAGGAGCATCGCCTGCTGCGCGCGCACGACGGCGCTCGGCTCGTCCTCGGCGGTCAGCGACGCGGCGACGATCGCGCCGGCGTCGGCGACGCCCTCGAGGCGCGAGATCGCGCTCGCGATGACCGTGCGGTGCGTCGGCGACAGCGAGCGCTGGGCCGCGAACGAGCGGCGGAGGTAGGGGGCGACCCCGCGACGCGCGAGCCGCTCGTCGTTGACGCGGTCGAGCTCGGCCGGCGTGTGGTCGCGCAGGAGCCCCTTCACGTCGTCGCGCATCTTGACGACCGACAGGGCGACGCTGGCGCCGCCGGTCACGGCGTAGGACGCCGCGTCGAGCGCGAGGCGGCCCGCGCCGCGCGCGCGCGCGACCTCGTCGAGGAGCGTCTGCAGGCGCGGGTTCGTCGAGTACGGGTCGACGTCGAGCTCGAACGCGAGCTTGCGCTTCTCCTGGCCGAAGAGCGCGTCGTCGAGGCCGCCCTTCTCGCTGGCGGTCTTCTTGCGGCCGCCGAAGATGTCGCCCACGCGCCCGAGGGTGCGCTCGACGCCCTTGCCCATCGCCTCGACGCTGCCGACGGGGTCGGTGACGAGGTCCACCGCGGCGCCGGGCAGCGCGGCGACGCGGCCGCCGAGCGCCTTCATGAACTCGCCGCCGCCGTCCATGGCGAGCAGCTTCGCCATGGTCTCGACCTCCTTCGCGCGCTCCGCGACCATCCGCCGGCCCACGGCCGTGAAGACGCCGTAGTCCGACTCCATCTCGAAGCGGTAGAGGAAGTCCCGCGGCTCGGCCGTCGGGCGCACGCGGTGGCGGGGTCCCGCGAGGACCTCGGGGCGGAGGATCTCGGCGGTGACCGCGGGGGCGACGTCCTCGTAGCCCTCGTCGGCGCGCACCGGGGCGAGGGGCGCCGCGAGCGCGAGGAGCGACGCGGCCACGAACGACGGACGGAACGACGCCATGGAAACCTCCGGTGCGCCCGCGGGCGCGGCCCGCGATGGTACGCGGCGGCCGGGCATGATCCCGCCCCCGCGGCATCCGATTCTCGCAGGACCGCGGGGCGGCCCGGCGGCGGGCCGCGGGTCACCAGCGGACGGTGTGCTCGAGGGACGCGAGGAGCGCGGTGAACGTCGCGCGGTCGCGCGCGAGCGCCTCGGCGTCGCCGAAGGTCGTCCAGGTGAGGAGCAGCGTCATGTCGTCGAGCCGCAGCACGGCCGTGAGCGCGCGCGTGCCCGCGCCGTCGCGCGGCGACGGGTGCTCGAACAGCCAGGCCGTCGCGCCCTTCACCGCGAGCGGGACCTCGGTCGCCGGGCCGCGCTCCTCCTCGCGGTAGAACGCGCGCTCGTCGTCGCGGTCCTGGGTGAGGGGCTTGGTGCCGTCGGCGGGGCGCTGGTGGATGCGGAGCACGGCGTCGCGGCGCCCCGCGGCGTCGAGCCGCTCCTCGACGTAGACCCACTCGCCCGTGAGCTTCAGCACGTCGGGCGTCACGACGAACCCCGCGGGCATGTCGAACGCGACGAGGCGCACGGGGAACCGCGAGGGGTCGTTCGCCGACTCCTTGAGGTCGAGGAGCTGCACGCGCCGGCCCTTCGGGTTGACCTCGCGCGTCTTCTTGAGCGAGAGGTGCTCGATCGCCTTGTCGAGCGTCGTCCCGCCGCCCTTGAAGTCGAGCGCGACGTACGCGAGCCTGTCGCTGCCCGGCGGGTGGAACATCAGCAGCTCGCCGGTGAACACCGACGTCGGGCCGCCGTACGCCGCGGCCGGGCGCGTGCTGTACTTCTTCGACCGCCACGCGGCCACCTTGACGCCGTCCACCTTCAGCGGGGCGGGGGCGACCGCGACCGGGCCCGAGAAGATCGACCAGTCCACGCGCTGGTACTTGTCGCCCAGCGTCGCGGCGAAGTCGAGGGCCGTGTCCGACGCGCGCTGCTCGCGCGGTCCGTCGCCGGCCGACAGCGGCACGACGCCCGCGTAGAGCATCGACACGCTCCCGCCGCGGAAGTTGATGTACTGCACGATCACGCCGTCGCCGTCGAGGCTCGTCGGGACGGTGTTGATGCGGGGCGCCTGCACCCAGAACCGCTCGGGCAGGCCGAGCACGAGGCTCGTCTCGGCGTCGAGCGGGACGGAGACCGTCGTCGGCACGTCGCGGATCGGCGCGCCGACGGGCTCCTCCTTCACGTTCGGGCGCGGCGGCGGGCGCGGCGGCCCGCCCTTCGCCGCGGCGGGCGGCGCGCCGAGGACGGTCGCCGCGAGCGCGAGGACCGCGCCGACGACGGCGGCCCGCGCGGGGGACGCGAGGCCCGTTGCGCGCCGGGGTCGGGGCGAGGGGGGCGGGGCACCCATGGTGTCCATGCTCCCGTACGGGGCCCGTCCCGTCGAGGGGCATCCTCCACCGGGCGGGACCGAGGCCCCCCGCGGCGTCCCGCGGGGCGTACGATCGCCCCCGCGTCCCCTCCGGAGCCGTCCATGCACGCCCGCGGTCCCCTCGTCGCCCTCGTCGCGGTCCTCGCCTCCGCGACCGCCGCCCCCCGCTCCGCGCGCGCGGAGGACGACGCCGTCGCGGCGAAGGTCCGCGGGTTCCTCGACGCGGCCACCCCCGAGGCCCGCGCGGCGGCCGCGCACGCGATCGTGGCGGGGAAGCCCGCGTTCGCGACCGTGGCCGCGGCGCTCGCGGCGGGCCGGACGTACGCCAAGGACGTGCCGACCGGCTGGCTCGAGCGCACGCAGCGGTGCAGCGACGGCAAGGACCGGCCGTACCTGCTGTACGTCCCCCCGTCGTACGACCCCGCGAAGCGCCACCGGCTGGTGCTCGACCTCCACGGCGGCGTGTCGCGACCCGAGCTGCTCACCCACGACGAGCTGCGCGAGATGGCGCAGCTCCGCGGGCCCCACGCCGAGGCGAACGGCTACCTCCTCGCGCTGCCGACCGGCGAGGCGAAGGCCGAGTGGTGGACGCCCGTCGGCGCGAGCAACGTCCTCGGGATCGTGGCCGCCACGAAGCGGGTCTACGACGTCGACGAGAACCTCGTCTTCGCGACGGGCTTCTCCGACGGCGCCTCGGGCTCCTACTACCTCGCGCTGACGGACCCGACGCCCTTCGCCGGGTTCGTGCCGCTGAACGGGCACCTCGGCGTCGCGGGCGCGGGCGGGCTGCAGGTCCACCTCGACGGGCTGCGCAACACGCCGGTCCACGCGATCAACACCGACCTCGACGGCCTCTACCCCGCGGCCGCGATCCGGCCGGTCGCCGACGCGCTGAAGGCGATGGGCGCGCCGTTCGTCTGGCGCGAGGTGAAGGGGTTCGGCCACGACCCGAGCTACCTCGCGACCGAGCGCGCGCCGATCTGGGCGTGGGAGGAGGGGGTGCGCCGCGTGCCCCACCCCGCGCACGTCGTGTGGGCCGGGACGGCGGACGCGCCGTCGCGCGTCTTCGGCCTCGGTCACGTCACGGTGGGCGCCGCGGGCACGGCGCGCGCGGAGGACGACGTGAACCCGCTGCTGCCGCCGGGGCGCGTGCGCCTCGGCGTCGTCGTCGACGCCGCGTTCACGGGCGAGGGGGTCCGCATCGGCGACGTGGGCGACGACACGCCCGCGAAGGCGGCGGGCCTCGCGTCGGGCGACGTGATCGTGGGCCTCGGCGGCGCGAAGGTCGCGAACCAACGCGACCTGCGCGCGGCCCTCGCGGGCCGCAAACACGGCGAGACCGTGCAGGTGTCGGTCCGCCGCGGCGAGGCGACGCTCGCGAAGGACGTCACGTTCCCCGAGGCCGGGCCCGAGCCGGCGTTCCGGCGCGGGCGGCCGTTCGGCGTCCTCGAGGCCACGCGCGCCGGCAACGCCTTCGACGTGACGTGCCGCGGCGTGGACGCGTTCGAGCTGTGGCTCGGCGTCGGCGCGGTGGACCTCGCGGCGCCCGTCGTGGTGCGCGTGAACGGCGTGGAGGCCTTCCGCGGCGCGGTGGCCGAGGACCTCGCGTTCCTGCTCGAGCGCGCGGCCGCCGACGACGACCGCACCATGCTCTACGCCGCCCGCCTCCCGGTGAAGGTGCCGCCGTCGCCGAAGTGACGCGCCGGCGGCCGGGCCTCGGGTCCCGGGAGACGATTGCTACGGCGTGACGAGGCGCGGCACGTACCAGGCCGGGTCCTCGAGCAGGGCCTTGCGCACGCCGTCCGCGAGGTCGAGGTCGCGCAGCAACGTCTCGACCAGCTCGGCCGACGCCTCGCCCGCCGCCATCGCCTCCGCGAACGTGTAGTGCTTCACGCGCGTCGCGGGCACGGCGACGAGGCCGCGCGTGGCGCGCGCGGTGTACGCGTCGACCGCCGCGTCGAGGCGCGGCTCCGCGACGTCGGCCGCGAGCCCGAGCTTCCCGCGCAGCAGCCCCGCGAGCTTGCCCCGCACGTCCGCGGGCGCGGCGCCGGTCAGGATCGGTGACGTGTGGATCACCATGAGCGTCGGGTCGTACAGGTCGACCGACGCGACGCCCCGCAGCGCGGGATCGACCCACAGCGGGCGCTGCGCCTCGGTCAGCGCGGCCCACAGGCCGTCCATGAACCGGCCCTTGAGGCGCATCTCGTCGACGAGGCGCCGCGCGCGCGGCGTCGTGGGCGTCCACGCGGCGCGCACGCGGGCGAACTCGTCCTCGAAGAGGAGCCCCAGCCGCTCGAACTCCGCGGCCTGCGCCGCCGTCAGGGGCTGACCGCCCTGCTCGAGCACCCCCGCGAGGAGGTTCGTCGCGCTGATCGGGTGCGTGAGCTCGCCGTTGTGCTGCGCGGCCGTCGGCATGCGGTCGAGCGTGCGGTACTCGTACTTCCGCATCTGCTCGACGTGCTCCTGCAGGCGCACGAGCAGGTCGCGCGGCACCGCCTCGCCCGCCTGCTGCTTGCGGTAGACCTCGACGATCGTGTCCGAGGTGACCTTCGCCGCGGTCGCGAGCGTCGGCCAGTCGGCGTCGCGCACGGCGTCGAGGCGGCCCATCTCGCCGAAGGTGAAGCGCGGGCCCTTCCCCTTCGCGCCGTCGGCCGCCGGCCGCGACGCGAGCGAGCGCTCGAGGTCGGCGACCGCGGCGACGAGGCGCGCGTTCTCGGCGCGCAGCCGCGCGACCTCGTCGGCCGGCGTGCCGGCGGCGGCCAGCGGCGTCGGCGTCGCGGCCGGCGCGGCCGCCCGCCCCGCGTCGGGGCCGTCCACGGCGCCCGGCGCCGCGACGACGCGCCCCGTCGGTTCGGGGGCGGGCCCGCCGATCACGCCGAACCCGTCGGTCACCGCGCCGCCCACGAACCCGAGCGCGGTCGCCACCGCCACGCCCCCCATCCACGCCGCCTTCGAGGTCGCCATCGCCGTCGCTCCCTTCATCGCGAGCCCGGAGGCTCCCGTCGTCGTCACCGCCTCGCCCAACGCCTGCGTGACCCACGCCGACGTCGCCTCCGCCAGCCCCTGCAGGGGCCCCGCCACCGGCAGCACCGCGAGCGCGTGCGCCGTCGCCGCGTCGCCGCGCCGCAGTCGCGCCGCGACCGCCGCGAGCCCGCGCCGCGCGCGCTCGGTCACGGTCTGCCGCACGACGCCGAGCACCTCCGCCGCCGCGCCGTGCGTGAGCCCGCCGAGGGCCGTGAGCACGACGGCCTCGCGTTCGACCGCGGGCAACGCGTCGAGCGCGACCCACAGCCGGCGCACCTCGTCGGCGTCGCCCGCCGCGTGCGCGGGCTCCTCGGCCCGCGGGTCCGGGACGTCCATGATCGCTCCCTCGCGCGCGTCGTCGCCGCCGCCGACGCCCACCGGCGCCGGCCGCTTCTTGCGCCGCAGGTTCCTCGCCTCGTGGGCCACCACGACGCTGAACCACGGCCACGGGTCGCCGGACGGCACCGCCGCGGGCTTCCGCGCCGCCACCAGGAACGCCTGCTGCACCGCGTCGTACGCCTCGTCGGCGTCGCGCAGCAGCGCGCGGGCCAGCCGCCAGGCGGGCGCGGCGCAGGCGGCACAGCGTTCGACGGGGTGCATCGGGGCGGGTCCTCGGGAGGGATCGTCGCCGGAGGCCCGGGTGGCCAAGGGAATCCGGTCGGGGTGCGGCGACCGCGAGGCCCGGGGGCCGGCGGGCCTCGCGTACCATCGGGTCGGAGGTCCGTCCCGGTGGCCGTCGTCGTCGCCTCGTGCCCGAATCGCGCCCACGCCGACCTCCTCGTCGAGGTGCTCGCGGGCGCCGGCGTGCGCGCGGTGGCCTTCGTGGACGTGGAGCGGAGCCCGGACGGGCACGTGTTCCGCGAGTCCGCCGACGTCCGCGTCGCGGCCGACGACGTCGCGCGCGCGGAGGCGGCGCTGGCGGCATGGGACGAGGCGCGCCGCGCGGGGATCGACGACGACGAACTGGAACGCCAGGCCCTCGAGGCGGGCGCGGACGCGGGGAGCGCCGCCGTCGACGCCGCCGTCGACGACGCCGTCGCGGCGCCGGAGGTGGAGGCCGTCGCGGCCCGCGGCGGCGACGACCGTCGGCGGTCGTCGGCGCCGGTCGCCCCCCGCGCGCCGTCGGACGCGTGCCCGTACTGCGGGGCGACGGTCCGGCCGCCGTGGTCGAGCGCGCTGGCGCGCGCGTTCGCGGCGCTCGCGGGGCGCGCGCGCCGCGACGGCGCCGAACGCCTGTGCACGGCGTGCGGCCACCGCTGGCGGCCCGACGGGCCCGCGGCGTCGCGTTGACGCGCGGGGCGGCGCGCGCGCTCACTCCCGCCGCAGGAACTGCTCCGGCGTCGTGCCGAGCGCCTTGCGCCACGAGCCGTAGACCGGGTTCGGCAGCACGATCCAGCGCGTGCCCACCCAGCCCTCGTGGCGCGCGTACGTGCGCGCGCGGTCGTCGGGGCCGCCCTCGAGGAAGCCGGGCACGAAGTCGTTGAGGTCGTCGCCGCAGAGCAGGAGGATGCGGTGGGTCGCCGCGACCATGGCGCGGCGCGACGACTTGTCGTTGGGCCGCCCCGCGGCGTCGTTCTTCGTGAGGACGTGCGCGGCGTCGAAGGGGAGGCCGAGCGCGCGCAGGTTGTCCACCGTGGCGTCGCGTTCGGCGTCGCTGCGGTTGGTGACGACGAACGGCGTGACGCCGCTCGCCACGGCGTACGCGAGGAACTCGGCGACGCCGGGGACGGCGGCGGCCTTGCGCTCGGCGACCCACGCGTTCCACGTGGCGACGTCGAACTCGTCGTCCTTCGCGGGGTCGGCGAGCGCCCCGAGGAGGAGGCGGGCCTGGAACGCGGAGTTGTCGAGGACGGTCTCGTCGGCGTCGAGGACGATTGCGGGGGGCTTGCACGCGTAGCCGCCCTCGCGCTGCTGCGTGACGTCGGCGGTCCAGCAGGGGTCGCAGAGCGCCTCGTCGAGGAGGCGCGTCGCGAGGCGGTAGGCCTGCGTCGCGCCGGCGCGGTACTCGGCGGCGGTCTGGGCCCAGAGCGCCGCGCGGAACGAGCCGGTCGGCACGCGCGCGGGCGCGGCGGCGCGCGCGCCGCGTTCGGCGCCGAGGAAGGCGGCGACCGCGACGACGACGCAGCCGCTGACGTAGGCGAGACGCTTCATGGGGACCTCCCGGGGAGGGCGAGTGTACGGCCCCGGGGCCCGCGGCCCCGGGGGGGCGGCGGGGGGCGCGGCCGCCGTTGCGGTCGGCGGCCGGGAACCGTGTTCCCAGGGATGAGCGACGAGATCGCTCCCCCGGGCCGCGTGGTCCGGGGCGTCCCTCGAACGGAGACCGCCATGACCGCCCCGCTCCCGACGTTCGTCGCCCGACCGGGCCTCGCCGCACGCCGGCGTCGCCGTCGCGTGGCGGCCGTCGTGGCGGCGGTCGCGGCCGTCGCGATCGCGGTCACGGCCCACCTCGCCGCGCGCGCGCCGGACGCGTTCGGCGGCGCCGCGGCCACGCCCGGGCGCGCGGCGTGGAGCCGGAAGGCCCCGCCGCCCACGTTGGCCGCGACCGGCCTCTACGCCGACGTCGCGGCGAAGACGCTCGCGCCCGGCGTGCGCACCTACGCGCCGCAGTACCCGCTCTGGACCGACGGCGCGCGCAAGGCGCGGTTCCTCGCGCTGCCGCCGGGCTCGACGATCGACGCGAGCGACCCGGACCTCTGGTCGTTCCCCGTCGGCACGCGGCTGTGGAAGGAGTTCGCCCTCGAGCACCGCGTCGAGACGCGGTACCTCGAGCGCGCCGACGACGGCTGGATCGCCGCCACGTACGTGTGGGACGCCGCGGAGCGCGAGGCCGTGCTCGCGCCCGCGCGCGGCGTGCCCGCGGCCGCGTGGAGCCGACCCGGCGTGCCCTACGACGTCCCCGGTCGCGGCGACTGCAAGGCCTGCCACGACGTCCGTGCCACGCCGGTGCTCGGCGTGTCGGCGCTGCAGCTGTCGCCGGACCGCGACCCGCTCGCCCCGCACGCCGACGCGCCGCGCCCGGGCGACCTCGATCTCGACGTGTTGGTGCGCGAGGGGCTCGTCGTCGGCCAGGGCGACGCGTGGCGGACGCCGCCGCGCATCGACGCGCCGACGCCGCGGGCCCGGGCCGCGCTCGGGTACCTGCACGGCAACTGCGGCGCGTGCCACACCACGACGGGCCCGCTCGCGTCGCTCGGCCTCGTGCTCGACGCGCGGGCCCACGACGGCGCGCGCCTCGCGTCGCCGGTGGCGTCCGTGGTCGGCCGCGAGAGCAAGGTGCGCGTGCCCACCGCGGCCGGCGTCGCCGACGTGCGCGTCGTGCCCGGCGCGCCGGACGCGAGCGTCCTCTGGCGGCGCGTGACGTCGCGCAGCCCGCTGCTGCGGATGCCGCCGCTCGGCACCCGCGTCGTGGACGACGAGGGCGCCGCCCTCGTCGAGGCCTGGATCCGGGAGGACCTCGCGCCGACGGCGCCGGCCCGACCCGACGTTCCCGTGAACCCCGTGACCCCCGTGAAGGAGGAAGTCCGATGATCCGTCGCATGAGCCGTTACGTCTGGATCCCCGTCGCCCTGCTCCCCGCCGTCGTGGCGATCTCGATCGCCCGCGCGGGCGGGGAAGGCGCGGCCGCCGAGAGCGCGGCCGTCGCCCGCGGCCGCTACCTCGTGACCGTCGGCGTGTGCGCCGACTGCCACACCCCGAAGAAGATGGGCCCCGCGGGCCCGGAGATGGACCGGTCGCGGTGGCTCTCGGGCCACCCCGAGACGATGGCGCTGCCGCCGGCGCCGACGCTGCCCGAGGGGCCGTGGATCGCCACGACCACCGGCACGCTGACCGCGTGGAACGGGCCGTGGGGCACGTCGTTCACCGCGAACCTCACGCCCGACGTCGAGACCGGTCTCGGCTCGTGGACCGAGGAGAACTTCATCGAGACGATCCGCTCCGCGCGCCACCAGGGGCGCGGGCGGCCGCTGCTGCCGCCGATGCCCGCCGAGATGTACGCGCAGATGACCGACGAGGACCTCGCCGCGATCTTCGCGTACCTGCGGACGATCCCGGCGGTCAAGAACCGCGTCCCGGCGCCGCTCCCGCCCGCCGGCCCCGCGCCCGCGGCGAGCGCCGCGGCGACGCCCGCGAAGTGACGCCGCGTCCCGGGCCTCGCGGTCCGGCGCACCGGATCGCGCCCTCCGCCCCGCCGCCGCCCGCGGCGGGGCGGTTCCGTCGGGGCGCGACTTCGGGGCGGCCCGCAGGGTAGGAAGGGGGCATGTCGCCCGTCCTCCGCCGTGTCGCGCTCCTGACGCTCCTCGTCCTCGCCGCGTGCGGGGGCGGCGGGGGCGGCGGAGGAGGGGGCGGCGGCGAGCCGGCCCCGACGGACGCGACGCCGCCGACCCAGCCGACGAGCGGCCCCGGCGGGAGCGCCTATCCGTACGCCGGCGTCGTCGAGAGCGTCCACGGCACCGGCGACACGCAGTACTGGCTGTTCGAGCCCGCGTCGCCCGGCCCCGGCGCGCACCCGCTCGTCGTGTTCCTGCACGGCTGGAACGTGCTCGACGTCGAGTCGTACCGCGGCTGGCTCGAGCACCTCGCGAAGCGCGGCAACGTCGTGGTCTACCCGCGCTACCAGACGTCGGCCCTGACCTCGCCCGCGACCTTCACCGGGAACGTCGTGACGGCGCTGCGCGCGGCGCTCGTCGAGCTCGCCGCCGGCGGCCACGCGGCCGTGGACCCCACGCGCGCGGGGGTCGTCGGGCACTCGTTCGGCGGCGTGCTCGCGGCCAACCTCGCGGCGCGCGCGGCGACGGAGGCCCTGCCGACCATGCGCGCGGTGATGTGCGCGGAGCCGGGCACGGGCGGGTTCGGCGTCTACGAGGACTACGGCGACGTGCCCGCGGGCACGCTGCTGCTGGCGATCGCGGGCGAGGACGACGCCGTCGTCGGCACGACGGACGCGAAACGGATCTTCCGCGAGACGACGGCGGTGCCGCTGGCCGACAAGGACTACGTGTTCCTGCGCACGGACGCGCACGGCACCCCCGCGCTCGTGGCGGACCACCAGGCGCCGGGCGGCGGCGTCGTGATCGAGCTCGACGCGTTCGACTGGCGCGGGTTCTGGCGATGGTTCGACGCGCTGCTCGACGCGGCCTTCACCGGCGCGAACCGCGACGTCTGTCTCGGGAACACGGCCGCCCAGCGCGACCTGGGCGCGTGGAGCGACGGCGTGCCCGTGAAGGAGCCGATCGTGACCGACACGCCCTGACGGGCGCATCGCATCGCGCGACACGCGGCGCGCGGCGCGCGGCGTACGGCGTGGGGCGGGCGTGGCGAAAGCCGCGGTCGGGTTCCCGGGACCGCGAGGCCCGGCGGCCAGCGGGCCTCGCGGTCCCGCGGGTCGCCGTCCGCGGCGACGGAGGTCGTCGCGTTCGTCGTGCATCGGCGCGACCGCGGCCTAGCCCACCGACGATGCGCACGACGGCGCGCTGCAGCGACGCGTCACGCCGGCAGGTACGATCGCGGCCTCGCCCGGTGGACGGGCGCGGGAGCGTCGCCATGCGCAGGACGTCGGTCGTCGGTCGGAGCGTGATCGGCATCGTGGTCGGCGTCGCCGCGCTGGCGGGCCTCGCGTCCCGCGGACGCGGCGACGAACCGCCGTCGACGCCGCCTCCCGCGCCCGTCGCGCCCGCGCCCGCGCGTGCGCCCGCGGGGGCCGCGTTCCCCGCCGCGTGGCGCGGGCACTGGAAGGGACCGTCCCGCGGGGTCGGCCCCGCCGGGACGACGATGTCGTTCACGATGGAACTCGTCGTCGAACCCACGGACACGGCGGGGCGCTGGACGTGGACGGTGATCTACGACGGGGCGGCGGGCCGGCAGGTGCGCCCGTACCACCTCGTCGAGGTGGACGCGGCGAAGGGCGCGTGGAAGGTGGACGAAGGGAACGGCATCGAGATCGTCCACCAGGTGCTCGACGGGACGCTGTTCTCGCAGTTCGCCGTCGGCGGGACGCGGATCACGACGCGCGAACGTCTCGAAGGCGCCGGGACGCCCGACGAGCGCCTCGAGGTCGAGATGCTGACGACCCGCGACGGCGACGGCGCCGCGTCCGGGGGCGCCGGCGGCACGCCGGCCGTGACGTCGTGGCCGCCGAGATCTTTGCAGACTGCAACGTTGCGGCGGTAGCGCCGCGGCCCCACAGAGAGAAGGTCAGAGTTCGAAGGTCTGACCTTCGGCGGCAACCGCGAACCCGGGGGGGAGGGAACGTGCCTCGGGGCTCGTGGGGTCGAGCAGCGGGTTCGTGTGGTTCAGGTGCGTGAAGAAGACGCGGCCGCGTCCGCCGCGGAGCCGGTCCACGGAGTCGCGCACGAAGGGGTGCTTCACCGCGAGGATGTCGCGGTGGGGCAGCTCGGCCGGGCTGAAGAACGTCCCGTCCACGAGCGAGACGTCGGCGTCGTGGACGCGCTCGACGATCTCCGCCGGCAGGACGTCCGCGTCGGACACGTAGACCAGCCGACGGCGCGGCCCCACGATCTCGAAGCCGAGGGTGTCGGTGTCCTCGCCGCGGTGGGGGGAGAGGAACGCGTGCACCACCACGCCGTCGAAGGCGTGCGGGCTGCCCGGCGCGATCGTGCGCAGCTCGATCTCGCCGCGCTCGACGAGGTGCGACCAGGGGCGGTTCTGCTGCACGAACCGCAGGAAGCTCGGCGTGCCGAGCACCGGGAGCCCGCGGGCGTGGATCGCCTCCTTGCCGAGGAACGCGAGCCCGAGGTAGTGGCCGATGTGCGCGTGCGTGATCACCAGCTCGTCGGGGCACACCGCGGGGTCGCCGAGGAGGCGCCCGAGGAGCGCGAGCTGCTCGCCGTAGGCCGGCGTCGCGTCCACGACGAGGATGCGGCCGCTCTCGCCGACGAGGGCGATGCAGGCCGGCAGCCGGCGGTGGGTCGGGTCGCGCCGCGCCGCCTCGCAGCGCGGGCACGCGCAGCACGGGTGGGGCACGCCGCCGTCCTGCACGGTGCCGAGGACGATGACGCGGACGCCGGACATGCGGGGGATCCTACCCGCCCGGCCGTGCGGGCCTCGCGTCCGGGGAGCCCGACCCCGGCCGCCCCGTGCGCGCGCCCCGCCGTTCGGGGAACATGGGCGGGTCGGCGGCATCCGGTCCCGGGGCCGTCCGGCCGGAGGCGTCATGCGATCGAAGGGCCCGTGGCTCGTCGTCCTGCTCGCGATCGCGGGCGTCGCCGCGTGGGCCCTCCTCCGTCCGTCGGCCGGTCCCGACGTGGCCGGCGGGGGCGACGCGGCCGATCGCGAGGGGGCCGCACCCGGCGTGCCCGCGCCGACGACGCTCGCGGGCGCGGGCGGCCGGGCGAACGGCGGGCCCGGGCGCGCGTCGCCGCGGGGCGACCTGCGCGGGCGTTCGACGATCGTCGGCACCGTGCGGCGCGGCGGTGCGCCGAGCGCGGCCCGCGTCGAGGTGCGCCCGACGATGCCGGTCGAGGCCGGCCAGGCGATGGCGCGGGGGCCGGCGGCGTTCTTCGCGAGCGTCGTCGCCGCGCCGATCGCGCTCGAGCCCGCCGCCGTCGTCGTGAAGGCGGGCGACGACGGCCGGTTCACCGTCGAGGGGCTCGCGTCCGGCGCGTGGCACGTGCGCGCGATCGCCGCGGACGGCGCCACCGGGTCGGCGCAGGTCGGGATCGCGGCCGACGGCGCCCGCGTCGGCGTCGAGGTCGCGCTCGACGCCGGGACCGAGACGCTCGTCGGCCGCGTCGTGCACGCCGACGGGTCGCCGTTCCGCGGACTCGTGACCGTGGACCGGAGCACGGGCCGCGGCGAGTTCGCGATCCTGTTCTCGGCGGGCGAGCCCCTCGAGGTGGACGCGACGGGGGCGTTCCGCGCGTCGGGCCTCGAGCCCGGCGCGTACGTCGTCAGCGCCGTCGAGGTCGGCCTCCTGCGCGCCGTCGGCCGGCCGGTGGTCGTGCCGACGACCGCGCCGTACGTCCTCACGCTGCCGGCCGCCTCGCGGGTCGTCGAGGGCCGCGTCGCGGTGGACCTGACGGGCGAGCCGATCGCGGGCGCCGAGCTGCTGGCGGGGGGACGCGGCGAAGGCGACGTCGACGTGCTCGTGGCGCGGGCGACGTCGGACGCCACCGGCGCGTTCCGGATCGCCGTCACGCCCGGCTCGGACCGCGCGATCGTCGCGTCCGCCACGGGGTTCACCACGACGCTCGTCCCGCTGCCGGCCGGGCAGACGCAGGCGGTCGACGTCCGGCTCCTGCGCGGCGGGACGATCACGGGCCGCGTGACCGCCGACCCCGACGGCCGACCGGTGCGCGGGCTGCACGTCACGGCCATGAGCCTCGGCCGCGGCGCCCCGTTCGGGCGCGAGCCGGCGATCACCGACGCGGACGGCCGGTACACGCTGGACGGCGTCGCGCCCGGCGGCGCCATCGTGACCGCGTCGGGCGACGGCTGGGTCCCGAAGGCCGCCGGCGACGCGTCGGGCGGCTACCAGCCGCTCGCGGTCTCCGTCACCCCGGGCGGCCACGCGACGTTCGACCTCGTCGTCACGCGCGGCGCGCGGCTCGCGGGCGCCGTGTTCGGCGCCGACGGGTCGCCGGTCGCCGGCGCGGTCGTGCGCGCCGAGGGCCGCGGCGACGCGGTCGCGATGCGGGCCCCCGGCGCGGGGCCGGTGACCGCGACGGGCGCCGACGGCCTGTTCCTGCTCGACGGGCTCGTCGCGGACGCGCCGTACGACGTCGTCGTGTCCGCCCTCGGTGCCGCGGACGCGCGCGTGGGCCCGACGGTCGCGACGACCGCCACGACGCCGCCGCGCGTCGAGGTGCGACTCGTGGCGCCCCGCGCCGTCGAGATCACCGTGGTCGAGGCGGAGTCGAACGCGCCGGTCGTCGGCGCGCTCGTCTCCGTGTCGGCGGGCGACGGACCCGGCGGGCGGTCGCGGGCCGCGACCGACGGGCGCGGCGTCGCGAAGGTCGAGGTGCCGCCCGCGGTCGCGGCGACGGTGCACGTCTCGCACGACGACTTCCTCCGCGCGGAGCCCGCGGCGCTCGCCGCCGGCGGCGACCGCCTGACGGTGACCCTGCGACGGGCGCTCTCGATCACGGGCGTCCTCGTCGACGGCGACGGCGCGCCCGTGCCGGAGACGCGCGTGTCGGCGACGTCGACCGGGCGCTGGGTGCGCCCGGTGGCGACCGACGGCGCGGGCCGGTTCCGGCTGACGGGCCTCGAGCCCGGCACGTACGACCTCGAGGCGCGCGTGCTGCGCGAGTCGAAGGTCGGCCTCGTCGCCACCGCGCGGTGCGTGGCGGGCGCGACCGGCGTCGAGCTGCGGCTCGCGCGCCCCGAGGGCCAGGCGTCCGGGCTGCTCGTGCGCGTGGTCGGCGCGGACGGCAAGCCCGTGCCGCGCGCGAGCGTCCGCGTCGTGTTCGGCGAGCGCGGATCGTCGGGCGCCACCGCGGAGGACGGGCTCGCGATCGTGGACGTCAGCGGGCGAGAGGGCGGGCTCGTCGGCGCGACGGTGACCGCGTCGAGGCCGCGGTCGATCGCCGGGCAGCCGCTCCCGTTCGGCGCGGCCACGATCGGGCCGCTCGTCGGCAGCGAGGTCGAGGTCGAGGTGCGCCTCCCGCCCGAGAAGGTCGTCTCGGGCGTCCTCCTGGACCCGGACGGCAAGCCCGTGCGCGGCGCCGTCGTGGTGGCCGCGGACGCGACGCAGGCGTCGAACCTCTCGTGGGCGTTCCGCGACGAGCAGTCCGACCTCCCGCGCGCGCGCACGGACGCCGAGGGCCGCTTCCGGCTCGGCGGGCTCGGCGACGAGGAGGTCGAGGTCTTCGTGGCGCCGCCCCCCGAGTTCCCGACGCCGGACCCGGTGAAGGCGCGGGGCGGGACGTCGGACCTGGTGATCACGCTGACCGCGGGCCTCGCCGCGACCGTGACGGTGCTCGACGAGGCCGGCGCGCCGGTCGCGGGGGCCTCCGTCACGACGAGCGCCCTCGCGGAGCGCCGGCCCGGCGAGGCGTCGCGCGCGCCGCTCGACGGCCCTCGGGCCCGCGCGGACGCGAGCGGCGTCGCCCGCCTGCGCGGCTTCGACGCGCGCAGGCGGTACCACTTCGCCGTCAACGGCCCCGGCGAGGGGTGGCTGCAGCACGCCGTGGCCGACTGGTCGCCGAAGGACGTCACCGTGCGACTCGCGCGCGCGCTGACGGTCACGGGGACCGTGCGCGACCCGGAAGGCAAGCCGCTCCGCGGGATCATGGTCTTCCGGGCGACCGGGGAGAACGGGTGGCACGGCACCGGCGTCACCGACGCCGAGGGCCGCTTCGAGGTCCGCGACCTCGCGGCCGGCGAGGTCGTCCTGCGCGCGGCCGTGCGTAACGCCGGCGCCGCCGAGCCCGGGCCGGGCCTCGCGGAGGCGCGCGTGCGCGCGGGCGCGACCGGCGTCGTGCTCACGCTCGACCCCGGCCTCGAGCTGGTGCTGCGCCTCGCGGACCCCGCCGCGGTCGGCGCGTCCGCCGCCGTGCAGGTCGTCGTCGTCGGCGAGGACGGCCGGAACCGCGACACGTCGTTCGTGCGCTTCGAGGCCGACGGCGTCGGGCGCCTGCGCGGCCTCGCGCCGACGGACCGGTGCATCGTGTGGATGGCCCCCGACCGCGAGGGCCGCGTCTTCCTCGCGCGCGATGCGCGGCCCGGGGCGGAGGTGGTCGTCGCGCCGAAGCCCGGGCTGCGGATCACGGGACGGATGACCGTGCCCGCCGGCGCGACCGACGTCCAGGTCTCGGCCCAGCTCGAGGACCTGTGGATCGGCGTCCAGGGCACGCGGGCCCCCGACGGTGCGTTCGAGCTCCGCGGCCTGCCCGAGGGCACGACGTGGCAGCTGAACGGCACGTGCCGCGTCGAGGGTCGCTGGGTGACGACGCGAGGCCCGGCGGTCGCCGCGGGCGGGCAGGGGAGCTTCGACCTGAAGGAGGCGCGATGAACGTCCGCGCGACCTGGGCGCGGTGGGCGCTCGTCGGCGCCGTCGTCGCGGCGGCCGCGCTCGCGGCCTCGACGTGGCTGCGCCCGCCGGCGCGCGTCGAGGCCGAGGCCGCGCGCGGCGACGCGCCGCCGTCGGAGCCGACGCCCGCGCCCGCGCCGCCGGCCGCCGACGTCGCGCCGTCCACGGAACCCGTCGCGCCGCCGGCGGCGACCGGGCCGCGGCCGTTCGTGGCGCCGACCGGTGCGCTCCCCGTCGCGCCGCCCGACCCGGCGTTCGCGCCGCCCCCCGATCCCCACGACGAAGGCGTGCCCGCGCGCGGGATGGTGGGCGGCACCGTGCGGGACCGCGAGGGCCGGCCGGTCGCCGGCGCGATCGTGCGGCGCGTGGGCGCGAAGGGCGGCGGCCGCAACGGCCGCACGACGACCGACGCCGCGGGCGCGTTCCGCCTCGTCGGCCTCCCGCCGGGCAAGGTCGCGCTCGAGGCCGTCGTGCCGGACCTCGTCACCCGCGGGAACGGCCTCGGCACCGCGACGTTCGACGCGGAGGCGGGGGCCACGGACGTCGCCGTCGTCGTCGACGTGGGCCTCGAGGTCGTGTTGCGGTGGGCCGACGCGTCGCCCGCGCCCGCGAGCGCGAGCGTGCAGGTGCCGCGCGAGGGCGGGCCGCCGCGCGTGGACGCGCGGTTCGGGCCCGACGGCGTGGCCCGCGTGCGCGGCCTCCTCGCGACGGACCGGCTCGTCGTGTGGGTCCCGCAGGACGACGCGGGCCGGAGCGTCCTCGTGCGCGACGTCGAGCCGGGCGGCGAGGTCGCGTTGACGCGGCGCGAGGGGCACGCGATCACCGGCGTGGTGAAGGGCCTCGGCGACGCGGCCGCCACGACGGTCTGGGCCGAGGAGTCGGACCTCGCGCTGCGCGTGGTCGGACGGTTGCGCGCGGACGGTCACTTCGAGCTGCGCGGGCTGCCGGACGGCACGCGCTGGCGCGTCGCGGCCACCGTTGCCGGCCCGTCCGAGGAGGACCCCGGGCGGTCCGTCGCGGTGGACGACGTGGCGCCCGGTGCGACCGTCGACCTCGAGCTCCCGGCGCCGAAGTGACCGTCGCCGCGGGCCGACGACCGTCCCCGCGCCGCGCCCCGCGCGTCGCGACGGGCCTCGCGTGCCTCGGGATCGCCGTCGGCCTCGCGTCGTGGCTCACCGGTCGATTCGACGCCGACGAGCCCGCGCCGGACGCGAGGCCCGTGGCGACGCCGGCGTCCGTGGACGTCGCCGCGACCGACCTCGCGGCCGCGCCGCGCGCCGTCGTCGCGGACGTGGCGTGGGTCCGCATGGAGGGGCGCGTGACGACGCCGGACGGCGGGCCGGCGGCCGGCGCGCACGTGCGCGTGGTCACGTTCCCGACGGGCGTCGAGGTCTGGCGCGGGACCGCGGACGCGGAGGGGCGCTTCGCGTGCGAGGGCGCGCGCGGGACGCTCCACCAAGCCTACGTCGCGCCGGCCGACGCGCCACGCGACGAGACGTTGTTCCCCGCCGAGGCCGTCGCGGGCGAGGGCGTGTTCGTCGCGTCGTTGCGGTCGGCGGAGACGGCGAGCGGCGCGGCCGCCGTGGCGCGTCCTCCGGCGCCCGAATCGACGGGGGAGCTCTCCGGGCAGGTCGTGGACGAGGACGGGGTCGGCGTGCGGGGCGCGCGGGTCACGATCATCGTGGGAGCGCCGTACGGCGGAGACTCCGCGAGCGCGCACACGCCGGGCCTCATCCGCCTCGGCGGGCGCCCCATCGTGTTCCCGACCGTCGCTCCGGACGGCCGGTTCCTCGCGGTGATCGCGGGACTTCCGGGCGACACCGTCTCGGTGACCGCGGTGGCGCCGACGGTGAACGGGAGCGTCGCGGCCGCCGTCGAGGCCGTCGTCGGGGCGCGCGACGTGCGCGTCATGCTGACGCTGGGCCCGACGACGACGCTCCGCTGCCCCGGCGGCGTCGGGCGCGTGGTCCACGTGGCGGCGCGACGGCCCGCGTCGATGGCGGCGGAGGAGTTCGAGGCGCTCGCGCCGAGCGCTCGATCGCCGGCGATGGCCTGGCGGTTCGACGGCGCGGGCGAGCTGCGCCTGCGCGGCGGCGACGCCCGGCTCCCGCTCATCGCGTACGTCGGACCGTCCGCGACCGACGACCGCGTGGCGTGGTTCGACGGCGTCCCCGTGGGGGGCGACGCGACGCTGGCGTTGCAGGCCGGGCGCACGGTGTCGGGGCGGCTCGTCGGGCTCCCCGCGACGACGGGTGGGCGGCCCGCGTGCCGGTTCGAGGCCCGCGCGGACGGCATCGAGGGGCTGAAGGTGGTCGGGACCCAGCGCGGCGATCGGTACGAGTTCCGTGGCCTGCCGGACGGCACGCGGTGGGACCTCGACCTCGTCGTGTTCGCGCGCGGCGGGGACGGCCCGCGCGAGCTGCGCGCCTCGGCCGAGGCCGTGGCCGCCGGCGCGGACCTCGACCTGACGTTGCGCGCGCCCTGACGGGGCGCCCCGCCGCGCGCGGCGTACCATGGCGGCATGACCGCGCCCCGCCCGTCGCCCGACGCACCGCACCTCGTGTGGGACGCCGGCGACCTCGGCTGCGGCGACCTCGCGCTCGCGCTGCGGGCCAAGGTCCGCGAGGTGCCCGCGGGCGCCGTGCTCGAGGTCGTCGCGCGCGACCCCGGCGCGCCCGAGGACGTCCCGTCGTGGTGCCGCCTCACGGGCCACGCGCTCGTGTCGGCCGTCCCGCCCGTGTACCGCATCCGTCGCAAGGCGGAATGAAGGAGCCCCCATGCCCGGCAAGTTCGTCGTCTCGCTCACGTTCGCGAAGGACAACCTCGACAAGGCCACCGTGGCGTTCGTCGTCGCGAACGCGGCGCTCGGCAGCGGCCAGGAGACCGTCGTGTTCCTGACGATCGAGGGCGTGCGCCTCTCGGTCCAGGGCTACGCCGACGGCCTGCAGGAGGAGGGCTTCGCGCCGATCAAGGAGCTCATGACGAACTTCGCGGGCGCGGGCGGCCAGATCTACGTGTGCTCGCCGTGCTTCAAGAAGCGCAAGCTCGACGACACGAAGCTCGTCCCCGGCGCGAAGGTCGTCGGCGGCGCGAAGCTCGTCGAGTTCATGGCGGGCGGCTGCCCGTCGATC
Source organism: Planctomycetota bacterium (assembly GCA_046350655.1). Classification (GTDB taxonomy): domain Bacteria; phylum Planctomycetota; class PLA2; order PLA2; family JAEUHO01; genus JAEUHO01. The sequence continues at coordinate 208,231 of JAXMAB010000004.1, forward strand.
TCGTTCTGACGGCGCGGTCATGCCCGGTCCCGGCGGCGTGGCCTTCCCCGGCGGCGCGGCTCCCGGCGGCGACGGGCGGGACCTCCCGTGGGTCCCCGACGCGTCGTTCGACGGCGGCGAGCTCGACTGCGGCAGCGGCCTGCTGCTGCTGATCCGCCGCCACATCGACCCGCTCGCGCCGGGCCGGCTGCTCGAGCTGCGCTCGCGCGAGAAGAGCGTCGAGGAGGACCTGCCCGCGTGGTGCCGCATGACGGGCAACGAGCTCGTCCACCACGCGCGGCGCGGCGACGAACACGTCTTCCTCGTCGCCAAGGGCGCGTTCGTGCCGCCGGTGGCGCCACCCGCGGCGGCGCCGACGGTCGCCGCGGCGGCGGTCGGGGGAGCGGGACGCGAGGCCCGCGCGGGGGCGGCACGCACGCCGATGCCCGCCGCCGAGGCGCCTCGGCCCGTCGTCGCGCTCGAGTCGCTGCCGGCGCCCGCGCCCGCGCCGGCGGTGCCGCCGCTCGCGGTGTTCGGGGTGGGCTCGTGGCCGCGCCCGCGGTGGATGCTGCGGGCGATCCACGAGCGGCTCGAGGGCCGGATGTCCGAGGAGGACTTCCAGGCGACCGCCGACGACGCGGTGCGGCTCGCGGTCGAGGCGCAGCTGCGCGCGGGCGTCGACGTCGTGACCGACGGCGAGCAGCGGCGCGACGGCTACGCGTCGTTCGTCGGCGCGCGGCTCGACAACTGCCAGCTCGTGCCCGTGACCGACCTCCTGCCCTACGTCGAGGACCCCGCGGCGTTCGCGCGCGAGCTGCGGGCCCTCGACGTGCCCGCCGAGAAGGTCCGCCATCCCGCGGTGTTCGGGCGGCTCTCGCGCCCGCGGCCGCTCGCGCGCCACGAGGCCGCGTTCGTCCGCACGTTGACGGACCGGCCGGTGAAGGTCGCGCTGCCGGGCCCGTACCTGCTGACGCGCACGTTGTGGATGGAGTGCGTCAGCGACCGCGCGTACGCCACGCGCGAGGCGCTGGCGGCCGACGTCGTGCGCGTGCTCCGCGAGGAGGTCGCCGAGCTCCTCGCCGACGGCGTGGCGCTCGTGCAGCTCGACGAGCCCGTGCTGTCGGAGGTCGTGTTCGGCGCGCCGTCGCGCCAGCGCACGTTCATGTGCGGCGCGCTCGACGCGCGCCGCGACCCCGCGGAGGAGCTCGCGCTCGCCGCGCGGCTGCTCGGCGAGGTGACGGCGGGACTGCCGCGCGAGCGGCTCGCGCTCCACGTCTGCCGCGGCAACTGGACGCCCGACGAACGCGCGGCGCTGACCGGCGACTACGCCCCGCTGCTCCCGTTCCTCGCGGACGCGCCCGTCGGGATGGTCGTCCTCGAGGCGTGCACGCACCGCGCGGGCGCGCTGGAGGTGATCGCCGACCTGCCGCGCCGCCTGCGGATCGGCGTGGGGGTGCTCGACCAGAAGTCGCCGCGGGTCGAGTCGGTCGACGAGGTGCACGCGCGGGTGGCGCGCGCCGTGGCCCTGTTCGGCGCGGACCGCGTCGTCCTGCACCCGGACTGCGGGTTCGCGACGTTCGCGGACAACCCGATCGCGTCGGCCGAGGTCGCGGAGGGGAAGCTGCGGGCCGCCGTCGAGGCGGTCCGACGGACGACCGGGACGAAGGTCCCGTAAGCGGCGCCGACGCCTGGATGTAAGGCGGGGATGGCAAATCGGGCGTTTCGGGGCCCGAAATCGGCGGTTTCGTCGCGGTCCGGGATTTGCCGACGGACATCGTGCGCCGCACCTGGTTCCTGGCGAGCCTCGTCGTCCTCGCCGCCGTCGCGTGGGTCGTCGCCACGTGGACGACGCCCAGCCACCGCCCGACCGCGAAGGTCTCGGGCGTCGTGCTGATCTGCCTCGACACGCTCCGGGGCGACATGATCGACGCGGGGCCGGGCACCGCGGGGCTGCCGAGCCTTCGCGCCTTCGCCGCCGCGGGCACCCGGTTCGACGACGCGATCGCGCCGTGCTCGTGGACCGGGCCCTCGGTCACGTCGCTCGTCACGGGGCTCGACCCGTGGAACCACGGCGTCCTCGACATGGACGAGGCGACGCGGCTGGCGGCATCGGTGCCCACGCTCGCGTCCACGTTCCTGGCGGCCGGATGGAGCACGGCCGCGCTGACGGGCGGCGGCTGGCTCGGCGACGGCGGGGGCATCCCGACGGGGTTCGAGACGTACGCCCCCGACTTCGACGAAGCCCCGCCGGCGGCGTCCATCGAGCGCTGGGCGCGGCGACGGCCGCTCGACCGGCCCTTCTTCCTCTTCGTCCACACGTACGCGCCGCACGACCCGTACGGCGACAAGATGGCCGCGCGGACCGACGCGTGCCCGCCGCCGTCGGCCGCGGTCGCGACGCTCCTCCGCGAGGTCGAGGCCACGCCGACGCCGGACCGCGCGCACCCGCCGCCGTGGGTCGCGCGGTTCGTCGCGGCGCGGTACGGCGACCCGTGCGCCCACGCGGCGCTCCGCAACGCGCTGGGGCGCCCGCGGTTCGAGGCGCTGGTCGAGCCGTGCCAGCCGTTCGTGGACGGCGCGTGGCGCGACGACCCGGAGGGGCCGGCGGTCGTCGCGGGGCTGCGGGCCGCCTACGCCGGGCCGGGCCTCGCGTCGGTGGACGCCCGGCTCGCGGCCACGCTCGCCGCGCTCTCGGGCCTGCCCGCCGACACGGTGGTCGTCGTGTGCTCGGACCACGGCGAGGCGTTCGGCGAGCACGGGCCGCTGTACCACGCGCGGTTTCTCTTCCCGGAGCTCACGCGCGTCGCGCTCGTCGCGCGCGGGCCCGGGTTCCCCGCGGGCCGCGCCGTGCCGGGGACCTGCGGCCTCGTCGACGTCGCGCCGACGCTGTTCGAGGTCGCGGGCGTCGCGCCGCCTCGGACGCTCGACGGCCGCAGCCTGCTGCCGCTCGTCCGCGACGGCGGGGGCGGCCGGCCCGTCGCGTCCGTCGTCGCGTTGCGGCCCGACCCGACCGCGCGCGAGGGCGTGTTGCCGTTCCGCGCCAGCGTGCGGGACGCCGCGCTCGCGTGGACCGCGACGTTCGACCTGCGCGCGCGCGCGTGGCTCGACGAGCGGTGGCACGACCGCGTCGCCGACCCGGCCGAGCACGCCCCGTTGGTGGGCGCGTCGCCCGACCCGGCGTTCCAGGCCGAGGTGGCGCGCGTGCGCGCGGCGGTCGCGGCCCGGTACCTGCGCCGCGGACCGGGTCCCGGCGGGCGGTGACGCCCGCGCCGGCGCGGCCGATCACGCGCCGAGGAAGCCCCAGGACTGCAGCAGGTCGCCGTCGCGGGCCCAGCGGTCGCTGATGTCGGTCCGGTAGAACATGTTCGGGATCATGACGTTGCGCACCCGCGCGTAGGCCTCGCGTTTCGCGTCGGCCATCGTGCTCGCCGTGCCGGTCACGACCAGCGCGTACCCGCTCGTGCCGGTGAGCAGCCAGTCGCCGGTCGCGTTGCGGCGCACGTCGCAGGGGTGGATGCCCTCGGTCATGGGCTTGCGCCACAGGACGACCGCGTCCTCCGCGTACTTCCGGAACGCCTTCGGGTCGTCGAACGGGTACGGCGGCACGGCGACGACGACGCCGACCTGGAAGCCGCGGCGCGTGCGCAGCTCGAAGTCGTCGCCGCGGGCCTGGGCCGCGAGGAAGTCGCTCCAGGGCGACAGCACGCCGTCGAGCTGGATGTCGATGGTGGGGTAGCCGAAGCGGCACGTCGCCTCGAGGGGCACGATGCCGCGGCTCGACGCGATGCAGTTGAGGTCGAAGTAGCCCGTGTAGCCCGAGCGCGCGAGCGGGGCCTCGAAGCGGAGGATCGTCTCGCGCACGAGCGCGTTGGCGTCGGTCCAGAACATGCTCGTGCCCATCTCGCCGGTCGAGGGGCCGATCTCGCCGTCGAAGAGCTTCTTGTGCTCGAAGTTGACGCACGCGGGCAGCAGGAACCGCTTGCCGTTGAAGAACGCGCCGACCGCCACCTCGACGCCGGTGGCGTGCTTCTGGACCTGGAAGCCGAGGAGCTTCCCCGACCAGCCGCGGCGGAAGAACTCGAGCATGTGGACGACGTCCTCGCCGTCCTCGTCCTGCCCGACGTACGACAGGACCTTCTCGTTCTGGGCCTCGCCGTTGGGCTTCACGACGTACCGGCCCGGGTTGGCCTTCACGAACGCGAGCGCGGCGTCGAACGAGTCGAAGTCCCACGACGGCAGCGTCGTCATGCCCGCCGCCTTCATCTCGGCCTGGCCGAAGTCGCGGTCGAGCTCGAGCCGGTCCCCGTACCGCGAGCCGCCGACGACGGCCTTCCCGCGCGCGCGCAGCGCCTCGCACGTCTCCCCCCGCTCGACGTCGTCGAAGACGATCACGTCGGCCCAGTCCACGTGGTCCTCCCACGCGTCCACCTTGGGCACGAAGCCGTCGCCGACGCGCTTCTCGCCGCGGCTCTCGATCCACACGCGGGCCTCGGCGTCCTCCTCGATGACCTTGCGCGCGAGGCCGACGACGCCGCCGTACGTGGAGACGAAGAGGAAGCGACGGGCTCGTTCCATGGCCCGACAGGCTACCCGAGCGACGGCGGGTCCTCGTCGGGCAGGGGCGCGGGACCCCGCGGGAGGTCGGGGCCCCGTCGCGGGCCGCGCGGGGACGCGTCGGGCGAGCGGCGGCCGGCCGCGACGGCCCCGGCCGCGAGCAGGAAGGCCGCGAGGGTCACGACGCCCTCGGGCCACGTCGCCCGCGCCCACGCGAGGCCCGCCGCCGCGCCGACGGCCGCCGCCGCGAGCGGCGCGACGCGGTCGCCGCGCGCGGGCCGCGACCACGTGACGACGCCCGCCGCGAGGCCGACGAGCAGGACGGGCAGCCACGCCACGCGGAGCGGCGAGTCCATGCCGACCTCGCCCGCGACCGACGCGCCGAACGCCCACGCCGCGCGCACGAGCCCGGCCACGACCGCGGCGCCGACGACGAGGCGCGCGGCCGCGCCGCCCGTCACGACGTCCTGCCGAGTCGGCGCAGGAACGCGTCCGGGAGGGGCGACGCCGTCTCGAGCGTCACGCAGAGGCCGTCCGTCGAGCTCGCGTGCACGTCGCGCGCGATCGCGTCGCCGGACCAGAGCGTGGCGTCGCCGAGCTGGACCCGCGTCGGCCGCGCCTCCACGCCGAGCGCGCCGCGCAGCTCGACGGCCGCGATCGGTCGCTGGGCGTCCACGCGGCCCTCGACGAAGCTCGACGCGCCGCGCACCGCCCGCAGCAGGCAGATCGGGCCGGACTCCGGGTCGGTGACGAGCACCTGGATGGGCGGCCCGTTGCGGACGGGCGCGAGCGCGGGGATCGGCGTCGGCCGGCGCGTCTCCGTGATGCGCGCCCACTCGTCGGCGCCGAGCGGGCGCGCGAACTTCAGCCCGAGGCTGAGCTCGCCGCCGGCCTTCGGCGCGGCCACGACGCGCACGACGCGCGCGGGGATGCGGATGTCGCCGTGCACGGGGAACCGGACGACGACGCCGCTCGTGAAGTGCCGCTCGATGACGCGGAACGCGCTGATCGCGTCCGTGGCCTCCTTGAAGCCCTGCAGCGTCCGCTCGGCCAGGCGGACCGCGACGCCTCCGGTCGAGACGTCCACCGCGCGGCCGTGGATCGTGACGCCGCCGCCCACCAGCTCGACCCGGGCGTCGAGGACGCGCCGCTCGGTCTGCCGCTTGCCGGAGAAGTGCGCGTGGGCGTCGTGGGGCACACGGGAGGCATAGCCCCGGGGTGGCCCGGCTCGCAAGGGGCAACCGGCGTCACGCCCCCCGGGGCGGCGGCTCGAGGCGCGCGAGGACGTTCGACGGCAGCGTCGGGGTCACCTCGACGCGAGCGGTGGGCGGGTTCGTCCCGCCGTGGAACTCGCGCACGACGACCGTCCCGATCCAGAGGATCTCGGGGCCCGCGTCGATCCGCGCGGGCCGCGGCGCGGTGCCGAGGCGCTCGCGGAGCACCGCCGGGTCCGTCCGAGGGCCCGTGAACGCCAGGTCGAGCAACCCCGGGGCGCCCGCGGCCACGGCGCACTTCGCCAGGAGCCCGTGCGCCGGGTCGAGGATGCTCACGTCGAACGGCGCCTGCCGCCGGACCGGGCGCAGCCGCGTCGGCGCCGGCTGCGGCGGGCGGATCGCCAGCCGGGCCCACTCGTCGTCCGCGAGCGCGCGGGCCAGCCGCAACCCGAGGATCGGCGTGCCCTGCTCGCCGGTGCCGGTGCCGAAGCGCACGAGTTTCGCCGGGATCCGGATCTCCTGGGCCACGCGGAACTGCACGACCACCCCGCCCACGAACGCCTGCTGCAGCCCGCGCACGCGCGCGAGGGGGTCGCGGGCGTCCACGCCCTCCATCGGGGGGACGTCGGCGACGTCCACGGCGACGCCCTGACGCGAGAGGTTGACGGCCCGTCCGGCGACGGCGAGCCGTCCGCCATGGAGCGTGACCGGGCAGTCGATCCGCTGCCGTCGCGTGGCCCGGCGTTCCGCCGGCCGCGGCAGGCCGTCCGCGCCTTCATTTTCCTTCATATTTCCCTCATACCAAACACACCAGATTCCACCCAGCAAATCGGCCGTTTCGGCGGGCGGCTCAATCCGGAGGGAGGGGGTGGGGGGCGGACGCGTCGGTATCCGGTGGAAACCTTGCGACCTCGACGTAGGCCTTCGCGGGGTCGGCCCCCTCGAGGAACGGGGCGCCCCCTGCCTCGAGCCACGCGTGGGCCACGACCGGCCGCGCCGGGTCCGGCGTCCGCGCCACGCCGAGGACGAGCGTCGCCGCCGTCCCGCGGGCCCGCCCCTCCCGCAGCAGGGCGAGCGCCCGCGGCAGGCACGGCCGCGGCTCGCCGTCCGCCTCGAGCGCGGCGCGCAGCGCCCGCGCGAATCCCCGGAGCGATCCCGGCGCGGGCGCGCCGAGGGGCCGCGCGTGCACCCGCGCGACGAGCACGTCCACCGACGTCGTCGCGAGGTCGGCGCGCGCCGCCGCCAGCGCGGCCCGCGCGCGTCGTCCCCACACGAGCCGGGCGAGGAGCGTCTTCACGGGGACTGTGGTACGAGGGCGCACCGATTGCGGAAGGATTCCGCGCCCCGTTCGCAGTCGGCACCGTGCGGCGCGGCGGCTCCGGGGGGTCCATGGACTTCGCACCGGGTGCGTTCCGCGGGAAGACGGCGTTCGTCACGGGCGGCGGCACCGGCCTCGGCCTCGCGATCTCCCGTCGCATCGGGACGCTCGGCGGACGCGTCGTCGTCGCGAGCCGCGACGTCGCCCACCACGCGACGCTCCTCGCGGACGGCGCGCGCGCCGGGTTCGAGGTCGCGTCGGTCGCCATGGACGTCACCCGCCCCGACGACGTCCGACGCGCCGTGCGCGCGACCGTGGACCGCTTCGGCGGCCTCGACGTGCTCGTGAACAACGCCGCCGGGAACTTCGTGCGGCCCGCGCTGCGGCTCGCGCCCAAGGCCTTCGCGACGGTGATCGACATCGCCCTCAACGGCGTCTTCACCTGCTCGCGCGAGGCGGCGCGCGTCATGGCGGCGCGCGGCAAAGGCGCCATCGTCAACGTGTCGGCGCCGTACGCGGCTTCGGGCAAGCCCGGCGTCGTCCACTCCGCCTGCGCGAAGGCCGGCGTCGAGTCGATGACGCGCACGCTCGCCGCGGAGTGGGCGCGGCTCGGCCTCCGCGTGAACGCCGTCTCGCCGGGCCCGTTCGAGAGCGAGGGCGCCGCGGACCGGCTGTGGCCCTCGCCCGCGATCGAGGAGGCCGTCCGTCGCCAGATCCCCGCGGGGCGCTTCGGCACCGCGGCGGAGGTCGCCGACCTCGTCGTGTTCCTGGCGAGCGACGCCGCCGCGTGGGTGAACGGCGCGGTCTGGGTGGTGGACGGCGGTTGGTCGCTGCCGACGTCGCTCCTCGAGGGGCTCGACGGCGGCGATCCGTTCGGACGCGGCGTCCGCCGCCGTCGTGGCGGCGACGCGGACGCCGGCGACGCCGGGCCCGACGACCCGTCCTGACGCGGGCGACGGTCGCCCCGCGGACCGGACCCCGGCGCGGGACCGCGAGGCCCGGCGGCCGCCGGGCCTCGCGGTCCCGGGAGCCCGTCCGCGCCCGTCCGCGGGCCGCGCCCGCGCGCGCACGGTCCTCAGCGCGGGGCGCGGTGCGCGCGGACGACCTCCTCGAACGCGGGGGGAGCCGGGTGCCCGGCGGCAGCGGCCGCGTCTCGCCCGGGTCCGCGACGAGGTCGTAGACCTCCTCGACGGACGTGCGCGTGCGCAGGTCGGTGGTGCGGATCCACTTGTGCGCGCCGTCGCGCACCGCGACGAGCATCGCGTGGTCGTCGCCGCCGGTCTCGGTGCCGGTGCGCAGCTCCTCCGACGGGACCGGGCGGCCCGGCGCGCCGGAGAGCAGCGGGACGAGCGACGTCCCGTCGCCGCCCGCGGGGGGCGGGAGGCCCACGAGCTCGAGGGTCGTCGGGAGCACGTCGAGCAGGGAGCACGGCGCGGCGAAGCGACCGGGCGCGAACCCGGGCGCGCGCACGAACAACGGCACGTGGACCAGCTCGTCGTAGAGGCGGCGGCCGTGGTGCATGGTCCCGTGCTCGCCGAACCCCTCGCCGTGGTCGGCCGTGACGACGAGCACGGTGTCGTCGAGGAGGCGGAGGTCCTCGAGGGCGACGAGGAAGGCCGAGAGGGACGCGTCGAGCCGGCGCAGCCCCTCGACGTATGCGGTCCTGGCCTCGGCGGCGAGCGCGGGCGCCTCGGGGTCGGTGCGGAAGCCGTGCTCGAGCCAGCGGGTGACGGCCGCCTTGCGCGGGCCGCCGAACGCGGTGCCGAAGACGGCGTCACGCGAGGCGGCGTCGAGGAGGAAGCGGCGCACGAGGGAACGGCCGCCGTCGGCGGCCGCCTCGCGGTCGATCGCCGCGAGGTCGACGGCGGGCGCGGGCGTCGGCGGGGCGCGCAGGCGCGCGGGCGGCGCGAGGTACGGGTCGTGGGCCTCGTACGTGTGGAAGAAGAGGAACCGCGGGCGGAACGCGCGGCTGCCCGCGAACACCTTGAGCACGTTCTCCGCCTCGCCGGCGAAGGAGAACGGCGTGAACGGCTCGCGGAACCCCTGGAGCATGCCGTTGCCCGCGGCGACCCAGCCGCCGCCGGTGTACGCGACGGTGAACCAGCCCTGCGCGCCGAGGATCTCGGCGGCGGTCGTCACCGCGGGGACGAGCGACATGCCCTCGGAGAGCTCGCGCGCGCCGTGCGCGCTCGGCAGCAGGCCCGTGAGCAGCGACGCGACGGCCGGCCCGGTCCAGGGCGCGGGCGACGACGCCTGCGTGAACGCGACGGCGTGGCGCTCGAGCCAGGCCGACGTCGCGGGCATCGCGACGTCGCCCTTCGCCCACGGCGCGAACGCGTCGGCGCGCACGGTGTCGAGGCAGATCCACAGGACGTCGAGGCGCCGCGTCGCGACGGCCTCCGCCGAGGCGGGGCGCCCGTCGGCGGCGTACCGGACCGGGCGCGCCGGGGGCGCGGGCGCGGGCGCGGGGGGCGCGTCGCGCCCGCACCCGGCGGGCACGAGCGCGAGGGCGGTCAGCACCAGCGCGGCGGCGGGGCGGGGCAGGACACGGGCCACAGGTCCCGAAACGCTACCGTGGACCGCGCCCTTCCCGCGGAATCCCCGTCCGAGGGTCAGGCGCGGCCGGCCGCCGGGGGCGTCGTCCGGAAGCGGTCGAGGTGGGCCCGGGCGGCCGTCACCGCGGTGTCGAGGGCGGCCGTCGACCGGTGGACCTTCGCGAGCAGGACGCCGCCCTCGAGCGTCGCGACGAGGAACGTCGCGAGCGCCGGGACGTCGGCGTCGTCGCGGAGCGCGCCCTGCGCCTGCGCGCGCCGCAGCTGCGACGCGAGCGCGTCGGCGAAGCCCTGGAACGTCTCGGAGAGCCGCGCGCGGAACCCCTCGTGGACGTCGGCCATCTCGGCCGCCAGCGTGCCGAACGGGCAGCCCCCGCGGCAGGTGCCCGAGCGCTGCGACGCGACGAAGTCCTCGAGGAAGCGGGCCACGCGCTCGAGCGGGGCCGGGCCGTCGGCGGCGAGCAAAGGGTCGAGGAACCGCACGCGGAACTCGTCGCGCCACCGCGCGAGCACCGCGTACCCGAGCTCGTCCTTGCTGGGGAAGTGGTGGTAGAGCGAGCCCTTCGGCACGCCGGTGTGCTCCACGACGTCGCCGATGGACGTGGCGCGGAAGCCGCGTTCGCGGAAGAGGTGGCCGGCCCGTTCGACGAGCGCGTCCCGGGTCGACGAGCCGCGGTTCGGCGGCGTACCCATCGTTCCTCCCACGGTCCATCCTCCTCCCACGGTCCTTCCGTGCACGTCCCGTCCGGGCGGGTTCTCCCCCGTCCTGCGCTGCGCGCCGGACGTCCTCGGGTCGGCCCCGTCCTCCGGGACGGCCTCGCGGCGACGTCCCGGACACGCCGGACGTTCTACCCCGATCTGCAGGGCGCGTTGCGAGGTGCAGGATCGGGTACCGTAGGGCGATGAACCAGCGACGACGGTTCGGGGCGGGTGCGGCGCTCGCCGCGCTCGGTGGCGTGGCGCTCGGGATGGCCCTCGGCGCCTGCGGGCGCGACGACGCCGACGGCGGCCGGACGGCGCCGGCGACGGCGTCGCGGACCGTCCCGGCCGACGGCGCGCCCCCCGCCCCGCGGGCGCGCCCGCGGCCGGGCCCGCCGCCCCCGCGCCCGCCGCGCCGGCGGACGACGCCGCGTCCGCGCGGTGGTACGAGCAGCGCGAGTCCGGCCAGAAGCTCGGGTGGATCCGCGTCGTGTGGGCGCCCTCCACGTGGGAGGGCACGCCGACGGTCCACGACACCACGACGTCGTCCACGCGCCAGGTGCGCCAGATGATGGAGACGGAGGACGAGTTCGGGGTCGAGTCGACCACCGAGGTCGAGCGCGGGCTCGACGGGACGCTGTACTCGATGCGCAGCGTCGCGAACGAGAACGGCGCCCGCACCTCGACGTCGGAGCTGCGCTGGACCGGGACGGGCTACGCCTACGAGGCGCACGTCGGCGCGTCGGTCGAGACGCGGGAGGTGCCGGTGGACCGGCCCGCGCACGTCGACCCCGAGGCCCTGCTGTCGGCGTCGGTCGCGGCGGGGAAGGTGAAGGTCGGCGACCGGTTCGTCTGCCGGCAGGTGGACGTCCGCGCGCGCAAGGTCGTCGAGTGGCCCGTGGAGATCGTCGGCCGGGAGCCCGGGCCCGGCCCGAACGGCGACGTCCCGTGCCTCAAGGCGAAGGTCACCGACCCCGACACCGGCACCGAGTCGCTGTGGTGGTTCGACGCCGAGGGCGTGGTCGCGAAGGTCAAGACCCTCTCGAGCGAGATCGTCCGCGTCGCGGAGCGGACGGCGCGCAAGCGCCCCGCGCGACCGTACTCGTTCCAGATCACGACGCCGTCCACCCCGCCCCTCGAGCGCATGTTCTCGGCGCGGCGCGCGCTCGTGGACGTGCACCTCCGGCCCGACCCGGACCGTCCGCTGCCCGAGTTCCCCGCCTCGCCGTGGAGCCGCGTCACGTCCGTGGACGGCGACGCGAAGAAGGGCTGGGTCGCGCACGTCGAGCTGACCGCGTACGACGCGCCGCCGGACGCCCGCGCGACGATCCCCGTGACGGACCCGGCGTTCGCCGGCGACCTCGAGTCGACGGCGCTGATGCCCTGCGACCACGTGGACGTGAAGACCGCCGCGGCCCGCGCGGTGAACGGCGCCACGGACGCGCGCACGGCCGCGGAGCGCATCGCCGCGTTCGTCTACCGCCTGCACAAGCAGAGCGCCGACGTGGGCGAGGCGACGGCCCTCGAGATCCTGAAGACGATGCGCGGCGACTGCTCGGAGCACGCGACCCTGTTCGTCGCGCTCTGCCGCGCCGCCGGGATCCCCGCCCGCAAGTGCTCCGGCTACGTGTGCGTGGGCGAGCAGTGGGGGGCCCACGCGTGGGCCGAGATCTGGGTCGGCGCGTGGATGGGCGTCGACCCGACCACGCAGGACGTCGGCACCGCCGCGCGGTACGTCTTCTTCGGCTACGACGACCGGGCGGACGCGAAGGCCGGCGTGGTGAGCGCGCGGGCCCGCGGCCGCATGCGGTTCGTCACGACGCACCTCGACGAGGGCGACGACCACGTCGACTTCCGCGGGCCGGAGACGTGGGTCGAGGTGGACGAGGCCGGCCGGCGGGCCCGCCACCACCTGCTCGGGATCGACGTCCGCGGCTGGCGCGACGACTGGCACGTGACGATGTCGCCGGAGGGGGGCTGCCACCTCTCGTCGCCCCTCGGGTCGGTGTTCGTGCGCGTGATGGCCGACCAGGGCCTGCGCGGGCCCCGCCTGCGGGGCATGGCCTCGGGCGGCGGCGAGCCCGCGACGTTCGCGGGCGCGGAAGGGTACGAGGCCCGGCGCGGCGGGACGTCGCAGATCGTCCTCGGCAGCCGGCGGCGGATCGTGTTCGTGAACCTGAACGCGACCGGGGACGACGACGCGGCGGAGGCGAAGGCCCTCGCCGCGCTGCGGGCCGAGGCCGAGCGCGTGCTCGCGCCGACGTTCGCGCCGGTGCCGAAGGCACCGTGAGCCCGGCGCGCGGGCGCGGTGCCCGCGGGCGACGGACGGGAATCGCTACCGCGCGGGCGCGGGACCCGGTTTCCTCTCCCCGGTGCGCCACCGCCCTCCCTCGGACGTCCGTCGCGGCCTGATCGCCTCGACCTGGGAGGGCGCGTTCGCCCAGGCGTTCATCCTGTGGACGGGCGGCGTGTTCCTCGTCGACTTCGGCCGCCGGCTCGGCGCCGACGAGGGGATGCTCGGCGTCCTCGCGTCGCTGCCGTTCCTCGCGCAGGCGGTGCAGCTCCTCACCGCGGGGCTGTACGAGCGCGCGGGCGCCGCGCGCGCCGCGATCACCCGCCGTACGCTCCTCGCGGCGCGGCTCCTCTGGCTGCTCCCCGCCGCGCTCGCCCTCTGGGGGCCGCGCGACGACGCCGCGCTGACGCTCTACCTCGTCGTCGTGTTCGCGTCGGCGCTCCTCTCGACCACGGGCGCCCACGGCTGGACGTCGTGGATGGCCGACCTCGTGCCGCGCCGCGTCCGCGGCCGCTACTTCGGCTTCCGGTCCGCCGTCGCGACGACGGTCGCGATCGCGGCCGGCGTCGGCGGCGGCTGGCTGCTCGACGTGCTCGAGGCGCGCCGCAGCGGCCTCGGGTTCGCGACGGTGTACGTCCTCGCCGCGTTCGCGGGCCTGCTCGCCTGGGTCGCGTACCGCTACCAGCACCATCCCGTGCCCGCGCGCGAGCCGAGCCCGCCGCCGCTGCGCGCGCTGTGGCGCGAGGTGTTCGCGAAGCCCGAGCACCGCCGCATCTTCCTCTTCTTCGCGGTCTGGAACTTCGCCCTCGGCGTGTCGGTCCCGTTCTGGAACGACTACATGCGGACCGTGCTCGGGATGCCCGCGTGGCAGATCGGGCTGCAGAACAACGTCGGGGCCGTGCTCGGCGTCGCGTTGCTGCCCGTGTGGGGCCGGCTCATCGACCGCGCCGGCGCGCGCACCGTCCTCCTGTTCAACGCGGCGGCGATCGCGGGCATCCCTTTCCTCTGGCTGATGTGCGGGCCCGGCCGCACGTGGCCCGTCTGGATCGACACCGTCGTCACGTCCATCTTCTGGACGGGCTTCAACCTCACGGCGCTGAACGTGCCGCTCTCGGCCGCGCCCGCGCGCGGCGGCGCGGTCTTCCTCGGGGCCTTCGCGGCGGTCACCGGCCTCGGCATGGGCCTCGCGTCGCTCGCGGGCGGCGCGGCCGCGAAGCTCCTCGGCCCGGGCCCGCACGACGTGCTCGGCATGTCGCTCGCCGTCCACCAGGTCATGTTCCTCGCCTCCGGCGTGCTGCGCTTCGCGGCGTTCCCCTTGGCGCTGCGCCTGCCGGACGCGACCGGCAAGCGGATGATCTTCCTCTTCCAGGTCATGGGCTACGCCGTCCGGCAGCGGCTCAACCTGTCGCGGCAGATGCTCACCGCGCCGTGGCGCCGCCGCTGACGGCGTCCGGGCCTCGCGTCCCCCCCGCGGCGTCTGCTACCGTCCCGCCATGGAATACCGTCGGCTCGGTCGCAGCGGCACGCGCGTCAGCGAGGTGGTCCTCGGGTCGTGGCTCACCTTCGGGTCGAGCGTCGACGAGGCGGGCACGAAGGCGTGCGTGCGCGCGGCCCTCGACGCCGGCATCCAGACGATCGACACCGCCGACGTCTACGCGCTCGGCAAGGCCGAGGAGGTCCTCGGCGCGGCGCTCGAGGGCGTGCCGCGCAAGGACCTCGTGCTCGCGTCGAAGGTCTTCTGGCCCACGGGCCCCGGCCCGAACGACCGCGGCCTCTCGCGCAAGCACGTCGTCGAGTCGTGCCACGCGAGCCTGCGCCGCCTGCGCACCGACTACCTCGACGTGTACCAGTGCCACCGCTTCGACCCCGACGTGCCGCTCGAGGAGACGGTGCGCGCGATGGAGCACCTCGTCGCGTCGGGCAAGGTGCTCGCGTGGGGCGTGTCGGTGTGGACGGGCGCGCAGATCGCCGAGGGCCTGCGGATCGCGCGGTCGGTCGGCGGGTACGGGCCCGTCTGCAACCAGCCCGAGTACAGCCTGCTCGACCGCGGCATCGAGGCCGAGGTGCTGCCGGTCTCGCGCCGCGAGGGCGTCGGGCAGTGGGTGTTCAGCCCGCTCGCCCAGGGCGTGCTCACGGGCAAGTACGCGGGCGGGAAGAAGCCGGCGGGTTCGCGCCTCGCCGACGCCCAGCGCAACCGGTTCATGACGTCGTTCACGACGCCCGACGTCGAGGCGCAGGTCGCGCGGTTCGTCGCGCTCGCCGCCGAGCTCGGGATGCCGCCGGCGCGCCTCGCGCTCGCGTGGTGCCTCGCGCAGCCGGGCGTCGACGCGGTGGTCGTCGGCGCGACGCGGCCGGAGCAGGTGACGGAGAACGCGAAGGCCGCGGGGACCCGGCTGACGCCGGACGTGCTCGCGCGCCTCGACGCGATCTTCCCGCGCGACTGACCGCGCCGTCGGACGCTCCGCGACGTCCCGCGCCCCACGGGACCGCACCCCCGCCCGGGACCGCGAGGCCCGTCGGCCGCCGGGCCTCGCGGTCGACCGGGGGGGCCTCCGGCGCGGTCCGGCCCCGTGAGGGGCCGTCCCCCCCGTGGGGTTAGGTACGCGCGGAGGTGCCCGATGCGCTCGCTGCGCGACCTGCTCGCCGGCTTGTCCCTGCCGCCCGCCGCGTCCGCGTCGTCGGTCGGATCCCCGACCGGCGGGCCGGGCGCCTACGCCATGCCCGCCGCGCACCTCCTCGGCGGCGACCTGCCGCAGGGCCACGTCCACGTCTGGAGCGGGCCTCCGGGCGCGGGCAAGACGGCGTTCCTCCTCGGGCTCCTCCTCGACGCCGCCCGCCGCAACCGCGGCACGTGCCTCGCGACGTACGACCTGCCCGCGGCGTCGGTCGCGCTCCGCGTGCTCGCGATCGAGTCCGGGGTGCCGCTCGCCGACCTCGACCGCGGGCAGCTGACGCCCGCCGAGGCCACGGCCGTCGCGCGCGCCCGCGCGCGGCTCGAGGCGCTGCCGTTCTTCGTGCTCGAGGCGCGCGGGTTCCCGGTCACTTCGCTCGCCGATCGCTGCGTCCGCTGGACGCGGCGCATCGACGTGCTCGGCGTGGACTACGCGGAGGCCGTCGTCCGGCCCGCGGGCTCGCCGATCGCGGACACGTTCCGCGACCTGTCGGCGCTCGCGAAGCAGCGGTGGATGGCCGTCGTCGCGGTGGCGCGCACGTCGCCGCTCGAGCACCCGGCGCAGGGCGGCTCGGGCGCCAAGTCGGCCCCGGCCGATCGCGTCGGGTGGATCGACGCGTCGCCGGACCGGCCCGCGGCCGAGGCGTCCGTCGTCGCGAACCGCCACGGCGCCACGCCGTCGTGCCGGCTCCGCCTCGACCCGTCGAGCGGCCGCTGGCTGCCCGCCGACCCGCCCGCGACGGCCTGATCCGGACGAGAGGCCTGATCCGGTCGGGGGGCCCTGCTCCGGTCGAGGCGTTCCGCGTCGCGGCGGCGTCGGCCACCGGGCCTCGCGGTCCGGGACGCGGGTCGCTCGTCCCGAGGCCGTCGGCTCGTCCGCCCGCGCGCCCGTTCGGCGCGGGGGTCAGCCCGTCGGGGGGCGCGGGGGCGCGTCGGCGGCCGGGACGTCCGTCCGGAAGACGAGCGTCAGGCGCGCGCGGCGGACGCCGCCCGGGTCGATCCCGAGTCGGCGGAAGTCGGCGCCGAGGTACGCGCGCGCCTCGTCGAGCGCCTCCAGCGACGTGCCGCGGGTGAAGACGTAGAAAACGTCGGCGTCGCCCTCGCGGTCGTAGACCTCGAGCGCCACCGCGTCGAGGAGGCGGGAGAGGCGGTGCAGGCGCCGGGCGAGCGGGTGGACCGGCAGGCGGTCCTCGGCGACGGAGAGGACGTCGTCGCGGTCGATCCAGAAGGCGCGGTCGATCTCGGGGAAGAGGATCTTGACGACGTTGCGTCGGTCCTCGAGGACGACGCCGACCCGTTCTCCACAGCCAACTTGCGTTCGGACCCGGGGTACCGGCAGAATGACGAGGTCACCGGTCGATGAGCCGCTCTCCTCCTGGGAAAGCGGGCTATTCTCGTCCTCATCGGGAGTTCGCGGCGTGAACGGGCTCGTCTGCATACCGGAAGAAGTCCTCTGGGGGAGCCTACCTCGGGCGTCGGCCCGGCCCCCTTCAGAAGGCGAGCGGGCCCCGCGGCCCGGGGAGGCTTCGGTGTCGAAGGTCGATCCGCTGCCGCCGGGGGACGCAGGGGACTGGCTGGCGCGCGTCCGCGCGTCGTGCGCCGGGGCGCGGGTGGTCGTCGTGGACGACGAGCCCGCCGTGCTGCAGATGACGTCGTCGCTCCTGATGGCCGCCGGGTTCCGCACGACGACCTTCGCCGACGGCGACGAGGCGCTCGTCGCGCTGCGGCAGGACCCGCCGGACCTGCTGCTCCTCGACGTGCTGCTGCGCGGGCGGACGGGCATCGAGATCTGCAGCGAGATCCGCAACGACCCGCGGCTCGCCCGCGTGCCCGTGATCCTCGTGACCGGCGCGCACGTGAGCGTCGCCGACCAGGTGCTCGGGTTCGGCGTCGGCGCGGACGACTACGTCCTCAAGCCGTGGACCCCGGAGATCCTGCTCTCGCGCGTGTCCGCGGTGCTGCGGCGCGTGCGGGGCGCGGCGGCCGAGCGGCTGACGCACGGCCCGCTCGTGATCGACCCGGCGCGGCGCGAGGCGACGCTCGAGGGCGCGCTGCTGCCGTTGACGCCGACCGAGTTCCACATCGTCCACCGGCTGGTCGCGAACCCGGACCGCGCGCTCACGCGGGCGGAGTTGCTCGACGAGGTGACCGACGCGGGGGCCGAGGTCGCGGCGCGCAACGTCGACGTCCACGTGCTCGCGATCCGTCGCAAGCTCGGTACCCATCGGTACTTGCTGCAGACGGTGTTCCGCGTCGGGTACCGCATCGCGCCCGTCTGACCCGTCGCGACGACGCGCCGTTCCGCGACCGCGCGCCACGCCGATACCCCCGGGTTCGTTCGCCCGCCGTTCGCTTCAGGCGCCCCGCCGAGGGACCGATGCCTCGGGAGTGGGGTTCGTCGGCCGGGCCGGGCTTGCGCCCGCGACGCGGTTCGACGTACAACCCCGATTCGTGGTCTGTTCGGTCTCCCGGCTGTCCGGGTCCCTCGTTCCAAGGCAAGTCGTTCCAAGGCAAGGAGGTCTACGCATGTTTCGTCCTTCGATGATCGCGGGGGCGTTCGCCCTCGCGGCCTTCGCCGCTCCGGCGATGGCCGACGCGACCTCGTCGCGTGAGGTCCAGTCGGCCGTCGACGCCTATCTCGCGACGTCCAAGGCCGACGCCTCGCTCGTCGGCGGCGCCGGTCAGGCCGGCTACGACGGCGGCTTCTGGATCCGCGGCGGCTCGTTCCTGATGAAGATCAACCTGACGCTGCAGACGCGTTGGGAAGGCTTCGACTGGGACGACTCGGCCGTCGAGCCGAGCCCGGGTGGCGACCTGTCGGGCTTCTCGCTCCCGCGCGCCACGCTGAAGTTCTCGGGCGACGCGACCTGCGACGTCCACTACTACGCCGAGCTCGAGTTCGGCCACAGCGGGCTCTGGGCCGACAACGAGAACGGCCGGGACTCGCTCACGACCGACCTGCTCTTCCCGACGTCGCCGATCCCGCAGGGCCGCCTGCCGAACGGCCAGTCGTCCTCCGACCTCTACGGCACGCTGCGCGAGGGCTGGATCGAGTACGAGACGAGCCCGTACGCCATCTTCCGCATGGGCCTCGTGAAGACGCCGACGACGCGTCAGCTCATGACGCCCCCCGAGATGCAGCAGTTCGTCGACATCTCGCTCGCGTCGGCCTTCATCGGCCAGACGATGCCCGGCTACAGCGACCGCAACCGTGACTACGGCTTCCTGCTCCACGGCGCCTTCGGCTGCGACGGCGAGTGGCAGTACATGCTCGGCGTCACGAACGGCGACGGCCCGGTGCGCCGCAACGTGCTCGACGGCACGACGGACGACTGCTTCGCCTACTCGGCGCGCGTGAACTGGGACATCAAGGGTCACCTCGGCTACGAGGAGGGCGCGCTGCGCTCGCACGAGTGCGAGTGGGCGGCCTCGATCGGCGCCTGGGCGCACTACTACACCGACCACGCGCAGGAGAACCCGTTCGTGAAGTTCGCCGACCGCCTCACGTGGGGCGTGGACGCGGCCTTCGCCTGGGGTGGCTTCTCGTTCACGGCGGCCTACAGCGCCTTCGACTGGACGAGCGACAACTTCGGTGACACCGACGGCTTCTCGTACCTCGTGCAGGCCGGCTATCTCTTCCCGGGCACGGCCTGGGAGATCGCGGCCCGCTACGACCACTACGAGGTCAGCGACTCGAACCTCTCCGCCGACGAGATCGGCGTCGCGGTGAACTACTACATCGACGGGCACGCCGACAAGGTGACCCTCGACGTGGCGTTCATCACGAGCGACGACGTCAACGCGATCGCGGACACGTACGCCGGCTACTCGTCGAGCTACGACAGCGACGCGGTGATGATCCGCCTGCAGTGGCAGCTCGCGCTCTAGGATTGTAAACGAACTGCGGTTCGCGACGCCCGGCCGTTCATCGGCCGGGCGTCTTTGTTTTCGCGCTGCCACTGTCATCTCCTCGCGCGGCTGTTCCGGCGCTCGCTACCGAGGGAAACAACCCGAGGCCCGACGCGATTCGAGCGGGACGGAGTGGCTCGCGGCCCTACGGGGCCCGCGCGCCGCCGGGCCGCGCGCAGACCCCTAGAGCCACACGTGCTTCGCGTGCCAGCGACGTGGGCGGCAGATCTCCGTCCGGGTCAGTTCGGCCGACGCCCGGCCGTTCATCGGCCGGGCGTCCTTGTTTTCACGCTGCCACTGTCTGTTGGCTCGCGCGATCGGTCCGGCGCGCGGGCAAGGGGTGGTGCGGGCGTGGGGGGGCGCGGACGGGCGCGATGCAACGGGAGCGATGCGGGATGGGGGACGCGCACGGGTGATGGGGGCGCGCGGGCCTCGCGGTCCCGGGAGGGGATCGGGGACCGGGTGCGGAGACGCGCGGGGTGCGCCGATCCACCGAGGAGCGGCGCGCAGCCGCCCCCCGGTGGCCGTGGCGTTCCGCGGGCAGGCGAAATGCGCCGGGTTGTTTCTGTCCGCTCGGTCCGTAGCATTCGCGTCGACCTGGGAGGGTCCCTCATGCGCACTTCGTTCCTCGCCGGCGGCGTCCTCGCCCTGGCCTCGTTCGCGGCCCCGGCCCTCGGCGACACGTCGTCGCGCGAGGTCCAGTCGGCGGTGGACGCCTACCTCGCCTCGGCGAAGGCCGACACCGGCCTCGTCGGCGGCGCGGGCCAGGCGGGCTACGACGACGGGTTCTGGATCCGCGGCGGCACGTTCCTGCTGAAGATCAACCTGCTGCTGCAGACGCGGTGGGAAGGCTTCGACTGGGACGACACCGCCGTCGAGCCCGGCCCGGGCGGCGACCTGTCCGGCTTCTCGCTGCCGCGCGCCGTGCTCAAGTTCTCGGGCGACGCCACCTGCAGCGTCCACTACTACGCCGAGCTCGAGTTCGGGCACGAGGGCTCGCTGGGCGACAACGAAGCCAACGTGAACTTCACGAACTTCGTCTACCACTACAACGGCACGCCGTCGGCCGACGACGCCTCCGACGGGCCCGGCTCGGCGCGCGACTTCATGCGGGAGCACGAGGCCGGCGTCCTGCGCGAGGGCTGGATCGAGTACGCCGCCAGCGCGCACGCCAACCTGCGCGTCGGGCTCGTCGCCACGCCGACGACCCGCCAGCTGATGACGCCCCCCGAGATGCAGCAGTTCGTCGACATCTCCATGGCGTCGGCCTTCATCGGCGCGGGGATGCCCGGCTACAGCGACCGCAACCGCGACTACGGCGCGCTGTTCCACGGCGCCTGCGGCTGCGACGAGCAGTTCCAGTACATGCTCGCGGTGACCAACGGCGACGGCCCGGTGCACCGCAACGTGCTCGACGGCGAGACGAGCGACGGGTTCGCCTACTCGGCGCGGCTCAACTGGGACATCAAGGGTCACCTCGGCTACGAGGAGGGCGCCCTCGCCTCGCACGAGTGCGACTGGGCCGCGTCCGTCGGCGCGTGGGGCCACTACTACACCGACGCGCTGCAGCACAACCCCTACGCCAAGTTCGCGGACCGCCTCACGTGGGGCGTGGACGCCGCGTTCCGCTGGGGCGGGCTGTCCCTGACGGCGGCGTTCAGCTCGTTCACCTGGGACGACAACCGGGGCATCATCGACGTCGAGGGCACCTCGTACCTCGTCCAGGCCGGGTACCTGTTCCCCGGGACGGCGTGGGAGCTCGCCGCGCGGTACAGCGCCTACACGTTCGACGACAACCTCTCCGACACGTCGCTCGCCGGCTCCGAGATCGGCGTGGCGGTCAACTACTACATCGACGGGCACGCCGACAAGGTGACGCTCGACGTCGCCATGATCTCCGGCGACGACGACGGCAACTTCCTCGGCGACGTCTACGCCGGCTACAGCGCCACGTTCGACAGCGACGCGGTGATGGTCCGGTTGCAGTGGCAGCTCGCGCTCTGACGATCGCTAGGTTGGCGTAGTCGACGACGCCCGGCCGAGAAATCGGCCGGGCGTTTCCATTCTGACGCTGCCACGGTCATCTCCTCGCGCGGCGGTTCCGGCGCTCGCGACCAAGGGACACAACGCGAGGCCCGACGCGATTCGAGGGGAAGTGAGGGGCTGGTCGCCCTACGGGGCCCGCGCGCCGCCGGGCCGCGCGCAGACCCCTAGAGCCGAACGGGCCTCGCGTGCGGGGGCGTCGACGGTGCGCCGACGGCCCGGATGCGGGGGCAGGGGCACCGACCGAGAGCACGTCGGTCCGAGGACCTCCGGTCCCCGGGACGCGACCGGTGTCGCTGGGTCCGTGCAACACTATTGTCTCGTATAGTGCATGCTATTGGCTTTGGCGTGCATTCTTTCGCTTGATCGGCGGCGCGGGAACGCTACGCTCCGGGCTGACCTGGGAGGGTCTCTCATGCGCACTCTGTTCCTTGCCGGCGGCGTCCTCGCCCTGGCTTCGTTCGCCGCCCCGGCGGTCGCCGACTCGTCGTCGCGCGACGTGCAGACGGCCGTGGATGCCTACCTCGCGACGGCGAAGGCCGACGCCAGCCTCGTCGGCGGCGCGGGCCAGGCCGGGTACGACGGGGGCTTCTGGATCCGCGGCGGGTCGTTCCTGCTGAAGATCAACCTGACGATCCAGGGGCGTTGGGAAGGCTTCGACTGGGACGATACCGCGGCCGAGCCGAGCCCCGGCGGCGACCTCTCGGGCTTCTCGGTCCCGCGCGCGACGCTGAAGTTCTCGGGCGACGCGACGTGCGACGTCCACTACTACGCCGAGCTCGAGATGGGGCACTCCGGCACCCTGTTCGACAACGAGGTCAACCGCGACGACTCGATCATCGGCGACCTCTACGGCCGCTTCCTCGCGGGCCCGAACGAGCAGTTCTCCGTCAGCTACGGGGTGCTGCGCGAGGGCTGGATCGAGTACGAGTCGAGCCCGTACCTGGCGGTCCGCGCCGGCCTCGTGAAGACGCCGACGACGCGTCAGCTCATGACGCCCCCCGAGATGCAGCAGTTCGTCGACATCTCGATGGCGTCGGCCTTCATCGGCCAGACGATGCCCGGCTACACGGACCGCAACCGTGACTACGGCGCGCTCGTCCACGGCGCCTTCGGCTGCGACGGCGAGTGGCAGTACATGATCGGGATCACGAACGGCGACGGCCCCGTGCACCGCAACGTGCTCGACGGCACGACGGACGACTGCTTCGCCTACTCGGCCCGCGTGAACTGGGACATCAAGGGCCACCTCGGCTACGAGGAAGGCGCGCTGCGCTCCCACGAGTGCGAGTGGGCCGCCTCGCTCGGCGCCTGGGCGCACTACTACACCGACCACGCGCAGGAGAACGCGTTCTTCAAGTGGGCGGACCGCCTCACGTGGGGCGTGGACGCCGCGTTCGCCTGGGGCGGCTTCTCGTTCACGGCGGCCTACAACGCCATGAGCTGGGACGACCCGAACGACAACAACAACCTCAACGGCTTCTCGTGGCTCGCGCAGGCCGGCTACCTCTTCCCGGGCACCGCCTGGGAGATCGCCGCCCGCTACTCGTACTACGAGATCACCTTCGAGGACGACGGCGACTTCATGCACGGCGGCGCGGAGATCGCCGTGGGCGTCAACTACTACATCGACGGGCACGCCGACAAGCTGTCCCTCGACGTGGCGATGATCACCCCCGAGGGCGATGACGACAGCAACGGGCTCGCGGACACGTACGCCGGCTACAACACGACCTTCGACAGCGACGCGATCCTCGTCCGGCTGCAGTGGCAGCTGGCGCTGTAGGATCCGCCACCGACGGTGAGCACGACGCCCGGCCGGCTCCCGGCCGGGCGTCGTCGTGTCCAGGGGAGAGGGCGAGGGGACGGGGAGTATCCGCGGGAAACCAATAGCGGTTTCCAAGGGAAACCATGCTTGCCCGGTGCCCCATCGGGGTTGAGGGGGGGCGGCGGTGGGGGCTCCGGGGGATGTGCCGGGGGGCGCGCACCGGGGGGGCCCAACGGAGCCGTTTCGGAGTTGAGGGATCCATCCCCGGCCGTACCATGGAGGACTGACCTGGGAGGGTCCTTCATGCGCACTCTGCTCCTCGCCGGTGGCGTCCTCGCCCTGGCTTCCTTCGCGGCCCCGGCCCTCGGCGACTCGTCGTCCCGTGAGGTCCAGTCGGCCGTCGACGCCTACCTCGCCTCGTCGAAGGCCGACGCCTCGCTCGTCGGCGGTGCGGGCCAGGCCGGCTACGACGGCGGCTTCTGGATCCGTGGCGGCTCGTTCCTCATGAAGATCAACCTGACGCTGCAGACGCGTTGGGAAGGCTTCGACTGGGACGACTCGGCCGTCGAGCCGAGCCCGGGCGGCGACCTGTCCGGCTTCTCGCTGCCCCGCGCGACGCTGAAGTTCTCGGGCGACGCGACCTGCGACGTCCACTACTACGCCGAGCTCGAGTTCGGCCACTCGGGGCACTACCTGACGAACCGGCAGAACGCCGGGTTCGCCGGCAACCTCGGCCTCCTCAACCAGCAGACGTTCGAGTTCGGCACGCCGGACTACGGCACGCTGCGCGAGGGCTGGATCGAGTACGAGACGAGCCCGTACTTCATCTTCCGGATGGGTCTGGTGAAGACGCCGACGACCCGTCAGCTCATGACGCCCCCCGAGATGCAGCAGTTCGTCGACGTCTCGATGGCCTCCGCGGTCATCGGCACGACGATGCCCGGCTACTCGGACCGCAACCGCGACTACGGCGCGCTGATCCACGGCGCCTTCGGCTGCGACGGCGAGTTCCAGTACATGCTCGGCATCACCAACGGCGACGGCCCGGTCCACCGGAACGTCCTCGACGGCGAGACCGAGGACTGCTTCGCCTACTCGGCCCGCGTGAACTGGGACATCAAGGGTCACCTCGGCTACGAGGAGGGCGCGCTGCGCGGCCACGACTGTGACTGGGCCGCCGCCATCGGCGCCTGGGCGCACTACTACACGGACGCCCGCCAGCACAACGCCTTCTCGAAGTTCGCCGACCGCCTCACGTGGGGCGCGGACGCGGCCTTCGGCTGGGGCGGCTTCTCGTTCACGGCGGCCTACAGCGCGTGGGACTGGCAGAACGACGCCTCGAACTTCGACAGCGACGGCTTCTCGTACCTGATCCAGGCCGGCTACCTCTTCCCGGGCACCGCCTGGGAGATCGCCGCGCGCTACTCGGCGTACGAGGCGAACATCGGCAGCAACACGTTCAGCGAGGCGACCGAGATCGGCGTCGCGGTGAACTACTACATCGACGGGCACGCCGACAAGGTGACCCTCGACGTGGCGATGATCTCGTCGGACTCGGTGAACCTCTTCGCCGACACGTACGCCGGCTACAACGCCACCTCGGACAGCGACGCGGTCATGATCCGGCTGCAGTGGCAGCTCGCGCTCTGACGATCGCTCGGTTGTGTTGATCCTCGACGCCCGGCCGAGAAATCGGCCGGGCGTCTCCATTTTGACGCTGCCACTGTCATCTCCCGCGCGGCGATTCCGGCGCTCGCTACCGAGGGAAACAACCCGAGGCCCGGCGCAATTCGAGGGGGACGAAGGGGCTCGACGCCCTGCGGGGCCCGCGCGACGCCGGGCCGCGCGCAGACCCCTAGAACCGAACGGGCCTCGCGTGCCAGCGACGCGGGCGGCAGCGGGGCGTCCAGGCCGGCGGCCGAGCACGCCCGGCCTTGATCGGATGGGCGTCGTTTTTTTGACGCTGCCACGGTCATCTCCTCGCGCGGCGATTCCGGCGCTCGCTACCGAGGGAAACAACCCGAGGCCCAGCGCAATTCGAGGGGGACGAAGGGGCTCGACGCCCTGCGGGGCCCGCGCGACGCCGGGCCGCGCGCAGACCCCTAGAGCCGAACGGGCCTCGCGTGCCCACGACGCGGGCGGCAGAGCGGCGTCCAGGCCGGCGGTCGAGCACGCCCGGCCGAGAAATCGGCCGGGCGTCGTTCTTTTGACGCTGCCACTGTCATCTCTTCGCGCGGCGATTCCGGCGCTCGCTACCGAGGGAAACAACGAGAGGCCCGACGCGATCCGAGGGGAGGGCGGGGCTCGACGCCCTGCGGGGCCCGCGCGACGCCGGGCCGCGCGCAGACCCCTAGAGCCGAACGGGCCTCGCCTGCCAGCGGCGCGGGCGGCAGAGGGACGTCCTGCGAGGCTCGGCGTGACTCGAGCGGGACCGACGCCCGGCGTCGGGTGGGCTGCGGCCGACGGCAGAGGGGGGCGAGGGCCGCGAGGTCGGCGGGGCCCGGGGGGCCCCGGGTTCGGAAGGAGGCGGGCGCGGCCGATGCACCCAGAGGCGGCTTCATGGCGCCCCCCGGTGTCTTGGACGCTCCCCTGGGCAGGGGGAGCGTACCGGGTTGTGTTGTCCCGACAGATCCGTAGCATCCCCGCAGACCTGGGAGGGTCTCCAATGCGCAGTCTGTTCCTCGCCGGTGGCGCTCTCGCCCTGGCTTCGTTCGCCGCCCCGGCGCTCGCCGACACGTCGTCGCGCGAGGTTCAGTCGGCCGTGGACGCCTACCTCGCCTCGTCGAAGGCCGACGCCTCGCTCGTCGGCGGCGCGGGCCAGGCCGGCTACGACGGCGGCTTCTGGATCCGCGGCGGCTCGTTCCTCCTGAAGATCAACCTGACGCTGCAGGCGCGTTGGGAGGGCTTCGACTGGGACGACTCGTCGCGCGAGCCGAGCCCGGGCGGCGACCTGTCGGGCTTCTCCCTGCCGCGCGCCACGCTGAAGTTCTCGGGCGACGCGACCTGCGACGTCCACTACTACGCCGAGCTCGAGTTCGGTCACGCGGGCCGCAACGACGGCCTGTCGCCGGTCATCCGCGACGTCGGCCAGGTCGACGCCGGCGTGATCATCGGTGGCCCCATCGAGGGCGACCAGACCGGCAACTCGGAGCAGCTCTACGGCGTGCTCCGCGAGGGCTGGATCGAGTACGAGACGAGCCCGTACGCCATCTTCCGCATGGGCCTCGTCAAGACGCCGACCACCCGTCAGCTCATGACGCCCCCCGAGATGCAGCAGTTCGTCGACATCTCGATGGCGTCGGCCTTCATCGGCGAGACGATGCCGGGCTTCAGCGACCGGAACCGTGACTACGGCTTCCTGCTCCACGGCGCCTTCGGCTGCGACGGCGAGTGGCAGTACATGCTCGGCGTCACGAACGGCGACGGCATCGTGCACCGCAACGTGCTCGACGGCACGACGGACGACTGCTTCGCCTACTCGGCGCGCGTGAACTGGGACATCAAGGGTCACCTCGGCTACGAGGAGGGCGCGCTGCGCTCGCACGAGTGCGAGTGGGCGGCCTCGATCGGCGCCTGGGCGCACTACTACACCGACCACGAGCGGGAGAACCCGTTCCTGAAGTTCGCGGATCGCCTCACGTGGGGCGTGGACGCGGCCTTCGCCTGGGGCGGCTTCTCGTTCACCGCCGCCTACAGCGCGGTCAACTGGGAGCCCCCGACGGGCAGCTCGTTCGACGCGACGAGCTACCTCGTGCAGGCCGGCTACCTCTTCCCGGGCACGGCCTGGGAGATCGCGGCCCGGTACTCGGCGTACGACACCGACGACAACAACGTCTCCGGCCAGGAGATCGGCGTCGCGGTGAACTACTACATCGACGGGCACGCGGACAAGGTGACGCTGGACGTGGCGATGATCACGTCCGACGACGTCAACTTCCTCGGCAGCCTCTACCCGGGCTACGCCCCGTCGTTCGACAGCGACGCGGTGCTCGTCCGGCTGCAGTGGCAGCTCGCGCTCTGAGTTCGTAAACGAACTGCGGTTGACGACGCCCGGCCGTTCATCGGCCGGGCGTCGTTCTTTTCACGCTGCCACTGTCATCTCCTCGCGCGGCTGTTCCGGCGCTCGCTACCGAGGGAAGGGACCCGAGGCCCGACGCGATTCGAGGGCGAGTGAGGGGCTCGACGCCCTCCGGGGCCCGCGCGCCGCCGGGCCGCGCGCAGACCCCTAGAACCGAGCGGGCCTCGCGTGCCATCGACGCGGGCGGCAGATCTCCGTCCGGGATGTTCCGGCCGACGCCCGGCCGATCATCGGCCGGGCGTCGTTCTTTTCACGCTGCCACTGTCATCTCCTCGCGCGGCGATTCCGGCACTCGCGGCGAGGGGAACAGCACGAGGCCTGGTGGCCGGCCGCGCGGGCCGTGCCGCGGAGAGTGCGTCGAGGGACACAACGGCGCGGGCGGGCACAAGGCCCGCCCCTACCACAGAATGCGCGCGATATGCGGTTTGGATGGCGTTTGCGGGATCTTTGTGGCGGACGTCAGGCGCGATCGACGCGCGGACCGACCTCGTCCTCGGAGGGCGATGGGCGACGCCGGAACTCGTAGGGTGCGGGCCTTGTGCCCGCCCGCCGGTCGCGCCGATGACCGCTCGCGCCGGCGACCGGGCCTCGCGTGCCGACGACGCGAGCGTTCAATCGCCGTCCGGAGGACCCGCACCCGCATCGCCCGTTGATGGTCGTCGCCTACCCCCAGGCGGCCCCGACGGCCCTGCACTGGTGTCCATGTACGGACACTTCGATTCCGCGAGGCCGGCGTCGCGGCTGCGTGGATCGTCGCCTGGGCCGGCGGGAACAGCCGCCGCACAGGAGCACGCGCCGGCGGGAATAGCCGCCGCAAGAGATGGAGGCCCGCTCCCGCACCGCGCGAACTTGGTCGTCGCCTACCCCCAGGCGGCCCCGACGGTCCTGCACTGGTGTCCATGTACGGACACTTCCATTCCGCGCCACGCGCGTCGCCGCGTCACCGCCCGCCGCCTGGACCGGCGGGAATAGCCGCCGCATAAACAAAACGCAGCCCCGGCTCGAGCTCGGCCGGGGCTGCACAGGAGGCAAGGCAAGGAAAGCCTTGATCAGCGCCGCGTTGCCGCGACACCGACCCAGATCCGACGGGTGGTCTAGGTCCGCCGGACAAGGGAAGACTAGCGCCAGTTGTGGGCGGTGCAACCCGATTTTTCGGATTCGTCAACCGACGGCCCCGGAAAGCCCCCTAGGGCCCCGATCTCGGTAGGCTCTCCCCTCCCGCCCGCGACCCCCGAGACCCCGCCCCCGTGACCGTCCCGTCCATCCGGATCCGTGGCGCCCGCCAGCACAACCTGCGGGGGGTGGACGTCGACCTCCCCCTCGGGCGCCTGACGGTCGTCACCGGCGTGTCGGGCTCGGGGAAGTCGTCGCTGGTGTTCGACACGCTCTACGCCGAGGGGCAGCGCCGGTACGTCGAGACGTTCTCGGCGTACGCGCGGCAGTTCCTCGACCGCATGGACCGCCCCGACGTGGACGCCGTCGAGGGGATCCCGCCGGCGGTCGCCATCGACCGCACGAACCCGGTCCGCACGAGCCGCTCGACGGTCGGCACGCTGACCGAGCTGCTCGACCCGCTCCGGCTGCTGTGGACGAAGGCCGGCACCCTCGCCTGCCCGACGTGCGCCCGCGCGGTGCGACGCGACCGGCCGGCGGAGATCGCCGACGAGCTCGCCGCGCTGCCGGCCGGGACGAAGCTCGTGCTCTGGTTCGCCCTCGCGCTCGGCGCGGGCCGCTCGCCGGCGGACGCCGCGGCGGACCTGACGTCGGCGGGGTTCCGCCGCGTCCTCGACGGCGACGCCACGGTCGACCTCGCCCCGGACGGGAAGGGCCTGCCGAAGAAGGGCGTGCTGAAGGTCGTCGTGGACCGGCTCGTCGCGGGGCGCGTCGAGCGCCCGCGCCTCGTCGAGTCCGTCGAGACGGCGATGCGGGCGGGCGTCGGGCGGATGGGCGTCCGCGTGCTGGGCGCCGACGGCGCGCCGGGCGAGGACCGGCTCTGGTCCGACGCGCTGCACTGTCCGTACTGCGACCGCGCGTTCCGCGACCCGACGCCCAACCTGTTCTCGTTCAACAGCCCGCTCGGCGCGTGCGCGACGTGCCACGGCTTCGGGCGCACCGTCGGCATCGACTGGGACCTCGTGATCCCGGCGCCGCAGCGCACGCTGAAGGGCGGCGCGATCGAGCCGTTCTCGACGCCGTCGGCCGCCGAGTGCCGCCGCGACCTCGCCGCCTGGTGCCGCCAAGCGGGCGTGCCGCAGGACGTCCCGTGGAAGGACCTCCCGGCCGACGTCCGCCGCAAGGTCCTCGAGGGCGACGGCGACTGGTACGGCGTGAAGGGCTACTTCGAGTACCTCGAGAAGAAGACGTACAAGGTCCACGTCCGCGTGATGCTCTCGCGGTTCCGCGGCTACCCCGTGTGCCCCGACTGCGGCGGCGCGCGGCTCGCCGAGGAGGGCCGCGCCTGGCGGGTGGGCGGCCGCACGCTGCCCGAGGTCGTCGCGTCCTCGGTCGGCGACGCCCGGCGCTTCTTCGACGCCCTCGACCTCGGGCCGATGACGGTGGGGGAGGGCGGCCGGCCGTCGCCCGTCGGCGCGCTCCTCGCGGAGGTCCGCAACCGCCTCGAGGTGCTGGAGACGGCGGGCCTCGCGTACCTGACCCTCGACCGCCAGGCCCGCACGCTCTCCGGCGGCGAGGCGCAGCGCGTGCACCTCACGTCGGCGCTCGGCACGAGCCTCGTCAACGCGCTCTACGTGCTCGACGAGCCCTCGGTCGGCCTGCACCCCCGCGACAACGAGCGGCTCGTCCGCATCCTCGAGCGCCTGCGCGACGCGGGCAACACCGTGGTCGTCGTCGAGCACGACCCCGAGATCCTCCGGGCCGCGGACCACCTCGTCGACATGGGCCCGGGCGCCGGCGAGCGCGGCGGCACCGTCGTCGCGTCGGGCTCGCCCGACGAGGTGGGCGCGCACCCGACGTCGTTGACGGGCGCGTTCCTCGCGGGCCGCCGCCACGTGACGAAGGCGGGGCCGCGCCGCGACGTCACGAAGGCGAAGCGGGTCGGCGTGCGGGGCGCGCGCGAGAACAACCTGCGCGGCGTCGACCTCGAGGTGCCGCTCGGCGCGCTCACGGTGCTCACGGGCGTGTCGGGGTCCGGCAAGTCCACGCTGGCGCACGACGTGCTCTACCTCGCGCTCCGCCGCGCGCTCGGGCGCCCCGAGGGGACGCCCGGCGCCCACGCGTCCGTCGTCGGCGTCGAGCACGTGTCCGACGTCGTGCTCGTCGACCAGTCGGCCGTGGGGCGCACGCCGCGCGCGAACGCCGCGACCTACGTCGGCGCGTGGGACGGCATCCGGGCCCTCTTCGCCGGCACGCCGACGAGCAAGGCGCGGGGCTACAAGCCGTCCACCTTCTCCTTCAACGTGCCCGGCGGCCGGTGCGAGACGTGCGCCGGCGACGGGCACGAGAAGGTCGAGATGCAGTTCCTCTCGGACGTCTACGTCCCGTGCCCGGACTGCGACGGCAAGCGCTTCCGGCCCGAGGTCCTCGAGGTCACGTGGGACGGGCTCACGATCTCCGACGTGCTCGGGCTGACGGTGGACGACGCGCTCGGGCGCTTCGCGACGCGGCCCGACGTGCTCGGCGCGCTGCGCCCGCTAGAGGAGGTGGGCCTCGGCTACCTGCGCCTCGGCCAGCCGCTCTCGACGCTCTCGGGCGGCGAGGCGCAGCGCCTGCGCATCGCCGAGGCGCTCGCCGAGCCGGGCGACGGCCGCCCGCGCCTCTACGTGCTCGACGAGCCCACGACGGGCCTCCACCTCGAGGACGTCACGGTGCTCCTGCGCGCGATCGAGCGGCTCGTCGCGCGCGGGCACGGCGTGCTCGCCGTCGAGCACCACCTCGACGTGATCGCGGCCGCGGACTGGATCGTCGACCTCGGCCCGGACGGCGGGCCCGAGGGCGGCGCGATCGTCGCGTCCGGCCCGCCCGAGGCGGTCGCGGCGGGGACCGGCCCGACGTCGGTGCACCTGCGGCGGCACCTCGAGCGGACGGCGGCCGGTGCGGGGGTACGCGAGGCCCGGCGGCCGGCTGGCCCCGCGTCGACGGCGCCGAGCGCGGCCATCGCGGTGCGCGGCGCGCGCGAGCACAACCTCAAGGACGTCCACGTCGACATCCCGCGCGACGCGCTCGTCGTGGTGACGGGCCCCTCGGGCTCGGGCAAGTCGACGCTCGCGTTCGACATCGTCTTCGCGGAGGGGCAGCGGCGGTACGTCGAGACGCTGTCGGCCTACGCGCGGCAGTTCACGGGGCAGCTCCCGCGGCCGGACGTCGACAGCGTGACCGGGATCCCGCCCACGGTGTCGATCGAGCAGCGGACGACGCGCGGGTCGGCGCGGTCGACGGTGGCGACGCAGACCGAGCTCGCGCACTTCGTGCGGCTCCTGTTCGCGAAGGCCGGCGTGCCGCACTGCCCCGCGTGCGCGCGCGCGCTCGAGGCCCGCCCGCCCGAGGCGATCTTCGAC
Organism: Planctomycetota bacterium; assembly: GCA_046350655.1. GTDB lineage: Bacteria > Planctomycetota > PLA2 > PLA2 > JAEUHO01 > JAEUHO01. The sequence continues at coordinate 239,823 of JAXMAB010000004.1, forward strand.
CGCATCGCCGAGGACTACCGCGGCAAGGACGTGCGGATCGCCGCGCCGGTCGTCGTGGGCCGCAAGGGCTACCACCGCGAGGTGTTCGAGGCGGCGAGCAAGCGCGGGCACGCCGAGGCTCGCGTGGACGGCGTGCTCGTCGCGACCGCGCCGCCGCCGAAGGTCGCGCGCTGGAACGAGCACGACGTGGACGAGGTGGTCGCGCGGCTGCGCGTGGGGCCCGACACGCGGGCGGCGCTGCGCGCGGCGGTCACGGAGGCGCTGACGCTCGGCGGCGGGGCCCTCGTCGTGGTGGGGCCGGACGGCGCGGGGCGCGCGCTCTCGACGTCGCGCACGTGCCCGAAGGACGGGATCACGGTGCCCGAGCCGGACCCGCGCTTCTTCAGCCACAACAGCCCGCGCGGCTGGTGCCCGACGTGCCAGGGGCTCGGCGCGGTGCCGCGCGTGGACCCGGCGTCGATGCCGGTGGACGAGGCCAAGTCGATCGCGCGCGGCGCGGTGAAGGGCATCGGCCTCGACCCGGGCATCCAGAAGCGCTTCGTCCGCGACGTCGCGAAGACGCTGAAGGTGGACGTGAAGGCGAAGTGGGCGACGCTCTCCGCCGCGATGCAGGCGAAGGTGCGCGGCGGGGGCAAGGGGCCCGGCGGCACGTTCGCGGGCGCGGCGGCCTACCTCGAGGAGTTCCTGACGAAGTACCCGGGCGCGATCGACTGGCTCGGGGCGTACGCCCGCCGGGCCGACTGCCCGGCCTGCCGCGGCGGCCGGCTGCGGCCCGAGGCGGCGGCCGTGCGCGTCGGCGGCACGACGCTCCCGGCGCTGCTCGCGCGGTCGGTGGACGACTTCGCCGCGGCGGTCGCGGCGCTGCCGCTCGCGGGGCGCGACGCGGCGGTGGCGGAGCCGATCCGGCGCGAGCTCGCGTCGCGCGTGGCGTTCCTCAGGCGCGTCGGGCTCGGCTACCTGACGCTCGACCGCGCGGCGCCGTCGCTCTCGGGCGGCGAGGCCCAGCGCATCCGGCTCGCGGCGCAGCTCGGCAGCAGCCTGCGCGGCGCGTGTTACGTGCTCGACGAGCCGACGATCGGCCTGCACGTCCGCGACAACGCGAAGCTGCTCGACGCGCTGGTCGAGCTGCGCGACCGCGGCAACAGCCTGATCGTGGTGGAGCACGACGACGACACGATCCGCCGCGCCGACCACCTGATCGACATGGGCCCGGGCGGCGGGCGCGAGGGCGGGCACGTGGTCGCGCAGGGCCCGCCCTCGGTGGTGGCGCTCGACCCCGCGTCGCCGACCGGCCGCGTGCTCGCGCGGCCGCCGATCGTGCCGCCGGCGCCGAAGGGGCCGCCCGCCGACGTCCTGCGGATCGAGGGCGCGACGGCGCACAACCTGAAGGACGTGACGGTGGACGTGCCGCTCGGGCGGCTCGTGGTCGTGACCGGCGTGTCGGGCTCGGGCAAGAGCACGCTGGTCCGCGACGTGCTCCACGAGGGCCTGCGGGCCCGGCTCGGGCTGGTCGGCGCGGAGCCGGGCGCGCACCGCGCGTTGTCGGGGGGCGAGGGCCTCGAGCGCGTGCTCGAGGTCGACCAGACCCCCGTCGGGCGCACGCCGCGCTCGGTCCCCGCCACCTACCTCGGCATCTGGGACGTGCTGCGCGGCGCGTTCGCGAAGACCGCCGAGGCGCGGGCGCGCGGGTGGGGGCCCGGCCGGTTCTCGTTCAACGTGAAGGGCGGGCGCTGCGAGGCGTGCGAGGGCCAGGGTCGCGTCACGGTCGAGATGTCGTTCCTGCCCGACGTCGAGGTGCCGTGCGAGGCGTGCGGGGCCGGGCGCTTCACCGCGGAGACCGACGAGATCCGCTGGCAGGGCCTGTCGCCGTCGGCGGTGCTGAAGCTCACGTTCGCGGAGGCGGCGAAGGTGTTCGGCGCGTTCCCGGCGGTGGCGCCGTTCCTCTCGCTGATGGACGACGTGGGCCTTGGCTACCTGGCGCTCGGCCAGCCCGCGACGCACCTCTCCGGCGGCGAGGCGCAGCGCCTGAAGCTCGTGACGGAGCTCGGCAAGGGCGGGCGCGAGGGCAAGACGCTCTACGTGCTCGACGAGCCCACGACCGGGCTGCACGGCGAGGACGTGGACCGGCTGGTGACGGTCCTGCGGCGGCTCGTGGACCGCGGCGACACGGTCGTCGCGATCGAGCACGACCTCGACGTGATCGCGTCCGCCGACCACGTCATCGACCTCGGGCCCGAGGGCGGGCCCGCCGGCGGCCGGGTCGTCGCGGAGGGCCCGCCCGCCGAGGTGGCGCGGGCCTGGAAGACGAGCCACACCGGCGCGGCGCTGCGGCGGTACTGGGGCGGGCGGCCCCCGCGCCCGGCCGCGCCCGCGCCGACGGTCCCGGCCGGGACCCCGCTCCCCGGCGCGAGCGCGCCGCGCCGCGGCGGACGCCGCGGGCCCCGCGCGACGGGGGCCCCGCGGGGGCCTGACCGGCGGCCGGGACCCGGCTCCGGCCCGTCCGCGGGCGCGCGGTCCTCCCCCGGCGCGGCTGGGGGCTGGTGATTTTCCCGCAGCCCCTTGGGCGCCGGAACCGCGGGCCCGGCCCGCAACCGTTCGATTTCGACGTAAGTCGTTGATCGACAGGCGTCCACGTCGTTTCCGGCACGCGGCACCCCGCTTGCGAATGGGGGGCGGCTTCCGTCCCTCGGTCGCCGGCCCCTGCGGGCCGGACCGACCGCGAAAGGCATCGCATGCGCGGACTCTCCTTCCTCACACGACGCGCGCTGACCGTCGCGGTCGGCGTCGGCGCGCTCGCCGTGTTCGCGGCCTGTTCGGAGCCCCACGAGGGCGTCGGGTTCCCGCCGGCCGGCGAGACGAACCGCGACGTCGAGGACACCGCCGCCCGGCACGTCCCGCCGCCGCCGCTCAACGCGGAGATGTGGCCGTGCTCGCAGTGCCACGACAACAAGGACCTGACCTCGAACCCGAAGCGCCGCGAGCTCAACCAGCCGCACGACGAGATCAAGCTGACGCACGACGAGAAGCACCGCTGGTGCCTCGACTGCCACGACGCCGAGAACCGCGACGTGCTGCGCCTCGCGAGCGGCGCGCAGGTCCCCTTCGAGCGGTCGTACGAGCTGTGCGGCCAGTGCCACGGCGACAAGTACCGCGACTGGCGCGCGGGCGTCCACGGGCGCCGGACGGGCCAGTGGAACGGCGAGAAGCAGTACCAGCTCTGCGTCCACTGCCACGACTCGCACTCCCCGCAGTTCAAGCCCCTGAAGCCCCTGCCCCCGCCCGTCCCGCCGAGCCGGAGGATCACGAAGTGAACGCCCACGGAACCTGTGGTTGCGGCGGCGCGTCGGGCGGGTGCGGCAGCGGCCGCGCCGCCGCCGCTCCCTCGGCCGAGGCCTCGCCCTTCGTCGCCCTGCCGGTCCTGCCGGCGTCGCCGTGCGCCGGCGAGGCGGCCGTCGCCGTCGCGGCGGACCCGCACGAGGCGACGCTCGCCGAGGGCGAGCGCGTCCTCCAGCAGCTGATGGCCGCGGAGGCCCCGCGCGTCGGCCCCGAGAACGTGGACGAGCTCACCGACGACGGCGGCGTCTCGCGCCGCGCGTTCCTCGCGTGCGTCGTCGCCGGGTGCACCGCGGCCGCCACGACGGGCTGCAGCGACTTCCTGCACACGGCCGTCGGCAAGAAGGCCTTCCGCGAGTACGGCAAGGACGAGATCGCCGGCCTCGTGAAGGAGCTCGAGGCCTCGGCGAAGCAGAAGGTCGGCAAGGACGTGAAGATCGGCACCGCCGGCCCGCTGCCCGGCGTCGAGTTCGGCTACGCGCTCGACGTGTCGCGCTGCATCGGCTGCCGCCGCTGCGTCTACGCGTGCGTCGAGGAGAACAACCTCTCGCGCGACCCGCAGGTCCACTGGATCCGCGTGCTCGAGATGGACAAGGACCACGGCGTCGACTTCGCCCACGCGAACGCCTACTACGACGCCGAGCAGGTCCCGCGCCCCGGCCACTTCTACCTGCCCGTCGCGTGCCAGCACTGCCGCGACGCGCCGTGCGTCAAGTCGTGCCCCACGGGCGCGACGTGGACCGAGCCCGACGGCATCGTCGTCGTGGACTACGACTGGTGCATCGGCTGCCGGTGCTGCATGTCGTCGTGCCCCTACGGCGCCCGCCACTTCAACTGGGCCGAGCCGAGCGTCCCGACCGAGGCGTTCAACCCCGACACGCACTACCTCGGCAACCGGCCCCGCGGCCGCGGCGTCGTCGAGAAGTGCACGTTCTGCATCCAGCGCGTGCGCAACGGCCGCTACCCGGCGTGCGTCGAGGTGTGCCCCGTCGGCTCGCGCAAGTTCGGCAACCTCCTCGACCCCGCCAGCGAGATCCGCTACATCCTCGAGCACAAGCGCGTCTTCGTGCTGAAGGCCGAGCTCGCGACCCACCCCCGCTTCTACTACTTCTACGGTTCGTGAGCGGCGGAGCCCCTCCCATGAAGACCCTCCGCGACTTCGCCCTCTTCCTCCGCGACTGCGTCCGCGCCGCCCTCACCGGCGGCCGGGCCTACTGGCTCTGGGTCGGCCTCCTCGGCGTCCTGCTCGGGGTCGGCCTGTACGCCTACGTGCACCAGCTGAGCGTCGGCCTCGGCGCGACCGGCATGCGCGACCAGGTGTCGTGGGCGTTCTACATCGGCAACTTCACGTTCCTGGTCGGCGTCGCCGACGCCGCGGTGCTCGTCGTGATCCCGGCCTACGTCTACAAGTGGAAGCCGGCGCGCGAGGTCGTCGTGTTCGGCCTGCTCCTCGCCATCGCCGCGGTCTCGATGGCCGCGACGTTCGTGCTCGTGGACATCGGCCACCCGGACCGCCTGTGGCACCTCTTCCCGCTCCTCGGCAGCCTCAACCTGCCGCACAGCCTGCTCGCCTGGGACGTGGTGGCGCTCAACTCGTACCTGATGCTCAACATCGTGATCGTCCTGTACGGCCTCTTCTCGCTCTGGAAGGGCAAGGTCCCCGGGCGCGGCGTCTTCCTGACGATGATCCTGATCTCGATCCCGGTCGCCATCGCCGTCCACACGGTGACCGCGTTCCTCTACAACGGCCTCGCCAGCCGCCCCTTCTGGAACTCGTCGATCCTGGCGCCGCGCTTCATCGCGTCGGCGTTCTGCTCGGGCCCGGCGGTCCTGCTCGTGCTGCTCCAGATCCTGCGCCGCGTCGCGAAGTTCGACGTGCAGAACCAGGTGCTGTGGAAGCTCGGCGAGCTCATGGCCTACGCCATGGGCTTCAACCTCTTCCTCCTCGCCGCCGAGGTCTTCAAGGAGTTCTACTCCGGCACCGAGCACTCGCGGCACATCTACTACATGTTCACGGGCCTCGAGGGCCACAACGCCATCGTCCCGTACATCTGGACCTCGGTGATCTGCAGCGTGGCGGCGTTCTTCATCCTGCTGATCCCGCGCCTGCGCACGAACGCGGTGCTCCTGAACGTCGGCTGCGCGCTCACGTTCATCGGCGTCTACATCGAGAAGGGCATCGGCCTCGTCATCCCGGGCCTCACCCCCGACGCCCTCGGCGAGATCTACGAGTACGTCCCGACGCTCACCGAGCTCGGCGTCACCGGCGGCATCTTCGGCCTCGGCGGCCTCATCTTCACCTTCGGCGTGAAGGCGAGCCTGCCGCTCCTCGAGAAGTTCCGCGGGGACGGTCCCGGCGGCGGCCCGGCGGGCGGCCTGCCCGCCACGGGCAGCGCGCACCCGAAGCCGTAGGTCGACCCGTAGCGCCAGACGGCGGTCCCGGGCGCCGGTACGCGAGGCCCGGCGGCCGCCGGGCCTCGCGTGCCGTGGGGTCGCTCGGGCCGCCGGGGCCCTCGGGGCCGCCGGGCCTCGCGTCACTTGTCGCGGTTGTCGACCGGCGCGTCGTCGTCGCCGCCCGTCACGATCGGCATCGGCACGCCGCCCTGCGCCGCGCGGCGCAGGAAGAGCAGGGCGTACGCGGTGTCGATGATCGGGCTCTTCTCGCCGACCTGCGTGTCCTTCGTGTCCCAGGAGCCGCGCTCCTCCTGCATCGGGAGGAGGGCCTGCACCATCTCGACGTACCAGAGGTGCTCGCCGAGCCGGTCCGCGCCCACGAGGTCCATGGCGCGCTCGGTGGCGTACATGTAGTTGATCGCGCGGCCGCCGGGGCTCGCGGGGTTCGTGGAGGGGTTCCAGTTCTGCGCGAGCCACGCGAGCCCGTCGTAGATGCAGCGGTCGAGCGTCTTCGGCTGGATCGTCGGCTTCGCGGGGTCCAGCTTGGCCGTCGAGAGGAAGTAGCGGGCCAGCGTGAGCACGCCGATGCCGCACGACGTGCGCGCGCCCGTGACGACCTTGTCGTCGTCCTTCGTGGAGGGGTCGATGGAGTAGTGGAAGCCCCGGGCGTGGTCCTTGGGCTCCTCGGGCGAGCCCGGACCGGCGTACCGGCCCTTGTCCTTGTCCGGCTTGGCGGCCGCCGGGCGGCGCGCGCGCACCGCGCGGGGGACCTCGGGGCCGTCCTTCTCCTGCAGCGACATCACGTACGACGCGGTGCCGACCACGACGCCCGGGTCGAGGGGCAGGCCGCAGCGGTCGGCCGCCGTGAGCGCGAGCATCGCGAACATCGTGCTGCTGACGTCCTCGGTGCCGCCGGGGTTCACGCCGAGCTTGCTGTACCGCCAGCCGCGCGGGTTCCGGCGGTCGAGCAGCGCCTTCTGCAGGGTGGCGGCCAGCGGCTTCCACTCCGCCGAGAGGCGGACCTTCGCGCCCGCGGCCGCGGCGTCCTTCGTCTTCTTGAAGGGGTCGGCCGTCGCGGTGACGGCGAGGAGGGAGGCCGCGATCTCGTAGGCGGAGGAGTTGTCCTTGATCCCCGCCTTCTTCATCCAGGTGAGGCCCTTCACCACCGCGGGGTCCGTCGCCGGCACCTCGCACTTGAGCATCGCGTAGATCGCCATGGCCGTCGCGCCGAGCGGGTGCTGCCACGGCGTGCCGCCGCCCGAGTAGGTGGGCGCCTTCGAGTTCAGGTCGCCCCACGAGCCGCTCGGCTGCTGCTGGGTGCGCAGGAACGCCACGCCCTTCTCGATGGCGTCCTTGATCTGCTTGTCGAGCGGGGCCGCCTGGGCCTCGGGCTCCGGCGCCGGCTCCGTCGGGGGGGCGTCCGGCGCCGGCGGGTCGGCGGGAGGGTCCTCGGCGCGAGCGCCGGCGACGGCGCCGAAGAGGAGGGCGGCGAGGAACGCACCACGCAGGATCGGGGACATGGGGTGCGATTGTGCGGGGCGCCGGGGGCCCGGATCAACGTTCGACCGGGTCAACGCCGGGACGGCCCCCGGCGGGGGGTCACTCGGTCAAGGTCCGCAGGTCGGGGTCCCGGGCCTTCGGTCCGGCGACGATCGGCTCCGAGGGCCCGAGGCCGAGGTCGGACCTCGAGAGGATGCGGACGGCCCCGCTCGTGTAGCCGACGATCGCGACGTCCGGGAACGAGAGGTCCGCGATCACCGCGGTGCCGCAGCCATGGCGCGCTTCGGGCACGACGTCGGCCCGGGGGCCGAGGTAGGAGGTCAGGCGCCCGACCGGAAGCGCCGGGTCGCGCAGCGTCTCGCGCGACAGGCCGGCGAACGCCTCGACGCCGACGCGCCCGAGCGAGCGCTCCCCGTCGCCGGGGGAGAAGAGCACCTCGAGGGCGTGCGGGTCGCGGCGGTCGAGCAGGCCGTCGGTGACCCACCGGAGGACGAACCGCTTGCCCTCCTCCGCCGGCCACGGACGCAAGACCCCCGCGCCGTTCGAGAACTGCAGGTTGAGCAGTTGGTGCAGCCGGTCGGCGGCGACGACCTGCGCCCTCGGGTGGTGCCTCGCGAAGGCGCCCGTCGTCCACGCGTCGCGGACGGCGCCCGCGAGCAGCGTGAGGGCGCAGCCGCCGATCGCGCCCACGAGCATCGCCGTCGACGGCCGACGCCACCACCGACGCGAGGGGTGAGAGTCCATGATCGCCTCCGATCCGTGCGCAGGATACCGCCGCGGGTCCGTTGCGTCGGCGTGACGGGCCCTCCCGGGCGTCGGATACCCTGCGCGGCAGCGATGCGCGCCCCGCCCCCCCCGGCCGACGACCTCCGCGCGCGCCTCGTGGCGCTCCCGAAGACCGAGCTGCACCTCCACGCGCTCGGGGCGCTGCGGCCCGCCACGGTGGTCGAGCTCGCACGGCGCAAGGGCGCGGCCATCCTCCCGGTGGCCGAGCGCGGGGCCGCCGAGGGGTACGACTTCGAGAACCTCTCGACGTTCGTCGAGTTCTTCGTCGGCCTCTTCGGCCTCGTGACGTCGCCGGCCGAGTTCGAGCGCGTCGCCTGGGAGATCCTCGAGGACGCGGCCCTCCTCGGCGTCCGGTACGCCGAGGTGCGCTGGACGCCGGTCAGCCACACGACCCGCGGCGCGACCGTGGACGGGATGTGGGCGGGCCTCGAGGCGGCCCGGGCCGCCGCCGCCCGCCGCCACGGCATCGTCGCGCGCTGGATCGTCGACTTCCCGCGCAGCCTCCCGCTCGCGGTCGCCGACGAGGCCTGCGGCATCGCCATCGCGACCCGCGACCGCGGGACCGTCGCCCTCGACATCTCCGGCGACGAGCGCGCGGTCGCCGCCGACCCGAAGTTCGCGCCGGTCTTCGCGCGCGCGCGGCGCGCGGGCCTCGCCGTCGTCGCCCACGCGGGCGAGGGCGCGGGCCCGGAGAGCGTCGTCGGCGCGCTCGACGCGTACGGCGCGACCCGCATCGGCCACGGGACGCGCGCGATCGAGGACCCCGCGCTCGTCGACCGGCTCGCGCGCGGCCCCGTGCCGCTCGAGGTGTGCCCGACGAGCAACGAGGCCCTGGGCGTCGTCGCGTCGGTCGCGGCGCACCCCGTCGCGACGTTCGTCGCGCGCGGCGTGCCCGTGGTCGTGTCGAGCGACGACCCCTCGCTCTTCGGCACCGACCTCGTGCACGAGCACGTGCGCCTGCACCGCGAGACCGGCCTCTCGCTCGCGACGCTCGGCGCCCTCGCCGCCGCGTCGTTCGACCACGCGCTCCTGCCCGGCGACGACGCGCGCGACGTGCTCGCCGACGCGCGGCGCGACGCGCGGGCCTGGGTCGCGGCGCTCGCCGCGCCCGCGGGGCGCGCCCCGTGAGCCGGCGGGCCTCGCGGTCCCGTCCCCCGAACGCGCCCCGGGCCCGGCCCGCGACGAGGGGGTGGGTCCTCCTCCTCGCGGTGCTCCTGCTCGCGACCGCCTGCGGGCAACCCGAGGCCCGCCCCGCGATCGTCGTCGAGGTGGTGCCGTTCGCGAGCGACGGCGAGGTGCCGCGCGAGGGGTGGCGGCTCAAGGGCGAGGACGCGAAGGAGCTCCCGCTCGCGACGACCGGCGAGGTCGGGGCGCACCGCGGGCTGCTGTTCCGCGCCGTCGCGCCGCAGGGCCGGTACGCGTTGATGGGCCCCGCGCCGTGGAGCCTCGTCGGCGGGCCGGTGCTCGTGGCGATGCAGCCCGGGACGCCGCCGACGGCGCTCGGCGTCGGCGTCGCGCACACGCTCTACGTGCTGCCGCCCGAGGGGCGGACCGTCGGGCAGGTCGTGCTGCGGGCCGCGGGGACGGGGACCGACGCGTCGTCGCCGGTCCCGACGACGCGCGTGGACGGCTCGGACGGGCGCGTCGCGCTGCGGATCCCGCCGGACCGGTGGGCGCCGGCGGTCCTCGTCGCCGCGGCGCTCGGCACCGACACGTTCGCGCGCGCGGAGCGCGTGAACCTGCCGAAGGACGGCACGTGCACGGGCGTCGCGCTCGGCGCGGGGCCGACGCTGCCGGTGCGCGTCACGACGTTCCCCGCGGGCGAGGCGAAGGGCGCGCTCGCCCTGGTCGCGCACGGGGAGGAGTTCGCCGTGCGGCGCGAGGCCGACCTCGACGCGGCGGGCGGCGTCTCGTTCGACGCGTTCCCCGAGACGAGCCGGCGGGTCGAGCTGTCGCTCGTGGGAGCGCCCGGGGCGCGGCCGACGGCGACGTGGCGGCTGTCGGGGGCCGACGTCGGGCGGGGCGACCTGCGGCTCGCGGTCGTCGGGCCGTCGGCGGCGGGCGCGTCCCGCGTGAAGGTCACGGGCGGCCCCGTCGCGGAGGGCGCGGTGACGGTGCAGGTGCGGCGGCCGGGGTGGCCGAGCTACGGCGTGCTCCCCGACGTGCGCGTCGAGGCCGACGGCGCGACGCTCGCAGTGCCGAACCTGTCGGGCGACTGGCGGCTGCTCGTCGCGACGGCGGACCGCGTCGGCCTCCTCGCGTCCGGCGGCGACCCCGACGCGCCGGTCGTGCTCGAGCGGCCGTGCCGCGTCCAGGCGTCCGTCGAGGGCGGCGTGCCGCGGGGCCGCCGGTACGAGCTCGAGTGCGTGCGCGTCGAGCCCGACGGCGAGGCGACGGCGCAGGGCTGGTACGACCGCCTCGTCGGCCGCGCGGACCTCGAGCTCTCGCTGCCGGCCGGGCGGTACCGCCTGCGGTTGCGCGAGGGCGCGCGCGCGGGCCTGTGGAACGACCTCACGCTCGAGACGCCGTCCACGCGCGCGTCGATCCGGCTGACCGCGCCCCGCTGAACGGTTGTCGCGTTGACCCACCCCCGCCGCACGGGTAGGGTCGCCGTCGTCCCCTGGGAGGGTTCACGATGGCCTCCGAAGCACGCCCCGGGTCCGGCCTCTCGCGCCGGGCCCTCCTCCGCGGCACGGGCCTCGCGGTCGCGGCGGGGACCGTGCTCCGGCCCGCGGTGGACGCGCTGGCCGAGGACGCCGACCCGGGCGTCCGCACGCAAGGCCCGGGCGCCGTCGAGGTGACGCTGAAGGTCAACGGCGCCGCCCGCAAGGTGAACGTCGAGCCGCGCGAGACGCTCCTCGACGTGCTGCGGCTCCCGCTCGACACGACCGGGGCGAAGCGCGTGTGCGACCGCGGCGCGTGCGGGGCCTGCACCGTCCACCTCGACGGGAAGGCCGTGTACGCGTGCGCGATCCTCGCGGTGGACGCCGAGGGCCACGAGATCACGACCGTCGAGGGCCTCGCCGACGGGAAGGGCGCCGCGCTCGTGGACGCGTTCGTGCGGCACGACGCGATGCAGTGCGGCTTCTGCACGCCGGGCATGGTGATGGCCTGCGCGGCGGCCCTCGACGCGCACGGGCCCGGCCTGACGGCGGACCAGGCGCGGGCCGCGACGGCGGGCAACCTGTGCCGTTGCGGGACGTACCCCCACGTGCTCGAGGCCGCGATGGCTGCCGCGAAAGCGGCGAAGGGACGGTGACCCGTGGCCGAGGACAAGGTCAAGCTCGGGGTCGCGCTCGAGGGCGGCGGGGTCGTCCGCGAGACGACCGTGAAGCGCGACGACGACGACCCCGCGACGTGGGGGCTCGACGCGAGGCTCGCCGTGGTCGGCAAGGAGACGCCGCGCGTCGACGGCCGCGTGAAGGCGAGCGGCGCCGCGCGGTACACCGCGGACGTGCGGCGACCGGGCCTCGCGTTCGCGCGCATCGTCCGCTGCCCGTACGGGCACGCGAACGTGAAGGCGGTGCGCCTCGACAAGGCGAAGGCGATGCCCGGGGTGCTGGGCGTCCTCGAGATGCGGCGCGACCGGGCGACCTACCCGGGGGCGCCGCTGGCGGCGGTGTGCGCGGGGACCGAGGCGCAGCTCGACGACGCGATCGCGGCCGTCGAGGTGGACCTCGAGCCCTTGCCGTGCGTCGTGGACCCGACGGACGCCATGAAGGAAGGCGCGCCGCGGGTCGACCCGCGGCGGCCGAACGAGGAGCAGGGCCGGCGCGGCGCCCCGGCGCCCGAGCCGGTGTCGAAGGCGCTCGCCGAGGCCGAGGTGAAGGTGTCGGCCGTGTACCGGACGCAGGTGCAGACGCACTCGGCCCTCGAGCCCCACGGGGCCGTCGCCGAGTTCGGCCCCGACGGCGGCCTGACGTTGTGGTGCTCGACGCAGGGCGTCGAGAGCGTGCAGCGGGACGCCGCGCAGGTGTCCGGGCTGCCCGTCGGCTCGGTCCGCGTGGTGACGGAGTTCATGGGCGGCGGGTTCGGCGCGAAGTTCGGCATGACCGAGTGCGAGCGCGTGGCGGTGAGCCTCGCGCAGCAGACGAAGCGCCCGGTGTGGTGCATGAACGACCGGCGCGAGGAGCACCTCGTCGGCGGCAACCGCCCCGACTCGGTGCAGGCGCTGACGATCGGCGGGCGGCGCGACGGCACGCTGACCGTGATCACGGGGGAGTGTTACGGCACCCCCGGCAACGGGACGGGGGGGGCGGGCGCGGCGAACACGCGCGCGTACGACATCCCCGCGCAGCACGTCGTCCAGTTCGGCGTGTCCACCTTCACGGCGGTCGGCCGGGCCTTCCGGGCGCCGGGTCACCCCCAGGGGTTCTTCGCGCTCGAGGGGATGGTGGACGAGTTCGCCCACGCGGCGGGGCTCGACCCGCTCGACGTGCGCCGGCTCAACGACAAGCACCCCATCCGTCGGCTCGAGTGGCCGATCGGCGCCAAGCGGATCGGGTGGGCCGAGCACCGGCGGAAGGTGCCCGGGTCCGACCCGGGGCCCGTGAAGCGCGGCGTCGGCTGCGCGGCGGGGGTGTGGGGCAACGCCGGCGGCGGGGCCTGGCGGGTCGACCTCGTGCTCGGCCGCGACGGCAGCGTCGTCGTGCGCAGCGGCGTCCAGGACATCGGCACCGGCACGAAGACCGTGATGGCGGTCCTCGTCGCCGAGGAGCTCGGCCTGCCGGCGGACCGCGTCCGGGTCGAGATCGGCGACTCGCGGTTCCCCGCGGGCCCCGGGAGCGGCGGCAGCACGACGGCGCCGTCCGTCGGCCCGGCCGCCCGCGACGCGGGGGCGAAGGCCCGGGCCGCGGTGGCGGCCCTCGTCGGCAAGGAGTGGGGCGTCGAGCCCGACACCCTCGCCTTCGACGGCGGGCAGGTGAAGGGGCCCGGCGGGAAGGCCACGACGTTCGAGAAGGCGTGCTCGCTCCTCCCGGCCGAGGGGACGACGGTCACGGGCAGGCGCCGCGGCAACTACGCGGGGTTCCACGGCTCCGTCGGCGGCGTGCAGTTCGCGCGCGTCGCGGTGGACGTCGAGACCGGGGTCGTGAAGGTCGAGAAGGTGGTGGCCGTCCACGACGCGGGCCGCATCGTCGACCCGCTGACGGCGCGCAGCCAGGTCAACGGCGGGGTGATCCAGGGGATCTCGTACGCGCTGTTCGAGGAGAAGCACCTCGACCGCACGAGCGGCGACATGGTGAACCCGATGCTCGACACGTACCGCATCCTCGGGATGGCGGACTGCCCCGAGATCGACGTCGTGTTCATGGACGTCGCCAACGGCATCAACAACGCGGGCATCATGGGCCTCGGCGAGCCCGCGACCGTGCCCACCGCGGCCGCCGTCGGCAACGCGGTGTTCAACGCGACCGGGGTCCGCCTGCGCGAGCTGCCGATGACGCCCGCGCGCGTGCTCGCCGCGCTCGCCGCCGCGCGGCAGGGAGGTGCGAAGTGAAGGCCTTCCGCTACGACCGCGCGACCACCGTGGAGGGGGCCGTGAAGGCCCTCGCCGACGGGACCGCGATCCTCAAGGCGAACGGGATCGACGTCCTCGACCGGCTGAAGGAGCGCGTGGCCGAGCCGGCCCGCGTCGTCACGCTGGTCGACGTCCCCGGCCTCGACCGCATCGTCCTCGACGGTCCGGTGCTGCGCGTCGGCGCGATGGCGACGCTCGCGGCGCTGGCGGCGTCGGCCGACGTCGTCCGGGCGAGCCCCGCGCTGGCCGAGGCCGCCGGGGGGGCCGCGAGCCCGGCGCTGCGCAACCGCGCGACGCTCGGCGGCAACCTCGGGCAGCACACCCGGTGCGGGTACTACCGGCTGAAGTCGTTCCCGTGCTTCAAGCGCGGCGACTCGATCTGCCCGGTCCGCATCGAGGGGGGCGTGCAGGAGAACGCGGGGGTCTTCGACAACGCCCCGTGCGCGTGCGCCCACCCGTCGAGCGTCGCCCCCGTGCTCGGGGCGGCCGGCGCGATCGTGCGCGTGCGCGGGAAGGGCGGCGAGCGCGCCGTCCCGTTCGCGTCGATCTACGGGCCCGTCAAGCAGGGCCAGGTCACCGACCTCGCCCTGGCCCCCGACGACGTGATCGTCGGCGTCGACGTCCCCGCGCTGCGACCGGGGGTCGACCGCGAGGGGACGTACGAGGTCCGTCACAAGGCCGCGTTCGACTGGGCGCTCGTGACGTGCTCGGTCCGGTGCGCGGTCGAGGGCGGCGTCGTCCGCTCGGCCTCGGTGTGGATGGGGTCCGTCGCGCCGTCGCCGTGGCGCAACGAGGCCGCCGAGAAGGCCCTCGTCGGTCAGCCCGCCACGGCCGCGACCGCGGCCGCCGCGGCGGAAGCCGCGGTGACCGGCGCGAGCCCGCTCCCGGGGACCGCGTACAAGCTCGACCTCGTCCGCGCGTCCGTGCGTCGGGCCCTCGCCGCCGCCTGGGAGAGGAAGTAGCCATGGACCACGCCCAGCGCGTCCGTGAGGAGCTCCGGGTCCGATGCGTATGGCTTCGGACGAAGAAGTCGTACTTCCCGCTGCCGCAGCCCGGGGACGAAGCGAACCCCGTGCCCACCGCGTGCTGGTGGTGCCTCAAGACCCACGAGGCGCTCGGCCCCGACGGTTCGTCGTCGGGGCCCGGCGCGTGCGACACCCCGGGTCGTGCGTGTTACGAGGGGCCGGTCCGTCTGTGATCGGGCGCCGATGACGGCGGTGTCGGACGTCGCGTGACACGCTTCGCGACGTCCGACGCGAGGTCCGACGTCGCATGGACGACGCGATCGAGGGGCGTCCACGTCCCGCGAACGTGAAGACGGCACCTGACTTTGTCGTCCCGACCGTGTTCAATGCGGGTGACTCGCGTGGGTCGCGTGCGCGGCACGTGTCCTCCACGAGCCTCCGTCTCTCCATGGCGAGACCCGCTTGAACGACTCCCGCTTCCGTCCGAGCGCATCGCAGGCGACCCCGATCGAGGTCGCGCGATCCGACGGACAGCTCCGCGTGGTGGCGCTGCACGCGTTCCGCAAGGGAGAACGCATCTTCGAGCTCGAGGGCGTCCTCACGCCGACGCCGTCGCGGTACTCGGTGCAGATCGACACCAACGTGCACATCGAGGTGCCGGAGCACGCCGAGGTCGATGCCGAGCAGATGCTCGTGCGGTACCCCTGGCGCTGCCTCAACCATGCGTGCGACCCGAACGCGCGCATCGTCGACCGCGAGCTCCGTGCGCTGCGCCCGATCCGCGCGGGCGAGGAGATCACGTTCGACTACGAGACCACGGAGTGGGACATGGCGAGCCCGTTCCCGTGCGGCTGCACGCGCTGCGGCGGCCGGACGATCCGCGGGTTCCGCCACCTCTCGCGCGACGAGCGCGAGCGCCGCCGTCCGTGGCTGGCGCCGCACCTCCTCGCCCGGATCGACGCTCCCGTCGGATAGGGCTCGATGTCGGATCCGCACCGCCCCCGGTCCTCGCGCGACGGCGCCTCGCCCGCCGCGGAGCCGGGGGTGCTGCACGGGTTCTTCGCCGCGAGCGTCGCCGCCCATCCGCACCGGGTCGCGGTGGAGGTGCCCGAGGGGCCGGGACGTCCCCGCCGCTCGCTGACGTACGCGGAGCTCGACGTCCGCTCCGACGCGCTGGCCCGGCGGCTGGCCCCCTGGGTCGGGCCCGACGCGATCGTCGCGGTCGAGCTGCCGCGCGACACGCCGGACCTCTTCGTCGCGATGCTCGGGATCCTGAAGGCGGGGGCGGCGTGGACCGCCGTCGAGCGCTCGTTCCCCGACGACCACGCCCGGTACCTCGTGGGGGACGCGAAGGCCGTCGCGTTCGTTACCGACGCCGCGGGTCGCGCGCGGGCCTCGCGTCTCGGGCTCCCGAGCGATCGCGTGGTGGACGTCGGCGCGGTCGGGGGCGGCGCCGGGGCGCCGCCGGCGCCGGCCTGGCTGTCGCCGTCGTCGCTCGCCTACGTCGTCTACACGTCGGGCACCACGGGCCGGCCCAAGGGCGTGATGATCGAGCACCGGGGGATCGCCAACCTCGTCGGGTCCGACGTCGGGTACTTCGGGCTCGGCCCCGACGACCGCGTGGCCCAGGGGTCGTCGCCGGCGTACGACTCGTCCGTGGAGGAGGCGTGGCTGGCCCTCGCCGTGGGGGCGACGGTCGTGGTCCTCGACGACGAGACGGTGCGGTCCGGCCCGGACCTCGCGGCGTGGCTCGCGAAGGAGCGGGTCACGGTGTTCTGCCCGCCGCCGACGCTGCTGCGCGCCATGGGGTGCCGCGACCCCGAGCGCGCGCTGCCCGCGCTGAAGCTGCTGTACGTCGGCGGCGAGCCGTTGCCGTCGGACCTCGCGGCGGCGTGGGGGCGGGGGCGGCGGCTCGAGAACGGGTACGGCCCCACGGAGTGCACGGTGACGGTGGTGCGGGCGCCGATCCCGCCCGAGGGCCCGGTGGTCATCGGGTTCCCGGTGCGCGGCCACGAGGCGCTCGTGCTCGACGACACGCTGGGCCCGGTGGCCGACGGCGAGCCGGGCGAGCTGTGCATCGCGGGCGTCGGGCTAGCGCGCGGGTACCTCGGCCGGCCGGACCTCACCGCCGAGAAGTTCGTGACGCACCCCGTGCACGGCCGCGTGTACCGGACGGGCGACCGCGCGCGACGGGAGCCCGGGGGCGCGTTGGTGCACCTCGGGCGCATCGACGCGCAGGTGAAGGTGCGCGGGCACCGCATCGAGCTGGGCGCGGTCGAGGCGCGGCTGGTCGAGCTGCCCGGCGTCCGCGCGGCCGCCGCGACCGTGCAGGACGACGACGGGCGGACGTCGCTCGTGGCGTTCGTCGTGCCCGCGGACCCCGCGTCGCCGCCCGTGCCCGCGGCGCTGCGCGCGACGCTCGCGACGCTGCTGCCGGCGCCGATGGTCCCGGCGCGGATCGGGTTCCTCGACCGCCTCCCGACGACGGTGGGGGGCAAGCTCGCGCGCAACGCGCTGCCGCGCCTCGAGCCCGAGGCGTCCGCGCGCACCCTCGTGGCGCCGCGCGACGCACTCGAGGCTCGGGTGCTCGCCGCGTTCGAGCGCGTCCTCGGGGCGCAGGGGCGGGTGTCGGTGGAGGACGACTTCTTCCTCGACCTCGCGGGCGACTCGCTGCGCGCGGCGGAGGTCGTGACGGCGCTCCGCGACGACCCCTCGACCGCGGCGCTCGGCGTCCGCGACCTCTACCGCGCGCGGTCCGTGGCCGCGCTGGCGGCGCGGGCGCGGACCGCGCGCCCGGCGGCGCGACCGCGGCCGTCCCTCGTGACCGGCGGCCCCGACGGCGCGGGCGGCGCCGAGCCGCCGCGGCCGTTGCGCGCAACGCTGGTGCAGAGCGCGTCGTTGCTCGTCGAGCTCCTCGTGCGGGCGTCGGTCCTCGGCGCGATCGTGCTCGCGGGGCTGCCCGCCATGCTGCGGGCGTTCGGGCTGACGGGGACGCTCCTCCTGCTGCCGCTGGCGGCGTCGGTCCTCACGCTGCTGTGGCTGCCGCTGTCGGTGCTGCTGACCGTGCTCGCGAAGCGGTCGCTGATCGGCGCGTACCGCCCCGCGCGGGAGCCGGTGTGGGGCTCGTTCCACGTGCGGCACTGGCTCGTGACGCAGGCCGCGCGACGGATCCCGTGGGCGCTGCTCGACGAGACCGTGTTCGCGGGGGCGGTGCTGCGGGCGCTCGGGGCCAGGATCGGCCGACGCGTCCACCTCCACCAGGGCGTCGACGTCCACCGCGGCGGGTGGGACCTGCTCGAGATCGGCGACGACGCGGCCCTCGGACAGGAGGCGGCGCTGCGGCTCGTGGGGTTCGACGACGGCCACCTCGTCGTGGGCCCGGTGCGGATCGGGCGCGGCGCGGTGCTCGAGACGCGCGCGGGCGTGGACGCGGGCGGGACGGTCGGCGACGGCGCGTGCCTGACGGCGCTGTCGTGGCTCCCCGCGGGCGAGACGGTGCCCGCCGGCGAGCGATGGCACGGCGTGCCCGCGCGGCGCGAGGGCGCCCCGTCGGCGCCGCCGGCCACGACGTACGGCCGCGCGCTGCCGCCCGTGCTGCACGGGCTCCTGCTCGTGGTCGCGCGCGTGCTGATGCGGGTGCTCGTGCCGGTCCCCGTGGTGGCGGTCCTGGCGACGGTCGCGGCGGCCGCGGGCATCGGGGCCGCCGAGGTGATCGCGTGGATGGCGGCGCCGGCGTGGTCCACGGGCGGCTTCCTCGCCGTGTCCGCGGTGGTCGCGCTGGGCGTGCCGCTCGGCCTCGCGTCGGAGGCCGCCGCGCTGCGGCTGATGGGCCGCGTCCGCGAGGGCGTCGTGGACCGGTACAGCCTGGCGTACCTGCGGGCGCTGCTCAAGAGCGACGGCGTCCGCGTGGGCGGCACGTGGCTGGCGGGCACGTTGTTCTGGCCGACGTGGCTGCGGATGGCGGGGATGCGCATCGGCCGCAACGCCGAGATCAGCACGATCATCGACGTGATCCCCGAGCTCGTGTCGATCGGCGACGACTGCTTCCTGGCCGACGGCATCTACCTCGGCGGGCCGCTCGTGGTGCAGGGGCGGGTGATCCTCGCCGCGACGTCGCTCGGCGACCGGTCGTTCGTCGGGAACCACGCGGTGGTGCCGGCCGACGAGCGGCTCCCGGGCGGCGTGCTGGTGGGCGTCTGCACGGTGGCGCGCGGCGCGGAGCTCGAGGAGAGCGGCGCGACGTTCGGCCATCCCGCGTTCGAGCTGCCGCGGCGCGCGGAGGTGGTGTACGACCGCCGGCTCACGCACGACCCGGGCTTCCTGCGGTGGTCGTCGCGCTTCTTCTTCGAGGCCGCGCGGTTCGCGGTGCCGGTGGCGGCGCTGGCGGCCGGCTGGGCGTGGTTCGCGCTCCTCGCGCTCCCGGGCTGGCCGGCGCCGTTCCCGGTGGGCCTGGCCGCGGCGACGTTCGCGGTGGCGGCGGCGGTCTGCGCGGGCGTGGTGGTGGCGAAGTGGGCGTTGATCGGCCGGTCGCGGCCGGGGCAGCGACCGTTGTGGTCGTGCTGGTGCAGCCGTTGGGACTTCGTCTACGTGCTGTGGGAGTTCCTCGCCCGTCCGTTGCTGGAGCACCTCGAGGGGACGTTGTTGTTGCCGTGGTACCTGCGCGCGATGGGGGTGCGGGTCGGGCGCGGCGTGGTGCTGGGGGCGGGGTTCGCGCAGGTGGTGGACCCCGACATGATGGTGCTCGAGGACGGGGTGACGGTGGAGGGGTACTTCCAGGCGCACAGTTTCGAGGACCGGGTCTTCAAGATGGACCGCGTCTTCGTGCGTCGCGGGGCGACGGTGGCGGCGGGTTCGGTCCTCTTCTACGGCGCCGACGTGGGCGAGGGCGCGCGGGTGGCGCCGCACGGCGTGGTCATGAAGAACGAACGTCTCCTCCCGTTCGGGCACTACGTGGGCTGTCCGGTGGTCCCGGTGGACCTGCCGTCCTCCTCGCCCGAGGTCGTCGCCTCCTGACCGCCTCGAGGGGCGGGCGTCGCCGGGCGGCCCCAAGGGCCGCGCCCTACGGGGCGTCGAGCGGTCCCAGGTCCTCCGAGTGACCGCACCCGATCTCGGTCAGCGCCCCTCGCTCAGCCCCTTCCGCCGGCGATCCCCATTCCCTTCCCACGTTCGCCTCTGGCACCACACGGCGCGCATCATGAAGCGCCGAACCGCGCCATGCCGCTTCGGACGGCGTGCCGGACGGCGGGGGAGCGACGTTCCTTGGCTCGTCGGTGGTGCTGGGCGCCCTTCGATGCGGGACCGCTTGGTCGATGTCACGTCCGCTGGGAGATCTCGTTTCCGGCAACGTGGCGTGTCGGCCCTCCCGCCGCGCCCAGCCGAGCAGGGGGTCGTCGGGCCTAGATCTCGCCCCCCTCAAACAGATCACGCCGCCCGGACTGGGCGGCGTGACCATGCGAGGCTGGAACAGCGCGGCGAGCGTGATCAGACGCCGAACCGCGCGATGTGCTTGTACGGCGGACGCTCCCGAGTTCCGGGCTCGTCCGCCGACGATCACATGTAGTTGATGAACCAGCGGTTCGGCGTCACTTCGCTTTCCTGATCCCGCCTCCACGGCGGCACCACGCCCTCGAAGATCGCGGCGACCCACGGCACCTCGACCGGCGCGAGCTTGCGGCCCGGGGTCAGGTGCATCTCGCGGTCGCGGATGTCGGCGAGCAGGTGGCCGAGGATGTCGAGGTGGAAGCCGTGGTCGTGCGCGAGCACGTCCAGGAACTTCCGCAGGTAGCGGTCCTCGACGTGCTCCGCCGCGCGGCGGTGGAACACGATGGCCCGCTCCGCCGCCCGGAACGCCTCGTCGAACGAGTCGTACAGGGAGTGGGGGGTGAGGATCGCCGGGCCCTCGGCGGCGCGGGGACGACGACGGCGCCCGCCCTGGCGGGCGGCCGAGCGGCCGGCCTCGTGGTCGCGGAGGTGGCGCGAGAGGATCCGCGCGTGGTCGCGGACCTCGGCGGCGTACTCCTCGAACAGGCGGCGGATCGGGCCGTAGGTGAACGCGCGACCGACGCGCAGGTACCGGGCCTCGACGACCTGCTCGATCTGGATCGACATCTGGAGCAGGCGGATCGTGCGGTCCGGCCCGTTGCCCGGGTCGGGGAGCTCGCGCGGGTCCTTCATGACCTGGTCGAGGATCTCCTTCTCGGTCACGGCCGGCGGGAGGAGGGTGCTGGTGTCGGACATCGGCTGCTCCTGTCGTCTGGAGGCCCCCGCTCGGCGGCAGGTCTCGTCGGCGGGCCGGGAGGCCGGGGCCGGGCGAGAGCGGCGGTCGAGATGGGGCCGTTGGGGCGTTACGTTCGAGGGGGCGTTCGTCGGGAGCCTGGGTCGGCGGCGATCCGGGCGGCGGCGATCGGTTGGGGAGGACGGCGGCGGTCGGGCACGTCGCCGGAGCGACGCGGGCGAGCGGTCGGGTCGGGCCCCGCGGACGGCCAGGAACCCGGAGGTTCCGGCTCACCCCCAAGAGGGTCTGCGAAGGATTTTCGCGACCGACCTGTGGATGTCCGGGCGATCGTACGGAATCGGGGGGGGCTCCGCAAGCGGGAAGTTCTCGCGATTTCGGTTTTTTCTTCGCGAGGCTGAAATGCGGGCGTAATGCGCCGCATATGCTTGTTGAATACATGGAGGCGCGCGCCGGGCCCTGAACCGCCCGAAAGCGCCCCGACCGTCCTAACGGTAGACTCCGCCGTGTGTTCCGCGCGCTGACGGATCTCCTCGCCTGCCCCCGGTGCCGGGCCCCCCTGCGGCTCGAGGCCGAAGGGGCCGAGGGTCCCGGGGGAATCGAGACGGGGACGCTCCTTTGCGCCGGGGGCCACCGGTTCCCGGTCGAGCGCCGCGTGCCCCGCCTGCTCGCGAACGCGGTCGCGCCCGTCGCGCCGGACGTCCGCGCCGCGTTCGAGCGCCAGTGGCGGCACTTCGGCCGGTTGCGCCGCATCTTCGGCAAGGACCCCGCGGCGATGCGCCGCAATCTCGTCAACGAACGCATGGGCGCGCGGATCCGCGAACCGTGGTACCGCGGGCGCACCGTGCTCGACGCGGGGTGCGGCCACGGCCGATATCTCCGCGCGTTCGCGGACCTCGGCGCGCGCGTCGTCGGCGTCGACCTCGGCGAGGGCCCGACGTACGCCGGCGTCCCGACGGACGACCCGCGCATCCAGTGGGTGCAGGGCGACGTGCTCGCGCTGCCGATCCGCGACGCGTCCGTGGACCTCGCGTTCTGCGACGGCGTGCTGCACCACACGCCCGACCCGCGCCGCGGCTTCGAGGAACTGGCGCGCGTCGTGAAGCCCGGCGGGGCCGTCTACGTCTGGCTCTACCCGAAGGAGGGCCGGTTGCGCGAGGCCGTCTTCGGGGCGGCGCGCGCCGTCACGACGCGGCTCCCGGGCGCCGCGCTCCGCGTCCTCTGCTTCGCCCTCGCGCCGCTCACCGCCTGCGTCCGCTCCTACAGCCGCACGCGCTTCCCCCGCGCGACGTGGGCGGAGTGCGCGCAGGTCGTCCACGACTGGCTCGCCCCGCGCCTCCAGAGCCACCACACCGACGCCGAGGTCGCGGCCTGGGCCGCCGCCGCGGGCCTGCGCGACCTCGAGGTCCTGCCGGTGCCCGTGGGCCTCGTCGCCTGGAAGCCGCCCGTTTCGCCGTCGTGACGGCCCCGCGGCCCGGGCCGCTACACTCCGCCCGTCCCTCGGCCCCGTCCCTCCGGAGCGATCCCTCGTGCACGTCCTCGTCACCGGCGCCGCCGGCTTCATCGGCTCCCACGTGGCCGAGCGGCTGCTCGCCGACGGGCATCGCGTCACCGTCGTGGACGACTTCGACCCGTACTACGCGCGGTCGATCAAGGAGCGCAACCTCGCGGGGATCCGCGCGCACCCCGCGGCCCGCGTCGTCGAGGCCGACCTCTCGAAGGCCGACCTCGCGCCCGTCGTCGCCGGCATCGACGCCGTCGTGCACCTCGCGGCGCAGGCGGGCGTGCGCGGCTCGTGGGGCCGGACCTTCGCCACCTACCTCGACGCCAACGTCCTCGCCACGCAGCGCCTCCTCGAGGCCACGCGCGACCTCCGCCTCGCCGCGTGGGTGTACGGCTCGAGCGCGAGCGTCTACGGCGACGGCGTCCACGCCGCGGTGGACGAGGCCGCGCTCCCCGCGCCGCACAGCCCGTACGGCGTCACCAAGCTCGCCGGCGAGCACCTCGCGTCGCTCTACCACAAGAACCACGGCACCCCGACCGTGGTCCTGCGCTACTTCTCCGTCTACGGCCCCCGCGAGCGCCCCGACAAGGCCATCCAGCTGTTCCTCTCGGCCGCCAAGCGCGGCCGCGGCATCCAGGTCCTCGGCGACGGCAGCCAGCAGCGCGACTTCACGTTCGTCGGCGACGTCGTGGACGCGACCGTCGCCGCGCTCGAGCGCCGCCCCGTCGGCGCGGTCATGAACATCGCGCGCGGCCGCACGGTGGCCCTGTCGGAGGTCATCGACACCGTCCGCCGCGTGACCGGCGCGCCGCTGCCCGCGACCCACGCGCCCGTCGTCGCGGGCGACGTCCGCACGACGGCCGGCGACATCGCCGCGGCGCGCCGCCTGATCGCGTACGCGCCCAAGGTGGACCTCGCCGAGGGCATCGCGCGCCAGTGGGACGCGGTGAAGGCCGACCCGGGCATCTGAACGGGACGGTGCGCGGTCGGGCTCCCGGGGACGCGAGGCCCGGTGGCCGCCGCGGGACGGGGTCGCGCGCGGGCGGGCACGCGGGCCGGCCGCCGCCCGCGGACCGCCCGCGGACCGCCCGCGGACCGCCCGCGGACCGCCCGCGGATCGCCCGCGGATTGCCCGCGGATCGCCCGCAGCCGGCCGCCGGGTCGACCGAGCGGCGAACGGGCCTCGCGTACCGGTGCCCGCGACCGGACGCGGGCGCCCCGAGCGGACCCGGCCTGCGGGGTCGCCCGTGCCGCGACCCGCCCCGTACGTCGTGGTACGACGCTCGGGGCTCGACGGTGCCGAGGTCCTTCCCGATGCGCAAGCGTTCCCTTCGTCGAGCCCTCGGCGGGCTCGCGCTCGTCTGCGTGCCCGTGTCGGTCGTCGCGTGCGGCGGCGGCGGGGGCGGCGGCGGGGGCGGGTCGCCCACGCCCACGGCCGGCGCCGTCGAGGGCACGATCGTGCTGCCCGGGCTGCCGTGGGGGATGCTGGCCGAGCAGGAGCCGAACGGCACGCCGTCCCGCGCGCAGGTCCTCCCGCCGCTCGAGCCCGACGGCGACCTCGTCGTCGCCGGCGAGGGCAGCGCGGACGGGACCCGGCAGGGGGTGGTGGACGCGACGGACGCGTTCCGCGCGCTGTCGCCGGTGGACGTGGACGTGACGGCGACGCTGCGGGCGTCCACGGGCGGCGCGGCGCTCGGGTCGTTCGACCTCGCGGTGCTCGACGCGGCGACGGGGACCCCGATCGCGTCGTCCGCGACGACGGCGAACCCGGAGGTGGTGGTGGTCTCGTTGTCCGCGGGCACGCCGGTGGACTTCGTCGTCACGTGCGCGGGCGGCGCCGGCGCGTACACGCTGACGCTCGCGACGTCGTCCGCGGTGCCCGCGCGCGTCGCGACGACGGGCTCGGGCGTCGCGGCGGCGACGATGCCGCGGGTGGCGGACGCGGTCGTCGACTACGCGCTCGACGACCCCGACTGCGTGGCGGGACGGGTGCTCGTCCGCACCACGGGCCCGCGCGACGCGGCGCTGCGCGCGCTCGCGGAGGCCGGCGCGCAGGTGGTGCGGACGACGTCCGGCGGGACGCTCGTCGTCGAGCTCCCCTCGTCGTCGTGGGTGCCCACGCGCGAGGTGCTCGCGCACGCCGCGCGGCTGCGGGCGTTGCCGTGCGTCGCGCGGGCCGAGCCCGACGCGGTCGTCCGCGCGCTCGCGACGCCGAACGACCCCATGCTCGGCGGGATGTGGAACCTCTCGGCGATCGGCGCCCCGTCGGCGTGGGACGCCGGGTACGGGTCGTCGTCGGTCGTCGTCGGCGTCGTGGACACCGGGATCGTCGCGCACCCCGACCTCGACACGCAGCGCGTCGGCGGCTACGACTTCGTCAGCGACCCGACGGCCGCGGGCGACGGCGACGGCCGCGACCCCGACCCGACCGACGAGGGCGCGCAGGACAACCGCGACGGCACGTCCGCGTGGCACGGGTCGCACGTCGCGGGGATCGTGGCGGCCCGCGCGAACGACGGGGTCGGCATCGCGGGCGTGGCGCCCGGGTGCCGCGTGATGCCCCTGCGGGCCATCGGGCGCGGCGGCGGCACGGCCAGCGACCTCTCGGACGCGATCCGGTACGCGGCGGGGCTCGTGGGCACGGCCACCGGGCCCGCGCTCGCGGCGCCGCTGCGCGTCGTGAACCTCTCGCTGGGCACGTCGGTGGACGTGGCCGAGCTGCGCGACGCCGTGACGGCCGCCGCCGCGGCGGGGGTGCTGCTCGTGGCGTCGTCGGGCAACGACGGCGGCGACGTGCTCTACCCCGCGGCCTACCCGGAGGTGCTCGCCGTCGGCGCGGTGGACGGCCGGCTGGTGCACGCGGCGTACGCGAACACGGGCGCGGCGCTCGACCTCTGCGCGCCGGGCGGCGCCTTCGGCCGCGACCGCGCCGCCGACGGCTTCGAGGACGGCATCCTCTCGACGGTGCTCGACGAGACCCGCGCCCCCGCCGCGCCCTCGTGGGGGCGGCTCGAGGGCACCAGCATGGCCGCGCCGCACGTGGCGGGCGCCGCGGCCCTCCTCTTCTCCGTGGAGCCGACGCTGACGGCGGCGCAGGCGCGCGCCGCCCTGCTCGCGACCTGCCGCGACCTCGACGTGGCCGGGCCCGACGTGACGACGGGCGCGGGCCTGCTGCAGGTGGGGGAGGCCGTGCGGAAGGTGCTCGCGGACCGGGGCACGCCCCGCGTCGACCCGCCGCGGCTGCTCCTCTCCTCGACGGCGACGCGGATCGTCGAGGGCGAGAACGTCGTCACGGTGGACGTGATGAACGCGGGCGGCGGCACGCTGACGGTGGACAACGTCGCCGTGAGCACGGACGGCACCGTGCCGTGGTTGAGCGCGTTCGCGACCACGGCCCTCCCGGGGTCGCCCGCGACGGCCTCGCAGGTCGCGATCGTCGCCGACCGGACCGGGCTCGCGGCGGGGGCCTACGCCGGCACCGTCTTCGTCCGCCAGGGGACGACCGTCCTCGGCTCGGTGCGGGTCGTCCTCGAGGTCGGCCCCTTCCGCTTCCTCGGGGCCGCCGTGTCCGTCGTCCTGCGGCGCGCGGCCACGGGCGGCGTCGTGAAGTCGGGGTTCGCCACCTCGGATCAGGGGTACCGCTACGTCTTCGAGGGGGTCGCGCCGGACACCTACACCGTCCGCGCGGGCACCGACCTCGACGGCGACGGCTTCTTCTGCGAGGCCGGGGACGCCTGCGGGAACTTCGGCGGCACGCCGGCGACGCCGTTCACGGTGGGCTCCGGGGTCCGCGTCACCGGCGTGGACCTCGTCCTGACGCCTCCCTGACCCCGCGTCCGGCGGAGTCGTGAAGCCGCCGTGAACCGCGCGGCCGGACGCGTCGCTCTGCCCCCCGTCCTGGGAGGGATGCATGCGCCCGATCTGCGTCGTCTCGGTGTTGTTCGCGGTCCTCGCCGCCCCGGCCGCCCTCGCGGCGGACGCGCCGCCGCCGGTCCCGGCCCCCGCGCCGGTGCCCCCGCCGCCGCCGCCCCGCGCCGTGGACGAAGTCGTCGTGCGCGCGGACCGCTACGTCGTGCCGTTCGACGCGAACGTGACCACGCCGACCCGGACGAGCCTCGCCGACTTCGTCGTGCCCCGCGCGACGTCCACCGTGTCGGCCGAGGACATCCTCCGGCAGGCGTCCCGGACGACCCCGCAGGCCCTCGACCAGGAGCCCGGCGTCTTCGTCCAGCAGACGAACCTCGGCGGCGGGTCGGCCATCGTCCGCGGCCTGACCGGCGAGCAGGTGCTGCTGCTCATGGACGGGATCCGCCTGAACAACGCGACGACGCGCAGCGGCCCGACGCAGTACCTGACGCTCGTCGACCCGTACATGCTCGACCGCATCGAGGTCCTGCGCGGCCCCGGTTCGGTGATGTACGGGTCGGACGCGCTCGGCGGCGTCATCAACCTGATCCCGCGGCGCCGCGAGGACCTCACCTGCTGCCTCGACGTGAACGCGTTGCTCGCGGGCAACGTCGGCACGGCGACCGACGGCGGCACGGTCGCCGGCCGGTACGACGGCTCGTGGCGCGGCCTCGGCTTCACCGGCGGCGTCAACGGCCACCACTTCGACGACCTCCGGGTCGGCGACGGCGGCGGCCGGCAGGACGACACCGGCTACGAGGGCCTCGCCTCCGACCTGCGCCTCGAGTACGCGCCGGCGGTCGGGCAGCGGCTCGCGCTCGCGTACCAGTTCTACGAGGACCGCGACGTCCCGCGCACGGACGCGATCGAGTCGGGCACGAACCTCGCGTTCGAGTTCGACCCGCAGCGCCGCCAGCTGATGTACCTCGACTGGCGCGGCGAGCGGCCGGGGTCGTTCGTCGAGGCGTGGCGGCTGAACGTCAACGTGCAGCGCTGGGACGAGGGCCGCTACGAGGTCCGTTCCGCCAGCCCGACGCGCGAGCGCCGGCTGTACGACCGCGTGGACACCTGGGGCGTCTTCGGCCACGTCACGCTGCGGCCGCACTGCGACCACCGCGTCACGGCGGGCTTCGAGCTCTACCACGACGACGTCTACAGCCGCCGGCGCGACACGAACACGACGACGGGCGTCGTGACCGCCGGGCAGTCGCGGTACCCGACGGGCTCGACGTGGATGCCGCTCGGCGTCTACGTGCAGGACGAGTGGACGCCGTCGCCGTGCTGGCTGATCGTGCCGGGGCTCCGGTACAGCCGGTACGACCTCCACACCGCGGCGCGCCCGACGACGAACCCGCCCGTCGCCGAGGACGACGACGTGAACGACGAGCTCACCGGGAGCATCGCGGCGTCGTACGAGTTCTCGCCGGGCTGGCGCGCCTACGGCTCGGTCGCGCAGGGGTTCCGCGCCCCGAACGTGGACGACACCACGGTCTTCGACCGCGCCGCCACGGGCATCGAGATCCCGAACGCCGACCTCGAGCCGGAGCACGTGATCTCCTACGAGCTCGGCCTCAAGGTGGACCGCTGCGCGTGGCGCGCGGGCCTCGCGTTGTGGTACTCCGACTTCACCGACCTCATCCAGCGCGTCCAGACGAACCTGATCATCGACGCGCTGCCCGTCTCGACCCGCGAGAACGTCGCCGACGCCGAGATGTACGGCGGCGAGGTCTGGGCCGACGTGGACCTCGGGCGCGGGTGGCGCGCGTTCGGCAGCGCGTCGTACGCGCGCGGCACGAACCTCGAGACCGACCAGCCGCTGAACAAGGTGCCGCCGCTGAACGGCATCGTCGGGGCCCGCTGGACGCGGTGCGACGACCGCCTCTGGATCGAGCCGTTCTCCCGCTGGTCCGCCCGCCAGACGCGGCTCTCCGAGGCGGACAAGGCCGACTTCCGCATCGGGCCCGACGGCACGCCGGGCTGGATGACCGTCAACGTCCGCGCCGGGTACCAGGTGGACCGCCACCTCGAGCTGGTCCTCGAGGCGGGCAACCTCCTCGACGAGCGCTACAAGCACCACGGCAGCGGCGTCGAGGACGCCGGCCGCTACCTCACGCTGGGGTTCGAGGTCCGGTTCTGACGCCCTGTCGGGGGGGCGGTGGGCGTGGGCGGGGACGTGGACTCTCCCCTCGTCCTGCGACCCGCCCCCCCGGTTCCGACGCCGCCGTGGGGCCCCGCGCCGCGCGCGGCACCGCGGCGGGCGGGCCGCGCGAACCGCGCCCCCCCGTCGTGCGCTGGTCTTGGTAGGTTCACCCGCCGATGTCGCGCCTCGCCCTCCGTCCGTCCGTCCTCGTGAGCGTCGCGCTCCACGCGGGGGCCCTCGTCGGCGCGTCGGCCTTCGCGGCCGGACGCGGCGCGCCGGACCGCGAGGCCGTCGTCCTCGCGTTCGAGGCCGTGGACCTCGGGGCGGCGTTCGACGCGCCGGAGCTCCCCGCGGTCGAGCCGCCGGCGGACGACCCCCGCCTGGTCGAGCCGCGGGACGTCGAGCCCGCGGTCGCGGAACCCCCGCTCCCGCCCGAGGAGGCCGAGGTGCCCCCGACGGACGAACCCCCGCCCGTCGCCGGCGAGGTCCCGCCGCTCCCGGCGCCGTCCCCGACCGCGACGACGCGACCGACCCGGCCGGTCGCCGCCCCCGCGCCGGCGACCGTCCCGCTCGCGGCGCCGGCCCGTCCCGTGCCGCCGGTCGCGCCCTCGGTCGCGCAGCGCGCGGGCGCCGCGCAGGTGTCGACCCTCTCGCGCGCCCATCCGTCGAACCGGCCGCCGCGGTACCCCGAGGCCGCGCTCCGCGCCGGCTGGGAGGGGACGACGTGGCTCATCGTCGACGTCGGCCCGGACGGCCGCGTCGCGAACGTCTACGTCGAGCGCTCCTCGGGCCACGACGTGTTGGACGAGGCGGCCCTCGAGGCCGTCGCCGGCTGGACGTACGACCCCCGCCTCGTCGACGGCGTGGCCGCGCCGGACCGGCTGCGGCTGCCGGTGCGGTTCACGTCGCAGGCGTACGCCCTCTCCCGCTGACGCGGTCGCGCCGGCGCCCGGACCGACGCGTGTCGCCGCGTCAGGGCGCGCCGAGCGCGTGCAACTGCCGGTCGTGGACCCGCGCCAGCAGCGCCTGCGCCACCATGGCGCCGACCCACGCGCACGCCATGTCGGCCTGCGCGTCCCAGACGTCGCCCTGCGTGCCGAGGAAGTCCACCGCGCCGCCGCCCGCGATCACCGCCGTCGCCCACTCGAGCAGCTCGTACAACGCGGAGATCGCCAGGCAGAGCGCGGTCACGAGCGTGAACAGCCAGCCGCCGCGGCGCAGCGGCGACGTCCGCAGCAGCACCTCGCGCGCGACGATCGCCGGCACGAACCCCTGCGCGACGTGGCCGAGGCGGTCGTAGGGGTTGCGGGCGAGGCCGAAGGCGTCGCGGGCCCAGTCGCCGAGCGGCACGCGGGCATAGGTGTAGTGCCCGCCCGCGACCAGGATCACGGCGTGCACCGCCAGCAGGACGTACGCGAGCGTGGTCAACGGGAACCGCCGGCGCGTCGCGACGAGCAGCGGCAGCCCGAGGAGGACCGGCGCGACCTCCATCCACCACGTCGCGCGGTCGTACGGCCCCACGCCGGACGCGACGAGCGCCGCGACGGTGACGGCGGCGAGGCCGCGCACCAGCGGGCCGTTGCGGGGCGGGACGACGTCGGGCACGGGGCGCTCCGGGCCCATCCTCCCACACCCGGGCGCGCGACGCAGCGTCAGCGCGCCGACGCGAGCTCGCGCGGACCGGCGCGCACGAAGTCGAGCGCGCGGGCGGGGTCCGGCGTGGCGAGCGGCGCGGCGCCGCGGGGCAGCGACCGCCGGGCCCGCTCCGCCGCGCTGCCGACGGCGCGGTCGCCCGTCGCGACGAACACCGCCTCGAGCGCCGCGGCGGCGACGGCCCGCTCGCGGTCGCCCGCGTGGTCCACGTCGTCGGCGCGGGGCGCGAGCCACCGCACGGCCGCGGCCACGGCGCGGGCCACGGGCCCGGTCGTCCACGACGCCTCGGGGGCGCGGACGAGCGCGAGCAACGCGAGGCCCGTCGCGCCCACGTCGTGCCGCTCGACGCCGGTCGCGGCGCGCCAGCGGCCGTCCTCGGCCTGGGCGGCCAGCAGCGCGCCCAGGGTCGCGTCGACCACCGCCGGGTCGACCGCCGTCGCGCCGACCGCCGTCCGGTCGAGCCCGGCCCCGACGGGCGCGCGCGAGGGCGCCGCCGCCACCGGCGGCGCGACGGCCTCGCCGGCGACCGGGCCTCGCGTCCCGAAGGGGAGACCGACGATCGCCGCCGCGAGGACCGCCGCGGCCGCGGCCCCGGCGAACGCGCCCCGGCGGCGGGCCCGCATCGTCGCGGCGCGGGCGAGGTCGGCGGCCGCGAGGTCCTCTTCCCACGAACCGAGGTCGGCGAAGGCCTCGAGACGGCCGACGACCTCGAGCTCGGCGTCGCGGCGCGCGCGGCAGGCGGCGCAGCCGAAGACGTGCCGCGCGATCTCGCCGCGCGACGCGTCGTCGCCCTCGCCCATCACGAACGCGGTCAGGTCGGCCGGCGGGACGCAGGGGCCCCGGCCGTCGCGTCCGGCGTCAGGCGTCGGCGGGGGGGAGGTCCGCGTCACCTAGGAACTCCCGCAGCTGTCGCACCGCGTGGTGCATCCGCGACTTGACGGTGCCGACCGGGATCCCGAGCAACGCGGCCACGCGGTCGTACGGGAGGCCGCGGAGCACGCCCCACTCGACGACGTCGCGCAGGCGGCGGGGGAGGCGCGCCACGGCCGCGGCCAGGTCGAGGCGTTCGGTGTGCGCCGCGGCGGCGTCGGGGGCGACGGCGGCCGCTTCGTCGGCGAGGGCCTCGGGGGCGTTGTGGTCCCAGCGCTTGCCCCGCCGCTTCTGGTCGAGGAACGACCGGCGGCCCAGCGTGAACAGGAACGCCGGGAACGGCACCTGCGGCTGGTAGGCATCGCGGTACCGGTAGACACGGAGCAGGGTCTCCTGGGCGCAGTCGTCCGCGCCGAAGGAGTCAGCGCCGAGGGACCGGAAGAAGTTCACGAGTCGGGGGCGCCACCGGGCGGTCAGCGCCTCGAAGGCCCCCGGGTCGCCCGCCCGGAGGGCCGCCATGAGGGCGAAGTCGTCCGGCTCGGGGGCCGGGACGGGGGCCGGGGTGGGGGTGGGCGGGGCGCGCACGTGCGGAAGGTATACGGATCCGCACCGGCGGAGTTCACCGTTGCACGGGGCGAAGGGACCGGGGGGTGCCCGACCGTACATTCCGTGGGATGGCCCCGCTCCCCACCCTGGCGATCCTCGTCGTCGCGGACGTCGCCGCCGACGGCACGAAGTCGTCGAGCCTGCCGCTCGTCCTCGAGGCGCTCGCGCGGGAGGCGAGCGGTCGCGCCGACGTCGAGGTCGTCCTCGTCGACGGCCGGGACGGCGGGTCGCCGGTCGCCCGGCCGCCGGGCGCGCCGGACCGGGTCCGCGTCGTCCGGGCGGCCGGCGCGCACCGCGGCGCGATGCGGAACGTCGCGCTCGCGCAGACGACCGCGCCGCTCGTCTGGTGGCTCGGCGACGACATGGTCCCGGGGCCCGGCTGTCTCGACGCGCACCTCGCCGCCCATGCCGCCGACGGTCGCGGCGACCTCGTCGTCGTCGGGCCCGCGTGGTTCCCGCCGGCGTTGCGCGACGACCCGTTCCGTCGGTGGCTCGAGGACGACGGCGCGCTCTTCGGCGTCTCGTTCACGCGGCCGGACCCGCGCCGCGACGGCTTCTTCTACGGGGCCAACACCTCGATGTCGCGGGCCCAACTCGCGCGGGCGGGCCCGTTCCGCGCCGACTTCGACGGGCCCGTCCTCGACGACGACGAGATGGGCCGGCGCCTGCGCGCGCTCGGCGCGCGGATCGTGTACGTCCCGGAGGCGTTCGCGACGCACGAGCACCCCGTCACGTGGGCGGAGCGTCGGGCCTCGGTGCGCGCCCACGGCCGCGCGGCCGCGGTCCGCGACGCGACGGCGGACGCGCCCGTCCGCTGGCCCGTCGACGTCACGCGCTCGCCGGCGGGCCTCGCGTGGCGGGCGTGGGTCGCGGCGCTCCGGGCCCGCGTGCTCGGCGGCGAGACGCGGCGCGCCCACGCGTACCGGCGCCGGCTGCAGGCGGACTTCGCGGCGGGATACCACGGCGCCCTGCGCGGTCCCGCGACGTGACGCCCGCCCGCGGGGCACGCGAGGCCCGGCGGCCCGCGTCGCCCGCGCGTCAGCCGAGGTCCGGCGGGGGCGCCGGAGCCGCCGCGCCGACCGCCGGCGCGTCGTCGGCCGGGGCGATCGAGTGCCAGCCCAACGCGACGCCCACCAGCACGAGGGCGGCGCCGGCGACGAACGGCGCGTACGACCAGCCGCCGGCCACCTTGAAGTGGTCGTAGAGCCAACCGGCGAGGAACGGGCCCACGGCGCGCGCGAACGCGCCGAGCGACTGCGAGAGGCCCAGCGTCTGCCCCTGCATGTGCGCGGGCGTCCGCTTCGAGAGGAGCGACGGGATGCTCGGGTTGCTCACGCCCATCCCGACCGCGACGAGCGCGATCGCCGGGAGCAGCATCGGCCAGGCCGGCAGGATCCAGTAGAGCTGCATGCCGACCGCGATCGCCACCGGCCCGACGCGGAGCAGCTTCGGCTCGCCGAACCGGGCGGCGACGCGACGGAAGAGGAAGCCCTGCGCGAATGCCATGCAGAGCCCGATGAACACGAAGACGTAGCCGACGTGCATCTTGTCGAAGCCGAACCGGTCGCGGAGCAGGAACGGCACGGCGAACTCGAGGTGCACGAAGCCCGCGACGAGGAAGAAGAACAGCAGGAGGATGCCGCCGACGGCCGGCGTGCGCAGCGCGGTTCGGAGGAAGAGGATCGGGTGCGCGCGGCGGCCGGCCGCGACGGAGCGGACCTCGGGCGCGAGCGACTCCGGCAGCCGGAAGAGCGCGATGACGAACGCCGTCCCCGACAACGTGGCGGCCGCCGCGCCGGGCGCCCACACCGCCACCTCCGACAGCAGGCCGCCGACGGCGGGGCCGAAGACGAAGCCGAGCCCGAACGCCATCCCGAGCAGGCCCATGCCCCGCGCGCGGTTCTCGGGCGTCGTCACGTCGGCCACGTAGGCCTGCGCGACGGGGATGTTGGCGCCGAAGAAGCCGGCGAGCGCGCGCGCGACGAAGACGGTCGTGAGGTCGCGGGCGACCGCGAACAGCGCGTACGAGAGCGCGCCGCCCGCGAGGGTCACGAGCAGCACGGGCCGGCGGCCGACCCGGTCGGAGAGGCGGCCCCACATCGGCGCGAACAGGAACTGCATGAACGAGAACGTCGAGAGCACGAGGCCCGCGAGGAGGCCGGTCGCCCCGAGGTCCTGCGCGTACATCGGCAGGAACGGGATCACGATCCCGAACCCGAGGAGGTCGACGAAGACCGTGAGGAAGACGACGAGCAGGGGCGTCTTGCGCACGGGTCGCTCCGGGGGAGGCCGGATTCTATCGGGCCTCCGGCGGGTGCGGCGAACCGACCGAGTACGCTCGGGCGGGCCCTCGGGCCCTTCGACGGAGGCCGATCGTGAAGATCTACACCCGCACGGGCGACGACGGCACCACGGGGCTCTTCGGCGGCGGGCGCGTGAGCAAGGCCGACCCCCGCGTGGACGCCTACGGCACCGTGGACGAGGCGAACGCGACCCTCGGGTTCGCGCGGGCCGCGGGGCTGCCGCCCGCGGTCGAGGCGGTCCTCGCCCGCGCCCAGTCGGCGCTGTTCGACGTCGGCGCGTCGCTGGCGAGCCCGTCGGCGAAGGGCGCGGCCGCCGCGGTCTCGGACGCGGACGTCGCGGCCCTCGAGGCGGCGATCGACGCCCTCGAGGCCGGCCTCGAGCCGCTCAAGACGTTCGTCCTGCCGGCCGGCAGCGAGGCCGCCGTGCGGCTGCACGTCGCGCGGACCGTCGTCCGGCGGGCCGAGCGCAACGTCGTCGCGCTCGCGGCGCGCGAGCCCGTGGACCCGGCCGTCGTGCGGTACCTGAACCGGCTCTCGGACCTGCTCTTCGTGCAGGCCCGGGCGGCGAACCGCGCCGCCGGCGTCCCCGACGTCCCGTGGGTGGCGCGGAAGGGCCGCTGACCGACGTGGCGGGGGGGCGACCGGGCCGGTAGCCTTCCCGCATGCGCCGCGCGATCGTCAGCACCCGGGGCGTCGTGACGTGTCCGACGGACGACGCGTCGCTCGTCGAGGCCATGAAGGCCACCGAGAAGGTCCTCTGGCTCGACCTGCAGGACCCGGGGCCGGAAGACGTGAAGCTGCTGCTCGACGGCTTCGGGTTCCACCCGCTGTCCATCGAGGACCTCACGCAGACGCACACGGCGGCGAAGCTCGACGAGTACGACCACTACGTGTTCCAGGTGGTGATGGTGCCGTACCAGCAGGGCACCGACGACATCGACCTCTTCGAGGTGGAGATCTTCTACCTGAAGGGCACGCTCGTCACCGTCCACGACCGGCCGTGGAAGCCGCTCGACGAGCTCTGGGAGGCCGTGGGCCGCGACCCGGCCCGCGAGCTCGGCAAGGGCGCGCAGGTGCTCTACCACAGCCTCGTCGACCGCGCCGTCGACGCCTACTTCCCGGTCCTCGACACGATCGACGAGCGCGTCGAAGGCCTCGAGCGGCAGGTGTTCGACGCGGGCACGCGCGGCGACATCCTCCCCGCGATCTTCCGGCTGCGCCGCTCGGTCCGGCAGCTCCTCCGCTCCGCGCGCAACCAGCGCGAGAGCGTGCAACGCCTCGCGGTGGGCACCGTGCGGACGCTGACGAAGGAGACCTGCTACCAGTTCCGCGACGTCCACGACCACCTGATCCTGCTGCACGACTCCCTCGACGACCACCGCGAGACGCTCTCCGGCCTGCGCGACACCTACCTCGGCGTCGTGAACAACCGCATGAGCGAGGTGATGAAGTCGCTGACGGTGTTCTCCGCGATCCTGCTCCCCCTCGCGTTCCTCACGGGGCTGTGGGGCATGAACGTCGGCGTGCCGTGGGAGGGCGACCCCAAGGGCTTCTTCTACGTGCTCGGGTTCTGCGCGCTCTCGACGATCGGCGCGCTGCAGTGGATGTGGCGGCGCGGCTACCTCAAGCGCATCCAGTGACGCACGCGAGCCCCGCCCCGGCGGCCGGCCTCGGGCCCGACCTCCTCGCCGCGGGCGCGCGCGCCGGCGACCGGGGCGGCCGCGTCGCGGTGCGGTCGTTCGGCCGGCCCGAGGCGGAGGCCGCCGCGGCGCGGGACGGCGCGGCCGTGGTGCCGCTCGCGGGCTTCGCGGTGCACGCGGTCACGGGCGCCGACGCGCGCGCGTTCCTCCACCGCATGCTCTCGCAGGACGTGAAGGGGATCGCGCCCGGCGACGGCCGCCCCGCGACGTTCCTCGACGTGCGCGGCCGCGTCCAGGGCGACCCGGTCGTCCTCGCGACGGCCGCGGGCTTCCTCCTCGCCGAGGAACCGGCCGCGGCCGCCCGGGTCGTCCCCGGCCTCGAGCGGTACGTGATCGCCGACGACGTCGTCTTCGCCGACGTCGGCGCGGCGCACGACGCCGTGGTGCTCGCCGGGGCGGGGGCCTCGGCCGTCGCGGCGGCCGCGCTCCCGTCGCTCCGCGCGGCGGGCGCCGTCGCGGCGTCCCTCGGCTGGCGGTCCGGCGGCGCCACGCTCGTCGTCGCGCCGGCCGCCGCCCGCGTCTTCGTCGCGCTCGTCGCCGCGGGCGCGACGCCCGCGGGCGAGCACGCGCTCGACGTCGCGCGCGTCGCCGCGCTCGCGCCGTGGTTCGGCGCCGAGCTCGACGACCGGGTGCTGCCGAACGAGGCGGTCCACGACGCCGCGGTCTCGTTCACGAAGGGGTGCTACCTCGGCCAGGAGCCCGTCGTGATGGCGCGGCACCGCGGCCGCCCGCCGACCACCCTCGTCCGGCTCGCCGTGGACGGCGCCGCGGCCCCCGCGCGCGAGGCCGTCGTCGTGCACGACGGCCGCCGGGCCGGGCGCGTCACGACGGGCGTCGCGACCGACGGCCGGGCGGCGGCCCTCGCCCTCGTGCGGACCGACCTCGCGCGCGCGGGCGTCGCCCTCGCGCTCGAGGACGGCCGCCGCGCGGTCGTCGAGGCGGTCGCGACGTGACCGCGGACCCGGCCGCCCCGGCCCGCGCGCGCCCCGCGGTCCTCGCCGTCGCGACGCTGGCGCTGTTCCTCGTGTGGAGCCACACGTTCCTCGCGTTCGAGGTGCTCCTCGCCCCGGCCCGCGGCGACGCGCCCATGGGCTGGCTCGACCTCGTCGTCGCGCGCATGGTCGCGGTCGCCGTCGTCTGCGCCGCGTGGTGCTTCGGCGCGCGGCGCGCCGCGTCCCTCGCGATCCTCCGCCGCCACCCGGTCCGCCTGCTCGTCTGCGGGCTCATGTCGGTGCCCCTCTACAACGGCGTCCTCTACTACGGCATCGGCCACCACGTCAGCGGGCCCGTCGCGTCGTTGCTCACGACCCTCTCGCCGCTCTACCTCGTGCTGATCGGCTGGCTGTTCCTCGGCGAGCGGCTGACGGCCCGCAAGGGCGCGGGCCTCGCCCTGGGCCTCGCGGGCGTCGTCGTGATCGCCCTCGCGAAGACCGCCGGCGCGCCCGCGTCGCCGGGCGCGGTGGCGCTCGTGGCCGCGGCCCCGCTCGCGTGGTCGGTCCACACCGCGCTCACGAAGCAGGTGGCCCACGAGCACGCGCCCGTCCTGTGGACCTACCTCGTGCTCGTCGTCGGCGCGCTCCCGCTCCTGCCCCTGCTCCCGTGGTACGGGGCCCCGGCGCTCGCGCGCCTCGACGGGAAGGGCCTCCTGCTCCTCGCCTACCTCGTCCTGTTCGCGACCGTCGGCGGCAACGCGGTGTGGACCTGGCTCCTGCGGCACCTCCCGGCCAGCACGGTGGGCCTCACCATCTTCCTCAACCCGCCGCTCACGACGGCGGGCAAGTGGGTGCTCTCGCGCGCGCGGCCGGACGCCTTCACGTTCGCGATCACGCCGCAGGAGTGGGTGGGCGGCGCCCTCTCGCTCCTCGGCGTCGGCATCGCCGTCCTCCGCCGTCCGCGTCCGCGCGCGACGGCCGGCTGACCCCGCGCGGCCGCGCCGGCGGCCGCGGGGCGGGGCCGGGGTTGCGCGGGGGCGGCGGGCCGCGACAATCGCGGGGTGCGCGTGCTCCGCCTCCTCGCCGTCGTGTGCGCCCTCGGCGCGATCGCGGCCGCGTGGTGGACGGCGGGGCCCGTCGCGCGCGACGGACGCCCGGCCGCGAAGGGGCGCGTGCCCGGCGTCGTCGTGCTCTGCTTCGACACGCTCCGGGCCGACGCGACGCACGGCCCGGCCGGCGCCGCGGCGCTCCCTACCTTCGCGGCCTTCGGCGCGTCGGCGACGCGGTTCCCCGGCGCGCTCGCGTCGTGCTCGTGGACCGGGCCGTCCGTCGGCACGCTGCTGACGGGCCTGTCGCCGTGGAACCACGGCGTCTTCGAGGTCACCTCGACGACGCGGCTGGCGGCGTCGGTGCCGACGCTCGCGTCGATCCTGCGGGCCGCCGGGTGGTCCACGGCCGCGGTCACGGGCGGGGGCTGGCTCTCGGAGGGCTGCGGCCTGCCCGCGGGCTTCGACCAGTACGACGCCGACTTCGACGAGCTCGAGCCCGCGGCCGCCGTCCGCCGGTGGGAGCGACGTCGCGCCCTCGACCGCCCGTTCCTGCTGTTCCTCCACACCTACGCGGCGCACGACCCCTACGGCGACAAGCGCGCGTTCGCGGAGGGGCGGTGCGACGACGCGGCACGCGAGGCGGGGGCCGCCCTCGCCGCCCGGGTCGGCCACGGACGCCTCGGCGACGCCCCCGACGTGCTGCGGGACTTCCTGCGCACGTACTTCGCCGACCCGTGCGGCCGCGGGGCCCTCGAGCGCGCCCTCGGGGCGGTGCGCTTCGAGGCCGCCGTGGTCGGCACGCGCCCCGTGATCGACGGCGCCTGGCGCACGCTCGGCGGCGGGCCGGCGATCGTGGACGAGCTCCGGGCGGCCTACCACGGGCCGGGCCTCGCGTGGGTGGACGCGCGGCTGCGGGCCACGCTCGACGCGCTCGCGTCGCTCCCGCCCGAGACGGTGGTCGTCGTCTGCTCGGACCACGGCGAGGCGTTCGGCGAGCACGGGCCGCTCTACCACGGCCGGTTCCTGACGCCGGAGCTGGTGCGCTCGGTGCTGATGGTCCGCGCGCCGGGCTGGCCCGCGCGCGACGTCCCGGGCACCGTCGGGCTGGTGGACGTGACGCCGACGCTGCTCGACCTCTGCGGCGTGGCGCCGGCGCGCGGCGTCGCGTTCGACGGCGTCAGCCTCGTCCCCCGCGTGCGCGGGACGGCGGGCGACCGGCCCGTCGCGAGCGGCGTCGTCCCGCCGGCGGATCCGCTCGGCGGGCCGGAGACGTACGCGCGGCGGGCCGCGGTGCGCGACGCGCGGTTCGCGTGGTCCGCGCGCTACGACGTCCGGCAGCGCGCGTGGGGCGACGAGGCGTGGTTCGACCGCGCCGCCGACCCCGACGAGCGCCGCCCGCTCGCCGCGCCGCCGGCCGTCGACGACGCCTTCGCGCGCGCGCGCGACGACCTCCGCCGCGCCTTCGAGGCCCGCTTCGGGCGTTGACGCCGCGGGCGCGGCGCGCGCGCCGCGCCGGCCGGGTCACAGCAGCGTGCCGTGCAGGATCAGGCTCGCGAGCGAGAAGTAGATGACGAGGCCCGAGACGTCCACGAGGGTCGCCACGAACGGCGCGGACGCGCTCGCGGGGTCGAGGCGGAGGCGTCGCAACAGGAACGGCAGCATCGAGCCCGCGAGCGTGCCCCACGTGACGACGCCGACGACGGAGAGCCCCACGGTCAGGGACACGAGCACGAAGTGCTGCGTGTAGTCCGCGAGGTGGAACAGCTGCCAGATCAGGATGCGGGCGATGCCGATGGGGGCGAGGAGCAGGCCGAGGGCGAGGCCGCTCGCGAGCTCGCGGCGCACCACGCGCCACCAGTCCTTCAGCGTCACCTCGCCGAGCGCCAGCGCGCGGATCACGAGCGTCGTGGCCTGCGAGCCCGAGTTGCCGCCGCTGCTGATGATGAGCGGGATGAAGAGCGAGAGCACCGTCGCGGCCTTGATCTCGTCCTCGAAGCGGCTCATGGCCGACGCCGTGAACAGCTCGCCGACGAAGAGGGCCGCCAGCCAGCCCGCGCGCTTGCGCACCATCTTCGGGAACGGCGTGCGCATGTACGGCGTGTCGAGCGCCTCGGTGCCGCCGATCTTCTGGATGTCCTCGGTCGCCTCCTCCTCGAGCACGGCGCCGATGTCGTCGAACGTCACGATGCCCTTCATGCGGCGCTCGGCGTCCACGACGGGCACGGCGAAGAGGCGGTGCTGCTTGAAGAGCCGGGCGAGGGCCTCCTGGTCCATGGTCTCGTCGGCGACCACGACCTCGGTCCGCATGACGTCGCGGACGCGCTTGTCGGGCGTCGCGACGAAGAGGTCGCGCAGCGAGACGACCCCGAGCAGATGCGACTCCGCGTCGAGCACGTACGCGTAGTAGAGGGTGCCGAGCTTGTCCCGCGCGGCCTTGCGCAGGTACGTGATCGCCTCGTCCACGGACAGGTCCGGGCGGATGCGGACGTACCGCGGGTGCATGAGCCCGCCGGCGTCGTCCTCGGCGAACGCGAGCAGGCCCGCGACGTCCTTCTGCGTCGTCTCGTCGAGCAGGGCGACGTAGGCCGGGCGCTCGTCGGACGGGATCGCCTGCAGGAGGTCGGCCACGTCGTCCGGCGCGAGCAGCCGGATCCACGAGCGGCGCTCCTCCGGGCGGAGCGCGCGGAGGATCCACGCCTGGTCCTGCGCGCGCACGTCGAGGAAGAAGTCCTCGGCCTCCGGGCGCGACATCGACCGGAACGCGGCGACGCGGTCGTCGTCGTCGTAGGCGGGCCACGAGTCGCGCACCGCCTGGAGCGTCAGCGGTTCGTCGTCGGTGGCCTCGGGCGGCGCCATGGGCGGACTCTACTCCCGCGGGACGGGCGCCCCCAACGCCCGCCTCGACCGGGCCCGGTCAGTTGCGCGCGGCGGCGGCGCGCAGGAGCTGCTTGCGGATCTCCTCGAGCGCGGCGCGTTCGCGGCCCTCCGGGGGCGCCGCCGCGAGCGCGCGGTTGAGCGCGCGGGCGGCGGCGGCGGGCCGGCCCATCCGCGCCAGCAGGAACGCCCGGTCGCGCAACGTCGTCGGCTCGAGCGGGTCGAGGTGGAGCGCGCGGTCGAGGGTCGCGAGCGCCGCGGCGAGCCGCCCGGCGCGCTCGTGCGTCGCGCGGAGGTTGCGGAGCATCCGCAGCAGGACGTCGGCGGTCCGCAGCGGCCGGAACGCCCGCGGCGGCAGGGTGACCGGCCGCCCGGCGGCCCGGGCCACGCGCTCGGCGCACCCGGCCTCCGTCAGGACCTCCCCGTGGAACGCGTCCACGTAGACCGGCCCGTCCGCGGTCTCGGCCCGCACGACGAAGTGGAGCGGCAGCCCGACGCCCGCCGACGCGAGGCCCCGCCGCCGCGCCACCTCCATCCACAGCACGCCCAGCGCGATGGGCAGGCCCGTCCGGCGTTCGAGCACGTCCGGCAGGTAGGAGCTGCGCGGGTCGTCGGCGAGGGCGGGGTCGCCGCGGAACCCCGCGCCCGCGAGGCCCGCCGTGACGGCTCGCACGCGCTCGGCCGGGGGCGCGTCCGGGTCGTCGTCGGCGCCCACCTCCGTCGCGAGGCGCTCGACGGCGTGGTCGAGGCCGGCGACGTCGAGCGACGGGTGCGCCTCCGCGGCGATCGCGACGGCGCCGGCCCACAGGTCCGGGGCGTTCGGGTCGGGCAGCGCGGCGCGGAACGCCTCGACGGCCCGGTCGTGGAGGATGGACCCGACGAGGTCCGCGGCCCGCGCGCGCAGGGGCTCCGGCAGCTCCGCGACGGAGAGCAGGCGCCCGAGGGCCTCGATGCCGGCCGGGCCCGCGGCCCGGAGCCGGTCCTCCGCGGCGAACCGCACCCGCGGGTCCGGGGAGGCGAGGCCGGCGAGGTCTCCGACGGGGTCCATCGACCCCGCAGCCTACCCCGCCTCCGGCGGCGCGGGGGGTGGGGCGATTCGGCGCCTCCGCCCCGCCGGCCGGATAGACCGTCCGCGCCGAAGGAGACCCCCATGGCCCTCGTCGACGTCCGCACCGAGCACCGCATCCGCGTCCTCACCCTGAACGACCCGCCGGCCAACGCCTACTCCCACGAGATGATGAAGGCGCTCGACGCCGCCGTGCTCGACGCGCGCTTCGACGCCGGCGTGGACGTGATCGTCCTCACGGGCGCCGGCGACCGCTTCTTCTGCGCCGGCGCGAACATCGAGATGCTCACGAAGGCGGACCCGACGTGGAAGTACCACTTCTGCCTCCACGCCAACGAGACGCTGCTCCGCCTCGAGCACACCCCGAAGGTCGTCATCGCGGCGCTCAACGGCCACACGGTCGGCGGCGGCCTCGAGGTCGCGCTCGCGGCCGACCTCCGGTTCGCGAAGCAGGGCGGCGGCAAGATCGGCGCGCCCGAGGTCGCCCTCGGCGTGCTGCCCGGCACCGGCGGGACCCAGCGGCTGACGCGGCTCCTCGGCCCGAGCAAGGCCATCGAGCTGATGGTCTCGGGCCGCAACTTCGAGGCCGAGGAGGCCCTCGCCCTCGGGCTCGTCAACCAGGTCTTCCCCGCCGCGTCGTTCTGGGACGACGTGATCGCGTACGCCCGCACCCTCTGCCTCCCCAACCGCGCGGCCCTGGCCGCCGGCGCGATCAAGCGCGCCTGCCAGACCGGCGCCGGGCTGCCCCTCGAGTCCGGGCTCGCGCTCGAGCGCGAGCTGCAGGCCCAGCTGTTCCGCACCGCGGACGCGAAGGAAGGCATGGGCGCGTTCGTCGAGCGCCGCAAGCCGACGTTCAAGGGCTGCTGACGCCCGCGGGGGACCGCGAGGCCCGTCGGCCGCCCGGGACCGCGAGGCCCGGCCCGCCGCGGGGCAGGGTTGCACGGCCCGCGGCCCCCGGGCAGACTTCCGGCGACCGCGGGCGGGGCCCC
This sequence comes from Planctomycetota bacterium, assembly GCA_046350655.1. GTDB lineage: Bacteria > Planctomycetota > PLA2 > PLA2 > JAEUHO01 > JAEUHO01. The sequence goes on from JAXMAB010000004.1 coordinate 282,143, forward strand.
GCGACGGAGGTGGTCGATGCCGCTGTGGATCCTGTGGGCCGCCCTCGCCGGCGGCGTCGCGATGAACGTCTGGTACGCCATCGCGTGGATGGCGCTGCCGCACCACCACGGCGACTTCAAGAGCCTCGGGCGCGCGACGCCGTTCGACGCCGCCGCCCGCGCGGCGAAGGCCGCGGCGGGGATGTACATCCACCCGCACTACAAGGACTACGCGGGCGGCTTCAACGACCCCGAGTTCGTCGCGCTGATGAAGGAGAGCCCGCGGTTCTGGATGGTCGTGATGAAGCCCGGGTGCGCGATGTCGCCCCGCGTGTTCCTCTCGGCGCTGGCGCTGAACGTGCTCGAGGCGTTCGCCGTCGCGACGCTCGTCCACCTGACGGGGATCGGCGCCGGCTGCATCGCCTGCACGGCGGGGTTCGCGGCGGCCCTGGGCCTGCTCGCCCGCGTCGGGGCGTTCGCGTCGCTCGCGATCTGGATGGAGCTGCCCTGGCGCTACGTCGTGACGACCGCCTTCGACGGCGTCGTCGGGTACGCTCTGGCGGGCGTCGTCGTCCACCTGTTCCGCTGACCGGAGGTGCCCGTGGTCCGTCGTCCGTTCTTCGCCTGGCTCGGGGACGTCGTCTGCGGGCTCGGGGCCTACACGCTGTCGCGGTGGCTCTGGCAGAAGCACGACGAGGGCGTCTTCCAGAACCTTCCGCAGGAGCTGGCGACGTTCGCGGGCGTGTTCGTGCTCCTGAAGCTCGTGCTGAAGGCCTTGGGCTCGGCCCGGCGCAGCCGCCAGGAGGCGAAGGCCGCGCGGCGCGTCCTCGAGAAGGCCGCCGGCCGGACGCCGTAGGCGCCGTCCTGCGTCGGCTCCGTCGCGAGCCCGCGCCGCGTCCCCGCGGTCCGGCGCCCCGCGGGCGCAGCCGGAGCGCCGTTCAGGGGCTCCGGCGCGGGGCCCGGCGGCGCACGCCCTCGACGGCGGCCGGGCCTCGCGTCCCCGGGGATCGCCGTCCGGGCGCCGTGGCCCGCGGGCGCCCGACGTGCGCGCGCGTCAGGGCGCGGTCGCGGCCGCGAGGTCGAGGCGGCCTTTGCCGAGCTTGCCGGCGTAGAGCGGGTTCACCGCGTCCACGGGCACCGCGGTGTCGAGGAGCCGCTCGAAGAGCGTCTTGCTCGGCGACCCGGCGTCCTCGCCGCGCAGCAGCGCGAACGCGCCCGTCACGAGCGCCGTGCTGAACGACGTGCCGGACCAGCGGGCGAGGCCGGACGGGGCGCGCGGGTACGCGCCGAGGAGGTCGAGGCCCGGCGCGACGAGGTCCACGTCGGACCCGTACGAGGCGAAGGAGGCCTTGCGCCCCGTGGCGTCCACGGCGCTCACCGCCCACACCGCCGACGCGTTGGCGGGGTAGTCCACCTGCGGGAGGTTGCGGTTGCCCGCCGCGCTCACGACGTAGACGCCGGCGGCCTTCGCGTTCTCGGCGGCCTGGACGATGACCAGGGACTGGCCCGCGAGCCCGCCGCTGAAGTTGATCACGTCGGCGCCGTTCGTCACGGCGTACTGGATCGCGCGCGCGAGCGAGGCCGCCGTGCCGATGGAGTCGCTGTTGAGGACGCGCAGCGGCATGATCGTGGCGTTCGGCGCCACCGCGAGGATCAGGCTGGCCACGAACGTCCCGTGGCCGACGCCCTCGTCGATCAGGCCGTCCTTGTCCTCGTCCACGCCGTTGGCGACGTCGGCGGGGTTCGAGTCGCCGTCCACGAAGTCGAAGCCGGCCATCAGGTGGCCCGCGAGGGCCGGGCTGCTCGCGACGACGCCGGTGTCGATCACCGCCACGACGACGCCGGCGCCGTCGTAGCCGCGGGCGTGGGCGGTCGGGGCGCCGATCAGCGCGAGGGCCGGCTGCGTGGCGATGGACGCGAAGACGTCGTCGACGAACGCGGCCTGCGTGCCGCCGCCGCCCTCCGGGACGCCGACGCCCTCGTCGTGCTCGCCGTCCTCGACCTCGAGCTCGTCGTCGAGGTCCGCGAGGAAGTCGTCCACGTCCACGCCGTCGGGGACCGACACCTCGTAGTAGTTCGTCCCCTCGACCGGCCCGAGCACCGTCGCGCCCTTCGCGTCGCAGAGCTGCTCGAGCTCGTTGAGGCTTGTCGGGTCGACGAGGACGACCGTGGCGCTGGGCGGGGGGGGCGGGCCGCCGTCCCCGCCGCCGCCGGACGAGCCGCCACCGCCGCCGCCGCACGCGGAGAGGCCGAGGGCGAGCCCGAGCGCCGCAGCGGACCCGATGCGGAAGGGCCCGAACCGGAACAGGGAACGCGACGGCGTCATGAGCAGACTCCAGAACATCGGAACGCCAGGACCGAGCCGGGGTGACCGGCGGCTCGTGCGGTTTCCAGTAGTGACCGGCCGAACGCGGGACGATCGTCCCACGTGCGACGGGTGCGATGGAACGTGGCCATCAGACTCGCGGCGGCGCGGTCGTCCACGTCGTCGAGGGTCCAGATCACGCGGTGGGCCCCCCGGGTCAGGAGGGCCTGGACGAGCCCCCCCCAGGCTACCCCCGCCGGACCGGACGTTCGGCCGGTCCGGCAGGCGGCGAGGACGACCAGTCGGGCCGCGACCCCCCCGGGGGGGAGGTCGGCCGCGGAGAACCAGCCGTCGGCGAGGCGGACGCCGGCGAGCGGGGGCGCCTCCCCCGCGTCCCAACCGTGGCCGGCGACGTGGACGACCTCGGCGGTGGCGAGCGCGTCGGCGACCGCGGCGCGCGTCGCGGCCGGGCCCGCGAGCACGCGGTCGGTCCCGAGCGCGGCCGCCACGTCGGCCACCTCGCGTTCGACGCCCGGGAGCTCCGGCGCGCCGACGCCGACGACGACCGCGCCGGTCCCGCGCGGGCCCTCGACCGGGGCGACGCGGCCGGCGGGGACGCGCAACACGTCGTAGTGGTCCGCGACGCGCCGGCCGCGGCACGGCAGGAGCTCCCACGGGAGGTCCGGGACGCCCGGGTCGGCCGTGATCCGCACGTCGCGCGGCCAGCGGCCGACGCCGAGCGGCGCGAGCACCGCGTCGGCGACCTCGCCGAGCAGCGCCTCGGTGGCCGACGGGTCGGTGGCGGCGGGGTCGGCGTCGCGCAGGAACGCCCAGCGGTGGGCGCGCAGCCGCAGGCCCGAGGCCCACGCCTCGAAGCGGCCCACGGGCCCGAGGTCGACGCGCTCGCCGACGTCCGCGCCGACGCGGACGAGGCCCGCGACGCGGCCGTCCCGCCGCCACAGGTGGACGAACGCCACGTCGGGCCGGGCGGCCGTCGACGCGTCGCCGCGCCGCGACGGGGCCGGCTCGGCGACGGCCTGCCGCTCCGCGCGGCGCCACCCGGCCGCGAGCGCGCGCTCCCAGGTCCGGGCGCGTCGCTCGAGCACGGCGCCGGTGCCGAGGTCGCCGCGCACCGGGCCGTCGCCGCGCGCGAGCCGGTCGTAGATCGCCTCGAGCCGCGCGCGGATGCGCTGGGTGCGGGCGTCGGAGCGCGGCGGGCGCGCGCCGAGGAACCGTCGCGCGGCGAGCGCGTCGAGGAGCCGCTCGGCCTCGAGCCGGTCCTGCGGGCGCCCGCGCGCGAGGAGGAGGTCGACGCGGACGAGCCACGGGTCGAGGCGGTCCGCCGCGAACCGGGCCCGCAGCCATGCGCCGGGCAGCCCCGCGCGCACCTCCTCGACGAACCGCGCGACGCGGCGCAGCCGCGCGAGCGCCGACGCGAAGCCCTTCGGCGTGCGCGCGCGTCGAGCGCGGCGCGGCCCGCGTCGGCGGCCCACACCGAGAACGGGCGCGACGCGCCGAGCCGGCGGCCTCCGCGAACGCGCGCCGCGCGGCCGCGGTGCGGCCCGCGTCGAGCGCGACGGTGCCCGTGAGGAGCGCGACGTCGGCGGCGAGGCCGCGCTGCCCGAGGGCGAGGGCCCGGCGCCCGAGCCGCGCGAGCGCGGCCGGGGCGGGCGGGCGGCCGCACCGCGCCGCGGCGTCCGCGACGAGCAGGTCGCCGCGCAGCGACAGGGCCTCGCGTCGCGCGCGCCCGCCGCCGCGCGTCGCGCGTCGCGCGCGTGCGCGAGGCCGCGGCGCGGGTCGACGTCGCCCGCGGCGGCCGCGGCCATCCAGAGCGCCTCGGCGCGCTCCGCGACCGCGCCGGCGTCGCCGAACCGGGCGGCGGCGGACAGGGCCTCGCGTTCGGCGGACGGGGCGTCGCCCGCGCGGCGCAGCGCGTCCGCGAGGTCCATGCGGCAGACCGCCTCCCACCGCGGGAGGCCGCCGCCGCGATGGGCGCGGGCGAGGGCGTCGAGCGCGCGGATGCCGTCGCCGACGCGCCCCGCCTGGACGTCGGCCCAGGCCGCGTTCGCGCGGGCCTCGCGTTCGAGCTCGGCCAGGCCCAGCGTCCGGAACGCCTCCACGGCCGCGGCGAGGCGGGTCGCGCCCGCCTCCACCTCGCCGGCCTCGACGCGCGCGACGCCCGCGTTCATCGTCGCGACGGCCGCGCGGGTCGCGTCGCCGAGCCCGTCGGCGAGGGTGATCGCGGCGTCGTACCGCGCGGCCGCGGCGTCCGCGTCGCCCGCGAGGCGGAGCGCGTTGCCGTGGTTGATCGCGAGCACGAGCGCGGGGACGGTGCGGGCGCCGCGGAGCGCGCGGCCGAGCGTCGCGGCGAGCGCGAGGGCCGCCGGCCCGCGGCCCGCGGCCGCGAGCGCGTCCACGCGCGCGAGCCCCGCGTTCACGGCCTCGTCCGGCAGGCCCGCGGCCGCGAGGTCGCGCGCGGCGTCGGCGTACGCCGTCGCGGCGTCGGCGGGCCGCCCCGCGCGGTGCACGGCGTAGCCCTCGAACAGCCGCAGGCGGCCCCGGGTCGCGCGGTCGCGGGCGGGGCCGCCGCGCGCAGGGCGACGATCGCGTCGAGGGTCGCGGTGGGGGACGCGCGGAACGCGGCGCCCAGCCCGGCCTTCACGTCGGGCCACGGACGGGGCGTCGCCCACGCCGCGCGCGCCGCGCGACGCCGGGCCGGCGCGGCCCGCGCGTCGAGCACGGGGCGCAACCAGTCGGGGACGGCCGCCGCCGCCACGGTCAGTCGGTCCCGCAGTCGGTCCCGACCGGCACGGGCTCGGACCGCGCGACGGTGCGCCGGCCGACGCGGACGGCGAGGACGACGGTCCGGGCGCCGGCCGGGACCGTGGCGTCGAACGTGCCGCCGCTCTCGACGCCGACGCGGACCGCCTTGCCGCCGTCGGCCTTCACCTCGAGGGCCGTCTCGGCGCGGGGGCCGTCGAGGGTCCCGCGGAGCCGCGTCGCGCCGTCGGGGGCCTGGGTCAGCTCGACGTGGAGGCTGCCGTTCTCGCCCGCCAGACGGACGAACCGCGGGCGGCCGGGGCCGCGCATCGCCGGGGCCACGCCCTGCCACGAGTCGAACACGAGCCGCCACAGGGTGGCGACGCCGCGGGCGGTGGGCGCGCGGAAGAGCGCCTCGGCGCGCGTGATCGCGCGGACCGGGCAGCGCGGCGTGGACGCCACGACCCGCCCGAGCGCGACGACGTGCCGCGCGAACGCGAGCACGCCCGCCGGCAGGGGCTCCCCGCTCTGGGCGCGGCCGGCCGCGACGTCGAACGCGAGCGACAGGACGTCGGGGGTGGGGGCGTTCATCGGCGGGACTCCGGACGCGGTCGTTTCGACCGGGACCCCGGGGGCGCCTTCCCTGCGCCGGCGACCGGTGTCACCTCCGCAGAGGCGGGTGCCCCGGGAACGGATACGGACGGGTCGAGGGCGCCGGTCACCCCCCGGGCGGTGAGGTCCTCGCGGAGCGCGTCGAGGCACCGCTGCCGGGTCGGTCCCAGGGAGCCCCGGGGGACCCCGAGTTTCTGGGCGATCTCGTCGTAGGTGAGGTCCACCGGTTGGAAGTAGAGGAGGGAGAGCAGCTCCCGGCACCGCTCGCCGAGGGCCGAGAGCGCCTCGCGCAGCGACTGCTCCTCCTCCACCCGCGCCGCCGCCTCGTCGGGCGGCGCGTCGGGCGCGTCCTCGTCGCGCGCGGCCGCCGTCTCGTGACCCTCCCGGGTCCGGCCGCGCTTCCGCATCCGCCACGCGACGCGGCGGGTCGTCGTCCCGATCCACGACGCGAGCCGCTCGACGTCGCGCAGCTTCTTGAGGTTCTTCCAGAGGAGGACCGCCACCTCCTGGAACGCGTCCTCGGCGGTCGTGTCGTCGAGGCCCGACCGCCGCAGCAACGCGTACGCGAGGTCGGCGTAGCGCGCGAGGAGCGAGGTCCACGCGACGCGGTCGCCGTCGAGGCAGCGTCGGACGAGGTCGGCGTCGGAGGTCATGGGCGAGCCCCGGATCCTAACGCCCTCCGCCGAGGGACGCCGCGGGCGGTGCAACGTATCCGTTGCACCCGAGCCGGCTCTGCGGGAGGGATGCGGTCCCCTCGGAGCCTGCGCATGCGTCGTCTTCTCCTGACCCTCGTCGCGGCGTGCGTCGCCGCCGGTTCCCTCGCCGCGTGCGGCGGGGGCGGCGGGGGCGGCGCCGGGTCCGGTGGCTCCGTCTCGCTCGCCGGGCGGGTCGCGCTCCGCGACGGCTCGACGTCGAACCTCGGCGGCATCGGCCTGACGCTCCCGGCCACCGGCCAGCGCGTGACGACGCGCCCCGACGGGTCCTTCGCGTTCGGCCTCGTCCCCGCGGGCGACCTCGCGATCGCGCTCGTCGGCGGCACCAGCGCCGCCACGGTCGTCCCGAACCGCAACGGCGGGGACGACGACGAGGACGAGGTCGACGACCGCGGCACCGACGGCGGCGGCGACGACGGCACCGACGACCAGGGCGGAGCCAACGACGACGACGGCGACGACGACGACGTCGGGGACGACGACAGCGACCTCCGCTCGCTCTCCCGCGGCGACGTCGTCGAGGTGCGGCTCGAGGTCCGCGGCGGGCGCATCGAGGCGATCACGACCTCGTGCGGCCGCGACGCGCGCCGCGAGGCCCGCGTGCGCCTCGCGCTCGCGACCGGCGCCGACGACGCGGACGCGACCGGCAGCGTGAAGGTCGAGTCGCGGACCGATCGCGAGAAGCTCGAGGTCGAGGCGGGCCGCCTCGCCGAGGGGCGTTCCGTCGAGGCGGTCGTCGTGTGCGACGGCGTCGAGGCCTCCCTCGGGCTCCGCACGGTGGACGCCACGGGCCGCGCGCAGTGGGAGCTCGCGACGAACGACGGCGGCGTGCTCCCGCACGGCGCGGCCGACGTGGCCGCGCTCGCCGGCTGCACCGTCGAGGTCCGCGACGGCGACACCGGCGACGCGCTCCTCTTCGGCACGATTCCCGAGCTCCCCGCCGCGGTCGCGACGGGCGGCGCCGGCGGCGACGAGGCCCGCGCGCGCGGGCGCGCGACGCTCGTCCGCACCGCGGACGGCACGGGCAAGGGCTACGTCGAGCTGCGCCGCCGCGTGAAGGACGGCGAGGTCCGGCAGCGCTTCGAGGTCGAGGCCGAGGGGCAGTCGCCGGGCGCGTCCCTCGACGTCTTCGCCGAGGACCCCTCGAACCCGGGCACGCCCGCCTTCGTCGCCACGGTCGTCGTGGACGCGTTCGGCGAGGCCGAACTCGAGCTCGACACGCACGACGGCGCGTCGCTGCCCTTCGGCGCGACGGACGTCACGGCGTTCGTCGGCCTCACGGTCGAGGTGCGTCGCACGTCGGACGGCGTCGTGTGGCTCCGCGGCGCGGCCCCGTCGCTGGTCGCCGACTGAACGACCCACCGAACCCACGTTCTCGAGGGACGCCGGACGCTCCCGAACCCACCCCCCCCACCAGGGACGGACGTCGTCGCCTCACCCCGGGGCGGGCCGCAAGGCCCGCCCCGGTTCCTTGGTCGGCGCCCCGTGCGGGTCGTGGTCGCGTGCACGGGGACGCGAGGCCCGTTCGCCGTCGATCGTCGCGTCGATGGGGGTGCGGGCCCCCGTGTTCGTCGTGGATCGGCGCGACCGGCGGGCGGCCCCAAGGGCCGCGCCCTACGGGTCGCCGCGTCGCCCGACGCGATACGTCGGATCGACGGGTGTGCGCGTCGATCGTCGCCGGATGTGGTCGCGGGACGCGGTCGCGCGCGCGGGCACGCGAGGCCCGTTCGCCGTCGATCACCGCATCGATCGCGTGCGGGCCTCGCGGTCGTGGGGGTTCGTCGTCTGGGACACGGCGGGAATCGCCGCGTCGACGGGGGTGTGGTCCGCCGTGTCCGTCGTGGATCGGCGCGACCGGCGGGCGGCCCCAAGGGCCGCGCCCTACAGGTCGCCGCGTTCCCCGACGCGTTGCGCCGGATCGACCGGTGTGCGCGTCGATCGTCGCGGGACGCAGTCGCGCGCGCGGGCACGCGAGGCCCGTTCGCCGTCGATCACCGCATCGATCGCGTGCGGGCCTCGCGGTCGTGGGGGTTGGTCGTCTGGGACACGGCGGGGATCGCCGCATTTATGGGGGTGCGGGCCACCGTGTTCGTCGCGCGTCGGCGCGACCGGCGGGCGGCCCCAAGGGCCGCGCCCTACGGGTCGCCGCGTTCCCCGACGCGTTGCGCCAGATCGACGGGTGTGCGCGTCGATCGTCGCGGGACGCGGTCGCGCGCGCGGGCACGCGCGCGGATCCGCGCGGCCCGTGGGCGCTGCGAACATGGCGTACAATGCGCCAAAACCGCACGTCCTGCGCATTCCTCGTAAGGGCGGGCCTTGCGCCCGCCCGCGCGGGGGCGTGCCTTCCGCGGCGTGCCTTTCGCGGCGTGCCGTCATCGGCCCGCCACCCCGTGCCGCGCGACTACGGGACGACGATGACCTTGCCGACGTCGTCCTTGCGGGCGCCGGCGCGCTTGAACGCCTCGGCCGTGTCGTCGAGCGAGAACCGGTGCGTGATCAGCTTCGCCAGCTCGATCTCGCGGCGGAACACGACCTCGTCGGCCTCGTCCGCCTCCTCCTCGCTCCACGAATGCGAGCCGATGAGGTGCTTCTCGTCGAGGCAGACGTCGCCGATGTCGACGGCGGTCTCCTCGCCCTTCGCCACCTGGCCGAACAGCAGGATCTTCGCGCGGGGACGCGTGGCGCGGATCGCGTCGCGGACCGGGCCGGCGCCGACGGCCGCCACGATCGCCGCGTCGGCCCCGCGGCCGTCCGTCAGCGCGCGGCAGGCCTCGTGCATGTCCTCTTCCCGCGGGTCCACGACGCGCTCGGCGCCCAGTTCCTCGGCGATCTTGAGGCGCCCCGGGATCGGGTCGGCCGCGACCACCATCGCACCCTCGCGGATCGCGAGCTGCTGGAGGATCAGGCCCACCGAGCCGACGCCGGCCACGAGCACCACGTCGTCCTCGTCGAGGTCGAGCAGGCGGATGCCGCGCAGGCACGTGTTCACCGGCTCGAGGAAGATCGCCTCCTCGAAGGAGAACCCGCGGGGGACCTCGACGAGGTCGTCCACGTAGTCCTCGGAGACCTTCACGTACTGCGCGAACCCGCCGCCGCGCGGCTCCTCGCCCGGCTCGCCGCGCGTCGAGCGCACGACGACGCGCTCGCCCGGCTTCCAGCCGTCCACCTCGTCGCCCGTCGCGACGATCGTGCCGGCGATCTCGTGGCCGAGGACCCGGCCGAAGGGCTTGAGGCCCATCTGCACGCGCTTCACGTCGGCGGGCGAGACCCCGCACACGGCCACCTCGACGAGGACCTCCCCGGCGCCGACGGTCGGCACGGGCACGGTCTCGACCCGGAGGTCGCCGGGACCGCGGTAGAGGACCGCCTTCATCGTCGTCGGGAGCGCGCGGGTGGCCATGGGCGGGTGAGCCTACCCGAACGGGCGGCGTAGCGGAGGGGGAACCGGGTCCTCGGACGTCCGGGCGGGGACGGGGCCGCCGCCTCGCGACGGCCACCGGGCCTTGCGTACACTCCCCGCCTCCGTAGGACCGAGGTCGTCCCCATGCGCGTCGTCCGGATCCGTGAGCACGGCGGTCTCGACCGCCTCGTCTTCGAGGAGGCCCCGCTCCCCGTGCCGGGGCCGGGCGAGGTGCGCGTCGCCGTCAAGGCGGCGGGCATCAACCACCTCGACACGTGGGTGCGCCGCGGCGTGCCCGGCCACACGTTCCCGCTGCCGATGATCCCGGGCTGCGACGGCGCCGGCGTGGTCGACGCGGTCGGCCCCGGCGTCACCGCGCGCAAGCCCGGCGAGCGCGTCGTCATCGCGCCCGGCCACGCGTGCGGTCTCTGCCCCGCGTGCGCGTCGGGCCGCGACCACCTCTGCCGCGCCTACGGCATCTTCGGCGAGACGCGCGACGGCACGTGCGCCGAGGCGATCTGCCTGCCCGAGCGCAACGTCCTGCCGATCCCCGCGGCGCTCTCGTTCGAGGTCGCGGCCGCGTTCCCGCTCGTCTACCTCACGGCGTGGCACATGGTGGCGCGGCGCGCCGAGCTCCGCCCCGGCGAGACGATCCTGGTGCACGCCGCCGGCGCCGGCGTCTCGACCGCCGCGATCCAGATCGCGCGGCTGCTCGGCGCCGGGCGCGTGATCGCGACGACCTCGACCCCGGACAAGGCACGCAAGGCCCGCGCGCTCGGGGCCGACGACGTGATCGACTACGGCCGCGAGGACGTCCTCGGGCGCGTGCGCGACCTCACCCGCAAGCAGGGGGTGGACGTCGTGATCGACCACGTGGGCGCGACCACGCTGCCGACGTCGCTCAAGTGCCTCGCGAAGGGCGGCCGCCTCGTCACCTGCGGCGCCACCTCGGGCCCGAAGGTCGAGGTCCACCTGAACCTCGTGTTCTTCAAGTCGCTCTCGATCCTCGGGTCCACCATGGGCCCGCTCGGCGAGGTGCACGAGCTGCTCGGCCACGTGGCCGCGGGGCGGCTCGCGCCGGTGATCGACGCCGTGCTCCCGCTCGCGCAGGTCGCGGAGGCGCACCGGCGCCTCGAGGCGCGCGACGTCTTCGGCAAGCTCGTGCTCACGACGGAGGCCTGACCGTGGCGGACGTCCTGCTCGTGGAGGTGGCCGGGCGCGTCGCGACGCTGACGCTGAACCGGCCCGAGGTGCGCAACGCCATCAACCTCGCGCTCGTGGACGCGCTCCACGCCGCGCTCGGCGCGCTCGAGGCGCGCGACGACGTGGACGCGGTCGTCGTCCGAGGCGCGGGCGGCAAGGCGTTCGCGTCCGGCGCCGACATCGCGGAGCTGCGCGACCGCCGCCGCGCCGACGCGTACGAGGCCATCAACGGCCGCGTCTTCGCGCGGCTCGAGAGGTTCCCGCGGCCCACGGTAGCCGCGATCACCGGCTTCGCGCTGGGCGGCGGGTGCGAGCTGGCGCTCGCCTGCGACTTCCGCGTCGCCGGCACGTCGAGCCGGCTCGGCCAGCCCGAGGTCGGCCTCGGCATCATGGCCGCGGCGGGCGGCACGCGCCGCCTGCCCGCGCTCGTCGGCCTCGCGCACGCGCGCCGCCTCCTCTTCTCCGGCGCGGTCGTGGACGCGACGGAGGCGTTGCGCATCGGGCTCGTCGACCGCGTGGTCCCCGACGAGCAGGTCGACGCGGCGGTCGCGGACCTGCTCGCGCCGATCCTCGCGGCGGCGCCCGAGGCCGTGAAGCAGACGAAGGCCGCGCTGCGGATGTGGTGCCACGGCGCCACCGAGGAGCAGCTCGCGAACTTCGACCGCGAGGCCCAGGCGCTCCTGTTCGAGCACCCGGACAAGTTCGCGCGCATGGACGCCTTCCTCGCCAAGCGCCGCGCGAAGCCCTGACGCCCCGCCGCCGCGGCCTGTCGCGTGCCGCGGGCGGGTCGTCGCTCGCCGCGGGCCGGTCGTCGCTCGGCGCGGGCCGGGCCTCGCGGTCCCGCGCCCGGGGGTGCTTTGCACGCCTCGGACACGGTTTGCAGGCTTCGTACAGAACGCGGCCTCGCGGCCGGTGTCGATTCTTCCGTACCCCCACGGAGGATCCGCCATGCCCGCTCGCCCGCCCGCTCCCGCCCGTCGGTCGTCCTGCGCCGCCGGGTTCGCCGCCGTCGCCCTGCTCCTCGGTGCCCTGGGAGGCGGCGCGGCGCGCGCCGACGTCCCGCCGCCCGACCCCGTCGGCAAGCGCCCGGAGCCCGTGCGCAAGGCGATCGACCTCGCGCTCTGCCTCGACACGTCGGGCAGCATGCAGGGGCTCATCGACGCCGCGCGCCAGCGCATGTGGGAGGTCGTCAACGAGCTCGCCACCGCGACGCCGACGCCCACGCTGCGCGTCGCGCTGCTCACGTACGGCTCGGAGGGCTCCGAGGCCGACGGCTTCGTCGTGGTGCGCGCGCCGTTCACGACCGACCTCGACCTCGTGTCCGAGAAGCTGTTCGCGCTCGGCACGAACGGCGGCACGGAGTACGTCGGCCGCGTCGTCAGGACCGCCGTGGGCAACCTCCAGTGGAGCGGGCCCGACGCGGCGAAGATCCTGTTCGTCGCCGGGAACGAGTCGGCCGACCAGGACCGCGCCGCGCCGTTCCGGGAGGTCGTCAAGCACGCGTTCGGCCTCGGCGTGCGCGTGAACTCGATCTACTGCGGCAACCCCGACGACGGCGACGCGCCGCTGTGGCGCGAGGTCGCGGTGGTCGGCCACGGCCGGTTCGCGGCCATCGACCACAACCACGGCGTGGTCGCGGTCGCGACGCCGTTCGACGCGGAGCTCGCCGACCTGTCGGGCAAGCTGAACCGCACCTACCTCGCGTACGGCGACAAGGGCCAGGAGGCCCTCGGGCGTCAGTCGGCGCAGGACGCGAACGCGGCGCCCTCGGCCCCCGCGGCGGCGGCGCGCGCGGCGAGCAAGGCCGGCGGGCTGTACGACAACCGCGGCTGGGACCTCGTCGACAGGAGCCGCGAGGAGGGCTTCGACCTCGACAAGGTGCCCGTCGAGGAGCTCCCCGAGGAGATGAAGGCGATGACGCCGGCGCAGCGCAAGGCGCACCTCGAGGCGAAGACCGCGGAGCGCGCGGCGATCGCCGCCAAGGTGAAGGACCTCGACGCGAAGCGCCGCGCGTACGTCCAGGCCGAGATGGCGAAGAAGGGCCTCGACGACAGCAAGGCGCTCGACCGCGCGATCCGCGACGCGGTGCGCGAGCAGGCCGCCGCCGCCGGCTTCACCTTCCCCGCCCGCTGACCGACCCGTCCGTCCCGCGCGCCGGCCCGCCGCCCCCCGGGGTGGCGGGCCGGCGCCGTTCCCGGGGGCCCGCCCCGTGGGCTCCCGCCCCTGCGGGACCGATAGAGTGGAAGGATCGTCCCTGGGATCCTCGGTCTCGGCGTCCTCGCGTTCGGAGTCCTCGCATGAAGGTCCTCGTGTTCGGCAGCGTCCTGGCGGCGTTCGTCCTCTCCGGCTGCGCGGCCGGCCCGGGCCACACCCGCGCCGCGGGCGTGATCGCCGGGACGGCGACGGGCGCGGCCATCGGCGGCGCCGCCGGCGGCGCCGAGGGCGCGCTCGCGGGCAGCATCGTCGGCCTCGCGGCCGGCGCGCTTGCCGGCGACGCCATCGCGTCGGACCAGGAGGCGCAGTGCGCGCCGCCGTGCGCCCCGCCCCCCGCGTGCGCGCCGTGCGCCCCGGGCACCGTCTACTACGCGCCGCCGCCGCCCGTGGTCGTGTACGGCAGCCCGTACCCCTACTACGGCCCGTACTACGGCGGCTACTACCGCGGCGGCTACTACGGCCCGCGGTACGTCCGCCGCGGCTACTACTACCCGTAGGCACCCGCAGGCCCCTGTAGGCGCGCCCCGTCGCCGCCACGGGAACGACCCGCGATCCGCGGGACCGCGCGGCCCGGTCGCCGTCGGCGACCGGGCCTCGCGTCGTTTCGGGTCGCGCCGCGCCGGGACGTGTCCGCTCGGATCGCGCGGGCGAGCGGGCCTCGCGGTCCGAGACGTCGAGCGGGCCCGTGCGCCCGCCGCGGGTCAGGGCCTGCGCCGAAACAACGGGCGCCTTTCGGGCGGCGGCGGGAGACGCCGAGCGGCGTCACCCGTCGTCCGCGTGTCAAGCCCACGCGATCGCCCTCGTTCCTTGCGATGCGCCTCCCGGGCGCTCGGCCGAAGGCGGGTCAGTTGTCTCGTCGCGGACCCTTACGCGCAGCGGCAGAGCACCCCGCCGACCACGACGAGCGCGAACCCCGCGATCGCGACGTAGAAGCCCGTCGAGACGTCGGACGCGCGCACGAGGTGGCCGAGCGTGCTGATGCGGTCGTCGCCGACGACGCGGGGGACGATCACGAGCGCGGCGAGGGCCGCGAGGCCCGCGACCGCGAGGAGGCGCGAGAGGCGCGGCATCGCGCACGCGAGCAACGCGAGGCCCGCGGCGCCGGCGGCGACCGCCCACGCGACGAAGACCGCGTCGCGGGTGCCGCCGTCGAGGTCGCGGACGAGGTCGATCAGCTTGAGGCCGTTCACCTGGGTGACGCCGAGCATCGCCGCGGCCATCGACGCGACGAGGTCGCGCAGGTTCGCGGGCTCGCGCACCACGAGCAGCGGCGGGAAGAGCAGCGCGACGACCGCGGCGGCCGCGCCGAGGGCGGCGCAGAGCGAGGCGACGGGGGAGCGGAGGGGCATCGGGGCTCCGGGCGGGGTCAGGGCGCGGGGGGCGCGTCGACGAGGCGCTCGAGCGCGGGGCGCAGCGAGGCGGGGACCGGCGTGGGGCGGAACGTGTCCATGTCGACGCAGACGGTGACGACGGTGGTGCGGAAGGCGCGCGCGCCGTCGGACGCGCGGGTCGCGTCGAAGCGCCAGGTCACGCTCGTCGTGCCGATCTTCACGACCGACACGGCGATGCGGAGGCGCTCGCCGTAGGGGACGACCTCGAGGAAGTCGGTCTCGATGCGGACCGCGGGGAAGCCGCGGCGGTCGCGGACGAGGAGGTCGGGGTAGGAGACGCCGAGGACCTCCTCGAACGTCTGCTCCATGGCCACGTGGCCGAAGTGGAAGAGGTGGGGGTAGTAGACGATCTTCGCCTGATCGACGTGACCGAACCGGACGGGGACCTCGACGACGTGCGCCATCCCCGCATCGTGGCCCCGGCCGGGCCGAAACGCCACGGTTGCCCGGCGGTCCCGTAGGCTCCGCCCCCGTCCCCGGGAGGTCCCTTCATGTCCGTCCGCACCGTCCTCGTCGTGGGCGCCGGCACCATGGGCCACGGCATCGCCCAGGCCGCCGCCGTCGCCGGCTACGACGTCCGCCTGTTCGACGTCGACGCGAAGGCCGTGGCGTCCGGCCTCGCGAAGGTGAAGGGCAGCCTCGACAAGCTGGTCGAGAAGCAGAAGGTCTCGGCCGCCGACCGCGACGCCGCGCTCGCGCGCCTCTCGCCCGCGAGCGACCTGCGCGCGGCGGCGGCGGGCATCGACCTCGCCGTCGAGGCCGCGCCCGAACGGATGGACCTCAAGCGGCGGATCTTCGGCGACCTCGGCGCGGCGGCGCCCGCCGGCGCGATCCTCGCGACGAACACGTCGTCGCTCTCGGTCGCCGAGATCGCGGCGGCGAGCGGCCGGCCCGACCGCGTGATCGGCATGCACTTCTTCAACCCCGTGCCCCTGAAGCCGCTGCTCGAGGTGGTCCGCACCGACGCGACGTCGCCCGCGACCCTCGAGGCGACGCTCGAGGTCGGCAAGCGCATGGGCAAGACGTGCGTGGTCGTGAAGGACGTCCCGGGCTTCGCGACGAGCCGCCTCGGCATCGCGCTCGGCCTCGAGGCGATCCGCATGGTCGAGGAGGGCGTCGCGTCGCCCGAGGACATCGACACGGCGCTCGTGCTCGGCTACGGGCACGCCATGGGCCCGCTCAAGACGACCGACCTCGTCGGCCTCGACGTCCGCCTCGGCATCGCGGAGTACCTCGACGGCAAGTTCCCCGGCGGGCGGTTCACGCCGCCGGCGCTCCTGCGCAAGATGGTCGCGGAGGGCCGCCTCGGCCAGAAGAGCGGCCGCGGCTTCTACGACTGGAGCAAGCCGGCGTGAGCGCGACGCGCGGCCCCGTCACCGACGTCCACGTCCACGTCCAGCCGTGGGAGATGATCCGCCCCGCGGTGATGGAGGCGATGCGGAAGGGCCGCGACGACCTCGACACGATCCGCCGCTGCTTCGACGACCCGGGCGCGCTGGTCGCCCACATGGACGGCGAGGGCGTCGCGCGCACGGTCCTCATCAACTACGAGGCGCCCGACGTGATGGGCTTCTCGACGGCCACCAACGAGTGGGTGCTGCGCTACACCGAGGGCCGTCGCGACCGCCTGCTGCCGTGCGTCGGCATCAACCCGCGCTTCGAGCGCGACGTCCGCGGCCGCGCGGAGCGCCTCGCCGACGCGGGCGCGCGGCTCTTCAAGGTCCACGGGCCGCACATGCTCGTGAACCCGAACGACTACCTCGGGCCCCATCCGGGGCTGCGCGACCTCTACGAGGTGGCGCAGGCGCGGCGCATCCCGGTGATGTTCCACACCGGCACGAGCATCTTCCGCGGCGCGCGCAGCAAACACGGCGACCCGCTGCAGCTCGAGGACGTCGGCGTCGACTTCCCCGACCTCACGGTGATCATCGCGCACGGCGGCCGTCCCTTCTGGACGGAGCAGGCGTTCTTCCTCCTGCGCCGCTTCCCGCGGTTCTGCCTCGACCTGTCGGGCATCCCGCCGAACCGGGTCCTCGAGTGGTTCCCGCGCATCGAGGAGATCGCCGACCGCGTCCTCTTCGGGACCGACTGGCCGTCGCCGGGCGTCCCCTCCATCGCGAAGAACCTCGCGGGCCTGCGCGCGCTGCCGCTGCCCGCCGACGTGATCGAGCGCTTCCTTTCCTCGAACGCGCTCCGCCTCTTCCCGCCGCTCTGACGCTCCCTCCGACGCATCCCCCTTCCCGGGACGCGAGGCCCGGTGGCCGGCGTGACGGGGGACCTGCCTCCGGTTCCGGCGCCATCGAGCCACGCAGCGGGCGCGGACGGTGCGGGGACCGTCGTGTTCGTCGCGCATCGGCGCGACCGGCGGGCGGGCACGAGGCCCGAATCCTACGGGTTGCCGTGATCTCGCACGTCGCCGCGGGTGCGGACGGTGCGGGGGCCGTCGTGTTCGTCGTGCATCGGCGCGACCGGCGGGCGGGCACGAGGCCCGCACCCTACGGGTTGCCGTGATCTCGCACGTCGGCGCGGGTGCGGACGAAGATCCCTTCCGACCGGCACGGGCGCGCGGCACGATCGGCGCGTGCCGAACGAACCGACCCGCGGGCCCGATGCCCTGCCGCGCGCCGCCGCGCGCGCCGATGCGGGCCGCTGCCCGTGGTGCGGCTTCCCCGCCCGGCCGGTGGCCGTGCACGGTCACGTGCAGTGCGCGACCTGCGGCGTGAACGTCGACCCCTGCTGCGGCGGCGAGACCGCCTGCCCCGCACGCGACGACGGCCTCGACGACGCGGGCGCGTAGGCCGTCGCGGCGGGGCACCACGGGCGAGGGCGGCACGGGCCGCGCGGGACACACGGTCGGCAACGCCGGCGTGCGGGGCCGCCGCGCGTCGCCCCCGCGGGCCGACGGGGGTCGCGGGACAACCGGCCGGCGCGGGACCGCGAGGCCCGCACCGCCATGCCTGCCCGGCGAGACCTGCCCCCGCGAGGGCTGCCCCGTGAGGCCGGTCCCGCGAGGGCTGCCCCCGCGCGGGCCTCGCGTCCCGCCCCCCTGACTGCGGACCTCGGGTACCGTGTCGGTTTCCCCCGGAGTCGCCCATGTCGCCCCGCCTGTCCGCGCTCGTCCTCGCCGCGTCCGCCCTGGTGCTCCCCGTCGTCGTCGCCTCGGTCGTCGTCGCCCCGGAGGCCTGGGCGGAGGACGCCGCCGCCGAACCCGCGGAGGCCGAGCACTCCCAGCACGACGTCCGCCTGTCGGCCGACGGCCTGCCCGAGGGCTGGAAGCTGGTCGGCAGCGCCGACGCGGCGCCCGACGAGGCGGCGCTGAAGGACGCGATCGTCGCGGTCGTGGCGTCGAAGGCGAAGGCCGAGCAGGTGCACGTGCTCGGCGCGTCCGCGACGTCGCCCGACGGGAAGAAGGCGGTGTTCGCGCTCGTGGACCTCGACGCGACGCTGCCCGAGGCGGTCGCGGCGCTGAAGGGCGCGGCGGACGGCAAGGGCTGGGCCGTGGTCGGGATGGGGCACGCGACGCGGTGGCTGGTGGTCGCGGCGCCGGCGGAGATCCGCGCGAAGGCGGTCGAGATCCAGGTGGCGTACGCGACGCGGATGCTCGGGATCCGCGCGACCAGCGCGATGGGCGCGGGCAACGGTCCCCGGGCGGCGGCGCTCGCGGGCGCGATCCTGTCGATGGACGCGAAGCACGCCGTGGGGCGGTACGTGCTGGGGCGGATGCTGTCGTCGGAGGCGGCGCAGACCCGCGAGCGGCAGGGCGACGACGCCGACGCGCTGCTCGCGAAGGCCATCGTGCACCTCAAGGCCGCCGTCGCGAAGGACGCGACCGGGACGCTGACGGCGGGCGAGCGGGCGACGTGCCTCGGCGAGCTCGGCCTCGCGCTGCTCTTCACGAAGAAGGCCGACGCGGAGGCGCGCGACGTGCTCAAGGAGGCGGTCGCGGGCACGTTCGACGAGCCGCGGGAGGCGACGATCGCGCGGTACAACCTCGCCTGCGCGCACGGGCGGCTCAAGGAGCTCGACGAGGCGTTCGCGGCCCTCGGCGCCTCCCTCGAGGCCGACACGAAGGCGGGGGACTCGGCCGGCATCGCGCGGATCTGGCGCGCCGACGAGGACCTGACGAGCCTCAAACAGGACCCGCGCTGGGCGGATCTCGAGAAGAAGTTCCCGGCTCCGGCCGGCTCCGGCGACAACTGATGGGTGTGGGGGGACGGCGCGGGCCCCTCCCGCGCGGGTCCCTCGCCCCCGCATGAACGTCGCCGCTCCGACCACCTCCGACGAGACCGTCGTCCCGCGCGCGCGCCGGCGCCCGTGGATCGTCGCGCTGGTGGTCGGGCTCGTCGTGTCGGGCGTGGCGTGGGCCGTGCTCATGCACCGCGAGCGCCGCGGCGACGCCGCCGACTTCGAGCGGGCGGCCGGGACGCGGGGCCGCGTCGTCGCGGACGCGATCGAGCTGCACCGCGCGCTGCTCGCGACGGTGCCGGGCCTGTTCGACGCCTCCGAGCCGCCCACCCCGGAGTCGTTGGGCTCGTTCTACGCGCGGCTGCACGAGATCCGGCCGGGGCACGTGATGGTGGGGTGGGCCCCGTCGGTGGCGGGCGCCGACCTCGCGGTCTTCACCGAGGACGTCCGCCGCGGCGACCGGCCGTCGTTCCGCGTGCGGCGGTGGGACGCCACGTCGGGGTTCTCGGTCGCCGCGCCCGGCGACGAGCACGCGCCGCTGTCGGTCGTCGCGCCGGCGTCGCTCGCGCCCGCGGTGCTCGGGTGGGACCTCGCGTTCGACCCGGCGCTGCGGGCCGCCCTCGACGCCGCGCGGGACGCGGGCGAGGCGCGCGCGGTGCCGGCGTTCGCGCTCCCGCGGCCGGTCGCCGACGCCGGGCTCACGGGCCCCGCGGTCGCGCTGGTGCAGCCGGTGTTCACGCGCGGGCGCCCGCTGACGACGGCGGCCGAGCGCCGCACCGCGCTGCGCGGGTGGGCGTTCGTCGTGCTCGACCCGACGCTCGTGATCGACCACGCGCGCAACACGCTCGAGCCCGAGGGGCTCGACATCTGCCTCTTCGACGTCACGGACCCGGGGCGCGCGGTCTTCCTCGGGCACTCGCTCTCGCGCCTCGACGACGAGAACGGCCGTACCTGCCCGCACGAGCGGTCGCAGGCGGTCGCCGGGGCGCACCAGTCCACGCCGGTCGCCATCGGGGGGCGGCGGTGGGAGGTCATCACGCAGCCCGCCCCGTCGTTCGTCGAGGCGCGGCGGCCGTGGCAGCCGTGGGCCGCGCTCGCGACGGGCCTCGTGCTCACGGCGCTCCTCACGCAGGCGCTGCGGGCGTCGCTCGGGCGCGAGGCCGCGGTGCAGCGCGCGGTGCGCGACCGGACCGCCGCGCTGTCGATCGCGGTGGACGACCTCCGGCGCGAGAACACCGTCCGCCGGCGCGCGGAGGCCGGCCTCGCCGAGCAGACCGAGCGGCTGCGCGTCACGCTGCGCAGCATCGGCGACGCGGTGCTCACGTGCGACGCGGACGGGCGCGTCGACTACATGAACCCCGCGGCCGAGACGCTCACCGGGTGGACGTCGGTGACGGCGCGCGACCACACGCTGCACGAGGTCCTCCGCTTCGTCGACGAGAAGAGCCGGGGGCCGCGCCCCGACATCGTCGACGAGATGTTCCACGCCGAGGCGGCCACCGAGACGGCCATCCCCGTCGTGCTGGTGGCGGTCGGCGGCGCGGAGCGGAGCGTCTGGCCGCGCTGGGCGCCGATCGCGGACCCGTCCGGCCGCACGCACGGCGCGGTGGTCGCGCTGCGCGACGTGACCGAGGCGCGGCGCGCCGAGCAGGCGGTGCGCGAGCGCGAGGAGCTCTTCCGCATCCTGTCGGCCGAGCTGCCCGACGCGCTGTTCCTCCTCGACCCGAACGACGCCACGGCCCCGCTGCGGATCGTCCACGCGAACGAGGCGGCCGCGCGGATGCACGGCTTCCCCGTCGAGCGCCTGCTCGGCATGTCGATCCTCGAGCTCGACGACCCCGAGACCGCCGCCGAGGGCCCCGAGCGCGTGCGCCGGCTGCGCGCGGGCGAGACGCTCACGTTCGAGGCGCGCCACCGCCGCGCCGACGGGTCGTTCTTCCCCCTCGAGGTGATCGCGCGCGAGATCGCGTGGGGCGGCCGCCGGCTCGTGCTGTCGCTCGACCGCGACATCACCGAGCGCCGCCGCGTCGAGGACGAGCGCCGCCGCCTCGAGACGCAGGTGCAGCACGCGCAGCGGCTCGAGAGCCTCGGCGTGCTCGCCGGCGGCATCGCCCACGACTTCAACAACCTGCTCATGGGCGTGCTCGGCAACGCCGACCTCGCGCTGCTCCACCTCGAGCCGGGCTCGCCGGCCGCCGCCCGCGTCGAGGACCTCAAGCGCGCGGGCCTGCGCGCCAGCGACCTCACGCAGCAGCTCCTCGCCTACGCGGGCAAGGGGCGGTTCGTCGTGGAGCCGCTCGACCTCAACGACGTCGTGCGCGACATGGCGAAGCTGCTGCAGGTCTCCATCAGCAAGCGCGTGAAGCTGGTCCTCGACTTCGCCGACGACCTGCCGCCCGTCGAGGCGGACGCGGCCCAGCTCCGCCAGGTCGTGATGAACCTGATCACGAACGCCTCCGAGGCCATGGGCGAGCACGAGGGCGTCGTGACGCTGCGCACGGCGTACGAACCCGTGGACACGGCGTGGCTCTCGACCGCGTACGGCGGCGCCGGCCTCGCGCCGGGCCCGTACGTCGTCCTCGAGGTGGCCGACACCGGCGTCGGGATGGACGAGGCCACCCAGCGCAAGATCTTCGAGCCGTTCTTCACGACGAAGTTCACCGGCCGCGGCCTCGGCCTCGCGGCGCTCCTCGGGATCGTCCGCGGCCACCACGGCGCCGTGCGCGTCGCGAGCGCCCCGGGCCAGGGCTCGACGTTCCGCGTGGTGCTGCCGCCGTACCGCGGCGACCGCCCGGTCCGGCGCTCGCCGCCGGCGCGCCCCGCCGACGCGGTGCGCGGGGGCGGCACGGTTCTCGTGATCGACGACGACCCGACGGTGCTCGAGGTCGTCTCGCGCATGCTCGCGGGCGCGGGCTACGACGTCGTGTTCGCCGCGGAGGGCCGCGAGGGCGTCGAGCGGTTCCGCGCCGAGAAGGACCGCGTCCGCGCCGTGCTCCTCGACATGACGATGCCCGGCCTGTCGAGCGAGGAGACGCTGAAGCAGATCCGCGCGCTCCGCGGCGACGTCAAGGTGCTCGTCATCAGCGGCTTCACGCAGGAGGACGCCATGGCCCGGTTCGCGGGCCTCGGCGTCTCGGGCTTCGTGCAGAAGCCGTTCGAGCGCGAGACGCTCATCGCCCGCGTCGGCGCGCTGCTGCGCTGACGGCGCCGCGGCCCTGCGTCGCGCCGGGCCTCGCGGTCGAGGCCCGGGATGCGGTCGCGCCGGCTCGGCGCTCCGGAGCGGCGCCCTCCGTCGCTGCGGTCAGACGCGCTCGACGAGGACCGCGACGCCGAGGCCGCCGCTGATGCAGAGCGTCGCGACGCCGCGCCGGGCGCCGCGCTCGGCCATCGAGTGCAGCAGCGTCACGAGGATGCGGCAGCCCGTCGCGCCGATCGGGTGGCCGAGCGCGATGGAGCCGCCGTCCACGTTGAGGCGGTCCTCGGGGATCCGGAGCTCGCGGTTGCACGCGATGACCTGGGCGGCGAACGCCTCGTTGAGCTCCCACAGGTCGATGTCGCCGACCGCGAGGCCCGTGCGCTCGAGGAGCTTGCGGACCGCGGGCACGGGCCCGAGGCCCATGACCTTCGGGTCGACGCCGGCCTGCGTCCACGCGACGATCCGCGCGAGGGGCGTCACGCCGTGGCGGGCGACGGCCTGCTCCGACAGCACGACGACCGCGCTGCCGCCGTCGGTGATGCCGCTCGAGTTGCCCGCGTGGACCGACCCGGTCTTCGAGAAGACGGGCGGCAGCGACGCGAGCTGGTCCGCGGTGACGCCGTCGCGGGCGTGCTCGTCCTCGGTGAAGGGGACGGGGCCGCCCTTGCCCTTCACCTCGACCGCGACCTTCTCGGCCGTGAACCGGCCGCGCTTGCGCGCCGCCTCGCAGCGCTGCTGGCTGCGCGCCGCGTACGCGTCCTGCTCCTGCCGCGTGATCGCGTACATCGGCACGAGGTTCTCGGCCGTCTCGCCCATCAGCTGGTTGGCGAGCAGGCAGTGGAAGCCGTCGCGGTACATGCCGTCGACCACCTGGTCGTTGCCGAGGCGGTAGCCCCACCGCGCGCGCGGCAGCAGGTAGGGCGTGTTCGACATGCTCTCCATGCCGCCCGCGAGCACGACGTCGGCGCGGCCGGCGGCGATCGCCTCGGCGGCGAGCATGACGGCCTTGAGCGACGAGCCGCAGGCCATGTTCACGGTCCACGCGGGGACCTCGACCGGCACCCCGGCGCGCACGCTGACCTGCCGGCCGGTGCCCGGCCCCTGCCCGCCCTGGCGGCCGTGGCCGAAGATCGTCTCGTCCACCGCGGTCGCCGGGACCTTCGCGCGCGCGAGGGCTTCCTTGGCGGCGGCGACCCCGAGGTCCGGGGCCGACAGCGGGGCGAACGTGCCCCCGAACTTGCCGATGGGGGTGCGGACGGCGCCGGCGAGGAAGAGCGGGGCGGGCATGGGGGCCTCCGGGGCGACCGGTCCCGGACCAGGGGGTGCCGGGGGTGGCCGCGGCGCGGAATCGTACGCCGTGCGTGCCGGGCGCCCGCCGTTTGCTCCGCACCCTTCCGCAACGGCGGTAGCCTTCCCCTCCCACCCCCCGGGGACCGATCCTGTGGCGAAGAAGCCCGCTGGCAAGCCGACCGACCGTCCGACCCCCTCCGAGAAGGCGGACTCCTCCGAGAAGTCCGTGGCGAAGCCTGCCGCCAAGGCGGTGACGCCGCTGGCGAAGGCCGCGAAGGCGCCCGCCAAGAAGGCCGCCGCGCCCGCGAAGCCCGCCCCGGCCGAGAAGGCCGCGCCCGCCGCGAAGGCGGCGAAGCCCGCGCCGAAGGCCGCCGAGAAGGCCGCGCCGGCCCCGGTCGAGGCCGCGCCGGCCGCGACGAAGGCGAAGCCCGCCTCGCCGAAGAAGGCCGCGCCCGTAAAGAAGCCGGCGAAGTCGGCCCCCGTCGTCGCCGACGACCTCGACGCGCTCGACGGCGAGGGCGCGGGCGAGGTGCTCGCGGCGCTCGCGAAGGTCCCCGCGGTCGCGGCGGAGCCCGTCGAGGCCGAGGCGCCCGCCGCGCCGAAGCCGCTCCCGATCCCCACCGACCTGCCCCCGCGCCGCGCCGACGGCACGATCACCGTCGCGCACAGCCCGGACCCCGACGACGCGTTCATGTTCTACGCGCTCGCCGCCGGCCGCGTCGACACCGAGGGCCGCCGCTACGAGCACGTCCTCAAGGACATCCAGACGCTCAACGAGGACGCGAAGAAGGGCACGTACGACCTCACCGCGATCTCGTTCCACGCCTACCCCTACGTCCGCGGCAACTACGCGCTCCTGACCTGCGGCGCCTCCTTCGGCGACGCCTACGGCCCGATGCTCGTCGCGAAGACGCCGATCCGCCCGAGCGAGGTCGAGGGCATGAAGGTCGCCCTCCCGGGCGCGCTCACGACCGCCGCGCTCGTCGCGCGCCTCTGGTTCGGCCGCACGAAGATCGACGCCCGCCAGGTCCCCTTCGACAAGATCATGGACGCCGTGCGCGCGGGCCTCGTGCGCGCGGGCGTGATCATCCACGAGGGCCAGCTCACCTACAAGGAGCACGGCCTCGTCCGCGTCGTGGACTTCGGCCAGTGGTGGAGCGACCAGACCGAGGGGCTCCCGCTGCCGCTCGGCGGCAACGGCATCCGCCGCGACATCCCCGCGGACCTCGCGGCGAAGATCGCGCTCGACCTCAAGCGCTCGATCGCCTACGCGCTCGGCCACCGCGAGGAGGCGCTCGCCTACGCCATGAAGTTCGGCCGCAACCTGCCGAAGGACAAAGCCGACAAGTTCGTGGGCATGTACGTGAACGACCTCACGCTCGACTACGGCGAGCGCGGCCGTCAGGCCCTCCGCACGCTCTACAAGCGCGCGGTGGACGCGAAGATCCTGGCCGAGCTGGTCGAGCCCGAGTTCATCGGCTGACGTCCCCTCGCGGCAACCCGCCGCGTGGGACCGCGAGGCCCGTCCGCCGCCGCATCACCGGCGTCGGTCGGGCCTCGCGCGCTTCCGGGCCGCCGCCGGCCCGGACGTGGCGTGCTCGCGCGTCCCGCGGACCCCGCGGCCCGGTTTCGCGACGAGGTCCCGCGGTCGCGGTGAGTCGCGGCGTGGCGAGGTCGCGCGGACGGACCGTCCGCGGCGGCCGATGGACCGCCGCACGGATTCTCCGTGACCCGGCCGCGGCTCGCGCGAGGACAGGATGTCGGCGCGGGGGAAGCCCCGCGCGGTGGAGCGACGTCCGTGCCCCTGTGGTCGTTCAGACCCGAGCCCCTGCCCACGACGCCCTGTCCTTCGCGTCGTCGCTCGGTGGAGCCCGGCCGTGGTGTCCTCGCCGTCGCGCGGGATGCGCCGCGGCGATGCGTGCCCCGCCCCCGCGTGCCTCCCGCGCCGACGATTCCCTGTCCGCGCTTACGGCGCGCCCCAGACCTGCCAACCGGCCCACGCGGCCGGCGAGGCGTAGCGCGGGTCCGCGCGCAGGTCGGCCTGGGCGCGCTGGAGCGCGTCGGCGGCCGAGGTGCCGGGTTTGAACGCGGCGTAGAAGCGGGCCATGAGGGCCGCCGTCGCGTCGTCGTCCACGTCCCAGAGGCTGCCGAGGACGGCGCGCGCGCCCGCCACGAAGTAGGCGTGCGCGAACCCGAGGTCGCCGTCGGCCCCGAAGCGGCGGCCGGTGGCCGTCGAACACGCCGACAGGACGACGAGGTCGGCTCGCACCGTGTCGCCGAGGATCTCGCCGACCGTGAGGAGGCCGTCGGCGCCGGGCGCCGGACGGAGCGCGAGCGCGGACCGGGTCGGCACCGCGGGGTCGACGAGCGCGTGCCCCGCGACGTGGACCGCGCGCCAGGCCCGCGACGCCGCGGCCGCGCGCACCGCGGGTTCGGTGGCCGCGTCGCCGACGAGCACGGTCGCGCCGGGCACGGCGACGCCGACGGCGCGGACCTCGGCGTCGGCGCCGGGCAGCGGGCGGTCCGGGCCCCACGGGCCGCCGGCGGCCGCGAGCACCTGCGTGTCGCCCGCGCGCGGGCGAGCGGCCAGGAGCCGCGCGACCGTCACCGACGGAAGGCGCACGAGCGCGCGGTCGGGCCACACCGCCGCGAACGCGACGCCGCCGACGGGGCCCGCGGGCACGTACCGCACGCGGCGCGCGGTGGCGGGCAGGTCGAGCGGCGCGACGAGCGCGCGCAGCGCCGCGACCGCGCCGTCGGCGGGCAACGCGCGGTCCTCGACGACCGCCGACGCGACGGTGGCCGCGACGGAGGCCAGCGGGCCCACGGCCACGAGCCTCGCGCCCGCCGCCGTGGCCACCACCGCGTACAGACGCTCGCTCCCCGCCGCGAACACGACGAGCGCCTCTTCGGCCGTCAGGTCGGCGCGGGCGGCGTCGAGCGTGACGACCTCCGGCGCGAGCCACGCGCCGGCCAGTGCGTCGCGCGTGCGCAGGCGCTCGCGGAAGCGGTCCGCGGCCTCGCGTGCCGTCCGCACGGCCTCAAAGGCGCGCGGAAGGTCGTCGGTGGTGCCGGTGGCGAGCCGCGCGCGATAGGCCCCGAGCGCCGCGGCCTCGACCTCCTCGATGCGCGTGCGTTCGTCGGCGAGCGCCGGGTCGAGGCGGCGCGCGACCGCTTCGTCGAGGCGCAGCCGCGCGCGCAGCGCCGCGGCGTGCGCGCGCTCGGCCACGCGGAACACCGCCGCGGCGTCGCCCGCCGCGACGGCGGCGTCCACGCCCCAGGCGAAGGCGTCGCCCCGTTCCGCGCGGAACCGCGCACCGACGACGTCGGGCAACGCTCCCGAGTCGCGCAGCAGCGCGGTGCCGGCGCGCTCGGCCGCCTCGAGCGCGTGCGGCGCGTCGCCGAGGGCGACGTACGCCCGCGCCAGTCGCGCTTCGAGCAGCGCGACCCAGCCGCCGGGCAACGCGTCGGCGTGGGGGCGCGCCGCGAGGCCCGCCTCGACGGCGCCGGCGGCGTCGCCGGCCTCGAGGGCGACGAGGCAGGCGGCGACGTCCACCTGCAGCGACGTCAGGCTCACGCCGCGACCCGCGACCGCCTCGCGTGCGCGCGCGAGCTCGCCGCGGGCCTCGTCGAGCTTGCCCGCCGACGTCCACGCGACCACGAGCCCCAGCCGGGCCGCGACCACGCCCGGCGACCGCGGGTCCTTTGACGCCGCGACCGCCGCCGTGAACCCCGCGACCGCCGCCTCGGGCCGCCCTTCCTTGAGCGCGAGCGCGCCGTCGAGCAGGTGGAGCGGTCCCTCGTCGAGCCCCAGGCCCTTCCCCGCGACGCGCGCCCGTTCGAGATGCTCGCGGCTGCGCACGACGTCGCTCACCTCGAGGCGGATCCGCGCCGCGTTTAGGTGCGCGCCGCGTTGCTCCCAGGCCGCGCCGTGCGCGTCGAGCCACGCGACCGCGTCGTCGATGCGCGCGAGCGCCTCCGTCAGCCGGCCGAGCGAGGCGTCGACCGCGGCCGTCTGCACGTCGGTCGCGGCGACGCCGTTGCGGTTGCCCAGCGCCTCCTCGAGCGCGCGCAGCTCCGGCAGGCGCCGCGCGGCCGCGTGCAGCCGCTGCGTCGAGAGCTCGATCGTGAGCAGCACCCGCAGGGCGTCGCGCCGCTCCGCCGTCGACGTGGCCGCCGCGACGGCCGCCTCCGCGTGCCCACGCGCGCCGGCGAAGTCGCCGCGCGACCGGGCCTCGCGTGCCTTCGCCAGGAGGGCCGCGGACCCCGTCGCCGCGCTCTCGGCGGGAGCGGGCGGGGCGGCCGGCGGGGGCGACGGCGGCGCGTCGGCGGCGTGGCCCCGGACCGGGGCGACCGTGCCGACGAGCGATGCGACCACGAGCGCCGCCAACGCGAGGCCCGGCCCGCGGCGCCCCGGGGGCGCGCCGGCCCTGCGGCCGTCCGCGCGGCCGTCCGCGGGACCGTGGTCGGGCGTTCGAGGGTCGTCAGCGGGCACGCGCGGGGGGCCTCCGGCCGCGCCCGGGGATCCGGCAGGACCGGCGCGGCGGGGCGAGTATGCCGTGACGCCGGCAGTCACGGGGGCAACTCCGTGCGTCGGCTCCGACTAGGTTGTCGGGGCGGCGTGCCGCCGCACCCTCCCGGGACGTTTGTCCCGGCGACCCCCGTCCCGGCGATCCCCGTCCCGGACCGCGAGGCCCGCTCCGCGCCGTGCCCGACCCCGCGCTCACGCCCCGTTCCGACGTCGCCGCCGCTTGGCGGGCGGCCTACGACGACGGCCGGCGGGCCCACCCGGACCTCGACGTGCCGTTCGCGTCGTTCCTCGGACGGCGCGTCGGGGCCCCGCTCCCGTGCGCGACCGGCGACTACTACCTCGCGCGCGCGTGCGAGGGCGGCAGCGACGGCGCGTGGGCCCGGGTGCAGCACACGCTCGAGCGTCCGCTGCGGGCGTTCCTGCGGCGGCGCGGCGCGTCGCGCGACGACGCCGAGGCGCTGCTCGAGGAGGGTTGGGGCGCGCTCGCGGCGCCGCCGCCGTCGGGCGGGGCGCGCACCGTCGTCGGCACCTACGACGGCCGGGGCTCGCTGCAGGCCTTCGTCGCGACGGTGTTGTGGCGCCGGCTGTGCGATCGATGGCGCGCGAAGGCCGCGGCGCCGCCGCCGGGCCCCGCGCCCGAGACCGTCCCGTGCGACGACGATCCCGTGCGGCGGCTCGCCGACGCCGAGACCGCCCGCGTCGTGGGCGACGCCCTCGAGGACGCGTGGCCGCGGCTGACGGCGAAGGAACTGCAGGCGGTCGTGCTGAAGTACCGCCACGCGCTGCCCCAGCAGGCGATCGCGTCGGCCCTGCGTGTGGGGGCGCCGCGCGTGACGCGGCTCCTGCAGTCGGCGGCGCGCCGGCTCCGCGACGCGGTGGCGGCGCGGCTGTCGGACGTGCCCGCGGTCGGCGGCGACGGCGACGCGTGGGCGGCGTTGCGGGGCGCGGTGGCGCGCATCCTCGCGCGGACGGACGTGGACGGCGCGGCGGCGCCGGCGCAGCGGAGGTCGAACGATGGATGAGCATGCGTTCACACACGACGTCCTGCCCGGGCTGCTCGACCTCGACGCGGGCCCGCCGGACCCGAACCTCGTCGCCGCCTACCTCGACGGCGCGTTGCCCGAGGCCGAGCGCCGCGCGCTCGAGCGCCGGCTCCGCGTGGACCCCGAGGCGATGCTGCTCGTGCGGGCCTTGCGTGCGGACCGCCGCCGCGTGAAGGTCCGTCGCGTGTTCCTCGCCGTGGCGGCCGTCGTGGTCGCCGCGGTGGGGCTCACGACCCTCTTCACGCGGCGCGACGATCCGTCCGCCGCGGCGGGGGAGCGGCTCGTCGCCGCCGCCGGGCGGCTGCGCGCCGAGGCGCCGGACCTGTTCGAGGGGTTCACGCCGCTCTCCGCCGACGAGCTGCGCGGCGGCAACGACGCGCGGCGCGGCGGCGGGCGCGTGACGTGGCCCGTGGGCGTCCTGCTCGACGCCCCGACCGAGGTGCGCTTCGAGGCCCCGACGGGCGCGACCCGCGTGCGCCTCGCGATCGACGGGCCCGCCGGCCGGTCCGTCGTCGAGGGCGGGAACGGCCGCGTGGAGGTGCCGCCGCTCCCGCCGGGGTCGTACGTCGTCAGGATGCGGGCCCTCGACGCGCTCGGCGCGCAGGAGGTGCGCGCGGCGTTCGTCGTGCTCGCGTCCGACGCCGCGCGCCGGCACCTCGACGCGTTCGCCCGCATCGACGCCACCGGCGGCGACCTCGCGCCGCTCTTGCGCGCGCACTATGCGGTCCGCCAGGCGCTGTACCGCGAGGCCCGCGCGGCCGCGCAGGCCGCCTCGTCGGGCGCGCCCGACGACGCGCGGGCGCTGCTCGCGCACATCGAGCGGCTGGCCCCCGGCGCGCCCTGACGCGGGAGGGCGTCGCGGGGCGCGTGCGACGTGCCCGGAGGTGTGTGGGGGGGCGCCGCGGGCCGGGCCTCGCGGTCCCGGGAGGTGGATGGCGCCCCGGGCCTCGGCCCGGCCGCGGTGAAGGCATCGCGACGGGGGCAATTCGCGACGACGCGGCCGACTGCTGGGGAGCGCGCGCGTGCGCGTGTCCCCGGAGGTGGCCGTGTCCCGTCCCGTTGCGTTCGTCCGCCGCGTCGTCGTCGGTCTGGTCCCCTGCGTCTTCGCGGCGTGTGGCGGCGGAAGCGGGCCGTCGGCGCCCGAGGTGCGCGTGGTGACGACGCTCGCCGACGACGGACCCGGCTCGCTGCGGCAGGTGGTCGCCGAAGCACCCACGGGCGCGATCGTCGTGTTCGACGCGGCGCTCGCGGGCGGCGCGGTGCCGCTCGAGAGCCCGCTCGTGCTCGTGCGACCCGTGACGATCGACGGGGGCCCGGCGGGCAGCGAAATCACGCTCGACGGCGGGCACACGACGCGGCACGTCTCGGTGGTGGACGTGGACGGCGTGGTGTTGACGCGGCTGCGGCTCGTCGACGGCGACGCGCTCACGGACGGCGGGTGCGTGTACGCGGTCGGGGCGACGCTGCGGCTCGACCACGTGCACCTGCTCGACGCCGCGTGCGGCGGCAACGGCGGCGCGATCTACGCGAGCCAGTGCGACCTCGAGCTCGAGGCCTGCCATCTCGAGAGCCACCTCGCGGAGCGCGGGGGCGCCCTCTGGGTCGCGGGCGGGCGCACGCGGGTCGTCGGGTGCTCCTTCCTCTCGAACACGGCGTACGCCGGCGCGGGCGGCGCGATGCTGTTCGGGGGCGGCGACCACGTCGTGCGGAGCAGCACCGTGCACGCGAACTCGTCCGGCGGGGCCGGCGCGGCCGGCGGCGGCATCGCGGCGTTCGGCGGCGGCCTGACGCCGCCGGTGCGGCTCGGGCTCGTGGGCGTGACCGTGACGGGGAACACGTCGTCGGGCTCGGGCGGCGGCGTCCACGTCGGCGGCACGAGCGGGTCCGACGCGTGGGTCTGCCGCCAGTCGATCGTCGCGGGCAACGTCGCGCCGGCGGCGCCCGACGTCGGCATCGGCGGGGCGCCGACGATCACGAGCGCGTGGAACCTCGTCGGGAACCTGACCGGCGGCCCGATCTGGAACGGGCTGTCGGGGAACCAGGTCGGCGACGCGTTCACGCCGCTCGACCCGGTGCTCGGGGCGCCGCAGCCCGACGTCGAGGGCGTGTTCGGGCGCGAGCCCGGGCTCGGCAGCCCCGTGCGGAACGTGGTGCCGCACGCGCAGACCCTCGACGAGCTCGGCGCGCCGCTCCTCTTCGACGTGTGGTTCCGCCCGCGCGCGTCCGACGTCGCTTCCGACGTGGGCGCGGTCGAGGGCTCGTGGCCGTAGGCGCCGCGCGAGTCCGCGTCAGCGGCGCGCGCGCTGCTGTTCGCGGAGGCGGGCGACGTCGGCCGTCCAGCGACCGGCGCGCGCGGCCGGGTCGCCGTCGCATCGCGTCACCTGCACGAACGACGACGTGGCGCGCCCGGTCGACCCCTCGAACCGGACGATCGGCACGAGGATCGTCGGCTCGGTGGCGACCATCAGCGGCGTGCCGGCCGGGAGGTCGAGGCCGGCAGGGAGGCGACCGATGATCGTGAGCTGGGTCTCGTCCGGCGCGTCCCCGAGTCGCACCCGCAGATCCTGCTCGACCCACCGCCAACGGCCCGCGACGACCCGGGGCGCCGACGGCGCGTCGTCACGGACCTCGCGCACGAAGAGCGCGCCGTCGCGCTCGAACCGCCACGCGAAGTAGCCGCGGTACGTCGGCAGGCCCTCCGCGTCACCGATCAGCAGCGGTGCGGCCCACGACCCCACCGGGTCGCGCCATTCCGCGTCCGTGAGCGGCTTCGGCCCGCCGCGCAGGAGGTCGAGCCATGGCACGTGGGCCGCGCCGATGCCGAGCCCGAACGCGATCAGCACGAGCAGGATCGTCCGCACGACCGCACCTCCCCTCCGTGACTCGCCGCGGGATCCGGCCCGCTCACGCCGGCGACCGGGCCTCGCGTCCCCGGAGCACGTCCGCGTACACCGCGAGCGTGCCCTCGACCATGCGGTCGGCGACGAACTCCGCGTCCACGCGCGCGCGACCGGCCGCGCCCAGGCGCGCGCGCGTGGCGGGATCGAGCAGGAGCCCCGCCATCGCCGAAGCCAGCGCCGACGGGTCGGCGGGCGGCACGAGGCGGCCGTGGACGCCGTCGTCCACGAGCTCCGGCAGGCCGCCCGCGCGCGAGGCCACGACCGCGAGCCCCGCGGCCATGCCGTCGAGCACGCTCGTGCCGAGGCCCTCCTCGGTCGAGGGCATCACGAGCAGGTCCACGCCGTGGAACCAGCCGGGCAGGTCGGTCACCTGCCCCGCGAGCACGAGCGCGTCGGCGACGCCGAGCGCGCGCGCCTGCGCCTCGAGGTCGGGGCGCAGCGGGCCCTCGCCCGCCACGACGACGCGCACGCCGGGCACCGCGGCCCGCAGCGCGGGCAGCGCCGCGACGAGGTGCGTGTGCCCCTTGTGGCCGACGAGCGCGCCCACCGCGAGCACGAGCGGGCAGCCCGCGGGCAGCCCGAGGCGCGCGCGCACGTCCACCGGCCGCGCGTCGCGGACGCGGGCCGGGTCGACCGCGCTGTGGACGACGGCGAGCGTCGCGGGGTCGAGGCCGTCGTTCACGAGCACCTGCCGGATCGCCTCGCTGACGCAGACGATGCGGTCGAGGCCGTGGCGGTACTTCCAGCCGTTCAGCCCGAGGAACGAGCGCCGGTAGATCGAGAAGTCCACGCGACGCGAGACGATCACCGCCGGGCGCGGCCGGCCGGCCCACCGCACCGCCATCCCGCCGAGCGCGTGCGCGTGCGACGTGTGGAGGTGCACGACGTCGGGCCGGTAGGCGCGCACGATCCGGCGCAGCCGGAGCATGGAGAACGGGTCGGCCTCGCCCCGCATCCGCGTGCGGACGACGTCGAACCCCGCGGCCTCGAGGCGGGGCGCGGCGTCGCCGTGCGGCTGCAGCGCGAGCCGCACCCCGTGGCCGCGCGCCCGCAGCCCCTCGACGAGGTAGGCCATCTGCTGCTCGCCGCCGCGCCAGCCCTTCTCGGTGTTGACGTGGAGGGTGCGGAGCGGGGCCACGGCGGGAGGCTACCCGCCCGCGCCCGCTTGCGGGAACGCGGGGCTGCGGGTTCCGTTACCCTCTCCGCCGTGACCACCCCTCCGCCCCCGCCCCCGCCGGCCCCGTCCGCGCCGGCCGCCGCCGCCCCCGCGGCGGCCCCGCGCAAGCCGGCCCCGCCGCCCGGCGCCAAGCGCGCCCGCCACATGCGGTGGGTGCGGATCGCCGCCGCGACGACCGTGCTCGCGGTGGGCGGGTTCGTGCTCTGGCTCGTCCTCGGCACCGGCCCCGAGAAGACGCCGGCGCAGGTCCAGGAGGAAGGCTGCCGCACGTTCCTCGACGGCATCGCGGGGCAGGTGAAGGCGTTCGTCGGCCGGCGCAACCGCCTCCCCGACACGCTCTTCGAGCTCAAGACGCCCGACAGCGAGTCGCCCTACGACGCCGACCCGCACGACTGCTGGGACACGCCGATCGACTACCGCATCGTGGACGCCGACGCGCGCACCTTCCGCCTCCGCTCGCTCGGGCCCGACAGGAAGCCGGACACGAAGGACGACCTCGTCTGGCCGAGCAACGTGCCGTGGCGCTGACCGCGGTCTCCGGGCGCGCATCCGCTCCCTGACGCGGTCCGGCAATCCCCGCGACCGCGAGGCCCGCCGGCCGCCAGGGGCCGACGCGGCGGCGGCCGGGCCTCGCCGTCCCGGGGAGGGATCGCGGTCCCGCAAGGGCGGGCGGCGACGGCCGCACGCGAGGTCCGGTACCCTCTGCGGCGATGCCCCGCGTCGTCTTCACGCACACGCTGCAGCGCCACGTCGCCGCCCCGCCGGCGGTCGTCGAGGGCGCGTCGGTGCGGGAGGCCCTCGAACGGGTGTTCGCCGCGAACGCGCGGCTCCGTGGGTACGTGCTCGACGACCAGGGCGAACTGCGTCCCGACCTCGCGGTGTTCGTGAACGGCGCGTCGGTGAAGGACCGCGTCCGGCTGTCGGACGCGGTCGCCGCGGACGCCGAGATCTGGGTGATGCAGGCGCTGTCGGGAGGATGACGGCCATGGCGGACCGCAGGCTCTTCGTCGCGACGCGCAAGGGCGTCTTCACGTACCGCCGCGACCGCGAGGGCTGGGCGTTCGAGCGGGAGGCGTTCGTCGGGGACCACGCGACGGTGCTGCTGCCCGACCGCCGCGACGGCGCGCTCTACGTCGCGCTGGCCCACGGCCACTTCGGGACGAAGCTCCACCGCTCCGACGACGGCGGCGCGACGTTCACCGAGCTCCCGTCCCCGGCCTACCCGAAGCAGCCCGAGGGGACCGACGAGCAGAAGAACGGGACCACCGGCCAGCCCCTGACCTGGAAACTCAAGAAGGCCTGGGCCCTCGAGGCCGGCGACGCGTCGCAGCCCGGCCGGCTCTGGTGCGGCACGATCCCCGGCGGCCTCTTCCGCAGCGACGATCGCGGCGCGTCGTGGCACCTCGTCGAGACGCTGTGGCGGCACCCGCGCCGCAAGGAGTGGTTCGGCGGCGGCGAGCCCGAGCCGGGCATCCACTCGATCTGCGTCGATCCGCGCGACCCGCGCCGCGTGTGGGTGGGCATCTCGTGCGGCGGCGTCTGGTTCACGCCCGACGACGGCGCGACGTGGGAGCTCCGCGCGACCGGCATGCGCGCGAACTACATGCCGCCCGAGCAGGCGCGCGAGCCGAACGTGCAGGACCCGCACCGCGTCGTCCAGTGCGCGGCGGCGCCCGACGTGCTCTGGTGCCAGCACCACAACGGGATCTTCCGCTCGACGGACGCGGGGCGGTCGTGGTCGGAGCTCGCGCCCGGGTTCGGGTCGGGGTTCGGGTTCGCGGCCGCGATCGACCCCCGCGACCCGGCGACGGCGTGGCTCGTCCCCGCGCTCGACGACGAGAAGCGGGTGCCGATCGACGGGAAGGTCGTCGTCGCGCGCACGCGCGACGGGGGCGCGACCTTCGAGCTCCTCCGCAACGGCCTGCCGCAGGCGCACGCCTACGACCTCGTGTACCGGCACGGTCTCGACGTGTCGCCCGACGGCACGGCGCTCGCCATGGGCTCGACGACGGGCTCGCTCTGGGTCAGCGAGGACCGGGGCGACCGATGGCTGACCCTCTCGAAGCACCTGCCGCCGATCCACGCCGTGCGGTTCGGCTGACGGAGCGCCGCGTCGGGGGGCGCGGACGGGCGACCCACCGGACCGCGAGGCCCGGCGGCCGACCGCGGGCGGCGCGGGCGCGGCCGGGGGCGGGCGGCACGACGGGATGTTCGGGACCCGCGGACCCGGACGGCGTACGCTGCCGTGGTCGTCGTCGGAGTCGCCGATGCGCCACGGGTTCGCCGTCCTCGCGCTGTGGGTCCCCATGCTGCTCGGGGCACTCGGGGCGCTCGGGGGGTGCGGCGGCGGAGGCGGCGGCGGAGCGGGCCCCGCCGTCCCGTCGTCGGACGCGCGCCTGTCGGCCCTCGTCGTGTCGGCGGGTGCGTTGACGCCCGCGTTCGACCCGGAGACGCCGACGTACGCGGTCTCCGTGGACGCCGCGACCGCGACGCTCGTCGTGACGCCGACCGCCATGGACGACGGCGCCACGCTGACGGTCGCGGGGACGCCGGTCGCGTCGGGCGCGGCGTCCGCGCCGGTGGCGCTCGCCGTCGGCGACACGGACGTCGTCGTCGAGGGGACCGCCGAGGACGGCGTCGCGCGGCGGACTTACACGGTGGGGGTGCACCGCCCCGCGCCGCCGCCGCCCGCGCCGCGGCCGAGCCGGCTCTTCTCGCCGTTCGTCGACGCCGGCCTGTGGCCGATCCTCGGCGCGCTCTCCGACGCGGTCCTCGACGCGGAGGACGTCCGCCACGTCCACCTCGGCTTCGTCGTCGAGAACGCGTGGGTCGCCCGCGAGCCCGCGTGGGCCGGCGTCTACGGCGTCGGCTCCACCGACGCGGTGACGGGCGACGCGCCGTTCCTCGCGGGCATCGAGCGCGTGCGCGCGCACGGGGGCGACGTCGCGGTGTCGTTCGGCGGCGCCGCGGGCCTCGAGCTCGCGGCGGCGTTCCAGCGCGCGGGCAAGAGCGCCGCGGAGCTCCAGGCCGCGTACCAGGCCGTCATCGACCGCTACGCCCTCGCCTACGTCGACTTCGACATCGAGGGCTTCCACGTGGCCGACACGGCCTCGGTGGCCCTGCGCAGCGCCGCCATCCGCGGGCTGCAGGACGCCGCCACGGCCGCCGGCCGCACGCTGAAGGTGTCGCTCACGCTGCCCGTGATGCCGACGGGGCTCGACGCGAACGGGCGGGCCGTGCTCGCGTCGGCGCTCTCGGCCGGCGTCGTCCTCGACGCGGTGAACGTCATGTGCATGGACTACGGCGCGGGCACCGCCGACATGGGGAAGGCCGCGATCGACGCGGGGGAGGCCCTCGTCGCGCAGCTGCGCGTCCTCGTCCCGGCGCTCGACCGCGCGGCCGCGTGCCGGCTCGTCGGGCTGACGCCGATGATCGGGGTCAACGACACCGCGCCCGAGACGTTCACCCTCGAGGACGCCGCCGAGGTCCTCGCGTGGGCCGACGCGAACGAGATCCGCATGCTCTCGCTGTGGTCGTTCCAGCGGGACCACCCGGGCACGGGCCTGTCCACGACGGCCAGCGGCCTCGCGCAGGACGACTTCGCGTTCACCCGCCTGTTCGCGCCGTTCGCGCGCTGAACCGGGGGGCGCGGTCGGCGACCGTCGTCAGTCGTCGAGCGTGCCCATCTTGCCCGAGCGGTAGTCGCGATAGGCCTGCTCGATCTCGGCCTGCGTGTTCATCACGAACGGGCCGTACTGGACGACGGGCTCGCCGATCGGCCGGCCCGACAGCACCAGGAACCGGCACGCCGTCGTCGCCGCGATCGAGATCCGCCGGCCCTCGCGCTCGAAGAGCACGAAGTCGTCCTGCGCCACCGCGCGGCGGTTGTGGATCACGGCCTGGCCCGCCATCACGAGCATCGCCACCGTGTGGCCCTCGGGCAGGTTCACGTCGTGGCGCGCGCCCGCCGCGAGCGAGAGGTCGAGGATCGTGATCG
This sequence comes from Planctomycetota bacterium, assembly GCA_046350655.1. Lineage (GTDB taxonomy): Bacteria > Planctomycetota > PLA2 > PLA2 > JAEUHO01 > JAEUHO01. Next base: position 319,039 of record JAXMAB010000004.1, read on the forward strand.
GCGTGAACGTCTTCGCCGGGCCGGCGACGCCGAGGTGTTCGCCCGCGATCACGCGCACCTCGCCCGCGCCGCCCGGCAGCGACGCGCGGCCCATGCCGGCCGCGGTCAGCGGCTGGTACCGCGGCGGGTGGAACTTCGACGCCTTCGGCAGGTTGACCCACAGCTGCACCATCTGGAACGGCCCGCCGCGGCGGCCGTACCCCTGCTCGTGGTACTCCGCGTGGAGGATGCCCGCGCCCGCCGTCATCCACTGGACGTCGCCGGGCCCGATCACGCCGCCCGCGCCCGTGCTGTCGTGGTGCGCGACGCTGCCCTGGAACGCGAACGTGACCGTCTCGAAGCCGCGGTGGGGGTGGGGGCCCACGCCGCGCCGCGCGGTCGTCGGCGCGAACGCGTGCTCCGGCGCGTAGTCGAGCAGCACGAACGGGTCGAGCCGGCGCAGCGCGTCCGGGATCGCGTTGAAGTAGCCCGCGACGCGGAAGCCGTCGCCGACCCAGTGGAAGCCCGGCGCCGCGTACACCTCGTCGATGCGCCGCGCGGGCACGGCGGCGGCCGCGCCGTCGGGCCCCGCCATCGCGGAGCCGCCCAGCCCGAGCACGATCCCCGCGGGCACCGCGGCCAGCACGTCGCGTCGCGTCAGGGCGGGCCCCTTCCGGTCGGGGTGATCCGCCGCGTCGGGGCGTACGGGGTCCACGGGCGAGCGGTCGGCGTCGGCGGGCATGGTGCGTCCTCGGGGGGCGACCCCACGAGTATCACCCCGCGAGGGGCGCGACGGGAGCCCGCCGCCGGTTTGCGGCGCGGATCGGTGACCCCGGAGTCACCGACCGGGCCCCGTCCACACGACGCGGGCGGGACCCGACGCGGTCGAGGGTCCGGGACCGCGAGGCCCGCCGGCCGCCGGGCCTCGCGGTCCCGGGAGGTCGCCCGCGCCGTGGGCCTCCGCCGGCCCTCGGCGCGCCTGCTCGATCGCGCCTACTTGATCACGCCGAGCGAGCGGCCGACCTTGGTGAACGCCGCGATGGCGCGGTCGATCATGTCGGCGTCGTGCGCGGCGGAGATCTGGATGCGGATGCGCGCGAGGCCCTTCGGGACCACCGGGAACGAGAAGCCGATGACGTAGATGCCCTCCTTGAGCATCGCGTCGGCCATCTCGACGGCGAGCTTGGCGTCGCCGAGCATCAGCGGGCAGATCGGGTGGACGCCGGGGCGGATCTGCAAGCCCGCCTTCGTCATGCCCTCGCGGAAGCGCTTGGTGTTGGCCTCGAGCTTGTCGCGCAGCGCGGTCGAGCCCGCGAGCATCCGCACGCACTCGAGCGAGGCCGCGGCGATCGGCGGGGCGACCGTGTTGCTGAAGAGGTACGGGCGCGAGCGCTGGCGCAGGAGGTCGACGATCTCCTGGCGGGCGCAGGTGAAGCCGCCCGACGCGCCGCCGAGCGCCTTGCCGAGCGTCGAGGTGAGGATGTCGACGCGGCCCATGACGCCGCAGTGCTCCGGCGTGCCGCGGCCCGTGCGGCCGACGAAGCCCGTCGCGTGGCTGTCGTCGACCATGACCATGGCGCCGTACGACTCGGCGATGTCGCAGAGCGTCTTCAGGTCGGCGATGTCGCCGTCCATCGAGAAGACGCCGTCCGTCGCGACGAGGATGCGGCGGGCGCCGACGGCCTTCGCCTCGTCGAGCTTCGCCTTGAGGTCCTTGAAGTCGAGGTGCTCGTAGCGGAAGCGGTGGGCCTTCGCGAGGCGGATGCCGTCGATGATCGAGGCGTGGTTGAGCGCGTCGGAGACGATCGCGTCGTTCTCGCCGAGGAGCGTCTCGAAGAGGCCGCCGTTGGCGTCGAAGCACGACGTGTAGAGGATGGCGTCGTCGAAGCCGAGGAAGCGGGCGAGCTCGGCCTCGAGCTGCTTGTGGAGGTCCTGGGTGCCGCAGATGAAGCGCACCGAGGCCATGCCGAAGCCGTGGGAGTCGAGCGAGCGCTTCGCCGCCTCGATCAGCCGGGGGTGGTTCCCGAGGCCGAGGTAGTTGTTGGCGCAGAAGTTGAGGACCTCGGGGCCCGCGGCCACCCGGATCGTCGCGCCCTGGGGGGTGGTGATGACGCGCTCGCGCTTGCGCAGCCCGGCGTCGTCGATCGACTTCAGCTCGGCGAGGAAACCGTCCTTGACGTTGGTGAACACGGCGGGGGACCCTCCGGGGGCGGCGTGACCGGGGAGGATACCGGCCGCGGCCGATCCGGCCGCCCGCGGGACGAGGCGGGCGTCGGAGCGGGAATCGAGACCCTGGCCGTCCCGTTGCAGAATGGGTCCCCCCGGGGGGACTCCCTCCCCCGAGGACCGCGAGGCCCGGCCGCCGCCGACCTCGCACCGGAGCCCGCCCGTGCCGAACGCGTCCCCGACCCCGCCGGCCCCCCGCGAGATCCTCTCGCCGTGGCAGAAGCCGCTCGTGCGCGCCCTGCTCCTGGGCACGATCCTCGTGGCCGGGACCGGCCTCTTCCTCGTCTCGACCCCGGGCGCGTCGCCGTCGGCCCAGAGCGCGCTGATCGTCCACCTGGTCGTCGGCGCCCTGCTCGTCCCGGTGCTGCTCGTGTTCGCGATCCCGCACGCCGTCGCGCAGACGAAGCGCAAGCCCTTCATCGCGCTGTCGGGGGCCGTCGTCCTCCTGGCCGCGCTCGCGGCCGCCGGGACGGGCGTGTCGCTCGTCGCGGAGCCGACCGGCGCCTCGGCCTCGACCGGCACGCTGCACGCGATCGCCGGGTTCGCGGTCCTCGGGCTCTACCTCCTCCACCGCCGGTTCGGCACCAACCCCGCCCGCTGGTCCGTGCTCGGCGCGGGCGTCGCCGCGGCGGCGGCGGTCGGCCTCGGGCTCCACGCGTGGGAGCAGGCCGACCCGGGTCGGGTCTCGATCTTCGAGTCCGGGAGCGCCGCGGCCGCGGAGGCGGCGCGCGAGCACTTCTTCCCCTCGTCGGTCACCAGCGGCGCCGGCGACCTGACGCTCACGTCCGACGACCTGCGCGACCTCGAGGGGTGCGCGACGTGCCACCAGGTGATCACCGACGAGTGGAAGCGCAGCGCGCACCGCCACGCGTCGATGACGAACCCCTTCTACCGCGCGGCGATCCTGGACCTGCGCAAGCGGTTCCCGAAGCAGGACGCGCGCTGGTGCGCCGGCTGCCACGACCCCGCGCTCCTCTTCAAGAAGGACGAGGCCACCGGGCTGTCGCTCATCGCCGCCCCCGAGCTCGACATGCTGAGCGAGGACGCGCGGACGGGCCTGACGTGCATCGCGTGCCACGCGATCGAGCCGCGGAGCACCAACGGCAACGCCGACTACGTCCTGCGGAGCCGCAAGGTCTACGCCGGCGAGAAGAGCGACAGCGAGCTGCTCCGCAAGGCGCACGACGTCATGCTGCGGCTGAAGCCGAAGGCCCACGTCGAGAGCATGCGGCCCCACAACGTGAGCGAGTCGTCGTACTGCTCGGTCTGCCACAAGGCGGAGCCGCCGCCGGAGCTCACGCGCTGGCGCTGGGCCCGCGCCCAGGACGAGTACGACGCGCACGACGACAGCGGCGTCTCCATGGGCAACGCGCGCAGCTTCTACCACCCGCCCGCGGCCAAGCGCTGCCAGGACTGCCACATGCCGCTCGTCGAGGGCAAGGGCGACCCGGCCGCCGACGAGAAGGGCATGGTGCGCAGCCACCTGTTCGGCGCCGCCAACACCGCGCTCCCGTTCCTGCGCGGCGACACCGCGATGATCGACCGCATCAAGTCGTTCCTCTCGACGGCGTGCCGCGTGGACATCACGCAGGTGATCCTGCCGGGCGGCCGGGCGTTCCTGCCGGCGCCCGTCGCGCTGCCGGAGGTCAAGCCCGGCGAGGTCGTCGAGGCGCACGTCGTCGTGCGCAACCTCGGCGTCGGCCACGCCTTCCCCGCCGGCACGGTGGACAGCAACGAGGTGTGGCTCGCGTTCGAGGCCAACGTCGCCGGCCAGCCCGCCTTCTACGCGAGCGGGCGCATCGACCCCGTCACGGGCGAGCTCGACCCGTCGGCCGAGCAGTACCGCGCGTACTGGGAGCGCCGCGACGGCACGCGCTTCGTGTCGCGCGTCGCCAACGACCTCTACACCCTCATCTACGCCCGGCGCATCGGCCCCGGCACCGCCGACGTCGTGCGGTACCGCTTCCGCGTCCCCGAGGGCGCGACGGGCGCCCTCGAGCTGAAGGCCACGCTCAAGTACCGCAAGTTCAGCATGGCGCACATGCGCAACGTGGCCGACGTCCTCGGCAGCAAGGACGGGTACACGATCGAGCACCGGCTCGAGAAGGACTACCTCGTCCCCGGCGACACGATCGAGGTGGACCTCCGCAAGATGCCGATCGTGGACATGGCGACCACGAAGCCGTTCGCCCTTCGGATCACGCCCGAGGGGACGCCGGGCGCGCCGCCGGACCCGACGACGCTGAAGCTGCAGCTGCCCGACGACCGCGACCGCATCAACGACCTCGCGATCGCGCACCTGATCCAGGGCGACCCCGACCGCGCCCGCGAGCTCTTCCGGCTCGTGACGCGCATCGACCCGAAGTACGCGGACGGGTACGTCAACGTCGCGCGCGCCGCCATGGCGAAGCAGGACGCGGAGGACGCGACGGCCGCCATCGGCCAGGCCTTCGACGTCTACGCCGCCCGCGGCGTGCCGCCGCACGCGAAGGCCTACTTCTTCCGCGCGATCGCGCGGCGCAACAGCCCGGGCGGCGACTTCGCCGGCGCCGAGGCCGACCTGCGCACCGTGCTGAAGACGTTCCCGCGCGACCGCGAGACGCACCGCCGGCTCGCCGACGTCCTCTTCCAGCAGGACAAGTTCCGCGAGGCGCTCGACGTCTGCGACGCCTTCATGAAGATCGACGCGCAGGACTGGGAGATCTGGTACTGGGCGATGCGCGCGTACCAGGCGCTCGGCGACGAACCCCGCGCCGCGGCCGCCAAGGCTGCCCACGACAAGTACCGCCCCGACGACGACTTCACCAACCGCCGCGGACCCACCCTCCTCGAGGATCCCGACATCCACAGGCTCGCCCAACCCATTCACGTTCACGTGCAGCCCGGGGTGAAGTGAGGCGGGATCTTCGTCGGCTGGGGGCGGCCGCGCTGGGGGCGGGTCGGGGTTCGTCGTCCCTCGGGCCCCAAGCGGCCCTCGGTCCCCTCCTCGTCGTCGGCCCTGCTGGGCCTCCTCCTCGTCGGGCGCCTCGCTCGCAGGACGCGGTGCAGCCCTAGCCTCGCTCGGCGCGACTCCCGCGACCCGTCCCCATCGCGGCCGATCGCCCAGGGGAGTTTCCCGCGCGAGCCGGCAGAGCGGAGCCGCGGAGGGCGGAAGCGGCCGATCGCCCAGGGGAGTCCCCCTCGCGAGCCGGCAGAGCGGAGCAGAGCAGAGAAGAGAAGAGCGGAGCGGACGGGGCGGGCGGGTGGGGGACGCGAGGCCCGGCGGGTGGCGGGCCTCGCGTGCCGCGAAGACGGGTAGGCTGACGGCGTGGCCGCCCTCTCGCCGAACCTGCGCGCGTACGTCGAACGCGTCGTGCGTGCCGGCAAGGACGCCGTGCCCGCGCTCGCCGCCGGCGCCGGGGTCCCGCGGGCTGCCGCCGCCGCGACGTTCGCGGCGGCCGCCGTCCTCGTCGTCGCCGGCCTCGCGAGGCACCGCGCACGCCGCGGGGCGTCGAAGCCGCGGCCGCCGTGCTCGCGAAGTTCGGCCGGCCGGCCGACGTGGACGCGCCCGCCCTCGCCGTCGCCGCCCACCTCGCACGGCCCGACCTCGACCCGCGCCTCGGCGGGCTCCTCGGCGACGAGGGCGTCGCCGCCATCGCCTGGCTCGCGGAGCGCACCGGGGCCCCGGCGGCCGCCCTCGGCCGCATCGTCGCCGCCGTGGCCCCGATGGCGCTCGGCGCCCTCGCGGCCTCCGCCCCCGCGGACGGGCTCGACGCCCTGCTGGCCGAGGTCGGACCGGGGGGTCTCGAGGCCCCGGCGTCGCTCGGCGGCGGCTCGGGGGCCGCGGCCGGGGTGTTCGACCGCGTCCGGCGCGGGGTCCAGCCGTTCTGGCGGCGGTGGTCGCGGCGCTGACGGGGTCGCGGCGGGGGGCGGGGGGAGCGACCTTCACGGCGGGCTCATCCCGGGGCCCGTCCCCGGCCGATAGGGACCCGCATGCTCGGGCCTCCGTGACGGGCCCGGGCCCCACCTCGCCGGGGGGCGACCGTTGACGCTGGATCCCAAGGACGACTCCGTCGCCGAGACGCCGAAGGGCAACCCCTTCGACGGCGTGGCGGCGTCGTTCCTCGACGTCCTGGTCCTCTTCCTGCGGACGATCCCGCTGTACCCGGACGGGCACGGGCGGGTCGTCGCGGTGACGGAGAAGTTCCAGGCGGCGCTGGCCGAGCGCGGGACCGCGACGGTCGTCGAGCCCACCGAGGGCGGCCTGCGCGTGGACGGCGAGGACCACCCGTCGCTGTCGAACGGCGCGCAGGCGTTCCGCGACGCGCTGGTGCGGACCGCGGTCAGCCGCGTGACGTTCCAGGCCGACGCGCCGCACGCGTCGTACGTCGTGTTCGCGCGGTCGCTGCAGCGGAACGCGCGCCTCGCGCAGTCGGGCCACCTGACGTTCACCGACCTGTGGATGGCGCCCCTCGAGGGGATCGCCGTCGAGGAGCAGACGTTCTCGCGCGAGGACTTCACCGGCGAGCCGACCGACGGCAACACGGTCATCGGCGGCCGGCGCGACGAGGGCGGCGAGGGCGGCAGCGGGTCCGGCGGCGGGACCGGCGACGGCGTCGGCGCGGGCGACGGGCGCGGGACCGGGCGCGGCGGCGCGGGTCGTGGCGCCGCGCGGGGCGTCGCGAGCCTCCCGGGCACCGTCGCGGCGCCGGCCGTGGGGGTCGGGGCGGTGCCGACGCCGGCCGTGAAGGCGCCCCCGCGGCGCGGCCGAACCCTGCGCGCGCTGATCCTCGACGACGCGGACGCCGCGGCGCTGCTCGGGCGCGTCCGCGAGAAGCTCGCGGCGCGGGGCGAGTTCGACGACGGGACGGACGGGCCGCGGCAGGACGTGCTCGACCACCTGCTGGCGTCGCTGCCCATCGAGGCCCGCCTCGACCTCGGCCGCGGCGTCACGCTGGTGCGCGACGTGCTGCGGCGGCTCGACGCGTCGCTCGACGGCGCGGGCGGACGGAACGCGCCGGAGATGTCGAGCGCGCTGCTGCGCGCCATGGAGAACGTGTTCCCGGACCGCGTGGGGGAGCTGCGCGCCATGCCGCTGCCGGCGGTCCCCGCGCCGACCGCCGTCGCCGCGGTCGTGGACCCCGACGAGGCGCAGGCGGCCGAGACGTCCGCCGTCGACGACGTCGCCTGGGCCACCGCCGGGCAGCTCGCCCACCTGCCGCCGGCCGCGTTCGACGCCGTCGACGGCATCTCGGACGAGGCGGGCGTGCTGACGCACGCGCTCCTCGAGGTCCCGGTGGGCCCGCGGCTCGACGTGCTCCGCGGGCGGCTCGCCGCCGCGCTGCACGACCGCCCGCCGCTCGCGCGGCCGCCGTGCATCGTGGACCACCTGCGCGCGGTGCTGGCCGAGCCGCCCGAGAAGCGCGACGGCGTGCGCGTGCGCGCGCTCGCGGGGGCCCTCGAGCAGGCGCGGATCGACGTGGCGAACCTGCTCGGCGCCGGCCTCGACCCGGACCTCGTCGTCGCGGCGTTCCCGGCGCTCGCGGCGCCGTTCGTCGCGGCGGGCGGCTCCGTCGGCTACCTCGCGCGCGCGCTCGGCCGCAGCGCGGTCGTCGCCGCGGGCCCGGAGCTCGTCGCCCCCGACGCGCTGCTCGCCCGCGAGGACCTCGTCCAGCGCGTGCTCGACGAGCGCACGCGCGACGCGCTGCCGTTCATCGAGCTCATGCTGCCGGCGAAGGACCCGTCCCGCCGGCGCGCGATCCTCGCCTCGCTGCGCCGCACCGACCTGCCGAGCGTCGCCGCGGTGGCGCTCCGCGTCGCGTCGGAGGCGGCGCTCTCCGACGACTTCCTGCGCGTCCTGTGCGACGACGGGTTCTCGGGCCGCGACAGCCACCGTGGCGACGAGGAGGCCGTGAAGGCCATCGGCGCGGTGGCCCAGGGCGAGACGGCGGGCGCCGACGCCGTCGCCCGCGCGTACGCGACGTCCACGCTCGCCGCGTTCAACCCGGCGCTCGCGGGGCCCGTGGTGCGCGCGCTCGCGCGGCGGACGATGCTGGTGTTCGGGGCGCCGAAGGAGGTGCGCGGCGCGGCCGCGCTCGTCCTCGAGAAGTGGGAGCGCGGCGAGGGTCGCGACGGCTTCGGCCTCGTCCGCGCCGAGGAGGACCGCCCGTGACGTCGCCCGCCACCCCGACCGGCGTCACCGCCGTCGTCGAGCGCCTCCTGTTCGCGCTGGTGAACGCCCAGCTCCACGGCCCGGTCCACCCGCGCGTGCGCGAGGCCTGCGCCGACGTGGCGACCCGCGTCGCGGAGCACTGCGCGCCCCACGGCACCCGCGCGGTGCTCCTCGGCGTCGCCGGCGACCAGATCGTCGTGGACGGCCGGCCCGTGCTCGGCGCGAGCCTGTTCGCCAAGCGCCTCCTGCAGCGCATCGAGAGCCGCGGGGCGGGCGGCGTCGAGCTCGACGCGTCGGTCACGGCGGACGACGTCGTCGGTCTCGTGGACGTGCTCGCGCGGCGCGTCTCGACGCCCGACCTCGTCGCGGCCGCCCACGAGCTCGCGCAGCGCGGCGTCCACGGCGTCAAGCTGGTCCCGCCCTACGCCGGCGGCGCCGACGCCGAGGCGTCGCCGGGCGCGGGCGGCGCGGCGGGCGACGGCGCGGCCGGCGACGACGCGGCCGTCGGCCCGGGCACCGAGGGCGAGCGCGCGGTCGTCGCGCTGCACCAGTCCACGGTGGACCTGCTGCAGGGCCTGACCATCGCCGCGTGCCAGGGCCGGGAGCTCGACATCGCGCCGGTCTCCGCGATCGTGGACCGGATGGTCGCGAGCCTCGAGCGCGACGCGGGCTTCCTCCACGCGCTGGCCCACTACCCCGAGTACGACTTCTTCACGTTCGGGCACTCCATCCGCGTCGGGCTCATCGCCATCGACGTCGTCCGCCGCTCGACCGACGACCCCGACCTCGTGCACCGCGTGGGCTGCGCCGGCCTCCTGCACGACGTCGGCAAGTCGCTGGTGCGCTGGGACGTGCTGCACAAGCGCGGCCCGCTCGACGCGGACGAGAAGCGCGAGATGCAGCGCCACTCGGTGCTCGGCGCGGGCATCCTGCTCGCGAACAAGACCTCCGACCCGCTGGCCGTCGCGGCGGCCTACGGCCACCACTGCGACATGTGCGGCGGCGGGTACCCCCGCACCTGCGGCGAGTACGAGCAGGGCCTCGTCACGCGGCTCGTGAAGATCTGCGACGTCTACGAGGCGCTCACCGCGGTCCGGCCGTACAAGCCCTCCATGACGCCGGCCCGCGCGTTCCGCACCATGCTCGGGATGAAGGGGCACTTCGACGAGGAGCTCCTCGCGCACTTCATCCGCAGCGTCGGCGTCTACCCCGCGGGCACGCGCGTCCGCCTCGACGACGGCAGCGTGGGCCGCGTCGTGCGGCAGACCGAGGACCTCCGGCGCCCGGTGGTGGACGTCCTCGAGGTCGACGGCGGCCCGGTCGCCGGCGACGACCGGCGCCGCGTGGACCTGTCCGTCGCGCCCGTCGACGGCCCGTCGACCGTCGTCCGCGCCCTCGACCTCGCCCCCGTCGGCACGGTCGCACCCGCGGGCGCGTAGCCGTCGGGAGGCCGGGCGGGTACAAGGCGGGGATGGAACGTCCGTGGGGCCGCACCCTGCGCGCCGTCGCGCTCCTCGTCTTCTGCGCGACGGCCTTCGTCCCCCTGCACGCCTGCCGCGCGCGGCCGCCCACCGCCCGGCGCGACGCGATCCCGCCGTCGGGCCGGACGTACGTGCCGGCGCGCGTCGTGGCCGAGGCCGCCCACGCGGCGGGGCCCCGCGGGCCGCTCGAGTTCCTCTGGACCGTCCGCAACGTCTATCCGTACCTGCTCGCGCCCGCGTGGGCGGCGCTCCTCCTCCTCGCCGAGCTCGGCGGCCGGCGGGGCCGGGCCGCGGCCGGCGTCCTCGCCGTCGCGCTCGCCGCCGGCGTCGCGGCGTTCGAGTACCGCTACATCCGCGCCGACTACACGGGCGTCCTCCCGGCGTCGGTGCGCGGGCCGGAGCAGGTCGCGGCCTGGGCCGTCGTCGTGGTCGTCCTGTTCGCGCGTCGTCGCGGCCGCCGGCTCCTCGACCCCGAGGCCGCGGTCTCCGCGCAGGCCCTGCTCGCGTTCCTCCACGCGTGGACGTTCCCCGCCGCCGACCTCCGGCGCCACCTCGCCTCGGGCCACGCGCTCGGCCCCGTGCTCGACGTCCTCGCCGCGAACTACCAGCCCGGGTTCCTCGTGGCGGCCGCGTCCCTGCTCGCGGTCGCGGCCCCCGCGTACCTCCGGGTCGTCCCGAGCCCGGACGGCGTCCCCGTCGCGCGCGCGACCGCGCCGCCCGCCGGCGCGGCCGCGCCGGGCCCGGACGTCCGGTAGGATCCGGCGCATGGGCCCTCCGACCCCCCGCCGCCGGGCACGGCGCGTCGCCGTCCTCGTCGCCGCGTTCGTGCTCGCGAGCGCCGCCGCGCCGGCGGCCCGCGCCGACTTCGAGAGCGCGAAGAAGCACTTCGCGGACAACGTGAAGGCCCCGGACTGGAAGGCCCGGCGCAGCGCGTACGGCGCCTTCCAGGACCACGACGGGGGCCCGGCCGCCGCCACGATCCTCGCCGCCACCGCGACCGAGACGCACCCGGTCGTGCTCGCCGCCGCCGCCGACACGCTCGCGCGCTTCCGCTCCGACGGGGCGCGCCAGGCGCTGCTCGCGTCGTTCAAGGGCAAGGGGACCGAGCGGATCGTCGCCGCGCACGCGCTCCGCGGCGTCCGCGGCGCCGAGGTCGACGCCGCGCTCGTGGCCGCGCTCGCCGACGCGCCCCCGAACGTGGCGCTGCTCGCGGCGGCCGCCCTCGGCACGCCGGGCCGCACCGGCGCGCCCGCCGCGCTCGCGGCCGCGCTCGCCGCGGACGCGCCGGTCGTGCGGTCCGCGGCCGCGCGGGCCCTCGGGACGCTCGGCGACCGCGCCGCGGTGGGGCCGCTCGTCGCGCGGCTCGCGACCGAGAAGGGGCGCGTCCGCGGCGACGTGATCGCCGCGCTCGAGGCGATCACGCGGCAGGCCCTCGGCGACGCCCCCGCGGCGTGGGCCGCCGTCGCGGCCGGCACCGACCCGAAGCTCGTCGAGGCGAAGCCCGCGCGGCCGCCGACGTGCTTCGGGATCCCGGTCACCGGCGAGCGCGTCGTCTTCGTGATCGACCGCAGCCTGCAGATGGACGACCCGCACGCGCTCACGGGCGAAGCGGGTCGCGAGCGCCTCCAGGCCCTCTGCACGCCGCCCGACGGCGAGCGCATCCCCTGGCGGCAGCTCAAGTCGCGACGGCAGCTGGCCCAGGCGCACGTCCGTCACGCCGTGCTCGGCCTCCCGGCGTCGGCGCGGTTCGAGGTGATCGTCTTCGCGGAGGACGTGGCGGGCGTCTTCGGCAAGAAGCTCGTCCCGCCCAACGCCGCGTCCGAGAAGGCCCTCGACGACGCGTTCGGCAAGCTCCAGACCGACGACGGCATCAACGTCTGGGAGGCCCTCCTCGCGGCGCTCGACCTCGGCGGCCCCACGGACGACAAGGCGCTCAAGGCCGGCCCGGACCAGATCCTCCTCGTCCTCAACAACGTCCCCACGAAGGGCGACGTGACCGACCCGGACGCCGTCGAGAAGGGCATCGCGTTCCGCGCCCGCACCCGCGGCGTCCCGATCTCCGTCGTGGACCTGGGCGCCCACCGGCAGCTCCTCGCCGAGGGGATCGCCAAGGGCACCGGCGGGACCTACCTCGACCTGACGAAGTAGGCCGGACCCGGCGCCGCCGTCGCCCCGGTGCTACGCTGCACGGAGGTCCCCGGGAGGTGCTCGCCGTGCGTCTCGCCCGCCCCGTCCTCGCGTTCGCGCTGCTCACGTCCGTCGCGTCGGCGGCCCGCGCCGAGGAACCCGCGAAGGAGGCGGCGCCGAAGCCGGTGCCGCCGCTCGCGACCACCGCGGAGGCGAAGGCCGCCATCGCCGCGTTCAAGGCGGAGTTCAAGGGCAAGGACACGGCGAAGAAGGCCGACGCCGTGGACGTGCTCGGCCCGGTGAACCACCCGTTCGTCGTGGACGAGCTCGTGAAGGTCACGAAGCACAAGGACCCCGAGCTCCGCGCGGCCGCCTACCAGAACCTCGAGCGCCAGCGCGCGATCCCCGACGTCGCGGGCAAGGCCGTGATGAGCGGCCTCGACTTCAAGTCGAAGGACGTCGAGACGATCACGCACGTCATCGACACCGTCGAGGCGCTCCGCCACCGCGGCGCGCTCCCCGTCCTGCTCGCCCTGTGCCGGCACGAGGACCATGCCGTCGTCCGCGCCGCGCTCGACGCGATCGGCGACCTCAAGGACGTGCGCGCGCTCGACGCCGTGCTCGAGCTCGTGAAGGAGCTGAAGGTGGACGAGGGCGTCAAGTGGGACGGCGCGGAGGCCCACGTCGACACCGGCGCCGCGGGCAACGCCGACCAGCAGGCGGCCGAGGCCGCCGCGAAGGCCGCGTCGAACGGCGGCGCCCGCAAGGGCAAGGCCGCGGCCCGCCGGATGCGCTCCGCCGGCGAGATCGTCTACCTCGTCCTCAAGGACCTGACCGGCGAGTCGTTCTCGTCCGGAAAGGACGCGCGCGCGTGGGCCGAGAAGCACAAGGACGCGCTGGCCGTGAAGAAGAAGGCCCTCGACGACGAGCAGAAGCAGCAGGAGGAGGCCGGCAAGGCGGCCCTCGCCGCGGCCAAGGCCGGCAAGTAGGGGGCGCGGGCGTCACACGCGCGCGGCGCCCGACGACCCGACCCGAGACCCGGCGACTCCCGGCGACGCGGAGTCCGGCGCCGGTACGCGAGGCCCGGTTCGCGGCCCCCGGGACGCGAGGCCCGCTGCGGAGGCGTCGGCGCGCGGCTCGGCCCGTCGCGAGCGGCCCGTCGCGGTCGGCGGCGGTCCGATCGGTCGCGAGGCCGGGTCGCCGCCGGGCGGCGGTCAGTCGCCGTCGTCGCCGATGGCCTCGACGGGGCAGCCTTCCTTCGCCTCGTAGCAGAGCGCCTTGTCTTCCTCGGTGGTCGGCTGCTTGTAGACGAAGGAGTAGCCGCGCTCGTCGTTCCGCTTGAAGAAGTCGGGCGCGGTCTCGCGGCAGGCATCGCAGTCGATGCACTGGTCGTCGACGTAGAACTTGCCCAGGACGTTCTCGGCGAGGCGGTTCTGCTTGTCAGCCATGTCGTTCGCACCCGGCGGTTGGGCGCGCAACGTACGGCCGCGCCCGGCGCCCGTCGCGAGATTGCCGGGGTGGAACCGCCCCCCGCCGGCCCGGGGCCCCGGGGGCCCGCCGGCGGCTTCCCGCGGGCCTCGCGTCCCGGTACCGTCGGGCCATGTCCGTCGAACCCCGCTTCGTCGTCCAGGTCGGCCGCTCGTTCTCGTGGCGCGCGGCCCTCGGCTTCGCCGGGGCGCTCTGCTGCGGGGCGGGCCTCGCGGTCATCCTCTGGCCGCAGGTCCTCGCCTACGCCGTCGGCGGCATGTTCCTCGCGCTCGGCGGCACGATGCTGCTGTCGGCGCTCGCGGCCCGCGCCCGGCGCTGACGCCGGCCGGCTCCGGCCACGGTCCGGACCGGCCGGACGGCTACGCGAGGACCTCGGCGAACAGCGCGCGCTGGATGTGGAGGCGGTTGCCCGCCTGGCGGATCACGAGGCTGCTCGGCGCGTCCACGACCGCGTCGTCCACCTCGACGTTGCGGCGGACGGGCATCGCGTGCAGGAAGCGGCCCGACTGCGTCTTCGCCATCAGGTCCGTCGTGATGCGGCGGTCGGTGTGGCGGCTGCGGAGCAGGCGCTCCTCGTCGGGCCGGCCGTGGAGGTTCGTCGCGCCCCACGACGCGGCGTAGACCGCGTGCGCGCCCGTCACGGCGTCGGCGAGGTCCGGCGTGAACCGCACCGTGCCGCCGTGCTCGCGCGCGTTCCGCTGCACGACGTCGAGGACGCCGTGGTCGAGGTCGTAGCCCTCGGGGTGGCAGATCGTGAGGTTCATGCCGAGCTTGGCGGCCATCAGCGCGGCGCCGTGGGGGACGGCCAGGGGGCGCGCGGTGGGGCTGTAGACCCACGTGAGCGCGAGCTTGCGGCCGCGGAGGTCGCCGAACTCCTCCTCGAGCGTGAGCGCGTCGCCCCACGCCTGGCACGGGTGCTCGAGCACGCTCTCCATGTTGAAGATCGGGACCGACGAGTGCTTCTGGAAGGAGACGAGGACGAGGTCGCGGCGCTCCATGGCCCAGTCGTCGTGGCGGGCGAGCGAGCGGATCGCGATGGCGTCGGCGTACTCGGAGAGCACGCGCGCGGCGTCCTTGACGTGCTCCTCGGCGGCGCCCGCCATGACGGCGCCGTCGCGCAGCTCGAGGTTCCAGATGTCGCGCTCGGCGGTGAGGTCGATGACCGTGCCGCCGAGGCTCGAGAAGGCGATCGCGAACGAGGCGCGCGTGCGGAGCGACGGGTTGAAGAACACCATGGCCAGGGCGCGGCCCTGGAGCGGCATCCCGAACCCCTCGGCCTTCATGGCGTGGGCCCGCGAGATCGCGTAGCGGATCTCGTCGGGAGTGAACGTGTCGAGCGTGACGACGTCGCGGCCCTGGATCATCGGGACCTCCGCCGGGGGGCGGCGGCAGGGTATCAGCGTCCGGCCGCCGCAAGTACGTCGGGGCGGAGGTCCGGGCGCGGACGGGGGGGCTCCCGCGGCTGCGGCGCCCGGCTACAATCCGCCCATGGCCGCGGAGGAGGACGCCCAGGTCGTCGTCGAGCGCGCGCTGCGCGCCGGGGCGGCGGCCTATCGGACCGGCAACTACGGCGAGGCGGCCCGGATCTTCGCGCGGGTTGTCGCGACCGACGGGACGCAGGTCGGGGCGTGGCAGCAGCTCGGCAGCGCCCGCTGGCGGCGCGGCGACCGCGACGGCGCGATCGACGCGTGGCGCCGGGCGGTCGCGGAGGACCCCGACCGGTCGCGCGCGTGGCACAACCTCGCCACCGCGCTGCTCGCGGCGTCCCGCTGGGCCGAGGCCGCGCAGGCCGCCGAGCGGTCCGTGGCGCTCGAGCCCGCGCGGGCCAAGGGCTGGAACAACCTCGGCGCCGCCCGCCACGCGATGGGCGACCTCCAGGGCGCGGAGACGGCGCTCCGCCGCGCGCTCGAGATCGAGCCGGGCTTCGCGCTCGCGCGCGCCAACCTCGGGCGCCTGCTCCTCGCGGCGGACAAGCTCGCGGAGGCCGAGACCACGCTGCTGCGGGCGCTCGCCGAGGGGCAGGGCGACCCCGACACGCGGCTCGCGCTCGGGCGCTGCCTCGAGGCGCGCGGCTCGACGGACCGCGCGGAGGACGTCCTCGTCGCGGCGGCGAAGGCGTCGCCGAGCCACGTCGAGACCTGGGTCGCCCTCGGCGACGTGCGCCGCTGCAACGCGGACGCGCCGGGCGCCCTCGACGCGTACGAGGCCGCGGCCGCCGGCGCGGCGGACCTCGACGACGCGGCGCGCGAGCGGATCGCGCGGCGGCGCGCCATCGCGGCGCTGATCGCCGCCCGTGCGCGCATCGAGGACGGCGACGCGGCGGGCTTCGGCGCCGTGCTCGACCGGTTACGCGGCGCGGTGGCCGACGGCGGGCCCGCCGTCGCGTCGGACCCCGTCGTGGGCACGGCGCTGCAGCGGTGCGCCGAGGCGGAGCCCGGCGAGGGACTCGACCCCCGGTGGGTGGCCGCGGCGCTGTCGTCGGCGATCCGCGCTCCCGTGCCGCCGGGGGGGAAGGCCGGCCCGGGGGGTACAACCGGGCCCGCCTTCCCATGACCCTCGGCCCCGACCCGTCCAAGCCCGCCGGCGAGCCCCCCGCGTCGCCGGTCGCCGACCCGCGCCTCGACGTCGAGGCGCTGCGTCTCCTGCTCGACGTGTCGCGGCGCATCAACGCCGAGCGCGACGCGGCCGCGCTCCCGACCGCCGTCGTCGACAGCCTCGTCACCGTCACGAAGGCCGACCGCGGCTTCCTCGTGCTCAAGGAGGGCGCGGGCCTGCGCTTCGCCCTCGCGCGCGACCGCAAGGGCCGCGCGCTCGAGGCCGAGAAGTTCCGCGTGAGCGAGTCCGTCGTGAAGGAGGTCGCCGAGACCGGCGAGACGCGCCTCATCGACGACGCGGCCAACAGCGCCGCCTACAACGCGCGCCTCTCCATCGTCAACCTCTCGCTCCGCACGATCCTGTGCGTCGCGCTGCGCACCGACCGCGGCATCCTCGGCGTCATCTACGTCGACAGCAACGCGATCACGCGCCGCTTCTCGGAGCGCGACGTGCCGCTCGTGGAGGCCTTCGCGGCGCACGCCGCCGTGGCCCTCGAGCGCGCCCGCCTCCAGGAGGCCGAGCGCGACCGCGACCGCATGCGCCAGCAGCTCGAGCTCGCGGCCGAGATCCAGCAGACGTTCCTCCCCGGCACGTTCCCGGACGCGCCGGGCCTCGCGGGCGCGGTGGCGACGATCCCGGCGCAGCAGGTGGGCGGCGACCTCTACGACGTGATCCGCTTCCCCGACGGGCGCACGGGCCTCGTCGTCGGCGACGTGTCGGGCAAGGGCGTCCCCGCGGCGCTGTTCGCCGCGCGGATCCTGTCGGACGTCCGGTACGAGGCGCTCTTCCACGACGACGTCGCGGCGACGCTGGCGTCCGTCAACGAGATCGTCGCGCGCCGCAGCACCCGCGGGATGTTCGTGACGCTGTGCTACGCCGTCTTCGACCCGCGGACCCGCGAGGTGCTCGTGGGCAACGCGGGCCACGTGGCGCCGCTGCTGCGCACCGCGTCCGGCGAGGTCACGCGCTGGGAGGACGGCGCGGGGCTGCCGCTCGGCGTCGCGTCGGCGCAGACCTACGCCGTCGCGCGGCACCGCCTCGCGCCCGGCGAGACGCTCGTGCTGCTCACCGACGGGTTCCTCGACGCGGTCGGCCCCGAGGGCGACCGCTTCGGCGACGACCGCCTCCACGCCGCCGTCGGCGCCGCGCCCTCGGAGCCCGTGGGCCTCGTCCGCCGCCTCTGCGAGAACGTCGTCGGCTTCACGGCGCACGTGCCGCAGGCCGACGACCTCACCTGCCTCGCCGTCGCGCCCGCCTGAGCGCCTCTCCCCATCGCCTCCCGGCTGCGCCGGCCCGCCTCGCGTCGGCCTCGCCGGGCGCGCGGCGGGCACGACGGGGATCGGCGCTGACGCGAGGCCGCGCGCGCGCCGCGCGGACGCCCCGTCGCGGCGGTCCGGCTCGGACCGATCCGGTCGGCGCGAGGCACGTCGCGTGACCGGTTCCGGCGGGGGCGCGGCCTCGCGCGCCGCGTAGGATGCGCCCGAGGTGTCCGTGCCCGCCCGCTCCGACGAAGCCGTCATCGACGTCCGCGACGCCCACGTCTCGTTCGGGCCGAAACACGTCCTGCGCGGCGTGAGCGTCCGCGTGCGGCGCGGCGAGACCGTCGCGATCCTCGGCGAGAGCGGCGGCGGCAAGACCGTCCTCCTGAAGGTCATGCTCGGCCTCCTGACGCCCGACCGGGGCTCCGCGACCCTCCTCGGCACCGACGTCGCGGGCCGCTCCGACGACGCGCTGATCCCGCTGCGCAAGCGGTGCTCGGTCGTCTACCAGTTCGGCGCGCTCTTCAGCGGCCTCGACGTCGGCGAGAACGTCGCGCTCGAGCTGCGCGAGGTGCTCCGCCTCCCGGCGAAGGAGGTGGACGAACGCGTCCGCTGGGCGCTCGACGCCGTGGGCCTCGCCGAGACGAACCCGCGGCTGCAGCCCGAGGAGCTCTCGGGCGGCATGAAGAAGCGCCTCGCGGTCGCGCGCGCCATCGCGCCCCGCCCCGAGGTCATCTTCTACGACGAGCCGACGAGCGGCCTCGACCCGCTCAACTCGGCGCGCATCCTCAAGCTCATCGCCGACCTCCAGGCGAGTCTCGGCGTCACGAGCGTCGTCGTGACCCACGACGTCCGCGGCGCCTGCGCCATCAGCGACCGGCTCGTCTTCCTCTCGGGCGGCGTCGTGGCGTTCGACGGGCCTCCCGACGGCTTCCTCGCGTCGACGGACCCCCGCGTCGTCGCCTACCGCGAGTCCGTCGCGGGCCCGACGCGATCGGGGGTCGCGTGAGCCGCCCCGCGCGCGGCGTGGCGCTGCTGCTCGCGCCGGTCGCGGTGCTCCTCGCCGTCGCCCTCGCGCCCGCGGCCGCCGCCGACGACGGGGCCCGCCCGCCGTGCCCCGCGGCGCCCGTCGTCGCCGCGTGCGCGCCGCGCTGGCGCGTCCAGGCCACCGGCGTCGCGACCTTCGCGCCCGCCGCCGACCTCGAGGACGACCGCGGCGACGTCGCGGTGCGCCGCGGCGGGTTCGACGTGCTCACGACGTACGAGCTCTCGCCGCGGTGGACCCTCGGCTTCGACCTCGGCGCCGAGCGCTCGACCTACGACTTCTCGGACCCCGCGCGGCTCGTGCCCGGCGCGGGCCGCCTGTTCGAGGAGGGGACGACCGTCTACGTCGCCCCGGGCCTCAAGTTCACCCCCGACGACACGTGGGCGTTCGCGGGCGCGGTGACCGTCTCGACGGGCTTCGCACCCGGCGCCGACGCCTCCGACGGCACGACCGCCTCCGTCGTCGCGACGGTCCGCCGGCGCGTCTCGTCGGGCCTCGCGGTCCTCGTGGGCGGCCTCTACTCGACGTCCCTCGAGGACGACGCGACCCTCGTCCCCATCGTCACGGTCATGGGAGCCGGCCCGAGCGAGGGCCCGGTCCGCTTCGAGTTCCGCGGCGCCGGCCTGCGCGCCACGTACGCGCTGTCGCCGCGCGTCGCCCTCGCGGCGTCGGCCCGGTACGTCCGGCGCGAGTTCCGCCTCGCCGCCACCGACCGCCTGCCCGAGGGCGTCTTCCGCGACGTCCGCGTCCCCGTCAGCCTCGAGCTCGACCTCCGCCCGCGGCCGAACCTCACGTTCTCCGGCGCGATCGGCGTCAACGCCTATGCGGACCTCCGGTTCGACGACCGCGACGGCCACGAGGTCGTGGACGCCCAGGCCGACGTCGGGCTCTGGTTCGGCGTCTCGGCCACCCTCCGCTTCTGACCGGGTCGCAGCGGCCGGGGCCGAAGGGGACGGGGCCGCCCCGAGGGCGCGGTCGTCCGGCGGGGGACTGCGAGGCCCGGTGGCCGCCGGGCCTCGCGGTCCCGAACCCCGAGCGGGCCCGTCGCGGGCGCCCGGTCCGCCGCCCGCGCCCGGCGGGTGGGGCCGGGACGGGCGGGCCCGGGGCGGAGCGGTATCCTCCGGACCCTATGCCGCTGCGCGAAGACATCCGCCCGGACCGCCTCGTCGCCCTCGAGGAGGAGGTCCTCTCCCTCTGGGACGCCGAGCAGACGTTCGCGAAGAGCCTCGAGGCGCGTCGCGGGCGCCGCGCGTTCCACTTCTACGACGGCCCGCCGACGGCCAACGGCAAGCCCGGGCTGCACCACCTCATCTCGCGCAGCATCAAGGACCTCGTCTGCCGCTGGAAGACGATGGAGGGGTACTACGTCGAGCGCAAGGCCGGCTGGGACACGCACGGCCTGCCCGTCGAGATCGAGGCCGAGAAGAAGCTCGGCCTGTCGGGCAAGGACGCCATCGAGAAGATGGGCATCGCCGCCTTCAACCAGGCGTGCCGCGACTCGGTGTTCACCTACCTCTCGCACTGGGAGGCGTTCACGCGCCGCACGGGCTACTGGGTCGACCTGAAGTCGGCCTACATCACGTGCAGCAACGACTACGTCGAGAGCCTGTGGGCGCTCCTCGCGGAGTTCCACCGCAAGGGGATCCTCTACAAGGGCCACAAGGTCCTGCCGTACTGCCCGCGCTGCGGCACGCCGCTGTCGTCGCACGAGGTCGGCCTCGGCTTCAAGGACGTGCAGGACCCGAGCGTGTTCGTGCGCTTCCGCGCGCTCGACGCCGCGGGCCACGAGCTGCCCGAGAGTTTCCTCGTGTGGACGACGACGCCGTGGACGCTGCCGAGCAACGTCGCGCTGGCGGTCCACCCCGAGGTCGACTACGTGAAGGTGCGGCTCGCGGACGCGGGCGGCAAGCAGGAGGTGCTCTGGCTCGCGGAGGCGCGGCTCGCGGCGCTGAAGGCGAAGCCCGAGCAGGTGCACGTGCTCGAGCGCGCGAAGGGCGCGGCCCTCGTCGGGCGGCGGTACCGCCGGCTGCTCGACCTGTACGACGTGACGCCGACGCCGAACGCGTTCACGGTGCGGCCCGCGACGTTCGTGACGACCGAGGACGGCTCGGGCGTCGTCCACATGGCGCCGGCGTACGGCGAGGACGACGCGTCGGTCGGCCGGCGCGACGGGCTGCCGACGCTCCACCCCGTCGACGCCTCGGGCCGCTTCGTCGCGGGGCCGCGCGCGGGGCTCGTCGCCGGCAAGCCGGTGAAGGAGGCCGACAAGGACGTGCTGCGGTTCCTGAAGGAGCAGGGCCTCCTGTTCCGCCAGGAGACGCTGGTCCACAGCTACCCGCACTGCTGGCGCTGCGACACGCCGCTCCTCTACTACGCGCGCGACTCGTGGTACCTCGCGACGACGAAGTTCCGCGAGCGGATGCTGGCCGTCAATCGCGAGGTGGCGTGGTACCCGGAGTCGACGGGCAAGGGCCGCTTCGGGCAGTGGCTCGAGAACAACGTGGACTGGGCCGTGTCGCGCGACCGCTACTGGGGCACGCCGCTCCCGGTGTGGGTGTGCGACGGTTGCAAGCGGCAGGAGGCCGTGGGCTCGATCGCGCAGCTGCGCGAGAAGGCCGGCGCGCTGCCGGAGCCCCTCGACCTCCACCGCCCGTGGGTGGACGCCCCCACGTGGGCTTGCGGGGCCGCGGGCTGCGCGGGCACGATGCGCCGCACGCCCGAGGTCGTGGACTGCTGGTTCGACTCGGGCGCCATGCCGTTCGCGCAGTGGCACTACCCGTTCGAGCACCGCGAGAAGGTGGCCGTCGGCCACCCCGCCGACTTCATCTCCGAGGGCATCGACCAGACCCGCGGGTGGTTCTACTCGCTCCTCGCCGTCAGCGTCATGCACGCCGACCGCGGCGCCTACCGCGCCGTCGTGTCGAACGACATGGTGCTCGACGCGAAGGGCAAGAAGATGTCGAAGAGCCGCGGGAACACCGTGGACCCCATGGCCCTCGTCGCGCGCTGCGGCGCCGACGCGAGCCGGTGGTACCTCCTCGCGTCGCGCCCCGTGTGGCTGCCCGTCCGCTTCGACGAGACCGAGCTCGTCGAGCTGCGCAACCGCCTCTTCGGGACGCTCGCGAGCACCTACGCGTTCTTCGCGCTGTACGCGAACGCCGACGGCTACGACGCGTCGGTCGACCCCGACGGCGCGCCGCCCTCGGGCGTGTTCGACCGGTGGCTGCTGTCGCGGCTCCACTCCCTGGTCCGCGACGTGACGGCCGACCTGCAGGCCTACGAGACGTCGAAGGCCGGCCGCCGGATCGTCGACTTCGTGGTCGAGGACCTCTCGAACTGGTACGTCCGGCGCAACCGCCGCCGGTTCTGGAAGGGCGCGCTCACCGACGACAAACGCGAGGGCTACCGGACGCTGCACCTCGTGCTGCGGACGGTGGCGCGCCTCATGGCGCCGTTCGCGCCGTTCCTCCCGGACGTGATCCACCGGGCGCTCTCTCCCGCCGCCGTCGGCGCCGCCGCGAGCGTCCACCTCGCGGCGTGGCCGGTCGCGGACGAGGCCCGCTGCGACGCCGCCCTCGAGGCCCGCATGGAGGCGTTGCGCACCGTGGTGTCGCTGGGCCACGCCGCGCGCAACCGCGCCGGGCACCGCGTCCGCCAGCCCCTCGCGGGGCTGACGACCGGGCACAGCGACCCGGCGGTGATGGACTTCCTCGACGCGCACCGCGCCGTGGTCCTCGACGAGCTCAACGTGAAGCGGCTCGACCTCGTCCGCGGCTTCGAGGCGAGCGCCTCGATGTCGGCGTCGCTCCAGAAGAAGGAGGCGGCGCGCCGCCTCGCCGCGCTCACCCAGCCGACCGAGGAGGCCGTGGCCCGCCTCGACGCCGCGGGCGTGCGCGACCTCTCGCTGCGGCTCGCCCGCGACGGCGCGGCCCGCGTCGCGCTCGGGGGCGGCCGCGAAGCCGAGCTCTTCCCCGGCGACGTCCGGTTCGTCGCGGCCGACACCGGCGGCGGCGCCTCCGAGTTCGCGGCGGGGATCCTCGTCCGGCTCGACACGACGCTGACGCCCGCGCTCGTCGCCGAGGGCCTCGTCCGCGAGGTCGTCCACGCGCTGCAGGCGCTGCGCAAGGCGAAGGACCTCAAGGTCACCGACCGCGTGCGGCTCGCGTGGAAGGCGTCGGGCCCCGTGGCCGCCGCGATCGGCGCGCACCAGGCGTGGCTGCGCGACGAGGTGCTCGCCGTCGAGGTCCGCGAGGACCCGTCGCTCGAGGCGCCGGCCGCCGACGCGCTCGACGTCGACGGCGAACCGGTGCTCGTGCGCATCGACATCGTCCGGTGATGGGTCGTCCGGCGACGGGTCGCCAGACGAAGGCCCCCGCGGGCGAGCTCGGCGCGTTCCGGTTCCTCGCGCGCAACCCCCGCCGGGTGCTCCCGGCGGTGGTGGTGCAGGCCCTCGTGACCGCGCTGGTGCTCGCGGTGGTCACGCCGCTCACGGGCTTCGGCGCGACGGTCGAGGCCAACCTGCGGCCGCTCACCGTGTACACCGCGGTGACGCCCATGAGCCGCGCCGACTTCGACGAGGTCCTCTCGGCGCAGCTCGACGCCAACCCGGCGCAGGAGCGGCGCGTGCAGGCGAAGGCGCTCTGGATGCGCACGCCCATGGTGGTGGGCGAGTCGTTCACCATGCTCGTCGCGCTCCGCGCCGACGAGCAGGCCGACTTCCTGCGCCGCGTGGGCAACCGGCTCGTGGAGGGCGCCCTGCCGGCGCCGGGCACCGACGGCGCGGCGATCCACGCCGACGTCGCGCGCGCGCGGCACATGAAGGTGGGGGACGCGTTCGGCCGCCTCGTCGACCTCGAGGACGCGACGCCCGGCCGCTTCACGGTGACCGGGATCGTGGACGGCCCGTCCCGCGTCGGGCTCGTCGACTTCGACTACGCCGCGATGCCGACGTTCGTCCTGTCGCGGATCGAGTCGTTCCAGGTCGTCTACGCGAAGCCCGGGCGCAAGGCCGAGAGCGACGCCTACCTGAACGCCGCGAAGGACGAGGCCGGCCGTCCGGCGCTGCGCGTGTGGGACGAGGCGTTCTGGCGCAAGCGCACCGAGAAGATGCTCGAGAACCTGCCGACGATCCTCAACGCGGTGGTGGGCTCGATCTCGGTGATCGTCGCGCTCGTCGTGGTGCTGCTGGCGCTCATCGCGTTCCAGGCGCGCTCGGACGAGTTCGCCCTGCTCCTCGCCGTGGGGATCACGCGGCGGCGGCTCGCGGGGAAGGTGCTCCTCGAGCACCTCCTCTGCGCCGGCGCCGCGCTGCTCCTCGGCCTCGGGCTCGGCTACGGCTTCCTCGCGTGGTGGGACGTCGCGGTGCTGCAGCCGAAGGCGATCCTGATCGACTTCTTCGCCCCGTACCCGCTCGCGCTCGCCTCGACGCTGCCCCTCTTCGCCGCGGCGGCCAGTGCCGCGATCCTGACGCTCCGCCTCCGACGGATGGACCCGGTCGCGATCCTGCAGCGGAGGAACGCATGACCGGCGACGTCGTCCTCGCCGCGCGCGGCCTCTCCCTCGTCTACGGCGAGGGGCCGCGGCGCGTCCGCGCGGTGGACCGCCTCGAGCTCGAGGTCCGGCGCGGGGAGTTCGTCGGGCTCGTGGGCCCGTCGGGCTCGGGCAAGTCGAGCCTGCTGTTCCTCCTCGCGGGGCTGCGGCGGCCGACGGCGGGCCACGTCGAGCTCCTCTCGCGCCGACTCGACGACGCGCCGGACCGCAACGCCGAGGCGCGCCGCCGCCACGTCGGGTTCGTCTTCCAGGAGCCGTTCCTCGTGCCCTACCTCTCGGTGCGCGAGAACGCGCTGGTCGCCGCGCTCGACGCGGACGCCGGGCCTCGCGTCGAGGCGCTCGCGGCCCGCGTCGGCGTCACGCCGCTCCTCGACGAGCGTCCGCACCGCCTGTCGGGGGGCGAGCGCCAGCGCGCGGGTCTCCTGCGCGCGCTGGTCAACGCGCCGGACCTCGTGCTGGCCGACGAGCCCACCGCGTTCCTCGACCACCCGACGGGCCACGCGGTCATGGACGTGCTGCGCGCCGAGGTGGGGCGGGCGGCGCTCGTCGTCGTGACCCACGACCCCGAGATGCTCGCGGGCGCCGACCGCGTCCTGCACCTGCGCGACGGAGCGCTCGAGGCGGCGCCCGGGGGCTGAAGGCCCGTGAGGAACTCGGCGGACCTCGCCTCGTTCCCGAGCGTCGAGCGATCAAGACGGCCGCATGTCCAAACTGTTGTTCGCAGGCACGGATTCGGCGCCTCCTGCGCGCGATGACGCCCTCGGCAGTGCGCCGTGCCTTCCGCGCCCGACCCGCCACGACACTCAGGGCGCCCCGTTTGCTCCTCATCGAAGCGGACAACTTGGCGCTGCGGTTTCGACGCGGACCTCGCCGCTGCCGGCGCTGGCGCCCCAGACGGCGTCGAGGCGAACTGCGGCGGAGTGGAACAGGACTTCGACGGCGGCATTGATGTTCTGCTGGCAGTTGCGCGCGCGGGCTGCAGGGAACTCCTGACGTCGGCGGGGCGGAAGTTCTGGAGACAAGGCGAGCATGTGCATTGGGGGAGGACGTTCGTGCGCTGCTGGGCGGAGCCGCCGACTGCTGGAGAGCTAGCGGCATGTGGATTCGAACGCAATGGCGACCGGGCTCCCCGTCGGAACGGCAGCATGCAAGGCGTGCTCCCGCGTCGAACGATGCGGTGCGCCGGGGATTGACGGGTGAGCCATGGCCCGACTACAACATCGCCGTCAGGAAACACCGGGAGACGCTCGATGCCTGATCTTGGCGTGCTGCGTAACGAAGACCCTAGAGACACATGGCGCGACGAGGCACGTGACTTCACGCCATGGCTCGCGGAGCACGTGGCAACGCTCGGGGAGGTCCTCGGAATCGAGATCGAGCTCGTCCAGGTCGAGAAGGACGTAGGTGACTTCTCGATCGATATCCTCGCGCGTGATCTCGGACGCGACCGATTGGTCGTCATCGAGAACCAACTTGAGGTCACCGACCACAGCCATCTCGGGCAGATCCTGACATACGCAGCAGGCGTCGAGGCTGGTTCAGTCGCCTGGGTCAGTCGGGAGTTCCGACCCGAGCATCGAAAGGCCATCGACTGGCTGAACCGGGGATTCGCCGGCCAGGTGAACTTCTTCGGCGTCGTACTCGAGGTCTTGCGGATCGACAACTCGAGGCCGGCGGTCAATCTGCGCTTGGTCGCAGCTCCGAACGAGTGGGGCCGTGGTCCGAGCAATCGTGGACCGGGAGAGTTGTCGGATCGGCAGCAGGCGTACATCCGGTTCTTCCAGCGACTCATCGACGAGTTGCGCGAGACGTACCGCTTCACGAACGCGCGGGTCGCCCAACCCATGAGCTGGTACAGCTTCAGTTCCGGCTACTCGGGCCTTCACTTCAACGTCGCATTCAAGAGCGGTCGCCGAATGTGCACGGAGCTTTACATCGACGTGGGGGATGGGGACCACAACGAGCGAATCCTGGTCAACCTGCAGAAGGACAAGGAACGCGTCGAGCGGGAACTCGGTGAGTCTCTGTCCTGGGAAGAACTCGCGACGAAGCGCGCCTGTCGCATCGCGGCGTACCGTGAGGCATCCATCCAGGACGCGCAGGCCGACCTCGACGAGTATCACGAGTGGGCCGTGGAGCGTCTCCTGGCATTCAAGCGGGTGTTCGGCCCGTTGCTCGGTCGCGCAGCCGCGGCGGCCGAGGGCGGTTAGTGGCTGTCCGGGTGGCTTGACGACAGGGGGGAACCATGCCGGGTGGACCTACTGCGACCGCACTACTGGCCGACCTGACCGAGCGTCGTTTCGCGGTGCTCGACTGCGAGACGACCGGCATCTTCCCTCGCCGCTACGATCGGATCCTCGAGGTCGCCGTGGTTGTCGCTCGAGCGGACGGGCGCATCGAGGACGAGTTCGTGACGCTCGTCAACCCCAACCGGGACGTCGGGCCGACGAGCATCCACGGGATCGCCGCCGCGGACGTCGTCAACGCTCCCCCGTTCGAGGCCGTCGCGGGAGACGTCCTGGATCGCTTGCGTGGCGCGATCGTGGTGGGGCACAACGTCCGGTTCGACGAGGGATTCGTCCGAGCCGAATGCGATCGTTTCGGGGCCCTGGTGCCCGCCTTCCCGTCGCTGTGCACGCTCGAAATGGCATCCGCGCTCCGGCTTGGTGCCCCATCGCGACGGCTCGCCGACTGCTGCAGCGCTGCGGGCGTGCGGATCGACCACGCGCACTCGGCGCTCGGGGACGCGCGTGCGGCGAGCGGGCTGTTGGCGGCGTGTTTGCGGATCGCCGGCGACCAGGGGATTGCGTCCCTCGCCGACCTCGGGTGCGACGTCTTGCCGGACGGACTCCATTGGCCGGCGATTCCTAGGTCTGGGCTCGCGTTCCCACGAAGCGCAGCCCGCCGCGCTGCCGCCGAGCATGTCCCGTTCCTCGCGCGGATCGTCGCAGCATTGCCGCACGACTCGACGCTCTCAGGAGTTGCCACGGGCTACCTCGCCGCCCTTGACCGGGCGCTCGCGGATCGGATCGTTAGCGAGAGCGAGGCGGCGGAACTGCTTCTGCTCGCGCAGTCCTTCGGATTGTCACGTGGCGACGTCGAGGCGCTCCACCGGCGCTACGTCGTGGCGCTCCGGCGCGTCGCGCTCGCGGATGGACAACTCTCGGATCTGGAACGCAACGATCTCGACGCCGTCGCTCGGCTTCTCGGCGTCGATGCGTGCGTCGACGAGGACTGTGCCACCCCTTTGAGCTCCGCATCCGGCATCGCGCGTCCCGTCGATGACGGCGTCGTTCTCCAGCAGTCCCCTGACGACCTTGCCGGCAAGTCGGTGTGCTTCACGGGGGAGTTGGCTGCCACGATTGGAGGTATCCCAGTCTCTCGTGAGCAGGCGGAGGCACTTGCCGCCGCCGCGGGACTGGTCGTCGCGAGGGGCGTGACGAAGGCCCTCGACCTTCTAGTGCTCGCGGATCCGCAGTCGATGTCGGGGAAGGCCAAGAAGGCGCGCGCGTACGGGACCACGTTGCTTGCGGAGGCGGTGTTCTGGCGGGCCATCGGGGTGAAGGTGGACTGACCGAGGAACTCCGTGGCCCGCGGACGAACTTGCAGCGTCAGCACTCGGAGGCGTACGTGCGGGGGAGAGGTCGCCGCTCGGCGCAGAGCGCCGCCGGTGCCGCTGGGACTGCGCACACCCGTCACCTTTGAGCTTCCAAGAGGAGCGCTTTCGTGAGTGTTCCCCGGCGGTCATGCGGCCTCGTGCACGGGCGGTGGCGATCAGAGGTGGGCGCGCGCTCTCCCTCGTACCCCACCCCTCGACGGACTCCGCTACTCCAACGGCAGACGCATTCGAGTATCATGTTCGGGGCGGAAAGGTGCCGCTCGAACCCGTTGCTGTCCGCTGAGGACCCTGACCATGCGCGCACGACCTTGGGCCTCTCTGCTCGCCGCGGCGGCAGTCCTAGCGACCGGGCGGCGCGCGATCGCGGAAGATCACGGCGAAGCCGCGGCCGTGTTCTCGACGGCCTCTCCTGCTGTGGTCAAGATCATCACGAGGGACGAGACAGGCTCAGAGCGGTCCACAGGCTCCGGCTTCCTCGTCACAGACGACGGCTGGATTGCGACCAACTACCATGTGATCCGCGGGGCGCATGCTGTTCGCGTCGTATTGCCTTCCGGCGCAGGATTCGAAGCGCGTGGGGCTGGGGCCGTGGCTCCCGAGTGGGACATTGCCCTCGTAAAGGTCGAGGGGCGGGGACTCCCGGTTCTGAAGCTCTCAGTGGATGCGACTCCGCCGGTCGGGACTCGGGTGTACGCCATCGGCTCGCCCCAGGGTCTCTCGAACACGCTCAGCGACGGCTTGATCAGCGCCTACCGTCCATTATCGGACCTGCTTGAGTCAGTCGGCGGCGCGCCTCCGAAGCGTCTCGCCGTGGACTCGGCCCTATCGCTGATCCAGACAACCGCATCCATAAGCGCCGGATCGAGCGGTGGGCCTCTCCTGCTCGCCGACGCAACCGTCATCGGTCTCACGACGCTTCAGGTTCGGACGGGCCAGAGCCTGAACTTCGCGGTGCCCGCGTCCCATGTCCGTGAGTTGCTCGACCGAAAGTCCCCCCTGCGTGCGTTCGGTCGGCTCGCCGATGCGGATGACGATCGAGACGATGACTCGTCGCGCATTCGGTGGCGGGCAGGACCGGTGACGGTGTCGATCCGGATGCCGGCACGGAACACGGACGCGAGTGCGACCTGGACCGTTGGGAGCACGATCGAAGACGTCCTAGCACTCGAGGGTCCTCCGACACAGGTCACCGCGTTCGAGAATGGCGCCGTGAGCTTTCGATTCGCGAAGGGCGACCCTTGAGTCGGCTTCGACACACTCGGTCGAGTGTGGGAGTGGTGCCACGGAGACAAGCTTCGGGTTCATCTCGCGGCACGTCCGGGGCTTGGCGCGGGGATGCCCTCCGTGTCCTGGGGCCCATCGGGGCGCGACTTCCGTGGCACGGCGGACGACGTGCTTGCGATTCTCGGGACGCCGACGTACTACTCCGCGAAGGGGTGGAAGTACGGGGAGTCTGTGATCACGTTTGACGCGACCGGCAATGTCGCCGGGATCCAGAACAAGGGGGAGCTGAAGTTCTCACAGAGCGGCGATCGTGGATTCCTTGCGGGAAGTTCGCTTCCCCGGCGCTAGCCCCTCGGTCGCGGCGACGCGAGGCAAACTCGTTCACCGCACACGGCCGCACGTGCCGCCGCCTTGGCTAGGCATGGAGTTGACCTTGGCGCGGAATGGTCCTGAAGGCCCGTGAGGAAACCGGAAGGTCTCTCCACGGCCGCGAAGCGCGGGCCCGCCGGGCCCGCACGCCGAGCGGGCTCTCGTGTGCGCGCGCCGCGAACACAGAGCGAAGGCGATTTTCCCACGCCCCTCGACGGCGAGCGGGCCTCATGTCCCGAGCCCGGGAACGGTCGCCGTCGGCCTGGGCTCGTGGGCCGAGCCCCCGAACCCCCGCGCGGCGCGACGTGGTCGTGCCTCCGCCGGCCGGTCAGCGGGCCGGGATCAGGCTGAACGGGGTGAAGCCGTCGGTCGCGTTGCCGACGCGGCCCGTGAGCTTGCCGTCCTCGACGTGCACCTCGAGGGTGCCGGGCAGGATGTCCTCGGTGTGCCCCGTGGACGCGAGCGTGCGGCGCCGCGAGGTGGACGGGAGCACGAGCCCCTGGCCGCCGACGCCCCCGCGGTACGTGCCCGTCACGGTCATGCGGTCGGTGCGACCGCCGTCGGTGAGCCGGATCACGACCGTCTGCTTCGCCTCGTAGACGCCGGGCCCGGCCCGCGTCACGACCGTCGTGAACGTCTCGACGTAGTAGCCGTCGGACGTCGTCTGGTCGAGGCGGCCGCCCCAGGCGCCGACGCAGGCCTCGGCCTTCGGGTCCGCCGCGCGCGGCATCGGGAGCTCGCGGGGGACCGTCGGGCCCGTCCGGGCCGGCGCGCCGGCGCTGCGCGCCAGCGTCAGCGTGAAGCCGCCCTCGCCGACGAACTTCACCTCGGCGCGGCCGTCCGGCTCGAGGCGCACCTCGAGCGGGTTGCCGTCCATCATGGAGCGCTCGCCCGTCGCCACGACGATCCGCTCGAGCTTGGCCGTCGCGAACTTCAGCGCGTCGCCTTCCGCGCGGCCGGGCGGGTAGGTGCCCTGCAGCCGCACGTCGACCGGGCCGTTGGGCGTCGTCACGGTGAAGCGGAGGTCCACCGTCGCCGTCCAGACGCCGAACTGCTTCGCCGCGAGCGTCACGCGGGCCTCGGGGATCGCGAGCGTGTCGTTGATGCGGGCCTCGCCCAGGGTCCCGCCCCAGGTCCCGGCGAGCGCCTCGACGCCGGTGCGCGCCTCCGCCGGCGCGGGGGGCGCCTCGCCGCCGCGGCGCAGGAGGCCGAAGGGCATCCCGTCGGGGCCCTCGAACAGGCCCTGCAGGCCGCCGTCGGGCTTCAGCTTCAGCACGAGCGGGTTGCCGTCGAGGTCGTCCTTCTTCCCCGTGGACGGCACGGAGCGGTGCCACGGCTGCTTCGCGAAGCGGATCCCGTCGCCGTCGATGCGCCCGTCCGGGTACGTCGCGTCGACCTCGACCTTCAGCCCGTTCTGCTGGGTGAGCCGCAGCTTCATCTTCACGACCGCGGTGAAGCGGCCGTCGGCGCCCTTGCTCGCGTCCACGTACATCTCGTCGAGCAGCACGCCGCTGCCGATGTCGTGGCCGCCCATGTCGCCGCCCCAGGCGCCCGCGAGGGCGTCGAGGTCGGCCGCGGGGGCCGGGGGCGCGGTCTCGTCGGTCTTGGGCAGCAGCGTGAACGTGAAGCCGCCGTCGCCCTCGAACGCGCCGGCCAGCCGGCCGCCCTCGCCGGGCCGCAGCGTCAGCGCGTAGAAGTCGATCTCGCTCTCCTGGCCCGTCGCGACGTCCGTGCGCTTGAGCTTCGTGCGCGGGAACCGGACGGCGCCGCCGCCGACCTGCGCGCCCTCGTAGATGCCGCTGACGACGATCTGCTTGCTCACGCCCCCGCGCGTGAACGTCATGGCGAGGCGCACGCCCGCCTGCCACGCCGGGCTGCTGTCGACGCCGACGTGCAGCGTGTCGAGCACCAGCTCCTCGTCCATCTTGAAGCCGCCCATGGGGCCGCCCCACGAGCCGACGACGCCCGCGACGTCCGCGGTCGGCGTCGGCCCGGGCCCCGGCGTCGGGCCGCCGCGGCCCTCCTCGTTGATGCCCCAGCGCTGGAGGACGTCCGGCGGGAGGTCCTCGATCTCGGGGTTGGCGATGCCCTTCGTCCACAGCTCGTGGAGGTCGAGCAGGTAGATGCGGCCGTCCGCCACCGCCTTCTGGAGCTCCTCGAGGCCGTACGCGTAGACGCGGTCGAAGTCCGCGGAGCCCGTGCGCAGGCCGCCCTGCACCCCCGTCACCTCGACGGCGTACAGCTTCTTGTCCGGCATCCGCACGACGGGGAAGCAGTGACCGGGGATCAGCGCGAGGTGGGGCTCGAGGCCGAGCGCGTTGATCATCGCCGCGTAGAGGATCGCGAGGTCGATGCACGTGCCCGAGCGGTCGCGGATCGTCTCGCGCGGCAGCTTCACGTTCTGCACGGTCTTCGCGTCGAACGAGACCGACTTGTCGAGCAGCGCGGGCGGGTGCTGGTAGGAGAAGTCGTTGCGCTGGAGGAGCTCGTAGCACGCCCGCAGCACGCGGACGGCCGACGCCTGGTCGGTGTTGGCGCCGACGCCGCCCGCCATGCGGTTCGCCATCGACGCGAACTGCTTCACGACGGGGTCGTTGCGCGTGACCCACGCGGCGAGGAGCGGCGCGTTGTTGTACTCCTCCTCCCACGTGCCGAACGACTCGCCCGCCGTCAGGTTGCCGAACACGTACTCGTTCACGCCGAGGATCACGACCTTGCGGGCGGCGTCGTCCTCGTACTTGCGCCCCGCGGCGTCCTCGTAGCTGTACTCGACGAGCAGGTTCGCCGGCGTGTTGGAGCGCAGGCGCGCGATGGACGGGTCGAGGACGGGGTAGTGGACGTCCACGATCGTCTGGCCGGCGGCGATCTCCGGGTGCTTCGACCACGGGCTCCAGTCGCCGTAGCCGGCGAGCCGGTACCGCACGCGCAGGTTGCGCGCCGGGCCGCCCTCGTTGCGGAAGACCGCCTTCGCCACCCAGAACAGCTCGGTCGCGTCGCTCCCGAGGCCGTACACCTTGTAGATGGTCGACATCAGCCGGTCGCGGCAGCGGAGGTCGAGCGTGACGCGGGGCGGCGCGGCCGCCGGCGTCGTCGGGAGCCGCCACGACAGCGCCTTGCGGAGCTTGTCCCACCGGGCCTCGCGCGCGCCCGCGGGCAGCCGGTAGGCGTACTCGGCGCGGTACTTGATCCCGTTGTCCCAGGTCCCGGACTCGCGGAACCACGCCGCGGGCCTCGCGTCGCCCTCCGGCGTCGTGCGCAGCAGCGTGGAGTTGCCCTCGAGCGCGAACTCCCAGCGGCCGTCGCCGAGGTTCTTCACCGCGCCGCGCTGCGTCATGGTGAGCCGGACCGCGTGCTTCGCGTCGTCGTACGCCGCGGTCGCGCCCACGGACTCGTAGTTGGCCCGGCCCGGCGTCAGGTCCTGCAGGAACCGGCGCGGGTCGGGGATCTTGGCCTTGATCGCGTCGTAGGCCGCCTGCGGGAACACGAGGTCGAGCTCGAACGCGAGGTCGCCGACCGCGTCGGCCTCGACCGCGCCGGCCAGCTCGACGACGAACCCCTCCTCGCCGTCGGCGGCCGCCGGCCGGGCGACGAGCGCGGTGACCCCGCCCACGAGGAGCAGCAGGACGAGCGCGAACAGGGACGGGCGGAGGCGGCGCATGGGGGGCTCCGGGGGGCCCCGCGATCCTACCGGCCGGGCGGCGGGGGCCGGTCGTCGGGACGGTCCGTCACGGGGCCCGGATCGGCTACCGTCCGTGGATGGCCGCGTCCCGCCTCCTCCCCGTCGTCGCCGGGCTGACGCTCGCGGCGCTCCTCGTCGTCGGCGGGCCGCGCCCCCGTCCGCGTCCGCCGCCGAGGGCGACCCCGTCGTCGTCGCGCGCGCCGCGCACGCGAAGCGCCTCGCGGCGCTCGGCGCCGCGGCGCGCGACGGCAAGCTCGGCGCGCTCGCCCTGCGGCTCTTCGAGGACGCGCACGCCCTCGACCCGGCGCTCCCCGACGCCCGGCTCGCGCTCGGCTGGACGCAGGCCGCCGGCGGCTGGCGCCCGCCGGACGCGACGACGCTCCCGGGCGAGGGGTGGGCCGACGACGGCGACGCGGGGCTCGAGCGGCTCGAGAAGAAGGTCGCGGACGCGGACGCCGCGTACGTGCGGGACCTGCTCGCCGCGGCCGCGACCGCGCGCGCGCGCAAGGACTTCGCGACGTCGGACCGCCTCGTGTGGGCCGCGATCGCGATCGCCCCCGACGACCCCGCGCCGCGGCTCGTCCTCGCGCACCCGGAGGCGGACGGCCGCTTCGTGGCCCCCTAGCACGCGGCGCGCGTGCGCGACGCCGCGGCCACGCGCGCCGCGTGGGTGCGCGCGGGCCTCGAGGCCGTCGGCGCCGGCGACGCGACGAAGGCCGACCCGCCGCGCGCCACGGTCGCGGGGTGGCCCACGCCGATCGCGGCCGGCGCGCGCGTCCCGTCCGGCGACGCCGCGTTCGCGCTCGCCGACGCCGACGGCGCTCCCGAGGTCGCGCGCCGCGCCGCGGCCGCGCGGGGCCTCGTCGCGGGGTGGCTCGGCGCGCGGCCGTCCGGCCGGCCCGGGACGTTCCTCCTCGTGCCCTCGCGCGACCTCGCCGACGCGCTGCTCGCCGCGGACGCCGACGTGGACCGCGCCACGCTCCCGGCCGCGCGCGCGTGGCCCGTGTGGCCGCTCGGCAAGACCGGCTACGACCTGCTCGTGGCCCCCTCGCCCGGCGAGGCCGTCGCCGCCGCGGTGGACGCGCTCGCGCAACGCGAGGCCGTCGGCCGCGTGCCGGACCGCGAGGCCGTGCGCTGGGTCGCGTTCGGCGCCGGCTTCCTCGCCACCCACGCGCTCCTCGGCGCGCCCGCGGGGTACGGCGCGACGCGCCGCGTCGTCGCGGGCGACACCTCGCCCTCGATCCGCCCCGACGAGTCGGGCCTCGCGTTCGTGCGCCGCCTCGTCGCGCTCGGCGCCGACCGCCCGCTCCGGGCCCTCGCGACCGCCGACGGCCGCGCGCTCTTCCCGCGCGACGTCGCGAAGGCCGGCGCGCTCCTCGACTTCCTCTTCCTCACCGACGCCGAGCGCGCCCGCGCCTTCCTCGCGGCCCTCTTCGCCGGCACCGCCGACCGCGCGGCCGCGATCGAGGCCGCCGCGAAGGCCGCGGGCTTCCCGTCGGCCGACGCGCTCGACGAGGCCTGGCGCCGCTTCGTCGCGGACGCCGCCCCGCGCCCTTCCCGCGACGCGGCGGGCCGCGGCGCGTGGAAGGTCACGAAGCTCCAGCGCGTCCCCGCGCCCACGGGCGACGCGCTCTTCGCCCGCCGCGCGCAGGGCGTGGCGGGCTCGCTGTGGCTCGCGGGGCGGCCCTACCGCTGCCGCCCCGTCGCGGACGGCCAGGCCGTCGAGGTCGAGGCGCTGCAGGCGGGCGCGCCGCCGCGCGTCGTGCGCGCGCCGGGCGTCGTCCCGTTCTCGATCCCGCGCGAGGGCGGCGGCGGCTTCGTCGAGGTCCGCGTCGAGCTCCTCCGCGACGGCCCCTCGTGGACCGCGTCCGCCGCCGACGGCTGGGGCGGCACCGTCGACGGCCACGCGCTCGTCTTCGCCGACCTCGACCTCGACGGCCGCTACGGCGGCTTCCTCCGCGACGGCGTCGCGACGGACAGCACGTTCACCTTCCCGCTCCGCCGCGAGCTGGTCCTCGACCGCAAGGTCGTCGAGCTGCGCCGCGTGGGGCCCGACGGCCGCGAGGTGGCGTGGCGCGCGCGCCCGCTCGCCGCGAAGGGCGAGGGGCTCGACGCGCTGCTGCGGTGGAACGCGTGGCGCACCTCCTGCGGCCTGCCGGGCCTCCTCGCCGACGAGGCGCTCGCGGCGGAGGCGACCACCGACCTGAAGACCGAGCCCCGACCCGACGGGGACGCGAGGCCCGCTCGCCTCCGTGCCGCCGCGCCGTCGCTCGCCGCGGCGCTGTCCGCATGGATCGCGGACCCCGTGGCCCGCGCGGTGCTGCTCGACCCCGACGCGCGCGCGGCGGGCCTCGCGTCGGCGGACGGCGTCGTCGCGCTGCGGCTCGCGCGCGAGGAGACGCCGTCGCGGTTCCTCGGGCCCGTCGTGTTCCCGGGGGCCGCGGGTCCCGCGCTCCCGACGGGGCCCGCGGACCCGACCGCCGCGACCGGGTGTCCGCTCACGTTCACGTTCGGCGCCGGCACCGACCTCGACGCGCTCGCGCTCGCGGTCACGCTCACCGACGCGGCGGGCGCCGACGTGCCCCTCGCGCGGAGCACGCCGCCGGGCCCGTTCCCGACGGTCGTGTTCACGCCCAAGGCCCGCCTGGCGCCGCGGACCGCGTACGCGTGGCAGGCGAACTGGGACCGCCGCGGGACCCGCTTCGGTCGCGAGGGCTCGCTGCGCACGGAGTGAGGCCCGCGGGCCACGTCACGGCGCTCGGGGCCCGCCCGCCCGCGCCCGCGCCCGCGCCGCCGCGGACGCCCGCGCCGCGGCTTGCTCCGATCCCTGCCGGTGCGGGACACTACGCCGATGCACCGCGCCGGTCCCCGTCCTCCGTCGTCCCGTCCCGCGGGCCTCGCGGTCGTGTTCGTCGCGCTCGTCGCGGGCACCGCCGTCTCGGGGTGTCGCGCCGGGCTCCTCTCGCGCGACCGCGACGGCGCGCCGGTGCCGGCGCCGACGGCCGCCGCCGCCGTGGTGCCCGACCTCCGCGGGCGCGACGTCGCGACCGCGGCCCGCGCGCTCGAGGCGGCGGGCCTGCTCGCCGGCGCCGTCGAGGCGTGGCCGGACGCGCTCGGCTACCCCGCGGGCACGGTCGTCGCGACGGCGCCCATGCGCGGCACCGAGGTGCGCACCGGCGCGACGGTCGACCTGCGCGTCTACGGCATCACCGACGCCGCGGCGCGGCGCGCGACCGCCGAGTTGCGCGCGGGCCGCGGCCCCGCGCCCGCGGCCGTCCCGATGCCGCCGACCGCCGGCGTCCCGCCGACCGGCCCGTCGCCGACGGCCTCGCGCGCGCCCGCGGGCGTGCTCGCGACCGCGCGCGTGCCCGACGTCGTCGGGCGGCCGCTGCCGGAGGCGATCGACGCGCTGCGCGGCGCGGGCTTCGAGGTCGCGTACGAACGCGTGCCCGGCGCGCCGGACGGCGTCGTCCTCTCGCAGGACGTGGCCGCGGGCGTCGCCGTGCCGCGCGGCGCGCCGGTGCGCCTGCGCGTCGCGCGCGGCGGCGTCGAGGTCGCGACCGCGCCGCCGGCCACGGTCCCCGACGTCGTCGCGGTCCCCGACGACGGGCCCGGCTTCGCGCCGCGGGGGGCGCCGCTCCCGTCGCCCACGGCACCGCCCGCGCCGCCTACGCCCGAGCCCGCGCCGGCGCCGACCCCGCCATCCACCGACGGGCCGCCGAGCGCGGGCCCGTCGAGCGACACGCCCCCGCCGACGGAAGCGCCCGCGCCGAGCCCCGCCCCGGCCCCGCCGCCCGCGGTCGAACCCGCGCCGCCGCCGCCCGCGCCGGCCGTCGTCGCGGAGCCGACGCCGGTCGTCCCCGAACCCGACGACGCGTCCGCGATCCCCTCGCCGCCGCGACCGACCGAGCCGCCTCCTGGGACGGCCCCGCCGGCCCCGTCGCCCGACGACCTCGTGCCCACGCCGGTCGTGCCGCCGCCCGTCGCGCCCGCTCCCGTCGCGCCGACGCCGAGCCCGACGCCGCCGGAGGCGGGGACGCCGCCCGCCGTGCCTCCCGCGGACGACCCGTCCGCGGTGCCGATGGGGCCGCCGAAGCCGTTCGTGCTGCCGCCCGACGCCGCGACGGCGCCCGCCGCCGACGGCACGATCGTCGTGCCGCCGTTCCTCGACCGCACGGTGGCCCAGGCGCGGCGCATCGCCGCCGACGCGGGCCTCGTGTTGAAGGAGGAGCCCGCGGCGAACGGGCTGCCGGGTCGCGTGATGGACCAGGTGCCCGCGGCGGGGGAGCGCGTGCGGCCGGGCGCCGAGATCGTCGTGCGCGTGCCGGCGGAACCCGCGCCCGCGACCGCGAGGCCCGCCCCGCTGCCGTCGACGAACACGCCGCCGTCCGCGACCGCGCCGACGGCGTCCGCGACCCCCGCGGACGCCGCGGCGCCGGCCGCGCCGCCGGTCGCGACGATCATCGTCCCCTCGGTGCTCGACCGGACGCAGCTCGTCGCGCGGCGGATGCTCGAGGACTCGGGGCTGAAGGTGAAGGAAGAGGGCGCCGACCACGGCATCCCCGGCCGCGTGATGGACCAGAACCCCTTGCCCGGCGATCGCGTGGCGCCGGGCACCGAGGTCCTGCTGAAGATCCCCGGCTGGCAGCCCCGGATCCCGACCCCCGTCGAGACCGCGGCCGTGGGTTCGCCGGACGCGGCGTCGCCGACGTCACCCCCGCCCGTCGAGCCGCCGCCCCGTCCGCCGCCGGTGCCCGTCGCTCCGCCCGCCGTCCCCCCGAGCCCGCCCGCCGCGCCGCCGTTGAGCCCGCCGACGGTGCCCGTGGCTCCGCCCAGCGTGCCCCCGAGCCCGCCCGCCGCCCCTCCGTTCGCGCCGCCCGTGGCCCCCCCGGTGATCCCGACCCCGCCCCCCGGGATCGCCCCCGCGCCCCCCCCGGCCCCCGCAGCCCCCACGGTTCCCCCCGCGCCGACCGTCCCCTCGGTGCCTCCGGCGGTCCCGGCCCCGAGCGCCCTCCCCCCGAGCCACCCCCCCCCCCGGGGGGTGCCGACGGCGCCCCCCGCCACCCCGCCCGCCCCCCTGACGGTGCCCCCGGTGCCCTCGGCCGTTCCGGGGCCGGCGCCGGACGTCCCCGCGCCGCCGTCGCTGCCGCCCGCTCCCCGCGAGGCCGCGCCGCCGGTCGCGGTCCCGCCGGCCGAAACCCCTGGATCCACCGAGGGTCCCGGGCCGTCGTCCGCACCGTCGCCGGTCCCGACGCCGCCGGCTCCCGCCCCGACCTCCCCCGCGCCGCCCGAGGCCGCGCCGACCCCGCCGGCCCCGGCGCCCGCGCCGTCGTCGGCCCCGACGCCGACGCCCGACGACGCCGTGCCCGCCGTGCCCAAGACCTCGGTGGCCCGCGCGGTCGCGCCGGACGAGTTCCTCGACGTCCCGACGCTCTCGACCCCCGCGGACGGGGCCGTGCTCCCGTCGGCGAAGTTCGTCCACGCCGACCTCACGTGGGTCGCGGTGCCGAACGCGACGGGCTACCTCCTCGAGGTCGAGGAGACGGTGGACGGCACGTGGATGCCGATCCTGCGCAAGGTCGTGAAGGAGCCGAAGGCCGTGCTCGAGATCGAGCCGACCGGCGGCGTCGGCACGTACCGCTGGCGCGTCCGCGGCGTCCTCGGGCGTCGCGGCGGCCGCGCGTCGGCGTGGGCGACCGTCGTCGTGCGCTGACGGCGACCGGGCCTCGCGGTCCCTCGGGTCGCCGGCCCGGCTCCTGAACCGCGGTTCAGTTCCCTCCGGGCGCGGGCCTCGCGGTCCCGCGCGGGGGGGACTTCAGCCGAGCTCGCGCAGGCGCGCGAGCAGCTCGTCGGCGGCCGAGACCGGGCGGCGCGTGCCCGGCGCCTCGACGGTGACGGGCACCTCGGGCGGGCGGCTCTCGGCCTCGCGGCGCGGGCGCGCGGCCTTGTGCGGGCCGTTGCGCCACTCGTCGTAGCGGCGCAGGCCCTCGAGCGCGAGGTCGGTGGGGGAGATGTCGATGGCCGGCAGGTCCGCGAGGTCCGGCGTGCCCTCGACGATCACGAAGTGCCCGCTGGGCACCAGGAACAGCGAGGCGGCGATGTCCCAGACGCGCGTCTCGATCGCCCAGGCCGCGACCTCGGGCGTGACCTCCGCAGCCGCCGCGGCGAGGCCCTGCGTCTCCTCGCGGCCGACGATCCGGCGCGCGGTCTCCTCGTCCACGACCTCGCAGCGCGCGAGCACGCGGCCGAGGCGCTCGAACAGCACGTCGCTGGCGGCGCCGACCGCGCGGCCCTTGCGGAAGTAGATCGCGCGCGTCGTGTCGGCCTCGATCACGACGAGCGCGCCGTCGAGGTGCTGGTTGCGCCCGAACGCGAGGAGGTCGCCGGCGTAGCGGCTCGAGAACCGGCCGGTGTGGGCGATCCGGTAGCGGCCGCCCTCGCCGATCCGCGGGATCGCGGTGCCGACCGCGGCGCGCACGATGGGATCGAGCGCGTCGGGGATGGCCCGACCCAGCAGATAGTCGATGTCCCGCCCGGTGGCCACGCTGCGTCCTCGGAGGATCCCGGAACCGTATCGGCCCCCCGGGGGGGCCGACTGAAGCCGAGAACCCCGTGCCCCGGGGGCTCACCGGGGGAAGGCGAGGGGCCCTAGGAGGAGGACGGCCGCGATCATCAGCGCCGTGATCGCGAGGTCGAGGAGCAGGCCGGCCCGCGCCATCTGCCGCGCGGTGACGGCGCCCGTGGCGTAGGCGATCGCGTTCGCGGGCGTCGCCACGGGGAGCGCGAAGCCGCACGAGGCGGCGAGCGTGCCCGCGAGCAGGATCGGCAGGGGCTCGGTCCCGAGGCCGGTCGCGAGCGGCAGCAGCACCGGCAGCATCATCGTGATCGCGGCGGTGTTGCTCGCGACCTCGCTGATCGCCGTGAGCCCGAACGCGACGATCGCGATCACGGCCCACGCCGGCAGGCCCGCGAGGCCCTCGAACGCGGCGGACAGGTACGCGTTGAGCCCGCTGGGGCCGAACGCGTCCGCGAGCGCGAAGCCCCCGCCGAACAGGAGGAGGACGCCCCACGGCACGCGCGGCGCGACCCAGGCCCACGGGAGCACCCGCTCGCCCGGCCGCGCGCGGCTCGGCGCCACGAAGAGGAGGAGCGCCGCGGCGACCGCGACGGTGCTGTCCTTGACGTACGGCTCGAAGCGTTTCGGCGTGCGGACGCCGCCGAGCAGCGGTCCCCAGCCCGGGAGCGAGAACGCGCCGAGGTCGACGGGCTCCCGCGTGACCCACGCGAGCGCGGTGAGGAGGAACGTGACGAAGACGAGCCGCTCGTCGCGCGTCGCGGGGCCCGCGGGCGCGAGCCGCGCGGCGAGGTCGGCCCGCGTCCCGAGCGAGAGGTCGCGGGGCACCGGCAGCGCGAACCGCACGAGCAGCCACCAGGCGAGCGGCAGCGCCACGAGGACGATGGGCACGCCGACGACGAGCCAGCCCGCGAACGTCACGTGCGGCAGCCCGGCGTTCGCGTGGTCCTCGACGAAGCCGCGGAAGATCGTGTTGGGCGGCGTCCCCACGAGCGTCCCGACGCCGCCGAGGGACGAGCCGTAGGCCACGGCGAGCACGGCGCACGCGGCGAAGTTGCGCGCGCCCGCGCCGACCGTCCGCGCGGCGCCCGCCGCCGGCGCGGTCGCGCGCACGACGGTGGTGGCGACCGGCATGAGCATCAGCGCGGTCGCGGTGTTGCTCACCCACATCGACACGAGGCCCGAGGCGAGGAAGAACCCGAGGACGAGCCGGCGAGGGTCCGCGCCGGCGCGCCGCACCACGGCGTGGGCGAACCGGCGGTGCAGCCCGGTGCGCTCCATCCCGAGCGCCAGGCAGAACCCGCCGAGGAACAGCGCGATGGTGTCCTCGAAGTACGCGGGGGCGACGGCGCGCGCGGTGGCCACGCCCGCGAACGGCAGCACGACGAGCGGCAGCAGCGACGTCACCGCCAGCGGCACGACCTCGGTCATCCACCACGCGGCCATCCATCCCGTCAGCCCGAGGACCGTCCGCACCGACGGCGTCGGCGCGGCCGCGCCGAGCGTCGGCAGCGGCAGCAGGTGGGCGAGGAGGAGGCACGCGGGCCCCAGCGCGAACGCGAGCGGCGAGCCGCGGCGCGGCGCCCCTTCCGCGGGCTCCGGGGGCGCCGCTCCGACCGGGTCGTCGTCGGGGGCCATCGCGTCAGCGCCCGAAGAACACGGTCTCGTCCGGGGCGACGCGCACGATGCGCCAGGCCCCGTCGCGACGTTCGAGGTCCACGCTGCCCGGCACGCGCTGCGCGTACGGCTGGAGCCGCGCCTCCACGCGAGCCGCCGCGCGGTCGCCCTCGACGCGCACGTCGAGCACGTCGACGGTGATCGCGCGCAGCGCCGCGCGGTTCCACTGCGCCCTCGCCCACGCGAGGAACGCGGCCTTGTCGCGCCCGCCCGACAGGTACGTGTCGTCGAACGCGTCGGCGACCGCGTCCCACGCGCCGCGCGACGCGTCGGCGGCGGCGCGCTCGAGCGCCGCCTCCACGGCCTCCGCGTCGGTCACGACGAGGCGCTCGACGAGCCACGCGAGGCCGCCCGCGAGCGCGACGACGGCGAGCAGCAGGCGGGGGCGGGTCAAGTCGGCGCTCCGGGGACCGGGGGGTTGGACGACACGTCCGCGCACGGCCTGCCCGCGGGAGCCCCGATGGTAGGATCCCGCGCAATGGAAAGCGAAGCCCGCAGGCTCTGCGATCTCGGCAAGGAGTTCCTCGACCGGGGCGAACCGGAAGAGGCGCTCCGTTGCTACGAGCGGGCCATCGACGCCGATCCCGAGAACCCCGACGCCTGGTGCGGCCGGGGCAAGGCCTCGTACGACCTGGGCCGGCTCGAGCGCGCCGACCGTGACTTCCGCCGCGCGCTCCGCCTCGCCCGCCACGAGCTCGAGGGCCGCCCGGCCGACGCGCCGGCCGGCGCGCCCGCGCCCGGCCGCTCCGGCGTGCGCCGCTGGTGGGCCGACCCGGCCACGCGTCCCTACCTCCGGGCGCTCCACGGCCACGGCCTCTGCCGCTTCTGGCTCGGCTCGTACGAGGACGCGGCGCGGATCTTCCGCCGGCTCCTGAAGCTCGCGCCGACCGACCCGCTCGACGTCGGCTTCCTCGTCGGCGAGACCTACCTCCGCATGGGCCGCATCGAGCGCGCCGTGAAGGAGCTCGCGCGCGTCGAGGACGACCCGGACGCCCTCTACAACCTCGGCCTCGCGCTCTTCTACGCCGGCGAGTTCGTCTCGTCCGTGAACGCGTTCCGCCGCGGCATCTTCGCCAACCTCTACCTGCCCGCGCTCGTCACCGAGCAGCCGCCGGCCGACGGCCCGGACCTCGAGGACGACGACGACGAGGACGAGAAGGCGCCGCGCCATCCGACCGACGCGGGCGCGCACCCGAAGGGCCTCGACAGCAAGAACGCGGCGCGCGACTACGTGGACCGCTGCGGCGACCTCTGGTTCGGCCGCCCCGTGCTCCAGCGCTGGCTCGACGGCGTGCGTCGCCACCCGATCGTCGAGGCCGACGTGGCGCGCCACCTCGCGCACCTCGAGCGGCTCTCGAACGGCAAGCTCTCGGCGGGCGAGCGCGCGCGCATCGAGGGCGAGAACACGACGCTCCGCAGCCCGGAGCGCCTCGCGGCCACCGACCGCGCGATCGCGGCCGAGGTCCTCGCCGCGGTGTTCACGCTCCCGCCGACCCCGGGCGCCTGACGCGGCCGAGGGCGCTGGGCGCGGCCGAGGGCGCGCCGCCCGCGCCCGGTCCGTCCCGCGCGCGATCCACGAACGGCGGCCCGACGACGCTCCCCCCGGCGCCGCACGCGAGGCCCGGCCCGCGACGGCCCGGCCCGCGGCGCGCGCCGGGCCTCGCGGTCCCCCGCGCCCGACCGGCCGCGGGTCACGCGGAGTGCGGGTGCGGGTGCCGCAGGCTGTGCGGGCGCTCGAGGCCGTGCGCCTCCATCGTCGCGGCGTCGTCGAGCACCGTGCGCGTGGGGCCCGCCGCGACGACGCGGCCGCGGTCGAGCACGAGCACGCGCGGGCAGACCTCGACGACGAACTCGAGGTCGTGCGACGCGACGACGCACGCGACGGGGAGCGCGAGGAGCAGGTCGCGCAGCGCGCGGCGCGCACGCGGGTCGAGCGCGCTGGTCGGCTCGTCGAGGGCGAGCACGCGCGCGTCGCACGCGAGCACGCCCGCGAGGCACGCGCGGCGCTTCTCGCCCGCGCTGAGGCGGTGGGGGGCGCGGTCCGCGGCGTCGGCGAGGCCGACGCGGGCGAGCGCGGAGGCGACGCGGGCGGCGAGCGCCTCGCCCCGTTCGCCGCGCTGGCGCGGGCCGAAGGCCACGTCCTCGCCGACGGTGGGGCAGAAGAGCTGGTCGTCGGGGTCCTGGAAGAGGAGGCCGACGTCGGCGCGGACCGCGGGTGCGTGCGCGGCGGTGACCGGGACGCCGAAGACCTTCACCGCCGACGCGGTCGGCAGCGGCTCGGGGAGCAGCCCGTTCAGGTGGAGGAGCAGCGTGGACTTGCCCGCGCCGTTCGGGCCCACGAGGCCGAGGCGTTCGCCCGGCGCGAGCGTGAACGAGACGTCGTCGAGCGCGACGGTGCCGTCGGCGTACCGGTAGGAGAGGCGGGCGACCTCGACGGCGGCGGCGCTCATCGGCCCCCGCGGGCCGTCATCGCGGCGTGGACGCGCTCGGCGCGGAGCGTCGTTCGCACGAAGAGGTGGGCGGCGACCGTCGCGGCCGACGTCCACGCGGCGCGGCGCGAGCCCGCGAACGTGCGGGCCCGGCGGGCCCGGCGCAGCCGCGCCGCCTCCTCGCCGAGCACGGCGAGGTACCGCTCGGTCAGGCCCAGCGTCGTCACGAGCAGGGCGGGCACGCGCAGGCGCCGCAGCACGTCGAGCAGGTCGGCGAACGGCGTGGACGCGGTCAGCACCGCCATCGCGAGCACGCAGACCGCGCTCTTCGCGACGAGGGTCCCGGCGGCGACGCCGCCCCCGCGCTGCAGCCACGCGAGGCCCGCGACGCCCACGACGAACGGCGCCGCGACGACCAGTCGGCGTCCGACGTCGCGCAGCCGCACGCGGGCGAGCCGCGCGGCGGCGAGCACCGCCGCGGCGGCGGCGGCGTACGCGAGCCACGCGCCGCGCGGCATCGCGACGACCGCGACGACCGTCGCGAGCGCCAGCGCGAGCCGCGCGCCCGCCGGGGAGGCGGCGCAGGCCGCGGGCCGCGCCGACGGAGCCCGGGACGGCGTGCTCACGGGGTGCGTCCCGGGGCGCGCGGCGCGACGCGCCACGCGACGAAGGCGGCGACGAGGAAGGCGACCGCCGTGCCGATCGCGCCCGCGGCGACGGTCGCGGCGGTCCCGCCGCCGAGCCCGGGCACGACGTCGTCGCCCCACGGGGCCTCGAGCAGGGGCGCGCGGGCGGCGCGCGCGAACCCGAGCGTCTCGGC
Source organism: Planctomycetota bacterium (assembly GCA_046350655.1). Taxonomy (GTDB): domain Bacteria; phylum Planctomycetota; class PLA2; order PLA2; family JAEUHO01; genus JAEUHO01. Next base: position 363,331 of record JAXMAB010000004.1, read on the forward strand.
CACGTGCTCGAGGCCGTCCGGCCAGCCGCACGCGAACGGACCGACGAAGACGGCGAACGCGAGCGCGACCACGAGGCCGCCGGCGACGAACGGGCCGGTCGCGCGCGCGGGGGACGCGCCCGGCGCGACGAGCTCGGGCCGCAGGCGCCCGACGGCGGCCACGACGAGCGTCGTGACGACGCCCTCGCCGAGGCCCACGAGCATGTGCACGCCGACCATGGCGGGGAGGACGGCGCCCCACGCGACCGTGCCCGACGCCGCGAGCATCCCCGCGCAGGCGACCGCCGCGGCCACCGTCGAGCACCACGCGGCGAAGCCGGTCGCCAGCAGCCGCGCGCGCGGCCCGCCGCCGAGGGCGCGCGCGACGCCGCGGTGCACCGCGGCGGCGACCGCGGGCGCGACCACGGCCATGTCGAGGACGTTCGCCCCGAGCGCGGTCAGCCCGCCGTCCTGGAACAGCAGCGCCTGCAGCACGACGACGCACGTGAGCACGACGACGGCGGCGAACGGCCCGAGGAGCACCGTGGCGAGCGTCGCGCCGAGGAGGTGGCCGGAGGTCCCGGCCGCGACCGGGAAGTTGAGCAGCTGCGCGGCGAAGACGAAGGCCGCCGCGGTCCCGAGGAGCGGCCGGCGGTGGGGCGGCAGCGTGCGTCGCACGCCGCGGAGCCCGACGGCGACGCCCGCCGCGGCGAGCCCGCCGGCGGCGATCGCGGTCGGGACGTCGAGGAAACCGTCCGGGATGTGCATGGGCGTCCGCCGCGGCCGTGCGACCACGGTACCACCGCGCGCGGTGGCGCCCCCCCGCGGCCTCGCGGCCCGCCCGGCGGGGCGTCAGTCGCGCGCGCGCACCCAGCGGAGCAGCTCGCGGAACGACGGCGGCTTGCCGTACATGAGCACGCCGACGCGGAACACCTTCGCCGCGGCGCGCATCACCAGCGCGGCCGACGCCGCGAGGATCGCGATGGACGTCGCGACCTCCCACGCGGGCGGCGGGGGCGTCGAGCCGATGCGGAGCATCATCAGGAAGGGCGAGGACAGCGGGACCATCGACAGCACGCGGGCGAGCGTCGAGCCCGGCTCCTTCATCACCGCGAACACGAACATGAACGACATGGTCAGCACGCCCATGACGGGCGCGAGGAGGTTCTGGGCCTCCTTCAGCGTGTTGCACACGCTGCCGACCGCGACCATGAAGCTCGCGAAGAACAGGAAGCCGAGCAGGTAGAAGACGAGGCACAGCCCGAGCTGGCCGCCCGACACGACGGAGATGCCCTTCAGCGCGAGGCCCGACAGGCCCGCCGTCGCCCAGATGGCCATGAGCGTGAGGCCGACGGCGCACGTGCCGACGATCTTGCCCGCCATCAGCTGGAACGGGCTCACGCTCGAGAGGAGCACCTCGATGACGCGGTTGCTCTTCTCCTCGATCGTGTTCGTGACGAGCGCCTGGCTGATGGTCACGATGGTCAGGAACAGCAGCAGCACGAAGACGAACGGCATGGCCGTCTGCGCGATGCCCGCCTCCTTCGTCGCGGCCCGGACGTCGCCCTGCGCCAGCGGCGGCTTCGTCGTCAGGATCCGCGCCACCTGCGGGTCGACGGTCCCGGCGGCGACCGTGCGCGCGTTCACGACGTCCTTCAGGTCGTTCGAGAGGTCGGCGTAGACCTTCTGGTCGAAGAGGTTGCCCGTGCGGTACTCGCTCGGCGCCTGCCCGTCCTTGCGGTCGAGGGCGGACGGGCGCAGCACGAGGTACCCGAACAGCTTGCCGTCGAGCACCCGGCGGTCGAGGTCGGCCCGCCGCGCGGCCTGGTCGGCCTCGCGCGCCGCGACGTCGGCGCCCGCGAGCGCCACCTGCTCGACCGCGTACAGCGAGGTCTTGTCGTCGGGCGCGCGGCGCGCCGCGATGCGCGCGGCCACCTCGGCGCCGAGCACGCCCGTCGTGTCGAGGAGGGCGATGGTGCGCTGCTCCGGCGGCTTCTGCTCGAGGAGCGCCGGCACGAGGAACGACGCCGCCATCAGCAGCGGCGTCATGAAGATCGCGATGAGGAACGCCTTCGTGCGGACGTTCTCGAGGTACTCGCGGAGCGCGACGAGGAGGAGGCGCCTCATGCGGGCTCCCGGGGCGAGGCGTCGCCCGCGACCCGCTTGAAGATCTCGTGGAGGCTCGGCGTCCGCACCTCGAAGCGACGCACCCGCCCGCGCGCGAGGAGCGCCGCGAGGATCGCGTTGCCGTCCGCGTCCGGCGCGAGCGCCAGCTCGGCCTCGTAGGGCGTCCCGGACACGCCCGTGACCCCGGGCAGGCCCTCGAACGGGTCGCCGGTCGCGCCGTCGACGCGCACGAACGCGGCCTCGCGGCCCTCGCGCCGGCGCACCTCCTCGACGGTGCCCGAGAGCCGCGGCTTGCCGCGGTAGAGCAGCACGATGCGGTCGCACAGCGACTCCGCCTGCTCCATCACGTGGGTCGAGAAGAGGATCGTGGTGCCGGCCCTGCGCAGCTCGAGCACGACGTCGCGCAGGAAGTCGCGGTTGACGGGGTCGAGCCCCGAGAACGGCTCGTCGAGGATCACCAGCTCGGGCTCGTGGCAGACGGTCGCGAGGAACTGCACCTTCTGCGCCATGCCCTTCGAAAGCTCCTCGGCGCGGCGGTCGAGCCACCCCGCGAGGCCCATGCGCTCGCCCCACCGCTGGATCCGCGGGTCGAGGAACGCGCGGTCGCGGCCCTTGATGGCGCCGAAGAAGCGCAGCATCTCGCGCACGCGCATCTTCTTGTAGAGGCCCCGCTCCTCCGGGAGGTAGCCGATCCTGGGCTTCAAGTCCTCGTGGATCGGCTCGCCGAAGACGAGGATCCGCCCCTCGTCCGGCGCGAACACGTTCATCAGCATCCGGATCGACGAGGTCTTGCCCGCGCCGTTCGGGCCGAGGAGCCCGAAGATCGTGCCGCGCGGCACCTCGAGGTCGAGGCCGTCCACGGCGGTGAAGCCGCCGAAGCGCTTGACGACGTGCTCGAACTGGACGGCGAGGTCGGCCACGCGACGAGGGTAGCCCCGCGGCGGAGCGGGGCGAAGCCGGGCGGGACCGGCGGCGGTCGCCCCCGCCCGACCGCGCCCCGGACCGCGTCCGTCCCGGCCGCCGAGGACCCCGGGCGGCGGTCGCCCCCCGAACGCGCGTCGTTATCCTGGGGCGCGGAGGCCCCATGCGACGCCGAACGACCCTCGCCGTCCTCGCCCTCGTCGCGGCGGCCGTCCCGGGCTGCGCGAACGTCGAGGGACCGGGGCCGCGCGGCACGCCCGACCACGGCATCGCGCGGCGCGCCGGCACGCCGTCGTGGCGGTGGACGACGCTCGGCGAGTCCGTCGCCCGGCCGGGCGCCGACCCGCTCGCGCCCGCCCGCGACCAGTGGATCGTCGAGGCGGGGCTCGCGTCCGACGGCTCGGCCGCGCGCGCGGGGGACGACGAGGGGACGCCGGTCGGCGGGGGGCTCGTCGTGGCGGTCGGCGCCGACGCGCCGGCGCGCGCCGTCGAGACCGCGTCGGTCGAGACGGGCACGCCCGTCGCCTTCCGCGTCGGGACCGTGCGGTGGGCGGGCGACGGCGCGGACGCGGCGGGCCTCGCGTGCGCGGGGCGCGAGGTCGTCGTCGAGTGGTTCGTCTGCGTGCGCACGCGGGGCTCGTGCACGCTCGAGCTGGACGCGGTGCCGCGGCTCGTCCGCGCGGGCGGCGTGACGGTGCTCGAGCGGTACCGCGTGCGCCGCGCCCTCGCGGTCGGCGAGGCGATCTCGGTGCGCGCCGGCGGGCGCGGGGCGTCGGCCGACGCGGCCGCGCTCGTGGGCGGGCCCGGGTCGCGGTTCGTGCTGCGGGTGCGCGCGTGAGCGACGGCGCGCCCCGCGACGGGGTCGGGGCGGGCGCGCCGCCGCCGGCGTCCGCGCCCGTGCCGCCGACGGAGGGCGAGGCGACGTGCCCGGCCTGCGGGGCGCCGCCCTCGCCCGGGGCGTGGTGCATGGCGTGCGGCGCGTCGTTCGCGGCGGCGCCGAAGGAGGGGACCCTGCCGCCCGGCGGCGCGGTCGCGGCGAGGAAGTTCGCGTGCGGGGGCTGCGGCGCGCTCCTGCTGTGGGACGCGGCGTCGAAGGGGCTCAAGTGCCCGTTCTGCGCGTCCACCGCCGCCGTCGAGCGCGCGGCCGACTTCGCGCCCGTCGAGTACGCCCTCGATCACGTGCCCGTCGAACGGACGCGCACGGACGCGCCGAAGGTCTTCCACTGCGACGACTGCGGCGCGGAGGTGCGGTTCGAGGGCGCGACGGTGGCCGACCGCTGCCCGTTCTGCGGCGCGGAGCACGTCGTCGAGCGGCGCGGCGACGCGGGGCGGATCCTGCCGGAGTCGGTGGTGCCGTTCGCGGTGGACGCGGCGAAGGCGCGCGAGGTCTTCCGCGCGTGGGTCGGGAAGGGCCTCTTCCGCCCCCGCGGGGTGCTCGCGCGCGTGGCCGACGAGGCGCTGAAGGGCGTGTACGTGCCGTACTGGACCTACGACGCCACGACCTGGTCGCGGTGGACCGCCATGGCCGGCTGGCACTACACTGTCTCCGTGCCGGACGGCCGCGGCGGCACGCGCCACGAGCAGCGCACGCGCTGGGAGCCCGCGTCCGGCGAGCGCACCGGGTCGTACGACGACGTGCTCGTGTGCGCGTCGAAGGGCGTCGACCCGAAGCTGCTCCCGAAGGTCGAGCCGTTCGCCCTCGACGGCCTCGCGGCCTACCGGGCGGAGTACCTCGCGGGGTGGCTCGCCGAGGAGTACGTCGTGGACCTGCCCGAGGGGTGGGCCGTGGCGCGCGAGCGGATCAACGCGATGGAGCGCTCCGCCTGCGCGAACGACGTGCCCGGCGACACGCACTCGTCGCTGCGGGTGTGGACGCAGCACCACGACGTGACGTGGAAACACGTCCTGCTGCCGATGTTCGTCGCGACGTACCGGTACGCCGAGAAGACGTACAAGTTCCTCGTCAACGGCCAGACGGGGAAGGTGTGCGGGACGCGCCCCGTCTCGCGGTGGAGGGTCGCGATCGCGATCGTCCTCGGCGCGGCGCTCGTGGGCGCGGCCGTGTGGTTCTTCGGGTTCCGGAAGTGACGCCATGCCCGCCGCCGCGCCCCTCGCCCCGTCGGTCGACCCCTCGCCGCTGCCCGTCCCGCGCCACCCCGTCGTGCTCGTCCACGGGCTGCTCGGCTTCGTGCGGCGCACGGTCACGCGCCTCCTCTCGTTCGCGTACTTCGAGGGCGCCGAGGACGACCTCGCGGCGGCGGGCGTGCCCGTCCGCTGCGTCGCGCTGCCGGCCACGGCCGCCGTCGCCGACCGCGCGCGGGCGCTCGCCGAGGCCGTCGAGCGGCTCGGCGCCGAGCGCGTCAACGTCGTCGCGCACAGCATGGGCGGCCTCGACGCGCGGTGGTGGGTGGGCCGTCTCGGCGGGCACCGGCGCGTCGCGTCGCTCACGACGATCGCCACGCCGCACCACGGGACCTACGTCGCCGACTGGGGCGGCCTGCGGGTCGGGCGGGCGCTGTCGGGCTGGCGGCGGCTGGCCGAGCTCGGCGTCGACGCGCGCGCGTTCCCCGACCTGACGCGGGCCGCCTGCGCGGAGCGCAACGCCGCGCTCCTCGGCGGCCCCGAGGTCCCGACGTTCTCCTACGGCGGCGCGCGGCCGTGGTGGGGGATCGCGGTGCCGCTCCAGGTCGCGTTCCGCGTGCTCCAGCGCGTCGAGGGCCCGAACGACGGCCTCGTCTCCGTCGCGAGCGCCCGGTACGGGACCTACCTCGGCACCCTCGAGGCCGACCACTTCGCCGAGACCGGCTGGCACTGGACGCCGCCCGGCATCGCGCGGTTCGACCACCTCGCGTTCTACCGGGGGCTGGTGCGCGACCTCGCCGCCCGGGGATACTGACGACGCGTCCCCCCGAGGAGCGACCGCCGTGGGCATCGAGGACCGAGACTACCTGCGCGACCGTCGCCCGCCGTTCGGCGCCGCCGACGACGACGGCGGCGGTGCGTCGACCACGCCGCTCTGGGCCAAGATCGTCCTCGTGCTGCTCGTGCTCTCGCTCGCCGGGTCCGCCCTCGTCGGCGTCTTCTGACCGGCGCGCCCTTCACCCCGCGCGCACCTCGACGCGCGAGCCGGACGCGTACCGCCGCAGGCCGAGGTGGAACACGACGGCCGCGACGACCGGGAACACGACGGCGCCCGCGAGGCACCAGGCGAGCCCCTCGAGCGAGAACGCGCGCACGAGCCCCGACGGGAACCAGCCGATGAACGCGGCCGGGATCGCCGTGTAGAGCAGCACGCGCAGCGCACCCGGGAAGATGCTCTCCGGGTAGAGCGAGAACGTGATCGTGAACTCCCACACCTGGCGCGCGAGCACCTGCATCGAGCCGAGCCAGAACGCGAGGCTGTGCACGATCACCCCGATCGACAGGAACACCGCCGCGCCGGCGAGCGCGCCGACGACGACCCACGGCGCGGCGGCGAGGCTCCACTGCCCGGTCACGGCGAGGAGCAGCACGCAGTTCGCGAGGTCGCCCCAGCCCGCCGCCGACGTCTTGCTGCCGACGGCGTGCAGGAGCGCGGGCTGCGGCTGCACGAGGAAGACGTCGAGGCTGCCCTCGGCGATCGTGCGCGCGAGGTCGCGCACGCCGGCGCCGGTGATCACCGCGATCCCGACGGCGCCGGCGGTCACGGCGTAGAGCGCCACCATGTCGTGCAGCGTCCAGCCCGCGAGGTGCTCGAACCGCGCGAAGAAGATCGCCCACACGGCGATCCAGATCACGTCGTTCACGAACATCCCGACGGCCTGGATCCAGAACGCGCCGCGGTTCGCGAAGCTCTCCTTGAGGCTCGTCGCGACGAGGGCGCGCAGGAACCGAAGCGTCGACGCGAGGCCCGGGCGCGCGCGGGGCGCGGCGGGGGCCGGGACGGGGGCCGGGGCGGGGGAGGTCGTCGGCGGCACGGTCAGCCCCCGTGGACGCCGAGGGCCTTGAGGCCCTTGCGGTGGACGGCCCACGCGAGCGCCGCGAACGCGACGCCCCACGCGACGAGCAGGCCCGCGGTCGCGAGCACCTCGGCGGCGGTGGGCCCGAACGCCGTGCGCGCGGGCCCGTTGAGCAGCACCGCGAACGGCGTCCACGCGACCGCCGTCCGCAGCCAGTCCGGGTAGAGGTGGAGCGGCACGATGAGCCCGCCGAGCACGAACGCGGCCTTCTGCCAGATCCAGTAGATCGGCGACACGTCGTCCACCCACGGCGCGGTGGCCCCGACCGCGGTCTGCGCCAGCGTGCCGAGCAGCACGGCGAGCACGCCGAGGGGGAGCGCCGCGAGCAGCGCGCCGGGCGACGGGGGCAGCCCGCCGGACAGGCCCCACGCGAGGCCCGCGGCGACGACGCCGAGCAGGGCGAGGCGCACGAGGGCGACGCCGAACGCCTCGGCGACGCGCATGCCGAGGTACGAGACGGGCCGCGGCAGGCGGTACGCGACGTCGCCCGTGCGCACGTCGCGCTCGAGCGTCAGGTGGACCGACGGCACCGACAGGAACACCCACTCGGTGATCGCGAGGTACCAGAGCAGCCGCCGCGGGTCGGCGGCCGCGCCCTCCATCGGCACGTGCCGCCACAGGCTCGAGAAGATGAAGAGCAGCACCGCGAGGAACGCGGCGCGGCCGACGGCCTCGGCCCAGCCGGTCGTCTGGTCGCGCGCGGCCAGCCGCGCGGCGGCGAGGTAGGGCGCGAGGCGGGACGCGCGGGCGCGGGGCGCGTTCATCGGCGGCCTCCGTCCCCCGGAGCCCCCTCGCGTGCCCCCGCGCCGGCCGCGGTCCCTCGCCCGGCGGAGGCGTAGATCGCCTTCACGATCTCCTCCATGGGCGGGTCCTCGACGGAGAGGTCCTCGAGGCGCGTCGCGGCGAGCGCCGCCTGGATGACGGCCTCGACGGCGGTGGTCGCCGTGTCCACCTCGAGCACGGTGCGGTGCGGCGTCGTCTCGCGGACGGTCACGCCCGGCAGGCGGAGGTCGATCGTGGGCTCGACGGTCGCGAGCGTCACGACCTTGCGGCGCAGGTACGTGCGGCGCAGCTCGCCCACGGGCCGGTCGAGGAGCAGGCGGCCGTCGTGGATCACGAGCACGCGGTCGCAGACCGCCTCCATGTCGCCCGTGTCGTGCGACGCCAGGAGCACGGTGGCGCCGTCGGCCTCGCTGCGCTCGCGCACGAGGTCGCGGATCACGCTCTTGGCCACCACGTCGAGGCCGATGGTGGGCTCGTCGAGCAGCAGCACGTCCGGCGCGTGGAGCAGCGACGCGACGATCTCGAACCGCATGCGCTCGCCGAGCGACAGCGTCTTCACGGGGCGGTCCACGAGGTCGCCGAGCCGGAACGCCTCGACGAGGCGGTCGCGCCGCGCGGCGTGGACCGCGCGGTCCTGGTCGTAGACCACGCGCAGGAGCTCGAACGTGTCCGTCGGCGGCAGGTGCCACCACAGCTGGCTGCGCTGCCCGAAGACCGTGCCGATGCGGTAGGCCAGCGCGCGCCGCTGCGCCCACGGCACGAAGCCGAGCACCTCCGCCGTCCCCGAGGTGGGGTGGAGGATGCCCGTGAGCATCTTGATCGTGGTGGACTTGCCCGCGCCGTTCGGGCCCACGAACGCGACGCGTTCGCCGCGCTCGATGGTGAACGTGACGTCCTCGACCGCGCGCACGTCGCGCGCCGGCCGCGTGAACAGGCCCTTCAGCGCGCCGACGAAGCCGGGACGACGTTCGCGGACGCGGAACGTCTTCGAGAGACCGGTGACGTGGAGGGCGGGGGGCACGGCGGGGGGGGCATCGAGGGAGGCGGGATGGTACCCGGGATCGCGTCGCGTGCACGGCGCACGGGTCCTGGACACGGTTCGGACGCGTTCGTTGCACGCGAGGCCCGGCGGCCGGCGGGTCCGCGCGATAGACTCCGCCGGTCGGAGGAGGTCGCGCCATGCGTCGATGGTCGTCGCTCGTGTTCGTCGCCGTCGGGCTCGCCGCGCCGCTCGCGTTCGGGGGCGGCGAGGAGACGCCTCCGCAGGAGCCGCCGAAGGAGGCCCCGAAAGAAGCGCCGAAGGACGCCCCCAAGGACGCGGCGAAGGACGCCCCGAAGCCGGACGCCCCGAAGACGCCGCCGGTCGCGCCCACCCCCGAGCAGGTGGCGGCGTGGACCGCGCGTCTGAAGACGCTCGCGGGGTCGTACCGCTCGCTCGACCGCGTGGACACGCTCGCGCGCTTCGCGCCCGCGATGTGCCGGCCGGTCGGCGGCGGGCCTCGCGTCCCCATGAGCACGTCCGAGGACGAGGCGACGCACGGCCGCAAGCTCTACGCGTTGTGGAGCCTCGACGTCGAGGCCTACGGCGCGGTGACCGGGCTCCCGTTCCGCGCGCGGGAGCCGGAGAAGACGAAGGCGACGCCCGGCGTCGACGGGTGCTCGCAGGTGATGGTGAAGGAGGCGTTCGAGGCGGTCGAGATGAAGGACGACGAGCGGGGCGTGACGCTCCCGAGCGGGCTGCGGCCCGCGGTCCGCGACGGCAAGCGCTTCAAGCCCGGGGCGGCGACGGGGCTGTTCGTGATGTTCCGGCTCGACGCGACGACGCCCGCGACCGACGACGGTTGGGTCTACGGGACCGTCGACCCGAAGGGCGAGGTGACCGAGGTGGGCCGCATCGCGTCGTGTATGAAGTGCCACGTCGAGGCGACGGGCGGCCGACTGTTCGGGCTGCCGCCGGACTGAACGCCGGTTCAGGAGCGGGGCCTCTGGACCGGGTCCGGCGTGGGGTCACGCCGGCAACACCCGGCGCAGGATCCGCATCCAGTTGCCGCCGAGGATGCGGGCGACGACGTCGTCCGCGTAGCCGCGCTGGTGGAAGAGGTCGCCGAGGCGCGCGAGGTCGGCCACGGTCGTGATGCCCCGAGGGGCCTTGTCGGTGCGGAAGCCGCCGTCGAGGTCGCTGCCCAGCCCGACGTGGTCGGGGCCCACGAGGCCCATGACGTGGTCCACGTGGCGGAAGACGGTGTCGAACGTGACCTCGCCCTCGCCGAGGAACGGCGCGTAGAGGACGATGCCCACGAGGCCGCCGCGGGCGCCGATGGCGCGGATCTGCGCGTCGGTCAGGTTGCGGCGGTGCGGCCGGAGCACGGCGGCGTTGCTGTGGCTCGCGACGACGAGGCCGGCGTGCTGCGCGAGGACGTCGTCGAACGCCTGCGCGTTGAGGTGGGAGAGGTCCGGCACGACGCCGCGCGCGGTCATCTCCTCGAGGAGGCGGCGACCGGCGTCGGTGAGGCCGGTGTCGTCGCGGGTGCCGCCGGCGTACCGGTTGGGCGTGTTCCACGCGATGCCGACGAACCGGACGCCGCGCTCGACCCAGCGCGCCAGCTCCTGCGGGTGGCGGATGGGGTCGGCGCCCTCCATGAGGTGGACGATGCCGATGGGGCCGCCGGCCTTGCAGAGCGAGAGGTCGCCCGCGCTCTCGAGGCGGAAGAGGTGGTCCTTGTGCCGCTCGAGGAGCGCGTCGTAGAGGGCGATCTGCCGCTCGGCGTTGGCCGTGCCCGTCTCGTCCTTCCAGTAGCCGTCGGGCGAGAAGATCGTCGCGAGGATGGCCGCGAGGCCTCCTCGGCGCAGGTCCGGCAGGGAGAGGGCGTGCCCCGGGGGGGCGGGCAGGGCGAAGTCGCGGCCCGTCTCCAGGAGCTCGGTCGCGATGTCCTCGTGCCCGTCGACGATCAACCAGCCCACGCGGGGTCCTCCAGCCCTGCGTTCTACACGGGCCCCCGGGTCCCGCGGAAGCGGGAATCCCGGCGCCACCGGGACCTCCGGCGGCGTTTGTACGGTCGGGTGCGCGGGCGACGTCGGTGTCAGGGAGGTCCCATGCGTCGGTGGCTCCGGATCGTCGGCTGTGCGCTCGTCGTCGGCTGCGCCGGGCGCGCCGCCGCGGACGACCCCGCAGGCCCCGCGGGGGCGCCCGCGACCGCGGAGCCGCTCGGCTGGCGGTACTTCCCGGTCGAGGATCTGGTCCTCGGTCCGGTCGACGCGCTCCCGGACCGACTGCCGTGGGTCGTCCCGCCCGAGGACACGAACGACAACGAGCGGCCGATGTTCGGCGGCGAGGCCGAGGAGGCGGTGCTCCCGTTCGGCTCGGGCCCGGAGCTGGTCGACCTCCTGAAGGCCGGCGTCGGCGCACCCGACGTGTGGACCCGCGAGGGCACGTGGGTCGCGGCCGTGGACGGCCGAGCGCTCCTGCTCCGGCAGACCCCGGCCGTCCTCGAGGCGACGGCGCGGTTCCTCGACGGCCTGCGGGCCGACGCGCACCGCAGCGTCGCGATCGACGTCGTGGCGCTCGCGGGCGACGGCGCGGGCCTCGCGTCGGCGGACGGTCGGTCGGTGGACCTCGCGGCGGCCGTCGCCGCGGGCCGCCTCGTCCCCCTCGACCTGGCGCGCGCGCACGGGCGCATCTTCCAGCGCGTGGTGGGGCGCGGGGGCCGCCAGCGTGCGTTCGTCGCCCGGTACGACCTCGCGGTCGCGAAGGAGGCGAAGGTCGCGGACCCGCGGGTCGGCGTGCTGCCGGAGGGCGTCGGGTTCGACGTCCGGCCGCTCGCCGTCGGTCCCGCGGCGATCCGCCTCGATGTCCGCGCCGCGTGGGGACGGCTGCTCGCCCTGGGCGCGTCGTCCGGCGGCGACGCGGGGCCGGTCGGGCTGCCGCGGATGCGCGGGGCCACGTCGGCGGCGATCCTCGACGTCGTCCCTGGCGCGTGGGCGCTGCTGCCGTCGTCCGGCACCGCGGCCGACGGCGTCGTCTTCGCGGTGCGCGCGACGCCGGTCCCGCTCCCGCCGTCCGCGGCGCTCCCGCCGCTCGCCGCGACGGCCGACGACGCCCCCGAGGGGCCGCTCGAAGCCGCGACCCTCGACGTGACGGACCTCTTCGAGCGGGTCGAGCGCCGTCGCGGGACCGAGATCCGGCTGTCGCCGACCGGGTTCTCGCCGCCCGAACCGCCGGAGCTCCCCGAGCCTCGCGGGCGGGTCGAACCCGACACGATCGTCACCCTTCTGCGCGGCGTCGTGGCCCCCGCCACGTGGGAGCGCGATGGCGTCGAGCTCTCGATCGCGCGCGGTCGCCTGCGGGTGCGGCACGACGCGCCGCGCCTCGCCGCGGTGCGCGCGACGCTCGACGACTTGCGCCGCGCCGCGCGGGCGGCGGCGCGCGTGGAGCTCGTCACCGTGCGTCTGCCGCTCGCGTCCGCGCCGGAGTGGTGGACGGGGTTTGACGAGCCGTGTCTCGCGGACGGGGGAGCGGGGCTGTGGGCCCGCGCGGGGGCGGTCATCGTCGCGCGCGCGTCGCTCCGCCTGCCCGACGGCGGGCGAGATGCGTCGGTCGTCGGGACGGAGGTCGCGTACCTCGCGGACTTCGCGACGAAGGTCGCCGAGCAGCGCGTCGGGGTGCAGCCCGTGCCGGCGCGCGTGCTCGACGGCGCCTCGGACGACGTCGCGTTCGTCCGCGCGGGCGGCGGCGCCCTGCTCGAGCTGCGCCTCGACCGCGGGCGGGTCGAACGGATCGAGCGGACGCCGACGCCGCACGGCGACCTCGACCTGCCCGTGCTGCGCGTCGGCAAGGTGCGCGGCAGCCTCGTCACCGCGTTCGGCACGACCCACGTCGTCGCCGCCGATCTCGACGGCGGCGCGCTCACCCTGACCCTGCTCGTCGTCCACGCCACGAACCCCTGACCTCGCGCCGCGCCCCCCACGTCCCCCCTGCCTCGGAGCCCGCCGTGAACCCGAACCGATCGAACCGTCCCGCGACGACGTGGATCCTCTCCGCGGGCGTCGCGGCGACCCTGCTCGTCGTCCTGTCGGCGCGCGTGCCGGCGCGCGCGGACGAACCGGCGCCCGAGGTCGAGACGCGGGTCCTCGACGTGTCCGACCTCGTCTCGCCGCGGCCGGGCTTCCGGCGCGACCGCGGTCCGTTCCCGTCGCGGTCGGACGAGGTCAACGACGAGCACGCGCCGTTGTTCGGCCGGGAGCTCGACGACGGGGTGCGGCCGTTCGGTGCCGCGTCGGATCTCGTCGAGCTCGTCCGCGCAGCGACCGGCGGGCCGGCCCGCTGGGAGGACGGGTCCGCCGAGCTCTCGGCGCGGGACGGCACGCGGCTCGTCGTCCGCGGCGTCCCGTCGCACCTCGACGAGGTCGTCCGGTTCCTCGACGGGCTGCGCACCCGCGCCTTCGACACGTTCGCGGTGGACGTCGCCGCGCTCGTCGGCGACCCGACGGGACTCGACGACGCGGCGCTCGCCGGTCGCATCGGCCGCGACCTCGTCCCGCGGGCGTTCGCGCGCACGACGGTCCTCGCCGGTGGGCGTGGCACGGCGTTCGACGGTCGGCAGGCCGCGTACGTGCAGGACTACGACGTCGAGGTGGCCGAGGGCGCGCAGATCGGCGACCCGATCGTGGGCGTCATGTCCACGGGCCTCTGCGTCGAGGCGCGCGTCGTCCGTTCCGGCGCGGCCCTGCGCCTCGACGTGGACGCGTGGTGGGCGCAGCCGGCCGGCGGCCGCACCGCGACGCCGCCGGAGGCGCAGCGCATCGACCTCGTCGCGGTTGAGGGCGTCCGCGCCGCGGCGTCGCTCGACGTCGAACCCGGGCGCTGGGCCGTCCTGCCGTCGCGGGGCGACGCCGGCTCCGGCGTCGTCTTCGTCGTCCGGGTCACCCCGACGCCGTTCGACGGCACGGGCGCGCGGCGCCCGGTGACGATCCCGACGCGGGGGTCCGAGCCCTTCGGCGCGCAACGCTTCGAGGTCTACGACGTCGGGGACCTCGACGCCGCGCCGCCGAACCGCTACGGCCGCGACACGTACGTCGTCCCGTCCAACTACACGCCGCCCGCGCCGCCGGCGCTCCCGGAGCGGGCGCCGCGCTTCGGGCTGGAGGGGCTCCCCGAGTTCCTGCGCGCGACGGTCGCGCGCGGGTACTTCGAGGCCGCCGAGGGTGCATCGATCGAGCGCCTCGGCACGCACCTGCTGGTGCGCGCCGACGACACCCGCCACGCGGCGATCGCGTCCACGCTGGCGTCGATCCGCGCGGCGACCGCCGCGACGACGCGGGTGCGGGCCGTCATGATCCTGGTCCCGGCGGGCGCGCTCCCCGAGCTGTGGTCGGGCCTCGACGCGGTCGTCGCCGACGGCGGCGCGGGCCTGCTGGCGCGGCCGGGCGCGCGCGTGCTCGACCGCGTCGCGCTCCGCCTCGTGGACGGCCAGCGCGACGCGGTGGACGCGGGCCGGCTGGAGGCGGTGATCGGCGACTACGACGTCGAGATCGCCTCGAAGGCGGCGATCGGCAATCCGATCGTGCAGTCGGTCTTCGCCGGCACGACGCTCGACGTCGCCGCGGTCCCGTCCGCGGGCGCGGTGCTGCTCGACGTGCGCTACACGCGGTCCGTGCTGGCGGGGATCGCGAAGGCGCCGACGACGGTGGGCGAGGTGGACCTCCCGTCGCTGCGGCTCCTGAAGCACCGCGGCTCGCTCGCGATGCGCTCCGGCGCGACGCGCGTGCTCGCCGTCGCCCTCGAGGGGGCCGACGTCATCCTCACGCTCGTGGCCGCGACGCGGGAGTAGGACCGCGAGGCCCGCTGCGGAGGGGCCTATGAGGGCATCGATCATCGATGCGACCGGCGGGCGGCCGCGAGGGCCGCCCCTACCTCAGAACTGCAGGCTGGACGCGCTTCCTGCGTCGGCGCGGATGTCCCTGTTCTCGGTTCATCCGTCCGGCGGACATCGTCCGATGCACCGATGGCAAAGACGCGAAATCTGCACGAAAACCGTGCGTGGGGCATGATCCCGTAGGGGCGGCCCTTGCGGCCGCCCGCGCGAATGCGTGCATGATCGCGGGGCCCGCGGCGCGCGGTCCGCGGCCGACGCCGGCCGGCGGGCCTCGCGGTCCCGAAGCCTCGACTGCGTCCTCGGACGCCGACCGGCGCGGGGCGCACCCCGCGCGGAGGTCAGCGGCCGGCGGCCATCGCGCGGAGGCGCGCGATGCGGGACTGCGGGGAGGGGTGCGTCGAGAAGAGCTCGCCCATGCCGAAGAAGGGGCTGGCGATCATCATGTGCGCGGTCGCCGCGCCCCGATCGGTCAGCGGCGGCGCGTGCGGGATGGCGCGGTGCAGGCTCTCGAGCGCGTCGGCCAGGGCGCCGGGGTCGCCGGAGAGGCGCGCGCCCTCGTCGTCGGCCGCGTACTCGCGCGTGCGGCTGATGGCCATCTGCACCAGCGTCGCGACCAGCGGCGCGACGAAGAGGGCGACCAGCGTCATGCCGATGCCGGGCCGCTCGCCGTCCGCGCTCCGCCCGCCGCCGAAGAAACCGGCGAAGTGGCCGAGCATCGAGACGGCCGAGACCGCGCCCGAGACCAGCGTCATCGTGAGCATGTCGCGGTTGCGGACGTGGCCGAGCTCGTGGGCGAGGACCGCGCGGACCTGGCGACGGTCGCAGACACGGAGCAGGCCCTCGGTGACCGCGACGACCGCGTGCTGCGGGTTGCGGCCGGTGGCGAAGGCGTTCGGGGCCGGGTTGGGGATGATCGCGAGCTTGGGCATCGGCAGCCCCACGCGCTCGGTCATCTCGCGGATGTCCTGCTCGAGGACGCCGCCTTCCCCGGGGGGGAGGATCTTCGCCCCGTACATCTTCAGGACGATGGAGCTCGAGAACCAGTAGTTGACGAAGTTGAGGGCGAGACCGATGCCCAAGGCGATGATCATGCCGGACCGGCCGCCGAAGTGGTGGCCGAGCCAGACCAGGACCATGGTCAGCAGGGTCAGCAGGAAGACGGTGCGGAGGGCGTTCATGTCGTCGTCGGGTTCCGGTGGGGTTCCTCGGGGATCGAGTTCGGACGCTAGCGGGTCCGAGGGGTCGCGTCGGCCGATTTCGCCGGGGGAGGTCGTCTCCCGGCGGGGGGCTCGGCCCGAGCGGGTACGTCTGACGTCCGGGGTGGTCGAGATGTTCACCCTGCCGGACCCGGACGCGCTCCTCGACGCGCTGACCCAGGAGGAGTTCGACCGCAACGACGGGAAGATGCCGTACTGGGCGACGCTGTGGCCGTCGGCGCTCGCGCTGGCGGAGGTGGTGCTGGCGGACCCGCGCGGGCTCGCGGGGCGGCGCGTGCTCGACCTCGGGTGCGGGCTCGGGCTCGTGGGGATGGCCGCGCTCGCGCGCGGGGCCCACGTCACGTTCCTCGACTGGGAGGCGGATGCGGTGGCGCTCGCGGTGGGGAGCGCGTGGGCGGCCGGGTTCGGCGCGGTCGAGGGCGTCGTCGCGGACTGGCGGTCGCCGCCGCCCATGGCCGTGTTCGATCGGGTGCTCGGTGCGGACGTCCTGTACGAGGCGCGCAACGGGCCGGCGGTGGCGAAGTTCCTCGCGGCCCACGTCGCGCCGACGGGGGAGGCGTGGGTCGCCGATCCCGGCCGGTTGCACGCGGAGCGGTTCCCGGAGGACCTCGCCGCGGCCGGCCTCGTCTCGATCGAGCGCCGGGCCTTGCCTCCGACGGCGGAGGCCCGCACACTGACGCTCTGGCGGAGCGCGCGGAGGGGCGCGTGACGACGGGGGGCGAGGGTTCCATGCTCACGACCACGTTCGCGGTCCTCCTGCTCGCCGCGCTCCTCGTCCTCGGCGGGTGCGGCGTCGCCGACGACCGGGCCTCGCCGTCCCGGACGGTGCTGTTGACCGGGTTCGAGCCGTTCGGCGGCCGCGACGTCAACGAGTCGTGGGAGGCGGTGAAGGTCCTCGAGGGGACCACGCTGCGCGGGCGGCGCGTCGAGGTCGCGCGGTTGCCGGTGGTGTACGACGAGATGGCGGCGCCGCTGGCGGCCGCGATCGCGAAGGCCCGGCCGGAGGTCGTGATCTCGTTCGGCGTCGGGACCGAGGTGGTCCGCGTCGAGACGCTCGCGCGCAACGGCTACAACGAGATCCGCCCGCTCGACAACCTCGGCAAGCCGCCGCCGCGGGCGCAGGTGGAGGTGACGGGCCCGGCGACGATCCCGACGGGGCTCCCGACGGAGGCGCTGCTCGCGGCGCTCGCCGCGGCGGACGTCCCGGCGCGGGCGTCGGACGACGCGGGCGGGTACCTCTGCAACGAGTGCTTCTATCGGTTGATGCGCACGCGAGGCCCGGGCGCCGACGGGATCCGCGCGCGGGGGTTCGTGCACGTGCCGCCGGCGGGGGCGGCGAATCCACGGGGCGGCGAGTTCGACCTGCCGACGATCCGGCGGGGGGTGAAGGCGGTGGTGGAGGCGACGCTCGACCACCTCGACGCGGCGGCGGGGGGCGGGGGCGGGTCGGCCCGGTAAGATCCCGGCCGTGAAGACGGCCGCGCTCCTGATCGTCGGCGACGAGGTCCTCTCGGGAGAGGTGCGCGACGAGAACGGGCCGTGGTTGATCGCGCGGCTGACGGGGCTCGGGACGCGGGTGGTGCGGGTCGCGACGGTGCCCGACACGCGCGAGGCGATCGTGGGGGAGCTGCGGGCCCTGCGCGCGGTCGCCGACCTCGTCCTCACGTCGGGCGGGATCGGGCCGACGCACGACGACCTGACGCGGCAGACGGTGGCGGAGGCGCTGGGCCTGCCGCTCGTGCGGCACGCGGAGGCGCTCGAGCGGGTCGAGCGGTGGTACGGCGCGAAGACGACGGACGCCGAGCGGACGATGGCCGACCTGCCGGCGGGGTCGGTGCTCCTGCGCGGCGCGCGGACCGACACGCTCGGGTTCGCGGTGGCGAACGTCGTCGTGCTGCCCGGCGTGCCGTTCCTCCTGCGCGACCTGGTGGACGGCTCCGCGGAGCGGTTCGCGGGACCGCCATTGCACCGGCAGGAGGTGCACACCGACCTCCGCGAGGGCGAGATCGCGCCGGCGCTGACGGCGATCCAGGCCTCCTCCCTCGACGTGGCGATCGGCTCCTACCCGATCCTCGACGGCCACCGTTGGTGGACGAAGGTCGTGGTCCGGGGCGCCGACGCGCTCCGCGTCGCCTCCGTCGCCTCCTCCATCCGCGCGGCCTTCACCGCCCCCCGCTGACCTCCCCCCGTCCGCGGCGCCGACAGCGGAACAAACGGCTACGACCCCCTTGTTTCGCTGTTGCCCCCTGAGCGGGGGCGCCCCTTCCCGCAGGCCCGCCGGCGCGAGGCCACCCGGGCGCCTGCAGATCAGCCCGCTCGTCCGATCCACACCGGCGGCGCTGCTTCACCCCACGCCCGACGACCGGGGCCCCCTGCCTCCCGCGGGCCTGCAGGCGCGGGGATCTCGTGTTTCAGATATGGAGGGCGTAACGGGCAGGTCCGGGCGGTCGGGCAGGCCACCGGGGCCACCCGGGCGCCTGCAGAACAGCCCGCTCGTCCGAGTTACGCCGACCGCGCTGCCTCACCCCACGCCCGATGACCGGGGCCCGTCGCCTCCCGCGGGCCTGCAGGCGCGGGGATCTCGCGTTCCAAGTTTGGAGGGCGTGTCGGGCAGGTCCGGGCGGTCGGGCAGGCCACCGAGGCCTCGCGGGCGCCTGCAGATCAGCCCGCGAAAAAAAAAGGCCGGTCGCATTGCGACCGGCCTTTCAAGATGGTGGAGATGAGGGGATTCGAACCCCTGGCCTCCTGATTGCGAACCAGGCGCTCTACCAACTGAGCTACATCCCCGTGCGGGGAGGGGATGGTGTACCCGGATCCCCGCAGGGGTCAAGCGGGCCGACGGGGGGTGCCGGCCGGGCCCGCCCCCGGCGGCGGCCGGGCCTCGCGGTCAGGCGGGTCGGGCCTGCTCCGCCAGGGCCTCGATGAAGGGGAGCGGCTGGTCCGCCAGGCACTTCAGGATCGTCCCCCCGGCGGTGAAGGCGTGGGAGACGTCCGAGAGCTTGCCGTGGCGCTCGAGCGCCGCCCGGCCCTCGCCGCCGCCCACGTAGACCGCGACGCCGGCGGCCTGCAGCCGCTTCAGCGTCGTGACCATGGCCTCCGTCCCGCCGGCGAAGGTTTTGTCCTCGAACTTCCCGAGGACGCCGTTGTGGAAGGCCACCTTGCGGCGGGTCGCCTTCGCCCAGGCCAGCGCCTCGGCCTCGAAGTGGGCGCGCGTCTTCGGCCCGATGTCGCACTGCAGCCGCGCCTTCGGGATGTCGGCCGAGACCGTGCCGTCGTCGAGCACGAAGTCCACCGGCAGCACGACCTTCACCTGGTTCTTCGCCGCGTCCTCGAGGAGGGCCCGCGCCTTCTCGAGGGACTCGGCGGGCACGTACGGCTTCTCGGCCGCCCGCGCCGGGTCCTCGGCGCCGCCGATCGAGACCTCGACGCCGCGCATCCGCCCCTCGGCCTTGCGCAGCGCCATCGCGAGGCTGCCGCCCGCCACGATCATCTCGACGCGGCCGCGCTTCACGATGCCGTGGAGGTCGCCCAGCTTGTCGAGCTTCAGCCCCGAGAACGAGACGAGGCCCGCCTCGCGCGCGCGCACGACGTGGTCGGCCAGCTCGGCCCGCGTGAACGAGCCGAGGGCCACGCGGTCCATCGCCAGCGGCAGGGCCGCGCTCGAGAAGTCCTTGTTCGACGCCGCCACCGCGTCGTTCACGTAGACCGTCGAGAGCGCGCGGAACGCGCCCGCCAGGCGCTCGAAGTCCGCCGCGATCAGGGGCAGCTCCGCCGGCGCGGCCTTCCACAGCCGCATCTCGAACGGGTACTTCCGCACGTTCTCGAACACGACGAACTCGCCCGGCTGCAGCGCCTTCGCCGCCGCCACCGCGGTCCCCGAGATCGTCCCCGTCCGGTCGTCGAACCAGTCCTTCACGAACGGCCCGGCCTTCGGCTCGAGGGCCCGCAGCTTCTGGTGGACGTACTCGAGCGTCTGCTCGGGCTTGCGGCCGCGGTGCCCGATCAGCAGCATCCGCCAGCCCTGCTTGCGGCCGAACGCCAGCGTGTCGTGGAGCCCGGCGAGCCGCGGGTCGTCGCCGATCACCCCGTCGCGGTCCTCGACGTCGAGGTCGGCGCGGATCCACACCGCCGTCCCCGACGGCAGGTCGGCGAGCGCCTCGAGCGGCGAGATCCGCGCGAGCTTCGTCTCGAGCGACTCCTTCGACGTCCCGCGCCCGATCGTGCGCTCGAGCGCCGTGGCGAATGCGGGACCCTTCAGCTGCGGCATGGTCGACCTCCGGGACGCGCAAGGTACCGGGTGCGCGCCGACCTTCCGCGTCCGACCCGGGCCCGCCAACCCGAGGCCCGGCCGCCGAAAATAGATGCTGAATACAACCAAGAAGCGCCCCGGCCCCCCGGTCCCCGGCACCGCCCCACGGAACGTGGCGCGAGCCCCGAAGGAGGGCACCCTCTACGGCACTCCCGTGAACCCCGTCGAACGCCCTCCCTACCGTCTCCTCCCCACCGACGCGCTCGTCCGCCTCGACGTCGAGGGCGCCGACTGGCCGCACCTCGTCGCGGCCGCGGCCCTCGCGCTCTCCGACGCGGTCCGCCCGGTCGGCTCCTTCGACACGTGGACCGCGCGCCGCGTCACCGTCCGCGGCGCGACCCCCGCGGAGGTCCTCGAGCGCTGGCTCGGCGTCCTGCTCTCGGACCTCGCCGTCTCGGGCTTCCTGCCCGCGATCGTCGAGATCGAGCGGGCCGAGCCGACCCGCGCGTCGGGCATCCACCGCGGCGGCCTCGCGGCCGACGCCGTGGACCCGGCGGCCCACGGCCTCCGCACGATCGTCCCCGGGTCGGTCGTCGTCGAGCCCGGCGACGGCGGACGCCCGTGGCGCGCGCGGTTCGACGCCCGGTAGGCTTGAGGGGCGATGCCCCCCGAGCCCTCCGTCCCGCCCGTCCCTGACGCCCCCGACCCCGGCGTGGCGCCCGGCGCCGTGCCCGCGGAGGCCCGCGCCCCGGCGCGCGGCCCCGGCCCCGAGCCGACGCGCGAGGTCGTCATCGAGGTCGAGAAGCTCACCGCCACCTACGGCGACCAGGTGATCCTCAAGGACGTCGACATGACCGTCCGCCGCGGCGAGGTCATGGTGATCCTCGGCGGCTCGGGCAGCGGCAAGTCGACGCTGCTGAAGCACCTGATCGGGCTCGTGAAGCCCCAGCAGGGCCGCATCCGCGTGCTCGGCGTCGACGTCACGTCGGCGAGCGAGCGCGAGATGGAGGAGCTCTACCGCAAGGTGGGGATCGTCTACCAGTCCGGCGCGCTGTTCGGCTCGTTGACCGTCTCGGAGAACGTCGCGCTCCCGCTGCTCGAGCACACGAAGCTCGACCGCAAGATCATCGACATCTCCGTGCGCATGAAGCTCGGGCTCGTGAACCTCTCGGGGTTCGAGGGCCGGCTGCCGTCGGCGCTGTCGGGCGGCCAGGTGAAGCGCGTCGCGTTCGCGCGCGCGATCGCCATGGACCCGCAGGTCCTCTTCTGCGACGAGCCGAGCGCGGGCCTCGACCCGCGCATCGGCCGCGGCCTCGACGACCTCATCCGCAACCTCAACGCGGCGTTCAACATGGCCATCGTCGTGGTGACCCACGAGATGGAGTCGGTGCGCCTCATCGCGGACCGCATCACGATGCTGGCCCCGATGCCCGGCGGCGCGCGCGTCGTCTTCCAGGGCACCTACGACGAGCTGCGGGCCTGCCAGGACCCGGTGGTCCGCGACTTCGTGGCCCGCGAGCCCCTCACCGAGCCGCGCACCGAGGCGAAGGAGATCCTCCGCCAGCTCGTCGGCGAGTGAGGCCCCGCGGGCCGCGCGCCGCGGGGACGGCCCCGCGGTGGCGGACGCGACGCGCGCGCGTCAGTCGCGGAACGCGAGCGCGTCGAGGGCGGCGTCGGCGTCGTCCTCGAGGCCGGCGAGCCGGCCCGCGGGGGCCGACACCGTCACGAGGAGGATGTGGTCGGCCTGCGGCACGACGTAGACCCAGCGCTCCGCGGCGCCGTCGCCCGGGCGGTCGTTGAGCCGCAGCCGCGCCGCGGGCTTGTCGGCCACCGTGAGCTCCTCGACGTTGGCGACGTCCGGGGTCGCGCGCTTGTGGCGCCCGACGAGCATCCCGACCGACTTCATGAAGGCCGAGCCGGCGTCGCCGGGCACGGTCTCGAAGCGCACCGACAGCTCGCCCTTCGTGGCGACGACCGCGGCGCCGTCCACCGTCGTCGTCCAGGCGGCGCCGGGGGACCGCCACGCGGTCTTGCCCTGGGCCGAGGTCCAGGTGGCGCCCGCGAAGGGGTCGCCCTGGCCCTCGGGGGTCCACGTGTCCGCCGGGTCGCGCAGGATCGGCGCCTTCACGAGCACCGCGAACGCGCGCTCGAGCGCGTCCACGGGGACGCCGTCGAGGAACGCGACGAGGTCGCCGTCCACCTCGATGCGGCCCGCGCCCCACCGGCTCGAGTACGTCGCGGACCGCGCGCCCTCCGCGCCCTCGCGCCACGCGCCGTCGCGGAAGGAGTCGCCGTGCTGGGCGCGGACCGCCTTCAGCATCGTCTCGGCGGCCTCGGTGGCGTCCTTCGGCGTGTCGAACGCCATGAGCGCGGCGACGCCGCGCGGCACGCCGCGCTCCTCGAGCAGCTGCACGTACACGCCGTCCCAGCCCTCGGCGGCGGCCGCCGCCTCGGCGCCGTAGTAGCGGCCCGAGCCGAGCAGCTTCTCCGTGAGCCGGCCGTTCGTGCCGCCGACCCAGCGGTCGAGCCACAACGCGAGGTCGAGCTCGCCGACGGGCGACGGCTTGAGCCCGGCCCAGCCCTCGCCGACCGCCGGCGCGAGGCCCGCGGGCCACGTGATCTTCCGCGGCAGGTCGCGGTTGGCCCCGAGGAACTTGCTCGGGCGCATCACCTGCTCCTGCGTGCGGGGCGGGTCGGCGTAGAGCTTCGCCATGTTCGCGGCGTAGTCCTTGCCCACCGCGCGGCTGACGAACGCGGGGCCGGTCTGGTAGTTGAGCAGCGTCGCCACGACGAGCGAGGCGGGCACCGTCGTGATCGCCTTCAGCATCGCGGCGTTGTCGGGGCTCTTGCGCTGCTCCTCCTGCGACAGGCGCGCGACCTTCGGGTTCTCCTTCTCGTAGAGCTTGCGGGCCGTCTCCGCGGAGCCCTCCTGCACGCACTTCATCGCGAACGTCGCGTCGCCGTCCTCCTCGAGGGGCTCCACCTGCTTGCGGAGGTCGAAGTACTGGTCCTCGAGCGCGTGCACGAGCTCGTGGAGGATCGTCGGCCGCTGCGCGTCGCCGGAGAGCCCGTCCACGACGTAGAAGTGGCGGCGCTTCGGGTCGTAGTAGCCCGCGACGCCCTTCTCCATGAACGTCAGCATCAGCTGGATCGGGTCCTCGTCGGCGGCGAGCAGGCCCATGCGGCGGGCCAGCTTCAGCTCGCGCTCGTAGGCGTCGGGCTTCAGCTCGTCGCGCACCTGCTGCTCGAAGTCCTTCCGCATCTCGGCGCGCGAGATCACGTCCGCCGGGACCGGGAACTTCCACGGGAGCCCGCGGAGGCGCGCCGCGTCGTCGCGCAGGTCGTCCACGATCGCGAGGATCGCGGCGCGCCGCTCGGCGTCCGCGATGCCCGCGGGCCCGGCGGACGGGGACGGCGGGGCCTTCGGCGTCGGGGCCGGGGGGGCCGCCGGCGCGGGTCCGTCCGCGCGGGCGGGGGCGGCGGCGAACGCGACCAGCAGCAGCGGCGCGACGAGGCGGGAGAGGCGACGGACGTGCGACATGGGGGCTCCGGGTCGGGCGGACATCCTACGGGGCTCCCGGGAGGACGACCCGCCGGGCCCCGCCGGTTCCCTACAATCCGTCGATGCCCCCGGTCCTCGCGCTCTCGACCCCCGACACGGTGGTCCTCGGCCTCGTCCTCTTCTTCGCGCTCCGGGGCGCGTTCAAGGGCTTCGTCTGGCAGCTCTTCCGCACGGCGGGCCTCGTCGTGGGCCTCCTGCTCGCCGCCCGCTACGACGTCCCCGTCGGGCGCTTCCTCGCCGAGCGGTTCGCCGTCGTCCCGAACGCCGGCGCCGACCTCGTCGGCTGGGCGACGATCGTCCTCGGCACGTTCCTCGTCGTCACCCTGCTCGCGCACCTCGTGCGCAACGCGGTCCACCAGGCGCGCCTGTCGGGCGTCGACCGCCTGCTCGGCGCGGGGCTCGGCGCCGTCCTCGGCCTGCTCTTCGCCGCGCTCGGCTTCACGCTGTGGGCGTCCACGCTCTCCGACGCCGAGAAGAAGGACGTGCTCGGCGGCTCCACCAGCACGACGTACATGGCGCAGATGATCGACGCGGTGAAGCCCCTCTTCCCCGAGGGGATCCGCCTCCGCTGGGCCCCGGTCCTGTCCGCGCTGCGGTCCTGACGGGCCCCGGGCGGCGGGTCCGATATGATCCGAGGCTCGCGCGGAGGCCCGCGCGCCGGAGGCGTCTCGCGATGGGCATCCTCTTCCTCGACGTCATCGAGTGCACCGACCAGCAGCCGGGCGAGCTCGCCCGCCGCATCCCCCGCGAGGGCTCGGCGGAGACGAAGTTCGGCAGCCAGCTCGTCGTGCGCGACTACCAGGCGGCGATCTTCCGCAAGGACGGCAAGGGCACCGACGTCATCGGCCCCGGGCGCCACACGCTCACGACGAAGAACATCCCGATCCTGACGAACATCCTGGCGCTGCCGTTCGGGTTCAAGAGCCCGTTCCGCTGCGAGGTCGTGTTCGTCAGCCTGCGCACGATCCCCGACCTCAAGTGGGGGACCCGCGAGCCCGTCGCGTTCCGCGACGCCGAGCTCGGCCTCGTCCGCCTGCGCGCCTTCGGCACCTACGGCGTGAAGGTCGCCGACCCGATCGCCTTCTGCAACTCGCTCGTCGGCGCCGACGGCATGTACACGACGGCGCAGCTCGAGGAGTACCTGCGCTCGTCGATCATGACGCGGCTCACGGACACGCTGGGCGAGCAGCTGAAGAGCGTCTTCGACCTCACGTCGCAGTACGAGGAGATCTCCGCCGCGCTGCTCGCGCGCCTCGCCGACGACTTCAGCCGCTTCGGCCTCGCCATCGACAACTTCCGCCTCAACGCGGTCACGCCGCCCGAGGAGGTCCAGAAGGCCATCGACGAGCGCAGCAAGATGGGCGCGCTCAAGAACCTCGACGCCTACACGAAGATGAAGGCGGCCGAGGCCCTCGGCGCCGCGGCGGCCAACCCGGGCGGCCTCGCGTCGGCCGGCGTCGGCCTCGGCGCGGGCGTCGGCATGGGCGGCCTCATGGCCGAGGCCATGCGCGCGGGCATGGGCGGCCAGGGCGGTGGCCAGGGTGGCGGCGCGGCCGCCGGCGGGGAGGGCGGCGGCGGGCGGTCGATCGCCGACCAGCTCCGCGACCTCGCGGCCCTCCACAAGGAGGGGATCCTCACGCCGGAGGAGTTCGCGGCGAAGAAGGCCGAGCTGCTCAAGAAGCTGTGAGCGTCGCGCCGGGGGCCGTCGAGGACGGCGGCCCCGGCGGGACGACGCGAGGCCCGGTCGGCGTCGAACGGGCCTCGCGTACCGTGGCGATCGAGTCGCCGCGGCGTTCGGGTTCGCCCCGGTCGGCTGGTTCGCCCGGGCCCGCGGGGGCCTCGGCGCGGCGGCGCCGGGGCCGGAGGTCGTCCATGCGTGCGCGGCGTCGAGGGTCGTCGGGACGGGTCGCGTTCGCGTGCGCGCTCGCGTGCGCGCTCGGGGCGACCGGCTGTTCGCAGGCCGGCAGCTACCGCTCGAAGGGCAGCACGGGCCTCACGGTGTCCGGCGGCGAGACCGTGGCGCCGAAGGACCCGGCGGCGGCGAAGGCCGCGTTCACGCGGCAGGACGGGCCGCTGACGGCGACGCTGCTCGACGCGTCCTGGATCCGCCTCGAGCCGGACGCGGCGAAGGCCGAGGAGCGCCACCCCGAGTACTTCCAGGGGTTCACGGTCGTCGACGTGACGTTGCAGACCCAGCACTTCGTGCAGCCGACGAAGGAGACGTACCTGCTCGAGGACTCGACCGGCACGCGCGTGACGTCGAAGCCCGAGGTCTACAAGGGCGAGACGATCCGCGGCTTCGGGCCGAAGCACCTCGCCGAGTTCACCGTCGTCTTCCCGCACGTCGTCTCGAAGGACGTGACGTGGATCCGCCTCACGCGGATGGGCGCCGAGGGCGGCACCGTCTCCTGGGAGATCGCGCGCTGACGCGAGGCCCGCTCGCCCGCGAGCGGGCCTCGCGGTCCTGCGCCCGGGCCGCCGATCGCCCGACGGCGATCCCCCGACGTCGATCCGCGCACGCCGATCGTCGGACGCCCGCGCGCGCGGCGCGACGTCAGAAGTCGTTGCGCGTGTCGTCGTCGCGGTCGCGGGGTGCGGGCGCGTCCGAGCCGGGCGATGCGCGCAGCGTGCCGCGGGCGACGCGGTCGAGGACCTCGTCGAGGTGGCCGCCGGCCGTGACGGGGCGGATCCCCACCGCGTCGAGGAGGGTCGCGGCCTTCTTCGAGAACTTCGTCGCGACGACCGCGTGGCAGCCCGCCACCGCGGCGAGGAACTCGGCGGGCACGCCGACGCCGTCGCGCCGGCGGAGGATGCCCGTGCCGAGCGCGCGCGTGCCGAGCCAGCGCGTGCGCGTCTCGCCGACGGCGTAGATCTGGAGGTGCGGCGCGTCCACGAGGGCGCGGTCGACGAACGTGCCGTCCGCGGTGGCGACCGCGACGATGCGGCTGCGCCGCGCGGGGAGGATGGGCGCCTCCTCGGGGCCCTCGGGGTCGAGGCCCGGGAGCAGCGAGAGCGGGTCGACGTGCTCGAGGCGGGACAGCGGCACCTCGCGCAGGCGGCCGTCGGAGAGCCACGAGAGCGCGCCCGGCGCGTGGGGGATGCCGTCGACCTCGGCGGCCTCGTACGCCTCGGCGACGACCTCGCGGCACGACGCGAGCTCGCCGGCGGTGGGCGCGCCGCAGCGCGCGAGCGGCGCGCGCGCGACGGGCACGTGCGGCACGACGTCGACGCGCTCGACGCCCTCGGCGGCGGCGAAGGCGGCGACCGCGGGGAGGTCGTGGAGGTTCACGGTCGGGATCGCGGTGAAGCGGAGCGCGACGGGGACGCGCGCGCCCACGAGCAGGCGCACGGCGCGGCGGCCCTCCTCGAGGACGAGTCGCGCCGCGTCGGGACCGACGATCGTGTCGCCGCGGTAGACGACGCGGCCGTACACGCGCCACGCGGCCTTCACCGACGCGGCGTCCATGCGGACGATCGCGTGGTGCAGCCCCAGGTCGAGGAGCTCGTCGAGGTACTCGGCGACGAGGGGGCCGTCGACGACGAGGCCCGTCATCACGTCGGGGTCGTGGTCGCGGACGAGGGCGAGCGCGCGCAGCACGCTCGCGGCCGACGCGAGCGGGTCGCCGGGCCCGTCGAGCAGCGCGACGAGCGGGCCCCGCATCGTGCGGCGCGCGGCGCCGACGTAGCGGAGCACGTCGGCGGGGTCGAGCGCGGGCATCGCCGGCGCGAGGACGCGGTCGCGCCGCATCACGAGCGGCGTCCCCGACGCGGCGAGCGTCACCCGCAGGACGTGGAGCCCCGGCTGCGCCTCGGGGAGCGCGGAGCGGGCGGGGCGGTCGGCGTCGTGCGGCACGGCAGGACGGGTGTACCCCCGTCCCCGGGCCCCCGCAAGCCGTCCCGGCGGATAGGATCGACCGCCCTTCCCCCGGAGGCCGCGCGTGACCGCCCCGTCCATCGCCCCCGAGCACGATGCGCCGCCCGCCTACCGTCCGCTGTCCGGCGGCGCCGTCACCGCGCTCGTGCTCGCCCTGCTGCTCGCGATCCCCGCGATGATCGGCGTGTGGTGGCTCGAGGCGATCCCGCTCGTCCTCGTCCTGCTGTCGTGGTCCGGCATCTCGAGCGGTCGCCGCCGCGGCAAGGCCGTGGCCGTCATCGCCGGGCTCCTCGCGGTGACCGCCGGCGGGTGGGCCTACCTGACCGCGCGCGCCATCACCGCGGAGTTCGAGACCCAGTTCGACCACCTGATGACCGCGTTCGAGCAGGGCGACCGCAAGGAGCTCTCGGCCTGGGTCGTCGACGGTCCCGACCGCGAGGCCACGGTCGACCGCTGCCTCGCGGCCTACGCCGGCCTGCGGGGCCGCTTCGGCGCGTACGCCTCGCGGACCAAGCTCCAGCCGAGCAAGTGGGGGCCGCTCCACGGCGCGGTCTCGACGCCCGAGGGCATCGTGGACGCGGTGGACCCCGCGCGCGCCGTGCCGGGCACGCTCCGGGCCGTCTGGTTCGAGGCCGCGTTCTCGAAGGCCCGCGTCTTCGTGGCCGGGCTGCTGATCCCCGACGACGTCGAGGTCAAGGAAGCCGACATCAACGCGTCGATGGACGGGATGAAGACCGGCGGCCACATCCGTTTCCGGGACCTCCGGTTCTACGTCGAGAAGACCGACTGACGACGGGGTCGGCGGCCGGCGAACCGGGGGGACGCAAGGCCCGGTCGCCGCCGGGTAGACTGCACGGGTCCGTGCCCGGAGCCCGTCTTGCGTCGATCCCTCCTCCTCGCCGCCGTCCTCCTCGTCGCGGCCGGTCCCGCCGCCGCCAAGCTCGAGCCCGCGGAGTGGACCGCCGCCGAGCAGACCTTCAAGCAGCTGTTCGCGCACCCCGGCGAGGCCGAGGGCAAGGTTGCCGCGGTCGAGGCCGTCGCGAAGGACGGCGAGACGCGGGCCTGGCGGCTGCTGGCCGAGGGCACGATCCAGGAGGCCGGCCACCAGGCGAAGACGGGCGAGCAGCTCTCGAAGTCGATCGCCGAGCTCACGGTGCTGCTCGGGAAGAAGTCGTCGGAGATGTACCCGGCGGACCGCGAGAACATGTACCGGCTGCAGGGCGAGGTGAGCGACCTCGAGGTGGCCCGCTCCGCGAGCGAGACGGTGCTGGCGAAGCTCGTGCTCGTGTTCGGCGCCGGGTCCGAGGAGGGCCGCCGCCAGCTGCTCGCGCTGGCGCGCGGGCACAAGGAGTGGACGGTCCGCGCGATCGGGGCCCGCGTCGCCGCGACGTTCCCCGACGAGGCGGCGGCGAAGGCGGTCCTCGCGGAGGCGCTCGCCGCCAACCAGGACCCGCGCGTGAAGTCGACCGCGCTCGACGCGCTGCAGAAGGCGTCGGGCACGACGTGGCAGGACCTCGTCGTCGCGCGCATCGAGGACCCGGACTGGGGCGTGCAGGTGCTCGCCGCGCGGATCTCGGGCGACCGCCAGATCGGCAAGGCGATCCCCGTGCTGATCAAGGCGCTCGTGAAGGCGTCGCCCCGCGTCACCGAGGAGGTCGGCAAGGCCCTGCGCACGCTGACGGGCCAGAGCATCGAGGCCTACCCCGAGCCGTGGGCGAAGTGGTGGGAGGCGAACCGCAGCAAGTGGGGCGAGGACGGCCGCCCGCTGCAGCCCGTCGCGAGCGCGCCGAAGCAGAGCGACATCGACTTCTACGGCCTCAAGGTGAAGTCGGACCGGGTCCTGTTCATCATCGACATCAGCGGGTCGATGAAGGCCGAGAAGAAGGCGCCCGCGACGTCGGCGCCGCGCCGCGGCCCGACGACGGGCGACGAGCCGAAGACCCCCGAGCCCGCGCAGAAGTTCTCGGGCCCGAAGATCGAGATCGCGAAGCAGGAGCTGCGCCGCGCCGTGAAGGCGCTGGCGAAGGGCGCGATGTTCAACATCATCGCGTTCAACCACGGCGTCATGCAGTGGCAGCCGAAGATGCTCGAGGCCACCGAGGCCAACAAGGAGCAGGCCTACGCCTGGATCCGCGACATGGCGCCGGCGGGCAGCACCTACATCGACGGCGCCCTGCGCCTCGGCTTCAAGATGGCGGGCATGGGGGCCTACGACAAGGCGTACCCCGGCGTCGCCGTCGACACGATCATCCTGCTCTCCGACGGCGCGCCGACCGACAACGCGTTCCCCGAGAGCAAGGAGATGGACCCGAAGGAGATCCTCGCGCACGTGCGCGAGTGGAACCCGCAGAAGCGGATCGTGATCCACTGCGTCGGCATCGACAACGTGGTGCAGGGCATCGAGTTCATGAAGAAGCTCGCGGCCGAGAACGGGGGCACGTACGTCGACGGCTGACGCCCCCGACCCGGCGCCCGCGCCCTCCCTGCCCGCCCCGTCGGACGGGCCGGCGCCGGCGGCGCCCGCCGGGCCGGTGCCCTCGGCCTCGGTCGCGCCCGGGTACTTCCCCGCGTTCCGCATCGCGGGGATCGACGTCCGGTTCCACACCCTCGCGCTGCCGCTCCTCGGGCTGTTCTCCTACAACCTCGAGGGCGGCGACCTCGAGCGCGCGGGCTGGAGGTTCGGCGGCTTCGTGCTGATGCTCCTGGCGGTGCTCGTGCACGAGCTGTCGCACGGGGTCGTCGCCCGGTGGCGCGGGCTCGCCGTCTACGACGTCCGCGTGCACGCCGTGGGCGGGGCCGCGCGGATCGAGCGCCCGCCCGCCGTCGTCTGGACCCCGAAGGACGAGTGGGTCCCCGCGCTCGCGGGGCCGCTCGGCAACCTCGTGACCGCGCTCCTCGTCGGGGTCGTCGCGTGGGCCGTCGGGTGGGGGCTCCCGTCGCCGGGGATGGGGTCGCAGGCCTGGGCGCGCGATCCCGTCGCGGCGTTCCTCTCGGCCAACGTGGTCCTCGGGGTGCTCAACCTCGTGCCCGCGTTCCCGTCCGACGGCGGCCGCATCCTGCGCGCGTTCCTCGCCGCGCGGCTCCCGTACCGGACCGCGACCTACGTCGCGGTCGCGTTCGGGAGCGTGGTGGTGGCCGTGGCGGGGATCCTGCTCCTGCGGGCGGCCGGGCCCCGCGCGCTGGTGCCCCTCGCGATCGCCGTCGTCCTGCTCGCGATGTACGGCCTCGCGGAGGTGCGGTCGCTCCGGCCGCGCGAGATGCAGGCGGCGTTCCACCGGTTCGTCGCGACGCGGTCGGGCGACCTGCCGGCGCTGGCGACGCTGCCGCTCGACGCGCGGGGCCTGCCGCTCCCGGACCCCGCGGTGCTCGGCCGGCCCGACGTCCAGCCGGCGTTCCTGGCCGCGCTCGGGCTGACGCCGCCCCCGCCGCCGGCCGCACCCCCGCCGCCTCCGGCGACGCCGCCCGCGGCCCCGGGCGCGCCGGACGGCGCGTCGTAGGGGATACTCCTGCGCGGGCGCGCCCGCCCCTCTCGAGGTCTCGATGCCCATCCCCGCCCCGCTCCGCGTCGTCCTTCCGCTCGCCCTCCTGGCCGCGACCGCGCTCGCCGCGCCGACGTACGACGTCGCGCGCGAGGACCGGTGGAAGCCGGGCGACGTGGTGACCGTCACGACGACGGAGGACCGCTACCAGGAGATCCGCTTCCCCGCGCGCGAGGCGGAGATGCCGAGCACGCCGCGGCGGCTGAAGGCGAAGGTCGTCGCGGTCGAGGCGTGCCTCGAGACCGACGCCGACGGGCACCGCACGCGCACCCGCGTGTGGTTCCCGACGTGGTCGTTCGACACGGGCGCGACGAAGGACGAGTCGTTGCAGGGCGCGGTGATCGAGGTGAAGGGCCGCGGCAAGGACCGCACCCACGCGCTGGTCGGCGCTCCGACCGCGCCGACGAAGCCCGCGGCGGCGTGGCTCGCGCGGACGTACGGCGCCGGCCGTCCCGACGGCGAGGGCGTGCGGCGGGCCTGGTTGCCGAAGGTGGCGGTCGCGATCGGCGACGAGTGGGGCGCCGACCTCGGCGCGGTCCTCGACGGCCTGTGGGGCGCGGAGCAGATCGACCGGTCGAAGGCGACGTCGTCGGCGAAGCTCGCGAAGGTCGACGCGGGGCGCGCCGAGATCGCGTGCGTCGCGGCCCTGCCCGTCGCGGCGCTGCCCGCGGGCAAGGGCGGCAAGGCGGTGCCGTGGTCGAAGGGCGGCACGTACGCGGTGAAGGGCACGCTCTCGGTCGGGGTCGAGGGGCGGCTCGTGGAGAGCCTGTTCGCGACGTCCTCGACGCTCGAGGGCGAGGCGACGTCGGGCGATCAGGTGGTGGCGGTCCTCCACAAGGTGGACCGCCGGGTCGAGGTGAAGGTGGGCGGCGAGATGCTCGACCCCTCGAAGGTGCCGCCGCTGCCCACGTCCCCCGACGCCCCCAAGGACCCCGCTCCGCCGACGAAGTAGGCGACCCGCACGCCTCGCGTGCCTGCGCGAGGCAGACCGACGGGCGCGCGTCGCGATCGAACCGGCGCGCGTCGCGATCGAATCGGCGTGCGTCGTGGCGGGTCGCGGGGCGCCGTAGGGCGCGGCCCTTGCGGCCGCCCGCCGGTCGCGGCGGTGAACGACGGACGCGGCGACCGGATCGCCGCGCTCGCGGCCTCGACGTCCGAGGAACGGCCAGCGGGCCTCGCGTCCCGGAAACTCGACCGCCGCCCCGGATCGACGCGACGCCTCACACGCCTGCCTTCAACGCCCCGAAGGCGGGAGGAGACGTCGGAACCACCGCGGCGACCAACGCTCGCGCGAGGCGCGTGCCTGACGCATCGGGCGCGATCCGTCGAGGCCCGCGGAAGCGGCCGCGACGAGGGCGTGTCAAGCAAGGACGACACGTCGAGGAGCGGCCCGACGACGACGAGTCTTCGAGGAGGAGGAGGGGGGCCCCATGGATGCGGGGTTTGGGCCCCCGCGAACCCCGGGACCGACGGGCGCGCCCGCCCGCGCCGACCCCGTCCCACCTCTGCGTGTCGCCGCTCGCTCGATGGACTCAGCGATCGATTTGGGCGCGTTGGAGGGCGCCGGAGTAGTCGATGTAGACAGTCTTGACCTCGGTGAAGAAGTCGATGCCGGTGACGCCGGCCTCGCGGTGGCCGTTGCCGGTGCCCTTGATGCCGCCGAAGGGCAGGTGGACCTCGGCGCCGATCGTGCCGTTGTGGACGTAGACGATGCCGGTCTGGAAGGCGCGGGCGGCCTTCATCGCGCTCGCGAGGTCGCGCGTGATGATCGCGCCGGAGAGGCCGAACGGCGTGCCGTTGTGGACGCGGATCGCCTCGTCGAGGTCGCGCACGCGGATCACCGCCGTGACCGGGCCGAAGATCTCCTCCTGCGCGATGCGCATGGTGGGCGCGGCCCCGGCGAAGACCGTCGGCTCGTAGAAGAAGCCGCCCTTGAGCGCGGGGTCCGACGGGCGGCGGCCGCCCGCGACCAGCTTGGCGCCCTCGTCGAGGCCGATCTTCACGTACTTCTCGACCTTGTCGACGGCCCAAGGCCGCACGAGCGGGCCGACCTGGACGCCGGGCGTCCAGCCGTTGCCGATGCGCAGGCGCTTCGCGCCCTCGGCCAGCCGCTCGACGAGCTTGTCGTGGATGCCGGCCTGCGCGATGACGCGGCTCGCCGCGGTGCAGCGCTGGCCCGACGTGCCGTAGGCCGACCAGAGGATGGCGCGGACCGCGAAGTCGAGGTCGGCGTCGTCGAGGACGACCACGCCGTTCTTGCCGCCGAGCTCGAGGTGCGTGCGCTTGAGCATGGGCGCCGCGATCGCCTGGATGCGGCGGCCGGTCTCGCCCGAGCCCGTGAAGGAGATCGCCGCGACGTCGGGGTGGGCGACGAGGGCCGCGCCCGCCTCCTCGCCGGTGCCGTGGACGAGGTTGACGACGCCGGGCGGGATGCCCGCCTCGACGAGGGCCTCGACGAACGCGGTCGCGCAGCCCGGCGTCTCCTCGCTCGGCTTGAGCACGAGCGTGTTGCCGGCGACGAGCGCGGGCAGCGACTTCCAGGACGGGATCGCGACGGGGAAGTTCCACGGCGTCACGAGGCCGCAGACGCCCACGGGCTCGCGCAGCGTCATGCACAGCTTGTTCGGGAGCTCGCTGGGCGTCGTGACGCCGTAGAGACGGCGGCCCTCGCCCGCCATCAGGTAGGCCATGTCGATGGCCTCCTGGACGTCGCCGAGCGCCTCCTCGCGAACCTTGCCCATCTCGCGCGTGACGATGCGGGCAATGGTCTCCTTGCGCTGTTCGAGGAGCTGCGCGAGGCGCAGGATCGTCTCGGCGCGGCGCGGGGCCGGGCGCGACGACCAGCCCGGCAGGGCCTCCTTCGCGGCGGCGACGGCGCGGGCCATGTCGGCCGCGGTGCTCTTGGGGGCCTTGCCGAGCTTCTCGCCGGTCGCCGGATCGACCGTCTCGATCACGGCCGAGCCCGGCTCCTCCCAGGAACCGCCGATGAGGTTGCGCGCGTAGGACATGGGACCTCCGCCGCGTCCGCCCCGGACCGCGGTCGCCGCAGCCTACCCCCGGTCGGGCGGAGAGGGCACGTGCGCCGCGGGCGCACGGGACCTCGGCGGTCCCGTCAGGCCGCGGCGACCGCGGCGCGCCGGGCGACGCGGGCCGGTTCCACCTGCACGAGGGCCTCGGCGAGGAGCGCCGCGTCGGCGCGGACGAGCACCCGCCACGCGCCCGGGTGGCGCAGGACCTCGGCGAGGGCGTCGCCGACGACCTTGAAGCGCGCGGCGCCGCCGACGGCGTCGCGGCGCGGCGAGAGCCGGACCGTGCGGCCCGCGCCGGCGTGGGACAGGGCGACCACCAGCGGCGGCGCGTCGACGACGGTCGCGAGCGCGGGGTCGGTGTGGACGTCGATCACGAGGCCCGTGGCGCCCGGCCGGAGCACGGCGAGGTCGCCGCGGGCGTCGCCGTCGCCCTCGACGCCGAGGACGACGCGGCCGAGCGCGTGGGCGACGACGTCCTCGCGGTGGCGGGCCGCGGCGCGGCGACGGGCGCCGGTGACCCAGAGGAACAACAGCACGGCCGCGCCGCCCGCGGCGAAGGGGCGGAGCCCGCTCCGCAGCGTCGCGCGGAGCGCGCCGTCGACGTACGTCTCGGCGAGGGCGGCGCGGCGCGCGTCGCCGGGCGAGAGGCGCGACGCGATCACGGCCGAGGTCGCCGCGTCGGACGCGAGGCCCGCCGCGGCCTGGGCGCCGGCGAGGCGCTCGTAGGCCGCGGGGGAGGGACGCTCGCGGGCCGTCGTGG
The DNA here is from genome assembly GCA_046350655.1 of Planctomycetota bacterium. GTDB lineage: Bacteria > Planctomycetota > PLA2 > PLA2 > JAEUHO01 > JAEUHO01. The sequence goes on from JAXMAB010000004.1 coordinate 398,241, forward strand.
CCGCGGCGTCGAGGTCGGAGGCCCGCCCCGGCGCGCGCGCCCGGTCCAGCGCGGTCCAGGCCTCGAGGCCGCCGCCCACGAGGACGACGAGGGCGGCGAGCGCGGCGAGGAACGGACGCGAACGGGAGCAACGGGCGCGGTGCATGGGCGGGCCTCCGAGAGGGACGACGGCGAACGGGCCTTGCGTCAGTTGGACGGGGCCGCGGTCACGGGCGCCGTGGGGGGAAGGCCCGCCTCGAGCGCGGCCTTCAGCGCGTCCACCGCGGTCTCGCCGTGGAACGGGTCGAACGCGTCGGCGGCGTGCAGCGCCTCGCTGCGGCGCGCGTAGTACTCGAGGCGGCGGTCCTGCTCGCGGATCGAGCCGCGGATCGCCGCGATGCGCGTCTCGGCCTCGCCGAAGCCGCTGCGGTCGATGGAGGCGTCGGCGGCCTTGCGGGTCTGCGCGACGACGGTGCGGGCCTCGAGGGCCTCGACCTCCGCCTGCAGCACCGTGACCTCCTCGGCGAGGCGCGCCTGCGCGGCCTTCGCGGACGCGACCTCCTTGAGCGTCGCCTCGTGGTCGCGCTGGAGCGCGGCGAGGTCCTGCTCGCGACGCTCGAGGATCACGACGGCGGCCTGGAACTCGCGGGCGCGGCGCACGGCGGCGTGCTCCTCCTCGGACGGCGCCGGCGCGGCGCCGCCGGCGACGGCGTACGTCGACGTGCCGCGCTGCTCGAGGGTCGCGTGGAGCGCGGCGAGCTGCGCGCGTTCGCGCGCGACGCCGGCGCGGCGGGCCTTCACCTCGCGCTCGGTGCGCGCGAGCGTGTCGGCGAGGGCCTCCGCGGCGATCTCGCCGCGGATGACGTTCTCCGCGTAGTGGTCCACCTGGGCGCGGGCCTCGGCGACCTGCGTGCGGAGCGGGACGGACGACGTGAGCGACGCGCGGACGGACTCGCGCGCCCGGGAGAGCGTGCGGCCGACGACGTCGGCGCCGACGAACGTGACCACGCCGCCCACGACGAGAGCGGTGACGACGAGCTTCTTGAACACGGGGAACCTCCAGGGAAGGACGGGACGGGGACAGACGGGGACCGCGTTCGCGCGGGTGCGCGAGTCACGGAGGGGAGAGCGAGGACGCGACGGTGTCGGAGGGAGCGGTCAGCGAATGCGGACGCGGTCTCCGCCGCGGCCGCGGTCGTCGGGGACGGGCGCCCGTTTGAACTCTCCGGTGGGGGCCGGCAGGGTGGCGCGCCGGGCGTCGTCCGCGAGGCGGAGCTGGTGCTCGCGGCGCGTGATCAGCGCGAACACGGCGGCGGCGACGAGCGTGACGAGGAGCGTGCGCCGGCCGCCGATGAGGAACCAGAGGGCGGTGAAGACCGCGGCGACGATGAGGCCCACCGCGAGGGACTCCTCGCCGCGCATCGACTCGGAGAAGGAGAACGCGGGCGACAGCAGGATGAGGCTCATCGTCGCGAGCACCGCGATCGAGAAGACGACGATCCCGTGCCCGACGAGGTGGCGGACGCCGTGGGGGTGGCGCGGCGCCGTGGGGGCGTGGGTCTGCTCCCGCCACGACGCGAAGAACGACGGGTTCAGGTGCCGGGCGCGGCCGAAGTCGGCGGCGCGACCGTCGAAGAGGGCGCGGCCGTCGCGGCTCAGGAGCACCAGGAACGACGGGAGCGCGACGATCCAGCCCACCGGCGGCAGGAAGATGCTCGCGAGCACCGCGGCGAGCAACTGGCTGTCGCGGGCGCCGCGTTCGTAGCGCTGCAGCCGGTTCGCGAGCCGCAGGAGGTAAAAGCCCCCGATGCCGTACCCGATCGCGAACGGCAGCGCGAGCCCGAGCGTGATCACGGAGAACATCGAGAACGGCGCGGCGATGAGCAGCGCCAGGATCGCGAGCACGCGGTCGCCGGTGGCGAGCCAGTCCACGTGGCGGCGGACGCGGTCGAGGTCGTCCGGGAACGGCGGCGGCACGAGGCCCGCGTTCCCCGGCGCGGCGGCGGGGAGCGGCGGCGGAGCGGGCCTCGCGTCGGCGGGACGGGGTCGGTCCCCGGCCACCGCGGACGCCTCGACGGCCTGCAGCGCCTCGAGGAACGCGACGGCCGACGGGAGGCGGTCCTTGGGCGCGGGGGCGAGCGCGCGGTGCAGCACCGTGTCGAGCGCGGCGGGGACGCCGGGGCGCAGCACGCTGGCGGCCTCGAAGCGGCCGAGGGGGAGCGCGCCCGTGACCATCTCGTAGAGCATCACGCCGAGGGCGTAGAGGTCGGCGCGTTCGTCCACGGGCTTGCCGAGGCGCTGCTCGGGGGCCATGTACTCGTAGGTGCCGAGGATGACGTTCGTGCGGGTGAGGCGCGAGAGGTCCTCGGCGGCCTCGCCGCGGACGATGCGGGAGAGGCCGAAGTCGACGAGGCGGGCGCGGCCGGCGTCGTCGAAGAGGACGTTCTCGGGCTTGAGGTCGCGGTGGACGACGCCGCGGCCGTGGGCGTAGCCGAGGCCCGCGAGGACCTCGCGCGCGACGCGGACGGCGTCGCGCCACGGGAGCGCGCCGCGTTCGATGCGACGGCGGAGCGACTCGCCGCGCACGTGCTCCATGACGAACCAGCAGCGGGGGCCGTCCTGACCGCGCTCGTAGACCTCGACGAGGTGGGGGTGCGAGAGGCCCGCGAGCACCTGCGCCTCGCGGTGGAACCGCGCGACGAACTGCGGGTCGCGGGCGAGCGCGGCGGGGAGCACCTTCACCGCGACGCGGCCGCGACGGCGGTCCTCGGCCTCGTAGACGGTGCCCATGCCGCCGCGGCCGATCACGCGGACGAGGCGGCGGCCGGCGACGGACTGGCCGGCGAGGTCCTCCTCGCCCGCGCCGTGCGGCGGCAGGGGTTCGGGCGGGACCGACGCGGTGCGCGGCGCGGCCGTCGGGAGGCCCCACGGCGCGAACGCGGTCCGGCACGACGGGCAGGCCACGGCCTCGGCGTCGGGGGCGGCGTCCACGCGGGTGCCGCAGTCGGGGCAGTGCACGGTCGTCGGGTCGGCCACGTTGGGGGTTCCCGTCGAGATTGCAGCGGGGCGTGCGGTCGGCGTCACGCGCGTTCCCTACTCAACGAGCGTGCCACGCGGCCGAGGGGCCCACGACTCCGGTCCAACCCGTTCCCCACGGCCGACTTACGTCGGTCCGGGCCTCGCGTACCCCCGCCGGCCGATTGAACGTTTCGTTCAACGTTCCGTCGACAGCGGAACAAAGGGCTACGACCCCGTTGTTCCAGGTGAAACAAAGGGCTACGACCCGGTTGTTCCAGGTGGAACAAAGGGCTACGACCCCGTTGTTCCAGGTGGAACAAAGGGCTACGACCCCGTTGTTCCAGGTGGAACAAAGGGCTACGACCCCGTTGTTCCGGGATCGCCGTAGTCGCGGAGCTTGCGGTTGAGCGTCGGCCACGAGATGCCGAGGAGCGCGGCGGCCTCGCCCTTGCGGCCCTTCGTGTGCGCGAGCGCGGCCAGGATCGCCCGCTTCTCGGCCTCCGCGACCGTCAGCAGCTCGCCCGCGGGCGAGGGGGCCCCCGCGGCGACCGGCGGCGCGGGCCGCGGCAGGTCGGCCGCCGTCAGCGTGTCGCCCGACGAGAGGACCACCGCGCGCTCGAGCGCGTTCTCGAGCTCGCGCACGTTGCCCGGCCAGCGGTGCGCCCGCAGCGCGGCCCGCGCGTCCGCCGAGAGGCGCGGCGTCCGCCGGCCGAGCCGCGCGGCGATGCGCTCGAGGAACCGCTCCGCGAGCGTCTCGACGTCGTCCCCGCGGTCGCGGAGCGGCGGCGTGTCGATCGTCACGACCGCGAGCCGGTACCAGAGGTCCTCGCGGAACGCGCCCGCCCGCACCATCGCGGGCAGGTCGCGGTGCGTCGCCGCGACGAGCCGGCAGTCGAGCCGGAGCACGTCGCGCCCGCCCACCCGCGTGTAGGTGCGGTCCGAGAGCACGCGCAGCAGCTTCGCCTGCAGCGCCGGCGACAGCTCGCCCACCTCGTCGAGGAACAGGGTCCCGCCCGCGGCCTGCGCGATGCGGCCGTCGGTCCGCGCGTCCGCGCCGGTGAACGCGCCCTTCTCGTGCCCGAACAGCTCGCTCTCGACGAGCCCCTCGACGATCGCCGCGCAGTTGAGCGCGACGAACGGCCCGCCGCGCCGCGCGCTGCCCGCGTGCAGCCGTCGCGCCACCAACTCCTTGCCGGTGCCCGTCTCGCCGCGCACGAGCACGGTCGCGTCGGTCGGCGCGGCGCGGTCCACCTGCGCGATCAGGGCCCGCACGGCCGGCGACGCCCCGAGGATCTCGACGGCGCCCGCCGTCGCGCCGGCCGACGTCGCGCGCCGCAGCTCGGCCCGCGCGGTGGACAGGGCCCCGATCGTGCGCAACGCGAGACCCGCCTGCCGCGCGACCGTCGCCACCACCTCGAGGTCGGCCTCCGTGAACCGGCCCGCGTCGCGCGCCTCGAGCACGACGAGGCCCGCGACGCCCTCGGCCGTCGCGAGCGGCGCCGCCAGCGTCGAGCGGAACGGGCTCGTGACGAGGCTCGCGTGCGGGCCGCGGAGGGCCGGGTCGTCGCCGTCGCGGACCAGCACGGCCTCGCCGTCCGTCAGCACGCGCCGCACGAGCGTCCGCGACCACGGCAACGCGCCCGTCCCCGCGGGGTGGTCGGCCGCGACGCGCAGGGCCTCGCGTCCCCCGAGCAACAGCTGGGCCCGGTCGCTGCCGAGCGCCTCCGCGAGCAGGTCCACGATCCCGCGCGCGAGCGCGTCCACGTCGCGTGCGCCCGCCGCCGCCTCCGCCGTGCGGCACACGAGCGCGAGCCGCGCCACCGCGCCCGCGCCGCCGCCGCGCGCCGGGTCGGCCGCCGCGGGGTCGACCGCCGCCGCCACCACGGCGTCGTCGGCCGCCGCGGGCTCGACGATGCGCGTGGGGCGGTCGCCGCGCGGGCCCCCGACGAACCGCAGGCGCACCTCGCCGATCGCCACCTCGTCGCCGTCGGCCAGGACGGCCCGCGTCACCCGCGCGCCGTTGACGCGCGTCCCGTTGGCCGACGCCAGGTCCTCGACGACGACGCGGTCGCCGTCGCGCCGCACCTCGGCGTGGCGCCGCGAGGCGGTCTCGTCGAACAGCCTCAGGTCGGCCTCGTCGCCGCGCCCGAGGACGACGCGCGCGCCGACCGCGACCTCGTCGGCGCTCGTGCGACCGGCGATGCGGACGAGGCGCTCCACGTCAGTACCCGACGAAGACGTGCCCGGTGGCCACGAGGTTCGCCACCATCCCGGCGTCCGCCAACGACGCGCCCTCGACGAGCGCGTCGTCGAGGTAGCCCCGGGCGCGCCACGCGTCGAGGTCGACGAACACCTTCGCGCCCGCGCGCACCGCGGACTCGAGCAGGGCCTTCACGTCCGGGCGGCCGTCGCCGTTGAGCGCCGCCGCCACGCCCTTCGCCGCCAGGCGCACGCCCTCGAGGTCGAGCACGAGCGCCGGGGCCCCGACGGTGGGCGCGGCACCGATCGCCGCCGCCCGCACGACCCGGAGCGCCGCGACGACGCGGTCCGGTTCGTCGCTGGAGTGGAGCAGGTGGACGGCGAGGCGCGGTGCAGCGAGGCCCATGCGCGTGAAGGTACCCGGAACCCGACGTCGGAGCCGCGCGGGCCTCGCGTGCCCGGGCACCCGACCGCGGTCCTCGCCGCCAACTCGTCCCACGCGCGTCCGCGGACGCGCGCCCCGAAAGCGAGACCGGGCGGCCCGTGTGGGGGCCGCCCGGTCGGAGAGTCTGCTGCGGAGGGGTGCGGGCCGTCAGTCGGCCTTCGCGACCGCCTTGCTCTTGTCACCCTTCGCGCGGAGCTCGAAGAGCTTCGTGCGCTGGGCCTGGGCCTTCTCCTGCCGGGCGTCGAGCTCGGCGCGCTTGGCCTCGATGTCCTTCTTGTCGGAGGGCGTGGCCTTGTCGGCGAGACGCTTCTCCTTCTCGTCGAGGACCGTGCGCTCCTTCGCGATCTTGTCGTACTCGATCAGGATCTTGAGGGACTCCTTGACGATCCCCTCGAGGTCCTGCTTGTACGCCTTGTTCGCGACGAGCTGCATCGTGCTCCACACCTCGCTGACCTTCAGCGCGTTGCCTTCGACGGCCTTCACGCTCTTGAGGTCGTGCGTGACGAAGATGAGGCGCGGCAGCTCCTTGCCGCCCTTGTCCTTGAGCAGCGCGTCGGCCGCGGCCGACTCCGCCGTCATCTTCACCATGTGGAACGCCTTCGAGCCGAGCTGGATGCGGTCGTCGTCGAGAATCACCTTCTCGATGTTGTCCACCAGCTTGGTGTCGCCGGCCGAGGGGTCGGAGACGTACACCAGCCACGGCTTGTCCGGGGTCAGGCTCGTCTCGGTCGGCGTCGCGGCGGGAGCATCCGCCGGCGCGCTGACCCCTTCACCCGTCACGACCGCCGCGGCCTTCTCGGGCTGCGGGATCGACTCCAACGTCTCCCACGAGATCTGCAGGTCGGCCACACTGGCCGACGAACGACCTCAGCACTCACCCGAAGCGACGTAGGGGAACGCGATCGCCGCCAAGGCGAACGCGCCCACCGTCGCGAGCATCGTCTTCCGCATTGCGGGACTCTCCAGCGGGCGCGGTGCGCGCCCGGACAACCCCCCTATCGTACGGGGTGGGGCGACGACCGCAACCCTCTCCGTCCGACATCGGGCCCGGGTTGAAGATTGCAAATAGCAAAGATATGGGGGGGGGTAGCTGGCGACCCCCGGGGGGCAGCCAGCAACCCGGGGGTACGCGAGGCCCGGTCGGGGGCGTCCCTACGGCAGCGACTTGAGCAGTTCGACCGGGTGGCTCTTCACGTCCACCTTGTCGATGATCTGCTCGAGGGTGCCCGTCGGGCCGATCACGAACGTGTTCCGCTTGGCCCACTGGGCCTTCGCGTCCGTCGCGACGCCGAGCGCGAGGCCGAGCGCCCGCTCCGTGTCGCACAACATGTCGAACGGGAAGTGGAACTTCTCGGCGAAGGCCTTGTTCTCGGCGGGCGTGTCGAACGAGATGCCCAGGACGACGACACCCTTCTTCGTGTAGGCGTCGTGCTGGTCGCGGAAGCCGCAGCCCTCGAGGGTGCAGCCCGGGGTGTCCGCCTTCGGGAAGTACCAGAGAACGACGCGCTTGCCCGCGAACTCGCGGAACGAGCGCTCCTTGCCGTGCTGGTCCTTGAGGCGGATGTCGGGGATGGCGTCACCGATCTTGAGCACGGCGTTCTCCTTCGGGGGGGGCGGGGCGGCGGGACTCGAGGCGGGGGCCGGCGCGGGGGCGGATGCGGCGGCCGGCGCTGGAGCCGGTGTCGGGGACGGGGCCGGCATCGCGGCCGCCGCCGGAGGCGTGGCCGGGGCCTTCGCGGGCGCCGAGTCGCCGCAGCCGGCGCAGGCCACGAGGGCGACGAGGCCGAGGAGCACTCGGGGTCGGACGGCGGTCGGGATCATGGCCCGGAATGGTACGCGATCGGTCCGGGCAGGGCCCGCGCGCGCGGCCGATCTCCGTGGCCTACCGCAACCGCAGGCGCCGGATTCGCAGGGGCATGTCGTCGGGTTCGCGGGCGATGGCCTCGTCGTAGGCGCGCCGGGCGTCGGCCGTCCGGCCGAGCAGGGCGTACGCCTCGGCGAGGTTCGCCCACGGCCGCGCGTCGTCCTGCTCGTCGGGATCGCGCGTCCGCGCCTCGAGCGGGGCGAGGCGCGTCTCCGGGTCGAGCGCCGCCAGCAGGGGCGCGACGAACTCCCACGTCGGCCAGTCCGGCTTCGCGGCGGTGAACGGTGCGACAAGGGTTCGTGCGTCCGCGGTGCGGCCGACGCGACGGAGCGCGTCGGCGAGGAAGACACGCCGCCCCTCGCCCACCCCGATCGCGGCCAGATCGGCCTCGTGAATCGCGATCGCCCGCGCCGGGTCGAGCGCGAGCAGGCGCTGCCAGGTGTCGGCGCTGAAGCCGTCGTCGTTCACCAGCGGCGCTAGCGCCTCTCGCGCCTCCGCGACCCGGCCGAGCGCCGCCAGCGCGTCCACGCGCGAGAGGCGGAGCGCGTCGTCGTCGCCGAGCGCGAGCCGCGTCTCGAGCGACGCGAGGGCCGGGCCCGGCGCGAGCGACGCGATGCCCGCGAGCAACCACGCGCTGTCGAGCTCGCGGCAGCGGAAGAACGCCGCCGTCGCCTCGTCCACGTGCCCGGTCCGCAGCAACGTCGTCGCGAGGATCGTGAGCCGTTCGTCGTCGGGGAGCTCGCGCCACCGCTCGCGGATCCGCGGCAACAGTCGTTCTGGGGCGAGCTCGGCGAGGTTCGATGCCGCGTGAGCGGCGAACGGGTCGAGGTCGAGCGCGCGTTCGTACGCGTCGGCGGCGCCCGCAGGGTCGGCGCCCTGGCCGCGCAGCGTGTCGCCGAGCCCCGACCACCGTTCGGCGGTCGCGTCGTCGACGAGCGCCGCGCGCAATTCAGCGACCTCGGCCGCGAAGGCGGATGCCTGACGCTCCTCGACGAGCCGCTTCTCCTCCGCGTGGACACGTGTCGCCCAGTCGGCCCAGGCCTGGGCCGCGGGATGGTGCGCACTCGCCAGGGCATCCGCGACGATGCGCACCCTCCACGCTCCCCATGCGTCGCGGGCGGCCACGGTGCGGACCGCGGCGTCGTCGAACCCGCGGCGCAGCGCCTCCGCGAGCAGGGCGCGGAACGCGTCCGGATCCGCGACGGAGAGCGCGTCGGGGCCGTCGCGCAGCACCTCCGCCGCGCGGCCCGACACCGCGAGCAGGCCGTCGTACACGTGGGGGTCCGTCGGGATCACGATCCCGAGGGCCCGCATCGCGTCGTACACCCGCAGGCGGTTCGCGGGGCGGTCGAGCTGCGCCACCCGCGCCTCCACCGCGCGGACCTGGCCGGCGTCGCGGCGGCAGTACGCGGCCCCCGCGATCGCTGCCTCCGCGAACCGGCCCGTCGAGAGCAGGATCTCGAACTGCGCCCACGCGAGGCCCGCGTCGCGGCCGACGTCGAGGGTCAGGCGGTCGCTCGCGGCCGGCGGCGCGCCGGTGCCGGCGAGCGTGGGGGCCGTGCCGCCCGCGGGTGCGGTCCCAGCCGGGTCGTCATCGACGGTCGCCGGCCCCGCCGCGGGCGTCGCGCCGCGACCGACTGCGACGCCGATCGCGAACCCCGCGACGACGCCGACCGCGACCGACAGGGACCACCCGCGCACCCGCGTCATCGACGACTCCGGACCCCATGGTAGGACGTCGGGCGGCCCGCGATCCGAACACGCCCGGACGCGGGCACCTCGGGCCGGTCCGGGCACGCCGGCCACCGGGCCTCGCGTCCCCGGGGCCCGGCCGCGCCCGACCCGGGGCCGGCCGACCTCGCCCGTCGGCGTCCGCGTAGACTCCCGCCCCGTGAGCCCGTCGCCGCCCTCCGGATCCCCCGTCGGTGAGCCGTCGTCCGGCGCGTCCGGCGTGTTGCCGGCGGGCACGCGGCTCGCCCACTACGAGCTGCGGGCGCTGCTCGGCGAGGGCGCCATGGGCAAGGTGTACGCGGCGCACGACACCGCGCTCGACCGCCCCGTCGCCATCAAGGTCGTCCACACGGAGCTCGCCGACGACCCCGACGTCGCCGCGCGCTTCCTCGAGGAGCCGCGCGCGGCCGCGCGTGTCGTCCACGACAACCTCACGCACGTCTACTTCGTCGGCACGACCGACGGCCGGCCGTTCTACGCGATGGAGCTCGTGCCGGGCGCGACGCTCGAGCAGCTCGTCGCGCGCGACGGCCCGCTCCCGCTCGACCGCGCCGTGGACGCGCTCGTCCAGGCGGCGAAGGGCCTCGGCGCGATCCACGCCGCCGGCCTCGTGCACCGCGACGTCAAGCCCGCGAACCTGCTCGTCACGCCGGACGGCCGCGTGAAGGTGACCGACTTCGGCCTGTCGAAGGCGCTCGGCCCGGCGTCGACCGGCACCGAGCTCGGCAGCCTCGTCGGCACGCCGGACTACATGAGCCCCGAGCAGTGCCGCGGCGAGCCCGTCGACGCGCGCACCGACGTCTACGCGCTCGGCCTCACGGCCTATGCGGTGCTGGCGGGCGGCAAGCCGTGGACCGGCGCGGCGCTCGGCGCCGTCCTCGACCAGCAGATGCACGCGCCGCTGCCGTCCGTCGTCGCGAAACGGCCCGAGCTCCCGCCCGCGGTCGACGTGGTCCTCGCGCGCCTCACCGCGAAGGACCCGACGCGCCGCCCCGCGGACATGGCCGAGGTCGTGGCGCTGCTCGAACGGTTGCGCCCGCGCACGATCCTCCCCGCGCCGGTCGTCGCGCGCGGCGCCGCGCTTGTGCTCGACCTGCTGCTGCTCGCGCTGGCGGCGACGGGGTCGGCGGCCGTCCTCGGGATCGCCGCGCGGGCGCTCGGCGTCCCGGGCGCGACGACGCTCCTCGACGGGCTGGTCGCGGCGGCGGCCGTCGTCGTGCTCTTCCCGGCGATGGAGCGCCGCTTCGGCGGGTCCGCCGGCAAGCTGCTGCTGCACCTCGAGGTGGTGACCGACCGCGGCGGCCGGCCCGACTTCGCGACGCTCGTGCTGCGGCTGTTCGCGCGCTTCCCGTTCTGGCCCGTGATGCTGGTCCCCGACGCCTGGATGCCCGGCTGGGCCGACCTCGTCGTCAACGTCGGCACGCTCGCGGCCGCCCTGGCGGGGTTCGTCCGGACGTTCTTCCGCGACGGCCGCACGCTCTCCGACGTCTGGACCCGGACCCGCGTCGCGTACCACGTCGAGCGGTGACGGAGGTCGCGCGGCGCGGCCCGTCCGGCGGCGAGGGGGCGGTCGTGCTCCCGGGACCGCGAGGCCCGGTGCGCGCGGGCCTCGCGGTTCCGTCGCGCGGGCCGCCCGTCCCGGGGCGGATCGGGGCCCCGCGGCGGGGTACGCTGTCGGCATGAGCCGCAAGCCCTATGTCCACGGCGACGTCGAGGTCTCCTTCGATCCCGGTCTGTGCTTCCACGCCGGCGAGTGCGTGCGCGGCCTGCCGCAGGTGTTCGACACGGCCGCGAAGCCGTGGATCCGCCCCGAGAAGGGGTCGGCCGCGGAGATCCAGCGCGTCGTGGCGCGGTGCCCGAGCGGCGCGCTGCAGTTCCGCCGGCTCGAGGCCACCGGGCCCACGGCGCCGCGCGCGCCGCACCTCTCGGTCGTGCCGCCGGCCGGGGCCACGGCGACCGTGATGCCGAACGGGCCCGTGGTGCTCACGGGGCCGGTGGTCGTGAAGGACGCGGCGGGCGCCGTGCTCCGCGAGGCCGACCGCGTGGCGCTCTGCCGCTGCGGCGGGTCGGCGACGAAGCCGTTCTGCGACGGCGCGCACGCCCGCGTCAACTTCCGGGCGCCCTGACGGCGGACTTCCGCGGGCCGTGCGAGCGCCCGGGCCTCGCGTCAGCCGCGGGCGACCGCGTCCCACCAGGCGAGCATCGCGAGGTCGTCGGGCGACCCGCGGCGCGCGAGCGCGGCGCGCACGCGCTCGCGGTCGTCGGGTGACCGGTTCTGCGAGAGCTTGGCCTTCGCCTCCCATCGCTCGACGGGCAGCGTGAACGCGACGATCCCTCGCTGCAGGTCGGCCACGAGGTCGCCGCGCGGCGTGTCCACCGTCCAGACCGGCCCGGGGCCGCGCTCGTGCACGGCCGCCGTCGCGGCGAGCAGCCGCCGCACCTCGACGGGGTCGTCCATCGGCTCGACGCGGACGCGGGCGTGGACCGCGACGTAGTTCCAGGTGGGCACGTGGTCCGCGGGGTCGCCGTACCACGTCGGGCTCACGTAGCCATGGGGCCCCGCGAACACGACCAGGGCCCGCCCGCGCTCCCGGGCCGCGTCGGCGACCGGGTTCGCGCGCGCGAGGTGCACGCGGAGCCGGCCGAGCCCGTCGGGCGCCGGGTCGAACAGGAACGGGACGTGGGCCGCCTCGGGCACGCCGTCGTCGCCGACGACGACGAGCAGCCCGAAGTCGTACCGCCGCACGAACCGCGCGACGGTCGCGGGGTCACGGACGGCGAAGGCGTCGGGGGTGTACATGCCCCCGAGCGTACCGTCGCCGTCGCGTGGGCCCCGCGGGGCGCGGCGTCAGGCGATGCGGCGGCCGCGGCTCGTCGCGTCGCGGTCGTCGGGCTCGGTGGCGGACTCGATCGGGCGGTTGAGGAGCGCCGGGTCGGTCTCGGCGTGTTTGCGCGTGAGCGCGGCGACGGCGGCGACGCCCTCGTCCATCGCCTTGCGCAGCCGCTGCAGCGACGTGACGACGTCGGACACCTCGGCGAGGCGGCGCTCCGCGTCGGCGAGGCCCTCGGTGGCGTCGGCCTTGCGCTCGGCGACGGCGGGGGTGACCGCGCCGACGACGGTCGGGGCGTAGGCCTCGAACGCGCGGTCGAGCATCCCGTCCACGGCCTTCGGGAAGAACGCGTCGAGCTGGCCGACGAGCGCGTGCCGCAGGGCCTCGCGTCCCGGGCCCGCGAGCCGCTTCGCCTTGAGCGCCGCGGGGATCGAGGCCGCCGGCGCGTCCTTCGGGCCGAAGACGTCCTTGCGCACGCGGCCCGCGCCGCGGAACAGCAGGAAGTCGGCGAAGCCGCGGCGGACCGGCACCGCGTCGAGGTCGATCGTCGGCCGGTCGAGCTTGACGCCCGCGAGCGGGTCGACCTTGTCGAGCGCCTTGCGCGCGATCGCGTCGAGGTCGACCCCGAGGTCGGCGAGCGTCGTCTTGACGTCGAACGGGATCTTCGCGGCCGCGCCGGACGCCGCGGCCTCGCGCAGGGCGCCGGTCACGACGGGCCCGGCCTCCTTGAGGCTCGAGGCGAACAGCCCGGCGACGTCCTCGCCGAGGAGCGCGTCGAGGCCGCGGTCCGACGCGAACCAGCGGTCGAGCACGCCGCCGACGGCGTCGGCCGTCTTCGTGCGGATCTCGGCCACGCGGGCCTTCGTCGCGTCGGCGAGCCGCGTGCGCAGCCCGGCGAACGCCGCCTTCCAGTCGAGCTTCTCGGCGGTCGCGACGCGGTCGACGGTCTTGCGCGCGGCCTCGCGCTCGCCCTGGAGCGCCTTCACGCGGCCGGCCATCTCGCGCACCGGGCCCATGTCGGTCAAGAGGCTCGACTCGCGCAGCAGCGCCTCGCCCTGCTTGAGCGAGTCGCCGAGGAACGCGCGGAGGTACTCGTTGCTGTTGAGGTACGACGTGAGGTCGTCGCGGAACTTCTCGAAGTCCGCGATCTCGGGGTCCTTGCCCGGCGACGACACGTCCTTGCCCGCGCCGGCCGCCGCCAGCCGCTTGCTCGCGGCGCGCAGCAGGTCGACGGGGTAGATCTTGAGCTTGCCCTCGAGGTAGGCCGCGCGCAGCGGCGCGTCCATCGAGAGCTTCTCGAACGTCTCGACGACCTTGCTCGGGTCGTCCTTCTCGAGCGACGGCGACGTCGAGCCGTCCGTCAGCAGGTCGCGCTTCGTCGAGTCGAGGTTGACGACGAGGAACACGCGGCTGAACAGGTCGAGCAGCCGGCCGAACTCCTCGAACACCTGCTCGAGGAACAGGTTGTCGGTCTTCACGACGAACACCGCGCACGCCGCCGAGTTGCGGAACTCGCGCGTCATGCGGTCGTAGCCGAAGCGCATGCGCGCGTAGAGGCCGGGGGTGTCCACGAGGACCGCGCCCGAGCGCCAGAGCTGCCCCGCGGGCACGCCGACGTCCACGCGGCGGATCGCCTCGGGGAAGTGGACGGCCGGGTCGAACGTCTCCTCGCCGTCGCCGCGCGCGCGGATCTTCTCCGCCAGCTCGGCGTGCGCGCGGCCGAGCGCCTTCCGCAGCGCCGACGGGTCGGTGAACAGCGACGACTGCCCGTCGTACCGCGTGACCTTCAGCTCCTTCTGCTCCTTGTGCGACACGTACACCATGCAGGGGTACGCGGGCAGGCAGGTCACCTCGCTCACGTACGCGGCCGCGACCGCGTTCATCAGCGTGGACTTGCCGCTCTTGAGCGGGCCGAAGATCAGGACGTACGAGTGCTGCCCGGCGACCTTCTCGACGAGGTGGTCGAACTGGAACCGGACGTCGCGCAGCCCCGGCAGGATCCGGCGGGCGGGCAGGTCGAACGGCGCCACCGAGAGCGCGTCCACCGCCTTCTCGAGGGGCTCGAGGAGGGGGCGGGCGATGGCCTCGAACTGCTCGCAGAACTGCGTGAGGAGGGTGCGCATGGCGGGCGGGGGCGACCGGGGGGAGTCGGCGGACCGCGCACCCTACTCCACCTTGGGGACGACGACGGGAAGAGAGGGGGGTGCCCCGCTCATCGGCCGGTCGGGGGGGCGGGACGCGAGGCCCGGTCGGGGGGCGCGTCCGGGGGGGCCGCCGAGGACCGCGCGCGCCGAAACGCCGATCCCGCGCGCCCGCTCGTGGGAGCGAGGGGCTTGCCGGGGGGCCGCCGCCCCCGATACGGTGCCCGCCGAGGGAGGTCGATGCGTCGCGCCGTCGTCTTCGTCGTGGGGCTGTGCTTGGGGTCGCGGGCCGTCCCCGCGGGAGCGGGTGACGCGCCGCCGTCCCCGGCGCCGGTCGCGCCGCCGGTCGCGCCGCCCGCCGCATCTCCGCCCGCTCCCGCGCCCGCGAAGCCGGCGCCGCCCCCGACGGCGGAGCAGGCGGCGGACGCGGTGCTGGCGGCGATCGCGGCGAAGGACGACGCGGCGCTGAAGGCCCTCGCGTCGAAGGACGACCCGGACCCGTGGCTCGTGGCCGACGAGCTGATCCGCCGGGCCCAGCACGACGCGGCCGAGGCCTTCGCGAAGGCGGCGCCGCGCAAGGCGACGGAGCGGCTCCCGGGCTACGTCGTCGAGCGCCGCGCGGACCCGACCCCGGACGTGGACCGCGCCTCCGTGGCGCGCGTGGTGGCGGCCCTCGCGGCGAAGGCCCACGACCAGGTGCTGGCGGTGCCTGAGCCCCGCGAGTTGCGCACCGTGAGCGCCCTCCGCGTCGCGCACGGCCGGAGCCTCGCGTTCCGCGCGCTCCGACGCGCGGACGAGTGCGAGGCGAGCTGTCGGGCCGTGCTGGACGCGGCGCGGCGGCTCGGCTGGTGGACGCGCGCCGCGGCGGCCCTCGACGTCGAGGGGCAGTGCGCGTACGACGCGGGCCGCGGACCCGCGGTGGTCGCGGCGTGGGGCGCCCGTCACGAGCTCCTCGAGACGCTCGGGGACCGTCGCCAGGCGGCGCGCGCCCTCGGCAACCTGGGCATCGGCTACCACCTCGTCGGCGACGAGACGCGGGCGGTCGACGCCTACGTCCGCGCCCTCGACGCGTTGGTCGCGGTCGGGGACCGTCCGACGGCCGCCGCGACGAGGGTCAACCTCGCGATCTCGCAGCGCGACCGCGGGGAGTACGCCGCGGCCGCGACCACGCTCGAGACGGCCGTCGCGGAGGCGAACGCGCTCGGGGACGGGGCCCTCGAGGCGAGCGCGTCGTCGGTGCTCGGGACGGTGTACCGCCGCCGGGGCGACCCGACGCGCGCGCTCGAGCTCGCGGAGCGGACGCTGAGCCGGTTCGAGGCCGCCGGCGAGCCCGCGTGGGTCGCGGAGGCGCTCGCGTGCCGCGGTCAGGCCCGGCTGGCCCTCGGCGACGCCGAGGGGGCGCGCGACAGCCACGAGCGCGCCCGCGCGATGTTCGCCGCGCTCGGCGACGCGCGCAACGCGCGGATCCAGCGCGAGGCGGTCGCGGTCGCGCGCGCGTCGCTCGGCGACTACGCGGCGGCGGCCGTCGAGCTCGAGGAGGTCCTCGCGGCGCACCGGGCCGCGGGCGACCGCACCGCGGAGGCGGCGACGCTCGCGAACCTCGGCTCGGTCTGGACCCGCGTCGGCGACCACCAGCGGGCGCGCCTGGCGCTCGAGGACGCGCTCGAGGCCGCGGCGGCGCGGGGCGATCGCGTCGCGGAGGCGTCGAGGCTCGTCACGCTCGGCGCCGTCCTCTACGAGCTCGTCGACGACGAGCGGGCGATCGCCGCGCTCCGTCGCGCGGCGGCCCTCGAACGCGAGCTGGGCAACCCGCTCGAGGCCGCGAGGGCGAGCGCCGACGTCGGGCTGTCGCTCCGCCGGCTCGGGCGATTCGCGGAGGCGGACGCGGAGCTCGTCGCCGCGATCGACGCCGCGGAGGCGGCCGGCGACCGGCAGGCCGCGGCGCGCGCCCTCTCGAACCTCGGCGGGCTGCGGCGCGCGATGGGGGACCTCGCGGCGGCGAAGGACGCGTATGCGCGCGCGCTCGCGCACCTCGAGCGCTCGCCGAACCCGTCGGTGCGCGCGTACGTGCTCTGGGGGCTCGCCGTCGTCCGGCTCGACGACGGCGACCCGGCGGACGCCGCCCGGCTCGCGCGCGAGGGCGTCGACCTCGTGCTCTGGTCGTCCCGCGACCTGTCCGGCGCGGGCGGCGCGACGGCGCGCGAGGTGTTCGCGGGCCTCTTCGACGTGGGGGTGCATGCGTGCGCGCAGCGCGACGACGCGGAGGGCGTGCACGGGTTCCTGGAACGGGCGAGCGCCGGCAGCTGGCGGGAGCTCGTCGAGGCGCGCCGGTCGCCGCGGGCGGCGGAGCCCCCCGCCGATCTCGTCCGCGAGCTCGACGAAGCGCGACGTCGCGCGCGCGCCGCGCGGGACGACCTCGAGGCGGCGCACGGCCGCGAGGACGTGGCGGCGATCCGGGCCGCCCAGCGCGCGCTGGCGGACGCGGACGGGCGCGCCGTCGAGGCGAGCGCTCGCGTCGAGCGCGCGATCCGGCGGGGCCGACCGAGCGGGCCCGCCACCCTCGACGACGTCGAGACGACCGCGGGACGGCTCCGCGCCGACGAGGCGTACGTGGCGTGCTGGCCGCTGAAGAGCGCGTCCGTCGCGCTCGTCGTCCGCGGCGGCGTCGCGGGGCCCGCCGGCCGCGCCCGCGTGGTCCGGCTCGCGGCCGCGTCCGAGCTCGAGAGCGCCGCCGGGGCGTGCCGGGCGGAGTCGAAGACCGCCGACGTCGACGCCGCGTCGGCGCGGCTCCGGGAGCTCCTCGTCGCGCCCCTCGGGCTCGGCGACGACGTCCGGCGCGTCCTGTTCGCTCCGGTGGGGGCGCTCGGGTTCGTCCCGCCGTCGGTCCTGTGGCCGGACCGCGAGGTCGTGTACGTCCCGTCCGCCACGGCGCTCGGGATGCTGGCGCAGGACCGCGACCGTCGCGGGGACGGCGTCCTCGCGTTGGGCGACCCGGCGTACCGTCACGTCCGCGCGACGGCGCCGGCGGGATCGGTCCGCGAGGCGCTGGAGACGCGGATGCGCCCCCTCCCCGAGACCCGCGCGGAGGCCCTGGCGATCGGCACGACGTGCCTCCTCGACGTCCACGCGACGGAGGCCGAGCTCGCTCGGGTGGCGCCGACGCATCCGCGCTGGCGCGCGCTCCACTTCGCGTGCCACGGCCTCGTCGACGAGGCGCGCCCGCAGCTGTCGGCGCTCGCGATCACCGCGGACGGGCAGGACGACGGGCTGCTGATGGCGTACGAGATCGGGCGGCTGCGATTCGCGGCGGACCTCGTCACCCTCTCCGCGTGCGGGACGGCCAAGGGGAAGGTCTTCCGCACGGAGGGCATCGTCGGGCTGACGGCCGAGTTCCTCTCGGCGGGAACGCCCCGGGTGCTCTCGTCGCTCTGGAAGGTGGACAGCGACGCGACGGCGGCGCTGATGACGAAGTTCTACGAGTTGTGGAACCCGAAGGACGGGTCGACGGGCCTCCCGACCGCCGAGGCGCTGCGTCAGGCGCAGGCGTTCGTGAGGGGCCACGAGAAGTGGAAGCACCCGTACTACTGGGCGGCCTGGGTGCTCTGGGGGTTGCCGTCATGAAGCGGATCGCTGTCGCGATGGGACTGCTGTCGTTCGCGGTCGCGCCTGTTCACGGCGCGGACGCGCCGCCCGCGCCGCCCGCCGCATCTCCGCCCGCTCCCGCGCCCTCGAAGCCGCCGCCGACGCCGACGCCGACGGCGGAGCAGGCGGCGGACGCGGTGCTCGCGGCGATCGCGGCGAAGGACGACTCGGCGCTGAAGGCCCTCGCGTCGAAGGACGACCCGGACCCGTGGCTCGTGGCCGACGAGCTGATCCGCCGGGCCCAGCACGACGCGGCCGAGGCCTTCGCGAAGGCGGCGCCGCGGGTGGACGTCGAGCAGCTCCCGGCGTACGTCGCGTCGCGGCGAGGGAAGCCGGAAGACCCGGAGCGCAGGGAGCGGCTGGCGAAGGCGAGCGCGACGCTCCGTGCGGGGCGGTACTCCGAGGCGCTCGCGGTGCTGGAGACCGCGGATTCGGGGGCGATCGAAGATGTCGCTGGGGTCCGATGGGCAATGGGGCGTGGTCTCGCGCTGCGCGCCTCGCTTCGGAGGGGTCCGGCCACCTCCGCGTTCCTCGCTGCCGGTGAAGCCGCCGAACGGTTCGGGTGGCTCGCGCGGGCCGCAAGAGCGTTCCAAGAGTCCGCCGCGTCTGCCTATGACGACTCGGCATTCGCCGTCGCGCGAGACGCGCTGCGGAGGGCGTTCTCGGTGGTCGAGCGCGAAGGCGATGAACCGGGGGCGGCACGGGTGCTCGGGAACCTCGGCCTGATGTCCAGCCTGCTGGGCGACTACGAGGAGGCGTGCTCCTGCCTCCGGCGCGCCCTGGAGGCACATGAGAAGCTCGGGAGCGCCGCGGGCGTGGCGGGGGCGCTCGGCAATCTGGGCAACGTTTACGCTGCGCTCGGCGACGGTGCCACGGCGCTCGCCCTGCACTTGCGCGCAAGGGCCACGATGGAGGCGGCGGGGGACAGGGCGGGCGCAGCTGCGAGCCTCATCAACATCGGCATTGCCCACAAGATGCTCGGGGACAATGCGAGAGCGCTCCGATTCCAGGAGAGCGCTCTGGCTGCCGGGGAGGCGCTGGGGAGCCAGGGACTGGTGGCGAGAGCGCTCAGTAACCTGGGCAACCTTTACGAACTGCTCGGAGATGCAGATCGAGCCTTGCGGTCCCATGAGCGCGCTGCGCTGGCGCTCGAGTCCCAGGGGGACAGGTTGGGCGCGGCCCTCGTCCTGACCAACATCGGCAACGGACACTTCGCGCTAGGTGAGTTCGCGAAGGCTCTCACCTTCTATGAGCGCGCAGTGTCGCTCACGGAGGATCTGCGGAACGGAGCGGGACTGACTCGTGCGCTCGGCGGGGTTGCAAACGCCCAGTTCGCGCTCGGGGACCACCGGAACGCGCTCAAGTCGTACGAACGCGCGCTCTCGACGGCCGAGGCGCTCCGGGACCGACTAGGGGTCTGCACTGCGCTCGGCAACCTCGGTAGGCTCCACTACGTCCTCCGTGACTTCCCTCGTGCGCTCGGTTGCCTCGAGCGCGCGGCCCGCGGCGCGGAGGAGATCGGAGCAGGTCCACTGCTGGTCGATGCGTTCCACGGACTCTCGATGGTTCATCTGCGGGCCGGCGACGCCGGACTCGCGCTCGCGGACGCTCGCCGGGCGGTGACGCTGTTGCGGACGCTGGTGGGCGGGCTGGGGGACGAGCAGGGTGCGACGGCGCGGGGGCAGTACACGAAGCTGTTCTCGACGGGCCTGTCGGCGGCGGCCGCGCTGGGGGACCCGAAGGACGCGGCGTTCTTCCTCGAGAGCGGGCGGGCGGGGTCGCTGCTCGAGGCCCTCGACGCGCGGGAGACGCTGCGCCGGGCGGCGCTTCCCGAGGAGCTCCGCATGGCCCAGGCGACGGCCCTGGCGCACGAGGCCCGCGCCCGGGTGGCGCACACGAAGGCGCTCGACGGCGGGGACCTGGCCGCGGTCCGGGCCCGTGGCGCCGAGCTCAAGACGGCGCAGGCGGCGGTGCAGGAGGTGTTCGAGCGGATCCAGCGGGAGGCGAAGAAGGCGGCGGGCCTGTGGTACCCCGTGGCGGCCCCGATCGAGGACCTCCAGCGGTCGCTCGCGGTCGGGGACGCGCTGGTGCTGTACGGGCTGGCGGAGGGCGACGAGGCCGCGTACGCGCTGGTGCTCACGGGCGACGCGGCGCGGATCGTCCCGCTGGGCGCGACGGGGGCGATCGTGGCGGCGTGCGAGGCGCTGGAGGGCGGCGACGCCTCGATCGACGCGGGGCCGGCGCTGGCGCGGCTGCGGGACCTGCTCGTGAAGCCCTTGGGGCTCTCCGGCTCGACGAAGCGGCTGTTGGTGTCGCCGCAGGGGGCCCTGTCGTACGTGCCGTTCGCGGCGCTCGTGCCCGACCTGTCCGTGGCGAGCCAGCCCTCGGGGACGACGTACGGCGTGCTGCTCGGCGACCAGGGCAAGCGGGGGACGAAGGTGCTCGCGGTGGCCGACCCGGACTACACGGTGGACTACGCGCCGATCTCGCTGGGGCTGTACGCGCCGCAGGCCCTGGCCTCGGCGGGGCCGGACCGTGGGGGCCGGCTCGCGCAGCTGCCCGGCACGCGGGCGGAGGCGACGGCGGTCGGCGACGTGGTGCGCTTCGGCAAGGACGCCAGCGAGGGGGGGCTGCGCGCGGCCCTCGCGGCGACGAAGGACCGATGGCACGCGGTCCACTTCGCGTGCCACGGGCTGGTGAGCCCGGACCGACCGGCGCTCTCGTCGCTGGCGCTGACGCCGGACGGGGAGAACGACGGGTTCCTGACGGCGCTCGAGGTGCTGCAGCTCGAGATCCCTTCGGACCTGGTGGTGCTCTCCGCGTGCGAGACGGGCAAGGGGAGGATCGCGGGCGGCGAGGGGATCCTCGGGCTGACGCGGGCGTTCATGTACGCGGGGAGCCCGCGCGTGATCTGCTCGCTCTGGAAGGTGGACGACGCCGCGACGGCGGCGCTGATGACGAAGTTCTACGAGCTGTGGAACCCGAAGGACGGGTCGAAGGGCCTCCCGACCGCCGAGGCGCTGCGCCAGGCGCAGGCGTTCGTGAGGGGCCACGAGAAGTGGAAGCACCCGTACTACTGGGCGGCCTGGGTCCTGTGGGGGTTGCCGGACTGACGGCGCGGCCCGGGTTCGGCGACCGGCGGCCGAGCCGGCGGACGGCCGGCGGGCCTCGCGGTCCCCGAGGGTCGGTGGCGGCGTCAGGACGGGATCGGGCGGGTCACCAGGGGATCGGCTGGCGGTCCGCGAAGAAGCCGCCGGTGGGACCGCCGTCGGGGAGCGTCGCGAGGAAGAGCGGCGTGTCGGCGCCCTCGCGCGCGGAGAGGGGCGCCGAGGGGCCGCCCATCGCGGTGCGGAGCCAGCCCGGGCAGCACGCGTTGACGAGCACCGGCGTGCCGGCGAACGCGCGGGCCTCGAGGATCGTGAGCGCGTTCAGCGCGGCCTTCGCGACGCAGTAGGCCGGCGGGCCCCACGCGCCCGGCGCGGTGCCCGCCGCGAGGTCGGTCAACGAGCCCGCGGTGGACGAGACGTTCACGACCCGGCCGGCGGCCGAGGCGCGCAGCAGCGGGGCGAAGGCCTGCGTCACGGCCCACGGCCCGAGGACGTCCACCTCGAACGTCGCGCGGACCACGTCGAGCGGGACCGTCAGCGCGGTCTCGGCCTCGTCGAGCAGGACGCCCGCGTTGTTCACGAGGACGTCGAGCGCGCGGGCCTCGCGTGCCACCGCCGTGGCCGCGGCCCGGATCGAGGCGGCGTCGGCGACGTCGAGCGCGAGCGGCACGACGTCGAGCCCGGCCGCGCGCAGCGGCGCGGCGGCCGCCGTCGCGCGGGGGAGGTCGCGCGCCGAGAGGAACACCCGGTGGCCCGCCGACGCGAGGCCCCGCGCGATCTCGAGGCCGAGGCCCGCCGCGGCGCCGGTGACGAGGGCGAGGCGGGGGGGCGGCACGCGGGGCTCCGTGGATCCGACCGGTCGAGGATACCGGCGGGCGAGCCGGCCGGTCCCGGCGTGGGCTCTCCCCTCGCGGATCCGGTAGGCTCCCCGCCCTCCCGGAGGCCCCCATGTCGCTCGACCCGCTGTTCCGTCCCGTCCGCCTCGGCGCCGTCGAGGCCGCCAACCGCATGCTCATGGCGCCCATGACGCGCGGCCGCGCGGAGGCCGACGGCACGCCGAACGACCTCATGGCGGCGTACTACGTCCAGCGCGCGACCGCGGGCCTCATGATCACCGAGGCGACGCCGGTGTCGCGCCAGGGCGTCGGCTGGCTCGGCGCGCCGGGCATGTACACCGACGCGCACGTCGCCGGGTGGCGCAAGGTGACCACCGCGGCTCACGCCGCGAAGGGCCGCATCTACCTGCAGCTGTGGCACATGGGCCGCGTCTCGCACCCCGACTTCCACGGCGGCGCGCTGCCGGTCGGCCCGTCGGCGGTCGCCGCGAAGGGCGAGTCGCACACGCCGCTCGGCAAGAAGGCGTACGTGACGCCGCGCGCGCTCGACCTCGCGGAGATCCCCGGCATCGTCGCCGCGTTCGGCGAGGCGACGCGCCGCGCGCGCGACGCGGGCTTCGACGGCGTCGAGATCCACGGCGCGAACGGCTACCTCGTCGACCAGTTCCTCCGCGACGGCAGCAACCACCGCACCGACGCGTACGGCGGCGACGTCGAGCGCCGCACGCGGTTCGCGGTCGAGGTCGCCGAGGCCTGCGCGAAGGCGTGGGCGCCGGACCGCGTCGGCTTCCGCGTCTCGCCCCGCGGCACCTACAACGACATGTCCGACCGCGACCCGGCCACGACGTTCGGGCGGCTCGCGGAGCGCCTCTCGGCGCTGAAGCTCGGGTACCTCCACGTCGTCGAGGGGCTGCCGGGCTCGATGATGCACACGCCCGGCGCCACGGTCGCGCCGGTCCTGCGGAAGGCGTTCCGCGGCGCGTTCGTCCTCAACGGCGGCTACGACGCGGCGAAGGCGGCGGCCGCGATCGCCGCGGGCGAGGCCGACGCCGTCGCGTTCGGCGTCCCCTTCCTCTGCACGCCGGACTTCGTGGCGCGCACGAAGGCCGGCAAGCCCATGAACCCGCCGGACTTCTCGACGCTCTACACCCCCGGCGCCAAGGGCTACACCGACTACCCCGCGATCGACCCCGCGGCGGCGTGACGCGTGGCGAGGGCGGCGGTCGAGGTCCCGGGACGCGAGGCCCGCTCGGTCGCGGGGGACCCGCCTCGTCGGGGGCTCCGTCGCCGGGGGACCCGACAGGTCCGAGCCACGCGTCCCGGCGCCCGCCGCGCGTCGCCGGGGGGCCGCGTCGGGAACCGGGTCCGGAAGCGGGTCGGGCGCCGTTCGGCGGGGCCGCGACCTCCGACGCGCGTCGAGACCCTCGGCGGGGGCCGCCGGGCCTTGCGTCCCGTGCGCGGCGCGGGGTAGCGTGGCCCGAATCATGCGGTGCGGGCGCGCGATCGGCTGCCTGGCGGTCCTGACGCTCGCGGCGGCTCCCGCGGGTGCGGCCGAGGTCACGTCACCCGGCGGCGCGCCCCCGAACCCCGCGGTCGCGTCCGGCGCGGGCGGGTCGACCGGCGCGCCGCGCGCCGAGAAGGCCGCGACCCCGTCGGAGGCCGCGGCGGCGGTCCGCGAGGCGGTGAAGGCGCGCGACGGCGCGGCGCTCGCGCGGCTGCGGGCCGCCGAGGCGCCGGACCCGTGGCTCGTGGTGGACGCGCTCGACGCGGCGGGGGCGCTCGACGCCGCGGCGCTGCTGACGTCCGGCATCGCGCGCGAGGACGCGCCCGCGCTGCGCGCGTACGTCGCCGCGCGACGCGCGGGCGCCGCGGACCCGGCGGAGACGCGGGCGCGGGTCGTCGCGGCGGCGAAGGCCGCCGAGGCGGGGCGGCCGGGCGGCGACGTGCTCGCGTTGCTCGACGGCGTGAGCCCGCCGACGGACACCGTCCTCGCGGTGGAGGCCGCGCGCGTGCGGCTCGACGCGCTGCGGCGCGCGGGCCGGCGGGTCGAGGCCGTCGAGGTCGGCGAGGCGGCGGCCGGGGTCGCGTCGCGGCTCGGCTGGACGCGGGGCGAGGTGACCGCGCTGCGCGACGCGGGCGTGGTGGCGCAGGCGACGGGCGACGCGCGCACGGCGCTGCGGCTGTTCCAGCGGCTGCTCGTGCTCGAGGAGCGCCTCGGCGCGACGGGCGCGGCGACGCTGTGCGAGATCGGCCGCGCGCAGTCCACGCTGGGCGACGTCGCGTCCGCGCGCGCGACGCTCGAGCGGGCGCTCGCGGCGGCGAAGGAGCACGACGAGGTCGGCACGTACGCGACGGCGCTCGGAGACCTCGCGGACATCCACTTCCGGCTGGGCGACTACCCGCGCGCCGTCGGCATGCACCGCGACGCGCTCGCGCAGCGCCGCTCGGTGGGCGACCGGCCCGGCGTCGCGCGGTCGCTCGACCACCTCGCGGGCGTGCAGGCCGCGCTGGGCGCGTGGGCGAAGGCGTTCGAGCTCGCGGAGGCCGCGCGCACGGAGGCCGCGGCCATCGGCGACGACCTCGTCCTCGCGACGGTCATGTCCACCGTCGGCAGCTTCCACTCGCGCCTCGGGCAGTACCCCGAGGCCGCGACGCTCTACCGCGCCGCGCTCGAGGTGTTCCGACGGCTCGACGCGCGCGCGTCGGCGGTGAACGCGCTCACCGCGCTCGGCGTCGTGCACCTGAAGTCCGGCGACCTCGAGCAGGCGCTCAAGGACTTCGACGAGGTCGTGCCGCAGGCGGAGGCGCTCGGCGACCCGGCCCTCGTCGCCGAGATCCGGCGCCACCGCGGCGAGGCGTTCCAGGCCCTCGGCGAGCTCCCGAAGGCCGCGGTCGAGTTCGAGGCGGCGATCGCCGGCTTCGAGGCGGCGCAGCACCGCCGCGGCGCCGCGGCCACCGTGGCCGACCTCGCGCGGCTGCGGCTCGAGGCGGGGGAGTACGCCGCGGCGCGCAAGCTCGCCGACCGCGCGGTGCGCGAGGCCGAGCGGATGCGCGCCGACCCGCTGCTCGCGAGCGCCCTGGCGGTGCGCGCCCAGACCCGCATCGCCGCCGGCGACCCCGACGCGGCCCTCGAGATCGCGAAGCAGGGCGCCCAGATCGTGGACCGGCTCTTCACGGGCCTCGGCGCCGCGCAGGCCGGCGCCGCCCGCGAGACCGTCGCGCCCGTGTTCGAGGTGGGCGCGCTCGCCGCGGTGCGCGTCGCGGACGCGACCGAGCTGTCCTACTTCGTCGAGAGCGGCCGCGCCGGCGCGCTGATGGAGACCCTCGGCGTGCGCGAGCGCGTGCAGCGGGCCGCCGTGCCGCCGTCGCTGCTCGCGGAGCGCGAGGCCCTGCGCACGACGGAGAAGGCCGCGGCGAGCGCGTACGCCGCGACGCTCGCGGGCGACGACCTCGCGGCCACGCGCCGCGCGCGCTCCGAGCTCGACGCGGTGCGCGCCAAGGGCCTCGACCTCGCGGCGCGCATCGAGCGCGCGTCGAAGCGCGAGGAGTCGTGGGACCACCGCGGCGCGACGCTCGAGGAGATCCAGGGGCACCTCACGCCCGGCGAGGCGTTCGTCGCGTTCGTCCTGCCGAACCCGGACGCGGCCGCGCTCGTCGTCACGTCCACCAGCGCGCGCGTCGTGCGGCTCGGCCTGACGTCGGACGTCGTCGCCGCGTGCGAGGCGCTCCACGCGTCGGACCCCGACGAGGACGCGTCGGCCGCGCTGGCGCGCCTCGAGGAGGTCGTCGTGAAGCCGCTCGGCCTCGGCGCCGACGTCACGACGCTCCTCCTCTCGCCGGAGGGCCCGCTCTGCTACGTGCCGTTCTCGGCCCTCATGCGCGGGCGCGACGTCGTGTTCGTCCCGTCGGGGACGACGCTCACGTACCTGCTCGACAGCCGCGAGGCGCCGGGCACGCAGGTGCTCGCGCTGGGCGACCCGGACTACGGCAGCGCGGGGTCGTCGGCCGCGGGCGCCGTCTTCGGCGCCACGCGCGACGGCGCCCCGGCCCCCGCGCCGACGCCGAAGCCCGACGTGCGCGGCGGACGGCTCGTGCCGCTCCCCGAGACGCGCGTCGAGGCCAAGGCCGTCGGCGACGTGCTGCTGCTCGGCCAGGAGGCGACGGAGGCGGGGCTGCGCCACGCCATCGCCACGCGCCCGCGGTGGAAGGCGGTCCACGTCGCGTGCCACGGCCTCGTGGACCGCGACCGCCCCGAGCTGAGCGCCCTGGCGCTCACCCCGAGCGACGCCGACGACGGGTTCCTGACCGCCATGGAGGTCGTGGCGATGGCGGTGCCCTCCGACGTGGTCGTCCTCTCGGCGTGCGAGACCGGGACCGGCAAGGTGCGGCGGGGCGAGGGCCTCTCGGGGCTGATGCGCGCGTTCCTGGCCGCGGGCTCCCCTCGGGTCGTCTGCTCCCTGTGGAAGGTGGACGACGAGGCGACGCGCGCCTTGATGATCCGCTTCTACGAGCTGTGGAACCCGAAGGACGGTTCCGCGCCGATGGGGGCGTCCCTGGCGCTGCGCGCCGCGCAGGAGCGGGTGCGGGCGGATCCTCGGTGGAAACACCCCTACTACTGGGCCGCCTGGGTCCTCTGGGGACTCCCCTAGACAGGGGGGTGGGCGGCGGCGGACGGGGGGCGACCGCGCTGGCCGAGGGCCGGGGTTCGCAGGGACGCGAGGCCCGCCGCGCAGCGCGACGGGCCTGGCGTCCCCCTCCTCGTCGTCGGCCCTGCTGGGCCTCCTCCTCGTCGGGCGGCTCGGCGGCGTATCGGCGCGGCTGGATACAGCCGCCTCGCCGCTGCTCCCGCGGCCCTGAGCCATCGCGGTCGTTCGCGATTGCGCGACCCACGAGGAAGGACGAGGGGCGCGGGGTGCGAACTCGAATCTGCGGTCCGGTCAGTGCGAATGAGATCGCGGTCGTTCGCGATTGGGGGACCCGTGAGGAAGAACGAGGGGGGGCGGGAGCCGCGGAGCAGAGGAGAGAGGAGAGAAGAGTGAGGAGACGCAGTCGGAGCAGAGGGGAGCGAGCGGGGAGCGATCAGCCCTTGCCCTCGAGCTTGATGATGCCGGACCAAGGGGTGGGCTCGGAGCCGGAGTGGAGAGAGGACAGCAGCTTGCGGAGCCAGGCGCACGCACCGTCGCCCGGACGGAGACGCTCGGCGTCGAGCAACGCCGCTTCGGCCGAGGCCAGATCGCCGGCGCGCATCGCGGAGGTCGCACGGTCCCAGGCCGCGACGTGCGCGACCAGGTCGGCCGGCGCGCCCTCGCGCATCGCGACCAGCTCGTAGACGGGCTCCGGCGTGTCCCAGCCCACCACCACCACGCGGCCGATCTGCTTGGCGAGGATCGCGTCACGGGCCTGCTCGAAGGTCGAGGGCCCGATCAGGATCTTCGTGCCGAAGTACTTGTTCGCCCCCTCGAGCCGGCTCGAGAGGTTCACGATCTCGCCCATCGACGTGTAGTCGAACCGCTGGCGGCTCCCCATGTTGCCGACGACCGCCGGGCCCGAGTTGACGCCGATCCGCACCGCGAACGACGCGAGGCCCATCGCCTCCCAGAGCGGGCGCAGGGCCGGCAGGCGCCGCTGCACGTCGAGCGCCGTGCGGCACGCGCGCACCGCCTGGTCGGGCTGCGGCACCGGGTCGCCGTAGACGGCCATCACCGCGTCGCCGATGAACTTGCTGATCGTCCCGCCCTCGGCGTGGATCGCCTCGCCGTGGCTCGTCAGGTACTCGTTGAGCAGCCGCACGAGGTTCTCGGGCCCGAGCTGGCGCGAGAACGACGAGAACTCCGCCACGTCGCTGAACAGCACCGTGATGTCGCGCCGCGCGCCGCCGAGGGCGAGCAACGACGGGTTGCCCTTCAGCGCGTCGATCACGCTCGGCGCGAGGTACAGCCCGAACGCGCCCTCCAGCCACTTGTTGTACCGGCCCTCGGTGAACAGCAGGAACAGCGTGCCCGCGGCCCACGCGACCAGCGCCGCCGTCGTCGGCGCGCCGAGGTCCATCACGCGCCCGCCCGCGAACGTCCACCAGCCGGCGGCGAACAGGGCCCCGATCGCGACGAGGACCGCCGCCAGCGGCAGCCACCGCCGCTTCGCGCGGACCGTGAGCGCGCCCGCGCCCGCGCCGAGCAGCGCGAGCACCGCGAGGTCGACGCCCGCCGGCACGCGCACGCGGCCGTCGCCGTGCAGCAGGTCGTCCACGACCGTCGCCTGGTAGACCGGGCCCTCGAAGTCGCCGCCGAGCGGCGTCGCGATCAGGTCCTTCGCGCCCGCGAGGTTGACGCCCCAGACGACGATCTTGCCCTCGAGGTGGGCGCGCGCGTCGTCCGGAAGCGGCGCGTCGCCCCCCGCCTTCTGCGCCCACTCGAGCACCTTCGACGCCGGGACGCGCGTGTACGTCGCGCGCGACGGGCCGCGGAAGTCCACGAGGAACGAGCCGTCCGCGTCCACCGGCTGGCGCACCGGGCCGACGACGACCGCGCCGTCCTCCGTGCGCACCGGCGCGTCGAGGGCGACCGACAGGCCCGCGAGCGGCAGGGAGAGCACCGTGCGGTCGCCCCAGCCGCGCACGAGGTGCGCCCGCCGCACGACGCCGTCCACGTCCGGCACCGTGTTGACGAAGCCGAGGAGCCGCGCGCCGTCCGCGACGCGGCGCACCGGCAGGTTGGCCCCGACCTCGCGGCGCATCGCGGGCGGCGGCGTCACGCCGTCGGCGCCCAGCTTCGGCGTCGCGGACGCGACCCGGGCGGGCACCTCGTAGCTCGGCGTCGGCGAGAGCTCGAGCGCGACGACGCCGCGCGCGAGGCGGAGGGCCGTGCCGTAGGCCTCCGCGGCGCCGGACTCCATCTCCAGCGCCTGTCGCTGCACGTCCGTCAGGGGGATCGACGACGCGTAGTCGTCCGACCCCTGCCCGCGGTCGAGGTGCAACACGTCCACGAGGACGGCCTTCACCTTGGCCTTGGCGAACAGGACGAACAGCGCTTCGTTGAAGTCGAGCGGCCACGGCCAGTCGATCTGCAGGTCCCGCTTCACCGCCAGCACGTCCGGGTCCTCGATCGTGCAGACGACGATCGACGGGTCGGCGGGGCGGTCGTCGGCGAACGCGCGCGTGCGGACGTCGACGAGGCGCAGCTCGAGGGTCTCGCCGAGCGCGGTGCGCCGCAGGCCGTACGCGAGCGCGGCCACCACGAGCCCGAGGGCCGCGCCGACGAGGAGGCGCGTCGCCGGGGTCAGCGAGAGCGGGCGCGGCGCGCGTTTCGAGGCGGGCGGGGTCATGGGACGCGAGGCCCGTCCGGTCGCGGGCCGGCCGCGATGCTACGCGCCCGCGCCGCCGACCGCGCGTCGCGGGCCGGGCCTCGCGTGCCGGACGGGTCGGGGGTCGCGTCGTCGCGCCGGTCGGGGCGCACGCTCACCGCGGCGGCAGCGGGATCGGCGGCGGGGGCGGCGGCGGTCCGCCGGCCGAGGAGGGTCCGGACGACGGCGCCGGCGGCGGGGCCGGCGGGGGTGCGACGGGCGGCGGGGGCGGCGTGCGCCGCAGCGTCACCGCGAAGCGCTCGGTGCGCGGCTGCTCGATGGCCGCCATGTTCGGCGGCATCTGGAGCTGCGCGAGCGCGCGCTCGAGCGCCTGCGCGCGGACCTGCGGCGACGCGTGCTGCGCGCCGCCGTGGGCCTGGCCGGTCTCGCCGAGGTGGCGCAGCTCGTCGCGGATCGCCGACGCGCGGTAGAGGACGTCGTAGAGCAGGTAGGTGCCCTCGAGGTCGGCCTCGAACTCGTACGCCTGGCCGTAGTCGTGGCCGACGGCGCGGCCCGAGAGCTCGCCGACGGAGTCGCCGAAGAAGCTCACCATGCGGGGCGCCACGCCGGTCTCGTCGAGGCCCTTGGCGATGGCGTCGAGGAACTCCTGGCGGCCCTGCTGGAACTTCGGGCCCTGGCGCAGGATCTTCGTGCCGTGGCTCAGGGTCACGTGCGCGAGCTCGTGCGCGATGATGCCGGCGAGCTCCTCCTCGTCGCGGCAGGCCTCGACCGCGCCGCGGGTCACGAGGACGTAGCCGCCGGGGCCGCTGACCGCGTTGACCTCCATCGTGTTCAGCACGTCGAAGTGGTAGCCGCCGTGGTTCGCCGGCACGCGGTCGGACAGGCGGACGATCGCGTCGCCGACGAAGCGCACGTAGCGGCGGCGGTTCTCGTCGGGGTCGATGCCGTACTTCGCGATGGCCTGCGCGGCGACCGCGCGGCCGATGTAGTACTCCTGCGTCGTGTTGAAGCCCTCGTTCATCTTCTGGAGGGCGCGCTGGGCCTGCGCGGCGGCGCCGGCGATCCGGAGCACCTTCTTCGTGTCGCCGGGCACCTTCGGCTTCTTGCCGCCGAAGAGCTTGCCCAGCGGGCCCGGCAGGTCGTCCACCTTGTCGAGGACGTCGGCGACCTTGCCGAGGTCGAGCGGCTCGCGCGACTCCTCGGGGACGGGCGGCAGGCGGGCCGGGCGGTCGTAGGCGCGGCCGCGGCGGCCGAGGTTGCCGTCCACGAGGAACGAGATCATCTCGAACGTGTCGAGGGCGGCCGTGTCGGCCTCCATGCGGTCCACGTACCGGTACCCCAGCTCGAGGTCCTTGCGCGAGACGCGGTAGCCGCGCTCCGTGTTCTCGCTGAACTGGCGGCCCGCCGCGGAGACCTGCTGCTGCGTGACGGTGCCCGGCGGCACGCCCGTGAGGTGGGGCGGGGGCGGGGTGCCCGCGAGGGCCGAGGGCTCGACCGTCTCGTAGGCCTTGAGCCACCCCTCGGCGGGCGGGTTCGAGGCCGTGCGGACCTTGATCCACGGCAGCTTCACCTCGAGGAGCGTCACCGAGGTGCCCGCCGGGAGCGGCGCGCCCACGGGGGCGGCCAGGGCGTTCGCGTCCGCGCGGATCGGCGTGCCCGCCTTCGCGAAGGTCACCCGGACGTCGCCGACCTTGCTGTCGGCGGGCGCCGCGAGGAGGGACGACGCGGGGACCACGACGGCGACGACGGCGAGGGCGAGCCAGCGGGACAGACGGGGCATGCGGACGGGCTCCGGGGACGTTCCCGCAGCCTACCCCCGGGGTTAGGGCCCGGTCAGCCGCGACCGAACCAGCGCGCGAACAGCCCGCGACGCGCCGCGACCGGGGGTTCCGGGGCCCGGGGCCCGGCGGCCGCGGCCGCGCGCCAACGATCGGTGAGCAGGTGGCGGTGCTGCTCGATGTCGCTGCGGCGCGCGTGCTCGTAGCCCGCGAGCCGCATCTCCTCCGGATACCCGCGCGCGAGGATCGCGGGCACCTCGCGGATGTCGTCGTAGAGGAACCCCGCGGGGCCGACGTAGGTCGCGAGGTCCTCGCGCACGCGCGCGACCACGACGCCGAGGCCGGCCGCCTGCGCCTCGGCGACCGCGAGCGGCCAGCCCACCGTGCGGCGGGTGAAGCAGCCGGTGTAGACGAGCCAGCCGTGGCGGCGGAACTCCGCGGGCATGGCGGACGGCTCGAGCGCGTCCACCATCTCGACGGGGCTGCCGGTCCGGCGCACGTACGCGTCCACCTCGTCGCTGCGGTACCCGATCGCGTACAGGCGGAACCGCCGGTCGGGGACGAGGCGCGCGAGGTCGGCGAAGTCCTCCATCCGCTTCTTCGGGATACACGCGCCGACGTTCATCACGTCGCGCCCGCGCGGGCCGCGGTCGAGGAACGCCGCGTGGTCGATCACGGGCCACGCGTCGACGAGGGTCGTGGCGGGGATCCCGGCGCGCTCGAGCGCGGGCCGCAGGAAGGGGAACGCGAGCACCGCCAGGCAGAACGACGACCGCGTCGCGTCGAGCCCCCCGCGCCGCCGCGCCGTCGACCCGGCGGGGTCGAGGTGGAGCGGCAGGACGTCGAAGGAGTGCGTGCGCACGGTGAACGGCACGCCCGTCCGGCGGGCCACGCGCTCGACGAGCCCGGCCATGTGCAGGTAGTGCGTGTGGAGGACGTGCGGACGGAAGGCCCGCACGCGCTCGACGATGCGGTCCTCGTCGGTCTCGTGGACGTGGGGCGCGGCGTCGCGGTAGACGCGGTCGGCGGGCTTCAGCGCGATCACGGCCACGTCGTGGTCGCGGCGGATCGAGGCCAGCTCGGTGCGCAGGTAGGTCTGCGACAGCTGGGGGAAGTCGTCGACGACGTACTGGACGCGGAGTCGTTCGGGTGCGGTCACGACGGCCTCCGGGCGCGCCACCGGCTCTTCCACCACTCGAGCCAGGGGCGGAGCGACCACGGCGCGGCCTTCGCCCACGCGACGACGTGGGGCCACGCGGCGGCGAGGTCGCCGGTCTTGCGGTGCTGGCGGATCCAGCGGCGGTGCAGGCGGATCGCATGGCCGCGGGGGTCGCTCGTCCGGTCGGCGTACCGCTCCTGGAGCGCGAGGCGCGAGCGCTGGATGAGGTCGGCCCGCGACTGCTTGTTGGCCGCGCCGCCGCCGCCGTCGTGTTTGCGGTACCGCGTCACGAGGCGGTCCACCGCCACGGCCCGGCCGCCCTCGGCGTAGAAGCGGAACAGCAGCTCCGTGTCCTCGGCCCATCGGACCGTGGGGTCGAACCGGAGCGCCTTCAGCCGCGACGCCCGCCACACCGTGGCGCTCGGCAGGACCCACAGGCCCTCGCACATGTCCTCGAGGCAGACCGGCGGGCGGTACCGCGCGCGGTGGAAGATCGACGCGCGGCCGTGGCGCCAGTGGCCCTCGTAGACGGCGTTGCCGATGGCGAGGTCGACCGTCGGGTCGGCCTCGAGCGGGGGCACGAGCGCCTCGAGGTGCCCCGGGAGGAAGAGGTCGTCGCTGTCGAGCAGCGCGATGTACGTGCCCGTCGCCGCCTCGAGGCCGGCGTTGCGGGCGCTGGCCGTCCCGCCGTTCTCCTTCCGGAGGACGCGGACCCGGCGATCGGCCCCGTACCGCGCCTCGAGGGCCGCCACCGTGCCGTCGGTGGACCCGTCGTCGACGACGACGACCTCGAGGTCGGGCCACGGCTGGGCCAGCGCGCTCTCGATCGCCTCGACGACGAGCGCCTGGCGTTGGTAGGTGGGGATGACGACCGAGACGCGCGACACACCGACTCCGGACGGGCCCGGCGCAGTATCGGACGGCCCGCCGGGGGCGTCCCGGTTCGGGCGAACCCGGCCCCGCGCGGGACCGCGAGGCCCGGCGGCCGCCGGGCCGCGGGCGCGGTCCGGCGCGGGGCGGCGGCTCCTCGCGTCCGGGGCGGGGTCGGTCCCCGTGGATCGCGATCCAACAGCGTGCGCGCGTGCGCCGGAGGTGTGCGATCGTGACGTCCCGTCGCGACTCGTCGGCGCTCGTCGTCGTCCTCGCGGCGGTGACGACCGTCGGCGCCGGAGGCGTGGCGACGGGCGCGCGCGACGCCGCGTCGGGGCGCGTGCCCGTGGTGTTGCCGGCGGTCCCGGCGACGCGCGCGCGCGTGGACCCGGCCGGCGCGACGGTCGAGCGACGCGGTTCCGCCGCCGGACGGCGCGGTGCGCACGCCGCCGGGCCGCCCGGGTCGTTCGCGGCGTGGCTGCGGGCCCTGCCGTTGCGGCCCCACGGCGCGCCCGTGCGGTTGTTCGACGGCCGGTTGAAGGCGCGCCAGGACGCGCACGCGGCGGTCGTCGCGCGCGACCCCGGCGCCCGCGATCTGCAGCAGTGCGCCGACGCGGCCGTGCGCCTGCGCGCGGAGTTCCTCCACGCGGCGGGACGCGCCGACGAGATCGCCTTCCACTTCGTCAGCGGGTTCCGCTGCGACTTCGCGACGTGGGCCACGGGGCGGCGCGTGGCGGTCCGCGGGAACGACGTCGCGTGGGTCGCGGGCGGCGCGGCCGACGCGTCGGAGGCCGCGCTG
This sequence comes from Planctomycetota bacterium, assembly GCA_046350655.1. GTDB lineage: Bacteria > Planctomycetota > PLA2 > PLA2 > JAEUHO01 > JAEUHO01. The sequence continues at coordinate 431,939 of JAXMAB010000004.1, forward strand.
GCGCGCTACCTCGACGTGGTGTACGCGTACGCGGGCACGGCTTCGCTGCCGCGCGACGTCGAGGAGGTGCCGTCCGGCACGCCCGCGCCCGGCGACGTCTACCTGAAGCCGGGCTCGCCCGGCCACGCGATGATCGTCGTAGACGCGGCGACGCGGGGCGCGACGACGTTCGTGCTGCTGGCCCAGAGCTACATGCCGGCGCAGGAGATCCACGTCGTGCGCAACCCCGCGGGCGGCGCGGACGACCCGTGGTACGCGGTCGGCGACGGGCCGGCGCTCGAGACGCCGGAGTGGCGGTTCCCGTGGTCGGCGCTCCGCCGGTTCCGCGGCGCACCGTAGACCCGTCCGCCGCCGCGCCGGCGCCCGCGGGGCCGGGCGGGCGCCGTCACCACGCGTCGTCGAGCAGGGCGCGGAACGCGTCGCGGTCCGCGGTCCCGGGGCGACCCGCGGGCCTCGTCCAGCCGGGCGGGGTGCCCGCGCGCGCGACGAGCGCGTCGAGCGCGACGCGGGCCACGTCGGCGTCGGGGTCGGTGAGCCAGTGCCAGAGGGGGAGCAGGTCCTCCTCGGTGCGGGCCGCGTCCGCGGCGCGGCGCGCCGCCGCGAGCCGCGCCGGGTCGCCGACGCCCGCCCCGTCGAAGGCGCCGAGCGCCTCGCGCAGGGCCGCGCCGGCGCCGGCGAACCAGGGCGTGCCCGGCCCGCGACCGCGGCGCGCCGTGACCTCGGCGCCCGCGGGCACGTACACCTCGCGGTCGCCGGCCTCGAATGCGACGCGGCCCGACGTGACGCGGACGTGCGCGTCGCCGTCGGGGAGCGCGGTGAGGACGTAGCGGCAGCCGAGGTCGACGCAGCGGCCCGCGCCCGTGTCCACCTGGAAGAGGCGCGGGCGCGCGGCGGCGGAGATGCTCGCCTCGATCGCCCCGCGCTCGAGGTAGAGGCGCGCGAGGTCGGCGCCGAGCGCGCGCACCTGCACGCGGGCGCCGGGGCGCACCGTCACGCGGCCGACCGCGCCGAGCACCACCTCGCGCGCGTCGTCGCCCGCCGTGACCCACGCGCCGGCGGCGAGGGGCCGGCCCGCGTCGTCGCGGGCCACGATGACGGGCGCGGCGGCGGGCCCGCGCGCCGCGACGGCGCCGAGCGCGACGACGAGCACCGCGGCGGCGGCGGCGAACGGGGCCCACGCGCGCGCGCGCGCGCGGGCGCGAGGCGCGCGACGGGCCGGGCGTCGCGGTCGGTCGGGTGCGGCGCCGGGGCGGCGTGCGCGCGGGCCGCGACGGCGGGTGCGCCGGCGCGGAGCGGCGCCAACGCGCGTTCGAGGGCCACGACGTCGTCGTCGGGCGGGCCGGTGCGGTCCCAGAGGTAGCGGTCGTCGGCGTCGGTCATCGGGGTCGGTCCTCGGCGAGGCGCGCGCGGAGCAACGCCAGGCCCTTGCACAGGTGGACGCGCACCGCGCCCGGCGAGCGCCCGGTGCGCGCGGCGATCTCGGGGCCCGTCAGGCCCTCGACGAGGCGCCACACGAGCGCCTCGCGGTACGCCTCGGGGAGCGTCTGCAGCGCGGCGAGCGCGCGAGCCCGCAGCGCCGCGTCGTCGTCGGCGCCGCCGCCCGCGGCGTCGGCCCGGGTCGTGGGGAGCGCGGGCGGCCGGGCCTCGCGTGCCCCGGGGTCGGCGGCCGCCCGCTCGACCTCGCGCTCCCGCGCGCGGCGTCGCGCGCGGTCCACGGCCGCGTGGGTCGCGACGGCGCAGACCCAGCCGGGCAGGGCCGCGGGTTCGCGGACGTCGCCGAGGCGGCGGTGGAGCGTGAGGAAGACCTCCTGCGTGACGTCGTCGGCGTCGTCGGGGCCGACGCGGGCGAGGGCGATCCCGTGCACGACCCCGGCGAACCGGCGGTGGAGCGCGTCGAACGCCGCCGCGTCGCCGGCCCGCGCCGCGGCGAGCGTCGCGGCGAGGTCCGGCGGCGCGGGGCGGTCCGGGTCGTCGCGCAGGAGGCTCACGGTGCGAGGCTACCCTCGGTCATCGCGGCGCGCGGGCGCGGGCCTCGTCGTCCATCGTCAGCTGGTCGAGGAAGCCCGACGCGGCGGCGCGGGCCGCGGCGTCGGCGGTCGTGGCGACGACGCGGCGCAGCGCGGGCTCGAGGAAGCGCCCGCCGAGCGCGAGGACGCGGTCACGGGCGGCGGCCGCGGCGGCGGCGTCCGGCGCGCCCTCGCCGGCGGCGCGGTGGAGCGCCGCGAGCGCGGCCTCGAGCGCGGCGACGCGAGCCGGGGCGAGCACCTCGACGCGGCCGAGCAGCACGCGCACCACGCGATCGGGGGTCGGGTCGATGCGCAGGGGGAGCAGGTCGTCGACGAGCGGTCGGGGCACGACGTAGAGCACGCGGAGGCCGTCCGTCGCGAACCACGAGCGCGACCACGTCGCGAGCATGGCGCGCGCCTCGTCGACGTGGAGGCCCTGCCCGACGAGCACCTTCAGGAGGTCGCCGCGCAGTCCCTCGGAGCCGCCCGCCGGCCACGCCTCGAACGCGCGGTGGCCGAGCAGGCCGCGTTCGGCGCCCGCGGTCGCGCCCGCCGCGAGGTCGCACACGACGGCGTGGCGGCCTCGCGTACCCCCGCCCTCGACCTCGATCGCCACGGCCCGCGCGACCGGGTGCGACGCCCCGTTCGCGAACGCGAGCCGGCCCGCGTCGTCCGCGGTGGCGGCGATCGAGAGCGTGAACGTGCCGAGGCCGCGATAGAAGAGGAAGTGCTCGGCCTCGACCGGCCCGAGACGCGCGGGCGCCTCGCGGGGCCGCGTGCGGACCCACGCCGCGTCCACGTCGCGGGCGAAGGCCCACGGGTCGTCCGCGGCGACCGCGGGCACCTCGGCGGGGCGGGGCTCGGTGCGCGGCAGGAGGTCGACGTCCCAGTCGAGGAACGAGCGCGGCACCGTGCGCAGGTCGAGCCGGCCGGCGCCGGCCTCGCCCTCGGGCGGGCCGAACGTGTCGGTGACGGGGAACCACTGCGAGATCAGGCCGCCGACGAAGTCCACGCGCACGCGCGCGCGGCGCGGCGTCTTCGTGTGGAAGTAGAGGACCGGCGTCTCCATCTTCTGCGTGACGTGGTTCGCGGCGCGCTCGAGGCCCTTGTAGCCCTGGGCGCGGAGCGGGCACGCGCGGATCTTCACGCGGTCGTAGACGAACGCCGGGAGCGCCTCCTCCTCGTGGTGCAGGCCCTCGAGCCCGACGCCGTCGGCGCCGGCGACGCTCGTGAACGTGCCCCACTCGTGGACGACGAACGGGTCGGCGGGGGCGTCGCTCGCGCGCACGCGCGCGGCGGGCGCCGCGGCGCCCGCGAGGACGAGGCTCGCGGCCAGGAACCGACGGACGTGACGCATGGGACCTCCGGGGCCGCCGCCGCGATCGGGCGGGTGGGCCGCGTTTCCTCGCGGAAACCGGAGGAGGACGCGTTTCGCCGGCCGGCGTTAGCCGCGCGCCCGCGGGGTGCGGTACGCTTCGACGTCGATCGGTCCCGTGGGGGGCCGACCCGGAGGCTCCCCGTGCCGGACGCTCCGAACCGCCGCTCCGTCCTCCGTTGGGCCGCGCTCGGCGCGGCGGGCCTCGCCGGGTGCCGCGCGCGCGGCCTCGATCCCGCGAAGGGCGCGCTGCCGCTCGCGTCGGGGACCGTCGTCACGCCGCCGGCGCCCGCGCCGACGCGGATGCCGACGGCGTTCGTCGGGCACGGCTCGCCGATGACCATGGTCGACCCCGTCGCCGGCGCGCCGTGGGCGCGTTGGGGCCAGGCGATGCCGCGCCCCCGCGCGATCCTCGTCGTGTCGGCGCACTGGGAGCAGCACCCGTTCACCCTGGGCGCCACGACGACGGTCCCGCTCCTCTACGACTTCTTCGGGTTCCCCGACGAGCTCTACGAGGTCAAGTACCCCGCGCCCGGCGCGCCCGCGCTCGCCGACCAGGTCGAGCGCCTCGTCCGCCCCGTCTACCAGACCGACCGCGAACCCGAGCGCGCCCTCGACCACGGCGCGTTCGCGCCGCTCGTGTGGCTCTACCCGAAGGCCGACGTGCCGGTCCTCCAGATGTCGATCCCGACGTCGGACCCGCGCCTCCTCTTCGCCGCCGGCCGCGCGCTCGCGCCGCTGCGCGACGAAGGCGTGCTCATCCTCGGCAGCGGCAACGTGACGCACAACCTCCGCCGCATCGCGGGCGAGGGCGCCGCCACGCCCGCGTGGGCCGCCGACTTCGACGCGTGGACGGCCGACGTGCTCGGCCGCGGCGACGTCGACGCGCTCCTCGACTGGGAGCACAAGGCGCCGGCGCCGCGCATGAACCACCCGACGCCGGACCACTGGCTGCCGGTGTACGTCGCCGCGGGCGCCGCCGACGGCGCGAAGGCGACGTTCCCCGTCACGGGGTGGGAGGCGGGCAGCCTCTCGCGCCGCTGCGTGCAGTTCGGCTGACGGGTCCGCCGCCGGCGCCCCGACCGAGGCGGTAGGGGACGCTTCCCGGGGGGCGGGACGCAAGGCCCGCGCGGGGGCGGCCGGACCGGTCCCCGATTCCGGGCGACACGCCCCGCCGTCCCGGCGAGGATCCGCCGCGTGCGCGACGGCCCGCCCGACCCCGAGTTCTGCGACTTCCTCGACCCGCACGCGCGGCCGTGGCCGCTCCCCCTCCGCGTCGTCGCGGGCGTCGTCGGGACGTTGCTCCTGATGGTCGGCGTCCTCGGCGTCGTGCTGCCGGTCCTGCCCGGCGTGCCGTTCCTGCTCGTCGCCGCGTTCCTGCTCGGCCGCTCGAGCCCGGACCTGCGGCGCTGGATCAACGACGTCGAGCGACGCGCGCCGGGATGGCTCCGACGGTCGCTGCGGTGGCGGCGCCGCGCCGCCCCGGTGGCGGTCGTCGCCGACGACGGACGCGACCGCCGGGACGACGTCAGCGCACGGTGAACGCGAGCAGCAGCGCGAACCCGGCGTCCACGACGAGTTGGTGGATCCCGACGCGCGCGGGCCGCGCCCCGATCGCCGGGCGCAGGACGGCGGCGACCCCGTCGGCCGCGGCCGCCGCGAACGGGAGCAGGACCGCGGCCGGCGCGCGACCGACGGCGACGAGGCCGCCGGACACCGCGAGGGCGACCGCGTGCGCGACGAGCGTGGGTCGGCCGGCCGCGAGCTCGGCCGCGCGGGCGGGCCGCGCCTTCCACGCGCGCTGGTCGAGCCGGAGGTAGACGGTCGTGATCGACGCCGCGGTGTGGGCCGCGCACAACGCCCACAGCACCCACGGACGCACCGCGTCCGTCCCGCCCGCGACGACGTAGGCGGCGGGGGCCGCGAACGCCAGCGCCCCGCCCGACAACAGCGCCATGCCCGTGTGCCGCCGCTCCTCGCGCCGCGCGACGAGCCGCAGGTGCCATCCGAAGAGCGCCGCGCCGGGGACGACCCAGACGAGCGCGCGGGCCTCGTCGTGCGCGAGCAGGCACGGGACCGCGGCCGCGCCGACGAGGCCGAGGAGCACGAGCCACGTCACGGCGGGCGCGAGGTCGGTCCGCGGGTACCGGCCCACGAGGGCCTTCACCGCGACCGCCGCGGGCTGGTGGAGGAGGAACGCGGCGAGCGCCGCGACGAACAGCGCCGCCACGCCGCCGCGCGGCGAGCCGCCCGAGGCGAGGCCGACGAGGAACGGGCCCATCCACCAGACCCAGCTGCCGTGCTCGCTCGGCACGACGTACTTCTTCCGCAGGAAGCGGGGCCGGGGCATCGCGCGGAGGCTACCAGCGCGAACCGGGCCCGTCGCGGGTACCGTGGTGCGCCGTGCGCCGTCCCGCCGCCCGCCCCGTCGTCGCTCGGCACGGGTCCGCCCGCCGCGTGCGCGCCCGCCGCGCGTTCGCCGGCCGCGTCGTCGCCCGCTGCGTCGCGGCCGCGTTCGTCGCCGTCGCGGCCGTCGTCGGCGGCGACGGACGGCGCGCGGGCCTCGCGTCGGCGGAGGACGCTCCGGCGCCCGTTCCCGTTCCCGCTCCTCGTCCCGTTCCCGGCCCGGGCCCCGCGCCCGGCCCGGCCGCGCCGCCGCTCCCGCCGAACGCCCCGCGTCCGGCGCGGCTCGACCTCGACGACAGCCACTCGCCGCGGCCGCGGCGCGCGCTCCACGACGTCGAGCACGTCGAGCTCGAGGCCGGGGGCGGCGTGCTCGCGGTGACCGTGCGGTTCCGCCGGCCGCTGATCGAGGGCGTGTACACCTGCGTCCACCTGTACGTCGACTGCGACGCCGACGAGGCCACGGGGATCGAGGGCGCCGACCTGTGGGTGCGCGCGTCGTGCGGCTCGCGGTACCAGCGGACGAGCGCGCCGCCCCCCGCGCCGGGCGTGCCGGCCGCGGCGACGCTGCGCCGCGCGTCGTGGAGCCGGCCGCACGAGCAGGCGGCGCGCGACGGCAAGCTGCGCCGGTCGTGGCTGCACAACGAGGGCGGGGAGGTGAACCCGCCGACGGTGGACGGGGCCACGCTCGCGTTCGAGGTGCCCCTCACGCTGCTCGCCGACCGCGGGCTGCGGTACAACCGCTTCGTGCGGATCCGGCTGCAGGCCGAGGGCACGTGCTCGGAGCACCCGATCACGCTCGAGTACGTGTGCGCCGACGAGGGGACGGTGCTCGACCTCGACGGCCGCGACGACGAGTGGAGCGGGCAGCCGACGGTGACCGACGCCACCGGCGAGCTGCACCCCGACGTCGCCGAGGTGGACCTCGCGTCGCTGGCCGTGGACCACGACGCCGACCACGTGCACGCGCTCGTCCGGCTCGCGGCGCCGGGCTTCGGCAAGGCGTACGACGACGGCGACGTCGAGGACCGCGACGAGGTGACGGTCGCGCTCGAGCCCCTCGACACGGGCGGGCGGTACATGGAGTACGTCGAGCGCACGGTCGGGACGCGGCGGCGGTCGCCCCACGGGCTCGCGGGCGAGCGCCTCGTCGAGTTCTCGATCCCGCGCGCGCCGCAGCAGTCGGCGTTCCGCGTGGTCGCGTGGGCCGACGCGATCCGCGTCGACAAGGTCCCCGAGTGGGGGACCGTCGAGCTCGGCGTGCCGCCGGAGGCGTTCAAGCCGCGATGAGGCGCGCCGCGCTCCCGCTCGTGCTCCTCCTCGCGTGCGCCTCGCCCGCGCGCGGCGGCGACGCGCCCGCGCCCGGGGCCGGGCCGCTCACGGTCTTCGCGAGCGACGTGGCGGAGGACACGACGTGGGCCGGCACGATCGTGCTCGCGAAGCGCGTGCGGGTGGCCGAGGGCGCGACGCTGCGGATCGCGCGCGGCACGCGGGTCGTCGTGCCGTGGGCCGCGCAGCGCGCCGCGGGGGAGGCGAGGCCCGGGCTCGAGGTGCTCGGCGGGCTCGACGCGACGGGCGACGCGTCGGCGCCGATCCGCTTCGAGCCCGAGGCCCGGCCGCCCGGCGAGCGCGAGCGGCGGGACCGCGCGTGGGTCGGGATCGTCGTCTTCCCGGGGTCCGCGCGGCCGGTGCGCCTGTCGCACGTGCTCGTCGCGGACGCGGACGCCGGCCTGCAGCCGGGCCGCGGCGACGTGACCGTGACGGACTGCGCGTTCCACGGCTGCGACAGCGGGGTGGGCGTGGGCGTGCTCTGGGACGGGCGCGACCGCGTGATCCGGACGCTGCGCGACGTCGCACCGCGGCTCGAGGGCTGCCGGTTCGCCGCGTGCCACGTCGGCGTGACGGTCGAGATCGAGGCGCGGCCCGCGGTCGTGCGCTGCGTGTTCCTCGGGTGCCATGCCGGCGTCGCGAACCAGCGGGCCGGGAACGTGTACCCGATGATCGGGCTCGGCCCGTTCGTCGAGCGCTGCGAGTTCCTCGGGTGCGGCACCGCCGTGCAGGGCGCGTCGCGCGTCACCCACTCGATCTTCGAGGGCAACGGCCTCGTGTTCGCCGGCTCCGCGTTCGGGGAGCGGCTCGACGCGCTCGTCGACCGGTTCGTCCGCGGGCGCAACCTCTACGGCGAGAACAAGCAGCTCGTGCGCTCCGACGTGCCGGTGGGCGAGGACGCGCTGTTCGCGACGCCGCGGCGCCGCGGCACGGTCCCGTCGTCGCTCGGCCCCGACGACCTCCTCGGCCCCCTCGACGCGACCCTCGGGCTCGCGCCGGGGTCGCCGGGGCTCGGGGCCGCGGCGGACGGCGGCGACCTCGGCGCGTTCGGCGCCGACGGCGCGACCCGCGGCCGCACGGGCCTCGCGTCCCTCCCGCCGGGGCTCGGCGTTCCCCGGTTCCTGGCGCTCGGTCCGCCCTCGCCCGGGCTCCTCGACGCGCTGCCGGCGCTCGCGGCGGACGTGGCGAAACGCGCGCGCGTCGCCGGCGACGTCGAGGGCGAGGCCTCGTGGGCGGTCGTCGACGCCGCGGACCTCGAGGACGACGAGGCGTCGCGCCGGGCCGCGGCGACGTCGCCCGGCCCGCGCGTGCTCGTCGCGACGTTCCCGGCGACGGAGGCCGGGCGCGCCTCGCTGCGGATCGCGTGGGACGGCGCGCTCGAGGCGTGGTGGGACGGCGACCCGGTCGCGACGCCGCCGCGCGCGCGGCGGTTCGAGCCCGACGACGTGATCAAGCGCGTGGACGTGCGCAAGGGCGTGAACGCGCTGCTGCTGCGGCACACGCCGCGCGCGACGACCGGGCGGCTCGTCGTGCGCCTGCGGAAGGTGGAGGGCGACGGCGTCCCGACGGGGATCGAGGCGGCGCCGGTCGCGCGGGCCGAGCGTGCGTCGCCGCGCGCGGCGGTGACGGGCGCGACGCTGACCCGCGAGAAGGGCCGCGACGGCAAGCCGACGGGGAGGGCCGTGCTGCGGATCGCGCTGGCGGGGCCCGTCCACTGGCGCGAGGTCGGCGACCGCGCGCGGTACCGGCTGCTCGACGCGAAGGGCGAGGCGTTCGACCTCGGGGCCGCGCCGTTGCAGTACCGGGCCGCGGAGAAGGCGCTCGTCTTCACGCTGCCCGAGGCGCCGCCGACGGGCGCGTGGCGGCTCGTCGTCGAGGGGTTGCGGCGGCCCGACGGCGCGGCGTTCGCCGAGCCGAGCGTGACGGTCACGTTGCGGGGCCCGTGACCCGCGCGGCGGCGCGCGTCGGCGCCGGAACCCGCGTCAGCGAACGAGCCCGCGTCAGCGCAGGGGCACGGTCGCGGCGGGCGCGGCGAAGTGGAGGTCGCGTTCGGTGACCATGCACCCGTTGCGCGCGAACACGCGCAACATGGGCGCGTTGCGCTCGTCGGTGGAGCCGACGTACCGCCGCAGGCCGCGCATCGCCAGGATCCAGAGCCCGAGCCCGTGGACCGCGACGCCGAGACCCCGGCCGCGGCGGCCCGGCTCGACGCCGACGTAGAAGAGCGTGCCGAGGTCGGCGCCGACGGTCTGCGGGAGCACGACCCCCACGGGGCCGTCGGCGTCGTCGACGAGGAACCACGACGTCGGGTCGAAGCGGTCGCCGGCGGACGCGACGAGGTCGCGCCAGGCCCGGTGGCGGTCGGCGCCGCCCCGCGCGTCGAACGGGTCGCCCGCCGCGGCCAGCTCGACCCGCGCGCGGAACGCGTCCTCGCCGACCTCGGACAACGAGCGCAGGGCGAAGCTGTGCGTGACGGTGGGCAGCGTCGCGTCGAGCGCGCGCCGCACGCACGCCTTCGTGGCGCGCAGCACCGACCCGACGGACTCGACGGCTGCGCGCCAGCCGTCCGGCGAGCCCGGCTCGGTCACCAGGAACTCGCCGTCGCGGGGCGCGAGCGCGGTGGCCGCGGCCCGCGCGAACGCGCGCCGCACGCCGGGACCCGCGGCGCCGGCCGCGACGTCGATCCGGTCGGCCACGAAGAGGGCCGGCGTCGGGAACCGGCCCGTCAACGTGCCGACGACGACGCCGTCGAGGCGCGCTTCCGCCGTCACCTTGCGCGCCGCGGCGTCGAGCGGACCGACCACGGGTTCGCGCGCCGGGTCCAGGAACCGAACGACGTCCGCGCCCGGCCCGTCGGACGCGCGCGGGGTCCGGGCGTCGACCGGGCACACCACGGGCCCGACGGGCACTCCCGCAGCGTTCGGCCCTTCCAAGGTTCGTCCCACGCCCACCATCATACGCGCGCCCCTCGCGCGCCGGCGGGTGCCGGCTCGGATTCCCGCGGCGGTCCGCCCGCCGTCGGGCGGCGGCGCGGGGCGCCGCGACGAGGGGCTTCCGTTCGGCGTCCGTTCGGCGCGCGAGCCGGCAGGGCGCGGCGCTTTACTCGCCCCGGGGCCCGGCTACCGTCGGAGCCGTGCGCAGGCTCGCTTCCGTCGCCGTCGTCGCGCTGGTCGGGCTCGCGGCGTGCCGTGGCGGGGTGAAGTCGCCGCTCCGGGTGCGGGAGACCGCCGCCGCGAGCGAGCCCGCGGCGCCCGTCGTGCCGCCGGCACCCGTTCTGCCGCCGGCACCCGTCGTGCCGTCGCCGCCGCCGTCCCTCACGCCGCCGGCGGTCCGCCCGCAGGTGTGGCGCATCGAGTACTACAAGATCAGCGACGGATGAGGGATGTGCCTGGCCGTCATCCGCGCGGTCCGCGCGGTGCTCTCCGAGGAACCGTACCGCTCCCGCTTCACGTTCGACGTGTACGGCTGGGAGTCCGCCGAGGGGCAGCGGGCGCAGAAGGCGTACTGCTTCGGGCCCGACCGCCACGGCTTCGTGGTGCTCGGGCCCGACGGGCACGCACTCAAGTGCCGGCCCAGCCACTTCTACGGCGAGGCCGAGATCCGCGGCGACCTCGACGCCGTCCTCGCGAGATAGCCCCGCGCGGCGCGGGGGGCGCGGGACCGCGAGGCCCGGCGGCAGTCGAGGGCTTCGGTACGCGAGGCCCGGCGGCCGGCGGGCCTCGCGGTCCCGACGACAGGGCCGCTCATCCCGAGGTGGGGGGCGCCGCCGCCTCCGCCGCGCGCAGCCGCACCGCCGCGAGGATGTGGCCGATGTGGGTGAGCGCCTGGGGGAAGTTGCCGAGCGCCGCGCCGGTGCCCGCCTCGATCTGCTCGGCGAACAGGCCCACGTCGTTGGCGCACGTGGTGACGCGGTCGAAGAGGGCGCGGGCGCGGGGCACCTCGCCGAGCAGCACGAGGGCCTCGACGAGCCAGAAGGTGCAGATCGCGAACGTCCCCTCGCTGCCGCGGGGGCCGTGCATGTCGTTGCGGTAGACGAAGCCCTCCTCGGAGGTGAGCTCGCGTTGCACGGCCTCGACGGTGCCGCGCACCCGCGGGTCGTCGGGCGGCAGGAACCCGACGATCGGGATGAGCAGGTTCGCCGCGTCGAGCTCGTCGGTGTCGTACGCGCGGACGAACGCGTTGCGGGCCGGGCTGAAGCCGCGCGCGAGCACGTCGGCGTGCACCGCGTCGCGCTCGGCGGTCCAGCGCGCCGCGTCGCACGGCAGCCCGCGCAGGGCCGCGAGGCGCAGGGCGCGGTCGAGCGCGACCCAGCACATCACCTTCGAGTGGACGTGGTGCCGGCGGCCCTCGCGGGCCTCCCAGATGCCGTCGTCGGGCTCGCGCCAGTGCTCCGCGACGAAGTCCGCGACGCGGGTGAGGAAGCGCCAGCGGTCGGGGTGGAACTCGCCCGCGCGCGCGACGCCCACGTGGACCGCGTCGAGGATCTCGCCGTAGACGTCGAGCTGGAACTGCGTGGCGGCGGCGTTGCCGATGCGCACCGGGCGCGAGCCGCGATACCCCTCGAGGCCGAGGACCTCGGACTCGGTCAGGCGGCGCTCGCCGCCGACGCCGTAGACGATCTGGAGGTCGCGGGCCCGGCCGACGGCGGTCCAGTCGAGCCAGTGGAGGAAGGCCTGCGCCTCCTCGGAGTAGCCGAGGGCGTAGAGGGCGTTGAGCACGTACGCGGCGTCGCGGGGCCAGGCGTAGCGGTAGTCCCAGTTGAGGCTGCCGCCGATGCGCTCCGGCAGCGAGGTGGTCGGCGCGGCGACAATGGCGCCGGAGGGCTCGTACGTGAGCCCCTTGAGCACCAGCGCGCTCCGGACGACGCGCTCGCGGTCCGGGCCGTCGTAGGCGCAGTGCGACGACCAGTCCTCGCCGTAGCGCCGCGCCGCGGCGAGCCAGCGCAGCACCTGCGCGTGCGTGATCACCTGCGCGGCGGGCACGTAGCGCGGGTCGTCGCGGAGCACGGCGAAGAAGGGCTCGCCCTGGCCGAGGAGCCCCGCCGCGACGAAGCCGTCGCCCCGGACGTCCATGGTCGCCGAGGTGGTGAGCGACAGGCCGTCGCTGCCGCCGTGCGCCGTCCCGAACCGCGGCGTCGGCAGCGCGACGTGGGGCACGATCGTGCCGTAGTCGAAGCGCGGGACGCAGGTCATCTCGTAGCGGACCGTGCCGCGGTCGCAGGTGAGGAGGCGCACGAGCCGCTCGCGGATCACGTGCTCGGAGGGCGCCTCCGGCGTCGCGTGCGGATGGACCGTGAGGAAGTCGAGCAGGGTGGCGGTGCCCCCGAGGGTCGTGAAGACCGTCTCGAGCACGTGGGTGCCCGGGAGGTAGCGGCGGGCGACGTGCGTCGTGTCCACGACCGACAGCTCGAAGTGGCCGCCGCCCTTCGCGTCGAGGAGCCGCGCGAAGACGGCCGGGCTGTCGAAGCGCGGCAGGCAGAGCCAGTCGATGGAGCCGGTCCGCGAGACGAGCGCCGCCGTGTGCGCGTCGGAGAGCATCGCGTAGTCGGAGATCGGCGGGTACGAGGGCGTGGTCACGGCGCGCCCTCCCCGCCGGCCGGGCCCGCCAGCAGGTCGAGGACCTGCCGGAGGTCCGCGGGGTCGTCGACGTTGTAGCCCGCGCGGGACTCGCCGAGCCCGACGCGGAGCGACCACGCGCCGGGCGGCAGCGCCGCGAACAGGTCCTCGTCGGTGGCGTCGTCGCCCGCGGCCACGACGATGTCGTAGGCCGCCCGGCCGAGCCAGCGCCGGGCCGCGCCGCCCTTGTGCGCGCCCGCGCCGCGCACCTCGACGACGCGTTTGCCGCGGAGCACCTCGAGCGGCGCGCCGCGCAGGAGCGCCTGGAGCGCGTCCACCAGCTCCGCCTCGCGGGCGCCGCCCATCTCCGGGTCGGCCCGCCGCCAGTGCCACGCGACCGAGACCTCCTTGCGCTCGACGAACGAGCCGGGGAGCCGGTCGGAGAAGAGCTCCATCAAGTCGGCGACGCGCTCGCGCGCGGCCGCGTCCGCCGGTTGCAGCCGCTCCCATGCCCCGCCGGGGTCGCGGTGGAGCGCGCCGTGCTCCGCGACGAGCGCGACGGGCAGCGCGCCGAACCACGTCTCGAGGGTGGTCGCGTCGCGCCCGCTCACGAGGACGACGTCGGTGCCGGGCGCCGCGGCGAGGCGTCCGAGCAGCGCGCGCAGCGTGGCGTCGGGCGGCGCGGCCGCGGGGTGGCCGGCGAAGGGGACGAGCGTGCCGTCGTAGTCGAGGAGGACCAGGCGCCGGCGCGCGGCGCGGAACGCCGCGAGGAGGCGCGCGCGATCCCCCGCGCCGAGGTGACGCTCGGCGAGCGCGCGGCTCGCCTCGCGGGCGCGCGCGAGTCGCTCGAGTTGCTCGTCGCCCCAGCGGACCACGTCGTAGCGCCGCAGACGGGCGCGCATGCTGCGGTTGCGCGCCCGCTGGACGTCGAGCGGCATCTCGAGGGCGCGTTCGATCCCCTCGGCGATGCCCTCGACGTGGTACGGGTTGACGAGGACGGCCTCGCCCAGCTCCCGCGCGGCGCCGGCGGTGTCGGACAACACGAGCACGCCGGAGTCGTCGGCCCGCGCGGCGAGGTACTCCTTCGCGACGAGGTTCATGCCGTCGCGCAGCGGGGTGACGAGCGCGACGTCCGCGCGCAGGTACAACGCGGCGAGGTCGGCGAAGCCGAGCGCGCGGAACTGGTAGACGATCGGCACCCACGCCACGCTCCCGAAGCGACCGTTGATGCGCCCGACGGCCTCCTCGACCTCGCGACGCATCCGCCGGTACGAGTCCACGCGCTCCCGCGACGGGACCGCCACGACGACCATGGTCACGCGCCCGTGCCAGGTGGGCGCCCGCGCGAGGACGCGCTCGAACGCGAGCAGCCGTTGCAGGATCCCCTTCGTGTAGTCGAGCCGGTCCACGGAGAGGACGACGCGGCGGTCGCCGAGGGGGGCGTCGAGCGCCGCGCGCGCCGCCGACACGTCGGGGCGCGCCGCGGCCCCGGAGAGCGCCGCGAAGTCGACGCCGATCGGGAACGCGTCGACGCGGGTCACGCGGCCCGCGTGCCGCACCTCGCCTTCGCGCGCCTCCAGGCCGGACAGCCGTTCGGCCGAGCGCAGGAAGTGTCTCGCGTAGTCGAGGGTGTGGAACCCCGCGACGTCGGCCCCGAGCACGCCGTGGAGCAGCGCGCGCGACCACGCGTCGGGGAGGATCCGGAACACCTCGAACGCCGGGAACGGGACGTGGAGGAAGAACGCGATGGACAGGTCGGGCCGCGCGGCGCGGAGCAGGGCGGGCAGCAACATCAGGTGGTAGTCGTGCACCCACACCGTGTCGCCGGGCTCGACCGCCGCCAGCACCGCGTCGCGGAACCGCTCGTTGACGCGCACGTACGCCGCCCAGTCCGCCTCCTCGAGCCGCACGAGCGACGGGAAGTAGTGCAGCAGCGGCCACAACGCGCGGTTGCAGAACCCCTCGTAGAACCCCTCGACCTCGGCCGCGTCGAGGAACACGGGCGTCGCGCCCTGGTCCCGTCGCGCCGCCTCCGCGACGCGCGCGCGGTCCGCCTCGGCCACGTCGGTGCCGGGCCACCCGACCCACGCGCCTCCCCCCGCCGCCCCCCTCGACCGCAGGTACCCCTCGACCCCGCTCACCAACCCGCCGACCGTCCGTCGGAACCGCGGCTCGGGTCCCGAGAGATCGACCGCGAACGGCAGCCGATTCGAGACCACGAGCAGGCGCCCGTGCGGCGAAGGCGGATCCTTCGCGCCGGCGTCGGGGGCGCGTGCGAGCGGTGAGGACGTGGACGACATGGATCCCTCCGGCGGCGCGACGGGGCCTGCCCGTGCCCGGCGCCGATCGTAGGGCTCGCGCAGGGGCCGTCCGGAGAACGTCGACGCCCCGAGCGCCACCGACGGCGCGGCCTCGTGGGACGTGTGATGCGCGACGTGCGTGGCCCGGACGATCGCGGCGCAAACGGACCGCCGTGGTCCACGTGGCGCGAGGCCCGCATGAGCGCGGGGCAACGCCACACGCGACGCAGGGCACGTGCCGAGGGGGCCACGCGCGACGCGTGTGCGCGCGATCGTGGCGAACGCGGGGCGGCCGGCGCGTGCGCGGCGCGTTTGCGGCGTGGTCGAGCGGAAGCGAACCGTGGCACGCGAGGCCCGGCGGCACTCGAGGGAATCGGTACGCGAGGCCCGGCGGCCGGCGGGCCTCGCGGTCCCGTGAGGGGGATGCGGGCCCGGGATGGGGGGCGCCACGGGAGCGCCGACGCCGCGGCGGCCGGACCCGATCGGCGCGTCGCGTGGGCCTATGACACGGCGAGGGCTTCCCATCGCCCGCGGGCGGTGTACGCTCCTCGGGTCATCCGGAGTGGCCCTCCGGCGTGCGGCCCCGGCCGCCCGTCGCGGGCCCGGCAACCTGGGACGGACTCCCAAGGTGCCTGTCCGGGCGCGCGTTGCGCCCGGGCGATGAGGTCCTCGCGTGTGCGAGGGCAACGAAGGTCCGACGCGCCCGCGGGCGCGTGCTCCGGATCCCCCCCGAGGAGGATCCGATGTCGCGTTCAAGTTTCCGAACGGGCCCCCGTCCCGAGGCTGCGCCCCGCGCCACCGTGCAGCGGGAGGGCGCACGCGGAGACGTCCAGAGGGAGCGCGCCGTGCGCGGCGCTCCGTCGGGCGTCGCCGATCCGTCGCGGGCCGCCGCCCCCGTCTCGCTCCCGCCGAACCACCACCTGTGGCGCAACGGTCGCCGCTGGTGGATCGCGATCGTGCTCGTCGCGGCGGACGGCAGCCGCCGCCGCGTGCGCCGCTCGCTCGGCACCGTCGATGTTGTCGCCGCGCGGCACAAGCGCGACGTGCTGGTGGCGGGCCTCGTGAAGGCGCGGCACTGGCGGCCGGCGTCGGAGGCGCTCGCGGAGGCGGCGTCGTCGCCGGCCGCCGACGACCGTGGCCACCGAGTCCTCGACGGAGTCGCGGCATGAGCGCGCCCGGCCGGACCGACCGTCCCGCGTACCTTCCGACCCTCGACGGTCTCGCGCGCGCGCGGGCGAACGCGCGCCGTGTCGCCGACGGCCTCGCAGGGCGCGTCACCTATCTCCTGCCCGACGGCGTGCAGACGGCGCCGAGCGCGTCGGGCCCGTCGGCCGACCTGTCGTGGGACGACGTGGGCGCCTTGGCGCGCGCGTTCCTCGTCTGGGGGCTCGAGCGAACCACGTGGGCCGGCTACGGCGAACGCGGCCTGCCGCCGTCGCAGGCGGCGGCGCAGGTGTACGAACCGCCGGGCGCCGGCACGACGCCCGTGACGGTCGGCCTCGCGACGGCGACCGCGGTGCTGCGCGGTCGTCGGCTCGTCGCGCCGGTGCTCGTGCGACCGCGCGCGCGGGAGGAGGCGCGCGGCGACGGGGTCGTCGTCGTCGCCGACCTGTGGCGGGAGGAGCCGGGCGTCGGGCCCGCGGGGGGCGAGAAGGTCGGCGAGCGGTGGGTGGTGGACGGCCGGGTCGTCCTCGACGTCACGCGGCGCGCCGCGGTCTCGCTGCACGGCGGCATCGACCCGACGACGGGCCGGACGTCGGGCCGCGGCGTGCCGGTCGCGTGGACCGTCGCCGATCTCGACGCGCCGCGGGCCTGGCTCGCGGCGCGGGGCGGCGGGCCGTGACGGCGGCGACCGGGCCTCGCGGTCCCCCGCGGCCGAGCGTGGCGGGCGACCGCGGCGGGCGGTGGGACCGGAGGCGCGCGGGCCTCGCGGTCGCGGCGCGGGGTCGCGGTCAGCGAGGGCGGGAGAGCGCGCGTTCGAGGTCGGCCTCGAGCGCGGGGCGGCAGTCCTCGCAGATCCCGTGCGTCAGGGGCCACTCGCCCGTGGGCGCGAGCGGGAGGAACTGCTGCACCGTCAGCCAACGGCCGTCGGCCAGGCGGACGCGCTGGCACCACGCGCAGACCGTCGTGAGGCCGTGCTCGTTGTGGAGGAGCGACGCGACCGGATGGCCGCCGCGGACGGCCGCCTCGAGGAGACGGACGAGGGGCGCGGCGAGCGCGCGGTGCCGGTCGGCGCTGCGCACGCGGTAGGCCTCGAGCGCTTCGCGATGGGCCGGGACGAGGCGGAGGAGCGTGGGGAACGTGCGGGCGAAGCGGTCGAGCTCGACGAGGCGCGCGAGCGAGGCGGCGGCGGCTGCGTCGTACGCGCGGCGGGCCTCCGCGTCGCGGCGGGCGGCGACGAGGGACTCCGCCAGGTCGAGGGCGAGGCGCGTCCGGTCGGCCGCGCTCGTCTCGGAGGGGCTGCCGGACGCGAGGGCGGCGAGCACCGCGTCGAGCGCGGGGCCGCCGTCGGTCCCGTCCGGGGCCACGAGGGCGGCGCGGAGCGTCTCGACGCGGAGGCCGAGCGTGCGGGTGTCGCCGTCGGTCCACGCGACGAGCGCGGCTCGGCCGTGCACGAGCGCCTCCGCCGGTCGGCCGACGGCGACGAGCAGGCGCACGCGGAGCGCGTGCCAGGCCAGCTCCTGGCGCGGGTTGATGGCGATCGTCGCGGCCCACGCGCGGCGTTCCTCGTCGTGGAAGCCGAGCGCGCCGGCGGCATCGCCCCGGGCCAGCGCGAGGAGCGCGTCGAGCCGGGCCGTCGGCGGCGCGGCACGCCCGCGCTGCCGCGGGCCGCACTGCACGACGAGCGCGGCGAACCGGTCCCGGGCGTCGCGGGCGCGGGAGGGGTCGCCGAGGACGAGGTGGGCCTGGGCCTCGGTATGGGCGAGCCACGCGCGACGCCAGGGTCCGACCAAGGCGTCGGAACGCGCCGCCGCCTCGTGGGCGACGACGAGCGCCTCGACGTCTCGACCGCCGCCGATGAGGGTGCTGGCGTAGGCCGCGAGGACGCCGGCCATGCCGTGGCCGCCGAGCGCCTCGGAGCGCCGCACCGCCTCGTCGAACCGCGCTTCGGCCTCGACGATCGCCCCGCGCAACGACGAGATCGACGCGAGCCGCGTCAATGCCTCGACGGCCAGCGTCGGCGGGCCGTGCGCGACGACGCCCTGCCACATCGCCTCGAGTTCGGGGTGCGAGCCGGAGTTGCCGTCCAGCACGACGCGGATGCGGGGCAGGTCGGCGGGGTCGCGCGGGTCGAAGGTCGCGGCGAGCGAACGGTAGGCGCTGTGGACCTCCTCGAAGGCCGACGGCGACGACGCGTGCAGCGCGTCCACCTGCGCGAGGAACGCCGCGCGCTCGGCGGCGGGGAGCGCGCGGACCGCCTCGCTCCACGACGCGCGGCGGCTGGTCAGCGGGACCGCGAGCAGCGACGCCGCGGTGGGCGCGGCCGCGGGGGGCTCCGTCGGCGGGCGAGCGGAGGGGGGCGGGGCGGGCGGGAGGGTGGCGGGAGGCACGACCTCTCTCCTTCGTCCCGCGGGCCGTGCCGACTGAAGCGGGCGAGGAGGAGGGGCCCGGCGGGGTGGCGACGGGCGCCGTCCCTCCCCGGCTCACGCGTCGGGCGGGGCCTCTTCCTCGATCGGGCCCTCGCAGACGTCCTCGAGGTGCGAGAGCAGGACGACCTGGAACCAGCGGCGGAACATCGCGTAGTCGCGGTTCGCGGGCCAGCGGGCCTCGTCGTCGCACCAGGTGTAGAGCTCGCGGTCGAAGAGGACGCCGTGGGCCTCCATCAGCATCGCGAGGCCCTGCGCCTCGTCGTCGAACGGCGGGACGAGGTAGACCGTCGGCTCGTCGTCGAGGCGCGGCGGCGCGCCGTCGAGGCCGAGGCCGGCGAACCACTCGACGAAGGGCTGGGCGGGACGCACGACGACCGCGCTGCGGTTGAGCATGGCGAGCTCCGAGCCGGCGATTGTGCCAGCCCGTCGCGCCGGGTGTGCGTTCGATCGGCGGGCGGGCCTTGCGTCGGCGGGACCCGGATCGACGGGAACCGGGCGCGGGCGCCGCCCTGCGCCGGGACCCGTCGTCGCGACGGCGGCCGGTGCGTCAGCCGGTCGGTGGGGGCGGCGTCGGTGCGGCGGGGGCGGCGGGGGAAGGGGCGGCGGCGGGGTCGGCGGGGCGGGCGGGGGGCTTCGGGTGGCGGACCTCTTCCCACGAGAAGGCGAAGAGGCCACCGAGGAGGATGACGAGGCACGACGCGTAGACCCAGACGAGGAGGACCGCGAGGGAGCCGGCGGCGCCGTAGACCGAGGCGACGTTGACGACGCCGAGGTAGCGCACGACGACGGTGCGGGCGACGAGGAGCAACGAGGACGTGATCGCGGCGCCGACGAGCGCGCGGCGCCAGGGCACTCGTCCGTCGGGGAGGACCTTGAAGACGAGCGCGAAGAGGAGGGTGAGGGTCGCGAGGGTCGCGGTCGGCTCGAGCCAGGGGAGCAGGCCGCCGGCGAGCGCGGGCGGGAGGTGGTCGGTGAGCCAGTCGCCGAAGCGCGCGATGCCGACGGACGCGGCCATCGCCGCCATGAGGAGCGTGCCGGTGACGATCACCATGGCGAACGAGACGAGGCGCTTGATCGCGAGGGCGAAGTACCAGCGGCGGGTCGAGCCGGTGCCCCAGATGACGTTGAGCGCGTGCTGGAGCTCGACGAACGTCAGCGAGGCGCCGAAGAAGAGCGCGCCGACGGCGAGCACGCGCGGGAGCGGTTGGGTGGCGCCCGAGGAGACGGCGCCGGCGATGACCGAGTCGATGGTCGCGGCGAGGCCGTCGCCGAGGTGGCGGGCGACCTGGGCGACGAGGCGGCCGCGGGCGACGTCTTCCCCGTAGGCGGTGCCGGCGACGAGGATCGCGGCGAGGAGGAGCGCGGGCAGCGAGAAGAGGGCGTAGAACGCGATGGACGCGGCGAGGCGCTGCGCGTGGAGGTCGGACCCGCGGACGAGCGTCCGCCAGCACGCCCGGGGGATCGCGAGGAGGAAGCCCATCCGACGAGGTTCGCATGCCGTCGGCGGTCCGGCGTGGACGCGCCGCGCCGGCGTGGGCGGAGCGGGGCGTGGGCGGCGAGAGGGGGGGCGGCGTGCGGCAGAAGGGCGGCGGCGCCGCGGGAGCGATGTCAGATGCCGGTGGGGCGAGATTGGGGGCGGTCGGGGGGAGCGGACCGAAGGCCCGCGCGGGGGCGGATCGGGCGTCCGATCAGACCGGTGCGAGCGGGAGGGCCTCGACGCGGTCGTCTTGCGGTTGGTCGATCAGCAGGGCGACGAGGCGGCTGGCCTGGCGTTCGAGGCTGAGTGCGGTGCGGAGGTCTCGGTGGTCGCGGGCCACGCGGGTGATCGAGCGACTCGCAAGCCGGTTCGCGCTCGACGAGATGTCGGGCCGCGAGCGAGGGGGCGTCACGAAGCTGCTGCTGGGCGAGGCGCCGTACGCGAGCACAGCGGCGGACCGGCGCGCGCAAAGCCTCGCACTGATCCTGCGCATCGTGGGCGCGTCGCGACGACCGGCGTCGCAACGATCGATCGAAGTCGCGATGGCGAGCGGACTAGCAGCGTTCGATCGGGCGGTCGTTGTGCCACCGGGACTGGAGAAGATCGCACGGGTGTGGCAGACGATCGCGCTGCTCAAGACGCTGCGACAAGCGGGCGAGCGCGCTCTCCGAGCGATCCACGACGAGATCGAGGTCCGGCTGGCGCCGAGCATCGATGTCGCGGTGTCTTCGTTGGTCGAACGGCTGGTCGCACGCCTCGCGAAGATCGGGCTCGATGGTCGGACGGACCCCATAGATCGACTGGTCGCACGTCGAAGCGGGCGCCCGGCGTTTCCGCGCGCCTCGAGGGAGCCGGAAGACCCAGAGGATCACCTCGAGCACGCCCTCCGCTTGGTCGCGTGGGTCGCCGCAGTGGCGGCCTCGCCGTCTGGTCTTTCGCTCCTCAAGCAGGAACTCGCGACCGCTGGGCTGGGTCGCGGCGCATCTCTTCGGGACAGCGTGGACACGCTCTCTGAGATGCGGACTGCGCCGATCGCGACGATCGCACGCTGGCTCGTGCAGCAGCGAGCGCTCGCCCGGCACGACGCGGAGGCCGCCCGTCGGGGTCGATACCGGTACCGCGTGCTCGTCGATGAACTCGGCGTGGAGGCGCGCGGACGGTGCCCCCTCGCCGCGGTCGCCATCCGGATCGGCGCGACCCTCTCGCTGCTGCGTGACCTACGGCTCGTACGCGAGCGGCGGGCCGGCTTCATCCTTACGAAGCGAGGTCAGTCGAAGGCCGAGGACCTGGGACGGCGGTTCGCGACCGCTGAAGTGGGTCTCTGACCGCTGGACCGCTGGATCAGTGACTCGCCTCGAGGGAGATGAGGAGAGAACGTTCCGGACACGGGGTCGGGGTTGGGAGCCACCTCCGCGCTCCGGCGCGGGAGGGGCCGGAGAGCATGGCGAGAGGGTCGGCTGGGGATTCGCGCGCAGAGGCCAAATCCTCGGGGCTCCGGGGGTGTGACGGCTGGCGCGGGGCTGCGGGGCGAGGGGATGTCGGCGGGGGTGATGCGGTGGGCGGCGGCCGGCGGCGGGGGGACGGTGATGTCGGTCACTGTCTGGATGCTATCGTCTGGGGACGGTCAAGGCAGCACGGATGGCCGCATGACGTGATTCAGGGGTACCGGAACGGGGCGCACAACCTTGGCACGACCTGGTGCCAGGACCCGCCGTTGTCCGTCCGGGCGTACCGCTAGTTGGACCGCATCGGGGGCGCGGCTGGCGCTAGGCTACGGGCCTTCGCTCAGGTCCCCACGGTGGCCATACCACTCATGCCCGACCACACAGCCCGACTCGTCAGATTCGAGGAACTCTGTGCCCGCGTAGGGCGTGGCGAGGGCATGACGGCCCTGCCCCCAGATGTCGCCGCCGCGCTGTGTGGCGCGCCGCGCCCCATCGCGCTCACGGACTTCGCAGGGCGCGACAGCGTAGCAGCCGCGATTCGCTGGATGGAGCAGCAGGAGGTCGGAACGCTGGTTCCGGTGGGAGATGCAGTCCCGACTCGCTACGGGGACTGGTCCTTCTACGAGTCCAACTGGCGGTCGATGCGCGAGCAGGTCGCGCTTCGGTTCCCCCGCGTGCGTGTGGCCCCGTGGTTCATCATGGAGGACACAGACGCTTGGCGGCTCCTGAATGGGCGCTACATCAACGAACTGATCGAGACGTTCGGGTTCTTCACACCTTGCCTCGGCTGTCATCTGCACTTCTACATGATGCGAGCTGTCCTGGCCAAGGTGGTCGGAGCCTCCGTCCTGATCTCAGGCGAGAAGGAACTGCACAAGAACGGCAAGCGGAAGGCAAACCAGACACAGGAAGCGGTGGACAGCTATCGCCGGTTCAGCGAGGCGCATGGCGTCCGTCAGGAGTTCCCCATCCACAAGGTGGCCTCCGAGTCGGAGATGGCGCGCCTGCTCGACAGCGGTTGGAGCGAGGGCGAACGACAGCTCTCTTGTGTCATGAGCGGCAACGACCAGGGTCGGCGAGGCGAGTTGCTCATGACTCCAGAGCAGATCGCTGCCTACATGGAGCGCTTCGCGGTCCCCCTCGCATCCAACATCGTGCGTCTTCGGCGGGAGGGCATTGTGGGGCAGGAACTGCAGCGACGGGTGGACGAAACAGTTTCGACGCTGCTGGGCAAGCGATGACCTCCGCCAGCCGCCAGGGCGGGACCGGAGGGCGTGTAGGAGGCAAGGCGGCGGTGTGGATCCGCCTTGCGCAGGCCGGGCTCCCAGTTCCAGCGGGCTTCGTCATCGATGCTGATGCGGAGCTCGGCGACGCGATGATTGAGGAACAGCTGGCGCGGCTACGCAGGCAGAGTGGCGCCCAGTTCGTTGCGGTCAGGTCCTCCGGTGTTGGAGAGGATGGGTCGACGCTGGCGCTGGCGGGCCTGTTCGAGTCGTTCCTTCGCGTCCCAGCATCCCCAGGCGACGTGCTGGCCGCTGTGGCGAAGTGCCGCGCGCTTGGCGCGTCGGCACGTGCCATGTCTGCCGTTGGGAGAGCCGTTCCCATGGGCGTGCTGGTGCAGGAGATGGTGGAGCCGACGCACTCTGGAGTCCTGTTCACACGCGATCCGCTCGGTGAAGTGGAGGGCATGATCGTAGAGGCCGTGACGGGTCACCTCGGCCGCTTGGTGGACGGGCAGTCGATCGGCATGAGATGGATCTTGGAGGACCACACGGATCCTCCTGCCGAGTTCGCCGCTCTCGAGAGCAAGACGTTGCGCGCGCTGGCCACAAAGGTGCATGCGGTCCTCGGGGAGCCAGCAGACATCGAGTGGGCGTTCCTGAACGGTCGCTACGTCATCCTCCAGGCGCGTCCGATTACTGGACAAATCGATGTGCCTCGCGGCGCTCTCGAGTTGGTTCCAACGCTGGCCGACGCAGTCGATAGACTGCCGGCGGCCGTAGCGCAACACGACAAGGTTGGTCTCCGCCTCCTCGCTGCGGAGTTGTGCATCCCGATTTCCCAAGGCCTCGTAGGACTCGCTCGGACTCCGCGCGAAGCGAGCATAGCCGCCGCCGCCCAGACCATCGCGGGGTGGGGTGAGTTCATCGCTGTCCTGCTGCATCCGTTCCACCTGAACGGTTCGGTGTTCCGAACGTTCGGCACAGGGCCAACCGCCTTGGCCAGCCTGAACCAGTTCGTTCAGGCAGTGGGAGCGAAGCACGAGCGCTTCGCCTTTCTACTCAAGGAGTTGCAGGAGACAGCATCTACGGGTGTGGCCGTGACGCTGCCGGACGGATCCGTAAGGGTCGAACTCGTGCATGGGCACTTCGTGACGAAGGGTCTTGAGGATCCCACTGTGTACGTACTGGACCCGAGTGGCAACGTCCAAGTCCATCTTCCGGGCCGGCAGACGTTTGCAGTGCAACTCGTCGGGGGCGTCAAGGCCCGGGTCTCGGTAGATCGCCCCATCAGCGCGAGCGCGAGCCAACTGGCAGAGATCAGGCGCGCGGCGGCTGGACTGGCGGAGCGCCACCAGGGCGCAGGCGTGGAATTCGGCTTCACGCCGCAGGGGGATTTCTTCCTCGTTGACATCTATCAGGGTCCGACCAGTTTGCCGACTGAGCAACAGAATGTGCTGAGCCACGGTCGTGTGGTTGGGCGGGTCCGCCAGTTGCGATTGCCTCCCGACGCCGTGGAGGCTAGCATCGAACGGCATGCCCACTCGCGGAGGTCTACTGAGACCGCGGTTCGTGCGGAACCCGAGATCCTGGTGACAGCGAGGCCGCTCCACATCCTCGACAGTCTTGTCTACGAGGCTGCTCCCGGTTCGCTAGGGTTCATCTTCGATGGCGGAGCGCTCCTCTGCCACCTGGCGGTGGTGATGCGCGAGCACGGTGTCCCGGGACTCATCATGCCCGACGCGACGCGGCAGTTCCGTGACGGGGATCGAATCGTGCTGGATACGCGCCCGGGGTCACCCGCTGGAGTCACGCGCCTCTGAAGCGGGACCCCAATCGTAGATGCCATTGCGGTCCAGAAAGCCTCTCGTATCCCAGCCCACTTGGCGGAGCGCCTCCCAGACGCCGACTTGGAGCAGGGAGTCCGTGTAGACATGTCGGCCGGTCTTGTTGTGGAAGAGCCGTCCGAGCGCGTCGAGCATGAGGTAGGTTCCCGTGAGGTCCTGGTTGTCTTCAGGCACTGGGCCGAGCCCCTCCGCCGCGAGCTCGCGATGGCGGTCGATCCACTGCTCGAACTCCTCTCGAGTCACCAGGAGCGGTTCGACCTCGCCGTCGTTCTGGCCGCGCACCGGCAGAACTTGGAACACCTTCCAGCGCGCGGGCCGAAGCCGACGGATCAGGCCGCGCATGTCGTCGTGTAGGTTCAGCCGGGTCACGACTGTGTTGATCTTGAGCCGGAGGTTCGGAATCCGGGCCAGCTCCTCCCATCTCTGAATGCAGAGGGCGTGGAACTTCGCGTTTCCGCGCCCCATGGCCGCCATCACGTGGGGGTCCGCAGCGTCGATGCTGACCGATACCCAATCCAAGTACGGTACGACACGCTCCCGATACGCCGGGTCGAGTCGCGTTCCGTTCGTCACCAGCATTGTGACCAGGCCGAGTTCCTTGGCATGCCGGATGAGCTCGGGCAAGTGCGGGCACAGCGTGGGCTCGCCCCCGACGAACGTGACCTTCTCCGTGCCCGCTTCCCTGAGCACATCGAGGACCCGCAGCGCCTGATCCTGCGCGAGGACAGTCGGGATGTCCCGAAACGTTGCGTAGCAGTAACTGCACTTGAGATTGCAGTCGGGCCAGAGATGCCAAGACACGTTGATGGGGATGGGCAGGCCATCCGGTCCAGCCGTCATCCAGTCATCGCGCCTCAAGCTGGCCTCCGGTAGTCAACCATGCGTGCGACGAGCTGCTTTCGAAGCATGGCGGGCTCGGCCCGAGCGATCGCACCGTGGAACCTAAGTTGAGTGCACCTCTCCACCCAAGAGCGAACGCCCGGGTCGAGCGCGACGAGAGCCGAGATCGAGCGAATCGGGTCCACGAGGTTGATGAGAGCGCGGCCTGCAAGCCCACTGGCCTCGAGATCCCCGGCAAGTTCAAGGGCTCCAGGGAACTCGAGTTGCGCGAGCCTGAATGCACCATCAGGATGCTCGAAGGTCTTGGTCTCCCGGCGAATGGCCGCGCCAAGGTCCGCCTGAATCTCCGCCCGCCGCGCCTCGAACTGCGCAGCTAGCATGCCCTCCGGAAGCGGGTGAGATCCCTGGAGCGCTGTGGCTGCTGCGATGTCACGCTTCGACGTCACGGAACCCCGCAGGCACTGCGTGTTGGACTGAATGCCAGCTTGCAGGAGGATGGCCGAGGAGGAACTGGGCAGGAATCCGGCCTCGGCAAAGCGCTCATGGACGAGGGTCGCGGCGGCCCCGACCTCCGCGATCCGGATGCTGGCCTTGGGGAAGTACGTGCTGGGGTCGCCATGCACGCGATGGTCGATCACCTCCAGCACTGCGCCCGGGGCAACGAAGGAGGGGAGGCCCGGCAGGGCGCTCATGTCGACGAGGACAACGCCCGCATAGTCGGGAGGAGGAGTTGCGGGGATGCTGCATCTGACCTGGGCCAGCACGTGCCGCGCTTCGGCGTCCGGACGGCCGGCGAGGACGGCTACTGCCGGCGTCCCGCACCCTCGCAGGAGCTCGGCATACGCTACGGCGCAGCCGGCGCCATCGAGGTCGGGATCAACCTTGGCCGTCACGATGAGGGGCGGACGCATGTAGCGCAGCGGTTCCACGGGAGCGCCCCAGTGTAGGGGAAGCGGAGCCGGTGAGGCATCGCCCTTACAATTCCGAGCCCTTCCAACGGGGCCCGGGTAGGCCCTGTGGGTGGCGACGTCTTGGAGGGCGCATGGGCGAGCGCTGGCTGTATCGGCGGTGGCTGTGGTCTACGTCGGGCAGGCTGTTCGTACCTGCCCTGGCATTTGCGGCCGCATGCCTGGGCGTCTTCTTGGAGGACCTCGAGGCCGCTGCGCGCGTGACGGTCATGGTGGGCGCAGCCAGTGCTGTGTTCCTCGACCTGCGTGCCCGTGGCGAGGCGACACTGGCGTTCGAGCGGCTGGCCACGGACTTCAACGGGCGATACGTGGCCCTGCGGAGTGACCTGTGGGCAGAGGTGGGAGGTGGGGGCCAGGCAGTGAGCCCGCGTCGCGAGGCGATCCTTACCGACTACCTCATCCTCTGTGCCGAGGAGTACCTGTTCTTCTCGATGGGGTTGATCCCGCCCATCGTGTGGACCTCGTGGCGTCAGGGGATGTCCGCCGTCGTCAACGCCAGTCCGCGGGTGCGCACGTTTTGCGAGGAAGAGGTCCGGCGCGGGTCGTACTACGGGTTCACGCTGCCGCCCCCGTAGCGGAGGGGACGGGCTGAGGGCGTCGCACCTTCCGATGGCATGCGTACCAGGGGCGAGGGTGTTCGACACTGAGTTGCCCTCGGGGCGCAACGTACTCCGCGCGTCCTGATGGGGAGGGGCGTCTCTGCCTTGGCCACCGGGGGCGCTTCCTACGCCCAGCCCCCGACCCTTCACGGAACCCAGGTCACCCCAGGATCGGGTGCGCGGGAGAGTCTGGCGTACACGCGCGAATCGAAACGCGCGAAAGTGGCGGGAGAGCATCGGAATCGAACCGACCCATCGCCCCTCGCGAGGCGACGCACCGGTTTTGAAGACCGGGGGGAGCACCAGCTCGCCAACCTCTCCCGAGGATGGCGCCCGAGAGCGTACCGGCGTCGTCCGGGCCGCACAAGACCGCCCGCTGCCGCCCCCGGTCGGC
Organism: Planctomycetota bacterium; assembly: GCA_046350655.1. Classification (GTDB taxonomy): domain Bacteria; phylum Planctomycetota; class PLA2; order PLA2; family JAEUHO01; genus JAEUHO01. Next base: position 459,287 of record JAXMAB010000004.1, read on the forward strand.
GGCGCACCCCGCCGCACCCGCGTCGCGGGGTGGAGGCGGCGTGCGACCGGGACCGCCGCCGCTGCAGCATGCCCACGGCGGCCCGCGCCCTCGCGTGGTTCGGCAGGGCCCTGCGTGGTTCGACGAGGCGCTCGCGTTCCTCGGTGAACTGCGGCGGTGCGCGGTGCAACGTCGGCCCATCTGCGCTCTGATCCGTCCCGTCACTCGCGACGACGAGTCGCTCGCCGGTCACCGGGTCCACGACGACGACCGCCGCGGTGCCCTCGTCCACGACGACGACGAGCCCGTCGGACCGCTCGCCCGCGACCTCGGAGGCGTCCGGGCTGAACCGAGGGCCGTGGCCGATGAAGGCGTTGCTGACGGCGGTGCGGACGTTGGTGTCGGGGTCCACGTCCATCAGCGTCCGGAAGCCCATCGAGAGGACGTGCCCGTTCGACGCGAGGCGCAGCGTCCGCGCGGCGTACACGGCCGGGCCGGAGCCGAAGCCCGCCGTCGCGACGGGGGCCCGGTCGCCCGTCACGAGGTCGACCGAGAACACGCCGTAGTCGTTCGTGGTGTCCACCGCGCCGACGTAAGCGACGCCGCGCACGAGGTCCACCGCAAGGCCGTTGACCGTGGTGAAGGCCGGCCCGCCGCCGGTCAGCGGGTCCGACACCGTGGTGCGCAGCCCCGTCGCGAGGTCGACGCGGAGCACGCCGGCGGGGCCGCCGTTCGCGACCCAGGCGTGGGCACCGTCCGTCGCGATGCCGAGGGGACTGTCGAAGGTGGGGCCGAAGGCGGGGGCGGGGTCCGACGCCAGCGACCGGTCGCCGGTCGCCAGGTCGAACGCCACCACCGTGGGCTTCCCCGCCGACGAGCCCGTCACGAGGGCCCGGCCGCCGACCGGGTCCACCGCCACGCCGAGCGCGTCGCTCGCCAGCGACGGTCCGACGGCGGAGCCGAGGAGCGTGCGGTCGCCGGTCGCGAGGTCGACGCGCACGAGGACGTTCGTGCGAATCCGGTCGGCGACGACGACGTGGCCGTCGTCCTCGAGGGCGGCGGCCGACGCCACGCCGAGCTGCGGGCCGGTCCCACGCGCGGGCCGCCAGACGTCGGTGCAGAGGAGGTCCTTCAGCGCGACGGCCCGCACCGCCGCGTGCTCGAGGTCTGCGAGGAGGACGCGGCCTCCGGCGGCGTCGAGCACGAGGCCTCCCGGCGACAGCGTCTCGACGCTCGCGGCCGCGAGCGTGAGCGGCGTCCGGTCGCCGGTCGCGAGGTCCACGCGCTGCAGTTCGAGCGACTGCGCGTTCCTTGCCACGAGGACCGACGCCGGGTCCGCGTCGAGGCACATCGCGCGGGGGATCAGCGACGGACCCGTGCCGAGCCCGTTCCCGGAGACGTGCGTGCGGTCGCCCGTCGCGAGGTCCACGACGAAGAGCTCGTCGCTGCCGGCCGCGAACGCGCGGCCGTGGGCCTCGTCGAGGACCACGAGACGCGGGCCGCTCGGCCCGAAGGCCGGGCCCGTCCCGACCCCGCCGCCCGAGCACAACGTGCGGGCGCCGGTCGTCGGGTCGATGCGCACCAGCGTGCCCGCCGCGTAGTCGGCCGCGAGCAACGTGCCCTTCGCCTCGAAGGCGACCCCGCCGACCGACGTCAGGGCCGTGCCCGACCCGACGCCGGGGCCGGTGACGACCGCGCGGTTGCCCGTCGCGAGCTCGATCGACAGCACCGTGCCGGCGCCGGCGTTCGTGGAGCCGACGTAGGCGCGTCCACCCTGCGGGTCCAGGGTGGGGGCCGTGACCGACGCGAGCGCCGGGCCGGCCCCGACGTCGTCGCTCGAGACGACCGTGACCTCGCCGGTCGCCTCGACCAGGCGCAGGAGCCGCCGCGCGGCACCCTCGAGCAGATAGACGTCGCCGTTCGTCGGGTCGCGCGCGAGGCCCGTGAGGGTCGACGGCACGACGTCCACCCGCGCGACGGTCACGTCGTCGGTTGTGAGGACCGCGCCCACGCCGGTCGTCGCCGAGGTGGACAGGACGTTGGCGCCGAGCGCGAGGGGCACGGCCGCGGTCCACGTCGCGAACCCGTCGTTCGAGGTCGCGGCCACGCCGGCGACGGTCACGCTCGCGATCCCGTCGGGCGACGACGCCGTGCCCCGGACGACGATCGTCTCGTCGTCCGACAGCCCGTCCTGCGGGGGGAACACCCGGGCGAGGGCGTCGGTGCCGCCTCCGCCCCCTCCGCCGCCGCCCCCCCCTCCTCCGCCCCCGCCCCCGCCGCCCGCGGACGCACCCCCGCCTCCACCGCCGCAGCCGACGAGCAGCGCGACCGCGACCGAACCGGCCAGCAGCCAGGCACGCCAGGCCGTGGTGCAAACGCTCCGACGCATGACCGACCTCCTCGGGCCAGCGGCCCTCGGGGGGTAGGAGGCGGTATCGCAACGGAACTTGCTCCGACCCTCGTCCTCGGCGGTCCCCGCGGGGGGGCTCCCCGGCGCGGCCCTGTATCGGCGAGCGCGCCGCCGGGGGAGACGCAGTCGTGCTCCCGGGACCGCGAGGCCCGGCCCGCGGCGCGACGCCCCCGCCGGCATCACGCCGCCGCGCGTTCGCGTCGGGCTAGGATCCGGCGCCCCGAGGTGCCCGTGCGCGTCGATCGGATCCGGACCGTGCCCGTTGCCGGCGGCGGCGCCCGCCTCGAGGCGCGCGTCCGCTACGACGACCGCCCGTGGCGCGCCGAGACCGCGTGGTTCGAGGCCCCCGCGGCGCTCGCCGACGCCCTCGACCCCGCGTCGGGTGACGCGTTCCTCGCGGCGTTCCTGCCGCTCGCGCACGCGCTCGGCGAACCGCTCGACGTGGACGCGCCGGTGGACCCGACGCTGCTCGCGGGCGCGGCCCGCGTCCCGGCCGTGTGGCACCGCTGGTACGGCGTCGGTGCGGACGTCGTGCTGCGTGCGCCGTCGAAGGCCGCGACGATGGCCCCGACGAAGGCCGCGATGAACGCCGAGACGGTGGGGGCCCCGGCGGGGCCCCGGCGGGGGTTTCGGCGGGGGCGCGGCGCGCCGCGTTCTTCTCGGGAGGCGTCGACTCGACGTACACCGCGCTCGCCGGCGCGGGCCGCCTCGACGGGACGGCCCCGTGGCTCGACGAGTTGGTGTTCGTCGAAGGCTTCGACGTCCGGCTGCGGGCCCGCGCGGGGCTCGCAGTCGCGCGGGAAGCGGCCGTCGCGTCGGCCGCGGCGATGGGGCTGCCGCTCCACGTCGTGCGCACGAACCTGCGCGACACGCGATGGCACGAGGCCGACTGGGCGCTCGTCGCCCACGGCGCGCTCCTCGCGGGGATCGCCCACGCGCTCGGTCGCCGCCTGGGCACGGCGTGGATCGCCGCGTCGGTCTCCGGCGGCGACGACGCCCCGTGGGGGTCGCACCCCGCGACCGACGAGCGCCTGTCGGCCGCGACGCTCGCCGTGCGGCAGCACGGGTTCGGCGTCGAGCGCATCGAGAAGCTGCGCGCCGTCGCCTCGGTCCCCGGCGCGCTCGACCGCCTGCGCGTGTGCTGGGTGTCGCGCGCCGGCGACAACTGCGGGCGCTGCGTCAAGTGCGTCCAGGCCCGCGCGATGGTGGACGCGCTCGCGGGCCCGGACGCCGCGCCGGCGCTGCCGCGCGCGGCGGACTTCCTCGCGCGCGTGCGCGCGCACCCGCTCGAGGGCGGCCACGACGCGCGCAACCTCGACGCGATCGTCGTCGAGGCGCGCCGCCGTGGGCTCGTCGCGCTCGCCGACGCGGCGGCCCACGCCCGCGCCGCCGCGCCGGTCGTCGCCGACCGCGTCGCGGTGCGCGTGCCGCGGTCGCGCCGGCGCGCGGGCTGGCGGACGCTGCTCGCGCGGTGACCGTCGTTCCCTCGTGCGCCCGCGTGGGCGGACCCGCGCGCGTCAGCCCTTCGCCGCGTCGGCGTCGTGGTGGCACTTCTTGTACTTCCGTCCGCTGCCGCACCAGCACGGGTCGTTGCGGCCGGGCGTCGCCTTCCGCTCGAGCGGCGGCACCGGCGGCCCGACCGGCTCGAGGCCCATGGCGTCGTCGAGGGCGCTCGCGAGCGGCGACGCGTCGGCGAGCACCGGCTCGTCGTCCACCTCGTCGAGCAGCGACCGGATCTCGTCGTCGAGCCCGAACTCGTCGTCGGGACGCGCGCGCATGTCCTCGCGCGCGAAGGCCGCGGCGGCGTCCGCGTACGCCCGGAGCTTCGCCCGCGCCGTCGCGTCGAAGCCCTCGTCGAAGCGCTCGAGCGCGCGGCCCAGCGACTCCCCGGCTTCCGCCGCGTCCACGTCGCCCGGCGGCGGCGTCGCCGGCAGGGCGTCCCACGCCGCCTGCAGCGCGGGCGCGCACCGCGGGTCGCCGTGCAGGCCGACGAGCCGCGCGCCCCGCGCCGGCTCGCGCGCGAGCCGCCGCAGCAACACGGCCCGGACGCGCGGGTCGTCGACCGTGGACACCGCGAGCACCTCCTCGTAGAGGTCGAGGGTCGCTTCGTCGTCGTGCACCGACGCATGCGCCGCGAGCAGGATCTCGAGCGCCTCGGGACGTTCGGCCACGAGGTCCGCCAGCGCCTCCGTCGCCAGGTCGAGCGCCGGGTCGTCGCCCTCCGTCGCGTACAGCGCGCCGACGAGGGCGTCGGCCACGGCCTCCGCGTCGGCCGTCTCCGACCGGTCCACGCGCCACAGTGCGTCCAGCACGCGCGGGACGGCTCCGTCGTCGGCGAGCAAATGCAGCGTGTCGACCGCCTCCTCGGTGAGGAGCGCCGCGAGCCACGCGATCACCGTCGACGGCGACTCGCTCCGCGCGTCCGCGACCGCGACCTCGACGTCGCCCGACACGACGAGCGCGCGGAGCCATCCCGGCAGCGGACCCTCGACCCCGGCCGGCCGCAGGCGGTCGAGGGCCTCGAGGAGGGGATCGCCGCGGGACGAGGAGCGCTTCGCCATGGCCGCAGGATACGGCGTGACGACTACGCACTCCCGTCCGTCGGCGAGGGTCCCTCGCCGGGGCGGCGGCGCGCCGCCCGCGTCGGCCGGCGTGGTCCCGGCGACCGCGGCTGCGGGAGCAACGCCTCCGGCGGGGGCCCGGCCGGGCCGAGGTGCTCGCGGGGCTCCGTCGCGCGCAGGCGTTCGAGCCGCTCGCGCCGAGGGTTGGCCGCGGCGGCCGTCGGGTCCGGGCCACCCGGCGGCACGGACGGCGACCCGACCGTGCCGGGCGCGCCGGGCGACGGGGGCGGGGGCGGGCGGAGCGGGTCGTCCGTCGGACCGCGGCCGAACGCCTCGAGCAGCAGACGCTCCGCGGCGTCGGCCTCGCGGTCGCCGTCCGAGCCGTGGCGCGCCGCGAGCCGGACCATCCGCCGGCCGAGCGCGCGCACGACCGCGACGAGCACCGACGGGCTGTCGTCGTCGTCGAAGCGGCCCGTCGTCGGCGCGCCGCCCACGCCCCCGCCGTCCGTGCGCGTGGGGAACGCCTCCGCGAGCCGCGGCCCGTGGAGGACGAACTCGTACAGGATCTCCGGCGCCTGCTGCCAGCCGTTGCCCGCCTCGCGCGAGTCCTCGACCTCCTCCTCCTCGATCCACGCGTCGCACGGCGCGTCGCCCTGCTCGAGCCGCCACGCCCAGAGCGCGCGGTCGCCCATGTCCCACAACGCGCGGAAGCTCGCGTGGAACACCAGCGCGTCCACCAGGTCGAACGCGACCCGCAGCATCCGCGCGTCGTCGAACAGCTCGCCGGGCGCGCCGACGAGCTCCGGGTAGACCTCGGCGAGCGCGCGCACCACGGCCGCCCAGCGGGCGTCGCGGTGCGCCGGCGACTGGGGCGCGGAGAGGAAGAGGTCGGACAGCAGGACGGGGGGGCGCATGGGAAGGCTCCGCACGTAGTCGCGCGAGACGCGCCACGGGGTACGGCGATCCGCGTCGTCGCGCGGCGACCCGCGTCCCGCCGACGCGAGGCCCGTTCGCCGGCAGCCCGCTCCCGCGCGGGCCTCGCGTCCCGCGCCGTGCTCCCGCGCGGGCCTTGCGTCCCGCGCACCGCCCCCGCGCGGGCCTTGCGTCCCGCTCCCCTCGGCCGCGATCCCGGCGGATCCCCGCGCCGCGCCGGTTCGCGCCGCGGCGGTCCTCGCCGCGGCGCCGTCCCGTCACGCCGTCGGCGTCGGGTGCTCCATCCACTCCTTCGCGGTCCACGCGGCGGCGTCGGCCCCGTGGATCCGCTCGACCACGTGCAACGCGCCGTCGATGCCGGCGGTCACGCCCGCCGTCGTGACGATGCGGCCGGCGTCCACGAACCGCCGGCCGGTGACGACGCGACAGGTGGGGACCGTGGCCCGGAGGTGGTCGACGCCCCAGTGGTGGGTGGTCGCCTCGATCCCGGCCAGCAGCCCCGCGCGCGCCAGCAGCATCGAGCCCATGCACACCGACATCGTGATGGGCGTGGCGGCCGCCGTCGCCTGGAGCCACTGGAGGCCGCGCGGCGTGACCGCGCGCATGTTCCCGCCGGGCACCACGAGCACGCCGAGGGGCGGCGCGTCGTCGTAGGTGTGCGACGGGACGAAGGTCAGGCCGCCCATGGTGGGGAACGGCGCCTTCGTCTCGGCGACCGTGACGACCTTGAACATCGAACCGTGGCCCGCGACGGCGAAGACCTCGGCCGGGCCCGTGAAGTCGAGGAGCTCGACGCCCTCGAAGACGAGGATGCCGACGACGGTCGGCCCCTTCGGTCGGTCGTCGGGCGCGGGGGTCGCGGCGGGCGACGGGACCGGCGCGGCGGGGGCTCCCGGCGCGGGGGCGGCGAACGCCGCGCGCGCGGCGGACGCGAGGCCGAGGGCGAGCGGGAGGTACGGCAGCAGGGATCCGGCCATGGGGGGCGCTCCGGGGGCGGGAGGGATCCTACGGTCCGCCCGCGCGGACCCCCCGAGGGACCCGTATGCTCGCGCCGATGAACCTCGACTCCGGCCCCGCGCCCGACGCCTACGCGCAGCACTGCCCGACGCGCCTCGTCCTCGACCGGATCGGCGACAAGTGGACGGTCCTCCTCGTGGGGAGGCTGTCCGGCGGCCCGCAGCGGTTCACCGCGCTGCGCCGCGAGATCCCCGGGCTCTCCCAGAAGGTGCTCACGCAGACGCTGCGCGGCCTCGAGCGCGACGGCGTCGTCGTGCGGACCGAGCACCCGGGCACGCCCCGCCGCGTCGACTACGCGCTGACGGACCTCGGGCGGACCCTCGTGTCGCTGCTCGTGTCGATCCGCGAGTGGGCCGAGGCCCACATCGGCGAGGTCCTGTCGTCGCAGGTCGCGTACGACGCGCGGCGCCCGGTCGCCGACGACGACGCGGGCGGCACGGCCGCCGGCGCGGCGGACGGGAAGGTGACGCGCGCCGCGTCGCGGCCCTCCGCGTCGATCGGCGGCCGCGCGACCGGCCCGGTCCGCCGCACCGACCCGCCGGCCTGACGCGACGGGGGGGCTTCGGGCCCTTCCGCCCGGCCGTCCCGTATCCTCGGGACCGATGAGGGCGCTCCCCACCACCCGCCAGCTCGAGGCGCTCGTCGCCGTCGCCGACACCCTGAGCTTCCGGGACGCCGCGCGCCGGCTGTCGAGCTCGCAGTCCGCCTTGAGCGTGCAGGTCCGCGACCTCGAGGGCGTCCTCGGCGTCAAGCTCTTCGACCGCGACCGCCACGCGGTCCGGCTGACGGAGGCCGGGCGCGCGATCCTCGCCCGCGCCCGGGCCCTCCTCGCGGACCTCGACGGCCTCCACGACGAGGCGGGCCGCTTCCGCGCGCCGTTCACCGGCCCGCTCCGCCTCGGCGTGATCCCGACGGTCGCGCCCTACGTGATCCCCCGTCTCGTCGCGGCCGCGCGCGAGCTGCACCCCGACCTCCGGCTCGTCGTGACCGAGGACCGCACCCGCCCGCTCGTGGAGCGGCTGCACGCGGGGACCCTCGACCTCGTCCTCCTCGACCTCGACGTCCAGATGGGGGCCGCCGCGACCGCGCCGCTCCTCGAGGAGCGGTTCCTCGCGGCCGTCCACGCCGACCATCCGCTCGCGCGCAAGGCGACGCTCACCGAGGCCGACCTCGAGGGCGTCCGCGTGCTGCTGCTCGAGGACGGCCACTGCCTGCGCGAACGCGCCCTCTCGCTCTGCCGCGTCGCCGGCGCCCGCGAGGACGTCGACTTCCGCGCCAGCGCGCTCCACACCCTCGTCCAGATGGTGGAGGCCGGCGAGGGCGTCACGCTGCTGCCCGAGATCTCCGTCGAGGTGGAGTGCCGCGGCGCGACGCACGTCGTCGTGCGTCCCGTCACGACCGTGGAGCCGGCCGGACGGCGGCTCGGCCTCGCGTGGCGCGCGCCGAGCGAGCGCGGCGACGACTACCGCGTGCTGGCCGCGGAGTGGCGCGAGCGCCTCGAGGCGTGGCTGCGGCCCGTGCGCGCGCGGTCCGAGGCCGCGTCGCGGCGTTGACCGACGCGGGCCGGCGCGCAGCGGGCCTCGCGTCCCCCCGCGCCCGACCGCGGCCCGGCGGCGTCAGCGCGTCGCGAGGGCGGCCGCGAACGGCGCCGCGAGGCGGTCGATGGCGTCCGGGTCCGTCGTCATCTCGAGGAACGGCGTGAAGCGCCGCACGAGAAGGTCGCGCCGCACCTCGAAGCAGAGCGTGGCGCCCGGGAAACGCGCCGCGACGGCGGCCGCCGCCGTGCTCGGGTGCAGGCCGTAGGCCTCGTTCTCGGCGACCGCGATCCCCAGCGACGCGAGGCCCGCGCGCGCGCGCGCGACGAGGCCGGCGTCGGCGAGGAAGACGCCGTCGGGCGTCTTCGTGATGAGGTCCACGGGCGCGCGCAGGGGCCAGCGCTCGACGACCTCGGGGCGGTAGGCGTCGTGCAGGCTCGCGACGATCCGGTCGTCCACCGCGACGTCCACCGTGCGCGGCGCGTAGGTGTGGACCATCAACGCGCGCCCGCGCGGCAGGACCGCGTCGGCGGCCCGCGCGACGAGGTCGGTATAGGCGGCGTGGCGCGCGAGGAGCAGGCGGCGGTCGGCGTCGGCCTTCACCCACGGCATGAGGCCGGGCGTCATCTGGCCGGGACGGCTCGCGGCGCCGACCGCGTCCGGCGGCACGACGCGGTTGCAGTCGACGAACGTGCGCGGGACGAGGCACCGGACGACGACGGCGGCGCGCGTCGGGTCGGCGGCGACGAACCGCTCGGCGATGCGCTGGGCCAGCTCGGGCGCGCCGACGTCGGTGTTGACGAAGAAGAAGTCGCGCAGGTCGTCGGGGTAGGCGCCGACGAGGGCCGCGCGCAGCGCGTCGAAGTGGGCGGCGCGCGTCGCGCCGTGGGGGACCTCGAGGAGGAGGTCGGGCGCCGCGTCGGGTCGCGCGGCGGCGCCGCGCACGTGCGCGACGTCGGCGACGGAGGGGACCGAGGCGAGGGGGGCGGCCATGGCGAGCGCGCATCGTAGGGGCCCGCCGCGCGCGGGGCCCCCGAATCCCGCGCCCGCGGTCGTGCGCCCGGCACGCGAGGCCCGGTGGCCGTCGTGCCCCGCCCGGCGCGGCGCGTCAGGCGGGGAGGGCGGCCGCGATGACCTCGGTCGCGAAGGTCCGCCACCAGGCGGCGTCGGGGCGCGGGACCGCGCGGCGCGTCGCCTCGAAGCCGAGGGCCCGCAGTTCGGCGAGCACGGCGTCGCAGGCGGCGGGGACGGCGGCCTCGACGGCCCGCGAGAAGCCGGGCCCGTCGCCGAGGTCCTCGGCGACGACGCCGACCATCCGCACGTGCCGCGGGCCGCGGCCGTCCATGGCGGCGAGCGTGAGCGCGTCGTCCACGCCGGCCTCGTGGGAGGTCATGCGGGGGCTCGCGGGGACGCTGCCCGTCGAGCCGCGCAGCGCGGCCGGCGTGAGCACGCGCACCGAGCCGGGCGCGCCCGCGTGGACGATGGCGTCCACGAAGACGATCGCGTCGCGGTGGACGAGCTGGTCCACGAGGTCGAGGCCCGGCGTGCCGAGGTCGAGCACCTCGACGTCCGGCGGGAGGTCCCAGTGGGCCTCGAGGCGCGCGACGACGGCGGGGCCGACGCCGTCGTCGCGGCGGAGCACGTTGCCGAGCCCGAGGACGGCGACCCTCACAGGACGTCCACCTTGGCGACCTCGCGGCCGTCCGCGTCGTAGGTGTGGCAGGCGCACGCCATACACGGGTCGAAGGAGTGGACCGTGCGGAGCACCTCGAGGGGCTTCTCGGCGTCCGCGACGGGGGTCCCGAGGAGCGCGGCCTCGTAGGGGCCGACGACGCCCTGCGCGTCGCGCGGGCTCGCGTTCCACGTGGTGGGGACGACGGCCTGGTAGTTCTTGATCTTGCCGCCCTCGAGGACGACCCAGTGCGAGAGCGTGCCGCGCGGGGCTTCGTGCATGCCGACCCCCTGCACCTCGTGGCGCGGCATCACCGGCGGCTCGAAGGTCTTCGTGTCGCCCTTCAGCACGTTGTCCGCGAGGCGCTGCCAGTGCTCGAGCGCGACCTCGCCCAGGATGGCGCAGCGGATCGCGCGCGCGAGGTGCCGGCCCATGGTGGACTTCATCATCTCGATCGTGACCGGCTTGCCGGCGAGGGCCGAGACGGTCGCGAGTGCCTTGTCGGTCCACTTGCGGGTGCGGGCGTCGCCCGCGGCGTACCCGATGAGGATGTTCGCGAGCGGGCCGACCTCCATGGGCTGGCCGTCGTAGCGCGGGGCCTTGACCCACGAGTACTTGCCCGCCTCCTGCCAGTCCGTGTACTCGGGCACCGTCTCGCCCTGGTGGGGGTGCAACGCGCCCTTGCCGCCGCGGTACCACGCGTGCGAGACGTCCTCGGCCACGGCCTTGCGGAAGGGGTCGTCCTTCCAGTCCTTCATGCGGCGCACGGCGTCGAGGCGCCCGCCGAGGATCGTGCCGCCCGGCAGGTCGAACTGCGTCGCGGCGGCGTCCGTCGGGAGGTCGGGGACGGCGAGGTAGTTGCCGGTGCCGGCGCCGATGCCGAACCAGTCGGCGTAGAACGCCGCGACGGCGCACGCGTCGACGAAGTAGACGTCGTTGACGAACGGCACCACCTCGTCGAGCAGGACCTTCATCGCGAACAGCCGGTCCATGTTGAGCGTCGCGAGGCTGTCGAGGTTGATGGCGTTCTGCACGCCGCCGACGGCGAGGTTCTGGATGTGGGGCGTCTTGCCGCCGAGCATGCCGACGACCTGGTTGGCCTTGCGCTGGACGTCGATGGCCTGGAAGTAGTGCGACGTCGCGAGGAGGTTGACCTCCGGCGAGAGCGTCATGGCCGGGTGGCCCCAGTAGCCGTGGGCGAAGGGCCCGAGCTGGCCGCTGCCGACGAACGCGGCGATCTTCTGCTTCACCGCCGCGAACTGCTTCGTCGAGTTGCCCGTCCACCCCGAGACCGACTCGGCCAGCGACGACGTCTTGGCCGGGTCGGCGTCGAGCACCTTCGTCACGTCCACCCAGTCGAGCGCGGAGAGGTGGTAGAAGTGGACGATGTGGTCGTGCAGGCCGTGCGCGATCAGGATCAGGTTGCGGATGTACTGCGCGTTGGCGGGGATCTGCAGCTTCAGCGCGTCCTCGACCGCGCGCACCGACGCGATGGCGTGGACCGTCGTGCAGACGCCGCAGAAGCGCTGGGTGAACAGCCAGGCCTCGCGCGGGTCGCGGCCGAGCAGGATGTTCTCGATCCCGCGCCACATCGTGCACGACGACCAGGCCTTGCCGACCTTCCCGTCGGCGACCTCGACGTCGATGCGCAGGTGTCCCTCGATCCGGGTGATGGGGTCAATCGTGAGCCGGGTGGCCATGGGCGTCGCTCCGCGTCGAAGGGTGGGCGAGCGGGGTGTGCTCGACCGCGTGGTACCAGGACTCGAGCGGCGCCGGCAGGACGGCGAACCGCTTGACGACGAGGCTGAACGCGCCGACGACGGTCGAGATCAGCCCCAGGGTGATGACGAGCTCGGGCACCGAGGGGAAGTACGTCGAGCCCTTCCCCGGGGCGTACGCGAGCGTGGTCGGGATGAAGCGGTACGCGAGCCCGCCGAGGCAGGCGAGCAGCGCCGACGAGTACAGGGCCCGCGGGACTGCCCGCAGGCGCGGGGACCGCATCAGCAGGGCCGGCGCGGCGACGACCGCGGTCTCGGCGAGGAACAGGACCGAGAACGCGTCGAACGCGAACGCGTCGCCGAGCCGGCCGCGGACCACGACGTCGCCGAGGCGCAGGGCCAGCCACGCGATCGTCGTCCACGACATCAGGTCGGCGAGCTCGCCGAGCACCTTCACGTCGAGCGGGCGCCGCCAGACGAGGCACGAGGTCATGAGGACGACGATCACCGACCCGAAGCCGCAGACGAGCGCCTGCACGAGGTAGAGGAGCGGCAGGAGGTCGGTCTGCCAGAGCGGGTGGACCTTGTGGCCCGCGAGCACCATCAGCGCGCCGAGGGACGACTGGTGGATGATCGGGGCGACGTAGGCGCCGGCGACCACGAAGGGGTACGTCCTGCGGATGCGCGGGTGCCACGTGCGGACCCAGCCGCGGAGCCGGTCCGACTTCGCGTGCCACAGCTTCTCGACCACCATGGGGCCGTTCTCGTAGAGGAGGAAGGCCGCGCAGTAGACCGGCATCGCGAACGCGACCTCCCACAGCGCCGACTCGGTGTTCCAGCGCCACGGGAGGAGCATGTTCCAGAAGTTCCACGGCCGGCCGACGTCGGTGAGGAGGCCGAGGAGGCCCGTGGCGTAGAAGAGGAAGCTCGTCACCAGCGCCGTCCGCATGACGGTGTGGAGGTGGTGGCGGCCGAGCACCCACGACGCGAGGCCCACGGCGAGCGCGCCGCTGCCGAGCGCGGTGAGCGCCATCACGTTGAACGTCTTCCAGACGCCCCAGGCGTAGGCGTCGGTCATGGCCGCGAACCCGGCGAGCGAGCCGCCGAGGAGCCGGAAGGCGGCGATCACCGTGCCCGCCACGAACATCCCGAGGAAGAAGACGAACCACGGGGTGAGGACGGGGGCCTCGTAGACGGTGACCCCGCGCTGCCAGCGGTTGATCACGCTCTCGTGGGGGTGGGCGAGGGGCTTGGCGCGGGCCATCACAGCTGCTCCTCGAGGCCCTGTTCGGCCTTCTGTCGGGTGACCTCGGCCTCGTGGACCTTCCAGTTGCGCCGGAAGAACCGGAGGAAGACGCCGTAGAGCAACACGGGGAACGCCACGAACTTCACGAGCACGCCGCCGTGGCGGGTGCCGGACGGCACCGAGCGCTCGGCGAGCGTCGGGAGCCCGAGCTTCTCGAACGGGACGTGGGAGAGGTAGAGGACCTGGGTGCCCCCGGCCTCCTTCTCGCCGTAGACGCGGTCCTGGTGGTACCGGCCCGGGCTCGTCGCGATGCGGTCCTTCGCGTCGGCGAGCAGCAGGTCGCGGCGCCCGAACACGACCGCGCCCGTCGGGCAGACGCGCGTGCAGCCGGGCTGCCCGTCGCGCTCGAGCACGTGGCGGCACAGCTCGCACTTCACGATCTTCGGGTTGAACTTCTTCCACTCGAACTTCGGGATCTCGAACGGGCAGCTGACCTCGCAGTACCGGCAGCCGATGCAGCGCTCGCCGTCCCACCCGACGATGCCCTGGGCGCCCTTCGACAGCGCGTTGAACGGGCAGCCCGAGACGCACGCCGGGTCCACGCAGTGCATGCACTGGCGCTTCACGAACGACCTCTCGCCCGTGGCCTCGTCGGCGTAGAGCTTGATGACGTTCTTCGTCTGCGGGTTGAGGTCGGCCGGCATCTGCCACAGGCCGCCCGAGAGCTCGGTGTCGGGCGCGAGGTCGTTCACCTTCGCGCACTCCGACACGCAGGCCTTGCACCCGATGCACTTCGTGGCGTCGTAGAGCATCCCCACGGCGTCGGGCGGCACGGCGCGCGGGGCGGCGGACGCCGACGGCGCCGCGGCGACCGCCGCCACGCCGCCGACGGCGGCGGTGGACAGGCCGGTCCCGACGGTCCGGAGGAGGCGGCGACGGGAGAGGAGGCTCACCTCACACCCCCTTTCCGCCGCCCGACGAGCCCTTCCCGGACGATCCGCCGCCCGACGCGGGACCGGGCTCGCCCGGGACCCGCTCGTCGCCGGGGACGGTCGAGAACCGCTTGCTCGCGACGTAGGCGGCGCCCGCGAGCGCGCCGACGACGGCGCCGACGATGCCGGTCGCGACCGGGTTCACCGTCCCCGTCTCGGGCCGGATCTCGGGGTACCCGGCCGACGGCGCGGGCGCCGGGACCGCCGACTTCTCGAAGATGGGCGTCTTGAACGCGACCGTCCGCTCGGTGCAGCCGACGCACGGCGCGCCGATGCCGATGGGCCACACCTCGGGCACCTCGTTGAAGTGCCGCGTCGAGCAGCCCGCGTGGGTGATCGGGCCCTTGCAGCCCAGCTGGTAGAGGCACCACCCGTGCCGGTGCCCCTCGTCGCCGAACTGCTTCGCGAACCGCCCCGCGTCGAAGTGGGCGCGCCGCGGGCAGTGGTCGTGGATGTACCGGTCGAACGCGAACATCGGCCGCTTCTCGGCGTCGAGCGCCGGGAGCGTGCCCGCGGTCGCGTACTGGAGGACCACGCCGAGGAACGTGTACGGGTTCGGCGGGCACCCGGGCACGTTGACGATCGGCTTGTCCTTGAGCAGCGCGTCGACGCCGACGGCCCCCGTCGGGTTGATGCCCGACGACGGGACGCCGCCCCACGACGCGCACGACCCGATCGCGATGACCGCGGCGGCCTTGCCGGCGACGTCCGCGAGCACCTCGAGGGCCGGGCGCCCCGCGAGCTTCATGTAGACGCCCTGGTCCTTCGTCGGGATCGACCCCTCGACGACGCAGACGTACTTGCCCGCGTTCTGCGTCATGGCGTCGTGGAGCGCCGCCTCGGCCTGCTTGCCCGACGCGGCCATCACCGTCTCGTGGTAGTCGAGCGAGATGAGGTTGAGCAGGAGGTCGCCGAGGTCCGGCTTGCTGGTGCGCAGCAGGGTCTCGGTGCACCCGGTGCAGTCCTGGAAGTGCAGCCAGATCACGCTGGGCCGGCGCGCCTTCGCGATCTCCTCGGCGACCGCGTCCGGGCTCAGCCGGGCCGCGAGCGCGAGGCCCGCGGGCGCCGCGACCATCAGCTTGCCCGCGAACTCGAGCAGGGCCCGCCGGCTGACGCCGCTGCGGTCGAGCGCGTCCCCGATCGTCCCCGCGGTGGCGAGGGGGGCCGTCCGTGCGAGGGGTCCCGAGTCGGTGTGTGTCATGGCGACCTCGCGGAGCGCGCGAGCGCCGACGATCGGCGCCCTCTGCGCACGATGTACCGGGGGGAACGCTGCGAATGCCGGTCCGATACAAACCGCATCGGCATTGCATCGAGATGCAGTTTGCCGCATCCCTTCCGCCGCACCGCCGACGCCCCCGGCATCGGCAGCAAAGCGCACCGCCGGGCGACCGACGACCCGGTCGCGCCGCCGAAAGCCCCGCCCGGGCGTCAGTCTGCGTCGCGTTCGACCTCGATCCGATCCAAGAAGAGGTCGTCGCCCCCCTCGAGCACCGCCCCGATGCCGCAGGCTTCGCAGCGGAGGGGCCCGTCGTTCCCCACCGGGGTGCGGCACAGTCCGCAGACCCAGCGGGCGGGGACCGCGACGATCCGCAATTCAGCGGCGTCGGTCACACCCCCGGCGCGCACCTGCTCCCACGCGGTCGCGAGCAGGTCGCGTTCGACGCCCGCGGCGTCGCCCACCCGCACCTCGACGCGCACGACGCGCCGCGCGCCGACGGCGCGGGCCTCGGCCTCGACCATGCGGCGGAGCGACGCGGCGATCCCGTACTCGTGCATGGCGAGAGCGTACCGGAGCGCGGGGCGCCGAGGCGACCCCCGGGACCGCGAGGCCCGGCCGCCCGCGCCTATGATGCGGGCCGGAGCCCCTTCCCATGTGCGAGACCTGCGGCTGCGGCGACCCCGAGCTCGTCCCGGTGGAGGTGCGCAAGCACCTGCTCGGCGAGAACGACACGATCGCGCGGCACAACCGCGCCCACTTCGCCGCGCAAGGGGTCGTGGCGGTGAACCTCATGGGGTCGCCCGGCTCGGGCAAGACCGCGCTGCTCGAGGCGACTGCCAAGGCCTACGGCGGCCGGCGGCGGCTCGCGGCCATGAGCGGCGACCTCGCCACGGACCACGACGCCGAGCGGCTGCGCCGCGCCGGCATCCCCTCCCTCGGGATCACGACGGGCGCCGCGTGCCACCTCGACGCGCGGCTCGTGCACGACGGCCTGCACCACCTCGACACGAAGGGCGCCGACCTCGTCTTCCTCGAGAACGTCGGCAACCTCGTCTGCCCCGCCATCTACGACCTCGGGCAGGCGGCGTGCGTCGTGGCGCTGTCGGTCACGGAGGGCGAGGACAAGCCGCTCAAGTACCCGGTCATGTTCCGGCGCGCCGACCTCGTCGTGCTCACGAAGATCGACCTCCTGCCGCACCTCGACGTGGACGTCGCGAAGATCGAGGACGCCTTGGCCCGCACCATGCCGAACCCGCGCCTGCTGAAGGTCTCGGCGCGCACGGGCGAGGGGATGGCCGCGTGGACCGCCTGGCTCGACGCGTTGCCGCGCACGCCGGCGACGGCCCACGGGCACGCTCACGATCACGGGCACGACCACGGGCACGGGCACGACCACGCGCACGATCACTCCCAGGATCACGGCCACGGGCACGCGCACGGCCACGGGCCCGGACGGTCGCGCCCCACGCCGTAGGGCGCGGCGTCAGCAGATCCGCGGGAGCTGCTCGCCGGACATCATGTCGAGCAGGCGCGTGCCGCCGACGCGGCTGCGCACGGTCACGCGGCCGGCCGGGCCTTGCGTCACCTCGCCCACGACCGCGGCCTCGCGCCCGAGGGGGTGCGCGCGCATCGCCGCGAGCACGGCCTCGGCCACCTCCGGCGCGACGATCGCGAGCATCTTGCCCTCGTTCGCGACGTAGAGCGGGTCGAGGCCGAGGAGCTCGCAGGCGCCGCGCACGTCCTCGCGGACCGGGACCGCGCGTTCGTCGAGCACCATCCCGACGCCGGCGGAGAGCGCGAGCTCGTTCGTCGCCGACGCGACGCCGCCGCGGGTCGGGTCGCGCATCACGTGCACGCCGGGCCCGCCCGCCGCGAGCACGGCGGCCACGAGGTCGTGGAGGGGCGCCGAGTCGCTCTCGATGGCCGCCTCGAACGCGAGGCCCTCGCGCACGGAGAGGATCGCGATGCCGTGCAGCGCGATGCCGCCCGAGAGGAGGACGCGGTCGCCGGGGCGGACGCGGGTCGGGGCGATCTCGACGCCGTCGGGGACGACGCCGAGGCCGGCGGTGTTGACGTAGACGCCGTCGCCCTTGCCGCGGTCCACGACCTTCGTGTCGCCGGTGACGATCGGGACGCCCGCGCGGAGCGCCGCGTCGCGCATCGACGCGACGACGCGCTCGAGGTCGGCGAGCGGGAAGCCCTCCTCGAGGAGGTACCCCGTCGAGAGGGCGAGCGGGCGCGCGCCGCACATGGCGAGGTCGTTGACGGTCCCGTGCACGGCGAGCGAGCCGATGTCGCCGCCGGGGAAGAAGATCGGGCGCACGACGTAGGTGTCGGTCGTGAAGGCGATGCGGCCCGCGGGGCGCGCGAGCGTGGCGCCGTCGTGCATCGCCGCGAGCGCGTCGTTGCGGAACGCGGGCAGGAACACGCGGTCCGTCAGCGCCTTCGACATGCGGCCGCCGCCGCCGTGGGCCATCTGCACCGTCGGGCCCGTCGTGACGGGCACGGGGCACGAGAGGCCGCGGAAGTCGGGCGCGGGGCCGCTCACGGCGCGCTCCCGGCCTCGCGGCCGGAGCGATCACCGGCCTCGCGGCCGGAGCGATCACCGGCCTCGCGGCTCACACGAGGTTCGGCCCCGCGACCATAGCGGTAGTACGCGGCGCACGCGCCCTCGGCCGAGACCATGGGCGCGCCGAGCGGGTGCTCGGGCGTGCACCGCGTGCCGAACGCGGGGCAGGCGTGGGGCTTCTTGCGGCCGCGGAGCACCTCGCCCGCGATGCACTCGCTCGACTCCGCGGCCGTGACCGCGGCGACGTCGAACCGCCGCTCGGCGTCGAGGTCGGCGTAGGCCGGCGCGAGGCCGAACCCGCTCGCGGGGATCGTGCCGATGCCGCGCCACGCCATGTCGCGGATCTCGAACACCTCGGCGAGGAGGCGCTGCGCGGGCACGTTGCCCTCGCGCGTGACGACGCGGCGGTACTGGTTCTCGACCTCGTGGCGCCCGGCCTCGAGCGCGTCCACCGCCATCAGGATGCCCTGGAGCAGGTCCACCGGCTCGAACCCCGTCACGACGAGGGGCACGCGGAACCGGGCCGCGATGGGCTCGTACGCGTGGTACCCCATGACCGTGCAGACGTGGCCCGCGGCGAGGAACGCCTGCACGCGCTGCTCGGGGTCGGCGAGGATCGCCTCCATGGCGGGCGGCACGAGCACGTGCGAGCAGAGCAGCGAGAAGTTGCGCACGCCCTCGCGTTTCGCCCGCCACGCGGCCATGGCGTTCGCGGGCGCCGTCGTCTCGAAGCCCACCGCGAAGAAGACGACCTCGCGGTCCGGGTGCCTGCGCGCGAGCGCGAGCGCGTCGAGCGGCGAGTAGACCATCCGCACGTCGCCGCCCGCGGCCTTCGCGCCGAGCAGGTCGCCGCGCGAGCCGGGCACGCGCAGCATGTCGCCGAACGACGTCACGATCACGTCGGCGCGGCCCGCGAGCGCCACGGCGCGGTCGATCTTCTCGACGGGCGTCACGCACACCGGGCAGCCCGGCCCGTGCACCAGCGTGATCGCCTCGGGCAGCATCCGGTCGATCCCGGCCTGGATCAGCGTGTGGGTCTGACCGCCGCAGATCTCCATGATCGTCCACGGCCGCGTCACGCGCGCGCGGATCGCCGCGAGGAGCCTCGTCGCGGCGCCCTCGTCGCGGTACTCGTCGACGTGCTTCACGGGGCGCCGCCCGCGCTCCCGGGCGCCGGGCGGCCCGGCGCCGGGCCCGCGTCGGTGCGCAGTTCGGAGAGCTCGCCCATCGTCGCGAGCGCCTCGAGCGTGCGCCGCGCCTCCTCCTCGTCGATCACGCTCAGGCCGAACCCGACGTGGACGAGGACGTGGTCGCCGACCTTCGCCTCGGGCACGTACGCGAGGCAGACCTCCTTCACGACGCCGCCGAACGACACGCGGCCCATGCGCATGCCGAGCGCGTCCTCGGTGACCGACTCCACGCGACCGGGGACGCCGAGGCACATGGTCACCCTCCGAGCCGCGCGGACGCGACGGCCACCTGCCCGAGCGCGAGCCCGCCGTCGCCGGGCGGCACGCGGCGGTGGACGACCGCCTCGATGCCCGCCGCGGCGAGGCGCGCGCGCGTCGCCGTGAGCAGCCGCACGTTCTGCCAGCACCCGCCGGTCAGGGCGAGGCGCGGGGCGGCGAGCTGCCGGGCGAGCGTCACGAGGGCCTCCGCGAGCGTGTCATGGAACTTCGCGGCCATCATAGCGACGGGCGCGCCCCGGCGCCGGTCGTCGAGCAGCGCCTCGACGAGCGGCCCCAGCGCGAGGACGCGAGGCCCGGTCGCCGGCGCGTCCCAGACGACCGGGTACGTCCCGTGGTCGCCGGGCGCCGCGAGCGCCTCGAGTTCCATCGCGGCCTGGCCCTCGAAGGAGCACGTCGCGCGCACCGAGAGGAGGGCGGCGACGGCGTCGAAGAGGCGCCCCGCGCTCGTGGTCGTCGGGGCGTGCGTGCCCGTCGCGAGCATCCGCGCGACGACCGCGCGGTCCGCGGGCGGGACGGCCGCGAACGCCGGGTCGTCGAGGGCCGCCGGGCCTCGCGTCCCGAAGAGCACGCCCGCCGCCGCGCGCCAGGGCGCCCGCGCCGCCGCGTCGCCGCCGGGCAGCCGGAACCCGGAGAGCGTGGCGACGCGCGTGGTCCCGTGCGCGTCGCCGAGGAGCACCTCGCCGCCCCAGATCGTGCCGTCGGGCCCGTGGCCCGTGCCGTCCCACGTCGCGGCGAGCAGCGGGCCCGTGAGCCCGTGCTCGGCGGCGCACGCCGCGAGGTGCGCGTGGTGGTGCTGAACCGCGATGCGGGGGACGTCGGCGAGCGCGCGGGCCCACGGCAGCGGCGACGTCGCGAGCTCGTCGGCGAACCGCGTCGTCGCGTAGTCGGGATGGAGGTCGTGGGCGATCGCCGCGGGCCGCGCGTCGTAGAGCGCGAGGAGGTCGCGGACGGCGGCGTGGAAGGCGTCGAGCGCCTCCGCCGTGTCGAGGTCGCCGACGTGGGGCCCGCCGAAGACCTCGTCGCCGAGCGCGAGGGCGAGCGCGACCTTCTGGTGCCCCCCGAGCCCGAGGACCGTCGGGCCCGGTCGCCGCGAGGCCACGGGCAGCGGCGCGTGGCCCCGCGCGCGCCGCACCGGGAAGACGTCGTCGCCCGCGACCGCGACGACGCTGTCGTCGAGGGGCCGCGCGACGGGGCGGTCGTGCACGAGGAAGAGGTCGGCGATGCCCGCGAGGCGCGTCACGGCCTCGGCGGGGGACGTGCAGATCGGCTCGGCGCTGCGGTTGCCGCTCGTCGCGACGAGCGGGCCCTCGACGCCGCGCGCGAGCAGATGATGGAGCGGCGTGGCGGGCAGCATCACGCCGAGGCGGCCGGCGCGCGGCGCGACCGACGGCGCGACGGACGGCGTCCCGCAGGACGTCGAGGCGGGGCCCGGGGCGGCGTCGCGGCGGCGCGGCAGCAGGACGATGGGGGCCTCGGCGGAGGCGAGCAGCGCGGCGGCGCGGTCGTCGACCTCGACGAGCGCGCGGGCGGCGGCGAGGTCGCGGACGAGGAGCGCGAGGGGCTTGGCCTCGCGGTGCTTGCGCGCGCGCAGGCGCGCGACGGCGGGCTCGGCGCGCGCGTCCACGAGCAGGTGGAAGCCGCCGAGGCCCAGCGCCGCGACGATCGCGCCGCCGTCGAGCGCGGCGGCGGCGGCGCGGAGCGCGGCGTCGCCCTCGAGCAGGGGCCGGCCGGCGGCGTCGAGCAGCGCGAGGCGCGGCCCGCAGGCCGGGCACGCGATGGGCTGCGCGTGGAAGCGGCGGTCGCGGGGGTCGTCGTACTCGGCGCGGCAGGCCGCGCAGAGCGGGAAGCCCGCCATGGTGGTGCGCGCGCGGTCGTAGGGCAGGCCCGTGACGATGGTGAACCGCGGGCCGCAGTGGGTGCACGAGCCGAAGGGGTAGCTCGCGCGCCGGTCCGTCGGGTCGAGGACCTCGGCGAGGCACGCGGGGCACGTCGCGGCGTCCGCGAGGACCGTCGCGGTGGGCGGGCCCGCGCGTTCGCTCGGCCGGATCTCGAAGCCCGCGGCGCCGGTCGGCGCGAGCGGCGCGGCGACGACCTCGCGCACGGTCGCGCGCGGGGGCGCGTCCGCGCGCAGGCGCGCGAGGGCCGCGTCGACGGCCGCGCGCGGGCCCTCGAGCTCGGCGTGGACGCCGCCGCCGTCGTTGGTCACGAAGCCGGCGAGGCCGAGCTCGTGCGCGAGGCGGAACACGAACGGGCGGAAGCCGACGCCCTGCACCGCGCCCCGGACCGTCACGCCGACGCGCACGCCCGCGCCGTCGTCCGCCGCGGGCGGGACGCGGGTCGGGGACCCACCGGGCGGGGGAGCGGCGGCGGCCATGCCGCGAGCCTACTCCCGCGGAGGTGCTCCCGACGCGGCGGGCCCGGCGGCGAGCGCCGCGGGCGGCAGGCGGAGCGTGAACCGCGTGCCCGGCCGCGCCGCGCCCGCGGCGCGCACCGGCGAGCGCACCTCGAGGCGGCCGCCGAGCGCGTGGGCGACCTCGCGGGCGATCGCGAGCCCGAGGCCGAACCCGGGCGCGCCGCGCGCGCGGTCGCCGCGGCCGAACGGCTCGAAGACGCGCGCCTGCTCCTCGACGGGGATGCCCGGGCCGTCGTCCTCGACGGCGAGCGCGACGCCGTCGCCGTCGCGCGCCGCCGTGACGGCGACGCGCGCGTCGGGCCCGGCGTGCGTCAGCGCGTTGCTGACGAGGTTCTCGACCACCTGGCGCAGCGCGTCGGCGTCGACGTGGAGCAGGAGGTCGGCGACGCCGGCCGCGTCCACCGCGGCGTCGGCGCGGCCGAGGGCCCGGCGGCTGCGCGCCACGGCCTCCGCGACGAGGTCGGGCAGCGCGACGTCGCGGGCGACGAGCGGGAGCTGGCCGGCGCGCGCCCGCGCGTGGTGGAGCAGGTCGTCGACGAGGCGCTGCATCGCGAGCGCGTCGGAGCGCGCGAGCCGCACGGCCTCGCGCAGCGCGTCGGGCGAGCGGCCCGGCGTCGACGCGAGCTCGAGCTCGCCGAGCAGCGACGCGAGCGGGCGGCGCAGCTCGTGCGACGCCGACGCGAGGAACTGGCGCTCGCGCCCCGCGGACGCGTCGAGACGCCCGAGCATCCCGTTCAGGACCGCGACGAGGCGGCCCACCTCGTCGTCGGCGGCCGGCGCGGGCAGGCGCGCCTCGGGCGACGCGATCGCCTCGGCGTCGTCGGCCGCGCGCCGCAGGGGCCGGAGCAGGCGTCCCGCGAGGAGGAACGAGAGGAAGCCGCCGAGCGCCGCCGCCGCCGTGACGACGAGGAGCAACGTGCCGCGGCGCCGCAGCAGCGCGGCCTCCATCGGCGCCTCCTCGACGAAGACGACCGCGAACGTGCCCTGGCCGCGCGGCGGGCGACCCCCGCCCGGACGGCCGGGCCCGCGCGGCGGCCGCGGCGGGTTGGGCACGCCCAGCTCGCGCACCGCGATCGTGAACGTGCCCTCCTCGCGCCCGTCGCGACCCGAGAGCCGCACCCCGTGCGCGCTGCCGTCCTCGATCCAGCGCTCGAGCGGGCGGAGGTCCGCTTCGACGAACCGGGCCTCGCCCGTGCTCCGGTGCCACAGGATCCGGAGCGGGCCCGCGCCCTTCGGGCCCGGGTCGACGTGGAGCACCTCGACGTGGGCGCCGTCGGTCTCCTCGGGCAGCGCGGTGGACGTCGCGCGGATCGGACGGGGCGGCTCCGGCGGGTCGTCCTGCGGCGCCGGCGGGTTCAGCGGGTCCCGCGGGTCCGGAGGGTTCCCGGGCCCGCCGCCGGCCGGCGGGGGCGGCGCGGGCGGTGGCGGCGGTCGCGCCGGCTCCGACGCGCGGAGCTCGTCCTCGGACGGCGCGTAGGCCCGCGCGAGCCGTCGCGCGCGGTCGGCGAGGCCCTGCAGCGCGACGTCGCGCTCGAGCGCCGCCACGGGCACGAACGCGCCGAAGAGCACGAACCACACGAGGGCCGTGGTCCAGACCGTGAAGCGCGCGCGGAGGGTGACGGCGCGCCGCGACGGCGCCCCGGCGGCGTCGGACGTCACCGGTCGTCCTCCTCCTCGCGGCGCAGCACGTAGTCGCGCCCGCGGACGGTGTGGATCAGGCGCGGGCCCGCGGCCTCGAGCTTCTGCCGCAGGTACCCGACGTAGACGTCGAGCACGTTCGACAGGCCTTCGTAGTCGTGCTCCCAGACGCTCTCGTACAGGAGCGCGCGCGTGAGCACCTGCTCGGGATGGCGCAGGAAGAACTCGAGGAGCGCGTGCTCGCGCGGCCGGAGCTCGAGGCGTCTGCCGGCCCGCGTCGCGGTGCCGCGCGCGGGGTCGAGTTCGAGGTCGGCGAAGCGGAGCACGGGCCCCGAGCCGCCGCCGCGCCGCAGCAGCGCGCGGAGCCGCGCGAGGAGCTCGGCGAGCGCGCACGGCTTCACGACGTAGTCGTCGGCGCCGGCGTCGAGGCCCGCGACGCGGTCCTCCACGGCGTCGCGGCCCGTGAGCACGAGCACGGGGAGCGTCGAGCCGCGCGCACGGAGGCCGCGCAGCAGCTCGAGACCGCTCTTCCCCGGGAGCCCGAGGTCGAGGACGGCCGCGTCGCCGCCGCCGGTGCGCAGCAGGTGCTCGCCTTCGGGCCCGTCGTGGGCGATCTCGGCGGTCCAGCCGGTCTCGCGCAGGGCGCGCGCGAGCACGTCGGCGAACCGGACGTCGTCTTCGACGATCAGGACCTTCACGGCGACGCTCCGGCGGGGGCTCCGTACGCTACCGGGAACGCGGCGGCTTGCATGAGCGCGGTTCTCATGCAGCGATCACGTCGGTCTCATGCGTCGGGGGTAGGCTCTGCGGGTCCGACGCGGGGTTCCCTGCGTCGCGTGGAGGTTCGAGATGACGATTCGTCCGGTCGGCGACGTCCGCGTGCGCACGGTGGGCACGGCCCGCCGCGCGGCGTGGGCCGTGGCCGCGGTGTTCGCGCTCTCCGGCGCGCTCGCGGCGTTCTCGGGTTCGTTCGACGTCGCGTCGGCGCACGCCCGCGGCGGGGGTGGTGGGGGGGGTGGGGGGGGCAAGCCGCCGCCTCCGCCGCCGCCGCCGAAGGGGGGCGACAAGAAGCCGCCGCCGCCTCCTCCGCCCATGGACGGCGACCAGCCGCCGCCTCCCCCGATGGACGGGGACGCGCCGCCGCCCCCGCCCCCGATGGACGGGGACGAGCCGCCGCCCCCTCCGATGGACGGCGATGCCCCGCCGCCGCCGCCCCCGGGCGAGGACGGCGAGTGCCCGCCCATGGACGGCGACAAGCCGCCGCCGCCCCCGCCGCCCCCGCCGGGCGAGGGGGAGGACTTCCCGCCGCCCGAGTGGAAGGACGGCAAGCGCGTCCCGCCGCCGCCGCCGCCCCCGCCCCCGCCGGGCAAGGACGGCAAGGCCAAGAAGGACGGCCCGCCTCCGCCTCCTCCTCCGCCCCCGAAGGACGGGAAGGGCGGCAAGGACGGCAAGCCGCCGCCGCCTCCGCCGCCCCCTCCGCCCCCGCCCGGTGGGGAGGGTGAGGACGCGCCCCCGCCTCCGCCGCCCGAGGGTGAGGCGCCGCCGATGGACGGCGGCGAGTAACCCCTCGCGGGGGCCCGGTCGGCCTCCGTCGTCGCTCCCGCGGTCCGCGGACCGCCGGCGAGCGCAGGGCCCGGCACGCTCGATCGCGAGCGCGCCGGGCCCCTTCTCGTTCCGGCGGCCACGCGCGGATCGGCCGGCCGCCCGGCGGCGTGCGTAGCATCGGTCGGTGCGCTCGATCGTCTTCACGTCGCCCGCGGGGACCACGTTCCCCGTGCTCGTCCACCTGCCGCCGGGCCACGCCCGCGCCCGGCGGCGGCGCTGGCCCGTCGTGTTGCACCTGCACGGCGGCGGCGAGCGCGGGACCGACGTGCGCGCGCTGTTGCGCAACGACCTGCCGCTGCGGCTGCTGCGCGATCGCGCGTTCCCGTTCGTCGTCCTGTCGCCGCTGTGCCCGCGCGGCACCACGTGGGGCGGGCTCCTCGACGACCTCCTCGCGCTCCTCGACGAGCTGGTCCCCTTGCTGCGCGGCAACCCGCGGCGCGTGCACGTCACGGGCGCGAGTATGGGCGGCTCGGGCACGTGGATGCTCGCGGCCGAGGACCCCGCGCGGTTCGCGAGCGCGGTCCCGCTCTGCGCGTCGGTGCCCAACGAGCCCGGCTGGCCGCGACGCGCGGCCCGGCTCGCGGGGGTCCCGGTGTGGGCCTTCCACGGCGCGAAGGACCCCGTGATCCCGGTCCGGCACGCGCGCCTGCTCCAGGCCGTCCACCGCGCGGCGGGCGGGCGCTCGCGGCTCACCGTGCTGCGCAACGTCGGCCATCGCGCGTGGGACGTCGCGTACCACGACCCGAAGCTGTGGACGTGGGTCGCGCGCCGCCGCGCGCCGCGGCGCTGATCAGGCGGGCCGCAGCGTCACCACCGTGAGCTCCGCGGGGTTGCCGAGCCGCATCGGCGGGCCCCACGAGCCCGCGCCGCGGCTCACGTAGAGCCACGTCGGCCCGAAACGGTGCAGGCCGGCGACCGCGGGCTGGACGAGCCGCACGAGCGCGCCGAACGGCGCGATCTGGCCGCCGTGCGTGTGCCCCGAGAGCTGCACGTCCACGCCGAGGCGCTCCGCGTCGAAGACCTGCTTCGGCTGGTGCGCGAGGAGCACGACGGGCCGCGCCGGGTCGCGGCCCTCGAGCGCCCGGTCGAGGTCGGGCCCATGGCCCGGGAACCCCGCGCCCGTCGGGTCGTCGATCCCCGCGAGGTCGATCACCGCGCCGCCGCGGGTCACCTCGACGCGCGTGTTGCGCAGCGTGCGGACGCCGAGGGTCGCGAGGTGCGCGATCCACGGGTCGGCGCCCATGTAGTACTCGTGGTTGCCCGTCGTGAACCACACGCCGTGGGGCGCGCGCAGGTCGGCGAGCGCAGCGACGACGTCGCGGAGGTCGTCCACGGAGCCGTCCACGAGGTCGCCCGTGATCGCGACGAGGTCCGGCGCGAGCGCGTTCGTGCGGCGCACGAGGTCGTCGAGGAACGGGCGGCGCAGGAGCGGTCCGACGTGCACGTCGGAGAGCTGCGCGATGCGGAACCCGTGGAACGCCGCCGGCAGGCGCCGCACCGGCACCGTCACCTCGACGACCTCCGGCGGCCGCGCGCCCTCGACGAGCGCCGCCGTCGAGAGGCCCGCCGCGCCCGCGCCGGCGACCCCGGCCACCGACCGCGCGAGGAACCGGCGGCGGCCGAGGTCGACGGGCAGCGCCGGCGGCCGGGCCTTGCGTCGGGCGAGCCGGACCGCGCCCCGGAGGAGGTCGGCGCCGAGGAGGCAGACGAGCAGGAGGAAGAGGACGCCGGCCCACGTCGCGCCGACGAACGACACCGGACGCACCGTCTCGGCGCCGACGAACCGCCACAACGTGAGGCCCGCGGGCACCGAGAGCGCGAGCGCCGCGAACAGGACCGCGCCGATCCGGCGGAGGCGGGACGAGGTCGTGACGTCGCGGACGAGGCGCACCCAGAAGAAGCGGTGGACCGCGAGCGAGACGGTCGTGACGACCGCCAGGAAGACGAGGAGGCGCAGCGGCGACATCCGGGGGAGGGTAGGTCGGACCCGGGGGACGCGCACGGGGTTCCCGGCCGGACCTCGTTACAAGCCGTGGAACACAACGGATGCGCACGCGAGGCCCGGTCGTTTAGAGTCCATTCCAAGGGCCTCCCTGCTGCGCCCGGCGATCCTCTCGCTGCGGCGGGCCTGCTCGCCGATCGGTCCCTCAACGGGTCAGGAACCCGTCTCCGGGGCCTCTCGGCTGCGCTTGCCCGCCTCGCGTCGGTCTCGCCGGGCTCGCGACGGGCACCCTTGGAATGGACTCCTGGAGTCCGGCGCAGGGCCGCCAGGGTCGGAGGTGAACATGGGTCGGAACCACGTCGTCGTGGGCGTCGGCGTCGCCGTCGCACTCCTCGCTTCGGGGGCGTTCGGCGCCGGGCGCGCCGCGGACGCGGGCGGCCGCGGGAAGGCCGACCCGGTCGTCGAGCTGGGTCGCCGGCTCTTCTTCGACCCCGCGGTGAGCCGCTCGTCGGACAACGCGTGCGCGTCGTGCCACGACCCCGCGCACGGTTTCTCGAGCCCGTCGCGGCTCGACGTCGACGACTTCTCGATGACGAAGCGCCACAGCCAGTCGCTGGTGGACGCCGCGCTCGGCAAGCGCTTCCACTGGGACGGCGAGTTCGACAGCGTCGCCGACCTCGTGACGGCGCGGCTCGGCGCCCCCGCGGGCGCGCGCTCGAAACACGGCGGCGCCGCGCGCGGTGCGGCGCTCGCGGCCACCACGACCGGCCGTGCGGCGACGCCCGTGACGCCGCCGACCCCGACCGCGCCGGCGACGCCGGCCGCGACCGAGGAGCCGCCGCCGGCCGAGGAGGCCCCGCCGCCCGCCGAGGACGACGGCGCGGACGACGCGCCGGAGCCGCCGCGCGAGCTGGTCCCGTACCGCCCCGAGTACACGAACCCCTGCACGCCGTATCACCTGCCGGGCGGCGGGATCGTCTCCGGGCTGCGCAAGCCGAGCGATCCGGAGCCGAAGGACGGCGAGCCGAAGACCGACGCACCGACGACGGAGGCGACGCCGCCGACCGACGGCGCGACCCCGGACGCCACCACCCCCGAGTCGGCGCCCCCGCCGCCGGCGCTCTACGCGGCGCCCACGGCCACGTCCTCCGGGGACGGGTCCGGCGGCGACGCGTCGAGCGGCGCCGCGCCGACCGACGACACGTCGAGCACGCCCCCGGCGTCGGAGACGCCGACCGACACCGGCGCGTCGAGCGCCGAGCCGACGCCGACCGCGACGCCGACGGCGTCCGCGTCGGGCGGCAGCTCGTGGGCGCCCGCGACGGCGACGCCCGACACGAGTGCGTCGTCGTCCGAGGGCGGCGGGACCGGCGGCGCCGCGAAGGACCAGCCGACGTCGTCGACGAAGGGCGAGGACCGCGCGTCGATGGTGGCCGAGCGCGTGGAGAAGGACGGCCGCTACGCCGAGGCCTTCGAGGCCGCGTTCGGCTCGCGCCAGGTCACGACCGCGCGCATCGCCGAGGCGGTCGCGGCCTACGTCGCGTCGATCCGCTCGGGCGAGAGCCCGTACGACCGGTTCGCCGGGGGCGACGCGACGGCCCTCGACGCGTCGGCCCAGCGGGGCCTCGCGTTGTTCCGCGGCCGCGCGGGTTGCGCGCAGTGCCACACGCTCGCCGGCGCCCGGCCGACGTTCACCGACGACGGCTACCACAACACCGGCGTGTCCTCGCGCTCCGCGGCGCGGTTCGTCACGACGCCCGTGCGCGGCCCGTCGGTGGCTGCGTACGACCTCGGCCGCGCGACGATGACGCGCAGCCCGCGCGACGTCGGCGCCTTCAAGACGCCGAGCCTGCGCGAGGTCGCGGCCCGCGGGCCGTACATGCACGACGGCTCGTTCCGCTCGCTCGAGGCCGTGGTGCGCCACTACGCGCGCGGCGGCTTCGCCGACGGCAACCTCGACCCGCGCCTCAAGAAGTTCGCGGCGAACGACCACGACGTCGCGGACCTCGTCGCGTTCCTCCGCGCGCTCTCGAGCGACGAGGCGCCCGGCCTCGCGCCCGACTACGGGCGCCGTGCCGCGACGACCTCGCTCCGCTTCGTCGACGCCAAGGGCCACGCGATCGCGGGCCTGCCGGTCGGCGTCGAGCCCGCGGGCGACCGCCTCCCCGGCGACCTCCCGCTCACCGCGCGCACGTACCGGCTCGTGACGGACGCCGACGGTCGCGTCGCGTTCGCGCCCGCGCGCCGCACGCACATGCGCCTCTCGTTGCCCGTCGGCGTCGAGGCCGCGCAGGGCGGCTTCGTGCCCGACACCTGCCGCGACGCGACCCTCGTCGTGGGCACGGTCGGTCGCGCCACGCTGCTCCTCGCGCTCCCGCCGGCGACGCCGACGCTGCGCGCGCTCCCGTCGTTCCGCGAGGCGAAGGCGCTGACCGACGAGCAGCGGGAGGCGCTCGCCCGCCACGCGCCGGGCACGCTCGCCGCGCTGCGCACGAAGGCCGCGACGTTCACGCTCGAGGGCACGGTCGAGCTCGCGGGCCGGACCTACGCCCGCTACGAGGCCTGGGTGGACGCCGGGGAGGCGGACGCCGTCGTGGACGTGCCGCTGAAGGACCGCCGCGTGACGGTGCACGTCGCGCTCGCCGCGGGCCGCGAGACCCGCGTGGACCTGCTCCGCTGACGTGTTCCCGGGGACGCGAGGCCCGGTGGCCCGCGTCCCCGGTCCCTCGACGCGCGATGGCGCCGCGCCGTCTCCGCGGCGGGGCGAGGAGGTGAACGATGGACGGTCGTCGTCTTCCGGTCCGACGCGGCGCCGCCCTTGGGGGCGCCCTCGCGCTCGGCGTCGTCGGGCTCCTCGGCGGGGGGCCCGCGGACGCACGCCCGGCCGCACGCGCGGACGCCGTCGTCGAGCTGGGTCGCCGGCTCTTCTTCGACCCCGCGGTGAGCCGCTCGGGCGACAACTCGTGTGCGTCGTGCCACGAGCCCACGGCCGCGTTCAGCAGCCCGCAGCGCGTGAACGCGGACGACTTCTCGCTGACGCGCCGCCACAGCCAGACGCTCGTGGACGCGGCGCTCGGCAAGCGCTTCCACTGGGACGGCGAGTTCGACAGCGTCGCCGACCTCGTGACGGCGCGGCTCTCGTCGTCGTCCGGTCAGCGGCCGGAGCGCGCGCGGGCGCTCGTCGCCGCCGTCGCGGCCCAGCAGGCCGCCGCCGCCGGCGCCGATACGCCGCCGCCGCCGCCCGGGCGCGCCGCCGCCGCCTTCGTCGTACGGGCCGCCGCCGCCGCCCACGACGTCCACCCCGCCGCCGCCGCCCCGCCCGCGCCGCCGACGTCCCCGCCGCCGACCGACCCGCCGCCCGGGACGCCGACGTCCGGCGGCGACGACGACGGGGACCCCGCGACGACCGGCGACGACGAGGTCGCCGCGCCCGCCGACGGCGCGACGGATGGCGCCGGGCCCGCGGCGGCCACGACGCCGACCGTCACGGTCGCGGCCGCGGTCGCGCCCGACGCGGCGCCCGCGTCGGCGCGCCCCGCGCCCGCCGCCGCGACCCCGGTCGCGGGGACGGACGTCGCCGCGCGCGTGGAGGCCGACGGCCGCTCCGCCGAGGCGTTCCTCGCCGCGTTCGGCACGCGCGAGGTCAGCGTCGCCCGGATCGCGGAGGCGATCGCCGCGTTCGTGGCGACGATCCGCTCGGGTACGAGCGCCTTCGACCGGTTCGCCGACGGCGACCCGACGGCGCTCGACGCCGCCGCGCAGCGGGGTCTCGCGTTGTTCCGCGGCCGCGCGGGGTGCGTCGCGTGCCACGTGATGACGGGCCCGCGCGCGACGTTCACCGACCACGCGTTCCACGACACGGGGATCGCGGCGCGCACCGCGGCCCGGCGCGCGACGCCGGCCGTCGTCACCGGCGAGGCGGCGCCCGCGCCCGACGCGCACGTCCTCGCCGCCGCCCTCGACCCGGGGCGCGCGCTGATGAGCAAGGCCCTGCGCGACACGGGCGCGTTCAAGACGCCGACGCTGCGCGACGTCGCGGCGCGCGCGCCCTACATGCACGACGGGTCGTTCCGCACGCTCGAGGGCGTCGTGCGCCACTACGCGCGCGGCGGGTTCCCCGACCCGCGCCTCGACCCCCGCGTCCGACGCTTCGAGGCCGACGACCGCGACGTCGCGGACCTGGTCGCGTTCCTCCGCGCGCTGACGAGCGACGTCGCGCCGGGCCTCGCGCCGGACCTCCCGTCGCGGGCGGCCCGGACGGAGCTGCGGTTCGTGGACGCGCGCGGCCGGCCGCTCGTCGGGCTGCCCGTGCGCGTCGAGCCCGTGGGCGACCGCCTGCCCGGCGACGTCCCGGTCGCGTCGCGGACGTGGTCGCTCACCACGGACGACGACGGCCGCGTCGCGTACGCGCCCGCGCGGCGCACCCACATGCGGCTCGTCCTGCCCGCGGGCGTGAAGGTGGCCCAGGGCACGTGGGTCCCCGACACGTGCCGCGCATTGACGCTGCCGACGTCGGTGGCCGGTCGCGCGACGCTCGCGGTCGCGTGGCCCGCCGGCGCGCCGGTCCCCGCGGCGCTCGCGGCGTATCACGAAGCCCGTCCGCTCACGGACGCGCAGCGCGACGCCCTGCGCGCGCACGCGCCCGCGACGCTCGCCGCGCTCCGCACCGCCGCCGCGACGTTCACGCTCGTCGGGCGCGTCGAGGTCGCCGGTCGGAGCGTCGCGCGGTACGAGGCGTGGCTGCCGGACGCCGAGGAGACGGACGCCGTCGTGGACGTCCCGCTGCCGGCGCGTCGCGTCACGTCGTCGGTCCCCCTCGCGCCGGGGCACGAGACCCGGCTCGACTTCGACCGCTGACGCGGGCCCCGCGTCGGAAGAGCACCGGCCGGGCCCGCGAGGGCCCGGCCGGGTTCGTGTCCGGAGGTGCGTGAGGCACGGGGGGGCGCGCCCACGGGCGCACGCGTCCGGACGGCGAAAGAGCGATCCCGTGGCCGGCGCCGCGCCCGGAGGGGTGGGGAGGCGCGACGGACGACCCCGGGACCGGATCAGCCCTCGTTGCCGAAGTACGGCGTCACGGACCCGCCGGCGCGCACGGCCACGTCGAGGATCCCGTCGCCGTTCACGTCGCCGATCGCGATCGCGTCCACGGTCCCGCCGGGCGTCAGCGTGTCGGCGAGCGTGAACGCGCCGGCCCCGTCGTTCAGCAGGATGTAGACGTGGCCGGCCGTCGCGACGACGAGGTCGGCGTCGCCGTCCTCGTCGAGGTCCGGCGTCTCGAGCGCCACGACCGTCGCGTTCTCCGCCAGGGTGACGGTCACGATGTCGGGCGCGCCGACGTTCGCGGACCCGTTCGCGAGGTTCGGCAGCACGGCCACGCGCACGCCCGCGCCGGCGGACGTCTGGAGGCCCACCGCGACGTCAGTGCCCGCGAACCCGTCGAGCGCGCCCCAGGCGGTGGCCGACGTGCCGGGCGACGGCAGCGTGTGCGTCGTGCCGGCGAGGAACCCGCCGAGGCCCGCGTTCTCGGCCACGTAGACCTGGCCGAGCAGCGTGATGCCGACGAGGTCGCCCTGCCCGTCGCCGTCGAGGTCCGGCGTCGCGATGCCCGAGAGGAAACCCGACGGCGACAGGTCCACCGACCCGAGGAAGTTGCTGCTCGTCGTGCCGTCGAACCGCGTGAGCGCCCCGGCGAGGCCCATGATCACGTCCTCGTCGGCGTCGCCGTTCAGCCGCGCCACGCGCATCCCGCGCGCGCCCGCGGTGCCCGCGCCGGTGAGGTCCGTGCGGTCGAAGACGCCGAGCACGTTGTTCACCGTGGCCGCCTCGAGGTGGTCCACGACGCCGTCCTCGCACCAGACGAGCACGTCGGTGTAGCCGTCGTCGTCGAAGTCGCCGGTGCCGAGCGCGCGCGGCTGGTCGCCGTCGAGCACGTACGGGCTCTCCGGGCCGAAGCCGTTCGCCTGCCCGTCGCACACGACGAGCTCGTTGAAGAGCCCGCCGCGCACGGCGAGGAGGTCGGCGGTGCCGTCCTTGTCGAGGTCGGCGAGCGCGATGTCGCCCTGCGCGGCCCCGAGGCCGAGCACCGTGCCGGCGGCGAACGTGCCGTCGCCGGCGCCGCTGCCCGACGGGCCGCTGCCGCCGCCGCACCCGACGGCGAACGCCGCCGCGGTCGCACCCACGAACGCGAGGATCCCACGCATGATCGGTCTCCTTGGAGTCCGCGACTCCGATGTGTTCTCGGCGGGGGGGATGCACGTGGCGCGACGACCTTGCTCCGTCCCTTGCGCCGTCACCCGCACGCCACGCCGCTACCGCGTGCGGACGCGACGGGGGGCGATCCGGGTCCGGGCACGCGAGGCCCGGTGCGCGCAACTCCATGGCGCGACGGGCCTTGCGTCGGCGGGATCGGCGCCCGGTGACCCGCGGTCTCCGCGCGGCGCCGATGGGGCCCGGCCTTGCTCTCCCGGGGCGTGGCCTCGACGGTCCGTCGAGGCGCGGAGACCTCGCCATGCGCACCCCTCCGTCCGGAACGATCCGCCGTCGCGCGGCGTCGCTCGCGACCCGCGCGGCGCTCCTCGCGGCCGCGTCGTCGCTCCTCTCGTCCGCGCTCCCCCTCGCGTCCGTGAGCGCCGCGCCGGACGGCGCCCCGGCGCTCCCGCGCGCGGGCACGCGCGACGAGGCCCGCCTCGAGCTGGGGCGGCGCCTCTTCTTCGACCCGCGCGTCTCGCGCGCCGGCCTGCGGTCGTGCGCCGACTGCCACGACCCCGAGCACGGCTACGGCGACCGCGAGCGCAAGAGCCTCGACGACCGCGGTCGCACGCGGCGCCACAGCCAGACGCTCGTCGACGGGCACCTGAACCCGAGCGTGCACTGGGACGGCGCGTTCCGGCGCGTGGGCGACGCGGTGACCGCGCGCGTGACGCTCGCGTCGCGCGGGCGCGTGAGCAACGGGCACGAGTTCGCGTCGGCCGGGCCGCGCACGGGCGTCGGCGCCGAGGCGAAGGGCGACGACCGCGGGTGGGCCGACCGCGGCGGGAGCGGCGCCGTCGACCGCGAGGCCGGCGGCACCGTCGAAGCCCCCGAGGTCGATCGCCCGGCTCCGCCGAGCGACGGCGGCGGGTACGACGCGTCGGCGCCGAAGGGCGACGGCACGCCCATGGAGCCCGGCGAACCGTGCCTCCGCACCCCGAGCAGCGAGGGCGAACGCGCGGAGACCCCGCCCCCGGCCTCGCCTGCCGCGTCGCCCACCGCACCTCCCCCGACGACACCGGCGACGCCGACGACGCCCGCAACCCCGCCGTCGCCGTCCGCCCCCGCGCCGGCCGCCAGCGGCGACGCGGCGGCCGCGCCGGGCCCGAACGGGAAGGACCCCGCGGCGAAGCCGTCGCCGGGCGCAGCGCCGAAGGTCGCGGCCCGCCGCGTCGCCGGCGTCCCCGCCGACCCGTTCCTCTCGACCGCCACGCTGCCGCCCGAGAAGGAGGCGTTCCTCGACCCCGACCTGCTCGTCGGGTCGCTGCCGTACGCCGACCAGACGCTCGAGGCCGCGGGCCGCTACCGCGAGGCGTTCACCGCCGCGTTCGGCACGCCGCAGGTGACGATCCAGCGCATCGCCGAGGCCATCGAGGCGTACTGCCACTCGCTCGCCACGGGCACGTCCGCCTACGACCGCTTCGCCGCGGGCGACGCCACCGCGATGTCGGCGGCGCAGCAGCGCGGGCTCGAGCTGTTCCGCGGCAAGGCGGGCTGCGCGAGCTGCCACGACATGGGCGGCGCGCGCGCGGCCTTCACCGACTTCCGCTTCCACGACACCGGCGTGACCTGGAAGGGCTTCGCCGCCAAGGACGACGAAACGCGGCGCCAGCTCGTCGAGGCGGAGGGCGACGGCGGCGTCGCGGCGCTCACGGGCCGCCCGAAGGACCGCCGCGTCTTCAAGACGCCGACGCTGCGCGACGTCGCGGTCCGCGCGCCGTACATGCACGACGGCTCGCTCCGCACCCTCGAGGCCGTCGTGCGCCACTACGCCGAGGGCCCGCAGGACCCCGAGGCCTCGCGGCTCCTCCACCCCCTCACCCTCGCGCCCGGCGAGGTCGCGGACCTCGTCGCCTTCCTCCGCGCGCTCTCGAGCGACGAGCGCCCCGGCCTCGCGCGCCACGCGTGGAAGGAGCGGGCCGAGACGACGCGGCTCCGCGTCGTGGACGCGGCGGGCCGCCCGCTCGCGGGCCTCGCGTTCCGCGTCGTGCCCGCCGGCGACCGCCTGCCGGGCGCCCGCCCGGAGGACCGCCGCGGCCAGGACCTCGTCACCGACGACGACGGTCGCGTCGCCTTCGCGATGCCGCGCTTCACCCACGTCGAGCTGCGCTTCGCGGACGGCCTCCGTCCCGCGGCCGGCGCGCTCGTCCCCGACACCTGCCGCGAGGCGGTGGTCGCGCTCCCCGTGAAGGGCCGCGTCGGGATGTTCCTCACGCTGCCCGAGGGCGTCGCGGCCCCGATCGGGATCGAGGCGGTCCACGACACCGCGCAGGTCTTCCCCGACCGGCGGTACCCGCGGACCGTGCTCCGCCTCGAGGCGGTGCAGAGCGTCGGCGGCAAGGCCGTCGCGTACTACCGCGCGCCCTTCCGCACCGACGTGCCGGCGCGCACCTCGCTGGTGCTGCCGGTGCGGACGTGGGGGATGGACCGGATGCGCTTCACCATCGAGGCCGACCGGGACGTCCGCCTCGACCTCTCCCGCTGACCGGGCGGGTCGCGCCGGCCCGGGCCCGCCGGTCGTCCGGCGGGCCCGCGTGGCGGTCGGCGGCCCGCGGCGGGTAGCGTGGCGGCGTGGACGACGCTTCCCCTCTCCCGGACCCGAGGCCCGGCGGCCCGCGCGAGCCGCCGGGCCTCGCCGTCCCCCGCGGGGGGAGCGGTCCCGGGTCGCCGCGGGGCGCGCCGGGGCCGGTCGCGGGCCCGGACGCGGCGGCCGCGTCGTGGGCCGCGTGGTGGGACGGGCCCACGGGCTTCGACCTCGAGGGGTGGCGTCGCGACACCGAGGCGTTCGTGCGCGCCGCGCTGCCCGTGCTCGCGCCGACGGCGTCGGACGTGCTGCTGGACCTCGGGTGCGGGCCGGGCTTCGCGCTCGAGGCGCTCGCGCCGCGGATGCGCGAGGCGGTGGGGGCCGACGTCGCGCCGCGGCTGCTCGACCTCGCGCGGGCGCGGCTCGGCGGGCGGTCGAACGTGTCGCTCGTGGGGCTCGACCCGGCCGCGCCGGGCGACCTCGCGGGCCTCGGGCCGGCGCGGTTCACGCTCGTCGTCGTCCACAGCGTCGTGCAGTACCTGCCGGACGACGACGCGGTGGACGCGCTGCTGCGCGCGGTGCGCGGCGTCGTCGTGCCCGGGGCGCGGGTGCTCGTCAGCGACGTGCCGCGCGGCGGGGGGCGCGTGGCCGACGTGTTCGGCCTGCTGCGCGGGGCCGCGCGCCAGGGGCGGCTGCGGGAGGCGCTCGGGCGGATCCTGCGCCTGCGGCGGTCGAGCTACGCCGCCGCGCGGGCCCGGCTGGGGCTGCTGGTGCCGGACGCGGCGCGGCTGCGGCGGACCGTCGAGGGGCTCGGCGGGACGGTGGAGGAGGTCGCGGCGCCGCTGTCGATCCTCGCGAACCGGCGGCATCTCCTGGTGCGGTTCTGACCGCGGGGCGACCGCCGCCGGGCGGTCGCGCGCGAGGGCGTCGGCGGGTTCGGCGCGGGCGGCGGGTGCGTGACCGGTACACTGACCGGGACCATGGTCCGCCCCTGGCTCGGTCTGGCCGTCCTGCTCGCGTCGGGCGCCGCCGTGTACGTGCTGGCCGCGCCCGGCCCCGCCGAGGTGGCGCCCCCGGAGGCCGTCGAGCCCGCGGCCCCCGAGCCGGAGCCCGCGGTGTCGAAGGCGCAGGAGGTCGCGCTGGCGTCGGCCGGACGGGTCGTCGCGGAGCGGAAGGAGCGGGAGCGGGTCCGGCTGGCGGCGGCCTGGGCGGCGGTCCTCGAGCTCCAGAAGCAGGGGAAGCTCAAGGCCGCCCTCGAGGCCGCGCGGCGGCTGAAGGCCGACCACCCGGAGCTCTTCGAGGACGCGGCGAAGACGGCGGTCCTCGACCGCCTCTCCATCGCGGTGGACGCGGCGGCGAAGCGGGCGGAGCTCGAGAAGCTGCTCGCGGGCGCCAAGGTGACCGACGAGCAGCGCGACGCCGTGAACGCCAAGCTCGCGGCCACGGCGGAGGTGCTCGCGAAGTCCGGCAACGAGGACGACCTCGACCAGCTCTCGCGGCACCTGCGCCGGTTCCTCGTGCCGGGGCTCCCGTCGGGCGGCGAGAAGGGGTCGGCCGACCTCCTGCTCAACACGTTCCTCCAGGACCGGCGGGCGCGTCGCGGGCAGGACAAGCTGCCGCCGGTCGCGGACCTGACGGAAGCCGAACGCCGCCGCGTCGACCAGCTCGACAAGCTGCGCCAGCGCAACGCGGTGGGCCTCCTCGACGCGATCCACGCGGGCCTCGCGTGGCTGGCGCTCCACCAGCGCGACGACGGGTCGTTCTCCGACACCGCCGTCGTCGAGCGGTGCACGGCGCTGAAGCACGACCCCGCGTGCCTGACGGCGGCCAAACGCGACAGCACCGGCGACGCGTACGCCACCGCCTCGACCGCCCTGGCCGTGCTCGCGTTCCTCGACTTCCGCGACCAGGACCCGAACGGGTGGTTCGACCCGTACCTCGGCCGCGGGATCGAGTGGCTGAAGAAGCTCCAGAAGCCCGACGGGTCGTTCCCCGGCGGCGGGCAGATGTACGCCGGGGCGATGGCGCTCATGGCGCTCGGGCAGGCCGCGGCGTCCACCGGGTCGCCCGAGCTGCGCGAGGCCGTGCGCCGGGGCCTCGGGTACTTCGAGGCGTCCATGGGCCCGCTCGGCGGGTACCGCTACCGCGCGCTCGACCCGACCGGCGACCTCTCGGTGACCGCCTGGGTCGCGCAGGCGACGGAGGCGGCCCGGCTCGCCGACGTGCCGGTGCCGTTCCGGGTCTCGTCGGGGCTCGACATCTTCCTCGGGTACTTCTGGAAGGGCGCCCACAAGTTCAGCTACGTGCCGACGGGGGGCGCGAGCGGCTCGCTGGCCCCCGCGGGGATGCTCGTCGCGCACGTCGCGGGCAAGGACGCCGACCCGACGGTGGCCGCGTCGTGGCGGACGTACCTGAAGGGCCTCCCGGCGAACCGACCGCCGTCGCTCTACACGCTCTACTACGGGGTCCGCCTCTCGATCCTGCTCGACGGGGCGCTCGAGGACCCGTGGCGGACGTGGGCGTTCGACCTCTCGAAGGCGCAGATCGCCACCGGCTCGGCCGCCGGGTGCTTCCCCGTCGCCGTCCACGACCCGGGCCGGGCCACGGGCCTCGCGACCCAGACCGCGCTGGCGGTCCTGACCCTCGAGCACGCGCTCTACCTGCGCTGACGCCTCGACCGCGACGGCGCCGCCGCCGCGCGCGAGGGGACCGCCTCCGCCCGGACCACGCGGCCCGGCGCGAGCCCACCGGTGGGGGACGTTCCGACGATTCCCCACGACCTGCTGCGGGGCGGTAGGATCCCGCGCGTCGCGGCCGGCCGGCCGAGCGGGCCCTCCTCCGGCGTCGGTTCCGCGCGGGCGGGTCCCCCCATGCTGCGGTCGCTGCTGCGCTCTCCGTTCCTCTCCGTCACGCTCTTCGTGCTGCTCGTCGTGTCCGTCTCGGCGCACATGCGGCGCGTGTTCGCGCCGTCGCGCGTCGCGGTGCTCGACGTGGCCGTCGCCGGCGACGAGACGCGACCGCAGGTGCGCGTCGAGTTCGACGCGCCGATGGTCGAGCCCGCCGCCGTGGGCCTGCCGCTCGCCGCGGGCGCGGTCGCGCTCGAACCCGCCGCGCCGGTGCGCGCGCGCTTCGAGACGGTGCGCCGCCTGCTGATCGAGCCCGTGGGCGAGCTGCCGCGCCTGCGCGCGTTCCGCGTGCGGTTCGGCGACGCGTTCGGCGACCGCGACGGCCGCCGCGTCGCGGCCGACGTCGTGTTCCGCACGGGCGCGCTCGCGCTCGCGGCCGAGCCCACGCCCCGCGTCGGCGCCGACGGCGCGGCGACGTGGCCCGTGCGGTTCACCGCCGAGCTCACGGAGGGCGCGCTCCGCGCGGCGACGCGCGTGACCGACGCGGCCGGCGCGCCGCTGGGCTTCCGCTGGGGCGGCGCGGGCCGCGGCTTCGTGCTGACGCTCGACGCGTTCCCGTCGGGCTCGGTCGTCGTCGAGCTCTCGGGCGACCTGCGCTCGCGCGAGGGCGGCGACCCGCTCGGCGCGGCGGTCCGCCGCACGGTCACGTGGTCGCGCGACCTCGCGCTCGCCGACGTCGAGGTGGACGCGGACGGCGCGACCGTCCACGTGGACGTCGCGTTCTCGCACCCGCTCGCGCCGCAGGACCTCGCCGGGATGCTCGTCGCCGCGCCCGCGCCGAAGGACCTCGTCGTGCGCGCGCGCGACGGCGGCGTCCGCCTCTCGGGCGCGTTCCCCGTCGGCGAGACCGTCGTGGTGACCGCCAAGGCGGGCCTGCGCGCGGCCGGCGGCCTGCGCCTCGGCAAGGACGCGCGCCGGCTCGTGCGCGTGCCCGTCCCGAGCCCGTCCCTCGCCATCGTCCCCTCGGGCGCCACGCTGTCGACCGCGGCCGCGCCCACGCTCGAGCTCACCGGCCGCGACGTCGCGGAGGTCGTCGTCGAGCTGCGCCGCGTGCCCGCGTCGAACGTCGTGCCCCTCGCGCTCGCCTGGCGGCGTCCCGCCGCGCTCGCGACCGAGCCGGTGGTGCGCCGCGTGCCCGTCGTCGCGCCGCCCCACGCGCGCTGGACGCGGACGATCGACCTCGCCGAGCTCCTCGGCGCGCCGCCGCGCGGCGCGTGGCACGTCCGCGTCGCCGACGCCGCCGAGACGTGGCGCGACGACGCCCGCCTGCTCAGGTCACCGACCTCGCGCCGGTCGTGCGCGCGCGCGCGGACGGCCTGGTCGTCAGCGTCGCGAGCCTGGCGGACGGCCTCGCGGTCGCCGGCGCGCGCGTCGCCGCGTACACCGCCGCCGGCCACGCCGTCGCGGACGGCCGCACCGACGCGGCGGGCCTCTTCGTCGCGCGCGGCCTCGCCTCGGCGCCCGCGGTCGTCGTCGTCACCTCGGGCGACGACCTCGCGTGGGTCGACCTCGACGACCACCAGGTGCGGCCCGACGCGCGCGAGGCGGAGGGCCGCGCCGCGCCCGGGCCCGTCGACGCGTGGCTGCGCGCCGACCGCGGCCTCGTCCGCCCGGGCGAGACCGTCCACGTGGACGCGATCCTCCGCACGCCGACGGGCCTCGCGGTCGCGGAGGGGCTCCCCGTCGTCGTGACGCTGCGCGGCCCCGACGGGCGCGTGGTGCGCCGCGTGCACCGCCGCACGCCGGCCTCCGGCCTC
The DNA here is from genome assembly GCA_046350655.1 of Planctomycetota bacterium. GTDB lineage: Bacteria > Planctomycetota > PLA2 > PLA2 > JAEUHO01 > JAEUHO01. The sequence goes on from JAXMAB010000004.1 coordinate 499,641, forward strand.
GTCGACGCCGCCCTCCGCGTGCCGGAGGCCGCGCGCACCGGCGCGTACGCGGTCGAGCTCTCGACGTCGGCCGGCGAGGCCGACGCCGCGGGCGCGGGCCGCGCGCTCGCCCGCGCGGCGGTGCGCGTCGAGCCGTTCGTCCCCGACCGCATCGAGGCGAAGGTGCTCCTGCCCGACGCGCCGCCCGTCCTCGGCGAGGTCGTGCCGGTGCGCGTCGTGGTGCGCCTGTTCGACGGCGCGCCCGCGCCGGGCCGGTCGGTCCGCCTGCGCCTCGAGGCCGTGCCGGTCGACCTGCCGGCCGTCGAGGGGTTCGTCTCCGGCGACGCCGACGACGTCCCGGCGGTCGTCGCCGTGGACGCGGGCGAGGCCGTGACGGGCGCGGACGGCGTGGCGACGCTGCGCGTCCCCTTCCCCGCCGAGGGCAGCGGCGGCGCCCCGATGCGCGTCGTCGTGGCCGCGGAGGTCGTGGACCTCTCGGGTCGGGTGGTGGCGGCCCGTGTCTCCGCCGACGCGAGGCCCGGTCGCCCGCGCCTCGGCCTCGCGCCGCCGCGCGGCGCCGACGTCGTGGCGTCGCTCGCGGTCGCGCCCGCCGTCGACGGGGTCGCGACGGTGACGCTCGAGCGCGTCGTGGTCCGCGGCGCGTGGACGCCCGCGCGCCACGGCGGCGTGACGTGGACGTCGTCGGAGGTGGTGGAGGCGCTCGGCACGCGCACCGCGACGTTCGCCGCGGGCCGCGCGACGGTCGCGTTCCCCGACCCGGGCGACGGCACGTTCCGGTTGCGGGCCCGCGGCGACGGGTTCGCCCCCGCCGGCCTGCGCTTCGGCCGGGTCGGCGGCCGCTGCGACGCGCCGACGGCGGCGCCCGACCCGGCGCGGCTCTCCGTCGCGATCGCCGGGCCCGTCGCGCCGCGCGCGCCCGTCCTCGTCGACGTCACGGCGCCCTTCGCGGGGCGCGCGCTCGTCACCCTCGAGGGGCCCGACGTGCTGGTGGCCCACGTGGTGGACGTCGAGGCCGGCGCGACGCGCATCGAGATCCCGCTCCCCGACGTGCTCGGGCCCAGCCTGCACGCGACGGTGACCCTGGCCCGCGGCGCGGCCGACGCGGGCGACGGCCCGCCGCGGCTGTTCGCGGCCGCCGGCGCCGTCGTCGTCCGCGAGGACCGCCGCGTCGTCGTGCGCGCCGACGTGCCCGACGTGGTCCTGCCCGAGGGCCCCGTCGAGGTGCGCCTCGCCACGTCGGTCCCCGCCGACGTCCGCGTGCACCTCGTCGACGCCGCCGTCCTCGCCCGCACGCGCCACCCCGACGCCGACCCGGCCGCGCACTTCGGCGCGCGGCGCCGTCTCGACACGCGCGGGGCCGACGCGTACGCGGCCCTCCTGTCCGGCGCGCGGTACCCCACGCGCGCCTCGACGGGCGGCGACGAGGGCGAGGCCGACCCGCTCCTCGCCCGCGCGGACGCGGCGGTCCCGGTGGACGTCGCGACGGTCGCGCTCGCGCGCGCGACGGTGGCCGTGGACGGCACGGCGACGGTGCGCCTCGACGTGCCCGCGTTCGAGGGCCGGTTGCGGCTCGTCGTCGTCGCCGCCTCGCGCACGGGCACGGGCGCGTGCGCGAAGGACGTCGTGGTGCGCGGGCCGGTCGGGCTGTTCGTCCACGCCCCCCTCGCCGTGGCCCCGGGCGACGTGTTCGACGTGGGCGTCGAGGCCCGCGGCGACGGCGTCGTCACGGAGGTCGCGCTCGACGGCCTCGAGCGCGTCGAGGACGGCGCGCCCCTGCGGGTGCGCGCGCTCGATCGCGTCGGCGTCGCCACCGCGACCGTCACCGCGCGCGACGCGGCGGGCCATCGCGTGGTGCGCGCGGCCCGCGTGGCGGTGCGGCCCGCGGCCCCGTTCGAGGTCGCGCACGTCGTCCGGGCCCTCGCCGCCGGCGAGCGCGTGGACGGCCCGCTGCCCGGCGCGTACCTGCCGGCGTCGCGCCGCGCGCGGGTGACCGTGGGCACGGGCCCGTCCGTCGCGTGGCTGCCCGCGCTCGACCGCCTGCGCGACTACCCGTACGGGTGCGTCGAGCAGACGACCTCGCGCGCGTTCCCGCTCCTCGCGCTGTCGGCGCTCGCGCGCGACGCGCACCCGGACGGCGGCGACGACGACCTCGTGGCCGTGGACGCGGCGATCGAACGGCTGCTCTCGATGCAGACCGGCGACGGCGGGCTCGCCACGTGGCCCGGGCTCGACACGTCGTGGCCGTTCGGCACGGTCTACGGCGGCCACTTCCTCGTCGAGGCGAAGCGCCTCGGCCGGCCGGTGCCCTCGGACCGCCTCGAGGCGCTCCTCGACCGCGTCGAGGAGACGCTCCGCGCCGGCCACGGCGGCGCCTACGAGGCGTTCCTGCTCGCGCTCGCCGGACGTCCGACGGGCACGTGGCTCGAGGTGCTCGCCGAGCGCGCCACGACCGACGAGGACCGCGCGCGGCTCGCGTCGGCCTTCGTCCGCCGGGGCGACCTGGCCGCGGCGCGCGCGCTGCTCGAGCCCGCCGCGGTCCCCTCGGCCGACGGCGGCCCCGCCGTCCGTCGCGACGCCGACGCCCTCGCGTCCCTGCTCGCCGCGTCGTCGTCGGCCGGCGCGGCCGCGCCGGCGACGGGCCGCGCGCCCGTCGCGCTCGCGTCGGGCCTGCGCGCCGACGCGATCCTCCTCGACGCCCTCGTCGACGCGCGCCCCGACGACCCGCGCGTGCTGCCGCTGGTGGCGCGCCTGACGGCGAGCCTCGCGCACCCGCGCACGACCCAGGAGGACGCGACGGTCCTGCTGGCGCTCGCGCACCACGAGGCGAAGGCGCGCGGCGCGGCCGGGCCCGCGCGCGGCCGGCTCGTCGCCGGCGGGCGCGAGGTCGCGTTCCGCGGCGGCGCGACGCTCGACGTCGACCCGGACGCGCCGTGGACGTGGTCGCTCGAGGCCGACGGGCCCGTCACCGTGGTCGTGCGCGTCGAGGGCGTGCCGGCCGTCGCGGACCCGGCCCCGCGGTCCGAGGGCATGACGGTCGCGCGCCGGCTCGTGGGCGCGGAGGCCGGCCTCGTCCGCGGCCGCACGTACCGCGTCGAGCTCGAGGGCACCGCGCCCGCGGGCGCGACCGAGCTGCTCGTCTCCGACGTCCTGCCCGGCGGGTTCGAGGTCGTCTCGACGCTCCCGGGCGAGGGGACGCTCGCGCCGACGCGCGAGGAGGTGCGGGACGACCGCGTCCTCTTCTTCCGGAGCGCGCCGCTCCCCGGGACGACGTTCCGGCACGTCTACCTCGTGCGCGCGACGACCGCGGGCACGTTCGCCCTGCCCGCGCCGCGGGCGGAGCTCCTGTACGACCCGGCGGTGTTCGCGCGGGGCGCCGCGGGCACGGTGGTCGTGGCCCGGTGACCCGCGCCGGGCTTCCCGCGGCGGTGCGGCCCGCGGCGCGCGGGCGGGCCGGGCTCCCTCGCGGGGCCCGGCTCGCGGCGCGCCTCGCGTCGGGCCTCGCGGTCGGCCTCGTCGCCTTCCACGTCGCGTTCGAGGTGCTCGACGCGGCGTGCCCGCTCCCGGCCGCGGCGCTCGCGGCGCCGCCGCCGTCGGGCGTCGTCACGGCGGCCGACGGGACGTGGCTGCGCGTCGGCCTCGACGGGGCCGGGGAGCGCCGGCTCCCGTTCGCGCGGGCGGACGCGTCGCCGCACCTCGTGCACGCGTTGCTGGCGTCCGAGGACCGGCGGTTCCTCGTCCACCGCGGCGTCGACCCGCGCGCGCTCGTGCGGGCGGCCGCGCGCTGCCTCGTCGCCGGGGCCGCGGTCGAGGGCGGGTCCACGCTCACGATGCAGCTCGCCCGGCTCGTCGACCCGACGCCGCGCACCGTCGCGGGCAAGGTCTGGCAGGCGGTCCGCGCCTGGCAGCTCGAGCGGCGGCTCCCGAAGGACGAGATCCTCGCGCGGTACCTCGAGGCGGTGCCGCTCCCGGGCAACCTGCGCGGCGCGACGGCCGCCGCCGCGGCGTGGTGGGGGAAACGCCCCGCCGACCTCTCGGCCGACGAGGCCGCGACGATCGTCGGCGTGCTGCCGGCGCCCAACCGCTTCGACCCGCGCCGCCATCCCGAGGCCGCGCGCGCCCGCCGCGACGCGGTCCTCGCGGCGATGCGCGACGAGGGGTGGCTCACCGACGAGGCGTGCCGCGCGGCGCAGGCGCGCCCGGTCGCGGTCGCGGCCGACCCGTTCCCCGACGGCGCGCCGCACCTCGCGTCGCGCGCGGGCGCGGGCGCGACGGCCCTCGTGCCCGCGACGCAGCGCGAGGTCGAGCGGATCGCGGCCGCGGTGCCGCCGCCGGACGGCGTGGCGATCGTCGTCGTGGACGTCGCGACGGCGACCGTGACGGCGCTCGCGGGCGCGCGCGTGCCGCGCGCCGACGGCGGCGACGCGAGCGGGCGGCCGCGCAGCGCGGGCTCGACGCTGAAGCCGTTCCTCTACGCCCTCGCGCTCGACCGCGGCCTCGTCGCGCGCGACACGCCGGTCCTCGACCTGCCGTGGGCGTCGCCGGACTGGGCGCCGGTGAACTTCGACCCGGGCTTCGCGGGCCCGGTGCCGGCGTCGGAGGCGCTCGCGGTCTCGCTCAACCTGCCGGCGGTCCGGCTCGCGGCGGCGCTGCCGCGCGACGCGTTCGCGGGGGTCCTCGCGGCGTACGGCTTCGCGCGCGTGCGCGCGCCCGAGGGCCGGCGCGACGCCGACCTCGCCCTCGGCACCGACGACGTCACGCCACTCGAGCTGGCCGAGGCCGCGACGGCGCTCGCGTCGGGGGGGCTCCACCGCCCGCTCCGGTTCGTCGCCGACGGCCCGCCTGCGCGCGCGACCCGCGTCACGAGCGCCGGCGCCGCCGCGCTCGTCACCGCGGCCCTCGCGTCGTCGACGCGCGCGCGACCGCCGGGCGCGCCGCGGGCCGGCGTCGCATGGAAGACGGGCACGTCGTCGGGCCGGCGCGACGCGTGGGCCGTCGGGTGGACGACGCGCGTCGCGGTCGTCGTGTGGCGCGGACGCCTCGACGGCGCCGGCGACGACGCGCTCGTCGGCGCGCGCCTCGCCGTGCCGACGTGGTTCGACGTCCTGGCCGTGGCCGACCCGGACCCGGCGCCGTTCCCGCCGCCGGCCGACCGCGGCGTCGTCGAGGTGGAGGTCTGCGCGACGACGGGCCTCGCCGCGGGCCCCGCGTGCGCCGGTCGCCGCGCGGACCTGCGGCCCGCCGACGCCGCGCCGCTGGCGCCCTGCGACGCCCACGTCCGGGCCGCGTTCGACGCGGCCACCGGCGCGCTCCGCTGCGAGCGCTGCCGCGCGGGCCACGCGGTCGTCGCCCGCGACGTCCTCGTCCTGCCGGCGGCGTGGGCCGCGTGGCGCCGACAGGCGGGCCTCGCCGTCGACGTGCTCCCGCCGCACGCCGCCGACTGTCCCGACCCGCAGGACCCGCCGGCCGCCGGGCCTCGCGTGGTGTCGCCCCGACCGGGCACGCGGCTCGAGGCCCGGGCCGACGGCCGCGCGTCGGTCGTCGTGGCGGCCGTCGCCGCCGACCCCGGGCCGCTCCGCCTCGCGCTCGACGGCGTCGAGGCGGGGGCCCGCGATCGGCCGGGCCGCCGTGGCCCTCGAGGTCGGCACCGGCCGCCACACGTTGGTCGTCACGGACGCGGCCGGCCGCTCGGACGTCACCCGGTTCGAGGTCGTCGCGGGGCCGTAGCGCCGAACCCGGGAGCCTCCCCGCGGCCCCCGGCGATCCTCCACCGGTCGCGCCGGGCTCGCCGGGTCCGGGCGCTCGACCGGGCCCGCCGGGCGGGCCGGTCGGCCGTCCGTTCCCCCCGGGTCGCCCGTGCCCGAGCGCGGCTACACTGCCCGGCCCCGATGCGCTGCCCCGCGTGCCACGCCGACCTCCCGACGCCCACGGACCCGACGCAGCGCCGGGTCCGCTGCGCCGCCTGCGGGAAGGACGCGGACCTCGCCGCCGTCGCGGGCTTCGAGGGCACGATCGCGACGCCGCCGCCCGCGCCCGCCGCGACGCCGCCCGACCCGCTCGTCGGGACGTCGTTCGCGGGCGGGCGCTACCGCATCGAGGCGCTGCTCGGCGTCGGCGGCATGGGCCGCGTCTACCGCGCCACGCAGACGGCGCTCGGCCGGGCGGTCGCGATCAAGATCCTCTCGCCCGAGCTGGCGCGCGACGAGCAGTTCCGCCGCCGGTTCGACCGCGAGGCCGGGACCCTCGCGAGCCTCGACCACCCGCACATCGTCGCGGTCCACGACATGGGCGTCGAGGACGGCACGCCGTACATCGTCATGGCGATCGTCGCGGGGCGCGACGGCCACCCCGTCACGCTGCGCCAGCTGCTCGACGCGGGGCCCGTGGAGGAGGACCTCTGCCTCCGCGTGATCCAGCAGACGTGCGACGCCCTCGACTACGCCCACCGGAAGGGCATCGTCCACCGCGACATCAAGCCGGCGAACATCCTGCTCGACGCGGCCGGCAACGCGAAGATCGCCGACTTCGGCATCGCGCGCGCCGGCGGGGCCGAGGCCGCCGCGCTCACGACGACGGGGGCGGTCCTCGGGACGCTGAAGTACATGGCGCCCGAGCAGATGAGCGACTCGAGCCGCGCGGACCCCCGCAGCGACCTCTACTCGCTCGGCGTCGTCTTCTACGAGCTCCTGACGGGCCACGCGCCCATCGGGCGCTTCGAGCTCCCGAGCGAGGAGCGGAAGGGCCTCGACCACCGCCTCGACGCGATCGTGGACCGCGCGCTCCGCCGCGCCGCCGATCAGCGGTACCAGTCGGCGGACCAGATGGCGCGCGACCTCTCGCGCATCACGACGGAGCGCGACCTCGCGCGCCTCGGCGGCGCCGCGGGGGGGAAGGCGACCCCGTCCCCGGACCGCGAGGCCCGGCCCGCGCCGGCCGGCGTCCCGGCGGCGGCCGTCGGCCGCGCGGGGGGCGACGCGACGCCCGCGGCCGCGACGCCGTCGCGCGGCGGGTCGAAGGGCGCCCTCGTCGCGGCGGGGCTGCTCGCGCTCGGCTCGCGGCGTATCTCCTCTGGCCGACGTCGCCGAAGCCGTCGGGGCCGTCGGCGGTCGTCGGCGGGCTCGGCGCGACGCCGACGCCGGCCATGGGCGAGCCCGCGATGGGCGAGCCCGCGATGGGGACGCCGGCCATGGGCGAGCCCGCCATGGCCGACCCGGCGATGACCGACCCGGCGATGACCGACCCGGCGATGACCGACCCCGCGATGGGGGAGCCCGCCATGGGCGGCCCGGCCATGGACTCGACGTGGGCGACGGACATGCCGCAGCCCGAGGACCCGCCGCCGGCGATGACGACCGACGGGCCGCTCCCGCCGCCCGAGCCCGAGGTCGTCGCGCACCGCGCGACGTTGATGACGCTGCTGCTCGACGACGGCCTGTCGGTCGCCGACGTCGGCTCGACGCGGGACACGATGGCGAAGAGCGCGTCGAGCGCGAAGGCCGACCTCGCGTCCGCGCGCAGAGCGCTCGAGGCCGCGCTCGCGGCGCTCGCGCGCGCCGACTGGGACGCGCTCGACCGCGCGCTGCCCGAGACGGTCGTGCGCGAGGCGATGAAGAAGGCGGGCACGACCGACCCGGCCGACGTGCGGCGACACCTGCGCGAGGCGTACCAGGACGCGGCCGTCCGCAGCGCGCGCGTCACGGACCTCGTCGCGGTGGGCGCCGACTGGGCGCTCGCGTCGGTCGACGCGGTGGACGGCGACGACGACCCGGCCGAAGGCGTCGCGCTGTTGATCGTGGAGCGCGGGGTCTGGAAGGTCGTCCTGACGTGGTGAGCCGCCCCGGCGGCCGGAGGAACGCGTGGACCCGAAGGTGACGCTCTACGTCGGTGGCGACGGCGGGACCGAGACGAAGGTCGGCCCCGAGGGCTGGACCGAGTTCGCGCTCGGCCGCGGCGAGGACGCGCAGCTCTTCCTCAACCACCCTTCGGTGTCGCGCCGTCACTGCCGCCTGCTGAGGCGCGGCGGGCAGGTCGTCGTCGAGGACCTCGGGAGCCGGTTCGGGACGTTCGTGGGCGAGCGCCGCGTCGAGGGCACCGTGCTCCTCGCGGACGGCGACCGCCTCCGCGTGGGCGACGTCGTCCTCGCGGTGAGGATCGTCGACGCCGAGGCCGCCGCGCGCGCGGCCGCGCGGATGGTCGAGACGTCGGCGCCCGCGCCGCGCAAGCCGGTCGCGGCGGCGCCCCCTCCCCCTCCGGCGCCGGTCGCGCCGCCGCCTCCCGCGCCGAAGCCGCCCCCGCCGCCCGCCGAGGAGGACCGCACCGTCGTCGCGAAGGGGGGCGAGGTCACGACGACCCCCGTCCGCGCCGACCTCGAGGGGAAGACGCGCGTCGTCGTCGGCCGCGCGCCGACGTCCGACGTCGTCCTCGACAACCCGGTCGTCTCCCACGCGCACGCCGAGCTGCGCCGCGAGGGCGAGGCCTTCGTCGTGACCGACCTCGGCTCGACGAACGGCACGTTCGTCAACGGCGAGCGCGTCACCGCGCCGCGCCGGCTCGCGAGCGGCGACGTCCTCTCGGTCGGGCCCTACGCGCTGCGCTTCGACGGCCGCCGCCTCGCGACGGGCCCGCGGCGCGCCGGGACCCGCATCGAGGTCCGCGGCGTCGGCAAGCAGGTGAACGACCGCGCGACGGGCAAGCCGCTCTACCTCCTGAAGGACGTGTCGCTCACGATCCTGCCGAAGGAGTTCGTGGGGCTCCTCGGCGCCTCGGGCTGCGGCAAGTCCACGTTCATGGACACGGTGAACGGCCGCCGGCCGGCCACCGAGGGCCAGGTCCTGTACGACGGCGAGAACCTCTACAACCAGTTCGACCGCTTCAAGCGCGGCATCGGCTACGTCCCCCAGGAGCTGATCTTCCACGACGGGCTGCCCGTCGCCGACGTCCTGCGCTACGCGAGCCGACTGCGCCTCCCCGACGACACGACCGACGCCGAGATCGAGGGCCACATCGACCGCGTGCTCGCGATCGTCGGGCTCGTCGCGCAGAAGGGCACGCTCGTCAAGCACCTCTCGGGCGGCCAGAAGAAGCGCGTCTCCATCGCGATGGAGCTGCTCTCGCAGCCGACGGTGCTCTTCCTCGACGAGGCCACGAGCGGCCTCGACCTCGGCACCGAGGCGCAGATGATGCGCCTGTTCCGCGACCTCGCCGACGGCGGCGTCACGACGCTGTGCATCACGCACTACGTGGACAGCCTCGACGCCTGCGACATGGTCGCCTACTTCGTGAAGGGCCGGCTCGCGTTCTTCGGCCCGCCGAAGGAGCTGAAGGCCTGGTTCGGCGTCTCGGCGATCCGCGAGGTCTACCTCAAGGAGACCGAGAAGACCCCCGAGCAGTGGGAGGCGGCCTTCAAGGCCAGCGACGCCTACAAGAAGTACGTCGCCGGCCGGGCGTCGCCGCCCGTGCCCGAGGACGCGACCCGCGTCCGCCCGGGCCACGCCATCGAGGTGGTCCGCCCCCGCGACCTCAAGCGGCAGGCGAAGATCCTCACGGACCGCTACGTCCAGCTCATCCGCTCGGACCGCCGGTCCCTGAGCATCGCGCTCGCCATCGGCCCCGTGGTCGGGCTCCTGGTGGCCCTCGTGCTGGGCGGGAAGGCGGGCGAGACGGGCGTCGAGCTCGCGAAACGTCAGGCCCAGCTGTCGTTCGTCACGACGATCACGGCCTGCTTCGCGGGCCTCTTCGGCGGCATCCGCGAGGTGGTGAAGGAGCTGCCGATCTACCGGCACGAGCGCTTCATCAACCTCGAGATCGGGCCCTACCTCGTGAGCAAGGCCCTGCCGCTGCTCGTGGTGGGGGCGGTGCAGGTGGCCGGGATGCTCGGCATCGTGCACGCGCTCGCCGACGTCCGGGCGCCGATCCTCGGCCAGTTCCTCATGCTGACGACGGTCGCGTTCGCGTCGTCGCTCCTCGGCCTCGCGATCTCGAGCGCCGTGAGCTCCAGCGACGAGGCGGTCTTCGCGATGATCGGCGTGATCATCCCGCAGTTCCTCCTCTCGAACTCGTTCATCCCGCTGAAGGGGTTCGCGAAGGTGCTCGGGGTCGTCCTCATCCTCTGCTACTGGGGCCACTCGGGCGTCAAGAGCCTCATGCCCGACGCGCTGCGCGAGCAGACGTGGGCGGGCGCCGGGTTCCAACTGCCGCCCGACGTCCGCGCGCAGATCGAGCAGCGGGCCCGCTTCGACGGCGTCGACCCGGAACGCGCGGTGGCGGAGGCGACCGCCGTGTTGGGCGGCGGGGCGGCCCCGGCGGCCGCCCAGAGCGGCCTCGTCATGTTCGGCGACGACGGCTGGTTCCTCTCGTGGGCCATGCTGGCCCTGTTCGCGGCGCTCTACCTGGGGCTCGCGTACGCCGGCCTGCGCAAGAAGGACGGCCCGACGGGCAAACCCTTCGCGATCCCGCTCCTCAAGTCCGGCGCGTGGGTCGAGGTGCGCGCGCGGATCACGTGGGCGCTGCGGCAGGTCCGCGAGGCGTTCTTCGCGATGATGCGGTCCCTCGTGCGCAAGCTGGCCGCGAAGTTCGACAAGCCGGGCACGCCGTCGTCGAACCCGCCGCCCGGGGCGCCGCCGCCGCGCTGACGGCGGCGGCGCCGCGCGGACGGCGCCGAAGCCCGTTCGCGGCGGCGCTCCCGGCCCCGCATCCCTCGCTCCGGACCGCGAGGCCCGGTCGCCGGCCACCGGGCCTCGCGGTTGTCAGGCCTCACGGCCGCCGGGCCTCGCGGCCACCGGGCCTTGCGGTCGTCGGGTGCGTCCGCGTCCAACGCGATCGCCGCGGCGACGCACCGTCCGTCAGGCACGTCGATGGACGCGGTGACCCGTAGGGCGCGGCCCTTGCGGCCGCCCGCGGGTCGCGCCGACGTCCGATGAACACGACGGCCCTGCCCGCCGATCGCGCCGGCCACCGGGCCTCGCGGTCCCGCGCGGTCGGGCTGCGCCCTTACTTCCCGTGCTGGCGGATCCCCGCGCCCGACAGCGGCGCGGTGACGCGGTCGCCGCCGAGGAGGACCGTCAGGTCGGGCGCGCCCGTCGGCGCGTACCGGATCGCGAGGTCGTGCCAGCCGGCCTCGAGGCCGACGAGGACGCCGAACGGCTGCCCCGCCTCGACCTTCGTCGTCGCGAGCGCCGGCTTGCCGTCCACGTCGATCGAGAGGTCGCCGGCCGCGGCGACGTAGAGCTGGTACAGCCCCGCGGCGGGGACCTCGAACTCGCCGGCGATGCGGACCTCCTTCCACGGGCCCGCGCCCTTGGCGGCGATCGCCTCGCGGACGCTGGGCTTCTGGCCCGCGCCGCCGAGCGTGACGAGGTCGAGCGTCGCGGCGGGCTTCGCGTCCTTGCCCGTCTTGTCGAAGAGCGTGCAGAGGAGGCCGGCCTTCTTGCCGTCGGGCTTCGGGTGCTTGCGGAGCGGCGGCGGGCTCACCACGAGCGCGCGCTGCGCGCGGACCGCGGGGCCGGTCTTGAACGTCGCGCGCGCGACCACCGCGACGGGCCCCGGTCCGACGGACGCCGCGGGGACGGTCGCCTTGAAGCCCTCGCTCGTGAGCGTCACCGGCGCGATGCGGCGGCCGCCGACCGTCAGCTCGACCGTCTGCGCGCCGGGGACCTTGCCCGTGAGCGTGACCAAGTCGCCCCACGCGGCGGTCGCGGGGCCCGCGAGGGCGAGCGTGCGCTTGCCGTTCGCGACGGTGACCGTCGCGGCCGCGTCGGAGCGCGTCGCGACGGCGCCGGCCTCGACGGCGACCAGGCGGACGTCGTGGTCGCCGTCGTCGAGGGCCGTCGTGTCGAGCACGAAGGGCTCGCCGGGCTTCGACGTCCCGACGGGCCGGCCGTCGACGAAGCCCTCGAGGTGGTCGACGGCGGCGCCGGCCGGCGGCTCGACGGCGACGGCGACCGGGACCGTGCCCGCGAGCGCGCCCTCGGGGAACGTCGGCGTCACCTTCGCGAAGCGCGCGAACGGGCGGCAGAGCGGGTCGCCGACGACGTACGTCTGGTAGGGGCCCGCGAGGCTCTGGTAGAAGGCCTCGGCGAGCGAGCACCCCGCGGCGTAGTGCACGTGGATGGCGGGCACGGGGAACTTGAACTGCACCGCGTACGGCTCGTAGACGGTGCCGGACGCGCCCGCGGCGCCGTTGCGGATCAGCTCGCAGAGCTTCGTCTGGCCGCCGTGGGCGAAGTCGGCGCCGTGCGACGTCAGGTGCTCCACGATCGCGCCGGGGAGGATCCGGCTCTTGCCGTCCTTCCACGTGAAGCCCGCGGAGCCGAGCATCGCCCCGAGGACGTCCTCCTTGCCGACGGGGACGATGCCCGACTGGCCGTCCTCGCCCGCGGTGAGCACCTCGGCCTTGCGGCCCATCGCCTTCAGCGCCTCGACGGCGCCGGCGAAGCGGGGGGCGCGCGTCGTCGCGCGGACGTCGGCGTTCGACAGGAAGTAGAAGGTGCCGTCGGGGTTCGTGCCGTCGGCTTTCGCGGCCGCCTCGAGCGCGGCGAGGGCCTCCGTCGCCGAGTTGCCCCACTCGCCCGTGTACGCGAGCGCGACCGACAGGAGGTAGCGGTCGCGGTCGTCCGCGGCGGGCTCGGTCACGGGTTCGGCGCCGCCGGCCCAGCCGAAGCGCGCGCGGAAGCCGTGGGACGGCTGGACGTCGGCGCTCGCCTGCCGGCTCATCTTGGCGAGGAGGGCCTGGAAGTCGGGCCGGTCCTTCACGGCGGCGAAGTCGGGGTCCGACGCGGCGTGGGCGGGGTCGGCGTAGCCGGCGCCGACGGCCCGGGCGAGCGTCGCGACCGCGTCGTCGGGCCGCGAGAGCCGCGCGAGGCAGCAGGCGAGGTTGTAGAGCGACTCGACGTCGGCGATCGTCGCGAGGAGCGCCTCGTATGCCTTCACCGCGTCGGCCCAGCGCTTCTCGACGACGGCCGCCTGGGCGTCGTTGCGGAGCGCGGCCTCGGCGTCGGTCAGGTCGCGCGGCAGGCCGACCTCGGACGGGGCGCGGCGGTAGTACTGGTTCGTGAGCGGGCTCGCGGCGGTGCCGAGCCACGCGTCCGCCTGCTTCGACTCGACCCGCCGCCAGAGGTAGGTCATCGCGTTCAGCGACGCGAGGCGCGTCCACGGCGGCGTCATGTCCTTGTCGGGCTTCTCCGCCGCGAAGTCCACGGCGTAGGGGAAGTCCGCGGACCACGCCACGCAGTCCACCCGGTCGAGGAGCCCGCGCGCCTCGAGGAACGCCTTCACCGGGCCCCACAGGCGGGTCCGGAACGTCTCGAGCGACACGATGCCGCCGAGCGGCACGTCGTCGAGCACGCAGACGTTCTCGGCGGGGACGTGCCGCCACGCGACCCACGCGTTCGCGACCCGGCGCGACGTCGGCGACGCGCCGTGGACGACCACGACGGTGGTCTCGGGGCCGCCCCCGGCGCGGGCGGGCGGCGCCACGGCGGCCGCGAGGACGACGAGGAGGGGGAGGACGGCGCGGACGACGGAGGGGGGGCGCACGGCGCCCCGTTGTAACGCTGTCGGGCCGTCCGGCCGCGGGTTCGTCGGGGGACGTCCCGTCGCGCCGGGGTATGACTGCGCCCATGTCCGGGCAGCGCGCCCTCGTCCTGATCTACGACATCCGCGGCTTCACCGCGGCCTCGCGGCGCATCTCGACCCACGACCTCGGCGCGTTCGCGACGGGCGCGCACCGGGCCATCCTCGACCTCTTCGCCGCGCACCCGCCGACGTTCGTCAAACACCTCGGCGACGGCCACCTCCTCCTCTGGGAGACGTCGAACCCGCCCGACCCGTCCCTGCTCGCCGACGTCGTCGCGGGCGCGGCGAAGGCCCGCACGGCGTTCGCGGCCTACATCGCGGGGCGCGAGGCCGCCGGCGAGCACCTGCCGCGCCACGTCGGCGTCGGCGTCGCGTTCGGCGAGGTCTCGCGGGCCGACGACTACTACGGCGTCGCGCTCAACCTCGCCGCGCGGCTCCAGAACCTCGCGCGCCCGGAGGGGCTCGCCCTCGACCGCAACGTCTTCGAGACGGTCGCCGCCCACGACGCCCGGCTCCGCACCGCGTTCACGCGCGCGAAGGTGCGGCTCAAGGGCCTCGGCTCGACCGTCGTGTGGGTGGACCGCCCGTTCTCGTGGGGGCGCATCCTGCGCGCGGGCGCCGTCTGGGCGGCCCCCGTGGTCGCCGCGACCGCCTACGTCGGGTTGTGCGACTTCGACACGCCGCTGCCGTTCGGCGACCGCGTCCGGTGGACCCTCGACAGCCTCGGGCGCTCCGTCGGCCGCCCGGTCCACGACGACGCCGCCGTCGCGGACGCGCTCCACCGCGTGCGCGCGGACCTCCTCGACCGCATGCTCGCCGTGCAGACGAAGGGCGACTTCTTCCCCGACAGCTTCACGCCCGGCGACGACCCCGAGTTCGACGTGTGGTCGTCGTCGCAGGCGACCGCGGCGGTCCTGCGCGCGCCGGAGCTTCCGCTCGACCGCGCGCGCCGCTGCCTCGCGGGGCTGCGCGCCGCGTTCGCGCCGGAGCGCTTCATCGAGCGCGACGGCGTCGTCCACGGCTGGCTCCGGCAGCAGGGCGCCACGTACACCGAGGCCGAGCCCTGTCTCTGGACGAACGCGGCGCTGGCCCTCGCGCTGGGCCGGCCCGGGGTCGTCCCCGACGGGGAGCGCGCCTCGGTGCTCGCGTTGCTCGAGCGCGCCCAGGCGGCCGCGCTCACGTTCCGCCCGCTCGAGACCGGCGCATGGAACATCTTCCCGCGCCAGAAGCGGCCCGAGCGCCACAGCCCGTACTCGACGAGCCTCGCGCTCCTCATGCTGCTCGAGACGCGCGCGGCGAGCCTCCCGTTCGCCGGCAGCGTCGCGCGGCGCGACGAGATCCTCGCGCGGACCGCCGCGTTCGTCGGCGCGAGCTTCCTCCCCGACGGCGCGGTCCCGGGCTGGCGCCGCACCGCCGACCCGAACGACACGGTCTCGCCGGGCCTCACGTTCCAGAACTACGCCCTGCTGCTGCGCGCCGAGCGCGACGCGGGGATCCCGCTGCCGCCCGCCGTCGCCGCGGCCCTGCCCGACGCGCTCGAGCGCCTCGCGCGCGTCTCCATGGCGCAGCCGCCCGACGCCGGCGAGTTCGCCGCCGACTTCGTCGACCACGAGGGCCGCGCCGACCGCAAGACCGAGATGATCAACATGCTCTGGTACCCGTGGGCGGTCCTCGCCTGCCGCGGGTGGCTCGAACGCGACGCGCGGCTCCCCGGGCCCGCCGCCCACCGCTTCCGCGTCCGCCGCGCGCTCGGCCACCTCGTCGTGGACCACGGCGCCGACGCCTTCGCGGAGGCCACGAAGGGCTACATCTTCGTCGCGTCCGAGACCCTGTACGCCTTCAGCGACGCGCCCGGCCCCCGGTAGGCCGGCCGACCGGTGAAGGGGCCGTCGAGCCGCCCGGATCGGACGGCTTTTCCTGGACGGACCCTCGGGCGGGGCCAAGATTAGACACTGTCTAGATCCCCTTCCCAGGAGCAACGTCACATGAGCATCCGCGTGGGCCAGTCCGTCCCCGACATCGCGTTCGAGACCTACGACCCGGTCGCCGGCGACTTCGCCAAGTTCTCGCTCGCCGACCAGAAGAAGAACGGCCGCTGGACGATCCTCTTCTTCTACCCGGCCGACTTCACCTTCGTCTGCGCGACGGAGTTCGAGGCGCTCGCCGACCACCAGGACCACTTCAAGAAGCTCGGCTGCGACATCGTGACCATGAGCAAGGACACGAAGTACACGCACCTCGCGTGGAAGGCGCACGAGAAGGAGCTCCAGAACGTCAAGTACCTCATGGGCAGCGACAACAAGGGCGAGGTCGCCCAGATGCTCGGCTGCTACGACGAGGGCTCGGGCCTGACGCTCCGCGGCACGTACCTCATCAGCCCGAACGGCACGCTGACGGCGTCGGAGGTCAACTTCTACAACGTCGGCCGCAACATCGAGGAGCTGATGCGGAAGTTCAAGGCCAACCTCTACCTGTCGAAGAAGCCGACCGAGGTCTGCCCGGCGAAGTGGAAGGACGAGGGCGACGCGACCCTCTCGCCGTCCGCCCGCATGGTCGGCAAGGTCCACGAGGCCCTGCACGGCAAGAAGTAGCGCGCCGACGCGACGCCGATCCGGCGTCCGTGGTACGCGAGGCCCGGCGGCCGACGGCCGCCGGGCCTTCTTCTTGCCCGGACCACGCGGGGCGGTCGTTCTCGGGGGGACGCGAGGCCCGGTCGCCGCTTCGCGTCGCCGGTTGCGTCGGGCGCGACCGCCGGCCGGTCGCGTGGACGACCGCGCGCGCCGTGCGCCCGCGCCACCGCGTGCGCGCCCGGCGCCCCGGCGCCGAGGTCTCGAGGCACGGGGTCGCCCTCGCGTCGAGGCACGGTCCGGCGCGGGCGGGCACAAGGCCCGCCCCCAACGGCAGAATCGCGATTCCAGGCATCTGCGACCCGCCTGCGGGGTGTTCTCTCACGGCGTCCGGATCGACCGGAACGACGGCCACCGGTCCACGGGTCGTGTCGTCCGATGCAGTCACCCGTAGGGCGCGGCCCTTGCGGCCGCCCGCCGGTCGCGCCGACGTCCGACGAACACGACGGCCCTACCCGCCGGTCGCGCCGGCCACCGGGCCTCGCGTCCCGTCGCCCCCGACCGCCCGCTCGTCCGCGGCCCAGGCCGGGCGCGTCAGCGAATCGTCGTGGACTCGGTGTCCGACGCCAGCATGATGCCGCCGGTCGTCTGGATCGTCGCGCGCGCCTTGACGAACTGCGACGGCGGGACCGCGAGCACCTTCACGCGGAACGTGATCTTCGCCTTCTGGTCGGGCGACCCGAGGACGAACGGCGAGCTCTTCGCGTTCTGGCCGGACCCCGTGACCTTGATGTTGCCGTCGCCGCTGCCGGAGACGAACTCGAGCTCGCGCGGGAGCGTGAACACCGCCTCGATGTCGGGGGTGGCCGACGTGCCGCCGTCGTTCGCGATCAGGAGGACGTAGAGGAACTCCTCGCCGACCTTGAAGATCCCGCGGTCGCTGCCGTCCGCCGCCTTGTCGGTCATGTCCGTCTGGATCGCCATCAGGCCGACCACCTCGACGGAGCAGGCGCACGAGCCCGACGCCCAGCCGAGCGAGTCGCGGGCGCTGCCTAGCACGCGCGCCATGCCGATCGTCTCGGCGCGGAACCGCGCGGAGAGCTCCTTCTTCTCGCCGGCCCCGAGCTTGTCGACGAGGACGGTGACGCCCGCCGTCGGGCCCGAGACGCACGGGGCGCCCTGGTCGCCGCGCAGGCGGATCGTGACGTTCGCGAGCTCCGAGCTGCCGAGGTTCGTGGCGGTGACGGTGGCCGTGAACTCCTCGCCCACCACGATCCGCGGCGTGGAGGTCGTGCACGTCACGTCGAGCGTCCACTTCTGGCACGAACCGTCCTCCGCGGCCGCCCGACGGGCCGGCGGCACGAGGAGCCCGCAGGCGAGGGCGACCACGAACAGGGCGAGACGGGCGCGCATGGGGGGGCCTCCGATCCGCGGGCGCACCTCGCCCGCGCCGACCGGGAGACTCTACCGGCCCCGGGGCCGCCCCGGGAGGCCGATCGGGGGGGCGCGGGGGACGGAACCACCCCGGCGGGCTCCCTTTCGGGCACAATCCTCCGGCTGTGCCCGGGGCCCGCGGCGACCCCGCGGAGCGGGCACGGTTCCGGCATCGGTGGGTTCCCGTGGAGGTGGCCATGCTGCGGCGTTCCTCGTCTCGCGTGCGACTGGGCTGGCTCGTGGTCGGCAGCCTCCTCGGCGTGCCGTTCGTGCCGTCGGCCGGGCCGGCGCGCGCGGTCGCGGGCGACCTCGAGGTCGGCGCGATCCGGACGGCGCAGAACCGCGACGGCGTGACGCTGCGCGAGCTGGCGCTGCCCCTCGGCAAGAAGGTGCTCCGCGTCCAGTACGGGACGCAGCTCAAGGTGCTCGAGGTCCGCGAGCTGTGGGTGAAGGTGGCCCCCGTCGCCGACCTCACGAAGGTCGGCTGGGTCCGCACGAACGAGATCGCGGAGCCCGCCGCGCTGTCGTCCACCGCCGCGGCCATCCCGTCGTTCTCGACGTCCGACGTCAGCGCCGCCGGTCGGCAGCTGTCGCCCGAGGAGATGCGCGGCAACCGCAAGCTCGCCGAGGGCCTGCAGGCGCAGGCGCATGGCGCGGGCAAGGAGTTCGACCAGAAGACCGAGAGCACGTACCGGACGATGGACGAGAAGGTCTCGGCCGCGTACCCGCTGGTCGACCAGATCGAGGGGACGAGGGTCTCCGACGACGAGCTCGAGACGTTCGTCCGCGAGGGCCGGCTCGGCGGCACGGCGGAGGCGTCCGCGCCCGTCGGGACGGGCCCGTACGCGAGGCTGAAGCTCCTCGGCGCCACCGGCGACACCGAGGGCGTGATCGCGTTCTCCGACGAGTACACGCCGATGCCGCCCGCGGTGTCCGACGCGGAGTTCGTCAAGCGGCTCGGCATGGGCTTCACGCCGGAGCACGAGTACTGGCTCGGCCGCGCGGTCGCCGCGGCGGCGATCGCCGAGCACGGCCTCGACCCGAACCCGGCCTACCAGGCCCTCGTCCGCAAGGTCGGGTCGTCGATCGTGCTGCTCTCCGACCGCCTGCGCACGACCCACGGCGGCTGGCACTTCGCGGTGCTCGACAGCCCGGTCGCGAACGCCATCGCGGGCCCCGGCGGGTTCGTGCTCGTCACCCGCGGCGCGATCGAGCTCGCCCGCAACGAGGACGAGGTCGCCGCGATCCTCGCCCACGAGATGGCGCACATCTCGTACAAGCACGGCGAGCAGATGATCCGCAAGAGCAAGGAGTTCAAGGACGGCATGGCCGCCCTCGAGAAGAAGATCGCCGAGGGCCCGGCGCCCGGCGAGCCCTGCAACATCTGCGGCGAGGTCGCGAAGACCCTCGGCACGTCCGCGAAGGCCCTCGTGAAGACCCTCGACGTCGAGGGCTACGGCCGCGACCTCGAGCTGGCCGCCGACTGGGCCGGCAGCCTCTTCCTCTGCGAGGTCGGCTACCGCGCGAGCGCGGTCGCGGAGTACCTCGAGATGCTGCCGACGCGCGAGGGCGCGCGCTGGACCACGCACCCGACGTCCGAGGAGCGCATCGAGGCGCTGCGGCCGCTCGTCTTCAAGCACGGCTGCGCGCTCGACAGCGACGAGGGGGCCCAGGCCCGCATCCCGCGCTTCCGCGCGGTCGGCCTCGTTGCACCGAAGTAAGCAGGGCGCCGAAGTAGGGCGCCCGACGCGGGGGTTTCGGGGCCGCGACCCCGACCCTCCGGGACGCGAGGCCCGGTCGCCGTCGGCGACCGGGCCTCGCGTGTTCTCAGGTACGTCCGCATTCGCACCGCGCGCGCCGCGTCGTCTCGCCGGGATCCGTCCCGCGTCGGAGCGATCGACGCGGCGGCGCTCCGTGGTCCGCGATCGTCGATCGAGGCCGCAACCCGTAGGGCGCGTCCCTCGCGGTCGCCCGCCGGTCGCGCCGACGCGCGACGAACGCGGGTGCCTCGGCGACGCGCCCTGTTGCCGCGCCGGCGACCGGGCCTCGCGTGCCGACGCACCCGACGGTGTCTCTCTCGGGTCTCTCTCTCGGGTGTCCCTCGCGGATCCGGTCGGGACCGCGCTAGCGCAGCGCCTCGAGGATCGCCGCCTTCGTCTGCTTCTCGTCGCAGAGCCGGCGGAACTCGACGCGGTCGAGCACCTTCGTCGTCCAGACCTCGGCGAAGACGGGGTAGGCGGCGGTCGCGGTCTGCGGTCCGAAGGTCACCTCGGGCCGGGCGCCGGTGACGTCGGTGCCGGTGCGACGGCGGGTGACGACGGGCGGCGTCGCGAAGGAGATCGCGAGGTCGTCGGTCGCCCAGCCGAGGAAGCACCACACGCGCACGCGGCCCGCGTTGTCCGTCGAGACCGGGACCATCATGCGGACGTCGCGCGCGAGGTCAGGGTCGGTGGCGGTCTGCTGCGCCCACGACGTGAACGCGGTGTCGGCGACGTCGAGGCCCGGCAGGCCGCCGGCGGGCGTGCCCGTCTCGGCGCACGCGCGGGCGTACGCGCCGGTGAACAGGCGCTCGAACGCGACGAGCTCCTCGCCGAGCGAGACGGTCACCGGGCCCTCGGGGGTCATGCGCCGCATGGTCTCGAGGCCTTCCTTGCCGAAGACGCGCTCGAGGAGGTTGCGGACGTAGCGGTAGGCGTCGGCGCGCCGCAGCCACGCCGTCGGGTGCGGCTCGACGGTCAGCGCGGGCGTGACCGTGACCTGTACCGGTTGCGGATGCGGCGCCATCGCCGTCGGCACGTCGTGGATCTCGAGGTTCTTGATGTGCGTCTCGCGCGCGAGCGCGAGGGCGCCGCGGAAGAGCTGCTCCATCCGCTGGCGGTAGGCCTCGCCCCACGTCACGTGCCGCGCCTCGGCGGTGACCTCCGGGCGGAGGAACGGCTCGAGGGCGCTCTGCTGCCGGTCGTACCAGCCGCTGTCCTGCCGGACGGCGAGCGAGACCGACCCGTCGCGGATGCCCGCGACGAACGCGTCCATCGCGACGACGTTGGTGGTGTCCACGCCGGCTGCCGCGAGGCGCTTGAGCATCTCGGTCTCGGCGCCGCGGCACGCCGGCACGAACGCGGCGCGCTCGGTCGGCAGCGGCTCGCCGCGGTCGAGGGCGGCGAGGGACGGGCGGAGGTCGGCGGCGACGAACGGGTTCGTGAGCCGCTCGACGAGCGCCAGGTAGCCCTCGTAGGTCGCGCGCGACGCCGGGTCGCCGTGGAGCGCGCGGACCAGCGCGTCGAGGTGCGGGCCCGGCGGCAGCGGCGGCTGCACGATGCGGTCCTGGCGGAAGATCGACCGCAGCGCGTCGCTCCACGTGTAGAAGCCGATGGGCTTGCTCAACACGGGCGTGGCGTCGAAGGCCTGGAGCTGGCCCGTCACGATCGGCAGGAGCGCGGGGGGCACGGGGACGTTGGCGCCGCCGGCGCGGGCGGCCACGAACGGCACCGCGGTGCCCGGGCCCACGGCGTCCGGCGCGACGTCGAACAGCTTCGCGCGGAGCGCGTCGAACAACGCCCGCTTGCCGCGGAAGCGCCCGGCGCCCTCCTGCGCGGCCAACTCGACGGCCGCGTACAGGCCGTCGTCGAAGACCTTCGCCTTCTGCACGAGCACCGCCGCCGACACGAAGCCGCCGACCGCCGGCAGGGTCGCGGTCACGCGGGCCTCGCGTTCGCCCTCCGACTCCGCGCCCCGGGTCGTGCGGTGCATCACGTCGAGGGCCACGACCTGGTCGCGGGGGTCCACCTCGAGCTGCCAACCCGACCCCGCGTCCACCGTGCGGACCGGCACCGGCGGCGTGTCGGAGGTCGACGCCGCGTCGTCGGACTCCGCCGGCCGCGGCGGCCGCGGCGGCGCGGGGCGAGGCGCCGGCGTGGGCGCGGGCTCCGGCGTGGGGGTGGGGTCCGGCGGCGTGGGGGCCGGCTCGGGCGCGCCGAACTCGGGGGGCGCGACGGGCCGCGGCGTCGGGGCGGGCGACGGGCCGGTGCCGCCCGGGCGGCGCACCGGCGGGGGCAGCGGGCGGGCGCCGCCGGCCGGCGGGAACCGGCCCGCGGCGCGCTCCTCGCGCAGCGTCTCGAACAACTTCACGTTCTGCTCGAGGCTGCCGGCGTACTTCTCGCCCGGGTACCGCTCGTCGTAGAGCGCGGTGCGCGCGGCGAACGACGCGTCCTGGCCCAGCCACTTGAGCCAGTCCACCAGCGACGTCGGCTCGTCGCCGGCGTGCGACGTCGCGGGCGCGCTCCCGAACAGCACGACCGCCGCCAGCAAGAGGATCGAGAGCCGCCGCATGTCCACCTCCCAGCCGTCACCCGAGCCGCCACCCGCGCCGTCGCCCGCCTCGGGACGCGAGGCCCGCCCCGCGCCCGTCGCCGCGACGCGACGTCGCCCCGCCGAGCGTGGGGTCGGACCGTCGCCGCGTCCTCTTTACGCCGACGGTCAAGGGGACGCGCCGCCCGGTCGATAGGGGCGAGGACCCCCCGGGTTCGGCCGACGAAGCCGACCGCCGGGGGTACCGTGGGGGTGGCGTTGACCCGGACCGACTCCGAACTCCAGACCGCGACGCCGAGCCCGGCCTGTGCCCCGGCGCCGGCGAGCGGCGGTGCGCTCGTGGTCGAGGTCGTGACCGACGCGGCCGGCCTCGAGGCCCTCACCCCCGCCTGGCGCGCGCTGCTCGCCGACCGCGGGTTCTTCGTGGGCCCGGACTGGGTGCGGTCGTGGCTCGAGGGGCCGGGCGACCGGCACCGGCCCCACGTCGTCGCGGTCCGCGAGGGGAGCCGGCTGGTCGGCGTGCTCCCGCTGGCGTCGCGCCGGGGCGTGCTCACGACCTGCGGCACCGACGAAGGCCTCGCGCACGTGGACGTCGTCGCCGAACCGGGCCGCGCGGCCGCCGTCGCCGACGTGGTCCTCGCGCACCTCGACGGCGGAGGCTGGGCACGCTGGCGGATGCACCGCGTCGCCGAGGGCGGCGCCCTGCACGTCGCGCTGCGCGCGCGGGCCGCCCGTCAGCCCGTGCTCGAGCGGTTCGTCGGCGCGTGCCCCTACGTCGAGCACCACGGCGACTGGGCGTCCTTCCTCAAGGACCTCTCGAAGCACCAGCGCCACGAGGCCACCCGCCAGCTGCGCCGCTTCTTCGAGGCGCCCGACGCCGGGGTCCGCTGGGTCACCGACCCGAAGGACGTGGACGCGGCCCTCGACGTCGTCTTCGACCTGCACACGCGGCGGTTCGAGGCCCTCGGCCGCCCGACGGCGTTCGCCCGCCCGGAGGTCCGCGCGTTCCACGGCGTGCTCGCGCATCGCCTCGCCGACCGCGGCGCGCTGATGCTCGGCGTCCTCTCGGACGGCGGCCGCCCGGTCGCGGCGGCCTACGGCGCGCACCTCGGCGGCACGACGTCGTTCTTCAACGCGGGCATCGACCCGGCGTTCGCGCGCGCGGGCGCGGGGGTCGTGCTCCGGTGCCTCGTGCTCAAGGACGCGGTGCTCGCCGCCGGGCGCCACGAGCTCGACCTGCTCGAGGGCTGCCAGGAGTGGAAGCTGCGCTGGGCGACGGGCGTCCGCCCGATGCTCGACGTCGACGTCTTCCCCGCGTCCGTCGGGGGGCGCGTCCGCGGCGGCGTCCGCGGCCTCGTCCGCGCGCTCAAGCGACGCGCGTCGGCCGCCGTCCACGCGGGGCGCGGCCCGGGCTCGACCTCGGAGGAGCCCGCGGACCCGAAGCACTGCCGCCGGCTCGGCTGTCCCTACGCGCCCGCCGCGCCGCCCTGCGACGACGACGCGTCCGTCTGACGCTCGGCGCCGTCGTGCTCCCCGGGAACCGAGGCCCGGCGGCCGCCGGGCCTCGCGTCAACCGAGCAGTTGAGCCAAGTGATGGCGCAGGTGCGCGACGTACGACGCGGCCACGCCGTCGAGGGTCGTGACGGGGTCCGACCCGACGGTGACGCGGTGCGCGCGCGCCGCCGGCGGCACGCGGCGCAGCACGTGCACGAGGTGCCGGTTGGCCGCGCGCCAGTGCGCGATCAGGTCGGGCCACGCGACAACGTCGTAGCCCTGCACGCGCACCCAGCCGTCCTGGTCGTAGCCCGGGAGCACGAGGCCGTCCTCGAGCGTGGCGCGCACGATCCGCGCGTGGTTCACGACCGCGGAGTCCACGAGGTGGCCGAGCAGCTGCCGTCGCGACCAGCCGCCGGGCCGGAGCGGCGTCGTCGTCGCGGCGGCGTCGAGCGCGAGGAGGCGCGGGGCGGCGCCGTCGAGGAGCGCGGCCAGGTCGTCGGCGGGCGAGGTCATCGTGGGATCCGCTGGGGGGGCCGGCCGGCGGCGCCGGCCGGGGCGCGCGTCACCTTGCCCCGCCGACCCGTCGCCACGCCAACGGTTTCCTCGGCGCGGGCCTCGCGTCCCGTCACCAGCCTCCGCCCTCCCGTTCCCGGCGCATCCGCGCGCGGGCGTAGACCCCGCGGCGCTCGGCATAGCGGTAGTAGGGGTTCGTGGGGTCGAGCGCGACGGGCGAGGCGAACCGCGCGGCGAACACCTCCGGGTGCCGGGCGGCCCGCAGCGTGCAGAGGCGGAGCGCGAGCCGGTGCATCTCGGCGGCCTCGTGCACGGGGGCGAGGCGTTTCGCGAACGCCGCCTCGGCGGCCGCGTCGGGGAAGGCGAGGAGGCGCGCGACGGGCGTGGCGTGGGCCGCGGTGGCGAGCCCCGCCGCCTGGATCTCGGCCTGGAAGGCCCAGCTGAACTCGAGCGGCAGGGCGTCGCGGGCCGCCAGGTCGTAGCCGATGCCGGGCCGGTCGTCGGTGACGAGCGGCGCGCCGTCGGTGAAGGCGGCGAGCCCGTCGGGGCCGAGCACGTGGCACGCGAGGAGGTCCTCGACGTGGCGGATGCCGACGGGCTCGAGGTGCGCGCGGACGCGCGGCTCGGCGAACCGCGCCGCCAGGCGCTCCAACGGGACCGGCCCGCCGCCGCGGCGGCCGATGACCGCGTACTCGCGCCCGTCGAAGAGCTCCCAGAGCGTCGCGTCGGGGAAGACGGCGCGGACCGTCGCGAGCAGCGACCGGAGCTGCGGTTGGGTGATGCAGTGGTAGGGGATCCACTGCGCGACCATCCCCCCCTCGCGCAGGCGGTCGCGGCACAGCTCGTAGAACTCGCGGGCGTAGAGCGACGCGACGCCGTCGTCGTAGGGCGGCGGCGGCTCGAGCGCGATCAGGTCGTAGGCCTTGCGCCCGTGGAGCAGGTGCGTGCGGCCGTCGTTCACGACGACGCGGACGCGCGGGTCGTCGAGGACGGCGCCGTTGGCCTCGCCGAAGAAGCGGCGCGCGGCGCGCACGACGGCGGGCGACAGCTCGACGCAGTCGATCGTCGCGATGTCCGGGTGGGCGGCGACGGCCGAGAGCGTCATCCCCGAGCCGAGGCAGATCACGAGGGCGTCGCGCGGCGCGGGGTGGAGGAGCGCCGGGAGGTGCCCGAGGAGGCGGGTGTAGCGGCGGCAGCCCAGCGCGTCGGTGATCATCGACGTGGTGCCGACCTTCAGCTGGCGGCACCGCTCGCCGCCGCTCTCGACCTCGAGGACCGCGACGGACCCGCAGACGTCCTCCTCCGCGTGCAGCAGGCGGCCGCCCGAGCGCTGCTCCGTCCCCGCGACGAGCGTCCCGGGCGCGCGGGTCCACGCGAACGCGAGCACCGCCACCGCGGCGACCGCGACGGCGGCGCGGGCGGCGGGGCGCGTGGTCGTCGCGAGGAGGCCGGCGCCGGCCACGAGCGCGAGCGAGGCGCAGAGCGCGAGGCTCGCCTGCACCCCGAAGGAGGGCAGCCACCAGAAGCCGCACAGGAGGGGCCCGAGCGTGCAGCCGAGCGTGTTCAGCGTGACCGCGGCGCCGAGGCGGCGCCCGACCTCGCCGGGGTCGCGCGCGAACGCGCGGCCCGCGAACGGGAACGAGCAGCCCATGAGGAACGTCGGCCCGAGCACGAGCAGGGCGCACTGGACGAGCGCGACGACGAGCCGGAAGGCGGCGTTGCCGCCCGCCGCGGCGGGGAGGCGCGCGAGCACCCACCGGGCCGCGTCGCCGCTGCGGGGGGCGAACGCGGCCCAGAGCCCCGCGGACGCGAGCAGCGCGACGCCGACGAGCGCCGTCGCGACCGCGTAGGCCCGCACGGGCTCGACCCGGTCGGCGAGCCGCGCCGCCGCCGCGCTCCCGAGGCCGAGCCCGACGAGACAGACCGCGACGACCGCGGCGAACGACTGCGCCGTCGAGTCGAGGTTCATCATCAGGAGGCGCGTCCACGCGACCTCGACGCCGAGCCCCACCACCCCCGCGACGAGGAACGCCGTCCGCATCGCGGCGCCCACGGGCCTCGCGTCGGGGACCGCGCGGGGGACGGCCGCGTCCGCCGCCGGCGGCGTCGCGGCGGCGCCCCGACGCCGCGCCAGCGCCAGCGCGCCGACGGCGGCCACGAGGTTGAGCGCGACGCCGACCCGGAGCGACCCGTCGAGCCCGAGGGCGCCGATGGTCACGAAGCCCGCCAGGAGGCAGCCCGCCGCGCCGCCGAGCGCGTTCACCGCGTACAGGCGCCCGACGGCCCGGCCCGGCGCGCCGCCGCGCGCCACCGCGGCCTTCACGAGCACCGGGAGCGTGCCGCCCATGAGGATCGTCGGCACCGCGAGCACGAGGGCCGTGCCGAGCGCGCGCACCGCGGTCAGGGTCGCGCCGTCGGCCGACGCGAGGTCGAGGGACGCGACCCAGCCCTCCACGGCGCGGAGGGCGGCCCGGGAGCCCAGGGCCCCGAGCGCGATGCCGCCCTCGATCCACGCGTAGGCGACGAGGGGGCGGCGCACGCGGTCCGCGACGCGGCCGAGCACGAGGCTGCCGGTCGCGAGCCCGAGCATGAACACCGCGAGCGTGGTGCCGACGGCGTACGCGGTCACGCCGAACTGGTGCGACAGCTCCTTGGTCCACACGACCTGGTAGAGCAGCGCTGCGATCCCCGAGAGCAGGTACAGCACGTACACCATGACGCGATCATAGGCGGCGCGCGGTTCGCCGCGCCGCCCGTGCGCGCGGTCGGTCACGACCGATCCGGTCCGGTTTGCGCGCGGGGCGGCGGGGAGACCGACGTGGCCCGCGTCGTCAGTCCGCGGGTGCGTCCGCGCCGCCGGCGGCGTCGAGCGCCTCGGCGCGCGCGGTCCAGTCCGCGTAGAGGCGCTCGATCTCGGCGCGCGCGGCGGTCGCGTCGTCGGCGAGCGCGCGCCCCTTCACGTGGTCGCCGCCCGCGGCCCAGTGCTCCTCGAGCGCGCGGTCGGCGGCCTTCGCGCGCTCCTCGGCCTTCAGCAGCTTCCCCTCGACGGTGCGCAGCTCGCTCGCGAGCCGCCGGGCCTCGCGTGCCTTCGCCTTCTTGGCCTCGCGCTCGGCCGCCCCGTCGCCCTTGCCGGCCTCCGCCGCCGACTTCTGGCTGCGGAGCTCGAGCGCGCCCTTGCGCTTCTGGCGCTGCTCCGCCGACCGCTTGGCCCACCACTCGGCGAACGAGCACCGGTAGGAGACGAGCTGGCGGTCCACGACCTCGACGACGCGGTGGACGAGGCGGTCGAGGAAGTAGCGGTCGTGGCTGATGACCACGAGGGTGCCCTCGTACTCCTCGAGCATCTCCTCGAGCTGCTCGCAGGCCTGGAGGTCGAGGTGGTTCGTGGGCTCGTCGAGCAGCAGCAGGTTGACCTTCTGGTGCGAGAGGCGCGCGAGCTGGAGCCGGCTCTTCTCGCCGCCCGAGAGGGTGCGGATCTCGCGGTCGAGGTCGTCGCGGGTGAACAGGAAGCGGTGGAGGAGCGCCTCGGCCTCGCTCTTGAGCAGCCCGGTGGCGTCCTGCATCCAGTCGCGCAGCGTCATGCCGCGGTCGAGCGCCTCCTCGTGGAGCTGGCGGTACTCGCCGACCACGACGGACTTGCCGAGGCGGAGCGTCGGGTTCTCCCAGCCGCCCTGCTCGAGCAGGGCCTTGAAGAGCGTCGTCTTCCCCGAGCCGTTCGGGCCCACGAGGCAGACGCGCTCGCCGAACTCGACCTCGAGGTTGGCGCGCTCGAAGATGGGGCGGTCGCCGTACGCGCACGAGAAGTCCTTCACGACGAGCGCGATGCGCCCGCCGCGGTCGCCCGCGAAGCCGCCGCCGAACGTGCGCTGCTCGGTGACGGGGCGCTCGACCTTCTCCATGCGGTCGATGCGGGCCATCATCGCCTTCGCGCGCCGCGCCTGGCCGGGGTCGTCGTAGGCGTTGGCCATGTCCTTCAGGCGGCGGGCCGCGAACTCGATGCGGCGGATCAGGCGCTGCTGCGCCTTCCACTGCCGCTCCTGCAGCGCGAGGGCCTCGGCCTTCTGACGCTGGTAGTCGCCGTAGTTGCCCGTCCAGACCGTGACCTGGCCGCGGGCGACCTCCCAGATCTCGTCGACGGTCGCGTCGAGGAGGTGGCGGTTGTGGCTCACCATCACCACGGCGGCCGGGGTGCGGCGGACGAGCTCGATGAACCACTCGACGCCGTCCATGTCGAGGTGGTTGCTCGGCTCGTCGAGCAGCATCACGTCGGGCTCGGAGAGGAGGACGCGCGCGAGGCCGATGACGTTGCGCTCGCCGCCGGAGAAGACCTCGAGCGGGCGGTGCCAGGCCTCCTCCGGGAGGCCGAGGCTCGACAGCACCGCCTCGATGCGGCGGTCCACGTCGTAGCCGCCCTCGGCCTCGTGGCGGTGGGTCAGGGCCTCGTACTCGGCCAGCAGGCGGCGGCGGTCGTCGCCGTCGGCGGTCGCGAGCGCCTCCTCGAGCGCGCGCAGGCGGGTGTCGCGGGCGTGCGCGTCGCCGAACACGCGGCGCATCTCCGCGAAGACGGTGGACCCGGCCGGGCACGCGAGCTCCTGCGCCTGGTGCGCGAGGCGGACGCCCCGGCCGCGCACGACGTCGCCCTTCACCGGCTCCGCGAGCCCCGCGAGGAGGTTGAGCAGCGTGCTCTTCCCGACGCCGTTGGCGCCGATCACGCCGATCTTGCGGCCCGGCTCGACGTCGAGGGTGACGTCGTCGAGGAGGACCGGCCCCCCGTGGTGCATCGTGACGTGCGAGAGGGAGAGGAGGGGCACGCCGCCATGCTGCCATCGGGCCGTGGCGGCGTCCCCTTGCGCCCACCGGCGCCCCGACGCGCCGTCGGCGGGGGCGCGCGTCGTCCCGGGGGGCGTGCGACGATCCTCCCGTGCCGCACGACCTCGCCCACCTCCGGGACGCCGCCGTGCACGCGTTGCCGCGCGCCGCCGACGGCCTCGACGTCGGACGCGTCCGCGTCGTCGTCGTGCGGCAGGAACCCGCGTTCGCGCCGTGGGTGCACCTCGAGTTGCTCGCGCCGACCGTGCGCGGGGGCACGTACGCCGTCCGGCGCTCGACCTGGCGGATCGACGTCGACGACGCGCGCACGCGGGGGCCGAACGTCTGCCTCGACGGGACGCCGACGATCGACCGCGAGGCCCGCGTCGTCGCGCCGCGGGGGTGGGCCCGTCGCGTCGCGGCCGTCGCGGCGGCCGCGGGCCGCTGCGGCGACCCGGGCGAGCTCCCGATCCGCCTCGACGCGACGGCCTACCACCTCGAGGTCGGCGGGCCGGTCCCGCAGACGCTGGCGTGGGACCACGCGCTCCCGCGGCCGTGGTCGGCGCTGCGGCGGCCGCTCGCGGCGCTGGTCGCGGCCGTCGAGCGCGCGCTCGCGGCGCCGTCGTAAGCGGAGCCTATCCCCATCGCCTCCCTGCTGCGCCCGGCGATCCTCTCGCTGCGGCGGGCCTGCTCGCCGCTCAACCCCTCAACGGGTCAAGAACCCGCCTCCGGGGCTTCCCGGCTGCGCTTGCCCGCCTCGCGTCGGTCTCGCCGGGCTCGCGACGGGCACGATGGGGATAGGCTCCACGAGCGGCCTGCTGCGCCCGGCGATCCTCTCGCTGCGTCGGGCCTGCTCGCCGCTCAGCCCCTCAACGGGTCAAGAACCCGCCTCTTCCCGGCTGCGCCGCCTCGCGTCGGTCTCGCCGGGCTCGCGACGGGCACGATGGGGATAGGCTCCACGAGCCTATCCCCATCGCCTCCCTGCTGCGCCCGGCGATCCTCTCGCTGCGGCGGGCCTGCTCGCCGCTCAGCCCCTCAACGGGTCAAGAACCCGTCTCCGGGGCTTCCCGGCTGCGCTTGCCCGCCTCGCGTCGGTCTTGCCGGGCTCGCGACGGGCACGATGGGGATAGGCTCTCAGTACCCGTCCATCCCCAGCTGGAGGCGGGCCGCCTCGGACAGCAGGTGCCGGCCCCACGGCGGCTCCCAGACGAGGTCGACGTTCGCCGCGCGGACGCCCGGGATCGCCGCGACCTTCTGCTGGACCTCGGGCGGCAGCGTCCCCGCCACCGGGCACGCCGGCGACGTGAGCGTCATCTGGATGCTGACGACCTGCTCGGGCGAGACGTCCACAGCGTAGATGAGCCCGAGGTCGTAGATGTTCACGGGGATCTCGGGGTCGTAACACGTCTGCAGCACGTCGATGACCGCCTCGCGGAGGTCCGGCGGCGGCGCGCCGAACGGCAGCGGGGTGACGCCGGCGTCCGGGTTGCTCATCGGGTGACCGGCCACGGGGGCCGCGGGCGACGACGTCGAAGGCGGCGGGCCCGCCGGCGACGGGGCCGCGGGCGGGACCGCCGGCGGGACCTGCGGGCCGGCGGGCCTCGCGTCCCCGGAGGGCGACGGCTTCGGCGGGGGGGCTTCCTGGAACTCGGTCACGGGCCTACTCCGTGGTCACGGGCGCGGCGGGCGCCGCACCGGACGCGAGCGCGGCGCGCAGCGTGTGCCACGCGAGGGTCGCGCACTTGACGCGCATCGGGAACTCGGCGACGCCCGCGAACGCCGCGAGCTTGCCGAGCGCCTCGGTCTCCGCCTCGTCGGCGGGCGTGCCCGTGAGGAGCGCGTGGAAGCGGCCGAAGAGCGCCTCGACCTCCTCGAGCGACTTGCCGCGCAGCGCCTCGGTCATCAGCGACGTGGAGGCCTGCGAGATCGCGCAGCCCGCGCCGGTGAACGTGACCTCGGTCACGCGGCCGTCGACCACCTTCGCGTAGATCGTGACCTTGTCGCCGCAGAGCGGGTTGTGGCCGTCGGCCCGCGTCGTCGCGCCCTCGAGGACCCGGAAGTTCCGCGGCTTGCGGCCGTGGTCGAGGATCAGCTCCTGGTAGAGGTCGGAGGCGTGGGACAAGGTCGGGGATCCGGGGCGGGCGGCCACCCGAGGGGGCTGGCGGGGGCGGTCAGAGGGGGAACAGCGCGCGCACCTTCGCGAGGGCCGCGACGAGGGCGTCGAGGTCGTCGCGCAGGTTGTAGAGCGCGAGCGACGCGCGGGCCGTCGCGGGCACACCGTACCGCTCCATGACGGGTTGCGCGCAGTGATGGCCCGTGCGGACGGCGACGCCCTCGAGGTCGAGGAGCGTGCCGATGTCGTGGGGGTGCACGCCCTCGAGCGTGAACGAGAGCACGGAGGCCTTGTGGGGCGAGGTGCCGACGAGCCGCAGGCCCGGGACGCGCGCGAGGACCTCGGTGCCGTAGGCGAGGAGGTCGGCCTCGTGGGCGGCGACCGCGTCGAAGGGCAGCGCCGAGAACCACGCGAGCGCGGCCCCGAGGCCGACGGCCCCGGCCACGTCGGGCGTGCCCGCCTCGAACTTCGACGGCAGGTCGGCCCACGTCGAGCCGGCGAACGACACGGTGCGGATCATGTCGCCGCCGCCCTGCCACGGCGGCATCGCCTCGAGCAGCGCGCGCCTGCCGTACAGCGCGCCGATGCCCGTGGGCCCGAACACCTTGTGGCCGCTGAACGCGTAGAAGTCGGCGTCGAGCGCGCGCACGTCGACGCGCGCGTGCGCGACGGCCTGGGCGCCGTCCACGAGCACGAGCGCGCCGGCGGCGTGCGCCGCGCGCGCGAGGTCGGCGACCGGGTTGACGGTGCCGAGCGCGTTGCTCACGTGGCCCACGGCCACGAGCTTCGTGCGCGGGCCGAGCAGGCGGTGGAACGCGTCGAGGTCGAGGGTCCCCGCGTCGTCGATCGGGACGACGCGCACGACCGCGCCGCGCTCCGCCGCGACCAGCTGCCACGGGACGATGTTGCTGTGGTGCTCCATCGTCGTGAGCAGGATCTCGTCGCCCGCGCGCAGGTTCGCGCGGCCCCAGGCCTGCGCCACGAGGTTGATCCCCTCGGTGGTGCCGCGGGTGAAGATCACCTCGCGCGCGTCGGCGGCGTTGAGGAAACGCCGGACGGTCTCGCGGGCCGCGTCGAAGGCCAGCGTGGCCTCCTGCGAGAGCGTGTGGACCGCGCGGTGGATGTTGGCGTTGTGCGCGCGGTAGAAGCCGTCGAGGGCCTCGAGCACCGCCGTCGGCTTCTGCGTCGTCGCCGCGTTGTCGAGGTAGACGAGGGGCTTGCCGCGCACGGCGCGCGCGAGGATCGGGAACTCGGCCCGGGCGCGCCGCGGGTCGAACGCGCGCGGCGCCGGGGCGGCGGGGGCCGCGGGCGCGGGGCCGCCGGCGGGGGCACGCGAGGCCCGGTTCACGTCCGGTCCTCGCGGCCCGCGAGGGCCGGCATCCGCTCGGTCATCCAGCGGTCGAGCCGCACGCGGACGGCCTCGATCTGGATGCGGTCGGTGACGTCGCGCGCGAACGCGCGCAGCAGCAGGTCGCGCGCGGCGAGCTCGGGGAGCCCGCGCGAGCGCAGGTAGAAGAGCTTGTCGTCGTCGAGGCGGCCCACGGTCGCGCCGTGGGCGCACTTGACGTCGTCGGCGTGGATCTCGAGCTCGGGCTTCGTGTCGGCGGTGGCTCCGTGCGACAGCAGCAGGTTGTGCTGCGCCTGCTGCGCGTCGGTCTTCTGGGCGCCCGGGCGCACGAGCACCTTGCCGTTGAAGACGCCGACGGCCGTGCCGTCGAGGATCGTCTTGTAGAGCTGGCGGCTGGTGCCGTGGGGCTTCGCGTGGTCGAGGCGGGTGTGCTGGTCGGCGTGGCGGCTGCCGAAGACGAGGTTGAGGCCGTGGAGCGTGG
Organism: Planctomycetota bacterium; assembly: GCA_046350655.1. Classification (GTDB taxonomy): domain Bacteria; phylum Planctomycetota; class PLA2; order PLA2; family JAEUHO01; genus JAEUHO01. The sequence goes on from JAXMAB010000004.1 coordinate 532,280, forward strand.
CCTCGGCGCCCTCGCCGTCGAGCGTGACGTCGACGTCGGTGCGCGCGAGGGCGGCGCCGAGCGTGAGCACGCACGACGAGAAGCGGCTGTCGCGGGCCTGGTGGGCGGCGACGGTGGCGACGTGGAACGCCGCGTCCGACTCCTCCTGCCAGAGCACGTGCTCGACGGCCGCGTTCTGCGCCACCGCGACCTCGACCACCGGCAGCGAGAGGTAGGGGCCGTCCGTGAGCGCGACGTGGTGCTCGACGACGGTCACGCGGCTGCCCGAGGAGGCCACGATCAGCGTGCGGGGGAACGACGCCGTGCCCGGCCGCGTGGTCACGTGGATCACCTCGACGGGCACGGGCACGCAGGTGCCCGGCGCCGCGAGCAGCAGCACGCCGTCGTCGAAGCCCGCCGTCGAGAGGTCGGCGAACGGGCGGTCGCCGCCGGCGGCGATCCGCGCGAGGTGCGGCTCGAGCGGCGACGGCGCGTTGCGCAGCGCGTCCGCGAGCGAGCCGAACAGCACGCCGGCGAGCTGGGGCGGCACGACCGAGAGGTCGGCGGCGTACCGGCCGTCCACGAACACGAGCACGAGCCCGCCCGCGAGGTGGAGCCGCGAGCGCTGCACGCGGGCGGCGACCTCGGCGCGCGGGTGGGCGCGGTCGGGCGGGGCCCACGGCGTCGCCGCGAGCCGGGCGAGGCTCGTGTACTTCCAGTCCTCGTCGCGCAGCGTCGGGAGGCCGCGCGCGGCGAAGCGGGCGAGGGCCTCCGCGCGGCGCGCGGCGAACCAGGCCGGCCCGTCCACCTTGAGCGCGCGGGCGCGGGCGAGGAGCGCGTCGGCCGCGGGCGCGGCGGGCGGCGCGGCGGGGGGGGCGGCGCGGTCCGCCACGGTCACGCCTTCGTCGCGGCCGGCTTCGCGGCCGGGCCGGCGAGCCAGCCGTAGCCCTTCGCCTCGAGCTCCTTCGCGAGCTCGGGCCCGCCGGAGCGGACGATGCGGCCCGCGGAGAGGACGTGCACGCGGTCCGGCTTCACGTAGTCGAGGAGGCGCTGGTAGTGCGTCACGAGGACGATGGCGCGGTCGGGCCCGCGCAGCGCGTTGACGCCGCCGGCCACGACGCGCAGCGCGTCGATGTCGAGGCCCGAGTCGGTCTCGTCGAGCACGGCGAGGCGCGGCGTGAGCAGGGCCATCTGAAGGATCTCGTTCCGCTTCTTCTCGCCGCCCGAGAACCCCTCGTTGAGCGAGCGGTGCAGGAACGTCTCGTCCATCTGGAGCAGCCGCATCTGCTGCTTGACCTGCGCGAGGAAGTCCACGGCGTCGAGCTCGGGCTCGCCGCGGTGCTTCCGGCGCGCGTTGACCGCCGCGCGCAGGAACGTCGCGTTCGTGACGCCGGGGATCTCGACCGGGTACTGGAAGCCCAGGAACACGCCGGCCCACGCGCGCTCCTCGGGGGAGAGCGGGAGCAGGTCCTTGCCGTCGAACGTGACCGTGCCGGCCGTGACGTCGAACGCGTCGCGGCCGGCGAGCACGCCCGCGAGCGTGGACTTGCCGGAGCCGTTGGGCCCCATGATGGCGTGGACCTCGCCCGCGCGGACCGACAGGTCCACGCCCTTGAGGATCTCCTTGCCCACCACGCGGGCGTGCAGTCCGCGGATCTCGAGCATCAGCCCACCGCTCCTTCGAGGGAGACCGCGAGGAGCTTCTGCGCCTCCACCGCGAACTCCATGGGGAGCTCGCGGAAGACCTGCTTGCAGAACCCGTTCACGATCATGTTGACGGCGTCCTCGGTCGGGATGCCGCGCTGCCTGCAGTAGAAGATCTGGTCCTCGCCGATCTTGCTGGTCGAGGCCTCGTGCTCGACCCGCGCCGTCGGGTTCCTCACCTCGACGTACGGGAAGGTGTGCGCGCCGCAGCGGTCGCCCATGAGCAGCGAGTCGCACTGCGTGTAGTTGCGGGCGTTCTCGGCGCCGGGGAGCACCTTCACGAGCCCGCGGTAGCTGTTCTGGCCGCGGCCCGCGCTGATGCCCTTGCTGACGATCGTGCTGCGGGTGTTCTTCCCGACGTGGATCATCTTCGTGCCGGTGTCGGCCTGCTGGAAGTGGTTCGCCAGCGCGACGCTGTAGAACTCGCCGACGCTGTCGTCGCCCTGCAGGATGCACGAGGGGTACTTCCACGTGATCGCCGAGCCCGTCTCGACCTGCGTCCACGAGATCTTGCTGCGGCGCCCGCGGCACGCGCCGCGCTTCGTCACGAAGTTGTAGATGCCGCCCTTGCCGTCCTTGTCGCCGGGGTACCAGTTCTGGACCGTCGAGTACTTCACCTGCGCGTCGTCGAGCGCGACGAGCTCGACCACGGCGGCATGCAGCTGGTTCGTGTCGCGCTTCGGGGCCGTGCAGCCCTCGAGGTAGCTCACGTACGCGCCCTCGTCCGCGACGATCAGCGTCCGCTCGAACTGGCCGGTGTCGGCCGCGTTGATGCGGAAGTACGTCGAGAGCTCCATCGGGCAGCGGACGCCCTTCGGCACGTAGACGAACGAGCCGTCGGAGAACACCGCGGAGTTCAGCGCGGCGAAGAAGTTGTCGCCCGTCGGCACGACCGACCCGAGGTACTTCCGCACGAGCTCGGGGTGCTCGCGCACCGCCTCGCTGAACGAGCAGAACACGATCCCCAGCTCGGCCAGCTTGCCCTTGAACGACGTGGCGACGCTGACCGAGTCGAACACGGCGTCGACGGCCACGCCGGCGAGGGCCTCGCGCTCCTTGAGCGGGATGCCGAGCTTCTCGTAGGTCGCGAGCAGCTCGGGGTCGACCTCGGCGAGGCTCTTCGGCTTGTCCGCCGCGCTCTTCGGCGCCGAGTAGTAGATGATGTCCTGGTAGTCGATCGCGGGGTACGCGACCTTCGCCCACGTCGGCTCCTTCATCGTGAGCCAGTGGCGGTACGCCTTCAGCCGCCACTCGAGCAGCCACGCGGGCTCGCCCTTCTTGGCCGAGATGAACCGCACGACGTCCTCGGAGAGCCCGCGCGCGGCGCTCTCCGAGGCGATGTCGGTGACGAAGCCCCACCGGTACTCGCCCGTCGTCGCGCGCGCGAGGGCGTCGTCCTGCGACGGCGCGGCGGGGGAGGTCGGGGTCGGTCGGTCGGTCATCAGGTCCGGTGGGGCGGCGCGTCAGCGCGGGTCGGGGGCGCCGACGGACGACGGCGCCGGCGTCATCGCGCCGGTGCCGCCGCCCTGCGGGCGCGACGTGGAGGTGGTGGGGAAACGGGGCACCACCATCTCGGCAACCGAGATGCTCTGCAACGCGGTGCGGACCGCGTCGTTGAGCCGCTCCCAGTTGGGCCGGACGGGGCAGGAGTTCTCGACGGTGCAGGACTCGCGGTCGGGGGAGAGGCAGGCGGTCAGCGCGATGGGCCCTTCGAGCGCCGTCACGACGTCCGCGACGGTGATGCTCTTGCCCTCGCGGGCGAGCGCGAACCCGCCGCCGACGCCGCGGTGCGACGCCAGGAGGCCGGCCCGGGCCAGCGCCTTCAGGATCTTGCTGACGGTCGGGAGCGGCACCCCCGTGGCTCCGGACACGTCGCGCGCAGTGTGGACCTGGCCACGGCGATCCGTCGCCAGGTAGCTCATGAGCAGGATGCCGTAGTCGGCGAGTCGGGTGATTCGGAACATGGGGGCTAGATTCCGCGGCCCCCCGCGGAGGATTCCACGTAGGAACCCCTCGCAGGAGTTATCGTACTTCGCCGGTACGATTTACTCGATGATACCGAACGACAGGGGCTCGTCAAGTCCCGGCGCCACCTCGTAGCCCCATGGGCCACAAGGAGTTGCGCCGATCCGACCACGTCCGCACCCCACGAAACCGCCCCAGGCGAAGGGGGCGAGTTCGGGAGACGGGGGGTCGTCATGGCGGGTCCCGACAGCGTCGGTCCCGTCCCATTCGCAAAGGTAGGACCGTTCAGGTCCTCCCACCACAGGGGATCTGCGGAATGCGGCTCCTTCCGCGGCTCCGCTGGGGGGATCGGTCGGGGGGGGCGGGACGCGAGGCCCGCGGGGGGGCGACCCGCCGACCCGAAGCGCTCGACGGGGGCGGGCCGCGCGCGAACCTCACCCACCCACCGGGGGGCTCCGACGCAGCCCCCCGTGCCGGTGTCGCGGTCGCGGGCGACCGGGCCTCGCGTACCGGGGGAGGTCCGCCCCGCCCGATCGTCGTCGCGGGGCGCCGCGCGCCCGCCCGCGTCGCCGGCCCACGACCGCCCGATCGGCCCGGGTCGCGCGGCGAGCGGGGCCGAGCGGAGCGGCGGCGCCGGGGGCGGGGCCGGGCCCCGTACGCTCGGGGGATGCGCTCCCCGCCCCGACCGCCTCCCGTCCGCACCGCCGCCGCCCGACGCCCTGGGTGGTCGTCGCGGGGCTCGCCGGGGTCGTCGCGCTCGCCCGCGCCGCGCGCGCCGAGGACGCCGCCCCGGCGCCGGCCGCCGCGCCCGCCACGAAGGAGGCGGAGGAGATCGTCCTGCGGGAGGCGCTGCGCGTCGACAGCGTCGGACGGTCGTCGCGCAGCCTCGTCCACACGGACGCGGTGGAGGCCGAACTGGTCGCGGGCACCTGGCACGCGCCGCGGTCGGGGGCCGAGCTCGAGCTGCCCGACGGCTCGATGCGCCGCTTCACGAAGGCGAGCGCGAACGCCGACGGCGTCTTCGAGGGCGACGTCGCCACGAAGGGCGCGTACTTCTCCTTCCGCGTCCCGTCGGCGACCGACCGCGTGTGGCTGCTCCACGGCGTCGGGCACGACTTCGTCTACGTGAACGGCGAGCTGCGGCCCGGCGACCCGTACGCGGCGGGCCACCTGCGGCTGCCGGTCGTGCTGCGCCAGGGCGACAACGAGCTGCTCTTCCGCGCGTCGCGGGGGACGTTCCGGGCGCGCCTCGTCGCGCCGCCCGCCGAGGTGTTCCTCTCCGCCGCCGACGCGACCCTGCCCGACGTCGTTCGCGGCGGACCCGACGGCGTGTGGGCGGGCGTCGGCGCCGTGGTGGTCGTCAACGCCGGCCCGACCCCGTTCCGCGGCGCGCTGCACGCGATCTGGCCCGCGCAGCCCGGCGCCGTGTCGAACCGTCCCGCCGTCGTCGCGCCGTACTCCGTCGCGAAGCTCCCCGTCGGGCTCCCGCCCGTGGTCGTCCCGGGCGACGCGAAGCTCGCCCTGCGCGTGGACCTCGTCGGCCCCGGCGACGCGACGCCGACCCCGACCTCGGACGCGAGGCCCGGCCGCCGGCTCGAGCTCGACGTCGCGGTCCGCGCGCCGGACGAGGTGCGCCGCGAGACGTACGAGAGCGACGTGGACGGCAGCGTGCAGTACTTCGCCGTGCGCCCGCCGACGTCGGGCCGCGCGCTGTCGTTGGTGCTCTCGCTCCACGGCGCGAGCGTCGAGGCGCTCGCGCAGGCGCGCGCGTACGGCCCGCGGGCGTTCGACGCGATCGTCTGCCCCACGAACCGCCGCCCGTTCGGCTTCGACTGGGAGGACTGGGGCCGATGGGATGCCCAGGACGTGCTCCGGCTCGCGTGGGACCGCTTCCTGCTCGACCCGTCGCGCGTGTACCTCACCGGCCACTCGATGGGCGGTCACGGCACGTGGCAGCTCGGCGTGCTCTTTCCCGACCGGTTCGCCGCGATCGCCCCGAGCGCCGGCTGGCGCTCCTTCGCGACGTACGGCGGCGGCGCCCCCGCGCCGGGCGGCGCCGTCGGCGCGATGCTCGCCCGCGCCGCGAGCCCCAGCGACACCACCGCCTACGCCACGAACCTCGCGAAGTCCGCGGTCTACGTGCTGCACGGCGACGCCGACGACAACGTCCCCGTGGCCGAGGCGCGCGAGATGCGCAAGCTGCTCGCCCCGATCGTCCCCGACCTCCACGCCCACGAGCAGCCCGGCGCGGGCCACTGGTGGGACGCCTCCGACGCGCCCGGCGCCGACTGCGTGGACTGGCCCCCGATGTGGGCGCTCTTCGCGCGCCGGCGCCTGCCCGCGCACCACGAGGTCCCCGTGATCGACTTCACGACCCCCGACCCCGCGGTGTCGCGCCGGTGCTTCTGGGTCGAGGTCCACGCGCAGGCGCGGTCGCGCGTGCCGAGCCGCGTGCGGCTCGAGCGCGTGCCCGGGAAGCGCGCCTTCACCGGCACCACCGAGAACGTGCGCGCGCTGGCCCTCGACCTCGAGTTCCTCCGCGGCGCGGGCCCGGTGGACGTGACCCTCGACGGCACCGAGCTCCGGGGCCTCGAGCCGACGGGCGCGGCGCCGCCCCAGCTCCGCCTCGAGCGCCGCGACGGCGCCTGGCGCGCGGTGACGGCGTGGACGCCGGGCGAGAAGGGCGGTCGCGTCACGGGGACCTTCAAGGCCGCGTTCGACCGGCGCTTCGTGCTCGTCGTCGGCACGCGGGGCACGCCGGACGAGGTCGCGTGGGCGGCACGCAAGGCCCGGTGCGACGCGGAGACGTGGTACGTCCGCGGCAACGGCGCCACGGAGATCGTGGACGACGTCGCCTGGGACCCGGCGCGGTTCGCGGGCCGCAACGTGATCCTCTACGGCCACGCGGAGATGAACGCCGCGTGGGCCGCGGTCGTCGGCGACGCGCCCGTGACCGTGCGGCGCGGCGCCGTCACGGTCGGCGAGCGCCGGCTCGAGGGCGAGCACCTCGCGGCGTTGTTCGTCCGTCCGCTGAAGGGCGACCCCGAGGGGCTCGTCGGCGTCGTCGCGGGCACGGGGCCCGTCGGCCTCCGGCTGACCGAGCGCCTGCCCGTCTTCACGAGCGGCGTCGGCATCCCCGACCTCGTCGTGCTCTCGCCCGACCTGCTCACGCAGGGCGACGCGGGCCTCGTCGCCGCGGGGTTCTTCGGCCCCGACTGGTCCGTCCCGGCGGGCGAGTTCGCGTTCCGCTGAGGCGCCCGGTCGCCGGGCCGCGTCGCCGCCCCGCCCGCGGGGCCGATTCCGGGTCGCGGGCCTCCGGGCCGGGGAAGATCGCCGGATGGACTCCGCCGAGACCGTCCACCGCCTCCACTTCGCGTTCACGGTCGTCTACCACTACCTGTTCCCGCAGCTCACGATGGGGCTCGCGCTCTTCCTCGTGATCCTGAAGGTCGCGGCGGTCCGGACGGGCGACGCGGCGTGGGACCGCGCGGCCCGGTTCTGGGCGCGGATCTTCGCCATCACGTTCGCGTTCGGCGTCGTCACCGGGATCCCGCTGGAGTTCCAGTTCGGCACGAACTGGGCGCGGTTCTCCGACGTCGCGGGCGGCGTGATCGGCCAGACGCTGGCCCTCGAGGGCACGTTCGCGTTCTTCCTCGAGTCGACGTTCCTCGGGCTCTTCCTGTTCGGCGAGCGCCGGCTCGGGCCGCGCAAGCACCTCGCCGTGGCGGTGCTGCTCGCGCTGGGCACGTGGCTCTCGGGGTTCTTCATCGTCGCGACCAACGCGTGGATGCAGCACCCCGTCGGGTTCACGACCGGCGACGACGGCCGCCTGCACCTCGAGAGCCTCGGCGCGCTGCTGCGGAACCCGTGGCTCCTGTGGCAGTTCCCGCACACGATCCTCGGCGCGGTCACGACCGGCGCCGTCGTCGTGACGGGCGTCGGCGCGTGGTACCTGCTCGCCGGGCGCCACGAGGACCAGGGCCGGCGGTTCGTGCGCGTGGGGGTGCTCGTCGGGCTCCCGGCCGTGCTGCTGCTCGCGTTCCCGACGGGCGACGCGCAGGCCAAGCTGGTGCACGCCCACCAGCCCGAGGCGTTCGCGGCGATGGAGGGGCTGTTCGACAGCGAGCACGGCGCGGGGCTCGTGCTGATCGGCCAGCCCGACATGGACGCGCTGCGCCTCGACAACCCCGTCGCGGTGCCGAAGGTGCTCTCGTTCATGACGCACGGGCGCTGGAACGCCGAGGTGAAGGGCCTGAAGGACCTGCCCCGCGACCGCTGGCCCGACAACATCCCGCTCCTCTACTACGCGTACCACGTGATGGTCGGGATCGGGACGATCCTGCTCGCCGCGTTCGGCCTCGCGGCCCTCTGGCTGTGGCGCGGCCGCCTGTACGCGAGCCGCCCGCTGCTGTGGACGCTGCTCCTCGCGGTGCCGCTGCCGTACATCGCGAACACGACGGGCTGGATGACCGCCGAGCTCGGCCGCCAGCCGTGGGTGGTCCACGGCATCCTGCGGACGAAGGACGCGTGGTCCGCCAACGTGTCGGCGGGGAACGCGCTCTTCACGCTCATCGGCTTCGCCGGCCTCTACGTCCTGCTCTCGGTGCTCTACGTGCTGCTGGTGGGCCGCAAGCTCGTCGCCGGGCCCGACCCCGCGCCGCCGGCCCCCCTCGCGTCCGCGCCCGCCGGCGCCCACCCGGGGGCCTGACCATGGCGTCGCTCTGGTTCGTGCTCGCCGCCGGGATGATCGCCGCCTACGTCGTGCTCGACGGCTACGACCTCGGCGCCGGGATCGTGCACCTCTTCGTCGCCCGGGACCGGCGCGAGCGCACGCTGGTGCTGCGCACGATCACGCCGTTCTGGGACGGCAACGAGGTGTGGTTGATCGCGGCGGGGGGCGTGCTCGTGCTCGCGTTCCCGCGGCTCTACGCGACCGCGTTCAGCGGCTTCTACCTGCCGCTCATGCTCGTGCTGTGGCTGCTCCTCGGGCGCGCGCTGTCCATCGAGCTCCGCCACCAGCTCCACCACCCGATGTGGGAGGCGCTGCACGACCGCGTCTTCGCCCTCACCAGCGCGCTCCTCGTCCTCGCGTTCGGCGTCGCGCTCGGCAACGTCGTGCGCGGCGTCCCGATCGACGCCGACGGCCGTTTCTTCCTGCCGCTCTGGGGCGACGGCGAGCGGCTCGGCGTCCTCGACGGCTACACCGTCCTCGTCGGCGTCGCGGCGCTCGCCGCCGTCGCCATGCACGGCGCGACGTGGGTCGCGTTCCGCGTCGAGGGCGACGTCCAGGCCCGCGCGCGCCGCTTCGCCCGGCGCGCCGCGTGGGCCGTCGTCGCCACGTCGGTCGCGGTGACGGCCGCGACGCTCGTGGTGCAGCCGCACGTCGCGGCGCGCCTCGCCGCGCAGCCGTGGCTCCTCGCCGGCGCCGCGTTCGCGGTGGCCGGCCTCGTCGGCGTCCACGTCTTCCTCCGACGCGGGCAGGACGGCCGCGCGTTCCTCGCCTCCGCGGCGCACCTCGCGGGGATGCTCGCGAGCGCCGCGGCGGGCCTCTACCCGTACGTCCTGCCCGCGACGACGGGCGACGCGCGCGCGCTCACGGTCGCGAACGCCTCGTCCGGCGACGTCGCCATGCGGACGGCCCTGCTCTGGTGGGTCCCCGGGATCGCGCTCGCGATCGCGTACCAGGTCTTCGCGTACCGCCACCTCCGCGGCAAGCTGCGCGCCGACGACCCCGACGTGCACGCGACGTACTGACGGTCCGCGCCGCTGCCCGCCGAACGGCCGGCGTAGTACGCTCGCGGGCATGGGAACCACGGGCCCGTTCGCGGCCGCCGCCCGGACGGCGCTCGTGCTCGCCGCCGCCGCCGGGGGCGTGCGGGTGCTCGACGCGCGGACGCCCCCGCGTCCGCGCGCGGCCGCGCCGACGGACGCGGGCGAGGTCGCGCGGCTCGTCGCCGCGTGCCGCGCGCAGCCGCCGACCCTGGCGAACGGGTCCGCCGACGCGCGCCGGCCCTGGCTGCGGCTCGCGGAGCTGCGCGACCCGGCCGCGCTGCCGTTCCTCCTCGAGCGGTTCGCGGCCGACCCCGACGCGCCGCGCGTCCTCTCCGACGTCGTCGCGGCCCACGGCGGGCCCGCCCTCGTCGCGCTCGCGCGCCGCCTCCTCGACCCGAACCTCCCGCGCGGCGCCGCGGAGGCCGCGATCGAGACGATCGTCGCGATGGACGACGACGCGTTGTTCGCGCTCGACGCCGTCCCCGACCTAACCGTCGGCGCCCGCGACGTGCTCGAGCGATGGGTCCGCCGGCGCGGGACGCCCCACGGCCCCCCGAGCACCTGGCGCACGACCCTCGCCGCGTTCGTCCCCGAGCCGGTCGTGCTCCCCGACGACGGGTGGTCGAACCCGTTCCGCCTCCCCTTCGAGACGAACGCCTGGCGCGACCCGCGCCCCGACCCGTTCGCGGCGGACGCCGGACCCGGCGCGGTGATCCCGCGCCCGCGCGACCTCGCGCCCGAGGCGCTGCGACGGGTGCGGTTCCGCCGCGCGGACGGCCGGCCGTGGGCCGAACGCAGCGGCGGGGCCACGCTGGTCGCGATCCTCGACCCGACCGATCCGCCGGCGTGGGACGACGCGACCCTCCAGGCCTTCGCGTGGGCGCGCCCGAGCGGGCCGTGGGAGTTCGAGCTCGACGGCGACGACCTCGTGCTGCCGCACGTCCCCGCGGTCGCGCTGCACGTCCTCGGGCTCGCCGACGGCGTCCCGTTCCACGTGCACGTCGACCCGCTCGCGCGCGACGTCGTGTACGACCCCGTCCCCGGCGGGCAGTCCGTCGCGGGGCGGCCCGTGGTGGACGGGCGGCCGGTCCCCGACGGCACGCTGCTCGCGCCCGGCCGGCTCGACCTCACGGCCGTCCGCGCGCTCGCCGTGCGCTCCGCCCGCGAGCGCGGCTTCTCTGCCCTCGTGCACCCGCGCCTCGAGCAAGCGCCGGTCGCGTTGCCCGCCGCCGACACGCTCACGGCGTGGCACCCGTCGTTCGGCGTCGCGTGGCTCCCCTGGCGCGCCGAGCGGGTCCCCTCGGGTCCGTCGCTCCCCGGCCGCATCGACGTCGACGCGGGCCCCGGGCCCGCGGACCGCCGTCTCGAGCTCGCCGCCGGCCTTCCCTCGCCCGGCGTGTGGTCGTCGGGGCCGCCGGTCCCGCCGCACTCCGTCCCGTGGCCCGCGTCGGGGCGCGGTGCGCTCGTCGGCCTCCCGACCGGCGCCTACGTCGTGCGCGTCGGCGCCGTCACGCGGGCCGTACGGCTCGCCGGGGACGCGCCGGTCGCGGTCGTGTCGCTGCGCCCGTGAGCGCGCCGCCGCGTCAGCCGTTGTACTCCTTGTAGACCATGTCGGCGGTGATGGGGGCGGCGAAGAGCAGGCGCCGCAGGTCGGGGTCGGTCACCTCGTCGGAGAGGTCGATGATGTAGTTGTCGGCCGACGTGAAGAGCTCCTTGCCGACGCCGGCCCACTTCTTGGAGATCGTCGCGATCGGCCGCTCCGCCTTGTCGACCACCTGCAGGTTCCAGCCGATCCAGTCGCCCTTCAGCATCCCGATCTCGTTGCCCGCCGCGTCGAGGATCCACATCTTCGGCCCGATCGCGAGCAGCTTCTGCCGGAACCGCCCGACCACCTTGCCCGCGGCGTCGGTCACCGTCACGACCGACCGGAACCACGTGAACGGCCGGTGCACGGTCAGCACCACCGCGTCGGACGCCGACGCGTCGTGGAAGTAGATCGTGAACGACATCTTCGTCTTCCAGCTCGTGAACTTCAGGAGCTTGCGGAAGAACCCGGACACCTTCTCCTCGGCGCGGCCGACGACGGCCTTCGTCACCGGGTCGAGGAGGTCGTAGGCGTTGCGCGCCTTGAACATGCCGACGTGCTCACGGACGAAGAGCTTGTCGCGATCGAGGAGGCCGGGCATGGGAGGCTCCGTGGCGGGGACGTGCAGCGTACCGGCGACGGTCGACGGGGGGGAGCGGAGGCCCGCGCGGGGGCCGCGGAGGGCGCCGCCGCGCGACCCGGCCGGCCGCCGGCCGCCGGGCCTCGCGTCCCCGTGGCGTCGCCCGCTACCATCGCGGCCCGGAGCCGCCCGCCCATGACCGACCGCCGCCACGAGATCGAGAGCCTCCTCGTCGAGGGCCGCTCGTTCCCGCCCGTCGCCGACGCCGTCCACGTGCGGGGCATGGAGGCGTACCGCGCGCTGGCCGCGGAGGCGAAGGCCGACCCGGGCACGTTCTGGGGGCGCCTCGCCCGCGAGCTCTCGTGGACGAAGCCGTTCGGGCACGTCGTGGGCGCGCCCCCGCCCGCGGTGACGTGGTTTGCCGACGGCGAGACGAACCTGTGCGCGAACGCGCTCGACCGGCACGTCGCGGCCGGGCGCGGCGACCACACGGCGATCCTGTGGGAGGGCGAGCCGGGCGAGGTCGTGCGCTGGTCGTTCCGGCGGCTGCTCGAGGAGACGTGCCGGTTCGCGGCGGTGCTGACGTCGCTCGGCGTGCGGTGCGGCGACCGCGTCGCGATCTACCTGCCCATGGTCCCCGAGGCCGCGGCTGCCATGCTCGCGTGCGCGCGGATCGGCGCGGTGCACACGGTGATCTTCGGCGGGTTCTCGGCGCCGGCCGTGCGCGGCCGCGTGGAGGACGCCGGCGCGTGCGTCGTCGTGACGGCCGACGGGGGCTGGCGGCGCGGCAAGGAGGTGCCGCTCAAGCCCGCCGTGGACGAGGCCGTCGCGGGCCTCGCGTGCGTGCGGCACGTGCTCGTGGTGCGGCGCACGGGCACGGAGGTCGCGTGGACGCCGGGTCGCGACCGCTGGTGGCACGAGGAGCGCGCGCACGCGCCGACGTTCGTGCCGGCGGCGAGCCTGCCCGCCGAGCACCCGCTGTTCATCCTCTACACGTCGGGCACGACCGGGAAGCCGAAGGGCATCCTGCACACGACGGGCGGCTACATGGTGGGGACGTACGCGACGGCGCGCTGGGTCTTCGACCTGCGCCCCGACGACGTCTTCTGGTGCACGGCGGACGTCGGCTGGGTGACGGGGCACTCGTACGTCGTCTACGGCATCCTGCTGAACGGCGTGACGACGGTGATGTACGAGGGCGCGCCGGTGCACCCGGCCCCGGACCGCTTCTGGTCGCTCGTCGCGCGGCACCGCGTGACGGTGCTCTACACCGCGCCGACGGCGATCCGCGCGTTCATGCGGCTGGGCGACGAGTGGCCCGCGCGGCACGACCTGTCGAGCCTGCGGCTCCTCGGGTCGGTGGGGGAGCCCATCAACCCCGAGGCGTGGGCCTGGTACCGCCGCGTGATCGGCGGCGACCGCTGCCCCATCGTGGACACGTGGTGGCAGACCGAGACGGGCATGATCCTCGTGTCGCCGCTGCCGGGCGCGACGCCGACGCGGCCGGGGAGCGCGACGCTGCCGCTGCCCGGGATCGAGGCGGCGGTCGTGGACGCCCACGGCAGGGAGGTGCCCGACGGGTCGGGCGGGCTGCTCGTGCTGCGGCGGCCGTGGCCCGCGATGATGCGGACGCTGTGGCGCGACGACGCGCGGCACCGCGAGGTCTACTGGGACCGGTTCAGCCGGCCCGGCGCGCCCGTGTACCTGACCGGCGACGGCGCGGTGCGCGACCCGAAGGACGGCTACCTGCGCATCCTCGGGCGCGTGGACGACGTGCTGAACGTGTCGGGGCACCGCCTCTCGACGATGGAGGTCGAGTCGGCGCTCGTGGGGCACGACGCGGTGGCGGAGGCGGCGTGCGTCGCGCGCCCCGACCCGACGACGGGCGAGGCGGTCTGCGCGTTCGTGACGCTCAAGCGGGGCCAGAGCCCGTCGGAGGGGCTGCGCGACGCGCTGCGGCACCGCGTGGAGCACGAGATCGGCAAGTTCGCGCGGCCCGCCGACGTCCGCTTCACCGACGCGCTGCCGAAGACGCGCAGCGGCAAGATCATGCGCCGCCTGCTCCGCGACGTCGCCGCCGGCCGCGAGGTCGCGGGCGACACCTCGACGCTCGAGGACTACTCGGTCCTCGCCCGCCTGCGCGAGGAGGAGGAGTAGGCGGGCTCCGGCGGCGCGGCGTGGTGGGGCGGGGTCAGGGCCGCAGCTCGACCCCGAGGATCCCGAGCGCGATGTCGACCCGGCTCGCCGCGCAGACGACGTCGGAGGTGGAGAACAGCAGGCCGACGGGGCGGGAGAGGAAGTAGTCGGTGACGAGGCTGCCCGAGTCGCCGACCCGGGCGAAGGGACCGTCGGCGCGCTCCACGAGGACCTGGTCGACGAACTCGAGCGTGCCTTGGGCGTACCCGTCCACCCGGATCGTCGCCGACGGGCTCACGACGAAGCCCGTGGTGTGGCCGGAGCTCCGGCCCACCTTCCGGACGACCTGGCCGACGTAGGGCAGCACCGGCGCGCCGGACACGAGGGTCGCCTCCGGCACCATCGCCTCCTGCGTCCACCGCACGCCGTCGGCGAGCTCGGCCACGGCGACGTCCGCGAGGTTGCCCGCGCGCTGCAGCGCCGCGAAGTCGGCGAGGGTCGCGACGACGCGGCCGGCGCCGCCGTCGTGCGGCCCGGGTTGCACGACCGGCCATCCGAGCGGGAGCGCGTTCTCGCCCGCGAGGACGTGGTTGTTCGAGAGGACGTGGCGACGGCCGCCTCCCACGTCCGTCACGATCGCCCCGAGCGTCCCGGCGACCCGCGGACCTCCGGCCGCGGGCCGCGAGCCGAGGCTGCATCCCGGCCGGATCGGGTCCACGGGGGCGGGGAAGGAGGGCGCGGGGCCTCCGAGCCGCCGGAACCTCCCGACGGCGACGACGTCGGTCTCGACGCCGTCCAGCTCGCCGACGATCCGGTCCGCGCGGGGGACGCGGCCCGGCGGCAGCTTCCGCTCGACGTAGACCGTCACGCACGGTCGGCCGACCGCGCGCCCGCCGACGCACTTGATCCCGAGCCCGACTCCCACCACGTTGCGGCTCGGGTGCGTCGCCCGGCGGACGCGCGTCCGCCGGGCGCGCAGGTACCGTTCGACGGCGTGGCGTCGCGCCCGCGCCACGGCGGGGTCGAAGCGGGTCCTGCCGACGTGCTCCGCGTGCATCGCACCCTCCTCCCCTCCGCGCCCGGAGGACGTCCGGTCGCCCCGGCCCCGCGCCGGTCGTCCGGTCACGTGGTCGGGACGAACGTCATCGCCGCGACCGTGCCGCCCGGGACCGTCAACCCCTCCACCTCGAGGGCCTTCTTCGCCTCGGCCTCGGCGGTGACCAGGTCCGCCTTCGCGCCCGCGACGACGGTGACCACCGCGGTCAGGGTGCCGGCCGACGTCGGCGCCAGCCGGATCTTCAGCGCCGCGTCCGGGTACGCCTTCAGCGACGGGACGAACTTGCGGACCCACGTCCGCACGGCGGTCGCGTCGGTGACGCCCCCGGCGTCCTGAGGCCCCGCCGCGCCGGGCTGCTCCATCGAGAGCAGCTCGACCGCCACCGTCCGCTTCACCTGGTACGCGACCACGGTGAACGGCGGGTAGGGGACGAACACCCAGTTCGCGGCGCTCGTGACGGCGCCGTGGGCGGAGCCCGACGAACCCGGCGTGCCCGCCCCGCCGCAGCACCGCTCGCGGTAGCGGGCCTCCTCGCAGGGCTTGAGGAACGGGTAGATGCCCGGCAGGGCCACGATCGCGTACGTGACCCGGAGATGGACCCGCCGCTTCGCGCCGCCCTCCGCCGACTTCGTCAGCGTGCCCGAGAACTGGTCGAGCACCTTCTGCTTGCGGGCGCCGACCAGCGAGACGAGGTCGGTGAGCTTGTCGATCTGACCGAACACGAACTTCCCGAGCTCGACGTTGTCGATCGACAGCGAGACGTTGTCGAGCATCCAGCCGTGGCGGAGGCGCAGGCCGCTCTCGCCGGTGTCCACCTTGCCGAGGCCGGCCTTGTACTTGATCGCGTACTGCTGGTCCCAGTCCGGCAGGTACACGATGCTCATGTCGCCGGACGCGAGCGCGACGGTCGTGCCCTGCGGCCCGGCGCCCTCGGTGCCGCTGCCGCCGCTCGCGATCGTCGTCGGCTTGCCGTCGCTCGCCGCGGACTTCGTCAGGACGTCCGGGAGCCTCCCGTCCCCGATCTCGGCGGCCGGCACGATGACGCCGCCGGTGCCGATGCCGCGGAAGTGGTACCGGAGGGCCTCGGGCAACGCGTCGACCGGGATCGTGACGCCGTCGGCGCCGATCTCGCCGACGACGACGAACTCGTCGCCCGCGACGGGCGTCTCCTTCGCGAGCGCGAGGTGCGGGCGCGGGAGGTAGTAGCGGAAGCCGTCGAGTCCGGCGTCGTTCTCCGGCGTGACCTTCCGCACGACCACGTCGGCGCAGCCCCCGACGAGCGCCGCGATCGACGCGGTCGCGACGACGAGACGGGACCATCGCATAGGGTGAACTCCCCGGCTCGCGTCGGCGGCGGCGCCCATTCGCCGCCTTCCCCGGAGCCCCACGACGTCACGCAGGGCGTCGGCCCCGCCCGCCAAGCGGGGCGTCGGACGCGGCGGCGGGCGGTCCGGTCCCCGGGGCGGCCGGGCCGTCGCGGGACGTCGGCGGATTCGGTATCCTGTCCCGCGCCCATGCCCCGCCTCGTCATCATCCGCGGTCCCGGCGCCGGCCGGGACGTGACCCTCGGCGCCGAGACCGTCGTCGGGCGCGCGACCGACGTGGAGATCCCCGTCGAGGACGCGGGCGCGTCGCGGCGGCACTGCCGGGTGCGGATGCAGGGGCAGTTCTGGGTCCTCGAGGATCTCGGCAGCCGCAACGGCACGTACGTGAACGGGAAACGCGCCGAACAGGCCGTCCCGCTGCGCGAGGGCGACGTGATCCGCATCGGCACCGTCGAGCTGATCTTCCGCGGCGACGCCTCGGCGCGCGAGGCCGCGAGCGTGCCCGTCGCGCCGGTCGCGAAGGTCGCGCCGGCCGCGCCCGCGCCGGCCGCGGCGGCGCCGGCCGAGGCCGCGGCGGAGCCCGAGAGGACCGAGAAGAAGTACGACCTGCGGCCCCGGCGCCGGCGGAACTGGTAGCCCTCGAGGGGCGCCCGGCCGGTTGCCGGTGGCGACGGGGCGCCCGACGCGGCGGGTCGCCTGACGCGACGGGTCGCCCGACGTGACGGGTCGCCCGATATGACGGGTCGCCCGATGTGATGGGGCGACGGCGACCGGGCCTCGCGTGCCCCCGCGCCCGACCGCGCCACCGGGGGGGCGGTCCGGCCGGGACCCGTCGCGCGGGTGGGGCACGCGGACGCCCCCGGGTACCTTCCCTCCATGAGCCCGTACGAAGCCCCCGACTTCCTCCAGATCGACGACCTGCTGACGGAGGAGGAGCGCCTCGTCCGCGACACCGTGCGTTCGTGGGTGTCCGACCGCTACCTCCCCCTCGTGGAGCACGCCTACCGCGAGGGCCGCTTCACGAACGAGGTGATCCCCGAGCTCGGCGAGCTGGGCGTCCTCGGCGGCAACCTCGACTACGCGGACTTCCCGCGGATGTCGGCGACGGCGTACGGCCTCGTCATGCAGGAGCTCGAGCGCGGCGACAGCGGCCTGCGCTCGTTCGTGAGCGTGCAGGGCGCGCTCGTCATGTACCCGATCTGGCGCTACGGCAGCGACGCGCAGAAGGCGAAGTGGCTCCCGGCGATGCACGCGGGCAGGGCCATCGGCTGCTTCGGCCTCACCGAGCCCGACCACGGCAGCGACCCGGGCGGCATGGAGACGAAGGCCGTCAAGGACGGCGACGGCTACGTGCTGAACGGCGCCAAGATGTGGATCACGAACGGCGACCTCGCGCACGTCGCGGTCGTGTGGGCGAAGCTCGACGGCGTGGTGCGCGGCTTCCTCGTCGAGCGCGGCACGAAGGGCTTCTCGACGCGCGAGCAGAAGGGCAAGCACAGCCTGCGCGCGTCCGTCACGAGCGAGCTGATCCTGCAGGACGTGCGCGTCCCGTCGAGCGCGATGCTCCCCGGCGCGTCGGGCCTCTCGGGCCCGCTGTCGTGCCTCACGCAGGCCCGGTACGGCATCGCGTGGGGCGCGGTCGGCGCGGCCATGGCCTGCTACGACGAGGTGCGCCAGTACGGCGCGACGCGCGTCCAGTTCGGCAAGCCCATCGCGTCGTTCCAGCTCTACCAGGCCAAGCTCGCCAACATGCTGACGGAGATCACGAAGGCGCAGCTCGTGAACCTCCGCCTCGGCCGCCTCAAGGAGGCCAACAAGGCCACCGCCCAGCAGGTCAGCTTCGCCAAGCGCAACGCCTGCCACGAGGCGCTCGAGATCGCCCGCGCGGCGCGCGACATGCTCGGCGCCAACGGCATCACGGACGAGTACCAGACGATGCGCCACATGTGCAACCTCGA
Organism: Planctomycetota bacterium; assembly: GCA_046350655.1. GTDB lineage: Bacteria > Planctomycetota > PLA2 > PLA2 > JAEUHO01 > JAEUHO01. The sequence goes on from JAXMAB010000004.1 coordinate 550,341, forward strand.
GTCCGTGAAGACGTACGAGGGCACGCACGACATCCACACGCTGATCCTCGGCATGGCGATCACCGGGATCGACGCCTTCCGCTGACCCGGGGGCCCTCGGCCGTCGGGTCCCCATCGGGAAGCGGGCCCGCCGCCCTGCGTTAGGCTGACCGGACATGCGCGCTCCCCTCGCCGCCGCCGCCCTCCTCGCCGCGCTCGGCTTCGCGGCGTGGATGCTGCTCCGACCGTCGCCCGGCGCGATCGTCGTCGGGCCGCAGGCCGCTACCCCGGCGCCGGCCCCGGCGCGCCCGGCCGACGTCGCCCCGGCGGCCACGCCGAACCTGTCGGGGAGCGGCACCGCCCCGAAGCCGCCGCGTCCGACGCGTGTCGTCGGCGGCGTCATCCAGGACCACGGCGCGGCGCGCCTCACGCTCACCCTGCCCGCGGGCGTCGACGCCACGGTCCCGCTGCGCATCGACGTCACGCCGAAGGGCGCGGCCCTCCCCGAGTACCCGCTCCCCGTGCGCCAGGAGGACGGCAGCTGGCTCTACGAGTCGCTGCCCGTCGGCGCGTACCGCTTCCGGGTCGTGGCCGACGGGCTGCAGGCCGCCGACGTCGAGGCCACGGTCCGCGCGGACGCCGAGACCGCCGTGCCCGTGACGCTCGTCGCCGGCGGCTCGATCGCCTACCGGGCGGTCTTCTTCACCGGCGAGACGCCCGAGGCCGTGAAGCTCTCGCTCGTGGACGGACGCGGCGTCCCGGTCGTCTCGACGATCCAGGTGCCGGCGGGCCTCGTGCACCTCGGCGCCGAGGCCCGCGCGCTCAACCCGGACCTGCCGCCCGAGGCGCGGATCGTCGGCCTGAAGCCGGGCGCGTACCGCCTGCGCGCGACCGCGGCCTCCGGCGAGTTCGACGAGCAGGTCGTGGACGTCCGGCTCGGCGAGCCCGTCGCCGTCGAGCTCAAGATCCGGCGCTGATACGCGCCGCGGTCGGCCCGGGGCGCGGTCGAGGGTCCGGGACCGCGAGGCCCGGCGGCCGCCCGCCGCCGACCCGCCGCCGGCCCGCCGCGCACGGTGGCGGGCCGGGCCTCGCGGTCCCTCGCCGGCGAGCGGGCCTCGCGGTCCCGCGGGTCGCGGGGCCGCGTCCCGGGGCGTGGTCGGTGGCGCCGGCCTACGCCGTCGGCGTCGGCGGGGCGACCGGGTCGACGAGCGCGGCGTGGAGCGCGCCGAGGAACCAGTCGACCTCCTCGGCACCCAGCGCGGTCCGCGCTTGCACGCCGCGGACGACGAGCGCCGCCGCGGCGCGGCGTCGGCGGAGGAGGTCGTCGCGGGCGGCGCGCCCGGCGGGGGTGAGGAGGAGCAGGCGTTCGCGACGGTCCTCGACGCCCGGCTTCTGCTCGAGGAGCCCCTCGTGGGTCGCCTTCAGGACGAATCGCGTGACCGTGGACGGGTCGCGGGCGATGCGGCGCGCGACCTCGCCCATGGGCACGGCCTCGTCGGGGCCCAGGGCGAGCAGGACACGCGCGGTCGACTCCGGGTGCCTCGTCGCGGCCGCGTCGCGACGGAGGCCGTCCGCGAGGAAGGTCTCGATGGCGTCGAGGAGGGAGTCGGGGGCGTGGCTCATGCTTTGACAGTACAAGCAGCCCTTGCGTTCCCCAAGCGTCCCGTGCCGGCGCCTCAGCCGGGCGAGACGTCCGACGACGGGTCGGGGAGGTCGGCGCCGGAGGCCGCGGCGGCCTGCAGCTCGACCATGCGGCGGTAGAGCCCGCCGGCGCGCAGGAGCGACGCGTGGGTGCCGCGCTCGCGGACCTCGCCGCGCTGGAGGACGAGGATCTCGTCGGCGTCGCGGATCGTGGAGAGGCGGTGGGCGACGACGATCGTGGTCCGCCCGGCGCGCAGCGTGGCGATCGCCTCCTGGATGCGGGCCTCGGTCTCGGTGTCGACGGAGGCGGTGGCCTCGTCGAGGACGAGGACCGCCGGGTCGCGCACGAGCGCGCGCGCGAACGCGACCAACTGCCGCTCGCCGAGCGAGAGGTTGAGGCCGCGCTCGCGGATCTCCTCGTCGAGGCCGCCCGCGAGGCGCGAGAGCAGCCCGTCGGCGCGGACGGCGCGGAGGGCCGCCTCGACGCGCTCGCGCGAGATGGACGGGTCGAAGAGGCGGACGTTCTCGAGGAGCGGCGCGGCGAAGAGGAAGACGTCCTGGAGGACGACGGCGATGCGGGTGCGGAGGCTGCGCGGGTCGTAGTCGCGCACGTCGACGCCGTCCACGGTGACGCGGCCGCCGGTGACGTCGTAGAAGCGGCTGACGAGGGACACGACGCTCGACTTGCCGGCGCCCGTGGGCCCCACGAGCGCGAGCGTGCGGCCCGCCGGGACCTCGAACGACACGCCGCGCAGGACGGGCTCGCCCTCGGCGTAGTGGAACGAGACGTCCTCGAACGCGACGCGGCCGACGACGCCCTCGGCGCCGCGCGCGCCCTCGCGGGTGGGCACCGACGGGGGCGTGTCCATGACCTTGAAGACGCGGTCGCACGAGACGGCGGCCTGGAGGAACGCGTTGAAGTTCTGCGAGAGGTCGCGCAGGGGCTCGAAGAAGAGGTTGGTGAGCAGCGCGAACTGCGCGAGCGCGCCGTAGGACAGGGCGCCGTCGAGGATGCGGGGCGCGCCGGCGAGCACGACCGCCATGAGCGCGAACGCCTGCAGGACGTCCACGGCGGGGAAGAAGAACGCGAAGTTGAACACCGTCGCGTCGTGCGCGTCGCGCAGGCGGTCGACGTGGCCGAGGAAGCCGGCGCGGGCGCGGTCCTCGCGGTGGAAGAGGCGGGTGACGCGCAGGCCGCCGAGCGCCTCCTGCGTGTAGGCGTTGGTGGCGGCCACCTCGGTGCGCACGCGGCCGAAGTCGCGGCGGCTGCGGCGGGTGAAGATCGCGGTGACGACGAGGAGCACCGGCAGCACGCCGAGGACCGACAGCAGCAGCACGACGTCGAGGGACGCGAGGAACGCCAGGATGAGCGCGAGCTTCACGAGGTCGTAGAAGACGGAGGCGACGCCGCTCGAGAACAGCTCCTCCACGGACTCGATGTCGCTCGTGACGCGCGTCACGAGCGTGCCGACGGGGTGCCGGTCGTAGAACGCGAGCCCCATCCGCTGCAGGTGCGCGAAGACGTCCTGGCGGAGCGAGAGGCCCACCTGCTGGCCCGTCTTCACGGTGACGTACTGCTGGACCGCGCGGCCGAGCGCGCCGAGGAGCACGACGGCGAGCAGGAGCGCGCCGTGGACCGCGAGGCCCGCGCCGTCGCCGCTGCGCACCGGGCCGTCGAGCGTGCGGCGCACGAGGTCGGGCGCGAGGAGGTCGAGCAGCCCCACGCCGAGCAGCACGAGGACGCTGCGGACGAGCAGGCCGCGGTGGCGCGCGGCGTAGCGCAGGAGCCGCCGCAGCACGCCGGGCGGCGCGGCCGGGGACGGCGTGGGGGCCGGGGCGGCGCTCACGCGAGCTCCTCCATCGCGGTCTGGAGGCGCTGCGCGCGCCAGGTGCGGGCGTACCAGCCGTCGGCGCGGAGCAGCTCGTCGTGGGTGCCCGCCTCGGCGACGCGGCCGTCGTCGAGCACGAGGATGCGGTCGGCGTCGCGCACGGTGGAGAGGCGGTGCGCGACGAGGACCGCCGTGCGGCCCTCGCGCGCGCGCCGCAGGCCGTCGAGGATCCGCGCCTCGGTGCGGGTGTCGACGGCGGAGAGCGCGTCGTCCACCACGAGCACCGGCGCGTCGGCCACGAGCGCGCGCGCGATCGTCGCGCGCTGCCGCTGGCCGCCCGAGAGCGTGATGCCGCGCTCGCCCACCACCGTCGCCATGCCGTCCGGCATCGCCGCGAGGTCGCCCGCGAGCCCCGCGGCGTCGAGGGCGGCGCGGACGGTCGCGTCGTCCGGCGGCGCGGCGGCGCCGTACGCGACGTTGTCGCGCACGGACGCCGAGAAGAGGAAGCCGTCCTGCGGCACGTACGCGAACGCCGCGCGCAGCGCGTGCACGGGCACCGCGTCCACGTCGAGCCCGTCGAGGAACACGGTGCCGGGGGGCACGTCGCGCAGGCGCGCGAGGAGGCCGACGAGCGTCGACTTGCCGCTGCCGACCGGGCCGACGACGGCGAGCGTGGTGCCCGCGGGCACCTTCACCGAGACGTCGCGCAGCGCGGGCCGGTTCGCGCCCGGGTAGGCGAACGTGAGGCCCCGCACCTCGAGGGCGCCGCGCCACCGCGCGGGCGGGGTCGCCGAGGGGAGCGTCGTCGAGGGCTCGGGCGGCGTCGCGAACAGCTCGTCGAGGCGGCCCATGGCGGCCGACGCGCGCTGGAACGACGCGAGGACGTAGCCGAACGAGATCATCGGCCACACGAGCATGTCGAGATAGAAGAGGAACGCGACGAGCGTCGGGACGTCGGTCACGCGGCCCGTCACGAGCCACCCGCCGTAGGCGACGACGGCGAGCAGCCCGAGGTCGCCGGACAGCCGCAGGCCGCCCGAGAGGAGCGCGCGGCTGCGCGCGAGCCCGAGCGTGTCGGCGACGAGCCGGTCGTTCAGCGCGCGGAAGTCGGCCTTCTCGCGCTCCTCGAGCGCGTACGCCCGCACGACGCGCGCGCCCGCGAAGTTCTCCTGCGCCTTCGACGAGAGGTCCGCGAGGCGGTCCTGGACCGCGCGGCTGCCCTGCAGCACCGCGGGCGAGAGCCAGCGCACGACCACCGCGATCCCCGCCAGCGGCAGGAGCACGAGGCACGCGAGCCGCCACTCCATCGTCGCCATCGCGACGAGCGCCGCGGGCAGCTTCACCGCGGTCTGCGCGAGGTACATCACGCCCGGGCCCACGCTGAAGCGCACGGCCTCGACGTCGCTCGTCAGGCGCGAGAGCAGGTCGCCCGTGCGCACGCGGTCGAAGAACGGCACCGGCAGCGCGACGAGGTGGTCGAACGCGTCGCGCTTGAGGTCGCGCTCGAACCGGCGCGACGCGCCGACGATCGCGCGCCGCGTCGCGTACCCGAGGAGGCCCTGCACGAGCACCACCGCGGCGTAGGCCACCGCGAACCGCGTGGCGCGGTCGCGCGCGGTCGAGGCGTCGAACCCGGCGACGCTGCGGTCGAGGGCCGAGAGGGCCCCCCGGAGCAGCTGGGGCGCGTACGCGACGAGGAGCTGCCCGACGACGAGCGTCGCCGCACCGAGGATCAGCGCGCCGCGGTAACGCGGCAGGTAGCGCAGGACGGACCGGAGACCGGTTGCGCGGGGGGGCGGCGGCATGGGCGAGGCCGGAGTCTACGGGAGCGGGGCGCGGGGGACGCCTCGGGCCCGTGCGGCCTCGCACACCGGGTGGGGCCGGCGTCCCGGTCGCGCGCGGGCGTGCTGCCCGCGCGTGCGATTCTGCTCCGCCGTGGGATCCCGCACGGCCCGGAGGGCCTCGCCGCCGACGTAACCCATGGTCGCGCCGACGCTAACGCCCCGGACGAGGACCGGCACGCTTCCTGCTATTTCCCGCGCGAGACCTGGCGTCGTTCGAGACCAAGACAAACCCCCTGATTCCGTAAGCCCAAAGCCCAAACGCCAGGTCTCGCTACGAGGCGGCGCGCTCCGAGTGGATGCGCGCCGCCTCGTGGTGTTCCGGGCCCGGCCGTCGCCCGCCGGTGCCGGGACGCGGTCGCGCGCCCGGCACGCGAGGCCCGGTGGCCGCCGCGCCGGGCGGTTTCCTCGAGGTTCCCTTCGGCTCGACGTCGCGGCGTGCGCGCCGCGGCCGCCTACTTCTTGGCGGGGGGCGCGGGCGGCGCCGTCGGCTTCTCGTTCGCCGACGAGCCCTCGCGCCACGAGCCGGCCTTCTCGGCCGCGCCCGTCTCGGTCTGCACCGAGAACTCGACGTCGACGCCGTCGGCCGCGTCCATGCCCTTGCCGCCCCACGCGACCCAGAGCTTCACCTTCACGAGGTCGGCGTCGGGGTCGACGGTCACGACGGTCGCCGGGCGCGCCTCGTCCTTCTTGAGCTTGTGCGCCGTCAGGACCGGCGTGCCGAGGAACGCCACGAAGTCGAGGTTCGCGCGGTAGAGGCCGACGTGGTTGTGCGACATGCCGAGCACGTACGTGTCGCCGGCGAGGTCGCCCTCCTTCGTCGCGGGCAGCGCGCCCTCCTTCTTGCCGCCGCGGCGCTTGTCCTTGTCGGCGGCGGCCGCCGCCGCGGCGGCGACCTTGTCGTGCAGCAACACCTTGGAGAGCGTGAGGTCGGAGTGGAAGACGGCCATCGGGAGCGCATCGCGACTGTCGGCGGCGCTCTCCGTGTACTTCTTCAGGTCGTCCACGCTGCGGACGATCGGCTTCTCCTTCTCGTCCTGCGTGAGACGGAACAGCGGGGCGACGAGGACGGCGAGGGCCCGCTTCGTCACGTAGACGCCGTTCTCGACGCCGGTCCCGTCGCGGACGATGCCGCTCGTCGCGGCGCCCGCGAACCGGTCGGCCGCGACCTGCTCGCGCCGCACCTTCTTGGGCTTGAGCAGGCGCGTGATCGCGGGCTCGAGGCGGTCCTTGCCCGGCGTGAGGTACTGCGCGAGGCGGAAACCCGTGAAGTCGAAGTGGTTCTCCGGGCGCGGCGGGGCCTTGCGCTCGATGCCCTTGAAGTTCCGGTACGACCCGCGCAGGGCGAGGCGCTCGCGGTCCGCGCAGCCGGCGCCGCGGATCACGCGGACGAAGTCGCCGTGGTACGAGGCCCAGAAGTTCTTGGTGACGTCGCTGGAGCCGGTCCAGCCCGGGTACGGCTCGAACCACGACGACGTCCACTCGGCCACGTTGCCGATCATGTGGTGCGCGCCGCACCAGGACGCGCCCTCCGGCAGCGACTCGGCGGGGAGCGTGGTCGGCTCGAACGTCTTCTTGCTCTTCGGCGCGCTGTCGTTCCAGACGCAGCGGGCCTCGACGACGCGCTTCTGCGTCGCCTCGTCGACGCCGTCCTTCCAGTCGTTGCCCCACGGCATGTCGAGCATCTGCGGGCCGCGCGCCGCCCACTCCCACTCGGCCTCCGACGGGAGGTGCTTGCCCGCCCACTCGGCGAACGCCTCGGCCTCGAGGTACGAGATGTCGCGGACCGGGTGGTCCGGGGCCGCGTCGCCGCCGAGCTTGTCGCCGTCCGTGAACCACAGCCGCGGCAGGCGCGCGCGGTAGACCGTCAGCTCGATGTCGTCGGGCAGCGCGGCGTACCGGAAGTCGTCCTTGTTCTTGAGCTCGGGCAGCGCCGCGCGCAGCGCCGCGCGGTTCAGCTCGTAGACCTGCTGCCAGGGCCACTTGTCCTCCTTCTCGGCGGCGACGTCCTTGCCGCCGTAGGCGTAGAAGGACGCGATCTCCTCGAGGTTGGACAGGCCGGCGGAGCCGGTCTTGTAGGTCGTCTTCTTCTCCGCGTCGAGGAAGGCGAGGTACTGCGCGTTCGTGACCTCGTACTTGTCGAGGAAGTACGGCTGGAGCGAGACCTCGTGCCGGGGCGCCTCGTACGAGAGCTCGAGCTTGGCCTCCGGGCTCCGCTTCTCCGTGAGCTTGAAGACCTCCTCGGCGCCGGTCCCGATCTCGATCTTCGGCGCGCTCGTGTCGACCCACACCATGCCCGCGGGGGCGGGGATCGAGAACGCGTCCTCGGCGTGGACGCGCGGGCCGACGAGCAGCAGCGACGAGGACGTGGCGAGCAGCGCGAGCGAGAGTCGGTTCAAGAGAGGCTCCGGACCGGCGGGATCGGGGGTGGGCGCGAGGGCGCGGCACCCCTTGAGAACGCACCGTAGCACGCGCCCCTCGGGCCGCCCACGGGCCGGCGGCGCCCGACGGTCAAGGCGGGCCGAAGGCCGTCCGATCCGTGGGGGTGGGGGGGCGTTCCGTGCCGAAAGGCGCTCGGCCGGTCGGTCACCCGGGGGCTGTCCTCCCCCCCTGGCATGGTGGGATGTCGGGGGTTCTCCCCCCACCCATTGCGCTCGGCCGCTTGTGTTCCGTGCGAAGCGGCGTAGACTTCCCCCCACGAAGCGGCGAGGGCCGCGACGGCGGGTGAGGTCGAGGCTGCGTGGTCTGGGGTGTTCCCAGACGACGAAGCCACGACGCGCGCGTTTGCCTCAGAGCCGGTGGGGCCCCGGAGGCCGGAGGGCGAGCCATGGGTAACTTCGAGCGACTGTCCGTGTTGGTGATCGTCGTGATCATCGTGTTGATCGTCGTGATCGCGCTGGTGCAGCTGACGGAGGGCAACGAGGCGACCGCGCCGACGAACGACGTCAAGGAGACGTCGCTCGTGGGTCCGGCCGACGGGAACGGCGGGACGGCCGGGATGAACGGCGGGGGCGTGACCATCCCGTCGACGCCGCGTTCGCAGCCGGGGCCCGGGCCGCAGAGCCCGCCGGCGAAGCCGCTGTCGATCGAGGACCTGATGAAGGGGCAGCCCAGCGCGCCGCCGGCCCCGCCCGCGCCGCCGGTCGAGGCGCCGAAGCCCGAGCCGGTCGTCGCGAAGGACGAGCCGAAGGTGCACGTCGTGCAGCCGGGCGAGACGATCGCCAAGATCGCGAAGATCTACTTCCCGACGGCCGTCACGAAGGGCACGGACGCGATCCTGAAGGCGAACGCGACCGTCGACCCGTCGCGGATGCGCGCGGGCACCAAGCTGACGATCCCGGTGCTCGAGGGGACGGCCATGGCCGCCGGCACCACGACGACGTCGTCGTCGAGCACGGCCATCGTGAAGCCGGCGTCGGCCACCACGACGTCGATCTCGCCGGGCGGCACGTACACGACGCGGAAGGGCGACACGCTCGCGTCGATCTCGCGTCGCGCGTACGGCAAGACCGAGCGTTGGCAGGACATCTGGCTCGCCAACTACGACGCGCTCGGGGACGACGTGGACCACCCGGCCGCCGGGATCCGCCTCAAGATCCCGCGCTGAGCGGCGCAACGGCTCGGCCGGACCGTTCCGCGGGGACGCCCAGGGACGCGGGTCGCTTCCGAGCGACCCGCGTCCTTTCGTGTCGTAGGTGCCCCTCGGCACGACGCGGGATCCCGGGCGCCCGCGGGCCCGGGCGACCGCGCGGCGCGCCGCGCGCCGGGCCGCGGCGCGCGTCGGCGACCGCGGGCGCGACGCGGGGCCGGCGGGCCCCGCGGCCCGAGCGCGCGGTCGGGAGGCCCGGCGTCGGCCGGCCGTGGCATAGGATCTCCTCCGTGGACCTGCGCACGATCCAGTCCGGCGGTGGCGGCCCCCTGGGGGCCGTCGCGCGGCTGGGGCTCTCGGTGCTGTCGGCGCCGTTCGCCGCCGCCGCGTGCACGCGCGCGTGGCTGTACGACCGTGGCGTCCTCGCCGTCCGGCGGTGCGGGCGGCCCGTCGTCGCCGTCGGCAACGTCACCGCCGGCGGGACCGGCAAGACGCCGTTCGTCGCCTGGCTCGTCGCCGCGACGCGGGCCGTCGGGCGTCGCCCGGGGATCCTCGCCCGCGGGTACGGGCCGAGGCCGGCCGGCTCGACGCTCTCGGACGAGGGCACGCTGCTCGCAGAGCTGGTCGGCGCCGACGTCCCGCAGGTGGAGGACCCCGTCCGCGTGCGCGGCGCGGCCACGTTGCTCGCGGCCCATCCCGACGTCGACCTCGTCGTCCTCGACGACGGCTTCCAGCACCGCGCGCTGGCGCGCGACGTCGACGTCGTGCTCGTGGACGCCACGTCGCCGTTCGGCGGGGGCCACTTCCTGCCGCGCGGGCTCCTGCGGGAGTCCCCGCGGGCCCTCGCCCGCGCCGACGTCGTCGTGCTGACGCGCACGGACGCCGTCGCCCCCGACGCCCTGGCCGCCCTGCGGGCCCGCGTCGCGGCGCTGGCGCCCCGCGCCGAGGTCGCGCTCGCGCGCACGCGCGCGACCGGGCTCGTCGCGGCCGACGGCACCCGGCGGCCGCTCGCCGCGCTCGCGGGGGCGCCGGTCCTCGCGTGGAGCGGCATCGGCAACCCCGCCGCGTTCGAGCGCACCCTCGAGGCCGCCGGGGCCCGCGTCGTCGCGCGACGCCGCGCCGCGGACCACCACCGCCCGACGCCGGCCGCGGTCGCCGCCGTCCTCGCCGCGGGGGCGCGCGCGGGCGCGACGGCGGTCGTCGTCACCCGCAAGGACCTCGTCAAGCTGCGGGGGCTCGCGTCGCCGCCCCCCGACCTGTGGGCCCTCGACGTCGAGACCGACGTCGTCGAGGGACGCGAGGCCCTGCTGCGGCGGGTGGCGGCGGCGGGGCGCGTGCCGGTGCGCTGACCGGCGCGTCGGGGCCCCCGACCCCGACGGCCGGGCGCCGCGAGCGCCGCGCCGTCCGGTCCGGACCGCCGCGGTCCGGGTCAGTTCGACGAGGTGGACGCGCCCGGGACCGCGTCCTCCTCGAGCTCGAGCAGCCGGTCCGTGCGCTCCTGGTGCAGCAGGAACCGGAAGCCCTCGGTCTTCACGCGCTCGAGCGCGTAGAGCTCGGTGCGCTGGGTGCGTTCCGTCGCGCCCTCGATCCGGACGGTGAACCAGTCGCTCTTCACGTCGAAGTCGAGCGCGGGGTCGATGCCGTTGCGCTGCAGGACCTCGGGGTTGAGCCCGTCGATGCTGCCGTCCGTCAGCTCCGTCACGGCCCCGTACGGGTTCCCGCCGCCGGCGCCGGACGACGTCGTGCTCGACGACCCCGACATCGCCGACGATCCGCCCGACTTCGACGCGTCGGGGGCCTCGCGCCGCCGGTCGATGATCTTCTGCGCGTAGTCGCGGTCGGAGACGTTGCTGAACTGGGCCTTGAGCACGACGAGGGGCGCGGTGTTGAGGTTGACCTTCCCGGGCCCGTACACGGTGAGGTAGCGGTGCAGGCCGGGCGCCGTCACGTCCTTCACCTGCTGGTCGTAGAGCAGGGTCTGGAAGAGCCGGCTGTCCTTCGTGTCCACGAACATGAGCTCGTCGAGCAGCAGCGGGACGTCGTTGGCGCCCGCCGCGCCGGTCGTCGAGGGCTTCGGGACCTGGCCGCTGGCGCCCTCGCGCGTCATGTAGCGCACGATGCGGCCGGCGATCTCCTCGGCGTCCGCGACGTCGAGGTCGCCGCCGCGCGTCTTGTCGGCGGAGATGCCCTCGCGGAACAGGTCGAGGATGCGGATCAGCACCTCCTTCGCGCGGGTCTTCCGCGCGTCGGTGCCCGTCACGAGGTTGCCCACCCAGAACTTGCCCTGCTCGTCGAAGACGCGCGTCTCGAGGCCGACGTCGCCGTCGCGGCGCGACCGCATCCGCTCCGAGTTCCACTCCTCGTACTCGGTGTCCGTCGCGTCGTTCTGCCGCTTGTCGTACCGCAGCTGGCCGAGGACCACCTCGAGCTGCCCGTCGATCGCGTACTCGATCTGCATCATGTCCGACACGTTCCGCGCGGCGAGCAGCTCGTAGTCGGCCTGGAAGGCCAGCTCCGTCACGACGACCATCGCGACGGACACGAGGAGCAGGACGAGCAGCAGCGCGAAGCCGCGGGGGCGGGGGGGGCGGCGGGCGGTCATGGGCTCCCGGGAGTCTACCGGCCCTCCTTGGACGACGGGCCGGCGCGCGCGCGTCCCGCGCGGGGCGGGCCCCCGGCGGTCACCGCGACGGGACGAGGTACACGCGGTCGGCCCCGCCGGCCCCGGCGCGGTACAGCAGCACGAGGTCGTCCCGTCGGTCGCCGGTCGCCTCGGTCACGTACCCCTCGACGTCGGGGCTGTCGCCGACCGGCGGGATCGCGACCGACCGGGCCTCGCCGTCCCAGACCCCCTCCGCCGTCCCGCGCCGCACCGACAGCGGGCCCTCGGGCGTGCGGATGGCGAGGTCCTTGCGGCCGTCGCCGTCGAGGTCGGCGGTCGCGAGGATCGTGTAGGACCGCTGCACGTCGATGGCGCCGCTGAACGTGAAGAGGATCCGCACGCGGATGTCGCTCGCGACCTCCGCGTCGGGCTTCGACGCGAAGATCGTCGCGGGGTCGGCGCCCGATCGGTTGAGGAACGCGCGGGTGCGCGCCGTCACGCGGCCCTGGGCGACCGCGCGGATCACGTTGTTGCGGTCGATCTCGATCGTCGTGACGACGAAGTCCTTGCGGCCGTCGCCGTCGAGGTCGACGTAGTCCGAGGGGATCTGGAAGCCCTCGAGCCGCAGCACCGTCCGCGGCACGAGCGGGGCGTCCGCCGCGGCGAGGACCGGGACCGGCACGAACGCGTACGTCCCGGTCTCGTTCGTGGTCGCCTCGCGCACGAGGTCGGGCACGCCGTCGCCCGTCAGGTCCACGAGGACGTCGCGCAGGTTCCCCGACGTCGGCAGGCCCGCGGTCGCGCGCGTGAAGACCCGGGGCGCGCCGTCGCCGAGCACCACGCCGTGCAGCGCGTCCGCGGCGAACGCGACGAGGGCGCCGCCCTTCGCCGCGGGGCCCGGCGCGACGACCTCGGGCCACGGCCAGCTGGCCTCGACCTCCGCGCCGTCCTCGACGAACGGGCCGGGCGGGTCGAAGGTGACCGCGCGCGGCAGCGGCAGGTCGGCGCCCGCGCCCCGCGCGGCGAGCGCGTCCGGCACGAACCGCAGGCCCGTCGGCGTCGGGAGCACGAGCGCGCGACCGCGCACGAACTCCGCGAGCACGGCCTTGCGCGCGTCGGCCCAGGGCACGTCGGCCTCGAGCCCCTCCTCGACCGCGGGCGGCCGCTCCGGCGCGAGCCGGAGCACCTGCGACCCCGCCAGCGCGAGCAGCATCGGCGTGCGGGTCGCGCCGTCCACGTGGGGCGCGCCGGGCCAGCAGAACGTCGCGGCCGCGGGCACGCGCCAGGTCCACGTCGGGGCCGACGTCGGCAACCCGTCGCGGACGCCGCGGAAGCCGCGCACCTCGCGGCCGCCGACGACGAGCACGTCGCGCAGGCCGTCGCCGTCCGCGTCCACGCACTTCAGGCCCTCGACGCGCGCGGGCACCTCGAGCTCGGCCCACGCCGGGCCGTCGTCGGCCCCGGCGCGCGACGCGAGGCCCGGCCCGACGCACGCGGCGGCCAGCGCGAGGCCCGCGAGGGGACGGCGAGGGCTCATCGCGGCCCCTTCGAGGAGATCACGTGGAGCGCGTCGCCGGACCAGAGGACCGCGTCGGAGCGGCCGTCGCCGTCGAGGTCGGCGATCACCGCGTCGGGCGCGACCTCGCCGCCGCCCTCGGGGGCCGCGCGCGCGAGCAGCACGGGCTTGAACGCGTCCTCGTCGGTGCGGCCGCGCCAGACGCCGAACGCCTTGAGGTTGCCGAGGTCGAGGAGGTCCTTCACGCCGTCGCCGTCGAAGTCGCCCTCGAAGAAGCCGGAGCGGCCGAACGTGTTGTTGCGCGCCTCCGCCGACGCGTACGCGCGGGCGAACGTGACGTACGGCGCCTTCGCGAACGTGCCCGTCGCCGCGTCGAAGCGGACCACCGTGAAGGTGATCTCGGGCTCGGCGCCCATGACGCGCTTCAGGAGGTCGAGGGTGGTGCCGCGGATCGAGTCGGCGACGTAGTCGAGGCGGCCGTCGCCGTCCACGTCGACGAACCGCGGGTGGAGCGCGACCGACTCGGTGTCGAGCCGGCCCTTGATCGTCGCGAGGCGGCCCGTCGCGGGGTCCACGATGGGCCCGGGCAGGTGGAACAACGACGTGCGGAGGCCGCCCACCTTGTCGGCGCGGCCCTGGACGAGCGTCACGAGCAGGTCCGTCGTGCCGTCGCCGTCGACGTCGGCGAGGGTGAGCCGCGGCGCGCGGATCTCCTCCGGCGGGCGCTTCGGGTCCGGCGCGAGGAAGGGGAGGTCCACCCGCCGCACCGCGGCGGCGCCGTCGGGTCCGGGGCGGTCCACGACGAGGGACGTGCCGTCGAGGCGCACCAGTTCGCGGCGGCCGTCGCCGTCGAGGTCGGCGGGCGTCCACGACGGGACGCGCGACGTGCGGCCGAAGAGGCCCGACGCGGTGCTGTGCCCGCGGTCGACGACGTCGATCGACAGCGCGCCGACGGTCACGTGCCCGGCCGCGTCGGGCCACCACGTCTCGTCCCGGCCGTCGCCGTCGAGGTCCGCGACCGCGTCCCAGAAGACGAGCGGCGCGCCCGGCGTCCGCGCGAGGAGCGACGGTCCCGCGACGGGCGCCGGCGGCGCGCCGAGCGCGAGGGGGTCGACGTCGGCGACGGACGCGGGGGAGAAGAAGCGCAGCCGCACCGCGCCCTTCGGCCCGAAGCGGCCCACGGCCACGGCGGCGGCCGTCGCGCGGTCGCCCGCCGCGGGGCCGTCGCAGGGGAGGCGCCCGATCGCCTCCGGCGGGAAGTACGTCCCGGGCGCGGGGGTCGCGGGCGTGCGCAGCACGACGACCTCCTGCGCGGGGGCCCCGCCCTCCGTCGCGGGCTTCCCCGCGACGAGCACGACGAGGTCGCGCCGGCCGTCGCCGTCGACGTCGACGGCGCGGACGGCGCGCACGGCGCCCGGCATCGGCACGCGCGACGTGACGAGGCCGTCCGCCGCGGCGGCGGGGGACGCGGCGCCGAGGAGGAGGCCGGCGGTGCACATCGCGAGGCGGCGGCGCATCGCGGGGATCCTACCCGGTGGGCCGGGCGACCGGCCTCGGCTACGCGGCGGCCCGCGCGGGCGGTAGGCTCCGGGCATGGCCCACGACCCGAAGCGCGTCCGCCTCACGCTCTACGCCCAGGCCGGGGGTTGAGCCGCCAAGGTGGACAAGGCGACCCTCGCCTCGTTCCTGCAGCCCGTGCGGCTGCCGCCCGACCCGCGCGTCCTCGTCGGCACGGCCACGTCCGACGACGCGGGGGTGGTGCGTCTCACGCCGGACATCGCGCTCGTCCAGACCGTCGACTTCTTCCCGCCGATGGTGGACGACGCGGGCTGGTTCGGCCGCGTCGCCGCCGCGAACGCGCTCTCCGACGTCTACGCGATGGGCGGCACGCCGCACTCGTGCGTGGACGTCCTCGCGCTGCCCGACGACGTGCCCGGCTGGATCCCCGCCGAGATCCTGAACGGCGCGATCGAGAAGGTCGTCGAGGCCGGCGCGGTGCTCGTCGGCGGCCACACGATCACCGACAAGGAGCTGAAGTTCGGGCTCGCGGTGACCGGCACCGTCCACCCCGACCGGATCGTGACGAACGCCGCCGCCCGCCCGGGCGACGCGCTGGTGCTCACGAAGCCCCTGGGGTCCGGCTTCCTCTGCACGGCGCTCAAGAAGGAGGCGCTCTCCGACGCCGAGGCGCTGGCGGTCATGGAGGTCATGGCCACCCTGAACCGCGGCGCGTCGGAGGCCATGGTCGAGACCGGCGTCCACGCGGCCACCGACGTCACCGGGTTCGGCCTCCTCGGCCACGCGTGCGGCATGGCGGACGGCGCGGGGGTCACGCTGCGCGTCCGCGCGCGCGCCCTGCCGTGGATGGCCGGGCTCGACGCGACGCGGATCCGCAAGTTCATGTGCGGCGGGCTCAAGCGCAACCTCGCGTACGGCGCGGGCGGCGCCAAGGTGCGCTTCGCCGCCGACGTCTCCGACGACGAGCGCGCGCTCGTCGCCGACCCGCAGACGAGCGGCGGGATGCTCGTCGCCGTCGCGCCGGAGCGGCTCGCGACCCTGCTCGCGGCCCTCGAGCGGCGCGGCGTCACGACGCGAGCCGTGATCGGCGAGGTCGTCGCGCGCACCGACGCGGCCCTCGAGGTCGTCTGAGCTGGGTGTGAAGGCGTCGGAGACTCCTTCACAGCCCTCGAGCGGCTGCGAAGCGCGGGCCCGCGGGGCCCGCATGCCGAGCGGGTTCTCGGGGGGTTCGGCCCCCGGACCCCGAGCGAAGGCGACGTCTTCGCCGCCGTTGGCGCGAGGGGCGGACGCCCTCGCGACGGCCGCGCGGTCCCGTGGCCCCGGCGCGCGCCGGGGCCCCGCGGTCACCTCCGCGGCATCCAGGACAGCGTGACGTGGACGAGGGTCCAGTAGGGGAACGCCTCGCGCGAGAGCAGGAGGCGCAGCCCGGTCATCGAGGGGTCGTTCGCGAAGCCGAACGCCCAGAGCGCCGCGAGCGCCGCGAGGACCGCCAGCAGGCCGAGGTGGAGCGCGTTGAAGCCCGTTACCGTCGTGCGCATCCACGTCCAGGAGCCGACGCGCGGCGCCGTCGCGGGCCGGGGCGCCGTCGCGAGCCGACGCAGCGTGAACACGTACCAGATGACGACGTGCGTCGCGACGAGGGCGTAGAAGCGGCCCGTCAGCGCGATGCTCGCGAAGAACACGCCGTACACGCCGAGGAGCACCACGACGAGCGGGCGGTGGCGGCGCGCCTCGGCGGGCGCGCCCGCGACCGGCCCGCGCGCGAACGCGCGCAGGCAGAGGTGGGCCGCGCCGAGGGCCAGGGCGATCCCCGCGCCGGCGACCGCCACGCGCAGGGCCGCCGGCGCGTCGGCGAGGTGCAGGGGCCGCGTCAGCTTCGGGAGCCCGACGGCGACGCCGCCCGCCGCGGTCGCGAGCATCACGCCGAGGACGAACCCGCCCAACGCGAGGCCCGCCCGCCGCGCCTCCGCGGGCGGCGCGTCGCCGTTGGCGCCGTAGAACCACGCCTCGTCGCGCAGGTCGTGCAGGAGGAAGTAGACGGCGAACAGGCCCATGGCCACGCCGCCCTCGCGCCCGCCGAGCGCGCCGAAGCCGAGGCAGGCGAGGACGGCCGCGCCCGCGAGCGCCGCGAGCGTCGCCGCGCCGCGGCGCGAGCGCACCTTCTGCGACGTCGCGAGGAAGAGCGTCGCGACGAGCGTGTGCGCGACCGCGAGGAGGCGCGTCGCGGTCTCGGTGGCCTCGCGGACGAACCGCGCGGCGCGGTCGGCCGACGGGGTCACCGCGCGCTCGAGGGCCCCGAACGCGGCGAACAGCGCGAACACGAGCAGCGTGCCCGCCAGCGCGAGGAGGGCGTTCCGCTCGGTGACGGTGAGCGGGCGGCGGGGGCGGGCGGCGACGGCGTCCACCCCGGGATCCTACGACGACCGGGCCGCGCGGCCCACCGCGGGACGCGTCAGCGCCCGCCGCCGTCGTCGGGGTCGGGGGCCCGCGCGGGGGGCGGGGCCTTGCGCGCGTCGCGCTGCTGCTGGGCCTGGCGCAGCGCCGTCTCCGCGCCCCACGCCTCGGTGGCCGTGAGCCACCCGCGCAGGGGGTCGAGGAGGGCGACGGCGACCCGGTCGCGGTCCTCGACGACCGCCGTCACCGCCGCGTCGACCGCCCGCACCCGCGCCTCGACCGCGAAGGGGTCGAGCGTCGAGGTGCCGACGCGCAGCACGTACACCGTGCGGTCCTCGCGGCCGTCGCCGAGCGGGCGGCCGCCCGCGCCGGTCGGGATCGCGACGTGCTCGCCGAGGACCTCGGGGTTGCCGCTGCCGCCGATCGCCTCCTGCCACTGCAGCTTGCCCGTGACGTCGAAGCAGAGCGTGCGGTCCGGCGCGACCCACACGACCTTGCCGGTCGCGGGGTCGCCGCCGATCCCGACGCCGTCCGCGCCGTCCTCGACCGCGACGCGGAGGACCTCCTGCCCGGTCGTCGTCACGCGGGCCCATCCGTCGCGGTACGCGACCAGCGCGTCCGCGCCGAACGCCGCCGCCGCGCGCAGGCCCGCCCCCTCGGGGACAACGACCGTCAGGGTGCCCGTGGCCGGGTCCGCCGCGAGCAGCTGGTCGCGGTCGTTGCGCAGCAGCAGCTTGCCGTCGCGCGTGCGCGCGAGGGCCCGCGGCACGTACGCGGGGTCCGACGGGACGGTCTTCACCGGCTCGGGGGCGCCGTCGCGCGGCCGGCGGTACACCTTGCGGCCCCGCGCGACCAGCCAGACGTCGCCGTCGTCGCCCGCGGCCGCGGCGAGGAACGGGCCCGGGTCGCGGCCGCGGGCCGTGAGCCCGCCGCCGTCGTCGAGCTCGAAGCGGGCCAGCTCGCCCCGGCCGGTGACGGCGAAGAGGCTCCCGCCGGACGCGAGCAGCCCGCGCGGCAGCCGCGCCGTCCCGGTGGACGCGATGCCGAGGTCGGTGCCGGTCACGACGTCCGCGGTGCCGACGCTGCCGTCGGCGCTCCCGAACACGAGGCGACCGGCGTGGAGCAGCACGGGCGCGAGGCCGGGGACGGGCGTCTCGCCGAGCTCGCGCGAGAACAGGATCCGGCTCGACAGCCGGCCCTCGCGCAGCGCCTGGTCGAGCTCGGCGGCGCCCGGGTCGTCCGTCACGGCGTCGTCGGGCGGCTCGCCCTTCAGCCCGCGCGCGGTGGCGCGCATCCCGACCTTCGCGTAGGCCTCGGCGAGCAGCGCGCGGGCCTCGGCGTGGTCCGGCCGCAGGAACAGCGCGCGGCGCGCCAGCAGGCGCGCGAGCCACGGGACGTCGGCCGCGAGCGCGCGGCGCGCGGCCTCGCGCTCGACGTCTGCGTCGGCCGAGCCCTCCTCGACCCGCACGAGGAAGGTCCCCGCGTCGAGCTCCGCCCACCCGTGCGCGGCGACGTACTGCCGCAGCCACGCGTCGAGCGTGACGCCGGCGTCGCCCCGGCCCCGCAGCGACGCGAGGTCGGCCCCGCGCCCGGACACCGCGAGCGCGAGGCCCAGCGCGGCGACCGGCTCCACCCCGCCCGGCGCGACCCACGACGCGACCGCGCGCAGCGTGGCCGGCGCGCGGTCGAAGCCGTCGAGCAGCGCGGCGATCGCGTCGTCGCCGGAGGGCGCCTCGCCCTCCTCGCCGCACAACGCGACGATCGCGCCCGCCACGATGCGCGGGTCGTCGCTGCGGGCGATCACGGCGAGGAGCGCCGGCCGGGCCTCCGGGAGGAGGCCGCGCACGCCGCGGCCCGCCGCCCCGGCGGCCTCGAGCGCGGCGTAGTCGGGCTCGAGCCCGGCGAACCCGCGGTCGTCGCCGGCCGACCGCCGCGGGAGCACGAGCTGCGGCAGGATCCGCTCGAGCCGCGCGCGCAGCAGCCGCGGCATCCGTGTCGCCGCGCGGGCCACCGACCCGTCGTCGGCGCGCGTCTCGAGCCGCCGCAGGATGCGGTGCACCGCCGCGGCCGGCGAGCCGCCGCGCGCGCCGGCGTCGTCGAGCGCGCGCTCCCACGCGGCCTCGTCGTCGGCCGGGACGCCCCCCGCGAGGATCGAGATCCCGACGGCCTCGAGCTCGAGCTCGGCCTTGCGCCGCACGTCGAACCGGTCGTCGTCGAGGTCGCGGCCGAACCGCGCGATGGCGGCGGGGTCCGCGGACGCGGGGCGCCCGAGCGCCGCCGCCCCGAGGACGGCGGCGAGCCCGAGCGCGGCGGACCGGCGGAGGACGCGCATCCGGGCGATCCTACCGCGGCGCCCGCGCCGCGGGGCGGGCGCGTCAGATCCCGCGGGCGCGGTAGCGGCGCTCGGCCTCGGCGTTGAAGGCGAACCCGTCCGGCAGGTTCACGCTCTTGTAGACCGTCGGCGTGATGCCGCGCGCGAGCAGCGCCTCCACGGTCGCGGCCTGGAGCGCCCACCCCGCCGCGACGTTGAGGAGCCCCGACAGCGGGCAGATGGGGGCCCCGAGCCCCGGCACCTCGACCGCCGCGTCGCCGACCGGGCCCCGCGTGTCCACGACGCGGTCCGCGACCTCGAAGAGCCGCCGCCCCGACGAGTGCTTCGCCTCGACGCTGCGCGAGAACGCGACGCACGTGATCGCCACGACCGCGCAGCCGCGGGCCTGCGCGCCGAGGGCGAGCGCGACGGGGAACGGCTCCTTGCCCGAGTTCGACACCAGCCACAACACGTCGCCGGGCGCGAGCGAGGCCCGCTCCGCGACCATGCGGCCCATGGCCTCGTTGTCGTAGTAGTACCCGGACGCGAGGCCCGCCGGCTCGCGGCCGGGCGGCGTCGCGTGCGCGAGGTCGAACCGCACCTCGATGGCGTGCAGCCCCACGAGCCCGCCCGCGCGGCGGACCGGCTCGCGCGCGGTGTGGCCGGTGTCGAAGTGGTGCAGGCGCCCGCCCGCCGCGAGACGGTCGGCGGTGAAGGCGGCGGCGGCCCCGATCTCGGCCGACGCGTCGCGGCGCAGCGTCGCGAGGTGGGCCGAGGCGAGGTCGAAGAAGCGGTCGGCGAGGGTCACGCGCGGGATCCTACCTCCCCGACCCGTGCCGACGGCGCGGTCGCCGTCGGCGGCGGGGACGCGCGGTCGGGGTCCGGGACCCGAGGCCCGGCGGCCGCCGGGCCTCGCGGTCCCGCGCACCGACCGACGCCGTGCGTCAGGCGCGGCCGAGGTGCCGGCCCTTCGGGAGCGCGTCGAGCAGCGCGCGCACCTTCGCGACGGCCTCGGTCACGGGGACCAGCTCGGTCACGCCCGTGCGCCGGACCGTCACCTCGACCTTGCCCTCGACGACGTGTTTGCCGATGGTCACGCGCACCGGGTACCCGACGAGCTCGGCGTCCTTGAACTTCACGCCGGCGCTCTGGTCCTCGCGGTCGTCGAGCACGGTGTCGACGCCGGTCGCGACCAGCGCGTCGTGGATCGAGGTCGCGGCCTCCGCGGCCACGGGGTCGTTGCCGCGCGCGAGCACGACGACGACCTGGTAGGGCGCGATGGCCGGCGGCCACACGATGCCCTTGTCGTCGTGGTTCTGCTCGATGGCGGCGGCGGCGATGCGGGAGACGCCGATGCCGTAGCAGCCCATCACGAAGGGCTGCTTCTTCTGGGCCTTGTCGAGGAAACACGCGTCCATGGCGGCCGAGTACTTCGTGCCGAGCTTGAACACGTGGCCCACCTCGATGCCGCGCGCGGCCTTGAGGCGCGCGTCGGAGCGGGGCGAGAGGTCGCCCTCGCGCGCGCGGCGCAGGTCGACGAACGGCGGCGTCGGGAAGTCGCGGCCGTGGCACACGTCGAGCGCGTGCACGTCGGGGCGGTTGACGCCGCAGAGGAAGCCCGTCAGCGGCTCGACGCTCGTGTCGGCGACGAACCGGAGCTTCGGGTCGCGGACCTCGAGGGGCCCGGCGTAGCCCGGCGCGCAGCCCGTCACGCGGCGGACGCGCGCCTCGTCGGCCAGCTCGACGGCCTGCGCGCCGAGGTGGTTCTTGAGCTTCACCTCGTTGACGTCCTGGTCGCCGCGCATGAGGACGGCCACGTCCTCCTCGCGGTCGCGGTGGACCGCGCGGTAGAGGATCGTCTTCACCATGCGGGCGGCCGTGAGGTCGGGGAAGCGGCGGCAGAGGTCGTCGACGCTCTTGTCGCCGGGCGTGGGCTCGACGTGGAGCGCGACGACGGGCCGCGCGGGCGGCGTCTCGACGCGCGTCTCGGCCTTCTCGACGTTGGCCGCGTAGCCCGTCGTGTCGTCGTAGACGATGAGGTCCTCGCCGGTGGCGGCGGTGACCATGAACTCCTCGGAGCCCGAGCCGCCGATGTCGCCCGAGTCGGCCTGCACCGCGAGGAACTCGAGGCCGCAGCGCGCGAAGACGCGGACGTAGGCCGCGCGCATGGCCTGGTAGCTCCGGTCGAGGCCCGCGTCGTCCGCGTCGAAGGAGTACGCGTCCTTCATGATGAACTCGCGGCCGCGCATGAGGCCGAAGCGCGGGCGGAACTCGTCGCGGAACTTCGTCTGCAGCTGGTAGACGGTCTGGGGCAGCTGCTTGTACGAGCGCACGGCCGCCGCGACGTAGTCGGTGACCGCCTCCTCCGCCGTCGGGGCGAGGGCGAACTCGCCGCCCTTGCGGTCCTTCAGCGTGAACATGATGCCCGCGGCGAGGTAGGCCGGCAGGCGGCCGCTCTTGGCCCACAGCTCCTGCGGCTGCACCTGGGGCAGCAGGCACTCCTGCGCGCCCGCGCGGTCCATCTCGTCGCGGACGATGGCCGCGATCTTCGTCAGCGTGCGCCAGAGGAACGGGCCGTACGTGTAGATGCCCGCGGCGGCCTTGTGGATGAGGCCCGCGCGCATCATCAGGCGGTGGCTCGGGACCTCGGCGTCGGCGGGGGCGTCGCGGAGGGTGGCGAACATCATCGAGGACAGGCGCATCGTCGGTCTCCGGGCGCGGGCGGCCGCGCCGGTCGGTTCGTTCGTCGGGCTCGGTCGGGAGGTCAGATCACCATGCGCTCGCGGTCGGCCCGCTCGCGGTTGGCGAGGAGCGGCGCGAGGGCGAAGCCGTCGAGGGGGAACGTCGGCGTCCGCCCCAGCGCGAGGTCGGCGACGGCGCGGCCGGCGGCCGGGGCGTGCATGATGCCGTGCCCCGAGAAGCCGCTCGCGTGGAAGAGCCCCTGCAGGCGCGGGTCGGCCGAGAGGATGGCCTTGTCGTCCGGCGTCACCTCGTAGTACCCGCCCGTCACGTACTGCACCGCGCCGACGTCGCCGAGCCAGGGCATCGCGTTCGACAGTTCCGCGAGCACCTCGATGCCGTACTCGTCGATCCCCTTGCCGAAGCCGGGCGGCGCGTCGTCCTGGTGCGCCTCGAGCTCCGCGACGTCCTGCTTCGGCGGCGGGAAGCGGTCGCTGCCCGCGGGACGCTCGGGCTTCTCGTCCCAGCCCATCATGAGCCCGTTGCCCTCGGGGCGCGCGTAGGCGCCGAGGTTCCACACGACGAGGGGGAAGTGGGAGACCTTGCGGTCCTCGAACTGCGGCGTCAGGTAGAGGTAGCGCTTCACCGCGACCACGGGGATCGGGCACCCCGCGAGCGACGACACCGCGTTGCTCCACCAGCCCGCCGCGAGCACCACCGCCTTCGTGCGGATCGTGTGCTTGCCGTCCACGACGACGCCCGTCACCGCCCCGCGCTCCGTCGTGAAGCCCGTCGCCTTCGCGCCCACGTGCACGCTCGCGCCGCGCCGCTTCGCGCCCTCGACGAACCCCGCGGCGATCTCGGTCGGCCGCAGGAACCCGTCCGTCGGGCACCACGTCGCGCCGGCGATGCCGGCGGTGTGGAACGCGCCGCCGAGGCCCGGCAGGGCGTCCACCTCGGCCGGCGACAGCGCCCGCGCGTCCGCCACCCCCTCGGACACCTGGTAGTCGACGCGCGTGCGCGCCGCCGCCATGTCCTCCTCGCGCTCGTAGAGGAAGAGGTAGCCGTGCTGGAGGAACACCTCGGGCCCGCCGAACAGCCGCGGGAACTGCTCGTACACCTCGCGCGAGAACCGGCTCATCCGCACGTGCGCGTGCGACGAGAACTGCTGCCGGAACGCGGCCGCGCTGCGGCTCGTCGAGCCCGCGGCCACCGCGCGCGCCTCGAGCACCGCGACGGACAGGCCCGCCTGTTCCGTCAGGTACCACGCGGCCGCGGCGCCGACGGCGCCCGCCCCGATGACGACGACGTCGGCCGACGGAGGGAGGGGGGCTGCCATGGGGCACCGAACGTACCGGGGGCGCCCCCGCCCACCAAGCCGGGGAGCGCCGGACGCCGCGCCCGCTCATCGCCCCGCCCGCCACCACGCGCGCGTGTCCCGGCGCGCGCGGGCCAGCACCCCGTCGCGGGGCCCGTCCGCGTCCGTCGCCGCCGGTTCGGGGGCGACGCCGGTCGGCCCGACGAACGTCGCGTCGCCGCGCGCATCACGCGGCGGGCGCCCGGCCCCGGCGCGTGCGCCGCCGGAGGCCGGCGGCGCGGTCGGGAGGGTCGGTCCGGCCGAGGGTCCGCCCCCGATCCGGTGCGGGCTCCGCCCCGGGCCCCGTCCCGGGCGCCGCGGCCCTCGCGGGCCCGGACGCGAGGCCCGGCACGCGGTCTCCCTCGGCCGCGCGCCACGCCGCGATCTCGGCCCGCTCGGAGAGATACGCCTGCACCTCGGCCCACGGGGCCGTCGGCTCGCCGCGGCGCTCGGCGGCGGCGCGGGCCTGCGCGGCGATCGCCGCCGCCGCCTCGTACGCGCGCGCCGCGTCCGAGGCCCGGCCGACGGCGAGCCCGAGCTCGGCCTCCCATGCGCGGCGCAGGACCGCGACGTGCGGCGGACCGTCCCGCGCGGCGCGCCCGCCGTCGGCCTCGCGCGCGAGCCACGCCGCCGCTCCGGCGGGGTCGCCCGCGCGCGCGAGCGCGAGGCCCGCGGCCCGCGGCGGAGGGGTGCGCCGGCGCGGGCCTCGCGTCCCCGCGACGGCCAGGGCGTCTCGGCGGGGTCCGGGTGCGGCGGGGGCGCCGTGCAGACGTGGGCCGGCCACGGCGCGGCTCCCGGGGCCCCGCGTGCCGCGGTCCGCGCCCCCGGCGCGCGGCGGAGGTCCGGCGGCGGGAGCGGCATCGCCACCGCGCGTCGGGCCCGGGCCACCCGCGCGACCGGCGGGTCGCCGGTGCCGTCGCGCGCGGCGCGCGGCCGTGCGTCCGGGTCGTCGTCGCGCGGCGCGCGGCGTCCGTCGTCGGGCCGTCCTCCGCCGACGACGACGAGCGCCGACGCCTCCCACGTCGCGACGAGGGCCCACATCGTCGTCGTCTCCCCGTCGCCGCGCGCCCGCGCGCGCTCGGCCGCCGCGCGTCCGCGGGCGCGGGGCCGCGGGGGCCGTCCGCCGCGACGAGGTCGGCGAGCAGCGCCGCGTCGGCCGCGCGGTCGAGGTCGTCGGGCGGCCGGTCGCGCGGGACGACGGCCCACGCGCCGTCCGCGCCGAGCTCGACGGGCGGCGGGAGCGCGTCCCCCCGCGCGCGGGGGACGCGGATCCGCAACGCCTCGCGCCGGACGACGCGGTAGGCGACGGGCCCGAGGTCGGGGGCGAGCGCGGCGCCGGCCGGCGGGCCTCGCGTCTCGTCGGCGTGGGCCGCCGTCCCCGGACCGCCGGTGCGCCCGTCGCCGGGGGGCCCGCCGCCTCCCGCGCCGGTCCAGACCCCGAGGACGAGCGCGACCCGGGCGCCCACGCGGCACGGCGCGACGGGGCGACGGCGGGGATCGGCGGCGCGAGACGTCATCTCTCCGTGCTCGCGCGAGCGGGCCCGCGGTCACGTGGAATCCGCCACGTCCGCACGACGCCGGGGCCCCGGGGGCTCGGTCGCCGGGACCGGGGATCCGGGGCTAGGCTGCAACCGGGGGAGGCGCCATGGTCTCGCGGGTCGGTCGGTTCGTCGGTGCCGGAGTCGCGGCGATCGCGGTCGCCGTGGCCTGGGGGCTGCGTGCCGGTCCCGGCGAGATCGCGTCGGACGTCGCGCTCGCGCCGACCGCGCCCGCCCGCGGCGCGACCGCGCCCGGGCTGGCGGCCTCCGCGCCGGCGCCGCGGTCCGCGGTGCGCGTCGTCGCCGACGCCGAGGCACCGCTCCCCGCCGAGGTCGAGGCGGCGTACCACCAGGTCGTCGAGGTCGGCCGCGCCGACGGACGCGGGCTCGCCGCGGCCGTCACCGACCTCGCGCGGGTCGCCTGCCTGGCCCCCGATGCGTGGCACGGCCTCCTCGCGCGCGTCGCGGCGAGCGCGCCGACGCTCGAGCGCGGCGAACGCGCGGCGGTGCTCGCGCTCGCGCGCTGCAGCCGCGACGACGTCGTGCGGCCGCTCGCGGCCCTCGTCGCCGACGCGACCACGCCGCCGTCGCTGCGGGCGTCGCTCGCCCTCGGCCTCGGGCAGCTGCGCACCCTGGACGCCGAGCCCCACGGCCGCGCCGCGGAGGCGCACGTCTGGCCCCGGTTCGACGACGCGACGCTCGGCGCGCCGATCGCGGAGCCGTTCGTCGTCGACGCGCTCCTCGCGTGCCTCGACGAGGCGCCCCCGCGTCGCGACGCACCCGACCCCGCGGCGCGCGCCGACGCCGAGCAAGCGGCCTACGCGCGCGACTGCGCCGCCTTCGCCCTCGCGGGCACGGCCGCGGTGCGCGAGGACGTCTTCGCGCGGCTCGTGGCCGCCGCGGCCCGCGACGCCGCGATCGGCGACGCGATGCGCACGGCGCTGCGGTGCGCGAGCGGCTCGCCGTGGGTCTCGGCCCACGCGCGCGACCTCGCGCTCGCCGCGGCCGACGGCACGCGCGCGTTCGACGAGGCGTGGGCGCTGTGGGGGACCGTCGCGCCGCAGCCGGCCGCCGAGGCCGCGACCGCGGTCCTGCGCGACCCCGCGGCGTCGCCGCGCCGCAAGGCCGCGTTGCTCGAGGCCGTCGGCGCGTGCGTGCGGCCCGGCGTGCCCGACGGCGCCGTCGAGGAGCTCGCGCGCGCGGCCGACGCGTTCGCCGCGACGACCATCGCGGCCGACGGCGCGACCGCGCCCGTCTCGCCGACGCCGGAGGGGCGCGCGTCGCCCCGCGCGGCGGCCGACGACCTGCTGCTGGCGGCGGTCGCCGCGACGGGCGACCGATCGTTCGTCGTGCGTGAACGCGCGGTCGAGGCCGCGCTGCGCGTGCTGCGCGACGGACGGCGCGACGCGGACGGCCCGCCGCCCGAGGTCGTCGCGGTGTTCGCCCGCGGCGACCGACTCACGCTCGCGATCCTCTACCGCCTGCGCGACGCGGGCCTCGAGCCCGAGCGCCTCGCCGACGCCGTGGACGCCGCCCTCGACGCCCCGGCCTCGCGCGGGTCCGCGTCGGCGGCGGTCGAGGGCGCGATCGCGCAGCTCCGTCCGCTGCTGCCCGACGACGTGCGCGCCGCGCTCGACGCCCGCCGCGCCGCGCGCGCGCCCGCCGTCACCCCCGCGCCGGTCGTCGCGCCCGCGGGCCGCTGACCCTCCGGACGTCTCCCTCGTCGTCGTCGACCGCGGTGGCGTTGGGCCGCGGTCGTGGTGGGGCGCGGTCGTGCGGGGCCTCGGTCGCATGTTCCGGGACGCGAGGCCCGGCGGCCGGCGTGATCGGGCAACACCACGGCGGCGGGGACGACGCAAGGCCGCCGCGGCGATCGGTCATCGGCGCGACCGGCGGGCGGCCGCAAGGGCCGCGCCCTACGGGTCCCGGCGACGATCGACGTGATCGATGCGATCGACGCGATCGACCGATCGACGTGATCGACGGATCGAACGCGGCGGGACCGATCGCGACGCGATCGTCGTTTCGGACCGCGAGGCCCGGCGGCCGGCGGGCCTCGCGGTCCCGTGGGTCGCCGTCCGCTGCGGTCCGAGTCGCGTTTCGGAAGATCGCGTAGAATGCAGGGAATGTAGTGAAATGCGCGAGAATCCGTAGGGGCGGGCCTTGCGCCCGCCCGCGCGGGGGCGTCCCTCGGCGTGGGTCGCGGTTCGTGCCTCGGCGCGTGGGTCGCGCCGGGCCTCGCGTCACCCGCGGAGGTGACGGCCCCCGTCGACGGGCAGGACCGCGCCCGTGATGAACGGTGCGGTCGCGAGGAAGACGACTGCGGCCGCGACGTCGGCCGGCGTGCCCCAGCGGCGCAGCAACGTCGTCGCGACGGCGGAGGCGCGCCAACGGTCGTCGTCGTCGGGCGCGAGGACGGGGCCCGGCGCGACCGCGTTGACGCGCACGGCGGGCGCGAGCGCCTTCGCGAAGCCCTTCACCAGCGCGACGAGCGCAGCCTTCGACGCGCTGTAGGGGAGGAACCCCGCCCACGGCGACGCCGCCGACGCGCACGCGACGTGGACGACCGCGCCGCCGCGGCGCTCGAGGAGCGGGGCGGCGGACGACGTGAGGAGCCACGCGGCGCGCGCGTTGACGTCCATCATGGCGTCCCACGCGGCGGCGTCGGCGGAGCGCGGGTCGGTGGGCGCGAAGACGGCCGCGTTGTGCACGAGGACGTCGAGGCGGCCGAGGACGTCCGCGGCGCCGAGCGGGAGAGCGCGCGCGACGATCGGGTCGGCGAGGTCGCCGGTGAGGACCGCCGCGCGCCGGCCGCGGGCCTCGACGGCGCGCGCCAGCGCCCGCGCCTCGCGGCCGCTGCGGTGCGCGTGGATCGCGACGTCGGCGCCCGCGTCGGCGAGCGCGAGGACGATCGCGCGGCCCACGCGGCGCGCGCCGCCGGTCACGAGGGCGACGCGCCGTGAGAGCGGCGGGGCGCGGAGCGGCGGGGCGGGGCGGGTCGGTCGGCGGGGCATGGGGAGAGCGTAGAGCCTATCCGCATCGTGCAGGGCGCCGCAGGGAGGCGATGGGGATGGGCTCTCGGCGCGGGCCCGGGCGGGCGCGACGCGGGGGCCGCGCGGTCACGCGTAGGCGACGGCCGCGAAGGAGACGTGGCTCGACGTCGCGGGGTCGATCTCCCACGCGTCGTGGCGGAGCACGGTGCCGCGGAGGCCGCGGTCGCGGAGCGTCTCGAGGAGCGCCCACGTGGGCGCGGCGCCGCAGACGTTGCGCGCGTCGCGTTCGGCGTGGAGCGCGCGCAGCCACGCGTCGGGCGCGACGGCGACGGCGTGGTCGAGGAGCACGCGGTCGGCGGCGAGGACCTCCGCGAGGCGGGCGGGCGTGACGGGCGCGGCGTCGCCGTACTTCGGGCCGACGTGGGCGAGATCGACGCTCGCGACGAGGGCGACGCGGTCGCCGCGCTCGGCGACGAGCTCCGTCAACGCGTCCACGACGTCGGCGACGCGGGCGTCGTCGCGCGCGGGCCGGCCGTCGGCGAGGCGCGCGTGGAGCGAGCCGACGAGCACCGGCACGATCGACACGTCGCGCCGTCCGGCGAAGAGGTGCGCGAGCCAGAGCGCCTGGAACTCGACGGAGTGCTCCTCCCGGTGCGCGAGCTCGTCGTCGAGGAGGCCGCCGCCGCCGCGGGCGGCGAGGCGCGCGACGAGGTCGCGGTCGGTGCGCACGGTGCCGACGGGGGTGGCGAAGTCGCGCGTCGTGAGCGCGAACGGGCGCCGGAGCGGGGCGTGCGCGGTGCCGAGCACGACGAACGTGTCGGCCGCGCAGCGCGCGAGCGCGCGGGCCGCCGCGCCGTGGCACGGGCCGCCGCCGCGCAGGTCGATGTGCGGCGCGACCACCGCGACCACGCGGTCGGGCAGGTCGAGGTCGCCCGCGGCGTCGAGCGCGGCGTCGAGGAAGCGGCGGCAGGCCGCGGGGTCGTCGGGGTACGACGCGCCCGCGCACGCGGCGGCGCGCGCCGGGGCCGCGCGGTACGCGGCGAGCGCCGCCGCGCGCGCGGCCTCGACGGCGGGGCCCTCGAGCACCAACGCGGCAGAGAGCTCGTCGAGCAGCGCCTCGACGTCGGCCGCGGGGACGCGCCCGCCCGTCGCGGCGCCGAGGGCGGCCGCGACGGCGGCGGGCGTCCGCGTGCCGTCGCAGAGGCGGAGCACCTCGAGGACCGCGGCCGTCACGAGGAGGAGGCCGTCGAACAGGCCCTCGGGGTCGCGCAGGGCGAACCGCGGCGCCGTCGGGTCGTCGCCGACCGCGTCGGCGGGGGCGGGGAACGCCTCGAGGGCGCGGACGCGGGGGCGGGAGGGCGTGGGCACGGGGCGGATTCGCTGGGGGGGACGCGGCGCTTCGTTCTACGCTCTGCGACGTCGCGCAGCGCGGTGTGTCGGTGGTTGTCCGTCTCGGGCTGCGATTGTCCCCTCTCTTCCTGTCGTCGGTGTCGGTCGGTGTCCGCGCCCTCTCGGGCCGCCCGACCTGTCGGAGGCTCCCATGTCGGACCCCAAGGCGCACGTCGCCGTGTTGATGGATCTCGAGTCGCTCTCGCGGACCGCGGGCATGCCGCCCGCCGCGGAGGCGGCCGCGGCGCTGCTGCGGTACGCCGGCGGCGTCGGCCGCGTGATGCTGGCGCGCGCCTACGCCGACTTCGGGCCGCGCGTGGACGACGCGAACGCGCTGCAGGCCGTGCGGGTCCTCCCGGTGCTCGTGACGCGAGGCCCGGCCGGCGAGGACCGGGCCCACGTGCGCCTGGCCGTCGAGGCCCTCGAGGCGCGGTACGCGGGCGGCGAGCCCGACGCGTTCGTGATCGCGACGGGCGACGAGCGGCTGCTGCCGCTGGTGCAGTCGCTCCGCGGCGACGGCAGCGACGTGCTCGTCGTGACGCCGGCGGCGGCCGCGTCGCCCGGCCTGCGCGGCGAGGCCGACGCCGCGGCCACCCTCGAGGAGGTGATGGCGGGGCCGTCGGGCCCGCGTCGACGCCCGCGATGGGGGAGGACGACGGGGCCGACGAGGTCGTCGCCGCGCCCGCGCCGCCGCGCCCGGTCGCGCCGCCCGCGCGCCCGCGCGCGCCCGAGGGCCGTGGCTTCGGCCGCCGCCGCGGGACCGGTTCGGCGCCCCGGAAGGGCGCGGGTACGGCGACCGCGAGCGCCGTCGGTTCGGCGGGTCGGAGGGCTTCGGCGGCGACGGCCCGGGCGCGGGCGGCGGCCGGTTCGGCGGGCGCGACGAGGGCCGGCCGGGCCGCGGGCCGCGCGAGTTCGGCGGCCGCGAGGGCGGGTTCGGCGGCCGCGAGGCCCCGGCGCTCGACTTCGAGCGGTACGACTGGGCGTCGTTCGTGCGCCTCGTGGACGAGCTCGAGCACCGGCTGCCGTTCGTCGGCGTGCGGTACCTCGTGAACAAGGTGATGGGCCCGCGCAACGCGGGGATCGAGGACCCGCGCCAGAAGCGCGAGCTGATCAACCGCGCGGTGGACGACGGCGTGCTCGAGATGTACGAGGTCGGCAACGTCGAGGGCCGGGGCGACCCGGTCACGGCGTGCCGCCTCGACCGCGCGAGCCCGGTGGTGGTGCGGTTCCTCGGGCCCGCGTCGCGCGCGCCGAGCGTGCCCGCGAGCCGGCCGGGCCTCGCGTCCGATGCGACGGAAGCGTCGCCCGGGGACGGCGGGCCGTCGTCGGGCGACGAGGCCGAGTTCGAGCCGTCCACCGGTGACGGCGGCGGCGACGACGTGTAGGCTGCGGCCCCACCGACGGAGGTCCCGATGTCCCGCACCCTCGCCGTGATCGCCGCCGCCGCCGCGGCGTCCCTCCTCTCCGCCTGCGCGTCCGCCCGCTGCTGCGAGCGGCCGTGCGCCGAGGCGGCGCCGATGCCGGTGCCGACGGCCGCCGCGCCCGCGGCGCCCGCCGCGACGCCGGCGCCGCAGATGCCGGCGGCGGGGACCATCCTCGACCATCGGACGGACGAGGCGATCACGTTCCCGCAGCTCGTGGAGCGGCTGAACGCCGTGCGGGTCGTCCACGTGGGCGAGTTCCACGACCAGCCGGCGCACCACGCGTTCCAGGCGAAGGTGCTCGCGGCGCTCGCGGAGAGGACCGACACGCCGCTCGCGCTCGGCCTCGAGATGTTCTACACGCCGTTCCAGCCCGCGCTCGACGCGTACGTCGCGGGCGAGATCGACGAGAAGACGATGCTCGAGCGGACGGAGTGGGCCACGCGCTGGGGCTTCGGCTGGGAGATGTACGCGCCGATGCTCCGGCTCTGCCGCGAGAAGAAGCTGCCCGTGATCGCGCTGAACGCGCCGAAGGAGGTCACGCGCACCGTGTCGCGCCAGGGCCTCGACGCGCTCACGCCGGAGCAAAAGGCGTCGCTGCCGCCGCTCGACATGACCGACGGGGCGCACCGCGCGTTCGTGAAGGCCGCGACCGGCGGCCACGGGCACGAGATGAAGCCCGACGCGTTCGAGCGCATGTACACGGCGATGGTGATCTGGGACGAGACGATGTCGTCCAACGTCGCCGCGTGGCTCGAGAAGGCGGGGCCGGGCTCGCGGATGGTCGTCGTGGCGGGCAACGGCCACATCGCCGACCGCTACGGCGTGCCCGCGCGCGCGGCGCGCAAGTCGCAGGCGCCCTACGCGACGATCGTGCAGGAGGTGCGCCGCGGTCAGACCGAGCGGCGCTCCGACACGACCTACGCCGACTTCACGGTGTGGTGGGAGGAGTCGGCCCCGCCGAAGCCGCCGGCGCCCGCGAAGCCGGCCCCGAAGCCGGACGCGAAGCCCGCGCCCGACGCGCCGAAGCCGCCGGCGACGTGAGCGCCCGTCGGGGCGTCCTGCGACGGGGGCGTTGCGCGCGCGGCGACGCCCGCGTCGTGCTGCCGGCGCCCTCCGCGCGGGGGTAGGGTGGGGGCACGGCCGGGGGCGCCACCCGACGCACGGTCGGGAGGCCCGGCCGCGGAGGTGCTCCCGTGGACGTCAACGTCAAGAAGCTCGAGGGGATGCCCGGCATGCCGGGCGGGTTCGCCTTCGGCATGGTGCTGCTCGGCATCGCGCTGGGCGTCGGCGGGTCGATCCTCGCCGGCATCAACGAGCACTTCTTCCGCAACTTCGGCGAGGGCTCGCTGCGCGTCGGTCTCGAGCTGATCCAGTGGGGCGCCGTGCTCCAGGGCGTGCTCTGGGTCTGCTCGGCGTTCCGGCGCTCGCCGCCGCCCGCCGCGTGACCCGGCGCGAGGCGCGACGGCGGCCTCGGACGCCCCGTCGCGCCCCGCGTCACCGGTCGAGGCGCGCGGCGCGCACCTCCATCTCGGCGGCGACGTCGCGGTAGAGCGTCCGCGCGCGCACGGGCGTGACGTGGACCGACGCGCGCTTCCCGCCGCGCCAGGTCACGACCTCGACGGGCACGCCGGCCTCGAAGGCGGCCGCCGCGAGGGCGTGGCACTCGGGCACCTCGCCCACGAACGCGCGCCCGCCGATCTCCACGACGAGGTCGCCCGGCCAGAGCACGCCCATGGCCGGGCTGCCGCGCACGAGGTCGGCCGCCACCGCGCCGCCCTTCTGCGGGGTCGTCGCGCGCATCGCGTCGAGGTCGCGGGGGAGGACGACGGCCGCGCCGGGCTCCGTCGGCCCCGGGAGGAACGTGACGCCGAGGTCGAGCGGGTCGAACGACCCCGCGGCGGCGATGCGCTCGACCCACGGCGCCACGACGTCCGACGGCACGGCCCGCACCGCCTCGGCGCCCGGCCGCTCGGGGTCCACGCCGAGGACGAGGCCCGTGCAGCGTCCGTTCGCGAGGAAGAGGGGGGTGCCCTCCGCCCCGCGTCCCGCCGCGGCCTCGCCGACGCGCAACCCGACGACGGACGCCCCCTTGCCGGGCTCGCGGTCGGCCGACGCACGGCGCACCTCGACGCGGCCGCCCGCGACGCCGGCGTCGGCCCAGACGAGGCTCGCGACCGGCGTCGCGCGCAGGTCGACGCGAGGCCCGCTCTGCGCCACGGCCGCGACGACGCGGGGGCGCGGCTGGCGCGGGGCGACCGCGAACGGCGCGAACGCGCGCGTCGTCGCGGCCACGCCCATCCGCACGACGCCGAGGCGCGCGAACCAGGCGCGGGCGACGGGCCGCGCGCGCTCCCACGGCCCGTCGGCGACGCGGGCCCACAACGCGACGCCGGCGGGCGCCGCCTCGACGCGGCGCAGGTACCGCTCGGTGGTCGCGACGAGGCCGTCCGCGGTGACGACGACGCCCGACGCCTCGGCGGCCTGCGCGGGGGGCGTGAAGCCCTCGGGGGCGGTGGCGAACCGGACCGTGGTCGCGAACGCGACGTCCGCCGCCGTGCGCTCCTCCGACGAGAGGTCGTCGGCGGGGACCACCTCGCACGCCGCGCCGTCGCAAAGGGCACGGTCCGGGGCGCCGCCGAGGGCGGCCGCGAGGACCGCGACGAGGGAGGCGGCGAAGGCGCGGCGGGCGACCACGCCGAGAGGCTACCCGCCCGCGCGCACGCCGACGGACACGTTGCCGTCGAGGCCGAACGGGTCCTCCTCCTCGATCCGATAGTCGTCGAGCCGGTGGGCGTTGTCGTCCCCGACGGCCTTCCGGATCTTCTCGTCGCGCTCGGCCTGGATGCTCATGACGTCGCCGAGCTTGGTGATGAACTTCGGCATGTACTTCGTCACGAGGCCCATGGTCTTGCCCTGGTCGCCCTTGGCGGCCTCGAGCTCGCGGCGGAGCGTCTCGGCGTCGCTCTCGGGCTCCGCCATGACCTTCAGGAGGCGGTCCCCGGCCTCGCGGTAGGCCTGGCGGACCGCGTCCTCCTGGGCCGACGACAGGTTGAGCTCGCGCGCGACCTCCGCCAGCGACTTGCGCGGCTTCGGGGCCTTCTCGGCCGCCGCCGCGGCCTTCTCGGCCTCGGCCCGCTTCTCGAGGGTCGCCTCGACGGCCTTCGCGACCGCGGCCTCGAGGTCGGACGCGGTGATCGGCCGCGCGGCGTCGCCGGCCGTCGAAGCGGGCGCCGTGCCGGTCGCGCCCGACGCGGCCGGGGACGCGGCCAACGTCCCGGGAGCCCCGATCGCACCGGGCCTTTCGAGCCATCGACGGATCGCCGCGAGCTCGGCCTTCACGTCGGCGTCGGTCGCCGCGTCGGCGGCGGCGGGGGCCGTCGGCGAGGTCGGCGGCGCGAACCGCAGCACGGCGTACGTGCCGGCGGAGGCGCCGAGCAGCGCGGCGACGAACGGGACGACGAATCGGCTCATCGGCACGGGCTCCGAGGGGGGGCCAGACACCTTGCCTCACCCCCGGGGCCGCCGCCACCCCCGCCCGCGCCGCGGCCGCGTGCGGGCCTCGCGTACCGGGGGGGCCCCCCGTGTTGGTCCCGCCATTCGGTGCCGGTCCCACATTGGCGGAACCACGCGCCGCACCCCCTGGTCGGGCGCGGGTGGGGCCCGGGTGGGGAGGGAGGCGGCGGGCAGGAGGAGGGGGAGGGAGCAGGGAGAGCGCGGAGCGATCCGGGGGATGGGTGGGGGGCCGGGGGGGAGGGTGGGCCCGGCGGGGGAGGGGCCGGCGGGGGCCCGGTCCCCTCGGCACGGAACCTCGGCGGGGGGCTGCGTCGTCTCGTGACGCGGGTGGCGGATGGTCGGGCCCGTGGCACCATCCCTCCCCGGTCCGCGGTTTCCCGCGCGCGCGAGGCAGGACGGGAGGCATTCCGTGATCGAGGTACGCGATCTGGTCAAGTGGTACGGGACCCGCCAGGCGCTGGCGGGGATCTCGTTCCAGGTGCCGAAGGGGCAGGTCGTCGGGTTCCTGGGGCCCAACGGGGCCGGGAAGACGACCACCATGAAGATCCTCACCGGCTACATCGCCCCCGACGCCGGGACGGCGACGGTGGCCGGCGTGGACATGACCGCCGACCCGCTCCCCGGGCTGCGGAAGATCGGCTACCTGCCCGCGGGCAACCCGCAGTACGCGGAGCTGCGCGTCGTCGAGACGCTCCGGTTCGCCGCCGAGCTGCACGGGATGCGCGGCGCGGACCGCGACCGCGCGGTGGACCGCGCCATCGACGTCGCGGGCCTCGCCGACCGCCGGATGCAGGCGACC
Organism: Planctomycetota bacterium; assembly: GCA_046350655.1. Taxonomy (GTDB): domain Bacteria; phylum Planctomycetota; class PLA2; order PLA2; family JAEUHO01; genus JAEUHO01. The sequence goes on from JAXMAB010000004.1 coordinate 585,253, forward strand.
GGCACGCTCTCGACCGGTCTGCGGCAGCGCGTCGGCCTCGCGCGCGCGCTCCTGCACCAGCCCGAGGTGCTCATCCTCGACGAGCCGACCAGCGGCCTCGACCCGAACCAGCAGCAGGAGATGCGCGCGCTGATCCGCAGCCTCGGCCGCGAGCGCACCGTCATCCTCTCGACCCACATCCTCCCCGAGGTCGAGGCGGTCTGCGACCGCGCGATCATCATCCACGAGGGCGCCATCGTCAAAGACGGCACCCTCGCGGAGATCCACGGCGGCCGCACGCAGGGCGTCGTCGCGACCCTCCGCGCGTCGCCGGCGGCGGCCGCCGCCGCGTTCGGCGGCCTGCCGGGCGTGAGCGCCGTCGAGTCGGCGCCCGTCGAGGACGACCCGGGCTGGCTCCGCGTCCGCGTGCTCGGGCCCACGGACCGCGAGGCCTGCGCCCGCGTGGCGGCCGCCGCGGCGCGCGCCGGGCTCGCCGTCGCGGCGCTCGCGCCGGACACGACGTCGCTCGAGGCGATCTTCGCCGAGCTGACCGGCGCCGCGGACGAGGTGGAGGAGGAGGAGGTGGCCCGTGCGTGAGACCCTCGCCGTCTTCCGCCGCGAGGTGAAGTCGCTCTTCGTGGGGCCGATCCCGTACCTGGTGATCGCCCTGTTCGGCGGCATCGCCTGCTGGTACGTGGTCGAGAAGCAGCTGTTCTTCGTGCTGCGCCAGGCCAACCTCGACCCGCTGTTCAACTTCCTGCCGCTGCTCTTCGCGATCTTCGTCCCCGCGATCGCCATGCGGATGTGGAGCGAGGAGATCCGCGGCGAGACCATCGAGCCGCTGCTGACCGCGCCCGTGCGCACGCGCCACGTGGTGATCGGCAAGTTCCTGGCGGGCCTCCTGGTGGTGGCGCTCTGCCTCCTCTCGACGGCCTCGCTCGCCGTGACGACCGCCGCGCTCGGCGACCTCGACGCCGGCGCCGTGACCGGCGGCTACGTCGGCGCGCTGCTCATGGGCGGCGCGCAGCTCGCCGTCGGGCTGTGGCTGTCGAGCAAGACGCGGAACCAGATCGTCGCGTTCCTGCTCGGCCTGCTGCTGTGCCTCGCGTGGACGCTCGTCGACTCGCTCGGGGCGTCGGCCGCGTCGGGCTCCGCCGGCGCGGTGCTCGCCGAGCTCTCGTTCGCGGGGCGCTTCCGCTCCATCGCGCAGGGCGTGTTCGACCTGCGCGACGTCGCCTTCTTCCTCTCGGTCATCGCGTTCTTCCTCTACCTGAACGTCGAGTCGATCGAGAACCGCCGGAACGCGTGACCGCCATGACCACCACGAAGCCCCCCCCGCGCAAGAGCCCGGTCCCGCTCTCGGGCCTGACCTCGCTCGTCCTCCTCGCGGCGCTCGTCGTCGGGAACGTCGCGTTGTCGCGGTGCTCGGTCCGCGCCGACCTGACCGAGGACCGCCTGTACACGCTCTCCGACGCCACGCGCAGCGTGCTGCGCAAGCTCTCCGACCCGTGCCGCATCGTCGTCTACTGGGGCGAGAAGGTCCCGGGGAGCGTGCAGCCCGTGCGCCGGCGCCTGCGCGGCCTCCTCGAGGAGTACGTCGCGGCCGGCGACGGCAAGGTGATCGTCCAGTGGCCGACCATGGACGAGAACGGCACGAAGGACGCCGACGAGAAGGGCATCCCCGAGGCCGAGTTCGGCGTCTGGGAGGCCAACGAGCGGTCCATCGTGAAGGCCCACGCCGGCCTCGCGATCCTCTACGAGGACAAGGCCGAGACGATCCCGATGCTCGTCGAGATGCAGGACGACAACCGGGGCTTCACGCTCAACACCGACCTCGAGTACCAGCTCACGTCGCGCATCCACAAGCTCTCGCGCACCTCGACGGCCCTCGTCGGGCTCGTCACCGACGCGACCGCGCCGCGCTTCGACTTCCAGAACCCGCGCTCGCAGCCCACCGACAACTTCGGCGGCCTCGCGCAGGTGCTGGACGAGGTCTACGGCAACGGCCTGCGCCGCAGCGTCGACCTCGAGCAGCCCGTCGCCGCCGACCTCTCCGTGCTCGTCGTGCTCGCGCCGAAGGACTGGAACGAGAAGAAGGCCTTCCACCTCGAGCAGTTCCTGCTGCGCGGCGGCAAGGTGCTCCTCCTCGCGAACCCCGTGGACGCCGAGGTCGTGTTCGGCCGCGGCGAGCCGAAGAAGTCCGGCCTCGAGGACTGGCTGAAGTCGTTCGGCGTCGAGCTCGCCCCGGGCGTGCTGGCCGACTACGACCCCGACGGCCAGTGCGCGGCCGTCGTGGGCCGCGGCGAGATCCGGCGCTACCCGTACTGGATCCGCCTGCAGGCCGACAACCTCGACCGCGGCAACCCGGGCCTCAAGGGCCTCGGCGGCGTGCCCATGTACTTCGCGTCGGAGGTCGTGGTGGACCCGAAGGCCCAGGAGGCCGCGGGCCGCACGCTCACCACGCTGGCGCGCACGACGACGTCGGGCTACCGCCGCACGGAGCTCGCGGGCCTCGAGCAGTTCGACGGCCCCGAGGGGAAGGCCCTCGGCCAGCACACCGTGATGGTGGCGCTCCAGGGCAAGTTCGCCTCGTACTGGAAGGGCAAGCCGAGCCCCGACGAGCCGCCGCCCGCGCCCGCCGCGCCCGCGGACGCCGCCATGGGCGACGCGCCGCCCGCGCCCCCGACCGACGCCGCGAGGACGGACGCCCCGCCGGCGCCCGACGCGGCGGCCATGGGCGACGCGCCGGCGATGACCGACGCCCCCGCGATGACCGACGCCCCCGCGATGACCGACGCGCCGGCGATGACCGACGCGCCGGCGATGACGGAGACCCCGCCGGCCCCGCCCGCCATGGACGGCGCGGGCGCGAAGGGCCCCGAGGGCGAGCCCGGCGACGCGCCGAAGAAGGACGCGCCTCCGGCCCGCCTCGACGAGGGCTCCGGCCTCCTCGTCGTCGTCGGCGACGCCGACCTCGTCAGCGACCAGTTCGCCGGCGGGCGGCGCGACATCACCAACGGCGCGACCGCGTACATCAACGGCATCGGCGGCTTCTCGCTCGTGCCGAACCTGGTCGGGTGGCTCTCGGGCGGCGACGAGCTGCTGACGCTGCGCGCCCGCGGCTCGACCGTCCGCAAGCTCGAGGAGATCCCGAAGGAGAAGGCGAACCAGCTGCAGTGGGTGAACATCCTCGCCCTCCCGGTCCTCGCGCTCGCCCTCGGCCTCGTCGTGTACTTCGTCCGCAAGCACCGGAGCTGACGCCCACGCCATGGACCGCACCCAGCGTCTGACCCGTCGCCTGTACGTCTTCGCCGGCGCCCTCGTCCTGGGCGTCGTCGCGCTCGTGCTCCGCGCGGCCACCACCACCGAGATCCCCGCCACGAAGGCGCTCCCGCCGACGTTCCCCGGCATCGACGTCGCGAAGGTCCGCGCCGTCGAGGTCGAGAAGACCGTCACCGTGGACGGCAAGCCCACGACGCGGCTCGTGCGCCTCGAGCGCACGGGCGTCGCCTCGTGGGCCGTCGCGTCGTCGGACGGCTACGCCGCCGACGCGAAGAAGGTCGAGGACTTCGTGAAGAGCCTCGCCGAGGTCCGCACGAAGGGCGAGGTGACCTCGACCCCGGAGAAGTTCTCCACGTTCGCGGGCCCGGACGGCTTCACGAACGTGAGGCTCTTCGGGGACGGCGAGGCCCCGACGCTGTCGTTCGGCCTCGGCAAGGGCAATGCGCTCGGCTCCTGGTCGAACACCTTCGTCCGCGTCGACGACCTCTCGCGCCGCGCGACGGCGGCGCCGTCCGCGCCGTCCGCGCCGGGCGCGCCGGTCGCCGCCGAGACGAAGCCGGGCCGCATCGTCGGCGTCACCGGCATCGACGGCTACGCGGACCGCACCGACGTCACGCAGTGGATCGAGGGCCGGCTCTTCCCGGGCCTGACCGACGGCGAGGTCGCCGAGCTGTCCTGGTCGCACCCGTCGAAGGGGTACGCGGGCCGCCTCGTGCGCGGCACGAAGGGCGAGAAGGACGCCGAGGACCCGTGGCTCGTCGAGGTCGCGGGGCCCGCGGCGCCCGCGAAGGTCGAGACCGCGAAGCAGCTCGTCAGCGCGCTGACCGGCCTCCGGCTCGCGAGCCTCGAGGGGCGCGCCGCCGCCGGCTCCGACGCCACGTACGGCTTCGACAAGCCCGACGTCGTCGTCACCGCGACCGGCAAGCCCGTGAAGGACGGCGTGCCGGCCCCCGTCTACAAGATCGAGGTGGGCAAGAAGCTCGAGGGCAAGTCCACCTGGTACGTGCGCCGCTCGATGCTGAAGGGCGCCGACCCGTGGGTCTACGCCGTCAACGAGTACGAGCTGACGAAGTTCCACGACGACCCGAAGGACCTCCTCGTGACGCCGCCCGCGCCCCCGGCCGAGCCGGCGATGGCCGACGCGCCGCCCGCCATGACGGACGGCCCGGCGGCGATGGGCGAGGCCCCGCCCGCGATGACCGACGCGCCGCCCGCGATGACGGAGACCCCGCCCGCGCCGCCCGCGATGACGGAGACCCCGCCCGCGCCGCCGGCGATGGACGGCGCCGGCACGCCCGAGACGCCGGCCCCGCCGAAGTAGCCCGGCGCTCCGGCCCGGCCCCGCGCCTCGCCGCCGCACGTCCCGAGCGGCCGGGCCCCGGTTCCGTCCCGACGGGCCGCGCCGCGGGTATCCTCGGGGTGGCAGCGGGCTCCACCGTGGTGGGGGGCCTCGGTGACCTGCGCGCCGGAGGTCGGTCATGACCACGCAGGTCCGTACGTTCGACTGCCCCTGGTGCGGCGCGATCAACCCGGTCCCGGCCGACCACCTCGGCGAGCACTTCCCCTGCCCCGAGTGCCACCAGGCCACGAAGCTCACGTCCAAGAACACGAGCAACCGGCCGCCGACCTCGCCCCCGCCGGACGCGCCGCACACCTCCGGGCACCGCACGTTCGACTGCCCGTGGTGCGGGGCCATCGCGCCGATCCCGGCCTCGCACCTCGGCGAGCGGTTCCACTGCCCCGAGTGCGGCAAGGAGACGAAGCTCACGCCGATGAACACGCGCTCGGCGGCGCTCACCGCGCCGCCGCCCGACGCGCCCCACGTCGAGGCGAAGGGCGGCGGACGCGGCGTGCTCGTGGCGGTCGCGCTCGTCACCCTCGGCGCGGCGGTGTGGTTCTTCGCGGGCCGCCCGGCGGCGCCCGCGTCGCCCGACGGCGGCGGCAGGACGAAGGCCTCCGTCGACCCGGGGCCCGCCGCGCCGGCCGCGATGGCGCCCGCGGACGGCGCGCCGCCGCCCGCCCCCGCGCCCGGCGCGACGCCGAGCGCGCCCGGCGCGACGCCGAGCGCGCCCACGCCGCCCGTCGCGGCCGAACCGCCGGCCCCGACGGACGCACCGCCGGCGCCCGCCTCGCCGACGCCGCCCGACGTCGAGCGCGTCGCGCTGCAGGCCGAGGTCGCGAAGGCCGTCGAGGCCGCGGCCGAGGCCGCCCGACGCCACGAGGAGGCGCGCGCCGCGCTCGCGGCGCACGTCGCGGCCCATCCGGGCGCCGACCGCGCCGCCGTCGACGCGACCGCGTTCGACACGCTGCGCGCCGAGCGCGCGCGCCTCGCGACGGGGGCGACGACGGTCGCGGCCGCCCGCGCGGCCCGCGCCGCGGTCGTCGCGTACGTCGAGGCCGACCCCGCGCGCGTCGCGCTCGCCGAGCGTGTCCTCGCGTGGCTGCGCACCGACCTCGACGGACGCGAGGCCGCGTCCGCGTCGAGCTGGCGCGACCTGCACTGGTCCGGCGACGGCGTGGACCGCGCGCTCACGGCGCTCACGGACGCGGCGTCGGCCGCCGCCGTGCCGCCGCCGGCCGACCTGGTGCGGGCCGAGGCCGACCTCCGCCGCGCCCGCGAGGAGGCCACCCGCCGCGCCGACGAGGCCCGCGCGCGGCTCGAGGCCCTGCCCGCGCCGCGCTGACCCGCCCGCGGACCCGCCCCCGTCGCCGGGTGCCGCCCTCGGGCGCCCGCCCGAGGGGCCGGGGCCCGCCCCGGCCGTTCCGCCGTCGCGGCGTGCCCGGGGACGGTGCTATCGTCTGCGACCCGCCCCGGGACCGTTCCCCGGGCCGGACGTCCCCCTCGGAGCCTCCCCATGCCGCACGTCGCCAAGGACTTCAACCACCTCAAGGGCGCCCTCGACGGGTTCAGCGACAAGCAGCTCGACGCCCACCTGTTCCTCTACGGCGGGTACGTCACGAAGCTCAACGAGATCGAGGAGAAGCTGAAGGCCGCGGACCGCAGCAAGGCCAACTACTCGTTCAACGAGTTCAGCGAGCTCAAGCGCCGCGAGGCGGTCGCCTTCAACGGCACCTACCTCCACCAGCTCTACTTCGAGAACCTCGCCGCCAAGGGCGGCGAGCCGTCCGACGCCTTCAAGGCCGCCGTCACCGCCGCCTTCGGCTCGTGGGACGCCTACGTCGCCGACCTCAAGGGCAGCGCGGCCTCGACGCCGGGCTGGGTCCTCACCACGCGCAACCGCGTGGACGGCGCCATCCACAACTACATCATGTACGAGCACCACATCGGCCTGCCGGCCCACCAGGACATCCTCCTGGCGCTCGACTGCTGGGAGCACGCGTTCTTCATCGACTTCGGCGTGAAGAAGGCCGACTACCTGGCCGCGTTCCTCAAGAACGTCAAGTGGACCGAGGTCAACGCCCGGTTCGCCGCCCTCAAGTAGGCCCGCCCGCGCGCGGCGGCCCCCGCGGCCGCCGCGCGCCGCCCCCGGAGACCCGACGATGCCCGCCGGCCTGATGATCGACGTCGCCGCCCGCACCCAGGGCACGATGCACATGTCGAGCGTGATCCGCCTCATCGGCGCGCTCGAGCCCGCGACGCTCCCGGTCGCCGAGAAGGCCGTCCGGCCCCTCGTCGCCGGCGGCCCGCGGGTCATCATCTTCGACCTCAAGGACCTCGACTTCGTCTCGAGCACCGGCGTCGGCTTCCTGCTCGGCGCGAAGGCCGACATGGAGAAGCGCAAGGGCGCCTGCTACCTCACCAACGTCCCGCCGAAGATCCGCAAGGCCTTCGACGTGATGAAGGCGCTCCCCGACGCCGCGATCTTCAAGAGCGTCGCGGAGCTCGACGAGTACCTCGCGGCCATCCAGCGCAAGGTGGACGAAGGCCAGGACTCGTGACGCGAGGCCCGCGCGCCGTCGGCCCCGGGGGCGGCCCCGCGGCGGGTCGCGCGGGACCCCGGCGTGCGTGAGGCGCTCCTCGTCGCGGCGGCGCTCGCGACGCTCGCGGCCGGGCTCCGGGCCGCGACGCGCGGCCGCGCGCTCGCCGTCGTCGGCACGCTCGCGACCCTCGCCGCGTTCGCCGCGGGCGCGTTCCTCCCGACGGCGCCGCCCCCGCGCACGGCCCTGATCGTCTGGGCGGGCACGCTGCTCGCGAAGCTCGCCGCGCTCGGCCGCGCGCCGCACCGCCTCGGGCTCGCGCGGGGCCTCGCGTACCTCGCCGCCTACCCGGGCCTCGAGCCGGGCCTCGCGTTCGCGCGCGACCCGCGGGCCCGCCGCGGCGCGGGCCTCGCGTCCCTCGCGATCGGCCTCGTCGAGGTCGCGACCGCGTTCGCCGTCGCGACCGCCGCCGACCGCGCGGGCCTGCTCGCCGCCGGCCCGTGGCCCGCGGCGTGGGCCCGGATGGCGTCGTTGCTGCCGCTCCTCGACGGCACGTTCCGCGCGACGCGGGGCGCGCTGGTCGCGTGCGGCCGCGCGGCGGAGACGCTCTCGCGCGCGCCGTGGGCGGCCGCCGACCTCGCCGACTTCTGGGGCCGTCGCTGGAACCTGCTCGTCGCGCGCACCCTCGCGGCCGACGTGTACGGGCCCGTGCGCGGCGTCGCGGGGCGCGTCGCGGGCGTGTTCGCGGCGTTCCTCGTCAGCGGCGTCTACCACGAGGCGCTGTTCACGCTCCCGACCTCGGGCCCCGCGGGCGCGCCGACGGCGTTCTTCCTGCTGCACGGCGTCGCGGTCGTCGCGACGCGGGCGCGGGCCCTGCGCCGCCGGCCCGCGCTCGCGCGCGCGGTCGCGTGGGCGGTGTTCCTCGCGACGGCCCCGCTCTTCTTCGGCGGCGCCTACCCCGCCGCGGCCCCGCTCGAACACGTCGGCCGCTGACCCTGACGGGCGTACGATGGCGGCATGGCCGCCCCGCTCCCCCCGCTCCCGCTCCGCATCGGCGGCGCGCCGGTCGCGACGCCGAAGGTGCGCGACGTGCGGTCGCCCTTCGACGCCGCCGTCGTCGCGCGCGTCGCCGTCGCCGGGCCCGCCGAGGTCGAGGCGGCGCTCGCGGCGGCGACCGCGGCCGCGCCCGCGATGGCCGCGCTCCCCGCGTTCGCGCGGGCCGAGGCGCTCCGCCGCGCCGCCGCCGGCCTGCGCGCGCAGGCCGACGACCTCGCGCGCACGATCCGCGAGGAGGGCGGCAAGCCGATCCGGTACGCGCGCGGCGAGGTCGAGCGCGCGATCCGCACCCTCGACGCGAGCGCCGAGGAGGCGACGCGCCTCCACGGGACCGCGCCCGCCCTCGACGGCGCGCCCGCGGGCGCGGGCCGGTTCGCGACCGTGCGCCGCCACCCCCTCGGCGTCGTCGTCGCGATCACGCCGTTCAACTTCCCGCTCAACCTCGCGGTGCACAAGGTCGGGCCCGCGCTCGCCGCCGGCAACGCCGTCGTGCTCAAGCCGAGCGAGAAGACGCCGGCCACGGGCCTCCTCCTCGGCGCGGTCCTCGACGCGTGCGGCCTCCCCGCGGGCGCCGTCAACGTGGTGGTGGGCGACGACCCCGCGCTCGGCGCGCGCCTCGTCGAGGACCGCCGGCCCGCCGCCGTCTCGTTCACGGGCAGCCCCGCGGTGGGCTGGGCCCTGCGCGCCGCCGCGGGCACGAAACGCGTCACCCTCGAGCTCGGCGGCAACGCGGCCGTCGTCGTCGACCGCTCCGCCGACCTCGAGGACGCGGCGAAGCGCGTCACCGAGGCCGCGTTCGCCCACGCGGGGCAGATCTGCATCAGCGCGCAGCGCGTGTTCGTGCACCGCGACGTCGCGCCCGCCTTCCGGGCCGCGTTCCTCGCGGCGATCGCGCGCGACGCGCGGACCGGCGACCCCGCCGACCCCGCGACGATGGTCGGCCCGCTGATCTCCGACGAGGCCGCCGAGCGCGTCGAGGCGTGGGTCGCCGCGGCCGAGCGCGACGGCGCGCGCGTCACGCGGTTCGGCGCGCGGCGCGGCCGCCTGCTGCCGCCGATCGTCGTCGAGGGCGCGCCCGCCGACGCCGACATCCACCGCAAGGAGGTCTTCGGGCCCGTCGTCACCCTCGACGTGGTCGACACGTTCGCCGACGGCCTCGCCCGCGCCGACGACGCCGACTTCGGCCTGCAGGCCTCCGTCTTCACCGCCGACCTCGACGCCGTGCTCGACGCCGAGCGCCGCCTCACGGTCGGCGCGGTGATCGTCAACGACGCGCCCACGTTCCGCGTCGACACCATGCCGTACGGCGGCGAGCGCGCCTCCGGCCTCGGCCGCGAAGGCGTCGCCGAGGCGGTCCGCGCGTTCACGCGCGAGCGCCTCCTCGTGATCCGCCGCGCCCGCTGACCGGACGCGGTCGGGTGGCTCGGGACCGCGAGGCCCGCGCGCTCGCGAGGGTGGGTGGGGGGGTGTCCGGGGGGGCCCCCGGCAACACCTTGGCGTGCTTGCCGACCCCCCGGGGTGGGGGCATTCTTGAGATCCCCCCCCGTGGTTGCCGGCGGGTACCGGTAGCCCTCTTGGAGTCCCCATGACCCTCCCCGTGCTCGCGCTCTACATCTCGCTCGAAGGCGTCGTCATGCTGCTCCTGTGGGCCGCGTTCGCCGCGATGGCCTACTGGGCTTGGAGCGCCTCGAAGGCCCAGGCCGCGATGATGACGATGGCCGGCGCCGGCCTGATCGCGCTGATCACCCTCCTCAACATGTTCGGCGTCTTCATCGCCGGCCTCTGGCCGATGTTCGTCGGCATCGCGCTGGTCGCGTACGGCTACTACCTGACGGTGAAGCCGACGATCGACGCGAACATCGCGAAGCTGAAGGAGAAGGCCAAGGCCGCCACGCACAGCGGCGGCAGCGGCACGCCGCCCGCGGCGAGCTGATCGCGGCCCCGAGTTCCCCGACGTCCGGGCGGCGACGCGTTCGCCGCCCGGACGTTCCCTGTCCGGACCGCGCTTCGTCGGCGGTGCGCGGACGTCGGAGTCCGCGGACGGCAGGCCCGTGGGGACGCGAGGCCCGCCCCGCGGCGCGCCCCTCGCGCGCGCGGCCCGCGCGGCGGCCGGTCGCCCGATCGCGCCGGCGACCGTGTCGCCGATCGCGCCGACGACCGCGCCGGCCACCGGGCCTCGCGGTCACGGGAGCCGATAGACCGCTCCGCGCCGTTTGCCCTCGCGGACGATGAGCCCGCGGCGCATCAGCTCGTGCAGGTCGCGCAGGCCCGTGCGCTCGCTCGCGTTCGTCATGTCGATGTACTGACGGTTCGAGCAGCGGCCGTGCTGCGCGAGGTAGGCGAGGAGGGCCTGCTGGCGCTCGTTGAGCGCGTCCATGGGCGCGGCGACCGGCGCGACCGCGTTCGCGGCGGCGGCGCCGCGCGGAGGGTCGAGGCGCAGGTGCTCGGGGCCCGCCTCGTCGCCCTCGCACATGACCGCCGCGCGCTCGATCACGTTGCGCAGCTCGCGCACGTTGCCCGGCCACGGGTGCCGGTAGAGCACGTCCATGGCCGACGACGTCAGCTTCGAGGGGCCGCGGCCGAGCTTGCGCCGGGCCTCGGCGAGGAAGTGCTCGACGAGGGACGGGATCTCCTCGCGCCGCTCGCGCAGCGGCGGGATCTCGATGCGCAGCACGTTGAGGCGGAAGTAGAGGTCCTCGCGGAACCGCCCGGCGGCCACGGCCTGCTCGAGGTCCTGGTTCGTGGCGGCGACCACGCGGACGTCGACGCTGACGGGCTTCGTGCCGCCGAGGCGGGTGAACTGGCCCTCGGCGAGCACGCGGAGGAGCTTCACCTGCGCCGAGAGCGGCATCTCGCCGACCTCGTCGAGGAAGAGCGTGCCGCCGTCGGCGAGCTCGAAGCGGCCCTCGCGGCGGCGGTCGGCGCCCGTGAACGCGCCGCGCTCGTGGCCGAAGAGCTCGCTCTCGAGGAGCGTCTCGGGGAGCGCGGCGGTGTTGACCTTCACGAACGGCTTGTCGGCGCGCAGGCTGCGGCGGTGCACGAGGTCGGCGATGACCTCCTTGCCCACGCCCGTCTCGCCGGTCAGCAGCACGGTGCTGTCGGTGCGCGCGGCGCGCCGGGCGACGTCGAGGACGGCGACCATGCGCTCGGACCGGAAGATGGCGCCGGCCTCGAACGGCGGGACGTCGACGAGGCCCTGCTCGACGCGGTGGACGTCGACGACGCGCTCGCCGCCGTCGCGCCGGGCCGCCGAGAGCGCGCGTCCCGCGGCGTCGAGGAGGAACTCGACGCTCTTCGCGTCGTCGGGGCAGCGGGCGAGGCCCACGGCCACGGGCACGCGCACGGGGTCGCCGCCGTCGTCGGGGCGGAGCTCGACCGCGGCGATGCGGTCGCGCACCTGCCGGCCGAGCTCGAGGCCCTCCTCGCGCGTCGCCCCCGGGGCGCGGACGGCGAGCTCGTCGTCGGCGAGGCGGCCCGCCTGCACGCGCCCGCCGAGCGCCGAGCGGAGCGCGTCGGCGGCGGCGCGCAGCAGCGCGCGCTGCGTCTCGACGCCTCGACGGAGCGACACGCGGTCGAGGCCGTCGAGGCCCACGCGCAGCACGACGACGGCGGGGCCGCCCGCGAGCGCCGCCTCGACGTCGCGGCGCAGCGCCGCCTCGAACGACGTCGCGCCGGGCAGCGACGTCGCCTCGTCGAGCGCGGCGAGGCGGTAGAGGCGCGCGTTGTGGATCGCCATGCCGACGACGCCGGCGAGCGGCGAGAGGAGCGCGCGCGCGTCGGCGCCCGGCAGCGCGTCGCGGCCCGGCCACGCGAGCAGGACGATGCCCTGGGGCTCGCCCGCGGCGCGCAGCGGCACCGCGACGAACGCGTTCTTCTCGTCGAGCAGGCGGTTGCCCGCCGCGGTCTCGGCGAGCACGCGGGGGTCCGTGGCGGCGTCCTCGACGACGACGGGCTCCGTGCCCGCGAGCGTCTCGGCGATCCACCCCGCCGGGCGGGCGTCGAAGGCCCGGTCGCCGACGGGCGAGGCGCGGCCGCTCTCGGCCCGGACCGAGACCGGGCCCGACGGCGACAACGCGAGCAGCAGCACGCCGACCGGCGGCGACCAGCGCTCGCGGAACGCCGCGAGGCCCTCGTCGGCGGTGCGGGCGAGCTCGAGGCTGCCGGCGACGCGCTCCTGCACGCGGCGCAGGAAGTCGAGGTCGCCGACGCGCAGCTTGAGGTCGCGCCGCATCTGGTCGAACGCCACGGCGAGGTCGCCCACCTCGTCCGTGCCGCCCGGCGGCACGTCGACGTCGAACTCGCCGCGGCGCACCGCCTCCGTGACGGCGACGAGCTCGCGCACCGGCCCGGAGATCCGCCGCGCGAGCGTCGCGGCCACGCACGCGACGAGGACCGCCGCCGCGAGGCCGAGGAGCACCAGCTCGGTGCGCAGCTCGCGCAGGTCGGCGTCGAGCGACTCGCGGGCGACCGCGACGGCGAGCCACGCCGCGGGGACGTCCGGCGCGTCGGCCGACGGCAGCGGCGTCACCAGCGCGACGCGGTCGCCCGCGGCGGTGGGGAGGCGCTCGAAGAGGACGGCGTCGCGGCCCGCCGCGTCGCCCGCGATGGACGCGAGCCGCGCGGCCACCGCGCGGCCGAGCGCGTCGCCCGCGGGCCCCGCGACGCCGGCGACCCCCGCGCCGCGCGCGAGGACCGCCACCTCGGCCTCGCGGTCGAGGACCGCGGCGGCCACGCGCTCGCGGACGAACGCGTCGTCCACGCGGAGCGCGACCACGATCTTCCGCCAGTCGTCGGCGCCCACGCTGCGCGCCGACGCGGTGAGCAGCAGCCCGTCCCACGGCGAGACGACCAGGCCGGGCGCGTCCGCGCGGTCCGCGAGCCACGCGGCGCCGTCGAGCGTCGCCCCGAGCACGTCGGGCTGCACGACCACGGTGTCGAGGTCGCGCCCGCGCACGAGCACCGCCCACGCGCCGCCGCCGGACATCGCCGTGCGGCGGAACACGCCCACCTGGTCCACGAGCCGCGGCACGTCGCGCCCGAACGGGGCCGACGTGACGAGCTGCACGAGGCCCTGGGCGCCGACCTTCGCCTCCTGCCGCTCCGCGCCGAGCACGGCCGCGCTCGCCGCGCCGAGCCAGCTCTTGAGCCGCTTCTCGCGCTCCACCTCGAGGCGCGACGCGTTGCGGTGGTCCGCCACGACCACGGTCGCGGCCACGGGCACGAGCGCGGCCGCGAGCACGCCGAGCACGAGGCGCAGGGAGATGCGGCGGAACGCCTCGACGAGGTCCACGACGAGCAGGACCACGAGGAAGAGCGCGATGCCGAGGCACGCGAGCAGCGCGGTGCGGGTCCGCGCCGTGCGGTCGGCGACGGCGGGCGGGACCGCGGTCGAGAACGCGACGGGCGCGCGGCGCGCGCCCTTGCCGACCGTGGTCACGATGCGGATGCCGTCGCCCGCGACGGGCTCGAGGAGGCCGGCGAACCGCTTCGGGTCCGCGAGGAAGACGCGGTGCTCGCCCGTCCCGGGCTCCATGGTGACCGTGAGACGGCCGCCCGCGACGTCGGTCGCGTGGCGGGCGAGCGTCGCGGACGCGACCACGAACGCGCCGGTGCCCTGGTCGCCGACGGGCGAGAGGTTGCGCACGACGAGCCGCTCGGCGCGCCGGCCGTAGTCGACGGGCACCGCGACGAGGTCGTGGTGGCGCGGGATCCCGCTCTCGTCGGTCCAGCGGTAGGCCACGCGGCTCCGCATGTCGGCGGGGTGCTTGATCGCCTGGTTCAGCCGCTCCTCGTCCACGTCCTCGCCGTTGCGCAGCCGCACCGTGGTCGGCCGGCCGCCGTCGGTGTAGTCCACGCGGACCTCGGCGACCTCCTGCCCGTGCCGCGTGAGCGGGAACCCGCGCTCGACGGTCACCGCGAGCCACAGCCGGTCCGCGCCGGGGACCGGCGGCAGCGTCGCGACCCGCTCCTCGCGCGGCGGCACGACGATGCCGTGGAACGGGTCCGGGCCCGACGGACGGGCGCCCGGCCGCGTGAGCACGGGCACGCGGTCCTCGGTGAACCCCGGCAGCACGAGCGGGACCGCCGGCTTCGACGCGACGACCGCCTGGATCCCGAGCAGCCGCACCGCCGGCGCGTCCGCGGCGGGCCGCCAGCGCAGCCGCACGAGGCGCGGCACGTCGGCGGCGTCGGCGCCGGCGAGCCGCTTCGTCACGCTGCGCTCGCCGCCGTCGTCGAGGCGCGTCTCGACCGACAGGTCCTGCTCGGCGCCGTCCTCCGTCGTCGCGTGCAGCACGCCGAGCGTCACCGTCGCCGTCGGGTCCACGCCGCGGCCCGAGACGTCGCGCACGGGCAGCAGCCGCAGGCGCAGCGCGCGCGCGGGCACCGGCGCCGGCAGCGGCCAGTCGTAGGCCGTCGCGCCGTCGAGCAGGATGCGGTCCTCGACCGACGTCGCGCCGCCGGGCTCGCCGGGCAGCGGCCCGAAGCGCACGAAGCCGTGCGCCGCGACGGGCGGGAGGCACGGGACGCGCTCGCCGGCGAGCAGGCGTCGCAGCGTGCGCGCGCGGGCCGCCGCGTCCTCGGCCACGAGCGCGCCCGCCTCGTCGGCTTCCTCGGCGACGACCTCCGCCTCGCGCACCGCCTCCGTCAGCGCGAGGCGCGCGCGGTCGCGTTCGCGCCGCTCCTGGCACGCCGACGACAACGCGAGGAACCCCGCGAGCAGCACGTTGAGCGCGAGCAGCACCGCCTTCGGCTTCGCGCCCGTCCGCGCGAGCCGGCGCGAGCCGGGCCCGACGAGCAGCGCGGTGATCGCCGCGGCGAGCACGAACGCCACGACGAGCGCGGCGGACGACCCGTCCGACGCGGCGCCGGGCTCGACGACCGACGCCGCGCGCGCGGGGAGCTCGAGGGTGCCGAAGTTGCCGGGGCGGCGGTACAGGTCGCCGAGCCCGTTCCACGAGAGGTAGGTGGCCGGGTCGGGCGCGGGCGGCGACGACGCGTCGGCGCCCGGCACGAAGCGGTCGACGTCGTTGAGCGCGAGGTCGAACCCCAGGCGGCGGGCCGCGGTGCCCGCGAGGCCGGGGAAGTTCACGAGGGGGAGCCGCACCTCGAGCGTGTACGACCCGCCGGCGCCGCGGACCGCCGCGGTCCGCACGCCGACGAGCCCCGCGTCGTCGAACCGCGCGACGGGGCCGTGGTAGGCGACGCCCCAGCGCAGGTGGGGGTTGCCCGGCATGAAGAACAGCTGCCAGTCGTCGTCGGAGTACTTGTCGCGCGCCGGGTCGCCGGGCGCGCCGTCGTCGGCGAGGTCGGTGTTGAGGAACAGCTCGAGGCTGTCGCCGTGCCACCACGGCTCCCCGGGGTGCACCGAGACGTCGTCCGTCACGCGCACGAGCAGGTAGAGGGCGTCCGCGTCCGCGCCGACCGTCGCGACGGCGCTCGCGTCGAGCGGGCCGCGCCAGCGGGCCCGGCGCAGTTCCAGGCACTGCTCCCCCCGGTCGAGGCGGATCGTCGCCGCGGGGTCGTCGGGCCACTCGCCGGCCTCGACCTCGCCGTCGATCACGGGCGGCCGGCTGAAGACGTGGGCGCGGACGACCGATTCGCTCGGGGTGGGGGGCGGCGCGTCCTGCGCGTCCACCCTCCCGGCCGTCGCGACGGCGATCGTCACGATCGCCCCCAGCACCGCCACCCACGCCCACCGGCCCCGTCCTCGGCGCAGCCCTTCGCCACGCCGCGGACCGGGTCGGGCCCCCGCCGAATCGCGCCCGCAGGCCGAGCCGGGCCTCGCGTGCCGGACCTTCGCCCCGACCTCCCGGGTCGCGGCGCGGGCAAGGCTTCCGCCACGCGGGGGTGCCGGAATCGTGGCGGATCCGGCGGAATCGCGGGGCGTCGAGCGGGTCGTCCGTTCCAAGTCGTGGCACGACAGGCGGATGGAGATTCCGGCGCGCCCCCCGCGTGCCGCGAAAGTTCCGCCGTCGCGCCCGGATCCTAGTCCGCCGGATCGAGGACCGCCAGCGCCTCCACGTGGGGCGTCTGCGGCATCATGTCGAACGGGGTGACCCCCCGGAGGCGCCAGCCCCGCGCGACCAGCTTCGAGAGGTCGCGGGCCAGGCTCGTGGGGTCGCAGGACGCGTAGATGACGCGGGCCTTCGGCGCGCTCGCGAGGGCCTCGATGACCGCCGGCTGCAGGCCGCTCCGCGGCGGGTTCACGACGACGACGGATGTCGTTGCAAAAGGCAAGGTTCCCGCGACGTCCTCGACGCGCCCCTCGACCACCGTCGCGCCCCGGACGGAGCGCAGGTTGAACAAGGCGTCGGCCGCCGCGGCGCCCGGGGCCTCGACCAGGGTCACGGGGCGGCCGGCCGCGGCGAGCCGGATCGCCGTCGCACCGACGCCCCCGTACAGGTCGAGCGCGCGACCGGGCCTCGCGTCGGCGGCATGGGCCGCGATCCGGTCGGCCATGGCGGCGCCGACCGCGGGGTTCACCTGGAAGAAGGCGCCGGCGGAGACGCGCAGGGTGTGCGGCCCCGACGTCTCGTCGAGGTCGGCCCGGCCCTCGAGCGGCTGGAACCGGGGGCCGAACGGCGCGTTGCTGACCTCCGGGTGCTCGTTGAGGACGACCCCCGCGACCTGACGCGAGGCCCGGCGGATCGCGCCGGCCAGCGCGTGCGCCCCCTCGGGCCCGCGGTCGGCCACCACGAGCGTCACGAGCGTCGCGCGGCCGTTGCCCGCGCCGCGCACCGCGACCGCCCGCAGCCAGCCGATCTTGGCCCGCTCGTCGTAGACCGACGGGTTCACCTCCGCGAGCGTGCGGCGCACGGCGTCGAGCGTCGCCTCGACGTGGGGCGCGTGCGCGAGGCAGCCCTCGATGCGGACGAGGCGGTGCGTCCCCTCGGCGAACAGCCCGAGGTGGACGCCGTCGCTCGTGCGGCGGACCGTGAGGTAGGCCTTGTGCCGCCATCCGTCCTCGCGCGGCGCGGCCTCCGTCGCCGCGACCTCGGTCGCGAGCCCCGCGTCGGCGAGGGCGCGCGCGACGCGGTCGCGTTTCCACGCGAGGCGGGCGGCGGGCGACGTCGTGCGCAGACCGCACCCCGGGCACGTCGCGCCGAGCGGGCACGCGTCGTCCACGCGGTCGGGCGACGCCGTGACGACCTTCGCGACGCGGCCGACGGCCAGGTGACGGCCGACGTGGTCGAGCCGGACGTCGAGGGTCTCGCCCGGGAGCGCGTTGGGGATGCGGAGCGGCCGGCGCCCGAGGGACGCGAGGCCCCGTCCGTGCGCGTCGCGCTCGCCGACGACGAGGCGGTGGACGGCGCCGGGGACGACCGGCGGCGAGGACGGGGCGGGGGAGGCGGGGGCGGTCATGGACGGGTTCCGCGGCCGAGTCGGGTGAGACGGGCGACGCGGGTGCGCCAGCCGACCGGCGCGTCGGGGGGCAGCCCCATCCGCGCCCGGACATAGGCGGCGCCGGGCCAGACGCGCCGCCACAGGGAGGAGAGGACGGGGAGCGGGCGACGGGCCCCGACGGCGTGCGCCGTCTGGAGGCCCCACGTCGCGGCGCGTTCGTCGGCCGGGCGGGCCGCGGCGGCGCGACGGCGGAACCGCGCGAGGACGATCCCGCCGCCGGGCGCGGCGCGCAGCGCGGCGGGCACCGTGCCGGGGAACAGCGCCTCGGCCTCCGCGAACGCCGCGCGGACCGTGCCGAGCAGGCCTTCCCCCTCGACCAGGGGGCGGACGCGCGCGGCGTCGAACGCGCCGCGGGCGGCCGCCCGGGCGATCCCGTGGGCCAGTTCCGCCCACCAGACGAGGTCGCTGCCGTCATGGCGCGCGAGGTGGACGGCCTGCTGGACCGCCATGGCCTCGGGCGACGGCACGAGGAACCCCGGGTACCGCCGCGACGGCGTCGCCCCCTGGAGGAACCGCTCGCCGTGGCGGAGGGGCACCCCGACCTGGACGGGATCGAGCTTCACCTCGACCGCGAGGCCCCGGCCGGCCGCCGGGCGCGCGATCAGGTCCGACAGCCGGTGCGCGCGGCCGCCGGACGCGTCGTAGTCGGCCCAGCGGGCGGCGGTGAGCGGGTCCGCGACGAGGCCGGCGGCCCCGAGCGCCGCGCGCAGGGCCGCCGCGTGGGCCGGCGGGACGTAGAGGTCGGCGTCCGAGAGCGGCCGCAGCGACGCGTCGGGATAGAGGTCGCCGTGGAGCGCCGCCCCCTTGAGCAGCAGGACCGGCGTCCCGGGCGGGAGCGCCGCACCGAGGGGCAGGAGCGTGCGGGCCGCGCGGTCGGCGGTCTCGGCCGCGGAGAGGTGGGCGGCGAGCAGCAGGCCGCGCTCGTCCGCCGGGAGCCCGTCGAGCACGCCCGCGCGGCCGAGCGCGTCCGCCAGCCAGGGGAGCGCGCGCCGAAGGTCCGGGGTCGCGGCCACCTCGCGCAGGAGGCCCCCGGCGGCGAGCCGCGGCGCCCACGCCCGGAGGACCGGCGCCGGGTCCGGCGCCAGGAACGTCGCGCGCAGCAGGCGGAGCGCCGGCGAGGTCGGATGGCGGGTGCGCGGCGACAACACGGGGCGAGTGTATGCGGGCCGCGCCGTTCGCACTTCGGAAGCACCCGACTCCGTCCGATCCGTACGGGGAGCGAGCGGCGGTCCGAACGGACCGTCCCCTCGGGTCGGGAGACTGAGTCGCATGCGGACGATCGTCACCGTGGTCGTGGCCCTCTCGTTGGCCGCGTGCACCTCCGGCCGTGGTCGCGGCGAATACGCCGAGGGCCCCGGCCCCGACGGCGGGGTGGTCGCCGCCCCGGCGCCGCAGGCGGCGCCCGTCGCCCCGCGTGCGCCCGTGGGCGCGACCCTCGCGCCCGCCACCGGCCCCATGGACGCCGGCGCGCTCGCCCGCGAGACCGGCATGCAGGTGCAGGACCTCGGGTCGAGCGTGCTCCTGTCGGGCTCCGACGTGCGCGCCCGGTTCTTCCCGGGCACCGACCGCGTCAGCATCGACGGCCGCTCGACGCCGATGGGCGCCGTCGCGCGCCGCGAGGCCGGCGGCCTCGTCGTCCCCGCCGGCGGCGTCGACGCCGTCCGCCGCGCGCTCCGCGACGCCGCGGCCCAGCGCCTCGCGATGCAGCCGATCCCGCTGAAGATGCCCGTGCCGCAGCCGGTGAAGCCGCCGCCGTCGCTCCGCGACGTCACGATCACCCCGCGGCCGGCCGCGGCCCGCCGCACGCCCGGCGGCGACCCGTCGTGGACCGCGTTCTCCGCCGCCGAGCGCCCCTGGAAGTGGATCGTCATCCACCACAGCGACGACACCGAGGGCGCCTGCGAGAAGTACGACCGCGTCCACAAGGCCAAGGGCTGGGACGGCTGCGGCTACCACTTCGTCATCGGCAACGGCACGCAGTCCGGCGACGGCGAGGTCGAGGTCGGCCCGCGCTGGCGTCCGCAGATGCACGGCGCCCACGCGAAGACGCCCGACAACCGCTTCAACGACTACGGCATCGGCGTCGTCCTCGTCGGCGACTTCGAGAACGTCGGCCGGCCCACGGCCCGCCAGTACGAGTCGCTCGTCAACCTCACCCGCTGGCTCATGGCCCGCTATGGCGTCACCCCCGACCGCGTCCTCCGCCACAGCGACTGCAAGTCCACCGCCTGCCCCGGCAAGTTGTTCCCCTGGGCCAAGTTCCAGGCCGATATCGGCGGGTAGAAGAGGCGGGATCTAGGAAGGGCAGAGCGGCCGCGCTCGCGGCGGGTCGGGGTTCGCGGTGACGCGAGGCCCGGCGCGCAGCGCGGCGGGCCTCGCGTCACCCTCGGAGTTCGTCGCGCCTGCTGGCGCTCCTCGTCCTCGGGGGCCTCGCTCGCAGGACGCGGTGCAGCCCTAGCCTCGCTCGGCCCCGCTCCCGCGACCCGTCGCGACTCGCGGCCGTGTGCGAGGGACAAGCCCTTAGGGAGCAGGAGCAGAGAAGAGCAGAGCGGAGAAGAGCGGAGAAGAGCGGAGTGGAGAGGGAGGCGGTCGGGGGAAGGGCAGGGTGCGCGCGCGGGAGCGTGGCGGGGTCGCGTAGGATCGCGGGATGCGCGTCGGGATCGACTGGCGGCCGGCGGTCTCGGGACGGGGCGGCATCGCCGCCTACGTACGGGCACTCGTCGGCGCCTATGCGCCAAGGTTCCCCACGGACGCCCTCGCGCTGTACGGCCATCGGCTGCGCCCCGGCCCCGCGTCGCGCGACGCGCCGCCGGGCGCGCGCGTGTGCGCGACAAGACTGCCCTCGCGCGCCGCGGAGGTGCTCGCGCGGTTCGGCGTCGGCGCCGACCGCCTCGTCGGCGGGTGCGACGTCTTCCACCTCACGGACTACGCGCTCCTGCAGCCGACGTCGGCCGCCCTCGTCGCGACCGTGCACGACGTGTTGTTCGCGGAGCTGCCTCGCTGCTACACGCCCGGGATGCGCCGCGGGCTGGCCGCGACGACCCGGCGGCTCGTCGCCCGCGCCGACCGCCTCGTCGTCCCGTCGCTGCGCACGAAGGTCGGCCTCGTCGAGCGCTTCGGCGCCGACCCGACCCGCGTCGACGTCGTGCCGCTCGGCGCGCGGCCCCTCGACCCGTCCGTCCCGCCGGCGCCCGCGGTCCGGCCCTACGTCCTCGCGCTCGGCACGCTCGAGCCGCGCAAGAACCTCGTCCGCCTCCTCGCCGCGCACCGCGTCGCCGTCGCCCGCGGGCTCGACGCCGACCTCGTCGTCGCCGGCGCGCGCGGCTGGCTCGACGACGACGTCGTCGCCGCGCTCGCCGCCGCGCCCCGCGCGCGGTGGGAGGACCGCCCCGACGACCGGCGCGTCGCGGCGCTCCTGCGCGGCGCGGCGGGCCTCGCGTACCCGAGCCTCGGGGAGGGCTTCGGCCTCCCCGTCGTCGAGGCGATGGCCGCGGGCGTCCCCGTGCTCACGTCCGCCGCCGTCCCGTGCCTCGAGCGCGCGCCCGACGCCGCGCTCCTCGTCGACCCGTACGACGTCGAGGCGCTCGCCGACGGGCTCGCCCGCCTCGTCGGCGACGGCGCCTTGCGCGGGCAGCTCGTCGCGCGCGGCGCCGCGGCCGCGGCCGCGCTCCCGTGGACGCGCACCGCCGAGGGCACGCGGGAGGCCTACCTCCGTGCCGCGTCGTAGGCTCCGGCTCGCCCTCGACGCGTCGCCCCTCGTCGTCGAGCCGCGGCGCGGCGTCGCGCGCGCGCTCGCGCACCTGCGCGCGGGGCTCGCCGCGTGCGCCGACGAGGTCGAGGTCGTCGCGTTCGCGCCCGCGCCGGGCGAGACGCCGCGCGCGTTCCGCCGCCGCGTCGCGCGCGAGGTGCGGCCCGTCGGGTTCGACGCGTGGTACGCGCCCTTCTCGGCCTTCCCGGACGTCGCGGTGCCCGTCGTCGTCTGCGTGCACGAGCTGCCGTTCGTGCGCCACGGGCCCGTCGAGGGCCGTCTGCGCGCGTTCGTCCACCGCCGCTGGCTCCACCGCGACGTCGCGCGCGCGGCCGCGATCGTCGTGCCGTCCGAGGCGACGCGGGCCGACGTGCTCGTGGTGCGGCCCGACGCCGCGGCGAAGGTGCACGTCGTGCCGCACGGGTTCGCGCCCGCGGGGGAGGGCGGCGGTCGGGGTCCGGGACCGCGAGGCCCGGCGGCCCGCGCGGGCGGCCTCGTGCTCGGCGCGCGCGGCCGGCGCAAGGGGCTCGACGTGTGGGCGCGCGCGGTCTCGGGCCTCGCACCCGTCGTCCCGTGGACGCTCGTCGGCCGGCCGCCGCGCGGCGTGCTCGCCCTCGCCCGCGGCGTGCCCGTCGAGGTGCTCGACGACCCCGACGACGCCGAGGTCGCGCGCCGGCTCGCGGGGGCCGCGGTGCTCGCCTACCCGTCGCGCTCCGAGGGCTTCGGGTACCCGCCGCTCGAGGCCATGGCGGCCGGCGTGCCCGTGGTCGCGAGCGCGGCGGGCGCGATCCCCGAGGTCGTGGGCGACGCGGCGCTCCTCGTGCCCCCCGGCGACGCGGACGCCCTGCGGGCGGCGCTGCGGCGCGTCCTCGTCGAGCCCGCGCTGGCGGCGGGGCTCGTCGCGCGCGGCGCCGCGCGGGCCCGGGCCTTCCCGCCCGAGGCGACCGCGCGGTCCCTCCTCAAGATCGTCCGCGAAGCGGTCGAAAGGGGAGGCGCATGAGACCGTTCGTCGTGGTCGACGCGACGCCGTACGGCCGGGAGCCGTCGGGGGCGCGGCGTCGCTTCGACGAACTCCTCCCCCGTGTCGCACGGCTGCGTCCCGACGCCGTGTTCGAGGTCCACTGGCCGCGCGACGGCGCGATGCCGGGCCCGGACCTCGTCGCCGACAACGTGGTCCACGTGCGGACCGACACGTCCTGCACCGGCGGCGCCCTGCGCTGGTGGCGGCGGTCGCGCGCGCTCGCGCGGCGCCACCGCGAGGCCCCGTTCACGCACTGCTGGGTCGACCACGGCCCGCTCGTGCGCCCCGACCGCGTGCGCAACCTCGTCACCGTCCACGACCTGCGGTTCCTCCACGGGTACGGCGGCCGGCTGCGCGGGTGGTACGGCCGGCGGCGGTACGGCGGGCTCCTGCGGCGCGCGGCCGCGGTGGTCGCCGTGTCCGACGCGGTCGGCGACGAGCTGCGGGCCGTGTACGGCGTGCGCGACGCGGTCGTCGCGCGCAACGCGCCGGCGGCCGGGTTCTCGCGCGACGCCCTCGACCGCGTGGACGAGGTGCTGCACGCGCGCGGGATCGCGCGGCCCTACCTCCTCGTCGTCGGCCGCGACGAGCCGCGCAAGGCCATGGCGGCCGCGCTCGACGCGTGGCGGCGCGCGCGCGCCGACGGCGCGTCGTACCGGCTCGTCGTGGTCGGCTCGGCGGCGCTCGCGGGCGACGGGGTCGTCGCGGTCCCGCGGACGACCGACGCGGAGCTCGCGGCGCTGTACGCCGGCGCGTCGTTCACGCTGGTCCCGTCGCGGTACGAGGGCTACTCGCTGCCGGTCGTCGAGAGCCTCGCCTGCGGGACGCCCGTGATCGCGAGCGACATCGCGGCCCACCGCGCGCTCGTCGCGGGCGGCGCGCGCGGGCTCGTCCTCGTGCCCCCGCCCGCGCCCGCGCGCGAGGGGCACGCCTGGCCCGAGGCGGCCGCGGCGCTCAAGGGCCCGCGCGGCTTCGACGCGGCGCCGCCCGCCGCGACGTGGGACGACGCCGCGGCGGCGGTCGCGCAGGCGCTCCTGCGCGGCTGACCGCGGGGGACCGCCGCGGGCCGTCGGGGACCGTGGCGGCGGGACCTACTTGACGAGCGCGCGCAGCGCGAGCTTGCGGCCGCGACCCTCGCCCTCGGCCGTGCCCTCGTAGACGACGTCGCGGTCGCCGCGCCGGACCACGACGGGCACCTTCGCGCCCGTCGCGAGCGCCGCGATCGCGGCCTCGGCGGCCGCCACGCTCCCGGTCGGCGCGCCGCCGACCGAGACGAGCACGTCGGCGCCGAGGAGGTCGAGCGGGCCGCCGCCGGAGTCCGAGACGACCGTCGGCGCGGGGCTCGCCTCGCCCTCGCTCAACGCGACCGGCTTGAGCACGCCCGCGAGCGTCGGCACGTAGAGCGTCATCGACGCGCGCCGGGCCTCGCGTGCCCGGACCTTGGCCGCCGCCCTCGCGCGGTCCGGGGCCGGCCGCGGCGGCGGCCCGTAGCCCTCCGGCGCCGGGTCGTCGACGCCGGCGAGCATCCGCTCGACGCGGGCGGGCAGCACGGCGGCCGGGACGACCATCGTCGCGCCGCGGTTGAAGTGCGCCACGGCGACGCCGAGGAGCGCGCCGTCGGGGCGCACGACCATCCACCCCGACTCGTCGGCCTCGATCGGCGCGTCGATCTGCAGCAGGGCCGGGTACGGGCGGAACGGGCTCGTGTGGGGGGGCTGGAACAGGCGCACGATGCCGATCGTGGGGATGCGGCGCTCGGTGCCGACGGCGCGGTCCGTGGCCGCGAGCACGCCGCCCTGCACGGGCGTGCCGTCGGCGCCGGGCAGCAGGACGATCGAGCCGGGCACGACGTCGGTCGCCGGGGCCGTGCGCGGGAACGCGACGTCCTCGCCCGGCGACGCGACGTCGAGCAGCCCGAGGTCCCACGCGCCGTCCACGCCGCGGACCCGCGCCGCGGTCGGCGCGGCGAGGCCCGCGCCGCGCACGGTGAGCGTGCCCGGCGACCGCGCGGCGCGCGCGCTCGTCACGAAGAGGGCCCGGCCGCCGCGCCGGCCGACGGGCGTGACCTTCCCCACGACGACGCCGTCGGCGAGGAGGTCGCCGCCCGGCGGGAGCGCGCGGCCCGTCGCGGCGACGCCGGCGCGGAGGTCGTCGAGGCGCCGCGCGGCGCGTTCGGTGCCCTCGGCGCGGCCCGCGAGGCGCATCATCGGGCCCATCGCGCGGAGCATCTCGCGCAGGTTCTCGTCCGCGAACGCCTCGGCCAGCTCGTCGGGGTCCATCTCGCCGGTCATGCCGCTCAACGCGGCGAACAGGTCGTCGATCTCCTCGCCCTCGACGTCCTTCCCGGCGGCGAGCGCGGGCAGGTCCTTCGCGATCCGCACGCCCGACGACGCGAACGAGCCGTCGCCCACGAGGAGGATCGCGCCGTTGATCCCGACGAGGCGGCCCTCGAGGTCGACGAGGGGCCCGCCGGAGTTGCCGCCGAAGAGCGGCGCGTCGGTCTGGATCGCGCCGACGTACGCCTTCCCCTCCATGAGGATCGGGAGGCTGCGGTCGAGGGCCGTGACCTTCCCGGCCGCGACGGTCGGGCGGTGGTCCGCGTACGGCCCGCCCGGGTGCCCGAGGCCGACGACCCAGTCGCCGAGCCGCGGCTCCTGCGGCGCGAACGTGAAGTGGGGGAGGTCCTTGCGGCCGGTCGTGAGGCGGCAGAGCGCGTAGTCGTTCTTCGCGTTGCTCGCGACGACCGTCATCGTCGCCTCCGCGCCGTCGGGGAACACCGCGGTCAACGAGCCGCCCTTCGCGGGCTCCGTCACGTGGGCGCACGTCAGCACCAGCCCGTCGCCGGACACGATCGCGCCGGAGCCGAACCCCTCGTGCCCGTCCGCCAGGCGGATGCGCACGCAGACCGTCTTCGGGGTGGCCTCCGCGGCCACGCGGCGGAGCGCGGCCTCGAGGGTGTCGAGGGCGGGCCCGTCGGCGGCCGCCGCGGCGGGCGCGAGCGCGGCGAGCAGCAGGAGGGCGACGAGCGTCGAGCGGGCGGGCCGGTGCATGGCGGGATCCGGGGGACGGGAAGCCCCCGATCTTCGCAAGCCGCCGGGCTCCCGGGGGACGGGCCTCGCGGTCCCGCCCGTGGGATCGCCTGCCCGACGTCCGGACGGGGGCATCCGCCTGCGCTTTCTGGATCCATCTCGACCGTCGCCCTCATCCCGGCCTTCCGTGCGCGGTCCTACACTCTCGCCGGCCGCGGGAGCCGGCGCCGGGGTGGTGTCCGGTCCCGACGGACGTGGAGGGTCCTGTCGCATGAATCTCCGACTCGCGCCGCGGGGCGTGCTGGCGTTGCTCGCCGGCGCCGCGCTGACGCTCTGCCCCGGCGCGGCCCGCGCCGACGGCGCCAAGCCGCCGAACATCCTCGTCCTCTGGGGCGACGACATCGGCCAGTCCAACGTCAGCGCCTACACGATGGGCCTGATGGGCTACCGGACGCCGAACATCGACCGCGTCGCCAAGGAAGGCGTCGTCTTCACGGACTACTACGCCGAGCAGAGCTGCACGGCCGGTCGTTCGACGTTCATCACGGGGCAGTGCACGCTGCGGACCGGCCTCTCGAAGGTCGGCCTCCCGGGCGCCGACGCCGGCCTGCGCAAGACCACGCCGACGCTCGCCGAGCTCCTGAAGTCGAAGGGCTACGCCACGGGCCAGTTCGGCAAGAACCACCTGGGCGACCGCGACGAGTTCCTGCCGACGATGCACGGGTTCGACGAGTTCTTCGGCAACCTCTACCACCTGAACGCGGAGGAGGAGCCCGAGAACCGCAACTACCCGGCGGACCCCGAGTTCCGGAAGAAGTTCGGCCCGCGCGGCGTGCTCAAGTGCAAGGCCGACGGCAAGGGCGGCCAGACGATCGAGAACACCGGCCCGCTCACGAAGAAGCGGATGGAGACGATCGACGACGAGACGTCCGACGCCGCCATCGACTACATCAAGCGCCAGCACGCCGCCGGCAAGCCGTTCTTCTGCTGGTGGAACGGCACGCGCATGCACTTCCGCACGCACGTCGCCGAGAACCGCCGCAGCCCGGCCGGCCTCACGGCCCGCACGGAGTACGCGGACGGCATGGTCGAGCACGACATGCACGTGGGCCGGTTCCTCGCGCTGCTCGACGAGCTCGGCATCGCGAACGACACGCTCGTCCTCTACTCCACCGACAACGGCCCGCACATGAACAGCTGGCCGGACGCGGCGATGACGCCGTTCCGCAACGAGAAGAACTCGAACTGGGAGGGCGCGTTCCGCGTGCCCGCGGCGGTGCGCTGGCCCGGCAAGATCAAGCCCGGCACCGTGGCCAACGACATCGTCAGCGGCCTCGACTGGCTGCCGACGCTGTGCGCGGTCGCCGGCGACGCGACCGTCAAGGAGAAGCTCCTCGAGGGCGTCGACCTCGGCGCCGGCCCCGTGAAGGCGCACCTCGACGGCTACAACCAGCTGCCGTACCTGACCGGCGAGGCGCCGTCGAGCGCCCGCAAGGAGTTCTTCTACTTCAACGACGACGGGGGGCTCGTGGCGATGCGCTACGAGAACTGGAAGCTCGTGTTCGCCGAGCAGCGCGCCGAGGGCACGCTGCGCGTGTGGGCCGAGCCGTTCACGCAGCTGCGCGTCCCGCTGATGTTCGACCTGCGCGCCGACCCGTACGAGCGCGCGCAGCTCACCTCGAACACGTACTACGACTGGCTGATCGACCACGCGTTCCTGCTGGTGCCCGCGCAGGCGGCCGCGGCGAAGTTCCTCGGGACCTTCCGCGACTTCCCGCCGGCCCAGAAGCCGGACTCGTTCAGCCTGGACGAGGTGATCAAGAAGATGCAGGCGGGCTCCCACTCCAAGTAGGACGCCCCGCGGCGCGCGGGGGCCGTCCCCGCGCGCACCGTTCCGTCGGGTCGCGCCCCGCGGCGTCCGCGCGCGCTCCGCCGCCGGCGCCGCGGACCGCGCCTCGCGCGCCGGGCGGCTCGAGATCGCGGCGCGACGCCGCGCCGGCCGCCGGGCCTCGCGGTCGCGCGAGGGGGGGAGCGTCGCCGTCGCGCCTCCGGTCAGCGCGTGATCAGCGTCGTGACGAGGAAGTAGAGCCCCGCGGCGATCGCGAGCGCGACGCCGTAGAAGAGCCAGCGCGTGCCGGTGGAGGCCTGCGAGAGGTCCCAGCCCGCGACGCTGCCGCCCGCCTGCTTCTTCGAGTACTGCAGGAGGCGCTGCTTCACCTCGATCGTGGGGCCGCCCGCGCCGCCCTGCGACCCGGGCGCGCCCTTGACCGCCGAGGGCGCGGCCGCCGCCGCCGGGGCGAACGGGTCGCCGGCGGGCTTGCCGCCGAGGACCTCGGTGAGGCGGGCGGGGCCTTCCTTCTTCTTCGGCTTCTCGTCGTCGTCGAGGAGGAAGCGGAAGGTGAACTCGCCGACGCGCAATTCGTCGCCGTCCACGAGGGCCTGACGGGTCACGCGGTCGTCGTTGACGAGCGTGCCGTTCGTCGAGCCGAGGTCGGCCACCGAGTACTTGCCCGGGCCTTCCTTCCAGACCTTCGCGTGGTCGCGCGAGGCCTTCCTGTTGTCGGGCATGCCGATCGTGTTGTGGGCCTCGCGGCCCAGCGTCACGCCGACCTCGATCGGCCACTCCTTGCCCGCGACGGAACCGGACTCACCGACGAGACGTGCCATGGCAGGCAGGGTACCGGCCCGAGGCCCGCGTGGGGAGAGGGGACCGGCGCGGGTCAGGCGCCGACGTCGAACGGCGCGGGCGGGCGGCCGGCGCGGAGGGCGGCGAGCAGCGGGGGGAGGAGGGCGGCGAGCCGGTAGGGGACGAAGTGCTCGCCCGAGGCCGCGACCTCGGCCGCCGACCACCAGCGGAACGCCAGGAAGTCGTCGAGGTCGGGGATCCCCGCCTGCGGGGCGGGGTCGAAGGCCGGCGTGCGGACGACGAAGTACCGCTCCGCCTGGGTCACGATCTTCGCGGCCCAGCGGTAGGTGTGGGTGCGCCGCCAGACCTCCGGGCCGATCTCGAACCCGTCGCGACCGGTCTCCTCGAGGAGCTCCCGGCGCAGCGCCTCCGCCGCGTGCTCGCCGGCCTCGACGCCGCCGCCCGGCGTGAGGTGGAGGTGCGCGCCGGGCCGCTGCGGGATCGCGGTCCGGATCAGGAGCACGCGGTCGTCCGGCGTCACGAGCAGCGCGCGCACCGCTTGGCGCACGCCGGGGACGGGGGCGGGAGGGGGCGCCGACGGCATGGAGGGAGCATACGGCGGCCGGCGCTCGCGGGGGGCCCCGCGGGCGGCGAGGATGGCGGCATGGCGGACGCACCCTCCGGCGGCTCCCCGGCCTACCTCGACCACGCGCGCGCGCCGCGCGCGGTGGGGGAGGTCGCGCGCACCACCCACGCGGCCGACGTCGAGGACGCGGTCTGCGGCGACCGGCTCGCGCTCTCGCTGCGCGTCGAGGGCGGCGCGGTCGTCGAGGCCCGGCAGCGCGTGACCGGCTGCCACGGCGCCGTGGCGGCGGGGAGCGCGTTGGCGACCCTCCTCCCGGGACGCGAGGCCCGGCCCGACGCGGTGACCGCGGCCGACCTCGACGCCGCGCTCGGCGGGGTGCCGGGGGCGAAGCGGCACGCGCTGCGCCTGGCGACGGACGCGCTGCGCGCCGCCCTCCACGCTCCGCCCGCCCCGCGACCCCCGGCGTGACCCGCCGGGAGGGGCCCGCGTTCCGACCGGGCGACGGGCCTCCGTTCGCGGGTTCCCCCGGGACGCGGTCTATCCTCTGCGTCGTGAACAGCATCGACCGCACCCCGCGCCCGCCGCCGCCGCCGCCCGACGTCGCGGCGGCGCTGCGCGGCAAGGGCGTGCTGCCGTCGGCGCAGCGCATCGAGATCGCGCGCGTCGTGCTGACCGCGTGCGACCACCCGAGCGCCGACGACGTGCTCGAGCGCGTGCGCGCGCGGCTGCCGGTCGTGTCGCGCGCGACGGTCTACAACACGCTGAACCTCTTCGTCGAGAAGGGGCTCCTCCGCGCGCTGCACCTCTCGGCGGGCCGGGTCGTCTTCGACCCGAAGACCGAGCCGCACCACCACTTCGTGGACGAGGACACCGGCCGCATCGACGACGTGCCGTGGGACCGCCTCGCGGTGAAGGGCGTGGACCGCCTCGCGGGCGTGGACGTCACGCAGTACCAGGTGGTCGTGCACGGTCGTCGGAAGCCCTGAAGGCGTCGAAGGCCCTGAAGGCGGCGGGCCCGCGCGCGTCGTCCGGACAGGACGTCGCCCCGGGACGGACGGGCCGGCCCGGGGCGACGGAGGACGAAGGACGCGGACGGAGGAGCGTGACGCGAGGCCCGGTGGCCGCCGCGCCGCGGCGGGGCCGCTACTTGCCGAACAGGTTGTCGAGGGCCGAGCCCGTGGACGTGCGGAAGGTCGCGTCGCCCTCGCCGGCGGTCGAGCCGGCCGCGACGGCCTCCTGCGCCTTCTTGCGGAAGATCGCCGCGAGGCGCTTGGCCGCCTCGGCCGCGTAGAGGCGCACCATGCCGACCGTCGTGCTCTCGTCGAAGATCGCGGTGAGCAGCGCGCGGTCGCCGACGATCGACAGCTGGATGTTGTCGCTCTTGCCCTGGTGGTAGAGCGCCGAGAACTCCTCCTCGCCGAGGATGCGCGCCATCTCGCGCGTGGCGGCGAACGAGCCGGCGACGAGGGCGCTGATCGTGTCGAGGTCGATGCGCTTCGTCGCGCCCCGGCTCGTCACCATGTGGCCGTCCTTGTCGATGAGCAGGGCGCACTTCGCGGCGCTCTGCTTGAGGAACGCGTCGAGGATCGCGTTGATCGACTCGATGTCGTCCTTGTAGAAGACGAGGCGGGTGTCGCGGAGGGACTTGTCGGTGGCCATGGGTCGTTCCTTGTCCTTCGTTCCGTTCACTTGCCGAGCTGGGTGAGGGCGAACCACGCGGCGGCGGCGATCAGGGCCGTGAGGCCGAGGATCAGGCCGAGCTTGCCGCCGCCGCCGCCGCCGTTGCCGAGGCCGCTGACCTTCACGAGACGGTCGTTGACCGAGCGCGGGGCCGCGGCCGGGGCCGGAGCCGCCGTCGGGGCGGGGCGCGGCGCGGCGGCCGGGGCCGGCGCGGGCGCGGGTCGTGCGGCGGGCGCCTCGGCGACCGCGGTGGCGCTCGCGGCGACGGCCGGCGCGGGGGCCGACGCGGCGACGCCGATGCGCGACGGGGCCGAC
This sequence comes from Planctomycetota bacterium, assembly GCA_046350655.1. Lineage (GTDB taxonomy): Bacteria > Planctomycetota > PLA2 > PLA2 > JAEUHO01 > JAEUHO01. Next base: position 615,859 of record JAXMAB010000004.1, read on the forward strand.
GGCGCGGCGCTCGGGCGCGGGGCCGGCGCGGGGGCGGGGGCCGGGCGCGGGGCCGCGGCCGCGATGCCCGGGGCCGGACGGCTCGCGGGCGCGGCGGGGGCCGGGGCCGGCGCCGCCGACGTGGCGGCCGGCGCGGGCGCCGCCGCGGGCGCGGGGGCGCTCGGGGCCGGGCGCGGCGCGCGGGCCGCGCCGATGCCGCTGCGGTTCACCGACTCGAGCACGAGGGCCGCGAGGGCCTTCAGGGTCGGGAACACGCCCTGCCCCGACGGCGCGACCGCCTCGAAGTAGGGGAAGTTGTGGACGTTGACCTGCTTCTGCAGCTCCTCGATCGTCATCGCGTCCGGCAGGTCGCGCTTGTTGTACTGGATGATGATCGGCAGGTCGGAGACCGCGCGGCCCATCTCGCGGAGGTTCTCCTCGAGGTCGCGCATCGACTCGCGGTTCTCCTCGATCTTGCTGGCCGACGAGTCCGCGACGAACACGATCCCGTCCACGCCCTGGAGCACCAGGCGGCGCGTGGACTTGTAGTAGATCTGGCCGGGCACGGTGTAGAGCTGGAACTTCGTGCGGATGCCCGCGATCGACCCGAGGTCGAGGGGCATGTAGTCGAAGTACAGCGTGCGCTCGCCCGTCGTCGCGATCGACGTCAGCTCGCCGCGCGCCTCACCGGGCGTCTTCTCGTGGACGAGCTCGAGGTTCGTCGTCTTGCCCGACATGCCCGGGCCGTAGTAGACGATCTTGCACTGGATCTCTTTGTGGGCGAAGTTGATCTGGACCACGGAACGTCCTCCCTCGGGCTCTAGGCGGGGCTCAACTGGGCGGCCTTCTCGACCTGGCGAGCGGCACTGCGGATCTCGACGCTGCCGGGCCCGATCTCGATGCGGGGACCGGTCAGCACGAGCAGGTAGACGGGGCCGGCGGCGACGAGGATCACCTTGCCCTGCTCGGCGGCGACCTCGCACTGCGTGAAGTCGGCCATGCCGGCGGCGTCGAGGCTGCGCTTCACGTCGGACAGGATGGCGGCGCCCATGGCGGCGAGCCGGTCCACCTGCGCGTCCTTGCCGACGACCGAGGCGATGGGCAGGCCGTCGCGGGAGACGACCATGCCGCCGCGGGCGCCGAGGGTCTCGACGAGGGACGTGAGGATGCGCTTCACGAACGCCTCCCGCGCACGCCCTCGACCGCGACGGCGAGGCGCTCGGCCAGCCGCGCGGGGTCGGTGCCGCGACGGCCCTTGGCCGCCACGACGCCGCCCGCGGCGTCCGCCACCACCATCACGCCGAAGGGGCCTTCGACGACGCAGCGGCGGAACGAGCCCATCTCGAGCTCGCGCGCCGACACCTTGATCGTGCGGGCGACGACGCGGGCGACGCCCGCGAGGCCGCTCTCGTCCGGCGGCGCGGCGCCCTCGGCGGGCGCGGCGGCGTCGAGCGTGCCCTCGCCGACCGAGACGACGGCGGCGCCGCCGCGGTCGATGACGACCGCCTCCGTGACGTCCTCGTCGCGGACGAGCCGCTCGAGGTTGCGCTGGAGGCGCGCGCCGTCGGCCTCGCCCGCGACCCCGCGGCGCTTGCGCGACGACCAGGCGCTCGGGTCGCGCAGGAGCGCGCCGCCGACCTCGACCTTCGCGAGGAGCGCGTCCACCGACTCGGCGGCGGCGGGCTTCGCGGCGTCGCGCAGCGCGGCGACCACCGGGCGGACGACCTCGTCCTCGCCGGCGAGCCGCTCGATCGCGGCGGCCTGGCCGAGGAGCGCGCGGTCCGCGCCGATGGCGAAGTAGATCTCCGCGAGCTGCAGCCGCGGCTTCAGCGAGTCGGGGTGCAGCGCGCCGGCCTTCAGCAGGTGGTCGATCGCGAGGCGGCCGTCGCGGGCCCGGAGGTCCGCGAAGAAGTCCTCGAGGGCCTGCTCGCCGCGGAGGAGGTGCGGCTGCTCGCGGTCGGAGTGCTCCGCGACGTACCGGTCCGTGAGGCGGACCATCTCCGCGACCATGCCCGTCTCGCGGTACAGCGCGATCAGCTGCTCGAACGCCTCGGGGTCGCTCTCGCTCTCGACGCGGCCGAGGAGCGTGCTCATCCCGGCGCGGGCCTTCGCGCGGCGGATCGACTGCCCGATGTCGCGCAGCACGATCGCGTCGGGGAACTTCTCGAGGCCCTTCGCCACGGTGGCGAGGCCCTCGTCGAACTCGCCGGAGGCGAGCTGGCGTCGGGCGCGCTCGATGAAGGCCTCGAGCGAGCGGCCACCCAGAAGGTCGGAGAAGAAGCCCACGGTCACGTCTCCAGGGCCCGCCGAAGCGACGGGGGAGCGCCGCTCCTATCGGCCGGACCTCGTCGCGGAGTTGAGTCGCATGTCGAAATCCGTGGACGGGGGGGAGGGCCCCCGGCCGACCACCCGTCCGGCCCTCGCCTACCGGGGGCCCCCCGTGCCGGTTCCGCCGTCGGGTGCCGGTCCCCGCAGGGCGGAACCCGCGACCCCCCGGAGCCGAAGGCCCGGTGGCGACCGCCAACGCGCCATCGGGTGACGGACACCGTTTGGCGCGTTTGCCCCCGGACGGCGGCCGCCGCGGTGGGGGCGTCAGCGCTCGAAGGCGACCGTGCCGGCGTCCGTGCGGACGATCACGAGGTCGCCGGCGATGACCGGCGAGCCGAGGGCCGTGCCGGGCAGCTTGACCTTCCAGGCGGTCGAGCCGGGCGCGTCGAGGCGCGCGACGCGGAGCACGCGGTCGCGACCGACGCTGTACACGGCGCCGTCGGCGAGCGCCGGCGTCACCGCGGCGACGCTCACGCCGCCGACATCGAGGGGCGCCGCGGCCCCGCGCACCAGCGCCCGCACGAGGCCCGAGCGCTCGACCCACGCGACGGCGTCCTTCTCGCTCACGAGGCCGAACGCGGGGTCGGGGTCGGCGTCGCCCATTGTCTTCACGACGCGCCCGTTCGGCGCGATCTCCGCGAGGCCGTCCCGGCCGCCGACGACGAGGACGGAATCGCCCCACCAGAGCGCGAGCGCGGCGCGACGGGCCGCGCCGGGCACGAGGACCGTGGTCTTGCCGTCCTTCGGGTTCACCACGACGACGTCGCCCGAGGCGGTCGTGAGCACGAAGCCGAGCGGCGTCGCGACGGGCGACTGGGCCGGCGCCGCGTCGAGCGTCCCGCGCCAGCGCGGCGTGCCCTTCGTCGGGTCGAGGCCCGCGAGGATGCCCGTGTCGTCGGCCAGGAGCATCGTGCTGTCGGCGACGGCGGGGCCGCGCTCGAGGCGGCCCGACGTCTGGTACTGCCACGGCGTGCCGCCCTCGGGGACGAGGAGGAACGAGCGGAGGCCCACGAGGAGCCACAGCCCGCCCGTGGGCGAGCGGCCGAGCGCGCGGATGCGGTCCGTGATCGCCGGGAGGGCGCGGACCTCCATCGGGCTGCCGTCCGTCGGGCGGAGCGTGTGGACCGCGAGGCCGTCCTCGGAGGCGACCCACGCCGTCTCGCCGAGGTCGAACGGGCCGGCCGAGACCTTCTGGTGCGACGTCCAGCGCGCGCCCTCGACGAGGGTGAAGGCGAGGCGCACGGGCTCCTGGCCGCCCGCCGCCTCCGCCTCGCGGATCTTCGCGTAGGACGGCAGCTGGGCGGTCTGGGGCACGCAGCCCGGCGCGCGCGCGGTGAGCGCGAGCTCGCCGAACGGCGAGTACCGCACCGTCGTCGGGGCCGCGGTCGGGGCGCCCGTCGCGCCGACGCGGACGCGGGCCGCGCGGGGCTCCGTCGTGACCGGCACGGGGAGCAGCAGCTCGCGCGTGAGGTCGGAGTCGAGGTAGGTCGCGAGCATCCGGCAGCCGAGGCGCCACGCCTCGTCGGTGCGGTCGGCCTCGAGCGCGGCGTCGAACGCGGCGCGGGCCCGCGTGAAGCCGGCGACGTAGCCCTCGACCGCGTCGAGGTTCTTGCGCGCGCGCGACGCGCGGCCCGGGTCGTCGAAGGAGAGCCGCGCGGACTGCTGGAGCAGGGCCTTCGCGTCGCGGAAACGCCCCTCGGCGTAGGCCTTCTCGCCCTGGTCGAGGGTCTGCGTGGCCCGCTCGCCGACGCCGCGGACGGCGATCTGGGCGCGGGCGACGATGGCGGCGCGGCGGGCGTCGAGGTCGCGCAGGCGGTCGAGCGCGGCGGACGCGCGCGGGCCCGTCACCTCGCGCAGCTCCTCCTCGGCCGACGTGATCGCGGCGCGGACGCCGCGGGCGGCGGTCTCGCAGACGCGCTGCAGCGTGGTCACCGCGCCCTCGAGCGCGCCGTCGACGGCCGTGCCCTCGGCCGTCGCGTCCACGACGCGCTGGAACGCGGCGAGGGCCTCGTTGCCCGTCGACTCGGCCTCGCGCGCGGCGCCCTCGACGCGGCCGAGGCTCGCCTCGGCGGCGTGCGACGCGCGGCCGTCGTGCACGAGGTAGACGGCGCCGGCGCTCGCGGCGGTGAGGCCGAGCAGCGCGCCCAGCACCACGAGGCGGCGGCGGTGCCGCCGGCGCGACTCGGCGTTGTCGAGGTCGCCGAGGCGGCGACGCGCGTCCACGCGGGTCGGGTCGAGCGTCACGGCGCGGCGGAGCACCTCGCGCGCCTGGGGCACGCGGCCCTGGTGCAGGAGGATCTCCGCGCGGCGCACGAGGGCCTGCGCGGCGTCCGGGCGGCGGCCCGCGGCGGCCCACAGGTCGGCGAGGACGAGGAGGTCCTCGGCGGGGGCCTCCCCGCGCTCGACGAACTGCGCGAGCCGCGTCGCCGCCTCGGCCGGCCGCTGCGCGGCCGTGGCCGCGCCCACGAGCGCCTTCAGCGCGCGCAGCGCGTCGTCGAGGCGCTTGCGCAGGCGCGGGGCGTTGCGCAGGTAGCAGTCGCACGTCTTGCACGCGGACGCGACGTCGTCGCCGCGCAGGTCCTGCGCGCGGTGGAGCGCGTCGAAGGCCGCGACGGGGTCGGCGGTCTCCACGGAGCCGGCGTACGCGTCGAGCTCGGCCGCGGCGCCCACGCGGTCGCCGGCCGCGGTCAGCGCGTCGGCGAGCCGCGCGCGCACGGACGGGTCGGCGTCGCCGCGCGCGACGGCGAGGCGCAGCAGGGGCAGCGCGTCGGCGGGCCGGCCACGGCGCGCGAGCTCCTCGGCGCGGGCCGTCAGCGACGACGTCCCCGTGGCGCGGAGCACGCCCTGGCGGACGAGGTGCGCGACCGTCTTCACGACCGAGAAGCGGTCGTGGTCGCTCTCCTCGACGACGGCCGCGACCGTGCGCGAGCCGTCGAGCAGCGGCAGCACCCGCGTCACGACCTCCTCGGGCACGTCGAGCTCGCGCAGGTCCGGCGACAGGTCCGTGCGCTCGAAGACCTCCTCCTCGGTCGGGATCTCCTGCCGCAGCAGGCTCCACTCGTCGAGCTTGCGCGTGAGGTCGATCAGGAACCCGTCCACCGGCATGAGCGGCTCGATGGCCTCGGCCTCGGTGCCCGACGGCGCGAGGCGGCGGCCCTCGACGAACTCGAAGCGCGTGATCGACGTCTGCACGAGGTCGAACGCCAGCTCGCTGATGGCCTGGTGCGTCACCGCCGTGCGCTGCGCCGCGTCGATCACGCCGAGGTCGGTGAGCGCGTCGCCGAGGTAGCGGCCGGAGTTGGCGGTGATCGCCTCCGCCCGCGCGAGGCGGTCCGAGGCGACCGCGCTGGTGCGCCGCAGGATCCGCGCCGCCGTGCGGCTCGGCAGCAGGTCGCCCTGCACGAACCCGAACAGACCGCGCTCGACGCAGACGGTGCGCGCGCCCGCGGCGGTCTCCAGCACCAGCGTCCCCGCCTTCTGGTTGAAGGCGAGCATCTGGAGCAGGTCCGGGAGGTTGAAGGTCTCGAGGGTTCCCTTGATCGTCACGCCGACCTCCGACCTCCGGGTCGTTGCACCCCCGCGACGCGGGGCGTACACTCGCCGCGGACGTGGATAGGCCTCTTCCTATCGACGGCCCCGGAACGGGCCTTGAGGGCTCGTTCCGAGTCCCCCGGTGACTCCCCCGGCCCTTCCCCCGGTTCGCAGCCCTGGATCCTCCATGCGGCGGATCGCCCGTGCCCTCTTCGGCTGGTTCGACGTCGGGATCGCGCTCGTGCTCCACACGCGCGGCCGGTGGAGGCTCCACCGGGGGGATGCGGCGGGCGCCGCCCGTCTCTTCGAGGCCGCCGCGGGCCGTGCGCCGGGGCTGTTCGCGCCGCTGCTCGCGCTGACCCGCGCCTACCTCCGGCGCCGCGACCTCGTCCTCGCGCGCCGCGCGCTCGCGCGCGCGCGGGAGGCCTCGCCCGTCCGCTTCGAACGCGAGGCCGCGGACGCGATGCGGGCCGAGGGCTTCGACCTCGCGACGCTCGCGGACGGCGGCGTCGGCCGCGTGGGGGCCGTCGGCGACACGGAGCGCGCCGAGCGTGCCACCGTCGTCGTGACGACGCCGGCCCGCGCGCCCCGCGTCGCGCTCCCGTTCGGCGACTGCCGCGACCTCGACGAGTACACGCGGTTCCGCTCGATGCCCCCGATCACGTCGGCCGAGATCTCGTCGACGGACTGGGACGCGATCATCGACGACCTCCAGGACGGCTAGGCCCGCCCCACCGCCGCGCCCGAGGGGCGCCGCAGGTCGGGGACGCCGGCGCGGCGAACGGGCGCCCCGCGGGGCCCCCGCGTCCCGCGGCGGAGCGCCCCGAACCGACGCGAGGCCCGTCCGTTCTCCCTGGGTGGGGGCGGTCACGCCCGGAGGAGTCGTCCCATGACCTGGCGATCCGTGCTGCAGGGGATGTGTGTGGTGGCGGCGGCGTGGGCGCTCGCGCCCGTGGAGGCGCGGGCGGGGGAACGCGACGCGGTGGCCGACGCGGTCTCCCGGACGATGGAGGCCGCGAACACGCGCATGAAGGCGGCGATGGAGGAGGCGCGCCTCCTCGAGGCCGCGGGCCGTCGCGACGAGGCGCTCGCGGTGCTGCGCACGGTCCCCGCGCTCTACGACGAGGCGCTGCGGGCCGTCCGCTCGCTCGTCGGCGGGCCCGACGCGACGCCGCGGACCGCGGTCGGGGTCGAGCCTCGCCGCACGCCGCCGGTCGCGCGGTCCGTCGCCGCCCGTACGCGGCCCGTCGTCGATCCGGTCCCCGGCGCGGTCGCGTATCTCCTGCGCTGCCAGGACGGCCACGGCTTCTTCGACCCGCGCCGCGGCGCCGCGCCGGACGATCCCGCGATCCCGTCGGGGGCGGCCGAAGCCCTCCTCGAGGACTCCACGGGGGTCGCGCTCCTCGCGCTCCTCGACGTCGCCGGGGCGCGCGTCGACCCGCGGACCGACGTCGGTGCGGCGATCCTGCGCGGCGCGGACGCGCTCCTCGCCCGCGCGTCCGCGCCGGGCGCGTTCCTGCCGACGTCCGCCGCGTGGGCGCTCGCGACGACGCTCTCGCGCACCGGGGACGCGCGGTACCGGCCCGCCGTCCGCGCGGGGGCCGAGGCGGCCCTGACGGAGCTCGGGCCGACGCTCGGCCGGGACTTCGTCGCGTCGCTGCCGGACCTCGTCGAGGTGGCCGCCCTGCTGCACGAGGTCCTCGCGCTGTCGTTGGACGACGCGTTGAACGACCGCATCCGCGCCGCGCTCGCGGCCTTCGCCGACGGGCTGCGCGAACGGCCGCGCGAATCGGTGCCCGTGCCGGCCGCGCGGCTCGCGCGGGACCTGCTCGTCCGTGCCGCGGACGGGCCCGCCGTGGGCCGCCCCGCGGCCCGCCCCGACTCGTGGTTCTTCGCGGACGCGAGGCCCGGCGTCCGTCTCGACGGGTTCGAGGTGCTGTTCGGCACGGTGTACGCGAAGGCCGCGTACGGCTTCGACGACGAGGCCGAGGGCCGCGCGTGGTGGGACGGCGTCCTCGTCCCGACCGTCAACGCCCAGGGGCGCGACGGCCCGGCGGCCGGGTCCTGGTCGCCGCCGCCGGCGGGCGCGGCCGGGCCCGGCGTGACGCGGTTGCGCACGACGGCGCAGGTCCTGCTCGCGTGGCTGGCGCCGTCCACGCCGTACTTCGACGCGGTGCCGCTGCGCGGCGCCGCGCCGTCCGACGACGACGGCGACGAGGACGACGGCCGCTGACGCGCCGGGCCTCGCGGTCCCCCGGGGGCGGTTCCGCCCTCCGGTGCCGGTCCCAACATGGCGGAACCGACGTTGCCGTCCGCCCAACGCGCCATCCGGTGACGGACACGATCTGGCGCGTTTGCCGCCGCGGAGGGCCGACGCGACGATCGACGGCGATGGCGCCGTCCGGCGCGGCCACCGATGGGCGGGCGTGGGGGGGCGGCGCGGATCGGCCGGGGCCCCCCGGATGGGCGGCAGTTCCCGCCCGGCGGCGTCGATAGGGTGAGTTCCCCGTGGACCCCCTCCGCCCCGCCACCCGATCGCCGCGCATCCGCGTCCTGCCGGGCGGGCACCTGCTGATCGGCGCGACGATCGTCCTCGGGATCCTCGCGGCGCACACGGGGCACAACGTGCTCGCGGCGCTCGTCGCACTGCTCCTCGCGTTCCAGGCGGTGTCGGGGTTCCGCTCGTTCGGCGTGCTGCGCGGCACGCGGCTGACGGTCCGCCTGCCGCACGCGGTGGACGCGGGCGGCGTCGCGACCGCAGAGGTCGAGGTGTCGCGGCCGGGCCGGCGCGGCGCGGCGCGGTCGCTCGAGGTCGAGGCGATCGTCGAGGGCGACCGCGTGGAGGTGCCCGGCGCGTACGTGGTGCGGCTCGCGCCCGGCGCGACGGCGCGGCTGCGCATCCCCGTGATCGGCCGCGCGCGGGGCGTCGGGCGGATCACCGGGTGGCGCGTGTCGAGCGCGTACCCGTGCGACCTGTTCCGGCGCACGTTCCGGTTCGCGGCGCCGTCGGAGGTGCTCGTGCGGCCCGCGGTCCGCGCCGCGACGCCGCCGGCCGCCGAGCGCACGCCGGACGCCGCGGGGACGCGGCGCGTGGTCGCGCGCGGCGGCGGCGAGACCCGTGGCCTGCGCCCGTTCCGCGACGGCGACCCGATCCGCGCGATCTCGTGGCGGGCCACCGCGCGGACCGGGCGGCTCGTGGTGCGCGAGCAGGACGAGACGTCCCGCGACCGGTGGGCGGTCGTGCTCGACCCGGAGGCCGGCGCGCCCGGCCTCGAGGACGACGTCTCCGCCGCGGCCGCGCTGTTGCGCCACGCGACCGACGAGCGCCGCACGGCGGATCTCTGCCTCGCGGGGGTCGCGGCGCCGATCGGCGTCGCCACGCGCCGCGGCCTCGACGTGGCGCTCGACGCGCTCGCGCGCTTCGTCCCCGGAGGCGCGGCCGCCCCGTCGCCGGGCCCGCTGCGGCGCGCGTTCCTCGTCGGCGGGCGGGCGCGGGCGCCCGAGGCCGTCGAGAGCCTGCGCGCGCCGTTCCGCTGGGTCGCCCCCGCGCCGCCGCCCGAGCCGGTGCGGCGGGACGACGCGGCGGAGGTCGACGCAGCGCGGCCGCCGCTGCGCGTGGCGCTGGCCGCGTGGTCGTTCCTCGTCGCGATCCTGCTCGGCGTCGCCGTCGCGAGCCCGCTGGCGGTCCTGCCGCAGGCGCTCGCCGCCGCGGCCGCGCTCGCGCTGGGCGCGCGCGCGGAGCGCTTCACGTTCGGCCCCACGGGCCGGCTGGGCGTGCTCGCCGCGTGCGCCGGGTTCGCGTTCCTCCCCGGCGCGCCCGGCGGCGCGCTGCTCCTCGTCCGGTTCCTCTCCGCGCTGGTCGCGTCCCTCCACGTGCGGCGCCGGACCACCGGCGAGGACGGGTTCGTGCTCGCGACGCTCTTGACCGAGACCGCGCTCGCCGCCGCGTTCACGAGCAGCGCGCTCGCCGCGGTGGCGGCGGTGGTGCTCGTCGTGCTCGCGCACCGCGCCGTCGGCCACTGGCACGCGCTCCGCGCCCGCGAGCGGTCCGCGCGCAGGCAGGCCCTCGTCGTCGGCGCCGACGACCCCGTCGCGGGCCGTCGCGCCGCCGACCGCGCGGCCGCGGCCGTCCTCGTGCTCGCGGTGCCGCTGTTCGCCGCGCTGCCGCGCACCGACACGCCGTTCCTCTCGATCCCGAACGTCACGCCCGGCGTCGAGCCCGGCGTCCCCGCGACGCTCCGCCTCGGAGTGCTCGCGCGCGTCACGGACGGCCGCGAGCGCGTCGCGACGCTGAAGCCCATCAACGACGCGGCCGCGAACGAGGAGCCCTATCTCCGCGCCGCCGCCTGGGAGACGTTCGACGGCGTCGAGTGGACCTCCGCGTCGAACGGCGGGCGCGCCACGCCGTCGTACCAGCGCGAGGACGGGCGGCTGCCGATCCCCTCCATGGTGAACGACCCGTCCGCCCCGCGTTGGACGCTCGTCGTCGACGCCGGCGCGGGGCGCCGGCTGCCGCTGCCGCCGCGCGCGGCCGTCCTCGCGTTCGGGGACCCGCTCCCGCAGACGGTCGAGCTCGACGACGCCGGCGCGATCACGCCCTCGCGCGACGCGCCCGTCGCGCGCTGGCGCCTCGACGTCGGGACGGGCACGCCGACCTCCGCCGCGTCGCACCGCGAGCCCGACGCCTCCCACCTCGCGGTGCCCGCGACCGCGCTCGCGACGCGCCTCGCGCCGGAGGTCGCGCGCGCGCTCGCGGGCGTCGAGGGCGTGCGCGCGCGCGCCCAGGCCCTCGAGGCGTGGGTCGCCTCCCGCGCGCGGTACGCGCTCGACGCGCGCCTCGACCGCCGCGACCCCCTCGGCGACTTCCTGTTCGGCACGCGCGCCGGTCACTGCGAGTACTTCGCGTCCGCGCTCGCGGTCGCGCTCCGCCTCGCGGGGATCCCGTCGCGGGTCGTCGGCGGGTTCCACGCGAGCCTCTGGAACGAGACCGGCCGCTTCTGGGTCGTGCGCCGTCGCGACGCCCACGCATGGGTCGAGGCGTGGGCCGAGGGCGACGGCTGGTTCCGCCTCGACGCGACGCCGCCCGCGGGCCGCCCCACCGAGGGGTACGAGGGCGCGCTCGGCGCCCTCGCGCGCGTGCGCGACGCCCTCGCGTTCGCGTGGGACCAGCAGGTGCTCGGCTACGACGCCGACCGCCAGCGCGCGCTCGTCGCCGCGCTCCGCGGCGGCTTCGCGGCGGGCTTCGAGCGCCTCGCGCGCCACCCGCTCGAGGCGACGCTGCTCGTCGGCGCGGGGGCCCTCGCGGCCGCCGCCCGGTGGATCCGCCGACGGCGATCCGTGGGGACGCGAGGCCCGTCCGCCGACGGTCCCCCGGGCGCCGGCGGCAGCGCGGTGTGGTTCTACGACGAGATGCTGGACCTGCTCGCCGACCGCGGGTGGCCGCGGCGGCCCTCGGAGACCCCCCGGGCCTTCGCCCACCGTCTCGCCGGCCGGGTCCCGCCGGCCGTGGGGGAGGCAGTCGCGCAGGTGACGTCGGCCCACGAGCGCACCCGGTTCGGCGCCGCGCCCCTGGCGGCGCCGACGGATGTCGCCGATTGGCTGGCGGCCGTCCGGGCCGCCCCGAAGCGACCGCGACGAGAGGTGGACACCCGGCCCGTCGTCCCCTAGCGTCTCCCGATTGCAGGTTCGGTCGCCGCACCGAATCCCAGGAGCACCGCCATGGCGCCGAACCACCGCATCCTCAAGAAGGCCAACCACGGCCGCCGTCCGTGCAACCGCCGGGCGCGTTCGGGCAAGAAGATCCGCACGCGTCGGTAGATCGCCTGCGGCCGGCATGCCGGCGGGCCGGGGCGCCGGATTCCCGCGTCGCTGGTTTTCCCGGGCGCTGGACTACTGGGGCGCTGGCTCCCTGGGGCGCAGGCTCCCTGGGGCGCAGGCTCCCTGGGGGCGCTGAGGACCGGACGACGCCGTCGCGGACCCGCGCCGTCGGGGTCGCGAGCGCGGGCTCGGGCCTGTCGCGGGCTCAAAGTGCCGCGGGATCGAGGTGGCGCGGGATCGAGGAAGCGCCGAGATCCCCTCGGCTCCCTTTCCCTCGGCTCCCCATGTCGGAGTCAGACCCCCGGGTTCCGATGCCGGGGGGCGGGCGCACGGCGGCGCTCGGGCGGTAGGGCCCCCCGCGGTGCGAGGCGGGCGCTCGGCCGCACGAGGAATGCCGACGCCGGGCCCGGCGCACGGGGTTCCGGTGCCGGGACTTCGGCCCCCGGAACTTCGCCTGTGGACGTAACCCGAGGTACACTCAACAACGCTGCGCATCGGGCGGGCTTCCCGACGCGCCGGAGGATCGTATGTCCCGTCGTTCGTTGCGGTTCGCGTTCGGGTGTTGGGTCGGCCTCGTCTCCGGGGCGGCTCTGACCGGGTGCGGTGGCGGTGGTGGCTCGGCGGGTGCCGGGAACGCGCAGCTCGTCCAGATGCTGACGACCTCCGTGCCGTCCGCCCTGACCGGCGTGGCGTACACGACCCAGTTCGAGGCGTTCTTCCCGCACGCCCCCGGTCGGTATCTCGTGACCGGCGGCGCGCTGCCCCCGGGCCTCGTGCTCGACACGCAGACGGGGCTCCTGACCGGCTATCCCCGCCAGGTCGGCGTCTTCACGTTCCGCATCGCCGCCCGCGACGGGACGGACACCTCCCTCCCGCCGGATCGCGACGCCAACTTCGCCCAGGACACCGGCGACTTCCAGCTCGTCGTCGGACTCGGGCCTCCCCACATCCTCCCGCAGCAGCCGCCGGCCGCGCAGTACCGCGCGTCGTACGGCTACCAGATCGACGTCGCCGGCGGCACGGCGCCGTACATCTTCCAGCAGGTCGGCGGCACGCTGCCGACCGGCCTGACGGTCTCCACGAGCGGTCTGCTCGCGAACTTCCCGCAGCAGGAGACGCCGGACGGGGCCCCCTACGTGTTCGACGTGCGGGTGACCGACGCCAACGGCCTCCAGGACACCGCGACGCTCTCCGTCGACGTCGTCGTGCTGCCGCTGCTGATCCTGACGACGTCGCCGCTGCCGCAGGCCGCGGCGCAGTTCCCGTACTCGGTGACCCTGCAGCTCGCCTCCGCGGGCGCGGGCGCGCCGATCACGTGGTCGCAGAAGCTCCCGCTGGGCCCGGGCGAGATCGACCTCGCCACCATCGGCATGGAGCTGACGACGCAGGGCATCCTGCGCAACGCGGCGCCGAACCCGGGGCCGCTGTCGGCCGGCACGTTCACGTTCACCGCGCGCGTCACCGACGAGGCGGGCCAGGCCGTCACCCGCGCGTACTCGCTGAAGGTCAACCCGGGCCCGGCCGTCACGGCGATCACGCCGAACCGCGCGGTCGGCTCGCCGCCCTTCGTGATCACCGGCCTGAACTTCCAGCCCGGCGCGGTCGTGATCTTCAAGCCGGGCGCGAACCAGGTGCAGGTCAACCCCAGCACCAACACGCCGACCCAGCTGACGCTGAACTCGGTGCCCCCGACGCCCGTGGGCGGCGGCGGGTTCGTGACGCTGCGCGTCCTCAACCCCGACGGCGGCTTCGCCGACCTGCCGAACGCGTTCGCGTTCCCGGCGGCGAACCTGACGTTCAACGGCACCCCGACGTTCCCGTCGCCCCAGTCCGCGCTCTCGAGCACGGGCCTCGCCGTGGGCGACCTGAACAAGGACGGCTTCGCGGACTTCGTCCACGTCGGCAGCCAGAACAACTTCCAGTACGACGGCGTCACCCCGACCGCGGGCGGCGTGCACGTCATGCTCAACACGCCCGCCTCGGGCGTGTTCAACGGCACGTTCAGCCAGGTCGTCCTGAACACGGGCGGCGACATCCAGGGCGTGAAGCTGTCCGACGTGGACTCGGACGGGGACCTCGACATCGTGGTCGTCGGCCGCATCGGCGGCTCGCTGCGCGTGCGGACGTGGCTCAACCCGTACCCGGCGGCGTTCACGGTCGCGACCCCGGCCATCGACTCGAACCCGGCGTACGACCCGGGCTACAACTCCAGCGGCATCGACCTGGGCCGCATCTCGCCGTCGGACTCGGTCCCCGACGTCGCGTACTCGATCTCCGACAACATCACGACGGGCGGTTCCTCGAGCACCTGGACCGGCGGCTCGTACCAGACGCTCCGTGGCGCCGGCAACGGCACGTTCAACACCGCCATCGAGACCAACACGGCGGTCCCGGGCATCTACAGCGTCGGCGATCTCGCGCTGGCCGACTTCGACAACGACGGGCGGTCCGACGTGTTCGTCGGCGACCTCGTGGCCGGCTACATGGGCTACAACGGCTTCGCCGGCGGCATCAACGGCCAGCAGGGCGCGGCGGCGCTGACGAACCCCGCGACGGGGTTGTTCGGCTCGTGGACGCCGGTCGGGTCGAACTCCGGCATGAACTACACCCTCGGCGTCGCCGCCGGGGACGTCAACGGCGACGGTCGCGCCGACGTGGTCGCCGCGGCGAGCGAGTCGTGGCAGTTCGGCGGCGGCACCGCGGGCCTCGGCGTGTACCAGGGCAGCGGCACCGGCTCGTTCTCCTCGGTGGCCCCGGGCGCCGGGAGCGGCCGTCCGCGCTACACCACGATCTTCGACGCCGACTTCGACTTCCCCGGCGACGTGGCGGTCTCGGTCGCCACGAACAAGGTGGACGTCTACAAGGGCCGGACCGGCTCCCTGGGCCTGCAGTTCAAGCAGGCGCTGACGGTGACCGGCAGCCCGAAGGTCGGGCGCGTGGCGAGCGGCGACTTCAACGGCGACGGGCGCGTGGACGTCTGCGTGGCCCTCTCGTTCTACGCCGTGGACATCTGGGGCTTCGACGCCAACGACAACGGCAACGGCGGGTCCCTCGGCGTCGCGATCTTCCTGAACACGTCGAACTGACCTCGACGTCGGGTTCTCGCCGCCCGGGCGACGCGCTCCGCGAGGAGCGCCCGCCCGGGCGGCTTCGTTTCCGGCCCGCCGCCCCCGGCGGAGGGCTCCGGACGCGGTTTCCTCGGAGTTCGAGCCCTCGGCCCCGCCGTCGCGCGCCGACGTCTCAAGGCGGAGGTTCCCCCCGCCGACCCATCGGGGGGCCGTGCCCCTCCGCATGTCCTGGGCCGTCCTGCTCCTGCCGCTCGCCGGTTGCGCGTCCGGGCTGACGCTGCCGGACGCGCCCGACCTGCCGTCGCCCCGCAGCCTGCTCTCCCGGGGCGGCGGGCGTGCGACGAGCGCGCCGGCCCCGCGATCGGCGCCGCCGGTCGCGGCGCCCGCGGACCGTCCGCCGGCCGACGTCGCGCTCGAGGACCGCCGGACGTTCGACGAGGCCAACCGGGTCCGCGTGCAGTGGGGGCTGCGTCCGTTCCGCTGGAACGACCGGCTCTACGCGGCGGCGAAGGCCCACAGCGAGGAGCAGGAGCGCTTCGACTACATGGGCCACGGGAGTCCGGACCCCGCGCGCGACGACCTCGCCGACCGGCTGCGGATCGCCGGCTACGGCCCCGCGAGCGGGTGGGCCGAGGTCGTGGCGCGCGGCTACGAAGGCCCCGTCAGCGTGATGAACGGGTGGATGAACAGCAAGGGCCACCGCAAGATCCTCACGGACCCCCGCCTCGAGGAGGCGGCGTTCGCGCGCGTCGGCTCGTCGTTCACCGGGAACTTCGGCACGCCCGCGCCCCGCTGAGCGGGTTTTCGGGGGGTTCGGGCCCCGAAGACCGAGCGAAGGCGATTTCTTCACGGCCCTCGAGCGGCGAGGGGACGGCATCGCCGAGGACCGCGCGAACGGGAGGCCCCGCGCGCTCGCGGCGAGCCCCGCGTCGGAGGTCAGTCGCCGTCGGTCGAGGGCGCCGTCCCGTCGCCGGCCGCGGCCGCGTCGCGTCGCGGCGTGCCCGCCGCGCGGTGCAGCGACGCGAGGCCCTCGCGGTCCCGCGCCGCCTCGCGCGCGGCGACGACCCGGAGCACCTCGAGCGCGCGGCGGTGGTCGTCGAGCAGCGGCGTCTTGAACGTCCGCCGTTCGCCCGTGCGCGGGTCGGTGAACGAGAGCTCCGCGGCGTGCAGCGGCGTGCGCGCGAGGCGGCCCGCGGGCCCGCCCTTCGGGTTGACGAGCCGCCAGCCGGCGCGCCGGCCGTACAGCGGGTCGACGAGCAGCGGCGTGCCGATCGACGCCAGGTGCACGCGGATCTGGTGGGTGCGGCCCGTGAGCGGGACGGCCCGCACGCGCGCCGCGCGGCCGAGCACCTCGGTGACCGAGTACTGGGTCGTCGCGGGCTTGCCGCGGCGCGTGTCCACCCGCGCGCGGGTGCCGTGGCCCGGGTCGGCGAGGGGCGCGTCGATCGTCCCGACGGCGGGGTCCGGCACGCCTTCGACGAGCGCGTCGTACACCTTCTCCACCTGGCCCTCCGCGGCGAACGCCGCGGACAGCGCCACCTTCAGGTCGCCGCGCGCGAGGATCACGAGGCCGCTCGTGTCCTGGTCGATGCGGTGCACGAGGCCGAACCCCGCGAGCACGTCGGCCCGCAGGCGTTCGAGCAGCGTGTGGCGCGTCGCCATGGCGGCGCCGCCGTGGCACGGCACGCCCGGCGGCTTCACGACGACGAGCAGGTCGTCGTCGCGGTACACGATCTCGATCGCGCGGCCCGGACCGCTCGGCGCGGCCGGCCCGAGCGTGGCGGCGCCGCCGCCGTGGGCCGGCGCCGTCGCGGCCGCGCCGGCGACCGGGCCTCGCGTCCCCCGCGCCGGGGACGCGGTCCCCGTCGGCTTGGGCGCGTCGAGCCGCGGGAGGGTCACGACCTGGCCCGGGACGAGCGTCGTGCCCGGCCGCGCCCGGTGGCCGTCCACCCGCACGCGACCGGCCTTCACGACGTCCATGAGGTAGCGGCGGCTGAACGACGGCAGCGCGGACGCGAGGAAGCGGTCGAGCCGCTGGCCGCGCGCGGTGTACGCGACGTGCAGGACCCGCTCGTCGGGGCCCGCGTCGGAGGTCGGCCCGCGACCGGGAGCGGGGGCGGGCGACGGAGGACGGGGGTCCGGCATGGGGCGGGGCCGATCGGCGGGGGACGCGGGGCGGTGGCGTGGGCGATGAAGGACTCGAACCTTCGACCCCCTGCGTGTAAGGCAGGCGCTCTGACCAGCTGAGCTAATCGCCCGGGGCCCCGCATCGTACCGGAGGGCCGCGGCGCGGGCGCGTTCGGCGGCCCGCGGGCCTCCACGCGTCAGCGGCAGATCGAGACGCCGTCGCGGTTCTCCCGCGAGAGCTCCTCCATCTTGGCGCGGTACGCCTCGGCGTTGTCGCTCATCTCGCGACGGAGCGAGGCGGCCTTGACCGGGTCCGGTCGCCGGATCTCGTACACCTGGAGCAGCACCGTCCCGTAGACCTCGCACCACGGCGCCGCCCGGTAGGCACGCTCGAGGAACGGGAGCGCCTTGTCCGGGTCGTCGTAGCCGTCGAACCAGAGCATGCCGATCCAGTGCACGGCGCGATGGTCGTCCGGGTGCAGCCGCAGGTACTCCTCGAGGTCCGCGCGCGCCGCGTCGAGCCGTCCCATCAGGCGGTAGCAGTTGCCGCGTCGCAGCCGCGCCTCGGGGACGCCGGCGTCGCGGTAGAGCGCGCCGGCGGCGAGCAGCGC
This sequence comes from Planctomycetota bacterium, assembly GCA_046350655.1. Lineage (GTDB taxonomy): Bacteria > Planctomycetota > PLA2 > PLA2 > JAEUHO01 > JAEUHO01. The sequence goes on from JAXMAB010000004.1 coordinate 633,320, forward strand.
GAGCACCTTCGTGAAGGCCTCGGCCGCGTCCTCGAACCGGTCCTGCATCGCGAGGGTGTTCGCGAGGCCCGACACCACGTCCACGTCCTTGCCCCCGGCCTCGGCGTCGAGCTCGTGCCAGATCTCCTCGGCCTCGTGGAACTGCGCCGCGCGCGTGTAGCTGCGGGCCAGGAGCCGCTGCGTCATCGGGCGGAGGCGGTCGTCGCTCCGCACGAGCGCGAGGGCCTCCTCGGCGTACCGCACGGCCTCGTCGCGGAGGCGCGGGTCGCTGCGCGCGACCGAGGCCTGCAGCAGCGCCCGGTGGAGCGCCATGCGCACCGGTTCGGCCATGAACGTCGGCGTCTCGGACCGCAGCATGCGCAGGAGGCGCACCGCCTTGTCCGGCTTCGACGGGTCGAACGTCAGGATGCCGATCGCCTGCAGGTAGACGAAGCGCGCGTCGCGCTCCTTCAGCGGCGACAGCGTCGCGAGGCGGGCCAGGTGCGCGCCGGCCGTGGCCTGGTCGCGGGCCATGGTGGCCGCGATCCCGCGTTGGAAGTGCAGCTGGATGTCGTCGGGGTCCTTGGCGAGCAGCGCGTCGAACCCGCGGATCGCGGCGTCGAGCGCACGGGCCTGCGCCGGGCCGGAGGCGCCGTCCGCCTCCTTCAGCGCGGTCTGGGCCGCCACGAGCTCCGGGCTCGCGGGCGCGGCGTCGACGGACGCCGGCGCCGGCGGCAGCGGGACCGGGTCCGGCGGGCGAGCGGGGTCGCTGTCCGCTCCGCGCCAGGCGACGAAGCCGACGACGATCGCGGCGGTGGCGAGGGAGAGGACGGGCAGCGCGCGCATCGGGGGAGAGGATACGTCCGCGCGCGCCCGCGTCCCCGGGCGGACCGTGCGCCCGCGCCGCGTCAGGCGGGCGGCGGCGCGGCCCGGCGCGCGCCGGCGGTCGCGAGCACGCCGTACACGACGGTCCACACGAGCCCGATCCCGACGAGCAGCCGACCCGCGGGCGTCGAGCCGTCCGCCGTCGAGACGGCGCCGACGCCGTGGGCCACCACGCCGCCGACCAGGATCCCGCACGTCGCGACGAACGCGTCGCCGTTGCCCTCGCCCGCCATCACGACCTGGCGCACCGGGCAGCCGCCGCCGAGCGCGCCCGCGAGGCCGACGAGGAGCATCGGCAGCGCGTTCCACCATGCGTCCTGGTGCGCGACGGGCTGCCCCGCGAACCCGGCCGAGAACCGGCCCGTCGCGGCCGCGACGGCGGCGTACGCGGCGACGAACGCGAGGGCGGCGAACGACATCCCGCGCGGCTTCGTCACGAGCTGCCGCGCGGCGTTCACGGCGCAGAACCCCGTGGCCGAGAGGATCGCCCCCGCGGCGAGGCCGACGCCGAGGGCCAGCGCGGCCGGCGCCCGCGGCGGCGGCCCGCCGGAGGTCGGGCGCGGCGCGGCGGCGAGCCCGCCCGCCTCCGCGGCGACCAGCAGCAGCAGGAACAGGAGCGGGCCCTGGAGCCCGACCGACGCCGGCGCGGGCTGCGTCCGCCCGGCGGTGTACCCCTTGCGCTCGAACGCGAGGCCCAGCAGCACGCCGGGCACGAACCCCGCGAGCCCGACGAGCGCGTTCCCGTCGCCGCCGCCGAGGCGCTGCAGCATCCGGAACGGGCACCCGAGGAACACGAGGGCGCCCGCGCCCATCCACACCCCGAGGACGAACCGCGAGGCCGCGTGGCTCCCGCTCCGCGCCGTGAACCGGCCCCGCGCGACGGCCAGGCCCAGCGCCCCGAGCATCACGCCGACGAGCTCCGGCCGGACGGCGGCGGGCCGCCCCTTGGGCCCGGGCGTGATCAGGCCCAGCGCGCCGCCGAGGTCGCGCAGGAAACACGCGCCGCACAACCCCATGTTGCCCGGGTTCCCGGCGGCGACGAGGGCGGCGGCGCCGGCGCCGACCAGGGCGAGCAGCGCCACCCCGACGGCGACCCGGCGGGGCGACGCGGCGCCGCGGAGCAAGGGTTCGTCCGACACGGTCACCTCCGGCCTTCCCTCCTACCACGGGACGCCCGGCCGCGCCCGGCGATCCTCTCGCCGCGGCGGGCCGCTCGTCGGGAAGCCGGGCCAGGGGCCCGGAACCCGCCTGCGGGGCGTCCCGGCGGCGTGGGCCCGCCTCGCGTCGGGCTCGCCGGGCCCGCGACGCGCACCGCGGGAATCGACTTCTGCGCCGCGTCGGACCGAGGTGCTACCGTCGTCCGTTGTCGCACTTCGTGGCCATCGACTTCGAGACCGCCGACCCCGCGTCGGACAGCGCCTGCGCCGTCGCGCTCGTCCGCGTCGAGGACGGCCGCGTCGTGCGCCGCGAGCAGCGGCTGATCCGGCCGCCGCGGTCGCGATTCCACTTCACCCACGTCCACGGCATCCGCTGGCAGGACGTCGAGCGCTGCCCCACCTTCGGGACCGTGTGGCCCGAGCTCGCGCCGGTCCTCGACGGCGCGGAGTTCCTCGCCGCCCACAACGCGTCGTTCGACCGCCGCGTCCTCGAGGCCTGCTGCGCCGCCGCGGGCCTCGCCCCGCCCGCGCTGCCCTACCGGTGCACCGTGCAGGTCGCGCGGGCGGCCTGGCGCCTCTTCCCCACGCGCCTGCCCGACGTCTGCCGCTTCCTCGGCATCCCGCTCGTGCACCACGACCCGATGTCCGACGCCGAGGCGTGCGCGCGGATCGTCGTCGCGGCGGAGGTCGCGATGGCGCCCGCGCGGGCGGGGGCGCCCGTGCGCGCGGGCCTCGCGTCCCCGACGTCCGTGCCCTCGACGCCGGCGGTCGCAGTGTCGTCGGGGGCATCGGGGGCATCGGGGGCGTCGGGGGCCTCGGCGTCCTCGGGGGCCGCGGTCGACCTCGGCCGTCTGCGACCGGCGATCGCCGTCGCGCCGGCGGACGTCACGGCCGCGCGCCCGCGCTGACCGCGTCCCGCGGTCACGCGTCGAGGACGAACCGCACGCGCCGCAGCACCGCCGACGCGACGGGCACGCCGCCGCGTCGCGCGGGCGTGAACCGCCAGCCGCGCGCCGCGTCCACCGCGGCCGCGTCGAGCGACGGGTGGCCGCTCGACGCCGCGACCGCGACCGCGCGCACCGCGCCGACCTCGTCCACCTCGATGCGCAGCGTCACGACGCCGCTCCGACGCTCGGCCCGCGCGTCCGCGGGATAGACGGGCGGCGCGTTGCCCGCGTCGGGGCGCGCGCCCTCGACGGCCGACGAGGCCGACGACGCCGCGCTCGCGGCGACGGCGACGGGCGGGCGGAACGCCACGGGAGGTCGGGGGGGTGTCGGGGGCGAGGGGGGCTCGGGGAGAGGCGGCGGCGTCGCGGCGGGCGGCGGCGCGGGCCGCCGGACCGCGACCGACGCCGAGGTCGGCCCCGCCGGCCCCGTCTCGGCGGAGGGACCCGCGTCGGGTTCCTCGATCGCGTCGAGCGAGACCTCGTCGTCGGGCGGCGGCGCGTCGGGCGCGAGGTCCGGGGACGGGTCGAGCGGGAGCGGCGGCTCCGGCGGCGCGAGGCGCTCGGGGTCGAGCGGTTCGGGCGCGTCGGCGGGTGCGGCCTCGACGCTCGCGACGCGCACGTCGAACGCCAGCGTGGCCGGGGTCGCCGCCGGGACGGCCCACCGGGCGAGCACGACGAACGCGGCGGCGTGGAGCGCGGCGCTCCACAGCAGGGGTCCCCGGCCGGCGCCGGCCGGCGCGCCCGTCGGCGAGGACGGGTAGCGGCGGACGCGCGGGGACGGAGGGCAGGCCACGCGGAGGAGTTCGCAAACGCCGCGCCTCGCGGGCGCGACGCGCGATCCCCGGATTCGCGACGGTTGCGTCGCGAATCCGACCGTCGGACCCGTCCCGGGCGTCGGCTCGCGCCCTCCCCGCGTGCCGCGTGCGTCACCGCGCCGTGGCGGGGCGTGTCGACGCGGCGACGGCCCCGCGCGAGCCCGTCACGCCGGCCGCAGCAGCTCCAGCTCGCCGGCGAGCACGCGGTCGAGGTGCCCCGACGTCGTGCCGTGGCGGCGGTCCACGACGCGGGCCTCCGGCGCCAGCAGGTAGCGGCGCACGACGGCCGTCGCGGCCGCGTCGTCGCCGGGCGCGGCGGCGGCGGCGACGCGCGCGAGAGCCACGGCAGGAGGCGCGCGACGGCGGCGTCCTTCGGGCCGGTCGCGAGGCCGGTCACCGCGATCCGCGCGGGCTCGTGCAGGAGCGAGAGGTCGAGCGTCGGCTGCTTCACGCGGCGGCCCGCGACGCCCTTCAAGGGCTTCGTGCGCACCTTCACGTGCGGGCGCGCGGCCGCGGCGTCCGCGTCGGGGACGGGGAGCACCTCGACGCGGATCCACGCGCGCCCCGCGCCCCGCCGGCGCTGCCCCGAGCCCGACGCGCGACGCGCGAAGTGGTGGAACCCGGCCTCCGAGGCGAGGAGCGCCCGCGCGCCCGCGCCCGCGACCGACAGCACGACGACGTCCTCCGCCGCGTCGTCGCCGCCGCGCTCGTCGAGGGTCTCGACCTCGAGCCCGCGGCGCGTCGCGAACGCGTCGAGCATCGACGCGACGGCGGCGACCGCGTCGAGGGGCTCGCCCTCGCCGCGCACGCGGGCCACGCGCACGAACGCGTCGCCGAGGTCGTCGCCCTCGGCGGCGTCCACGAGGGCCGTCGCGACGGCGAGCGCGCGCGCGGCGGCGTCGAGCCGGTCCGACGACCGCGAGGCCCGGCCCTTCGCGGGCGGCCTCGCCGCGGCCTCCGCGACCGCCCGGGCCTCGCGTGCCGCGCGCTCGACCGTGTCGAGCACCTTCTCGAGGCGGTGGACGTCGTCGAGCGCCCGCGTCGCGGCCGCGCGGTCCTTCCAGAAGCCCGGCGCGTTGGACCGCGCGAGGCCCTGCGACTTGCGCGCGGCGAGCGGCGCGGCGCGCGCCTCGAGCGCGCCCGCGGCGTCGGCGAGCGCGCGGGCCCGCGCGGCGTCGGCGGCCGCGGCCTTCGCCGCCGGCGGCGGCTTCGCGGGGGGCGCGTCCGCGTCGGGGCCGTCCACGGGGACCACCTCGAGCTCGACGCGGTCGCCGCGGGCGACGAGGCGGACCAGGCTCCCCGCGGGAGCGCCCCCGCGCGCGAGCGCGTGCGCGAGCGGCAGCAGCACGAACCGCTCGACGGTGCGCTTCAGGGGGCGGGCGCCGAAGGCGGGCGAGTAGCCGTGCTTGAGCAGCAGCGCGAGGACGGCCGGGTCGACGTCCACCGCGATGCGGCGGCGGGTGAGCCCGCCGCGCTCGAGCACGCGGGCCACCTCGCGGCGCGCGATCTGCTCGGTGGTCTCGAGCGAGAGCGGCCGGAAGCTCACGACGTGGTCGATGCGGTTGACGAACTCGGGGCGGAAGAAGCGCATCACCTCGCGCACCGCGTGCTCGCGGTCCGGCGGCGGCGGGACGGCGCCGGCGGCGCCGAAGCCGACGCCGGACTCGGTGGGGACCGCCGAGCCGAGGTTGCTCGTGAGGATCACGATCGTGCGGCGGAAGTCGGCGGTGACGCCGCGCGGGTCCGTGAGGCGGCCCGCGTCGAACACCTGCAGCAGCAGGTCGAACGCGTTGACGTGCGCCTTCTCGATCTCGTCGAAGAGCACCACCGAGAACGGCCGCTCGCGCACCGCGGACGTGAGGAGGCCCGGCTCGCCGCGGGCGCCGATGAGGCGCTCGAACGCGTCGTGGGTCGCGTACTCGCTCATGTCGAAGCGCACGAGGCGCGCGGGGTCGCCGAAGAGGAGCTCGGCGAGCGCGCGGGCGAGCTCGGTCTTGCCGACGCCCGTGGGCCCGACGAACAGCAGGACGCCGTAGGGCTTGCCCGGGTCCGTGAGCCCGGCCTTCACGAGGGCGACGAGGTCGAGGACGGTGGCGACGGCCTCGGGCTGGCCCATCACGCGGCTCTCGAAGAACTGCCGCACGCGCGCGAGGTCGAGCGGCGTGTCGTCGTCGAGGAGGTCCACGGGGACGCCGGTGGACGTCGCGAGCGTCGAGAGCACGTCGCGCGCCCGGAGCGGGCCCGGACGGTCGGCGTGGGCCTCGATCACGCGCCGCAGCAGCCCGACGGCGCGGCCGGGCTGCGCGGCGCCGGTCAGGTACATGCCCGCGAGGTCGAGCAGCCGGTCGAGGTCGGCGTCGGGCATGTCGGCGCCGGCCTCGTCGCGGACGGCGCGCAGGATCGCCTTCGTCTCGGCGGCGTCGGCCTCGGCGAGCTCGACGGGCACGAAGAGCCGCCGCAGCGACGCGACGTCGCCGAGCCCGGTGCGGAACGCCTCGGGCGTCGACTCGCCGAGGATCGCGACGGCGCCGCTCTCGACGTGCGGCGCGAGCATCGTCGCGACGTTGAGGTCGCTCTTGCTCGCGCGGCCCGCGTGGGCCAGCTCCGCGAGGTTCGGGACGTAGAGGAGGACGCGCCGCGGGGCCTTCACGGCCTCCACGAGGTCGCGCACCTTCGTCTGCCACTCGCCGAGGTAGACCGTGCCCGCGAGGATGTCCGACGGGTTGACGCGCAGCACGCGCCACGCGCCGCCCTCGAGCGCCGCGAGGCGGTGGACGACCTCGTGCACGACCGCCGTCTTGCCGCTGCCGGGCGGGCCGAGGAGCACGACCGCGCGCGGGCCGCCGCCGGTGCCCGTGATCGTCTCGAGGACCGCCTCGCACGCGACGTCCACGCGGTGGGCGCGCGGGAGCCGGCCGTCCTCGGCCTCGGCCGTGAGGTCGACGCCGAACTTGCGCAGGCGCGCCGGGTCGAGCCCCGCGGCCATTCGCTCGCGGGCCCACGCGGCGAGCCGCGGGTACCGCCGCTGGCCGAGCGCGTCGAGCCGCTCGACGGCCTTCTCGAGCACGTCGGGCGCCGGCGCGGGCGCGTCCGCGGGCCAGGCGCCGGCGCGCTCGAGCACGCGCTCGGCCACGCGGGCCGCGGCCTTCGACACGTCGCGGTCGTCGTCCTCGGCGAGGGCGAGCACGAGGCCCGCGAGCGCCCGCGGCGCGGGCGCGTGCTCGAGGCCCTCGGCGGCGGTCTGCCGCACGAGCCAGTCGTCGTCCTCGTCGAGCGCCTCGACGAGCGCCGAGACGAGGCCCTCGCGCCCGCCCGCCGCGCGCGCCGCGGCCACGCGCACCCGCGGGTCGGCGTCGGCGAGCAGCGCCTCGAGCACGTCGTCGAGCGGCCACGGCGCCGCGCCGATCGCGTCCGCGAGGTCCACCCGCACCTCGGGCAGCGGGTCCTTCGCCTGCGGCCGCGCGGCCTCCGCCAGCGCGGCGTCGGGCCGGCCGGCGCACCCCGCGAGCGCCGCGCGCCGCACGAGCGGGTTCTCGTGGGCGAGCAGCGCCGCGAGCCGCTCCACCGACGGCGGCGCCGTGCGCAGCGCGTGCACGAGGGCCCCGAACGCGCCCTGCGCGCCCTTCAGGAGGTCGGCGATCCGGTCGTCGAGGGACGGCGCCATGGGGAGGGAGAGGATAGCGGACGGCCCCCCTCCGCCGCCCGCCGGGTACAAGGGACGCCCGTGCGCCCGTCCCCGAACGACGAGCTCCTCGCCCTCCTCGCCGAGACGAACGACCTCCGTCGCGACGTCGGGCGGGTGCTCATCGCGCTGCACCGCGCGCTCGTCCTCTGGCGCGACCGGGGCAAGCCGTTCGCCACCGTGGTGCGGGGCTGGGCGCCCGGCGCCTCGCTCCTCCTCGACCGCGCGGAGGGCCGCCTGCGCCGCCTGTCGCCCCACCGCCGCGACGAGCGCCTCCGCCGCTGGGTGGGGCCGGTCCTCCTCGGGCTCGCCGCCGACCTCGAGGCGGGCGACCACCGCTACCTCTCGGCGCTCCGCGGCCTCGAGCAGCGCTTCCCCGAGCTCACCGCGCTGATGCGCGACGGGACGCCCGACGCCCTCCACGACGTCGAGGCCGCGCGCGACCTCCGCCGCGCCGTCGTCGCCTGCGGCCGCACCGACCGCGCGTCCGCCGCCGCCGCGTTGCGCGACGCCGCCCGCGACCTGACCGCGCCCGCGCCGACCGCTTGACGTCGGCCCGCGTGCGGGACCGCGAGGCCCGTGCGCCGGACCGCGAGGCCCGTGCGCCGGTACGCCAGGCCCGTCCGTCGACCCGCGAGGCCCGCCGGCCCGCGCGGCGCGTCCCCTCGCGCGGGTGCGCCGGCGAGCGGACCTCGCGGTCCCCCGCATCCGACCGCGGCGTCAGCCCTTGCCGCGCTGCGCCTCGTACATCGCGCGCAGGCGGCGGACCGTCGCGGGCGCGTGGCCCGCGTAGTGGTTGTTCACGTAGACGAAGATCCTCAGCCCGCGGGCCTCGAGGCGCGCGATCAGCGCGGCCCAGCGCGCGAGCCGGTCGCCGTGGTCGATCACCTCGCGGTCCCACGTCGTCGTGATCGCCTCGATGGCCTTGCGGTCGCCGAGGAGGCGCACGTAGACGTGGTCGCCCGTGACGGGGTCCATGGCCCGCTCGACCTCGTCGCCGTGGGGCATCCAGGCCTGGTCCACGAGCACGAGCGCCGTGTGGTGGCGGGCGAGCACCTCGCGCAGCGGCGGCGCGACCCACGCCTTGTTGCGGACCTCGACGGCGTAGGACGGGCCCGGCGGCAGCGCGCCGAGGAACGCGTCGAGGCGCTCGAGGAACGGGCCGACGCTCGGGAAGCCGGTGCGGTTGAAGTAGGGGAACTGCAGCACGAGCGGGCCGAGGCGCGGGCCGAGGCGGGCCATCACGCCGAGGAACGCGTCGCGTTGCGCGCCGATCGCGTCGAGGGTGAGGATGCGCGCCGGGTCGGGGTGCGCGTCGTCGCCGCCGTGGACGATGGCGCGCGGGAACTTGGCCGCGACGACGAAGCCCTCGGGCGTCTTCTCGGCCCAGCCGTCCACGGTGCGCGCCGACGGGACGGCGTAGTACGTGGCGTCCACCTCGACGGTGTCGAACTCGCGGGCGTAGCAGCGGAGGAAGTCGGCGGGGCGGGTGCCCTCGGGATAGAAGGCGCCGACCCACCCCGGCGCGGTGAACGACGAGGTCCCGAACCGGACGGGCCCCGGCGGCGGGCGGGGCCCGGCCCCGAGGGGCGCCGGGCCGTCGAGCGCCGAGGGACCCTCCGACGCGACCGGACCGTCGAAGAGCGCCGGCGTGTCGGCGGTCGGGGCCCGTTTCGACGGGCGGCGGGGGGCGGGGCGTCTCGGGGTGGGCATCGTCGGGTCCGCGCGCCGGGCGCCGGCGGGGGCCTCCCACCCTACGTCGCGGGGCCGGCCGGCGTCGACGGGCGGGGGGCCCGGCGCCCGCCACCCGTGGCGTCCCCGTGGTCCCGGCGTAACACCCCGCCTCCCGGGTGAGTCGCGCGCGCCACGATCCGGCCCCGGCGGGGCCGTCCGCACGCCCGCCGCGCGCTGGCAAGGGCTTTGCAACAGGGTGTCGCCATGACGCATCACGTCTCGTCGTCGTCCACCGCCGCCAACCTCGCCGTGGGGGCGCTGCTCGCGTCCGCGATCGCCGCGGGGTTCCTGCTGTTCCCCGGCTGCAGCCGCTGCTGCCCGGACCGCGCCGCCGCGATGCCGATGCCCCGGCCGACGGTCACGGCCACCGCGACCGCGACGGTCGTCGTCGCGCCGGCGGCCGTCGCGAAGGCCGAGCCGCCGGCCCCCGCGCCCGCGAAGCCGGCCGACGCCGGGGGCGGCGGTCCGAACGGCGGCGGCCACCCGCCCGCCGCCGGCCTCACGGGCGCCGACGCCGAGGCCGCCAAGCTCGTCCACAACTACTTCCGCCTCTCGCCGAACCTCGCGTCGGGCGCGTCGCCCGAGACCGACGCCGACTTCGAAGCGCTGGCGAAGGCGGGCATCAAGTCGATCGTGTCGGTGGACGGCGCGAAGCCGCCGGCCGACCTCGCCCGCAAGCACGGCCTCCGCTACGTCCACGTGCCGATCGGCTACGACGGCATCCCGCCGGCCACGGCGCTCGAGCTCGCGAAGACGTTCGTCACGCTGCACAAGGACGGGCCGATCTTCGTGCACTGCCACCACGGCAAGCACCGCGGCCCCGCCGCGTGCTCCATCGCGCGCATGATGATCGACGGCGTCTCCGCCGAGGAGACGACGGCGTGGATGAAGGTGGCCGGCACCGACCCGAAGTACTCGGGGCTCTACGCGACGGTCCGCGAGTTCAACCCGCCGTCCGAGGCCGACCTCGCGACGGTCGAGGCGCCGATGCCCGAGGCCGCGCCGACGCCGCCGCTCCGCGAGGCGATGGTCGCCGTGGACAACCACTGGGACGCGCTGAAGCTCGTCAAGAAGGCGATGTGGGCGCCGACCGCGGAGCACGCCGACATCGACCCGGCCCACGAGGCCACGATCCTCGCCGAGGCGTTCCGCGAGCTCGCCCGCCAGCCCGCGATCGCGGAGAAGCCCGACGATTTCAGGACGTGGCTCAAGAACAGCGAGGACGCCGCCTGGGCGCTCTCGAAGGCGCTCACGAAGGGCGCCGTCGACGCCAAGGCCGCCGACGCGGCGTTCAGCGCGCTGGCCGACGACTGCGCGGCCTGCCACAAGGCCTACCGCGACCACGCGCTGGGCAAGTAGCGCGACGTACGTCGCCGCGGTCGCGGGCCCGACACGCGAGGCCCGTTCGCGATCGAGCGACCCGCGCCGACGCGAGGCCTGTCCCGTCCCGTCGCGGAGCGGGCCTCGCGTGCGTGCGCGCGGGCCTCGCGGGTCCGCGAGCGGGCCTCGCGTGCGCGCGCGCGGGCGAGCGGGCCTTGCGTCCCCGAGCCCTCGACGGCGCCCCACGGCGCCCGCGCCGCGAAGGTGCGCTACCCGCCGAGGCTGCGCTTCAGCTCGGCCACGGTGCGCTCGAGCGCCTCGACGCGCGCGACGAGCGACGCGAGCGGGTCGGCGCCGACCGCGGGCGCGGCGTGGCTCGCGGCGGGGGTCGAGGGGGCGTGGGCCGCGGCGGACGTCGTCGGCGCGACTTCGGGCTCGGCCGGCGGGGGCGGGGTCTCGCCGGGTTTGCCGAGGAGGTGCTCCCAGCGGGGGACGCGTTCGCCCGGGCGTTTGCCGAGGAACCGGACGTAGGGGACGGGGCGCGCCGCGAGGGCCTGCAGGCGGCGCTCCGCGTCCTCGGGCGTGGGGATGGGCTTCATGCGGCTCGCGCGCGTCTTGAGCTCCTGGGGCGACTGGGGCCCGCGCAGGAGGAGCTCCGCGAGGATCGCCAGGTCCACGTCGTCGACGCCGAGCTGCTCGCGGGCGAGGTGGCCGTACCGGCGCGTGCGGGCGCCCGAGAGCTCCATCTCGGCGACCCACCCCTTCTGCATGAGCGCGCGGACGGCGCCGGTGACCTCGAACTCCTGGAGGTGCATCTCGGGGTCGCGGTTACTCGACTGGTTGCACGCGAGGAGCAGCGAGTTGAGCGTGAGCGGGTACGCGTCGGGGACGGTCATCTCCTTCTCGAGGAGGGAGCCGACGATCCGGCGCTCGGTGCGGTCGAGCTGGAGGGGCATGCTGCGATCGTACCGCGCCCGGCCCGCGGTCCGGTCCGCCGGGGCGACGCCGGGTCGTCAGCCGGACAGGCCGCCCGCGGGGACGTCGGGCAGCTGGTGGCGGAGGATCGCCTCCATCAGGTAGCCCTCGGCCGTGCGGCGGGGGCCCGGCGCGTTCGTGGCGGAACGGTACTGCGCGCGGACGCGCCGCCGGCGGAACGCGACGTAGAGGTCCTTCGGGTCGCCGACCTTGGGGCGCAGGGCGCCGGGCGGCAGCCCGAGGTACTCCTCGACCTTCGCGCGGTCGACGACGGAGAGGCCCTCCTCCATCATGCGGTAGCGGACGCGCTGCAGGTGCTCGAACGGGATGTCGAAGAGGAACTCCTCGAACGCCTGCTGCTGCTCCGGCGGCACCTCGTGGCGCGAGAACCACGCCACGAAGTCGTGGCTGCAGTTCGCGAACATCAGCTGCATGATCTCGGCGGTGCCCATCATCGTCCCGAACACGCGCACGGCGCGCTGGCGCGCCTGCCACGCCGACCGCAGGACGGGCGCGAGCGTGTCGAGCGTGAGCGAGAGGCGGCCCTCCCAGAGGTCCACGAGCCGCAGCACCGCGAGGCGCTTGAGGTCGCGGTCGGCGTCCTGCGTCGTCAGGTACGACGTGAGGAGCTCCTCCGTGAGGCGCGTGTAGACCGCCTCCTCGATCGCGGAGGCGATGCCCTCGAGCAGCGACGGGACGGCGTCGGCCTGGCAGGCCTCGACGACGTAGCGCAGCGACACGAAGAAGTTGACCTTCGCGATGCCGAAGGCGCGCGAGAGGATCGACTTGGTCGGCAGGCTCCACTCGAGCGCGTGCTCGCCGCCCGCGAGCAGTCCCTCGACGAGCGTGTTGAGGCTGCGCTCCTTGCCGCCGAGCGTCCGCGTCTCGCGCAGCGACGGGTACGACTCGATCGCCTCCGCGATGTTGCCGAGGCCCGTCAGGCCGGTGTCGAGCGCGCGATGGAGGTCCTGCTGGAAGGGGCCCGCGCCGTCGTCGGCGAACGCGGTCAGCCGCCGGACCAGCACGGCCTCCGCGGGCGAGAAGATCCGCTCGATGGGGAGCGGCACGCGACCCGACCGCGTGGCGGGCCGCCCGGCGGCCGGGCCCGCGGGGCCCGGGGGGGGCGGCGAGGCCGGGGGCGTCGGCCGGGGCGAAGGGTGGGGAGCCTCACCGGGGGACATGGACACCCTGCATCCTACGCCCGCCGACGCCTCGGTGCGGTAGGCTTCGCGCGGGAGCGTCCCGATGCCGTTGACCATCCGCCCCGAGCCGACGCCGAACCCGAACGCCATGCGCCTCGCGCTGTCCGCGCCGGCGCTCGGCGACCGGCCGCGCACGTTCTCCGCCTCGACGCCGGTGGCGGACGCCCCGTGGGCGGCGCGCCTGCTCGAGATCCGCGGCGTGGTGTCCCTCTTCGGCCTGCGCGACTTCCTGACGATCACGAAGGCGCCGAACGTCGCCTGGGACGCGATCCTGCCCAAGGCGATCGACGTCCTCTCGACCGACCTGGCGTAGTCCGCCTCGGCCCCCTGGGGCGCCCCGGGCTCGGGCGAGTCTCCCGCCCGCTTCTCTGCCCTGGGGGCTCGTCTCGCGGCCCCGTGGGCTCGTCTCGTGGCCCTGCGGGCGCGTCGGCGCGCGGCGCCTCCCCTCGCCCCGCCCGCGCGTCGCCAGACGCGCCAGATCGTGTCCGTCACCGGATGGCGCGTCTCGTGGCGCCTCCCCGTTCCCCGCCCACCCGTCGCCGGCAGACGCGCCAGATCGTGTCCGTCACCGGATGGCGCGTTTGCCCGGCGGCACGCCGGTCCGTTCGGCTTCGCGCTTTCGGGACCGGCAGGCGATGGCGAATTCATCCCGGGGGGGACGCAAGGCCCGGTGGCCCGCTTCGGCAGACGCGCCAGATGGTGTCCGGCACCGAATGGCGCGTTGGACCCGGGGGGGGCGGACGGGCCTCGCGGTCCCCTGGGGACGATGTCCGGCGGGTGCCCCCTGGGCCCGGGGGGGCCGATGTGGTATGCCTACGCCCTTGGGCACGGAGGCTCGCATGACTTCTTCGCGTTTCGGCTGGTCGCGCCTGTGGGCGCTCGCGGCGGTCCTCGTCGCGGGGTTCGCGGTCGGTTGCTCGTCCTCGCGGCGTCCGCCGATCGACTACCCCGTCGATCCGGACCCGAGCTCCACGTACTGCCTGAAGTACCTGCCGCCGACGTACCGCGAGGTCCCGACCCTCGTCGAGTGCAAGCCGGCGAAGGTCTGCCAGGAGTGCTCGTGGCGCAAGGAGATCACCTTCGACGAGGTGTGCACGCCGGGCTCCTACGAGAAGAAGTGCACGCCCTGCCGCACGAAGAAGAGCGTCGAGGTCGTCGTCGAGCCGGCGCGCACCGAGTGGGTGAAGGCCCCGTGCGCCTGCGAGAAGGACGGCTGCTGCTTCAAGCCCGTCACGATCCCCGCGCGCACGAAGTGCTGCGACGTCACCGAGACCGAGAAGGGCCTCGAGTACTGCGCGTTCACCCCGCCGCAGTACAGCGTCGTGCAGAAGACGCGCATCGTCGCCGTCCCGACGCCGGTCTACAAGCCGGCCCAGTACGACGTGCGCTGGCAGAAGGAGGAGTTCATGCCCGGCCGCTGGGTGTGGACGAAGCGCGACGACTGCTGCCCGCCGTGCGGCTGCGGCACGACGTCGCGTCCCTCGCGCGAGGGCTTCAACACGGCGCCCTCGGCCGACTGACCGCGGCCCCGCCGGCCGGCACGTTCACGGGCCTCGCGTCCCTCGGGACGCGAGGCCCGTGTCGTTCCGGGCCGCGACGTCCGCGCGTGTGCGCGGCCGCGCGCGGGGCCCGGGTCAGGCGCGGTAGATCTCGGCGAGCGCGTCCTCGGCCTTCGGGAAGCGGAAGGTGAACCCGAGCGCCTGCGCCGCCGTCGGCAGCACGCGCTGCCCCGTCGTCACGAGCGACGCGACCTTGCCGAGCACCACGCGCAACGCGAGGCCCGGCGTCGGCAGGAACGACGGGCGGTGCAGCGCGCGGCCCAGCGCCTTGCTGAACGCCTTGTTGCTCGCGGGGAACGGCGCGGTCGCGTTGTAGACGCCGCGCCAGCGCGGGTCCTCGACCATCGCCACGATCATCGCGACGAGGTCGTCGCGGTGGATCCACGACATGACCTGGCGACCGTTCCCGACGGGGCCGCCCGCGAACAGCTTGAACGGCAGCGCCATCTGCTTCAGCGCGCCGCCGTCCCTGGAGAGCACCACGCCGAGGCGCGGCACCGCGACGCGCACGCCGAGGGCCTCGGCCTTCGTCGCCTCGGCCTCCCACGCGCGGCAGACCTCCGCGAGGAAGTCGTCGCCGGGGCCCGCGGCCTCGTCCACCGTGCGGTCGGGGTCGAGCGGCCCGTAGAAGCCGACGGCCGACGCCGAGACGAGCACGGACGGCTTGCGCGCGAGCCCGCGCATCGCGTCCACGAGCGCCTTCGTGCCGTCCACGCGGCTCGAGCGGATCAACGCCATCCGGGCCGCGGTCCAGCGGCCGTCGAAGAGGCCGTGGCCGGCGAGGTTCACGACGGCGTCGGCCCCGTCGATCGCGGCGGCGACCGAACGCGGGTCGTCGGGGACGTACGTGACCGACCGCACGCGCGGGGCGTCGCCGCCCGACGCGGCGCGGCGCGACAGCGCGCGCACGGAGTGGCCGCGGGCGGTCAGCGCCGCGACGAGGGCGCGGCCGACGAGGCCGGAGGCGCCGGTGATGGCGATGTCGAGGGGACGGGGCGGGGTGCTCAAGCGAGGCTCCGGGACGCGGACGGGTGCGTGGGGCGGTGGGGGCTGCGGGGGCGGGGGGAGGGCGGGGTGAAGCGGGTCGGGGGTGCGGAGGGCGCGGCGGCGTGAGGGACGATCGCGCGCGTCAGCGCGGCGCGGGACGGGGGAGGACGGGCGCCAGCGCGCGGACGACGTCCATGATCGTGAGCGTGCGCTGGGCGCCGCGGACGGCGGGCCAGTTGCCGCCGCCGCCGAGGAAGAGGCGGGCGCCCACCTCGGCGCAGGCCTGCGCGACGACCCGCGCGGGCTCGAGCAGTTCGCTCACGGGACGCGGGTGCCGCGAGGCCGAGAGGCCGACCGCCACGGGGCGCACCGTCTTCACGACCTTCACGATGTCGCCCGTCGGCACGTCGGCGCCGAGGTAGCGGATCGCCATGCCGCGCTCGCGTACCGCCGTCTCGACGAGCGAGAGGCCCAGCGTGTGACGTTCGCCCGCGGGGCACGCGAGGACCATCACCGGCGCGTCGGGCGCGACGGGCATCGCGTGCGCGACGCGGATGAGCGCCGACTCGACGGAGCGCGAGAGCGCGTGCTCCTCGGCGCACGTGAGGCGGCCCTGCGACCAGCGCTCGCCGATCTCCGACAGCAGGCCGGCGCAGAGGCGGTCCGCGGCCTCGGCCCAGTCGCCGCTCGTCGCGCGCAGCGCGAGGAGGCGCGCCGACATCGCGGTCGGCTCCGCGGGGTCGCCCGGCTCGTCGAGCCAGGTGCGCGAGTCCACCCCGCGGTCGGGGGCCTCGACGACGGGCGCCGGGCGCTCGCCGCTCATGCGGGCCTTGAAGGCCGCGACGACGTCGCGGCGGAAGCGGCGGTGGCCGCCCGCGGTGCGCTCGCAGGCGATGCGGCCTTCCTCGGTCCAGCGCTTCAGCGTGGTGTCGCCGACCCCGAGGACGCGGGCGGCTTCGGAGAGGCGGATGGTTTCGTAGGCTTCGACGGGGCTCATGGGGGCAGCATAGCCGGTTCGGGCGGTTGTCGGCCGGAATCCGCCCGAAATCGGCCGAAGCCGGCGTCGAAGTCCGGAGATTCCGACCGAGTCAGTCCGATTCGGTCGGTTCCTGGGAGGAAACCGGCCACCGGGCCTCGCGGTCCCCCCGGGTCGGGAAGCGTTCTTTCCCGTCGGGCCCCGGTCGGTATCCTCTGCCTCCCCCCGTCCCTCGAGCCCCCCGGAGGCTGCCCGCCATGCCGCACGTCGTCACCGAGCGTTGCGTCAACTGTCGCTACACGTACTGCGCCGTCGAGTGCCCGGTGTCGTGCTTCTGGGAGATCACCTCGCCGAAGCACATGCTCGTCATCGACCCCGAGACGTGCATCGACTGCGAGGCGTGCGTCCCGGCGTGCCCGATCAACGCGATCTGGCCGGAGCACGAGCTGCCCGACGTCTACGCGTCGTGGAAGGCGTTCAACGCCGAGCACGCGAAGAAGGGCAAGAACATCACCGAGGGCACCGACCCGCTCCCGACGGCGAAGCTGCTCGAGGAGATCCAGGCCGACGAGAAGGCCAAGGGCTGGAACGTCAGCGAGCCGTCGAAGGCCTCGTAGCGTTCGCCCGTGGCCCGCGCCGCGACGGACGGGGTCGCCCACCTCTGTCGGGTGGACCCCGTCCTCGCGGACGTCGTGGCCCGCGTGGGGCCGTGCACGCTGCGCGCGCCGCGGCGGCGCGACGACTTCGCGGCGCTCGCGCGCGCGATCGTGTTCCAGCAGCTGGCCGGCGCCGCGGCCGAGACGATCCACGGCCGGTTCGCCGCGTTGTTCGGCGGCGTGCCGACGCCCGAGGCCGTCCTCGCGTGCGACGTCGCGCGGCTGCGCGCCGCGGGCCTGTCGGGGGCGAAGGCGGCGGCGGTCACCGACCTCGCGCGCGCCACGACCGACGGCCGCCTCGCGTTCCCGCTGCCGTCGCGGTGGACCGACGACGAGGTGACCGCGCGCGTCACGTCGGTCCGCGGGATCGGGCCGTGGACCGCGCAGATGTTCCTGATGTTCCACCTCGGCCGCCCCGACGTCCTGCCCGTCGGCGACCTCGGCCTGCGCAACGCGGTGCGACGCGCCTATCGCAAGCGCCGCGACCCGACGCCGGCGACGCTCGAGCGCCTGGCCGCGCCCTGGCGTCCCTGGCGCAGCGTCGCCACGTGGTACCTCTGGCGCTCGCTCGACGGCGCCGCGCCGACGAACCCCGCCGGCTGACGTCCCCGCGCCGCCGGTTCCGCCAATGATCGACCGGCACATGTTGGCGGATTCGTCCGGGGGACGCTTGGCGCGATCCGCCAATAGACGACCGGCACGTATTGGCGGATCCGAGCGGGGGACCGCGAGGCCCGGCGGCCGGCGTCAGCGCGCGGGCGTGCCGCGCCAGCGGAGGTGGCGCAGGACGTCCCACCGCAGCAGCGCGAGCACCGTGATCACCTCGAGGCGGCCGACCCACATCGTGAGGATCAGCAGGCCCTTCTGGGCGTCGGAGAAGCCGGCGTAGTTGCCCATGGGTCCGGCCTGGCCGAGGCCGGGGCCGCAGTTGGCGAGGCACGCGAGCGCGGCGGTGGGGGCCGTCACGAGGTCGCTCCCCATCACGATCAGGCCCACCGACACGAGGCCCCACGTCGCGACGTAGACGACCACGAACGTCACGACGGACCGCAGCACGTCGTCGGCGACGACGGTCCGGCCGACCCGGACCGGGAGCACCGCCTGCGGGTGCACCGTGCGGACCATCTCGCGGCCGCAGTGCTTCGCGACGATCATGTACCGCACGACCTTGGGCCCGCCCGCCGCCGAGCCCGCGCAGCCGCCGAACAGCATCAGCACGAACAGGAGCGCCCGCGCGCCGTCGGCCCAGAGGTTGAAGTCGTCGCTCGCGAACCCGGTCGCCGACATCACGCTCGTGACCTGGAAGAACGCCTCGCGGAGCGCGTGCTCGCCGAACGTGGGCCCGGGCAGGTGCGCGGCCACCGCCACGACGCCGAGGGCCGCCGCGACGGCGTAGACGCGGAACTCCGGGTCGCGGGCGAACGCGAACGGCTTGCCGGCCAGCATGCGCCACTGCAGCGCGAAGTTCGCGCCCGCGAGGAACATGAACGTCGCGATCACCCACTCGCACGCGGGGTTCGCGTAGCCCGCGATGCTCGACGGGTTGGGCGAGAAGCCGCCGGCCGAGAGGGTGGCCATGGCGTTGTTCACCGCGTCGAACCACGGCATGCCGTACCAGCGCAGGAGCCCGATCTCGGCCACGGTCAGGAGCGTGTAGATCACCCACAGGCGGCCCGCGAGCCGGCGCACCTGCGGCGCGATGCCCTCGTCGGCGGCGGCCGAGGCCTCCGCGAAGAACAGCTGCCGGCCCGCGATCCCGAGCGACGGCAGGATCACGACGAACAGCGCGATCACGCCCAGGCCGCCGATCCAGTGCAGGATCGAGCGCCACAGGAACACCGCGCGGCCGTAGGCCGAGAAGTCCACGAACACCGACGCGCCGGTCGTCGTGATGCCCGACATCGACTCGAAGAGCGCGTCCACCGCCGACAGCCGGACGAACAGGAACGGCACGGCCG
Organism: Planctomycetota bacterium; assembly: GCA_046350655.1. Taxonomy (GTDB): domain Bacteria; phylum Planctomycetota; class PLA2; order PLA2; family JAEUHO01; genus JAEUHO01. The sequence goes on from JAXMAB010000004.1 coordinate 652,152, forward strand.
AGACGAGGCTGACGGCCAGCCACGCCCCCGCGACGACCGCCATGCTCTCGACGCGGTGCACGCGGACGCCGGGCTGCCGCAGGCGCGCGAGCAGCGCGCCGAGGGCCGCCGTCGCCGCGCCGCCGACGAGGAACGCCGCGGCCTCGCGTCCTTCGCCGTCCACGACCGCGAGCACCGCCGGCGCGAGGAACGCCGCCGCGAACCGCAGCAGCATCTGCCCCAGGAGCCCGAGGACCAGCGCGAGCCGCACCGGCTACGCCCCGCCGCGGCCGAAGAACTCGCGGACCGCGGGCTCCGCGGCCCGGTCGCAGAACACGACGACGCGGTCGCCGCCGCGGATCTCGTCGTCGCCGCGCGGGATGATGGTCTCGCTGCCGCGGATGATCGCGCCGATGATCGCGAACACCGGGGCGCGCACGTCCTTCAGTCGCGTCGGCGGCAGCCCGGCCGGCACCTCGGTCTCGATCACGCGCGCGTCGCCGTGCTCGACCTCCGCGAGGATCCGCGACCGCCCGCCGGTGAGCTCCGCGATCGCGGCCTGGATGGCCGACCCGCGCGCGCTGCGCACCACGTCGATGCCCACGCGCTCGAACACGCGCTCGTTCGCCGGCGAGTCGGCGCGCGTCACGATGCGCGGCACGCCCAGCTGCCGCCCGAGGAGCGACACGAGCAGGTTCTTCTCGTCGCGGTTCGTGACCGCGACCAGCACGCGGGCCTGCGCCGTGCCCTCGTTCTCGAGGAGGTCCACGTCGGTGCCGTCGCCGTGCAGCACCAGCGTCTCGTGGAGCAGCTTCGACAGCTCCTCGCACCTCGCCGCGTCGGCCTCGATCAGCTTCAGCTTGAACCCGCCGGCCGCCTCGAGGCCCTCGGCCACCATCTGCCCCACGGACCCGCCGCCGACGATCATCAGGTCGCCGCCGTTCGACGTGTCGCGCCCCGACAGGCTCGACGCGAGCCGTCGCACGCCGCGCCGGTCGCCCATGCCGAACACGCGGTCGCCCGTCTCGATGCGCGTGTCACCGCGCGGCAGGAACATCTTCCCCGCGCGCCGCACGCCCACGAGCACCACGCCCTCGGGCACGCCGGACTCGCGCACGGTCTTCCCCGCCATCGCCGACGTGCTCTCGACCGCGTACTCGAGCAGCTGGACGCGGCCCTCCTCGAACAGCTCCACGTCGAGCGCGCCGGGCGTTTCGACGATGCGGACGATCTCGCGCGCCAGCCGCTCCTGCGGCCAGATCACCACGTCGATGCCGAACGACAGCGCCAGCGCGCGCTCGCCGCGCTCGAGCGGCAGCAGCCAGTCGCGCCGGTGGAAGAACCCGACGGTGCGCGCGGCGCCGAGCCGCTTCGCCGTCATGCACCCCACGAGGTTGCGCTCGTCCTCGAGCGCGCACGCGACGAACGCGTCCGCCTTCCCGACGCGCGCCCGCCCGAGCACCTCCGGCGACGACACGGAGCCGTGGATCGTCTCGACGTCGAGCCGCTCCAGCCGCGAGGGGGGGACGTCGTGGCCGACGAGGGGACGACCTCGTGCGAGGCCATCAACGCCTCGGCGAGCCGCAGCGCGACCTCGTCGTCGCCACCGATCACGATCCGCATCGCCCGATGCTACCCCCCGCGCCGCCGCCCACCCCCCGGCGGACGAGGCGTCACGCTTCCTCGCACGACGCGACGAGCGGGAACCCCCGGGCGCGCGCGTACGACCGCACCTGCTCGACGTACAGCTCCGCGCGCTCCTGCGCGCACACCGCCACGACCGCCGCGCCGAGGTAGTGCACCTCCAGCATCAGCTTGGTCGCCTCGTCGTAGCCCTTCCCGAACAGCGCCACGAGCAGCCACACGACGAACTCCTGCGTCGTGACGTCGTCGTTGTGCAGGATCACGGCCCACGGCGGCGCGACGTAGACGTCCTGGTCCACGTCGGGGACGACGGTCGGCGTGACGCCGGGCGAGGCGGGCGGGGGCTGCGGAGCGGCCAAGGGTGGGGGGACAGGGGGCGTGCGGGGGCAGGGGGAAGCCCCGAATGTACCGCGTCGGCCGACCGGCCCCCTCCGCGCGGGACGGAAAGGGCCGTTGCGCGCGGCCCGCGGCGGGGATAGGATGGGGCAGCCGAAAGGCCGACCCGCTCCGGCGCCGCGCGCGTCTTCTCGCGCGAGAACGTCCCGTCGAGCCAGGTCCCCCGCTCGCGCTCCCGCCGTGCGTGTGCTCCGTCCGGGCCTCCCGGGCGGCGTCCCCCGCGCGGGCCTCGCGTCCCGCCCCCCTCGACCGGACCCCTGGAGGGTTCCCCATGCGCCCGCCCCCGCTCGAGACCGCGAACACCGAGCTGAACATGACCCCGATGATCGACATCGTGTTCCAGCTGATCCTCTTCTTCCTCTTCAACCTGCGCTTCAAGTCGATCGACTTCCGCATCGACTCGATGCTGCCGAAGGACCGCGGTCCGGAGACGACGGACGTGATCCTGCCGCCGAGCCCGCGGATCACCGTCGAGCTCTTCCGCCTCGACGCGGACGACCCGGTCAAGGCCCGCACGCACGTGAAGCTCGGCGGGCGTCGCTGGGTGCTGCCGGAGGTCACCGCCGACCGGAAGGTGAGGGACGCGGCGTTCGAGGAGATCGCGGGCGCGATCACCGCGCTGCGCGGCGACTCGGGGATGCCGGGGACCATCCAGACGCCGCTGCCGTCGGGCGCGTACGTGCCGCACGCGGACGCGATCGGCGTCCTCGACGCGTTCCTGATCGCGGAGGTGAAGGACGTCGCGTTCGACGGCGTGCGGTTCCCGGAGCCGGCCGCGCGGCACTGAACCGGTCCCGGGCGGGCGGGGGTCCCGGCGTTTCCTTGGCGCCGGGGCCCCGATGGGGGAATCCTGCGGGCCTCCCCGGAGGTGCCCGTGCAGGACTACCAGCGTCGGTTCGTGGACTTCCTCGTCGAGCGCGGCGCGTTCCGCCTCGGGCAGTTCACGCTCAAGAGCGGGCGCACGTCGCCCACGTTCCTCAACACCGGCCTCATCGACGACGGCATGGGCCTGCTGCGGCTCGGCGAGGCGTACGCCGGGCGCATGCTCGACGCGGTGGGCGCCGACGGCTTCGACGCCGTGTTCGGGCCGGCCTACAAGGGCATCCCGCTCGCGGTCGCGACGGCGGTCGCGCTGGCGCAGCGCAACGTGACGAAGCCGTACCTCTTCGACCGCAAGGAGCGGAAGACCCACGGCGAGGAGGCGTCCGCGAAGGCCGACGCGGCGTCGATCCTCGTCGGGCACCGGCCCGCGGCCGGCGCGCGGCTCGCGCTCGTGGACGACGTCCTGACGACGGGCACGACGAAGTTCGAGGCGGTCGCGCTGCTGAAGCAGCTGATCGAGGGCGCGCGGTTCCCGGTGCTCGTGATCGCGCTCGACCGCATGGAGACGGGCCCGGACGGCCGCGACGCGTGCGGCGCGTTCGCGTCGGACACCGGCATCCCGGTGGCGCCGGTCGTGACGATGACGGAGGTGCTCGGGCACCTGCGCGCGACGCACCGCCTGCCCGACGCCGACCTCGCGCGCTGCCGCGCCTACCTGACGCAGTTCGGCACGCCCGCCGCGAAGGCCTGGGCCGCCTCCTGACGGCCGCCGGGCCTCGCGTCCCCTCGGGCCCGACCGCGCGCGGACCGGGCGGGCCCGTCGGCGGGGCCGCGGTCGTCGGCGGTCGGACGCGGGGCCCGTCCCGGGGTGCGCGGGGGTACCGTGGGGGCGGGGCCCCATGACCACCGCCACTTCCGTCGACGTCGCCACGAAGATCAAGGTCGGCATCAGCACGTGCCTGCTCGGGCGCAACGTGCGCTACGACGGCGGGCACCAGCGCGACGCGTACCTCGTCGAGACGCTGGGGCGGTGGTTCGAGTACGTGTCGGTGTGCCCCGAGGTCGAGATGGGGCTGTCGATCCCGCGGCCGGCGCTGCGGCTGGTCGGCGACGTCGAGGCGCCGCGGATGGTGTTCCGCGAGTCGGGCGAGGACGTGAGCGACCGCATGGCCCGGTGGTCGAAGGCGCGCCTCGACCTCCTCGCCGACCTCGACCTGTGCGGGTACGTCCTCAAGTCCGACAGCCCCTCGTGCGGGATGGAGCGCGTGAAGGTGCACGCGGCCAACGGGCAGGCGTCGCGGAAGGGGCGCGGGCTGTTCGCGGCGGCGCTGATGGCGCGGTTCCCGCTCCTGCCCGTCGAGGAGGAGGGCCGGCTGCACGACGTCGGGATCCGCGACAACTGGATCGAGCGGGTGTTCGCGTACCGCCGCTGGCGCGACGCGGTCGAGGCGGGCCTCACGGTCGGGCGGCTGGTCGCGTTCCACACGGCGCACAAGTTCCAGGTGCTCGCGCACGACCCGACGCGGTACCGCGCGCTCGGGCGCCTCGTGGCCGACGCGAAGGCGTTGCCGCGCGCGCAGCTCGTGACGCTCTACGGCGAGCTCTTCATGGCCGCGCTGACGACGCGCGCGACGCCGGGCAAACACGCGAACGTGTTGCAGCACCTCGTCGGCTTCGTGACCGACGCGCTCGAGCCCGCGGACCGGGCCGAGCTCGCGCGGCTGATCGACGACTACCGCAAGGGCCTCGTCCCGCTGGTGGTCCCGCTGACGCTCCTGCGCCACCACGTCCGCCGGCACCCGGCGCCCTACGTGGACGGCCAGACCTACCTCGACCCGCACCCCCGCGAGCTGCTGCTGCGCAACCACGCCTGACCGCCGGCCCCCGGGCCTCGCGGTCCCGGGCTCGAATCCGCCCATCGATGCCGGTCGTTGATTGGCGGATCCGCCAATAGATGCCGGTCGTTTATTGGCGGATCGGCGACGCCGCGACACGGCCGCCGGACGGGCCCGGGCGACCCGCCAATGGATGCCGGTCGATGATTGGCGGATCGATGACGCCGCGACACGGCCGCTGGAGGGGTTGCGGCGGCCGGGCCTCGCGCGCCCCGGGGGCGGCGCCGCGGTTCAGCGCGGGACGCCGCGGAACAGCCCGACGAGGGAGATGGAGCAGCCCGGGAGGATCGGGGCGGCATCCGCGGCGTCCGGCTCGAGGACCACGGTCGGGTCGGCGCCCGGCCGGTAGACGGTGACGGTGCGCTCGATCGGGTCGACGGCCCAGACGACCCGCACGCGGTGGCCGAGCCAGACGCCCGCCTTCGCGTGCAGGGCGCGGGCGCTGTCGTCCGGCGAGCGGATCTCGGCGGCGAAGTCGGGTGCGCGGTCGATGAAGCCGCGCGCCGGCAGCGTCGGGAGGGTCGCGAACGAGACGAACGCGACGTCGGGGGAGAGCACCCGATCGGGGTCGCGGGCGACCAGGAACCCTTGGTTCGAGCCGACGACCCAGCCGAGGCCCGTCGCGTCGGCGTGGTGGCTCAACGCCGCGATCAGGCGGGCGCCGACGACCTCGGCGGGGCCGCCCGACGGCTCGGCCGCGTAGAGCGTCCCGTCCCACAACTCGCAGTGTTTGGGGTACGGGTTGCCCGGTCGGAGCAGGTCCTCCGCGGTCAGCGGCCCGTCGAAGCGCGTGCGCCCCATGGGCGCCATCGTACGCGGTCGGTGCTGCGGAGGGCGGGCATCGCGGGGCACATCCGTAGACGCGCGAGGTCACGCGGCGGTTGCGGCGAATCGCCTCCGACGTCCCGCGATCCGCCACCGGGCCTCGCGGTCCCCCGGGTCGGTTCCGCCATTCGGTGCCGGTTCCAATTCGGCGGAACCGGACGGTCGGTCGGTGGCTCCACCGCAGACGCAAACGCGCCATCCGGTGCCGGACACCAAGTGGCGCGTTTGGACGCGTCGGCGTCGGATGCAAACGCGCCATCCGGTGCCGGACACGATCTGGCGCGATTGGGCGGAGCCGGTCGGCCGGTCGGTCGGGAGGTCCGCGCGCTGGTTCCGCCATTCGGTGCCGGTCCTGGAATGGCGGAACCGGTTCCGGGACCGCGAGGCCCGGCCCGCGTCGCGCCGGAGCGAGGGGCCCGACGCGCCCCACGATCGCGCGTAGGCTGATGCGCATCGTTCGGGGTCGGAACGGGACTGGATGGGGGCCGTCGGGCTCCAGGGGACGGGGTACGGCGTCTCGCCGCACCGACGCGCTCCTGGGCGCGGGCCCGTGGAGGGTCGTCATGGGGAAGTTCACGGGGAAGGTCACCTGGAAGGTCACTCGATGGGCGGGTCGAGTGCTCCGTCGGATCGCGCCGGGCCTCGCGGTCGTGGGGATCGCGGCCTGCGTCGGGAGCGTGCCGCGCGTCGCGCGCGCGGGGGACGCGATCCCGCCCGAGGGCCTGCGGCTGCCGCTGACCGGCAAGCAGACCGTGCGCAACGACGGGAAGAACTACTACCTCGACGGCGCGTGCGTGATCCCGCCGGGGTCGGAGATCCGCATCGAGCAGAACGTCCGCGTCTACGGGATCAACGACGCGAGCCTCGACGTGCAGGGCGGGCTGTCGGTCCACGGGACGAAGGACAGCTGGGTCTACTTCGTCAACGTGGACTTCAGCCCGACCACGTCGCCCGACAAGATGATGCACCTCGACATGGCGAGCATGCACGGGTGCAAGCTGGTGCACGCGCAGGACGCCGCGTTCGAGGGCGGGATCACGATCGAGAACTGCTGCTGGCAGTACGACTGCAAGTTCGACGTGAAGGTGGAGTCCGGGTTCCTGCGGATCATGACGACCGAGTTCACGTGCCCGTGCAAGGTCGAGGCGATGCCGACGAAGGGGAAGGCCGTCGAGTTCGCGATCCGGACGTGCTGGATGAAGGACACGACGTTCAAGGGCGGCGCGTCGGGCACGATCCGGCACTCCGAGGTGCGCGGGCCGCTCGTGCTGAACGACGTGACGGACTTCGTGCTCGACGGGACCGACCTCTTCGCCGGCGCGACGGTGCGCCAGGCGTCGCCGGCGAGCTTCGCGAAGGTGCAGTTGACCAAGTGCAACCTGCTGGCCGGGAGCGAACTGGTCCTCGAGCGGCCGTCGGGCGCCGACGTCAAGGCCGAGCGCGTGCAGGTGGAGCGGTTCTTCTTCGAGAACGAGAACGGCGGGGCCGTGCTCGGCGAGAAGGACGCGGGCGAGCGCGTGAAGGACGGCGTCGACGACCCGACCCAGGCCGTGAAGGCGATCGTCGTGACGCCCAACAAGCGTCGGCACGTGTTCCTGTCGTCGTCGCTCCGGCAGCGCGCACCGCCGGTCGGCGGCGCCCGCTGACCCGCCGCGCGGGCCCGGCGGGCGGCGTCGGGCGGGCGGGGGCTTCGTCTCCGGCGATCCGGGGCTAGATTCGTAGCCCCGGCGGGGGCGAAGCCTCCGCCGGCCCCCCGAGGAACCGTCGATGGCCCCGCTCGCCGCCCGCCCGATGTCGCCCCGCGTCCGCGAGATCCTGTCGTGGTACGGGAGCGACAGCCCCGGCACGCTCACGAACCTCGCGCGGCTCCTCAACCACGGCCGCCTCGGCGGCACCGGCCGCATGGTCATCCTCCCCGTGGACCAGGGCTTCGAGCACGGCCCGGGCCGCTCGTTCGCCATGAACCCGGCGGCGTACGACCCCCGCTACCACTTCGAGTTCGCGATCGAGTCCGGCTGCTCGGCCTACGCGGCCCCGCTCGGCTTCCTCGAGGCCGGCGCGCGCGACTACGCGGGCGAGATCCCGTTGATCCTCAAGATCAACAACAAGGACTCGCTCATGGAGGAGAAGGACCCGAAGCAGGCGATCACCGGCAGCGTGTCGGCCGCGCTGCGCCTCGGCTGCGCCGCCATCGGATACACGATCTACCCGGGCTCGGCGTCGCGCCTCGACATGTACAACGAGCTCGCGATCCTCGCCGAGGAGGCGAAGGCCGCGGGCCTCGTCGTCGTGGTGTGGTCGTACCCCCGCGGCGGCGCGCTCACGAAGGACGGCGAGACCGCCATCGACGTCTCGGCCTACGCCGCGCACATCGCCGCGCAGCTCGGCGCGCACGTCATCAAGGTCAAGCTGCCCTCCGCGCACCTCGAGGGCAAGCAGGCCAAGGACGTCTACGAGAAGAACAAGGTCCCGATCGCCACGCTCGCCGAGCGCGTCCGCCACGTCGTGCAGTCGTCGTTCGCCGGCCGCCGCGTCGTGATCTTCTCGGGCGGTCCCGCCACCGCCGACGCGGCCGTGCTCGACGAGATCCGCGCGATCCGCGAGGGCGGCGGCTTCGGCTCGATCATCGGCCGCAACTCGTTCCAGCGCCAGCGCCCCGACGCGCTCAAGCTCATGGGCGAGATCATGGACATCTACGCCAAGTAGGCCGCTTCCGCGGGCCCCCGCCCCCGCGGTACGCTCCTCCCGGGCCCTGACGCGGGCCCGCGGAGGAGCGCCATGCCGACCGTCGGCCCCGAGACCGTGATCGCGCACTACCGGGTGCGAGCCGACCGCGAGGGCGAGTTCCGCGTCCTCCTCGACCGGCACTGGCCGGTGCTGCACCGCCTCGGGCTCGTCGTCGGCGCGCCGTCCCAGCGCTACCGCGGCCAGGAGCGCTCGGGGCTCCTCTACGTCGAGCTCTTCACCTGGCGCGACGCGGCGGCGGTCGAAGCCGCCCACGCGCACCCCGAGGTCGCCGAGATCTGGGCCGGGATGGAGCCCTGCCTCGAGGACCGCGACGGCCTGCCCAAGTGGGACTTCCCGCACGTCCAGCCGCTGCCGCCGCCCTGACGCGACCGGCCTTCCGGATGCGACCGGCAACCCCCGGGACCGCGAGGCCCGGCCGCCGGCACGCTCCCGCCGTCGCCGACCCGCCAATCAACGACCGGCATCTATTGGCGGATCCGCCGATAATCGACCGGCGTCTATTGGCGGATCCGCCCATAAACGACCGGCATCGATTGGCGGATCGATCCCGGGGGAGCGCGGGAGCGGCGTCAGCGCGGGCCGATGAAGGCCGCGACCAGGAGAGAGAGCACCTGCCGGCCGTAGCCGTCGTTCGCGACGGCCGCGACCCCGACCGGCCGCAGCAACGACGCCCCGAGGCCCACCTCGAGCAGGAGGTGGCCGGCGACGGTCGCGTTCACGCCCCGCCGCAGGCCTCCGCCGCGCAGCGCCTGCGCCAACGCCGCGCCGATCCGCTCGTAGGCGTCGCGCACGAGCGCCGTCGTCGCCGCGTCGGCGTGCGTCGCCGCCGCACCGTTCAGCACCCGCAGCTCCAGGTCGAACCCGCGCAGCAGGTCCTCGATCCGGGTCGCGAGCGCGACCAGCCTCGCGGTCGCGTCGCGCGCGCCGGCCACGATCCCCGCGATCCCCGCGAGCACGCGCTCCGTCGCCCGCGCCACGACCGCGGCGAACAGGTCGGCCTTCGACGGGAAGTGCCGGTAGAGGATGGGCTCGGTGACCCCCGCGGCCTTGGCGAGGTCGCGGGTCGTCGCGCCCTCCGCGCCGCGCGTCGCGAAGACGGGGAGCGCCGCCGCCAGGATCGCCTCGCGGCGTTCCGCGGCGGGCAGCCGGGGCGTTCGGCCCGACGCGGGCCGGGGGGGGGCCGGGGGGCGAGCCGGGGCAGTCTGGGAGGGGAGCGGACGAGGGGGCTTGACCACGTACCTAGTATGCGCTAACTTCCTGACGTTAGCAAACGCTAGCAAGTGGAGGCGCCCATGGATCGGGACCAGGAACGGGAGCGCGACGAGCGGCTGGACGACCTCGAGGCGCGCCTCACCCGCCTCGAGACCGTGGTGGTGGACCGCCTGCTGCCGGTGCTCGACGCCGCGCCCTTCCTCCGCACGGCGCCGGCCGAGCCGTGGCTCCCGCGGCCGCTCCCGACCGGCACGCGGCCCGCGCAGCCTCGCCTGCCGACGAGCGACGACCCGCTGCTCGGCGACGACGCGACCGACGTCGCCCCCGCGGCGGCGGCGCGGCCTCCGGCCTCGCCCCCGCCGCTGCCGACCCGCGACGCACCGGGCCTCGCGTCCCCGGAACCCTCGACCTCCACCCCGTCCGACCCGCCCGAAGCGCCGGACGCGCCGCCGACCCCGCGCCGCGCGCCGGACCCGCGCTGGAGCCCCGGCGCGACGCCGGCCCCGCGTCGCGACCTCGAGCGGTTCGTGGGCGTGGCCGTGCTCGGACGCGTCGGGATCGGCGCCCTCATGCTGGCGGCGGGTTACTTCGCGCAGTGGACCTACGTGCGCATCCCGCCCGTCGGACGCGTGGGCCTGATCTACGCGCTGGCCGCCCTCCTCGTCGGCGCCGGCGCGCTGCTGCGGCGGCGCGTGGCCCCGACGTTCATCGGCATCCTGTGGGGCGGCGGCACGGCCGTCGCCTACCTCGCGGGCGTGGTCGCGCGCCTGCGCTACGACCTCGTCGACCCGACGACCGCGCTCGCCATGTTGGTCGGGGCGTCGATGCTCGGCGACGCGCTCGCGCGGAAGGCGAGGCTCGAAGGCGTCGCGCTGGTCGCGATCTCCGGTGCGGTCGTCGCGCCGCTGCTGGTCGGGAGCACGGCCGACCACCGCACCGCGCTCCTCGTCTACCTGCTCGCCGTGTACGCGTGGGGGATGTTCGTCGCGCGGCAGCGCGGATGGTCGCTCGCGGGCATCGTCGCGTTGTGCGGCAACGTCCTCGTCGCGAGCCTGTGGCTCGCCTCGAACGGCGGCCACGACGTCTCGACGTACCTCCACGTCCACGCCTACCTCGTCGGGTGGACGCTGCCGCTCGTCCTCGCGAGCGTGCGCAGCCGCGTGCGCACCGCGCCGTTCGTCCCGCTGGTGGGGGCGATGCTGCTCCTGGCGGAGCTGATCCTCGCGGGCGTGTCCCAGGGGGGGCCGTACGGGCTGGCACGGTGGTTCTCGGTCGTCGCCGGCGCGGGATGGGCCGCCGCGGCGCTCGCCTTGCGGGGCGCCGCCGGGCCGGACGGGACGCTCCACCGCTGGTTCGCGCGCATCGCCGGCGGACTGCTGGTCGTCGGCGCGGTCTTCGCCTGCGTGCAGGACGGTCCCTCGACGCTCGCCGAGCGCGGGCCGCTCGTGGGGCTGCTCGCGGTCGCGTCCCTCTCCCTGCTCGCGCGGCCCCGACTCGGCGTCGGCGACGGCGTCGCGTTCGCCGCCGCGCTCGTCGCGACGGCGCTGACCGCGCTGGGCTCGTTCTCGGACGAGTTCGCATGGCGGCTCGTCCCGATCGCGACCGCGATGCTCGTGGTGGTGTTCGGGTCCTCGTCACCCTGGCGCGTGGCGGGATTCGTCGTCGCCGCGGCGGGGGCCGCGGTGGCGGTCCCGGTGCGGTGGGTGGACCCGGGCTTCCTCCTCGTCGGCGGCTTCGGGGCCGCCGCGGTCGTCGCGGCGATCGGGTTCGTCCGCGCCGCCACGCTGCCCGACCCGCGGGGCGACCGCGAGCTCGAGGGCGCCGCGGCGCTCCTGCTGGCGGCCGCCACGCTCACGTGGCTCCTGCGCGTCCTCGGGACGTCGTGGGGCGTCGTCGCGCCGGCGATCCTCAACCCGGGCACCGTCGCGGGCGCGGTGCTGCTCGTGACGTGTGCCGTGTTCGCGAGGCCGACGACCCGCCCGGGCCGCGCGGACCGGTTCGCGAAGGGCCTCCTGCAGCTGTCCGCGCTGGCGCTCGTGGTCGCGGGCGTCGGCCGGGAGGTCCACGGCGCGACGTCGGCGCTCGCGGCGGCCGACGTCGGTCGGGCGATCGACACGCTCGCCTTCACCGGCATCGCCGGCGTCCTCGCACTGTTCGCCGGACGGCGCGGCTCGTGGACGACGTCCGTCGGGGCGGCGCTCGCGTGGCTCGTCGCCGCCGTGCACGTGCTCCTCACGATCCGCCGCCCCGGAGGCCCGTGGACCGCCGCGTTGCAGGTGTTGTCGGTGGCGGCGCCGCCGTACCTCTTCCTCGGGGCGCGCCGGGCGACCGACGCCGCGGCGGGCACGCGCGCCGGGGCCGTCGCCGTCGGCGGCCTCTTCGTCGCGCTCGCCATGTGGATCCTCTCGTGGGCCTCGGGCCGCTTCGCGGGATCGGACGTGCTCGTCAACGCGCGCTTCGCGACCGGGGCGCTCCTCGTCGCGGGCCTCGCCTCGGCCCGCGGGGGGACGCCCACCGCGCGGCACGCGCTGGCCGTCCTCGCGTGCTTCCTCTCCGTCGTCGTGGCCGTGCCCGAGGTCCTCGAGGCGACGCGCGGGATCGACGTCCTCGCGACCCGCCGCGCGCTCGTCAGCGTCTACGTCGCGCTCCACACGTCGGCGGTGCTCGGCATCGGCTTCCGGCGGCGCGACCGGGTCCTGCGGTGGCTGGCGCTCGCCGGCTACGGCGCCGTGGTCGTGAAGGTCGGCCTCTTCGACCTCGCGTCCGTCGAGACGCCGGTCCGCGTGCTCGTGACCGGCTGCCTGGGCGCGATCCTGCTCGCGGCCGCGGGCGCCTACGCGCGCCGCATGCGCGACGCGGGCCCGCCCCGCGGCGACGACGATGCCCCGCCCTCCGTCCCGTCCGACGACGCCGGCCGCGAGCGGCCGGGCCTGGCGTCGCGGGAGGAGGACCGTCGCGGAGCTGACGGCCCACCGTGACCGCCGTCAGCCCAGGAACGGCCACGCAAGGGGGAGCACCAGCAGCGTCCCCGCCCCGAGCGCGGCGAGCAGGAGCGCGGTGCGCCTCGCCACGAACGCGAGCACGACGCCGGCCACCGGGCCGCCGACCACGGCGAAGAGGCTCGCCGTGACGGCGCGGGAGCGCCACCCCGCGCCCGCGTCGGCGTCGGGCGCGGTCGCGAGGGCGAACGCACCCGCCAGCCCCGCGGCGGCGTGCACCAGCAGGGGCACCACCGCGACCAACGCGACGGGCCGATACGGCCGCGAGCGGAGCGACGCGGCGCCGGCGGCGAGCGCGACCGCGTACAACGAGAACGTCGCCGCGAACGGGGTCTCGTGGGCGGGCGCTCGGAGCGCGTAGACGACGAGCAGGCCCGCGACGACCACGTAGGCGTGCGCCACGAGACGCGCGCCGCGCGGGCGCGCGCCGCCGTCCACGTCGGGCAGGCCGCCGACCCAACCGCGGTGGACGGGGCCGTCGCGCGGGGCGGGGCGATCGATCCGCGACACGGCGGAGCTCACGGGCGGAACGCGGACACGCGGGCGACCGGGCCTCGCGTCCCCGGAGGAGGATCGCCGCGCAGAGGACCCCGCATGTTCACTCCGACCTGTAGGTGGGGACCTCGAACGTCTTGACCGTGCCGTCCTTCAGCGTGGCCGAGACGACGTGGGCGTGCGCCTCGGGCACGAAGCCGTCCTTGCGGCGGTTCGTTCGCATCGTGACGGGGCGCGCGAGGTGGAACTTGTCGTGGTTGAGGAAGCGGCGGACCGACTCGTTGCCGAGGCCGCGTTCGCCGTCCCAACGGAGACGGTAGGTCCGCCAGCTGTCGTTGCTCGTGGCGAGCGGGCCCGCGAGGCGCACCGCGACGAGCAGTTCGACGCCCTTCACGTCGCGGACGAGCCCGCGTGCGATCAGGTTGAACGACAGCGTCGCGTCGAAGCCGTCGGCGAAGAGGCGGTTCTCCCAGACGTCTTCCTTCACCTCGACGCTGAGGAACTCGCCGGTCTCCTCCCAGCCGATCTTGGCGGCGATCGTGAACTCGAGCGATGGGGGCCAGTCCGGCACGAGCGACTTCGGCTTCGCCGGCCTCTCGGGCTCGGGCTTCTCGGCGGGCGGCGGCGGCGCCTGCTTCGGCACGCCCGACTTCGCGGCGACGACGGCCTTCCAGCGCGTGGTGAGCGCGCCGACGTCGAGGGTGCACGACGAGAGGTCGGTCTTGCCGCTGATCTTGCCGGCCTCGAGGCCCTGCGCCGTCTCGAGCGCCACGAGGCGCGCGTGCAACGCCGCGATGCGGGCCGGGAGGTCGCCGGCGGCGGCCGCCTTCGCGTCGAGGTCGGCGACGCCCTTCTCCACCTCCACGAGCGAGCGGTCGATGCGGGCCTTCCACGCTTCGTCGTCGGCGCACGCGAGCGGGGGCCTCGACGGGGCGAGGGCGGCGCCGAACGCGAGCGCGACGGCGAGGGCGATCGATCGACGCACGAGCGGGGCTCCTCTCGGCCACACGGCCGTCGTCGGATGGTACCGCCCGGTCGGCGGGGGCGGTCGGGGGAGCGGGACGCAAGGCCCGCGCGGGGGCGTGGGGCCGTGGGTGGGGGCGTTACCGCCCGTGGCGTCTCTGGTCAGCGCGCGGCCCAGGATCCACCGGAGCGGACAAGTTCGACGGCCCATCCGTCGCCCGCGGGGACCGCCTGCGCCGTGACTTCGCGTCGGACCCGACCGTCGTCGGCTTCGGACACGACGTCGAGGTCGCAGGCGGGCCGGCGGCGCCCGTCCGCTTCGACATACGTCCGGTCGGCGACATGGAGCCGGCGGATCCGCGGGTTCGATCCCCGGGCCACCACGCGTGGATCACGCAGGATCTCCACCGCGGGCGGATGGTGGGCGTGAAGCCATGCGATCGCGGTTTCGACGGACACGTCGCGTAGCTCGGGTGTGCGGGTGGTGTGGACACCGAGGTCGACCACGTGTTCGACGCCGGGCGCGAGTTCCGGCCAGATCGCGTCGTGGGTGAAGATGTCGCGCGCGCGTCGGGCCTCGTCGCCCGTGAAGCCGTATCCGTGCTTCGACAACATGGATCCGCCGAGGCCGCTGGCGGGCTTCAGACCGCGGAGTGCGAGGAGGTGTTCGACGCTCTTCGCGGCGATGCGGTCGTGCGCGCCCCACCGCAGAGTCCACTCGTCGGGCGGCGCGTCCGCTCGGCTAGGGCCTGTCCCTTGCGCGCCCGACTTCACGCCGCCGCGGCAGCCGACGACCGCGAGGCCGACGACGAGCGCCGGGAGCCATCGACGGGACCTGCCGTGCCAGCGCCGCATCGGGGCGATGGTACCCAATGGGACGGCGGGTACGCGAGAGCGGGACCGTCGGGCCACTGCGCGCGACGGCGCCGAGCGCTAGGATCAGCCCTGATGTGGTCGCGACGCGCCTTGCTGTCGACGCTTCTCCTCCTCGCCGCGTGCGGCGACGTCGATTCGCGCCCGGGGCCGCGCGGTCCGGCGCAACCCGTGCCCGTCTGGGCGGATGTCTCGGAGGAGCAGCGGACGGAAGCCGATCGGGTCGGAGTCCCCGCCGCGTTCGAGAACTCCCTCGGGATGAAGTTCGTCCTGATCCCGTCCGGGACGTTTCGGATGGGATCACCGCCGGAGGAGGAAGGACGCGGGGTGGACGAGGTCCAGCACGACGTGACGCTGACGCAGGCGTACTACCTACAGGTCACGGAGGTCAGCAACGCGCAGTTCCGTCGGTTCCGTCCGCAGCACGACAGTGGCGTCGTCCGACGGGCGACGTCGGGGCGACCGGAGATCTCCCTGAATGGCGACGAGCAGCCGGCCGTGAAGGTCGATTGGGAGTCCGCCGTTGCGTTCGCGGCGTGGCTCAGTTCACAGCCCGGCGAGCGCCGCTACCGTCTCCCGACGGAGGCGGAGTGGGAGCGGGCATGTCGCGCGGGTGGTGACACGGCCTTCGCATTCGGGTCCTCCATCTCGACGGAGCAAGTCGTGCACCTGAGCCTGACGACGGCGCCGGTGGAGAGCCACGCACCGTCTCGCTGGGGTCTTCGCCACATGCACGGGAATGCGTTCGAGTGGTGTGCCGATCGATACGGCGAGTACCCTCCCGGACCTCGAACGGATCCATCGGGGGCCGTCACGGGCGACGACCGATTGGTGCGCGGCGGGATGTGGGCGAACGCGCCGGCCCTGGTGCGCTGCGCACACCGCGACCATGGCCCGGCCGACCGTCGGGATCCAGGCTTCCGACTCGCCGCCTCGGTGAGCGCAAGGTAGTGGCCGGTGGGGTGCTACGACCGCGGTGTCGTCGGCGCTGGGCGCGCGCACCATGGTGCCGGCTCCTCTGGCCTGCCGGGTCAGCGGACGCGGAGGCGGCGGGCGCTCAGGGGGAAGACCGGCAGCGCGCCGGACTGACGCAGCTGGCGGACGTAGCGGACGGGGACGTTGAGCCGCCAGGCAACCTCCTTCAGCGTCAGGAGGCGGTCTGGGTCAGGCGGGACGACCGCCACGGGGGCGGTGGCAGGCGGGGCATCGGGCATCGGGAACCTCTCGGCGGGGACGAGAGGTCAGATACGGGGCGCGACGAGCGCGACTTTCGGGGGTCAACGAGAAGGGTGCGCGGCCCGCCCCTGACCCGATTGCGACCGGGTCCGGCTTCTCGATCCGCTACGATGACGGCGTGATCTACACGGTCGGCGACTGCCCGGTTGATCCTGGCGACGGCATCCCCTACGTCATCTCGGTTACGGGTCAACCTCCCGTCTTGCTGTACTGCCCGTCCTGTGAGTGCGCATGGGCGAGCACAAGAGACGTGGAGCTGCCCCCGACCCGGGGCTTACGCGAGTTCGGCTTGAGCGAGCAGGTGATCCGTTATGCAACCGAGGCCGAGGTGCGGGCGGCCGGGCTTGAACTCGGCCAGACCCGCGAACCGTGGTGGGAGCTGCCTCATCCCCTCCAGGCTGCGGAACGAAGTGCTCCTACCCTCGGAGGCAGCCGGCGGGTGGGGGCCTCCGTGCCGTACCCGCGTTGGCATGAGCGGAACTCGACTTGGGAGCCGATCCCGGCCCTGGTGGTGGTCCTGTGGACGTGGGGGCTCCATCTGCTCGGTCGAAGCTGGTGGCCCGCAATGCTGTTGGGCCTTCCGATCGGGGCCGCGATCCGGATGGTCTGGGGATACAAGGTGGCGATCCCAACGCTCGCCCTCAGTCCGCTGATCTTGCTCCTCGCCTTCCCCTGAGGCGTCGGGCGCTCAGCCGGACGACCGGCAGCGCGCCGGACTGACGCGGCTGGCGGACGTAGCGGACGGGGACGTTGAGCCGCCAGGCGACCTCCTTGAGCGTCAGGAGGCGGTCTGGGTCAGGCGGGGCGACCGCCACGGCGGCGGCGGTAGGCGGGGCATCGGGCATGGGGAACTTCTCGGCGGGGACGAGAGGTCAGATACGGGGCGCGACGAGCACGACGTTCCGAAAGTAGTGGGCGAAGCGCTCCGCCTACGTTGGCGGCGAATGCGGCGACTGAACGGGACCGGTCGATGCCGCAGCCGTGGGGGCGGGATAGGATCTCCGCTGCCCGACGATCTTGTGGATGCCGATCCCCCCGCAGCCACGCAGGACGCCGATCATGCGCAGCCAGAGTCTGACGCTCGACGACTTCCAGAGAGCACTCCGGCAGGGCCGAGCCATCGTGGAGAAGATGGGAGGAATGGGGGTTCTGCTCGGAAGGATCCCCGGCCTGAAGCGGTTCCCGGCGGACGTGCTCGATCACCTCGATGCGAGCGAACTACACCGATTGGACCGATGGGCGTCGGCGATCGACTCCATGACGATCGAGGAGCGGACAGACCCCGCTCTCCTCCACGATGCGTCTCGCCAGTCACGCGTCGCGATGGGGGCTGGAGTTGACGCTTCGAGCGTGGGAACGCTGCTCCGTCAGTTCTCCCAGTTCTGCGAGGACCTCCGGAGGATGCGGCCCCGCTGACGGTTGGATCGGACGCGGTTCGTAGGGACGCGGTCGTGGCTCCCGTCCGCTTCGGTGGGCGCCCGCCCCGCTCACCCTGGCGGCCAGTCTGGCCAGCGTTCGCAGCCGGTGCCACCGGTTGCGGCTCCTTGGAGCCTCTTGTCCGCCTCGGCGGGCGAAAGCCGTTTCCGCAGGGGGATGCGCTGGAACGCATCCAGAGGGCATCTGGCGCAAGAAGGAGGTAGCGTCCCCGGCGGGATTCGAACCCACGACCTTCGGTTTAGGAAACCGATGCTCTATCCAGCTGAGCTACAGGGACGTGGAGACCACGCTATCCCGAGGCGGACGCCGCGACAACCCCGGCCCGGTCCGTGTCCGGACCGGAACCGGAGCGGGCCTCGCGTTGGCGCTCAGGCGGGTTGGAGGCCCGGGCCCGCGTCAGGGGCGTCGGCGCGCGGCGCGCGGGCGAGGGGCACGGGTGCCGAGGCGAGTCGCGGGTAGGCGGGGCGGCTGCGCACGAGCCGGTCCGCGCGCTGCTGGTCGTCCAGCGCCTTGCGGTGGTCGTTCCACGGGTTGGAGGTGTTGTAGACATAGAGCATCTCGTGGAGGTAGCGGGCGTGCGCGGAGCCCGCCATCTCGAGCGCGGGGAACATCGTCACGAGGTCGCCCACGGTGCGGAACCAGCCGCCGTCCTCGTCGAGGAGGTCCTCCGGCCGGATCGCGTCCCAGAGGAAGCGTCGGAAGGTGCGGAGGTGGCTCGCGCACCACGGATGGGCGCGGACGCGGCCTTCGTCGAGGACCTCGGGCGGGTAGGGGCCGGCGATGCCGCGCTTGTGGCGCAGGCCGAGCCGGTCGCGCCACGACCCCTTCCACCGCTGATGGCTCCCGTACGTCACCCAGACCGCGTCGTCGGCGTAGACCCGCGCGAGGACTGCGAGCACGCGGCGATGGCGGAGCCAGTCGTCGCCGTCCACGTGGACGATCACGTCCGTCGGGTCGTGCGCGATCGCGCGGATCCCGACCGCGACGTTCTCGACGGAGTAGCGACGGGACGGCGCGGCCTCGACCACGAACCGCGGGTCGCCCGCGACCACGGCCCGCGCCCGCGCGAGCGTGCGGTCCTCGGACACGTCGTCGAGGACGATGCAGCGGAAGTCGCGTACCGTCTGCCGCCGGATGGAGCGGAGGCAGCGGGTGATCCACGCCTCCGCGTTGCGGACCGGGACGACGATGCGGAAGGCGGGCACGCGGGGTCGGTCCTCGGGCGCCGCATTCTGGGGGCGCGCCGCGGCCCGTCCACTTGCGGGCGGCCGACGGAGGTCGCGGCGCGGTGGGTCGTCGGGCGCGTGAGCCATCGATGCGGTTCACGTCGGATGATGACGGACGCATCGGACGTGCGGGTCTGCGGAGACCAGGGCGAGCCGGCGACGCGCGCCCGGTCCTCCGGCGTTCCCGGCACGTCCCGTCGCTACCGACGGGTAGCGCGCACGGGCGCGGGCGGCGGCCGCGTCCGCAGGGCGCCGCGGGACGCACCGACGTAAGTCGTTGCGGGCGCTCGCCCTCGGGCCGGCGTGACGCGGCGTCGTGGGTCGCGTCTCCCGAACGGCACGCGTGGCACCCCGCGTGCGATGGGGGGATCGTCGCTCGCGTCGTCGGACCGCCCCTTCGCAAAGGGTGTGGCGGACGCGTGCCGCCCGGAGGCGATTCCATGCAGCGCCATGCCCAGATTTCCGCATTCGGTGCATCGATCCTGCTCGCGATCTCGTGCGCCTTCGCCCCGTACGCCTTCGCGCACGGCGGGCAGTACCGCACGCCCGGCGGCTCCGTGCCTCCGGATCTCCGCGACCCGAACGACCCGACGCCGCCTCCGCCGCCGCCCCCGCCCACGGGCCCGGGTCCGGTGACGCCGACGGACCCGCCGTCGCCCACCGGTGGCCCCGTCACGCCCAAGGACCCGCCGACCCCGACCCCGCCGACCTCGACGCCGGTGGACGGGCCGACGCCCGGCGGCGGTCGACGCTCGGTCACCTCGTTCGACCAGTGGATCTTCTGGTGGAGCTACAACAGCGACGAGCTGCTGCAGCTGAAGGCCTCGATCTACAAGCTCCGCGTCTCGCCCGGCAGCGCGATCAACTACCTCGGCGGCTCGAACGGCGCGCGCTCGGATGCGACGCGCGCCACCGAGCGGGAGGTACAGACGCGCCTCCTGCCCGCGCTCCGCCGCGCAATGGACCCCGCGAACGCGGCCAGCCCCGACACGATGTCCGCCGCCTACATCGCGCTGGGCAAGGTCACCGACGACCCGTCCGACATCGCGCGGATCCGCGCGGCCGTCCTCGACGCCCGCGGCCGCCGTCCCTCCGACGTGGATCAGCTGGTCAACGAGTCCGCCGCGTTCGCCCTCGGCCTCCTCCGCCGCACCGACGCCGGCCGCCAGTTCGACGCCAAGGAGCTCGATCGCGTCCGCGACACCCTGTTCGACGCGTTCGACAGCCCCGACCTCCAGGTCCGCACCCGCTGCTTCGCGATGCTCTCGCTCGGCCTCCTCGGCGACCAGCCGACGCTGCGCGGGCTCCCGGCGTCCGTCGAAGGAGGGGCCGCCCCCCTCGTCGACGCCTCGACCGCCCAGCGCATCTTCGAGCGCGCGCTGGCGAAGCACGACAACCCCGAATACGTCGTGGCGACGCTCTTCGCGCTCTCGCTCCAGCGACCGGACACCATCACGTCCGACATGCTCGCGGCGCTCGAGCAGGCCACGCTCCGCGCGCGCCTCGGCGGCCGCAACCTCTCCGACCTCGAGGCCTCCTACGCGGCGCTCGCCCTCGGTCGTATCGGGACGCGCGCGCAGATCGCGCCGCTCCTCCTCGCGCTCAAGACCAAGACGACCGACCAAGGCGTCAAGCGCTCGGCCGCGATCGCCCTCGGTCGCCTCGGCCAGCGCGTGGACGGCGCCGACCGCGCCACGCTCGCGGTCGACCTCTGGCGCACGCTCGAGTCCGTCCGCGACGCGTCCACCCGCAACTTCGGCCTGCTCTCGCTCGCGAACCTCGTCGCCGCGGACGCGCGCACCGAGCGCTCCGACGTGATCGACGCGAAGGCCGTGAAGGTCCACGAGCGGCTGCTCGACCTCGCCGCCGAGGGCCGCTACAGCGAGCGCCCGTACGGCGCGCTGGCGCTCGGCATCGTCGCGCGCGCGATCGGCGACCGCCCGGCCCACGCCGAGTACGACCGCTTCCGCACGAAGGCGATCGAGACGCTCCGCGCCGGCCTCTCCGACACGAAGCTCGACCGCCGCTCGCAGGGCGCGTTCGCGGTCGCCCTCGGCATGGCGAAGGACGAGGGCGCGAAGAAGCCCCTCGTCGACGTCCTCTCCGACGACAGCGCCGACCCCGAGCTCCGCGGCTACTGCGCCGTGGCGCTCGGCATGATCGAGGTCCCGTCGCCCGAGGTCGTGAAGGCCCTCAAGGCGGCCCTCGCCGAGCGGCGCTCCGACGAGCTCCGCCTCCAGTCCGCGACCGGTCTCGGCCTCCTCGGCCAGGCCGACGCGGTCCCGCTCCTCGTCGCGGCGCTCAAGGACGCCTCGACGCAGGCGCTCCAGGGCCAGCTCGTCATCGCGCTCGCCCGCATCGGCGACGCGCGCGCGATCCCGCCTCTCCTCGCGTTGGTCGAGGACCGCGCCGCGCCCGACGCCACGCGGGCCATCGCCTGCGCGGGTCTCGGCCTCATCGGCGACCTCGAGCTGGTGCCGAGCCTCACGCGGCTCTCGAAGGACATCAACTACCGTTCGACCTGCGACACCATCCGCGAGGTCCTCTCCTTCCTCTGACCGTCCCTTGCGTGTCGGTCCCCGTCCCCACGGGGGCCGGCGCGCCTGCTCCGGGACGCAGCCGACCTCCCGGGACCGCGAGGCCCGGTGGCCGGCGGGCCTCGCGGTCCCGGGAAGGGGATGCGGTGGTCGGGTCGGCGTCGTGGGGACGAGCGCCGCCCGGTGTGCGGTGCGGCTCCCGCGGGGATGCCGCCGCGGGAGCCGCGGACGGAGTGCGATCACTCCGCCCAGGCCGTGAGGTCGCTGAGCACCGGCGCGGCGCCGTCGCCGGCCGGCTTCAGCGTCACGCGGACCTCGAGGAACCGGCCCTCGAGCGCGACCGGCTGGCCGTTCTCGACCGGCACGAACACCTGGGCGCCGAGACCGACTTGCGTCTCGGCGACGCGCACCTCGACGATCACGCTGGCGCCCGCGGGCACGTCGGCCTCGGGCTCCTCGTTCCAGTGGACGTCGATCCAGGGGCGACCCGCGGTGCCGCCGTCGATGACCATCTGCCACGCGCCCTGGGGCGACGTCGTGTTCAGCGCCACGGCGCCGGTCATGTCGCTGTAGTTGTAGGGCGACGCGCCCGGCAGCGGCACGGTGAGATCCACCGCGCCGATCCGCGTCACGCCGTCCGCGCCGAGGTCGCCGCCCGCGGGGTCGATCCGCGAGGCGTTGCTGTCCTGGATGTTGGCGGTCCAGATCTTCCCCTCGGCGTCCACGGCGACGCCGGTGCTGCCGAGGCCGACGCCGTGCACCAGCCCGACGAGCGTGCCGTCGTTCCGCAGGTGCGCGACGGTGTCGAACCCGTACAGCGACGAGCTGATCCAGACGTCGCCGTTCCCGTCGCACGCGAGGCCCTGGGCGTACTCGGTCCCTTGGGCGAACGTCCCGACGACGGTGCCGTCGGGCGCGAGCTTGCGGACCGTGGCGCTGCCGTCGAGCGTGCCGACCCAGATGAACCCCGACGGGTCGATCGCCATGCCGTAGTTGGGGATGTCGATCACCTTCGGGTTGGCGCCGTCGACGGGGAGCGACGGGTCCCACCGGAGCACGCCCGGCGACCCGCTGCTCGCCGACCAGATCACGCCGTTCGCGTCCACGAGCCCGCCGTAGCCGCCGCCGGCGAACGGGCCCTCGGTGCGCAGCACCGCGCCGGTGACGTGGTCGAGCTTCTGGAACACGTGGTCGCCGTCGCCGCCGTAGATGCCGCTGACCCAGACGTCGCCGTCGGGCGCGATGCTCACGTGACGGACCGCGGGCGCGACCGTGCGGACGAAGTGGAGGATGCACTCGTCCTCGGCGGTCTCGACGCCGCCGTCCGTGTCCACGTCGGACGCGTTCGGCCAGGGCCGCACGTCGCCGTAGCCGGTGGACGTGTCGATCACGCCGTTGCCGTTGCGGTCGACGGCCTGGTTGGCCTCGACGAGCCCGACGTGGATCACCGAGCGGGCCTGGCGGTTGCCGGCCCACGCGCTGCCGTCGAGCCCGACCGTGGTCCGGGAGGGGTTCGGGTAGGAGAAGTCGCTCGACGGTGCCTCGGGCGCCGTCCGGTACTCGCCCTTGATCTCGCCGGTCCGCGTGTCGATCTTGCAGATCGTCCCGCGGGCCGAGAGCGCGATCCAGATGAAGGGGAAGGTGCTGGTCTCCTGCTTGAGCGTGACCGCACCCGGGACGCGGTCGGTGTCCACGTTGACGGATGCACCGCTTTCGAAGTCCTCGGCCGAGGTGCAGACGAAGGCTTCGCCCAGCGCGTTGTTGTCCGCCGTTCGGTGATCGTGGCCGCACCCGACGCTCGCGAACGCGAACGCCGCGATGACGACCGACGTGGGACCCCACCCTGCGGAAGGACGATGGTGTCGCATGGTCGCTCCCTGCTCACGGGACCCACTTCCCCTCGCAGGTGTCCGCTCCCACGACGTGGCCATCGCGAACCCCGTGCCGCCGCGCGCTCGGCCTGCGATCGCGACGTCGGCGATGTACGCGTGGCCGGGACGTCCGTCCCGCGCCGCGCTCTCGTTGCGCGCCGAGGGGTCGCGGGGGCGATGCGACGAAAGGGCGGTGGGGTCTGCCGCGCACCGGGTGCGCGCGTGCCCCCGCACTGGCCGACGACGGAAGCGGTGCGTTGGCCGCGGTTGGAACACCGAGAACACGTGGCGGACACGCGATGCATCGCAGAGTCAACCGCAGCGGTCGTCCACCGGCGCGACCATCGGGCGGCCACGAGCGCCGCGCCCTACGGGTGCCGGTGTCGAGCCATGCGTTCTCGGGAGCGAACATCGACGGGGCGAATGCTGTGGGCGGTCGTCGTCGACGGTACGCGAGGCCCGGCGGCCGGCGGGCCTCGCGGTCCCGGAGGGGGGATGCGGTGGTCGCGGACGGGTCGGCCCGGAGGACGGGCGGGGAGGCGGAGGGGTGGAGGGAGCGAGCGTCGAGGGACGCGCGCGGCGCGCGTCAGCCCCAGAGGACGAGCGTCTCGAGGCCGGAGGCGTCCGCGGGACCCGTCGACCGCGCGCGCACGCGGACGGCGAGCGTGCGCGGGCCGTCGTGGGGCACGACGACGCGGCCGCGGAACGTGCGCGTCGCGGACGGCGTCGCGCCATCGGGCGCGAGGAGGCCGAGGACGCGACCCTGGCCCGGGCTGCCCGTCGCGAGCGCCTCGACCACGAGGTCGTCGGGCGAGAGGCCCGCGAGGTCGAGGTCGGCCGACACCTCGAGCTCGACGCCGCCCATCGCGCCGTCGAACGAGCCGGGACGGCGGCCCGTGAAGCGGACCGCGGGGAAGGCCGCGCGGAGGCGGCGCTGGCGGTCGGCGGCCTCGCGGGCGGCCGCGTAGCCGTCGCGCGCGAGCGCGAGGCCGGCCTCGGCGAGCGGGCGGTAGGCGCGGTCGGCGTACTCGTCGAGCATGCGGCGGGCGTCGAACGTCGGGGGCAGCGTGGCGAGGCAGCGGCGGACGCGCTCGAGCCAGCGGCGCGGGACGCCCTTCGCGTCGCGGTCGAAGAAGAGGGGGACGACCTCCTCCTCGAGCACGCGGTACAGCGAGGCCGCGTCGAGGTCGTCGTTGGCCTCGGCGGTCGCGGCGCGGCCGGGCGTGCCGCCCCCGATCACGAAGCCGTTCGTGCCGTCGAAGGCCTCGTCCCACCAGCCGTCGCGGATGGAGAGGTGGAGCGCGCCGTTCGCGGCCGCCTTCATGCCGGAGGTGCCGCTGGCCTCGAGGCCGCGGATGGGCGTGTTGACCCAGACGTCGACGCCGCGGACCAGCTCGCGCGCGAGGCCGATGTCGTAGTCGTCGAGGAAGAGGAGGCGGCCGGCGAGGCCGTCGCGGCGCGACGCCTCGACGACGCGGCGGAGCACCTCCTGGCCCGCGCGGTCCGACGGGTGCGCCTTGCCGGCGAAGAGGAACCGCACCGGGCGGTCGGCGCGGTGCACGAGGGCCTCGAGGCGGCGGACGTCGCGCAGCAGGAGGTCGGCGCGCTTGTACGTCGCGAAGCGGCGGGCGAAGCCGAGGAGCAGCGCGTCGTCGGTGAAGCCCGACGTGAGGCGCTCGGCGACGGACGAGGGCTCGCTGCGCTCGCGGCAGGCCTCGCGGACGTGGCGGTGGACCGCCGCGAGCGTGGCCCGGCGCGCCGAGGTGCGCGCGGCCCAGAGCGCGTCGAGGTCGACGTCGGCGGCGCGCGACGAGAAGTCCTCGGCGACGACGCTGCGGTCGCCGGCGCCGAGCACGCGACCGAGGGCCGGGGCCGTCCACGTGGCGAGGTGCACGCCGTTCGTGACGTGGGTGACGGGGACCTCGTCGGGCAGGAGGCCGGGCCACGACGCGCCGAGGAGGCGGCGCGAGACCTCGCCGTGCAGCCGGCTGACCGCGTTGCGGAAGGCCGACATGCGGATCCCGAGCACGGTCATGTTGAACTCGGTCTCGCCGCCGACGCGGCCGAGCGCGAGGAACCGCTCCCACGGGATGCCGAGCCACGCGGCGGCGTCCGCGAAGTAGCGGCGGAGCAGCGGCTCGGGGAACCGGTCATGGCCCGCGGGGACGGGGGTGTGCGTCGTGAAGACGGTGGACGCGCGCACCATCGCCGCGGCCTCGTCGAACGTGAGGCCCGCCTGGTGGACGAGGCGCGACACGCGCTCGAGGGGCGCGAACGCGGCGTGGCCCTCGTTCATGTGGACGACCGCGGGGTCGATGCCGAGGCGGGCGAGGAGGCGCATGCCGCCCTTGCCGAGCACGATCTCCTGGCGCAGGCGCGCCTCGGCGTCGCCGGTGTAGAGGCGGTGCGTGACGGAGCGGTCCTCGGGGCGGTTGTCGGGGACGTCCGCGTCGAGGAGGTAGAGCGGGACGTTGCCGACGTCGACGCGCCACGCGACGAGCACGAGGCGCGTGCCCGGCAGGTCGAGCTCGACCCGCAGCGGCGCGCCGTCGGCGTCGCGCACGAGCGTCACGGGCTGCTCGCGCGGGTGGATCTCGATCGGGAACGGCACCTGCTCGCCCTGGACCGACACGTGCTGGCGCAGGAAGCCGCGCCGGTAGAAGAGGCCGATGCCGACGAGCGGCAGCCGCGCGTCGTGCGCGGCCTTCACGTGGTCGCCGGCCAGCACGCCGAGGCCGCCGCTGTAGATCGGCAGCGACTCGTGGAGCCCGAACTCCGCGCAGAAGTACGCGACGGGCCGCGCCGGCGAGAGCGGCGGGGTCGCGTCGGCGTCGCGCAGCGGGTCGACGGGGCGGAGCGGGGGCCACGGCGACAGCAC
Organism: Planctomycetota bacterium; assembly: GCA_046350655.1. Taxonomy (GTDB): domain Bacteria; phylum Planctomycetota; class PLA2; order PLA2; family JAEUHO01; genus JAEUHO01. Next base: position 678,188 of record JAXMAB010000004.1, read on the forward strand.
CGGCGTGGTCGGGGGCGGGGCCGCGGGCAGGCGCGGGCCCGCCTCGAGGTCGCGGGCGAGGCGACCGGCGAGCGCGGCGACGCGCGCGGCCGTCGCGGGGTCCGACGCCTCGGCCGAGAGCTCGGCCGCGGGGGCGTCGGCGAGCAGGCGGACGGGGTTGTGGTCGCAGGCCTCCCACGCCTCGCCGCCGAGGTCGGCGAAGAGCGCCTGCGCGTCCGGGTCCCACGCCCAGCGCAGCGTGCGCGTCGCCGTCACGAGCGCGCGGAGCGACGGCGGGAGCGCCGCCGCGACCTCGTGCACCTCGGGGCCGGCCTCGGGCTCGCCGCCGCGCGCGGGCCCGTCGCCGAACGCGGACGCCGCGCCGAGGGCCCGCTCGCGCGCGCGCTTGCGCGCGACGTCGTACGCGGCGTCCTGCGCCTCGAGCGCCACGCGCCACGCGAGCGGGGCCACCGCCGCGCGGCAGCGGTCGGGCGCGGGCCGGGCCGCGGGGTCGGCCGCCGCGCGGTCGATCACGTCGGCGAGGTCGGCCGCGGCCGCGTCGGGGGTGCGGCCGTCGCGCGCGAGCACGGTCACGCCGTCGGCCGGCGTCAGCCCGCGCGCCGCGACCCACCGCCCGAACCCCGCGCGGTCCGTCGTCACCGTGGGGACGCCGGCGGCGAGCGCCTCGATGGGCGTGTAGCCCCACGGCTCGTACGCCGACGGGAAGACGGCGAGGTCGACGCCCGTGAGCGCGGTCTCGTAGGGCAGGCCGAGCAGCCCGTCGAACGGGTCGAGGTAGGCCGCGACGTGCAGCACCTGGACGCGACGCTCGGCCCGGTTGTCGAGGCGCGCCGCCGCGCACAGGTCGGCGATCGCCGCGCCCTCGCCGTCGAACAACGCGTGGGTCGCGAGCCCCGCGAGCGGCCCGTCGGGGGTGCGGTGCGCGTGCAGCCGCGCGAGCAGCTCGCGCCGCACGCCCGACCCGCCCACGGGCACGAACAGGAACGCGACCACGGGCCGCCCGGGCCGGCGGTCGACGCGCCCGAGCGCGTCGATCAGCACGTCGAGGCCCTTGTTGACGATCTCGGGCCGCCCGGCCGTCGCGACGAGCGTCGCGTCGGCGACGTCGCGCCCGAGGAACCGCTCGGCCAGCCGCCGCAGCGCGCGCGCCGCGTCCGCGGGGCCGACGGGGCCCGCCGCGGGCGCGCGGCCGCCGCCGAGCATCGCGAACGACGTCGGGTCGATGCCGTTGACGAGCACCATCGGCCGCCGGCCGAGGAACGTCGTCACCTCCTCCGCCGTCACGTCGCTCACCGTCGTCAGGACGTCGGCCTCGCGCGCGGTCGCGCGCTCGAGCGAGTGTTTGCTGCGGACCGCCAGCGCCTCCGCCGCCTGCTCCGGCGAGCGCGCCCCGAGCCCCGCCGGTCCGGCCTGCCCGACCGCGCCGAGCGCGCGCCCGAGCACCGTCGCGTGCGCCGTGAACACCGTCGCCACCGCCGGCAGCCGCGCCTTCACGTGCAGCAGCGCCGCGCCCGCCATCCACTCGTGGACGTGCAGCACGCTCTCCGCGCGGCGCGGCCCCACGAACTCGTGCCACCACCGCTCGATCGCGATGCCCGCCGCGTGCCCGAACAGCAGCGGCTCGACGTAGTCCCACTGCCCGAAGAGCGAGTCCACGCGGTACTGGTCCCACAGCCGGCCGAGGACCTCGTCCTTGCCGCGGTAGAACCCCGACGCGTCCACGAGGATCGTCCGCGGCCGGCCGGGCACGCGCCACCGCCCGACCCGCACGGGCACCCCCAGCGAACGGCACGACTCCTCGAACCCGCTGAACCCGGCCTCGGGCTCGAAGAACGGCTCGCGCCGCGGGTCGCCGAGGCGCCACGGCCCGACGCACACGTACCCGTCGCCCAGCCGCTCGACCATCGCCCGCGCCTTCGTCGAGAGTACGGTGTGGATGCCGCCGACCTTGTGGGCGACCTCCCACGACACCTCGAACACGGTCAGCGGGGGCGGGACGGTCGGGATGGCGGGACTCGCAGGCACCGGGGGCAGGGCGGGCGGAGGCTACCCGCCCCGGGGGACTCGCCGACGCGAACGCTTCGAGGGCTGCGCCGCGCCCGTCGCGGGCGACGCGGGGGGCGGGGGCAGCGGTCGCGAGAGGGGATCGGGGGCCCGCGCGGGGGCAGGGGGGAGGACCGCGCTCGCGGGCGGCGTGCCCGCGGCGACGGCGTCGGTGGCGGCGGCGCCCGCGCGGCGCTCGAGGTCGTCGAGGACGTTCATGAACGCGATGAACGCGTCGTGAGGCGAGGCGTACGGGCTGAAGTGCTCGTGGACGTCGCCGTCGGACGTGCGCTTCGTGAACATGTAGTAGAGGTGGTCCGACGTCGAGAGGCGGCGCCAGGCCGCGACGAGGTCGGCCCGGCCGCTCGCGCGCACCGCCGGCAGCAGCGCGTAGAGCGCGAGGTTGGCCGCGCGCTGCATCGGGTTGCCGAGCCACGCGCCGAGGTCGCGTTCGGCGTCGGCCCACGAGATCGGGTGGGGGATCGGCAGCCGCGCCGCGGGCGCGTGGGCGGTCGCGACCTCGGTCGGCGTGCGGAAGGCGAACCGCGGGTCGGCGAGCACGGCGCGGGGCATGGCCGCGAGGAAGTCGAAGATCCCCGTCTCCTTCCACTGGTGCTCGCCGAACGTCTCGTAGTCCATGAAGAGGTTCACGGCGACGTCGTCGGCGGGCAGCGCCGCGAGCGAGCGGGCGAACTTCTCGGCCGTGAGCGGCCACTGGTCCCACGCGCGGTTGCTGAAGCGGAAGGCGATGTCGTCGGAGAGGCGGTAGTGCCGCAGGAGCAGGCGCAGCCGCTCGCACCCCTCGACGCCGTAGACGCGCGCCGGGCTGCGCCAGCCGAGCAGGCCGTCGCTGCCCTCGCCGAGGAGCGCCACGAACCCGAGGTCCTCGACGGTGCGCGCGACGTGCTCGTCGATCACGAGCTCCGTGTTGCGGAACGCCGTGGGCCGGCGGCCGAACACGCGCTCGACGCGGGCGGCCTGGTCGGCGACCTGGGCGCGGAACTCGAGGTCGTCGGCGAGGAACGCGAGGCTGTGGTGGCTCGTCTCGCCGAGCACCTCGACGCAGCCCGTGCGCGCGAGCGCGACGAAGCCCTCGAGGGCCTCGGGGGCCCAGCGCTCCATCTGCTCGATGGCGGTGCCCGAGACACTGAACGCGCAGCGGAAGCGGCCCTCGGTCTCGTGGACGAGCCGGAGGAGCAGCGCGTTGGTCGGGACGTAGCAGCGCTCGGCGACGCGGCGGACGATGCGCTCGTTCTCGGCGTCGTCGAACCAGCGGGCGTCGACGCCGATGTCGAAGTAGGTGTAGCGGCGCAGCCGGAACGGCTGGTGCACCTGGAAGTACGGCACGACCGCGGTCGGCGCGGCCGTCGCGGGGCCGGCGGCGCGGGGGGCGCGGGCGGTCACGCGGCCACCTCGGCGTACAGCGTCGCGAGCTGCGCGGCGCGGGCCTCCCAGCGCATCCCCTCGACCTCGGCGCGGCCGCCGGCCGTGAGCACCTGGCGCAGGGCCGGCCGCCGCAGGACCGCGACGATCTTGTTCGCGAGGTCCTCGACGTCCCAGAAGTCGACCTTGAGGGCGCTCGCGAGCACCTCGGCCACGCCGCTCTGCCGCGAGACGATCACCGGGACGTCCTGGGCCATGGCCTCGAGCGGCGAGATGCCGAAGGGCTCGGAGACCGACGGCATGACGTAGAGGTCGGCCAGCGCGAACATGCGCTCGACGTCGGCGCCCGAGAGGAAGCCGGTGAAGCGCACGTGGCGCGCGAGGCCCATGGCGGCGGCGCGCTCGACCATGGCCGGGAGCATGTCGCCCGAGCCGCTCATCACGAAGCGCACGTCGGGCAGGACGCGCACGACGCGGGCGGCGGCCTCGAGGAAGTAGACGGGCCCCTTCTGGAACGTGACGCGGCCGAGGAAGAGCACCACGGGCCCGCCGACGGGCTTCTCGACGTGCCAGCCCTCGCGCTGCTCGCGGCGCGTGACGGCGTTGTGCACGACGCGCAGCTTCTCCGCGGGCACGCCGTAGCGGCGGCGGAGGATGCCCGCCGTGAAGTGGCTGACCGCGACGACGCGGTGCGCGGCCGCGAGGCCCGCGCGCTCGATGGCGACGATCGCCGGGTTGACGTGCTCGCCGCTGCGGTCGTACTCGCACGCGTGGACGTGCACGACGAGGGGCTTGCCCGAGGCCGCGGCCGCGCGCGTCGCGGCGGGGTAGGTCATCCAGTCGTGGGCGTGGACGACGTCGAAGGCCTCGGCGCGGGCCACCTGCTCGACGACCTTGGCGTACCGCTCGACCTCGGCCATGAGGTCGGGGCCGTAGAAGCCGGCGAACGAGAGCGGGCGCTTCGCGACGGAGACGCGGCGGGCCTTGTCGGGGTTCTCGACGGGAACGGGCGCGGGCGGCGGGGCCGCGGCGCGCTCCTCCTCCTCGGCGGCCTCGCGCTCGAGCGCGGCGAGGCGCGCGGCGTACTGCTCGGCGGAGAGGTACGGCAGCAGCGCGCTGTCGACGGCGAGCACGCGGCGGCGCGCGGCGCGGGACGCGGCGGCCGCCGGGCCTCGCGGTCCCTCGCCGTCGTCCTCGTCGACCTCGACCGGGACCTCGTTGCAGCCGAGGATGCGCGTGGGGCCGCGGTCTTCGTCGCCGAACGCCTTGGGGACGACGAACGTGACGTCGACGCCGACCTTCGCGAGGCCGCGGGTGAGGCCGAGGCACGCGGTCCCCAGGCCGCCGCTGATGTGCGGCGGGAACTCCCAGCCGAGCATCAGGACGCGCACGGCGGACCTCCGGCCGGGCGGGCGGGGGCGCTCGCGGCGGCGGTTCGGGGAGGAAGGTGGGGCGTGCGCACGGGGGGGACGATGTTGGCATCGACGAGGCGGGGCCGCCAGCGGGCCCCGACACGCCCCCCGGCGGCGGGCGCGGGGGCGCGGCGCAGGATGGCGCCGGGACGTGAAGCGCGCGTCAACGCCGGCCGGATGCGGACCGCGGCCGTCCCCGATGGGTCAGCGGGCGCGGGTCGCCCAGGCCGCGACGAGGGCGATGGTGCCGGCGGCGAGGAGGAGCGTCGCGCCGAAGAGGAGCGAGCCGCGCGTGACCGCGCCGCCGAACGCGACCTCCTTGCGGAGCGCGAGCGCGGGGCCGACGGTGACGGCGGGCGGCGCGGCGGCGAGGGAGAGGGCGGCGCGGGAGACGCGGACCTCGACGGCGTAGGTGGCGCCGGGCGTCGCGTCGAAGGCGACGGCGAGGAGGGAGACGGCGTCGGCGTCCCAGACGGGCGCGCGGTCGTCGTCGAGGCGGCCGGTGGCGACGAGCGCGCCGTCGCGGGTGACCTTGGCGTCGGCGCCGAACGGCGGCGGCGCGGGGGCCGGCGCGGCGGCGTCGCGGGGGCCGACGGCGGCGGCGAGGTCGGCGGCCTTGAGGCTGCGGGGGACGACGACGCGGACCTCGTGGCGTCCGGTCTCGGCGGCGACGAACGACGTGGTGGCGACGGCGCCGACGTCGGGGCGGAGCGGGACGCGCGTGGGCGGCGCGACGTGGCCCGCGCGCGACGCGGCGACGGTGAGGAGCGCGACGAGGCCGCCGACGAACGCGACGCCGCCGAGGAGGCCGAGCTTGCGCGGGCGGCTCATGGGCATGGCGCGAGCCTACCGCCGTCGCGCGGTCGCACGACCGCCGCGCCGACCGTCGGGCGGGGCGTCGAGGAGCGCGTACGCGCGGAGGACCTCGGCGTCGCTGATCGCCTGCGCGAACGTGCCGCCGGGGCGATGGGGCGGGTCGCCGTCGAAGACCTCGGGGAGGTGGCCGAGGCCGTAGGCCGCGGTGACGGGCGCGAGGGCGTCGAGGCGGGCCCGGAGGCGGGCGACGACGGCGCGGCCGCGGCCGTACGCGAGGAGCGAGGCCTCGACGTACGCGCCGAGCCACCACGGCCAGACCGTGCCCTGGTGGTACGCGCGGTCGCGGTCGGCGGGGCCGCCCTCGTAGCGCGGGTGGTACGCGACGTCGTCGGGGGCGAGCGAGCGGAGGCCCCACGGCGTGAGGAGGTCGGCGTCGGCGGCGCGTACGACGTCGCGGCGCTGCGCGACGGTGAGCGGGACCTCGGGCCGCGCGGCCGCGATCAGCGCGTTCGGCCGGCGGATCTCGTCGGGCCGGCCGTCGGTCGAGCCGTCGGCGACGCGGCGCGCGGCGGGCAGCCACATCCGCGCGAGGAAGCCCGCGTCGCTGCGGGACGCGAGGCCCGCCGCGTGCGCGGCGGCGGCGGGCGTGCCGAAGCGGGCCTCGAGGTCGGCGAGGAGGCGGCGGGCGACGACCCAGAGCGCCGCGACCTCGACGGGGCGGCGCGCGCGCGGGGTCACGGGCCAGCCGTCGACCTGCGCGTCCATCCACGTGACGTTGCCGGGCGGGACGCGCAGGGCCACCAGGCCGTCGTCGTCCTCGCCGCCGACGGGGGTGCCGGCGGCGTACGCGGCGACGATGCGGCGGAGGGCGGGGAGGAAGACGCCGCGCAGGCGCGTCGCGTCGCCGCCGGCCTCGTCGTAGCGGCGGACCGCGAGCGCGAACCAGAGCGGCGCGTCGACGGAGTTGCGCTCGGGGCGGCCCGCGGCGTCGAAGCGGTTGGGGAAGAGGCCGCCGTCGAGGAGGCGGGTCCATGCGGCGAGGACGTCGCCGCCCTCCTCGACGCGGCCGCGCGCGAAGCAGAGGCCCGGGACCGCGAGGAACGTGTCGCGGCCCCACTCGGTGAACCACGGGTGGCCCGCGAGGACGGTGGGGCGGCCGTCGGCGGCGGTGGCGAGGTGGTGGTCGGCGCCGTACGCGAGGAGGCCCGCGAGGCCGTCGCCGCTCGCGGCCCAGGCCGCGCGGCGCGCGCGGGCCTCGCGTTCGAAGCGCCCGAGCGGGTCGTCGAGAGGGGCGTCGAGGGCGACCGCGACGACGACCGCGGCGCCGGGCGCGAGCGTGAGCGTGAGGACGCCGGGGGCGAACGTGTCCTCGTGGCCCTCGTAGCCGCGGGCGAGGTCGACGGGGTACTCGACGCGGCGGTACCAGACGGGCGCGGCGGCGAAGGCGAGCGCCGCGCCGCCGACGGTGAGGACGACGGACGGCAACTCGGGGTAGGGCCGCCAGCGGAGGCGGTCGGGCCTCGCGTCCGTGCGGGGGTTGAGGGCCGCGTTCTCGTGGGTGAGGTCGTCGGCGCCGCGGCAGGGGAGGAGCGGGCGCAGGTCGAGGCGGACGGGGCCGGGGGCGCCGGTGCAGCGGTAGCGGACGAGGACACCGCGGGTGCCGCGGGCCATGAGGACCTCGCGGGTCAGCGTGACGTCGCCGACGCGGTGGAGGCTCTCGGGCCAGGGGACGGCGGTGAAGCGTTCGAGGGTGGCGTGGCCGTGGGGGGCGAAGAGGCCGGGGTAGCGCGCGAGGGAGAGGGGGAACGCGCGGGCGCCGACGTGGAGCGTCTCCTCGAAGCGTTGGAGGAAGACGTGGCGGCGCGGCTGGCCGTCGTACGGCGTGACGAGGAGGCCGTGTTGGCGGCGGGTGGGGCAGAAGAGCGAGGTGAGCGCGGCGTAGCCGCCGAGGCCGTCGGTCTCGAGCCATTCGCGGGCGAGGGCGGCGGGGAGGTCGTGGCAGGCGTCGCGATCGAAGACGAGCGCCGGGCGTCGCGTCGGGGGCGACGACGGGGCGGGCGACGGACGGCTGCGGGACGCGGTCACGGGCCCACGGTGGCGCACCCGGCCCCGGGACGCAAGGCCCGGCGCGCCACCGGTCGGGCGGGCGCCGTCGATAGACTGGGGCGGTTCAGGAGGGTGTCATGCCGAAGGTGACGAAGTACGGGGCGGGCTGGAACCTCGACGCGCGGGCGGGGCGCGTGGTCCTCGAACTCGACGACGGCAAGAAGCACCTGCTGAAGACGGTGGACCCGGCGGTGTTCCAGGTGGTGCTGCAGCTGCTCGCGAAGGGCGACGCGCGGGTCATCGCGAGCCCGTCCGGGCCCTGGATCGCGTCCGGCGACGCCGCCGACGAGGCCACGTTCCGCTGATCCGCCCCTGCGCCCCGCGAGGCCCGGCGGCTGACGTCGTCCGCCGACCGGCGATCCGCCAATCAACGACCGGCATCGATTGGCGGATCGCGCCGCGGTCGGACGGCGGACCTGGTTCCGCCAAATTGGGACCGGCACGAAGTGGCGGAACCGGCACGGGGGGACGCGAGGCCCGGTGGCGGACGCGATCCGCCAATAAGCGACCGGCATCGATTGGCGGGTGGTCGACGTCGTCCGCCGACCGTCGATCCGCCAATCAACGACCGGCATCTACTGGCGGATCGATCCGCCAATCATCGACCGGCATCGATTGGCGCGGTCCGCCAATGATCGACCGGCATCGATTGGCGGATCGATCCGCCGATCAACGACCGGCGTCGATGGGCGGGCATCTATGGGCGGAGAGAGGCGACGGTGCCGCAGGAGCGACAGGCGCAGGTGCGGCGGGAGGGGAGCCGGCTCGCGAGGTAGCCCGCCGTGATGGCAGGGAGCGCGACGCGGATCGCGGCGCGCCAGAACGTGTGGTTTCTGCCGTCGAAGACGAACGGCAGCGGGATCGGGAAGAAGAGGTAGGCCACGGCGACGAGCGCGCCCGCGAGCACGATCCACGGCATCGCCGGGTGCCGGCGCGCGCGGACGTCCTCGGTCCGCAGCGCGGCACCGCACCCCGCGCACGTTCCCGGCGACCGGTGGGCGGGGGCGGGGCGGGCCGGCGCGGTCACGCCAGGTCGAGCGTGTAGCCCCACTCGGGGGACTTGTCGGGGTCTTCCTCGCAGATGCGCTCGCTCATCACCCGGAAGCCGAGCTTGCCGTAGAGGCGGTGCGCGTCGGTGAAGCGCTTGTCGCTCCACAGGATCGCGCGCGTGCAGCCGACCGAGCGCGCCCACGCGAGGAATCGGTCCGCGAGCGCGTGCCCGATCCCGAGGCCGCGGCAGCGGTCGAAGAGGTAGAGCCGCTTGAGCTCGGCCACGCCGTCCTTCGCCGAGCCGCCGATCGTGCCGACGACCTCGTCGCCGATCAACGCGACGTCGAAGAAGTGGTCCGGCGGCGGGTACGCCTTCTCCGGGTGCAGGACGTCCCAGTGGTAGCCCTCGGGCTGCCACGTGAACCGGAACTCGCGGTACACGCTCTCGACGACGAGCGCGGGGCCGTTGCCGTGCCGGGCGCGGTCGTACGGCTCGAGGCGGAACGGGGGCGGGGCGCTCGGGGCGGCCACGTCAACGGAGCGGCGCGGCCGCGGGCTGCGTCGCCGCGCGCGACGCGGGCGCGGCCACCGGCGCGGGGTCGAAGCGCGCGACCATCAGCGAGACGTCGTCCTCGAACTTGCTGTCGCCCTGGAAGTCGGCGAGCTCGCGCAGCACGTCGCCCGCGATGAGCGCGGGCGGGAGGCCGCCGAGGTTGCCGAGCATCTCGCCGAGCCCCTGCTCGCCGAGGATCTCGCCGTCCTCCTGGCCCGGGATCTCGAACAGGCCGTCCGTGAACAACACGAGGCTGTCGCCCGGCTCGAACGTCGTGGCGTCGACCGGACGGTCCGGGTCGAACACGTCCACGTCCATCCCCAGCAGGCGGTTGGGCGTCGAGAGCGGCTCGACGCGACCGTCCGCGCGCAGCAGCAGCTGCGCCGGGTGCCCCGCCGTCGCGTACTCGATCCGGCGCGTCGCGAGGTCGATGCGGAAGACGGCGAACGTGACGAAGAAGTAGGTGTGCTGCAGCACGCGCAGCGCCGCCTTGTTCAGCTCGTCGAGGAACTGCACCGGCGACTTCTGCTCGAGGATCAGCCGCCGCACGACGCCGTGCAGCCGGCTCACGACCAGCGCCGCCGCCACGCCGTGCCCCGACACGTCCCCGATGCACAGGTAGAGGAGGTCCGGCCGCGGCGTGGACGCCTGCAGGTAGTCGCCGCCGACGAACGACGACGGGATGTGCTTCACGACCACCTGCAGCTCGGGCCGCACGATGTCCGGCGGCACCATCGTCCGCTGGATGGCCTGCGCGAGCTTCAGCTCGTCGGTCATCGCCTTCTGCTCGGCCTCGAGCCGGTCGCTGCGCACCGCCGCGGCCGCGGCGGCCGCCTTCGCGGCGGCGGCCTGCACCTCCAACCGGTGCACGGCCTCGCTCTCGACCGTCGCGACGCGGCCCGCCGCGCCGAGGATGGCGCCCCACGCCACGGGCGCCGAGAACGCCAGGACCTCGACCCAGATCGGCGCCTTCGTGAACGCGAGCAGGATCGGGATCGGCACCGCCAGCAGCGCGCCGAGCCACACCGACGGGTTGCGCCGCGCGTCGAACGTTTCCGGGTCCACCAGCGCCTTGAAGAACGCGCGGATGTACGGCAGGCGCCGCCGCCCGAACGCGGTCCCCGCCGCCGCCTCTTCCGACGACGGCGCCGCGGCGGTCCCGGGGGACGCCAGGAGCGGGGCCGGCGGGCTCGGCTCGGGGGGGGAGGGCGGGGTTTCCATGGGTCCGTCGGCGGGGGCCGAAAGGATACGAGGGAGCCCAGGGATTGTGCCCTGCCGTCCCGTGCCCGGGAGGACGGACCGAACTGCCGTACAGCCAACGGGTTAGGTCGACGGCAGGGTCGCGTACGCCGGGGGGGTGCCGGGGGTGTTGCGGGGGGCGCCGGGGGAGGCGGGCCGAGTGTCCGACGGAAACCGGACCACGGTCAGGGGGGTGGGACGCGAGGCCCGCGCGGGGGCGGGCCCCGGGCCGCCGCGCCCTACATCTGCTCGGGCGCGCCCATGCCGAGGAGCGCGAGCCCGGCGGCGAGCGTCGTGCGGACGGCGTCGACGAGGTGCAGCCGCGCGGCCCGCACCACGGGGTCGTCGGCCAGCACGCGCAGCGCCGCGTCGCGGCCGCCGCGCGTGTGGTACGCGTGGAACGCCTCGCACAGGTCGAGCAGGTGCGTCGCCACCTCGCTCGGCGCGTCCGTCTCGACGGCGCGGGCCACGCGGTCGGGGAACCGCGCGACGAGCCGCACGAGGGCCTGCTCCGTCGGGTCGGCGAGGCGCGCGCCCGCGTCCGCCGGCCGCGCCGGCAGCGACGCGCCGTGTTTGCGCAGGATCGAGCAGGCCCGCGCGTGGCTGTACATGACGTACGGGCCGGTCTTGCCGTCGAACGAGAGGACGCTCTCGAGGTCGAGGTTGATGTCGTTCGTGCGGTGGTTCTTGAGGTCGCTGAAGACGACGGCGCCCACGCCGACCGCGCGGGCGACGCCCGCCGCGTCCGCGAGGTCCGGGTTCTTCTCGCGGATCACCGCCTCGACCTTCTCGACGGCGTCGTCGAGCACGTCGGCCAGGAGGACGACCGAGCCCGTGCGCGTGCGCGCGCGCGTGCCGCCGATGAGCAGCACGCCGAACGGGACGTGGCGGAGCGCGTCGGCCCACGGGCGCCCGGCCCGCCGCAGCACGCGCTTGAGCTGCTCGAAGTGCATCCCCTGCCCCGCGTCCACGAGGTAGAGGCACCGGTCGAAACGGTACGTGTCGTGGCGGTACTGCGCGGCCGCGAGGTCGCGCGTCGCGTACAGCGTCGCGCCGTCGGACTTCACGATCAGGCACGGCGGCATGGGCTTCTCGTCGCCGGGTTCCTCCACCCGCACGACGAGCGCGCCCTCGCTCTCCTCGAGCAGCCCGCGGGCCCGGAGGTCCGCGATCATCGCGGGCATCTTGTCCTCGTAGAACGACTCGCCCGTGACGTGGTCGAACTCGACGCCCAGCCGCGCGTAGACCGCCGAGAACTCGACCATCGAGAGCGCGACGCACCGCTGCCACAGCGCGCGGGCCGTCGGGTCGCCGTCCTCGAGGCGCTTGAACCACGCCCGGGCCCGGTCCTCGAGCGACGGGTCCTGCTTCGTCTGCTGGTTGATGCGGACGTAGAGCTCGTTGAGCGCGCGCGGGTCGCCCGACGCGAGGGCCTCGTCGCCCCAGAGCTCGAGCGCCGCGAGGAGCTTGCCGAAGCCGGTGCCCCAGTCGCCGAGGTGGTTCACGCCGACGGTGCGCCAGCCGCGCGCCCTGTACAGGCGCACGAGGCTGTTGCCGATCATCGTCGAGCGCAGGTGGTGGAACGCGAGGGGCTTCGCGACGTTGGGGCTCGAGAAGTCCACGACGACGGTCTTGCCCGCGCCCTCGGTGCCGCTCCCGTACGCGGCGCCGCGCGACGCGACCTCGGCGAGCGTCTCGTCGGCGAGCCGCGCGCGGTCCACGGTCACGTTGACGTACGGGCCCACGGCCTCGGCCCGGACGACGCGGCCGCCGACCTCGACCTTGGCGGCGATCTCCGCCGCGATCCGCGGCGGCGGGGCCTTGCGTTCCTTGGCGAGGGGGAAGCAGGGGAACGCGAAGTCGCCGCGGTCGAGGTCGGGGACCCCGAGGCTCCGGTCCACGACGTCCGGGGCGAGGCCCGACGCCTTCGACAACCGCTCGACCACCTCGTCCCGGAACGCCTTCACGATGCACGACTCCGCTGGGGCGCCGGATCGTACCGGGCCTCGCGGTCCCGGGGCGGTTCAGGCCGGGCCGCGCGTCGCGACCGGGGACGTCAGGCGAGACCGACGAGCGCGAGCGGGTCCGCCCCGAGGACCGTCTGCATCTCGCGCCGCAGCGCGTCGGTCCGGCGTTCCTGCAGGTCCACGAGGGCGTCGGCGCCGGGGTAGCGGACGCGCAGGTCGGCGAAGCGGTCGGCGGGGCGCGCGGGGGTCGTCCCCTTCATGCAGGCGTCGGCGAGGGCCGCGCAGCGCTCCTCCCACGTGAGGACCGACGCGTCGCTCGCGACGTCGAACGCGTCGAGGGTCGCGGCCGGGACGCCGGCCGCGAGGAGGTCGGCGCGGGACGCGCCCTTCGTGAAGTGCGAGACGCACGCGAAGGCGTACGGCGCGAACGCGGTGCCGCGCAGGTGCTCGACGCCCGCGACCTGGTGGTCGGCGTGGCGGCCGAGCGCGCGGCCGACGTCGTGGAGGAGCGTGCCGACGGCGGCGGCCTCGGGGTGGACCGGCACGCGCGCCGCGGCGAGCGCGGTCGCGAACGTGCGCGCGAGGGCCGCGCCGCCGCGCAGGTGGGCGAGCAGCGCCGCGTCGGCGTGGGGGAGCGAGGCGAGGTGGCGGTCGGCGCCGGCGAAGTCGGGCGGGGCCAGGCGGAAGAGCGCGGGGTCCTTGCCGTGCAGCGCGGCGCGGCGGAGGACGTCGCGCAGGGAGTCGAACGACAGGCGGCGCAGCGCGTCGGGCAGGCCGACCCACTCGAACGCGGTGTGCTCGTCGGAGAGCGTGACCTCGCCCGAGCGGAGGTGCGCGCGGAAGTAGACGACGGTCTTCCAGCGGTGGTCGCCGCCCTTCTTCACGCGGTACGCGATCTCCGCGCGGAAGCCGGGGACGACGTCGAGGTCGGTGAGGCCGGACTCCTCGCGCGTCTCGCGGGCGGCGGTCTCGAGGTCGGTCTCGGCGCCGTCCTGGTGGCCCTTGGGGAACCCGGGCATCCCGTCCCGGCGGTTGAGCAGGAGGAGGTACGACGGCTCGCCCCCCGGGGGCGTGCGCGTGAGGACGAAGCCCGCGGCGCGGCTCTGGGGGAGGTTGCGGGCGTCCACGGCGCGCAAGGTACCGGACCGCGCGAGTCCCGCGAACGTTGCTCGGTCCCCCGCCCGCGGGGCCGCGCCGCGGCCCGGTGCGCGGGGCCCCGCTTCGGGCGGCGGCACGCTCCCCCCCGGGGCGACCGGTCAGGGCGCCTCGAAGCGCAGGAACAACTTGTAGGTCGTGGGGGGCGGCGGGGGGAGGTCGGGGGACGCCGGGGCGACGCGCACGTAGATCGTGCCCGCCTCCGTCAGCTCCGTCGAACGGAGGTCGATCGCGCCGCCGGCGCCGGCGGAGGTGCCCGACGCGAGGACCGTCGCGCCGTCCGCGCCGACGACCGCGACGGAAACCGACGCTTCCGCGGAGCTCACGACGCGCAGCACCTTCCCGACGTCCTCCGGCGCGACCGTGACCGCGAACCAGTCGTCGGCGCCGTCGGCGTCGACGGTCGCCGGGTGCACGAGGCCCGGCAGCGCGACGGGCCTCGCGTCCTCGACGCGGTCGTTCGGCTCCCCCTCGCCGAGCACGGTCGCGGGCATCTCCCGGACCTCCATGCGGTAGGACCCGAAGCCCGCGTACACGACGACGTCGAAGGTGTCGCCCACGAGCGCGACGGTGCGCGGGCCCGTGCCCGCGCTGCCGTACCGCGTCGGGGCGAGCCCGATGACCGGCGGCGCGAACGGCCCCTGGTGGGGGAAGAGCGCGTAGATCGGCGGGACGACGTCGGTCGTGAGCAGCGGGAGCTCGACGAGCCCGTCCACGGTGGCCGTGATGCGGTGCAACGCGGTCCCGTCCACGGTCGGGAGGGTGACGTCGGTCGGGTTGTCGTCGAGGACCTTGGCGCGGGGCCGGATCGCCCCGCCGGGCACGCGGAACGCCGGCTCGCCGTTCGGCCCCGTGCCGTTCACGAGCAGGTCGAAGGGCCCGATCGTCGCGCTCTCGGGCACGACGAGCACGAACCCCTGCGGCCCGCCGGCGAACCGCGGCAGCTCGGTGCCGTCCCACGACATCGCGGACTCGAACGTCGTCGCCGCCACGCCGGGCTTCCGCGCCGAGATCGCGCCGACGAGCACGGACCCGCGCACGAACGGCTGCGCGAACCACGTCGCGAGGATCGGCGCGTCCACGGTGATCGGCGGGGCCGGGAGGAACTTGCCCCCGTCCTGCAGGACGAGCGAGCGCGGGCCGATCTCGGCGTCGTAGGGCAGGTCGAGGTCGAAGCGGAGCGTGGTGGGACTCTCGACCGTCGCGGCGGGTCCGGGCAGGCTCCCGACGAGCAGCGTCGGCGGCGACGCCGCGTCCCACGACGTGCCGACCGCGGTGACGCGGACCGTCGTCGTCTCCGCGCGCCAGACCGTCGCGGGCTCGACGGCGACGACGGCCGGGTCGACGGGCGGGACTTCGGGCCCGCCCCCGCCCCCGCCACCACACGCGGTGGCGAGGCCCGCGACCAGCGCGGCGACGGCGATGAACGGACGTGAGCGCACGCTCGGTCCTCGGGTGCGCCCCCCCGGGCGCCGCCCCCTACCCTGCCAGAAACCCGCGTCCCGCGCACCCGGGTCCCCCGACGGCGCGGCCGACCTCCGGCCGACCTCCGGCCGCCCGGCGGCGCCGGGCCGAACGGTGGGCCCCCGGTGGGGACCCGTGCTAGCCTCCCGCCGTGCCCCAGCCGCCGCCGCTCGAGACCCCCGAGTACCCGAAGGTCGCCCTCGGCGAGATCCTCGAGAACCGGGCCATCGCCCGCTTCACGTACGTCATGAAGGTCCACGCGCCCACGGTGGCGCCGGGGATCCAGCCCGGGCAGTTCGTGAACATCCGCACGAGCGACTCCCTCGTGCCGCTCCTCCGCCGGCCGATGTCGGTCCACCGCGTGATCCGCGACGGCCCGACCGCCACGGGCTTCGCGGTCCTGTACGACGTCGTCGGCCCCGGCACCCGCTCGCTCTCGACGATGACGAAGGGCCGCCGGCTCGACTTCATCGGCCCGCTCGGCAACGCGGTCACGATCCCGCCCGGCACGAAGCGCGCGGTGCTCGTCGCGGGCGGCGTCGGCGTCGGCCCGATCAAGATCGTCGCCGAGGAGCTCCAGCGCCGCGGCGTCCGCGACATCACCGTCTGCTACGGCGCGCGCGACTTCGAGCACGTCGTCCCCCAGGAGGACGTCTGCCCGCACGGCTGCCGCCTCCTCGTCGCGACGGACGACGGCAGCGTCGGCAAACGCGGTCGCGTCACGCAGTTCCTCGACGAGCTGGTCGGCCAGGGCCGGCTCACGAAGGACACGTACGTCTTCGCCTGCGGCCCCACGCCCATGTTCGCCGCGCTGCAGACCGCGCTCGCGCCCCACGGCATCCGCTGCGAGGCGGCCACCGAGGAGTTCATGGGCTGCGGCTTCGGCGTCTGCTTCGGCTGCACGCTGAAGGTCAAGGAGGACGACGGCAAGGTCGGCTACCGCCTCTGCTGCGCCGACGGCTGCATCTTCCCGCTGGACCGGCTCGTCTTCGACGGGCACGGCCACGGCCACTGATGGCGAAGGGCCTCTCCGACGCCCTCGAGCCCCTGGTCCGCGTGCTGGCGCACGTGCAACGGCCCGAGGTCGAGGCGTTCGAGAAGGTCCTGCTCGGCGCCCGCCGCGTCTTCGTGACCGGCCTCGGCCGCACGGGCCTCATGGCGCGCGGCTTCGCCATGCGCCTGATGCACCTCGGGCGCCGCGTCTACCACGTCGGCGACGTCATCACGCCCGCCATCCGCCGCGGCGACCTCCTCGTCATCTGCTCGAGGACCGGCCGCTCGCCCGTCCTCCTGTACTACGTGAAGATCGCGCAGCGCGTGGGCGCCCGCGTCGCGATCGTGACCGCGCAGCGCGACAGCGCCGTCGCGCGCCGCGCGGACGCGATCGTGACGTTGCCCAGCGAGCGCAGTCGCCCGGCGAAGGGCACGCGAGGCCCGGCCGGCCGCGGCAAGCGCAAGCCCGAGCCGCCCCTCGGCAGCGTGTTCGAGCAGGCCCTCCTCGTCGTCCTCGACCAGGTCGTCGTCGACCTCATGGAGACGCTGGGCCTGACGTCGGACGACCTGCGCCGCATCCACACGACCTTCGAGTAGGTCCACGGCGCGCGCGGGTCCGAGTCGGTGCGCGACGCGCGCGGCGAGCCCGGCCCGGAGTCCGAGGCCGGCATCCCGCGTCCCGGGACCGCGACCGCGTCACGACCGCTCGCGAATGGGCGACTCGATCCAGGCGGACGATCCCGGGGTTCTGCGTGATCAGGGACGGCATCTCCTTGTCGGAGGCCCGCCGGTGGCAAGTCCCGCGCTCGACCCCCACGTCGCGTTCGCCGTCCGCTACGCCCACATGGTGCTCGCGCGCACCGTGCCCACGCCGGCCTCCAGCGGGCAACCTCCGAGCGAGCAGGACCGCCGACGCGCTGCCCTTGCCGCTGCGATCGACGCCCCCGCGAGCGGCGACGAGGCCAAGGTCTGGGACCTGATCCATGCGGTCGAAATGCTCGAAGTCGGCGACATGGGCGAGCCGGCGCAGCGGACGCGGCTCGCCCTGCTGTACGAGGAGCACCGTTCGCTGGTGGGCGGACCGATTCACGACGCGTTCGTGCGGGCCGCGCCGACGGACGACGGCACGCCGGCGTGGCTGAAGGCCCGGGTGGAGGCGATGCTCGACGAGGTCGCATACCAGTATCGGGCGCTGTGGGCGCGCGAGGACCTGCGCGATGACATCCGCCACCGGAGCTTCCGCCTCGGCTGGAAGATCGCGCTCCTCGCGATCGCCGTCGGCGTCGCCGGCGCCGCCGTCCCGCTGTCGTTCCCGCTCGACGTCCTCCGCAACCTCGTGGTCATGGGTGCGGTGGGAGCGGTCGGTGCGGTGACCAGCGTCCTTCGCCGCGACGGGACGGACGGGTGGAACGGCAACCCCGACCTCGAGATGCTGGCGGCGGAGCAGGACCGCGTCGCCGTCCACTTCCGACCGGCGCTCGGCTGCGTCTTCGCGATCGTGCTCGGCGGGTTCTTCGTCGGCGGGCTCCTGACGGGCCCGTTGTTCCCGTCGTTCGCCACCCCCGGGGCGACGGTCGCCGGATGGGCGTCGGTCGGAGCGCCGCAGCCGGCCGAAGCGGCGAAGCTCCTCGTCTGGTGCTTCGTCGCCGGCTTCGCGGAGCGCTTCGTGCCGCTCCAACTCGATCGGCTTGCCGCGAAGGCGCCGAAGGACTGATGCGCCCGGGTCGCGCCGGACCCGAGGCCCGGCGGCCGCCGGGCCTCGCGGTCCCGAGCACCCGACCGCGTCCCGACCGCGTCCCGGCCGTTCGCGGACGCGGCGTCGTTCCGGGAGGTCGCCGCCTGCCGTAGGCTCTCGGGATGATCGGCGCCCGCCTCGGACCCTGGCGACTCGTCGCGCCCATCGGGACGGGCGGCATGGGCGCCGTCTACCGCGCGGTCGCGGAGGAGGGCGCGCCGGTCCCGGCGGGGACCGCGGTCGCCGTGAAGGTGATCCACCCGCAGCTGGCCGACGACCCGGCCCACGTGAGCCGGTTCCTGCGCGAGGCCGAGCTGGGGCGGCGCATCGCCCACGAGAACCTCGTGCGGACGCTCGACGCGGGCGAGGCCGAGGCCGAGGGCCGGCGCGTGCGCTGGCTCGCGATGGACCTCGTCGAGGGGCGGACGCTGCGGCGGCTCGCCGAGGACCTCGGCCGCGTGCCCGAGGCGCTGCTGCGCGAGATCGCGCTGCAGGCCGCGCGCGCCCTCGAGGCCGTCCACGCGGCGGGCGTCGTGCACCGCGACGTGAAGCCCGAGAACGTCGTCGTCACGCCGGACCACCGCGTGCGGCTGATGGACCTCGGGATCGCGCGGCTGCTCGAGGGCGGGTCGGCGCTCACGCGGACGGGCTCGATCGCGGGGTCGCTGCTGTACGTGGCGCCGGAGCAGGTGCGCGGCGAGGAGCTGACGCCGGCCGCCGACCTGTACGCGCTCGGCATGACGCTGTACGAGCTGGCCGCGGGCAAACACCCGTTCGCGGGGCTCGCCGTGCCGGCGCTGCTCGACGCGCAGTGGAAGCGGACGCCGGAGCGGCTCGACCGCGTGGACCGCGCGTTGTCGCCGTTCTTCGCGTCGCTCGTCGAGGCGCTCGTCGAGAAGCCGCCGGAGCGGCGGCCCCGCGGCGCGGGGAGGTCGTCGAGATCCTGACGGAGGGCGAGGCGGGGCGTGGTGGCGCGCGCGGGCCGCGCGGGCGCCGGCGCCCGACCCCGTGCCGCAGGTGCCCGTGGCGCGCGACGCGCCGCTCGTGGGCCGCGAGGGCGCGCTGAAGGCGTTCGAGCACGCGCTCGAAGAGGCCCGCGGCGGCGCGGGGCGCGTCGTGCTGCTCGAGGGCGAGCCCGGCATCGGGAAGACGCGGGTGCTCGCGGCGTTCGCCGAGCGCGTGGCGGGGCCCGGCGCGCGCGTGCTCTACGGCGCGATCGGCGACGACGGCAGCCGCGGCGCGCTCGGCGACGCGCTGGTCCGGCTGCTCGGCGCGGACGGGCTCGAGCACGCGCTCGAGCGGCTCGGCTTCGCGCCGCCGCTCGCGGCGTCGTTCGCGACGTGGCTGCGCCGCGCGACCCCGCCGCCCGGCGTCGAGCCGCTGTCGCGCGACGCGGCGCAGGCCGCCTACGTGCGCGCGCTCGGCGCGCTGTCGGCGGACCGGCCCGTCGTCGCGATCGTGGACGACCTCCACCGCGGCGGCGCGGAGGCGCTCGGCGTGCTGCAGGGGATCGCGCGGGCGATCGGCGCGACGCGCGCGCTCGTGCTCGCCGCGGCGCGGCCGGGCCTGCCGGCCGAGGGCGTCGCGGCCCTCGAGGCCACGGGCGTGCTGCGGCGCGTGGGCCTGCCGCGGCTCGGCGCCGAGGGCGTGCGCGACCTCCTGCGCGCGGCGCTCGGCAGCCGCGCCGTCGCGGACCGGCTCGCGTCGGACGTCGCGGCGCGGTCCGACGGCGTGCCGCTGTTCGCGCTCGAGATCGCGCGGCAGCTGCGCGAGTCGGGCGCGGTCCGCGTCGGGACCGACGGCGCGCGCACCACCGTCGACCTCTCCCGCGTGCTCGAGGTGCCGCGCGTCGTGCGCGACGTCGTGCTCGCGCGGCTGCGCGACCTGCGGCGCGAGGAGCGCGACCTGCTCGACGCGGCGGCGGTGCAGGGCGTCGAGTTCGAGGCCGACCTCGCGGCGCGGGCCATCGACGCGCGGCGCGTCCGCGTGCTGCAGGACCTCGCCGACCTCGAGCGCCGGACGGGGCTCGTCCGCGCGGCGGGCCGGCTCTTCCGCTTCGACCACCACCAGGTGCGCGCCACGCTGCTCGAGGAGCTGCCCGAGGCCCTGCGCGAGGAGTACCACGCGCTGACCGCCGAGGCCGTGGCCGAGCGCGTCGGCGCGGGGCCCGACGCCGACGCGGCGGCGGTGGCCGCCCTGCCCATCGAGACCGCGGTCGCGCTCGTGCGGCACGGCGTGCTCGGCGCGCGGCCGCGGCTCGCGCGGCCGTTCGTCGACCGCGTGCTCACGCACCTCGACGCCGCGGGGCGGCCCGGCGACGCCCTCGAGATCGCGCGGCGCGCCCTCGACGTGCCCGGGCTCCTCGACGACGCGCAGCGGCAGCACGCGCTGCTCGCGGTCGCGCGCGCCCTCGAGCTGCTCGGCCGGCGCGACGGGATCGACGAGGCGCTGCAGGAGGCGGTCGCGCTGGCCGACCGCGGCGGCGACCCGGCCGCGCGGTCGCGGGCGCGGGCCATGTGGGGGCGCAGCCTCTGGGTGCGGGGCCGGTTCCCCGAGGCCACGGCGCCCCTCGAGCACGCCCTCGCGCTCGCGCGCGAGGCGGGCGATGCGGCGGCCGAGGGGTTCGCGCTGCGCGGGCTCGGCCTCCTCGCGACGAACACCGGCCGCCTCGACGACGCGGAGACGTACGGCCTCGCCCACCTCGAGATCGCGCGCCGGCTCGGCGACGTGTCGGGCGAGGCGATGGCGCTCGGCAACCTCGGCATCGTCGCGGAGAACCGCGGCGAGCGCGAGCTGGCCCGCGAGCGGTACGAGGCGTGCCGCGCGCTCGCCGAGCGCGCGGGCGCGCGGCGCACGGTCTGCACGACCGTCGGCAACCTCGCGCTCGTGGACCTCGCCGAGGGCCGGTTCGCGGCCGCGGAGGCGGGGTTCCAGCGCTACCTCGCGCTCGCCCACGAGGTCGCCGAGCGCACCCAGGCCGCGTACGCGCACGTCAACCTCGGCCTGCTGCTCCACCAGATGGGGGCCGAGGAGGAGGCGCGCGCGTCGCTCGAGTCGTGCCTCGTCGAGTGCGAGGCGACGGGCCAGCGGCGCGTCGAGTCGTACGCGCGCGAGCGGCTCGGCGCCGTCGCCGAGGCCCTCGGCGACCTCGCGACGGCCCGGGCGTCGCACGAGGCCGCGCTGACGGTCCGCCGCGAGATCCGCTACCCGTCGGGCGTCGCGGCGAGCCTCGTCGCGCTCGCCTCGCTCGACGTGCGCGAGGGCCACGTGGACGCGGCGCGGCCTCGGCTCGGGCCGCGTTGTCGGTGTGCGCCGAGCACGGACTGCGCGCGGTCGCGGTGGACGCGCTCCTCGTGCAGGTCGCCGCCTCGCGCGGCGAGGACGCCGAGGCGGTCGCGGCGGCGGTCGCGGCGTTCGAGGCCGACGGGCACCTCCTCGACGCCCACGGCCGCCTCGAGACGCTCGGCCGGCTGTGGGTGCTGACGCGGCGCGATGCGTACTGGGCCGAGGCGCTCGCGATCAGCGACCGCATCCTCGCGGACGCGCCGCCCGCGCGTCGCGCCGGCATCGCGGCGCGCGTCGAGGCCCACCGGGTCGTGCGCGGAGCCTGATCGGACCGCCGAAGTCCGGCCTCGCGTGCCCCGCGGCGGCCGCGGCGGCCACCGGGCCTCGCGGTCCCGGGGGCACGATCCCGCCCCGGCTTCGGGGTCGGTCGGCGGAGACCTAGACTGCCGGTTCCCCACCCCCGGAGCCCCGCCCATGGCCGAAGCCGTCCTCGTCGCCGCGTGTCGTACGCCCATCGGGAAGTTCCAGGGCAAGCTCGCCTCGTTCAAGGCGCCGGCCCTCGGCGCGATCGCGATCAAGGAGGCGGTGCGGCGCGCGGGCATCGCGGCGGGCGACGTCGAGGAGGTCATCTTCGGCACCGTCCTGCAGGCGGGCCTCGGGCAGAACCCGGCGCGGCAGGCGGCGATCGCCGCGGGCATCCCCGTGACCGTCGGCTCCATGACGATCAACAAGGTGTGCGGCTCGGGCCTCAAGGCCGTGGCGCTCGCCGCGCAGGCGATCAAGGCCGGCGACGCGCACGTGGTCGTCGCGGGCGGCCAGGAGAGCATGACGAACGCGCCGTACCTGCTGCCCGGCGCGCGCGACGGCCTGCGCCTCGGCCACGGCAAGCTGCTCGACGCGATGGTCCACGACGGCCTGTGGGACGTCTACAACGACTTCCACATGGGCAACACCGGCGACCTCGTCGCCGAGCGGTTCGCGGTGACGCGCGAGGACCAGGACAAGTTCGCGACCGAGAGCCACCGGCGCGCGGCGGCCGCGCAGGCGTCGGGCGCGTTCAAGGACGAGATCGTCCCGGTCGAGATCCTCGGCCGCAAGGGCGAGAAGACCGTCGTCGACACCGACGAGGGCGTGCGCGCCGACACGTCGGCCGAGGGCCTCGCGAAGATGAAGGCCGCCTTCAGCCCGACGGGCACGGTGACGGCCGCGAACGCGAGCCAGATCAGCGACGGCGCCGCGGCGGTCGTCGTGATGAGCGACGTCGAGGCCAAGAAGCGCGGGCTGAAGCCGCTCGCGCGCATCACCGGCTACGCGGTCGGCGGCGTCGAGCCGAAGTGGGTGATGGCGGCCCCGATCGAGGCCGTGCGCAACCTCGAGAAGAAGAACGGCATCGCGGTCGGGTCGTACGACCTGATCGAGGTGAACGAGGCGTTCTCGGCCGCGGCGTGCGCCGTCGGCAAGGAGCTCAAGCTCGACCCCGCGCGCACCAACGTGAACGGCGGCGCGGTCGCGCTCGGCCACCCCATCGGCGCGTCGGGCTGCCGCATCCTCGTGACGCTGCTGTACGGCCTGATGGCGCGCGGCGGCAAGCGCGGCCTCGCGACGCTCTGCCTCGGCGGCGGCAACGCGGTCGCCCTCTCGGTCGAGCGCGTCTGACGCATCCCTCTCGGCGGCGCCCCGCGCGCAGGTGTCGGTCACCGCGCGGGGGCGCCGCTCCACCACGTCCTCGGTCCGGCGGAAGCAGGAGGTCCCATGGCGTTCCAGAAGGTCGGCGTCGTCGGTGCGGGGCAGATGGGCTCGGGCATCGCGCAGGTGTTCGCCCAAGCGGGCGTCGCCGTGCTGCTCACGGACGCGCGCAAGGAGGCGCTCCCCGCCGCGAAGAAGGGCATCGAGGGCAGCCTCGGCCGCATGGTGAAGAAGGCGCTGATGACGGAGGAGGCCGCCGCGGCCGCCGTCGCGCGCATCACCACCGTCGAGCGCCTCGAGGACCTCGCCCCGTGCGACCTCGTCGTCGAGGCGGTCGTCGAGAACGAGGCCGTCAAGGTCGCGGTGTTCCGCACGCTCGACGCCGTCCTCGCGCCCGCCGCGATCCTCGCGAGCAACACGTCGTCGATCTCCATCACGAAGCTCGCGGCGGCGACGAAGCGGCCCGACCGCTTCGTGGGCATGCACTTCATGAACCCGGTGCCGGTCATGAAGCTCGTCGAGCTGATCCGCGGCCTGCAGACCAGCGACGCGACGTTCGCGGCGGTCCGCGACGCGTCGGCCGCGCTCGGCAAGACGCCCGTCGAGGTCAACGACTTCCCGGGCTTCGTCAGCAACCGCGTGCTGATGCCGATGATCAACGAGGCCATCACCTGCGTCATGGAGGGCGTCGCGACGCCCGCCGCCGTGGACGAGGTGATGAAGCTCGGCATGAACCACCCGATGGGCCCGCTGGCGCTGGCCGACCTCATCGGCCTCGACACGTGCCTCGCGATCCTCGAGGTGCTCCACGACGGCCTCGGTGATCCGCGGTACCGGCCCTGCCCGCTGCTCAAGAAGATGGTGGCCGCCGGCTGGTACGGCCGGAAGTCGGGCCGCGGCTTCTACGAGTACCCCGCGAAGTAACGCGCGGTCCGCGTCGCGCTCCCGCCGGCCGCCGGGCCTCGCGTACCGCCGGCCGCCGGGCCTCGCGTACCGCGGGGATCGGGCCTCGCGTCCCGTGGGCCCGGGGTGCGTTCCCGCGCCGCCGGACGCCCTGGGGCCCCGTCCCTGTACCTCGCGCGTAGCGCTTCCGCCCGGTCGAGGTATGCTCCCTCCATATGAAGCGTACGACCATTATGGTGGACGACGACGCCTTCGCGGAGGCGCTCCGCGCGAGCGGCGAACGCAGCGCCTCCTCGCTCGTGCGGCGGCTCGTGGCCGACTTCCTGCGCTCGACCCGCGCGCGCAAGGTCCTCGCGTTGCGTGGGAGCGGCGCGTGGTCGGGCGACCTGGGCGCCATGCGCGACGACCGACCTCGCCGGCGCCGGCGCGCCGGACCGCCTGCATGATCCTCGTGGACTCGTCGGTGTGGGTGCTGTTCTTCCGCCGCCGGGCGCCCCTCGACCTCGAGGCGGTCGTCCCGATCGACGAGGTCGTGACGTGCCTTCCCGTCGTCCAGGAGGTGCTGCAGGGGATCCGCGACGAGGCGCCCTTCCGCGTCGCCCGCGAGGCGATGTTCGCGTTGCCCCGCGTCGGCGACCCCCTGACGACCGGGCTCGTGGACGACGCGGTGGGGCTGTACCGGGCGGCGCGACGCGCCGGGCTGACGATCCGGTCGTCGGTGGACTGCCTGATCGCCGCGTGCGCCCTCGCGGCCGACGTCGAGGTCGTCCATCACGACCGCGACTTCGCGGCGCTCGCCCGGGTGTCCGGGCTGCGGCAGCGGGCGATCCACCCGTAGCCGCCGGGCGGTTCGGTCGTCGCGGGGGTCGAACCGGGCGCCGGAACCGCCCGATGCGGCACGCGGGGGGCGGTCGAGGGGGTGATGGGGGGGCCCGGGCGGGGGCGAGGGGGAGGGCGAGTCGGGCGCGCCCGGAGCGGGCACGGTCCCCGGGTTCCCCTATCCTCCCGGCACGCGCCCCGCCCGCCCCGGGCTCCGGGGGCGCCTTCCCCGAGGACCGCCGTGAACTTCGACCTCCCCGAAGACATCGTCGCGCTGCGCGACGGCGCCCGTGAGTTCGCCGAGAAGGAGCTGGCGCCCCGCGCGGCCGCGTCCGACGAGGCCGAGACGTTCGTCACCGAGCAGTGGAAGGCGTGCGGCGAGCAGGGGTGGGCCGGGCTGTCGATCCCGGAGGCCTACGGCGGGGCGGGCCTCGGGTCGGTGGCGACGAGCGTGATGCTGCAGGAGCTGGCGAGGGCGTGCGCGTCCACGGCGGTCACGATGTCGGTCCACCTCGGGCTCGCGTCGGCGGCGCTGGTGCAGTACGGCAGCGAGGCGCAGAAGCAGCGGTACCTGCCGCGGCTCGCGAGCGGCGAGTGGCTCGGCGCGTACGCGTTGTCGGAGGCCGGCAGCGGGAGCGACGCGGCGGCGCTGCGGTGCGCGGCCACGCCGGACGGCGCGGGCGGGTTCGTGCTCGACGGCACGAAGCTGTGGATCACGAGCGGCGACCAGGCCGACCTGATCGTCGTGTTCGCGCGCACGTCGCAGGCGTCGAAGAGCAAGGGCATCACGGCGTTCCTCGTCGAGGCGTCGTGGCCGGGCTTCTCCGCGGGCAAGAAGGAGAAGAAGATGGGGATCCGCGGCTCCTCGACGGTCGAGCTCCGGCTCGACCGCGTGAAGGTGCCGAAGGAGAACGTGCTGGGCGAGGTGGACAAGGGCTTCGGCGTCGCGCTGGGGCTGCTCGACGGCGGGCGCATCGGCATCGCGAGCCAGGGCCTCGGCATCGCGCAGGCGTGTTTCGAAGCGTCGGTGAAGTACGCGCAGGAGCGCGAGCAGTTCGGGCAGCCGATCGCGAGCTTCCAGTCGATCCAGTGGAAGCTGTCGGAGATGGCGCTGCGGATCGACGCGGCGCGGCTGTTGACGTTCCGCGCGGCGTGGCTGAAGGACCAGGGGCGGCCGCACACGCGCGAGGCGTCGATGGCGAAGCTCGACGCGTCGCGGTGCGCGGACTTCTGCGCGAAGGAAGCGGTGCAGATCCACGGCGGCGCCGGGTACACGAAGGAGTTCCCGGTCGAGCGGTACTTCCGCGACGCGCGTATCACCGAGATCTACGAGGGCACGACCGAGATCCAGAACCTCGTGATCGCCCGGCAGGTGCTGGGGGTGTGACGGGGACGACCGGCCCGCGGTAGAGTGTCCGGCCGGGAGGCAGGATGCGCGGCGTGCGGGCAGGGTCACGGCGGGGCGGGACGACGTGCGCGGGCCGGATCGCGGCGCGCTGCGGTCGCGTCGTCGTCGCGGTGGCGGTCGCCGTCGGCGCGTGCGCGGCGGGCGGGTGCGGCCGGGGCGAGGACGCCCGCGCCGATGCGTGGGACGACGGCGGCGCGCCGGACGCCGCGGGCGAACTGCGCGTGCTCGCGCCGTCCGGCCGGCTGGCGCCGTCGGCGTGGGACGTCGACGCATGGGCGGACGGCCGGTCGCTCGGCGGCGCCTCGACGCGTTCGTCGTTCGTCGTCGCCGTCCCGGTGGGCGCGCGCCGCATCGTCGTCGCCGCGCCGGGCTGCGTGCCCGTCGAGACTCCGCCGGCCGACGACGGGCGTACGATCGTCCGGTTGCGGCCCGGGCCTCGCGTCACGCTGAAGGTCGTGGGCGTCCCGATGTTCTCGGACCCGCTCACCCGGCTGTTCGTGGTCCTCGAGGCCCGGGGCTCGACGACCTCGGGGCCGCCCGCCCCGGCGCCGCGGTCGATGGCGGCCACCGCGCTCGTCGACGAACTCGGGTTCTCGTCGGCGGGGGCGCGGGTCCCCGCGGACGGCGTGGTGACGCTGCACGTCCCCGTGGCGGGCGACTACGCGGTGCAGTGGGCCGTCGACCGGGCGAACCGTCGGGCCGGGTTCCAGGACGGGGTGACCGTCGTCACCGTCCCGGCGGACGGGCGGACGGACCCGGTCGAGGTCCGGGTTCCGCCGGCGGTTGGAGCGTTCAAATGACCGGTCGCGCGTCGCCGGGCCGGGGCTGGATCGTCTCGTTCGCCGCGCTCGCGGTGGCCGGCGGATGCATGGCCGGGTGCGGGCACGAGGCCGCGCCGCCGCTCGAACTCGCATTCACCCCGCCCAGCGGCCGACCGTTCGTGGGCAGCATCGTCCACTCGCTGCCGCCCGCGGAGAGACTCATCGCCCGGGACCGCGAATCGGGGCGCGTCCGGTCGCTTGGGGCGGGGATGTTCCTCTGGCAGACACGACCTCGGCGTTCCGAGGACGTCGAACTCTGGGTCGCGGGGTGTCGGCCGGAGCGTGTCCCCTGGCCGCCCGCGGCCCCCGTGCGCCTCCGCGCGGGCATCCCCGTGCGGCTGCGGCTGATCCTCGCCGGCGGCGGCCCCGCCTCGCCGTACACCGTGGCCCTCACGCCGACCTGGGCGGGACCCGGGGACACGCCGGAGGCTCCGCATCTCACCGAGGTCCTCGGCGCGGCCCCGACGGGCTGGCTCGACGCGGCGTCCCCGTGGGACTTCGTCCAACCCGAGATCGCGTTCGACGCGGAGCACCCGATCGCGGAGGTGACCTTTTCGCGGCCGGGCCCGCACCGGGTCCGCTACTCCGTCTACGTGTCGAGGGGGCGGGGCGTGACGTCCGGGATCACCCCGCCCGACCCGGGCGTCGTCATCGACGTGAAGGACGCGACGGACCCGCAGACCATCGACGTCACCCTCGATGGCGCGGAGCTCCGCGACCTCGCGGAGTCGATGGGGGGCTGAACGACTGCGGAGGGCGGCGGCCGTCGGCCCCCCGACGTACGCTCGGCCCGTGGTCGATCCCCTTGCCCAGGGCGTCCGGGACGGTGAGCCGCGCGCGATCGCGCGGGCCATCACCCTCGTCGAGGAAGGGGGGCCGGACGGCCTCGCGCTCCTCGCCGCGCTCGCGGGCGCCGTCGGACGCGCGCACCGCGTCGGCGTCACCGGGCCGCCCGGCGTCGGCAAGTCCACCCTCGTCGCGGCGCTCGCCCGCGCGTGGCGCACCGCCGGCCGGCGCGTCGGCATCGTCGCCGTGGACCCGACCAGCCCGTTCACCGGCGGCGCGCTCCTCGGCGACCGCGTGCGCATGGGGGCCCACTTCGGCGACCCCGGCGTCTTCATCCGCTCCCTCGCCTCCCGCGGCGCGCAGGGCGGCGTCTCGCTCGCCACCCACGACGCCGCCGACGTGCTCGACGCCGGCGGCTTCGACCCGGTCGTCGTCGAGACGGTCGGCGTCGGCCAGGGCGAGGTGGCGATCGCCGGCGTCGCCGACACCGTCGTCGTCGTCGTCGCGCCCGGGCACGGCGACGGCGTCCAGGCCATGAAGGGCGGCGTCCTCGAGGCCGCCGACCTGATCGTCGTGAACCAGGCCGACCGCGACGGCGCCGAGGGCCTCGCGGCGGAACTCCGCGCCGCCATCGAGCTGCGCGAGGCGGGGATCCGCCCGCCGGTCCTCCTCACGACGGCCACCAAGGGCGACGGGGTCGAGGCCCTCCGCGACGCCATCGACGCCCACCGCCGCGGGCTCGAGGCGGCCCCGGCCGACGGCGCCGGCCGCGGCACCGGGGGGCCCGGCGACCTCGCCGGCCGCCGGGCCTCGCGTGCCGAGGCCCGGATCCGCGACGCCGTGGACCGCGCCCGCGCCGCCGCCTTCTGGGCCGGCCGGACCGGGGCGCTCGCCGGGTGGGTCGAATCGGTGGTCGGCGGGCGGGCGACGGTGGCGGAGGCGGCGAGTAGGCTCGTCGCGGATCCCTCTCCCACCCCTCCCCCGGAGCGCCGATCGTGAGCCCGGCCCCGTCCGCCCCCGCCACCACGCGCCCGATCCGCGTCCTCGTCGCGAAGGCGGGGCTCGACGGGCACGACCGCGGCGCCAAGGTCGTCGCCTCGGCGCTCCGCGACGCCGGGTTCGAGGTGATCTACACGGGCCTGCGGCAGACCCCCGAGATGATCGCCGAGGCCGCGCTCCAGGAGGACGTGGACGTCGTCGGCCTCTCGATCCACTCCGGGGCGCACATGACCCTCTTCCCGCGCGTCGTCGCGCTGCTGCGGGAGCGGGGCCTCGGGCACGTGGTTGTCACCGGGGGCGGTATCATCCCGCCGGCGGACGCGAAGGCCCTCGAGGCCGTCGGCGTCGGCCGACTGTTCGGGCCCGGCACCCCGACCCGTGACCTGGTCGAGTACCTGCGCACGACCGTCGCCGAACGGCGCGCGGCCCGCGCCGCGGGCCCCGTCCGCTGAGCCCCCCTCGATGACCTCCCTGCGATGACCTCCCCGACCTCCGTCGAACCCACCGTCCCGAGCCCGTTCCTGACGGAGGAGCACCTCCAGATCCGGGAGATGGTGCGCGAGTTCGCCGTGCGCGAGGTCGCGCCGCTCGCGGCCGAGCTCGACGAGCACAAGCGCTTCCCGTCCGAGACGATCCCGAAGCTCGCCGAGCTGGGCCTGCTCGGCGTCCCGTTCTCGCAGGACCTCGGCGGGACGGGGATGGACAACGTCGCGTACATGATCGTGGTCGAGGAGCTGTCGCGCGTCTGCGGCACGACGGGCATCACCGTCGCGGCCCACACGTCGCTCGGCACCACGCCGATCTACGCGTTCGGCACCGAGGAGCAGAAGCGCCGCTGGGTCCCGAAGCTCGCGTCCGGCGAGATGCTCGGCGCGTTCGCGCTCACGGAGCCCGCCGCGGGCAGCGACGCCAAGGCGACGAAGGTCACCGCCGTCCGCGACGGCGACCAGTACGTCGTCAACGGCACGAAGATCTACTGCACCAACGGCACCCACGCCGGGACGATCGTCTTCACGGCGCGCACCGACCCGAAGTCGACGGGCAGCGACTCGATCTGCGCGTTCGTGGTCGAGAAGGGCACGCCGGGGCTGCACTACGGCAAGCTCGAGGACAAGCTCGGCCTCCGCGGCAGCGACACGCGCGAGATCGTCTTCCAGGACTGCCGCATCCCGGCCGCGAACCGCCTCGGGCCCGAGGGCGGCGGCTTCGCGCAGTTCATGAAGACGCTCGAGGGCGGCCGCATCTCCATCGGCGCCATGGCCCTCGGGCTCGCCCAGGGCGCGCTCGACGTCGCGCTCCCGCACGCGCGCGAGCGCAAGCAGTTCGGCCAGCGCCTCATCGACATGCAGGCCGTCGGCAACCGCCTCGCCGACATGGCCATGGAGATCCAGGCCGCGCGCAACCTCGTCTACGAGGCCGCGTGGCGCAAGGACCGCGGGCTGCCGTTCGCGCTCAACGGCTCGTTCGCGAAGCTCTTCGCGAGCGAGGTCGGCATGCGCGCGGCGCACTCCGCCGTCCAGGTCCTCGGCGGCATCGGCTACACGCGCGAGTACCCCGCCGAGCGCATCCTGCGCGACGTGAAGCTCTGCGAGATCGGCGAGGGCACGAGCGAGATCCAGCGCCTCGTGATCACGCGCCACCTCGACAAGCAGGCGGGCAGCTAGGTGGCGGGCCGCGTCCCCGCGACCGCGCGTCCCGCCGTCGGGCCCCGGTCGTGCGCGGGGGACGCGAGGCCCGGCGGCCGTCGCGGGGAGGCCTGACGATGCCGCTCTTCGGCGGGGGCCTCTTCGGCGGCGGGACGGCCGACCTCAAGCAGGGCCTCGCGCGGCTCGAGGCGGGCGACCTCGACGGCGCGATGCGGCTCCTCGACCGCGCCGTCGCGCGGCTGCCGAAGGACGCCCGCGCGCGATACGCCCGCGCCCGGGCCCACGCCGCGCGCGGCGACGTCGCGGCGGCGGAGCGCGACTTCGGCGCCGCGGTCGGCCTCGACCCGGACTGGGCGCTGCCGCGGTTCGGGCGCGCCTGGGCGCGGCTGCGCGCGGGGGACGCGGCGGGCGCGGCCGACGACGCCGGCGCGGGGCTCGCCCTCGACCCGACGCGCGCGGACGCCTGGTTCAACCGCGCGCAGGCCCGCGTCCGGCTCGGCGACGTCGTCGGCGCGATCGCCGACCTCGACGAGGCCGTCGAGCGCGCCCCGACGTGGGCCGCGCCGCGGCTCGAGCGGGCCCGCCTGCGCCGGGCCCGGCGCGAACTGGGCGGGGCCGTCGCCGACTTCGGCGCCGTGATCTCGCTCGACGGCGTGACGGCCGAGGCGCGGCGCGAGGCCCTCGTGGGCCGCGGCAACGCGCGGCGCGCGGCCGGCGACCTCGCCGGGGCCGCGGCGGACCTCGCGGCCGCCGTCGAGGTCGCGCCGGCGTTCGTGGCCGCGTGGTGCGCGCTCGGCCACGTGCGCCTCGCCGCCGGCGACGCGGCGGGCGCCGCGACGGCGTTCGACCGGGCGCTCGCCCTCGACCCGACCCGCGCCGACGCGTGGTACGGCCGCGCCACGGCGCGGGAGGCGCTCGACGACGTCGAAGGGGCGCTCCTCGACCTCGAGCGGGCCATGGAGGCCGATCCGGGCACGTCCGCCGAGTGGTACGCCCGGGGCCACCGCAACGCGACGAAGGGCCGCTGGGCCGCCGCGCTCGCGGACTTCGCGCGCGCCGTCGACCGCGACCCGACGTCGGCCCTCGCCCTCCTCGCGCGCGCGGACGCGAAGGCGGCCCTCGGCGACCGCGACGGCGCGCTCGCCGACTACGACACGGCCCTCGCCTTCGATCGCACGCTCCTCGAGGGCTGGGTGAACCGCGCCGTCGCCCGCGCCGAGGCGGGCGACCTCGTCGGCGCGGCGCACGACCTCTCGCAGGCGCTCGTCCTCGACCCCGGCTCGCTCGACCTGCTCGAGGCCCGCGGCGAGGCGCGCTGGGCCCTCGGCGATGCCGACGGGGCGGTCGGCGACTGGGACCGTGTGGTCGAGCGGGCGCCGGCGCGCGCGAGCGTGCGGCGGTTGCGCGGCGCGGCCCGGCTGTCGTACGGCGACGAGGCCGGGGCCGCCGCCGACCTCGCCCGGTTCCTCGAGGTCGCGGGCGACGATCCCGAGGCCGCGGCGGTCCGCGACGTCGTCGAGGCGCTGCGCGAGCGCGGCGTCACGCCCGGCGCCGCGGCCGCCTGACCCCCGTCGCGGCGGGCGCCGGCGCAGGCCGCCGGCCTCGCGTCCCGGAAGGGCGGACGGCCTCGCCGTTTCCCGCCTACGATGGGGGGATGCCGACGCAAGGCGAGGTCACGAAGCTGCTCGCGAAGGTGCGCCTCGGCGACACCGACGCCGAGGAGCGCGTGTTCGCGCTCCTCTACGACGACATGACGCGCATCGCGCAGCGGCTCTTCCGCTCGCAGCGGCCGCACCACACGCTGGAGCCGTCGGCGCTCGTCCACGAGGCGTACCTGAAGATCGCGGGCGCGGGCAACGAGTCGTCGTGGCAGGACAGCGCGCACGCGCTCGCGGTGGCCGCGCGGGCCATGCGGCAGGTGCTCGCGAACCACGCGCGCGACCGCGCGGCGGGCAAACGCGGCGGGCCCGACCGCGGGGAGCGCGTGACGGTGTCGGGCGTCAGCGACGGCGAGGGGCGCGAGGTGGACGCGGCCGCGCTCCACGAGGCGCTCGAGCACCTGGCCGCGCTCGACCAGCGCCAGGCGCGCATCGCGGAGCTCCGCGTGCTGGCGGGGCTCGAGATCGAACGGATCGCGACGCTCGTGGGCGTCTCGCCGCGCACCGTCGAGCTCGACTGGAAGATGGCGAAGGCGACCCTCAAGCGCCTGCTCGCCGACGCCGGCCAGGGCTGACCGCGCCGTCAGGCGCGGAGCGTGAGGTCGTAGAGCGGCGCGATCTCGATCGGGTGGTACGAGCGCTTCGCCTGGCGCAGGCCCTCGTCGCCGAGGTCCTCCTCGCGGTTGACGATGCCGCAGCCGAGGGCGGCGATCGCGCGGGCCGACGCGCGGTTGACGACCTGGTAGAGGCCCTTGAACGCGCGGTCGGCCTTCTCGAAGTGCACCGCCGCGACGTCGGCGTCGAGCCGCTCGAACACGCTGAACGCCACCGGCCGGCCGTCCACCCGGACGAGCACGCCCGCCTGCTCGAGCGTCTCGAAGGCCGCCATGGTCGCGTCGAGGGCCGCCGCCTCGTCGCGCAGCGAGGCCGCGACGTCGTCGCCCGTGGCGGCGCGCGCGATCGCGCGGAGGACCTCGCGGCACGCGTCGTGGCAGCCGGCGTCGAGCGGGGCCACCACGTGGTCCGGGTGCTGCGCCTCGAACTGCGCGACGAGGTTGCGCTTCTTCGCGTACCGGCGCCCGGGCAGGTCGGCGAGGTCGCGCGCGCGGTAGAGGTAGTTGGCGCCCGCGACGTCCTCGACGGCGTCGAAGTGCGCGGCGAGCGCGGGGTGCGTCGCGAGGAAGTCGCCCGCGACGCTCAGGAGCTTCAGCGGGTACGGCAGCCGGCGCGCCTCGGCGAGGAGCGCGTCGAGGCACGGGCCGTCCACGGGGCCGAGCGGTTGCAGCAGGTGGAGCTCGCCGGCGGGGCCGTGCGGCCGGCAGATCCACACGCAGTCGGGCCCGGCGCGCGTCCAGCGGAAGCCGTAGGGCTTGCTCCACGCGTAGAGGGACGCGAACGTGTAGCCGGAGATCCGCTGCGGGAACCGGCGCAGGAGCGCCTGCAGCCCGGCCTTGTCGTCGAGGGTGATCGGGGCGAACTCGCGCCCGAGGAACGGGGTCGTCACGTCGCCCCCTCCGGCCGCAGCCGCATGGGCACGAACCCCTCGAGCGGGCGGAAGCCCAGCCGCGCGTAGAACGCGGCCGTGCCCGGCTCGGCGAGCAGCCCGATCCACTCGAGCCCGCGCGCGGTGGCGTGCGCGGCGAGCCGGCGGATCAGCTCGGCGCCGATGCCCCGCCCCCGGTGCGACGGGAGCACGACGACGTCCTGCAGGTAGGCGTCGCTCGCGCCGTCGGAGAGGGCCCGGCCCATGCCCACCGCGCGGCCGTCCTCGACCGCGACGAGGAACGCGAAGCTGCCCGCGACGAGCCCCGGCACCGCGGCGCGGGCCGCGGGGCTCTCGCGCCACCAGCCCCCGGCCTCGTAGAGCGCGACGATCTCGTCGGTCGGCCACGCCCGCACCCATTGGTAGTCGATCGGCACCGGAGTCGCCCCCCGACGGAGGCGCGCGAGCCTACGCCGCCCGCGCCCGCGCGCCCGGATCCGCCGCGGGTGGGGGGGACGCCCCGGGCTCCCCGGGACGACGCCCCGCGGTCCGCGGGCCCCGGGTAGCATCCGCGGCCCGGAGCCCCGTGGACCCCGCCCGCTACCAGCGCCTGCGCGAGCTCGTCCACGCCGTGGCGGACACCCCGCTCCCGCAACGCGAGGCCCGGCTGCGCGCGCTGGCGGCCGGCGACGCGGCGCTCGTCCGCGACGCCCTCGCGATGCTCACCGACCCCGGCGTGCGCACCGAGCAGTTCGTGGCCCGCGCGACGCCCGTCGGCGAGGCACCGGGCCTCGCGTTGGCGCCCGGGGTGCTCGTCGGCCGGTACCGGCTCGGCGCCGAGCTCGGCCGCGGCGGGATGGGAATCGTGCACGAGGCGGTGGACGTCGCGACGGGCGCCGAGGTCGCGCTGAAGGTGCTCCTGCCGGGCCTGCTCGCGCTGCCGTCGGTGCGCGAGCGTTTCCTGCGCGAGGCGCGGCTCGGCCTCTCGATCGCGCACGAGAACGTCGTGCGCGGGCTCGACGTCGGCGAGGCCGACGTGGGTGGTCGGTCGGTCCACTTCCTCGTGATGGAGCGGGTGCGCGGCCGCACGCTCCGGCGTCTGCTCGTCGAGATGGGGACCGTCCCGGAGGCGCTCGTCCGCGAGATCGGGCGGCAGGCGGCGGCGGGCCTCGCCGCGCTGCACGAGGCCGGCGTCGTGCACCGCGACGTGAAGCCGGAGAACGTGCTGCTGACCGACGACCGGCGCGTGCGGATCATGGACCTCGGCGTCGCGAAGGTCGGCGGCGTCGAGGTCGCGTTGACCGTCGAGGGGCAGTTCGTCGGCTCGCTGCAGTACGCGGCGCCGGAGCAGGCCGCGGGCGGCGAGGTGGGCCCGGCGGCCGACCTGTACGCGCTCGGGGTCGTCCTGCACGAGCTCGCGACCGGCGCGCCGCCGTTCCCCGGCGACGACGCGGTGGCGCTCCTGCGCGCGCACGCGGACGTCGTGCCCGCGCGAGCGAACGTCCGCAACCCCGCGGTGAGCGACTTCCTGGCGGAGGTCGTCGCGACGCTCCTCGAGAAGCGGCCGGCGGACCGGTTCCCGTCGGCGGCCGAGCTCGCGCGCGTGCTCGCGGGGGGCGAGGTCGCGCCGTGGTGGGCCGAGCGCCGGCGCACGCTCCGGCCGCGCCGCGCGGCGCCCGCCGCCGCGCCGACGCGCCTCGTGGGGCGCGACCGTGAGCGCGACGTGCTGCTCGCGGCGTGGCGCGAGGCCGTCGACGGCCGCGGCAGCGTCGTCTACGTCGAGGGCGAGGCCGGCGTCGGCAAGTCGCGGCTCGTGGACGAGGTCGTGCGCACCGCGACCGAGCGCGGGGCCCTCGTGCTGCGGACGCAGTTCACGCCGGGCGGCGGCGCGCCGAGCCTGCGCGACGCCCTGTCGAGCGCGATCCCCGAGACGTCGCCCGAGACCGAGCTCGCGCGGCGGCTCGACGTCCCGCTGCCGGTCGCCGCGGCGTACGCCGCGCACCTCCGCCGACGGCCGGTGCCCGCGGGCAGCGAGCCGCTGTCGCCGGCGGCCGCGGGCCTGCTCGCCGGTCGCCTGCTCCGGTCGCTGACCGACGACGGCCCGGTGCTGTGGGTCGTCGAGGACCTCCACCACGCGTCGCCCGACGCGCTGCGCCGCGTGCCCGTGCTCGCGCGCGCGGCGGAGGCGCACCGGCTGCTGTTCGTCGTGACCGCGAGGCCCGGCGCGGACCCGGCCACGGTCGTGTCGCTCTCGCTGCTGCCCGCCTCGGACCGCATCGACCTGGGCCGTCTCGACGACGCCGCGGTGCGCGCGCTCGTCGCGGCGTGGGTCGGCGACTCGGTGGTCGGCGCGCGGCTCGCCGACGTCGTGGCCCCGCGCGCCGACGGCGTCGCGCTGTTCGTCGTGGAGATGCTGCGCGACCTCGAGCGGCGCGGGCTGCTCGCGCGGGGGCCGGCGGGGGCCGCGCTCGGCGCGGGCGCGTTGTCGAGCGTGGGCCCGCCGCGCGCCCTGCGCGACCTCCTGCGCGCGCGGCTCGCCGCCGTCGCGCCGGCCGACCGCGCGGTCCTCGACCTCGGCGCGGTCGAGGGCGTCGAGTTCGACCCCGACCTGCTCGCGAAGGCCCGCGGCGTGCCGCGGCTCGAGGTGCTCGAGGCCCTCGGGCGGCTCGAGCGCACGCACGAGCTCCTGCGCAGCGGGCCGCGGCGGTTCCGCTTCGACCACCAGCTGCTCCGCGACACCGTCTACGAGGACCTCTCGCCCGCGCTGCGCGCGGAGCTCCACGCGCGGCTCGCCGACGCGCTCGAGGTCGGCGCGCCGGACCCGCTGCCCGGCGACCTCGCCGTGCGGGTCGTCGCGCACCGGCTCCTCGGCCCGGCGCCGGAGACGGCGGCGCGCTGGCTCTGGGTCGCGGTGAAGCACCTGAACGGCGCGGCGCGGAAGGCGGAGGCGTACGCGATGCTGCGGCGCGCGCTCGACGTGCCCGGCATGCTCGCGGGCACCGCCCGCGTCGATGCGCTGATCTCGACGACCCGATTCGGCAACCACCTCGGGCGCGGCCGCGAGCTGCCGGCGCTGTGGGACGAGGCGGAGGCGCTCCTCGGGCCCGACGGCGACCCGGTGCGCCGCGGCAGCGTCGCGATCGGCCGCGGCTACCACGCGCTCGACGCCGCCGACTTCACGACCGCCGAGCGGTGCGCGGAGGTCGCGCGCGGGATCTACGAGCGGCTCGGCGACGTCCACGCGCTCGTGGACGCGACGGGCGTCCTCGGGAAGGTGCGGTGGTGCCAGGGCCGCCACGAGGAGGCGCGCGCGCTGCACGAGCGCGCCGTCGCGACCGCGCGGGCCGCCGGCCTCACGTTGGCCACGGCCCGCGCGGACGCGGACCTCGCGGTGGCGCTCCACGAGATGGGCCACTTCGCCGACGCGGAGGCGCGGTACCGCGCGTCGCTCGCCGTGCTGCGGGCCCACGGCGACCCCGTCAACGAGGCGATCACGATGATCTGCCTCGCGAACGTGCTGCTCGACCAGGGCCGCCGCGCGGAGGCGGCCCCGCTCTACGACGACGCGATCGCGGTCACCCGGCGCGTGGCCGCCGTCCACATCGAGGCCGTCGCGCTGACGAACATGGGCGACCTCCGCAGCCGGCTCGGCGACCTCGAGGGCGCGCGGCTCGCGTTCCGCGGCTGCCTCGAGCTCACGCGCGACACGGGCGAGCGCCGCGTCGAGGGGTACGCGCTGAACGGCCTCGGGATGCTCGCGACGTGGCTCGGCGAGCACGCGGAGGCGCGCCGCCACCTCGACGCGGCGCTCGCGCTGCGCCGCGCCATCGGCCACAAGCCCGGCGAGGCCGACACCCTGCTCGCGGTCGCCGCCCTCGAGGCGGAGCGGGGCGACGAGGCGGCGGCCGTCGCGGCCCTCGAGGCCGCGCTGCCGGTGGCGCGGGAGGTGGGCGACCCGTCCTTGCTCGCCCTGGCGCTCCTCTACCGCGCGACGCTGCCCGGCGGCGACGTGGCCGCGGCGCGCGCCGCGCTGGCGGCGCTCGGCGACCGCCTCAAGGTGGACGGCCGGCTCGAGGGCCACCACTGCCTGTGGCGCGCGGCCGGCGACCCTGCCGACCTCGCGGCGTCGCGTCGCCTGCTCGACGCGGTCGTGGCCGCGGCGCCGCCCGCCGCGCGGATCGCGATGCGCGAGCGCGTGCCCCTCTACCGCGCGGTCGCCGACGGGCGCCGCGGGCCCGCCGGCACCGTCCGCTGACGCGCGCCGGGCCCGCCGCGTATCCTCGGCCCGTGCGTCGCGCCCTCGCCCTCGCCCTGTTGCTCGCCGCGCCGGTCGTGGCCCGCGCCGCGGACGCGCCGCCCGCGCCGCGGGCGGCGGACGCCGCGCCCGACGTCGAACGGCTCGTCGCGACCGTGCGCGCACGGGCCGCGCCGGCGCTCGCGGGCGTCGGGACCCCGGCCGACCGCGAGACCGCCTCGACGTGGCTCGCCGCGGCCCTGCGCGACGCCGGCGCGCGGCCGCTCCCCGGCCGCGACGGGTACGTCGTGGAGCTCCCGCCGCAGCCGTCGGCCGGCCTGCCGCTCGGCCGCAACGTCGTCGGGTGGGTGCCCGGGGCCGTGCCCGGCGAGCACGTCGTGCTCGCCGCGGCGTACGACGGCCGCCCGCCGACGACGACCGACACGTTCCTCGCCGCCGACGGCCGCGGCACCGGCCTCGCCGCGGCGCTCGAGGTCACGCGCCTGCTCGCGGCCGGCCCCGCGCCGCGCCGGGGCGTGATGGTGGCGCTGCTCGACCTCTCCGACCACGGCGAGGCGGGCGCACGCGCGCTCGCGGCGATGCCGCCGCCCGCGGGCTCGCGGCCCGTGGCGGCGGTCGTGGCGGAGCGCCTCGGTCGTTCCCTCGGGGACGCGATGCCCGGCGCGCTCTTCGTGCTCGGGGCCGAACGCGGCACGGGCCTCGCGTCGCTGGTGGAGGGGATGCGGGTCCACGCGCCGC
Organism: Planctomycetota bacterium; assembly: GCA_046350655.1. Taxonomy (GTDB): domain Bacteria; phylum Planctomycetota; class PLA2; order PLA2; family JAEUHO01; genus JAEUHO01. The sequence goes on from JAXMAB010000004.1 coordinate 716,531, forward strand.
TGACGCTGCGCGCGCTCGCGCTCGACCTGCACGCGGAGCCGACGTCGTCGGCGCTCCCGGTCGCGGAGGCCGGCTGGCCCGTGCTACTCGTGACCGCGGGCGCGTCGAAGGCCGACGGCACGCCGCGCGCCGTCGCGGACGCCGTCGTGCCCGCGACGCTCGCGGCCCGCACGGCCGCGCTGCTCGACCTCGTCCGCCGCGTCGCCGACGCGGCGACCGCGCCGACGCCGGTCGAGGCGCCGACCCCGCGGGTCGAGGAGGCGACGACGTTGCGGGCGCTCGCGGCCGACGTGCTCGCGCGGGCCGCGGCCCTCGGGCTCGACGCGCGGCGCGTCGCGCTCGTCCGCGCGCTCGTCGCGCACCTCGACGAGGTGCTCGCGCGCGGGCGCGTGACGCCCGGCGAGCGCCTGACCGCGCGGCTGCTCGCCCTGCAGGTCTTCGCGGCGCTGCAGCACCGCGACCGCTGACGAAGGCCCGTCGCGCGCCGGGCCTCGCGTCCCCTCGCGCGGGGCCGCGTCGCGCCGGGGAGCGTCCGCGTCGGTGCCCGCGTCGGTGCCCGCGCGGGGCAGCGCGCAAGCCCCGTGTCAGGCGCAGTCACGGAACAAGATGGTCCGATCCGAGGCCGTGCGTCGGGGCGCGCAGCGCAAGGAACGACGAGGATCGCGGGTTCCTGACCCGCTGACGAGGAGTGACGCCGCGCGGCGCGCCCCGCCGCCGGCCGAAATCGACTAGATTGTTCCGTGACAAGCCCTTAGGGTGCGGGCATGGATCCGAAGGCCTTCTACGTCACCACGCCCATCTACTACGTGAACGACGCGCCGCACGTCGGCACGGCGTACACGACCATCCTCGCCGACATCGTGGCGCGGTACCACCGGGCCATGGGCGAGGAGGTCTGGTTCCTGACGGGCACGGACGAGCACGGGCAGAAGGCCGCCGACGCGGCCGAGAAGCGCGGGCTGACGCCGAAGGCCCACTGCGACGAGCTCTCGCAGCGGTTCCGCGACACCTGGGCCCGGATGGGGCTCGCGCCGGACGTCTTCCTCCGCACGACCGAGCCGCGGCACGCGGCCGTCGTGCAGGCGGTGCTCGCCGACCTGTGGGCGCGGGGCGAGATCTACAAGGCCACGTACGAGGGCTGGTACCACGTCTCCGACGAGATCTTCGTCACCGAGAAGGAGATCGAGGAGAAGAAGATCGACCCGAGCAAGCTGAAGCGCATCTCGGAGGAGAACTACTTCTTCCGGATGGGCCGGCAGCGCGACGCGATCAAGGCGGCGGTGACGTCGGGGCGGCTCGACATCCGGCCGGAGTCGCGGCGCAACGAGGTGCTCGGCTTCCTCGAGAAGGACCTCGGCGACCTCTGCATCTCGCGGCCGAAGGCCCGGCTGTCGTGGGGCATCGAGCTCCCGTTCGACCGCGACTACGTGACGTACGTGTGGTTCGACGCGCTGCTCAACTACGTGACGGGCGCCGGCTACCTCCAGGACGACGCGAAGTTCGCGCGCACGTGGCCCGCCGACCTGCACCTGATGGGCAAGGACATCCTGACGACCCACAGCATCTACTGGCCCGCGATGCTCCTCGCGGCGGGGATCCCGCTGCCGAAGCGGATCGTCGCGCACGGCTGGTGGCTCGTGGCCGGCGGGAAGATGAGCAAGTCGGTCGGCAACGTCGTGAGCCCGCTCGCGTACGCCGACACGTTCGGCGTGGACGCGCTGCGCTGGTTCTTCGCGCGCGAGATGGCCGTGGGCCAGGACACGGAGTTCTCCGACGAGCGGTTCCGCGCGCGGTACGACGGCGACCTCGGCAACGAGTGGGGCAACCTCCTCTCGCGCACGGTGAACATGATCGGGCGGTTCGGCGGCGGCAAGCTGCCGCGGCCCGCGCTCGCCCTCGGCGGGCCGTCCGAGCCGCGGACGGTCGCCGAGGCCCTGCCGAAGGTCGTGCCGGGGCTCGTCGACGACGTCGCGTTCCACCGCATCGGCGAGGCCGCGATGGAGCTGCTGCGCGCGGGCAACCGCCACGTCGACGTGACGCAGCCGTGGAAGGCCGCGAAGGACCCGGGCAAGGGCCCGGTCGTCGCCGACGCGCTCTACACGCTCGCGGAGACGGTCCGCATCGCGTCGGCGCTGCTGACGCCGATCCTGCCGGCGAAGGGCCCCGAGGCCCTGCGGCAGCTCGGCGCCGACCCGTCGCTCGACCTGCGCCGCGCGCTGCAGTGGGGCGTGGGCGCGCCGGGCACGGCGGTCGTCCCCGGGGCGGTCCTCTTCCCGCGCATCGAAGCGCCGAAGCCCTAGGGCCTACGCCTTCGCGGGCACCGGCAGCACGGTGTGGGGGATCGACTCCTCCTCGAGCACGTCCTTGAGGCCCTCCCAGGAGGTCGCCTCGGTGCCGAGGAAGTCGGTCGCCGCGTCGCCCGCGACGAGCACCTCGCGCGCGCCGAACGTGCGTGAGAGCTCGAACGCCTCGCGCAGCGCGATCTGCTTCGCGCGGTCGTCGTCCTCGAACGCCTCGTACTCCGCCTCGGGCCGCGAGAGCGCGACGAAGCCGGGGTAGAGGAGGATGTGCCCGTGCTCCAGCTTGATCGAGACGCGCACCGTCGTCGGGCGCTCCTTGATCTGCTGGAACACCTCCATGGCGGTCGACGGCGGCGCCACGACGCCCCACTCCTCGCCCGTGTCGCCGTCGAGGCAGTCCACCTCGAGGCGTCCGTCCTCGGGGGCGTCGATCGTCTCGAAGCCGGCGCCGAGGAGGCGGTCGAGCGCGACGCGGGTCGCCGCCGCGAGCGAACGTTCGGTGTGGATCAGGGTCTCGATGGCCATGGCCGGGCCATGAAACCCCGGACCCCGCCGGTCCGAAGGAAAGGCCCGGAGCGGGGCCCGCGGCGCCGCCGCCGATGAGGCACGCGGGGCCACGGGACGCGCCCCCGGGGTGCGGGTCCGCGGTCCGGTCTGTCCCCGATCCGGCCGCCGCGGGATCCTCTGGGCATGGACCCGCGTCCGCCCGCCACGTTGCCCCCGGATGCCGTGCCGCCCGATGCGCTCGTCGCGCACGCCGGGTTCGTGCGCGGCCTCGCGTTCGCGATCCTCCGCGACGACGCCGACGCCGACGACGCCACGCAGGAGGCGCTGGTCGTGGGGCTGGCGTCGGGGCCGCGCGACCCGGCGGCGGCGCGCAGCTGGCTGGCGGCCGTGGTCCGCAACGTGGCGTACCGGTTCCGCCGACGCGAGGCCCGCTCCGAGACCCGCGAGCGCCGGGCCTCGCGTGCCGAGGCCGCGACCTCCACCGTCGACCTCGTGACCCGCGAGGAGACGCTCCGCTCGGTCGTCGACGCGGTGGGAGCGCTCGACCCCGCGTCGCGCGAGGTCGTCCTGCTGCGTCACTACGAGGACCTGCCGCCGCGCGCGATCGCGGCGCGGCTTAACCTGCCGGTGGAGACGGTGAAGAAGCGGCTCGTGCGCGCGCACGCGACGCTGCGCGCGCGGCTCGACGCCGGCGAGGGCGCGTCGCGCCGGCGTCGCGCGCTCGCGGCGTTCGCGGGGCTGCCGCTGGGCCCACGCGAGGGAACCGCGGCCGTGGCCGCGGGGGGAGGAGTGGCGATGGCGTCGGGCACGAAGGCGGCCGCGCTGGCGGCGGCCGCGTTGCTGGTGGTGGGGGGAAGCGTGTGGGTCGTCGCGGATCGCGACCGCGGGGGCGGCGCGGATCCGAAGGCGCCGTCGGCCCTCGGCGACGGCGGGACGGTCGCGGACGCGGGGTCACCGGCGCCGGTCGAGGTCCCGCTCGCGGCGTCGGGACGCGAGGCCCGGTCGCCCGCGCTCGCGGCCGTCGCCGCGAAGCGCCGGACGCTCCCGGCTGGTTGGTCGCGCAGCGCTTGGGGCGGCCTCTCGCTTGCGGTGCCAGACACTTGGAGCACCGACAGGGGGCACGATGCCGAGATGCAGACGTGGAGCGCGCCCGGCACAGACGGCCGGCCGATCGCGGCCTTCGGGCTCGTGAGTTCCGTCCGGGCCGAGGAACTCCGCGCGAAGCTCCCCGACGAGCGCCGGACGCGGCGCTTGGTCGTCATGGGCGAGGCGGCGACGTGGACCGAGGTGACGAAGGACGGGAACGTCGCGGCGTTGGTGTCGTTCGACGCACCGACGCCGACGACTCCCGGGATCCACTTCATCGCGATCGCGCCCGCCACCCTTTGGAAGGACCACGCGCGCGTCGTCGAGGAGGTGCTCTCGTGGATCGAGCGCGCGTCGACTCCGCCGGGGCCCGCGCCGACGAGCGACGGCGAACCCGGCGACATGTTGGTGGCGTCGTGGGGCGGGACCGTGCCCGGCGACCGCGTCGAAGGGCGCGTGGTGCGCGGAACGCGCGGCTTCCCCGGCGCGACCGTGAAACTCCTCCGGGCCTCGATCGTCGCGTCGCTCGAAGGCTTCGAGCCGGCTGCTGTGGTCCGTGAGACCACGACGGCCGACGACGGGGTCTTTGCATGGTCGGGGCTCGAGCCGGGGGCATGGGCGGTCGTCGTCGCGGCGCCGGGCGCGGTCGAGCGTCGCACGTTCGTCCAGACGCAGGCGCCCCCCGCAACGATCTCGCGAGTCGTCGTGGTGCTCGGCACGGCGACGATCGAGGGGCGCGCCTTCGCGCGCGACGGCACGCCCGCCAGCGGGCGGAACGTGCTGCTTCTCGAGCAGCGTCCGCGTGGGAGCGCGGCGCAAGCCCGCGTCGTCCTCGACGCGCAGGGACGCTTCCGCGCCACTGGATTGCCCGGTGGGACGTGGTCCCTGCGCCTCGACCTCGACGACGACCCGAACGGAGACCACCGCGACACCATCGTCGAGACCGAGGCCCGCAAGACGACGACGGTGACGCTTGGCACCGAAACGCCGGAGCCGATGTGGACCGGCTCGGTGCACCTCGCGAGCGGTACGCTGCTGCACGACGCGGTCGCGCGGTTGTACATCTCGTCCACGGCACGGACCGCGTCGCCCACGATGATCGAACTGCGCACCGACCCCCGGGGGGCGTTCACGCAGCGCCTGCCGCGCGGCCCTTACCACGTGGCATTGATCGGCGTGCCCCACGTCTCGATGTTCACGTTCGACGTCGTGATCGGCCCGGGCGGCCTTGCACGCGACGTGGTCGTCCCGGGCGTACTCGTGTCCGGCACTCTCGTGGACGGCGACACGCGCCGGCCGTTCCCGCCGGCGCGGCCCGGGACGGGGCCGGGGGTCTGCATCTTCGCCGCCGGCGAGTCGATCCCGACCTCGCCAGCGCTCTTCCCACCCGACGAGAACGGCACGTTCCGGCTGTTCGGCGTGCCACCCGGTCGGTACGTCGTGTACGCGAGGCCCGCACCGGGCGACGACCGGGAAGGCTCGTCCGTCGAGATCGTCGTGCCGGCCGACCGCGACGTCACCGGGCTCACCCTCGACATCCACGCGCCGTAGCGCCGCCGCGGGGCTTCCCGTACGCTGGCCCGTGCGGGTCGGCGGGAGGAACTTCCCTCGTGCGCGTGGACCGAGGCGTCATCGTCGGTGCGCTGCTCTCCGTGCTCGCGGCGATCGCGTGGCTCGCGTGGCCGCGCGCGGACGACGTCGGTTTGCTTGAGGGGGCGGCGGAGCGCGCGGCGGCCGCGCCGGTCGGCGGGGTCGCCCCGGCGCCACTCGCGGGCTCGGGACGCGAGGCCCGGCCCGCGCCGGCCACCGGGCCTCGCGTGCCGGAGAACTCGACCGCCCCCGTGGCGTCGCCCGCCGCGCCGACGGCCCCGGGCACGGTGAAGTTCGTCGGCGGCCGACCCGACGGCCCCGTGGACGTCGCGGTGCGGTCCGCGGAGGCGGTCGCGGCGCGCCTCGGTGCCGGGGATCGTCCGTGGCGGTTCCTCGACGGGCCGCGGATCGGGCCGACCGCGGACGAGGAGGTCGCGCGCGTGGCTGTCCGTCCGGACGGCCGATACGACGGCGCGGCCCTCGACGAGCCGGGCGTGGAGGTCGTGTCGTTGGACCCCGGCTGGGTCGTCGTGCGGTCCGAGGGGGCGCGCGGCGGCGGCGTCACGTTGACGCCGGCGTTCACCCTGCTCGTTGTCGTGGTCGACGACGAGAACGGGGCGGCGCTGCCGCGGTTCGACGCGCGCATCGCCGCGCGGGGGTTGGACGAGGGGGTTTCCGCCCGGAGCGGCGGGTTCGCGTCGCAGTGGCCGCGCGACGGCGCGGAAGCCTTGGACGTCACGTTGACCGTCGACGCGCTCGGCTACGTCGCCGTGCAGCGCGCGGTGCGGATCGTCGCGGAACGTCCCGTCGAGCGCATCGAGGTCCGGATGGCGCGCGCGGCGGCGGTCGGGACGGTCGCGATCGAGGTCGTCGGCGCGCCGGCCGGGCTGTTGGCGCAGGCATTCGACGTCGAGATCCGGTCCTCGGTGGGATCCGGGCAGGACGTCGCGAGGCGTCCGGTGCCCGCGGCCGCCGGTGGCGTGTTCCGCTTCGAGGTCGAGGAGGGCACGTGGCGGATCCGCCTGCGGCCGCGCGACGCGTCCATCTCGGTCGTGGCGTACGAGGGTTCGGTCGTCGTCGTCGCGCAGCGGACGACGGACGTGATCTGGCGCGTCCCGCCGTGCGGCGATGTGACGATCCACTACCAAGGATCGTCCTCGGAGCCCACGTACTGGATGTGGCTGCCCGCGATCGGCGGGACCGCGAGCCTGTTCGATCCCCGCACCTCGTCGCAGCATCGGTTCGTGCCCGTCGGGCGGTACGCGCTCGCGCCGTGGGGCGGCGCGAACGGCGCGAACGTCACCGCGGCGGTGACCGAGGGCGAGACGACGGTCGTCGAGTTGAAGTGACCCCCGCGGGCGCGCGGGCCTCGCGTATCGTGGGGCGGGATCGCGCCCTGAGGCTCGATCGGAGGTCTGGCGTACGTGACGTCCCGTCGAGCCGCGATCGTCGCCGTGGGGTTGCTCGCGATGGGCGCGCTCGTTTGGATCGTGTGGCCCGTCCACACGCGAACTCCGTCGCGCGAACGGGAGATGGGCGCGGAGGTCGGTGACGCGCGGCCACCGGCGGCGCTCGCGGCCGCGGGACGCGAGGCCCGGCCGACGGAGGCCGCCGACGCTCGCGGACCGCGGGAGGCGGCCGGACTCGGCGTCGACGCCGGGACGGCGGCGGAGGCACCCGACACGGTTTCGGCGATCGCGCAGGCCACCTACGCGCAGCAGACGGCGGGCGACGTGCTCGAGGTCGTCGTGCTCGGTCGTCCCGCGCTCGACGGGCTCGAGTGTGCGCTCGAGGACCTGGCGCGGCGCGGCACCGGCCCCGTGACGAGCCGCGTCGCGACGCGCGAGGGCCGGGTCTTCCGCTTCGCCGAGGTGCCCGCGGGTACGTGGCGCGTGCGTGTGGATGGTCCGGACGGGACCTCCCGAGCGTGGCTCGTCTCCACCCCACAGGGTGCCGAAGGCAACCATCGGCAAGTGGTCGTGTTCGGCACCGCGACGCTGGAAGGCACGCTCTTCGACTTCGAGGGCCGTCCGCTGGCAGGGCACCTCGTCCGGCTCATCCCGACGGGGGGCCGCGCATGGTGCGGGAACCCGGAGGACATCCGGATCCAGACGGACGCGATGGGGGCGTACCGGGTGCACGAACTCCCCGCCGAGGCCTTTCGGGTGGTCGGATCGGTGGATGCGCCGAGCGAAGACCCGCGCGATGGCCGGCGCGGGTTCGCCTCGCTCGTGGCGGGTGCCGTCGTCCGCTGCGATCTCGGGAGCCCGACGCCGGCGTTCCGCTTCACGCTGCGGTTGACCCGGGCGTCCGGCAGCGTCCCGAGCGTCTCCCCGCGCGCCCGTGGGATCGACGTCTTCTTCGAGGAGGCGACCCCGGACGCCCGTGCGACGGGACGGTTCGCGGGACGCGCGTCGCGAGGCACGTTCAAGATCTATGGCGAGGGGTACGGGCTGTGGCCGCACGGCATCTTCGGCTCGATCGACGTCGTCGGGGACGGTCAGGAGTTCACGCTCACCGTCCCGGGCGTCGGGGTCGAGGGGCGTGTCGTCCGCGAGGGCGTGCGCGGCGATATCGATGCCGGCCTCGGGCGATCCGGGATCATCGAGATTCGCTTGATCCGTGCCGAGCCCGATCGATGGGGCGGACTCACGGTGTCGCCGGCCGCGGACGGCCGCTTCCTCTTCGAGGCCGTACCGGCGGGTCGAGCCACGGTGCGGCTCACGTTCCCCCGCGTGTCGTCCGATGAGTCATCCCCCTCGGAGGTCTCGTTGCCCATCGACGTCCCCGCCGATCGCGACGTCACGGGGCTGGAACTGCGGCTGCCGGCGCGGTGAGCGCGCGGGCCTCGCGTACCCGTGAGCCCGAGTGGACGGGTGAGGGACGGGCGTGGTCCTGTGGCACGGGGCGCGCCCGACCCGGGAGCGGTGCGCGCGAGGGGCGCCGGGTATAAGGACCGGACGGCCGGCGCGTCCCCGCTCGCGGAGGGCCGCCGGCCCGAGTCCGGTCGCGTTCCCCCGAGATCTCCCGCCGTTCCTCCGCCGAGGGCCCCGTGGACAAGACCTTCCGCAACGCCGACGACGCGCTCTTCGACCTGAAGGACGGGATCACGCTGCTCGCCGGCGGCTTCGGCCTGTGCGGCATCCCCGAGAACTGCATCCAGGCGATCCACCGCAAGGGCACGCGCGGCCTGACGATCGTCTCGAACAACTGCGGCATCGACGACAAGGGCCTCGGCATCCTGCTCGCCGCGGGCCAGGTGAAGAAGATGGTCTCGTCGTACGTCGGCGAGAACAAGATCTTCGAGAACCTGTTCCTGTCCGGGAAGCTCGAGGTCGAGCTGATCCCGCAGGGCACGCTCGCCGAGCGGCTGCGCGCGGGCGGCGCGGGCATCCCCGCCTTCTACACGCCCGCGGGCTACGGCACGCTCGCCGCGAAGGGGCGCGAGACGCGCGAGTTCGACGGCAAGCCGTACGTGATGGAGCGCGGGATCACCGGCGAGTTCGCCATCGTGAAGGCGTGGAAGGGCGACCCCTGGGGCAACCTCGTCTACCGCAAGACCGCGCGCAACTTCAACCCGATGATCGCGACCGCCGGGAAGATCACGATCGCCGAGGTCGAGGAGATCGTGCCCGTGGGGTCGATCCCGCCCGACGAGGTGCACACGCCCGGCATCTACGTCCGCCGCATCTTCCAGGGCCAGGGCTACGAGAAGCCCATCGAGCGCCGCACCACGCGGCCGCGCGCGTAACCCTCCCCCGACCCCGCACGACCCCAGGCGACGAACCGCAGGAGCACGCAGATGGCCCTCGACCGCGACCAGCTGGCGAAGCGCGTGGCGAAAGAGCTGAAGGACGGCGACTACGCCAACCTCGGCATCGGCATGCCGACGACCGTCGCCAACTTCATCCCGCCCGGCATGGACGTCGTGCTGCAGTCCGAGAACGGGATGCTCGGCATCGGCCCGTTCCCCTACGACGGCGACGAGGACCCGGACCTCATCAACGCGGGCAAGCAGACGATCACGGAGATCCCGGGCTCGTCGTACTTCTCGTCGGCCGAGTCGTTCGGCATGATCCGCGGCGGCCACATCGACCTCGCGATCCTCGGCGCCATGCAGGTGTCCGAGAAGGGCGACCTCGCCAACTGGATGATCCCCGGCAAGATGGTGAAGGGGATGGGCGGCGCCATGGACCTCGTGGCCGGCGCCAAGCGCGTGATCGTGATGATGGACCACACGGCGAAGGGCGAGAAGAAGATCGTGAAGCAGTGCTCGCTGCCGCTGACCGCGCTCGGCGCGGTGAGCCGCATCGTCACGGAGCTGTGCGTGCTCGACGTCACGCCGAAGGGCCTCGTGCTGCGCGAGCTGGCGCCCGGCGTGACCGTCGAGGACGTCCGCGCGCAGACGGAGCCGCCGGTGCACGTGGACGGGCCCGTCGGCTCGATGGTCTGACGGGCGCGCGGGGAGCGGACGGGCGCGTCCTGCGTCCGTCCTCGGCGGGGAGGCGGTCGGGTGCGGGGGACCGCGAGGCCCGCCGGCCGTTCGTCGGTTCGAACCGCGCCCCGGCCACGGGTGCGCGGGCTCGCCGCCCGCGATCCGTCTCGCACGCCGTCCGGGTATGCGGGCGAATCGGACCACCCTGCGGGCGGGTCGGCCCGCCGCGGTGCGCCGGCACCCCCGGAAGCGGCCGACCCCGCCGACCGCCTTGCCTGCCCCGCGCGGAACGCCGATGATCGGGGGGTGCCCCCGACGCCGCCCCCGACCGACGACCTGCCGACGGATGAGGTCGAGGACTGGGTCCGCCGCGGCCGCGAGGCCCTGCGCGCCCGGCACTACGTCGAGGCGCGCGAGTGGTTCGACCGGGCGCTCGCGACGCGGCCGGACGACCCGAAGCTCCAGGCCCTCGCGGTGACGGCCGAGTTCTGGCGCCGCCTCGCGCGGGACGGCGACGGGTTCGCGCCGGCGATGCCCCCGAACCCGCGCCTGCGGTCGGCGGGGGGCGCGTGACCGCGCTCGCGCGCGGGGCGAGGGGCCTCGCGTTCGCGGTGGTCGTGGCGGCCGTGCTCGCGACGCGTCCCGCGCCGGTGGTCGCGGCCGACGCCGAGGTCCGGACGGCGCACCTCCTCGTGCGCGGCGACGTCGCCGAGGCCGAGCTCGCGCGGTACGGCGCGCTCGCCGAGGCGTGCTGGGAGCACTGGAAGGCCTACTTCGGCGCCGAGCCGAAGAAGAAGGACCTGCCGCTGCTCCTCGACGTCCGCCGCGACCGCGAGGGGTTCGAGAGCGCGCTGCGCCGCGCGGGCGTGGACCGCGCGGCGGTCGCGAACGCCGGCGGCTACTACGACCCCGGCAGCAAGACCTCGTACCTGTTCCTGCAGCCCCACGACTCGTCCACGCGGCTGCTCGTCCTGCACGAGCTGACGCACCAGCTCCACGCGAAGGTGATGCTCGACAACGACATGACGCGGAGCCCGCTCTGGCACAAGGAGGGCATCGCCGAGTGGTTCGGGTTCCACCGCCGCGGCAAGGCGGGGCTCGAGGTCGGCGTGCTCGACGGGGTCGTGATCGACGACCGGCCGACGCTCTGCGCGGAGCGCCTGCGCGCGCCCGGCGCCGACCCGTGGGCCGTCCTCGTGGGCACCGCGAAGACGGTGGACTACACCGACGCGCTGATGCTCGTGTCGGCCTTCCTGCGCACGAAGGACGAGACGGTCGCGAAGGCGTTCAAGCGCCTGGAGCGCGACTTCGAGTCCGGCGGCGACCCGACGAAGAAGACCGAACGGGCGTTCGCGGGCAAGAAGGAGCGCGTGCTGGCGGCGGTGCACGAGACGTGGGACGGCTTCCGCCGGCCGTGGAAGGGCGTCTACATCGCGTGGGACGAGGAGGACGGCGCCATCATCGGGCACGGGAGGCCGTGGGCCTTCCTGCAGGGCACGTCCGAGCTGCCGCGCGGGAAGGCCTCCATCGAGGCGAAGGTCGTGCTGGGGGGACGCGAGGCCGCGGCGGGGGCGCTCGCCCTCGGCGTCAAGGGCCCCGACGACCTCCTCGCGGCCGAGGTGCGGGCGGACGCGACCGTGGTCGTGCGGCGGAAGGTGCGCGGGACGTGGTGGGATCTCGGGGTCGCCCGACTGCCCGTCGCGCCGACCCGCGACCCGGTGGCCGTCCGGTTCGAGGCCGTGGGCCCGATGCTGCGACTCACGCTCGGGGGGGTGCCGGCGCTCGTGGTCGACGGCGTCGCAGCGGGCCTCACGTCGGCGGACTTCGACGGCGCCGCCGGGCTGTCGGCGACGGGGGGACCGGTGCGTTTCCTCGACGTCGTGACCGGTCGATGAGCCGGCGACCGACGAGGTTGGCGGTCGCGTGCCCCCGGTGCCGTGGGGAATCCGAGCGGCGGGAGCCTGCGCGGGCCGGTATCGTGGGGGCACGACCGCACCCGGGCCGACCTCGGCTTCCGGCGCGTCTCGGCGAGGGCGCGATGACCGGGCGGACGGCATGACGGCGCGGGTGGCCATCACGGGGCGGGGCACGTCCCTGCCGGCCGACGTGCTCGGCAACGACGACGTGGCGGCGCTGGCCGACGCGGGACGCCTCCGCGCGTTCGTCGAGAGCAACGTGTGGTGCCGCAACCGCTTCGCCGCGTGCCGCGCCAACGGCGACGCGACCGCCGACGTCGCCGCGCTCGACCGGAAGGTGTTCGCGGCGTTCGTGGGCGAGCGGGTCGGGATCCTCGAGCGGCGGGTGGTGGACCGGCGTTCGGTGCTCGAGCACCGCCCCGCGCGGGCCGGCGCGTCGGGCTCGGAACTCGGGGCGCAGGCGGCCTCGGTCGCGCTGGCCCGCGCGGGCCGCACGCCGGCCGAGGTCGACGCGATCGTGCTCGGGTCGTCCACCCCGGAGAGCCTCTGCCCGTCGGGGGCGATCCTCGTCCAGGGGCGGCTCGGCGCGACGTCGGCCTTCGCGTTCGACGTGCAGGCGGCGTGCTCGAGCTTCGCGTTCGCGCTCGCCTCCGCGCGGGGCCTCCTCGTGTCGGGCCAGGCGCGGTGCGCGGTCGTCGTCGCGGCCGAGTACTTCTCCGCGATGACGGACTGGTCCGAGCCCTCGACCTCGTACTTCGCCGGCGACGGCGCGGCGGCGGTCGTGCTCGAGGCCGACCCCGCGGCGCGCGCGGGCGGCATGGAACTGGTGGACACGCTGTGCCGCTCGTCGCACAGCGAGAACATCCGCACCGGCGTCGGCGGGACGCGGCTGCTGCGCGCCTGGGAGGACCCGGCGACAGCGGTGCACGCGAAGCCGGGCGAGGACGGCTACCGGTACTTCTTCCAGAACGGGCCGCAGGTCTACCGCGACGTGCTGCCGACGGTGGACCTCGCGAGCCGCGATCTCCTGTCGCGGCATGGGCTCGCGCCGGAGGACGTCGCCCGGTGGTGGGTCCACCAGGCGAGCCTGCCGATGATCGACGGGATCTTCCAGCGGATCCTCGGGAAGCGACCCACGCCCGACCTCGTGCCGCTGGTGCTCGACCGGCTCGGCAACACGAGTTCCTGTGGCGCGGCGTACTGCCTCGCCGAGGACCCCGGGCTCGCGCCCGGCCAGTACGGGATGCTCCTCGCCTTCGGCGGGGGCTACACCGTCGGCGCGGCGCTCGTTCGCGGGACGTGATCCGCGAGGCGTGATCCGCGAGGCGTGATCCGCGAGGCGTGATCCGCGGGACGTGGTGCGCGAGTCGCGATCCGTGGTGCGTCCTCCGAGGGACGAGATCCGTGCGGGCCGGCCGTTCGCGACCGGTCCGAGGGGATCCGCGCGTGGCGATGGGCCCGCGGCGATGGGCCCGCGGCGATCGGCCCGCGGAGACGGGGCTTCGGCCAGCGACCCGCGGGGTACGCGAGGCCCGGCGGCCAGCGGGCCTCGCGTACCGGCACGAGCGACCGCCCCCGGATCGGAGGCGGTCGGAGGCGCGGCGTGCGGAACGGATCGAACGCGACGCGAGGACGGCTAGAACGGATGTCGTCGTCGAAGCGCGCGTTGTCGTCGGGCGCCGAGGGGGCCGGGCTCGCGGGCCGCCGCGCCGGGCGCGCGGGGGCGTCGCCGCCCATGCCGCCGCTGGCCCCGCCGCCGGGGCCGCCGGCGCCCCCGCCGCCCGCACCGCCATCGAGGAACTGGAACTCCTCCATGACGACGGAGAGCTTCGTCCGCTTCTGACCGTCCTTCTCCCACGAGTCGAGCTTCAGGCGGCCCTCGATGTACGCCTGCCGGCCCTTCTTCATGTAGCGGGCGAACGTCTCGCCGCCGACGCCCCAGGCCTCGACGTCGATGAACGTGGTCTCCTCGACCTTCTCGTCGGAGTCCTTCTTGCGGTACGAGCGGTTCACGGCCAGGCCGAAGTTGGTCACGGACTGACCACCCTGGGTGTGCCGCGTCTCGGGGTCGCGGGTCAGTCGGCCGATGAGCATCACTTTGTTGAGGTTCGCCACGACGGGGGGGCCTTTCGGGGTCGAGGGCCCCCGGGGCGGCGTGCGCGTCCCGAACGCCGGGCGCGCGAGCCGTGGGGGCACCGACCAAAGAGCGAGCAGAGAGGTTCGGAAGGAAGGGTCGGGGTCCCTCGGCCCGCCGGCGGGACGCGCACCCCCGGCTTCCCTGCGGCGGGAACGGGGAGGGCGGGTCTCGCCCGGCGGCGGGGGCCCCTTCGGTCCTCGCGCGACGGCGCCCGTGGTTTCGGTCGTTTCCGTTGCGCGACGGGGTTAGGTACGATCCTACGCCCATGCCCCGACAGACCGGTCACGCCGAGCGCCGCCGACACCAACGAGTCCCGGCCGCGATCCCGTTCCACCTCCTCGCGGACGGGAAGGACGAGCCGTTCGACCTCGTGGACCTCTCGGAGTCCGGGGTGCGGATCACCGCGCCGCGGTCGCTGACGCCGATGACCCGGATCCAGGTGCGGATGATCCTGCCGGCCAAGCGGGTGGCCGCGAAGTCCGACGTCGCCGTGGACCTGTCCGGGGTGGTCGTGTGGAGCCACAAGGAGCCGAAGCTGCCGACGTACGACGTCGGCGTGTTCTTCGCCGAGCTCGACGACCGCCAGCGCAACCTCCTGCGGGCCTTCGTCGGCTCGCACGCCTGACCTCGCGCGCGTGGCCGCCGCGTCGCCCGGGTCGCCGGTGCCTCCCGCCGCCGGCGGCGCCAAGCCGCCGTTCGTGCATCCCACCGCCGTCGTGGACCCCGGCGCCGAGCTCGGCGCGGGCGCGAAGGTGTGGCACTTCGCCCACGTGTGCGCCGGCGCCAAGGTGGGGGCGGGCGCGGTGCTCGGGCAGAACGTCTACGTCGGGCCCGGCGTGTCGGTCGGGAGCGGGTGCAAGGTCCAGAACAACGTGAGCGTGTACGAGGGCGTGACCCTCGAGGACGACGTGTTCGTCGGCCCGTCGGCGGTGTTCACGAACGTGCGGACGCCGCGGGCCCACGTCGTGCGGCGCGGGGAGTTCGCGCCGACGCTCGTGAAGCGCCACGCGACGATCGGCGCCAACGCGACGGTGGTCTGCGGCGTCACCCTCGAGGAGGGCGCGTTCGTCGCGGCGGGCGCGGTCGTGACGAAGGACGTGCCGGCGTTCGCGGTCGTGAAGGGCGTCCCCGCCCGCGTGACCGGGTACGCGTGCCGGTGCGGCGAGATGCTCGCGGGCAAGCCGCGCGCGCGGCGGTTCGCGTGCGCGCGGTGCGGCGCGGCGTACGTCGTCCGGGGCGGCGGCCTCGCGCCCGACGACGCCGGGGCCGTCGCGCGATGAACGCGACGTTCGCGGTCGTCGTCGCGGGCTTCCTGGGCGCCTGCATCGGCTCGTTCCTGAACGTCGTGATCTGGCGCGTGCCGCGGGGCAAGAGCGTCGCCGACGGCCGTTCGCACTGCCCGAAGTGCGGGCACCTGATCCGGTGGTTCGACAACCTGCCGGTGCTGTCGTGGCTGCTCCTGCGCGCGCGGTGCCGCGACTGCCGCGCGCCGATCTCCGCGCGGTACCCCTTCGTGGAGGCGCTGACGGCGGCCCTGTTCGTCGCGGTGGCGCTCCGCCACCCGTTCCCGGACGGGACGGCCGTCGCGGTGGCGCACGCGATCCTGCTCTCGGCGCTCGTGGTCGTCTCGTTCGTGGACGTGGACCGCCGCGAGATCCCCGACGCGATCTCGAAGCCGGGCATCGTCGTGGGGCTGCTCGCGTCGCTGCTCGTGCCCGCGCTGCACGGCGACGCGTTCCCGGCGCTCGCGAACCGTCACCTCGCGTCGCTGCTGGCGTCCGCGGGGGGCGTCGCCGCGGGCGCGGGCGTGCTGCTCGCGGTGCGGTGGATCGGCCGGCTCGCGATGGGCAAGGAGGCCATGGGGCTCGGCGACGTGAAGCTGCTCGCGATGGTCGGCGCGTTCGTGGGCTGGGGCGACGTGATGATGGTGCTGCTCGTCGCGAGCGTCGGCGGCAGCGTGTTCGGCGGCCTGTTCGTCGCGGGGCGCGGGCGCCGGCTCGCGCCGCTCGCGGGCACGCTCGCGCTCGACGGGCGGCCGGCGACGCCGTTCGAGCGCGCGCGCGCGCGCCGCGGCGCGCGCCGCTCACGGTCGCGGCGCTCGTGCCCGAGGCGGCGGCCGGTGGCGTCGCGGCCGGCGCGCGGGCCGCGCTGTCGGTGGTGCTGCCCGGCGAGAGCGTGTGGAGCGACGACGGCAAGGACGTGCCGGTGAAGGTGTCCGGCGTGGTCGAGCGCGTGGACGCGCACGACGGCGGACGCCTCGTGACGGTGCGCCCCGAGCCGCTGTCCGAGGCCGACGACGAGTGGCTCTCGACCTTCGCGCTGAACCGCGTCTCGATCCCCTTCGGCGTGTTCCTCGCGCTCGGCGCGGCCGCGATCGTGCTGTTCGGGCCCGAGATCCGGCACTTCGTGCTGGTCACGTGGCCGAGGTTCGTGACCGGACGGTGACACGGCGGCCGGGGCCTCCGCGGCCCCCTTCAGGCCCCGCCGAATTCGACCGAACCACACGGGGCAGGGGGGATCGTGGTCGCGGAGGGGCCTTACGGAACCCTACGTCGGCCTCCGGGGGATCCCGACATCTTGAGGGCTAACGGCGGTTTCGGCCCACCATCTTGTGCTTTTTCCCGTTGACCTCTCCGCCTGACGTGTTGTCATCTGGCCCGTACGGCCCGGGTCAGTCGTAAGGGCCTCGCGCGGTCGAGGGGCGGCCGCGCGCGGTCCTTCGCCCGGGTCCGCGGTGAGGGCTGACCGCACGAGCGGTCGGGAGGTTCGAGCATGCGTCGTATCGGGATCGTGGCGGGGGCGCTGGCCGCTCTCGTCGTCACGGGTTGCGCTTCGAAGACGAAGGAACAGCTGAGCGTCGCGCTCGCGGAGAACGCGGACCTGCGCCAGCGGACTGCGGACCTCGAGTCGCAGTACACGCAGGCGCAGATGGACCACGACCGCGCGGTCGCGGACCTCGCGCGCAAGCAGCAGGAAGTGCAGGCGGCGCAGGCGGCCGCCATGCAGAACGCGCAGTACGCGGGCCAGGTGACGACGCTGCAGGCGCAGCTCGCCTCGGCCGAGCAGCGGCAGCGCGAGATGTACGAGAAGATGAACGAGCTCCTGAAGCCGCGTCCGAGCGACCAGCCCACGCTGCTCGCGTCGAAGAACCCGCAGCTCCAGGCGTTCCAGGCCGACCTCCGCAGCCGGCTCTCGCGCTTCGGCGTGACGGGCGTCGACGTCGACATCCGCACGGCGCAGGACGGTCAGCAGCGCGTCGCGGTCGTCCTCCAGAACTCGTTCCGTCCGGGCAGCGCGAGCCTCTCGTACAACCCGGCCGCCGTGAAGGCCGTCGTCGGCGTCGGCAAGCTGATCACCGAGTCGTACGCGGGCAGCCGCGTCACGGTCGAGGGCCACACCGACAGCGACCCGATCAAGAAGTCGAAGTGGGACAGCAACGAGGCCCTCTCGCTCGCCCGCGCCGAGGAGGTCAAGAAGCTCCTCCGTCAGGCCGGCGTGAGCGACAACCGCGTCTCGGCGGTCGGCATGGGCGCCCGCCAGCCGGTGTCCCGCGGCTCGACGGAGCGCGCGAAGGCGCAGAACCGTCGCGTCGAGATCTTCATCTACCCGGCGAACTGAGCCCCGGCGCTCACGAAAGGCACGCCCATGATGTTCGCCCGTCCGTTCGCCGTCGCCGCGGTGGGGGCCCTCGCCCTGGCCGCGACCGGCTGCAAGAGCTCGCCCTGCGCGCCCCCGGCCTGCATGGCCGAGGTCCCGCAGGAGCCCGCGGCGGCCTGCCCGCCGCCCACGACGACCCGGTACACGCCGACGGTCGCCCGCTCCGTGCCCGTCGCGCCCGCGCCCGCGCTCGTGAAGGCGGACCCGGAGATGCAGGCCAAGATCGACGTCCTGCGCACCAGCGTCGAGGCGCAGCACCGCCAGAACGCCGAGATCGAGGCGAAGATCCGCGAGATCGAGGCCGGCCGCACGGCCGCCCCGGTCGTCGCGGCCAGCACGGGCGGCGGCGGTGAGCCGTCCGCTCGCCGTCTCGCCGAGGAGCTCAAGGGCGTCCCCGGCGCGTCGGTCCTGGTCGAGGGCAGCTCGGCGATCGTCGTGATCACCGACTCGTTCGACTCGGGCGTGGACCGCCTGAAGAACAACCCGGACGTCCGCTCGGGCCTCCGGGCGGTCGCGATGGCGGTGGCCCGTCACCCCGAGGCCCGCGTCACGATCACCGGTCACACGGACTCGGTGCCGATCCAGCGCTCGAAGTGGGCGGACAACAACGCCCTCTCGCAGGCCCGCGCGGAGATGGTCGCGAAGACCCTCGTCGCCGGCGGCGCCCCGCGCGAGCGGCTGACGGTCAAGGGCGTCGGCTCGGCGGACCCGATGGTCTCGCCGGAGAAGACGGCCGCCGACCGCGCGAAGAACCGCCGGGTCGAGGTGCAGTTCTCCTTCGCGAAGTAGCCTTCGCTCCGAGGCTGCAAGCCTCCCTGATCGCGTCCGCTCCCCCCGGGGGGCGGACGCGATCTTCCTTTCCAGGCCGACCTTCCTCCGCCGACAGCGGAACAACGGGGTCGTAGCCGTTCGTTTCGCGGTCGCCCCGTGACCGGGGGGGGGGTGGAACAACGGGTCGTCGTCCCTTGTTCCACGAACGGCGGGCGGGCCTCGCGTACCGGGGGGGGCGAGTGGGATGTCGGGGGGACGGCCGGATGGCCGAAAGACGGGGGACCGGAGTCCGGCCCGGGGACCCGGGGGGATGGGCGGAAGGGGGCCCCCCCGTGCGGTGTCGAGGGATTTGGACCCTCGGTGGTGAATTGCCGCGCACGACCGTCAAGTGGCGGGACCCCGGCGGCCGATAGGGGCGGGCCGGGTATCCCCCTTTCGGGGGCGCCGGCGAGGAAACGCACGGCATGGCCACCGCCACCATCGAGGAACTGCTGCAGATCCTGGTCGAACGGGGCGGGTCCGACCTCCACCTCTCGGCCGGCAGCCCCCCGCGCATCCGCGTGGACGGCTCGCTCGTCGCGACGGAGCACGAGGTGCTCCGCCCCGAGACGGTCAAGCGGCTCATCTACTCCTTCATCACGGGCGAGCAGGTCGCGCGCTTCGAGCGCGACTTCGAGATCGACCTCTCGTTCGGCGTCGAGGGCCTGGGGCGCTTCCGCACCAACGTCTTCCTGCAGCGGGGCACGGTCGCGGCCGTGCTGCGCATGATCCCCTACCAGATCCGCAACTTCGAGGAGCTGGGGCTCCCGAGCAAGATCTGCGAGGAGATCTGCGCGATCCCGCGCGGCCTGTGCCTCGTCACCGGCGCCACGGGCTCCGGCAAGTCGACGTCGCTCGCGGCGATGATCGACTACATCAACGCGACGCGCGCGCTGCACATCGTGACGGTCGAGGACCCGATCGAGTTCCTGCACCGCAACAAGTCGTGCCTCGTGAACCAGCGCGAGGTCGGCGGCGACACGCAGTCGTTCAAGCGGTCGCTGCGCAGCGCGCTCCGCCAGGACCCGGACGTCGTGCTCGTGGGCGAGATGCGCGACACCGAGACGATCGAGGCCGCGCTCACGATCGCCGAGACCGGCCACCTGACGTTCGCCACGCTGCACACCAGCGACTGCGTGCAGACGATCAACCGCATCGTGGACGTGTTCCCGGCCCACCAGCAGCAGCAGGTCCGCACGCAGCTGTCCTTCTCGCTGCAGGCCGTGTTCTGCCAGCAGCTGCTGCCGGCGGCGACCGGCCGCGGCCGCGTCCTCGCGCTCGAGACGATGATCGCGAACTCCGCGATCCGCTCGCTCATCCGCGACGACAAGGCGCACCAGATCTACAGCATCATCCAGACGGGCGGGAAGCTGGGCATGCGCACCATGAACCAGTCCCTGCACGAGCTCTGCCGCCGCAACCTCATCACCTACGACGAGGCCGTGGCCCACAGCAGCGACGTCGAAGACCTCAAGCGCACCTTCGCGAGGACGTGAACCCGTGATCTCGTTCCACCGCCGCGTGCTGCGCATCCTCGAGGAGGGGGGGTACCTCGACCCCTCGGCCTTGAAGGAGGTCTCCGCCGCCGCCACGCGGGGCGAGAGCGTCACCGCGATGGTGCTGCAGCGCAAGACGATGTCCGAGCCCGACCTGCTCGGCGTCCTGTGCGAGCGCCTCGCGGTCCCGCCGGTCGACCTCGACCGCGTGGAGTTCCAGCCCGACGTCCACGAGTGGATGTCGGAGGAGCTCGCCAAGCGCGCGGGGTGCGTGCCGATCGCGAAGATGGGCACGCTGCTGACGATCGCGGTCTCGAACCCGTTCGACGTCGTCAAGCAGGACGACCTCCGGATCGCGACGGGCTGCGAGCTGCGCGTCTGCCTCGCGCTCGAGCCGCAGGTCCAGCGCGCGATGGACCGGCTCTACAAGAAGGAGGAGCAGGACCTCAGTCAGCTGCTCGACGACCAGGACGAGCACGACATCACGGTCAAGGAGCAGAAGGACGACGAGGTCACCGACCTCGGCGCCGTGACGGCGGACAGCCAGGACGCCCCGATCGTCAAGCTCGTGAACATGATCATCTACCAGGGGATCAAGTCGAAGGCGTCCGACATCCACGTGGAGCCGTTCGAGAAGCGCGTCGTGGTCCGGTACCGCGTGGACGGCTCGATGCACGAGGCGATGAGCCCGCCGAAGCGGCTCCAGAACTCGATCGCCAGCCGCCTCAAGATCATGGCGGCGCTCGACATCGCCGAGAAGAAGCGCCCGCAGGACGGCAAGTTCCAGGTGAAGGTCGAGGGGCGTCAGATCGACTTCCGCGTCAGCGTGCTCCCGACGGTGCACGGCGAGAAGGTCGTGCTGCGCATCCTGGACTCGAGCAACCTCGGCCGGTCGCTCGACACCCTCGGGTTCGAGCCGCGGGCCCTGGCGGACTTCAAGGCCGCCATCGACGCGCCGTACGGGATGATCCTCGTGACCGGGCCCACGGGCTCGGGCAAGACGACCACGCTGTACTCCGCCGTGAAGGAGATGCTCACGCCGGAGATGAACTTCGTCACGGTCGAGGACCCCGTCGAGTACCAGCTCGAGGGCGTCAACCAGGTGCAGGTCAACCCGAAGCGCGGCATGACGTTCGCCGGCGCCCTGCGGTCGATCCTGCGCCAGGACCCCGACATCGTGATGGTGGGCGAGATCCGCGACACCGAGACGATCGACATCGCGGTGAAGGCGGCCCTCACCGGCCACCTCGTGCTGTCCACGCTGCACACGAACGACGCCGCGAGCACGATCACCCGCATGTGCGACATGGGCGTCGACCCCTTCATGGTGTCGTCGTCCACGCTGCTCGTGAGCGCCCAGCGCCTCATGCGCCGCCTCTGCGAGCACTGCCGCGCGCCCATGGACGCGCCGGCGGACCGCCTGCGCGAGATCGGCTACACCGACGAGGACATCGACGGGAAGCCCACGTTCTTCCGCGCCGTCGGGTGCCCGAGGTGCAACGCGGGCTACGCCGGCCGGTTCGCCATCCTCGAGACGCTGCCCATCCGCGACGACATCAAGCGCCTGATCGTCGGCGGCAAGGGCGCGCTCGACATCCGCAACGCCGCGGTGGACGCCGGGATGATCACCCTGCGCCGCTGCGCCCTTCTCAACGCGATGCGCGGTCGGTCGACGATCGACGAGGCGCTGCGCGTGACCCTCGACGACCGCCGAAAGGTCGGCGAGGTCGAGGCCGTCGAGGCCTCGAGCGAGGCCGAGCACGCCGCGGCCGGCGGCACCGCCGCCGCCGCCGCCGAAGCCGACTGAACCCCCGGGAGCCGAGCATGCCGTCGTTCAAGTACAGCGCCATCGGGGTGGACGGTCGTTCCGTCACCGGTCGGCTCGACGCCGCCAACAAGAACGAGTGCGTCGCCGAGCTGCGCCGCCGCTCGCTGACCCCCGTCGACATCCAGGAGAAGGGGGGCGTGACCCGTCCCTCGTCGCCGGCGCCCTCCTCGCCGTCCCCGGCCTCGTCGGGCGCCTCGGGCGCCAACGCGGCGGGCAGCGGCGTCGCCGTCGCGCCCGCGAAGTCGTCGGGCTTCTCGTTCGGCGCGGTCAAGCCCGGCGTCCGCAAGCGCGAGGAGGTGGTGATTTTCACCCGCCAGCTCGCGACGATGATCAGCGCGGGCATCCCGATGCTCGAGAGCCTCGAGATCCTCCGGGAGCAGGCCGAGAGCAAGCAGTTCGCGATGCTGCTCGACCAGGTGATCGGCGACGTCCGCGCCGGCCAGGACCTGTCCACGGCGCTCGACCGCCACCAGAAGGCGTTCACCAACGTCTACGTGAGCATGGTGCGCGCCGGCGAGGCGTCCGGTCAGATCGACGAGATCCTCGTGCGCCTCGCGGACTACATGGAGGCGTCGCAGAAGCTGAAGCGCGAGATCAAGTCGGCGATGACGTACCCGATCGTCTCGCTGGTGATGATCTTCAGCATCACCGCGTACCTGATGATCGGCATCGTCCCGAAGTTCGAGGAGGTCTTCAAGTCCCTCGACGTGGACCTGCCCGGCCTGACGCGCGCCATCCTCGGCTGCTCGCGCTTCTGCGAGGCGAACTGGCCCATGATCATGGCGGGGATGATCTTCGCCGGCGGCCTGCTCGTGACGTACAAGCGCACCGAGAAGGGCGCGTACCAGTTCGACTGGCTGATGCTGCACCTGCCCGTGTTCGGCGCGCTGTTCCGCAAGGTCGGCCTCTCGCGCTTCGCCAAGACGACCGCCACGATGATCAAGTCCGGCGTCCCGATCCTCGGCACCCTCGAGATCGTGGCCGACACGTCGGGCAACCGCGTGATCGCGCAGGCCGTCGAGCGCGCCCGCGAGAGCGTGCGGCAGGGCGAGAGCCTCATGGGCCCGCTGGCCGAGAGCCCCGTGTTCCCGCCCATGGTGACGCGCATGATCGGCATCGGCGAGAAGACCGGCGCCCTCGAGACGCTGCTCGAGAAGATCAGCGAGTTCTACGACGAGCAGGTGTCGGCCACGGTGAAGCAGCTCACCAGCCTCATCGAGCCCATCATGATCGCGACCATGGGCATCATGGTCGGCACGATCGTGCTGGCCGTGTTCCTCCCGATCTTCGAGCTCCAGAAGAACCTCGCCGGTCGCTGACGCAAGCGCCCATCCCAAGGCCCTCCCTGCCGCGCCCGACGATCCGCTCGCTGCGGCGGGCCTGCTCGCGGGTCCGCCCGCCAGCGTCTCGGAAGCGAGGGGTCAGGAACCCGCCGCGCGGCGTTCCCGCCTGCGGGGCTTCCCGGCTGTACTCGCCCGCCCCGCGTCGGTTGCGCCGGGCTCGCGACGGGCCGTACGCAACGCGTCCGGACGGGGAGGATGGGCGGTAGGCTTCTCCCATGCTCGCCGCCCTCCCCGCCGCCCCCCGTCTGCCGGCCGTCGCGGCCGCCGTGTGCCTCCTCGTCGCCGTCGTGGTCCTCTGCCGGCGGACCGGGTGGACCAAGACCCGCCGGACCCGGGCCCGCGTCCTGCTGTACGGCGCGACGGCCGCGCTCCTCGGCGCGCTCGCGTGGTGGGGGGCGGCGGTCCGCGAGGAGGGGCGCCAGGACGCGCTCCTGACGCGCGTCGCCGGCGCCGACGTGATGTGGGCCGCCGATCCCGCGCGGGCCCGCGGCATCTTCGAGGAGGTCCTCGCGGCGTCGCCGACCGACGACACCCGACGTCGCGCCCTGCTCGGGCTGGCCGCGGCCCTGACGCAGCTCGAGGCGTACGCCGACGCCGAGACGACGTACGCGACGGCGGACGCCGAGTGGGGGAGCGGGAGGCCGCGCGGCGCGCTGCTGCTCCCGTGGGCCACCATGCGCCTCCGCGCGGGGCGCGCCCGGGACGCGCTGACGCTCCTCGACAGCCCCGGAGCGTCGGACGGGTTCGGCACGCCGGAGGAGTCCGCGCGGATCCACGCCGACTTGCGGGCGAGGGCGCAGCGGGCGCTCGAGAGCCCCCCCGCGCCGGCCGCCGGGTCGCCCCGCTGAGGATGCCTAGTGCGACTAGGCGTCGTAAGGCCTAGTGGCACAAGGCGTTAAGGCGATTCGCGGGGTGGTCGATAGGAGCGGCGCTCCCGCCGGACTCACCCCCGGTGAGAGTTCGGGCAGCTACCCCACGGTTCCGTGGGGCCGCTGACCGGATCCGCTCCCCAGCCCGGAGCGAGGTCCGATCGGCGGCGCGGGTCCTCCCGCGAGTTGGTGTCCGAGGGGGCTACCCCGGGGGGGGAGCCCCCGCCTTCCATCACCTGCTTCCCGATCTCACAGGAGTCGAAATTCCATGAACCGGTCCCAGAAGGGCTTCACGCTCATCGAGCTGATGATCGTCATCGCGATCATCGCGATCATCGCGGCCATCGCGATCCCGAACCTGCTCGCCGCCCGCCTGTCGTCCAACGAGACGGCGGCGATCGCGACGCTGCGCAACATCATCTCCGCCCAGGCGCAGTTCCAGCAGAGCGCCAAGGCCGACACGGACAACGACGGCACGGGTGAGTACGGCGGCTTCATCGAGCTGTCGGGCGGCGGCGCCGGCCGCATGAGCACGACCCTGAACCCGCCCGTCCTGTCGGGTGCGTTCCGCGTCCTCAACGCGCAGGGCGCGGTGAGCCGCTCGGGCTACTTCTTCAAGATGTACCTGCCGGCCGCCGCGGGCGTCGGCACGGGCGAGCCGCAGACGGGCTACGTCGTCGGCACCGGCCTCAACGCCGACCTCGCCGAGACGACCTGGTGCTGCTACGCCTGGCCGGTCAACTACGCGCAGTCGGGCAACCGCACGTTCTTCACGAACCAGGGCGGTGACGTGATCGCGACCGAGGCCTCGGCCTACTCCGGCTCGGCGGCCGCTCCGGCGGCGGGCGCGGCCTTCCAGGCCGGCGGCGCGACGGTGATCACGGGCTCGGTCGCCATCGGCGTCGCGGGCCAGGACACGAACGTCTGGAAGCAGGTCAACTAAGCCTGCGGACCTCCCTCCGAGGTCCTCGAGGGCCCGCGACCGCAAGGTCGCGGGCCCTTTTTCGTTGGCGGTGGGGGCCGTCCCTCGCGGCCCGTGACGCGTTGTTCGCGTGTTGTATTGCTGTGTCACTCAAGTCTTGGGGCGATGCCGTCGATAGGGGTCCGTCACCTTCCCCCCCCTCCTCTCGGAGCTTCCGCCACCATGACCTCCCGCCGCATCCAGAAGGGCTTCACGCTCATCGAGCTGATGATCGTCATCGCGATCATCGCCATCATCGCGGCCATCGCGATCCCGAACCTGCTCGCCGCGCGCCTGTCGTCCAACGAGACGGCGGCGATCGCGACGCTGCGCAACATCATCTCCGCCCAGGCGCAGTTCCAGCAGAGCGCCAAGGCCGACACGGACAACGACGGCACGGGCGAGTACGGCGGCTTCATCGAGCTGTCGGGCGGCGGCGCCGGCCGCATGAGCACGACCCTGAACCCGCCCGTCCTGTCGGGTGCGTTCCGCGTCCTCAACGCGCAGGGCGCGGTGAGCCGCTCGGGCTACTTCTTCAAGATGTACCTGCCGGCCGCCGCGGGCGTCGGCACGGGCGAGCCGCAGACGGGGTACGTCGTCGGCACGGGCCTCAACGCCGACCTCGCCGAGACGACCTGGTGCTGCTACGCCTGGCCGGTCAACTACGCGCAGTCGGGCAACCGCACGTTCTTCACGAACCAGGGCGGTGACGTGATCGCGACCGAGTCGTCGACGTACTCCGGCTCGACCGCGGCGCCCCAGCCGGGCGCGGCGTTCCAGGCGGGTGGCGCGACGGTCATCACCGGCTCGGTGGCGATCGGCGTCGCGGGCCAGGACACGTTCACCTGGAAGCAGGTCAACTAGTCCTCGCGGGCCTCGCCCCGAGGTCCTTTCGAAGGGCCGCGACCGCAAGGTCGCGGTCCTTCGTCGTTTCGGGGCTCGGTCGCGGAGCCCGCACCGTCCGTCCGGTGGGGGGCGGCGGTCGTGCGCGGGGGACCGCGAGGCCCGGGCGCCCGCGCGAGGCCCCTCCGACCCCGACCGAGGGGCCGGCGGATGGGCCCCTCGCGCCGAGCCCAGGGCGTCACGGGGGCCTCGAGCGGCCGTCGGAGACGCAGAGACTGAATTCTTGTTATGTCACGCTAGGCATATGCCGATACGTTCCTGTCGCGGGAGGCACCCCCCCCGGCCCCCGCGGCAGACTCCTTGGCTTCCGGGTGTTCCGGGAGCCTGTCCGGTCCCCCCCCCCGGACATCCCGCGCCCCCGCTCTGCGGGGGCGCGGTTCTTTTCGCTTCGGCCTTTCCGGAGCGGCGCGACCCTGCGCACGGGGCCCGCGCCCGCGCCCCCGGAGTGCGCACCGTGGCGAACTACTTCCGCGACAACCCCGACCTCCGACTCCACATGGACCGGGCCGACTGGGCCCGCATCGTCCCGTTCCTCGAGGACGAGTTCCACACGGGCGACGAAGGCGGCCCCGCGGACCTCGCGGAGGCGCGCGAGCTGCACGCCGCGGTGCTCGAGATGGTCGGCGACCTCGCGGGCGACACGATCGCGCCCGACGCCGCCGAGGTGGACCGGCAGGGGGCGCGCCTCGTGGACGGCCGGGTCCACTGGGCCGAGCCGACGCAGCGGCAGTGGAAGGCGCTCGGCGAGGCGGGCCTCCTCGGCTTCTGCATCGAGCGCCGCTTCGGCGGCCAGAACCTGCCCGTGACGCTCTACACCGCGAGCGTCGAGCTCGTCTCGCGCGCGTGCGCGTCGCTCATGAACCTGTACGCGCTCCAGGGGTGCGGCGAGACCCTGCAGAACTTCGGCGACGAGGCGCTCAAGGCGCGCTTCGTCCCGGGCATCGCGTCCGGCGAGACGACCTGCTGCATGTCGCTGTCGGAGCCCGACGCGGGCTCGGCCCTCGGCAGCGTACGGACGCGCGCCGTCCCCGTGGACGAGGCGAAGGGGCTCTGGCGCCTCCACGGCACCAAGGTCTTCTCGACGAACGGCGGCGGCGACCTCCTGCTCGTGCTCGCGCGCAGCGAGGACGGCACGAACGACGCCCGCGGGCTCTCGTTGTTCGCGGTGCCGCGGTCGCCGCAGGTCGTCGTGAGCAAGCTCGAGGAGAAGCTCGGGATGCACGGGAGCCCGACGGCCCTCGTGA
This sequence comes from Planctomycetota bacterium, assembly GCA_046350655.1. GTDB lineage: Bacteria > Planctomycetota > PLA2 > PLA2 > JAEUHO01 > JAEUHO01. The sequence goes on from JAXMAB010000004.1 coordinate 743,613, forward strand.
ACCTCGACGGCGCCGAGGGCTGGCTCGTCGGCGAGCGCCGCCGCGGCCTCACGACGTACGTCATGTCGCTGATCCACGGCGCGCGGCTCGAGGTCGCGGCCCAGGCCGTCGGCATCTCGCAGGCCGCGCTCGTCGCGACGGTGAAGTACGTCCACGAACGGCGCCAGTTCGGCCGCGCCATCGGCGACTTCGCGCCCGTCCGGCAGCAGGTCCTCGAGATGGAGCTGCGGATCCAGGCCGGCCGCAACCTGGTCTACGCCGCGGCCGAGGTCGTGGACCGCATCCGCGGGCTCACGCGCATGCTCGACAAGCACCCCGACGACGCGCGGGCCGCGGCCTGGCGCGACGAGCACCGCCGCCTCGTCGAGGTCGAGGACGTCCTCACGCCGCTCACGAAGTACGCGGCGACCGAGTGGGCCAACGAGGCGTGCTACCGCGCCCTGCAGCTCCACGGCGGCTACGGCTACTGCCGCGAGTACGGGGTCGAGCGCCTGTTCCGTGACGTGCGGGTCACCAACCTCTACGAGGGCACGAGCGAGATCCAGGTCGGCGGCATCGTCGGCCTGCTCGTCGGCGGCAGCCTCGACGACGTGGTCGAGGAGGTCACGCGCGACCTCGGCGCCGACCCCGCCGACGCCGAGGCCCGCGCCCGGCTCGACGCCGGCGTCGCCGCCACCCGCGAGGCGTGCGCGTCGCTCGCCGCCCGCGCCGCCGACAAGGCGCTCGTCCAGCTGCGCGCGCGCACGCTGGCCGACATGACCGCCGACGTCGTCGCCGGCGCCCGGTTCCTCGCGCACGCGCCGCACGACCCGCGCAAGCGGCTCGTCGCGCACGCGTTCCTCGCCGAGGCGGCGCTCCGCTGGCCCCAGCGCCTCGCGACCATCGTCGGCGGCGACCGGACCTCGATCGACGCCTTCCCGGACCTCGTCGCGCCCTACCGCGGCTGACGGACCCCGGCCGTCGCCGTCCGCCCCTGGTCGGCGGGCGGACGCGGTCCGCGGGGACGCGAGGCCCGACGCCCGACCGTCGTCGACCGGCACGGTCGGACGGCGCGGCCGGCCCGTGCCCCCGACCGGGCCTCGCGTCCCGTCCCCCGGATCCGGAACGTGCGCTCCGCCGCCCGGCGACCGATCCGCCCCGCGTCGACCGGCCTCGACGGGGGGACGCGACCCGCGGGGACGCGAGGCCCGGCGGATCGTGCGTGACCGGCGGGGGGGCTCGCGCGAGGTAGGGGTGTGGATCCCCAATCAGAACGCCGGGCCTGGCTCGCGCTCGCGTCGGTCGTCGGCGTGGGCCCGCGGACGTGCGGGGCCCTCGTGCGCGCGCTCCACGGGATCGAGGGCGTGATGCGGGCCTCGCGGGCCCAGCTCGCCGCGGTCTCGGGCGTCGGGCGCGTGCGGACCGAGGCGATCGTGCGCGGGCTCGCGTCGGCCGACCCCGCCGCCCTCGAACGCGAGGCCGCGGCCGTCGGGAGCCGCATCGTGACGCCGGTGGACGACGGCTACCCGTCGGCGGTGCGGGCGGCGTCGGACCCGCCGCCCGCGCTGTGGGTGCGCGGCACGCTCCCGCCGCCGGACCGGCCGGCCGTCGCGGTCGTCGGCACGCGCGGCGCGAGCGCGTACGGGCTCCGGATCGCGCACGGGATCGCGGAGGGGCTCGCGCGGGCCGGCGTGGTCGTCGTCAGCGGCCTCGCGCGCGGGATCGACGCGGCGGCCCACGGCGGAGCGCTCGCGGGCGGCGGGCCCACGGTGGGGGTGCTCGGCTGCGGCGTGGACGTCGTCTACCCGCCGGAGCACACCGGGCTCGTCGCGGAGGTCGTCGCGAACGGCGCGGTCCTCTCGGAGCACCCGCCCGGCACGTCGCCGCTCCAGGGCCACTTCCCGCGACGGAACCGGATCGTCGCGACGTTGTCGCAGGCGACCGTCGTCGTCGAGGCCGGGCTCACGAGCGGCGCGCTGAACACCGCGCGCAGCGCGCTGCACGAGGGCCGCGACGTGCTCGCCGTGCCGGGGTACGTCGATCGCGACGTCCACGCCGGCTGCCACCTGCTCCTGCGGGAGGGCGCGAGCCTGTGCGAGGGCGTGGACGACGTGCTGCGCGTGCTCGAGGGGGCGGCGGCGGCCGGCGCGGGCGCCGCGCCGCCGCCCGTCCGCGGCCCCCGCCGGCGGCGGGGCCGGAGCTGGTCGTGTGGAACGCGCTCGACGGCGGCGAGGTTCTCGACCTCGACGCGCTCGTGCGCCTCACGGGCCTCTCGCCGGACGAGGTCGCCGCGGCGCTCACCGCGCTCGAGCTCGCGGCGCGCGTGACGTGGGTGCCCGGCGTCGGCGTCCGGCGCGTGGACGGGGCCGAGCCGTTCCTCGCGTAGGCCGCCGGCGGCGCCGCCGACGCCATGGGGGCCGCGCCGCGCGGGCCCGCGCGCGCCGCCGTCAGACGAACAGCGCGATCAGCAGCCGCGCGATGCCGGCGACGCACCCCACGACGAGCACGAGGGTCCCGAGCCTCGACACGGCGGTGCGGAGGACGTCCTGCGGCTCGTGGCGGCCGACCGCGCCGACGGCCAGCGCGATCAGGAGCGCGAGCGGCACGAGGCCGACGAGATCGAGGAGCCTCACGACACGGCCCCCCGTCCGTGGCGGCGCGGCCGGACGCGTCCGGGCCGTCCCCGGGCCCGCGCGCGGGGTCGAAGGCGGCCGGCGTGGGCTCGAAGGCCGTGCCGATCCGAAGGCCGCGCCCGACCCGAAGTCCGCGCCCGACCCGAAGTGCTCGACGGCTCCGGCGCCCGCCGGCGCCCCCGGTCCCGGGGTCGCCGCCGCCGCCAGGGCCTCCGCGGCGGCGCGCGCCTCGGCGTCGGCGGTCCGGCGGCGCATGTCGGCTTCCGCGATGCGGTCCTCGACGATCCCGAGGGCGTCGGCGATGGCGATCACGTTCAGGAGGCCGGCGACACCCGTGTACAGCATCCCGAGGTCGAACGTGGCGAGCCGTTCCGTCGGCACGAGCTCCTTCGTCGCCTGCCAGACCCCCAGGGTCGGCAGTCCCGCGAGCAGCTGGCCGGCGAACCACAGGGGGTCCCGGTCCGGGTTCACGGCGACCAGCCCGGTCATCCACAGCCCCGCGGTGAACGCCGCGCCGACGACGCAGAAGTAGAAGAACCCCTTCCCCGGTCGGCCGGCCACGACCTGCCCCAGCCCGGGGAGGAGCAGCCCCGCGAACCCCACCAGGAAGGCGTTCGGCGGCGGGCCGACACGCGCAGGGGGGGCGGGCAGGACCACGTCCATGAGGCCCCAGGATACGGGTGGGGGGACGCCGGGGCGCCGATATCCTTCCCCCGTGATCCACGAGAACACCGTCCGGGTGCGCTACGGCGAGGTGGACCGGATGGGCGTCGTCTACCACGCCCACTACCTCCCGTACTTCGAGACCGGTCGCACCGAGTTCCTGCGCTCCCTCGGCCGCGCGTACCGCGAGGTCGAGGAGGCGGGCACGCTGCTCGTCGTCGCCGACGCGGGCCTCAGGTTCGTGCGGTCCGCGGGGTACGACGACGTGCTGCGCATCCGCACGCGCCTCGTGCAGGTGACCGGCGTGCGCCTGGTGTTCGAGTACGAGGTGGACCGGCCGGCCGACGGCGTGCGCTGCGCCACCGGCCACACCACGCTGGCCGCGACCGACCGCCAGGGCCGGCCCACCCGCCTGCCGGCCGACCTGCGCGCGATGCTCGCCGGGCTCGTCGAGCCGTCCCTCGAGGCCGCCGGGAAGCCGGCCCCCCGGGCCGCCGTCCAAGGAGGCACGACCCCCTCATGACCCCCCGCCTCCGCCTCGCGTCGCTGACGCTCGCCTTCGCCCTCGTCCCCGCGCTCGCGGCGTGCAAGACGTCGCCGAAGGGCGACCGCGCCGCGGGCTCGGGGTCCGACCGTTCCGCCGCGCAGGGCCCCGCGGACGCGCCGGACCCGGGCGCGGACGCCGGCTCGATCACGCGGTCCCTCGGACGCGAGCGCGAGGAGCGCTGGTTCCGCATCGACGCGCTGCTGATGGACTGGGACGCGACCCAGCAGGACGGCAAGGACCAGGAGGCCGCGGTCCTCGCCGCCAAGATCCAGCAGGACGTGGACGCGGACTTCGACGGGCTCGCCGACGCCGCCGCGGGCAAGTACGGCGTGAAGGGCGAGCACCTCGGCATCAAGGCGCTCGCGTTCTCGAAGCGGCCCCAGGCCACCGAGATCCTCGTCAACGCGCTGCGCAGCCGCGACCAGGCGCTCGTCGGCAACGCGCTCATCGGGCTCAAGCTGCGCGCCGACCCCTCGACCTCGCTGCCGCCGATCGTCGCCCTCCTCCGCGCCCCGTTCACCGAGGCGCGCCGGTACGCGCCGCTCGCGCTCGCCAACATCGTGCTCGCGCGCGAGCGCGCGGGCCGGCCCATCGAGGAGCAGACCGCCGAGCAGGCCATGACCGGGCTCGTCGGCCTCGTCCAGGACCGCGACCCGTTCGCGCGCCTCCACGCCGCGAAGTGCATGGGGGCGCTCCGCCGGCCCGAGGCCACCGACTTCCTCGTGCTGCTCCTGCGCGACGAGCACGTCCGCATCCGCCTCGCCGCCGCGGCCGCGCTCGAGCGCATCGGCGACCCGCGCGCGTTCGCGCAGGTCGTGCGCCTGCTCGACGCCGTCCCCGAGGACCAGAAGCCCGTCGTCCGCGACGTGCTCGCCTCGTACGCGGAGCACCTGCAGGGCCGCCCGCTCGCGCCGGGTCAGGCCGCGGCGTTCGGCGTCAGCCCGACCGCGTGGGACCGCTGGTACGTGGACAACGTCACCCGCGCCGCGCCGTCGCCCGGTCCGCGCTGACGCACCCCGAGGGGGGGAGCCGGCCGCGACGCCGTCGCCCGCGCGACGGGTCCCCTTCCCGCGAACGGGCCCCGCGTGCCGTCGCCGGGGGCCACGGTCCCTTCGCCCGTCACCGCCGGACGTACTGCCCGCCGGTCAGGCTCGAGAGCGCCTGGAGCAGGCCGGCGTCGTGCGTGCCGACGCCGACGCAGTGCAGCGTGACCCGCGCCGACCGGTTCCACCGCGCGACCGCCTCGAGGATCCGGTCCGACGACACCACGCCGCCCGCCGTGGGCTTGCCGTCCGTCAGCAGGAACACCGTGTCGGCGCCGCCCGCGGGGGGCAACGGGCCGTCGAGGCCGCCCGCGAGCCGGAACGCCTCGCGGAGCGCGTCGTACAGGTTGGTCTCGCCGGCGGGTTCGTGCGCCGCGACCCACGTCCGCGCCGCGCCGCGGCTCGCCACGTCGGCCTTCACGAGCCCGGCGCCGAACCGCCGCACGCCGCGGTCGAACAGCACCACCCCGAACCGCGCGCGGCGCTCGTCGAGCCCGTCGAGGGCCGCCGACACCTCGCGGCGCGCCGCGTCGATCTTGCGCTCGCCCGCGGGCCGTCCGGGCGCCTTGCCGGCCTCGGCCATGCTCCCGGACACGTCCACGACGAGCACGACGCGCTCGGAGAACGTCGAGATCCCGTAGAAGGTCACGCCCGTCGGCGGCGCGACGAGCGCCGCGAGCGGGGCCGGCCGCCGCGGCGGCTCGAACGTCGCGCGCGCGCCGTCCCACCAGTCGGCCCAGGGCTGGTGGTACGGCCCGTGGGTCTCGCCGGTGAGCGAGCGGAGCGCGCGGCAGGCGTCCTCGCGCAGCCGCCCGAGGCCGTCCTCGGCGAGCAGCGCGATCAGGACGGGGACGGCCGCGGGCTCGTGGAGCGTCCGCAGCACGTCGATCGCCGCGGCGCGCACCACCCACGCCGGGTCCGACACGGCCGCCAGCGCCTCGCCGAGCACGCCGTCGTCGCGCCGCGCCGCGCGGGCGTCGAGCGCGACCGCGCGCAGGCGCGGGTCGGCGGCGGGGTCCGCGACGATCGCGGCGAGCCGCGCGCCGGCGACGGGGCCCTTGAGCCGCTCGACCGCCTCCACGAAGCGGACGCGGTCGTCGCACGCGAGGCCCGGTGCGCGTTGCCACCCCGCCGCGAGCCGGTCGAGGCCCGCGGGCAGCGCGTCGGGCGGGAGCCGTGCCAGCACGCTCGCCGCGGTCCGGCGCGCGAGGTCGAGCTCCTCCTCGGCCGCGGCGACGTCGCGCGACGCGTCGGCCGTCGCGCCCTCGAGCACGTCCACGCGGTCCGCGAGGTCGACGAGGCGCTGCCGGTGACGCTCGGCGGCCGCGGCGTCGGGCGCGCGGCGCTTCGCGAACGCGGCCTCGACGCGCGCGCGCTCCTCGTAGGCCTTGCCGAGCGCGTCGCCGTCGCGGGCGAGGCGCGTCGCCGCCTCGTCGCGCGCGCGCCGCGCGTTCGCGGCGGCGGTCACGACCACGTCGATCGCGTCCGGCGTCGCGAGGGCCCGCGCGCCGTCGAGCGCAGCTCGACGCTCCGCGGGGTCCGCGGACGCGGCGCGGCGCAGGAGGGCCGGCGCGTCCGGCGGGGGCCCCGCGCGCGCGACGCCGGCCGCGAGGGCGAACGCGACCGCGAGGGCCGCCGCGCGCCGGGCCTCGCGTGCCCCGCCCACGACCGCTACCGCTTGACGAACCGGCCGCCGTTCTCGCGCGCGAGCTGCTCGAGGAACTTGGCGTCGCACTCGTCGCCGACCGCGACCGTGTGGATCGTGAGGTGCGCGGTGCGGTTCCACTCCGCGACGGTCTCGAGGATGCGGGCGGGGTCGGTCAGCTTGCCGGCGGTGGGGGTGCCGTCGGTCATGAAGAAGATCGTGTCGGCGACGAGGTTCGTGGGGCCGGTGACGGCCTGCCCGACGGGCACGCCCGCCGCGCGGAAGGCGGCCTCGAGCGCGTCGTGGATGTTCGTGCCGCCGGTCGGCTCGAGCTCGCCGGCGAAGCGGCGGGCCCGCTCGACGACCTGCGACGTGGCCTGCGTCATCTGGCCCAGGAGGCGGACCACGCGGTGCCCGAAGAAGATGCAGTCGAAGGTCTTCTTGTCGTCGAGCATCGCGAGCGCGGAGTTGAGCTCCTTGCGCGCGAGGTCGATCTTGCGGCCGTCGGCCGCGCCGGCGCCGGTCGTGCCCTCGGCGCGCGCCGGGTCGAGCATGCTGCCCGACACGTCGAGCACGAAGACGATGCGGTCGGAGAACGTCGTGATCCCGTAGAACGTGACGCCCTTGTCCGGCGCGGACAGCGTCATCGCGTCGGCGGGCGTGGGGGGCATCGTGAAGCCGGCCTTCGCGTCGGCCCACCAGTCCTTCCACGGCTGCTGGTAGGGGCCGTGGGTCTGCGCCGTGAGCGAGCGCAGCGCCCGGTGCGCGTCCTCGCGGAGGCGGCCGAGGTCGTCGCGGCCGAGCATCGCGATGAGGGGCTCGATGGCCTCGCGCGCGTGGAGGCGGCGCAGCACGTCGATCGCCGCGGCCGCGACGACCCAGCGTTCCGCGGGCTCGGAGAGCAGCGTGATGGCGTCCTGGACCACGCCCGCCTCGCGGCGCGCGGCGGCGGCGCCGAGGGCGGCGGTCCGCATCCGGACGTCCTTGTCGGGGGCGAGGGCGAGCTCGCGCAGCGTCTTCCCGGTGCCGTGGCCGGGGATCGCGGCCAGGAGGTCCACCCAGCGCACCTGGTCGTCGGCCGTGGCCTTCGGGCCCGTCCAGAGCGCCCCGATCCGCGTCAGCTGGGCGGCGACGACGTCGTCGGGCAGCGCGTCGAGCACCGCGCCGGCGGCGGCGGTGGCCGCGGCCGAGGTGGCCTTCGCGCCGGCGGCCTCGACGGAGAGGTCGCGGAGCCGGTTGTACTGCTCGTCGCGGCGGCGCTCGACCTTGCGGACCTTCTTGTTGAACGCCTCGATGGCCGCGCCGGTCGTCGCGGGCTGCTTGTTCAGCTTGTCGATCTCGTTGAGGACGCCCTCGAGGGTCGCCTGCGCGTCGGCCTGCGACTTCGCGATGCGCTCGAGGCGCGCGCGCTCCTTGTCGAGGCCCGACAGGACGAGGTCGACGGCCCGGACGTCGACGAGCTTCGCGGCGCGGGCGTACGCCTGCAGGCGCTCGTCCGGCTTCGCGGCGTCGAACGCCTTCGTGAGGGCGGGGGCCGCCGCGTCGTAGGTCTCCGGGGGCGCCGCGCGCGCCCCGCGGGCCGCCGCGAGGCCGAGGAGGGCCGCGCCGACGGCGCGGCGGAGGACGGCACGGACGGAGCGGGGACGCATGGGCGCGATGATACGGGGGCGCGGGCGGTCAGCGGCCCATGCCGGGGTCGGCCATGGCGGGGTCGCCCATCCCGGGCTCGGGTTTCCCGCCGACGGCGGGCCCCGTGTCCTGGTCGGCGCTCGCGACGAGCGGGCTGAACCGGTAGTACGTCTCGAGGGTCATGATCGCGAGCGAGGTCGAGAAGAGCCGGCCGCCGTTGAGCACGGCGGTGTCGGGGTCCCACGAGCCGGCGAGCAGCGGCGGGTCGACGCGCTGGTTCTCCGGGAGCATCGTCTTGATCTTCTCGTTCCACGCCCGCCAGTAGCGGCCGCCCATCTGGTGCATGCCGAGGGTCGCGTAGTACCAGTAGTAGAAGTACCAGGCGATGGCCTGGCCCTTCTCGAGGCCCTTGCGCCACTGGGGGAGGTAGTCCATCAGGTAGTTGGCGCTGCCGATCATGAACGGGTGGCTGCGGCTCCACCCGAGGAAGCTGCGCGAGACCATCCCGACGGCGGTCATGGACGTCTGCTGCAGGGCGGACTTCTCCGAGCCCGACAGCACGAAGTAGCCGGTGATCGCCTTGAACGACCGCTTGACGCCGACCTCCTTGGCGAAGTCGGGCGAGATGTCCTCGGGCTTCTCCTCCTCGCCCGTCATGTCGGACTGGCACCGCTCGAGCCAGTAGTCGATGCCGTCGAACGACTTCTGCGCGATGCGGAGGCCCACGAGGCTCGCCGTCTTGAGGGTCATGAGGACCCACGCCGTGCACGACGAGTCGGACTGGTTGCGCGGGCCGTACCGCCAGCCGCCGCCCGGCTCCTGCGTGCGCACGAGGTAGTCGATGCCGCGCTGGGCGGGCTCGCGCAGCTCGGGCGAGTCGTGGAGGGCGAGGGTCTCGTTGATGCCCCAGATGCCCATGGAGATGAGGTACGCGAAGATCCACGAGTTGTCGCCGCCGCCGGTGACGGGGAAGCCGCCGTCGTAGAACTGCGTCGCGGCGAGGAACTCCGCGCTGCGGCGGATCGTCTCCCGGAACTTGCCGGTCCCGCTCTGGTAGCCCGCGCCGAGGAACGCGAGGAGCGAGAGGCCCGTGTAGGCCGGCTGGCAGTTGGTGACGCCGCCGAAGCCCTTGTCGTTGCCGTCCCAGAGGCCCTCGACGTGCTGCTGGAGCTCGAGCCAGCGCAGGCCGGCCTCGACGGAGCGCTCGGTCGTGTCGGTCACGCCGTAGAGCCGGCGGTTCGCGACCTCCTTGCGGTTCGCGCTGCGGTCGAGCTTGGGCAGGTGGTGGCCGAAGGGGTCGTGGTCCTTCGCCTTGGCCCACCACGTGTCCCAGCGGTCGAGCCGCGTGCCGAAGCGCCGGCGCGTCATCCGCTCGAGGGTCCGCTCGACCTCGGCCGACACCTTCTCCGAGAGGTCGCCGGCGGACAGCAGCGACAGCGCGCCCTTGTAGGCCGCCTCGTGGCGGATGTACCCGAGCGCGCGGATCGCCGCGATGGTCGTGTCCTTGCCCTTCTTGTCGCGCGCGGCGGCCGCCGTCAGCTCCTCCGCGGCCAGCTGCGGGTTCACGCCGGAGAGGGCGCGCGCGGCGAGCATGCGGCGGACGGGGTCGTTGTCGTAGACGGCCAGCTTGGCCAGCTCGCGGTACGCGTCCTGGACGCCGTACAGCCCGCAGAGCTCGATGGCCGTGAGCGACGCGTCGCGGTCCGACGCCGACAGCAGCTTCGGCATCTCTCGCACGACGGCGGCGCGCGAGAGGTCGCCGATGCGCAGGAGGCAGGTCCGGGCGGCGTCGCGCACCTCCCAGTCGCCGTCCGAGGCGATGACCGCGACCATGCGCTCGACGATCTTGTTGGCGACGGCGACCGGGATGGGCGGCCGGTCGGTGGTGCCCCCGGCCGCGCCCTCCTTCTCGACGCCGCGGCGCTCGCAGACCAGGCCGAGCGCGATGCACGCGGCGTCGCGGGCGTCCTTGCGCGGCGACCGCGACAACGACAGGAGGTCCTCGACGTCCTTCGGGGTGGCGAGGTTCGTGACCGCCTTCAGGCAGGCCTGCATCGTCTCGCGCTTGGCGTCCGACCCGACGACGCGCAGGTAGGGCGAGAGCGAGACCTCGACGCCGATCTGCGTGAGCGCCCAGACGGCGTACAGGCCGGCGTAGGCGTCCTGGGACTGCCGCACGGCGTCCTCGAGCTGCGGGACCAGGTCCTTGACCTTGAGGCGTCCGGCGGCCGAGCACGCGGCGAGCTGCACCGACGGGGTCTTGTCGAGGATCGCGTCGCGGACGGCCTGGACGCAGCGCGAGAACGGCGCCGTCTGGGAGACGGGCAGCCCGCCGATGGCGTACAGCGCTTCCGCCTGCACCTCGGGCGGCCGCCGGCCCGACGCGAGGAACGACAGCGGCTCGTCGAACGCGACGTGGCCGTACGCGCCGAGGACGCGCGCGAGGTTCTGGAGCTCGCGGACGTCCTTGCCCTTCACGGCCTTCTGCAGGATCTTGCGGAACTCGGGGCGGGCCTCGCCGGCCGGGCCGATGGCCGCAAGGGTGTCGCCGCAGGCGACGGCGAGGTGGGGGTGGCTCGCCTTGATGCCCGCCTCGAGGAGGGCGTCGGCGAGGGCGGGGTCCTTCGAGCCCGAGAGGTCGGTGATGGCCTTGTAGACCTCGACCGGGTCCGGGGCGAGGAGTCGGTCGCGCATCCCGTCGGCGACGGCCGTCCGAGCTCCCAAGCCGAGGAGGAGCAGACAGACGACGGTGGGGAAGGGTCGCACGGGGCGGAGTCCTCGGGACAGCCCCGCGATCATACGGATCCCCCCCGTGCGCCGACAGCCTCCGGTCCTCCTTCCCTCCCCCTCCCCCCGGCACCCCCCATCCCCCCGCCGCCTTCCTCGCCGTCCGCCTCCCCTCCGCTCCGTTCCGCTCTGCTCCGCCGCTGGCGAGCGGCGCTTCCCTCGGCAACCGGCTGCGATGGGGACCGGCCGCGTGTCGGCACTCTTCTGCTCTGCAGCTGGCGAGCGGCGCTTCCTTGGTCCATCGGCCGCGATGGGAACGGGTCGCGGAAGCGGCGGCGAGGAGGCTGTACTCGCACCGCCGTACGCCGACGAGCCGCCCGAGGAGGAGGAGGCCCAGCAGGGCCGACGAACTCCGAGGGGGACGCCAGGCCCGGTGCGTTGCGCACCGGGCCTCGCGTCCCCGCGCCCCCCGACCCGCCCCCAGCGCGGCCGCCCTTCGCTGAGGAGATCCCGTTACCTCTCGAAATCCAAAATCAACTCGATGTCGGGGCGCCAGGGTTCGCCGAAGGCGATGACGAGGAGTTCCTTGATGAGGGCACTCTCGTCATCGAGCAGCACGGCCTGGCCGCGGCCGGCGGTGGCGGTGAGGCGGTACTTCTCGAGGAAGGGGGAGCGGAACGTGGCGAGGTCGGCGCGTTCGCGACGGAACTTCACGTCGAGGGACCGGCGGTTCGTGTCGGTGAAGATCGCGTGCAGTTGGGCCTGGTTCTCCTTGGTGAACCACTTCTTGATGCGCGCGAGGAAGTCCACCTCCTGCTCGGGGTGGTGGGGCGCGTCGCCGGCGTAGATCACGACCTTGTGCGCGTCCTTGCGCCACGCGAGCGCGGTGGTCGCGTTGAGGACGGTCTCGTAGACGGCCTCGGGGATGTCGCCGCCCTGGCCGTGGGTCGCGTTCTGGAGGAAGCCGGAGAGCTTCCACGGGTCGGCGGTGAGCGGCGTGCCGTAGAAGAGGTAGTTGTCGCCGTGGTCGCGGTAGGTGTAGACGGAGACGCGCAGGCTGGGCAGCAGGGTCTGGAGCTCGCCGATCATCTCGTCCACGCGCTCCTTGGCGGCGCGGATGAGGCCGGCCATGGAGCCGGTCGAGTCGAAGAGGAGGGCGATGTCGAGGCCCTTCCACTTGTAGTCGCGCGCGGCCTGGGCGAGCGTCGGCTCGTCGGAGAGCGACGTGACGACGCGGGGGCCGCGTTCGCCGCGCGGGGGGAGCTTGCCGCCCTTGCCGGCCCACCACGCGCGCCAGCGCTCGACGCCCGCGTCGCGCTCGCCCTTGGGCGCGTCGGGCGCGTAGCCGACGTTGGCCTCGGTGATGCGCTGCAGCAGCGAGTGCGCGCGCCGGCGGACGTCGAGCGTGTCGGCGCCGAGGGCGGCGATGAGCGGTTCGACGGCGCCGGGCGGGCGGAGCGCGTCGAGGAACTCGCGCGTCGCGCGCTCGAGCTTCGCGGTGCCGGCGTCGAGGGCGAGGCCGACGACCTTCCGCGCGACGGCGGGGTCGGCGGCGATCGCGTCGGCGCCGGCCACGCGCGCGAGGGCGACGCACGCGTTCGCGCGGACGCCGAGGTCGCGGTCCGCGAGGCCGGAGAGGAGCAGCGGGGCCACGTCGGCGCCGCGCGGGTGGTGCGAGAGGGCGGCGAACGCCTGCTCGCGCACGCCGTAGTCGACGTCCTTGCACAGCTTCTCGAGGGCGGACAGGACGCCCTCCTCGCCCGCGCGCCAGCCGAGCTCGCGGGCCGCGAGGACGCGGATCATGTACTTGTCGTCGCGCGCGGCCTCGACGAGGGCCTTGGTGGCCTCGGGGCCGCGGACGTCGGCGAGCGCGCGCACGGCGCCGAGCCGCACCTCGTCGCCGCGGTCCGCGAGCGCCTTGCGCAGGGCCTCGACGGCCTCCTTCGAGCCGAGGCGGCCGAGGCCCACCGTCGCCTCGTGGCGCACGTCGAGCTGCGAGTCGGTGAGCGCGCGCACGAGGCCCTTGAGCGCGTCGGGCGAGCGCGACCACGCGAGCGCGCGCACGCAGCCGAGCCGCACCTTCGTGTCGTCGTGGGTGACGCCCGCGACGACCTTCGGCGGCAGCGGCGCGCCCGCGGCGACCGCGCGGCCCAGCCCGTCCGCGAGGCCCATGCGCAGGCTGTCCTTGCGCTCCCACGGCTTCTCGCCGAGGAGGGCCGCGAGCGCGAGCTTCTGGACCTTCGGGTCCGTCGAGCGCGCGAGCGCGCCGCCGAGGAGGTAGGCCTCGTACCGGTCGCCGTTGTCGGTGACGTTGAACACGTCGACGCGCTGCAGGCCGGCGTCGGCGACGAGGGCCATCGTCTGCTTGACGACGGCGTCGACGGTCGGGGCGTGGCCGAGCGCGACGAGGCGCCCGACGGCCTCGTAGCGCACGTCGAGGTCGGCGTCGCGGGCGAAGGCCAGGAGCGCGTCCACGCCGTCGGCGGTCGTGACCGCCGCGAGCCCGCGCACGCCGGCGAGCCGCAGGCCCGGGTCGGTGGACGCCGCGGCCTTCGCGAAGAGGTCGCGGGCCTCGGCGTCGTCGAGGGCCGCGAGCGCCAGCGTCATCTGCCGGCGCGCCTCGAGGAACGGCTCCTCGGCGGCGGCGCGTCGAAGGGCCTCGGCGCAGCGCTTCGCCTTGAGCTCGGCGACGCACGACGCCGTGAACGCGCGCACCTCCCAGTCGAGCTCCGCGAGCCCGACCACGAGGGCCATCGTCGCGGCCTCGCCCTGCGCGACGACCTCGTGGCGCAGCGTCGTCCACAGGCGGAAGTCGCGCTTGGCGAACGCGTCGAGGAGGTCGAGGGCGGGCTTCGCCTCGGCCGGCAGGCCGGCGCGCAGCTCGGCGACGCGCTGCTTCTTCGCGGCCTGGCTCGCGGCGGCGGGGTCGGCGGGGGCGTCGCCGGCCGCCGGCGGCTTGGGGTCGGCGGGCGCCGGCTCCTTCGGGGGGACCGGCGCCGGGTCGCCCGGCGGGGGGGCATCCTTCGGCGGCTCCGTCGGCACGTTCGGGGCGGGGGTCGGTTCGTCCGCCGACGCGAGGCCCGCGGGCCGCGGGGCCGGGATCGCGAGGAGGGCGACGGCTAGGAGGGCGGACGGGAGGGCGGCGATCGGGCGGCGCAAACGAGGCTCCGGGGCGGCGGGTCGATCCTACGACCGGGGGCTGCCCCGTACGGCGCGGATCCCCTTCCGTGAGAGCGTCCGACCCGCCGCTCCGGATCGCGGATTCCCGACACCGGGACAACGGAGTCGTAGCCCTTCGTCTCGCTGTCGCCCCCCGGTCCACCGGGGGAAGTCGGAACAACGGGGTCGTAGCCCTTCGTTCCATCTCGCGCCGGACCGGGGGGCCGACGGCGACCGGGCCTTGCGTCAGAGCATCCCGACCGGGTCCACGTCGATCTGCTCCTCGACGCCGCGGTGCGCGGGCTCCGTCGCGCGGAGCACCTCGACCGCGCGCCGGGCGCCCGTCGGCGTCGTCGCCTTGACGAGGAGGTGGCGGCGGAAGAAGCCCGCCATCCGGGCGATGGGGGGCGTCGCGGGCCCGAGGTACTCGACGCCGTCGATGGCGGCGGCCGAGAGGCGCGCGGCCAACGCGTGCCCGCGCTCGTCCACCGCGGCGGGGTCCTTGCCGCGCAGCACGACGCGCACGAGCCGGCGGAACGGCGGGTAGCCGAACTCGGCGCGCTCGGCGAGCTCCTTCTCCGCGAACGCCTCGTACGCGTGCTCGGTGGCGAGCCGGATCGCCGGCGCGTCGGGCAGCAGCGTCTGGACGACGACCTCGCCGCCCGCGTCGCCGCGGCCGGTGCGCCCCGCGACCTGCGCGAGCAGCGCGAACGTGCGCTCGGCCGCGCGGAAGTCCGGCACCTGCAGCGCGGTGTCCGCGCTCACGACGCCGACGAGCGTGACCTCGGGGAAGTGCAGCCCCTTCGCGATCATCTGCGTCCCGAGCAGCACCTTCACCTCGCCGCGCGCGAACCGGTCGAGGACGTCCTCGTAGGCCTCCCGCTTCGTCATCGTGTCGCTGTCCATCCGCGCGACGGTCACGCCGGGGAACGTGTCGAGCAGCTCCTGCTCGACGGTCTGCGTGCCCGCGCCCTGGTACTTGAGCGACGGGAACGCGCAGTCGGGGCACATCGCGGGCGGCCGGCGCTCGTGCCCGCAGAGGTGGCACACGCCCATCGTGTCGGAGCGGTGGTAGGTGAGCGTGACGTCGCAGTGCGGGCACTTCATGACCCAGCCGCAGCGGGGGCACGCGACGCTCGTCGCGAACCCGCGGCGGTTGAGGAACAGGATCGCCTGCCCGCCCGCCGCGAGCGTCGCCTTCAGCCGCTCGACGAGCGTGCGCGACAGCCGCCGGCCCGACCCCCGCAGCTCGCCGTCCTTGCGCAGGTCCACGATCCGCACCGGCGGCAGCGGCCGCGCGGCCACGCGCTCGGGCAGCGAGAGGAGGGTCATCTTCCCCTCCTTCGCGTTGCGGTACGACTCGAGCGACGGCGTCGCGCTCCCGAGGATCACCGTCGCGCCCGCCTCCTTCGCCCGCACGAGGCCGACGTCGCGCGCGTGGTAGCGCGGCGCGTTCTGCTGCTTGAACGACGTCTCGTGCTCCTCGTCGAGGACGAGCAGCCCGAGGCGCGGGACCGGCGCGAACACCGCGCTGCGCGGCCCGATCACCACGTCGGTCTCGCCGGCGCGGATCGCGCGCCACGTGTTCGCGCGGTCGGCCTCCGTCATCGCCGAGTGCAGCACCGCGACGCGGGGCACGCGCGCGCGGAACCGGCGCACCGTCTGCGGCGTCAGCGCGATCTCCGGCACCAGCACGATCGCCTGCCGGCCGCGCGCCCGGCACGCGTCGATCGCGCGGAGGTAGACCTCCGTCTTGCCGGAGCCCGTCACGCCCAGCAGCAGGAACGGCGCGAACCCGCCCCGCTCGATCGCCCCCGTCACCGCGGCGACCGCGGCCTCCTGCGCGGGGTACAGGGTCGGCGGCGCGCCCGGGTCGCTCGCGGGCGGCGCCTTCGTCGCCTCGACGAGCGGGTCCGCGCCGGCGTCCACCGTCTCGAGCCGTACCCACCCCGCCTTCTCGAGCGTCCGCACCGGGCTGTGCGACGCCTTCGCGCGCCGCAGCAGGTCGGTCACCGGCAGCCCGTCCGGCTCCTTCACCAGCACCCGCAGGACGCGGGCCTGCGCGTTCTTCTCCGTCGGCAGGCCGTCGGCCTCCGTCGTCGCCGCCGCCGCGTCCCTCGCGAGGTGCACCATCCGCCGCTGCGCGCCCTTGCCCCGCGTCCGCACGCCCCGCGGGATCATCGCCGCGCACGCCTCGCCGACCGCGCACCCGTAGTACTTCGCGACCCACCGCGCGAGCGACAGCAGGTCCGCCGGCAGCGTCGCCCCCTCGTCGGGGAACCCCTCGACGTCGAGCACGCGCGACAACGTGCACCGGTCGCTCACCTCCGCGACCAGCCCCACCACGGGCTTCCCGCGGAACCGCACCCGCACGCGCGCCCCCAGCCGCGCGCGGCCCGCCAGCTCCGGCGGCACGCGGTACGTGAACAACGTGTCCACGGCGAGGTCGAGCGCGACGCCGACGAACAACGGGGGGGAGGCGACCTCGCTCACGTCGGGAGTCTACGACGGAGGGGGCCGCCCCCCGGACCCGTCCGGTACCCTCCGTCGATGGTCCTTCCCGTGCTCGACGCCCTGCCCCGTCTCGTCGAGGTCGCCCGCGAGGCGGCCCGCGCCGCCGCCGCGGTCGGCCTCAAGCACTGGCGCCGGCTCGAGCGCGTCGACAAGAAGCCCGACGGCAGCCCGGTCACGGTGGCCGACCGCGAGGCCGAGGACGCGGCGGTGGCCGTGATCGAGCGCGCGTGTCCGGGGATGGCGATCCTGGGGGAGGAGGGGGGCCTGCGCGGGGGCGAGGGGGCGACGCGCTGGATCGTCGACCCGCTCGACGGCACGATCGGCTACGCGCGCGGCGGCGTGATGTGGGGCCCGCTGGTCGCGCTCGAGCACGCGGGCGCGATCGTCGTCGGCGCGATGGAGCTGCCGGTCCTGCGCTCGGCGTACTGGGCGGGCCGCGGCCTCGGGTGCTTCCGCGACGGCGAGCGCGTGCGCGTGTCCGCGACCGACCAGTGGAAGCGGGCGATCCTCAGCCTCGGCGGCATGAAGCGCGCGATGTTCGACCACCCGCGCGGGGGCGCGGTCGAGGCGCTCGTCCGCACGTCGCGCACGAGCCGGGCCTACGGCGACGTCGGCTCGTGCGCGATGCTGCTCGACGGCACGGCCGACGTCTGGATCGAGGCCGGCGTGAAGGTCTGGGACCTCGCGGCCCCGCGCATCCTCGTCGAGGAGGCCGGCGGCCGGTTCACCGACTTCGACGGCGTGCCCGGCCACACGACGGGCGAGGCCATCGCCAGCAACGGCCACCTCCACGCCCACGTCGTCGCCGCGTTCGCGTCCGCGCCGCCGCGCTGAGGAGCGCGGCACCGGGACGGTCGCCCCCGCCTGCGCGCGGCCGCGGGGTCACTCGAGGAACGTGGCTTCGTAGACGCGTTGCTCGGGGTCGCGGGGCTTGTCGGCCACGGTCATCGAGACGGAGCGGCCGCCGGCGTCGAAGAACGTGAAGAAGTCGAGCAGCCGCGCGCCGTCGCGTCCCGCGCCGCGCACGTCGTGGACGTTGTCGCGCGTGCGCGTGAGACCCGAGGCCCGGCCCGCCGTCAGCCGGACGTCGGCCGTCTCCCTCAGCTGGAACGTGCGCCCCTTCGGCGGGCGCGCGTTGCCGCCGAGGATGTCGGCGCTCCGCACGCGCGCCTCGCCCGCGACGCACAGGATGAGGCCGTTGTAGTCGCGGTGGTCGTGCCACGGGAACCCGCGGCCCGGCTCGAGCTTGAACTGCGCGACGACGATCGGGCGCTTCACCGCGAGCGAGTCCCGGTCGCCCGGGATCTTGAGCCGGTGCACGAGCGCGGCGAGGCGCGCGAGGTACACCTCCTCGCGCGGCTTCTTCGCGCGGACGAGCTTCTCCGCGAGCGGCAGCGCGGCGGCCGCCAGCGCGTCCCACGCGAGGTCGGCGTCGTCGTCCACCGCGGGCTCCTGGGCGAGCGCGCGCTGCGGCCAGCCGAGCGACAGGAGCGCGAGCGCGCCCGCCGACGCCTTGAGGAGGCTGCGCCGCTCGAGGCGGACGCCGTCGTCCATCTCGGTCGGTCCGGCCTCCGTCATCCGATCGGGGAACCAGCTCATGTCACCTCGGGGGCCCGTGTCGGCTCGCGACGACCCGTCGCCCCCGCACCCTACCAACCCGGCGGGGCCGGCGGCGACCGGAGGTGGATCGCGACCGGGCCACGGGCTAGATTCTACGGCATGCAAAGCACGATGTGCGGGCCCGGGGCCCGAAGGTGGGAGGGGGCGTCGGTGACCGGCGGGTCGCGATCCGTCGGACCGCGGGAGGTCGCGAGACGGAGGTGTGCGGCCGGATCGAGGGCCGCGACGGCGCCACGCGCGCCTCACCTCCCGCGGATGCGGAGCCGCGACCGATGAGCTGGGCGCGATTCGCGATCGAAGCCCTGCGGCGCGGCGAGACCGTGCAGATCCGTCCGCGTGGCCACTCGATGAAGGGGAAGGTGGACGACGGCGCGCTCGTGACGGTCGCGCCGTGCGACCCGACGACGTTGCGCGTCGGCGACATCGTGCTCGTCCGCGTCGGGGGCTCGGACTACCTGCACCTCGTCAAGGCGATCGACGGGGCACGACTGCAGATCGGGAACAACCGAGGCCGCATCAACGGATGGGTCGGGCCGAACGCCGTGTACGGCGTTGCCACGCGCGTCGAGCCGTGACGGTCCGGCGCGGGTCCGTGGACGGACGGTGCCCCCGGGGCTCCCGCGCACCCTGCGCGGCAGGGGAGGATCGGCGCGCTCCGGAGGCGCGAGACCGTGTCCCTGTCCCTCGACGTCGTCCTGCGCGCGGCCGCGATCGGCGTCGGCGCGAACGTGATGATGGACCTGTGGAACCTCGCGCTGCGGCGCGTGGCCGGCGTGCGGTCCCTCGACTTCGCGCTCCTGGGCCGGTGGATCCTCCACATGCCGTCGGGCACGTTCGCCCACGGGAACATCGGCAAGGCCGCGCCGCGGAAGGGCGAACGGGTCGTCGGCTGGGCGGCCCACGACGCGATCCGCGTCACGTTCGCCGTGGGGTTCGTCGCGATCGTGTCCGCCGCGTGGCTCGCGAGGCCGACCGTGCTCCCGGCGCTGCTGTACGGCGTCGCGACCGTCGTGTTCCCGTACTTCCTGATGCAGCCGGCCCTCGGGCTCGGCATCGCCGCGGCCAAGACGCCGCAGCCGGCGCAGGCGCGCCTCAAGAGCCTCGGGACCCACGCGGTGTTCGGGCTCGGGTTGTGGCTGTGCGCGCTCGTCCTGCGAGCGATCGCGCCGATGGCGTGACCGCGCCGTCGGCGGGCAGCGGGCCTCGCGGTCCCGGAGGGTGCCTCGCGGTCCCGGAGGGTGATCGCGGGACCGGGTGGTGCTCCGGGCCGTCCGATCCGGCGCCCGCGGGCCGGATCGCGCCGACGGGATCGTGAGGGTGGGGGGCGTCCGCCCGTCGCGCGACCGGGATGCAACGGAAGGGTTGCACGGCGGGGGGGCGGCCGGTCTACGCTTCCGGCCCCCCTCCTGGAGACGCACCGCATGCACGCTCGCGCCCGCACCGACGGAGTCAGCACGCGCCCCGACGGGGCGTTCCTCGTGGTCCGCACGCCGCAGGGCGTCGAGCACCGGCTGACGCCGGTCGCCGCCGCGGTCTGGGCCGTGGCCGACGGCACCCGGTCGGTGGACGAACTGGCCCGCGCGGCGGGCGAGCGCGTCGGCGGCCGCGTCGATCGCGAGACGGTGTTCACGGCCCTCGACGGCCTCGCGGACGCCGGGCTCCTGACGGCGCGCATCGCGCCGCCCGCGGGCGAGATGCCCCGCCGCGCGCTGCTGCGGAGCGCGGCCGCCGGCCTCGGCGCGATCGCGGCGGGCGCCGCGTTCTTCGCGTCGGCGCGCGCCGCCTCGGCCGGCGGCGACGCCGAGCAGAGCACGAAGGAGCGGAAGGAGAAGCAGGAGCTCGAGCACGCGAAGGACAAGGAGCAGCGCGCGAAGGAGCACGCCGAGCAGCAGGCGAAGGAAGACGAGTCGAAGGAGCAGCGCGAGAAGGACCGCGCCGAGCAGCACGCCAAGGAAGACCAGGAGAAGCTCGTGCGCGAGAAGCAGCGCGCCGAGGAGCGGGCGAAGGAAGAGCTCGCGAAGGGCGGGTAGGGTCCCGAGGCTCTCCGTCGTCGAGGGGCCCTCGCCGCGCGTCGCGCGCCGAGGGCGACCTCGATCGTCGCCGCCGGCGGGCTCCGCGGTGGGTCCGCCGGCGGGCCCGCCCCGCGGCGGCGCCGCGTGTCAGCCGCGGCGCGCGGCGAGGATCGCGCGGGACTTCGCGAGCAGGTGGTCCACCATCGCGCCGGCCACGTCGATCCCGCCGCGCACCTGCGCCTGCGCGAAGTAACACGGCATGTTCACCTCGAGGACGTAGAGCCGGCCGCTCGCGTGCCGCATCACGTCCACGCCGCCGAACTCGAGGTCGAAGGCGTGCGTCGCGGCCACGGCGACGTCCGCGAGGTCGGCGGGCGGCGACGACGTGTACTCGGCGGCGTCGGACGACGGGCGCGAGCGGAAGTCGTCCTCCTCCGTCGGGTTCGGGTAGGCCGCGACGACCCGTGACCCGACGACGACGGCGCGCCAGTGCACCGCGTCGGGCACGTACGCGACGAGGCGGGGCGTCGTGCCCCGGCTGCGCACGTAGTCGAGCAGCGACACGAGGGCCGGGAACGAGTCCGCGACCATCGTGCCGACGCCGCCCTCGCCGCCCGGGGTCTTGACGACGATCGGCAGGCCGCCGAGGCGGTCCACCGCGGCGCGGAGCCGCGCCCGGTCGATCCCGTGGCAGTACAGCGAACGCGGGACCGGGACGCCGGCGCGCTCGAGGAAGAGCGACGGGCTCATGCAGTCGAAGAAGGCGCGCGCGGGCGTCCGGTAGAACGTCGCCACGTCGTCGTTCGCGAGGAACTGCTCGACGCGCCCGGCCGCCATCGCCACCGCGGGCTTGAAGAGCAGGTCGCCCGCGGACAGCTCGGCGTCCGGCGAGAAGTCGAACTCCGAGGCGATGATCTCGTGGTACGGCAGGCCCCGCGCGTCGCACGCCGCGCGCAGCAGGCGCCCGGTCTCCGCGGGCACGCTGCGGTCGGTCACGCACACGAAGTTCGGCCCGCCGGGACGCGCGACGTCGGTCATCCGCGCAGCGTACCGGGCCCGGCCGCCGGTCGTCCATCACGCGTCACGGGCCCTGGGCGGACGGGCGCGGCGCACAGCGGGCCTCGCGGTCCCGGGAGCCCGAGGGGGGACGGACGCGCGAGGACCGGACGGGTCGCCCGACGCGGCGCTACTGCAGGTGGTCGGCGAGGAAGCGGGCCACGCCGTCGTCGGTGTGGGGCTCGATCACGTGGCGCGCGATCTCCTTCGCCTGCGCGATCGCGTTGCCCATGGCGATCGGGAGCCCGACCTCGCGCAGCAGCGGCAGGTCGTTGTGCTGGTCGCCGAACGCGACCACGCGCGCCGCGGGCACGCCGTAGCGCTCCGCGAGGAGGCGGAGCGCCTCGGCCTTGCCGCGGCCCTTGCGCTGGATCTCCGTCAGCACGAGGTCGACGTCGGCGAACTCGGGGAAGAGCGACATCGGGAAGACCTCGCGGTGCAGCCGCGCGCGGGCGTCGTCGCTGAGCGCGTGCCAGCCCTCGTCGCAGGCCTCGCGGGTCCCGTAGAAGAGGCTGACGCGGAGGAGGTCGTCGTGGGGGAGCGGCGTCGTCGCGGGGTCCACCGGGACCACGTTGCGGAACCAGCCCATGACCTTCGGGTGCTCGGGGTGCGCCGTGCGGTGCGTGAACTTCGACTCGCGCTGGTGGCGGAAGTGGAAGGCCGCGCGCGACTCGACGGGGTGGAGGTGGGCGACGAGGTCGTCGGGGATGGCGGCGTAGTGCCAGGGCGTGTCGGTGCCCCGGTGGCCGATCCAGGCGCCGTTGTAGGCGACGATCTCGGTGTCGAGGCCGAGGTCGGCGTGGATGTCCTTCGAGCCGGCGAGGCTGCGACCGGTCGCCAGGAAGACCAGGAAGCCCAGGTCGCGTGCCCGGGACAGCTGGGCCCGCGCGGCCGCGGTGACCTGCCCGGCGCCGTCGAGGAGGGTGCCGTCGAGGTCGAACACGAGGGCGTCGTACGACGCGCGGGTGATCGGGTCCCTTCGGGTGACGGTCGGCATGGAAGCCACGAAGGGATACCATGGGCGGCGGGCACGGCGTCGCACTGAGAGGCCGTGCAGGAACCCCGGGTTCCTGCGCGACCGCGCGCGGGCCCGCAGGGCCTGCACGCCGAGCGGGTTTCGGGGAGTTCGGGCCCCGAAAACCGAGCGAAGGCGACTCTCCAACGACACGGATTTCCAGCGACAGGGAGCGGGCGGGGCCCGGATCCACCGATGACCCACGACCTCGCCGCGTCCGACCGTGCCCCCGGCCCTGCCTCCGGCCGGCGCCGCTGGCCCCTGGCCCTCGTCCCGGTGCTGCTGGGCCTCGCGTACGTGGGGGTCGATGCGTTGCTCGCGCGTAGCCCCTCGCTCGAGGCCATGGTCCCCGACGACGCGATCGTCGTGTGGCGGTACCGCGACCTCGACGCGTTCGACGCCGCGCACGCCGCGCCCCCGGGGTCGAACCAGGTGAAGGCGTCGGAGGAGCTCGGCGCGCAGGTGAACCTGCCGGGGCTCCCGGGGATCGCGCGGGACCGGCCGTTGCTCGAGGTCACGCTCGACCCGACGCGCCGGGTGGACGCGCGGTACTTCGTCCTCCCGGTGGCGGACGGGGGAGCGGTGCGGACGGCGTTCGCGGACCCGGACCTGCTCGAGCGCCACGCGCGGCACGTGGTCGTCCACGGCGCGTGGCCGCGGCGGCGTGGGACCACCGCGTCGCGCTCGACGCGGGCCGCGGGTCGGGCGGGTTGCCGCCGCTGCCGCCGGACGCGCGGTGGAGCGTCACCGCGGACTGGCGGAGGCTCGTCGACGCGGCGGTCCTGCCGTGGGTCGCGGATCGCCCGCCGTACGCGGGGGTGCTCGCGGCCCTCGGGTTCCGGCTCGAGAGCCTGACCACGGCCCCGGACGGCGGGGCCGACGGCGCCGCCGGCGGGGCGGTCGCGAAGGTCGAGGCCGGCCGCGTCCCGTTCGTGCGGGACGCGTGGACGCGGGTGACGTTGGTCGCGTGGGAGGACCGCGTCGAGGCGACGCTCGTGCCCGCGCCGGAGAGCGAGCTGGTCCCGCTCCTGCGCGCGCACGCGGCCGACACGACGCCGCTCGCGGAGACGCCCGAGCCGCCCGCCGACGCGGCGGCGTGGATCCGCTGCCCCGACGGGCGGTCGCGGAAGATCCTCGCGCTCGCGTTGTGGTACGCGGGCGTCGCGTGGCCGGAGGCGGTGCGGAAGGACGGGTTCGCCGCGCTGCGGCTCGACGCGAACGGTCCCGGCGAGGCGTGGACGATGGCGGCCGTGCCGTCGCCCGGGCTCCTGCCCGCGTGGACGCTGACGTGGGCGGGGCGCGGGGCGTCGGCGCCGGCGTTCGCGGCGTTCGGGCTGCCGGTGCCCGAGGTCGGGACGACGTCGCCGCTCGCGCGAGGCCTGGCGGCGTTGCGCGCGCCGTTCGGCGGGGAGCCCGCCGCGGCCGACGTGGCGCGGTTCCCGGCGGCGTCGGGCGACGTCGAGGTGCTCGTCGCCGGCGGCGGGGCGGAGCCGCTCGCCCGCCGGTACGCGGCCGAGGTGCGCTCGACGGCCGTCAGCGGCTCGCGCGGGGCGGGCGCGCCGCGGCCCATCGTGACGGGGTTCCTGGCCGCGCTCGACGCGCAGCGGCTCCTGGGCCCCGCCGTCGAGCCGGGCGGGCTCCTCGCGTCGGTCGCCGGCGGCGACCTCGAGGTCACGCTCACGACGGCGGACGGCGCCCTCGTCGTGTCGCTGCGACGTACCCCGGTCCGCTGACCTCGGGGCCCAAGGGTCGCGCGGGCCTTGCGGTCCCGCCCCGGCCCGTGTCCGCTGGGGGCATGGCTCTCGCCCTCGCATCCCGGTGGCTTCGCGACGGCGCGGACACGCTACAGCCCGCGGCCGAGGCCGCACGCTCCCTGGGGTTCAAGGAGGTCTTCGCCTCGAAGCCTCCGCGGGACGCGGCCCGGGCGAAGGGGCTCCTCGCCTCGCTCGGCCTCGCGTTCGGCGGGGTGGCCGCCGACCCGACCGCCGCGCCGCCCGCCCTCGCCGGCGCCATCGACCGGGCGGCCGAGCCCGCGGCGCTGCTCCGACGGGCGCTGGTCGTCGCCGACCTCGGCGACGCGGTCCCCGCGGCGAACGAGACGGTGGAGCGGGCGGTCGAGCGCTGGTCCCGCGTGCTCCACGCGGCGTTCGGCGCCTGGTCGGGCCTCGCGATCGCGATCCGGCCGTCGGGCCGGAAGGACGGGTTGTTCGGCCTCGAGCAGACGGGGTGGCTGCTGGACGACCTGTCGAGCCGCCCGGTCGGCCTGTTCCTCGACCCGGTCCGCGCCATGGACCTCGCGAAGGCCGGCGTCGGTCCCGGGCCCCTCGGGTGGGGCGACCGGTTCGCCGCCCGGATCCTCGGGGTGGCCGTCCATGGCCGGGGGCCCGACGGGAAGGGGCACGCGCGACCCGAGGACGACGGACCCGACTGGGGTACGCTCCTGCACCTCGTCCCGAGCAAGGCCCTCCGCGTCCTCGACGTGGGGCCCGACCTCGCGGCCGAGGAGGTGACCGACGCCCGTCGGCACCTCGAAGAGGTCCTGCACTGGTGACCCGCACGGGTCGAGAGGGCGCTATGAGCGGCGGACATTCGTCGGGCGGCCACGATCAGAGTCAGGCGCACGGGCACGACGCGCACGGTTCCCACGGCGGCGGCCACGCGGGGCACGGCTCCCACGGCGGCGGCCCCGCGGCGCACGGCGCGCACGGTTCCACCGAGATCCCGCCCGCGCCCGCGACCCGGTGGATCTCGCCCGCGCGCCGCGACTTCGAGCAGCCGTGGGCCGGCCGCCTGCTCCTGTGGCCCGTCGTCTGGACCGTCGTGGCGTTCGTCTTCGGGATCCTCGCGCAGCGCAACACCGGCCCGGTCGCGCTCGCGGGCGAGCACGGCGGTCACGGCGACGCGCCGGCCCACGGGGCCCCTGCTCACGGGGAGCCGGCGCACGGGGAGCCGGCGATGCACGAGGCTCCGGCCGGGCACTGATCGGCCGGCGATCCGACGCGGGGGACCGCGAGGCCCGTTCGCCGTCCGACGCCGAGACGAAGGGCTACGACCCCGTCGTCTCGGTGTCGGTCACTTCGCGCCGGGCACGTCCCGGACGCAGCGGAGGCCGGTGCGCGCCTGCTTCTCGCCGGCGGGCATCGGACGGACGCGGCGGATGGCCGCCTCGACCGGGTCGTCGCCGGCCCCGGCGCCCTTCGAGAGGAAGCGCTCCGTCGACCCCGCGGTCGCGCCGAGCACCGTGACGATCTCGCGCGCATTCCCGAGGAGGCCCGCCACGCCGTAGGGCGAGAGGTCCTTCACGGACTTCGCCGCGACGACGGCCGCGAAGTCGCCCTCGTCGGACGTGCCGTGGGCGCCGCCCGGGAAGTCGTACCGCAGCAGCGCGCCGGCCGCGACCGCCCACTCGGCCTCGGTGGGGAGGCGCACCGTGGCGCCGTCGCGCTTGCTGCGCCACGTGCAGAACGCCAGCGCGTCGTCCGGCGAGATGCCGCGGACCGGCAGGTCGCGCGCGCTCACCGACCCCGCGCTCGTCGGCAGCATGAAGTGGCCGGGGTGCTCCGGGTCGGGGATGAACTCGGCCGTCGGCACGCGGCTGCGACGCGCCGCGTCGTCGGTGTACGACTCGAGGAACGCGAGCCAGTCGCCGTTCGTCACCTCGTACCGGTCCATGAAGAACGGCGCCACGCGCGGCGGCAGGGCCACGGCCGGCGACCACGGCGGTCCGCGGTAGTCCGCCGGGAGGTCGCCGGACACGACGAGCACCATGCCCGCGGGCACCTGCGCGCTCGCGACGGGGAGGCGCACGGTGACCCGGGCGGGCTCGCGCTCGCCGTCCTCGGTCTTCCCGCGCACCAGCAGCGGGAGCACCAGCGGCACGCGCACGCCGCCGACCGTGAGGCGCCAGTCGCCCGGCGGGAGCGCGACCGCGTCGGGCGCGACGTCGCGGGCCTCGCCGCCGCGGACGAGGTCCTCGACGGAGACCTTGTCCACCGGCGTCGGGGACTCGATGCGGACGTGCACCGGCGCCAACCGGCGCAGGACGAACGCCGCGCGGCCCACGGCCGTGTCGCGCGCGCCGCCCGGGGCCAGCCCCTCGAGGGACCGCAGGCGCTCCTCGGCCTCGCCGTAGAGCAGGTCGTGCACCCGCGCGGCCTCCGCGGGCTGGAACCGCGACGCGTCGGCGCCGAGCGCGTCGAGGCGGCGGTCGAGGCCGTCGAGGCGGGCCATGGCGTAGCTGACGACGTCGGTCGCCGCGCCGCCGCCGCCGCCGCCGCCGTCGCGGGGCGCCGCGCCGCGCCCGAGCAGGAAGCCCACGGCGCCGAGCACGAGCGCGAAGAACGCCGTCGCGAGGTTGCGCTTGACCGCGCCGCCGACGGAGCGGGCCACGGACGCGGCCGAGCCGCCCTCCGCGACGCCGGCCCGGGTCTGGTTGCCGGCGAGGAACGCCTCGACGTCGGAGACGAGGGAGCGCGGGTTGACGTACCGCTCCGCGGTCTTGGCGGCCATGGCCTTGCGGATGATGGCGCCGAGGCCCGCGGGCACCGACGACGGCAGCGGCGGGTACGTGCCCTCGCGCGCGTCGCGGAAGAGGTCGTCCATCGTCCGCAGGCCCTCGTCCTGCAGGCGGCCGAGCTTCTCCGCGCAGAGTGCGGCCTTGCGCTCGTCGCCCTCCTTCTTCGCGGCGGCCTGGGCGGCGGTCAGCGCGGCCACGCGCTCGTTCAGCTCGGCGCGCGTGATGCCGGCGGCCGCCGCGAGCGGCGGCTCGCCCGTGAGGCAGTAGCGCAGCAGGGCGCCGAGCCCCCAGACGTCGGTGCGCTCGTGGACCGCGCCGCGGGCCTGCTCCGGGGCGAGGAACCGCGGGGTCCCGACGATGCCGATGTCGCCCGTGCTCGGGGGGAGCGCGACGCCGGCGGTGCGGGCGGTGCGCTCGAGCACGTAGCAGATGCCGAAGTCGATGACGTACGGCCGCAGCGTGCGGGAGTCCACCAGGATGTTGTCGGGCTTGAGGTCGCGGTGCACGACGCCGTTCTCGACGTTCGCGATCTGGAGGCCCTCGCAGACCGGCACGAAGACCTCGTGCAGCAGCGTGGCCGTGTCGCCGTACGGCTTCAGCGTCGCGTACCGCGACAGCGTGCCGTTGCGGGCCATCGTCACGATCTGCGTGAGCGTGAACGGCTTGTACAGCAGCTCCATCGTGAAGTACGGCCGGCCGTCGTGCTCCCCGCGGTCGAACACCGGCATCAGGTTCGGGTGGCGGAGGTTGGCCTCGACCTCGATCTCGCGGAGGAACCGCCGGGCCATCTGCTCCGACTGGCCCTTCGCGAGCAGCTTGAGCGCGACGTAGCGGTTCGTCGTGGGGTCGAAGGCCCGGTACACCGTGCCGGTGCCGCCCTGGCCGATGGCCTCCTCGAGCGTGTACCGGCCCATCCGCGTGCCCGCGGGGAACTCGGCGACGATCGCCGGCTCCTCGGGGACCGGGCCCGTCATGCTGGGCGCCTTGCCCTCGTCCTTGCGCCGCTGCTCGCGGCGCGCGCGCGCGCGGGCCAGCGCCTCCGGGTCCTTCGGCTTGCGCGCGCCGACGGGCTTGCGGCCGGCCTTGGCCGTCGCGCCCTTGGCGGCCGCGGCGTCCTCCTCCTCCTCGTCGTCCTCCTCGTCGTCGTCCGGCTCCGGGGCCGGCGCGCCGGCCTTCGGGGCGGGCTCGAGCGCGCGCGCGACCGGCTCGCCCGCCTTGAACTCGACGGCGAGCGCGGCGCGGCAGCCGGCGCACTTCACCTTCAGCACGCCGCCGTCGCGGATCGACGCGAGGCTCCCGCGATGCTTCTGCCCGCAGAGCGGGCAGTAGAAGAGGTCGGCGGCGGGGGAGGACGAGGTGGAGTCGGGCGTCGCGCTCATGACGGGGCGTAGCCTACAAGCAGTCCCGCCCGAGCGGAACCGCCGGCTACGTAACGGGCGCGGCGTCCCCGCCGGCGGCCGCGCGGCCCGGACCGGGACCCTCGGCCCCTTCCGTCGCCGCCGGGAGCCACGTCGTCACCGTCGTGCCACGCCCGGGCGCCGACTCGATGCGGATCTCGCCCCCGAGGTCGGTGACGATCCGCTTGACGATCGCCAACCCGAGGCCCGTCCCGCGGGTCTTCGTGCTGAAGTCGGGCTGGAACAGCCGCCGCATGTTCTCGGGCGGGATCCCGACGCCGTCGTCGGCGACGGTCACGACCACGCCGTCCCGGCCGTCCTTGGGGCTCGGGCCCCGGCGGGACCGGACGTCCACGCGGACGCGGCCCTTGGCCTCGTCCACCGCCTCGACGGCGTTGCCGACGAGGTTGACGAAGACGCGCGACAGCTCGTCGCGGTCCCACCGCACGGTCGGCAGGTCGCCGGCGAGGTCCGTCTCGATCCGCTCGCGGGCCGACTCGCCGCCGGCGTACAGCACGGCGACCGAGCGCAGCAGCTCGTTGACGTCGAGGGCCTCGATCGCCCGGGGCGGGAACCGGGCGAACGCGCTGAAGTCGCTCGCGATGCGCGCGAGGGCGTCGATCTGCTCGAGGACCACCTTCGTGGTGGGCTCGATCATCTGCGTCGCGAACGGCGGGTCCGACCGCGAGGTCGCGGCGAGCTGCTGCAGCATCAGCTTCATCGGGGTCAGCGGGTTCTTGATCTCGTGGGCCACCTGGCGGGCCATGCCCCGCCACGCCGACTCGCGCTCGGACTGGGCCTCGCGCTCCCGCAGCCGCTTCAGGTCCGCGGTCATCATGTTGAACGCGTCCACGAGGGCGCCGACCTCGTCGCGGCCGCCGCGCGGGAGCGCGGTGTCGAGGTCGCCGCCGGCCACGCGCCGCGTGGCGTCGGAGAGGGCGGCGAGGCGGCGGGCGAGGCCGCGCGCGGTGTACAGGCCCGCCACCACCACGAGCACGAACGCGAGCAGGTAGGCCGCGAGGAGCACGCTGCCGGTCTCGGCCGCGCGCAGCTCGGCGCGGTCGCTGTCGTAGACGAGGGGCACCGCGAGGACGGCGGTGGGGGGCTCCGTCGTGCCGAGGCGCGTGTACGCGACGCGGGCCCGGCGTCCCGCGACGTCCTCCTCGCGCACGAGCAGCTCGCGCCCCTCGACGGCGAGCGCGCGGTGGACGTCGCCGTCGAGACGGTGCGGCAGGAGCTCGGCCTCGAC
Organism: Planctomycetota bacterium; assembly: GCA_046350655.1. Taxonomy (GTDB): domain Bacteria; phylum Planctomycetota; class PLA2; order PLA2; family JAEUHO01; genus JAEUHO01. The sequence continues at coordinate 773,017 of JAXMAB010000004.1, forward strand.
GAGCCCGCGGAGCGACGACCCGACGAGCGCCCCCGCGCGGTAGACCGAGAGGTCCTGCATGCGGAGGTCCGCGTACTGGGCGATGTTGCGCTCGACCTGCTCGGCGAAGTTGAGCGAGACCGTCCGCTCGAGCTCGCGCCGCGACGACCGCGCGATCTCGGTCTGGCGCTCCCGGAAGTCCTGCTCGGCGCGCGCCACGGCGTCGCGCCAGTTGGCGTAGCCGAGGAAGACGAGCGGGACGAGCGACACCGCGAAGTACGACCCGAGGATCTTGTCCTGCAGCCGCGGGCGGAACCGCCGCAGCCCCACGACGAACACGGCCAGCGCGACGGCCGCGCCCGCGCCGACGCCGACGAGCACCGCGCGGGCGAGCCCGTAGACGACGTCCTCGAAGGTCCGCTCGCGCCCGCGCACGAGCACGACGCCGCGCGACCCCGCGGGGACCGCGAGCCACGGGGCGCCCGCGCCGTCCACGGCGGGGAACCAGGTGGGCTCGTCGAGGCCCGCGAGCGCGTCGAGGCGCGGCAGCGTGCTCGGCGACGGCGGGTCGGTGGACAGCTCGACGGCGCCGTCGTGCACGAGGCACATCTCGGCGGGCGCGCCGCGACGGGAGGCCTCGACCGAGCCGGGCCGCCGCGCGGCGATCCGCGGGACGAGGCCCAGCAGCTCGACGGTCAGGGCGTCGGGCACCGCGACGGCGACGGTGCCGACCAGCCGGTCGTCGCTGCCGCGCATCCGCACCCACGCGACGGTGGCGCCGACCTGGTCGCGCGTCGCCGGGACGTACGTCACCGTGACCGGGTCGTCGCCCCGCTCCGGGTCCGGCCGCGTGTCCGGGATGCGGTGGAGCGGCGGCACGTCGAGGCCGAACCGGTCGAACCGCCGGTCCTGCGCGTCGTAGACGGCCACGAGCGCGCCCTGGCCGCGGTCCGACCCGAAGTTGAGCCGCTTCCACGCGTGGATCGCGAGCCCGTCGGACTCGCTGGCCCGCCCGCCGTACCGCCGGAACGCGCGCAGGAGCTCGGCGTCCTCGAGCAGCGAGGGGAGCGTCGCGCGCAGCGACGACGCGGTGGCGTCCGGGCGCTCGGTCAGCTCGCGGATGCGGGCGACGAGGTCGGTCCGCTCGACGGTCTCCGACGACCGCCACAGGACGGGGAACAGGGCCGCCGTCGCCAGGATCGACACGAGGAGCACCCGGCTGGGCGCGCCGGGCCGCATCGCGTCCGGCCGCAGGCGGCCGACCAGCGCGGCGGCGCCGACGACGAGGAACGGCGCGTAGTCGGGGAGCGTCGGCGCCGGGCGCAGCCACGCCCCGAGGCAGGCCGCGACCCCGGCGCAGACGATCGCGGTGACGCGGGTGAAGCGCCCGTGGGGGCACGCGGCCACGGTCCGCCGCAGGCCCGCGCGGCAGCACACCCACGCCGCCGCCGTCACCGCGACGAGCGCGGCGAGCCGGAGCACCCGGTCCATCGAGGGGAACAGCGCGCCGGCCTCGAACAGGTTCGGCGGCGAGTGCGTCATCACCGACTCGACGAAGAACAGCCACAGCGCCGTGCCGCCGGTCGCGACGAGCACGCCGAGCAGCGCCGTGGCGAGCCGGCCCGCCGGCCGCGACCCCGGCGGCAGCTCGCGCAGCGCGCGGGCGACGCCGAGCGAGGCGAGCAGCAGGGCGACGCAGGTCAGCAGCGCGTCGCCCGGCGACGAGATCCAGCCGAGGTAGCCCTGCCGCCCGAAGCCGGCCGCGTCGAGGCTCGACGCGAGGCCCGGGAACCGGGCCTTGAGGTCGATCCACCGCAGGCCCTGCCGCACGACGAGCGGCAGGGCGGTCCACGCGAGGCCCCGCGCGACGCCCTGCGGCGTCCAGCGCCGGATCGCCGCGGCGGCCGCCAGCGCGAAGACCGCGAGGCCCGCGAGCCCGAACCACCCCTCGCCGCGCCGGTGGTCGGCCTCGATCTCGGCCGCGAGCACCTCGTCCGCCGGGGCCTCGACCTCGACCGCGAACACCGGCGCGCGGGTGGTGGGGTCGAGGACCGCGCCGCGCCGCACGCCCGCGGTCGGCGGCCGGTCGAGGGACTCCCGCGGGAGCACGCGCACCGCGGCGACGCCGAGCCGCTCCGCCCAGCGCGTCTCGAGCGGCGGGCCGAACGGCGACGACACGCCGCCGTCGTCGAGCACGACGCTCGCGCTCGCGCTCCCCGCGTCGGCCGTGCGCGCCACGACGATCGCGCGGACGAACGGCCCCGCGTGCCACGTGACGTCGCCGGACAGGAACGACCCGCCCCACGGCGCCGGCGGGTCCGGCAGGTCGCGCGGCTCCACGGGCACGCCGGCCCACACCGACGCGCTGCCCGCGTCGGAGAACTCGAGCCCGCGCAGGTCGTGGGCGGCCCGGAGCCGCTCGAGCGCGGAGAACCGCGCCGCGACGTCGGTCCCGGCCTCGTCCATGGTCGCGCGCGTGCGCTCGAGCGCCCGGCGCGCCCGCGTCAGCGCGTCCGTCAGCCGCGCCGTCACGTCCGCGAGCGCGCGGTCCACGCGGGTCGCGCGCCGGGCGTTCACGTCCTCGGTGTCCGCCGCGCACCCGGCGACCGCCGCGACGAGCCCCGCGGCGACGACGAGGCCCGCGGCGAGCCGCGCGAGGCGAGGGCGGGGGCGGGGGTGCGGGGTCACGATGGCGGGAGGACGCGCTCCGCTCCCTACCCGGGGTCAGACGTCCTTCAGGCTCCCCAGGAACCACGCCGACGTCTTGTCGTCGATCTTCTTCTTGTGGAGCGTCAGCGTCAGCGTGCCGTCCACCGTCTTGCCGCCGGACTGCGTCGTGAGGCGGTACGTGCGCGTGAGCCGCGTCTCGTCGCCGGTCGTGCAGCCCTCGGCCTGCTGCAGGCTCACGACGCTGCGGTCGGCGAAGTAGGTGCTCGCGAGCAGCTCCGCGGCCTGCTCCCGCGTGTACGAGCCCGCCTCGATGCCCGTCAGCGACAGGTACACGCGGCCGCCCTTGCTCGGGTCCACCGCGTCGCTGACGCCCGTCGCCTGGCGCTTGCGGAACGCCGACGCCACGCGCTCGAACACGCGGTCGGCCTCCGCGGGCACCTTGCGCTCGCAGTCGCCCATCCCCTTCGCCGAGGCCGCCGTCGCCCCGCCGAGCCCGGCCCAGACGGCCGCGGCGAGCAGGAGGGTGAGGGCGGGACGCGACACGCGGGGCTCCGGGGACCGGACGGGATGCCGAACGGGAAGCAAATGCGATTCCGGAGTGTGCCGGAATCCGATCCGCGCCTCAAGTGGGGCGGGGTCAACGGGTTAGGTACGCGAGGCCCGGCGGCCGCGGGGGCGGGGGCCGGGGGGCCCGGCCCCGCGGGGGGACAGGTCGAGGGCGGGGTGTCCACCGGAAAGGGCGTCGGCGACCGGGCCTTGCGTCCCCGCGGGTCGGCGGCCGCGTCCCGGGCCGTTCCGGTCCTACTTGAGGCCGTAGCGCTCGATCTTCTTGTAGAGGTGGCTGCGCTGCATGCCGAGCGCCTCGGCCGTGCGCTTCACGTTCCACTCGTTCTCCTGCAGCTTGTGCTGGAGGAAGAGCTTCTCGGAGAGGTCCTTGAACTCGTCGAACGTGGCGCAGGCGGAGAAGAGGTCGACGCCCTGCGGCGTGGGCTTCACGCCGGGCGGGGTCGGGCCGAGCAGGCCCTGGATCTCGGGCGCGTCGAACGTGTCGCCGTCGAGGAGGATGAGCGCGCGTTCGGCGACGTTCTTGAGCTGACGGACGTTGCCGGGCCACGGCTGCTGCGCGAGGAGTGCGAGGGCCGCGTCGGTGAAGACGGGGGCGGGCGAGCGGCCGTGGGCCTTGCTGGCCTCGGCGAGGAAGGCCTTCGCGAGGAGCGGGACGTCGGTGCGGCGGTCGCGGAGCGGGGGCACGTCGACCGGGACGACGGCGAGGCGGTAGTAGAGGTCCTCGCGGAACTGGCCGTCCTCGACGGCCTTGCGGAGGTCCTTGTTGGTGGCGGTGACGACGCGGACGTCCACCTTGATCTGCACGCCGCCGCCGCCGACGCGCGTGAGGAACTGGTCCTCGAGGACGCGCAGCACCTTCGTCTGCGCCTCGAGGGGCATGTCGCCGACCTCGTCGAGGAAGAGCGTGCCGCCGTCGGCCTGCTCGAACTTGCCCTTCTGGCGGTCCACGGCGCCGGTGAAGGCGCCCTTCTCGTGGCCGAAGAGCGTGCTCTCGATGAGCTCGCGCGGGATGGCGCCGCAGTTGACGGCGACGAACGGGCCCTGGGCGCGGGGGCTCATCTCGTGGACGAGGCGCGCGACGAGCTCCTTGCCGGAGCCGTTCTCGCCCTGGATCAGCACGCGGGCGGGCGTCGGCGCGACCTTGGCGATGACGTCGCGGAGCGTGCGCATGGCCGGGCTCTCGCCGAGCATGCGGCCGGCGGTGTCGGAGAGGCGGTGGCGGAGCGTCGCGTTCTCGCGCGAGAGGCGCTGGACGTCGCGGGCCTTGCGGACCTTGAGGAGCACGACCTCGCGGTCGAGGGGCTTCTCGATGAAGTCGGACGCGCCGCGCTTCGTGGCCTCGACGGCGGTCTCGAAGGTCGCGTGGCCGGAGATGACGATCACCGCGGCGTCCGGCCGGACCTTCAGGATGTCGCCGAGGACGTCGAGGCCGTCGCGGCCCGGCATCTTGATGTCGAGGAAGACGAGGTCGATGTCGGGATGGGCCTCGACCAGCGCCAGGGCGGTCTTGCCCTCCGGCGCGGTCAGCACGTCGTGGTGCTCGTACCGGAGGATCAGCCCGAGGCTGTCCCGGATGGCGCTCTCGTCGTCGACGATCAGGATCTTCACGGGCCGGCGGTTCCTCGCGGGGGCTCGGCCGGGATCGTACGCGACGTCCGCCCGCCCCCTTCACCGGGGGGAACAGCGGAACAACGGGGTCGTAGCCCTTTGTTCCGCTGTCGCCCGGGGGGGCCCCCGGATGTTGGAACAAAGGGGTCGTAGCCCTTTGTTCCACGAACACCGGGGGGGATGCGGCGTTTCTGCACTTCCAACGCCGCGCGACGGCGTTTCCATAGGGGCGCATGTCCCCCCCGGCCGACCCCACCGACCGCCGCAGCGACGACGAGCTCCTCGTCCGCGCCGGTCGCGGCGACGTCGAGGCGTTCGGCGAGCTCATCGAGCGCCACCAGGGCGCGGTCTACCGGTACTGCTGGCGCATCTTCCGCAACCACCACACCGCGGAGGACCTCGCGCAGGAGCTGTTCGTGAAGCTCTTCCGGCACGCGCCCCAGTACGAGCCGGCGGGCCACTTCACGACCTACATGTACCGGATCCTCACCAACCTCTGCTTCGACGTGCTGCGCCGGCGCAAGCGGCGCAAGGTCACCGAGGCCGGGGAGCTCGACCCGGTGCTGTCGGAGGGGACCGAGCTCGAGCCCGTCGACGACGACGTCGACTTCGACGCCCGGCTGCGGCGGACGGAGGCCCACGACGCGGTCCACGAGGCCGTGGCCGCGCTGCCCGTCGAGGTCCGCAAGGCCGTGGAGCTGCGCGAGATCGAGGGGCTGTCGTACCGCGAGATCGCGCAGGTGCTCGACCTCTCGGGCAACGAGGTGAAGGTGCTGCTGCACCGCGGCCGCAAGATCCTCGCGCGCACGCTCGCGCGCACGCCCGTGGGCCGCGAGTTCGGGCTCGGCGGGGGTGCGCGATGAAGCGCCGCGCGGGCCTCGAACCGAGCGCGCCGTACGAGAGCGGCATCTGGGGCACGGCGGAGCACCCCTGCCCGTCCGAGCGCACCCTCGCCGCGCACCTCGACGGCGAGCTCGACGACGCGCGCGCCCGCCTCGTCGACGCGCACCTCGACCGCTGCGCCGCGTGCGCGTCGGACTCGCAGCGCATCGAGAACCTCTCGCACTGCCTGCGCGCCTGGGCCCGCGGCCGCGCGGCCGTCGAGCCGCCGTCCCGCCTGCTCACGCGCGTGCTGCGGAGCGTCAGCCCCGAGGGCGCCGCGCTCCGCCTCGAGACCGCGCGGTCGCGCCGCGCCGTCGCCTGGAAGGTCGCCGCCGCCGTGCTCGTCTGGACCGGCGGGATCGTGGCCGGGCTGCGCGGCGGCCCGCTCCCCGACGCCGTGGGCCCGGCGCCGGCGATGCCGGCCGTGACGGCCCCGCGGGTCGCCCTCGCCGCGCCCGACGTCGACGTCGCCCTGGCGCCGCCGCCCGCGCGGCTCGCGGTCACGCTCGCGCTGCTCGAGAGGATCCCCACCCTCGGCCTCGGCGTGCTCGACGACGACGCGGCCGCCTCGCTCGCGGCCTCGCTCGCCGCGCCCGCCGGCGCGGCCCCCGTCGGCGCCCACGCGGTCCTCGACCCCGCCGCCGGGCCGCTGCCCGTGACCGCGCCGGACCTGCGCGCCCGGTGGCTCGCCGAGCGCGCCGCGCTCGCGGCCGACCCGCGCACCGCCGACCCGTCCGCCGCCGGCACGCCGCTCCCCGACCGCGCGCAGCCCCCCCGCGCGCCCGCCGCCGTCGAGCCCGCGACCCTCGCGCACGGCGGCGTCGTGCTCCGCGCGCTCCCGCGCGCCGCGACGCGCGACGGCGCGGCCCCGTACGACCTCGCCGCGGCCGCCGCGGGCGACCGCATCCGCCTCCTCCCCGACCCCGAGGGCAGCGCGGGCCGCACGCTCGCGCTGGAGGTCCCGGTGGGCGCCCGCCCGATCTTCGTGCCCGCGGGCGAGCTCGTCGCCGGCGGCGTCGCCGACCGCGTCGTCGTCCGCGGGGCGTGGATCGTCCCGTCGGACCGCGCGTACGTCGTGCGGCTCGCGACGCTGCCGCTGTCGCCGGTCCGCGCGCGCGCCGAGGCGCCGCCGACGGCCGTCGGCGCGGTCGCCGGGCCCGCCCTGCGCGCGCGCCTCGCGCGCGGCGAGGACGCGTCCACGATCCGCGCGCTCGCCGCCGCCCAGCTCCGCGACGCGGGCCTCGTGGGCCCCGAGGGTGCGGCGCTCCCGAGCCTCCTCTCGCTGTACGCCCGCGACGCCGACGTCGTGGCCGCGCGCGCCGCGGCCCTCGTCGCCGAGCTCGGCCCGGACGCGGCCGGCTTCGTCGCGACCGACCCCGACGGCCGCTTCCAGGGGCTCGAGCGCGTGGACGTGCCCGAGTCGGCCCGCGCGGCCACGCTCGCCCGCCTCCTCGCCGGCTACCTCGCCGAGGCGCGCGTCCGCTCCGTCGCCGACGGCCCGCGCCCCGGCCTCCGCGGCGACGACGTGCTCGGCGTGCTCGCGCGCCGCGCCGTGCGGCTCGTCCCCGACGACGCCGCGGCCCTCGCGACGGCCGGCCCCGCCGCGCCGCGCACGGTCCCGGCCGCGCGCGCCGTCGAGCCCGTCGCGGGCCTCGTGGTCGAGGGGCTCCTGGCCGACGCGCGCGCCGCGTCGTGGCTCACGGTCCTCGTCCCGGACTACTGACCGCGCCGCGGCGCGCCGCTACGGGATGTGCTGCGCGACGTCGCGGCCGAGCACGAACACCTGCACGTGCGCCGGGATCCCCTGCGTCGCGCGCTCGATCAGGTCCGACGCGCGCTTCGCGATCGCCTTCGCGACCGTCTGCGTCGTCCCGTCGCGCATCTGCAGGTCGACGCGGTAGTACCCCGACTGCTGCCGCCAGTTGAACGACGAGATCCCGAGGAACCCCTCCTCCACCGCGAGCCCGTCGCCCACGAGGCCCTTCAGCCGCTCGATCTCGTCCGCCGGCGGCGTCGGGATCTCCTTCTTGTCGTGGATCCGCTCCTCGACGAAGAAGTGCCACGACGCCCACCCGAAGCCGAGGACGGCCGTCAACATCACGAGCGTGCCGAGGGGACTCTTGCGCCGGGCCATCGGGGACCGAACTCCACGGAGGGACGTTTCCTCTTCGGCCAGCCGCCCCCTCCCCCTTGAACCCTCCCCCGGGTCCTTCGCGCCGGGCCCCGGGCGTGGTCCCCTGACCCCGTGGCGACCGACCCCCTCCCCGCCGACGCGAGGCCCGCCCGCCCGCAGGGCGCCCCCGGCGGGCCCCTCCCGCCGCCCGCCGGGCCCCACGACGTCGTCGTCGTCGGGGGCGGCGCCGCCGGGCTCTGGGCCGCCGGCACCGCGGCCGCCCGCGGGCGCCGCGTCCTCCTCCTCGAGAAGAACGCGCGCGTCGGCGTGAAGATCCTCGCGAGCGGGGGCGGGCACTGCAACGTCACCACGACGCTCGCGGGCGCGGCCCTCCTCGACGCGTTCGGCCGCGAGGGCGGCCGCTTCCTCGCGCCGTCGCTCCGGCGACTGCCGCCGACGGAGGTCCGCGCGCGGCTCCACGCGCTCGGCGTCCCGACGGAGGTGGGCCCGCTCGAGAAGGTCTGGCCCGTCTCGATGCGGGCCCGCGACGTCGCCGACGCGCTCCTGCGCCGCGCCACCGCGGCCGGCGCGCGCGTCGCGACGGGCCTCGCGTGCGTGGACGTCATCCGCGACGGCGAGGGGTTCCTCGTCCGCACGTCGGGCGGCGACGTGCGCGCGCCGCGGGTCGTCGTCGCGGCCGGCGGGCGCTCGTACCCGAGGACCGGCACCACGGGCGACGGCTACCCCTGGCTCGAGGCCCTCGGCCACGCGATCGTGCGCACGGTCCCCGCGCTCGTGCCGCTCGTCGTCGAGACGCCGTGGGTCCGCGCGCTCGCGGGGATCGCCGAGGCCGACGCGCGCGTGTGGGTCGAGGCCGGCGGCCGGACGCTCGCCGACCGCCGCCGGCCGCTCCTGTTCACGCACACCGGGCTCTCGGGCCCCGGGCCCATGGACGTGTCGCGCTGGTTCGAGCGGTGCGCGCCGTGGGAGCGCCCCACGCTCCACGTCGACCTCCTGCCCGACGTGGCCGAGGACGCGGTCCGCGCCGCGCTCGCTTCCGCGATCGCCGCGCGGCCGTCGGACCGCGTCGCGCGCTGCCTCCCGCCGTCGCTCCCGGCGCGTCTCGCGGAGAGCCTGTGCGCGCACGTCGGCGTGCCGGCGGAACGCCGCGCCGCCGAGACGTCGAAGGCCGAGCGCCACGCGCTCGTGCTCGCGGTCAAGCGCCTCACGCTGCCCGTGGCCGGCACGCGCGGCTTCGACTTCGCCGAGGTGACCGCGGGCGGCGTCGCGCTCCCCGAGGTCGACCCCGCCACCATGGAGAGCCGGCGCGTGCCGGGCCTCCACGTCGTCGGCGAGCTCCTCGACGTGGACGGCCCGATCGGCGGCTTCAACTTCCAGGCCGCGTTCGCGACCGGCGAGGCCGCCGGCGTCGCGGTCTGACGCCACGCCGCGCGCCGCTCCCCGGGCGCGCGCGGCTCACTCCGGCGCCGCGTCCACGAACCGCTCCCACGCCGCCTCGGCCTCCGCCGGCGGCGCGGCGGCGTGGTCCGCGCAGTCGAGGCGCAGGTGCCGGTCGCCGAACGCCATGCGCACGAACGCGCAGTGGTGCGGGCGGTCGGCGTCGCCGTGCACGTACGGCCGGAAGTGCCGGCACGTCACGCACGCGCGCGCGACGGGCACCTCGCCCGCGACGAGCAGGGCCCGCAGCGTGCCCGACAACGCGCGCAGCAGCGCGCCCTGGTCCGCGGCGGGCAGCGCCGCCACCGCGGCGACGAGGGCCGCGCTCGGCGCGCCCACCCGCACCGCCTCGCGACGGCCCGCGGCCGTCGGCGCGAGACGCAAGGCCCGGCCGTCGTCCGGGTCGGGCTCCTTGCGGAGGAGCTTCTTCTCGACGAGGGACGCGACCGCGTCGCTCGCGGTGGCCTCGGTCACGGACAGCGCGCGGGCGACGTCCTTCAGCCGCGCGGGGCCCGCGCCGGGCGCGCACAGCTCGCCGAGGATCCGCGCCTGCGTGGGCGTCAGGCCCCGCGCGGTCGCCACCTGCCACGCGTCCTGGCGCAGCACGACGGCCAGCCGCGCGAGCCCCTCCGCGGCGCGCGGGGCCGCGGGGTCGGCGTCGTCGTCGAACGGGGCGGGCGCGGGGGCCGACATGGGTCAGGAGTCCTATCTACCGCCGCGGGCGGGCCGTCGCAACGGGACCGCCGCGCGTCGGGGTACAACGGGCGCGTGCACACCCACGGCGACCTTCCCTCCGACGTCACCGACACCGTGGACCTCTGGGTCAGCGACTTCCTCGACCGCCCCGCGGGCCGCGCCGCGGCCGCGGCGGTGGGGGAGGCGGCCCCGGACGTCCTCACGCAGCTGGTCCTCACCGCGTGCGACGAACGCGGGCCGGGCGCGCTCTCCGAGGCCGCGCTCTCCCACGCGCTCCTCGACCACGGGACGGGCTTCGCGGTCCCCGCGTCCGCCAAGGCGGCGATCCCCGACCTCCTCGCCGCGTTCCTCGGCGACCTCGAGGACGTGGGGCGGCTGTCGGGCGGACGCCTGCTCGCGTCGCACGTCCGCGCGCTCGCGCCGGGGTTCCGCGCCCGCGCGTCGGGCCAGGGCGTCGCGCTGCGGCGGCCCGCGGCCAAGATCGGCCGCAACGACCCGTGCCCGTGCGGCAGCGGCCGCAAGTACAAGGCCTGCTGCCTCAATGCCCTGGGGTAGCGGGGCGCTCGAGTAGCGGGGCGCTCGGGTCAAGGGGCCCTCGGGTCGCGGGGCGCTCGGGTCGCGGGCGACGCCCGAGGGCGCCCGCGAGCCGTGCGGCCGCCGTCGTTCAGCGCGCCGTGCCGCGGGCGCCGACCGGGCCTCGCGTGCCCTCGACCGGCCTGCCGTCGAGGGGGCTGCCGTCCGGACGGACCCGCTCGAGGAGGACGCGCGTGGTCTCGGGCCGGACGACGACCGCCTCGATGACGCGCGACACCTCGCGGCGCTCGACGCGCGTGCCCACCACGACGCGCTCAAGGCGCGTCCCGACGGCGACGGACTCGCGCCGCTCGCCGACGACGACCGACACGCGGGCGCCCGTCGCCGGGTCCACGCGGTCCTCGAGGACGGGCGTGACGGTCTCGATCGTGACCGGCACCGCGCGGTCCTCGTACTCGGGCACCTCGACGTCCTCGTAGACGGGCGTCTCGCGCGTCTCGAAGATCGCCGGCTCGTACACGACGCGCTCGCGCCAGCAGTCGGGGCACGCCGCCGCGGACGACGTCGTCGTCGGCGCCGCGTCGGGCGCCGAGACCGGCGGCAGGGGCGCGTCGGGGGCGTCGTCGTCGAAGCCCTCGGGCATCGCCGGGCCGGGCTGCGTCGGTCCGGGCAGCGGGGCGCGCGGGGCCGCGGGCGCCGCGCGCGGCGCGGCGGTCGGGGGCGTGTAGGAGGCCGGCACGGCGGAGGGCGCGCCGCTCGACGCGTAGGCGGGCGCCGCGCTCGCGGCGGGCGCGGGCGACCCGTCGGGCAGCACCTGGTAGATCCGCGGGGGCGCCATCGTGACGATCGGCGGCGGCGGGGGGGCCTGCGTCACGACGACGGCCGTCCTCTTCTTCTTGCGCTTGCGCGTGTTGCGCTTGATCGCGCTGCCGATCCCCTCGACGACCAGGGCGACGGGCACCGCGACGACGAGGTCGAACGCGAGCTCCTCGAGCCCGTCGTCGTCGTCGCAGTCGCAGGCCGGGCCGTAGCCGCCGCCGGCGTGCACGCGTCGCTCCGGCGCGTAGTAGCGCGACTCGCCCTGCTTGTCGCCGGCGAAGGCGGGGGCCAGCGACGACGCGAAGACCGCGATCGCCGTCATGGACGCCACCACGTTCGACCCGCGACGCATGCCGTCACCTCCGCGGCTCCCGGGGGAGCCCCCGCACCATTGAACCAGCGGGGGCGGGATCGTCGATCCCGCCCCCGCCGTCGGGCCCCCGGCGGGGGCCCCTCGGCCGGTCAGCGATGGGCGACCGGGACCGACCGCGGCATCGGAGGGCCGCGGCGCGGGCCGCGCTCGATCGCGGCGTCGGTGTCGCGCCCGGCGCCGGCGGCGAGGGCGAGCTCGGCCTCGTACTGCGCGCGGGTCATCACCTCGCCCGGCAGCGTCCCGGGGCGGACGGGGCGGTCCACCACGGTCACGAACCGTCCGGGGACGAAGTCCTTCACCTCGACGACGCGCTGGGTCGCGGGGCGCACGAGCACCTGCTCCTTGCGCTCGCCGACCTTCACGCGCTCGGTGCGCGAGCCGACGACGACGCGCTCCTTGCGCTCGCCGACCTTCCGCTGCTCGGTGCGCTCGCCGACCTGCACGCGCTCGAGCCGCTGGCCGACGACGACCTTCCTGGCCTTGCCCGTGCGCGGGTCCACGACGCGGTCGTAGACCGGCACCATCCGCTCGTCGAAGACCGGCACGCAGACCGGCTCGAAGACCGGCACGCACACCTCGTCGTAGACCGGCACCTCGACGGTGTCGTAGACGGGCACGCAGCGGGTGTCGTAGACGGCGGGCTCGTCGACGACCTCCTGGCGGCAGACCTCGTGCGCGGGGATCCACTCCTGGCACCCGAGGCCCGGCGCCGGGTACGTCGGCGCGACGGGGGCCGGGTACGCGACGGGCGGGTAGACGACCGGCGGGTAGACGACCGGCGGGTACGGCGCCTCGACGACGCGGGGCTGCCGGTAGACGCGCGCGCGGCCCACCTCGTAGGCGCGGCGCACGTCGATGCCGAAGAAGCCGCGCGAGCCGCCGTGGCCGCCGGTCGTGCCGCCGAAGAAGAAGCCGACGTCGACGTCGTCGGCGCGCGCGGGGGCGGCGGCGACGGCGAGGCCGGCGAAGGAGGCGGGGGCGAGGACGAAGGCGAGGACGAGGCGCTTCATGATCGGGCTCCACAGCGACCGGCCGAAGGGCCACCGGCCGAGGCGGGCGACGGATTCGCAACGACCGTACCGTTCGCGTCGTCCGCGCGTCGGAGCGCCCAACGGGCCGTCGATGCTGGGGTTACGACGTTCGGGGTGGGGGCCCGCTCGGGGGAGGGGCCTCGGTGTCCTCGCGCGGACGCGGGGCCGGGGACAGGCTCCGTCCGTGACTGCCCGGCCCTGTTCCGAAACCCTCCCTGCTGCGCCCGGCGATCCTCTCGCTGCGGCGGGCGTACTCGGCGGAAGGGCTCCTCAACGGGTCCCAAACCCGCCTCCGGGCCCTTCCGCCTCCGTGCGGCCCGCCTCGCGTCGGTCTCGCCGGGCTCGCGACGGGCACTTTCGGAACAGGGCTGCGGGGGCGCGTTCGCGTGCGCACGAACGAAGGGCTACCGTAGGCGGGTGTCCACCGACGTCCCCCCCGACCCGCAACGCGTGCCGCCCCGCGGCGTGCCGCGCTGGTTGTTCCCGCCGCCGGGCGCCGAGGTGCGTCGCGCGGTGGTGCGGGAGGAGGCGACCCCGTCGGGCGTCCGCCACCACGTGGCCGACGGCACCCCGCCGGGCCGCAAGCACCTGCGCGCGCTGCAGTGGCTGATCGGCGAGTACCCGCGCGACGACGCGCCGGCGGACCGCACGTCGGTGCACGACGTGCTGCTCGAGATCGCGCGGACGACGATGGCGAGAGGCCGCGTGGGCCACGCGTATGCCCTCAACGGGCAGGCGCTCGGGGCGCCCGTCAACCGCGAGGCCCGGGGCGTCCTGTGGCGGTACGCCCTCTCGGTCCTCGGGCCGACGGCCCCCGACTTCGATGCGTGGAGCGAGGACGACTTCTGACCGCCGCGCCGCGGCCGCCCGTCAGGCGGCCGCGAACGCGCGCCAGAGCAACCACCCCGCGGCGCCCGCGCACGCGACGGCGGTCACGAGGCGGATGAGCCGCACGCCGTGGCGGATCGCGGAGCGCGCGCCGAGCAGCCCGCCGGCGAGGTTCGCCGCGGCCATGGGCAGCGCCACGGGCCACAGCACGGCGCCGCGCGACACGAACGCCACCAGCGACCCCGCGTTCGTCAGCACGTTGACGGCCTTCGTCGTGCCCGTGGCCTCGAGCGGCGAGAGCGCGAACCACGTCGTGAAGGCCCAGAAGAGGAAGATGCCCGTGCCCGGGCCGACGATCCCGTCGTAGAGCGCGATCCCGGCCGCGAACGCGAGGCCGAGCCCGACGCGCGGCCGCGCGGCCGTCGCCGCCGGCGCCTTCGGGCGCAGCGTGCGGCGCACCTGGTCCACCGCGAGCACCAGAAAGACGATCGCGAACGCGGGCTCGACCGCGCGGGCGTGCCGCTTCACCAGCTCGAGGTAGCCGAGGGACCCCGCGAGGCTGCCGAGGAACGCGACGGGGCCCACGAGCGCGACGCGCCGCCAGCGGACCGCGCCGTGGCGCGCGTACCGGACGAGGGCGGCGGTGGTGCCGAAGATGCTCGCCGTCTTGTTGGTGCCGAGCGCGTGCCCCGGGCCCACGAACGCGAGCAGCGGGGGCAGCTGGAGCAGGCCGCCGCCCCCCGCGATGGCGTCGACGAGCCCCGCCAGGAAGGCGAGGACGACGAGGACCGCGAGGACGAGCGGTTCGACGGGCATGGGCGGGGAGCATGCCACGCGTCCCGTCGCGGCCATGGCATCCTTCCCGGCGCCCCGCGCGACGGTCGTCCCCGTCGTGCCCCCCCTCGCCCCCGCGCGGGCCCGCGTCCCCCCCGACCCCCGATCGCCTCCCTCGACCTCGTCCCCGGACGGCCCGGCCTCGGCCGCCGTCCCCGGAGCCCGACCCTTGGCCGTGTCCCCGCCCTCGCCGTCCGCCGCGCCGTCCGCCGCCCCGCCGCGCGGCGTCGCGGTGTCGGTGCGCGGCCTCGTCCGCCGGTTCGACGACGTCGTCGCGGTGGACGGGCTCGACCTCGAGATCGCGGTCGGCGAGTGCCTCGGGATCCTCGGGCCGAACGGCGCCGGCAAGACGACGACGATGGAGATCGTCGAGGGGCTGCTGCCCGCGACGGCGGGCGAGGTGACGGTGCTCGGGCGGACGTGGGCGCGCGACGCGGCGGCGATCCGCGAGCGGATCGGCGTGCAGCTGCAGGAGACGGTGCTCGACCCGCTGCAGACCGTGCGGGAGACGCTGACGCTGTTCGCGTCGTTCTACCGGCGGTGCCGGCCCGTGGACGACGTGCTCGCGGACGTGGACCTGCGGGAGAAGGCCGGCGCGCGCGTGAAGCACCTCTCGGGCGGGCAGCGGCAGCGCCTCGCCGTCGGGTGCGCGCTGGTGGCCGACCCGGAGCTGTTGTTCCTCGACGAGCCGACGACGGGCCTCGACCCGGCGGCGCGGCGCGCGTTGTGGGACGTGATCGGGCGGTTCCAGGCGCGGGGCCGCACCGTCGTGCTGACGACGCACTCGATGGAGGAGGCGGAGCGGCTGTGCGACCGGCTGGCGATCGTCGACCGCGGCCGCGTGGTGGCGCTGGGTACGCCGGCGGAGCTCGTGGCGCGCGTGGGCGGCGAGGAGGTCGTCGAGGTGGCGACGGCGCCGGCGGTGCCGAGCGAGGTGCTGCGCGCCGTCGCGGGCGTGCGCGAGGCGCGGCTCGAGGGCGGCGTGCACCGGCTCGTCGTCGAGCGGGTGGCCGACGTGCTGCCGGCGGTGCTCGCCGCGGTGGCGGCGGCCGGCGCGCGGCCCCAGCGCGTGACGACGCGCCGGGCGACGCTCGAGGACGCGTTCCTCGCGGTGGCCGGGCGGTCGTTCGCCGACGCCGAGGCCGCGGGCGGGAGGGCGCCGTGAGCGACGCGCCGCTCGTCGCCCCGCCGAGCCAGTTCGGCCAGCTCTACCTGGCGCGGCTGCGCGACTTCGTGCGCGAGCCCGGCGTCCTGTTCTGGGTGTTCGGGTTCCCGGTGCTGCTCGCGGTCGCGCTCGGGCTGGCCTTCCGCGAGAAGGGGCCGGAGCGCGTCCCGGTGCTCGTGGTGGAGGGCGCCGCCGCCGACGCGACGGCGGCCGCCGTCGGCGCGTCGCCGCTGCTCGAGGTGCGGCGGGTGGCCGCCGCGGGGGCCGCGGACGCGCTCCGGCGCGGCGACGGCCTCGTCGTCGTGACGCCCGGCGCGCCGCCGACGCTCGCCCACGACCCGTCGCGGCCCGGCGCGTCCGTGGCGGTCGCGCTGGTGACGGACGCGCTGGAGCGGGCCGCGGGGCGGCGCGACACGATCGCGCCGCGGGTGGAGCGGACCGACGCGCCCGGGCGGCGCTACATCGACTTCCTGGCGCCGGGCCTCGTCGGCATGACGCTGATGGGGGGCGGGATCTGGGGCGTCGGGTACGCCCTGGTGTCGATGCGGGTGCGCAAGCTGCTGAAGCGGCTGGCGGCGACGCCGATGTCGCGGTGGACGTTCCTCGGGTCGTTCCTGCTGCACCGCGTGGTGCTGGCGGCGGTCGAGATCGCGTTCCTGCTCGCGTTCGCGTGGCTGGCGTTCGGCGTGGCGGTGACGGGGTCGTGGCTCGCCGTCGCGGTGGTGGGGCTGCTCGGGACGCTCGCGTTCGGCGGGCTGGGCCTCCTGATCGCGAGCCGGGCGCGGAACATGGAGACGGCGAGCGGGCTCATGAACCTCGCGTCGCTCCCCATGTGGCTGCTGTCGGGCGTCTTCTTCTCCACCGGCAACTTCCCGGGCTGGATGCGGCCGGTCGTGAAGGCGCTGCCGCTGACCGCGCTCAACGACGGCCTGCGGGCCGTGGTCCTCGACGGGGCGGGCCTCGCGTCGGTGGGGGTCGAGGTCGGGATCCTGGCGGCGTGGACCGCGGCGACGTTCGCGCTCGCGCTGCGGTGGTTCCGCTGGGTGTAGGGCCCGCGCGGGCGCGGGAGGCGCGCCCGAGGCGGAAACGGGGCCGGAATCGCCGGCACGACCCTGCCGGGGCGACCATCTTCCGCGCGCGCGACCGGTTTCGGTTGCCGCCGGTGCCCCGCTCGGGCACCGTGGGCGTCCCGAGGCGGTGGAGGTCCCGATGGCGTCGTCGCTCGCTGCAGCCCCGTTCCTCGCCGCGGCCCCGGCCGACGTGCCGCTCCTCGCGGTCGCGCCGTTCGTCCTGCTGCTGCTCGCGATCGCGACGCTGCCGCTGGTCGCGCACCACTGGTGGGAGAGCAACCGCAACCGCGGGCTCGTGTCGGCGGCCCTGGCCGGGCCGGTGGCGGTCTGGCTGCTGGTGGGCCCGGACCACGGCGGGCACTGGCTGGCCCACGCGGGCCTCGAGTACGCGGCGTTCCTCGCGTTGCTCGGGTCGTTGTTCGTGATCACGGGCGGCATCCACGTCGGCGGGTCGCTCGCCGGCACGCCCGCCGTGAACACGGCCGTCCTCGGCGTCGGCGCCGCGATCGCGTCGCTGGTGGGGACGACGGGTGCGTCGATGCTCCTGATCCGGCCGCTGCTCCGCGCGAACGCGGGGCGCGCGCGCAAGGCGCACCTCGTCGTCTTCTTCATCTTCGTCGTGAGCAACGCGGGCGGCCTGCTGACGCCGCTCGGCGACCCGCCGCTGTTCCTCGGCTTCCTGCGCGGGGTGCCCTTCGACTGGACGTTCCGCCTGTGGGTGCCGTGGCTGTTCGTGAACGGCGCGCTGCTGGCCGTGTTCTACGGGCTCGACCGCGTGATGGCGCGCCGCGAGCCGCCGACGACGGCCCCGTCCGACGCGGGACCGCGCGCGCGGCTGCGCCTCGACGGCAAGCTCAACTTCCTGTGGCTGCTCGGCGTGGTGCTGACGAGCCTCGTCGTCGGGACCGTGTCGCGGCAGCAGGGCTGGGCCCAGGAGGCCCGCGACGGCGCGCTGGTGCTCGGCATGACCGCGATGGCGGTCCTGTCGCTCCTCACGACGCCGGCGGGCGTCCGGCCCGCGAACAAGTTCTCGTGGGCGCCGATCGTCGAGGTGGCCGTGATCTTCGCGGGCATCTTCGTGACGATGGTGCCGGCCATGAAGCTCCTCGACGTGCTGGGGTCGCAGGGCCGGATCGCGCTGACGGAGCCGTGGGAGTACTTCTGGGTCACCGGCGCCCTGTCGGCCTTCCTCGACAACGCGCCGACCTACGTGACGTTCGCGACGATCGCCTGCGGCGTCGTCGGTCGCGCGACCGGCGTGCCGATCGACCCGTCGTCGCTCGACCGGCTGGCGGCCGACCCGACGGGCGCGGCCTACCTCGCGGCGATCTCGTGCGGCGCCGTGTTCCTCGGCGCGGGGACGTACATCGGCAACGGGCCCAACTTCATGGTGAAGGCCATCGCCGAGGAGAACGGCGTCAAGATGCCGTCGTTCTTCGGCTACGTCGTCTGGTCGGCGGCGGTCCTCGTGCCGGTGCTCCTCGCGCTGACGTTCGTGGCGTTCCGCTGACGGCCCGACCGCGGGCCGGCGCGCGCCGCCGGTCCGCGGGGCCTCCGCCCCGTCGCGAGAACGCGCCGGATCGTCGAGTCAAGCCCCCGGGACGCGCCCGGATGGTCGGCGCCTTGTTGCGTTCCCACGCCGCGCCGCGCATCCTCCCGCCTTCCGCCCGGAGGCTCCGATGACATCGCTCTTCCTCGCCGCAGAGGCGGCCGCGCACGACGCGGTCCCGGCCCTGTGGGTCGCGCCGTTCGCGCTCCTGCTCCTGTGCATCGCGGTGCTGCCGCTCGCGAAGCCGCACTTCTGGGAGCACAACAAGAACAAGGGGATCATCGCGACGGCGCTGTCGATCCCCGTGGTGGTCTGGTTGTTGACGGGGCCGTCCCACGGTTGGCACTGGCTCGAGGAGTCGCTCCTCGACTACGCCGCGTTCATCGGGCTCTTGGGCGCGTTGTTCGTGATCTCGGGCGGCATCTACCTCAAGGGCTCGCTCGCCGGCACCCCGCTGACGAACACCGGCTTCATGGCCGTCGGCGGCCTGATCGCGTCGTTCGTCGGCACGACGGGCGCCTCGATGCTGCTGATCCGCCCGCTCCTGCGCGCGAACGCGCCCCGCGAGCGCAAGGCCCACATCGTCATCTTCTTCATCTTCATCGTGAGCAACGCGGGCGGCCTCCTGACGCCGCTCGGCGACCCGCCGCTGTTCCTCGGCTTCCTCAACGGCGTCCCGTTCACGTGGACGTTCCGCCTGTGGGTCGAGTGGGCGACGGTCCTCGGCATCCTCCTCGTCGTGTTCAACGTCTGGGACCAGCGCGTGTTCGCCAAGGAGGAGAAGGCCCGCCCGGGCAGCCAGCTCGAGGACGTGCAGAAGGTCGCCGTCCCGCTCTCGATCCAGGGCAAGGTCAACCTGCTCCTGCTCCTCGGCGTGATCGCGATCTCGTACTTCGTCGGCGGCTCGACGGCGCTGTCGCCGGTCGCGCAGAAGCTCGCCCAGCTCGCCGGCTACGTCGGCCTGATCGTCGCGTCGATGGCCCTGACCTCGAAGGAGGTCCGATCCGCGAACAAGTTCGGCTGGGGCCCGATCATCGAGGTCGCCGTGCTGTTCATCGGCATCTTCATCACGATGATCCCGGCCGTGCAGTTCCTCGACCAGGCCGGCCGCGACGGGCGGATCTCGCTCCACGAGCCGTGGCAGTTCTTCTGGGCCTCGGGCGCGCTGTCGTCGTTCCTCGACAACGCCCCGACCTACAAGACGTTCGCCTCGCTGGCCGTCGGCGTGCTGAAGCTCGAGGGCAACCTCGGCGTCCTCACGACGACCGTGGCGGGCAACGCGCTCCTCACCGCGGTCGCGTGCGGTTCGGTGTTCATGGGCGCGAACACCTACATCGGCAACGGCCCGAACTTCATGGTGAAGGCGATCGCCGAGGAGAACGGGGTGAAGATGCCCTCGTTCTTCGGCTACATGGCCTGGTCGGTCGGGATCCTGATCCCGATCTTCGTCCTCGTCACGTTCCTCTTCTTCGCGTAGCCGACGGGTCGTCTCGTAGCCGACGGGTCGGGCCCGCGTCCGCCGGGACGCGAGGCCCGGCCCGGCGCGCCGCCCGCGAGCCCCCCCGGTCGGCCCGCTCCGTCCCGTCCTCCGAGCCCCCCGGGTCCTTCGACCCCGGGGGGCTCGCTCGTTCCGGCCCGGCCCGGCGCGGCCGACCCTCGGCCCGTCTTGGCGCGTTCCGGGGGGACCCGTACACTCCCCCCCCTTCGACCGAGGGTGGGCGCAGAAATCCGACGGACGCCGTGTCGGCGGCCGACGGAGGCCCACCGGGAGATCCGCGATGGAACTTTCGATCGTCCTGGGCGTGAGCGTGCTCGGCCTCATCGTGGCCGGGTTGCTCGCCAAGTGGGTCCTCGCGCAGGACCAGGGGCCGGAGGGGATGCGCAAGATCTCCGGCGCCATCCGCAGCGGCGCCGAGGCCTACCTCCGCCGGCAGAACGTCACCATCGCGAAGATCGCGGTGCCGCTCGCGGCCGTGATCTACCTCCTCTACGCGTTCGCGCGCAAGGAGACGGCCGCCGACCCGGCGAACGCGTCCACGCTGGCCCTCTGGACGACGATCTCGTTCGTCCTCGGCGCGGCGTGCTCGCTGATCGCGGGCTACGTCGGCATGTGGATCTCGATCCGCACGAACGTCCGCACGGCGGCCGCGGCCCGCACGACGCTGAACGGCGCGCTCCAGGCCGCGCTGCGCGGCGGCGCGGTCTCCGGCCTGCTCGTCGTCGGCATGTCGCTGCTCGGCGTCGGCGGCCTGTACGCCATCGCCAAGATGGCCGGCGTCACGAAGGACGTCACCCAGATCCCGCTGCTCATCGTCGGCTACGGCTTCGGCGCCTCGCTCGTCGCGCTGTTCGCCCAGGTCGGCGGCGGCATCTACACGAAGGCCGCCGACGTCGGCGCCGACCTCGTCGGCAAGGTCGAGGCGGGCATCCCCGAGGACGACCCGCGCAACCCGGCCGTGATCGCGGACCTCGTCGGCGACAACGTCGGCGACTGCGCCGGTCGCGGCGCCGACCTCTTCGAGTCGACCGCCGCCGAGAACATCGGCGCCATGATCCTCGCCGCGACGCTCGCGAAGTCGGTCCCCGGCGCGTCGGCCGAGACCGTCATCGGCGTGATGCTCTTCCCGCTCGTCGCCCGCGCCTTCGGCATCGTCGCGTCCATCGTGGGCCTCTTCGCCACGAAGATCCGCGAGGACCAGGACCCGATGGGCGGCCTCAACCGCGGCTACTACGTGACGTCGGCCCTCGCGGCCGTCGGGTTCTTCATCGCCTCCCAGTGGCTCATCAAGCCCCTCGGCGTCGCGGCCGGCCACGACGACGCGTGGATCAAGTACTTCTTCTGCGGCCTGATCGGCGTCGCCACGTCCCAGGCCTTCGTCTACATCACGCAGTACTACACCGAGTACAAGTACCGCCCGGTGAAGGAGATCGCGGAGTCGTCCGTCACGGGCCCCGCGACGAACGTCATCTCGGGCATCGCGGTCGGCCTCGAAAGCACCATCTTCCCGGTGCTCACGGTCTCCGCGGCGATCGTCGGCTCGTACCTGCTCGGCCAGTCGGCCATGGGCCCCGGCGGCGGCCTCTTCGGCACCGCGGTCGCCACGATGGGCATGCTCGGCACCGCCGGCTACATCCTCGCGATGGACACCTTCGGCCCGATCACCGACAACGCCGGCGGCATCGTCGAGATGAGCGAGCAGCCGGAGGACGTCCGCAAGCGCACCGACCGCCTCGACGCCGTCGGCAACACGACGAAGGCGCTGACCAAGGGCTACGCGGTCGGCTCGGCCGCGCTGGCCGCCTTCCTCCTGTTCTCCGCCTACCTCGACGAGTGCCACCACTACGGCGCGAAGTTCGTCGAGCACGGCGTCAACCTCGCCGACCCGAAGGTGTTCGTCGGCGGCCTCCTCGGCGCCACGCTCGTCTTCTACTTCTCGTCGCTCACGATCCGCGCGGTCGGCCGCGCCGCGAAGCAGGTCATCGAGGCGGTGCGCGTGCAGTTCGCCCCGTTCCGCAAGAACGGCGAGCTCCACCTCCCCGAGAAGTTCGAGCCGGACTACGGCGCGGTCGTCGACATCGTCACCAAGGGCGCGCTGCGCCAGATGGTGTGGCCGGGCATCGTCGTCGTCGCCATGCCGATCGCGACGGGCCTCGTCTTCAAGGCCATCGGCAACGCGCTGCAGGAGACCGGCCTCGGCGCCGAGGTCGTCGCCGGCTTCCTCATGGTCGGCACGATCGCCGGCATCCTGATGGCGCTGTTCCTCAACAACGCGGGCGGCGCGTGGGACAACGCGAAGAAGTACATCGAGACCGGCGCGCACGGCGGCAAGCGCAGCGACCCCCACAAGGCGGCGGTCGTGGGCGACACCGTCGGCGACCCCTTCAAGGACACGGCGGGCCCGTCCCTCCACGTCCTCATCAAGCTGCTCTCGACGATCACGCTGGTGCTCGCGCCGCTGTTCCTGTAACCGGCCGGGCCTCCCGCCCCCCTCGGAGCCCGCGACGGTCCCCCGTCGCGGGCTCCTTCGTTTCCCGGCCGTTCGCGCAGGGGTTCCTCGAGGTGACCGGCGCGGCGCCCCTGCGGCCGGGCCTAGACTCCGCCGCGTGGCGCGCCCCCTCCTCCCGCCGACGGCGCTGCGGTCCGCCCGCGGGGTCCACCCCGTGGACCCGTTCGCCGGCCGCCTCCTCCGCGCGATCGACGTCGTCCCGGGCGAGCACGTGCTCGACCTCGGGTGCGGCTCGGGCTACTTCGGCCTGGGCCTCGCGGGCCGGGGCGCCGGTCGCGTCGTCCTGACCGACGTGGACCCGTCGGCGGTCCGCTGCGCCCGCGCGAACGCGCGGCGGCTCGGCGTGGACGCGACGGTCCGCCGCGGCGACCTGTTCGCGCCGGTCGCCGGCGAACGCTTCGACCGCATCGTCGCGAACCTGCCGCAGACGCCGTCGCGCCGGCCGCTGGCGGTGGCCCGGTGGGGCGGTCGCGACGGGCTCGCGGCGCTCCGCCGGTTCGCCCGCGCGGCCCCGGCCCACCTGCGGCCGGGGGGGCACGTCCACGTGCTCGTCACGGGCTGGCACGCCGCCGCCGACGTCCGCGCGTTGTTCGCGCCCCGGTTCCACGTCCGCACCCTCGTCGCGCTCCGCCGCGAGGTCGTGCCCGCCGACTACGACGACCTCGCCCCCGGCCTGTGGGACGAGCTCGTCGCGCGGCGTCCCCGCGCCGTCGTGCGCGCGGGTCGCCGCCGTTTGCTCGCTGTTCGGTTCCTGTCGGCCCGGCTGCGGTCGCCGCGTGGTGCGGCGTTCCGCCGGTCGGACCGATCCAAGGGTTGGATGGCCCCGAGCCCGGCTCGCGGTCTGTCCCGGGAGGGGCCATGTCCGGACCGTCACCTGCCTCGGTGTGCTGCTTCGCGCTCGGCCTCGGCCTCGCCGGTCTCGGCGTCGCGCGCCACGTCGGCGCCGCCTCCGCCGTCGGCGACGCGCGCGTCACGCCGGTCGTCCTCGCGGTGCAGCGCGCCGCGCCCGCGGTCGTCAACGTCACGACGGACTCCGGCGGCCGCGGCGGCGGCCGGGGCTCGGGCGCCGGCGTGATCGTCCACCCCGACGGCTACGTCGTCACGAACTCCCACGTCGTCCGTGGCGCCGCGCGCGTCTACTGCTCGCTCGCCCGCGCCGTCGGCGGCCAGGCCTACGAGGCCCGCGTCCTCGAGAACGACCCGTCCCACGACCTCGCGCTCCTGCGCATCGCGGGCGGCCCCTTCCCCTACGTCGGCATCTGCTCGACGTGCGACGTCATGATCGGCGAGACCGCCATCGCGATCGGCAACCCGTACGGCCTCGGCGACACCGTCACCATGGGCATCGTGTCGGCCAAGGGCCGCACGGCGACGTTCTCGAGCGGGCACACGCTCCAGGGCCTCATCCAGACCGACGCGTCGATCAACCTGGGCAACTCCGGCGGCGCGCTCCTCAACGTCGACGGCGAGCTGATCGGCATCAACTCGGCCATCCACGCGAACGCCCAGGGCATCGCGTTCACCGTCCCGGCCGACGACGTGCAGCGCATGCTCGACCGCAACCTCGGCGCCGCCGCGCGCCCGGGCCCGCCGCCGCTCGCGAGCGAGGCGCCGGCCCCGCGTTCCGCGGAGCCGATGCTGCCGACGCCGTCGCCGCGCCCGAGCCCGTCCCCGTCGCCGCAGCCGCCGGTCACCCGCCCGGCCCGCCCGCCCGTCGGCCTCTCGCTCGCCGCCGGCGCGACCGGCGTCACGGTCGCGACGATCACGCCCGGCAGCAACGCCGAGATCGCCGGCCTGCGCCCCGGCGACGTGATCGCGCTGCTCGACGGCCGCCCGGTCGCGTCGCCGTCCTCGCTCGCGGGGACGTTCAACGGCGCGGCCTCGGGCCAGACCTACCTCCTCACGATCCGCCGCGCCGAGCGCACCTCGACGCTGATCGTCGTCATCCCGTAGGCTCCGACCCGCGCGGCCGCGGTCGGGCGGCGGGGGTACGCGAGGCCCGGTCGCCGGCGCCCGGGCCTCGCGTACCGTCGGATCGCGGCTCCGTGCCCCGGTCCCGCGGCCGCGGTCCTCCGCGATTTCCCGACAACCCCAAGAGCCTATCCCAAGGGTGCCCGTCGCGAGCCCGGCGAGACCGATGCGAGGCGGGCAAGCGCAGCCGGGAAGCCCCGGAGGCGGGTTCCTGACCCGTTGAGGGGCTGACCGGCGAGCAGGCCCGCCGCAGCGAGAGGATCGCCGGGCGCAGCAGGGAGGCCATTGGGATAGGCTCTAACGGATCGCGCGGCGCGGCGGTAGGGTCGCGGCGTGCAACGCCGCCCCGCCGTCGTCGGCCTCGTCGTCGCGTCGATCCTCGCGATCGTCGCGTTCGGGTGGTTCGACGTGCGCCAGCGCGCGCGCACGGACCGCGGGGCGAAGTACCACCGCACCGACCTGACGGTGTACCTCGCGGCCGCGGAGGCGCTCGCCGACGGCGGCGACCCGTACGATGCGGCGAGCCCGCGGGGCTGGCGCTACGTCTACCCGCCGCTCCTCGCGATCGTCGCGCGGCCGCTCACCGCGCTCGCGGTGCCGGACGCGGCCCTCGTCGTGTACGGGCTGTCGGTCGCGTCGCTCGTGCTGGCGGCGCGCGCGCTCGCGCGGGGGATGGGGGCGCGCGGCCGGCTCGCCGTCGCGCTCGGGGCGCTCGCGTGCGCGCCGTTCGTCGTGCAGACGCTGCAGCGGGGCCAGGTCACCCTCGTCCTGCTCGCGCTGCAGGTGCTCGCGTGGGCGGCGCTCGCGCGCGGGCGCGACGCGCGCGCGGGGCTCCTGCTCGCGGCCGGCGTGGGGCTGCGGCTGACGCCGCTGCTGCCCGCGGCGATGGCGGGCCTCGCGTGCCTCGTGCGGGTCGCGCGCGGCGACCGCGCGGGATGGCGGTTCCCGCTCGGGTTCGCGGCGGGGCTCGTCGTCGCGTTCGTCGCGGTGCCGGTGCTGGCCCTCGGGCCCGCGCGCGCGCGCGAGGTGACGGCGCGCTGGCTCGAGGTCGGGCGCGAGGTGTACGCGGCGGCGCCGGGCGAGCTGGCCGACCTGCGGCGCGAGTACGCGATCAACGAGTGGTCGTTCAAGAACCAGGGCGTGCGCCGCGTCGCGGGCACGACGATCGCGCGGCTCGAGGGGCGCGCGGTGGCGGACGACGGCCGGCCCGACCTCGGCGCGTCGGAGGCGACGGCCGACCGCGTGGCCCTCGTCGCGGCGGCCCTCGCGGGGATCGCGGCGGTCGTCGTGGCGCTGCGCCGCATGGGGACGCCCGGGAGCGCGGCGTACCGCGCGGCGTTCGCGGTCGGCATGGCGCTGCCGGCGTTCGGGACGCGGTACTGCTATCCGGTGCACCTCGTCGTGCTCGTGCCGCTCCTCGCGGAGGTGGCGCTCGCATGGCCGCGGGCGCGCGCGCGGGCGGCGGCGGCGGTGTGGGTCGCGGGCCTCGCGGCGTTCTACGCGGCGCACGTCGTCGCGGCCGCGCGCCCGGCGGCGGAGCACGGCGTGCTGCCGGCGGCGCTGCTGGTGGTGCTCCTCTGCGCGCCGTGGCGCGCGGGCGAGGGCTCCGCGTCGCCGACGGCCGCGCGCGTCGAGGGGGCCGCGTGAGCGCGGGCCTCGCGGTCCCTCGCCGGTGCCCGCTGTGCGGCGGGAGCGCGCGCGACGTCGCGTTGCGGCACCCGGACGGGGTGCTCGCGCGCTGCCGCGGGTGCGGCCTCGTGTCTGTCGACCCGTTGCCGGCGTCGGACCTCGCCCTGCGGCAGTACGACGAGGCGTACTTCCGCGGCGAGGGCTACCGCGACTACGTGGCGGAGGAGCGCGCGTTCCGCGGCGTGTTCCGGCGGCGGCTGGCGAGGTTGCGCGCGTTCGGCGCGCGCGGCTCGCTCCTCGACGTCGGCGCGGCGACGGGGGCGTTCCTCGCGGAGGCCGCGGCGGCGGGGTTCGTCGCGGCCGGCGTCGAGCCGAGCGCGTGGGCGGCGGAGGTGGCGCGCGGCCGCGGGTTCGACGTCGTGACGGGGCCCGTCGAGGCGCTCGACGCGACGCGCGGCCCGTTCGACGTCGTGACGTCGTTCGACGTCGTCGAACACCTCGTGGACCCGCTCGCGGGCGTGCGGACCCTGGTCCGGCACGCGAGGCCCGGCGGCCTCGTGGCCGTGACGGTCCCCGACTTCGGCGGGTGGTGGGCGCGGTGGAGCGGCGCGCGGTGGCCGTTCGTCACGCCGAAGGAGCACCTCCACTACTTCACGCGCCGCACGCTGCGCGTCCTCTTCGAGGCGGCGGGCCTCCGCGTGCGCGAGGTCTCGCTCGCGACGACGCCGCTGTCGCTCGGCACCGCGCTCTCGAAGGGCCTCGGCGCCGCGGGGGCGGCGGCGGCGCGCGCGCTCGGCCGCCTCGCCGACCGCGGGGGCGCGTTGCCGTTCGGGACCCTCCTCGCGATCGGGCAACGTCCGCCGGCCTGACGCTCCGCCGGGTCCCGCCGTCGAGACGCGCCATTTCGTGTCCGTCACCAGATGGCGCGTCTGCCGCGCGCCGTCCATCGGACTGCGATGGACCTCCGGTCGAAGGTCGATCCCGCCAAACGGTGTCCGGCACCAAATGGCGCGTCTAGTCGTCCGGCGGCCAGCCGTGGCAGCGGGTGCAGGTGATCTTCTGACCCGCGCGGATGTTGCGGTAGGGGCGGTCGGCGGCGGCCGTCGCGAGGACGGTGCCCTGGCCGGTCGGCGTCCCGTGGCACGCCGCGCACGACGACGGGTTGCGCTCGTAGAAGTCGCCGTGGCCGCCGTTGGCCCAACGGCTGTCGCCGACGTTGTGCATGCCGTGCGGGCCGCCGGTCGTCAGCGGGAGCGTGCCGGCCGCGTGGCAGGTGCCGCACTCGCGGATCGTCCCGGTGTGGCCCTGGAGGGCCGCGGCGGCGACGTTGTCGTTCGGGTAGGCCGCGCCGGTGGGCCACTCGGCGTGCGTGCTGCCGTGGCAGCCCTGGCAGAAGACGCCGCCGTGCCCGGTGCTGAACCGGTAGAGCTTGTTCGCGTTCTCCGCGAACCGCGACGTCGAGGCCTTGATGGGGGAGGCTGCGGCGTCGCCGGTCTTCCACGCCTGCCGGAGGCGGATGCCGTCCGATGCGAGCACCGTGCCCGCGCCCGAGAGGTGGCTCACCGCGTCGCCGGTGTGGCACGACTGGCACCGCGGGAGGTCGGTCCACGCGCGACGCGCGGCGCCGTCGGCGGCGCCGTCCACGCTGCCGCCCGCGGCGAGCGCGGTCTCGCCCGCGACGGCGGCCATGCCGCCGTGGCAGTCGCGGCACTGCAGGCCCGACGTCACCATGGGCCCGCGCGCGCACTGCGTCACGGCGCCCGGGTGGCACTGGTAGCACCCCGACTGCGCGTCGGAGGGCAGGAAGTCGTGCCGGCGGTGGATGGCGCGCGAGAACCACGGGAGCACCGTCTGCGCGCCCTGCGGGCCCGCGCCCGCGAGGTCGAGCGCCGGCGAGTAGTGGCACGCCGCGCACAGCACGGGCTGGCTGCCGAACAGGTTCGTCCCGTTCCGCGCGTCGTGCAGCTTCAGGATGTTCTCCTTCGACTGCACCTCGAGGTCGGCGGTCGTCGACCACGTCGCCGCCGACCCGGACGCCGCGCTGCCGCCGGTGTGGTGGCACGAGCGGCACTCCGTCTCCTGCGCGACCGGGACGACGACGTCGAGGTGCGCGAGCGCGCTGCCGGAGAAGCGGTCGCGCGCGGTCACGCGCAGCAGGGGGTACGTGTTGTCCGTGCCGCCGTCGTCGCGCGGGGTGATCGGGATGCCCTCGGCGGCCCACCAGCCCGGGTTCGCGGCGAACGTGAAGGCCTGCGGGCCCTTCACCGGCGCGTCCTGCGGCATGTACAGGCCCTTCAGGCCCTGACCCGGCGCGAGCGTCACGCCGAACAGCGCCGACGCGTGGCTCCAGAAGTCGGTCTTGCCGATGCTCCTCGAGTTGAGCGAGCCGTTCCCGTCGGCGGTCCCGTCGTAGTCCACGGTCACGTCCGCCGACGAGAGCAGCTGCGGGCCGCTCGACGTGCGCCGCACGACCTGCGCGTGGACGACGTTGTAGGGCGGAAGGATCGAGAACACGCCGTACTCGCGGTCCATGCAGTGCATGCCGAGGTCGTTGGTCGCGAGCACGACGACGCCGTTCAGCGTGCCGCCGGTCCCGCCGCCTCCGCCGCCCCCTCCACCGTCGTCGCCCCCGTCCTCGCCGCCCCCTCCTCCCCCTCCTCCTCCGCACCCGGTCAGGCCGAGGCCGACGCTCAGGACCACGACCGCGACGATCGACCACCACGAACGAGGACGGCGCAGCATGGGCAACTCCAAGGGGACCCGACCGACCGGCCGGTCCCTCAGCGTGGAGGCCGCCCGAGGGGAATGGGTACGAAGCGCCTGCGATGCACTTGCGACGCATCCGCAACGCAACGGAAGCGTTGCATGCGCGCGTGCGCACGCGACCCGCCGAGCCTCGAGCGGTCCCGGTGGGCGGGCGGCGGTCGGTGGGCCGGACCGCGAGGCCCGTCCGCTGTCGACCCGCCAATATTCGACCGGCACGTATTGGCGGATCCGCCGCCTTGGGTCGGTTCCGCCGTTTTGGGACCGGCACCGAATGGCGGACCCACGGGGGACCGCCGCGCGATCCCGCAGAACGACGGGACGCGAGCCGACGGCGCTACGGGTCCGCGTACGACGACGACGCGGTCGCGCCGCTGGCCCACTGCCGCCAGCCGTCGCCGATCAGCTCCACGGCGTCGATCTCGTTCCAGCCCGCGACGCGGTTCGTGTCGAGCGTCAGCCGCAGCCGGTCGGTGGCGAACGACGTCGCCGCGACCGGCGGCTCGAAGAAGCTGGGGGACGGGCGCACCGTGGACGTCCCTTCCCACAGCGTCACCCACGTCCGGTCCGGGCCGAACGCCTCGACCTTCGCGACCGCGCCCGGCGCCAGCGTCTCGTGGATGCGCACCGCGTCCACGCGCACCGCGCGGTCGTACGTCAGCTCGAGCGTCACGTTCCCCATGTCGGGGCCCTTGCTGGCCCACGCGGTCCCGTGGTCGCCGTCGATCGGCGTGTCCGGCGCGCCCGTCGCCTGCAGCGCCGACCACGCCCGGTCCTTGAGCGACGCGATCGTCGGGATCACCTGCGGCGCGGCCGCGCGGTGCTCGGGGCGGTTCACCCGGTCCACGAGGTCGGCGAGGAACGACCGGTCGCGCGACCGCATCACCTCCTGGGCCGCGCGCACGAGGCTCGCGTCGGTCCCGTCGTCGAGCAGCCGGCGCACGTCGCTCGGGTCGAGTGGCGGTCCGGCCGGCGCGCCGCCGCCGACCCACGCGCCGCCGCCGCCGAACTGCACCGTGGCGCCCGGGCCCCCGAGGAGCCGCTCGAGGGCGACCGCGTTCGGGTCGCTCGCGGCCGGCTCGCCCGGCGCCGGGGCGGCGCCGTCGGTGCGGGACTTCGCGCGCCGAGGCGCGCCCGCGTCGTCCGGGGCGGGGGAGGTCCCCTCGGCGACGGGGGCGGCGTCGCCGTCCGGCGCGGGGCGGCGGGGCGCCGCCGCGAGCGGGGCCGGCCGCGTGACCAATTCCCGTTCCAGGGTCGCGACGCGCTCGCGCAGCGCCGCGGTCTCGCGCGCGGCGTCGCCGCCGTCGCCCCCCGCCACCCCGCGGGCCCCGTCGAGCAGGGCCCACGCGAGGCCCGCCCCGAGGCAGGCCCCCAGGACGACGAGCCCGACGTCGCGTGCGCGCATCCCGCGATCGTACCCGTCCGGGTCGCGCGCCGCGCCGGGCCTCGCGGTCGGGGCCACGGCCTCGCGCCGGGCCTTGCGTCCCGCGGCCGGGCCGCGCGTCGGGCCCCGGCGAGGGCTTTCGGCCCCCACGCGGGCCTTCGCTCCCCCTCCCGTATCCTGCCCCCTCTCCCCCGGCGAGCCTCCCCATGGCGATCCACGACAACGTCCTCTCGGCCATCGGCAACACGCCCCTCGTACGGCTCAACAAGGTCGTGCACCCGGGCTCCGCCACGGTGCTCTGCAAGCTCGAGTACATGAACCCCGGCGGGTCCATCAAGGACCGCATGGCGAAGTTCATCCTCGACAAGGCGGAGCGCGAGGGCCGCGTGAAGGCCGGCGGCACCATCGTCGAGAACACGAGCGGCAACACCGGCGTCGGCGTCGCGCTCGTGGGCGCGGTGCGCGGCTACCGCTGCATCTTCACGATGCCCGACAAGATGTCGAAGGAGAAGCAGGACACGCTGAAGGCGTTCGGCGCGAAGGTCGTCGTCACGCCGACGAACGTGCCCGCCGACTCGCCGGAGTCGTACTACTCGACCGCGAAGCGCCTGCACGCCGAGTCGCCGGGCTCGTTCTACCTGAACCAGTACCACAACCGCGACAACGTCGAGGCGCACTACCGCTCGACGGGCCCGGAGATCTGGTCGCAGACCGAGGGCCACGTGGACGCGTTCGTCGCGGGGATCGGGACGGGCGGCACGATGAGCGGCGCCGGCAAGTTCCTGAAGGAGCGCAAGCCGGGCCTCAGGAACGTGGGCGTCGACCCCGTGGGCAGCATCTACCACGCGATGTTCCACACGGGCAAGCCGAGCGAGCCGCACGTCTACAAGGTCGAGGGCATCGGCGAGGACATGGTGTGCGGCGCCATGGACATGGCGGTCATGGACGACGTGCGGCAGGTGGACGACAAGCAGTGCTTCGCGATGGCGCGGCGGCTCGCGCGCGAGGAGGGCATCCTCGCCGGCGGCTCGTCCGGCGCGGCGGTCCACGTCGCGGTCGAGGTCGCGAAGGAGATGGGGCCCGGCAAGACCGTCGTGGTGGTGCTGCCCGACGGCGGGCGCGCGTACATCTCGAAGTTCTTCTCCGACGAGTGGATGCGCGACAACGGCTTCCTCGAGGCGGGGCCGGCCGTGGTGCGCGAGCTGCTCGGGGCGCGCAAGGGCCGCGTGGTCACCGCGCGGGCCGACGAGCCCGTGCAGACCGCGGCGCGGCGCCTGCGCGAGTACGACGTGTCGCAGCTCCCCGTCGTCGACCCGACCGGCAAGTGCGTCGGCATGCTGCACGAGTCCGACGTGCTGCACTTCCTCCTCGACCCGCGGCGCAAGCCCTCGGAGCCCGTGGCGAACGCGATGGCCTCGGTGGACGGGGCGGTCACCCTCGACACGCCGGTGGAGGCGCTGCGCGCGGTGTTCGACGCCGACAAGGTCGCCGTGGTCCTCGAGCGGGGCACGGTGGTCGGCATCGTCTCCAAGATCGACGTCATCGACTTCCTGACGCGCGACGGCGCGGCGCGGAGGCCCTCGTGAAGAACGTCTCGCCCGACGACGAGCGGAGGCTCGGCTTCGACACCCGCGCGATCCACGCGGGCCAGCGCCCCGACCCGACCACCGGCGCGATCATGACGCCGGTCTACCTCACCTCGACGTACGTCCAGGAGAGCCCCGGCGTCCACAAGGGCTTCGAGTACTCGCGGACGCGGAACCCCACCCGCGATGCGCTCGAGGCGTGCCTCGCCTCGCTCGAGGGCGGGCGCCACGGCCTCGCGTTCGCGTCAGGCCTCGCGGCGAGCGACTGCGTGCTGCACACGCTCGAGCAGGGCGACCACGTGCTGTACGCCGACGACGTGTACGGCGGCACGTTCCGCATCTTCGACAAGGTGTTCACGCGCCACGGGCTCGCCTTCACGCCCGTCGACATGACGGACGCCGCGCGCGTCGAGCGCGCGATCACGCCGCGCACGAGGCTGATCTGGGTCGAGACGCCGACCAACCCGACGCTGAAGCTGGCCGACCTCGCGGCGATCGCGCGGATCGGGAAGGCGAAGGGCGTGCGCACCCTCGTCGACAACACGTTCGCGACCCCGTGCCTGCAGCGCCCCCTCGAGCACGGCATCGACGTGGTGCTGCACTCGACGACGAAGTACCTCAACGGCCACAGCGACGTGGTCGGCGGCGCGGTGGTGACGAGCGACGACGCGTTCGCCGAGCGCCTGCGCTTCTTCCAGAACGCGGTGGGGGGCGTCCCCGGGCCGCTCGACTGCTTCCTCGTGCTGCGCGGCCTCAAGACGCTGCACGTGCGCATGGAGCGGCACTGCGCGAGCGCGGCGAAGGTGGCCGCCTTCCTCGCGTCGCACCCGCAGGTCGAGCGCGTGACGTGGCCGGGCCTCCCGAGCCACCCGCAGCACGCGCTCGCCGCCCGCCAGATGCGGGGCTTCGGCGGGATGCTCAACTTCTGGATCCGCGGCGGGCTCCCGGCCGCCCGGCGGTTCCTCGAGACCGTGCGCCTCTTCGCGTGCGCCGAGTCGCTCGGCGGCGTCGAGAGCCTCATCGAGCACCCGGCGATCATGACCCACGCGAGCGTGCCCGCGGCGACGCGCAAGGCCCTCGGGATCGACGACGGGTTCATCCGCGTCTCCGTCGGCATCGAGGACGTCGCGGACCTCCTGGCCGACCTCGGCCGCGCCCTCGACGCGGCGAAGGGCGCCTGACGTGGCCCGCACCGGTCCCGCGCCGGCCGACGGGCGGCCCCGCACGACGATCACGCGCATCGTCATGCCGGGCCAGACCAATGCGCGCGGCACGCTGTTCGGCGGCGTGGCCCTCGCCCTGATGGACGAGACGGCCGCGATCGTGGCGATCCGGCACGCGCGGTCCTCGGTGGTCACGGCCCACATCCACTCGGTGGACTTCGAGGCGCCGATCAACGAGGGCGAGGCCGTCGAGGTGACGGCCACCCTCGCGAGCGTCGGCCGCACGTCGATGCGCATCGAAGTGGAGACCTGGGGCGAGAACCTCGAGACGGGCGACCGCCGGTTCTGCACCAAGGCCGAGTTCGTCTTCGTGGCCATGGGCCCCGACGGCAAGCCGGCGGCGGTCCCGCCGCTGCCGCCGTCGGAGCGGTGAGGCGCCGCGGGATGGCCGGGCCCGCGCCCTCCCTCGTCGTCTTCGACCTCGGCGGGGTCCTCGTGCGGATCGCGCGGACGTGGGCCGAGGCGAGCCGGGCCGCGGGCGTGGACCCGTCGGGGCGCGAGGACCCGCTGCCGCCGCACGCCCGCGAGCCGTGGGTCCACGCGTACGAGACCGGCGCCATCGACCGGGCGGCGTTCGTGGACGGCCTCGTGCGGGCGATGGACGGGGCGTACGCCCCCGACGAGGTCGTGCGCATCCACGACGCGTGGCTGTTCGGGGAGTACGCGGGACTCGACCGCCTCTTCGACGCGCTCGACGGCGCGGGCCT
Source organism: Planctomycetota bacterium (assembly GCA_046350655.1). Classification (GTDB taxonomy): domain Bacteria; phylum Planctomycetota; class PLA2; order PLA2; family JAEUHO01; genus JAEUHO01. The sequence goes on from JAXMAB010000004.1 coordinate 806,463, forward strand.
CGAGACGGCCGTGCTCTCGAACACCAACGAGGCCCACTGGGCCCGCATGTTCCCGGCGGGCGGGCCGTGGGCCTTCCCGTCGCTCCGGCGCGTGCGGCACCCGCACGCGAGCCACCTGCTCCGCGCGCGCAAGCCGGACGCCGCGTCGTTCCGCGCGGTGGAGGACGCGACCGGACGCCGCGGCGAGGGCGTCGTCTTCTTCGATGACCTGCCCGACAACGTGCGCGGGGCCCGCCGCGCGGGGTGGACCGCGCACCTCGTGGACCCCGCGGGCGACCCAGCCGCGCAGATGCTCGCGCGGCTCGGGCTCGCCCCGGCCTGACGGTCAGGCCGTCGCGCGCGCCGCCGCCGCGACGAGCGCGTAGACGCGCCGGTCGTCGGTGAGCTCGGGGTGGAACGTCGCGGCGAAGACGCGGCCCTGCCGCACGAGCACGGGCTCGCCGCGCCACGTCGCGAGCACCTCGACGCCGGCCCCGACGCGCCGGATCCGCGGCGCGCGGATGAACACCGCGGCGTAGTCGGGCTCGAGGACGGCCTCGAAGGAGTCCACCTGGCGGCCGAACGCGTTCCGCTCGACGCCGACGTCCACGAGGCCCCACGACCGCTGGGCCGGGTTCGCGACGTCCTTCGCGAGCAGGATCGCGCCGGCGCACGTGCCGAACACGACCCCGCCCCGCGCCACGAGGCGGCGCACCGCCTCCTCGATGCCGCTGCCCTCGAGCAGCTTCAGCATCGTCGTGGACTCGCCGCCCGGCAGCACCAGGAGGTCGAGTGCGTCCACCTCGGCGGCCGTGCGGACCTCGACCGCCCCCGCGGGCAGGGCGGCCACGTGCGCGGCGAAGTCGCCCTGGAGGGCGAGGACGCCCGCGCGCATCACCAGCCCCGCGTCTGGAGCAGGTTCTCGGCGCCGATCTTCCCGATCTCGAGGCCGGGCATCGCGTCGCCGAGCGCCTCGGAGACCTCCGCGAGCACCTTCGGGTCGCGGTAGTGGGTCACGGCGCGGACGATCGCCTTGGCGCGCACCTCGGGGTCGGCGCTCTTGAAGATGCCGGAGCCGACGAACACGCTCTCGGCGCCGAGGTGCATCATCAGCGCGGCGTCCGCGGGCGTCGCGACGCCGCCGGCGGCGAAGTTCGGCACCGGCAGCTTGCCGGTCTCGGCGACGAGCTTCACCAGCTCGAACGGCGCGCCGAGGTCCTTGGCGGTGCGCACCAGCTCCTCGGGGCGCAGCGTCGTGAGGCGGCGCATCTCCGCCGTGACCGAGCGCATGTGGCGCACGGCCTCGACGACGTTGCCCGTGCCGGCCTCGCCCTTCGTGCGGATCATGGCGGCGCCCTCCGCGATGCGGCGCAGCGCCTCGCCGAGGTCGCGGCAGCCGCAGACGAACGGCACCTTGAAGGCCAGCTTGTCGATGTGGTACGCCTCGTCGGCCGGCGTCAGGACCTCGCTCTCGTCGATGAAGTCGACGCCGAGGGCCTCGAGGATCTGCGCCTCGACGAAGTGGCCGATGCGGCACTTCGCCATGACGGGGATCGAGACGGCCTTCTGGATCTCCTTCACCTTCGCGACGGGCGACATGCGCGCGACGCCGCCCTGGGCGCGGATGTCGCTCGGGACGCGCTCGAGCGCCATGACGGCGACGGCGCCCGCGCGCTCGGCCAGCACGGCCTGCTCGGCGTTGACGACGTCCATGATCACGCCGCCCTTGAGCATCTCGGCGAGGCCGGTCTTGAGCTTCAGGGACGTGCCGGAGGGGGAGGACGGGTGGGCGGGGGACATGCGGACTCCGTTCGGGACGGGGAGGGATCGGGAAGGGGGGGGAGCGGAGAGGGCGGTTCGAGGGCTGGAGAGAGGGGAGGGGGACTCGGGGGCGAGCGGGCCTTGCGTCACACCGGGTTGCCGGCCGCGGTCACGGCGGAGGCGCGGCCCGCGAGGGAGCGGATCGCGTCGCCGAGGCGGCGGATGCCCTCGGCGACGTCGGGTTCGGGGAGGTTGCCGAAGCCGACGCGGAAGCAGGAGGTGTAGCGGCCGTCCACGTCGTAGGCGGGGCCGGGCGAGACGGCGACGCCGCGTTCGACGCCGCGGAGGAAGACCTCGATGGCGGAGAGGCCGTCCGGGAGCGTGACCCAGAGCTGGAAGCCGCCCTCGGGGCGCGTGAAACGGGCGCCGGCGGGGAGCGCGGCCTCGAGCGCGGCGACCGCGGCGTCGCGGCGGGCGCGGTAGCGCGGGCGGAGGCGGTCGAGGTGCTCGACGTAGCCGTGGTCGAGGAACGTGGCGGCGACGGCCTGGACGAGGGACGGGCCGCCGAGGTCCATGGAGCGCTTGTAGGGGAGGAGGTCGTCGACGACGGGGCGGTCGGCGACGAGGAAGCCGACGCGGAGGCCGGTCATGAACGACTTGGAGACGGAGCCGACGAGGAAGCGGCGGCCCGGCGCGAGGAGGCCGTAGAGGGGGGGCGGGGCCGTGCCCTCGAAGCGGAGGTCGCGGAAGATGCGGTCCTCGACGACGGTCGCGTCGGCCTCGCGGGCCCAGGCGGCGAGGGCGCGGCGCGCGGGGGCCGACATCGTCGCGCCGGTGGGGTTGTGGAAGTCGGGGCAGACGTAGAGGAGCGGGCGGGCGCCGGGCGCGGCGCGGAGCGCGGCGAGGTCGAGGCCGTCGGCGGTCCACGGGACCGAGGTGACGGTGTGCCCCATGAGCATGAACGCGCCGGGGATGCCGGCGTAGGTGGGCGTCTCGCAGAGGACGGGGCGGTCGTGCTCGCGGGCCCACGCGGCGATGAGGGCGACGGCCTGCTGCGTGCCGTTCGTCGCGACGACCTCGTCGGCGCCGACGGCGAGCCCGTCGCGGGCGAGGGTGCGGGCGACGGCGTCGCGCAGCTCGGGGAGGCCGGCGGGGCCCGGGTAGGCGTAGAGGCGGCGGGGGTCGCGCGCGAGCGCGTCGCGCGTGAGGCGCTCGAGGGTGCCGTCGGGCACCGAGTCGAGGCTCGGGACGCCGCCGCCGAGCTCGAGCGTGCCCGGCGGGCGCGCGACGCGCATCATCTCCTGCAGCCCGCGCGCGTAGCCCTCGCGCAGCGCGCGGAGCGCCCTCGACACGTTGGGCCGCGCCTCGGGGGCGGCGGCGACGGGGCCGCGGCGCGCGCCGCCGGCGACGAACGTGCCGCGGCCGACCTCGGTCGAGAGGAGGCCTTCGCGTTCGAGGGCCTGGAACGCCTTGAGCACCGTGAGGCGCGCGACCTTCAGGTCCTTCGCGAGCTCCGCGACCGACGGCAGCCGGTCGCCGGGCTTCAGCGTCCCGGCCTCGATGGCGTCGCGCACGCCGCGGTCCACCCGCTGGTAGAGCGGGGCCGCAGCCGGGCCGGCCAATCGGAGGTGGATCGCCACGACGCGCCGAATGGTATGCATACCGGTCTGTATGTCAATGGAACAAACGGCTACGACCCCGTTGTTCCGGTTCAGACCGGGGGGGCGGGCGGCCGTAGAGGGGGATATGGGCCGGCTTGCCGTCAGCGTCGTCATTCCCACCTACAACCGCGCACACCTCCTCCCCCGGGCGGTCCGGTCGGCGCTCGCGACCCTCGAACCGGGCGACGAAGTCGTCGTCGCCGACGACGGCTCCACCGACGGCACGGCCGCCGCCCTCGCCCCGTTCGGCGACCGCGTCCGCCACCTCGTCCTCCCGCACCGCGGCGCGGGCCCGACCCGCAACGACGGCGCCGCCGCCGCCCGCGGGCCCCTCCTCGCCTTCCTCGACAGCGACGACGAGTGGTTCCCCGACAAGACCGCGCTCCAGCGCGCCCTGCACGACGCCCGCCCCGACCTCCTCTTCTCGTTCACCAACTTCGCCGTGAAGGACGAGGACGGCGCCGAGCACTGCAACTTCCTCCCGAAGTGGCAGGACCGCCCGTGGACCTGGGACGAGATGCTCGGCGCACCCGTCCCCTTCTCGACCGCGGCCCCGCTCCCGCCCGGCCGCGCCGACTTCGACCTCCGCCTCGGCGACCTCTTCCCTGCCGAGATGGAGGACAACTTCGTCGCCACGTTCACGCTCATGGTCCGCAAGGACCTCGCCGGCGACGCCGTCCACTTCTCCCCCGACCTCCGCACCTGCGACGACTGGGAGTGCTTCGGCCGCCTCGCGCGCCGCGGCACCGCGGCCTTCCTCGACACCGAGACCGCCTGGCAGCACGGCCACGCCGGCCCGCGCATCACCCGCATCGACCCGCTCGTCTTCGCGCAGGCCCGCCTCACCGTCCTCGAGCGCGTCTGGGGCCGTGACGCCGCGTTCCAGGCCGTCCACGGCGAACGCTACCGCCGCATCGTGCGCGCGCTCGAGCACGTCCGCGCCCGCCGCCTGCTCCGCAGCGGTCGCACCGCCGAGGCCCGCGAGGCCCTGCGGCTCGCGGGCGGCGGCTCGTTCCCCGAACGCGTCCTCGCGCGGATGCCGGGCCCGCTCGTCCGCGCGGCCCTGCGCGTGCTCAAGGGCCGCGGCGACGACCGCACGCAGCAGGGCTGACGTCAGGCACCGCCGACGCGAGGCCCGCCCGCCGCCGGGCTGACGTCAGCTTCCGCCGACGCGAGGCCCGCTGGCCGCCGGGCCCCGCGCGCCGAGCACCCGCGCCACGTCGCGCAGGAACCCCGCCGCCACGACGTCCGGCGCGTACCGCTCGGGCCCCGGCGCCCGCCACGACGCGAGGCCCGCGTCGCCCCCGGTCGCGAACCGGTCCACGAACGCGACGAGGCCCGCGGTCGCCGACGCCTCCGTCTGTCCGAGCAGGCCCGGGTGTCCCGCGCCGAGCGCGTCCGCGACGGTCCCCTCCGCGGGGCTGAACGCGAGCACGGGCTTCCCCGAGCGCGCGTAGTCGCAGAACTTCGACGGCAGGTACACGCCCTCCTCCATCGGCGCCTCGAGCAGCAGCCCCGCCGTCGCGTCGCGCAGCGCCGCGAGCGCGTCGTCCTGCGGCATCCACCCGCGGAACCGCACCGCCGACGCGAGGCCCGCCGCGCGCACGCGCGCCTCGTCCGCCGGCTTCGGCGGGCCCACGAGATCCACGCGGAACGGCACGCCCTTCCCGGCCGCGTGCGCGGCCGCCGCGCGCAACGCCGCGAGCGCCGCGTCCGACACGCGCCCCTTCATCCACAGGCCCGTGTGCACCAGCACGATCCCGTCCGACGGCCGCGCACCGGGCCTCGCGGTCCCCTCGGTCGCCGGACCGCCGTCCCCGACCCGTGCCGCCGCGACCCCGCCCACGTGCGGCACGACGATCCGCGGCGCGGCCTCGCGCCCGAGCGCCCGCGCGTGGACGCGCGCGAGGCGCGCGCACGGCCACGCGAACGCCGCCGCCGCGTCCCACCACCGCTGCGACGCCTCGAGGTCGGCCCGCTCGCGCGCGTCGCGGGGCGCACCGGCGCCGTACGGCGGCGGGTGCAGGCACGGCGGCGACGGGTCCGGGAAGAACGCGACCCACGGCACGCCGGTCGATGCGAGCGCGTGCCCGATCCACGCGACGCGGTCGGGTTCGTGGCGCGTGACGACCAACTCGAACGGCCGCGCCGCGTGGAGCGCGAGCGCGCGGCGGCGCGCGTCGTCGTGCCACCACTTCATCCGCCGCGGGCGCACGCAGCGGGTCCACGCCGTGCGCAGCGCCTTCCACGGCCGCGGCCACGGCGTGGGCAGCCGGACGACCTCGACGCCGCCCTCGTCGGCCCACGTGGGCGACGGGTCCTGCGGCGTCTCCCGCACGTAGCCGGGCCCCGACGTCACGACGGTCACGTCGACGCCGGCCGCCGCGAGCGCGCGGGCGAACCGCGCCGTGCAGAACGCCTCCGTGTGCGCCGTCGGGGCGTAGTGCTCGCTCACGACGACGAGGCGCATCGGGGACGTCCTGCCGGCGGCCCCGCGGCGACGCGCCGCCGGAGCCAAAGATGCTTGGTGAATACCAGCGATCCGTCGCCACGCCAGCCGGGCGGGGCTACGATTCCAAGCCATGGACCCCGCGACGCCCCCGACCTCCGCCCCCGTCGTCGAGCGCACGCCGACGGCGCCGAGCGACCTCGGCGACACGCCCTTCACGATCGCGAACCGGCTCGCGGACCACCCGCTCTTCACCGACGACCGCATCAAGGAGCTGCTCCGCCGGCTCCCGCGCGAACGCGTCGAGGTCCGCCGCGTCACGGTCGACCCCGACCCCGCCGGCGGCTGGAAGCGCGGCCCGCTCGACAAGGACGTCGACCCGGTCGAGGCCTTCGAGGGTCTCGCGACGCGCCCCACGTGGATGCTGCTCCACGACACCTGGAAACACGACGAGGGCTACCGCGACCTCCTCGAGCGCTACCTCGCCGACCTCCGCGCCGCGTTCCCCTCGCTGCGCGGCGAGATCAGCGACCTCGGCTGCTGGATGTTCCTCTCGTCGGGGCGCTCCGTCGTGCACTTCCACGCCGACCCCGACCAGTCGTTCCTGAACCAGGTCCGCGGCGGCAAGACGGTCCACGTCTACCCCGCGAAGGTGCTCCCCGAGGCCACGGTCGAGGAACTCGTCTACGCCTACGACCAGGGCGTCGTCACGTACGACGCGTCCTACGAGCCGCAGCAGTTCCCGCCGACGCATCTCTCGCCGGGCCAGTCGGTGTTCCTCCCGCTCTACGCGCCGCACCGCGTCGTCAACGACGACACGGTCTGCGTCTCGTGGAACGTCGGCTTCAACACGCCGATCACGCGCCGCCGCCGCGACGTCCACTGCGTCAACCTCGAGCTCCGCCACCTCGGCGTGACGCCGACGCCCGTGGGCCGCCGACCTTGGCTCGACGGCCTCAAGCGCTCGTCGCGCTTCGTCTTCAAGGCGAAGAACCGGCTGCTGCCCTTCCTGCGCCCGAAGATCGACGTCGTGAAGAAGTACGGCGCGTAGCGACGATCCCCTCCCGGGACCGCGAGGCCCGGTGGCCGTTCGCCAGTGGCCGGCGGCCGGCGGGCCTCGCGGTCCCTCGCCGCGGGCCCGCGATCGTGACGACCGTGCGCGTCAGCGCGCGTCGACGGGGAGGAGCGCGGCGGCGAGCGAGGCGAAGGCCGCGTCGAAGGACGCGTGGAGGCCCGGCGTCACGTAGCGGAGGTTGGGCGCGTTGCGCTTCGCGACGACGTCGCGGGTCCACGGCCGGCCGCGGCGCAGCGCGAGCGCGCGGCAGGCGTCGTTCACCTTGCGCGTCGCGTTCGCGTAGCCGATCGCCTCGCGCGCGTAGCCCGCGGGGTCGAAGCGGTCGGGGTGGTCCACGACGTCCACGAGGACGTCGGCGAGCGCCTCGTCGGTCGCGAACGCGCCCGTGCGCGGGTTCACGTGCGACCGGTCGATGCCGATCTGACCCGCGGTGACGACCACCGGCGTCCCCGAGAGGAGCGCCTCGCCGAGGATGCGGCTGCTGCCCTCCTGCTTCGAGAGCAGCACCGCGCACCGGCTGCGGGCGGTCAGGCGGGCGACCTCGGCGTGGGGGAGCTTCTCGCGGATGGTCACCTGGTCCCCGAGGCCGCGGGCGGCGACCTCGCGCGCGAGGTCGTCGGCGGTGAGGACCGCGGGCACGCCGACGAGGAGCGTGTCGAGGCGCCGGCCCTTCGCGCGCGCCGCGGCCAGCGCGTCGAGGAGCGTCGTGTGGCGCTTGAGCGGGTCCCACGAGGCCACCATGATCACGTCGTGCGCGTACGGCTCGCCCGCGGGCTTCGGCTCGAACACCGCGGGATCGACCCAGTCGGCCGAGCCGACGCGCAGCGGCACGAGGTTGGTGCCCCAGCCGGCGAGGAACGCGAAGTCGTCCTCGCGCGGCGCCATGACGACGACGTCGAGGTCGGCGCCGAGGTAGGGGAGGAACCGCCACTCGCGCGTGCCCCACGTGCTCGTCTCGAGCACGAGCTGCCACGCGGGCGCGAGCGCGGGCAGGTCGAAACACGCGGCGAAGGCCTCGATGGCCTCGTGGTACATGACGAGGAGCACGCCGGGCTCGCGCACGGCGCCGTCGGGCCCGACGTCGGGCGCCTTCAGGACCATCAGGTCGCCCTGGCGCTCGGGGTCGGGGTCGGGCCGCGGGTACCGCAGGCGCACGCGGTCGGCCGGCGGGAACGCGGCGAACTTCGCGCGCAGCGCGCGCGCGCCCGCGGACGCGACGAACTCGCGCCGCAGGTCGTTGCGCGCGATCGGGCGCAGCGCCGCGCCGTCGCGCGTGCCCGCGGCGATCAGGCGTTCGATCCACGCGACGCGGCGCGGGCCCAGACGCGCGTCGCCGAGGTGTTTCCACGCGTGCATCAGGCGCTGGAGCGCCGCGAACGGGCGGCCGCGCAGCAGCCGCGCGCGCGCGACGAGCGACGACGAGAGCGCGAAGCCCCGCTGCAGGAGGGCCGAGCCCTGCACGCGTTCCTTCCAGCGCAGCCGGCTCACGCGTCCTGCTCCGGGCCGGGCCTCGCGTCCCGGGAGAACGTCCGCCGCAGCCAGGCGACGCGTTTCGCGCGCGCCTTGAGCGCCGCGGGGAGGAAGGCGAGGGATCCGGAGGCGGGGCCCGCGGGGAAGAACGTGAGGCGCGCGTAGTCGGAGCGGGGCAGGGCCCAGTTGCGGTGCCAGGCCATGTCGGTGGTGCAGTTGACCTCGACGGCGGTGCCGGCCTCGAACTCGCGCTCGAGCACGCGTTCGAAGAGCAGGTTGCCGGGCCCGAGGCGGGCGTGGCGCTCGTCGTAGGCGATCTTCAGGAGGACGAGGGCGCCGCCGGTGCGGACGCCGAGGTGCATCGCGGCGGGGGCGCCGTCGATCTCGAGCGTGTGCCACTCGAGGCGGCCGCGGGCGGCGAAGCCGGCGACGAGCTCGCGGTAGAAGGCGGTGAGGCGCGGGTCGAGCGCGATGGCGGTGCCGGCGCGGCCCTTCCAGCCCGCGGCCTCGAGCGCGAGGAATCGGTCGAGCGTGGCGGGCGCGGCGTCGGGGCCGCGGTCGAGGCGGATGGCGACGCCGGGCTCCTTCGCGAGGCGGTTGCCGGCCTTGCGGACGTTGCGGCGGAAGTTGTCGGAGAGCGCGGCGCGGAGGGCGGCGAGGCTCGAGCCCGCGATCGGCGCGTAGGAGCCGCGCTCGTCGGTGTCGCGGACGACGGGGCCCGGGAGGCGGGCGGTCGCGAGCGCGGCGAGGGTGCGCGAGCCGTCGCGGACGCCGGCGAGGGTGAGCGAGCGCGCGCCGGGCGCGAGGGCGAACGCGCCGGCGACGAGGGCGGCGAGGTCGTCGTCGGCGGCGGTGGGGGCGAGGAGCGCGTCGCCGGACTTCGTGTGGTCGTCGTGGGGGGCGGCCAGCGTCGGGCCGAGGCGGCCGGGGCGCACGACGACGGGCAGGACGCCGGTCAGCGTGGCGCCGGAGGCGGTGACGACGACGCGCAGGGTCTCGCCGTCGTCGAGGCGGTGGCGGGCGTAGGCGCGGACCCAGGCCGGCGAGGCCATCGGGAGGCGCGTCGGCGAGGCCTCGGCGAGCGCGTCCCACGCGGCGGTCGCGCCGTCCCACTCGGCGTCGGTCGCGAGCACGGCGACGCGGCCGGCCACGTGGGGCGTCCCGGCGGCGACGGCGGCGCGCGCCGCGCCCTCGAGCGCGGGCGGACGGGACGGGACTTCCGGGGGGCGGTCGGCCATGGGCGCGGAGGGGGCTACGGTCCGAGGGGCGATGATCCGATGGGATCGTACAGAGGCCCCCACCGGGGGGAGGAGGCTCCGTGCATCTTCGTCAGGCCGCGCTCGTGGCTGCAGCGCTTTCCGTCGCCGGCTGTGCCGGGTCGTCCGCGACCCGGTACCGCGGGGGACCCCCTGCCGCCACGCCGACCGCGGAGGTCGCGACGCCCGCCCCGGCGGCGCCGCCCGCGTACGCCGCCGCCCCCGCGCCGTCGGGCCGCCGCGTCGTGCCGGTGCAGTTCCGGTTCGACGTCGGCGACGAGATCGCGACCGGCGTCTGGACGGAGCCCGAGCTCTCGTCGCAGCAGCGCCTCCTCGTGGACGGGACGATCTCGCCGCCGCTGCTCAAGCCGCAGCGGATCGTCGGGCTCACGGTCGAGGAGGTCCAGACGAAGCTGACGCTGGCCTACAAGGAGTACCTGAAGGAGCCCAAGGTCAGCGTCCGCGTCGTCACGATCCACGGCGACCGCGTGTTCGTGCTCGGCGAGGTCCGCACGCCGCAGACGGTCTCGTTGATCGGGCCGATCACGGTCGTGCAGAGCATCGCGGCGGCCGGCGGGTTCGCGGAGGAGTTCGCCGAGAAGTCGCGCGTGCAGGTGCTGCGGGTCGGCCCGGACGGCCAGCCGACGCCGATCTTCGTGAACGCGAAGGCGGTGCTCGCGGGCCGCGAGCCCGACCTCCCGCTGCAGCGGGGCGACATCGTCTACGTGCCCGCGAAGGGCGTGACCGAGTTCGCCCGTACGGTCGGGCAGGCCCTCTCGCCGATCACGAGCGCCATCGGCACCGTGAGCAACGTCGGCGCCCTCATCCTCGCCGGCCAGAACTCGGGGAACTGACCCCCGTCCCGGTACGCGAGGCCCGTCCGCCTTCGCACGCGGAACAAAGGGCTACGACCCCGTTGTTCCACCTGGAACAAACGGCTACGACCCCGTTGTTCCGCGTCGACCGGGGGAGCGGCGGGCCGCGGGCGGGCGGGCCTTGCGTCCCCGGAGCACGAGCCGTCGCAGCGCGCCGCGGGCCTCGGCCACGCCGCGCTCGACCGCGAGGCGGAGCCAGCGCGCGGCCACGCGGAGGTCGCGACGCACGCCCTCGCCGTCGCGGTGGCAGAGGCCCAGGCAATACGTCGCCCACGGATCGCCGGCCTCGGCGCCCGCGCGGTAGAGCTGCGCGGCGAAGTCGTGGTCCTGCGCGACGCCCTGGCCGTCGTGGTACGCGACGCCGAGCTCGCCGAGGGCCTCCGGATCGCCCATGGCGGCGGCGCGCCGCAGCCACGGGGCGGCCCGCGCGTGACGCGGCGGGCCGAGCTCGCCCTCGCGGTACATCGCGGCGAGGCATGCCGCGCCCTGCGCGTTGTCGAAGACCTCGACCGCGCGGCGGAACCAACGGGCCGCGGTGCGCGGCGAGCGGGGGACGCCGTGGCCGCGGCGGTAGCAGCGGCCGAGGTTGGCCGTCGCGGAGGGGCAACCGTGCGCCGCGGCGAGTCGGTACCAGCGGACGGCCTCGCGATCGTCGCGGCGGACGCCGTCGCCCTCGTGGAGCCGCACGCCGAGGTTCGTGCGGTCATCGAAGTTGCCGAGCTCCGCGGCGCGCCGGAGCCACGCCACGGCCTCGCCCGGCCGCCGCCGCCCCCGGGGCGCGGCCTCGGTGAGGAGTTCGGCCAGGAGCGTCATCCCGCTCTCGTCACCGGCGTCGGCGGCGACGCGGGCCCACCGTCGCGCGGCCGACAGGTCCTTGCGGACGAAGTCGCCGTACCGGTGGCCACACGCGAGGCGGAAGGCCGCGGGCCCGTGGCCCGCCTTCGCGGCGCGGCGGAGCCAGGTCGCACAACGGCGAGGCCCGCTCGCGGGATTGCCGTCCTCGAGTTGAGCGGCGATCCAGCACGCGGTGGGGTCGCCGGACCTCGTGGCTCGCGCGGCCCACGCCGCCGCGTCGTCGAAGTCCACGTCGGACGCGGGCTCCTGGACGAGGAGCGCGAGCGCGAGCGCGGCCTCGTCCGACTCCGCGCCCGCGGCGGCCTCGAAGGCGTCCGATGCGCGCGGGACGGCGGTGGGCCCCTCGCGACCGAACCACCGCGCGTAGCCGAGGGTCACGTTCGCGTCGGCCTCGCCGCGGGCCGCGCGGTCGCGCCAGGTCGTGGGGGCGGCATCGAACCGGCGGAGGTGGGGCTCGGCGCGCGCGACGAACGCGTCGAGGGCCACTGCGTCGTCGTCGCGCATGCCGACGACGAGCGCGACGCGCAGCCACCGGCGCACCGTCGCGAGGGCGTCCCCACGATGGACGTGGACGCGGGCGAGCTCGAGGGCGGCCCCGGCGCTGCCGGCCCGGGCCGCGCGACGCACGCCGGCGTCGCGTCGCGGGCCCGCGGGGTGGACGTACGCGGCGGCATGGAGCGCAGCGGGATGGCGCGTGCGGGCCGCGCGGCGGAGGAGCGCGCCGAACCGTCGGGCGCGGCCCCGGTGCTCCCAGGCCATGGCGTCGAAGAGGTCGAGTTGCGCGGCGAGGAGCGTGCGCGCGGCCCCGCGTCGGGCGCGTCGGGCGGCCGCGGTGCGCTTGCCGTCCGGGCCGAGCGGCAGCCGTTTCGACCACGCGAAGCGGGCCCAGGCGTCGCCGTCCCGCGCGAGCCGTTCGAGGATCGCGAGCGCGTCCGGGCCTTGGATCTCCGCGGGTTTCACGTCCCCACGATATCGCGTCCCACGATGCCGCGCCCGGGGGATCCCGGAACCAACGACGACGCCCCCGTTGTTCCATCGACGCCGAAACAAACGTCTACGACCCCGTTGTTTCGGTGTCGACACCGAGACGAAGGGCTACGACCCCGTTGTCTCGGTGTCGCCGGGGTCAGTCGGGGTCGAGGAGGCTGTAGGCGGGATAGGGGCCCAGCTCGGGCGTGGGCCGGCTCTTCCAGCGCTTGAGCATCCAGCACCACGCCTCGGGATACTCGCGGATGACGCGGCTGAAGACGTCGTTCATCCGCGCGGTGGCCGCGAGGACGTCCGCGTCCTCGTCGCCCGTGCGCGGCTCCATGAGGTCGTCGCTCGCCCAGAAGCGCCAGCGGGCCCGGCCCTCGGGGATCAGCAGCAGCACGATCAGCGGCGCCCGGTTGTAGAAGGCGAGCTTCGCCGCGAGCGGCGTCGTGCGCGCCGGGATCCCGAGGAACGGGACGTACAGGCCGCCGTAGCGCCGCGGGACGTTGCGGTCCGTCAGGAAGCCGACCGAGCGGCCCTTCCGCAGCCCCGAGGCCAGCGCCGTCGCGCCGCCCTTGCGGAACCCGGCCTCGCCCTCGCCGCCGTGCGTGCGGAGCTCGCGGAAGAACGCGTCCACCGCCGGCCACCCCGTCGTCTCGGCGAGATAGTCCGTCGGCACCGCGAACGGGAGCGCGCCCCGGCCCGCGTGCAGCATCTCCCAGTTGCCGAAGTGCGCCGACACGAACACGAACGACTTCGTCCGCTCCATCGACGCGACGGCGCGCGCCGCGACGTCGTCCGGCACGCGCACGTACCGCCGCCAGCGCGCGGGCGTCATCGGCTGCACGTGGAACAGCAGCACCTCGGCCTGGATCGCCGTCCGGTACGACGCCCGCAGGATCCGGCGGCGGTCGCGGTCCGTCAGCTCGTCGCCGAACACCGCGCGCAGGCTTGCGCGCCCCGCGCGCCGCCCGCGGTGGTCGAGCACGTAGATCAGCCACGCGATCGCGTCCGACAGGCCGAGCGCGGCCCGCTCCGGCATCGCGGGCAGCACGCGGGCCAGCACGCGCAGCGGCGCCACCGCCAGCGCGTTGAGCGCCGCGTACACCCGGCGGTGGAGGCGCTCGCGGCGGGGGGAGCGGACGGCCACCGCGGGCCCGTCAGCCGACGCGGCCGAGCAGCACCGCCGCGACCTGCCCGTCGAAGCCCGCGGCCACGACGAGCGCCGTCGCCCCGGCGGGCGTGCCGTCCGGACGCCGGCCCCGCGCGACCGACGTCGCCGCGAGCGCGAGGTCGGCGACGTCGCTGCCGGGCCCCGCCTCGCCGAGCGCCTGGCGCCACAGCCGGCCGCGGTCGCCGGCGCCCACCGCGTCGAGCGATGCCTGCGTGTCGGCCTGCACCGTGCCCACGGCCTCGAGCGCGACGCCGGCCTCGGCGCACGCCGCCAGCGCGGTCGCGCGGACCGCGGCCGCGAGCGTTCCGCGACCCGCCGACCCCGTCGCCGCGCCGCGCACGATCGCGACGGGCGAGGCCCCGCGCGCCGTCGCGGCGTCGAACGCCTCGAGGACGAACGCCGCCGCCGCGTCGCCGCCGACGGGGCCCGCCGGCAGCAGGCCGAGGCGGCCGAGCTCCATCGTCGTCACCGGGCCGCCGTTGCGACCGGCGCCGTACGCGACCGCGGCCGTCGCGTCGCCGCGCGCCACGGCGCGGGCGGCCATCCCCACGACCGCGAGGCCCGGCGTGCGCCAGCCCGAGACCGACGTGTTCGCGCCCCGCAGGCCGTGCCACGCCGAGACGAGGCTGAACGCGTTGTTGTTCAGCGTCTCGAGCAGATAGAAGGGGTTCATCTTCCGCACGCTCGCGGCGTTGAGCTGCTCGAGGTCGGGCGCGCGGCGGAAGCCGTCGGTCGCGTCCGCCATGGCGGGCCGGTACGCCGCGAAGTCGATGACCGTCGGGTCCACCTGCGCGGCGAAGAAGCCCTTGCGGTCGTCGGGGAGCCCGGCGTCCTCGAGGCGCGCGGCGAGGAGCGCCGTCGCGATCGCGTGGGCCGCGAGCTGGCTGGCGCCGTTCAGGAACTTCGCCTGGCTCTCGAGCTCCGCCGGCACCTGGTGGCGCAACCACGGCTCGGGCACGGTGGCCGACGCGCCCGCGGGCCGGCGGCCCGCGGCCAGCGCGTCCCACACCGCGTCCACGCCGTGGCCGGGCCACGCGACGACGTCGACGCCGGTGATCGCGACGGTGCGGGCGGGGCTCACGTGCGGGTCCTCCGCTGGTCCTGCGCCGGCTTCACGCCGCGCAGCGCGTCGTACGTCCGGCGCATGCGGGCCGGGTCCTCGAGCCCCTCGAGCGGGGTCACGACGGCCTCGAAGTCGACGAGCGCGCGGCGCTCGCCGCCGGCCGTCGCCTCGCCGCTGAACGCGCGGCGCGCGGGGTCGTCCGTCGCCTTCACCTCGAGGCGCAGCTCGAGGCGGTCGCCCGGCACCGAGAAGCCGAAGTAGCGCGCCGACGTCACGCGGTCCACGAGGGCCCAGCGCGCGAAGTCGCTCGCGACCGCCTCGTGCCACCCCGCGAGCTGCGCGAACGCCTCGGCGACCAGCGTCCCGGGCAGGATCGGGCGGTCGGGGAAGTGCCACTCGAGGTAGTCCTCGCTCATGGCCACGGCCTTCCAGCCGCGGACGAGCGTGCCGGGCACGACCTCCTCGATGCGATCGACGAGCAGGAACCTCACGGGAGACCTCCGGCGGCGCGCGGGGGACGGGGGGCGGGCGTCACGTGCACGACATCCCCCCGTCCACGACGAACGCCTGGCCCGTCACGTAGGCCGCGTCGTCGCCGCACAGGAACAGGACGAGGCCCGCGACGTCGTCGGGCGTGCCGTAGCGGCCCATGGGGATGCGCGCGAGGATCTGGTCGCCCGCGCGGCGCTTCACCGCGGCCGTCATGTCGGTCTCGATGAAGCCCGGCAGCACCGCGTTCACCTGGATGCCGCGGTCCGCGACCTCGACGGCGACCGCGCGCGTGAACGAGATCACCGCGCCCTTCGCCGCCGCGTAGTTCGTCTGGCCGCGCCCGCCGCGGATGCCCGAGACCGACGCGAGGTTCACGATGCGGCCGCTGCGGGCCCGGAACATCGTGTCGAGCGCCTTCTTCGTGCAGAGGTAGACGCCGTCGACGTCGACGTCCATCACGCGGCGCCAGTCGTCGGGGCGCATGGTGAGGAGGAGCGTGTCCTTCACGATGCCCGCGTTGTTGACGAGCACGTCGAGCCGGCCGTGGCGCTCGAGGACGCCCGCGAACAGGCGCTCGACGTCGTCGGGCTTGCTCACGTCGGCGGCGACGGCCTCGGCCCGGCCGCCCGCGGCGACCAGCTCGGCCACCAGGGCCTCGGCGGCGGCGGCGCCCTTCGCGAAGTTGACGACGACGACGGCGCCGGAGGCCGCGAGCCGGCGGCAGATCGCGGCCCCGATGCCGCGGGCCCCGCCCGTCACGACGGCGACGCGGTCTTTGAGGTCGGTGCGGTTCACGGGGCGGCTCCGGCCGCGGGCGCGGCGTACTTGCGCAGGAGGATCGTGGCATTGTGCCCGCCGAACGCGAGCGCGTTCACCAGGGCGGCCCTCACGGGCATCCGGCGCGGCGCGCCGGTCACGTGGTCGAGGGCGCAGGACGGGTCCACCTCCTCGGGGACGAGGTTCGCGGTGGGGGGGACCTCGTCGCGCGCGACCGCGAGCACGGCCCCGGCGAAGGCGACGGCGCCGGCGGCCGCGAGCAGGTGGCCCATCGTCGACTTGCCCGACGTGACCGCGACGCGGTCGGCCCGCTCGCCGAACACGGCGCGCACGGCCTTCGCCTCGGCGGGGTCGTTGAGCTTGGTGCCCGTCGCGTGCGCCGACACGAGGTCGACCTCGTCGGGCGACGTCGCGCCGTCGGCGAGCGCGCGCGACATCGCCTGGATCGCGCCGCGGCCCTCGGGGTGCGGCGCCGTGACGCGGAACGCGTCGAGCGACGAGCCGTAGCCCGCGACCTCGCAGAGGATCGTCGCGCCCCGGGCCCTGGCGTGGTCCTCGCGCTCGAGGACGGCGAGGCCCGCGCCCTCGCCGGTCACCATGCCCGTGCGACGGCGCGAGAACGGCCGGCACGCGTGCGCGCCCGCCTCGGTGGCCGCGGCGTTGAGCAGCACGAAGAAGACGAGGCCCATGGGGTCCACCATGGCGTCGGCGCCGCCGGCCAGCATCCAGTCGGCCCGGCCCGCGCGGATCTCCCGCACGGCGGAGCCGATGGCCTGCAGCGACGCGGCGCAGGCCGTCGTCACGCAGTGCACGGGGCCGCGCAGGCCGAAGCGCCGCGCGACCTCGGTGGCCGGGCGGTCGGCGGGGCTGCGCCAGAGCGAGCCCGGGTGGATCGCCGACGGGTCGGCGGCGAACGCGCCGAGGTCGATCGTCCCGTCGGGCCGCGCGGCGCGCACGAAGTCCTCGAGGCGGTGCGCGCCGGGCCCCGACGCGACGACGGCCCCCGCGCGCGCGTGCGGGCCCGCGGGCAGGCCCGCGTGCGCGAGGGCCCGGCGCGCGGCCGCGACGCCGTAGACCGTCCGCAGGTCGGTCGTCGCGGCCTCCGCGCCGAACTCGGCGCGCAGCGCCTCGACGTCGGCCTCGGGGACCTCGCCGACCGACTTCGTCGGCGGCTTCTCCGCCGCGAACCGGCGCGACGGCGCGACGGCGGGCACGCCGGCGAGCCACGCGCGCCAGACCGTCTCGAGGTCGCACCCGAACGGCGTGACGATCCCGAGGCCCGTGACGACGACGCGCGGGGTCACGGCAGGTCCCCGTACACGCCGAACATGCGGCGGAGCCCCGCCTCGTCGGGCGTGGGGAAGTGCGCGAAGAGCACGCGGCCGATCGACGCGACGACCGCGCCGTCCACGCGGGCCTCGCACCGGCCCATGGAGCCCTTGGGGTTCGACGAGAGCAGCTCGCCGGTGACGTGCATCAGCGTGCCCGGCGGCAGCGACGGGGGCAGCACGCAGTCCTCGAGCATGCTGAAGAGCGGGAGCACCTTGTAGCCGCTCGTGCGCACGACGATGAAGCCGGTCGTCTGCAGCATCGCCTCGAGGACGAGCGAGCCGGGGACGAGGGGCCGGCGCGGGAAGTGCTCCTTGAGCGCCTCGTCCTGCATGGAGAAGCACTTCACGGCCTCGAGGCGGCGGCCCGGCTCGAACGCGGTCACGCGGTCGAAGAGGAGGAACCTCACGGCACGCCCTCCCACACGAGCGCCGCCGCGCCGCCCGCGGTGCCCGACGCGAGCACGAGCGCCACGCCGCCGCGCTTCAGCGCGCGCGGGGTCCCCCGCGCGGTCGAGGGCGCCTCGCCGGTCGACAGCATGGCGAGCGCCAGCGCCGACGCGACCGCGGGCCCGCCCGACGTCAGGTGCCCGAGGGCGACGGACGGCGCGACGACGGCGACGTCGGTGCGCCGGCCGAAGAGCGCGCGCCGCGCGTCGGCCTCGTCCACGGCGTCGCCCTCGACGAGGAGCAGCGTCACGTCGTCGGGGGTGCGCCCCGCCTGCGCCAGGGCCTCGCGTACCACGCGCACCCGAGCGTCCGCCGAGGGGCCCGGCCCGAGGTCGCTCGGCTCGAAGCCCGTCGCGCCGCCCGTGAGGCGGCCCACGGGGATCACGCCGCGGGCCTTCACCGACGCCTCGCTCTCGAGCACGACCGCGGCGGCGGCCTCGCCGAGCACGAGGCCCGGCGTGCCCCGCAGCTGCGCGCGGAGGAGCGCCGCGGGGCCGAACGTCTCCGACACGCCCGCGACGATGGCCGCGAGCGCGGCGCCGCTGTCGAGCGCCTCTCGGGCCTCGAGGAACGCGCGGGCGCCGGCGTCGGCCTCGGCGGCGAGCACGAGGTTGTCGCCGCGCACGTCGAGGTCGGCGGCGAGCTGGCCGACGACGACGTTGTTGAGCATCCGCAGCGGCCAGTGCGGGTGGATCGCGCGGAAGCCGCCCTGGAAGAAGCGCGCGAGGTCGAACGCGCCGTCGGCCCCACGCGACGCGGCGACGGCGGCCTCGAGGTCGGCCGTCGGGCTGTCCACCATGCCGAGGCCGATCATCAACGCGACGGCCTCGCGCGGCACCGAGCCGAGGTTCGCCTGGCCGTGGGCGGCGCGCGCGACCAGCTCGAGCAGCGTGCCGTGGGGCGTCACGACGCGCGTCGGGCCGTCGGGCGCCTGCGCCGGCGGCAGCGGCACGACCCGGGCCGCGGCGCCGACGCCGAAGGCCTCGAGGCCGTCCTCGGGCGCGACGGCGGTGCGGCCCGCGCGCAGGGCGGCGAGCGTCGTGGCGAGCCCGAGCCCGAGGCCCGTGACCGCCTCGGCCGCGGTGGCGACGACGGCGGCCACCGGGTCAGCCCTCCGACGGGGCGGCCCCGAGGCAGAGGCACGCGTTCTGGCCGCCGAACCCGAACGAGTTCGAGAGCGCGACGCGGTGCGGCATCCGCCGGGCCGTGTTGGGCACGTAGTCGAGGTCGCACTTCGGGTCGGGGGTCTCGTAGTTGATCGTCGGGAGCACGATCCCCTCGGCGAGGCCCTTCCACGTGAGGATCGCCTCGACCGCGCCCGCCGCGCCGATCGTGTGGCCGAGCATCGACTTGTTCGACGACACCGGCACCTGCCGCGCGCGGGCCTCGCCGAGCGCGCGCTTGATCGCGAGCGTCTCGCCGGGGTCGTTCGTCGGCGTCGAGGTGCCGTGCGCGTTCACGTACTCGACCTCGTCGGGCGTGACGCCGGCGTCGGCCATGGCGCGCGTCATCGCGAGCCGCGCGCCCTCGCCCTCGGGGTGCACGTCGGTGATGCGGAAGCCGTCGGCGCTGTCGCCGTAGCCGAGCACCTCGCCGAGCACGCGGCGGCCCCGCGCGCGCGCGGACGCGAGCGTCTCGAGCACCACGACGGCCGCGCCCTCGGACATCACGAACCCGCTGCGCCGCCGGTCGAACGGCCGCGACGCCTTCTCCGGCGACGGGTAGCGCTTCACGAGCGCGCCGAGCAGCACGAAGCCGATGAACCCCGCGAAGTTGACGTGCGAGTCCACGCCGCCCGCGACGACGGCGTCGGCCCGGCCGTCGCGGAGCGCGCGCGTCGCCTCGCCGATCGCCTGGGCGCTCGCGGCGCACGCCGACACGATCGCGAGGACGCCGCCGCGCGCGTCGAGGTCGTGCGCGAGCACCGCGGGCGCGTGGTCGCAGCGCCGCAGGTGGAAGTGGCGGTCCACGTACCCGGCCTCGGCCGCGAGGCCCGCGGCGTCGATGCGCCCGGCCTCGTCCACGTGACGGACGGTCCGCTCGATGTCGCTCGGCGCGGGGCACCCCGCGTGCCCGCCGACGATCACCGCGATGCGGTCCCGCCGCGCGACCGACGCGAGGTCCGCGGCGGCGGCGGCCTGCCGGCCGGCGGCGAGGAGCAGGCGGTGGGGGCGCGTGGCCGGCGCGACGAGCCCGAGGTCGTCGGGCGGCAGGACCGCGTCGTCCACCTCGCCGCCGATGCGGCACGGCAGCCCGCGGCTGTCCCAGTGGGCGAACTCGCGGACCGCGGACCGTCCCTCGACGCACCCGGCCCACGTCGCCTCGACGGTGCCGCCCATCGGCGTCACCATCCCCCAGCCCGTCACGACGACGCGCTGGTCGGCGGGGCGCGCCTGCCTAGCCAAACAGCCCCTTCTCCTTCGCGAACTGCGTCAGCCAGGCCTTCGCGAGCGTGTCGCCGTCGGTGTAGGCGGCTTCCTTGCCGCAACCACCGCACTTCACCTTGGCGCCGTCGGGGCTCTCCCACTTCGTCGCGCCGCAGTGCGTGCACTTCGCCGGCAGCGACGCCAGGGCCTCGCGGACCCCCTGGGCCAACGTCCCCGGCGTCACGAACTTCGCGACCTCGTCCGAGAACATCCCGACCTCGAGGCCGGCCGGGTTCCCGAGCCGGGCCGCGAGGACCGCGACGGCGTCCTTCGTCAGGGCGCCGCTCGAGTCGATCGCCTTCCCCTCGCCGAACGTCTCCTCGATGTGGTCGAGGATCGTCGTGTGGGCGAGACGGATGCCGAACGCCTGCTCCAGGCGGAACGTCATGTCGAGGAAGTCGAGGGACGTGCCCCCGAGGTCGTCCATGACCGAGGCGTCCATCCGGATGGCCGAGGGCTCCTTGCGGAGCGACTTGGCGAGGGCCTTCTGGACCTCCTCCTCGATCTTGGCGGCGGTGACGAGCGCGTTGCCCATGGCACTCCCAGGCGTTCGCAGGACGGCGGACGGCGAGCGCCGGAGTCTACCGCCCGGGGGGCGCCCCTCCACGATCGGTACGGGCCTCCCGATGGCGCCCTCGCGGCGCGCCGGGGGACGCCCGGGGCACGTCGGGGGAACCGCCGCCACGGCCGCATCGCCGCTCCGCGGGCGTCGCAGTCACCGGGGGGAGGGACGCGAGGCCCGTTCGGGGGGCGCGCCCCTCCGCCGTCGGGCGTCGGGGGACGTTGGTCAGGCGGTGGGGGCGTGCAGCGGGTGGGCGAGGACGATCTCGCCGCCGTCCATCTCGCCGGTCGGGACGAAGCCGAGCCCGAGATAGAACGGGCCCGCGCTGCCGGGACCGGGCACGTACGACGTGAGGAGGCGCTGCACGCCCGGTCGGGTGCGGGAGTGGTCGAGGACCAAGCGGATCACCTCGCGGCCGATGCCGCGGCGCTGGTGGCGGTGGTCGATCATGAGCCGCCAGAGGCCGATGTTCGGCGTCGCGGGCGGCGGGCGCCTGAGGGTCTCGTCCTCGAGCATGACGAAGCCGACGAGCTCGCCGTCGGCGTGGACGGCGCGGTACCAGGCTTCCTCGTGGAAGAGCGCCTGCGCGAGCGAGACCGCGTTGGACGCGACGAAGCCGCGTTGCTCGGGCGCGACCTCGAGCGCGGTGACGGCTCGCACGGTGTCGCGGGTGATCGGCTCGAGCGTGACGTGCATGGGATCGGATCGCCGGCCGATCCTACGGCGGACGCAGGGCGTTGCCGGCGACCGGGCCTCGCGGTCCCGGAGGGGGGATGCGGCGGGGAAGGCGGAAGGGAAGGGGACGCGGCGGGAGAGGGGGGCGAGGGCCGCACGCGCCGGCCGGGCCCGCGTCAGGAGGCGGGGCCGCGGAGGACGCGGTTCGAGAGGCCGCGGTCGACGACGAGGGTCTGGCCGCGGATCGCGCGGGCGGCGGGGCTCGTGAGGAAGGTGACGACGTCGGCGACTTCCTCGGGGGTGACGAAGAGCTCGTCGGGGAGTGTCGCGACCTCGGGCCAGATCTGGCGGAGGGTGAGGAAGGCGTCGGTCTTGACGAGGCCGGCGCAGACGGCGTTGACGAGGACGCCCTTCGGGCCCCACTCCTCGGCCCACTGGCGGGTGAAGGCCTCCATCGCGGCCTTCATCGGGCCGAGCGGGTAGGAGGGGTTCATGAAGCGGGAGCCGAGGGAGGAGAGGAAGACGATCGAGCCGCCCTGCTTCGCGAGGTGGGGGAGGGCCTTCTGGGCGCAGAAGACGTTGCCGAGGATGTTGACGTCGAGGAGCTGGCGGAGGTCGCGTTCGAGGAGGCGCTCGGTGGGCTTGAACGGGGCACGGGCGGCGTTGAGGACGAGGACGTCGAGGCGGCCGAAGGTCTCGACGACCTTCGCCATGAGGGCCTCGACCTCCGTGCGGACGGCGATGTCGCCCTGGAAGGCCTCGGCGCGGCGGCCGGCGGCGCGGGCGTACGCGACCAGCTCGCCGGCGCCTTCGACGCTCGACCCGGCGGACTGGCGGCCGTGGACCGCGAGGTCCGCGCCGGCGGCGACGAGCGCCTTGCCGATCGCGGCGCCAATGCCGCGGCTGCTGCCGGTGACGAGGGCGACCTTGCCGTGGAGATGCGGGAGTCCGGGGGCGTCCATGCGGAGAGCCTACGCAAGCCCGCCCCCCGGGCCAATCCGGAACAAAGGGCTCCGACCCCGTTGTTCCACTTGGAACAAAGGGCTACGACCCCGTTGTTCCAACTTCCGCGTCGTTCGCCGCCCCCCGGCGTTCGGGGGCGACCGCGAAACGAAGGGCTACGACCCCGTTGTTTCGCTGTCTGCGGCGAAACGAAGGGCTACGACCCCGTTGGTTCGGCGTCGAACTTGGAACAAAGGGCTACGACCCCGTTGTTCCAGGTGGAACAAAGGGCTACGACCCCTTTGTTCCGCGGAGGAGGGACAGCGCGCCGAGGGTGAGGGAGAAGGCGCGGGAGGGGAGGGTGGGGCGCGAGACGACGAGGTCGTAGAGACGACGGACGCCGGTCGAGAGCGAGAGCTTGTAGGCCTCGTCGCCGTCGAGGAAGTCGTACTCGGTGAGGCCGCCCCCGAAGACGTCGTCCTCGAGCACCATCGTCGTCAGGGCCGTCCCCGGCGAACGGTCGCGGAACGCGGGGTCGAACCCGCCCTGGAAGTGCAGGAGCCGCCCGCCGAACCGGAAGCCGTAGTGCGCCGCCACCGGCACCCCGCCCGCCCGCAGCGTCACGATCGAGAGCCGCCCCTCGGCCGCGAGCGCCGGCGCCAGCGCGCGGTGCAACCGCCGGATCGACTCGCCCGCGAACGCCGTCGCCGCGCCGCGCGCCGCGAACCGCTTCGCATGCAGCGCCATCACGACGTCGATCGCGTCCGCCGCCGCGGCCGGGTCCGTCACCCGCGCGACCGTCACCGTCGGGTCCTCGCGCCACGCCCGCACCTGCCGCCGAAGGTTCCCGCGGTGCTTCGCCGAGAACCGCTTCAGGTAGTCGTCGTACGTGCCCGCCACCGCCACGAACGGGCACACCGTCGCCATCGCCTCGCGGTACGGCAACCGCCACCGCCGCGCCCGCACCGCGTGACGCAACGCCCCGTCCTCCGCGACGTGCCGCAGGACGAGCCGGGCCCACGCGTCGGGGGGGAGGGCCTCGAGGTGGGCGAGGAACCCCTCGGCCACCTCGGGGGCCCGTCCGGGGGCCGCGACGACGTCGAGGTGGTCCGCGCCCTCGGCCGCGCCCGCGAGCTCGAGCGTCCGCCCGCGCCGCGCGAGCGGCAGCACGCCGACGACCGCGCCGCCGCCGTCGCGCGCGACCAGCACGTGCGGCGTCACCGCCGGCGCCGCCCACCGCAGCCACGTCGTCGCCCACGTCGGCGTCAGGAAGAACTGCCGGTCGCCGACGAGCGCGGCCCACGCGGGCGCGAGCGCCTCCACGCGCGCGAGGTCGGTCACCGTCTCGATCGACCCCGCGAACGGGCGGCCCGCCGGCGACGGGGACGCGAGGCCCGCGCGCCCGCCGTCCGCCGCGACCGCGGCCTCGCGCGGGCCGCCGGGCCTCGCGGTCCCGGGACCCTCGACCGCCTCCGGACGCGCCTCGCGCCCCACCGGCTCGCCGCGCAGCACGCGGTCGTAGACGGCGACCGTCTCGCGCACCATGCGCGCGAGGCCGAACCGGTCGCGGAAGCGCGCGGTCGCGGCCGCACCCATCCGCGCGCGCAGCGCGTCGTCGCCGAGCAGCGCGTCGAGGTGGCTCGCGAGCGCCGCGACGTCGCCCGGCGGGTAGAGGAAGCCCGTCTCGCCCGGCACCACGAGGTCCGGGTTGCCGCCGACGTCGGTCGCGACGACGGGCAGCCCGCACGCCATGTACTCGAGCACCGCGTTCGAGAGCCCCTCGGTCTCCGAGCAGAGCACGCCGACGGCCGCCTCGTGGAGGAAGTCGATCGCGCCGCCCTGCGCGTGGTGGACCGTCACGCGGCCCTCGACGCCGCACCGCGCCGCGGTCGCGCGCACGTCGTCCTGCGGGCCGCCGCCGAGCAGCAGCACGTGGAGGCGCGGGTGGCGCCGCACGAGCCGCGCGGCCGCCTCGACGAGGTCCGGCTGGCGCTTGAGCGGCTTCAGGTTGGCGAGCAGCACGACGACGACGGCGTCGTCGGGGATGCCGTGGGCCGCGCGCAGCCCCGCGACGCGCGGCCGCGCGAAGCCGTCGAACGCGTGCCCGTTGTGCACGACCGCGACGTCGGCCGGCGGGACGTGCTCGACCTCGACGACGTGGCGCTTCACCGCCTCGGCGTTCGCGAGGAAGCCGTCGGCGAGCCGGCCCGTGCGGCGCAGGAGCGCCACGGTCCGCGGCGTGTGCCAGAAGCCGAGGTCGCGCCGCGAGACGAGCACCGGCACGCCCGCCACGCGCGCCATCACCGGGCCCACGAGGCTCGCGTCGCCCATGAACGTCTGCACGAGGTCGAAGCCGCGCCGGCGCACCTCGCGGCCGAGCCGTCGCACGCGCATCCACGTCCACGGCCGCGAGAGCGAGCCGAGCCGCAGCGAGCGCGTGCGGCACGGGAACGGGTGCTCGTCGAGGAACGGCGAGTGGTGCGCGATCCAGAGCTCCGCCGACCACGACGCGGGCAGGTTCGCCACCAGCGCGTGGATCTGGCCCTCGGTCCCGCCGTGCGGGTTCCAGTAGGCGTCGCACAGGAGGAGGACGCGGCGCGCCGCCTCGCTCATGGCGCGTCCGGCAGGAACGGGACGTCGGACAGCGTGAATCGGTGCTTGCCGGCCTTCGTGAGCGGGATCGCGTCGACGCGCTCCCACGCCACGACGACCTCGGGGCCCATGGCGCCGCGGATCGCGGCGAGCACCGGCGCGAGGGCTTCCTCGGTCGCCGGGCCCACGGTCCGCACCTCGACGCGCGTCCGCGACCGCTGGTGCACCTGGAACTTCGCGACGCCCTCGCGCCCGTAGAAGAGGTGCGTGAACCACTCGCCGTGGATCCGCCGCCCGCCCGGCGTCGTGAGGAAGTCGCTCGTGCGGCCGTGGACGCGCTCGATCCGCGGGAACGGCGCGCCGCACGGGCACGGCGCCCCCTCCGGCGCCCACGACGCGACGTCGCCGTTCTCGTACCGCACGAGCGCCATGGCGCGGTTCGTGAGGTCGGTCACGAGCACGCGCCCGGGCAGGCCCGGCGCGGCCGGCGCCCCCGCGTCGTCCACGATCTCGACGACGCGGCCCGCGCCGAGCACGTGGTAGCCGCCGTGCGCGCACTGCGCCGCGAGGTGCGTGCTCTCGCGCGACCCGTACACGTCGCGGACCGGCGCGCGGAACGCGCGCTCGATCCGCGCGCGCGCCTCGGCCGACAACGCCTCCGCCGACGACCGCACCACCGCCGGCGCGGCCACCTGCCGGCCCGTCGCGAGCAGGAACGACGCGAACAGGTCGAGCGCCGTCGCGTACCCCTGCACCATCTCCGGCCGGAACGCGTCGAGCCGGTCCGCGAACCCGGCCATCCGCGCCTCGTCCATGCCGAACGCGTTCAGGAACAGGTTCGGCAGCAGCCGCCGCACCACGCGCTCCTTCCACGGCACGTCGCGCTGCTCGCGGTCGTCGCCCCACAGGTACGCCCGCCGGCACCACGGCGCGAGGCCCCACCCCTCGAGCAGGTGCACCTCCTGCGCGAACGTCCACCGCGACGTCTCGACGTCGCGCCACACGCGCACCGGCGCGCCCGTCGACCCGCCGCTCGCCTCGAGCACGAACGCCTCGCGCGGCCGCGTCGGGTCGCGCAGCGCCTCGAGGTCTTCCTGCAGCCGCGCGCGCGTCAGCACCGGGAACGCCGCGAGCGGCGCGTCGGGCGCCACCGTCCCCTTCAGCGCGGGCACCGTCGTCGCGGCCCACCGCAGGTGCGCCGCGAGCGCGTCGTCCGTCCGCGCGCGGAACGCCGCGGGCGACATCGCCGCGACCTCGCGCAGCGTCGCGACGCGCGCGGCCCAGCCGGGCTCCTTGCGGCCCGTCACGAGGTGCCAGGCGGCGCGGCGGATCACGCGGCGCGTCCGACGGGCGCCCCGGCCACGACGGCCGACGGCGACGGAGGGGGAAGGACCGGGATCACGGGACGACGCGGGGGCACTCGGGGTCGGGGAGAAGGGGGGCTGCGGGGGGCGAGGGGTGGGGACGGCGGTCGGCGCGGGGAGCGGACGGGCGGCGAGGGGGCGATGGACGGCGCGGGGACGGGCCGGCGGGCGCCGTCGATCGGGCCGCCCGGGTCCGTTCGGCCCGGGGACGCTTCAAGATCGACCGATGCTACCCCTCACCCTGCGCGGGAACCCGCGTCGCCCTACGCGACACCGGGTCGGTCCGGCCCCGCGCCGCGGTCGCCCCGGCCCTGTGGGGGGGAGCCGCCCCCGGCCGATGAGAATGGAATCGGGACCCCTTGGCCTACCAAATCGCGAACACGTCCCCGCGCGGGCCTCGCGTCCCGCTCCCCTGACCCCCTCCCACCGTCTCCCTCCGTTCCTCGCCGTTCCCCGACGTCCTCCGACGACCCCATGACCGCCCCCGCCGCCCCGCCGACCGCCGCGCCGCCCGCGACCCTCGAGGTCACGGTCGTGCTGCCGGTCCGCAACGAGGGGGCCCACGTCGAGGCGGTGCTCGGGGACCTGCTGGCGCAGGCGTTCCCGCCGGAGCGCATGGAGGTGCTCGTCGTGGACGGGCGCTCGACGGACGACACGCGGGCGCGCGTCGAGGCCGTGGCGGCGCGCGACGCGCGCGTGCGCCTGCTCGACAACCCGCGGCGGCTGTCGTCGGCGGCGCGGGCGATCGGGGCCGCGGCGGCGCGCGGGCGGTTCGTGGCGTACGTGGACGGGCACTGCCGCGTGCCGAGCGCGACGATGCTCGCGGACATGGTGGACCTGTTCGAGCGCACCGGCGCGGCGTGCCTCGCGCGGCCGCAGCCGCTGGTGCCGACGGGCGGGGGGCGCGTCGCGCGGGCGATCGCGGCGGCGCGGTCGTCGCCGTTCGGGCACAGCACCGCGTCGGAGATCTTCCGCGGGGGCGAGCGCGAGGTGAGCCCGGTGAGCAGCGGCGCGATGTACCGGCGCGAGGTGTTCGACCGCGTGGGGCCGTTCGACGTCGCGTTCGACGCGTGCGAGGACGTGGAGTTCAACACGCGCGTCGCCGCGGCGGGCCTCGTGACGTGGACGAGCGACCGGCTGGCCGTCGCGTACGAGCCGCGGACGACGTACCGCGGGCTGTTCCGGCAGATGCACCGGTACGGCCTCGGGCGCGCGCGGCTGCACCGCAAGCACCCGTCGTCGTTCACCGTCGAGAGCCTCGTGCCGGCGGCGTTCGTCGCGGGCCTGCCGGTGCTCGTCGCGGCGCCGTGGCTGCCGCGGGCGCTCGCGCTCGTCGTGGCGGGCGGGTACGCGCTGTACGCGCTGCTCGCGCTCGGGTGCGCCGCCGTCGCCGCGCGGCGCGACGGGCCGGTCGGCGTGGCCTTGGCGGCGTGGGCGTTCCCGGTGCTGCACGCGGGGCTCGGCGTCGGGTACCTGCGCGGCCGGCTGACGCCGCCGCCCTCCGCGGGGGCCGCGCCGTGAGGCCCGTCGCCGACGCCATGGCGCCGCTGCGCGGCGCCGTCCTGAAGCCGCTCGTGGCCCGGCTGCGCGGCGACCGCGTGTTCGACCACGTGCGCGGGTTCCGGCGCCAGCTCGAGCTGCCCGGCGAGGCGCAGCGCGCGGAGACGTTCGCGCGGCTGAAGGCGCTGCTCCAGCACGCGCGCGACACCGTGCCGTTCCACGCGCGGCGCATGGCCGAGGCCGGGTTCGACCCGAGCCGCATGACGTCGGTCGCCGACCTCGCGGCCCTCGCGCCGCTCCGGCGGGCCGAGATCCAGGAGCGACCGCGCGAGATGATCTCGACGCGGTACGACCCGGAGCGGCTCGTCGTCCACCGGTCGGGCGGCACGACGTCGGAGCCGGTCCCGTTCTTCCAGACCCGCGAGTGCATCGAGCAGAAGAACGCGGCGGCGGTCGCGCTGCGCGCGCGGATGGGCTGGCGGCGCGGCTACCGCGCGGCCTACCTGTGGGGCGCGTCCCGCGACGGGCCGGACCTGCGCCAGGACCGCCTGCGGCGCGCGAAGGACTTCGTGCTCGGCCGGCTGGTCGAGGGCGCGATCTTCCTGCCGGCGGGCGACCTGTCGGACGCGCGGCTCGACGCGCACATCGACGCCCTGCGGCGGTTCCGGCCGGCGGTGCTCCAGGGGTACCCGAGCGCCACCGACCTGCTCGCGCGGCGCGCGGCCGAGCGCGGCGTGCCGCTGCGCGTCCCCATGGTGGTGCTCACGGCCGAGCCGACGCTGCCCGCGCAACGCGCGCGGGTGGGCGAGACGCTCGACGCCGAGGTCTTCACGTTCTACGGCGCGCGCGAGTGCGGCTGGATCGCGTCGGAGTGCCCCGAGGAGCATCGGCTGCACGTCAACACCGCGGGCGTGCACGTCGAGGCCCTCGACGACGGCCGGTTGCTCGTCACGGACCTGCTGAACCTCGCGATGCCGTTGATCCGCTACGAGATCGGCGACCGCGGCGCCCTCGACCCGGTCCCCTGTCCGTGCGGCGACCCGCGGCCCGTGCTCGCGCGGCTCGAGGGACGCGAGGTGGACGTGTTCCTGCTGCCGTCGGGGCGGCGGGTGCCCGGCGTGCTGGCCGACGTGCGGGGCCTCGGGTTCGACGCCCACGGCATCCTCGACGCGCAGTTCGTGCAGGAGCGCATCGACCGGCTCGACGTGCGGTGGGTCGCGGGGCCCGACTTCCGCCCCGAGGACCTCGACGACTTCCGCGCGGCCGTCAGCGACCTGTTCTTCGGCGAGCTCGACGTCGTGCTGCACCGCGAGGAGCGCATCCTCCCGGGCCCGACCGGCAAGGTGCGGCACTGCCAGTCGAAGGTGACGGAGGCCGCGCTCGCCGCGGCCGGCGCCGCGTTCCGGACGCGGACCGCGCGCGCGGCGGGCCCGGCGGAGGGCGGCGCGGCCGAGCGCGACGCCGTCGAGCGCGGCGCGGCCGCCCGGCCGGCGGCGCGGCGCGTGCGGCGGCGGCGCGTGATCGCGAGCGACGACGGCCTCGAGCCGCTCTACAGCAACGTCGTCAAGCCGCTGCTCGCGGGCGTCCGCGGCGACCGCGGGCCCGTCCGCAAGCGGGTGCTCGCGCGCGTGCTCGCGCTCCCGCGCGGGCCCATGCGCGCGCGACGGCTCCGGGAGCTCCGCGCGCTGCTCGTCCACGCGCACGCGACCGTGCCGTGGTACCGCGAGCAGATGGACGCCGCGGGCTTCGACCCGTCGGCGGTGCGCGAGCTCGAGGACCTGCGCCGCCTGCCGCGGCTGACGCGGCAGGCCCTGGCGGCCGCGCCCGAGCGCCTGCTGTCGAGCGCGTACGCGCACGTGCCGCTCGTCGAGGCCCGCACGGGCGGCACCACGAGCGCCGCGGTCCCGTTCCGCCAGACGCGGCAGGCCGTCTCGTGGAAGGACGCGGCGTCGTACGTGCTCAAGCGGCGGATGGGCTGGCGCCTCGGCCACCGTTGCGCGTTCCTGTGGGGCGCGGCGCAGGACGGCCCGCCGCAAGACCTCGACTGGGCGCACCGCACGAAGGAGGCGGCCGTGCGCCGCTTCCTCGACCGCAGCCTGTGGCTCCCGGCGGGCGAGCTCTCCGACGCGCGCCTCGACGAGCACGCGGAGCGGATCGCGCGCTTCCGGCCCCACGTGCTGCAGGCCTACCCGAGCGCGGCCGACCTCCTCGCGCGGCGGCTGCTCTCGACGGGCCGACGCCTGCACGTGCCGATCGCGCTCCTCACGGCGGAGCCCGTGCTGCCCGAGCAGCGCGAGCGCGTGCGGCAGGCCCTCGGGAGCGAGGTCTACACGTTCTATGGCGCGCGCGAGTGCGGCTGGATCGCGGCGGAGTGCGTCGAACACCGCCTCCACGTCAACACGGCCTGCGTGCTCCTCGAGCGCGACGACGACGGCAGCCTCCTCGTCACCGACCTCGTGAACCGCGCCATGCCGCTGATCCGCTACGAGATCGGCGACCGCGGGACCCTTGACCCGGTGCCGTGCCCCTGCGGCGACCCGCGCCCCGTCCTCGGCGCGGTGGACGGCCGCCTGAACGACGTGTTCACCCTGCCGTCGGGACGGCGCGTGCCGGGCGTCGTCGCGGACCTGCGCGCGTACCGCATCGGCCTCGGCGTGCTCGACGCGCAGCTCGTGCAGACCGAGCTCGCGGTGCTCGAGGTGAACTGGGTCGCGTCGCCGCAGTACGCGCCGGGCGACGAGGCCGTGATGGCCGAGCGGCTCCGTCGGATGTTCTTCGACGAGCTCGACGTTCGGCTCAACCGCGTGGACCGGCTGCGGCCGTCGCCCAACGGCAAGGTGCGCTACTGCATCAGCCGCGTGGGGGGCGCGCCGTGAGGGTCCTCGCGGTGGACGAGGCGCTCCCGTTCCCGACGGACTCGGGCAAGCGTATCCGCACGTTCGAGCTCCTGCGCCGCGTCGCGCGCGAGCACGAGGTCACGCTCGTCGTGCCGGCGGAGGCGCCGCCGGCGGGCCTCGCCGACGTCGAGGCCGCGGGCATCCGCGTCGTTGTCGTGCCGCGCCGGCCGCTCGTCAAGCACGGCGTCCGGTTCGCGTGGGACCTGCTGCGCAACGTCCCGATGCGCGTCCCGTACATGGTCATGGGTCACCGGCTCGCGGCCGTCCGCGCGAAGGTCGCGGAGCTGGCCGCCGCGCGGCGGCCGGACGTGGTCCACGTCGAGTGGACGCCGCTCGTCGCGAACGTGCCCGACGGCGTCGGCGCGCCCGTCGTCGTGTCGGCGCACAACGTCGAGAGCGACATCTGGGCGCGCTACCGCGAGGCCGAGCGCGGCGCCGCCCGCCGGGCCTACGTCGCGCTGCAGCACCGCAAGGTCGCGCGGTTCGAGCGAGCCGCGCTCGCGGGCGCGGCCGGCGTCGTCGCGGTGAGCGAGGGCGACGCGGCGAAGATCCGGGCGTGGACCGGCCAGGCCCACGTGACGGTGGTGCCGAACGGCGTGGACGCCGCGCGGTTCGCGCCGGTCCCGGGCGCCGCCGCCGGCTCCACGGAGCTCCTCTTCCTCGGTTCCCTCGACTGGCGGCCGAACCAGGACGGCGTCGTCTGGTTCCTCGACGAGGTCTGGGCCCGCGTGCGGGCGGCGGTGCCCGACGCGCGTTTCACCGTGGTCGGTCGCGCCCCGCCGCCGTGGCTCGTCGCGCGGTGCGCCGCGGCCCCCGCGACGACGATCGCGGGCTCCGTGCCCGACGTGCGGCCCTACGTCGCCCGGGCGGCGGCGCTCGTCGTGCCGCTCCGCGTCGGCGGCGGGTCGCGCCTGAAGATCTGCGAGGCGCTGGCCATGGGGCGGCCCGTCGTCTCGACGACGGTGGGGGCCGAGGGCCTCGACGTCGCCGACGGCGCCGACCTCGCCGACGGGGCCGAGGCGTTCGCCGCGGCCACGGTGGCGGTCCTGCGCGACCCCGCGCGGGCGGAGGCGCGCGCCGCGCGCGGGCGCGAGGTCGTCCTCGAGGCCAACGAGTGGGGGCGCGTCGCGCCGCGGCTCGTCACGGCGTGGCAGGACGCCGTTGCGCGGGCGAAGGGCGGGACGACGTGAGCCTCGGCGGGCTGCGCGACGGGCTGCTGTGCGCCGCGGGCCTGCCCGCGTGGGCGCGGCGCCGCCGTCGCCGGGACCTCACGATCCTGATGTATCACGGCGTGGTGGCGCGCCCGCTCGAGGTCGAGTGCTGGCACCAGCTGCCCGTGGACGCGTTCGCGCGGCAGATGGCGTGGGTCGCGCGGCGGTACGCGGTGCTGCCGCTCGAGGAGGCGCTCGAGCGCCTGGCCGCGGGCACGCTGCCCGACCACGCGCTCGCGCTCACGTTCGACGACGGGTACCGCAACGTGCGCACGGTCGCGGGCCCGGTCCTCGCCGCCCACGGGCTCCACGCGACGGTCTTCCTCGTCACCGACCTCGTGGGGACCGACGAGGTCGTGTGGCCGGACCGGCTCTACCTCGCGTTCGCGCGCACGTCCGCCGCGTCGGTGGACGTGCCCGACCTCGGGCTGCCGCGGTGCGCGCTCGGGGGTCCGGACCGCAAGGCCCGCGCGTACGCGACGGCCGTCCGCG
Organism: Planctomycetota bacterium; assembly: GCA_046350655.1. Lineage (GTDB taxonomy): Bacteria > Planctomycetota > PLA2 > PLA2 > JAEUHO01 > JAEUHO01. Next base: position 838,761 of record JAXMAB010000004.1, read on the forward strand.
CGCTCAAGGGCCTGCCCGTCGCCGAGAAGGACGCGCGCCTGGCCGCGCTCCTCGCGGCGCTCGGCCGGCCGGGGCCCGAGGAGCCGGGCGAGTTCCGGATGCTCGGCTGGGACGAGGTGGACGCCATGCGCCGCGAGGGCCGGTTCGGCTTCGCGGGCCACTCCACCCGGCACGAGATCCTCGCGCGGATGCCCGACGGGCAGGTCGCCGCGGCCATCGGTCGGTCGCACGAGGTGGTCGCGACGCGCACCGGGCACGTGCCGACGGTGTTCGCGTACCCGAACGGCCGCGCGATGGACTTCGACGACCGGGCCCGCGCGGCCCTCGGGCACCTCGGGGTGCGGTTCGCGCTCTCGACGATCGACGGCTTCAACGACGCGACGACGGACCGGCTGGCGCTCGAGCGGATCTCCGTGGGCGCCGACCTCTCGTTCGCACGCTTCCGCCTCCTGACGAGCGGCGCGGTCGCGCTGCTCCGCGGCCGGCGATGAAGCGGCGGCCGGCTCCCTCCCGGGCCCGCACGCTCCACGCGGACGGCACCCCGTGCCTCGAGGGGACGCGCCGCGTGCCGCGCGGGTTCACGCCCTGCTGCGCCGCGTTCGACCGGCTGACCCGGAACTGCATCGCCGACCTGCGGGTCGAGTGGTGGACGCGGCACCGCCGCTGGTTCCTCCGGGTGCCCGCGTCGACCGCCACGACGGGCCTCGAGGTCCGGTTCTGTCCCCACTGTGGCTCGCGGCTCGGCGCGCGCTGACCCTTCGGCCCCTCCCGCCATCGAGACGCGCCATCCGGTGCCGGACACCGTTTGGCGCGTCTGCCGGCGGCGGCCGATCCGCCAATAGATGCCGGTCGATTACTGGCGGGTCGATCCGCCAATAGATGCCGGTCGTCTATTGGCGGAACGGCGGCGGGCGGAGTGTCGGCCAGCGGGACTCGCGGTCCCCCGTGCTGGTTCCGCCATTGGGTGCCGGTCCCAATTTGGCGGAACCAACCGCCGGCGGTCGATCCGCCAATAGACGCCGGTCGATTACTGGCGGGTTGATCCGCCAATAGATGCCGGTCGATTACTGGCGGGTCGATCCGCCAATACATGCCGGTCAATGATTGGCGGACCGGCGGCGGGCGGAGGGACGGCCGGCGGGCCTCGCGGTCCCGGGAGGGCGACTGCGCCGGGGGATCCGGCGAGTTCCGGCGAGCTACGGCGTCAGGAAGTCCTGCACCCACCAGGGGCCGTCCACGCCCGTGTGGACGCCGACGCCGAGGTAGCGGTAGGTGGGGTTCAGGATGTTGGCCCGGTGGCCGGGGGAGTTCATCCACGCGTCCATGACGGAGATGGGGTCGTGCTGGCCGCGGGCGATGTTCTCGCCCCAGCCGCGACCGCCGAGGCCGACCTGCGCGAGGCGGGTGCCGGGGGACTCGCCGTCGGGGTTGTCGTGGTCGAAGAAGTCGCGGACGTCCATGTCGACGGCGTGGTCGTAGGCCGCGGCGGCCGCGGGCTCGAGCCAGGCGACGGGCTCGATGCCGCGGCTCGCGCGCTCGTCGTTGACCAGGGCGAGGACCTGCTCCGCGAGCGTGCGCTCGCTGGCGGACATCGTCGCGGCCGGGGGGGAGCCGCCCCCGCCGTTGCCGAGCGCCTTGTCGATCGCGTCGATCCCGCCGACGCCGCACCCGGGGAGCGCGGCGAGCAGGGCGACGGGGAGCAACCAGCGGACCAGCGCGGACCGGAGACGGCGCATCGGGACCTCGGGACCCCCTCAGCAGCCTATCGGCCGGGGAGCCCCGGCGGATGAAGCGAGTCGAACAGGGTCTCGAGGGCGGCGACCTGGCGGGGGGCGTCGTAGCGGTCCCGGACCCGGGCCGAGGCGGCGGCGGCGAGGCGCGCGCGGCGGGCGGGGTCGCGGAGGAGGGCGACGAGGGCGTCGGCGAGCGCCGCGGGGTCGCCGGGGGGGACGAGGTCGCCGCAGGCGCCGTCGCCGAGGGCGTCCGGGACGCCGCCGACGCGGGTGGCGCAGACGGGGACCCCCGCGGCCATGGCCTCGAGGACGGCCAGCGGGAGGCCCTCGCGGTGGGAGGGCAGGACGAAGACGTCGGCGGCGCCGAGGCAGCGGGCGGGGTCGGTGCGCCAGCCGGCGAAGACGACGCGGCCGGCGGGGAGGGCGGACGCCGCGCGCCGCAGGTCGGCCTCGAGCACGCCGTCGCCGACGAGGACGAGGCGGGCGGACGGGACGGCGTCGGCGACCGCGCGGAACGCGTCGAGCAGGACGGGGTGGCCCTTCTCGGGGCTGAAACGGCCGAGCGCGACGACGGCGAGGTCGGCGGGCGCGAGGCCCCACGCGGCGCGCAGGTCGGCGCGCCCGTCGGCGGCCTCGGCCGCGACCGCGGCGACGTCGACGGCGTTCTCGACGAGGTGGACGCGGTCGGCGGGCACGCCGGCGGCGAGGAGCGCGTCGCGGGTCGCGGCGCTGACGGCGACGACGGCGGCGACGCGGCGCAGCAGGCGGCGGTCGACCGCCTCGAAGAACGCGACCTTGCGGTCCTCGGCGGTGTAGCCGTGGACCACGGCCGCGCGGGGGAGGCCGGTCCGGCGCGCGGCGGCGGCCAGCACGAGGTTGGCCTTGTAGTCGTGCCCGACGAGGACCTCGGCGCCGGTGCGCGCGATCACCTCGCGCAGGCGGCCGACGATGCGGGGGTCGTAGGAGCCGGCCTGCGGGATCACGACGGTCTCGACGCCGCGCGCGGCGAGCGCCTCGGCGAACGCGCTCGTCGCGCCGGGGCGCGCGAAGGTCGCGACGACCGGCCGCGTGCGGCGCGCGCGCGCGGCCTGCTCGACGACGAGGCGCTCGGGGCCGCCGAAGCGGTCCGAGTTGCGCACGTGGAGGACGCGGGTCACGCCGGCGCCCCGCGGCGGGGCCCGACGCGCGTCACGGGCCGCGGTCCTCGGGGCCGGTCGTCGTCCCCGCGGGCGCGGACGGCGTCGAGGCGTTGCCGCCGCGGTCGAACGCGGTCACCGTGACCGAGGCCGGCGCGCCCGGCGCGAGGCCCGCGACGAACGCCTCGTTCACGTCGCTCACGAGGACCGGCTCGCCGCCGAGCGCGACGAGGTAGCCCGCGACGCCCGACGGGTCGGCGGCGGGGTCCCACCGGACGTACACGCGCGACGCCGAGACGCGGAGCGCGACGACGCCCGACGGCGCGGCGGGGGGCGTCGTGTCCGGCGTGGCCGTGCCGGCGGCGAGGTCCACGCGGAGGAGCGTGCGGCGGTCCACCGTGACCTGCCCGACGAAGCCGCCGACGCCCGCCTTGTTCACCGACACGCTGAACGGGTTGCGCCCGTTCGCCACGGGCCCGTTGACGACCTCGTGGGCGACGACGGCGCCGGCCGCGTAGCCGGCCGCGTCGGTCGTCGCGGTGAAGGCGGTGGCGCCGTTCTTGTCGCGGACGGTGACCGCGGCGCCGCCGACGGGCGCCCCGCCCCCGTCGACGGCGAGGACCCCGAGGGTCCACTCGCGCGTGCTCGCGTACGGGCCCGCGCCGCCCCACTGGTCCACCGCGAGGAGGTCCTCGGTGGTGACGGGGTCGAGGAGGCGGTGCTCGGGCGAGGTCAGCGTGTCGCTGTTGTCGAAGTACTCGAAGAGGAACGGGTGCGCCGTGCCCAGCGAGAGGTCGCGGACCCACACGTTGTCGCGCAGCAGCCCGCCGCGGCGCGCGCCCCACGACCGGTCGATCAGCCGGTCGGTCGCGCGGAACACGTTGCGGCGCAGCGTGACGCCGTTCGGCGACGAGACCGTCCCCGACGACCACTCGAGCGCGTGGCCGCGGAGCGCCGGCGTCGTGGAGATCGCGTGGATGCGGTTCTGCTCGATCACGACGCCCGTCGTGCCCTCGAGGTCGAGGTCGAGGGCGCGCACCTCGCCGTGGGTCGGGTCGGCGGTCCCGACGACGAAGTTCCGGTCGATGCGCGTGCCGGTGGCGCCCTCGAGCTTGATGCCGTGCACCCAGTGGAAGTCGGGGTACTCGGCGTTGGGCTGGTCCTGGACGCGCAGCACGTTGTCGTGGACGCGGCACGACGTGCCGGAGCCGTCCACGCCGTCGAGGTGGACGCCGCGCGACTCGCCGGCGCCCTCGTTCTCGAACACGTCCACCGCCGGCTTGTAGACGCCGAACATGTAGCCGTTGGCGACCAGCGCCTTCGTGCCGATCACGCGGTTGTGGTGGACCGTGGCCTCGCCCGTGGTGGCGTTGCCCTGGAGCTTGAGGCCCCACTGCGGGCTCGCGAGCACGAGGTTGTGGTCGAGCTGCACGGCCTTCGTGACGCTCTCGACGAAGATCGCGGCGACGCCCGGGTACGACCGGTTCGTCACGACCTGCGTCTCGCACCGCACGGTGTTGTGGTCGACGCGCACGTCGCCCGTCGGCCCGTCGCCGATCACGATGCCGGACGCGTCGGCCCCGCGGACCGTCACGTCGAGCCACGCGATGCGCAGGTGGTGCCCGCCGCGGAACCACACGCCGTGCGAGGCCGCGGCGTTCGCCGCGCCCTGCACGATCCGGCCGTTGCGCACCGTGATCGTGCCCGTGTTGTAGAGGAACTCGCTGTAGACGCCGTAGCTCGTGCCGGCGGCGGTCCCGTAGGTCACGGTGCGGCCGCCGAGGTCGAGGACGACGTCGCGCGCGGCCACGACGAACGCGGTGCCCGGCGTCGTCACGTCCTGCGTCAGGAGGTACGTCGCGCCGTCCTGCGACAGCGTCGCGGGGCCCGTGAGCGCGATCGCGTTGCCCGGGGCGGTCGGCGCCCCGCCCGGAACGCGGCACGCGACCGCGAACCCGAACGGCGACGTCGTGGCGCCGCGCACCACCTCGACGGCGAACTGCAGCGTCTGCGCGGCCTCGAGGCCCGTCAGCACAATGGTCTCGGCCGTGCCCGGCGCGCCGGGCGTGACGCCGTGGGGGACGACCGTCGCCGCGGCCGCGTCCGCGCTCGTCTCGATGTGGCGCACGCGGCTGCGCACGACGTACGCCGTGGCCTGCGGGGAGGGGGCCGTGAACCGCAGCACGACGCTCCCCGCGCTCGCGCCGGGCGACGCGGTCAGGTCCGGCGTCTCGAGGCCCGGCACGACGACCGGCGGGGGGGGCGGCGGTCCGCCGCCTCCTCCGCCGCCGCCGCCCCCTCCGCCGCCGCACGCGACGACGAGCCCCAGCGCCAGCGCGGCGATGCCGCCGAGCGGCGCGCGGCGGCGGGGACGACGGGGACGGGTTCGACGGGTCGCATCGGGTCAGGATAGCCCCGCCGCGGCGGGCGCGGCCGGGTCGTACGCCGAGGCCCGGGGTCGAGCCCCGCGAGCACCTCGCCCATGGTGCCGAACGGTATCGCGTCGAGGAGCGCCGCGAGCCGGTCCCGCATGCGCTCGAGGTTGAGGGTGTGGCGGAACCGCGCGCGCCACGGCGCCGCCGCGAGGCGCGGCTGGTCCGGGTCGAGCTCCCACGGGTGCAGGTAGACGACCGTCGGGACCCCGGCCTGGTTCTCGTGACGCAAGGCCCGGCGCATGACGGGTCCGGGCAGGAGCCGCATCCAGCCCCCGCCCGCGACGGGCAGGTTGCGGCCGAGCACGCGCCGCGTGGTCATCGGGAACTCCCAGATCGAGCGCCCGTCGGCGCCGGTCAGCACCACGGGATGGCGCGGGAAGTCCGGGATGCCGTAGCGGTCGTGGCGCACGGGGAAGACGCTGCTCGAGAACGTGTAGCCCTCGTCGCGCAGCACGTCGAACACCCAGAGGTTCTCGCGGGCCACCGAGAACGACGGCGCGCGGTACCCCTTCGGCACGACGCCGCACGCGGCGGTGATCGCCGCCGCCGCGCGCCGCAGGTCGGCCCGGAACGTCTCCGGCGTGAACGTCGTCGCGAGCCGGTGGTCGAAGCCGTGCGAGGCGACCTCGTGGCCGCGCGCCGCGATCTCGCGCAGCAGCGCGGGGTGGCGCTCGGCGACCCAGCCGAGGCAGAAGAACGTCGCCCGCACGCGCTTCGCGGCGAGCAGGTCGAGCACGAGCCCCGTGTTCCGCACGACGCGCGACGCGTACCGGGGCCAGTCCTCGCGGCGCACGACGGCCTCGAAGCCCGAGACCTGGTACCAGTCCTCGACGTCGACGGTGAAGGCGTTGCGGACGGGAGCGGTCACGGCGGGTCTCCGGCGGCGTCGCGGTCGATCGGGTCGCCCGCCTCCGTCGCGCGGACCGCGACGGCGAGCAGGGCGGGGAGGAGGTACCAGGCCAGGCGGTCCACGTTGTGGGCGCCGAGCCCGGAGACGAGGAGGAGCACGAGCGTGAAGGGCACGACCCACGCGAGGTCGCGGACGGCGGCGTCCCACGGGTCGGCGCTCGCGGCGAGGCGCCGGCGCGTGCGGAACGAGAACACGAACGCGGCGGCGAGGTATCCCACGAACGGCACGAGCCCGGCGAGGCCGTACGTCGCGACCACCTGCCCGGTCAGGTTGTGCGGCATGAGCCGGTCGCCGTCGACGCGGCGCATGCGGTACGCGGGCCAGCAGCCGGGGCCGACGCCGGTGAGCGGGTTCTCGGCGAACATCCGGAACGCGATCCTGTACCCCTCGATGCGACCGACGGTGCTGCTCTCCTTCGTGTAGGTCTTCGAGGAGAGGATCGACGAGTAGCGGTCGAGGGCCTCGTCGGTCTGGCTGGACGCGAGCCAGACGCCGAGGCCCACGAGCGCGACGGCGAGGCCGAGCTTGACCTTGCGGCTCGGGAGCATGACGAGCGCGAACAGCACGTTGAGGATGTGGAGGACGAGGCCCGACCGGCTGTGGGTCTGGATCGCGCAGTAGGTCGCGAGGAGCCCGTAGACGACGACGCAGAGGCGCAGGAACAGCAGGCGCGTGCGGACGGCGCACCAGGTCAGGATCGGCAGCGAGAACGCGATGGTGCCGGCGAACGAGTTCGGGTCCGACACCGAGAGCCCGGCGCCCATCATGCGCGAGACGCCCATCGTGAACTGGTGCTTCCCGTTCAGGTACTCCATGAACGAGCGCAGGAGGTAGAGGCCGCTGCCGGCGGCGAGCACGAGCACCGTGAGGACGAACTCGCGGCGCGTTCGCACGATCACGAGCACGAGCACGTACGACAGCATGATCGTCGTCATCTCGATCTGGACGTCCTTGGCGACCTGCGGCTCGAACGCCCACAGCGCCGAGAAGGCCCCGCCCACGAGGAACGCGACGTACCAGGCCGTCGTCGCGCGGTGCGCGGGCGCGACCTCGCCGCGCACGCGCTCGCGCGTGAGGATCCGCACGCCGGCGACCGTCAGCGCCACCGCGCCGAGCAGGAGGCGGGGGCGGAAGCGGCCGACGGCGGGCCACTCCTCGTCGAAGAACGTGACCTGCAGCAGCAGGTAGCCGAGGAGCGCGAGGAACGGCCCCGACAGGCCGCGCATCGACGTGGAGGCGAAGGCGAAGAACCCGCGGTGGCCGCCGGGCCTCGCGTGCCCCTCGACCGGGTCGCGCTCCGGAGGGGGGGCCGGAGGGGGCAGCACCGTCCAGGAGGCGTCCCCGCTCACAGCGCGCGCTCCGCGGGGACCGGCAGCGTCTCGAGCCGCAGGGCGGGCGGCGCGAGGCGCGCCAGCAGCGCGTGGAGCGCGAGGAAGACGACCTGCGTCGCGGCGGCGAGGCCGAGGAGCGCGGGCCAGCCGAGCGGGGCCGCCGGGTCCACGAGCGCGCGCAGCGCCAGCGCGACGGCCGCCGTCGCGAGGAGCGGGGTCGTCCACGCGCGCAGCGCGAGCGCGAGGTAGCGCCCGCCGAACGCGCGCGCGGCGCACGCGGGCAGGATCAGCAGGCGGACGACGAGCGACGGCACCGTCGTGCCGAGCGCCACGCCGAGGACGCCGAGCGGGCGCGCGAGGAGGAGGCTCGCGACCAGGTTCGCGACGGCCTCGACGAGCGAGAGGATCCCGAGGAGGCGCACGCGGCCGGCGCCGTAGAGCACGGCCTCGAACGGGTACGCGGCGATGGGCCCCACGGCGCCGACCGTGAGGCAGACGAGGACGGCGACGGCCTCGCCGCGGAACTCGGCGCTCTGCCAGCGGACGAGGAACGGCTCGCCGACGCCGAGGAGGTACGCGAGGATCGCGCCGCCGACGAGCAGCATCGAGCGGCTGCCGCGGCCGAGCATGCGCAGCAGGCCGGCGTGGTCGCCGAGCGCCTCGAGGCGCGTGGCGGCCGGCGTCAGCACGCGGCTCGCCGCGGTCGTGAGCGAGCGGGCGTAGGTCGGGAGCTTGCTGCCGACCGCGAACACCGCGACCGCCTCGGCCCCCAGCGTGGCGCCGATCACGAGCGCGTCGGTGCGCCAGATGAGCAGCTGCGCGAGGCTGACGAGCAGCGCGGCGCCGCCGTACCGCATCAACGCGCGGCAGCGGTCGCGGGTGGCGAGCGACGGCGCGACGCGCAGGCCGGGCTCGATGCGGAAGGCCCACGCGGCCTTCACCGCCATCTCGAGCACGTCGGCGCCGACGGTCACCCACGCGAGCCCGAGGAGGCCGTGGCCCGCCGACAGGACGTACAGCGTGCCGGCGGCCTTGCCCGCGAGCACGAGGAGGTCGGTGCCGCAGAGCAGGCCGTAGCGCTGCTTCCCGACCACGACGGCCGAGAACGCGTTGAGCGGCAGCGTCAGGGCCATCGACGCGCTCGTGAGGAGCACCGCGAACGACGTCTCGCCGGCGCGCGCCGCGGAGACGTCGAACCACCGCGGCACGAAGGGGGCCACGACGAACGCCGCCGCGAGCACGAGCGCGCCGCACGCGCCGAACGTGACCAGCGCGGCGTTGACGTAGCGGTTGACCTCGTCGCGCTCGCCCTTCGCGTCGTGGCGGGCGACGAAGTAGACGACCGCGGGGCGGACGCCGAGGTCCGCGAACCCGAGGTAGCCCGTCAGCGACATGACGATCTCCCACACGCCGTACGCCCCCTTGCCGAGGGTGCGGAGCACGTAGGGCGAGAGGAAGAACATGACGACGGCGTTCGCGACGAACACGCCGGTCGTCCACAGGCTGTTGACGACGACGCGGCGCCGGTCGCTCCCCGCGGGCCCGAACGCCGCGACGAGGCGTCCGCCCGCGGGCGGCGGGGCGGCGGTCGGCGTCGGGGGAAGGGTGGGGGGCACGGGGGGCGGGGAACGGGGGGGGCGGGACGGGGACCGGGTGGCCCCGGCACGGACGCGCACGTCGCGCCGCCCCTGTCGGGGGAAGGTACCCTTATCGACTTCCGCCCGGATTCCCGTGCGAACTCCGCGGACCCGCCCCTCGGCGCGCCGCTGTTCGCCTCACGTTCGGCCCGTCCATCGGGCAGGACGGCCGCCGTCCACCGCCCGCGTCAACGGACCTTCATCCCTCGTGAACCCCCGTCCGATAAGGCCCTACCGCTCTCGCCACCGCCCGCGCCGGGCGGCCGCGGGCGGTCCGTCCCGCACCGGGACGGCGACCCCCTGGGGGTGCGCATGAAGGTCCTCGTGACCGGCGGGGCGGGCTTCATCGGCTCGCACCTGACCGACCGGCTCGTGAGCGACGGCCATCAGGTCGTCGTGCTCGACAACCTCTCCACCGGCTCCCTCGGGAACCTGGCCGCGGCCCGCGACCGGATCGAGTTCGTCGAGGGCGACCTCCGCGACCGCGCCGCGGTCGAGCGCGCGTGCCGCGGCGTCGAGGTCGTCTTCCACCAGGCCGCCCTCGCCGCGGTGGCCCGCAGCGTGGAGAACCCCCGCGAGGTGACCGAGGTCAACGTCGGCGGCACGCTGAACCTGCTCGTCGCGGCCCGCGACGCGAAGGCGCGGCGGGTGGTGTTCGCGTCGTCGTCGTCCGTGTACGGCGACACGCCCGAGCTGCCGAAGACCGAGACGATGCCGTTCTCGGCGCGTTCGCCGTACGCGGCGAGCAAGGCCGCGGGCGAGGCGTACCTCTCGGCGTTCCAGGCGTCGTACGGCCTCGAGACCGTGAGCCTGCGCTACTTCAACGTGTACGGTCCGCGGCAGTCGCCCCGGTCGCTGTACGCGGCGGTGGTGCCGCGGTTCGTCGACGCCGTCCTGCGCGGGCAGGCCCCGACGATCCACGGCGACGGCGGCCAGACCCGCGACTTCACGTTCGTCGGCGACGTCGCCGACGCGCTCGTCCGCGCCTCGACGGCGCCGCGCGCGACCGAGGGCCCCATGAACATCGGCGGGGGCCGGCGGATCAGCATCCTCGACCTCGCCCGCACCGTCGCGCGCATCGTCGGGTCGACGGTGGTCCCGCACCACGAGCCCACGCGCGTCGGCGACGTGCGGGACTCGCTCGCCGACATCCGCCGGGCGCGCGAGCGCCTCGGCTGGGACCCCGCGACGACGCTCGACCAGGGCCTCGTGCGCGTGGTCGAGGCCGCGCGGCGCCTGCTCGCCGCCGAACCCGCCACCCCCGCCGCCGGACGTTAGGAGGACCTCCCGTGGACGCCCTGAACCAGCTCGAGACGAAGATCCGCGACCGGTCGGTCACGTACGGGGTGATCGGCCTCGGCTACGTCGGCCTCCCCCTCGCCGTCGCGTTCGCCCAGCGCGGCGTGAAGGTGATCGGTTTCGACGTGGACGCGTCGAAGGTCGCCGCGTTGACGGCCGGGCGCTCGTACATCCCCGACGTGCCCGCCGCGGAGGTCGCGACCGAGGTGAAGGCCGGCCGGTTCACGGCCACGACCGACTTCGGCCGGCTCGGCGGCTGCGACGTCATCAGCATCTGCGTCCCGACGCCGCTCTCGAAGAGCCGCGACCCGGACGTCTCGTTCGTCGCGGCCGCGACCGAGAGCGTGGTGCGCACCCTGCGGCCGGGCCAGCTGGTGGTGCTCGAGAGCACGACCTACCCCGGCATGACCGAGGAGTTCCTGCGGCCCCCGATGGAGAAGACCGGCCTCGTCGTCGGTCGCGACGTGGGCCTCGCGTTCTCCCCGGAGCGCGTGGACCCGGGCAACGCCAAGTACGGCATCAAGAACACGCCGAAGGTCGTCGGCGGCGTCGGCGCGCGCTCGACCAAGCTCTCGGCCGACTTCTACCGGATCGCGGTGGAGACGGTCGTCGAGGTCAGCAGCGCGGCGGCCGCGGAGATGGCGAAGCTGCTCGAGAACACGTTCCGCAGCGTGAACATCGCGCTGGTGAACGAGGTCGCGATCATGTGCGACCGCCTCGGCCTCGACGTCCGCGAGGTCGTCGGCGCGGCCGCGACGAAGCCGTTCGGCTTCATGGCGTTCCAGGCCGGCCCCGGCACGGGCGGCCACTGCATCCCGCTCGACCCGCTCTACCTGTCGTGGAAGCTCCGCACGCTGGAGTACCGCGCCCGGTTCGTCGAGCTGGCCGACGACGTCAACCTGTCGATGCCGCGGTACGTGGTGTCGCGCGTCGCCACGGCGCTGAACGAGGAGCGCCGCGCGCTCAAGGGCTCGAAGGTGCTCGTGCTCGGCGTCGCCTACAAGCGCGACGTGGACGACACCCGCGAGTCGCCGAGCCTCGAGATCCTGCGCCACCTCGAGGAGGGCGGCGCCGAGGTCGCGTACGCCGACCCGTACGTGGCCGAGGTCTCGGCCCACGGCCGCACCTACAAGGGCGTGGGCACCGACGACGCGACCCTCGCGGGCTTCGACGCCGTCGTCGTCGCGACCGACCACCGCGTGTTCCCGTGGGACCGGATCGCCGCGAAGGCGCGACTGATCGTCGACTCCCGCGGGGCCGTGCCGCGCGAGAAGGTCGGCGGCACCCTCTGGCCGCTCTCGGGCCCGCCGGTCCACGGCGCCCCGAAGCCGGCGGCGAAGCCCGTCGGCGCCGCGCGTTGAGCGGACTCTCCGCCCTCGTCCGGAAGGTCGCCGCCGCCGCGTTCGAGCGGCGGTGGATCTTCGCCGTGCCCGTCGCCACGCTGCTGGCGCCGGCCGCGTTGTACGTCGTCCGCCTGCCGGACACGTACACGGCGCGCGCCGGCATCTCGGTGCGGCAGGTGAACGCCGAGCGGGTCGGCGTCGCCCTGCCGACGACGCAGGACTTCCGGCCGGAGCAGATCCTCGCGACGGCCCGCGACCGCGTGCTGCAGGCGCCGAACGTCGCGGCGATGGTCCCCGTCCTCTGGCCCAAGGGCAACCCGGCCGACGACTGGACCATCGAGCAGGCGCGGGCGCGCGTGATGTACGACCAGGCGGGCGACACGCGGTTCTCGCTGTCGATCGTGGACACGTCGCCGACGCGGGCGGCCGAGGCGGTCAACACGCTGGTGGACGCGTTCATCGAGAACGAGCGCGCGGCGCGCCTCGTGGTGGTCGAGCGGCGGCGCGACTTCCTCGAGACCGAGGCGAAGCGGGCGCGCGAGGCGTTCGACGTGGTCCTCGCGGAGAAGGACGCCTTCCGCCGCGCGCACCCGGACACGATGCCGGACCAGCGCGAGACGATCACCAGCGACCTCCACCGCGTCGAGCAGGAGATGCGGGAGCGCGAGAACGAGGCCCAGCGCAACCGGCTGATGGTCCCCGAGGTGGACAAGTGGATGAAGTCCGCCGTCCCGGCCGCCGGGACCGACGCGGGCCGGTCGGGCCTCTCCGCCGACGAGCAGATGGCGCAGCTCAAGCTGACGTCGGCCCAGGCGGCCCTCGACCAGGCGAGCCGCCAGCTCGCCGAGCTGCGCGTCAAGTACACCGACAGCTACGACCGGGTGCAGCTGGCCCTCGCGCAGGTGAAGGTCCTCGAGGGGCAGGTCACGCGGGCGAAGGACGAGCTCGACGCGGCCAAGAAGCGGGCCGACGCCGACACGTCGTCGCGCCGGCGCGCCGACAACCAGGAGCTGATGGCGAGCATGCGGACCTTCCGCGACTCGCTCGTCGCCGAGGAGAAGGCCGCCCGCGCCGCGGTGGACGAGCTGCGCGCCCGCGCCGCGGACCTCTCGCGGCGGCTCGGCGAGATCCCGGCGACGGCGGACGCGCTGCGCAAGCTGCAGACCGCGCTCGAGGGCGCCGACCAGTCCCGCCTCCGGGCCGAGGAGGCCGCGCGGAACGCGCGCGTCGCGGCCGACTTCTACCGCAACGCCGACCCCGCCGAGACCGTGGGGTTCGCGATCGAGAGCCGCGCGATCCCGCCCGTGAGCCCGTCGGGCCCGAGCCGGACGCGCTGGCTCGCGACCGCGGTCGCGCTCGGCCTCGGCATCGGGTACGGGCTCCACGTGCTGCGCCGCCGGTACGTGGACGAGGACGTGGTCGCGGACGCCGACGACCTCTCCGACCTCGTGCCCGGTGCGCTCGTCGTGTCGGTCCCGATGCTCGGCGCCGGCCCGACGCGCCGTCAGGGCGCGTGGGTCGACCTCGTGTGCGGGGCGTGGGTCGTCCTGTGCGTCGGCATCGCGGGCTTCGCGCTCGGGTGCCACCGCGGGTGGATCGCGACGCCGTCGTGGTTCCGGCCGTTCGTCGCGGGGAAGTCATGAGCACGGTCGTGCCGCCCGCCCCCGACCCCGCGCCGGACCGCGTGCTCGTCACGCCGCCGCCCGTGGACGCCGAGCCCGTCCCCGACGTGGGCGCGCGGCCGGAGCCGACGCCTCCGCCGCCGTCCCCGCGGGTGGACGCCCCGCCGCCCTCGACCGTCTCCACGCCGTACGGCCTCGCGCCCGTCGACGTCGGCTCCGCGCCCGCCGCGCTGCTGGCCGTCTCCGCGGACGGCGCGCGCCTGGTCGCCACGCCGACCCCGGAGGCCCGCACCGCGGACGGCTACCTGCGCATGACCGCGCGCATCCTCCTCGAGTTCCAGAAGCAGGAGCTGCGCTCCATCGGCGTCGTGTCGGCCTACGAGGGCGAGGGCCGCACCGCGGCCGCCGTGAACCTCGCCGTCTGCCTCGGGCGCGCCAAGGGCCGCGTCGGCCGCGTCCTGCTCGTGGACGGCGACGCCCGCCGCCGCGCGCTCTCCAAGATGTTCTGCGGTTCCGAGGCCCCCGGGGCCGATGGGGAGGGCAGGCCCCACCCCATGCTGATTGGCACGGCCCTTGATGGGGTGGACCTCATGACCGCGCCGGTGCTCGACGACGGGCTGACCGTCACGTCGCCGGCGGCCTGGATCGCCACCTTCCGCGAGCTCGGAGCCATGTACCCGCACATCGTCGTCGACTGCCCGGCGGTCCTCGAGAACCCCGAGGGCATGGTGCTCCGCGAGTGCGTCCAGCAGATCGTCCTCGTCGCCCGCGCGGGCACGTCGACGCGTTCGCTCGTGAAGAAGACGCTCGGCCAGACCGCCGCGCGCGTGCTCGGCGTCATCCTCAACGGTGCCCCACCGGGCGGCTCCACGGAGACGTGGCGGTGACGCCGGCGGGGGGGCCCGTGCCGGTCGTCGCCCGCCGCGACGTCCCGCCGACGACGAGCGCGCGCCGCTCGTTGCCGCTGACGCCCGCGCCGAAGTGCGAGGCGATCCTCGTGCCGCCGCTCGTGCTCGGCGTCGCCGCGACCGCCGCGCTCGCGGCGCTCGAGGTCGCGCTCGAGGGGCTGCCGTGGTCGCTCGCGGTCCCGCGCGCGCTCCTGCTCGGGTTCGCGTCGATGGTCGCCGCGGCCGTCCTCCTGTGCGCCGTGCGTTCCCGCGGGTCGCTGGCCTCCCTCACGGTCGCGCCGCTCGCGGCGCTCGGCGCCGCGGCCGCCATGGGCGTCGTCGTGCCCGGGCCGGACCCGTCCTTCCTCGCGCTGGCCGCCGCCGCCGTCGTCGGCTCGCTCGCGCCCTACCTCTGGCGCCCGTGGCAGGACCACTGGACGCGCGACCGCGTCGAACGCGTGAGCCTGCTCGCCTCGACGACGGTCACCGCGATCAACGCGATCGAGCGGCTCGAGGCGGTCCCGTGGGTCCGCGTCTCGAGCGTGCTCATCCCCGACACCGACGTCGAGGCGGCCGTCCGGCTCCTCGACCGCCCCGTCGCCAACGCGGTCCGCGGCGGCCCGCGCCTCGAGCACGTCGTCATCGTCTCGTCGCCGATGAAGGACCCGTCGCTCGGCCGCTCCATGGCCGAGCTGGTCGCCCGCGGCCACGAGCTCACCTCCGAGTCGGCCGAGCTGCGCACCGCCGAGGGCCGGATCGACACCTCCCGGGCGGACCCGCTCAACCTGCTCCTCGGCCGCCCCCGGTCGAGAATGTTGGACGCGTCGTCGAGAATTCTCGACATCGTCGGCAGCCTCTTCCTGCTGGTCGTCGCGTCGCCGCTCCTCCTCGCCTGCGCCTTCGCGGTCGTGGTCACCGACGGGTTCCCGGTCTTCTACCGGCAGCGCCGCGTGGGCCTCGGCGGCCGGCCGTTCGACGTGATCAAGTTCCGCTCCATGCGGCGCGACGCGGAGAAGCTCTCGGGCCCCGTCTGGGCGTCCGAGGAGGACCCGCGGATCACGAAGGTCGGCCGCTTCCTCCGCCGCTACCGCCTCGACGAGCTGCCCCAGCTGTGGAACGTGCTCGTCGGTCAGATGGCGCTCGTCGGACCCCGCCCCGAGCGCCCGCACTTCTGCGACGTCCTGCGCGAGCAGGTCCCGCTGTTCGAGCTGCGCACGATCGTCCGGCCCGGCCTCACCGGCTGGGCCCAGGTCCGCCTCGCGTACGGCGCGTCGGCCGACGACGCGCGCGCGAAGCTCGAGTACGACCTCTTCTACGTCACGCGCCGCTCCTTCTGGTTCGACCTCGCCGTGCTCGTCGAGACCGCGAAGGTCGTCCTGACCGGCGCCGGCTCGCGCTGACCGCGCGGTTCGCGCGGCGGGCGGCGGTCGTGCTCCCGGGACCGCGAGGCCCGGCGGCCGGCGACCGGGCCTCGCGGTCGCGGGAGAGGGGTCGCGTCCCGAGCGTCAGGCGTCGTCGCGGCGGGTCGCGCGCACGAGCGCGACGACCACGGGGACGAGGCACGCCGCGAGCACGGTGAGCGCGCCGGGCGCGAGCGACGACGTGCCGAGGACCTCGCGGGAGAACCGCAGGAGGTCGTTCACGAGCCCGAACGAGCCGCTCTCGCCGTAGGCCTCGCGCGCGGTCTCGCTCGTGAGGAGCCCGAGGGCGAGGTGCGCGTTGCGGCCGATCAGGTAGGCCGCGACGCCGGCGTGCGCGCAGCGCTCGGCGAAGGAGCCGGTGAAGCCGCCGTCGAGGCCGCGCACGACGAAGAGCGTCGCGAACGTGAGCTCGCCGAGGTGGCCCGCCAGGAGGAAGAGGCCTTCGCGGACGGCGGTGAGCGCGACGATGGGGTAGACGACGAGGAGCGCGAGGGCGAGCGCGAGGCGCGCGGGGCGTCGGCGCGAGACCCAGGCGAAGGCGAGGAGCGCGACGAGCGCGGCCGCGACGAGGAGGCGCTGCTGCTCGCGGTGGACGGCGGCCGCGTGGCCGTCGAGGCGGATGGCGGGGAATGCGGGGCAGCCGACGGCCCAGGCGGCGACGACGTGGCCGGTCTCGTGGCAGAGGGAGCCGAGGAACCAGCCCATGTACTGGAGCACCGGCGTGAGCGTGAGCACCGGCGCGAGCAGGACGCCGACCCCGAGGACGGTGAACCGGCCGCCGAGGCGCCGCGCGCGCGGCGCGGCGGCAGGGGCGGGGCGAGCCTCGGGCGGCGGGGCGAAGCGGTCGCGGGCGGCCGGCGGACGGTGGAGGACCTCGCCGCAGAGGCCGCAGGCGAGCTCGTCGTCGCGGGCCGGTCGGTCGCAGCGGGGGCAGCGCATGTCCCTTGGATCGGCCGGCGGCGGGGCCCGGCGTGAGGCGAGGGGACCGGGACCGTCGGCGGACGCTTTACCCGGGGGGGCGGCTCCGGTGGAATGGGGCGGTGCGCGTCCTCGTCGTCGAAGACCACCCCAAGATCGCGGCCTTCGTGCAGAAGGGGCTCGAGGAGGAGGGCTTCGTCGTGGAGACGGCGGGTGACGGGCGCGCGGGCCTCGCGTCGCTGTTGGCCCGACCGCCCGACGCCTGCGTGCTCGACGTGATGCTGCCAGAGCTCGACGGGTTCGAGGTGATCCGCGAGGCGCGCGAGGGCGGCGTCACGGCGCCGATCCTCCTGCTGTCGGCGCGGGGCGGCGTCGAGGACCGGGTGAAGGGGCTGTCGCTCGGGGCCGACGACTACCTGCCGAAGCCGTTCGCGTTCGAGGAGCTGGTGGCGCGGCTGCGGGCGCTGCTGCGGCGCGGCGCGGCGGCGCCCGCGACGTTGACGTACGCCGACGTCACGCTCGACCCGGTGAAACGCGAGGTGCGGCGCGGCGGGCGGCGGGTCGACCTGTCGCCGCGGGAGTTCGCGCTGCTCGAGCTGTTCCTGCGGCGGCCGGAGATCGTCCTGTCGCGGACGGTGATCGGGCAGAAGGTGTTCGGGCTCAACTTCGACCCGGGCACGAACGTGGTGGACGTGTACGTGGGGTACGTGCGGCGGAAGCTGCACGAGGGCGGGCCGCCGCTCGTCCACACGGTGCGCGGCGCGGGCTACGTGCTCCGGCAGGGGGAGGGCGCGTCGTGAAGTACGAGCGGTGGATCGATGGCGTGGCGGCGGTCGCCTGCTTCGCGACGGCGATCGTCTTCTCGCGGGTATTCGACGGCAGCGCCCGCAAGGCCGCCGTGGTGAACGCTGAGCAACTCGAGCAGACGCGCGTCGAGCTCGCGCGGGAGCGCGCGCGTGACGCGGCCGACGCGTGGCTGCGCGCGCTCGGCGAGAAGGCGTCGGCGTTGTCGGAGGACGCGTCGGAGGCGTGGCTCGACGCGGACGAGCACGGGCCGCGCGGCCGCAAACGGTCCGACACGGCGTCGTGGGAGCGGCTGAAGACGCTGCTCGGGGCGCCGCGCGTGCCCGCGGGCGCGCGGGTGGCGGTCTACGAGCAGCCCGACGGGCCCGGGAGCCCGCCGCTGCGGCTGCTCGGATGGGCGGACGCGCAGCGCGTCGTCCGCGACGGGCTCGACACCTGGCCGGGGCGGATCCCGGAGGCCGTGGGGCGGCAGGAGCTCGACGTCTCGACGGACGAGCTGTCGCCGGACGACCTCGGGTGGTTCGCGCGCGAGGGCGCGGAGGTCCGGTTCCACGTCTCGGCGCTGTACAGCCACAGCTACGAGGACGAGGACGGCGACAGCGTCGTCGTGATGCGGGCGTTCGACGCGTCCGTGCCGCTCACCGCGCCGGAGAGCCTGCGACTCGACGCGCGCTGCGACCTCGTGGACGGCGCGGCCACGCCGGCGCTGCCCGCGTTCCCGATCGCGGGCGCGCGGCCGACCGGGCCCAAGGAGGTGAGCACGACCGCGGCGGCGCCGGGCCTGCACCCGTGGCGGCTGCCGACGCCGGACCGTCGGCCGCGGCTCGACGTGTACGCGACCCCCTTCCACCCGCCGGCGCCGCTCCCGGACGGGCCGGACCCGTGGATCGTGGTCGGCTTGCTCGTGACGGGCGCGAGCATGCTGGTCACGGCCGTGCGCCCGGCCCGGGCGTCGTCGTCGGCACCGCCCGACGTGACGGCCGAGGCGGCGCACGAGCTGAAGACGCCGCTCACCGTGATGCGGGGCAACCTCGAGGTCGCGTTGCGGCGCGAGCGCGCGCCGGACGAGTACCGAGCGACGCTGGCCTCGACCCTCGAGGAGGTGAAGGGGCTGCAGAACGTGATCGGCTCCGTGCTCCTGCTGACGCGGGGGGCCGAGACGCCGATGGCCCGCGAGCCGGTGGACCTCGTCGCGCTGGTGAAGGGCGAGGCGGAGCGGCTGAACGCGCTCGCGACCGACCGCGAGGTGTCGTTCGCGAGCGTGCGGGGGCCCCGCACCGTGGTCGGCGACCCGTCGCTCCTGGCGCGGGCGGTCGGCAACCTCCTCGACAACGCGCACCTGCATTCCGTGGCCGGCGGCGCGATCCGCGTGCGGCTCGAGGTGGTCGGCGAGGTCGCGATCGTGTCCGTCGAGGACGACGGGCCCGGCATCCCGCCCACGCGCCGCGAGAAGGTCTTCGAGCGGTTCTGGCGCGGGCCCGAGGTCGGCCAGCGCGGCATCCCCGGGGCCGGGCTCGGCCTCCCGATCTCGCGCTGGATCGCCGAGGCCCACGGCGGCTCGCTCACCCTCGACCCCTCGATCGAGGGCCGGGCCCGCTTCGTCCTCCGCCTCCCCCTCGGAACAACGGGGTCGTAGCCCTTTGTTCCACCTGGAACAAAGGGGTCGTAGCCGTTTGTTCCATCGACGGCGAAACGACGGGGTCGTAGCCCTTCGTTTCGCTGTCGACCGGGGGGAAGTTGGAACAACGGGGTCGTAGCCCTTTGTTCCAAGTGGAACAACGGGGTCGTAGCCGTTTGTTCCAACTCCGGAGGGGCGGAAATGGAAGGGGACCGCGAGGCCCGGCGGCCGCCGGGCCTCGCGGTCCCCGGAGCACGACCGCGCGTCAGGGCGCGCGACGCGCGAAGCGGGCGCGGACGAACCCGCCCGCGTCGATCGTCACGACCAGTTCGACGCCGTCCACCCGGTCGCCGAAGCGGAGGTCGAAGACCTCGCCGGACTCGCCGTACCAGTCGCCCGGGTCGCCGAGGTAGCCGTCGTCCCCGGAGTCGGAGCCGGCGACGAGGTAGTAGGAGCCGTCGGGCAGGTCGCCGATGTCGAACGACCCGTCGCCGTCGGCCGGGACCAGCGCCTCGTCCACCGTCTCGTCGGTGTCCGCGTCCACGACGAGGACCCAGACGTCGTCGGGGCCGCCGCCGCCCCCGCCGCCGCCCCCGCCGCCGGTGCCCACGACGAGGGTGACCGGGAGCGTGGTCGCGCCCGCGCTGCTGTCGACGCGGACGGAGCCGTCGTAGGTGCCGTCGGCGAGCGAACCCCGCGTGACGGTCACGCGGACCGACGTGGCGCTGACCGCGGCGTTGCCGCCGCCGACGAGACTGGCCGCGAGCCACGCGCCGCCCGACGACGTCGAGGTGGTGACGCCGGTCACGGTGATCTTGCCGCTGCCGGCGTTGCCGAGCGTCGCGTCGAGGGTGTCGGTGCCGTCCTCGAAGACGAGGGACGACGGGGACAACGTGAGCAGCGCGGCGCCGGAGGCGGTCGCCTTCGCCTTGTCCACCGCGGCCTTCGCGTCGACGAGGCCGTTGCCGTAGCTGTCGTCGCGGCCCGCGGTGCCGAGGTCCTTGGCCGTGGTGAAGAGGATCGACTCGACCTGGCTCGGGGTGAGGCTCGGCGCGACGGACAGGACGAGCGCGGCGACGCCGGCGGCGTGCGGCGTGGCCATCGACGTGCCGTCGTAGAACGCGTACGTCGCCGTGGCCGCGCCGTTACTGTCGTCGTAGACCGTCGAGAGGACGCCGTCGGCCTCGCGCGAGGTCGAGTCGCCGCCCGGCGCCGCGAGGTCGACGGAGCGGTTGCGGTTCGAGTACGACGCGCGCTTGCTGTCCGGGCCCACGGCCGCGACGGACACGACGCCGTCGAAGCCCGCGGGGTACTCGATCTCGGTGGTCCCCGAGTTGCCCGCGGCGGCGAAGATCACGACGCCGGCGTTGCGGGCCGCGGTGATCGCGTCCTGCATGGCCTGGTCGAAGCCGCCGCCGCCGAGGCTCATGTTGATGACGTTCGCGCGCTGGGCCGGCAGCCGGCCGCTCGCGTTCGAGAGGCCCGCGGCGTACCGGATCGCGGCCACGATGTCGGCGTCCTCGCCGCCGCCCTTGCCGAGCACGCGCAGCGGCATGATCGACACGTTCCAGCACACGCCCGCCACGCCGGTGCCGTTGTTGGTCGCGGCGCCGATGGTGCCCGCGACGTGCGTCCCGTGGAACGACGACGGCTCGCCGCCCTCGCCGTCGCCCGGGTCCGTGGCGTCGGTGTCGCGGCCGTTGCCGTCGGCCGCCACCGCCGGGTCGGAGATGAAGTCGTAGCCCGCGATGAAGCGGCCCGAGAGGTCCGGGTGCGACGTGCTGCCCGTGTCGATCACCGCGACGATCACCGACGACGAGCCCGTCGTGACGTCCCAGGCCTCGGGCAGGCGGATCAGCGGGTAGTGCCACTGCTCGTCGTAGCGCGGGTCGTTCGGCGTCTTGCGCGCGAACCGGCGGAACGAGGCCGTGGCCGCGGCGACGCCGTCGGCGGCGCGCAGGGCGAGCACCCGCGACCACGTCGCGCGGGCGCGGTCCTCGTCGGAGAGGCCCGCCGGCAGGTCGAACGTGACCTCGAGCCAGGCGTCGCCGTGATCGGCGGCCGTGCGGCACGCGTGGGCCCGGAGCGTCGCCGCCGTGGCCGACGTCGCGCACTTCACGAGCGCCTTGCCGCTCGAGAGCGCGTGGACCGGGCGGCCGAACCGGTGCGCCGACGGGACGCCGCGCAGGCGGCCGTCCTCGCGGTGGAGGGCCGCGACGCGGCCGCGGTGCGCGAGCCGCGAGGCCGCGACCACGGGGCGGGCGTCGTCGTCACGGGTGGTGACGGCGACCTCGAGGCGGAACGGTCCGGCGTCGTCGGCGCGGACGTCGAGGCGCACGAGGGTCGCGGCGTCCACGTCGGCGGCGAACGGGAGGCCCGAGGCGAGGACGTCGCCCGCGTCGGTGGACTCGGACGCGTCCGTCGCGACGCACGCGAGGCCCGGCGGCCCGCCGTCGGCGGCGCGGACGGAGAGCCGGGCGGCGGCGGGGAGCGGCAGGAGGAAGGTGGCCGCGTGGTCGGGGCCCGCGGTGCCGGTGAGGGTCAAACGGTCACCGGGCCTCGCGTCCCCGGCGGGGGATGCGTCGCCCGGGGCGGCCGCGACGGCCGCGGTGGCAGTCGCGCGGAGGTCGAGGGTGTAGGCGCCGGCGCCGGCGGTGCGCGTCACGAGGAGGAGGAGCGTGCCGCGGGCGACGAACGTGACCGGGGCGGCGTCGGCGGCGGGGAAGGTGCGGACGACCTGGAGGCCGGTCGGGTCGTAGAGCGCGAGGTCGAGCGGGCCGGGCGAGGTCGGGCGGAGGGTCGCGGTCACGAGGACGCGGTCGGGGCAGGCGACCTCGAAGGCGTCGAGCGGGTCGGCGGCGTCGTCGGCGGCGAGGGCGCCTTCGAGGGTGCGGTGCTGGCCGGCGCGCAGCGGGCCGGCGTCGGTGGCGGTGTCGACGGAGTTGTTGGGTTCGGTCTCGACGCGGCGCGCGAGCGACGCGAGGCCCGCGCCGTCGTAGACGACCGTGCCGGCGATGCTGCCACCCCCGGCGCCGCCCCCGCCGCCGCCCCCTCCTCCGCCTCCTCCGCCGCCGCCGCAGGCGGTGCCGAGGAGGAGGAGGGCGAGCGTGGCCGTGAGCCGGGTCGTCGTGGCGGCGCGCATGGGGTGGGCCTCGTGGGGGACGGCCGGCGTCCGTGCCGGCCTGGTCTCCTCCATCAAGCGTCCGCTCCACCCTCGCGGGCGTGAGACCTCGATGAGAACCCTCTCATCGCCCCCCGGCCCCCCGGCGAGTTGGAACAAAGGGCTACGACCCCGTTGTTCCAGTTGGAACAAAGGGCTACGACCCCGTTGTTCCACGTACCCCCGGGTCGACAGCGAAACGAAGGGCTACGACCCCGGTGTCTCGGTGTCAGCGGCCGTACTCGGCGTAGAGGCGGGCGTAGGCGCCCTGCGCGGCGACGAGGGCGTCGTGGCGGCCCCGCTCGACCAGGCGGCCGTGGTCGAAGACGAAGATCTGGTCCGCGTCGCGGATCGTCGAGAGTCGGTGCGCGATCACGAACGTGGTCTGCCGCGCGGAGAGCGCGTTCAGGGCCCGGAGGATCGTCGCCTCGGTCTGCGTGTCCACCGCGCTCGTCGCCTCGTCGAGGATCAGGATCGACGGCCGCGCGAGCAGGGCCCGCACGAAGCAGACGATCTGCCGCTCGCCCTCGGAGAGGTTGGCCCCGCGCTCGCCGACGTCGGTCGAGAGGCCCGCCGAGAATCCCGCGAGGACGCCTTCGCAGCCGAGGGCCCGGAAGCCCTCGAGGGCCTCGGCCTCCGTGATGTCGGGTCGGACGAACCGCAGGTTCTCGAGGACCGTCCCGCCGAAGAGGAAGCTCTCCTGCAGCACGATGCCCGTCTGCGCGTGCAGCGCCGCCGACGCGACCGTGCGGGCCTCGCGTCCGTCGTACTTGATCGTCCCCTCCTGGGGCTCGTAGAACCGCGCCACGAGGTTCGCCACGGAGGTCTTGCCCGCGCCCGTGTGCCCGACCAGCGCCACCCGCTCGCCCGCGCGCACGTGGAACGAGACCTCGTGCAGCTGCCGCGCCGGGCTCCCTGGGTCGTAGCCGAACGAGACGCGGTCGAACTCGACCTCGCCGCGCAGGCGCCCGGGGTCGGTCGCCTCGGGCCCGTCGCGCAGCTCGGGCGTCGTGTCGAGGAGCAGGAAGATGCGCTCCGCCGCCGCGCCCGCCACGAGGCACTCGTTGTAGAGCCCGCCGAGGCCCTCGATGGGGGAGAGCGCCGCGCCGAGCAGCCAGACCGCCTCCACGAGCGCGCCCGTCGTGAGCTCGCCGCCGAGCACGCGCCGCGCCCCGAGCACCAGCGAGATCAGCACGATCGACTGGATCGCGAGCGACAGCGTCGGGATGTAGCCGCCGGTCGCCTTCGCGCCCCCGAGGACCGCGTGCCGGTACGCGGCCTGCAGCCCGTCGAGCACGCGCGTCTCCCGCGCCTC
The DNA here is from genome assembly GCA_046350655.1 of Planctomycetota bacterium. Lineage (GTDB taxonomy): Bacteria > Planctomycetota > PLA2 > PLA2 > JAEUHO01 > JAEUHO01. Next base: position 862,330 of record JAXMAB010000004.1, read on the forward strand.
CGCCGAGAACGCCTTCACGACCCGGACGCCCGAGATGCGCTCGGCGACGTGCGCCGAGATCGCCGAGTGCGTCTCGCGCACGCGGCGGTAGGCGGGGAACCCGACGCGCTCGAACAGCCGCGTCACGAACCACAGCGTCGGCAGCGCCAGCAGGACGTAGGGCGCGAGGAACGGGTGCTGCATCACGATGCGGCCCGTCGCGAACAGCAGGAACGAGACCATGTTCGTGAGGCTCACGGGGCCCCACGACAGGAGGTGCTCGAGCGACTCCACGTCGCGGTCCGCCCGCGCGAGGATGCGGCCCTGCTTGGTGCGGTCGAAGTACCGCATGGACAGCCGCTGCAGGTGGTCGAACACGTCCTTGCGGATGGCATGGATCGCCTCGACCCCGACCCGCGTCGTGATCCGCAGCTCGAACACGGTGATCGTCGCCCGGAACACGAGGATCCCGACCAGCGCGAGGACCCACCGGAGCGTCCCGCCGACGTCGCCCTGCGCGAGCGGGCCGTCGATGGCCTGCTTGACCAGCCACGGGTCGACCAGCATCAGGACGCACCAGACCATCTCGATGGCCAGGCCCACGAGCAGCGGCCCCTTGTGGGGCGCGAGGTAGCGGAGGATCCGCCCCCACGTCTTCCGCCGCAGCGGGACGCGCGCGAACTCCTCCTCGAGGGCCATCTCGTCGTAGGCGCTCACGACGGCGCTCCCACCAGCGTCTGGTGCTCGAACACCTCGCGGTACAGCGCGCTCGAGCCGAGCAGCTCGTCGTGCGTGCCGACGGCCGACACGACCCCGTCCTCGAGGACCGCGATCCGGTCGCACCACCGCACCGACGTGACGCGCTGGCTCACGACGAGCGTGGTCCGCCCGCGCGCCGCGGCGCGGATGCCGCGGAACAGGTCCTTCTCGGTGATCGCGTCCACCGACGCCGTCGCGTCGTCGAAGATCAGCACCCGCGGCTCCATCACCAGCGCCCGCGCGATGGTGAGCCGCTGGCGCTGCCCGCCCGACAGCGACACGCCGCGCTCGCCGACCAGCGTGTCGTAGCCCTTCGGCAGCGCGCTCACGAACTCGTGGGCCGCCGCGAGCCGCGCGCACGCCTCGATGCGCTCGCGCGGCGCGTCCGGCGCGCCGTACGCGATGTTCTGCGCCACCGTCGCCGAGAACAGGTACGGCTCCTGGAACACCAGCCCGACGGCCGCCGCGAGGGCCTCCGGCTCCAGGTCGGCCAGCGGCACCCCGTCGAGCAGGATGCGGCCCGCCGTCGGGTCGTAGAACCGCGGCAGCAGGTGCACGAGCGTCGTCTTGCCCGCGCCCGTCCGCCCCAGGATCCCGAGGCTCCCGCCCGCGGGCACGTGCAGTGACACGCCCTTCAGCACGTCGCGCCCCGGCGCGTACGCGAACGACACGCCCTCGAGGCGCAGGTCGCCGCCCGTCGCCGGCAGCACCGCCGGCCGCGCCGGCGGCACGATCACGTCGTCGCGGTCGAGCACCTCGAACACCCGCGACGCGCTGGCGACCGCCTCCTGCCCCATGAGCAGGAGCCGCGTCAGCTGCCGCAGGAAGTCGCGCGCGAGCCGCATCGCGAACAGGAGGCCCACGGTCTCCGTCACGCGCGCCGCGCTCGGCGCGTCCGCGACGTACACCGCGCCGGCCATCAGCACCGCCGGCACCACGAGCCACGTCGAGTGGTTCACGACGGGCAGCACCGTCGCCCAGAACCGCGACAGCCCCTTCCACCCCTTCGAGTAGGTCGTCAGCCGCGCGCCGAACCGCTCGACCTCGTCGGCCTCGCGCCCGAACGCGCGCACGACGCGCGCCCCCGCGACGTTCTCCTGCAGCGCCGTCGTCACGCGGTCGTAGTCGTCCGAGATCGCGCGGTCCATCTGCGCGATGCGCGTGCCCGCGAACGCCACGCCGAGGCACGTCGTCCCGAACACGAGCACCGCCGCCACGCCGAACGTCCACCACGTCGCGAACGCGAGCACGGTCACGCCCACGACCAGCAGCACGATCTCCGTGTAGCCGAACACGACCTCGCGGAAGAACTGCTTCGCCTTCTCCATGTCGCGCAGGCTGCGCGCGATGGTCTTGCCGCTCCGGTTCGCGTCGTGCCACCGGAACCGCAGCGTCATCACCTTCGCGAACAGCTCGCGCCGCAGCGCGTTCTCGACGTCCTGCGACAGCGCCGCCGACGCCGTCGTCACCGCCAGGAACGACAGGCACCGCAGCACCACCGCCACGCCGTTCAGCGTCGCGTACCACACGAACTCGTCGGGCAGCGGGCCGCCCTTGCCCTCGTGCTCGAGCAGCACGCCGATCGCGCGCGCGAGCAGCATCGGCGTCGCGACGCCGACGGCCGTCCGCACGACGTACAACGCGAGCACGAGCAACGCGCGCCCGCGCACCGGCGCGAACCGGCGCAGGAGCCGCCCCGTCACCGCCCAGGTCTTGACCGGGGCGGACGTCGGCGCGACGGCGGGGGAGGCGGCGGCGGTGGACACGGCGATGCGGGGAGCGGGGCTCGGGGGACGACGGCTCGGGAGACGCGGGGCGCAGTCAGGGGGAGCGGGACGCGAGGCCCGCGCGGGGGCGGGCCTTGCGTCCCCAGGAGCGGGATGCGGACGGGAGCGGCGGGTAGGGGACCGAGCGAGGTCGGATTCCGGGCCCGGCGGTCGGCGGCCGCCGACCGAGGGGGTTCCCGACGTTCGCCTCACCCGCGACGGGGAATCCCGCATGGTACGCCGCCCTGCGACAGGCGTCGTCGCGTGGCCCGGGCGCCCCGGCGCGGACGGAGGCCCCGCGACCCGCGCACGCGGCGCGGCCGCGGCCCCGCGGGCGCACCGGCGCCAAGCGGGGGACGGAAGGCCCCCCTCGGTACAACGGGGGCCCGGAGACCCGCCATGGCCGCCCCCCTCGTCCCTGCGCACCACCAGGCCGACCTGCCGATGGAGCGGCTGATCGTGCACGAGGCGCCCGGCGACGAGGCCGTGCCGATGGACGTCGTGTTCGTCGGCGGCGGGCCCGCGGGTCTCGCGGGCGCGATCGAGCTGGCGCGACTCGTGAAGCGCGACGCCGAGGCCGGCGGCACGGTCGGCGAGGTCAACATCGCGGTGCTCGAGAAGGCCGAGGGCCTCGGCCAGCACAACCTCTCGGGCGCGTGCGTGAACCCCGCGGGCTTCCGCGAGCTGTTCCCGGAGCTCAAGGACGCCGACTTCCCGTTCCGCGGGCCCGTGCCCGGCGAGCGCGTCTACGTCCTCACGTCCGGCGGGTCGTGGCGGATCCCGACGCCGCCGCCCATGAAGAACCACGGCAACTTCGTCGCGAGCATCAGCGAGGTCGCGCGCTGGCTCGGCGAGAAGGCCGAGGGCCTGGGCGTCAACCTGTTCACCGGCTTCCCGGTGGAGTCGCTCCTCGTGCAGGGCGAGAAGGTGGTCGGCGTCCGCACGTCGCCCACGGGCCTCAAGCGCGACGGGACGCCCGGCAGCGGCTTCCAGCCCGCGAACGACATCGGGGCCCGCTTCGTCGCGCTGTCGGACGGCACGCGCAGCGGGCTCGCGCAGGCCTGGCAGCGGTGGGCGGGCGTCTCCTCCGCCAACCCGCAGATCTACGCGCTCGGCGTGAAGGAGCTGTGGCGCGTGAAGCGCCCGCTCGACGCCGTGATCCACACCATGGGCTGGCCGCTCCCGCGCAGCGTGTTCGGCGGGTCGTTCGCCTACCCGATGGGCGACGACCTCGTGGCCATCGGCCTCGTGGCGAGCCTCGACGCGCCGCGCACGTCGTTCGACGTGCACCGCTGGCTGCAGCAGATGAAGCTGCACCCGCTGTTCAAGGGCCTGCTCGAGGGCGGCGAGTGCCTCGAGTGGGGCGCCAAGACGATCCCCGAGGGGGGCTTCTACGCGCTGCCGGCGCGCCGGCAGGGCCGCGGCGCGCTGCTCCTCGGCGACGCGGCGGGCTTCGTCGACGTCGCGGGGCTCAAGGGCATCCACCACGCGATGCGCTCGGGCATCGCGGCCGCGCGCGCGATCTTCGGCGCGATCAAGGCGAACGACGACGGCCCGGACGCGCTCGCGGCCTACGACGCGGCCATGGACGCGAGCGAGACGATGCAGGTGCTCCGGAAGCGCCGCAACATGCGCCTCGCGTTCAAGAGCGGCTTCTTCTTCGGCGGCTTCAAGGCGTCGCTGATGACGCTGACGAAGGGCGCGTTCCCCGGCTGGCGCATCCCGTCGGAGACCGACGCCGAGGCCCCGCGCACCGTCGAGGCGGCCCCGGCGTTCACGCCGGACGGCAAGCTCACCTTCAGCAAGGTGGACGGCGTCTTCCGCTCGGGCAACAAGACCCGCGACGACGTCCCGAGCCACCTCGTGGTCGGGAAGGACGTCCCCGGCGACCTCGCCGACCTCTACGCCAACCTCTGCCCCGCGGGCGTCTACGAGCGCCAGGGCGACAAGCTGGTCGTCAACGCGCCGAACTGCGTGGACTGCAAGGCCACCGACGTCGTCGGGCCGCGCTGGACCCCCCGCGAGGGCGGGAGCGGCCCGAAGTACCAGCGGATGTAGGCCGGACCCGGCGCGTCGGCGACAACAGGACCGTGCGCGTCCCGTACCTCCTCCTCCAGTCCCGCGACGTCACCGACCCGGTCCGCGACCTCGAGGTCGCGGGCTTCGCGGCCACGCTGGGCGTCGCGCGCGACGCGATCGGCGTCGTGGACCTCCTCGCGCGCGCGCCGCGGGCCGACGAGGTGGCCGCGGCCGGCGCGGTGCTCCTCGGCGGCTCGGGGAGCTACAGCGTCCTCGACCCGTTCCCGTGGATCGGCCGCGCGGTGGCCGCGCTGCGTGACGTGGTGGTGCCGTCCGGCACGCCGACCTTCGCGTCGTGCTTCGGGTTCCAGCTCCTGACGCTGGCGCTCGGCGGGACCATGGTGCGCGACCCCGCGAACCGCGAGCTGGGCTCCATCGACGTCACGCGGACGCCGGAGGCCGACCGCGACCCGCTCTTCGGGCCGCTGCCGCCGACCTTCGTCGCGCAGGCGGGCCACACCGACCGGGCCGACGGCACGCCGCCGGGCACGGTCGTCCTCGCGACGACCGCCGTGGGCCCGGTGCAGGCCTTCCGTGTCGTGGGCGCGCCGGTCTGGGCCACGCAGTTCCACCCCGAGATCGACGAACGCAGCTTCGCCGCGCGGTGGCTGGCCTACGCCGAGAAGTACCCGCCGGCCGACCTGCCTCGCGGCGCCGCGATGAGCGACGCGCCGTTCCTCAAGACGCTCCGCCCGAGCCCGCACGCCTCCGCCATCCTCCGCCGCTTCGCCCTGCTCGTCGCGGGCCACTGAACGGCCCTCTTCGACGCGGTAGTTCCGCGGGAACCGAGTAGATCACTCTTTCCCCTCCGCGGCCGACGGGATCCATCGCCAAAGCGACGGACCGACTGGCCCTCACGCGTCTCCCGAAACGGAAGGCCCCTCCGGTGCCCCACACGTCCCATGCCGATCGCGTCGGTGCCTGAGAGCGTTGGGCCCTGTCAGCCCTGCGGCGGCGAAGGTACTCCTGACGAAGGACGTCATGTCTGCCCGTGTCCATGAAGTCTTGGATCAAGCTCGACCTGGGCAATCAGTTGCTCGACCTGCGTCATGAAGCCAGGGAAGAACTCCGGCTTTTGAAAGGCCGACGGCCCAGCGCGAAGTCGCTGCTGCCTCGAAATCCGTGCGCCCTCAAGAAGTAGGAGGAGCCGCCCACTCGACCATTGCGAGGCATCCAGATACTGAACGCCCTCGATGGCTTCTTGGATCGCATGGGACAACTCGGGGTCCCGGGGTCCCACATGCCGAGCGATATCCTCCAGCACATTGTCGAAAACCCAGCCGGGCGTCGCCCAGGCATTCCCCACGCTGATTCTGACCGATCCTGACATTGTCTACCTTCCTTGAATCGTAATGGTCCTGGGTTGGGCGGCGAGCAGTGACACTACCGTGCGTTCGACCTGCGACACCTCCGCTGGTGTAAGACGCCGTACGTCCACCACGAACTCATGCACGCCGGCCTTATTCGGTGTGTCCCTCACGAAAGGACCTGCGCGAGGAAGTCCGAGATCGGTGGAGAAGCGCGCCCTGACTTGAACTCGAGGATACCGCGCCCGACCGGCGCGCGCGTGACGGCGCCACGCCATGGAGGGGCACAACCTCGGCGGCGTCGATCGTCGGCGGCTCTGGTCGGCACGCCCGACGAAGTGTGAGGAACCCGGGTGTTGGTCGGGCCGCGGCCTGCGCCATACGCCCATCATGCCGATGGGCGCGCGGCGGGGCCGGCCGCCGGATCCGTCGGCGGGCGGGCCGCTCGTCCGCGGAGGCTCCGTCGCGGCTTGACCGACTGCGGAGAGGGCTCATTAGTTCAGAACTGTCTTGCTCCGGGGAGGACAGGGAGGGCCTGTTAGAGAGGCTCGAGCATCGCCATGAAGGCGTCCACTGATGCTGCGATGGACGTCACTCCATCGAGACCCCATCGATCGTGATCCCAGAAGAGCACGTGCCCGTCATCAAGCGATAGGCAGACTAGGTTCCCTCCCTCAGCTTCGCCGATCGGAACGACTCCCGGTCCGAACTCTGATCGCATCGTTCGTGCGCGATCTAGCGCGGCCGCCGCTCCGAACATCCTTCTCAATGATCCGGCCTTTCTCGGTCGAACGTCGAATCTGTTGGGTGCGGGGACGAGGCCATTGTGTCTACGCAGGAATCGAGCGTAGGAGTCGGGGAGACCTCCGACTCCCGTTTCGAGGAGCTTCAGCTCGGTCTCAGTGGCTCCGGGGCTTGCTGATTCGATCGAGACTGCCATATCTCACTTGGCTCCGTTCTCTTCGAGGTGCTCGAGGACCGCGGCCCCTCCGGTGTGTCGGTTCGCGTCATGAAACCCGCTTGGGACTGTATCCCTCACGAAGGGACCGGCGCGAGGAGGTCGGCGATCGGTGGAGGGACGAACACTCACTTGAAGTCCAGGATACTTGAAGTCCAGGATACCGTGCCCGACCCGCGCGCGCGGCGGCGCCACGCCGTGGCGGGGCACACCCTCGGCAGTGTCGATCGTTGGCGGGTCTGGTCGGTACGCCCGACGTGCCGGGCGCGGAACCCGAGTGTCGATCGGGCCGCGGCGTGCGTCACACGGCCATCGTGCCGTCGGGCGCGCAGCGGGGCCGGCTGCCGGATGCCTCTGCGGGCGGGCCGCTCGTCCGCGGAGGTTCAGTCGCAGCGTGACCTACTCCGGAGGAGTCTCATCAACGCAGAACTGTCTTGCTCCGGGGAGGACAGGGCAGGGGCTCCGGACCTAGGCTGAATCGAGCGCGACCATGCCAACTCGTAGCCCCAGCGGCTCAACCGTCGCTCTTGCCACGTCGAACACCCGCGCGATGACCGGCGGTGGATCCTGAAGGTAGCGCAACTCAATTCCTACACGCCCAGCGCTCGCCTTCGGGTTGTCGCGTGCGAATCTCCCGCTCAGGACATACGCAATGTACGCCTCCAGTTTCTGCGCGACGAGTTCCGCCTCAGATCGACTGCCGTTCCACGGCAAGCGCTGAAGAATGACGACAACCGACGCGCCGTCGATGGGGTTCACGCCGATCAGGTCGACTACCGTCGGGTCGCTGACACTCGCCATCTATGCACCTCCGTGGTCGGACTTGCTTGCGCCGGACCCTGAGCGGGGTCGCCGCGTACGAATGGGAGGGGGGGACAACTGCGAGGTATCCCCGAGTCCCCAGTCCTCGGGCACTGTCGTGCGTAGCCGATCGAGGTACTCACCCAGGGTGACGCTGGATCCGCGGAAGAACGCACTGGCCCTCGCCGCCGCTGGAACGGACTCAATCAGGCGATCCCACCCCGTCGCAGTCATGGGGCTGCGAAGTAGCCAGTCGCCCGTGACGAGGGTCTCAGTGAGCGCTGCCCAATTGCGTCTGAGCCCACGGCAGAACCTCAACCAGTCCGAAAGCGACGCCACGGAGTCGGACCAACTGAGCACGACGTTGTTGAAGTACGAGAAGAACCACTCCAGCCTGGCTTCGACATCCATGCTGACACCGACAGGGAACAGTTGGGTGTCCGCGATGGAGTCGACACCTAGTTGGTTGATCACCTCAAAGAAGTCACCAGCGAACCCAATGGCACCAGATTCCTCCGACTCCGCTTGGAGCACGCGGCGTATCGCCAGAGTAACGTCCCAACGACGGACGTTGATCCAGACGCCGTACGACGTCGGGCCACCGGATGTGCGCTGGAAGCTGAGGGAAATCCTCAAGCCCAACGAGGGTTGATACGTCCACCCGATGTCAGGCCAGTTCGAGAAGATCACCTGTCGAGCGCTCAGGGCAGACGATGCATGCGCGATCAGGCGGGCTTGCACTTCACGACGGGTTGCCATGGGACTACAGCCGTCACGAGAAGACCTGCGCGATCAAGGCGGAGTTTGGTCGAGTCCAGCACTCTGACCTGAAGTCCAGCATACCGCGCTCGACCCGCGCGCGCTTGACCGCGCTGTGGGGCGCCAAGAGGGCCTTCTGCTTCGGGAGAGGCGCGAGGCCGGGCGGCCCGTCGTCGGCGGGGGCGCCGGGGCGACCCCCGCGCCTACTTCGGCGGCTTCGGGGCGAGCGCCGCGCGGAGCACCTCGAGGGCGCGCTCGAGCGCGGGGTCGCCCGGGCCCGTGGCCTCGACGACGACCTTCGGCGCGACGCCCTTCCCCTCGAGGGACTCGCCGTTCGCGCGCTGGTTCTGCCAGCGGGGCAACCAGACGTCGATGCCGTGGGGCAGGGGAACCGGCGCCGGGTTGGCGCTCGATCCGCGCGTCGGACGGCCGACGGTCGTCACGGTCGGGAGCACCTCGAGCATCTGCGCGAGGCCCTCGCCGCTGCTGACGCACGCGGGCCCCAGGAGCACGACGACGGACCCCGCGAACCGGTCGGCCTCCGTCGCCGGCGCGAGCACCGCGTCGCCCCACGGCGCGAAGTCGTCGGCCGCGGGCCCGTTGCGCACGCGCCGTCGCGCGTAGACCACGGGCGCCGTCGCGTACGGGGCCGCGAGCCGCCCCGCCGTCGTCTCGTTGCCGCCGGTGCACGGCCGCAGGTCGAGCACCACGGCCGACGCGCCCGCCCGCACGCGGTCGTGGGCGGCGACGAGGGCGTCGGCGTCGGCGCCCGGCGACGGGAGCGCCCCGATCGCGAGGTACGCGATGCCGCCCTCGAGCCGCCCGGCGATCGCGATGCGGCCCACCTGCGCGCGGTCCGCGAGCCGCGCGAAGGTCGCCTTCGCGTCGAACCCGCTCTCGATCGCCGGGCTGTAGGGTGCGACGCGCGCGGCGCCGGGCCGGTCGATCCAGACGTGTACGTCCCGCAGGGGCGCGAGGAACGCCGCGAGCACCCCCGCGAACGCCGCCGCGTCGTCCGCCGCCGCGACGGCCCGCGCGCGGAACGCCGCCGCGTGCGCGGCCCAGTCCACGCCCCGCTCCGCGAAGAAGGGGTACGTCCGCGCCGCGTGGGCGACCAGGGCGTCGAACGCGCCCGCGGGGTCGATCCGCTCGACGCGGACGTCGCGCACCTCGAGGCGCCCCGTGGTCGAGAGGAACGCGACGATGTCGAGGGCGGGCGTCGTCGCGCGCGCGAGGGCCTCGCACGGGGTGAACGCCTCGCGCAGGGCGCCCACGGGCCGGAGCGCGGCCATGTCGGGCCCATTGGGCCCGCGCGGCACGAGCCCGACGTAGAGGTTCTCGCGCTGCGCGCCGTCCCGCTTCACGCCGACGGCCCGCGCCTCGCACCGCAACCGCACGACGTCGCCCGGCGCGACCGCGACGGTCTGCGCGAGCAGCCGCCAGGTGCCCGTCGCCGCGTCGCCGACGAGCGCCGCGCCGCCGCCCTCGACCGGGAGGAGGCTCGACGGCGGCCCGTCGCCGCTGCGCGCCCCGACCTCGACCCGCCACCCGACGGGCGCCCCGCCCTCCCACGCCGCGAGGTCGCCGTGCGCGAGCCCGATCGCCGTGGATCCATCGCCCGAGGCCTCGCCGCCCGCGACCCGTCCCGCGCCCGCGAGACACGCGAGCACGGCGAGCGCGAGCGACCGGGCCTCGCGTCTCACGCGTGTTTCTCGAGGTACTGGGGCAGCATCTCGCGCCACGTCATCCAGTCGTGGCGGTAGCCCTCCCAGATGTCCACGCGGTTCGGCACGCCCTTCTTCCCGAGCGCGTCCGCCACCCAGAACGACTCCCACGGCGCCTCGTAGTCGCCGTTGCCGGTCGCGAGCACGAGGAACCGCGAGCGCAGCCGCGTCAGCTGCTCGCCCTCGGGCAGGTGGGGGAGGAAGTGCAGCGGCGACGCGTAGTGGTAGTCGAGCGTGTGGGCGCCGCCCATCCACCGGCCGAAGTCGTACGTGCCGCTCATGCAGATCCCGAGCTTGAAGATCTCGGGGTGCCGGCACACCGACGCCAGCGTCTGGAACGCGCCGAGCGACGCGCCCGCCGCGATGATCTCGACGCCCGGCTCGCCCGTGTCCAGGCGGATCGCCGGGACCAGCTCCTCCGTCACGTACGCGTCGAAGCGGTTCTGGAACCACGCCTTGTGCGCGCCCGACGCGTCGCGGTCCGTCCAGAGGCGGCCCGCCGCGCTGTCGCACGAGTAGACGCGGATGCGGCCCGCCTCGAGCAGCGACCCGAGCACCTTCATCATCAGGAAGCGCTCGCTCTCCTCCGCGTCGCCGCCGGCGGTCGGGTAGAGGAGGACGGGGGTGCCGGCGTGGCCCCACCGGCAGGCGAGGACCTCCTGGCGGAGGCGCGGCGAGTACCAGCGGGTCGAGACCTTCGGGACCAAGGGGGAGTCCTCCCGGACGGGGCCCGGGATCATGCGTCAAGACGCCGCCAAGGGGAAGCCGTCCCTGCCGGCCGCCGTCGGGGTCGGCCCGCGATGGAGGGTCCGGCGGCTTCCCGGTACGGTGGGCGCGTCCCCCGTCGGAGCCCGACCATGGCCGAGATCGACCGCGATGCGATCGCCGCGCGTGCCTACGCGCTCTACGTCCGAGGGGGCCGCCGGCCCGGCCGCGCGCTCGAGGACTGGCTCGAGGCCGAGCGGCAGCTGAAGGCGGAGTCGGCCGCCGCCCCCGTGGCGGCCACCGCCCCGGCCGCGAAGACGCTCGTGCCGGGCGCGCCGGTCCCGTCGCACAAGCCCGCGCCGGTCGCGCCGCCGCCCTCCGCGCCGGCCGTCCCGGCCGCGCACGCCGAGGCCGCCAAGGCGACCGCCCCGAAGCCCGCTCCGGCTCCGGCGGCCAAGCCCGCGCCCGCTCCGGCGCCGAAGCCCGCCGCGGCGCCCGCCCCGAAGCCGGCGCCCGCGCCCGCCGCGAAGCCGGCGTCCGGCGGGAACGGCGGCGGCAAGCCGCCGAAGGGAAAGCACGGCAAGAAGCGCTGACGCGGGGCCCGGGACCGCGAGGCCCGGTCGCCGCTTCCGGGACCGCGAGGCCCGGTCGCCGTTTTCGCGAGCGCGAGGCGCGGTCCGTGCCGGACCGCGCGGGGGCCGGGCCCGCGGACCTCGCGGCCCGCGGGCCACGAGGTCCGGTGTCGGCCACCGGGCCTCGCGGTCCCGGGAGATCGACCGGTGCCCGAGCCTTCGCTCGGCCGGCGTCGCCTACGCCTGCGCGCGGACGCGGACGGTGCGGCCGATGTCGTCGAGGATCGCGTGGCAGGCGTCGTAGTCGGGGTGACGGACGCGCATCCACGCGTTGGCCATGTAGCCCGCCTCGACCGGCTGCGTCGGGGTGCCCGGGGGCGGGAAGTGGCCGTCGATGATGGCGGGGCCGTACTTCTTGTAGACCTCCTCGACGCCTTCGTAGCCGACGATGCGGCCGTCGCGGTCGGGGCGCAGCGCGATCATGCCCGCGGTGAAGCGGCGCGACGGCGGCGTGAACGGGCGGCCGTGGACGATCGCGTGGGCCCACTCGCGGTAGAGGTCGAAGTCGTTGGCGGCGCAGTAGAGGTCCCAGACGCCGACGCCGGGCGGGCGGCAGCCGATCTCGCTGAACTTGAGCCCCTTGGGGCCGTAGAACCACTCCATGTGGGTGGCGCTCGTGCCGATGCCGAGCCCGGTGATGACGTTCTGGCCCATCACCTTGAGCTCGCTGTAGCCGGGCGCGTCGACGCGGTTCGTCGTGAGGATCTGGGGGGAGATCCAGCGGGTGCGCATGGCCTCGAGCACGCCGGGGTAGTAGTGCGAGACGAACTCGTGGACGACCTTGCCGCCGATGGAGAGGGTGTCGTAGAAGCCCTCGTGGCCCTCGATGAACTCCTCGACGGCGACGGAGCCGCCGTGGGCGAAGTCGGTGGCGGCGATGGCGCGCTCGAGGGCGGCGTCGTCGTCGACGCGGACGGTGCCGGAGGCGCCGGCGGCGCTGCGCGGCTTGACGATGAGGGGGTAGCCGACCTCCTTCGCGAAGCGGCGGACGGTGGCGGCGTCGTCGGCGCCGGTCGAGCGGGCGGTCGGGACGCCGGCCGCGCGGAGGACGTCCTTCATGGCGGGCTTGTCGCGGCAGAGCCAGGCCGTCTTGACGGTGGTGCCGGGGATGGTGCAGGCCTCGCGGACCTTCGCGACCGGGAGGATGTGGGCCTCGATGGTGCACTCGAGGCGGTCCACCCACTCGCGGCGCTGGATGCGGCGGACGGCCTCGGTCATGGCGGCCTCGTCCACGACGGAGCGGACCTGCTCGTAGGCGTGGAGCCAGCCGCGGAGCTGGTCGCCCAGCGCCTCGACGGGGGCCTCCCCGATCCCGGTGACCTTGGCGCCGACCTCGGCGAGCGCCCGGACGAAGTTCCGCTGGTAGGCGGGGAAACGCGGCTCGACGAAGATCACGTGCACGGCGGGGGCCCTCCGTCCCCGTGTCCGCTTCGGACGGAGGGGATCGGCCCATAGGATGCCCGGGATGCGGACGGTTGTCCTGCTCGGCCCCCAACGCCTGCGCCCGACCCTCGTCGAGGCGGTCGATCGAGCAGGGGTCACCGGGGCGGTGGCGGCCGTCACGGCGGGCTGGCAGGAGCGCGAGGACGAGATCGACGAGCTCTCGGCCCACCTGCGCCGGCCGGTCGTGAACCTGGGGCTCCACCGGCGCGGCGAGGACGTCCTGGCCCGCGACCCGGAGTTCCTGCTGGCGTACGGCGACCTGCTCGACCGGCGGCGCAAGCTCCAGGACCTCTACCGGATCCGGCTGCACCACGCGAAGGCGTCGGTGCGCGACCTGCTCGCGACGTCGCTCGAGCGCGACCTCGTCGAGCCCGAGGTCGACCACGCGCTCGGCGCGCTCCGCGCGCTCGACCACGACCACCGGCAGCGGGTGCGCCGGATGGACGAGGCGTTCGACCTCGAGTGGCGGCTCGCGTCGCGGCCGGCCGTCGCCGAGCACCGCGAGGAGGTCGCGCGCATCCTCGCGGGGTGCGACGCGCTCGCGATCGCGGGCGGGCACGTGCAGGTGCTGCTCGACCGGCTGCGGCTGTTCGGCGTCGCCGAGGCGTCGGGCGAGAAGCCGGTGTTCGCGTGGTCGGCGGGGGCGATGGTCGTGTGCGACACGGTGGTGCTGTTCCACGACAGCCCGCCCCAGGGCGCGGGCAACGCGGAGGTGCTCGACGCCGGGCTCGGCCTGGCGCGCGGGGTCGTGGCGCTGCCGCACGCGCGGCGCCGGCTGCGCCTCGACGACCGCGTGCGCGTCCGCCTGATCGCGCAGCGGTTCGCGCCCGCGCGCGCGTTCGCGCTCGACGAGGGGGCGCGGGTGTGGTGCGAGGGCCGGCGCGTCGAGGTCCACACGGCGCGCGTGCTGCTGTTCGACGGGCACGTCATGGACGTGGGGCCCGCATGACGCTGCTCATCGACCGCTTCGTGCGCGGCAACGGCCCGGGCGACGGCTCGGTGGACGCCCTCGTCGCCTCGACGGCGGTGCCGATCGTGGAGGGCGACCGCGTCACCTTCCTCTACCGCGGCGAGGCCGACGCGGTGAAGCTCTGGCACGCGATCTTCGGCCTGCCGACGTTCCAGCCGTTCGCGCGCGTGAAGTGGACCGACCTCTGGTACCTCACGCTCGACCTGCCGGCCGGCTCCCGCATGGAGTACAAGCTCCTCGTCGAGCGCGACGGGGGGCGCGAGCTGATCCGCGACCCGCTCAACCGGCAGACGGCGCACGACCCCTTCGGCGCCAACTCGGTCTGCTACGCGGCCGGCTACCAGGTGCCGGACTGGACCCTCGCGGACCCGGAGGCCCGGCCCGGTTCGGTCGAGGACCACGAGATCGACGCGCGGGCGTTCGGCGGCACGCGCAACGTCAAGGTGTACCTCCCCGCGCGCATGCGGCTCACGCGCCGCTACCCGCTCCTCGTGCTGCACGACGGCAACGACTACCTGCGGTTCGCGCGGCTTCAGACCGTCCTCGACAACCTGATCCACCGGCTCGAGATCCCGCCGATGATCGTGGTGGGGACGCAGTCGCCGGACCGGATGAAGGAGTACATGGCGGACGCGGCGCACGCGTCGTTCGTCGTGCAGGACCTGCTGCCGGCCCTCGAGGCGGCGTTCCCCGTCGCGAAGGACCCCGCGCAGCGCGGGATCGGCGGCGCGAGCCTCGGCGCGGTGGCCTCGCTCTCGACGGCGTGGCGCTACCCGGGCACGTTCAGCCGGCTCCTCCTGCAGTCGGGCTCCTTCGCCTTCACGGACATCGGGCGCACCTACCGCGGCCCCGTCTTCGAGCCCGTGGTGGAGTTCGTGAACGCGTTCCGCGCGCGGCCGGGCCATCCCGCGGAGAAGCTCTTCGTCTCGTGCGGCGTCTACGAGTCGTTGATCTACGAGAACCGTTCGATGGCGCCGTTCCTCCAGTCCACCGGCATGGAGGTCCGCTACGTCGAGGCCCGGGACGGCCACAACTGGGAGGCCTGGCGCGACCGCCTCCGCGAGGGCCTCTCGTGGCTGTTCCCCGGCCCGCTCTGGATGATCTACGAGTAGAGGGAAGGGCGCGACGGCGGGACGCGCGAGCGCGAGTCGTCGGCGGGCGCGGCCGGAGCCGGCGTCGCGCGCAGTCAGCGCGGGCCCGTCGGGTCGGCGGCGCGGTCCCGTTCCGCGGCGGGCGTCAGTCGCGGAGACCGAGTGCGGCCAGGCGCGCGGCGAGGAGGTCGCGAAAGGCCGACGCGTCGTAGCCGGTGATGTCGAGGTCGGGGCGACGGGTGCCCGTCGCGTCGACGAAGGCGACCCAGGGCATCTGGTTCTCCGGGATTTTGAGCGCGGTCCGCAACTCGCGCTCGATCGACTTCGCATCGTCCTCGTCGGCCGTGGCGTCGAGCATCAACGTGGTCGCTCCGGACAGCGCTCGGCGAATCGACTCGTCGCCTTCGATCACCTTCATCATGTGCTTCGCGTAGGACGCCCAGGCGGCCCAGACGATCACGACGGTCGGCCGGCGGAGCCGTCGCGCGTCCTCGAGGGCGGTGTCCAAGGCCGCGGTCGAGCCGAGCTTCGTCCAGACCACCGGTTGCGCGGGCCCGGCGGGCGCGCTCTTGGGCGCAGGCGCGGGTTCGGGCGCGGGGGACGACGGTCCGCAGCCCGTCGAGGCCACCAGGAGCGCTGCGACGAATGCGAGGCGGGCGCAAACGCCGCCGAGTCCGTGGGATCCCATCGACGTCACCTCCCGAGGGCGCACTCTACCGCCGGCGAGCGGGCCTCGCGTCCCGGAGAGGGGGACCGGCGCGGAGCGGGACCCGGACGCCCGGGAGCGGGCGAGGTCGCGGCGCCCGGGCACGCGGCCGTGGGGGGGGCGGCGGCGGGCGGGTCGGATGGCGAAGGCGGCCCGGCGGGGGGGCCGACGCGCGTGGCGGGCGACCGTACACTCGGAGGCCGCGCGCCCCGAGGGCGCGGCGCGAGAGGAGCGACGATGCACTGGTCCCGCATGATCTTCGACAACGAGTGGCTGCAGCGACAGGACATCGAGGAGACGCGGCGCCACGTCTCGGTCATGGCCCGCCAGAACATCCGGTCCCGCGCCGAACTGCGCGACCGGGTGGAGGAGCTCGAGGAGACCGTCGGCGTCCTTGCGCTCTTCTCACGGACGATGATGCGGATCTTGATCGAGAAGGGGGTGATGGGGCGCGAAGAGCTCCTCGCCGCTCTGCGCGCCATCGACGCGTCCGACGGGAAGGCCGACGGCCGGTACACGGGCTCCATGGACGCCCCCTGACGGAGGGCCCTCCGCGCGGGGAAGTCCCGGGTTGCGGCGGCCCCCCGGGTGAGGCAGGATCCCGCCGTGCTGGTCCTCGCGAACCTCCCTTCGATCCTGTCGGACCTCGGCCGCGCCATCCTCGCGGCGGCGGTCCTGGCGTTCCTCGCGCGGGCGGCGAAGCAGCCGCTGCTGCTCGCCTACGTCGCGGCGGGCGTGCTGCTCGGGAGCAACGTCGGGTTCGGCGTCATCACGTCGGCGGAGAGCGTCGAGGCGATCTCGAGCCTCGGGTTGATCCTGCTCCTCTACCTGATCGGCCTTGAGATCGACGTGCAGGCGCTGCGGCGCGCGGGGCGGACGGTGCTGCTCGCCGGCGCGCTGCAGGTCCCGCTGAACTTCGGCGTGTGCCTGCTGGTGCCGGTGGTGCTGAAGGCCACCGGGCTCGTGGGCCCGCTCGGCACGTACGGCGCGCTGTACCTCGCGTTCGGGCTGTCGCTGTCGAGCACCCTCGTCGTCGTGAAGGTGCTGTACGACAAGTTCGAGCTCGACACGCTGCCCGGCCGCATCACGCTCGGCGTGCTCGTGCTCCAGGACCTCTGGTCGATCCTGTTCCTCGCGGTGCAGCCGAGCCTGACCGCGCCCGAGGTGGGGCCGCTGCTGCAGGCGCTCGGCCTCGGCGTCGCCCTCGTGCTCGGCGCGTTCGCCGCCGCCCGCTACGTCCTGCCGCGGATCTTCCGCGGCGCGGCCCGCTCGCCCGAGCTCATGGTGCTCGGGGGCATCGCGTGGTGCTTCCTCGTTGCGGGCCTCGCGGCGCGCGCCGGGCTGTCGGCCGAGATGGGGGCCCTGACGGCCGGGCTCGCCATGAGCTACCTGCCCTACAAGCCCGACATCGTCGCGAAGGTCACGACGGTCCGGGACTTCTTCCTGACGCTCTTCTTCGTCGCGCTGGGGCTCAAGGTGGCGGCGCCGACGTGGGCGCTGGCGGGCACGGCCGTGGCGGTCGCGCTGTTCGTCCTCGTGTCGCGGTTCGTGGTGATGTTCCCGCTGCTGCGCTGGCTCGGCGCCGGCGACCGCGCGGGCCTCGTCTGCTCGATGAACCTCTGGCCCGCGTCCGAGTTCGCGCTCGTGCTCACGGCCATCGGCCTCAAGCTCGGCCACGTCGAGGGCGCGGTCCTCGACGTCGTCCTGTTCACGATGATCCTGTCGGCGGTCGCGGGCACCTACCTCATGGCCGCGAGCCACCCGATCTACGTGCGGATCCGCGGCTGGCTCGAGCGGCGCGGCCTCGCGCGCGAGTCGGCGGCGCCCGCGGACGGCGGCGCGGCGCACGGCGCCGACCACCCGATCGTGCTCCTCGGCTTCCACCGCACCGCGAGCGCCTTCCTCCACGAGCTCTCGACGTCGCGCCCCGACCTCGTGCCGCTCGTCCACGTCGTCGACTTCAACCCCGTGGTCCTCGACGAGCTGCGTCGCCGCGGTGTCTCGTGCGCCTACGGCGACCTCGGCAGCCCGGACACGCTCCACCACGCGGGCATCGAGGGCGCCAAGGTCGCGTTGTGCTCGGTCCCCGACACGCTGCTCAAGGGCACGAGCAACCGCCGCATCCTCGGCCACCTGAAGCACCTCTGCCCCGAGGCGAAGCTCGTCGCCACGGCCGAGACCGTCGCGGTCGAGCAGGCCCTGGTCGCCGACGGCGCGGCCGCGGTCCTCGTGCCGTACCGCGCCGCGGGGACGTCGGCCCTCACCGACGTGCTGGCGCTCCTCGAGGGACGCGAGGCCCCGTCCGCGGCGACCCGCGGCGTCGAGCGCAACGAAGTCCTGCGGTGAACCGCGAGGCCCGGCGGCCGCCACGGTCGGCCCCGTCCGGGTAGGGTGGGCCCATGACCTCGGCCCCGCCGCCCACCGTCCTCCCCGTCGGCACGCGCGTCGTGAGCCGCGTCGCCGTCGTCGAGAACGGCGTCGCGCAGCACCCGCCCGGCGCGGTCGGGATCGTCGTCGCCTCGCCCGTGGACCCCGACCACGGGTACCGCGTGCGGTTCCCCGGCGGGGTCGAGGTGGTCCTCGTGCGGCGCGAGCTCACGCTGCTCGCCGCCGAGAAGGACGCCCGCGCCGGCGCGCCGGACGCGATGGCCGACCGCGGCCTCTGGGACCACGTGATCTACCGATGCGTCGTCGGCTCGCGGGCCTACGGCCTCGCGACCGACGCCTCCGACACCGACCGCCGCGGCGTCTACCTGCCGCCGGCGTCGCTCCACTGGTCGCTCGCAGGGGTCCCCGAGCAGCTCGAGGACGACGCGGCGCAGTCCTGCTACTGGGAGCTCCAGAAGTTCCTCCTGCTCGCGCTGAAGGCGAACCCGAACGTCCTCGAGTGCCTGTGGACGCCGCTCGTCGAGCACGCCGACCCCGTCGCGCGCGTCCTGCTCGGGATGCGGGAGGCGTTCCTCTCGAAGCTCGTGCACGCGACGTACGCCGGCTACGCCATGAGCCAGTTCGAGAAGCTGAACGCCGACCTCGACCGCCGCAACGCGGGGGGCTGGAAACACGCGATGCACCTGCTGCGGCTCCTGCGGGCCGGCACCGACCTCCTCCGCACCGGCGTCCTCACCGTGGACGTCGGCGCGGAGCGCGAGCGGCTGCTCGCGGTGAAGGCCGGACAGGTGCCGTGGGCCGAGGTGGACCGATGGCGGACTGCGCTCCACCGCGAGTTCGACGCCGCGTACGCGACCACCCCGTTGCCGGACCGCCCCGACTACGCGCGCGTCGAGCGCTTCCTCCGTTGGGCCCGCCGCCGCGTCGTCGACGTTTCCGACGCCCCGCTGCCGGAGGCCGCGCCGTGACCTGGGACCCGCGCCTCTTCGCCGCGATCCGCGCGCAGCCGCACCCGCTCCTCTTCGTCACGGTGAGCGGGGCGCACCTCTATGGGTTCCCGTCGCCCGACAGCGACTTCGACCTCCGCGGCGTCCACCTGCTGCCGCCCGAGGACGTCGTCGGCCTGCGGACGCCCCGCGAGACGATCGAGGTCGCCCGCGACGACGACGGCCTCGAGCTCGACGTCGTCACGCACGACGTCGCGAAGTTCGCTCGCCTGCTCCTGCGGCGCAACGGCTACGTCCTCGAGCAGCTGCTGTCGCCGCTCGTGCTCCACACGACGCCCGCGCACGCGGAACTCGTCGCGCTCGCGCCGCAGTGCGTGACGAAGCACCACGCGCACCACTACGTCGGGTTCGCGCACACGCAGTGGCGGCTCTTCGCGAAGGAGCGGCCGCCGCGCGTGAAGCCGCTCCTCTACGTCTATCGCGTGCTCCTGACCGGCATCCACCTGATGCGCTCGGGTGAGGTCGAGGCCAACCTCGTCCGCCTCCTCGACACGTATCCCCTCGAAGGCGTCCACGACCTCGTGGCCCGCAAGCTCACGGGGGCCGAGCGGGGCACCCTGACGCCGGAGGAGGTCGCGGCGCACGAACCCGTGTTCCAGGGGCTGCTCGCGCGCCTGCACGAGGCGGTCGCGGAGTCGCGCCTCCCCGACGCGCCGACCGCCGGGCCCGCGCTCCACGACCTCGTCGTGCGGCTGCGGCTCGCGGGGCTCGGGGCCGGCGGCCAGCGGGCCTCGCGGTCCCCTGCCCCCGACCTGCCCCGCGTCGAGCTGCTGCCCGCGGTGCCCGGCGCGGCGGCGCTCTGGTACCGATGGCGGCACCAGGCGGACGCGCGGCGCTTCATGCCGTTCGCGGCCTCGACGCTCGCCGACCTCGAGACTCGCGTCGCGCGGTGCGGGTCGGACCCGCTCGACCGCACGAAGGCCGAGTACCGCTGGTGGGTGCGCGTCGGCGACGAGGTCGTCGGCACGGTGGCGGTGCCGCAGGTGTGGTGGTCGATGGAGACGGCGGAGATCGCGTACCACCTCGACGAGGCGTGGGTCGGCCGTGGCGTCGGCACCGAGGCCGTGCGCGCGCTCGTGGACCTTCTTTTCACCCGCGGCGGGCTGCGCCGCCTGACCGCGACCGTCTCGGTGGACAACCCGCGCTCCATCCGGCTGCTCGAGCGCCTCGGCTTCACGCGCGAGGGGACGATGCGCGAGGCGTACCGCATCGAGGGTCGCCTCGTGGACCAACACGTCTACGGCCTCCTGCGGCACGAGTGGGCCGGGACGCCGCGCGAGGGCTGACGCGGAGGACGGGGCGCGGTCGTCGTCGCGGGACCGCAAGGCCCGGTCGCCGTTCGTTCCCCACGAGGCCCCGTCGTCCGCGGGGGACCGCGAGGCCCGGCCCGCCGCAGGGAGGCCTTCGCGGGCGTCGGGCGCGCGGCGGGGCGGCGCGACGGGGTCGGCCGGCCGTCGCGGGCGTAGCATCGGGGCGAGGAGGCCGATCATGTCCCGCCGTCCCGCATCGCTCGCCCGCCTCGCCTCGGTCGTCGTGGGCCTCGCGCTCGTGCTCGGGGTCGCCGCGCCCGCGCGGGCCGACACGCCGCTGCCGCCCCCGGCCACGCACACCGCGGTGTCGCCGTCGAAGGCGGTCGAGGCGGTCAGCGACGCGAAGACGCAGGTCACGACCGTCTACCGCGTCGTGGACGGGCGCCGCGAGAAGGCGTGGGCCATGCCGGGATGGTACCGCTCGCTGCACGTCGCGGACGACGGCGACCACCTCGTGATCGGGTTCGACGGCCTCAACCTGCTGCCGAAGGAGGCGCCCGACGACCTCGTCGTGCTGCGGTTCGTCCGGCGCGGCGAGGTCGTGGCCGCGCTCACGGTCCTCGACGTGGTGCGGACGCGGACGCTGCTGAAGCCCACCGTCTCGCACCTCGCGTGGCGCGACGCGGAGGGGTTCGACGCCGAGGGCCGCTTCTTCGTCCAGACGCTGGACGGCGCGCGGCAGGTGTTCGAGGTCGCGACGGGCAAGCGGATCGACGTCGCGCCGCCGCCGCCGGTCTATGCGACGGACCTCGACCGCCTGGCCGCGTGGATGACCGGGACGTTCTCGAGCGAGGCGCAGAGCAAGGCCGACCCGACGTACTTCGACGTGCGGCTGCACATCGCGCCCGTGTGGACCGTCCGAACCGACGCGAAGTGGTTCTACGTCGAGCAGGCCATCGCGACGTCGCTCGACAAGCCCTACCGCCAGCGGGTCTACCGGCTCCGCGCGCTCGCCGACGGCCTCTTCGAGAGCCAGGTGTTCGAGCTGAAGGACCCCGCGGCCGCCGTCGGGGCGTGGGCCGAGGCGAACCCGCTCGCGACGCTCGAGCCGTCGGCCCTCGTGGACCGGCCGGGCTGCGCGGTGCTCCTGCGCGCGGTGGACCCGGCGACGTTCTCGGGCAGCACGCTGGGCAGCCAGTGCGCGAGCACGTTCCGCGGGGCCGCGTACGCGACGAGCGAGGTCACCGTGACCGCCACGGGGCTCGTCTCGTGGGACCGCGGGTACGATGCCGCGGGCAAGCAGGTGTGGGGCGCGGAGAAGGGCGGCTACCGGTTCGAGCGCGTCGCGACCCCGGCCAAGTGAGGGATCCCATGCCGAAGAGCCTCCAGGACACCTACGCCCCGCAGAACCGCTGCTTCGGCTGCGGGCCCGCCAACGAGCAGGGCCTGCGGCTCAAGAGCTTCGCCGTCGGCGACACCGCGGCGGGGGGCACGGTCGTGTGCGACTGGCAGGCCTCCAAGCATCACGAGGCGTTCGCCGGCGTGCTGAACGGCGGCATCTGCGGCTGTCTGCTCGACTGCCACGGCAACTGGACCGCCGCGTACCACCTGATGACCTCGCAGGGGCTCCCCGAACTGCCCTCGACGGTGACCGCCGAGTTCCACGTGAAGCTCCGCGCGCCCACGCCGACCGCCGCGCCGGTGCATCTGACGGCGCGCGTCGTCGAGTCGTCGGGCAACCGCGTCGTCGTCGAGGAGACGCTCGAGGCCGGCGGCAAGGTGACGGCGACCTGCCGCGGCGTCTTCGTCTCCGTCCCGCCCGGCCACCCCGCCTACCACCGCTGGTAGCACTCCCGCTCCGCCCTTCGGCGACCGGGCCTCGCGGTCCCCGGGGGCAAACGCGCCATCGGGTGACGGACACCGTTTGGCGCGTTTGGCCGCCGGGAATCCGCCAATAGATGCCGGTCGATGATTGGCGGGTCGCCGGGGGCAGACGCGCCATTCGGTGACGGACACCGATTGGCGCGTTTGGCCGTCGTCGGCGACCGGGCCTCGCGGTCCCGGGGCGCGATCCGCCAATAGACGCCGGTCGATGATTGGCGGGTCGCCGGGGGCAAACGCGCCATCGGGTGCCGGACACCGTTTGGCGCGTTTGGCCGCCGCCGGCGACCGGGCCTCGCGGTCCCGGAGTGCGATCCGCCAATAGACGCCGGTCGATGACTGGCGGGTCGCCGGGGGCAAACGCGCCATTCGGTGACGGACACCGTTTGGCGCGTTGGGGCGTCGTCGGCGGATCAGGAGAGGGAGCGGGGGAGGCCGAGACGCTGGTAGAGCGCGAACATCGAGCCGAGGCGGATCCCGCCGCGGCCGACGCCGAGCACGGGCGGCTCGAGCCCGAGGCGGGCGAGGCAGCGCTCCATCGAGCTCGGGGAGGCCTTGAGGAAGTTCGCGGTCACGGGCCGCAGGTTGACGACCGGGACGTCGGTCGCGACCCCCTCGGCGTGGAGGAGGTCGGCGGCGTAGGTGCCCCACGACGCGAGCGTGTCGCCCGGGCGGAGGAACGCGGCGAACGCGGCGCCGAGCGCGGCACGCGGCGCGCCCGCGAGGAGGACGTCGGCGGCGAGCCGCGTGTGGCTCGTGACCGACGGCGCGAGCGGGTGCGTGGGGCGGACGACGAGATCGAGGCGCGCGCTGCCGTCGCCGCGGACGGCGAGCGCGTGGACGAGCTCGTCGGGGTGGCGGTCCTTGGCGTCGATGGGCCACGCGTTGGACTCGACGGCGACGAGGACGACGCGGGCCGGGTCGCGGAGCGCGGGAGGCAGCGCCCAGACCGGCTTCACGCGGCGCATCAGCCGCGACTTGTCGCGCGGCTTGCCGACGCGGCGCTGGTAGTCGAGCTGCGTGTCCACCATGGCGCGGAACGGCGTGAGCATCGCGCGGTACGGCGCGGGGTCGCCCTCGAGGACGCCGAGGGCGTTCGCGATGGCCTCGATGGTCGAGAGGCACTCGGCGCGCGGCTCGCGGCGGATGCGGTACTCGCTCGGCTGCGCCGGCGCGATGCGGTAGCGGGGGAGCGCGGCGACGGCGGGGTTGAGCTTCAGCAGCTTCTTCGCGGTGGACCACGTGCCGTCCACCACGAGGAGCGTGACGGGGTCGGTGGGGGGCGCCGCGGCGACGTCCACCGCGTCGGGGCCCGGCCAGAGGAGGACGGCGCGGCGGGTCGGGTCGGCCAGCGCCGCGGCCACGGTCGGGTGCGCGTCGACCGCGGTGCCGACGACGACGGACGCGCCGGCGAGGCACCGCGCCGCCATCGCGGCGGTGCCGATCGCGACGCGGCGCTCGCGGGGGTGCTGCAGGATGAGCACGCGCGTCCGCGGCGCGAGCGACGGCAGGCGGTCGCACACGCAGACCTTGGCCGGGCGGAGGCACCGCTCGCACAGCGGCCGGTAGGGGGGCGCCTCGGGGATCACGCGAGGCCCGTCGCGGGGTCGTAGCGGAGGCGGCGCGCGCGCGCGGCGCGGCGGCGCACGCACTCGACGCCGACGGCGTCGAGGCCGCGGGCGTTGGCGACCGCGAGCACCGTCCCGAGCCCGCAGAACGGGTCGACGACGGTGCGGCACGCGGTCGCGCGCGCGAGGAACGCGACCGCGGCCTCGCACGCGGCGGTGCCCATGGCCTTCGACCACGACATCTCGCCCAGCGCCGGCAGGACGTCGGGCGTCGCGAGGGCGGGCGGGACGCGGAGGTCGCGCGAGAACGCGAGCAGGTGGGCGAAGCCGGGCCGGCCGAACGTCGGCGTGCCGGGCGTCGTGCGGCACACGATCTTGTGGAACACGCACGCGAGGCCCGCGCGCGCGGCGCCCTCGCCGACGAGGTGGCCCTTGTCGACCCAGCGGCCGTCGCGCAGGACGTCGGTCTGGTAGAAGACCGCGACGGCGGTCGGCGCGACGGCGGCGCAGCACCGGGCCGCGGCGTCGACGAACCACGCGCGCCAGGCCTCGGGCGACAGCGCGGGGAGCTCCGACGCGTCCGGCAGCGACGTCACGAGCGCGTGCGTCGGCGGCAGCGGGGCCGCCGCGAGGAACGCGAGCCCGTCGCCGACGTGGATCGTCCGCGCGGGAGCGGCGGCGTCCCCGGGGGCGATCGCCGGCGCGGCCGGCGGGGGGGCCTGCGGGGCGCGGGACGGCGTCGGGGGCGGCGAGGGGGACATCCGTGGGCCCGCGGAGGATACGCACGCCGGGTCCGCCCGCGCCCGAACGGCCGCGACGACCGTGGGCCCCCCGTCGGAGGGGTGGGGTATACGTACTACATACGAACAAACCGCTTCACCGGGGGGCCTCGACCCCCGGCCACCCCCGGGGGGGCCAGCCCGGCGCGCGATCCCGGCGCCGAACCCTCCCGCGGGCCCGGGCCCCGGACCTTCCCCGACGGATAGCGTCCCTCCTCCCATGGCCGTCCCGTCTGCCCCCTCCGCCCCGGCGGCGCCGTTGCCCGCCACCCGCCGCTCCCCGCGGTTCCGCGTCCCGATGCTGCCGCGCCTCTCGGCGCTCCTCGGGTTCCCCGCGGCGTCGTCGTCACTCCCTGCCGCCGGGCTCGCCGGCGCCGGGACCGGCGTCCTCGCCGACACCGTCCGCCGCGCCGGCTTCCGGCGGCTGTCGGGCCTGTGGGGGACCGCCTTGCCGACCGGGCCGTCGCGGCCCGAGGTCGTCGTGATCGGCGCGGGGATCTCGGGGCTGGCCGCCGCGCGCCGGCTGCACGACGACGGCGTGCGCGTCACGGTGATCGAGGCCCGGGACCGGGTCGGCGGCCGCGTGCACTCCGTGCGGAACGCCCGCGGCGACGCCTTCGACCTCGGCGCGTCGTGGATCCACGGCGTCAAGGGCAACCCGATCGCGGCGCTCGCCCGCGACCTTGACATCCCGACGGTCACGAGCGGCCGCGTGAACGCCCTGTTCGACGCGCGCGGCCGCCGGCTCGACACCGCCGCCGTGCAGGCCCGCATGGGCGCCGCGCTGCAGGCCGCGCGCGCGGTCGCGGCCGGGTCCGGCCGCTCCGTCGCCGACGTCGTCCGCCTCGCCGGCGTCGACGAGGCCCTCTCGCCCCGCGACCGCCGCCTGTTCCGCTGGTACCTCACCGCGGAGCTCGAGCACGAGTTCGCCGGCGACGTCACCGAGCTCTCGGCCGCCCACTTCGACGCCGAGAACGAGCCCCGCGGCGAGGAAGTCGTCTTCCCGACGGGCTACGACCGCATCGCCCACGCGCTCGCGGCCGGCCTCGACGTGCGGCTCCGCACCGTCGTCACCCACATCGAGTGGGGCGAGGCGGCGGGCGCCGGCCCGCTCGGGGGCGGCGCCAACGGTCTCGGGCACGACCCCTCGCGGATCGGCGGGCCCTCTCGCGGAGACGGGCCCTCTCGCGGAGACGGGCCCTCGCGCGGAGACGGGCCCTCGCGCGGAGACGGGCCCTCGCGCGGAGATGGGCGCGTCCGCGTGCACCTCCGCGACGCGTCGGGCGCCGTCTCGGTGCTCGAGGCGGACCACGCCGTCGTCACGCTCCCCCTCGGCGTCCTCAAGGCCGGCGGCGTGACGTTCACGCCGGAGCTCCCCGCGGTGAACCGCGCCGCGATCGAGCGCCTCGGCATGGGCCTCATGAACAAGGTGTGGCTCACCTTCCCGCACCGCTTCTGGGGCGACGCCGACTGGATCAACCGCGCCGCCGACCCCGTCGGCCGCTTCACCCAGTTCTTCGCGCCCCGCACGCCCACGCCGATGCTCGCCGCGTTCCACACCGGCGCGTGCGCCCGCGACCTCGAGACCCGCACCGACGACGAGACCGTCGCCGCCGCCCTCGCGGCCCTCCGCACGACGTACGGCGCCGCCGTGCCGCCGCCGCTCGAGGCCCACGTCACGCGGTGGTCGAAGGACCCGTTCGCGTGCGGCGCGTACTCGTTCGTCGCCGCCGGCGCGACCCCCGACGACCGCGTCGCGCTCGCCACGCCGCTCGGCCGCAGCGTCTTCTTCGCCGGCGAGGCGACGCACACCGGCTACCCGTCCACCGTCCACGGCGCGTACCTCTCCGGGATCGCGGCCGCGAAGGCCGTGCGCCGCGCCGCCCGCGTCGGCCGCCGCGCGGCGTAGCTCCCGGCCCCCGCACGGCGTCCGCGCGGGGCACGCCGGCCGACCGGCGGCGACGGGACCACGGTCGGGTTCCCCGGGACGCAAGGCCCGGTCGCCGCCGCGTCCCCGCGCCGTCGCGTCGCGGCGGTGTCGCGTTCCGGTGGCGTCCGATCGGCCCCGCGCGGCTCGCACGCGGTCGGCGGCGCGGCGGTTCGCCGGGCGTCGGGACCCGGGGCCCGTCGCGCCGCGCGCGTGGTGATACCCTCCGCGTCCCATGGCGCCGTTGGCCCGCCCCGCGATCACGTCCGCGGACCGCCGCACGGCGGCCTCGATCACGCACGCCGCGAACGCGTCCACGGTGCCGCTCGACGTGTTCGTGGCGACGCGGCTGCGCAACCCGCGGCGCGCGACCGCGACGTGGTGGCTGCTCGAGGACGGCGGGGTCGCCGTCGCGTCGCTCGTCGCGTACCCGCTGACGTTCGCCGCGGGCGACGCGATCGCGGCGGGCTACGGCCTCGGCGCGGTGGGCACGGCGCCGTCGGCGCGGGCCCGCGGGTACGCCACGGAGCTCTGCCGCCAAGTGATCGACGCGAACGAGGCCGAGGGCCGCCGCGTGGGGCTCCTCTATTCCGCGATCCCGCCGAAGTTCTACGCGCGCCTCGGGTTCCACGTCGTGCCCGCGTGGCACCCCGTGTGCGCGCGGCCCGCGGAGCTGGCGGCCGGCGGGCCTTGCGTCCCGTGGACCCCGATCGACCCCCGCGCCGAGGCCGCGGCGCTCGCCGACCTCTACACGCGGCGGCACGGCGGCGCGCTCCACCTGCACCGCGACGCCGCCGGCTTCGTGCGCAACGTCGACCTCAACCCCGACGACCTCTTCTTCGGCGTCGGGACGCCGCTGCGCGGGTACGTGCGGGTCTCGGTCGAGGCCGAGAGCCTCGAGGTGGTCGAGGAGGTCGTGCCCGCGCCCGAACGCGCGGCCGCGCTGCGCGCCGTCGGGCGGCTCGCCGTCGGGTGCAAGGCGCTGACCGTGGAGGGGTGGTTCGACCCGTGCCCCACGGTCTCGGACTTCTTCGAGGACCGCGGGCGCGCGACGACGCTGCCGATGGTGCGGGGCTTCGCGGACCTCGCCCGGGCCCGGTTCTCGAGCGCGGACTACTTCTGACGCGGCGGGTCGGGGCGCCGCGCGCCGCGAGGTTGTGAAGGCGGCGTGAAGGAAGCGGGGCCTTGGACCGGGTGGCCGGTTCTCCGATGCGACACGGGTGTATCGTTTCTTCACGAGCCGACGGACCGGGCGTGGAACTCACAGGGAGCGCCGCGCGCGGTGTGGGAGGGACCTGTGCTCGACGCGCTGACGACCGCCGTGCTGCCGGTATGCGCTGCCGGGGTCGACGCCTCCGGTCTCCCGCGGTGGTGGTCGTCCACGTGGGCCGGATGGGCCTCGCCGCTCGACGCGGCGCGCCCCGTGGCGGCCGCGGTCGCGATCGTCGACGAACGCGGGCGACCGCTGACCGGCGACGTGCACCCGCTGCGCGCGTGGCGGCCCGGCGACCCGGCCCGCGACGAACGTTGCTGGATCGCGCCGCCGGCGGGCGGGCCTCGCGTGCACGCACGCGTGCGCGTGGTCCCGTGCCTCGGGCGCGAGGCCGACGGCGTGGTCGCCGTCGTCACGGTCGAGCCGGCCCCCGCGTCGCGCCACGCGGTCCCGGCGCCGCTCGCCCTCGCGATCGAGCACTCGCCCGCGTCGGTCATCGTCACCGACGCGTCGAACATGATCGTGTACGTCAACCCGAAGTTCGAGCAGGCCACCGGCTGGTCGCGCGCGGAGGTCCTCGGCTGCAACCCCAAGATCCTCTCGTCGGGCGAGCAGCCGCGCGCGTTCTACGACGAGATGTGGGCGACACTGCTCGCGGGGCGCGAGTGGCGCGGCGAGTTCTGCAACCGCCGCAAGGACGGCTCGCGCTACTGGGAGTCGGCGTCCATCGCGGGGGTGCCCGGGCCCGACGGCCGGCCCGCGTGGTTCGTCGCGGTGAAGGAGGACGTCACCGCGCGGCGCGAGCTCGAGGCGCGGCTGCGCGAGGCGCTCGTGCGGGCCGAGGCGGGCACGCGCGCGAAGTCGGCGTTCCTCTCGGCCGTGAGCCACGAGATCCGCACGCCGCTCAACGGCGTGCTCGGGGCCACGAGCCTCCTGCTCGACACGGCGCTGTCGCCCGAGCAGCGCGAGTACGTCGAGACGGCGCGGACGTGCGGCGAGGCGCTCATCTCGCTGGTCGGCGACGTGCTCGACCTGACGAAGCTCGAGTCGGGCGCGCTCGAGCTCGCCTCGCTCGACTTCGACGTGCGGACGGTCGTCGAGCAGACCGCCGAGATCGTGTCGTACCGCGCGCGGGAGAAGGGCCTCGAGGTCGTCGTGCTCACGCGGCCCGACGTCCCGGAGCGGCTGCGGGGCGACCCGCACCGGATCCGCCAGGTGCTCCTCAACTTCGCGGGGAACGCCGTGAAGTTCACCGAGCGCGGCGAGGTCGTCGTCGAGGTCGCCCTCGACCCGGGGGTGTCGGACGGGCGCGTCGGGCTCCGGTTCTCGGTCTCCGACACGGGGCCCGGGATCCCGGCGCACCGGCTCGACGAGCTGTTCCGGCCGTTCCACCAGCTCTCGCCCGACCCGAGCCACCGCGCGGGCGGCGTCGGGCTGGGCCTCGCGATCAGCCGCGACCTCGCCGAGCGGATGGGCGGGCGCGTGGGCGTCTCGAGCGTGCCCGGCCAGGGTTCGACGTTCCACCTCTCGTTGGTGCTCGAGCGGGCGTTGACGCCGTCGGCGCCGACGGACGCGCCCCCGAGGCTCGACGGGCGGCACGTGCTGCTCCTCGACCCGTCGGCCACCAGCCGTTTCGTGCTCCGCGAGCAGGTGAAGGCGTGGGGCGCGACGCCCGACGAGGCCGGCGACGCCGACGACGCGGTGGCGCGGATCGCGCGCGCCGCCTCCCTCGGCCGGCCCTTCGCGCTCGCGGTCGTGGACGCGCGGGCGCTCGGGACGGACGTCGCGGGGTTCGCGGCGCGCGTGCACGCGACGCCGGGGGGAGCGCAGGTCGCGCTCGTGCTCCTGACCTCGATGCCGACGCCGGGCGACGCGGAGGCCCTGCGCGCGGCCGGTTTCGCGGGGTACCTGCCGAAGCCGGTGCGGCAGCGCCACCTGCGGGGCGTGCTCGCCCTGGCCCTCGAGCGCCCGGCCGTCGCGACCGGCGCGCCGCCGGCCCCGATCGCGACGCAGCACGTCGCCGACGAACGGGCCCAGCGGTCGCGGCCCCGCGTCCTCGTCGTCGACGACGACGCGCTCAACCGGAAGGTGGGCTCGCGGTTCCTCGAGCGCGCGGGCTGCGCCTGCGACGTCGCGAGCGACGCGGACGAGGCCGTGCGGGCCGTGCGGTCCAAGCCGTACGACCTCGTGCTGATGGACCTCCACCTCGGCGCCGTGGACGGGGCCGAGGCGACGCGTCGGATCCACGCCGGCGACGCGCCGAACCGGCGGACGCTCGTCGTCGGGTGGACGGCCTCGGCCCTCGATGCCGACCTCGACCGGTGCCGGAAGGCCGGGATGGAGGCCGTCCTCGGCAAGCCCCTCGACCGGGAGTCCCTCGAGCGGCTGCTCGCCCGCGTCGTCGCGGAGCCGGTGGCGGCCCGCTGACCGGGCTACTTCGGGCCGATGATCCCGCGGAGCGCGGCCTCGGGGCGGTTGAGGTCGGCGGCGTAGAGCTTGCTGCAGAGGTTCCCGTCGACGTAGACGAGGGCGGTCGGCAGCGTGTCGAGGGCGTACTTCACGGCCTCGGGGTCGCTCCACGTGGCGGGCGTGGCGGGCAGTCCGTAGTAGTCGACGGCGAAGTGCGGCTTCTCGCCGTCCTTGCACCCCTTCAGCAGCTCCTCCTCGACGCGGAGCACGCGGCCCATCACGGTCGCGCAGGTCGAGCACCAGGTGCCGAAGTACACGAAGACGCGGACCTCGGCCTTGCAGCCCCGCAGCGCGTCGAGGTCGGCCGCGACCGGCACGTAGGCCTTGGCGTCGCGGGCGTACTCGGGGCGGTGCTTGAGGAGGTCCTCGGCCTTGTGCCAGCCGAGCACGGGGGTGGCGGGGACGAGGCGGCCCTTGAGCCCCTCGACCGCGACCTTGATCGACATCCCCTCGAGCTCGAACTTGCCCAGCTCCTTGAGCTTCACGTCGGCCTTGAGGTCGATGCCGCCGTCGTCGCGCGGGAGCACGGCGTCCTCGCCGAACGACTCGATGGTCCGGGTCGCGGTGCGGATGAGCACGGGCGCGGCGACGCCCGTGCCGCGCAGGACGTAGGCGGCGGCGCGGACGGAGAAGTAGAGGACCGTGGTCTTGTCGGTCTTCTCGGTCGGCTCCCACTCGAACTTGCCGGTGGGCTGGAACTCCCGGAGCGTCTCGTGACGGGCGGGGCCGTCGGCCCGCGCGGCCGACGACGCGGCGAGCGGCAGGGCGGCGGCCAGGGCCAGGGCGAGGGCGCACCGGGCGAGGCTTCGGGGGGCGAGACGCATACGGCACTCCCTACGGGCGGCCGGGAGTCTACCCGGGGGGAGCGGCCGACAGGGAGCGCAGGGGCGGGAGTCCGTCCCAGGTCGCCGTGACGACCCCGTCGATCACGTGGAACGACCGCGGGAGCCGCCGATACAACGGCCGAACGATCGCCTTGTCGGTCACCTGGATCGGGAAGGAAGCCCCGGTCGCGAACCCGAACATGGCCACCGTGTCCGCCGGGGCGGCGGTCAGGACCCAGAGGCGGGGCCCCTTGCCGTCGGCGGCGTAGACGTTGAGGTCGGGGATCGCCTCGCGGAAGGCGGGCTCGTCGAGGTCCGTCAGGACGACGACGTGCCGCCCCTCGACCAGGAGCGGCAGCGCGTCGCGGAGGCACTTCTGCTCCGCCGCGGTGCACAGCTCGTCCACCCGGCGGCCCGGCGACAGGCGGGTCGCGAGGTCGTCGAGCGGCAGGTTCGGGGCGGCGACCGCGAAGACGACGGCGCCGACGGTGGCGACCAGCGACGCGAGGACCCGCCGGAGCGGCGCGGGCGACCCCGGCGTCGGCGCCAGCCATGCCGCCGCGAGCGTCGGGACGAGCATCGCCGCGTCCTGGAGGAGGGCCTCGGACGGGGAGCGGTGGACGAGGTTGCCGAAGCAGCCGCACGAGGTCTTCGCGGAGGCCCAGCCCATCTTGTCGTAGAGGTACGCGCGCCCGGTCAGGAAGAGGAAGAAGGCGACGAGCCCCGTGGTCAGCACGAGCACCGACCGGGTCCGGACGCCGAGCACCAACGCGAGGCCCAGCCCGACCTCGATCCCGATCGCGAGCTGGGCGACGGTCTTGGCCGAGAGGACGATGTCGAGGCCCTCGTCGCGGATGACGTCGGCGAACGCGATCGGGTCGATCAGCTTGGCGTAGGCGGCGAAGAGGAAGATGCCGCCGAGCGCGAAGGCGCCGACCGCCGCGAGGCCCCGGCGGACGGGGCCCGGGCCGGGACCGCGGAGGGGGCCGGTGGTGACGACGACGTCCATCCCCGCAAGCGTAGCCGGAGCGGGCGGATCCGGACACGGGGGACGACCCCCGGACGCGCGCATCGACGCCGCGGGGCGGGCCACCTATCCTGTCGCGTCCCCCCTCGGGGGCCCCCGGAGCCCACCCCATGTCCACGGTCGCGACCCGTCGCATCGGCCTGTCCCTCGGCGCCGACCTCTGCTGGCCCGCGTGTTTCGAGGCGCTGGTGAAGCGCCTCGACCTCGCGCTCCCGATCGGCAAGGAGACCGTGAAGTTCGAGGTGGACCGGGTCACGATCGAGCCGTTCAGCCTGCGCCAGCCGGTCCGCTACGACGTCGTGCTCGACCGGATCACGCACTGGTACATGCCGACGCGCGAGTGGGTGAAGAAGGCGATCGTCCACGACGACACGTACGTGCTGAACAACCCGTGGTCGATCCAGAGCATGGAGAAGCACACGACGTACGCCGCGATGATGCGGCTCGGCTTCCCCGTGCCGGAGACGTGGCTCGTCCCGCCGAAGTCGTACGAGCCGAAGGACGACCTCCAGGTCACGCTCCAGCGGTACGCGAAGCTGTTCGACCTCGGCGCGGTGGGCGCCAAGGTGGGCTACCCGCTGTTCATGAAGCCGTACGACGGCGGCGCGTGGGTCGGCGTCAGCAAGGTCGACGACGAGGCGCAGCTGCGCGCCGCGTACGAGAAGAGCGGCACGCGCGTGATGCACCTGCAGAAGGCCGTCGCGCCGTTCGACCTGTTCGTCCGCGGCCTCGGCTTCGGCCCGCAGTTCACGACGTTCCGCTACGACGCCGCGGCACCGCTCCACGCGCGCTACGTCGCGGGCCCGGCCAACCTGTCGGCCGAGGACACGGCGCTCATGCGCGACATGACGCTGACGATCAACGCGTTCTTCGGCTGGGACTTCAACTCGTGCGAGGCGCTCCGCAAGGACGGCGTCTACCACCCGATCGACTTCGCGAACGCGTGCCCGGACAGCCAGGTGACGTCGCTCCACTACCACTTCCCGTGGCTGGTGAAGGCCTACGTCCGCTGGGCCCTCTTCTGCGCCGCGACCAAGCGCAAGAAGCGGCCGAACCTCGACTGGGAGCCCTTCTTCGAGATCGCGCGCACCGACGCCCCGTTCCGCGAGAAGCTCCGCCGGTACGGCGAGATCGCGCGCAAGCGCTTCGACGAGGACCGCTTCAACGAGTTCTGCGCGAAGCACCTCGCCCACTTCGACGACGTCGCCAACGAGTTCTTCGCGACGCCCGTCGCGAAGGAGGCCGTGCGCGCGAAGGTGGCGGCGCTGTTCCCGAAGCACGAGGTGGAGCCCTTCACCGAGTACTTCTGGGACAAGATCCAGACGTGGCGGCGCGACGACGCGGCCGCGCGGGCCGCGAAGGCCTGACGGCGCCGGCGGCGCCGAGCCTGCCGACGGCGCACCGGGGCCCGCGCGCGGGTCGCGGAGCGCCGTCGGTTCAGGGCGCGGCCGGGGGCGGCGGCGTGGGGGCGGCCCCGCGCTCGGCCGCCTTCCGGACCTCCCGGGCCCACTCGGCCTCGTACTCGCGGCGCAGGTCGGCCGGGAAGTCCGTCAGGATCCCGTGGACGCCGAGCCGCAGCAGCCAGCGCCGCTCGCGCGGGCGGTTGAGCGTCCAGCAGAGGAGGCGGACGGGGGCGTCGTGCTGCGGGTGCCTCGCCTTGAGCGCGAGCTCGCCGAGGTCGCGGCGGACGGTGTTCTTGTAGAGCGGCCAGCCTCCGAGCGTGAAGCGCGGGCGGCCGATGCTCGCGTGGTCGTTGCCCTGGCGCACGGCCCACCGCACCGCGCTGTACGGCGCGTACCGCGGGTCCACGTCGTCCGCGTCGGGGGCGAAGCCGGGCTTGATCTCGACGTCGAACGTGCGGGAGCGGGCCGGCGCGAGGTCGCGCAGGGTCTGCAGCACCTCGAGCACCGGCGTCATCAGCAGGAAGCGGCACGCCGGCCGGTGCCGCGCGACCGCGGCCTCGAGCGCGTCGAGGAGCGTCTTCGCGCACGCCTTGTGGGCGGCCGGGATCTTGATGTCCACGAGGACGCACTTCAGGCGGTCGCCCTGCGCGGCGGCCCACGCCACGACCTCGTCGAGGACCGGCAGGTGCACCGGCGTCGTGACGTCGCCCTTCATCCGCGCGAGGCCGTAGTGCGTGCGCAGCTCCGCGAGCGTGAGCTCGCGCACCGGCCGGCGCATGGGGTCGCCCTCGGGCGGCGAGACGGGCCGGTACGCGACGTCGAACTCCGCGCCCGCCGCGCGCGCGAACGCGACGAGCTCGTCGGGGTCCCAGTCGTGCCACACGACGACCTGGTCGTCCTTCGTGACGCAGAAGTCGGTCTCGATCGCGTTGGCGCCGTCGGCGAGCGCGCGGTCGAACGACGCGAGCGTGTTCTCGGGCGCGCTCGCGGGCGCTCCGCGGTGGCCCACGACGAGGAACTCGTCCGGCGGGAGCAGCGGCGCGGCGCGCGCGGGCATCGGCGACAGCAGACCCCGGGCCCACGAGAGCCCGCTCCGGAACGTCTCGACCACCGTCAGCAGCGCCGTGACGAGCCGGCTCAGGAACGTCCGGCCCGCGGCGTGGGACGGGCCCGGGGCCGCCGACGGCGAGGCCCGCGGCGCAGCGGGCCTCGCGTCCCCGGCACCCGACCGCGGCGTCCCGCCCTTCGCGGCGCGGCGCGCCTTCCGGCGGAGGCGGCCCTCGGCGCGGCGGTACCGGGCGAGGCGGACGAGGCGGGAGGGGCGCACGGCGTCAGGCGTGCAGGCGCGCGTACAACGCGAGGTAGTGGCGGATCTGCTTCTCCCACGACCAGTCCTGCGTCATGCCGTTCCGCACGAGGCGGGCCCAGGCGGGGCGGTCGAGCCACGTCGTCAGCGCCTCCTTGAGGCCCCACGCGACGCCGGCGGCGGTCGCGTGCTCGAAGACGAAGCCCGTGCCCTCGCCGGTGCGGCGGTCGAAGGGGACGACGGTGTCGGCGAGCCCGCCCGTGCGGCGGACGACCGGCGGCGTGCCGTAGCGGAGGCTGTACATCTGGTTGAGGCCGCAGGGTTCGTAGCGCGACGGCATGAGGAAGAGGTCGGCGCCGGCCTCGATGCGGTGCGCGAGGGGCTCGTCGTAGCCGCGGGTGAAGGCGGCCTTCTGCGGGAAGCGGCGGGCGAGGTCGGCGAAGAACGTCTCGAGGCGCGCGTCGCCGCTCCCGAGCGCGACGACGCGGACGTCGGCGGCGGCGAGGAGGTCGGGGAGGACGCCCTCGAGCAGGTCGAGGCCCTTCTGGCCCGTGAGGCGCGAGACGATCCCGATCACGGGCGCGGACGGGGCGTACGCGAGGCCGAGGCCCTCGAGCAGCGCGCGCTTGCACGCCGCCTTGCCGGCGAGGTCGTCCACGTCGTAGCGCGCGGCGAGGTGCGGGTCGGCCGCGGGCGACCAGATCGCGGTGTCGATGCCGTTGACGATGCCGACGAAGTCCTTCGCGCGGGCGCGGAGGTACGGGTCCATGCCCATGCCGTGCTCGGGCGAGAGCATCTCGAGGGCGTGCGTGCGCGAGACGGTGGTGAGCGCGTTCGCGTAGAGGATGCCGTGGAGGAGGAAGGAGAGCCGGCCGCGGGCGAGCTCGTCGCGGTGCAGCAGCGAGCGGTGGGGCGCGAGGCCGAGGTCGTCGACGGCGCGGGCGGAGACGGTGCCCTGGTAGCCGACGTTGTGGATCGTGAGGACGGTCCTGGTGCCGCCGAAGCGCGCGCGGTCCCACGCGTAGAGCGTGTTCAGGTAGAGCGGCAGGAGGGCCGCGTGCCAGTCGTGGGCGTGGAAGACGTCGGGCGAGAAGCCCATGCGCTGGCACGACTCGATGGCGGCGAGCGTGAGGAACGCGAAGCGGAGGTGCTCGTCCGGGTCGGCGGTGTAGGTGGCCGCGCGGTCGTAGAGCGCGGGGCAGCGCACGAAGTAGACGGGGACCGACGTGCCGGGGAGGTCGGTGGCGAACAGGGAGAACGTGAAGGTGCGGGGCCCGAGCCGGACCGGCACGTCCTGCGCGTACCCGACCGGGACCATGCGGTCGCGGCCCGTGCGGAGGTTGCCGTAGAGCGGCAGGAACGGCCGGACGTCGTGGCCGGCGGCGACGAGGTAGCGGGGCAGCGCGGCGCAGACGTCGCCGAGGCCGCCGGTCTTGGCGAAGGGGGCGAGCTCGGCGGAGACCTGCGCGATGCGCATCAGATGACCGTCCCGGGCGGGATGACGGCGGAGCGCGGGATCACGACGATGCCGTCGCGGATGACGTAGCCGTCGCCGTCCTCGTCCTTCACGTTGCGGGCGTTGACGATGCGGCAGCCGTCGCCGATGCGCGCGTCGAGGTCGACGATCGCGCGGCGGATCTCGCAGTCGTGGCCGATGCCGAGGCGGACGGCGGGCGTCGGGGCGCCGACGGGCTCGTAGTAGCGCGCGCCCATGACGATGCTCTCGGAGATCTTGCTGCCCGGGCGCACGACGGCGCGGATGCCGACGATCGAGTTCGACATCTCGGCCTTCGTGATGATGCTGCCCTCGCAGAGGATCGACTGCTTCACCGTGCACTCGTTGATCTTCGTGCCGGGCAGGAAGCGGGCGTGCGTGTAGATGGGGAAGTCGGGGTCGTAGAGGTTGAGCGGCGGCAGCGGGCGCGTGAGGTCGAGGCTCGCCTCGTGGAACGAGGGGATGGTCCCGATGTCGCGCCAGTAGCCGGTGTGGCCGAAGACGTAGACGCGGTGGTCGTGGATGGCGGAGGGGATGACCTCCTTGCCGAAGTCCGTGGCCGAGTTGCCCACGAGGAGGCTCGAGAGCACGTCGCGGCGGAACGTGTAGATGCCCATGCTCGCCAGCAGCGAGCCGTCGGGGGCGTCGAAGCCGAGGCGGAGGAGCGAGGCGCGGTCGAGCGCGAGGCGGTCGAGGATCGCGGGGTCCTTCGGCTTCTCGACGAACTCGACCACGCGGCCCGCGCCGTCGACGCGGAGGATGCCGAGCGCCGTCGCCTCGGAGCGCGGGACCGGCTTCACGGCGATCGTGAGGTCGGCGCCCACGTCGCGGTGGCGCTGGACGAAGTGGTCCATGCGCATCAGGTAGAGCTGGTCGCCCGAGAGGATCAGGACGTCCTCGACGCCGTCGAGGAGGAGGTGGGGGAGGTTCTGGCGGACCGCGTCGGCGGTCCCCTGGTACCAGTCGCGCTGGCCGAGCCCCTGCTCGGCGGCCAGGATCTCGACGAACCCGCCCCGGAACATGTCGAACCGGTAGGTCTGGGCGATGTGCTGGTGGAGGCTGGCGCTCTGGAACTGGGTGAGGACGTAGATCCGGTCGAACCGGGCGTGGAGGCTGTTGCTGATCGGGATGTCGATCAGGCGGAACTTGCCGCCGAACGGCACGGCCGGCTTGGCCCGGTACTGGGTGAGGGGGGCGAGGCGGGCCCCCTGGCCTCCGCCGAGGATCGCGGTGACGACGTTCTTCATGGGGGCCTCCCGGCGTCCGGACCCGGAGCCTACCGGGGGGGCGGGGGGCGGGGCAAGCGGTCCCCCCCGCTTTCCGGGCGGCGGCGGGCGGCGCGGCGGACGGCTCGGCGCACGCCAGCGGCGGGAAGGGTTGTCGGCGGGCCTTCCGTCGGGGACGATCCCGTCCCCATGCGCCATGTCGTCTTCTGCGTCCCGTTCTTCCGCGAAGCCTCCCTCCGGTTCGTGAAGGGCGTGGCCGCCCTCCCGGACGTGAAGCTGGCCCTGGTCACCCAGGACCCGCGGACGGCCCTGCCCCCGGACCTCGACCGCCAGCTGGCCGGCCACTGGCAGGTGAAGGACGGCCTCGACGGCGAGGCCCTGGTGGAGGGGGTGCGCGGCGCCGCGCGCCAGATCGGCGGGCTCGACCGGGTGGTCGGGATGCTCGAGCAACTCCAGGTCCCGCTCGGCCACGTCCGCGACCGGCTCGGGGTCGAGGGGATGGGCGAGCAGGTCGCGCGCAACTTCCGCGACAAGGCCCGCATGAAGGACGTGCTGCGCGCCGCCGGCGTCCCGTGCGCGCGCCACCGCCTCTGCACCAACTTCGACGAGGCCCGCTCCTTCGTCGCCCTCGTCGGCTACCCGGTGGTGGTGAAGCCCCCGGCGGGCGCCGGCGCGAAGGCCACGTTCCGCGTCGGCGACGCGCGGGCCCTCGAGGACGCGCTGCGCGCGCTCGCCCCGTCGCCCGAGCGGCCGCTCCAGGTCGAGGAGTTCGTCGTCGGCAAGGAGCACTCGTTCGACGCGGTGAACGTGGGCTCGCGCACGGTGTGGCACTCGCTGACCCGCTACGAGCCGACCCCGCTGCACGTCCTCGAGACACCGTGGATCCAGTGGACCGTGCTCGTGCCCCGCGAGATCGACCACCCGCAGTGGAACGACATTCGCGCCGTCGGCACGAAGGCCCTGTCGGCCCTCGGCATGACGTCGGGCGTGTCCCACATGGAGTGGTTCCGCCGCGCCGACGGGTCGGTCGCCGTCTCGGAGGTGGGGGCCCGGCCGCCCGGGGCCCACATCTGCTCGCTCCACTCGTACGCCCACGACTTCGACATGTACGGGGCCTGGGGCCGGCTCGTCGTCACCGACGAGTTCACGGCGCCCGAGCGGCGGTACGCGGCCGGCGCCGCCTACCTGCGCGCGCAGGGCCAGGGTCGCACCATCAAGGCGATCCACGGGATCGAGCAGGCCCAGCGCGAGGTCGGCGAGCTCGTCGTCGAGGCCCGCCTCCCGCAGGTGGGCGCCGAGCCCACCGGGACGTACGAGGGCGACGGCTACGTGATCCTGCGGCACGCGTCGACCGAGGTGGTCGAGCGGGCCCTTCGGCGGCTCGTCACGCTCGTGCGCGTCGAGCTCGGGTAGAACGCGGTACCGACGGAGGTCGCCATGGGCGCGTGTCTCTTCCTCTCCCCCGGCTACCCGGCCGAGATGCCGTTCTTCGTCCGCGGGCTCGCCGAGCAGGGCGTGCGCGTGGCCGGCATCGGCGACCAGCCCGTGGGCGCGCTGCCGCCGATGGCGTCGCACGCCCTCGCCCACTACCTGCAGGTGGGCAACCTCTGGGACGAGGCGGCCACCGTCGAGGCGGTGCGCCGCTGGGCGCCGACCATCGGCGGCATCGACCGCGTCGAGGTGCTCTGGGAGCCCGGGATGCTGCTCGCCGCGCGCCTGCGCGAGGCCCTCGGCGTCCCCGGCATGACCGTCGCCCAGACCGTGCCGTTCCGCGACAAGGAGAGCATGAAGCAGGTGCTCGACGCGGCCGGCGTGCGCACGCCGCACCACCGCCGCGCGACCAGCGAGGCCGAGGTCCGCGCGGCCGCGGAGCAGCTCGGCTACCCGCTGATCATCAAGCCGATCGCGGGCGCGGGCTCCGCCGACACGTACCGCCTCGAGAACCGGATCGAGCTCGAGGCCGCGCTGCCGAAGGTGCGCCACGTCAAGGAGATGAGCGTCGAGGAGTTCATCGAGGGCGAGGAGTTCACCTTCGACACGGTCTGCTCGAAGGGGCGCATCCTCTTCCACAACTGCGCGTGGTACCGCCCGAAGCCGCTGGTGGCCCGCAGCAACGAGTGGATCAGCCCCCAGACCATCGCGCTCAAGGACCTTACCGTCCCGCCGCTGCAGCCCGGCATCGAGCTCGGCCGCCGCGTGATCCAGGCGCTCGGCTTCACCGACGGTTTCACCCACATGGAGTGGTTCTTGACGCCCCGCGGCGAAGCCGTGTTCGGCGAGATCGGCGGCCGGCCGCCGGGCGCCCGCTCGGTGGACATCATGAACTACGCCTGCGACGCCGACCTGTTCCGGGCCTGGGCCGAGGCGACCACCCACGGCCGCATCTCGCAGCGGATCGAGCGGCACTACAACGCCGCCCACGTCTGCAAGCGCGCCCAGGGGCAGGGGATCATCCGCCGCATCGAGGGGCTCGAGCGCATCCGCCGCGACTTCGGCCCCTGGCTCGTCCACGAGGAGCTGCTCTCCGTCGGCACGCACCGCCGCGACTGGAAGCAGACCCTCCTCTCGGACGGGTTCCTGATCGTGCGCCACCCGCAGCTGTCCACGCTGATCGAGATGGCGGACCGCCTCGGCACCGAGGTCCAGCTCTACGCTTCCTGACGCGCGGGGGCCGCGCCCCCCGACGCCGCGAGGGTCCCATGGGCGAACAGAACGTCGTCGACGCCGCCGGTGAGTCCGAGAAGCTCCGCGAGTTCATGCAGCACCTGCTGCAGGACCTCCGGGCGCTCGAGAAGATGATCGACGCGGGGATGATCGAGGAGGGCGTGCGGCGCATCGGCGCCGAGCAGGAGCTCTTCCTCGTCGACGCGGACGGCCGTCCCGCGCCGGTCATCACGCAGATGCTCGACCGCATCCGCGACCCGCACTTCGTGACCGAGGTCGCGCGCTTCAACCTCGAGTTCAACCTCGACCCGCTCCCCTTCGGCGGCGACTGCCTTTCCCGCCTCGAGCGCCAGACCGACGAGTTCCTGACGCGCGTGCGCGAGGCGGGCCGCGAGATCGGCGTCCACCCGGTCCTCGTGGGCATCCTGCCCACGATCCGGAAGTCCGACCTCGGCCTCGAGAACATGACGCCGAACCCGCGGTACTTCGCGCTCAACCGCGCGCTGACCGCGCTCCGCGGCAAGAACTACGAGATCAGCATCAAGGGCGTCGACGAGCTCATGGTGCAGCACGACTCGGTGATGGTGGAGGCGTGCAACACCTCCTTCCAGATCCACTGGCAGGTCGGCGCCCGCGAGTTCGCGCGGATGTACAACATCGCCCAGGCGATCACCGGCCCCGTGCTCGCCGCGGCGACGAACTCGCCCATGCTGTTCGGCAAGCGGCTGTGGCACGAGACCCGCATCGCGGTCTTCCAGCAGGCCGTCGACACGCGCGGCAGCCATACCCACATGCGCGAGCGCAGCCCGCGGGTCGACTTCGGCCGCTCGTGGATCCGCGAGTCGATCCTCGAGATGCACCGCGAGGACGTGGCGCGCTTCCGCACGCTCCTCGGCCTCGAGGTCAACGAGGACCCGTTCGAGGTCCTCGCCCGCGGCGAGATCCCGCACCTCCGCGCGCTCCGCCTCCACAACGGGACGGTCTACCGCTGGAACCGGCCCTGCTACGGCATCACCGACGGCAAGCCGCACCTGCGCATCGAGGCCCGCGTGATGCCCTCGGGCCCCACGCCGCTCGACGAGATCGCCAACGCCGCGCTCTGGTACGGCCTCATGAACGCCCTCTCCCTCGGGCAGGAGGACGTCACCAAGCACCTCTCGTTCGACGACGCGAAGATGAACTTCCTCTCCGCCGCCCGCCACGGCCTCGCGGCCCAGCTGACATGGTTTGACGGCGAGGCGGTCCCGGCGCAGCACCTCCTGCGCGACCGCCTCATCCCCATGGCTCGCGAGGGCCTCCTCGCCGCCAAGCTCGACCGCGGCGACGTCGACCGCTACCTCGGCGTGCTCGACACGCGCGTGCGCGCCGGCGCCACGGGCTCCCGCTGGATCCTCAAGTCGCAGTTCGCGATGAAGGACCACGGCACGCAGGGCGAGCGCCTCGCCGCGCTCACCGCGGCGATCGCGAAGCGTCAGGAGACCGGCCAGAGCGTCGTGCACTGGCCGCTCGCGCGCCTCGAGGAGGGCGGCGGCTGGAAGAGCCACTACCTCCGCGTCGAGCAGTTCATGACGACCGACCTCACCACGGTCCACCCCGACGAGGCCCTCGACCTCGTCGCGAACCTGATGGTCTGGGAGCGTCTCCGCTACGTCCCCGTCGAGGACGGCGACGCGCGCCTCGTCGGCCTCGTCTCGTACCGCCATCTCCTCCGCGTCCTCGCGAAGGGCCTCCTCGAGGGCCGCAGCAAGCCGCTCGCGGTCCGCGAGGTCATGCAGGACCGCGTCCTCACGGTCGCGCCCGAGACGCCGACGCTCGACGCGATCCGGCTCATGCGCGACCAGAAGATCGGCTGCCTGCCCGTCGTGAAGGAGGGCAAACTGGTCGGCGTGCTCATGGAGCGCGACTTCATGGACATCGCGGCCGAGCTGCTCGAGCAGAACCTCTCGACGGACCACGTCTCGCCCCCCGCGGCGGGCAGCCAGGGCGACGGCGGCGGCGACACCGACTGACCTTCCTCCCGGGGCCCCGCGATCGTGCGCGGCGCGGGGCCCGTTCCCGGTCATGGGGGCGGGACGCGAGGCCCGTTCGGGGGCCGCGCCGAGTTTGTTCGGCGCGCTGGGGGTGGGGGCGCGACGGCGGAGCGCGAGGCCCACGCCGCCGCGCTCGCAACCGAGGGCTCGTTTGGCGACCCGAGGACACCGCTGCAGAGGACGAGCGGCGGGGCCGCCCGGCGCGCCGGCGCGGCCGCCCGACGGCGGGACGGCGCACGACAGCGCGCCTGACGCGGGTGGTCCACCACCGACGAGTTGGCCCGCATGCCGACGCCTGGCGAGACGTGCGCGGACCGAGGGTCGTCCTACGTCTCCGTGCGCGCCCCCATGGCGGCCGGCGTGCTCGGCCAGTGCAACCCCGAGGCCGCGCGCAAGGCCGAACGCGACGCGGTGATCCAGACGCGATGCGAGCACGGGCTCGCCCGGCGTGACGTCGGCCGATGGCCTCGGGTCGGCGGCGTCCCGTGACCCGAGCCGCCGAAGGCCGCGGCTCCGTGCGCCAGGTGGGCTAGGATGTGCTCATGCTCGACCGAGGGAGCGATGTTCACGGCAGCCAGCCCGATGCGGCGGACCGACTCGCCCTCGCGCCTCTCCCGGAACGGAAGGCTCTTCTGGCGCCCCAAGTTCAAGGAGAACAAGGGGTTGCGGGTGCCGCTTGGCTTGGGGCCGTCACGGTCGTCAGACCCCGACGGCGGTCTCGATCGAGTTCGACCGTCTGTTCAATCGAAGTTCGGTGCGAGGGAAGGGAGGGTGTGTGAGCTCTACGGTCGTGAAGAGAATCCAGGAGATGGTCGATCTCGAGACCAGAGGTTGGGATGCAAAGGATCCCGAGCCGTTCCTGTCGATAATCCATCCGGACATGGCCTGGCCATTCCCGCCCACGGCCGACGCGCACGATCCCGTCGACTGGCTCTTCGTCATGGGGCGGTTCGACCGGGAGCGTTGGCGGAGCGAGTGGCAAGGTCTCTTCGACTCCCATGACTTGATCCACAATCGGCGCGTCACCGTGAAGATCGAGGTCTCGAAGGAGGAGGACGCTGCGTTTGCCGTGGTTGACATCGACACACTGTGGCGGCGCAAGGACACGAAAGCGGACTTTCACTGGAAGGGTCGAGTGTGCAAGATCTATACGAAGATGCCTTCGGGTGAGTGGAAGTTCTACTACCAGACGGGTGCTCTCAACTTCCCACCTCGGGGAGCGTGAGGGTTCGAGTTCGTGCGGTGGTGCATCTGGCGCCCGACAAGTCGTTCCATGCGACGTCCCGCGCATCGCATTGCTCGTCGCCGGGCGCGGCTGAACCCCGTCGTCCGACCGCCGGAACGGATCTGCCCCCGCCGCGGTGCCTTCGGCAGCCCCGCAGCCCCCTCTGCGACCCGCCTGGGTTGGGCCGTAGAGGTCCCGCGCGGTTGTGACGGCCGGCGGGCCTCGCGGTCCCGAGCAGAGGGTCGCGATCCCCGCGAAAGGTCGGGTGCCCGGCGGGCGCACCCTGCGCGCGGGGCGTGAGGCCCGGAAAGCGACGGGCCCCGCGGCGAGTGCCGCGGGGCCCGGGAGTGGTCGGGGGGGCGGGCGCGCGAGGCCCGGTCGGGGGCCGCGCGCGCCGGCGGATCACTGGAAGAGCATCTGGTGGTAGGTCGGGAACGGCCAGCGGGCCGCGTCGGTCTTGCTCTCGATGGCGTCACAGGCGGCGCGCAGCGCGGCCATGGCGGGGCGGACGTCGTCGCAGATCGCGCGCGCGTGCTCGGGCGCGGGCGGGTGGCCCTTCCTCGCCTTCGCGAGCGCCGCGTCGAGCGCGGCCCGGC
The DNA here is from genome assembly GCA_046350655.1 of Planctomycetota bacterium. Classification (GTDB taxonomy): domain Bacteria; phylum Planctomycetota; class PLA2; order PLA2; family JAEUHO01; genus JAEUHO01. Next base: position 906,287 of record JAXMAB010000004.1, read on the forward strand.
GGGCGATGATCTCGTCCACGCCGGCCGCGTAGTCCGCGAGGAGCTTGCCCTGCGCGGGCGACTTGAGGCCGGCGACCTGGGCGGTCGTGACGGCGCGGGCGAGCGCCTCCTGCTGCCCGAAGGCGGCGGGCAGCACGCCCGTGTCCACCATCCGGAGCATCACGCTCGCCTCGATCTCGACCGTGCGGATGAACGTCTCGAGCTGGATCAGGTAGCGCGCATCCACCTCGTGCTCGAGGAAGATCTTGTGGGAGACGAGGAGGCCCTTCGCCACCGGGTCGGCGAGGACGGCGAGCGCCGCGGGCGTGTCCTTCAGGTTCGGCAGCCCGCGCTTGGCCGCCTCCTTCACCCACTCCGCCGTGTAGCCGTCGCCGTTGAAGACCACGGCGCGGTGCTCCTTGTAGACCTCGCCGGCGACGCCGAGCGCCGCGGCCATGGGGTCCTGCTTGGTCTTCAGGCGCCGCTCGAGGCGGTCCGCGACGTCGTCGAGGCTCTCGGCGACGGCGGCGTTGACGTAGACGTTCGGCATCTGGATCGCCTGCGACGAGCCGACCGCGCGGAACTCGAACTTGTTGCCCGTGAAGGCGAACGGCGAGGTGCGGTTGCGGTCGGTGTTGTCCTTCGCGATCTGCGGGAGGCGCGACATGCCGAGGCCGACCTCGGTCTTGCTGGCGATGTCGCCCGCCTTGCCCGCGGCGATGGACTCGAAGATCTCGCTCAGCGCCTCGCCGAGGTAGACGGAGACGATCGCCGGGGGCGCCTCGTTGGCGCCGAGGCGGTGGTCGTTGCCGGCGTGGGCGACGCCCGCGCGGAGCAGGTCGCCGTGGCGGTGCACGGCCTGGATGACCGCGGACGCGAACAGCAGGAACTGCGCGTTGCCGGCCGGGTCGCTGCCCGGGTCGAGGAGGTTGCGGCCGTCGTCGGTGGCGAGCGACCAGTTGTTGTGCTTGCCGGAGCCGTTGACGCCCGCGAACGGCTTCTCGTGGAGGAGGCAGGCGAACCCGCGGCGGCTCGCGACGCGGCGCATGACCTCCATCAGGAGCATGTTGTGGTCGGCCGCGCGGTTGACGTCCTCGAAGATCGGCGCGATCTCGTACTGGTGCGGCGCGACCTCGTTGTGGCGGGTCTTGACGGGGATGCCGAGGGCCCACGCGGCCTGGTCGACCTCCTCCATGAAAGCGACGACGCGCTCGGGGATCGCGCCGAAGTAGTGGTCCTCCATCTGCTGGCCCTTGGCCGGCACCGCGCCGAGGACCGTGCGGCCCGCGACGACGAGGTCGGGGCGCGCGTCGAAGAACTTCCGGTCGACCAGGAAGTACTCCTGCTCGGTCCCCATGGTCGTGTGGACGCGGCCGGCGGGGCGCTTGAGGAGCTTCAGCACGCGGCAGGCCGCGCGGTTGACGTCCTCCATGGAGCGCAGGAGCGGGGTCTTCTGGTCGAGCGTCTCGCCGCGCCAGGAGAGGAACACCGTCGGGACGCAGAGCGTGGCGCCGCGCTCGTGGCGGACGAGGAAGGCCGGCGAGGTCGGGTCCCACGCGGTGTAGCCGCGGGCCTCGAAGGTCGAGCGCATGCCGCCGCTCGGGAAGGACGACGCGTCGGGCTCGGCCTGGATCAGCTGGCCGCCGGAGAAGCGGAGGATGGGCTCGCCGTCGCCGGTCAGGGTGAAGAAGGCGTCGTGCTTCTCGGCCGACTGGCCGTTGAGCGGGTGGAACCAGTGCGTGAAGTGCGTGGCGCCGCGCGCGACGGCCCACTCCTTCATGCCGTGGGCGACCTCGTCGGCGATCTTGCTGTCGAGGCGCTCGCCCTTCTCGATCGTCGCGAGCAGGCGCTCGAACACCGGGCGGGGCAACGTGTCGCGCATGGCGTCGACGTTGTAGGTGTCGGCGCCGAAGCCGGCGGCGTTGCGGGGGGCGTGGGGGTGCGGCGGGAGGCCGGGGGTCGAGGACGGGAGGGCGCGGGCGTCGTGCGGCATGGGAGGGCTCCGGGACGGGCGCGGATCCTGCCAGCGCCGCCCGACAATGCCCGATCACAACCGCGAATCCCTCGATGCCGCCGACCGCCATGCATCACGGGGCGTGATGGGGCGATGGGGCGGGCCGCGCGGGCCCGGAGACGACGCCGCCCCGCGCCGCCGGGAGGGCGACGCGGGGCGGCCGGTGCGCGCGGGCGCGGGTCAGCGGGTCTCGGGGCAGCCGTCGGCGATCCACTGCCGCAGGAGGGCCAGCTCCTCCGGCTTCGGCTTGGAGCCCTTGCCCGCGGGGGGCATGGCCTTGCCGACGTCGTACTCGACGGTCGTGCCGTCCTCGCGGACGACGAGCAGCGGCTTCTTCTCGAGGGCCCGCAGCAGGTTGCTCGCGTCCGGCTTGCCCGGCTCGACGAGCTTCGCGGTGCCGTTCTCGGCGTAGATCGGGAAGGAGAACGCGATGAACTTCGCGTACGGGAGCTTCCAGAACTCCTTGTGCGGCGCGCTGCCCGCCTTGGGCTTCCAGGCCTCGAACATGGCCTGGACGTCGGCGTAGGTCAGCCCCGCCTTCGCGGGCGCCGTCGGCGCCGCGGCGCCCTCCATGGCCGGCGCCGGCACGACCGGCGGCAGAGGGGGCGGCGCGACGGGCGGCGCGACGGGCGGCGTGGCCGCGGGGGCCTCGGCCGGCGGAGCCGCCGGCGGCGTCGCGGGGGCGGGCGGGGGCGTGCCGCCGCCGCCGGCCTTCTCGGGGCAGCCCGCGGCGATCCAGCGCTCGAGCCGCGCGAGGTCGTCGGGCGACGGCTTCTGCCCCTTGCCCTTCGGCGGCATCGACCGGCCGATGTCGTAGGTCGTCTCGGTGCCGTCGTCCTTCTTGATGAACAGCGGCTTCTTCTGGAGCGCGAGGAGCACGTTGCTGCGCTCGGGCTTGCCCGGCTCGACCAGCTTCGCGGTGGCGCCCTCGGAGAAGATCGGGAAGCCGAACTTCAGGAACTCGGCGTACGAGAGCTTCCAGAACTCCTTGTGCGGCGCGCCGCCGACCTTGGGCTGCAGGCTCTCGAAGAACTTCACGACCTCGGCGAAGCCCCACTCGGAGCCGCCGCCGTTGCCGGCGGCGTTCGGGTCGACCGGCGGGTTCGTGCCCATCGCGGGCGGGTTGTCGGGCTGCGTCGGCGGCGTCGCGTCGCGGCCCTTCGGCGCGACCTCGGGGTGGCCGTGGTCGAGCCAGTGCACGATGCGGCCGACGTCGACCGGCGACATCTTGCCGGCGTTCTTCGGCATCCGCTGGATGTCGACGCGGATCGAGGGCTTGCCGGGCACGTCCACGACCACGTCGCGGCCGTCGCGCAGCGCCTTCACGAGGTTCGTCTCGGCGCCCGTGATGCCCGCCGCGCGGTCGAGGTTGACGAGCTGGATCGAGGCGCCGGGGATCTGCGGGTAGGGGAACTTGAGCGCCATGAACTCGGCGTACGGCAGCTCCCAGAAGTTCGCGTGCGGGGCCTGCGTCGCCTTCTGGTTGAGGCCCGCGAGGATCTTCTGCACCTCGGCGTACCCGATGCGCCCCTCGTCCACGGCGGGGCAGAGCTCGCCCTCGCGGCCCGGCGGGCACCCGATGGGCATCGGGGTCGTCGCGAAGTCGAACGCGAGGCGCCACACGAGGATGGGGCGCTTGTCGGCGTCGCAGACGCACTCGCCGCGCTCGTCGCGCGCGAGCGGCTCCTTCACGTAGACGCGCACGAAGTCGCCGTCGTACGCGCGCGCGGGGCCGCCGTCCTTCAGCGTGACCGTCAGGACGATGCGGCCGTGCGCGTAGACGACGCTGTCGTCCTCGAGCTCGGCGTAGCCGGCCTGCTGCAGGTCCACCGAGTTCAGCTCGCGCACGTTCACGAGCCAGTTGCGGTAGGTCTCGACGATCGCGTCGGGCGACGAGACGTCGGCGTCGACGGTGTCGAGGTGGCGGCGGACGAGGCGCGGCGGGCGCTCCTTGGCGTAGACGCTCGCGACGCCCACGAGGTCGCCGGCCTGCAGCGCGCGGACGAGGATCTCGTCGAGCGCGCGGATCGGCGCGGGCGCGCGCTTCGTCGTCGGCTCGATGGGCGGGGCCTGGTTGCCCCAGTGATTGCGCACGTAGTTGAGCGTCGCGACGAGGTCGGACGACTTCACGCGCGGCGGCCCGAACGAGAGCATCCGCATCCGCGGGCGCCCGCTGCCGATGGAGCCGTTGCCCGCGATCGCGTCCTCGGGGACGGGGCCGCCCACCACCCACGAGACGAGGTCGGTGGGGTCGGGCGTGAGCACCATCGCCGAGTCCACGAGCTGCGCGGGCCCGAAGCGCGCGTCGCCGCGGCCGTCCTCGCCGTGGCACTTCGCGCAGACGTCGACGTAGACCCGCTCGCCGACCGTGGGCGAGATGCCGACGCTCGCCGTCGCGAGCGGCTTCGTCGCCGGGTTGAGCACGTAGAACATCGTCCACGCGACGATCACGAGGAAGATCAGCCACGCCCACGTCGGGACGGGCTGCGGCGTCTCGGCCCGGCTCGGCTCGAAGTCGATCTCGGTGTTGCCCGCGTAGGCGTTGATGATCAGGCCGACCTGGCCCGCGATCTCCTGGTTCGGCTCGATGCCCGAGACCGTGATCGCCACGCCGTTGCGGACGTGGAACGGGATCTCCTTGATCGACTCGCCCGCGAGGCCGTTGTGCGCCTCGACGCGGAGGCGGTGCTGGCCGTCGGCGAGGTGGAGCGTCGAGAACTGGAAGCGCAGCGGCGGCCGCGCCGTCTTGAACGGCTCCTTGTCGTCGTCGAGGTACAGGCGGATGACGTCCGTCGGCTCGGTCATGCGTGGGCCTCGGGGGCGGCGTTCTTGCGTGCGGCGGAGGAGACCAGGGGAGTCGGGGGCCCGTTCGGGGGCGAGGGGGGGCTCGGCGGCGCCTCGTCAAGGATCGACCGCTTCACGTGGTCGGGGGCCTCCTCGCCGGGCCAGATGGTCCACTGGACGGACTTCCAGAGCACCCACGCGCACGACAGCGCGGCGATGCTCCAGATCACCCAGCCCTCGACGTCCGAGGGCAGGCGGCTGTAGGCGAGGTCGGCGAGGGGCGCCGTCATTTCGCCCCGGCCCCGGCGCCGGCGCGCGCGGGCGGCGCGGTGCCCGTCTTGAGCGAGAGGACGTACGCGACGAGGGCCTGCGCGTCCTTCTTGGCGAACACGCGGAAGCCCTTGCCCTGCTTCTCGATCACCGAGGCGGGCAGGAGCACCTCGCGGTCGCCCTCCGAGCGTTCGTCGCCCGTGTGGAAATACCAGCGGTACGCGGGCATCCGGCTGTCCGGGACGACGAGGCGCGGGTCGTAGAGGTGCGTGAACTGCCAGTCGGGCGACGGGATACGGCCGCCGGCGTCGGCGAGGTCCGGGCCCGTGCGCTGCGTGCCGAGGAGCGGCGGGTCCTGGTCGGCGTAGTCCGCCGGGGTCGTCGGGCGGCCCCAGCGCGCGTCGGCGGCGAGCGGCGGGAACCGGCCGTCCGGGCCCACGGGCCGGCGCGTGTCCACGCGCACCTGCTGCGTGTGGCAGTAGGAGCAGCCCTCGGCCATGTAGAGCTCGCGGCCGCGCGCGACGTCGGCGGGGAGCGGCTTGCGGTCCGGGTCGCCGGGCCACAGGCGGTTCTCGTAGATCGCCGGGAGGATCGCGATGACCGTCGTGAGGAGCGCGAAGGTCAGCGCCGGCGCGACGAGCAGCAGGCGGTGGTTCGTGTGGAAGGAAATCATCGGCTACTGCCCGTCCGCCGGGGGCTGCATGAGGTTGACGAACGCGCCCGGCCGCATGGACCAGAGGTTCCACGCGAAGATGACGTGGCCGAGGGCCATGAAGGACCCGCCGACGGCGCGCCACACCCAGTAGGGCGCCATGGTGCGGATGCCCTCCATGAAGGAGTTGCCGTCGAGGTTCCCGACGCCGCGGACGTGGCCGCCGCCGCAGAGGGCGACGAACATCATCGCGAGGCCGACGAAGCTCAACCAGAAGTGGGCGCCGACCAGCTCGACGTTGGGCTCCTTGCCCGTCACGCGCGGCACGAGGCCGTAGATCGAGCCCCACACGAGGAACGACACGAAGCCGACCATCGCGAGGTGGGCGTGGCCGACGGTGTAGTCGGTGAAGTGCCAGATCTCGTTCGCGGCCTTGAAGGCCTCCGCGGTGCCCTGCACCGACGCGAGCCCGTAGCCGATGGCGCCGACGAGGACGAACGGCAGCGAGTACGAGATCCGCATGGCGCTGCGCTCGCCGCGCATCGTCAGGAGGAAGTTGCCCGTGCTCGCCCACACCGGCACCATCATCGCGGTGCTGAAGATGATCGACGTGGTCTGGAGCCAGTCGGGCACCGAACCGCTCATGATGTAGTGGTGCATGCCGATGAGCGTGTAGAAGATGATGTGGGTCCAGAAACCCAGCACGCCCAGCGCGTACGAGTAGATCGGCTTGTTGAGCAGCTTCGGCAGCGTGTAGTACGTCGCGCCGACGGCCAGCGGCGTGAACCACATGCCCACCGCGTTGTGCATGTACCAGCCCTGGATGATGGGCTGGCCGTTGCCGCGGTTGAACCCCGGGAACCACCCGAGGACGACGAGCGCCGTCGCGAAGAGGGGGGCCGAGAGCATGAACCAGTTCGAGATGTAGATCTGCTGGACCGACCGCTTGGCGATCGTCTTGTAGAAGTTCCACGCGAGCAGGATGGCGGACGCGGCGAGCAGCGGGACCACCGGCACCGGCACGGGCCCGAGCTTCAGGAAGATCGGGAACTCGCGGTACTCCTGGTTGCCGTTGTTCTGGCCCAGGGCGAACGCGACGACGCCGAGCGCGAGGCCGGCGTTCCACAGCCAGAGCGAGATCCGCCCGGCGAGGAGGCTGTGGAGCGTCGTGCGGCACGAGCGCGGGACGACGTAGACGCACACGCCGAGGAGCGCGAGCGAGGCCCAGCCCCAGAGCACGGCGGCGGTGTGCATCGGGCGCACGCGCCCGAAGGAGAGCCACGGCACCTCGAGGAGCTCGGGCACGGTGTAGCGGAACGCGTCGAGCAGCCCGGCGAACGTGCCGACGAGCAGCCAGACCGCGGCCGAGAGGACGTACCGGTGGACGAGGCGCGCATAGCGGGGATCGACCCCCGCGGCGTCCACGAACACCTTGATGCCGACCGGAATCTTCACGGAGCAGGTTCCCTCCCCGGCGCGGGGACTCGGACGACGGAGTTCGGGCCGTACGGCGGGCGCGGCGACGTCGGCGGGGGCGGCCCGACCCCCGAACGGCGGGGCGGAGGATACCGATCGGGGGACCCAGCACCAAGGGGGCTGCCGGGCGTCCGGCCCGAGGCCGTTCGGGCGGTTGATCGAGCCTAACCCGAATCCAGGCAACGAGTTGGGAAGATGACCACGTCCCGATGGGGCGGGGTGGTTTGTTCTTGATATTGAGAATGATTCTCAATACCGTAATGGCGTCGCGGGGCGGACCTGCGGCGTCCTCGGAGGGTGATCGATGCGTACCTGGGTGGTCGGTGGCGTGGTGGCGATGGCCTGCGTCGTGGCGGGCCTCGGGTCCGGGACGGCCCGGGCGGACGACGGGACGGAGGAGCGGATCCGGCGTCTCGAGGCGCTGGTCCGCGAGCAGGCCGAGCAGGTGGACCGGCTCCGCCGCGACCTCGACGCGGCGCGGCGCGACGGCGTCGGCTCGCGTCCGACGGCCGAGGAGCTCGAGGCCGCGGTGGGGGCCTACGTCCGGTCGCAGCCCGACGGCGTGTTCGTCGCGCCGGTCGAGCACTCGACCCCCGGCGGGCTCCGGTGGGGCGGCTACTTCCACTGGCGCTTCCAGGACGGCAGCGAGGACAACTCGTTCTTCGACCAGCACCGGCTGATCCTGCAGGCCGGCGCGGACATCACCGAGTGCATCGACTTCGACATGGAGGTCGAGATCGAGCACGGGGGGATCAGCGACGAGATCGAGGGCGAGGTCGTCCTCGAGAAGGCCGAGGTGAAGTTCCACCTCCGGGACGCGTTCGTCCCGAAGGTCGGGTGGCTCCTCGTCCCGTTCGGCCGCTACAACCTCCACCACGACGACCCGCTGAACGACCTGACCAACCGGCCGTTCACCGCGCGGTTCCTCGTCCCCACCGGCTTCGGCCAGCCGGGCGTCGGCGTCGAGGGGTCGGCCCCGTTCGGCTGCGACCACGTCTTCACGTACGACGTCGCGGTCACCAACGGGTACCGCGATGCGTTCACCGCCGACGAGGGCGTGCGCGAGGCGCGCCAGGCCGAGGACGACAACGACGGCAAGCAGGTCTGGGGCCGCCTCGCGGCCACCTGGAACACCGGGGGCGTGCTCGACTACCTCGAGACCGGCGTCTCGGGCACCTGGGGCGTCTACGACGACGCCGACGAGAACGAACTGACGGGGTACGCCCTCGACGTGCTGCTGCGCAAGGGGCCGTTCGAGGCGAAGGCCGAGTGGGTCGCCTACGACTACCAGCGCAACGCCTCGGACCCGCCCGACGCGGTCCGCGGGCAGTCGGGCCTCTGGGTCGAGGGCGCCTGGCACTTCATGCCCTGCGCGCTGCAGGCCTGCCGCTCCTGCCTCGTGCAGGACACGTCGCTCTTCACGCTCGTCGCGCGCTGGCAGACGATGGACCTCGACGACCGCGTGGACGGCGCGACGTTCGAGGACGACCTCGAGGCGTTCACGCTCGGCCTCAACTACCGCATCACCGAGCGCACGGTGATCCGCGTGGACCACACCTGGTACGACGCGGAGGACGGCGAGGACACGACGGAGTGGACGCTCAGCGTGTCCACGTACTTCTAGGAGGCCGCCGTGCACCCGACCCCGAACGTCCTCCGTCTCCTCCCCGTCGCGGCGGCGCTCGCGCTGCTGCCCGTCCTCGCCGCGTGCGCGTGGTCCGTCCCCGCCGACCCGGGCCGCAACGTCCGGGAGCGCGGCACGCCCGCCGCGCCCGCGGCGCCGACCGCGCGGACCGCGTCGGTCGCGACGGCGGTCCCCGACGACGGCACGCGCGCGCTCTACGAGCGCAAGTGCGGCCAGTGCCACGCCCCGTTCTCCCCGCGGCACGCGACGCCGGCCCAGTGGCCGGGCCTCGTCCGCCACTACGGTCCGCGCGCGGGCCTGTTCGGCGAGGACCGGGCGCGCGTGCTCCGCTATCTGCAGGCCGCGGCGCGATGACCCGAGGCCCGGTGCGCGCCGCGCTCCGCCGCGAGGCCCTCGACGAGGACCACGGCTGATGGCCGGCGCCTTCGTGCTCGCGGCCGCCGTCGGCGTCGTCGTGCTCGCGGCCCGTGAAGGCCGCCGGGCCTCGCGGTCCCCAACCCCGACCGCGTCTCCCGTGGGGCCGCCGCGCCCCGGGGCCGCGGCGGGATGGACGACCGTCGCGGAGGTGGTCGCCGCCCCGGCCCTCGCGGGGCGGGGCCCGGCCGCGACGACGACCGGGCCGTCCCGCCGGGCCTGCCGGTGCGCGGCGCGGTGCGGCCGGCCGGGCACCGGCGCGTCGGGGTGCGCGGGCTGACGGATCGCGGCCCGGTTTCACGACGCGAGGCCCGCCCCGGACCGTAGTCTGACGACGTTGTACGGAGGTCCCCGTGACGGCGCCGGCGCTCCGCGTGCGTGGTCTCAAGAAGCGGTACGCGGACCCCGAGGGCGGGACGCGGCTCGTCGTGGACGTCCCGCGGCTCGACGTCGCGGCGGGCGAGGTCGTCGGGCTCGTGGGGGAGAGCGGCACCGGCAAGACGACGCTGCTCCACCTCGTCAGCGGCGTGCTCCCGGCCGACGAGGGGACCATCGAGGTCGCGGGCGAGCCGATGACGGGCCGCGGCGAGGCCGAGCGCGACCGCCTGCGGGCGCGGCACGTGGGGTACGTCTTCCAGACGTTCAACCTGCTGCCCGCGCTGACGGCGCTCGAGAACGTCGAGCTGGGGATGTCGTTCCGGCCCGGCGTCGCGCACGCGCGCGCGGCGGCGCGGGCCGCCCTCGAACGGGTGGGCCTCGCCGACCGGCTGCGGCACCGGCCCGACCAGCTGTCCGTCGGCCAGCAGCAGCGGGTCGCGATCGCGCGGGCGCTCGCGGGGCGGCCGTCGCTGGTGCTGGCGGACGAGCCGACGGCGAGCCTCGACCGGCGGCATGCCGAGGCCTGCCTCGACCTGCTCCTCGGCTTCGTCGCCGAGACGGGCTCGGCGCTCCTGCTCGTGACGCACGACGCGGCCGTCGAGGCACGGCTCCCGCGCGTCGAGCGGCTCGCGGCGCCGGTGGAGGCCGCGTCGTGAACGTCGTCGGCCTCGCGTTGCGGTCGCTGCGGCAGCGGCTGCTCTCGACCATCCTGACGGCGTTCGGCGTCGCGATCGGCGTCGGGCTCGTCGTGTTCGTGACGTCGGTGCGCGCGTCGTCGCACACGGCGTTCGTGGACGCGGCGCGCGGGTGCGACGTCGTCGTGTCCGGGAAGGGCACCACGTCGTTCTCGGCGGTGATGAACGCGGTGTTCCACGTGGACAAGCCCGTCGACACCGTGCCCGTCGCGCGGTGGCACGAGCTCGAGCAGGACCCGCGCGTGCTCCACGCCGTCCCCGCGGTGGTGGGCGACGTGTTCCGCGGCTTCCGCGTCGTCGGGACCACGAGCGCCTTCTTCGACGCGATGGCGGGCGGCGACGGCCGGCCGCTCAAGGCCTCGATCGCGCCCGGCGGGCGCGTCTTCCCCGACGACGAGTCGTTCGAGGCCGTCGTGGGCGCGTTCGCGGCCGCGCGGACGGGCCTCGCGTTGGGGGCGAAGTTCACCGTCACGCACGGGCTCGAGGAGGGCGGCGGCGAGCACGCGCACGACGAGCAGTGGACCGTCGTCGGCGTGCTGGCGCCGACGGGCACGCCGACGGACCGCGCCATCTTCATCACGCTTCGGTCGTTCTTCCACGTGAAGGGTCACGAGGCGGCGCCGGCCGCGCCGGCCACGCCGCCCGCGATGGACGCGCCGCCCGCCATGGATGGCGCGCCGCCCGCGATGGAGGGGGAGCCGCCCGCCCACGACGCCGACCCCGACGCCGACCACGACCTCGGCGAGGAGGTCCGCGCGCTCTCGACGATCCTCGTGAAGCTGAAGGCGCCGGGCGTTCGCTACCGGTTCGCCGCCGACTGGAACGCGAAGCCCGACGTCCGCGCGTCGATCCCGGCGGAGGAGATCCGCCGGCTGTTCGAGATCGTGCAGGGCGTGGACGGGCTCCTGCGCGCCGTCGCGGCGCTCGTGCTCGTCTCCGCGGCGCTCTCGATCCTCGCGGCGCTCTACAACTCGATGCAGGGCCGCCGCCGCGAGATCGCGCTCCTGCGCGCGCTCGGCGCGCGGCGCGCGCACGTGTTCGGCGTCGTCGTCCTCGAGGCGGTGCTCATCTGCCTGCTCGGCGGCGTGGCGGGCATCGCGCTCGGCCACCTCGGCGTGGCGGGCGCGGCGCCGTTCCTGCTCGACGAGGTGGGCGTGCGCCTCGGCCTCGGGACGGCGAACGTCGCCCTGTGGGGCAAGCTCGCGGCCGGGCTCGTCGTCCTCGGCCTGCTCGCGGGGCTCCTGCCCGCGTGGCGCGCCTACCGCACGCCCGTCGCCCGCAACCTCCACCCGACCGACTGACGCCGCGCCCGATGCGCGTCGCCGCCTACGTCTACCCGGGCTGGCACCCGATCCCCGAGCGGGACGCGAGCTTCCACCCCGGCTTCACCGAGTGGGAGCTGGTCGAGGCCTGCCGGCCGCGGTTCCCGGGCCACGCGCAGCCGCGCGTGCCCGCCCTCGGCGCCTACGACGACCGCGACCCGGTCGAGGTGGGGCGGCGGGTGCGGCTCGCGCGCGACCACGGCGTGGACGCGTTCGTGTACGGCACGTTCTGGTGCCGCGGCAAACGCGTCTTCGAGGACGCGCTCGACCTCGGGTTCCTCGGGTCGGCGGAGGCCTCGACCGCGACCTTCGGCGTCATGTGGGCCAACCGCATGCCCCGTCGCGTGCTGCCCGTGCGGCGGGCCGACCTGCCCGTCATCGACGACGGGCGCCGCGTCCCCTCCGACGTGGACGACTTCGTGGCCTTCGTCGCGTGCATGGCCGAGCGGTACTTCACGCGCCCGACCTACCTGCGCGTCGGCGGGCGGGCCTACCTCTCGATCTTCGACAGCACCTTCTTCGTGAAGGAGCTCGGCTTCGAGGCGGCCACGGAGGCGGTGCGGGCGGCGCGCGCCTGGCTCGCGTCGCGCGGCCTCCCGGACCTCCACCTCGTCGCCATCGACCCGGCGCCCGACGTGATCGGGCGGATGGCGGCGGTCGGGTTCGACGCGGTCTCGCACTACGTCCTCCTGCCCGACTGGACGGGGCCGTCGCTCCAGGACTACGAGGCGTACGCGGTCCGGCGCGCGGGCGAGTGGGACGGGTACGCGGCCGCCTCGGGCCTGCCCTACGTGCCCTCCGTCGCGCCCGGCTGGGACGCCTCGCCCCGCGGCGCCGACTTCGGGCCCCGCCGGCCCGACAAGTACCCGTGGTCGCCCGTCGTCGTCGGCGAGCACCCCGACCGCTTCCGCGCGGCGGTCGCGCGCGCGGTCGCGTGGGCGCGGGCCCGCCTCGCCGACGACCCGATGGTGATGGTCGCGTCGCTCAACGAGTGGAGCGAGGGCCACTACCTCGAGCCCGACACGCGGTTCGGCACCGGCTGGCTCGAGGCTTTGCGCGCCGGTCGCGCCGACGGCGGGGCCCCTGCCACGCCGCCCGCGTGACGCCGCCCCCGCGTGGCGCAGGGGCCGCCGCTCACGGTCCCGGCGGCGCCGCGGGCCCGGCGGCGTCGCGGCGCGCCGCGCGGAGCGCGCGCACGCCGAGCACGCCGAGCGTGATCCCGACGAGCGGGGCCACGAACTCGAAGGCGACCCACGAGAAGCCGTGGAGCGCGTCGTGGCGCGTGGCCGCGAGCACGAGGTAGGCCGTGTAGGCCCCGTACGCCACGAGGAAGAGCCAGCCCTCCCAGCGCGCGATCCGGTGCCCCGTGAAGAAGATCGGGAGGCACGCGGCGGCCACCGCGACCATGTAGGGCGTGTCGAACGCGAGCGCGGCGTCGGGGACGGCCACGCCGCCCGGGGCCACGGCCGACGAGACGCCGAGGACGCCGAGCAGGTTGAACACGTTGCTGCCGACGACGTTGCCGACCGCGATGTCGCGCTGGCCGCGCAGCGTCGCGACGATGGACGTCGCCACCTCCGGGGCCGACGTGCCGGCGGCCACGATCGTGAGGCCGACGACGAGGTCGCTGACGCCGAGCGCGCGCGCGACGCGGACCGCGCCGTCGACGAACCACCCCGAGCCGAGCACGAGGAGGCCCAGCCCGACCGCGATGAACAGCAGCTGCAGGCCGAGCGACCGCGGCCCGCGCGCCTCCTCGACCTCGACCCCCGCCGCGCCGTTGCGCGCGAGCCGCAGCTGCAGGAGCACGTACCCCGCGAGCCCGAGGACGAGCAGCCCGCCCTCGACGCGGCTCACGCGCCCGTCGGCCGCGAGCAGCCACCCGAGCAGCGAGACGCCCACCATCACGGGCACGTCCACCCGCACCAGCTGCCGCGCGACCACGAGCGGCGTCAGCGCCGCGCAGACGCCGAGGATCAGCAGCACGTTGAAGATGTTGCTGCCGACGACGTTGCCGTAGGCGACGTCCGCCTTGCCCTCGAGCGCCGCCGCGACGCTGACCGTCATCTCGGGGGCGCTCGTGCCGAAGGCCACGATGGTCAGGCCGACGACGAGCGGCGACACGCCGCGGGCGACCGCGAGCGACGCCGCCCCGCGGACGAGGGCCTCGGCGCCCGCGACGAGCACGAGCAGGCCGCCGACGAGCAGGAGGAGGGTGGAGACGTCCATGGGCGGCGGTTGAACCCGACCGGGAGGGGCGCGTCCACCGAATCCGGCCGCGCCGCCGGTCGGGTCGTCGCCGCCCCGGCGGCGTCACGCCGGGGTCAGGCGCCGCAGGCCCACGGGGGCCGCGAAGCCCTTGAGGGTCGCGGCGAACCGCTCCTCGTCGTGGGGGACCCCGGCGAGCACCCGCCGCACGCCCTCGTCGTCGGCCGCGGCGTCGGTGAGCACCACGTCGCCCCCGCGCGCCTCGTGCTGCGCGCGCGCGGCCAGGTTCGTCGTCGTGCCGAAGAAGTCGAGCGCGCCGCCCGCGTTCACGACGAGCGACGGCCCGACGTGGAGCCCGGCCTTGAGCACCAGGGGCGGCTCGCCCGCCGGGACCGCGAGGCCCGCGACGGCGCGGTGCATGGCGAACGCGGCGGCGGCCGCCGACGCGGGCGTCGGGAACGCGGCCATCACCGCGTCGCCGATGGTCTTCACGAGCATCCCGTCGTGGGCGCGGACCGCATCGCGCAGGGCGCCGAACACCTCGCGCACCCGCGCGTACGCCGCGGCGTCGCCCACGCGGCGGTAGAGCGCCGTCGAGCCCTTGAGGTCGGTGAACAGGAACGCGACGCGCCGCACGGCCACGCGCTCGCCCGGCGCGAGCACGTCGGCGGTGAAGACGTCGGCGAAGCCCGGCAGCGCGACCACGTCGAGGGCCGTCGCGACGTCGTCGAGCCACGCGGTGCGCTCCACGACGACCGTCGCCTCGCGCGCCGTCGCGTTCGTGACGCGGAGGCGGACGGTCCCCGCGCCGACGGTCGCCGGCGCCGCGCGCACCTCCCCGTCGGCGAGCGTCACCTCGACGTCCGCGGCGCCTCCGGGGGCGCGGTCGACCTCGAGGGACGCGAGGCCCGGCCGCCGCGCGACCCGCACGCGGTGCGCGCCCGCCGCGAGCGCCACCGTCACCTCGGCCGTCGCGCCGGCGGGCACGCGTCGCTGCGCGACGACGTGCGGCGTCGTGCCCGGGCCGCCGAGGCACCACGTCTGCGCGCCGATGCGGCGCAGGTCGGCCGCGGGCCGGAACACCGCCTCGAGGCTGCGGTCGAACTCGACCTCGAAGTCGAGCGCGCACGCGTCGCAGCGCGCCGCGGCCCGGACGTCGGCGAGGCGGCGGGCCGACCGCGGCGTGCCGCGGCAGTGGGGGCACAGGCTCTCCCACGTGAGCTCGAGCACGCCCGCGCGCACCGCGGCGAGGAACGTCGCGAGCACCTCGCGCCGCGGCGCCTTCCAGCGGTCCGCGAGCGCGAACGGGCGGATGCGGACGAGGTCCGCGGCGTCGGCCCCGGCGAGGTGCGACGCCAGGTGCGCCGCGAGGTCGTCGGGCACCGGGCCCACGGCCGCGAGGCGGGCCGCCACCTTGCGCACCACGGCGCGGCGCTCCGGCGGGGCCTCGGCCTCGCCGAGCAGCTCGAGCCGCAGGCGCGCGTGGGCCGCCTGGTGGCCGCGGCGCGCGTTCCGCATCAGCAGCGGGAGCGCGAGGGCCGCGAGCGCCGACCGCGGCGTCGCGTCGAGCTCCGTCACGACGCGCGTGCCGCGCTCCTCCGGGACGAGCCGCGTGCGCACGACCAGGCGCGTCACCGGGCCCTTCGAGAACGTGCGCACGACGGCGAACCGTTCGCCCTCGACCCACTCGTACGGCGCCTCCTCGTAGGCGGTGGGCAGGAGGCCGTAGAACGTCTGCCGGACGTCGTAGCCCGCCTCGACGGGCACGTACGTCGCGGGCGGCAGGCCCGCGAGGCGGTCCACGCGGTCGGTGTCCGCCACGTAGGGCCAGACGCGCGCGGGGGGCGCGTCGAACCACGCGTCCCAGGCGTAGGTGCGTTCCTTGGGGGCCACGGCGGGGCGAGGCTACCACCGGGCCCGCGGCGGCGGCGTGCGGGCCGAGGGGTTCCCCGCCGGCCGCCCGTCGTCCTACGATGGCGCGATGCGCCGCGTCCCCCGCCTCGTCCGCTCCGGCGCCGTCGTGCTCGGGGTCTTCGCGCTGCCGCTGCTCGGCCCTGAGCTCCTCGGCCCCGAGTTCTTCGGCTTTGGCGGCGAGCGGGCCTCGCGTCCCGCGCACGCGGCCGACGACCCGGACCGGCCGGCGTACGACCGGGTGCTCGCGGCGTTCAAGGCGAAGCGCTCCGCCGAGGCGCTCGAGGCGGCGCGCGTCTTCGTCGCCGCGCACCCCGACCACAAGTTCGCGCACTCGGCGCTCTACATGGCCGCGCAGTCGGCCTACGACCTGCGCCGCTGGGACGACGCGGTCGCCGAGGCCGACCGGTACCTCGCGCGGTTCCCGACCGCGGACTACGCCGACCGGCTCGCGGTGCGGCGCGCGCAGGCGCACTTCAAGGCGCGGCGCGCGAAGGAGGCGGCCGCCGGCTTCGACGCGTTCGTCGCCGCGAAGCCCGGCACGGCGCTGGCCGACGAGGCCCGCGCGTGGCGGGCGCGCATCGACCCCGCGGACCGCGAGGTGCGCGGGAACGTCGTGCTCGACTACGCGGGGAAGTACCGCGGCGACGCGACGTTCGCGGCGCGGGTCGCGGAGGTCGAGCGGCTCGTGCCGGAGGCCGTGAAGCGCATCCGGGCCCGCCTGGGCCTGCCCGCCGGGCCGACGCCGCCGTTCCGCGTGCGGTTCGCCGACATCGGCGAGCGCCCCGACGACCTCCACATGTCCACGTCGGAGGAACTGGTCGGCGGCGAGGTGCGCCAGGCGCTGCGCATCCTCACCGAGCCGCTCGTGCTGCGGCGGTACGACCTCGCCGACACGCTCACCCACGAGCTCCTGCACGTGTGGCACCGGCACGCGCTCGGCGAGCCGTACTACGACGTGCCGAAGTGGGCGCGCGAGGGGCTCGCGGTGTGGGCCGCGGGGCAGGGACCGGGGCGCGTCGCGCTCCTCTCGGTCCTCTACGGTTCCGACCCCAAGGTCGAGGACCCCGTCGCGCGGGTCCTGAACGGCCTCGGCGGGAAGCACGGGATCGCGGACTACGCCGAGGACTACCTCGCGTTCGCGTGGGTCGAGGAGCGCAAGGGGCTCGCGGGCGTCCAGGCCCTCGCGCGCCGGCTGCTCGCGTCGGCGGACGCGCCCGGCGCGTTCGCGGCGGCGGCGGGGCTCCCGTTCGCGGAGGTGGAGGCCGCCGTCCGCGGGTACGCGACGACGGCGGTGGCGGCGGCGCTCGGGGGGCGCGACGCCTACCTCGAGGCGCGCCGGGCCGTCGACGCCGGCCCGCCGGACGCGGCCCTCGCCGCCGTGGACGCGTACCTCGCGGCGCACCCGAAGGCGGCGTTCGCGCCCCGGGCGCGCTACGACCGTGCGCTCGCCCTCTTCCGCGCCGGCCGGCACGCGGCGGCGCGGGCCGCGTTCGACGCGGTCCTCGAGGAGCCGCTCGCGGAGCTCTACGTGGACGAGGTCCTCGAGTACCGGGTGCGGATCGCCGCGGCGTCGGGCGACGCCACCGCGCTCGAGGCCGCCGCCCGGGCGTTCGTCCGCGACTGCTCGTGGGTCGCCAAGGCCCGGATCGCGGCCGTGAGGAAGCTGTGGACCCAGGGGAAGGACGCCGCGGGCCCGCCGCCGTCGGCCCCGGACGCGGAGCCGGCGGGGACCGACGACGATTGAGGTGTTCCCACCGGGGGGGCTCCAGCGTCTGAAGGGGTGGAGGTGACGTTGCGCGACCCCCGGACCACCCGCCGCGCGCCCGGCCACGACGGGGCGACGGGCCCGCCGAGCCCCGGCCCGCGCCGGAGCCGACCGACGCCTCGCTGGTCGCGCGGGCCGTCGGGGGCGACCGGGACGCGTTCGACGTCCTCGCGCGCCGGCACGTCGGCCGGCTCGTCGCGACGGCGCGCCGCCTGCTCCGCGACCTCGGCGAGGCCGAGGAGGCCGCGGCCGACGCGCTCGTGCGCGCGCACGGCGCGCTCGCCCGCCTCACCCGCGGCGAGGCGTTCGGGCCGTGGGTGCACCGCGTCGTCGTCCGCGCGGCGCTCGACCGCCTCCGCGCCCGCCGCACGACGCGCGGCCGCCAGGCCCCGCTCGACGACGCGGACCTCGACGGCGCCGGCGGCGGCGCCGCGACGCGGGGGCTCGGCGGTCCCGCGCGCGGCCCCGCGGACCGCGCCGGCGACGCCGAGGCGATCGCGCGCGTGCGTCGCGCGGTGGACGCGCTGCCGGAGACGCAGCGCGTCGCGCTCGTCCTCCACACGTGGGAGGGCCTCGCCTACGCCGACGTCGCGGCGCTGCTCGGCTGCACGTACGACGCGGTGCGCGTCGCGGTCGCCCACGGCCGCCGCACGCTGCGGCGCCGGCTCGCGGACCTCGTGGAGGACGCGTCGTGACCCCGCGGCCCGTCCCGCCCCGCGACGACGCCGACGCGCGCCTCGATCGCTGGCTCGCGCGCGCGCGCCCGCCCGCCGCGCGCGGCCGCGCGGGCGAGGCGTCGGCCGTCCGCGTGCTGGCGCGGCTGGCGACGGTCGAGGGCGGCGACCGCGAGGCCCGGTCCGCGATCCGCGCGCGGGCCTCGCGTCCCGGGAAGGGGACCGCGCGCGAGCGGGTCGTCGCGCTCACGGCGGCGGTCGTCGTGGCGGCGGCCGTCGGCGTGCTGGCGTCGGCCTTCGTCGGCGGAGCGCGCGACGGCGCGCCGACGACGGCGCCGCGGGCGCGCGTCGCGGAGGCGGCGCCGGAGGCGACGGTCCCGCGGCCCGTGGCGTCGCGCGGGCCGGCGGGGGCGCGTCCGCGCCTTCGCCGGCGGAGGTGCGGGACCGGTGGCTGACGATCGCCGAGGCGCACGCGCCCGACGCGGCGGACGCGCTGCGCGAGCTCGCGCGGCTCGGCGGCCCGTGCGGCGCGGACGAGGCCGCGCGGGTGGCGGCCCTGCACCGCGACGGCGGGCTCGCGCCGCTGGTGCGCGAGGTGCTCGCCGACGCGCCGGGCGACGCGGGCCCGCAGGCGCTCGCGTCGGCGCTGCTCGCGGCCCATGCGGCGGAGGGCGACGTCGCCGCGTGGGTGGGCGCGCTCGAGCGGGTGGCGCGGCGGGGTCGCGCGACGCTCGCGCTCGAGGGGCTCCGGCGCGCGGCGGACGCGGGGTGCGCGGAGGCGGCGATCGGCGGCCTGCGCGTGGCGGGGACGGCGGAGCTCGACCGCGCGCTCGCGGCGGTGGCCGCGCGTCCGGCGGTGCGCCCGGCGTTCGTCGAGGCGGTCGCGCTGCGGCCGCGCGTGCTGGGCGCGGCGCTCCTGCGGCGCGTGGAGCGGGGCGACCGCGGGGCGCTCGCGCTCGCGGCGGCGGCCCGCGTCGAGGGGCTGGCCGCGGCGCTGCGGCCGGCGCTGGCGGACGGCGCGCGCGCGGCGGGGGCGGTCGCGGCCCTCGTCGAGGTGGGGGACGGGCCCAGCATCGAGGCGCTGGCGATGGCGCTCGGCGGGCCGGCGGACCGCGAGGCCCGGCGGGCGCTCGTCGCGCTCGGCGCGACGGCGGTGTCGGTGCTCGAGTCGGCGGCCGCCGCGGCGTCGATGGACGCGACGGCGGACCCGTTCCTGTCGGCGCTCGCGGGGCTCGGCGACCCGGCGCTGCCGGCGCTCCTCTCGCTGGCGGACCGGCCCACGCTCTCGGTCCGCGTCGTGCGGGCGCTGTCGACGTCGCCCGCGGCGCGCCGAGCGAGGCGCTCGCGGCGCTGGCCTCGAAGACGGCGCTGACGCGCGTCGTGGTGGACGCGCTCGGCGTCCGGCGCGGCGGGCGACCCGACGGCGGCGGCGGCGCTCGCGGAGGCCGCGCGCGGGCCGTCGCTCGCCGCGGGGCCGGCGCCGGAGACGCGGGCCGCGGGCGAGCCGCCGGTCGGGGGCCGTGGCGCGGCGCGCGAGCCGCTCGAGCCGACGGTCCCGACGCCGGTGCGGCCCCCGCCCACGACCGCCGGCGGGACCGACGGCCCCGGCGCGGGCGCGCCGGGGCCCGCGACCCCGGGTACACCGGGTCCCGTGCGGCCCGCGGGGCGCGGGCCCGCGGGGCCGACGGCGGACGGGCCGGACGTCCCCGCGCCCCGCGTCCCGGCGCCGCCGACGGTGCCGCCGCACGCGGAGCCGGTCCCGCCGCGCGCCCCGGCGCCGCCGCCCGCGCCGGGCGGCCGGGCGAAGTCCATCTGACGCGTTCGTCGAGGTTCGCGACCGGCGGGAGCCCGTCGCTGCGGAGGAGTCCGATGTCGAGCCGTCGTCGTTCCCTTGCCTTCGTCGTGGCCCTGTCGTGTGCGGGCGCGGCGCGTGCGCGCGCGGAGGACGCCGAGACGCCGGCGCCGGCGCGCATCGACCTCTCGGCGTTCCGCGCGGGGCCCGCGGTCGGGGCGGCGCGGGCGCTGTGGGTGCCGAGCGACGGCGCGTTCGCGGACGGATGGCGCGACGGCGGGCACGGCGAGGACGCGGCGGTGCTCGCGTTCGAGGGGCCCCCGTTCGACCGGTACGCGGTGGGGCACGAGGTGCTCGGCGACCTCGTGCGTCGGCTCGTGCAGTCGTCGTCGTCCGCCGGGTGGACGGACCGCGCGACGGAGGAGAGCCTCGAGGTGTGGAGCACCGCCGACGGCCTCGCGAAGGCGCGGGAGGCGGTGCGCTTCGTCGAGGCGGCGATGGCGCCGCGCCTCGGCGTGCGCGCGACGCTCTCGGTGACGCCGAAGGGCGCGACGGCGTCGCGGCTCGTCGCGACGGGCGGCGTGGCGCTGCTGCCGCGGCGGTGGACGACGGCGTGGCTCCGCACGAACGTGAAGCGGTTCCTCGTGGACCACGACATCGAGATCGCGCAGGAGTCGACGGCCAGCAAGCCGGTGATCGCCGCGCTGCCGGAGGGCGAGGAGCTGCACCTGCGCTGGTCGCCGGGCGAGACGACGTCGGTGCTGGAGGTGTTCGTGGGCACGGTGCGGCACCACGACCCGTTCGCGGTGGACCTGACGGGGGTGCGGAACCTGCCGGAGTCGAACTCGTCCGGGCCGGTGTCGCTGCCGCAGAGCTCGGTGCGCCGCGCGCTGACCGCCGTGGCCCTCGACGCCCGGACCGCGTCCACCGCGACGTGCACGTGGGAGGGCCCCGAAGGGACGACGACGCTGCGGCTCGCGGTGGACGTGGCGCCGGCCGCGCCCGCGGACGCCACGCTGTCGGGGGGCGTGCTCGGGGTGGTGCGCGCCGGGGCCGCGTACGCGGCGCTCGACGGCGAGGCCCGGGCGCCGAAGACCGACGACGCGATCCAGCGGTACCAGGCCGCGGCGACGGGCGCGCGCGGCGCGGCGTCGCCGGAGGCGTTCGCGCAGGCGTTCTTCGTCTGCGAGGGCTCGCGGGCCCAGGTGGACCGGCTGCGCGCCCAGACCGTGGCGGACGAGCGCCGTCTCGTGGGCGCGACGATCGAGGTCCGGTGCGTCGCCGTGCCCGCGAAGCAGCTCGAGGAGGACGTCGCCGCCGGTCGGTGCGCGGTCGGCGCGTTGCTCGACCCGTCCGTCGAGGCCGACTACGCGGGCGCGGCGGTGCGCGCCGCGGCGCGGGTGCCGGTCACGGCGTCGGTCCCCGCGCAGGTCCGCGCGGGCGCCTCGGTGACCGGCTTCACGTCGGCCGACGTCGAGGTCGCGCAGCAGGCGGGCGGGCTCGACCTCCACGTCTCGCCGGCGTTCGACGGCTGGGCCGGCCGGGTCGTCGCGCGGCCCGTCGAGGGCGGGGGGTGGGTGCTCGCGGCGTCCGGGGCGTACACGTGGGCGCGTCCCGACACGTCGACGCTGACGTTGTCGTTCCGCCGCTCGCTCGGGATGGCGTCGCCGGGCGCCGACAACGGGCTCGACCGCATCGACAGCCCGGCCGTCCGCACGGTCACGGTGCCCCTCCTCGGGACCGGTTCGGCGTCGGTCGAGGCCAACGTCGCGATCGGCGACGACGACGTGGCGAAGGGCCGGTTCGCGGTCCTCGCGGTCACCTCGCGTCCCAACCCGGACGGTTCCTCCGACTCGATCGTCGTCCTCGGCCGCCTCTCCCGCTGACCCCGAGCCAACGGGGTCGTAGCCCTTCGTCTCGGCGTCGACAGCGAAACAACGGGGTCGTAGACGTTCGTTTCGGCGTCGACGGCCGGACAGCGGGGTCGGAGCCCTGCGTCTCGGCGTCAGCCGGCGTGGCGGAGGGCCTCGACGGGGTCGAGGTCGGCGGCGCGCGCGGCCGGGTAGAGCCCGAAGACGATGCCCGTCGCGGCGCTCACGAGGAGCGCCATCACCAGCGAGGCCGGCGTCACGACCGTCGGCATGCCGAAGACCTGCTCGATGAGGTAGGGGAGCCCGACCCCGACGCCGAGGCCGATCGAGCCGCCGAGCGTGGCCAGCACCAGCGTCTCGGCGAGGAACTGCACGATCACGTCGCGCCGGCGGGCGCCGAGCGCGCGGCGGACGCCGATCTCGCGGGTCCGCTCGGTCACGCTGGCGAGCATGATGTTCATGATGCCGATGCCGCCGACGAGGAGCGACACGCCGGCGATGAACCCGAGGACCATCGTGAAGCGGGCCTTCGTGCGCGCGGCCTCCTCGAGCAGCTCGAGGGGCACGGTCACGCGGAAGTCGCCCTTGGGCCTCCGCTTCTCGAGCAGCGACCGCAGGGCCTTCGCCGCCGCCGGGACCTCCTCGGTCGTCGCGACCTCGGCGATCACCTGGTGGATCTCGACCCGCTCGTTCACGCGGCTGCCGCTGGCCCGGATCTGGATGATCGGGCTGAACCGCTCGAGGGCGGCCGAGAGCGGGACGAAGACCGCCGTGTCCTCCTCGCCCGACGCGCCGGCGCCGGACGCGGGCGCCGTGCCGCGGCGGCCGACGACGCCGACGACGAGGTAGTAGTCGGACCCGACGCGAACCGAGCCCGCGAGGGGGTCGGCCGCCGGGAAGAGCGTCTCGGCGACCTGGGCGCCGAGCACGCAGACGTTGCGCTTCGACCGCAGGTCGTCGTCCTCGAGGAAGCGGCCGGCCTCGAGCGCGAGGTTCGTCACCTCGCGGTACGCCGGCTCGACGCCGAGGACGCTGCCCGTGACCTTGCGCGACCCGTTCCACAGGTCGATCGTGATGTCGCGCCGCGCCACGACCTTCGCGAGGTGCGGCACCGTCTCGCGGACGGCCTCGACGTCGTCCACCTCGAGGCCGTACGCCACGACCCACGACCGCGTGGCCGAGGCGCTCGACGACTCCGGCGGCTTCACGCTGCGCACGATGAGGTTGCGGCTGCCCAGCCGCAGGAACTGCTGCTGCGCGTCGCGGGACGCGCCCTCGCCGATGGCGAGCATGGCCACCACCGAGCCGACGCCGAACACCATGCCGAGCGCCGTCAGCACCGACCGCAGCCGGTGCGACCACACGCTCTTGACGGCCAGCTGGAGCAGGCGCCGGGTGCGGTACGCGATCACGGCGCGGCCCCCGCGGCGGCGCGCAACGCCACCCGCTCGACCTTGCCGTCGCGCATGTGCACGACGCGGTCGGCCCGCGCCGCCACGGACGGGTCGTGCGTGACGACGACGAGGGTCTTGCCCGACGCGTGCAGCTCGTCGAGCAGCCCCAGGATCTCGAGGCCCGTCTTGCTGTCGAGGTTGCCGGTCGGCTCGTCGGCGAGGAGCACGAGCGGGTCGTTCGCGAGCGACCGCGCGATCGCGACGCGCTGCTGCTGGCCGCCCGACAGCTCCGTCGGGCGGTGGTGCAGCCGGCTGCCGAGGCCCATCCGCGTCGCGAGCGCCTCCGCGCGCGCGCGGGCCTCGCGTTCCGGGACCCCGGCGTAGAACATCGGCACCTCGACGTTCTCGACGACGTCGAGCTGCGCGATCAGGTTGTAGCTCTGGAACACGAACCCGAGGCGCCGGCCGCGCTCGAGGGACAGCTCGTCGTCCTCGAGGTCGCTGACGTCGCGCCCGCCGAGGACGTACCGGCCCGCGGTCGCCCGGTCGAGCAGCCCGAGCACGTTGAGGAGCGTGGACTTCCCCGAGCCCGACGGGCCCATGATCGCGACGTACTCGCCGGCGTCGATCCGCAGGTCCACGCCCGACAGCGCGTGCACCGTCTGGTCGCCCAGCCGGTAGGAGCGCCACACGCCCTCGAGGAGGACGACCGCGTCCGCCACGGGTCAGCCGCCCCCGCGGGCGGGGGGACCGCCGGGCCCGGGCGCCGGCGCGGCCGGCGGCGTGCCCGCCGGCGCGCCCTCGCGCCGCGCGCCCGCCGCCCGCCGCCCGCGGGCGCCGCCCCGGCCGCCGACGGTTCGGTGCCCGGGGGCTTCGCGGTCGGGGCGCCGTCGGCCGGCGCCGTCGGCGTCGGGGCCGCGGGCCCGGTGCCCGGCGCGCCGCCCGCGCCCGTCCCGCCCGGCGCCGCGCCGCCGCGCGGCGACCGCCGCCGCGCGCGCCGCCCGCGGGGCCCGGGCCCTTGCCGCCGGACGACGCGGGCGCCTTCGGCGGCGACAGCAGCACGACGTCGCCGTCCTCGAGCCCCTCGCGGACCTCGACGTACTTGTCGTTCGACGCGCCGAGCGTGACGGGGCGCGCGACGTCGCCCGTGCGCGTGCGCACGTACACGGTCGGCTTGCCGCCCACCATCGTGACGGCCGGCGACGGGACGAACAGCGCCGACGCCAGCTCCTCGATGAGGATCTCGACGCGGGCCGACATGCCGGGCCGGAGCGTCGCGGGCGGGTTCTCGAGCAGGACGTCGGTCGCGTACAGCTTGAGGTCGGGGTTCTGCCACCGGTTCGCCGAGTTGGGCAGCGTGCCCATCCGGTCCACCTTGCCCGCCAACGGCTTGTCGGGGAACGCGTCCACCGTCACCGTCGCCGTGTGGCCGGTCTTCACCTTCGCCAGCGCCGACTCGTGGACGTTGATGCGCACGCCGAGGGCCTTCGGGTCGGGGATCGAGAGGATGGGCTGCCGCTCGCGGATCGTCGCGCCGGGCTGGATCGGCTTGTCCTCGCTCATCCACCCGCCGCGCTCCTCGCTCGACGCGTAGACGACGAGGCCCGGGTTCTTCGCGCGGATCGTGCACGACGCGATCTCGGTCTCGATGCGCTCGAGCTCGCTCTTCTCGAGGCGGAGCTTGTCCTCCTTGCCCTTCACGTCGGCCTGCGCGCTGGCCAGCGACGACGCGGCCTTGCGTTCGACGCGCCCGAGCTCCTCCTTGGCCTCGCGGAGGTCGCTCACGAGCTGCTGCACCTGCTTCTTGAACTCGTAGGTCAGGAACAGCGCGAGCGAGGTCTGGGCCTGGTCGAGGGAGACCTCGTTCCGCTTCAGCGCGAGCTTGTCGGCGACGTGCTCGTCCTGCGAGACGTAGCCCTTGGCGAGCAGCTCCTCGGTCCACTTCAGCTTGTCGCGCGCGCGCGCGACCTCCTCCTTGGCCAGGTCGATCTCGCTCTCGCGCTTGCGGCGCTCCTGGAGCCCCTCGCCCTCGAGCGCGGCGTCCTTCGACAGCCCCGCGTAGTCGAGGGTCTCGAGGCCGGCGGCGTGCGCCTCGAGCCGCGTCGCGATGGACTCGCCGACGTACTTCTGGAGGTCGATCCGCGCGAACTGCACGCCGAGGGTGGCCTTCCGCAGGTCGCTGTCGTTCTGGTTCTGCTGGATCTTCAGCGCCTCGATGCCCTGCGCGAGGTCCGACTCCGCCCCGGACACGGTGACGACCTGCCGCTGGAGCTTCTCCTCGAGGTTGCTCTTGTCGAGCTCGACGATGACGCGGCCCGCGGCGACGTCCTCGTCGGTCAGGTAGGTGCCCTCGGGCACGACGGCGACGATCTTGGTCTCGCCCTTCACCTGCGACGACACCGTGGTGGGGTTGAGCGACTGGAGGCTGCCGCCCTCCGTGACCGTGATCCGCAGCGGGCCTCGCGTCACCGTCCAGACCGGCGTCTCGGACGCGGCGTCCACGCGGCCGCGTTGCCACAGCCAGACGCCCACGGCGCCGCCCACGACGAGGAGGGGGAGGAGGAAGACCCAGGGACTCTTGCGGCGCGGACCGGCCATCGTCGTCGCACTCTACCCCGCGTCCCCGGCCTCGACCCGGCCGGACGGACGGGCCCGTGCCGCGACGCCCTCGGTGCGCGCGACTACTTCGGCGCGACCGGCGCCGCGACCGCGGGGGCGGCCGGGGGGGGCGGCGGGCGCGACGGGTCGGCGGCGCCGCCGACGTCGCGCGTCGCGACCGGCGCCGCGACGGGCGACGCGGCGGGGCCCGACGCCGGGTCCGGAGCCGCCGCCGGCCCCGCGACCGCGGGGCCCGTCGGCGGGGGGGGCACGGTGCCCGCGGGCGCCGGCACCGAGGCCGGCACCGACGGCTTCGCGAGGATCGACGCGTCGAGCGTCCCGACGTCGCGGTCGAGCTCGAGCTTGGCGATCGCGTGGTCCACCAGCGCGGCCGTGAGCGCGTTGCGGGCCTCGACCAGCGCGTTCTCGGCGTCGAGCACGTCGCGGATCGTGGCCTTGCCGGCCTGCAGGTTCAGCTTGGCGCTCTCGACGCGCCGCTCCGCGAGCCGCACGCCCTCCTTCTGGATGTCGTACGACCGCCGCGCCTGCGCGAGCGAGCGCAGCGCGCTCCGCACCGACGCGGTCACGTCGTCCTCGAGCGTCTCGACGTCGCGCCGCGCGCGCTCGGCGTCGATCTCCGCCGCGCGGAAGGCGTTCCGCTCCGCCGTCCGCTCGATGGGCAGGTCGAGGTCGAGGCCGACGCTGCCGCGCGGGGTCGTGCTCCGGAACCCGAACGGCCGCCGCGACGACGAGTCCATCGTGGCGGTCGCCCGCAGCGCGACGTCGGCCCCGAGCGCGTTCTCCGCGACGTCGAGCCGGCGGCGGGCGTCGTCGGCGCGGTCCCGCGCGGTCGCGAGGTCGAGGCGGCGCGACAGCGCGGTGGCGAGCGCCGGGCCCAGCTCGGCGTCGCCGCCGACGATCCCCGCCGCGCGCAGCGCGTCGAGCGAGCCCTCCTCGAGCGTCAGGGCCGTCTGCACCGGGATCCCGAGGGTGCGCTTGAACCGGTCGAGCGACGCCTCGTACGCCTGCCGCGCCTGCTGCTTGCGGTCCTCGGCGCGCAGCACGTCCTGCCGCGCCTGGTCCACCTCGAAGTCGGGGAGCCGCCCCGCGCCCTCGGGGCCGAACGCCTTCGCGCGCTCGTGGACGAGGAGCAGGCTCTGGTACGTCAGCTCCTCGTTCGTCAGCACGTCCTTGCTCTGCAGGACGTCGTAGTAGCCCGACGCCACCGTCACGACGAGGTCCTGCTGGAACCGCGCGAACGACCGCAGCTCGTACAGCACGTCGCGCTCGGCCTGCGTGAGGTCCTCCCGCGCCGCGGTCCCGGCGCCGCGCACGAGCGGCAGCACGAACTCCGAGGCGAGGAGCGACTGCGCGGTCTCGACGGGGTTCGCCGACAGCAGCTTCACGAAGTTCGTCGCGAGCTTCAGCACGAACGAGCCGCCGCTCTCGAACGCGCGCGACAGCGACCCCGCGGGCCCGCCCTCGACGGTCGTGCCGTCGCCGTCCCGCGCGACGCTCCCCGCCGCGCCGAGCCCGCCCTGGGTGCGGTACGCCTGCCGGGTCGTCGAGAGCGACAGCGCCGCGAGGAACGCGCGCTCGCGGGCCTCGCGGTAGTCGTACGACGCGGCCGCCGCGAGCCGAAGGGCCTCGTCGAGGTCGAGCTCGACCGCCGTCAGGGCCCGCGCGGGCCGGGCCCCGCGGTCGGCGGCGTCGAGGTCGAGGGAGCCGCGCACGTCCGGCACCTGCGGCCGCCGCACGTCGAGCGCCCGGTACGCGTCGTGGTCCGCGGTCACGCGCTGCTGCGTGGCGCTCTTGCAGCCCGACAGGACCGCGGCGGGGAGCCCGAGGCCGGCCGTCAGCAGCGCCACGACCGCGAGGCCCGCCCCGCGGCCGCCCGCCGCCCCGGCGCCCCGTCCGGCGGACGGTCGGCGCGCAGGAGAGGACGGTTCGGGCGACACGGTGCGCGGAGGATACCCGCGTGCCGGGCCCCCGCCCCCGTCGTCGCACCCCGGTCCGCGCCGGCGGACCTCAGGCCGTCACGGGCCGGACGATCAACGTGGACAACATCGTCGCGACGGTCGTGGTCCGCGGCCCGTCGTGGGCGACGACCTCCGCGAGGCAGACGGTGAGGGTGCGGCCGGGGCGCAGCACGCGGCCGTGCGCGACGAGGCGCTCGCCGCGGGCCGGCGCCATCAGGTTGATCTTGAACTCGACCGCCAGCACGTCGGTCCCCGCCGGCGCGAGGGACCACGCCGCGTAGCCGTTGGCCGCGTCGGCGATGCTCGCGACCGCGCCCGCGTGGACGAACCCGTTCTGCTGGGCCACGCGCGCCGCGCAGGGCATCGCGACGTCGACCTCGCCGGGGCGCACGCCGGCGAGGGAGGCGCCGAGGGTGGCCATCAACGTCTGGCGCGCGAAGCTCGCGCGCACGGCGGCCTCGAAGTCGGGGTTCGCGGCCGTGAAGCGGGGTGCGGTCATGCCCGCAGGGTACGCGAGGCCCGCCGCGCGGTCAGGGGTTGAGGCGCAGGATCGCCGCGTTGAGGACGGTCGCGAACAGCACCCACGCGAGGTAGGGGAGCAGCAGCGCGGCCGCCGTCCGGTCCACGCGGCGGAACGCGACGATCGTCGCCGCGACCAGCACCGCGAGCACGGCGATCACCGCGAGAGCCGCGCCGACCGCGTGGGCGCCGAAGAAGACCGGCGACCATGCGGCGTTCACCGCCAGCTGCGCCCCGAACAGGACGAGCGCCGTGCGCGCCCCCGGCGCGGTCCGCCGCTGCCACACGCGCCACGCCGCGAGGCCCATCAACGCGTAGAGCAGCGTCCACGCCGGGCCGAACACCCAGGCCGGCGGCTGGAACGACGGCTTTACGAGCGCGCGGTACCAGTCCGATCCCGGGTTCGTCACCGCCGCGCCGGCGAGCCCCACGGCCTCGCACCCGACGACGAACGCGAGGGCGCCGAGGATCGGACGGGCGGTCGACATCGAGGGCTCCCGGGGCGACGGCCCCGACGGAGTGTCGCCCGCGCCGCGGGGGTCGCGGGGAATCGGCCGACCGGATCGATCCGGTCCGAGGGGCGTGCGCGACGGCGGGCCCGGCCGTCGTCGCGGCGGCGCGGCCCGGGCGCGGCGCGTCAGGGCGCCTTGCGGATCCGGTAGATGCTGTCGAAGGTCGAGACGAGCAGCGAGCCGTCGGCCGCGCGCAGGAGGTGCAGGGGCTTGTTCACGATGCTGTTCACGGCCCACTTCGCGAACACGGACTCGCGGTCGACGTCCACGAACGCCGCGCCGGACATCTCGAGGCGCAGGACCTCCTCGTTCACGTAGCTCGCGAGGAAGAGGTCGTCGTCGTAGGCCGCGCCGAACGCGCCGCCGTGCTGCCACGCGAGCGACGTCGGCGCGATCACCTCGGCCCACAGCCGCAGCCGCAGGCCCGCGGTGCCGCCGGCGACGGGCGACGGCCAGCCGAAGTCCTTGCCCGCCACGAGGTAGTTGAGCTCGTCGTCGGTGTTCGGCCCGTTGTCGGCGCCGAAGAGCCCGCCGGTGGTCGGGTGGAACGCCATGCCGAACGTGTTGCGCAGCCCGCGGCACCACTCGGGGTTCGCCGCGACCGGGTTGTCGGCGGGGACGCCGCCGGCGCGCGTGTAGCGGAGGACGCGGCCCGGCAGGACCCCGGGCGTCTGCGCGAGGGCCTGCACGTTCGTGTCGCCGAGCGAGACGTAGAGGTGCCCGTCGGGGCCGAACAGGATCTCGCCGCCGTTCTGCAGCGTGCCGAGCGGCAGGTCGTCCACGACGACCGCGGTGGACGTCGCGACGTTGCCGGTCAGCGTGTACCGCACGACCTGGTTGCGGTCGGCGTGGGGCATGGACGCGGGGACGGCGGCGTAGACGAACAGCTCGTTCGAGGTCGCGAAGTCGGGGGCGAGCGCGAGCCCGAGCAGGCCCTGGTGGTTGCCCGCGAGGATCGTCCGCGTCGCCACCGGCGTCGCGACCAGCGTGCCGTCGGCGAGGAGGACGCGGGTGGCGCCGGTGCTGAGCTCGTTGAAGAAGAGCCGGCCGTCGGGGGCCTCGGCCATCCGGACGGGCGAGTTGAGGCCCGAGGCGACGACCGTCGCCTCGAAGCCGGGCTCGAGCGAGACCATCGTCGCCGGGAGCGCGGCCGCAACCTGCAGCGTCAATGTCGTCTGGACCTGGCCCGACGCGTTGCTGGCGGTGACGAGGTAGTCCGCGGTCGCGGCGGTCGCGAGCGGCGTCCCGCTCACGACGCCGGTCGAGGGGTTCAACGCGAGGCCCGCCGGCAGGCCCGGCGCGACGACCCACGCGGTGGGGGTCCCGCCGCCGACGGACGGCGCGTTCGCCGTCGCGGGCACGCCGACCCGGTAGAGGGCCGGGTCGGCGGCGTACGACAACGAGGTGGGGGCCCCGCCGCCGCCGCCTCCGCCGCCCCCGCCGCCGCACGCGGCGAGCGCGGCGGCGACGAGGAGGAGGAGGTACGTGGCGAGGCGGGGCGGGGTGCGCACGGTCAGCAGACTCCGAGGACGGTGTTGGTCGGCTGGGACTCGGGGAAGACCGGGCCCGGCGCCGCGCCGAGGTGATCGTTCACCACCTCGCGCCAGATGTCGCGGAAGTCCACCCCGTACGGGACGGTCTCGCCGGCGAGGTGCGCGTCGGTGACGTCGGGGCCGAACACCCCGCCGTTCACGCCGCCGCCGAGGAGGATCGCGGAGAACGACTCCGCGTGGTCCGTCCCGCCGGAGCCGTTCTCGTAGTTGCGGCGGCCGAACTCGGTGAAGATCCCGAGGACGACGTTGCCCCACTGGCCGAGGTTCTTCATGTCGGTCGAGAACGACAGGATCGCGTCGTCGAGCCGCTGGAAGAGCGTGGCCTGGTTGCCCGTCGCGGCGCCCTGGTCGCCGTGGGTGTCGAAGCCGCCGAACCCGGTGTAGAAGACGCGCGTCTCGAAGCCGCCGTGGATCAGCGCGGCGACGTCCTTCAGGTTGCGGCTGATCGTCTGGTTCTGGTAGACGATCCCCGCGCCCGAACGGTACGTCTCGTAGTTCGTGAGCGCGGTCTGCACCTGGCCCGACAGGTCGTGGGCCTGCTCGATCGCGTCGCGCACGCCCGCGGGCGTGCCGGTGACGACCGAGTTGGCGAGCATCGTCTTCGCCTGCTGCAGGCGGTACGCGTGGTTGTTGGTGAAGGTGCTGTCCACCGCGAAGTTGAACGACGCGAGCGAGCCCACCTGCAGCGGGTTGCTCGTCCCGCCGACGAAGTGCGACGGCCGCCCCATGCCGATGGAGACGGCGCCCATGGGCGTCGGCGCGTACAGTGACGCGTAGCGGGCGATCCAGCCGCTCTCCTCGATGCCGAGGGGGCCGAAGTCGCCGCGGACGGCGTGCGCGAAGATGTCCTGGCTCTCGAAGTGCGACAGGTTCGCCGTCGGGTACCCGACGCGCTGCACGAGGGCCACGTCGCCCGCGTCCCACAGGTCGCGGACCGTGTGGAGCTCCGGGTGCAGGCGGTAGAGCGACGTCCCCGGTCCGCCGGTCAGCGCCAGCGACGACCCGTTGGGGACCTGGATCGTCGGGCGGCGGGAGAAGTAGTTCGACAGCGTGGCCGGGATGACGGCGTTGAGCGTGTCGCAGCCGCCGTCGAGGTACACCATGACGAACAGCTTGTTCCCGAGCGGCGCGCCGGAGGCGGGCCGCAGGCGGCCGGCCACGACGGGCCCCAGCGCGGCGATGCCGGCGGAGCCGAGGGCGAGCTTCAGCACGTCGCGGCGCGACGTGTGGCGGGGGAGGCGGAACGAGGGGGCGCGGGAGGCCATGGGCGGGGCTCCGGTCACCGGACCGCGTAGGTCGGGTGCTGGACGAGGATGTAGAGGAGGCCGCGCACCCGCTCGGAGACGTGGGTGGCGTTGTTCGCGTCGAACGGGCTCGCGGTCACGACGCCCGTCGTCGCGTTGTAGGAGGTGTCGAGGTAGTTCGCGAGCTGCGTGCGCTCGGGGTCCGTCAGCTTGACGTTGAGCAGCAGCGCCAGCTGGTCCACCGCCTCGAGCGACGTCGGGGCCGCCGACAGCAGGGCCCGCGCGGGGTCCGCGCCGCCGTTCGCCGCCAGCTGGTCCGTGCGGTCGCGGATGCACTCGCGGACGCCGTTCACGCGGTCGAGCATGTTCTGCGCGGAGAGCCACTCCTCGGAGACCGGCCACCCGTTGACCGACGGCGGCTGCGACGGACGCTGGGCGCACGTGGTCAGGACCGTGTCCACGGTCCGCAGGAGGTTCTGCGGCCACGCGGCGGGGTCGGTGATCGCCTTGTTGTCGATGGGCGTCAGGCCCGTCGTGCGGCAGAAGCCCACGTAGTGCTCGACGGGGCCCTTGACGCGGCCGGCCTTCGACTTCGGCGAGTAGAACGCCTCGGACTTGAAGAGCGCCTTCAGCAGCGGCTTCAGCTCGTACGCGTTGTTGCGGAGCAGCGCCGCCATGGCGTCGGTCGGGACGTTCGTCGGGCCCTGGTAGCAGAAGTACTCGAAGAGCTTCTTCGAGATGAACTCGGCCACCGGGCGGTGGTCGATGGTCGCGTCCACGACGGCCTGGTAGTCGTCCGTGACGTTCTGGCCGGGGATCGTGACGCCGAGGACGGTCTTGGCGCCCGTGTCGTGGCGGGTCGTGTCGAACTGCGTGAACGCCTGGCCGGTGGTCGCGTCGAACCGCAGCCGGTAGCCGGTGAACGCCTTCGCGGCCTGCACGATGTCGGCCTGCGTGTACCCGTTGTCCACGCCGAGGGAGAACAGCTCGAACCACTCGCGGGCGAAGTTCTCGTTCGGCGCCGTCTTCGTGTTCAGGATGCCGTCGAGCCACACGAGCATCATCGAGTCGCGCGCCATGGCGAGGAGCAGCGAGCGGAGGTTGCCCGAGCCCTGCTTCCGCCACAGGTTGACCTGCTGCACCATGAACCACGTCGCGTTCGACTCGATCGGCGTCGTGGACGAGGCGAAGTGGTCGTGCCAGAA
Organism: Planctomycetota bacterium; assembly: GCA_046350655.1. Classification (GTDB taxonomy): domain Bacteria; phylum Planctomycetota; class PLA2; order PLA2; family JAEUHO01; genus JAEUHO01. The sequence continues at coordinate 939,144 of JAXMAB010000004.1, forward strand.
GAACGCCAGCGCGTCCTGGAACGGCTGGGGGTTGTTCAGCATCAGGTGCATCCAGTACCGCGCCACCTGCGCCTGGCTCGGGAACCCGCCCTCGAGGCCCACCGGGTCGGTCGCGTTGACGAGGATGCCGGCGGCGGCGTTCTCGAGCGACGCGTTCGTGTCGTCGGAGGCGTCCACCATCGCGTCGACGTAGGCCGGGATGCCCACGGCCTTCACCGCGGCGACCTCCGACGGCTTCGTCGAGAAGTGCGTGCGGCCGAGGAAGTAGCGGACGTCGTCGTCCGTGAACGTCGCGGGGTCCTTCGCCGCGAGGTTCTCGGCGCGCGCGAGCACGACGGTCAGGTCGAGCGTCGTCTGCGCGAAGCCCGCGCTGTTCGACGCCGTGACGGTGTAGACGCCGTGCGGCGTCGGCGTCGTCGGCGTGCCCGAGAGCATGCCGGTGGTCGGCGAGAGCGCGAGGCCCGCGGGCAGGCTCGGCGCCACCGCGAAGGTGTCGGGCGCGCCGCCGGTCACCTGCGGCGCGACCGGCGCCAGCACGTCGCCGGTCTCGAACGTGGTGGGGGCGAGGGCGTAGGCGATCGAGGCGGGCGGCGTCACGGGACCGCCTCCGCCGCCACCGCCGCCGCCGCACGCGGCGAGCGGGGCGAAGGAGAGCATCCACAGGACACCGGCGACGGCGGGACGCCGGCGCAGGCGGGACGGACGACGCATCGGCAACACCTCCGGATTCACGAGGGACCCCCCGAGCAACCCAGCGGCCTCGCACGTCGGCGGGAGGCGCGGGCGTGCGTCGTGCGAGGGCACGACGCGAGACGGACCTCGACCCTGGCACGCGACCCGAACACGGTCTCGGAGACCTCCGGCGCATCCCAGGGGAGACCCACGGCCCGACCTCCTGTTACGGCGAAACCAGCCCGCGGGGTGTAGCGGTTCCTGCTCGCGAGCCGGACACCGCGGTCGATTCGGCGCGGGGCCGGGCCCCCCGGCGACGGGGCCACCCGCGACGCGACGGTCGGTCCGGCCCGCGTCGCGCGGCGAACGGCCTCGGGGGTGGGGGACGTCACGTCGGGGAGCAGGAGGCGGCGGAAGCCGCTGGGGATACGGTGCGACACGAGGACACCTCGCACCGGACTGGAACCCGCCTCGTCGCCCTTGCGTCGCGCGGCGCGTGGTACGATGGACGCTTCGTCGCGCGTCCGTCTCGACGCGCCGTCCCCTTCGGAGGGCCCCTCGATGCGCAGTCCCGCTGCCTCCTCCCGCCGGGCCCCCGTCGTCGCCGCGTACCGCTGAACTCCGGGAGCGCTGAAGCGCCGGAGCGAACGCGCTGACACGCGGCGCGCCCCTCGCCGCACGGCGATCGGCGCGATGAGACGACGGTCGGCCCCGAGCGACGCGTAGCCCGCCCCTCGGGCGTGCCGCGCCCCCGCACGCGCCCGCCCCTCGACCGCGCGGCCCGCCGCCCCGTCGGGCTCCGCCCCCCGAGCGCCTCCACGCGAGGTCCTCGTGGGCGGCGCCCCCGCGACGCAGCGGGCCTCGCGGTCCCCCGCGCCCGAGCGACCCCGTTCCACGGGGCCCGCCGCCGCGCCTCCGCCCGTGGCCCCTCGCCGCGCGCCGCTTCGCGTTCCGCATCGTCCCCTCGTCCCCGAGGTCCTCCCTTGTCCGTCCCCTCGCTCGTCTCGCTCTCGCCCGCGCGCGCCGCGGCCCTCGCCGCGCTCGGCCGTCCCGAACTCGTCCCCGCGCGCGTCGTCGCGGCCGCCGCCGGCCGCTCGCGCGTGCTCACCTCCCACGGCGAGCTGCTCGCCGAACCCACCGGCCGGCTGCGGTTCGACGCCGCCAGCGCGGCCGACCTGCCGACCGTCGGCGACCTCGTCGCCGTCGCCGCGCGCCCCGACGAGGGCCGGGCCACCGTCGTCGCGGTGCTGCCGCGCACGAGCGTGCTCGTGCGCAAGGCGGCGGGCCGCGCCGTCGTCCCGCAGCCCGTCGCCGCCAACGTCGACGTCGTCCTGCTCGCGTGCGGGCTCGACGCCGACTGGAACCCGCGCCGCCGCGAGCGCTTCCTCGCGTTCGCGTGGGAGAGCGGCGCGCAACCCGTCGTCGTGCTCACCAAGGCCGACCTCGTCGAAGACCTCGACGCGCGCCTCGAGGAGGCGGCGCGGGTCGCCGTCGGCGCGCCGGTCGTCGCGGTCGCGTCGCCCTCGGGCGCCGGGCTCGACGCCCTGCGCGCGCACCTGCCCGCCGGCGCGCTCGCGGCGATCGTCGGCTCGTCGGGCGTCGGGAAGTCGACGCTCGTCAACGCGCTGCTCGGCCGCGTCGCGCAGGACACCGGCCCCGTGCGCGCGCACGACGGCCGCGGCCTCCACACCACCACGTCGCGCGAGTTGTTCGAGATGCCGTGGGGCGCGCACCTCGTCGACACGCCCGGCGTGCGCGAGCTCGCCGTGTGGACCGACGAGGCCGCGGTCGCCGCGGCCTTCGACGACGTCGCGGCGCTCGCGCCCCGCTGCCGGTTCCGCGACTGCGCGCACGCCACCGAGCCCGGATGCGCCGTCCTCGCCGCCGTCGCCGACGGCTCGCTCGACGCGGGCCGCCTCGAGGACTACCGCCACCTACTGCGCGAGCAGGCGTTCCTCGCCCGCAAGGCCGACCCCGTCGCCGCGCGGGCCGCGCGCGAGCACTGGAAGCGCCAGGGCCGGCTCGGGCGCGACGCGATGCGGCGCAAGCGAGGGGAATGAGACGAGGGTCGGGGCGGTGGGTACGCGAGGCCCGGTGGCCGTCGCGGCCCGCGCCCCGCGCGCGGAGGGGCCCCGCCGGTGTCGCCGGTACGATCCCGGGACGGCGGGGCCCCGCCGTCCCGGAGGCGGCGATGGTGCACGGGTCCGACGTCGTGGTGGCCCTGCGCGGCGTGGCGATGGCGTTCGGCGCCGGCGCCGCGCGCGTCGAGGCGCTGCGCGGCATCGACCTCGAGGTCCGTCGCGGCGAGTTCGTCGCGGTGACCGGCCCGTCCGGCTCGGGCAAGAGCACGATGCTGCACCTGATGGCGGGCCTCGCGCGGCCGACCGCCGGCGTCGTCGAGGTGGACGGCACCGACCTCGTCGCGCTCGACGACGACGCGCTCACCCGCGTGCGGCGCCGCCGCATCGGCATCGTCTTCCAGGCGTACAACCTGCTGCCGGTGCTGACGGCGCTCGAGAACGTGGCGCTGCCGCTCGAGCTCGACGGCGTGCCGCGCGCGACGGCCGCCGAGCGCGCCGCCGCGGGCCTCGCGCGCGTCGGGCTCGCGGCCCGCGCGGGGCACCTGCCGTCGGAGCTGTCCGGCGGCGAGCAGCAACGCGTCGCGGTCGCGCGCGCGCTCGTCACGTCGCCCGCGGTGCTGCTCGCCGACGAGCCGACGGGCAACCTCGACTCCGCGAACGGCGCCGCGGTGATGGCGCTCCTGCGGTCGCTCGCCGACGACGGCGCGACGCTCGTGATGGTGACCCACGAGCCCGAGGAGGCCGCCAGCGCGCGGCGGCAGGTGCGCCTCGTCGACGGGCGGGTCGCGTCCGACGCGGCGACGGCGGCGCCGTGAGCGCGCTCGCCGCGTACGCGCGTCGCGAGGCCGTCCGGCGGCCCGGGCGCACGGTGCTCGGCCTCCTCGGCGTCGTGCTCGGCGTGGCGGCGATGGTGGCGTCGGCCCTCGCCACGTCGGCCGCGGGCGACGCCTACCGCGCGATGTACGCGTCGCTCACGGGCCGCGCGGGCCTCGAGGTCGTCGCGGAGGGCCTCGGGACGTTCCCCGCCGACGTGCTCGCGCGCGTCGAGGGCACGGCGGGCGTCCGCGCCGCGGTGCCGGTGGTGCTCGCGCCGGCGGCCGTCGTCGCGCCGGGCCCGCGCACGCCGGTCCTCGTGCTCGGCATCGACCCCGCGCGCGACGGCGCGGCGCGGTCCCTCGCGATCGTCGAGGGGCGCGGCGTCGGCGACGGCGACGGCGTGGTGCTCCTCGCGACGTTCGCGCGGCCGCGGGGCCTCGCGGTCGGCGACCGGGTGCGGCTCGTGACGGCGACGGGCCCCGTGGACCTGCCGGTCGTGGGGCTCGCGGGGCCGGACGGGCTGGCCGCGTTCCCCGGCGGCGTGGTCGTCGCGTCGCTCGCGACCGCGCGGCGCGTGCTCGGGTTCGGCGACCGGCTGAACGGCGTGCAGGTCGTGCTCGACGACGGCGCCCGCGAGGACGACGTCGCGGCGGCGCTGACGGCCCGCGTCGGGCCGGGCCTCCGGGTCCAGCGGCCGGCGGCGCGCGCCCTGCTCGCCGACGCGACGCTGCGCTCCGCCGAGCAGGGGCTCGCGGCCGTGAGCCTCATGTCGCTCGTCGCCGCGGTGTTCGTGATCCTGAATGCGTTCGCGATGAACCTCGCCGAGCGCCGCCGCGCGCGCCCGACGCTGCGCGCGCTCGGCGCCACGCGGGGCCAGGTCGTCCGCGCGCTGCTCGGCGAGGCCGTCGTGCTCGGGACCGTCGGCGCGGTCCTCGGCGCGGCGCTGGGCGTCGTCGGCGCGCGCGGCCTCGCCGCCGGGCTCGGGCAGATGCTCGGCGTCGACCTCGCGCCGCCGCCCGCGCGCGCGGGGCCGTTGCTGGCGGCGCTCGTCGGCGGGCCGCTCACGACGTTGCTCGCGACGGCCGGCGCGGCCCGCCGCGCGTCGCGTCGCGACCCGCTCGCCGACCTCCTGGGCGCGCCCGAGACCGCGGCGCCGCCCGCGCGGCGCGGGCCCGCGGCGGTCGGGCTCGCCTGCCTCGCGCTGCTCGCGCTCGCAGAGGTCGGCGTCGTGACCGGCCGCCTGCCCGTCGGGTTGATCGCGCCGGCCGTCGCCGTCGGGATGCTCGGCGCGGCGCTCGTGTTCCCGGCCGCGCTCCCCGCGCTCCGCCGGCTGCTGCTCGGCGCGCTCGGCCGCGTCGTGGGCGCGCCGGGCCGGCTCGGGCTGCGGCAGGTCGAGCGCCGTCCCGTCCACACGACGTTGTCGTCCACGGTGCTGTTCGTGGCGGTGGTGGGGACGCTCGGCATGGGCAACGAGCTGCTCGCCAACGTCGCCGACGTGAAGGACTGGGCGGCCCGCGCGCTCGTCGAGGACTTCTTCGTGCGCGCGACGATGCCCGAGAGCGGCACCATGGTGGCCGCGCCGGTGCCGGCCGCGCTCGGCGACGAGCTCGCCGCGCTGCCGGGCGTCGCGCGGGTCAACCGCATCCGGTTCGTGCCGGTGCGCGCCGACGACGTGCCGGCGCTCGTCATCGGCCGCACGTGGACGCCCGGCGCGCCGCTGGCCCTCGACTTCGACGCGACGCCGCCCGGCGGGCCGCCGTCGACGCTCGGGCCCGCGGACGCGGTGCTCGGCACGGCGCTGGCGCACCGCCTCGGCGTCGGCCCGGGCGGGCACGTCACGCTGGCGGGCCGCGACGGCCCGGCGCGGTTCGACGTCGTCGCGACCGCGACGGAGTACACGTCGGGCGGGTACGCCGTCTACCTCGACTTCGCCGCGGCCGAGCGGCTGCTCGGCGCGAACGGCGCCGACGCCTTCATGGTCGTCGCCGCGCCCGGGCGGCGGGCCGAGGTGGGGGACGCGCTCGCGCGGGTCGCCGCGCGCGACGGCCTGCTCCTCCAGTCCAACGCGGGCCTGCGCGCCGACGTCGACGGCAAGGTCGGGGGCATCGTCGGGCTGTTGTGGACCGCGCTGGCGGTCGTGTTCCTCGTCGCGTCGCTCGGCGTGCTCAACACGCTCACGATGAACGTGCTCGACCAGACGCGCACGATCGGCGTGCTGCGCGCGGTCGGGACGACGCGCGCGCAGGTGACGCGGTCGGTGCTCGCGCAGGGCGTCGCGATCGCGCTCGTCGCCGTCGTCCCCGCCGTGCCCGTCGGCGTCGGGATGAGCTGGCTGCTCCACCTCGGGAGCGAGCCGTTGCGCGGCTTCCCGGTCGCGTTCGCGGTGGACGTGCCGCTCGTGGTCGCGTGCGGCTGCGCGGCGGTGGCCGTCGCGTGCGCGGCCGCGACCGTGCCGGCGTGGCGCGCGGCGCGCCTGCCCGTCGCTACGACGCTGCGCCGCGACTGACGTCCGGGCCGAGGGGCGTCGCCGCGACCGCGCGCCACGCGGCCTCCTCGAGGCGGACGCGGTGGCGGAGCGCGAGCAGCGTCGGCAGCGCCGCCGCGAGCGCCGTCCGCCACGCGCCCACCGCGAACGGGACGAGGACCACCTCGAGCGCCACGACGACGTAGTTCGGGTGCCGGAGCCACCGGTACGGGCCCGCGCGGACCGGCGTCTCGTCCGGCACCACCACGACGCGCACGGTCCACCGGCGGCCGAGCGTCGCGAGCGTCCACACGCGCAGCGCCTCGACCGGCACGAGCGCGACGAGGGCGGCGACGCCCGCGCCGCCGGGCATCCGCGCGCCGCCGAGGCCGCGCTCGAGCGCGACGCCCGCGACGACGGCGACGTGGACGGCGACGAGGGCGAGGAGCCCGTCGGCGCGCACGGTGCGCGCGCCCGCGGCGACGAGGCGGCGCGCGTTCGCGCGCGCGAACGGGAGCTCGAGCAGCCGATGGAGGGCGAAGAGGGCGATCACCGCCCACCCGAGGACGGGCTCGCTCATCGGCCCCCCGCGACCCGGGCGAGCGCGCGCGCGACGGCCGGCATCCGCGTCAGCGCGCCCACGGTGAACCGCGCGAGGCGCGGGTGGCGGTCCGCGCGGCGGAGCGCGGTGGCGAGCACCTGCCGCGCGGCGGACTCCGCGCGCACGGCCGCGGCGTACCGGCGGTCCACCAGGTCGGCGCGCGCGCCCCGCACGAACGCGGTCGCGGCGCGCGCCGCGCAGACGCCGGTGCGGAGGGCGATCGAGACGCCGCACCCGACGATCGGGTCGACGGCGCCGGCGGCGTCGCCGGCGAGGAACGCGCCGTGCGCCGCGACCGGACGCGGCACGCGACGCAGGATCGGGCGGCCCTCCGGCGGCGTGACGACGTCCCCGAGCCGCTCCGCCGCCGCGGGATGGCGCGCGAGCGCCGCCGCCAGCAGGCCCTCGGGACCGCGCGCGTCGGCGGGCGGCCGCTCGAACAGCACCGCGACGTTGACCACGGCGCCGGGCAGCGGCGTCAGGTAGACCTCGCAGCCGTGGCCGAAGTGGACCTCGACGCGGTCGAGGGGGCGCCGCTCCGTGAACCGCGCCCGGAGCCCGAACCGCGAGGGCGGACGCGACCGGTCCGGGTACGCGAGGCCCGGGAGCCCCGCGCCGGCGGTGCCGTCCGCGCCGACGACCGCGCGGACCTTGACGTCGCCCTCGGCGGACGTGACGCGGAACCCGGCGTCGGTCCGCACGGCCTGCGCCGTCGCGTGGGTCCGCGTGACGCCCGCGTCCGCGAGGGCCCGGTCGAGGTGCGCGAGCAGATGGGGGCGTCGGACGGCGAGGCCCGGACGGGGGAGGTCGATCGCGAGCGGCGCGGCGCCCGCGACGACGTGACGGACGCCGTCGAACGGACGGCCCTCGTCCGTCGCCGCGCCCAGCCCGAGCGCGCGCAGGACGTCGACGCCGGACGGCATGATCCCCTCGCCGCACGGCGCGTCCGTCGGGGCGCGGCGGGGGTCGAACACGATGACGGCCAGCCCCCGCTGGGCGGCGGCGAGCGCACATGCCGCGCCCGCGGGCCCGGCGCCGAGGACGGCGAGGTCGGCGCGCGACGTGGCCACGTTCAGTGGAGCTTCCCGCGATGCAGGACCACGGACCCCCCCTCGCTGTCGAGGCGCAGGCGGTCCGGGGCCGAGAAAACGCGCGCCGGCGCCGCGTCGTCGCCGAGCGAGAGCGTGGTGCCGCGCAGGGTCCAGTGTCCGGCGAGCACCTGGAACGTGCTGTGGGCGCCGTCGGTGACGAGCGCCGCGCCCGTGTACGACCCGTCGGCCTCGAACACGTAGTAGACGCGGCGCAGCGAGGCCGCCGCGTCGCCGCTCACCCGCTCGGACTCGAAGTAGCCGACGAGGTCCTCGCGCCGCGCGTCGGCCCAGGCGACGGCGGGCTCGGCGGCGTCGGCGGCGCGGTGCGCGGCGTCGAGCCGGCTCGAGCCGGCGCACCCGGCGAGCGCGGCGAGGAGCCCCACGGCGGCACGGCGGGCGCGGGCGCTCACGGCGCGGCCCCGACGGCGCGGGCGCGGAGCGCGACCCAGACCCGCAGCTCGTCGTCCACGGTGATCACGAGCTTGCGCGGCGGCGGGATCCCGAAGTCGGTCAGCCGGACCGAGACCTCGCCCTCGACGACGACGCGCTTCGCGTCGTCCACGGAGATCCGCAGGGGGACGGAGACGTCGACGCTCTTCCCGTGGACCGTCAGCGTGCCCCGCGCGGTGCCGGTCGTCGCGAGCGTCCGCGGGTCGGTCGACGTCGCGGTGAACGACGCGAGGTGGAACGCGAGCGCGGGGAACCGCTCGACGTCGAGCACGCCGTACATCTCGCGGTTGCGGTCGGCGAGGCCGGTGTCGAGCGTCCCGGCCTGCGCGCGCACGTCGCCGGCCACCTCGGCGCCCGGCGCGGCGAGGCGGGCGGAGAAGCTGCCGGAGACGTCCGACGTGACGCCCGAGAACGCGTGGAGCGTGCTCTTCGCGTCGAAGCCCACGCGCGAGAGCTCGGGGAGCACCTCGAAGCGCAGGGCCTTCGAGAAGTCCGCGCCCTGCGAGGGCAGGGAGAACGCGAGGAACGTCTTGCGCCGCGGGGCCGTGGCCGCGGCCGCCGGCGGCGCCGCGGGGGCGCCGCGGGAGGGGCGACGTCGGGCGGCCGGGCCGCGGCGGGCGGCGCCGACGTCGCGGGCGTCGTCGGCGGCGGCGGGAGGGCGGGGGCCGCGGGCGTCGCGGCGGTGGCGGCCGACGGTGCGGGCGGCGTGATCGCCGGCGACGGGGGCGGCGCGACCGCGACCGGCTCGGCGGCCGGCGCGGCGGGACGCGTCGCGACCCGCGCCTCGAGACGCTCGATCCGGGTGGCGAGGTCGGCGATCGCGGCGTCCGTCGTGCGGGCCGCGTCGCGCACGCTCGCCGCGGTCGCCGGGCCCACGGCGTCGAGGCGTCCGGCGGCGGCGTCCACGCGCTCGCGGAGCCCCGCGAGGTCCGCGCGGAGCGTCGCGAGCGCGGTCTCGGCCGCGGTGCGGCGCGCCGCGTCGTCCGACTCGCCCTGCGCGGCGAGGGCCTCGAAGTTCTTGCCGAGCGTCTCGGTCACCGCGGCGAGGTCGCGCCGCAGGCTCGCGACGTCGTCGCGCAGGAGGACGACGGGGTCCGGCCCGGCCTTCGCCGCGTCGGTCTCCCCGGCGATGGAGACGTGGACCTTCTGCCGGAGCGTGAGCAGCGCGGCGACGCTGGCCGCGCCGACGCCGACGATCGTCACGACGCCGACGCCGGTCAGGAATCGACGGATCATGGGGGATCTCCGGGCCCGAGGGGACGGGCAGGGGTGTGGAGACGTTCCGATCGGAACGGGTACGCGGACGCTAGGCCGTGTGCCCGGGGGTGCGGGAACCTGTGGGAAACCAGTACGGCGTCCGGCGGCGATACGCTTCGAACGCCTCGCCGAACGCGCGGCGGTACCTCGCCTCCTTGTGGAGCGGCCCGACGAGGCAGTACGTCGTCCAGACGGACGCGAGCACGAGCGCGTCGGGCGTCCAGACCGGCACCGTCCAGAGCGTCGAGGCGAACGCGACGTACACCGGCTGGCGGCAGAGGCGGAAGGTCCCCCCCGTCGGCATCGGGGGGTATCGGAGCGGGACGTCGCGCCAGACCGACGTCCACCCGAGCGACCCGGTCTGGGTCGAAAGCCCCGCATCCCGCATCGTCAGGCCGAGGAACCCCCAGGCGGCGGCGAACGCCACGGTCAGGACGACGCGCTCGACGCCCCGGGCCTCCCACCACACGACGCCGCTCGGCGACCACGCGCGGAACGTCAGGAGCAGCTGGAGCGACGCGACGAAGGCATAGGTCGTCGGCACGAGCCGCGGACCGACCGGCGCCGGCAGCACGCGCCCCAGCGCTCGTCGTCCCGGCCGCGAGAGCAGGAACGAGTGCAGGAGCGGGAATTGGAGCAACAGCGCGCCGTTCGCCGCGATCGCCGCGGGCCCCCGCAGCGTCCCGGCACCCGACGTCATCCCGCCGTACAACGTGACGACCATCGCGCCGACGCCGGCCACGAAGGCCGCGTGGCAGAGCAGGCCCGCCACGAGAGCCGCGAATCGCGCGGCGCCACGGGACACGGCAGTCGACGCTCCGTCGGGACCGTCGGACGCTACCCCCGCCCGCGGGTCGCGGCGCCGAATGGCGCGCCGAACCCGGAGCCCTCCGGTCTTGTACCCATTTCGTCGCGCGGGCCTCTGCGGGTGGGACCCTGAACCGGGTCTCCGCGAAGCGACTCGACGACCGACCCCCGTGGACCCCCACGCCGGCCCGCCGCCGCGCCCGTCTCTCGCCACCGTGGGGGTGTCATGCACGATCCGCGCGCCGTCCTCTCGGGCCTCGCCACCGCCTCGCCCGGCGAACCCGTCCCGCAGGAGCGGCTGAAGACGCTGCTCGCGGAGCGCTGGATCGGCTCCGACGCCGCGTTGCGCGCGACGCTCGGCGTGTTCGACAGCAGCGGCGTCCGCACGCGCCACCTCGCCCTCCCGCTCGAGGCGTACGGCGCGGAGACGCCCTTCCCCGACCGCAACCGCACGTTCCTCACGCGCGCCCGCGAGCTGAACGTCGAGGTCAGCCGGCGCGCGCTCGCGCGCGCGGGCCTCGCGCCCGACGACGTGACGCACGTCGTCATGGTGACCTCCACCGGCATCTTCACGCCCAGCCTCGACGCGTGGCTCTTCAACGACCTCGGGCTGCCGGCCACCGTCCGTCGGGCGCCGCTGTGGGGCCTCGGGTGCGGCGGGGGCGGCGCCGGCCTCGGGCTCGCCGCCGACCTCGCGCGCACGCGGCCGGACGCGGTCGTCCTGCTCGTCGTGATCGAGCTCTGCTCGCTCGCCTTCGTCCCCGGCGACCGCAGCAAGCGCAACCTCGTCGCGAGCGCGCTCTTCGGCGACGGCGTGGCCGCGGCGGTCGTCGCCGGGAGCGGCCGCGGGCTCGAGCTCGCCGCGCACCGCACGACGACCTGGCCCGACACGCTCGACATGATGGGCTGGGACGTGACGGAACAGGGCCTCGAGCTGGTCCTGTCGCGCAACCTGCCCGCGTTCACGCGCAGCCGGATGGGCGCGGTCTTCGCCGACCTGAAGCGCGCGGCCGGCCTGCGCCGCGACGAGGTCCCGGCGTTCGCCGCGCTGCACCCGGGCGGCCCGAAGGTGCTCGAGGCGCTCGGCGAGAGCCTCGGCCTCCCGCCCGCGCTCCTCGAGCCGGCGCGGCGCACGCTCGCGCGCTACGGCAACATGTCCGCCCCGACGTTCCTGTACGTGCTCGAGGAGATCCTGCGCGAGACGCCGGAGCCGGCCGGGACGGGCATGTACTCGGTGCTCGGGCCGGGCTTCACCTGCGACGCCGGCGTCCTCACGCCGTCCCTGGTCCCCGCCGCCCGCTGACGGCGGCGGGCGCGGGCGGGCGACGGGTACAGTGGACCCGTCCGCCGGGAGCCCCGCGTGCGCCGCATCCTCCGCCCGATCCCGTCCCTCGTGTTCGCCGCCGCCCTCCTCGGCGGGCGACCGGGCCTCGCGTCCGACGCACCCTCCGCCCCCCCGAAGGCCGTCGACGACGTCCCGCAGGGCCTCCCCGCGGTGACCGACGCGGCCTTCGAGGAGGCCCTCGTCGCCGCGGGGAAGAACCGGCCCGCGCTCGAGGGGGCCCTCGCGCACTTCACGACGCGGGGCGAGCCGGCGAAGGCCGCGGCCGTGCGCTTCCTCGTCGCGAACATGCCGGGCAAGGGCTACATCGTCACCGCGTGGAAGGCGAAGGACGGGACGACGGTCACCTACGACCCGCTGGCCTACCCGACGTTCAAGGAGGCCGTCGCGGCCTTCGACGCGCTCGAGGCGGCTCACGGCGCGATCGACGCGGTGCGCGACCACATCGTGCTCGACGTCGAGACGATGACCACCGCGTACCTCGTGCGGCACGTCGAGAACGCGTTCGCCGCGTGGCGCAACGCGCCGCCGGGCCAGCGCGTCGCCGGCCCGGCGTTCGCCGAGCACGTGCTGCCGTACCGCGGCAGCGAGGAGCCGCTCGAGGACTGGCTGACGCCGCTGCTCGCGCGCTACGCGGCCGCGCCCGACGCGGTCGTGAAGGCGTCCACGCCGCGCGCGTGCCTCGACTGGGTCGGCGGCGACGCCGGCCGCCGCGTCCGTTTCGACGAGCGCTACTACCTCCACCCGACCGACCAGGGCTTCGCGGAGATGGAGCGGTCCGGCATGGGCCGGTGCGAGGACATCACCAACATGACGACGTACGCCGCGCGCGCCCGCGGCCTCGCCGTCGCCGCCGACTACACCCCCGCGTGGGGCCACCGCGACAACAACCACGCGTGGCCCGTCCTGCTCGACGCGTCCGGCCGCGGGTCGGAGCCGGGCAACGCCCACGCGGCGAAGGTCTACCGCAAGGTGTTCTCGCTGCAGCGCGACGGCCTGCCCTACCGCCTGCCCGCCGGCCGCGAGCCGCCGAACCGCTTCCTCGCGAGCAAGTCCCAGGTCGACGTCACCGACCAGTACGCCCCGACGACCGACGTCGAGGTCGCGCTCGACGCGGCCGCCGTCGCCGGCGAGGTCCACGCGTACCTCTGCGTGTTCAACGGCGGCGAGTGGGTCGCGATCGCGTGGGCGCCGATCGTCGACGGCAAGGCGACGTTCGCGCGGATGGGCCGCGGCGCCGACGGGATGCTCTACCTGCCCGCCGTCCACGACGGGAAGGACCTGCGGCCCGCGGCGGCGCCGCGCGTCGTCGGCAAGGACGGCGCGATCACGGTGCTCGCGGGCACCGGCCCCGCCACGACGCTGACGGCGACGGCCACGACGCCCGAGCAGGTGAGCGTCGACACGAAGGAGGTGACGCCGGTGTCGCACCTCGCGGCCGGGAAGACCTACGTCCTCTCCCGCTTCGCGTCCGGCTGGACCGAGGTGAAGACGTTCGTCGCGGGCGACGCGCCGGCGACGGTCGAAGGCCTGCCCGCCGACGGGCTCTACTGGCTCGTCGAGCAGGGGAGCAAGCGGCTCGAGCGGCCGTTCGTGCTCGACGGCGGCCGGCAGCGGTTCCGGTGACCCGAGGCCCGGTGCGCCCCGACGCCCCCCGCCCCGCCGACTCGCCCGCGCCGGAGGCGTGCGCGCACGGCGGCGCGTTCTTCGAGGCGCTGGGCGAGGAGTTCGACGACCTCGGCCGGCGCGGCGGGATCGTCAACGCCGACGTGCTCGACGCGTGGTTCGACCCCGCGCCGGGCGTCGTCGCGGCGCTGCACGAGCACCTGCCGTGGCTCCTGCGGACCTCCCCGCCCACGCGGAGCGAGGGCCTCGTGCGCGTGATCGCGCGCGCCCGCGGGGTGCCCGAGGCGCACGTGCTCGCCGCCGGCGGCTCGTCGGAGCTGATCTTCCTCGCGCTGCCGCGGTTCGTGGCGCGCGGGGCGAAGGCGCTCCTCCTCGACCCCACCTACGGCGAGTACGCGCACCTGCTCGGGAAGGTGGTCGGGGCCCGCGTCGAGCGGTTCCCGCTCTCGCGCGCGGCGGGGTGGCGCCCCGACGCCGACGCGCTGGCCGCGGCCGTGCGGGCCTCGCGTCCCGAGCTCCTGGTGATCGTCAACCCCAACAGCCCGACCGGCGTGCACCTGCCGCGCGCCGGCCTCGAGGCCGTCCTCGCGGCCCTGCCGCCGGCCTCGAAGGCGTGGGTGGACGAGACGTACGTCGAGTATGCGGGGCCCGGCGCGTCGCTCGAGGCGTTCGCGGCCGCGAGCGACCGCGTCGTGGTCGTGAAGTCGATGTCGAAGGTGTACGCGCTGTCGGGCGTGCGCGCGGCCTACGCCGTCGGCCCGCGCGCGCTCCTCGACCCGCTGCGCGCGTTCGTGCCGCCGTGGGCCGTGGGGCTCCTCGCGCAGGTGGCGGCGGTGCGCGCGCTCGAGGACCCCGCGTGGTACGCGGCGCGCTGGGCCGAGACGCACGCGCTGCGGGCGCGGCTCGCGGCCGACCTGCGCGCGATCGGCCTCGACGTGGTCGAGGGCTGCACGAACTTCCTGCTGGCGCACCTGCCCGCGTCGGGGCCGTCGGCGGCGACGCTCGTGGCCCGGTGCATGGCGGGCGGCGTGTACCTGCGCGACTGCGGCGACCTCGGCGCGACGATGGGGGACCGCACCGTGCGCACGGCGGTCAAGGACGCGGCCACGAACGCGCGCATCGTCGCGGCGGTCGCGGCCGCGCTGCGGGCCGGCCCGTGACCGCGTCGCCCGCCTGGGTCGGCCCGGTCCCCAACCTCCTCACGGGGCTGCGGCTGGCCTTGGCGGCGACGTTCCCGCTCCTCGCGCCGGAGTACCGCGGCGTGGTCGTGCTCGCGGCCGGCCTCTCGGACGGCCTCGACGGGTGGATCGCGCGGCGGTTCCACGCCATCACGCCGCTCGGGCAGCTGCTCGACGGGATCGCGGACAAGGCGTTCGTGCTGGCGGCGGTGCTGACGCTCACGTTCGTCGGCGAGATCCCGTGGTGGGAGGGGCTCCTCGTGATGATGCGCGACGTCGTCGTGGGGGCGATCGCGCTGCGCTGCGCGTCGGTCCGCGCGTGGGCCGCGTTCCACCACATGCGACCGCGCTGGTCGGGCAAGGTGACGACCTTCCTCGCGTTCTTCTGGTTCCTGTCGCTCTTCCCGGCCTTCGCGGCGCCCGCGCGCTTCCCGCTCTTCGTCCTCGCGGCCGCGTCGAGCGTCTGGGCCGCCGCCGACTACCTCGCGCAGTTCGTGCGCCTGCGCCCGGACCACCACGGACGCCGCCCGAGGTCCGACGGGCCCCGCTCGCCGGAGGCCGGGCCGGCGGCGACGTGACCCGAGGCCCGGCGGCCGCCGGGCCTCGCGGTCCCGGGGAACGACCGCGTCACGCCCGCTCGCGCTCCACCTCGACCGCCTCGCCCTGCTCGGGGAGGTGCGGCTTGCCGAGCGCGTCGAGGAAGTGGCCCGACTTGTCGCGCTTCGTCTCGAGGTAGAAGCGGTTGTGCGCGTTCGGCGGCATCACGTGCGGCTGCCGGGCCGTGATGCGGACGCCGAGCCGCGTGAGCTCGTCCACCTTCTTCGGGTTGTTCGTCAGGAGGCGGATCGAGCGGACGCGGAGGCTCTTCAGCATGTGCGCGGCGATCGCGTACTCGCGCTCGTCGTCGCGGAAGCCGAGGGCGAGGTTGGCCTCGACCGTGTCGAGGCCGCGGTCCTGCAGGCCGTAGGCGCGCACCTTGTTCATGAGGCCGATGCCGCGGCCCTCCTGGCGGAGGTAGAGCACGATCCCGTGCTCGTGCGCCGCGATGGCGCGCAGGGCGGCCTCGAGCTGGTCGCGGCAGTCGCAGCGCAGCGAGCCGAGCGCGTCGCCGGTGAGGCATTCGGAGTGGACGCGCGTGGGGACGTCCTCGCGGCCGAGCGGGTCGCCGTGGAGGATCGCGACGTGGTCCTTGCCGTCGCGGTTGTTCCAGAACGCCGCGATCTGGAACGTGCCGAAGCGCGTCGGCAGGTCGGCGATCGCCACCATCCGGACGCACACCTTGGGCGTGCCCACGCCGGCGCACTCGTGGGCGGCCTCCTCCGCGAGGACGGCGTCGATCTGTTCGGGGGACAACGGCATGGCGACTCCTTCCGGCGGTCCGGGGACGACGAGCCTACGCGGGGCCCGGGGGCATGGCCCCGAGCCGCGCGGCCAGCGCGCGGCCCGCGTGCCACGCGCCCTCGACGCCGCCGCGCGCGTCGAACGCGTCGCCGCACAGGCCGACGCGCGCGCCGCCCGGCCACGCGGCGACCACGGGCGCGGCGAGTTCCGTGCCCTCGACGACGCGCGCGCCGCGCCACGCGTGCGGTTCGACGTGGTCCGGGGCCTCGGCCCACGCGCCGGCGGTGGCCGCGGCCGCGCGCAGCAGCGCGCGCGCCCACGCCTCGGGCGGCGTCTCGACGTGCGCGCGCGACCACGCGGCCGTCGCCTGCACGACCAGCACGCGCCGCGCGTCGGGTCCGCGTTTCGCCGCGTCGTTCACGAGCGTCGCGACGGGCCCGTCGGCCGGCCACGCGACGTCGAACGGCGGCGGCGGCGTGCCCGCGGGGTACCGCGCGATCACCGCGAGGCACGGCGCCGTCGCGACCAGCGCGAGCAGCGGCGCGAGCGCGGCCACCGCCGGCGGCGGTGCCTCGACGGTCGCGAGCAGCTCCGTCGTCGCGCGCAGGTGCGTCGCGAGCACGACGGTGCGCGCGGGGAACGTCGCGCCGTCGCGCGCGACCACCTCGAGGCACGCGCCGCCGTCGGCCGCGCGCAGCGCGACGACCTCGACGCCGCAGCGCACGTCGAGCCCGGCCGCGAGCGCCTTCGGGAACGCGTTCACGCCCGCCCGCGGCGCCCAGCGCGCGCTGCCGGCCTCGAACGCCGCGGGCCGGCACGGCACGCCGTCGCCCTCGACCGTCGCGGGCCACCCGCGCCCGAGGTCGTCCCCGAGCGCGGCCTCGACGGCGGCCACGAACGCCGGCGCCCGCCCGTGCAGGAACGGCGCGCCATGGTCGACGGGCTGCCCGTCCACGCGCCGCGTGGCGCAGCGCCCGCCGACGCCGCGCGCGCGTTCGAGCACGGCGACGCGGCGGCCCGCGTCCGCGAGCGCGCGCGCGCACGCGAGGCCGGCGACGCCGGCGCCGACGACGAGCACGTCGTGTTCCATGGCCGCAGCCTACGGGTGCTCCCGCGCGTCCGGGAGCGCGGAGCGGACGGAACGGCCCGTGAGCCCCGCCCGCCGCCGCTGGGGGGCGGACGACCTCCCGGGACCGCGAGGCCCGGTGGCCGCCGTGGGCGCGAGGAGCCGCCCTCGACCGGTGCCGGGCGCCCCGACCCCCGACGACCCGTTCAGCGGGGCTCGACGGGTGCGAGGCGGACTTCGAGTTCGGCGTCGCCGGTCGAGGGTACGTCCACCCAACCGTCGAACGCGCCCATCCGCTGGGCGTTGACCGTGACGCGGTACCGCCCCGGCCCGACCCCGGCGCCGACGGGATGGCGACCGTGGAAGAGCCAGCCGCTCCACACGTACCGGTCGTCCGCGTCGCGCACGACGAGGTACGTCCACCGGGTCGCCTCGTACTTCGGCGATCCCCGGCCGTCGGTCGGCCGCTCGCGGGCGAACTCCGCGGGCCCGTCCGCGAAGCGGTCGTCGTCGCACCGCAGCCACAGCCGTACCGCGGGCGCGACGTCGAACGTCCGCTCGAGCGTGGCCCCTTCCTCGATCGCGAACACGCCATCGAGCACACGCAGGGGCCGCTCGCTGCTTGTGGGCGCGATCACGACGACCGCCACGCGATACGCGCCCGGCGCGAGGTCGTCGAGCACGAACGCGCCATCGGCGGCCACCGCGGTGCTGTGCCGGGGCCCCGCGGACTCCTCGTCGGTCCGCACCGCGACGGCCTGCAGCTTCCCGCCGCTCGCGAGGGCGTCGCCACGCAGTCGCCCTCGCAGGGTGGCGGCTGCGACCGGGGCGAGGCGCAGGTCGGTCATGCGTTGCCCGCGCGCGAGCGTCAGCGATCGATGGACCGGCACGGGCGAGTCGCCGATCCTCGCCTCGAGGCGGTAGATGCCTGGCACGACGTCGTCGAAGCGAAAGCGGCTCGCGCTCGTCACGGCGGCGTAGTTGTGGGCGTCGTTCGAGAGCGACAGCGTGAATCGGGCGGTCGGGGCGCCGGCCGCGTCCACGATGTCGCCCTCGACGCTCGCGAGCGCCTCCGCATCCTCGCGTGGCGACGGCAGTCGCACGACGGCGTCCGTCGCGCCCGCCGCGACCACGACGGTCGCCTGGTTCGCGCCGACGCGGGCCTCGCGTGCGAGGACCGTGACCGCCGCCTCAGGAAGGCCCTCGAGGCGCGTCGTGCCGTCGTCGTCGGTGTGGCCCTGAGCGAGCCAGCGCGCGTCGTCCTCCCAAGTCGTCCAGGCGCCAGCCGCGAGCGCCGGCACGTCGCCCCGACCGACGACGACCTCGGCGACGACGGGCTTCCCGTCGGCGTCCACGACCGCGAGGTCGAGTCCTCGCGCACGGTCGAGCACGACGTCGAGCGGCCGGTCGGCGGGCACGTCGTCGAGCGCCACCCACGCGAGCGCAAACCCGGCCGCGACCACACGGGCGTGCCTCCGCTCGTCCGGCGGCCACATTGACGGGTCGCACGGGGCGATGCCGTCGGCGCCGGTGACGGCGAGCGGGAAGGTGCGCGGGCGCCCGACGATCGCCCCGACGACGGGGCGGCCGTCGCGGTCCCGGACGCGGATCGAGAGCAGCCCCGCCTTGCGCGTCAACACAATGCGTAGCGGCGGCGGGGGGCCGTCGCCCCGCCGCGCGACGGACGCCCTGCCGAAGTCGAACCCCGCGGCGAAGGCCCAAAGCCCGACCTCGCCGGTCCCGTCCGCGGCGACCGCGCCTTCGACGCGGAACGACCCGTCCGGGCCGGCGAACTGCTTCCAGCGTTCGTCGAGGGCCGCCGGCGCGAGCTGGGGGTCGGATACGTCGCGCCCGTCCACCCGCGGCGTCCACAACGTCCGAGTGTCCACCTGCATGACGGCGCCGGGCACAGGGACGCCCGCAGCGTCCACGACGACTCCCGTGACCACGACGGTCGGCCGCAGGACGAGGTCGAACGGGCCCGTGACCCGCGGGCTCTCGCGGACGCACCGCACCGCGATCCGGCCCTCGCTCTCCGCGACCAGCCAGACCGGCTCGTTCGCGGGCGGCGGCTCGAGGCTCGCGCTCCCATCCGCGTCCGTCGTGACCGGGCCGAGGTCGGTCGACGCGCGCGGCATCGCGCGCCACGCCGCGCCGACGCCGACGGGGGCGACGGTGCCGGCGAACCCGCGGACGGTCGCGCCCGCGACGGGGGTCGTCCCGTCCCCCTTCCGCACGCGGACCTCGAGGCGCGGGCCGCGCTGCAGCGCGAGCTCGACGCGTCGCCCCGGCACGATCGCGCGGGGCATCCCCGACCCGGCGTCCGTGAGCGTGAACGGGCGGTAGCCGGCCGCGCGGATTCGCAGGCGGGGGGGCGCGAAGGGCTCGGGGAACGGGCCCGCGGGGTCGCGGACGTCGGCCTCGCCCGCGGCGTCCGTGGTCGCGCGCGCGACGTGTTCGCAGCCGCCGGTCACCTCGACCGACTCGACCTCGGCGCCGGCGATCGGCGCACGGGTCGCATCGTCGACGACCCGCAGCCGCAGCACGCGGTCGCGCCGCAGGCGCAGCGTGACGGGGACGCCCGCGCGCGCCGTGGTCGCCGCGGGCGCGAACCCGTCGGCGGTCGCCGCGACCCGCACCTCGAGCGCGTCGTCCGCGTCGGCCGTGAACGTGCCGTCGGCGCCGGCCACCGTCGTGGGCGCTCCCGTCGTCGTGGCCGGCACGTCCCGCGGCTGCACCCAGATCCTCGCCGCGATCGGCGCGCCACCGGGCCCGATCACGCGACCGGCCACGGTGCGCGCGCTCGGCGCGGGGGCCGCGGGGCCCGCGGGCCCGCCCTCCTTGGGCGTGGCGCGCAGCGCCGTGAGCGCCGGCGGGGCGTCGTCGGCCGCGATTGCGCCCGGTGCGGCCGGAGGCACGTCGGCCGCCGGGCCTTGCGTCCCCCGGACCCCGAGCCAGACCCCGCCGACGAGGAGCACGGCGACGACCGCCCCCAGCGCGACCTTCGATGACGTCGTCACGAGCGATCCTCCGACGAGGGACGCGAGGCCCGCCGCGAGCCCGGAACCGAGGCCCGCGCCGCCGAGGGCCAGCGGCGCGACCGCGAGCATCCACGCGCGTCGGTCGCCGCCGTGGCGGCGGTCGAGCTCGATGCGGAGCAGCTCGAGGCCGCGTTTGCAGCGTGTGCGGACCGTCTCGACGGGGACGCCGTGGCGGCGCGCGATGACGCGCGGCGGGAGGCCGTCGAAGAACCGGAGCGCGATGGTCGCGCGGTAGGGTTCGGCGAGCGCGAGGACGGCGTCGACGACGCGGCGGCGCACCTCGAGGCGGGCGACGGCGTCGGCGGTCGCGGGCGCGTGGTCGGTGCGGGCGGCGGCGGTCTCGCGGGCGAGGCGCCGGCGGTCGGTCCGCCGCAGCCCGCGTGCGACGTTGCGCGCGATGCCGGCGAGCCAAGCGAACGGCGGGAAGCCCGCGCGGGGCGGGTGCTCCAGGCCGACGCGCATCGTCTCCTGCGCGACGTCGTCGGCGGTGGCGTCGTCGGCGACGAGCGAACGTGCGAGGCGCCGGATCGCGGCCGCGTGGGCGGCGAGCGCGTCGGCGTCGGCGGGGGGAGGCGGCGGGCCCATCACGGAAGGATGGCCGCCCGACCCGGATCAGGTCGAGGCCGCGTCGCTCGGCCCAATGACCGGGGGGGTGTGAAAATCCAGCATTGGGTGGAAGGATTTCAGGGCGCGCCGGTTCTCGGGCTGCGCAGCGCGCGACCGTCAGCGGTATCCTCGAGGGCGACCCGCTTCCCCTCCCACGAGGAGGTTTCCATGGGTAGTTCCTTCGACGCGCATCGGTCCGGCGACCCGATCGCGGCGCCCGTGTTCACCGCCGGCACCGGGCTCCGTGCACCCCACGACTTCGGGGGATCGCTGGAGGTGGGTGACATCGAGCGGGGCCCCGCGGAGACGCCGTGGTTGCTGGTGGCGATCGTGGGGGTCGTGCTGGGCGCACTGTGGTCCCGATGGAGGCCGCGCGCCGCCGCGCCCACGGTCGTCGCGCGACGGCGCCGGGCGCTCCGGCCCGCTGCGGGCTGACGTGGGCCGCAACCGGTTTCGACGGCTCGTCGCCGCGGCGCTCGTCACGGGCCTCGCGTTGGCGTCGGCCCGGGTCGTCCACGCGAACCCGGCGGGGCCGGACGACAGCGGGCCCCTGAGCGCTCTGTGGCAGGGCTGGCTGGTCACCCTCATCCTGGGGATCGTGATCGGGGTCGCGATCGGCATCCTGCGCTCGATGGCTGCGTCCGCGCGTCGCGTGGACCTCCGCGACCCGCCCGCCCGCACGCCAGAGTCGTCTGCCGACAAGCCGCACGCCCCCCGGTAGCGTCCCCGGTTCTGAAACACCGCACACCTCGGCGGCACGATGGGGGCGTGACACCGGCCGACACCGCCCTCTGGACCTCGTGGCGCGAACGGCGCGACGGACGGGCGTTCGAGGCACTCGTCGCGCCGCACCTCGGGTTCGCCGCCGCTTTTGCGCACCGCCTCGGCTGCCGCGGCGCCGACGTGGACGACGTCGTCCAGCGCGCGCTCGTCGCCCTCGCGAGCGACCGCGACGGCAAGGCCGCACGCGTCGGCGTCCGCGCGTGGCTCGGCCGCGGCGTGCTGCAGGAGACCCGCATGGCCGCGCGCGCCGCGCGCCGACGCGCCGCCCACGAACACGGGGCCGCGGCCCTCCGCGCGGGGGACGCGAGGCCCGCGCCGCCGCCGGTCGAGGTTCGCGACGACGTCGAACGCGCGCTCGCGGCCCTCGCGCCCGACGACCGGCAACTCGTCGAGCTGCGGTTCCTGCACGATCTCGAGTACCGCGAGGTCGCGTTCGTCGCGGGGCGGAGCGCGCTCGCGTGCCGGCTCCGCGTGCACCGCGCGTTGACGCGACTGCGCGCGACGCTCGGGAAGGCGGCGCCGCTCGTCGTCGCGTCGATCGCGCTGCCGGCGCTCGCGCCGTCCGCGCAGGCCGCCGTCCCGGCGGCGATCGCCGCCGCCGACGGAGCCGGTCCGGTCGCGGGGTGGGTCGGAGGAGGATGGGTCATGGGGACGTCGGGGAAACTCGCGGCCGCGGCCGGTGCGGCGCTGTTGATCGGGGGCGGCGTGTGGTGGGTGGCGGGCCGCGGTCCCGCCGACGGGGACGCGGGGACGCCGCCCGCGTCCCCGGTACGCGAGGCCCGCGCGCCGTCCGCGGGCGCGCCGACGGAGCTGGCCGCGGCCGGCCGGGCCTCGCGTCCCGGAGAGGGGGCCGCGGTCGTCGCGTCCGGCGACGGGGCCTCGGTCGCGCCGCGCGCCGTGCCGCTGGACGCGCCGATCTCGAAGGGGAAGGGCTCGGTCGCGGGCACGCTCCGCTTCGAGGACGGCGCGCCCGTCGCGGGCGTCACGGTCGCGCTCACGATCGTGCCGACGCGGTCGGAGGGCGATGTTGTCACCACCGACGCGGAGGGACGCTTCCACCTCCATGACACATGGGTGGGGGATCGACCGCTGACGCTCTTCGAGGCGGACGGCACGGTCTTGATCCTGCGCAACGTCGCGATGCGGCCCGACGAGCGCGTGACGGTCGACGTGACCGTCGCGCGCGGCGTCACGCTCGCGGGGGAGGTGCGCGACGCGGGGACCGGCGCCGCGGTCACCGGTGGGTGGGTGACGCTCCGGCGACGCGGATCGCACTCCGCGAATCAACTGCAGGCCGGCTACGGGGGTGGCAAGTCCGACGCGGCAGGCCGGTTCCGTTTCCGGCACGTCCCAGCGGCGCGGTACACGCTCGAGGTGATCTCGCCGACGCGCGAGCCATCGCTCACCGTCGTCGAGGTCGGCGCGTCCGACCTCGATGTCGGGGTGGCCCTCACGTCGGCGCGGACGCTGATCGTGCGCTACGAGCCGACGCCGAAGGAGGCCGTCGGGGAGCGGATGAAGTGGATGGTGCAGGGTCCGATCGCGGGCGAAGAGCAACTCTCCTACGGCAATCGAGGCGGGGATCGCGGCGCCGTCGTCACCGAGAACGGCGAGGTGCGCCTCGACGCGCCGCCGCCCGGGCGCTACCAGCTGATCTTGTTCGGCACGAAGGTGCTGCCGCGGCTCGACACCGAGATCGAGGTCACCGCGACGGACGTGCCCGTGGTGCGGGTCCCCGTCGCCCCCGGCGGGCGCGTCGTCGGGACCTTGCTCGACGCCGAGGGTCGGCCGGTCGTCGGCCGCAAGGTCGGGATCGGGGGCGTGACCTCGGCGGCGACCGACGCGGACGGTCGCTTCACGCTCGCGCGCGCGAAGGCGGGCGCGCAGCAGGTCTCCGTGCTCATGGACGGTTGCTGGGTGCGACTCGGGCGCGCGGACGTCGCCGCGGACCGCGAGACGGTGCTCCCTCTCCGGTTCCCGGGGACGTCGACGCTGGCGTTGACCGTGGACTCGCCGTCGGACGGCGCGTACCTGACCCTGCAGGGCGCGGAGGGTGCGACGGTCGTCGAGGGCTCCGTGTCGGACCACGAGGCGATCACGCTGTCGGGGCTGGCCGCGGGGACATACCGCCTGCGGATGGGCTCGATGGACCTCGACGACGTCGAACGCGAGGTGCGCCTCGAGGTCGGGGCCACGCTCGACCTCGGCGCGATCGGGCCGACGGCGCGGCCGGTCGTGCCGGTCCGCGTGACGATGCCCCCGGGCGTGGCGCGGCCGACGATGATCACCGTCTTGCGGCGGACGAAGGTCCCGGACATCCCGCAGGAGATCCTCATGCCCGCAGGGCGCATCGAGTTCGACGGCGAGGGGCGTGGCTGGTTGAAGGGACTCCCCGCCGGCCGCCATCGCCTTCTGATCCAGGCCGCGGCGTCGATGAACGAGAAGGATCTCACCGAGGTCGAGCTCGACGTCCGCGAGGGGATCACGACCCCGATCGAGATCACGATCAAGCCCTGGTGACCGCGAGGCCCGGCGGCCACGGTCAGCGACGGACGGCCGCGAGTGCCGCGCGGGCCTTGCCGGCGAGCATCGGGAACGGCGTCGCGGCCCAGGCCTCGAGATCGGGCGCGAGCGCGGCTGCCGCCGGGCCGAGGGTCGCGACGGCGTCGAATGCCTCGCAGCGGTCCTGGTCGGACGGGCTTTCGATCCCGCGCCGGAGCTCCGGGAGCGCGGCAGCGGAGTCCCCGCCGAGCCGGATCACCAGCGCCGCGGCCCTCCAACGCACCCGGAGGTCCGCGTCCGCGAGCGCGGGGGCAACGGTCGCGGCGGTGGCCGGGTCGGCCAGCGTCAGGAGGCCGTCCGCGGCCCCCGCCCTCGCGTCCGGGTCGGCGTGCCGGAGCAGCGCGGTCAGGGGCGCGACGAGCCGCGGTCGGTCCGCCGCCGGGACCCGTCGGGCCAACCCCGCCCACGCCCACGCCGCGATCGCGCCGTCGGAGTTCGTCGACCGGGTGCGGAGGAACGGGATCGCCTTCGCGTCGGGGTGGGCGGCGGTCAGCGCTACGCCGCGGGTGATGCGGAGCGCTTGCGGACCGGAGCTCTGGCCGGTCATGCCGCGGAAGACGTCGGCCTCCACGTCCTGGGCTAGGTTCGGCATCCAAGCGCCGGACACGACCCCGCGCACCCGGATCACGGGCTCCTTGTTCGCGAGCAGCGTCGGCACCAGGCCGGAGAGCTGCGAAGCGAGCGGCCCCCATTCCGCGAGCGCCTCCCCGATCTCGTGCGCCGTGATGACGCGGAGGGCGGCGTCGTCGCGCAGCGATGCGGCGAACGCTACCCCGGCGTCGCCGCGCCACCCCAGGCTGCGTGCCTGCCCGAGGGGCGACTGCCACCAGAGCAAGCCGGCGGCGCCGGACCGACCCTCGCCGCGCTCCCGGGCATTGGCCCACTTGGCCCGGAGCGCCTCGAGCAACGGCCCGACGTCCCGTCCGACGCGCACGCGCGTCGCCAGGACCTCGCCGAGCAGGTCCTCGAGCCCAGCGAGGGTCGGCTCCAGCGAGGCCGCCAGCGGGCCGAAGTCCGCGACGGCCCAGAGCGCGGTGAACTCGCACTGCGGGTCGGAGAGCAGCGGTTCGACCGCCGGCAAGACCACGTCCGGCGCACCTACCAGGAATCGCGCCGCCCTCAGCGTGCGGAGCGCCTCTTTGCGCTTGTCCGGGTCCTTCGCCCGCAACCGTTCGATCCACGCCGTCAGCGGCTTGCCCTCGTGGAGCACCTCCGGCGCCGCCAGCGCCGGCCTCGCGTAGGCCATGCCCAGGAACAAGAGCATCGCTGCGGGGTAGCGTCGGCGCACGGGGGTCCTCCGGCCTTCCACGGCGCGGCCGCGCCGCGCACGCATGGTATCTCGGCCCGGGCTACCGGGCCTTGCGTACCCGGATCGGGCCGCGTCACCGGGAGAGGAGGTCGCCCGGCAGGAGGATCGTGAGGACGCCGAGGGCCACGAAGAGGCCGGCCGCGATCCAGCGGACGACTTTCATGTTGATGCGGTGCGCGAGGACGTCGCCGAGCCAGACGGCGGGGACGTTCGCGATCATCATCCCGAGGGTCGTGCCGACGACGACCGCGACGAGCGAGGCGTGACGGGCCGCCAGCGCGATGGTCGCGAGCTGCGTCTTGTCGCCCATCTCCGCCAGGAAGAAGGCGACGAGGGTCGTGACGAACGCCCCGGCGGGCTTGACGTCGGGTTCGCCGTCGAGGGTGTCGGGCTTGAGCGCCCAGACCCCGAACGCGACGAACGCGATCCCGATCCCCCAGCGCAGGGCGGTGGGGGAGACGAGGGTCGCGAGCCAGGCGCCGACGGAGGCCGCGAACGCGTGATTGGCGATCGTCGCGACGAGGATCCCGAGGACGATCGGCCAGAAGCGGCGGAGCTTGGCCGCCAGGACGAACGACAGCAGCTGGGTCTTGTCGCCGGTCTCGGCGATCGCGACGAGGAGCGTGGAGGTGAGGAAGGCCTCGAGCACGGTCGGCGGATCGTAGGGCGGCCGACTCGGGGTGGCGTCGCCGGGCGACCCCCGGCGATTCGTACTTGTTCGGTTCCCGAAGGATCCCGAGGGGCGCCCCGGGGGGCGATCCCGCTTGGTGGACGACCCCCGGTGACCCTAGGATGCCCCGCGACCTAGGAGGGTCCTTCATGCGCACTTTGCTCTTGGCTGGCGGCGTCCTTGCGCTGGCTTCGTTCGCGGCCCCGGCCCTCGGCGACACGTCGTCGCGTGAGGTCCAGTCGGCCGTCGATGCCTATCTCGCCTCGTCGAAGGCCGACACGTCGCTCGTCGGCGGCGCCGGTCAGGCCGGCTACGACGGCGGCTTCTGGATCCGCGGCGGCTCGTTCCTCATGAAGATCAACCTGACGCTGCAGACGCGTTGGGAGGGCTTCGACTGGGACGACACGGCGACCGAGCCCCGCCCGGGCGGCGACCTGTCGGGCTTCTCGCTCCCGCGCGCCACGCTGAAGTTCTCGGGCGACGCGACCTGCGACGTCCACTACTACGCCGAGCTCGAGTTCGGCCACAGCGGTGACTGGTTCGACAACAACAACGCCCAGGGTGCGGGGTTCACGAACTTCCACCAGCGGTCGATCCTCGACCAGACCGAGGGCAACCCGTCCGCCGGGTACGGCACGCTGCGCGAGGGCTGGATCGAGTACGAGACGAGCCCGTACCTGATCTTCCGCATGGGTCTCGTCAAGACGCCGACCACCCGTCAGCTCATGACGCCGCCCGAGATGCAGCAGTTCGTGGACGTGTCGATGGCCTCGGCCTTCATCGGCCAGACGATGCCGGGCTACACGGACCGCAACCGCGACTACGGCGCGCTCCTCCACGGCGCGTTCGGCTGCGACGGCGAGTTCCAGTACATGCTCGCGATCACGAACGGCGACGGCCCGGTCCACCGCAACGTGCTGGACGGCACGACGGATGACTGCTTCGCCTACTCGGCGCGCGTGAACTGGGACATCAAGGGTCACCTCGGCTACGAGGAGGGCGCGCTCCGCTCGCACGAGTGCGAGTGGGCGGCCTCGATCGGCGCCTGGGCGCACTACTACACCGACGCGGCACAGCACAACCCGTTCTCGAAGTTCGCCGACAAGCTCGAGTGGGGCGTGGACGCGGCGTTCGCCTGGGGCGGCTTCTCGTTCACGGCGGCCTACAACGCGTACGACTGGGAGACCCCGGTCGGCAGCGGCGTCGATGGCTTCTCGTGGTTCGCGCAGGCCGGCTACCTGTTCCCGGGCACGGCCTGGGAGCTCGCGGCCCGGTACGGCGCGTACGAGGCGAACGACCAGGTCTCCACGTCGACGACGACCGAGGTCGGCGTGGCGGTGAACTACTACATCGACGGGCACGCCGACAAGGTGACCCTCGACGTGGCGTTCCTCTCGCCCGACGACAACGGCAACATCTTCGCCGACACGTACACCGGCTACAGCGCCACCGGCGACAGCGACGCGGTGCTGATCCGGCTGCAGTGGCAGCTCGCGCTCTAGGATCGTAAGCGAACTGCGGTTCTCGACGCCCGGCCGAGCATTCGGCCGGGCGTCTCCGTTTCCACGCTGCCACTGTCAGTTGGCTCGCGCGGCGGTTCCGGCGCTTGTGGGGCGTGCGCGTGGGGGGGCGTCGGCGACCGGGCCTCGCGGTCCCGGGAGCACGAGCGGC
Source organism: Planctomycetota bacterium (assembly GCA_046350655.1). Taxonomy (GTDB): domain Bacteria; phylum Planctomycetota; class PLA2; order PLA2; family JAEUHO01; genus JAEUHO01. Next base: position 966,578 of record JAXMAB010000004.1, read on the forward strand.
GGCCGGGCGGTTCTGGCAGACTGGACCCATGCGACGCCGAGGGGCCCTGCTGATCGCGCTGACGCTCGCCACCCGGGCGGGCGGTGCCCGCGCGGAACAGCAGGACGGGTTCTCGGTCGCCCTGTCGCGCGCGACCCTCGAGGTGGACGGGCGCACGATCGCCGCCCTCCCGGCGGACACGCGACTCGGGGAACCGGGCACGCTCGACCTCCTCGCGGACCGGAATCGCATCTTCGCGCGGGACGCCGCGACCGGCGAGCAGCGATGGGTCGCCGAGATGCCCATCGGGCGCCGATGGATCGAGGTCGAACGGGACGCGAAGACCGCGTACGGTCTGTTCACCCAGGCGGACGTGGCGAACCTCGCGGAGCCGGCGACGAAGTCGACGGGGGTGCACTGGGTCGCGGACGGCCCGGACCGCGTGCGTCGCCTGTCGCTCGCGAATGGGACGTGGCGGCCCGCCTTGTCGGTGGAGGGGCGCGTCCGGACCGTCGTCGTCGCGGGGAGCGACGTCGTGGTCGTGAGCGACCCCGAGCCGGGGCGCGTGACGTTCACCTGCTTCGCCGCCGACGCCGACGCGCCGCGGTGGAGCCGGTCGATCCGGTCGCCGGTGCCGCTCGGGATGCAGCCCGGCTACTTCAGCCAGCTCCCGACCGGCGCCGTGCCGGAGGAGACGACGGGCGCGGGGGTGGTCGCCGCCGGCGACGTGTTCGTCACCTGCGCCGGGGCCTCGCAGGAGATCGTCGCGCTGGACCGCGTGGACGGCTCGGTGCGGTGGCAACTCGATCGGTTGTGGGAGTTCGACCGGTACCAGGAGCGGCCGAACCTCTTCGGCTGGGGCTTCATGCGCCCGCCGACCGACGAGGCCCGGCGCGATCTCGCGCGCCGGTGCCGGATCGTGGCCGGGCCGATCGTCGTGGGCGAAGGACCCGGGCAACGGCTGTTCTTCGGCGTGACGCGGGACCGGCTCGAGAGCACCGGCGCGCCGGTGGCGGAGTCGATCACGTACGAGCTCTCGGGCGGCGAACTCGTCTCGATCACCCGGCTGCCCACGCCCGTCCGGCGCGAAGGTTCGCGGGCCCTCGGTGCCGGCGTGCTCTGGCGCTGCGGCGAGGACGCGATGGCGTACCAGGTCCCGTCGGAGCAGACGGGGGGCGTCTTCAACGGCATCGGGAGCAGCGACCGGAGCGGTTGGCTCCGCTGGTACCGGCAGCCGGCGCCTGCGCCGACCCCCGACGCCTGGCTGCGGACGGAACGCGGGGCGGCGTGCCTCGTCACGGACGGAACGTCCGCGTGGTTCGTCGTCGGAGGGCCGTATGTGCTGGGTGCCGCCGACACGGCGTTCCGGGTTCCCCTGCGGCGGCTCGACCTCGTGACCGGCGCGGAGCACGACCTCGTGCTGGTGGTGCCCTTCACGGGCGCGTTGCCGACCCGGGAGAAGCTGAACCAGAGCACCGAACGGGCGGGCGACCGCGAGCGCATCGAGATCCTCCAGCCCTACGCCGTCGAGGTGCAGGACCTCGAGCTCCGCCGAGGCCATCTCGTCGTGCAGCTCGGCGCGGTCAACGGCGGCGGACGGTGCACGTTCCGCGTCGAGGGCGTTCGATGAGGCGGCGTCGCGCACCCTCCCTGACGGCCCTCGCGTGCGCCCTCGCCCTCGGCGCGCTCCCGGTCGCGCACGCCGCGGAGCCGCTTCCGTCGCCGCGCGCCGTGGCGCAGGCGCTCGTGGACGCGTTGTCGTCGCCGTCGGTGCCGGCCCGGATCGCGGCCGCCGAGGCGCTCGGCCGGCGCGGTCCGTCCGCCCGGTGCGCACTGCCCGCGCTGCTCGACCTGTGCATCGCGGGCGACGCGTCCGCGGACACGGCGATGCTCGCGGTCGCGGCGATCGTGCCGCTCGGCGGGGGTCCCTGGGAGCGCGAGGTGGCGGCCCTGGTGTCGCCGACGACGAAGGCCGACCCGCGCGGGGCGCGGTGGCTCGCGGCGAAGGTGATCGGGGCGACGGCGGCCGAGCTCGACGCGCTCGTGACGCCCTGGCTGACGGGGCCGGTTCCCGCCGCAGATCGCTTCGCGGCGGAGGTGGCCGTGGACGTCCTCGCGGAGCTCGCGGACCTCGCGCCGCTGGAGCGCATGGACGACGCCCGCTCGCCGCACGTCGAGCGGGACGACGCCCGTGCCCTCCTGCGCCGGCTGGCCCTCGCTCCGGACCGCGCGCTCGCGTTCCGCGCCCTTCGGGTCCTCGTGCGCGACCTCGAGTCGCAAGAAGAAGCCTTCGGACGTCTCAAGCAGACCCTGGCGGACCCCGACGCGGACCTGCTCGGGCAGGCCCTGCTCGAGCTCGGGCTGCGCGGACGACTTCCGGCCACGGTCGTCGACGGGCTCCCCGCGATGCTGACGTCGCCGAAGCCCTCGGTGCGCGCGGCCGCCGCTCGGGTGCTGGGCGAGCGCGGGCCCCACGCGGCGAAGCACGTGGCGGCGATCGGCGCGCTCGTGAAGGACCCGGTCCCGGCGGTGCGGGTTGCCGCGGTGACGGCGCTCGACCGCATCGGCCTCAACGCGCCCGAGGTCCCGACGCTCCTCGATGCGTTCGTGGACGACCCTGATCTCTCCGTGATCGCGGAGCTCCGCCGGGTGATCGCGGCCCGGGACGGGCGGACGGGGCGCTACCGGGCCCTGGCCCTGCGGCTCGCACGACGCGACGCGGAGCCCCTCCCGGACCCGGCGGACGACGCCCGCCGCCGCGAGACGCTCGCTCGACTGCCCCACACGCCGGACGCCGCGATCGGGGCGATCGAGGCGTTCCTGGCCGACGCGGACGTCGCGGTTCGGGACGCGGCGTGGGCCCGGCTCGACGAGATCCCGTCGTACAGCCCGACGAAGCACGTGGACGCGCTCGTCGCCCGCGTCGAACGTCCGACGGACGGTGAGGTGCCTCCATGGGGGCCACGCCTGCTCGCGCGCTCGGGCCGGGTGGGCGTGGACGCGCTGCTCCGGCTCGTGGCTTCGTCTCGCGGCGACTGGGTTCGCGGTCAGTACGTCGCCGGGCTCCTGTACGCCCCGGCGGAGCAACTCGAGCGGTCGGAGGTCCGACGGCCGCTGATTCCGCTCTACTTCTCGGACGCCTTCGGCGCGCACTCGGCCGACAGCCCGGCCGGACTCGCGGAGCGCGAGGCCGTCGTGCGGTTCGAGGCGGTTCTCGGCGCACACCTGGATGACGTCCGCGACGCCGCTCGGGACATCCCGAACAGCAGCGAGGCCGACGCCGCCCGAGACTTCCTTGCCCGCCACGGCGCCGAGGGGCTGCGCCGGTTGGCGTCGGTGCTCGCCGAGCGATTCGTCTCGGCGGCGTGGAGCGGTCGCGTGCCGGATGACGTGCTCCTCGAGACCCGGTTCCCGGCACTGCAACCTCTCCTCGCCGATCCGGATCCGTGCCTGCGTGCCGCGGCGTGCAGCCTCCTGACCCCGGACAAGCAGGAGCAGGGACCGAAGCCCCTGCCGGCCGACGTTCGCGCGGCGCTGGAAGAGCGGCTCTCGGACGAGGACGGTCGCGTGCGAGGCATCGCGGCCAGTACGCTCGAGGACGACGAAGAGGCGGTATCCGACGCCGCGATCGCGCGATGCGTGTCGATGCTCGTCGACCGTCATCCCGCGGCGCGCGATGGGGCGTGGGACGTCGTGGCGAACGCCGGGGCCCGGCTGGGTCCGCACGTCCCACAAATCCTGGCGCAGTTGCATGTGGCGCCCGACGACGACGCCCGCCGCAAGCACGTCTGGATCCTGAGCGCGGTGCCCGGGCCGCCGTCCCCCGCCGTCGTGGTCGTGTGGGTTCAGGCCGTGGGCTCGCCGTCGGCGGTGGTCGCGGGCGCGGGACTCGGCGCGATCGAGGCCGCACGACCGACCGACGCGGAGTCCCTCGCTCAGCTACTGCCCGCCGTCGAGGCGCGCCTCTCGGATCCGGCTCATCGGGAGGACGCGGCGCGAGCCTTGGGGCGCTACGGACCCCGAGCTCGCCGCTCGATCCCCGCGCTCGAGCGGGCTGCCGCCGCGGGTTCGAAGGCCGCGGCGACCGCGCTCCCCGCCGTCCGCGGCGACACGGCGGCCTGGGTCGCCCTCCTCGCCGAAGAGGCGCGCGGGGGGTGGAGTCGCGCGGCGCTCCGCGATCTGCGCGAGCTCGGGCCGCGGGCCTCCGCGGCGCTGCCCGTGTTGCGGGAGGCGCTCGAGCCCAAGAAGGGTCGGTCCCCGGTCTCGACGGACTTCCGCGCCGACGCCGAGGCGACGATCCGCGCGATCGAGGCCGGCGGCGCGAAGTAGGGGCCGCGGCCCGCCGGCCACCGGGCCTCGCGGTCCCGGGGAGGGGATGCGGACGAAGAGGGTGGGAACGGGCGGGGAACGCCCTGCCCGGGGGAGGTAGGCTCGGGGGAGGCCGGGGCGGTCGGGCCCCGGCGACGTCCCCGGAGGCTGATCGTGACCCACCCCCGCCGTACCGAGGCCGAGGCGCGCTGGCTGGCGCGCGGCCGCGTGGCCGCGTTCGTCGTGGGCCTCGTCGCGTTGCTGCCCGTCGCCGCCGCGCAGGACGCCCCGGCGCCGCCGAGCGGGGGCGGGGGGCCGCCCGCCGGCAGCCCGCCCACGCCGCCGCGGGGGACCGAGCGCGAGGCGATGTGGCGCGCGCCGACCGCCGAGGACTGGGCGAAGCCGTGCCTCCTCACCTGGCAGCGCACCTGGGACGACGCGGTCGCGGTCTCGAAGGCGACCGGAAAGCCGATCCTCGTGTGCATCAACATGGACGGCGAGATCGCGAGCGAGCACTACGCGGGCGTCCGCTACCGCCAGCCCGAGATCGCCGCGCTGTACGCGCCCTACGTCCTCGTGATCGCGTCGGTCTACCGCCACAACCCGCGCGACTACGACGACCAGGGCCGGCGCATTCCGTGCCCGCGGTTCGGCGGCGTGACGTGCGGCGAACACATCGCGCTCGAACCGGTCGTCTACGACAAGTTCCTCGACGGGCAGCGCGTGGCGCCGCGCCACATCGCGGTCGACCTCGACGGCAAGGAGGTCTACGACGTCTACTACGCGAACGACACGAAGTCGGTGTTCGACCGCATCCAGGCCGGCGTGCCGAACCTCCCGCCGCCGCCGCCCGAGGTGAAGGGCGACCGCCCGATCGCCGAGCGCGCGACGAGCCCGGACGTGCGCGACCGCGTCGCCGTCGAGGCCGCGTTCCAGGCCGCCGACCCCGCCGGCCGCCGCCGCCTGCTCGACGCGGCGCTTGCCGCCGGCGTCACGAAGCAGCTCGACCTCCTGCGGCTGTCGATCTTCGGCCTCGACCCCGAGCTCGCGAAGTCGGCGCGCGCCGCCCTCGCGAAGGTGGACGACCCCGCCGCGACCGACCTCGTGCTCGAGGCGCTGCGCGTGCCCATGGAGGGCGCCGAGCGCGACGCGCTCATCGCCGCGCTCGGCCGCATGGGCGCGACGTCGCCCCGCGCGTCGTGGCTCGCCGCGGTCCACCAGGGCCTCGCGGGCGCGCCGACCTCGGTCGACCCGAAGGCCTGGGACGACGCCGCGAAGTCGGGCGCCCGCCCCGCCACCGGCACCGGCTTCTACGGCGAGGACCTCGCCAACGCCCGCGAGACGCAGGTCACCGCCTCCCGCGCGCGCCCGGACGACCCGGCGGTGCAGCTCGACCTCGCCGAGGCCTCCCTCGGCGTCGCGATGAACGCCGACAAGACGTACCCGACCGACCCGCGCAAGGCGCGCTTCCTCGCCGGCCGCATGTTCGCCGACGCGCGCCGCGCCGCGCTCGAGGCCAAGCGCCTCGGCTCGAAGGACTGGCGCGTCGACACCGTCCTCGCCCTCGCCGCCTACCACACCGGCGACCTCACCGAGGCCTACGCCCGCGCCGAGGCCGCCGTGCCCGCGATCCCGCCCGGCGAGGGCGGCTGGAGCTCGATGGCCGTCGTGACGGTCTTCGCGGAATCGCGCTTCAAGCAGATCGCGGCGGCGCTCAAGGCCCGCAAGCGCTGGCCGCCGTCGTGGCTCGCCGACCTCAACGCGTCGTACGCGGTCCTCATCAAGCACCCGCTCGGCACCGAGGCGCAGGTGCTCTGGTACTACGACTTCCTCGTGTGGCTCGGCGCCGACGACGCCTCGTTCCGCGTCCTCGCGCAGGGCGTCGAGCGCTTCGCGGGCTCCGCCACGCTGCACGCCCGCTACCTCGACCGCGTCCTGAAGGACCGCGGCCCCGAAGGCGCCGAGGCCGCGTACGCGGCGCTGCTCGCGCGACCCGACGCGCCGCCGGGCCTGGCGGCGAAGGCCGCCGCCGCGTCCGTCGCGGCCGCCGACCACCTCCGCCGCGCCGGCAAGATCGCCGCGTCGGTGGACGCCTACACGCGCGCCGTCGCGTTCTTCGACCGCGCCGTCGCCGCGGACCCGCTCGGCCGCGCGCCGCTCGACGACGCGGCGGCCCTCGCGCTCGCCGGCCGCGGCCGCGCGCACTACCAGCTCGGCGACGACGCCGCGGCCACCGACGACGTGTTCGCGTCGCTCGCCCGCAGCCCCGACACCGCGGGCACCCGCGACGCGCTCGGCATCACGCCCGGCGAGACCGCGCAGATGCTCCGCGCGCGCCTCGTCGAGAAGAAGCAGGACGACCTCCTGAAGAAGCTCGACGCCGCGCTCGCGCCCATCGACCCGGAGCTCCTGCGCTTCGACCGCGAGTGACCCGTTCCCCCGGGATCGCGTCCCCCGCGCGGGACCGCGAGGCCCGCTCGCCCGCGCCCGCCCCTTCCCCCGCACGCCTCCCCGACCGAGGGACCCGCCCGTGACCGACGTCGCCGCCGTGACCGCCCGCATCGAGAAGGAGAGCGCCTTCCTCCACGACGTGGTGCGCGAGGTCGAGGGCGTGATCGTCGGGCAGCGCGCGCTGCTCGACGGGCTCCTCATCGGCCTGCTCGCCGACGGCCACGTCCTCCTCGAGGGCGTCCCCGGGCTCGCGAAGTCGCTCGCCGTGCAGTCGCTGGCGACCGCGGTGGGGGGCGTCTTCCGCCGCATCCAGTTCACCCCCGACCTCCTCCCGAGCGACCTCCTCGGCACGCAGGTCTACGAGCCGCGCACCGGCGCGTGGACCGTCCGCGAGGGGCCGGTCTTCGGCAACCTCGTGCTCGCCGACGAGATCAACCGCGCGCCGGCGAAGGTGCAGTCGGCCCTCCTCGAGGCCATGGCCGAGCGCCAGGTGACGCTCGCGGGAGAGACCCGCGCGCTCCCGTCGCCGTTCCTCGTCCTCGCGACGATGAACCCCATCGAGCACGAGGGCACCTACCCGCTGCCCGAGGCGCAGATCGACCGCTTCCTCCTGAAGCTCGTCGTGGGCTACCCCGACAAGGAGGAGGAGAAGGCGATCGTGCGGCGCATGGCCGCCACGACGAGCCGTCCGTCCGTGCGCACCGTCGCGTCGCCGGCGCAGGTGCTCGCCGCGCGCGCGCTGCTCGACGAGGTCCACCTCGACGAGAAGGTCCTCACCTACGTCGTCGACCTCGTCTTCGCGACGCGCCGCCCCGCCGAGGCGGGCCTCGCGTCGCTCGCGCCGCTGATCCTCTACGGCGCGTCGCCCCGCGCGTCGATCGCGCTCGTGCGCGCGGCGCGCGCGCGGGCCTTCCTCGACGGCCGCGGGTTCGTGACGCCCCACGACGTCAAGGCCGTCGGCATGGACGTGCTCCGCCACCGCGTGATCACGACCTACGAGGCCGAGGCCGAGGGCGTCGCGTCGGTGGACGTCGTGCAGCGGGTCTTCGACGCGGTGAAGGTCCCCTGACGGTGCCGGCCCGGCCCGCGCCTCCGTCCGAGGAACGCGACCCGGACCTCGCCGAGCTCCTCGCCGAGGTCCGCCGCATCGACGTGATGAGCCGCCGGCTCGTCACCGACGTGATGGCGGGCGGCTGGCTGTCGGTCTTCCGCGGGGCGGGCATCGAGTTCGACGAGGTGCGCGAGTACGTCGAGGGCGACGACCCGCGCGCCGTGGACTGGAGCGTGACCGCCCGCATGGGCCGGCCGTTCGTCAAGACCTACGCCGACGAACGCGAGCAGACCGTCCTGTTCCTGCTCGATCTCTCCGCCTCCATGACCGGCGGCTTCGGCGCGTGGTCGGCCCGGCAGACCGCCGCGCGCGTCTGCGCGTGCCTCGCGCTGGCCGCGGCCCGCAACGACGACAAGGTCGGGCTCGTCGCGTTCAGCGGCGGCGTCGACCGGTTCGTGCCGCCGAAAAAGGGCGTCGGGCACGTGCTGCGGATCGTCCGGGACTGTCTCGCGCTCCCGGGACGCGAGGCCCGCTCCGACCCGGCGGCCGCCCTCTCGATGGTGACGCGCGCCGTGCGCCGGCGCGCCGTCGTGTTCGTCGTGTCGGACTTCCTCGCGGGCGGGTGGCGCACCCCGCTCACGCTCGCCGCGCGTCGCCACGACGTGATCGCGGTCCGCCTGTCGTCGCCGGAGCTCGTGTTGCCCGACGCCGGGCTCGTGCACCTGCGCGACCCCGAGACGGGCGTGGCGCACCTCGTGGACACGGGCTCGCCGGCGGTCCGCGCGGCGTACGCCGCCCGCGTCGCGGCCTGGCGCGCCGCGACGGACGACGCGTTCCGCCGCGCGCGCGTGGACGTCCTCGAGGTGCCGGTGCCCCGCACGCCGGGCCCCGAGGCCGTCGCGGGCCCGATCCTCGCGTTCTTCCGGATGCGCGACCTGCGCGGGGCGAAGCGGTGACCGGCGAGCGCACCCGCCCGTCGCAGCGGACCCTCCCGCGCGTGGTCCGCCGCGTCGCGGCGGGCCTCGCGGTCGTGGCGGAGGGCCTCGTGTCGTGCGCGTGCGGCGGCGACGCGCCGATCCCCGGCGACGACCTCGCGCTCCGCGTCACCGTGGGCGCGACGGAGGTCGGGTGCGGCGAGCCGTTCCCCCTCACGGTGGTGCGCGTGTGGCGCAAGGACCTGGTCCCGGCGGCGTGGGACGAGCGCGCGCTCGCGCCGCTCGCCCTGCGCCTCACCGCGTCCACGCGCCGCGAGGACGACCATCACGTCGAGGAGACGCGGAGCTACCGCGCGTATGCCTTCGCGCGCGAGGACGTCGTCGTCACGCCGACGCCGATGGTGGCGCGCGCGGTCGACGGCGGCCCCGAGCGCCGGGCGACGGCGGCGCCGATCGCTCTGAAGCTGCGGCACGCGCTCGACGCCTCGGCCCCGGGCGACCCCGAGTTCCCGGCCGTGCCTCCGCCCGCGCCGTTCCCGTGGGCGTGGCTCGCGGCCGCGGTCGCCGCCGCGGGGCTCGGGGCCCTGGGGCTCGCGCGGCGCCGCGCGCGCGCGGCCCGCGACGGCCGCCGCGCCCACGGCGGCCCCGGCCCCCGAGGTCGCGGCCGCGGACGCCGCCGCGATGGCCGCGCTCGACGCGATCGTCGCGCACGACGGGCTCGACGCCGACGGGCGGCGCCGCGCCGCGACGGACGTCACCGAGGTGCTGCGCGGATACGTCGCGGCGCGGTTCGGCGTCCCGACGGCGCGCCGCACGAGCGCGGAGGTGCTCGCGGCCCCGTTCGCGGCCGACGCCACGGCGCGGGCCGCGCTGCGGCGCGTGTTCGCGTGCGGCGACGCGGTCAAGTTCGCCGACGCCGTCCCGGACGCGCCGGCCCTCGCGGCCGCGCTCGACGCGGCGCGCGCGTTCGTGCGCGCGACGGCGGACGGGGGCGCGTCGTGACCGGCGGCATCCTCGCGCTGTTCGGGCTCGACTGGCGCACGCCGGCGGCGTTCGCGCTCGTCGCGGTCGTCGTGGCCGCGCTCGTCGTGCGCGCGCGGCGCGGCGCCCCCGCGGTGCGGTTCGCGCCCGGCGCCTTCCTCGCCGACGGCGTGCCGACGCCGGACGGCGCGGGCGTCGTCGGCGGGGGCGGGGCCCTGCCCTCGACGGCGCGCTCGCGGCTCGCGGTGCTGCCGCGCGCGCTGGCGGCGGCGGGCCTCGTCGCGCTCGTGGCGGCGATCGCGCGGCCCACGACGTCGGAGCCGGAGCCGCTCCGCGTGGAGGGCATCGACCTGCTGCTCGGCCTCGACGTGTCGTCGTCGATGACCGCCGGCGACCTCGCGGCGGGCCGCACGCGCCTCGACGTCGCGCGCGAGGCGGCCCTCGACTTCGTCCGTGCGCGGCCCCAGGATCGCATCGGACTCCTGACCTTCGCGCGCTTCCCGGACCTCGCGTGCCCCCCGACGCTCGACCACGCGGCGCTGCGCACGATCCTCGCCCGCGTCGCGACGGTCCGCGGCGAGGGCCCCGAGGACGCGACCGGCATCGGGACCGCGGTCGCCCGCGCGGCCCAGGCCCTCGAGTGCAGCCGCGCGCGCTCCAAGGTGGTCGTGTTGCTCACGGACGGCGAGGAGAACGTCGCGCTCGCGACGGCCCCGGGCGAGATCGCGCCGGTCCACGCGGCGCAGCTCTGCGTCGCGCTCGGCGTGCGCGTCTACGCCGTCGCCATCGGCGCCGGCGGCGCGGGCGGCCGGCGTGCCGTCGATCCCGGCGTCGTCGCCGACGTCGCGAAGCGCACGGGCGGCGACTTCTTCCGCGCGACCGACGCGGCGGGCCTGTCGGCGGCGTACGCGCGGATCGACGCACTCGAACGCACGGCGGTGGACACGCCGCGGCAGGTCGCCGTGGACCGGTTCGCGGGCTGGCTCGTGGTCGCGTTGGCCTGCCTCGTGGCGGCGCGGGTGCTCGCGGCGGCGGGGGTCGGGGGCGCGCCGTGAGCCTCGACGACCTCTTCGTCCGGCCGGACCTCCTGGGGCTCGTGGCCCTCGCGCCCGTGCTCTGGGGCGTCCTGCGGGCGCTCGACGCGGCCCGCGCGCGGCGGCTCGCGCGGGCGGTCGGGCCTCGCGTCGGCGTGCTCGCGTCCGAGGCCGGCCCGCGCCGTCGCGCGGTGCGGCGGGCCGTGTTCGCGGCGGGCCTCGCGTGCGCGTCGGTCGCGTTCGCGGGCCCGGTCGTCGGCGCACCCGAGGGGACGGTGGACGTTCGCGGCGTCGACCTCGTCGTCGTGCTCGACGTCTCGCGCTCGATGCGCGCGCGCGACGTCGCGCCCGACCGCCTCGGGCGCGCGCAGGCGGAGGTGCGCGCGCTCGCGGGGCGCGCCGACGGCGACCGGCTCGCGTTGGTCGTGTTCGCGGGCGAGGCGGTCCTCGCGGCGCCGCTCACGCTCGACCGCGCCGCGGTCGCCGACCTCGCGGACCTCGCCGACCCGACCGACGTCGTCCGCGGCGGCACCGACCTCGGGGCCGCGCTCGACCGCGCGCTCGAGGCACTCGCCGGCGCGAGCGGCGACCACGAGGCCATCGTCGTCCTCACGGACGGCGGCGGCGACGACGCCCGCGTGGTCGCCGCGGCGGAGCGCTGCGCGGCGCGAGGCCTCGCGGTGCACGTCGTCGGCGTCGGGACCGCGCTCGGAGGCAAGATCCCGGTCGAGGCCGACGGCGGGGAGGGGTTCCTGCGCGACCGCGCGGGCGCGGAGGTCGTCACGCGCCTCGAGGCGACTGGGCTCCGCGCGCTCGCCGCGCGGACCGGCGGCGTCTACGTCGAGGCGGGCGCGCGCCCGGGCGCGCTCGTGGGCGTGTACGACGACGCCGTCGCGCCGCTGGCGCGCAAGACGCTCGCGCGGGCCGCCGCGCTGCGGCGTCCGTCGGTCTTCCAGGCGTGGCTCCTCGTCGCGTTCGCGTGCTTCGCGCTCGACCTGGCGATGTCGGACCGGAGGCGCCGATGACGCGAGGCCCGCTCCGCTCCGTCCGGCTCGCGGCCGCCGGGCTGCTCGTGGGCGCGTTCGTCGCCGCGTGTGGTGGCGACGACGGCCGGGTCCACCTCGCGCGCGCGATCGACGACCTGCGCGCGGGGCGGCTGCGCGACGCGAGCGACGCGGCGGACCGCGCCGCGGCCGCTGGCGACGACGCGGTCCGGGTCGCGTGCGACGTCGTGCGGGGCCACGTCGCCTTCGGGCGGTCGCTGCTGCTCGAGGCGGAGGCCGCCGCCCCGGGCGCGCCGCCCGCGTCGCTCGAGCTCTCGCTCGCGATGGCCGAGGACGCGCTCGCCGCGTGGCGGGCCGCGGCGGCGACGGGCGACGTGCCGGTCGCGCGGCGCAACGTCGAGCGCGCGCTGCTGCGCGTCGACGCGCTGCGCGCCCGGCTCGGCCGCAAACACGACGGTTCGCGCCCGCCGCCGCCGGGGCCCGGCAAGCCGCCGCCGACCGACGCGCCCGAGACGGACGCCCCGCCGCTGCCGAAGCCGCCCGTCGCCCCGCCGACCCCGCCGCCCGCGGCACCGCCGAGCCCGATCGTGACGACCGACCTGCCGGCCGCCGACGTGCGCGGGGTGCTCGAGGTGCTGCGCCGCAAGGAGCAGGAGAAGCGCGCGATCCGCCGCGCGCGCACGACGCCGCCGCCCGCCGGCGCGGGGGACGACTGGTGACCCCGCGCCGCCGCACCCTCCTTCGCCTCGGCCTCGCGCTCGGCCTCGGGCTCGCGCTCGCGACGTGCCCCGCGGGTCGTCCCGCGCACGCGGACGATCCCGCGCCGCCGCGCGCGTTCGTCGAGGTCGTGACGCCGCGGCCCGTGGTGTACGTGGGCGAAGTGGTGCCGATGCGCGTGCGGGTCGGCGTGGACGCCGCGTGGGTGCCGGACCGCCTCGTGCCGCTGGTCCGGCAGCGCCTCGACCTGCCGCTGCACGTCGAGGCGCCGGGCCTGCGCGAGCGACCGGGCCTCGCGGTCCTTTCGAGCCCGACCGCGCCCGGGCCCTCGGGACCGACGCTCGCGCTCAACGACGCGCCCGTGCCCGTGACCCGTGCGGCCGACGAGGTCCGCGACGGCGTCCGGTGCGCGGTCTTCGAGGTCGAGCGACGCGTCGTCGCCGATGCCGCGGGCCCGCTCGTCGGCGCGCCACCGACGCTGCGGTTCGCGGCGGCGACGCGCTTCCACGACGACCTCCTCCACGGGCGCGTGCCCGTGGACCGCCGCGACGTCGCGGTGAACGGGCCCGCGCTGGCGCTCGACGTGCGCGACCTGCCCGTTGAGGGCCGCCCGGACGGGTTCGGCGGCGCCATCGGCCGCTTCACCGCGACGGCCTCGACCGACGCGACGGCGATCGACGTCGGCCGGGCCTTCCGCGTCACGTGGACGGTCCGCGGGCCGGGGAACCTCGCGCGCGTCCCGGGGTTGCGCGTGCCGGCGCTCGACGGCTTCCACGTGTACGGCTCGCTCGAGTCGGCGACCGACGACACGCGGACCGCGGTCGTCGAGGTCGCGGCGACGCGGGCCGACGTGGCGGCGTTCCCCGCGCTCTCGTTCGCCTACTTCGACCCGACGCCGCCGGCCGGCTACCGCGTGGCGAGCACGGCGCCGCTGCCGCTGACCGTCCGGGGCGCGGAGGGTGCGCGGGACCGCGAGGCCCGGCCGCCGGCGGCGGTGCCGGCCTGGGTCTGGGCGGCGGCGGCGGCCGCGGCGGTGGTGGCGTTCGTCGTCGGGCGGCGGCGGGCCGCGCGTCGGACGGAGGCCGCGGACCCGGTACACGTCGCGATCGCGGCGTTCCGCGGGGCGCCGGCCGAGGGGCGGCTCGAGGCCTTCCTCGCCGTGCTGGCGGCGCACCTCGGCACGAATCCGTGGTCGGTGATCGGGCCCGGGCTCGCGGCGCGGCTCGTCGCGCGCGGCGTCGCGCCCGACGCGGCGGACCGTATCGCGGCCCTGGTCGAGGCGTGGCAGGGCGCGCGGTACGGCGGCGAGGCGCCGCGCGACCTCGAGGCGCGCGTGGACGCGGCCGTCGCCGCGATCGAGGCGGCGCGGGCCTCGCGGTCGAGGCGCTGACGGCGCGCGACCGGTGCGGTAGGGTGCGTCGATGGACCCCGTCGCCGCCCTCGCGGACCTCTTCACCGGCCCCGCCGCGCGCGGGGGGCTGCTCGTCGTGACGGGGGCGGGCGTCAGCCACGCGAGCGGGATCCCGACGTTCCGCGGCACCGACCGCGACGCGATCTGGAAGCGCGACGTCACCGAGCTCGGGACGTACGGGTTCTTCGAGGAGGACCCCGTGGGCTCGTGGCGGTGGTACCTCGACCGGTTCGCGTCGGTGCTGCCCGCGCGGCCGAACCCGGCGCACGAGGCGCTGGTGGCGCTCGAGCGGGCCCTCGAGGCCCGAGGGACGCCGTTCCTGCTCGTGACGCAGAACGTGGACACGCTCCACGAGCGCGCGGGCTCGAAAGCCCTCGTGAAGGTGCACGGGAGCGCGGACCGCGTGCGGTGCGTGCGGCGCGGGTGCGAACATGCCGCGCCGACGGGGTCGATCCCGCGGCCCGAGGAGGCGATCGCGCGGTTCCTCGCGGATCCGAAGGAGGCGACGCTGCCGCGGTGCCCGGCGTGCGGCGACCTGCTGAGGCAGCACGTCCTGTGGTTCGACGAGTCGTACGCGTCGCACGCGAGCTACGCGTTCGACGTCGCGCTCGACTTCGCGATGGACGCGACGGCGGTGCTGTTCGTCGGGACGTCGTTCTCGGTGGGGGCGACGGACGCGTTCCTGCGGGCCGCGCGGGTGGCGCGGGCGCCCGTCCTGTCGATCGACCCGGGCGACCATCCGCCGCCGTTCGGCGTCACGCCGGTGCGCGCGAAGGCCGAGGAGGCGCTGCCCGCCGCCGTCCGTCGCGCGTTCGGCTGACGGCGCGCGTCAGAGGACGTCGCCGAGGACCCAGGCGGCCGCGTAGGCGGCGACCTCGCGCGGGAACGCGACGGCCTTCCAGCCCGAGGTGAACGTCTCGTGGGCGGGGACGGTGCGGATCTCGAGGCCCTCGCGGGCGGCGAGCAGGCGCAGGCGCGCGAGGTGGTAGTCGTGGCTCACGACGAGGACCCGCCGCCAGCCGTGGCGGCGGGCGAGGTCCGCGGCGGTGTGCATGCTCGCGGCGGAGTTCGTGCCCGTCGGGTCGAGGACGAGGGCGCGGTCGGGGACGCCTTCGGCCCGGCACAACGCGGCCATGGCCTCGGGTTCGCTGACCGGCAGGCCCGGCGTGTGTCCGCCCGAGAGCACGATCGTGTGGACGAGGCCGGCGCGGTAGAGGTCGCAGGCGGTGTGCGTGCGGTCGATCAACGACCCGGACGGCGTGCCGTCGGGGTGGACCTTCGAGCCGAGCACGACGGCGACGTCGGCGGGGGCGCGGTAGTCCGTCGCGCCGATGGCCGCGATCTCGAGCGCGAGGAGGGCGACGCCGGCCGCCGCGACGGCGCCGCAGCGGCCCACGAACGCGAGACCCGACGGCCGGGGCGCGAGCGGGCGGTGCACGGCGATCGCGAAGCCGACGACGATCGCGAGGCCGACGAACGCGAACGGGACCGTGAGGCGCGTGGCGACGAGGGCCCCGTCGGACACCGCGACGGCGTGGCGGACGAGCGCGACGATGCACGTCTCGACGACGACGGCCGCGACGAGGAGCGCGGCGGCGGGGTAGGCGCGCGGGAAGCGGCGGGCCAGCGTCCGGCGGAACAGGACTGCGACGGAGAACGCGCCGGCGAGCAGCGTGTCGAGCGGCGTCGCGCCGAGCGTGCCCATCCACAGCGGGTGGACGGCGGTGCCCGGGCGCAGGGCCGACGACGCGAGGCCCGCGGCGGTCGCGAGGGCGAGCGCGATCGGCGCCGCGCGGAGGACGGCGGCGAACGGGGCGAGGGCGGCCGAGAGGCTCCGGCGGGAGAGGCGTAGCGCGGTCATCGGACGCTCCGTCGAGCCGAGAGAGGACGCGAGACGTGGGATCCCCGACCGTGGACCGTCGCCGTGGAGGTTCCGACGGGCCGTGCACGTCACGGGAGGCCCATGCGGGCCGTTACTCGACGGGATCGGCCGCGGCGGGGCCCTCCTTCAGGACGTTACACAGATTCGCGTCGGGCGGAGCCAGGGCCGGGCGGCCGCAGGGGGGCGACGGCGGGACGAAGGCCACCGGGCCTCGCGGTCCCCCGGGTCGCGGATCGTCCGAACGGACCCGTCGTGCGGGACTAGACTCGATCGGAAGGAAGTGTGCCCCGTGCGAGACGCCGACCGCCCGCTGCCCGTCGAATCGGGACCCGTGCGGTACGAGCCGCCGACGCTGACCGACCTCGGGACCCTGCTCGATCTCTGCGCCGACGGTTCGTTCATCGACCCTACGTAGACGGCGGGGCGCGTCGGCGGCGGGCGCCTGTCAACGCAGGACGACCGTCGTGGTGACGTCGGTGGCGCCGACGTCGAGGGGTTGGGTGTGGGCGCCGCCGGGGAGGCCGACGACGTGCAGGTCGACGCCGTCGAGGACGACGAGCGTGTGGCGGCCGGGCGGGACGTGGTCGAGGCGGCCGTGGCGGGCGGTGCGGAGCCAGGTGCCGTCCGCGAGCGTCGCGTCGCCGCTCGCGAGGCCGACGAACCCGCGGCGGACGTCGAGGCCGTCGGCGACCAGGCGGACGCGGACGGTCACGCCGCCGACGGTCGGCGCGGGGGGCGGCGCGAGGCGCAGCCCACGGGGCGCGCCGTCGTGGCGGAGGATCATCGCGATGTCGAGGCTCGAGGAGTGCAGCACGTAGGCGCCGGGGCGTATCGGCGGGCTGTCGTCCCACGCCCGGCCCCCCGGCACCCAGACTTGGTCGGGACAGGTGGCGTCGTCCCAGCGGTCGAGGAAGAAGCGGCCGGCGCGGACCGCGGGATCGAGGGGCTGTAGCGTCGGGACCGCGGTGCCCGGCGGGGGGGCGGGCAGCGTGAGGTCGGTGATCGTGCCTGCGCGGACGTCGGCCTCGGCGGCGACGGCGACGGTGGTACGGCTGCGCAGGAGCACCTGCCACCGACCCGGCGGGACGCCGCGCCAGCGAACGACGAGGCCACCGTCGGGCGCCGAGCCGGCGGGTTCGTCGATGCGGTCGAGCGACGTCGGGAGCGGCGCCCAGACGTAGGGCGGCATCGGCCGGCGGAGCACGAACGTGCCGCCGGTGATCGCCACGGGTACGTGGACGCGCAGCGCGCCGGCGACCGGCGCGACGATGCGGAGCGTGGGGCCCGCGTCGGCGTCGGTCACCGACTCGGCGGGGGAGACGACGTCGGTGGGATCGCGGTCGGGGGCACTGGGGGCCTGCGTGGCGGCGAAGTCGCCGCCCGAGACGAGGCGCGCGCGCCACGTGCCGGCCGACGGTCGCGGGAACGTCTGCTTCCCCTCGCCGTTCAGCGAGAGGGTGGTGACGTCGACGAACCGACCTTCGCCGTCACCCTGCTGAAGCGCGACGACACCGTCGCGGACGGGCGCGCCGTCGGTCGTGACGGCGGTGACGGTGATCCGGGGCGCGTCCGCGCGCGGTGCGCCCGGCGGCGCGTCGGCGGCGGTCGCGGCTCGCAACTCGAGGCCCGCTGCGAGGCACGCGAGGCCCGCTGCGCCGCAGAGGGCGACGAGGCGTGGAAGCGCGCGAAGGCGGGGTCCCACGGCGTCTTCCTCCCAGCGGCCACGGCGGCCGCGACTCAGGATACCGGAGCGGGGAGGTCGGCGAGCGACTGGTGCGCGCGTCAGCCGTGGAGGATCGTCTCCGCGATCTCGCGCACGCGTGCCATCGTGATCCCGCGGCGCTGCTCGACGGCGAGCGGGTGATCGGTCGGCTCGAGTTCGATGCGGGGGCGGACGCCGACCGCGCGGGTGACGACCATCGCCTTGAGGTTGAGCGTCTCGGGGTAGCCGGGGAGCGAGGTGCTGACCCAGCCGAAGTACGCGGGTTCGGTCACGCGATCCGGCCGCTTCCAGTGCGCCAGTGTCCGGCGGAAGTTCTCGGGGCTGAGCGAGACCCACACGTCCCACGAGAAGGGGGTGCGCAGGCCGTGCACGGGGAGCTCGAGGTTCCCGACGACGAAGCCGTGTTTGCCGTCGATCAGGCAGGTGTCCGGCGTCAGCTCGGCGCGGCGGCCTCGCTCCGCTTCCGGGATGCCGAACCACGGCAGCGGCGCCGCGGCCCCGTAGGCCATCGGTGCGTCGCGGTGGACTTCGCTGCAGCGACCGCATCGCCACCCGTCCGTCGCCGTCATCGTCGTGCGGTCTCCTCCGCCCGTCGACGGGCGGTGCCGACATCCTACGGGGGGCCTACGTCGGCGGCTCCGCAGGCGGGGTCGTCGTACCCAGTCCATCAATGGAGCGTGATGCGAATCGAGGCACCGGCCGCCGCGACCCGGCGCAGCAGGCCTGCCGAGAGCCCTTGATTGAAGGCCCAGGGTCCTTCTCCGCACTTGTCGCCGATGTCGAGTTCGCGCAGGGTGCACGCGTCCCAGACGGCCCGTGGCCGTGGAGCGAACGACTCCACGGCGTCGAGGATGGGGGAGATGGCCGTTTGCGGCTCCCGGGTCCCTCCGAGAACCGCGTACCCGGCGTGCCAGCGCCCGTCATCGCCTCGCGTGAGGCACGACTCCGCGGGTCCCTGAGCCGTGAGCGCGGCGGCGAGCGTCGTCAGGTCGCCGTCGGACTACAGCACGAGATCGGTGTGCAGGTGGTGGAACTGGGGGGGGCATGGCATCGAGTCCATCCACAGGGGTTCTCGCTCGCGAAGGCCAGGTTTCGGTCCCGGAAGTGTCCGTGGCCGACAGCGTCGTCACGCGAGAGCCTGAGCCAATATCAAGCGACGGGGTGCGAACGCAGGGAAGGAGCGTGCGGGCTCCCAGTGACGCATCTGACGCCTCGACCCTGGCCTTCGCGACGGCGTGCGCGGGCCTATCGATCGGACTCCACGAGCGCCGTGAACTCCGCGCGCGCGCGATCATCCGCGAGCAACCGTGCCAGATCGGCCTCGAGATTGCGTCCGAACTGCTCCGACCCGAGGTTCTCCGCGGCGATCAGCGCCCGCTGCCGGAGATCTGCGATGACCCACCAGACGGATTCCTCGGCGGACGCCTTCGCGGGTTCGGCGCGTGCGAGTCCGTCGGTGTCCCCGTCGAGCTGTCGGAAGTGGGCGAAGGTCTCGGCCGTGATCTTCATGCTTGGGGGCACCGAGGTTGTTCCCGACGGGGCCAGGTGAGGAGGTTTCGGGTGCCAGCGCGGAGGGCCAGAAGTCGCCGGGTCCTCACTCGTCGGTCGCCGGATGAGCTCGGCGACCGCCGCCGCAGTCAGTGCGAGGAGGCCGCCGACCAGGGTCGAGGCGAACGGCAGGAGGGTCGATCGGTACGCCAGACCGTCGTAGTGCTCGGGGTACCACTCCTCACCGATGAGGTGCCATGCGACCGCCGCCCCGAGCACGAGGCAGAGCGCGGCGAACGGGAACTTCCTCGTCGGCGCCGCGAGGTACGCGACGCCGACGACACCAAGGGCCGCCGCAAACCCGGCGCAGGGCAGCTCCCACAGGTCGAGCACGCGGGCCGCCACCGCGCCCGCGATGCCGGCGGCGAAGAACGCGGCGACGATGGCGAGCAGGGTCACGGCCCAACGTGCCAGAGCGCCTTCGCGTTGCCCCGGACCCCGGCCTTCGTCGCGTGCGGGAGGTCCACTCATCGAACGAATCGTACCAAGGTCGGCGAGCGCGAGGCGGGCTCGCGTCAACGCCGGGAACCCGCTCGCCGAGCGAACGGGCGGAAACGCCGAGGCGTCTGTGCTACGACGACTCGCCGGTGTCCGCGCGGACGACGTACAGGAACCCCTCCGTGAAGACGGTTCGCTCGGGGTCGAGATCCGCGGGGCCCCATTGCACCCTCCCCTTCGGAGCGCAGTCCCCGTCGCCGGCCCACGCCGGATACAGTTCGACCGCTTCGCCTCGGTCGAGACAGGGGCGGATGAGTTCGGCCAATCGGCGTGTGCTGCGGACGTCGGCCTCCCGATCCTCGTCGCCGTCGAACATCCCGTCGAAGTACGTGATGGGCGTCTCGGCGAGGACGTGGGGGAACCCGCAACCACAACGCGTGTGAGCCCCGACGTACTGCACCGACGGCTGCGTGAACGCCGCACGCACCGCGACGTTCGACGGGGCGAGGGCTTCGACTCGCAGGTCCGCGTCCGCGAACTCGGGGAGCGGGGCCACGGTGCCGACGTAGAGCATCATGCACATCGGGGGGAGGCTCCTTCACTATGGCGTACCACGCCGCCGATCGCCGTGCGCCGGCCCGCCCGCTTCCGCCACGGCGGATCGACGGGAGATGCACTGCGCGGGTCAGGCGTGAGGGCGATCCGGCCCAGGCGAGCCGGGGGGAGAACCGCCACGCGCAGACTGGACTGGCAGGTCGGCCGGCTCACCGGAGGTACCCGGGCACTCAGGCTGTCTCCGTCGCGACTGCGACGACCGAGATGGCACGCACTCGGTCGAACGCGAGGACGACGCAGATCTCGGCTCGGCACGCCGCGCAGTCCGCGTAGCAGGCCTCGTGCACGTCCGGAAAGCGTCCCGGGTCCGCGCCCTCGGACCAACGAGAGTGCCGCTCGTCGGGGGGCTCGAACCACGCCATGCGATCTAGACGCACCGACTCGGCGGCGGATGGACGGATGAGGCAGCGTGCCTACGGACGTCTGTAGAAGGGGGGCGGTACGGCGCCGTGCAGGGACTCGAGCACCGGGAGCTCGAGCGTGACCGGATGGTCGATGGAGTTGGGGGGCGGCGGACTCGGAAGGGGATCGAACGTGTGGACGTGCCCGAGCGCGCAGCGGAACCAGTTCGGGGCCAACCGGATGCTCTCGGACAGGCGCGATGCACAGCGCGGACAGCGTGCCTCGCCGGCCACGGCGACCAACCGGGCCTGGTCGGCGGGAGGCGTCGACCAGTCCGAGAGGATCCACACCATGAACTGGCCGCATAGGATGCAGGCAGCGAGGCGACTGTCGTCGCCGAGCCCGATTCCCGCGATCGAGTGGACGACGGGCGTGGGCGTCGGGTCCCCGACGTCGACGAGCCGGACGTAGCACGGGTGCCGATCCATCCTCATGTGGCAGCGATCGTACGCCGCAACCGTAGGCGAACTGGCGAGTTCCGGGCTGGGAGATGGGGGGCGAACCGGACGGCGGCCCGGGCGTCCCTAGGCCGCGGGACGACTGGATTCGAACCAGCGCGGAGTCCGCCAGAACCCACCCGGGCCGGGCCTCGCGTACCCGGGATCGGGGATGCGGCGCGGGTCGCGCCCTCCTCGGCGTCCATCCGCGCAGCGCGCCGCTCCTCCAGGGGGCTGCGCCCGGCGGGGGGCGGCGGCCGCCCCCCTTGGGCGGCTCGCTTCGCTCGCTCCGCCGCGTTCGGCGCGATGCCTCCGCCGCTTCGCGGCTCCGGCGCGCCTACCCCCTCGGTCGCTGGTTCGAATCCAGTCGGCGGCGGTAAACGAAAGGAGCCGCCAGCTTGCGCTGGCGGCTCCGCGAACGATGGTCGGGGCGACTGGATTCGAACCAGCGACCTCTTGGTCCCGAACCAAGCGCGCTACCAAGCTGCGCTACGCCCCGGTGCAGGTCGAAGGGCGGATGGTACCGGCAACCGGCCCGGCCGCAACCAACGGACCGGCCGACCCCGGCCGGAAGGCCCCCTAGCATCCGTCGTGCCGGACGCCGAAACCGGGCCCGCGCCGGGTATCGTGACCGCCCCGGTCCCCCAAAGCCCCCTAGGTCCCACCCCCCCCGGCCCCGATGGACGACCTCCAGGAACTCGCCCGCTCGTTCCTCGACCGGCGCACCGCCGTCTCGATGCTCTCGAGCGTCAGCTCCAAGGGCCGCCCGGAGACCACCCTCCTGGTCGCCGCCCGCTTCACCGGCGACGGCACCCTCGCGGGCGGCGAGGAGGACGCCGTCGGCGGCGCCACCTTCCGCAACCTCCGCCAGAACCCCATCGCCTCGCTGCTCGTCCTCGACCCCGTCAGCGACCCGCGCGCGCGCGACGGCGTCCGCATCCTCCTCGAGTTCCTCGGCGCCGAGACCGACGGCGACGAGCTCGCCCGCCTCGACGCCTGGTTGCAGTCGTTCGCGCCCGGCCGCCGCATCGCGCGCCGCCTGCTCTTCAAGGTCCTCGGCATCGAGCGCTACCGCCCCGTCACGCCGTACGTGGCCTCGTCGCCGGCGACGAGCCCCTCCGCGCCGTCCGCACCGCGCTGACGCGTTCCGCGGCGATCCCACCCCCGGGACCGCGAGGCCCGGTCGCCCGCGCAGCCCGAGCGGAGGGGGAGGCCGCTACTTCGCCTCGACGAGACGCGAGGCCCGGTCCGGCGTGTAGGTGCCGGCCTTGCCGAGCGCGTCGCCGAGCACGTCGCGGACGAGCACGCCCGTGTCCTTCGCGTCGGGCTTCACCAGCTGCTTGTAGCCGTCGCCGCCGCCCGCCAGAAAGGAGTTGAGCGCCACGCGATAGGCCTTCGCGTCGTCGAGCGGCTGTCCGCCGACGTCGAACGCGAGCCACTCGACGGCCTGCTTGCCCTCGCGCTCGACGATCCGGAACCGCGCCGTGAGGCCCGAGACCTCGAGCGGCGAGATCCGGCCGCCGATCCCCGTGAGCAGCGAGAACCCGACGATCTCGCGGAGCTCGGCCCCGGTCAGCGTCTGCGTCACGACCGTGTTGTCGAACGGCATGAGGAGGAACAGGTCGCGCCGGGTCACCGGGCCCGCCGGCAGCACCACG
Organism: Planctomycetota bacterium; assembly: GCA_046350655.1. Classification (GTDB taxonomy): domain Bacteria; phylum Planctomycetota; class PLA2; order PLA2; family JAEUHO01; genus JAEUHO01. The sequence goes on from JAXMAB010000004.1 coordinate 989,152, forward strand.
CGGATCCCGCCGCGGTTCGCGAGCCCGACGTCGGCCCCGGTGGCCACGCGGGTCGCGTCGGCCATGAAGTGCCCCGCGGGGCTCGTGTCGCGCGGGTTCGCGCCGACGCGCGGCAGGTCGCCCGTCAGCGTGCCGACCACCGACTTCAGCGCCTTCAGCTCCGCGATCGCCTCGAGGCGGCCCGCGAGGAACGCCTCCGTCTCGGCGTCGCGGCCCACCTTCGACGGGATCAGCGGGATCAGCTCGCTCGTCCTGAGTCGGACGGCCTTCGTCGTGCGGTGGACGTCGAGCGTCACCTTCCCGACGACGATGCAGGCCGTCCCGGCCTGCACCACCCAGCCCGTCCCGTCGCCCCGCGCGTCGATGGGCTTCGCGAGCCGCGTGTGGCTGTGGCCCCCGACGACGAGCGGACACGTCGGCACCGCCTTCAGGATCTCGACGTCGGGCTGGGGCCCGAGGTGGGTCACGAAGATCACGAGGTCCGACGTCGACTCGAGCGCCTTCGCCTGCGCCGCCGCGGCCTCGGCCGGCGGCGCGAACGCGAGGCCCAGCGCGTCGCCGCCCACGACGATCCGCGGCGTCTCGACGGTCGTCAAGCCGACGAGCGCGATGCGCAGCCCGCCGATCTCCTTCACCACGTGCGTCCGGAGCCACGACGGCGTGGCGCCCGTGGCCTTCTCCGTGACGTTGGCGGAGACCCACGGGAACGGAGCCGCCTTCGCGAGCCGCACCGCGTTCGACAGGCCGAGGTCGAACTCGTGGTTGCCCAGCGCCACGGCGTCGTAGCCCAGCCGCCCGAACGCCTCGACGATGAGGTCGCCCTTCGTCAGGTCGCCCTCGGGCGTGCCGCGCCACACGTCGCCACCGTCGACGAGCAGCACGTGCGCGCCGCGCGCCGCCGCCGCCGCGCGTTCGGCCTTCACGACCGCGGCGAGCGCCGCGAACCCGCCGACGTCCTCCGTCGCCTCGAGCTGCGCGAGCGCGGGGGATCGCGGCAGGACCCCGCCGTGCACGTCGTTCGTGTGGAGGACCACCAGCGAGACCCAGTCGCCGGGATCGTCCTGCGCGACCACGGGGCGCAGGAGCGTCCCGAGGACGAGGCACACGACCGACAGGCGCCGGGCGACGGCGCGGAGGAGCGGGACGGACGTCGAAGCGGGGCGGCGCATGGCGGCATGGTGCCATCGGAGCGACCCCCATGCCTCGGGACCGCGAGGCCCGCCGGCCGTTCGGGTCGGCCACCGGGCCTCGCGGTCCCGGGGATCGACCGCCGTCGCCCTCCTTGCGTTGCCGGACCGTCAAGGACCCGCAAATCGCCGCAGGCTGCGTCTTGGGCCGATCGCTGCCTCGGGCCGTAGGCCGCGGCCCTCGCGGCCGCCCGCGATCCACGCCCGCGATCGACGATGTCGGTTGCCCGTCGCGCGCGGCCCTCGCGGCCGCCCTTCACGCCGGTGTCCGCCGGTCGCGGTTGCCCGTAGGGCGCGGCCCTTGGGGCCGCCCGCGATGCACGCCGGTGTCCGCTCGTCGCGGCGGCCCGTCAGGCGCGGGGATCGCGACGCTTCATCTTGAGCGTCAGGCGGATCTCGTTGCCCGACGAGTTCCACGACACGTCGTCCATCAGGTGCCGCATCAGGACGATGCCGCGGCCGTGGAGCGACGTCGTGTCGCCGAGGTGGTGCGTCTCCTGCTCGTGGGACGGGCTGAAGCCCCGGCCCTCGTCGCGGATGCGCCACACGACCATCGCGGGCTCGTAGTCCACCTCGATGCGGACGCGGCGGTCGCGGTAGCGGGGGTCCTCGCGGCGACGCTCGATGAGCGCGCGCACGCCGCCCTCCTCGGCCAGCGCCTGCGTCTTCGCGTCGTAGTCGATCTCGAGGTTGCCGTGCTCGACGGCGTTCGCGAGGGCCTCGTAGAGCGCGAGGCGGATCTCGGTGACCGGGACGTCGTGGCCCGGGTAGTGGGCGCGGACCTCGCGGCCGAGGTAGGCGACGATCGCCGAGATCTTGCCGATGTCGGTGCCCAGCTCGAGCACGGTGCGGCGCTCGCGGAGCATGGCGAGCGCGGGCTGGAGGTCTTCCTCCTCCTGGAACGCGCCGCGCAGCCGCTCGAGCACGAACCGCATCTCGCGGACGTCGAAGGGCTTGCCGACGTAGTTGACCGCGCCGAGGTCGAGGGCCTTCTCGCCGATCTCGGCGTCGGCGGCGCCCGACACGACGACCACCGCGACGTGGGGGTCCACCTCGCGGATCTCGCGCAGCGCGTCGAGCCCGCTGATGCCGGGCATCGAGACGTCGAGCAGGATCAGGTCGGGCCGCAGCTCGCGCTGCAGCCGGATCGCCGTCTCGCCGTCGCAGGCCTGCTGGATGCGGAAACCCTGCTTCTCCGCGACCTTGCAGAGGATCTTCCGGCTGTCCTCGTCGTCGTCGACGACGAGGGCCAGGGGGGCCGGGCGCTCGTGCGACGCGTCGCTCACCCGCGGGGAGCCCCGGCCCCCGTAGCGGGCGACATCGGGGCGGGCGACTTCGGCGCGGCGGTGCCCTTCGGCGTCCCCTCCGGGCGCGGGCCCTGCGCGGCGTTCCAGTCCTCGACCTCGCGGCTGATGTTCATGGAGCAGAACTTCGGGCCGCACATCGAGCAGAACTGGGCCGTCTTGAAGACGTCCTGCGGCAGCGACTCGTCGTGGTAGCGCTGGGCGGTCTCGGGGTCGAGGGAGAGCGCGAACTGGCGCTTCCAGTCGAACTCGTACCGGGCCTTGCTGAGCGCGTCGTCGCGGTCGCGGGCGCCCTTGCGGTGCCGGGCGATGTCGGCCGCGTGGGCCGCGATCTTGTAGGCGATGATGCCCTGCTTGACGTCCTCGGCGTTCGGGAGCCCGAGGTGCTCCTTCGGCGTGACGTAGCAGAGCATGGCCGCGCCGGCCCAGCCGGCCAGCGCCGCGCCGATGGCGCTCGTGATGTGGTCGTAGCCGGGCGCGACGTCGGTCACCAGCGGGCCGAGGACGTAGAACGGCGCCTCGGAGCACACCTTGATCTGGCGCTCGACGTTGGGCGCGACCTGGTCCATCGGGACGTGGCCCGGGCCCTCGACCATGACCTGCACGTCCTTCGCCCACGCGCGGCGCGTGAGCTCGCCGAGCACGTCGAGCTCGGCGAACTGCGCGGCGTCCGACGCGTCGTGGAGACAGCCCGGCCGCAGCGAGTCGCCGAGCGAGATCGAGACGTCGTAGCGGCGGAGGATGTCGAGGAGCTCGTCGTAGTGGGCGTACAGCGGGTTCTGCTGGTGGTGGTGCAGCATCCACTGCGCCGTGAGCGAGCCGCCGCGCGAGACGATGCCGGTGAGGCGGCCCGCGACGAGCGGCATGTGCTCGAGCAGGATGCCGCAGTGCAGGGTCATGTAGTCCACGCCCTGCTCGGCCTGGGCGATGATGACCTTCTTCATGCCCTCCCACGTGAGGTCCTCGGGGCGCGCGACTTCCTCGAGGGCCTGGTAGATCGGCACCGTCCCGATCGGCACCGGCGAGGCGCGCAGGATGGCCTCGCGGATCTCGACGATCCCGCCGCCGGTCGAGAGGTCCATCACCGTGTCGGCGCCGTGCTTCAGGCACACCGCGAGCTTCTCGAGCTCGCCCTCGACGTCGCTCACGACGGCCGAGTTGCCGATGTTGGCGTTGATCTTGCACCGGGCGTTGATGCCGATGGCCATCGGCTCGAGCTCGGGGTGGTTCACGTTCGCCGGGATGATCATCCGGCCGCGCGCCACCTCGGCGCGGACGTACTCGGGGTCGAGCCCCTCGCGCTCCGCGACGAACCGCATCTCCTCGGTGACGACCCCCTCGCGGGCGTACCGGAGCTGGGTGGGGACGGGGTGGCCCTTGCGGGCGGAGAGCCAGGCGGAGCGGACGGCCATCGGGGACCTCGTCGGGGGAGCCCACGATTCTACGGACCGCGGGGCCGCGTGCGGTGGAACGCCCCGGCCGCACCGGGTCCGGAAAACGCGGGTCGCCGGGCCCCGGGGACCGCCCGGGCCCTACTTGACGCCCGCGCGGTCGCGCAGGACCCGTTCGAGGGCCTCCGCGTCCTTGCGCGCGGCCTCGCGTTTGCCCTCGTCGGGCACGAAGGCGCCGTCGGGGCCCTCCTTGAGGACCGCCCGCGACGCGCGGCGCGCGAGCGCGAGCCACAGCTCCTCCTGCCCGGGCCGCTCGATCCCGAAGAGGTACTGCAGGTTGTAGTGGTAGGTGTCGACGTAGGCGCCGTCGGTGAGGTCGAACGCGCGGAGGTAGAGCGCCTGGGCGCGGTCGAGGTCGCGGACGTCGCGCCAGTAGTGCCGCATGAGGCCGGCGTCGTTGAGCACGCCGGCCATCACCCAGCGCTGCGCGAACGGGAGCGAGGCCGCGTCGTCGGGGATGCGCGCGACCGCGCCGTCGTACCAGGCGACGACGCGATCGAGCCAGGCGCGGGCCTGCGGCGGGGCGCCGGCCGCGAGCCCCTGCGTGCGTCCCTCGCCGCGCCAGGCGAAGGACGCGACCACGTCGCGCAGCCGGAACGCGAGGTCGTTGCGGTAGCTGAAGGCCCGCGCGCGATCGGACTCGACGGCGGCGAGCAGCGCGTCGGCGTCGGCGACGAACGCCTCGACGTCGGCGACGGACGCGAGCGGGCGGGCCTGCCGCCAGGCGACCTCGACCGCGTCGAGCACCACGACGTCGCCCGCGGCGGCGGCGAGCGCGCGCCGCTCGAGCGCGAGCGCCTCGTCGTGCCGGTCGTCGGGCTTGCGCAGGCGGCGCGCGAGCGCGACCATCGTGCGCGGCGACGTCGCGAGCAGGGCCTTCGCGCCGAGGAGGACGTCCCAGCCCGCGCGGGGGGCGGTCCGGTCGAGGACGTCGGCGCGTCCGCGGACGACGGCGCCGCAGGCGGGCCGGCGCGCGACGAGCTCGGCCGAGAGCGGGCCGAGCCGCGCGTCGTCGTGGCCGAGGAGGCTCTCGAGGCCGCGCCACGCGAGGTCGCCGGTCGCCTCGTCGCCGTCGAGCGCGCGTTCGTAGGCCCGCTGCGCGGCGGCGACGTCGCCGAGGAGGTGGCGCGCGTGCGCGAGGGACAGGGCGTCGGCGGGCGCGCCGGCGGTCTCGGCGGGGGCGAGCCGCGTCGCGGCCTCGCGGAGCCGTTCCGCGTCGGGCGGCGTGTCGAGGCGGGCCCGACGGAGGAGCGCGCGGCCGAGGTCGGGGTCGAGGGCGGGCCGCGCGGTCGCGCGGGCGCGGTCGATCGCGTCGTCGAGGAGGTCGCGGTCGGCGAGCCGGCCGACGGCCGCGAGGAGGGCACGCCAGGCCCGGTCGTCGGCGGGGTCTCGCTCGAGCGCGTCCTCGGCGGCGCGCCGCACCGCGCGCGGGTCGGCCGCCGGCGCCTCGGGCGCGGCGAGCAGCGCGGCCGCCTCCGACGCCTCGTCGGCGCGGGCGGGGCCGACGAGGGCCGCCCACGCGAGGCCCGCGACGACGGCGACGCGCGCGCGGCGGCTCACTTGCGCGGCTCCGACGTGGGGGCGGCCGAGGGCCCGGGCGTCGGCGCGGGCGGCGGCGGGACGTCCGCGCCGAAGCCGACGGCCGCGGCCGGGCTCGTGAGCGCCTCGAGGAACGCCACGAGGTCGGCCTGCTCCGCGGGCGTGAGGTGCAGCGGGCTGATCTCGGGCGCGCGGCCCGCGACCTTCGTGCCGCCGCGGTCGTAGTGCTCGACGACCTCGGCGAGCGTCCGCGCGCTGCCGTCGTGGAAGTACGGCGCGGTGAGCGCGACGTTGCGCAGCGTGGGCGTGCGGAACCGGCCGCGGTCGGCGGGGTCGCCCGTGACCATCGAGCGGCCGACGTCGGTCGCGCCCTCCTTCACGGTGCCGGTCGCGTGGAAGCCGAAGTCGGTCAGCGCGGCGTCGGACGGGCCCACGGTGTGGCAGGACGCGCAGGCGCCCTTCCCCACGAAGACCGCGTGCCCGCGCTTCGCGGCGGGCGAGAGGGCGTCCGCGTCGCCGCCGAACCAGAAGCGGTCGAACGGGCTGTCGGCCGCGAGGAGCGTCCGCTGGAACGCCGACAGCGCCTGGCCGACGCGCCGCAGCGTCACCGTCCGCGAACCGAACGCGGCCTCGAAGAGCGGCGCGTAGGCCTCCGCGGACGCGATGCGCTCGACGAGGAGGTCCTCGGTCATGTCGAGTTCGGTGGGGGCGAGCAGCGGGCCCTCGGCCTGCGCCTCGAGGCTCACGGCCCGCCCGTCCCAGAAGAGCGCGGGGTAGATCGCGGCGTTGAGCAGGCTCGGGACGTTGCGCGGGCCGACCTGTCCGCGGACGCCGACGGCCGTCGGGAGCCCGTCGGCGTAGCCCTTCTCCGGCGCGTGGCAGTCGACGCAGCCCTTCGTCCCGTCGCGCGAGAGCGTGCGGTCGAAGAAGAGGCGGCGGCCCAGCGCGAGCTTCGCGTCGGTCACGGGGTTGCTCGGCGGCACCCACGGCGACGGGAGGCCGCGGGGCACGTCGAGCCGGCCGTCCTTCCACGCCGAGAGACGGATGCGGGCCTCGTCGCCCGCGCGCGCGGGCGCGAGCGCGAGGCACGTCGCCGCGACGGCGGCGGCCACGGACGCGAGCGGGAGGAGGCGGGGTGCGCGGCGCACGGCGCTACCGCCACCGGAAGGGCAGGCGCCGCAGCCGCTCGGCGAGCGGCGCGGGCACCGGGACGCGGTCGTCGAGGGCGGCGAGGGTCGCCAGCACGTCGTCGGCCTCGCGTTCGAGGTCGGCGGCGGCGTCGGGCTTCGCGTGCGCGCGGAGGTCGGCGGCGCGCTGCCGCAGCGAGTCGGCCTCGCGTCGGGCCGCGGCGAGCTGCGGCGGCTCGGGGTCGCCCGGCGCCGCGAGCCGCGAGGCGGCGTAGACGAGCTCCGGCCGCACCTCGAACCAGCGGTCGCGCCCGTCGAGGGGGTCCTTCACCGGGCCGCCGCGCTCGACCTCCGGGTGCGAGGTCCACGCCTTCACGGTGAGCTCGCCGGCCAGCGGGTCGATCCACGCGCGCGACACCCCGCGGTCCTCGCGGACCTCGAGCGCGTAGGTGCGCGAGGCGCCGAGGGGACGGCTCGTGTCCACGCCCGTGAAGGGGCCGAACGCGACCAGCCACACCGCGGGCCGCGTCACCTTCACCGTGACGCTCACCGCGTACGCCCCGCGCGCCGACCGGCCCCACGCGAGGGCGCGGTCGGCGAACGCGCGGCCGTCCCGCGCGAACGCGTCGGCCGGCATCACGAGCAGCTGCACGGCGTCGAACGCGGCGTAGTCGGTGGGCGTCTCCTCGTAGCGGAACACGACCTCGCCCGACGGGCCGCCGAGCGGGGGGGCCACGCGGAGCATGCCGAACCCGAGGAGCGCGGTCCCGGCCTCGTCGAGCCAGCGGGCCTCGCCGTCCCGCGAGGTCGGGGGTCGGTCCGTCGGAGCCGGGGGATCGGTCCGCGGCGAGGGAGCGGAAGGCCCGGGCGCCGCCGAGGGCGCGTCCGCGGCCCGGACGAAGGACCCGAGGCCCGACCCGAGGCCCGCGGCGAGGCCGACGAGGGCCGCGAGGCGGGCGGCGCGACCGGAGCCGGGGGGGCGCGGGGGCATCGGGCCATTCTACGACCCGGATGGCTTTACCCGGGACGGCGGTTCGGCTTGAATGAGCCGCTGCCCCGGGAGGTCGCCGCGTATGTCGGTCCGTCCGCGTTCCGCCGTCGCGATCGGTCTCGTCGTCGCGTGCTTCGTGGCGCTGGTGGCGTCCGTCGCCGACGCGCGCGGGGGCGGCAGCGGCGCCGCGGGCGGCCGCATGGGCGGCGGCGCGAAGCGCGGCAAGAAGGGCGCGAAGGCCAACGCGCAGGTCGAGCAGATCATCCACGACACCTACCGTCGCGACGTCGTGAACCGTAGCCGCTTCGTCGGCTGGTAACCCCCGCGAGGCCCCGGTGAAGCGTCGTCGCCCGGCCGCCGTCGTCGCGACGGCGCTGCTCGCCGTCGTGACGGCGATCCTCGGACCGGGCGCGGCGCGCGCGGACGAGCCGACGGACCCCGCCGCGCGGGTCGCCGTCGGGGATGCCGCGGCGGTCGTCGTGTCGCTGGGCGACGCGTACCGGAAGGGGACCCTCGACGTGTGGGCGGCGCGGCTCTACCAGGACCTCCGCACGGAGGCCGGCGAGCGGGCCGCCCTGCGCACCGAGACCGAGACCGCGTTCCCGGCGCCGCGCACGGGCCTCGCGGGCTACCTCGTCGCGCGCGTCGCCGACCGCAAGGACTACGAGACCCTCCTCAACCGCTGCTTCGGCTCGGTGGACCAGCCGGGCGCGGTGATGCTCGACCTCGGCTGGAACGCGCTCGCGACGGAGCGGCTCCCGGTCGCGCTGGCGCTCGTGCCGAAGGTCCGGCGGGTGCTGCCCGACCACGAGGAGGCGACGCTCTTCGACGCCACCGTGATGCGCGCGCAGGGCAACGTGGAGGGCGCGGTGCGCGCGCTCGCGTCGTTCGTCGCGGCGCACCCCGACGCCTTCGAGGCGCGCCGGGCGTGGGCCCACGCGCTCGCCGCGGCCGGCCGGCGCCCCGACGCGCTCGGCGTGCTCGACGAGGGGCTCAAGCGCCTGCGCGCCGCGCCGCTGCTGGTGGGGCGGGCCGCCATCTACCTCGAGATGCGCGACCTGCAGGCCGCGCAGGCCGCGCTCGACGAGGTGAAGGCGACGGGCCGGCCGGCGTTGCGGGCCGAGGCGGCGGCCCTGCGCGCCGCGGTCCGGCTCGCGAGCCGTGACGTGCCGGGCGCGCTCGCCGCGGTCGAGGAGGGCCTGAAGGTCGCGCCCGCGAGCGCGATCGCGTGGCGCGCGAAGGCCCGGTGCCTCGAGCTCGCCGGGCGGCCCGCCGAGGCGCTCTCGGCGCTCGACGCGGCGATCGCCGCGCGGCCGGCCTGGGCCGCGCTGTACGCCGACCGCGGGGCGGTCTACCTCCGCAACCGGCAGGTGAAGGAGGCCCGGAAGGCCCTCCTCGACGCGAAGCGGCGCGACGCGGACGACCCCGCCGTGGCGCTGCTGCTCGGCGCGATCGCCGAGGAGGACGCCGACTGGTCGGTGGCCGAGAAGATCTACCGCGCGATCCTGCGCACCGACGGCGAGCACCTCGACGCCCGGCGCATGCTCGCGGGCGTCATCCTGCTGCTCGGCCGGCTCGACCAGGCCGACGAGGAGGCGCAGACGGTCCTCGCGCGCGACCCGAAGGACGCCGTCGCGTGGTTCGTGCGCGGACGGGTCGCGTACCGGCAGGACCGCTGGGACGAGGCGCTCGCGTACTTCGACAAGTCGATCGCCGCGGACCCGACCTATCCGCTGCCGCACTGCGGCAAGGGCTGGGTGTACGAGCAACAGGACAAGCTCGACGACGCGAAGAAGTCGTACGAGGCCGCCGTCGCGGCCGACCCGAAGATGCCGCTCCCGCACCGCGACCTCGCGGAGCTCCTCGAGGAACTCTCCGACTTCGGCGTCGCGGCGAAGCACTACCGGCTCTACCTCGAGCTCGGGGGCGCGGACCCCGACGAGGACGTGAAGCACGCGGTCGAGCGCCTGTCGAAGTAGCGGTCGAACCCGCCAATCGGTGCCGGACACGATCTGGCGCGTCTGGCCCTGGCGGCCACCGAGCCTCGCGGTCCCCGGGTCGGTTCCGCCATTTGGTGCCGGTCCCAGTTTGGCGGAACCAGCCCTTCGATCGGCGGCGGCCCCCGGTGTGATCCGCCAATAGACGCCGGTCGATGATCGGCGGGTCGATGAGTGGCGGGTCCGCGACGCTGCGACCGCGGGGGACGACCGGCGATCCGTCCGGTACGCGAGGCCCGCCGGCCGCCGGGCCTCGCGGTCCCGCGCGAGGGATCGCTAGAGCCAGAGCCACGTCATGAGGTAGCGGAGCCCGTCGTGGCCCGGCATCTCGGCGGCGCCCTCCGCCAGCCGCACGAGCGACGGGACGGGCTCGGGGTCGCAGAGACGGCCGAGGGCCTCGCAGGCGTGCGCGCGGAGGTCGTCCTTCGTCGTCTTCGCGCGGACGAGGCGCACGAGCGGCTCGACGGCGGCGACGTGGTCGCATCGGCCCAGCGCGTCGGCGAGGGGGACGAGGCGCCACGCGGCGCCGCCGTCGGAGAGCTCGTCCGCGATCGCGACGACGACGTCCGCGCCGGTGCCGAGGCGGGAGAGCGCGGCGAGGGCCTTGCCGCGCGTGAAGCCCTCGGCCTTCCGCTCCGACGCGACGGTGCGGAGGGTGTCCACGGCCGTCGGGACGGCGCGGCCGACGAGGCCGAGGGCCTCGCACGCGTACGCGCGCGGCGACTCGGTGCCGCTGGTGTCGCGCGCGCGGGCGGCGAGCATGGGGATCGAGGCCTCGTCGGCGAAGAGGCCGAGCCCGACCAGGTAGGCCCCGCGCGCGTCGCCCGCGCCGGCGTCGTCCGCGAGGAGCTTGCGCAGGCGTTCGAGCGCCTCCGTGCGGAACGTGTGGTAGGCGCGCACCTCGATCACCTTCGGCGTGCGGCGGCCCGCGATGCCGATCGCGACCATCACGAACGGGCGCATGCCGAGGTCGGCGGCGGTGAGCCCGTCGAAGAGGAAGGTGTCGGCCCCGGACGTGTCGAGCACCGCGCCGCTGCCCGCGTCGAGGTCGGCGGCGGCGAGGCGCGCGACGGCCAGCAGGCCCGCCGGGCGGAAGAGGCTCTGCGACGGCTCGGACTCCACCAGCGCGCGGATCCGCTTCACCACGTCCACGCGGGTGCCGCTCTCGAAGGACGCGGCGCGCAGGCCGAGGCCGGTCAGGGCCCCGAGCCGCACCGGGTCGGGGTGGCGACGCGAGAGGAGGATGGCGAGGAGCGACGCGGCGCCCGGCGACGGGCAGACCCGGGCGTGCGCGAGCACGGCGTGGCCGCGGGCGACCGGCCCGAGCCGCGCCTTGCCGATCGTCCCCGTCACGCCGGCCGCGCGGAGCGACTGCAGGAGATCCTCGCCGACGGCGTCGTACGGGAAGCGGCCGAGCGCGAGGAGGATCGCCGAGGGGATCTCGTCGCTCGCCCAGTTGGCGGAGAGGCGGCTCCAGAGGTCGCGGGCGAGCACGTCGACGGCGGGGCCGCCCTGGTCGGCGAGGAGCCCGAGCGACGTGGCGGCGACGCAGCGCGCGCGCGTCGAGAGGGTCTGGTCGTCGAGGGCGGTCACCAGCGCGCGCCGGACGCGCGCGAGCGTGGCGTCGTCGAGGCGGCGGCGGGGGTCGGTGCGGCGGAGCAGCCCGAGGGCGCCGATCGCCGTCTCGATCTCGTCGCGGTCGGTGTCGCGTCGCGCCGCGGCCGCGAGCAGCGGCTCGACGTGCTCGGGGCGGCGGGCCAGCCGACCCAAGGCCCGGTAGCACGCCGTCACCACCTGCGCGGGGAAGTCCTGGCGCGGCTCGATGGCCCACAGGAGGAGCGGCAGCACCTCGGCGCCCGCGGCGTCGTCGAGCGTGCGCACGCGCGGCGTGGTGGGGCCCGGCTCGCCGAGCGGGCCGTCGGTGGTCGCGCGGACCCGGGGCGGCGCGAGCAGCGGGGCCTGCACCTCCCACCATCGGCGCCACGCGTCGTCGGTGCCGCCGGTCGTGGCGCGCGGGACGGGGGCGGTCGGCTGCTGCGGATCCTGGGGCCCGGCGGCCGGCGGGCCGAGCGTCGGCGGCACGCTCGGCGCGCTGCCGCCCGGGGCCTCGCCGTTGTGGGCCCACGACGGGAGCGCGGTCGCGCCGACGAGCGCCGCGCCGAGGAGCAGGAGGCGGAACCGACCCGACCGCATCGCGACCTCCGAGGGTCCAAACGTCGCCGGGACCGGTTCGCTCCGGGCGTCCTGCGGCGGCGGCCCCCGGGGTCAGAGCAGCGAGAGCACCTCGTTCAGGGCGTCGGTCCCGGCGAGGTAGTTCACGTCGAGGGAGAGGCGGGAGAGGCTCGGGACCGACGCGGGGTCGGCGAGGAGCCCGAGGGCGGCGACCGCGACCGCGCGCGCCGGGTCGCCGACCTTGCGGTCGGCGGCGAGCGAGAGGAGGGGGCGAACGGCCTTCGTCGCGCCGATGGCGCCGAGCGCGACGGCCGCGCGGGCGCGGACGTGGTCGGCGGAGGCGAGCCGGATCTCGTCCACGAGGGCGTCGGTCGCGTCGGCGTCGCCGAGCGCGCCGAGCGCGCGGGAGGCCTCGCGGCGGAGGTCGTCCGAGGAGCGCCGCACGAGGGCGGCGCGCAGCGCGGCGAGCGTCTCCGGCGAGGCGCGGTCGAGCAGCCCGAGCGCGCAGGCGGCCCGCGCGCGGACGTCCGGCGCGGTGTCGGCGTCGAGGACGAGCCGGCCGAGGCGCGTGGCGGACGCGCGGTCGCCGGCGAGGCCCAGCGCGAGCGCCGCGGCCGCGCGGCACGCGGGGTCCTCGGTCTCGCGGTCGACGACCGCCGCGAGGACCGGCAGGGCGCGGGCGCGCAGCTGCTCGAGCCCGCCGCACGCGGCCGCCTCGCCGTCCGAGCGCAGGGCGAGCCCGAGCGCGAGCGCCGCGAAGGGCCGCGTCGCGCTCGACCCGTGGTCGGTCGCGTCCGCGAGCGCGTCGGCCCCGCGGGGCAGCTCCGACGGCGCCGACGCGAGGCTCGCCGCGACGAGCCGGCCGATCGAGAGGAGCGCGAAGCCCGCGGTCTCCGGGTCGCCGCGGCGCGCGGGCGCGAGCAGCTCGGCGACGGCCGTGCCGCGCGTCGCGCCGTCGAGGCGCGGCGCGAGGACGCCCAGGGAGAGGATCGCCGAGCGGCGGACGTCGCTCGGGTGGTGGGAGCCCTTCGCGAGGCCGAGCAGGAAGCCGGCGGCTTCCGGGCCGACGAGCTTCGCGTACGCGACGACCGCGTGGGCCTGCGCGACGTCGCCGCGGTCGCGGCCGGCGAGCCGGCCCGTCCCGGCCAACGCGCGCAGGGCCTCGCGTACCCCCGACGGGACCCCGTCCTCGGGCTGCATCGAGAGCGCCGAGAGCAGCGCGACCGTCGCCTCCGGGCCGGTGCGCGGCTCGAGCAGCCGCGACCACAGCGCCTGCGTGGTGCCGCGCAGGTCGCGCGCGAACGCGTCGCCGGGCGTGCCGGGCTGGTCGCCGAGGAGCCCGAGGGAGAACGCCGCGAAGCAGCGGACGCGGACCGGCACGCCGTCGTCGTCGAACGCGTCGAGCAGGCCCCGGCGGACGCGGTCGAGGAAGCGGCCGTCGAAGCGGTCCGCCTCCGCGTCGCGGCGCAGGCAGCCGAGGGCGACCGCCGCGCCCTCGCGCGCCAGCGTCGGGGCGCCGGCGTCGCGGAGCACCGCGAGGAGGCGGTCGGCGTCGGACGGCTCGTCGGTCGTCTTGCCGAGCGCGATGAACGACGACGCGAGGACGTCGGCGTCGTCGCCGTGGGCGCCGCCGGCCGCCGCGCGCAGGAACGGCACGACCTCGAGCCGCCGGGCCTGCGCGAGCACGCGGCCGAGCGCGTCCGCGTCGCCGGTGACGACGCCGCCGCGGCGGGCCGCGCGGAACCGGTCGGCGTTCTGGTCCCACCAGAGCGTCCAGTCCACGCCGACGGTGGCGGTGCGCCGGCCTTCGCCGGAGCGGTCGCGCCGGCCGTTGACGGTCGGCTTCGAGCCCGGCGTCCCGTCGGTGTCGGGGCCCGCGGGCTTCGGCGCGGCGGGGCCGCTCGGCGTCACCGGTTGCGACGGCGGGGCGGGCGGCGTCGGCGTGGGCGGAGCGGGGGGCGTCGGCGTCGTCGGGACGCCCGGCCGCGGGCCGTTCGGGTCGAAGCCGGGCGTCGTCGGCCCGGGACGCGTCGGGTCCGGCCGGGTCGTCGGCGGCGTGAACCCCGGTCGCGGCGTCGTCGGCGGCTTCAGCGGTCCCGTCGGCAGCGACGGCGGCGGCGGCGGCGCGTACGGATCCGGCTTCATCCAGTCCGGCGTCGGCGGCGGCGGGGGCGGCGGCGTCATCTGCCCGCCGTGCGCCCAGGCGGCCGACGTGGACGCCAGCAGGAAGACCGCGCTCACGAGGCCTCGTGCGCGGCCGCGGGTCCTTCGATTCGGTCGGCTCATCGCCGCTCCTACGTCTGCCTCGATTCCGTCGCGCGCCCGTGCGGAGGATACCCGGATCGGCATCGCCGTGGGACGGCTCCGGTCGGCTCCGTTACGAACGTCCCGGGCGCGCGCCGGCCTCGACCCGCGGGCGCGCCGTCGGCCGCCGGGGGTGGCCGGGACGCAGACGTCCGCGGGGGACCGCGAGGCCCGGTGGCCGTTCGGCTCGCCCGCCCGCCACCGGCGCGTCGCGGTCGGCCTCGTCGAGCCGGACTCCCCGTCCCCGAAATGGAACCGGCCGGCCCCGCGGGGGGCCGGCCGGTCGGTGCGCGGTCAGGCGCGAGTCGGTCGGACGACTACAGGAACGAAAGGACCTCGTTGATCGGGTCGCTGGTCGCCCGGTAGTTGATGTCCTTCGAGATGCGCGAGAGGCTCGGGATGAACTCGAGGTCGCCGATGAGGCCGAGGCCGGCGCACGCGATGGCGCGCGTCGGGTCGGGCTTCTGCGCGTTCTTGAGCAGGTCCACGAGCGGCTTGATGGCGCGGGCGTCGCCGATCTTGGCGAGCGCGATCACCACCTGGCCCTGGACGTTCTGCGTGTCGGCTTCCTCGAGCTCCTTCAGCAGGATCTGCACCGCGTCGCTCTGGCCGAGGAGGCCGAGACCGATGGCGCACTGGAGCCGGAGCTCCTCGGACGAACGCTCCTTGAGCGCCTCGCGGAGGGCCTTCAGCACGTCCGCCGAGGCGGCGCGCATCATGCCCAGCGAGACCGCGCAGTAGCCGCGGAGCTCGCTGTCGGCCTGGCGGTCCGCCAGGATCTCGACGAGGGGCTTCTTGAAGCTGTCGTCGCGCATCATGCCGAGGGCGACGGCGAACGCGCCCTGGGCGCGCTTGTCCATCTTCGTGTCGGTCAGGCCGGCGTGGAGGATCTCCATCGCCTGGACGCGGAAGTTGGCGTACGCCTCGATCGTCGGGCGGTCACCGATCGCGCGGCAGACGAGGCCGACCGCGAGCGCGCCGTAGGGGCGCTCGTTGTAGCGACCGTCCTTCGCGACCTTCAGGAGCTCCTCGGCGACCTTGACGCCCTTGGCGTTGATCACGTCGGTGCGGTCCTGCTTGACGTCCGCGACGAGGAGGTAGGCGAGCGACATCAGGCCGAAGTTGCGGGTCGAACCCTCCTTCACGGCCTCCATCGTGCGCCAGAGCTCGACGGCGAGGTTCGCGCGCTCGGCGCCGTCGACGCGCTGGCCGAGCTTGCCCAGCGAGATCGCGGCCGAACGCTTGACGTTGATGCCCGTGCCCTTGACCTTCATGGCCGTGGCGAGCGGGACGATCTCCTTCGCGGAGCCGACGCGGCCGAGCGCGAGCGCGGCGTAGGACGACACGAGGTCGCTCGTGCTCTCCTTGCCCAGCTTGCTCTTGAGCGCGCACTCCTTGAGCGCCTCGATCATCTCCGGCTTGATCGTGTCGGGCGCCTGCATCGACAGCGCGAGCAGCGCGGCGACGTAGTAGTCGTCACCGGGCAGCTTCTCGCCGAGGCGCTCGAAGATCCGCTGGGAGGTCGTGGACTCGAGGGCGGTGTCGGACGGCGCGTAGAACAGGCCGCCCTTGTCGCCGGTCGAGGAGACCCCGCGCGTCGTCGGCTGGTCGCCGAGCAGGCCGAGGGCCAGCATGGCGAACGCGCGCGACCGCGTGTTGAACTCCTTGTTGTCGAAGCACTCGAACAGGAAGTCGCGGACGCGGTCGAGCTCCTTCGCGTCGAACTGCCGGGCGGCGTCCGTGCGACGGAGCATGCCGAGGGCGAAGACCGCCGACTCGTGGACCAACTGCGAGATCTCGCGCGGGCGCTTGCCGTCGGCATCCACGATGGCCTTGCGGATCAGCGCGATGTCCGTCGGGTCGTCCGTGACCTTCGCGAGCGCGATGTACGACGCCGACTCGGTGTCGGGGTACTTGCTGTTGTTCGGGTCCATCGCCCAGCGCAGCGCGGGGATGAGGCTCTCCTTGACCTCCTTCTCCGTGGCGCGGGTGGCGTCCGACTTGGCGCCGGCGGCGTCGCCGAGGGTGCCGAGGCCGCTGCCCTGCGAGACGCGCAGACGATAGATCGCGTCCTTGATCTGGAGGATCTCGTCGCTGTTGTAGTTCCACCAGAAGATCCACTGGTCGTAGGACGTCTGGGGCTTGTTGCCGCGCGGCTTGCCCGGATCGTCACCGGTCGTCTGCGGCGGGGGCGGCGCGCCCGGAGGCGTGTTCGGCGTCGTCGGCGCCGGCGGCTGCCCAGGGGTGTCCGGCGGCGTCGTGGGCGGCGTGCCCGTGGGCGGCGGGGGCGGGGGCGGCGGCGTCGGGTCGGTCGGCTCGCGCAGGCCCGGCGGCACGCTGCCGCCCGGCGTGCGGTACTGACCGCCGTGGGCGAACGCCGTGGGCGCCACGATCATCGCGATCGCGCTGCCCGCGACGATTCCGTAGAGAAGACGCTTCATCGGATCACTCCTCGAGTCCGACCGCGGACCGACCGGACCCAGCGTCCGGACGACCGCACTCGGGCGACGTCCCCATGAAAGCACGTTCGGTGCCAGCCGTCACGTCCTCGCTTTCCATCGCTACGCGGACGCGAACGTGCCTTAACCGTCTACGAGATAACGACTTACATCCAATTTCTGGGCACGCGAGGCCCGTCCGCCCCCGGTCCTCCCCGGGGCTTCCTGCTACCGGCGGGTAGCGGGCGGTTCCCAGACGATACGCCCAGCCCGTCACCGCCGCCCACCCGCAGCCCGAACCGTACCGATCGAGTCCGTGTCGCCGCCGGCCGGGCCTCGCGGTCCCCGCGGTTCGGTACCGCCATTTTGGGACCGGCACCGGATGGCGGAACCAACACGGGGGCGATCCGCCAGTCATCGACCGGCATGTATTGGCGGATCGGCCGCCGGGCCTCGCGGTCCCGGGAGATCGAGTGGGGCTACGGCGTCGGCTGGGACCACCAGGTCTGGTCGACGATGTGGCGGTCGAGGTAGGCCGCGGCGGCCGCGGGTTCGTCGGTCAGGAGCCAGAGGTCGAGGTCGCCGGGCGAGATCGCGCCCTCCTGCAGCAGCACGTCCTGCATCCACGCGACCAGCGGCCCGAAGTACGACGTGCCCAGCAGCACGACCGGGATGCGGCGGATCTTCCGCGTCTGGATGAGCGTCAGCGTGTCGAACATCTCGTCCATCGTGCCGAAGCCGCCCGGCGCGACGACGAGGCCCGCCGCGAACTTCGTGAACATCATCTTGCGGATGAAGAAGTAGTCGAAGTCGATCGCGACGTCGCAGAAGTCGTTGATCTCCTGCTCCATCGGCAGGTGGATGCCGAGGCCGACGGACTTGCCGCCGCCCTCCTTCGCGCCGCGGTTCGCGGCCTCCATGATCCCGGGCCCGCCGCCCGTGATGATCGCGTAGCCCATGGTCGCGAGGAGGCGCGAGGTCTCGCGCGCGAGCAGGCACCAGCGGTTGTCCTGCTTGAAGCGCGCCGAGCCCCAGACGCTGATGGCGGGGCGGACGTCGCGCAGTCCGTCGATCGCGTCGACGTACTCGCTGATGATGCGGAAGATCCGCCACATCTCCTTGCTGTCCACGCCGCGCTCGACGTGGGGGTCCTGGCCCTTGCGGCGCAGGCGGCGGCCGTCGCGCGACGGGAGCGGGAGCCCCGCGGCGTCGAGGGGGACCCCGCCCGCCGAGGGGGCCGGGCGCGGGGCGGGCGGGACGCCGGGTCCGTGGGCGTCGGGGCGGTCGGGGGCGTCGGGCATGGGGCGGCTCCTGCCGCCCCACCCTATCCGACCGCGCGGCGCCGGCCGCGCCGCGGTTACGCCTGGTCCTGCGCCAGCTTCTTCGCGTTGCGGTTCTCGCGGCGCCGGTCGACCTCCTTCAGCATGCGCTTGCGCATGCGGAGGTTCTTCGGCGTGACCTCGAGGAGCTCGTCGTCCACGATGAACTCGAGGCACTCCTCGATGCTCATGCGGACCGGCGGCGGGAAGTCGGCCTTCTCGTCGGCGCCGGCGGAGCGGATGTTGGTCAGGTGCTTCTTCTTGCACGGGTTGACGAGGACGTCCTCGTCGCGCCGGTGCTCGCCGGTCACCTGGCCCTCGTAGACCATCTCGCCGGGCTCGACGAAGAACGGCCCGCGGTCCACGAGCGCGTTGAGCGCGTACGAGGTCACGGGGTTCGTCTCGCTGCAGACCTGGCTGCCGGTCATGCGCGCCGGGAGCTCGCCGCGGTGCGGCGACCAGCCCTTCACCATGCTCGACATCACCGCGGCGCCGCGGGTGGCGTTCATGAGCTTCGTGCGGAGGCCGATGAGGCCGCGCGACGGGGCCTCGAACTCGAGGAACGCGGTGTCGCCGTGCGTCTGCATGTGCTGCAGCTCGCCGCGGCGGCGGCCCATGAGCTCGATCACCTTGCCGGCGTCCTCGGGCGGGACCTCGATCGTCACCTGCTCGATGGGCTCCTCGATGCAGTCGGGGCCCTCGCGGAACAGGACGCGCGGGCGGCCGACGGCGAACTCGTAGCCCTCGCGGCGCATCGTCTCGATGAGGATGCCGAGGTGCAGCACGCCGCGGCCGCGGACCTCCATCGAGTCCGTGCGGTCCGTGGGGAGCACCTGCAGCGCCACGTCGGCCTTGGCCGCGCGGTCGAGCCGCTCCTTCACGTGGCGCGTCGTGACGTAGGTGCCGTCCTGGCCGGCGAACGGCGAGTCGTTGACGCGGAACTCCATCGCCAGCGTCGGCGGCTCGACCTTCATGACCTGCGGCTGCACGGGGCGCACCGGGTCGGCGATCGTGTCGCCGATCTCGACGCCCTCCATGCCCGCGATCGCGACGACGTCGCCCGCCTCGAGGACCTTCGCCGGGATCTTCTTCATCCCGTCGAACGTGTACAGGCGGCCGGCCGTGAGCGGGCTCGACGTGAGGTCGGGGTGCAGCAGGAGGATGCGGTCGTTCTCCTTGATCGACCCGCCCTCGAGGCGGCCCACCGCGATGCGGCCCACGAACGCGTCCTGCTCGACGTGCACGACGGGCAGGTTGATCGCGTCCTCGAGCTTCGCCTTCGGCGGCGGGATGCGCTCGAGGATCGTGTCGAGGATCGGCGCCAGCGTAGGCCCGCCCTCGGGGGTGAGGCCCGCACGGCCCTGGCGGCCCGACGCGTAGATCACCGGGAACTCGAGCTGGTGGTCGTGGGCGCCGAGCTCGATGAAGAGCCCGTACACCTGGTCGAGCACCTCCTGCGGGCGCGCGCCGTTGCGGTCGATCTTGTTGATGATCACGATCGGCTCGAGGCCGCGGTCGAACGCCTTGCGGAGCACGAACCGGGTCTGGGGCAGCGGCCCCTCGAACGCGTCGACGAGCAGGCACACGCCGTCGGCCATGCGCAGCACGCGCTCGACCTGCCCGCCGAAGTCGGCGTGACCGGGGGTGTCGATGACGTTGATCTTCGTCCCGCGCCACGTGAGCGAGCAGTTCTTCGAGAAGATCGTGATGCCGCGCTCGCGCTCGAGGTCGTTGCTGTCCATCAACAGCGGGGCGTCGGGCGTCAGGGTCTTCACCATGCCGGCGAAGGCGAGGAGGCCGTCGACGAGCGTGGTCTTGCCATGGTCGACGTGGGCCACGATGGCGACGTTGCGGAGAGCGGGCATGGGGATTCCGGTCGGGAACGGGGGGTGAATCCCGGAGGGTACCAGCCTCGGACGGGACCGGCGCGGTCGGCGCACCCGGGGGGCGTAGACTCTCGGGTCATGACCGAGACCCGCGCCAAGATCGTCGCCACCCTGGGCCCCGCCTCGTTCGCGCCCGCCGCCCTCGCGGCGCTCGCGAGGGCCGGGGCCGACGTCTTCCGGCTGAACGGCGCGCACACCCCGCCGGAGCGCGTCGCGGGCCTCGTCCGGCGCATCCGGGCGACGGCGCGCCGCGTCGGACGTGACCTCGGGATCCTCCTCGACCTCCCGGGGGTCAAGGTGCGCTGTGGGGCCCTCCCCGGCGGCGCCCTGACGGTCAAACAGGGGGAGCGGCTCGACCTCGGGCCCGCGCGGGGGCCGATGCCGGGGCACGTGCCCGTCCCGCGGAGCGTCTTCGACGCCCTCGAGCCGGGGGCCGAGGTGCTGCTCTCCGACGGCACGGTCGTGCTGCGCGTCCTCGAGGTCGGCGCGCGCACGGCCCGCGCCCGCGTCGAGGCCGGCGGCACGATCCGCGACCGCGTCGGCGTCCACGTGCGCGGCGCGCTCCACCCGGGCGCCGTCCTCACGCCGCTCGACGTCGTCCTCGCGAAGGCCGGGGCCGTCGCGGGCGTGGACGCCCTCGCCATCTCCTTCGTGCGCGGGCCGCAGGACGTGCGCCGGCTGCGCCGCCTGCTCGTGGAAGCGCGGGTCCGGATGCCGCTGCTCGTGGGCAAGCTCGAGCGCCGCGAGGCGGTGCAGAACCTCGACGCGACGCTCGACGCCTGCGACGGCGTCATGGTCGCGCGCGGCGACCTCGGCCTCGAGTACGGCCCCGAGGAGGTGCCGGGGCTGCAGAAGCGGATCCTCGAGGCGGCGAGCCGCCACGGCCGCTTCGCGATCACCGCCACGCAGATGCTCGAGTCGATGACGACGGCCGCCCGGCCCACGCGCGCGGAGGCCTCCGACGTCGCGAACGCGGTCTTCGACGGCACCGACGCGGTGATGCTCTCCGGCGAGACCGCCGTCGGCGCGCACCCCGCGCTGGTCGTCGAGACGATGAACCGCATCCTCGCGGCCGCCGAGGCCGACCCGCACTGCCCGTTCGCGGGCGACCCGCGCATCCCCGGCCCCGACGCCGACGCGCGCCGCCCCGACCGGCTCGTCGTCCGCGCCGCGGTGCGGCTCGCCATGGACGCACGCGCCGCGGCCGTGGTGGTGTTCACGCGCGGCGGCCAGTCGGCGCGCCGGCTCGCGAAGGAGCGCCCGCGGGCCCCGATCTTCGCGTACGCGCGCGAGCCCGAGGTCGGCCGCGGGCTCCTCCTGTCGTGGGGCGTCCGTCCGCGTCACCTGCCCGCGCGCGGCTCGACCGACGCCGTGCTGCGCAGCGTCATGTCGAGCCTGAAGCGCGAACAGCGCCTGCGGCGGGGCGACCGCGTGGTGCTCGTGATGGGCGGCGCCGAGGACCCGGCCGGGACCACGTCGCTCGTGAAGCTCGTCTCGCTCTGACGCGCGTCCGCGAGGACGCGGTCGGTGCCCGGGACCGCGAGGCCCGGCGGCCGGCGGGCCTCGCGGTCCCGAGCCCTCGACCGCGCGGCGACGGACCGCGCGCCTACAACGCGCCGGTCAGCCAGAGCCCGGCGGCCATCAGCGCCGCGCCGAGGATCGCGGCCGTGGCGCCCTTCTGGACGCTCTTGTCGGCCAGCGCGATCACCCCGACCAGCAGGACCGCCATGCCCGTGAGCCCGAGGACGACGCCCATGACGGTCTTGAGCGTGTCGCCGATCGAGGCCAGGACGAGGAGCGTGCTCAGGACGGCGGTCATGTCGATCCTCCCGGGGCGGCGGTCCCCGCGCGCCCCTTCCACTTGGCCAGCAGCTTCCGCATCCACGCGCCGTGGCCCGCGTGGGCCGACGGCGGCTCCTTCAGCACCTGCTCGCGGAACCACCGGAACGTCGAGAGGACGAGGCTCGCGGTGGGCACGGCGAGCAGCGCGCCCCAGATCCCGAAGGCGTGCTCGCCGGCGAGCAGCGCGAAGATGATGAGCACCGGGTGCATCTCGGCGCTCGTGCCCATGATGAGCGGGTTGAACAGGTTGGCCTCGAGCAGGTGGATCAGCGAGATCCAGCCGAGCGCGAGGACGGCGTCCTTGAGGCCGCCGGTGGCGAGCGCCACGAGGACGATCGGGATGCTTGAGGCGATCGTGCCGAAGACGGGGATCAGGCTGAACACGCCCGCGACGAAGCCGAGGAGCGTCGCGTAGGGGACGCCGAGGAACAGCAGGCCCAGCCACGTGAGGATGCCGTTCACGACGCAGATGACGAGCTGGCCGCGGATCACGCCCGACAGCCCGCGGTCGACGTAGCCCATCAGCGAGCGGTAGCCGGGGCGCAGGTGGGGGGGCGGCAACGACTCGAAGAACGCGGCGATGCCCTTGCGGTCGGTCACGATGAACGCGGTGAGCATCAGGACGAGCAGCAGCTCGTACAGCGAGCCCACGATCGTCACGGGGATCCTCTGGCTCCACGCGACGATCCGGCTGCCGAGGTTGGGCCCGTACTCGTCGCTGCGCTCCTTCACGAAGTCGCGGACGAGGCCCGGGTCGAAGTGCGAGCCGCTGATGCGCTCGATCTGGCGGGCGACGGGGGCGATGACCCACTTCTCCGACGTCAGCTCGAGGCCCTTCGCCTCGCGGTCGCCCACGGCCTCGACGGTGACGTCGGGGGTGAGGCGCAGCGGCTTCGGGTCGACGATCCGCAGCGGCTCGTCGGGCGCGGGGTACGTCGTCGCGGCCGGACCGGACGCGTCGAGGAGGACGCGGGCGTCGGGCAGGTCCTCGCCGATCTGCTCGGGGAACATCGTGCGGAAGCGCCGGCCGTCGGCCGTCTCGAGCTCGAGGCCCTCCGGGATCCAGATCCGCGCGTGCTGCTTCGGGTGGATCCGCAGGCGCGCGGCCGGCGCCGACTTGTCGAGCTCGGCCTTCAGCTGCTGCGCGGCGCCCTTGGCGGTGTCGGACAGCTTCTGCACGCCGCACGAGACGCCCATCACGCACAGGCCGATCACGACGACGTAGAGCGAGACGAGCACCGGGCCGCGGCCCCACTTGAGCCCGAACAGCTTGCCGCGCGTGGCCCAGTTGATCACCGGCTCGACGAGGTACGCGACGTAGACCGCCATCAGGAACGGGAACAGCACCGACCGGAAGACGATCAGCAGCGTCACGAACGCGAGGACGAACGCGAGCATCGTGCGCGCGTACGCACGCGGCCACCGCCCCGGGGACGGGTCCGACGCGGGCGCGGTGGGGGCCGACGACGACATGCGGTCTACGCTACCCGGGGTCGCCCCCGGCGGCGAGGGGACCGGACGGCGCCGGCACGCGCGAGGCCCCGGGCGGCGGTCAGGGGTTCGGGGACGCGAGGCCCGGTGGCCCGCGCGTCCCGGGGCCACGTCCGCGACCGGGCCTCGCGGTCCCGGACATCGTCCGGTTCCGCCCAACGGGGACCGGCACCCAATGGCGGAACCGGCGCGGGCGGCGATCCGCCAATAAACGACCGGCACGTATTGGCGGGGACCGGCACCGAATGGCGGAACCAGCACGGGGGGTGTCCATCGACGGACGACCGGCGTCGATGGGCACGGGGGGCGATCCGCCAATCAACGACCGGCACGTAGTGGCGGATGCGGTCGGCGGCGGTCGTCGAGAGGGGCGCCGGCCAGCGGGCCTCGCGTACCGGAGGCTCGGGGATCGCGCCCAGAGCGAACGCCGGCGGCGGGGCCCGGCTCGGGCGAGTGGTGGCCAGGCCGCCTGCGGCCCGGCCTCCCTGCGACGTGCGCCTGCCGAGACTTCTCGCGCGCTACGTCGGGTCGATGTTGGTGCCGGCCGCCGTGAGATCGAGCAGCGTCCCGAGATCGACCAGCGTCGGGGGCTCGTAGGGCGCGGTGGCGGGGCGGGAATCGACGTGGGCCATGGCGAGGGAATGAAACACCAAAGGGGTCCGAGGGTCAACCGGGGAATCAGGCTCGGCCGGGGGCGGGGCCCCCGGGGTCAGCGGCGGTCGCCGCCCTTGGGGCGGTCCTTGCCCGCTTCGGGCGCGCGGGGGGTGGCGGAGCGGTCGTTCTTGTCGTTGCGGTCGTCCTTCTTGTCGTTGCCCCGCTCCTTGCCCTTGTCCTTGCCGTCGCCGCCGTCCTTGCCGCCGCGATCGCCGGGGACCGGGCAGACGTCCGGCTTCGGGGGCGGCGGGCAGGTGGGGACGGCGTCCGGGCAGGCCGCGGGGCCGTTCGTGCCGCGGTTGAAGGCCTTGAGGGTGCGGTGGAGGAGGACGGCGCGCTCCTCGGCGAGGCCGCAGAAGCCGCGGCAGCCCTGGACGAGCAGGCAGCCCGCCTCGTCGATCGCGTCGGCGACCTTCCGGGACGGGGTGTTGCCCGCGGCGACGTTGAGCTGTGCGGCGATGTAGGCCTGGGCGAGGGCGACCCACGCGTCGTCCTTGGCGGAGGCGTCGAGGATGGAGCGCCAGGTGCGGCCGCAGAGGCGGCGCGACTCGGCGCCGTCGAGCGGCCACGGGACGCGCGTGGCGGCGCAGGCGCCGTCGCGGTGGACGGCGCGCCACCAGCCGACGTCGCGGACGCAGGTGGTCGGGGGCGGCGGCGGCTCCCAGCACGCGAACGGGACGACCGAGGCGACGGCGAAGTCGGGGACGTCGTCGCACCAGAGCGGGGTCCAGTTGCGGGGGAACGTGGCGCCGGGCACGAGGGACGCGCGGGTGAACGTGTCGGCGGCGGCCTCGCCGACGCCGTTGACGACGACCTCGAGGCGGAACGGGCCGTCGAAGAAGCCGCCGTCGATCGTGCCCGGGTCGGCGGTCACGCAGACGCGGACCTTGGCGTAGCCGTCGACGACCGTGAGGCCTTCGACGCGGAGGACGCCGTTGGCGCCGACGGCGGTGCCGGGGAACGCGCCGGTGTAGCCGAGGCAGACGAGGTCGCGGATGTCGCCGGCGCGCGTGCCGCGGTCGACGCGGACGTACACGTCGAAGTCGCGGGTGTGCGGGTCGGCGAGCCAGACGCTGGCTTCGAAGCAGGCTTCGTGGACGCGCGGGTCGGTGCCCGGGTCGCACGTCGGCGGCGCGGCGCGGTAGCCGAAGTCCTTCGTGAGGTCGGTGGAGCCGCCGGTGACGGCCGCCGGGACCGTCGCGGTCGCCGGGAACGTGCGGGTGAGGCCGGTGGGCAGCGTGCTCTCGACGACGCGGAGCCGGTAGGCGCCGTCGAGGAGGCCGGGGAAGAGGTAGGAGCCGCCGGGGCCGGTCAGCTGCGAGCCGACGACGCGCCCGGCGGCGTCGAGCAGCTCGACGGTGACGCCGGCGAGGCCCGGCTCGCCGGTGGGGTCCTGGAGGCCGTCGCCGTCGGCGTCGAGCCACACGCGGCCGCCGAGCGCGACGCGCGGGGCGCCGAAGCCGAAGTCCTTCGTGCGGTCCGTGGAGGCGTTCGTGACGGTCGCGGACTGCTGCAGGCCGCCCGTGGTGGACACGAGGCCCGGCGGCAGCGACGCCGCGACGACGCGGACGGTGTAGGCCCCGTTCGCGAGGCCGTCGAAGAGGTAGGCGCCGTCGGGGCCGGTGACCTTCGACGCGACGGGCTGGCCCGCGGCGTTCAGCAGTTCGAGCGTCACGCCCGGCAGCCCGGGCTCGCCGGGATCCTGGAGGCCGTCGCCGTCCGTGTCGGCCCAGACACGGTCGCCGATCGCGCCCGTGGGCGGGGGCGGCGGCGGGGGCGTCGAGGTGTGGAAGCCGAACTCGAGGCCGGTGACGTCGTTGCCGTTCGTGATCGTCGCGGGGCGGGAGGTGGGCGTGGTGGCGTTGTAGTCCGCGGGGACCGAGCCCGGCTGGACGCGCACCGTGTACGAGCCGTCGGGCAGGTGATCGAAGGTGTACGTGCCGTCGGGGCCGGTGGTGGTGGTCGCGACGACATTGCCGTTGCGGTCGACGAGCTCGACCACCGCGCCCGGGATGCCGGGCTCGCCCGCGTCGGTCGTGCCGTCGCCGTCGGTGTCGTTGAACACGCGGCCGGTGATCGTGCCCGAGGGCTGGTAGCCGAAGTCCTTCGAGAGATCGGTCGAGGCGTTGAGCACCGTCGCGGCCTGCTGCGTGCCTCCGAACGTGTTCGTGAGGCCCGTGGGCAGCGTCGCCGGCACGACGCGCACCGTGTAGGTGCCGTCGGCGAGCCCGTCGAACAGGTAGCCACCCGCCGAGTTCGTGACCTCGGTCGCGATGACCTGGCCCGCCGCATTCAGCAGTTCGAGCGTCACGCGGGAGATGCCGTCTTCACCGGCGTCCTGGACGCCGTCGCCGTCGACGTCGAACCACACGCGATCGCCGATCGCACCCGTGGGCGAGTCGAAGCCGAAGTTGAGGCCGGTGACGTCGCTGCCGCCCGTGATCACGGCCGGGAGCGACGTCGGCGTCGTGGCGTTGAGGCCGGCCGGAACGCTGCCGGGCTGGACCCGCACCGTGTAGGCGCCGTCGGGCAGGTGATCGAAGGTGTAGGTGCCGTCGGGGCCGGTCGTGGTGGTCGTGACGACGTTGCCGTTCGCATCGACCAGCTCGACCACCGCACCCGGGATGCCGGGCTCGCCGGCGTCGGTCGTGCCGTCGCCGTCGGTGTCGTTGAAAACGCGCCCGGTGATCGTGCCCGAGGGCTGGTAGCCGAAGTCCTTCGAGAGATCGGTCGAGGCGTTCGTGACCGTGGCGCTCTGCTGCGCGCCGCCGAACGTGTTCGTCAGGCCCGCCGGGAGCGTGGCCGGCACGACGCGCACGGTGTAGGTGCCGTCCGCGAGGCCGTCGAACAGGTAGCCGCCCGCCGAGTTCGTGACCTCGGTCGCGATGACCTGGCCCGCCGCGTTGACGAGCTCGAGCGTCACGCCGGAGATGCCGTCCTCGCCGGAGTCCTGGACGCCGTCGCCATCGACGTCGAACCACACGCGATCGCCGATCGCACCCGTGGGCGAGTCGTAGCCGAAGTTGAGGCCGGTGACGTCGTTGCCGTTTGCAACGACCGCCGGGAGCGAGGTCGGCGTGGTGGCGTTGAGGCCGGCGGGCACGCTGCCGGGCTGGACGCGCACCGTGTAGGCGCCGTCCGGCAGGTGGTCGAACGTGTACGTGCCGTCGGGGCCGGTCGTCCTCGTGGCGACGACGTTGCCGTTCGCATCGACCAGCTCGACGATCGTGCCGGGGATGCCGGGCTCGCCCGCGTCGGTCGTGCCGTCGCCGTCGGTGTCGTTGAACACGCGACCGGTAATCGTGCCGGACGGCTGGTAGCCGAAGTCCTTCGAGAGGTCGGTGGACGCGTTCGTGACCGTGGCGCTCTGCTGCGCGCCGCCGAACGTGTTCGTCAGGCCCGCCGGGAGCGTGGCCGGCACGACGCGCACGGTGTACGTGCCGTCGGCGAGGCCGTCGAAGAGGTAGCCCCCGGCCGAGTTCGTGACCTCGGTCGCGATGACCTGGCCCGCCGCGTTGACCAGCTCGAGCGTCACGCCGGAGATGCCGTCCTCGCCGGCGTCCTGGACGCCGTCGCCGTCGACGTCGAACCACACGCGGTCGCCGATGGCGCCCGTCGGCGAGTCGTAGCCGAAGTTGAGGCCGGTCACGTCGTTGCCGCCTGCAACGACCGCCGGGAGCGACGTCGGCGTGGTGGCGTTGAGGCCCGCCGGGACGCTGCCCGGCTGGACGCGCACCGTGTACGAGCCGTCGGGCAGGTGATCGAAGGTGTACGACCCGTCGGGGCCGGTCGTGGTGGTCGTGACGACTGTGCCGTTGCTGTCCACCAACTCGACGATCGCGCCGGGGATGCCCGGCTCGCCGGCGTCGGTGGTTCCGTCGCCGTCAATGTCGTTGAAGACGCGGCCGGTGATCGTGCCCGAGGGCTGGTAGCCGAAGTCCTTCGAGAGATCGGTCGACGCGCTCGTGACCGTGGCGCTCTGCTGCGTGCCGCCGAACGTGTTCGTGAGGCCCGCCGGGAGCGTGGCCGGCACGACGCGCACCACGTAGGTGCCGTCCGCGAGGCCGTCGAAGAGGTAGCCACCGGCCGAGTTCGTGACCTCGGTCGCGATGACCTGGCCCGCCGCGTTGCGCAGTTCGAGCGTCACGCCGGAGATGCCGTCCTCGCCGGCGTCCTGGACACCGTCGCCATCGACATCGAACCACACGCGATCGCCGAGCGCGCCCGTGGGCGAGTCGTAGCCGAAGTTCAGACCGGTGACGTCGCTGCCGCCGACGATGTCCGCGGGCAGCGACGCGGGCGTCGTCGCGTTGAGGCCGGCCGGGACGCTGCCGGGCTGGACGCGCACCGTGTACGCGCCGTCGGGCAGGTGATCGAAGGTGTAGGTGCCGTCGGGGCCGGTCGTGGTGGTCGCGACGACGTTGCCGTTGCTGTCGACGAGCTCGACCACCGCACCCGGGATGCCCGGCTCGCCGGCGTCGGTCGTGCCGTCGCCGTCGGTGTCGTTGAACACGCGGCCGGTGATCGTGCCCGAGGGCTGGTAGCCGAAGTCTCTCGAGAGATCGGTCGAGGCGTTGAGCACCGTCGCGGCCTGCTGCGTGCCGCCGAACGTGTTCGTGAGGCCCGCCGGGAGCGTGGCCTGCACGACGCGCACGGTGTAGGTGCCGTCGGCGAGGCCGTCGAACAGGTAGCCACCCGCCGAGTTCGTGACCTCGGTCGCGATGACCTGGCCCGCCGCGTTGCGCAGTTCGAGCGTCACGCCGGAGATGCCGTCCTCGCCGGCGTCCTGGACGCCGTCGCCATCGACGTCGAACCACACGCGATCGCCGAGGGCGCCGGTGGGCGAGTCGTAGCCGAAGTTGAGGCCGGTGACGTCGTTGCCGTTCGTGATCGTCGCGGGGAGCGAGGTCGGCGTGGTGGCGTTGAGGCCGGCCGGCACGCTGCCGGGCTGGACGCGCACGGTGTACGCGCCGTCGGGCAGGTGATCGAAGGTGTAGGTGCCGTCGGGGCCGGTCGTGGTGGTACCGACGACGTTGCCGTTCGCGTCCACCAGTTCGACGATCGCGCCGGGGATGCCGGGCTCGCCGGCGTCGGTCGTGCCGTCGGCGTCGACGTCGTTGAAGACGCGCCCGGTGATGGTGCCCGAGGGCTGGTAGCCGAAGTCTTTCGAGAGGTCGGTGGACGCGTTCGTGACGGTGGCCGACTGTTGCGTGCCGCCGAACGTGTTCGTCAGGCCCGCCGGGAGGGTCGCCGGCACGACGCGCACCACGTAGGTGCCGTCGGCGAGGCCGTCGAAGAGGTAGCCACCGGCCGAGTTCGTGACCTCGGTCGCGATGACCTGGCCCGCGGCGTTGCGCAGTTCGAGCATCACGCCGGAGATGCCGTCCTCGCCGGCGTCCTGGACGCCGTCGCCATCGACGTCGAACCACACGCGGTCGCCGATGGCGCCCGTGGGGGAGTCGTAGCCGAAGTTGAGGCCCGTGACGTCGCTGCCGCCCGTGATCGTCGCAGGGAGCGAGGTCGGCGTCGTGGCGTTGAGGCCGGCCGGGACGCTGCCGGGCTGGACGCGCACGGTGTAGGCGCCGTCGGGCAGGTGATCGAAGGTGTAGGTGCCGTCGGGGCCGGTCGTGGTGGTCGCGACGACGTCGCCGTTGCTGTCGACGAGCTCGACCACCGCGCCCGGGATGCCCGGCTCGCCGGCGTCGGTCGTGCCGTCGCCGTCGGTGTCGTTGAACACGCGACCGGTGATCGTGCCGGACGGCTGGTAGCCGAAGTCCTTCGAGAGATCGGTCGAGGCGTTCGTGACCGTGGCGCTCTGCTGCGCGCCGCCGAACGTGTTCGTCAGGCCCGCCGGGAGCGTGGCCGGCACGACGCGCACCGTGTAGGTGCCGTCGGCGAGGCCGTCGAACAGGTAGCCGCCCGCCGAGTTCGTGACCTCGGTGGCGACCACCTGACCCGAGGCGTTGACGAGCTCGAGCGTCACGCCGGAGATGCCGTCCTCGCCGGCGTCCTGGACGCCGTCGCCGTCGACGTCGAACCACACGCGGTCGCCGATGGCGCCCGTGGGGGAGTCGTAGCCGAAGTTGAGACCGGTGATGTCGTTGCCGCTGACGATGTTCGCGGGCAGCGACGTCGGCGTCGTGGCGTTGAGGCCGGCCGGGACGCTGCCCGGCTGGACGCGCACCGTGTACGCGCCGTCGGGCAGGTGATCGAACGTGTACGTGCCGTCGGGGCCGGTGGTAGTGGTCGCGACGACGTTGCCGTTGCTGTCGACGAGCTCGACCACCGCACCCGGGATGCCGGGCTCGCCGGCGTCGGTCGTGCCGTCGCCGTCGGTGTCGTTGAACACGCGGCCGGCGATCGTGCCCGAGGGCTGGTAGCCGAAGTCCTTCGAGAGGTCGGTCGAGGCGTTGAGCACCGTCGCGGCCTGCTGCGCGCCGCCGAACGTGTTCGTCAGGCCCGCCGGGAGCGTGGCCGGGACGACGCGCACCGTGTAGGTGTCGTCGGCGAGACCGTCGAACAGGTAGCCGCCCGCCGAGTTCGTGACCTCGGTCGCGACCACCTGACCCGAGGCGTTGACGAGCTCGAGGCTGACACCCGAGATGCCGTCCTCGCCGGCGTCCTGGACGCCGTCGCCATCGACGTCGAACCACACGCGGTCGCCGATCGCGCCGGTGGGCGAGTCGTAGCCGAAGTTGAGGCCGGTGACGTCGTTGCCGCCGACGATGTTCGCGGGCAGGGACGAAGGCGTCGTCGCGTTGAGGCCGGCCGGAACGCTGCCGGGCTGGACGCGCACCGTGTACGCGCCGTCGGGCAGGTGGTCGAACGTGTAGGACCCGTCGGGGCCGGTCGTGGTGGTCGCGACGACGTTGCCCTTCGCGTCCACCAGTTCGACGATCGCGCCGGGGATGCCGGGCTCGCCGGCGTCGGTCGTGCCGTTGCCGTCGGTGTCGTTGAACACGCGACCGGTGATCGTTCCCGAGGGCTGGTAGCCGAAGTCCTTCGAGAGATCGGTCGACGCGCTCGTCACGGTGGCCGACTGCTGCGCACCGCCGAACGTGTTCGTCAGGCCCGCCGGGAGCGTGGCCGGCACGACGCGCACCACGTAGGTGCCGTCCGCGAGGCCGTCGAAGAGGTAACCGCCCGCCGAGTTCGTGACCTCGGTCGCGATGACCTGGCCCGCCGCGTTGACGAGCTCGAGCGTCACGCCGGAGATGCCCGCCTCGCCGGCGTCCTGGACACCGTCTCCGTCGACGTCGAACCACACGCGGTCGCCGATCGCGCCCGTGGGCGAGTCGTAGCCGAAGTCGAGGCCGGTGACGTCGTTGCCGCCCGAGATCGTCGCGGGGAGCGAGGTCGGCGTCGTCGCGTTGAGGCCGGCCGGCACGCTGCCCGGCTGGACCCGCACCGTGTAGGCGCCGTCGGGCAGGTGGTCGAACGTGTACGTGCCGTCGGGGCCGGTCGTGGTGGTCGTGACGACGTTGCCGTTGCTGTCCACCAACTCGACGACCGCGCCGGGGATGCCGGGCTCGCCGACGTCGGTGGTGCCGTCGCCGTCGGTGTCGTTGAACACGCGGCCGGTGATGGTGCCCGAGGGCTGGTAGCCGAAGTCCTTCGAGAGATCGGTCGAGGCGTTGAGCACCGTCGCGGCCTGCTGCGTGCCGCCGAACGTGTTGGTCAGGCCCGCCGGGAGCGTGGCCGGCACGACGCGCACCGTGTAGGTGCCGTCGGCGAGACCGTCGAACAGGTACCCTCCCGCCGAGTTCGTGACCTCGGTCGCGATGACCTGGCCCGCCGCGTTGACGAGCTCGAGGGTGACACCCGAGATGCCGTCCTCGCCGGCGTCCTGGACGCCGTCGCCGTCGACGTCGAACCACACGCGGTCGCCGACCGCGCCCGTGGGCGAGTCGTAGCCGAAGTTGAGGCCGGTGACGTCGTTGCCGTTTGCAACGACCGCCGGGAGTGAGGTCGGCGTGGTGGCGTTGAGGCCGGCCGGGACGCTGCCGGGCTGGACGCGCACCGTGTACGCGCCATCGGGCAGGTGATCGAAGGTGTAGGTGCCGTCGGGGCCGGTCGTGGTGGTCGCGACGTCATTGCCGTTCGCATCGACCAGCTCGACCACCGCGCCCGGGATGCCGGGCTCGCCGGCGTCCGTCGTGCCGTCGCCGTCCACGTCGTTGAAGACGCGACCGGTGATCGTGCCCGAGGGCTGGTAGCCGAAGTCCTTCGAGAGATCGGTGGACGCGTTGAGGATCGTCGCCGTCGAAGGCGAGCCGTCGGGGAACGTGCGCACGACGCCGGCCGGGAGCGTGGCCGGCACGACGCGCACCGTGTAGGTGCCGTCGGCGAGGCCGTCGAAGAGATAGCCGCCGTCGAAGTCGGTGACGTCGGTCCCGATCACCGCGCCGTTCACGTCGAGCAGTTCCAGCGTCACGCCCGGGATGCCCCGCTCGTTCGCGTCCTGCACGCCGTCGCCGTCGACGTCGAACCACACGCGGTCGCCGACCGCGCCGCCCGGCCGGCGATAGCCGTAGTCGTTGTCGAGGTCGCTGCCGCCGCCCGTCAACGTGACCGGCGTCGTCGTCTGCCCCGGGAACGTCCGCACCGAGCCCGTCGGCAGCGTCGTCTCGTCGATCCGGACGACGTACGCGCCGTCGGGCAGCCCGAAGAACCGGTACGTGCCGTCGGGCAGGGTCGTCGTCGTCGCGAGCACGTTCCCGTTCGCGTCGAGGAGGTCGATGCGCACGCCCTCTAGCCCCGGCTCGCCGGCCGGCGCCACGAGCCCGTTGCCGTCGCCGTCGCGCCACACGAGCCCGCCGAGAACGCCCTCGGGCCGATAGCCGAAGTCCTTCGTCAGGTCTGTCGACGCGTCGAGCACCGCCGCGGGCACCGTCGCGCCCGCCGGGAACGTCCGCACGAGCCCCGCCGGCACCGTCGCCTCGACGACGCGCACGCCGTACGCGCCGTCCGGCAGGCGGTCGAAGAGGTAGCGGCCGTCCGCCACGGTCTGCGTCGTCCGCAGCAGGCCGCCCGCGCCGTCGAGCAGCTCGACCGTCACGCCGACGAGACCCGGTTCGCCGAACGCGTCCTGCACGCCGTCGCCGTCGACGTCGAGCCACACGCGATCGCCGATCGCGCCCCGCGGGTCGCCCGAGCCACCGGGCCTCGCGTACCCGAAGTCACGACCGCTCACCTCGTTCCCGCCCGCCACCGTCGCGGGCCGCGACGTGACCGTGGTCGCGTCGTACCCCGCGGGCGCGGTGCCGGGCTGGACCCGCACCGTGTACGCGCCGTCGGGGAGGTGCTCGAACGCGTACGTGCCGTCCGCCGCCGTCGTCGTCGTCGCGACGACGTTCCCGCCGCCGTCCACGAGCTCGACGCCGACGCCGGGCAGGCCGGGCTCGCCGACGTCCGCCGCGCCGTCGCGGTCCGTGTCGTCGAAGACGGTGCCGCGGACCGCGCCCGTCGGACGGTAGCCGAAGTCCTTCGTGAGGTCCGTCGCGCCGTTCGTGACGGTGGCGGGCTGCTGCGCGCCGCCGAACGTGTTCTCGAGGCCCGACGGGAGCGTGGCCGCGACGACGCGCACCGTGTACGCGCCGTCGGGGAGCCCGCCGAAGAGGTACGTGCCGTCGCCCGCGGTCGTCGTCGTGCGGAGCACCGCGCCGCCGGCGTCGAGCAGCTCGATACCGACGCCGCCGAGGCCGGGCTCGCCCGCGTCCTGCGCGCCGTCGCCGTCCGCGTCGCGCCACACGCGGTCGCCGAGCGCGCCGGTGAAGCGGTACCCGACGTCGAGCGTCAGGTTCTGCCCGCCGATCGCGACCGCGCCGACGGGCGACGCCGTCGCCGACGTGCGGACGACGGTCTTCGGCAGCGTGGTCGCGTCCACCACGAGGCGGTACGTGCCCGCGGGCAGGCCGTCGACGAGGTAGAGGCCGTCCGTGCCCGTCGTGCGCCGGCCGAACGGGGCCGACGTGAGGTCGTCGACGACGTCCACCACGACGCCCGGGATGCCCGGCTCGTCGGCGTCCTGCTGCGTGTCGCCGTCGAGGTCGAGCCAGATGCGGTCGCCGACCGCGGCCGAGCCGCGGTAGCCGAAGTCGACGTTCGTCGTGGCGGCGGCCTCGACGACGGTGATGGGACGCGCGGCCGGCGGCGTCGTCGACGCGAGGCCCGGCGGCAGGCTCGAGCCCACCACGCGGACGGTCCAGGCCCCGACGGGCACGTCCTCGAAGAGGTACGCGCCGTCGTTGGCGGTGGTGCGGAACGCGCGCACGACGCCGTTCGGGTCGACGAGCTCGAGCGACACGTTGCGCAGGCCCGGCTCCTCCGGGTCCTGCACGCCGTCGCCGTCGCGGTCGAGCCACACGCGGCCCGAGACGTCCTGCGACGGGCGGTAGCCGAAGTCCACGGGCGGCGTCGGCACGCCCGCCGTCACCGTCACGGGCACCGGCTGGCCGGGCGTCGTGCGCGTGAGCCCGTCGAGGAGCGGGTTGCCCTCGACGACGTTCACGAGGTAGTCGCCCACGGGCACCGACGTGAACTCGTACGTGCCGTCGGCGCGCGTCGTCGTCGTCGCGACGACGAGGCCGTCGCGCGTGAGGAGGCGGAGCTCGACGCCGCCGATGGGCGGCTCGCCCGCGTCGTGGACGCCGTCGCCGTCGCTGTCGCGGAACACGGTCCCCGTCACCGAGCCGGTGGGGCGGTACCCGAAGTCGAGCGTCACGTCGGCGCCGCCCGCGGGGATCGTCGCGTTCTTGACGTCCGTCGGCGTCGTGCGGAGCGAGCCGGCGGGGGCCGTCGCGTCGAGGACCTTCACGCGGTACGTGCCCGCGTCGAGGCCGGAGAAGAGGTAGCGGCCGTCGGCGACCGTCTGCTGCGTCGAGAGCAGCACGTCCGTCTCGGACCGCAGCTCGACCGTCACGCCCGGCAGGCCCGGCTCGCCGTCGTCCTGGACGTCGTCGCCGTCGTCGTCGCGCCAGACGCGGTCGCCGACGCTGCCCGCGGGGCGGTACCCGAAGTCCGCGGTGCCGATCGCGCCGCCGGCCGGCAGCACGAGGTCGAGCGACGCCGGCGTCGTCGGCCCGTACCCGGCCGGGACGGTGGCCGTGACCACGCGGACCGTGAAGCTCCCCGCGGCCAGGTTGTCGAAGCGGTACGCGCCGTCGGCGTCCGTCGTCGTCGTGCGGAGGAACTGGCCCGCGCCGTCGAGCAACTCGAGGCCGACGCCCGGCAGGCCCGGCTCGTCGGCGGACTGCTGCCCGTCGCCGTCGCGGTCGTACCACACGCGGTCGCCGATCGTGCCGATGGGGCAGAAGCCCACGTCGAGGCCGAAGAGATTCTGGCGCGGCGCGAGCGTCCGCAGGATCGGCAGCGTCGTCGACGTCGTGCGCCCCGCGAGCGCGGGCTGGCCGGGGACCACCGACACGCTCCACGCGCCGGCCGGGACCGGGTCGAACCGCCACGCGCCGAGCGCGTCCGTCACGGCGAACAGCGGCGCCGCGCCGGGCACGTCGGTCCGCAGCGCCTGCACGCGCACGCCCGCGAGCGGCGGGTCCACGCGCACGTCGTCGTCGCCGTCGCAGTCGAGGTCCTCGAAGACGCGGCCCGACAGGCTCTGGCCGTCCACCGGCCGCACCTCGAGGTTCGTCCGCAGGAACCACGAGTTGCGGGCGTCGAGGTTGTGCATGACGACGACCCAGTCGCCCGGCAGGCCGTCGGCCGGGATCGGGATCGCCTCGAAGCCGGTCTCGGTGCCCGTCTCCTGCGAGACGTTGCCCGAGAGGTCGAACAGGACGACGCGCAGCGTGCCCGCCGGGTCGTACAGCTCGAGCCACGGGCTGCCGTCGACGCTCGGCTCCGTGGACGTCGGCAGCCGGTAGCCGGAGTTGTCGCGCGCGACGCCGTTCACCGTGTACGGCCGGCCGTCGTCGGGCGGCACGCCGGGCGCCGACGGGCTCACGGTGCCGTTGCGCGCGACGCCGCCGGCGTCGTCCACGTCGTCCGCGTCGCCCTCCTCGAGCACCACCCGCGTCAGGAACTGCGCCCAGCTCTCGCCGCGGCGCGGCACCATCCGCACGCGCACCGAGAACGACCCCGCGTACCGGTTCACGTACGGGTCGCCCGCCGGGTACCGCACCGCCGGCGCCACGTCGCCCTGCAGCGCGAGCGCGCCGTTCCAGCTCGGCGGCGGCTCGAGCACGTCCGGGTAGTGGTCGCGCGAGACCGAGTACGGGAACTGGGTGCCGTCCTCGCGCGCGAACAGGAGGTTGCGCGCGTCCACGACGCCGCCGATGAACCCCGCCAGCAGGATCTGGTCGGCGCCCGGGTCCTGGGCGAGCACGCCGTTCGCCGCGACCTTGTAGCCGTTGATGGGGGCTCGCCCGCCGCCCGTCGGCACCGGCAGCCGGTACGACACGACGAGCCGATACGCGTACTCCTCGGTCTCCGTGACCCGGGCGTTCGGGTGGTGCGGGGCGTCGACCAGGAACTCCCACCGGCTGTCGATCGCGTTCGCGAACACCTTCGTCACGTCCGCGCTCTGCGCGCCGGGCGCCTCGGACTCGCCGACGGCGACCACCGTCGCCGGGTGGTCGGGCGAGTTCGTCGTCACGACGTACCGGACCACCGACCCGTCCGGCAGCGGCGCGCCGTCGGGGCCGTTCGAGAGGAGGTTCTGGTCCCAGAGCCCGGCCGCGTTGCCGTCGAAGATCGCGAGCCGCAGGCGGTCGGTGTTCAGGCTGCAGGTGACGCCGAACTGCGCCGGCTGCGACAGCGACGAGTTGCCGTCGGCGATCAGGTCGTGGAAGACGCCGCTGTGGCTGTCGCGGTCCGGCAGGCCCTGGAACTCCGCCCCCGCGACGAGTTCGTCGTTGTCGAACGGCTCGGCGGCCTGGGTCGACAGCGGCAGGAACGCGAGGAGGGCCGGGGCGGCGGCCGCCGCCCATCGGCGGAGCTTCGGGAAGCGCATACAGACCTCCTGCGGGGAGAGGACCGGAGGCAACTCCGGTGCCGGGCCCTCATCCGGCCTTCATAACGACGGGGAGGGACGCGCCGGGCGCACCTCAAGTCGCCATGGATCAAGGACTTACGTCGGCGCGCAACCGACCCGTTGCCGGTCGATTCCGCGACGTCGAGCGGGCGGGGTGCTGCGGAATTCGGACAAGTCCCCCGGCGCCGATGTCGCACCGCCGCGACACGGACCGTGCGGCCTCGCGGGGACCGCGTCCCCGGTCCCGGGACGCAAGGCCCGGCGGCCGGCGTGACCCGCCGATCGACGGCCGGTTCCGCCATTCTGGGACCGGCACGAAATGGCGGAACCGACCCGCGGGACCGCGAGGCCCGGTCGCCGATCTCGCCCCCGTCGACGAACGGCATGGGCGGGGGGGGCGGCGCGGGCCACCGGGCCTCGCGGTCCTGGGAGGAACGCCGCGTCGCCGTGCTCCCCGGGAAACGAAAAACGGCCGGCCCTCGCGGGCCGGCCGTCCAGGAGGCGCGGCGCGCATGCGCGCCGCAACCGATGGGTTCGCTTACTTCTTGCCGCCCTTGTTGCCCGGCTTGCCCGGAGCGGTGCCGACGCCGTCGTTCACCGGCGGGT
The DNA here is from genome assembly GCA_046350655.1 of Planctomycetota bacterium. GTDB lineage: Bacteria > Planctomycetota > PLA2 > PLA2 > JAEUHO01 > JAEUHO01. The sequence continues at coordinate 1,026,448 of JAXMAB010000004.1, forward strand.
TGCCCGGGGGCTGGGGATCGAGGCCGTTGCCGACGCCGTTGTTGCCCTTCGGCTTGTCGTCGCACTTGTCCTTGGGCTTCTCGCACTTGGACTTGTCGTCGTCGCACTTGTCCTTGGGCTTCTCGCACTTGGACTTGTCGTCGTCGCAGCGGTCCTTGGGCTTGTCGCACTTGGACTTGTCGTCGTCGCAACGGTCCTTGGGCTTGTCGCACTTGGACTTGTCGTCGTCGCACTTGTCCTTGGGCTTGTCGCCCTTCGGCTTGTCGTCGCAGCGGTCCTTCGGCTCGTCGCACTTCGGCTTCGGATCGCACTTCGGCTTCGGGTCGCACTTCGGCGGCGGGGGCGGGCAGCAGGGCACCTTCACGATGCACGCCACCGGGCCGGCCTTGCCGTCGTTGTAGCCCTTCAGCACCAGGTAGACGATCCGGGCGCGCTCCTCGGCGAGGCCGCAGAGCCCGCCGCAGTTCTGCTCGAGCAGCGCCGCAGCCTCCTCAAGGGCGGCCGCGACCGTCTTCGGGGTGCAGGCCCCGCCGGCGGCGTTGAGCTTCGCGACGATCCACTGCTGGGCGAGGGCCACCCACGCGTCGCACTTGGCGCTGGCCTTGAGGATCGACAGCCACGACTTGCCGCAGAGGACCTTGTCCTCGCCGCCGTCGACCGGCCACGCGATCTTCGTCGCCTCGCAGGTGCCGTACTTGTTGACCGTCTTCCACCAGGCCAGGCCCTTGACGCAGCCGTCCGTGCACGGCTTGTCCGGCCAGCACTCCCAGGCGAGGTACGACTTCAGGAAGAAGTCGGGGACGTCATCGCACCAGAGCGGCTTCCAGTCGGCCGGGAACGTCCCGCCGATCTTGAGCGACTTGCAGGAGAACTCGCCGCAGGCCGCCTCGCCGACGCAGTTGACGACGACCGTCAGCTTCATCGTGCCGTCGAAGTAGCCCATCGGGAACCACGCCGGGTCGGCCGTGGCGCACACGAGGACCTTGGCGTAGCCGTCGACGACCTTGATGTCCTTGACCTTCAGGACGCCGTTGCGGCCGGTCTGCTCGCCGGGGAAGGCCCCGTCGTAGCCGAAGCAGGCGAGGTCCACCATCGGCGGGTCGCACTCGCAGCCCTTGTCGAGCCGGACGTAGACGTCGAAGGACGTCGTGGTCGGGTCGGCGAGCCACACGCTCGACTCGAAGCACACCTCGTGGAGGCGGCCCGTCTCGCCGCAGTCGCAGGTCTTCTCGCAGTAGCCGATGTCGGCGTCCTTGAGGTTGACCGACGGGACGACCGTCTTCGACAGCGGCTGGACGATCGCCGACGTCATGTTCGGCACGTCCGAGTCGACCGAGATGTTGTACGTCCCGGCCGGGATCGGGTTGACCGAGTAGAAGCCGTTCGCGTCCGTCACGCGGAAGATCGGCGCCGCGGGGGCGTCGGTGCGCTGGATGCGGACCGTCAGGCCGGAGAGGGCCGGCTCGACGTCGGCCTCGTCGTCACCGTCGCAATTCAGGTCGCGGTAGACGCGGCCCTCGAGCGACTGCGTGAGCGGGTTGAACTCGACGTTCGCGCGGAGGAACCACGAGTTGCGCGCGTCGAGGTTGTGCATCCGCAGCGTCCAGAGGCCCGGGATGCCGTCGAGCGGCACCGGGATCTTCTCGAACGCGGCGCCGGTGTTGTCCTCCTGGGCCACGTTGCCCGAGAGGTCGAGCAGCGTCACGCGGACCACGCCGTTCGGGTCCACGAGCTCGAGCCACGGGCTGCCCGCGTCGCTCGGCTGGGCCGCGAACGGGAGGCGGTAGCCGGAGTTGTCGTGCGCGATGCCGCGCTGGTCGACGTAGGCGCGGCCGTCGTCCGGCGGGATGCCGGCGTTGCTCGGGCTGGGCATGCCCTCGGGGCTGATGCCCGAGAGGTCGTCCACGTCGTCGGCGTCACCCTCCTCGAGGATGAGGTTCTCGACGAAGTTCACCCAGCTCTGGCCGGGGCTCGGGACGAGGCGGATGCCGAGCTCGAAGTCGCCCTTGTACTTGTTCACGAACGGGTCGGGGCTCGGGAACCGGACGGCCGGGAGCGCGGCGGCCGGGCCGTTCAGGATCGAGTTCAGGTTCGCGCTGGGCTCGAGCACGTCCGGGTAGTGGTCGCGCGAGACCGAGTACTCGTCCCCGTTCACCGGCGAGCCGGGGAACTTGAAGAGCATGTTGCGCGAGTCGACGACGCCGCCGATGAACCCGCCGGTCAGCAGCTGGCCGACCTGGACGGGGATCAGGCCGAAGGGCGCGTTGATCGCGACCTTGTAGCCGTTGATCGGGGCGATGTTGCTGCCCGACGGCGTCGGCTGGCGGTACTTCACCAGCAGGCGGTAGACGTGGCGGCCGTCCGGGAGCAGCGCGTTCGGGTGGTGCGGGCCGTCGTAGAGGAACTGCCAGCGGCCGTCCACGGCGTACGTGAAGATCGCCGCGCCCGGACGGGGCGCCGCGCTCTCCGAGTCGGCGATGGCGACCACCGTCTCCGGGGCCGTCGGCGACGCGGTGACGAGGTCGTACTCGACGACCGAGCCGTCCGGCACCGGGTTGCCGTTCGCGTCGTTGTCGATCTTGTTCTGGTCCCAGAGGCCGCCCGCGTTGCCGTCGAAGATGGCGACGCGGAGCGAGGTGCTCTCGGCCGGGGCCGCGATCCCGAAGACGTTCGGGCCGGTCACCGAGCTCGAGCCGACCGCGATGAGGTCCAGGAACACGCCGCTGTGCGTGTCCTTGTCCGGGAGGGCGAGGAACTCCGAGCCGGCGACCAGCTCGTCGTTGTCGAAAGGCTCGGCGGCGAAGGCCGGCGCCGTCAAGAAGCACGCCGCGGCCGAGAGGCCGAGCAGCGCGCGCGAGAACCACGTCATGCGACCCATGTGCTTTGCAATCCCTTCCTGGGGAGGGGGACCGGCGTCGGCCGGTCGGACGCGGGACAGTAGCAGAATCCGAGCCGAATGCGGTCCCAGGGTGGATTGTTTCGTAACTATTTTTCCAGTAACGAGTTACGAGTTTTGGCGTCGTGGGGGGGCGGACGGCCGCCGTTCATCGCGCGCGACGGACGTTCATTTCGCACGACATCCCCCTCGCCGCCCGGGATTCCTCCCACCGCGGGCCGCTCTGCCTACAGAATCCCCCCGTCCCCCAGGGGGACCTCCCCATGCCGACCCCGACCGACCTCCGCACCCGTCTCGACGCCCTCCGGACCCGCCTCTCGCAGGTCAAGAGGAGTCTTTGAGCTCGACCGCAAGAGGGAAGAGGTAGCGAAGCTCGAGGCCAGCATGGCCGAGCCCGGCTTCTGGGACGTCAACGAGACCGCCCGCAAGACCGTGGACCGGCTCAAGGTCCTCCGCACGACCCTCGAGCCCTGGGCGCCCTACGAAGCGCGCGTGGACGACGTCGGCGTGCTCCTCGACCTCGCGGTCGCCGAGAACGACGAGGCGGCGCTCGGTGAGGTCGACACGGTCCTCGACGGCCTCAAGGCCGACGCCGAGCGGCTCGAGCTCCAGGCCCTGCTCTCGGGCCCGCGCGACTCGATGTCGGCGTACCTGACCGTGCAGTCGGGCGCCGGCGGCGTCGAGTCGCAGGACTGGGCCGGGATGCTGCTGCGCATGTACGTGCGCTGGGCCGAGCTCGCCGGCTACACGGTCGCCGAGGTGGACCGCCAGGACGGCGCCGAGGTCGGCGTCCGCTCCGCCACGATCGAGGTCCGCGGCCCGTACGCGTTCGGGTGGCTCAAACACGAGGCCGGCGTCCACCGCCTCGTCCGCATCTCGCCGTTCGACGCGCAGAAGCGCCGCCAGACCACCTTCGCCGGCGTCGAGGCCATGCCGCTCGTCGAGGACGAGGCCGAGATCGAGGTCAAGGAAGCCGACTGCGAGATCACGACGTTCCGCGCCGGCGGCGCGGGCGGCCAGCACGTCAACAAGACCGAGAGCGCGGTCCGCATCGTCCACAAGCCCACCGGGATCGTCGTGGCGTGCCAGAACGAGCGCAGCCAGCACCGCAACAAGAAGGTGGCGATGCAGATGCTGCAGGCGCGCCTCCTCCGCCTCGAGGAGGACAAGCGCAAGGCCGACGCCGAGAAGATGTACGACGCGAAGGGCGACATCGCCTGGGGCAACCAGATCCGCTCGTACGTCCTGCAGCCCTACCAGATGGTGAAGGACCACCGGACCGGCTTCGAGACGGGCGACACCGCGGGCGTCCTCGACGGCAAGATCACGGGCCTGCTCGAGGCGTCGCTCCGGGGGCAGAAGGCGCCGGCGTAGCGACGGCGCCCCCGCCCGCTCGGGGCGCGGTCAGGGGGTCGAGGACCGCGAGGCCCGGCCTGCCGGGCGACCAAACGCGCCAAACGGTGTCCGGCACCGGATGGCGGGATTGACCTCGATGGGCGGATACGAGCGGTTGCGGTCGCCGGCGGGGGACCGCGACGCCCGGCGGCCGTCGCGTCCCAACGCGCCAGATGGTGTCCGGCACCCAATGGCGCGAATGGCGCCGGGGACGGCCTGCCGGGCGACCAAACGCGCCAAACGGTGTCCGGCACCGGATGGCGGGATTGCCCCCGGCCGGCGGGCCTCGCGTCCCCCGGAAGCACGACCGCGGCCCGGTCCCGCGCCGCGCCTCCCGCCGCGCGGGGGCCCGCGCTACGCTCTCCGCCCCATGCCCCCGACCCCCGTCCGCCGCGCCCTCCTCTCCGTCCACGACAAGACGGGCCTCGTCGACTTCGCGTCGGCGCTCGTCGCGCGCGGCGTCGAGCTCCTCTCGACCGGCGGGACCGCCAAGGCCCTCCGCGCGGCGGGCCTCGCGGTCAAGGACGTGTCCGACGAGACCGGGTTCCCCGAGATGCTCGACGGCCGGGTGAAGACGCTCCACCCCCGCGTCCACGGCGCGCTCCTCGGCCTCCGCGACGACGACAAGCACCGCGCGCAGATGGCCGAGCACGGCATCGGCGCGATCGACCTGCTGGTCGTCAACCTCTACCCGTTCGAGGCCACGGTGATGAAGCCGCGGGTGACCCTCGAGGAGGCGATCGAGCAGATCGACATCGGCGGGCCCGCGATGCTGCGGAGCGCGGCGAAGAACCACCGGAGCGTCGGCGTCGTCACCGACCCGTCGCAGTACGCGACGGTGCTCGAGGACCTGAAGGCCAACGGCGGCGCGCTGTCCGAGGAGCTCAAGGCGCAGCTGGCGCGGGTCGTGTTCGCGCGGACGAGCGCGTACGACGCCGCGATCCACCAGTTCCTCGCGGGCCGCGGCCTCGACCCGATGCCGCTCGCGCTCGGCAGCGCGTGGCGCGCGACGACCCTCCGCTACGGCGAGAACCCGCACCAGGCGGCCGCGCTCTACGTCGACCCCCGCGCCCCGCGCGGCTCGCTGGCGAAGGCCCTCTTCCGCAACGGCAAGGAGCTCTCGTTCAACAACTACCTCGACGCCGACGCGGCGTGGGGGCTCGCGCGCGGCCTCGAGGCGCCCGCGGCGGTCGTCGTGAAGCACAACAACCCGTGCGGCGTCGCGACGGCGGCCGACCCGGCGGCGGCCTTCGAGGCCGCGCTCGCGTGCGACCCGCGCAGCGCGTTCGGCGGCATCGTCGCGTTCAACCGCCCGCTCACCGAGGCGCTGGCCCGGCGGCTGGCCTCGGGCGACACGTTCCTCGAGGTCGTCGTGGCGCCCGGCGTCGAGGCGGCGGCGGTGCAGGCCCTCGTCGAGGGGCCGCGGTGGGGGAAGAACCTCCGCATCCTCGACGTCGAGACGACGACGCCGACCCCGTTCGGCTTCGACGTCCGCGCCATCGACGGCGGGCTCCTCGTGCAGCAGCGCGACACCGAGCTCGTCGACCCGAAGGGCGTCGAGGTCGCGACGAAGCGCGCGCCGACGGAGGCCGAGAAGGCCGCGCTGTTCTTCGCCTACCGCGTCGTCCAGCACGTGCGCAGCAACGCGATCGTCGTCGGCGTCGGCACGCAGGCCGTGGGCGTCGGCGCGGGCCAGATGAGCCGCGTCGAGGCGACCGAGCTGGCGATCCACCGCGCGAAGCGCTGGGCCGCGGAGGGCGCCCGCTCGCTCGACGGGGCGGTGCTCGCGTCGGACGCGTTCTTCCCGTTCAACGACGCGCTCGAGACGGCGATCTCCGCCGGGGTGCGCGCGGTGATCCAGCCCGGCGGCAGCAAGAACGACGAGGCCGCCGTCGCGCTCTGCAACGCGCACGGCGTCGCGATGATCCTCGCGGGCCATCGCCACTTCCGCCACTGACGGGCCCTTCCGGCACGGGCGAGCGCTCCCGGCGCGGACGGCGCCTTTCGGCACGGCCACGCCCACACAGCGGCCGGCGGAGCGCACCGCCCCGCCCCGTGCGCCGCCGGCGGTGCGACGGCACCCGCCCGTCGAGCCCCCGGCGCCCGGCCCCGTCCCGTCCTATTTAGACACTGTCTAAAGAAAGCGCCGACGGCCCCTGACGGGGGCGTAGCATCCTGTCCATGCACCCCACCCGCAACGACCTCCCCGCCGCCACCCGCGAGAAGACCGTCAAGCTGCTCAACGGGCGCCTTGCCGACGCGCTCGACCTCTACCACCAGGCCAAACAGGCCCACTGGAACGTGAAGGGCCCCAACTTCCAGGCGCTCCACGCGTTCTTCGACGAGCTCTCGGCCCACGCGCTCGCGCACGCCGACGAGCTCGCCGAACGAGCGGTGGCGCTCGGCGGCATCGCCGAGGGCCGCACCCCGCAGGTCGCGAAGGCCTCGACGATCCCCGGTTTCCCGGCCTCGGCCGTCTCCGGCCCCGAGCACCTGAAGGCCGTGATCGCGGGCCTCGCGACCTTCGCCGAGGCCTGCCGCAAGGCCATCGACACCACCGACGGGTGGGGCGACGCCGTCACGGCCGACCTCCTCACCGGCATCGTCGCTGCGGTGGACAAGGACCTGTGGATGGCCGAGGCGAACCTCCAGGCGAAGGCCTGACCGACGCCCCGGACCCGCCGCGTGGCGGGCGTTCGCCCCGGGATCCGAGGCTCGCGGGGACGCGAGGCCCGCCGTGCGCCGGGCCTCGCGGTCCCTCGCCGGGGGGGCCGCGATCGCGGGATTCGGGAGTGCGGGAGCGGTGGGGGCGTCGTCGGCGGGGCGGTCCTCGTCGGGTTGCGGCGCTGCGGGGAAGGCCGCTCGCGCCCTCCTCTTCTTCCTCGCGCGAGCGCGGCCGCGGTCACGCGGATTTCCCCGCGTCGGTAGCCGGGGGTGCCCCCGGTCTCGCGACGATCCCGACGGTTTCCTTCGGTCGCCGGGGGGGGCGTGATAGCGTCGAGACCTTCCAGGTGCCCCTCGCGCGGCCCCGGGATCGCCCCGCTGCTACGGATCCGAGTGCTTCAGCTCGGGGGTGATCGGCCGGCCCCCGCGCGAGGTTCCCCTGGCTTGCGACCGGGTCGTAGGCCCCTCGCGCCACGTAACGGAACCCATTCGAATGTTGAAGAGGCTGGCGGAATGCCAGCGGGTCATCGGGTACGCCTTCGCCGACCCGAATCTGCTCGAGATCGCGCTCACGCACTCGTCCGTCCGCACCCCGGACCGCGAGTGCAACGAGCGTCAGGAGTTCCTCGGGGACAGCGTCCTCGGGCTCGCGATCACCGAGGAGCTGTACAAGCGTCTTCCTGACCAACAGGAAGGCGAGCTCACCCGCATCAAGTCGGCGGTCGTCTCCCGCGGCGCGCTCTATCGCGTCTCGACGAAGCTGGGCCTCACCCGCTTCATCGAGGTGGCGAAGGGCGTCGCCCGACGCGAGGAGCTGCCCGTCTCGCTCACGGCGAACCTCGTCGAGAGCATCATCGGCGCCGTCTACCTGGACGGCGGCTTCTACCCGGCGCGCGAGTTCATCCTCCGCCACCTCGGTCCCGAGATCGAGGACGTCTTCAACGACCGGGTCCCGAAGAACTTCAAGAGCCTCCTCCAGCACGAGGCGCAGCAGCTCCTCGGCTGCACGCCCGTCTACCGGAGCGTCGAGGAGGAGGGGCCGGACCACCGCAAGGCGTTCACGGTCGCCGCGATCCTCAAGGGCACGGAGTACGGCCGCGCCACGGGGATCAACAAGAAGGAAGCCGAGCAGGAGGCCGCGCGTCACGCCCTCGAGGCGCTGAAGTACCGCGGTCGCCGGCGCCGCCGCCGCCTGCCCGAGCTCCGCGAGCGCGACCCGCGCGAGACCCGCGACACGCGGGACCGCGACGCCCGCGACGCCCGCGACCCGCGCGACCGCGATCGCGACCGCGTCCGCACCATCGTCAAGCAGAGCAGCGACGCCGACGACTGGCGCGAGTGGGCGGAGGCGGCCGCGAAGCCGGCCGGCCCGACGAACTACGCGATCGCGCCCGAGGCCGACGAGGGCTTCGTGGACGACGGCGGCGCTCCGCGGCCCGCCGCGCTCGCGCCCGAGTTCGACGCCGACGCGCCGCCCGCCGAGGCGACGCCGTCCGACGCGCCGGCCGAGACGTCCGCGCGTGACGAGGCCCCGCGCGAGGGCGACGCGCCCGCCGCCGGCCGCGAGCCGGCCGAGGGCGATGCGGAGGGCGACGGACGTCGTCGGCGTGGCCGCCGCGGCGGTCGTGGCCGCGGTCGCGGTCGTCGCGACGACGAGGGCGCGCCGCCCGCGCCGGGCATCGCCCCGGAAGCGGACGCGATGCCGCCCGAGGACGCCGCTCCGGCGGTGCCGCCGGAGGCCGACGCGTCCGGCGACGTGCCCGCGGCGTTCGTGGACGGGCCCGAGCCGTCCTCTTGGCCGGACGGCCCGAGCGAGCCCGTGCCGGCGCCGCGTGAGCGCCGCCCCCGTGGCGGACGTGGACGCGGTCGCCGTCCGGCCGCCGACGCGGCCCCGGCGGGCGACGAGGCCACGCCGGCTGCGGATCCCTCCGCGCGCGGCGGCGACTTCGCGTTGAGCGACGCGCCGCCGTCCGAGGCTCCGGCACCGCCGCCGGCCCGACGGGGTGGCGGTCGTCGCGCGGCCGCGCCGAAGCCGGAAACGGCACCGGCGGCGGATCCCGCGCCGGTCGTGCGCGAACCCGCGCCCTCGATGCCGGCTCCGAAGCCGGCTCCCAAGCCGGCGCCCACAGGCCCCGCGTTCGGCGCGGGCGTGATCGGCAGCGAGACGCCGCCGCCGCCGGCGCCGAAGTCGTCGGTCGCGCCCGAGGTGAAGCCGACGGTCGAGGTCGAGGGCCGCCGCAAGGCGCCCGTGACGCCGAAGAAGCCGCCCGCCGACGGCGGGTTCGGTGTCGGGCTGTAGGCCTTCCGCCCGCATCCCACGACCCCACGGTCGACGATCCCCTGTTCCGACACGCGAGGCCCGGTGCGAACCGGGCCTCGCGTCATTTCGGGGCGTCCGCGGGCCAGACGATCTTCACGTCGCGGGTCTCGCCGTCGGTGATCGTGAAGGTCTGGAGCGCGGGCGAGGTCTCGGCCTCGTCGTCGTCGGTGCGCACGGCCCACGTCCCCGGCTCGACGGGGTGCTCGAAGCGGCCGTCGGGCCCCGACACCACGGCCTGCCACGGGTCGTCGTGGTCCACGTCGGGGTCGGTCTTCTCCTCCGCGGCCGCGTCGGCGCCGACGCGCCGCAGGTAGAAGAGCCGTTCGACGGCGGGCGTCCCGTCGGCGTCCACGACCTGCCCGCGCACGCGCCCGCGGCGCGTGACCACGAGTCGCAGCCCGCCCGCGGGCACTTCCGTGACGCGGATGAGAGCCCTGAGGAACTCCATGCCGCCCACCTGGAGGTCGAACGGCGGCGGCGGGAAGTCCTCGAGCAGGAATCGCCCGTGGACGTCGGACGTGTCGGAACCCCACAGGCAGTCGGCGGCATCGACCCTGGCCTCCGGAATCGGGGCGCCTCGGCGGTCCACCACCGTCCCCGGGATCCGGCGCCCGCGCTCGAGGCGTACCGTCCCGAGATCGACGGTCTCCGCCCCGCGGACCGACGTCCTCCGCCAGGCCCACGCCCACCCATCGGCGTGGACGAGCAGCGCGACCTCGCCGCGGTCGAGTCCGCGGAACTCGACGGACCCGTGCCGGAAGTGTCCCCTTTCGATGCTGTCCCCGTCCAACAACAACTCGGCGTGGACCGTGCCTTCGGGGACGGCGCCGTCCGTCGTGAGCACTTGGGCGAGTACGGACGCGCGGGGCGTAACGACGATGCGTACCGGCGGCGCACCCGCGAGGACCCGAAGCGGCTGGTCCAACGCACGGCCGCGGTCGGGCGTCCAGACGTCTAGCCACCGTGCCGTCGCGTCGAGTCCGGAGAATCGGAACCTGCCTTCCGGGTCGGTCCTCGCCTCGCGGACGCCCGGTCGGTCGCGGTCCCAGAAATGCGTCCACCAGCGCCGTTTGGGGATCGAGTCGTCGAAGTCCGACGCGGGCGCGGCGATGACGCTGGCGGCCGCGACCGCTTGGCCCCCTTCGTCCACGACCAGTCCTTCGATCATCCGCCCTGCGTCGAGCGAGACGGTGACCCGGGTCGTAGTGCCTGCCACGGGCACGATCCGACGGACGACCGATCGGAGTCCGTCACTTCCTACGAGAAGCCACGCCGGTTCGTCCGACAGGTTGTCGAAACTTGCGAGTGCTCCGCGCGTGGCGAACTTCGACCCGGCCTGCACCAACTGCGAGAATGCGCCGTCGCAGGGCCCGCCGGGGCCGACGACCTCGATCTCCAGACGCGCGGCCCGCTGCAGCCGAAGCTCGATGGGCCTCGCGGCGCTGGCGACGTCCACGCGCGTCACCGGGGAGGGGCCAAACCCGTCCTTCACAGCCCGTACCCACGCGGTCGAGCGGCCGGGGGGGAGCGGGTGCGAGAAGGACCCGTCGGCCGCGGTCCGGGTGGACTCGCTGTCGGGCGGCGAGTACGCGGCGACATCCCGTGCGAGGGCCACGTCCTCTTCCTGCGTCCGTGGTGACGCGTCGATCACGGATCGCAGGCGGGCGCCGGGTTCGCCGCCGGTGACGTAGACCCGTGCGTCCGCCGCGACATTCCCATCGGCGTCGCGCACGATCCCGGAGATCACCGTGCAGCGCTCGAGTGCGAGCTCCAACGGGGGTTCCACGACGTCGGGCGGTGCCGCACGGACCCGGAGGGTCCGCTCGAAGAATCCGACGTGGTCCGCGACGATCTCGGTGGCAACCCCGGGCTCGACTCCCGAGAGCCGGAAGCGACCGTCGGCGTCCGTCGGGCCGATCTCCACCTCGTTCACGAGGACGCTCGCGCCCGCCACCGGCGCGCCGGACGCAGCGTCGATCACGCGGCCGACGACCTCGCGTCCGGGGCGCATCTCGAGTCGGACGACGTTCGTGTCGCGCTCGAGCTCCGTGTTCCCGGCTCCGCACGGGCACAATCCCGCGGCCCAGGCCTCGACTTCGACGACCCGGAGGTCGGTCGAGGGGAACTCGCACGCTCCCTGCGCGTCCGTCTCCTTCGTCGCGAGCACGTCGAGGCTGTTCCAGCGCCGGACGCGGACGGTGACGCCGGCGCGGGGCACGTCGTTCACGGTCACGAACACACGCAGGGTCGTGGGGCGCGCGGCGGCGGCCGCGCCCGCGGGCCGGTCGGCGTCTCGGGTCGAGGTGCGTCGGCCGGCGGCGGCGAGTGCGGCGTCGGTCGGTTGCGTCCCGCCGGTGACGTGGCCCGGTGCCTTGGCGCCGGGCGCGGCGGCCGCGTCGTCCTGCGTCGGGGCGAACGGGCCCACACCGCGGGACCACGCGAGCGCCACCGCGCCGCCGATCACGAGCAGCAGGCCGGCCAGCGCACCGAGTCCGCGACGCGTCACGACACCCTCCGCGAGCAGCGTACCCGGGCGCGGTCCGTCGTGCCGGTCAGTACGGCAACTTGTGCGAGCGCCCGGGCTTCAGGGCGTTCAGGCACCCGAAGCCGTTGTTCTCCCGGCGGAGGGCGCGCCAGACCACCCAGCCCATGAGCACCGGGAACGCGATCGCGATGCCCAGGCGAATCCATATCGCGACGCCGAGCGTGATCATGCGTCGCGCGCTCCGTGCCCGGGGCCGACCTCGCTCCGCCGACGTCGGACGGCCGCGATCCAGGTGAGGTTCGGGGTCGTCCGCTCCATCCCGGCATTGTGCCACGCGACTCTCCGTCGGCGGCCGCCGGGCCTCGCGTCCCGGGGAGGGGGATGCGGACAGGACGGTGGGGCAAGGGTCGCGGGGCGTCAGCGAAGCGCGCTGCGTCGGAGAAGGCGCACCTCGATCGGCGACGCGGCCGACGGGTCCACCGTGCGCTCCATGTACCGGTCGTCGGTCTCGAAGACCAGCCGCACGGCCGTGCGTGGCACGTGTTCCATCGTGAAGCGACCGTCCGTGTCGGTGCGCGTCCAACGGAAGTCCTCGACCTCGGGGCACCGGACCGTCGCGCCCGCGATCGGATGCCCGGCCGGGTCGAGCGCGCGGCCGGTGATCGTCGCGCCGACGTCGAGCACGACGTCGTCGAGGTCCACCGCGGCGCCGCCGCGGACCGAGAACGTGCGCCGTACCCACGCCGCGTCCGACGGGCACACGACCCAGACGTAGTCGCCGTCGGACAGGCCGTCGTGGGAGAGGACGCCGTCGTCGGGTTCGCGCGTGCCACCCTTGCCGCCACCGTCGGTCGAGAGCATGACCTCGACGCGACGCGTGTAGGGGCGCCGTTCGGCGTCCAGGAGCCGCATTCGGACGCGGCCCTCGGGCGCGAGGACGACCCGCAGGTCGCGCGCGGGCGCGGTGGCGGGTACGCGGAAGGCGCCCGCAGCGTGGCCACGTTCGTCTTTCCATTTGACGTGCAGGTGGATGGGGCCCGGCCACACGCCCGAAACGGAGAATCGCCCCGACCCGTCCGTGCGCGTTCGGATCGACGGCGCGCCGGGCAGGCCATCGACGCTCCAACGGTCGATCACGACGGACGCGTCCGCGAGCGGCAAGCCGCCGACGTCCACGACCGTGCCCGCGACGGTCGCGCCCGTGGACAGCGGCAGGTCGAGCTCGATCGTCGCGCCCTCCTCGACGTCCACGAACGTCGCGGCCGGCAGGAAGCCCTCGGTCTCCGCGAACACGAGCACGCGCCCGGGCACGACGTCCACCAGGCGCACGCGGCCGTCCGCTTCGGCTCGCGCGGGTCGCCTGGGGAACGAGGGCGGCGACGTGGCCCAGGCAATCCGCACGTCGTGGGGCGAGTTGGCCCCGTCCGGCACGGTGCAGCGCACGAGCAACACGGCCGGCCGACGGATCCGCAACTCGACGTCCCGTCCCGGCGCCGCGTCGGTCGTCGGCAACACGTCGGCCACGTCCGCCGCCGCGGCGTGCCCGAACACGCTCGCAGAGACACCGTACGCCGCGCCGAGCTCGAGCCCGTCGAACACGAACCTGCCGTTGCGGTCGCTGATCTGGAAGGCCGGATTGCTGCGCGCGACCAGCCGCCGACCCCACAGGAACTGCGCGACGTCGGCCGGCACGGCGGCGGGCCACGCCTCCGCGGCGTCCTCGGCGAGCTCGGCGACGGTGCGCGCCCGCACCGTCACCTCGGGCATCGGGCGGCCGTCCGGGCCCAGGACGACCCCGCGGATCGTGCCCCCGCGCTCGAGGCGGACGACCGTCGGATCGCGCTCGGGCCGCCCGCCGTCGGCGCGGAGCTTCACGGCCGACGTGCGGAACCCCGCCGCGCTCACGACGAACGTCGTCTCGTCGTTGTCCGCGAGGCCCGGGAGGGCCATCGTGCCGGTCGCGTCGGTCGCGCCCACCGGAAGCGGGATGCCCCAGCCTTCGACGGCGACCCTCGCACCCGCGATGCCCGCCTCGCCGTCGGCCGCGACGACCCGAAGGCTGGCGGCGACGCCCGCGAGGAGCGGGATCGGGACGGGCGCCCCGTCCTCCGGCGGGCCGTGCCCGAGCTGACCGAAGTAGACGCGGTACCCGGGCGCCACCGCGTGGAAGTACCGCTCGCCCCGGGGCACGCCGTCGACGGACGCAAGGCCCGCCGCGTCACTGGCCACGGGCGCGAGCCAGTCCACGCCGTTCGGGTCGTGGACCCAGATGCGGGCCCCGGCGATCGGCGTGCCGGCGGGGTCCGCGACGCGGAACGTGAGCCACGGCGCCGCCTCGGCCGGCGCCGGACCCTGCGATGCTCGAGGTTTCGGGGCCTCGCCGCGCGGCGAGGCCGCGAGGTCGCGCGGCGCGGGCGTCTCGGTGGGTGCCGGTCCGGCCGCGGGACTGTCGGCCGCGGGACCGCCCTTCTGCCGCAGCCCGATCCACGCGACGACGGCCAGCAATCCGGCCGCGAGGCACGCGAGGCCCGCTGCATTCCGTCGGTTCACGACGTCCTCCCTCCCCAGCGTACCCGCCCGGCCGGAGCGGGTGGGGGCGCCCGCGCGCGCGCGGGTACCATCGGCCCTTTCGTGACCGCCGACCGCTCGGCTGCGCCCTACCCTGACCCCGCCCACGTGGCGGCCCCCGTCGCGGGCCTCCTCGCCCGGAAGAAGTCCGTCCGCGTGGGGGGCGTCCACGGCGGCGCCGTCGGCCTCCTCGTCGCGGGCCTGCGCGCGCACGCGCCCGCGATCCTCGTCGTCACGAGCGACGCGCGCGCGGCCGACGCCGCCGTCCTCGACGTCGCGACCTTCGCCCACGACGACGCGCTGTCGTTCCCGACGTGGCCCCACGGCGCCGGCCAGGGGCCGCCGGACCCCGACGTCCTCTCCGCGCGCGTCGCGGTGCTCGATGCCGCCCGCGCGGCACGCGAGGCCCGGTCCGCGCCGGCGAGCGGGCCTCGCGTCCCGGGAGAGGGGCCGCCGTCCCCGCGCGCCGGGTCGCGGGCGTCGGCCGCGGCGGCGCCGGGCCCGCTCGCGCCCGTGTTCGTCGCGCCCGTGGGGGCGCTCGTGCAGGACGTGCCGTCGCCCGTCGTCGTCGAGCGGGCCGGCCTCGTGCTCGCGCTCGGCGAGACGCACGCGCCGGGGTCGCTCCTCGAGCACCTCGCGTTGTCGGGGTACGTGCGCGTCGGCGCCGTCGAGACGCCCGGCGAGTTCGCGGGCCGCGGCGGCGTGGTCGACGTCTTCCCGTACGGCGCGAAGGCGCCCGTGCGCCTCGACTTCTTCGGCGACGTGCTCGAGTCGGTGCGCGTGCTCGACCCCGCGACGAACCGCGTCGGGGCGGGCCTCGCGTCGGTGCGGTTGCTCTGCCTGCCCCCCGAGCGCGTGCGCGACCCCGCGGCCGACTCGGGGCCGTGCACGATCCTCGAGCACCTGCCGCCGGACGCGCTCGTGGTGCTCGTCGAGCCGTCGGTCGTCGCGGGGCGGCTGGCGGTGGGCAAGGGCGTGGCGATCGTGGGCGACCGCGTGCGGTGGAAGCGGCTCGACGGGGGCCTCGCGGCCGCGCGGCGCCTCGACCTCGCCGCGCTGCGGCTCGGCCCCGACGGCGATCTCGACCTCGAGGTGGGCACGCTGGAGGAGGTGCGCGGGATCGCGGAGCGGGCGGAGCGCGCGAGCGCCGCGCGCAAGGGCCCGACGCGCGCCGACCCGCAGGCCCTCGTCGCGGAGGCGCTGCGGCGGCTGACGACGCGCGCGGACCGCATCGTCGTGTTCCGGCGCGCGCCGGGCGAGGAGGAGCGGCTCAAGGAGCTGATGCCCGACGCGCCGCTCGTGTTCGCGGAGGGGTCGCTCTCGGCGTCGTTCCTCCTGGCGAAGGAGCGCGTCGCGTTCCTCGCGTACGACGACCTCGCCGACCTCTCCCTGCGCGAGCGGCGGCCCCGCGGCATCGCCGGGGCCTCGCGGCCGCTGCAGGACTTCCTCGAGCTCGAGGTCGGCGAGCCCGTCGTGCACCTGCACCACGGCATCGGCGTGTTCCGCGGGCTCGCGCCGCTCGACGGCGGCGCGCAGGCGATGAAGCTCGAGTTCGCGGAGGGCACGACGCTGTTCGTGCCCGTCGCGCGCATCGACCTCGTGCAGCGGTACGTCGGCACGGGGCGGCGCCCGCGGCTCTCGAAGGTCGGCGGGTCGGAGTGGGCGGCGAAGAAGGCGAAGGTCGAGGACGCGGTGCTCGAGTTCGCCGAGGGGCTGCTCGAGGTGCAGGCCCAGCGCACGCGGCGCGCGGGCCCGCCGATGAAGCCGCACCCGCACTGGCAGGACGAGTTCGAGCGCTCGTTCCCCTGGAAGGACACGCCGGACCAGGCGGCGACGACGCTCGCGCTGCGGGCCGACCTCGCGGGCCCGCGGCCCATGGACCGCCTGCTGTGCGGCGACGTCGGCTACGGCAAGACCGAGCTCGCCCTGCGCGCCGCGTTCCTCGTCGCGACGGCGGGGCGGCAGGTGGCCGTGCTCGTGCCGACCACCGTGCTGTGCGAGCAGCACCGCCGCACGTTCGAGGCGCGGCTCGCGTCGTACCCCGTCGTGGTGCGCGCGCTGTCGCGGTTCCGCACGCCGGCCGAGCAGCGCGAGATCGTCGCGGGCCTCGCGGACGGCTCCGTGGACGTCGTCGTCGGCACGCACCGCCTGCTGTCGAAGGACGTGAAGTTCAAGGACCTCGCCATGGTCGTCGTGGACGAGGAGCAGCGGTTCGGCGTCGAGCACAAGGAGAAGCTGAAGGCGCTCAAGGCCGACGTGGACGTGCTCACGCTGACCGCGACGCCGATCCCGCGCACGCTGCACATGGCCCTGCTCGGCATCAAGGACATCAGCAACCTCACGACGCCGCCGCCGGGCCGCCGGCCCATCGAGACGAAGCTCGCGCGCTTCGACGAGGCGCTCATCCGCGAGGCGATCGTGCGCGAGCTCGACCGCGGCGGGCAGGTCTACTACCTCCACAACCGCGTCTACGACCTGCCGGTGGTCGTCGGCCGCGTCCTGCGGCTCGTGCCCGACGCGCGCGTCACCTCCATCCACGGCCAGATGGACCGCGACCTCGTCGAGGAGCGCATGCTCCAGTTCGTCCGGGGCGACGTGGACGTGCTCGTGTCCACGACCATCGTCGAGTCGGGCCTCGACATCCCCAACGCCAACACGATGGTCATCGAGGACGCCGAGCGGTACGGCCTCGCCGAGCTGCACCAGCTGCGCGGCCGCGTCGGGCGCGAGCAGCGCCACGCCCACTGCCTCCTCCTCGTCGACAAGGACCGCTCGCTGTCGGAGGAGGCCGCGCGCCGCCTCACCGCGCTCGAGGAGTACAGCGAGCTCGGCGCGGGCTTCCGCATCGCCATGCGCGACCTCGAGCTCCGCGGCGCCGGCAACCTCCTCGGCGCGCAGCAGTCGGGCCACATCGCCGCGGTCGGGTACGAGCTCTACTGCAAGATGCTCGCCGACGCCGTCCACCGCGTCCGCAAGGACCCGCCGCGGACCGGCGACCCCGCCACGGTGGACGTGGACGTCCCGTGCGGCCTGCCGCCGGCCTACGTCGCGGACGCGCGCGAGACGTTCCGCCTCTTCCGCCGCGTCTCGACCGCGCCCACCGCCGAGGTGCTCGCCGACCTCCGCGACGAGCTCGTCGCGCGGTTCGGCCCGCTGCCCCCCGACACGCAGCGGCTGTTCCTCCACCAGGGCGTGCGCCTCGCGGCGGGGGCGCTCGGGATCGGCCGCGTCGGCGCCGCCGAGGCCGGCGGGCTCGTCGTCGAGGCGCGGCCGGGCACCGACGCCATCGACCGGCTCGCGGCGCGCGGGGTCCGCATCCGTCGCCTCGCGACGCCCGGGACCGCCTACGTCCCGCCGCCCGAGGGGCCGCCGGGCCGCACGCTCGTGGCGCTCCTCGAGGCCTCGCTCGTCGCGTTGCTCGCGCGCCTGGGGCCGGATCGGCCGGGGCCGGGCCCCGGGACCCCGGGCGGTCCCGGCGGGGGACCGCGAGGCCCGGCGGCGGGCGGGGACGGCGCGTCGCGCGGGGCTCCCTCGCGGGTATCTTCGCGACGATGACCCCGTCCCGCCCGCGTGCGCGCACCCTGCCCGTGCTGATGCTGTCGGCGATCGCGGCGGCGGTCACGCCGACGCTCGCGCCGTCCCCGGCCGTCGCCGAGGACCTCCCGAGCGGCGCGCCCGCCCCGTCGGGCGGCGACGGCCGCACGCTGGACCAGTGGCTCGCCAACGTCTGCGGCGAGACCGTCACGCGGCGCATGCTCGTCCGCGAGATCGGGCCGCAGGAGCCGGACGAGCCCGAGGTCGCGTACGAGCGCCGGCTGCGCGACCGCCTCGTGATGCGCACGATCAACGGCGTGATGGCGTGGAAGGCGAAGCTGTTCGGCCTCGACCCGCGTCCGTCCGTCGTCGACGAGATCGTGCAGAAGGAGGCCGACGAGGCCGTGAAGGCCGCGCGCGAGCGCGACCCGGGCATCACGTTCGAGGGGCTCCTGCGCAAGCGGGGCCAGAGCCTCGACGAGTTCAAGGCGATCCTCGCCCGCGAGCTGGTCGTGCAGAACTACCGCGCGATCCTGTTCAACGGCACGCCCGGCAAACGCGCGCAGATCGACGTCGAGCCCGCGCCCGCCGAGTGCCGCCGGCTCTACGACAACCACCGCGCCTCGTTCGACCAGGCCGCGGGCGTGCGCGTCGCCACGTTCGCCGCGTCCCCCGAGACCTACCTCGAGGCGTCCGGCGACCGCTACGACGTCGCGGTCGAGAGCGCGCGCAAGAAGGTCGAGTCGCTGGCCGCGCAGGTCGCGTCCGGTCGCACCCCCGCGGACGTCGCGAAGGCGAACAAGCTCGAGCAGGGCTCGTGGAGCGCGTCGGCGGCGGACGCGTGGGTCGAGAAGGGCCGCGGCGGCACGTCGCTCGAGGAGGTCGACGCGTGGGCGTTCGACCCCGCGCGTCGCGTCGGCGAGACGAAGGTCGTGGACGGGCCGCGCGGCATGGTGATCGCCTACGTGATCCTCGCGGTGCGGCCGTCGCGGACGAAGTCCTACGACGAGGCGCTCCCGGACGTCATGAACCGCATCCGCTCGACGCGCCAGCGGCGGTTCTGGATGCACCACATGCTCGAGGTGATGGCGTCCGCGCCCGTGAAGCCGCCCATGCTCGTCGAGGAGATCTCGGACCAGCTGCGGACGCAGCTCCAGCGGCTCGACGAGGACCCGATCGACCGCGAGATCCGGCTGCGGTGAGCGGGCCCGGGGCGAGCTCGGGCCCGGCGGGGACGCGAGGCCCGGCGGCCGACCGGGCCTCGCGTCCCCGGGGAGCCCGACCGCGCCCCCGACCGTGCTGCGGCCCGTGGCCCGACGCCGGCGCGGCCCCTTCGACGTCGCGATCCTCGCGGTCGCGGTCGCGCTCGCGCTGGTGCCCGCCGGGGCCTTCGTCGCGCGACTCGCGCGGGGCACGCCGGCGACGACGCAGCCGTTCCTGTTCCCTGCGGGCGAGCGGGCGGCGTTCGAGGCGCTGCGGGACCGCGCGGCGAAGGGGCTCCTGTCGCTGCAGCAGCCCGGCGGCGGGTTCCTGCCGCGCGTCGACGCGGTGGACGTGGATCCGTTGGACCGCGCCGAGGCGACGGCGATGGGCCTCGCGGGCCTCGCGGTCGCGTCGCGGCTCGGGTCGCGGGTGGCCGGGCTCGAGGACGGGCTCGCGCGCGCGCGGCGGACGCTGACGCAGCTGCAGTCGCAGTCGGGGCAGTTCGGCGTGAGTCGCCGGCCGCGGCGCGGGGTGGGGGTGAGCGCGGTCGCGTGCGGCGTGATCGGGCTGTGCGTCGTCGGCGATCCGGGGGACGTCACGTACCTCGAAGCGGCGGGCCGGGCCCTGGTCGCGCAGGCGCAGATGGGGACGCTGCCGAGCGGGTGGGTGCAGGCGGTCGCCGCGCGCGGCCTGGCGCAGCTGGTCGAGAGCGGGTACGGGGCGTGGCTCGGCGACGACCCGGTGTCCGTGCTGCCGACGCAGCGGATCGAGCTGGCTCGGCGGGTGACGGACAGCCACGTCGCGCAGGCGCTCGTGCTGCAGATCGAGACGGCGCTCGGGGCGCCGCCCGTGGACCTGCCGAAGGCCGTGCTGCGGAGGATCCTCGACGATCCGCCGACGTGGACGGGGCTCGAGAGCGACATGGGGTCGTGGGTCCAGCAGGCGTGGCTCGCGGCGCGGCTCCCGGAGGGGCCCGCGTGGTTCGCGAACGCGCTGTCGGAGCTCGCGAAGGCACCGGGGGAGACCGGGGTGGTCGAGGGCGACTACTACGGGTATCCGGTCGCGCGGACGGCGGGGCTCCTGCTGGTCCTGTGGGAGGGCGGCGGGCGGCGGCGGATCGGAGCGCCGTAAGTCCGCCGGGCGACGGGGCTTACAGGCGTCGAACCGCGGGCAGGCTCGTCCGTTTACTCCGGGGAAGCCGGACTCTAGAATGCGCCGCTCGGACGGTCCGAAGGCGCATCCTCGGCCGGCCCCCATGTTCTCGGCGACCGGCCTTCCCGGGCGACTTGCCCGGGGGGGAACCGAACGGAGACTCTCGACCGATGGCTCGCACCGAACGGATCGAACACCAGCCGCAGTTCCTGGAGCAGGGCGGCGACTTCAACGACCAGCTCTACAAGGCGCTGCGCGCCAGCCCGTGGTGGATGATCTCCATCGCGTTCCACGTCCTCCTGGGCGTGATCTCGAGCCTGATGACGTCGGACGCCCCGCCGCCGCAGAAGAACCTCCAGATGGTGGCGAGCATGAACGCGGCCGAGCCGCCGGCCGTCGAGGAGCCGCCGCCGACGCCGGAGGAGACCGAGCAGATCCACCAGTCGGACGTCGTGGCGAAGGAGCCGACGGTCAAGGACGCCGAGCTCAGCGACCACAACGAGACCGACAACGACCTCCCGACCGAGGAGTCGCTCGGCGAGAGCGGCATCTCCGACGCCCCGTTCGAGGGCCCGGCGAACAACGGCCTCATCGGCATCGGCGGCAGCGCCGGCGGCGCCTTCAAGGGCCGCGGCGGTCACCGCAACCTGCGCGCGGGCGGCGGCGGCAAGAAGGCCGACGACGCGGTCGAGGACGCGCTGAAGTGGCTCGCCGCGCACCAGTCGGCCGACGGCGGCTGGGAGTGCGAGGGCTTCCGCAAGTGGTGCGACGGCAAGACGATCTCGGGCGAGGGCCCGGACGGCGCCGGCAAGGCCCAGTACGACGTGGGCGTGACGGGCATGGCCCTGCTCGCGTTCCTCGGCGCGGGCTACACGAACCGCTCGGAGGGCCCGTTCGGCAAGGTGGTCGGCAACGGCCTCAAGTACCTGCGCAACGTGCAGGACGCCGAGGGCTGCTTCGGCAGCCGTTCGTCCGGTCACTTCGTCTACAACCACGCGATCGCCGCGCTCGCCATGGTCGAGGCGTTCGGCATGACGGGTTCGACGAACTTCAAGAACCCCGCCCAGAAGGCGCTCGACTTCATCGCGATCTCGCGCAACCCGTACTTCGCCTGGCGCTACGGCATCAAGCCGGGCGACAACGACACCTCGGTGACGGGCTGGATGATGATGGCGCTCAAGAGCGCGAAGCTCATCAACCAGGCCGACGTCAAGGCCGGCAAGCCCGTCTCGCTGCAGTACGACGAGGAGGCCTTCGAGGGCATCAAGGCCTGGATCGAGAAGATGACGGACCCGGACTACGGCCGCGTCGGCTACCAGCAGCGCGGCACGGGCCCGGCGCGTCCGACCGAGCTCGTCGACAAGTTCCCCGCCGACAAGTCGGAGTCGATGACCGGCGTCGGCATGCTGGCCCGCATCTTCCTCGGTGAGAACCCGAAGACGAGCGACCCGATCAAGAAGGGCGCCGAGCTCTGCTCGAAGGTCGCCCCGAAGTGGGACCCGAACGACGGCTCGATCGACATGTACTACTGGTACTACGCGACCCTCGCGATGTTCCAGGTCGGCGGCCCGACGTGGGACGCGTGGCAGAAGGCCATGAAGACGGCCATCATCGACACGCAGCGGAAGGACACCGACTTCTGCATGTACAAGGGTTCGTGGGACCCGATCGACCCGTGGGGCCCGGACGGCGGCCGCGTCTACTCGACGGCGTGCCTCGCGCTCTGCCTCGAGGTCTGGTACCGCTACGACAAGGTGTTCGGCGCGGCGGGCGAGAAGTAGGCGTCCTCCCGCAACGAACGTCCTGAGTCTCTCCGCGCGCCCGCCGGCACCCGCCGGCGGGCGCGCGCATTTCTACGCGGGCTGCGCTGCGCCTGCGGGCCCGCGGGACGGCGGAACAACGGGGTCGTAGCCCTCCGTTTCGCGGTCGGCGTCCGGGCCTCGCGTCCCCGGGGGATCGGCCGCGAAGTTGGAACAACGGGGTCGTAGCCCTTTGTTCCACGTCGACGTCGGGCGACGCCGAAACAACGGGGTCGTAGCCCTTCGTTTCGCTGTCGACCGGGGGGAAGTTGGAACAACGGGGTCGTAGCCCCTTGTTCCAGATCAGGGGTCCAGGCGCGTGCGGTCGCGGGGGTAGAGGCACGCCTCGCGGACGTTCGCCAGGCCCGCGAGCTGGGCGGTGAGCCGCTCGAGGCCGATCGCGAGCCCGCCGTGGGGCGGCATGCCGACGTCGAACATGCGGAGGTGGCCCGCGAAGGCCGCCGGGTCGATGCCGCGGGAGCGGATCGAGGCCTCGAGGTCCGAGCGGAGGTGACGGCGCTTGCCGCCCGTCGTGATCTCGAGCCCCCGATAGAGGAGGTCGAACGACTCGGCGGCCCCCGCGGTGCCGCGCGGATGCGTGTAGAACGGCCGCGCGGCGATCGGGAACCCGACCACGAAGACCGCCGCGACGCCGTGCTGCCGCTCGGCGAGCGCGCAGAGCTGCCGCTCGCCCTCGGGGTCGAGGTCGTCCACGAGGTCGGCGCGGCCCGCGTCGCGCCGGAGGCGCCCGAGGCACTCGCCGAACTCCCAGACCGGCGCGCGCTCGATCGTCGGCGGGGGCGCGACCCCCAGCGGCTTCCAGAGCGCGGCGTGCTCCGCCGCGAGGCCCGCGAACATCTCGCAGAGCACCTCGCGCTCCAGCTCGATCACGTCCTCGGCGGCGTCCACGAACGCCATCTCGAGGTCGAGGGAGAGGTACTCGGTGAGGTGCCGCGACGTCGCGTGCGGCTCCGCCCGGTAGACGTGCCCGGTCTCGAACACGCGCTCGAGGCCCGCGGTCCCGTGCTCCTTGAAGAACTGCGGGCTCTGCGCCAGGTAGGCCACGCGGTCGAAGTAGGTGACCGGGAAGAGGTTGGCGCCGCCCTCCGTGCCCCCGGACACGAGCTTCGACGTCACGATCTCGGTGAACCGCCGCCGACGGAGCGCGGCCCGGAAGCCCTCGAGGAGGGCCGCCTGCAGGCGGAACACCGCGCCGACGCGCTCGTTGCGCAGCGAGAGGGGGCGGTGCGCGAGGACCGTCTCCGCGCCCACGGCCGACAGGTCGGCGCTCGCGTGGAACGGGAGGTCCTGCGCCGCCCGGGCGAGCACCTTGGCCTCGAGGATGTCCACCTCGACGCCCCCGTAGCGGGAGCGCGGGTCGGGGCGCACCTTGCCCCGGAACTCGACCACGTCGTCGAGGGAGAGGGCGAGCGGCGCCAGGGCCGGCGTGGCCGCGACGCACTGCATCTGCCCGGAGGCGTCCTGCAGCACCACGAAGGTCGTGTGCGACAGCACGCGGAGCCGGTGGACCCAGCCCGCGAGGACGACCTCGGTGCCGCTACGCTGCGCAAGCTCCGCGAGGAAGGTCTTGCGCACGATCTGGCCTGCCGACGTAGGACGGGACGCGGATCATGGGGGGGACCTCCTCGCGGAGCGCCGGACCTGCGTCCGGTTACTTCGCCTTCTTGACCGCCGAGGCGACCGCCTTGGCGAGCTTGCTCTTGTGGTTCGACGCCGTGTTCCGGTGGATCACGTGGCGCTTCGCGGCCTTGTCGAGCTTCTTGAACGTGTGGGGGAGGAGGGCCTCCGCCTCCTTCGCCTTGCCGGCCGCGAGGAGGGCGCGGAGGTCCTTCTCGGCGGCGCGCATCGCGCCCTTCGTGGCGAGGTTGGCGACGCGACGGCGCTCGTTCTGGCGGACGCGCTTCTTGGATGAACGGCTGTGGGGCATCGGGAGAGTCTTTCCAGGTCAGGTTCGTTCGGGACGCTTGGGAACGGTCAGGGACAAGGGACGGACGACGGGGGCGGCCGGGGCGGGGGATGACCGGGAGGTCAGCTCCCCAGACCCTCGAGCTTGGCACCCACGTCGCGGTACGAGATGTCCACCTCGTAGATCTTGGTGAACTCGCGGCGCGCGTCCTCCTTCGCGCCGCGCTTCTCGTGGAGCTCGCCGAGGCGGAAGGTGATCTCCTTCGCGCGGTCGGAGTTGAGCTGGGGGAAGTCCTCCGCGGCCTTGGCGACCTGCTTGACCGCCAGGTCGAGGAGGTTCTTCTTCTCGAAGCAGTCCGCGAGCCGCATGAGGCTGTCGGTCTTCTTGCGCGGGTCCTGCACGGTCTTCTGGAACTCGCCGATGGCCTCGTCGAGGCGGTTGGCCATCAGCAGCACGAGGCCCAGGCGGAACCGCTCGCCGAGGTCGGTCGGGTGCTCGCGGACGCGGCGGCCGTACTCGGCCAGCCGCGCCTCGACCAGCGCCGTCCGCGCGGCCTGGAACGCCGCGAGGTTCTCGTCGGTCTCGGACACGGCGTAGCGCCGGCGGGCCTCGTCGTACGGGACCTGCAGCTTCTGCAGCTTCATGTCGCCGATGCGGATCGACAGGTCGTAGTTGCCCGGGTCGGTCTTGAGCACCAGCTCGAGCTGCTCGAGCGCGGCGTCCGTGTTGCCCTGCTGCTGCAGGACGTCGGCCAGGCGGAGGCGCGTGCGCGCCGCCGTCGCCGGGTTCTTCTCGATGTCGGCGCGCAGGCGCGCGGCCTCGTCGGTCGCGTCCTGGTCGGTCAGCTGGAGGCGCGTGTCGCGCTCGAGGCGCCCCGCGACCTCCTTGTCCTTGATCAGCTCGCGCGACGACTTCGCGGTCTCGTAGCCGCCCTGCTTGAGGGCGCCCTCGGCGGCCAGGTTCTTGCGCATCTTCAGCGCTTCCTGGTCCTTCGGGTCGATGCGGGCCGCCTCGCCGTAGGCGTCGGAGGCCTCCTTGATCTTGCCCTGGCGGTACAACGCCGCCCCGAGCGACTTCCACGCCGTGTTGTCCTCGGGGTCGAGCTTCGCGGCCATCTTGAAGCCGAACTGCGCGGCGTTCAGGAAGTTGCCCGCCTCGCCGGCCTCGCCGAGCGTCATCCAGGCGTCCTTGTCGTCCGGGTTCTTCGCGAGGTGGCGCGCGGCCGCCGCGATCTTCTTCTGCGGGTCGCGGACCGACGCGATGCCGAGGCGGCCCATGCCGCCGAACAGCGACTTCCCCTTGCCCTCGCGGCGCTTCTCGGCCGCCTGGTGCAGCCCCTCGAGCGCCTCGATGTCGTTCGGGTCGAGCTGGATGACCTCGAGGTACATCTCGACGGCGAGGTCGTAGTTCTTCCGCTTGAACGAATCGCGAGCCTTGGACTTGAGGTCGGCGACGCCCATGGAGGTCCTGTGGGGAGCGCTGGGGGAGGCCCGGCGCGAACGACGCAGGGTAGTCCGGCCGCCCCCCGGGGACAACCTCCGCGGGGGGTGGCCGGAGCGCCGGTGGCCCCTCCCTCCCACCCCCGGCTACAATCGCCCGGCGATGCACGTCGAGATCGTCCACTGGCCGAACCCCATCCTCACCCGGGGGACGTCCCCGGTCACCCCGGCGGATCTGACGGACGACTTCCGTGACACGGTCGCCCAGATGACCCGCCTCATGATCGACCTCCGGGGCGTCGGCCTGGCGGCCCCCCAGGCCGGCATCGGCAAGCGGTTCATGCTCGTCTGCCCGACGGGCGAGGCCGGCGACGAACGGGTCGTCATCAACCCCGAGATCGTGGCCCGCGAGGGCGACGAGGAGATGGAGGAGGGCTGCCTCTCCTTCCCCAAGATCTACGGGACCATCCGCCGCGCCGCCAAGGTGAAGGTCCGCTGGCGCGACCTCGACTGGAAGGAGCACGAGGAGGTCCTCGACGGCTTCATCGCCCGCATCTTCCAGCACGAGCTCGACCACCTCAACGGCGTCGTCTTCATCGACCGCATGGACGACACCGACCTCTCGGCCGCCAAGCCCCGCCTCGCCGAGCTCAAGAAGGCCTTCGCCGCGACGCCGCGGTGACCCCGTGCGCGTCGTCACCGGCCGCGACGCGCTGACCCAGGCCTCGTTCCGCCGCCCGGTCGTCGCCATCGGAGTCTTCGACGGCGTCCACCGCGGCCACCGCCACGTCCTCGAGAGCCTCCGCGCCTTCGCCGACGAAGCCGACGGCGAGGCCGTCGTCGTCACCTTCGACACCCACCCGCGCGCCCTCCTCGACGGCCGGGCCCCGCGCCCGCTCGTCTCCCTCGCGCACCGCCTCCTCCTGCTCTCGCGCCTCGGCCTCGACGCCGTCGTCGTCCTCCCCTTCGACGCCGCCATGCGCGACACGCCCTTCGACGCCTTCGTCGCCGACGTCCTGGTCGGCCGCATCGGCGTCCGCGGCCTCCTCTTCGGCTACGACACCTGCTTCGGCCGCGACGGCCTCGGCACCTTCGACACCGTCGCGCCCCTCGCGCTCCGCCACGGCTTTGCGGTCCGCCGCGCGCCGCCCATCGCCGTCGGCGGCCGCCCCATCTCCGCCACCCGCATCCGCGAAGCCCTCGAGCGCGGCGACCTCGAGGCCGCCGCCGAGCTCCTCGGCCGCCCGCCCACGCTCTACGGCCCCGTCGTCCACGGCGACGGCCGCGGCCGCACCCTCGGCTTCCCGACCGCCAACGTCGACCTCGAGGGCGAGTCGCTCCCGCCCGCCGGCGTCTACCAGGTCGTCGCCACGCTCCGCGGCCGCCGCTACGCCGCGGTCGCCAACATCGGGACGCGACCCACCTTCCCGGACGCGAGGCCCGCCCGCCCGCTGCTCGAGGTCCACGTCCCCGGCGTCGACTTCGCCTTCTACGGCGAGCCCCTCGAGGTCGAGCTGGTCCGCAAGATCCGCGACGAGCAGCGCTTCCCGAACCGCGACGCGCTCGTCGCGCAGATCCGCCGCGACGTCGCGTCGCTCGCCCTCCCCGCCGCCGACGATCCGGCCGGCGGGCCGACCGATCGCTGACCCGCCGCGGTACGCTCTCCGCCTCCCTTCCTCGGAGCCCCGCCATGGCCGATCCCGCCCCGAACGTCACCGTCACCGTCAAGCCGAACGGCCCGCTCCTCGTCGCCGGGCCCATCACCCTCGTCGACCCCACGGGCCAGACGGTCGCGTTGCCGGCCGGCCGTCCCACCGCGCTCTGCCGCTGCGGCCACTCGACGATGAAGCCGTTCTGCGACGGCTCCCACGGCCCCAAGGGCTTCCACGCGGCCGAGGCGGCGCCGAAGCGCTGACGCCCGGTCGTGCGCCCCGGGACGCGAGGCCCGGTCGCCGTCCCTCCGGACGGCGCGCGGGCCTCGCGGTCCCGAACCGCGTCCTTCCCCTCACGCGTCGCGCGCCGCGCGACGTGGACCGCCGTGCGTCCCGGGGCCGCCCACGGGCCTCGTGGTCCCGTGCGCCGGACCGTTTCCCCCGGGGCGCCGGTCTGCGAGGATCGTCGGGCGCACGCGAGGTCGCGTGCTCGGAGGCGAAGCGATGGCCGACGTCCCCCCGACCCGTCCGGGCGCGTGCCCGTCGTCGGAGACGCTCGACGCGTTCGTCGCGGGGTCGCTCGACGCCGGCGCGCGGGACGGCGTCGCGCGCCACCTCGCGACGTGTTTCATGTGCCGCGCCGTCGCGGTGGGGCTCGCGAAGGCGGCCGGGAAGTCGCCGGACGCCGCGGGGATCCCCGCGCGTGACGGCGGCGCGTCGTCGCGGCCCGCGGCGACGTCGGCGCCTGCACCGTCGGGGAACGGGCCGTCGGGCGGCGCGCCGTCGGGCAACGCGCCGGCGTCGCGGCCTTCGCCGACCGGAGCCCCGTCGCCGACCGGCGGCGACGCAGGCAACCGTCGCGGGCCGGGCCTCGCGGTCCCGAAAGTCGTCGGGGTCGTGGTCCTGGTCGTCGTGGCGATCGGGCTGTACCTGGCGTTGAAGTCGTGCGGCGGCGGTGGGGGTGCGTCGGCGGGGAAGGACGGCGAGGCCGTGCTGGCGGCGGTGGCGGGCGACCTCGCGGCGAAGTCGCCGGACCTGTTCGCGGGGTTCGCGCCGGTGCCGCGCGGCGAGCGCGTGGCGGCGCAGGCGATGGTGCGCGACGGCGAGATCGAGGTGCACGGGCCGACGGAGGTGGTGCTCGGCGGGCGGCCGCGGTTCGCGTGGGTGCAGAGCGGGCGCGTGCGGAACTACGACCTCGTGCTGAAGGGCGCGGACGGGAAGACGGCGTGGAAGAAGCGCATCGAGGGCTTCGCGGCGCCATTCCCGGCGGACGAGGCGCCGCTGCCGGCGGGGTCGGCGTGGACGTGGGAGGTGTCGGGCAAGCGTTCGACGGGGACGGTGCGGGGCGTGCGGACGTTCCGCGTGGCGACGGACGACGAGCGCAAGCGGTACGAGGCGGCGGTGGCGGTGGTGCGCGCGCGGCCGGCGTCGGACCGGCCGAACCTGGTGGTGGCGCACCTGGCGCTGCGGGCGGGGCTGCTCGAGGAGGCGGAGGCCGCGGCGGCGGCCGACGTGCGGGCGTTCCCGGGCGACGACGCGGGCCGGACAACGCTTGCGTGCGTCCGCGCGCGGCTGGGGATCGTGCCCGACGGGCCGTGACGCGGTCGGGCGCGTGGTCCGGTCGCGGGTGGGGGGGACGCGAGGCCCGTGCGGGGGGCGGCCGCGCGGTGGGGCCGCCGGGCCGGTGCGGGCGGGCTTCGTCGGCGGTGCGAGCCCTGCTGGGGGGGCGGTCGCGGCCGGGCCTCCCCCCCTAGAATGGGGCGTGGCGGGCGGGGTGTGCTACCCCTTCTCCCTCCGATCGGGTGTCCGCGGCCCGAGTGGGCAGGTAGCTCAGCTGGTAGAGCGTCGGACTGAAAATCCGAAGGTCACCGGTTCAATCCCGGTCCTGCCCACCACTCTCTCCTCGTCGGCGTTTCGTCGGCCTCTCCTCGTCGGCCGCCCCGCGACCCCGTCCCGCGCGTGCCGCCCCCCGAACGCCCCCCGGGCGGTCCTCCGCGTGCGCCGGTAGACTGCCGCCGTCTTCGGAGGAACGGGCGATGTCCGCGACACGCAAGTCGGTTTGGATCCTCTCGGCGCTCGCGTTCATCGGTGGCTGTTGGGCGATCGACATGGCCGATAGTCTCAAGCGCGGGCACGAGGTCTACGCGATCGCGCTCATCGCGGACAGCATCTTCGTCTCTTCATGCGTCTGCACGGCCGCCGTGCTCGCCTCGCGTCCCGACCGCCAGGCGTAGCCGAGCGCGCGTCGCCGCTTCCCCGTCGCGATGCGACGGCAGGCTCGGCATCAGTTCGTCCGAACGGACGCGGCGACGCGGAACCCGACGTACTCGCGGGTCTCCCCCTCGCCCTGCACCCCGATGCGGAACGCGGCGCGGAGCATGTAGGCGTTCTCGCCGCCATAGGCGCCGCCGCGCCGGAGGTGAGAGCCGCTCGGCGGGGGCCCGAGCGGGTCGATCGCGGGACCCGGCGGGTAGTCCCGATCGTCGTACCCGTCCGAGCACCACTCGCTCGCGTTGCCGTGCACCTCGTGCAGGCCGAAGGGGTTCGCGGGCAGCGAGCCCACGGGGACCGTCGTGCCGCGGGCCTCGCGCTTGTGGTCCTCGTCGTACGGCGTGACGTTCCCGTCGTAGTTCGCCATGTCCGACGAGAGCCAGTTGCCCCACCAGAAGGCGGTGGACGTGCCGGCGCGGCAGGCCCGCTCCCACTCCGCCTCCGTCGGGAGCCGGTACGTCAGGCGCCGGTCCCCGTGGCCGGGTTCCTGGGCGTTCAGCCAGCCGACGTAGTCGAGCGCGTCCTGGAACGACACCTGCACGACCGGTTGGTCGTCGCCGTCGAGGGAGCCCTTGGCCGTGCCCGTGCTCCGGTGCCCGGGCCGGAACCGTCGGAACTGCGCGTTCGTGACCTCGGTCGTCTGGAGGTAGTACGCGCGCGTCAACCGGACCTCGTGCTGCGTCTCGGTCGCCTCCTCGTGGCCGGGTTCGTCGGGCGGCGATCCCATCAGGAACGTCCCCGACGGGACAAGGACGAAGCGCATCCCCTGCGGGTTCTCGAACGCGACGGGGACGCCGAGCCGTCGCGCCTCGGCGCGTTGCACGTCGGCGACGTGGGCCCAAGCCGGGACGGCGTCCGACGCGGGGCCCGGGGCTGGGCCTCCGTCCGGTCCGCCGCAGCCCGCGAGGAGCAGGCCGGTCAGGGAGAGGACGACGCGTCGATACATCCCGCGCACTCTATCGGGGCGCGGGGCCGATCGCTCCGGAGTCCGTCCGGAAGGTCGAGCGGCGGACCACCGCCCGATCCCCGGGACGATCGCACGGTCGCGCTCCGCGCGAGACTCCCGGGTCGCGTTGCTGCCCGATGCCGAGGCGAGCCCGGTCGGGGTCGGTCAGGCGCGTCGCTTCCGGCGCCCGCGCAGCCGGCGCCAGAGCGACCGCAGTCCGTGGATCAGGACGGGCAGGCCCCACGACGACGGTCGCGTCGTCATGTCGCGGACGTCGGGACGGTCGTCGTCGGACGGCCGCCGCGCGGAGTGGGAACGTCGAGGCCGGTTAGCCACGGCGCCCTCGCGCCGCGGGCGGGAAGGACCTGCCGCGTGTCACTTCGCCTCCGCGCGTTGGCGCGGCCAGAAGCCGGAAACGGCGCAGGTGATCCCGGCAGCGAGCAACAGCGCCGTCCCGCGCGAACGGTCCGGCGTGTTCGGCGCGACGTCTCGACGGGCGCCCGCGGGTCCGACGTCGAAGCTCCCGAAGTGGATCGCGGCCAACTCGTCGTCGACGCTCCCTTCGATGGGTTCGGGTCGGCGCCACGGCGGCATTCCGAGCCAGCCACCCGTCAGGCTCGAGATCGCGTAGACCGCCATCGTGGCCCCCAGGACGACCCACACGGTCCGCACGGCTCGACCCACCCGAGTAGCGTAACAACGATCCCGTGCGCGAGCGCCGCCACCCGGCTCGGGTTGCGCGGTCCGGAGGGGGGCGCGACGCCGTCGCGCTGCGCCGGCGCGCGTGACACGACGCGGAAGGGCGGCCGGCCCCGTGGCGTCGAAGCCGCGGATGGAACCGCCGACCGTGAGCACGCCGTGGCGCCGGAGGTGGCGTGTGGTCCGGTGGGCCCTCGTGGCGCTCGGCTGCGTGGTCGTCGCCTACGGTGTCGCGGTGCGGACGGGCGTGGGGTGGGGCACGCCGTGCTGGGAACCCGCGCGGGTCACGGAGGCGAACGGCCTCGAGGTCCGGGCACGACGTCGCTGGGCGCCCGCGGTCGTCGCCGGCGCGGGCGCCGCGATCGCCTTCGTCGCATGGCCCCGTCGGCCGCGCGCCGCGGGCAGGTTCGATGGACGGCGCTGGCTGTGGATCCCGTGCCTCGAGGTCGTGTTCGGGCTGCATGCGCCGTGCGCCGCGGACTGGGGCGAGGCGTTCCGCGCGCTGGCGGGTCCGTTCGCGTGGGTCCTGGCGAGACCGTTCTCCGCCGACCTCGTGGGCGCCTTCGTCGCGCTCGGCGTCGTCGTCTGGATGACCGCCCGCAGCGTGGCCCGCCCGTCGTTCACCACGATGCTGTGGTTGCTCCCGTGGTACGTGCTGTGGTTCGTGCTGTCGGCGCCGTTCGAGTGGCGCGCCTGAGCGTCGACGCGCGGCGAGGGCCGCCCCCGCCGGCGGCCGGGCCTCGCGTACCCGCGAGCCCGAGTGGGGACCGGGTCAGGAGGCGCGCGCCACCAACCGGCGGTGGAAGTAGCGGAACTGGTGGTACTGCAGCCCGAGCAGGCGCGCCGCCTCGGCTTGGTTGCCTTCGGCCTGCGCCAGCGCGTCCACGAGCAGTCGGCGGCGGTAGGCCTCGACCCGCGCGTGGAACGCCCCGCCGCCGTCGCCCACGGGTTCGTCGGCGGCCAGGAGGCCGAGGTCGGAGGCGGTGATCTCGGGGTCGGTGTCGCGGTAGGCCGCCCGCTCGATGATGTTCTTCAGCTCGCGGACGTTGCCCGGGAAGGGATAGCGCTCGAGCGCGTCGATCGCGCTCCGGGCGAGCGTCTTGCCGCGGAAGGCGGGGATCTCGCGGGCGAACTGGTTGAGGAAGTGACGGGCGAGGACCTCGACGTCGCCCTTGCGGTCGCGGAGCGGGGGCACCTCGATCTCCTCGAACGACAGGCGATCGTAGAGGTCGCGGAGGAACCCGCCGGCGCGCATGCGGGCGCGGAGGTCGACGTTGGTGGCGGCGATGACCCGCGCCGTCGTGCGGAGCTCCTGGGTGCCGCCGACGCGGTGGTAGGTGCCGTACTCGACGACGCGGAGGATCTTCTGCTGGAAGGGCAGCGACATGTTCCCGATCTCGTCGAGGAACAGGGTGCCGCCGTCCGCCTGCTCGAACTTCCCGCGGCGCGTCGTCTCGGCGCCGGTGAAGGCGCCCTTCTCGTGGCCGAAGAGCTCGCTCTCGAGCAGCGCGTCGGAGAAGGCCGCGCAGTTCACGACGACGATCGGCCGGGTCGCGGGCCCGCCGGCGAAGTGGATCGCCCGCGCGACGAGCTCCTTGCCGCTGCCGCGCTCCCCGACCACCAGCACGGGGCGCGGGACCGTCGCGACGCGCTGGACGCGTTCGATCAGGCGGCCCATCGCCCGCGACTCGCCCACGAGGTGGAACCGCGCCTGGACGGTCGACCGGAGCGCGGCGTTCTGCTCGTCGAGCACCCGCGTGCGGGCGACGGCCTCGAACAGGCCGCGCAGCTTCCCGAGGAGCGTCGCGACGCGCGGCTCGAGCGGCGGCACCAGCACGAGGAAGTCGGACGCGCCCGCGTCCACCGCCCGCGCGGCCGCGTCGACGCTGCCGTGCTCCGCCACGACGACCACCGGGACGTCGCGCCAGCGCGCCCGCAGGCGGGCGACCAGCCGTCGCGGCTCGCGCTCGCCCCGCGGCGCCTCCGGGAGCAGGACGAGCGACGGCGGGCGCGCGGTCGCCGCGAGGGCGAGGAGCGCCCTCGGCGTCGAGGCGCGCTCGACGGAGGTGCCGGCGGGCGCGGCCGCCGAGACGGCCGCCGCGAGGTCGGCGAGCGGGCGACGCGGGGCGTCGAGGAGGAGGACGCGGTCGAGCATGGGGGCAGCGTATCAGAGAAAAAACCTCAGAAGTGTGAGGAAGTATCACCTGGCACGCGAGGCCCGCCCCGACGTAACCGGCGGCAACGCGGCGGGTTACGTCGCCGGCCCGATCGGCACGGCGTGTGTTCCTGCGGGCCGGCCGCGGCGCGTTCGTGTCCGCCGGCCCGGAGGGTCCTCCCATGTACGTCCCGCTCGTCGTCTCGGCGCTCGAGGCCGGGCTGCCGTGGTTCGTCGTGGCGCTGCTCTGGCTCGTCGGCACGCCGCTCGCGCTCTACCTCCTGGTCCGGCTGCTCGGCTTCCGCCGGATCCCGAACGACCGCGTCGGCGTCGTCGAGAAGCTGTGGTCGTTCGCGGGCTCCGTCGAGGGCGGGCACCTGCTCGCCCGGTCCGGCGAGGCCGGGTACCAGGCGCGGCTGCTGCGCGGCGGGCTCCACTGCCTGCTGTTCCCGTGGCAGTACCGCGTCCACGTCCTGCCGCTCGTGGCCGTCTCGCAGGGCAAGCTCGCCTACGTCTACGCCCGCGACGGCGAGCCGCTCCCGCCCGACCAGACGCTGGCGCGCGTCGTCGCATGCAACCACTTCCAGGACGCCGAGGGGTTCCTCGCGCGGGACGCGCAGGGGCACGGCGGGCAGCGCGGACGCCAGCGCGCGATCCTGCGCGAGGGCGTCTACGCGATCAACCTCGCGCTGTTCGTCGTCATCACGGAGGAGGCCGTGTACCGCCTCGAGCTCGGCGACGAGAGCGAGCGGCGGTCCGTGGACCGCTGGCAGCGGGAACTCGCCGGCCTCGACGCGTTCTCGCCGGTCGTGATCGGCGGGCGGCCGGGCGCGCCGGAGACGGCCTCCGACGAGATCGGCATCGTCACCACCCAGGACGGGCCGGCGCTCCCGCCGGGCGAGGTGATCGCGCCCGCGGTGGGGGGCAGCGAGGGCAGCGTGGACGTGCACAACCGCTACCAGGACGTCGAGGCGTTCCTGAAGGCGGGCGGGCTCCGCGGGCGGCAGCTGGTCCCGATCGTGGACGGGACGTACTTCCTGAACCGCTGGTTCGCGAGCCTCGAGCGCATCCCGAAGACGGTCGTCCCCATCGGGCACGTCGGGGTCGTCGTCTCGTACCACGGCAAGTCGGGCGCCGACCTCTCGGGCGCCGGCTTCCGGCACGGCGAGCGGGTGGCCGAGGGCGGGCGCGGCGTGCTCGAGCGCACGCTCGGCCCGGGCAAGTACCCGTTCAACACCTACGCCGGGCAGGTCCACCTGGTCCCGACGACGAACTTCGTCCTGCACTGGATCACCGGGCGGTCCGAGTCGCACCGCTACGACGAGTCGCTCAAGTCCATCGACCTCGTGACCGCCGACGCGTTCGAGCCGGTCCTCCCGCTCTCGATCGTCGTGCACATCGACTACGAGCGCGCGCCGAGCGTGATCCAGCGCTTCGGCGACGTGAAGCGGCTCATCACCCAGACCCTCGACCCGCTCCTGTCGGCCTACTTCCGCGACATCGCGCACAAGAAGACGATGCTCCAGCTGCTCCACGAGCGCGACGCGATCCAGCGGGAGGCGACCCTGGCGCTGCGGACCCGCTTCGCCGAGTTCGACATCCAGCTCGTGGACGTCCTGATCGGGAAGCCCGACAGCCAGCCCGGCGACACGAAGATCGAGACGCTGCTCGAGCAGCTGCGCCTGCGCCAGCTGTCGAAGGAGCAGGTCGAGACGTACGAGCAGCAGCGCCTCGCGGCCGAGCGGTTGAAGACGCTCCGGCTCGCGGAGGCGGTGGCGACGAAGCAGACCGAGCT
Source organism: Planctomycetota bacterium (assembly GCA_046350655.1). Lineage (GTDB taxonomy): Bacteria > Planctomycetota > PLA2 > PLA2 > JAEUHO01 > JAEUHO01. Next base: position 1,061,348 of record JAXMAB010000004.1, read on the forward strand.
GACGAACAGCCAGGTCGAGATCGAGATCGCCCAGAACCACGGCAACGCCGACCTCGCCCGCGCGAGGCTGGCCGCCGAGCAGACGGTCGTGACGTCGGAGGCCGAGGGGCGGCGGCGCGTGCTCCTCGCGGAGGCGGCCTCGCGCGAGGCGGTCGTCATGGGCGAGGGAGAGGCCCGCGCGACGGCGCTCCGCGGCGACGCCGAGGCCGGCGTGCTCCGGGCGAAGGCGGCCGCGCTCGGCGACCCGCGCCTCTACGCGCTCACGGTGCTCGCGCGGCGGATGGCGTCGAGCCGGCAGCCGCTCGTCCCCGACCGGGTGTTCCTCGGCGGCGCCGACGGCGCGGCGGGCCCGGCCGTGGGCCCGCTCGCCGCGCTCTTCGACCTCGTCCGCGACGGTGCGCCCCGCGTGCCCGACGTCGCCGCGCCCTGATCGGGCCGCGCGACGGGGGACGTGTGCGGAGCGGGCCCGGGCCGACGTGCGCCCGGGCCCGCGAAGGCGTCACTGGTCGTACGTGAAGCGGACGGACCAACGGTCGAGGTAGGGGCCGGCGTCGAACGGGCCCATGGTCGAGGGCAGGAAGAACGTCACGCGGAAGCGGACGAACTCCATGCCGGCGAGCTGCGCGAAGCCGGAGGGCGACACGCCGCCCGGCAGGACGCCGCCGACGTCCGCGACGTCGAGGGCCGGCGGGGGAACGTCGGCCACCCAGGTCGGCTCCGTGACCGCGCCGGAGTCCACGAAGTGGCCGACGGCGCGCCACCCCGTGCCGACGGCGCTCGGCGTCCCGTCGGCGTTCGCGGCGAAGCCCTCGGCCTCGACGAAGATCGCCGTGCGGCCCCCGCCGCGGCTCGCGACGAGCGGGATGCCGGCGACGAAGTCCGCCGCGGTCGGCGAGAGGAAGACCGGCGCGAACGGGCCCGCGTCGATCAGCTTCGTGACGAGGGTCGGGCGCAGGCCGCCGCCCTGGAACCGCGTCGCGTCGAACACGCCGCGGTAGAAGCCCGCGCCGCCCTCGCCCGGAACCACCGTCGCGGCGCCGAGCCCGGTCACGATCGAGTCCGAGTCCTCGATCACGATGCGGCCGAGGCCGCCCGCGCCGCCGTTGTTGGCGGGCGCGTTGTTCGCGGGGTACGCGAGGCTCGTGCCGCCCGCGCCGCCGTTGGCGGTGAGCACGGCGCCCGCGCCGAGCACCACGTCGCCCGGCGTCAGCAGCCGGATGCCGCCGCCGGAGCCGCCGCCGCCGCCCGCGCCGGAACCGACGACCGCGCCGCCCTGCGTGCCTCCGTTGCCGCCGCGGCTCCCCTGGGCGTCCACGGTCCCGGAGATGCGGATCGAGCCCTGCGCCGTGAGGTCGACGAACCCGCCGCCCGCGCCGCCGCCGCCGCCGCACCCGAAGTACGCCGTGCCGTTCGCCGGCAGGCCCTGCTGGGACCCGCCGCCGCCGCCGCCCGACCCGGCCTCCGCGGTCGGCATGCGGCTGCCGAGCGTGCCGTACGTCCCGCCGCCGGCCCCGTCGATGACGGTGCTCATCAGCGCGCGCGGGTTGCCGCCCGCGCCGTTCGCGGTGCCGGGGGCGCCGGTGGTCGCGTGCCCGCCGCCGCCGCCCGAGGCCGGGAACCGGTTGACCGCCGCGATCTGGTTCTGCAGCGTGCCGACGCCGCCGCGGCCCGCGCCCTGGAGCACCGGGTCGGTGTCGCCGCCCGAGCCGGGCGCCGTGCCCCACGCGCCGGAGCCGTAGCCCGCCTCGCCGTTGCCGCCGTACACGAGGAGGTTGCCGTTCACGTTGCGGCCCACGCCTCCGCTGCCGCCGCCCGCGACGCCGACGCCGCCCGCCGCGTCACCGCTGGACGTGCCGTTGCCGGTCTGTCCGGCGCCGGACGGCGCGCCGTTGCCGCCGTCGCCGCGGGCGAGGAGCCGCGCGCCCGCCTCGATCGTGAGGTCGCCGCGCACGAGGATGATCGCGGGGTTCACGCCCGTCAGTCGCACCGTCACGCCGCTGCGGATGCGGAACGAGCGGTACTCGAACACCACCGCGGCCGAGCCGTCCGTCGAGTTGCGGCAGGTGTTCCGCGTCGTCCCCGTCGAGAGGTTCACGTCGGTCGGCGGGTCGAAGTCGTCGAGCAGCCCGTCGTTGGCGGTGGGCGGGATCGCCGCCGAGCACGCGCCGCCGCCGTTCACGTGGCCGTTCTCCGTGCCCGGCCCCGACGCCGAGGTCAGGTTCCCGAACGGGCCGTTGTCGCCGTCGCCCGCCACGAGCAGGAACCCGGTCACGCGGCTCGACGACCGAGCCGTGTCGAGCTCCGCCGTCGTGCTGCCGGCGTCGGCCTGCACGTCGGCCGCGAACTCGAGCGGGAGCGACCGCGTCTGCACCGGCCGGTCCTCGGTCGTGAACGCGAACGCGTACGACGGCAGCGGGTTGCCCCCGAAGTCCGTGACCGTGTTGTCGAGGCGCACCACGATCAGCGCGTTGTCGGGCCACTCGCCGAACCGCGGCACGATGCGCAGGCGCGTCGAGAGCGTGGTCTGCGTGAACTGGTAGTCGCACCGGATCGTGCGGGCCGGCGCCGTCGGCGTGCCGCTGCCCCACGTCGTCGGGTCGCCCGGGGTCTGGTCCGCGGCCGGCGAGAACGGGCCCGTCGCGACCTGCGTCACGGTGACCCCGTTCGCCGTCACGGTGCACGGGTCGAGGTTCTCGCTGAACACGATCTCCACCGCGTTCGACGGCGAGATCGGCACCCCGGCCGTCCCGTCCGCGGGCGTCACGGACAGCACCGTCGGCAGCGCACCGGGCCTCGCGTCCTCGAAGAGCTCCGGGTCGGTCTCGGGGCGCGTGTGGAACGTCAGGCCCTCGGTCACCGTCGCCGCGAGCGGCGCGCCGCCGACGCCCCGCACCGCGAAGTGCTCGGGGTGCCCGATCACCGTGACGCGGTAGTCGGTGTCCGGCTGCAGCCCGCCGTCGGAGAGGTCGCAGAGGCCGGGCAGGCGCGGCTCGAACCGCACGCGCGACCCCTGCACCACCGAGATGCCCGTGACCTGCGGCCCGAAGGCCGGGCCCTGCCGGATCTGGAACGAGTCCGGCCCCACGGAGTCCGGGTCGATCGCGTCGCTGAAGACGAACTCGAGCGTGCGGTTCAGCGGCACGTTGCCCTGACCGCGCTGGAGGAAGTCCACCAGGACGATGCCCGTCGGCGTCGAGGGCCCTCCCGCGGACCCGCCTCCGCCGCACCCGGACGCCGCGAGCGCCAACCCCGCGGCGGCGACGATCGATCCGGGGCGCGTCCGACCACGAGGTCCGTGCCAGCGCATGTGCATTCCCTCCACCCTCGCGCGCAGCCCGGACGCCCGCCCCTCCATGGCAACCGACGGGCCACGCGGTTGTAACGGCCGAGGGTCGCGCGCAACCGTCTGTCGTCCTTGCGGTTGCGGCGGTCGGTTGCGGGGGTACGCGAGGCCCGCCGGCCGTTCGCGACGGCACGGCGAGCGGACTCGCACGGCAAATGCGGGCGGGGACCGCGCGTCCGTTACATTCCGCCGCCGTGCCGCTCAACGACCTCATCGGTTTCGTCGCCGCCGTCCTCACCACGAGCGCGTTCGTGCCCCAGGCGTGGATGACGTGGAAGACCCGCTCCGCGCACGGCGTGTCCCTCGGGATGTACGTCGTGTTCGTGCTCGGGGTCGCGCTGTGGCTCTGGTACGGCATCAACCTCGGGTCGATGCCGATCATCGTCGCGAACGCCGTGACGTTGTCGCTCGCGACGTTCATCCTCGTGATGAAGCTGCGGTTCGGTTAGGAGCCTTCTCCAGTGGCGTCCCTGTTGCGCCCGGTGATCCTCTCGCTGCGGCGGGCCTGCTCGCCTCGCGTCGGTCCCGCCGGGCTCGCGACGGACACCCCTGGAATCGGCTCTAGGCGCTGCTCGCGGTGCGTCGCGTGGCGAGCCCGTCGCGTACGGTTGAATGGCCGATGGAGGAGCGCCCCGTGAACCTCGAGATCCACGTCGCCGTCGACGTGCTGCCGCACGCCGCCGACCTCGCGTTGCCCGCCTATGCGACGGCGGGGGCCGCGGGGCTCGACCTCGTCGCGGCGGTGCCCGCGCCCGTGACGATCGCGCCCGGCGGCCGGGCGTTGGTGCCGACGGGTCTGCGGATCGCGGTGCCCGAGGGGTTCGAGGCGCAGGTGAGACCGCGCAGCGGGTTCGCGTGGAAGCAGGGGCTCGTCGTCCCGAACAGCCCGGGCACGATCGACGCGGACTACCGCGGCGAGGTCGCCGTGATCCTCATGAACCTCGGCGCGGAGCCGGTCGTGATCGCGCGCGGGACGCGCATCGCGCAGCTCGTGTTCGCGCCGGTCGCGCGCGCGACGTGGGTGCCGACGACGACGCTGCCGCCGACGGCCCGCGGCGCCGGCGGGTTCGGCCACACCGGCGCCTGACGGCGCGGGTCAGGCCTTGCCGAAGCCGTTGCGGACGAGGATCACCGGGATCTTCCCGGACTTCACGACGTCCGTCGCGACGCTGCCCATCAGCACGCGGCCGATGCCGGTGCGGCCGTGGGTGCCCATCACCACGACGTCGGCGCCGACGCGCGTGGCCTCGCGGTGGATCGTCGCCGTCGGGTTGCCGTCCTTCACGACGTGGATCTCGTGGCGGACGTTGCTCGCGTTGTCCGGCACGAGGCGCTTCAGGTGCGCGCGCACCTTCTTCTCGTGGGCCTCGTCGGACGCCGGCGAGGCGGGCAGCAGCACCACGGGCGCGGCATCGAGCGGCGAGAGCACGTACGCGGGCTCCCAGACGTGCAGCAGGTGGACGGTCCCGCCCGGCGCCACGAGCGCGAACGCGAGCGCCACGGCTTCGTCGCCGGTGGCGGACAGGTCGGTCGGGCACAGGATGGAGGCGAAGGGGGGGCGCTTCACGGGGGACTCCCTTGCGTTGGACCGGGTGCGCCGGCCTGGGCGATCACCTGCAGGACCTCGAAACTCCCGACGATGCCGGCGAAGTGACCGCCGCTCTCCACGAGCACGCGGTGGATGCGCTTCTCGACCATCGTCCGGGCGACGTCCGCGAGCGGCGCGTCGGCGGGGACGCTGAAGACCTCGGCGGTCATCACGTCCTCGGCCGTCTCCTCGGTCTCCTCGGGGAGCTCGGTCAGCTCGTAGTCGTCGTCCTCGAGCTCTTCCGAGGAGAGGTGGAAGTACCCGCGGGACCGGCGCGGCCTCGCGTCGGCGTCCTCGACGTAGCGTTCGACGAGGTCGCGGAGGGAGATGACGCCGACGATGGCGCCGGTCTCGTCGGTGACGGGCGCGCCCGAGATCTTCTGGTCGGCCATGACGCGCTCGACTTCCGACAACGGCGTGGCCCGGTCGATCGTGATGACGTCCCGTCGCATGACGTCGCGGGCGGTCAGGTGGGGCCACGGGTGCCGCGGCGCGGCGGGGGGGACGCGCCCCCCCGGGGGGAGGACCTCGGCGGTCACCGTCCGGGGCGGCGGCGCCGCCGGGCGGCGCGGGGCCGCGGGCTCGGCCGCTCGGCGGCGGTGCGCCTGCCGGCCCGAGGGGGTCTTCCCCGACGGGGCCCGGGCCTTGCGTCCGGAGGCTCCGCCTCGGCCCGACGGGCGGGAGGCGGACTTCTTCGGACGCGCGGACATGCGACGGACTCCACCGGGCACGGCCCGACCGCCGGGCCCCGGGGGGGCTACGCCAATCCCGTGCCCAAGGCCGATTCGGGGGCGCCCCGGACGCAAGTCCGGTCGTTTTCCGGGTTCCGGCGCGAGGGGGCGTGAATCCGTCCGGGTTCGGTGCGGAACGATCCCCATTCGGTTGGGGCGGGATCCCCGGCGTCGCGACCGAACCGACGGTGTATCGTCCGGAGACCGTGATCGGCAACCTGCTCCTCGTCGAAGACGACCCGCTGATCCGACGGTCCGTGTCGATGCACCTGCGGGCGGCCGGGCATCGGGTCCGGGAAGCCGACAGCCTCCAGGCCGCCAAGGCGCTCCTGCCGACCGAGTCGTTCGACGTCGCGGTGCTCGACTGGCGGCTGCCGGACGGGACCGGGTTCGACGTGATGGCCGCGCTGGAGGAGGCGCAGCCGGGCGTCCCCGCGCTGATCGTCACCTCCCATGCCTCCGTCGACCTCGCGGTCGAGGCCATGCGGCGGGGGGCGTTCACCTACGTCAGCAAGCCCGTCGAGGCGGACGCGCTCCTCGAGCACGTGGCGAAGGCCATGGAGACGTCGGAGCTGCGGCGGGAGAACCGCCGGCTCCGCCGCCTCGGCGAGCCGGGCCGCGGCGCGGACGCGTTCATCGGGGTGTCGGAGGCCGCGCAGGTCGTCCGCGAGCAGGTCCGCCGCGTCGCGCAGTCGCCGGCGCGGGCCGTGCTGCTCGAGGGCGAGAGCGGCACCGGCAAGGGCCTCGTCGCGCGGGCGATCCACGAGGAGAGCCCCCGGGCCTCGCGTCCGTTCGTGTCGATCACGTGCAGCGCGATGCCCGAGGCCCTGCTCGAGAGCGAGCTGTTCGGGCACGAGCCGGGCGCGTTCACCGACGCGCGGCGGCGCAAGATGGGCCTGATCGAGGCCGCCGAGGGCGGCACGCTGTTCCTCGACGAGATCGGGGACATGGCCGGCCCGCTCCAGGCGAAGCTGCTCGGCGTGCTCGAGGACCGCCGGTTCCGGCGGCTCGGCGGCGTGCAGGAGACCGACGTGGACGTCCGCGTCATCTCCGCGACCCACCGCGACCTGAAGGCCCTCGCGCGCGAGGGCAAGTTCCGCGACGACCTGCTGTACCGGCTGCGCGTGGTGCCCATGCGGATCCCGCCGCTGCGGGGCCGCGCGGAGGACATCGGCCTGCTCTCGCGCCAGTTCGTCGAGCAGATCGCCGCGGGGTGGGGTCGCCCGGCCATGCGGATCCAGGACGAGGCGGTCGCGGTGCTCGGCAAGCGGCCGTGGCCCGGCAACGTGCGCGAGCTGCGCAACGTGATCGAGCGCGCGGTCATCCTCGCGCGCGGCGACGAGATCACCGCCGCGGACGTGCGCGAGGAGGGGGCCGCCGAGGTCGGCGTCGGGTTCGTGCTGCCCGCGGAGGGCGTCGACGTCGAGGCGCTCCTCGACGACCTCGTGCGGCAGGCGCTCGACCGGTCGAACGGGAACCAGTCCGCGGCGGCGCGTCTGCTCCACCTGTCGCGCGACCAGGTGCGCTACCGGATGCAGCGGTGGGGCGCCCCGACCGACGGCGGCACGCCGCCGTGAGCCGCGCCGGCGCGGGCGACGTCTCGCCGGCCGCGACCACGCTGATCGGCGTCGTCCGTGAGGGGCTCGCGCTGCGGCCCGAGGAGGAGGCGCGGCTGCGCACGGCGGGCCCGCGGCTCCTCGGCGAGGTCGAGGCGTGGGTCGAGCGGTTCTACGCGCGCCTGCTGCTCGACCCGACGGCCGCGCGGCTGTTCGTGGACGAGGCCTCGGTGCTGCGGCTGAAGCGGTCGCTCGCCGGCTGGGCGCACGAGATGTTCCACCTGCCGTTCGACACGGCGTACGAGGGGACCCGCGCCGAGATCGGCCGCGTGCACGTGCGGATCGGGATGCCGATCCACCTGATGGTGACGGCGATGGGCGGGCTGCGGCGCGACGTCGTCGCGAGCGTCGAGCGGCTGTGGGGCGACGACGTCGAGGGGGCGAAGCTCGTGCGCACGGCGGTCGAGAAGGCGCTCGACCTCGAGCTGGCGCTGATGCTGACGCAGTTCGAGCGCCGCCGGCTCGAGCTCGAGCGCGACCGGTCGCGCGCGGAGGACCTGGGCCGTCTCGCGCGGCGCTTCGAGCGCATCGCGCAGGAGGCGGTGTCCGCGGCGCTGTGCCACACGCATCTGCTGCGGGACGCCGACGCGAGGCCCGATCGCGAGCACCGGCTCGGCGAGCTCGAGACCGTGATGCGGGCCCTGCTCGGCGCGGTACGGCGGATGGCGCTGCCCGTGGGCGAGGACGCGCCGCCGCGCCCGTTCCCGGTGCGCGCGCTCGTGGACGCCGCGCTCGCGGAGGTGAGCCTGCCGGCGCACACCGACGTCGCGATCCGGGTCGACCCGCCGACGCTCGAGGTCGCGGTGCGCGAGGTGCCCGTGGTGCGGGCGATCACCGAGCTGCTGCAGAACGCCGCCAACCACGACCCCGGCGGCCGGCTGCACGTGCTCGCGCGCGCGACCGACGGCGGCGGCGCGGTGGTCGAGGTGACGGACGGCGGGCCGGGCTGGCCGCCGCACGTGCGCAGCATCGCCGACGTCGTCGCGGGCCGGAGCGGCATGGGCCTCTCGGTCGTCGAGGACGTCGTCGAGGGCCACGGGGGCGCCGTCGAGCTGTTCCAGGCGCAGGGCGGCGGCGCGGGCGTGCGCCTGCGGTTCCCCTCGTCGCGGGAGGGCGCGCCGTGAGGGTCGCGCTCCGCGTCGGCAACGACCTCCTGCGGCGGGCGCTCGCCGACGTCCTCGCGGCGGCGGGGCACGAGGTCGAGCGGAACGCGACGCCGACCACGCGCGCCGACCTCTTCGTCGTGTCGGAGCCGGCGCTCCTGCGCGCGCAGCCCGTCGCGCCGACGCTGGTGCTGCGGCCCGCGCCCGGCACGGTCGTCGACGCCGACCCCGTGGCGGCGCTGCGCCGCGTGCTCCGCGCCGGCGGCGTCGTCGCGTGGGCCCCGCCCCTCGAACCGGCCGACCTGATCGCCGCGCTCGGCGCCGGCGAGGACCGCGAACGCGTCCCGCGCGTCCCCTCGGAGGCGGGGCTCGACCTCGCGCCCGACGCCTGGCTCCTCGTGGACCCGACGTCGGGCGCCGTCCGCTGGGCGAACGCGGCGGCCCGCGTGACGTCGGCGACGACCGACCTCGAGGCGTGGGTGGACGACCGCGCGCCCGAGCTGCGTCGCGCGCTCGCGGAGCGCGCCGCCGGCCGCCGTCGCGTGGACAGCGCGGCCGGGCCGCGCAACGCGGTGTGGTGGACCGAGCCGTCGGGCCAGCGGGTCGTGGGCCTGCTCGCCGGGCCCGGCGAGGACGCCGACCTCGCGGCGGGCAACGTCCGGACGCTCGCGGAGCTCGGGCGCACGCTGTCGGTGCTCGCCCACGAGCTGCGCAACCCGATCGCGTCGCTCGCCGGCGCGCTCGACATGCTGGGCAACGGCACCCCCGAGGACCAGGCCGAGGTCATCGAGCTCGCGCGGGGCCGGCTCGTCGGCATGCGGGCCCTCCTCGACGACGTCCTCCGCTACGCGCGCCCGTTCCGCGGCGAGCCCACGATCGTCGACGTGGCGGCCGTCGTCGAGTCGGCCGAGGCCGCGGTCCGCGCCGACGCGCGCCTCGCGCGGTGCGTCTTCGAGCACCGCGTCGGCGGGGACGTCGTGTACGCGCGCGCCCACGAGGAGCCGCTGCGGCAGGCGCTCGTCAACCTGCTGATGAACGCCGGCGAGGCGATGAACGGGGTCGGCCGCGTGCTCACCCGCGTCGACGTCGAGGGCGCCTGGGCCGTGGTGCGCGTCGTGGACGAGGGGCCGGGGATCGCGAAGGACCACCTCGAGCGGGTCTTCGAGCCGTTCTGGACGACGAAGGCGACCGGCACGGGCCTCGGGCTCGCGCACGTGCGTCGCGTCGCCGAGGCGGCGGGCGGTCGCGTGCGTGTCGAGCCGCAGGCGCGCGGCGCGTGTTTCCGCATCGACCTCCACCTGGTCGTCTGACACCTCGTCGGCCTCGTTCCGCCACGAGACGCTCGGATCGTGGCGTCGAGTGTGCTATGAAGATCGTCCATGCCGCGGCGTTCCGCCGTGGTCCCCTGGAGGCATCATGGCCAAGGCTCGTCGTACGACCCATCGCAGCAAGACCGGCAAGAAGCTGTACGCGGTGCGCTCGAAGGAGGGGAAGTTCAAGGACATCCAGACCTACAAGCGCGCGCACGGCGCCGACCTGCGCAAGAAGAGCAAGCCGGAGAAGGCCGCGGCGGCCAAGCGCGCGACGAAGAAGAAGGCCAAGTAGCCGCGCTTCGTCCTCCTCGCAAGAGGACCTCATCGACAGGACGCTGCGACTCGTTCGCAGCGTCCTGTTTCGTTTCGAGCGCTGCTTTGCTCCTCGTCCGGTTCGCCACGGGGCCTGCCTCGTCCGGGGTCTCGATTCGTTCCCGCGCCGACGGCCGCGCGGCGGGGCGGTCCGCTGCGGGCGGGGGCGGGCGCCGCGGCGGCCGGGTCCACGCGGGAATCGGTCGTGCGCGGGGCACGCGAGGCCCGGTCCGCGGGAGTACGCTGCCGGGATGGAACCCGACGCGCGACGTGCCTGGCCCGAGGATCCGAAGGTCTGCGCGATGCTCCTGTGCGATTACGCGCACCGGGACCCCGCGACCGGGAAGTTCTCGTTGCTCGGCGTGTTCGACCGCATCCACGCCAAGCAGTTCCCGGCGGCGCACGGGCCGTTCGCGATCTACCTGAACCTCACGAACCTGAACGGGTCGTACAACCTCTCGATCCACGTGCTGCGCGCCGAGGACGAGTCGTCGGTGGGGGAGACGCGCGCCGCGCAGCCGATCGTGGTGCGCGACCCGCTCGCGCGGGTCGAGATGGCGCTCAACCTGCCCGGGGGGCTGCCGCTCGCGAAGCCCGGCGCGTACTTGTTCCGCTTGGTGGTGAACGACCGGTCGATCCAGGACCTCGTGTGCTCGATCGCGGGTCCTCCCCCGGCGCCGCCGGCGGAGTGAATCCGCTCAAGCGCGCCGCGGCGAGACGCCGATAGGGCCCGGGGGGCGTGCCGTCCACATCGGCTCGTCTGTTTCCCGGAGGAACTTCCGTGGCCGACGTTCGGTCCGTCTCCGCGATGGAACCCCCCGCCTGGACCGGGTGGCTGGCGCGTTGGCTGCGCCGCCCCGGCGCGCGCAACGGCGCCGCCGCCCCCGTCCGTGAAGCGCCCCTGCCGCCCCCGGTCCCCGCGAGCGCGATGCACGCGGTCGAGGAGTCGGTGGCCCAGGAGGCGCTCGGCGTCAGCGAGTCCGCGTGGGCCCGCATGATGACGAAGGTGCGCGACGCGACGAAGGCCGACTGCGTCTTCGCCGTGGAGGCCGCGGGCCTCGTCGTCGCCCGCACCGGCACCTACGGCCGCGCCGAGGTGGACCGCGTCGCCGCGCACCTCTCGCGTTCGTTCGACTTCCTCGACCCGCTGACCGAGATCGGCAGCGCGGTCGAGTCGGTGTGCGTGATGTTCACGGAGGGGCGCTGGCTGACGGCCATGCGGATCGTCCCGGCCGAGAACATCGTCGTCACGATCGGCGTGATCGGGCCCTACACGATCGTCCGCGAGGACCGCGAGCGCATCCGGAGCGTCTTCACGACGGTCTTCCTGCGCGAGTGGGCCCGTCAGGGCGCGCCCGTCCCTCACGTCTGATCCGCCCGCGTCGGCCACCGGGCCTCGCGTCCCCGCGAACCCGACCGACACCGAGACGATGGGCTACGACCCCGTCGTCCCGCTGTCGGACCGGGGGGGACGCGAGGCCCGGCGCGCGTCACTCGAGCGTGACGTCGACGGTGCCGCCGGTGGGCGCGGTCGTCGTCGCCGTCGGCATGACATCCCGGCCCCGAGGACCACGCGGTGTCGCAAGGTCTCGCCCTCCGCGCGCATCGTACGCCGGGGCGGCGGGCCGCGGGTGGGGGCCGGAACGACGCGGGGGCCGGCCGAACGGCCGACCCCCGGCCCCCCGCACACGCGGAGGCGGAAGCAGGGCCCGTCTGGGGGCGGGCCCCCTCCGCACATCCCGAACGTCCATCGAGAACGTCCACCCTAGAAAGCGGTGGCGCCCTCGCCCGTGTTTCGCGCCGGGCCTCGCGGTCCCCCGGGCCCGAGTTGGAACAAAGGGCTACGACCCCGTTGTTCCGAAGTTGGAACAACGGGCTACGACCCCGTTGTTCCACCGACGCCGAAACGAACGGCTACGACCCCGTTGGTTCGGTGTCGCCGGGAACCTACTTCGCGGAGGGGCGCGCCTCGGCCTTCGCCCCCGCGTCCGCGAACGACTGCACCAAGGCGTCCGCGTCGGCCTTCGACATCCCCGTCTTCACCGGCTGCGGCACCGACTCCACCAGGTCCTTGCACGCCTTGAGCCCCAGCCCCGTCGCCGTCCGCACGACCTTGATCGCCAGCAACTTGTTCGAACCCGCGTCGATCAGGACGACGTCGTAGGTCTCGGCCGCGGGAGCCGCAGGAGCCGCCGGTGCCGCGGGGGCGGGCGGCGCCGCGGGGGCGGACGCGAGGATCAGGTCGAGCCTCGCCTGGAGGTGCCCCGGGTCCGAGAAGGTCACCATGTTCCGGCCGCCCTCGGTCTTCGGACCGATCGCCGTCGCATAGGAGCACTCGAAACACAGGAAGAACACCGCCTCCTTCGCCGCCGTCTTCAGCACCAGCGCATGCCGCGGGTTGAAGCACTTCGCGGGATCCCCGCCCCGCGCATAGCCGCGGTAGAGCTGGTCGCTGAGGGCCTTGCGTGCCGACGCCCGGGTGACCGTCGCCTTCGCCTTCACCCCGCGACCCTCGGCCAAGAGCGCCGTCGCCTGCGCGTACGGCGTCCCCTCGCCCTTCAGGCTGCCGTGGCCGAACGGCGCGTAGACCTCCGGGTCGATCCCGTAGACCTCCATCGTGTCCGGCTCCGACAACCCGAAGAGCTCCATCGGCGCCGACAGCTGCGGCCCCTTCTCGCCCCGCGACGCGGCCTCCTCCGCCTTCTCCACGTCCTCCGCCAGCGGCACCTTCCCCGCTCGCAGGAGCCCGTCGAGGCGCGCCTTCAGCCCCCCGACGTCGTGGAAGTCGAGCAGCGCCCCCGCGGTCGTGTCCGGCGCCAGGATCACCGCGTAGTGGCACGCGAAGCACAGCTGGATCGCCACCGTCACGTCGCCCTTGCGCGCCACGATCGCGTGCCGCGGGTCGTAGCACCCCGCCGCCGGCCCCTTCGCCTCCCGCCCCGCCACCAGCGCCTTCACGATCTCCGCCCGCTCCGCCGCCGCGACCTCCACCCGCCCGTACACGCCCTCCGCCCCCGCCACCGCCTCCAGCCACCGCGCGAGCGGCCGCCCGCCGGCCGCCTCCTTCCCGTAGCCCCACGGCCGGTGCACCGTCGGGTCGATCGACACGACCGCGAACGCGTCCGCGCCCGCCAGCACCTCCGCCACCGACGCCGGCAGCGCCTCCTCCGCGCGCGCGACGGGCGCCGCGCCCACGACCACCAGCGACGAGAGCAGCCACCACGCGAGTCGGGAACGGCGCATCGCACCTCCAGGGTCCGGCCTCTCACCTAGGACACCACGACCCGGGCCCCGTTCCTCGTCTCCACCCGCGCCGAGGCCCGCCGTCCTGCGGGGCCCACCCCCGGGGGCGGTCGGACGCACCGGTACGCGAGGCCCGGCGGCCGTCACCCCGGCGAAGGAGGATCGTCCCGCAACCGATCCACCACAGGGGCGCGTCGCGGGTCCAGCGGCCGTCCCCCGGAGCCCCCTCGCGTCCCATGCACGACGTCTTCTCCCGGCTGTTCGAACGGCACTTCGGCGTCGCCCCCGTCTCGACGGCCCCGCTGGCCGCCGACGGCAGCCAGCGGCGCATGGTCCGGGTGATCGGCCCCGGCGGCGAGACGGCGGTCGGCGTGGTCGGCCCCGACGCCGACGAGAACCGGGCGTTCCTCTCCTTCACCGCGTCGTTCCGGTCCATCGGCCTGCCGGTGCCCGAGATCTACGGCGTGGACGAGGCGACCGGCCACTACCTCGAGGAGGACCTCGGCGACACGACGCTCTTCCGCGCGCTGACCGCGGCCCGCGAGGCCGGCGGCGGGACGTTCCCGCCCGACCTCGTGCCCGTTTACCGGCGCGTGCTCGAGGTGCTGCCGCGGTTCCAGGTCGACGGCGGGCGGGTCGTGGACTACCGCGTCGCCTACCCGCGCGCCGCGTTCGACCGCCAGTCGATGCAGTGGGACCTCGACTACTTCAAGTACCACTTCCTGAAGCTGGCCCACGTCCCGTTCAACGAGGACCGCCTGCAGCGCGACTTCGACCGCCTCATCGCGCGCCTGCTCGCGACCGACACCTCGCACTTCCTCTACCGCGACTGCCAGTCGCGCAACGTGATGCTGCGGCCCGGCGCCGACGGCACGCCCGAGCCCTGGTTCATCGACTACCAGGGCGGGCGGCGCGGCGCGCTGGCCTACGACCCCGCGTCGCTGCTGTACGACGCGAAGGCCGCGATCCCGCCGACGCTGCGCGAGGAGCTCCTCGAGCACTACCTCGACGCGCTCTCCGCCTGCCTGCCCGTGGACCGCGCCGCGTTCCGCGCGGACTTCCGCGGCTACGTGCTCGTCCGGATCCTGCAGGCGATGGGGGCCTACGGCTACCGCGGGTTCTACGAGCGCAAGACGCACTTCCTCCAGAGCGTCCCGCACGCCGTGCGCAACCTCGAGGCCCTGCTCGCGGGCGGGCTCGTCGACGTGGACGTGCCCGAGCTGCGCGCGGTGCTCGAGCGCGTGTGCGCGCGCGACGACCTGCGGCGCGTGCCCGACGCGACGGCGTCGGGGCTCACCGTGCGCGTGGGCTCGTTCAGTTACCGGTTCGGGTACCCCGACGGCGACCCCGTCCACGGCGGCGGCTTCGTCTTCGACTGCCGCGCGCTCGACAACCCGGGCCTCGACCCGACGCTCGCCCCGCTCGACGGCCGGCACCCCGCGGTGATCCGCCGGCTCGAGAGCGACCCGCTCGTCGCGGGGTTCGTGGCCTCGGCGACGGGCCTCGTCGACGCGCAGGTCGCGGCCTACCTCGCGAAGGGCTACACCGACCTCGACGTGCACTTCGGCTGCACGGGCGGCCGCCACCGGTCGGTCTACTGCGCCGAGCGCCTCGCCGCCGGGCTCCGCGCGAAGTTCCCCGCGGTGAAGGTGGTGGTCCGGCACCGCGAGCAGACGCGTTCGCCCGCGCTCCCGGCGGCGGGGGCGTCCTCGACCAGTACCTCCAGTGCCCATCCGTCCTCCGGGACGTGAGGCCCGGCCCGCCGTGGACGCACTGATCTTCGCGGCGGGGCTCGGCACGCGGCTCGCGCCGCTCACGGACGACCGTCCGAAGGCGCTCGTCGAGGTCGGCGGCGTGCCGCTCCTCGAGCACGTCGCGCGACGGCTCGTCGCGGCGGGCGCGACGCGGCTCGTCGTCAACGTCTGCCCGTTCGCGGACCGCATCGAGGCGTTCCTGCGCGCCCGCGACGGCTTCGGCGTCGAGGTGCGGGTCTCGCGCGAGGCGCCCGCGCCCCTCGAGACCGGCGGCGGGCTGCGCCAGGCCGCGCCGCTGCTCCGGCGCGACGGCCCGATCCTGCTCCACAACGTGGACGTGCTGACCGACCTCCCGCTCGCGGCGCTCCTCGACGCGCACGCGCGGTCGGGGGCGCTCGCGACGCTCGCGGTGATGGACCGGGCGTCGTCGCGGCGGCTGCTCTTCGACGACCGCGGGCTCCTGGGCCGCGTGGACGACGTGAAGGGCGTCCGACGCGAGGCCCGGCCGCCCTCGGGGGCCGTGGTCGAGCGCGCGTTCTGCGGCGTGCACGTGGTCGACCCTTCCCTCCTGGACCGCCTGACGGAGTCCGGCGTCTTCTCGATCCTCGAGCCCTATCTCCGGCTCGCGGGCGAGGGGGCGATCCTGCGTCCCTTCTCCGCCGACGGCTGCCGCTGGATCGACGTGGGCCGTCCCGCCGACCTCGCGCGCGCGAACGCGTCCCCGTTGCCGCCGCCGTAGCCGGTCGTGCGGAGCGGTCCGCGCGATCAGAGGGGCTTGCGGACGAGGACGGCGGTGTGGGGCGCGTAGCCGGAGGAGGCGTAGAAGCCGAGGACCTCGGGTCGGCTGTCGAGGAAGACCGAGCGACAGCCGTCCGCGCGGGCCGCGGCCTCGATCGTCGAGAGGAGGGCCGCGCCGATGCCGCGGCCGCGCGCGGAGGCCGTCACGACGAGGTCGTCCACGTGCAGGTGCTCGCCGCGCGCGATCGTGCGGACGCGACGGCACCCGAGCACGCCGAGGAGCACGCCGTCGGACCACGCCCCGAAGAGCCGGTAGCCCACCGTCATCGCCTGCGCGCGCACGTCGGACGCGAGCTCGGCCTCGGTCCGATGCGTGCGGAGCTCGCGGAGGATCCGCAGCACGTCCGGCGGCGGGTCGCGGGTGAGGTCCACGGGACGGACGTCGACGACGGGGGCGGTCATCGGGGGCTCCTGCGGGCGGCCGGGCCTCGCGTCCCGGGGAGAGGGACCGCGTCCGGGATCGTGCCGCCCATCGTCGCCGGGCCGGGCCCGATGGGAAGGGTGCGATCGGACGGCCCGGCCGTGGACTCGGTCGCCGCCCGCGTGCGCGGGACGGCCGGGGCGCATAGGCTGCCGTCGGTCGCCGGGAGGTCCGGACATGCTCGCGTCGCTCGCCCCGTGGATCACGCCGCTCCTGTTCCTCGGCATGCTCGGGTGCTTCATGCTCGGACAGAAGATGGGCGCGCGACGCCTGGCGCGCGACCCGGAGGGCGGGCGCGAGGGCATCGGCGCCATCGAGGGCGCGGTCTTCGCGTTCATGGGGCTGCTGCTCGCGTTCACGTTCTCCGGCGCGACGTCGCGCTTCGACGAGCGCAAGAAGCTCGTGATGGACGAGGCGATCGCGCTCGGGTCGGCCTACCAGCGGCTCGACCTCCTGCCCGCGGCCGCGCAGGGCGAGCTGCGCGGGCTCCTGGCGCAGTACGTGGACGCGCGACTCGCCGCGTACCGGAAGGTCGGCGACACCGAGGCGACGGAGGCCGCGATCGCCGCGGCGGAGGCGATCGAGGGGAGGATCTGGGCGGCGGCCGTGGCCGCGACGGCGTCGACCCCGCCGTCCACGGCGACGCTGGTGCTCCCGGCGCTCGACGAGGCCTTCGACCTCGCGACGACGCGCCTGTCGGTGGCGCGGTGGATGCACCCGCCGGCGGTGATCTTCGTGATGCTCGTGATCTCGGCGCTGCTGTGCGCGCTGTTCGTCGGCGACGGCATGGCGGGGACGAGGGCGCGGCCGTGGTTCCACGCGGTCGGGTTCGCGGTGATGTTGTGCGGCTCGATCTTCGTGATCCTCGACCTCGAGTACCCGCGCCGGGGCTTCTTCCGCGTCGACGACGTGGACCAGGCGCTGCTGCAGGTGCGGGCGGCGATGCGCTGACACGTCACGGGGCGTGGAGCCCGACCGAACGGTCCCAGCCGCCGGCCGGCGCGCTGCGACGACGGTCGGGGACGATGCCCTCCCGCGGTCCACGGTACGCTCCACGGATGCGCGGTTCCCTGTCCCGAGCGCTGATGATCTCGGGCCTGGTGGCCGGCGCGGGGGCGGTCGCGTGGTTCGCGACGTCCGACCGCGAGGGCGACCGGGCCCCGGATGCCCGGTCGGACGCGGCGACGCCGGACGACGACCTCGGCGCGGGGACGCGCCCCGCGCCGCCGCCGGCCGACGCGACGCGGCTCCGCGTGACGGTGCGGGACGGCGCCACGTCCGACCGCTGGGTCGTCGTCGTCGAGGGCGTCGAGGTCGAGGTCCCGCGGGCCTCGGGCGGTCCGAGGGATGCGGCCCTCGAGCGCCTCGCGGGCGTCGTGCGGGACGCGACGACCGGCCGCGCGTGGGCCGGGGCCTCGTTGGCGGTCGAGGCGAAGGATGCGCTGTCGCTGACGATGCGACTCATGGACGCGCTCGCGAACGTCGGCCTGCGCGACGTCGAGATGCGGTAGGGCGCGGCCCGCGACCCCGCGGACGGCGGCGGGCGGCGGGGTGCGTGAGGCGGTCGCCGGCCCGCGGCGGCCGCCGGGCCTCGCGTGCCCTCGACGGGGCCCGAGGGTCGGGTAGGACAGTCGGGTGGACGTCGCCCGATCCGCCCGACTCCGGCTCCTGCTCGCCGCCGCCCTGTTCTCGACGGGCGGCGTCGCCATCAAGGGCTGCGGCCTCTCGCCGTGGCAGGTGTCCGCGTTCCGGTCGGGGATCGGCGCGCTGACGCTGCTCGCCCTCGCCCCCGAGTCGCGCCGCGGGTGGACGCTGCGGACGCTCGTCGTGGGCCTGGCGTACGCGGGCACCGTGACCCTGTTCGCGCTCGCGAACCGGATGACCACGTCGGCCAACGCGATCTTCCTGCAGTCCACGGCGCCGCTCTACCTGCTGCTGCTGGGGCCGTGGCTCCTGCGGGAGCCGCTGCACCGCCGCGACCTCGCGTTCCTCGGCGCGCTCGCCGTCGGGATGGCGTTCTTCTTCGTCGGCGTCGAGCCCGCGAGCCGCACCGCGCCGGACCCCGGCCTCGGCAACGCGCTCGCCGCCGGCAGCGGCCTCTGCTGGGCGCTCACGATCCTCGGCCTGCGGTGGCTCGGACGCGACGGCAGCGGCGGCGCCGGCGCGACCGTGGTGGGCAACCTCCTCGGCTGCGCGCTCGCGCTCCCGTTCGCCCTGCCGCTCGGCGCCTCGACGCCGACGGACTGGGCGCTCGTCACGTTCCTCGGCGTCGTGCAGATCGGCGTGTCGTACGTGCTCGTGACGCGGGCCACGCGCCACGTGCCCGCCCTCGAGGCCACGCTGCTGCTGCTGCTCGAGCCGGTGCTCAACCCGATCTGGTCCTGGCTCGTGCACGGCGAGCGCCCCGGCCCGTGGTCGTTGCTCGGCGGCGCGATCATCCTCGTCGCGACGTTCGCCCGGGCGCGCGGGTCCGGCCGCGCCGACGTTCCGAATCCGCCGCTCGCCCCGTAGATTCGGGCCCCATGCCCCGCCGCGCCCGTCGTTCCGCCGCCGTCGTCCTCGCCCTCGCGTCCGTCGCGGCGGTCCTCGGGTTCGCGCTGGCCCCGACGCCCGTCGCCGCGCGGCCCGACGAAGGCGACGTGCCCGCGGCCCGACCGCGGTGGACCTACCGCGTCGAGGTGTCGCCCGACCTCTCGCGCCTCGACATCCGCTGGTGCCTGCGGAACTTCGTGCCGCGACGCGCCTGGCTCGCCGACGTCCTCACGCTCGAGGCGGTGACGTTCGGCCCGTCCGAGGGCGGCACGCTCGTCCGCGACCCGAACGACCCGCCGGTGCTGTGGGCGCAGGACGTCGCCGGCGACGCGTGCTTCAGCTACTCCGTCGACGTCGCGAAGCTCGTCGCGCAGCGCGCCGCCCGCCGCATCGGCCGCGCGCTCGTGCTGCGGATGGGGGGCTTCCTCCTCCGCGCGGGGGTCCTCCCCGACGACCTCGACGCCACGATCGAGATCGTCGCGCCCGACGGCGTGGGCGTCGAGACGCCGTGGGACGCGGTCGCCCCGCGCACGTGGCGCATCGACCCGTCGTCGTGGGAGTTCCAGGGGTGGATCGTGCTCGGGGCCTTCACCCGCCGCACCCGCGACATCGCCGGCTGCCGCACCGACATCCTCTCGTTCGACGGCACGCTCGTCTGCAGCGAGCCCGGCGTCGACCGCTGGCTCGCGCACGCCATGGAGGCCGACGCGCTCCTCTTCGGCGGCCGCTACCCGCGCCGCCGCCTCCTCGTCGGCATCGAGCCCGTCCGGCCCTCCGGCGACCCGGTCCCGTTCGGCAGCGCGTGGTCCGGCGGCGGGCCCCACGCCTTCCTCCAGGTCGCCGGCAACTGTCAGGACGCCGACTTCGCCGACGACTGGACCGCCACGCACGAGCTGCTGCACGCCGCGCTGCCCCACATCAAGATCGAGGACGCGTGGTGCGGCGAGGGGTTCGTCACCTACTACCAGGAGGTGCTGCGCGCGCGGGCCGGCATGCAGACGCCGCAGGCCGCGTGGCAGGCGATCCACGAGGGCTTCGGCCGCGGCCGCCGCTGGGACGGCGCGGCGTCGGTCGCCGACGACAGCCTCCACATGCACGAGCGGCACGCGTACTACCGCGTCTACTGGGCCGGCGCCGCGATCGCGCTCCGCCTCGACGTCGAGGCGCGCCGCGCGAGCGGCGGCCGCGTCTCGCTCGACGACGCGATGCGCGCGCTCCTCTCGCACCCCGCCGCGGGCCGCCGCTCGATCACCGGCCGCGAGGTCGTCGCGGAGCTCGCGCGCCGCGTGCCCGGCGCCAACCTCGCCGAGCTGGCCGACGCGCTCCTGTCGTCGTCGGCGTTCCCCGACGTCGCCGCGACCTACCGCGACCTCGGCCTCGCGGTCACGGGCGACCGCGTCGCGCTCGTCCCCGCGCCGCTCGCCGCGGTCCGCGACGCGATCATGGCGAAGCCCGCGCCGCCCGCGCCCGCCGCGACGCCGGCGGCCCGCTGACGGGACGCGACCCTCCTCCCGGGACCGCGAGGCCCGCCGGCCGCCGGGCCTCGCGGTCCCCGGAGCTCGACCTCAGTCGAGGACGCCCCAGAGGACCCAGCCGGCCCAGTAGCGCGGGTGCGCCCATCGCGGTTGTGCCCGGACGAAGGCCTGGGCGTCGCGGAGCGCCTCGGCGGCCGTCATCGCGGGCGACGCGTCCTTGGGCTGCCACTTGGCGTAGAAGCGCAGCATGAGCGCCTTCGTGGCGGCGTCGTCCACCTTCCAGAGGCTGGCCACGATGCGGGGGACGCCGGAGAACATGAACGCCCGGGTGAGGCCGAGCATGCCCTCGCCGCGGGCCACGCGGCCGAGCCCGCTCGAGCAGGCCGACAGCACGACGAGGTCGGCTTCCACCCGCATGCGGAGCAGCTCGGCGCCCGTGAGGTAGCCGTCGTCGTCGCCGGCGGCGGTCAGCGCGAGGGAGGAGTGGAGCGGCTGCTCGCGGTCCACGAGCCCGTGGCACGCCAGGTGGACGGCGCGCAGGCGTCCCTTCGCGGACGCGAGGGCGCGGCGGAGTCCCGCCTCGGTGGCCTCGCCGCCGATCAACGGCGGCAGGCCCTCGGCGATCGCCAGGGCTTCGTCCCGCGTGGCCGGCAGCGCGGTGAGGCGGAGCTCGCCTCGCATCAGCTGGACGGCGGAGCCGTTCGCCATCGGGCCGTACGCGGGATCGCCGACCGCGAGGATGCCCTGCCCATGCCGGGTCGCGTCGCGGGCGAGGAGGGCCAGCGCCGTCGCGGAGGGCGCGAGCGCGACGGTGCGTCCCTCGAACAGCGCGCCGAGGGGCGCGTATGCGAGCGCCCCGGCCGGGCAGACGACGACGCGGCGGACCTCCGGGCCGAGGCCCAGGGGCGCGACGGCGAGGCGGCCGAGCGCCGCGAGCGCCTCGGGGGTCGCGTCGGTCCCGTCGCCGTCGACGAGGACCTCCACGGCGCGCGTGAGCGCGGCTTCCGTGACCTCGAGGCGGACGACGCGCGCCGCGCCCTTCGTCGCCACGAGGGCGACCACCCCGCGGGGGAACACGCCGTACCAGACGAAGGCGTCGGCGGGGGCGAGCGCGCGGCGGACCTCGTCGAGGGCCACGGGCGCCGGGTACGTGATCGCGGCGGCGGTCGCCTGCTCCCGCTGGATGCGGTCGACGACCGCGGCCGCTCGATCGCGCGCCTCGGTCCAGCGCCGGTGCAGTTCGCGATCCGGGCGCTCCTTCCGGGCCTCGGTGAGCCAGGCGGCGAGCGCGACCGTCTCCGCGGATCGGGCCGCGCGCTCCTCCGCCAGGAGCGCCGCGGGGACCGAGATCGCCGCGAGCGCGTCCCGCCCGCCGAGCCCGGAGATCAGCTGCGCGCTGCGCCCGGTCTCCAGCATCGTCGCGGTCAGAGGGGCGTCGCCGAGGCGCGCCGCGGCCAGCGCGCCGACCTCGAACATCTCCTCGTAGGCCTCCTCGAGCGAGATGCCGACGGCGTCCCCGACCCCGAACGCGAACGTCCGGAAGACCTCGAAGGCTCGGCGGGCGGCGTCGACCGCGGCGGCGGCGTCCCCGAGGTCGAGTCTCGCGGCGGCGATCCCGACCCACTGTTCGGCCTCCACGAACGTCGCCCCGATCGACTCCGCCTGGAGGCGGGCGGCCTCGTGATCCTCGATCGCTCGCTTCGGCTGTCCGGCGCGGCGTCGCAGCGTCCCGATGGACCCGCGCGTCCTGGCCGCCGCGAGGGGGTCGCCGAGCTCCTGCATGCGCGCGAGCGCCCGCTCCTGATAGGCGATGGCCTCCTCGTGCCGGCCGGCCTCCGAGAGGAGGTCCGCGAGGTTCGCGAACACCTGCGCGATCCTGGGGGAGTCGTGGAGACGCTCGAACAACGTCAGCGCCTCGAGGTGCACCCGCTCGGCGGCAGCGGCGTCGCCGTCCTTCGCGTGGACGATGGCGAGGTTCCCCAGGGCGAAGGCGGACAGCGTGTCGTCGCCGTCGTGCCGGGCGGCCGCGAGCGCGTGCTCGAACGCCGTACGCGCCTCGCGCAGCCGACCACATTGCAGGCACACGACGCCCCGGCCGTGCTCGATCCACGCCGCGACGGACGACTGTCGCGCGAGGGCCCTCGGCTCCGACGGCTCCGACGGCCTCGACGACGCGGCGAGCGACGCCGCCCGGTCGATCCGCGACAGGGCGCGGCCGAACTGGCCACGCCCGCACTCCGCGGTCGCGGCGTGGGCGAGGAGCTCCGCGGTGTCCACGGGCGTGCCGATCCTCTCTCGGATCGCGAGGGCGGCCTCGAGGTGCTCGAGCGCGCCCGCGAAGTCGGCGCCGTCGTACGTCGCCACGGCCGCGTCGTTCAGTGCGCGGGCCACGCCGTCGTCGGAGCCGAACCCTCGGAGCACGGCGACCCGGCGTTCGAACGCGGCGCGGGCGGCGGACGGGTTGAACGCCTCGGTGAACACCACGCCCGCGTCGCGGAGCGCGGCGGCCTCGCGGACGACCCAACCGACGCTGTGAGCCCCGTCCGCGGCCGCGAGCGACGCCGCGGCCGCCTCGTTCGGCCGGCCCAGCGATCGGTACGCCCCGGCGAGCAGGCTGGCGCGTTCCGCCGCCATCACGCCGTCCGTCGGCGCCCCGAACGACTCGAGGGCGAGGGACGCCGCTTCCGCGTTCCCCTGGCTCAACAGGTCCCTCGCGCGAACGATCGCGGCCCGGAGCGGGGCGGGCGTCGGCGGCGCGTCCGAGGCCGCGGCGACGTACGCCCGGATCGCCTCGTGGTGCGGCGCTCGTTCGGCCCAGGCCGCGGCCCACGCCTTCGCGACCGGCGTCGCCCGGCGCGCCACCAACGCCTCCGCGACCAGCCACGGGTCCGACTCGACTTCGTCGAGCACGGCGCGGACCGACCGGCCCGCGGCCACGACGGTCACGACGTGTTCGGCGTCCGCGTCCGGGCCGTTCGCCTCGGGCGCCCCCGCGCTGACGCGGGCGAGGCCGCACACGAGTGCGGCCCCGACCCAGGCGCGGGCGCGCCGCCGCATCACAGGGTGCCGACGTCCATGACGAGCTCCGGGATCGTGACGTCCGGGGGCTCGATCGCGCTGCCGGTCAGGTTCCAGACCTTCATCGTCACGCGGACGACGTACCGCGACCCGTCCCGACGGAGGAGGGTCACGTTGACCTCCTTGATCGTGCGGAGGTTCCCGTTCCCGTTGACGCCGGTGATCCACGGGGTGACGTGCATCGGCTCGCCCTCGAGCGCGAAGCCGAGGCGTACGCTCTGCGTCGAGCCCTCGGCCGACGGCGGCGTGTGCTCGGCGGGTACGCCGCCCACGGCGCCGGGGACGGGGACGAGCCCGTCGTCGGGGCGCACGGTGCCCCCGCCGCCCGGCGCGGTGGCGCGGCGATACGTCGGGTTCGTGACCGGCTTCGGGTCCGGGAAGTCCGATCCCGCGGGCGACAGCCGCATCTTGGTCAGCGGGGACACCGGTTGCGCCTGCTCCGGGCTCGGGCCGGCGGCCGAGCCGTCACCCGACCCGCACCGGCAACTGCAGCAGCACCGGACGACGATGACGAGGGTGGCGATCGAGCAGATCAGCAGGATCCACGCGACGGCCCACGGAGGGAGCATCCAGCGCCAGTCCTTGCGATCCATGTGCGTCTCCACGGAGATCGAGGTCGCGGACGGTAGCCCACGCGCGGCGTCCGCGTCAATCGCACCGGGGGAGCGGCGGCGAAGCCGCGTCCGGGCTACCATCACCAGCGCAAGCGCGTCGCCGATGTTTCCGACAACCCGCCGGGCGGAGCTTTCCCGGGGGCCTTCGAGTGGAGGGCGTCGCGCGCTTCGCCGGGGGGCGGACATGCGTCGTGCCAGCGGAAGCGTCGTCGTGGGGATCCTCGTCGTCCTGCTGCTCGGCAGCGCGCGATCCGCGCCGAGCGCTCCGCTCGCCAAGTGGACCGTGATGCTCTACTTCGGCGGCGATGCGCCGCCCGGGCAGTCGTCGCTCGAGACGGCGATGATCGATCGGGTCGCCTCGCTCCTCGACCCGGGGCCGCCGGCGGACGTGAACGTCGTGGCGCTCGTGGACCGCGGGAGCGGCGAGGGCCCTCCGCTCCGCGTCGAGACGGGCGGCGTGACGGCCGACATCGACTGGGTCGGAGCGAAACTGTTGCACCTCCACGCGGGCCGCGCGGTCGAGCTCATGGACCGGGGCGCGACGGATCTCGGGGACCCGGCGACGTTGACCGAGTTCCTCCGTGCGGCGAGGGCCGCGTTCCCGGCGGCCCACTACGCGCTCGCGGTGAAGGGCCACGCCCGGCCGGACTCCTCGATCGGGGCGGACCGATCGCTCGCGGACGGGACGCCGGACGCCCTGACCATCGAGGAGCTCGATCGGGCGCTCGCGGGGTTCGACGCACCGGGCCGTCCCGCGCTCGACCTCCTCGTCCTCGACGGGTGCGGCTCGGCGACGGTGGACACCGTCGGGGCGCTCGCCGTCCACGCGGGCGCCGTGGTCGGCAGCGCGGACCTGCTCTTCGCGCGCAGCGTCCCGTACGCCAGGCTCGTCGCGAGCCTCGCGGGCGATCCCGAGCCGGGCGCCGAAGCCGCGGGCGCCACCTGCGTGCGGTCGTATCCGGAGGGCTCCGCGCTCCGCTCGAACGTCCCGCTCGCCTGCCCTCCGTCCCTCGTGTACGGCACCCTCGCGTGCGTGAACGCGAAGAGCGCCGCCCGTCTGCGTGCGGCCTTCGACGCGTTGGGGCGCGAGGCGCTCCGGGTCCTCCGCGGCCCGGACCCGCATGCCGTGGATCGACTGGCCCTCGCGCGCACCCGGGCGTTCCGCTTCTCCAACAGCACGGAGATGCACTTCGATGCCGCCTCGATCGCCGACGAGCTGGCGGCGGCGACGGACGACGAGGGGCTGCGGGCCGCGGGGACGCATGCCGCGCTCGTCGCTCGGTCGGCCGCGCTCGCGCTCCGGAGCGGCGACGACCTCGCCGGGACCTGCGGACTCTCCGTCTGCTGGCCGTGCCAGGACGGCTCCGCCGAGTACCGCGGCTGCGCGCTCTGGTCCGCGCGGGCCTGGCCGACGTTCGTCGTGGCGTTCGAGGACACGTTCGTGCAGTGCGCGTCGGACAGCCCGCCGAACGATCTCTCGACCACGGCCGTCGCGAGCGCGTCGCGGGCGGTCGTGCGGAGCGTGCACGCGGACGGACCGGTGCGCGCCGAGCCGCACGTCGGCAAGCGGACGTTCTTCGCCGGGGGCTCCTCCGCGCACCCGGACGCCAGGTTCCTGGTCCCGTTCGCCTCGCCCCCGCTCCTCGCGGGAGATCTTGCCGCGGCCGAGGCGTTCCAGAACGCCTGGGCCTACGGACGCATCGTCTTCGTCGGAGAGGGCGTGGGAACCGACGCCGCCGCGACGATCGAGTGCCCGATCGAGTCCGTGCAGGTCCTCGCCGACGCCGACTTCCGCCGCGCCGTCACGTGCGCGGCGCTGACCTCGCCGCTCGTGGTCACCCTGCCCAACGGATGGTCCGGACAGGTGCAGATGCGCATGACGCTGACGCAACGCGAACGTCCGACGTTCCCGTTCCCGCGGCCCGGGTACGAGCGCGACCGGTGGATCGAGCCGTCGCCGCCGCTCGGCGCGTGGTGGATCCCCGCGGAGCCGTGGGTCCCGCGAGTGGTCTGCGCCTTCACCGGGCCGTCCGATCTCCTCACGCCGCCGACGCCGTCGCCGTTCTCCGACGCGCCGAAACCCGAAGGCGCCCCGCCGCCGGCGGCCGCACCGCACGGGGGGGCGCCTCTGCCTGAGACGCCGCGGATGATCGTGTTCCCCGACGGGACCCGGATCCGCACGATCCGGCGCGTCGTGGACGGTCGCGGGAAGCGCCTCGAGTACGGCAAGGAGATCGTGCTCCGCGTCGGCCGCGGCTGTGTCCAGTGGCAGCGGTTCGACGCCGGCGACGTCGTCACCGTCGGCCACATCGAGCGCCTCGTGGACCGGCGCGAACGCTCGTCGGCCACGCTCGTCACGGTGCCGTGACGGACGGACGTACGGGACCGCGAGGCCCGCCGGCCGCCGGGCCTCGCGGTCGGGCCTGCTCCGAAGCCATGGCCGCGGTTCGGTCGGCCGCGGGAGGCGCCTCGCGGCGTCACCCGTCGCCCGCGTGTCGGGAGCACGCGATCCTCCTCGTTCCTCGCGAGGCGCCTCCCGGGCGCGCGCCCGAGCACGGGTCCCTCGTTCCGTCGCAGGCCCTCACTTCGCGGGGGCGGGGTCGCTTCCAGCGCCTTCCAGAGCCCTTCGAGGACGGCCGGCGCGTTGCCGTACACGCCGAACGGGCCCTCCTTGGCCCGCGCGTCGTCCGCCGCGTCCTTCAGCGAGCGGAGCAGGCGGGCCCGGCCGTCGGCGTCCACCAGGGTGAAGAGCGTCTTCGCGTGGTCCATCGTGAGGGAGGGCGCGTCGCCCGCCTCGACCCAGACGCGCAGCGCCTCGAGGAGCCAGCGCGTGGCGTCGCCGACGTCCTTCGCGCGGCCCTTGCTCGCGAGCACCGCGAAGCAGTTCGCGCGCAGGGCGAGGTCGGGTTCGGCGTCGGCGCCCTCGCCGCGGACGGCCCACAGGCCCTCGACCAGCGTCTTCTCGAGCGGCGCGAGGAAGCGCTCCGCGACCACGCGCCGGCCCCACGAGCCGTCGGCCTGGTCGTAGCCGAGCCAGTCCTTCGCGAACGCCATCACCTGCGCCTCGTGCGCGTCGATCGTCGCGCGGTCGAGGCGCTCCGCCAGCGCGAGCTCGTCCATGCCCATCGTCAGCGCGAGGTCGTTCCTGGCCGTCACGCCCGCGAGCGTGGCGCCGAGGCGATAGGCGAACGCGGCGTCGCGTTCGGCCGCGGCCCGGAGCGTCTTCAGGCGCTCGACGAGCGCCTCGTCGTCCCAGCGGCCCCACGCGCGGCGCAGCGTCGGGTCCGACGCGTACCGCCACAGGCTCCCGAGGTCGATCTCGCGGCGGATCCCGTCCCACGCCGTGAGGTGCACGAAGCGCTTGCGCGCCTCCTCGAGGCGGGCGTTCGCGGCCTCGAGGCCCTCGTCGCGCGCGACGCCGTGGAGCTGCGCGGCGAGCGCCTCGGCGACGAGCGCGAGGGCGCGCGGGTCGCCGGTGTCGTCGCCGTAGGCCATCGAGAGCGCGGCGATGGCGTCGAGCGCGCGGCCCGAGCGCTCGCCTTCCGCGACGCCGAGGGCCTTGCGGGCCGTGAGCAGCGCGTCCGCGCGCCGCACGACGAGCGCGACCGCGCCCGTCGCGGGCTCGCCGCCCGCCGCCTCGACGGCCGCGGCCTTGGCGGCGGCGGCGTCGCCGGCCTCGAGCGCGGCCTGCGCGCGGCCGAGCGCCTGCGCGCGGGCGAGCAGCGCCTTCGCCGCCGCGGGCATCTTCTCCGGCGCCTCCGCGGCCGCGAGGGCCGCCGCCGCCTCCGCGGCCTTCCCCTCGGCGAGGAGCGCGGTCGCGCGCTGGCACGCCTCGCTGCAGCGGGCCTCGTCGATCTCCTTCGCGAGCGCCGCGACCGCGTCGCTCGTCCCGTGCTCGGCGACGAAGCGGTCCACGACGCGCCGTGCCTCGTCCACCTTGCCCGCGGCGAGGTACGCGCGGGTGTCGGTCGCGAGCGCGCGCGCGAGGTCGGGGCCGCCGCCCTCGCGCAGCATCGACACCGCGGCGAACGCGACGCCCGCCAGCACGACGACGCCCACGCCGACGGCGACGAGCAGCCGGCGCGACGACCGCTCCTGCCGGTCCGCGAGCCGCCCGAAGGCCTCCTGCCACTTCGCGGCCTCGCGGCCCGACGCGGTCGTGAGCGCGGCCGTCCGCTCCTTCGTCGCGGCCTCGTCGATCACGGTGTCGCGCACGACGTGGCGGTAGACGGGGTCCTCGACGTCCTGCACGACCTTGTAGAGCTTGATCTCCTCGCTCTCCGCGCCCCGCGGGCGGAACGCCTTCACGAACGAGTTCGGCACCTCGGCCTTGTTCATGGCGAGGAACGTGGCCTCGGTGAAGTAGATCTCGCCCGGCTGGGTCGCCTTCTCGATCTTCGCCGCCACGTTCACCGGGTCGCCGAACACGTCGTCGTCGGTGACCGACACCTCGCCGGTGTTGAGCGACACCTTGATCTCGATCTGCTCGTCGGGCGGGACCGCGGCGTTGTGCTCGCGCAGGCGGTGCTGCATCAGCATCCCGCACTGCAGCGCGTTCGTCGGGCTCTCGAAGAGCACCATCAGCGCGTCGCCGATGCTCTTCACGATGCGGCCCTCGAAGTGGGCCACGATCGGCATCAGGAGCGCGTTGTGCTGCGCGAGGCGCTTCATCATCGCGTCGCGGCTCACGGTGCCGGTGTGGCGCGTGAAGCCGGCGATGTCCGTGAACATCACGGTGAGCGTCTTCTGCGTGTGGGTGCCCATGGGGCCATCGTAGCCCCGGCGACCGGGGGTCGGCCCGGAGCGGCGGTGCACGCGAAGGACCCGGTCGGGGGCGGGGGACCGCGAGGCCCGGCGGCCGGCGGGCCTCGCGGTCCCGGACCCTCGACCGTGGCCTACTTCGCCGGCGGCGTGCTCGGCGACGTCGCGTCGCCCGACGTGGCGGCGTCGCCCTTCGGCTGCGCGTCGCCCTGCTTCTGCAGGTCAGCCTTCTTCTGCAGGTCGATCGACGCGCTGTTGATGCAGTAGCGCAGGCCCGTCGCGGTGGGGCCGTCGTCGAACACGTGGCCGAGGTGGGCGCCGCAGTGCGCGCACGTGACCTCGGTGCGGATCATGCCGTGGCTCGTGTCGCGGTGTTCCTCGATCTTGGCGCCGGGCGCGGGCTTGTCGAAGGAGGGCCAGCCGCAACCGCTGTCGAACTTCTGGTCGGACGTGAACAGGACCTCGCCGCAGCAGACGCAGCGATACGTGCCGTCCTCGTGGCAGTCCCAGTACTTGCCGGTGAAGGCGCGTTCGGTGCCCTTCTCGCGGGTGACGTGGTACTGGATCGGCGTCAGCCGGGCGCGCCAGTCGGCGTCGGTGAGCGCGGAGTTCGGCTTCGGGGTCGGCTTCGAGTTCGCCACGGGGGCGGGCTCCCTGGGGTCGGGCGTGGGGGCCGAGCGGAGCAGCGAGTCGCCGCTCGCGCGGGGGTCCGGGGCGGCGCCGCGGTCGCAGGCGGGCAGCGCCAACGCGAGGCCCAGCGCCAGGACCGCCATCGTCCGAGACGCGGCGGCGAGGCGGCGCGGGCCGGGGGAGGCGGTCGGGACCATCGGTGCCGAAGCCTACCCCCGGCCGGAGCCTTGCGCGTCCGGTTCCGCCATTGGGTGCCGGTCCCAATGGGGCGGAACCGACCTCGGCCGCGCGGCGACTGCGGGAGTTACGGCGGCGCGGTCGGCCTCGCGGCCACCGAGTCCGGGGGGGCCCCCGTGCTGGTTCCGCCGTTCGGTGCCGGTCCCCGAATGGCGGAACCGGCGGAAGCGGATGGCAGGCGCGTCAGGCGGCGGCGTCGGCGTCGCCGCCGACGGCCTTCCACGCGAGGGCGCCGAGGATCGCGCCGCCGATGGGGGCCACCCAGAAGACCCACAGCTGCGCGATCGCATCGCCGAGGACGAACAGCGCGGGGCCCGTGCTGCGGGCCGGGTTCACCGAGGTGTTGCTGATCGGGATGCTGACGAGGTGGATCAGCGTCAGGCCGAGACCGATCGCGAGGCCCGCGAAGCCGGGCGCCGCCTTCTTCGCCGTGGCGCCGAGGATGACGAGCAGGAAGAAGGCCGTCATCACGACCTCGGTGACGAGGACCGGGACGAGGCCGTACCCGCCGGGCGAGCGATCGCCGAAGCCGTTGGCGGCGAGGCCCGCTTCCTTGGGGTCGTAGCCGCCGGGGCCGCCCTTCGCGATCAGCAGCACGACCAGCGCGCCGAGGATCCCGCCCGCGACCTGCGCGATCACGTAGCCGAGCACGTCCTGCTTCGGGAACCGGCCCGCGGCCGCGAGGCCGACGGTGACCGCGGGGTTGAGGTGGCAGCCCGAGACGGGCCCGAGGGTGTAGGCCATCGTCACGACCGTGAGGCCGAAGGCGAGGGAGATGCCGAGCAGGCCGACCGAGCCGCCGGCGAGGACCGCCGTGCCGCAGCCACCGATCACGAGCCACGCCGTGCCGAGCGCTTCGGCGATCCACTTCCGCTGCATGGGGAGCCTCCTTCGGGGGGGCGCGTCGTGGGGGCGACCGCCGGGGTTGGGTAGGATGGAACGCGCCCCGCGTGAAGATCGCAAGGGGGCCCCGTCGTCCTTCCGCCCGGAACCCCGCATGACCGCCGCCTCGCCGACGCCCGCGCCGACCCCGCCGTCCCCCGCGCCCGCCGCGCCGCCGGCCCGCAAGCCGCTGCCCTGGCGCGCCCCGGCGCCCAAGAAGGGCACCGAGAACACGCCGTCCTGCAACCCGAACTACCGGCCGCCCGCGACGAAGTGACCGGGGCCGGGCCTCCGGATCCCGCCGTCGGCGCGGGGGAGCGCCGGCGCCGCGCGCGGTGAACCGATCGGCGGCCCGCCGGGGACTCTCCGGTGGAGGTCCCCATGGAACCGACGGCCGTCACGCTGGCGCAGGTCCTCGAGCAGGAGTCGTTCGTCCGCGGCGTCGCCCGGGCGGCGCTCGGCGTGGACGGCGACGACGTCGCCCAGGAGACCCTCTGGGCGGCGGCGCAGGCGCGCCCGCAGGTGAGGTCGCTGCGCGCGTGGCTCGCGACCGTGGTGCGCCGCCGCGCCGCGTCCGCGGTCCGCGGCGCCACCCGGCGTCGCCGCCACGAGGCCCGGGCCGCGCGGGCCGAGGCGGGACCGGACGTCGCCGACGTGGTCGCGCGCGAGGACGCGCGACGCACGCTCGTCGGCGAGGTGCTCGCGCTCGACGCCGCGGACCGCGATCTGCTGCTGATGCGCTACTACGAGGACCTGCCACCGCACGCGATCGCGGCGCGCCTCGGCATCCCGCCCGAGACCGCGCGCACGCGCGTGCGTCGCGCGATCGAGCGCCTGCGCGTCCGGCTCACGACCAAGTACGGGGGACGCGAGGCCTGGGCGCCCGCGATCGCCCCGTGGGCGTTGCTCCCCGCGCCGGCGCCGGTGGCGTCGGGCCCTGGGTCCGCCGGGCTGGCCGGGGCCGTGCTGCTGCTCTCCACGCTCGTGGCCGTCACGGTCGTCGCGTTCCGCGGCGCGGCGGACGCCGACCGTCCGTCCGCGGCGGTCGCGGGCGCTGCGCCGGATGCCGGCGGTGCGCCGGCCGAGGCGACCGCGCTCGCCGCTTCCGCACCCCGCGCCGCGGCGGCGGCCACGACGCGCGCAACCGGGCGCGCGTCGATCGACGGCATCGTGCGCGCGGCCGGTCGGCCGGTCGCCGGGACCGTCGAGGTCGCGCGCGTCGGCGAGGCCGACGCACCGGACGCGCGGCCGGACGTGACCCGCGTGGGGCGCGGCCCCTCGGTGCCGCACGTCGAGCGGCGCGTCCCGGTGCAGGACGACGGCACGTTCCGCGTGGAGGGGCTCGCCTCCGGTCGGTACGCGCTCGCGGCGACGGCGGCCGGCGCCCTGCGCGGGTCCACGACGGTGGTGCTGCCCGTGGAGGGCAGCCGCGTGCGCGCCGTGCTCGAGCTCGTGCCGGCGACGGCGTCCCTCGCGGGGCGAATCCTGCGCCCGGACGGTCGCCCCGCGGCGTGCGACGTCCGCGTGCGCGGCACGGGACGGTTCCCGACGCCCGACGTGGTCACGTCGACCGACGCGGACGGCCGCTTCCGCGTGGACGGGCTGCCCGCGGGCCTCGTGACCGTCGTCGCGACCGACGGCCGCGTGCAGGTCACGTCGTTCGGCGTGCCCGTGCCCGCCACGGGCGACGTGGAACTCGTCCTCGGCGCGGCCGACCGCGGGCTCGCCGGGCAGGTCGTCGACGAACGCGACCGCCGACCCGTCGCGGGCGCGACCGTGTTCGCCTCGGCCGAGGGCGGCGCGCGGGCCTCGCGTCTCGACCAGCGGGTCGTCACCGACGCCGAGGGACGGTTCGAGCTCGAGGTCGCGGGCCCGGGGACGACCCACCTCGAGGTCGAGGCCGACGGCTTCGCGCGCGCGCCGTTCACCGTGCACCCGACGCCCGTCCTGCCGCTGGTCGTGCCGATCGCACGCGAGGCCCGGCTCGAGGGACGGGTCACGCGTACGGGCACCGCGGCGGCGGTCGCGGCGGCCACCGTGCGCGTCGTGGCGTCGGGGCCGCGCCTCGGCCCGATCCCGCCGGTCGTCGTGACGACCACCGACGGCGAGGGGCGGTACGCCCTGCGCGGACTCGCGGCGGGCGAGGTGACGGTGCTCGCCTTCGCGCCGGGCCTCGCGTCGGCGGAAGCGGCCCGCATCGACGCGCGGGGGTTCGACCCGCTGGCCGTGACGCTAACGTCCGGCGCGACGGCGACGTTCGACCTCGAGCTCGCACCCGCGGCGACGCTGTCGGGCCACGTGCGTGACGAACGCGGGCGCGCCGTCGACGGAGCCGTCGTCGAGGTGGCGATCGCCGCCGGGATGGGGCGTGAGGCGGCCCTCGCGGGCTCGACCGCGACCGCGACCGGCGCGGACGGCGCGTTCCGCCTCGAGGCGGTGCCGGCGGGCCTGCTGCTGCGCGTCGTCGCGCGCGCGCCCGGTCGCGCGACGGGAGCGTGGGGCCCGGTGCGCGCCGTGGCCGGCGACGGGCCGCCGATCGAGCTGGTGCTGCCCGAGGTGCGGCGGGTGGACGTCGAGGTGCGCGATGCGCGGTCCGGCGCGGCGATCGCGGCGGCGCGCGTGCGCGCGACGGCCGGGAGGCGCGGCGTCCCGGCGGACGCGCGGGCGCCGGTCGTGACCGGCACGGACGGACGGGCGGTGGCCGTGGAGCTCGCGCCGGAGGGCGAGGACCTCGAGGTCACCGCGCCCGGGTACGTGCCGGCGACCTCGGTGGACGTGGAGCCCGACGCGACGGTCGTCTCGGTCGCGCTGCGGTCGGGACGTCCGCTGCGGGGTCGCGTCCTCGGGCCCGCGGGCGAGCCCGCCGCGGGCGCGTCGCTGTTCGTGCGCTGGGACGAGCGCTCGGCCTCCCTCGCCGGGTTCCACGAGGCGGACGCGGCGGGGGAGTTCACGATCGACGACGTACCGGCGGGCTCCTACCACGTGACCGCGGAGCTCGCGTCCGGGCCGCGGCGGCTGGTCGCCTCGGGGCGCGTCGAGGCGGGCGGGCCGGTCGCGACCCTGCGGCTGGCGGAGGCCGTGACGTCGACGGACGTGCGCACCGTGACGGTGCGCCTGCACACGGCGGACGGGCGCGTCGTGGCCCGCGCGGCGGTGCAGCTCGACCTCGGGGAGACCCGCGTGACGACGTGGGCCGACGGGGGCGTCGCCGTGTTCGGCGGGATGCCCGCCGGCGTCGCGGGGACCGTGCGCGTGACGACCCCGGCGGACGCGTCCGGCGTCGCGTTGCCGCTCGCCCCGGCGGTCGTCGAGGTGGGCGCCGATCGGGCCGAGGTGGACGTGACGCTGCCGCCCGGGCTTGTCCTGCGCGGCCGCGTCGTGGACCTCGCCGGACGCGGCGTCCGCGGCGCGCGGGTGCTCGCGGCGGCCGTCGAGCCGGGCGCGGACGACGACGATCCGGGCGAACCCGCGGACGTCGCGCGCACCGCGGCCGACGGGTCGTTCGAGCTGCGCGCGCTCGCGGATGCCGAGCACCTCGTGTGGGTGGACGGGCCCGCGGACACGCTGCCGTTGGACCCGGTGAGGGCCTCGCCGGGGACGCGCGAGCTGCGGTTCGTCCTGGCGTCGGGTGGGGCCTGCGAGGTGAAGGTGCTCGACGGCGAGGGCCGGCCGGTCGTCGGCGCGTCCGTGCGCGTCACGCCCGTGGTGGGGGACGATCCCGTCACCGCGCGGGTCCTGCGCGCGGCGCGGCGGCCCGCGGTCGCCGTGGACGCGACCGGCGTGGCGCGGCTCGTGGGCCTCGAGCCCGGTCGCGCCTACGTCCGGCGCGTCGAGGCGCGCACCGCGGGGTTCCTCGCGGCGGAGGACGAGGCGTGGACGCCGCACGACGAGGTCGTCGTGCTGCGCCCGGCGCGCCGCGTGACCGGGCTCGTCACGGACCTCGCGGGCACGCCGGTGCCGCGCGCCGCGATCGCGTGGCGCGTCGTCGGGTCCGGGTGGACCCTCTCCCGCGCCGGGCTCGACGGCGCGTTCGCGCTCGAGGACCTGCCCGACGGCGAGCTCGAGGTCGGCGCCGGCCGCCCGAACGCGATGGCGGCCGAGGGCGAGACCCAGCGGGTGCGCGCGGGCGCGACGGGGTTGCGGTTCCGGATCGACGCGGGCCAGACCGTCCGCGTGAAGGTCCTCGACTGGCCCGAGACCCTCGCGTCGGGCATCACCGCGCGGCTCCTCGTCGTCGGGGCCGGGGAGCCGCAGGTGCGCACGCGCACCGTCGAGCCCGACGGCACCGTCGAGTTCCGCGGGGTGACCGCCGGGCGCCGGTCCCTCCACGTCGAGGCGCTCCCCGACGGGCGCACCGCGTACGTCGAGGACCTCGGGGGCGACGCCGAGGTCTCGGTCCGTCTCGTGCCGGGCCGGATCACGACCGGGGTGGTGACGATGCCCGCGGGCGCGCGGTCGCCCGAGGTCTACGCCGAGGGGCCGCCCGGCGCCTCGGCGCGGGCCGACGTCGGCGCGGACGGCCGGTTCGTCCTGCGCGGGCTCGTCGAGGGGACCTGGACGGTTCACGCGCGGGCCCGCGTCGGCGACGCGATCTGGTCCGCGGTCGCGACCGTGCGCGCGGGCGACGAGGCGAAGCTCACGCTCGCCCCGCGGTGACCGGTCAGCGGAGCCGGCGCCGCAGGCGGGGTAGAGTGGCGGAGGAGGTCGCGCAGCCAGGCGTTCGTGGCCTGGGCCGCCGCGACCTTCGCGCGCGCGGAGGCCTCCGCGTCGCCCGCCGCGCGCGCCGCCGCGAGCGCGCCGAGGACCGATCGCTCGTGCCGCGCGAAGGTCTCGCCCACGGCCGCCTCGAGCGTCGCGGGCAACGCGAGGTCCTTCCACGCGCCGCGGCCGCGGCCGAAGTGCGCGACCGCGACGTAGCGCGCCACCGCGCCCCGCGCGAAGCGCCCGAGGCCGTCGTCGGACCAGCCGACCGACGGCGGGCCCGAGCGGCCCGCGAGCGCGTAGACCTTCGGCAGGCTCGCGCCGCCGAGCGCGCCCACGATCGCGCCGATCACCGCGCCGCCCCCGAACGAGAGCCCGCCCGCCGCGAGGTCGGCCGCGAGGCCCGAGAGCGCCCCCGACAGGATCCCGCCCCAGAGCGCGCTCTTCTTGCCGTCGGGCCCCTTGAGCCCCTTCACGGCGAAGTCGTCGAGCCGCTCCTCGATGACCGCCGCCGATCGCGCCGCGTCGGCCGCGTCGAGGCCGTGCGCGCCGAGCAGCGTCGCCACGAGGCCGCGCGTCGCGGCCGACGTGCGCGTCGTGAGCGCCTCCATCGCCGCGGTGCGGTCGGCCTTGCCCGCCTTCTCGGGCAGCGCGACGCGGTCGGCCGCCGCGCGGACGAGGTAGGCCGCGATCGCGTCGGCGCTCGTCGTCAACGCGGAGCGGGCCTCGCGGTCCCACGCCGCGAGCAGGGCCTTCATCGCCGGCTGCTTCCCGGGCGGCACGAGGGCCGCCGCGCGCTCGTACAGGGTGCGCTCCTCGACCCAGCAGCGCGTGAACGCGTCGAGCGAGAGCACGTCCTTCACGTGGGGATGGGCCTGCGCCCACGCGCGCCACGTCGCGGGGACCGACGGGTCGGGCGTCGCGCCGGTCTGGTTGAGCAGCAGCAGCACCGGCCGCCCGGCCCACGCGAGGATCTCCATCTCCGGCGCGACGTAGCCCGCGTCCTCGGGGCGCTCCGTCGCGTTCACGAGGTAGAGGACGACGTCGGCGCGGTCGCGCACGCTCGCGACGGCCTGCTGCGCGCAGTAGAGCGGGCGGTCGCGGAAGCGGTCCCACACCTGGTGCGCGAACCAGCCGAGCGGGTTGCCCTGGGCCCGCAGGCGCTTGAGCAGGCGGGCCGAGTCGCCGAACCCCGGCGTGTCCTCGAGGACGAGCCGCGCGCCGTCGGCCGACAGGACGTCGTGGGGCTCCGTGACGACGGTGACGTGGGCCTGGTCGAGGACCTCGCCGACGTCGCGGCGCAGGAGCGTGCGCGCGAGCGTGGTCTTGCCGACGTTCGTGTGGGCCACGAGCGAGAGCGTCACCACCGTCCCGGGGCCGGGCCTCGCGTCGGTCACGCGCGACCTCCGGCCGGCGCGCCGACGGCCGTCGCGAGCCGCGCCGCGGCGCCGGCGTCGCGCGCCCCGAGGTCGAGCGGGACCACGGTCACGCCGGCCTCGCGCGCGATCCGCTCCCACAGCCGGCCGCGCTCCTCGACGCGGGCCGCGTCGGCGAGGCGCTCGCGGTAGGCCGACGCGTCGGCGACGACGACGAGGCGGTCGCCCGCGCGCGTGCGCGCGGCGAGCTCGCCGAGCAGGCGGCCGTGGACCTCGGTCTCGGGCGTCTGCGCGGTGGAGAGGAGGAGGACGCGGCAGACGGGGCCGCCCGTCGCCGCCGGGACCTCCTCGACCTCGGCGCCGTACGGCACCGACGCGAGCACCGCGATCTCGGCGCGCGTGCCGAACACGTCGTGCAGCAGCGCCTTCAGCGCGTCGGCGGCGCGGGGCGGCGGCGTGT
This sequence comes from Planctomycetota bacterium, assembly GCA_046350655.1. Taxonomy (GTDB): domain Bacteria; phylum Planctomycetota; class PLA2; order PLA2; family JAEUHO01; genus JAEUHO01. The sequence goes on from JAXMAB010000004.1 coordinate 1,098,316, forward strand.
GGCTGTACGGGACCACCTCGATGCGCGCGCCCGGCAGGGCGCCGGCGCCGCCCGCGCGGGTCGCGTAGACCGGGCCGAGGTCGACCGGCAGGTCGCGGGCGAGCCGCGCGCCGTGCGCGCGCTCGGCGAGCGCGAGGAGCAGGCGCGGCACGATCACGAACGCCGCGACGGTGGCGCCGTACAGGCGGATCCACGTGCGCGCCGACGCGTGCAGCGGCGCCTTGCACGCGGCGACGTCGGCGAGCGAGGGCGCGCCGCGGCCCGTCAGCGCGCCGGCGGGCCCGAGCAGCGCGCGCACGAGCCCGTGCACCGCGTCGGCGTCGAGGAACGTGCTCTCCCACGTCACGTCGTACTTCCGCACGATCCCGCGGAAGACCATCCCCGCGACGAGGCCGAGCGCCAGGGAGAGCGAACCGAGGTGGAACGCGAGCCGGGCCCGCGACGCGAGGAGGGGGGCCACCGTCCGGCGCCAGGACGCGGCGAAGCGCGTGGCCGCGGCCGACACGAGGCCGGCCTCGCGGACCTTCTGCCGCGCCGCGGAGCGCGAGAACCGGCCCACGGTCCACTCGAGGACCCGCGCGGCCGCGCCCGCGAGGCGGCCGGGCGCGGCGTCGTCGGGCGCCGGGGCCGCGGCCGGCGGCGTCCGCGCGAACGCGTACCCGACGAACACGACGTACATCACGAGGTTCCAGAGCAGGAGCCCGGCGAGGGCGAAGAGCATCGGGAGCAGCTGGACGTGAGGCCCGGTGCCCAACTCGTTGACGAGGAGGCCCGCAACGAGCCCGACCGCCATGACGACCGGGGCGAGGCCGCCGAGGACCCGGGTGTTGCCGAGGAGGCGGGGCAGCCCCGGGATCCGCTCGTCGAGGACGGCGAACAGCCGGCGGGCCCGCGCCTCGACGACGGCGCCGTCGCCGCCCGCGCCCGCGACCTCGGCGCGCGCGGCCTCGGTCGCCGCGCGGCGGTCGTCGAGGGGGAGGACCTTCCCCTCGGGGTCGGCCTCCTCGAACGCCCGCACCAACAGCACCGTCTGGGCGGCCGACTCGCGCATGCAGATCACCGTACTAGGGAGGATAGACTCTCGCACGCATGGACCCGATCCCTCCCCGAGACCGGACGTGAAGCTCGCCGGCGCACCCCGCCGCACGATCGAGGCCGCGGCCGACGGCGCGTCCGTCGTGGTGCTCGACCAGACGCTCCTGCCGTTCGGCGTGGACTGGCGCCGCCTCGCGACCCTCGACGACGCCGCGGACGCGATCCGCACCATGGTCGTGCGCGGGGCGCCGCTCATCGGCGTCACCGCGGCGTACGGGGTCGCCCTGGCGATGCGCGCCGACCCGACCGACCGCGGCCTCGCGCACGCCGTCCGGGTCCTCGCCGCCACCCGCCCGACCGCGGTCAACCTGCGCTGGGCCCTCGACGAGGTCCGCCGCCGCGTCGAGCCGCTCGCCCCGTCGGCGCGGCGAGCCGCCGCCTGGGCCGCCGCCGCGGCGCTCGCGGACGACGACGTCGCGACGAACCTCGCGATCGGCCGGCACGGGCTCGCCGCGATCCGCGAGGCGGCCGAGCGCACCGGCCGCGCGGTGAACGTGCTCACGCACTGCAACGCGGGCTGGCTCGCCACCGTGGACGGCGGCACGGCCCTCGCGCCGGTCTACGCCGCGTTCGACGCGGGCGTGCCCGTCCACGTGTTCGTGGACGAGACGCGGCCCCGCAACCAGGGCGCGCGGCTCACCGCGTTCGAGCTCCGGGAGCACGGCGTGCCCTGCACCCTCGTCGCCGACAACGCCGGCGGCCACCTGATGCAGCACGGCCGCGTCGAACTCTGCCTCGTCGGGGCCGACCGCGTGACGGCCACGGGCGACGTCGCCAACAAGGTCGGGACCTACCTGAAGGCGCTCGCGGCCCGCGACAACGGCGTCCCGTTCCTCGTCGCGGCGCCGGGCTCGACGATCGACTTCGGCCTGTCCGACGGCGTGCGGGAGATCCCGATCGAGGAGCGGGCCGCGAGCGAGGTCACGACGATCGAGGGCGTCGACGAGGAAGGTGCGCCCCGGACGGTCCGGATCGCGCCCGACGGCGTCGCGGCCGCCAACCCCGCGTTCGACGTGACCCCCGCGCGGCTCGTGACGTCGATCGTCACCGAGCGCGGGGTCGCGCCCGCGACGCGCGCGGGCCTCGCCTCGCTCTTCCCCGAGCGGGCCGCCGCGGGAGCCCGGCCGTGAGCCCGGCCCGCCGCACGACCGGCAAGTCGACGGGGACCGCGTCGCTCGGGGCCCGCGTGGTCGCGACCGCGCGCGCGCTGAACGCCTCGGGGCTCAACCGCGGCACGTCGGGCAACGTGTCGGTGCGCACGCCCGAGGGGTTCCTCGTGACGCCGTCGGGGTTCCCGTACGAGGCGATGACCCCGCGCGACCTCGTCGCGATGACGCTCGACGGCGCGGCGAAGGGGCGGCACGCGCCCTCGACGGAGTGGCCGTTCCACGCGGCCGTCTACCGCGCGCGACCCGAGGCCGGCGCGGTCGTGCACGTCCACTCCGAGGCCGCCATGGCGCTCGCGTGCCTGCGGCGCGACGTGCCGGCGTTCCACTACATGGTCGCGGTGGCGGGGGGGCGCACGATCCGCTGCGCGCCGTACGCGACGTTCGGGACCGACACCCTGGCGGCCCACGCGGTGGCCGCGCTCGAGGGACGCAAGGCCTGCCTGCTCGCGAACCACGGCCAGCTGACGCTCGGCCCGACGCTCGAGGCCGCGCTGAAGCTGGCCGTCGAGGTCGAGTCGCTCTGCGCGACGTACCTGCGCGCGCTCACGGTGGGGGAGCCGGTGCTCCTGTCCGACGCCGAGATGGACGAGGTCCTGGCCAAGTTCGCGACCTACGGCGTCCGCACGCCGCCGTCCCCTCCGGCGCGAGGCGCGCGTCCCCGCCGGTGAGGCCGTGCGCGTGCCCGCGGTTCACTTCGCGGCCGCGACGTCGATCGTCTCCTCGGAGCCCTCGGTCAACGTGACGTCCCGCTCGAGGACGACGGCGCCGCCGAGCCGCACGCGCAGCACGTAGCGGCCGGGCTTCGCGCGCACCTCGAACCGGCCGTCCTCGCCGACGCCCCCGTCGGCCGGAACGACGTCGCCGGACGGCGCGGTCAACGTGGCGCCGTCCTCGAAGTCCCGTCGGTCGGACGCCTTCCGCCGCACGGTGCCGCGGACGAGCCCGCCGCGCTCGAGCACGATCCGCAACGACGCGGGGTCCCTGTCGTACTTCGGCGAGACCCACTGCGACACGAACCCACGCGCGGTGACCTCGAGGGTGCGCCCCTCGCGCGGTTCGTGCTCGAGCCGGAAGCGGCCGTCGCCGTCCGCTTCGACCGCCTCGAACTCGAAGTCGGGGCTCGACACCTCGGCGTCGGGGACCGCGACGCCCCGCACGTCGACCACCGTGCCGTCGACGGTCACGCCCACGTCCAGCGTGCGCACGCCGAGGTCCACCGCCGGCGAGGTCGTCGTGTCCACGACGGTCTCGATCGGCGCGAACGCCGCGGCCACCCAGGTCAGCCGGCGTCGGCCGCGGGCGGCGGGCCAGTCCACGGTCCCGTCGGTCGCCACGGCGGCCTGGCCGCCGGAGCCGCCGCCGCGATCCGCGTCCTCGTCCATCACGTGGACGACCGTCGGGAGGGGCACGCCGACCGGGGCGCGGAAGCGGACCGTGACCGCCGGCCGGACGGGGACGACGAACCGGAGGCCGTCGACGGGAGGGGTCACGATCCTGGACCGCGCGGGGTCGGCCGCGCCCCCGTCGAACCCCTCGACGCTCACCCGACACGGTCCGGGGACGAGCCCCGACAGCGTGAACGTCCCGTCGGCGCCGGTCCACGTCGTCATGCCGCCCCCGCGCCGACGGTCCTCGGGTTCCGCGGTGACGCGTACCTGTCGCCCGGGCTTCCCGTCGGCGGTGACGACGCTGCCGCGGACCGTTCCCCCTCGCGTGAGGACGATGGTCTCGGTCCACGTGGACGCCACCCGGATCGGGACCGGTCGGGACACCTGCACGTACTCCCTCGTCCGGACCTCGACCGTCACCACGCCCGCCGGGAGGCCGCGGAACCTCGCGATGCCGTCACGAGCGAGGGCCACGTGCGGGCCCTCGGACAGCGAGACCTCGCCCTCCGTCACCGGGCCGCGGTCCGGGCCCAGGACGACGACGTCGAGTCCGCCGGACGGCGGCAGCACCAGCCGGACCTCCGGCGGGGGCTTCCCCTCGACGACGCGCGCACCGGTCACCTCCCGCGACCGGATGCCACCGACGAACGCCGCGAGGCACCCGTCGGTCCCGAACGCCACGCCGTCGACGACGAACCGCCCCTCGCCGCCGCTCTTCGCCTCGTACGCACGGACGGCCGCGAGCCGCGACCCCTCGGGAAGATCCGACTCGCGGGGGTCGCGCCGCACGCGTCCCCAGGTCGCGTCGACCACGTACACGGTGGCGCCGACCACCGGCGCCCCGGCCCCGTCGACGACCGTGCCGACGACGGAGCCACCGGGCCGGAGGCGCACGTCCACGACGGGGCGCTCGCCCGCGCGGCGCTGGAGCCGCGTCGGGAACCGCGCGCGCTCGAACCCGGGCGCGACCACGTCGATCGTCACCGTGCGGTCCAGCGTCAGGGCCTCGGTCTCGAACCGGCCGTCCGCGTCGGACGGGAACGGCCCGCAGAGGACGCCCCCTTCGTTGCTCCACGTGCCGCCGAACGCGCCGCCGTCGTACACGAGCACGCGCGCGCCCGCGATCGGCTGGCCGGTACGGTCGTCGAGCACCCGACCCCGGAAGCGCCCGCCCGCCGTCGCGTGCACGAGCACGTCGAGCCCTTCCTCGACGACCTCGATGCGGGCGGGCCAGCCGACGAGCCACGCTCCGCGCACGGTGATCGTCGCATCGCCACACGGCACGGCCGGGAACACGCCGATCCCGTCGCGCAGCACCGCGTCGAGCGACGTCCCGTCGGCGGCTTCGATCCGCACCTCCGCGTCCGGGAAGGGCCTCGGCTGCTTCACGGGGCCGAGGCGCACGCGCACCTCCCCGCGCTTCCCCGCCGCGGGCTTGCCGGCCTCGGGCGCGCCCGCGGCCGCCGGGTCGACGGCGGCGCCCGCGTCCCGCTTCGTCGCGCTCCCGACGAGGACCGGCGGCGGTGCGTCGCCGCCGTCGAGGCCGCCGCCCGGGTCCGGCGCGACGAACGGTCCGAAGCCCCCGAACGCCCCCAGGCCCCAGCACGCGACGACGAGTCCCGCCGCGCCGATCCCGGCGGCGATCCACCACGCCCGCCGACGCCGCTCTTCGCTTCGCACCCCGTCGCGTCGCCCCATGTGCTCGCCCCCGTCCGCGCCCGGGGACGGCGCCGACCGCCCCCGCACGGTCGACGAGTGTACCGTCGGCGCGCATCGCCGCCGGGCGGGCCTCGCGGTCCCGGGCGGGGGGAGCGCCTACTTCGCGGGCAGATACGGCGCGAGGATCGCCGCGAGGCGCGAGCGGGCGGCGTCGGGGATCGCGGCCACGGGCGTGAGGAGGCCCGACGCGAGCGCACGGTGCGCCGGACGCTCGCCCGTCGGGCAGCGCCGCACCGCCTCGGCCGCCGCCGTCGCCGCCGCGGCGGCCGACGCCTTGATGATCGCGAAGATCTCCGGCGCCTCGACCGCGGCCTCGCCCTCGCGCCACGCGTCGTAGTCCGTCACGAAGCAGATCGTCGCGTACGCGATCTCGGCCTCGCGCGCGAGCCGCGCCTCGATGCCGTTCGTCATGCCGACCACGTCGCCGCCGAGCGTGCGGTACATCCGGCTCTCGGCCCGCGTCGAGAACTGCGGCCCCTCCATCGTCACGTACGTCCCGCGCTCGACCACCGGCACGCCCGCCGCGCGCGCGCCCGCGATCCAGGCCTGCCGCATGGCCTCGTCGAACGGCTCGCCGAACCCCACGTGCGCCACCACGCCGTCGCCGAAGAACGAGAGCGGCCGCCGCCGCGTCAGGTCGATCGCCTGGTCCGGGACCACCGCGGTCCGCGGCGCGAGGTCCTCGCGCAGGCTGCCCACCGCGCCCACCGCGAACACGTGCCGCACGCCCAGCAGCCGCATCGCGTACACGTTCGCGCGGTACGGGACCTCCGTCGGGAGCAGGCCGTGCTGCCGTCCGTGCCGCGCGAGGAACGCGACGCGCCGGTTCGCGAGCGTCCCGAGGCGGATCGGCGTCGACGGCAGGCCGAACGGCGTCTCGAGCGCCAGGTCGCGGACGTCCGTGAGGCCGGGCATGTCGTAGAGCCCGGTCCCGCCGATGATGCCGATCTCCGCGCGCGCGCCGTCCATGGGACCTCCGGGAAGGGCGCCGAGGGTACCCCGGGGGCCGAGCGGGGCCCCCGAACCCCCCGAATCCTCCGGACCCACGGGCGGGCGGGCCTCGCGTACCCTGGGGCGGGATCGGCCGTGGGGGCCGGTCCGACGCGAGGTCGGGGAGGCGGTCGGGGGCGCGGGACCGCGAGGCCCGCTGGCCGGCAGGGTCAGGATTCGGTGAACGAACGGAGAAGTCGCGGCGTCTACCCTGGGGGCAGTTCGTCGGCGGAGGGCTCGGCATGGCACGCGGCGGCGTGATCGGCGGGATCGTCGTGCTCGCGGCGGCGGCGGCCGCGGTCTGGTTCTTCGTCGGGTCGTCGCCCACGGCGCCCGTGGTGGACGGCGAGGGCGCCGACGAGGCGGCGGCCGTGGTCGCGGACCCCGCGCTGGCCGCCGGCGGCAAGCGGCCGGCGGCGGTCGTCGGCGCGCCGGCGGGGGCGCTGCGGGGCACGATCCTCGGCCGGGTCATCCGGGCGGACGGGAGCGCGGTCGCGGGCGTGCGCGTCGTGGCGACGTCACCGGGCGGGCGGTGGGACGAACGCGGCAGCGTCGAGCCGTCGCAGCGCGGCGTGCGCGAGACCGAGGCGCTCCGGGCCGCGTTCGCGTCGGTGGACGACCCGAAGCCGGGCGACCCCGACCTGCCGCGCGCCGCGACCGGCGAGACCGGACCGGACGGGCGGTTCACGCTGAAGGTCGAGGGGGCGGGCAACTACGCCGTCGAGGCGTACCCGGCCCCGCCGCTGTGCCGGGGCCGCGCGAACGCGCAGTTGATGCGGGACCGGACCGAGACGACGGTCGTCATCGTCGTCGTCGAGGGCGGTGCGCTGCGCGGGAAGGTCGTCGACGCCGCGGACCGGCCGATGGCGGCCGTGGTGCTCGGGGCGTGGACCGCGGGCGAGCGGGGGGGCAGCGTCCCCGCGGTCGCCACGGACCCGACGACGGGGGCGTTCACGCTCGAGGGGGTGCCGCCGGGCCGCGCGTTCCTGACGGTGCGCGTCGCCGGTCGCGGCGAGTGGACCGTGAAGACGCCGGTGCCGGCGCCGGACCCGTTCGTGATCCGCGTGCCGTCGGGCGGCGTCGTGGTGGGGCGCGTGACGGACGGCACCGGCGCGCCGGTGGCCGACGTCGATCTCCTCGTCGCCACGGGGCTGCGCGAGGCGCCCCCGGCGGGCATGAACGGCTCGCGTGGCCGGGGGAAGAGCGCCGCCGACGGGTCGTTCCGGATCGAGGGCCTGTTCCCCGGGCGCGTCACGACGGTCTCGATGCTGCCGCCCGGCCGCCCCGCGCGGACCGAGGCCGTGGGGCGGGCGCGGTGGACCGGCGCCGAGGTGCGCGACGGGGCGGAGACCCGCCTCGACCTCGTCCTGGTGCGCGGCGGCGTCGTGGCCGGGCGCGTGACGGAGGCCGGCACGAAGGCGGCCGTGGCGGACGCGGAGGTGCTCCTCTTCGCGCGTCCGTCCGGCGGCATGATGATGAACGTCGAGGCGGTGCGCGTGAAGGTGGACGCGACGGGCGCGTACCGGTTCGAGGACGTGCCGTTCGGGCGGTACGCGGTGATGCCGACGTCGGCGAAGCACTACTTCGCGCCCGCGGTGGCGCGCAACGGGCCCATGATGTGGGACGGCTCCGGGCAGGGGATGGACGCGCCGTGGGTCGTCGTCTCGGCCGAGGGCGAGGTCGTCGAGCGCGACGTCGAGCTGACGCCGGGGCTCGTCGTCGTCGGGTCCGTGAAGGGGCCGGACGGGGCGCCGGTGGCGGGCGCCGAGGTGCGCGCGGCCAACGCGTCGCCGCTCTACCAGGGCGCGTGGAACTGGGGCGTCAACATGACGCTCGGCAACCAGCCGCTCGCGACGACCGACGAGGGCGGCGCGTTCCGGATCGCCAACCTCCCGCCGACGAACGACCTGACGCTGTACGCGGCGAAGGCCCCGCTGCTCGGCGCCGCCACGGAGCGCCTGAAGCTCGAGGCGGGCGGGCCGCCGCCCCCGCCGGTCCTGCTGACGCTCGCCGCCGGCGCGACGGTCGCCGGCCGCGTGGTGGACGCGGACGGGAAGCCGCTCGCCGCGTGGATGGTGAACTGGTGGTCCCAGGACCCGAAGGCCCCGGGCTGGGGCAACACCACGTCCGACGAGGAGGGGCGGTTCCGCGTCGAGGGGCTGCCCGCGACGGGCATCGTCCTCTCGGCGCAGCCGACGTCCGGGCGCCGTGGCGGGGCGAACCAGCGCCTCGACCCGCCGCTCTCGCCCGGCGAGGTGCGCGAGGGCGTCGAGCTGAAGCCGGGGAAGTTCGCGTACCTCCGCGGGGTCGCGGTGGACGAGGCCGGCAAGCCGGCGGCGGGCGTGAACCTCTTCTTCCAGGGCGAGAGCCCGCAGACGACGACGACCGACGAGGACGGGACGTTCGACGTGGCCCTGCCGGCCGGCACCTACGAGGTCGGGATGCGGATGGCGAGCGGGTGGGGGCTCGACGGCCCCTCGATCTCGGCGACCGCGCCGGCCGAGGGGCTGCGGATCACGGTGAAGCCGAGCGAGAAGACGTACACCGTCATCGGCGGGCGCGTCGTGGCCGCGGACGGGACGCGGATCCCGGCGTGCACGGTCTCCATCAAGGCCGAGGGGAACCCGAACGCCCTGAACGACGAGGTGATCGGCGGCGAGTTCCGGCGCGAGATGACGGGCAAGCCCCCGTTCACGGTGGTCGCGTCGGTCCCGCGCGGGACGCGGGGCGAGCTGCTCAACCTGAAGTCGAACAAGGTGGTCGTCGAGAAGGACACGCTCGACGTCGTGCTCACGCTCGAGAAGGGGCTCGTCGTGAAGGGGCGCGTGCTGACGCCGTCCGGCGAGCCCGCGCCGGGCGCCACCGTCCGTGCGGGCCCGATCTCGGCGTCGACCGACGCGACCGGCGCGTTCGTCCTGCCGGGGTTCGCGAGCGGCGACCCGGTCCCGCTCACCGTGCAGCCGCCCGCGACGTACGTCGCGCCGAACGGCGTCACGGCGCGGCCCGGCGGCGAGGACGTGATCGTGCGGCTCGTGGCGGGTGGCTCGGTCGCCGGCCGCGTCGTCGGGCTCGAGGACGCGAAGGGCATCCAGGCGTGGGTCTACGTGATGAACGGCGGGCACTCGATCGCCGTCGGGGCCGACGGCACGTTCAAACTCGAGGGGCTGCCGGCCACGGGGACGGTGGACCTCGCCCTCAACACGTGGGACGGGTCGGGGAAGGCGTCGCCCTTCGTCGGCGTCACGATGAAGGGCGTGCCCATCGGCTCGGACGGCGTGGTGATGACCGTCACCCGAGGCGTCCACATCCGCGGCGTCGTCGTGGATCAGGACGGGGCGCCCGCGTCGAACCTCCAGCTGCAGGTGACGGGCGAGGGCGGCGAGGGCTCGGGCGGCCAGTCCGACGCGACCGGCGCGTTCGTGATCGGCGCCGTGCGGCCGGGATCGTACACGCTCACCGTGCACCGCCCGAACGGCGGGATCGCGCTCAAGGACGTCAAGGTGGAGGCCCCGTCCGACGGCGTCCGCCTCGTCGTCCCGCGCGGGCGGAAGGTCTCGGGCCGCGTGCTCGGGGCCGGCGGGAAGCAGGTGAACCTCTCGGTGGTCACGCAGGGCGCGAAGGGCACCGAGCAGGTCGGCTGGGGCCAGTGCGGGTCCGACGGCCGCTTCTCGATCGACGTGACGGGCGACGGCCCCTTCCGGGTCAACGCGATGGCCGACGACCGTTACGGCCGCGCGGACCGCGTCGTCCCCGGCACCGACGTCGAGATCCCGCTCGCCGTCGGCCTCGAGATCTCCGGCGTCGTCGAGCCCGAGGCCCGCAGCGCCACGGGGACGTGGGTCATGGCGGAGGGCGACGGCTGGTCCGGGGGCGCGCCGTGCGACACGGAGGGCGCGTTCCGCGTGCGCGGGCTGCCGCCGGGCCGGTACACGCTGAAGGTCTTCAAGCAGGAGGCGTCGGCCCCGCCGACCGAGGGCACCCCCGTCGACGCGGGCGCGACGAACGTCCGCCTGCGGTGACCGCCGGGTAGGTTCTCCGGCGTGACCTACTGGCTCCTCAACGCGATCACCGCGACGCGCCTCTTCGTCTGCGCGCCGGTCTGGTTCTGGTGCTGGTGGAAGCGGCCGCGCTTCATGGTCGCGTGGATGAGCCTCGCGTTCGCGTGGTTCCTCCTCACGGACCACTTCGACGGCTACTGGGCGCGCACCTACGGCCTCGTGAGCGAGCTCGGCTTCTGGCTCGACCACGTCGGCGACGTCGCGTTCTACGGCGCCGTGGTGCTGTCGATCGTCAAGGGGACGCGGGAGCCGGAGCAGGTGCGCCGCCGCCGGGCCGGTCCCGGCGCCGCGCCGCCGCCACCCCCGCCGCCGCGATCGACGCCATGAGGACCGACGCCGCGAGCGCGGTCCACGCGGTCGCGACCGCGCCGTGGCGGGGCACGAACAGGACGTTCCCGACCACCGACCCGACGAACGCGAGGCCCGGCGCGAGGTAGGTGGCGGGCGGCGCGCCGCGCCCGAGGAGCTCGGCCAGCAGGAGGTGACCGACGCCCGCGACGAGCGCCGTCGGCACGAGGATGCGCGCCAGCGCGCCCGCCTCGACGAACCGGCCGCCGTGGATCGTCGTCACGAAGGTCGTGGGGAACGCGAAGATCGCCGCCGCGACGGCCAGCGTGACCGCGATCGAGACCGGGCCCATGGGCCGCGCGGCGCGACGGCCGGTCCCGCTCGCCGCGGCGACCTTCGGGACGTGCAGCATCCCGGCGATCCACGGCACGAACATCAGCATGTCGCGCGCGAGGCTCGCCGCGGCGAACTGGCCCGACGCCTCGGTGCCCGCGAGGGCCGAGAGCAGCAGCACGTCGCAGCGCACGAACGCGAACGCGAAGACGCCGTGGAGGAAGGCCGCCCGCAGGTAGCCGCGGGCCTCGCGGAGCGCGTGGCCGCCGCGGCGGGGGCGCCACGCGGGCCCGACGAACCGCGCGCCGAGGACCGCCGACGTCACCTCGGCGAGCGCCATGCCGGCGACGACGGTCTCGGCGCGGCGCAGGGGCGGCACGAGCAGCACGAGGAGCGCGACGAGCACCACCGCGCGCTGCGCGACGACGAGCCCGTTCCACGCGTTCGTGCGGTCGGCGCCGAGGAGCACCCCCGAGAGCGCCTGGCCGACGAGCGTGGCCGGCGCGGTGGCGACGAACGCGGCGACCGCCCACGGCGGGAGCGGCGCGAAGACCTGCGGCAGGAGGAACGCGCCCGCCGCGAGGACGAGCGCCGCGACGACGCCGAGCCCGAGGCTGGCCGCGGTGGCCTCGCCGGCCACGAGCTCGACGGGGGTCTTCCGCCGCGCGACGAGCCAGGTGGCCGCCGCGGGGATGCCCGCGCACGCGACGGCGTGGAGGCCGAGGCGCAGGACGGCGAGGCCTTCGACCGCGCCGCGCGTGGCGGGGCCGAAGACGCGCCCGACGACGGCCGACGTCAGGATGAACGTCCAGGCGCCGAACTGCCGGGCCGCGAAGGTGACCGCGAAGGGCTTCACGGGGGCGCGAGCCTACCCCCGGGCGGCCCGGAGCGCGTCAGCGGGCCGAGACGACCGGGGTCTCCTCGGAGACGTGGAAGCCGTCGCGCCCGTGCTGCTTCACGCGGTAGAGCGCGCGGTCCGCGCACTCCATGAGGGCGCCGACGACGGTCTCGGTGCGGCCCTCGCGGTGGGCGCCCGGCGGCAGCACCGCCACGCCGACCGAGGCCGTGACCTTCATCCCGGGGCGGATCGCGCCCCAGTTGCGCAGGCGGAACGCCTTCACGATGCGGTCCGCGAGGTCGCGGCCGTGATAGGGGTCCGCCGCGACGGCCGCGACCGCGAACTCCTCGCCGCCGACGCGCGCGACGTGGTCGAGGGTGCCCGCCGTGTCGCGCAGGAGGCGCGCGGTCTCGACGAGGACGTCGTCGCCGACGGCGTGGCCGTGGACGTCGTTGAGCTTCTTGAAGTGGTCGAGGTCGATCACGAGCATCGTGATCGGCCACGAGAACCGCTCGCTGCGGGCCAGCTCGCCCTCGAGGCGGCGCAGGAACGCGCGGCGGTTGTCGAGCGACGTGAGCGGGTCGCTGGTGGACTCGACCTCGAGCGTCTCGACGCTGCGGCGGTGCTTCGTGCCCGCGCGGACCGCCATGCTGGTCGCGAGGAGCGCGAACGCGGCCTGCGTCGCCATCGCTGCGACGTCCGCGGCCGCGATGGCCGCGCCGGGCCCGCCGCCGTCGAAGAAGCGGAGGCCGAGGATGTAGGCGGCGATGAGCATGCCGGCCATGTAGATGGCGCGGGCGCCGGAGATCGTCAGGCCGAGGAACACGCACGTCGAGGCGACGAGCAGGAAGTAGGGGCTGTGGAGCCCGCCGGTGCGGAGGCAGATGACGACCTCGAGCAGGCCGATCACGAACATCAGCCCGCCGCCGGGCAGCCGCTGCTTCCCCGCGCCGTTCCGCTCGATCTCGAGGCCGATCGCGCTCAGGAACGCCGCGCTGCCGAACGCCCCGAGCCGGATCGCGTCGGTGGTCGCGTAGACCCCGCCCGCGAACAGCGCCGCCTCGACGACGAGGAGCACCGTCGCGAGGACGAAGGTCAACTGGAAGTGGGTCGCGCGGAGGAGCCCTCGCGGGTCCGACTCACGCTGGGGAGGGGTCACGGGGAGCCCACGCTCACGGGGGGGAAGGTCGGGGCCCCTATCGGCCGGGACGGGCGGCGAAGTGAAGATCGTGTCAGGCCCGCGCCCGGGGGGTAACTACTTGTATGTTCAACGCTTATGCCGTGCCGGGGTCGTCTCCTCGGCGGCCCACGCGTCATAGGCCCGCGCGACCTGGCTCGGGGTGACCACGACGATCTCGGGGACGTCGTAGGGGTGCGAGGTGCGAAGGACGTCGAGGCACCGGGGGAGTGTCCCCCGGGTCGTCTTGACGAGGAGGAGCGTCTCGCCGTCGGCCCGGACTTCGCCCTTCCAACGGTACGTGCTCCGGACCCCCGGGACCGCCTGGACGCAGGCGGCCGCACGGGCCTCCACCAGGGCGCGGGCGAGCGCCGGGGCCCGCCGGGGCGGGACCGTGGTCAGGACGATCCGGAGGGCCGGCGCCCGGCGGGGGCGCGACGCGGCGGGGCGGGGCTTCGTTCGGGCCATCGGGCGCGCAGGCTCCTGTCGGATTCGGCCGATGATGATAGGCCCCGGGTCCGCGCGGCCGCGCGGACGCTGCCCCAAGGAACTCGAACCGCATGTGCGGCATCGCCGGCGTCGTCGGAGCGGACCCGCACGACACGCCCGACCCCCTCGCGCCCGCGCTGGCGACCCTGGCCCCGCGGGGCCCGGACGGGGGCGGTCGCGCCGCGGGCAAGCTCGGGCTGCGGTCGGTGCAGCTCGGGGCCCGCCGGCTCGCGCTCGTGGACGTCGCGGGCGGGCGACAGCCGTTCGTGCGCCCGTCGGGCGCGATCCTGGTCGTCAACGGCGAGATCTACAACCACGACGCGCTGCGGGCCGAGCTCGCGTCGCGCGGCGAGGTCTTCCGCTCGCGCTGCGACGGCGAGGTGCTCGCGGCGCTCCTCGAGCGCGACGGCGTGGCCGGCCTGTCGCGGGTCGAGGGGTCGTACGCGTTCGCGTTCCTCGCCGGCCCCGAGGGGCCGCTGCTGCTCGGGCGCGACCCCGCGGGCGTCCGCCCGCTGGCGTGGTCGCGGACGCCGCGCGGGCTCGTGTTCGCGTCGACGGTCGACGCGTTGCTCGCGACCGGCCTCGTCGTCCCGCGGGCCGACCCCGTCGCCATCGCGCAGGTGCTGCGCGACGGCGTGGTGCTCGGGACGCGCTCGGCGATCGAGGGCGTGTCGCGGCTCGAGCCGGGCGACGTGCTCGAGGTGCGACCGGACCTCTCCGTCGCGTTCCACCGCGTGCCGACCGAGCCGCCGCCGCCGGTCCCCGAGGGCGACCCCGAGAGCGGCGTGCTCGACGCGCTCCGGGCCGCCGTCGAGGACCGCCTCAAGGTCGAACGGCCGCTCGGCGTCTTCCTGTCGGGCGGCATCGACAGCGCGCTCGTCGCGTCGTTCGCCCGCGTCCGCGGCGACGTCACGTCGTACACCGTCACGTTCCCCGGGCACCCCGCGGCCGACGAGGCGAAGCGGGCGGCGCGGACGGCGGCGCGGCTGGGGCTGCGCCACGTCGAGGTGCCGTGCCCCGCCGACCCGACGCCGTGGGTGCTCGGCGCGGCCCGCGCGTTCGACGAGCCGTTCGCCGACGCGAGCGCCGTCCCCACGTGGGGCCTCGGGAAGTTCGCGGGCGCGACGGTCCGCGCGGCGCTCCTCGGCACCGGCGGCGACGAGGTGTTCGGCGGCTATCGGCGGTACTGGCTGCTCGGCGCCGGGCCGTGGCTGCGGCAGGTGCCGGGCTGGGTCCGCGAGCCGCTCGCGACCGTGCTCGAGAAGGCGGTGCCGCCGGGCGCGCGGATCCTCCGCGCCGCCGGCGACCCCGAGGGGCTCTACCGCGGCCTCATGCGCCTCGCCGCGCCCTCCGAGGTCGAGGCGCTCGCGGGCCCGGTCTGGCGCGACCTCCCCGACGAGCCCCGCCTCGCGGGCCCGACGAACGCCGCCGAGGCCATGGCCGACGACCGCCGTCGCTACCTGCCCTACGACCTCCTCGTGAAGGAGGACCGCGCGCTCATGGCCCACGGCGTCGAGGGGCGCCACCCGTTCCTCGACCACCGCGTCGCGGCCGCCGCGCGCCGCCTCGAGACCGTGGGCGGCGCCGGACGCGGCCGGCAGAAGGCCGTGCTGCGCGCGTACGTGCGCGAGGTCGTCGACCCCGATCTCGCCCGCGTGGGGAAACACGGCTTCTCGTTCCCCTGCGACGCGTTGTACTCGGGACCGCTGTGCCCGCTCGCCGAGGACGTCCTGACGTCGCGCCGGGCGCGGGAGCGCGGGTTCGTGGACCCCGAGGCGACGCAGCGGCTCCTGCGCGAGCACGTGACCGGCAAGCGGCTCCGCGGCGCGCTCCTGCACGCGCTCGTGATGCTCGAGCTGTGGGCCCGGCGCGCCGTGGACCGCGTGACGACCGTCTGACCGCGCGCCCGGCGCCGCGTCAGCGCGCCGCGGGCACGAGCGTCGAGAAGTGCAGCGTCGGCCCGGGCAGGACGTCGGCCACGGCCTCGTCCACGTACCCCTCGAGGTGCAGGAAGAGGTCGAGCGCCCGCGGCGGGAGGTCGTCCACGACGAGCGACCCGTTCGCGTCGGTCACCCACGGCCCGCGGTCGGGGTCCGCGGGCGGCGGCGGGCTGCCCGCGGCGTCGGGACGCTCGACCGAGCGCACCGCGACGCCGGGCAGCGGCACGCCGTCGGGGTCCTCGACGACCAGGTGGAGCCGGGCGCCGCGCGCCAGGCGCACCTCGACCGAGGTCTCCTCGTCGGCGCGCGTCGTCGCGTCCACCGCGCTCCACGCGTGGCCGGTCGTGTGCGCATGGACGTCCACGCGCCCGACGGGGAGGCCCTCGAGCCGGGCCACGCCGTCGGCGTCGGTCGCCGCCTGGCGCCGCACCTGCGTGTCGCCCACGCGCACCAGCGCCACCACGCGCGCGGCGGCCGCCGGATGCCCGTCCGCGTCGCGGACCCGCACCGCGACGCGCCCCGCGGGCGCGAGCGCGAGCTCGGTGCGCGCGGCGCCGTCGCCGGGCGCGAGCCGCCCCGTCGCCGGGGCCGTGCCGTCGCCCTCGGCGACGACGGTGACCTCGCGATCCGTCGGGACGGGCAGGACGACGTCGCCGTTCGCGTCGGTCGTGCCCGTCGTCGAGAGGCGCGCCGCGTCGGCCGGCTCCGCGCCGGGCTCGGCGTTCCACCGCGCCTCGACGCGGGCGCCGGCGGCCGGCGCGCCGCGCGGGTCGCGGACGCGCACGGCGAGCGGGCGCCCCGGCGGCAGGACCGTGCGCTCCCCGAGCGAGGCGAGCGGCACGGAGACCGGCGGGCGGCCCGGCGCCTCGATCTCGAGCCGGCCCGTGGCGACGAGGTCGGTCGGCAGCGCGGTGTTCAGCGCATCGAACCCCTCGTCGCGCGCGAGCGCGCGCGGCGGACCGCCCAGCGGGCGGATGCGGAGCGTGGACGGCCGGAGGCCCGCGCCGCCGGGCGCGACGAAGCTCGTCGCGACGGGGACGCGCCGCACGAGCACGACCTCCAGCGGGCCGGGCGCGTCGAGGTGCGCGTAGAGGCAGGCGTCCACGTGGTCCGCGGACGACGCGCAGACCTTCACGAGCGGCGACGCCCCGCGCGGGACGCGGAGCCGCCCGTCGGCGTCCGCCTGCCCGACGGACTCGTGACCGGCCGACTCCCAGCGGACCTGCGCGCCGGCGATCGGCCCGCGCTCGTCCTTCACCACGACGGTCCGGCCGTCGCCGGGCGGCGGTCGCGGCCCGACCGCGGCGGCCGGGAACGCGACCCGCAGCGACGGGGGCGCGACCCGCGGGACGCCGTGCCGGACCTCCGCCGCGCCGAGCCGCACCGCCAGCTCGTCGTCGGCGGGGCCGGCGGACACCTCGAGCGGGGTGGTGGCGTCGGTGCCCGCCGCCCGCGACGCGACGGCGCCGCCGAGCCGCACGCTCGCGTCCGCGGGCGCCGAACCGGCCGGGGGCGCGACGACGACGGCGACGCGACGCCCGGCCGGCTTCGGCGGGGCGATCGGGCCTCCCGGGACGACCCGGTCCGGGGCCGGCGTGGTGCCCGACGCGACGGGGCGCGAGCCGCGGTCGCCGCCGCCCCCGGGCCAGACCCCGGGCAGGAAGCGGTTGAGCTCCAGCAGGAACGCGATCAGGAGCGCGAGGATCACGACGACGAGGAGTCGTCCCGGGCGGAAGCGTTTGCGGTCGGCCACGGGGTCAGCCTACCGCAGCCCTCCGGGCCGCACCCGCGCCGACGGGCTACTTCGCGCGCTTCGACGTCCGGGCCGACTTCGGCTTCAGCCCGCGGCCGGCGAGCATCTTGCGCACGCGGGCCGCGCGCTGGGCGGGCGTCATCGCGTCCCAGTGGGCCTTGATCGACGCCTTCAGCTTCGCGCTCCGCGCCGACGGCGGGCCCTTCTTCTTGGGCTTCGGCTTGAGGCCCCGCGCGGCCAGCATCTTCTTGATGCGGGCGGCGCGCTGCTTCGGGGACATCGTGTCCCAGTGGGCCTTGATCGAGCGCGAGAGCCTCGCGCCCTTGTCGCCGACGACCTCGCCCTTCGCCGCGACCGCCATGCCGACGGAACGAGCGGCCGAGGATGCCTCACGCGTCGCGGTCGCGGCGACCGACGTCACGAGGCGCGAGACGGCGGTGACGAGGTCACGGAGCGAGGCGGCGACGGCGGCGGGAAGATGAGGTTTCATTCGATCGAGTGTAGACCCGTGCACGAGTCGGACACTCGAAAGGATGAACCGACGGCGACCGGGCCTCGCGTCGGCGGCCCGCGGCCGCGTCCCGACGGACGGCGGCCCTAACGGATGCGGAACGCGTCCGAGGCGCGGCCGGACCGGCGGCCGACGCCGGGCGGCGGGAGCCCCGACCCCCTCGAAGGGGGATCGTCGTCGGCCGCGGGTCGATCGTCAGCGGCTGCGGAAGAGCGGCGCCCAACGGCTGCCGCGGAAGCGCGCGTACGCGTCGCGGCGGAGCATGTCGGCGGTGGCCGCGTTGGCGGACGCGCCGGCGATCTGCTGGAGGACCTTCATGGCCTCCTGGCCGCGGACCGCGTCGACCGACGCGGGGTGGATCGTGCCGGCGAGCTCGCGGGCGAGCGCCTCGAGGAGGCGCAGCGCCGCGTCGGGCCGCTGGTCGCCGGCGTACCGCTCGGCGTCGTTCATGGTGCGCGCGACCCACTGGTTCGCGCGGTCCACGAGCGCCGACATCTCGGCGCCGTCCGGGACCGACGGCTCGCGCGCGTCCTCGGCGATGCGGAGCACCTCGCCCCACTGCTCGCGGACGGCCGCGGCGCGGGCGCGCTCGATCGGGGTCGCGGCGCGCACGGCCGCCGGCGACTTCGGGGCCGGCGCGGGCGCGGGCGCGACGAACGGCGCGGGCTTGGGCGTCGCGGGGGCCGGCGCGACGAACGGCGCGGGCTTCGGCGTCGCGGGCGCGGGCGCCGCGAACGGCGTCGCCTTGGGCGCGACCGGCGCGGGGGCGGCGTACGGCATCGGCGCCGGCGTCGCGGGGGTCGGCGCGGGCAGGACGAACGGGGTCGGCTTCGGCGGCGCCGGCGGCGGCACGACGGCCGGCGCGGGCGGCGCGACCTTCGGAGTGGGCGCGGGCGGCGGGGGCGTCGGGGCCGGACGCGGCGCCGGGTTCACGTACGGCGTCGGGGCCGGGCGGACGGGCGCCGGGGCCGCGGCGGGGGCCAGCCGGCGGCAACGCTCCTCGGCGATGGCGAGGTGCTGCATCACCGCGCCGGGCGTCGTCGAGCCGTACCAGCCCGTGACCCAGCGCAGGTCGGCCGTCACGAAGCCGCACAGCGGCAGCATCGTCGCGCCGGGCAGGCTCTGCTCGAGGAGCGACTTGCACGGCGACCCGTCGTCGTCGCAGTCGTCGGCGAACCCGACGGCCACGGCGTTCATCCGCGAGCGGATCGGCTCCTGCGGGATGATGTTCGACACGAGGCGCCGGCACTGGCTGCACTGCAGCCGGCCCGACTCGATGAAGATCAGCTTGTTCGACGCGCGCGCGACCTGCTGCGCCTCGGACAGCGAGCGGTACCACACGAGGGCGCCGTTGTCGGCGAAGTAGGGGTGGGCGCCGCCCGCGGCGTGCGCGGGAGCGGGGACGACACAGGCGGCCGACGCGACGACGATCGCGGCGAGCCAAGCGCGGCGGTTCAAAGCCGGACCCTCCCGGGGCGCAGGACGGGCGCCCTCCCGTCACGGGGGTCGAGCGACGGTGGGGGCGGAGTATGGCCCTCCCGACCGACATTCGACGCTCGCGTCGGACGCGCTCGCGGAGAGGCTGCGAACCTCCCCCCTCCGCAGGTCGGTTCCGGCTCCTCCACCCTTGAGGCGGGAGCGCGCGGAACGGCGGGAAACGGCTCGATGCCCGGGACCGCGAGGCCCGGCGGCCGTCGGGCCACAGGGCCCCCCCCGGAAACGCACAGGGCCGCGCGGGGCCGAAGGACCCCGCGCGGCCCGCGTGCGACGGACGCCGCGATTACTCGAACAGGACGCTCCAGCGCGTGCCGCGGTAGGTCGTCCGGGCGACCTCGAGCATCTTCGCGCGCTCGGCGGCCGGCGTCGCGTCGATGCGGCGGGCGAGGTCCACGGCGCGCTCGCCGCGCTCCGCCTCGGCGGCGACCGGGCCGGTCGGCGCCGCGCGGCGCAGGCCCGCGAGGACCTCGGCCGCGTGGTCGCACCGGCGGGCGCGGGCCGCGTCCACGGCGGTCGCGAGGGACCGCTCGCACCACCCCGACGACGTCGCGACGAGCGACTTCCACGCGGTCGGGTCGGCGCGCACCGGCAGGCGCGCCGCGTCCGCGTCGAGCGAGAGCACGGTCCCGTGCTCGCCGCGCGCCGCGGCGGCGCGGGCCGCCGCGAGCAGGTTCACCGCCTTCGACGCGTCCTCGGCGGTCCACGACGGCGTCTTCGCGGGCGCCGTCGGGCCGACGGCGATCCCGGCGCCCGGCTTCGTCGCGGCGTCGACGGTCAGCGCGCCGCGGGGCGCGGTCGCCGGCGCGGACGGCGCGGGCGCCGCCGCGGCCGCGGCGCGCGCCTTCAGGGAGCGCTGCGCGCCCTCGGCCGTCGAGAGGTGCCGACACACCTCGTCGGCGCCGATGCCGCCCTCCCAGCCGGTGACCCACTTGAGGTCGGGCGTCAGGATCCCGACGAACGGCAGCATGCTCGCCGCGGGCATCGACGCGCGGAAGATCGCCTCGACGCGCGGGTCCGGCTCGTCGCAGTCGGCGGCGAGGCCCACGCAGGCGGCCGCGAGGCGGTCCTTCACGTTCGGGAGGATCCGCTCGACGAGGATGCGGCAGTTGCGGCACTCGCGCCGGCCGTACTCGACGAAGATCAGGCGCTGCGACGACTGGGCCGCGGATCGCGCCTTGTCCAGGCAGGTGCACCACGAGAGCGCGCCCTGGTCTTGGAAGTAGGGGTGCGGATCGGCGGAGACGGTCGGAGCGAGCAGAGCGCCGGCAAGGATGCCGGCGGCGAGGAGGGTTCGCCGCATGGGTGCGCGGACTCCGGACGCCACGGTCGCTCGCCGCCGAACCCGTCCCGACGCGCTCCCGAGGACGTCCTTCCTCGAGTCCGCTCACCATCCTGCTGGGCGTGCCGAACGAACGTGGGCTGACTGCCCCCCGCCGAGCCTTGTCGGCCGACCGGGCGGGGCGACTTGAGCGCGATCCCGCGGGCCCCCGGGCCTCGCCGTCCCCGCCCCCCGACCGCCGCCCTCGGCTCGGACCCGGCCCCCCGAAACGCGACGACGCCGGCGCCCGGGTCGGGCGCCGGCGTCGTCGAGGCGTCGCGGCGGGATCAGGCGAAGAGCGAGACCCAGACCGTGTCGCGGAGGTCCTTCTGCGCGCGCTCCTTCACCGCGGGCGCGTCGGCCGGGTCGCGCTCCATGCGGCGGAGGTTCCAGATCGCGACCTCGCCCTTGGCCGCCTCGCGGGCCTCGGGCGCGTCCTTCGCGCGCTCGCGGACCGACGCGAGGATCGCGCGGGCGCCGTCGTAGTCGCGGTCGTTGAGCGCGGAGGCGGCGCGGGCGAGGGCCTCGCGGGCCCACGTGCCGGCGTCGACGGGCGTCTCGACGACGGCCGGCGTGGCCGCCGCCGCGGGCGTCTCGAGGTCGGCCACGAGCTCGTCGCCGACGTCGGCGAGCTCGGCGTCCGGGAGCGACGTGAGCATCGCGGTCTCACGGGCCGCCGCGTCGCGCGGGAGCGCACCCTGCGTCCGCGGCGCGGTGCGCGCGCGGTCGAGGTCCGAGCGGAACTTCGCCGGGTCGGTGTGGCCCGAGAAGCCGTGGACCCAGCGCAGGTCGGGCGTGAAGAAGCCGACGAGCGGCAGCGTCACGGCGTTCGGGAGGTTGTTGCGGAGCGCCCAGAAGGCCTGGGAGCCCTGGTCGCGGTCCACGTCGTCGTAGTAGCCGACGACGCTCTGGCCCAGCTCGGCGGCCATGGACGGGATGATCGAGTTCTTGAGCTCCTGGCAGTTCTTGCAGCGGTCGCGGCCGGCCTCGATCAGGACGAGACGGCCGGTCTGGCGGGCGATCTGCTGCGCCTCGGCGAGCGACGACGCCCACTGGAACGACCCGCCCGTGCTCGGGGCGGCGGCGGGCGGCGGCGCGGGCGGCGTGTAGCTCGGCGCGGGCGGCGCGGACGGCGTGTACGTGGGGGGCGGCGTGTAGGGCTGCGTCGTCGTCCCCGGCGTCGGGACGACGCGCGACGAGACCACCCGGGGCTGGTACGCCGGGGGGGGGGTCGGGGCCTGGGGGACCGCCACCGACGAGTTGTAGTTCTGGGCCTGCTGCTGGCTGCTGCAGCCGACCGCGAGGGCGGCGAGGGGAGCGACGGCGAGCCACGCGATGCGCTTCATGAGGACTCCGGCCAAAGGGGACCGACCCCGGGGGAAGGCGTGAGGATACCGCCGTCGGGGGGACTCCGACGAAGGAGGAACGCCTCTCTCTCGGATCGGTCGGTCACGGGCACGTCTTGGACGCCGCCCGAAGGCGTTGACAGAGTGGCAGCCCTCGCCGGTCGCCTCGGGACGCGGCTGACATCCTGTCAGCGGCCGCCGGGCCTCTCGGTCCCCCCGGGCGTCCTAACCCGTTGCAGGGTGGTCGGTTAGGTCGATGTCGGTCCGGTCGCGCGGACGGCACGCCGCTGGCTATCGGAGGGCCCACGAACGTACGGAGACCTTGTCCATGGGCGCGAAGATCCTCGAGTTCGACCAGGCCGCTCGCGAGAAGATCCGCGCGGGCGTCCAGAAGCTCGCCCGGGCCGTGAAGGTGACCTTCGGGCCGAAGGGCCGCAACGCGGTCATCGACAAGGGCTGGGGCAGCCCGAACATCACGAAGGACGGCGTGACCGTCGCCGAGGAGGTCGAGCTGCGCGACCCCTACGAGAACATGGGCGCCCAGCTCGTGAAGGAGGCCGCCAGCAAGACCTCCGACGTCGCCGGCGACGGCACGACGACCTCGACGGTGCTCGCCGAGGCGATCTTCCTCGAGGCGTACAAGTACGCGGCGTCCGGCGCCAACGTGACCGAGCTCAACCGCGGCATCCGCGCGGCCTCGGACGCGGTCGTCGAGGCGCTGAAGGGCATGTCGAAGGCGGTCGGGACCGACAAGAAGTCGATCCAGAGCGTCGCGACGATCGCCGCCAACGGCGACGTCGAGGTCGGCAAGATGATCGCCGAGGCGATGGACAAGGTCGGCAAGGACGGCGTGATCACCGTCGAGGAGGGCAAGACCCTCGAGACGCGCGTGGACGTCATCCAGGGCATGCAGTTCGACCGCGGCTACCTGTCGCCCCACTTCGTGACGGACGCCGAGCGGATGGAGTGCGTGCTCGAGAAGCCGTACATCCTCGTGTGGGAGGACAAGATCTCGGCGGCGAGCAAGCTCGTGCCGCTGCTCGAGAAGATCTCGAAGACGGGCCGCCCGCTCCTGATCATCGCGGAGGAGGTCGACGGCGACGCCCTCGCGACGCTCGTGCTGAACAAGCTGCGCGGGATCGTGGCCTCGTGCGCCGTGAAGGCCCCGGGCTACGGCGACCGCCGCAAGGCGATGCTCGAGGACATCGCGGTCCTCGTGAAGGCGAAGCCGCTGTTCAAGGACCTCGGGCTCGAGCTCGAGAAGGTCAAGCTCGAGGACCTCGGCACCGCCCGCCGCGTGACGATCGACGGCGAGAACACGGTCGTCGTCGAGGGCGCGGGCGCCGCGGCCGACGTCTCGGCCCGGCTCCGCCAGATCCGCAAGGAGATCGAGACGACCGACAGCGACTACGACCGCGAGAAGCTCCAGGAGCGGACCGCGAAGCTCGCCGGCGGCGTCGCGAAGATCGAGGTCGGCGCCGCGACCGAGACCGAGATGAAGGAGCGCAAGGCCCGCGTCGAGGACGCGCTGCACGCGACGCGCGCGGCGGTCGAGGAGGGCATCCTCCCCGGCGGCGGCACCGCGCTCGTCCGCGCCGAGGGCGCGCTCGACAAGGTCAAGGCCGACGGCGACCGCGCCCTCGGCGTCCAGGTGCTGCGCGAGGCGCTCTCGGTGCCCCTGCGCACCATCGCCGACAACGCCGGCTACGAGGGCCACGTCGTCCTGCGCAAGGTGCGCGAGGGCAAGGGCGCCATGGGCTTCGACGCCCTCAACGGCACCTACGTGGACGTCCTCGAGGCCGGCATCCTCGACCCGACGAAGGTGACGCGCTCGGCGCTGCAGAACGCCGTCAGCGTCGCCACGCTCCTCATCACGACGGACGCGCTCATCGCGGACGCGCCGAAGGACGACGACGACAAGGCCGCCGCGCCCGGCATGGGCGACGACGAGATGGACTACTGACGCGACCCCGCGTCCGCTGCCTCCCACCGAGTTCGACCGCACGGATTTCACCCGCACGGAGTTCCCCGCCATGGCGATCAAGCCGCTCGACGACAGGATCGTGGTCCGCAGCCTCGAGGCCGAGGAGAAGACGGCCGGAGGCATCCTCCTCCCCGACACCGCCAAGGAGAAGCCCCAGAAGGCGAAGGTGCTGGCCGTCGGCGCCGGCCGCCTCAACGACGAGGGCAAGCGCCTCCCGCTCGACGTCAAGGTCGGCGACGTGGTCCTCTACGGCAAGTACTCGGGGACCGACGTCAAGTGGAACGGCGAAGAGGTGAAGATCCTCCGCGAGAGCGAGATCCTCGCCGTCATCGAAGAGAAGTGATCGACGAGAAGTAGCCCCACCGTCGCGCGGCGCGCGCCCGCTCGGGCGCGCGCCCCGCCGCAGGGCCCGGCTCGCGCCGGGCCTCGCGGTCCCCCGCGCGGGACCGCACGTGTTGTCCTCGGGTCCGACCGGAGCCATTCGCCATGCCCAAGCAGTACCTCTTCGACGTGGATGCCCGCGCCCGCATCGCCGCCGGCGCCAAGCGCCTGGCCGACGCCGTGCGCGTGACGCTCGGGCCCGCGGGTCGCAACGTGATCCTCCAGAAGTCGTTCGGCAGCCCCACCGTGACGCGCGACGGCGTGACGGTCGCGAAGGAGGTCGAGCTCCCCGACCCCTTCGAGAACATGGGCGCGAAGCTCGTCACCGAGGCGTCGTCGAAGACGAACGACGTGGCCGGCGACGGCACGACGACGGCCACGGTGCTCGCCGAGGCGATCTTCCGCGAGGGCCTGAAGGCCGTGTCGTCGGGCGCGAACCCGACGCTCGTGAAGCGCGGCATCGACCAGGCGGTCGCGACGGTCGTCGAGGCGCTCAAGGCGCAGTCGAAGAAGCTCGAGAACCGCCGCCAGACCGAGGCGGTCGCGACGATCTCCGCCAACCACGACGCCGAGACGGGCAAGCTGCTCGCCGAGGCCGTCGAGAAGGTCGGCAAGGACGGCGTGATCACGGTCGAGGAGGGCAAGAGCCGCGACACGACCCTCGAGTACGTCGGCGGCATGCAGTTCGACAAGGGCTACATCTCGCCCTACTTCTTCACCGACCCGAAGGAGATCAAGGCGGTCCTCGAGGACTGCTACATCCTCTTCCACGAGAAGAAGGTCTCGAGCCTGCGCGAGTTCATCCCGCTGCTCGAGAAGGTCGCGGGCACGGGCAAGGCGCTGCTCGTCGTCGCCGAGGACGTCGAGGGCGAGGCCCTCGCCGCGCTCGTCGTCAACAAGCTGCGCGGCGTGCTCAAGGTCTGCGCCGTGAAGGCGCCGGGCTTCGGCGACCGCCGCAAGGCGATGCTCGAGGACATGGCGGTCCTGACGGGCGGCCAGTTCATCAGCGAGGACCTCGGCCTCAAGCTCGAGAACCTCACCCTCGAGCACCTCGGCCGCGCGAAGAAGGTCACGGTGACGAAGGACGCCACGACGATCGTCGAGGGCGGCGGCACCAAGAAGGACGTCGAGGCCCGCGTTGCGACGATCCGCGCGCAGATCGAGAAGTCGACGAGCGACTACGACAAGGAGAAGCTCCAGGAGCGCTTGGCCCGCCTGCAGGGCGGCGTCGCGGTCGTGAAGGTCGGCGCGACGACCGAGGCCGAGCTCAAGGAGAAGAAGTTCCGCGTGGACGACGCGCTCCACGCGACCCGCGCGGCGGTCGAGGAGGGCATCGTCCCCGGCGGCGGCGTGGCGCTCATCCGCACGATCCCGGCGGTCGCGAAGCTCGCGAAGGCCTCGTCGGGCGACGAGAAGGCCGGCATCGAGATCATCCTGCGCGCGCTCGAGGAGCCGCTGCGGCAGATCGTCCGCAACGCGGGCCACGAGGGCGCGGTGATCGTGGACGACGTGAAGTCGGCCACGGGCGACCGCGGCTTCGACGCGAAGGCGGGCCAGATGGTGTCGATGTACGACGCCGGCATCATCGACCCGACGAAGGTCGTCCGCTCGGCCCTCCAGAACGCCGCCAGCATCGCCGGGCTCATGCTCACCACCGAAACCCTCATCACCGACCTCAAGGAAGAGAAGAAGCCCGCCCTCGGCGCGTTGACGTAGTAGGGCGAGGGACGGAGTGGAGGCGGGGCGGGGGCCGGAGAGGACGGCCGCGCTCGCTGCGGGTCGGGGTTCGCGGTGACGCGAGGCCCGGCGCGCAGCGCGGCGGGCTGGCGTCCCCCTCCTCCTCGTCGGCCCTGCTGGGCCTCCTCGTCGTCGGGCGGCTCGGCGGCGTATCGGCGGTGCTGGATACAGCCGCCTCGCCGCCGCTCCCGCGACCCGTAGCGAATCGCGGCCGTGTCGTCGGGCACGGGCCCCGCGCGACGAAGAGCGGACCGGACGGCGGCCGTGTCGTCGGGCACGGGCCCCGCGCGACGAAGAGCGGACCGGACGGCGGCCGTGTCGTCGGGCACGGGCCCCGCAAGAGGAAGAGCGGACCGAACCGAGGAGCCTCGCCGGGATCGTTACCGCCGAACGGCTCTGGCGTCGGGGCGGTCCCTACGCGACGACGAGTCGACGCGCCGAGCGGTGCGCGGGACCGCGGCGGAGGGGGGTGGCCCGGCGGGCGGCGGTTTCGGGGACGATGGGTGCGGACAGCGTACGATGCGCGGGACCATGGCGGACAAGCGCGACTACTACGAAGTGCTCGGCGTCGAGAAGACCGCGGCGGCCGACGCGATCAAGTCGGCCTACCGGCGGCTCGCGCTGAAGTTCCACCCCGACAAGAACCCCGGCGACAAGGCCGCCGAGGAGAAGTTCAAGGAGGCCGCCGAGGCCTACGAGGTGCTGTCCGACCCGGACAAGCGCGCCGCGTACGATCGGCACGGCCACGCGGCGGTCGGCGGCGGCGGCACGCACTTCCGCAACGCCGAGGACATCTTCGGCGCGTTCCGCGACATCTTCGACGGCGACCTCTTCTCGTCGTTCTTCGGCGGCGGGGGCGGCGGGCGCCGCAGCGACCGCGGGGCCGACGTCGGCGCGCGGGTCGAGATCACGTTCCAGGAGATGGCCGACGGCGTGACGAAGTCGGTCGCGGTGCGCCGACGCGACGCCTGCGGCACGTGCCGCGGCACCGGCAGCCGCGACGGCAAGGCGCCGGTCGCGTGCCGCACCTGCGGCGGCCGCGGCGTCGTGCGCCGCAGCCTCGGGTTCGTCGCGGTGCAGCAGGAGTGCCCGACGTGCGGCGGCGCCGGGACCACCGTGTCGTCGCCGTGCGGCGACTGCGGCGGCGAGGGCCTCAAGGCCGCGCGCGTCGAGGTCTCCGTCCCGATCCCCGCGGGCATCGAGGACCGCATGGCCGTGCGCGTGCCCGGCCAGGGCGAGGCCAGCAGCCGCGGCGGCGCCCGCGGCGACCTCATCGTCGAGGTCTCGGTGGGGGAGCACCCGCTGTTCCACCGCGACGGCCCGAACCTCGTCGTCGAGGTGCCCGCGCCGATCTCGACCGCCGCGCTCGGCGGCGAGCTCGAGGTGCCGTCGCTCTCGGGCGTCATCGGCGTGAAGGTGCCGCCCGGGACCGCGCCGGGCCGCCGGCTGCGCGTGCGCGGCGAGGGCCTGCCCCGCCTCGACCGCGGCGGCCGCGGCGACCTCGACGTGATCATCGTCCTCGACCTGCCCGAGAGCCCGTCGCGCCGCGTGCGCGAGGCCCTCGAGGCGCTGCGCGCGGCCGAGAAGGACGACGTCGGCCCGACCCGCAAGCGGTACGGCGACCTGCTGCGCGACCACCGCCGCGAGGCGGAGAAGAAGAAGGCGAAGAAGTGAACGGAAGCCGTGAACGTGCGAGGAGCCTGACGTGACGAGCCCCGACGAATCCACCGGTCCCGCGGCGCAGGGCGCCGGCCCGACCCCGGGCGAGGGGCCCACGCCGGGCCCGGGCGCCGGCGGTCCGCCGCCGCCCGACGCCGCGACCCCGCCCCCGGCCGGCGACGACGTCGCCGCGCTGCGCGCGACGATCGCGTCCCTCGAGGACCGCCTCCGCCGCACGCAGGCCGAGTTCGTGAACGACCTGCGCCGCGTGCAGCGCCAGGCCGACGAGCGCGTCCGGTACGCGGCCCAGCCCGTCGTCGAGGACGTGCTCGGCGTCGCCGACGCGCTCCACCGCGCCGTCGAGGGCCTCAAGGACACCGAGCACGAGCGTCGCGTCGCCGACGGCCTCAAGATGGTCGAGCGCCAGCTGATCGACGGCCTCGCGCGCCACGGCGTCGCCCGCATCGACGCCGTCGGCAAGCCGTTCGACCCGGCGCAGCACGAGGCGATCCTCGAGGTCGAGAGCCCGGCCGCGGCCCGCACCGTGCTCCAGGTCGTCCGGCCCGGCTTCACGCTCCACGGCCGCCTCGTGCGCGCCGCCCACGTCATCGTCAGCAAGCCGGCGGCCTCGTCCGCCGCGCCCGAAACGAAGGGGTAGCCCGTGCCCACCTACGACTACGTCTGCGACGCCTGCGGCCACGCGTTCGAGCAGTTCCAGGCCATGTCGGAGAAGCGCCTCACGACGTGCCCGAAGTGCAAGAAGAAGAAGCTCGTCCGCCAGATCGGCAGCGGCGGCGGCATCATCTTCAAGGGCAGCGGCTTCTACCAGACCGATTACAAGAAGACGTCGGCCCCCGCCTCCGAGACGTCGTCCACGTCGTCGGCCTCGACCCCGTGCGGCAAGGAGGCCTGCAAGGCCACCCCCGGGACCTGCGCCGCCGACGCCGCCCCGGCCTCGACGTCCAAGTCGTCCTCGAAGAAGAAGTGACCGAGCCGCGCCCCGGCTTCCAGTGCCCCACGTGCGCCGACTGGGTGGCGCCGGGGGCCCCCTTCCGCCCCTTCTGCTCCGAGCGGTGCAAGATGACCGACCTCGGCCACTGGCTCGCGGGGCGGTACAAGATCCCCGCGCGCGACGACGACGAGGACACGACCGACCTCGTCCTGCCGCGGCCCCCGGAGCTGCCGCCCGCCGCGGACGATGACGACGACGCTCGCTGACCTCTGGCACCGCTCCGGCCGCGCCGCGCGCGACGACCGCAAGCGGCTGCTCTGCCTGTACGCCGTCCTCGCCACGCCGCCGACGCTCCTGCTCGCCGGCCTCGTCTCGCGCCTCCTCACCGGCGCCGACCTCGCCCTCGGCGGCCTGCGCCGGCCGATCGAGCACGTCGTCGCGCCCGTCCGCGACGCGTGGATGCACGACGACGTCCTCGGCGCGCTCCTGTTCGTGCTCGTCGCCGCGGTGTTCCTCGCCGTGCCGTGGGGGATCCTCGGCGGCGCCGTCGCGCGGATGGCCGCGGTCGACCTCGCGGCCGGCCGGCGCGAGGCCCCGCGCGACGCGCTCGCGTTCGCGCGGCGGCACGCCCGCGGCTTCGTCGGCGCGAAGGCGGTCCTCTGGGCCGGCGCGCTGCTCCCCGCCGCCCTCGCGATGCTCGCGGCGCTCCTCGCGCGGCTCCCGGGCGCGCTCGGCACCGCCGGCGCGGTCGTCGCCGTGGTCGCCGTCCCCGCGCTCGCGCTGGTCGCGGTCGTCGCGGGCAGCCTCGGCGCGCTCGCCGCGTGGGTCGCCGGCCCGACCATCGCCGCCGAGGACTCCGACGCGTTCGATGCCGTGAGCCGCGTCTACTCCTACGCCGCGGCCGGCCTGCCGCGGCTCCTCGGCGTCCGCCTCGTGTTCCTCGGCGGCGTGCTCCTCGGCGCGTCGTGGCGCCTCCTCCGCACGGTCGCGACGGCGCTCGTCGCGGGCATCGCGCTGCAGGCGGGCGCGGGCCGCGAGCGGTTCGACGCGTGGCTCGGCGCGCTGCGGTCGCTCGGGTCCGGCGGGACGGTCCCCGTCGGCGACCTGCTGCCCGGCCTCCTGCTCGCCGCCGTGGCCGCCGGCCTCGCGGCGCTCTGGCTCGCCGACCTCGCCGCGCGCGTGATCTGCGGCCGCATGGGGGCCTACCTGTGGCTGCGCCAGCGCGTGGACCGCGTCCCGACGGACCGCCTCCGCACGTCCCCCGCGGGCCCCGTCTTCCAGGACGCGGAGGCCGCCGGCTTCGTCGAGGTCGCGCGCATCGGCGTGCCGACGAAGCGCCCGACGCGGTGAGCGCGGGCCGCGCCCCCGTGGCCGCGCCGAGCGTGCCGGTGCTCGAGGTGTTCTCGTCGTTCCAGGGCGAGGGCCCCCGCGTCGGCGAGCGGCAGGTCTTCGTGCGGCTCGCGCGGTGCGACCTCCGCTGCGCCTTCTGCGACACCCCCGAGAGCTACCCCACGCCGGACCGCGCCCGCGTCCAGCGCGCCCCCGACGACGACGGCGACGACGCCCCGGCAAACCCGATGCCCGTCGCCGACCTCGCCGCCGCCGTCGCGCGCCTCGACGCGCCGCGCGGCCTGCACCGCGCCGTGTCCGTCACGGGCGGCGAGCCGCTGCTCCACCCGAAGGCCGTGCGCGCGCTGGGCCTCGCGTGCCGGGCCCTCGGCCTGCGCGTCCACCTCGAGACCGGCGGCCACCGCCCCGGCCCCCTCGAGGAGGTCCTCGACGCGATCGACGAGGCGACCCCCGACCTCAAGCTCGCGAGCGCCTGCGGCTTCCCCACGCCGTGGGACGCGCACCGCGCCTCCTACCGCCTCCTCGAGGCCGCGCGGAAGGCGCTCTGCGTGAAGGCGGTCGTCGCCGCGACGACCACGCCCGCCGAGATCGAGCACGCGGCCGCGTTCTGCGCCGAGCACGTGCCCTCGGCGCCGCTCGTGCTCCAGCCGATGACGGCCAAGGACGGCGCGCCGTCGCCGCCGTCCGCCGCGCTCCTGCCCCGCCTGCACACGGCCGCGCGCCGCCATCACCCGGACGTCCGCGTGATCCCGCAGGCCCACAAGCTGATGGGCGTCCGCTGACGTCGAGGCGGGGCGCCGTCGCCCGGGCCGCGGTCACGTCCTCGGGACCGCGAGGCCCGGTGGCCGTTTCGCCGCCGCCCGCGCGCGCGTGACTACCCGCGCCCGACGACCGAGTCGGGGTGCTTCGCGAGCCGGCGGGCCTTGCGTCCCGCGAGTTCGACTTCGTCGGCGCGTCGACGGCGGCGCGCATCGCGCAACTGAGCGACGTTCCCGGCCAGGATCACGAGCCCGAGCGTCAGCGATGCGCCTTCCGCCAGGCCTCGCATGTACGGGGAGGCGGACAAGCGACCCATTGCCAGCCAGAGCCACCCGGACGCGAGGACGAAGAGCCCGACGACGTACCCCAGACGGCGGAGCGCGGTGGTTCCCACGCCCGGGAGGCTACCACCGTCGGGACGTCGGGGACGCGCCCGGGGCCGCCGGGGGACGAGTCGGGCCCGATGCCCGGGGGGCGCGTCGGCGCCGTACGATCGTCGCCCCATGGCCACCGGACCGAACAAGCCCAGCAAGCCCTACCGCCGCTCGCCGTCCGGGCAGCGCGGCAACCGCACCGGGCACAAGGGCCCGCGCAACAAGGCGACCCGCGCCCCGAAGCGGGTCGAGCGCCTCGAGCGCGACCCGAAGGCCCGGCCGCCGCTGGTGGCGATCGTGGGGCGGCCGAACGTCGGCAAGTCGACGCTCCTGAACGCGCTCGCGCGCAGCCTCGTCGCGATCGTCGAGCCGACGCCGGGCGTGACGCGCGACCGCGTCGGCGTGCTGACGACGCTCGCCGACCGGACCGTCGAGGTCGTGGACACGGGCGGCATCGGGATCGTGGACGCGCAGGGGCTCGCGCCGCACGTCGAGCGGCAGGTCGAGACCGCGATCGGGATGGCGGACGTCGTGTTGTTCGTGGTGGACGCGAAGGAGGGCATCACGGCCCTCGACCACGAGGTGGCGAAGCGCCTGCGGATGGCGACGGACCGCGTGCTGCTCGTCGCGAACAAGGCCGAGAGCAACCGCGTGACGTGGAACCTCGGCGAGATGACCGCGCTCGGCTACGGCGAGCCCGTCGCGATCTCGGCCAAGGAGGGCCTCGCGCTCGACAAGCTCGAGGGGATGATCGCCGCGCGGCTGCCCGCGGGCCCGACCACGCCGTACAAGCTGCCGCCGCCGGCGGTGAAGGTCGCGATCGTGGGCCGCGTCAACGTCGGCAAGTCGTCGCTCGTGAACGCGCTCCTGCGCGAGGAGCGCATGATCGTCAGCGAGGTGCCCGGCACCACGCGCGACAGCGTGGACGTCCGGCTCGAGAAGGACGGCGAGGCCGTCGTCCTGATCGACACGGCGGGCATGCGCAAGGAGAAGTCCGTCCAGAACTCGCTCGAGTTCTACGCGCAGCGGCGCACCGAGCGCGCCATGCGCCGCGCGGACGTGACCGTGCTGGTCCTCGACGCGACGTCGGACGTCTCGCGGCTCGACCGCGAGGTCGCGGGCTACGCGGTGGAGGAGCGCCACCCGCTCGTGATCGTGGCGAACAAGTGGGACCTCGCGCCCGAGGGCCTCGCCATCGAGACGTTCGTGGACTACATCAACAAGACGCTGAAGGGCGTGGACTACGCCCCCGTCCTGTTCGTGTCCGCGCTGAAGCGGCTCAACGTGTTCCGGGTGCTGCAGGTCGCGCGCGACCTGCACCGCCAGGCCCAGACCCGCGTCTCGACCGCCGACGTCAACAAGGCGGTCCGCGCGGCCTACGCGCTCCGCCGGCCCCGCGCGGTGTCGGGCAAGGTCGGGAAGGTCTTCTACGGCACCCAGGTCGACGTCTCGCCGCCGAGCTTCGTCCTGTTCGTGGACGACCCCTCGATGTTCGAGGACGCCTACAAGCGGTTCATCGAGAACCGGTTCCGCGAGATGCTGCCGTTCAAGGACGTGCCGCTGAAGATCAACTTCAAGGCCCGCCAGCGGTCGCCGTCGAAGAACCTGCTGGGCCCGAAGCCGGAGTGAGCCGCTGCGGGGTTCGTGGTACGGTCCCCCGGCGTCCCACCCCTCGGAGCCACGGACGGACCCCATGACGTCGACCCCGCGCCGGGTTCTCGCCCTCGTCGCCCTCGGCCTCGCGCTGCTGCCCGCCTCGTGCGGGAAGGGCGATCCCGCCGGGAAGGGGGGCGGCGCGACGGGGGCCGGCGGCGCGACGACGTTCGTCTACGCGCGCGGCAAGGACTCGCCGACCCTCGACCCCGCCGAGGCGACGGACGGCGAGTCGGCCCTCGTGCTGGTGAACGTGTACGACACCCTCGTGCGGTTCAAGTACGGGTCGAGCGCGGTCGAGCCGGCGCTGGCGGTCGCGTGGGAGGCGGCGGCGGACCGCCGCTCCATGACCTTCACGATCCGCGACGGGGTGCGGTTCCACGACGGGGTCGCCTGCGACGCGGCCGCGGTCGCCGTGAACTTCGAGCGGCAGCGCGACCTGAAGCACCCGTTCCACTTCACGGAGCCGGGGATGACCCCCGAGCGCTACCCGTACTGGGGCGACATGTTCGGGTTCGTCGAGAAGACGACCGCGGTCGACGTCCGCACGGTCCGGTTCGACTTCAACGAGCCGATGCCGCCGTTCTTCCTCTCCCTCCTGGC
The DNA here is from genome assembly GCA_046350655.1 of Planctomycetota bacterium. GTDB lineage: Bacteria > Planctomycetota > PLA2 > PLA2 > JAEUHO01 > JAEUHO01. The sequence continues at coordinate 1,131,677 of JAXMAB010000004.1, forward strand.
GATGTTCACGAACTCCATCGTCTCGCCGAAGGCCCTCGAGCAGGGGGCCGGGTACGTGAAGCGCCACCCCGTCGGCACCGGCGCGTTCGTCTGGGGCGGCCGGGAGAACGAGGAGATCACGCTGACGGCCAACCCGTCGTGGTGGGGCGGCAAGCCCGCGATCGACCGCCTCGTGTTCACGGTGGTCCCCGAGCTCAAGAACGCGTACGCGCGCCTCGAGTCGGGCCAGGTGGACGGCGTCGACAACCTCGCGTCGAAGGACGTGCCGCGCGCGAAGGCGAACCCGGCGGTGAAGGTCCACGAGGTCGCGACGGGCCTCTCGGTCTGCTACCTCGCCATGAACAACGACCGCAAGCCGTTCGACGACGTGCGCGTCCGGCAGGCGGTGGCCCTCGCGGTCGACAAGCCGCGGCTCGCCGCGATCGCCTACGAGGGGCTCGCGACGCCCATCGCGACGCTGGTGCCGCCGGGCGTCGAGGGGCACGCGGCGCTCCCGGACCGCGCGCGCGACGTGAAGGAGGCCCGCCGCCTGCTCGAGGAGGCGAAGGCCGTCGGCACGAAGGTCACGCTGCGCTACATGGGCAACCCGCGGCCCTACGCGCCGGACCCGGGCGCCATCGCCGCGCAGCTGCGCGACGACCTGCGCGACGCGGGCCTCGAGGTCGAGCTCCGCAAGGACGAGTGGGCGTCGCACCTCCAGGCGATGCAGAACGGCGACCACGAGCTGGGCATCCTCGGCTGGACGCCCGACGTGCCGGACCCCGACAACTACCTCTACGTCCTCCTCGACAAGGAGGGCGCGGTGCCGCCGGCCAACAACGTCTCGTTCTACCGGTCGGAGAAGTTCCACGGGCTGGTGGCGGCCGCGCGGCGGTCGTACGACGCGGGCGAGCGCCGGCGCCTGTACGCGGACGCGCAGAAGGTCGCGTTCGACGACGCGCCCATGGTGCCGCTCGTCGCGATGCCGCGCGTCGCGGCCACGTCGGCGGCCGTGGAGGGCTTCGTGCTCGACCCGGTGTCGAGCCCGCGGTTCGCCTGGACCTCGAAGCCCGCGAAGGCCAAGTGACCCCGGCGCGACGGCACCGCAGGGCGGCGACGCGCGGCCGGCGCCCCGGCACGCGAGGCCCGGCGTGAGCGGGGCCGTCGGCTACGTCGGCAAGCGGGCGCTCGTGGCGGTCCCGCTGCTGCTCGTCGTGTCGCTGGTGTGCTTCGCGCTCACGCCGCTGCTGCCCGACCCGAGCGTCGCGCGGCTGGGCCAGCACGCGACGAAGGAGAACGTGGCCGCGTTCCGCGCGCGCAAGGGGCTCGACGACCCGTTCCTCGCGCGGTGGGGGCGGTTCGTCCGCGACGCGGCCACCCTCGAGTTCGGCGAGGACATCGTCCGCGACGACGGTTCGACCGTCGGCGAGGGGATCCGGGCCCGGTTCCCGGCGACGTTCGAGCTCGCGCTGGCCGCGATGCTGGTCGCGGTGGTGCTCGGGCTCGTGGCGGGCGCGCTCGGGGCCGTGTTCCCGCGGCGGCTCGCCGACGCGGTCGCGCAGGTCTTCGCGCTCGTCGGCGCGTCGGTGCCGGTGTTCTGGCTCGGCTTCATGGCGTCGCTGCTGTTCGCGGTGAAGCTCGAGTGGCTGCCGCACCCGGACTGGTCGCTGCGCGTCATCGCGCCCGACGCCGGGCCCGGCGGCTACGCGACGCGGTTCCTGCTCCTCGAGTCGATCGCGCGGCTCGACGTCGGCGCCGTGGGGCGCGCGCTGGCCCACCTCGCGCTGCCGGCCCTCGTGCTGTCGACGATCCCGCTGGCGGTCGTGACCCGCATGACGCGGGCGACCATGCTGGAGGAGCTCGGCCGCGACTACGTGCGCACGGCGCGCGCGAAGGGCGCCCCCGAGCACCGCGTCGTGGCGCGGCACGCGCTGCGCAACGCGCTGATCCCGATCGTGACGGTGACCGGGCTCCAGACCGGCGCGCTCCTCGGCGGCGCGGTCCTGACGGAGACCGTGTTCGCGTGGCCCGGCCTCGGCCGTTACGTCGCCGAGGCCGTGCGGTCGGGCAACGGGCCGGTGGTGGTGGCGGGGGTGTTCACGTTCGCCGCGACGTTCGTCGTCGTGAACCTGCTCGTGGACGTCGCGTACGTCCTCGTCGACCCGCGGCTGCGGCGGGGGGCGCGATGAAGGCCGCCCGCGCCTGGCGGCGCCTGCGCCGCGACCCGCTCTTCTGGATCGGCGGCACGCTGGTGCTGCTCGTGGTGCTCATGGCCGCGCTGGCGTCGCCGCTCTCGAACCACGCGCCCGACCGCCGCGTGACCCTCGAGGGCGAGCGGGCCCCCGTGGCCCCGAACGACCGCTACGTCCTCGGGACCGACGAGAACGGGTACGACGTGTGGAGCCGGCTCCTGTACGGCGCGCGGGCGAGCCTGCTGACCGGGCTGTGCGCGGTGGGCCTCGCGTTGGCGGTCGGGGTCCCGCTCGGCGCGGTGGCGGGCTGGCGGGGCGGGTTCGCGGACGGGCTGCTCATGCGGGCGACGGACGTCATGCTGGCGTTCCCGAGCGTGCTGCTGGCCATCGCCATCGCCGCGGCGGCGGGGCGCGGCAGCGTGTGGACGCTGGTGCTCGCGGTGGGCGTCGTGCAGGTGCCGCTCTTCATGCGGCAGGTGCGCGCGTCGGTGATGGCGGCGCGGCACGAGGACTGGGTGACGGCGTGCCGCGCGACGGGCCTCTCGGCCACGCGGACGCTGCTGCGGCACGTCCTGCCGAACTGCCTGGCGCCGATCCTCGTGCTGGCGACGCTCGGCGTGGGCAGCGCGATCCTGTCCGCGGCGGGCCTGTCCTGGCTGGGGCTGGGCCCGCCGGCCACGGAGCCCGAGTGGGGGCGGATGCTCGAGGAGGGCGCGAAGTACATGCGCGAGAAGGAGCAGTGGATCCTGGTGCCGCCGGGCCTCGCGATCGCGGCCACGGTGCTGGGGTTCAACCTCCTCGGCGACGCGCTGCGGGCGGCGCTCGACCCCCGCGTCACCCGGTAGGCAGGGGGCGTCCCGGCCGTAGGATCGGGGGCGGCGACGGTGACGGCGCGGTGACCCGCCCGCCGGACCGTCGCCGTCCGGAGGTCCGATGCGCACCGTCCTCGCCGTCCTCGCCCTCGTCGTCGCCGCGACGTCGCTGCCCGCGTGCCAGAGCGGCAAGGCCGACCGCACCGGCCAGACGTCCGCCGGCTTCTACGCGCCCAACTTCGAGATGCTGTGGGACGTGACGCGGAAGGAGATGGGCCGCGCGGGCTTCACCCCCGACATGGACGCGTCGAGCCGCGAGGGCAAGATCATGCAGTCGCGGTGGAACACGCAGCTCGCGCCGTTCTCCGGCCGCGGCTACCGCGAGCAGGCGACCATCACGCTGGTCCCGATCCCGGACAAGCCGGACCGCTGGGCCGTCGAGGCAAACGTGATCCGGCAGGTGAACAAGACGATCAAGGAGCCCATGAACATCGCCAAGGCGGAGTGGTCCGACGGCGACCGCGTGCCCGAGAAGGAGTCGCAGATCGTCTACGGGATCGAGTCGTTCTTCCTCGGCCACGACGTCAGCGACCGGTTCCGTTCGACCTACGGGATGCCCGCGGGCCGCGCGCCGATCGAGGCCCCGAAGCCGGTCGAGCCGAAGTAGAGCAGCGCGACGTAGCGGTCGTCCGGGCCGCGCGTCACGAGGACGGCCCCGCGCCGCGCGCCGGGCCTCGCGTCCGGAGAGCGGCCGCCGATCCGGCGCCGCCAGGTCTCGGCGGGGTCGTCGACGCCGCGGGTGCGGACCTCGACGTCGCCGCAGCCCGCGGCGTCGAGCGCGGCGCGGATCGCGCGCGGGTCGGCGGGCAGGACCGCGTCAACGGGGAGCGCGCGGGCCCAGGGCGCCGGGCGCGGGCCCACGAACGCGGCGATGCGCGGGTGCACGGGCCTCGCGTCGGCGGACGGGGCCGCGTCGCCCAGGAGGCCGGCGACGACGACGGCGGGGTCCGGGAGGAGGAGGAGGTCGCCGACGGCGGGGGCGCGGGGCGCGGGCCACGGCGCGCCGGCGCCTTCGACCGCGACGGCGTCGGGGAGGAGGAGGGCGCGGCGCGGCGGGCCGGACGCGAGGGCGCCGAAGCCGCGGCGGCACTCCTTCATCTCGCCGTCGAGGGAGACCCACTCGAGGGCGGCGGCGGGGTCGGGGGGCGTGGCGGGGGGCAGCTTGACGAGGAGCGCGCGGTAGCGGGCGGCGAGCGCGGGCCAGGCGTCGGCGGGGGGCTCGAAGCGGTCGGGGTCGCGGGTGCGGCGGCCGCCGGGGCGGCGGTCGGGGTCGAGGTAGGCGGCGTCGGCGGCGGGGGGCGCGGCGAGGGCGTCGCCTTCGACGACGGCGACGCGGTCGGCGAGGCCGGCGGCGGCGACGTTGTGGCGGAGGCAGGCGGCGCGGGCGGGGTCGCGTTCGACGGCGACGACGCGGCGGCCGGCGAGGGCGAGGGCCAGCGTGTCGAGGCCGATGCCCGCGCCGAGGTCGGCGACGGTCGCGAAGGGGGCGAAGCGGCGGGCGCGGTCGTCGGCGACGGCGGCGGGCGACGCCATCTCGAGGGCTTCGCGGGTGAAGAGGAGCCGGTCCGCCAGCGGCGTCTTGGCCGCGGCGCGGACGCGGAGGTCGTCCTGGGCGAGGGCTTCGCGGCTCTCCTCGGGGGCGAAGCCCCGCCGTTCGAGGGCGCTCCGCCGCGCGAGCGGTTCGTCGCCCCGCGTCTCGCGGGCGGCCTCGAGGGCGTCCCGTCCTCTGTCCGTCGCGAGGAACATCCCTAGAGCCTATCCCTGCCCCCGACGGAACAAAGGCCTACGACCCCGTCGCTCCACCGACACCGAAACGAACGTCTACGACCCCTTCGTTTCGCTGTCGCGTCTGCTCCCGCGGGCCTGCAGGCGCTGCGATCTCGCGTTCCAGGTTTGGAGGGCGTATCGGGCAGGTCCGGGCGGTCGGGCAGGCCACCGAGGTCACCCGGGCGCCTGCAGAACAGCCCGCGTGGAGACCGCGCGCCTGCAGAACAGCCCGCGTAACGGCCCGCCCGCGCACAGTCCCGCGGGCCTGCAGGCGCTGCGATCTCGCGTTCCAGGTTTGGAGGGCGTATCGGGCAGGTCCGGGCGGTCGGGCAGGCCACCGAGGCCACCCGGGCGCCTGCAGAACAGCCCGCGCAAAGACACGCGGGCCTGCAGGCGCGGGGATCTCGTGTTTCGGATGTGGAGGGCGTATCGGGCAGGTCCGGGCGGTCGGGCAGGCCACCGAGGCCACCCGGGCGCCTGCAGAACAGCCCGCGTAGGAAACTCGCGGCTACGCAGTAGCCGCCAAGCGCCGGAGGACGTAGGGCAGGATGCCGCCGTGCCGGAAGTACTCCGCCTCGACGGGGGTGTCGATGCGGCAGCGGGCCCGGAACTCGCGGACGGTGCCGTCCTCGGCCGTCGCGACGACGGTCAGCGTGGACCGCGGCGTCACCTTGCCCTCGATGCCGCGGATCTCGAACGTCTCGCGGCCCGAGAGCCCCAGCGTCGTCCGCGACTGCCCGGCCTCGAACTCGAGGGGCAGCACGCCCATCCCGACCAGGTTGCTCCGGTGGATGCGCTCGAACGACTCCGCGATGACGGCGCGGACGCCGAGCAGGAGAGTGCCCTTGGCCGCCCAGTCGCGCGACGACCCGGTGCCGTACTCCTTGCCCGCCAGCACGATCAACGGCGTCTTCGCCGCCTGGTACCGCGCCGACGCGTCGAAGATCGGCAGCGTCTCGCCCGTCGGCAGGTGGACCGTCACGCCGCCCTCGGTGCCCGGCGCGAGCAGGTTGCGCAGGCGGATGTTGGCGAACGTGCCGCGCGTCATCACGCGGTCGTTGCCGCGGCGCGCGCCGAACGAGTTGAAGTCGGCCTTCGTCACCCCGCGCCCCTCGAGCCACGCGCCCGCGGGGCCCTTGCTCGGGATGTCGCCCGCCGGGCTGATGTGGTCCGTCGTCACCGAGTCGCCGAGCACGGCGAGGCAGCGGGCGCCGCGGATCGGGGCCACGGCGCCGGGCTCCTTCGTGAGCCCCTGGAAGAACGGCGGCTCCTGGATGTAGGTGCTCGCGGCGTCCCACGGGTACGTCTCGCCCGTCGGGCTCTCGAGCGCGTTCCACGCCGGGCTCCCGTCGAAGACGTTCGCGTACCGCGACGCGAACAGCCCCGAGCTGACCGCGGCCGTCGCCGCGTCGATCTCGGCGCGCGTCGGCCACACGTCCTTCAGGAACACGGGCTTGCCGTCCTTGCCGGTGCCCAGCGGCTCCTTCGACAGGTCGCGGTCGACGGTCCCCGCGATCGCGTACGCGACGACGAGCGGCGGGCTCGCGAGGTAGTTCGCCTTGACGTCCGGGTGGACGCGGCCCTCGAAGTTGCGGTTGCCCGACAGGACGGCCGCGGCCACGATCCCGCTCGACCGCACGGCCTTGCCGACCGCGTCGGGCAGCGGGCCCGAGTTGCCGATGCAGGTCGTGCAGCCGTACCCGACGGTCTGGAAGCCCAGCGCGTCGAGGTGCTTCGCGAGGCCGGCCTTCTCGAGGTAGTCCGTCACGACGCGCGAGCCCGGCGCGAGGCTCGTCTTGACCCACGGCGCCGCCTTCAGGCCCTTCTCGACGGCCTTCTTGGCGAGCAGGCCCGCGGCGATCAGCACCGCCGGGTTGCTCGTGTTCGTGCACGACGTGATGGCCGCGATCACCACCGCGCCGTGGCCGACCTCGACGCCCGCGTCCGTCGCGGCGGCCGCCGTGGCGGTCGCCTGCGGCGCGCTCGGCATCCGCGCCGTCTTCGCCGCCGCGTCGGCTGAGAGGCCGAACCCGCGGTCCGCGAGCGGCACCGGCAGCAGCCGGCGGAACTCGTCCTTCACCTTCACGAGCGGCACGCGGTCCTGCGGGCGCTTCGGGCCCGCGAGGCACGGCTCGATCTTCGACAGGTCGACCTCGACCGCGTCGGTGAACCGCGGCTCCGGCGACGCCGCCGTGCGGAACAGGCCCTGCTCCTTCGTGTACCGCTCGACGAGGTCGATCTGCTTCGGGTCGCGCCCCGTCAGCCGCAGGTACTCGAGCGTCTTTCCGTCCACCGGGAAGAACCCGATCGTCGCGCCGTACTCCGGCGCCATGTTCGCGACGGTGGCCCGGTCCGCCAGCGACAGCGCGTCGAGGCCCGGCCCGAAGAACTCCACGAACTGGTCCACCACGCCCTTCTTGCGCAGGACCTGCGTGACCGTCAGCACGAGGTCGGTCGCCGTCACGCCCTCGGGCAGCGCGCCCACGAGCCGGCAGCCCACCACGCGCGGCGTCAGCATGTAGATCGGCTGGCCGAGCATCACCGCCTCGGCCTCGATGCCGCCCACGCCCCAGCCGACGACGCCGAGGCCGTTGATCATCGTCGTGTGCGAGTCGGTGCCCACGACGCTGTCGGGGAACGCCATCCGCTTCCCGCCCACGTCGCGGGTCGCCACCACGGGCGCCAGGTACTCGAGGTTCACCTGGTGCACGATGCCCGTCGCGGGCGGCACCGCGCGGAACTGCCGGAACGCGCGCTGGCCCCACTTGAGGAACCGGTACCGCTCGCCGTTGCGCGCGAACTCGATCTCGACGTTCTTCGCCAGCGCCCCCGCGGTCCCGAACGCGTCCACCTGCACGCTGTGGTCGATCACGAGGTCGACCGGCACGAGCGGGTTGATCTTCCGCGGGTCGCCGCCGAGGCGCTTCATCGCGTCGCGCATGGCCGCGAGGTCCACCACGCACGGCACGCCGGTGAAGTCCTGCAGCACCACGCGCGCCGGCGTGAACGGCACCTCCGTCGCCGCGGGCGCCTTCGCGTCCCACGCCGCCAGCGCGAGCACGTCCTGCTCGGTCACCGTGAACCCGTCCACCTGCCGCATCAGCGCCTCGAGCACCACCCGCAGCGAGAACGGCAGCCGGTCCACGCCCGCCACGCCGCGCCGCGCGAGCGCGTCGAGCCGGACGACGTCCACCGGGCCGAGGGCGGTCGAGAGCGGGGCGAGGGCGCCGAACGGGTCGCGGGACGGGGCGGTCATGGGGGCGGGGCTCCGAAGGGGGGCGATCTCGCGACGAGGGTACGGGCCCCGCGCGAGCGTGTCCTGTTCCCGCAAGCGGGCCGCCGATGCCTCCCATCGATCCGGCCGATGGGTCGGGGGCGGCCCTCGCCGGGGCGCGGTCGGGCGCGGGGGACCGCGAGGCCCGGCGGCCGCCGGGCCTCGCGTCCCGGAGCCCCCGACCGCGTCCCGGGCCCGCGGGCGGCGGCCGCGTCGTCGCCCGAGGATCCGAGGGGCGACGTCCGCGCGCCGATAGGATGGACGGCGATCCATGGCCACCGCCGAAGACCCCCCGCTGAAGGACGCCCCGATCCCCGAGGTCCTGCCGGCGTTCGTCCTCACGACGACGGTGGTCTTCCCGTTCGACGTCGTCTCCGTCCAGGTGAGCCGGCCGCGCGACGTGCGGCTGCTCGAGGCCAACCCGGGCGACAACGTGATCGTCGCGTGCCTGTTCCCGCGCGGGACCGACGGCGAGGCGCCGGTGCAGCTCGACGGGCTGTTCCCGGTCGGCGTCGCGTGCCGCGTCATCCACCGCATGAAGCTCCCGAGCGAGACGATGCAGGTGGTGTTCCAGGGCCTGCGGCGCATCGAGGCGAAGGAGGTCCTCGCCGCCGACCCGTGGATGCGCGTCCGCGTGGAGCCCGTCGAGCCGCGCGAGCCGCGGGGCCCCGAGATCGACGGCCTCGTCTACCGCTGCATGGAGATGGTGGACGAGCTGGTGCGCAACGAGGGCAGCTACCCGCGCGAGATGGTGGACATCCTGCGGATGAACATCGCGGGCGCGGGCCGGTTCGCCGACCTCGTGGGGGCGCACGTCAACCTGCCGCTGCCCGTCAAGCGCAAGGTGGCGGTCACCGCCAACGTCCGCGACCGGCTGAAGGTGGTCGAGGACGTGCTCGAGGAGGCGATCGGCCGCACGCGCGTCGAGGCCGAGGTCGGGCAGCGCGTGAAGGTGGAGATCGACGCGCGGCAGCGCGAGGCGATCCTCCGGGCGCAGCTGCGGGCCATCAAGAAGGAGCTCGGCGAGGAGGGCGGCGAGGCCGAGGTCGAGGACCTCCGCGAGCGGCTGAAGGCCGCGGGGCTCCCCGAGGAGGCCGAGGCCGCGGCGTCCCGCGAGCTCGACCGCATGGCGGGGATGTCGGCGTCGTCGGCCGAGTACCACGTCGCGCGGACCTACGTGAGCTGGCTGCTCGACCTGCCGTGGAACGCGACCAGCAAGGGCCGCCTCGACCTCGTGAAGGCGCGGGCCGTGCTCGACCGCGACCACTACGGCCTCGAGGACGTGAAGGAGCGCATCATCGAGTTCCTCGCGGTGCGCAAGCTCAAGAAGGACCCCAAGGGCCCGCTGCTCTGCCTCGTGGGCCCGCCGGGCGTCGGCAAGACGAGCCTCGGACGGAGCATCGCCGAGGCGGTCGGCCGGCCCTTCGTCCGCGTGTCGGTGGGCGGCATGCGCGACGAGGCCGAGATCAAGGGCCACCGCCGCACCTACGTCGGCGCGCTGCCCGGCCGGATCCTGCAGGCGCTCAAGAAGGCCGGCACGCGCGACCCCGTGTTCATCGTCGACGAGATCGACAAGATGGGCAGCGACGCGATGCGCGGCGACCCGTCGTCGGCCATGCTGGAGGTGCTCGACCCCGAGCAGAACGCGACCTTCCTCGACCACTACGTGGACGTCCCCTTCGACCTCTCGCGCGTGTTCTTCGTCGGGACCGCCAACGTGCTCCAGGACATCCCCGGGCCGCTGCGCGACCGCATGGAGGTCATCCACCTCGCGGGCTACACGCGCGAGGAGAAGTTCCACATCGCCCGCCGGCACCTGCTGCCGAAGGCCGTGGGCGACAACGGGCTCAAGCCCGACCAGCTCGAGGTGACCGACGAGGCGCTCCGCGCGGTCATCGACGGCTTCACCCGCGAGGCCGGCGTGCGCAACCTCGAGCGGCTCCTCGGGCGCATCGCGCGCAAGACGGCCCGCAAGGTCGCCGACGGGACCGCGGCGCGGGTCGTCGTCGGCGTCACCGACGTCGAGGCGCTGCTCGACACCCCGCCGTACCACGACGAGACGCGCGCCCGCGAGCCCGCGGTCGGCGTCGCCACGGGCCTCGCGTGGACCGCGGGCGGCGGCACGGTCATGTTCATCGAGACGCTCGCCATGCCCGGCGCGGGTCGCGTGCACCTCACGGGCCAGCTCGGCGAGGTGATGAAGGAGAGCGCGGACCTCGCGCTCTCGTGGGTCCGGGCCAACGCCGACGAGCTCGGCATCGACGACGACGTGTTCCGGAGCCAGGACGTGCACGTCCACGTGCCGGAGGGCGCGGTGCCCAAGGACGGCCCGAGCGCGGGCGTCACGCTCGTGACGGCGCTGGTGTCGCTCTTCACCGAGAAGCCGGTGCGCGTCGACCTCGCGATGACCGGCGAGGTGACGCTCAAGGGCCGCGTCCTGCCCGTCGGCGGCATCAAGGAGAAGGTGATGTCGGCGCACCGCGCCGGCATCCGGCACGTGATGCTGCCCGAGGCGAACCGCCCCGACGTGAAGGAGATCCCCGACGAGGTCGCGCGCGACATGACGATCACGTTCGCGACGGACGTCCGGCAGAACCTGTCGGCCGCGCTCCTCTCGGTGGTCGTGCCCGACGCGCGGCAGCGCCGTCGCCTCGAGGCGCCGCCGTCGGCCGGCGCCGTCGTGTCGCCGCCGCCCTGACGCCCCGTCACGGGGCGGTCGGGTGCCCGGGGACGCGAGGCCCGCGCGGCGACCGCAGCGCGGCCGACGCGACGCGCCGCGCGGCCAGCGCCGCCCGCAGCACGCCGCGCCGGAGCGCGAGGCGGCGCTCGGCGGGCCGGAGCCGACGGCGGGTCGCCGGGTCGTCGACGAGGTCGCGGCACTCCTCGGCGAGGAGGACGAGGCTCGGCCGCACGTCGTGCGCGGCGCCGACGGGGAGGCCCGCCGCGACGCAGCGTTCGTAGAGCGCGGCGAAGACGGGGCGGACGGTCTCGGGCCGCGGCGGCGCGACGTGCGCGAGGTCGGTGCCGACGAGCGGGCGGAAGACGCACACGGTCGGGACCGCGCCGCGCGCGACGAGCCAGTCGATCCCGGCGATCGTGGCGGCGGGGGGCTCGAGGCCGGCGACCATCTCGCCGTTGACGACCCACGGCTCGCCGCGCGGGCCCTCGCGGCCGAGCGCGAGGCAGGTCTCGACGGCGTCGAGGTAGGCCCGTTGCCCGTACACGCGGTGTTTGCCGGGGCACACCTCGCGGAAGCGTTCGGGGTCGAAGAGCTCGAAGCAGAACGACACGCGGTTGACGCCGGCCGCGCGCAGGGCGGCCCACCGCGCGCGGTCCGGGTGGGGGGGCGTCTGCACGCCGACGAGGAGGCCCGTCTCGCGTTTGACGCGCGCGACGACGGGGAGGAGGCGGTCGAGGTGGAGGGCGTCGTCGGCGTGGCCGCAGTTGAAGTCCACGTACGCGAGGGGGTGCTCGCGCCGGGCCGCGTGGACGGTGGCGAGGATCTCCTCCTCGGTCTTGGCGGGGTCGTCGTCGGCGCCGAGGTTGAGGCCCACGGAGCAGAAGCGGCAGTTCTCGCGGGCGGGCCGGTGTTCGGAGCGCACCCAGAACTCGCAGACGCGGCCCGCGTACACGGCGAGGACGGTGCCCTGCATCGTGGCGATGCGGTGCATGGGCCGGCCCGACGGCGTGACCCGGTCGTACCACGCGGGCCGCGGCGCGAGGCGCGCCTCGGCGACGTGTCGTCCCTCCCGCCGGACGTCGACGCGGCCGTCGTCCTCGGCGACGAGCTCGTACGGGCTCTTCGCGGCGAACGGCTCGACGACGGGCACGTTGACCCAGGTGTCCGGTCCGACGACGAGCTCGACGCCGGACCCGAGGCCCGCGCGCGTGCGTCGTAGCCCGCGTCCCCGTTCCCCTGCCGCCTTGCCGGCTTCCGTCCACCGGGCTCCGAGGCACAGCAGGTCGAGCTTGAGCTCGGCCCGCGACGTCCGTTGCCTCATCCGTCCTTGGTTCACGTGCGTCGCGGTCCTCGGTCTGCCTCCGTGTTCAACGCAGCGGCCCGGGCCTCGCGTCCCGCAACACCTCCGTCGCACCGGTGCGCTCTTCCGTTCGACACACCCGCGTTCCCGCCCACGCGGCGCCGCGCTGCCATCCAGCGCCTCTGCGCTCGGGTTCGCGCGTGCCGCCATCCTGATCGCGAGCCGCCGCGCTGCCGTCCCCCGCCTCTGCGGTCGGGCTCGCGAGGGGCGCTCCCCTGGGCCATCGGCCGCGATGGGGACGGGTCGCGGGAGCGGCAGCGAGCGAGGCTAGGGCTGCACCGCGTCCTGCGAGCGAGCTGCCCGAGGAGGAGGAGGCCCAGCAGGGCCGACGAACTCCGAGGGTGACGCCAGGTCCGGTGCGCTGCGCACCGGGCCTCGCGTCACCGCGAACCCCGACCCGCCCCCAGCGCGGCCGTCCCCTCCTCCTCAGATCACGCCTCTGGAAAGCGTGGCTCGAAGCCCTACGTCTTGCCCGGGCGGAACTCTTTCCTGTGCAGGCCCTTCTCGGTCATCCAGCGCCAGAGGGTAGTGCGGTGGACGTCGAGGAGGGCGGCGGCCAAGGTGACATTGCCGGCCGTCTTGGCGAGGGCATCCTTGACGCGTTCGAGGTCGGGTTCCGGCGGCTTGGCGTCATCGGCCACGTCCTTGACGTCGCGGATCATGACGGCGACGAGGCCGTTCTCGAGGGGCGCGGCGTCGATGCGGACGCGCTTGCCCGGCGCGTTCGTCGGGTGCATGTCGACGGGGAACTCGCGCTGGATCTCGCCGGTCTTGCGCGCGTCCTGCGCGGCGCACGTCACCGCGCACATCTGGCAGTGGAAGACGTCGCGGCAGACCTGCCCCGCGACGGAGCCCGTGCCGGGGCCCATCAGCGCCTTCGCGGCGGAGTTCATCGACACGACGTGGTCCGTCGCGTCGATCGTGTACGCCGGGAACGGCAGGACCTCGAGCAGCGCGTCGAGGCCGGGCGCGGGGCGCGACGAGGTCGGCGCGCAGCAGGCGCCGCCCGCGGGCGCACCGTGCGACGCGTGCGCGTGCGTCGGACACGCCGCATGGGCCGAAGGGCCCGTGGGGGCCGGATGGGCCGCGTGCTTGGGATCGCTCATGGGGAGTCCCTCGCGATGGTTGCGTAGCGACCGCAGGATACGCCCGCGCGGCCCGGAGCGGGCGTGGAACCGCCGTGTCGCGCGTTTTCATTGCGGACCGCGAGAGTGCGAGATCCGCGCGGCGGTGCCGGGCTGCGCGCGCCGCGGCGCGTCAGGGGCCGCGGCGGGCGTCCCACTCCTCGCGCGTGAGCCCCAGCAGCCATTCGTCGCGCCAGACGCCGCGTTTGTTCACCGCGCGACGGCGCGTGCCCTCGAGCACGAAGCCGTGGCGCGTGAACAGCGCGCGGCTGCGTTCGTTGCCGACGAAGACGCACGCCTCGCACTTCACCCAGCCGAGGCGCTCGAAGGCGTACGCGAGCGCCAGCGCGACGGCGCGCGTCGCGTGGCCCTTCCCCTGGTGCGGCACGGTGACGAGGATCCCGAGGTCGCCGCGGCGCGGCTCGTGGGCCTCGGGCCGCACCGAGAGGCAGCCGACGGGCGTGCCGTCGTCGGCGACGATGGTGAAGTCGTGGGCTTCGCCCCGCCGCGTGCGCTCGCCCTGCTCCGTGTACGACGCGACGAGCGTGGCCTCGTCGTCGGGCCCGTCCCACACGAGCGTGTCCATCACGGGGCTGCGGTGCAGCGCGGGGAACAACGCGCGCGCATGCGCTCCGGTGCGGGGCTCGAGGCGGGTCATGCCGCGAGCCTACCGCGCCGCGCGTCCGGGTCAGTTCACCTGCTTCCACGCGTTGCCGTCGTTGCCGTCGGCGCCGATCGCGACGAGGCCGGTGATCGTGCCGCGACCGACAGGACGGAACGCCGCGTCGGGCGCGGGCCCGTGGCCCGGACCGTCGTAGGCCGGCGCGTCCGTGGCCAGGACGTCGCCGCCCTGGTTCGTGAAGAAGGTCTTGCGGCCCGTGCGACCGTAGGCGACCGGCCACGCGTAGAGGCACCACGTCGTCTCCGCGAGGTCCGCGTCCACGTCGCGGAGGTCGAACCCCGTCGGTGGCTCGGCGACGCCCACGCCGCGCGGTCCCGGGAGGTAGAGGCGGTAGAGGTACCCGTTCCGCTCGACCTCGCCCGTCGCGAGCAAGGTGCGGAACGCGCGCGCGAGCACGGGCGGGTTCAGCGGCGCGGGCATCCGTCCCGCGATCGCGCCGGACATCTCGAGGAACCCGCCGAACTCGCCGGTCCCGTCGCGGTCCACGTCGATCCGCGCGGACACTTGGATCTGCGCCTGGGCGCTGATCAGGTTGCGGCCGGCCGCGATCACGCCCGTCTCCGCGCTCGCGATCGCCGCCTCCCGGCGCTCGGCCACGAGCTCGTCGACGAGCGCCTTCGTGGCCGCGAGTTCCTGCTGCACCGCCCGCAGGCGCGCCTCCTGGTCCGCCGCAGCCGGCGTGGCCGCCGCGCCGAGCACCTGCGGCCCGGCCGGCGAGGGCGCGAGCGGCGGTGGGGGGCGGCTCGCGACCGCGGGCTCGGCCGCACGATCCTCCGCCGCGAGCGGTGCCGGCCGTCGCGCGAGGTCGTCCACGTCCGACGCGAGGCCCGCGACCCGCCACGCGGACCAGGCCGACAGCAGCAGCGCGAGGACCGTCAGCGCCGCGGTCGTGGCGCCGTTCGTGACGATCGAGGTGAGGCGCACGAGGGACCCTCCGAGGGAAACCGGGACACGGGCCGGCGCGGAGGCCGGCGCGGGGACGGACGTCGGCGGCCCGAGCGGCGCGACGGCCGCGAGGTACGAGGCGCGACCGCCCGCGCGCGTCGCGAGCGCGGTGCGCAGCCGCGCGATCCCGCGCGCGAGGCGGGTTCGCACCGTCGCGACCGGCGCGCCGGTGCGCGCGGCGACGTCGCGGGGCGGCAGCCCGTCGTAGTAGCGCAGGAGCACCGCCGTCCGGTACGGCTCGTCGAGCGCGAGGACCGCCGCGGCCACGCGTCGCGCCGCCTCGGCGCGCGCGACCACATCGACGGTCGCCGGTCCTTCGTCGCGTCGCGCGGCGGCGGCCTCGCGTCGGGTGGACCGACCCGCGGTGCGCCGGCGCCGCAGGAACGCGTGTCGCGTCACCGTGGCGAACCAGCCCTCCGGGTTGGCCTCGGACGGCGGCGGGCGCTCGAGGAACGCGACCCATGCGTCCTGCGCGGCGTCCTCGACGTCCTCGGGCGCGGCCGCGACCGCCCAGGCGACGCGCGTCGCGCCCGCGCGGTGCGCGAGGAGGCGGTCGACGGTCGCGGCGGAGGGTTCGGGCATGACGGAAAGAGAGGCCCGCGGCGACCCGAACCGCTTCAGGCCGCCGCCGTGGGCGCGGGATCAGCGGCGCTTCTTGGTGCGTTTCTGGCACTCGTGGCGGACGAGGCCGCACTTCGTGCAGACGACCGGCGTGCAGATCGCGACGGCCATGCCCAGGGGATCCGACGGGTCCGGGTAGGCGTGGGTGCCCCGCGGCACCGCCTCCCAGACGTGGTCGCACTCCGACGGGTCGGGCTTCGCCGCGGGGAGCCCGTCGTCCACCACCTGCGGACGCGGGCCGTCGCGCGTCGAGTCGTAGTCGATCTTCGTGCGCACCACCGGCGGCCCGTCCCTGCGGTCCGACGCGCAGCCGAGGAGCGGCGCCAGGCCGAGGAGCGCGAGCAGCGCGACGAGCAGGCCCCGCGCGCGGACCGCGAGGCCCGCTCCGCGGCACGCGAAGCCTCGCCCGCGGCACGCGAGGACCCGCGCGGAGGAGGGGCGGGAAGCGCGGTTCACTTCTTCGGCTCCTTCGGCGCGGGCGTGCGGCCGATCAGCCGCTCGATCACCGTCGCGTGGGACGGGATGAAGAACGCCGCCGTCTCGCGCAGGCCGGCGCCCTCCGTCACGTTCATGATGGAGCGCTCGTCGCTCGTGTCGTGGCCGAGACCCGCGAGGTGACCGAGCTCGTGCGCGCCCGTGAGCGCGAACGCGCCCGCGTAGCCGTCGACGAGCGCGCGGATCTGGTCGGCGCGGAGGTGCTCGAGCTTCACGCCCTGCCAGAGGTGCGTGCCGTTCACCCACGCGAGGTCGTCGTGGTCGACGCGCGGCGTCAGCGCGCCCGTCTGGAAGATCGTGCGGCGCAGGAACGTGGCGTAGACCTCGGCCCGGCCCTCGCCGGGGAACGCGCGGCCGCCCGCCTCGGCGTCGTCGCCCGCGCAGACCATCGTCCACGTGTCCTGCGGCTTCACGTCCTTCGGCTTCTCGGTCGTGAACGAGACGTTGAACGAGATGCCCGGGATCGGCGTCCCGTCCTCGTTGCGCAGGAACAGGCGGTGGAGCTTGCCGATCGCGCGCGCGAGGAGCTCGTCGAGGAGGAACCCGTCGAGGGAGCCCTCGTAGCCGCGCGTCGACAGGCCGAGCTCGCCGAGGTCCTTGTCGATGCTGCGCGGGGGCTTGCTCGCGGCGTCGCCGAACGTCACCCACACGACGCGCGTGCCGGGCTCGGCGCGGTAGAGCGTCGGCCGCCGCAGGCCGAGCAGCGGGCCGAACGCGTCGTTCGCGACGAGGCCGGGGTCGGTCGGCGCGACGCCGGTCGCCGTCGCGGTCCACGGCCCGAAGTGGTAGAGCGACGCGCGACCCGCGACGTCGAAGACCGGCGTCCGGCTCTCGTCGGGGCCGTAGCGCCGGTCGCGGACGGCCGCGAGCAGCTGCGCGTCCGTCGGGCCCTTCTTGCCCTTCGTCGGCAGCGTCGCGAGGGCCTCGACGATCAGCTCCACCGCCGTGTAGGCGTCGATCGAACGCGGCAGGACCGACACGGCCTTCCCCGCCGGCGTCGCGGCCTCGACCGCGTCCCAGAGCGGGCGCGGCGCGCCGGCGAGCGTGCGCTGCGGCGTCCCGACGACGAACGTCGCGCCCGCGGCCTTCCCGTCGCGGACCGCCGCGCACGCCGTCGAGAGCGTGCCGACGCCGCCGAGCACCGGCACCCCGAGGTCCGCGGCCATGACCGCGTCGAGGAGGTCCGGCTCGCCGGCGACCACGAGGCGGTCGGGCCTCGCGTCCCCGAGCCCCCGCTTGTCGCCGTCGGAGAGCGCCGCGCCGGGGGCGACGCGCACGATCGCGACGAACGTCCGGTCGTGGCCGAGGTTGCGGACGAGGGCCGCCTCGCGGTCGCGCCCGCGCGGGCCGTCCTCGACGACGAGGGCCGGCGCCTTGGCGCGACAGGGGAGGACGAGGAGGTTCGCGACGGCGATGGCCTCGTCGACCGCGCCCGCGCCGAGGGCGAGGACCGGGTCGCCCGGGTCGAGCGAGAGGCGGGTCGGGAGCGCGCCGCCGACGACGACGAGCGGCGGCGCCCACTTCGCCTTGCGGGCGCGGGCGACCAGGGCGTCGAGGGTGCGGCCCGTGGAGGCCGCGACGATCGCGTCGACCTTCGCGGCGAACGCGGCGAGGTGGGCCTTCTCCGCGGTGGCCGGGTCGTCGGCGTCGTCGAACGGGAGGATCTCGACCTTGCGGGCGACGGTCCGGCCGCCGCCGTGGAACGCCGCGGCGGCCCGTGCCCCGACGAGGGCCTCCTCGCCGGCGGCCGCGAGGCGTCCCGAGAGGGGGCCGATGACGGCGACCTTGAAGACCGGGGGGGCGTCGTCCGCGGCGGCGGCGCGGGGCGCGCCGGGCGCGGGCCCGAGGCACGCGGCGAGCACCAGCAGGAGGAGGACGGCTCGGCGCGGCATCGGGGCTCCCCGGGGGCGACGGGATTGTACGGACCCGAACGTGGTCGGCGCCGGACGCCCCCGGATGGGATGATCGGTCCGGGGGCCGCGTTGTTCGGACGGTCCCGGGGTTCCATCCATGCCGACGTCCCGCGTTCGTCTCCGCTCCGCCGCCGTCCTCGCCGCGGTCCTCGTGGGGACGGCCCTGCTCGTCCGGTGCGGCGACGGCTCGGACGAGCCCAAGAAGCCCGCCACCGGGGGCGGCAAGCCGTCGATGACGAACCCCATGGCGGAGAGCGGCCTGAACGCGCCCCCGGCGGGGGCCGGCGCCGCGCAGGCGCAGGAGCGGCGCTCGCCGCCGGCGTTCCGCTTCTCGGACTACTCCGCCGCCTCCGGGATCACGGCCGTCAACCACAGCGGGACGGCGGGCGTGAAGGAGTACCTGTTCGAGGCCGTCGGGCCGGGCTTCGCGTGCCTCGACTTCGACCGCGACGGGCTGATGGACTTCTTCCTCCCCGACGGCGACGTCTTCGACAACTACGACCTCGTGAAGGAGCCCGACCCGAAGGCGCCGGGGAAGGTCCGGCCCGTGCTCCGCGAGCGCGCGCAGCGCGCGAAGGCGTTCAAGGACCACCTGTACCGCAACAAGGGCGACGGCACGTTCGAGGACGTGGCCGTGGCGGCCGGCGTCGCGGACGAGCGCTGGTCGTTCGGGGCGCTCGCGTGGGACTACGACGCCGACGGCTGGACCGACCTGTTCGTCGCGAACCTCGGCGCGTGCCGCCTCTACCACAACGAGCGCAACGGCACGTTCCGCGACGTCGCGCCCGAGCTGGGCCTCGTCGGCGACGCCGCGTCGTGGAACACGTGCGCCTCGTGCGGCGACTACGACGGCGACGGCCGGCTCGACCTCTTCGTCGCGCGCTACGCGGACCCGGCCATGGAGGTCGAGAAGCAGCGCGTCGCGAAGAAGATCGCCGAGGGCACCCCCGTCACCGAGATCCCCGGCCGCGCGTGCCTCTGGCGCGGGCTGCCGGCCTACTGCGGCCCCGTCGGCCTCGTGGGCCAGTACGACTCGATCTACCGCCAGCAGGAGGACGGCACGTTCCGCGACGTCAGCGTCGAGGTCGGCATGGTGCCGAAGGCGCCGAAGTACGGCTTCACGTCGTACTGGTTCGACTACGACGACGACGGGCTGCTCGACCTCTACGTCGCCAACGACTCCGAGGAGAACTTCCTCTGGAAGCAGACGCGCGACAAGGACGGCAAGATCCGGTTCCGCGACGTGGCGGAGGAGCTGGGCGTCAAGTTCGGCCAGAACCAGAACCCGCAGGCGTCGATGGGCTGCGCGACGGCGGACATCAACCGCGACGGCCTCCTCGACATCTTCGTCACCAACTTCAGCCACGACTACAACAACATCTTCATCGGCGTGCGCTACCCGGGCGGCGTGTCGTTCAAGGACCGCGGGCAGCAGACGATGGGCCAGGCGGTCTTCTACGACCTCTCGTGGGGCTGCGGCTTCCACGACTTCGACCTGGACGGCGACCTCGACCTCTTCGTCGCCAACGGCCACGTCTACAAGGAGGTCGACCTCTTCGACAAGACGGGCACGGCGTACGAGCAGTACCCGGCCGTCTTCGAGTGCCTCGACCCGACGAAGCTGCGGTACCGCGAGGTCGGCCCGAAGCCGTTCAAGGGGCCGAGCGCGAAGCCGCCGGCGTGGCTCAAGCCCGAGGACATCTATGCGGGCGACGGCCTCGAGGTGAAGAAGTGCTGCCGCACGGCGTGCTTCGCCGACTTCGACAACGACGGCGACATGGACGTGCTCGTCGGCAGCATGAACGACACGCCGATCTTCCTCCGCAACGACCTCCCCGCCGACCCCTCCCGCCGCTGGCTCAAGCTGATGCCGCGCGGCGAGGCCGGCAACGCCGAGGCGATCGGCGCGACGGTCCGCGTCGAGACGCCGGACGGCGTGAAGCAGACGTTCCCCGTCTACCGCTGCCAGTCGTTCCTCGGGACCGACGACCCGCGGATCAACGTCGGCGTCGGCAAGGCCGAGACCGTCACCGTGACGGTCGTGTGGCCGGGCCCGGCGGCGACGCGCAAGACGACGGTCCACAAGGACCTCGCGACGAACGCCGCGTACGAGCTGTTCCCCGACGGCACGTCGAAGCGCGTCGAGCTGAAGCCGGTCCGGTCCGCGAAGTGAGTCGCCGCCCCCGACGGGGCGGTTGAGGATTGCAGAATACAAGCGACCGGGCCTTGCGTCCCTCGCTCGGAGGGTCGCAGCCCGGGGGGCTTGACCCGGGGGGACCGGGGGGCGGGCGCTCGCGGACGCGGGACGCGAGGCCCGTGGGGGGGCAGGGGGAGGATTTCGGTCCCCTAACATGGGTTGCGACAACGGGTTACGTCGGATCCTGTGCGCCGTTCGGCTCGCATCTGTATTCGGTGGACTCCGTCGGAGGGGGACCGTTCAATGCGCGACCCCGGCGGGGCGTCGCAGGACCCCGGCCGGCCCCGGGGCCCGCGCCCGGGACGGCGTCCCTCCGCCGCGGTCCGCCGCGGCGTCCCGGGGCCCGTCGCACGCAGCCGCACGCTCGCCCTCCCGCATCCGTAGCCTCGCTTGTGGAGCCGCCGATGGTCCCCTTGCTCGCGACTGGCGACCAGATCGTGGACTACCTCCCGGTCCTCGTGATGCTGCTCTTCGCGACGTCGTTCGCGGCGCTGAACCTCGTCGTGTCGTGGCTGGCGGGCACGAAGGGCCAGCACAACCCGGTGAAGGACGCCGCGTACGAGTGCGGCCTGCCCCCGATCACGGACGCCCACGCGAAGTTCAGCGTGAAGTTCTACCTGGTGGCGCTCCTGTTCGTGCTGTTCGACATCGAAGTGGTGTTCCTGTTCCCCTGGGCCGCGTACTTCCAGACGCCGGGGCGGCAGGTGTTCCTCTTCGTCGAGATGCTCGTCTTCGCGGGCATCCTGTTCTTCGGCTGGTGGTACGTGATGCGCAAGGGCGCGGTCGACTGGTCGCAGGAGTAGGGCCCCGGGCGCCCGCCGCTCGGTAGCCTTACGAGGTTCCCCCCGTCCCCTTCCGCGCAACCGCACGAGGATCCCTCCCCATGGCCGACTCCGCCGCGACCGCCGACGTCGTCTCCGCCACCGGCTCGACCGAGGGCGGCTTCCTCCTGTCCACGCTCCAGTCGATGGTCAACTGGTGCCGGAAGAACAGCGTGTGGCCCCTGCCGCTCGGCCTGTCCTGCTGCGGCATCGAGTTCATGGCCACCGCGTGCAGCCGCTACGACATGTCGCGGTTCGGCATGGAGGTCGCGCGCTTCTCGCCGCGCCAGGCCGACCTGCTGCTCGTCGCCGGCACGCTGACCTACAAGATGGCCCAGGTGATGACGCGGCTCTACGACCAGATGGCCGAGCCGCGCTGGGTGATTGCGATGGGCGCCTGCGCCTCGTCGGGCGGCATGTTCCGCTCGTACCCCGTCGTGCAGGGCATCGACGAGTTCATCCCGGTGGACTTCTACATCCCCGGCTGCCCGCCGCGCCCGGACGCGGTGCTCAACTGCCTGCTGCAGCTGCAGAAGAAGATCGAGCGCGACCGCTCGTACCGCCTCGCGCTCGACGCCGGCGACGCGCCCGTGGCGAAGGGCGGCCTCGTCACGGTGTCGGGTCGCGGCGAGATGGCGGCGCCCGCGCTCGCGCAGGCGGCGGACCGCTACGTCGAGGGTGCGCGACCGAAGGCCGGCGTCGAGACGGGCACGCCCCCCGTCCGGCAGCGGTGACCGAGGAGGCCCCGTGAGCTCGATCGGCTACAGGAACGACGCGCCCCCGACGGTGAAGACCGCGGTGGCGTACGCGCTGTCGGCGCTCGGCGCGCAGTGGTGCGACTACGCGGCCACCGGCGCCGCGCCGAAGTACCGCGCGACGGCCGCCGCGCTGCTCGACAAGGCGCGCTGGGTGGAGGCGTTCGCGACGCTGAAGAAGGAGCACGGCTTCGACCTGCTCCTCGACCACAGCGCGGTGGACTACCCCGACCGCACGCCGCGGTTCACCGTCGTGGCGGTCGTCGAGAACACGACGACCCACGACGTGCTGCTGCTGAAGACGCGCGTCGCCGACGGCGAGGCCTGCCCGTCGCTCACGCCGCTGTTCCGCTCCGCCGACTGGGCCGAGCGCGAGACGTACGACATGTTCGGGATCCCCTTCGAGGGCCATCCCGAGCTGACCCGGATCTACATGCCGAAGGACTACGACGGCTGGCCGCTCCGCAAGGACTTCCCCATGGAAGGCCACCTGAAGTTCCGCGACTGACGGGCGAGGAACCATGGCCCCCGACGCTGCCACGAAGAACGACCCGGCCTCCCGCCCCGCGGGCCCCGCGTCCCCCCCGAACGCGCCGAGCGTGGACGCCGGCGAGATCCGCCTCGAGGTCGAGGGCGAGATCGGGGACCGGATGGTCCTCAACATGGGGCCGTCCCACCCGTCCACCCACGGCGTGCTCCGCATCGTCCTCGAGGTGGACGGCGAGCGCATCTGCAAGGCGACGCCCGACGTCGGCTACCTGCACCGCGGGATGGAGAAGATCGGCGAGACCCTCGGGTACCACCGGTTCATCCCGTACACGGACCGCCTCGACTACCTCGCGCCGCTGTCGAACAACTGCGCCATCGCGCTCGCGGCCGAGAAGGTCTGCGGCATCGACGCGCCGCCGCGGGCCAACGCGCTGCGCGTCGTCGTCTGCGAGCTGGCCCGCATCTCGAGCCACCTGCTCGGGCTCGGCGCCTACTCGATGGACGTCGGCGCGATGACGGTGTTCCTCTACACCTTCACGGAGCGCGAGACGCTCTACAACTTCTTCGAGTTCCTGACGGGCGCGCGGTTCACGACGAGCTACACCCGCATCGGCGGCGTCGCGCGCGACGCGGACGCGGGCTGGCTCTCGGAGGTGCGCGCGTTCTGCGAGGGGCTCCCGAAGAAGGTGGACGAGTGGGAGGAGCTCCTCACCCGCAACCGCATCTGGATGCTCCGCAACGAGGGCGTCGGCATCATCGACCGCGCGACCGCGCTGTCGTACGGGCTCACGGGCCCGTGCCTGCGCGGCTCCGGCGTCGGCTACGACACCCGCAAGGACCACCCGTACTTCGGCTACGAGCAGTACGACTTCGACGTCCCCGTGGGCACGCGCGGCGACGCGTACGACCGCTACCTCGTGCGCCTCGAGGAGATCCGCCAGAGCGCGCGGATCGTGATCCAGGCCATCGACAAGATGCCCAAGGGGCCGATCCTCGCCGACGCTCCGAAGTTCGTCCTGCCCGAGAAGACGCGCGTGCTGACGGGCATGGAGGAGCTGATCCACCAGTTCATGCTCATCACGGGCGAGATGAACCCGCCGGAGGGCGAGGTGGTGAGCTACATCGAGAACCCGAAGGGCGTGCACGGGTACTACGTGCGGTCCGAGGGGGGCGCGGCGCCCTGGCGCCTCAAGATGCGCGCGCCGTCGTTCGTGAACCTGCAGGTCCTCAAGGAGATCCTGCCCGGCCGGATGCTCTCCGACTCCGTCGCCGTGCTCGGGTCCCTCGACTTCGTCATGGGGGAGTGCGACAAGTGACCCCGCCCGCCGTCTCTCCGCCCCCGACCGGAGGCGACCCGCGTCCGCGCGAGCCGCGCGACGCGAACCAGGCCCCCGCCCGCGGCACCCGCGGCGGCGGCTACGCGGACGCCGCCGGCGCGCCCGTCGGCGTGGCGCCCGCCGCCCGCGTCGCGGCCGCGAAGGCCGCGGCCGCCGCCCCGGCCGGCCCGCCGCCCCGCAAGACCCCGCGCCCGCGGTGGTCCCGCCGACGCCCGTCGCGTTCCCGCCCGACGACCTCAAGGCCGCGTGCGAGGCGTTGATCGCGCGCTACCCGCAGCGGGCCGCCGCGCTGATCCCGATCCTGCACCTCGCGCAGAAGCGCTTCGACGGCTGGATCAGCCCCGAGGTGGAGGCCGGCGTCGCGCAGTACCTGGGCGTGTCCGACCAGCACGTCCGCGGCGTCGTGACCTTCTACACGATGTTCAACACGAAGCCGGTGGGCCGCCACCACGTCCAGGTCTGCCGCACGCTGTCGTGCTGGCTCCGGGGCGCGGGCGAGCTCACGCGCTGCCTCGAGAAGAAGACCGGGCTGCGGCCCGGCCAGACCGACGAGGCCCGCCGCTTCACGGTGTCCGAGGTCGAGTGCCTCGGGCTGTGCGAGGTGGCCCCCGCGCTCTTCGTGAACGAGGACGCGCACGTCAACGTGACCCCCGAGGGGCTCGAGAAGCTCCTCGACGGGCTGAAGTAGGGGGGCGACGACGTGGCGACCGGCCTGTACCCGCAGACGAAGGTCCTCTCGAAGAACTTCGACGTCCCGAACGCGCACACGCTCGCGGTGGCGCGCCCCCGCGGCGCGTACCAGTCGCTCGAGAAGGCGCTGAAGACCCTCACGCCCCTCCAGGTCGTCGAGGAGGTCAAGAAGAGCCGGCTGCGCGGCCGCGGCGGCGCCGGCTTCCCGACCGGCATGAAGTGGTCGTTCGTCGCGAAGAACACCGGGAAGCCGACGTACCTCGTGATGAACGCGGACGAGAGCGAGCCGGGCGCGTTCAAGGACCGCTACCTGATGGAGCGCGACCCGCACCTCGTGGTCGAGGGCGCGCTGATCTCGGCCTACGCGATCGAGGCGTCGGCCGTCTTCATCTACGTGCGCGGCGAGTACCCGCACTCGATCCGCCGCCTCGAGGGCGCGATCGCCGAGGCGCGCGCGGCGGGCCTCGTCGGCAAGGACATCCTCGGCTCGAAGTTCTCGTGCGAGGTGTGGGTCCACCCGGGCGCCGGCGCGTACATCTGCGGCGAGGAGACGGGCCTGCTCGAGTCGCTCGAGGGCAAGCGCGGCCACCCGCGCATCAAGCCGCCCTTCCCCGCGGTCGAGGGCGTGTTCCGCTGCCCGACGATCATCAACAACGTCGAGACGCTGTCGCACGTCCCGTGGATCGTCGCCAACGGAGGCGAGGCCTTCGCGAAGCAGGGCATCCCGCCCGACCCCGCGAACCCGCGCAGCAACGGCAGCACGGGCACCAAGCTCATGGGCGTCTCGGGCCAGGTCCGCAACCCGGGCCTGTGGGAGTTCGAGCCGGGCATCACCCTCCGCGAGCTGGTGTACGGCTACGGCGGCGGGCCGCTCCCGGGCCGGAAGATCAAGGCCGTGATCCCCGGCGGCATCTCGATGCCGGTGCTGCTCGACAGCGAGCTCGACGTGAAGATGGGCTTCGACGAGCTCGTCAAGGTCGGCTCGGGCCTCGGGACCGGCACCGCGATCGTGATGGACGACACCTGCGACATGGTCGAGGCGTGCGTGAACATCGCGCACTTCTTCGGCCACGAGTCGTGCGGCCAGTGCACGCCGTGCCGCGAGGGCTGCCACTGGATGGAGAAGGTGTTCCGGCGCGTCGCGGACGGCGACGGCCAGCCGGGCGACCTCGACCTCCTCGAGTCCCTGTTCAAGGGCATCGAGGGGCGCACGATCTGCTTCCTCGCGGACGCGGCCGTCTGGCCCGTGCGCAGCATCGTCCGGAAGTTCCGCGGGGAGTTCCTCGCGAAGATGACCCCGGCCCCGACGCCGGCCGGAGCCTGACCCCGATGCCGAAGATCACCATCGACGGGCGGGTCCTCGAGTTCGCCCCGGGCCAGACCATCATCCAGGTCGCCCAGGCGAACGGGATCGAGATCCCGCACTACTGCTACCACCCGGGCCTCTCCGTCGCGGGCAACTGCCGCATCTGCATGGTCGAGGTCGAGAAGACCCCGAAGCCGCAGATCGCGTGCTACGTCCAGGCCACCGACGGGATGGTCGTCCACACGAAGAGCGCGCAGGCCACGGAGGCCCGCGCCGGCGTGATGGAGATGCTGCTCGTCAACCACCCGCTCGACTGCCCGATCTGCGACCAGGCGGGCGAGTGCAAGCTGCAGGACTACGCGTTCGACTTCGGCCACCCGACGACGCGGACGCCCGTCGAGAAGACGCACCTGCCGAAGAACGTGCCCTTCGGCGCGAAGATCGTCTACGACGGCGAGCGCTGCATCAAGTGCACCCGCTGCGTGCGCTTCACCGACGAGATCACCCAGACGCACGAGCTCTCCATGGGCGCCCGCGGCGACAAGGAGCTGGTGATCATGACGAGCAAGGGCGAGTTCACGACGCCCTACGCCATGAACATCATCGACCTGTGCCCGGTCGGGGCCCTGACGTCGAAGGACTTCCGGTTCGAGAGCCGCGTGTGGTTCATGGACTTCACCGAGTCGCTGTGCACCGGCTGCGCGCGCGGCTGCAACGTCACGGTGGGGGCCCGCGGCGGCCGCGTGCTCCGCATGACCCCGCGCGAGAACCAGGACGTCAACCGCTGGTGGATGTGCGACGCGGGGCGGCTGGGCTACGGCCACGCGAACGCCCCGACGCGCCTCACCGCGCCGCGCGTCCGCACGAGCGCCCGCGCGGGCGAGTTCGCCGACGTCGGCTGGGACGAGGCGATCGACGCGGCCGTCGAGGCCCTGCGCGACGCGGCCCGCGGCGGCGTGCTCGCCGACGCCGGGGCGACCCTCGAGGAGCTCTTCCTCCTGAAGGCCGTCGCGGGCCGGGGCGACCTCCGGTACGCCTCGCGCGTCGGCCAGGACGAGGACGGCTTCCTCATCGTCAACGAGAAGGGCGCCAACCAGCGCGGCGCCGAGGCCCTCGGGTTCTCCCGGGCCGCGGCCGCGGCCCCGGCCGCGTTCCTCTTCGTCGAGCGCGGCGACGCGGTGCCCAAGGCGCTGCGCGACGGGTCGGACCCGGTGGTCGCGTTCGTCACCGACGGCGCGGACGTGCCCCCGACGGCCCGCGTCGTGTTCCCGCTCCCGACGTGGGCGGAGCGCGACGGCCTCCTCGCCAACGTCGACGGGATCGTCCAGCCCATCCGCCGCTGCCGCGCCGCCGGCCCCCGCGACCTGCGCGCGCCGCTCGAGGTGCTCGAGGAGATCCGCCTCGGCCTCGACGCCGCGGCGACCCCGTGGACCCACGCCGACGTGGTGGCCGCGGTCCGCGCGGCCGTCGCGCCCGCGGGCCTCGCCGTCCCGGAGGTCGAGTTCGCCCCGGCCGCGCCCCGCACCGTCGCCGCCCCCGCCTCGAGGACCCGCTGATGACCTCCCCCGTCGTCCTCGCACTCTCCCTCGTCGACGTCCTGCTGATCGTCGGCAAGGTGCTCCTGGTCGCGCACGTGATGCTCGGCCTCGGCGCCGTCCTGGTCTGGGCCGAGCGCCGCGTCTCGGCCGCCATGCAGGACCGCGTCGGCCCGAACCGCGTGGGCTGGTTCGGCCTCGGCCAGTCCATCGCCGACCTCGGCAAGTTCATCTTCAAGGAGGACGTGGTCCCCGCCCACGTCCACAAGTGGATGTACATCCTGGCGCCGGCGATCACGCTGGTGCCGGCGATGGTCACGTTCGCCGTGATCCCCTTCGCGCCGGGCATGCAGATCGCCGACCTCGACGTCGGCCTGCTCTTCGTGCTCTCGATCGCGAGCCTCGGCGTCTACGGGATCACGCTCGGCGGCTGGGCCAGCAACAGCAAGTACGCGCTGCTCGGCGGCGTGCGCTCCAGCGCGCAGATGATCTCGTACGAGGTCGTCCTCGGCATCTCGACCGTCGGCGTGCTGCTGTCGGTCGGCTCGCTCCACCTCGGCGAGATCGTCGAGAACCAGGCCGGGCACGGCTGGTTCCTGTGGCGCCAGCCGCTCGCGTTCTTCCTGTTCCTCACCGCGTCCTACGCCGAGACGAACCGCCTGCCGTTCGACCTGCCGGAGGCCGAGACCGAGCTCGTGGCCGGGTACCACACCGAGTACTCGTCGATGAAGTTCGCGCTCTTCTTCCTCGGCGAGTACATGGCGATGATCGTGTCGTCGGCCCTCGTCACGACGCTGTTCCTCGGCGGCTGGTCGGCGTTCGGCCTCGAGCGCCTGCACTGGGCGCTCGGGCTCGGCGTGTTCATGGCGAAGACGCTCTTCCTGCTCTTCGTCTACATCTGGATCCGCTGGACCCTCCCGCGCTTCCGCTACGACCAGCTCATGAACATCTGCTGGCGCTGGTTCTTCCCCCTCGCGCTGGCGAACGTGCTCCTCACCGCCGGCGCCGAGGCCCTCGACCTCCCGCTGCTCATGTGGGTGCTGCCGGTGGTGCTCCTGGCGCTCGGCGTCCTCGCCGCCGCCGTCGCGCACCGGCGCGACCCGGGTCCGCCGCCGCTGCTCGCCGACGCCCCGGCCGGCGCTCCCGTCCCGTCCTCCCCGAGGTGACCCGTGGCCGCCACCGTCAAGCCCATCGCCCGACGCAAGAGCACGCTCAAGGAGCGGCTCTACTTCCCCGCGATCTTCCACGGCATGGGGATCACGATCCGGCACTTCTTCCGCACGCTGCGGGGCAAGTCCGTGACGATGCAGTACCCCGAGGAGCGGTGGGAGGTGAAGGACAACTACCGCGGGGCGCCGGTCCTCGTGAAGGACGACGAGGGACGCCCGAAGTGCGTCGCCTGCAGTCTCTGCGAGTACGTCTGCCCGCCGAAGGCGATCTACATCGTCCCGGGCGAGCTGGCGCCGGGCAACGCCGTCGAGCGCGGCCCGTCGGTCTTCAACATCAACATGCTCCGGTGCATCTTCTGCGGCCTCTGCGAGGAGGCGTGCCCGGAGGAGGCGATCTTCATGTCGAAGGAGTTCGAGCTCTGGGGCGAGACCCGGGCCGAGCTCGTCCACGACAAGGAGACGCTCTACGCGCTGGGCGGCGTGCGCCCGGACCCGATCAAGAAGTGGTCGCACAAGTAGGACGGTCGTAAGAGAACCCACCCGCCGGCCTCCGGCCGGACGGCGGGTGGACCTCGGGGCCGGGGCGGGACGGGCAGGTCCCGCGCGTCGGTGGGACCCGCCGCCCTCGCGGGCGGCGGGGCGGCAGGTTCGAGGGACAGTCGAAGGCTTTTCGTCCGAAATCACCGGCCCTCCGGGCCCCGCCGACGGCGACCCCGCCGCACGCGAGGCCCGGCCGCCGGCAGGAGCGAGCAGAACCGCGATGGACCAGGTCCTCTTCACCGCCTTCTCGGCCCTGGCGGTCGTCGCGGCCCTGCTGGCCGTGACGCGCAAGAACGCCGTCGCCTCGGCCTGCTGGCTCGTGGCGATGTTCTTCGGCCTCGCGGGCGTCTTCGTCCTGCAGGAGGCCTACTTCGTCGCGACGACGCAGATCCTCGTCTACGCCGGCGCGATCATGGTGCTGTTCCTGTTCGTGATCATGCTGCTCGACCTCCGGTCGGTCGAGCTGGCCGCCCACGTCGGCCCGAAGCTCAAGTTCGCGGGCGTCGTGCTCGCCGGCGTCTTCCTGGCCGCGGTCCTCTGGGCGCTCAACGACGGCCGCGAGAGCGTGCGCGGCGCCGACCGCGTCGGCGCGACGCTGCGCCGCCCGGCGGTCGCCGCCGTCGCCGCCGACCCGATGGGGGGGCCGCCCCCCGCGCCCGTCGTGCCCGCGCCCGAGGCGCTGGTGTTCGAGGCCGAGGGCACGATGGCCGCCGCGGTGCGCCCCGAGGAGGGCGACGCCGTCGAGCCCGGGGACCGCACCTGGGGTGCGACGGTGGTCCTCGACCCCGCGAAGCCGAAGGAGACGAAGCGGCTGCGCGTCACCGTCGGGAGCGACGGCGCCGTCGCGCTGCACCTCGACGGGCTCGCGGTGCCCGCCCCGGCGTTCACCGCCGACGGCCGCACGCGGACCGGGACGCTCGCGCTGCCCGGCGCGGCGGACGGCACGCAGCTCGACCTCACCGTGATCCGCGGCGGCTTCGAGGCCGCCCCCGGCGGCGGGCCCGAGGGCTCGGCGCGCGGGATCGGGCGTTCGATCTTCGAGCACAACCTGCTGCCGTTCGAGGTGGCGAGCGTGCTGCTCACCGGCGCGATCTTCGGCGCCGTGGTCCTGACGAAGCGGAGGCTGTCGTGAGCGACCTGGTCGCCACCGCCGGCGCGGGGGTCCTCCCCGTGCTCGCCGCGGTCCCGCCGCACCGGCTCCTCTACCTCGCGGCGGCGCTGTTCGCCGTGGGGCTGGTGGGCGTCACGTGCCGGCGCAACGTGCTCATCATCCTGCTCTCGGTCGAGATCCTGCTGAACGCGGCGAACGTCGCGTTCGTCGGCTTCTCGCGCATCCACGGCGAGATCGCGGGCCAGACCTTCGTCTTCTTCGCGATGACGATCGCCGCCGCGGAGGTCGCCGTCGGCCTCGCGATCGTGATCGCGGTCTACCGCCTGCGCCACGGCGTGGACGCCGACGCCGCGGGCGCGCTCAAGGAGCGCAACCTCGGCGAGGTCCCGCCGATCTCGCCCGAGGGCCCCGACACGAGCCACGCGCACGACCCCCACGGCCACGCGGACCACGGGCACGGGGGCCACGGGCACGGGGACCACGGGCACGGGGACCACGGGCACGGGGACCACGGGCACGCGGACCACGGTCACGGGGGCCACGCGGCCCCGGCGGAGGCCCACCGATGAGCTTCGCCTCGCTCCCGCTCACGAACGTCCTGGCGTCGGCCTCCGCCGCCGTGCAGGACGGCTGGACGGCCTGGATCATCCTCTTCGCCCCGCTCGCCGCGGCGGTGATCGTCGCGTGCGTGCCCCCGATCCGGAAGCGCCCGCTCGTCGCGGCCTCGCTGTCGATCGCGGCCATCGGCCTCGGCGCGTTCCTCGCGATCACGAAGTACTTCCTCCCGTCGCTCGGCGGCCACGCCGAGACGCTCGAGAAGGTCGTCACCTGGGTCAGCATCCCGTTCGGCGACGGCAAGGGCCTCGAGATCGGGTTCGGCACGCGGATGGACCCGCTGTCGATCGTGATGATGCTCGTCGTGACCGTGGTCGGCCTCGCCATCCACGTCTACAGCCTCGGCTACATGCACGGCGACCCGTCGATGGGCCGCTTCTACGGCAAGCTCTCGCTGTTCGTCTTCTCGATGCTCGGCATCGTCGTCTCGCCGAACTTCGTCCAGACGTTCGTCTACTGGGAGCTGGTGGGCGTCTCCTCGTACCTCCTGATCGGCTACTACTGGACGAAGGACTCCGCGGGCGAGGCCGCCAAGAAGGCCTTCATGACGAACCGCGTGGGGGACTTCGGGTTCCTCCTCGGCATCCTGATCGTCTGGAAGCTGTCGGGCACGTTCGACTTCGCGGAGATCGCCGCCAAGCTGAAGACGGGCGACGGCTACGACGCGGCGCTCCTCGGCGGCACGTTCTCGCTCGGCGCCGCCCTCGTGTTCTGCGGCGCCATGGGCAAGAGCGCCCAGTTCCCCCTCCACGTCTGGCTGCCGGACGCCATGGAGGGCCCGACGCCGGTGTCGGCGCTGATGCACGCGGCCACGATGGTGGCCGCCGGCATCTACATGATCGCGCGGTGCTTCTTCCTGTTCGAGGGCACCACGTGGGCCCCGACGCTGATCGCGTGGCTCGGCGGCATCACCGCCCTCATGGCCGCGACGATCGCGATCACGCAGCGCGACATCAAGAAGATCCTCGCGTACTCCACGCTGTCTCAGCTCGGCTACATGACGCTCGCCCTCGGCGCGGGCGCCTACACCGGCGCGATGTTCCACCTGACGACGCACGCGTTCTTCAAGGCCCTCCTGTTCCTCGGCGCGGGCAGCGTGATCCACGCGGTCCACAGCCAGGACATCTTCGACATGGGCGGCCTCCGGAAGTACATGCCGTCCACCTGGCGGACCTTCCTGATCGGCACGCTCGCGCTGTGCGGCATCTTCCCGTTCGCGGGCTTCTGGTCGAAGGACGAGATCCTCTCGGCCGTGGCCCACGCCGACCACCTGCCGGGCCACATGGTCCTGTACGGCCTCGGCACGCTCGTGGCGGGCCTCACGTCGTTCTACATGGGTCGCGCCCTCTTCGTGACCTTCCTCGGCGACTACCGCGGCCCGAAGCACCACGACGACGGCCACGGGCACGGGGGCCACGGGGGCCACGACGACCACGGCGGCGCGCACGAGCCCCACGAGAGCCCGTCGGTGATGACGCTGCCGCTCTGGTTCCTCGCGATCTTCGCGGTGGTGATCGGCTTCGTGGGCGTCCCCGGCAACGTCGGGCACGCCTTCGGCCTCTCGAACCGGTTCGAGCACTTCCTCCACGCGTGGGCGACGGAGGAGGGCGAGTTCCACCTGAACGTGGCGCTCGTCTCGACGGTGGTCGCGGTGGCGGGCCTCGCGCTCGCCTGGCGCGTCTACCGCACCCCGCAGGCGCGCGCCGAGGACCCGCTGCCGGAGCGCCTGGGCTCGCTGCACCGCATCTGGCGCAACCTCTACTACGTGGACGCCTTCTACGTCTTCCTCGTGACGAAGGTGCAGCAGGGCATCGCGTGGGCCTGCTGGCTCTTCGAGCGCAACGTCATCATCGGGGGCGCCGTGAACGGCACCTCCCAGGGCGCGAGGCTGCTCGGCGACCGGCTCCGCCGGGTCCAGAGCGGCCGCCTCTCCTCCTACGTCACCTGGACCCTCCTCGGCGCCGTCGCGGTCGCCGTGGCGGTCCTCCTCCGGTAGGCCCCCGTGAACCTCCCGCTCGTCATCCTCCTGCTCCCGGCGTTCGCGACCCTCGCGATCTTCGCCGTCCCGGCGTCGAAGCCGCAGGTCGTCAAGGGCATCGCGTTCCTCGCGACCCTCGGCGTCCTCGTCGCGTCCGTCTTCCTCGCGGTGACCTTCGGCACGACGGACGCGCCGTCCGAGACCGTGCGGGCCACGGGCCACGTCTACAAGCACGTGATGAGCGTGCCGTGGGTGCCCGCCCTCGGCCTGCAGTTCAAGCTCGGCGTGGACGGCATGGGCGTGGCGATGGTGCTGCTCACCGCGCTGACGATCTTCACGGGCGTCTGCGTCTCGTTCTCGGTGAAGGAGCGGGCCAAGGAGTTCTTCCTCAACCTGCTCGCGCTGGTCACCGGCGTGTTCGGCGTGTTCGTGAGCCTCGACCTGTTCTTCTACTACTTCTTCTACGAGCTGGCCGTGATCCCGATGTTCCTGCTCATCGGGTGCTGGGGCAGCACGACGAAGACCATGAGCCGCGACTACGCGTCGATGAAGCTCGTGCTCATGCTGACGACGGGCGCGGTATTCGCCCTCCTCGGCCTGCTCGCGATGTACACGAAGGCCGGCTCCTTCGACATGGTGCGCCTCGAGCAGCTCGCGGCCACGGGCACGTTCTCGCGCGCGTTCCAGCTGACGTGGTTCCCGCCGGTGTTCCTCGGCTTCGCGGCCCTCGTGCCGATGTGGCCGCTGCACTCCTGGAGCCCGGGCGGCCACGCGGCCGCGCCCGCCGCGGTCTCGATGCTGCACGCCGGCGTGCTCATGAAGATCGGCGCGTACGGCATCCTGCGCGTCGCCGTCACGTACATGCCCGAGGCGGCGCAGGTGTACCTGCCCTGGGTGGGCGTCCTCTGCTGCTTCAACATCGTCTACGGCGGCCTCGTGGCGATGGCGCAGAAGGACATGAAGTTCGTCGTCGGCTACTCGTCGTCGAGCCACATGGGCTACGTGCTGCTCGGCATCGCGACCGCCAACCTGATCGGCGTGCAGGGCGCGGTCTACCTGATGTTCGCCCACGGCGTCATGACGGCCCTGGCCTTCTCGCTGATCGGCTTCTTCTACGAGCAGACCCACACGCGCATGCTCGAGGACCTCGGCGGCCTCATGAAGCGGCTGCCGTTCGTCGGCACCTGCTTCGTCATCATGTCGATGGCGTCCGCGGGCCTGCCGGGCTTCGCGAACTTCGTGAGCGAGCTGCTCGTGATCATCGGCGCGTGGCACGCGGGGATGTACGTGCCGGCGATCCTCGCCACGTGGGGCATCGTCGTCACCGGCGTCTACCTGCTGCGCACGGTGAAGTCGGCCTTCCTCGGCAAGATGCCCGCCCGCTGGGAGGGCCTCGAGGACGCGCGCACGCCGTTCCAGAAGCTCCCGTTCGTCCTGCTCGTCTCGACGCTCCTCCTGTTCGGGTTCTGGCCGGCCCCGCTGCTCTCCCTGATCCGGCAGGGCGTCACGCCCATCGTCGCGTCCCTCGACAAGGCGGCCCAGAAGACCGCCGCCGAGACGGGCCAGAGGTAGACCGTGAACCTCCACCTGATCCTCCCCGAGATCCTCGTCCTCGTCGGCGGCCTCCTGGCCGTCACCGTGTCCCTCGTGGCGCCGCCCGCGCGGCGCCCGGGGCTCGTGCCCTGGGTCGCCGGGCTCGCGCTCGCGGCCGCGCTCGCCGCGGTGGTCCTCGGGCGCCCCGACGGCGTCGCGCTCGCGGGCTCGCACCTCTCCGACGGCTTCAGCCGATTCGTCCGCGGGCTGGCCTGCGCGGGCGGCCTGATGCTCGTGCTCGTGTCGTCCTCGTACACGCGCCGGCTCGACCGCGGGCACGGCGAGTTCTACGGCCTGCTGCTGTTCGCGCTCCTCGGCGTGATGCTCGTGTCGGCCGTGACCGACCTCATGGGCCTATTCGTCTCGCTCGAGCTCGTGACGATCACGTCCTACGTCCTCGCCGCCTTCAAGCGGACCGACACGCGGTCGGCCGAGGCGGGCCTCAAGTACCTCGTCGTCGGCGCCGTGTCGTCCGCATTCCTGCTGTTCGGCTGCGCCCTCGTCTTCGGCGCCACGGGCAGCGTGACGTTCACGACGATCGCGACGCACGTCGCCGGCAAGGGCTTCGCCCCGCTGCTCGCCCTCGGCACCGGCCTCGTCTTCTGCGGCCTCTTCTTCAAGGCCGCCGCCGTCCCGTTCCAGGTCTGGGCGCCCGACGTCTACCAGGGCGCGCCCTCGCCCGTGACCGCGTTCCTCTCGAGCCTCTCGAAGTCGGCGGGCTTCGTCCTCCTGCTGCGCGTCGTCTCGATCCTGGTCGTCCCGGCCGCGGGCACGCCGGGCGGCGACGCGTGGATCGCGTTCTTCGGCGTCGTCGCGTCGCTCACGCTCCTCTACGGCAACCTCGGCGCGATGCCGCAGCGCGACGTCAAGCGCCTCCTGGCGTACTCGTCGATCGGCCACGCCGGCTACATGCTGCTCGGCGTCACCGTCGTCATCGCGGCGAAGACGACCGCCCTGCGGGTGGACGGCGCCGCGGCGGTGCTCGTCTACCTCGTCGCCTACTACCTCACGACGCTGACCGCGTTCGCGGTCGTGGTCGCGCTCTCCGCGCAGGGCCGCGGGCACGACGCGTCGACCGTCTACGCCGGGCTGCACCGCCGCTCGCCGCTCCTCGCCTTCGCGATGCTGCTGGCGCTGCTCTCGCTCGCGGGCGTGCCGCCCATGGCGGGCCTCATCGGCAAGTTCCTCGTCTTCTTCTCGCTCATCGGCGCCGCCGAGGCGCGTCCGGGGCTCTACGCGCTGGGCGTCGTCGGCTCGCTCGGCGTCGTCCTCTCGCTCTACTACTACCTGCTCCTGATCCGCGAGATGTACGCGAAGGAGCCCGCGGCGGACGGCCCGCAGGGCCCGATCACCCTCGGGCTCGGCACGAAGGTGGCCGTGTTCGCCGGCATCTTCGCGCTCATCGGGCTCGGCGTGTACTGGGCCGGCGCGTTCGACGCGGCGCGCGCGGCCGCGTCCGCCCTCTTCGCCGCCCGCGGCTGACGGCGACCGGGCCTCGCGGTCCCGCGCCCCCGAGCGGGCGTCAGGGTCGCGAGGCCCAGGGGACGGCGTCCGGGAGGGTGCGGCCCGGGGGCTCTCCGTCCCGGACGGCGGGGCGCGCGGTCCCGGAGAGCCGGGGCGACGGGACGCGACGGCGGTCCGGTCCGCGGCTTCAATGGCGGGGTCCTGCCCGGAGTCCCCCGTGAACGAGCCCACGAGCGCCGCCCCTCCGCCGTTCCCCGGGGGCGCGTCGCCGGACGTCGTGCCGGGACCGTGGACCGCGCTGCGGCCGTTCGTCGCGGTGGCGCTGCTCGTCCTCGCGCTCGGGACGCCGCTGGAGGCCGGCTGGCAGCGGATCGTCGTGGCGGCCGCCGCGTTCGGGCTCCTCCTCTGCGCGTGGCCGCCCAAGGCGACGTCCACCGGCGTGCCCGGGAGGGTCGCCCTCGTCCTCGGCGGGGCCCTGGCGCTGTTCGCGCCGTTCGCGTACTCGAACCCCTGGTTCGGCGTCGACGCCAACGAGTGGCCCTGGGACTACTGGGTGGCGTCGCGACGCTGGGTCCACCGCGTGGACGTCGCGTTGTGGGTCCTCACGGCGGTGCTCGCGCTCGTCGCCGGGCTCGCGCGGCGGCGCGGGACGGTCGTGGTGGCGCTCACGGCGACGGTCCTGCTGGCCGCGCGCGGCTTCGCCGAACGCGGGGCGCTCTCGCTCGTCCGGATGGAGCGGGTCAACCTGCTGTGGACGCTGGCGGCGGGGACGATGGGCGGCGCGCTGCTGCACCTCGCCTCGGCGCGGGAGCGCGGTCGCGGGGCCGCGCGCGGCATCGTGGTGGCGGGCGTTGCGGCGATCCTGATGGTGTACGGGTCGTGGTTCCCGCAGGACGGCGAGCACTCGAGCCTCTGGCACTACGCCACCGACCTCCCGCCGATCCTCGGCGGCGCGTTCCTCGGCGCCGAGCTGGACGACCGGTACGTCGAGAACCTGACCCAGCAGACGTGGCTCGTCGCCATGCCGGTGCTCTGCCAGGCGGCGTCGCTGGCGCTCGCGCTGCTCGTCGCGGCGGTGCCGTCGCGGTTCCGCGGGCGCCCGGTCCGGTTCGTCGCGGGCCTCGCGCTCCTCGCGATGATCGGCACGTGGCTGGTGCCCGCCCGGGCCGTGATGTGGTTCCTGCGGGACACGGGCGAGGGGCTCCTCCAGACGCGCTACCTGCAGGCGGTCGGCGAAGTGCTGATGAAGGCCGGGCTGTGCGTCTACCTCATGCTCTCCGGGACCGTGCTCGCCCTCCTCGGGCGCGACGCCGGACCCGCGGCGGCGCCCGCCCCGCTCGCCGGGCGTCCGTCCGGCCAGGGGCGCAGGTGGCTCTACGCGGCCGTCGCGGTGCTCGGGGCGTTCGTGGTGTGG
>JAXMAB010000005.1:0-732946 GCA_046350655.1 Planctomycetota bacterium
CGGACCGCGAGCGAGCCATGGGATCCACCTCACGGAGCCACCTGCTCATCCACCTCGACTCCGCCCGCCTCGGCCACCTCCGATGTTGCGTCGCGATCGCTCGCGAGTTCGCAATGCATGTGGTGAATGACCGCCGACTTCAACCAACGAGAGACACCCTTGCCGTTCGGGTTCGCTCGCACGATGCGGCGACCTCGCACGAGCGCCTCGTAACGCCGCCAATACGCGTCCCACCGCGAACGCGAAACGTGGACGAGCGCGCCGGCCTCCGCGGCCGTGAGCAGCGCGTCGTCGGTTGGCAGGATGCGAGGCCGAGGCATCGCTACGCGGCCCTACATCTGTGGCCAGAAGCGATGCGGCCGGAGTGAGTGGTCTTCGTCACGCGCCAGATTCTGACGCGTGTACACAACAAATCAGTTCAGTGGCGGTTCACTCTACTGAACCGAGGACTGAACCGTCGATGCACCCGAAGGGAGCTGGACCTGCAGCCCGCGCTGCGTGAGACGCAACGTGCCCTCGCGCGCGCCAGGGATCTGCTCCAGCAGCCGCTCCTGAATCAAGACGCCGCGCGCACGGATGACGGTCGCACGCGCCAACGAGGCCTCCGCCACCAGGTCGTCGACAGTCGGAGAGGCCGGCATGCCGCGACGTTTCGCGCGCCGCGCCTCCCACGCCTGGTACGCGCGAACGACTTGGATCGCGGCGTTCGTCAGACCGAGGCACGGTTGCTCGGGCCCATCGTGGCTCGGGACCTCGACAGGAGCGTCCTTCCGGGCGTCGGCAACACTGACATCTGCCCCAGGCTGCGCGGCGCGCACCTGCTCCTCCGCCCGAGGCGTACGGGCCGACGTGGCGATCGTCGAGTCCACTTCCTTGAGCGCACGCGCAAGAGCCACCGCCTGCATCCGCGCCCAGGCGTCGTCCACGTGGCGGTGGTACCTTCCGACCTCGGCCTCCGCGAACGCGATGAACGTCTCTTCCTCATGCGTTCGCGGGAAGACCTTCGATCCCGCCGTGAGCCGGGCCTCCTCAAGAAAGGTCTCGACGGTCTGCACGTGCTGTCGCGCCCACTCATCGGCGACGGCGATGTCGTCGGGCGACCCTCCCAGCAGGGTGTCCAAGAGCGCGTCGATGGCAGCCTTAACCTCCGCGCTACCCTCCCCGTCTCCCATCAACTCGAGGTGTGCATCGATACGCGCGCGCAGGTTGGCGAGGATCCGTTGCAGCGGGTGTGGGTGGTACCCGACGCAGGCGTCGATCTGGTGGAGAACAACCGAACGACAGATCGACCAGTACGAACGCAGCAGCTGAATCGAGCGACGCCGATCCGAGAACCTGGGATCGCCCGAAGGGACCCGGCAGTCGTACAACTTGATCTCGAGCAGTTCGCTGGCCAGGTCCTTCAACGACGACCCGATCCGGTCCTGACACGCGGCGACGGCCTTCTTCATGGCGTCGGGCGCGAGCTCCCGATGAGGCCCGCGGGCGCCGTGCCGGGCACCCGCAGCACGAGCACAATGAACGAAGCGAGAGCTCGTCGTCGTCGGTGGGGTCGGTGAGGTTCAGCCCGCAGGACCGCGCGCGCAGATCGTCGAACGTGCTGTCCGCGAGGGCCGAGTGCAAGCAGCGCGCAAGCCCGGCCTGAAGTTCCTTCGCGTCCGCGGGCGCCACAACTCCGGGGTAACTCGCCTGAAGGCGAAGCAGATCCCTCAAGGCGAGGCACGAGACGACCGCCTCCGCGAGCGAAAGCACGATGACGCTGCCCGGCAGGCGCGAGTCCGGTTCGGAGGTCGGGATATCGGTCTTCATGAAGGACGGCTGCCACTTGCCAATTGAGGGTCAGGGGGACGGGACCTCGGGGTCTGCTCGACGGGTGCCCCGGTGGACGGCTACGACTCGGCCGCGGGCGCCTCGGTCTCTGCGTCGTCGGGGACCTTGGGGGAGTGCTTCGCCGCGGCCTTCTGCTTCGCCATCAGTTTCTCGATCGCCTCGAATAGGGGGTCGAGGCGGAACCTGTTGGTCGTCTGGACGCGCTTCTCCCGCTCCAGGTAATTCTTCTTCTCGAGCTCCCGCGCGTAGCCCCGCGCGGTCCCGACACCCACGCCCATCCGCTTGGCGAGACTCTTGAACCCCGGGTACGGCGGGTTCTCGTCCCGCTTGTGGTGCATGAGTTGGATGATGAACATGGCCTCCGCGCTGGTGATCTCGGGCTTGAAGCAGTGGTAGTTCAGGAGGAAGAAGTCCGAGACCGGGGTCCAGCCATGGGCGGCGATCTTGGGGGTCCATCGCTTTGCGACCCCGTGATCCACCTTCTTCTTCGGGGCGTCGTGGGCGGCGGGCATCTGGATCTCCGGACGGGGGTGAATGGACTGCGTAGGCGCGTGGGTTGCGGTCTGAGCGGTTTCGGCGGCCCGAGGATAAGGGGTACACAAGCACCCCCCAGATTCGCGGGCTGCTCTTCTCCTATGCTCTTCGTCTCACTTGCATCTACCCGTTGCTCTACGTCCCTGTTCTGTACTTACGCGTCGGGTTTTCGTAGAGCCCCGTGTCGCCAGGTGGACACCCGGGTATCAGAGCACGGACCGGTCCCCCTATCGCCAGGTTGTCAGGGGGGTATGGCGACTTTTCGTACAGATGCGAGTGGCCGGAAGAGCCGCGATCCCCCCCCGGCGATGCCATCAGCCCCGCCTCGGTCGCGCGCGCCGCCCCGCCCGCACGTG
This sequence comes from Planctomycetota bacterium, assembly GCA_046350655.1. Classification (GTDB taxonomy): domain Bacteria; phylum Planctomycetota; class PLA2; order PLA2; family JAEUHO01; genus JAEUHO01. The sequence goes on from JAXMAB010000005.1 coordinate 2,721, forward strand.
CGACGTAGGGATCTCGCCGGTCCCAGCACCGGCTTCCAGCACCGCGTCGAAAACGGGCGTGGATCGGGCGGTTATCGGGAACCCGTGAATCGCGAACCGGGGGACACTGTTCCGCCGTAACCTGCGTACTCATAGCCTCTTACATCGGTTTCACCGGATCGGACTGTCAAGCCGGGGTCGCGGAGTTCGAGTCCGTCGCTCCCGCCATTCATCGATCCACGCGGCCTTCGCTGGCCGCGACCGGTGCCCATCCCTCGAGGCCCTCGGACTCCGAACCCGCAGCCGGGTGGGGTGGTAGGCGACCAGGATGCGAAGCACCCGCAGGCGCGTAAGGGGGAGGAGGGCGAGCGCAGCGAGCCCGGTGAGGGGGCCTGCCCCCTCACAAGACAGCGCGGGGGTAGGAGCGAGCGCAGCGAGTGACGTCCCCCGAGGACGGCGCGAAGCGCCGCCCGCAGGGGGCCACACGGCCCCTCCTTTGAGAACGGCGCGTCGCGCGGCACCGGAGGGCGAGATCGCGAACCCCTTCCGCCAACGCGAGGCCCGGTCGTCTGCAGCCGTCGCGCGCACATGAGGGCCCCACCGACGGTCCGCGCGGGTTCGAGTCCCGTCGCTCCCGCCATTTTCGTTGCCCTTCCTGGCGCGCCGTTGCGCGTCCCTGCGCGTTTGCCGCGCCGACCCGACACCGGGGCCCCCTCCCCCGTCTCCGGGCCCTGTCGTGCAAGGACGTGCAACGACGTGGCGGATGTACAGCACACAGGTGAGCACACAGGGCGGCGGCGTGCGGGTTGGGGACGCACGGGGTCGCAGCGCGGATCGCTGGCCCGTCCGCGGACCCGCAGTTGGGGTGGTCGGGGGATCGCGCCGGACGAGATTGCAGGCGCGGTCCGCGCGGCGACGGAGGCGGAGGCGGAGGCGGAGGCGGAGGCGGAGGCGGAGGCGGAGGACCCCAGCGAGCGATCGCGGCTTCGATGGCATGACGCCTCGGGCTGGCGCCCGCTGGGATGAGCGCGAGGGAATCCTAGCATGCACAGGCCCCCATAGCGATCCTGTCGGCGAGCGGCGCATGTCCAAACAACCGTCAGTCAAAACCATCAAGCGGCTCTTCGCCCTCAGCAGGAACGTCTGCGCGTACCCTGGATGCCCGTCGGTTCTTGTGGATGCAGCAGGCGTCGTAACGGGCAAGGTGTGTCATATCCGCGCCCAGAACCCGGAAGGTCCCCGCTACGACCCCACACAGACGGATGACGAGCGACACGGCTTCGCGAACCTCGTCTTGATGTGCGACCCCCATCACAAGCGCATAGATGAGCGGTGGCAGGACTACCCCGTCGATCGCCTGATCGAGATCAAGCACGCCCACGAGACGTCGAAGGGCCCGGAGCCGTCAGACGCTGTCGCCGAAGAGCTACTGCGTAACAGCGGTTTCACTGGGGATGTGACCCAGTCCGCGGGCGACCACGGCGTGAACGTTGCCGCAGCAGGGGGCTCGCTGGTGGTCGTTCAGGCGGGCCTGTCATACGAGGATGTCCGCCAAGTTGCACTCGATGTCTACCGGACCAACGCGCTTGAGTTGCGTGGAACTGCAGAGGCAGTTGCGCGGGAGCGAGCGGACCGGTTGGTCACTGACTTCCTGGGCGCCCTACGGAAGCAGAGCCCGACGCCACCTACGACGCTCGCGGATCCTGACATGCAGAGTGCGCTCTTTGAGGCCCAGCGCACCGCCGCCCGAACAGGCGATCAGAACGTCGCCGAAGTCCTCGTAGGACTGTTGGTAGATCGAGCGAACCAACCCCTGCGCGACTTGAAGCAGATCGTCCTGACTGAGGCCGTCGAGACCGTCGGGAGGCTCACTCCTGCACAGTTCGACGCCCTCACGTTGGTTTTCATCCTGAAGTACACGCGCGACTTCGGCGTGCGCGACGTTGCATCACTCGCGGCTTACTTCCAGCGCACAGTGACTCCGTTCCTAGCTGCTGCCGCCACGACTCGCGCCAGCTTTCAGCACTTGGAGTACGCGGGGTGCGCCACGATCGGAATCGGGGCGGTGAATCTGTGGGATGCGCTTGGGAAGACGTACCCCCACTGCTTCATCGGCCCGGTTCCAGTTTCTGAAGTGGAGGCCGCGAAGACTGGAGGTTCCATCGATCGTCTCGTCGCAATCGGGCTCTTCACGCGGGAAGGTGAGACGCAGTTGCGCCTGTGCCCGGTCTTCGACAAGGAGGCCGCGGTCAAGTTCCCGGAGCTTGGCCTCGATCCTGCAAGCGTCGATCGACTGTGGGCAGGGTTCCGCGGAAAGGCCAACTCGACGGAAGTCGCGGCAGTCGTTCGGGGTGTCTACCCTGCGGCTTCAGATCTGGAGGCATGGTGGAAGGAGCACCCCGCGCATCTCCAACTTACGAGCGTGGGAATCGCGGTGGCGCACGCGAACTTGCGGCGAAGGGGTCTGGAAGGCTTCGACCTCGGGATGTGGATCAACTGAGCGGACAACTGCCGGGCTCGCGGGAGCGGGGCTTGTTCACCGCGCCTCCCCCTCGAAGAGCATATTCCGGTCCCGGTCCGGCAGCGTCACGCGGACGACTTCGCCGTCCGCGACGCGGAGGTCGATGCGGATCTGGCGCGCGATGCGCCAGACGAGAGGGCGGTTCATTGCCTCATCGTGGGCTTCCACTTCGGACGTGAAGACAGCGGGGCGGTCATCCATCGAGAGACCTCCGGCGAACTGCAACCGGAGGCCGTCAAGCGTCGTCGCCAAGAGGACGACGGAACGCGTCGAGTGCGGCGTCGGGTCCGTCACGCACCAGAGCCTCGTCGTGGCGTCGATTCTCACTGGGGATCTCCCGTAGCGGGCCCGCCGTGTTCGCAGGGGCCCCGGTAGTGCGGCCCGTGGGATCGGGTGCACTCGGGGCACCCGTCGTCGCAGTCGGTGCACGGCCGGCCGAGGTCGGTGTCGCTGTCGTCCCCGCACACCGGGCAAGGCCAGGGGCCCTACCCGCGGTCGACATGGTCCGCTATCTGCCCCCCGCACAAGCACGGGCAGACCGCCGCCTTCGCCATCGGCAACCCGTCGGGGCCCGCGATAGGCGAGAGCGCCGTGCACTGCGAGTGGAGGATCCCGAGGTCCGCGGGCCAGGCGCGCACGTCATCGACGGTGATGCGCTCGGCCATCTGGCCGCTGATGTCGCGGCGCCTGCAGGCGGCGGACTCGCGGCGCTAGCCCAGCTGTGCGTGGTCATGTCAAGTGACCCCCCGATGGTCAAGAAGCGTGACCCCCCTCCGGGGGCCCGGGGTCAGGCTGCCTTGGGCTCCTTGTCTTGGGACTTCCGGCGGCTCTTGAGCTCCTTCATGCGGTAGGACTCTCCGACGATGGGGACGAGGTGTGCGTGATGGACGAGGCGGTCGAGGACGGCGCTGGCGATGACGGCGTCGGGGAACACTTCGGCCCAGGACTCGAAGCTCTTGTTGCTGGTGACGATGACGCTGCCGCGCTCGTAGCGGGAGGCGACGACGCGGAAGAAGGCGTCGGCGACGGCGGGCTCGAGGCGGGTGAAGCCGAGCTCGTCGAGAATGACCAGGTCGGGCTCCACGAGGCCGCGGACGACGTCCTCGGTGGAGTCGTCGGCGCGGGACGCCTTGAGCTCGGCGGCGAGGTCCTGCATGGTGGTGAAGCGCACGGAGAACCCGCGCTGGACAGCCTTCATGCCGAGCGCGAGGGCGAGGTGGCTCTTGCCGGTGCCGGGCTGACCGACCAGCGCGACGTTCTCGTGCTTCTCGACGAAGGCACACGAGGCGAGGGACTTGACGAGCTTGACGTCGAGCTTGGGCTGGAAGTCGAAGTCGAACTCCTCGAGGGTCTTGGCGACCGGGATGCGCTCGCGGAACGCGTCGAGGACCTGCGGGACGACGGCGCGGCGCGGGACTGGCCCGCCGCCCGCCTCGATGCGGCGCGCCCACTTGCGCACGGTGCGGACGTCGAGACCGAGGCGCCGTGCGACCTCCTTCTTCGGAGCGTGCTCGGCGATGAGCGCCTTGACGGCGAGGAACTGGTTCACGGCGATCACTCCTTGCCCTCCGCGGCCGGCGGGACCCGTCGCCATTGCGACGGACCGGCCGGACGGAATGCTGACCGAGGAGGCCGCCCCGCTGATGCCCGAAGTACCGAAGTGCGCGACCGGGGGGTCGAGGCCCCCCCCTCGGGGGGGCCTCAAGCCCTCAGATCAAGCCTTCAGAGGGGGTCACGTTTCTTGACCATCAGGGGGGTCACGTTCGATGACCAGTAACACCCAGCCGCGCCGACGCGCGCGGCACCGGCACTGCACTCCCAACCCGCTCCATCGCCCCCCGGAGGTCAAGCGCCGTCAGGTCCGCGTAAACCGCCTTGGTCGTCTCAACCTTCGCGTGCCGGGCGAGCGCCTGCGCGACCCGGGGGTGCACTCCGGCGGCGACGACGCTGCTGATGTGTCCCCGACCGAAGCAAACCGCGCAGGAAGCGGAGAGATGACTGGAGGAATCGCCATCGGTTCGCCGGGGTGATCCGGCGTGGAGATCGTCGATGTCCGAGCACGGGACGGCGGGCGGTCCGGAGGTGGCGGTCGGCGGGCCGACGCGGGCGCTCGTCGCGGACTTGCCCGGAGAGGCGGCGCCGCCTGTCGGCGTCGAACGTCGCGTCGTGGAAAGCGCGTCGGTGGTGTCCTGTGATCCGGACGACACGAGTCGAACCGCGACACCCGGCCGCGCCGATCCGGCGCGGACCGGGCACGTGCGTCAGGCCTTCCCCATCGCCTTCAACATGTGGTCGATCGCCTGACCATGCTCGCGCTGCGGGCTGAAGAGGACGACCTCCGCGTCCCGGACGACGCGCACGCTGTGGCCCGGCGGCCAGTAGAAGAGCTCGTCCGCGCGGCTCGTCTCGCTCTTGCCGCCGGTGTACGTCACGACGACCTCGCCCTTCGCCATGAACCCCCAATGGGGCGCCTGGCAACCGTCGTCCTTCAGTCCCTTCAACAGGGGAGCGATGTCGGTGCCGGCCGCGAGCGTGAAGTACTCCGCCGCCATCTTCCCGAGCCCGGTGGCGTCGCCGAAGTCGACGACTTGGCGGGCGAGCGCGCCGGGGACGTCGAACTTCGTCGGGATCTGCGTCTTCAAGACGTGCATGGGAGCTCCTGTTCCGGTCGCCAGATCGGGCCCCCCCGATCGCCGGATCGTACGCGGAGTTCCCGCCCGTCGTCGATGCCGGATTCCCGACGCACCTCGCTCCGCGACGCCGGATGTGAAGACGCGCTCACAAGGGAGCGACGGATCACCCCGCGTCGCGGGCGGCGAAACCCGGGCGCCCCCGGTCGCCCGCCGACGGCAAAAACGGACGGCGCGTTCACCCCCGGCGGGGTTCGGTGTGGGGCGCCAGTTGCACCGTCCGGATCGGGGGTGGCGCGAGATCGAGTGGGCCCGCCACTCCGCGCGGGCCGTCGCGAACGTGGCGCTCCGGGCCGAGCGCGAGGGCCTGTCGTTGCTGCTCGTGCAGCGCACCGAGGACCTGCCGACGCCGGGGCCACGCGCCGTTTCCGCAGCACGGCTCGCGGCCGAACGGACGCCGACAGAGTCGCGCGCGCACGGCCTCTGGATGCGTGCGGCGTTCCGGGACCTTCGGCTCCTGGACTGCGCAGACCGGAAGCGCCTGTCGCGCACCGCACGCTCGGGAGCAGAACGACCCTCGGCCCACGCACGCGACACCACGCGACAGCAAGCGATCGACCTCGGAGGCGGCATGCACTCCACATGGGCGTCCGCCCCGTCGCGGAGCGACCCCAGCGGCGTGCCACGTGAACTTGCCGCGGTCACGCGATGTCCCACTCGTGCCGAACGCGGCCTCAGCCTTCGCTTTCGGACTCCAGCGCTCGATTGGACGCCGGAGCCGAACGCGGCCGCATGCATCGCGAGTTCACCGTCGCCACGGATGGATGACTGGCGGACCTCAACGGCTCCCCAACCGTCGTCTCCCGCCGTTCCGAGGGCGGACGGAACGCTCGCTCGCGAGGGACGCGATCGGACCCGCATGTCATCGCCCGACGTGGGCGCGAAGAACTCGAGAGCGCGCTTCGCCGGAGCCCGGTCGTCCCGGGAGCTCCTTGCGATTTTTGGATGCTACGCAGCGTCTGGAAACGGATTTCAGCGCTTTCGCCATGCCGCCGACGGGGCCAAATCCTGCGAAGACCGAAGTTGCTGCACGTGCGTGAACCCGCTAGAGTTCGCGCCCCGAGAGTTCCCTCGACGCACACGGCCGGACACGACGCGCCTGCACGTCGCCTCAGAAGACGGAGTGTCCCCGATGCGAAAGTTGCTCCCCACGCTTCTCCGGCTTGCGGTGGTTGTCGGCTTCATCTTCGCAGGTGCGGCGTTCGCCGGGGACGAGCCCGGCCAGCCGCCGAAGCCGAGCGGCGAAGATCCCCGGATGGCCGGCTTCAAGGGGAAGATCGCGAAGAAGTACGAGGAGTCGAAGGAAGACTGGCCGCAGCGGGCCGTCGCTCCGGCCGGCGCGCCGAACGTCCTGGTCATCCTGCTGGACGACGTCGGCTACGGTCAGTTGGGGTGCTTCGGCGGGCTCGCGAAGACGCCGAACATCGATGCGCTCGCCGGCGACGGGCTGATGTACACCGACTTCCACACCTGCGCGCTGTGCTCGCCCTCGCGGGCCGCGATCGCCGCCGGTAGGAACCACCACTCGATCGGGATGGGGAGCCACGCGCTGACGGCGATGGGCTTCCCGGGCTACAACGGCTTCGTCCCTCGCCAGGCCGCCCCCGCCGCCAAGATCCTGCAAGAGGACGGGTTCACGACGTACGCACTCGGGAAGTGGGACCATTCCCCCGCATGGGAGGTCTCCTCGACGGGCCCGTTCAACGGATGGCCGAGCGAGGAGGGTTACGACCACTTCTACGGGTTCATGACGCCCGACATCCACAACTTCGTCCCGATCATGTACAACGACCACTGGCCCGTGAACGCGGCCGAGGGGAAGTCGGACTACAACCTCACCCGCGACATGGCGGACCGCGCGATCTACTGGATCACGGGGCACAAGTCCGTCTCGCCCGACCGCCCGATGATGATGTTCTTCGCGACGGCGGGCGTCCACGCGCCCCATCACGCCGACAAGAAGTACCTCGAGATGTACCGGGGCAAGTTCGACGCGGGCTGGGACGCCGCCCGCGAGGCCGTGCTCTCGAACCAGATCGCGAAGGGGATCTTCCCCGCGGGCACGCAGCTCTCGCCGCGCACCGAGTCGATCCCCGCATGGGACACGCTCTCCGCGGACCGCAAGGCGATGTACGCGCGACAGATGGAGGCCTTCGCGGCGCAGCTCACGCAGACCGACGACGAGATCGGCCGGATCGTCGCGGCGCTCAAGCGAACGGGGATGTACGACAACACGCTGATCATGGTCACCTCGGACAACGGTGCTTCCGGCGAGGGCGGCCTCGAGGGGAGCCACAACGAGGTGCTGTTCATGAACGGCATCGCGAACACGCCCTACGAGGAGAACAAGAAGTTCTTCGACGTCTGGGGCACCGGTGAGACCGACAACCACTACCACGCGGGCTGGGCGATGGCGGGCAACACGCCGTTCCGCTACTTCAAGCAGTCGGAGCACAACGGCGGCAACGCCGACCCGCTCGTCGTCACCTGGCCGAAGGGGATGAAGGCACGGGGCGAGATCCGGAGGCAGTACCACCACATCATCGACGTCGCGCCCACGATCCTCGACGCGTGCGGGGTACACGCCCCGGACACCGTGGACGGCGTGAAGCAGATGCCGTTCGACGGGGTGAGCATGAAGTACTCGTTCGACGACGCCAAGGTCGCGTCGACGCACCGCGCTCAGTACTACGAGATGTGGGGCAACCGCGCGATGTACCAGGACGGCTGGAAGGCCGTGACGCTGCACGGGAAGCGCATGCCGTGGCAGCTGGGCGGCACCTTCGACTTCGAGACGGACGTCTGGGAGCTCTACCACGTCGCGGAGGACCCGACCGAGGCGAACGACCTCGCGAAGGCGAACCCCGAGAAGCTGCAGGCGCTCCAGAAGCTCTTCGACGAGGAGGCGCTGAAGTACAACGTCTACCCGCTGTACGACGACGCCGCGGCCCGAGCGGCCAACGTCACGAAGGTCTTCCTCGGCAACAAGACGGCGTTCACGTACTACCCGCCGGGCGCGGAGTTCATCGCGGAGGCCGTCTCGCCGCCGGTGAAGAACCGCAGCCACACGATCACGGCCACCATGACGACCGGCGAGAAGACCGAGGGCGTGATCGTGGCGTCGGGGGGGTACTTCTCCGGCTACACGCTCTACGTGAAGGATGGGGTGCTCACCTACGGCTACAACTACCTGGACGAGGCGTACTACACGGTGAGAGCCGACCGGGCGCTCACGCCCGGCGCGCACGTCGTGAAGATGACGTACGAGAAGCAGGCCGGGAACTCGGGCAAGGTGACGCTCTTCATCGACGACGCGAAGGTCGGCGAGGGGATGGTCGAGAAGGTGGTGCTCGGCAAGTACTCCGTCTCGGAACCCTTCGACGTCGGCGCGGACAACGGCGGGTCCGTCGATCGCCACGCCTACGCGTCGCCCTTCCGGTTCAACGGACAGCTGGACCGCGTGGACTTCCAGCTCGGCGCTCGGGACCCGAACGCGGGACCGCCCGCCGAGGCGGCGGGCGGCGAGACGAAGTCCGACTAGGCTCTGTCTGAAATCTGCTCCGTCGCGAGCCCGCGTGGGCCGAGGCGAGGGCAGGCGGCGGAGGCGAAAGGGCCCGGAGACGGGTTCTTTACCCGATGAGGAGCCCTTTCGCCGAGCATGCCTCCCCGCAGCCCGGCGCCGCGCGGGCGCAGCAGGAGCGCTTTTCAGACGGAGCCAAGGCTCTGTCTGAAGCCTGCTCCGTCGCGAGCCCGCGTGGGCCGAGGCGAGGGCAGGCGGCGGAGGCGGGGCCCGGAGACGGGTTCTGGACCCGATGAGGAGCCCTTTCGCCGAGCATGCCTCCCCGCAGCCCGGCGCCGCGCGGGCGCAGCAGGAGCGCTTTTCAGACGGAGCCAAGGCTCCGTCTGAAATCTGCTCCGTCGCGAGCCCGCGTGGGCCGAGGCGAGGGCAGGCGACGGAGGCGAAGGGGCCCGGAGACGGGTTCTGGACCCGATGAGGAGCCCTTTCGCCGCGTGTGCCTCCCCGCAGCCCGGCGTCGCGCGGGCGCAGCAGGAGCGCCTTTCAGACAGAACTTAGGTCACCGACGGCGCGCACGCGTCGGTCCAGACGCCGGCGGGTGCTCAGGGGCTTCCCCGTTCCGTGTCGCGCGCGGCGCCGGACGGGCGGACGGCCGGCGTCCGGGGGCCCTCACTCCGGGACCCTCCCGCGGTGCCTCGGGGCGGGGCGCCGAAGGAGGCGGCGCGCCCTCCGGGTCGGATCCACCAGGAGAGTCGGCGAGAGGCATCTCGGCGCCGGCTTCGAACGTCGCCTGTAACTCGGGGCTCGGAGCGATCGGCGGCGGCGCGCCGGCCGGCACTCCGGCACGCCGATCCTCCAGCAGCTTTGCCCGAGGCGCGGCGCTTCGCGGGGAGGCGACCTGCTTCGGCTCTTGCGGTTTCGCGGACTTCGTCATGGGGACGCTCCGAACGGGGGACGAGGGCGTGGGACCGTCGAGCTGGCGTGTTGCGCACATGGACCGCTCACGCGGGCCTCAACGGCGAGGGGGTCGGCCGGACGGCCGCCCGCCCGGACGGCGCGGTGACGGGCCCCGACGCGCCGCGTCCGGGTTCGACGCCACCGCTCGCGGATTCCCGCGAGACGGCGCCGTCCGTGAGGCGCCGTGTCACTTCGGGGGGACGAAGTGCGCGACGCGCTCCGCCGCGATGCCGTGCAACTGGGTCTGGACGCGATGCTGGGCCCGATCGAACGCCGCGAGCATCGCGGCCTCCCACGTGCTCAACGGCGCGCGGTCGCCGGGGCGTGAACGACGGGAACGCGACGAGGCAGCGGCCGTCGGCTCGAGGCTCGACCTCGAGGCCCCGAAGGCGGCGGCCGTCGACAACCGAATGGGGTACTGGACGCGCATGGTGCTTCGGCTCCGAGAGAGGTGCGCTTGCGTGTGGGTGGGCGGTCCCGAGGAACTGCCGGACGCGGTCGGCGGACGCGCCCCCCCACCGAACGCGTCCCGCCGAACTCGCGCCGCATCTCTGATGCCGACCGACGGGCCCTCGGGCGGCCGCGGCCCGGGAGTACCGGCGAGCGGTGCGCGGCGTTGGCGCCACGCTCCTGCGGTCACACCGGAACCGCGCGCCGCGCGCGCGGGCACGCGCCGATCGAGCCGGTGCGCCGGTCCGCGCGACTTCCTGGCGTTGCTAGCGTCCGAAGATGAGGTACAGCAGCACGATCGAACCCGGGACGCCGAGCAGCCAGAGCAGGACGGCCAGGCCCACCTTGCCCTCCTCCTTCTTGTTGGGCGGGCTGGGTGCGGGCAACTTCGACAGGGGCGAGTAGTCGTGCATGGCGGGTCCTTTCCGGTCGGCGTGGAGGCGGGTCCCCCAGGGGGGCCGTCGGGGGTTGGATGCCGCCCGGCCGATCCCGGTCTCCTTTCGACGGGCGTCGTCCGTGACGTCGCCGGGGTTCGTACCCGTCGCCCTCCGCGTGTGGCCGGGGGGCGACACCGCGGCATCCAACCGACGCGCCTCCTCACGACATCCCGTCGTCACCGCGCCCGAGGGTCCTCATCATGGCGATCGCCAAGTCGAAGAAGCGGGGACGTTCGGCCATCGACGTCCTCGAAGCCGATCACGTCCGGCTCCGCACCCTGCTCGGGCAGCTCGAGAAGGCGACGACGCCGGACCGCCGCGCCGACCTCCTGGCCCGCACGAAGGCGGCGATCGTGTTGCACGCCGACGCGGAGGAGTCCGTCTTCTACCCCGCGTTCCGCGACGCCGCGCGGACGAAGGAGGACAAGAAGCTGTTCTTCGAGGCGCACGAGGAGCACCACCTCGTCGACGTCGTGATCCCCGAGCTCGAGCAGGCGCCGCTCGCGGGCGACGTGTTCGCCGCCAAGGCGAAGGTGCTGATGGACCTCGTCGAGCACCACGCCGGCGAGGAAGAGGGGCAGATGTTCCCTCGCGCCCGCAAGCTGCTCGACGCGGAGGCGCTCGCGGAGCTCGGCGGTCGGCTGACCGCCGCCCTGCGGCCGGCGGCCCTTCAGCGGGCGTAGCGCGCCGCCCGGGCCTCGGCTCGACGCGCGGACCCGGAGGACGCCGCGAGCCGCCGCTCGAGCGGCGACACGTACCCCTCGTTCGATCACGGTTCGCGCGGAACCGGCGAGCGGGATCCCGAGCCCCTTCCGCTGACGCGAGGCCCGGTCGCCGGCCGTCGACGCATGCAGGCGCCTACGGCGCCGTCGCGCGGGCCCGTCCCGCTGTGGAGTGCGCGGCCGGCCGCGGGCGGATCAGGTCACTTCAGGCGCCGGATCGCCGGCGGGAACCACTCCCCACGCTTCACCGCGTCCTTGGGCACGTAGCAGCGGAAGGTCAACGAGAACCCCTTGCCGTCGGGCGCCGGCAGCCAGTTCGACTCCGGCACCGTCGCGTTCGGCTGCTTCGACAGCAGGATCCGGAGCGACCCGTCGGCCTCGGACGTCAGGCCGGAGTGGTTGTTCAGGTTGAACCGGTTCAGCCGGTTCGGGACGACGCGATACTCGGGCACGTCCACCAGGATGAGCGACCAGTAGGCGTTCACGACCGCGTCCGGCCGCGCGGCACCGGGGAACTCGAGGACGTACTCGTTCGCACCGTTGAGCGACTGGCCGTCCGCGTCCACCGTGGCCACGAAGTAGATCACCTCGTCGTTCGCGTTCGCCCAGATGCCGATGAGGTTGGCGGACGTGCGCTTCCAGTAGTCGGCCCCGTAGTTGCCGGTCCCCAGCGTCCCGAGCCAGTTGTTCCGGTACGCGCCGGACTTGGTCACCGCGTAGTGGAGGAACTCGGGGATCACCTCGCCACGGAGCAGTCCGTCGAGCGCCTTGCGGCCGTCCGGGCTCCGTGCGAGCCGGGCGACCTCGCGGACCTTGGCCTGCATCTGCGCCGCCACCGGTGACACGTCGTGGGCGCTGGCGACGAGCTCCTCCGCCTTGTCGAAGAGCTCCACCCCCACCAGGTCCTTGCTCCCGATCGCGGGGACCTGGACCGGCGGCTGGATCTCCGGGCTCCCGAGGGCGGTGAGCTTGAACTGCCGCTGCAGGACGACCGCGCCGTCCCGGTCGTCCTTCAGCTCCACGCGCCCGAGCAGCTTCGCCTTGCGCGAGTTCAGCTCGATCCGGACCGCGTCCTGCGGGATCTCGGCCCTGGACCCCGGCGCCACGAAGGCGAACTTGCCGAACGGGTGGGCGGGGTAGTTGCGCTCGTTGATGTTGGTGATGACCTCGCCCCACTCGTCGAGGATCTGAGCGGTGTAGTAGCGCCCCTTCACCTCCGGCACGTCGAGCACGACGGGGGTCTTCTCGTCCACCGCGATCCACGCCTCGAGGTACGCGACGTCGAGATTCGGGTTCGCGAAGTCGGCCGAGCCGAGCGGGTTGTACTTGATGCGGTTGTACGCGATGCCCGGCTCGGCCAGGTCCGTCCGCTCCTGGCGGACCACGACGGCGCGGCCGAGGAGATAGACGTAGGCGTCGGCGACCGACGCCTTCTCCGACCCCACCGGCTCGCCGGCGAGGGCGCCCCGCGTGAGGGAGGCGAGGAGCAGCGCGGCGAGCGCCACGCGATCGAGCTTGAGTCCCATGATCGTGTCCCTTCGGGCGGAGAGAGGGTCGGGTTCCTTCGGTGCGCTCAGGGCTGCTTCTGGAAGTCCCCGGGCTTCCAGGTCCGGTCGAACCACGGCTGCAGCGGGCCATAGAGCCGCAGGAACACGAAGTAGCTCTTGCCGGGCATCGTCTGCACCCAGTTGTCTTCCGCGCCCTTCGGCGCCACCGGACCGAAGTGGACGGTGTACGACCGGTCCGCGTTGGCCTTCAGGCTCTTCTTGTTGCTGTCGATGCCCGCGCTCCGCTGGTCCGTCTCGAGCAGGCTCCGCGTCTGGCCGTCGTAGACGGTGAAGGCCCAGAAGTTGTTCACCGGGACCGGCGCCGGCAGCGTCACCGAGTAGGCCTTGCCCCCGTCGAGGTAGTCGCCGTCGGCGTCGCGATTGGTCATCGGGTAGACGGACCCGGTGCCGGGCTTCGGCGTCGACATGGCCGGCGTGACGCCCGTGGCGCTGTAGTGCCAGAGCACCCGCTTGTCGGAGTCCAGCGCGCCGTCGTCGAGGAAGTCGTACGTGCCGGCGAAGGACGCGAACCAGCGACGATCGGGGTAGTAGTAGACGCTCCGGTCGCGGTTCGCGAACGAGATGGAACGGGCCGCGGCGTTGCCGATCGCCACGCCCTCCCGGAGGAGCCGCGCCATCCGCTCGTCGGGCGCGAACGGCTTGCCCTTCTTGATGCCGATCGAGGCGAACAGCCCCAACGTCACGGGGTCCGCGGCGTCGGTCGGCTCGTACTGGATGACCGCGTCGATCTCCTCGAAGAACTTGGCGTCGTTCGCGTGGACGGTGTTGAACTGCACCCCGGAGACGTTGAAGAACTTCTGGGCCGGCGGGTTCGCGGCCTGCGCCAGCCGATAGTGGCGGAACGACTGCTTCACGGAGCCGACGGCGGCGGCGGTGTCCCCGTCCTTCGGGAACACGCGGAAGAACGCCATGTTGCGGTAGGTCCGCGTCCGGACCTCGAAGGCGCCCGCCGGGATCGGCCCCTGGTACCCCTGGTGCGCGACCACGAACGTCCCGCCCTTGCCCTTGTCCGGGCCGACGGGGCCGAAGTCGGCGACATACCGGAAGAACGCGTCCTGGACCGGGCCGAGCACGCCCGGCGGCACCTCGAGGACGATGGGCCCGTCCTTCACGTCGAAGTCGAGCATGGCGTACACGGTCGTCGTGTTCGGCGTCAGGAAGAGGGATCGGGCGTCCAGCAGGCTCTCGGCGATGCCGAGATCCCCCGGCGCCATCCCGGCCTGCCGGAACCCCTGCATCACCGCGTACGCCGACGCGATCGGCACGCCGGCGAGGAAGGACTCGGCGGCGCGCGCCACGTCGAGGTAGTCGTAGGTCTTGGTGACGGTGTCGGCGCTCGGCATCCCGTCGAAGAAGCGGAGGGTCCCGAGCGTCCTCGTCTCGACGAGGTCCGGCGTGCGGATCGACTCCGGCACCGCCGCCTTGAACTTCGGCCCCGCGTCGCCCGCGGGGGGCTCGGCCCGTGCGAACGAGAACGCGACCCCCACGACGAGGGCGAAGGCGATCGGGTATGTGCACTTCATCGGGACTCCTCCTGGCTCCTGCGGGACGGTCGACCGCGTCGTGTGAGGCTCGGGGTCGGTCCTCTCGGGCGGGCTTCGTCGGCAAGTCGCCGAGGGCCCGGGGCGGAAGCGCGCGATTCTACGCGCCCCGCCACGCCGCGAGGTGTTCCGGGCACTCCTCGGCGCGACGCGGGGGCTCCCGTGGGCCACGTCCTGTCGCGGCCTCCCCGTCGAGTCGGGCCTCACGGCCCATCGCACCCCGGTCGCGCTCGGAAGGTGCATCCACGGGTGTCCCGTGAGAGGGCGAATCGAACGGGACCGACGTCGCCCGGTCGGCGCATGGGCACGCCCCAGGTCGAGGCGACGCACGACCCCGCGACGCGCGTGTCCGATTCGCCGTCCGTGGATCCCCGCGGCCGCGGACGGCCGGGCCCAGCGGTCCCGGGGAACGACCGCGTCACGGCGCGGGGGGTGCCGCCGGACGGCGCTCGCCTCCGCAACGGGCGGCCTGCCACGGCGGGCGGAGGCGTGCGGCAAGGACTCCACGGGACGGCGCCGTGGCATCGGACCGCGTACACGAACGAGCCCGGGCGCACGACGGTGTCGTGCGCCCGGGCGCGCAGCGACGGCTAGTGCTGGCCCTCGGCGCCGAAGCCCTCGTCGATGATCGAGGGGCCCCCACCGCCGATGAGCGCGCGGGGCTGCCCCGGCTCGGAGCCGATGACCGGCGGGCCGTGCTTGAGGCCCGCCTCGGCGACGTACGCGAGGAAGAGCGGCTTCGCGCACTCGCGGCCGAGCGCGTTCACGCGCTCCTGCATCGCAGCGACGCGGGCCGGCTGGGCCGTCGCGAGGTTGTTCTTCTCGTACGGGTCGTCGGCGAGGTTGTAGAGGTCGACGCTGGTCGGCACGAGCGTGCGCCAGATCAGCTTCCACTCGCCCTGCCGGATCGCGGCGCGGAACGGCTCGATGTTGTAGACGAGCTCGGTGCGCGGCGAGGCCTTGTTCGAGGCCATCGTCTCCCACACGTCGAGGCCGTCGAGCGGCTTGCACTTCGCGGTGGACGCGCCGGCGAGCGCGGCGAACGTGGGGAACAGGTCGACGGCGTGCATCATGCCGGTGACCTCGCCCGCCTGGATGTGCCCGGGCCAGTTGGCGCAGGCGACGACGCGGCAGCCGCCCTCGAAGAGCTGGCCCTTGCCGCCGCGGTACGGACCGTTGTCGCAGGGGATCTTGATCTTCGAGACGTCCGCCATCTGGCCGGCGAACATCGCGTCGCGCGTGCCGCCGTTGTCGCTGTGGAAGACGATCAGCGTGTTGTCGCGCAGGCCCTTCTTCTCGAGGGCGGCGACGACCTTGCCGATGTTCTCGTCGAGGCAGTCCACCATCGCGGCGTACGTGCGGCGCGTGGGGTCCTCGATCGACGCGTACTTCGCGATCGTCTCCGGCGGCGCGAGATACGGCGTGTGCGGCGCGTTGAACGCGAGGTAGAGGTAGAAGGGCTTGCGCGGGTCCTGCGCCCCGATGTACTCGGCGGCGGCGGCGCCGAGGAGGTTCGTCGTGTAGCCCTCCTCGTAGACCGGCTTGTTGTCGCGGAACCAGTCGAGGACGCCGGCGTCGCCGTGCGTGTAGTAGTCGAGCTCGCCGATCGTGGCGCCGTAGGCGTAGTCGAAGCCGCGCTGCTTGGGCCAGTACTTCAGGTCGGAGTGCCCGAGGTGCCACTTGCCGATGATCGCGGTGGCGTACCCCGCCTCCTTGAGGCACTGCGGCGCGAGGAACTCGCTCGTGTCGAGGCCGTACGGCGCGGTCCCCGGGATGACGGCGGTCTGCAGGCCGTAGCGCCACGGATAGCGGCCCGTCATCAGGCACGCGCGCGTCTGCGTGCACATGCACTGGGTGTAGAACTGCGTGAACTTCGCGCCGCCGGACGCCAGCCTGTCGATGTTCGGCGTCTTGATGTCGGTGCAGCCGTTGAAGCCGACGTCCTTCCAGCCGAGGTCGTCGACCACGATGTGGAGGATGTTCGGCGGCTTGTCGGCGGCGTGCGCGCGGGGCGCGGGGAGCGCGGCGGCCAGCACGAGGGCGCACGCGACGAAGAGGGCAGGGGTTCGCACGGGATTCGTTCCTCGATCGGGGACGGCGGCGGAGTCTACCCGCGCCGGTGGGCGGCGTGAAATCGACGCGATCGGCGGAAAACGGATCGTCCATCCGCCGGCGGGACCGGGACCACGCCACGTCCGGCGACCGGGCCGAACGTCCCCCGCCCGCGGACGGCGCTACGATCGTCCGGCTCGACGCCGCCCATCGGCCGAAGGAGGAACGCCCATGCACGCCGACACGCGCGCCTACAACGCCGCCCTCGCGCCCGCCGAGCGCGCGATCGCGAAGGCGCTCGCCGCGCGGATCGACGCGGCGCTCCCCGACGCCGAGAACAAGGTGTGGCACGCCCACCCGGTCTGGTTCCTCGACGGCAACCCGATCGTCGGGTACGGCAAGCTCAAGGGCTGCGTGCGCCTGCTGTTCTGGAGCGGGCAGTCGTTCCGGGCGAAGGGGCTGAAGCAGGAAGGCTCGTTCAAGGCCGCGGAGAAGCGCTACACCTCCGTCGACGAGATCGACGATGCGGAACTTGCCGCGTGGCTCGCCGACGCGCGGGTGATCCAGTGGGACTACGAGCACATCGTCCGTCGGAAGGGGAAGCTGGTGCGCCGCGCGTGAGCCGCGGCGCGAGGACGGCGCCGCCGACTCAGCGTCCTCGCGCGCCCGTCGCCGCGGCACCCGCCGCGGCCATCGGCGATGCGGCATGCACCGTCGAGCCGACGTTCATGTAGCGATGGTTCCCCTCGCAGCCGCGGAAGAGGAACGCGATCACGATCCCGCCGATCACGAAGTAGAGGATCAGCGCGACCACGCCGCCGAGGAACCCCTTCACCCGGTCGAGTCCGCGGCCCATCAGTCGCCCCCCTTCGGACGCCCGCGCCCGCGCCACCGCGCGACGAGGCTGTCGAACCCGTAGGCGACCGCCGCGAACGCCGCGATCGTGAAGACGGGCCCCATCGCCCACCCCAGCAGCGCCCACGCCACCTCGAGCTTCGACGCGCGGCCCGGCCCGGGCCCGAAGTGGGAGACCCGCTCCCACAGCCGACCGAAGTTCGCGACGACGAACCACACCCAGAGCCCGAACGCCCCCACGGCCGCGGCCGCGCCGAGGACGCGGACGGCGGTCCCGACCATCGTCTTCGGGACGTCCGGCGTCGAGGGCGACGGCGCGGCACCTGCGGTGGGGTCGTTGCTCATGGGAGCTCCGGCGGTTCCGTGCCGATCGGACGAGCGCGGCGTCGATCGCGCCGCCCTCGGCATCGCGTCAGGGTACTCGCGACGGCTCGCGGACGTTCCCCCTCCCCGACGGACGCGCCCGGCGCGGGCCGGGCCTCCCGGGTCGGCGACGTCGTCCGGCCCCTACCTCGGCGGCGGCTTCACCGACCAGTGCGAGGTCCCGCCCGACCCGCGCGCGAAGCCCTCGAGGAGCGTGGCGGCGTCGGTCCCGGCGTCGCCGATCCGCACCGTGTGCACGACGAGCCGTCGGAAGCGGTTCCAGCGCACGAAGGCGGCGACCTCCTCCTCGACGAGCAGGAACCGCCCGCCGCGGTGACGACCGTCGCTCACGAGCACGAGCGTGTCCGCCGCCGGCGTGCCCAGCTCGACGAGCGGCCCGGGGCCGACGCGGGCCAGGTCCGCCGCGATCCAGAGGCCGTCCAGGTGCTCGTGCCAGCGCGACCACCCCGGCGGCGTCGCGTCGAACACGCCGTCGAGCCGCGCGATCGACTTCGCGTCGCAGGGCAGGAGGCCGCGCCGCCCGAGGACCGCGTCCTCCTGGATCTTCGGCCAGGCGTCCCGCGAGCCGTCGCGGAGCGCCACGACGCCGAACCGTCCCTGCGGCCCCATCGCCGTCAGGGCGCGCGCGAGCTCACGGCGCACGACGGTCTGCTGCCGCTCCTGGCCCTGTCGGCCCACCCACGACGCGTCGGCGCCGAACCAGTCGATCGGCTTGCCGGTGCGCGCGAACGCGAGGTCCGCCGGGTAGACCATCGGCAGCGTCCAGTCCACCACGAACACGACGCCGTCGGCGGCGAGCCTGAGGCCGTAGAACGGCACCGTGGCCGCGACCGCCGCGGTCGTCGCCGGCACCGCGGGGACCTCGCGGCGGGCGTCGAAGCCGCCCGCGTCGATGGCCGCCTTCCGCGTCGCGAGCCAGCCCCCCCACGCGGCGGGGTCGTCGCCGAACGCCTGGCCCGAGAGCGCCCGCAGCGCCTCGACGGTCTCGCGCCGCTCCGCGCCGCGTGCGTCCGCCAGCCGCGCGACGAGCGTCCGCAGCATCCGGCCGGTCGTGGGCGCGGCCGCGCGCAGCGCGGCCAGCGTCGCGCGCCGCACGAGCACGTGCGGGTCCGACAGTCCCGCCTCGAGCGCCTCCTCGCCCGCGGGGCCGCAGCGCGCGACCGCCTCGATCGCCGCCTGCCGCAGGCACACCAGCGGCGACTGCGCCACCGACGTCAGGAGCGCGACCGCCTCCCGCGCCGCCACCCGCGCGAGCGCGTCGAGGACGAACACGCGCCGCGCGACGCTCCGCTTGCCGTCCTTCGCGCCGGCCTCGGCCCACCCGTCCCGCACGAGGAACCCCGCTGCGTCCGGCAGCGCCGCGAGGGCCGCGATCGCGGCCGCCTCGCGGGTCGCGAGCGCGCTCCGACGGAACGCGGGCGCCTGGTCGTGGATCGTCCCGAACACGGTCGGACGCGCGGCGAGGATCTCGGCGTCGAGCGCCTCGGCCGCTGCCACGGTGGCGAACGCGTCGTCGAGCAGCGTCGGCCCCGCGGCGAGCGCGCCCGAACGCGCGAGCGCGAGCGCCGCCTCGCCGCGCCGGGCCTCGATCACCGCGAGCGGGCGCGCGAGCAGCGCGAGCGCCGCGTTCGCGTCGTCCGGGATCGGGCTCACGTTCGCGTCCGAGTGCTGGCGCAGGATGGCCTGCCTCCGGTCGAGCGCCTCGCGCTGGCGCGCGGGGAACGCCTCGTCGTACGCCCGCTCCTCCGCCTGCAGCCGCCGCACCTCCGCGCGGAACGTGGCCACCGGGTCCGGGGCCGCGCGCGCCCCCGCACCGGCGACGACGACCGCGACGACGATCGCGAACCCCCGAACGACGGCCGGTCTCCGCTGCATCACGCACGCGCCTCCTTGGTGTCCGTACAGTACCCGCGTCGGTCGTCGCGCGCCTGACGAGGCGGTCCGCCCCGACCGCGCGGTCACGTGGCCTCGCGGGCGCGCGCGCGAAGCCCGGGTCCCGCGGGAGCGGGGACGCGGAGCCGTTCCGCCGACGCAAGGCCCGTTCGCCGATTCGCCGCCCTCACACGGCCCGCGCCGCAGGCCCCCGTCGGCGGAGCCCGCCGCGGTGGGCCGGCCCACGTCCCCGGCCCGTCGATCGCGTCCGCTGGCCACCCTCGCTCGGGCGCTCGATCAGGCCGGGCGATCCCGCGTGTCGAGGATCGCCGACACCGGGCACCCGTCGATGGCCCGCCGCATCGCGGCGAGTTCGGCATCCGTGGTGGGTTGCCGGACCACCGAGGCCGAGTACCCGTCCGCGTGCATGGCGAACAACGTCGGAGCGAGGTCGACGCAGGCCCCGTGGTTCAGGCACACCACCCGATCGACCACGAAGCGCCCCGGCGCCGGCGTGATGTCCTTCTTCATGGTCGGATCGTACCGTCGCTTGCCGTCGCCGTTCGACGCGCCGTCGGCCGGCGCGTGGCGGCCCAGGTCGAGTTCCCCGCCGCGCCGGCCACCGGGCCTCGCGGTCCCGAAAGCACGACCGCCGCCGGGGCGGGGTCGTGTCAGCAGCGGAGGCGCATCGACTCGCGGCTGCGCTCGTGCGCGGCCGGGCTCTCGAAGCCCTTCGAGCGCGAGTGCGCCCAGGCCTTCTCGATCGACGCGACGGCGTCCGGCGTCTGGCACGCGGTGTCGCCGTGGTCCACCTCGACGGGGCCGATGCGCTTCGCGGCCGCGGTCGCGGCCTTGCGCAGGCGCGCGTCGCGGCAGCCGATCGAGAGGAGCGCCACGTTCATCGCGTACCGCACGGCGTTCGGCGCCGCGGCGATCCCGCGCTCGATCTCCGCGAGGCGGGCGTCGAACCACGCGTCGGGGACCGTCGGGTCGCACATCGCGAGCGCGCCGACGAGCGACCAGCCCATGGTGCGACGCGGCTCGTCGGGCGCCGCGAGCCAGGCGTCGGCCCGCGAGAGGCCGTGGGGCCCCTCGCACGCGACGGCGGCGACGTAGCCCTTGCACATCCGCACCATGCTCTCGCGCGCCCAGCGATCGAGCTCGGCGGGCGTCATCCGCGCGGGGTCGACGACCTTCACGGCGAGGTTGCGGGCGTCGAAGTTGCCGGTCGCCCAGAGCGCGAGCGCGAGGTCGTGGTCGACGCGGATGCGCTTGTGCAGCGTCTTGAGCGTCGCGAAGGAGACGCCGAACAGGGGCTCGACGGCGCCGTGGCGGAGGTAGGTCTTCTTCGTCTGGGCGGAGCCGGCCGCCTCGAGGGCCGCCATGGCTTCGGAGAGCGTCGTCCGCGCGCCGGCGTCGGCCGACCGCGGGGCCCGCTTCGCGAGGGGCGCCGGGGCGCGCTTCGCCGCGGGCGGCTTCGCGACCTTCGCGGCCTTCGCGGGCTCGGACTTCCGTCGACGCGTCGCCATCGAGACCTCCGGCGAGGCATGGTACCCGCGCGGCGCGCGGCCCGACGGGGCCACGTGCCGCGCTCGCGCGCGCTCGGGGCCGGCGCGCCGACGCCCGCGCGGACCGTGACGACGGCCCCGCGACCGGCACCGTCGCGCCGCGGACCCGGGCGACGACGGGACACGGGACGTACGTCCGCGGGCGACGGTCCCCCGTCCGCCGACGCGAGGCCCGGTCGCCTCCGGGGTCGGCCCGTCGTGCGCGCCGCGCGGGGCCATCGCGCGCCAGGGGCCGCGAAAGGCCCGCGCGCGGGCCCGGTCGGTCCGGGCCCGCGCGAAGGACGAGGACGCGGGCTACCACGCCGCCGACGCCCGCTCGCGCCCGGCGGGGCGCGAGGCCGGCGCGCGCGGCGCGGGGTCGTCCGCGACGGCGCGGTCGTACGACCAGCCGGTCTTGAGCCCGAGCACGAACCACGCGAGGGCCGCGACGCCGCTCAGGAAGACCGTGTCGCCGACGATCCGGAGCCAGCGGAGCGTCGGGAGGACGCCCGACTGGAGGAACTCGGCGCTCCGCGCGTACCAGAGGCCGCGCTCGACGCTCGCCCGCGCCTGCAGGAGGCCGACGGGGAGGAGCGAGAACAGGACCATGGCGGCGAGGCCGAGGTTGAGGGCGAAGAACGCGTAGCGGAGCGGCCCCTCGCGCCACGGGCGGCCCGCGGTCAGCCGCCGCAGGACCAGCAGGACGAGGCCGAGCGCCAGCAGGCCGTACACGCCGAACAGCGCGGTGTGGCCGTGGACCGGCGTCGTGTTGAGCCCCTGCACGTAGTAGAGGGCGATGGGCGGGTTGATGAGGAAGCCGAACAGGCCGGCCCCGACGAGGTTCCAGAACGCGACGCCGGCGAAGAAGCGCAGCGGCCAGCGGTAGGCGCGCATCCACGGGGCCGCGCGCTCCTGCCGCAGGGTGTCGATGGCCTCCTTGCCGAGGAACACGAGGGGCACGACCTCGAGCGCGCTGAACGTCGCGCCCACGGCCATCACCGAGACCGGCGTCCCGCTGAAGTAGAGGTGGTGGAACGTGCCCGGGATGCCCCCCACCAGGAAGATGGACGTGGACGCGAGCACGCTGCGCGTCGCGCTGGTGGCGCGGACGAGGCCCATGCGGGAGAAGATGAACGCGAGCGCGGCGGTCGCGAACACCTCCATGAACCCCTCGACCCAGAGGTGGACCACCCACCACCGCCAGTACTCCATCACGGAGAGGTGCGTGCGGGCCCCGAAGAAGAGGCCGGCGCCGTAGAACAGCCCGATCGCCGCGGCCGAGCCCGCGAACATCGTCACGAGCGGCCGGCGGTCGTCGGCGCCCCGCAGGGCGGGCCAGAGGCCGCGCAGCATGAGCACGAGCCAGAGCCCGAGGCCGACGAACAGGGCGATCTGGAACGCCCGGCCGAGGTCGACGTACTCGTACCCCTGGTGGCCGAACCAGAAGCCCGTCACCGGGCCGAACCACTGCTTCACCGACGCCCACTCGCCCGCGAGCGAGCCCGCCACGACCAGCAGCAGGGCGACGAAGAGCGCGTTGACGCCGAACCGCTGCAGGCGCGGCTCGCGGCCGCCGACCGCCGGGGCGAGGAAGAGGCCCGCGGCCAGGAACGCCGTCGCGATCCAGAAGACGCCGGTCTGGAGGTGCCACGTGCGGGTCACCGCGTACGGCAGCCACTTCCCGAGCGGCAGCCCGAAGAACGCGTCGCCCTCGACCGTGTAGTGCGCGGTGAGCGCGCCGAGGGCCACCTGCACGACGAAGAGCGCGATGACGACGCCGCAGAACTTCCCGACGGCGCGCATCGAGGCCGTGGGGCGGATCGCGTCGAGCGGGTCCGTCGGCGGCGGCACGGGCGGGGCCTCCTCCGCGCGCCGGGCGTGGAACCAGGCGAGGAGGGCGATCCCCGCGAGGAGCAGCACGATGCTCGCGACCGACCACAACACGTTGGCGCCGGAGGGCGCGTTCCCGACCAGGGGCTCGTGGGGCCAGTTGTTGGTGTACGAGACGTCGCTGCCCGGCCGGCGCGCCACGCACGCCCACGAGGTCCAGAAGAAGAACGTGGTCATGGCCGCGCGCCGCGCCGGGTCCGCGACGGCCGCCTCGTGCAGGGCGTAGTCGCGCCGCAACGGCGCCAGCGCCGGGTCGTCGCCGAACAGCGCGAGGTAGTGCGCGGCGGTGCGCGCGATCGCGGCCGCCCGGGCCGACGACACCGTGAGCGTGCCCGTCGCCGGGTCGAGGCGGTTCTCGCGCATCTCGCGGGCCACGCGGGCCGCGAGGGCGTCCCGGGCCTCGACCGGCAGGTCGGCGAACGGCGCGCCGTGCACGGTCCGCGCGAGCTCGTCGGTCAGGGCGACGGTCTCGCGGTGGAGCCAGTCCGCGCTCCAGTCGGGGGCCTGGTAGGCGCCGTGGCCCCAGATCGAGCCGACCTGCTGCCCCCCCATGCTCTGCCAGGCCTGTTGGCCGTCGAGGATCCCCTCGCGCGTCGCGAGCACGCGCCCGGTGCCCTCCTCGACGACCCGTTCGGGGATGGGCGGCGCCTGGCGGTAGATCTCCCGGCCGAAGAAGCCGAGGAGGCCGAACGCGCCGACGAGCACCGCGACGAGGACGTACGAGAGCCGGCGGGTGGAGGACATCACGACCTCCCCGCGCGCGCCGCGCGCAGCACCCGGGGGAACAGCAGCTCGTTCTCGACGCCGATGTGGAGGAGCAGGTCGCGGTCGAGCGTCGCGAGCTGGCGGTAGAGCTCGTGCCAGGTCGGGCACGCGTCGGGCGGCGGGCGGTAGGCGTCGGTGCGGCGTCGGAGCCCCGCGAGCACCTCGAGGGTCGTGTCGTGCTCGCCCCGCATCACCGCGACGGGCATGGCGAGGTGCGGGAGCGCGCCGGCGCGGATCATCGGGAACAGCACCTGCTCCTCCTTCGCGAGGTGAGGGAGCAGCTCGTCGCGCAGCCCGACGAGGGTCGTCGTGAGGTCGGCGGCGCGCGCCGCGTGGTCGGCATGCGCCGCGTCCACGCGCGTCGAGAGCGCGACCACGTCGTCGAGCTGCCGGCGCAGCGGGACGTGGAAGTGGGCCTCGATGCGGTCGCAGAGCGCGGACGGCTCGAGGCGGAGCCAGAGGTCCGCGGTCGTCGCGGGGCCGACGGCCGCCGCCGGGTCGAGCGGAAGGAGCGTGGCGGACGGGCCCGGCGAGGGGCGCGACGAGCAGGTGCACGGGGACGTGTCGGGTCGGGGGATCGAGCGAGCAACGGCATCCATGGGGAATCTCCGGAGGACACCCCCCTTACGCAGGCCGCGATCCACATCGAAAACCGTTGTGGCAAAACGACTTACGACGGAGCGTTGCGATCTGCGCAACACCTCGACCGTTGCTATGATCACAACACGTTATGAACAAGACAACCGATGGCGACGACCTCGTCCTGGGCCTCGCGTTGGACCTCACGGTGGCGCTGTCCACGGAGGACCGCTACCGCCGCGTCGTGGCGGCGGTGCGCCGCGCGCTGCCCTGCGACGCGGCCGTCCTGTTCCGCCTCGACGGCGACGACCTCGTGCCCGTGGCCGCCCACGGCCTCGCGCCGGAGGCCCTCGCCCGACGGTTCTCCCGGCGGGCGCACCCGCGCCTCGACGCGATCTGCCGCTCCGACGGCCCGACCAGCTTCCCGCCCGACTCGCCGCTGCCCGACCCGTTCGACGGCCTCCTCGCGGCGGACCCCGACGCCACGCGCCACGTGCACTCGTGCTTCGGCGCGCCGCTCCGCGTCGAGGACACCCTCGTCGGCGTCCTCACGGCGGACGCGATCGACCCCCGCGCGTTCGCCGAGGCCGACGCCAAGACCCTCCGCACCCTCGCCGCGCTCGCCGGGGCCGCGATGCGCACGTCGGCGCTGATCGACGCGCTCCGCACCGAGGCCCAGCGGCAGGAGCGCGTCGCCCGCGACCTCCTGCGCGACGGCGAGCAGCGGCACGGCGGCCACCTGCTCGGCGAGTGCGCCTCGATCCGCCGCCTGCGCGACGAGATCGCCCTCGTCGGCGGCACCGACTTTCCGGTGCTCGTGACGGGCGAGACCGGCGTCGGCAAGGAGCTCGTCGCGCGCGGGCTGCACGCGGCCTCGCGTCGCGCGGACCGCGCGCTGATCTACGTGAACTGCGCCGCGCTCCCCGAGAGCGTGGCGGAGAGCGAGCTGTTCGGCCACGTGCGCGGCGCGTTCACGGGCGCGGACCGCGAACGGCCGGGGAAGTTCGAGGTCGCGGACGGCGGGACCCTCCTCCTCGACGAGGTCGGGGAGCTGCCGCTGTCGGTCCAGCCGAAGCTGCTCCGCGCGCTGCAGCACGGCGAGATCCAGCGCGTGGGCTCCGACCGCGCGCTGCGGGTCGACGTGCGGGTCGTCGCGGCCACGAACCGCGACCTCGAGGCCGAGGTCGCCGCGGGGCGCTTCCGCGCGGACCTCTTCCACCGCCTCGACGTGTATCGCCTGCGCGTGCCGTCGCTCCGCGACCGCGCCGACGACATCCCGCTCCTCGCCGGCTGGTTCGCCGACGCGACCCACCTGCGGCTCGGCACCGGCCCCGTGCGCTGGACCGCGTCCGCGCGGGCGACCCTCCGCCGCGGGACGTGGCCCGGCAACGTCCGCGAGCTCGAGAACGTCGTGTCGCGGGCCGTCCTGCGGGCGTCGGCCGAGGTGCCCCGCGGGGCACCCGTCGTGCTCGAGGTGCGCCACCTGACGGATGCCCCGCCGGCCGGCGACGCGAGGCCCGCCCCGCCGCCCGCGCCCGTCCACGCGCCCCTCGCGGGCCGCACGCTCCGCGAGGCGACCGAGGACTACCAGCGCGCGGCGGTGCGCGCGGCCGTCGCGGGCCACGGCGGGAACTGGGCCGCCGCCGCGCGCGACCTCGGGATGCACCGCAGCAACCTCCACCACCTCGCGCGCCGCCTCGGGCTGCGCGAGCGGCCCCCCTGACCCGCGTCCCGCCGACGCGAGGCCCGCTACGATCCGGGGATGGACGTCCCGGCCCTCGTCGCCCGTCTCGAGTCGTTCCCCGACGCCGTGGACGCGCTCGTGCGCGGCCTCGACCTCGCCGCGTGGCGCTGGCGCCCCGCGGACGGCGGCTGGTCGGCCCTCGAGATCGTCGGGCACCTGCGCGCGGAGGAACGCGACGACTTCCGCGTCCGGCTCGGCCTGCTCCTGCGCGACCCCGCCGCGCCGTGGGCCCCCCTCGACGCGGAGGCCGCCGTCACCGTGGGCCGGTTCCAGGAGCTCGATCCCGCGACCACGCTCGCCGCGTTCCGCGCGGAGCGCGCGGCGTCCGTCGCCTGGCTGCGCACGCTCGACGCGCCGCGCTGGGACCACGCGCGCGCGACGCGCGACGACGGCCCGTTGCACGCCGGCGACCTGCTCGCGTCGTGGGTCGCCCACGACGCCCGGCATCTCGGGCAGCTCGCGAAACGCCTGCACGGGCTCGCGGCCCGCGACGGCGCGCCGTTCTCGGTGCGGTACGCCGGCTGACCGCGGGCCGGGCCCGCCCCGCGCGCCCCGTCCGGCCCACGGGCCCCGTCAGGCCACGGGATGCACGAGCCGCGCGATCGACGTCCGCAGCGTCTCGACGGTGACCGGCTTGCTGACGACGAGGTCCACGCCGGACGGGCACTCCCCCGCCGCCTCCATCATCGACCCGAACCCCGTGAGCATCAGGATCGGGAGCCGGGGCCGGACCGCCTTCACGTGGAGCGCCAACGCGTCGCCGTTCATGCCCGGCATGGCGCGGTCGGTGACGACGACGTCGAACGGCTCGGCCTCGACCAGCCGCAGCGCCGTCGCGCCGTCGGCCGACTCCCGCACCTCGTGCCCGTCGAGGCGGAGGTACTCGCCGATCACCCCGCGGACGCGCTCGTCGTCGTCCACCAGGAGCACGCGGCGGCGGGCCGGCGTCGAGACCGCGGGCGCGGGGGCCGCGGCGGCGACCCGCCTCGTCGCGCCGGGCACGGGGAACCGCAGCGTGAACGTGGTGCCGCGCGCGGGCGCGCTCTCGACGTCGACGTGGCCGTCGTGCCGCTGCACCACCCCGTAGACCATCGATAGGCCGAGGCCCGTGCCCCGCGCGCCCTTCGTGGTGAAGAACGGCTCGAAACACCGCGAGCGGACGGTCTCCGACATGCCGACGCCGGTGTCGCGCACCACGAGGACGACCTCGCGGCCCTGCGTCGAGGTCTCGACGGTGATCCCGCCGCCGTCGGGCATCGCGTCGACCGCGTTGAAGAGGAGGTTCGTCAGCGCCTCGCGCAGCTCCGCCGCGTCGCCCGCGATCGCGGGGACGCGGCCGAGCCGCGTGCGCACCTCGATCGTCACGCCCTTCGCCTGCTGCTCGGCCTGCCAGCGCGGCTGCGTGAGCCCCACCGCCTCCGTGACCACGCGGTCGAGGTCGACGGGCGCGAGCGCCTCGCCGCCGGCGCGGTGGCGGTAGAACTCGCGCAGCCGGTCGACGACGCCGCCGGCATCGCGCGCCGCGGTGTGGATGAGGCGGATGTGCCGGAGCGCCGTCTCGCGGTCGGCGAGCCGCGCCGGGTTCGCCAGGAACAGCTCCGAGAACCCGAGGATGCACGCGAGCGAGTTGTTGAAGTCGTGCGCGATGCCGCTCGCCATGGTGCCCAGCGCCCGCAGGCGCTCCTGGCGGACGTCGCGCTCCTCGGCCGCCTCGAGCTCGGCGAGGGCCCGCGACAGCCGCGCGTTCGCGTCGCGCAGCGCCTGCGCGGCCGCGTTGCGCGCGCTCACGTCGCGGACCGTCGCCACGAGCGCGGGCGCCGCGTCGAGCTCGATGCGCGCGACGTTCACCTCCGCGTCGAACGACGACCCGTCGCCCCGCGTGCAGGCCTGCTCGAACGTCCGCCGCCGCGGCGTCGCGCCGGCGTCCGCGTCCCACCACGCGGGCTCCAGCGCGAACGGCGAGCGGGCGAGCAGCTCGGCGCGGCCGCGGCCGAACATCCGCTCGGCGACCGCGTTGCAGTCGAGGACCGCGTCGCGTCCGAGCAGGAACACGGCGTCGTTCGCGCCCTCGAACACCGCGCGGAACTTCCGCTCCGACGCCGCGAGCGCCGCCTCCGCCGCGCGCCGCTCCGTCACGTCGCGCGAGTTCACGACGATCCCCGCGATCGACGGCTCGTCGAGCGCGTTCTTCCCGACGCTGACGAGCGTGCGCCAGCCGCCGAGCTTGTGGCGGAAGCGGAACTCCGCGCGGCGCACCGAGTGCGGCGCGCTCAACGCCTCGAGGAACGCCGCGCGCAGCCCCGCGACGTCGTCGGGATGCACGAACTCGAAGGCGGACCGCCCCACGAGCTCCTCCGGCGCGTACCCGACGCTCGCCTCGGCCGACGGGCTCTCGAACGTGATCGTCCCGTCCGGCTCGACGATCGTGATGATGTCGGTCGAGTGCTCGATGAGGGCGTGGATGCGCCGGTCGTCGAAGGCCTCGTGCGGCGATCGCGGGGTCGCGACCATGGGACTCTCCCTCCGGGGACCGATCTCGACGCAAGCCCGATGCCACGCGTCGCGCTCCCGGGGCCGGGTCGTCACGCGGGGCAACCGTTGCGTCGCGTCGGCCTCCGGTGGCGGTCGAGGCGGGGGTACGCGAGGCCCGGTGGCCTGCGTGCGCCGCGTCCGACGGGCCTCGGGTGCGCATCCTTCGCGCTCCCCGGGGCGGATTCCTCGCATCCCCGGTGCCGGTATCCCTCGGAACCCGTCGCGATTTCGCGCCCCTGTGTCCTCGGGGATCACCGTGACGGCGAGGCCCGGCGCACCGCGAACCGCGCGCGTGGGGCGCCTCGCGATGCGCCCCGCGGTAGGATGACGGGCTGCACACGAGGGGTCCGGCGCGGCGATGCTCCCGTTCTTCCACGCCCCGGTCCGATGGAGGCGGCGCGTGCCGCCGCCGCCCGCGTGCGCCACCTGCGGCGTCGCGTTCGCGACGCCCGGCGACACCTGCGCGCACTGCGGGGTCCCGCGGCCCGGGTTCGGCGAGGGCGCGGCCCCGGCCGGCGCGCCCGACCGGGAGCGCCGCGGGGGCGGCGTCGTGACGGCGCTCCGATGGCTGACCTTCGTGAGCCTGTGCCTGCTCGCGCTCTCGCAGTGCCGCCGCTGACGTGCCGGGGCGGACCATGGCCCCGGCCGCGGCGACGCCGCGCGAGCGCGTCGGCCGACCGTCGCGTATGTTCCTCCGGTGCCGACCGTCGAGCTGACCAGCCACCTGTACGCGTTCTTCCCCGCGCTCGCGGGGCGGGAGCTGCGGGTCGAGGCCTCGACGTTCGGCGAGGTCGTCGCGGCGTTGGAGCGCCTCGCGCCCGGGTTCGCCTTCTACGTCTGCGACGAGGCCGGGCGGATGCGCCAGCACGTCATCGCCTACGTGGGGAACGAACGGGTCAAGGACCGAGGGACGCTCCGTGACCCCGTCGCACCGGACGACCGCGTCCTCATCGTGCAGGCGCTGAGCGGCGGCTGAACCCGCCGCGGCGCCCGGAGACCCCCATGCCCCCCCGCCTCCTCGTCGGCACCCGCAAGGGTACGTTTATCGTCTCGAAGGGCCCGTCCGGCTGGCGCCCGCAGCTGTCCGGCCACGCCGGCTCCGGCGTCAACTTCGCCGCCCGCGACCCGCACACCGGCACGCTGTGGGCGCTGCTCGGCCACGGCCACTGGGGCGCCAAGCTCTCGCGGTCGAAGGACGGCGGCGCGACGTGGGCCGACGCGCCGCAGATCAAGTACCCGGCGGGCGCGCGTCACTACCTGCCGCCGCCGCCCAGCGAGACCGGGTCGGGCGAGGGCGCGCCGGTGCTCAAGCCCGCGACGCTCCTCAAGCTCTGGACGATGGAGTTCGGGCCGGGCGGGCGCGTCTACGTCGGGACGATCCCGGGCGGCCTCTTCGTGAGCCGCGACGGCGGCGAGTCGTTCGAGCTGAACCGCGGGCTGTGGGACCACGAGTCGCGCGGCGGCGACCTCTTCGCCGGCCCGGGCAACGGCGGCACGAAGTGGTACGGCACGCCCGCGGCGGAGGGCGAGTTCGCGCCGGGCATCCACTCGGTCGTGACGGACCCGCGCGACCCGGACCGCGTGCTCGTCGCGATCTCGACGGCGGGCGTGTTCGAGACGCGCGACGGCGGGAAGACGTGGCGCACGCGCAACCAGGGCCTCCGCATGGACTACGGCCCGGACCCGACCGCCGAGTGGGCCGGGCACGACCCGCACGCCGTCGTCCGCTGCGAGGGGCAGCCCGACCACGTCTGGCAGCAGAACCACTGCGGCGTCTTCTACAGCGACGACTCCGCGGCGACGTGGCGGAAGGTCAGCGAGCCCTCGGCGGGCGCGCACTTCGGCTTCCCCGTCGCGGTGGACCCGAAGGACGGCCGCACCGCGTGGCTCGTGCCCGCGAAGGCCGACCAGCACCGCACGACGATCGACGGCGGGCTGTTCGTCGCGCGCACGCAGGACGCGGGCCGGACGTGGCAGCAGCTCCGCAAGGGCCTGCCGCAGGAGCACGCGTACGACGTGGTCTACCGCCACGCGCTCCACAACCGCGGCGACGTGCTCGCGTTCGGCAGCACGACCGGCAACCTCTACGTCAGCGAGGACCGGGGCGACCACTGGCAGACGGTCGCGAACAACCTGCCGCCGGTGTACAGCGTCCGCTTCGAGTGAGGGCCGCCGGGCCTCGCGTACCCACGGCCCCGAGTCCCCCATGTACACGCCCGAAGCCCTCGCCGACCTCCACGCCCGCGGGCACACGAGCCTGCGCCGGCTCCTCGAGCACTGCGCCCCGTTCTCGGCGGACGAGCTCCGGCGGGAGCTCGACGGGTTCGGCTACCCGTCGATGCACCGCTCGTTCGCGCACGTGATCGGCGCGGAGCACTACTGGGTGGGCGTGCTGCACGGCGTCGTCGACGCCGAGGACCGCGACGACGCCTACCCGACCGTGGAGGCCCTCGAGGGCTGGCGCGGCGAGGTGGAGGCCCGGACGCGGGGGTACGTCGACGCGGCGTCGGTCGAGGAGCTGAACACGCCGCGCCCCGTGACGATGTGGGGCGGGCGGACGGCCCTGCTGGTGCCGGCGCGGGTCGTCGTGCGGACGTTCGCGCACCTCTACCAGCACCAGGGGCAGCTCGTCGCGATGTGCCGCCTGCTGGGCCGCCCGGCCACCGGGCTCGACTTCCCCCTGGCGTGAGGGCGGCCGGACGCGGGGCGGCCGCGGCGCCCGTGAAGGCCGCGGCAAACCCGTGAAGGCCGCGTTAAGACGGAGTCGGCCGCCGCGCCCCGTCCGTTGGCTTCGGCGGCGGCGGGTTTCGTAGGATGTCCGCGATCGTCCGGAGACCGCTGCCCACGATGCGAGCGTCGCGCGCCGCCCCCTCGCCGGACCCCCGCCCCGCCTCGCGGCGCGCGACCGCCCCGCCCCGGCCGGACCTCGATTCGTGGGCGGTCACGGAGCACGTCGTCGGGGTCGACCGACTGCTGGCGCGGGTCGCGGGGACGGCCCACGACGTGTTGCAGCTGGCGCCGGGCACCCTCGACGCCCGGCTCCACGTCTTCAGGGCGCGCGGGTTCGAGGCCGGCGGCGGCGAGGTGAACCTGCCGCTGCGGGCGCAGGGGCGGACGTTGCCCCACCTCGCGACGATCACGTTGCGGCTGGCGTGCCCCGGCGGCGGCGTCGTCAACGGCCGGCGCGTGGGGACCGGCTCGGTGGTGGTGTGGCGCCCGGGCGCGACGTACGACGGGATCGCCCCCGCGGGCGACCGCTGGGTCTCGCTGCTCGTGCCGCCGGACGAGCTGCCCCGGCGGGCCGGCGCCGCGCGCCGCGGGACGTGGTGGCGTTGGAGCACCTCGCTCCTGACGGCGGAACTGTCCCCCGAGGAGCTCGCGGAGGCGACCGCGCTCGTCGAGCGGACCGAGACGCTCGCGGGCGGCGCGCCGACCGTCGTCCCGGAACGGGTGGCGACCGACGTGCGCGCGCGCTGGATCGACCTGGCCGGCGCCGTGTTCGCGCGCGCCGAGCCCGCCCCCGCGCCGCGCGGCGCGACCTGGAGCGCGACGCTGGACGTGCGCGCCGCCGACCGCTACCTGCGGGGGCACCTCGGCGCGACGGTGTACCTCGCCGACGTGTGCCGCGCGACCGGCGTGCCCCCGCGCACGCTCCAGGCCGCGTTCGCCCTGGTGCTCGGCTGCTCGCCGATGGCCTACCTCGAGACGCTCCGCCTGCACGCGGCGCTGCGCGCGCTGCGGGCCGACGAGGGCGCGGTCCCGGCGACCGTGCGGGACGTCGCGAAGCGCGTCGGGTTCTCGCACTACCCGCGGTTCAGCGCCGCGTTCCGGGCGCGTTTCGCGTCGAGCCCGGGCGAGATCCTGCAGCGCTCACGGGAGACCCGCGCCGCCGGTCGTTGACGGGACCGCCCGGCGGGCGACGCCCGTCAGACGCGCTCCTTGAACTCCATCGTCTCGGTGTCGATGGCGATGCGGTCGCCGACGTTGCACATCACGCTCACGCGGAGCTTGATGCCGTTGTCGAGCGTGGCGTCCTTGAGGCCGCTCGCGGGCTGACCCTTCACGCTCGGCTCCGTGTCGGCGATCGTCGCCTCGATGACCGGGGGCAGCGTCACCGCCACCAGCGCGTCGTCGATCAGGAGCCCGCGGTAGAGGTCGGACTTCCACTTGAGGACCTCCTCGAGGCCCTCCGCCGGCGCGCGCCACTCGTCGCCGGCCTTCGTGTAGAAGACCTCCTCGGCCCCGTCGCGGTAGCTGTGCTCGAGCTCCAGCGTCTCGGCCTCGAGGACCGGATAGCGGTCGTCGGGCTGGGCCGTGACCTCGCTCATCCGCCCCGTCAGGATCTCCTTGAACTTCATCTGGATGCGGCTGCGGCGGTCGCTCTTCCAGATGTTCCACTGCACGAGCCGGCACATCCGTCCGTCGACGGAGAGCAGCATGCCCTTGCGCGCATCGAGTGCCGTGACTTCAGCCATGGGGACGGGCTCCGACGGGATCCGGTGACCGGGGGACTGCGGGAGGGGGGAATCTACCCGGACCGGCGCGGGCCGCCCCACCTCGCGCCCCCCGCTCCCCGGGGGCGCGCCGGGCCCCGAGGCGCGCCCTCACGGGGCGTCCTCGCCGACCCCGGCACGGCGGCGCGACGCCCCGGGGCACCCTCGGGCCCACCGGTACGCGAGGCCCGGCCGCCGCGGCCCCGCCGGACGTGGCATCCTCGGGGCAACGTCGTTCGCGCGGAGGGGCGCGGCGACGTCCCCCCAACGAGACGGAGAGAACGTCATGCGCAAGCCCTGGATCGTGTTCGCGTTCGTGGCCGCCGGAGCGTGCGGCTGGTTCGCCCGGAGCGCGTCGAGCGAGGACGCGCCGGCCGCCCCGGCCTGCACCCCGGAGCAGCAGGCGGCGATGGAGGCCCTCGCGCGGCCCGGTGAGATGCACGGCTGGCTCGGGAGCCACGTCGGCACCTACGACCTCGACATCACGACGATCGACGCCGCGGGGAAGCCGGCGACGGCGAAGGCGACGGCCACGATCTCCATGGTCCTCGGGGGTCGCTTCCAGGAGCAGCGGCTCACCGGCACGTTCATGGGCAAGCCGTAAGAGGGCTACGGCCTCACCGGCTACGACAACCTGAAGAAGGAGTTCGTGAACTACTGGTTCGACACCATGGGGACCGCGCCCAGCGTGGCCCGCGGCGCCCGCTCCGCCGACGGCACGTCGCTGAAGATGACCGGGACGTGGGACATGCCGACGGGCCCGATGCCGTTCACGCAGGTGCTCACGGTCACCGGCGACAAGACGATGACGTTCAAGATGACGTCCACGATGGGCGGCAACGAGATGACGATGATGGAGGCGACGTACACGCGGAAGTAGCTCCGCGCCGGGCCGGGCGCCGCGCGCGGCGCCCGGCCCCGTCCGCCGGGACCGGATCCGCGGCGTTCGTCGCTCGGGCCGCGCGAGGTCGGCATCGGTCGTGGCCATGGGCGCTGCGCGACGGCGGGTCCGGCGCGACCCCGGCGCGGTCGACGCGAGACCCGAGGCGAAGCCCGCGCGCGGTCATGAAGACCGGATGAACGACGCGGAACGGTCCGGCGATCGACGCACCGCTCCTTGAGTGGTTCGACGTCGATGGGATCGACGCCCGCCCATCCGTCGGCGCGGGGTGGCGGCGGTCCCGCGTGGATCGTGGAACGCGTGGCGAGGGGGACGCGCGTTACGAGCCGTCCATGGGATCGGACCGCGCGCGGCGGCGCATGGCGAAAGTCCCCAGTCGATCGCCCCGACGCGACGTCGCGCCGGAAGTTCTCGATTGCGCTCCACGTTCGAATGCGTACGGTCGGCGTCCTCTCGATCCGAAGGAGTTCCCATGCAGCGTGCGACGAGGTTGAGGGTGTGGGTCGCGACGTCCGTCGTGGCCGCGACGACGGTCGCGTGTGGCGGCGGCGGCGGAGGAGGCAGCGCGGGCGCGGGGAACGCGGGCGTGGTCACGCTCCTCACGCCGACGGTGCCCGCCGCGACGACGGGCCTCGCGTACGCGGCCCGGTTCGATGCGACGTTCCCCCACGACCCGGGCACGTTCCACGTCGCCTCGGGCCAGCTCCCGCCGGGCCTGAAGCTCGACACCGCGACGGGCGACCTCAGCGGCTACCCGCGCCAGGTCGGCGCGTTCCGTTTCGAGATCGCCGCCCGCGACGGCACCGACCTGACGCTGCCGCCGGGCCGGGACGCGACGTTCGCCGAGGCGCGGCGGAGCTTCGCGCTCGACGTCGCCCGCGGCGCGCCCCACATCCTGCCGCAGACGATGCCGTCCGCGCAGTACCGCGCGTCGTACGCCTATCCGATCGACGTCGCCGGCGGCACCGCGCCGTACACGTTCACGCTCGTCAGCGGGTCGCTCCCGGCGGGCCTCACCGTCGGCACCAACGGCGTGGTCGGCAGCTTCCCGACGCAGGCGCAGCCCGCGCCGTACGAGTTCGACGTGATGGTCACGGACGCGAACGGCCTCACCGACACGGCGTCGCTCTCGGTGGCGGTGGTCGTGAAGCCCCTCCTCATCCTCACCTCGAACCCGATCCCGCAGGCCGCGAAGGACTTCGCGTACGTGCTGCCGATCGCGCTGGCGTCCACCGGCGGCGGCGCGCCGTTCTCGTGGTCGCAGGCCCCGCTCGGCGTCGGCGAGACGAGCCTGGCGGCGATCGGCATGCAGGTCACGCCGGACGGCCGGCTCACCGACCTCGGCACCGGCCCCTCGGCCCTCGGCACGTACAAGTTCACGCTGCGGGTGACGGACGAGGCCACGCAGGTGGCGATGCGGCAGTACCAGCTCACGATCAACCCGGGCCCGGTCCTCACGGACATCACCCCGCGGCTGGCGTCGCTGCCGAGCCTGTACACCGTCACGGGCCTCAACTTCCAGCCCGGCGCGAGGCTCGTGCTCAAGCCCGGGCCGTCGGAGGCGACCTTCACCCCGACGTTCGTCTCGTCCACCCAGCTGACCTTCAGCCCGCCGTTCCCGACCCCCATCGGCGCCACCGGGCCCATCGACGTCAAGGTCCTGAACCCGGACGGCGGCTTCCACACGAAGGCCGCGGCGCTCGTCTTCCCGGCGAACAACCTCGGCTTCGCGACGAAGGGCTTCATCGGCAGCAGCCTCTCGAGCACGGGCCTCGACGCCGCGGACGTCAACGGCGACGGGTTCGCGGACATCGTCCACTGCGGCTCGGGCGCCATCACCGCCGTCTACAGCACGACGACGAGCACCGCCGGCGGCCTGATCCTGCACATGAACCTCGGGACCACGAGCCCGACGTTCTCGACGCTCGTCCTCGACGGCGGCAACTACACGGACGTGAAGTTCGTGGACGTCAACGTGGACGGCAAGCTCGACATCGTGGCGCTGGGCCACACGACGATCCGCGCGTGGATCGGGCTCGGCAACGGCACGTTCACCGTCGGGCCGACGACGACCCTCAACGGCCCCGGCAGCCCGATGTGGCCCTCGGAGATGACCTTCGGCCGGTTCAACGCCGACGCCGTCCCGGACGTCGCGTTCGGCACCCCGAACTTCAACTACCTGGGCTACCAGAACATCAACGGCCGCGTGTACTCGATGGCCGGCACCGGCACGGGCGCGTTCACGCCCCTCGACGCCGCCACGAGCACGATCTCGGGCACCTACGGCGTCCTCTCCCTCCAGGCGATCGACACCGACAACGACGGGCACTCCGAGCTCGCGGCCGGCTGCGGCCTCAGCATCAGCGCGGGCCCCGCGTTCAACTTCACGACGCTCTCGGCCTCCGGGTTCTTCAACGGCTGGACGTCGCGCGGCGGGGCGATCAACCCGCCGCTCTACTCGAGCACGACGGGCACCGCCGTCGGCGACTTCCTCGGCAACGGCACCAAGCAGCTCGCGGCCATCACGAGCGGCTCGCCGAACTACAGCAACTACCAGGTCTTCCGCATCTACAGCGGGGCCGACCTCTCGACGATGACGACCCTGCCGGTGCCGAACGCGGCGGGCAAGTCGCTCGCGCCGATCGACGGCGACTTCGACACGAAGACCGACATCCTGCTGACGTCGTCGCAGAGCAACATCCTCGTCTACCGCGGCTCGACGCAGGCCATCGCGGTGACGCTCGACGCGGCCGCGGGCACGCCCGCGCTCTCGTCGCCGAAGACGGGCCGCGTCGTCTCGGCGGACATCAACGGCGACGGCATGCCGGACATCCTGGCGACGACCTCGTACTGGCACGTCAACGGGATGGCCTCGAACCACGGCACGACGTACACCATGGGCAACACCGGCAACGGCGGCTCCATGGGCATCGTCTTCTACCTGAACACGTCGAACTGACGTCGCCGGGCGGCCCGCCGCCCGCGGGGGAGGCCTCGGCCGCCTCCCCTCCCCTTCACGCCCCTGGCTGCTCCACAGCGTAAGACCACCGTCCGATCCTCTGATCGAAAGCTCGACGGCGTCCGCCAGGGGCGTACCTCTCCACCGAGCCGCGCGGGTCCCCGCGCGGCTCGGTCCGTTCCGGGGCCGCGCGCCTCCCGACGTCGCGCGGCGTCACGTGGCCGAGGAGGCGGCCGGGCCCGCGGACAGGCGACCGGCCGGCGGACGCGGGTCGAGTCACGGGACGCAGGACGCCCCGCGGGCCCACGCCGGGGCGGGGGCCGCGACGCCGCCGCGTCACGCCGCGTCACGCCGCGTCACGCCGCGTCACGCCACGCCACGCCGCGTTCGTCGCCCCCACCCGCACCGGGCCGGGCCTCGCGGTCCCGACGTCCGCGGCGACGCCGCGGCACGACCCTGTTCAGTGTCCCGAGTCGCTCCCGGCGGTCCAGAGCCGGTAGCGGTCGAGCACGGCTTCGCGGACGGCGCGCTGCGCCGCGTCGAACGCCGACGAGCGGGTCGCCGCGAGGTCCGCGGGCGCCGTCTCCCCGGGGTCGCGACGTCGGTCGAACCAGGCCTCGTCGCGCCAGGCGCCCGTGGCGAGGTCGAACGTCGCGGTCCACGCGAGGCCCGCGTCGCGGACGGCCACGCGCCGGAGGTCGGGGGCACCGGGCCCGGCCGCGGGCGCGGCCACGAGCGACGGAATCGGGTCGCCGCCGCCTTCGCCGCGGACGCGAGGAGCGAGGCTCGAGCCGTCGAGCCCGGCGTCGGCCGGGAGACCGGCGAGCTCCAGGAGGGTCGGCGCGACGTCCACGAGGCCGCACGTGGCGGGGACGCGGCCCGCGGGCCAGCCCGGCACGCGCACGACGAGGACCACGCGGACGAGCTCCGGGGTCAGGTGGCGGCCGTGGTGCAGGGGCCCGTGCTCGCCGAACGCCTCGCCGTGGTCCGAGCAGACGACGACGACGGTCCCCGCCGGGAGCGCGTCCACCGCCTCGAGCGTGCGGCGGAGCCGCCCGTCCACGAACCGCAGGCTGCGGAGGTACGCCTGCCTGAGCTCGGCGACGAGGGCGGGACCGCCCGGGGCGTCGCGCCAGGCGCCGTCGAGCCACGCGGCGTACCGACCGAGCAGGGCGTCCGCGCGGGGGGCGCCGATCGCGCGGACGAGCGCGTCGTGGCGGCAGGGGTCGGCGAGGCGCGCCGCGAGGAAGGCGGCCCCGAGGTCGGCGGGCGCGGGCCCCGCGCCCGGGGCGCCGAGCGCGGTGACGAGGCGCGCGACGTCGGCGTCGTGCGACGCGTCGCAGCGGCCGCGCGCGGCGGCGCTCTTGTCGCCGTAGGGGTCGTGCGGCGCGTAGGTGTGGAGGAAGAGGAAGAACGGTCGGTCCTTCGGGCGCGCGCGGTCCCAGCGCTCGACGACGCCGCGCGGATCCTCGGCGTCGAAGTCCTCCGACGCCGTCTCGAACCCGTTCGAGAGCCCGCTCGCGCGGCTCACCCACCCGCCGCCCGTGACCGCGGCGGTCCACCAACCGGCGCGGGCGAATCGCGCCGCCAGCGTCGGCACGCCGGAGGCGAGCCGCGTCCCGGGCGCGACCTCGACGAACCCGTGGTTCCACGGGTCGAGGCCCGTGAGCAGCGTCGCGATGGACGGCCCCGTCCACGAGGACGCGGCGAGGGCGTCGTCGAACCGCGTCGCCTTCCCGGCCCAGGCCTCGAGGCTCGGCAGGCCGGGCGAGCCGGGCGCCGGCGTCACCGCGTCGGCCCGCAGCGTGTCGAGGCAGATCACGACGATCCCGGGGATCGGCGCGTGCACGACGACGGGACGGCGCCCGGGCAGGGCGGACGAACGTCCCAGTCCCCACGCCGCGGCGACGAGGAGCGCGACGACGAGGAGGAACGCGGCACGGCGCACTCCCCGGGATAGCAATCCCCATGCCCCGCCGAAACAGGTCCCGGGACCATTCTCGACCCGATTTCGGGACCTTCGCCCGCCCTCGGCTTTACGCGCCTGTCGAAAGTCCTACACCCGGGGCTTCGGGCCCGCCGGACGTCCCTGCCTCACTTTGGAGGGGTCGCGGCGGCGGCCGGCGCCTCGAGGCGCGTCACGTGGAGCGCGCCGTCGCGTCCGACGACGAGGTGCGCGACGGTGGTCGCGCCGGCGCGCAGGCACGTCGGCACGGTGGACGTCGCGTCCACGACGACCTCGACCGCGCCGACGTGGGACGCCCCGTCCCAATGGCCGACGACGCAGAGCGGGCGGCCGACCGGCGTCGGCGCGGGCCGGCCGTCGTCGTCCCGCGCGCCGTCGGCGATCCACCGCGAGAGCCGCGCGATCGTCTCGGCGCACGCGTACGGCGGCCCGTCGGCCGGCATCCGCTCGACGGCGTCCTCCTTCATCGACGCGACGAGCGCGCTGGCCTCGGGTCGGCCGGGCACGACGGACACGCACGTGCCCCCCTCGATCGTCGCGGCGTACGTGTCGTACCGGAGGCCGCCCGGCGCGCAGGACGCCTCGCCCTCGTGGCACCGCACGCACTGCGCGGCGAGGATCGGCGCCACGTCGCGCCAGCGCAGCGGCGCGCCGTCGGCGACGGGCGGCGGCGTGCCCGCCCCGCTCGGAGTCGGCGGTGCGCCCGCGTCCGCGGCGCCCGGCGTCGGCGTCGCCGCCGGCGGCGCCGACGCGGCCGCGACCGGCTCCGTCCCGCGGGCCGCCGCGACGGCCGGCCCCTCCGCGCCCGCCTCGATCCAGCGCTCGATCGTCCGGAGGTCGGCCTCCGGGAGCGGCTGGCCGTCCGTCGGCATCGCGGGCTTCGCGCGCCCGCGGATGCGCGCGGTCAGGGAGCCCTTCTCCGGGTGTCCGGCGACGAGCACCCCGCGCCCCGCGACGCCGCGACGGAGCGCGGGCCACGTGTCGAGCGCGAGCCCGCCGAGCGCGCGCCCCGCGCGATGGCACTTGACGCACGCCCGCTCGAAGACGACGCGGACGTCCGCCCACGTCGGCGGGGCGGCGTCGTCGGTGGCGTCCGCCGGGCGGCCCGCGGCGAGGGCGAGGAGGACGACGGACGGCAACACGGCGACGGACCACCACGCGCGGACGCGGTGCGACGGAGAGGGCGCGGACATGGACGCTCCGGGACACCGCCGGCGCGCGACCCGCGAGGACCGCGCGCCCCCGGGACGTGGAGAGGCACCTCCTCGCGTTCCAGGTACGTCGCCTCCCGCGACCGTCCGCGGCGCGGCGCCCGTGGAATGCGCTCAAGTCCGAGCCGCGGACGGCCGCCCCCCGCCGCCGCGTCAACGCGCGGCGGGCGGGTCGGACGGCGGCGGGCCGCCCGCGGCCGGTCCCGGCGCCGCGTCCGCCCGAGCGCCGTGCGCCACGCGCGCGACCTCCTCGAGGTCGAGCTCGGCGATCGCCCTCGCGGCCTCGCGTTCGTGGGCGCCCGAGCTGACGAAGCGCGACGTGAGGGCGTCGAAGAGGCTGTAGAGGGCGGGGACGACGAACAGCGTGAGCAGCGTCGAGACCATCACGCCGCCGACGACGGCGACCGCCATGGGCTGCCGGACCTCGCCGCCCGGCCCCTGGGCGAGGGCCGCGGGCAGCGCGCCCGCGAGCGTCGCCACCGTCGTCATCAGGATCGGGCGCAGGCGCGTCGGGCAGGCCTCGACGAGCGCGGCGGACGCGTCGAGGCCCGTCAGGCGGCGCTGGTTCGTGAAGTCCACGAGCAGGATCGAGTTCTTCTTCACGATGCCCATCAGCAGCACGAGGCCGATGAACGAGTAGAGGTTGAGCGAGAGCCCGGTCCACGCGAGCGCCGCCAGCGCCCCGGTCAGGCTGAACGGGAGCGCGATCAGCACCGTGATCGGGTGCACGAACGAGTTGAACTGGCTCGCGAGGATCATGTACGCGACGACGAGCCCGAGGAGCAGCGCGAAGTTGAGCTCGGCGAACGACTCCTTGAGCGCCGCCGACTGGCCGGAGAGCGCGGTCGTGTACCCGGGCGGCAGGAGCTCCTGCGCGATCCGCCGGGCCTCCTCGACCGCCGTCGCCTGCGACGCGCCCGTGGCGACGTTCGCGTTGATCGTGATGGCCCGCTCCCGGCCGCGGCGCGTGATCGCGAAGAGCGACTCGGTCGTCCGGACGTCGACGAGCGACGACAACGGCACGAGCGTGCCGTCGGCCGCGCGGACGCGCAGGAGGGCGAGGTCGCGCTCCCGCGTGCGCTGGTCCGAGAGCAGGCGGACGCGGATGTCGTACCGCCGGCCGCCGTCCTCGCGGGTGCCCGCGCGGACGCCGCCGACGAGCACGTTGACGGCCTGCGCGATGTCCTCGACGCTGACGCCGGCGTGCGCGGCGCGCGCGCGGTCCGGCACGATCTGCGTCTCGGGCATGCCGGCGCGGTAGTCGGAGTCGACGTCGGCGAAGAGGCGCTCGTCGGCCCGCATGCGCTCCATCACCTGCTGCGCGGCCGTCGCGAGCGTCCCCCAGTCGCGCCCGCGGATCGCGAGCTCGACCGGGAACCCGCGGCGGGCCGTGAACCCCTGCTGCGAGAGGTCCTGGAAGGCCGCGCGCCGCGCGGCGCCCTTCGACAGGAGCGGGCGCACCTCGTTGACGAACTCCTGCGACGAAAGGCGCCGCTGGTCGCGCGGGACGAGCTTGACGTTCAGGTTGCCGACGTTCACGAGGCCCAGGGAGAGGCCGCCGCCGATCGACATGAACACGTTCTCGACCTCGGGGCGCGCGAGGAGCACGTCCTCGCAGGCCCGCATCTCGGCGTCCGTGAGGTCGATCGACGCGCTGGCCGGGGTCTGCACGCGCACCTGCACGCGCGAGAGGTCCTGCGACGGCGTCAGCTCGCGGCGGAGCGTGCCGAGGAAGTGGAACGACCCCGCGAACACCGCGACGCCGAGGAGCACGATCGGCACGCGCCAGCGGAGCACCGTCGGCAGCGCGCGCCGGTAGGCCGCCGCCATCCCGTCGAACGCCGCCTCGACGGCGCGCCCGAGGCGCGTCGTCCGCCGGCCCACCGCCAGGAACTGCGAGCACCGCGACGGCGTCAGCGTCAACGCCTCGAGCAGCGAGAGCATGACCGCGACGGAGATCGTGACGCCGAACTGGAAGAAGAAGCGGCCCACGATGCCGCGCATGAACGCGACGGGCAGGAAGATCGCGACGATGGCCGCCGACGCGGCGAGCGCCGCGAACGAGATCTCGCGCGCGCCCGCGACCGCCGCCCGGACGCGGCCCTCGCCGTGCTCGGCCCGCCGGAAGATGTTCTCGAGCACCATGATGGCGTCGTCCACGACGATGCCGACGGCGAGCGAGAGGCCGAGCAGCGTGAACG
Source organism: Planctomycetota bacterium (assembly GCA_046350655.1). GTDB lineage: Bacteria > Planctomycetota > PLA2 > PLA2 > JAEUHO01 > JAEUHO01. Next base: position 45,054 of record JAXMAB010000005.1, read on the forward strand.
TGTTCAGCGTGAAGCCCAGGAAGTGCATCACGGCGAACGTCCCGACGATCGAGGTCGGGATCGACAGCAGCACGTTGATCGTCGAGGAGATGGAGCCCAGGAACAGCCAGCAGACGAGCGCCGTCAGCAGGACCGCCAGGATCAGCGTCAGCTCGATCTCGTGGATCGACTCCTCGACCGGCGTCGTCGAGTCGAACACGATCGCGACGTCCACGCCCTCGGGGAGCGTCGGCCTGAGCTCCTTCAGGCGCTCCTGCACGCCGTGGGCGATCGCGACGGCGTTGGCCCCGCGCTGCTTGCGCACCCCGAGGCCCTGCGCGGGCTGCCCGTTGTTCCGCGCGATCACGCGCCGGTCCTCGAGCCCGTCCTCGACGGTGGCGACGTCCGCGAGCGTCGTGACGGTCCCCTCGCGCTCCGCGACCACGAGCGCGCGGAACTCGTCGACGCCGTGCGCCTCGCCGCGCAGGCGGACGTTGAGCTCGCGGTCGCGGCCCTCGAAGCGGCCGGCGGGCAGCTCGACGTGCTGCCGCTCGAGCGCGCGGACGACGTCCGCGGCCGTGACGTTGCGCGCGTCCATGCGGACGGCGTCGAGCCACACGCGCAGGCTCCGCTCGCGGTAGCCGCCGAGGAGGATCTCGCCGACGCCGGGCACCGTCTGGAGCCGCTCCCTCACCCGCCGCGCGAGCTCCGCCAGCTCCTGCGGCGGCCGCAGCCCGGTCACCGCGGCCCAGAGGATCGGCTGGTCCTCGGGGTTGCTCTTCGTGATCACCGGCGGGTCGAGGGCCCGGGGCAGGCGGCGCTGGGCCTGCGCCACGCGCGTCTGCGTCTCCTGCAGCGCCGCGTCGATGTCGCGGCCGACCTCGAACTCGAGCGTGACGGTCGCGCGCCCCTGCTGGCTCGAGGACGAGATGTCCACGATGCCCTCGACGCTCATGCACGCGTCCTCGACCAGCTCGACGACGTCGGTCTCCATCGTCTCGGGCGACGCGCCCTCGAGGGTCAACGAGACCGTGACCTGCGGGAAGTCGACGTCGGGCATCTGGCTGACGCCCAGCTCCCGGAAGCCGAGGGCCCCGAACACGATCAGGCCCGCCATCAGCATCCACGCGAAGACGGGCTTGCGGACCGCGGCGTCGGACAGCCTCATTTGCCGCCCATCGCCGCATCCATCGCCGCGTCCGGCGGGCCGTTCGCGGGCCCCGCCGCCGCCCCCGCCGCCTTGCCGGCCGTCGGGTCGACCACCGCCACCGCGGTCCCGTCCGCGAGGACGTTGCCCCCGCGCACGACGATCGCGTCGCCCTCCTTCAGGCCCGCCACGACCTCGACGAGCCCGTCGCGCGTGCGCAGGCCGAGCGTGAGGACGCGCGCCTTCGCCTTGCCGTCGTCGACGACGAACGCGAGCCAGCCCTTCTCGCCGGGCTGCAGGGCCGCCTCCGGCACCGCGATGGCCCGCGCCCGCTTCGTCTCGACCGACACCGTCGCGTAGTAGCCCGGCCGGAGCGTCGGGTCGGGCGACGGCAGCTCCGCCAGGCACTCGACCATCCGCGTGACCGCGCTCGCCGTCTCGTCGACGTGCACGAGCGTCGCGGGGTGGACGCGGTCGCCGAGCGACGGCACCACGACGCCCGCGGGCATCCCCGCCGCCACGCGCGCCGACTCGGGCTCCGTGACGCGGAACCGCACCCGCAGGCGCGTGCGGTCCACGATCTCCGCGATCGCGTCGCCCGCGCGCAGGTACTGGCCCACGTTGGCGTGCCGGCGGCGCACGACCCCGCGCAGCGGCGAGCGGACCACGGTGTCCTCGGCGGTGCGCACCGCGATCGCGAGCCGCGACTCGGCCTGCGCGACCTCGGCCTCCGCCTCGACGACGGCCGCCTTCGCGACCCCGAGCGCGCCCTCGGCCTCCTGCTTCGCGCCCTCGGCCTCGCGGTGCGCCGCCTGCGCGACGCCGACCGCGTCGCGCCGCCGGTCCACCTGCGCGCGCATCTGCGCGACCTCCTCCACCGACACGGCCCCGGGCGACGACTTCCGCAGGTCCTCGCGCCGCGCGAGCATCTCCTGGCCCTCGCGCAGGTCGGTGCTCGCCGCGCTCGTGAGCGCCGACGCGCGCTCGACGCCCGCCGCCGCGCGCGTGACCGCCGCCTCCGCCCGCGGGACCGCGGCCGCGGCCGTCGCCACGGCGGCCCGCGCCTGCGCCACCGACTTCTCGGCCTCCGCCTGGGCGAGCAGCCGGCGCGAGCGGTCGACGACGGCGAGCTCGGTCGTCGTCTCGACCAGCGAGCCCTCGTCGAAGCCGAGCGACTCGACGACGCCGTCCACCCGCGCGGGGACCGTCACCACCTGGTACGCCTCGAGCGAGCCCGTCCCCTCGACGACGTACACGAGGTCGCGCGGGGCGACCGTCGCGACGACCACCGGCGCGGTGCGCGTGGGCCGGGGCTTCGCCTTGGCCTCCTCGCCGCCGCCGCAGGCCGCGAGCGCCGCCGCGAGCACGAGCGCGGCCGCGCCGCGCACGCCGCGGAGCCGCGCGACCGCCTGCGGCGACCCGGGACGGACCCTCCCTGCGGCGATCGTGAGCGTGCCCATGGGAGGACGTTGTCCTCCCCGGCAGGGTTCGTCCAGCGTCTTCCCCGGCGCGCGGCCGGGCACGCGCGCCATCGCGGGACCACCGCCCCGCCGTGCCCGCGGTCGGACCGCGGGGCCCGCGAGGCCCGCCCGCCGTCGTCGGCGGCACGCGGGCCTCGCGGTCCCTCGCCCCGGGACGCGTCCGGACGGGCGGTGCCGCGGCACGCGACGGCTCGGGCGCGGCGAGCGCGGCCCGCCGCCCGGCCACCGCTATGATCGCGCCGTGCCGACGCTGCGCTCCCTCTCCGACGGTCTCGCCACCGAGGTCCTCGACGGCGAGACGCTGCTCGCGGCGCTCGTCCGCGCCCGCGTGCCCGTGGCCCACGCGTGCGGCGGGCTCGCGAGGTGCTCGACCTGCCGCGTGCGGGTCGTGGGCGGCCTCGACGCCTGCACCCCCCGCACCGACGACGAGCGGGCCATCGCCACGCGGCTGGGCCTCGAGGACGCCGTGCGGCTCGCCTGCCAGACGCGGGCGACCGGCGACGTCGAGGTGCGGCGGCTGGTCCTCGACCCCGAGGACTACGAGCTGACGAAGCAGTTCACCGCGCGGCCCGCGGGCGACGGCCCGCCGCGCGCGTCCATGGGCCGCGAGGCGCCCGTCGCGGTGCTGTTCGCCGACGTGGCGGGGTTCACGGGCCTGTCGGAGCGGCTGCCCGCGTACGACGTCGTCCACGTGCTGCACCGGTGGTTCCACCTCGCGACGACCGTCGTGGACGGGCTCGGCGGGCGCGTCGACAACTACATGGGCGACGGCCTGCTGGCGGTCTTCGCGGGCGAGGGGCCCGCGCCGGCGCGCGCCGCGGTGCGCGCGGCGCTCGGGCTCCTCGAGGCGTCGGACCGGATGGCGGCGTACCTCGCGACCGCCTACGGGCAGCCGTTCGCCGTGCGCATCGGGGTCCACGCGGGCGTCGTCGTGGTGGGCTCGCCGACGCCGTGGCACCGCGAGCGCGACACCGTGATCGGCGACGTCGTCAACTTCGCCAGCCGCATCGAGGCGGCGAACAAGGAGCTCGGGAGCCGGCTGCTCGTGTCGGACGTCGTCTGGGCCGACGTCGCCGACGAGGCCGTGGCGGGCCGTCGCGTGGAGGTCGAGATCCGCGGCAAGCAGGGCGTCCACGCGCTCGTAGAGGTCCTTTCCCTCACCGCTCCGCCGCCGGCGTGACGCGCGAGTTCGACCGCACGCCGCGGGACGCGGGGCCCGCGCGCCCCGCGTAGGGTGCGTCGCATGCGCCCGCCGCCCCTCCCCCGACCGCCCGCCGCGCCGCGGCCCCCCGCCGCGGCGGCCCTCGTCGAGGCCGATCCCCGCTGGGCCCGCGTGCTCGCGCGCGACCCGGCCGCCGACGGCGCGTTCGTGTACGCGGTCCGCACGACGGGCGTGTGCTGCCGGCCGTCGTGCCCGTCGCGGCGGCCGCGGCCGGAGCACGTCGAGTTCCACGCCGACGTCGCCGCGGCGCGGGCGGCGGGGTTCCGCGCGTGCCGGCGCTGCGCCCCCGAGGGGCCCGCGCCGGCCGACGTGCGCGCCGCCCGCGTCGCCGCGCTGTGCCGGCGCCTCGAACGCGACGGCCCCACGCCGACGCTCGCCGACCTCGGCCGCCTCGTGGGGCTCTCGCCGTTCCACGTCGCGCGCGTGTTCCGCGCGGCGACGGGCGTGACGGTCCGCGCGTACGCCGCGGCGCACCGCGCGCGCCGCGCGCGGGCCACGCTGCGGACCCGCCCGACCGTGGCCGCGGCGCACGCGGCCGCGGGCTACGGCTCGGCCTCGCGGTTCTACGCGACCGCCGCCGCGCGTCTCGGCATGACGCCGCGCGCCTACCGCGCCGGCGGCGCCGGCCTCGAGCTGCGCTACGCGACCGCGCCCTGCGACCTCGGCACCGTGCTCGTCGCGGCCACGCCGCGCGGGATCGCGGCGATCCTCCTCGGCGACGCGGACGGCCCGCTCGTGCGCGACCTCGCGCGGCGCTTCCCGCGCGCGACGCGCGTGCGCGACGCGGCGGGCCTCGCGTCCCGCGTGCGCGACGTCGTCCGCGCGGTGGCGGAGCCGCGCCTCGCGGCGCGTCTCCCGCTCGACGTGCGCGGGACGGCGTTCCAGCAGCGCGTGTGGGCGGCGCTCGCGGCGGTGCCCGCCGGCGCGACGACGACGTACGCGGCGGTCGCGCGCGCTCGGCGCGCCGCGCGCGGTGCGCGCCGTGGCCGGCGCGTGCGCGGCCAATCCCGTCGCCGTCGCGATCCCGTGCCATCGCGTGCGGCGCTCGGACGGCGCGCTCGCGGGCTATCGCTGGGGCGTCGCGCGCAAACGCGCCCTGCTCGCGCGCGAGGCCGTCGCGACGACCGGGGGCCCCCGTCGCGCGCCCCCCGGTGGGTGAATCCCGGCCCACGCGCCGCGATCCATGCAACAATGCGCCGCGTCGAACGGGTCCACGGGCCCGTCCGGCGTTCGAGTTGCTCTCCGTTCGCTGATCCAGGTGCGTCCGCACCCACGACGACGATCGCCAGGCCGATTCGATGCGGCCCTTCGTCGGAGTTCGGATCACGCCTCGCGCCCCCCGCTCACGCCGTCTCGCGCGTCCTCACGGTCGTGTCCGCGCTCGCGCGTCCGGATCCACGGGCCGTGCGGGCGGCCGACGGTCCATGGGCCCCGGCGGCTGCGCGGGCCCGCGCGTCGCGCCGGGCCCCTCCGACGGCTCCGCGCCTTCGTGCGCCTTCCCTTCGTGCTCCCTTTCTTCGTGCGTCGAGCGGCGCGTCCCGCGCCGCCCCACGCCCACGCGGTCCTCTGTGGGTCCGCGTGCTCTGCGATGGATGCTCGGTGAAGCACCGGCCGTCCTGCTCCGACGGGAGGCCCGCGGCCTCCACTCGACCGGAGTCCTTCCGTACGGCCGCGTTGAGTTCAACGAAAGCAATCATGGGTAAGCGAATCTACTGCGGCAACCTCTCCTTCCAGTCCAGCCAGGACGACGTCCGCGCGCTCTTCTCGGCGCACGGCGAGGTCACCGACGTCCACATGGTCATGGACCGCGAGACGGGCCGCCCGCGCGGCTTCGCGTTCGTGGAGATGGCGACCGACGAGCAGGCCAAGGCGGCGATCCAGGCCCTCGACGGCCACTCGGCCGGCGGCCGCAACCTGAAGGTCAACGAGGCCCAGGCGCGCGAGGAGCGCGGCGGCGGCGGTGGCGGCTACGGCGGCGGCGGCGGTGGCGGCGGCTACGGCGGCGGCTCGCGCGGCGGCCGGTACTAGTTCCTCCGCGCAGGGCGAGGCGGTCCGCCGCCTCGCTCTGCCGCTCGGGGCGAGGCGGTCCCCCGCCTCGCTCCGCCGCATCGGGCGAGGCGGACCCCCGCCTCGCCCCGAGTCCTCCGCACCTCGCGCCCGGCCCCGGGACCCCCACATGCCGATCGACGACCGCAAGTTCAAGCGCCTGACGCTCGCCAACGTGGACGTCGCGCCGCTCAAGCGCGGCGTGTACGCGCTCTACGCGAAGCGCGAGCTCGTGTTCCTCGGCCACGCGGCGGGGAAGGGCGACACGCTCCGCAGCCGGCTGCGCGCGCACCTCACCGGCGCGACGAACGGGCTCACGCACTACAAGCGCGAGACCTCCATGCAGCCGAAGGCGCGCCTCAAGGCGCTCCTCGACGAATACGTCGCGGCGAACGGGCACCCGCCCGCGCAGAACGCCGCGAAGAAGTGACCGCGTAGCCCCCGCGCGGGGACGCGAGGCCCGGCCCGCCGCGGGACCGCGAGGCCCGGTCCGTCGCGGGTCGCGCGCAGGGAACCGCCCGGACGCCTCGCGCGGTCCGCCGCGGCCCCGGCGACGATGGGGTCGTGACGCCCGACGTCCCGCCCCCCGCCGCGCCGCCCCCCGCCGCGCCGCCGGCCGACGCGCGCGCCGCGCGACCCGCGGCCCGTGCTCGTGACCGGCGCCACCGGGTACGTGGGCGGCCGCCTCGTGCCGCGCCTGCTCGAGGCCGGGCATCGCGTGCGCGCGCTCGCGCGCGACCCCCGCAAGCTCGCCGGCCGCGCCTGGAGCGCCGACCCGGGCCTCGAGATCGCGGCGGGCGACGTGCTCGACGAAGCCTCCCTCGCGGCGGCGTGCCGCGGCTGCCGCGCGGCCTACTGGCTCGTCCACTCGATGGACGCGCGCCACGCGGACTTCGCCGAGGCCGACCGTCGGGCCGCCGCGGCGATGGCGCGGGCCGCCGCCGAGGCGGGCCTCGAGCGGATCGTGTACCTCGGCGGCCTCGGCGAGGACGGCCCCGACCTGTCGCCGCACCTGCGCTCGCGCGCCGAGGTGGCGCGCGTCCTCGCGTCGGGGCCCGTGCCCGTGACGACGCTGCGCGCGGGGATGATCCTCGGGTCGGGCAGCGCGTCGTTCGAGATCCTGCGCTACCTCGTGGACCGCCTGCCCGCCATGGTGACGCCGCGCTGGGTCGGCACGCCGTGCCAGCCCGTCGCGATCCGCGACGTGCTCGGCTGGCTGGTCGGCGTGCTCGACGCGCCGGCCGCGGCGGGCCGCACGTTCGACGTGGGCGGCCCCGAGGTGCTCACGTACCGGCGGCTCATGGAGGTCTACGCCGAGGAGGCCGGGCTCCCGCGCCGGTGGATCGTCCCCGTGCCGATCCTCTCGCCGCGGCTCTCGTCGTACTGGATCCACCTGGTCACGCCGGTCCCCGCCGCGCTCGCGCGCCCGCTCGCGGAGGGGCTCCGCAACCCCGTCGTCGCCCACGACGACGCGCTGCGCACGCTGCTGCCGCGCGACCTCCTGACCCCGCGCGAGGCGATCCGCCTCGCGCTCGAGCGGTTCCGCCACGACGCGACGGAGACGCACTGGACCGACGCGGGGCGCCTCCCCGCGGCGGAGTGGAGCGACCCCGACGACCCGGCGTGGGCCGGCGGCACCGTGCGCGAGGACGTGCGCCGCGTCGTCGTCGCGGCGCCCATCGAGCGCGCGTGGGCGCCGGTCGCGCGGATCGGCGGGCGCACGGGCTGGTACCACGCGGACGGCCTCTGGGCCCTGCGCGGCCGCCTCGACCGGCTCGTCGGCGGCGTGGGGCTGCGCCGCGGGCGGCGCCATCCCGTGGACCTGCGCGTCGGCGACGCGCTCGACTTCTGGCGCGTCGTCGAGGTGGACCCGCCCCGCCGGCTGCGGCTCGTGGCCGAGATGCGCCTGCCGGGCCGCGCGACGCTCTCGATCGACCTGCGCGCGCTCGACGCCGGGCGCACCGAGATCGTCTCGACGGCGCGGTTCGCGCCGCGCGGCCTCCTGGGCCTCGCGTACTGGACGGCCGTGGCCCCGATGCACCACGGCGTCTTCCACGGGCTCTTGAAGGGGCTCGCGAAGGCCGCGCGGGCGCGCGTGCTCGAGGGCCCCGAGGTCGTGCGCGTCCCGCGGCGCGCGAGGCCTCGCGCGGCGGCGGGCGCCCGCGCGCTGACGGCCGCGGCCGCGACGCCGGGATGCGACGCCGGGATGCGACGGAAGCGTTGCATCGCGCGCGGTCCACGCGACGCGGGCCCGGGACCCCGCGACGCGCGCACCCTCCGCGGGGTTCAATGGCGCGGGGTCGCGCGACGCGCGCGCAGGTCGAGGGGAGCGCCCCCGATGCGTGCGTCGCGCGAGGTCCCGTCGGCCGCGGCCGGCCGGCGCCGTGCCCGCGCGGTCCCGGCGCTCGCGGTCGCGGCGCTCACGCTGCTGCCGCTCGCGTCGCCGTCGGTCGCGCCGGCGCGCGCCGCGCCCGAGCCGCCCGCGGCCGCGGCGCCGTGGGCCGCCGCGTCCGCGCGCGTGGACGCGCTCGTCCGCGCGCGGCTCGACGAGCTGGGGATCGCGCCGGCCCCGCGGTGCAGCGACGAGACGTTCGTGCGCCGCGCCTACCTCGACGTGACGGGGACGCTCCCGCGCCTCGACGAGGTGCGCGCGTTCCTGCGGAACCAGAAGCCGGACCGCCGCGCCGCGCTCGTCGACGCGCTGCTCGAGCGCGAGGAGTACGCCGACTACCTCGCGATGCGCTGGTGCACGCTCCTGCGGGTCAAGTCGGAGTTCCCGATCAACCTGTGGCCGAACGCCGTCCAGGCCTACCACCGGTGGATCCGGACCCAGGTCCGCGACAACGTCCCGTGGGACCGGTTCGCGCGCGCGCTCCTCACGTCGAGCGGCAGCAACGTCCGCGTGCCCGCGGTCAACTTCTACCGCGCGGTGCAGAAGAAGGACCCGCCGACCCTCGCGCGCGCGGTGGCGCTCACCTTCCTCGGCTGCCGCGCGGAGGCCTGGGAGAAGGCGCGGCTCGACGGCCTCGCGGCGTGCCTCGCGCGCGTGGGGTGGAAGACGACGGCGGAGTGGAAGGAGGAGATCGTCTTCTTCGACGTCACGAAGCCCGGTCTGCCCTCGACGACGCTCCCGGACGGCACCGTCGTGAAGCTGCCGCCGCGGCAGGACCCGCGCGAGGTGCTCGCCGACTGGGTGGTGTCGCCGTCGAACCCGTGGTTCGCGCGGGCGATCGCGAACCGCGTCTGGTCGTGGCTGCTCGGCACCGGGATCGTGCACGAGCCCGACGACCTCCGGCCCGACAACCCGCCGTCGAACCCGGCGCTGCTCGAGCTCCTCGAGCGCGAGACGGTCGCCGGCGGCTTCGACCTGAAGCACCTCTACCGCGTGATCCTCAACTCGCAGACGTACCAGCGCGCGTCGGTGCCGACCACCGACGACCCGCGCGCGGAGGCGGCGTTCGCGCACTACCCGGTGCGCCGCCTCGAGGCCGAGGTGCTCATCGACGCCATCAACCAGGTGACCGGCACCGCCGAGGAGTACACGAGCAAGATCCCGGAGCCGTTCACCTTCATGCCCGAGGGGCAGCGCTCGATCGCGCTGGCCGACGCCAGCGTGTCGAGCCCGTTCCTCGAGCTCTTCGGCCGCTCCGCGCGGGTGACGGGCCTCGAGTCGGAGCAGCGCGCCGCGCTGCCGACGGTGGCGCAGCGCCTCCACCTGCTCAACTCGACGCACCTGCGGCGCAAGCTCGAGCAGGGCCCGAACATGGCGGCGATGCTGAAGCCGACGGCGTGGCCCCGCGACACGTACGACACGCTGTACCTCACGATCCTGTCGCGGTACCCCACCGCGGCCGAGCTCGAGGCCGTCCGCGCGTACCAGGACGACGTCGGCGGCCTCGCGCGGGCCGGGACGGACCTCGCGTGGGCGCTGATCAACGGCGCCGAGTTCCAGTGCCGCCACTGACGCCGGAGGACCCGACGATGCGCACCGCCCCCACCCGTCGCGCCGTGCTGCGGACCGGGCTCGCCGGCGCCGCCGCGTGCCTGCTCGGCGACCACGCCGCCGTCCGCGCGTGGGCCGGCGGGCCTCGCGTGACGGCGGGGAAGGCCCGGTCCGTCGTCCAGATCTGGATGTGGGGCGGCCCCAGCCACCTCGACACGTTCGACCCGAAGCCCGAGGCGGGCAGCGCCTACGCGGGCCCGCTGACGCGGCCCGTCGAGACCAACGTGCCGGGGATGCGGATCTCGGAGCTCCTGCCCCTGCTCGCGAAGCAGGGCGACAAGTACGCGCTGATCCGCAGCATGACCCACGGCAACTTCGGCCACGAGACGGCCGCCTACATGGTGCAGACGGGCCGCAAGCCCGGCGAGCGGATCGTCTACCCGACCGTCGGCGCGGTCGTGGCGCACTTCCGCGGCGAGACCGCCGACGACGCGGCGCGCCTGCCCCCCTACGTGGTGCTCACGGAGCCGCAGGGGCGGTTCGACGAGGCGGGGTTCCTCGGCACGCGCTACCGGCCGTTCGCGACGGGCGGCGACCCGTCGCAGCCGCGTTTCCTCGTCGAGGGCATCGTCGCGGCGGGCATCACCGAGGCGCAGCAGCGCGAGCGCCGGGCGCTGCTCGACCGGCTCGACGTGCTGCGCCGCGCCGTCCCGTCGAACCCCGCGGTGCGGGCGCTCGCGCGGTCCGAGGAGCAGGCGTACGAGCTGATCCTCGGCGCCGGCGCGCGCACGTTCGACCTCTCGACCGAGCCCGACGCGCTGCGCGACCGGTACGGGCGCACGAAGTTCGGCCAGTCGTGCCTCGTCGCGCGCCGCCTGGTCGAGCAGGGCGTGCCGTACGTGACGATCAACTACGCGGGCTGGGACACCCACAAGGACAACTTCCCGGAGATGCGCCGCAAGCTCCCCGAGCTCGACCGCGGCCTCGCGACGCTCCTCGAGGACCTCGCCGACCGCGGCCTGCTCGCGAGCACCATCGTCTGGTGCGGCGGCGAGTTCGGCCGCACGCCGAAGGTCGACACCGAGGCGCCGTGGAACGGCGGCCGCGGCCACTGGGGGAAGGTGTTCTCGACGCTCGTCGCGGGCGGCGGCTTCAAGGGCGGCCGCGTCGTCGGCGCGTCGGACGCGAAGGGCGAGGAGGTCAGGACGCGGCCGGTGTACCCGCGCGACCTCATCGCGAGCATGTACAGGCTGCTCGGCATCGAGCCCGACGCGCGGCTCCCCCACCCCGAGGGCGCCGAGACCTTCGCGCTGCCCACCGCGGCCGACGACGTCCCGTCGGGCGGGATCCTCAAGGAGCTGCTGTGAGCCGCGCGCGCGCCGGCGGGACGCGCCGCGCCGCCGCGGCGGTCGCGCTGCTGGCGCTCGCGTGCGCCGCGGCCCCGCGCGCGGCCGCCGACGGCCCGCACGCCGGGTACGTGTTCCCCGCGGGCGGGCGCCAGGGGACGACGTTCGAGGTGACGGTCGCGGGGCAGTACCTCAAGGACACGGTGGCCGCGCACGTGTCCGGCACGGGCGTCACCGCGAAGGTGCTCGCCGAGGAGCGGCCGCTGACCCCGAAGGAGGAGGACGAGCTGCGCAAGGCCCTGGAGGCGTTCCAGGCGAAGCGGCGCGCGCCCGGCGGCGTCACCGCCGACGAGGTGAAGGCCGCCGAGGCGACGCGCCGGCGGCTGCAGCGGTTCGGCCGCCCCCCCGCCAACCCGTCCATCGGCGAGTTCGTCACGCTGGAGGTCGCGGTCGACGCGGCCGCGGCGCCGGGCCGGCGCGAGCTGCGGCTCGCGACCCAGGCGGGCCTCACGAACCCCGTCGTGTTCGAGGTCGGGACGCTGCCGGAGGTGAGCGAGGCCGCGTGGGAGAGCGTCGGCGGCCCCGCGGGCCTCGCGCCCGACCGCGAGGCGAAGGGCCGCGAGACCCGCGTCACGCTCCCCGTGACGCTCAACGGCCAGATCCCGCCCGGCGGCATGGACCGCTACCGCTTCCGCGCCGAGCAGGGGATGCCCCTCGTCGTGGTCGTGCGCGCGCGCGAGCTGATCCCGTACATCGCCGACGCGGTGCCCGGCTGGTTCCAGGCGACGGTCGCGTTGTACGACGCCAAGGGCCGCGAGCTCGCCTTCAGCGACGACTACCGCTTCCACCCCGACCCCGTCCTCTTCTTCCGCATCCCCGCGACGGGCGAGTACGTGCTCGAGGTGAAGGACGCGCTCTTCCGGGGCCGCGAGGACTTCGTCTACCGCATCTCCGCGGGCGAGCTGCCGTTCGTGACCGCGGTCTTCCCCCTCGGCGGCCGGGTCGGCACCGAGACGTCCCTCCTCGCCTCGGGGTGGAACCTCCCGTTCCGCACCGTGGCCCTCGACCTCCGGACGGTGGAGCCGGGCGTGCACGTCGTGCCCGACCCGCGCGTCGCCAACCCCGTGCCCTACGCCGCCGACACGCTCCCCGAGGTGGCCGAGGAGGAGCCCGACGACGAGGCCGGCCAGCTCGTCCCGCGGCCGGTCGTCGTCAACGGCCGCATCGACGCGCCCGGCGACGTCGACGTCTTCCGGTTCAACGCCTCGGCGGGCGAGCGCATCGTCGCGGAGGTCCTCGCGCGACGGCTCGACTCGCCCCTCGACGCGCGCCTCGTGGTGACGGACGCCTACGGCAAGCAGGTCGCGCTCAACGACGACCACGAGGACAAGGGCGCGGGCCTCGACACGCACCACGCCGACGCGTACGTCGCGTTCACCGTCCGGACGAGCGGCGTGTGCCGCGTGACGCTCGAGGACGCGCAGCACGCCGGCGGCCCCGCGCACGCGTACCGCCTCCGGATCGGCCCCCCGCGCCACGACTTCGAGCTCCGCGTCACGCCCTCGACGCTCAACCTGCGCGCGGGCGCGAGCGTCCCCCTCACGGTCCACGCCCTGCGCCGCGACGGCTTCGACGGCGAGATCGAGGTGGTGCTCCGCGACGCGCCGAAGGGCTTCACGCTCACGGGCGACCCCATCGCGAAGGGGGCCGACCGCGGCCGCTACACGCTGGACGCGCCGACCTCCGTCGCCGACGGGATGTTCACGCTGCGCGTCGAGGGGCGCGCGCGGCTCCACGGGCGCGTCGCGGTCCGCGAGGCGGTCCCCGCCGACGACATGATGCAGGCCTTCATCTACCGCCACCTCGTGCCCGCGCAGCAGCTCGTGGGCGCGGTCGTCGGGCGGCTGCGGGCCCCGGGCGCGACGCGGTACGTCTCCGAGGTCCCGGTGCGCATCCCGGCCGGCGGCACGGCGAAGGTCGAGGTGAGCCTCGCGCGGCTCCCCCCGAACGTCGGCAACCTCGAGTTCGTCCTCGACGCGCCGCCCGACGGCATCACGCTGAAGGGCGTCCGCGCGCTCCCGGACACGACCGAGCTGGTCCTCGCCGCCGACCCCGCGAAGGTGAAGCCCGGCGTCCGCGGCAGCCTCATCGTGAACCTCTCGGGCGAGCGCACCGCGACCGCCGGCGCCGCGGCGCCCGCCGCCGCGCGCCGCCGCGTCGCCCTCGGCGTGCTGCCCGCGCTGCCGTTCGAGGTCGTGCGCCCCTGAGGGGCGACGGCGCCGCGGCTGCGTTCCCGGCCGAATCCTCGCGGTCGCCGCCCCCGACCCGAGGCCCGGTGCGCGCCGCGTCAGCCGCGCCGCACGCGCACCCGGCCCACGATGGCCGCCAGGGCCTCGCGCACGGTCTCCGTCCGCGGCGCGCGGACGAGGACGTGGCCCTCGCCCTCGTAGCCCTCGGCGACGGCCTGGCCCACGCGCGGCGGGTTCACCTCGACGACGACGTCGCCGAGCTCCGCCACGACCTCGTCGAGCCCGGTCACCGCCGCGACGCGCGTCCCCTGCCCCTGGCTGCGCAGGAACGCCGCGCCCGCGGCGGCCGTGCGGCGCGGCGGGTCGAACGTCTCGTGGACCACCAGGCGCACCCACGCCGGGATCATGTCGACGCCGTGCGTGAGCGACATCATCGGCATGATGTGGACGCCCGGCGGCCGCGCGCCGACCTCGGAGACGACCGCCGAGCCGTCGGCGCGGCGGAACCACTCCATGTGCGTGAGGCCCGTGCCCATGCCGAGGGCCGCGAGCGCCGCGAGGCCCGTCGGCACGAACGCGGCGAAGTCCGGCGCGTCCTCCTCGCGGGGCAGCAGCACGCAGTACTGGATCCACGGGTTCTCGAGCACCGTCAGCGGGCCCGGCAGGTACCGCGTCCCGGACCACCAGACCGGCCGGCCGCGCACCGAGACCGTCTCGAAGGTGAGCTCGTCGCCGGTCACGAACTCCTCGGCCTGGACGGGCCGCGCGGGCGCCGGCGCGAGCGCCGCGAGCGCCTCCTCGAGGCCGGCCGCGTCGCGCACGCGATAGGTCGCCTTCGCGCCGAGGCCGTCCGGCGGCTTCACGACGACGGGGAACCCCACCTCGCGCACGAACGCGCGGCCGTCGGCGGCGCTCGCGAGCAGCCGGGAGCGCGCGACCGGGACGCCCGCGGCGCGCAGCACCTCCTTCATCCGCGCCTTGTCGCGGAACCCGCGCACCGTCTCCGCCGACATCCCCGGGACGCCCGCGAGGTCGCGGGCGCGCGCGACGGGCGCCTGCAGCTGCTCGAGGACGCCGAACAGCCGGTCCACGGGCCCCACCTCGGCGGCCAGCGATCGGCACGCGCCCGCCAGCGCGTCGGCGTCGAGGGCGTCGGCGACGCGGCGGTGCCCGGCGAGGCCCGCGCGGACGTCCGGCGGCAGCCGCTCGACGTCGTCCTGCGTGATCACGCAGGGCCGCGCGCCCTCGAGCGCGACCAGCGCGCGGACGTAGCGGACCGTGTTCTCCTGGAAGAACGGCGCGACGAGCACGGCGGTGAGCATGGCGCCCGTCCTACCCGAGCGGCGGTCCCGGGGGAAGGGGCCGGCGCGCGACGCCGGTACGATCGACCGGTGCCGTCGTCCGCCCGACCCGACCCGCCGCCCACGCCCCGCCGCCGCGGCCGCGGCGACCTCGTCGCGCTCGCCGTGCTCGGCGGCTTCGTCGCGCTGCGCCTCCTGCTCGGGGGCGGGGCGGGCGAGTGGGTCGTGATCGGCGTCGTCGCCGCGCTCCTCTTCCTGCGCCCGCGGCGCTGACGCGCCGCGCGCCGCCGGGCCGCGTCAGCGCGCGTCGGGGACGACGAGGCCCGGGAGCATCTCGCCCGTGGCGGCGAGGTTGAGGTGGAGCTCGAAGCACGTGCGCAGGTCGTGGCGGAGGTGGCCGGGCCGGCAGCGCTCGAGGTAGCGCAGCAGGTAGTCGCGGTAGGCCGGGTGCGCGCACCGCGTGACGATGGTCGCCGCGCGCTCCGCGGGCGCGAGGCCGCGGAGGTCGGCGAGCCCGTGCTCGGTCACGATCACGCGGGTCGAGTGCTCGTTGTGGTCGACGTGGCTGCACATGGGCACCACGGTCGAGATGCGGCCGCCCTTCGCGGTGGACGGGGCGACGAAGATCGGGACCGCGGCGTTGCGCGCGAAGTCGCCGCTGCCGCCGATGCCGTTCACGACGTGGGTGCCGCCGACGTGCGTCGAGTTCACGTGCCCGTAGAGGTCCACCTCGAGGGCGGCGTTGAGCGAGATGAGGCCGAGCCGGCGGATCACCTCGGGGTGGTTCGACACCTCCTGCGGGCGCATCACGATCCGCGGCGCGTACCGCTCGAGCCCGTCGGCGACGCGGCGCTGCGCGGCGTCGGTCAGCGTGAGCGCCGTGGTGCTCGCGCCGACGATCTTCCCCTCGTCGAGGAGGTCGAGGACGGCGTCCTGCAGCACCTCGGAGTACATGAAGAACGGCGGCACGTCGGCGTGGCCGCCGAGCCCCCGCAGGACCGCGTTCGCGACGTTCCCGACGCCGGCCTGCACCGGCAGGAACTCCTTCGGGATGCGGCCCGCGCGCATCTCGCCGAGGAGGAACCGCACGACGTGGTCCGCGATGCGCTCGCTCACCGCGTCCGGCGCGTCGAACGCGGCGACGCCGTCGGGCTCGTCGGTCTCGACCACGCCGACGACGCGGCGCGGGTCCACCGCGGCATAGGGCCAGCCGATGCGCGTCAGCGGCGCCTCGATCGGGATCGGGTGGCGGTGGTGCGGCGGCGGCAGGACGACGACGTCGTGCAGCTCGCGCAGCCGCGGCGCGTGCCGGCGGTTGATCTCCAGCACCACGCGCTGCGCGCACGCGAGCCAGGTCGGCGACGCGCCGATGCTGGTCGTGAGGTACACGCGGCCGTCCGGCGTCACCTCCGTCGCCTCGACGACGGCGACGTCGAGGGGCCCGAACTCGCCCGCCGCGACCATCTGCGGCACCGACGAGAGGTGCATGTCCACGAACGCGACCCGCCCGGCGTTCACCTGCGCCCGGAGCGCGGGGCTGCTCTGGTACGGCGCGCGCCACGCCACCGCCTCGGCCTCGGCCAGCGTCTCGTCGAGCGCGCGGCCCGTGGAGGCGCCCGCGAGCACGCGGATGCGGTACGGCTCGCCGCGGGCGTGCGCCGCGCGGGCGCGCGCGGCGAGCGCGCGCGGGACCGCCTTCGCCGAACCGGCGGGCGTGAACCCGCTGAAGCCGACCAGGGCGCCGTCGGGGATCAGGGCCGCCGCCTCGTCGGCGGTCAACGTCGGGAACGGGGCGTGGGCCATCCGCGGATGCTACGGACCGCGGGGCGCAGGTCCCGCGCCGGCCGCACCGGCCGCGGCCACGGACGCGGGCTCCCCCGCGACGTCCGCGGGCGCCGGCGCCCCGCCCTCCGCCGCGGGCCCGCCCCCGCGGTCGCCGCCGCGGCGGCGGCCGACGCCCCCGCGGCCGGGTCCGCGCCGGCCGCCGGGCCTCGCGTCCCGGAACCCCGAGCGCGTCCTGCTCGCCTCGGGCCACCGGCGTCCCGTCGGCGACCGGCGTCCCGCCGGCGCCCGCGGGGCCGGCCGGCCGCCCGGTCGGCGCGGCGTCGCCGCCCGGTCCGACCGCGAACCGCCCCGTGGGACACCGTCGATGCATCGCGTCGCTCCTACCCCTAGGACGGAATCGCCCGGTGGCCGACGCCAACGATCGGACGCCGGCGCCGCGCCGCGCCCGATCTGAACGCCGTCTTCACGACCGGAACGGTCCGGGCGGTCCTCCCGTCCCCCCGGGAGCCATGGCAAACCAAGAACCTGTCCCCGTAGCCTCCGTGCTGCGCCCGTCGATCCTCTCGCGGCGGCGGGCTTGCTCGCCTCGCGTCGGTCTCGCCGGGCTCGCGACGGGCCCTCCTGGGATCGGCTCCAACTCCAGCCGGGGCGCTCCCGGCGTCGATGGTCTACGAGGCGCCGCCCCCGCGCCGACGCAGGAACCCGTCATGGCCCGCATCCTCGTCCTCGACGACGACGACGACGTCCGTCCCGTGCTCGTCGAGCTGCTCACGAGGAAGGGGCACGTCGTCGTCGAGGCGCGCGACGGGCTCGTGGACCTCCGGGCCGTCGGCCCGGTCGACCTCGCCATCACGGACGTGTTCATGCCGGGCGCGGACGGGCTCGAGTTCCTGATGCGCGCCGGGCGCGAGGCGCCGCGGATGCCGGTCCTGATGCTGACCGGCGACCCCTTCTTCCGCGGCATGGACGTGCTGACGGTCGGGCGCCAGCTGGGCGCCAAGGCGGTCCTCATGAAGCCGGTGGACGTGGCGGCGCTGCTGTGCGCGGTGGACGCGGCGCTCGCCGGGTCGGGCGCGTGACGCGCGGGGCGGGATGCGGCCGGTCGGCCGCTGCGTTGGGAAGGAACCCCCCGTGACGGAGGCCTGCGTGCCGGACGACGAGCTCCACTTCCCCCTCGACACCGACGAGCTGATCGCGCTCGCCGGCGGCCTCGACCTCGCGACGCGGCTGCGCGAGCGCGTCGACGGGTGGCGCCGCGAGACGGGCTCGACGGCGCGCACCCACCCGCGCCTCGAGGGGACGACCTTCGTGGTCCCGGTGGACTGCCTCGACGTCGCGGCGGCGTGCCTCGCCGCGGACGAGGACCACGCGACGTACGCCGGCCTCGTCGGCCGGCTGCGCGCGGGCGCGGCGGCGCGCGGCGGCCGGTGAGCGGGCCACGGGACGACGGACGCCCCGGCGCCGGACCGCGAGGCCCGGTGGCCGGCCGGTCCCCGGCGTAGACTCGGCGGGCGCGCCCCGACGGCGCGGCGGAGACGGCCCATGCGCGCGACCACGTCGTTCGTGACCCGGATCGGGGCCTGCCTCGTGGCGGCGCTCGCCGCGCTCGCGGGGGCCGGCGGGCCGGCGCGCGCGGACGGCGCCGACGTCGAGGAGGCGAAGCGCCTGCGGGACGCGTCGGCGGAGGACTGGAACGCGCAGCGGTACGCGGACGCGGCCGCGAAGCTCCGCCGCGCGCTCGCGATCTACGCGGCCGCGCCGGACCGGTTCCGCGACGACCTCGCCGTGACGCGGCGGGCCCTCGTGTGGAACCTCGTCAAGTCGGGCGACCTGGAGGCGGCGTTCGCGCCGTTCGACGCGTTGCTCGTCGCGGGCCGGTCGGAGCCGACCGTGCGGCGCGAGCTGTTCACCGCGTACGGCGCGCTCTGGGAGGCCGCGCGCGACGCGGGGTCGCTCGAGGGCGCCCACCAGGTGCTCGACCGCGTGCGCCTGCGGGCGTCGGCCGAACGCGACGCCGGCGTCGCGTCGCAGGTCCTGCACGACCTCGCGAGCATCGCGCGCGACCGCGGCGCGCCGGACGAGGCGCTGCGCCTCCTCGAGCAGGCGGTGACCGAGCGGCGGGACGCGAAGGCCTCCACCGAGCTCGCGTGGAGCCTCAACAACCTCGCCAACCTCCACCTGGCGGAGGGGCGCCTCGACGCGGCCCTCGCCCCGCTCCTCGAGGCGCAGCGCCTCGTGCTCGAGCAGGGCGCGATCTCGCCCCAGGCGGCGGTGGGCGTGAACACGCGGACCGTCCTCGACCGGCTCGCGGGCGGCGAGACGCCGACCGCGGCGCGGCGCGCGTGGGTGTGGGACATGGCGGAGGTCGCCGCCGCGAGCGAGGTCGCGACGGTCCACCGGCCCGAGGTGCTGCTGCGGGCGGCGCTGCGCCTCGACGCGAAGGCGGGCGGGCCGTCCGAGCGGCTCGCGTCGGCCCGGCGGCTCGCGAAGCTGGTCGTGACGCCGACCGCGGCGCCCGTGGAGATCCGCGCCGACCTGCTGCTGCACGCCGCGACGGTCGCGATCGGCGCGGGCGGGGCGACGGACGCGCTGGGCTGGCTCGCGTCGGTGGACGTGGGCACGGGCCCCGCGGCGGGACACCTCGCCGCGCGGCGCGGCGTGGCGGTCGCGCTCGCCCGCGCGGCGCAGCAGCAGGGCGGCGAGACGACGGCGGCCGTCGAGGAGGCCCGCGGCGCGCTGAAGGCGCTGGGCGACCGCGGGCTCCGCGAGGCGAGCCTCGACGCCCTGGTCGTCGCGGCCGACCGCGCGGGGCTGACGTCGCTCGCGGGCTCGATGCGCGAGGAGCTCGCGGCCTCGAAGCGCGACGGGCAGCCCGGGGCGCGGGGCGCCTCCGCGATGTCGGGGGGCGACGTCGCGAAGTTCCGCGAGCTCGGGCCCCACGACCCCGTGTTCGAGCTGCGGGCCGTCGGCATCCGGCTGCGCGTGACCGACCTCCTGACGCAGACGGTCGTCGAGCTCGACGGCACGTGGCAGCCGCAGGCCGTCGCGGTGCACGGGCTGACGCTCAAGGGCTTCGGGGCGTACGTGCGCCTGGACGGGTTCGCGTACGGCGAGGCCGCGGCCGCGTCGAACGGCGGGCCGACGACGTTGACGCTCGACGCGGTCGAGCCGTACCTCGTCGTGCCGGCCGCCACCCCGCTCCGCATCCTCAAGAACGGCGCCGTCACCTACGCCCCCTGACGCCGAGGGCCGGCGGCGCGCCGCGTCGGCCCCTCCGTCGGGGGCGCCCCGTCGGGACGGGGGCGACGCCGCGCCACGCGCCCGTCGGCCCGCGGCGGGCCCGCGGGCCCGGCCCCCGCGGCGTCCGCGGGCCCGGCGGCGGGCGCGGACCGCGCCGCGCCCGGGGCCGCGGCAAGCCCCCCCTCCTCCCTCCGCCGCCTGCGGCGGCCGCCGGGACCGGCCCCGGCGGCGGGACCACCGAGGTCTTATATAACTGTACGTTTGTATAGTTGACTTATGGGGCGGCGGGGGCAGACTGGGCCCGGTGGGACGCGCGGGCGCCCCGCCGGAGGCCAGAGCCCATGAGCGCCCGGATCCTCGCCCTCGTCGTCGCCGCCGCGGTGGCGGCCGTCCTCGGCTTCGGCTGGCTCGTCGCGCCCGGCGCCGCGGCGCCGCCCCGCGACGACCCGCGGGCCCACCTGCCGGTCCGCCCGGCGCCGACGGACCACGCGCCGTTCTTCACGGCCCCCTTCGCCGACGGGCCCGCGGTGACGGCCGCGTGCCTGCGCTGCCACGAGGACGCCGCGGACGAGGTCCGCGCCACGACGCACTGGACGTGGGAGGGGGCCCACGCGAAGGACCCGGCGACGGGGGCGGACGTCGCGCTCGGCAAGCGGAACGGGATCAACAACTTCTGCATCGGCGTGGCGGCGAACTGGCCCCGCTGCACGTCGTGCCACGCCGGGTACGGCTGGAAGGACGACGGCTTCCTCGCCCGCGCGCGCGCGACGGACGTGGACTGCCTCGTGTGCCACGACACCTCGGGCCTGTACCAGAAGGACCCCGCGGGCGCGGGCGCCCCGGCCGCGGGCACCGACCTCCTCGCGGTCGCGCGCAGCGTCGGCCGCTCGAGCCGGGCGACGTGCGGCGCCTGCCACTTCAAGGGCGGCGGGGGCGACGGCGTGAAGCACGGCGACCTCGACGAGACCATGACCTTCCCGGCGGAGCGCGTCGACGTCCACATGGGCCGGCACGGCCTCGCGTGCGCCGACTGCCACCGGACCGAGCACCACCGCGTCGCCGGCCGCCTCCTGCCCCCCACCGAGGACGCGGCGACGCGCGTGCGGTGCACCGACTGTCACGCCGCGCGGCCGCACGGCGACGCGCGGCTCGACGCGCACACCGCGACCGTCGCGTGCGAGACGTGCCACGTGCCGCGGTTCGCGGCCGAGACCCCGACGAAGCTCTTCTGGGACTGGTCGAAGGCCGGACGCGACGGCGAGCCGGAGGCGGTCGCCGAGGCCGTCCGGCAGGAGATCCTCGCGGGCGGCGAGGCCGCGCGCCACGTCGCGCCGGAGATCGTCGCGCTGCTGCGGCGCGTCGGCGACGACCCCGACCTCCACGTCCACTACGACAAGAAGAAGGGCCTGTTCCTCGTCGGTCGGCGGCAGGTGCCGGTCTACCGCTGGTACGACGGGACCACCGCGCGCCACGTCCCGGGGCAGCGGTGGGACGGCCCCGAGCCCCTGCCGGTGAACGCGCCGCAGGGCGCCGTCCGCGACCCGCGCGCGAAGATCCACCCGTTCAAGGTGCACCGCGGCGTCCAGCCGTTCGACGCGTCGGCCCGCCACCTGCTCGTGCCGCACACGTTCGGCCCGGGCGGCTACTGGAGCGCCTTCGACTGGGAGCGCGCGCTGCGGACCGGCGCCGCGGCGTCGGGCGTGCCCTACAGCGGCGAGCGCACCTGGATCGCGACGGAGATGTGGTGGCCGCAGGAGCACATGGTGGCGCCGAGGACCGACGCCCTGCGGTGCGTCGACTGCCACGGCGACGGCGGGCGGATGGACTGGCGGGCCCTCGGCTACCCGGGCGACCCCGCCGTCGCCGGCGGGCGCGAGCAGGTGGGCGCGACGGGAGGTGCGCGATGAGCCGTCGAGCCCTCCTCCTCGCCGCGGTCCTCGTCGCGGGCGCGGGCGTCGCGCGGGCCGGCAGCCCGATGCACCCCGACGTCCGCCTCCTCGACGACGCCGGGGACGGCGTGCTCGAGAGCGGGCGGCCCGTGTCGCCCGCGCGGACCTGCGGGCAGTGCCACGACGTCGAGTTCATCGAGCGCCACGACTTCCACGCGACGCTGGGCGCCGACGAGACGATGGCGCCGGGCACGGTCCCGGGCGGGCGCCCCTGGGACACGAGCGCGGGCCCGTTCGGGCGCTGGGACCCGGCGACGAACCGCCGCCTCGCCCTCGACGACGACGCGCGCTTCGACCTCGGCGTCGCCGACTGGGTGCGGACCGTCGGGCAACGGCACGTCGGCGGCGGGCCCGCGCGGCTCGGCCGCGACGGCCGCCCGCTCGACGGCGACGGGCCGCGCGTCGAGACGCACGCCCTGGACCCGGCCAGCGGCCGGCCCGTCCCGTGGGACTGGGCGGCCTCGGGGACCGCGGAGCTCGACTGCTTCCTCTGCCACGTCCCCGGCGCGCGCGCGGACCTGCGCCGCGAGACGCTCGCCGCCGGACGGTTCCGCTGGGCGGCCACCGCGAGCCTCGTCGGCACCGGGCTCGCGGCCGCCGACGGCGACGGGTTCCGCTGGGTGCGCGAGGCGTTCACGAAGCACGGCACCGCGGACCGGACGCGTCTGCCCCTCGGCCGCCCGACCGCGGCGGCCTGCGGCGCGTGCCACCTCGACCCGGACGCCGGCGCGAAAGGGACGTTCGTCGCCCGCGACCCGCGCGCGGGCGGCCAGGTGGTCGCGCCCGGCCGCGTGGCCGACGCGGCGCTCGACCTCGCCGACAAGGACGCGCAGACGCAGCCCTTCGACGTCCACGCCGCGCGGCTCGTCGGGTGCACCGACTGCCACCACAGCCTGAACGACCCCGCGCGCTTCTCCGAGGCCGCGGGCAGCCGGCCCGGGCACCTCGCCTACGACGCGCGGCGGCTCGGGGTCGGCGACTTCGTGCGCACGCCGAGCCACGACCTCGCGAAGGGCACCTCGTCGCGCCCGCACGCCGCCGAAGGGCTCGACGGGACGGGGCGGCGCTGCGACGCCTGCCACGACGTCGCCGACGACCACGGGCGCTGGCTCCCCGCCGTCGGCCGGCACCTGCAGACGCTCTCGTGCGAGGCCTGCCACGTCCCCCGCGTCCCGACGGCGTCGGTCGAGCAGACGGACTGGACCGTGCTCGACGCCTCGGGCGGGCCCGTCGTCGCCCACCGCGGCGTCGAGGGCGCGATCGACGACCCGGCCGCGCTCCTCACGGGGTACGAACCCGTGCTCCTGCCGCGCCGCGACGCGGACGGCCGGACGCGGTACGTCCCCCACGCGCTCTCGACCACGTGGACGTGGGTCGGCGGCGTGCCGGAGCGCCCCGTGCGCCCGTTCGACCTCCGGGCCGCCTGGTTCGGCGCCGACGGCGCGCCGCACCCCGACGTCGTCGCCGCCCTCGACGCGGACCACGACGGCCGCCTCGCCGCGACGGAGCTCGCGCTCGACACGCCCGCGAAGGCGGCGGCCGTCCGCGCGCGCCTCGAGGCCGTCGGCATCGCCGCGCCGCGCATCGTCGGCACCGTGGAGCCGACGGGGCTCCACCACGGCGTCGTCGCCGCGGGGGCCGTCCGACGGTGCGAGACGTGCCACGCGTCGGACGGGCGGCTCGCCCGTCCGACGGTCGTGGCGACGCGGGTCCCCGCCGGCGCCGTCGCGACGTTCGTCGCGCACCGGTCGGTCTCGCTCGGCGGGACGCTCTCGGGCCGCGACGGCGCGCCGCTCGTCCACACGCCCTCGACCGCGGCGGCGGGCCGCTTCGTCCCCCGCAGGGACGACGCGGGCGTGCTCGACCTCGTGGGACTGCTCGCGTTCGTGGGCACCGCGCTCGGCGTCGCCGGGCACGCCCTCGCGCGGGTCGTGGCGCACCGACGCGCCGGGAGGACGTCATGAGCGGTCGCGTCCGGCTCTACTCGGTCTACGAGCGGCTGTGGCACTGGGCCCAGGCCGGCACCGTGCTCCTCCTCCTGG
Source organism: Planctomycetota bacterium (assembly GCA_046350655.1). Taxonomy (GTDB): domain Bacteria; phylum Planctomycetota; class PLA2; order PLA2; family JAEUHO01; genus JAEUHO01. The sequence goes on from JAXMAB010000005.1 coordinate 68,784, forward strand.
CCACGGGCCTCGAGCTGCGCGGGACGTTCGCGCTCCTCGGCTTCGCGGCGGCCGTCCGCGTGCACGAGGTCGCCGGCTTCGTGCTGCTCGGCAACGCGGCGCTCGGGCTGTTCTACTTCCTGACGAGCGGCGCGATCCGCCAGTACGTCGGCGCGCCGCGCGACTTCGCGACGCTCGCCGTGCGGCAGGCCCGCTACTACCTCCGCGGGATCTTCCGCGGCGAGCCGCACCCCGTCGCCCGCACGAAGGAGGCGCGGCTCAACCCGCTCCAGCAGGTCGTGTACGTCGGCATCCTGAACGTGCTCCTGCCGTGGCAGCTGCTCACCGGCCTCGCGATGTGGGGCCTCGACCGCTGGCCCGCGCTCGAGGCGGCCGTCGGCGGGCTCGTCACGCTCGCCCCGCTCCACGCACTGGGCGCGTGGCTCTTCGCGACGTTCGTCGTCGCGCACGTCTACCTGACGACCACGGCGGGCCCGCGACCGGTGTCGGGCCTCGTCGCGATGGTGACCGGCTGGGAGGAGGAGGCGCCCCGCGCGGCGGCGCCCGCCCCGAAGGAGGTGGTGTCGTGAAGCGCCCCGGCCCCGGCCGCTACTGGAACCCCTACGTCGGCGGCGCCGTGCTCGGCACCGTCCTGTTCGTCTCCTTCCTGCTGACGGGCCACGGCCTCGGCGCCTCCGGCGGCGTCGCCCGCGTCGTCGTCGCCGCGCAGAAGGTCGTCGCCCCCGACCACGTCGACCGCACCGCGCTGCTGGCCGAGCTCGGCGGCGGCACGCGCGACCCGCTCGACGCGTGGGTCGTGGTCGGCATCCTCGGCGTCGCGCTCGGCGGGGCCGCCTCCGGCCTCCTCGCGGGGCGCTGGCGCCTCGAGACGTTCCGCGGTCCCCGCGTCGCGGTGCGCACGCGCTGGCTCCTCGCCCTCGCCGGCGGGACGGTCATGGGCTTCGCCGCGCGCCTCGCCCGCGGCTGCACGTCGGGCCAGGCCCTGACCGGCGGCGCGACGCTCGCCGTCGGCTCGTGGGTCTTCATGTTCGCGGTGTTCGCGGGCGGCTACCTCGTCGCGTGGCCGCTGCGCCGGCTCTGGAAGTGAGGCCGCCATGCCCCTCGCCCTCGTGCCCCTCGCCCTCGCCCCCCTCCACCTCGACGGCGCCCTCGTCCCGCTGCTGCTCGGCGCCGCGTTCGGCGCGACGCTCGAGCGCTCCGGCTTCGGCGACGCCCGTCGCCTCGCCGCCCAGTTCACGCTGACCGAGATGCGCGTCCTCAAGGTGATGTTCACCGCGATCGTGACGTGCCTCCTGTGGATCACGCTCGCGACGACGGCCGGCTGGATGGACTTCGGCGCGCTCGCGGTGAACCCCACGTACCTCGGGACCGCCGTCGTCGGCGGCCTCCTGCTCGGCATGGGCTTCGTCGTGGGCGGGTACTGCCCCGGCACCTCCATCGTCTCGGCGGCGACGGGGAAGGTGGACGGGATGTTCTTCCTCGGCGGCGTCGGCGCCGGCGTCTTCCTGTTCGGCGAGGCGGGCGGCGCGTTCCGCACCTTCTACGACACGGCCGGCGCGCTCGGCCGCGTGACGCTCCCCGACGTGCTCGGGCTCCCGTTCGGCGTCGTGGTCGCCCTCGTCGTGCTGATGGCGGCGGGGATGTTCGCGGGCGCCGAGGCGATCGAGCGGCGCTTCGGACCCGGCCCCGCGCCCGCCGACGCGAGGCCCGGCGGCCCGCGCCCCGCGCGCTCCGGCGGCCTCGCGCGCGCCGGCGCCCTGGCCGCGCTGGTCGCGGTCCTCGTCGCGTTCGCGTCGCCCGCCGCCGGCGGCGGCGCGGTCGCCGCGCGTGTCGGGCTCCTGCGCCCCGCGCACGACGCCACGCTCGCGTCGCGGTCCGTCCACGCCGACCCCGTCGAGGTGGCGGGCCTCCTCCACCGCGAGCTCGGCGGCAAGCCCGCGCGGTTCGACCTCGTGCTCCTCGACGTGCGCGACCCGTCGTCGTGGAACCGCTTCCACCTCGAGGACGCGCGCTCGACGACCCTCGACCGCCTCCGCGGCGACGAAGGGCGCGCGTGGGCCGACCCGCGCCACGCGACGTCGATCAAGGTCGTGCTGGGCGACGACGAGGCGCGGGCCGAGGAGGCCTGGCGCCTCCTCGCGGCGCACGGCGCGAAGCACGTCTACGTCCTCGCGGGCGGCGTGAACCTCTGGCTCGACGTCTTCCGCGACGGGAGGATGGACGCCGCGCCGGCCCGCGGCGCCGCCGCGACGGACACGCTGCGGCACGCCTTCCCCGCGTCGCTCGGGGCCCGGTGGCCGTTCGCGCGGCCCGACGAGGCGACGTACCGGCGGATCCTCGCGACGAAGGCCCGGGCGTTCGCGCCGCGCGTGAAGCCCGTCACGAAGTCCGTCGCGGCCTCCGGCGGCTGCGGCTGACCGCGGGCCGGGCCCGGCCGGTCACTCCTTGCCGGCGGTCACGAACGGCCGGTCGTCGGTGCGGAACGGCGACGCGGGCAGCCCCGTGGGCCCGACGAGCGTCGCGGCCTCCGGGGCGTCGGCCCACGCGTACCGCACCGCCACGGGGTGCGGCACCTTCGGCGAGCTCACGACCACCGTGTCCCCCTCGATCCGCGCGCGCGCCGGCACGAACTCGCCCTTGGCGCTCGCGACGGCGAACCCCTCCGGGTCGCGCCCGTCCGACGTGGCCAGCCCGGCGCCCGCCCGGTCGAACTCGAGGACGACCCGCCCCTTGTCGACGCGGTGCGCCCGGAGCGTGGGGCCCGACGGCTCGACGTCGGCCTGCCCGTAGTCGTCGTGCCGCGCGATCAGCGCGAGCCGGCGGCCGAGCTCCTGCTTGTTCTTCGGGTGGATGTCCGCGTCCTCGCCGATGTCGATCGCGACGGCGAGGCCGACGTGGGGCAGCGTGGCCGCCGTGAGCCGCTGCGCCTCGCGCAGCTCCGCCCACGGGCTCGCGAGCCCCGACGGCGCGGGCCGGCCGAAGTTCGCGAGCTGCACCACGTGGAACGGCAGGTCGTCGCGGCCGAACGCGCGCCGCCACGCCTTCACGAGCGTCGGCAGGAGCACGCGGTACTGCGCCGCGCGGGGCGCGTTGCTCTCGCCCTGGTACCAGACGACGCCGCGGACCGAGAGCGGCACCAGCGGCGCCACCATCCCGTTCCACAGGGAGCCCGGGAACCCGAGGCCCGCCCGCGGGTCGTCCGGCTCGAGCGGCTCCGGCGGCGGCGTGCGCCCGGCGCGGCGGTCGCTGTCGGCCTCCTGGCGCCACTTCCGCCACGCCTTCTCGAACTTGGCCTGCGCCGCCGCGCGGTCGTAGCCCGCGAGCGGCTTCGTGACGCGCGCCCACATCCCGAGGAGCGCGGGCTCGCCCTCGACCGCGTCCGCGGGCGTCCAGGCCTCCGCGAGCGTGCCCCCCACCGACGACACCACGAGCCCGACGGGGACGCGCAGCGACGCGTGGAGGTCGCGCCCGAAGAACCACGCGGTCGCCGAGAAGCCGCCCACGGTGTCGGGGCGCGCGACGACCCACGAGCCCGCGGCCTCGCGCGCGGGCGCGGCGGCGGCACGGTACGTCGTGGTGAACATCCGCACCGACGGCAGGTCGGCGGCCTTGCGCTCGGCCTCCGCGTCGCGCACGCCCGCGACGGTCATCTGCATGTTCGACTGGCCCGAGCACAACCACACCTCGCCGACGAGCACGTCCGCGGCGACGGCGCGCGTCCGCCCGACGGCGACCAGCTCGAACGGCCCGCCCGCCGGCACGGCGTCGAGGGTGACCTGCCAGCGTCCGCCCGCGGCCGTCACGGCCTTCGCCGTGCGGTCCGCGAACGTCACGACGACCTCCTCGCCCGCGGACGCGGTGCCCCACACGACGAGCGGCCGGTCGCGCTGGAGCACCGCGTGGTCGGTGAAGACCGGCGCGAGCGCGACGTCGGCGCGCGCCGGCGCGGCGAGGGCGGCCGCGACGGGCGCGGCGAGGGCGACGACCGCGAGCACGGGAGCGAGGGCGCGCAGCATGCGCCGAGCGTACCCGGGCGGGCCCGCGTTCCGCCGCCGGACCGGCCACCGGGCTCGGACCGCCTCCGTCCCCCGCGGTAGGGTGACGCCATGGACCGCCCCGCCCCCGCCCCCGACGCCGCCGCGGCCCCGGACGCCGACGTCGCCTCGGCCGCCGACGCGCTCGTCCGCGTGCTCGGCGGGGGCCGGCGCGTCGTGGCGCTGACGGGCGCCGGCGTCAGCACCGCGTCCGGCATCCCCGACTACCGCGACGAGACCGGCGCGTGGAAGCGCCGTCCGCCGGTCGTGCTCGCGGACTTCCTCGCCCACGAGGCCACCCGCCGCCGGTACTGGGCCCGCAGCCTCGTCGGCTGGCCGGCGTTCCACGCCGCGACGCCGAACGCCGCGCACGCGGCCCTCGCGCGCCTCGAGGCCGCGGGCGTCGTCGCGGACGTCGTGACGCAGAACGTCGACGGGTTGCACCAGCGCGCCGGGAGCGCGCGGGTCGTCGACCTCCACGGACGCCTCGACACGGTGGTCTGCCTCGTCTGCGGCGCTCGCGCGTCGCGGGCGTCGGTCCAGGCGCGGCTCGAGGCGGCGTTTCCCCACCTCGCGGCACGCGAGGCCCGGCGCGCGCCCGACGGCGACGCCGACCTCGAGGGCGACGCGCTCGCCGCGTTCGCGCCGCCCGAGTGCGCGTCGTGCCGCGGGACGCTGAAGCCCGACGTCGTGTTCTTTGGCGAGTCCGTGCCCGCGGCGCGCGTCGCCGACGCGTACGCGCGCGTCGCGGCCGCCGACGCGCTGCTCGTCGTCGGCACGTCGTTGAAGGTCTTCTCCGGCTTCCGCTTCGTGCGGGCGGCGGCGGAGCGGGGCACGCCCGTCGCGATCCTGAACCGCGGCGTGACCCGCGGCGACGCGCTGGCGGCGGTGAAGGCGGACGGGCCCTGCGGTCCCGTGCTGGACGCCCTCGCCCGGCGGCTCGCCCCCGCCTGACCGGCCGCGGCGCCCGCGCCGCGGGGTCAGCGCGCGGCGCGGGGGCGCGTCGCCGGGACGGTCGCCGCGGCGAGGTGCGCGCGGAACCAGTCGCGGGCCGCGACGGCCACCGAGGCGAGCGCGCCGCGCTCCTCGAAGAGGTGCGTCGCGCCCGGCACGACCACGAGGCGGTGCTCGACGGAGAGGTGCGGGAGCACCTCGCGGTGCAGCGCGAGCACGTCCGGGTCGTCGCCCCCGACGACCAGGAGCAGCGGCGCGGCGACGCGCGCGAGCGTCGTCGGCGCCACGAGATCGGGGCGGCCGCCGCGGGAGACGACGGCCGCGACCTCGTCCGGGAGCGCCGCGGCGGCGACGAGGGCCGCCGCCGCGCCGGTGCTGGCGCCGAACAGGCCCACGGGCAGGCCGCGGACCTCCGCGAGGTCGTCGAGCGACGCGATCGTGTCGGCGACGCGGCGCGCGAGCAGCCCGACGTCGAAGCGCAGGCGGCCGGTGGACTCGTCCTCCGCGGCCTCGCGCTCGGAGAGGAGGTCGAGCAGCAGCGTCGCGAACCCGGCCTCCTCGAGGACGCGGGCCACCTCGCGGTTGCGCGGGCTCCGCCGACCGCTCCCGCTCCCGTGCGCGAAGACCACGACGCCGGTCGCGCCGCGGGGCACGACGAGGTCGCCGGCGAGCACCGCGTCGCGGGTGCGCACGGCGACGGAGCGGTGGGTCGTCGGCGGCACGGGCCCGGGCCGCGCCTCCCGCCGGCGCGCCGCGGCCAGCAGGGCCGCGACCTCGTCGTCGCCCACCGGGGCGAAGTCCTCGTAGGCCGCGCCGACCGCGCGGAGGTCCGCGGGCTGCTCGAGGACGACGACCTCGTCGGCCACGCGCCGCATCGCGGCCACGACGTCCGGGCTGCCGACGGGCGCGGCGAGGACGAGGCGCGCGGCCCCGCGGCCGCGCAGCCACGCGAGCGCCGCGCGCGCCGTGGCGCCCGTCGCGAGGCCGTCGTCCACGACGACGACGACGCGCCCGGCGACGTCGAGGGGGCCCCGCCCCTCGCGATAGGCCGCCTCGCGCCGCGCGAGCTCCGCCCGCTCGCGGGCGACGGCCTCCTCGAGCGCGGCCGGCGCCGGCGCGACCGCGCGCACGACGTCGTCGTTCCACACGACGACGCCGGCCGGCCCGAGCGCGCCGAGGGCGAGCTCCGGCTGGCGCGGCGCGCCGACCTTGCGGACGACGAGCACGTCGAGCGGCGCGCGCAGCGCGACGGCGACCTCGTCGGCGACGGGCACGCCGCCCCGCGGCAGCGCGAGCACGATCGGCGGGACGGGGAAACGTCCGACGAGCGCCGCACCGAGCCGTCGCCCCGCATCCTGACGGTCCGTGAACCACATGGTCGCCTCCGCCGACCGCGCCCGCGGTCGCGACGGCCCGGCCGTCCGGGCCGCGCCCGTCCCCATGCGACCGGCGTACCGTCCGCGCAACCGACGCAACCCATTGCCGGAAAGAGCTTTACATCTGCAACGATCCCGCCGTGCCGCCCCGGGCGGGTCCCTGACCCCAGGGGGTGCGCGGGGCTCCCCGATCGCCCACTCCCCCCGGGTCCGCGGGATTCCTGTTGTGTCCCCCGCGGCCCGTGGTGGACTCTCACGCGTCGGAGGGTCCCTGCGGTCCCGACGACGAAACGAGTGGAAGCCCGTTCGACGGTCGCGTCTCCCCCGAGATCGCGCACCCCGCCCGGCCGAGCCCGTTCCTCCTTGGTCGCAGGTCTTCGCAGGCTCGACGGGTCGCGCGAGGGAAGTCCCCAGGAAAGTGCACGGCGCGTCGGTCCCGCAATGGCTCGTCGCTCCCGGAGTCTGGCTCGAACGGATGGTCGGTTGCTCCTCGTTTCCGCGGTCTCCCGCGCGCCCCTCGGCGCCGGCTCGCCGCTCCGTCTCCCGCGCGCCGCGTGCGGACCTCGGCCCCTGCCGAGCCGGGTTCGTCCCGGGTCGTCCGCACCCGACGCCCACGCCCTTCCTTTCGGACGGGCGTGTTCTTGGAGCCGATCGGCCAACGCCGGTCGCTCCCCTTCGACAGTGGGCTCGCGGCCGATCCCCGTTCGAGGCGCATCAGTTCTTGGCCGCGATGAGTTCATGAAAGTTCGACATGGGTAAGCGCATCTACTGCGGCAACCTCTCCTTCAAGGCCACCGAAGACGACGTGCGTCAGCTGTTCTCGGCGCACGGCGAGGTGACCGACGTGCACATCGTCATGGATCGCGAGACGGGCCGCTCCCGCGGCTTCGCCTTCGTGGAGATGGCGACGGACGAGGCGGCGAAGGCCGCGATCTCGGCTCTGGACGGCCAGCGCGTCCAGGACCGTCCGCTCAAGGTCAACGAGGCCCAGCCGCGCGAGCAGCGCGGTGGTGGCGGCGGTGGCTACGGCGGTGGCGGCGGCGGCGGCGGCTACGGCGGCGGCCGTGGCGGTGGCGGCGGCGGCGGCGGCTACGGCGGCGGCCGTGGCGGCGGCGGCGGCAGCCGCTGGTAAGCACCTTCGCGTGTCGCCGTAGGGCGATCGCGAGCCCGGCGGTCCCACCGCCGGGCTCGTTTCGTTTCCACGCCGCGGGTCCCCGCGCCGGCCCGGGAACCGGGCGGCGCCGCGCGTCCGGCGACCGCTCGGGGGGACGGGGACGCGAGGCCCGGCCGTGCGCGCGCGCCGGCGCCCGACCGGGCCCGGGACGGCGCGTAGGCTTGGGACGGCGCGGCCGGGTCGGCGGCGCGGGAGGCCGGCATGCGCGGATGGATCGCGATGGCGGGCGCGGCGCTCGGAGGGCTCACGGTCGCGTTCGGCGCGTTCGGCGCCCACGCGCTGAAGGACCGCCTCTCCGCGGAGCAGGCGGTGTGGTTCGAGAAGGCGGTGCACTGGCAGGGCCTGCACGCGCTCGCGCTGCTCGCCGTCGCGCTCGCGTCGGCCCGCGCGCCCCATCGCGCCTGGCGCGTCGCGGGCCTCGCGTTCGTCGCGGGGACCGTCCTCTTCTCCGGCAGCCTGTACGCGATGGCGCTCGGCGCGCCCCGCGCGCTCGGGATGGTCACGCCGCTCGGCGGGACCGCGTTCCTCGTCGGCTGGGCCGCGATCCTCGTCGGGGCCCGCCGCGCCGCGGACGCGGCGTGAGGAGCGCGCCGTGCCCGGCCCGACCCCCACGCCCCGGACCGCCAGCGACCTCTTCGGCCCGGGCCGCCCGCCGCGCGACACCCGCGAGAAGCTCCTCTTCCGGGCCCTCGACCTGTTCTACGTGCACGGGTTCCACGAGGTCGGCCTCGACCGCATCCTCGAGGAGACCGGCGTCACGAAGACGACGTTCTACAACCACTTCGAGAGCCGCGACCACCTGATCCGCGAGGCGGTCGTGCTGCGGAACGAGTGGGAGGCGTCGGTCTTCGCGCGCGAGGTGCAGCGACGCGCGGGCTTCGACCCGAAGAAGATGCTGCTCGCGGTGTTCGACGTGCTCGACGACTTCTTCACGCTGCCGGACTACCGCGGGTGCCTGTTCCTCGCGGCGTCCACGGAGTTCCCCTCGCGGACGCACCCCGTCCACAAGGCGGCGACGCAGCACGACGTGGACGCCGAACGCGACCTCCTCCGCATGGCCGAGGCCGCCGGCGCACGCGACCCGGTGGGCCTCGCGCGCACGTGGCAGATCCTCGTGCAGGGCGCGCTGATGGCGCGGCAGACGCTCCACGACGACGCCGCCGCGAAGCGCGCGCGCGCCGCCGCGGAGCGGCTGCTGGCCGCCGAGACCGGTCCCGGCTGACGTCTCGGGAACCTCCGGGGGGGTTGACCACGAGTCAACCCGCGGTGGACCGCGAGTCGCGCGACGAGCCGTGGCCGCGCGGCGAGGCTCCCCCGCGTCGCGGACGGGCCCGTCGCCCGCCGCGCCGAACGGAGGTTCCCGTGATCGACGTCCTCACCTGGGTCTCGCTCCTCGCGCTGCCCTTCTTCCTCGTGCTCGACCTCTTCGTGCGCGCCCGCCGGTACGACGCGCCGCGCGGCTGGCGGGTGCGGGCGCTGCTCGTCAGCGCCTTCAACGTCGCCCTGTCGCTCGAGGCGGGCGCGGCCCTGACCACGTGGTTCGGCGGCACGCCGCTGCTCGACGGCGCCGCGCTCGGCACGGCGCTCGGCGCCGTGGTCGGCATCCTCGGCTACGAACTGGCGCACTACGCCTGGCACCGCGCCGCGCACGGGGTCCCGTTCCTGTGGCGGCACCTCCACCAGTTCCACCACGCCGCGGAGAGCCTCGACGCGTTCGGGGCGAACTACCTCCACCCCGTGGACAGCCTCGTGTTCACGGCCGTCGCCGGCCTGGTGCTCGGCCCCGTGCTCGGCCTGTCGGCCGAGGCCGCGGCGATCACGGTCGCCTTCGTCACGGTGAACGCCGCGTTCCAGCACGCGAACCTGCGCACGCCGCGCTGGCTCGGGTGGTTCGTGCAGCGCCCGGAGGCGCATGCGGTGCACCACGGGACCGGCGTGCACCGCTTCAACTACGCCGACCTCCCCCTGTGGGACATGGTGTTCGGCACGTGGCGCAACCCGCGCACGTACGAGGGGCCGGTCGGCTTCTTCCAGGGGGCGTCGTCGCGCGTCGGCGACCTCCTGCTCGGCCGCGACCTGTCGCGGTCGGGCGCCCGCGCGCCGCGCCGGGCCTCGCGTGCCGATGCGGTCGCCGGCCGGGCCGCCTGACCCGCCGCATCGAGAGGTTCGCCGGGCGCCGCCGGGAGGCCACGGGGAGCGGGTGAGGACCCGATCCCCGTGGGGCCCGTCGCGCGCCCGACGAGACCGACGCGAGACGGCGCGCGCAGTCGGGAGGCCGTGGGGCCGGGTCCCCCGCCGGACCCTACTTCTCGACGAGCCGGGCCACCCCGTCCCAGTCGGGGGGCGGGGGCGAGGCGCGGAACGCCGCGCACGCGGCGCGCAGGCGCGCGACGGACGGGTCCGGCGCGAGCGCCGCGAGGCGGTCGAGCGCGTCGTCGAAGCGGCGGGCGAGGTAGGCCTCGAACGCGGCCTCGTACGCCCGCGCGGCGGCGAGCCGCGGCGGCGGCACCTCGGCCGCGAGGCCCAGCGGCTCGTGGACCCGTTCCCCCGTCGCGCGGCCCTTGACGGCGACGACGTCCACGAGCCGCCACGCGTACCCGTCGCCGGCGGCCCGCCGGACGGCGTCGGAGCAGAGGATCCGCGTGCCGTAGACCTTGCACGCCCCCTCGAGGCGGCTCGCGAGGTTCACGACGTCGCCGAGGGCCGTGAAGTTGAGGCGGTCGGGGCTGCCGACGTTGCCCACGAACGCGTCGCCGGAGGCGAGCCCGAAGTTCGTCACGAGCGGCGGCTCGCCCGCGGCGCGGCACTCGGCCTCGTAGGCGGTCAGCGCGCGGTCGCAGGCGAGCGCGGCGCGGACGGCGCGGGCCGCGTGGTCGTCCGACGCGACCGGCGCGCCGAAGAGGGCCATGATCGCGTCGCCGATCATCTTGTCGACGGCGCCGCCCGCGGCGTCGATGGCCGCCATCGCGCGGGCGAAGTAGTCCGCGAGCAGCGCGGTGAGCGCGGCGGGGGTCATCCCCTCGGACACGCCCGTGAAGCCGCGGATGTCGGTGAACAGGACGGTGACCGGGCGCACCCGCCCGCCGAGCCGCGCGGCCTCGCCCTGCCGGAGCAGCTCGCGCACGACCGGCGTCGGGACGTACTTGGCGAAGGAGTCCAGCGCGCCGCGCATGCGCTCCTGCGCCTCGGCGAGGCGGTGGACCTCGCGGAGGTGCGAGCGGACGGCCGGGCCCGGGGCGAGGTCGAGCGCGGTGATGCGGTCGCTCTCGGCCGCGAGCCGGCCCAGGGGCCGCGCGTACACGCGGCCGAGCCCGAGCGCGAGCAGCACGGCGAGGAGGAGCGCCCCGCCCGACACCCACAGGATCTTGTGCCGCTGCCGCTCCACCTCGCCGAGGAAGTCGGCCTCGGGGATCGCGACGCCGATCCACAGGCGCTTGGTCCCGAGCTCGTACGGACGGAAGGCCGCGCGCCACGGCACGCCGCCCGCGTCGTACCGCGACGTCACGCGGGCGCCGGCCGCCTTCGCGCGGTCGAACGTCGGCTGCGCGTCGGCGACGGCCGCCGAGCCGGTCTCGGCGAGGGTCGGGTTGCGCTGCTCGAGGGCCTTCAGGAACGCGAGGCGGCTCTCCGCCGTCGGGTACCGCTCCGTCGCCGGGAACCCGAGCACCTCGCCCGCGTCCGAGAGCACCACCGCCGCCCCGTGCGGCGTCGGCCGCAGCGAGGCCGTGAAGTCCGAGAGGCGCGTCAGCATGACGTTGAACGTCGTCATGTACGTGGCGCCGTCCGGGCCCTCGAACGGCGCGCTCGCCGAGATCCCGGGCGTCTTGCTCGTGTTGAGCAGGAACGGGTCGGTCCACGCCACCTCGGCCGCCGCGGCGGAACCCGCCTTCGCGAGGGCCTCGCGCGCCGACGCGTACCACGGGCGCTTGCGCGGGTCGTACTCGTCGGCCTTCTCGTACCGCCTGACCTCGACGCCGTCCTTCGAGACGACGGTGAAGCGCGCGGGCGCGCCGGGCTTCCCGGCCTCGTTGACGCGCACGAGGAAGTCGTCGCCCTCGGCGCCGATGCGATAGCCGTACCCGGTCTCGTCGCCCGTCGCGAGCGACGTCACCTGCGGGTGGGCGCGCAGCACCGTCAGCAGCACCGCGGTCGAGCGCGCGGGGTCGCGCGGGTCGATCGCGCCGGCCCGCGCCCACGCGCGGGCGTTCCCGATGCCGGAGATCACGGGGGCGAAGAACCCGTGCAGGCGCTCCTCGACGAGGCGCTCCGTCTCCTCGAGGTACCGGCTCGAGAGGTCGTCGGCGATCCGCCGGCCCGCCACGACGTTGATCGCGAGGATCGCGAGCGAGAGCAGGCCCACGAGCGCGAGGAGGCTGGTCGTGAGGCTGAGGCGGATGCTCGCGCGGGCCATCGGGCGGCCAGCCTACCCGCCCGCCCCCGGGGGCCGAACGGCCGTCCGCCGCCGACGGCGGGGTCGCGCCGGGCGTGCGGTACGCTGTCGGCGAGGAGCCCCGCCATGCCGAAGACGCTGCTCGCCCTGCTCGCCGTCGTGTGCCTCGCCGCGTGCGAGGAGCCCGAGGCGCCGAAGCCCGCCGCGACCCTCGACGAGCTCGCGACCCGCTTCCAGGCCGCGCGCAAGGCCGGCGACGAGGCGAAGGCCACGGCGCTCGCCTACTCCGTCGTCCCGTCCAAGGCGGAGCTCGCGACGCTGGTCACGAAGGGCGAGACGAGCGACGCCTGGCTCGCGGCGTTCAAGTTCGTGGACCTCGCGCTCACCGACCCGGTCGTCAAGGACCTCGGGCAGCACCTGTTCGAGCCCGGCGACCCGAAGCGCACCGTCACGCAGGTCCACGCCGCGACGACCGAGGAGCTGGTCGCGTACGCCGAGGGCACGGTGGCGTTCGCGGAGTTCCCCGGCGGCATGAAGCGCTTCGCCGCGATCGGCGCCCCGGGCCGCACGTGGTACGTCGTCGAGCACGTCGAGCCCGGCAGCAGCACGGGCATGAAGTACACCTGCTTCACGAAGGTCGGCGACCGGTTCGTGTTCCTCCCGAAGCCGTGGGGCGCGCTCCCGAAGTGACGGCGCCCGCCCGCGGGGGCCGGCTCACCGCAAGGGGATCGTCTCGACGTCGCCCCCCGCGCCGGGCAGGCGGCGCACGGCGTCGCCCTCCAGCCACACCACGTCGTCGGTGACGGGGTCCACGGCGACCTCCGCCGTCCCCGCGGGCAGCGCCACGGCCCGCCCGCCGCGCGCGTCGAGCACGAACCGTCCGCCCGCGCCGCGCACCACGAGGCGCCGGTCGCCGACCGCCTCGACGGCCTCGACCTCGCGGTCGGTCGGCACCGGCACCGGACGCTCGCCGTCGAGCCGCGCGATCGACCCCGCGAAGGTCACGACGAACACGCCCGCGGGGCCCGCGGCGGCGGCGCGCGCGTTCCACAGCGTCTTGCGCAGCGTCGCGATGCCCCTGCGCAGGTCGAGGTCGAACACCTCGACCGTGGGCGCGCGCTCGTGCAGCCCCTGCGCCGCCGTGAACGTGCCCGCCGGCCCCTGGCCCGCGCGGTGCACGACCACGACCGCGCGCCCCTTCGCGGCGTCGACCGTCGCGGCGCGGACCGACGTCGCCTCGGCGGTGCTGCGCGTGCGCAGCGCGACCTCGGCCTCGGGCCGCAGCCGGTCGGCGATCCACGCGAGGCCCGGCCCGCGACGCACGGCGAACGCGCCCGCCGGGCCCTCGAGCAGCTGGTCGACGCCCGCGGGGCCGAACGCGCGCACCTTCATCCACGGCGGGTCGCCCGTGTCGCCGAAGCGCCAGAGCTCGACGCCGTCCACGCCGTCGGCGAGCGCGAGGAGCCCGGTCTCGCCGGGCAGCGCCACCCGCACCCCGGTCGCGTGGAAGCGCCGGACGCCCTCGCGGTCGAGGCTCGTCAGCGCGCCCCCGTCCACGACGTAGAGGATCCCGCGATACGACGTGACGGCCTTCGGCGGCGGGCCCGCCGGCGCCGACGGGCCGGCGTCGCCGTCGCGGCGGGCGAGCAGCGACGGGTCGCCCTGCCAGATCGCGGTGTTGACGAACCCCTGCGACGCGGCGGGATGGTCCACCCACCACCGCAACGCGACCTCGACGGCGGGGGGCGTCGGCGAGGCCGCGAGCTCGAAGCGGTCGGTGCCGCGCGGGCACGGCTTGCCGGCGTCCATGCAGCACGTGTTCATGCGGACCTCGCGGCGCTCCCCGGGCTCGAGACGCACGGGGTACGTGCCCGCCGGCGCGCCGACCGGCGTCGTCGCCCCCACCGGGAACGCGAGGCCGAGCCGCTGGCACCCGCTCGACGTCGGACGGAGGTGGCGGCCCGCGACGTCGACGGTCAGGGGCTCGCGCGAACGGTTCGTGAGCACGAGGGTGACGCTCTGGTAGCTGCCCGGGGACTCCCCGCGCACCTCGAGGAGCCCGGCCGCGACCGCGCGGTCGAGCGGGAGCGCGGCCGGTGCGACCGGCGCGGCGGGCGCGGGCGCGCCCGCGTCCGGCGCCGCCGCGCCGCCGGCGGCGCCCGGCGCCGCGGGGACGGGCGGCGGCGTCGGGATCACGGGGCCGAGCCCCGCGCCGGGCGACGGCGCGACGGGCCCGGGGCCCGCCGGCCCGTCCGCGCGCGCGACGCGCGGCCCGACCAGGGCGACGAGCGCCCCGACGACGAGGGCGAGGAAGCCGACGGCCCCGAACGCGCGCGAGCGGGAAGCGGACATGGACGACTCCGGGCGACGACCGCGAGCGCGGCCGCCACGAGGACAGACGCCGTCCGCGCCGCCGGGGGAACAGTCGCGAAATGTAACGACCGCCAGGTCGGCGGGCCGCGGCGTCCGGGACGGCCGGCCCCCGACCGGGCCTCGCGTCCCTCCCCCCCGACCGGCCCCGGACGGGACCGCCCGCCGCGACGGGGTCGCCGCGCCGGACGGGCGCCCCACGCCGACGTCAGCCGACGACGGCGGGGTCGAGGTCCACCCCGCACGGGCAGTGGTCGCTGCCGGTGACGTGCGGCGCGATCCACGCGTCCTTCAGGAACGGCACGACATTGGGCGACGTGAGTACGTAGTCGATGCGCCAGCCGATGTTCTTCGCGCGGACCCCGAAGCGCTGCGACCACCACGAGTAGTGGCCGCCGGCGGGCTGGAAGCGGCGGAAGGAGTCGACCCAGCCGGCGCGGATCCAGCGGTCGAGCTCCGCGCGCTCGACGGGCGTGAAGCCGCTGGTCTCGACGTTCTCCTTGGGGCGCGCGAGGTCGAGCTCGGTGTGGGCGGTGTTGAAGTCGCCCATCACGAGCACGCGGCGGCCCGCGCGACGGTGCCGCTCGACGACGTCGAAGAGCGCGCGGTAGAAGTCGAGCTTGTACGGGATGCGCGAGTTGTCGCGGTCCTTGCCGTTGCCGTTGGGGAAGTACGCGTTGGCGACGACCAGCTTGCCGAACCGCGCCACCTGCAGCCGGCCCTCGGCGTCGAACCGCGGCTCGCCCAGCGACGTCTCGAGCGCGTCGGGGGCGCGGCGCGCGAAGAGCCCGACGCCGCTGTAGCCGGGGCGCTCGGCCGCGACGACGTGGTGGTGCCATCCCTCGAGGGAGCGGACGGTCGGCGGGACCTGGTCCGGGGCCGCGCGCGTCTCCTGCACGCCGACGAGGTCGGCGCCGCTCGACGCGAGCCACCGCGAGAAGCCCTTGCTCTCGCAGGAGCGGATGCCGTTGACGTTCCAGGTGACGACGCGCACGCGGGGGACCTCCGGCCGCGCATTCAACCCGACCCGGGGCCCGCGGCGGGACGCGGAGGCCGCGCCGGTACGCGAGGCCCGGCCCGCCGCGCGTCGCGCCGACGGACGCCGGCCGGGCCGGAGGGGCGGCGCCGGGGTCCGGACACGACGACGGCCGGGGCGCGCGAGGCGTCCCGGCCGTCGGAGGAGCGTCGGGCGCGAGGGCCCGCGCCGTCCTCGCCCGAAGCGCTGGTGGCCCAAATCGTCAGTTCGACGTGTTCAGGTAGAAGACGATGCCGAGCGGGCTGCCGTCGGCCGAGTCGCTGCGCTGGTAGTACGTGGACTGCTGGTTGTCGCGCGCCCAGAAGGACGTCGAGATCAGCAGGTCCGGCCGGCCGTCGCCGTCGAGGTCGCCGGCCGCGACGCGGCCGGACTGGCCGACCGTCACCGTCGGCGTGCCCGTCTGGATGTTGACGGACGTGGCCTGGACGCCCGTCGAGCCCTTGTAGACGTACACGAGGCCCGGGGTGCCGCCGGTCGGCGCGCTCGTGTTGCCGGCGACGCAGATCTTCGACGACACCGCGAAGTCGTCCACGCCGTCGAAGTCGAAGTCGGCGACGCCGATCGACTTCGAGACGCCCGCGGGGATGGTGAGCGCCGTGTTCGACCCGAGGCCCGGGCCGTAGTAGCACGTGAGCGACTGGCCGCCGACGCCGCCGGAGTCCGGCGGGTCCTGGATGGTCGAGACCACGACGCACGGACCGGACTGGTTCAGGAAGTTGCCCGCGCGCACGGAGGCGGAGCCGCCCCACGCCGGGGTGTTGAGGCCGGCGTTCGTCCAGGCGCCGAACGTGCCGCCGCTGCTGAGCAGGCTGAGGCGCAGCTGGGGCACGCCGCTCGAGTAGTACGACGCGGCGCACGCGACGTCCCAGACGGCATCGGCGTCGATCTTGAGCATCGCGAGGGAGTTCACGCCGTAGAACGACGTGCCCATGCCCGACGTGGCGGACGCGGTCACCGTGAACGAGCCGGACCCGTTGTTCAGGGCCGCGTAGCAGCAGCCGCCGAACTGGAAGTTGCCCGTGGCGTAGCAGAGGTCCGGGAAGCTGTCGCCGTTGATGAGGCCGATCGAGAGCTCGGACGTGTAGCCGCCCGTGCCGACCAGCGCGGGGATCGTGGACGTCGGGCCGGCCGTCATGGTGCCCGAGCCGTTGTTGAACCACGTCATGATCTGGGTCGGGCGCAGGGCGACGATGTCGAGGTCGCCGTCCACGTCGAGGTCGACGAACTTGACGTCGGTCGTGTCGAGGCTGGTCAGCGTCGTCTGCGAGAACGTCAGCGAGCCGTTGTTGCGGAAGAGGTGGACGCCGCCCGCGGTCGAGGTGAGCGCGTACGTCGAGAAGGGCTTGAAGTTCGCCGCGCCGGCGTGGACCACGTCCGCGAGGCCGTCCCCGTTGATGTCCGCGGCATCGAGCCCGAAGCTCGACAGGTTGCTCGCGATGAACCCCTTCGAGCCGAACGAGATCGAGGTCGCGGCGTAGAGCATGCCGGCCGCGAGGTCGTAGAAGCCGCCGTCGGGGTTGACGACGCGCACCGTCACCGGGCCGCTGACGCCGAGGACCGGCGCCGACGGGAACTGGAGCGTCGTCGCGTTGACGAACGTCGGGTTCAGCGTCACGGCGGACGGCGAGCCCGGCGCGAACACGAGCTGCGCGCCCGACACGAACTTGAGGCCGGTCACCGTGAACGGGCCCGGCTTGAGCGCGACGCGCGGCGAGATCGAGTAGATCACCGGGCTCGTGCGCACCTTCAGCGTGTACTGGCGCGTCGCGAGCTGGCCGGCCTCGTCGGTGACGCCGACGGTGAACTTGTAGGTGCCCGCGGTCGGGGGCCCGGCCGGCGTGATGGACGAGACGTGGCCGTTCGCGGTGACCTGCATGTTGAGGGACGAGAGCAGCGTCTCGCCGACCCCCAGGGGCTGCTGCGACCACGTGTACGGCGCGCCGCCGCCGATGGAGGCCAGCGTCAGCGTCACGTCGTACGGGAAGCCCTCGGAGGCGTCCGGCAGCGTCGGGGTCTCGATCGCGAGCGGGAGGACCACCACGTCCACCGTCAGCGACGCGGTGTCGGTGAGGCCGTTCGCGTCGGTGACCGTCACGTCGAAGTGGTAGGGGTGCTGGACCGCCGCCAGGGGGAACGTCCCGAGCAGGCCGGTCGGGGAGATCGCCAGCCCGGGCGGGAGCGTGCCGCCGGTCTGCGTGAACACGTACGGCGCCGTGCCGCCCGCGACGTCGATCTGGTAGCCGTAGGACGCGCGGTACTGCGCGGCCGGCGGCTGCTGCGGGAGGATGTGCGGCGCGCCGCGCGCGACGTCCATCGAGAACGACTGCCGGTCCTCGGCGTAGTTCGCGTCACGTCCCGCGGGGAGGTCCTTGTCCTCGCCGTCGCGGGCGCCGACCACGAACGTGAAACGGCCGACCTCGCGCGGGTAGCCGGTGAGCTCGCCGGTCGCCTGGTCGAGCGAGAGCCCGGGCGGGAGCGCGCCCCCGACGATCGAGTAGGTGCCGGGCGCGTGCGGGAACGAGGCGACGACGGTCGCGCCGTACGTGACACCGGTGGTGCCCGACGGGACGTTCGTCGTCGTGATCTCGACGAGCTGGGCGCCGGACTTGATGCCGCCCCCGCCGCCGCCGCAACCGGTGAGCGAGAGCAGCAGCGCGCCGACGGCGCCGCCCCAACCGAGGTACCTGTACATCACGCGTCCTCCGCAGCCGACCCCGTGATTCCGAAAGCTCGTCGTGCCGCGGCCTGATCGCCCGCAGCAGGAACGTACTGTACGAAACTCCCATTCCGCGCGCACCCCCCTCGGTGTCGGATGGGGACCGCCGAGTCGGGACGAAGGGCCCAGCACCGTCCCCGGCACCCCCCCGGGGCGTGACCGAGGCATCGGTTGCGATGCGGGGGGCGCCCCCGTGCCCGCAGGGCCCGGCGCCGGAAGGAGGATCGACCCGGCCCGAAAGGAACGCGGCCGGGGCGCTGTCGCGCCCCGGCCGCAGGAACCCGCAGAAACGCGCCGGGACGGCGCGTCCCGGTCAGTTCGAGGTGTTCAGGTAGAAGACGATGCCCATCGGGCTGCCGTCGGCGGAGTCGCCGCGCTGGAACGTCGTCGACTGCTGGTTGTCGCGCGCCCAGAAGGACGTCGAGACCAGGAGGTCCGGCCGGCCGTCGCCGTCGAGATCCCCGACCGCGACGCGACCGGACTGCGCGGTCGTCACCGTGGGCGTGCCCGACTGCAGGTTCAGCGTCGTCACCTGGGCGCCCGAGGTGCCCTTGTAGACGTAGACGAGGCCGGGCGTCCCGCCCGTCGGCGGGTTCACGGTGCCGGCGACGGCGACCTTCGCGCTGACCGCGAAGTCGTCCGTGCCGTCGAAGTCGAAGTCGCCCACGCCGATCGACTTGGTCAGGCCGGCCGGGATCGTGAGGGACTGCGCGCTGCCGAGGCTCGGGCCGAAGTAGGCGGTCAGGGTGGAGCCGCCGAGCCCGCCGGCCGAGTCCGGCGGGTCCTGCACCGTCGTGACGACGACGCAGGGGCCGGACTGCCCGAGGAAGTTGCCGGCGCGGACGCAGCTCACGCCGCCCCACGACGGCGTGTTGAGGCCGACGAGCGACCACGAGCCGAAGGTGCCGCCCGAGCTCATGAGCGTCGTGCGCAGGTGCGGCGTCCCGCTCGAGTTGTAGGAGACGCCGGCGGCGACGTCCCACACGTTGCCGCTGTCGATCTTGAGCATCGTCAGCGAGTTGATGCCGGAGAACGAGCCGCCCATGCCCGTCGCGGCCGAAGCGGACATCGTGAACCCGCCCGCGCCGTTGTTGAGCGCGGCGTGCACCTGTCCGGTGCTCTGCGCGTTGCCGGACGCGTACACGACGTCGGGGAAGGCGTCGGCGTTGATGAACCCGAGCGCCATCTCCGACGTGTACCCGCCGGTGCCCGAGGGCACCGTGATCGACGACGTCGGCCCGGCGGTCATCGTGCCGGTGCCGTTGTTGAGCCACGTCATGATCTGGGACGGGCGCAGCGCGACGATGTCGAGGTCGCCGTCCGCGTCGAGGTCGGCGAACTTCACGTCGGTGCAGTCGTTCGTCGTCAGGACCGTCTGGGTGAACGAGAGCGCCCCGTTGTTGCGGAACAGGTGCACGCCCCCGCCGGTCGACGTGAGCGCGTAGCTGGTGAACGGCTTGAAGCCCGTGGCGCCCGCGTGGACGACCTCGGCGAGGCCGTCGCCGTTGAGGTCGGCGGCGTCGAGACCGAAGCTCGAGAGGTTGCTGCCGATGAAGCCCTTGGTGCCGAACGAGATCGCGTTCGCGGCGTACAGCATCCCCGCCGGCAGGTCGTAGGAGCCGCCGTCCGGGTTGACCACGCGGACCGTGACCGGGCCGCTGACCCCGAGGGCCGGCGCCGACGCGAACTGGAGCGTCGTGCCGTTGACGAACGTCGGATTGACGGTGACCGCCGCCCCGGTCCCCGGGGCGAAGACGAGCTGCGCCCCCGAGACGAACTTGAGGCCGGTCACGGTGAACGGGCCGGGCTTGAGGGCGACGCGCGGCGAGATCGAGTGGATCACCGGGCTCGTCCGGACCTTGAGCGTGTACTGCCGGGTGGCGAGCTGGCCCGCCTCGTCGGTGACGCCCACGGTGAACGTGTAGGTCCCGGCGGTCGGGGGGCCGGCCGGCGTGATCGCGGCGACGTGACCGCTCGCGGTCACCTGCATGTTGATCGACGAGAGGAGCGTCTCGCCGGGGCCCACGGGGCGCTGCGACCACGTGTACGGGGCGCCGCCGCCGCCGGAGGCCAGCGTGAGCGTCACGTCGTAGTCGAAGCCCTCGGACGCGTCGGGGAGCGTCGGCGTCTGGATCGCGAGCGGCAGCACCACGACGTCCACCGTGAGGGAGGCGGTGTCCGTGAGGCCGTTGGCGTCGGTCACGAGCACGTCGAAGTGGTACGGGTGCTGGATCGCCTCGAGCGGGAACGTGCCGAGGACGCCCGACGGCGAGAGGCTGAGCCCGTTCGGGAGCGTGCCGCCGGTCATCGTGAAGACGTACGGCGCGGTGCCGCCGGCGACGTCGAGCTGGTACCCGTACGACGCGCGGTACTGCGCGGCGGGCGGCTGCTGCGGCAGGATGTTCGGCGGGCCGAGGTCGATGTCCACGCTGAACGACTGGCGGTCCTCGGCGTAGTTCGCGTCGCGGCCGGCCGGGAGGTCCTTGTCCTCGCCGTCGCGCGCCGCCACGATGAACGTGAAGTGGCCGACGCCGCGGGGGTACCCGCTGAGCTCGCCGGTGTTCTGGTCGAGGGTGAGACCGGGCGGCAGGGCGCCGCCGACCACGCTGAAGGTGCCGGGCGCGTGCGGGAACGACGCCGCGAACGTGACGCCATAGGGCACGCCCGTCGTGCCGGACGGGATGCTGGTCGTGAGCAGCTCGACGAGCTGCACGCCCCCGCTGCCGGCGGGACCGCCGCCGGAGCCACCGCCGCCGCAGCCGGCGAGCGCGAGCAGGAGCGCCGCAGCCCCCGCGCCAACGAACTTCTGGACGCCCATCTGGCGATCCTCCGTGCGTTCCACCCGGATTCCGTAGGCCGCGTCGCACGCGAGCCCACGCGTGCAACACAAGCGAAGCGTACGGGATTTCGGGATCGGTTTCCGTCCGAAACTTGTTCGGTTTAGGGCCCAAAGTCCCGACAACCGGCTTTCCGATGGGAGCCAAAAGTCCTTGGTTACCCACAGGTGTCTAAAGTCCCGCCGTCCTCGCCGGAGGTATCTGCGACCGGAAGGGCGGCATCCTCCCTGCCGTCCGCAAGTCCGCCGGGGGGCGAGCGTCCTCCCCTCCGCCGGGGCCCGCGGGAGCCGATCCCGCCCCAGGGTCCGCGAGGAGGTTCGCATGCGTCGTCCGTTCGTCGGGCTGGTGTTGGCCGCGTCCGCGTCGCTCGCGGGGTGCGGAGGCGGCGGAGGCGGAGGCGGAGGGGGCGGCGGCGGAGGCGGAGGCGCCGCCGGCAGCCTGGCCGCGAAGGCCACCTACACGGCGGACGACCTCCGCCACCTCCTCTCGCGCACGCACTTCGGCGGCACGCCGGCCGAGGAGGCCGCGGCCGCGTCGATGGGCGTCCCCGCGTTCGTCGACGCCATGCTCTCGCCGCCCGCCGAGCCCGCCCTCGACGCCGAGGCCAAGAAGCTCCTCTGGAACAAGGACGACGAAGAGGCGCTCAAGGGCCAGTTCCCCTACTGGGACGCGGTCGCCCGGTGGTGGCTCCACCGCATGGTCCACACCGCGCACCCGTTCCGCGAGGAGCTCGCGCTCTTCTGGCACGACCACTTCGCGAGCAGCACGGCGGCGCTCGACCCGTCGCAGCTGCGGTGGATGGTCGACCAGATCGACATGCTGCGGGCCCAGGGCACGGGCAACCTCCGCGCGCTCCTGCTGTCGATCGCCCGCGACCCGATGATGCTGCGGTTCCTCGACGGCGTGCTCAACAGCGCCGAGGCGCCGAACGAGAACTTCGCCCGCGAGTTCTGGGAGCTGTTCACGCTCGGCGTGGACAACGGCTACACGCAGGCCGACATCGTCGAGGCCGCGCGCGCCTTCACGGGGTACCGGACGCGGTACGACGGCGTGACCGGCCTCCAGTTCGTCGAGTTCGACGTGGACCGCCACGACCCCGGCGCCAAGTCCTTCCTCGGCGGCACGGTCCCCGCGCAGAACGCGGGCGACGACTACGCCGCCGTCGTGGACCTGACGCTCGCGAACCGCCCCGTCGCCGAGTTCGTGACGAAGCGCCTCTTCGAGCACTTCGCGCGGCGCTCGCCGGACGCGGCGCTGGTCGCCGAGCTCGCGGCCGAGCTGCGGGCGGACGGCTACGAGCTGAAGCCGTTCCTCCGCACGCTGTTCCTGTCGGAGGCCTTCTACGCGGACGCGTCCAAGGCCGGCCTCGTGCGGACGCCCGTCCAGCAGGCCGTCGCGTTCGTCCGCCAGACCGGCCTCGTGCCCTGGGACGACATCCAGGACTGGGAGCACCCGCAGGGGACGCCGAACACGCTGCGCTCCCTCGACGGCGCGCTCCAGCAGGCGGCGCAGCGCGTCACGCAGCCGCCGTCGGTCAACGGCTGGCCGCAGGACCGCCAGTGGCTGTCCGCGCAGGGCGTGCTCGACCGCGTGAACTGCGTGGTCGAGTGCACCGCGGACCGCGGCGACCAGGCGGACCACGGCATGGACCCGCTCGCGCTGATCCCGAACGGCGCGGACGCGGGCGCCGCGGCCGACGCGCTCGTCGCGGTCCTCAACGTCCGCGCGACCCCGGCCCAGCGCGCGCTCTACGTGCAGTTCCTCGACTCCTACGTGGACTACACCGACACCGAGTACCCCGACCCGTTCGTCGGCGCGGACGCCGAGGAGCGCCGCA
Source organism: Planctomycetota bacterium (assembly GCA_046350655.1). GTDB lineage: Bacteria > Planctomycetota > PLA2 > PLA2 > JAEUHO01 > JAEUHO01. The sequence continues at coordinate 91,508 of JAXMAB010000005.1, forward strand.
GCCGCGTCCGCGGCCTCCTGTGGGTGCTCTCGCAGCACCCCTCGTTCTTCGTCCGCTGACGCCCGAGGCGCCCCCCCATGCACCGCCCCACCCCGTCCCGTCGCGACCTCCTCCGCTACGCGCTCGCCGGCACCGGCATCGCCGCCCTCGGCCCCGTCGGCCGCGGGCTCTCGCGCGCCCACGCGGGCAACACGTCCACGAAGCGCCTCGTCGTCGTCCACCTCGACGGCGGCCTCGACGGTCCGAGCCTCCTCGTGCCGCGCACGCTGCCGAGCTACTTCTCGCGCCGCCCCACGATCGCCATCCCCGACGCGGCGTCGCTCTCGCTCGCGGGCGGCCCGGGCGGCACGGCCCACCGGCTGCACCCGAGCATGCCGAACCTGAAGTCGCTCTGGGACGCCGGCGACGTCGCGTTCGTCCACCGGGTCGGCTACCCCGAGGAGAACCTCTCCCACTTCGAGAGCGGCGACATCTTCGCGTACGGCGTGCGCGGCGGCACGTCGTCGTTCCTGAACCTCGGCATCACGCCCAGCGGGTGGATGGCGCGCCTGGCCGACGCGTACGCCCCCACGCCGCTCGGCGCGGTCTCGCTCGGCATGGGCCGCCCGACGCACCTCGTCGGCGGCGCGACGCCGACCGTGCAGGTCGGCAGCCTCTGGTCGTTCCAGTTCTACCCCGACTGGTACGACTACAACGGCCACGCGCGCCGCAAGCGCTACGCGCACGACGTGCTCGCACTCGCCGGCGCGACCGGCGCGGAGGGCGAGGTCCGCGCCGCGCTGCTGCAGGCCCACGACCTCGAGGGCCAGATCCAGACCGCGACCGACCAGCACGACACGTTCCTCGGCGGGCAGGGCCTCGCGTACCCCGACACGTGGTTCGCCGGCCGGCTCTCCGACGCCGCCACGCTGATGCACGCGGGCTTCGAGACGCGCACGATCCTCACGAGCACCGGCGGGTACGACACCCACGGCGACCAGGGCGGCGCGACGGGCTGGCTCGCGGACCGCCTGAAGGAGGTGGACGACGCGATCGGCGCGTTCGCCGCCGACCTCAAGGCGCAGGGCCGCTGGGACGACACGGTCCTCGCGCTCTACTCCGAGTTCGGCCGGCGCTCGTACGAGAACGCGTCGGGCGGCACCGACCACGGCGGCGCGTGCGAGATGATCCTCGTCGGCGGCGGCCTCACCGGCGGGCACTTCGGCGTGCCGATGGTCGACGCCGACCTGCAGGACGAGTACCCGCTCTACGCGGTGGACTTCCGCGACGTGTTCCGCCGCATCCTGTCGAACCACCTCGGCATGGACCCGGCGCCGGTGTTCCCCGAGGCGCAGCCGTTCACGAGCCCGAACCTCGGGTTCCTGTAGGTCGCGCGCCACACGCCGCATCCCGGGCCTCGGACCGCGAGGCCCGCTGGCCGGCTCGCCCGCGCCCTGCGTCCGCACGCGGCGCGCGACCGCAACCCTCCGGTCTCGGCGGTCCCGGCGACGGACCCTCGCGCAGGCGTGGGACGTCGGGCCCGTGGGCACGCGAGGCCCGGCGGCCGCCGGGCCCATGCACCTCGCCCCCGACCGCGCCCTCGGTCCCGCTCCCTCCACGGCTCCCTCCACGGAGCCGGCCGGGACCTCGTGAACGCCCCGCTCCGTCCGTCCATGAAGACGGCCGGGGCCTCGTCGGAGGCCCCGGCCGTCGAGCGCGCCGATCGGCACGCGGGGGTCGCGGGAACTACGGCTTCGGCTGCGTCTCGGCCGGCTTGTCCGCGGGCTTCTCGGCCGGCGTCTCGGACTTCGCCTTGTCCTTGCAGCCGCCGCAGCAGCCGTCCTTCTTCTCGCCGCAGGCGCCGCCGTTGCACTTGCCCTCGGCGCACTTGCCGCCCTCGCACTTGCCGGCGCAGTCACCGCTGCACTTGCCGTCCGCGCACTTGCCGCCCTCGCACTTGCCGTCCGCGCACTTGCCGCCCTCGCAGGCGCCGGCGTTGGCCTTCGCCATCGCCTGGAAGAAGCTCACGAAGCGGTCGGCGGTCCAGCCGTCGGCCAGCAGCGCGTCACGGACGGAGGCGGCCGGGACGTCCTTGCCACCGGCGAACCACGCGCGCCAGGCCTTCTCGCCCTCGGCGGTCGAGGGGCAGCCGCACTCGAGGTTCGGCGCGACCTGCTTGCCGAGCCACGCCATCATCGAGTGGATCGGCGAGGGCGTCTTCGTCTCCGGCTTCGCGGCCTCGGTCTTCGGGGCCTCGGTCTTCGGGGCCTCGACCGGCGCGGCCTTCGCGGGCTCGGCGGCGGGGGCGCTCGGGGCGGGGTCGCCCGCGAAGACGGGGCGCGAGAAGGAGGCGAGCGCGGCAACGGCCGCGACGGCGAGGAGAGTGGACAGACGCTTCATGGGCAGGGGTTCTCCGGGACGAGTTTCGGGAGTGGGGCGCGGACCGTCCCGCGGATCGCTCGGCCCCGACGAACCCGTACCCTACCCCCATCTCGGGGGTCGAACTCGGCCATCCGGAACCTCGGGGTCATCGCCCTCTGTTCCAAGTTGCCGGGGGGGCGGAGGGAACGTGGAGGTAACCGATGTCGGGGACGGATCAGCGCCGCGGCACGCGACCCGGCGCCTGCAGCGCGAGCACCGCGGTCGCCGTCGCGTAGACGCGGCCCCCTTCGGGGCCCCACGCGTCCACGGGGTCCCACGAGCCCTTCGGCCCGCAGACGTCGCCGTCCGTCCGCTGATGCGGCACGAGCGCCTCGACGAGCGCCGCGCGCCACGCCTCGGCCCGCGGCCCGCCGGCGCGCGCCATCGCCAGCGCGCCGAACCACCACCAGTAGTAGTCGATCGTGCCCGCCGCGGGGTCCCACCGCGGACGGGTCGCGGCGAGGAGGTCGACGCCCTTGCCGAGCACGCCCTTCGTCGGGTCGTCGCCGGCCCCGAGCCGCGCGAGCACGCCCATCGCCGTCATCGGCTCGACGAGCGCCGCAGGGAACCGCTCGACGCGGTCCGACGCGCGCGCCGACCCCGTGCCGCGCTCGAGGTACCCGACGCGGCCCGTCGCGGGGTCCGTCATCTGCTCGATCCACCGGCGCACCCCCTCGAACGCCTCCGCGTCGAGCACGAACGACGCCGGCAGGTGCGCCTTCGCGTCGGCCGCGTTCACCTCGGCGGCCGTCGCGAGCACGAGGCCCATGAGCCCCGTGACCGACGTGTCGGCGTCCCCGGGCTGGATGCCGTAGCGCCACGCGCCGTGCGGCGTGCGCGCGATCGCCACGAAGTCGAGCGCCTGCTGCGCGGACTCCTTCAGCACCGTGGACCCGGTCGCGCGGTACCCCTCGACCACCGCCCACGTCGCGAGCGCGTGCCCGTAGATGAAGTGCCCGCTGTTCCGCGTCGGGTAGCACCCCTCGAAGTCCTGCGCCTCGCGCAGCCACTCGAACGCCCGCGCGACGACGGGCCCGTACGGCCCCTCCGAACGGCTCGAGTGCCCCGCGCCGAGGAAGGCCAGCGTCGCGAGCGCGGTCAGCCCGACGTCGTACTGCGGCGCGCCCTCCTCCTCCGCCGCCGCGTTCGTCTCGACGCCGCGGCACCACCGCGTGGCCGCGTCGGGCGACCAGTGCCCGTCGGACGCCTGGTGCGCCGCGAGCCACGCGAGCGCGTCCTCGACCGCCGTCGTCTCGTCGCGAGCGACCCCCGTCCCGGGACGCGAGGCCCGCTCGCCCGCGTCGGGCGCGGGCGCGCGCGGCGGGCCGTCGCCGGGCCCGGCGTCGGGCCGTCCGGTGTCGGGCGCGCGGCGCGGCGTCGGCGCCCCCCCGCCGACGGCGTCCTCGACCGGGTTCGCGTCGCGCGCGCCCGCCGGCGCCACGTCGGGCCCGGCCCGAGGTGCCGCGGCCGGGGCCTCGGCGTCGTCCCACGCGCCGCCCGGCGCCTGGCGATCGTCGGTGGCGGCGATGCGCGGGGCCCGCGCCGGCAGCGGCGGTCGCGGACCGGCGACCGCGGGCCCGACGGCCTTCCCCGCCACGGTCACCTTCGCGCCCGCGCCGCCGTCCTTCCGCCACGCGGCGGTGAACGCGCGCAGCCCCTCGAGCGAACGCGCGGCGCGGTCCCCCGTCGGCACGGGCGCCGGCATCCCCGAGAACGCGACCGCCGACGCGCCCGCGCGGTACGCGAGGTCGAGGACGCGGAGCACCGCGCCCACCGACGGCGACGGCAACGTCGGCGTGTCGATCACGACGGCGGCGCGCGGGGCTTGCGCCTTCGTCGCCTCGACGAGCGCCGCGAGGACGGCGCCCTCGTCGTCGTCCTGCGCGGCGGACACGACCGTGAGCTTCGTCGGCGCGCTCGCGCCGCGCGCGGGCGTCGGCGCGGGGGCGTCGCCGCGGTCAATGGGCAGGAACGCGGGCAGCACGCCTTCGTCGCCCCCCACGATCGGCCGCACCGCGAAGGAGATCCGGTGGATCCGCGCGCGCGCGAGCGACGTCATCACCCACTGCACGAGCGTCCACGGCGCCGTCGGGTGCACGCGCAGGACCGCGTCGAAGTACGACGCGCCGTCCTTCCGTCGCGTCTTGGGCTCGCGGGCCATGTCCGCGAGGAAGGCCTCGAACTCGTCGAGCCCGCACGGCGTGCGGAGGAACGCGAGCGTGCCGTCCGCGAGGAGCTCGACGTCGAGCGCGAACTCGGGCGGGTCCCACACCGCGCCGGACGCGAAGAGCTCCGCCGTCGCCACGACGACCGGCGCCGGGTCGTCGCCCGCGCGCGCCCCGCCGCCCCCCGCACCGCCCACGACCGCGAGCAGCGCGATCGCCGCGACGACGACGCGACGTACACGCGCGCCGCGGACCACGAACGTTCCGCGACCCACGATTGACTCGCGGCCCACGAACGACTCGCGGCCCACGAACGATCCGCGGCGGCCGGGCGAAACGTGTGACCGACCCATGGCGCGGCTCCCCGGGGACCCGACGGGCCTCGCGGTCCCCGACCGCGAGTCTCCCACGCCCGCCGAGCGTGCGCCACGGCGCCACCCGACCTCCTGCGGCGCGGCGTCTCCCCTTATGTCGGTCCTCTCCCCGGCCACTCGTCCCGCCCATCACCGTCCGGTTCCGCCATTTTGGGACCGGCACCGAAGGGCGGAACCGGCACGGGGGACGACCCTCAGCGCGCGCGGAAGACCTTGTCGTAGCGGTACCAGAGCTCGCCGCAGAGCGCGTGCATCGCCGTCACGTAGGCGCGGCCGCCCTCGGCGGATCCCGGTCCGTGCGGGTCCCACGAGCCGAGCGCGTCCCCGTCGAGCCGTTGCGTGCGCCACGCGGCCGTCCCCATCGACCGCTCCCACGTCCGCCACGCCGCGCCGCCGGCCGCGAACAACGCCGACGTCGCGAGGTACGCGCGCGCGACGTCGGTCGCGGACCCGTCCGGTGTGCCGCGCCACGGCGACGCCGCCAGCCGGTCCGCGGCCGCTCGCACGCTCGGATGCACCGTCGCCTCGCCGACGAGCGACGCGCGCAGCCACGCGACGGCGGCGAGCAACCCGTCCGGCGACGACGCCGCGGTGCCGCGGCCGCCCCACGGTGACAGGGTGAGGCCCGCGGCATCGCCGCCGCGCGCGAGGACGCCCTCGAGATAGGCGAGGGCCCGCACGGGGACCTCCCGGTCGAGCCCGAACGCCGGTGGCTTCGAGGCACGTCGGTCGGCCTCGTCGATCGCGAGGGGTGATCCCATCGCGATCGCCGCCCAGCACGTGAGCACGTCGTCGGAAGTTCCGCCCTCGAGGTTCGCGGGCCACGCGCCGCTCGGGAGCTGGGTGCGGCGCAGGAGCTCCACCGCGCGGCGCGCCGGCTCCTCCCAGGTGCGCGACCCGGTCATGCCGTACAGCTCGGTGATCGCGAGCGTCGCGAGCACGTGATCGGCCCCGGCGCCGGCGTCGGCGCGCGGAGCGAAGCACCCGTCCGCCTCCTGCCGCCCCACGAGCCACGCCGCGGCGCGTTTCACGGTCTCGCCGAGCGGTCCCTCCGAGCGGCTCGTGTACCCCGAGCCGAGGATCGCGAGCAGGGCCGCCCCCGTCACGCCGACGTCGCGCCGCGGGTCGCCCGCGCCGTCGAGGGTCGGCGCGGCCACGGGCTCGCCGTCGCGCCAGCGCGCGAACCCGGCGGCCTCCCACCGACCGTCCGGGCTCTGATGGCGCGCGAGCCACTGCAGCGCCATCTCGACGGCGTCCGTCTCCTTTGCGTCACTCCGGACCGTCGCGGGCCGCGGACGACGCCCGCCGCGCGCGAGCTGCGCCGCGTCCGTCACCCCCACCGCCGGCGTGCCCGGCGCCGCACGCTCGACGCGGGGGACCGCCGGGAACGCGCCCGCCACCAACGATCCGTCCACCCATCGCGTCGGGAGACCGACCGCGATCGTCGTCACCACGGGATCCGTGGACGAGGTCGAGCCCGCCGCAAGGAGCACGCGCGGCGCGCCCGCGCGCACCGCGAGGTCCACCGTCCGCAGGACCTTCCTGACCGCCACGGGGCTCGACGCGGACACACGCACCGGTGCTTCCGGCGCCGCCGCGATCGCATCGCGCAGCGCGGCGAACACCGCGCCGTCGGGCGCGTCCACGTCGGCCGGCACGAGCGCAACCGGAAGCGGCGGAGGCTCGTCCTCCGGTTTGCCCCGGACGACGACCCGGTGCTCCTGCGCCGGCAGGAACAACGCCATCGCGCCCTCGGCGCCGTCCCCCTCCCCGACGACGGCGACGTGCAATCGCCACGCGCCGACGGCCCGACACGCCGCCCGGACCCGCTCGACCGCGACCCATGGCGCCTCCGCCGCCACGCGCACGATCACGTTCCGCTCGACGTCGGCCGTGCCCGCCGCCGGCGCGCCGACCGCGGCCCGGAGTGCCGCTTCGAATCGCTCCGCCTCGACCCGCGCGCCGCCGAGGTACGGCGTGCCGTCGTCGGCGATGACGACCTCGACCGCGTCGGCGGGCGCATCGCCCAGCGTCCCGACGCGCGGGAGCGCGGCCGTCGGCACGAGGCGCAGCGCCCACGCGGACGGGCCTTGCGTCGTCCCCGCGGCGGGCGCACCCGCGCGCGGGCCGTTGCCTCCCCCGCAGGCGGCGAGGCCCACGGCCGCGGCGAGCAGCCCCAGGAGGCGGACGAGGTTCCGGGACGCGAGGCCCGGCCCGATCCGTTGCGCGCGCGGTGGGCTCGAACGCAGCGTCCGTTCGACTCCGTGCGGCCCCATCGACGCGCTCCTTCCCGGGTCCGCCCGTCGCGGCCCGTCGCGTCAGTAAACCATCACGGGGGCATTGGCGTGACGGGCCGGACCGGCGTCGGCGAACGCGCCGGCCACCGGGCCTCGCGGTCCCACGCGGGAGACGCTCAGATCTCGCGGAGGGAGTCGCGGAGCGCGGGCAGACAGTCGGGGCAGGCGCCGTGGGTGAGCGGGAGCGTGTCGGCCGGCAGCGTCTTCAGCGACTCGGGGAGCGGGGCCCAGCGCCGGTCGGACCCGCGGACCGACCCGCACCACGCGCAGCAGCAGATGTGGTCGCCGACGGCCGCGAACCGCTCGAGCGGCCACCGGCCCTCGCGGACCTCGTCCATGATGTAGCGCGAGAGCGCCGCGCGCAGGCCGCGTTCCTGCCGCTCGGTGCGCCGGCGGTGGTCGTCGAGCACGCGCGACTCGAGCGGCGTCGGACGGCTGACGTCGGGGAACTCGCGGGTGAAGCGCGCGACCTCGGCGAGGCGGTGCAGCGCGGCGGTCGCGGCGATGTGGTACGCGCCCGCGGCCTCGGCGGGCCAGTGCGACGCGAGCGCGTCCGCCGCGAGCTGCGCGCGCATCAGGCGGACGCCGGACCCGAGCGCGAGCGCGCCCGGGAGCGCCATGTCGTGCAGGAACGCGTGCGCGGCCTCGGCGGTCGCCGCGTCGCCGGTCTCCGCGAGGAGCCGCACGCGCAGCGCCTGGAGCAGGAGGCCCTGCGCGTCGTCCGACGGACCGTCGGCCAGCCCGCGCGCGATGCACTCGAGCGCCTGGTCGCGCCGGCCCATGGCCGCCCACGCCTGCGCCCCGGTGACCTCGACCTCGCGCGGGCACCACGACGGCTCGCGGTGCTCGCGCGCGAGCGCGGCGGCGCGCGCGATGTGCGAGAACGCGTCGGCGGGGCGGTGCTCGCCGATCGAGAGCTCGGCGAGGAGCTCGTGCAGGCCGTACTCGATCGCCACGCGCGGCGTGGGCGAGAGGCCGTCCATCTCGCGGCGCAGCCACGTGCAGACGTCGCGGAGCCGCGGCCAGTCCTGCAGCCCCGCGAGGACGAAGCCCTCGACGAGCCGCCCGTACACGGCGCCGAGCGTGTCGTGCACCGCCGCGCACGCCTCGGAGCCGCGGCGCGCGAGCACCAGCGCCTCGAGGTCGCGCCGGGCGTGCAGGCACAGCCGCGCGTAGTTGTTGTAGGCCGCGCCGACGACCGCCGGCCAGCGACCGCGCCCCGCCTCGATCGCGTCGAGGTACCGACGCTCGCAGCGCTCGAGATCGTTGCGGACGAGGTCCCACTGGCCGAGCACGAGGCTCGCCGTGACGCCGACCTCGGGGTCGACGGCGTGCCGCTCGGTCTCGATCATCAGCCGCTCGAGCCGCATGACGCCGCCTTCGTCGAGCAGGCGCCGGATCCGCAGGCAGCCCGCGGCGTCGCGCGGGTCGAGGTCGGCCTCGAGCGCGCGGTAGACGTCCGCCACGCGATGGCACGCGTCGCTGCCCGGCCGCCACGCGGCGTCCGCGCGCGCGAGCACCTCGGCCCGCGCCCGCGCGGGCATCGCGCGCAGACGCTCGGCCCACGCCTCGAACCCGTCGGGGGTCGAGGGGCCGCGCAGCGCGTCGTCCACGGAAAGGGTCCCCGCCTCGAGCATGGCCGTCCCTATCGGCGCCCGGGGCTCACCCGGTGGAGTCCGCCGGAGGGACCCTAGCCCCGCCCGGGGCCCGGAACCAGCCACCGGGCCCCCGGCAAATCGGACCAGCGGAGCAACCCGAGGGCACGCGAGGCCCGGTCGCCGCCGACTCCGCCGCGCGCCGGGCCTCGCGGTCAACCGCCGGGGCGTTCGATCGTGAAGACGTCGGTCGTCCGGCAGTACGACGCGCCGCCGAGCCGGCCGACGACGTCGAGGCGCACGGGATCGGGCACGCCGTCCACGAGCACCGCGTCGTCGACGTGGAATCGGACCACTTCGAGGAAGAAGACGTCGTTCACGGACCGCCCGACTTCGTGGTGCGCGACGACGCGGGCCTCCAGGGCCACGGGCGCGCCCACGATCCTCCAGGGCCGCACGCGCACGGACGCCACCTTCGCGAGACGGGCGAGGTCGAACTCGTCCACGTCCGCCGCAACCTCGGCGGAGGTCGCGACCATGGCCGCGGCGAGCGCGCGCGACGGCAGGTGGACGACGGCCTCGCCGGTCGCGACGAGGTTGCGGGCGGTGTCCTTCCGCGCGCCCTTGCGACGGCCGACGCTGACCATCACCGTCGGCGGGTCCGACGAGAGGCCGCCGAAGAAGCTGAACGGCGCGAGGTTGGCGCGGCCCTCGACGTCGAGCGTGCTGACCCACGCGATCGGCCGCGGCACGAGACAGGCCGTCATGAGGCGGTACGCCTCGCGCGGGGACAACGTGGCCGGGTCGAGCTCCATCGCGTCGTTGTATCCCGCGCCCGTGCGCCGAGAAACGACCCGTCCGCGAGCGACCGGCCGCGAGGGGCGGACCCGCCGGAGGGCCGGGCCTCGCGTCCCCCCGCCACCGAGCGCCGCCCGGTTCCGCCATTCTGGGACCGGCACCGAAGGGCGGAACCAGCACGGGGGGCCGGCATCGGAGGGCGGAACGGGCTTCAGTCGGACGGGGCCGACGGCCGATACCGGCGACGGTGCTCGTGGGACGGGACCTGCTCGCTCCGGGAGGTTCCATGCCCGCGTTTTCCCGCGCGTCGGCGGCCCTGAGGCTGCCCGCGATTGTCGCCTGCTCGTTCGCGTTCGCCGCGCTGGCCGCCTGCGGCGGCGGCGGCGCCGGTGGCTCCGGGGCCACGATCCCCACGACCGGCCGGGTCGAAGTGCGGATGCACGACGCCCCCACCGAGGGCGTCGAGCACGTGTACGTCACGATCGAGCGCGTCGAGGTCCGCCGCGAGGTGGACGGCGCCGACGACGCGACGCCCGTGGAGTCCGCGCGCAACGACCGCCCGCGTCCCGGCGGCGGCGGGGACGACGACGACGACCAGGGCGGCGGGGGTGGCGCGGGCGGCGGCCGCCAGCGTGGCGACGACGACGGCGACGACGACAACGACGTCGTCGAGACGATCACGTCGGTGCCGGGGCAGTACGACCTCCTCGAGCTGCAGCACGGCGTCGAGGCGGTGCTCGGCGGCGGCTCGTTCGAGCCCGGCCGGTACCACTCGATCCGGCTGATCGTCGCGCGCGACAGCAAGCAGGACCGCGAGACGCTGCCCGCCGAGGCGCTCAAGAACTACGTCGTCGTCGCGGGCGAGGCCTACCCGCTGGTGGTGCCGAGCGGCGAGCAGACCGGCATCAAGCTCGGCCACGACTTCACGATCGAGGCCGGCGTCACGACGGTGCTCACGCTCGACTTCGACGTGCGCCGCTCGGTGCACCGCTGCGGCAAGGGCCACGTCTACCGCCTGAAGCCGCGCCTGCGCGTGGTGCCGACGGTCGTGGACGCCGACGGCGGCGTCGCGGGCACCGTGACGACGACGGACTTCTCGGGCCTCCCGGCCGGGACCGTCGTGTCGGCGCAGCAGGGCGGCGTCGAGGTCGCGTCCACCGCGGTGGACGCGGTCGGCGGCTACGTCCTCACGCTCCCCGACGGCACGTACGACCTGGTCGCGATCGCCCCCGGCTACGCCTACGCCTCGATCCTCGGCGTCGTCGTGACGAACGGCGCCGCCTCCGGGGCGCAGGACCTCGCGGTCGCCCCGGCGTCGGCGGGCTCGATCTGGGGCACCGTCTCGCCCGCCGGCGACAACGTCACCGTGCGCCTGCTGTGGAACGGGCTCGTCGTCGCCTCCGTCGGCGCCGACCCGGTCACGGGCGAGTACCTCCTCGACCCCGTCCCCGCCGGCGACTACACGGTCGAGGCCGGCAACGGCACGTCCACGAGCACGGGCTCGGCGACGGTGACCGGCGGCGCGGGCACGCAGGTCAACCTGTCGCTCTGACCGCGGTGCATCGCGTCGTCCGCGACGGCCGGGGCCCCACGGGTCCCGGCCGTCGTCGTTCCCCGCGGCCTCACGCCTCCTCGCGGAACACCTCGACCGGCCGCACGCGCCCGAGCCGCCACGCCGGCAGCAACCCGCCTAGCACGCCGAGCGCGACGCTCACCGCGACCGCCGCCGCCACCGTCCCCGGCCGCACGACGTAGCCGCCGAACGCGAGCGCCCGCCGCACGAGCGGCCCGATCGCGACCGACGCCGCGGTCCCGACGAGCCCGCCCAGGCCGACGACGAGCGCTGCCTCGAGCACCACCAGCCGCGCGATCACGTGGTCGGGGAACCCGAGCGCGAGCAGCACCCCCGCCTCCCTGCGCCGGTCCGCCACCACGATGCCCATCGCGTTCCCGACGAGCAGCAGCGTCGCGAACACGACCACCCCGCCGAGGGTGCCGAGCCACCCGACCATCGACGTCAGCATCCCCACCTCCTCCGCGCGGTGCATCCGCTCGGTCTGCGTGTGGGTGCGGATCGGGCCGGCCGCGTACCGCGCGTCCACCGCGGCGCACACCGCCTCGGGCGTCGCGCCCGGCGCAAGCTTCACGCTGAACAGCGAGACCGTGGCCGCGGTCGCGGCCGCCAGCCGCAGCGTCCGGCGCGTCTCCTCGAGGTGGTCCCAGTGCATGAACACGACCACCTCCGGCATCGACGGGTCCGTCGAGCGGTAGATCCCGCGCACCGTCAGCTCCCACGCGCGGCCGTCGTCGAGCGGGTACAGCGTCCCGAGCACCGGCACCGTGTCGCCGACGCGCCAGCCGTGCTTCCGCGCGAGGTCGCGCCCCACGACGACGCCGCGCCGGTCCGCGAGCGCGGCCGCGCGCTCGTCCGCCGGCACCTCGAACTCCGGGTACTGCGCGAGCGCGACGTCGAGGTCCACCGCCATACACGCGAAGAACGCGTCGTCGCCCGCGAGCCGCCCCCCGAACCACGACCACCGCGCGACGGACCCCACGCCGGGCACCTCGCGCAGCGTGTCGAGGTACGACGCCGGCAGCTCCGCCATCGGGCCCACGCCGCTCTGCACCATGATCCGGTCCGGCGCGGCCGCCGCGGCCCCCGCGCCGAGCCCCGTCACGACCGTCCGCAGGAACACCAGGAGAAAGATCGACAGCGCCGCGAGCCCCGCGAGCAGGACGGCGCGCACCGGGTGCGCGGTGACGTGCCGCAGGACGAGCCGGTGCAGGGTCATGGCCCGAGCATCCCACCGCGGGCACCCCGCGTCGCCGGCGCGAGCCGGGCGCAACGGTTCCGTGGCGGGGCGCCCACCGCGCCGCGCGGGACGCGGTCCCGGGAAGGGGATCGCGTCCCGACCCGCCTCGGGCCGCTCGCCCTGCCCGTAGACTCCGGGGAGGTCGGGCCCCGATCGGCCGACCCCCACCGGAAGGAGAGGTTGCCCCATGTCCACCGTCGCGAAGGTCATCGAGATCACGGCGTCGTCCAAGAAGAGCTTCGAGGAGGCGATCCGCCACGGGATCGCCCGCGCGGGCAAGACCGTGAAGGGCATCAAGGGCGCGTGGGTCGCCGAGCAGAAGGTCGTGGTGGCGAAGAACGAGGTCATCGAGTGGCGCGTCACCATGAAGGTGTCGTTCGTCCTCGAGTAGCCGAGGCGTCCGCGCGGCGGCGCGGGCCGCGGCGGGACCGCGGGCGGGGCGCGCGCCGATTTGCCGGGGGCCGGGCCTGCGGTCCCGGGCACAATCCCGCCCCATGCCGACGCCCCCCGTGCCCCCCGCGTCCTCCGCGACCGAGTTCTCCGGCCAGGCGCTCGCGAAGCGCTTCTTCCCCGGCACGGGGAAGTCGTACGACCGCGTCGTGCGCTGGACGACGCTGGGGCTCGACAAGCGCTGGAAGAAGGCGCTGCTCGCGAAGGTGCCGAAGGACGCGAAGAACGTCCTCGAGCTGGCGAGCGGCACCGGGATCCTGTCGCGGATGGTGCTCGACCACTGCCCGCAGGCGCGGCTCGTCGGCGTCGACCTCACGGACGACTACCAGCAGATCGCGAAGGGGCGGTTCCCCGACGACGCGGCGCGGGTCGAGTGGCGGCTCGGCGACGCGACGAAGGTGGACGTGTCCGACCGCGCGCCGTTCGACGCGGTCGTGTCGTGCTACATCCCGAAGTACGTGAACGCGGTCGAGATGGTCGACCACCTGCTGCCGCTCGTCCGGCCGGGCGGCATCGTCGTGCTGCACGACTTCGCGCGGCCCCACAAGGGGTTCCAGCGGTGGGTCTGGCGCCGGTGGTTCTGGGTGCTCGACACCTTCGCGCCGAAGCTCCACCCCGAGTGGAGCAACGTGTTCGACCACACGCTGGCGGACCTGATCCTGCGGTCGGAGTGGATCCCGGAGTTCCGCGCGGCGTTCAACCGGCCGGGCTGGAAGGACCAGGGCTACGAGACGCTCTCGTTCAAGAGCGCGGCGCTGGTCTGGGCCACGCGCGCCTGACCGCGGGCGGCCGGTCCCTGGACCGCCACCGCGTCGGGACGGTTCAGGGCGCGCCCCAGAGCACGAAGGCGGCCCACCGCGACGGCGAGGCGTCCTCGCCGCCGGCGGCGAGCGCCGCCCGCTTCGCGTCGGTCAGCGCCGACGCCGCGGAGAGGCCGCGGCCGAGGTGGGCGTCGTAGAAGCGGTCCATGAAGCGGCGCGTGGCCCGGTCCGAGACGACCCACTGGCTCGTCACGACCCGCGGCACGCCGGCGAGGAGCGCCGCGCGCACCAGGCCGAACACGCCCTCGCCCAACACGACGCGGCCGCGGCCGGACTCGCACGCCGACAGCACGACGAGGTCGGCGCGCCAGCGTTCGCGCTCGATGCGATCGACGTCGAGGACCTTGCCGCCCGCGAGGAGGAGCCCCGAGCCCGACGGACGGTCCGGGTCGACGAGGCCGTGGCAGGCGAGGTGCACCACGCGGAACCGACGTTCGTCGCCGGCGAGCGCCTCGAGGAGCGCCTCGGCGCCCGCGCGCTCCCCCACGAGCAGCGTCGCGTGGCCCGGGGCGAACCGGTTGGCGAGCGACCGGGCCTCCTCGCCGCCGCCCGGCAGGGCCGGGAACCCGGTCCCGGAGGGCAGCGTCGGGTCGCCGAGCGCGAGCACGTCGGTGCCCGCGGCCTGCGACGCGGCCTCGGTCCCGAGCACGTCGAGGAGGCCCGCCGACGGGACGTACGTCACCTCGGCGCGTTCGACGAGCCGTTCGCTCCGCGCGCCGTCCACGCGCAGGAGCGCCTCGAACGGCAGGAACGACAGCGCCCCGTCGGGCACGAACACGAGCCGCGACGCACCCGCGAGCGCCGCGTCGAGCGGCCGCACGAGCACGTCGTACGCCTTCGCCGCCGCGCGACGGTCGTCGCCGCCGTCGGTCGCGACCACGCGCCGCCACGCCTTGATCGCGGCGTCGAGCGCGGCGAGCGGGCCCAGCCCGACCAGACGCGGGCCGTCGTGCCGCACGACGACCGCGTGGCCGGCCGCGCCGCCGGTCGTCCGGTAGACGACGACCGCGTCCTGCGGCGTGAGGCAGCCGGCCGTCGCCTTCGCGTCGGGACGCGGCGGGTCGACGAACGCGGCCGTGCGCGCCGCCGCCCGCTGCAGCCGCGCGACCGCGTCCTCGCGCTCCTTCCACGCGGCGTCGAGCGCGGCCTGGGCGGAGGCCGCGTCGTCGCCCTTCGCGTCGAGCAGCCGCGCGCGCGCGGCGGCGACCGCGGCGCGGGTCGCGTGGTCGCGTTCGACGAGCTTCGGGTCGGCGTCGCGCCAGAGCAGCGCGCTGCGGTTCGTCAGGCCCTCGGCGAGCAGCACCCCGCGCGAGTCCTCGACGCACCCGAACGCGACCGCCGCCGCCTCGACCGCCTCCGCCGGCGCCGCCGCCGCCCACGCGGCGCAGGCGGTCACGCCGAGCGCGGCCGTCGCCTCGGCGTCCTCGCGGCTCCCGATGGCGTCGGACTCGCCGAGCCCGCGCGCGAGCCCGCGCCGGATCTCGAGCGAGCGGCGCGCCGCCTCGGCGGCCTTGCGCCACCGACCGGCCGCGGCGTCCACCTCGGCCTCGACGGCGCGGAGCAGCACCCCGACCTCGGACCGCTCGACGTCGACGCCGGGGCGCGTGGCGAGCCCGCGCAGCGTCTCGATCGCGCCGACGTGGTCGTCGCGCGCCACCTGGAGACGCGCGAGGGCGAGGCGGACGCCGTCGGCCCCGCGCTCCATCGACGCGGCCACGTATCCCGCCGCCGCGCGTCGGGCCTCCTCCGTCGCCTCGCGGAGCCAGGGCGCGTCCGGCGCGACCGGCCCGCGACGCCGCTCGACGAGGAGACGGGAGATCGCGACCGACGTGCGCGCGTCGCCGATCACGACCGGTTCGCCGGTCTTCACCGCGATCTCGAGCGCGCGCTGCGCGTGGTCGAGGGCCTTCTCGGGTTGCCCGAGCGCACGGTGCAGCGTGGACAGCTCGCGGTGCGCGAGGAAGAGCCCCGACGTGTCGGAGGCGCGCTCGGCCCGGACGAGGAAGTCCTCGAACGCGTCCATCGACTCGCCCCAGGCGTCGTTCTCGCGGAGCAGCAGGGCGCGCCGGAACAGGATCTCGAGCCCGCCGCCGGACGCGATCGCGGCCTCCGCGGCCCGCGCCGACGCGGACTTCGCGCCGGGGCGGTCGCCGAGCGCCGCGAGGCTGCTCGCCAGCACGTCGAGCGCGAGGTACGTCGCCATCTTCGAGCCGGAGCCGGACGCCGCCTCCACCGCCCGGTCCGCCTCCGCCTTCGCCTCCGCGAACCTCCCCATCGCGAACAGCTCGGTCGCGGCGTTCGCGACCATCACGGCCACCGTGCCGCGGTTGCCGCGGCGGGCGGCCAGCGCCTCGGTCCGCCGCGCGGTCTCGAGGGCCTCCGCGTGGCGCCCGCGGTCGTGCAGGTACGCCCCGTAGAACCGCTCGGCGAACAGCACGCCGTCGTCCCACCCGATGCGCGTCGCGGCCTCGCGCGCCTTCGCCCACGCCGCCTCCGCGCCCGCGGCGCCGGACAGGAGATAGGTGCGCGCGACCTCGACCAGCGCCCCCGCCGCGTACAGCCCCCACGGCACCCGCGCCGCCCGCTCCCGCGCCTCCTCGACGAGCGGGGGGACCGCCGCGCCGGCCCCGCCGTCCGTCGCGTTCCGGAGCCGCGTCGCGACCGCGAGGAGCGCCCATTCGTCCGCCCGCTCCGCCGCCGGGGCCGCGAACGCGCGGTCGAGCCACGCGCCGATCCCCTCGCCCCCGGGGCGCTTCGCCCACGTCGAGGCCCACGCGCGCGCGGCGCCCTCGAGCTCCGCGCGCACCGCCGCGTCCGTCGCCTCCTCCCGCAGCCGCCACAACGACCCCGCGACGAGGTAGGGATCCACGCCCGGCATCGCGGCGGCGCGTTCGAGCGCGGCGGCGTCGTGCGCGACGAACGCGGCCCGCACCTCGCGGACGGACGCGTCGAGCGCGCGCTGCGGCCCCGCGGGTGCGGCCGGCGCGGCGGGCGCGTCCGCTGCGTTCGCGGGCCCCGCGCGGAGACCGGCCACGCAGAGCGTCGCCGCCAACGCGAGGCCCGGTGCGGAGCGCACGCGACCCACGCCCGTCAGCGCGACGCGTCGGCCGGGCGGCCGAGCTTGCGACGGACCCACGCCCACGTGTCGCGCGCGACGTCGTCGGCCGTCGGCGACGCCGCGGCGCGCCCCGCGCGCACCTCGGCCTCGAGCCACAGCGACCGGCGCGCGGCCGCGTGGGCCAGCACGACGTCGCGCTCGACCGCGTCCGGCACCGCCGTCTCGGCCGCCTTCACGACGCGCTCCCACGCCGCGCGCTCGGCCTCGCCGGCGACGCGGAAGGCCCGCGTCGCGGTCGTCTCGCCGAGCGGCCCGCGCGCCGACACCTCGAGGACGTACGCGCCCGCGGCGAGCGGCTGCGCGTCCATCGGGTACGGCATCGTCGCGACGTCCGACGTGCGGCGCCACACCTCCTGCCCGTCGCCGTCCGCGACCACGACCGTGAACGGGCTCGCCGCCGTCGCGCTCCAGCGGAACGTCGGCGTCGGCGTCAGCAGCGTCTCCGCGGGCATCTCGATCTCGAGGCCCGACCGGTGGACGTCGGCCCCCTCGGTGCGGCGCTCGGCCGCGTCCGCGGGACGGAACCCCGCGAGGTCGTCGGGCGCGGCCCGGACGAGCCGCGCCGCGGCCGCGACCAAGCGGCCCTCGGGCGTCTGAGGCGTGACGGGGCCGTCGCCCCGGCGCATCGCGACGAACCCGAGCCCGACCGCGAGGAGGACCCCCGCGGCCACGGCCCACGCGGCGAGCGACCGGCGGCGTCGCTCGCGGGCCTCGGCCAGCGAAGGGATCGGCGAAGGCATCGACACGCCGGCCCCCGAGGCCGCCCCGGCGCGCGCGCCCACGCTCTCCACGGCTTCCGCGACGGCCGCGGGTTCCTCCTCCCCCGCAGCCCCCACTTCCTCCCGCACCGACCGGACGAGGTCGCGGCAGGGCGCGCAGAGCACGAGGTGCTCCTCGACCCGGACCCGGCGCTCCCCGGTCAGCCGGCCGTCCGCGTACCCCGCGAGGAGGTTGTCGTCCGGGCACCCGGGGGTGTCGGGGGGCGAGCCCCCCGGCGTCCCGTTGATTCCATCGTGCGCGTGCATCCCAGAAGCCCTCACGGCGGGGGGTTCGGCCCCCGCCCACCGGCGCCGACGGGTCCCGAGCGGGGCCCGCCACCGGAAGGAGGCGCGAGCGGCCCCGTCCTTGCCAAGAACGTCGCGATCTCGCCCGCGAGGGCGGCCTCCCCGGCGCCGGCGGCGTCGCCGACCGCGTCCCGCAGGGGCCCCCGGAGCTTCTCGACCGCGGCCGAGACGATGCGGCTGACGCGGGCCTCGCCGAGGCCGAGGAGCGCGCCGACCTGCCGCTGCGACCAGCCGTCGCGGTGCTTCGCGACGAGCGCGAGCCGCTCCTGCGACGACAGGCCCTGCCACGCGCGCTCGAGCGCCGCGGCGAAGCGCCGGCGGGCCTCGTCGTCGGCGGCGAGTCCGGCGGGTTCGGGGACGGTGCGGCCCGAGGGCGTCCGCTCGGGGTGGCTACCGCCGTCGGGGTCGACGTCGAGCGACGCGGGCTTCTTCTTGCGCGCGTCGCCCGCGATCCGCCGCACGAGCACGATCGACAGCCAGGAGAAGAGGTTGCCGGTGCCGTCGTAGGTGCCGAGCACGGTGCGGGCGGCGCCGTTCGACGGCGGCAGCGCGAGGTCGCCGAGCACGTCCTGCACCGTGGCGACCGCGGCCTCGGACGACAACCCGCGGCGCACCGCGAAGCCCTCGAGGCGCGTGCGGTAGCGGTCGGAGAGCACGGTCCAGGCGTGGTCGCTGCCCGCGTCGGCGGCGCACGCGAGATAGAGGTCGGCGAGCGCGGCCCCCGCGAGGTGCTCCGCGACGCGCGCCGGCGTGGGCTCGAGGCCCTGGCGTTCCCAGTGGCGGGCGGCGAGCGTTGCGACGCGCCGTTCGTAGTCGGCGAGCGACAGCCCGAGGTCGCCGTGGTCGGCGACCCACGCGCGGTGGTGCTCCCCCAGGGGAACGCGCGCCGGAGGGACGCCGTCGAGAGAGCGCTCGGGGGTCCGGGACGCGAGGCCCGGCGGCCCGCCGGTCGCGGGGTCGTTCCGGCCGCCGGACGGGGGCGGGTGCGCGGCCATCGGTCGGGGACCCGGCTCCAGTCCCCGGGATCCTGGCCGGGGCTCGTCCGAGGATACCGGGCCCTCCGCCCCGCCGCGTATGGCGAGGCGTGGCGCGGTTCGCCGATCCGGGACGCAACGCCCAGCGGCCCGCGGGCCGGGGGCGCAGCCTACAGCGAGGGCCGCAGGTCGCGAGCCGCGGGCCGCAAGTCGCGCGTCGCGGGTCGCGGCCCGCGGGTCGCGGGGTCACGAGTCCACGTCGTCCTCCAACGGAGAACCTCGCGGGGCGTCCCGACTCGAGCGCGTCCTCGGCGTTTCCACGTCGGATCGGTCTGGCGGGCTCATTCCGCGGTGTGCCCCCGCGGTCTCGCCGCCGAGTCCGTCCGGGAATCCACCCCACGGCCAGCCGTCGGGCGTCTGCCCGATCGCGTCCCGGATCGCTTCTCCGATCCCCGGCCGGGCCGCGGCGTCGGGCGAAACCCCGTCTTCCGGATCCGGGTCGTCCGGATCCGGATCGTCCGGACTCGGATCGTCCGGGAGATCCGGGTCGTCGTCGTCGAACCGCGGGACGAAGGGGCGCCCTCGCGTCGCGAGGTCACGTCCGTCACGATCGAGGAACCGCGGCTCGGACGCCGTGCCCTCGACGCGGATCACGCCCCCGTCGAGGAACACGTGGTGCTCCGAGCACAGGAGCAGGAGGTTGTCCGCCTCGCGGTGCCCGCCGCTCGCGTGCGCGACCAGGTGCGCCTTCTCGAGGAACATCGTGTTCTCGCAGAACGGCACGGCGCACTGGAAGCCCTGCCGCGCGTAGATCTCGCGGCGGACCTCCATCGGGACGTACCGGCTGCGGTACAGGCGCGTGTCCGGTGCACGACGCGAACCGGGCGCCACGCGCGCGAAGTCGAAGCTGTCGAGGAAGTGGTCGACGACCGTCTCGAACGTCTCGCCGTGCGTCAGCGGCCGACCGGCGCGGCTCGACGCGATCTCCCTCGCCCGCTCGAAGTCGTCGCGGGCCTTGGGTCGTACGAACACGGTGACCGGGCAGGCGGGCTCGTCGCCGATCCGGACCTGCTCGCGTCGTGCGCGAATGCGCCTCCGTAGCGTCCGGATCGGCTCGGTCCGCGCCCAGTGGCGCCAGTCGTCGTCCGGGCGCAGGAGCGTCGGCTGCGTCAGCACCTCCGACACGCACGCGGCGGCCGCGACGGTGACGCCGCCGGCGCGGATCTCGTCGGCGAGGTCGGGGTGGAGGCGCAGCGCGCGGCCGAGATCGAGGAGCGCGCGGGCCTCGACGGCCGCCAGGCCGTGCCGCTCCCCGAACTCGCCGACGTTCGTGCAGCCGTACGTCTCCCACATCCGCTCGTCGCCCATGCGCGCCAGCAGGCGGGCGCAGCGCAACTCGGCCTCGCGGCGCGCCGCCACCGCGTCGCGGAACGCGGCGACGAGTTCGGGCGCGCCCGCGGTCTCTGCGGGGTCGGCTTCGATCGGGGCGGGGAGTTCGTTGGACACGAACAACATACTAACGCACCCCACCGACAGCCCGCGGCCGGCGGGTCTCCGGGACGCGCCGGCCGCCCCGCCGCAGCGCACCGCCGCCTCACCGTCGGCCGGCGGGTCGCGGACGAGGCACCACGGCCGGGTCACTCCGCGCGGAGGGCCTCGAAGCGCGCGGCGAAGTCGGCGGGGGTGTTCGCCTCGGCGACGAGCGCGGCCGCGCGGCGCGCCTTCGCGACACCGTCGGCCACCATCTTCACCTCGCCGTCGTTCCCGCCGAACGTCTCCTCGCGGAACGCGGCGTACTTGCCGCCGCGGCGGACGATCCGGAACACGAACTTCTCGGCGCCGACACGGGCCGTCCCGCCCTCCTCGTCGACCTGCGCCGCCGGCAACCGCGAGAGCACGTACGCGAGCCCGAAGTCGCCGCCCGTCCCCCACTTCGCGGGGTTCTCGTCGGCGTCCCACGCCGCGGCGCCGAACTTCGAGACGTACGCGGTCCGCAGCCGGGCGAGCGCCGCGACCTCGTCGGCCATCGCGGCCCAGAAGCGGCGCTTCACCGCCACCGCGGGATCGGTGTCGTCGTACAGCGCGACCACGCGCGCGCCGTCGCCGACCTCGAGCGCGGCGCGCAGCGCCTGCAGGAGCTCCATCGGGTCGTCCCACGCGACCGCGGCCGTCGCGCGACTGGCACCCGCATCGGGCGACGACCGGCCGCACCCCACGAACGTCGCCGCGACGACCCACACCAGCGCGGCGCCACGAACTCGGCGGAACGTCATGACGACCTCCTCACCGTCAGCAGAGGCCCGCGCGGCCCCGCTGTCCAGCGCGCGCCGGCCGTCGCTCGCCCGCAACACCTCCGCTGCAGCACCTCCGCTGCAGCACGGTGAGGCTCCCCATGCTCCGGGACGCGAGGCCCGCCGGCCGCCGGGCCTCGCGTCCCGGGAAGGGGGATGCGGGTCAGGGATCGAGCGGGACCTCGGCCGCGACGAGACGGCCGCGGTCGCCGGTGCGCTTCAGCGTGCGGAGCAGGAGCCGCGGGTCCTCCGTCGGGAACACCGATCGCGTCCCGATCCGCAACGGAGCGCCCTCGGTCGTCGCCTCGAGCCCGTTCGAGAGCCGGTGCGTCTTGGGCAACACGACGTCGCCCACGGACGCCAAATAGACGACGCCGGGCCGGTCGGCGGTCAGCCGGCCGTCGTTCGCGGCGCACGTGACAGTGAACGCGTCGGCGACCTTCGCGGGCGGCGGCACGCGGAAGCGGCCCTCGGTGCCCTGGACCGCGTACCGGAGCCGCCGGCGGAACGACGTCGGGACCGTGCGCCGGGCCGTCTTCACCACGTCCGCGACGTGTCGGCGACGCAGGTCGTGCGGCCCCGGGTGGCGGGTCGGCGGCACGGCGGTCCTCCAGTCGGCGTCTTCGTACGTGACGAGCGTCGCGCGCGCGCCGGCGGCGAGCGCGGCGTCGTGCATCGCGACGGCATCGGCGTACGGACAGACCGTGTCACCCTTCGCGTGCAGGATCCGCACCGTCAGCCCGGCGACGTTCTCGACGAGGGGCAGGCACCCGCCGAGGACGGCGGTCCCGCCAGCGGACTCCGGCACGATCGCCGCGAGGTCGTCGGGGAACGTCACGGCGTAGAACCACGTCAGGAACCCCGCCTGCGACAGCCCGGTCATCGTCACCCGGTCGGGGTCCACCGCGTACTGCAGCCGCAGGTGGGCGAGGCCGTCGCGCATCACCTCCGCCATCGCCTGGTGGACGGCGAAGAACTGCGGGTCGGGGAACCGCGTGCGGTCGTCCTGGTGGCGCGTGATGACCGGCCGGAACAGGATCACGCCGTCGAACGCGGGGTCCGACGCCCAGAAGTCGAGCCCGTCGCGGGCGTCCACGGACGCGTGGTCCGGCAGCGCGAGCACGGGGTA
Source organism: Planctomycetota bacterium (assembly GCA_046350655.1). GTDB lineage: Bacteria > Planctomycetota > PLA2 > PLA2 > JAEUHO01 > JAEUHO01. The sequence goes on from JAXMAB010000005.1 coordinate 113,797, forward strand.
CCGTCGGTTCGGCTGGTACCCCGAGGGCAGGCGCAGGGAGTACGTCCACGTCGCGCCGCGGCTCTCGAACGTGAGGTCGTGCCGCTTGACGGTGCGCAACGGCGACAGCGGTGGAACGGCCTCGATGGCCTCCGCGAGGCTGCGGCAGGACGCCGTCGAGAGCGCGTCGAGCAGCGGCCCCTCGGCGGCCGCGGGCGCGCGCAGGTACGCCTCGACGTCCTTCGCGAGATCGTTGCGCGCGGCGTGCACCGGTGCCGCCGAGGCGAGCCACCCGACGGCGACGAGGCCGACGGTGCGCGCGACGGACCTCCCGGCGGCCATGTCCACCTCCGCGCCTCACTCTATCCGCAGCCCGCGCGGGTCGCCGGGCCTTGCGTCCCGGTAGGTCGCTCCGAGCCCCGGGGAGGGAGCAGGCGGACGATCCAGGGGACCGCGAGGCCCGCTCGGCCGCGAGGGACGCGAGGGCGCGGAGGACGCTGGGGCCGTCAGGCCTTGTCCACGACGTAGCCGGTCGCGCCGGCGACCGCGCCCTGCCAGAAGATGAAGAGCGGCCACAGGTCGTCGCCCACGGCCATCGTGAGCCCGGCGGCGGCGCCGGCCGCGGTCACGGTCAGGAAGCCGCGCGCGTTCCGCGTGGCGGGGAGGAGCACCGTGTTCGCCGCCGCGTGGATCGCGCCGCCCACGAGCCCCGCGACCGCGCCCGCGAACGCGAGCGCGCCGCGGCCGCGGGAGAGGAGGCTCACCGGGTCGAGCATCTCGATGCCGGTCCTCGCGGCGGCGACCCACGCCATGACGACGAGGCCCGCCCAGACGACGAGCGCGGGCAGATGCCGCGCGCCGCGCAGGACGAGGACCCCGCCGACGAAGGCGATGTAGACGAACGCGACGATCAGGTTCACCTGGAAGAGGCTGACGTCCTCGAGCCAACGGTGCTCGCCGGCGTACCGGCAGACGATGCCCGAGAGGATCCCCGCGACGACCAACTGGAGCATGGCGCCCTCCGCCGTCCCCCCGAGTCTCCGCCGCGCGACCGCCGGAAGCAAGGTCCCGGGGCGCGCCGGGCGGACCGAACGGGTACGCTCCGGCGATGCGCCGGTCGCTCACCGCCGTGTTCCTCGCCGTGCTCGCCGCTGTCGGCGCGCCCGTCCGCGCCGGCGACGACGACGTCTCGATCCGGCCCTACGACGGCCCCGTGTGGGGCGGGGTCCCGGCCGAGCACGTCCTCTTCCTCGTGCGGGACGCCGCCACGCGGCGGCCGATCCCGGGCGCGATCGTGCGGCGGCACATCGAGATGGAGATGGGCGACGACGCGGTCTGGGGCCCTGCGCGCGGCGAGTGGCGGACCGACGAACATGGGCTGTTCGCGCTCGACAGCGCGAAGACCGAGGACGGCGACGCCGTCTCGCACTGGGCGATCGAGGCGCCCGGGTACGCGGTGACCGAGGCGTACGGTGCCGGAGGGGAGCAGGAGGAGATCGATCTCGAGCCGCCGCGCGACGTCCACGGGGTGTTGCTCGACGCCCTCGGACGGCCCGCCCGCGGGGTCCTCGTCGAGTGGAAGGTGGGATGCGCGCACGCGCCGGCGCTGCGCGTCGCGCGGACCGACGCGGACGGGCGGTTCGTGCTGCGGGGCGTCGGGAGCGAAGGGGACGTCTGCTACGACGGCCCGGGGATCCTCGCGGACTACGCGCCCCCCACCGCGGTCGGGCCCGTCCACCTGCCGCCACCGGTGACCGTGGCCGAGGCCGCCCTGACGCTCCGCGGCCGCATCGTCAACGCGCCGCCCGGCGTGCTCGACCAGGCCGTGGTGCGCGGGATGACCAGCAGCCGAGGGCCGCTCGCGCGCGTCGCGCGCGACGGGACGTTCGTGCTGGAGGGCGTCGGCGAGGGCGACGAGCTCTGGCTCGACGCGATGGGGAAGGAGCGGTACGCGACGCTCGACACGGGCGACTTCCGACCGGGCGGCCCGCTCATATGGGACCTCGGGGCGTCGGCGACGGCCGCGTTCGACGCGCCGACACGGTCGGTCACCGTGCGCGAACGGTACGCCGCCGGCAAGCCCGACGACTTCGAAGTCCCGCTCCGGATCGCGTTCGACGCGACGGAGGGCGGACGCCGCACCGTCCTCGACCTCTCCGAGGACGCGGACGTGCTCGACGCGACGGTGGACCTCCCGCCCGGGTCCTACGACGGCTCGGTCGCGGGCGACGACCGCCTCGCCAGCGCGTTCCGGCGCTTCCGCACACCGCCGCAACGGCTGGAGGTGCGAGCGGCCCCCGCGGCGATGCCCGCGATCACCATCGAGCTCGTGGCGCAGCCGAGGCTCGAGGTCGTGTTCTCGACCCCTCCCGACGACGACGAGCTCCTCCTCCACGTGGACGTCCCCGGAGCCGGTCACCTGTTCCGACGCGGGGACGTCGTGTTCCTCCCCGCGGACGTGGACGCCGTCGTCCGGGTCGCGGACCACCTGCGCGTCGCCCGCGTCGGCCCCGTGACGGGCGGCGTCCGCCGCGTCGTCGTGGATCCGCGGCCCACCGCGGTCGTGCGCCTCCTGGGCCTCGGCGCGAACGACACGCTCGAGGTCCAGGGGCACTACGGCATCGAGGCGACCGAACCCGCCCGCGCGGGCGGTGCGGCCACGCTGCGGTGGACCGGCCGCCCGGGCCCGCTGCGGCTGCGCCTGTTCTTCGAGGCCGGCGGCTCCGCCGAGACGACCCTGACCGTGCCCGAGGGCCCGGGCACCGTCCTCGACGTGGACGTCGCCGCGCTCCCGCGCCGGGTCCGCGGCCGCATCGAGCTCGACGGCCCCGCGGCGGGCGCGGAGGCCCTGACGCTCGAGGCGTTCGACGACGACGGCAACGCCGTCCACGTGGACGTACCGGTCGGCGCGCGACACGCCGAGCACGCCGCGTTCACCCCCGGACGCGTGGTCCGCGCGACGCGCGACGGCGGCGCGGGCGCCGTCTGGCGCCTCGCGGGCACGAGCCCGTTCCGCCTCACGCTGCCCTCCGCGACGCTCCGCCTCCGCTTCCGCGCCGTGGACGACGTGCCGCCGTGGCCGAACGTCTCCGTCGAGGGCGTCGGCACCCGCTTCGAGCCCGAACCCGAACGCTGGGAACGCGACGACGACGGCAAGGACGTGCCGCGCGGCGACGCGGTCGTCACGATCTCGGGGCTCGCCGCGGGCGTCACGACCGCGTACGTGGCGCGGCTGCCGGGCTCCCGCGCCGTCGAGGTCCGCGTGCCGCTGCGCGACGGCGAGACCCGCGAGGTGATCGTCCCCTCGTTCCCCCGCTGACGACGCGACGGCGGACCGGCGCCCGGGAACGCGGCCCCCTGCGTGGGACCGCGAGGCCCGGTGGCCGGCAAGGGCGGGCCGTGGGCCGCGCGGGCCGCGTGGGCCGCGCGGGCCAAGCGGGGCCGAGCGGGGCCGAGGACGCGAGCACGGCTAGACTCGGCGCCGGAGGGTTCGCATGGGTCTCCTCGACGATGTCGGCGCGGCGCTCAAGGACCACGGCACGAAGATCCTGCTCTCGGTCGCGGGCCTCGCCGCCGGCGCCCTGTGGGGCCGCTGGCGCGCGCGGCGGAAGTGGGCCCGCCGCGAGTTCCTCGACCGGCTCAACGTCAGCCTCAACACGATCGAGCACGGCTGGCTGCGGCTGCGCACCCTCCTCGAGAAGGACGCCCACGAGGTGTTCCTCAACCAGACCGCGGTGCGGATGGTGCAGGAGGCCGCCGCCCGCTGCACCGAGGCCGACCCCCTCCTCGACCTGCCCGCGGACGACGCGTGGTTCGTCCTGAACGGCGTGCTCAACGAGATCAGCGAGAAGTTCGCCGACGGCCTCCTGCGCCGCGACCTGGGCCTGCCCGTCACCGGCGGCCGCTACCTGATGTGCCTCACGTTCGAGGTCGCCGGCTCGGTGCGCACGCGGAAGGTGCGGGCCATGCTGATCCGCAAGGACGTGCTCGAGGCGCTCCCCGCCGAGTGCCCGACGCTCGAGAGCCCCAACCACATCACGCGCTGGAGCACGCTGCAGGCGATGGCGAAGGCGTGGGGCGCGCGCAAGCACCTCTTCCAGGAGCTCGAGCTCCTGGCGTGACCCGAGAATGAGTCGCAGCGTCGGGATCCACGCTTCCCGCCCGCGCCCCTCGCCGGGCGGCGAACGTCTCCGCCCGTCGCCCCGGAGGTCGCCATGGACGGTCTGCCGCTCCATCCCGTGCTGGTCCACGTCCCCATCGGGATCGCATCGGTGCTCCCGATGGTCCTCGTCTACCTGCTGTGGAGCCAACGCCGCGGCTCGCTGCCCGCGACCGCGTGGTGGGTCGGCGCGGGCCTCGCCGTCGTGATGGCCGGCGGCGCGTTCGCCGCAATGCGGACCGGCGAGGCCGAGGAGGACCGCGTCGAGAAGGTCGTGCCGAAGCGCGCGATCCACGCGCACGAGGAGGCCGCCGAGGCGTTCCTCGCGGCGGCCGCCGCGACGGCGGGCCTCGCGGTCCTCGGCGCCCTCGTGAAGGCCGCGAAGCCGTCGCTCGCGCTGCGGTCGCTCGCGCTCGCGGCGTCGGTCGCCGCGCTCGCGTTGTGCGTCCGCGCGGGCCACGCGGGCGGTCTGCTCGTCTACGAGCACGACGCCGGCGCCGCCTACCGCAAGCCGCCCTCCGGCGCGAGCGCGCCGCCGCCCGACGCGACCGAGCGCCGGGGCCGCGGCCGCGACGACGACCGCTGACGACGCGGCATCGGCCGTCGGAGGGGCCGACGGCGGGCGGGCCTCGCGGTCCCCGGCGCGGGACGCGGGCCCGAGGAACGCGCACCGGGCCTCGCGGTCCCCCGCGGGGGGAGCGTCAGGCGAGGGGCTCGAACCGCGCCGTGAAGTGGCGCAGGTGCGGCGAGGCCTCGGCGATGCGGACGCCGCGGAGCGACGCGCGCTGCGCGTGGACCTCGAGCACGGACTCGAGCACGTAGTCGATGTGGCTCTGCGTGTAGACGCGGCGCGGGATCGCGAGGCGGACCAGCTCGAGGCGCGACGGCACCTCGGGGCCGCCGGCGGGGTTCGGCTTGCCGAACATGACGGAGCCGATCTCGCACGAGCGGATGCCGGCGTGGAGGTAGAGCGCGACGGCGAGCGACTGGCCCGGGTACTCGTGGCGCGGGACGTGCGGGAGGAAGGCCGCGGCGTCGAGGAACACCGCGTGGCCGCCGGGCGGCCGCACGACGGGCACGCCGGCGCGGTCGAGGCGGTCGGCGAGGTAGGCGATGGAGGCCTGGCGGTAGGCGAGGTAGTCCTCGTGGAGGACCTCCTCGAGGCCGACGGCGGTGGCCTCGAGGTCGCGGCCGGCGAGGCCGCCGTAGGTCGGGAAGCCCTCCGTGAGGATGAGGAGGTTCTTCTCCTGCTGCGCGAGCGCGTCGTCGTTGGTGCAGAGGAAGCCGCCGATGTTGGAGAGGCCGTCCTTCTTGGCGGACATCGTGCAGCCGTCCACCAGCGAGAACATCTCCTTCGCGATCTCGGTGGGCGTGCGGCCGGCCTGACCGGGCTCGCGCTGCTTGATGAACCAGGCGTTCTCGGCGAAGCGGCAGGCGTCGAGGTAGAAGGGGACGCCGAACTCGTCGCAGACGGCGCGCGCGGCGCGGAGGTTCGCGAGGGACACGGGCTGGCCGCCGCCGGTGTTGTTGGTCACGGTCATCATGACGAGCGGCACGCGGGCGCGGCCGCGCTCGGCGAGCACCTTCCGCAGGGCGTCGACGTCCATGTTGCCCTTGAAGGGCGCGAGCAGGCCGGGCTGCCTGCCCTCGGCGCACGGGAGGTCGAGGGCCTCGGCGCCGGTCACCTCGATGTTGGCGCGCGTGGTGTCGAAGTGCGTGTTGCTCGGGACGGTCATCCCGGGCTTGCAGAGGATGCCGAAGAGGATGCGCTCGGCCGCGCGGCCCTGGTGGGTCGGGATGACGTGGCGGAGCCCCGTGAGGTCCTTCACGACCGTCTCGAAGCGGTACCACGAGCGGCTGCCGGCGTAGGAGTCGTCGCCCTGCATCACGCCCGCCCACTGGTGCGTGCTCATGGCCGAGGTGCCGCTGTCGGTCAGGAGGTCGATCAGGACGTCCTCGGCGCGCAGCTTGAAGAGGTTGAAGCCCGCCGCGCGGACCGCCGCCTCGCGCTCGGCCCGGGTCGTCATCTTGATGGGCTCGACGACCTTGATCTTGAAGGGCTCGATGATGGTGGCCATGGCGGCTCCGGGGCGGGGAGGTCGGCGGCGGTCAGCGACGGGTGGCCGCGCCGGGCGAGCCGGGCGTCCAGCGGGGCGGGAGCGCGAGGCGGCGCCACGAGGTGACGAGGATCGCGAGGGACTGGGCCTCGCGTTCGGTCAGCTCGAAGTCCGGCATCTCGGTGGTCGGGACCATGCGCTTGGGGTTCAGGAAGTGCCCGACGTGCCACGCGAAGGCGGTCCGCGGGCCCGTCCAGTCCTTCGGGAACACGAGGTGGTCCGGCGAGCGGTCGCCCTCGAAGGCGAGGTCGGGCCCGGTGGCCCCGCCGCGGCCGTCGATGCGGTGGCAGTTGACGCACTTGTGCTTCTTGACGAGGGCCTTCGCCTCGGCGATGCGCGGCATGGCCTCGGCGGCGCCGGCGAAGCGGTGGCAGGCGTTGCACGCCGTCTCGAGGAGCGCCGCGGGCTCGAGGCCGTGGCGCGTCGCGCGGGCCTTGCCGAGGAGCGGCTCGTCCCAGAACTCGGCGTCGCCGTGGGCCTCCTCGGTCGTGACCGACGTGCCCTGCCCGCCGTGGCAGAGCGTGCAGCCGAAGACCTCGGGCGGGTGCGCGGCGAGGAGCTCGGGCCGCGGGTGCGAGCGGGCCGTGGGCGAGAGCCGCGCGAGCTTCTCGCCGCCCTCGACGCCGACGTGGCACGTGACGCAGCGGTCGACGCGGAGCAGCTCCGGGACGTAGAGCTGCGTCAGGCCGTGGGGCAGGCGGGCCGCGACGTCGGCGCCGGCCTCGCGTTCGACCTCGAGGAGGGCCGCGCGTTGCACGGCCTTCCACGGCGGCGCGACGTCGCGCACGATCGCCGCGACGGTGGTGGCGATCAGGACCGCGCCCGTGAGGAGCAGGATCCAGCGGTCGAGGCGTTGGGGGTTGGCGGCGGCCATCAGAGCCTCGTGGGCGTCGTGTGGACGGGGTCCCAGGGCCAGACGAAGCCCCAGTACGGCCCGCGGCAGAACGTGCCGACGACGGTGAGGAGCGCGATCACGAGCAGCCCCGCGAGGAACACGCGGTTCTGCGCCTTGCGCGACGGGTGGAACCAGACGCCGGCGGCCTCGCGCGGGCTGCGGTCGAGCCAGGGCCACGCGGCGAGGAGGCCGACGAGCAGCCCCGGGACGACGATGCCGCCGAGCAGCGTGCCGTCGACGACGAACCCGCCGAGGCGGAACGTGAGGTCGCTCACCAGCTCCTGCAGCCAGAGGAAGTACCACGGCGCCTTCGCCGGGTTCGGCGTGCGCGACGGGTCGGCGGCCTGCTCGAGCGGGGCCGCGGCCGCGAGGCCGAAGAGGCAGGTGAGCGCGAGGCACACGAGCGCGACGGCCGCCGCGCGGCGCGGGGCGTGCGGCACGCTCGCCACGCTCTCGGGGGCGAGCAGCGCCGACGGCGCGACCGACGCGACCGTCCCGCCCTTCGTGGCGCCGAGGATCGCGTAGGTGCGGCCCGCGGGCGGCGGCTGCGCGCGCGCGCGGGCGACGGCGTCGGCGGCCACGCGGTCGGAGACGGCGAGGCCGCCGTCCTTCCGGATGCGCCAGAGGTGCCAGAAGATCAGCGCCATCGTCAGCGACGGCAGGATGAAGCAGTGCAGCGCGTAGAAGCGCGCGAGCGTCGGCTGGCCGATCACGGAGCCGCCGAGGAGCGCCTCGCGCGTCGCGGCCCCCACCAGCGGGACCGACGCCGCGATGCGCGTGCCGACCTGCACCGCCCAGTAGGCCAGCTGGTCCCACGGGAGCAGGTACCCCGTGAAGGAGAGGCCCAGCGTGAGCAGGAGGAGCCCCAGCCCGACGAGCCAGTTGAGCGGGCGGGCGGCCCCGGGCGGGCCCTCGCGCTTGTAGGCGCCGGTGAGGAACACGCGCACGAGGTGCAGCACGACGGCGACCACCATCAGGTGCGCCGCGGCGCGGTGCGTGCCGCGCAGCCACGACCCGAACGGCACCACCGTCTCGAGGTCCTTCACCGAGGCGTAGGCGCGCTCGACGCTCGGGACGTAGAGCACGAGCAGGATCGTGCCCGTGACGCCCGTGATGCCGAACAGGACGGCGCACGCGGTGCCGAGCCAGCCGCTCGCGCGGTAGGAGAGCGCGGCCTTCGTGGCGTGCGCGGGCAGCGCGTGCAGGAGGAGGTTGCCGACGACGGCGTCGGCGGCCTCGCGCGGCGTGCCGGGCAGCCAGTCGCGCAGGACGCGCGGGGCCCGGCGGGGGGACGGGACGTCGCTCACGCGCCCTCCGTCACGGTGAGGACCGCCTCGGGCCCGACCTCGGCGCCGAGGTCCACGATCAACGCGCCGTCGGCGGCGAGCGAGAGCGGCCGCCACGGGAGCGGGCGCGGGGCGGGCCCGGAGACGTTGCTCCCGTCGGCCTTGAACGCGCTGCCGTGGCAGGGGCAGTGGAACCCCTCGCCCTCGTGCGACACGGTGCACCCGAGGTGCGTGCAGACCGCCGACATCGCGCGGAACGACGTCTCCTTGCGCACGAGGAACACGCCGAGGTCGGCGCGGAACGTCAGGCCCTCGGGCACCTCGGACGGACGGCCGACCTTGCGGCGCAGGGGCGGCTCGTACTTCACGCGCGGCACGAGGCCCGCGCCGAACGACACCAGCGGGCCGAGGGCGCCGAGGCACGCGCACGAGCCCGCGGCGACCGCGAGCACCGAGCGCCGGGTCGGGGGGGTGGCGCCGTCGCTCATCGGGCCACCGTCGTCGCCGCGTCGGCGACCTTCCAGTCGAGGCGCTCCATGCGCATGGCTCCCGTGGGGCACCGCTCGGCGCACAGGCCGCAGCGGATGCAGGCGGTCTCGTCCTTCACCATCACGAGGTCGCGGTCGGGCCGAGCGAGGGACGCGAGGCCCGCCGGGTCGACGTCGCCCGCCGGCACGAGCGACAGGCACCGGTGCGGGCAGACGTCGGTGCACCGGCCGCAGGCGACGCACAGGTCGCCGTCGTAGATCGTCTGCACGTGGCACGCGAGGCAGCGCGACGCCTGCCGCCGCGCCTCGGGCTCGTCGTAGCCGCCCTCGACCTCGGCGACGCCCGTGCGGCGCGCGAGGTCGACGCACGACGGGTCCACGCGCGGCAGCCGGTCGTAGTCGTCGGCCGGCGCGGCCTCGCGCGGGTGCACCTCGGAGAACGTCGCGACCCACGGCGGCAGGTGGTCGCCGCAGAGGTGGCGGTGCATGCTGCGCGCGGCGCGCTTGCCCTCGGCCACGGCCTCGATCAGCGTGCGCGGGCCGAACGCCGCGTCGCCGCCGGCGTAGACGCCCGGCAGCGTCGTCGCGAGCGTCTCGCGGTCGACCTCGATGAGGCCGTCCTTCGTGCGCCGCAGCTGCGTCGTCGGCCCGAGGTAGTCGAGGTCGGGCTCCTGCCCGACGGCCAGGAACACGGTGTCCACGGGGATCGTCTCGGCGGCGTGCGCGCCGTAGACCGGCGCGTACCGCCCGCGGTCGTCGCGCAGCGACACCACCTCGGCCAGCTCGACGGCGACCACGCGGCCGTGCTCGCCGAGGATCCGGCGGACGCCGCGCAGCGGGTGGAACATCACGCCCTCGCGCTTCGCCTCCTCGACCTCCTCGCGGCCGTGGACGCTCTTCTGCGCGGGCCACTCGCCGAACGGCTGCCGGGCGACGACGTGGACCTCCTTCTGGATGCCCGTGAGCGCCGCGCGGAACGCGTTCGCGCCGGCCAGCGCGCGGTCGGGCCCCGTGGGCGCGCGCGCCGACGGCGGCTGGCCGCGGCGCGCCGTGCGCGCGACGTCGAGCGCCACGTTGCCGCCGCCGACCACGAGCACGCGGTCGCCGACCGTGGCGCGGTACGACGTGTTCACGTTGATGAGGAAGTCGATGGCGCGGACGACGCCGTCGAGGTCGCTGCCCTCCACCTCGAGGTCGCGGCCGCGGCCGGCGCCCGAGGCCAGGAACACCGCCTCGAAGCCCTCGTCGAACAGCCGCGAGAGCGGCCGCTCGGCCGACAGGCCCGCGCGCGTGCGCACCTCGACGCCGAGCTCGAGGATCGCGTCGATCTCGCGCTCCATGACCGCGCGCGGCAGGCGGTACTCGGGGATGCCGAGGCGCATCATGCCGCCGAGCTGGTCCGTCGCCTCGAAGACGGTGACGCGGTGCCCGAGGAACGCGAGGTCGTGCGCGCACGCGAGGCCCGACGGCCCGCCCCCCACCACCGCGACGCGCCGCCCCGAGCCCGTGCCCGCGCCGCGCTTCTTCAGGTGGCTGATGTAGGCCTCGCCCTCCATGCCCGGCGCGACGGACCCGTCGAGGACCGACGCGAGCCGCGGGTCGTCGCTCTCGGCGCCGAACTTCTCGGTGAGGAACCGCTTGAGCGGGCGGATGGCGACGGGTTCGTCGATCTTCCCGCGCCGGCACGCGTCCTCGCACGGCGCCGCGCACACGCGCCCGCACACCGACGCGAACGGGTTCGGGCCGCGCGCCACGCGGAAGGCCTCGGCGTCCTTCGCCTGCGCGATGAGCGTGACGTAGGCGCCGGCGTCGGTGCCGACGGGGCACGCGGCCGCGCACGGGACGTTGCGGTGGAACGCGTGCGCGTCGGGCACGGCGGCGGGGAACGGCGGCCCCGTGGGCACCACCGCCTCGCGCACCGCGTCGGGCCGGCGCGGCCGGATCCCCGCGGCGGTCCGCAGCGGCGCCACGTCGAGGCCCGCGCGCTCGAGCGCGTCGAGGGCGCGCCCGAACGTCTCGGGCTGCCACGGCGCGCTCACGTGCGCCTTCGACGCGGCGGAGAGGCGCAGCGCCTCGTCGCAGCGCCCGAGCAGGAGGCACGCCTGCGCGGCGTCGTAGTGGCTCCACGGCGCGTCCTCGGGCGGGCCGCCGCCGTCGAGCCCGGCCTGCGCGCCGCGGATCGAGAGGACCTCCTCGAGGCGGGTCCGCTCGAGGGGGTCGAGCGTCGCGTGGCCGGCGTGGGCGGCGCGGAGCACCGCCACGGGCAACACGAGGTTCAGGTGCCCCTCCGACGCCGAGAGCGCGCGCTCGAGGAGCCCGAGGGCGTCGGCGCCCTCGCCGCGGCGGCTCTGCAGGAACCCGAGGCTCACGAGCGCGCGGTAGTCCGACGAGATCGTGACCGCGCGGCGCAGCGCGACCTCGGCCCCGTCGTCGCCTTCGCGGTCGAGCACGATGCCCAGCTCGCGCCACGCGGGCGCGCGCCCGGGCTCGAGCGCGACGACGCGCTCGAGGGCCGCGCGCGCCTCGGCCCAGTGCCCCGCCTCGCGCAGCAGCACGCCGCGCCGCAGCAGGAGGTCGGCCCCCTCGGGCTCCTCCGCGACGGCGGGCGCGAGCGCGTCGATGGCGCCGTTCAGGTCGTCCGCGTACAGCCGTCGCACCGCCGTCCGCAGCGCCGCGGCGACGCCCGACGCCTCGCGCCGCCGCCGCGCGGCGAGCCGCGGCCGCGGCGCCACGCTGCCCGTCGCCTCGTTGCGCGCCCGCGCCCACGCGGCCAGCGTCGCGAGGCGCGCGATCTCGCGCCGCGCCTCCGCCGCGCCCTCGGGCGTCGTCGCGTCGTACGACCGCACCGCGAACGCGTGCAGGTCGAGCGGGAACGCGTCGCGCCCGTGGCGGAAGAACGCCACCGCCGAGGGCTGGATGCGCGCCTCCCACGCGAGCACGCGGAACAGCCGCGGGCCGACGTCGGCGAGGTCGGCGAGCACGCCGCCGCCGAACAGCAGCAGGTCGACGACGTCGTCGGGGAGGTGCGACTCGGCGCGCAGCGGGTCGACGCGCGTGGGCTCGAGCGGCAGGCCGTCGGGCGCCGACGCCGCGCGCGCCGCGGCGAGGAACACGGTCTCCGCGCGCTCCGCGTGGGACGCGACGACGAGGCACCGACCGACCAGGTCCTCGACGGGGGCCACGCGACGGATCCTCCGGACGACATCGCGATCCTACCCCTCGTCGGTCGTGCTCCCCCGGTCCGAACGCGGCGGTCCCGATGCGATGGAGGACCGGTCCCGTCCCGAGAGCGCATCGGTCCGAGATCCGGTCGTGCGCGCGGGACCGCGAGGCCCGGTGGTCAACGCGACGGCGGCCGGTCGGGCCCGTCGGGCGCGTCCGTGGGCGCCTCCGCGCGCGCCTCGAGCGGGACGCCCGCCGCGACGAGCCGCGCGCGCGCCGCGTCCACCTGCGCGACGAGCGCGTCGCGCTGCGCCCGCAGGTCGTCGCGCAACCGCCCGCCCGCGAGCAGGAGGAACGCGCGGACGCGGGCCGCCGCGTCGGCGCGCGCGTCGCGCCACGCGAGGTGCAGCGCGAACAGCGCCGGCAACGCGACCAGCGCCGCGAGGCCCGCCCACGGCGCGACGACGATCGCGAGCGCCGTCGCCGCGAGGACCGTCCAGGCCACGAGCACCACCGACTGTCCGAGGATGCGGTACAGCACCACCACGTCCTCGGCCGCGGGCCCGCGCCGCAGCGCGACGACGTCGCCGAGCGCGCGGGCCGGCCACGTCGCGACCGCCGCGACGAGCGCCAGCGGCCCGAGGACGACGAGGCGCGCGGCGTTCACGAGCAGGAACCGCAGCACCTTCGCGGGCGTGTACGCGGCGTCGGCGTGCGCCGCGTCGAGGCCCACCGCGTCGAGCGTGCGCGCGTACGCGGTCGTCGAGGCCCGCAGCGCGTCGAGGGCCGCGGGGTCGGCCTGCCGCAGCGCGGGCAGCGCCCGCGCGAGGCGGCGCACGCCCGCGTGGCGCGTCGCGAGGGGCGCGTCCGCGGCCTCGCCCCGCGCCTGCGCGAGCACGCCGTCGAGCACGGCCATCGCCGCGAGGTCGGCGTGCGAGTCCGCCTCCGCCACCGCGGCCTTGAGCGCCGCCTCCATCGCGCGCGTCGTCGCGACGACGGCCGCGCGGCGGCCCGCCGGCGCGACCGCCCCGCCGTCCACGCGGATCGGGGGGCCGAACCGCACGAGAGCCGTCCCGCGACGACGGCCGCCGTGCTCGAAGACGAGCCCCACGGGCAGGACCGTGACGGGGACGCCGGCGTCGAGCGCGATGCGCGCGGCGCCGGTCCGCAGCGGCAGCAGGCGGGGCCCGGCGTGGCTCGCGCCCTCGGGGAACAGCACCAGCGCCTCGCCCGCGCGCAGCCGCGCGCTGCACGCCTCGAGGATCTCGACGTTCGCGCGCGCGCCGCGCCCGTCGTTCTCGGCCGCGTCCTGCGGCCGGAAGACGGGCACCGCCCCCACCCCGCGCATCAGCCGTCCGATCACGGGCACGCGGAACAGCGGCGCCTTCGCCAGCGGGCCCGCCGGGCGCGGCAGCGCGTCGAGCAGCGCGAGGCTGTCGACGAGCGCGTTCTGGTGGTTCGCGACGACGAGCAGCGGGCCCGCGGCGGGCACGTGCTCGACGCCCTCGACCTCGACGCGGCGGTACGCGAACCGCAGCAGCCGCCGCGCGAGCGCCCGCACGACGCGGTACGAGGCGCCGCCCGCGCGCGGGACGGCCGCGTCGGACGGCGCGGGGCTCGGGGGGGCGTCGGGCACGGCGCGATCGTACCGGCGCCCCGGCCGGGACGGCGGTCGCCCTCCCGGGACCGCGGCGGGCCGCGTGCGCCGCGTCAGCCGCCCGCCGCGGCGCGCAACGCCTCGAGGAGCTCGCCCTCGGACTGCTCGCCCATGAGCCGGCGACGGCCCACGTCGAACGTCGGCAGGCCCTCGAGTCGCGCCTGGCTCGAGAGGCGCCGGTCGCGCTCGAGGCGGTTCACGACCTCGGGCGCATCGACGTCGGAGAGGTCGACGCCGGCGCGCGCGGCGGCGGCGCGGATGGAGCGGTCGTCCTGGCGGTCGGTCTCGAGGAGCGCGTCGAACATCGCGTCCTCGAGGCCCTGCTGGGCGGCGACGGCGCAGGCCTTCGCCCAGAGCGGGACCTCGCGCGACGACCAGACGTAGACGCGGTGGCGGCGGACGGGGCGGTCGAAGCCCGCGACGACGCGGTCGAGGCGGGCGTGCGTCGCGCGGCAGTGCGAGCAGAAGGCGTTGAGGTACTCGAGCACGACGATCTCGCGCACCGCGGGGCGCGGCGGCGCGACGACGGCCCGCGGCGGCTCGGCGCGGACCGGCTCCGGGCGCGGCGCGGGCGGCGGGGCGGGGCGGACCGGCGCGGGGCGCGGCGTGGGCGTCGGCATGGGGACCGCGTCGGCGACGATGTCGGGGAGCGGCGCGTGCTCCTCGCGCGGCGGCGGCTCGTCGGGCGGCGGCGCGGGCGGCGTGGAGGGACCGAGGTCGGCGGGAGGGCCCTTGCGCTCGGCGAGGAACGGCGCGAACTCGGCGGCGACGTCGATGGAGGCGGTGGCCTCGGCGGGCAGCTCGACCCACGCCGGCTTGGCGGGCGGCGCCGGCCAGAGCAGCGGGAGCGCGACGACCGCCTGCGCGGCGAGCGCCCAGCGCAGGCGCGCCGGGACCGACTCGACCGCGGGCGGCTTCTTCTTGCCGCGGCCGCGGTAGAGGAGCGGCGGCGGCCAGGCGAACGCGGCGGCGGCGGCGCCGAGGCCGCAGAGGTCGGCGACGAGGCAGAGCGGACAGAACGTCCCGAGGACGATGCCCTGGTAGACGACGAACGCGAGGCCCGCGAGGCCGGCGGCCCAGGCCGCGGGGCGCGCGACCTTCCGCGCGAAGGAGAGCGGCAGGAGCGTCAGCAGGAAGAGGCCCGCGAACGCCGCGATCCCGAGGATGCTCGTCTTGACGCCGAAGAAGGAGCCGAGCGCGCTGTCGCGGGCCTTGGCGCAGGCGGCGTCGAGCGGGCAGAACTGCCGCCCGGCGTGCAGGCTGTCGGCCGTGAGCGCGGCGCTCGCCAGGAGGGCGAGGAGGCAGCACCCGCGGAGCACGAGGACGGACCGGGGGACGCGCATGCGAACTCCTACCGCGGACCCCCTTTCACCGTCGACCGGGTCGGCGGAGGACTTGAGGGGGACCGGGGGGCGGCGGGAACGTCCCCGGTCGGCGCTCCCGGACGGCCCCGCCGTCGGGAAGAATGGAGCCCGTGCCCTCCCGGCTCCCCCTCGCGGCGACGCGGCTCGCGGACCTGACCGAGGCGTGGGCCCGGGACCTCCGCGGCGCCCCCACCGTCGAGCGCCTCGCGTGCCTCGAGGAGGCCGACGCGCTGCGGCGGGCGCCGCGGGAGCCGGACGACTCGTGGCGGGTGATCGCCGCGTACCGCGCGCTCGTGGACCGCGCCCTCGAGGGCCCCGAGGCGCCGGCCCGCGCGGGGTTCATGGCGGACGAGGACCCCGCGCACGACGGCGTGACGCGGCGGTTCGCGGAGGTCGCCCGGGGCCTGCCCGGCGACGACGGGATCCGCGGCGCGTGCGCGTGGGCGGCGTGCGCGGCGGACGACCGCGACCTGCGGTCGGCGCTCGACCTCCTCCTCGAGCTGCACCGCCGGACCGACGAGCGGGCCGACGCGGTCGCGTTCGGCGTGCTGCACGCGCTGGCGGGGGTCTTCCTGCGCCAGCACCGCGAGTTCGAGGCGCTCCTCGTCGCGCGGCGCGCGACCGACGTCGCGCAGCGGGCCCCGGACCTGTCCGCGGTGGACCGGGCCCACGCGGCCGCGCTGCTCGCGCGCGTGTTCGTCGGGCTCGGCGACGCGGCGCGGCTGCGGGCGCACCTCCCCGCGATGCTCGCGGCGGCCGACGGCATGCACGAACCCGACGCCAGCCGGGCCCGCGCCCACGCGCACCTGCTCCTCGCGCGCACCGCCGTCGACGACGACGACCTCGAGACCGCGGCGGCGGCGGTGGCGGACGCCCGGGCGATCGCGCGGCGCGACGTCGGCACGCCCGGCTTCGGGCCGGAGATCCTCCGCTCGGCCACGCTGCGGCTGGCGGTCGCGCGGCGCGACGTCGAGACGCTCGAACGCTGCCTCGCCGAGACGCCGCGGCCGTCGTCCGACGACCACGCCTGGCTCGTCGGGCACGTCGCGCTCGCGGCCGCGCGCGGCGACGTGGCGACCGCGACCTCGAGCGCCCGCCGCGCGCTCGAGGCGCTCGGCACGGCGCGGCTCGCGCCGTCCACCCGGCTGGCCCGCGCGGTTGCCGTGGCCCGCGCGCTCGGCGACGACGACCGCGCCGCGGACGTGGCGACCGAGGCGTGGCACCTCGCGGCCGACGCCGCGCTCGCGCGCCTCGTCGAGCTCGACCGCAGCGTGCGCGAGGTGGGCGCCCTCGGCCCGCTCGGCGCGGACGACCTCGACGCGCTCGCGGCGCACCGGGCGCGCTTCGTGGCCTCGCACCGCGAGGTGCTCGAGCCCCTGCGGCACCGGCTCGAGGCCGCCACGCGCCACGGCACGCTCCCGGCGTGGGCGACGCCCGCGCCGGGCGACCTCCTCCTCGTGTGCGCGTGGTGCCTCTCGGTGCGCGACCGCGACGGGGCGTGGCTGCCGGTGGGGCACCTCGTCTACGGGGCGCAGAGCGTCCCCATGACCCACGGCGCGTGCCCGCGCTGTCTCGAGGAGCTCGCCGCCAGCGTGCGCCGCGACGTGGGCGGCGGGTCCGGCGTCAGCGCGGGTTGACGCGCGCGAAGACCGCGTCGTCGAAGGTGTCGCCCTCGCGGACGTCGCCGGTGCGCAGGCCGTGCTTGAACCACGCCGCGCGCTGCTCCGACGTGCCGTGCGTGAACGAGTCCGGCACGACGGACCGGCCCGCCTGACGCTGGAGACGGTCGTCGCCGATCGCCTTCGCGCAGCGGATGGCCTCGTCGACGTCGCCCTCCTCGAGGATCGGCCGGCGCTTGTTCGCGTGGTGCGCCCACACGCCCGCGAGGAAGTCGGCCTGCAGCTCGAGCCGGACCGAGAGCCGGTTGTACTCGACGTCGCTCACGCGCCCGCGGGCCGCGTGCACGCGGTCCGACGTGCCGAGCAGGTTCTGCACGTGGTGCCCGACCTCGTGCGCGATCACGTACGCCTGCGCGAAGTCGCCGGGCGCGCCGAAGCGCCGCGCGAGGTCGTCGTAGAACGAGAGGTCGATGTAGACCTGCCGGTCGGCGGGGCAGTAGAACGGCCCGACCTGCGCCGTCGCGCGCCCGCACTCCGACTGCACGACCTGGCTGAACAACACGAGCTTCGGCGCGGTGTACGGCTTGCCCGCCTGCCGCGGGAGGACCTCGCCCCAGACCTCCTCGGTCGTCGTGAGGATCTTGGCGACGTCCTCGCCGGCCTTCACCTCCGCGGGCGTGAGCTCCCCGCGCTGCGTCGTCGCGGGGCCCGCGCCCGGGCCGCCCGGGCCGCCGCCGAGGAGGCCGCCGAGCAGCGCCCCCGGGTCGCCCGTCAGCAGCAGGGCGATCACGCCGATGACCAGGGCGCCGATCCCGCCGCCGATCATCGGGCCGCCCGGGATGCCGGAGCGACGACGGTCGTCCACGTTGGTGCTGGCCTTCACGTCATCGAGGCGCATGGCGGTCTCCGGGCCGCGGGTCGCGCGGCGGACCCGATCCTCCCACCCTGCGGGGGCGACGCAACCCGTGGTCGGCCGGGGCGGCGCCGCTCCCGACCGACGACGCGCGCGGTACCCTCGCGTCCGGAGGTCCCCATGCGCCGCCCGACCCGCCGAGCGCTCGCCCGCCTCGGCCTCGCCCTCGCCGCCCTCGCGACGTTCGCCGGCCTGCGCCCGGCGCGCGCCGACGAACCCGCCCCGGACCGCGACGACCCCGTGCTGCTCCGCCGCCTGCTCCTCGCGCGCCTCGACGCCGAGGCCGACGCCCGCGCGGCCCGCGACCACCTCGCCGCGCGCCTCGCGATGGACGCCGTGCTCCCGATCCCCTACTTCGGCATCGACGCCGACCCCGTCGACGGCGGCATGAAGGTCACGCGCGTCTACCCGAACACGTCCGCGGCCGCCGCCGGGCTCGCCGTCGGCGACCTCGTCGTCGAAGTGGACGGCCGGCCGACCGACACGCCGGCCGCGCTCGGCCGCGCGATCCGCCGCGCGCGCGTCGGCGCGACGCTCACCGTCGCGTGGGTGCGCGCGGGCGTGCGCACGACGTCGAGCGCCGTCCTCTCGCGCCGCCCCGAGGAGGACGAGGACGAGGACGAGCAGTTCCCCGACACGGCGGCGGCCGCCGCCGCGCCCGGGCGCCGGACCTTCGCGTTCGACGGCCCGGACGCGTTCGCGGGCCTCGAGCCGCTGCTCGGCGGGCACGGCGCCGCCCCGCGGTTCGAGGGCGTCGCCGTCGACGGCGGCCGCGCGCTGCGCCAGGCCGACGGCGACCCGACGGGCATCCGCTTCCCCCTCGCGGCCGTGCGCGACTTCGCGGCGCTCGACGTCTCGGCGCGCGTCCGCTTCCGGCTCGTCGGCGGCGTCAACGACCGCGCGGCCGGGATCGTCGTCCGCATGAAGGACCCGGCGAACTTCCTGGTCGCGCGCGCGAACGCGGTCGAGGGCGACCTGCGTCTCTTCCGCACGGTGAACGGCCTCCGCCGCACCCTGCCGGGCGCGATCGCGAAGGCCGCGTTCGACGACGGCGCGTGGCACACCCTCGAGGTGAAGGCCGAGGGCCCCCGCCTGACCGCCGTGCTCGACGGGACGACCACCGTCACCTCGTACGACACCTACTTCGGGCGCGGCCGCGTCGCCCTCTGGACCAAGTCCGACAGCGTGACCGAGTTCGACGACTTCGCGGTGGAGGGCACCCGCTGACCTCGCCGCGGCAGGCGGACGTGCCGGACCCGGGGGGCGGACGCCGATCCCAGGGACCGCGAGGCCCGGTGGCCGATCCCCGCGGCCACCAGAGCGGGACTTTCGTCCCTATTCTCCCCGCCGCGCGGCGCCCCTCGCTCCGTTCCGGCTCGCGGCCGGCACCCCCCGGGACCGCGAGGCCCGGCCGCCGCCGACACAGAGAACAGAGAGGAGAGAGGTGTCGGCCCACGGGCCTTGCGTCGGCGGAACCCGACAGCGCCCGGTGCCGACGGATCTCCCCGCTGCCGGACGGCCGAGGTGCCCCGGACAGGACCCATGGCCCGCATCGCCGCGGGACGCTTGACGATGTCCCCTCCCGGGGGGACGATTCCTCCGATGATCGCGGCCATCGCCCGACACCTGGCGCTCGTCCCGTTCGGTTGAACGGGCGCCCTCTAGCGTTCCGGCTCCGGAGCGCCCGTCGGTTTCGATCGGTTTCCGCGCGGCACCGTCCGCGCCCCGCGTCGTCCTCCCCCGCGTCGTCCGGCCCCACGGGGCCGCCGTCCGCCTCGTGAGGGCGCGCCCGTCCGCGCGATGTCCTTCTCTCTGACCGTGTGATCCGTCCCCGGAGACCCTCCGTGCGCAAGCTGCTCGCTCTCGCCCTGCTCGCCGTCGCCGCCACCCCCGTCGTCCCCACGCTCGCCGGCGGCAAGCCCGAGCCGGTGACGTCCGTCACCCTCGCCAAGTCGTGGGACGCCGCCGTCGAGGAGGCCAAGCTCCTCAACGTGCCGATCGTGGTGCACAGCCACGGCTTCTTCTGCGGCCCGTGCTGGGGCATGCACTCGGCGCTGATGTGCAACAAGAAGTACATCGACTTCGCCAACGACAACACCGTCGAGGTGATCTCGCTCGACCGCCTGCAGGAGGGCATCGACAAGAAGGACCGCAAGGCCGACACGTACGAGGCGAAGGTGGACGGCCAGACCGTCAAGTACATGGTCGAGTTCCCCGGCCTGACGATCGAGGACATGCTCGCCCTCGCGAGCAGCAAGGCCGCCTCCTACAACAAGACGGGCAAGATCCCGTACACGGCCGTCGTCGACCCGTGGACGCTCGACGAGATCAAGAGCTGGAACGGCGGCCAGGGCGCCGGGACGATCCAGGACACCGTCCTCGAGGCCAAGAAGGCCATGGAGAAGGAGCACGGCAAGGGCATCGCGCGCAAGGACCTCACGCTGGTCCGCGACGCCGCCCGCGAGGCCGACGCCAAGGCCGCGAAGGGGGACTTCGCCGCCGCGCTCGACCGCCTGGCGAAGCTCGACGCGAAGGCCGAGAAGTGGGCCGACGGGCTGAAGGAGAAGCTCGCGACCGCGAAGTCGAACGTCGTGGCCGCCGCCGAGAAGGCGCTCGCCGCGATCGAGGAGAAGAAGGCCACCGACGCGGCGGCCGCGAAGAAGGAGCTCTCGACCCTCGCGACCCGGCTGAAGGGCACGGGCCTCGAGGAGAAGGCGAAGGAGCTCCTCTCGACGCTCTGATCGGTCCCCCGACCGTCGTCGGAGTCGGCCGCCCGGGCGCGCGCGCCCGGGCGGCCGATTCCTTGAACGGGGCGCCCGAGGTCGCGCGATCCCGCGGTATCGTCCCTTCCCGGCGTGTTCCCGCGGCTCGGACCGCGCCCCCTCCCCCGCACCCCCTTCCCCCCACCCGTCCGCTCCGCGCGCCCGACGAGGTTCCGATCCATCGACCCGGAGCGGCGGCCCCGCTCCCTTCCCGAGGTGACCCGTGCTCGACGTCGGCAAGAAGGCTCCCGCGTTCACCCTGCTCGACCAGGACGGCGCGAAGCGCAAGCTGTCGGAGTTCGCGGGGCGGTGGGTGGTCCTGTACGCGTACCCGAAGGACGACACGCCGGGCTGCACCCGCGAGGCGTGCGACTTCACCGCGGGGCTCGAGGGGTTCGAGAAGCTCGACGCGACCGTGCTCGGCATCAGCCGCGACACGCCCGAGAGCCACGCGAAGTTCGCGAAGAAGCACGGGCTGAAGGTGACGTTGCTCTCCGACCCGGACCACGCGGTGCTCGAGGCCTACGGCGCGTGGGGCGAGAAGGTGCTCTACGGGAAGAAGAGCGTCGGCGTGATCCGCTCGACGGTCCTGATCGACCCCGCGGGGAAGGTCGCGCACCACTGGAAGAAGGTGAAGGTGGACGGGCACGCCGAGGCGGTCCGGGCGAAGCTCGCGGAGCTGTCGGCGGGCTGAGCGCCCGCGCGGGGACGAGCTGCCGCGCCGGGCCCGGGGGCGCGCCGAGATGACCGCCCCGGCGGCGCGGGGTAGCGTCGGTCGCCATGCCCATCGAGCCGGCCCTCGAAGCGCTGCGGCGGCGCCTCCTCGACCTGACGCGTCGCAATCGGCTGCTCCACCTGCCGCCCGGCGCGCGCACCGTGCTGCGCGTCGTCGACGAGCGGCCCGCGCAGGTGTGGGCGGTCGTCGTGGACGAGGAGCGGCCGCTCCGCCTGCTCGCGCGCGAGGAGGCCGACCCGGCGCTGCGCGCGCGGCTCGACGCCGCGGTCGCCGACGCGCGGGCGCGGGGCGCCGACGAGGAGGGCGGGCTCGTCCTGCCGCCGCCGCCGCCCCCCGCCGACGGCGCGCCGCGGTCGGGCCTCGAGGAGCGCCATCGCGACCGCGCGCTGCAGACGTCGCTGCCGGCCGAGGCGCTCGACGCGCGGCTCCTGCGGCTCGAGCGCGCCGCGCGGCTGCACCTCGACGAGCAGGGCGCGAACGTCCTGCACCTGACCCTCGGCGCCGTGGACTGGCGCGAGACCCCCGACGGCCCGGCGTGCCGGGCGCCGCTGCTGTTCGTGCCGGTCGCGCTCGCGCGGGCGAACGTGACGAGCCGGCACGTGCTGAAGGCGATCGACGACGACCTCGTCGTCAACCCGTGCCTCGTCGAGCTCCTGCGCCGCACCTCGCGCGCCGGGCTCCCCGACTTCGACCCGGACGCGGAGGGCTTCGACGTCGTCGCGTGGCTCGCGCGCGCGCGCGAGGCCGTCGAGACGATCCCCGGCTGGGCGTACCACGACGACGTGACCGTCGGGCTCTACGCGTTCTCGAAGTACCTGCTCTGGCGCGACCTCGACCCGGCGACGTGGCCCGAGGGCGCGTCGCTCGCGGCGCACCCGCTCGTGCGCCTGCTCGTCGGCGAGCCCGACCCCGCGTTCGACCCGGGCCCCGGCGCGCCGGCCGCGACCTCGCTCGACGCGACGCCGCCCGCCGACGTCCTCCACGTCGTGGACGCGGACGCGAGCCAGGCCGCCGTCGTCGCGGCGGCGCGCGCGGGGTCGTCGCTGGTCGTGGACGGGCCGCCGGGCACGGGCAAGTCGCAGACGATCGCGAACCTGATCGCGGGCTGCCTCGCCGACGGGAAACGCGTGCTGTTCGTCGCGGAGAAGGCCGCGGCGCTCGACGTCGTGCAGCGCCGCCTCGAGGCCGCGGGGCTCGGCGACTTCCTCCTCGAGCTCCACAGCGGGAAGGCCAGCAAACGCGCCGTCCTCGAGCGGCTCGCCCGCGCGCTCGAGCGGCCGACGGTGCCCGTCGCGCCGGCGGGCGGCGAGCCCGAGACCCTCGCGCGGGCGCGCGACGCCTGCGCCGCCGTGCACGCCGCGATGCACGCGCCCGCGGGCCCGCTCGGCCGGTCGCCCTACGACGTGATCGGCCGGGTCGCCGCGCTCGCCGACGCGCCCGTCGCCGACGTGGACGTCGCGGGCGCCGCCGACGTCACCCCGGCCGCGCTCGAGGCGGCGCTCGAGGCCGCGGCCACGCTCGACCGCCGGCGCGCGCGCGTCCCCGACCCGCGGCAGGACCCGTGGCGCGGCGTCGGCCGCACGTCGGCGGACGACGACCTGCGGAGACGCGTCGCCGACGCGCTCCGCGCGCTGCCCGCGACGGTCGCGGCCGCGCGCGAGACCGGCGCCGACCTCGCGCGCCGCCTCGGCGTGGCGCCGCCGGAGGACGGGGCCCGCCTCGCCGCGCTCCTCGAGGCGGGGCGCGCGCTCGCGACCGCGGCGGGCCTCGACGCGTCCACGGCGACGGACGCCGCGTGGCTCGCGTCGGGCCCCGCGCTCGACCGGCTGGCCGCGGCGCTCGCGGCCCGTCGCGCGGCGGTGGCGGGATGGTCGGCGGCGTTCCGCCCCGAGGTCGAGACCGAGCGGTGGAACGACGTGGCGGCGCGACGCGCGGCCCACGGCGGCTCCCTCGCGCGGTTCTTCCGCCCGTCGTGGCACCGCGACGGCGCGCGGCTGCGGCGCGCGATGCGGCCGGACGCGCCCCGGGACCGCGAGGCCCGGCGCGCGGCGCTCGAGGCGCTCGTCGCGTCCGGGCGCCACCGCGCGGAGGCCGAGGGCGTCGGGGCGCCGCTCGCCGCGCTCCTCGGCCCCACCTGGCGCGGGGCCGACACCGACCCCGCCGAGGTGACGGCCCGGCGCGCGGCGGCCCGCGTCGCGGACGGCGTCGTGCGCGACGGCCGCGCGACCGCCGCGGCCGTGGCCGCGCACGCCGTGCCGGAGGCCCGCGCCGCGCTCGGCGCGTCGGCCGCCGCCGCGGCCACGGCGCTCGCCGCGCTCGACGCGTGGGCGGCGGGGTTCGCGACGACGCTCGCGACGACCGACGCGGCGTGGTTCGGCGGCCCGGCGCGCGGCGTCGCCTTCGCCGCGCTCCTCGCGCGGCACGCGCCGCTCGGCGCGCAGCTCGACGCGCTCGACGACGCGTGCGCCTACGTCGAGGCGGTGCGGCGCTGCGAGGCGGCGGGCCTCGCGTCGTTCGTCGCGTGGTCGGAGACGGAGACCGGCGCGGCCGCGCGGGGCCGGTTCGCCGCGGCCGTCGAGCGCCTCGTGCTGCGCCGCGTCGCCGAGGCGCGGCTGGCCGCGTCGCCCGCGCTCGCGGCCTTCCGCGGCGAGGACCACGCGGCCGTCGTCGAGCGCTTCCGCGCGGCGGACCGCGCCGGGCTGCTCGCGAACCGCGCGCGCGTCGTCGAGCGGCTCCTCGCGCGCCGGCCCGACGTCGGGGCGGGCGCGACCCGCGCGACGAAGCTCGGGCTGCTGCGGGCGCAGATGCGGCTCAAGCGGGGCCACCTCCCGATCCGGCGGCTCCTCGAGCGCGCGGGCGACGTCGTGCAGGCGATCACGCCGTGTCTCCTCATGAGCCCGCTCTCCGTCGCGCACCACCTCGCGCCCGGCGCCGTCGCCTTCGACGTGGTGGTGTTCGACGAGGCGAGCCAGGTGGAGCCCGCGGACGCGCTGGGCGCGGTCGCGCGCGCGCGGCAGGTGGTGCTGTTCGGCGACGAGCGCCAGCTGCCCCCCACCAGCTTCTTCACGCGCCTCGAGGGCGGCGACGAGGACGTCGCCGAGGAGGACGACGCCGCGGCCGCGGGGCGGATCGAGAGCGTCCTCTCGCTCGCGCTCGCGCGGCTGCCCGACCGCAACCGCGCGCCGCTGCGGTGGCACTACCGCAGCCGCGACCCGAGCCTCGTCGCGTTCAGCAACCGCGAGTTCTACGAGGGCGGCCTCGTCACGTTCCCGGCGCCGCGCGCGCGCCGGCACGAGGCCGGCGTCTACCTGCGGCCCGTCGCGGCCGGCGGGTACCGGCGCGGCGCGGGCCAGTTCGACCCGGCGGAGGCCCGCGCGGTCGCCGAGGCCGTGATGGCGCACGCGCGCGCGGTCGTCGCGGCGGGCGGCGCGGGCCCGAGCCTCGGCGTCGGCGCCATGAGCGTCGCGCAGCAGCGGGCCATCGAGGACGAGGTCGAGCGGCTGCGGCGCGACGACCCGACGAAGGCCGCGGAGCCGTTCTTCGCGACGGACCGCGACGAGCCGTTCTTCGTGAAGAACCTCGAGACGATCCAGGGCGACGAACGCGACGTCGTCCTGGTCTCCGTGGGCTACGGCGCCGACGCGTCGGGCCGGCTCACCATGAACTTCGGCCCGCTCAACCAGGCCGACGGCTGGCGCCGGCTCAACGTGCTCGTGACGCGCGCGCGGACGCGCGTCGAGGTCTTCTCGACGCTGCGCGCCGACGACCTCCGCACGACGGACGCGAGCCCGCGGGGCGTCCGCGCGCTGCAGGCGTACCTCGCGTACGCGGAGCGCGGGGTCGCCGACGAGGACGCGCGACGCGCGGAGCGCGCGCACCCCGGCGGCTTCGAGACCGCGCTCGCGGCGGCGCTGCGCGGCAAGGGCCTCGAGGTGCACGCGTCGGTCGGCGAGGGGCCCGGCGCGGTGGACCTCGCCGTCGTCCACCCGGCGAGGCCCGACGCGTACGCGCTCGGCCTCGAGTCGGACGGCGACGCGTACCGCACCGGCGCGACGACGCGCGACCGCGACCGGCTCCGCCCCGAGGTGCTCGCGCGCATGGGCTGGAGGCTCGAGCGCGTGTGGTCCGCCGACTGGCTGCGCCGGCCGAGAGCCGTCGTCGACCGCGTCGTCGCGCGCGCCGCCGAGGCGGCCCGCGAGGCCGACGCCGCGGCCGCGGCCCGCCCGCGGTCGCGCCGCCGACGGCCCCCGCGGCCGCGCCGGCGCGCGCGGCGACCCCTCCGATCGCGACGCCGCTCGCCGCGATCCCGTCGGCGGCGACGACGTCCCGCCGGCCCGCCACGCCGACGGACGACGCGGCCGCCGCGGTCCCCGTCGGGTTCGTGCCCTATCCGGCGCGCGACGCGCGGCCCCTCGGCGACGTGGACGACCTCGTCGAGGCCCGGCCCGCGCGCGTCGCCGAGTGGATCGCGGCCCTCGTCGCCCGCGAGGGCCCGCTCCACGTGGACGAGGCGCAGCGCGTGCTCGCCGCGGCGTTCGGCACGCGCGCGACCGCGCGCCCGCGCGAGGCGTTCGAGCGCGGGCTCGCGGGCCTCGTCGCGACGGGCCGCTGCACGCGACGCGGCGCGTTCCTGTGGCCGCCGGGCCTCGCGTCGGCGCCCGTCCGCTGGCGCGGCGGCGACTGCCCCGTCGTCGACCCGGACCTCGTCGCGCCCGAGGAGTGGGACGCGGCCGTGCGGGCCACGCTCGCCGCGGAGTTCGGCGCGCCGCGCGACGGCCTGGTCGCGGCGACGGTGCGCCGGCTCGGGTTCCAGCGCGGCGGGCCGCGGATCAAGGCGTCGGTCGAGGCGTCCGTCGATCGGCTGCTCGCGACGGGCGAGGTCGCGACGGACCCCCACGGCGACCTCGTCCTGCGCCGTCCGTGACCGCCGGGCCGCCCGGCGTCACCACACGCCGTGGAGCTGCCAGGCCGCCCAGTACCGCGGCGCGGCCCACTTCGCCTCGGCCCGCACCGTCGCCTGCGCCTCCCGGAGCGCCGTCGCCGCCGACGCGCCGGCCCGGAAGCGCGCGTGGAACGCCTGCATGAGCGCGCTCGTCGCGGCGTCGTCCACCTTCCACAGGGCGACGATCACGCGGGGCGCGCCCGCGACGAAGAACGCGCGCGCGAGGCCCAGCGGGCCCTCGCCCTCGACGACCTGCGCCCGCGCGGTCTCGCAGCCCGACAGCACCACGAGGTCGGCGCGGACCGGCAGCCGGTAGACCTCCGCGGCGGTGAGGAGGCCGTCGTCGCCCGCCTCCGGCGCGAGCGCGAGCGCCGAGCGCAGCGGCTGGCGCAGGTCCATCGACCCGTGGCACGCGAGGTGGACCGCCGACCAGCGCGGCTGCGCGACCACGGCCGCGCGGAACCGGGCCTCGGTCGCGTCGCCCCGCAGCAGCACCTCGGTGCCGACCGCCTTCGCCTCGACGCCGGTGCCGGGCAGCCGCACCCACGTCGTGGGGCGCGGCGCGCCGCGGGCCGAGCCGTCGTAGTCGGGGTCGCCGACCGCGAGCACCCCCTTCCCGGTCCGCGCGGCCTCGGCGCGCTGCCGCAGCCAGATGCCCGCCGACGGCGCGATCGCGACGTCCACGTCGGGCAGGAGCGCGGCGTAGGGCACGTCGAGCGTCGCGCCCATCGGGCACACGACGACCCGCCGCACGGTCGCGGGGAGCGCGAGCGGCGCGACGATCGCCGCGCGGAACGCCTCGAGCGTGCCCGGGTCGTCGGGGCCGAGGCCGCCCTCGAGCACGGGCAGCGGCGGGAGCGGCGCGACCCGGAGGCCCGCCGCCGTCGCCACGATCGCCAGCCCGCGGGTGCCGTTGGTGACGTACGCGACGTACGCCTCGTCGGCGCCGAGCGCGCCGCGCACCTCGGCGGCGGAGGCGACGGCGGGGAACGCGAGGCCCGCGCGCGACTTCGCGTCGGCGGCGAAGCGGCCCAGCAGGTCGAGGTGGCGCGACCGCGCCGCCTCGAGGTCGAGGCGCCGCGCCTTCACCACGGCCCGCTCGCCGGCCGCGACGGCCTCCTCGAGCGCGGCCGCCGCGAGCGCTTCCGCGGAACGCGCCGCCTCCTCCTCCGCGACGGCGGCGGGCGTGGCGTGCGCGCCCGAGAGCGCGTCGCGCAGGCCCAGGCTCTCCGCGAGCGCCACCGCGCGCCCCCGCTCGGCGAAGGCGAACGCCCCCGCGAGGTCCGCGCGCGCGAGGCACGCCTCGACGCCGTAGAGCGCCGCCGAGGCCACGCGCGCGCGCGCCGACGAGCCCTCCGCGTCGGAGAGGAAGCGCCCGAAGCGCCACGACCGCTCGAGGGCGCGCTCGGCGTCGGCGCGGCACGCGTCCGCGTCGCCGGCGGCGAGGTGCGCGGCCGCCGCGGCGAGCGCCGCGTCCGCCTCGAGGTCGGCCGCGCCGACGTCGGCCGCCGCGGCGACGGCCTCGCCCGCGGCGGCGGCCGCCTCCGCCGACCGGCCGAGGGCGGTGAGCGCCCGGACCACGCCGAGCCGGGCCGTCGCGGCCTCGCGCGCGAGCCGGCGCGCGGTCGCGTCGGCGAGCGCGCCGCGGTGCTCCTCGAGGGCGCCGGCCGCGTCGCCCGCCGCGGGCGCGCGTCCGCGCGCTGCAGGCGCAGCACGACGGCGGTCGGCGCCGCGGGGTCGACGAGCGCGGCGGCCGCGTCGACGCCGCCGCGACGGCGTCCAGGTCGCCGTCGGCGCGCGCGACGACGGCGCCGAGCCGCGCGCGGTACGCGGCGTCGCGGTCGCCGGCGGCCTCGGCCTCGGCCGCGAGGCCGTCGTAGAGCTCGCGCGCCGCCCGCGGGCGCCGACGCATGGGCACGGCCCCGCGTCCATGCCGAGCTCGAACCGCGTGGCCCGCGGCAGCCGCCTGCGCCGCGCGCGCGGCGGAGAAGTCGGCGTCGGCCGCGGCGAGGTCGCCCGCGAGGTAGGCGCAGCGGGCCCGCGCCGCCCGCGCGCGCGCCGTCAGCGCGGCGTCCCCGACGCCGGTCGCGAGCGCGACCGCGGCGTCGGCGTGGGCCCGCGCGGCCGCAAGCGGCCCGGTCGCCGTGCGGACGAGCGACGCCTGCACGCGCGAGCACGAGGTCCTTCGCCGACTGCAGCCGCTCGAGGTCGGTCACCGCGCGCTCGGCGTCCGCGAGCGCCCGCAGGTCGCCGAGGGCCCACGACAGCGACGACGCGAGGCGTCGTTCGGTGGCCGCGGCGGCCGCAGGCCGCCGCCTCGAGCGCCTCGACCGCCGCGCGCCGCGCCGCGGGCGCCTCCACGCGCTGCCCCTCCGACGCGAGCAGCGTGGCGAGGCCGCGAGCGCGCGGTGCCCTCCCGCTGCCGGTCGCCGGCCCGCAGCGCCGAGGCGAGCGCCGCCTCCAGGGCGACGCGCGCGTCGGCGGCGCGCCAGGTCGCGCAGCACCTCGGCGCGGTTCACCTGCCCGAGGTACCGCTCGACCTTGGCCGCGTCGGGTCGGAACCGCGGCTCGCCGGCGTGGTCCGCCGCCCCCTGGTAGGCCTCGAGGGCCGCGTCGAGCAGCAGGAGCGCGTCGGCGCCGCGGCCCGCCTCGGCGAGCATCATCGCGCGCTCGCCGAGCACGTTGCCGAGGCTCTCGCGGTCGTCGGCCGCGCGCGCGGCGGCCTCGGCCCGGTCAGGGCCGCGCGCGCGTCGTCGGCGCGGCCCGACAACCGCAGCATCGCCGCGCGCTGGTGCTCGGCGCGCGCGACGCCGCCCGCGAGCCGAGCGCGGTCTCGAGGGCCGTCGGGCCGTCCGCGCACGCGAGGCCCGTCGCGAGGTCGCCGCGCTGCAGCGCGCGCCGCGCGGCCTGCCGCCAGGCCTCCGCCGCGCCGGTGCGCCACCCGAGGCGCCCGCGACCTCGGCGGCCGCGCGGTACGCCGCCACCGCGGCGGCGAGGTCGCCCTTCGCCGCGCGCCGGTCGCCGTCGACCGTCGAGGCCTCCACGGTCACGACGTCGTCCGGTCCGACCGCCTCGGCGCGCGCGGCCTCGGCGGCCGCCGCGTCGGTCGCGGCCCGTTGCCGCGCGAGCGCGGCGCGGCGCGAGGGGCCGACGGCGCCGCGGCCTGCGCCGCGACATAGGCCGCGAGGCCCTCGAACGCGGGGCGGGTCGAGGCGGCGGCGAACGCGCGCGCCGCGGCGGCGTCGCCCCGCGCGAGGAACGCGTCGGCGACGCGCCACAGGTCGGGGTCGTCCTCCGCCGCCCACCGCGCGAGCGCGGCGGGGTCGTTCGCGGCGGCCGCGACGGCCGCCACGCGCGCCCGAGCAGGTCCGCCGACGGCTCGCCGGCGGCCGCGCGCCCCGCCGCCGCCCCGACGACGACGAGCGTCGCCAGGAGCAGGCGGACGTGGCGCGACGGGGGCGTGCGCATCGGCGCGAGCAGCGTACCCCCCGCCCCCGGGGCGGACGACGGTCTTGCGAGAAACGGCCCCGGGCGGGTATCGCTCGTGGAGGAAACCCCGGGGCGGGCGAAGCCCCCCGGGTCCGTCGGAGGTCGCCGCCATGCGTTGGTCCGCCCTGTCGTCCGCCTGCGCCGTCGCCGTCCTCGTCGCGGCCGCCGGCCCGGCGGCCGCCGAGCCGCTCACCGGGCGCGTCGTCAACAACCGCTCCGACGAACCCGTCCCGAACATGGGCGTGTACGTGCAGTCGATGACGAAGCCGAGCCTGTTCTTCACGCAGCGCAGCGACCCCGCGGGCCGCTTCGTGTTCGCCGACGTGCCGCCGGGCCTCTACACGATCCGCGCGCTGATCGGCGGCACGCCGTGGAAGGCGTTCTCGACCTTCCTGGTCCCGCCCGGCGTCCCGGACGGCGGCATCACCGGCCCCATCGGGCTCCCGCTCGGCATGTCCACCGACGTCGAGCTGCGGCTCACGAACCCCGACTCGGGCGGCGGCGGCACGCCGGCCCCCAACTTCAACGGCCGCCTGATCGTCCAGGTGCGCCGCGCCGTCGGCCGCACCGACCTCGCGTTCGGCGACATCTTCACGTTCGACACCACCGTCGGGTGGGAGAACGTCGTGGGCCAGACGGTGCGGATCACGCGCGTGCTCCCCACCCCTGCGGCGCCGTTCGACCGCGTGACCGTGGGCCAGGGCTTCGTCGTCGAGGAGAACATCGCGCCCCCCACCGCGCCGGACGCGCCGCCGGTGATCTGGTCGTTCGACGTCGCGCTCGTGGACGGCAACGGCGTCGCGGGCCCGGCGACGCGGATCACGGACGACACGCCGGGCTGGAACGGCATCGCCAACCTGCTCGCCGCGCCGCGGCTCGCCACGGTCTCCGGCCGCGTCTTCGTCGAGCCCGGCACGCCGGACGACACGTTCGACCCGACGGACCAGCCGCTCCCCGGCCGCGCGGTGCGCCTCTACGCCGGCCTCGACCTCGGGCCCGACGCGACGCCGCTCGCGACCGCGTTCACCGACGCCGACGGCCTCTACCGCTTCCCGAACGTCGTGGACGGCTTCTACGTCGTCGAGACCGACGGGCAGGACGGTCCCGAGCGCCGCGCGCTCGACTTGGTGCTCCTCGGGCTCCCGTCCGACCCCGTCGTGGACGTGGCGCTCACGCCCGCGACGTGCCCGCACGAGGCCTGCGGCGCGGGCCCGCTCCACGAGGTCGTCGTGGACGCGGTGCTCCCCGTCGGCGACCCGACGTCGCACACGCTGTCGGCCGCGCTCTTCGACGCGTGCGGCCCGTCGGCGGTCCGCGACGCCCTGACCGCGTCGTGGGCGGGCGCGTTCCCCGCCCCCGCGACGGGCGCCAACGGCGTGCTCCGGGTCGAGTCGGTCACGGTGACCGACGGCCTGGCCCGCGTCCGGATGCGCCTGACCGCCGGCGGCGCCATGTTCCCGGGCGGCTTCTTCGGCTCGACGGCCCGCCGCGTCGAGGTGACGCTCGACGGCCAGCTCGCGGGCGCGTGCACGCCGCTCGTCTGCGGCGCGGCGCAGGCGGGCACCGACCTCGCGCCCCTCGACGGGTGGAGGGGCCGCGCGGCGGCGCCGCTGCGCGTCGTGACGACGTGGACCCACGACTCGTGGCGGCGTTGCGCCACGCTGGGCCCGTGCCCGACCCAGAGCGCCGCCGCGACGGGCGGCACGAACCTCGTCGAGGTCGAGACGACGGCGTTCGGCACCGCCGGCCGCGGGCGGGTCCGCCGCCTCGACGTGGTCGCGACCGCCGGCCGGTCGGCCCTCGACCGCGCGACGGTGCGCTTCGCCGGCGACACGTGGGACGGCGAGGTCACCGGCGACCGCGGGACGTTGACCGTCCTGTCGGCGCGGCGCGTGGGCCCGATCGCGTGGGTGGTCCGCGTGCGGCTGGCCGCGCCGGACCGCCTCGACGGGCACCCGGGCGCGCTCCCGCAGCGCGTGGTCACGCTCGCGACGCGGATCGGGCTCGCGGGCGGCACGCTCTCGCTCGACCTGGCGTCGCCGCCGCCGCCGGGGCCGCTGCTCGCGCGCGCGGGCGGGCTGTTCGGCACCGTCCTCCGCTGGGTGAGCGCGGTGGACGCCGCCTGCGGCGACGACTGACCGGCCTGCCGGCGGCCGGGCCTCGCGGTCCGGCCGCCGGCGGGCGGCGGGTCACTTGGGTCGCGGGCGGGCCTTCACCGTCTCGAGGAGCAGGCGCACCGCGGCCTCGAGCTGCGGGTCGTCGCCGCGCGCGGCGCTCTCGGGGTCGCTCGGGACCTCGACGTCGGGGACGAGCTCCTGGTTCTCGAGGTAGCGGCCGTCGGCCCCCTGCAGGCCGACCTGCGGGATCCCGAAGAGCACCTCGGGGTCGATCAGCGTCTCCCACCAGACGGCGGTGCCGGTGCCCGCGACGCGCGCACCCACGATGGGCGCGAGCTTCAGCGCCTGCACGGCGAACGGGAAGACGTGGGCGTCGGAGTAGTCGTCCTCGTTCACGACGACGGCGGCGGGGCGCGCCCAGCGGAAGCCGGGCTCGGTGCCGACGTCGCCGCGCGCCTTGCCGCGCGGGACGAACCAGAGGTACTCGCGCGCGTCGAGGAACGCGATCAGGTGGTCGTGGAGCCACCCGCCGCCGTTGTAGCGGGTGTCCACCACGAGCGCGTCCTTGGCGCCGCTCTTGCCGAGCGCGTCCTGGTAGACGCGGCGGAAGCCCGCGTCGTCCATGTCGCGGACGTGGACGTAGCCGACGCGCCCGCCGGAGAGGCGGTCGACGAGCGCCTCGCGGCCGCGGAGCCAGCGACGGTAGAGGAGCTCGCGCTCCTCGGACCGCGCGACGGCCTTGACCGCCTCCTCGAAGACGTCGCCGCCGGCGGCCGGGCGCAGCTCGAGGACGACCTTCTTGCCCTCCTTGCGGTCGAGCAGCGGCTCGAGCGCGACGCCGGGCGCGAGGGCCACGCCGTCCACGCGCGTCACGACCACGCCGGGGGCGATGCGGCTGCCGGCGCGGTCGGCCGGGCCGCCGGCGAGCACCTCGGTGACGACGAGGCCGTCGCCGCGCCGGCGCGGGTCGAACAGGAGGCCGAGGGACGCGGTCGCCTCGGCGTCCGGGAGCTTGCGCCGGCGGTAGGCGCCGGTGTGCGACGCGTTGAGCTCGCCGAGGAGCTCGGACAGCAGCTCGGTGAACGCGGCGTTGTCGGCGACGTCCGGCAGGAAGGCGCGGTAGTGGGCCGCGAGGCCCTTCCAGTCGGCGCCGTGCAGCCGCGGCTCGTAGAACTTCGCCGCGACCTGCCGGACGACGTGGTCGAACATCGCCTCGCGGGCCGCGGCGCCGCGCCACCGGACCTCCGCCGAGAACTCGACGGCCTCGGGGTCGACGGTGTCGCCCGAGGGCTCGTCGCCGACGGCGCCGGAGACGTCGTAGGTCGAGATCGCGCCGTCGTGGTCGAGGACGAAGACCTTGTCGCCGTCCTTCGAGAGCGCGAACCCCTTGGGGTCCTCGTCGCCGAGCGTCGCGATGCGGTGCGTGTCGTCGGTGCGCGGACGATGGGTGTAGAGCCCCCACGTGTCGCCGACCTGCGCGAGCGTGAGGACCGTCTCGCCGTCGTGGCTCGTCGCGTGGCCGCCGAGGTGCGCGCTGACCGGCGAGAGGCGGACGGTCCGTTCCTCGAGCAGGTCGGTCTCGACGACCACCTCGGGCACCGGCTCGTCGTCGGCCTCGTGGCCCTTCTTGCCGCCCTTGCCCTTTCCGCCGTCCTTGCCGTCCTTCCCGTCCTTCCCGTCCTTCCCGTCCTTGCCGTCCTTGCCGGCCGGCTCCTTCGGCGCGGCGTCCTTCCCGCCGTCCTTGCCGTCCTTCGGGGGCGCCGTCCCGTCGGCGGGGTCGCCCTCCTCCGCCTCCTTCGCCTCGGCCTCCGCGTCGAGCAGGTCGTCGTACTCCTCCGGGGTGAGGCGGAACCGGTCGCGCGCGGCGCGCGTGAGCAGCACGCCGACGACGTCCTCCTCGCTGCCCCACGAGCCGTGGCTGCGCGCGCCGAACCGGTCGGACACGAAGGTGAGCATGCGCCCGTCGGAGCTGAACCGCGGCGAGTGCTCCTCGTAGCCGCTGCGCGTCACGTCGATGGGCGCGCCGCCCGCCACCGGGATCACGACGACCGACGAGATCCAGCGCCCGACGTCGAGCGCGGTCGCCGCGACGAACCGGCTGTCGGGCGACCACACGACCTCGACGTCGCCGTCGGTGTACGACACGTTGCGGGCCGCGGGCAGGAGCGTGCGCACCTCGCCCGTCGCGAGCACGAGCAGCGCCACCTCGTCGCGGTCGCGGACGAACGCCAGCAGCTTGCCGTCGGGCGAGGGCACCGGGCCGAACTCCTCGGCCGGCGTCGCGAGGACCGCGGTCTCCGCGAACCGGGTCGCGCGGGACAGCCGCTTCTCGTCCGCCCGCGCGGGGGCCGCGGCGTAGAGGTTCCACGAGCCGTCGCGCTCCCCCGCGTAGTAGAGGCGCTTGCCGTCGGGCTGCCAGGCCACCATGCGCTCCTGGCCCGGCGTGTCGGTCACGCGCGCCGTCGTGCCGTGCTTGACGGACGCGACGAACACGTCGCCGCGCACGACGAACGCGACCTCGTCGCCGTCGGGCGACGGCGCCATCTCGGTCGCCTCCTTCGCGAGCACGAGGCGGCGCTCGTCGTTCACGCGGGCCGACGCGGGCGCGTCCACCGCGATGCGGCGGGCGGTCCCGCCCGCGGGCCGCACCCAGATCCCGCCGTCGAAGCCGTAGCACAGCGTGCCGTCGCGCGCGACCGACAGCGAGCGGACGGGGTGCACGGCGTGCGTGGTGACCGCGGTCGCCGGCGCGTCCGGCGCGAGGTCCGCGGTGTAGACGTTGAACGACCCGCCGCGCTCGGAGAGGAACCAGAGCCGCCCGTCGGGCCCGACCCACGGGTCGCGGTCCTCCGCGGGCGAGCCGCGGGTCAGGCAGACGTGGGCGCCCGTCGCCGGGTCGAACGACCACAGGTCGTGGGCGGCCGACGACGTGTGGTGCTTGCGGAACAGGTTCTCGCCCGCGCGGAGGTCCTCGTAGACGATCCGCCGGCCGTCCGGCGTCCACCGCGCGGCGAGCGCGGGCGTCGGCAGGACCATCACGGGCCGCGAGCCGTCGAGCGGCACCGACCAGAGCTGCGGCCACCAGCCCGCCGTCGTGCACTTCGCGTCGTCGCCGCGACGGCCCGTGCACAGGACGGACGCGCCGTCGGGCGAGAACCCGGTCGGGCGCTCGTCGGACGAGTCGAACGTGAGGCGGCGCTCGGTCCCGCCGTCGGCGGGCACGACGAACACGTCGAGGTTCCCGTGGCGGTCCGACGCGAACGCGACCGTGCGGCCGTCGGGCGACCACACCGGCGCGGTGTCCACGGCGTCGTGCGTCGTCAGCGGGACCGCGCGCCCGCCCGCCGACGGCACGGTCCACACGTCGCCGCGGTAGGTGAAGGCGACGCGGGCCCCGTCCGGCGAGATCGCGGGGTCGCGCAGCCACCTCGCCTCGTCCGCGCGCGCCTCGGCCGCGTGGGCCGCGGCGACGACCGCCGCGAGGACGAAGGCCGCGAACCGGACCGGGGATCGACGCATGGGGCACTCCGGACGTCGCCCCGGGCGGCCGGGACGGGACGACGGAGGCTACCCGCCCCGGCGCGGGACGCTCAACGGGGCGCTTCCCCGCGCGCGAACCGGCGCTCGAAGGACGCGCGGTACCGCTGGTAGTAGGCGTCGTCGCGGGCCGAGACGTACGGGTACAGCTCGACCGCCGACTTGTTCTTGTTGCGGTGCTTCGCGGCGATCTCGCCGAGCGTCTTCACCCCGTGCGGGTGGATGTAGATGCGGATCCCCGCGAGCACCGGGTGCGCCTCGATCGCCCGCTGCCGCGCGCGGACGGGCTCGAGCTTCGCCGCGGTCATGAACGGGGCCCGCTCGGCCTTGCGCAGCTCGAGGTACTCCATCGTGAGGGCCGAGACGAGCGGGAAGCCGCCCTCGGTCCGCAGGGCCTCGCTCGCCGCCTCGGTGCACGAGACGACCACGATGTTCTCGTTGGCCCGGTCGGCGCCGGTCTGGTCGTGCAGGAACCCGGTGAAGCCGACGAACGCCGCGGGGCCGTGGCGCGCGAGCAGCACGCCGGGGTCGGCGGTCCCGACCTCCGCGGTGGGGATCAGCAGCGCCTGCCACGCGCCCTCGCCGTCGGCGGCGAGCGCGCGGCCGATGGGCGTCCGCTGGTACCCGTCGAGCCGGCCCACGGCCGCGTCGTCGCCGGGGTAGACCTCGTCGAACGCCGCGTCGCCGAGCAGCTCGCGCTGGATCTCCAGCGTGGCGACCGCCTGGCCGACGAGGCACTCCGCGAGGCACGAGCGCGTCGAGAACGCGGCGAGGGCCGCCGACGGCGAGCCCCGCGGCGCGAACGCCCCGCCGGCCCGCTCGACCCAGAACCCCTCGGGCGGCGTGAAGGCGAAGATCGGCGACGTGATCCCCAGCACCGACGGGAACCCGTACGTGCCGCGGTCCGCGGCGGCGGACAGCCGCGCGGTCGCGGCCTCGACGGCGGGCTTCATGCGCAGCTGCCACGCGAGCCGGCTGCCGACGCCGTCCGCCGCGGGCCCGAGCACCGCGGCGAGCGCGGCCACCGTCGCCGGCGAACGCCCCGTCGGCACCACGATCACGAGGTCGCCCGCGGCGCGCGCCTCGTCCACCGTCGCGCGATACCCGGGGCGGCCCTCGACGACGCGCACCGCCGTCGCCGTCGGGTCCTCGACGACACGCCACCCGAGATGCATCAGGTAGGCCCAGGTCGGCCGCGAGGCCGCGGGCAGGAGGTCCATCCACGACGCGGCCGCGCGCGGAGCCGCCGGCGGCAGGCCCGTCGGTCCGTCGGCGACGGCGGGCCCGCCGCGGAGGACCGCGAGGGTGGCGAGCAGGAGGGGCAGGACGCGACGCAGGGGCACCACCCGGGGGCTCCGTGGGACCGCGACAGGGTAGCCTTCCCCGAGCGGCGCGGGGGATCCGGCGTCGGTAGACTCGACCGGACGGCCCCCCCGGGCGGCGGGCCCGTACGGAGTGCCCCCATGCGTCGCACCGTCCTCGCGCTGATCGTCGCGTCCGCGTCCTTCCTCGGCGTCGTCGCCGCCGCGCCCGCGCGCGCGGGCGACGCTCCCGCGGACGCCCTCGCCGCGGCCGACCGCCACGAGGCCGAGGGCCGCGCGCTGCTCGAGCGGGGCGAGAAGGTCGCGGCGGCGAAGCACATGATGGAGGCGTGGGCCCTGCGGGCGCGGGCCTGGTCGGCGCAGGACCGGCAGGACTCCGCGGACCGCGCCGCCGCCCTCCGAAGGCAGAGCGCGGACACCGAGGCCATGGCCCGGGACCTGCGCGCCGCCGGGAAGGTCGCGGACGCCGAGGCGAAGATCGACGAGGCGACGCGGCTGTGGAAGGAGGCGGACGCGCTCGAGCTCGAGGTGCGCCGCCGGGCCGAGGCCGAGGCGCGCAAGCTGTCGCCCGCGGACGCCGCACGGCTCCGCGCCGAGTGGCAAGAGGCGGAGGCGAAGGCGGCACACTCGGGGCGCGAGGGCCGGCGCGACGCAGGGGACGACGCCGAACCGGACGCGGTCGCCGCACGTCGCCGCGAGCTCGAGGCCAAGGGGAAGCGCCTCGAGGCGGAGGCCGCCGACCTGTGGGCCGCGGGCAAGCTCGCGGACGCCGAGGAGCGGCTCGCGAAGGCGACCGCGATCCGCCAGGAGCTGAAGGCGCTGGCGAAGGCGACGGACGCGGCGCCGGGCACGAAGGCCGGCGCCTCGGACGAGGCCGAGGCGACGGCACGCAAGGCCCGCGACGAGGCGCAGGCGCGTGCGGAGAAGGAGCGGGAGAAGGCCAAGGAGAAGGAGAAGGACCGGGCGAAGGCCGAGGCGCGGCGCGCGGCGGAGGCCGCGCTCGCCGGCGAGGTGAAGCAGCTGCGGCGTCAGCTCGACGAGCTGCGCGCGATCGTCGAGGAGCTCCGGGCCCGCTGGGCCACGGCGCCGACGCCCGCGGCGCCGGCAGCGCCCACGGCGCCCGCGCCCGCGAACCCGAACGCCCCCGCGAAGTAGCCGCGCGGAGGCGCGCGCAACGGGACCGTTGCCCGGCCCGCGGGCGGGGCCGCGGCCGCGCGGGCCTCGCGGTCGCCCGCCGGCGGCCCGGATCCCCCCGGATGGCACGGCCGAGCGTCGAGGGCTACGATCGCCCCATGGGGGCGGACGGCACTCGACCCGAGGTGCAGGCTGCGGCGATCGCGGCCGCCGAGACGAAGGGCGCGCCCGCGGCGGCCGCGCCCGACCTCCTCGCGGCCGTCCTCGACGCGTCGCCGGACGCGGTGGTGCTCGTGGACGCGGCGCTCCGCGTCGTCGGCTGGAACCGCGGGGCGACGGAGGTGTTCGGCCGGACGGCCGCCGAGGCGGCGGGCCGTCCCGCGCTCGACCTGCTGGCGCCCGAGCACCTGCGCGCGACCGCGGCGCCGCGCCTCGCGGAGTTCGTCGCGCGGCCGGGCGTCGTGGGCGAGTGCCGGCGCGTCGAGGTGCCGCTGCAGCGGCGCGACGGGCGCGAGTTCGTGGCGCGCGTGACGCTCGGGGTGCACGAGACCGCCGCGGGGCGGGGCCTCGCGTGCTTCGTGCAGGACCTGACGGAGGTGCGGCGCGCCGAGGCCGCGCTGCGCGACGGGGAGCGGCGGCTGCGCCAGATCATCGACCTCGTCCCCCACTTCATCTTCGCGAAGGACGCGGAGGGGCGGTTCGTGCTCGTGAACGAGGCGGTGGCGAAGGCCTACGGCACCACGGTCGAGGCGCTGCTCGGCCGGCGCGACGCCGACTTCAACCCGCACGCGCAGGAGGTGGACCACTTCCGCGACGACGACCTCGCGGTGCTGCGCGACGGGAAGCCCAAGCGCGTCGCGGAGGAGGTGCTCACGGACGCGACGGGGCGGACCCGCGTGCTCGAGACGATCAAGATCCCGTTCGCGCTCGGCGAGGCGGGCACGCCCGCCGTGCTCGGCGTGTCCACCGACCTCACGGAGCGCAAGCGCGTCGAGGCCGACCTCCTGCACGCGCAGCGGATGGAGGGCATCGGCCGCCTGGCCGGCGGCGTCGCCCACGACTTCAACAACGTGCTGACCGCGATCCTGGGCTCGGTGCAGCTGCTCGAGGCGCGGCTGGCGTCGGACCCGACGGGCCGGCGCGAGGTCGAGACGATCCGCACGGCGGCCGAGCGCGCCGCGTCGCTGACGCGGCAGCTGCTCACGTTCGCGCGGCGCGACCACGCGCGGCCGCAGCCCGTGGACCTCGCGGCCCTGACCCTCGACCTCGAGCGGATGCTGCGACGCGTGCTGGGCTCGCCCGTGGAGCTCGTCGCCGACGTCGACCCGTCGGCGGGCGCGGTCGAGGTGGACCCGGGGCAGATGGAGCAGGTGATCGTGAACCTCGTCGTGAACGCGCGCGACGCGATGCCCCGCGGCGGGCGGCTCACGATCCGCACGCGCGCGGTGCCCGCCGACGCGTGCGCCGAGGCGGCGCGCGGGCACGCCGGCGACGGGCCGTGGGTCGAGCTGTCGGTCGCGGACACCGGCGAGGGGATCCCGCCGGCCGTGCTGCCGCGGATCTTCGAGCCGTTCTTCAGCACGAAGCACGCGGCGGTCGGCACCGGCCTCGGGCTGTCCATCTGCTACGGGATCGTGAAGCGCGCCGGCGGCCACGTCTGGGCCGAGACCGCGCCGGGGCGGGGATCGACGTTCCGCGTGCTCCTGCCGCGGTCGGAGAAGGCGCCCGCGCCGCGGCCGCCGTCGGGGGACGCCGGGGCGCCGCCCGGCCGCGAGACCGTGCTCGTCATGGACGACGAGGACGCGGTCCGCGCGACGATGGTCCGGACGCTGTCCGACCTCGGGTACCGCGTGCTGTCGGCGGGCGGCGGCGAGGAGGGCGTGGAGGTCGCGCGGACGCACCCGGGGCGCATCGACCTCGTGCTGGCGGACGTGGTGATGCCGGGCACGAGCGGGCCGGCGGCCGTGGAGCGCATCCTCGCGACGCGACCCGGCACGCGGGTGGTGTACGTGTCGGGCTACTACGACCCGGACCGCCTCCAGGAGCTCGGCAGCGGCTCGGCGGCGCTCCTCGGGAAGCCGTTCACGCCGGCGGCGCTCGGCCGCACCGTGCGGACGACGCTCGACCGCGCCTCGCCCTGCTGACGCGCGGCCGTCACCGCGGGCGGGGCGGGGGCTCGAGGCGCGCGAACACCTGCACCAGGGAGCGGCCGACGATCGCGTCGTCCGCGTCGGCGACCCGGACGCAGGCCTCGGGCCCGCAGCCCCACGCGTCGCGCGAGGCGCGGGAGACGCCGAGCAGGACCGGGAAGGCGGCGCCGGTGCGCGCGCGGACGGCCTCGAGCGCGTCGGCGTCGAGCGACGTCGTGGCCCCGAGCACGACGAGGTCGGGGTGCGCGACGACGAGCTCCGCGAGCGAGCGCAGCAGGCGCTCGCTCGCGGGGTCGTCGAGCCGGACGAACGCGACGATGCGCTCGCGGCCGGCGCGCGCCCGCGCCGCGGCCACGCGGTCGGCGTCGATCACCTGCCCCCGGCCGCCGATCCAGCGCGCCCCCTCGAGCGAGAGCGCCGCGCCGGGGGCGACGCTCCGCGCCCCCGCGCGCGGGGCGCGGTCGGACGGGCCGTCGGACGAGCCCCCGCCGCACGCGACGAGGGTCGCGCCGGCGACGAGGAGGGAGAGGACGAGCGCGCGGGACATGCGGACACCTCGGGGAGGACGGTCCTCCGCCGTCCGATACGCAATCGGGCCGCGGCGGGGCTGACCGCGGGGCCCGGCGGCCGCCGTCAGCCCGCGCGGG
Source organism: Planctomycetota bacterium (assembly GCA_046350655.1). Classification (GTDB taxonomy): domain Bacteria; phylum Planctomycetota; class PLA2; order PLA2; family JAEUHO01; genus JAEUHO01. The sequence goes on from JAXMAB010000005.1 coordinate 154,272, forward strand.
CCCGGATTGCGTACCCGAGGGCGGACCCTCGTGTCCCCCCCTTCCCCCGGAGCGCCCCGATGTCCCTGCGTATGGCCCTGTGTCCCCCCCGAACCGCGCGGTGGCTCACCGCGTCCCTCCTCGGCCTCCTCGGCCTCGCCGCCCTCGGCGGCTGCAGCGGCGGCGGCGGCGACTCCGGGTCCGGCGGGCCCCCGCCGCCGTCCGGGTCCGTCGTCGACACCGACCGCGACGGCATGAGCGACGAGGACGAGGCGACGCCGCGCACGATCGAGATCGTGATCTCCGTGGCGGGGAACGCGGAGCCGCCGACCGTCGAGGTCCGCACCGTCGTCGGCGACCCGGCGGTCGCGGACGCCGACGGCGACGGCGTGGACGACGCGACGGAGCTGCGCAACGGCTCCGACCCGCACGCCGTGGACACCGACGGCGACGGCCGGACCGACGCCGAGGAGCTCTTCGGCTACCGCATCCTGGTCGACGCGGGCGGCTGGGGCACGGGCCTCACGGGCGAGCTGCTCGAGCGGCGCGACGTGAAGGGCGACCCGGCGAAGAACGACGGCGACGGCGACGGCCTGCTCGACGACGAGGAGTTCGAGCTGCGCACCGACCCGCTGTCGGCCGACACCGACGGCGACACGCTCAGCGACTACGACGAGTGGACCCGCTGGTGGTCGTCGCCCGTGAGCGCCGACTCCGACGAGGACGCCCGCGGCTCCGACGGGAGCCAGGCCCCGAACGCGTCGCTCTTCGACGGCAACGAGCTGGTGGTCATGGAGGACGGCCACGCGGCGCCCACGAGCACGTCCCCGACGCTCGCGGACACGGACGGCGACGGCGTCACCGACGCCGACGAGTTCGACACGCCGTTCCGCAAGACCCTGGTGGCCGACGTCCCGAAGCTCCAGCTCGAGCCCGCCGGCGACATCGACCTGACGTTGTTCGTCACCTACGCCGAGTCGCAGGGCCAGGCGACCGAGTACGGCACCACGCTCGCCGTCGCGACCTCGACGGAGACCAGCGTGAGCAGCGCGTTCTCGACCGAGGCGTCCTACGGCACGAGCGAGACCATCATGGTCGGCGGCGAGGTGAAGGTGGGCTTCCCGGAGGCGGCGGTCACCGGCCAGTCCCAGTACACGACCGGGTCCGAGTCGAGCGTCTCGAGCGGCAGCACGTACGAGCTGACCGAGACGGCCGCGACGAGCGTCGAGCAGACGACGTCGAGGATCCACAGCGACAGCCTCGAGAAGACGCGCGAGGCCGCGTTCGGCCGCATCCGCATGGGCATGCGCGTCCGCAACCCCGGTCGCACGATCGCGTACCGCGTCACCAACCTCGGCGTCACGGTCCTGCGCTGGAAGAAGGCCGCCCGCGCCGACGAGGTCGCCCGCTTCCAGGCCGTCGCGACGCTCCGGCCCCAGGTCGAGAGCATCGTCCTGTCGCCGGGCGCCGTGTCGCCGGTCCTCACGCTCGAGAGCGACGACCTGCCCGCGGACACCATCGAGGAGTTCCTGAAGGACCCGTCGTCGCTCCGCTTCGAGACGGCGTCGTTCGACCTCGAGAACGCGGACGGCATCGACTTCCGCTTCCTGACGGAGAACACGTTCACGCAGACGGCGATGATCGAGATCGACAAGGGCGAGGGCACGGTCGAGCGGCACCTGGTCGCCACGAACGTCGACCGCCTGCCCGGCGGCGTCCTCGACGGGATCCGCCTCGGCGACGCCCTCGAGAGCGTCCTCGGGAAGACGTTCGAGACGCAGACCGTCACGTACCCCGCCCCGGGCGGCGGGACGGTCACGCAGGAGGTCCTGCACGCCCTCGACGGCAAGGCCGGCGACGCGCCCCTGACGTTCCCGCTCGCGCGCGGCGCCGCCTTCTGGGCGGTCGGCGGCTCGCGGCCCGAGCACTCGGCGCCGGGGACGTCCTTCGCCGACATCCGGCTGCGGGCGGGCGACGTGATCAGCCTCGCGTTCGTCGACGACCACGACGAGGACGGCCTCGCCGGCGCCGCCGAGAAGGCCTACGGGGCCGCGTCGGACCGCGGGGACACGGACGGCGACAACGTGGACGACGCGACCGAGACGGTCGTCGGCTGGTTCGCGGGCGCGCCGGCCGCGCGCCCCGGCGTCGCCGGCGTCTACGAGGCGTCGGACATCCCGTCGGGCCAGCGCGTCCTCGCGACGGGCGGGTACCCCCGCCGCGTCTGGTCGAGCCCCCTGCTCCGGGACACCGACGGCGACGGGCTCGCGGACGGCGACGAGCGGACGTTCGGCTGCGACCCGACGGTCGTGGACACCGACGGCGACGGGCTCGCCGACGGCCTCGACCCGTTCCCGCTGATCCCGGCGCTCCGGCTCCACGTGGACGCCTCCGCCCCGGCCCGCGACATCGACGACGCGATCGCCGACGGCCTGACCTGGGACACCGCGCTGCCGAACCTCGCGGACGCGCTGACCCTCGCGCGCCGGGCGAGCGACGCCACCGTCGCGGCCCTGATGGGCCCGGGGAGCGGCATGACCCTCGGCACCGCGTCCAAGGCCTGGCGCGCCGTCGGGGGCCGCACGGACGCGAACGCGCCGGCCGCGGCGCGCACCCTGGTCGGCGAGATCTGGGTCGCCGCGGGCACGTACGACGCGACGCAGGGGCAGGGCTTCCAGGGGGTGGCCGGCGAGTACCGCTCGTTCGACCTCGTGGACTTCGTCGGCGTGTACGGCGGGTTCCTCGGGCGGCAGGCGGCGAACGTCGGCGCGGTCCCCGAGACGCGGCGCGCGCAGCGGGAGGCCGACCCGGTCCGTGGCGGCACGGTCCTGTCGGGCAACCGCCGCGCCACGCACGTGGTGACCGCCGGCCTCGCGGAGGCGGCGGCGTTCACGCCGGGCCCGGGCCCCGCGTGCATCCTCGACGGCTTCGTGATCGAGGGCGCCTGGCCCGCGCCCCGTCCGGACCCGCGGCCGTTCTACGCGACGGCCACGGGCAGCGGGGGCGGGCTCTACGTGTTCGAGTCGTCGCCCACCCTGACCGGGCTCGTCGTCCGCGCGAACACCTGCGACGGGGTCGGCGGCGGCCTGGTGCTCGGCGGCGACTGCGCGTGCGCGATCACCGACTGCGTGTTCGCGGAGAACGCGGCCGGCGTCGGCGGCGGCGGCATCGCCCTGCTCGTGGAGGGGACGCCGGGCGACTTCCCGCGGGCCACGTTCACCCGCTGCCGCGTGCAGGGCAACGTCGCCAAGGACCCGCGCGCCGCGGTCACCGCGCTGGGCGGGGGCGTCTTCGCCGCGGGCGGCTCGGCCGACCTGCAGGTCCCGACGGTGTTCGACCGCTGCCAGATCCTCGACAACCAGGGCGAGCAGGGCGGCGGCCTCTACGCGAACGGCGCGGCCCGGCTGGTGCTCCGGTCGTGCGAGATCGTGGGGAACACCGCGATCCAGGACAACGGGACGCTGTTCGTGAACGGAGGTCTCGACCTCTCGACCGGGTCCCGGACGGTCCTCCTGCAGTGCCTCGTGGCCGGGAACCAGGCGAACACCGGCAGCGGCATCCGCTACGCGGGCACGTCGCTCTCCGTGATCCAGTGCACGGTGGCCGGCAACGCCTCCGAGGTCGGCCGGAGCGCGCTCGACGCGACGACGGGCGGCCTCGAGCTGCGGAACTCGATCTTCGCCGACGGGCCCCTCCTGACGGGCGCCGTGCCGGCGACGTTCGCGGGGGCCCCCGCGTCGGCCACCGTGCGCTTCTGCCTGTTCGAGCGCGCGCCGAGCATCCCGGGCTTCCTCGCCGGCAGCCAGGGCAACCAGGTCGGCGACCCGAGGTTCGCCGCCGCCGCCGTCGGCGACTACCGGCTGTCGTCGAGCAGCACGGCGGTGGACGCGGGCAACGCGTTCATCGACTTCGACCCGCTGACGACCGGCTCGCAGGGCGCGCCGGACACCGACCTCGTCGGGGCCCCGCGGATCGTCGCGGGCACCGGCGCGGCCGCCACGCCGTCGATCGACCTCGGCGCCTACGAGCGCCAGCCCTAGCCCGACGGCGGGCGGGCCCCGCCCGCCCGCGCCGCGACCCGGACGTGGTCGCGGCGCTACCGTCCGCCCGAGGCGGCCCTCGCACGCACGACGTCGAGGGCCGCCTCCCGTTCCGCCGGCGCGAGCGACGCGTCGGCCTCGATCGCGTCGGCGACCCGCGACGCATCCGCGCCCCCCGCGAAGAGGGCCTCCACCCGTGGCGTCACGGCGGCGCGCGTCGACGCGCCGGCCTCGTCCGCCGCGGCGCGCGCCGACCACGGCAGCGTCGTCCACAGGCGCACCGTGTTGTCGCCGCCGCCGGAGACGAGCACGCGCCCCCCCGCCGCGAGGGCGAGCGCGTGGACGTACGACCGGTGCCCGCGCAGGTCGGTCACCGGCTCGAGGTCCGGCAGCCTCCACACGCGCACGAGCCCGTCCTCGCCGCCCGAGAAGACCCGCCGCCCGGCCTCGGCGAGCGTGAGCGCGTACAGCGCGCCGGCCGCGGCGCCGGGCACGCGCCGCACCTCGCCCGTCTCGAGGTCCACGCGCGCGAGCAGGCCGCCGAGCGTGCCGACGTAGAGGTGCCGCAGCGCGTCGTCGAGCACCGCCTCGCAACCGCCCTCGATCCCGGTCTCGACGCTCCGGACGAGGGCGCCGTCCGGCCCGCCGCGCAGCTCGACGCGCCCGGCGCCGGTGAGGCGGACCAGCACGTCGCCGCGGGCCGTGAGGACCGCGGTGCGCTCGGGCGTCCGTCGCGCCCACGGGGCGCCCGGCGCGGCCGGCGCGCCGGGCCGGGCCTCGCGGGCGCCGGGCCCGACGACGGACAGGCCGTCGAGCCTCGCCACGAACAACGCCCCCGTCGCGGGCACGAACGCCATCAGCCGCAGGAACGGCCCGCCGAACGGGAGCGACATGCCGACGCGGACCGGGACGGGCGGCGCGTCGGGCGCCAGCGTCCGCGCGTCGAGCAGCACGACGAAGTGGTCGGTGCCCGACGACGGCGCCTCGAGCACCGCGATCCGGCGGCCGTCCGGCGACCAGGCGACGTCGAGGAGAATGCTGCCCTCGGGACGTCGGTGGCGGCCGGCGACGCGGCCCGTGAGGGGATCGAGGAGCGCGAGGGACCCGTCCCAGGCGACGGTGGCCACGCGGCTGCCGTCCGGCGAGGTCGCCGCGCCGTACACGTACCCGGCGTGGACGGCGTCGAGCGCCGTCGTCCCGCCCGTCGCGTCGTCCCACAGGCGGACGTAGCCGGTCCCGTCCGACGTGAGGACGTGGCGGCCGGCCGCGTGGTGGAGCACGCGGCAGTCCGTGCCGCTCGGGACCTCGCTCTGCCCGCCGAGCGAGCGCAGCAGCTCCCGGCGGGCGAGGTCCCACACGCGGACGGCGCCGTTGCGCGAGACGAACGTGGCCCGCGTGCCGTCCGGGGCGAACGCGGCGCCGTGGAGCGCGCCCGCCTCCTCCGGGCCCGCCCGCGGCGACGAGGGCGCGTCCACGTCCCAGAGCAGCCACGAGCGCGAGGTCGCGGCGAGCAGGCGCCGGCCGTCGGCGTCGAACGCGAAGGCGAGCGGCCGCACGACGCTGCCGCCGAGCGACAGCCACGCCTGCGCGCCGGTCGCGAGGTCGGTCAGCGCCCAGGTGTTCGGCTTGGCGAGCCAGACGAGGTGCCGGCACCCGGGCGAGAGCGCGGCGTACGTGCCCGAGTTGCCCAGGCGGCGCGCCGCGTGCTCGCCGCGGCGCAGGACGTGGAGGCTGCGCACCTTGCGCGCCTCCTCCGCCACGACGAACGCGACGCCGCTCCCGTCGGGCGCGACGCCCGCGAGCCGCGTCGCGACGTCCGGGCCCGCGAACGCGCACGTCGCGAGCTCCTCCCCCGCCACGGTCGCGAGCCGGCCGCACAGACGGTCGTCGGTCTCGGCGACCGTCGTCCCGTCCGCCGAGAGCAGGGCGGCGCCGAGCGTCGGCCGCTCGGCGACCACCGCCCCGTCGCGCCAGCGCACCGTGCGCACCCTCGCCGGCGCGGCGCCGTCGCGCGCGCGCGCGACCAGCACGAGGTGCACGCCGTCGGCGGCGAAGGCGGCGTCGAGCACCGCCTCGTCCGTCGAGCCGAACGTGCGCAGGCTCTCGTCGAGCCGCGAGGCGAAGTGGTCCCACTCCCAGCCGCGCCGCGCGGCGGCGCGGCCTCGAGGCTCGCGGCGGCGGCCCGCGCTTCGCCCGCGGCGAGCTCGAGGCCGGCGGCGGCGAGCCGCGCGCGATAGGCGTCCCGCTCGCGCGGTCGGCGAGCGCGTCGGCGAGGCCGCGGGCGGTCTCCGCGCGGCCCCGCTCGCGGTCGGCCCGCGCGGCCGCCGCGATCGAGAGCGCCGTCGCGACGACGAGGCTCGCCGCGGCGACGGCGAGCAGCGTCACCGCCGTGCGGTGGCGCCGCGCGAACCGCGACGCGACGTACCAGGCGCTCGGGGCGCGGGCCCGCACGGGCTGGTGCGCGAGGTGCCGGCGGACGTCGTCGGCGAGCGCGGCCGCGGTCGCGTACCGTCGCGCCGGCTCCTTCGAGAGCGCCGTGGCCGCGATGGTCTCGAGGTCGCCCGCGAGGGACGGGTCGAGCGCGCCGAGCCGCGGCGGCGCCTCGTTCGCGATCCGCTCGAGGGCGCGCGGGAGCGGGTCGGCGGCGAGGTCGAGGGGCAGCCGCCCGGCGAGGATCTCGTAGAGGATCGCCCCCAGCGCGTAGACGTCGCTGTGCGCGTCGGCCGTCGCGCCCGCGAGCCGCTCGGGCCCCATGTAGGCGAGCGTGCCGAGGACCGCGTCCGCGCGGGTCCCCGGCGTCGCCGAGGGGCTCGCCGGGCCCGTCATGCGCGCGATGCCGAAGTCGAGCACCTTGAGCTGCCCGTCGCGCCGCACGAGCACGTTGCTCGGCTTGAGGTCGCGGTGGATGACGCCCTGGGCGTGCGCGTGCTCGACCGCGGCGCAGAGGTCGAGGAAGAGCCGGAGCCGCTCGGCCCGCGTCGGGCGGACGCGCGCGACGTACGCGTCGAGGGGCTCGCCGTCCACGAACTCCATCGCGAGGTAGGGCTGCGGGCCCGCGGGCCCGACGACGGTCCCGACCTCGTAGAGCTGCGCGATGCCGGGGTGCTGCAGGTGCGCGAGCACCTCGGCCTCGAGCTCGAGCCGCCGCGTCGCGTCCGGCGTCGCGCTCGCCAGCCGCAGGAACTTCAGCGCGGCCAGGCGCGACGGGCGCTTCTGCCGCGCCTTCCAGACGACGCCCATCCGCCCTCGGCGATCTTCTCGAGGATCGTCCACGAGCCCACCTCGGTCGGCGGCGCGGCGCCCCTCGAGGGCCGCCGCCGCGCCGCGCGCGACGACGGCGCCGAGCGCGCCGCGCGGGGGCCCGTCGTCGTCGGCGTCGTCGTCGGCGGCCGCGAGCATCGCGGCGACGTCCGCCCGCAGCGCGGGGTCGCCGGCGGCCGCGGCGTCGAGCGCGGCGGCGCGCTCCGCCGCGGGGAGCGCGAGCAGGCGCTCGAGCAGCGCGCGCCGCGCGGCGTGGTGGTCGGCGCCCCAGGCGGCGGGCTCGCTCAACGGGACGCCTCGCCGCCCAGGCGGCGCGCCAGCCACACGCGCGCGACGACCCAGTCGGCCTTCACCGTCGCGGGCGCGATCCCGAGCACGGCCGCGGTCTCCGGCACCGAGAGCCCGCCGAAGAACCGCAGCTCGGCCACGCGGGCGCCGCGCGGGTCGCGCCCGGCGTACTCGGCGAGCGCCGCGTGGAGGTCGAGCACGTCGAGGGCGGCCGTGGGCGACCCGCGGTCCCCCGCCGGCGTCGCGACCTCGACGAGCGTGACGCGGGCCGCGCCGCCCCCGCGCTTGTCCGCCGCGCGCCGCCGCGCCGCGTCCACGAGCACGTGCCGGATCGCGCGCACCGCCGCCGACAGGAAGTGGTTGCGGCCCGCCCACGAGCGGTCGTCGCCGTGCCGCAGCCGCAGGAACGCCTCGTGCACGACCGCCGTCGGCTGCAGCGTGACGCGGTGCGCGTCCTGGCGCATCTGGCGCGCCGCGATCCGCCGCAGGTGCTCGTACACGAGCGGGAAGAGCCGCTCGGCCGCGCCCGGCTCCTCGCGGGCCGCGGCCTCGCACAGCGCGTCGAGGTCGCCGTCGCCCGCCGGCGGCGCGTCCGCCGCGCCGTCGAGGTCCTTCGCGGGGTCGGAGGGCGGGCCGGAGGTCGTCACGACGGCGGCGCAGTGTACGCCAGCGTCCCGGAGGACCGCGGCCGCGGGCGGGGACCGCGAGGCCCGGTGGCCGCCGGCCCGTCAGACCGGCGCGCGGGCCTGCCGCCGCGACGGGGGCACGACGGGCCGCGGGTAGTCCCGCCCGAGCACGCACCCGACCGCGCGCTGCACCGTCGCCGGCATCCGCCACGGCGTGACGACCCACGCCTCGGGCACGGCCGCCAGCGCCGGCAGCTGGCTGCGGACGAACCGCCCGTCGGGGTCGTGGGCCCGCGCCTGGCGCACCGGGTCGAACACGGCCCGCGCGTGCGCGCCCGCGAGCCCCGCGCTGCGCGTCACGAGCGGCCAGTGGATCCCGGGGTCGTAGTCGAGGAACGACCGCGCGAGGTGCAGCCCCACCGCGCGCCACGGCAGGCCGAGCCGCGACGTCGCGAAGGAGGCGAGCATCGCGCGCATCCGGAAGTTCACCCACGCGGTGTCGCGCAGCACGCGTTGGCACGCGTCCACCAGCGGGAACCCCGTGCGGCCCTCGGCCCACGCGGCGAACCGCTCGTCGTCGAACGCGCGCGCGCCCTCGTCGGCGTCCGGGACGACGCCCTCGAACTCGAGGCGCGGCGACGCCTCGAGCTCCGCGATGCGGTCGCGCCGCCAGCGCAGCCGACGGACGAACGCCCTCAACGGGTCCTCCGCGACCGGACGGCCGGCGGGCCTCGCGTCCCGGACCCCCTCGACCGCCGCCCGGGCGAGCGCCCGCTCCGCGGCGTGGAGCACGGTCCGCACCGAGATCGTGCCGAACGCGAGGTGCGGCGAGAGCCGGCTCCCCGCGACCGACGCGTCGATCGGCGACGAGACGCCGCCGCGGTAGCCGTCGCCGCGACGCGCGAGGAACGCGGCGAGCAGGCCCTCCGCGAGGGCCTCGCCGCCGCGCTGGCGGTCGCGGACCCGCTCGGGCGGGAGGTCGAGGTCGCGGAGGGTCGGGACGCCGCCGGGCGTGAAGCCGAGCGCGGGGCGGAGGACGTTCGGGGCCGGCAGCGGGGGGACGGCGAGCCCCGCGGGGCCGACGACCTCGTGGCGGCCGCCCCGCGCGTCGCCGTCCTGCGGCGTCTCGTGCCACGCGACGCCGCGGGCCTCGGCCCAGCGCGCGACGCGGCGGTCGCGGGCGAACGTCCAGCGGACGCCCGTCTCCTGATGGCTGTGGAGGGCCGCGAACGGGCGTTCGCGCCACAGCCCCTCGAAGACCTCCGGGACCCGCCCGACGCGGACCGTCAGCCGCGCGCCGCGGGCCGCGAGCGCGCGATCGAGCGCCGCGAGCGCCTCGAGGGCGAACCCGAGGTGCACCGGGTCGAAGTCGTCGCGCGCGAGCGCCTCGGGCTCGACGACGTACAGGCAGAGCACGGGCCCGCGCGCCGCCGCCGCGAGGAGCGGGGCGTGGTCGGCGACGCGGAGGTCGCGCTTGAACCAGACGACCTGGACGGCTTCGGGGGCGGAGGGACGGATCACCGCCCGGTGTTGTCGCCCGGATCGCGCGGCGCGTGGTGGACCCGGCGGTCGATTCGGGCGGAGCGGCGGCGCCGGAAGGCCCGGCCCCGGCGCCCGGCGGGCGTGCCTACTTCCCGGTGGTCGGCGGCGGCGCGCCGGACGACCCGCCGCCGGGCGGGGTCGCGGGCGGGGTGGGCGCGGTCGACGATCCCCGCCCCGGTCGCGGCAGGTCGATCGGGCCGCCGCGCATGTCGAGGACGTCGGGGACGTACGTGCTGATGCCGTTCCGCGCGACCGCGGCCCCGAACGGCGTCCCGCGGTACCGCTCCAGGAACGCCACGCGGGCGGCCACCAGCTCGTCCGCCGCCTGCGGGGCGTACGGCACGGCGTCGGTCCGGTCCACGGGCAGGTCGTCGTCCTCGGGCACGACGAGGAACTTCCGGTGGACGTGGACCTTCTGCCCCGGCTTCAGCTGCTTCCACGCGGACAGGGGGACCGACCTCGCGCACGCGACGAGCTCCGACGACTGGAACTCCATCGAGCGCAGGCCGTGGAGCAGCAGCTCCGCGTCCGCGCGCAGGCGACGGTCCACGTCGTCCTTGGGCTCGCCGACCTTCGCGACCTCGGCGGCGAGCGCCTTGCGCGCGCGCGCGAGCTGCGCGATCGAGCGCTGGGTCGTGGCGACGTCGGCGTCGCGGTCGGCGGGCGAGGCGAACGCGATCGGGGCGAGCGCGAGCGACCCGTACTCGATCGCGGCCGGGGCGCCGCGCACGACGGGCGGCGTCCGCGCGACCAGCGCGGGATCCTCGGTCGAGAGGATCGTCCACGCGGCCAACAGCGCCCGCGACAACGGCCGCTTCTCGTAGTCCGCGTAGATCTCGGACCTCGCGCGCAGGTCGGGCGGGAAGAGCCCGCAGCGCGCGTAGTCGTACCGGGTCGGCGCCGCGTCCGAGGTCCCCCAGCCCCGGAGGACGTAGCAGCCGCCGGTCGCGCCCGTGGCGCGCGCCAGCCCGTACGGCGGGAACGCCGAGGGCAGCGGGCCGTGCGACGACCGCAGGGCCCGTTCGAGGAGGGCGCGCGGGTCGGGCAACCCGCGCTCGATCCCGGGGGCGGACGTCATGAGCCGCGCCCACCACGCGTTGAACGTCTCGTCGTCGGCCGACGGGGCGGGAGGCGGGCCGAGGGCGTCGAGCCACGCCCGATGGGCGTCCGGGTCCGCGACCCGATCGGGCGGCGTGACGTACAGGCGGACCCACCGGTCGAAGCCCGCCGGGTCCTGGGCCGGGTCCGGCGGGCGGGCGGGCGCGTGGCGGCGTTCGGCGACGGCGCGATGGAAGGCCGCCTCGGCGGCCGAGCGGACCTCGAAGTCGAGCTCCCACGTGTCGTAGTACTGCCACGGCAGGAGCGGCGCCGCGGTGTCGCCGCCGTGCCACGGCGCGGCCGGGTCCTCGGGCCCCCACGGGCGGTTCCCCTGCCCCGGCGGCGTGCGGTCGTCCCCGCGCCACTGCGAGGCGTCGGCCACGACGTCGTTCCACGGCCGCTCGAACGCGGCCTCCGGCCCGATCACCGTGAGCGTGCGCTTCGCCCGCAGCGCGTCGGCGACGAACCCCTCGAGGTCCACGTCGTCCTCGAAGTGCGCGTGCGCCAGGTACACGACGAGCGTCGCCGAGGACCCCTTGAGGGTCTTCCGCAGCAACCCGAGCGTGTCGCGCGCCGCCGTCGGCGTCCCGGCGAGCGCCGCGGCCAGCGGCGCGGCGAGCGCCGCGGGGTCGGCGACGACCGACGACGGCTTCCCGCCGAGGGCCGCCACCTGCCACGCGGTCGGGCCGTTCGCCGTCGCGGAGAGCGACGCGAGGGCCTCCGCGATCTCCGCCTGCGCGGCCTTCGTGCCCGCCGTCACGTCCACCACCACGAGCGCGCCGGACGACGGCGCCTTCGCGCGCCCGACGCACTGCGCGAGCGCGCTCGCGAGCGACTTCGACCCGCGCACGACGACCTCGCGCGCGTTCGGCGCCGGCGCCGCGGGCTTGCCTCGCGGGCCGACGGGCTCCTTGGCGTGGCCGACGCCGACCCCGAGCGCCACGACCGCCGCGACCACCGTTCCTCCGAGGATCCTCACGACGTCTCCCTCCCGGCGGACCACCCGGGCCGAGATCCTATCGTCTCGGCCCCGGCCCGGCCGAGGACCGGCCTGGCCGCGACCGGGCCCTCGAGGGCGACGCGGGCCCGGGGAACGGGACGACCCCGGCCGCGGGGGGCGGCCGGGGTCGTCGGGGGAACGGCGGGACGGCCGCGGGGCCGTGCCGGGCCCGGAGGCCTACTTCGCCGCGGGGGCGGCGGCGGGCGCGGGCATCGGGGCCGGCGCCGGCTTCTTGCAGCACGGCGGGTCCTTGATGCAGTCGCTGCAGCAGCCCGAGAGGACCGCGGCGAGCGCGAGCACGAGGAGGAGCGGGAGCGGACGGACGTTGCGCATGGGGTTCCTTTCACCCGGGGACGACGCGGCCCCTAGAACGCGACCTGCCACTGGACGCGCAGCATCACGCCGTCCTCGACGACGACGCCGCGGCTGACGCCCCACATGTACCCGGCGGACGACGTGTTCACGCCGGAGTTGTCCTGGACCCAGTTGACGTCGAGCGACAGCTTGTTGTTGTGGTTCCAGAAGAAGTAGTTCACGACCACGCCGAACTCGGTGATCGTGTCCTCGATCGGCACGGCGCCGGCGCCGACCGCGATCGACGCGTAGTTGTCGTCGAGGAAGATCATCCCGCCGCGCACGCCGACGCCCCAGTTGGTGTCCGCGAAGCGGTAGTGCAGCAGGGCGTGGACGCCCTGGTCGACCTGGTCCGGCGCGCCGCTCGTGTACTCGATCGCGCGCTGGTAGCCCTCGGCGACGAACGAGAAGCCCTGGTACTGCATGCGGAACCAGGCGTTGAGGCCCGTGCGCTCCGCGCGGCCGGTGCTGCGGACGGCGAGGTTGCCCCAGGAGGCGTGCTGGCTGTCGTCGTCGTCCTCGTAGTAGGCCGACGCGCCGAGGGCGGCCTGGAGCTCGCACCGCTTGTCGCAGTCGCGCGAGTCCACCTCGTCCCACTTGTACTCGTTGCAGGTGATCACCCACTCGAACGCGCCCGAGAAGAGCAGGTTGTCCGAGTAGGTGTCCATCGCGTCGCGGTTGAAGACGCTGCCCTGGGCCGTCCCGCCCTCCTGGTCGCTGCGGCCCTCGCCGTTGCCGACGCTGACCTTGTACAGGAACTGCTTCGGGCAGGCGCAGCCGCCGAAGTAGCCCCACGCGGTCAGGCCCGTGCTCCAGCCGATGTCGTACGCCGTCGCGACGAGGCTGCGGTCGACGAACGCGAGCGCGCCCGACGAGTTGCACGGCTCGTAGCCGAAGGGCGAGCGGTCGCTGCCCGCGCGGACGTGGTGCTCGCCCGCGTACTTCCAGTCGATGTACGCGAAGCGCTTGTTCAGGCCCGAGCCGCTGTCGGCGTCGAAGTCGAACTGCATCAGGTACGAGATGTCCTTGCAGAAGATCGTGCCGCCGAAGTCGAGCAGCAGCCGCTCGATCTCGAAGCCGCTGCGGTCGCGGGGCGCGGCGTCGGACACGCTGAAGTTGGCCGGCGTCGCGCCGTCCGACACCGTGCCGATCGCGTCGTCGGAGTAGAGGAACGCCGCGTAGCGGACCTGCCAGCGGGCGCCGATCTCGAGCTTGTTCGGGCCCTGCTCGATGAAGGGCTTCTTCCCCATCGGGAACCCGGCCTTGCCGCCCTCGTCGCCGCCGACGTAGGCCGCGGCCGGCGCGGTCGCGAGGTAGTTCGCGACGGCGGCCTGCAGCTCGTCCTGGCTCGGGGCGGACGCGTCGAGCGTGCGGAGCGCGCGCTCCTGCTCGGCGACGCGGCGCTTGAGCGCCTCGAGCTCGGCGCGGAGGTCGGCGTCGTCGGCGCGGGCGGCGCCGGCCGTCACGGCCGCTGCGGCGAGGACGCAGGCGGCGGCGACCATCGAGAACTTCATGGCGGGTCTCCCGGGGGGGCGCACCGCGACCGCGGCGCTCGGCCCTCCCCCGGGGAGGCTAAGCAGGCGTCAAGCCGAAATCAAGACGACCTCCGTCCACGCACGCGAGGCCCGGTCCGGAACGCGCCGGGCCCGCGGGCCGGGCGTACAACGCGGCCATGGGACCTCGGGTCGTCGTCCTCGGCGCCGGCGTCATCGGCCTGTCGGTCGCGCGCGCGCTCGCCGCGCGCGGCGCCCGCCCCTTGGTCGTCGACGCCAGCCCCGCGGCCCGCGAGGCCTCGTGGGCCGCCGGCGGCATCCTCGGCCTCGGGACCGAGTACGCCGCCGACGGGCCGGGCTACCGCCTCGCGCGGTTCGCGTTCGACCGCTGGGAGGACGTGGCGGCCCGGCTCCGCCGGGACACGGGCGTGCCGCTCGTGGTGACGAGGGAGGGAACGCTCCTCGTCGCGAAGGACGCGGCCGACGCCGAGGCGCTCGCGGCCCGCGGCGCGTTCCACCGCTCGGTGGGCCTCGCGTCGGTCCTCCTCGACGGGGCGGGCGCGCGGCGGGTCGAGCCGCGGCTCTCCCCGCGCGTCGAGACGGTGCTCCACGTCCCCGAGGCGCGCCTCGACAACCGCCTCCTCCTCCAGGCGCTCGACGCCGCGTGCCGCGACGCCGGGATCGAGGTCCGCACCGGCGTCCGGGCCTTGCGTTGCGTGGAGCGCGGCGGCCGGGTCCTCGGCGTCGAGACCGAGCACGGCGCGGTCCCGGCCGACGCGGTCGTCGTCGCCACCGGCGCCTGGTCGGAGGAGGTCGCCGCGACCGCGGGCCTCGTGCTGCCCATGGTGCCCGTGAAGGGCCAGATGCTCCGGATCGAGGCGCCCGACGGCTTCCTCGGGCCCATCGTGAAGCAGGGGGCGCAGTACCTCGTCCCCCAGCGCGGGCGCGGCATCGTCGTCGGGACGACCGCCGAGGAGGTGGGGTTCGCGCGGGGCACCGACGAGGCGGCCCTCGCGCGGATCCGGGCGGCGGCCGAGGCGCTCGTGCCGGACGTCGCCGGGCGACCGCGGGTCGAGGCATGGGCCGGGTTCCGGCCCCGGCTGCCGGACCTCCTGCCCGCCCTCGGGCCCGTCGCGTCGCGGCCCGGCCTCTTCCTCGCGACGGGCCACTTCCGCAACGGGATCCTGCTGTGCGAGGCGACCGGCGAGCTCGTCGCCCGGGCGGTCCTCGGCGACGTGGACCCCCTCCTCGCCCCCTTCGACCCGGAGCGCTTCCGGGGCGGGAGCCCGGTCGGCGGCGGGGGACCGCGAGGCCCGGCGGCCGGCGGTCCGGGGCAACGTCCTTGACCCCCACCCCCGGGTCCGTACGCTCGGCCCCGTGAGCCTCTCCCTCGAAGCCACGGGGATCCACAAGGCCTTCGCCGGCGCGCCCGCGCTGCGCGGCGTGGACCTGCGCGTGGAGCAGGGCGAGTTCTACGCGCTCGTCGGCCCGTCGGGCTGCGGCAAGTCCACGCTGCTGCGCATCGTCGGCGGGCACGAGCGCCCCGACGAGGGCCGGATCACGATCGCCGGCCGCGACGTGACCGACGACCCGCCGGAGCGCCGGCCCGTCCACACGGTGTTCCAGCACTACGCGCTGTTCCCCCACCTGTCGGTCGAGGACAACGTGGCGTTCCCGCTGCGGATGCAGGGCGTGGGCCGGCGCGAGCGTCGCGCGCGCGCGACCGAGGCGCTCGAGATGGTGCGGCTGCCCGGCTACGGCCGGCGGTCGGTCGCGACGCTGTCCGGCGGCGAGCGGCAGCGCGTGGCGCTGGCCCGCGCGCTGGTGCCGCGGCCCGCGATCGTGCTCCTCGACGAGCCGCTCGGGGCGCTCGACCTCCAGCTGCGGCGGGCGATGCAGGACGAGATCCGCGACCTGCAGCGGCGCGTGGGCCTCACGTTCCTCCACGTGACCCACGACCAGGAGGAGGCGTTCCGCCTCGCCGACGAGGTGGCGGTGCTCCACCGCGGCCGCGTCGCGCAGCAGGGCACGCCGCGCGACGTCTACCGCCGGCCGGCGACGCCGTTCGTCGCGGCGTTCCTCGGCGTGGGCAACCTGCTCGAGGGCCGGCCCGAGGCCGACCCGCGGCGGTTCCGCACGACGCAGGGCCTCGTGCTCGAGGCCGCCGTGCCGGTCGCGGGCGCGACGGTGGCCGCGATCCGCGAGGAGACGGTGACCGTCCACCCCGAGCGGGCCGGCGTCCCCGCGGGCGACCTCTCGGGGGTCGTCGAGGACGTGGCGTTCCTCGGCGCGATGACGCGCGTGTCGGTCCGCGTCGGCGGGGCCGGCGCGTCGGTGTGCGGCATCGCGGGCGACGACCACGTGTTCCACCGCGGCGACCGCGCGACGCTCCACGTCGACCCGGACGACGTGCTCCTGCTGCGCCCGGACGCGGTCGGATGAGCGCGCCCACGCCCGGCGACCGCGGCCCCGCGGCGGGCCGGTGGGCGGCCCTCGCGTTGCCGGCGCTCTGGGCGGCGCTGCTGCTCGCCCTCCCCCTCGTCGTGATGGCGGTGATGAGCACGGGCTCGCGGCCGCCCCACGGCGGCGTGGCGTACGACGGGAGCCTCGAGGCGTGGCGCTGGCTCGGCGAGCGCGAGGACCTCGTCGCGCGGACGGCGTGGCGGTCGGCGCGCATCGCCGGCCTCGCGACGCTCTTCGCGGTGCTGCTCGCGACGCCGACGGCCTGGTGGATCGCGCGGGCGCCGCTGCGCCGGCGCGCGCTCCTGCTGCTCCTCGTCGTGGTGCCGTCGTGGACGTCGTTCCTGCTCCGGACGTACGCGTGGCGGATCCTGTTCCGCACCGAGGGCCCCGTGAACGAGCTGCTCGGGCTCGTCGGCCTCGACCCCGTGGCGTTCCTCAACACCGAGGGCGCCGTCGTCGTGGGCCTCGTGTACGGCTACCTGCCGTTCGCGGTGCTCCCGATCTACGTGGCCGTCGAGCGGCTCGACCGCGACCTCCTGCACGCCGCCCGCGACCTCGGCGCGGGGCCCGTGCGCACGTTCCTCTCGGTCGCGTTCCCGCTGACGCTCGCGGGGACCGTCGCGGGCGCCACGCTCGTGTTCGTGCCGGCGCTCGCGGCGTTCGTGACGCCCGCGCTCCTCGGCGGCGACGACACGTACATGATCGGCCAGCTGACGCAGGACCAGTTCATGAAGGCCCGCGACTGGCCGCTCGGCTCCGCGCTGGGCGCGGCGCTCGCCCTCGCGGCGCTGCTCGCGCTGCTGCCGGTCCTCGGCGCGCGGAGGGCCGCCCGTGCGTAACGGCCGCTTCCTGTCCGCGACGGGGTGGGCCGTGGTGGTCTTCCTCTACGTCCCGGTCGTCGTGCTCGCGGTCTACTCGTTCAACGCGGGCGCGCGGGCCGCGCACTGGGACGGCTTCTCGACGGTGTGGTACGAGCGGCTGCTCACGGCGGGCGACCGCGACGCCCGCGCCGCCAAGGCGCCGCTCCTGCTGTCGCTGCGGCTGGCCGCCGCGACGGCCGGCATCGCGGTCGTCCTCTCGGCCGCGACGGCCATCGGCCTGCGGCGCGCGGGCAAGGTCCTCTCGGCGGTGCTCGTCGGCCTGTGGTCGCTGCCCATCGTGCTGCCCGACGTCGTCCTCGGCGTCAGCCTCGCCGGCGCGTTCCACGCGCTCGGGCTCGAGCCCGGGTTCCTCCCGCTGCTCCTCGCGCACGCGACGATCGCCGCGTCCTTCGCGCTCGTGGTCGTCCGGTCGCGGCTCGCGACGCTCGACCCGACGCTCCTCGAGGCGGCCCGCGACCTCGGCGCGTCGCGGGCGCGCGCCACGTGGCACGTCGTCGTCCCCCACCTCGCGCCGGCGCTCGTCGCCGCGGCGCTCCTCGCGTTCACGATCTCGTTCGACGACTTCATGGTGACGTTCTTCCTCCACAAGCCGATCGAGCCGACGCTGCCCGTCTGGGTCGCGGGGAAGGTCACGAAGAGCCCCACGACGCTGCTCAACGCGCTGGCCACCCTCTCGCTCGCCGCGACCTTCCTCCTGGCGTTCCTGGCGTTGCGGTCGGTCCGCGCCGGCACCCCCCAGCGCGGCGACGCCTAGCCCGACCCAGGCACCAGGGGACGAGGCCGATGGGCATCGTTCAGCCCCTGTCGCGGCTCATCCCTCGTGAATGGACCGGGCTAGCGAGCGGCCCGGCCCGCCGTAGGATCGGGGCCCCGGAGGCCCCCCGTGCCCAACGCCCTCGCCCGCCTCGCCCGCCTCGTCCGCCCCTTCGCCCTCGTCGCGCTCGCGGCCCTCGCCGCGGGGACGCCCGCCCGCGCGGGCGGCGAGACGCTGCGGCTCGCGATCTGGACGAACTACATGCCCGACGACGTCCTCGCGGACTTCGAGAAGGCCGCCGGGTGCACCGTCGACACCGCGTGGAACTACAGCAGCAACGACGAGCTGCTCGCGCGCCTCGAGGGCAAGGCCACCGGCTTCGACCTCGCGGTCCCGAGCGACGTCATCCTCCCGGCGCTCATCGCCGGCGGGATGCTCGAGCCGATCGACAAGGCCGCGCTCGCGAACGCCGCGCACGCCGACCCCGCGTTCGCGAAGCGCCAGGCGGACCCCGAGGGCAAGTGGACCGTCCCGTACACGTGGGGCACCGTCGGCATCGCGTGGCGGACCGACAAGGTGAAGACCGCGCCGGACTCGTGGAACGCCTTCGCCGACCCCGCGCTCGCGGGCGGCAACGGCTTCCTGCTCGAGGAGGCCCGCGACGTGGTGTCCGCGGCGCTGCTCGCCAACGGCAAGGACGTGAACGCGGTGGACGCGGCGTCGCTCGCGACCGCGAAGGCGACGCTCCTCGCGTGGCGCAAGGCCATCAAGGGCTTCACCGGCGAGACGAAGGACCACCTGCTGACGGGCGAGGCGTGGCTGCTGATGGCCTACAACGGCGACGTGGCGCAGGCCATGAAGGAGCAGCCGGGCAAGTTCGGGTTCACCGTGCCGAAGGAGGGCGGCATCCTCTGGATCGACAACTTCGTGATCCCGAAGGGCGCCCCGCAGAAGGCGCTCGCCCACAAGTTCATCGACTTCGTGCTCGACCCGAAGGTGGCCGCGCGCATCAGCGCGTCGATCCGCTACGCGCTGGCGAACAAGGACGTCGCCGAGCACCTGCCCGCCGACCTCAAGGCCGACGCCGTCATCTACGCGCCCGACGACGTGAAGGCGCGGCTCCACCAGTACAAGGACCTCGGCGCCGACCTCACGAAGGTCACCGACGTCCTGACCGAGGTGCGCGCGAAGTAGCGGCTGCGCGCGCGGGGAGGTGAGGGGGCGAGATCCGGGGACTGCCGGGTTGCCTCGCCCCCTCGGTGGGTGGTGCCGTCCATGGGGGGATGGGAGCGACACCGTCCCGAGATCGTCGGGGCCCCGTCGTCGGGCCGAGGGCGCCCGGACGCGGGGCGCGTCAGGCGGCGGCGGGAGGGACCTCCACGTCGCGCGCGCCCGGGCACGCCGCCCGCGCGCGGACGCGCGACGACGGGCCGCCGACCGCCCCGGGACGGACCCCGTGCCGGGCGCGGACGACGGACGACAGGACGAGGATCGCAGGGAGCCGACGGGGTCCCGCGCAGCCGGACGAACGCTTCATGCCGAGGACCTCGTGGTCCCCGCACCCACCCGAGTCACCGCTCCTCGTCGTCCGGAACGGCGCGACGATGGAGTCGAATCCGGAGGACGCCGGACGTCGATCCGGCGCGCCGCGGCCGTGCGCCGCTTGGACGTCGCCTCGACCGTGGCTACGGGGTCCCCATGCCCAATGTCACGTTCGTGAACGCCGGGAAGACCGTGCGCGTCGGCGCGCTGTCCAACCTCCGCCGCGTCGCCCTCGGCGCGGGCGTCCCCCTCTACAACGGCCTCGCGAAGCTCGCCAACTGCCGCGGCGCGGGCACGTGCGGCACCTGCCGCGTCCACGTCGAGCCGGCGGAAGGCCTCACGCCCCCGACGCTGCGCGAGAAGGCCCGCGGGTGCACGGGCCCCTACCGCCTCGCGTGCCAGGCGCAGGTCGCGTCCGAGAAACACGACCTCGTCGTCACGAAGATGGAGGGGTTCCTCGGCAAGGGCTCGCGGCCGCAGGGGGCGTAGCGGACCCGCCCGACGGAAGGCCGCAGGGCGGACGGCGATCCCCGGGACCGCGAGGCCCGGCGGCCGACGGCCCGGCAGCGGATCGGCCCGGCGAGCGCGCGAACGAGGCCATCGGATCGGACCGGCGGCGCACCCGCGCCGGGGCCCCGCCGGCGAACGGGCCTCGCGTCCCGGCGGACGGGGCCCGCATCCCCGCGGGTCGCGCCGGCGTCTACCAGTCGACCGCGCTGCTGCCCGCGGCGGCCAGGGCCTCGTTGATCTCGCGGAGCGGGTTGATGCCCGTGAGGAACGCGCAGCGCGTGGGCTGCGAGGCGCCCTTCGGCGCGGCGTTCGGGTGGGCGCGGACGATCTGGCGGACCTGCGTGCCCCAGCGGTCGCCGGCGAGCGCCACCGCCTGCGAGGCGGCCAGCGTCTTCTCGGCCTCCTGGCCCCACGTGACGAGGACGAGCGGGCGGCCGGGGCGCTTCGCGAGGCCCGCGAGCAGCGCGTTCACGACGGGCTTCCAGAAGACGCGGTGGCCGCGGTCGCGGTACGCGTTCTGGCGGCTGTCCTCGGTCTTGCGCGGGATCGCGGGGTCGCGGCTCGTCGCGGTGAACGCGGCGTTGACGAAGAGCACGCCGCGGGTCTCCCAACGGTCCCAGGTGGCCGCGGGGGCCGAGAGGCCGAGGTCGCCGCGGTCGGCGACGACGGCGGCCCAGCCGGCCTCGTCGAGGTAGTCCTCGCGCTCGGGGCGGCGGAGGTGGGCGACGGCCTGGACGATCCGGCGCAGGCCGGTGGACGGCGGCTTCTCGACGGACCACGAGAGGAGGCCGCCCTCCTCGAAGCTGCGACCGGTGGCCTGCTCGACTTGGAGGTACGGGTCCTGGCCGACGACGACGACGCGGACGTCCTCGGGCGAGACGTGCTCGAAGGGGCGGAGCGCGTGGGCGCCGACGGGGGCGCCGGGCGGGAGCTTGCCCTTGCGACCGGGGTAGACGAACCGGCCGCCGTCGAGGAGGAGCTCCGCGTCCACCGAGGCCGCGTCGGGCGCGACGCCGGCGAAGAACGCCCGCCAGTCGAGCGGCAGGTCGTCGGTCCACCGCCCGAACGTGGCGGCGAGCTCGGCGCGGAGCGTCTTGACGGGCATGCGGCCCCTCCAGCGTCCCGAGCGGAAGGGTGCCCGTGGGTTCCGGCCGTTTCGAGGACGGCGAAGAGGGTACCGCGACTCTCGCGGAGGGCCGACGTCAGTCGCAGCGCTGGCGCGCGGCCCCCGGGTCGACCGGCCCCCCGCAATGCGGCCCCTGGGGCGCGGGTCCGGCCCGGAAGACCTTGCCGGGCAGACGCCGCGAAAGCGCCGCTTCCACCGGCCTTCCCGCGGCGCGGAGCCCTTCGAGGTCGAGGCCCGACGCGACGCCGAGACCGTCGAGCAGGAAGACGAGGTCCTCGGTCGCGAGGTTGCCCGACGCGCCGGGCGCGTACGGGCAGCCGCCGAGGCCGCCGGCGCTCGTGTCGAACGCCGTGACCCCGTGGCGGAGGCCCTCGACGACGTTCACGAGGGCGGTCCCCCGGGTGTCGTGGAAGTGGAGGACGACCCGCTCGACCGGGACGTGGGGCAGCAACCCCTCGAGCACGGCCGCGACGTCCGGGGGGGTGGCGGCGCCGATCGTGTCGGCGACGTCGAGTTCGTCGCAGCCGAGGTCGAAGAGGCGGCGGGCGACGTCCACGGCCTGCGTGGCCGGCGTCTTGCCCTCGTAGGGGCAGAAGAACGCCGTCGAGACGTACCCCCGGACGGCCACCCCCGCCCGCCGGGCCCGCTCGACCACCGGCCGGAACCGCGCGAGCGACCCCTCGACCGACGTGTTCACGTTGCGGTGGTTGAAGGTCTCGGTGGCGGCGGTGAAGACCGAGACCTTGCCGACCCCGGCCGCGAGCGCCGCGTCGAGGCCCCGCTCGTTCGGGACGAGGGCGCCCCAGACGACGCCCGCGGGCGCCGGCCCGAGCCGTCGGAAGACCTCGACCGCGTCGGCGAGCTGCGGGATGCGGTCCGGCCGCACGAAGGACGACACCTCGACGTCGCGGACGCCGGCGGCGACGAGGGCGCGGACGAACGCGACCTTCACGTCCGTCGGGACGGGGGTGGCCTCGTTCTGCAGCCCGTCGCGGGGGCCGACGTCGGTCACGCGGACGCGGGGAGGGAGGGCGCTCACCGGGCGGAGTCTACGACCTTCCCCCGGGACGCGAGGCCCGGCCGCCGTCACGCGCGGAACGTCACGACGACCGCGCCGACCGCGACGCGGTCGCCGGCGACGGCCTTGACGGCCTCCACGACGACGGGGCGGTCCGCGCGCACGACGTACTCCATCTTCATCGCCTCGACCGCGAAGAGCGGCGCGCCCTTCTCGACGGCCGCCCCCGCGGCGACGTGCACCTTCGTGACGAGCCCGGTCATGGGGCTCACCGCGAACGGGTCGCTGCCGGGCCCGCCCTCGACCGCGTCGGCGCCGTCGGCGCGCGCGACCTCGTGGACGCGGCCGCCGATCGCGACGAGCCAGCGGTCGCCCGCGCGCGCGACCGTCGCGCGCACGCGCCGGCCGCCGACGTCGAGGAGCACCTCGCCGTCGCCGCCGCGGCGCACCGTCGCCTCGACGTGGGCGTCGTCGACGCGGCCGTGCAGCCGCGCGCCGGCGGGCCCCGCGTCGAGTTTCACGTCGACGCGGCGGACGGCGCCGCCGTCGGCCTTCCACTTGCCGTGCTGGCTGGGGCCGCTCATCGGTCGACGCCCTCCTCGAGCAGCCGGAAGCCGGCGAGGCCCGGCCACGGGTCGGCGGCCGCCGGGCCCGTGGCCCCCGCCGCGGGGCCCCCGCCCCGACGGTCCACGCCGAGCAGCTCGGCCGCGACCGCCGCGAGCACCGCGTCGGTGCCGTCGCCGTCGTCCGCGACGAAGCCCTCGACGCGACCGTCGAGGAAGTCCGTCGAGAGCCGGGCGGCGCGGAAGTCGGGGTCGGCGAGCACGCGCCGGAGGAACGCGACGTTCGTGCGGACGCCGAGCACCGCGGTCGTCGCGAGCGCGGCGTCGAGCCGCGCCAGCGCCGCGTCGCGCGTCTCGCCCGACGCGATGACCTTCATGAGGAGCGAGTCGTAGAAGGGCGGGACCTCGTCGCCGCCGACGAAGCCGCCGTCCACGCGGACGCCCGGCCCGACGGGCTCGACGAGCCGCCGGATCGTGCCCGAGGCGGGCATGAACTGGTTCGCGGGGTCCTCGGCGCACACGCGCACCTCGACCGCGTGGCCCCGCGGCGTCCACGTGCCCTCGGGCGGCAGGGGCTCGCCCGCGGCGACGCGCAGCTGCCAGGCCACGAGGTCGACGCCGAAGACGGCCTCGGTCACGGGGTGCTCGACCTGCAGGCGGCGGTTCACCTCGAGGAAGAACGCGCGGCCCGCGGGGTCGACCAGGAACTCGACCGTGCCGGCGTTGCGGTAGCCGAGCGCCCGCGCGGCGTTGCGCGCGGCCTCGTGGAGCGTGCGGCGCGTCGCGTCGGAGAGGTTCGGCGCGGGCGCCTCCTCGACGACCTTCTGGTGGCGGCGCTGCACCGAGCAGTCGCGGTCGCCGATCACGCGGACCGCGCCGAACGCGTCGGCGAGGATCTGCACCTCGACGTGGCGCGCGGGGCGCACGAGCGCCTCGGCGTAGAGCCGCGCGTCGCCGAACGCGCCGCCGGCCTCGCGCCGCGCGCTCTCCGCCGCGGCGGCGAGGTCGTCGGCGCGCGCGACCACGCGGAGGCCGCGGCCGCCGCCGCCGCCGATGGCCTTCAGCAGCATCGGGAAGCCCGTCGCCTGCGCGGCGGCGCGCAGCGCGGCGTCGCCCTCGGCCAGCGCGCCGAGCGGGCCCGCGATCACGGGGACGCCGGCCGCGGCCACCTTGGCCTTCACCTCGAGCTTGTCGCTCGAGCCGTCGAGCACGGCGGCGGACGGGCCCACGAACACGAGGCCCGCGTCCTCGCACGCCTTCGCGAAGTCGTGCCGCTCGGAGAGGAACCCGTAGCCGGGGTGCACGGCCTGCGCGCCCGAGCGCTTCGCCGCCGCGACGACGGCCTCGACCGAGAGGTAGCTCTCGCGCGGCGGCGGCGGGCCCACGCGCTCGGCCGCGTCGGCCTCGCGCACGTGGCGCGCGTCGCGGTCGGCGTCGGAGTGGATCGCCACCGAGCGCAGGCCGAGCGCGCGCAGCGTGCGGATCACGCGGACCGCGATCTCGCCGCGGTTCGCCACGAGGACGGTGCGGAACGGGAACGTCGTCACGGCGCGCCCCTCACCCACGACGGCTTGCGCTTCTCGAGGAACGCCGACAGGCCCTCCTGCGCCTCCGCGGACGCGCGCGCGTCGGCGATGTTGCGCGCCGTGAGGTCGATGAGCGCCTGGTCGGGCGCGAGCGCGTTGAGGCCCTTCATCAGGCGCTTGCAGCGCGTGACCGCCTCGGGGCCGCTCGACAGGAGCGCCGCCACGACGCGGTCGACGGCGGCGTCGAGGTCGGCGTCGGGCACGACCTCCGAGACGAGGCCGAGCCGCTGGGCCGTCGCCGCGTCGAAGCGCTCCCCCGTCAGGAAGTAGCGGCGCGCGGCGGTCCAGCCGATGCGGGAGATCACGTACGGCGAGATCGCCGCGGGCACGATGCCGAGCTTCACCTCGGGGAAGCCGATCGTCGTCGAGGCCGCGGCCACCGCGACGTCGACGGCGGCGAGCAGCCCCGCGCCGCCGCCGAGCGCGGCGCCGCGCACCTTCGCCACCACCGCCTTCGGGCAGCGGTCGACGGCCGCGAACGCCGCCGCGAACGCGCGCGCGTCCTCGAGGTTGCGCTCGGGCGGCAGCTGGCCGCTGCGGCGCATCCACGCGAGGTCGCCGCCCGCGCAGAAGAAGTCGCCCGTGCCCTCGAGCACCACGACGCGGACCTCGGCGTCGGTCGCGAGGGCCTCGAACGCCTCGCGCAGGCGCGCGGCGAGGCGGTCGTCGAACGCGTTGCGCTGCTCCGGCCGGTCGAGGACCACGCGGGCCAGCGGTCCGGACCGCTCGAGGCGCAGGGGCGGCTTGTCGTTCACGGCGTCGCTCCGGTCCGGCGTCACATGCGGAAGACGGGCGGCGCCGGCGGGCCCACCGGGGCCTCGAGGGTCGCCGCCAACGCGAGGCCGAGGACGTCGCGCGTGCGCGTGGGCTCGATCACGCCGTCGTCCCAGAGGCGGGCCGAGCCGTAGTACGGGTGGCCCTCCTCCTCGTACTTGCGGCGGATCGGGTCGGCGAGCGCGGCCTCCTCCTCGGGGGTCATCGGCGGCTTGCCCTCGTAGGCCAGCTGGTCGCGCTTGACCGTCAGCATCACCTGCGCGGCCTGCTCGCCGCCCATCACGCTGATGCGCGCGTTCGGCCACGTGAACAGGAACCGCGCGTCGTACCCGCGGCCGCACATGCCGTAGTTGCCCGCGCCGAACGACGCGCCGACGATGACCGTCAGCCTCGGCACGTTGGCGGTGCTCACGGCCTGCACCAGCTTGGCCCCGTCGCGCGCGATGCCGCCGCTCTCCGCGGCGCGGCCGACCATGAACCCCGTCACGTTCTGCAGGAACAGGATCGGCACGCGGCGGTGGCAGCACAGCTCGACGAAGTGCGCGCCCTTCTGCGCGCTCTCGCTGAACAGCACGCCGTTGTTCGCGAGGATCCCGACCAGGATGCCGTGGATGCGCGCGAAGCCGGTCACGAGCGTCGTGCCGTAGCGCGCCTTGAACTCGTGGAACCGGCTGCCGTCGACGAGGCGGCCGATCACCTCGCGGATGTCGTAGGGCGTGCGGACGTCCGTCGGCAGGATGCCGAGCAGGTCGTCGGGGTCGTGCTTCGGGTCCTCGCCCGCCACGACGTCGAAGCCGTGGGCCGGCGCGCGCCCGATCGTCGAGAGGATCGACCGCGCCGTGCGCAGCGCCTCGTGGTCGTCGCGCGCGAAGTGGTCCGCGACGCCGCTGACGCGCGTGTGGACGTCGGCGCCGCCGAGCTCCTCGGCGGTCACGACCTCGCCCGTCGCGGCCTTCACGAGCGGCGGGCCCGCGAGGAAGATCGTGCCGTTGCCCTTCACGATCACGGCCTCGTCGCACATGGCCGGGACGTACGCGCCGCCCGCCGTGCACGACCCCATCACCACCGCGACCTGCGGCACCGACGCGGCCGACAGCACCGCCTGGTTCCGGAAGATGCGGCCGAAGTGGTACTTGTCGGGGAACACGTCGGCCTGCAGCGGCAGGAACGCGCCGCCCGAGTCCACGAGGTAGACCGTCGGCAGGCGGTTCTCGAGCGCCACCTCCTGCGCCCGCACGTGTTTCTTCACCGTCAGCGGCAGGTACGAGCCGCCCTTCACGGTCGCGTCGTTGGCGACGACCATGACGCGCCGGCCGTGCACGAGGCCGATGCCCGTCACGACGCCCGCGGCCGCGCAGTCGTCGTCGTAGACGCCGTGGCCCGCGAGGGTCGAGAGCTCGAGGAAGGCGCTGCCCGGGTCGAGGAGCGCGTCGATCCGCTCCCGCGCGAGGAGCTTGCCGCGCTCCTTGTGCTTCTGCCGGGCCTTCTCGGGCCCGCCGAGCTGCAGCTTGCCGAGCACGGCGCGGAGGTCCGCCGCGAGCGCCTCGTGGTGGGCGCGGTTGCGGCGGTAGGAGTCGGAGGTCGGATCGACCCGGGTCGGGAGGACGTCCATCGGGGCTGCCGGGCCCGGCGGGAGCAGGATCGCCCCCGGGGGGGCCGCATCCTATCCGCCGACCGCCCCGCGGGCCCCCCCACGCCTCCCCCGTCCCCCCGGGACCGCGGCCCGCCTCGGGGCACGCGAGGCCCGGCCCGCTGCGGGTGGGGGCGAAACGGTCCGATCTGCCCCCATACGGAGTAGTCTGACCGCCGGTTCGCGGAGACCGTGACCATGCGGATGTCCTTCGTCCTGTCGATCGCGACGTCCCTCGGCCTCGCGTCCCTCGGGCTGGGGCAGGCGCTCGCCGCCCCCGAGGCCGCGGGCTCGCCGGCGCCGACGGGCGGCCTGCGCGGCTACCAGGCGCGCCTCGAGGCCGAGACGGTGCGCATCCTCGGCACCGAGGTCTCCGGGGAGATGAAGGCGCGGCTCGGCGCGCGCGGCACCTCCCTGTGGGCGTGTATGTCGGTGAAGGAATGGCAGCGCCAGGTGGTCGCGGAGGCGCCCTCGCTCGCGCGGTCGGTCGAGGTCTGCATCCGCCGCAGCGAGGTCCTGTGGCGCGAGGCCGGCGTCGCCGACGCGCTGACCGACCCGATCCCGCAGATGGCGTCCGTCCACGCGATGCAGCGCGGGCTCGTGCGCGTCCTCGTGCAGCTGGGCGTCCGCAGCACGCCGCCGCCCGCGTCGCTCACCGCGCCGCGGACCGCCGCGACGGCCGCGCCCGCCGCGCCGCCGGCGAACGTCGCGATGACGCTGGCCCCGACGCCGATGCCGCGTCGCGCGGCGGCGCCCGCGCCGGTCCCCGCCCCCGCCGCGCTCTCGCCGGTTCAGCTCGCCGCCTACGCCGACACGCTCGACCGCGAGACCCTGCGCATCCTCACCCCGGAGGTCGTGGGGCCGGTGCTGGCGGCCCTGACCGCGCACCGCGCCGAGCTGCGGGCCGCGACCACGGTCCGCGCGTGGCGCGACGCGCTGGTGGCGGCCCACCCGGAGCTCGCGAAGGCCGCCGCGGTCCTCGAGCGCCGCACCGAGGTGCTCCGCGAGCAGCACGGCGTCCGCGACGCGTACGCGTCCGACGCGACGCAGCGCGCCGCCGTCCGGGGGCTGCAGGCGGGCCTCGACCGGCTGCTGAAGCAGTTCGGGCGGTAGGCGCCGGCGCCGGCCCGGCCGGGCGAAGGCCCCCGCCGGCCGGGCGGGACCGGGACCAAGTCACCGGGGCGAACGCCCCCCGTGGCCGGAGGAAGGTGCCGCACGAGCCGCGGACCGGGTGAAGATGTGCGGATGGCCTCCGGCTCCCCCCTCCAGCGCGCGACGTTCGCGGTGAGCGTCCTGACGCTCGGCGTCGCCGGGTTCGCCATCCTCCGCACGCCGGCGACGCCCGCGGGCTCGAACGGCCCGTCGGCGGCCCCGCCGCCCGCCTCGGGGATCGTGACGGACGCCGGCAGCATCCGCGACGGCGGCAGCTTCTACTACGGACGGACCGCCAACCGGCTCACGCCGCCGACCCGGATCGACGGCGGGCTGTTCTCCGACCGCGTGGACGAGTGCACGAACGGATGCCCCGTCGGCATGCGGATGATCGAGGGCCCGGAGGCGTTCGCCCAGGGCGTCAACGCGGTCCAGTCGGTCGGCTCCACCCTCGACGTCCTCGCCGCGGCCGCCGCCGACGTCGTGCCGGCCTTCGCGGAGACCGCGCGCGCGGTCCGCGCCGAGCAGGTCGTGTGGTCGACGCCGAGGGCCCCGCGGACGCGCCGGGTGTTCTCGCTCGGCATGCCCCGACCGGACTACGGCGAGGACGCCGCGATGGTCGTGTACTGCGCGTACGACCACTGCGACCCGATCTTCGACGCGAACCGCGTCGAGGACTGCCCGTCGGGCGGCAGCCACGTGCTCGTGGCGCGCATCGAACGCACCACCCCCGAGGGCCGGACGATCGTCGCGGGCCTCGTCGAGGTCGAGGTGCGCCCGACGCCGGCGACGCCGGGCGCGGAGGTCAGCGCCGGACCCGCCGCGATGCCGGTGATGATGGTGGTCGCGCCGGTCTACATGCACTTCGGCGCCGGCCGCCGCGGCCGCGTGCAGGGCCTGTTCCTCGACGCGAACGGCGCGATCTTCTCGTTCGGCGCCGACCGGGCCCCGCAGCCGGTCGCCGCGACGCCCGGGCTCCGCCTCGCGCTGGAGCGCGTCCTCAAGCGCGCCTGACCCGCGTCGCCGGCGCCCGGCCCGCGACGGGGCGACGGCGGGTCGCGGGGAGCGGACGGACCGTCGGCGCCTCGACCGGGGCTCCCGTCCGGCGCCGGACGGTGGCACGCTCTGGACCCCGGCGCGCCTCCGCCCGCCCGGATGCGTGACCCTCCCGACCACCCCCCCCGCCCCCGACCCCGACCCCGCCGCGGCGCCGCGCACGCGTCGTCGGTCGTGGGTCCTCGCCGCGGCGGTCGTCGCCGCGCTGGCGGGCATCGGGGCGCTCCTGCTCGCGGCATCCCTCGGCGGCCCCGACGACGACGGCCGCGTGGCGCCGGTCGACGTGGACCCCGCCGGCCCCGACGCGCGCCTGCGCGGCGCCGACCGGCCGACGCGCCCGGTCCCGCCGGACGCCGTGGACGTCTTCGTCGTCACCGCGGAGCGCGGCGAGCCGGTCGAGGGCGTCGAGGTGCGCCGCCGCGCCTCGCTCGCGGGCCTCGTGGCCGCCGACGCGGCGGCCGGCGCGTCGGAGACCCGCGTCACCGACGCCGACGGCCGCGTGCGGCTCCGCGGCGGGTTCCCCGCGTTAGTGGACGTCGCGTCTGACGCGTTCGTCGCGACCCCCGCCGTCGTCGCGACCGAAGGCGGCCGTACGCTGCGGTTCGAGGTCGCGCCGCGGCCCGTCGCGCGCGGCAGCCTCCTCGAGGAACCGGCGGCCACCGGCCTCGCGGGGTGGACCGTCGGCTCCGCGGAGCCGCCCGCCGACGCCGAGGCGCCGCGCACCGACGAGCGCGGGCTCGTCACCTGGCCCGGCCGCCACGGCCTGCCCGGCGCGCTCGCGGCGACCGACGGCCGCCGCCGCGTCCACGCCTTCCTCCTGCACGCGATGCCCGGCCGCTCCGACGTCCGGCTCGCCGTCCCGCCCGTCGCCCGCACGACGCGGCTGCACGTGGTGGACCCCGAGGGCCGCCCCGTCGCGGGGGCCCGCGCGTGGGTGCTCTCGGCCGACAGCGGCGTCTCCATCGCGCTCGACGACGGCGGCGAGGGCGACCTCGAGTACGGCGCGCGCGATCCCGTGCCGCTCGTCGTGACGGCGCCCGGTCGGGTGCGCCGCCGGGCCGAGGCCGACGGCCGGCCCGAGCTGTTCGTGCGCCTCGAGCCCGCCGCGAGCCGCGCGTTCCGCCTGCGCCGCGACGACGGCGCCGACGTCCCCGACGGCACGCGGCTCGTCGGCACGACGACCGGCCCGTCGAGCTACGGCCCGCAGGGACCGGGCCTCGCGTTCGAGGGCGCCTCGTCCGGCGGCGTCGTCCGCGTGGACGACCTCCCCTCGACGCCGTTCTCGGCGCGCGTGCTCGTCCGCGGCCCCGGCCTGCTCACGACGGCCGCCGTCGAGGCCGGGAACGATCCCGCGGTGCCGTCCGACGTGCGCGTCGCCGCGCCGCGCCCCGTCACGCTCCACGTCGCCCGCGCGGACGGGGCGCCCGAGGCGTCGCTGCTCACGCTGCACGCGCCGCGGTTCGGGCGCTGCGCCGAGGCCGGGGACGCGCTGCGCGCGGTCCTCGAGGAAGCCGTCCACGCCGGGCGCAGCGACGCGGCGCTCGCGACCCTCGTGCTGCGCGCGGGGCCCGACGCGACCCTCGACGTGCCGTTCGCGGACGTCCCGCTCGGCGTCGAGGTGCTCGCGGCCGACGGGGCCACGGGCTGCGCCGTCGTGCCGCCCGGCGAGGGCGCGGTCGCGCTCGACGTGCGGCTCGCGGCGCCCGCCGCGGCGCCGCCCGCGGCCACGGCGGTCGTCGTCGAGTGGGAGGACGGCGCGCCGGCGGCGCTCGTCGAGCTCGAGGTCGTGCGCGACGAGCGGGGCGCGGTCCCCTCCCGCGCCACCACCGACTCGTCCGGCGCGGCCCTCCTCCCGGAGACGTCGGGCCGCTTCGTCGTCACGACCACGCGTCCCGACGGCAGCCGCTTCTCCGGCGACGGCCCGCTCCTGCTCCCGGCGCCGGGCATCCCGCGCGTCCGCCTGCGCGCGGCCCGCTGACCTCGCGCGCCCGCGCAACCGCCCCGGGGCCCCGGCGCGGCGCCCCCGGGACACCTCCGCCGTCGCTATACTCCGGGTCCACGCTCCGGAGACGCCATGTCCGCCACCCCGCCCCCCCCGCCCCCCGAGACCGGCGCGCCGACGAACGACGTCGAGCGCATCAAGGCGATCCTCGAGGAGATCCGTCCCTACCTCCAGCGCGACGGAGGCGACTGCGAGTTCGTCTCGTACGAGAACAAGGTCGTCAACCTGAAGCTGCACGGCGCCTGCGGCACCTGCCCCTCCAGCCTCATGACCCTCCGCATGGGCATCGAGAATGCCATCCGCGAACAGGTCCCCGACCTCCAGATGGTCCGCAACGTCGACCAGCCCGATCCCGCCCACGGCCACCATGGACACGGGCACGGACATGGGCACGGGCACTTCGGCTGAGGACGGGAAGGGCGGGATCTAGGAAGGGCAGAGCGGCCGCGCTGGGGGCGCGTCGGGGTTCGCGGTGACGCGAGGCCCGGTGCGCAGCGCACCGGACCTGGCGTCACCCTCGGAGTTCGTCGCGCCTGCTGGCGCTCCTCCTCCTCGGGGGCCTCGCTCGCAGGACGCGGTGCAGCCCTAGCCTCGCTCGGCCCCGCTCCCGCGACCCGTCCCCATCGCGGCCGTGTGCGAGGGAAGAGCCCTTCGCCAGCAAGAGCAGAGAGAGAGAGAGAGAACAGAGGAAGAGATCGAGCGGCCGACGCGCGGCAGGAGGTGAGTGCATGAGCGGCGAGCAACACGGCTGCGCGGTCGTGACGGGCGGAGCAGGCGGCGTCGGACAGGCCGTCGCGAGGAGACTCGTCGCCGCAGGGTATGACGTCGCGCTCGCGGGACGGCATCGAGAGACGCTCGAAGGGGCGGCCCGCGAGCTCGCGAAGGACGGCCGGCGCGTCGTGCCCGTCGTGTTCGACGTCGCGGACCGGGCCGCGGTCGAGGCCGGGATCCGCGAGGCCCGCGCGGCCCTGGGCCCGGTCGGCGTCGTCGTGAACGCGGCCGGCGTCGCCGAGTCGGCCCCCGTGCTGCCCCCCGACGACGCGTTGTTCGACCGCACCCTCGCCACGAACGTCCGCGGCCCGTGGGTCGTCACCACCGCGTGCCTCCCCGACATGATCGCGGCCCGCCGCGGCGTCGTCGTCAACGTCGCGAGCACCGCGGGCCTGCGGGCCTTCAAGTACGTCGCGGCCTACGTCGCGAGCAAACACGCGCTCGTCGGGCTCACGCGGGCGCTGGCCGAGGACCTCCGCGGCAAGGGCGTCACCGTCCACGCCGTGTGCCCCGGCTTCCTCGACACCCCCATGACCGACCGCACCGTCGCGAAGATCATGGCCGCGACCGGACGCACCCGCGCGCAGGCGATCACCGACGTGCTCGCCACCGACCACCAGACCCGGCTGCTGCACCCCGACGAGGTCGCCGCCGCGGTCCTCGCGCTCGTCGCCGACGCGTCCGTCACCGGCGCCCCGTCCGGGACCGGGTCCATCGTCGAGCTCTGACCCGCGCGGCGGCGCGAATCAGCCGTCGATGTCGCCGAGCAACCAGACGCCGCCGGCCTTCACGCACCCGTAACGCGCCTTCGCCGCGCCGTCCCCCGCGCCGAACGTGATCGTCCAGGTCACCCAGGCCTCGCCGCCCCGCGGTCCCGACTCGGCCTTCACGAACGTCGGCGCGCCCGCGGCGAGGTGCTTGCGGACGAGGTCCGCCACGCGGTCGAGCCGCCGGACCTCGTCGCCTTCGTACCGGGCCGGCTCCTTGTAGCGGCGCGCCTCGTCGCGCCCCTTGTAGGCGACGAGCGAGGCCAGCTTCGCACCCGCGCCCTGCTCGCCACCGGCCCGCACCGTCGCGAACAGCTCCTCGAGCCGCGCCTTCACCGCGGCCTCGGGCGCCGCGTCGGGAACCGACGCCGCCGGCGCCGAGGTCGCGCCGGCCACCGGGCCTTGCGTCGGCGGAACGGTTCCGCCGCCCTTCGGGTCGCCGCAGCCCGGGAGCCCACACGACGCGAGCGCGGCGAGGACGACGGACGGGAACGCGGCGGGACGGCGCATCGGCGGCTCCGGGACGGGGCCCCGACGTATAGCGGTCCGGCGCCCGGCACGCGAGGCCCGGCCCGCGCCGTCAGCCGCCGGCGTCGGGGGGCGCCACCAGCCGGCGGCGGCCGTCGGGCGACGTGCGGACCGTCGGGTCGCCGGGCGTGAACGCCTTGTCCCAGAGCTTGCACGTGACCTGGAGGTGGCGCTGGTCGAGCCCCTCGCAGTAGTTCGTGAACTCGCAGCGGCGCACCGCGGCGCCGCGGCCCGCGCGGACCTTCTCGAACCAGTCGGGGTCGGCCAGCGTCTGGCGGGCGGAGGCGACGACGTCGGCGTGGCCGGCGGCGAGGACGGCCTCGGCCTGCTCGAACGTCGCGATGCCGCCGGCGGCGACGACGGGCGTCGCGTGGCCCGCGGCGCGCACGGCCGCGCGGACGGCGGCGGCGAGCGGGACGTTGCGGCCGAAGGGGCCGCGGGCGTCGCCGCGCACGGTGGGCATGCACTCGTGGCCGGACGGGCCGGTGTAGGGGTACGCGGCCTCGCCGACGCGCGGCGCGCGCGCGTCCTCGAACTTGCCGCCCTTGCTGACGGAGAGGAAGTCGACGCCCGCGGCGGCGAACGCGGCGCCGAAGCGCGCGGCCTCGTCGACGCCCGTGCCGCCCTCGATCGCCTCGTCGCCGAGGAAGCGGAGGCCGACGGCGAAGTCGCCGACGCGCGCGCGGACGGCCGCGATCACCTCGAGGGGGAGGCGGAGGCGGCCCTCGAAGGTCGTCCCGTAGCCGTCGGCGCGCGTGTTGAGGCGCGAGAGGAACGACGCCATGGTGTAGGCGTGCGCGAAGTGGAGCTCGACGCCGTCGAAGCCCGCGTCGCGGACGCGCGCGGCGGCGTCGGCGAAGAGGCCCGGGAGCGTGCGCGGGAGGTCGCGGACGTGCGGCAGGTGCACGTCGGTGACGCGTTCGCGGGCGCCGCGGTCGAGGGCCTCGAGCTCGCGGGCGTCGAGGACCGCCTCGAGCTCGGCGCGGGTCGCGGCGAGGAGGCGGGCGCGGACCTCGGCCTCGGGCGCGGCGCGGAGGTCGTCGCGCGCGAGCGCGCGGGCGGCGCGCGCGCGGAGGTCGTCGGTGACCGGGAGGAAGCGGCCGAGGTAGGCCTCGGGGGCGGGACGGCGGCGGATCGCGAGGAAGTCGATGACCTGCACGAAGCACCGCGTCGCGCCGCCGCTCGCCTCGCGGACCGCCGCCGCGAGCCGCGCGAGGCCGGGGACGAAGCGGTCGTGGCCGACGCGGAGCAGCGGCCCGCTCGGCACGTCGCGGATCCCGGTGGCCTCGACGACGAGGACGCCGGGGCGGCCCGCGGCGAACCGGCGGTACCAGTCGAGGACGTCGTCGGTGACGGCGCCGTCGTCGCTCGCGCGCCACGGGACCATCGCCGGGACCCAGGTGCGCGTGGCCGCGACGACGCGGGCGCCGAGGCGGACCGGCGTGAACCAGCGGCCCCGCGCGGCCTCCTCGGCCGTCGGCCACCGGGCGGGGAGCAGCGGGTGGTGGACGCGGGGCTCGGGCACGCCGCCAGCCTACGGCTCCGACCCGCCCGCGCTCCACGGTTGAGGGCCCCGTGGCGGGCCCCGTAGACTGTCGCGCCCT
Source organism: Planctomycetota bacterium (assembly GCA_046350655.1). Taxonomy (GTDB): domain Bacteria; phylum Planctomycetota; class PLA2; order PLA2; family JAEUHO01; genus JAEUHO01. Next base: position 188,680 of record JAXMAB010000005.1, read on the forward strand.
CCGCCCCCGAGACCGCCCATGACCGCCGCCCCGAACCCGACCCCGCCCCCCGCCCCCGCCGGCCCCCTCTTCGAGTGGGCCGTGGACCGGGGGGTCGCGACGCTGACGCTCTCGCGCCCCGAGGTGCTCAACGCGCTCACGTTCGAGGTGTACGCCGCGCTCGCGAAGAAGCTGCGCGACCTGCGCGACGACGACAGCGTGCGCGCCCTCGTGATCACGGGCAAGGGCCGCGGCTTCTGCTCCGGCGGCGACGTCGACGGCATCATCGGCGCGCTCTTCGAGTGCGACACGCGCGACGTCGTCGAGTTCACGCGCATGACCGGCGAGGTGGTCGAGAACCTGCGCCGCCTCGACCGGCCCGTGGTCGCGGCGATCAACGGGATCGCCGCCGGCGCGGGCGCGGTGATCGCGCTCGCCTGCGACCTCCGCGTCATGGGCGAGGGCACGAAGTTCGCGTTCCTCTTCAGCAAGGTCGGGCTCGCCGGCGCCGACATGGGCGCCGCCTACCTCCTGCCGCGGGTCGTCGGCCTCGGCCGCGCGACGGAGATCCTCTACCTCGGCGACCCGATCGAGGCGCAGGCCGCGCTCGCCATGGGCCTCGCGAACCGCGTCGTCCCGCGCGACCAGGTGCTCGCCGAGGCGACCGCCCTCGCGCGCCGGCTCGCCGACGGGCCCACCTTCGCGCTCGGCATGACGAAGCGCCTCCTCGTCCACGAGGCGTCCATGGACCTCGCGTCGGCGATCGAGGTCGAGGCCGTCGCGCAGGCGCTGCTGCTGCGCGCCAAGGACCACCGCCACTTCTACGACGCCTACAAGGCCGGGCGCCCCGCGGCCTTCGAGGGGCGGTGACGCGGTGAGCGCCGACTACGCGGCCCGCTACGGCCTGTCGGCCGCGGAGGAGGCGTGGCGACGCAAGGCCCAGGCCTTCGCGCTCGAGGAGGTCGCCCCGCTGTCGCGCGAGGCCGACCGCGCCGGGCGGTTCCCGCGGGCGCTGGTCCCGCGGATGGCCGCGCTCGGCCTCCTCGGCACGCCCGTCGACACGGCCCACGGCGGCGGCGGCGCGAGCGCGCTCGCGGCGGCGGTGGTGGCGGAGGAGCTCGGCCGCGTGGACGGCAGCGTGCGCGGCTTCCTCGCGGTCCACGTCGGGCTCGTCACCCAGACGGTCGCGCAGTTCGGCACCGACGAGCAGCGGCGCGCGTGGCTGCCCCGGCTGCTGTCGGGCGCCACGATCGGGTGCTTCGCGCTCACGGAGCCCGGCGCCGGGAGCGACGCGGCCGCCGTGACGACGACCGTCCGCGACGACGGCGACCACGTCGTGCTCGACGGCGAGAAGCACTGGATCACCAACGGCGGCGTCGCGGGCCTCGCCGTCGTGTTCGCGACCGCCGACCCGTCGGCCGGCCGCAAGGGCATCGAGGCGTGGCTGGTCCCGACCTCGACGCCCGGCTTCGAGACGCGCCCCATGGACGGGCACGCGCTGGGGCACCGCGCCAGCGACCACGCCCGGATCGTCCTGCGCGGCGTGCGCGTGCCGAAGGCGCACCGCCTCGGGCCCGCGCGCGGCGGCTTCAAGGTCGCCATGGGCGGCCTCGACCACGGCCGCCTCAACGTGGCCGCGGGCGCCGTCGGCATCCAGGCCGCGTGCCTCGACGCCTGCACCGCGTTCGCGCGCGCGCGGCGCCAGTTCGGGCAGCGGATCGGCGACTTCCAGCAGGTCGGCGCGCTCCTCGCGCAGATGCGGGTCGACCTCGAGGCCTCGCGGCTCCTCGTGCACCACGCCGCCCGGACGCTCGACCGCACGCGGGCCGCGGCGACCGCCGAGACCAGCGCGGCGAAGCTCTTCGCGACCGAGGCGGCGCTGCGCACCGCCACGCAGGCCGTGCGGCTGCACGGCGCGCGGGGCTACGACGACGCGCTGCCGCTCGAGCGCCACTACCGCGACGCGATCGGCCTGACCATCTACGAGGGCACGAGCGAGATCCAGCGCGTGATCCTCGCGCGCGACCTGCTCGGCCGCGACGACGCCCCGGCGCAAGGCCACAAGGACGGAGCCCGATGAGCGACTCCCCGTACTGGAACCCCAAGACCGAGACGATGCCGCGGGAGGACCTCCGTCGGCTCCAGGGGAAGAAGCTGCGCGCCATGGTCGCGCGCGCGCACGCGCGGAGCCCGTTCCACCGGCGGCTCCTCGACGGGGCGGGGGTCAAGCCCGAGCGCATCCGCGGGCTGGACGACCTGAAGCGCCTGCCGTTCACGACCCGCGAGGCGTGGATGGAGTGCCAGGGCCAGGTGCCGATGTTCGGCGACATGCTCGCGCAGCCCGTGGACGACGCGGTCCGCTACCACATGACGAGCGGCACGACCGGCCGCCGGCCCCTGCGCGTCCTCGACAGCCGGCTCGACTGGAAGTGGATCGCGGAGTGCTGGTGCTACGGCTTCCACGGCTTCGGCGTGCGCCCGCACGACCGCGTGTTCTTCGCCTTCTCGTACGCGACGTTCATCGGCTTCTGGGGCGCGCACTACGCGTGCGAGAAGATGGGCGTGATGGTGCTCCCCTCGGGCAACATGACGACGCCGAACCGCGTCCGCGTGATCGAGGAGATGGGCGCGACGGTCGTGTGCGCCACGCCGACCTACGCGCTCCGCATGGCGCAGGAGGCGCGCGAGCTGGGCGTCGACCTCGTGAACGGCTCCGTGCAGCGGCTCATCGTCTCGGGCGAGCCCGCGGGCTCGATCCCCGCCACGAAGAAGATGATCGAGGCGCAGTGGGGCGCGAAGGTCGGCGACACCGCCGGCATGACCGAGCTCGGCACGATCATGATGTTCGAGTGCGCGCACCAGCCGGGCGGCGCCCACGTCATCGAGGACCACTTCGTCGAGGAGGTCATCGACCCGGCCACCGGCCAGGAGGTCGGGTACGGCGAGCAGGGCGAGCGCGTCGTCACGTCGTTCGGCCGCGGCATGATCCCCGTCATCCGCTACCGCACGCGCGACCTCGTCGTGAAGGTGCCCGGCAGCCGCTGCCGCTGCGGCCGCACCTTCGACCTCTACGAGGGCGGCATCCTCGGCCGCGTCGACGACATGCTGCTCGTCCGCGGCACCAACGTCTACCCGCGGGCCGTCGAGGCGATCGTGCGCGAGTACCCCGTGGTGGACGAGTTCCAGATCCGCCTGTGGACCGAGGAGGGCATCCGCGACGAGATCGGGGTGCGCTACGAGGTGCGGGCGGGCCACGAGCAGGGCGTCGAGCAGGCGGTCGCCGCCCTCCAGAAGGACCTCGTGCGCAACCACGAGGGGCTCAACTTCCACCTCGAGCGCGTGCCCACCGGCACGCTGCCGCGGTTCGAGCTGAAGGCCAAGCGCGTCAAGGACGACCGGGTCGTGAAGGGCGGTGCGTGATGAAGGACCTCGCCGGGAGGGAGATGACCTCCACCGAGAAGCGGCTGCTCAAGGCCTTCGACGGCCTCGAGAAGCTCCTCGCCGAGCCCGACCTCGCCCCGTGCGTCGTCGCGAACCTCAAGGAGGCCGCGGCCGCGCTGCAGGTGGCGATCCTCGACCTCGGGCTGCGGGCCGAGCGCCCCGACGAGCTGCACCTGTGACCGGCAGCGTGCACCCCGAGCCCCCCCACCGCCGCATCGACCCGCCGTCGCTGCCGCCGCCGAAGGGCTACAGCAACGGCGTGCTCGCGGCGCCGGGCCGCACGCTCTACCTCGCCGGCCAGGTCGGCTGGGACCGCGACGAGCGGTTCGCCGAGGGCCTCCCCGCCCAGGTGGACCGGGCGCTCGCGAACCTCGTCGCGGTCCTCGCGGAGGCCGGCGGCCGGCCCGAGCACCTCGTCTCGATGCGCATCTACACGCGCTCCGTCGAGGCCTGGCGCGCGCAGGGCAAGGCGATCGGCGAGGCGTGGCGCCGCCACCTCGGCCGGTGGTACCCCTCCATGACGCTGATCGAGGTGCCGCGCCTCTACGACGCGCCCGCGCTCGTCGAGATCGAGAGCGTCGCCGTCGTCCCCGTCTGACCCCGCGGGGCCGGGGTCGAGCGCGCGGGACCGCGAGGCCCGCCCGCCCCCGAGGGACGCGCGGCGACGGCGGCCGGACGACGCCCTCCGGCCGGTCGTCCCCCGGCGATCGGGTCGGGCCCGTCCGCCGCCGGCGGCGGCGTCACCGCGGGCCGCCGCCGAACCGCCACCAGCGTGACGAGATGCCGTACGCGAAGGACGCCAGGAACAGCACGAACGAGAGGCCGACGAGGATCTGCCCGAGCGCCGCGAGGTCGGGCCGGCGCGCTTCGGAGACCCACGTGAGGGTCCCGCCCGCGAGCATGAGGAGCCCCACGACGAACGCGACCATGGACGCGCACGCGTCCGAGCACCCGAGCGCCTGCCGCTGTTCGTAGTCTTCCATGGCGGACCTCCCGGGACAGCGTACCCCGCGCGGTCGCGGCGCGGGGGTGCGACCCCGGATGGCGGATCGCGCCCCCGTGGGTAGAACGCGGGCGTGCGGCTCTCGCTCGTCTTCTACATGTTCCTCGCGCGGATGGCCGTCGGGACCCTCTGGGCCCTCCCGGTCGTCATGAACATGCGGCCCGCGGAGCGGCACCTGCGCTTCCAGCTGGTGCTCGCCATGGTCCTCGCCGGCGGCGCGGCGGCGCTCTACGGCGCCGCGCTCGGCGACGACCTCCACCCCGAGTGGCCCCGCGGCCTCGCGGCGTTCACGACGCTGTCGGGCGGCCTGCCCGTCACGCTCGTCCTCGTCACCGCGCTCGCGCTCGTCGCGAACTTCCTCTTCGGCACCTACCGCCGTACCGCGGGCCGCGTCGTGCTCGTCGTCGCCTGCGCGGTCGGCATCCTGCCGGTCCTCGGCACGGCCCACATGCCGCCCGGCGACGAGCCGTGGCAGCTCGCGGGCCGCACGACGCTCGGGCTGCTCGGCGGCGCCGCCATGGGCGGCGTCAACGACGCGATGATCCTCGGCCACTTCTACCTGATGATCAAGGGCCTCCCGCTCGAGGCGCTCAAGCGCTCGGGCTACTGGTGCGTCGGCGTGCTCCTCGCGCGCGTCGTCGGGTTCGGCCTCGTCCTCCTCTTCTGGCCCGGCGCGCAGGACGTCCTCCTCGGCCGCGAGATCATCTGGACGGCGTGGCGGGTGTGCTTCGGCTTCTTCGGCCCGCTGACGCTCATCTGGATGACCCGCGACGCGCTGAAGTACCGCCACACGCAGGCGGCGACGGGCATCCTCTACGTCGCCATCTTCTTCATGCTGATGGGCGAGCTCGCCGCGACGTGGATCGAGGCGCGCACGGGCTTCCCGGTATGACGGGCCCGCGGGCGTGAGGGCGGCGGCGCGCCGCGTCGCGTTCGTCCACCCGAACCTCGGGTTCGGCGGCGCCGAGCGCGTCCTCGTCGAGCAGGTGCGCGCGCTGGCGGGGACCGACGTCGTGGTCGACGTCTTCCTGACCGGGAACCCCGAGCTGCGCCACCTCGAGCCCGCCGTCCGCGCCGCGCACCCCCGCGTCGAGCGGATCGAGGCGGCGACGTCGAGCGGCGACCTCGCGCGGCGGCTCGTGCGCGACCGGCACGCGCTGGTGGTCACGAGCATCGACCCCCGCGGCCTGCGCGCGGCCGCCCACGCGCGGCGGTTCCCCTGGCGGCGCCGCCCCGCCGTGGTCGCGGTCGTCCACTCGCGGTACCCCGCCGCCGTGCACGGCCTCGGCGGCCGCGCCCGCGCGGCGGACGTCGTCCTCGCCACCGACGACGTCGCGGCGTCGCTCGCGCCGGCGCTCGGCCTGCCGCCGTCGCGGTTCGCGGTCGCGCGCCCGCTGGTCGCCGCGTTCCTCCCCGCCGCGGGCGAGGCCGAACGCGCCGCCGCGCGCGCCCTGCGCGCGTCGTTCGGCGTCGGCGAGGGCGCGACGCTGCTCGGCGTCCACGGCCGCATCGCCCCCGAGAAGGGCGTCCTCGAGGCGATCGACGCCTGGCGGCGGGGGGGGGCGGGCCGGCCACGACGTCCACCTCGTCGTCGCGGGCCGTCGCGTCGAGCCGACGGAGTGGGGCGGCGCCGCGTTCCTCGCCGCGCTCGACGACCGCCGCCGGGCCGTCGCGGCCGCCCCCGCGCTCGCGGACCGCTTCCACGAGGTGGGCGCGGGCCCGACGCCGCTCGCCCTCCTCTGCGCGCTCGACGTCTTCCTCCTCCCGTCGCAGCACGAGGGGCTGATGCCGCTGGCGATCCTCGAGGCGCTCGCCGTCGGCGCACCCGTCGTCGCGACCGCCGTCGGGGGCATCGGGCGCTGCCTCGTGGCCGGACGCGACGCGGTGCTCCTCCCGCGCGACCCCGACGACGGCTCGGCCCACCCGCCCGGCTTCGCCGCGACCCTCGCGGCCGCGATCGCGCCCCTGCTCGCCGACCCGGCGTCGCGCGCGCGCCTCGGCGAGGCCGGCCGCGCCCGGGCCCACGCCCTCGTCGCGACGAACACGTTCCACGCCGACTTCCGCGCCGCCTGCGACCGCGCGCTCGTCGCCACGCGCTCCCCCCCGCTCGCGAACGCGGCTACAACGGCCCCGTGCCCCTGACCCTCGCCTTCGCCTGTCCCGCCTGCGGCGAAGCCGTCGAGGGCGCGCTCGAGCCCGGCACGACGGGCCTCGCGTGCCCCGCGTGCGCCGTCCGGACCGACCTCCCCGAGGCGCCGGCGCTCGTCGCCGCCGGCGACGCCCACGCCTGCCCCGTCTGCGGCTCCGCCGACCTCTACCAGCAGCGCGACTTCAACCGCAAGCTCGGCCTCGCGCTCGTCGCGATCGGCGTGCTCACGGGCCCGTTCACGCGCTGGATCAGCACCGTCGCGTTCGTGATCCTCGACTTCGGGCTCTACCTCCTCGTGCCCACCGTCGCGATCTGCTACGCGTGCGAGGCGCAGCAGCGCGGCTTCGACCGGGCCCGCGGCCCGAAGCCGTTCGACATCGCGGTCCACGACGTCTACCGCTTCGGCAAGCGCTACCCGCCCCGCCGCGCGCTCGCCGTCGCGGGCCCGCGCAGCCGCGTCCTCCTCCGTGAAGGCAAGGAAGCCTCCGCATGACGTTTGCCGCCGTCACCGGCGTGGTGCTCTACGTGGTCGCGATGGCCCTCGTCTTCGGGGGCACCGCCGCGCTCTCGTTCGCCACGGCCCCCACCACCTTCCGCACCCTCCCCGCCGTCGACGCCGGCCGCGTCTTCGGCAAGGTCCTCCGCGTCTTCGACGCGATGGGCTGGGTCGCCTCCATGGTCGCGCTCGTCGGCGCCGTCGTCGCCATGGCGGTCGTCGTCACGACGCCGGGCGTCGCGCTCGCGGCGCTCGCCGCGACGATCCACGTCACGTTCGTGCTGCTGCGCCGCTCCGTCGCGCCCAAGATGGCCGCGCTGAAGCCCCCCGAGACCGCCGACGAGGAGCGCCGCTGGGACCCCGCGTCGCGCGCGCAGTTCGACGCGCTCCACCGGCTCTACGTGCGGCTCTACACGAGCAACCTCTTCCTCTCGCTCGCGGGGCTCGTCCTCGCGGTCCTGCAGTTGCGCTGACGCGGACGGCGACCGGCGGGGACCGCGAGGCCCGGCATGCCGCGGGCCAGGCCTCGCGTGCCGCGCACCGGGCCTCGCGTGCCGCGCGCCGGACCTTCCGTGCCGCGCGCCGGGCCTTGCGTCCCCACGCCCGGGGGGTCGCTTCAGTTGCATCGCCCGTCCGGTCGATCTTCGGACGATGCCCTCCACCGTCGTCCCGCCCCCGCCGCCCGACTGGGCCCGCGATGCGTATCGCGCCGCGAGCCGCCACCTCGACGAGGGCCGGCAGGCCGAGGCGGAGGCGGGCTACCGCGCGCTGCTCGAGCGGAGCGTCGCGTCGCCGACGGACCCGCTCGACCGCTGGCCCGAGATCCTCGGACTGACGGGCCTCTCCGTCGCGTGGGCGCGGCGCGGGCGGCAGTTCGAGGCGCTCGTCCTGTACCGGCGCATCGCGGCGCACTTCCTCGAGGTGGGCGACCACGTGCGCGCGGCGGGCGTGATGGGCAACCGGTGCCTGCTGCTCGCGCAGCTGCAGCCGATCCGCGACGTCGAGCCCGCGCTCGTCGAGCTCGAGGCGGTGCTCGAGCGCCTGCCCGTCGACGAGGCCGCGGTCGCGCGCGACGCGAACGACATCCTCCACGCGGCGCTCGCGACGGACCGCCGCCGGTTCGCCGAGGCGCGGGCCCGGCTCGCCGCGCACGACGCGCGGCCCGTGGGCCCGGACTCGAGCGCGATGCTCAAGCGCCGCACGAGCCTCACGCTCGTGGCGCTGGTGCACGCCCACGAGGGCGACCTCGCGATGGCCGACGCGGCGCTCGCGGAGGCGGAGCGGCTCGGCCCGCCGGGCGACGGCTTCGCGTTGATCGCGATGCACACGCGCCTCGACGTCGCGAAGCTCGCGGGCGACCGCGACCGTCGGCTCGAGGTCGGGCTCGCGGGCCTCGAGGCGATGCGTCCCCACGCCGAGGGCGACCTCGACGCCGGCTGGCGCGCCACGCTCGGCGGGCTCGTGGTGGCGGTGCTCGAGGGGAGCGGCGCCGACCCCGCGCTCGTGCGCGAGGCCCAGGACCGGCACGCGTCGGCGCTGATCCAGCGCATGGTCGAGATCGAGGACGCGGTGAAGATGCTCCCGACGCTCGGCGTCGCGGAGCTCGACGCCGACCACGAGCTCGCGGTGATCCGCGACCACCTCGTCTACACGCACGAGGCGGCGCTCGAGCACGTCGCGCGGTGGTTCGAGGCGGCCCCGGAGCGCCTCCCGCAGGGCCTGCACGACCGCATGCTCCCGGACGGCTGGGCCCACGTCTGCGCGTGGTGCCAGCGGATCCGGCCGGCCGACGGGACGTGGCTCCCGCTCGGCCAGCTGCTGCGCCGCGCGTCCACGCTGCAGGTCACGCACACGATCTGCCCGGGCTGCTCCGCGAAGGCCTTCCGCGAGCTCGCGACCGTCTGACGGCGCGGGCGGCGCGGTCCCCGGGGAGGGCGGCCCGGTCGTCGGGAGCGTGGGGCCCGGTGGCCCGTAGGGACCGCGCCGGTCCCGGCGCAGAGAGGGGGCCCGGCCGGGGGCTGCGCTACCCTCGCGGCTCCCGCGGGTGAACCGCGGGCGGCCCGCGTCCGCTCGGAGGGCGGGGCCGACGGCCCGAGGAGCGCCCCCCGTGAAGCCCGTCCCCCCCGCGCTCGCCGCCCTCGAACGCGCGCTCGCCGGCCCAGAAGAGGCCTGGATCCGCGTGCGGCTCGACCTCGACGCCGCCGGCGCGCGCGCCGCGCTCCCGGTCGCGTTCCCCGCGCTCGCGCGCCGCGCCGGCCGCGCCGGGCTCTCGGGCCGCGTCGTGGTCGGCGACGCGCACGTCGACCTCGGCGCGTGGCGGCGCTGCGACGCGGTCGGCACGCTCCTCCTCCACGCCGCCGACCCGGTGGACGACGCGACGCTCGTCGACCTCTTCCTCCGCGGCGACCTCGAGGAGCGCACGATCCTCCTCCGCGCCGCCTCGGTCCGGCCGCTCTGCGCCGCGACGTCGCGCTTCCTCGACGAGGTGCAGCGCACGAACGTCGGCGCGCACCTCGAGGCCGCCTGCCTCGACCACGACCTGCTCGTCCGCGCGCTCGACGGCGGGCTCCTCTCGCGCGACCGCTTCGACCGCCTCGTGCTCAAGGCCGCGTTCAACGACCTCCCGCTCGCGCGGATGGAGGGCGTGCGCGCGCGGCCCGGCGCCGAGCTCACGCGGATGCTCCTCGACCTCGCCACCGAACGCGAGGCCGCCGGCCGGCCGGTCTGGCGCGACACGCTCCGCCTCGCGGGCGGCGCCCCCGTCGCGGGCACGGTCGCGCGCGTGCTCGGCGCCCTCGAGCACGGCGACGCCGCGACGCGCCTCGCCGGCGCCGAGGCCCTGCTCGCGCTCGGCCGCAAGGACCTCGCCGCCTACGCCGCCGAGCGCCTCCCCCGCGAGCACCGTCCCGACGTCCGCGCCGCCCTCGAGCGCGCCGCCGCCCTCTGACCCCCACCCGCCGGTGACCCGATGAAGATCTTCGAGCCCCACATCCACATGTTCTCCCGGGTCACGGACGACTACGAGCGCATGGCGCTCGCGGGCGTGCGGGTGGTCCTCGAGCCGGCCTTCTGGATCGGCCAGCCGCGCACCAACGTCGGCGCGTTCGTGGACTACTTCGACACGCTCGTCGGCTGGGAGCGCTTCCGCGCCTCGCAGTTCGGCATCCACCACGTCTGCACCATGGCGCTCAACCCGCGCGAGGCCAACGACGACCGCGTCAACGCCGACGTGCTCGCCGTGCTGCCGCGGTACCTCGAGAAGGACGGCGTCGTCGGCGTCGGCGAGATCGGCCTCGACGACCAGACCCCGACCGAGGAGCGCTTCTTCCTCGCGCAGCTCGACCTCGCGAAGGCCCACGGCCTCCCGATCCTCATCCACACGCCCCACCGCAACAAGCGGCGCGGCTTCGAGCGGATCATCGACCTCATCCGCGACGCGAAGTTCCCGTGGCCCCACGTCCTCCTCGACCACGGCAACGAGGAGACGATCCCGCTCACGCGCGACCTCGGCTGCGTCTCCGGCTTCAGCATCTACCCCAACACGAAGATGGACGTGCACCGCATGGTCGCGGTCGTCCGCGAGTACGGCGTCGAGCGCATCGTCGTCAACAGCGCCGCCGACTGGGGCATCTCCGACCCGCTGATGATCCCGAAGCTCGTGCAGGCGCTCCTGCGCGCCGGCTTCCCCGACGCCACCGTCGAGCAGCTGGTCTGGAAGAACCCGATCGCGTTCTTCGCGCAGAGCGGCCGCCTCGACGTGGCCGCGCTCGACCGCCCGCCCACGGCGTCGCGGCGCGAGACGCACGACGGCAACACGATCCTCCGCGGCCAGGACCCCGATCGGTCGTAGTCGGGCCGGTCGCGAGCCCTCCGGGCCGCGGGGCCGCGGGGCTTCCGGGTCTCGTGACGGAAGCCGGGCGCGAGGGACCGCGAGGCCCGGCGGCCGGCGGGCCTCGCGGTCCCGAACCCTTGACCGTGTCCCCGGCCGGTGCCGGGTCGTGAGGCGGCGCGGGCGCCTACTTGGCGGCGGCGCGACGGACCAGGCGGAACGCGTCCACGGCCCACCAGGCCTCGCCGGAGGTCGCGCGCAGCTCCGCGACGAGCTCGACGGAGGCCAAGGCCTCGAGCACCTCGAAGTCGAGGGTCGTGGGCTTCCACGGCGCCGACCCGGACGCGCCGCCCTTGCGCACGCCGCCCGAGAGGCGCAGCCCCGCCCCCGAGCCCTCGGCGTCGCGGCGCGGCGTGACGTTCTTCACCGTGAGCGTGCCCTCGAACGTGTAGCGCCCCTTCGGGAGGACGACGCGACGGCGCCACGACGCGACGACGGACGCGCCCTGCGCGACGCGGAGGCCGTACGCGCGACGGCCGGCGCGGTCCTCCTGCTCGAGGGTCGCCTCGCCTTCGTCCACGCGCGGCGTGAAGCCGGGGACGAACGCGCGGCCCTTCGCGTCGAACTCGAGGCCCTGCGGGTCGGGGCGCTTCACCTGCTCGCGCAGGCTCGCCGCGCGCGCGACGAGGCGCGCCTCGAGGTCGGCGACGCGTTCGGCGTGCGCGACGGCCGCCGCCGGTCCGAGCGCCGCCACGGCGGGCGCGATGCGCGCGAGGCGGGCACGCATCCGCGGGAGCAGGCTCGTCCCGGCGTCGAAGAGCGGCAGCAACGCGACGAGGCGCGCGCGGTAGCGGGCGCGGAAGGCGGGCACGGCGAGGACGGCGTCGGCGACGAGGCCGACGCACGGGTCGAGGACGGACGCCTCGGGGTCCTCGAAGACCTGGTCCATGCCGTGGGGCAGGAAGACGGCGACGCCGGGCGGTCGGAAGTAGAGACGGTAGTTGTTGCGGTTCGTCGCGTAGCCGTCCCAGTGGCCGAGCATCCGCTCGAGCGCGACGAAGGTGAGGAACGCGTCGACGTCGAGGACGGCCTCGAGGCGCGCGGGGCGGAGCGTGAGATCGGGCTCCTGGCACGCGGCGACGAGGGCGGCGAGGTCGCGGCGGTCGTCGGGGCCCTTGCCGGCGTCCTTCTCGAGCTCGCCGTCCACGTCGGTGCAGAAGCCGCCGTCGTAGAGGTTGCCGTTGGCGGGGTCGAAGTGGCGCGCGAGGAACCGCTTGTCGACGCCCTCCTTGACGACATAGAGGCCGAGGTCGCGGGTCCCCAGGCGCACGCGGGCGTGGGTGACGCGGGGCACGGGCACGCCGGCCGCCTCGCAGAGGTCGGCGCAAAGCGCTTCGTGGAGTCGCGTGTCGTCCTGCACCGACGCGTTGAGGTGCAGCTTCTCGAGGCCGTGGAAGCGCGGCCCGTCGCGGAAGTGCTCGAACGCCAGCGTGAACGACGGCTGTTCGTCGAGCGGGCGGAAGCTGCCCGCGGCGCCCTTGAGCTTCACCGCGACGCGTTCGTGGACGACGTCGGCGCCTTCCCGCAGGCGGCACGGGACGTAGGTGCGCGGGGACGCGCGCAGGGCGGCGACGTCGGCGGGCTCGAGCTCGATCACGAGCTCTCCGACCGGCCCGGCGAACCACGCGGCCGCGGCCTCCTCTCCCTTGCGCTTCGGCTCGGTGGGCGCGGCGGCCGGCGGCGTCACCGGCGCGTCGGCCGCGCGCGCGGTCCGCAGTGCGGCCCCGATCGTCCCGAACGCGGCGCCGATCACGAGGCACGCGAGGCCCGATGCGAGCCGGCGGAGCATTCGGGGACGGCGCGTCGCCACGCCGTCGTTCTACCCGACCACGACCGCGTCGGACGGAACGCGCGGTGCGCCACGCCGCGGAGCCGTGGATGGACAGCACCCGACGGACGCGTTACCGTCCGGGTCGAAGTTGGTGCACGGAGAACTGGCGTGACGAACCCCGAGACGCAGATCGCGACATGGTTCGCGACGTACGACGCCCCGATCGCGAAGCTCGGGAAGGCGCTGCGTGCGAAGCTCCGCGCGCGGCTGCCGGGGCTCACGGAGCTCGTCTACGTGTACGAGCGACAGGGGTCGCTCGTGTTCTCGTACTCGCCGACGGAGGCCGGCGCCGCGGGCGTCGCCGGCGTCGCCGTCTACCCGGACCGGGTGACGCTGTTCCTCGCCGGCGGCCCCGCGCTCGCGAAGGCGGACCCGAAGAAGCTGCTCCGCGGCAGCGGCAAGACGGTCCGCCACGTCGAGCTCGACTCGGTGGACGCCTTCGACCGCCCCGAGATCGAGGCCCTGATCGCGGCTGCCGTCGAGGCCGCGAAGGTGCGCCTCGACCCGAAGGCGACGGGCGCCGTGGTGCTCAAGGCCGACGAGCAGCGGCAACGCGCCGCGCGCGCGAAGCGAACGGCCGCTGCAAAGCCCGCGCGAACGAAGCCCAAGAGCCCCAAGAAGCCTTCGCGCTGATCGAACGGGGCGCGACGAGGGACCGTCGACCATCTTCCGCTCACTCGTCGGTGACCCGGTCGAGATCCACGGTCCGCAACCCGATCCCTCGTGCCGTGAGCTGCGCCCCGAGCCGTTGAATCAATCCGCCGGTCTGCTCCGACAGGCCGCCGGCGTGGGCGAGCTCGATGTACGGCGTGAACGTCCGGAGCTCCGGGTACTTGGCGTGCAGGTCCCCCGAGCCCACGAACTTCGCGTATCGGTTCACCTTGACCGTGAGCGCGTCGATCAGCGCGCGTTCCAGCGTGAGCGGCCCCGGGATCACGATCCCGAGGTAGATGCGGTGGCTCGCCTTGTCCACGCTGATCTGGTCGATCACTCGAGGGTCGTACACGGTCATGGGATGCCCCCTTGCCCACCGCCGAAGGTCCGCGGGCGGGACCGCGGCAGCGGTCCGCCCGCGGCCCGCACGACGTGCACCATTCCATCCGACGAGTCCACGGGGCACCAGGGGTCGCGGCAACACCGGGGGACGTGGCCCGGCGCCTTGCGGGGAGCGGGGGGCGCCCGTATAACGTGGTTAGCCATGTCCGCGCCCTCGGCCCCCACCCGTCGCGCCCCGTCGAGCGCCTGGTCGCGCGTGCTCGTCGCGTGCCTCGCGATCGTGGTGTGGATGGGCGCGCAGGCGGCCGCGGTCGCGCACGTCGGGTGCACGTCGTGCACGCCCGGTGCAGGCCACGCCGACGGCCCGTGCCGCGCCGACACGACCCGCGCGCCTTCGCGCTGCTGCCACGGGCACGCGCACGGGCACGGGCACGCGCACGACGACGCGCACTCGCACCCGCAGGGACGCGACGACGCCCCGTCCGCCCCGGACGACCACGACGCCGGCACGTGCACGCTGTGCGCGTTCGCGGCCGGCGTCGTCGACGCGCCGTCGATCGTCGTCGCCCTCGCGCCGGCCACCGCGGGCACGCCCCGCGCTCCGACGCCGTTCGTCGCGCCGGCCTCGGCGCCTCGCTTCGAGCCCGGCCTCGCCCGCGGCCCCCCCACGCTCCCTCGGTCGTAGCCCCTCGGGCCCGCGGTCTCGCGCCGGCCCGACGCCTCGGCTCCCGGTGTCCCTGCCGCCCGTCCGCGGCACGCCGGTCCGCCGACCCTCGCCTCCGGGCGAGGGACCCACCGAGACCCCGGCGCGCGCCCGCACCCCACGTGCTCGGGCGCCGCTTCGGAGCGCACCCCGTGACCCGTTCTTCGCCGCGGCGGAGCCCTTGGCTCCTCCCCGCCCTCGCCCTCCTCCCCGCCACCGTCCTCGCCCCGAAGCGCGGCTTCGCCGCCGACGCGCCTCCGCCCCCCGCCGCGCCGCCCCCGGCTCCGGCGCCCGCCACGCCGCCGCGTCCGGCGCCGCCGCCCGCCGACGTCGAGGTCCTCCCCGACGTCCACGTCACCGACGGTCTCCGCACGCCCGTGCGCTCCGCGTCCCCCATCGGGCCCGTCACCGCCCTCGAGTCGATGCAACCCGTCGGCACCGTCGGCGGCGAACGGCTGCGCGCGACGGCCGAGGCGAGCCTCGGCGCCACGCTCCTCCGCGAGCCGGGTGTCACGAGCAGCGGCTTCGCGCCGGGCGCCGGCCGCCCCGTCATCCGCGGCCAGGGCGGCGACCGCGTCCGCGTGCTCGAGCACGGCGTCTCGACCCTCGACGTCGCCGGCCTGAGCGACGACCACGCGGTCCCCGTGGACCCGTCGAGCATCGAGCGTGTCGAGATCCTGCGCGGGCCCGCGACGCTGCGGTACGGCGCCAACGCCATCGGCGGCCTCGTCGACCTCGATGACGGCCGGATCCCGGAGGCGCCCGTCGGGAAGGTCGTCGCCGGCCGCGTCGGCGGCGGTTGGGGCTCCGCCGACGAGCAGCGGGCCGGCTTCGCCGCGCTGCGCGGCCAGACCGGCTGCTTCAGCTGGCAGGCCCGCGGCTTCGCCCGCGAGAGCGACGACCTCGACATCCCCGGCTTCGCGAAGTCGCAGCGGCTCCTCGACGAGGAGGGCAACCCGTCGGGCGCCGGCGAGGCCCGCGACACGCTCCCGAACTCGTACGCGAAGGCCGCGGGCGGGTCCGTCGGCGCCGCGTACACCGTGGACCGCGGGTTCTACGGCGCGTCGATCGACGGGTTCGACACCGACTACGGCCTGCCGAACGAGCCCGACGTCCACATCGAGCTCCAGCGGCTGCGCCTCGACACGCGCGGCCGGTGGGACGCGCCCTTCGCGGGCGCGCGCTCGATCGCGTGGGCCGTCGGCTACAGCGACTACGAGCACACCGAGTTCGAGGGCGCGGAGGTCGGCACGGTCTTCGACCAGCAAGCCGTGGAGGGCCGCGTCGAGGTCGCCCATTGCCCGTGGGGCTGCTGGGAGGGCGCCGTCGGCCTCCAGGGCGGCTACGCCGACCTCTCCGTCACCGGCGACGAGGCCCTGCTCCCCTTCGCGAAGACGACGTCGTTCGCCGTCTTCGTGACCGAACGGCGCCCGCTGTCGGGCGGCCTCGACCTCGAGCTCGGCGCGCGCGCCGAGGGCACCGACGTGGACTCGGTCGGCCACGAGTCGTTCCTCGCGCCGAGCCTCTCCGCGGGCCTGCGGTGGCAGCCGAGCCCGTCCACCGTGTGGGCGCTCTCCGCCGCGTACGCCTCGCGCGCCCCCACCGCCAGCGAGCTCTACGCCGACGGCCCCCACGTCGCGACCGAGGCCTTCGAGGTCGGCGACCCGGACCTCGGTCTCGAGCGCTCCGTCGGCGTGGACCTCTCCTATCGCACCGACGGCCGGCGCGTGTCGACGTCGGCGACGGTCTTCTACCAGCGCTACCTCGCGTACATCGCGCTCGAGCCCACCGGCGTCGTGGACGCCGGCTCCGGCCTCGAGATCTTCGACTACGTCGGGCACGCGGCCGAGTTCCTCGGCGCCGAGGCGAAGGTCGTCTTCCACGTCCTCGGCGACGCCGCCCACGGCCTCGACGTCGAGGCGCTCGCCGACGCGGTCCGCGCGCAGGACCTCGACCTCGACGACCCGCTCCCGCGCATCGCGCCGTTCCGCCTCGGCGGCGCGGTCGTCTGGCGCTCGCCGACCCTCTCGGCGCGCGTCGACCTGCAGCACGCGTTCGCGCAGGACCGCGTCGCGGCGTTCGAGCTCCCGACGGACGCCTACACGCGGCTCGACGCGTCGATCGCGTACCACTTCGGCCTCCCCCACGACCGCGGGCTCACGCTGCGGCTCACCGGCACCAACCTCCTCGACGAAGAGATCCGCCTCCACTCCTCCTTCACGAAGGACGTCGCGCCCGAGCGCGGCCGCTCGCTCGAGGTGAGCGTCGAGCTCGACTTCTGACGTGGCCCGCTCCACGCCCCCCACCGATCCCCCCGCGACGCATCCCGTCGCGCGGACCGCGAGACCCGGCGGCCGCCGGGCCTCGCGGTCCCCTCGCGGGCCGGTCGTCGCGTCGTTGACGCTCCACGCGCTGCTGCTCGTCGTCGGGACGGCGGCCGTGCGCCCGGCGCGACGCGCGGGGCCGCCCGAGGCCGCGGGCACGGTCGCGCTCGACGTCCCCGCCGCCGACGCGACGCCCGTGGACGACGCCTCCGAGCCGCTCGACGACGTGGACGTCGTGTCGCCCGCGCCGCCGGCGCTCCCGTCGGTCCCGGCCCACGACGCGCCCGCGCCCGACGAACCCGCGCCGCCGGACGACGAGCCCGCGCCGCCGCCCGAGGAGGAGGTCGCCCCGCCCCCGCCCACGACGGCCGCGGCGCCGACGGACCCGACGCGGCGCACGCGGCGCGACCCGCCTCCGCCCGCGGCGCCGCCGTCCGCGTCGAGCCCGCCCGTCGTCGCGGCGGCGACCGCGGCGCCCGCGCGCGGCGCACGGCCGCCGCTCGTCGCGACGGCGTCGCCGCCGCCGCCGCTGGTGCCCGGCGGCGCGCCCGGCGCGACGCTCGTCGTCGTGCTCGAGTACACGATCGGCCCCGACGGCGTCGTCACCGACGCGGTCGCGCGCGCGAGCAGCGGCTCGGAGGCGCTCGACGCGTCCACGCGGGCCTTCGTGCTCGCGCACTGGCGGTACGCGCCGCCCGGCGAGCCCCGCCGCGTCGCGCGCCGCTTCGTCTTCACCTACGGCGGGTGAGCGGCCCGGCGACGAAGGGGGCGGCTCGTCGACGAGCCGCCCCCGGGGACCGCGAGAAGGTCGCGGGTCACTTCGTGCCGAAGACCCGGCCGTAGCGGTAGTAGACCTCGAGGCACATCGCGTTGACCGCGGTCGCGTAGACGCGACCGCCGTCGGCGCCCCACGGGTCGATCGGGTCCCACGACCCCTTGTAGCCGCAGTAGTCGCCGTCGCGCCGCTGCGTGCCGACGATCGCCGACTTCATCGCGCCGTCCCACGCCTTCCACGCCGGCCCGCCGACCTGGAAGAGCGCGAGGGTCGCGTAGTACCAGTAGTACATGTCGGTCCCGCCGGAGGCGGCGTCCCAGACGGGCAGCCGCTCCGCCATCAGGCGCACGCCCTTCTCGATCGCGGGGCTGCTCTTCGGGTCCTCGCCGAGGAAGACGCGCGCGAGCACGCCCACCGCGGTCATGGCCTCGGAACGGTCCGCCGGGAAGCGGTCGACCAGCTCGGTCGGGCGCGCCGGGCCCGAGCCGCGCTGCTGGTAGCCGACGCGGCCGGTGTCCGGGTCGGTCATCTTCTCGATCCAGGTCTTGATGCCGTCGAAGGCGTCGGCGTCGAGCTGCAGCGAGGGCTTCCGACCCGCCGCGACGTCGGCCTCGGTGACCATCTTCGCGCTCTTGAGCGCCATCATCATCCAGCCGGTCACGGAGGTGTCGTTGTCGCCCGGCTTCACGCCGTAGCGCCACGCGAAGTACGGGTTGCGCGCGAGCGCGATGAAGTCGAGGGCCTTCTGCGCCGGGTTCTTGAGCATCGTGCTCCCCGACATCGCGTACGCCTCGACCACCGCGAGGGACGCGACGGCGTGGTTGTAGACGAAGTGGCCGCTCGTCCGGGCGCCGAAGCACCCTTCGGCGTCCTGGGTGTTCACCATCCACCGCAGGCCGCGGCGGACGACGTCGCCGTAGGGGCCGTCGCTGCGCTGGGTGTAGCCGGCGCCGAGGAACGCGAGGAGCGCGAGACCCGACACGCCGACGTCGTAGGTGGCCTTGCCGGCGCCGTCCGGGCCCGCGGTGGCCGGCTTGCGGTCGCACCACCGGCCGAAGCCCTCGGCCTCCCACGCGCCGTCGGGGGACTGGTGCGCGGCGAGCCACTGCAGCGCGTCGTCCACGGCGCGCTCGGAGTCCGGCCGACCGCGCTTGCCGCGCGACCCGGCCGTGCGCAGGCTGCCGAGGCCGTGCCCGCCCGCGGCCTGCCCGCCGCCGATGCCGATGTCCGGGTTGTTCGCGACGCCGACGAAGTCCCCCATCCCCTTGCCGTCGAGCACGTTGCCGTAGACGTCGTTGTGGTCGAAGTTGATGTCGGTCTCGGGCTTGTCGGCCTGCAGCGGCGTGTCCACGATCGTGGGCTCGGTCGCGTGGATGTCGTCGGCGACGAGCGGGTCCACCTGCGGCTCGTCGGGCTGCTGCACGTCGGGGAGGTCCTCCGCCTTCGTCATCTCGATCGCGGCGGGCGTCGCCTTCGCGGCGATCGGCGACTCCGTCCCCATCAGTCCGGAGATCACGAACAACAGGACGTGCACGCCGATGGAGATCATCCACCACGGACTCTGCTTGAGCGCGCGGTAGAGCTGGTCGTTGAAGTCGCCGGCGTGGTCGAACGCCACGGCATGGCCTCGATCGTGGACGTACCGCTCCCTGGGTGCCATCGGAGTCCTCCTTCCGCGGGGACGGGACCCGCGGGAAACAGCCTGGGGAACGCAGGTTCCCGGACCCTCGGCCCGGGCCCCCGACGTCCGTCGGGGTCCCACGCGCGAGCGTCCGCCGCGCTCGTGCGCGGCCGAGAGGTTCAACGGACGCCGCCCCCGCCGGTTCGCCGGGTCCCGCCCCCGGGATCGCGACGGCCGTCGGGCCTCGCGGTCCCGGACCCCGACCGCGTCCCCCGCTCAGCGCTCCTCGCGCGGCTCCAGCACGATCCCGGTGGCGCCCGCCTCGACCGCCACGGTGGCGTGCCACGACGTCGTCCCGACGTTCGCGAAGACCTCGAGCGTCCACGAGCCCTCGGCGAGGCCGTCGATCGTGAACGCGCCCTCCTCGCCGGTCGCCGCCTCGCGCCGCGTCTCGTCGCGGACCGCGTGCACGGTCCACCAGTCGGCCCCCTGCGGCAGCAGGACGCGGCCCTCGATGCGGCGGCCCTCGACCGCGGTCAGCTTCAGCGTGCCCGCGTCGCCGCGGACGCCCTTCGCCTCGAGGACGACGGTCTTGCCGTCGGGCAGGTCCCACGCCTGGTAGAGACGGTAGGTCGCCGTCGGCCGCAGGCCCGCCACGGACGCGCCGCCCGTCGCGTCGATCTGCGCCCACGGGGTGCCGCGGCCGCCGTCCTCGTCGACCAGCCGCAGCCAGCTCTGCGCGGGGCCGTTCCAGCCCTCGATGGTCACGCGCAGGCCGACCGTCGGCGCGACGAGCAGCACGATGTTCTCGGCGCCGGCCGTCACGGCGACGGTCGGGCCCGCGAGCGCGTCGTCGGACGAGCGCGCCATCAGGCGCGTCGGGCCCTCGACGACCTGCTTGAGCTCGAACGTGCCGTCGCGGTTCGAGGTGGTCCGCTGCTGCGTGTCGCCGCGCGGCCCGAGCCGCTCGACGTTCGCGTGGGCCACCGGGCGGCCGGTGGCGTCGCGGACGACGCCGCGCAGCGTGAGCGCGCGGGGCAGCGTGACCGGGCTCTCGCCGGGCGACCACTCCTTCCGCTCGAGGGGGAGGCAGTCGCCGCGCCCGAACGGCGGCTCGACGCGGAGCTCGTAGCGCTGCTCCGCGTCGAGCCCGCGCGGCCGCGCGACGCCGGCGGAGTCCGACTCGACCACCACGCGACGGGCGTTCGGGCGGTCGATGAAGACGATGGCGCCCTCGACGGGCTTGCCGTCCGCGTCGAGGACCGTGAGCGGCGCCTCGCGGCCCGCCGCGAGCACGATCTCGAGGTCGGTCTTGCCCGCGGGCGCCTCGACCGGCTCCATGGGCCCCGCGGAGTCCGGCGCGCTCACGCGGACCTTGTGGACGCCGGGCGAGAGGCGGCCGATGCGGAAGCGCCCGTCCGGGCCCGTGCGCGCCCAGGAGACGTCCGCGTCCAGCTCGCCGAAGACGGGCGGCAGCTCCTTCGGCCGCGCCCAGAGCGCGACGCCGCGGACCGGCTGCCCCGCGCCGTCCTTCACGACGCCCGCGATCGCGAGCTCGCGCGGCAGGCGGACCTCGGCCCCCTCGCTCTTCGGCGCGAAGGGCCCCGCGACCGCCCACCCGGCGGGCAGCGGCGCCCCGCCCACGCCCCGCGCGCCGTAGACGAACGCCGTCAGCGGGACGTCGAAGACCGCCGTCTCCACCCAGCCGTCCACCACCGACTCGGACTGCTCGTGGTCCTCGCCCTTGAGCAGGACCGACGCCGACCCGACCGGTCGCCCGTCCGCGGTCACCACGCGCATCCGCCACGTCGGCGGGCGCGCCTTCGGCAGCACCAGGACGACGGCCTGGTCGCCGCCCTTCGCGTGGGTCTCGAGGATCGCGGTCTCGCCGTCCTCGTCGACGACCTTCAGCTCGAGGCCCTCCTCGTCGACGTCCTCGAAGCTGAACGCGCCGTCGTCGCCGACCCACGACGACGACGACCACCGCGTGTTCCGTCCCTCCACCTGGACGCCGCGGGCGGGCTCGCCGCCCGACCACCGGACGACGCCCGCGACGGACGACGTGGTCTTGAACACGAACGTGTGCGCGAGCTCGGCCGTGTCCTCGTCGTCGGCGCCGATGGTGATCGAGTTGTCGCCCTCGGGCCGGTACCCCGCGCACTGCGCGTACAGGTAGATCTGGCCCGGCGGCAGCGACGCGAAGCGCACCTCGCCGTCGGCGGTGGTCGCGTCCATCCCGCAGAAGTCCCAGCGCCCGTCCACCTGCTTGTACGCGTAGACGATCGCCCCGGCGACGGGCCGCTTGTCGGCGAGCTCGCACCGGACCACGCCGGCGCGCAGCGGCGAGAGGCGGATCTCGACCGTGCCGACGCGGCCCGCCTCGACGCGCACCGGCCCGGCGCGGCCGGACGTCGTGCGCGCGACGGCGGCGTGGAACCGGTAGGACGTGTCGAGCAGGAGGTTCTCGAGGCGGAACGCGCCCGCCTCGTCGGTCGCGACGGCGGTCGCGCCGCCGAGGAAGGCGAGGGGATCGTGCTCGCCGCCGGGCACCATCCGCTCGGGGGTGATCGTGGCCCCGACCACGGCGACGCCCGCGGCGTCCACGACCTTGCCGGTCACGACGCCTGCGCGGACCACCACGAGGTCGACGTGGACGGCGCCGTCGGGTTCGACGTCGACCTCGAACGGGTTGAACCCGTCCCCGGGGCGCCACGACGAGAGGCCCTTCGTCGTCCAGCCGGCGCCGTGGGCGACGACCGTCAGCGGGCCGGGCGACACCGCGGCGATCTCGAACCGCCCCTGGCCGTCGGTGACCGCCGCGCCGTGGAGCGGGCCCTCGTCGCTGCGCGCGAACACGGGGACGCCCGCGACCGGCGCGCCGTCCGGCTCGCGCGTCACCCGTCCCTGCACGCGCGCGGTGCGCCGCAGCCGCAGCTCGACCGGCGCGTCGAGCGGCCGCGACCGCGACAGCCGCAGCGGCTCGTAGCCGTTCGCGTCCGCCTGGTACGTGACGGAGCCGGCGCCGACGAGCACCTCGAAGCGGCCCTCGGCGTCGGTCACCGCCCGCGACGCCGCCGACGCGAGCCCGAGCACCGAGGCGAGGTGGACCTCGACGTGCGCGCCGGCGACCGGCTTGCCGTCCGCGTCCGCGACGACGCGACCCGCGTGGGGCACGAGGCCCGTGTCCACGACGAGCACGAGCTCCGCCGGGTGCGGGACGATGAGCACGCGCGCGTGCGCCGCGAACCGTCCGGGCACGTACGCGGTGACGGCGTACGGGCCCGGGACGAGCCCCTCGATCGTGAACGCGCCCTGCGCGTCGGTCGAGGCCGTCGCCGACGTCAGGAAGTCCTCCGCCTCCACGGCGCGGCGCGCCGCGACGGTCCCCTGGAACGGACGGCCGTCCGCGTGCCGGACGCGGCCGGTCAGCTTCTCGCCGCCGCGCAGGAGCGCGAGGTCGGCGCGCACCCGCGCGCCCGGCGCGCCGACGCGGGCCGCGGCGCGGCCGCGCGCGCCCTCCGCGTCGGTCGCCACGACGACGCAGGTCGAGGGCGCGGGCACCGTCAGCCGGAACGCGCCCTCCGCGTCGGTGTCCGCCGCGACGAACGGCGCCTCGTCGCCCGCGGCCGGCGGGACCTGGCTCCCGAACTCGTCGCCATCCGGGTCGACGTCCGCGAGCGGCTGGCCCGGTCGCGGCCTCGCGCGCAGGAACACGACGACGCGGGCCGCGACGGGCTTGCCGTCGCGGCGCACGACGCCGAAGACGGTCCCCGACGTCGCGCCGGTGAGCGCGGCCGCGGGATCGGTGCGCGCGCGACCGCCCGCCGCGAGCGCCTCCGCCTCGTGTTGCCCGGCGGCGGCGTCGACCTCGTCGCCGTCGGCGAGCACGCCGCCGTCCTGCGGATGCAGCCACCACGCCGCGGCGCCCGCCAACGCGAGCAGCACGACGACGGCGAAGGAGAAGGGACCTCGACGCACGGACGGGGCTCCGCCTCCCCAGGGGGAACTCCACGGGTGGCCCCAGTATGAACGCCCCCGCGTGTCACGTCGCCGTCGCCGGCCGGGGGCGCGAGCGGGCGGGGACGGTACATTCGGCCCGTGGTCGTCGGACGAGGTCTCGAACAGCGCTACGGGAGCCCGGCCGGGGCGGCGGCCTACCGTACGAAGTACGACGGTTCGTGGGCCCGGCGCCTCTCCGCCCGCCGCGAGGCGGGGCTCCTCCGGTGGGCGCTCGCGGCCGCCGGCACCGAGGGCGTGGCCCTCGACGCCCCGTGCGGCGCGGGCCGCCTGACCCCGGTCCTCCTCGAGCGCGCCCACCGCGTCACCGCGCTCGACCTCTCCCCGGCGATGGTCGAGGAGGCGAGGGCGGCCCTCGCGGGGCCCGTCGCCGACGGCCGCGTCGTGCTCGGGACCGGCTCGGTGGACGCGCTCCCGTTCCCCGACGCCGCGTTCGACACGGCCGTGTGCTGGCGGCTGCTCCACCACGTCACGGACCGCGCGGCGCGTGTCCGCACCCTCGCGAGCCTCGCGCGCGTGAGCCGGCGCGCGGTGGTCGTGACGTTCGCCGACGCGGGGACGTGGAAGGCGCGGTTCCAGCGCTGGCGCGGCCGCGACCGCCGCTGCGTGAAGCTGTCGCTCGACGCGCTCGCGGCCGAGGCCCGCGAGGCCCGGCTCGACCTGGGGCCGACGCGCCGCCTGTCGTCCTGCTTCTCGCTGCTCGCGGTCGCGGTCCTCCGCCCGGCGCCGAGCCCCTCCGCCCCCGACCGCTGACGCCCGCCCCCCGGTCCACGCCCCCCGTGGTCGCGGGCAGCCCCCCCCTTGGCCCCCCCTACCATCGCGGGATGCGCAGCCGTCTCGCCCCCCTGCCCCGCCGCGACCCCGGCACCCGCGAGCGGCTGCTCGCGACGGCCGCGCGCGTCTTCGCGGACCGAGGCTACGCCGCCACGACGATCCGCGAGGTCTGCGACCGCGCGCGCACCAACGTCGCGGCGGTCGGCTACCACTTCGGCTCGAAGGAGGCGCTCTACGTCGAGACGCTGCGCTGGGCGCTGACGTGGTCGCAGGGCGAGGACACGGCCGAACTGCTCGCGTTCGCGGCCCGCACCGACCTCTCCCGCGCCGAGCGGCTCGTCGGCACGGTCCGCCGGTTCGCGCTGGGGATGCTCACCGCGCGGCCGACGTGGCACCAGCACCTCCTCTTCCGCGAGCTGACGACGCCGACGCTCGCCCTCGACCACATCGTGGACGAGTTCGTCGAGCCGCGCTTCGACGCGCTCCGCCGCGCGGTCGCGCCCTACGTCGGCGACGGCGACCGTCGCACGGTCGACCTGCACGTCATGAGCATCGTCGGTCAGCTCCTCTATCACCGCATGCTCCGGCCGGTCGCGCTCCGCCTCCTGGGCGAGCGCACGTACGGGCCCGCGCTCGCGGGCCGCATCGTCGATCACGTGGCCGCGTTCACGCTCCGCTCCCTCGAGGGCCGCCGCCGTCGCGGCCGCCGCACGACGGACTGACGCGCCCCCCGTCGACCCTCCGGCCCCCGAGCGGAGGGACCACGCCCGCCGCCGGGACCCAACCCCCGCGCGGGACCGCGAGGCCCGGTCGCCGACCGCCGCCGTGGTACGGTGCGGAGATGTGGAAGGTCGGCCGCGGCCTGGTCCTGCTCGCGAGCGGGACGCTCGCGCTGCTCGGCACGGGTCACGGTGGGCGCGCCGTGATCGCCGCGCCGGAGCCGCCGCTCGAGGAACGGGTCGAAGCCGCGGTCGCGAAGGGCGGCGACATCCTCGAGCGCTGGTTGGCCGGACCGGAGGGCATGGCGGACGGACGCGGGTTCCCGCCGCGGTTCGACGAGGTGATGCTCGGCGCGCTCGCCTACCTCCACGCCCGCGACGGGCAGGACGCGCCGCTCGCGGCGCGGCTCCACGCGTACGTCTCGAAGTGGTGGCGTCCCACCGCACAGACCTACGGCGTCTCGCTCGCGCTCCTGTTCCGCGCCGCGTGCCTCGAGCAGGCCCGCCGCGGCGAGGCCGAGGGCTGGCCGGCGGCGCACGTCCGGCAACGACGCTGGCCCGACGCGCCGCGCGAACTCCGCGAGATGGCGGCGTGGCTCCGGGACGCCCGGTGCCGCGACGGACTGTGGACCTATCCGCCGGGAGGGCCGGGCGGGGGCGGCGACGTCTCGAACTCCCAATTCGCCGCGCTCGCGTTGCTCGCGGCGCAGCCCCACGGCGTGGAGCTCCCGGCCGACGCGTTGCCCCGGTTGGCCGCCGCGCTCGAGGCGACCGCCGCGCCGCCGGAACCCGAGGCACCGGGCGCGACGTTCACGCTCGCGAGGCCGTCCGCGCTCCCGGGCCGACCGGTGACGGCGGAGCAGGACGAGACGCTGCGCTTCCCCGCCGGCGTCCGTGCGACGCCGTTCGCGTACGCTCCGGGGGGCGGCGCGGCGAACGGCTCGATGTCCACGACGCTCGGCGCCACCATCACGGCGCTTTGCGTGCTCGCGGTCGCGCGCGCGCGACCGACACCCGACGCGGCGTCCGCCGACGTCCGACGGTTCGAGACGCTGGTCGCGAGCGGCCTCGCGTTCGTCGCGACGCACCTCCGGATGGACCGCAACCCGACGCTGGTCCCGGCCGGGTCGGAGGACCGCCGGAAGCTCCGGCCGTCGTCGCCGGGCTTCGTCGTCGACGACGAATGCTCCCTCCATGCGCTCTACACGCTGCTCGCGCTGGAACGGTGCCTCACGCTCGCCGGCGTCGAGACGGTGAACGGCGTCGACTGGCACCGCCAGGGCACGCTCCACCTGCTCGCCCACCAGGACGCGGACGGGGCGTGGCGCCTGACCGACGGCCCGTTGTCGTCCGCGAAGCCCGTGGGCGCGACCCCGCCGATCGACACCGCGTTCGCCGTCCTGTTCCTGCGGCGCGCGACGCGCCGCGTCCTCGACGGCGCGCCGCCGGTGGTCTGGGCGCCGCCGCGACCGGCGCCGACGACCGGACGCTGACCCGGCCCGCGGGCCTCGCGTCCCCGCGACCGTGCCGCGCCTCAGGCCCGGGCGCGAGGCGGGCGCGACGCGCCGACCCGCCGGACGGCGTACCCTCGGGCGATGCTCGCCGACCTCCGTGCCCGGTACGACGACGAGGAACGCCGACGCGTGCTCCCGCCGCCGGGACGGCGGATCGACGCTGACGCGCGCCTCACGCGCGTCGTGGGGCCGACGCCCCACCCGCTCGACCACATGGTGTCCCACGCCCGGGTCTCGGCCGCCGACGCGGACGCCGTGATCGCCGCGGAGGTGGCCCGCGTGCGCCGCGAGGCGCGCGGGATGCAGTGGAACGTCTACGACGACGACGAGCCGCCCGACCTCGCGGCGCGACTCGAGCGCGCGGGGTTCCGCCTCCAGGCGCGCGAGGCGGTGCTCGTGCGCCCGTCCGACGACGACGCGGGCGCCGCGGGCCCGCCGGACGGCGTGGTCGTGCGCCGCCTCACGCGGGCGGACGAGCTCGGGGACTACTTCGCGGTGGACGAGGCGGTGTGGGGCACCGGCTTCTCCGCGTGGGTGCGCTCGTGGTTCCTCCCCGCCCTCGCCGGCGAGGCCGACCCCGTGGCGATCTTCGTCGCGTACGCCGACGGGGCGCCGGTCGGCTGCGGCTGGGTGACGCTCCCGCCGCGTCGTACGTTCGCCCACCTCTTCGGCGGGACCGTCCTCCCGTCGCACCGCGGCCGGGGCGTCCACGGCGCGATCGTCGCGGCGCGGGCACGCGCCGCGCGCGACGCCGGCCTGCCCTGGCTCGTCACCGACGCGAACGCGGCGAGCGAGCCCCTCCTGCGCCGTGGCGGCTTCGTGGCCATCGCGCGCCGCACGGAGTGGGTGCTCGACCCGCCCGCTGCCGCGGCGCGTTGACGCGCCGACGGGACCCCGCGCTCCGCGCCGAACGAACGCTCCCCCCGCGCGGGACCGCGAGGCCCGGCCGCCGGCGCGACGAGGCCGCGCGTCAGCGGCGCGTGGCGAGGATCAGCGGCGAGGGCGCCGGCGCGGGGAGCGAGGCGACGTCGCGGAAGCCCGCGGCCTCGAGCCACGTCCGGTACTCGGACGCGGTGAACGTGTCGCCCTCGGTCGTGTGGACGAGCATGTTCAACGCGAAGAGCAGCGGCGACGGCGGGCTCGCGCGGCCCTCGTCGGGCACGAACTCGACGATCACGATGGTGCCGCCCGGCTTCAGCGCGCGCGCCACCTTCGCGAGCAGGCGCTTCGTGTGCGCCGCGCCCTCGCTGTGGCAGATGTGGCCGAGCACCGCCGCGTCGAACGCGGCCGTGCCGAAGTCCACCTCGCGCAGGTCCCCCGACAGCCAGGCCACGCGGTCCGCGACGCCGGTGCGCGCCGCCCACGCCCGCGCGTGCTCGAGCGTCTCCGGCAGGTCCTGCGTCGTGACGCGCACGCGCGGCTCCGCGAGCGCCGCGCCGAAGCCCCAGACGCCCGAACCCGCGGCCACGTCGAGGAGGCGCAGCTCGCCCGTCGGGTGGCGGCGCGCGAGCTCCTTGCCGGCCACCTGCGCGGCCGCGAACCCGACCGGGAACAGCCCGTCCACGAGCTTCTTCCAGAACGGGATGCCCTCCGCGGGCCGGTCGAGCGCCGTCACGGGCCGCCCCGTCCGGACGCAGTCGGTGAGCCCGCGCCAGCGGTCGGCCAGCTCGCGGCCGTGCAGCACGAGGAAGTCGCCGACGTACGCGGGGCTCGAGCGCACGAGGAACGTCGCGGCGTCGGGCGCGAGCGCGAGACCGCCCGGGCCCTTCGTCACGAGGCCGAACCCGGCCATGGCGTCGACGACCATCCGCACGCCGCGCTCCGACGCGCCGAGCTTCGCCGCCAGCGCGTGCACGTCGCGCGCCCCGCCCGCGATCGCGCCGAAGAGGTCCAGCTCGATCGCCGTGACCAGGGCCTGCGTGGCCGCGAAGCCCCAGCCGAGCTGGTAGATGCGTTCCGGGGTGACGGGGGCGGCCGACGAGGGGGAGTGGCTCATGGGCGGAGAGTGTAGGCCACCCCGGGGGGCCGCGACGATCGCGTCGAACCGCGGACGCGGGGCGCCGTTCCCCTCCGAGGCGCCCCATGCCGAACGCCCTCCGGATCTCCCTCGCGATCGGAGCCGCCGCCGCGCTCGCGGCGCTCGCGGGCTGGTCGCGTTCCGCCCGGCCCGCGGACCGCCCGCGCGCCCCGGCCGCCACGACGCAGGCCGTCACGACGTCGGCGTCGGAGGCGACCGCCCCTCCGGCGGCTCCGGTGCGAGCGAGCCCGTCGCGCGCGACGGCGCCTTCCCCGGCGTCCGACGCCGACGCCGACGCCGACCGCGCGGCGGCCACCGGGCCTCGCGTGTCCCACGCGGGATCGCGTCGCAGGCCCCGGGTCACCCCCGCCGTCGAGCGCGACGACCCCGTGGCGTTCCCGCCGCTGCCCGCGCCCGGCCCCATGGACTGGCTCGCGGTCCACCCCGAGGACGGCCAGTCGTTCGAGGCGTTCCGCGCCGCGCCGCGGCGGCAGGTGACCGCGACGCGCCGGATCCTGCGCGTCCTCCCGCTCGACGACCTCGCGTCGGCCGGCGCCGACGTGCCGACGATCACGGCGTACCTCGCGGCGTTCTACGGCCTGCCGAGCGAGCCCGGCACCGCGACCGCGCCGACGACGCTCACGACGCGCCGCGACGCCTCGACGGGCCGCACGCAGGTGCTCACGACGGACGTCCTGGCGTGGCTGCCGCGCGAGCGCGCCTCGACGGACTACTGCGTGATCGCGCTGACGACGCGCGACCTCTACCCCGCGCCGTCGTGGAACTTCGTGTTCGGCGAGGCCGCCCTGTTCGACGGCGTCGGCGTGTTCTCGTTCGCGCGGATGGACCCGCGGTTCCCGTGGCCGCCCGACCCCGCGCGGCGCGACGCGGCGGAGGCCCGCCTCGTGAAGCGGCGGTGCCTGAAGGTCGTCTCGCACGAGGTCGGCCACATGTTCGGCCTCGAGCACTGCGTCGCGCGGCGTTGCCTCCTTAACGGCTGCAACCACGTCGCCGAGATGGACGCGACGCCGATGCACCTCTGCCCCGCGTGCCTGCGCAAGGTCGTCCACGCGACCGGCCTCGACGTCGACGCCCGGTACCGCGAGCTCCTCGCGTGGTACCGCCGCGAGGGCCTCGACGACGAGGCGGCCTGGGTCGCGCAGCGGCTCGCGGCGCGTGCGCCGCCGCCGCCGCCGCCGGGCGACGCGCCCGCCCCCCGCAGAACGACGCACGCGGCCCCCGGCGCGGGCGGGTGCACGGGGACGCGAGGCCCGCTCGCCGTCGCGCGCCGCGACGCGTGCATCACGGCGCGGGGTGTCGGCCGCGTTGCCCTTGCGGCCGCCGGGCGCGAACGGCGCGACCGCGTCCGCGGCGAGCAGCGTGCGCGCGAGCGTCACCGCGCGGTCGGCGAGCGCCCGGGCGCCGTCGCGCAGCGCCTCGGACGCTTGGACGTCGCGCACGTTGTTCTCCATGTCCTCGGCGCTCCAGCCGCGCGAGTGCGCGACGAACGGGAACGCGGGCAGCTGGCAGCCCAGCTCGCCGAAGAACGCCATCATCTGGCCCGCCACCGCGAGCACGTTGTCCTGGCCGCCGGTCACGACGAACGCCGCGACCTTGCGCTGCATCAGCACCTTCCCCGCGACGGTCTCCTGGTTCTGGACGCAGTTCATGCGCTCGGCCATCCGCGCGTAGAGGCTGCTCGGCGCCCCCCAACGGATCGGCGTCGCGACCAGGATCACGTCGGCCCAGTGGACGAAGGCCTCGTACACGCGGTCGAGCTGGTCCTTCGGGTCGAACTGCGTGATCGTGCACGGCCACGTGCACGCCGCGGCGGCGGTGCTGTAGTAGCCCTCGCAGGCCTTGAAGGAGAGGTCGCGGAGCCGGATCAGCCGCGTCTCCGCGCCGAGCGCGTCGCGCGCGTGGTCGAGCGCCGTCCCGAGGAGCGCCTCCGAGGTGCTGAACCGCGGCACCCGCCGGCTCATGTTCGTCGTGCTGACGCCGACGACGCGGACGGGGCCCGGCGCCCGCTCGACCGGGCGGGCGAGGGGGTGCGGCGGGTGCGGCGACCGCCGGCGCGGCGTGCCGCCCGCGAGGTCGACCAGGACGCGCCCGCCCTCGACCTTCACGGGGTACGCGGGCACCGCGTCGGCCTCGTACCCGGGCTCCCCCACGCCCGTCGTCGCGTGGAACTTCCAGCCGTGCCAGGGACACGTCACGTAGGCGCCGTCGAGGCGGCCCTGGCCGAGCGGGCCGCCCGCGTGGTTGCACGCGCCGTGCAGCGCCGCGAACCGCCCGTCCACGCACGTCAGCGCGAGGACGCGGCCCCGGGCCGTCACCTCGGCGAGCGGCGTCGCGCGCAGCGCGACCTCGTCGCCCACGTCCACCCAGTCCGCGTCGGCCATCGTCGTGCCTCCCGCGCCCGCGCCGCGGGCCGGCGGAGCGTACCCGGCCGCCCCGGGAGGCGACGGCGCCCCGTGGCCGACGCGGGACCGAGGCGCGGTCGGCGACCCGCGTGCACGCGAGGCCCGGCGGCCTGCGCGGCCGTCGGGCGGGCCCCGCCCGGGCCGCACCGAGCGGCGCGGGCGCCCGGCCCGCCGGAGGTCCCCGGCGCCCTCGGACCCGACCCGTCAGACGTCGACGGTGAGCGCGACGTAGGGGCCGGAGAAGACGAGGTCGCCCTCGTTCGTCGTCTCGTCGAAGACGAACCGCGTCCAGCGCCAGCCGAGGTCGAGCGAGAGGCGGTCGAAGAGCCGGACGCCGACGCCCCCCGAGAGGTCGATCACGTAGCGGTCGGTGCCGATCCAGCCGCCGGCCGCGCGGCCCGCGACGTGGAGCGCGCCGAACGCCGCGTCGGCCGCCACGTGCGCGACCGGCAGCACGTGGGTGAACGAACGCGACTGGTCCTCGGGGCCGTCGAGGTTCTCGAGCGAGCCCTGGTAGCGCCAGACCCAGCCCGCGATGCCGGCGCGCAGCGACGACGACGGCGTCCCGGCGAGCAGGCCCTCGTACCCGGCCTTCACGATGTCGAGCTCGAGCGACGACCGGACGCGGTCGCCCGCGTCGAACATGACGTCGCGGAAGATCACCGACTCCGGCAGGACCTCCTCGGCGTCGAACGCGAAGCGCTCGTAGGCGACGAACACGCGATGGCGCGCGAACGGCGCCCACGCCACGCCCACCTCGAAGACGTCGCCGTCGTCGAGGCCGAGCGTGTCGTCCACGTCGATCTCGCTGCCCGTGCCGGGCTCGCCGCCGCGCGTGATGCGCATCGTGCCCGAGACGCTGGGCCGGCCGTACGAGCCGAACGCCGCGAACCGGGGGAACGCCGGCCCGCACGGGTCGCACGGGTCGCACGGGGCGGCCTCGGCGGCCACCGGGCCTCGCGGTCCCGGGAGCGCGGCCGCGTTCCAGGCGCCGGACGGGGCGACCGTGACGGTGCCCGCGACCGGGCCGAGGGCCGGGCGCGCGACGCGCGGGTCGTACGTCGTCGCGGGGTCGGACGGCGACCACGACTTCGGGTAGCCGACCGACGTCCACCGCGCGGGGTCGGCGCCCGGCGGCGGGACGGCGACGCGGTCCGGCGCGGCGTGGGCGGGGGTCGGCGACAGGGCCGCCGCGACGACCGCGGCGAGGGGCACGACGAGCCCGAGGAGCCGGGCGCCGGCGGCGCGCGGCCCGCTCACTGGTCGATCCTCACGATCTTCCAGACGCCGTCGGTGGCGCGGAAGTGGAAGATGTTGCCGCCGAACTCGGGGTGCGTCGCGAGGACGACCGTGCCGTCGGGCAGCGTCTTCTGCTCGGCGGTCGCGAGCGTCATGCGGAGCAGGGCGTCGGCCTCGGCGCGCGGGCGGTGCTTGCTGCGGGCGAGGAACTCGTCGACGTAGGCCTTGCGGAGGTCCGCGACCTTCCAGTCCTTCGAGACGCTGCCGGTCGAGACGTCGTGCTCGAACACCTTGTCCCAGTCGATCGCCCCGTCGATCCACTTCTCGACGGCCATGTGGTAGCCGTGGCCGAACTTGAGGAAGCAGGCCTTCCAGGTCGTCGAGGGCTGGTCGTCCTCGTAGACGGCGCGGGCGCCGCCCTTGCCCTTCGGGACGATGCGGATGCCCGTGGGCCGGCGCTGCTCGATGGCGATGAGGCCGTGGCCCTTCGGCTGGAGGTGCAGCTCGCCGACGCGGCCGCCGTGGCGCGTCACGACCATCCACGAGTCCACGACGTCGGGGGCCTCGCCCCACTTCGCGGGCCCGCGGACCTCGATGGAGAGCGGCGCGGTGTCGACCGCCGGCTCGTGCTCGTCGATGCCGGGCATCAGGCCGTCGAGGCCGACGAGCGGCAGCTCGTACGTCGTCGGCGCCGCGGGCGCGTACCGGAGGAAGAGGAGGAGCGCGCCGCGGCCGAACGTCGCGCCGGCCGGCGCCGGCAGGCTGCGGGCCTCGGGCGGAGGCATCTCCTTCGTCGGGTCGCCGTCCTCGCGCGTGACGGCGAACGCGTCGCCCTTGCGCACGAACTCGAGGCGCGAGAACCGGCTCGGCGACGTCCGCTGCCACTCGCCCTTCACGAGCGCGAGGTCCTGCGCGAGCCAGTACGACGCCTCGGTCGTCTGCTTGGTGCCCGCCCAGTCCTCGACGACGGTCTCGGTGACGAGCCACACCGGCTGGTCGCGGAACGAGCCGACGTCGACGGTGACGGTGACGCTGCCCGAGTTCTCGCCCGCGACGACGAGGTCCCCCTCGAAGGAGAAGCCGAGGCCGGGCTTGCCCTCCTCGGGCTCGAGCGGCGCCGGGATCGACGCGCGCACCTTCGCGGACGCGGCGGCGCGCTCGGGCGTGGAGGCCGGCGCGTCCGCGGCGAGCGCGGTGCGGCCCGGCGAGGCGAGGACGAGGGCGAGGAACGACGCGGCGAGGACGGAGCGGGTCATGGCCGGGAGGTTGTACCCGGGCGGCAGCCGGGCGGGCACGGGTCGCCCGCCCTCTCCGACCCCTCGCCCGGGCCCCCCGACCGGCGCCGAGCCCCGGCCGGGACGGGGGCCCCGCGCGAGGCGCGGGTCACTTCGCGAACAGGTCCCCCGGCGAGCTCTTGTACCGCTCGAACAGCGCGAACCAGTCCTCGGCGGAACCGCAGTTCTGGCCGGTCATGGCGTTCAGCGTGGGCACGAGCGCCGCCGACAGGGCCTGGTACCGCGTCTGGGTCTCGTCGCCGGTCCGCGTGCGGGCGGTCTCGTACGGGCCCGAGTCGCCGTCCTTCTCCCAGCGCTTGCCGACGCCCGGCTGGTCCTTCGCGACCGTGCCGATCAGGTCGCGGACGATGCCGTTGCGCGCCTTCTTCGAGGCGCCGTACCCGGCGAAGGCCTTCAGGGCGAGCGCCGCCGCCTCCATGTGCTTCGAGTCCTTCACGATGGCCATCAGCGGGGCGACCAGCTCCTCGTCGGCGAGCTTGCCGGCGGCCTCGAGGGCGGGCTTGAGCAGCGGCGGCATCACCTTCTTGTCCGGCTGGGCGAGGAAGGGGCGGAGCACGCCGGACAACGTCTTGTCCTTCGTCTCCCCGACGGCCTCGATCACCGCCTTGCGGACCGGCTCGTCCTGGACGTTCTTCGCCACGAACGTCAGCGCCGCGGCGAGCAGCTTCTGCCCCTTCGCGTCGGCGGCGGCGAAGCCCTTCCCGATCGCGACCACGTCCGAGCGGACCGCGTCGGTGGCCTTGTCCTTCACGTGCTGGCGCACCTGCGCGTCGAGCGCGACGGCGTCCGTCGGTTCGACGGCGGGGGCCGCGGGGGGGGTGTCGCCCGCGACGGCCACGGACCCATTCCCCCCCGCGCTCGCGACGAGCGCGAACCCGATCACCCACCCCCCGAACCGACCCCCGAAGCGACGAAACGAACCGATCATCCGCATTCCCATGGCGGTTCTCCGTGGTCGCCCGAGCCTCGACCACGAATAAGACGTCGGAGACAGGGTCTCTGCGTCACGGAAGTGGTACAATTCAAGGGACTAAAGCCCCTAGACCGACCGGTCGGGTGCGGATCAAGTCCCGATGAAGATGGATCCAAGCGTGACAACGCGAGGCCCGGCCGCCGGGACGCCGGAAATCCACGGACTCGGGTGAAATGTTGACCGCATCCCTCCGATAGCGCCTACACCGTCCCGCTGCTTCCGCCTCCCCCGGGGGGCCGGTGCCCCCCCTGCCCATGGCCAAGACGTCCGACAAGAAGCCCCTCGTGATCGTCGAGTCGCCCGCCAAGGCGAAGACGATCGGCAAGTTCCTGGGGAGCGGCTACCTGATCGAGGCGAGCATCGGCCACGTCCGGGACCTGCCGAGCAGCGCGGCCGAGATCCCGGAGGGCGTGCGGGCCGAGGCCTGGTCGAGGCTCGGGATCGACATCGAGCACGACTTCAAGCCGCTCTACGTCGTGCCCCGGCAGAAGCGGGAGCAGATCAAGAAGCTGCGCGCGCTGCTCAAGCAGGCCGGCATGCTCTACCTCGCCACCGACGAGGACCGCGAGGGAGAGTCCATCTCCTGGCACCTCGTGGACGAGCTCAAGCCGAAGGTCCCGATCAAGCGCCTCGTGTTCCACGAGATCACGAAGGAGGCGATCCACGAGGCCCTCGCGCACCCGCGCGAGATCGACGCGAACCTCGTCGAGGCCCAGGAGGCCCGGCGCCTCGTCGACCGGCTCTACGGCTACTCGGTCTCGCCGCTCCTCTGGCGCAAGATCAAGCCGCGCCTGTCGGCGGGCCGCGTGCAGAGCGTCGCCGTGCGCCTCATCGTGGACCGCGAGCTCGAGCGGATCGCGTTCCGCCGCGCGGCCTACTGGGACGTGGAGGGCGGCTTCCGCGCGCCGGGCGGGGCGTTCGACGCGACGCTCGTGACGCTGGGCGGCAAGCGCGTGGCCGGCGGCAAGGACTTCGACGCGGCGACGGGCCGCCTCGACGCGAAGGCCGCGGGCGCCGTGGCGCACCTCCTCGAGAAGGACGCGCGGGCCCTCGTGGCGCGCCTCGCGGGGAAGGCGGCCAAGGTCGTCTCGGTCGAGAAGAAGCCCTACAACGAGCGGCCGTCGCCGCCGTTCACCACGAGCACGCTGCAGCAGGAGGCGGCCCGCAAGCTCCGGTTCGCCGCGCAGCGGACCATGCGCGCCGCGCAGCGGCTGTACGAGAACGGCTTCATCACCTACATGCGCACCGACTCGACGACGCTGTCGAACGAGGCGCTGGCGGCCGCGCGCTCGCTGATCGCGCGCGAGTACGGCAAGGAGAACCTCTCCCCCGAGGCCCGCGTCTACGCGACCAAGGTGAAGAACGCGCAGGAGGCCCACGAGGCGATCCGCCCCGCGGGCGCGGCGTTCGTCGCGCCGCGCGACCTGCCCGGCGAGATGGGCGAGGACGAGCGCCGCGTGTACGAGCTCGTCTGGCGCCGCACCGTGGCCTCGCAGATGGTGGACGCCCGCGGCGACCGCACTAGCGTGCTCGTCGCGATCGACGACGCGACGTTCCAGACCGGCGGCAAGACCATCGAGGTCCCGGGCTTCCGCCTCGCCTACGTCGAGGACGACGCCGAGGACGCCGAGGCGGCCGCCCGCGAGAGCGAGCGCGTGCTGCCCCCCATGGCGCCCGGCCAGGTCCTCGGCGTCGAGCGCCTCGACGCGGCGGGCCACGAGACGCAGCCGCCCGCGCGGCTGACGGAGGCGGGGCTCATCAAGGAGCTCGAGGCCCGCGGCATCGGCCGCCCGAGCACGTACGCCGCGATCATCGAGACGATCCTCGAGCGCGACTACTGCTTCAAGAAGGGCACCGCGCTCGTCCCGACGTGGACGGCGTTCGCGGTGATCCGGCTCCTCGACGGGCACCTCCACACGCTCGTGGACTACGCGTTCACGGCGAAGATGGAGGACGAGCTGGACGAGATCAGCAACGGCTCGAACACGCGCGTCGCCTACCTGCGCTCGTTCTACGCCGGCAACGGCAAGCCCGGCCTCAAGGGCCAGCTCGAGGCGGCGGACGCCTCCGCGCGCCCGCAGGACGTCTGCCGCGTGCTCGAGCTCGCGTCGCCGAACGGGAGGATCGAGGTCCGCGTGGGCCGCTACGGCCCGTTCCTGTCGCGCGTCGACGGCGACCAGCGCGCCTCGCTCCCCGACGACCTCGCCCCCGACGAGCTCACGGCGGAACGCGCCGAGGAGCTCCTCACGAAGGGCTCCGAGGGCCCGCGCGCCATCGGCACGGACCCGGCGACGGGCCTCGACGTGTTCGTGAAGGTCGGCCGCTTCGGGCCCTACGTCCAGCTGGGCACCCAGGAGGACGCGGAGAAGCCCGGCGCGGGCGGCAAGAAGCCCGCGAAGGGCAAGAAGGCGAAGCCCAAGATGGCGTCGCTGCTCAAGGGCATGACGCCCGAGACGGTGACGCTCGCCGAGGCGCTGTCGGTGCTGTCGCTGCCCCGCGAGGTCGGCTCGGCGGTCCCGCCCGGCTCGCCCGAGGGCACGGCGCCGTCGCCGATCGTGGCCGCCAACGGCCGCTTCGGCCCCTACCTGCGCTGGGGCACCGAGACCCGCAGCATCCCCGCGGACGAGCGCCCGACGACGATCACCCTCGAGCGCGCGCTGGCGGTGTTCGCCCAGCCGAAGACCGGCCGCGGCGGCGGCGCGCGGGCGGCCGCGAAGGTGCTGAAGGACCTCGGCAAGCACCCGAAGGGCGACGCGCCCGTGCGCGTGCTCGACGGGCGCTACGGGCCCTACGTCTCCGACGGCACGACGAACGCGACGCTGCCGAAGGGCACGGCGCCCGAGGCGCTCACGCTCGAGCAGGCCGTCGAGCTCCTGGCCGAGCGCGCCGCGCGCGGCCCCGCGAAGAAGAAGTCCTTCCGCCGCCGCGGCTGACGCGCCGCGGCGGGTCGGACGGGGCGGCCCGACGCGGCCGCGCACCGGCCGTCGGGACGCGACCCCGGGCCGCGCGACCGCGAGGCCCGCGTCTCAGGGCCTCGGGGCCGCCGGGCCTCGCGGTCCCCCGCCGTCGGCCGCGGTCCCCTGGGGGCGCGCCCCGCCCGGACGGACGAACCCGGACCCGGGACGTCCGCCGCCGCCGGCGCAAGGATCGACCGAGGGGCCGAGGGACGGCGGCCGGTCCTTGGGACCGCGGCGGGCCCCGCGTACGACGGCGATATGGACGCCACCCCGACCGGCCTCGACGCCCTCTTCCGCCCCCGCGCCATCGCCGTGATCGGCGCGAGCCGCACGCCGGGCACCATCGGCAACACGGTGCTCTGGAACATCGTGAGCAACGGCTTCACCGGCGCGGTCTACCCGGTGAACCCGGGCGCGAAGGTCGTCCACTCGATCCGTTGCTACCCGGACGTGCGGGCGATCCCGGACGCCGTGGACCTCGCGATCGTGTGCGTGCCCGGCCGGGGCGTGCTCGACGTCGTGCGCGCGTGCATCGAGAAGGGCGTGCGCGGCATCTGCGTGATCAGCGCGGGCTTCCGCGAGACCGGCGAGGAGGGCGCGGCGCGCGAGAAGGAGCTGGCGGCGCTCTGCCGCGGCGCGGGCATCCGCCTCATCGGCCCGAACTGCATGGGCCTGCTCACGACCGACGTCGGCGTGAAGCTCAACGCGACGTTCGCGCGGACGTTCCCGCGGCCCGGCGGCATCGGCTTCCTGTCGCAGTCGGGCGCGATGGGCGTGACGATCCTCGACCACGCCGAGGACCGCGGCCTCGGCATCCGCATGTTCGCGAGCCTCGGCAACAAGGCGGACGTCTCGGGCAACGACCTCGTGTCGTACTGGAACGACGACCCCGAGACGAAGCTCGTGCTCATGTACCTGGAGTCGTTCGGCAACCCGCGCAACTTCATCCCGACGGCGCGGCGGTTCACCCGCAAGAAGCCGCTGGTGTGCGTGAAGGCCGGCCGCACGGCCGAGGGCGGCAAGGCCGCGGCGTCGCACACGGGCGCGCTCGCGGGGCCCGACGTCGCGGCCGACGCGCTGCTCGAGGAGACGGGCACGCTGCGGGTGGACTCCGTCGCGGAGATGTTCGACGTGGCGCAGGCGCTCGTGTCGCAGCCGCTGCCGGCGGGCGGGCGCGTCGCCATCGTCACGAACGCGGGCGGGCCCGCGATCCTCGCGACGGACTTCCTCGTGAGCAAGGGCCTGAAGCTCGCGACGCTGTCGGACGCGACGAAGGACGCGCTGCGCAAGCTGCTCGTCCCCGAGGCGTCGGTCGCGAACCCCGTCGACATGGTGGCCGGCGCCGGCGCGCGCGAGTACGCCGCGGCCATGCCGCTCGTCCTCGCGGACCCGGGCGTCGACATGGTGCTGACGATCTTCGTGCCGCCGATCACGCTCGACCCCGTGGGCGTCGCGCGCGCGATCTTCGAGGCGAGCCGCGGGACGGCGAAGCCCGTGCTCGGCTGCATGATGGCCCGCGTCGCGGTGCTCGACGAGATCAAGCGCCTCGACTCGGCGTGGTTCCCGCTCTACGACTACCCCGAGGACGCGGTCCGCGCGATGTGGAACCTGCTCCGCGTCCGCACGCTGCGCGACGACGACCTCGGCGAGCCCGTCCACGTCGAGGCCGACCGCGCCGCGGCCGACGCAGTGCTCTCGGCGTCCGTGGCGAAGGGGGGCGGCTGGCTGCCGGCCCTCGACGCGTTCCGCGTGCTCTCGGCCTACGGCATCCGCATCGCGCCGCTCGCGGCCGTGGACAGCGTGGACGAGGTCGTCGCCATGGCCGGACAGATCCCCGGGAAGGTCGCGCTGAAGCTCGACGGGCCGGCGTTCCTGCACAAGAGCGACCTCGGCGCGGTCGTGCTCGGCCTCGAGGGCCCGACCGCCGTGCGCGCGGCCGCCGAACGCCTCGCCGCCGTGGCGAAGGCGACGTCGCCGGACCGCCCGTGGCGGTTCCTCGTGCAGCGCATGGCCACGCCCGGCACCGAGCTGGTGATGGGCGTGCGCACCGACCCCGTCTTCGGCCCGCTGCTCGCCGTCGGCCTCGGCGGCATCCACGTCGAGGTGCTCCGCGACATCCGGTTCGGCCTCGTGCCCGCGACCCCGGTCACGGCCCGCCGCCTCCTCGAGCGCCTGCGCGCGTACCCGATCCTGAAGGGCGTCCGCGGCGGCACCCCCGTGGACGTCGACAAGGTCGTGGACGCGCTCCTGCGCCTCTCGTCCCTCGTGAACGACCACCCGGAGATCGCCGAGGTCGAGATGAACCCGGTCTTCGCGCGCCCCGACGGCGTCGAGGCCGTGGACGTCCGCCTGCGGGTCGCCGCGCGGTGACCGCCCCCCGCCGGGCCGGCGGTCCCGCTCGGACCGCCCGGGTCCCGGGCCCCCCGAGGGCCGGTGCGAATCCTCCCCCCGGACCGACGCCCCCGCTACCTTGACCCCCGCTCCCGGTGGCCGTGCGCGGCGCCGCCGACGGACCGCCTCCCCGCGCAGGAATCCCCCGATGAAGATCACCGACATCGCCGTCCCCGGCTACGAGCGCGTCGCCCGCTGCGAGGACCCCGCCTCGGGCCTGCGCGCCATGATCGCGGTCCACAGCACCGCCCTCGGCCCCGCGCTGGGCGGCCTCCGCATGTGGCCGTACCGCTCGTGGGACGAGGCGCAGTTCGACGTGCTCCGCCTCGCCCGCGGCATGACCTACAAGTCCGCCGTGGCCGACACGGGCCTCGGCGGGGGCAAGAGCGTCATCCTCGGCAACCCGAAGACCGACAAGTCCGAGGCGCTCTTCCGCGCCATGGGCAAGTTCGTCGACGCGTTCGGCGGCAAGTACATCACCGCCGAGGACGTCGGCACGTCCGTCGAGGACCTCGTCCTCGTGCGCAAGGAGACGCGCTGGGCGACGGGGCTGCCGCGCGAGATCGGGTCGTCGGGCGACCCGTCGCCGTGGACCGCCCTCGGCGTCTTCCGCGGGATCAAGG
This sequence comes from Planctomycetota bacterium, assembly GCA_046350655.1. Lineage (GTDB taxonomy): Bacteria > Planctomycetota > PLA2 > PLA2 > JAEUHO01 > JAEUHO01. The sequence continues at coordinate 228,829 of JAXMAB010000005.1, forward strand.
CCTGCCTCGAGGAGGTCTACGGGAGCGGCGAGTTCACGGGCCGCACCGTCGCGATGCAGGGCCTCGGCCACGTCGGCGGCTTCCTCGCCGAGCACCTCGCCAAGGCCGGCGCGCGCCTGGTCGTCACCGACCTCTCCCCGGAGCGCGCGAAGGAGGCGGCGAGCCGCCTCGGCGCGACCGTCGTCGCCCCCGAGGCGATCTACGACGTCGCGTGCGACGTCTTCTCGCCGAACGCGCTCGGCGCGGTGATCAACGACGACACGATCAAGCGCCTCAAGACCAAGATCATCGCCGGCGCGGCCAACAACGTGCTGCTGCGCGAGGAGCACGGCGACCGCCTCCGCGAGATGGGCGTCCTCTACGCGCCCGACTACGTCATCAACGCGGGCGGCATCATCAACGTCTCCATCGAGGTCGAGAAGGAGGGCTACGACGAGGCCCGCTCGCGCAAGAAGGTGGAGAACATCTACAACGCGCTCAAGACCGTCTTCCGCATGGCGCGCGAGAAGAACGTGAGCACGAACCGCGCGAGCAACCTCCTCGCCGAGGAGCGGATCGCCAAGGGCCGCCCGGCGGCCGCCAAGGTCTGATCCGGACGCGCCGCGACGCGGGGGCCCGCCGGTCCCCGCGTCGCGCGCCGGTGCGCGCCCCCGCGGGCTCGACGGTAGGCTGACGGGCTCCCCGGACGCGAGGCCCGCGCGTTGTCCTCCCCCCGTCGACGCTCCCCGTTCGCCCGCGCCGGCGAGCGTCGGCGCGCCCGCTTCGCCGCGGGCCTGCTCGGGGCCGCGACGCTGCTCGCCAGCGGGTTCGCGTTCGTCGCGGTGTCGTCCGCCGAGGAGGCGCGCGAGCGGAGGGGGTTCGAGGGCGCGGCGCTCGCCGCCGAGGGCCGCATCCAGTCGCGCATCCAGCGGCAGTCGTCGGACCTGCGCGCGGTCTCCGGCCTGTTCACCGCGAGCGAGCACGTCCACCGCGCCGAGTTCCGCGCGTTCGTCGAGAACCAGCGCCCCACCGAGACGCAGCCCGGCGTGCGCGCGGTGGCGTACATCCAGCGCGTGCCGCGCGCGGAGCTCGACGCGTTCGTCGCGCGCGCGCGGGCCGACGGCGCCCCCGGCTTCACGGTGCGGTCGCCGGGCGCCGACGCCGCGGCCGCCGACGACCTCTTCGTCACGACGTACGTCGAGCCGATGGTCGGCAACGAGGAGCTGCTCGGCCTCGACGTCGGGAGCCTCCGGGCCTCGCGCGCGGCCCTCGAGGCCGCCGAGGACCGCGGCCGCACGACCATCTCCGGCGCCGTGCCGGGCGCGCCCACGCCGACGGTCGTCTTCTACCGGGCGATCCGCGTCGGGCCGGCGCCGGACGCCGCGCCGCGCCCCTCCCCCCCGACGGCCTCGCCGACGCCGGACGCGGTCGGATGGGTCGCCGCCATCGTGGACGTGCAGGGGTTCCTCGGCGACGCGCTCGCGACGCTCGCCGCGGGCATCGACGTCGAGGTCTTCGACACCAGCCCCGGCGGCCCGCCCGTCCTGCTCTACGACGCCGACCGCCACCTCGGCGGCCCTCGCGACGCCGACCGCGGCGGCGACCTGCGCGAGCGCTACCGCGACCGCCGCCACGTCCGCGAGACGGTCCTGACGCCCGGCGGGCGCACGTGGGCCGTGCGGTCGTCCGCGCTCCCGAGCTGGTCCGACGGCGGGGAGACGCCGCTGCGCTGGGTCGTGCTGGGCCTCGGCGCCGTGGTGAGCGCCCTCGTGGTCCTCGTCGTCGCCGCGGCCACCCGCACGCGCAGCCTCGCCCAGCGCCTCACGGAGCGCGCCACGGGGCACCTCGAGCGGCAGGCCCGCGAGCTCTCCGCGGCCCGCGACGACGCCATGGCCGGCGCGCGCGCCAAGAGCGACTTCATCGCCGCGGTCTCCCACGAGATCCGCACCCCGCTCAACGGCGTCCTCGGCACCAGCCAGCTGCTGCTCGACGCGGGCCTCCCCGTCGAGCCGGCCGAGCAGGTGCGGACGATCCGCTCCTCCGCGCAGGCCCTCCTCGCGATCCTCAACGACATCCTCGACGTCTCGCGCATGGAGGCGGGCAAGCTCGAGCTGGTCGACGAGCCCTTCGACCTCCGCGAGGCGGTCGAGGAGGTCCTCGACCTGCTGGTCCCGACCGCCGCGGCGAAGGGCGTCGAGCTGGTGCTCCGCTGGGCCCCCGACGCGCCCTCGACGTTCGTGGGCGACGCCCTGCGCTGGAAGCAGGTGGTGCTGAACCTCGCGGGGAACGCGGTGAAGTTCACGGAGCGCGGCCACGTGCTCGTGGACGCGAGGCCCGGCGCGACGCCGTCCGGCGAGCGGGGCATCGAGCTCCGCGTCGAGGACACCGGCATCGGCATCCCCCGCGACCGGATCCCCGCGCTGTTCCGGCGGTTCGCGCAGGCCGACCCCTCGTCGTCGCGGCGGCACGGCGGGGTGGGCCTCGGGCTCCTCATCACCCGCCTGCTCGTCGAGCGGATGGGCGGGGCCGTGGACGTCACGAGCGAGGTGGGTCAGGGGAGCACGTTCCGCGTCGTCGTGCCGATGCCCCGCGGCGCCTCGACGGTCACGCGCGTCACGCGGCCGCCGTCGTCCGCGGCCGTGCTCGTCGTCGACGACGTCGCGGTCGCGCGGCGGGTGGCCGTGGAGGCCGTCGCGGCGCTCGGCTGCGCCCCCGCGGAGGCGACGGACGCCGCCTCCGCCCGCGCGGCGCTCCTCGCCGCGGCGGCGGACGGACGGCCGTTCGCGGTGGCGCTCGTCGACCTGGGGCTGCCGGGCGAGGACGGGCTCGCGCTCGCCCGCCGGCTGCGCGCCGACCCCGCGACGGCGGACGTGCGCCTCGTGCTCGTGGCGCCGGCCGCCCGCGCGAACCTCGCGACGGCGGCGCGCGACGCGGGCTTCGACGCGTGGGTCGGCAAGCCGCTGCGCGCGCGCGACGTCGCGGACGCGCTGGCCGCGCTCGCGCCGGGCCCGCGCCGCGCGGACGCGCCGTTCCTGACGCACGCCGTGCTCGCCGACGCCCGCCGGCGGCGGCTCGGGCTCGTCGAGGCCTCGCTCCCGGCGCCCGACGCCGCCGACGCCCCGCGCCGCGTCCTGCTGGTCGAGGACCTCGAGGTCAACGCGCGGGTCGCCACGAAGATGCTCGAGCGCCTCGGGTGCCGCGTCGAGTGGGCGCCGGGCGGGGCCCAGGGCATCGCGGCGGCGGCCCGCGGCGGCTTCGACCTCGTCCTGCTCGACCTCCGCATGCCCGACGTGGACGGCTACGACGTCGCCGCGGCGATCCGGCGGCGCGAGGGCGACGGGCCGCGCGTGCCCGTGGTGGCGATGACCGCGGACGTCACCGACGACGACCGCCGCCGCTGCGTGGAGGCCGGCATGGACGACTTCCTCGGCAAGCCCGTCGAGCTCCACCGCCTCGGCGAATGCGTCGCGCGCTGGTGCCGGCGCGGGGCCCGGCCGCCGACGTGAACCCGCGCGCTCGAGGGCCGTGACGAACTCGCCTTCGCCCGGTGCTCGGGGCCCAGACCCCCCGAGAACCCGATCGGCGTGCGGGCCCTGCGGGCCCGCGCGTCGCCGTCACTCCGGGCGGTCCTCGCCGGTCGCGCCGGCGATCGCGCGCGACAGCGCGCGCCCGCCGAGCACGAGCGCGACCCACATCGCCCCCACCCAGAGGACGACGACCGCGGTCACCCACGGGGCCTCCGGCTGGAACGGTCCGCCGCGCCACGCGAGCGCGCCCAGCGCGACGTAGCCGAGGCGGCGACGCCACGTCAGCCCCGTCGGTCGCATGCGCGCCGCGGCGAGGTCCGCGACGACGAGCAGCAGGCCGTAGGCGACGAGCGCCCAGGGGGCCCACGGGGCGACGAAGGTCCCGCGCACCGCGGCGAACACGCCGCCGGCCACGACGCCGAGCGCGACGAGCAGGTCGAGCACGATCGCCCACGCCAGCGGGGCGGGCGTCGCGACGGGCGGGCCGGAGTCGGGGAGGGCGACCTTCACGTCGGCCCGGTGTACCCGGCCGCCCCCGCCGCGCCCACCCGGGCGCGGGCGGGCGGTCGCGTCAGTCCTTCCACCAGAGGACCTCGCCCTCCTGCGGCGCCTCGCTCCACTCGAAGAGCGCGAGCAGCTCCTCGGCCGTGAGCCGCTCCGGGACGATCTTCCCGTGGTGGGCGCGCGAGAGCAGGGCGGTGCGGTACGGGCGCTTCGTGACGGTGCCGAACCTGTCGCGCCACCGCGCGAGGAACTCGATCCGGACGGCCGGCGCGTCGGCGACCGTGGCGAGCACCACGCCCGTCAGCCGGAAGACGCAGCCCTCCGCGCTCGCGTCGAGCGCCCGACGGTCGGTCGGCGCGCCGTCGAACACGGCGACGACGACCTCGCCGTTCTCGCGACGCGCCCCCTCAACCGTCGGCACGATCCCCGCGTCGCGCACCGCCTTGCGGAGCGCCTCGAGCTCGCCCGCCGCGAGCGGCTCGCGTTTGGGCAGCGGCCCCTCCGGGATCGGGGGCGCCGCGTCCGGCGGCGGCCACGCGCCGTCCGTCTCGGGGGCGTAGACGTACCACTGGAGCTTCTTCGTCGTCGGGTCGGCGAGCTGCAGCCACCGCGACTCGCGGGCAACCGAGTCGGTGCCCTCGAACACCCACGCCGAGCCGCCGTTCACGCCGACGAGCTCGACGCGGTCGAGACGGTACGCGTTGAGGTACAGCGCGTCACGGCGCGCGGCGTTCGCCTCCTTGTACGCGGCGTTGGCGGCGTCCATCGCGCCGTCGCGGCCGCGGTAGGCGGGCGACATGAAGTCGTAGTGCACCTTGCGGTACGCGTCGGAGGCGAGCACCTGCTTGGCCCCGTCGCACCGCGGGCACGTGGCCCCGCGACCGCTCCGGTCCTCGACGCGCCCCCACCCGCGGCACTTCGGGCAGTCCACGCGGACGAGCCGCTTCCGCGTGTCGAACCACTCGCGGACGCGGGCCGTCAGCGACGCGACGCGCGCCTTTCCGGCCGCGTCCTCCGGCGGGCCGGCGGTCGCCCGCGCGCCCCGCGACCCGGGCAGGCACGGCCCGACGGCCACCGCGACGCCCACGAGCACCCACGCCAGCACGCGCGACCGACGACCACGCATCCGTGCCTCCGCCGGGGCGGCGGACGATGCCGTCGGCGCCCCGGATCCGACCCGCGACGAGCGTACCGCACCCGGACCGTCCCGTCCCGCCCGCGGCGGGGACGGCGCGCGCCGGGCCTCGCGTCAGTCGTCGCCGCCCGTCTCCACGTCGATCGGGCACGCGGGCAGGGAGCCGAGGAGCGAGCGACCGTAGGGCTTCGTCACGATGCGCGGGTCGAGGATCACGACGAGGCCGCGGTCGGTCGCGCGGCGGATCAGCCGCCCGAAACCCTGCTTCAGCTTCAGCGCGGCCTGGGGCAACGACAGGTGCTCGAACGGGCTGCGCCCCGCGCGCTCGAGCCGGGCCTGGCGTGCCCGCGCCAGGGGGTGCGTCGGCACCTCGAACGGCAGCCGCGCGATCACGACGTTGCGCAGCGCGTCGCCGGGCACGTCGACGCCCTGCCAGAACGACGACACCCCGAAGAGCACCGAGTTGTCGGCGCGGAACCGCTCGAGCATCGCCGAGCGCGGCAGCTCCTCGCCCTGCACGAGCACGAGCAGGCCGTCGCCGACGAGGTCGGCGCGGATCGCGGCCGCGGTGCGCCGCATCGCGTCGTACGACGTGAACAGGACGAACGCGCCGCCGTCGGTGCGGCGGACGGCCTCGAGCACCGCGTCGGGCAGCGCGGCCTCGTACGCGCCGGGCGCGCGCGCGGGGTCCGGCAGGTCGGCCCGCACGACGATGCGCGCCTGCCGCGCGTAGTCGAACGGGCTGCCGAGGACGGCCTCGTCCGCGTCGTCCACGCCGAGGCGCTCCCGCGCGTACCGGAACGACGGGGGCCGCCCCACCGCGAGCGTCGCGCTCGTGAGCACCACCGTGGGGAAAGCCGCGAAGAGCGCCTCCCGCAGGTGCGGCGCCGCGTCCACGGGCGCGCGCAGGAGGGCGGCGTTGCCGCGCGCGTCGGCCTCGATCCACGCCGCGTGCCCCTCGTCCGCGCCGCGCGTCGCGTCGCGGACCGTCTCGGCGAGGGCCACGAGCCCCGCGGCCCGCGCCGACACCTCGAGCGCGAGGTCGCGCGAGAGCGGCGCGATCGAGAGGGCGAGCGTGCGGCCGAGGTGCTCGACGGCGTCCGCGAGGCCCTCGTCGCTCGGCAGCGCGCCCTCGAGCGGCACGACCGCCGACCCGGTCTCGGTCGCGCCGGCGATGGTGCGCACGCGCTCGAAGAACGACCGCGAGGCCCGGCGCGCGTCGTCCACGAGGGACCGCAGGGCCGGGTCGGGGTGGCGGGCGAGCAGGCCCGTGGCGCGGCGGTCGTTCCAGAGGCGCGAGAGGGCCTGCGACACGCCGCGGGTGCCGACCCGCGCGCCGAGGGTCTCGGCGGCCGCGTCCTCGAGGTCGTGGGCCTCGTCGACGATCACGGCGTCGACGCCCGGGAGGAACGACGCGCCGGACCGGCGGAGCGCGAGGTCGGCCAGCAGGACGTGGTGGTTGAGGACGAGGACGTTCGCCTCGGCGGCCCGCGCGCGGGCGGCCTGGTAGCCGCAGCGGGCGAAGTACGGGCACTGGCGGTGGAGACAGTTGCCGCTCTCGGCCCGGACGGCCTCCCAGACGTCCTCCCGGGGCGTGAACGGGAGGTCCTGGCGGCTCGAGGCCCCCCGTTCGGCCAGGGCGTCGATCTCGCCGAGCTGCCGCCGCCCCTCCTCCTCGGGGAAGAGCTCCCCGGTCGGCTCCGCGGCCGCCTTCAGCCGCCGGAGGCAGAGGTAGTTCCCCCGCCCCTTGACCAGGGTGAACGTCACGGGGAACGGCAGGGCCTTCGCGAGGAGCGGCAGGTCCTTCCCGACCAACTGCTCCTGGAGCGCGATCGTGCTGGTCGCGACCGCCACCTTCTTCCCCTGCCGCGCCGCCCAGACCAGGGCCGGGACGAGGTAGGCGAAGGACTTCCCCACCCCGGTGCCGGCCTCGACCAGGAGGTGCCGCCCGCCGTCGAGGGCGCCGGCCACCGCCCGGGCCATGGCGGCCTGCTCCGGCCGCGCCTCGAAGGCGCCCAGGGCCGCCGCCACCGGGCCTTCGGGGGCCAGCAGGGTCTCGGCGTCGGGGAGGGGGGTGGGGTCCACGCGGGGTCGCTCTCGACCCGGCGACGGGTCTTCACCTTGTCCGGGGGGGATCGGGCGGGCTATCCTACGGCGCTTGCCCGGGAGGTCTTCGACGCCGCCATGATGTCCCGCCGCTCCGTCTCCGCCGCATTCGCTCTCGCCGCCGTCGCCGCCCTCGGGCTCGCCGGGTGCCGCGCCCGTCCGGCCGGCACGGAGTACACCGTCCCGACGCTCGGCGCCCCGGTCGGCGCGATGTCGCTCGACCGCGGCGCGTGGCTCGTCGGATCGACGAAGGGCCTCTGGGAGGTCAGCGTCCCCGGCGACACCCCGTCGAGCAAGCCCGTCCGCATCGGCTTCGTGACGGCGCGCGAGCACCGCGAGGTCCGCGGCGGCCCGGCGTTCACGGTCTACGAGGTGTCGGGGCTCGACCGCTCGTCGCCCGTCGGCATCGTGGACTCGCTCGGCAACGCGAAGCGCTTCCGGCACGTCGGCAACGGCCACCAGGAGATCGAGGACGCGGGCAACTCGACCCTCAACTTCTCCGTGCAGTCGATCTTCCAGACGACGAAGCCGGTGACGCTCACGCCGACGAACGAGCGCAAGCTCGCGTTCGAGGCCCTCGACGCCGACGGCAACGGCACGCTCGACGCCAACGAGTTCCCGGCGCTCGGCGCGCGCCGCGGCTCGCCCGACACCAACCGCGACGGCAAGGTCGACTGGAACGAGTTCGACGCCGACGACGACCTCTAGACCTCCAGACCCGGACGTCCGCGGCGCGCGGGCCCCAGGGTTGCGGCACCGATCGAAGGGGACGCGAGGCCCGGTGGCCGTCGCGTCGTGGGAGGACGCGGGCGTGGACGCGGCCGCGCGCACCGAGACCGGCACGCCGTCCGCCGAGCCGCGCTCGGGGGACTGGCCCGGCGTCGGCCTGCTGACGGTCGGCTGGTTCCTGTTCGTGTTCGGGGTCGGGATCGCGCTCACCCGCGCCGTGCGCTGGGCGGGCGGCGAACCCCTCGACGTCGGCGCGCTGCCGACGGCCGCTCACTTCGCGCTGCGCGGCCTGCTGCTGCTCGTCGACGTCCGGCGCCACCCGCTCGTGTTCGTCCTCGTCGCGCTCACCGCCGGGACGGAGACCGCCCTGCGGCGAGGGCCCGCGGCGCTCGGCGACCTCGCGTGGTGGGTGGCGATCCCGCTGGTCTGGCGCTTCGCGCCGACCTGCGTCCGAGGCGGACGCTGACGGCCGGGAAGGAACCGAAGGGTCCTTCACGGCCGCGAAGCGCGCGCCCGCACGCCGAGCGGGCGTTCGGTCGGGCGGGCCCCGAGCCCCGAGCACCGAGCACCGAGCGGAGGGACGGGTCCGCCGCCCCGGTGCGGCGGTGAAGGGCTCGACGACGCCGTCCGCGACGCTCAGTCCCCCTCCGTCGCTCGCGCCCCCTCCGACGGCGTGGTCGCGGGCGCCGCGCGCTCCGGGCCCGCCGCCGCGCCCTTCCCCGGCCGGAGCACGCGCAGGCGGTCGTCGGCGTCGAGCAGCAGCGGGAACAGCAGCAGCGCGGTCACGTACGTCCGCTGCGCCTCGTCCGTCGGCGACACCGTCGTGAGCGCGCCGGGATCGCCGGAGTCGCAGGTGACGCCGAACGCGGCCTGCGTGCAGACGCAGGCGAGCGATCCGTCGTCCCGCTGGCGCGCCAGGATGCGCGGCAGCATCTCGGCCTCCCACGCCGCGACCGCCGCGCCCCCCCGCAGCCGGGCGGCGAGCGCGCCGAGGAACACGTTGAGCGCCGGCGAGCCGTGGCCCTCCGCCACGTCGGCGAGGTGCGCGTCGAGGTAGGCCTCGCTCGTCCGCAGGCCGCGCGCGGGCGAACCGCCGAGCATCCGCAGCGCGGCGATCGACCCCGCGACCCGTCCGGCGCCGGTGCGGTCGGCCCCGGCGCTCCGCTGCCCGGCGTCGTAGGGCATGTTCCCGTTGTCGAGGCGGGCCGCGTCGAGGTGAGCCATGACCGCCGCGACCGCGGCCTCGAACGGCGCCGTCGCCTTGCCGGTCACGTACGGCCGCGCGGTCGCCAGCCCGAGGGCCGCGACGTTCGTGCACGAGATCAGCGTCATCGGGTACGCGAGGCCCGGGACGTCCGGGACCGCGAGGCCCGGCGGCCGCCGGCCGGACGCGCCCGTCGGCGCGAGCGCGTGGTGCCCGAACCCGCCGTCGCGCGCCTGCACGTCGACGAGCAGCGCGGCCGCGCGCCGCACGCCGGCCACGGCCTCCGCGCCGAACGCGCCGCGGGCCTTGCCCTCCGCGAGGAAGAGGCACGCCGCGCCGAGCACCCACGTCGTCTGGATGAGCTTGTCGCTCGAGAAGAGGCCGGGGCGCGCCGGCCGCGCGTCGAGGTCGGCCACGCGCGCGGCGGTCGCGTCGATCCAGGCGAGGACGTCGTCGCGGCACCGCCGCGCGCGCTCCACGTCGGCGCCGGTCGCCGTCGGCCCGGCCGCGAGCAGGAAGTCGAGGCCCGCGATGCAGCGCGTGAACGGCGTCCGCGGCGTGCCGGAGGCCTCGGGCAGGCGCGGCACGCCGCGCGCGAGCGAGGCCAGCGCCTTGGCCGCCGCCGCGCGCCGGACCGCCGGCGTCGGGGCCGCGGTCGGCGCGGCCGCCCCGGTGCGGAGCGCCGGGCCCGCCGCGCCGACGCACCCCAACGACGCTCCGAGCAGCCACCGCATCGCGAGCCTTCGCATCGGCGCCTCCCGACCGGAGACGCCCGGGCCTCGCGTCGGGTTCCGTCGGTCCGCCCCCCACCCGGTGTCGCCCCGCGGGTCTAAGGTGGCCCCTCCGACAAGGGAAGTCGCCGCCGTCCCATGCGCCTGCTCCACACCTCCGACTGGCACCTCGGGCACGCGCTGCACGACCACCCGCGGACCCACGAGCACGCGCGGTTCCTCGCGTGGCTCCTCCGGACGATCGCCGACGAGCGCGTGGACGCCCTGATCGTCGCGGGCGACGTGTTCGACGTCGCCAACCCCTCGACCGAGGCCCTCGGCGCGTTCTACGAAGTGCTCGCGAGGGCCCGCGCCGCGCATCCCCGCCTCGGGATCGTCATCGTGGGCGGCAACCACGACTCGCCCGCGCGGCTCGACGCCACGAACCCCCTGCTCGACCACCTCGGCGTACGGGTCGTCGGCGGCCTCCCCCGCCGAGCGGACGACACGCTCGACACGGACCGCCTCGTCGCGCCGCTCCACGACGCACGGGGCGAGGTGGCGGCGTGGTGCGTCGCGATGCCGTTCCTGCGCCCGGCGGACCTGCCTCCGGTAGAGGGCGAGGGGATCGACCCCTTGATCGAGGGCGTCCGCCGGCGGTACGCCGAGGCCCTCGACGCGGCCCGCACGCGGCGCGCGCCGGGCCAGGCGATCGTCGCGACGGGCCACGCGTACCTCACGGGCACGCGGCTGTCGGAGCTGTCCGAGCGGCGCATCCTCGGCGGCAACCAGCACGCCCTGCCGGTGGACGTGTTCCCCGACGACGTCGCGTACGTGGCCCTCGGGCACCTCCACCTCGCCCAGGTCGTCGGCGGCCGGGAGACGGTGCGGTACAGCGGGTCGCCGCTGCCGCTGTCGTTCGCCGAGCGCGGCTACCCCCACCAGGTGGTGCTCGTGGACCTCGAGGGCGAGCGGGTCACGGCGATCCGCCCGGTGCGCGTCCCCCGCGCGGTGGACCTGCTCGTCGTGCCCGAGGATCGCGCGCGCCCGCTCGCCGAGGTGCTCGACCTCGTGCGCGCGTTGCCCGCGCGCGAGGGCCCCGAGGACGACCCGACGCGGCCGCTGCTCGAGGTGCGGGTGCGCTGCGACCGCCCGGAGCCGCACCTGCGGCGCGACGTGGAGGCCGCCGCGGCGGGCCGCCGTCCGCGGTTGCTGCGCATCGCGCTCGAGACGACGGGCGACGGCCGGGCCCTCGCCGACGGGGCCCCGGCCCCGCGCCTGCGCGACGTCACGCCGCGCGAGGTCTTCCTGCGGAAGTACGCGGCCGAGCACCGCGGCGAGCCGTCGCCCGCCCTCGTCGCGGCGTTCGACGAGCTCGTGAGCGCGGTCCTCCGCGGGGAGGGGCCGTCGTGAGGATCCTCGCGATCCGCGGCCGCAACCTCGCGAGCCTCGAGGGCGACTTCGAGGTCCGCTTCGACGCGCCGCCGCTGCGCGACGTCGGCATCTTCGCCATCGCCGGGCCCACGGGCGCGGGCAAGAGCACGCTGCTCGACGCGCTCTGCCTCGCGCTCTACGACCGCACGCCGCGCCTCGACGGCCGGAGCGACGTCTTCGTCGGCCGCGAGGACGAGGCCGAGAAGGACCGCCTCGGCGTCTACGATCCCCGCGCGCTCCTGCGGCGCGGCGCCGGCGAGGGCCGGGCCGAGGTCGACTTCGTCGGCCGCGACGGACGCCGCTACCGGGCGACGTGGGCCGTGCGCCGCGCGCGCGGCGCCGCCGGCGGCCGCCTCCAAGGCGTCGAGATCACGCTGACCGACCTCGAGACCGGCGTCCCGCTCGCCGCGGGCACCAAGACGGAGACGCTCGCGGCGATCGAGGCCCGCGTGGGCCTCCCCTTCGACCAGTTCCGCCGCTCGGTGCTCCTCGCGCAGGGCGATTTCGCCGCGTTCCTCGAGGCGAACGCCAACGCGCGCGCCGATCTCCTCGAGTCCATGACCGGCACCGCGCTCTACGCCCGCCTCTCGATGGCGGCGTTCCGCCGCGGCGCGGACGAGGAGCGCAAGGTGCGCGAGCTCGAGGTGCGCCTCGGCGAGCAGCGCCCCCTCGCGGACGACGCGCGCGCGACCCTCGAGGCCGAGCACGCGGCCGCCGAGCGCGACCTCGCGGCCGTCACCGAGGCGCTCGCGGCGGCCCGCGCGGCCGGGACGTGGCACACGCGCCGCGCCGACCTCGCCACCGCGGCCGCCGCCGCCGCGCAGGCCGTCGCCGCGGACCGGGCGTGGGCCGCGCTCGGAGGCCGCGACGACCTCGCGACGCCGGAGGGCGCCGCCGCCGCGGCGCAGGCCGTCGACGACCTGCGCGCGCTCGACGCCGACCTCGCGGCCGCGCGCACGAAGGCGAAGGACGAGCGGGCACGCGCCGCGCAGGCCGAGTCGGACGCCGCGACCGCGCGCACCGCCGCCGACGCGGCGGCCGTCGACCTCGCCGGCGTGCGCGCGAGCCTCGACGCGGGCCGCGCGTGGCTCGCGGCGAACGCCACCCGCGCGCGCCGTGGCGGACGCGTGGATCCGCTGCGCGGCCGGTTGGAGGGGGGTCCGCAAGGCCCGCGCGCGCGGCCCGCGCGGCCGCCGACCTCGGCGCGATGCGGGCGGACGCCGCGTCGCACGCGGCGGGCGCCGCGACGGCGGAGCGTGCGCGGCAGGCCGCGCAGGCGGCCGCCGACGCGGCGGAGCGGGCGCTCGCCGAGGCGCGGCGCGCGGCCGCGGCCGTGGACGTCCCGTCCGCGCGGGCGGCCCTCGAGCGCGCGCTCGGCGCCGAACGCGCGCCTCGCGATGGAGGCCGCCGCGCGCACGGTCGCCGCGCAGCGGGCGGTCGCCGCGCGCGAACGCGCCGCCGCCGCCACGGCGCGCGCGGACGCCGCGGAGCACGACCGTCGCGCCGTCGCCGCCGCGGGCGACGAGCGTCCCGCGGCGCGCCTCGACCCGGCGGGCCGCCCGCGAGCGGACGGTCGCGTCCCGCAGCCTCGCCGGCCACCGCGCGCGTCGAGGGCGAGCCGTGCCCGCTCTGCGGCGCGACCTCGCACCCGTTCGCGACGGAGACGCCGGCGCTCGACGCCACGGTCGCCGCGCACGACGCGGGATCGCGGACCTCGACCGAGAACGCGCCGCGGCGCACGGGACCGCCGCGACAGGCGACGCGCGCGCGCGAGGCGGAGCGCCGCGCCGCCGACGCCGAACGCCGCGCCCTCGCCGCGGACGCCGAGGTCGACGCGGCGACCCGCGCGTGGACCCTCGCCCGCGCGGCCGCGCCGGCCGACGGCGCCCCGGCGTCGCCGGACGACGTCGCCGCCCACGCCGCGGCGCGGGCCGCCGCGACGGCGCACATCGACGCCGCGCGGCGCGCGGCGACGGACGCGGACGCGGCCCAGGGTCGCGTCACCGAGGCCGCCGCGGAGCTCGAGCGGCGCACGAAGGCCCTCTCCGCCGCCAAGGACGCCGTCGCCGACCTCGCCTCGGCGGCGACGACGCGAGCGGCGCGGGCCGACGCCGTCGAACGCGAGCGGGGGACCGCGCTCCGAAGCGGACGAGGCGTTGGCGTCGCTCGAGGGCCCCCTCGCGCCGCTCGGCCCGTGGCGGGCCGCGTTCGACCGCGATCCCGACGCGTTCCTCGCCGCGCGCGACGCCGACGCGCGCGAGTTCGCGGCCCGCTGGACCGCGGTCGCGCGCGACGAAGGGAACCTGCCGGCCGCCGAGCGCCGGGCGCGCGAGACGCACGACGCCGCGACCCGCGGCGCCGCGACGGCCGCGGCCGCCGCGGCGGCCGCGACCGCCGCCGAGCGCGACGCCGTCGCGCGGGGCGGCGACGCGCGCCTCCCGGTTCCTGGGCCGCGCGACGAAGGACGTCGCCGACGCGCTGCTCGCGGCGCAGCGGGCCCACGCCGCGCGCCACGACCGCGCGCGCGACCTCGCCGAGCACGAGGCGACGACCCGACCGGCGCTCGGCGCCGAGGAGGCGGCCGCCCGGGCGCGGGACGGCGAGGCCCGTCGCACCGCGCTCGACCGCCGCCTCGGCGAGCTCGGCGAGCGGCGCCGCGCCGACGACCGCGTCCGGGCCGACGTCGCCGCGCTCGCGCGCGACCTCGACGCCGCGCGCGCGGACGCGCGCACGTGGGCCGAGCTGTCGGACGTCATCGGCTCCGCGGACGGCAAGAAGCTCCGCGTGTTCGCGCAGAGCCTCACGCTGACGGAGCTGGTCGCGACCGCGAACGCCCACCTCGCGGGCCTGCGCCCCCGCTACCGCCTCGCGCGCGTGCCGGGCACCGACCTCGACCTGCAGATCGTGGACCGCGACCTCGGCGACGAGGTGCGGTCCGTCGCGAGCCTGTCGGGCGGCGAGACGTTCCTCGTGTCGTTGGCGCTCGCGCTGGGCCTCTCGTCGCTGTCGGCCCAGGACGTGCGGCTCGACAGCCTGTTCGTGGACGAGGGGTTCGGCACCCTCGACGGCGACTCGCTCGAGGACGCGATCGCGGTGCTCGACGCGCTCCAGGCCGAGGGACGGCAGGTCGGCCTCATCTCGCACGTCCCCGGCCTCGCCGAGCGGCTCGGCGCGCGCGTCGAGGTGCGGCCCGTCGGCGTCGGCACGAGTCGCGTGCACGTCGTCGCGGGCTGAACGCTCGCGCGGACCCCGCGGCGCCGGGGCCGCCGGCGACCGGGCCTCGCGGTCCCGTGCGGGGGCCGCGGGTCCCGGGGGCGGCGTCGTGCGCGGGTTACGCGCCCTTCGTCGGCTTGCGCTTCGGGGCGGCCTTCGCGGGCGGCGCCTTCGCGGGCGGCGCCTTCGGGGCGACGGCCTTCGCAGGGGCCTTCGGGACGGCCTTCGGGGCGGCCTTCGGGGCGACCTTCGGGGCGACCTTCGCCGCCGGCTTGTCGTCCGACTTCGCGGGCGCCTTGGCCTTGGCCGGCGTCTTTGCGGCCGGCTTCGGCGCAGTGTCCTTGGTCGCGGAGGCCTTGGTCGCGGTGTCCTTGGTCGCGGAGGCCTTGGCCTTCGGCGCGGCCTTGGCCGACGCGGGCTTCGGCGTCTTCGGCGCGCGCGCGGGGCGCTCGGCCGGGGCCGGCTCGGGGGGCGCCTCGGGGGCGACCGGCGCCGCGGGCGCCTCGCCCTCGGACGTCGCCTCGGAGGTCTCGCCGCGCTCGGCGGCCTCGGCCGCGGCCTTCGCGGCGGCGGCCTCGGCCCACGCGCGACGGCGCGACGGGAGCGGCTTCTGCGGCGCCTCGGGCTCGGGCTCGTCGGGGTTCGTCGGCCGCGCCTCGTCCGGCGCGTTGTCGGCGTCGGCGTCCGCGATCGCCTCCTGGCGGACGGCGCGCTTGCGGCGGCTCGGCTTCTTCTCGGCGGTCTCGGGCGAGGTCCCGCCCTCCGGCGTCGGCGCCCCGTCGGGCTTCGGCGAGGCGTCCGGCGTCGCGAGGTCGATGCGGGGCGCGTCGGCCCACAGCAGCTCGAGGTCGTACCGGGCGCGCGTCTCCGCGTCGAACACGTGGAAGACGACGTCCGTGAGGTCGATGCAGATCCAGCGGCCGGTGTCGAGGCCGGCCTTGCTGATGGCGTAGCGCTTCTCGCCCTTCAGCGTCTTCACGACGTGCTCGGCGATGGCCTGGTTCTGGCGCGCCGACTGCCCGGTCGCGAGGAGGAAGTAGTCGGTGTAGTCCACGAGCCCGCGCACGTCGAGGAGCACGAGGTCGGTGGCGCGGCGCTCCTCGGCGAGGGCGGCGATCTTGCGGGCGAGCGGCAGGGTGTCGGCGGGTTCGGTCATCGGACGGGGCAGGGTAGCCGGACCCCGGCGCCCCCACGACGTTGCGACGACCGGGGGAGGCCGACCACCCCGGTCGGGCGCCGCGGGCGCCTACCGGAGCCGACGGCGGAGCGGCGCGACCACGTCGGCCTGCCGGACGTACTTCTCGTACGTGTCCACGAGGGCCCGGGCGTCGTCGAGGCGGGGCGGCGAGGCCTCGAGGTCGGCGGCGACGCGGCGGACGAGGCGGAGGCCGGCTTCGAGGGCGACGGCCGCCGGGGGCGCGTCGGGCGCGTCGTCGAGGGAGAGGTCGGCGAGCGCGTCGCGGCGGGTGCGCAGCACCTCGTCGCCGACGGCGAGGGCCTCGAGCACGTCGGGGGCGCGGCCGTCGGCCAGGCGCTCCGCGGCGACCCGCGGCGCGTGGCGCGCGACGAGCTCGAGGTGGAGCCGGCCGAGGCGCGGGATCCCGGCCGAGAGCGCGGCGGCCCGACGCAAGGCCCGGAGCGCCTCGAGGTCGCGGTCGCGACCCGACGCGACGAGCGCGTCGGCGACGGCCGCGTCGAGCGTGGGCACCAGGAGGAGGAGGTCGGCGCGGCGCGTGAGGAGGAGCGGGTCGTCGGGCGTCCGCGCGAGGGCGTCCGCGACGAGGGTGTCGGCCTCGCGCCACCAGCCGACGCGGCCCGCGGGCGTGGGCGCGGTGGTGCGCAGGTCGTAGGCGAGGATCCCGGCGAGGTGGTCCACGGCGCTCGACGACGTCGGGTCGAGCTCGAGGATGCGGCGGTAGAGCGCGGGGACCTCGTCGAGGCGGCCCTGCGCGCGGAGCGCCTCGGCGCGGAGGAACAACGACCCGACGACGAGCGGGCGCGCGCCGCCGAGCGCCGCCGCGGCGTCGGTCGGCGGCGGCGGCACGAGGGCCGCGAGCGCGACCGCCCCGCCGAACGCGGCCGCCGCGAGGGACAGCGGGCGGGCCACCTCGCCCCTCACGACAGCCCCCGCGCGCGGGCAGCGCGGCGAGGAGCACCGACGTGACCGCCGCGTGGAGCGCGGCGGGCAGCAGCGCGGCGAACGACGCGAGGCCGAGCGCGCGGCCCGCGACCGCGTCGCCGACGGCCGCGAGCGCCGAGAGGTCGGGCGCGAGGGCGACCGCGCCCCGCAGGACCGCGGCCGCGGGCGCCCCGCCCGTGACGGTGGCCGCGCCCGCCGCGAGCTCGAGCAGCCCGTCGCGCGTCGCGCCGACGAGGAGGAGGAGCGCGGCCGCCATCGTCGCGGTCGGCGCCGACGCGCCGCGGGAGAGGAGCGCGGCGAGCGGCGCGCCGCAGGCGGCGGCGAGCCCCACGAGCAGCCCCAGGAGGAGCGCCTGCGCGACGAACGGGACCGCGCCCTCGCGGCGGCGCGCCGCGACGACGCGGAGGTCGATCTCCGGCTCGAGGGCCTCGACGGTCGCGTCGCCGCCGGTCGGGAACGCGAGCGCGCCGCGGAGCGGGACGTCGTGCTCCGTGCGCGCGCCCGCGCGCGTGACCGCGACGCGCGTGGTGCCGCGCGCGCTCGCGTCGGCGACGCGGAACACGGGCCGAACGTCGAGCTCCCACGTGCCGCCGGGCGCGCCGGTCGCGACCTCGGCCCGCGCGGCCGGCCGCGTCGGCGTGGCCGCGACGAGGCGCGCCGCGCCCGCGACGGGCAACGAGGCCACGACCTGCGTCGGGACCGCGAGGCCCCGCCCGCCCGCGAGCGCGGCGGTCGCGAGGCCGCCCGTGAGCCCGGCCGCGACGGCGAGGGCCGCCGCGGCGGCGGCCGGCGCGACGCGGCGCGCCGCGGCCGACGCGCCGGTGGCCGCGAGCCACGCGGCGGCGCCCGAGGCCCGGTCGTCGGGGTGCGACGCGGCGGCCCCGACCGCGACGAGGCCGCAGGCGACCGCGAGGACGAGGGCCGCGGCCTCGAGCGCGGCGCCGCCGCGCGACGACGCGGCGCCGGCGCGCGTACGCGGCGACGAGGGCCGCGACGACGAGGCCCGCGAGCGCGAACGCCCCCGCGGCGCGGGTGCGCCGGCGCACCTCGAGGCGCAGGAGCGCGGCGGCGCTACGGAGCGGCACGGTCCACCCGGTGGAACAACGCGAGGAGGGTCGGCGACGGGTCGCCGGCGAGCAGCGTCGGGAGCGGGCCCTCGGCGCGCACGCGGCCCGACGCGAGCACGAGCGCGCGGTCGCAGAGGCCCTCGGCGGCGCCGCGGTCGTGGGTCGAGACGAGGATCGAGCCGCCCGCGTCGCGGTGCCCGCGGAGCAGCGCGAGCACCTGCTCGGTGCCGACGGGGTCGAGGCCGCTGGTGGGCTCGTCGAGGACGAGCAGGCGCGGGCGCGCGACCCACGCGGCGGCGAGCGCGACGCGGCGCGCCATGCCGCGCGAGTACTCGGTCACGCGACGTCGGGCCGCGTCGGCGGCGAGCCCGACGTCGGCCAGCGCGGCGTCCACGCGGGCCTTGCGTCCCGCGCGCGGGACGCCCTGCACCGCGGCGAAGAGGTCCACCAGCTCGCGCCCGGTGATCGCGGGCAGCCGCCGGGCCTCCTCGGGGACGTACCCCGTGGCCGCGCGGGCCTCGCGTCGTCCCGCCGGTCCGCCGAGCACGGAGACGGCGCCGGTCGTCGGCGCGAGGAGCCCGAGGACGAGCTTGAGGGTCGTGCTCTTGCCGCTGCCGTTCGCGCCGAGGAGCGCGAGCGCCTCGCCGCGCGCGAGGCGGAACGAGACGCCGTCGAGCGCGCGGACCGCGCGGGCGCCGCGGCCGTAGACGCGCACGAGCGCGGTTGCGTCCACGACGGGGTCGGAGGCGGGAGGGGCCACGGGCGGATTCTACGGACGGGGCGTCGTCGGCGCCCGGTTGACGGGCGGCCGGGGCGCCGGGAGCATGGCCGCGTCCCCGGAGCGCCCATGGTCGTCGTCCACGCGAGGTTCCGTCTGAAGCCCGGCGCGCACGCGGCGTTCGCGCGCCTGCGCGACCCCATGGTGGCCGCCACCCGCGCGGAGGCGGGCTGCACCTCCTACGCCGTGTACGGCGCGGCGGAGGACCGCGACGAGGTGCTGTTCGTCGAGGAGTGGACGTCGCGGGCGGCGCTCGAGGCGCACTTCGCGACGCCGCACTTCGGGGCGTTCGTCGCGGCCATGGGCGCGCTCGTGACGCGGCCGCCGGAGGTCCGGATCTACGCGGCGACGGGCGTCGAGGTGACGTAGGCCGGGCGGCGGGCGGCCGGAACGACCGCAACCGCGCCCCGGCTCGCGCGAGGACGGGGTGTGCGCCTCCGCTCCCTCCCCGCCGCGATCGGGCGCCGGCTCGGGCCGGCGGCCCCTCCCCCCACGCCGCGCGAGGCGCGGGCACGACGGGCGTTCGAGGTCGTGACCGCGGCGGCGGTCGTGGCGGGCGCGGCGGCGCTGCTGGGGCGCCCGGCGACGCCGGACCTCGGGCCGCCGTGGGCCTCGCTGCCCGTCGACGTCGCGACGGACGGCGCGAGCCGGCTGCGGCTGCTGCCCGGGATCGGGCCGGCGCGGCTCCGCGCGATCCTGCGCGACCGCGCCGTGTCGGGGCCGGTGCCGTCGGTCGAGGCCCTCGACCGCGTGCCGGGCCTCGGACCGAGGACGGTGGAGGCGCTGCGGAGGGCGGGCGCGACGGTCGGGCGCGGGGTCGCGCCGACGTCGACGGGGTCGGTGGCGCCGGACGGCGGCGACGCCTCCGGCCGGGGCGACGCGGGGCCGCGCGCGGGGGCGGGCGCGGGCCCGTGAGCGCGGCCCATGGCAGGATCGGGGGATGGGCCCGGCGCTCGACCCCCGCTTCCTCGACTGGATCCTCGCGGAGGACCTCGGCGCGGGCGACGCCACGACGGACGCGGTCGTGCCCGCCGACGCGACGACGGTCGCGGACGTGCTCGCGAAGGCCGACGGCGTGCTGTGCGGGATCGACGTATTCGAGCCCCTGCTGCGGCGGCTCGACCCCGCAGGCCGCGTCGAGGTGCTCGTCCGCGACGGCGCGAGGGTGGCGCCCGGGCAACGCCTCGCGACGATCCGCGGCCGGGCGCGGGCCGTGCTCTCGACGGAGCGGACCGCGCTGAACGTCGCGCGGCACCTGTCGGGCGTGGCGACCTCGACCGCGGCCTTCGTCGCGGCCGTCGCGGGGCTGCCGACGGCGGTCTACGACACGCGGAAGACGATGCCGGGCTGGCGCGACCTCGAGAAGTACGCGGTGCGGTGCGGCGGCGGCCACAACCACCGGATGCGGCTCGACGACGCGGCGATGGTGAAGGAGAACCACCTGCTGACGGGGCTCGGCCGGACCGGGCCCGCGGCGATCGTCGAGGCCGTCGCGCGGATCCGCCGGGCCCGTCCGGCGGGCCTGCCGATCTGCGTCGAGGTGGAGGACCGCGCCGAGCTCGAGGCCGTGGTCCCGCTCGGCGTGGACGTCGTGATGCTCGACAACTTCGACCTCGACGAGCTGCGCCGCGCGGTCGCGTGGGTGCGCGCGCGCCCGCGGCCCCACCCCGGGCTCGAGGCGACGGGCGGCGTGACGCTCGCGACCGTGCGCGCGGTCGCCGAGACCGGCGTCGACCGCATCTCCGTCGGGGCGCTGACGCACTCCGCGCCCGCCCTCGATCTCTCCGTCCGCCATCGCGGCGCCTGACCCCGCCGGCCGCCGGGCCTCGCGTACCCCCACGTCGAGTCCGCCAATAGATGCCGGTCGTTTATTGGCGGATCCGCCAATCGACGCCGGTCGATTACTGGCGGATCGACCCGCCAATATGCGCCGGTCGATTACTGGCGGATCGCGCCGGCCGCCGGGCCTCGCGTACCCCCAGGTCGAATCCGCCAATAAATGCCGGTCGATGATTGGCGGATCGACCCGCCAATATGTGCCGGTCGATGATTGGCGGATCGAAGAAGGGCGGAGGGGGAACGGGACCGCGAGGCCCGGTGCCCTCTCACCCCCGGAACACGACGCGTCAGACGGGCAGGCCCCACCAGGGCAGCGCCGTGTCGCGCGCGAGCGTGCGGGCGAGGACCGTGAGGTCGAGTCGCGCCTCGCGGATGTCCTCGGAGGTGATCTCGCCCACGCGCTTCCAGAAGCGGGGCCGCAGGACGAACAGGAGCCCGCGCTGGAGCGTCGTCTCGACGACCCAGCGACGCTTCGTCTCGCGGTTGGCCATCTCGAGGCTCGTCAGCAGCCGCTCCATGTGCGCGAGCCCGCCCGCCTCGAGGCGCAGGAACACGAACGGGTACTCGTGGCGGACCTCGTCGCCGGCCGCGGCCCCGGCCACCTTGAACGTCGGCACGCGCTCGAGGGCGCGCACGAGCGGGTACACGTCCGGGTCGTACCCGCGCTCGCGGGCCTCGAGGCGCAGTTCCACCTGCTCGATCGCCGCGTCGTCGCCGTGGAGCGCGTCGCAGAGCTCGCAGACGAGCAGCTCGATGCCCTCGACGGTCCGCCGCACCAGCCGGCGGCTGCCGCAGGACTCGCAGACCGTGGCGATCGCCGCGGCCATCAGCGCGCCGTCGGCCACTCGCCGTCGAAGACGACGACCGCCGGGCCCGTCTTGAACACGTGCCCCTCGGGCGCCCAGCGGATGCGCAGGTCGCCGCCGCGGAGGTGCACGACGACCTCCCGGTCCGTGCGGCCCGTGAGCACGCCGGCGACGCCGACGGCCGACGCGCCGGTGCCGCAGGCCCACGTCTCGCCGGCGCCGCGCTCCCAGGTGCGCTGGATCACCTCGCCGCGACCCACCACCTGCACGAACTCGACGTTGGCCCGGCGCGGGAACACCGCGTGGTTCTCGAGGAGCGGGCCGTACCGCTCGACGGGGAACGACGCGACGTCGTCGACCCAGGTGACGCAGTGCGGGTTGCCCATGGAGAGGCACGTGACGCGGAAGGCCCGGTCGCCGGCGCGGAGCTCCTCCTCGACGACGCGCCCGGGAGCGCCCTTCATCGGCACGTCGGCGCGCTCGAGGCGCGGCGCGCCCATGTCCACCGTCACGGCCTCGACCACGCCGTCGCGGACGGTCAGGTCGAGCCCGAGGACGCCCGCGCCCGTCTCCGCCGTCAGCCGGGCCTTGCGTGCCGCGAGGCCCCGCTCGTACGCGTACTTCGCGACGCAGCGGATGCCGTTGCCGCACATCTCGGACTCGCTGCCGTCGCTGTTCCACATCCGCATGCGGACGTCGGCCTTGTCGCTCGGCAGGATGAGGATGAGCCCGTCGCTCCCGACGCCGAACCGGCGGTCGGAGACGGCCTTCGCGAGGGCCACGGGGTCGTCCACGTGGTGGTGGAAGCCGTCCACGTAGACGTAGTCGTTGCCGCAGCCCTGCATCTTCGTGAAGGGGATCGATCCGGACGGCACGTCGGGCGCTCCGAGGGGACGGGAGATGATCCCACGACGGCCGGGACGCGCCCCGGTCGCGCGGGGGGCCCGACCGTCGGGCGCGCGGGCGGCTACTGCGGCAGCCCCCACAGCAGCCACGCCGCCCAGAACGACGGGTGGGCCCAGCGCGGCTCGGACCGGACGACCGTCTGGGCCTCGCGCAGGGCCTGCGCGGGCGGCGTGCCGGCCTTCAGCCGCGCGTGGAACTCGGTCATGAGCCGCTGCGTCGCCTCGTCGTCGACCTTCCAGAGGGAGGCGACCACGCGCGTCGCGCCGGCGTGCATCGCGGCCCGGGCGAGCCCCATCACGCCCTCGGCGCGCACGACCGGGCCCCGCGCCGTCTCGCACGCGGAGAGCACCACGACGTCGGCGTCGATGGTGGCGCGCAGGAGGTCGGCCGCGCGGATGCGGCCGTCGTGGGTGGGCGTGGCGGTCACGTACAGCGCCGACATCGACGGGTGCGCGCGGTCGATCATGCCGTGGCAGCCGAGGTGGACGGCGCGCCAGCGGTGCTCGCCCGCGAGCGCGGCGAAGAGCGCCTCCGCCGTCGCGCGGTCGCGGAGCAGGCGGACGTCGCCGAACGCCTCGGCCTCGCGGCCGGTGCCGGGCAGCGCCGCCATGCGCGGCCCCGGCAGCCCGCCCACTGAGGGCCGCCCGTAGACGGGGTCGCCGAGCGCCAGCACGTCGCGGCCGGTCATGGCCGCGTGCGGCCGGAGCCGGACGTAGACGGTGGCCGACGGCACCAGCGCGACGTCGACGTCGGGCAGGAGCGCGCCGAACGGGACGTACGCGAGCTCGCCGTCCGGCACGATCACGACCCGCCGCACGCGCGGCGACAGCTGGAGCGGCTCCACGATCGCCTTGTAGGCGCGCGCGAGCGCGGCGCGGGCGTCGCGCGCGTCGTAGTCGGGGTCGAACGCGACGGCCGCGCGGAGCTCCTCGACCGTCCCGAGCCTCACCCGACGGACGTCCTTGCCCGTCGCGACGAGCGCGCTCGCGAGGCCGGCCGAGAGCCGGTACGCGACCAGCACCTCGCCCGACTCGAGGTTGGCCTGGACCGTCGCGAGGTCGGCGGGCTGCGGGTAGAAGGCCTGCGCCTCCTTCTTGCGGCGCTCGATGGCCGCGTCGGCGTCCCGCAGGCGCGCCGCGGCCTCGTCCAGCGCGCGCTGCGCCTCGGCCACCATCGCGCGGTCGGCGTTGTTCGCCACGAGGCCCGCGACGGTCGCCGACGCGAGCTGTTCGGCGGCCTGCGCGGCCGCCGCCCGCTCGTACAGGGCCTTCGGCACCTCGAGGCCGCGCGAGACCTCGCGCGCGCCGAGGGCCTCGAGGAGCGCGCCGGCGCGCCCGGCCTCGTTGAACCAGTACTCGCGGTCCAGGTTGCCGGTGGCGGCCGCCGCGACCGCGCCGATGACGTAGACGTCGCGCCAGCTGGCGCGCGCCATCGCGCCCTCCTCGTCGGAGAGCCCGCGGACGAGCCGCTCGACGCGCTCGGCCGCGCTGCGCGCCCACGCCAGCGCCGCGTCGTAGTTGCGGGCGGCCAGGAACAGGCTCGCGGTCCCGGCCTGGGCCGCGGCGACGAGCCGCTCGTCCTGCAGCGCGGTCGCCGCGGTCTCGGCCTCGGCGTAGTCGCGCTGCGCGTCCTTGAGGTCGCCCGCGACGAACCGCAGCGCCGCGGCCTGCAGGACGAACCTCGCGATCGCCGGCCGGTCCTTCCGGCTGCGGGCGGAGGCGAGCAGCGGGGCGAGGTCGTCGAGCACCGCCCTCGCGTCCGCGGCGGAGCGCACGGCGCCGAACCGCCGGGCCGTGGCGACGCGGTCGTCCTCGGGGACGCCCGGCAGCACGCGGCAGCTCGCGAGGAGGTCGTCGGTCGCGTCGTCGTCGCCGACCGCGACGAGGTTGCACGCGAGCCGGCTGCACGTGAGCATCTCGCCCTCGGTGTCGCCCGACGCCTGCGCGAGCGCGAGCGCCTCCTTGCCCGCGCGCAAGGCCCCCGCCACGTCGCCGATGTCGGCCTTGAGCAGCGCGGTCGTCACGAGGGCCCGCACGCGGCCCTGCTGGTCGCCGACGCGGGAGAAGAGCTCCTCCGCGGTCTGCATGTCCTTCAGCGCCGCGGACGTCTCGCCGAGCGCGCGGCGCGCCGTCGCGAGGTTGACGAGCACCCGGGCGGCCTGCTCGGACGCGTCGAGCCGGCGGGCCTCCTCGGCGGCGCGCACGAGCAGCGGGACCGCCGCGCCGGCGTCGCTCTCGACGAGGTGGAGCATCCCGAGGCCGGCCAGCGCGGTGACGAGGGTCGCGCCGTCGCCGGCGGCGTCCGCGCGGCGGACCGCGGCCTCGAGCGCGGTCCGCGCCTCGGCCTTGCGGCCCGACGCCAGGAGCAGCGCCCCGCGGTTCGCCTCCGCGCGGGCCCACGGCCCCGGCTCCCCCACCTTCTCCCGCAGCGCCACCGCCGCCTCGATCGCGTCCACCGCGCCGAGCACGTCGCGCGACCGCTCCCGGGCCGTCGCGAGGCCCTCGAGCGCGGTGGCGCGCAGCCCGTCGTCGCGCGCCGCCAGCGCGACGCGCTCGAGATCGCGCCAGCACTGCGCGGCGCGCACCGGCGACACGAGCAGCGTCTCGAGGGCCTCGAAGTGGCGCCCGAGCGCGGCCTGGCGCCACCACCCGAAGCCCTCCGCGACCGCCGCGACGTCGGCGGCCGCGCGCGCCGCGTCGGCGTGGCGCGCGAGCCCGCCGAGGGCCCGCGCGCGCTCGTACCGCATCGCCAGCGACGTGGGGTCGTCGCCGAACGCGGGCTCGGCGGCGCGCACGCGGGCCTCCACCTTCGCCCACGCCTTCTCGCAGGCCGCCGTTCGCACCTCCTTGAACGCGGTGAACAGATCGCGCGCCGCCGGCCGGCCGTCCGCGAGCCAGCGCAGCAGCCCCTCGCCGTACGGCGGCGGCATCGCCCTCGCGAGCCGCTCCGCGGCCTCGCGGTGCCCGCCCATCGCGAGCACGTCCGCGACGAGCCACGGGTCGGGGTCGAGCCCGCGCGCGACGTGGCCGACGGGCGCGTCGTCCTTCGCCTCGACGGCCTTCAGCACCCGGGTGGCGGTCGTCTCGAGATCGTCGGGCGCGCGCGGGTCCGCCGCGCGCGCGAGGGCAGACCCCGACCCCACGATCGCGAGCACGACGGCGATGCGACGAAGGAGAGTCCCCACGCTGGGAGCGTACCCCCTCGCGCCACGGGACGTCGTGCAACAGTGGTGTCCTACTCATTCATCCACGCTTCATCCCGCGATGGCGCCTTCACAGGTCGGCACGCGCCGTTCACGACGGGCCGGGCCTCGCGGTCCCCCACGCACGACCTTGTCCGGCGTTCACGCCGTCCTCACGACCGACACGCGCTCTTCACGCGAATTCGCGCGAGTTTCACGGGAAATGAACGGATTCGTCTTCCGCTCAGATTCTCGCGGAAAGGGCTCAAGTGCCGGCGGGCGGCTGCCGTAGAGGACGGCGGTGAGACGGCACCCACCGGTGCCACTGGGATGCGGATGTCCCCTGGGGGGGATATGCGCATTTCTCGTTCGAAAGCCCGACGGCTTTACCGCACGGCCCGGAGTGTCGCGATGACCTTCGCGGTCTCCGCAGCCGCGCACGTCTTCATGGTTCATTCATCCCTCTTCACCGCGTCCGCGACCACTTCATGTGACGTGGCCGCCGTGAAGAACGCGTTCGCCGACGACGACGGGATCGAGCCCGTCGCGTCGTCGGGCGTCTACCGCTCGGCGCCCAGCGCGCCGCGCGCGACCGAGTCCGTTCCGGTCGACGGAGCCGAGCCCGCGCCGGACCTCTCGAGCCTCACGCTCGAGCTCACCCGGAGGGCTGCAGGCCCGTCGCTCGACGCGGCCTTCCCGCTCACCGTCCCGCCCCCGCTGTCCCACTAGCCGCAGGAGCCGACGATGACGACGCCCGCCGACCTCGACATCCCCTTCGAGCCCGACCACTTCCTCGCGATCACGGTCTCTCGGCCGGCCGCCGGCGTCGCGGTCGTGCTGCATGTCGAGGGTCACCTGGACCACGACACCGTGCCCTTGCTCCGGCAGCGCGTGGCCCCGTTCCTGGGCCACGGGCTGCGCGCGATCGTGTTCGACCTGGCGAAGCTCGAGCTGATGACGAGCCCCGGCCTCGGCGCGTTCCTGAACGTGCGTCGGACGCAGGAGAAGACGGGCGGGCAGTGCCTGTTCGTGAACGTGCCCGCCCGGATCCGCCGCGTCCTCGACGTGATGGACGCCGTCCCGGCCGAGGACGTGTTCGCGAGCACGCGCGAGATGGACGCCTACCTCGTCGCCCTGCAGCGGGGCGAGATCGACGAGCGCGCCGACGAGCACGCGCCGCAGGCCGACCACCCGGTCCACGGCTAGGCGCGGCGGCCGCCCGGCTGCGCCCCCCCACGCCGAGCCGGCGGTCGCGCCCGCAGGCCAGGCCAATAGGTTACCTAAAGGTAACCATACTGCCGTAGCGCATCCCCTCCCCCGGTACGCGAGGCCCCGCCGCCTTCGTGAAACCAAGGGCAACGACCCTGTGGTTCCACGTCCCCCCCGGTAAGGGGGGCGACAGCGGGACAACGGGCTACGACCCCGTTGTCTCGGTGTCGGCGGACGGCGGACCCGGGGGGTGGGTCAGGCCAGGACGATCGAGGGCCCGACGAACGCCAGGAACGGCTCCCAGGCGCCCTCGACGCCGGTGACCTCGACGTGGGCGAGGTGCTCGCGGCCCGAGCAGCTGACCGCGCGAACGACCGCCGGCAAGGCGGTCGAGGCCCCGTCTTC
The DNA here is from genome assembly GCA_046350655.1 of Planctomycetota bacterium. GTDB lineage: Bacteria > Planctomycetota > PLA2 > PLA2 > JAEUHO01 > JAEUHO01. Next base: position 255,701 of record JAXMAB010000005.1, read on the forward strand.
CCAGTCGAGCACGAGCCGGACGGCCGACGCCAACGTGAAGGCGTGCGGGCTCCGGATGGCGGCCCGATGGCCCGTCAGCTCGAGGGCCTCGGCCGGGTGGGCCTGGCCGTCGATCTCGACGTGGACCTGCGTGGGTTCCAGGGCGTGCGATCGCATGGGCGGGGTCTCGTCCGTGCTTCGGCATCCCTGTCCGAGCGGCGGTGGCCCCCTTTCGGCCGGACGGGCGCCCGGTCTTGACCCGGGGGGCACGGGACCGACCGGGGCCGGTCCGGTCGTCCCGTCGGCGGCCCGGGGGCGCTCGGGGAGTAGCATCCCCGCCCCCGCTGGAGGAACGCCATGCCCCGCGCCGACGGTCGCGCGCCCGACCAACTCCGCCCGGTGAAGATCACCCGCGGGTTCTGCGACGCCACGCCCGGCTCCGTCCTCTACGAGTCCGGACGCACGCGGGTCTTCGTGACCGCGAGCATCGAGGAGCGCGTCCCGCCGTGGATGCAGGGTCGCGGCCAGGGCTGGCTCACCGCGGAGTACTCGATGCTCCCGGGCTCCACCCCGGACCGCAAGGCCCGCGCGTCGTCCACCAACCGCGTGGACGGCCGCACGTACGAGATCCAGCGCCTCGTGGGCCGCGCGCTCCGCAGCGTGCTCGACCCGCAGGCCCTCGGCGAGCGCACGATCTGGGTGGACTGCGACGTCCTGCAGGCCGACGGCGGCACCCGCACCGCGTCGATCAACGGCGCGTACCTCGCCGTCGTGGACGCGCTGAAGAAGCACAAGTTCAGCCGCCCGCTCGCGCGCTGGCCGCTGAAGGAGCCCGTCGGCGCCGTCTCCGTCGGCATCGCCGCCGGCAAGGCGCTCCTCGACCTCGACTACTCCGAGGACAAGGACGCCGCCGTGGACATGAACGTCGTCATGACGGCGTCGGGCAAGTTCATCGAGGTGCAGGGCACCGGCGAGAGCCGCCCGTTCGAGGGCGACGAGCTGGCCGCCATGCTCTCGCTCGCGGGCAAGGGGATCGAGACGATCCTCGCGCGCGCGAAGGCCGAGCTCGCGGGCTGACCCGACGTGCGGCTGCTGCTCGCGACCACCAACCGCCACAAGGCGCGGGAGATCGCCGCGATCCTCGCCCCGTACGGGATCGAGGTGGAGGTCCCCCCCGCGCTCCCGCCCGTCGTCGAGGACGGCGAGACGTTCGAGGCCAACGCCTACAAGAAGGCCCTGTCGGCCGCGCGGACGACCGGCCGGCCCGCCGCCGCCGACGACTCGGGCCTCGCGGTCGCGGCGCTCGGCGGCGCGCCGGGCGTCCATTCGGCGCGCTACGCCGGCGACGGCGCGACCGACGAGGCGAACACGGCGAAGCTGCTGGCCGAGGTCGCCCGTCGCGGCCTCGTGGACCCGGCCGCGGCGTTCGTCTGCCACGCCGTCGTCGTCGCCCCCGACGGCGCGGGCCGCGCGCGCGCGGAGGCGCGCGTCGAGGGGGTCGTCCGCGGGCCGCCGCGCGGCGGGAACGGCTTCGGCTACGACCCGGTGTTCCACCTGACCTCCGCGCGGTACCCGGCCCCGGGGGTCCGGTTCGCCGAGCTCCCGCCCGCGGAGAAGGACGCCATCAGCCACCGGGGGCAGGCCTTCCGCGCGCTCGCGGCCGCCCTCGTCCCGGGCCGACGGCCCTGACCGGGCATCGGCCCCCCGGTCTCCGCCCGTACAATCCCGCCCCGATGACCCGCGGCCCCATCCAGCACCTGCGCAACTTCTCCATCGTCGCGCACATCGACCACGGCAAGTCCACGCTCGCGGACCGGATCCTCGAGATCACCGGCCTCGTGCGCAAGGGCGACCACGCCGACCAGATGCTCGACGACATGGAGCTCGAGCGCGAGCGCGGCATCACGATCAAGGCCCGCGCGGTCTGCCTCAAGTACCCGAAGGACGGCAAGGAGTACGTCCTCAACCTCATCGACACCCCCGGCCACGTCGACTTCACCTACGAGGTGAGCCGCTCGCTGGCCGCCTGCGAGGGCGCGATCCTCCTCGTGGACGCCACCCAGGGCGTCGAGGCGCAGACCGTCGCCAACGCCTACCTCGCCGTCGAGGCCGGCCTCGACATCGTCCCCGTGCTCAACAAGGTGGACGTCGCGACCGCGAACACCGAGCGCGCGCTGGGCGAGATGCACGGCGTGCTCGGCATCGACCCCACCACCGCGCTGTGGGCCTCCGGCAAGACCGGCCAGGGCGTGCGCGAGGTCATCGACGCCGTCATCGACCGCGTCCGGCCGCCCGAGGGCGACCCCGACGCGCCGCTCCGCGCGCTGCTGTTCGACGCGGTCTACGACACCTACCGCGGCGTCATCATCTACGTCCGCCTCGTCGACGGCGTGATCCGCCCCAAGACGAAGATCCGCCTGCTCGGCGCGAAGGCCGAGTACGAGGTCCTCGAGGTGGGCGTCCTGCGGCCCGACCACGAGCCCGGCAAGATGCTGTCGGCCGGCGAGAGCGGCTACGTCGTCGCCAACATCAAGGCGCTCGGCGACGTGCGCATCGGCGACACCGTCGTCGAGTCGCTGCGGGCGGAGGGCGTCGAGCCCCTGCCGGGCTACCGCGAGCCCAAGCCGATGGTGTACTGCGGGCTCTACCCGACGTTCCCCAAGGACTACGAGAACCTCCGCAAGGCGCTCGACACGCTCGCGCTCAACGACGCCTCGTTCACGTACCTCCCCGAGACGTCCGAGGCCCTCGGCTTCGGCTTCCGCTGCGGCTTCCTCGGCCTCCTCCACATGGAGGTCGTGCAGGAGCGCCTCGAGCGCGACAGCGACCTCGACCTCGTCCAGACGGCCCCGAACGTCACGTACGAGGTCCTCAAGACCGACGACACGCTGATCCGCGTGGAGAAGCCCTCCGACATCCCGGAGAGCAACTTCATCAAGGAGTTCCGCGAGCCGATCGCGCGCTGCAACATGATCCTGCCGAGCGAGTTCATCGGCACGATGATGACCATCTGCCAGGACAAGCGCGGCCGGTACGTGCGCACGGACTACCTCTCGCCCGAGCGCGTGATGCTCGTCTACGACATGCCGCTCGGCGAGATCGTCTTCGACTTCTTCGACATGATGAAGTCGGCGACCCGCGGCTACGGCACCCTCGACTACGAGGTCACCGGCTACGAGGCCGCCGAGCTGGTGCGCATGCGCATCCTCGTCAACGCCGCCGAGGTGGACGCGCTCTCCATGGTCTGCCACCGCGACGAGGCCGAGACGCGCGGCCGGCGCCTGCTGCGTCGCCTGCGCAAGGCCATCCCGCGCCACCTCTTCTCGGTGCCCCTCCAGGCGGCCATCGGCGGCAAGATCGTGGCGCGCGAGACCATCGCGCCCATGCGCAAGGACGTCCTCGCGAAGTGCTACGGCGGCGACATCACGCGCAAGCGCAAGCTGCTCGAGAAGCAGAAGCGCGGCAAGAAGCGGATGAAGCAGGTCGGCAGCGTCGAGATCCCGCAGGAGGCCTTCCTGTCGGTGCTCTCGAGCGACGACGACGACGCGGAGGACGAATGAGCGGCGGGCTCCCGGGCGAGCCGGACGCGCTCGACGCCGACGGGCGTCGCGTGCCCGGGGACCCGGAGCCCGCGGTCGCGTCCCCGGGCGGACCCGAGCCCGCCGACGCGAGGCCCGCGCCGACGCCGCCCTCGGCCCGCCCCCCCGCCGCGCCCGTCCCGCGCCCGGCGCCGGCGCACCCGCCGTCGGGCGTGTCGCCGCTCGGCGTCGTCCGCGACAACCTCGAGGCGATCGCGTTCGCGCTGATCCTGGCGCTGCTCCTGCGCCACCTCGTCATCGAGGTCTTCAAGATCCCGACCGGCTCCATGGAGCCGACGCTCTTCGGCGACAACAGCCGCACCCGTCCGAACACGCCCGGCGACCGCATCCTCGTCCAGAAGGACGCCTACCTCTTCTCGGACCCGGCGCGCTGGGACATCGTCGTCTTCCACTACCCGCTCTACTGGCCCAAGGCGTTCATCAAGCGCCTCGTCGTCCTCCCCAACGAGGCCGCCCGCATCGAGCGCGGCGACGTCTGGGTCGGCGACGCGCGCATCGAGGGCGAGCCGACCTTCCACCCGGCCCGCAAGCCCGCGAACGTGCGCAACCAGCTGTACCTGCCCGTCTATCCCCCCGTCGGCAAGCCCGCCGAGAGCGCGCCCGACGTCTTCTGGCGCACCCTCGACGTCGGGCCCGGGCCCCTCGACGCGGAACGCCACGGCACGCTGGTGTACCGCGGCGACGGCCCGGACGCCGGGCGCATCGACGGCCTCGCCCGCCGCGTCTACGGCTACGCGATCCGCGACAACGACCGCGCCGGCTTCCTCGACCCCGGCTCCGACACGAGCAGCTCGTTCCCGTGCCCCGACGTGCGCCTCTCGTGCCGCGTGACCGCCACCGGGCCCGCGGAGGTCGAGCTCGCGTGGGCACCGGGCGACGGCCGCCGCCAGACCGTGCGGGTCGCGACGGAGGGCCGCGCGCCCTCGGCCGCCACCACGAACGGCGCGCGCCGCGCGCTCGCAGCCCGCCTCGTCCCGGGCGCGCCGCTCGACCTCGTCCTCGAGAGCGTCGACGGCGACCTGCGCGCGTGGGTCGGCGGCGAAGAGGTCGCGGTGATCCCCGACGAGCTCTCGCTCGAGGAGACGATCCGCCTCGAGGGCCTCGCGTCGGGCGCCGCGCCGCAGCAGCTCACGATCGGCGTCCGCGGCGCCGCCACGACCGTGGACCGCGTGCGCGTCGACCACGACCTCTACTACACCAACTATCAGCACGACGGCTCGGCCTGGCCCCGCCGCGGCGACTTCATGCGCCTCGGCCCCGACGACCACTTCATGCTGGGCGACAACACCCGCTACTCGAGCGACAGCCGGAAGTGGCAGGCGACCGGCGTCCGCCTGAAGGACGGCCGCCACATCGTCTGGGACCCGCGCCCCGACGACGACGTCGGCTACCAGCCCCGCGACACCACCGTCGGCGACCGCGTCCGCCGCGAGGTCCTCGACGTCGAGGGGATCCGCCGCCGCTGGTACCGCGACGAGGAGGTCGAGACCGGCACCGAGTCGGTCCGCCTGCCGTTCGTCAAGCGCGACCGCATCATCGGCCGCGCCTGGTTCGGCCTCGTCTTCTGGCCGCTCGAGGAGATCCTCCCGCGCATCCGGTGCGTGCGCTGATGTCGCTCCTCGAGGCCCGCAGCCTGGCGAAGAGCTACCGCGGCCGCCGCGTGGTGGACGACGTCTCCTTCCGCGTCGAGCCCGGCGAGATCGTCGGCCTCCTCGGCCCCAACGGCGCCGGCAAGACCACCTCGTTCCACATGGTCCTCGGCATGGTCCGGCCCGACGAGGGCGCGGTCCGCTTCCGCGACGAGGACGTCACGCACATGGCGATCTACCGCCGCGCGCGCCTCGGCATCGCCTACCTCCCGCAGGAGCCGAGCATCTTCCGCAAGATGACCGTCGAGGGGAACATCCTCGCGATCCTCGAGACCCTCGCGCTCTCGCGCAAGGAGCGCGCGGAGCGCCTCGAGGTCCTCCTCGACGAGCTGGGCCTGCGCCCGCGCCGCACGTCGCGCGCCGACACGCTCTCGGGCGGCGAGCGCCGCCGCCTCGAGATCACGCGCGCGCTCGTCCTCGAGCCCACGCTCCTGCTCCTCGACGAGCCGTTCGCGGGCGTCGACCCCATCGCCGTGCAGGACATCCAGGGCATCCTGCGCCGCCTGCGCGACGAGCGCGGCATGTCGATCCTGCTGACCGACCACAACGTCCGCGAGACGCTCTCGGTCACCGACCGCTCCTACATCATCGCCGAGGGCCGCATCCTCCGTCACGGCGCGCCCGCCGAGCTGGTGGCCGACGAGGTCGTGCGCCGCACCTACCTCGGCGAGGGCTTCTCGATGCCCGAGCTCCACCGGTAGCGCTCGTATCCCCGGGACCGCGAGGCCCGGTCGCCGCCGGTCCCCCTGCCCGCCGCGGAGGGAACGCCGGCCGGCCGCCCTCGGAACGCAACGGGCCCCGCGACCGAGGTCGCGGGGCCCGTGCTTCCAGCTTGCACGCGGCGCACGGCCGCGTCCGCCTACTTGGCGTACTTCACGCCTCAACCATAGGCCGTCGTCGAGGTCACCTCCGGCGTCTTGCCGGCAAGGACGGCGTCGAGGAACTCCGCGACGTAGTTGCGAGCGACCGCGGGGTCGGCCTTGGCGTCCTTGTTGTCGTCCACCGCGCCGACGTACTGCAACGTCCCCTTCGGGCAGACGATGCGGATCTCCGGCGTGCGGAGCGCCCCGTACGCCTTCCCGACGACGCCGTCGCTGTCGAGCAACACCGCCGTCGAGCCGAGCTTGGCCTCGGCCACGTGCGCCTTCCACTGCTCGGCGGTCTTGTAGTCCTTGTGGTTCGGGTTGGTGCTGCAGACCGAGAGCCAGACCACGCCCTTCTCCACGTACTTCTTCTGGAGCGCCTGCATGACGCCGGGGTTGTAGAACTTCTTCACGTACGGACAGCCGGGATTGACCCACTCGAGCACGACCCACTTGCCGGCGAACTCCGCCAGCGTGCGGTCCTTGCCGTCGAGGTCCTTCGCGGTGAACGCCGGGGCGACCGGAGGCTTCGGCGCCTCCTCGGGCTTGGCCGGCGGATCGGCCTTCGGCGGTTCCTCCTTCGGCGGGTCCTTGGGCGCGGGCGCGGCGTCCTCGGCGAACGTCGCGGGGACACTGCAGGCGAGGAACGCGGCCATGGCCGCGAGTCCGAGACGAAGGCGGTGCATTCGGGGAGTCTCCCGGGGGGATGGCACGTGCGGCAGGAGCCGCCATGAGCAGAGCCTACGAACCCGGCCGGGGGACGGGAGGTTTCGGAGGTCGACCCGGAGATTACCTCTAGGTGCCCACCACCGTGCCGTCCCTACCTCGCGAGGCCCCCGGGGAGCGGGGCGGGCGTCGTCGCGGCCCCACGCTCGAGCGCGTCCGTCACGACGCCCGGGGTGATCGCCGTGGGCAGCACCTCGGGGGGGCGCGCGCGGTCCGCGGGATAGACGACGTAGAGCGGCACGCCGTCGCGGCCGAACGTCCGGAGCGCCCCGAGGATCTCGGCGTCCTGGCGGGTCCAGTCGGCGACGACCTTCGCGTAGCCGAGCCGGCGGAACGTCCTTTCCACCGCCTCCGTCGAGAGGATCGTCGCCTCGTTCACCTTGCAGGTGAGGCACCAGTCGGCGGTGAAGTCGAGGAACACCGGCCGCCCCTGCCCGCGCAGTTCGTCCACGACGGTCGGGGTCCACGCGATCCAACCCTCGGGCGGCGCGTGCTCGGCCGCCGGGTCCTTGCGCGCCCCTCCGACCATCAACACGACGGCGGCGACGACGGCCGCGGCGGGCAGCCCCCGCCCGACCACCCACCGCAACCACGGCCCGTGGTGCGCGCCGCCGAACCGGCCGAACGCCCAGGCCGCGAACGCGGTCGCGAGCGCGCCGTACATGAGCCACGTGAGGCCCGACACGCCGACGAGCCGACCGAACACCCACCCGAGCCAGATCGCCGTCGCGAACAACGGGAACGACAGCACCTGCCGGAAGGTCTCCATCCACGGGCCGGGCCGCGGCACGCGCGCGAGCAGCGCGGGCGACCAGAGCAGCGCGACGAACGGCAGCGCCATGCCGGCCCCGAGCGCCGTGAACACCGCGATCGCCTCGAAGGCGGACGCCCCCATCGCGTAGCCCACCGCCACGCCCATGAACGGCGCGGTGCACGGCGTCGCGATCACGGTGGCGAGCAGGCCGCTCGCGAACGAGCCCGTCCACGTCCCGCGGCGCAGCTTGCTCTCGGCCTGTCCCGCGGCCGCGGCCACGCCGGTGCCCAGTTCGAACAGCCCGACGAGGTTGAGCGACATCCCGAGCATGAGCAGCGCGCACGCGCCGACCACGATGGGGTTCTGGAACTGGAACCCCCACCCGACGGCCTGGCCCGCCTGCCGCAGGGCCAGCACGATCCCGACGATCGCCCAGAACGCGAGGATCACGCCCGCGGCGAACACGAGCCCGTGCGCGCGCACGTGCCCCGGCCGCTCGCCCGCCTGCTCCACGAAGCCGAGCGCCTTCACCGAGAGCACGGGCAGGACGCACGGCATCACGTTGAGCAGGAGCCCGCCGAGGAACGCGAGCCACAACGCGTACACGAGCGACGGCGGGGATTCGTCGGGGACCTGCCTCGACGGGACCGGCGCCGGCGCGGCGGACCCGGCGGCCACCGGGCCTCGCGGTCCCTCGCCCCCGACCTCCCCGGAGGAAGGATGCCCGCCCACACCCTCGGGCGCGTGCGTGGGCGGCGACGTCCGCCGGAGGACGCTGGCGCCCCCGAGGTCGGTCGTGCCCTCGATCGCGACGTCCACCTCGTACGCGAACGGGCCGGACGAAGGATGCGTCCCGACCAGCAAGCCCTTCACTCGCATCGCGGCGGGAACGCCGGGCGCCCGCGTCCTCGGCACCACGAGCGCGCGACCCGCCGGCGTCTGGACCCAGGGTTGCTCCTCCACGCGGGCGAAGCCGTCCCCGTCGTCGAGGAACAACCGCGCGTCGGCGGACGCGTCCGTCCAAGGCCCCTCACCGCCGAGGAACACGGCGACGAGCTCGGACCCCGCAGCGGCCGCCCGCACGCCCGCGGACAACGGGCGCGGGAGGGCCGCATCGGCCCCGACGAACCATCGGTGCGTGCGCCAATCCGTCGCCGCCGGGCCGGCACGCACCGGCAACGCCAGGCGCAGCGTGGCCGCGCCGGGCTGGCACTCTTCCTCGCAGACGAGCCAGTCCGCCACCGCGCCGATCTCGAGCGTCGGCGCGGCGAAGTCGGCGGGCACCGAAAGCGTGACCGGCAGCAGGACGTCGTCGTCGTAGACGTACGTGGCGAGCGGCGGCGTGACGAGCCGCCGCGGCACGGGCCACGCGATCGGCGACGCGGTCACGCCCACGGGCAACGTCCACGTGATCGTCGGCGCCTGGCCGGAGTCGCCGGGCGAGCGCCAGTAGACGTGCCAACCGGGCGCCATCGCGAGCCGCAGGCCGACGCGCACGGTCCCGCCGGGCGCAACCGAGGTCGTCGCGGCGACGAGCTCGGCCTCGACCGGGGGCACCGACGCGCGGGCCCCCACCGCCGCCGGCGCGACGGGAGGCGGGGCGGGCGCCGGGGCGGAGGCCCCCGCCGCCGGCCGTGGCGCGGCGGGCGCAGTCGCCGGTGGTTGCGCCCCGGTCGCCGCCGCGGCCGGCTTCGACATCGAGGTCGTCGACGACTCGCCGCAGGCCGCGAGGACGAGCGCCGCGAGCAGGCCGGCGGCGACGAGGCGGGGGCGGGGGCGGCGCATCGGGGAGCCGAGGGTACCCGGTCGGGTGGGTTCGGGACGCGAGGCCCGCCGGCCACCGCGGCTTGCGGTCGGAAAAGGGGACCGCGTCGGGTCCGTCCCGGGCGGCCTCCGTTGCCGGGGGGCCGGTACACTCCCGCACCACAAGGAGTCGCCCATGGACGTCGTCGTCTGCGTGAAACGAGTCCCGGACACCGAGGCGAAGGTGCGCGTGGCCGCCGACGGCCGCTCGATCGACGCCGCGGGGATCCAGTGGATCATGGCCCCGTACGACGAGATCGCCGTCGAGAAGGCGCTGCAGCTGCGCGACGCGGCCGGCGGCGGGACCGTGACGGTGGTGAGCGTCGGCCCGGCCGAGACGAGCAAGGAGCTGCGCACGGCGCTCGCGATGGGCGCCGACAAGGCGGTGCTCGTGACGGCGCCGACGGGCGCGGGCGACGCGTCGGCGACGGCGAAGGCGCTGGCGGACGCGGTGCGCGGCCTGCCGGCCGACCTCGTGTTGTTCGGCAAGCAGGCGACCGACGACGACGATGCGGCGGTGGGCCCGATGGTGGCCGCGCTGCTCGACCGGCCGTGCGTCGCGTTCGTGACGTCGATCGAGGTCGCGGGCAAGGTCGCGACGGTGAAGCGCGAGATCGACGGCGAGGTCGAGGTGCTCGAGGTCGACCTGCCGGCGGTGCTGACCGCGCAGAAGGGCCTCGCCGAGCCGCGCCTGCCGGGCCTCAAGGGCATCATGGCGGCGAAGAAGAAGCCGCTCGAGGAGAAGCCGCTGGCCGCGACGCCGTCGCCGACGGAGACGCGGTCGCTGGCGCTGCCGGCGGGCCGCGCGGCGTGCCGCAAGCTCGAGCCGACCCGCGAGGGCGTCCGCACGCTGCTGAAGGCGCTGCGCGAAGAGAGGGGGGTCCTGTGAGCCGCACCCACGTCCTGATCGTCGCGGAGACGCGCGGCGGGCAGCTCAAGAAGGGCGCCTTCGAGACCGCGACCGCGGGCCGCAGGCTCGCGGACGCCTGGGGCGGCAAGGTCGTCGCCGTCGTGATCGGGCAGGGCGTCGCCGGCGCGGCGGACGCGCTCGGCAAACACGGCGTCGACCAGGTCCTCGTCGTCGACGGGCCGGCGTTCGCGCGGCACCAGGCCGAGGCGACGGCGGCGGCGGTGCTGGCCGCGGTCGCGAAGGTCTCGCCGCGGCTCGTGTTGTTCTCCGCCACGCTCGCGGGCAAGGAGACGGCCCCGGCCGTCGCCGCGAAGCTCGGCGCGGGCTACGTGGCCGACGCGACGGCGGTGGCGCTCGAGGGCGCCGACCTCGTCGCGACGAAGCCGCGCCTCGCGGGCAAGGCGATCGCGAAGGTGGCCGTGAAGGCCGAGGTCGCGGTGGTCTCGGTGCGCCCGAACGTGGTGACGCCGGCCCTCGCGGCGCGCGCCGCGACGAGCGAGCCGCTCGCGGTGACCGTCCCGGCGGTGCGCATCCGCTGCAAGGAGGTCGTGGCGCCGACGGCGAAGGAGATCGAGCTCACCGAGGCCGACGTGATCGTGTCGGGCGGGCGCGGCATGCAGGGGCCGGAGCACTGGAAGCTCCTCCTCGACGCCGCCGACGCGCTCGGCGCGGCGCACGGCGCCTCGCGCGCGGTCGTGGACGCGGGCTGGCGCCCCCACAAGGAGCAGGTCGGCCAGACGGGCAAGACCGTCTCGCCGAAGCTCTACGTGGCGGTGGCGATCAGCGGCGCGATCCAGCACCTCGCCGGCATGAGCAGCAGCAAGGTGATCGTCGCGATCAACAAGGACGGCGACGCGCCGATCTTCGGCGTCGCCGACTTCGGCATCGTGGGCGACGCCTTCACGGTGCTGCCGCTCCTCGCCGAGGAAGCCCGCGCCTACCTCAAGAAGTAGCGCTCCCCCTCTCCCGGTACGCGAGGCCCGGCGGCTCCCCCACGGAGGCCGCCGGCGCCGTTTCGGGGGATCGTCTCGCCGCGGCGGCGTCCGCGGCGCGAAGGGTGGACGCGCGGGGCAAAGCCACGGTCGTTCGCGGGCACGGCCGAGTGCCGATCGCGCCCGCCCGGTTCGCGGACCCGCTCACGCGACGGGCGGGGCCGTCGCTCATCGGCCGCAACGTCCGGTCGGGCCCGGAGGGGCGGCGCGTCACTTGACCGGCGGAGGGGGCAGGGGGACTGCGGGGTTCGATGGGAACTCGCTCCACCGCCGATCGAACTCGTCGCGGGTCTTCCTCCAGTTGGGCAGGAAGAACGCGAAGAGGAAGATGAGCGCGAGCACGAAGCCGACGATGACGATCACGATCTGGAGGTTCACCCATCGCTTCGCGGCGACGCCGAGTCCGTCGTCGGTCCGGCCCTGCCCCCAGGGGGTGGAGGCTGAGTCGCCCGTCACGCCATCGAGCAGCGCAGCCTTCGCCTGCGAGAACTCGTCGTCGGTCAGGGCTCCCTCGTCGTGCAGTTCCTTGAGCCTGCGGATCTCATCGGCGAGTTCCATGCGCGCGACCTCCCCACCCGACGTTGCCGCTCGGGCGCGAGCGGCGGGTCAGACTGTACCGCTTCGCCGAGCCCCGCGCCCCTGCCGCTCGCGGTCAGTGGCGCTGTCGGCCGCCTGGAGCAACCACGGCAGAGGGCCGTGCACGCAACGCGTCGCTATCGCCGTTCCTCGTACCCGGCTCGACTGAGCCATTCGACCTCGGAGTACACCTCGGGCGCCTCTTCGAGCACGCGCGCCACGACGGTCTGGATGGGCCGGCAGTCCTCCGGACGGCTCCGACGCCCGATCAACGCGGAGAAGCAGCCTCGCGGCCGCGAGAAGCGGATGCTCCACTGATTGTCCACACCGTTGAAGCCGACCCAGTGCACCTCGAGGTCGTACTGAACGCGACCGTCCCTCACCCAGAGTACGCAGCCCCAGTCCTCCCAGATGGGCTCGTGCGTGACGAGATGAGGGGCCTGGCGAGCGATCCGCGCACGAAGGTCTCGGGCGACGTCGAGTCCTAGCGGCAGGTCGGCCACTCGACCGTCGATGACGGTGTTCTCCAAGGAGAACGCGTCACTTCGGAACAGGACGACATCCATCGTCGTGGGGTCCTCGCCCGCCGAGCGAACGAGCCTGGCGGCAGCGGGCCACCGACGAGTTGCGACTTCCCAGAGGCCGATCGTGCCCCGCCGTCTGCTGCAGAGTCTGGCTCGGCGTCTGCGCGTGCAGTTTAGTCGGCCGCGTCCAACTCTTCCAGCCCGGCCACGTACTCGGTGAACGAGTCGGCGATCAGCGTCAGGTTGCCGGCCGACTCCACGGACCCGTCCCAGTCGTCGTCCGGCTCGTTCTCATGGTCCCAGAAGTACACCCGCCCGTGGTGTTCACCGGCGATGCCCAGACAGATGGCATTGCCGAACGGGTCGTCGTGAATCCAGACGAGCGCGTCCGGAATGCGCCCCGCGTACGCCCGGCGGATGTCGGGCAGGCAGAGGTATGACTCGGACCGGAACCCGCCGATGTGGTGTACGCCGGCCTCGACCTCCCGCCCCTCCGGGTTCCGGCCCCGATACCAGCACCGGCCGCCGACGTACCCGCCGTTACAGTTCCTGAGGAAGGAGCGGTAGTCCTCCGGGAGCGGGTGGCCGACGGTGCGTTCGAATGCGGCAAGCTCCTCCGCCGGGGCGGGCGGCCGCTTGTTGACGATCACTTCGATGAACTCGTTGATCTTCATGCGCCGCGCCTCCCTCGCCGACGAGCGTCCCTCCGGACACAGACCTCGCGGGCCCGGCCCCTCACGGATGCGCCGGGCGGAAGGGCGGCTTCAGACGGCCGGCGCGCCATTCCAGCAGCACCATCCGCGATGCGAGCGCACGCAACCCGTCGCCCGCCGCGCTCGCCTCGAGCACCGAGATCCCGATGGCGTCGCCGGTCCCGAGCAGCTGGCTCGCCACCCAGCATCGCACGTGCTCCGACGGGTCGGCGAGCAGCGCGCGGAACCCCTCGCGCCCGACGTCCCCCTCCGCGTCGAGGAACCGCCAGGCGTCCACCATCTCGTCGAACAGGGCTTGGTCGCGTCGCGCCGGGACGCCGAAGTCGCCCTTGGCGTTCGCGGCCCGCCGGAAGCGGTCCACCGCCTCCGCGACCGTCATCGGCGCGCACTCCGCTCGGCGAGCTCGGCCAGCCGGGCCTTCACGATCCGGCGCACGAGCGCCGCCGGAGGCGGCGCGTCGTACGGGAAGCGGATCGTGCCCTTGCTGCAGTCGTACGCGCGGAGATCCGCGGCGAACGCGCGGAAGACCGCGGAGCTCATCGGGTAGAGCGAACCGTGACGCGCCGCCGCCGCGTACGCGACGACCCCGCGCCCGTCCTGACGGACGGAAGGCACGCCGTACGAGAGCGCTTCGACGGCGCGCGGCGCCGCCGCGCGGATCGTCCGCCGCAACCGTTCGATCACCGCCCGGTGTTCTGGATGCGCCTTCTTGAGGTAAGCGTCGATCACGGCCCCACCGGTCGCCGCCTGGCGGGGCTTCGGCGTCTTCGGTCGTCGCTTCGCACTCGGCATGCCGCAGACCTCCTCGCCCCGGAACCGTCGCGCCAAGGGGCGTGCGTTCCTACCAGAACTTCCACCAGGGCCGACGCGGCGACGACGGCGGGGATGACGGCGCTGGGCGCCCGGCGGGCGCCGCGAGCGTGCCCATCCATCCGTCGCCGACGTCGAGGAATCGGGACTCGAGCGACGACGGGTCGACGCTCCAGCGGGCCGCCAGGGCGAAGACGACGTCCTCGTCGGGCGGGCGCCAATCGTCGCCGGCCTTCTCGGCATCGAACCGCGCGTACCCGAGCGAGACCTCCTCGGCCGTCGGCGCGCCTTCGTCCACGAGCGTCTCGCCGCGTTCGCCGACGTAGAGGAAGGCGCGAACCCGCCCCGCGGGCCGCGCGCGCGCCCACCCATGCGACTCCACGACGCGGTGGGTCGTGAAGTACACGACCTCGGTGCCGAGGCGACGCGCCCAATCGGCGACGTCGCGCGCGAACGGCGGGGCTCCGTCCTCGGCCTGGTCCATCAGCGCCGCGCCGACCGCGAGCACCCAGCCGTCCACCGTCGGCGTGACGAAGACGACCCGGTCGTCGGTGCGGTACGACGCCTCGACGCCCTCGGCCCACGGGACGCGCCGCGCGTCCTGCAGCGAGAGCGCGGCGATCACGGCGTCGGGCGTCGAGCCGCGTGCGGCGATCCAGGCGGTCTTCGGACCGAAGGAGACGATGGCCATGTCGAACCTCGCTGCGGGGCCGTGCGTCGTCGGGCGTGTCCGGCCCCGCGCCCGCCGAGCCTGGCGCCGCGGGTTTCAGCCGCCGGTGGGCTCCTGCATCGCGGCGCGCCGCCGCCCCCGGAGGCCCATCACCCATCCCATGAGGGCGCCCCACAACGCCCCGCCGATCGCGTGACAGGCCAGCATCCCGAACCAGAACCCTGGACCGAGGTACGTGCGCCGCGCCGGCGACAGGAAGAGGAGCATGAGCGCGTTCAACACGAACAGGGCGCCCCCGAACCGGGTGATCCCGAAGCCGACCCAGCGCCAGAACCCCCACACCTCGAGGTGCACGCCTCGGCGGAGCGCCTCTCTCGCGCGCGCGACCTGGCGCGCGACGGCCCGCTCCCGCACCCGCCGGACCGGCCACACCCAGAGCGGCCACGTGATCGCGAGGACCACGAGCGAGCCCACGTTCCACAGGCACGGGATCGCGCGCGCGCACGACGGGCAGCCGTATCCGAACCAGTTCCACATCGCGTTCGACATCGACCAGAGGCCACCCGGATGGACCGCACCGCAGTGCGGACACGGCACGTAGCTGCGGTTGGCGATCGGGCACTCGCAGGCTCGACAGAGCATCGTTCGCCGTGGCATCCGCTGACCCAGCAGCAGTTCGTTGAACGCGAACACCGGGCACGCGAGCCAGAACCACAGCAGCGGGTGGCGCAGGGAGTAGACGGTCCACGCCGACGCGCCGCAGCCCGGACAGAGCGGTCCGCGCGTCGGCGGTGCAGCGGTCTCCCCGTCGGCCATGGGCTCCTCGTCCACGCGCCCCGTGATCGGGGCACCTCCGTCAGGATACTCGACACCGCCCGGACGCTTCCCCGCGACCGCCGAAGGGCCCGCGCCGGCGGCCGGGCCTCGCGGTCCCCCGCGCGGTTCGGGTACGCTGCGCGATCGGTCCCCGTGCCGCTACGCCTCCGCTCCCCCGACACCCCGCCGTCCCCCACCACCCCGCGCCCGGTGTCGGCGGCCGCCTTCGCCCGCTCGCGGTTGCGGCGCAGCCCGGTCCTCAAGGCGTGCGCCGCCCTAGCGTTCGTCGAGTACGGCGCCCTCGCCATGTGGGCGGTCTTCGGCCGCTCGTCGGCCCAGGCCGGACGCTCCGGCGTGTGGTTCGCCACCGCGGGCTGGCTGGCGCTCTGCTCCCTCGGCTCGTGGTTCTTCCTCTTCCTCTGGTTCCCCTACCTCCAGACGCTGCAAGGGATGGAGCGCGGCGACGGCAGCGCGAACCGCATCGGCCGGGTCCTCGAGACGTTCGCCATCGCATGCGTGGCCGCCGTCCACGTCATGATCGCCCTGACGCTCTACGAGGGCCTGCACCACTGACCCGCGCACCCCGGCCGACCCCGGGGCGCCGTCCTGCTCCCGGGACCGCGAGGCCCGCCCGCCCGCACCCCCTCCGGGCGCGGGCCGGGACGAAGGCCCGGGTATCCTGCGCGCGTCCCGGAGACGCCCGCATGCGCCCGACCGTCCTCGCCCTCGCCGCCGCCCTCCTCGCGTGCCTCGCCTCCGCCGCCGGCCCGGCGCCGGCCGCCGCGGCCACGGCGAGCGCGTCGATCGGCGTCATCACGAAGACGCACGGCGTCTCGCTCGACGGCGGTCGCACCGGGATCCGCATCGACGTGCCCGTCGACGCGCTCGGCCTGAAGGGCTCGACCCTCGCGGCCTCCATCTTCTTCCAGGACGCGGCCGGCAACGCGATCCCGAGCAACGACCCGGGGCTCGCCGGGTCGAGCGGCGAGCTGCGCGTCGTGTCCCGCGACGCGAAGATCGAGGCCGACCCCGAGGCGCTCGCGTTCGCGTTCAAGGTCCCGTACGGCGCGTTCCCGCGCCGCGCCGGCAACGGGTACGCGGTCGTCGGCCAGGTCCGCGTGTTCGAGCGGACCAAGACGGGCCGCACGCTGCTCGCGACCGCCATCGTCCAGTTCTGGGTCGGCGCCTAGGCCGCGACGCCGGACCCGTACGATGCCGCCATGGCCCGACGCCTCGCCGCCCTCGCCCCGCTCGCCCTCCTCCTCGCCCTCGCGGCCCCCGCGCCGTACGCGAGGCCCGTCGCGGCCGACCCCGCGCCCGCGACGACGCCGGCCCCGGTGCTGAAGGCCGGCGACCGCGTCGTGTTCTTCGGCGACAGCATCACCGAGCAGCGGCTCTACACGCGCTACACGCAGCTCGCGGTGTACCTCGCGCACCCCGAGCTCGACGTCCGGTGGTTCAACGCCGGCTGGGGCGGCGACACGCTCGGCGGGGCGCTCGGGCGGCTCGAGCGCGACGTGCTGCCGCTGAACCCGACCGTCGTGACGCTCTGCTTCGGCATGAACGACGGCGGGTACCGCGCGCCGGACGACACGGTGCTCGCGTCGTACCGCTCGCGGCTCGACCAGCTCGTCGGGAAGCTCCTCGACGCGAAGATCCGCGTCGTCGTGTGCACGCCGGGCTGCGTCGACCCCGACCGCAACCCCGCGCTCGGCGCGGCGCGCTACAACGACGCGCTCGCGGGCCTCGCGTCGGCGGCGCTCGCCGTGGCGGCGGCGCGCGGCTGCGTCGGCGTCGACCTCCACGGGCCCATGCTCGCGCACCAGCGCGCGCGCAAGGCCGCGAACCCCGCGTTCACGATGATCCCCGACGCGGTGCACCCCGACGCCGAGGGCCACGCGATCATGGCGCGCGAGCTCGTGCGCGGGCTCGGCGTCGCCCCCGCCGCGGGGTGGCTGGACGTCGACCTCGCCCCGGACCCGAAGGCCCCGCCCTCGGTCGCCGTGGCGGTGACGCGCGACGGCGAGGACGTGACGCTGCGCTTCACCGCGCCGGTCGCGCTGCCGCTCTTCCTCGCCCCCGACGCGGCACGGGCGGTCGCGGCCGCGACGCCGCCCGCGCCGTGGTGGCCGCGGCTCGCCGTGAAGGGCCTCTCGGAGGGCACCTACGAGGTCGAGATCGGCGACACGGTGGTGGCCGCGGCGACCGCCGACGAGCTGGCGGCCGGGATCGCCGTCCCGGGGACGTGGAGCCCCCACGCGAAGGAGCTCCACGACCTGATCGAGCGCAAGGAGGCGCAGTACTTCGAGACGTGGCGCGTGCTGAAGCCCGCCTACGAGGGCCTCGAGGGCGCCGAGGCGCTCGAGACGGCCCGGCTGGCCGCCGACGACGCCATGCACGGGATCGCGAAGGCCCTCGCCGCGACGACGACGTCCGTCGAGGTCCGCGTCACGCGGGCGCCCGGCGGCGAGAACGTCGCGCGCGGCAAGCCCTACGTGGCGAGCGACCCGAACCGTTACGGCTGGGGCACCGGCGGCCTCACGGACGGCTCGTGGGAGGGCACGGCGGCCCACTGCTTCGCCACCGGCGACGACGGCAAGCCCGAGAAGTCGGTCACCGTCGACCTCGGGAGCGTGCGCAAGCTCGCCTCGGTGCGGTTCGGCGTCCCGTCGTTCGGCTCGACGCGCACGGTCGCGGTGCTCATGAGCAAGGACGGGAAGAAGTTCGAGGAGGTCGGCCGGCACGAGTTCCCGCAGCGCAAGGCCGAGCGGTGGACGCGCTCGTTCACGCCCACCCACGCGCGGTACGTCCGGCTCGCCTACCTCGACCGCCACCCGGAGACCGTGGACTACCCGCCGGCGTTCGCGTTCACGACCGAGCTCGAGGTCTACGCGACGCGCTGACGCCCGTCAGCGCTTGCCGGCGAACTTGTAGCCCGTGCCGCGGACGGTCTGGATCCAGACCGGCGCCGCGATGTCCTTCTCCATCTTCTGGCGCAGCTTGTTGATGAAGTTGTCGATGGTGCGCGGCGTGCCGTCGTAGTCGAAGCCCCAGACCTTGTTGAGGATCTGGTCGCGCGACAGCACGCGGCCGCGGCTCTGGATCAGGAGCTTGAGCAGCGCGAACTCGCGCGAGGTGCACTCCTGGGCGACGCCGTCCACCTTCAGCACCTGCCCGCCGAAGTCGATGAACAGGTTCCCCTCCTGGAAGACGTCGACCTCGCCCTCGGAGGTGCGCTTGCGCCGGAGCGCCGCCTTCACGCGCGCCGTGAGCTCGCGGATCGAGAAGGGCTTCGTCACGTAGTCGTCGGCGCCCAGCTCGAGCCCGAGCACCTTGTCGCCCTCGTCGCCCTTCGCCGAGAGGATCACGATCGGGATCGAGGGGTCGTGCTTGCGGATCGTCTTGCAGACCTCGAAGCCGTTCAGCCGCGGCAGCATCAGGTCGAGCAGGACGAGGTCGGGCTTCTTGTCGAAGGCCCGCTGGATCGCCTCCTCGCCGTCGCGGGCGACGTCCACCGTGTAGCCCTCGAACCCGAGGCTGCGCTGCAGCCCCAGCCGGATCGACGGGTCGTCCTCCACCACCAGGATGCGCGCCCCCATCAGTTCGCTCCCCGGGCCGCGACGGGCCCCGCCGTTCGACTCGATCCCTCGCGCGGGCCCGTGGTCGGCGGCGGCGGCACGTGCGTCCGCCCCTTCGCCGTCGGGAACCGCAGCCGGAACGTCGTCCCGACGCCCGGCGCGCCCTCCACCCGGATCCGCCCGCGGTGCGCGCGCACGATCGTGCGCACGAGCGCCAGCCCCAGCCCCGTGCCCGGCACGTCCCGCGTGAGGAACGAGTCGGCCCGGTAGAACATCTCGAACACGCGGCCGCGCTCGCGCCGCGAGATGCCGATGCCGTCGTCCGCGACGACGAGCTCGACCTTGCGCCGGCCCGCGCGCCGCGTCGTGACGCGGACGTGCGCGGCGTCGCCGCGGCGGTACTTCCAGGCGTTCGAGAGCAGGTTCGTGACCGCGTCGTCCACGGCGTCGCCGTCGAGGGCCACCGGCGGCAGGTCCGCCGCGAGCCCCACCTCGAGCCGGAGCCCGGGGCTCTTCTCGAGGCGGCGGAACCGCTCGCACGCCGACCGCACGGGCCCGTTCAGGTCGCCCGGGACCAGCGTGTACGAGTCGGCGCCGGCCTCGCGGCGCGCGACGTCGATCATGCGCCCCACGATCCGCTGCAGCCGCTCCGACTCCTGCCCGACGACGTCGTAGGCCTCGCGCTTCTCGTCGTCCGACAGGCGGCCGTCGCGCAGCATCTCGGTGAACATCGAGATGCTCGTCAGCGGCGTCTTGAGCTCGTGCGAGAGGTTGCTGACGAAGTCGGTCTTGAGCCGCGCGAGCGTCACCTCGCGGCGCAGGATGCGGACGAGCACGACGCCGGCCGACGTGACGCCGAGGGCCGCGAGGCCCAGGATCGTCCAGTAGAAGGTCTCGCGCGGCCCGGTGCCGCCCTCGGGCCCGCGGACGCGCGGCAGCGGCACCACGACGTCGAGCGCGGGGTCGAAGTCGCCGCGGCGGAGCGCGAGGCGGTACGCGCCGTCGTCGCGCTCCCATGGCGTCTCGCGCGGCACCACGCGCAGCGCGCGGTCGTCGCCGGCCCCGCCCGCCGGGCCCTCGAGCACCGTCGCCAGCGCGCGGCGGTCGAGCCGCACGAGCAGGCACTCGGCGCGCGGGTCCCCCGCCACCACCGGCAGCGGCGCGAGCCCGACGACCACGACCTCGGGGCCCGGCTCGGGCAGCGGGAACACGCGCGAGGGCGCGGGGTGCGCGGCGGCGTCGCGCGCCACCGGCAGCACGTAGTCGCGGATCCGCGCGAGGCCGGACCGGGCCCGGTCGAGCGCCGCCAGCGTCGCGGACAGGGCCTCGCGTCCCGGCGCCGCGGCCAGCTTCCCGAGGTCCGCCCGCACGTACGCGAACGGCATCCGCGCGGCGGCCGGCCGGTCGTTCACCGCCGCGGTCTCGTAGGCCAGCGTCACCGCCTCCTCGAGCGCGGCGGGCGTCGTGCCCGGCGCGGCGGCGACGTCGAGCGCGTACTGCAGCGCCTCGGCCACCGCGGTGCCGTAGCCGTCCTCCGTCGCGAACGGGAACTCGCGCACGAGCCGGCGCCGCGCCTCCGTCACCATCGGGTCGGCCCGCGACGGCCCCGCGAGGATCTTCTGGAGCCGGGCCAGCTCGCCCCGGTCCATCCGCGCCTCCTCCGTCGCGATCACGTCCGGCGGCACGTGGAGCAACGTCCCGTCGGCCGAACGCACGCGGCCGTCCGCGTCCACGCGGAACACGTCGAGGAACGTCCGGTACCAGTCGCTCGGGGCCTGGTTGCGCAGGCCGCCGCGGTTCTTCGCGACCGACGCGGCCGCCTCGAGCGCCGCGAGCACGCCGGTGCGGGCCTGCGCCAGCGTCCGCGCCGCCTGGTCCTGCGCCTGCGCGGCCGCGGCGTCGCGCGCGATCCGCACGCCCTCCTCGCGATCGCGCGCGATGGCGGAGAGGCCCAGGAACGCCACCACGATGACCTGGAGGAGCACCACCAGGATCACCACGGCGGCGGTCTTGTGACCGCGCGAGAGCCCTCGGACGTCGCTCATGACGGGAATCGGCCCCCCGGGCCGATCCGTCATCGTACTCGTCCCCCGGTCACCGGGGGATCACGAAGGGTCCGGCCGCAGCTCCCGGAGGTGCGCGACCGGCACGAACGTCCGCTCGCCGTCGGGCCCCTCGATCTCGACGCCCCGGTCGAGGTCCACCGACCGCAGGATCCCGCGCCGCGCGGCGTCGCCGACGAGGAACCGCACGGGTTCGCCGAGGAGGGCGAGCCGCGCGCGGTAGGCCTCGACGAGGGCGGCCCGCCCCGACGGGGACGCAAGGCCCGCGAGCCCCCGGTCGAGGCCCGTCAGGAAGGCGACGAGCAGCTCCTCGCGATGGATCGGGCGCGTCGTGTGGAGCGCCAGCGCCGTCGTCGCGGCCGCGACGTCGGCGGGGAGGCCGGACGGCACGCCCTCGACGTTCACCCCGACGCCGACGACGACGCCCACGGCGTCGTCCGGGCCTCGCGTCACCACGCCGTGGGTCTCGAGCAGGATCCCCGCAACCTTCTTGCGGTGGACCCAAAGGTCGTTGGGCCACTTCACCTCGACCGGGACGCCCGTGCGGGACGTGATGGCGTCCGCGAGCGCGACCGCGGTCGCGACGACGAGCGGGCCCGGGAGGTCGCGGACCGGCACCGTCACGACGAGGGAGGCGTACAGCCCGCCGCGGGGCGAGGCGAACCGGTTGCCGCCGCGGCCGCGGCCCGCGGTCTGCCGGGCGGCGACGAGGCCGCCGCGGGTCTCGCCGGCGTCGCGCCGCGCGGCGGCCTCGTCGTTGGTGGAGCCGACCTCGTCGTAGGAGGTGACGGCCCAGCCGGTGCGCCGCGCGACGTCGGCGGCGAAGTCCGTCGGCGAGGTCGTCATCGGCGCGGGGGCTCCCCCCGCGTCAGGTCAGGGACGGACGGCGCCGTGCGGGGGCGGGGCCGAGGTCGGCGGCGTCGGGAGCGCGCCGCGGCGCCCCAGGATCTTGGCGATGTCCGCCGCCACCAAGGGCTGCACGGTGACCGCGAACCCGCTCGCGATCAAGGTCGCGCCGATGCACTGGCCCCAGTAGCCGCTCTCGGCGCCGAGGATCGAGACGTCGAGGATCCGGAGGACCGCGTCGAGGGTGAGCCAGCCGGCGCCGACGAGCATGACGAGGTGCCCGCCGGACTTCGCGCGCCGCCAGACCAGGAACGAGAGCGCGGCGAGGGCGGCCCAGGGCAGGGCGAGCAGGAGGGCGGTGCCGTAGATCGTCGCGAGAGCCATGGGAACCTCCGACCGCGTCCCCCCGGGGGCCCGCGGTCCTCTATTCCTCCCATCGGCCGGGAGAGGCCTCCGGGCCAAGCCCCCCCGGTCCGGACCCCGGGCGCGGCGAAACCGAAACCGGGTGGGGCGGGTTGAATGGGTGGCCCTTCCCCCACGTCGGAGCCGCGGCCCCTCGGCCCCCCCGCCCATGACCGCATCCCCCCGTGCCCGTGCGTCCGTGCTCCGCCGATTCGGCCCGCGTGGCCTCCTCGGCGGCGCCGTCCTCGTCGCCGCGACGGCCGTCGCGAGCGTCGCGCGGACCGCGGACGCCGCCGACCCGGCGCTCGACTTCGCCTACTTCCGCGAGCGCATCGAGCCGGTGCTCCAGAGCGTCTGCGCCGAGTGCCACGCCGGCAAGGGTCAGGGGAAGTTCGCCCTGATCGCGCGCGCGCCGGGGGTCAGGATCCCGGAGGCCGAGAGCAAGACGAACTTCGACACGATCTCGAAGCTGGTCGTGCCCGGCAAGCCCGAGAAGAGCCCGTTCCTCCTGAAGCCGCTCGCGGTCGCCGACGGCGGCGTCGCGCACAAGGGCGGCGACCGCATCTTCAAGGGCACGCCCGCGCACAAGGCGTGGCTCGACTTCATCAACGGCAGCAAGGGCAGCCCGGCCGCCGCCGCGAGCGCGCCGAGCGCCCCGGGCCAGCCCGACTTCGGCTACTTCGTCGCGCGCGTCGAGCCCGTCCTGCTCGGCGTCTGCTCGCAGTGCCACGCGGCGCCCGGCAAGGGCCAGTTCTCGCTCGTCGTCCGCGCGCCCGGCGTGCGGCTGACGACGGCCGACCACCGCGCGAACTTCGAGACCGTGCTGCGGCTGCTGACGCCCGGCAAGCCCGAGCGCTCGCTCTTCCTGCTGAAGCCGCTCGCCGAGCGCGACGGCGGCGCCAAGCACCAGGGCGGCGACCGCATCAGCAAGGGCGACGCGAACCACACCGCGTGGACCGAGTTCATCAACGGCGTGAAGGGCCCGCCCCCGCCGGAGGACGCCGCCCCCGAGGAAGCGCTCCCCGCGATCGGCGACCAGGGCCTCGTGCTCCAGGTGGAGACGGGCACGATCGGCGGCGACGCGTCGTTCACGACCGTCGAGGGCGCGACGGGCGCGGCCGCGGTGCCGGGCGCGGGCGGCGGGCGCGTCTCGCTGCGCTTCCGCGCCTCGCGGCGCTCGGACTACGCGCTGATGCTGCGCGCGGGGCCCGGCTTCCGCGGCGCCCGCGTGCGCGTGGACGGCGGCGACCCGCTCGACGTCCCCGCGAGCCCCTCCGGCTTCTCGGACGTCGCGCCGGTGGTGCCGCTCGACGGCGGCCGCCCGCTCGACGGCCGCGCCGGCAAGCTGACGCTCGAGGGCGAGGCCCTCGCGATGGACGGCCGCGAGGGCACGGCGCGCTTCCTCTCGCCCGCGGACCTCGCGCACACGCGCGTGTCGGTCCTCGTCACGGTGCCCGGGCCCGACGAGACGGGCCGCGACGACGCGTGGCTGCTCTTCGACTGCCTCGACCACCAGAACGGCAAGTTCTTCGGCCTCTCCGACGGCGGCCGCCGCGTCGTGATGGGCGTGATCGAGGGCGGGCGGCCGCGCATCGTGAAGAGCGCCGCCGCGCCCGCCGTGGGCGGCGCGACGCCCGTCCGCCTCGCCGTCGACCTCGTGGACGGCCTCGCGGTCGGCCGCGTCGACGACAAGCCCGTCGTGTTCGTGAACTTCGACCGCGAGCTGGGCGCCGCCCGCTTCGGCGTCCAGACGCACGGCCTCGCCACGGTGCGCGAGCTGACCGCGTCGATGCGGACCGACGAGGTCCACCGCGCGAAGTTCTCGACCGGGGCCGTGTTCTCGCTCACGCGAGGCCCGCACGCCCTCGAGATCGAGCTGCTGCCCCAGGGCGCCCCGATCGACGCCGTCGTCGTGAAGGAAGTCGCGCCCTGACGCGCCGCGCCGCCGCATCCCGTCCGACCGAACCCGTCCGGAGCCCTGCCATGGTCCCCTCCCGCGTCCTCACGCTCCCGTCCCTCGCCGTCGCGGCCCTCGTCGCGTTCGCGGGCATCGCCCGCGCCGACGACCCGCCGATGAACCCGCCCGCGAACCCGCCCGGCGCGCCGGGCACGGGCGAGGCCCCGCGCAACTCGCGGTTCTTCGACACCTACGACGCCAACCAGGACGGCAAGGTCACGAAGGACGAGTACACGGGCGACCCGGCGGTCTTCGACGTCGTGGACGCCGACAAGGACGGCGTCGTGACGCTGGCCGAGCTCGGCATGCCGGCGGACTACAAGCCGCGGCCGCTCCCGAAGCCGATGGACGAGAAGCCCGAGGCCGCGCGCGGCGGGAACCTCTCGGAGCGCCTCGAGAAGTTCAAGGTGCAGCTCGCCGGCTGGGACGCGGACAAGGACGGGAAGGTCACGAAGGACGAGTACAAGGGCAAGGTCCCCTTCGAGACCATGGACCGCAACAAGGACGGCGTGATCACGATGGACGACCTGCGCGGCGCCGGCAAGGGCGAGCCGGGCAAGCCCGGCACGCCCGGCGGCGTGCCCAACCCCGACGAGATGCGCCAGCGCTTCAAGGACGCCGACAAGAACGGCGACGGCAAGGTCACGAAGGACGAGTTCCCGGGCCCCCCCGAGCGCTTCGAGATGCTCGACCGCAACAAGGACGGCGCGGTGACCGCCGACGAGATCGAGGCCGCGCTGAAGGAAGGCATGAACGGCGAGGGCGGCCGCGGCAAGCGCATGTTCCAGCGCTTCGACAAGGACGGCGACGGGAAGGTGTCGCGCGCGGAGTTCCCGGGCGGCGACGAGGCCTTCCAGGCGATGGACAAGAACGGCGACGGGTTCGTGTCCGCCGACGAGGTCCCCGCGGCCCGCGCCGGCAAGGGCGAGAAGAAGCCCGAGCCCGCGGGCGCGACCGCCCCGACGACGCCGGGCGAGACGCCGATGGCCCCGACGCCGCCGGCCGCGAACCCGCCGTCGGGCGGGCTCGGGACCCTGTTCAACGCGCTCGACCGCGACCACGACGGCAAGCTCTCGCGCGCCGAGTTCCCCGGCACCGACGACGAGTGGCGCCGCCTCGACCGCAACGCGAACGGCTGGATCGAGGCCGACGAGGCCAAGTAGCCCGATCGCGCGCGGGCACGCGAGGCCCGGTGGCCGACGCCGGGCCGCCGTGTTCCACGGACGTCGCCGCGACCGGCGGGCGGCCGCAAGGGCCGCGCCCTACGGGTTCCTGCGGCCCGCCGCATCGTCGCGACCGACGGCCACGCGTCGCGTCGCGTCGCGTCGCGCCGGGCCGGGGGCGGTCGCGCGCGCGGGCACGCGAGGCCCGGTGGCCGACGCCGGGCCGCCACGTTCCACGGACGTCGCCGCGACCGGCGGGCGGCCGCGGGGGCCGCGGCCCCTACCGGCGCGCGGCCCGCTCCGCGAGGCGCAGCCACCGCTTCGCGAGGATCGACTCCGCGGCGTCGTGGACCGCCTGACGGAGGAAGAACGGCGGCGCGACGGGGCTCCCCGCCACGATCACCTCGCGCACGAACGCGCCGAACGCGGTCGGCTCGATGATCGCGAGCCCGCGGAAGTACGACACGCGCTGGCGCGGGGCCGTGTCGTCGAAGTCGTAGCGGACGAGGTGCCGCCCGTCGGGCAGCGCCTCGGCGGACACGCGCAGCGTCCACCGGAAGTCGTAGCGGAACGGCCCGCGCCCGAGGTCGAGCATCGCGATCCGGAGCGTCCGCTCGCGCCGCGCGCCCTCGACGCGCGGCGCCGCCTCCACGACCTCGTCCGCCGACAGCGCCGTCTGCTCGGCGGCGGCGTCGAGCACCTGCTCCACGAACGCCGCGGGCGTGGTCGCGACGGGGAACGCCATCCCGAACGCGAACGTCGTCGCGATGTCGCGCCGGCCGGCCTCGCGCGCGGCCGCCCGTGCCGCGTGCTCCGCGCTCGGCAGGTGGGACGGCGCGGCCGTGCAGTGGGCGGGGGCGTCCATGACCGGCAGCGGCAGGCCGAGCGCGAGGACCGCGAGGTCCTCGACGCCCGCGAGGAACCGCGTGGACGGCAGGGGCGCCGGCGCGCGCGCCGGCAGCATCGACGGCGGGGCCCCGCGCGGCGCGACGGGGTTCGCGAGCGTCGGCGCCGGCTCCGCGCGGCGCACCTCGGCGAGGGCGGAGGCCCCCGCGTGCCGCTGCGCGGGCGTGCAACCGCCGCATGCCGCGGACGCCGCGAGCGCCGCCCCGGCGAGCCAGCGCCGCCGCGCGCCCCCGGGACGCGGCCCCCGCGGGCCCGGACGGTCGCGAAGGAGGGGCGCGGAGGGCGTCACGGCCTCACGATACTCGCCCGTCGAGCACGGCCCCGCGACGGCCACCGGGCCTCGCGTCCCCCCCACCCCGACCGCCCTCGTCGTGACGGAGCCGATCGCCCCGCGCGCGCCGCCCGGCCCCCGCCCCGACGGGCGGCCCTTCGACGACGAGCGTCTCGCCGGGTGGCGGCACGCACCGGGGCGCGCCCGCGCCGCGCGATCAGGTCGCGAGCGAGCGCTCCTCCTCGGACGGCGCGGCGCCGAACGCGCGGACCTTCTCGGCCTCGGCGTCCCAGCCGTCGGAGCAGCGCACCGCGAGGAACGCGGCGAAACACGCGTCGAGGTCGGCGTAGGCCCGACGGACGCCCGCGAGCGACGCCGCGAGCCGCTCCTCGGACTGCTCGCCCTCGGGCTTGGGCGGCTTCACGCCGGAGAGGTCGAGGTCCTCGGCGCGGATCGTCATGGCCGTCTCCTCCTCGCCGCGGGCGAAGAGGACGCGAGCCGCCGTGACGACCTTGCCGTTGCGCAGCGCGACCTTGCCCTCGGCGCTCGCGCCCGGCATGCCCGCGCGCAGCGACGTCTTGCGCGCCGCGCCGCGCTCGCCGCGCAGCTCGAGGAACTCGTCCACGTGGACGAAGAACGCGTCGCCCGCGGCGTCGACGAACTCGGGCGACGTGCTCGCGCGCCACCAGAGCCACGTGAGGAACTCGGGGCCGAGGAAGTCCATGCCCCCGCGCTCGTCCACGGGGCGGTCCTTCGGGCGGATCATCGCAGCGCCTCCTCGGAACGGGTCGCGCGCGCGGCGATCGCGGCGGGGAGGCCGGCGTCCTGGGCGCGGCTGAAGTCGGTGCGGCGGACGGCGGCGAGGGCCTCGCTCCCGCCCTTGCCCTCGAGGAGCTCGAGCGCGCGGTGGAACGGCGTGAGCGCCGACAGCGACACGTCGAACGTGTCGGAGAACGCGGCGCGGAACAGCTCGTTCGCCGGCTTGCCGAGCGCGCCGAACAGCACGATCCCGTCCCGCGGGTACACGAGGACCGGGTGGACCTCCATGGTCGGGTTCGTGTTGCGCAGGAGCTCCTCGGTGAGGGCCTTGCGGATCTCCGCGCGCTCGTCGCGCGAGATGCGGCCGCCGGGCCGCTTCGAGCCGCCCTCGCCGGCCCCGCCCGCGCCCTCCGCGGCGCGCTCCGCGTCCTTCTTCCGGCCGCGGAACTCGAGGTCCATCATCGCGCGCAGCAGGCGGCTGTTGACGCGGCGCTTGTCCACGCGCAGCGCGAACACGGCGCACGGGCCGCGGACCGTCGAGCCGGTCTCGAACCGGGCGTCGAGGCAGTTGTCGGCCGTGACCCAGCCGAACGTGCGCTCCTCGTGCGGGGAGAGGGGCTCGAACCTGCGTTCCGTGAGCCGCCGGGCGAAGTCGGCGCTCTCCACCGACGGGAGGGCGCCCTCGATCCGGTAGCGGCGCGCGGACAGGGACCGGAGGGAGAAGCTCATGGCCCGGACGCTACCCCGCAGGGGGGACGCGAGGCCCGGCGCGCGGCGAGGGCCGCGCCCCGCCGTGTCGGAGCGCCGTGGTAACGGCGCGTCCCCTCCGGCCCGCCCGTGCGCCGCGTCAGACGCGGGCGCGGTCCGCGCGCGCCCGGCGTTCGCGCGCGCGCGCGAGGCGGTCGTGCCGCGCGAGGATGCGCCGCGCCCACGCGGCGAGCCCGGAACCGCCGGCGTAGGCGCGGAGGATGCGCAGGCGGTCGGTGCGCGACAGCGCGCCGCGGAGATCGAGCTCGAGGGTCGCGAGGTCGTCGTCGGGCTTCCACCGGAACGACGGCGCGCCGCCGCGGCGGCAGTCGCAGAACCACACCGACGGCCCGTCCTCGTCCACGCGCACGAGCACGTTGCGCGGGAAGAGGTCGCGGTGCACGAAGCCCTCGCTGTGCATGCGGTGCGCGTGCCGCCCGATCAACTGCGCGACGCGGCGGCGGGTGGCGACGTCGTCGCGCACCGGGTCGCCCGGCGTCGCGAGGCGCGCCGCGAGGTCGATCGAGTCGGGCACGTGCTCGGTGAGGAGCGCGTGGGCGACGAGCCGCCCCTTCTCGGTGCGCGAGGCCGCGGCGACCGGGCGCACGGCCGGGACGCCGTGCTCGCGGAGGAACTCGAGGCCCTTGAACTCGGCGACCTCGGGCGCGGTCCCGAAGAGCGTCCCGCGGCCGAGGAGCCCCTTCGCGGTCGCCCAGCCGCCGTACCGGTACCGCTTGAGGTGGAAGCGGCCCACGGTGCCATCCACCGGCAGGTCGACGACCGTCACGAGGCTGGTGGCGTCGGCCGGGCCCCCGAGCCGGAACAACGCGTCCGCCGACGACAGGCCCGCGGAGGCCAGCGCCGGCGCGAGCGCCTTGTCGAGCAGGAGTCGGGTGCCCATGGGGGCGGGATTCTAGCCCGCGCACCTCCCCGGGCCGGCACCGCGGCGAGGCCGTCGGCCCGTCCGGCACCCCGCCGACCGCCCCCTCCGGGCCCGGCACGGCGCGTGCGAATTCCACGGCGCGCGGTCGGGGCCTATCCGGCCCCCCAGCCGCCCCAACCCTTGTCGCCTTCGCGGGTTGCGTCAGGATGGTCGGCCATCCCCACGGGGGAACCGGCCCCGGCCGCGCCCCCGCCCCGTCACGGAGTCGTAGCCCATGCGCGCCCACCGTATCGCCACCGTCACGTTCGCGGCGCTCGTCGCGCTGGCCTCGTCGGCCGCCCCCGCCCGGGCCGACGCCGTCGCCGACGGGAAGCGGTTCGTCAAGGAGCGCCGTTGGATCCCGGCCGCCGAGGCGTTCGCGGACGCGCTGAAGGCCTCCCCCGCGAACCGCGACGCGGCCGTCGGGCTCGCCCGCGCCGCCGCCGAGGGACGCCTCGCCGACCGCTACGACCTCGCGACCTCGTCCCTCGGCGCCGTCCTCCGGGCGAGCCCCGACGACCGCGAGGCCCGCCTGGCCTACGGGTACCTCTTCCTCGCGCGCGCGAGCGTCGACCACCGCTACCGCGCGGACGCCCAGGAGCAGTTCCAGAAGCTCCTGCGGGCCAAGGCCGACGACGCCGACGCCGCCATCGGGCTCGCCCGCTACTTCTTCTTCGGCGGCGAGTACGAGCGCGCCAACGCGACCCTCGACGACGTCCTCAAGCGCGAGCCCGCGAACGCGAACGCGCACTTCTGGAAGGGCACCCTCGCCTACGACCAGGCGAAGGAGGCCCTCCAGGGCGGCATGACGCCCGCGGTGATCGCCGGCTTCAAGGCCGCCGCCGCCTCGTTCGGCGAGGCGACGAAGGCCGACCCGTCGCGCGCGGACGCGTGGATCAACCTCGCGTACGCCAACCAGTACCTGCTCGGCGCGGAGCCCACGCGCGAGGGCGCGGTCGAGAACGCCTACCTGAAGGCCCTCGACGCCGACCCGAGCGACGACGCCCCGATGCGCGGCCTCTCGTCGCTCTACTCGAACCGCTCGGAGAAGTACGCGGAGATCGTCGCGCGGCTCGCGAAGGAGCGTCCGAAGTCGCCGGCGGTCCTGTTCGCGTTCGCCGTCCAGGCCAAGGCCGCCGGCAAGTTCGACGACGCCCTCGCGGCGCTCAAGACGTACGTCGAGGGCGCGCGCAACCCCGCCCGCGGCTGGTTCGAGATGGCCGAGATCCTCCGCGAGAAGAAGGAGGACCTGCCCGCCGCGCGCAAGGCGTACGAGGCCACGCTGAAGGCCGACCCGGCGTTCAGCCGCGCCGAGGTGGCCGTGGGCTGGCTGCTGCAGCCCATCCAGGAGAAGAGCCGCGACATGGTGCGCACCCCCGAGGACGCCCGCGCGCTCCTCAAGGAGTTCGACGCCCTGATCGCGCTCGCGCCGAAGAGCATCAACGCGCGCAACGACGCCGGCTTCTTCCTCCGCGAGGCCTACGACGCGACCGGCCGCAAGCACAAGGACCTGCTCGACGCGTGCGTGGCGCGCTACGTCGCCGCCGCGGACCTCGTCGGCGAGTTCATGCCGGGCTACGAGCGGATCCCGTACGGCGACCGCCACGGCTTCGCGCAGGTGCTCAACGACACCGGGCTGATGTTCCAGTACTACCCGCCCGTCCAGGACCTGCGGAAGGCGGAGAAGTACTACCGCATGGCGATGGACTGGACCGAGTTCGGCTACTGGGACGTCTACGGCAACATGATGAAGCTCCTCGACGCCGAGAAGCGCCTCGAGGACGCGGCGGTGTTCGCGGAGAACTGCGCCGAGGGCATCAAGCAGCAGGACGGCACGCCGCAGGAGACGTTCCGCAAGATCGCGCAGGCCGACGCGGAGCGCCTCCGCAAGCTGATCGAGAACCAGAAGTAGCCCTCGACGCGGCGGCCGGCGATCCGGACGGACCGCGAGACCCGGCGGCCGACGCCGGGCCATCGCCTCCGTCGTCCATCGGCGCGTCCCGCGGGCGGCCTCGAGGGCCGCGCCCTACGGGCCCCCGCGTCGAGCAACGTCTTGCGAACCACGCCCACGCGCCGCGTCCAGCGACGGCGTCACGGTACCCCTGGGACGCGCGCCGCGTCACGCGCCGTCGTCGCGACGGAACGGTCGCCTCACGTCGATCGCATCGAAGGACCGTCGCGTGCGCGCGTACGCGAGGCCCGGCCGGCTGCGCGGGGCCGTCGCGTCCCACCGACGTCGCCGCGACTCGCGGCCACGCGCCGCGTCGATCGATCGCGTCGCGAGGATCCGCCGCGGGTCGACCGATCGGGATCTTGTCCGCTGGAGAATGTGGCGTATAGTCAACGCAATTGACGGTTGGACGGCATTCTTCGTAGGGGCGGGCCTTGCGCCCGCCCGCGCCGGACCGCCCCTCGATGCGGCACGGGCGGGGGCCGCGTGCTCGTCGGCCGACGCGCGCGAGGCGGCCCGCGGCGGCGGGCGGGCCTCGCGGTCCCGGGAGCGGGGCCGCGATCCCGGGGGAACGCGGCGCGTACGCGGGGTGGGACGGTCAGGGCTGCGGCGTCGCCTCCGCGCCCCCGCCGGGCCCCTCCGCCCGCGCGGCCTTGCGCGCGGCCGCGGTGCGCCCGTAGTGCTGGCGGTAGATCCGGATGACCGAGAGGACGAAGGCCGCGAGCAACGGGCCGAACACGATGCCGCTCGCGCCGAAGAGCCCGATGCCGGAGAAGACGCCGAAGAAGAGGAGCAGCGGGTGCACGCCGGCCGCGCCCGCCTTGCGGATGAGCCACGGGCGCAGCAGGTTGTCGGACGAGCCGATCACGACGATGCCGAACGCGACCAGGAACCACCCGGAGACGGGCGAGCCCGTCGCGAGGAAGTAGGCCGCGACCGGCGCCCACACGAACGCCGAGCCGCCGACGGGCAGCAGCGACAGCACGCCCATCACGAACCCCCAGAGCAGGGGCGACGAGACGCCCGTCACCCAGAACGCGAGGCCGCCGAGGGTGCCCTGGATCGCGGAGGTCGCGAGGCCCCCGACGATCGCGGCGAACGCCGTCGAGCGCAGCGTCTCGAGGATGTCCTTCGTGTCCGCCTCGGGCATCGGGAGCATGTCGACGACGATCTGGCGGATCGCGTCGCCGTCGCGCAGCAGCACGAACAGCGTCGCGAGCATGATGAGGAAGCCGAAGAGGAGCGTCGCGAAGCCGTAGACGAAGCCCACGGCGCCGCGGGCGAACGGCTGGCCGAGCTCGGCCGTGGCGGCGTCGGCGACGCCGCGGAGGTTCGTGTCGAAGGACGCGAGCTGCCGGTCGACCTTCACGCGGATCTCGTCGAGGCTCGGGTGCTCGGCGAAGAACGTCTCCCAGCGGTCGGGGGCGGTCGGCGCGGCGTCGGCCGGGGCGCCGGGCTCCGCGGCCGGCGTGGCGGGCGCGGCCGCGGTCGGCTTGCGTCCGGTCTCGACGGCGCGGGAGACGGCGACGGCCTGCTGCGCGACCGCGCCGCCGACCACGACGAGGGGCGCGACGACGAACAGGGCCACGCCCAGCGTGACGAGGGTCGCGGCCAGGCGGGGGCGCCCGAGGCGCGAGGCGAGCCGCCGGTACGTGCCGCCGGTGACCGTCGCGAGGCACATCGCCCAGGCGATCGGGACGATGAACGGCCAGAGCAGGAGGCCGAGCGCCCACACCGTCAGGATGGTCGCCGCGAAGAGCAGCAGCGC
The DNA here is from genome assembly GCA_046350655.1 of Planctomycetota bacterium. Lineage (GTDB taxonomy): Bacteria > Planctomycetota > PLA2 > PLA2 > JAEUHO01 > JAEUHO01. The sequence goes on from JAXMAB010000005.1 coordinate 288,418, forward strand.
CAGGTACATGTTGCGGCGGTCCACGGTGCGTCTCCGGGCCCCTCTCGTACCACGGGCCCCGCGACGGCGTAAGGCCCCCACCCCGCCCGGCCCGTATCCTGCGCGGCCATGCGCGCCATCGTCATCCCCCGCAACGGCCCGCCCGAGGTCTTCGAGGAGCGGGAGCTCCCGGACCGCCACCTCGCGCCGAAGGACGTCCGGATCCGCGTCGAGGCCGCCGGGGTCAACTTCGCCGACCTCATGGCCCGCGTCGGGCTGTACCCGGACGCGCCGAAGGAGATGCCCTACGCGCCGGGCTACGAGGTCGCGGGCGTCGTGGAGGAGGTCGGCGCGAAGGTCGAGCCGCCCGTGGTGGTCGGCGCGCGGGTCGTGGCGGCCACGCGGTTCTGGGGGTACGCCGACCGCGTCCGGACCCCGTCCTACACGGTCGCGGTGCTCCCCGCGAACGTCCCGTTCCCGGTCGCGGCGGCCCTGCCCGTCAACTACCTCACCGCCTACCTCGGTCTGCTCCACGTGGGCAACGCGCGCCCGGGCGAGCGGGTGCTGGTGCACGGCGGCGCGGGCGGCGTGGGGCTCGCGACGCTCGACCTCGCGCGCGGGCAGGAGCTCGAGCTCTACGCGACGGCCGGCAGCGACGAGAAGTGCCGGATGCTCGAGGCGAAGGGCGTCGTGAAGGCGGTCAACTACCGCGCGTCCGACTACGAGGTCGAGCTGCGCGCGGCCACCCGCGGGCACGGCATGCACCTGATCCTCGACCCGCTGGGCCCCGAATCGTTCGAGAAGGGGCTGCGCCTCCTCGCGCCCCTCGGACGGATCGTCTGCTTCGGCTTCTCCGACCTCGTCACGGGCAAGAAGCGCAACCTCTGGCACGCCGTGACGTCGATCCTCGGCAAGCAGAAGGTGAACCCGATCACCCTGATGACGAAGAACGCCGGCGTCTTCGGCCTCAACCTCGCGCACCTGTGGGAGGAGCGCGACCTCCTCTCGCGCGGCCTCGCGACGCTGGTCGAGCGCGCGGCGGCGGGCACCGTCACGCCGACGATCTCGGCGACCTATCCCCTGACCGCGGCGGGCGCGGCGCGCGCCCACCACGACCTCCACGACCGCAAGAACGTCGGCAAGGTCGTGCTCGTCCGCGGGTGAACCGAGGCGGGCGCGGAGGCCCCCGCGTTCGACGGGCGTCGATGCGACCGGCGGGCGGCCGCAAGGGCCGCGCCCTACGGGTCGTCGCGGCCCGCGGCGGCACGTTCTCGGCGCCCACGCACCGCATGGAGCCAGGTCGCCGCGACCCGGGGGCCGCGCCGCAGGTCGATCCCGTCCGGGGTCCGTCGCGTGCAGGGGACCGCGAGGCCCGACGGCCGCCGGGCCTCGCGTCACCCCGCGGGGACCGTGACCCGACGGCGTGGACGGGCCGGGCCGTCGCCCTCGGCGAGGCGGACGCCCTCGAGCTCGAGCAGCCCCCGCTTCCACCGGAGGTCGCCGGTGAAGCCCCCGAGGCCGCCGTCGCTCGAGACGACGCGGTGGCAGGGGATGAGCAGCGGGACCGGATTGCGACCGCAGGCCTGGCCGACGGCGCGGGACGCCGCGGGCTTCTTCAGCGCCTTCGCGAGGCGGGCGTAGGGCCGGACCTCGCCGCGCGGGATCTTCTGGATCTCGCGCCACACGCGGGCGGAGAACGTCCCCTCGGGCAGGACCACCGGCACGGAGGTCGGGTCGGGCCCGCCGTCGAGGTAGGCCTTGATCGCGTGCGCGGCCTGGCGCGTCGCGGGCCCGGGGCCGACCAGCTCGGCCTCGGGGAACACCTCGGCGAGCTCTCGTTCGAACCGCGCGAGCTCGTCGCCGAGGTGCACGCGGACCACGCCGTAGGGCGAGGCCGCGACGCAGACGGCCCCGAGGATCGGGACGCCGACGCGCATCACCTGGAGTCGCATGTACCGCTCCTCGTCCGGCCGCGACGCCGCCGCGCCCCGCCGACCGGCCCCGCCTCCCCCATCGTAGCCCTCGAAAGCGAAGGAGGCCGGCCCCGAAGGGCCGGCCTCCGCGTGGATCAGCCGCGTGCGCCTAGAGGGCGAGCTGCCACTGCAGGCGGATCATCACCGCGTCGCTGTCGTAGCTCGACGAGTAGCCGGCGTACGTGTCCGCGATCGCGTTGACGTCGTCGCTCGTGATGAACGCCACGTCGAGGGTCACCTTGTCGGCGTGCCCGTCGATGTAGTAGTTCACCGCGACGCCGATCTCGTCGGCGGAGAGGTTCGAGTCGCTGACCTCGTAGTGGTCGTAGCGGGCCGCGATCTCCCAGGCCGTGCCCGGGAAGAGATAGCCGGCCTGCGCGAGCCACGAGAAGCCGTCGGTGTCACCGAAGTTGTCGCTCGTCCAGTCGAAGGCGCTGTAGGCCGCCGTGAACGAGAAGCCGCCCCAGGCGAAGGCCGCGTCCACGCCCCACGTGAGGCGGTCGGCGAACTTCAGGAACGGGTTCTCCTGCGCGTGGTCGGTGTAGTAGTGCGCCCAGGCGCCGATCGAGGCCGCCCACTCGCACTCGTGCGAGCGCAGCGCGCCCTCCTCGTAGCCGAGGTGACCCTTGATGTCCCAGTTCACGCGCGCCGAGTAGGCGAAGCAGTCCGACGTCGTGCCGTCGAGCACGTTGCGGTGCACGGGGCCGTCGCCGTTCGTGACGCCGAGCATGTACTGCCACTCGCCGTCGCAGCCGAAGGCGCCGTGGAGCAGGAAGCCGTAGTCACGGTTGCGGTCGCTGTAGCCCGGCATCGTCTGGCCGATGAAGGCCGACGCGAGCGAGATGTCGACGAACTGCTGCATCTCGGGGGGCGTCATGAGCTGACGCGTCGTCGGCGTCTTCACGAGGCCCATGCGGAAGATCGCGTACGGGCTCGTCTCGTACTCGATCCAGCCCTCGCGCAGCGTGCCGTAGTAGTCGGACGCCGACGTCGCGCCGTTCGGGAGCTCGCCGAAGACCTGACCGTTCCCGGCGAAGGCGAACTCGGTGGTGGCCGAGCTCAGCCCGTTCCGGTTGTCGACCCACAGGCCGCTGTGGCCGAACTCGAGCTCGGCGTAGTAGTGGACGTCGCAGGTCGCGTCGCCCGAGAACTTCAGCGTGGCGCGCGGCAGGGAGAAGCCCGACAGGTCGCCGCCCGGGCGGGGCTCGGTCGCCGTGTCGTCCCAGTCGAAGCCCTCCCAGCGCGTCTGCAGCGTCAGGTTGATCTTCATCAGGAACGAGCCGCCGCGGATCCAGAAGCCGCCGTCGTAGCCGGCCTGGCCCGCACCGCCGACGAGCGAGGCGTCGGCCTTCGACGAGGCGAGATAGGCGTCGACGGCCGACTGGACTTCACGGGACGACGTGTCGGCGAGTGCCGGCGTGGCGAACGCGGCCAGGGCGAGCACGCCACCGGCCAGGGACATCGAGACGATCGATCGCATACGGACCTCCTGCCGACCCTCCCGGGTCGAGACAGCGTCTTGTAACGTGGCGAAGGTCCCATGGGAAGCCCGGCAGCCGCACCCCCGGTGGGACACGGGGCCGACTCCCCCACCCGCCACGCCCGGCGGCCGCCGTCATTCCGCTCCGCCGCGTGCCCCCCGGACGCTCGGCCCGGCGGCGTGCGGGTCCCGTAGGGCGTCGAGCCCCTCACTCCCCCTCGAATCGCGCCGGGCCTCGGGTTGTTTCCCTCGGTAGCGAGCGCCGGAACAGCCGCGCGAGGAGATGACAGTGGCAGCGTCAAAATGGAGACGCCCGGCCGATTTCTCGGCCGGGCGTCGTGGTCCGAAGGCGCATCGGCGCACCGCGTGTCGTTGGTTCGAGGCGGTTGGACGCATCGAAGGGGTCTGCGCGCGGCCCGGCGGCGCGCGGGTCCCGGGGCGTCGAGCCCCTTGCTTCCCCTCGAATCGCGTCGGGCCTCGGGTTGTTTCCCTCGGTAGCGAGCGCCGGAACAGCCGCGCGAGGAGATGACAGGGGCAGCGTCAAAAGAACGACGCCCTGGACGCGCTCTGCCGCCCGCGTCGCTGGCACGCAAGGCGCGCTCGGCTCTAGGGGTCTGCGCGCGGCCCGGCGGCGCGCGGGCCCCGCGGGGCGTCGAGCCCCTCACTTCCCCTCGAATCGCGTCGGGCCTCGGGTTGTCTCCCTGGGTAGCGAGCGCCGGAACAGCCGCGCGAGGAGATGACAGTGGCAGCGCCAAAATGGAGACGCCCGGCCGAAGATCGGCCGGGCGTCGTCAACCTCAGTTCGTGTACGAACTTAGAGTGCGAGCTGCCACTGCAGGCGGATCAGCACCGCGTCGCTGTCGAACGACGGCGAGTAGCCGGCGTACGTGTCACCGATCGGGTTGATGTCGTCGCTCGTGATGAACGCCACGTCGAGGGTCACCTTGTCGGCGTGCCCGTCGATGTAGTAGTTCACCGCCACGCCGATCTCGTCGGCCGAGGCGTCCGCGTCGTTGAGCTCGTAGTGGTCATAGCGGGCCGCGATCTCCCAGGCCGTGCCCGGGAAGAGGTAGCCGGCCTGCGCCAGCCACGAGAAGCCGTCGAGGTCGTTGAAGTTGTCGGTGCTCCACTCGAACGCGCTGTACGCCGCGGTGAACGAGAACCCGCCCCAGGCGAAGGCCGCGTCCACGCCCCACGTGAGGCGATCCGCGAACTTGCGGAAGGGGTTCTCGAAGTCGTGGTCGGTGTAGTAGTGCGCCCAGGCGCCGAGCGAAGCGGCCCACTCGCACTCGTGCGAGCGGAGCGCGCCCTCCTCGTAGCCGAGGTGACCCTTGATGTCCCAGTTCACGCGCGCCGAGTAGGCGAAGCAGTCGTCCGTCGTCCCGTCGAGCACGTTGCGGTGCACCGGGCCGTCGCCGTTCGTGACGCCGAGCATGTACTGCCACTCGCCGTCGCAGCCGAAGGCGCCGTGGAGCAGGAAGCCGTAGTCACGGTTGCGGTCGCTGTAGCCCGGCATCGTCTGGCCGATGAAGGCCGAGGCCAGCGAGATGTCGACGAACTGCTGCATCTCCGGGGGCGTCATGAGCTGACGCGTCGTCGGCGTCTTCACGAGACCCATGCGGAAGATGGCGTACGGGCTCGTCTCGTACTCGATCCAGCCCTCGCGCAGCGTGCCGTAGAGGTCCGACGCCGAGTCCGACCCGTTCGGGAGGCGGCCGTTGAACGCACCGGACCCGGCGAACGCGAACTGCGTCGTCAGCGACTGGAGGCCGCGCTCGTTGTCCGCCCACAGTCCGCTGTGGCCGAACTCGAGTTCGGCGTAGTAGTGGACGTCGCAGGTCGCGTCGCCCGAGAACTTCAGCGTGGCGCGCGGCAGCGAGAAGCCGGACAGGTCGCCGCCCGGGCTCGGCTCGACGGCCGAGTCGTCCCAGTCGAAGCCCTCCCAACGCGTCTGCAGCGTCAGGTTGATCTTCATCAGGAACGAGCCGCCGCGGATCCAGAAGCCGCCGTCATAGCCGGCCTGGCCCGCGCCGCCGACGAGCGAGGTGTCGGCCTTGGAGGAAGCGAGGTAGGCGTCCACCGCCGACTGGACCTCGCGCGACGACGTGTCGGCGAGCGCGGGGGTGGCGAACGAAGCCAGGGCGACGATGCCACCGGCGAGGAACAGACTGCGCATGAGGGACCCTCCCAGGTCAGCGGGGATGCTACGGAACCGCTACGACAAGACAACCCGGTACGCCCCACCTGCCCGTGGGGCGCGTCGGACACCGGGGGGCGCGACGCAGGCGCCCTTCGGTGCATCGGTCGGCTGCAGCGCCATCCGAACCCGGGGCCCCGGTCATCCCCCCCGGACGAGGCCTCGACTCCGTTCGATTCGGCGCCGACGCCGAAACGCGCACGCGAGCGATCGGACCGTGGCAGCGTCCAAGGGACGACGCCCGGCTGTCGAACGGCCGGGCGTCGTCAACCGCCGCGCTGGACGCCCTCTGCCGCCCGCGTCGTTGGCACGCGAGGCCCGTTCGGCTCTAGAGGTCTGCGCCCGGCCCGGCGGCGCGCGGGCCCCGCGGGGCATCGAGCCCCTCACTTCCCCTCGAATCGCGTCGGGCCTCGGGTTGTTTCCCTCGGTAGCGAGCGCCGGAACCGCCGCGCGAGCCAACTGACAGTGGCAGCGTCAAAAGAACGACGCCCGGCCGATGAACGGCCGGGCGTCGGCCGGACTGACCACGACGGCGATCTGCCGCCCGTGTCGCTGGCACGCGAGGCCCGTTCGGCTCTAGGGGTCTGCGCGCGGCCCGGCGGCGCGCGGGCCCCGCGGGGCATCGAGCCCCTCACTTCCCCTCGAATCGCGTCGGGCCTCGGGTTGTGTCCCTGGGTAGCGAGCGCCGGAACCGCCGCGCGAGCCAACTACAGTGGCAGCGTGTAAAGAACGACGCCCGGCCGATGAACGGCCGGGCGTCGCGAACCGCAGTTCGTCTACGATCCTAGAGCGCGAGCTGCCACTGCAGCCGGACCAGCACCGCGTCGCTGTCGAACGACGGCGAGTAGCCGGCGTACGTGTCCGCGAGCGTGTTCTGGTCGTCGCCGGTGATCATGGCCACGTCGAGGGTCACCTTGTCGGCGTGCCCGTCGATGTAGTAGTTCACGGCCACGCCGATCTCGTTCGCACCCTCGACCGAGTCGCCGAGCTCCCAGTGGTCGTAGCGGACCGCGATCTCCCAGGCCGTGCCCGGGAAGAGGTAGCCGGCCTGCACGAGGTACGAGAAGCCGTCGATGTCGCCGTTCAGGTCGCTGGACCAGTCGAACGCGCTGTAGGCCGCCGTGAACGAGAAGCCGCCCCAGGCGAAGGCCGCGTCGACGCCCCAGGCGAGGCGGTCGGCGAACTTGCGGAAGGGGTTCTCGGTCGTGTGGTCGGTGTAGTAGTGCGCCCAGGCGCCGATCGAGGCCGCCCACTCGCACTCGTGCGAGCGCAGCGCGCCCTCCTCGTAGCCGAGGTGACCCTTGATGTCCCAGTTCACGCGCGCCGAGTAGGCGAAGCAGTCGTCCGTCGTCCCGTCGAGCACGTTGCGGTGCACCGGGCCGTCGCCGTTCGTGACGCCGAGCATGTACTGCCACTCGCCGTCGCAGCCGAAGGCGCCGTGGAGCAGGAAGCCGTAGTCACGGTTGCGGTCGCTGTAGCCCGGCATCGTCTGGCCGATGAACGCCGACGCGAGCGAGATGTCGACGAACTGCTGCATCTCGGGGGGCGTCATGAGCTGACGCGTGGTCGGCGTCTTCACGAGACCCATGCGGAAGATGGCGTACGGGCTCGTCTCGTACTCGATCCAGCCCTCGCGGAGCAGGCCGTAGTAGTCGGACGCGCTCTGCCCCGAGTTCAGGGCGACGGCGCCGAACGGAGAGCCGATACCGGCGACCGAGAACCGGGTCGTCAGCGACGGGACGCCGTCGACGTTGTCGGTCCACAGGCCGCTGTGGCCGAACTCGAGCTCGGCGTAGTAGTGGACGTCGCAGGTCGCGTCGCCCGAGAACTTCAGCGTGGCGCGCGGCAGGGAGAAGCCCGACAGGTCGCCGCCCGGGCTGGGCTCGCGAGCGGTGTCGTCCCAGTCGAAGCCCTCCCAACGCGTCTGCAGCGTCAGGTTGATCTTCATGAGGAACGAGCCGCCGCGGATCCAGAAGCCGCCGTCGTAGCCGGCCTGGCCCGCGCCGCCGACGAGCGAGGCGTCGGCCTTCGACGAGGCGAGGTAGGCGTCCACGGCCGACTGGACCTCGCGCGACGACGTGTCGGCGAGCGCGGGGGCGGCGAACGAAGCCAGGGCGAGAGCGCCGCCGGCGAGGAACAGACTGCGCATGAGGGACCCTCCCAGGTCTGCGGGGATGCTACGGATCTGGCGGGACAACACAACCCGGTACGCTCCCCCTGCCCAGGGGAGCGTCCAAGACACCGGGGGGCCCAACGTTGGCACCCTTCGGTGCATCGGTCGGACTCGGCGCCGTCCGAACCCGGGGCCCCGGTCGCCCCCGCGGGAGAGAACCACAGCGCGTCCTCCAGCGCCGCCCGGGACGCCCTCTGCCGCCCCCGTCGCCGGCACGCGAGGCCCGTTCGGCTCGAGGGGTCTGCGCGCGGCCCGGCGGCGCGCGGGCCCCGCAGGGCGTCGAGCCCCTTCCTCGCCCTCGAATCGCGTCGGGCCTCGCGTTGTCTTCCTTGGTAGCGAGTGCCGGAACCGCCGCGCGAGGAGATGACCGTGGCAGCGTCAAAAGAACGACGCCCGGGCGATTTCTCGGCCGGGCGTCGTCAATCGCTGCCCTGGAGGCCCTCTGCCGCCCGCATCGCTGGCACGCGAGGCCCGTTCGGCTCTAGGGGTCTGCGCGCGGCCCGGCGGCGCGCGGGCCCCGCAGGGCGTCGAGCCCCTTGCTCCCCCTCAACTCGCGCCGGGCCTGGGGTTGCTCCCCTCGGTAGCGAGCGCCGGAACCGCCGCGCGAGGAGATGACAGTGGCAGCGTGAAAAGAACGACGCCCGGCCGAAGATCGGCCGGGCGTCGTCAACCTCAGTTCGTGTACGAACTTAGAGTGCGAGCTGCCACTGCAGGCGGATCAGCACCGCGTCGCTGTCGAACGACGGCGAGTAGCCGGCGTACGTGTCCGCGAGCGCGTTGACGTCGTCGCTCGTGATGAACGCCACGTCGAGGGTCACCTTGTCGGCGTGCCCGTCGATGTAGTAGTTCACCGCAACGCCGATCTCGTCGGCCGAGGCGTTCGCGTCGTCGACCTCGTAGTGGTCGTAGCGGGCCGCGAGCTCCCAGGCCGTGCCCGGGAAGAGGTAGCCGGCCTGGACGAGGTAGGACATGCCGTCCGCCTCGCCGTTCGGGCCGTCCCAGTTGAACGCGTTGTACGCCGCGGTGAACGAGAAGCCGCCCCAGGCGAAGGCCGCGTCCACGCCCCACGTGAGGCGATCCGCGAACTTGCGGAAGGGGTTCTCGAAGTCGTGGTCGGTGTAGTAGTGCGCCCAGGCGCCGAGCGAAGCGGCCCACTCGCACTCGTGCGAGCGCAGCGCGCCCTCCTCGTAGCCGAGGTGACCCTTGATGTCCCAGTTCACGCGGGCCGAGTAGGCGAAGCAGTCGTCCGTCGTCCCGTCGAGCACGTTGCGGTGCACCGGGCCGTCGCCGTTCGTGACGCCGAGCATGTACTGCCACTCGCCGTCGCAGCCGAAGGCGCCGTGGAGCAGGAAGCCGTAGTCACGGTTGCGGTCGCTGTACCCCGGCATCGACTGGCCGATGAAGGCCGAGGCGAGCGAGATGTCGACGAACTGCTGCATCTCGGGGGGCGTCATGAGCTGACGCGTCGTCGGCGTCTTGACGAGACCCATGCGGAAGATGGCGTACGGGCTCGTCTCGTACTCGATCCAGCCCTCGCGCAGCGTGCCGTAGTAGTCGGACGCCGAGTTGCTCCCGTTCGGGAGGCGACCGGTGAACTGGCCGGTCCCGGCGAACGCGAACTCGGTCGTCAGGGACTCGATCCCGTTCCGGTTGTCGACCCACAGGCCGCTGTGGCCGAACTCGAGCTCGGCGTAGTAGTGGACGTCGCAGGTCGCGTCGCCCGAGAACTTCAGCGTCGCGCGGGGAAGCGAGAAGCCGGACAGGTCGCCGCCCGGGCTCGGCTCGACGGCCGAGTCGTCCCAGTCGAAGCCCTCCCAACGCGTCTGCAGCGTCAGGTTGATCTTCATGAGGAACGAGCCGCCGCGGATCCAGAAGCCGCCGTCGTAGCCGGCCTGGCCCGCACCGCCCACGAGGGAGGCGTCGGCCTTGGACGTCGCGAGGTAGGCGTCGACCGCCGACTGGACCTCACGGGACGACGTATCGGCGAGCGCCGGCGTGGCGAACGCGGCCAGGGCGAGCACGCCGCCGGCGAGGGACATCGAGACCATCGATCGCATGCAGACCTCCTGTCGGCCCAGAGAGGGCGAACCTCGGATTTGTAGCGTCCCGCGCTCCCGCGCGGAAGAAGTAGCCTCTCCCCCCCCGGCCCCCGGGTCCGCTCGAGTCCACGCCGGCGCCCCCGCCCCGGTGGGATCGGCGGCGGTGGCCCCCCCTTCGCGCGGCGCGCCAGAGCGCCGGAACCGCCGCGCGAGGAGATGACAGGGGCAGCGTCCAAATGGAGACGCCCGGCCGATTTCTCGGCCGGGCGTCGTCGATCGCTGCCCTGGAGGCCCTCTGCCGCCCGCATCGCTGGCACGCGAGGCCCGTTCGGCTCTAGGGGTCTGCGCGCGGCCCGGCGGCGCGCGGGCCCCGCAGGGCGTCGAGCCCCTGACTTCCCCGCGAATCGCGTCGGGCCTCGCGTTGTGTCCCTTGGTAGCGAGCGCCGGAACGCCGCGCGAGGAAATGACAGGGGCAGCGTCCAAATGGAGACGCCCGGCCGACTTCTCGGCAGGGCGTCGTCGATCGCTGCCCTGGAGGCCCTCTGCCGCCCGCATCGCTGGCACGTGAGGCCCGTTCGGCTCTAGGGGTCGCGCGCGCGGCGGCGCGCGGGACTTCCCCTCGAATCGCGTCGGGCCTCGGGTCGTCTCCCTTGGTAGCGAGCGCCGGAATCGCCGCGCGAGGAGATGACAGGGGCAGCGTCAAAATGGAAACGCCCGGCCGATTTCTCGGCGGGCGTCGTCGATCGCTGCCCTGGAGGCCCTCTGCCGCCCGCATCGCTGGCACGCGAGGCCCGTTCGGCTCTAGGGGTCTGCGCGCGGCCCGGCGGCGCGCGGGCCCCGCAGGGCCTCGAGCCCCTCGCTCCCCCTCAGATCGCGTCGGGCCTCGCGTTGTGTCCCTGGGTAGCGAGCGCCGGAATCGCCGCGCGAGGAGATGACAGTGGCAGCGTCAAAACGGAGACGCCCGGCCGATTTCTCGGCCGGGCGTCGACAACCGGAAGTCGCTTACGATCTTAGAGCGCGAGCTGCCACTGCAGGCGGATCAGCACCGCGTCGCTGTCGTACGACGGCGAGTAGCCGGCATACGTGTCGCCGATGGTGTTCGCGTCGTCGCTCGTGATGAACGCCACGTCGAGGGTCACCTTGTCGGCGTGCCCGTCGATGTAGTAGTTCACCGCCACGCCGATCTCGTCGGCGCTCGAGTTGAAGTTGTCCGTCTCGTAGTGGTCGTAGCGAGCCGCGATCTCCCAGGCGGTGCCCGGGAAGAGGTAGCCGGCCTGGATCAGGTACGAGAAGCCGTCGGCGTCACCGAAGTTGTCGCTCGTCCAGTCGAAGGCGCTGTAGGCCGCCGTGAAGGAGAAGCCACCCCAGGCGAAGGCCGCGTCGACGCCCCACGCGAGGCGGTCGGCGAACTTCACGAACGGGTTCTCGTTCGCGTGGTCGGTGTAGTAGTGCGCCCAGGCGCCGATCGAGGCCGCCCAATCGCACTCGTGCGAGCGGAGCGCGCCCTCCTCGTAGCCGAGGTGACCCTTGATGTCCCAGTTCACGCGCGCCGAGTAGGCGAAGCAGTCCGACGTCGTGCCGTCGAGCACGTTGCGGTGCACGGGGCCGTCGCCGTTCGTGACGCCGAGCATGTACTGCCACTCGCCGTCGCAGCCGAAGGCGCCGTGGAGCAGGAAGCCGTAGTCACGGTTGCGGTCGCTGTAGCCCGGCATCGTCTGGCCGATGAAGGCCGACGCGAGCGAGATGTCGACGAACTGCTGCATCTCGGGGGGCGTCATGAGCTGACGCGTCGTCGGCGTCTTCACGAGGCCCATGCGGAAGATGGCGTACGGGCTCGTCTCGTACTCGATCCAGCCCTCGCGCAGCGTGCCGTAGTAGTCGGCGGACGACTGGCCGTTCGGCAGGACGCCGGCGTTGCCGAGCTTGCCGAGGAAGGCGAACTCCGTCGTCAGCGACTCTTGGCCGTTCCGGTTGTCGAACCACGCACCGGCGTGGCCGAACTCGAGCTCGGCGTAGTAGTGGACGTCGCAGGTCGCGTCGCCCGAGAACTTCAGCGTGGCGCGCGGGAGCGAGAAGCCCGACAGGTCGCCACCGGGGCTCGGCTCGCGGGTCGAGTCGTCCCAGTCGAAGCCCTCCCAACGCGTCTGCAGCGTCAGGTTGATCTTCATGAGGAACGAGCCGCCGCGGATCCAGAAGCCGCCGTCGTAGCCGGCCTGACCCGCACCGCCCACGAGGGAGGTGTCGGCCTTCGAGGAAGCGAGGTACGCGTCGACAGCCGACTGGACCTCGCGCGACGACGTGTCGGCGAGCGCCGGAGCGGCGAACGAAGCCAGGGCGAGGACGCCACCGGCGAGGAACAGACTGCGCATAGGGGACCCTCCCAGGTCAATGCGAAGACACGAACAAAACCAAGACGCACGCCGAGGCGCGGGACAGCCCCGCACGGCGCCGTGACGGACGTCAGCCTACGGGGACAGGGCCCCCACCTGAAAGCATCGGCCGAGAGTTGCCTCACCCGAACCCGGGGGCCCCCGGACTCCCCCGGTACCCTCACCTCACCGTTCGTCGCGCAGGCGCAATCGGCCCGACGTTCCTGTCGGTCGAGCGCCGGACCCGCCGCGCGAGGAGCTGACAGTGGCAGCGTCCAAAGGGAGACGCCCGGCCGATTTCTCGGCCGGGCGTCGTCAACCGCCGCCGTGAAGGCCCTCTGCCGCCGGCGTCGCTGGCACGCGAGGCCCGTTCGGCTCTAGGGGTCTGCGCGCGGCCCGGCGGCGCGCGGGTCCCGTAGGGCGTCGAGCCCCGTGCTCCCCCTCGAATCGCTCCGGGCCTTGGGTTGTTTCCCCTGGTAGCGAGCGCCGGACCCGCCGCGCGAGCAGATGAAGGTGGCAGCGTCCAAATGGAGACGCCCGCCCGATGAACGGCCGGGCGTCGTGGTCCGACGGCGCATCGGCACGTCGCATGTCGTTGGTTCGAGGCGGTCGGGCGCATCGAAGGGGTCTGCGCGCGGCCCGGTGGCGCGCGGGCCCCGTAGGGCGTCGAGCCCCTTGCTCCCCCTCGAATCGCGCCGGGCCTTGGGTTGTTTCCCTTGGTAGCGAGCGCCGGAACCGCCGCGCGAGCCAACTACAGTGGCAGCGTGCAAAGAACGACGCCCGGCCGATGAACGGCCGGGCGTCGTCAACCTCAGTTCGTGTACGAACTTAGAGTGCGAGCTGCCACTGCAGCCGGATCAGCACGCCGTCGCCGTCACCCGTCGGCTCGTACCCGGCGTAGGTGTCGGCCAGGAAGTGGCCGTCCTGCTCGCCGGTGATGAAGGCGGCGTCGACGGTCACCTTGTCGGCGTGCCCGTCGATGTAGTAGTTGACCGCGACGCCGATCTCGGAGCCGCCGATCTCGCTGTTGTCCGGGCCGCCCTCGTAATACGAGTAGCGCGCCGCCACTTCCCAAGCCGTGCCCGGGAAGAGGTAGCCGACCTGCGCGAGGTAGGCGAAGCCCGTGATGTCGAGGCCGACGCCGTTACCGGCGTCCCAGTCCGTCGCCTGGTAGGCCAAGGTCGCCGACAGGCCGCCCCACGCGAACGCCGCGTCCACGCCCCACGTCAGGCGGTCGGCGTACTTGACGAACGGGTTCTCGTTCGCGTGATCGGTGTAGTAGTGCCCCCAGGCGCCGACGGACGCCGCCCACTCGCACTCGTGCGAGCGCAGCGCGCCCTCCTCGTAGCCGAGGTGACCCTTGATGTCCCAGTTCACGCGCGCGGCGTACGCGAAGCAGTCGCTCGTCGTCCCGTCGAGGACGTTGCGGTGCACCGGGCCGTCGCCGTTGGTGACGGTGACCATGTACTGCCACTCGCCGTCGCACCCGAACGCGCCGTGCAGCATCGCGCCGTAGTCACGGTTGCGGTCGGTGTAGCCCGGCATCACCTGGCCGAGGAACGCCGACGCCATCGAGACGTCCACGAACTGCTGCATCTCGGGCGGCGTCATGAGCTGACGGGTCGTCGGCGTCTTGACGAGGCCCATGCGGAAGATCGCGTACGGGCTCGTCTCGTACTCGATCCAGCCCTCGCGCAGCGTCCCGTACAGCTCGGACGGCGACAGCGTGCTCCGCGGGCGCGCGCCCGCCGGCGCCAGCCTCACGCCGTACAGCTCGCTCGTGAACGAGTCCGCGCCGGTCTCGTTCTGGTACCAGGCGCCGCTGTGGCCGAACTCGAGCTCGGCGTAGTAGTGGACGTCGCAGGTCGCGTCGCCCGAGAACTTCAGCGTCGCGCGCGGAAGCGAGAAGCCCGACAGGTCGCCGCCCGGGTTGGGCTCGGTCGCCGAGTCGTCCCAGTCGAAGCCCTCCCAACGCGTCTGCAGCGTCAGGTTGATCTTCAGGAGGAACGAGCCGCCGCGGATCCAGAAGCCGCCGTCGTAGCCGGCCTGGCCCGCGCCGCCGACGAGCGATGCGTCGGCCTTGGACGTCGAGAGATAGGCGTCGACCGCCGACTGCACCTCGCGCGACGACGTGTCGGCGAGCGCCGGAGCGGCGAACGCGGCCAGGGCGAGCACGCCGCCGGCGAGGGACATCGAGACCTTCGGACGCATGAACACCTCCTGGGAGCCCTCCCGGGCCCGAACGACCCGTTGTAGCGGCCGACGCGCGCCGAGGGAAGCGCCCGGTCCGATCGACCCCCGGGGGGGGCGCGCTCAGCGCGAGCCCAACACGACCGTCACCGACACCTCGGCGCCGTCCCGCAGCACCTTCACGACCACGGAGTCGCCGGGCTTGCGGGCGGCGAGCGCCTTCGCGAGGTCGCGCAGGTCCTTCACGACGACGAGGCCGATCGCGGTGATCGTGTCGGCGGCCCGGATCCCGGCCTTCGCCGCCGGCCCGCCCTCGGCCACCTCCGCCACCACGACCCCGCCGACGTCCGACCCGCGCGCGGGCACGACCCCGAGGGCGGCGCGCGACCGCTCGACCTTCGGCGGGTCGGTGTAGGCCACGCGCTCGTCGCGATCGCCGAGCACGCGCGCGACGTCGAGGGCGAGCGACGTCACCTTCGCCCCGTCCTCCGCGTTGATCGTCTCCCACGTGTCGCGGGGCGTGTGGTACTCCGGGTGGAGGCCGGTGAAGAAGAACAGGACGGGGATCTTCTTCCGGAAGAACGACGTGTTGTCCGACGGCGCGACGCCCTGGGGGTCCCACGCGAGCGCGAGGCCGTACGGCGCGTTGGCGGCCTCGACGATCGCCTGCAGCCCGGCGCCGGTCCCGACGCCGCCGATCTCGAGCTTCCGCTGCGGGTCGTACCGCCCCACCATGTCGAGGTTCACCATCGTGACCATGCGCGCGAGCGGCAGCGTCGGGTGCTCGACGAAGTGCTCCGACCCGAGGAGGCCCAGTTCCTCGCCGGAGAACGACAGGAACAGCACCGACCGCCGCAGCGGCGCGACCGCGAGCGCCTCCGCGATCTCGAGGAGCGCCGCGGTCCCCGACGCGTTGTCGTCGGCGCCCGGGTGCATCCGCCCCTGCGCCGTCGGCCCGCCCGCGCTGCCGAACCACCCGAGGCCGACGTGGTCGTGGTGCGCGCCCACGACGACGACCTCGTCGCGCCGCGCGGGATCGCGGCCCGGCAGCAGCGCCGCGACGTTGCGCGCGTTTTTCGCCTTGCTCCGCTCGAACGCGGTCCGCAGCCGCACCGTCGTCCCGGGCACCCGGCGCGACGCGGGCCTCGCGGTCCCGCCCGCCTCGATCTCCGCCTGCAACGCCGCGATCCCGCGCCCGAGCGGCGCGAGGAGCGCGTCGGCCGTCGCCTTCGACACGAACGCGACCGGCAGCAGCGCGCTCCCCGGCGTCACGCCCACCGTCTCGCTCCAGTGCAGCAGCGGGTCGCGCTCGGGCGTGCCCGTCGCGCGGTCGTTGACGATCAGCAGCGCGGCGGCGCCGCGCTCGCTCGCGCGCGCGAGCTTCGCCCGGAACGTCGCGTGCTCGCTGAACCCGCCCTCGCGCGCCGGCTCGCGCCGGATCACGAGGACGACCTTGTCCGTCACGTCGAGCCCCGCGTAGTCGTCGTACCCGCGCTCGGGGTCCACGACGCCGAACCCCGCGAACACGAGGTCGCCGGCGGCGGCGGTGCTCGGGCTCATCGCCATCGGGTTCCAGTCGCGCTCGACCTCGAAGGACCGCGAGGCCCGGTCGCCGCCGACCTCGAGCGTGTTGCCGGGCGCCAGCCGCGGCAGGTCGATCGTGAACGGCTGGAAGTAGGTCCCGTCCGTGCCCGCCGGCGCGAGGCCGAGCCGCGCGAACTCGGACGCGACGTACGCGGACGCCGCCCACGCGCCGGGCTCGACCGACATGCGGCCGCCGAGCTCCGGCGACGCGAGATAGCGGACGCGCGCGCGGAACTCCTCGGCGGAGATGCGAGTCGTGCCCGTCGGCGGGGCCGCGGCGGCGGTCGCGTCCCCCGCGCCCGCGCGACGCGGCGCCCCGAGGAGCGAGAGGCCGCACGAGAGGACGAGGAGCAGCGCCGCGACCGGGCGCCGCGGGGAGGAAACGACGGCCATGGCGGGCTCCGGCGACGGACGAGGCGACGATGGAAACGCCGCGCGCGGGGGCGAGCCAGCGGAATCCGCGCGCGCGGGCCGCGGCCGGCCGCCGGCGGCGCGACGGCAGGGTAGGGTAGGCGACGTGCCCCGTCGCCTCCGCTGGACGTCCGCCTGCCTGTGGCTCGCCTCGCTCCCGGCGGCGACGGCGCGCGGCGGCGAAGGCCCGACGACGACGCCCGCCGCCGTGGGCGTGGCGCACGAGGCCGAGGTCGACGCGTCGGTACGCGAGGCCCGCGAGCTCCTGGGCGCCGACCGCCCCGCGGCCGCCGTCGCGCGCCTCGGGCCGGTGGTCGCGCGCGCGCCGCGCGCGGGCGACGCGTGGGCGACCCTCGGCGAGGCGCAGCGCAAGCGGTGCCAGCTGGGGCTCGCGCGCGCGGCCTTCGAGCGCGCCCTCGAGATCGACGCGGCGGACGCCGCGGCGTGCGCCGGCCTCGCCGACGTCTTCCTCCAGTCGGGCGAGCCCGACACGGCGCTGGCCGTCGCGCAAGCGGGCCTCGACGCGCTCGCCGCCGCCGGGACCGACGACGGCCGGCCCTGGCGCGCGAAGGCCCTGGCCCTCGTCGAGCTGAGGCGCTACGACCTCGCGTCGGAGGCGGGGCTGCGCGCGACGGCGCTGCGCCCCGACGACCCGCGGTGCGCCGAGGCCTACGCCTCCGCCCTCTTCCGCTCCGGGCGCATCGACGCGTGCCGCCGCGAGTACCAGCGCGCGGTCGCGCTCGACCCGCGCACCGAGGACGCGACGATGCGGCTCGGGAACGGCTTCGGCCCCGACGTGCGGGGGAAGCCCTGGCTCGACGGCGAGGACCGGCCGCGGTTCGAGGCCGCGCTCGCCGCGTGGGACCGCGGCGACCTCGACGACGCGATGCGGCGCTTCCTCGACCTCGCGGCCGCGCGGCCCCTCGTCCACAAATACCGGCTCGGGCTCGGGCTGACCCGCGTCTCGATCCGCCGGCGCAACGAGGCGTTCCTCGGCGGCGACGCCCCGGCCCTCTACGCGCGGCTCCCCGCGCCGGCGGTGGAGGGCGTCGAGGCGGTCGTGCTCGGCTACGCGCGCCTGCGCCCCGCCGAGCAGCACGTCGTGCGCGTCGCGGTCGCGCCGTCGCGGCGATGGCTGCCCGCGCTGCGGGCCGCCGGCGCCTCCCACGAGGTGGTCCCGCTCGCCGCGGAGCTCACGGACGCGCCGAGCCGCCGCGGTCTCGAGGGCAAGGCGTCGTTCGACGGGCGGTGGTACGCGCACCTGCGCGGCGTCGGGGGCCCGGACGGCGCCACGGGCGAGGAGAAGCTCCGCGAGGCCGCCGAGTTCGGCTTCAACACGTTCGCGCACGAGTGGGGCCACCAGCTGCACCGGCACGGCCTGCCCGCGGAGCAGCAGGCCCGCGTCGGCGAGCTCTATCGTGCCGCGGTCGCGTCGAACGCGTGTCTCGACTACTACGCGGCCAGCAACGAGGACGAGTACTTCGCGCAGGGCTACGAGGCCTTCGTGTCGGTGCTCAAGCGCGGCTGCCTGCCGGAGACGGCGCGGCACACGCGCCGGGAGCTGGCGCGGCGCGACCCGGCGCTCCACGACTTCCTCCTCGGCGTCCTCGACACGTCGCACGAGTCGCGCGACGTCGAGGCGGAGCTGCTCGCGCTCGCCCGCGGCGAACCGCCGCCCGTGCGGCCCGAGCCCGGCGATCGCTGACCGGCCGCGCGCGGCCGTCAGCGCAGGAAGAGGCGCTCGTAGCCGAGGGCGGGCTCGGGGTCCTTGGGGTCGAGCCCGAACCCGGCGAGCACCGCGCCGACGAGCTCGCCCGGGTTGGCGAACACGCTCGCGTACGCGTCCGGCACGTTGAGCGCGCCCGCGACCTCGGCCGCCATGACGGCGTACCCGGGCAGGTCGACGAGCACCGACCCCGACGGCACGGGCAGCTTCGCGATGCGGCGGAACGCCTGCAGCACCGCCCAGCGCAGCTTGAGCCGGCCGGTCTCGTCCGCGGCGTCCCATCGCGCCTTCGCGAACGCGACGAACCGGTGCATACGCGCGTACACGCGACGCACGACCGCGCCGCTCGCGTCCATGGTCGCGCGGACCTGCGGGCGGACCGCGAGGCGCTGCCCCTCCGTCGGGGCCAGCTCGCTGTTGCGCGCGACGCACACGAGGAACACCGCGAGCTCCTCGAACGCGTCGAGGGCGTTGCCGCTCACCGCGGGCGCGGGCTCCGCGGAGAACGTCTCGGCCTTGCGCGCGAGCACGCGCGCGACCACGCCGCCCCATCCCTTCTTCGCGCCCGACGACCGCTCCGCGAGCGCCGTCGAGAAGGCCGACGAGAACGCGCGCATCGCGTTGGCGTCGGCGGCGGCCCCGGGCACCGGACGGAGCTTGTCGAAGTCGACGCTCACCTGGTCGAACCAGCGCTTGTCGACCTCGGACATCCTCGGCCACGCGGTCTCGACCTCGTCGCGGAGCGCGGTCTCGTCGGCCAGCGTCAGGCCCACGTCCTGCGTCGCCTCGAGGGTGTCCACGAACGCGTCGAGGATCCCGCGCTGCAGCGGGACCTCGCCCTCGACGAGCACCTCGCCCGCCTTCCCCTCGCGGAACTGCGGGTCGAACATCCGCCCGTCGCCCTTCGGCGCCGGGGCCGGCGGCGGGGCCGACGGTTCGTCGGCGGCCGCGGGGACCGCGGGCGCGAGGAGGAGGGCGACGAGAGCGATGCGGACGAGGGGGGAGTTCATGGTCGGAGAGCGCCGGGCCCCGCCATTCTCGCACCGATCCCGCGGGCTACCATGCGCCCGCCATGCCGCCCCCCGCCGCGACCCCGTCCCCGACCCCGCCCCACGACTTCGCCGCCGGCTACACGGGCCCGGTCCGGGCCCCGCGCGGCGCGGCGCGGACGTGCGCCTCCTGGACCCTCGAGGCGCCGTTCCGGATGCTCCAGAACAACCTCGACCCGGAGGTCGCCGAGGACCCCCAACGCCTCGTCGTCTACGGCGGGACGGGCCGGGCCGCGCGCTCCTGGCGCGACGTCCGGTCCATCCTCGCGACGCTCGCCCGGATGAAGCCCGACGAGACGCTGTGCGTCCAGTCCGGCCGGCCGGTCGCCGTCTGGCGCACCCACGAGGACGCGCCGCGGGTGCTCATCAGCAACAGCCAGCTGGTCCCCGGCTGGGCGACGTGGGACGAGTTCCGCCGCCTCGAGGCGCTCGGCCTCACGATGTACGGCCAGATGACCGCGGGCTCGTGGATCTACATCGGCACCCAGGGCATCGTCCAGGGCACCTACGAGACGTTCGCGGCGTGCGGCCGCGCCCACTTCAACGGCGACCTCACGGGCCGCCTCGTCGTCACGGGCGGCCTCGGCGGCATGGGCGGGGCCCAGCCCCTCGCGGCCACGATGGCCGGCGCCACCTTCCTCGCCGCCGACGTCGACGGCACCCGCATCGACAAGCGCCTCGCCACCCGCTACCTCGACCGCCGCATCGACGACCTCGACGCCGCGATCACGGCGGCCGTCGCGGCGCGCGACCGCGGCGAGGCGGTCTCCATCGGCGTGTGCGCCAACGTCGTGGACCTCCTCCACGCCCTCGAGCGCCGCGGCATCGTCCCCGACGTCCTCACCGACCAGACCTCGGCCCACGACCCGCTCAAGGGGTACGTGCCGCCGGGCCTCGCGTACCCCGACGCGGTCGCGCTCCGCGAACGGGACCCGAAGGGCTACGTCGCGCGGTCCCTCGCGGGCATGCGCACGCACGTCGAGGCCATGCTCCGCCTCAAGGACGCCGGCGCGGTCACGTTCGACTACGGCAACAACCTCCGCGGCGGCGCGACGCAGGCCGGGTGCGCCGACGCGTTCCGCATCCCGGGCTTCGTGCCCGAGTACATCCGCCCGCTGTTCTGCCTCGGCAAGGGGCCGTTCCGCTGGGTCGCGCTCTCGGGCGACCCCGCCGACATCGCGCGCACCGACCGCCTCGCGCTCGAGCTCTTCCCCGGCGACCCCTACCTCGCGACGTGGATGAAGATGGCGGGCGAGCGCATCGCGTTCCAGGGCCTCCCGGCGCGCATCTGCTGGCTCGGCCTCGGCGAGCGCGCGAAGCTCGGCCTCGCGATGAACGACCTCGTGCGCAAGGGCGAGCTCAAGGCGCCGATCGTGATCGGCCGCGACCACCTCGACACGGGCAGCGTCGCGAGCCCGTACCGCGAGACCGAGGCGATGAAGGACGGCAGCGACGCGATCGCCGACTGGCCGGTCCTCAACGCGCTAATGAACACGGCCGCGGGCGCGACGTGGGTCTCGCTGCACCACGGGGGCGGCGTCGGCATCGGCGCGTCGATCCACGCGGGCATGGTCGTCGTCGCGGACGGCACCGAGGCCGCCGCGCGCCGGCTCGAGCGCGTGCTCACGTGCGACCCGGGCATGGGCGTCGTGCGCCACGCGGAAGCGGGCTACGAGGCCGCGCAGGTCTTCGGGAAGCGCCACGGGGTGGACCGGCCGGACGCGAGGTGACCATGGCACGCAAGGCGATCGACCTGCTGGTGCACGACGCCGCGCAGGTGGTGACGGTCGATGGAGGGGGAAGCGGGCCCGCGCGGGGGACCGCCGCCATGAACGACCTGCGGGTCGTCGAGGGCGGCAGCGTCGCGGTGCACCGCGGGAAGGTGCTCGCCGTGGGCCCGAGCGAGGACCTCGCGGAGACGTTCGCGCCCGCGCGGCGCCTCGACGCGTCGGGCTGCGCCGTCCTGCCCGGCTTCGTGGACGCGCACACGCACCCCGTGTTCGCGCGCTGGCGCGACGACGAGTTCGCGCGCCGGTGCCGCGGCGAGTCGTACGCGCAGATCCTCGCGGCGGGCGGCGGCATCCTCGCCTCGGCGAAGGTGCTGCAGCGGACCGACGTGGAGACCCTCGTCGCGCACCTCCGCTGGGTGTTCGACCACGTGCTGTTGCACGGCACGACGACGCTCGAGGCCAAGTCGGGCTACGGCCTCACGACGGAGGCCGAGGTGGCGAGCCTCGAGGCGCTGCGGCTCGCGAGCCGCGGCGCGCCGCTGACCGTCGTCCGCACGTTCCTCGGCGCGCACGCGCTGCCGAAGGAGCACGAGGCGAAGCGCTCCGTCTACGTCCGCGAGGTGACGCACGGGATGCTGCCGATCGTCGCCAAGGCGCGGCTCGCGGAGTTCTGCGACGTCTTCTGCGAGACCGGTGCGTTCACGCCCGCCGAGACGGCGACGATCCTCCGCGCGGCCGCGCGCCTCGGGCTCAAGGGCAAGGTCCACGCCGACGAGTTCGGCGACTCGGGCGGCGCGGCGCTCGCCGCGCGGCTGAAGGCGACGTCCGCCGAGCACCTCGGCGGCACGGGCCCCGCGGGCATCCGCGCGATGGCGAAGGCGGGGGTCGTGCCGGTGCTGCTCCCGACGACGAGCCTGTTCTTGAAGCTCGCGGGCAAGCCGGACGCGCGCGGGATGATGGACGCGGGCTGCGCGGTGGCGCTCGCGAGCGACTTCAACCCGGGCTCGTCGCCGACGGCCAACCTCGCGTTGTCGGCGGCGCTCGGCTGCACGATGCTCGGGATGACGCCCGAGGAGGTCGTGACGGCGATCACGCGCAACGCGGCGGCGGCCGTGGGCCGTTCCGCGACCGCGGGGCGCATCGCGGCGGGCCGGCCGGCCGATCTCGTGGTGCTCGACGCGCCGTCCTACGTGCACCTCTCCTACCGCCTGGGCACCAACCTCGTGCGCGACGTCGTCCGCGGCGGCGCGATCGTGGTCCGCGACGGCCGCCGCGTCCCGGCCTGACGCCCGTCGTACGACCCGCTGGCGTCAGCCGGCGCCGGCCCGCGCGCGCCGCCGCCAGGGCGGGCCGCCCACGACGAGCGCGAGCACGAACCCCGCGACGACGAGCACCCACGTCCGCACGCCGAACAGCGTCGACGGCGCGGTCGCGGGCGCGCGTTCGTCCGCCACGGACCCCGTCGCGACCGACAGGCGCAGGTTGTAGCCCGGCCGTGGGAGGACGACGCCCGACCGACCGGCGGCGTGCGCGACGACCCACGTCATGACCACGTGGGACCACGGCACGCGGTCATCGACGCCGAGGAGGAGCCAGGCCGGGGACGTCGGGCCGGTCGGCGCCAGGAGCGTCGCGCATCGCGCCCACGCGGCGTTCGCCGCCGTCACGGCGGCCTCCGTTCCGTAGGGATCGCCCCCCGGGAACCGCAGCGTCTCGCGCTCGATCTCGAGGCGGAGCGGCGGATGCGGACCCGAGTCGGTCTCGCCGTCGGGTGCGAGGTTCGCCGCCAGCCCCCACCCGCCGTCCGCCGTCATCGTGACGGAGAGGAACCCGTCCGCGTCCGGCCCGCCGGCCGCGGGCGCGGCGAACGAGCGCGCGCCGGCCACCAGGATCGGCGCGTCGAAGCCGCGGCGCGCCCGGATCGTCACGAGCGCCGCCAGGACGTCGCGGAACGGGACGGACGGCGCGACCTCGAGCACGGGCGTCCCGGCCCCGTTCAGCGCGAGGACGAGCGCTCGCCGGCTGGGATCGCCTTCGACCGGTGTCGCCGGCGGCCAGGGCACGGCTCGACCGGCCGCATCGAGCCGGCCCGGCCGCAACCGGAGCCACCGGGCCGCCGCGCGTCCCGACGGCGACAGGCCGTCGAACGGGCTCGCCGGGACGAGCGCGAGGGCCGCTCGCGGGTCGCGGGCCTCGCGCACGGAGAAGCGGGGAGGCGCCGCGTCGGCCCGTGACGCCGGGTCCGGCGCGGCGGGGTCGCCGCGACCGCCGCAGCCGGCCACGACGATCGCGCACGCCGCCGCGACCAGCCCTCGGAACTTCGACCCGATCCGCGCCATCGGCGTATCGTATCGCCGTGGGAGCGCCCTCGCCCGCCTCGATGCTCGAGCTCGTGGAACCGCGGCGGTTCCCCTGGATCCGCACGCTCGTCGTGCTGCTCCTCTTCGTCGCGTGGATCGCCTCGGTCGTCGTCGGCGCGGACCCCCTCACCGGGCTCGACGCGACGTGGGCGTTCGTGGCGCTGTTCTGCTCCGCCCCGTTGGCGATGCGCGCGATGCGGCGTGGCCGGGGAGAGACGGAGGTCGGGAACGCGGCGACGACCTCGATGGCGGGCTGGATCGCCGCGTCCCTCGGGGCCTCGGTCCGGACGCTCGCCGCGGCGGACGCTCCGCTCGCGATCGCCAGCGACGCGCTCGCGGCGGCGGGCATCCTGTTGTTCGGCTTCGCGATGGGCTGGCTGGTCCGGCTCGCGTTCCTGCCGATCCGTCCGGACGCTCGCCCGATCGACTCCGCGTGACACGCCGGCACGCGGCGCGACGCGGGCTACTCCGGGTCGGCGCGCACGCCGCGTTCGTCGTGCCCGCAGGCGAGGCAGAGCCGCGCCTGCGGCGACCTACGGAGGTGCGTGCACCGCGGGCAGCGGTTGAGCGTCACCTCCGCCGCGTGCTCGCGGAGGATCCGCGCCGCGATCGCGGCGCGGGCCCGCGGCCACCCGTCGGCGAGGGCCTCGCGGACGTCCGGGTCGTCGCCGCCGGCCATCCGACGGGCCGCCGGCGGTTGCCCCTTCGCGATGGCGAGGGCCGCTCGCTGGACGCGTACCTCGAACGGCGTGAGCCGGTGTGCGTACCAGCGGAGGACGTAGGCATCGAGCGCCTCGTCGTCCGGGGTCGCGGGGTCGGCGGGGTCCGGCACGGCGAGGGCATCGTACCCACGGCAGCGCATCAGCCGTCGAACCCACCTCCGGCGCCGCGTCTCCCCTACCGCCTCGCGCGAGCGGAACCGCGTCCACGGCGCCGCAGGCGCTCCCACGGCACCCACGCGGCGACGCCGAGCAGACCCGCCAACACGAGGCCCGCCCCGATCCACGGCCACGGCGACGGCCGCGGGAAGTTCCAGGCCGCGAGGTCATCGAGATCCCCACCGGACAGCGCGGCGAATCGGAGCTCGAGTCCGTAGGGCCGATCCGGCATCCGCAAGCGCGTGATCCCGACGTCCGCGAGGGTCGCGAGCAGTTGCGCGACGTGGGCCCACGGCACGCGCGGCCCGATCGCGAGGTCGGCGGGGCGCGATCGACCCGCGGCCGGGTCGCGCAGCGCCGCGGCGAGGGCTCGCCAGGAGCGGTTCGCGGCCTCGACGTTGTCCTTCGTCGCGTACGGGTCGCCTCCCGGGAACCGGAACTCCGCCCCGCCGCTCCGGATCGTGACGGGCGGGAACGGCCCCGCGGCCGCGTCGTCCGTCACGACCTCGATCACACGGCCGGTCGCGTCGAGCGGCTTCGTCAGCGTGAGGACGAGCGCTCCGCCGATCCGCAACGTGCGCGTCCGAGGTCCCACCACACGGAAGAGCTCCCACCATGTGTCCACATCGCGCCACCGGACGTGCGGCTCGGCGAGGAACCCCGTGAGGGGTCGCGGCTCCACCGCGGGGACCAACTCCGCGATGGTGCCTCGCAGCATCATGGGGTTCCGGATCCACGGCTCGGGGATGAACCAAGGACTGCGGCTCATCGAGGGCCACAGCGCCCCCCAGGCCGGAGCGTCCTCGCGGACGGAAGCGCGGAGTTCCAGCCGCAGCTGTCGATCCAATCTGGACCGGAGGATCTTCCAGTTGGTCCACCCCTCCGTCGGACGGGTCCCCACCTGCGTCCGCCGGTGCTCCGAATCGTGGTCGTAGTGCCGGGCCGCGATGCCCTCGTCGCCGACGAACACGCGCCACGGACCGTCGGCCGGGGCGGTGGACGTCACGGGCGGGAGCGGCGCGCCGTCACACGCCACCAGCGCGCCGACCGCGGCCGCGACCAGGCCGACGAGGAGGAGGCGCCTTCCCATGCCCCCACTCTACCGCCGTTTCATCGCGGCCGCGCGGCGGCGCTCTTGCTGCGGGGGCCCCGCGGGCTGAGCCCGTTCCCCGTATGATGACGGTATGCGCGGGCGCTGCCTTCCGATCCGCCGATGGAACGCCGGGGTCGGCCTCGGCTTCGTGATCCCGTCGATCGCGGTGATGTGGACGTTCGCGCTCCACCGCATGCTCCTATGGGCGACCGTGGATCCTGCGAGCCTCGTCTCGGGTCCCGATGGATGGACGTCGTTCGGTCCGCTCGTCGGGGTCTGGGCCGTAGCCGTGGCGACGTACGTCACGCTCCGTGCCCTGCGTCGCGTCGGCTCCAGCTCGCAGCCCGCACTGGCCCTGGCCGCGTTCGCACTCACCGGCCTCGAGGGCGCCGCCCTCGCGCGGTGGCTGCTCGACGTGGCGACGCTCCCGCGGAACGCGGTGGGCGCCGATCACTTCCGCTCGCTCTTCCACCTCGTGACCACGACGGCGTCGCTCGCGTACGGGCTCGGGATGGGCCTCGCGTGCGTGGTCGGCGTCGTCGACTTCGTCCGCATCCGGCGCGGTCAGGGCTGGGCCGTGGACGACGCCTGACGACGCGCGCCGCGAGCGCACGCGGCGATCACGACGAGCGAGAAGACCGCCGCCGCCAGCACCTCGGGCCAGAATCGGCCCGCGCCCGACGTGAACCACGCGGCGAGGGTGCCCGCCGCCGTCGGCACCGTGCGCCAATGCACTTCGAGCCGGAACGACGGCCCGAGATCGGCGATCTTTACGCGCGGACGACCGGCGGCGTGCAGGACCGCGAGCGTCTGGACGACGTGCGCCCAGGGCACGCGCGCGTCGATCGTGACGCGCGAGCGACCGGGCCTTGCGTCCCCCGAGGGGACCGCCGCCGAGAGGAACGCGTCCCATCCCGCGTTCGCGCGCGCGACCACGCCGGCGTCGCGATACGGGTCGCCGCCCGGGAAACGCGCCGTCGTCGCGCCGCAACGGAGCACGACCTCGTCGGCGGGGCCCTCGACGTCGAGGCGGACGTCGAGGTCGATCGGCGCGTCGTCGTCGTCGGCCGTCCACGCGAGCCAGCCGACGTCGCCCGCCGCCGTGCGGTGCCCGGCGACGCACGCGGACGCGCCGGTCCCGGGGGCGGCAACGGCCCAGAGGCACTCGCGGAGCGCCGAGGCCCACGTCACCCGGGGCTCGACGCGGAACTCGTTGACGATGCGCCCGGACGCCGGCGGCCGTCCGCCGAGGTCGGCGGCGACGGTGTCCTCGATGGACGTGTGGACGAGCGGACCGTCGAGGCGAGGTCGGAACGCGTCGGCGTGAACCCAGAAGCGGCGCACGGCGGCGGAGCGCTCGGCTCCGGCGTCCGTCCCCGCGCCCGGGATCTCGACGGCGTCGTGTGGGGGCGTCCTTCGCACGCCGTCGGCGTCCGCCGGCGATGCCGGACGCACCCACCAACGGTGGTCGTCCGGCGCGGACGCGCTCGCACGTGACGGGAGCGTCCCCCACGCGACGAGCGCCAGGAGCGACACGACGGTGAGGACTCGACTCCACCCCATGGCGGAAGCGTACCGCGCCCCGCGCAGGACCGCGATCGTCAGCCGTGGATCTCGAAGGGCTCGTTCGCGGTGGCGGCGGCTTCGAGGCCCGCGAGCACGCCGTCGGCTTCGAGGACGCCGAGCGCGGTGCGGACCGCCGGGTGCTCGGTCAGCACCGAACGCAGGCGCGCGGCCACGAACCCGCAGCGCAGCGCGGCGACGCGCCCCGCGACGTCGGACGCGCGCAGCAGCGGCACGAGCGGATCGGCGACCATCTCCCACGGCACCCGCCCGCCGAACATCTCCATCTCGCCGAGGTCGATGCCCACCGCCGCCGCGAGCGTGTGCCGGAACCGCGCGAACCCGGCACGCGTGAACTGCGCGGGCCCGTGCGAGAAGGTGAGGATCGCGGTCGAAAGGTCCGGGGTCATGGAGGCCTCCGCCGGACGGATGCCCCACCCCCCCGCGACCTTGCTCGCGCCCGGGGGCGCCCCCGGGACGCTCAACCGCCGGGGCACCCCGGGCAGCGCGCGACGCCGCTGCACGCGTCGTCGCCGAACGGGAGCAGCGTCCGCACGGGGATCCATCCGTGGCGCAACGTGTCCACGGCGCCGCAGGACCGGCAGACGACGGGCCGCGCGTGGTCGAGGCGCAGCGCGGCCCGGTACGCGTTCGACGCCGCGAGGGCGGCGCTCGCGACGGCCCACGCGCCCGTCTCCCGCGGTCCGTCGGGCGCGATGCGCCGCGCCAGCACCGCGTGGTCCTCGGGCGTCGCGGGCCGCAACGCCGGGAACGCGCCGCGGTGCGCGGCGACCTGGTCCACGCGCGTCGCGATCGCGGACGCGAGCGCGGGCCCGGCCTCGGCGGCGAACGCGAGCGCGGCGGACACGTCGCCGCACGCGTCGAGCAGATAGGTCAGCGCGACGAGGCGGCCGCCGGCCGAGAGCGCCGCGGAACCGACGGCTGCTTCGAGCCACGCGAACGCCGGCCCGAAGTCGCCCAGGGAGGCGGCGAGGGCGGCGTCGAGCGTGCGATGGTGCGGCGACGGCGCGCGAGCGGCCTCCGCCAACGCCGCCGCGAGCCGGCCCCGCCCCTCCGCCGCGCGTCCCGCGCGCCGGAGCGCCTCCACCTCGAGGTCGATGAACGGACCGGGTTCGCGGCCCGACCCGCCGCCGGCGTGCCACGCCGCGTTCGCCGCCGCGAGCGTCGCGAGGGCACCCCCGACGTCGCCCCGGAAGAGCTGGACGCCCGCCTCGAGCCCGCGCCGCCGGGCCTCCAGGTCGGCGCGTCGGTCGGCCGGCGCGGCCGCCACCGCCGACTCGAACCCGACGAGCGCCGCCGCCGCCTCCTCGGTCGCGCGCAGCGACAGCAACGTCTCGACGCGCGCCAACCGCGCGAGCGCCTCCCAACGATGGCCCGGTCGCGACGCCGTCCACGCCGCGGCCGCGCGGGTCGCGTCGAGCGCCTCCGGGAACCGCGTCTCGTTCATCAACGCGCGCGACAGGATCACGAGGGCCGCGGCCTCCGCGTCGATCCCGCTGCCCCAGATCCGGTCGAGGATCGCCCCGACCACGGCGATCCCCTCGTCCACCGCGCCGTCCACCACGAGCTGCTGCGCGCAGAGCGTCCCGCAGCGCAGCTCGGTCTCGCGGTCCACGGCGTGCCGGAACCCGCGGTGCATCAGCTCGAGCGGCCATCCGCCGTCGAACGGTCCCTCGAACAGCCGGTGCACGCGCCGCACGTCCACGGGCGACGACGGGTCGACGTCGCGCGACAG
Source organism: Planctomycetota bacterium (assembly GCA_046350655.1). GTDB lineage: Bacteria > Planctomycetota > PLA2 > PLA2 > JAEUHO01 > JAEUHO01. The sequence goes on from JAXMAB010000005.1 coordinate 316,968, forward strand.
CGCGGCGTACGTGGTGCGGCTGCGTCGCGCGTCGTCCTCGCCGTCCACGTACCGCGCGTCCGCGATCGCGAGCAGCAGCTGCCGGTGCGACGCGGCCAGCGCCTGCACCTGCGCCCGCCACGCTAGGTCCCCGGACGCGGCGGCCCACAGGTCGACGAGGTCTTCGTGCGTCGGGGGCACGCGAATCTCCTTGGATCGAGTCTACCCCCGCCCGGCGGACGTGGCGGCCCCCGCACGGGCCTCGCCGTCCCCCCCGATCGCTCCCTCCCCACCGCGTCTCCGACTACCCTCGGCGCCCATGTCCGCCCCCCTCCTCGAGTGCGTCCCCAACATCAGCGACGGCCGCGACCCCGCGGTCGTGGCCGCCGTCGCGCAGGCCTTCGCCTCGGCCGGCGCCGTCCTCCTCGACGTCGAGAGCGACCGCGACCACCATCGCAGCGTCATCACCATCGCCGGCACGCCGCGGCAGGTGGTGGACGGCGCGGTCGCGGGCGCGCGCGCCGCGCGCGAGCGCATCGACCTCACGAAGCACGAGGGCGCGCACCCGCGCATGGGCGCGACCGACGTCGTGCCGTTCGTCCCGCTCGGCGACACGTCGATGGACGTCGCGCGCGCCGCCGCGGACGAGGCCGCCGAGCGCATCGCGCGCGAGCTCGGCATCCCGACCTACCTGTACGGCGACGCCGCGCGGCGGCCCGAGCGCCGCGACCTCGCGAAGGTCCGCGAGGGGCAGTTCGAGGGCATCCGCGACCTCATCGGCACCGATCCCGCCCGCGCGCCCGACTTCGGCCCGAAGGCGGTCCACCCGACCGCGGGCGCGACGGCCGTCGGCGCGCGCTTCTTCCTCATCGCGTTCAACGTGAACCTCGTCACGCGCGACCTCGCGATCGCGAAGAAGATCGCCAAGGAGATCCGCGAGCGCGACGGCGGGATGCCGGGCGTGAAGGCCCTCGGCTTCGACCTCGCCGAGAAGGGGTGGGTGCAGGTCTCGATGAACCTCGTCGACTTCCGGAAGACGTCGCCGATCGCCGCGTACGACGCGGTCGCGTCGCGCGCGGCGGCCGCGGGCGTCGAGGTCGCGGGCAGCGAGCTGGTCGGATTGATCCCGAAGGCGGCGTGCCCGGACGGGTTCCCGCAGCGCGTGCGCCTGCTCGCGTGGGACCCGGACCAGGTCATCGAGACGCGGTGGGAGCGCCGCAAGGCGGCCCGCTCGTGACGCAGTCGTCGGGGGGGAGCGGTGGGCCCGCGCGGGGGCCGCTGCGCGCGGTGCTGTTCGACCTCGACGGCGTCCTCATCGACTCGTACGAGGCGTGGTTCCACGTCACGAACGGGGCGTCGCGCGACTTCGGCCTGCCGCCGGTGACACGCGAGCGGTTCCACGCGATCTTCGGCCAGGGCATCGCGGCGGACGTGGACAACCTCTACCCCGGCCGGACGGTCGCGGAGGTCGAGGCGGCCTACGAACGCCACATGCGGGCGCAGTCGGGGACGATCGACGTCAACCCCGAGGGCCGGGCCGCGCTCGCGACGCTGCGGGCGGGCGGCGTGAAGGTCGCCTGCGTGACGAACACGCACGGCCGGCTCGCCGAGGCGCTGCTCGAGGCCGCGGGCCTCGTCGGCGCGTTCGACGCGGTGCGGGCCGCGGGGCCCGCGCTGCGAGAGAAGCCCGCGCCGGACCTGCTCCTGTCGGCGATGACCGCCCTCGGCGCGCGGGCCGACGAGGCGCTGATGGTGGGCGACTCGCGGTACGACGAGGAGGCCGCGGCGGCGGCCCGCGTCCGGTTCGTGAAGTACGTGATGCGCACGAAGGCATCGTTGCGCGAGGCGCTGACGGCCGCGGGCGCCCTCGCCCCCGGCGCCCGCTGACGGACGCGGGCCCCCGCGGACGGCCCTCGGGCCTCGCGTGCGGTCGCGCCGGATCGCGACCCGACCCGGGACGTGCCCGATCATGCGGACGCTCTCTCCCCGAGGTGACCCATGGCGTACGGCGACCTGACCCTGCACGGCTTCCTCGACGCGCTCGCGAGCGACAGCCCGACGCCCGGCGGCGGCACCGGCGCCGCGGTGGTCGGCGCCACCGGCGCGGCGCTCGTGCGCATGCTCGCGGTGCTCACGATCGGCCGGCCGAAGTACGCGGCGGACGAGGCGCTGATGAAGGCGATCGCGGAGCAGGCCGCGGACAACCGCGCGAAGCTGCTCGCGCTGGCCGACGACGACGCGCGGTCGTACGACGCGGTGTCGGCGGCGTACAAGATGCCGAAGGCGACGGAGGCGGAGCAGGCCGCGCGCAAGGCCGCGATCCAGGCGGCGATGAAGGGGGCGATCGCGCCGCCGCTGAAGGTGATGGAGGTCTGCCTCGACACGATCAGCCTCGCGAAGGCGGCGGTCGCGAAGGGCAACGTGAACGCGGCGTCCGACGGCGCGGCCGGGGCGGAGTTCGCGAAGTCGGCGATGACCGTGGCGGCCTACAACGTGCGGATCAACCTCGTCGCGGTCGAGGACGAGAAGTGGGCGCGCGACGTGCGGACGAAGCTCGACGAGATGCTCTACATGGGCCAGACGACCGCGTCGGAGATCGACAGCAAGGTCCAGGACATGTGGAAGCCGAAGCCGAAGCCGGGCTCGCTGCCGATGTTCCCGGGCACGGGGCCGAAGCCGTCCTGACGACGGGGCGCGACTGCGCGTCGCCGATCGATGGTGCCCGCCGGGAACCGGCCGGGTCGGCCGCGGTGTCGCGGAAAAAACTAAGAGACGCTTGGCAGCGGCTCGCTGAGGGGTAAAATCCCTGCGTGCGACGGCCAAGGCTCGCAAGGGCCTTGAGGCGCCGGAGCACGCGGGCCGACGGGCCCCGCCCCCGCGTCACGGGTTTGACCAGCGCTGCTGGGTTCCCGATTCGAAGGGAGGTGATCCAATGAGACGTGGCTTACGAGGTTGGTCCGGATAGGACCGGCCGACGGGCCGGACGTCCTGCGGACGGCCTTTCCAAGACACGTGGGGCGGGCCTCCTGTTGGGGAGGCCCGCCTTCTTGCTCGCCGCGCGATTCGGGGCGCGACGCTACGTCAGCCGTTGATCGATCGGCTCGGTGACATGCCTGGGCGGTGGTCGATGCTCGGTGGGCCCTCGTGCGCGCCCCGGCGCGGGTTGCCTCGCTGTGCTGTTCGGGTTGCGACGCTGCGACGCCCTTACATCGCACGCCGCGCTGACAGGCCGCGACGCCGGTCTCAAATCTGGAACGAGCCACGAGCGCAACCCGGCACGGGTTGCCTCGCCGTGCCATTCGGGTTGCGACGCTACGCCGCCCTTTCATCGCTCGCCGCGCTGACAGGCCGCCACGGCGGTCTCAGGTCTGGAACGAGCCACGAGCGCAACCCGGCACGGCGGGAGGCGACGCCGCCTTTTGACTGGAGGGGAGGACCGAACGGCGGCGCGATCGCGCATCGCGGTGCCCGCATCGTCGGATGACGGTCGGAACACCCAGAGCGACGCGACTGCACCAGCTCGCAACCGAGGACGGGGGAGGAAGAAGGGCGGGCGCGCGTGGGAGCCGCAGGAGGGTCAGCCGGAGAGAGCGGGCTGCATCTCGACGCGGAAGGCCGCGTGGCAGTCACGGCAGTGGACGGCGGGGAGCGACGTGGCGATCGCGGAGGAACCGCAGACGACGCAGTGGCGAGGCTCGGCGGCGCCGGACCGAAGGCCCGGCACGACGGCGTGAGAGCGGTCCGAGAGATGAAAGCCCCAGACGAGGAGCGTGCCCGCCGCCGTCAGGACCACGAACACACCGAGAGGTCGCGCGACGTCGATGTCGGGAACCACGGCCCAGACCGGGCCCAGCAACATCGCGACCACGAGCCCGGCGACGGCGACGGAGGTCGCCGGCACCAGCCATCGACGGCCCGGACGCAACGTCGCGAGGCCGAGCAGCGAAGCGTAGGCGATCGCGACCACCAGCAGCTCGACGGTGAAGAACCCTCGCCAGAAGTCGTGCGACGTGATCTCACCCCACGTCGCCGCGAGGAGCGCGGGCGCGGTGACGAGCGAGAGCACGACGCCGGCCCGCGCGATCGCGCTCGCCCGGCCGCGCCGCAGGACCGCCCCGCACGCCGTCGCGAGCAGGCTCGCGTGGGCGATCGAGAGGGCCGAGAACAACACCTTCGCGGGAGGATCGTCGGGCCCGCGGCCGAGGATCGTGAAGCAGCCGACCCCGGCGCCGACGACGACCGACGCGACGAGCGCCCACAGGGCGTACCTCTTCATGACGACCTCCGGTGTCCCCCACCGTACCAACGACCGCGCCGCCCGCCCGCGCCCACGGGCGCCGGGCCCGACGTGCGAAGAGACGGGCCGGTCCTGCAGCCCCCCCTCGCCGGGCCCTGGCGGCCACCGGGCCTCGCGGTCCCAGGATACCGCCGCGTCCATGACCCCGTCCGCGCCGGGGGGCGGGTACGATCGCGGCCCGTGTCCGACGCCGTCCTCGAGGTCCGTGGGCTGACGAAGCGCTACGGCGCCGTGCACGCGCTCAAAGGCATCGACCTGACCGTGCGGCAGGGGTCGATCTACGGGTTCATCGGGCCGAACGGCGCCGGCAAGACCACCACGATCCGCATCGTCGCGGGGCTCGTGCGCGCGACCGAGGGCGACGTGCTGCTCCACGGCGTGGACCTGCGCAAGGACCGGCTCGCGGCCGCGAAGGGGCTGCGCACGCTCGTCGAGGTGCCGGCGTTCTACGGGAACCTGTCGGGGCAGGCGAACCTCGAGATCTTCGCGCGGCTCGCGGGCGCGGACCGTGCGGACGTGGCGCGACTGCTCGAACGGGTGCGGCTGACGCACGCGAAGGACCGCGCGGTGCGCGGGTACTCGCTCGGGATGCGGCAGCGGCTGGGGATCGCGCAGGCGCTGCTCGGGCGGCCGGACCTCGTGGTGCTCGACGAGCCGATGAACGGGCTCGACCCCGCGGGCATGCACGAGATGCGCGAATTGATCCGCGAGGAGAACCGCGAGCGCGGGGTCACGTTCTTCCTGTCGAGCCACCTGCTCGACGACATCCAGCGGCTGTGCGACCGCATCGGCGTGCTGCACAAGGGCGCGCTGGTGGCGGAGGGCCGCATCGAGGACCTGCTGTCGTCGGCGGTGACGGGGTTCCGGCTGCGGTGCGCGGCGCCGGCGGCCGCGCTGGCGGTCGTCGTCGCGTCGATGCCCGAGGCGAAGGCGCGGCTCGACGGCGACGGGACCGTCCACGTCGCGGGGGACGCGTCGATCCTGCCTCGGCTGCACCGCGCGCTGCTCGACGCCGGGCACCCCGTCGTCGAGATGTACCCGGTGCGCGCGTCGCTCGAGGCGTACTTCCTCGACCTGACGGAAGGGGTGATGGGATGAGCGCCCTCGCCCGCGTCGGCCGGCTCGTGCGCGTCGAGGCCCAGAAAGTGCTCGGCGGGCGCGGGCTGCTCGTCGGCCTCCTCGCGGTCGCCGCGGTGACGGCGCTCACGGGATGGACGCACACGCCGGACTCCGCGTACGAGACCGCCTGGACGCGCACGGCGGCGGCCCTCGGCGCGGGGCTGTGGGCGGCGGAGATCTTCCTCCTCGTCGCGGGCACCACGACGATCGCCGGCGAGACCGCGGCCGGCACGCTGAAGATGATCCTGCCGCACGCGTACCGGCGCTCGGACTGGATCGTGGCGAAGGCGCTCGTCCTCGCGGCGCAGGCGGTCGTGCTGCTCGCGACCGCGGTGGCGGTGGCCGCGGCGTGCGGGGCGGCGTCCGGCGGGCTCGGCGACGTGACGCGCACGACGGACGAGCTCGGCCTGTCGATGGGCCCCGAGACGCTGCAGTCCGGCGGGGCGATGACCGGCTACCTGACGCAGTCGGCGCTCGTGAGCCTCGCCGCGCTCGTCACGACGGCGTGGGTCGGCCTGTGGATCTCCTGCCTGTTCGACGCCGTGGTCCCCGCGGTCTCGGCCGGGTTCCTGCTCTTCCTCGGCTTCAAGTCGGCGGGGACGCTGTTCGGGGCGGGTCCCGAGGTGCTCGAGTCGATCTACGCGTGGTACCCGGGCGCGATGCTCGACCGCCTCGAGGACCTCGGGAAGGCGCTGAACGAGGCGTGGCGCGAGGGCATGGCCCCGCGCGGCCTGCGCCTGTCGGCCGTCGTGGCCGCGGTCGCGCTCGCCGGCTCGCTGGTCGTCTTCACGCGCCGCGACCTGCAGTCCTGACGCCCGACGCCGGAACGAACGGCGACGACCCCGTTGTCTCGCGGTCGCCGCGGCCCGCGGTCGACGGGGAGGCGGAGCGATCCGCGCGGTACGCGAGGCCCGCTCGCCGACCGCGGAACGAACGTCTACGACCCCGTTGTTCCACGGACGGGGGCCGTGCGCGGCGCAACGGTTGTGTCGGGCGCGGTGAGCGCGCGTCCTGACGGCGAGGGCGCGCGCACACGGCGATACCATGCGTTCGGGCCGCGATCGCGGCAGGCCCGCGGCGGCCCTCGGAGGCGACGCCATGAGCCGCAGCCACCGGTCGTCTCGCGCCCTCGCGCGCATCCTCGCGGCGACCCTCGGGCTCGGTTGCCTGCTGGGGGCGCCCGTCCCGGATCCCGTGGGCCCCCTCCCCGGCGCGCGTCTCGCGCACGCGGACGGAGGCGACGACGTCGCCCGCCGTCGGTGCGAGGCGCAGGGGCTGCTGTACAACCTCTTCTGGCGCCCCGACACGTACGGGAGCGCATGCTGGTCGCTGATGGAGCAGCATTGCGCGCAGGGCGGGAAGGACGTCGCGCTCGCCGTCGTGGGGATGGCCGCGGACGTCGCGGGAGGAGACCCGATCGGCCTGGACGCATGGGCCCAGGCGTCGGGATGCCTCCTGGTGCTCCAGACGTGCTTCGCGGACTTCCGTCGCGCGTGCGGCGCCGAATGCGCCTACGACCCCCTCGCGTACGCGCCCAACCCGAGCGTTCGATACGGAGGCTCGAACGGTCGCCCGCAGGGCGTGACGTACGACGCCGCCGCCCACGTCGTCCGCGTGACGGTGCGCAACACCGGGTATGCCCTCTGCCGCGACATCGGATACTCGGTCAGCGTCGGGTCCACGGCGGACGAGGACCGCCACGTCACCGGGACGGTCGTGACGTCGGGGACGATCCCCCGGCTTTCCCCGGCGAGCACGACGCGGACCGGTTCCGCGATCCCGCCGAAGGAGTTCACCTTCAGCGTGCCGTGGGAACCGGCGGCCGGCCGGTACAACGAGTTCCTCGTCGCGATCGACGGGAGCCAGCTGATCGACGAGACGAACGAGCTCGACAACCTCGCCCGGCTCGTCGTGGACCTGCTCCCGACGACGTGCCGCGCCGAGATCGCGTCGACGCGCGTCGATCGGGCGCCGGCGTCGCTGACCCGCGCGACGCTGACCGCGGGGCTGCACGCCGTCGGTCCGCAGGACTGCGAGGTGACGTGGGCGGTGCTGCCCGGCGCGCCGCCGACCGGGACCACGCCGCTCGCGAGCGGCGCGGCCGACCTCGAGGCGGGATCGACGCGGACCGTGACGGCCGAGCTGCCCCTCGACGCCGCCCACGGGAGCCCGTCGGGCGCCCGTACCGCGAAGTTCACGCTGCGCGTCCTCGGCCTCGACGGTCGCGTCCATGCCGAGGAGACGGTGGTCGTCCCGCTGTTCGCCGGACGCGTCAGCGGGCGCGTGACGGACGGGCTCGGCCGCGCGGTCGCCGGCGCCGCCGTCGTCGCGACCGCGGCGGGCGCCGACGTCGCGACGACCCGAACGGAGGCCGGCGGCTTCTACCACCTCGACGGGATCGCCGTGCTCGGGGACGTCGCGATCACGGCCACGCACCCGTCGTCGGCCGCGCGGGCGTCCCGGACGGTGACGCTCGCCTTCGACCCGGGCGGCGACGAGCCGGGCCGCGGGCTCTCGCACGACGGCGTCGATCTGGTCCTCGTCGACGCGCCCGGCACGCTCACGATCGCCGTGATGGACGCGGCCACGCGCCGCCCGCTCGGCGGCGCGACGTGGGCGGCGACGCATCCGCCGGACCGGCTCGCCGGGACGCTCGACGCCGCGACCGCCACGACGACGGTCCCGGGTTGCCCGCCCGGCGAGTGGCTCGTCACCGCGAGCCGCGCCGGGTACGCCACCGCGACGGAGCGCACCGTGCTCCGCGCGGGCGAGAGCGCGACGGTCGTGCTGTGGCTCGAGCCGTTCCGACCGAGGCTCGACGACCAAGGGCTAGGGCTGTTCCCGCCGGAAGCCCTGTGGTCACGGACGCTCGACGGCTGGGTGTATGCCCACGCGTCGTCCAAGGACGGCCGGCTGCTCGTCCTGTACACCGCCGACCCGAGCGTGCCCGGGAGCGGACGGCTGCGTTTCCTCGACGCGCTCCGCGGCACCGAACGGGCCGCCGTCGCGGTCGCGTCGCCGAAGGGCCAGCAGCAGGTGAGCCTCGACGTCGCGTACCAAGGCGACCCCGTGGCGTTCTTCGTCCACGAGGGAGGCTTCGGTCGCACGGGGGCCGGTTCGCTCGCGTTGTACGACGCAAGCGGTCACCTGCGCGTGACGCAGCCCGCGCCGCCGCGCGAGCACCCGTTCGTCGAGGTGTCGCCGGACGGCGCGTTCGTCCACGCCTGGGGCCTCTTCGACGCGACCCTCGGGGAGATCCCGGACGCCCGCGCGCTCGACCCGCGCGGGTACCCGCAGGGCTGGCCGCAGGAGCGGTTCCTCGTCGCCGAGACGGTGCACCTGACGCGCGACGGGACGGTCGTCGGCGCCTGTCGCGTCGGCCCCGGCATGTGCCGCTTCACGCGGAGCGAGCAGGTCGTCGCGACGTGGCCGGACGTCGCCCGGCCGCTGCGCCTCGTGGACAGCGGAGGGCCGGTCGGCGTCGGCGAGACGCTCCTCGTGTGCGGCGACCGGACCGTCCAGCGGCGGACGGGACCGACCGTCACGTTCACGCTGCGACCCACCGACCTCGACCCGCCGGCCGGCCCGACGTTCGCCATCCCGAGCGCGGCCCTGTCGCCGGGCGGCGAGATCGTGATGCTCGTCGAGGGCGCGCGCCACGGACGGCTGCACGTGTACTCGTGGGGCCCGCGACCGTCCGGCCGTCCGCTGCTCGGCGAAGCGGACCGGGAGGTCACCCCGCCGGGCCTCGGCCCGTGGGTCCAACACGTGAGCGCCAACGAGGCCGGCCTCTTCTTCCTCGTCGTCGAGGGCCACGAGGCGACGTACTACCGCATGGGCGCCTACCGACCGCGCCCGCCTCCCCGGCCGAATTGACGGCGACGCCGAAACAAACGTCTACGACCCCTTTGGTTCGGTGTCGCCCCCCAGCGACGGGTACGCGAGGCCCGGTCGCCGACAGCGAAACAAACGTCTACGACCCCGTTGTTTCGGTGTTGCCCCCCGGCGACGTGGAACGAAGGGCTACGACCCCGTTGTTCGACCCCGTGGTTCCGACCCGGAAGTTCGGATCAGGACGGCGGGCGTGCGGCGGAGGTGAGCGCCGCGAGGAGGGCCGCGTCGTCGTCGGGGAGGAGCGTGCGCACGTGGAGATGGACGTGGCCGTCGGCGACGGTCGTGAAGACGGGCGTCGGCGCCGCGCGCAGCCGGGCGGAGAGCGCTCCCGCCTCGATCCCGGGCGCGGCCAGCCGCACCGCGAAGCCCGGCAGCTCGACCGTCGGGAGCGACCCCGCCCCCACCGCGTCCACGACCTCCACGACCTCCGCCGACCACGTCGGCACCGCCGCGCGCACCCGCGGCAGCAACGCCTCGGCCCGCGCCCGCAGCGCCGGCCCCTTCGCCGTGAGCGCCGCCCACGTCGGGTGCGTCTCCGCGAGCCGCTCCGGGTGCAGGAACAGCCGCAGCGTCGCCTCCATCGCGATCAGCTTCAGCTTGTCGCACCGCACCGCGCGGTACAGCGGGTGCGCCCGGACGCGCGCCACCGCCTCCGCGCTCCCCAGCACGAGCCCCATCTGCGGCCCGCCGATCAGCTTGTCGCCCGACGCCGTCACGAGGTCGGCCCCCGCCTCGAGGCTCGACCGCACCAGCGGCTCGTCGAGCGCCAGCCCCTGCTCCGTCAACGACACCAGCGCCCCGCTGCCGAGGTCGTCGGCCACCGGCACGCCGTGCGCGCGCCCGAGCGCGACGAGGTCCTCGAGCGGCACCTCGCCCTGGAACCCCACCACGCGGTAGTTCGACGTGTGCACCCGCAGCAGGAGGCCCGTGTTCGGCCCGATCGCCTTCTCGTAGTCGCGCAGGTGCGTCCGGTTCGTCGTCCCGACCTCGCGCAGCACCGCCCCCGACATCGCCATCACGTCCGGGATCCGGTAGGCGCCGCCGATCTCGACCAGCTGCCCGCGCGAGACCACGACCTCCTTGCCCGCGGCCATCGCCGCGAGCACGATCATCGTCGCCGCCGCGTTGTTGTTCACCGTCGTCACGGCCTGCGCGCCCGTCAGCCGCCGCAGCAGCGCGTCCACGTGCCGCTCGCGCGGCGCGCGCTCGCCCGTCTCGCGGTCGGCGGCGAGCAGCTGGTACCCCGCGCCGTGCCGCGCCAGCGCCTCGAGCGCCGCGGGCGGCAGCGGCGCGCGCCCGAGGTTCGTGTGCAGCACCACCCCCGTCGCGTTCACCACGCGCACGAGGCCCGGGTCGCGCCGCCGCGCGATCCGCTTGCGGGCGGACGCGAGCAGCGCCGACGCGAGGCCCGCTCGCCCCGCGCCCACCGCCCCCATCTCGCCCGACAGGATCGCGGCGCGCACCTCGGCGAGCGCGCGGCGCGTCTCCTCGACCCACTCGTCGTGCGACGCGTAGGCGAGGTCGTCGGGCGTGCGCGCCGCCAGCGCCTCGTTCACCGGCGGGAGGCGGCGGAGCAGGTCCTGCGGGGTCGGCTGCGGCGGGCGCGGGGTGGCCATCCCGCGATGGTATCCCGCGACGCTACCCGTCGACCCCGAGCAACCGCGCGACGGACGGGACGAGCACGAACCGGTCCTGGTCGGCGGCCTCGAGCGCCCGCAGCCGCCCCTCGACCCGCGCGCGGAGCTCCCGCGCCCGTCGCGGCGCCATCAGGATCGCGACCGCGGCCGCGCCGACCGCGACGTCCGGCTCCGGGTGCGCGGTCCACGCCTCCGCGACCGCGAAACGCGCGGGGTCGTCGAGCAGCCGGTCGAGCGACGCGGGCTCCGGCCGCCACCCCTCGCCGTGCGCGTGGAACATCACCTCGACCCACGCCCGAGCGGCCGCGTCGGTCGTCGCGCTCTCCCACAGCAGGAACCGCCGCTCGGCGCCGGCCCCGGACCGCTGCAGCAGGCAGAACGCCGCCCGCGCGTAGAACGGCCCCTCGTGGGCCCGCACCCAGTCCGCCGCGACGCCGGGCCGCGAACGCGCCGGGTCGGCCAGCCGGCGCGCCGCGCGCAGCTCGAACTTGTGGAGCGCCCCGTCGGAGAGCCACAGGTCCACCGGGTCGTCGCCGCCCCGGATCGGCCGGGCCTCGAGCCACCGCGCCAACGTCTCGTCGATCTCCTCCGCCCAGGACGCGAGGCCCGGGTGCCCGCGAGCGGCGGCCAGCCCGACGACCCACCGGTCGGCCGCCCATCGGTCGCGAAGCGGCGGCCGCCGCAGCACCGCCGGCACGAAGTACGCGAACAACCCGGCCGGGTAACCGGCCTGCGCCACGAGGTCGAGGGCGTACGGGATCTCGGTCGCCGTCAGGTCTTCGTACGGTCGCCGCAGGAGCGCCGCCAGCCGCCGCGTCGCCACGGGGTCGAGGTCGGCCGGGAGGAGCCGGTCGAGGTCGAACTGGGCCTGGTGCGCACGAAGGACGTCGGGATCCGCGAGCCGGAGCATGCCCGAGGGGATCGGACGGCCCGGCCCGCGACTGCACGCCGTTCCCCCATCCCCGGCCCCGCGGCCCCCGCGTTAGGATCCCGGCCCGGCCTCCGGCCCCCCCTCGGCCCGGAACCGTCCGCTTCCCCCCGCCCCCCGAAGCCCCCCGAATCCCCCCCACCCGACCGTGGACACCGAAACCCCCGTGATGGCGCAGTACGCGGCCGCCAAGCGGCGGTTCCCGGACGCGCTCCTCTTCTTCCGCATGGGGGACTTCTTCGAGCTCTTCCACGACGACGCGAAGGTCGCGAGCCAGGCCCTCGGCCTCACGCTGACCGCGCGCGACCGCGAGAAGAAGATCCCGATGGCGGGCGTGCCCGTGCGGGCCGTCGAGGGGTACCTGCGGCGGCTCGTCCGCCAGGGCCACAAGGTCGCCCTGTGCGACCAGATGGAGGACCCGGCGACCGCGAAGGGCCTCGTCGACCGCGCGGTCGTGCGGCTCGTCACCGCGGGGACGTTGACCGAGGACGCGGCCCTCGACCCGGGCGCGTCGAACTACCTCCTCGCGATCCGGCCGGGCAAGCGCCGTGCGGGCCTCGCGTGGGTGGACCTCTCGACGGGCCGGTTCCTCGTGGCCGACGTCGCGCCCGAGGCGGTGCTCGACGAGACGGCGCGCGTCGCGCCGGCGGAGGTGCTGCTGCCGGAGGGCGACGACGGCGACGCGCTCGCGCGGCAGGTCGAGGCCGCGACGGGCCTGGTCGCGACGCGCGTCGCGGGGTTCACGTTCGCGGCGGACGCCGCGGCGCGCACGCTGAAGGACCACTTCCGCGTCGGGTCGCTCACGGCGTTCGGGCTCGACCGCGAGCCGCCGTCGCTCGGCGCGGCGGGCGCGGCCCTCGAGTACCTGCGGCAGACGCAGATGACGGCGCTGGCCCACGTCGTGCGCATCGAGCGGCACGACCCGGGCCAGGTGCTGCTCCTCGACCGCACGTCGCGGCGCCGCCTCGACCTCGTCGAGCGCGAGGGCGGCGAGCGCGACGGCACGCTGCTCGGCGTCCTCGACGCGACGAAGACGGCCCTCGGCGGCCGCGCCCTGCGCGAGTGGATCCTCTCGCCGCTGCGCGACGCGGCGGCGATCGCGCGGCGGCACGACGGCGTCGAGGAGCTCGTGAAGGACGCGTTCCTGCGGCGCGACCTCGCCGCGGCGCTCGGCGCGGTGCGCGACATCGAGCGGATCCTGGCCCGCGTCGCCACGAACCGCGCGAACGCGCGCGACCTCGCGGCGCTCGGCGAGAGCCTCGCGCCGCTGCCGGAGCTGCGGCGCATGCTGGGCCTGGCGTACTCGGCCACGCTCGCGGGTCTCAAGGACCGCGTGGACCCGTTCGACGACCTGCGCGAGCTCCTCGCCCGCGCGATCGCCGACGACGCGCCCCCGACCCTCAAGGAGGGCGGGCTGTTCCGCGCGGGGTACCACGCCGAGCTCGACGAGCTGCGCGGCCTGTCGCGCACGGGCAAGGACTGGATCGCCTCCTACCAGGCCACGGAGGCCGAGCGGACCGGGATCCCGACGCTGAAGGTCGGGTTCAACCGCGTGTTCGGCTACTACATCGAGGTCACGAAGCAGCACCTCGCGAAGGTGCCGCCGGAGTACGTGCGGCGCCAGACCGTCGCCAACGGCGAGCGGTTCGTGACCGAGACGCTGCGCACGTACGAGGACAAGGTGCTCGGCGCCGACGAACGCGCCAAGGACCTCGAGCTGAAGCTCTTCCAGGCGCTCCGCGAGACGGTGGCCGCGCGGATCCCCGCGCTGCAGGCGCTGGCGGCCACGCTCGCCGAGCTCGACGTGCTCCAGTCGCTCGCCGAGGTCGCGTCGGCCGGCGGCTGGGTGCGCCCCGAGCTCCTCGACGACCGCACCCTCGAGCTCGTCGAGGGCCGTCACCCCGTCGTCGAGCGGCACCTCCCGCCGGGCGAGCGCTTCGTGCCGAACGACGTCGTGCTCGACGGCGAGAAGCGGATAGCGCTCATCACCGGCCCGAACATGGCCGGCAAGAGCACCTACATCCGCCAGGCGGCGGTGCTCGTGCTGCTGGCCCAGATGGGCTCGTTCGTCCCGTGCGCGCGCGCGCGCGTGGGCCTGTGCGACCGCATCTTCACGCGCGTCGGCGCCGAGGACGACCTCGCGGGCGGCCAGTCGACGTTCATGGTCGAGATGAGCGAGGCGGCGCACATCCTCCTCCACGCGACCGACCGCAGCCTCGTCGTGCTCGACGAGATCGGCCGCGGCACCAGCACGTTCGACGGCATCGCGCTCGCCTGGGCGATCACCGAGTACCTCTCCGAGGTCGTGGGCGCGCGGACGCTGTTCGCGACGCACTACCACGAGCTCACCGAGATCGCGGCCCGGCTCACGTCGGTCAAGAACCTCAACGTCGCGGTGCGCGAGTGGGACGACGGGATCGTGTTCGTCCGCCGCATCCAGGAGGGCGCGACGGACCGCTCCTACGGCATCCACGTCGCGCAACTCGCCGGCGTCCCGGAGGCGGTGGTCGAGCGCGCGAAGGCCGTGCTCGCCGGCATGGAGGCGAAGCACCGCGACCTCGGTCGCGACGTGAAGTTCGGCGGCGCCGACGAGGGCCCGCGCGTCCGCGCCGTCCAGATCCCGCTCTTCTCGCTCGACCCCGACCCCGTGGTGGAGGAGCTGCGCAAGGTGGACGTCGAGCGCCTGACGCCCCTCGAGGCCCTCAACACGCTGGCGCGGCTCCGCGGCCTGCTGGGGCGCGGCCCGTGACGCGCCGCGCCCGGGTCGTCGTCACGACGTACGAGCGGCTGCACCTGCTGCGCCTCGCGCTGCCGGCGTGGGCGCGCCAGACCTTCACCGACTTCGCGCTCACCGTCGCCGACGACGGCTCGGGCCCCGACACGCGCGCGTTCGTCGAGGCGTTCGCGCGGACCGCGCCGTTCCCGGTGGACCACGTCTGGTGGCGCAACGAGGGCTTCCGGCGCGCGGGCATCCTCAACGAGGCCGTGCGCCGCTCGGCGGGCGAGCCGCTGCTCCTCTTCACCGACGGCGACTGCGTGCCGCCGGCGACGTTCCTCGCCGGGCACGTCGCGGTGCACGGGGCGCGCACGTTCGCGGTGGGCGGCGCGCGGAAGCTGACGAAGGGCGAGAGCGCCGGCGTCACCGAGGCGGTCGTCGCGGCCGGCGGCCACGAGCGGCTCGGCGGCCTCGCCGACCGGCTCGACCTCCGCTGGAAGGGCTGGAAGAGCCGCGTCGGCGTCGCGCTGAAGCGCCCGCGGCGGCCGAAGGTCGTGGGCCTCAACATCGGCATCGACCGCGCGCTGTTCGAGGAGGTCAACGGCTACGACGAGGCGTTCGTCGGCTACGGCCTCGAGGACAGCGACCTGCGCGACCGGGTGATGGCGACGACGCCGAGGCCGGTCGTCCGGGTGCTCTACGGCCGCAACGACACGATCCACCTCTGGCACCCGCCCGCCGCGACCGCGGGCGCGAAGGTGAACCTCCCCTACTACGAGACCGCGCGGCCGACGCGCTGCGTGCACGGGCTCGCCGACCTGCGCGCGTGACGCGAGGGGCGCGGGGCGGGCGGCGCGGGACCGGACGGCCCGGCGCGGGACCGCGAGGCCCGGCGGCCGCCGGGCCTCGCGGTCCCGAGGGTCGCCTCCGCCCATGAAGACGCCGCGGCGACCGGAGTCGCCGCGGCGCTGGACACGAGCGACGGCGGGCTACTTGGAGCCCAGGAGGATCGTCACGTCACCCGTGGCAGGGGTCGTCACCGCGACGTCGAGGATGCCGTCGCTGTTGAAGTCGCCGACGGTCGCCATCGTGGCGCCGGGGCTCGAGACGAAGTCGCTGAACACGGCGAAGTTCCCGGCGCCGTCGCCGAGGAGCACCGTCACCGAGCCGTCGCCCTTCGCGACGACGACGAGGTCGGACGTGCCGTCGCCGTTGAAGTCGCCCGCGACGACCGAGCCCGCGAACGAGCCCGCGGCCACCGGCGTGAACGGGAGGAACGTCCCGTCGCCGTTGCCGTGCAGGAAGGAGACGTTGCCCCCGAACGCGCTCGTGACGACCACGTCGAGGACGTTGTCGCCGTCGAAGTCGCCGACGTCGAGCGACGAGCAGTCGAGGCCGACGACCGAGTCGTGGCGGTCGGAGAAGTCGCCGGCGCCGTCGGAGAGGAGCGCGGTCACCGTGCCGGCCGGGGCGTTCGCCGTCAGCACGTCGTCGAAGCCGTCGTCGTTCACGTCGGCGACGTGCACGAAGACGGGCTGGGTGCCGGTCGCGAACAGGAGCGGCGGGGCGAACGTCTCGTCGCCCATGCCGGCGAGGACCGCCACCTGCGAGCCCGAGACGTCCGTCGCGACGATGTCGAGGTACGAGTCCACCAGCGGGTTGAGCTGGCCGGCCGCGAGCGACGCGAGCGTGCCGCCGACCGGCCAGTCCACGCGGTCCGCGAACCCGCCGCCGCCGTCGCCGTCGAGGACGCTGAGGGTGCCGCTGCTGTTGGCCGTCACGAGCTCGAGACCGCCGTCGCCGTCGAGGTCGACCGCGATGACCGACTCGGGGCCGACGTCGGTCGGGTACGCGGCGTCGAACATGAACGTGCCGTCGCCGTTGCCCAGGAACACGCTGACGGTGCTCGCGTCCATGTCGACGACCGCGATGTCGAGGAACGCGTCGGCGTCGAGCAGCGCCGTCACCGAGCCCTGCGGGCTGTCACCGACCGGGATCGCGCCCGCGGCCAGGAACGTGCCGCGCGCCGTCGGCGTCGCGGCGTGGCTGCCGGTGTCCGAGCTGGCGCCGGAGGCGTTCAACGCGCGGACGACCACCCAGTACGTCGTGCCGTTGTCGAGGCCCGTGAAGTGCTGCAGCGTCGTCGTGACCGTGAACTGCTGCCCGGCGGGCAGCGACGCGAAGTTCGCGTGGTTCACGCTCGCGTCCGCGGCGAGCGTCACCTCGTAGCCCGTCGCGGCGGGCACCGGCGCCCACGAGGCGATGACCTCGCCCGCGCCCGGCACCGCGACGAACGACGACGGCGGCATCGGCAGCGGCAGGCCGGAGACCTCCGCCGAGAACGCGCCGAACGTCGTGCCGTCGCCCGCGGTGACCGCGACGTAGTACGGGCCGCCGTCGAGGAGCGACGCGAAGAGCAGCGACGTCGAGGTCGAGCCGCGCACGACGATCTCGCCGGGCATCGCGTCGGCGTGCGTGGCGATGCCGGGCACGAGCGACAGGTGCACGCGGTACGCGGTCGCGCCGCTCACCGCGCCCCACGAGACGAGCAGCTCGCCGGAAGCCGTCGTCGGGGCCGCGACGACCGCCGTCGGAGCGGCGAACGAGGCGCCGCCGCCGGCGCCACCTCCCCCGCACGCCGTCGCGGTCGCCAGCACGCACAGAAGTGTCGCCCACCCGAACATCGCACGCGTAGCCATGGACTGATCCTCCGTAAGGACGGGGATCCCCATTGCACGGCGCGTGCCGCGAGCGCATTTCCGCGCGTTTGTCAAGCGGCCATTACCGGCCTGGTCACGCGGTACGCGGACAATCGCCCAACGGGACGCCGATCTGTAAAGGCGGCGAGAGGATCGGTGGCCTGGGCATGGGCGGCATCGGTCCCGGACCTGCACGCCCGACTTACGCTCCCGTCAAGGCCCGAGTCGCGATTGGGGACGTTCCCACCCGGGGCGCGGACCGTTTCACGCCCGGGCCCCGGGGGCGTGGCCGCGCGCTCGTCCCCTGAAACGGAGCGGGGCCGGACGCGACGCGTCCGGCCCCGCAGCGAACCCGTTGCAGCGCTCGATCACTTCGTCGGCGCGGGCTCCGGGGCCTTCGGCGTCTCGGGCGTCGTCGGCGCCGCGGGCTTCGCGGCCGGGGGCTGCATCCGCTTGGCGAGGTCCGCCATCGACGGGGCGTACTTGAACGGCTTCAGCGTCAGCCCGTCGCCCTTGAACTTCACCGACATCTTGCCCGGCGCGTTCTTCGGGTCGCCCGTCGCGGTCTTGAGGTCCTCGATCGAGAACGACCACGAGACGGTCTTGCCGTCCTCCCCCTGCTTGCCGTTGGTCTCGACGATGGTCCCGGGCAGCGTGAAGGTGCGCTTGACGCGGAAGTCGCCCACCATCTCCGCGACCATGCCCATCATGGCCTGGGGGTCGAAGCCCATGCCGCCGCCGCCCGACGCGTCGCCGCCCATCGAGAGCAGGGGCCGCATCGCGCCGAGCGCGTCCATCTCGAGGGTCCACGAGCCGTCGTCGTTCTTCTTCAGCTCGGCCGTCGTCGTCTGGAACGCGGCCGCGCCGAGGGCGTCGAAGCCCGAGAACGCGAACTCGCGCTTGGCGATGCGCTTGCCGTCCTTCAGCTCGCTCGAGACCGACTTGACCTCGACGCCGGGCGTCTCCTTGAGCTGCGCCTCGAGCGCGGCCTTGCCGTAGGTCGCGTCGAGCATCTTCTCGACGTCGAAGTCGGCCGGGAGGCCGCCGGCCCCGCCGCCGCCCTGCTGCATGCCGCCGAACATCTTCGCGGTCTCGATCAGCTGCTTGGTGCGCTCGATGTCCACGGTGACCGTGTCGGACGCGGTGCCCGAGCCGTCGGCCAGCAGGGTCGTGGACGTCTCGTTCTGCATGCAGCCCGGCAGGGCGAGCGCGGCGAAGGTCGCGAGCAACGCGAGGGCCTGGCGGGGACGGCGGATCGAGGTCATGGGGCGAAGGGCTCCGGAGGGAATCTTGGACCCGGGCCGGGGTGCCTCGCGGACGCGAAGCCGTTGGAGGGGAACAGGGGCCCGGCGCGGGGCAGGGGGAGGATCATAGCCGCCGCCGGCGGGCCCTCCCCCGGCGACCGCGGCCGACAGCGAAACAACGGGGTCGTAGCCCTTCGTTTCGCTGTCGTTGGAACAACGGGGTCGTAGCCCTCTGTTCCAGATGCCCGGGGGACCGCCCCCCCCCGCGAACGACGACAGCGAAACAACGGGGTCGTGGCCCGTTGTCTCGCGGTCGCCCCGGGGACGGACGGCCAGCGGGCCTCGCGGTCCCCCGGGTCGCTCCGGTGTCCCGACGGTCAGGGGACCCGGCGGAGGAGGTCGACGAAGCTACCGCCGAACAGCGCCCGGAGCCGCGCGCGCTCCTTGCTGTCGGGGTCGGCGTAGGACGCGTGCTCGTCGGCGGGGACCGCGAGGATGCCTTCGAGGCGCGGCGTGTCCTCGGCCACGATCGCGACGGGCGCCGCGGCCGGGTCGTCCGCCGCGCGGAGCGCTTCGGGGGCGAAGAGCGGGACGCCCGCGCCGCCGGAGAGGAGGAGGAGCGTCTTCGGGCCGAGGCGCGTGCGCAGCGCCGCGAGCGCGGCGGCCGACGCCGCGGGCTCGGGGGCGAGCGGCGCCGTGACGCGGACCGTGGCCGGCGCGTCGCCGAGGCGCGCGCGGACGGCGGCGTAGGCGTCCGGGTCGAGGCCCGTGAGGTCGACGACGAGCTTGGCCTCGAGGGCGGCGTCGACGATCGCGTCACGGACGTCGTCCTTCGGCATCGAGGCGCCGTCGAACGGCGCGACCCAGCGGAGGCCGAGGTCGCGGTACGTCGAGAGCACCGGCGGGAACGCGGCCGCGGAGACCGGGCACGCGAGGCGCGGCAGCACCGCGGTGCGCCCGCCGCGCGCGGCGTTGACCAGGTCGGGGGCGGTGCGCACGAACGTGACGTCGCGCCGGCCGTCCACGCCGCGGGCGAGGCGCGCCCACGCGACCGCGGCGCCGCCGTCCTTCTCGTCGAGCGCGGCGACGACGCAGGCGCGCCCCGCCTTGACCAGGGCGGAGCGGTCCGCGGGCGCGTCCTTCTTGCCGGCGAGGATCACGGCGAGCGCGGCGGCGCTCTCGGGGCCCTCGACGACGCGGGGGCTCTCGCGCAGGACGAGGCCCGCGGCCTCGCGACCCGTCGCGAGCGGCTCGGGGTGGGAGCCGAGCTTCACGAGCGCCGCCCCGACGACGCGCCCGACGGCCTCCAGGCACTCGGGCTTCAGGTTGACCGCGTCGTCCGCGACCTGGTGGTAGTTGGGGTGATCGCCGGCGCTGTGCGCGAAGAGCGCGGGGATGCCGCGCTCGTAGAAGGGCCAGTGGTCGGAGTTGCCCTCGACGCGGAACGGCGCGAGGGTCGCGGCGTACGGGGCCGGGCACGCGGACGCGGCGAGGTCGTAGAGGTGCGGGTAGCCCTCGCCGCCGCCGAGCGAGACCTCGGGCTT
Source organism: Planctomycetota bacterium (assembly GCA_046350655.1). Classification (GTDB taxonomy): domain Bacteria; phylum Planctomycetota; class PLA2; order PLA2; family JAEUHO01; genus JAEUHO01. Next base: position 337,025 of record JAXMAB010000005.1, read on the forward strand.
GCCCTGGCCCGTCATGTCGAGGTTGAGCATCGCGACGACCGCCTTGTGCGCGAAGGGGAGGTCGGCGACGAGCGCGCGGCTCCCCTCGAGCCCCTGCTCCTCGGCGCCGAACCACACGAACACGATCGTGCGGGCCGGGCGCCAGCGGTTGCGGACGAGGGTCTCGACGAGCGCGAGCAGCGTGGCGGAGCCCGACGCGTTGTCGTCGGCGCCGTTGAAGACGCGGCCGGTGGCGTCGGTGCCGAGGTGGTCGAGGTGGGCGCCGACGAGGACGACCTCGTTGCGCAGGTCCGGGTCGCGGCCGCGGATGCCGCCGATCACGTTGTTGGCCTGCACGTGCGGGTAGTGCTTGCCGTTCACCTCGAGACGGACGGTGACGCCGGTGCCGAACGAGCGACCGGGCTCGCCCTTGTCGCGCGAGGCCTTGAGGTCGGCCAGCGTGCGGCCGCGCTTGGCGAGCACGCGGTCGGCGACGGCGCCCGCGACCCACACCGCCGGCAGCTTCTCGCGGTGGAACTTGCTCTGGATCGTGCCCTGGACCGCCTTCTCGCCCTCGGCGACGAGGAAGCCCACCGCGCCGCGGTCCGCGGCGACCGACGACTTCGCGCCGATCTGGCGCTCGACCCCGAACTCGCTCTCGCGCGCGGCCGGCGCGCCGCGGAGCGCGAGGACGATCTTGCCCTTGACGTCGAGGCCGTCGTAGTCGTCCCAGCCGCGGTCGGGCGCGGAGATGCCGTACCCGACGAACACGACCTCGGCCTCGACGGCGCCCGTGCCCGTGTAGTTGAGGTCGACGAACTGCGTGCCGTACTCGACGGCCTCGCCCTCGACCTTCAGCTCGATCGGCGGCGCGACCGCGGTCGCGGCGAACACGAACGGCTCGAGGTACGCGCCGCCTCGGTCCATCGGGTCGAGGCCCAGCTCGGAGATCTTGCTGACCATCCACGTCTCGGCGCGGCGGCCGCCCTCGAACCCGGAGCGGCGGCCGAGCATCGCGTCGTCCGCGAGCGCCTTCGCGTGGGCGAGGGCGGCCTCGCCCGTGAAGCCGGCGAGGAAGTCCTCCGCGGGCTCGGCGGCCGCGTCCTCCGCGACGACGGCGCGCGGCGCGACCGTTCCGAGCAGCAGGGCGGCGAGCGCGAGGGCGAGACGGCGGCGCATGCGGGGGAGGCTCCGGTGGGGCGCCCCTTGTAGCGCATCGGCGGGCCCTGCGCGCCGGGCTACCGCCGCACGTACCGCAGGTAGTGGATGTCGCGGCCCATGGCGCGCCACCGCTCCTCGAACACGGTGACGCGGGCCCCCTTGGGCAGCTTCACCCAGCCCGGGTCGGGGTGGACGCTCTCCATCCCGGGCGCGGCCGACATGCCGGCGTGGATCTCGATCGCGTACGCCGGGCTGTCGGTCGCCAGGACGACCTCCCCGCCGGGCACCAGGGACGCCGCGAGGGACGCCGCGAACGGGCCCGCGAACAGCCGGTACCGGGCGTGGTGCTTCTTCGGCCAGGGGTCGGGGAAGTGGATGTGGTACGTGGCGACGCGGGCCGGCGTCAGGAACGGCTCGACGAGGTCGGCCGCCGGACGCCAGATCAGGCGGCAGTTGTCGAGCCCGACGCCCGCGGCGGCGAGGCGCCGCGCGTACCGGGCGACCCGCTTGCTGCTGTACTCGATCCCGAGCCAGTTCCGGTCGGGGTGGGCCGCCGCCTGCTCGAGGAGGAAGTCGTCCTCCCCGGGCCCGATCTCGACGACGAGCGGCGCGTCGGGCCGGGCGAACGCGCGGGCGGGCCCGCCGCCGAGCACCCAGTCCTCCCAGGTCGTCTCGTAGGGGCGCGCGGGGTCCACGCGCCTGTGGTACCGAGGGTCCGGCGCGTCCGAAAGCCGTTACAGGGAGGCTCGGGGGGGAACCGCTGGTCCCAGCGCGGCCCCCAGCGAGGGACCGCGAGGCCCGTTCGCCCGCGGGCCACCGGATCCGGCCCAGCGGATGGCGCGCTACCGGGTCACGCGCCGTGGGGCGGACCGCCCCATCGGTGGGATCAGTGATTCCCGATCGGCGCGTCGTGGACCCGCAGGGCGAGCTCCACGCGGTTCCGCACGCCACACTTGCCGTACACCGCGACCAGGGCGTTCTTGACCGTCTTCTCGGTCACGCCGAGTTTCTCCGCGGTCTCGCTGTTCGAGTGGCCGCGGGAGACCTCGAGTGCGATCTCCGACTCGCGCAGCGTGAGGTGGAACCGCGTCTGCAGCCGCCGGACGGTCGGGTCCGTCGAGATCCCCGGCGGGGAGATCCGGGCGAGGTACCACCGGTGGGATTCCCGGCGGAGGACGACGACCTCGAGCCGGAACGGACGCCCGTCGGCCGCGAGGATCGGGACTTCGGGGAGGTTCTGGCCGTCGCCCCGCTCGGCGCGGGTCTTGGCGGCCGCGACCGCCTCCCGGAGCACCACGGCGGCGGGCCCGTTCGGGTCGAGGAGGTGCGGCCGGGCCGCCGGGTTCACGTAGATCTGCCGGAGCCACGCGTCGAACAGCACGACCCCACGATCCGGGTCGGCGTCCAGGGCCTCACGGAAGGGCATCGCGGCCTCCAACTCGCCGATCGTCGACCGCTCGGTCACGCGATGCCTCCGGAACTTCGGAACGTGGGGCGGGTTTCAGCAATCCCCGGTCCGTTTGCCCGGGGGGCTCAAAACCCCCTGAACACCGGGACGCAGGTCCCGATCCGGGGGACATTCTCCCCGGATATCGGGGCTAAGGTCCCGAAAGCGTGCTTTCCACGCCACGGGGCACTTTCCAACTCCGACAGCCTTCGGATGCGGATTCGGGGCTTGAGGATCCCATCGCGGACCGGGTCGGGCCTCCGACCGTACTTGACGGCGGTCGGGGCACGGCTACCCTCCGCGTTCCACCGCGGGGTGGAGAAGTGGTATCTCGTCAGGCTCATAACCTGGAGGTCGCGGGTTCGACTCCCGCCCCCGCAACCATGACGGCCGCTGCCCAAAGCAGCGGCCGTCGCCCGAAGCTAGGGCGTCCGTGGTCCGGTACGTGGGGGGCGGGAGTCGACCCGCGACCGGGAGGGGTGGTAGGCGGCCAGGGCGCGAAGCGCCCGCAGACGCCGAAGGAGGGGCCACATGGCCCCTCCTTTAGGAACGGCGCGTCGCGCGGCACCGGAGGGCAGAACCTCGAGCCCCGTCCGCGAACGCGAGGCCCGTCCGCCCCTCGCCCCGCATCCGAGACCTCCGGCCCCACCGACGGTCCGCGCGGGTTCGACTCCCGCCCCCGCAACCATGACGGCCGCTGCCCAAAGCAGCGGCCGTCGCCATTTCTACGGCGCCCTTGGTCCGGTACGTAGGGGGCGGGAGTCGACCCGCGACCGGGAGGGGTGGTAGGCGACGAGGGTGCGCAGCACCCGAAGGCGCCGAAGGAGGGGCGACATCGCCCCTCCTTTGAAAACGGCGCGTCGCGCGGTACCGGCGGGCGAGACCTCGAGCCCCGCACGACGACGCGAGGCCCGCCCGCCCTTCGCCCCGCCTCCGAAACCGCCGGCCCCACCGACGGTCCGCGCGGGTTCGACTCCCGCCCCCGCAACCACGAAGGCCGCTGCCACAAGCAGCGGCCTTCGCCATTTCTACGGCGCCCTTGGTCCGGTACGTAGGGGGCGAGTCGACCCGCGACCGGGAGGGGTGGTAGGCGACGAGGGTGCGCAGCACCCGAAGGCGCCCAGGGGAGGAGGGCGAGCGCAGCGAGCCCGGTGAGGGGGCTTGGCCCCCTCACAAGACAGCGCGGGGTAGGAGCGAGCGCAGCGAGCGACGTCCCCCGAGGACGGCGCGCAGCGCCGCCCGCAGGGGGCCACATGGCCCCTCCTTTGAAAACGGCGCGTCGCGCGGTACCGGCGGGCGAGACCTCGAGCCCCGCACGACGACGCGAGGCCCGCCCGCCCTTCGCCCCGCCTCCGAAACCGCCGGCCCCACCGACGGTCCGCGCGGGTTCGACTCCCGCCCCGCAACCATGACGGCCGCTGCCCAAAGCAGCGGCCTTCACCATTTCTAGGGCGTCCGTGGTCCGGTACGTGGGGGGCGGGAGTCGACCCGCGACCGGGAGGGGTGGTAGGCGACGAGGGTGCGCAGCACCCGAAGGCGCCCAGGGGGAGGAGGGCGAGCGCGGCGAGCCCGGTGAGGGGGCTTGGCCCCCTCACAAGACAGCGCGGGGTAGGAGCGAGCGCGGCGAGCGACGTCCCCGAGGACGGCGCGCAGCGCCGCCCGCAGGGGGCCACATGGCCCCTCCTTTAGGAACGGCGCGTCGCGCGGTACCGGCGGGCGAGACCTCGAGCCCCGCACGACGACGCGAGGCCCGCCCGCCCTTCGCCCCGCCTCCGAAACCGCCGGCCCCACCGACGGTCCGCGCGGGTTCGACTCCCGCCCCCGCAACCACGAAGGCCGCTGCCACAAGCAGCGGCCTTCCCATTTCTAGGGCGTCCGTGGTCCGGTACGTGGGGGGCGGGAGTCGACCCGCGACCGGGTGGGGAGGTAGGCGACGAGTGCGCAGCACCCGAAGGCGCCGAGGGGGAGGAGGGGCGAGCGCAGCGAGCCCGGTGAGGGGGCTTGGCCCCCTCACAAGACAGCGCGGGGTAGGAGCGAGCGCAGCGAGCGACGTCCCCCGAGGACGGCGCGCAGCGCCGCCCGCAGGGGCGACATCCCCCCCCCCCCCCGGGCCCCCCGGCGGGGCGGGGGCCATCCCGTCGGAGCCCCCCCCCCCCCCCCCCCCCACCCGCCCCCCCCGCCCCCCCGGCGGGCCGGGGGGGGTCCCCCCCCCCCCCCCCCACCCCTCCCGCCCGCGCCCCAACGCCGCGGCCTTCGCCATTTCTACGGCGCCCTTGGTCCGGTACGTGGGGGGCGGGAGTCGACCCGCGACCGGGAGGGGTGGTAGGCGGCAAGGGCACGAAGCGCCCGCGGACGCCCAGGGGGAGGAGGGCGAGCGCAGCGAGCCCGGTGAGGGGGCTTGGCCCCCTCACAAGACAGCGCGGGGTAGGAGCGAGCGCAGCGAGCGACGTCCCCCGAGGACGGCGCGCAGCGCCGCCCGCAGGGGGCCACATGGCCCCTCCTTTAGGAACGGCGCGTCGCGCGGTACCGGCGGGCGAGACCTCGAGCCCCGCACGACGACGCGAGGCCCGCCCGCCCTTCGCCCCGCCTCCGAAACCGCCGGCCCCACCGACGGTCCGCGCGGGTTCGACTCCCGCCCCCGAAACCGGGAAGGCCCCGCCCCGTGGCCGACGCCGAGACGAAAGGCTACGACCCCGTTGTCTCGGTGTCGGCGACCCCCGTCCCCGACCGGGCCTCGGGTCGAGGCCCGCCCCGCCCCGCCCCCCCATCCGGAGGCCGGACGGGTGGACCGCCTCACATCCGGGGGGCCAACGGCCGAGAAGGAGGGGCCCACCCCCACCACCGCAGGGTGGCGTAGGCTGCAGGACCAGGAGAACCCCGGATGCGCTTCGCTCCCTTCGCCCTTGCCCTCGCGCTCGTCGCCGGCTCCCTCGCCGTCCCGACGTCCGCCCTCGCCGACGACGCCGCCTATGCCCAGCAACTGGACGGGAAGGCGGCGTCGGTCGTCGTGCTGAAGCTCGTCACCAAGGTCGGGGACTTCGAGAACGCCTCGGAACGGGTCGGGACGCTGATCGACCCGTCCGGGGTGGTGATGACCACGGGCCTCGGCGGGACGCGGGGTGGCATGAAGGTCGCGCTGGTCAGCGCGCGCGTCGTCTTCCCGGGCGACGAGAAGGAGTACGACGCGATCCTCGGCGCGTTCGACACCCGGCTGGGCCTCGCGTTCTTCCGGATCAAGGACACGACCGGCCGGACGATCACGGCGGTCAACCCGGCCGACGCGGGCGAGGTGAAGGTCGGCGACGAGCTGTTCGGCGTGTCGCGGCTGGAGGACGGCTTCGACTACGCGCCGTTCTACGGCACCGTGAAGATCGTCGGCCAGGTGAAGAAGCCCCGCGACATGTGGCTCCCGTCCGGCGCGTGGCCCCTCGCGAGCCCCTTGTTCACGGGCGCGGGCAAGTTCGCGGGCGTGATGATCCAGCAGCAGGGCGTGTCGGACGGCCCGCGCTGGACGAAGAGCTTCCTGCTGCCGGCCGTGGCCGCGCAGGGCGTGATCGCGCAGGGCGTGAAGGCCAGCGCGAAGGCGCTCGAGGAGATGCAGGCGAAGGAGAAGGAGGAGGCCGCGAACGGCACCGCGCCCAAGAAGGACGACGCGGCGAAGCCCGCGACGCCGGCGCCGGCCCCGATGGACGACGGCGCCCCCGGCGGGACGGACGGCGAAGGCAAGTAGGCCTCCGCCGCCCCGTCCTCGGAAGCGCCGCCGCCCCGGACCGCGGGGTCGCCGGGGTCAGTCCTCGTCGGCGTCCGAGGCCCCCATCGACGACGGCTTCTCCGCGCGCCGCGCGGGCTTCTCCGCGTCGGGCGACTTCGCGCCCTTGCCCGACGTGTCGGCCTTCTCCGCGTCCTTCCGGGCGGCGGCGTCCGACTCGAGCTTGGCGAGCGCGTCGGCGAGCCTGCGGTCCGCCGCCTCGAGCGCGCCCTTCGCGGCGGTCGCCTTGGCGTCGTCCTTGGCCTCGACCGCGGCGGCGAGCGCGGCCTGCGCCTTGGTGCGCGTGCCCTCGTAGCGGAGGACCTCGCGGACGGCGCGCAGCGCGGCGTCGCGCGCGTCGGCGGCGTCGCCGGTGGGCGCCGTCTCCTCGCGACCCGCGCGGAGGTCGTTGCGCGTGCGGCGCAGCAGCGCGAGCAGGTGCTCGAGGGCGCGCACCTCGCCCTCGACGGCCGCGAGCCGCGGCGACGCCTCGGCCGCGGGGGCCGGCGTCGCGACGGGATCGCCCGCGCGCGCGCGGGAGGGGACGGAAACGGCGGCGGCCGCCACGAGGACGGCCGCGAGGGCCGACCGGGAGAAACGGGACATGGGGAAGCTCCAGGGGCGGCCGCGGGCCGATCCCGAGGCGCCCTCTTCCCTCGCGCGAGCCCCCCCGCCGGTCACGGTCCTTTCGGCGGCCCGTCCCGGCGACCGGGGCCGCGCGGCGGCCCGCCGGGCCCGCCCCCGCGGCGGAGGCCGCCGCGGCGGGAGCGCTTGCGGCGCGCCCCGCCGTCGCGGAACGCGGGCCGGTTCGCGTCGAACACCGGCTCCGGGAGCGTCGCGACGCGCCGGGCCACCTCGTCCGGGTCGAGGTCGAGCCGGCGGGCCTCGGCGCGCACGATCGCGAGCCCGAGTTTCCGCGCGGTGATCTCGCGGAGCGTGCGGCCGGCCGGCGCGTCCGGCCACGGGTCGGCGCGCTCCGTCCACGCGAACAGGCTCGGGACGATCGCACGGGCGTAGGCCGCGTACGCCGGGTTGTCCGTCTGGAAGACGAACAGCCCGCCCGGGACCAGCACGCGGTGGATCGCGGCGAGGATCGCGGGCGTCAGCTGACGCCGCACGACCTTGTCGGCCTCGTAGTACGGCTGCGGGTGGTAGAGGTGCACCTCGGCCACCGAGGCCGTCGGGCACCGCTCGAGGACGAACTCGCTCGCGTCGCCCCAGGCGAGCTTGCAGTTCGTGAGGCCGCGCTGCCCCATCCGCAGCGAGCCCAGCTTCACCGCGGGCGGCACCAGCTCGACGCCGAGATGGTCGTGGTCGCGCCGGACGAGCGCCGACGCCACGAGGTAGCGGCCGTTGCCGCAGCCGAGGTCGAGCACGCGCGGGGCCTCGCGTCCGAACGCCGCGACCCAGTCGAACCGCGCGCCCTTGGCCCCCAGCGGCACGCGCGTGCGCGTCCACTGCTCGCGGGGCAGCGGCCGGCCCGGGAAGGGGACGCCGCTCGTGGACTCCCGGTCGTGGCCGCGCATGCCGAGAAGGTACCGCCGCGCCGCCTTACGCGTACTTGAAGTCGCCCATGGCCTTCAGCCGCTCGCCGTAGAACCCCGGCGGCGTGTCGGCGACGCCGTTGCCGTCGATCCAGCGGTTGAAGAACGAGAAGAGCGCCGTCACCGTCACGGCGTCGAACACCGCCTCGTCCTCCCAGCCGTGCGCCTTCACCGCGTCGACGTCGGCCTGGCCGCAGGTGGCGGGCGCGAGCGTCAGCTTCTCGACGTAGCGCAGGAGCGCGCGCTCGGCCTCGGACACCGGCGCCGTCGCGAGGTCGCGGCACACGGCGGCGACCAGGGGCTCGTCCTTCAGGAGGAACGCCGCGACCGCGGCGTGGGCCGACGTTCAGAAGAGGCAGTGGTTGCGCGACGACACGAACGCCGCGATCAGCTCGCGGAAGCCCGGCGTGAGCGGCGAGGGCCCGCGGAGGATCTCCTGGGCCAGGGGCCCGAGCCGGTCGGCGAGCGCCGGCTTGAACGCGAACAACCGCCAGATGCCCGGGACCGGCTGTCCGGCCTTCTCGCTCGCGCGGATGCCGTCGGCGTACCGGTGGCGGACGTCGGGGCGGACGTCGCGGAGGGCGGCGAGGAAGAGGCGGGCGTCCATGGCGCGAGAGGAACGTACCCGACCCGCGCCCGCTTCCCAGCCCGGTCGGCGAGGAACCGAGGTTCCCGCCCCGCGACCGGGGGCGTAGCATCCCCGCCATGGGGACCACCCCCCTCCGCCCGCTCGCCGGCCTCCTGCCGGGCCTCGACCCCGACCGCGCGGGCGCGCTCGGGTCGCAGCTCCGCGTCTTCTTCTACGCCGCGCTGATCGGGGTCACCTGCGGCGTCGCGGGCATCGGCTTCCAGAAGCTGACCGACGTCGCCCGCTACGCCTTCTTCGCCCTCTTCGACGTCGGCCCCGGCGGCCTCCTCGCCTCCGCGGAGCGGCTCTCCTGGTGGCAGGCGCTCGCCCTGCCCGCGCTCGGCGCCGCGATCGCCGCGGTCCTCCTCTACGTCGTCTTCCGGCGCCGCGGCTCGTACGGCATCGCCGACATCATGGAGTCGGTCTCGCTCCGCCGCGGCGACGTGCGGCTGCCCGACGTGCTCGCCCGCAGCGTCGCGACCGCCGCGGTGATCGGCTCCGGCGGCTCCACCGGTCGCGAGGGCCCGATCATCCAGATCGGGTCCGCGATCGCGTCCACCGTGGGCCGCTTCACGCGGCTCCCCCCGCGCGACCTCGCCGTGCTCGTCGCGTGCGGCGCGGCCGCGGGCATGGCCGGCGCCTACAACGCCCCCATCGGCGCGGCGATGTTCGTCATGGAGGTCATCCTCGGCTCCTTCGTGATGGAGCAGTTCGCGCCGGTCATGGTCGCGAGCGTCACGAGCACCCTCACCGTGCGCGCGGTCGTCGGCGGGGCGCCGGTCTACGTCGTGCCGCAGCTCTCGGTCGGCTCGCCGTGGGAGGCGCTCCCGATCTTCGCGCTGGGCATCCTCTCGGCGCTCGTCGGCTGGCTGTTCCTCCACGCGCTCACGTGGGGCGAGGACGGCTTCGCGCGGCTCAAGCTCCCGCGTGGCGCGCGCGCGGTGCTCGCGGGCCTCCTCGTCGGCGCGCTCGGCATCTGGCTGCCCGAGGTCTGGGGCAACGGCTACGACGCGGTGAGCGAGCGCATCCTCCCGGCGGCCCACACCGTCCCGATCCTCCTGTTCCTGATCGTCGCGAAGATCGCGGCCTCCGCGATCACCGGCGCCGGCGGCATCAGCGGCGGCGTGTTCACGCCGACGCTGTTCGTCGGCGCGGCCCTCGGCGCGGCCTTCGGCGGCGCGCTCGCGCGCGTCATGCCCGGCGTCGACCCGGGCGTGTACGCGCTCATCGGCATGGGCAGCGTGCTCGCCGCGACGACGCACGCGCCGCTCATGTCGATCCTCATCCTCTTCGAGATCACCCACGACCCGCCGCTGATCGCGCCCCTCATGCTCGGCGCCGTCACCGCCACGCTCTTCGCGCGCGTGATCCACGCCGACAGCCTCTACACCGCGCGCCTCAAGCGCCGCGGCGTGCGCCTCCCCGAGGGGGCCGAGGAGGCGGCGCTCCTGCGCACCTACGTCCGCGACCTCGTCCGCGCCGACGCGCCGACGCTGCCGGCCACGGCCTCCCTCGACCAGGTCATCGACGTCTTCCTGAACACGCGCTCCGACGCCGTCTACGTCGTCGGCAACGAGGGCCACTACGTCGGCGTCGCGCGCCTGCACGACGTCAAGAGCGCCTTCGCGAACCGCGGCGAGGGCGCCCCCGTCATCGCCCTCGACGTCGCCGCGCCCACGCCGCCCGCCGCCGAGGACGAGGCCATCGGCCGCGTGCTCGCGCGCTTCCAGGACAGCGAGCTCGACGAGCTGCCCGTCGTCGCGACCGCCGACGACCGCCGCTTCGTCGGCTCGCTCTCGCGCCGCGACATCCTCGCGATGCTCCGCCACGAGGTGCTCGTCGAGCCCTCGCGGCCCGCGCGGCTCACCGCGCGCACGCAGGGCGCGCCGAGCTACGTCGACCTCCCGCCCGGCTGGCGGGTCGCCGAGATCGCCGTGCCCGGCGACTGGATCGGTCGCCCGCTCGACGTCGAGGCCTGGCGCCGCGCGCGCTTCGAGACGCCGCTCGTGGTGCTGCGGCCGACGGACGACGGCGGCCGCGCGCCGTGCCCGCCCGACGGCCGGCCCCTGGCCGCGTCCGACGTCGTGGTCGTGCTCGGGCCGACGGACGCTCCCCCCGCGTAGGACCGCGAGGCCCGCCCGCCGTCCGGGTCGCGGGCGACCGGGCCTCGCGTCAGCGGAGCTCGACCTCGACGTCGTCGGTGTCGTCGCCCCGGATCACCTCGCGCCCCTTGAGGTCGACGCTCCCGTCGCCGCGGCTCGACGTCGCGGTCAGGACGCCCTCGACCAGCCCGGCCGCCGAGAACGTGAATCGACCCTGGGCGTCCGAACGGGTCGATTCGCTCACCGTTCGGGTCGGCCGGCCGGGGCTCGCGCGGATCACCGCGGTCAGGACGACCGCGGCGTCCGCGACCGGGACCTCGTCGCGCGCGAGGAGGACGGTGCCGCGGATCGTGGGCGCGGGCCGCACGGTCACCGGGGCGACCTTGGGCTCGTAGCGCGGGTCCGCGCGGACCTCCACCGGGTCGTCCGCGAAGCCGTCGAGCCCGCGCGCGCGGGCGCGCACGAAGTAGCGGCCCGGCAGCACGTCCCGCACGACGAACCGGCCGAACTCGTCCGCGGACACCAGCCGCGTCGCGACCGCGCCCTTCGGGTCGGCGGTGTCGATCAGCTCGATGATCGGGAAGGGGATCGCCCGGCGGTCGGCGTCCTGCACGTACCCCTCGACGTCCTTCGTCTCCCCGACCGAGAGCTCCAGCCACTTGGGCTCGACGCCCGGTCGTGGCCACGAAGCGGTGGCCCGCGCCGCGCCGAGGCCGACGCTGGTGGCCTCGACGATCATGAAGGGGGGCAGGTCCTGCCCGACGGTGAAGATCGGCCCGAGGACGAACTCGCCGCGCGCGTCGGTCCACGTCGTGAACAGGGTGCCCACGATCGAGACCCGTGCGCCCTCGACGCGCGCCCCGTGGGCGTCCGTCACGTACCCGCGCACGCGCGCGGGCTCGGAGAGCACGAGGTCGAGCGACTCCACGTCCTGCGGTCTTCCCCGGCGCGGGAAGCCGGTCCAGCCGAACAGCGCGGGCGAGGACCGCGAGGCGGTGACCCACCGCACCCGCTCCGGGACGACCGCGGCGAGCACGAACCGGCCCAGCTCGTCGGTGCGGGTCGACGGGTCATCGCCGCGGCCGTCGCCGACGACCCGGACGATCGCGCCGGGCGCCCGCTCGCCGTTCGGTCCGGTGACGGACCCGGAGACGCGGACGCCCCGCCGGAGCACGACGCGCGGCGCCACGACGCCCTCCGGCGCCGGCGCCGTCACGGCGTCCCGCTGGAGCGCGGGCGCGTCGCCGTACGCGAGGTAGCCGGGGTGCACCGCCCAGATCCCGCGGGGCGGTCCGCCGGTGTCGAGCGTCACGCGGCCGTCGGCGCCGGTGACGCCCACGACCTCGACCGCGGGCGGCGCCGTCGTCCGGCCCCGTTCGCGGCGACGCCCTTCGCGCGCCCTCGGCGCGATCGCGGGCGCGCGGGTCGCCGTCGAACAGGCCCCGACCCGCGCGCCGGCGACCGCGGCGCCGGCTTCGTCGACGACGAGGACCGTGTAGCGCCCGACGTCCCCGAGCGTGACGCGTTCCGCGCCCCCCACGCCGAGCGCGCGCACGACGAACGTGCCGCGCCCGGGCATCTCGAACTCCGCGTCGAACCCCACGTAGCGCGCGAAGCCGCCGAGGCTCGCGATCCCCTCCGCGTCGGTGATCGCGGTCCCCCGCGCGAAGAAGTCGTCGAGTCGCTCCTCCCCGAAGCGCACCGGCAGGTCGGCGACCGGCCGCCCGTCGGCGACCACGACGAGCCCCGAGAACGCGCCCGGCCGCAGCACGATCGTCACGACCGCCGAGTCGGCGCCCGCGGCCGGCACCCGCACGCGGTCCGTCGCGCCGCGCAGCGGCGTCTTCGTCGCGCGCAGCGCCACGATGCCGGGCGGCACGCCCTCGAGGCGCACGCGCCCGTGGTTGTCGCTGCGCCCGGCCGCCACGGGCGACGGCGGGTCGGGGGGCAACGGGAACGGGTCGGCGTCGAGCGACGCGACGGTCGCGGGGTCGATCGTCGCGACGACCCGCGCGTCCTCGATCGGCTTCCCCGTCTCGTCCACGACCCGCGCGTCCACGAGCCCGAGCGGGTCCAGCCGCACGTCGCCGAGATCCGTCGCCTCGCCCGCGCGCACGACGAGGTCGTCGCGCTCCACGCGGGGCCCGGCGCCCGCCTGCACGCGCAGCCGCAGGCCGGTCGCGGGCCACACCTCGGGGAACGCCACGAGGCCCCGCTCGTCGGTCCACGCGAGCAGGTGGAACGGCCCGCGCGGCGCGACGTCGCGGCGCAGGAACACCGGGATCCCGGGGACCGGCGCGTCGTCGGGCGCGCGCACGACGCGCATCCGCACCGACCCCGGCCGCTCCTTCGGGTCCCCCGCGTCCGCGGCGGGAGCGGGCGGGTCGACGGCCTCCGGCATCCGCCCCCCGAGCGCCACGGTCGCGGGGACGGTCTCGGTCTCGACGACGTCGGCGACGGGCTCGACGTCGGCGTCGTCGGGGCGCAACACGAGGAGGAGCACGCCCGCGACGAGCGCCGCGATCCCGCCGGCCAGCCAGGTCGCCGTGCGAAGGCCCATGACGGACAGGGTACTCCCGGTCCTCCGACGACGCGGTGCGCCGCGGCCTTCCCGACCGTCGCCGCCGAGCCCCTCCCCGCGCCCACGCGCGGCGACCGGCGCCCCCGACGCCCGTCGGACCGCATCCCCCGTCCGCCGACGCAAGGCCCGGTTGCCGACGCCCCGGCCGACGGCGGCGCGACACGCCACGCGGCCCGGCGGCCGAGTCGCGTTCGCGCGACCGGGCCTCGCGTGCGAGCGAGCGGGCCTCGCGGTCCCGGGGAGGGGATGCGGGGCCCGAGGACCGGAGTCCGCGCAGGCGCGGCGTCAGGCGGAGGCGGCGGCGATGTCGGCGAGGAAGGCGGTCGGTTCGAGGGGCTTCCCCGTCGCCGCGGCGAGGTGGTCGTTCCACGTGCGGGTGGAGCCCGGGCGGAAGAAGACGTCGCGCAGGAACGTGCCGGCCGCGCGGTTGCCGACGAGGCCGTGGCCTGTCGTCGCGCGGACGTGGTGGAGCAGCTGCGACGCCGTGCACTCGCCCATGAGGTAGCTGTGGTAGTAGACCGGCGCGGTGGCGATGTGGATCTTCGCGGCCCAGTCGGGCGCCTTGCGGCCGTCGGGACGGCGCACGCGCTGGTAGCGCTCGACGAGGTCCCACCAGAGCGTGTCGAGGTCCTGCTCGGGGTCGGCGTAGAGCGCGCGCTCGAAGCGCGCCATGACCATGACCCAGCGCGTGAAGACGAGCATGCCCTCGGCGAACGCCGGGCCGGCGGCGGCGGCGACGTCCTTCGCCTCGGACGGCGCGAGGCCGAGCACGGGGACGAGCCACGACGCGTCCTTCGAGAGGCGCCCGAAGAGCATCGCGATGGCCTCGGTGCTGCTCATGTGCGGCGGGCGCCGCAGGACCCACGGCAGGCCGCGGTCGATCTCGAGGTCGTAGATCGCGTGGCCGAACTCGTGGAGCATCGTCCCGGTCCAGCGCTCGTTGGGGACGTTGTTGCAGAGCACGCGGACGTCGCCGCGGCGGTCGATGTGGGTGCAGAACGCGTGCTGGCACTTGCCCGCGCGCGGGAGGAGGTCGCTGCGCTCGACGGCGGGCCGGACGTCGAGGCCGAGCGCGTCGTAGGTGCGGACGGTGAGGTCGACGAGGTCGCGGCCCGCGAAGAGGCGGTCGAACGACGGACGGCCCGTCTCGGGCGCCTCCTGGAAGAACGGGTCCTCGTAGTGCCAGGGGCGGAGGGCCGACGGGTCGACGCGGAAGCGCCGCGCGAGGCGGGCGTCGAGCGCGGCCTTGTAGGCGGCGAACGGCGCGGCGGTCGCCCCGTCGAGGCGCGTGAGGAACGCGTCGAGCCACGCGGGGTCGACGTCCTGCTGGCGGAGCGCGAAGGTGTAGTGGTCCGGGTGGCCGAGCGCGCGCGCGACCTCGTTGCGGAGGCGCGCGAGGCGGCGGACGTCGTCGGCGACGGCGGCGCCGACCTGCTTGCTGGCCTTCCACGTCTCCTCGCGCAGCGCGACGTCGTCGCTGCGCTTGAGCACGTCCACGATCTCGTTGTCGGCGAGCGCCTTGCCGCGGACGGTGCCGCGGACCGACGAGAAGCGCTCGTTGACGGACGCGCGCAGGTCCACGAGCTGCAGGCGGAGGTCGCGCGGGCCCTGGAACGGGAGGAGGTCGCGGCGGAGCACCTCGAGGCTGCGGCGCGTCGCGACGTCGGTCAGCGGCTCGGCGAGGCTGCGCTCGAGGCGCGCGAAGCCGTCGGCGTCCTCGCCGGCCTCCTCGACGGCGGTCAGCGCCGCGCGGAAGCGCGCGGTGTTGGCCGCGGACGCGTCGGTGTTCGAGGCCCACCAGGCGAGGGACGACTCGCGGTGGAGCGGCTCGAGGCGCTCGGTCCAGGCGGTGACGACCTTCTTGGCGGCGCGATCCGGCATGGCGACCTCCGGGCGAGCCGACGAGGGTACGGCGGACGGCCGGGACGGTCCCCATGCTTCTCGGGCGCGCGCCCCGCCGCCCCCGCGCGGGGCGGACGCGGCCCCGGGGGCGCGCCCGTCAGGGGAACGTGCGGGCGACGATGCGGTTCTTGCCGCTCCGCTTGGCCTCGTACATCAGCTGGTCGGCCTGGTTGAGCGGGACGTGGGCGTCCACGGGCGGCACCGCGAACGTGCCGAGGCCGCCGCTCATGCCCACGGACGCGCCGCCGTCGCGGAACGACTTGAGCATCGCGTCGCGGAGCCGCTCCGCGACCACGAGCGCGTCGTCGGCGCCGGTCTCGGGCATGAGCACCGCGAACTCGTCGCCCCCGAGCCGCGCGCAGAGGTCGACCTTCCGGACCCCGGCGAGCAGGAGCCGGCCGACGCGCACGAGCAGCTGGTCGCCGGCCAGGTGGCCGCGCTCGTCGTTGATGTGCTTGAAGTCGTCGAGGTCGAGGTAGAGCAGGCTCAACGGCTTCTTCGAGCGGCGCATGCGGTCGATCTCGAGGTCGAGCCGCTCGTGGAACGCGCGCGCCGACGCGAGCGTGGTCAGGGCGTCCTCGCGCGCGAGCCGGCGCTCCTTCTCGAGGAGCCGCGCGATGCGCAGCCGGTCCGCGCGCACGCGCGCGACGGCCCAGGCGAACGCGGAGGTGCTCACCAGGGTCACCGCCGCGTGCCAGACGTGGATCGTGCGGAAGCCGCCCGCGATCGCGACGTAGGAGACGAGCACCGTGCCCGACGCGACCACGGCGCCGGCGAGCCCCGCGTACGTCCCCGCCCCCCAGGCCAGCAGGCCGACGGGGATCAGCTGGAACACGAACAGCAGGACCTCGTCGCCCGTGAGGATGTCGGCGGCGGCGATCAGCGCCATGAGCCCGGCGCTGGTCGCGAGCAGCAGCCAGGGCCGCCCGGACAACCGGTCGAGGCCGCGGAGCAGCGGCGGGTCGTCGGGGGCGTCGTCCACCGCGGATCCCATGGGAGGAGGATAGCCCCGGGACGTTCCGCCTGCGCATCGGTCCCCGCGGAGGTCCGCGCGGGCCGCCCGCGTCCGACCCGGCCGGATCGGCCGGTCCGGTCGGTCCACCAGGCGCCCCGGGCGCCCGTCACTTCGGCGGCGGCGGGCCGCCCTTCTCGGGGGCGTCCATGGGCGGGACGGGGACGGGCGGGACCGCGGGCAGCGCGCGCGCCGCGGCGGGGTCCTTCACCGCCAGCGCGAACCGGTCGGCCGCGGTCGCGAGGTCCTCCTTCGTGATCCACGGGGCGTTGATCGCGATCACGGAGGCCACGAAGCGGCCGGCGAGCGTGTCCCCGCCGACGAGCGTCGTCTCGCCGGCCGGCACCGCGAGCCGCTTCGCGAACCGGTACCCGGGCAGCGCGCCGTCCGTGCCGGCGCCGTCGAGGTAGGCCGACGCCTTCACGACGATCCCCGACGTCGCCGCCTCCTGCTCGCCGATCTTCCCGAGGTCGCGGTCGTCGCGCACGAACGCCGCCGCGGCGTCGGGCGTCGCGAACTGCAGGACGATCACGAGCACCTGGGCGCCCCGCGCCAACCCGGCCGCGACGATGCGGCCGTCCTCGTACCCCGCGAGGAAGGCGTCGCGGCGCTCCGGCGGGAACCGCGCGGCCTGGCTCGCGAGCGCGGCGTGCCGCGCGCGGTCGCGCTGCGTGCGCCAGCGCTTGTCCGCCACCAGCGGCTCGAACACGCGCATCACCGCGTCGAGGTCGACGGACGTCGCGACGTCCTCGGGCTCGGGCGCGAGCCCGAGGTAGCGCCGCGGGTCCTCGACGACCCGGGTCTCCCGCGGCGGCGCGCGGAGGAGCTCGTCGACGCCCTCCGGCCCGCGCGCCTCGCGGACCGCGCGCAGGAACCGGTGGCCCACGACGTACCCGAACGCGGCCTCGGCGACGGCGGCCTGCGCCATCGCCCGCGACGCCGGCGGGAGGTCGTCCGGCAACGCGACGATCGCGGACGTCATCGCCTCGAACGCCGCGCGGCGGCCCTGCGCGACGGCCACGTCCTCGGCGACCAGCTGGGCGTGGCCCTCCGCGACCGCGGAGAACGCCTGGAGCTCGTCGCCCGTCTTCAGCGTCTTGCGGTGGGCCACCCAGCCCCACCGGGCCCAGTCGAGCGCGTGCACGGCCTCGTGGACCAGCACGACCTGCAGCACGTCCGACGACACCAGCGCGGGCGCGCGCCGCTCCGCCGCCATCCGCTCGACGTTGTCGGGCAGGACGTGGATCGTGCCGGTCGTGTAGTCGGTGAAGGCGAACAGCGCCCCCGCGAGCACCCGGACCGCCGCGCGCTGCGAGCGGGGCTCGAGCCCGAGCTTCTCCTCGATCCCGAGGAGGACGTCGGTGACCTCGGCCGCCGTCGAGACCCGCACCGTCGGCTTCGTCGCGAACGGCGCGCCGCACACGGCCTCGACGAAGCCCGTCGCGAGCCGCAGGTGCGCGTCGAGCCCGCCCACGTCGCGCCACGCGGGCGCGGGCACCTTCTCGGGGTGCGCCCGCGGCGGGCGGCGGTGCGGCGGGCGGCGCAGGCGCGGGCGCGGGGGCGGGCGCGGGCGCGTCGGCCGCGCGCACGGGCGCCGGCGCCGCGACGGCGCACGCGGCGAGGAAGACGACGGACGCGACCCGACGGAGCGTGCGCACGGGGACCTCCGGGCCCTCGGCGGCGGACGGGCCTCGCGGTCCCCCGACGGGGTCGCGCGGCTACGCCCCCGGCCGGGCCATCTTCTTGTACTTGCCCTTCTTCGACGCCGCCTCGGCGCCGGCCGCGGCGTCGCGCTCGGCCTTCTTCTGGTGGTAGTACTCGTACGTCCCCTCGGTGTACGTCACCTTGCCGTCGCCCTCGAAGGCGATGATGTGCGTGGCGACGCGGTCGAGGAAGTAGCGGTCGTGGGTGACGACGATCGCGCACCCGGGGAAGTGCACGAGCGCCTCCTCGAGCACGCGCAGCGTCTCGAGGTCGAGGTCGTTCGTCGGCTCGTCGAGGATGAGGACGTTGCCGCCCTTCTTCAGCATCTTCGCGAGCAGGAGCCGGTTGCGCTCGCCGCCCGAGAGCTGGCCGACGAGCTTGCTCTGGTCGGGGCCCTTGAACAGGAACCGCGACAGGTACGCGCGGACGTGGATCTCCTCGCGGCCCACCTTGATGACGTCGCCGCCGTCGGCGACCTCGTCGTAGACCTTCTTGTCGGGGTTCAGCGTCTCGCGGTTCTGCTCGACGTAGCAGAACACGGTGTTCTTGCCGATCTCGATCGTGCCCGCGTTGGGCTGCTCCTGGCCCGTGATCATGCGCAGGAGCGTGGTCTTGCCCATGCCGTTCGGGCCGACGACGCCGACGATGCCGCCGGGCGGGATCTCGAGGTCGAGGCGGTCGATGAGCAGGCGCTCGCCGTAGCCCTTCGAGACGCCCTTCAGCGAGATCACCTTGTCGCCGAGGCGCGGGCCCGTCGGCAGGCGCAGGTCGGCCGTGCCCTTGCGCGCCTCGAGCTCCTGGGCCTCGAGGTCGTGGAAGCGCGCGATGCGCGCCTTGTTCTTCACCGTGCGCGCGCTCGGCGTCGACTGGATCCACTCGAGCTCGCGCGCGAGGATCCGCTGCCGGGCCGACTCGGTGGACTGCTCGTGCTCGAGGCGGCGGCGCTTCGCGTCGAGGAACGCCGAGTACGCGCCCTCGAACACGAAGATCCGGCCGCGGTCGAGCTCGACCATCTGGTTCGTCGAGTGCTCGAGGAACCAGCGGTCGTGGGTCACGAGGAGCCACGCGCCGTGGTAGTTCGTGAGGAAGTGCTCGAGCCACTCCGTCGTGGACGCGTCGAGGTGGTTCGTGGGCTCGTCGAGCAGCAGCAGGTCGGGGTGCTGCATGAGGAGCCGGCACAGCGCCACGCGACGGCGCTCGCCGCCCGACAGCTTCGTCACGTCGGCGTCCGGCGGCGGGCAGTCGAGCGCCTCCATCGCCAGCTCGATGTGGTGGTCGAGCTCCCAGCCGTCCTTGCGCTCGATCTGCTCCTGCACCGCGGCCTGCTTGTCGAGCACGGCCTGCATCTCCTCGGGCGAGAGGTCCTCGGCGAGCTTGTTCGACAGCCGGTCGAACTCGGCGAGCAGGTCGCGGACCGCCTTCGCGCCGAGCTCGACGTTGCCGAGCACCGTCTTCGTCGGGTCGAGGTTGGGCTCCTGCGGCAGGTAGCCGTACGTCGTGTTCGGGAACGGCCGCACGACGCCGTCGTGGTCGGTGTCCTCGCGGGCGAGGATCCGCAGGAGCGTGGACTTCCCCGAGCCGTTCTCGCCGACGATGCCGACCTTCGCGTCCTCGTAGATCGAGAACGAGAGGTCCTTCAGGATCTCGTGGCCCTGGATGAGCTTGGTCAGGTGCTCGACGGCGTAGATCGACCGGCGGGGGACGGGTTTCTCGGCCATGGCGACGCTTCAGGGGTCCGGGGGAAGGGGCTCGCGGGACGCGAGGCCCGGTCGGGGGCGGGGAACGGCGGAGCGTACCCGCCCCGCGGAGCCCGGCCCCCTGCGGACGCACCGGGGGGCGGCGCCGTCGCGCGCGTCGCGCCGGGCCGTCAGGGCCGGCGGTGGCGACAGAGCGGGCAGGTGGCGACCGGGAAGAGATCGTCGGGCGAGACCGTCCGCGGGACGCCGACGAACGCCGGGATCGGGCCGAGGCCGCCGAAGGCCTCGAGGTCGGCGACCGAGTTCGCGTCGAACTGCGCGAAGTCCGGGTCGCCGAGGTTCGGCGCCACGTTGGGCACCGACACGATCCAGTACATCACCGAGGCCTCGTCGCTGTCGTGGTACCCGTGGATCTCGTCGCGGTGGTCCACGAGCATCGGGACCGTCGAGCCCGTGAGGCCGAGGCAGTGCCCCGCCTCGTGGACGAGGCCGGTGCCCTCGATCTCGGCGACCGTGATGCCGAAGCCGCTGCTCTGCGCGGCGTCGACGAACAGCGCGACGCTGCCCCCGTGGTAGGTGAGGCCGAGGACCTGCGTGCCGACGCCGCCGAGGTCGCTCTGGCCCTTCACGTAGAGGACGTAGAGGACGGCCTCTCGGTTCGGGAGGTCGGAGAAGTTGTCGCGGTGGGCCGCCTCGAGGTCGTCGAGGTCGCTCACGTTCACCGAGGACGGGAACTCGACGAGCGGGATCGCGTCGTCGAGGAGGATCTGCACGCCGTCGGGCTTGTCGCAGCGCTCGGACAGGCGGTCCTCGAGGAGCTGCAGGACGCCCGGGCTCGGGGGCCGCCCGACCGGGTAGTCGACCTCGACGAGGAGCGACGTGAAGTTGGCGCGGCGGAGGTAGTCGGCCGCGAAGTCGCCCGCGCCCGAGTTGAACGCCGCGGTCGCGCCGTCCGGCGTGACGCTCGCGAGGTCGCGGGCGCCGGCCGGCCCGCCGCCGCCGCCGCCGCCCCCGCCCCCGCACGCGGCGAGGACGGCGAAGAGGGCGGCGGCCGCGAAGCGGGACGCGACACGCGCGGGACGACGAGGATCGGTCACGGCTGGCTCCTGGGACCCCGGAGGATGGTACCCACGGCCGCTCCGACCGGGACACGCGCCCCGACGGCGTTCACTCGACGGTGAAGACGACCTTGCCGCCGGCGGCGAGCCCCCCCGGCGCCGTCACGGTCACCGTCCGCGTGCCGGGCGCGGCGTCCTTCGCGACGGTGACCCGCAGCATCACCTTGGTGTCGGTGCCGCCCGGCTGGATCGCCGCGGTGACGCCCTCGCCCGAGAACGTCACCGCCGACGTGCCGAGCAGGCCCGTGCCCTCGAGCGCCACGGTGACCGTGGCGAGCCGCGCCCCGGACGCCGGGGTGAGCGCCGTGACCGCCGGCATGGGCGCGTTCACGACCTCGAACAGGCCGGCGGCGACGCCGTCGGCGGTCTTCGCGGTGAGGACGTGGGTCCCCGGCGCGGTGCCGGGCGGGGTGATCACGCGCACCTTCAGGGTCGTGGCCGTGGCCTCCACGAGGTCGCTCTTGACCGTGGCGGGCGCGCCGAGGCGCGTCACCGCGACCACGGGCTTCGCGCCCGCGGGGCCGAGGAGGTTGCGACCGGTGACGGTCACCACGAGGTTCGCGGGGGTGCCGAGGGTGACGGGGTCCACCGCCGTGATCTCGGGGACCGCGGCGGGCACCGCGACCGGGACGGCGGCGCCGCCCTCGCTCGTCGTCACGACGAGCACGCGGGGCCCCGGGACGGCGGTCGCCGCCACGGGCACCGCCACGGTGAGCTTGCCCGGCGCGGCCGACGACACCGCGGCGGGCCACGGGTCGCTCCCGTCGGCCTTCGCGAGGACCACGGCGGGCGCGGCCCCGCCGGGGCCCACGAGGCCGGTGCCCGTCACGACGACGGTGAGGTCGCCCGGCCGGGGCGCGGCCGTCACGGCGACGTCGGTGATCGTCGGGATCGCGGGCGCGACGGTCGTCACGCCGGCGGCGGCGCCGTCGGACGTCCGGACGACGATCACGCAGGCCCCCGCCGGCGCGTCCGCCGGCGGCTCGAGGCGCACCTTCACCGACGCCGCGTCGGACGCGACGACGGTGGCCGGGATCGCGGCGCCGCCGAGCGACGCGCTGACCGTCGGGGCCTGGTCCCCCGCCGAGCGGAGGTTGACGCCGGCGAGGACGACCTCGGACGGCGCGCCCCGCCCGACGCGGCCCGGGAGGACCGACGTGACGGACGGGCCGGACCCGCCGGCCCCCTTCACGGCGAGCGCGACCACCGCCGCGCCGTCGGCGGTGCGGACGACGACCGGACGCGCGCCGGGCCTCGCGTCGGCGGCCACCTTCACGTGCACGACGCCGGGCGCCTTCGGGGTCAGGGTCACCGAGGGGTCGGCGGACGCGAGGCCGATCTCGGCGCCGTCGAGCCACTGGCCCTCGAACGTGACGTCGGCCTCGGTGCCGGGGGCGAGTTCGCTCGGGGCGACGCCCACGACGGTCGGCGAGCGCAGCGAGACGGTGAACGTCGCGACGGCGACGCCGAACGGGTGGTCGAGCACCACCGTGCGGGGGCCGGGCGCGGCCGCGGGGGTCGCGGCGACGGACCAGGCGCCGGACGGCTGCCGCTCGACGGTGATCGCGGGGTCCGCCGGGAGGACGCGGAGCTGCCACGCGCCGGGCGCGTTCGCCACCGTGGCCGCGACGTTGGTGGACGCGCCGCGGGCGACGCCCGCGGGCTTGAGCGCCGACAGCGCCGGCGCCGGCGTCGTCACCTCGAACGGGCGGGTCACCCAGCCGTCGGGGGTCCGCACGACCAGGAGGCGGGGCCCCGCCGCGGCGTCCGGCTTCACCTCGACCTTGAGGGGGACCGCCGTGGCGGTCGGCGGGCCGCCGGCCGTCACGGTGACGCTCGGGTCGTCGAGCGCGAGGCGGACGTCCTTGGCGCCCGAGAGGTTCTTGCCCGCGACGACGACGTCGGTGGTGGCGCCGCGGGGGGCGACGGCCGGCGTCAGCGCGGTCACGGCGGGCACCGCGTAGAGGACCGTCACGTTGAACGTGACCTTGCCGTCCACCGTCTCCAGCGTCACGCCGCGGGAGCCGACGGGGGTGTCCGCGGGGACGACGAGGCGGACGCTCATGGCCCGCTCGGACGGCTTCCCCGTCACCTTCGCGACCATCGGGGCCTCGGCGGAGACGCGGGTCTCCTCGCCGCCGAACGCGAGGTAGGTGCCCTCGAGGCGGAGGTCGTACTCGCTCCCCCGCACGAGCTGCGGCGGCGTGACCTTCGTCACGGTGGGCGCCCGGAGCTTCACCGCGAACTTCTCGGTCTTCACGACGCCGGTCTTGGTCCGGATCGTGAAGGTCACGGGGCCCGCCGGCGTGGAGTCGGGGATGACGAGGCGGATCACCAGCTTCGAGGGCGTCGGCCCCGGCTGGAGCGCCACCCCGATGTCGTTCCGGCTGCACTTCAGCTCGTCGTGCGGGTGGAGGTTCTGCCCCTCGATGACGACGTCCACGGTGCCGCCCCGGAACGCCGACCCCGGCGTGACCGAACGGATCTTGGGGACGTCGTCGCCGGCGACCGGACGGTCCGCCACGGCGAGGAGGGTCAGGGCGGCGGCCAGGGCGAGCAGAGGGGCGCGGCGCATCGGGGGACTTCCGGAGGAGCGTCGCGGAATCTTACGCGCCCGGCGGTCCGCCTGCGGGGGTCGGCGGCGGGCCGCCGCGCGGCGGCGCCGCCTCCCCGGCGTCACTCCCCGGCGTCGCGCCGCCCGCGCTTGACGTCCGACCGGCGGCGCTTGCCGGCGATCCGCCGCTCCCGCGACCCGCGCGTGGGGCGGGTCTTCTTCCGCGGGGTCTCGCGGTGCAGCGCGGCCCGCAGCACGTCCTTGAGCCGCTCGAGGACCTCCTCGACGTTCTGGCCCTGGTCGCGGTGGCGGTCGCAGGCGATCACCAGCTCCCCCTCGGTCGTGAGCCGGGACGCGAGGCGGGCGAGGATGAGGGCGCGGTCGTCCGGACGGAGCGACGCGGTGTCCCGCACGCTCCACCGCAGGACCGCCTTGCTGGCCACCTTGTTGACGTTCTGCCCGCCCGGGCCGCTGGACGCGGCGTAGGTGAGGACGATCTCGCTCCCCGGGATCCGGAGGCGCGGTAGGATCTCGAGGGTCGTGGGGACGCGAGCCGACACCCCCGAAGGGTACCTTGGAGCCCATGCGCACGACGTCGCGGATCCTCTCGTCCGACGAAGCGACCGAGGCCCTCGACCGCCTCGTCAACTGGCGGCTCACCCCGGACCAGCGCCACCTCGAGCGGGTCGTCGAGTGCGGCAGCTTCGCGCTCGCCATCGCCTTCGTGGGGCGCGTCGCCCTCCTCGCCGAGGCCTCGCGCCACCATCCCGAGATCGACGTGCGGCACGGCACGGTGCGGCTGGCCCTCACGACGCCCGAGGCGGGCGGCGTGACGGCCCGCGACACCGACCTCGCGGACTGGATCGAGCGCGTCGTCCCGTGACCGCGCCGACCGTCGACCCGGCGGCCCTCGCCGCCGCGCGACGGCGCCTGTCGGCCGCCGGCGTCACGGTGCTCGTCGAGGACCACCTGCTGCTCGGCGTCGCGAAGGCGGCCGGCGTGCTCTCGCAGCCCGGGCCCGAGGGCGTCGCGTCGCTCGTCGAGCTCCTCGGCGACTACCGCCGCGACGTCGAGGGCAAGCCCGGGCGCGCGTTCGTCGGCGTCGTGCACCGGCTCGACCGCAACGTGTCGGGCGCGCTCGTGGTGGCGAAGTCGAGCAAGGCCGCGTCCCGGCTGTCCGAGGCGTTCCGCGGCCGCGACCGCGTGGAGAAGACGTACCTGGCGTGGGTCACGCGAGGCCCGGCGGCCGACGCGGGCTCGCTGCGCGGGACGCTCGTCCGCGACGACGCGCGCCGCGTGTCGCGGGTCGTCCGCGCGGACGACGGCGGCGAGGCCGACGACGACGGCGACGGACGCGAGGCCCGGCTCGACTTCGAGGTCGAGGCGCGGACCGCCGGCGCCGCCCGGCTGCGGATCGCGCTGCGCACGGGCGCGACGCACCAGATCCGGGCGCAGTGCGCGGACGCCGGGTTCCCGCTCCTCGGCGACGCGAAGTACGGCGGGCCGGCGGGCCTCGGGTCGGCCCGGATCGACCGCCCGGCGCTGCACGCGCGGCGGCTGGTGGTGCCCCACCCCGTCGGGGGCGCGCCGGTGACGATCGAGGCGCCGCTGCCCGACGACCTCGCGCGGCTCGACCGCGCCCTCGGGCTCCGGCCACCCGCGGCGTAGGTCGCGGGCGCGCGGGGGCGGGGCGACAATCGGGGGCGGAGGTCCCCCATGCACGTCTCGTTCACCGGCAAGGTCGCGTTGGTCACGGGCGCGACGTCGGGCATCGGCCGCGAGCTCGCGGTCGCGTTCGCGCGGGCCGGCGCGGCGGTGGCGATCACCGGGCGGCGGGCGGAGCTGCTCGACGAGACCGCGGCCGACGTGCGGGCGCTCGGCGGGCGCGTCGTCACGGTCGTGGGCGACCAGCGGCACGAGGCGCATGCCGCGGACGCGGTGCGGCGCGCCGTCGCGGAGCTCGGCGGGCTCGACGTCCTCGTGAACAACGCGGGCGTGATCGGCTCGGGGCCGCTCGAGACGACGACGACCGAGGCGTGGGACCGGATCTTCGACACCGACGTGAAGGGGCCGTTCTTCTTCTGCCGCGCGGCGATCCCGCACCTCAAGGGCCGGCCGGGCGCGAACGTCGTGAACATCGGCAGCGTGGCGGGCGTGCGGCCGTACGCCAACCTCGCGCCGTACGTGGCGGCCAAGGCCGCGCTCGACAAGCTGACCGAGTGCCTCGCCCTCGAGTGGGCCCCGTTCGGCGTGCGCGTCAACTCGGTGAACCCGGGCGTGGTCGTCACGAACCTGCACAAGGCGGGGAACGCCGTGCCGGACTACGACGCGTTCCTCGAGCGGAGCAAGCAGACGCACCCGCTGGGGTTCGTCGGGGCGACCTCCGACGTGGTGGACGCGGTGCTCTTCCTCGCGTCGGACCGGTCGCGGTGGGTCACGGGCGTCCACCACCTCGTGGACGGCGGGCGCTCCCTCACCGGCCTGCGCTGACGCGCGGCGCGCGCGTCCCGTCGGCGCGGCCCCGTCAGGCCGGGTGGTCCTCGGGCAGCGACGGGTGCGGGTCGGCGTGCACCGACACCTCGGCGTCGGGGACGGCCGACTTGACCGCCGCGCGGGCCCGTTCGGAGAGGCGGTGCGCCGCGGCGAACGACAGCGCCCGGTCGAAGGCGACCGTCAGCTCGACGAACCGGCGGCGGCCGGCGCGCCGGGTGCGGAGCTCGGTCACGGCGCGGACCTCGGGCACGTCGCGCCGCACCGCGGCCTCGACGGCGTGCGACGTCTCGGGGCCGAGGTCGCGGTCCATCAGCTCGTCGATGGAGGCGCGCAGGACGCCCCACGAGCTCTTGAGGACGAGGAAGGCCACGAACAGGCCGGTCGCGGGGTCGATCCAGGCGTGCCCGGTCAGCGCGACGGCCCCGACGGCGAAGAACACGCCGCCGTTCATCCACACGTCGGACGCGTAGTGGAGGCTGTCCGCGGCGAGCGCGACCGAGCCCGTGGCCTTGGCGGTGCGCCGGAGCAGCCACGTGATCCAGAGGCTCGCCGCCGTCGAGATCGCCATGGTGACGAGGCCGACGAGCTCGCGCTCGGGCCGCCCGCCCTCGTAGAGACGGCGCACGCTCTCCACGACCAGGTAGACGCCGGAGAACCCGACGACCGCGCCCTGGAACATCCCGGCGAGGCTCTCGGCCTTGCCGTGCCCGAACCGGTGGTCGTCGTCGGCGGGGATGCCGCCGATGCGGACCGCGAGCAGGTTGACGGACGACGCGAAGACGTCCATCAGCGAGTCCACGAACGACGCGGCGAGCGCCAGCGACCCGGTGAGGATCGCCGCGACCAGCTTCATCCCGCCGAGCGCCGACGCCGTCAGCACGCTCGCCGTCGCCGCCCGGACGGCCCGGCGGTCGGACGACGGCGGCAGGGGCGCGTCGGCGCTCGACGTCACCGGCGCTTCTTCCTCGGGGGCGTCTTCGGCGCGGGCGCCGGCTTCGCGGCGGGCTTCCGCGGCGCACCGGCCTTCGCCTTCGCGGGGGCCGCGGCCGGCTTCCCGCCGGCGAGCTTCCGGACCTGGTCCGCGAGGCCCGCGACCTCGCGGCGCAGCGTCTCGACGGCGTCCGAGAGGCGCGCGACCTCGGTCGTGCGCTCCGCGCGCTTGCCGATCCGCATCATCGCCGCGCGACAGGCGCGCTTCACGCGGCCGTCCGTGGCCTGCTCCGCGCCCCGCGCCAGCGCCGGGGCCGAGCGCTCGTCGCCGAGCAGGCGGAGCGCCGCGATGGCCGACATCTGCACGCGGAAGTCGCGGTCGTCGATGGCGGCCTCGAGCCGCTCGCGGACCTCGTCGTGCTGCACCTGGCGGGCGCCGACCTGGGCCATCGCGACGGCGGCGGCCATCCGCACGCGCGCGTGCTGGCCCCACGCGATCCGGTCGAGGAGGGTGGGCAGCGCGTCGGGGCTCGCGAGGTGCCCCAGCCCGCGCACGCAGCCGGCGCGGATCGTCTCGGCCCACGAGCCCTTCGTCGCGAGCGCCTTCTCGAGCGCGGCGCGCGCCGACGGGACCCGCGTGCGGCCGAGCGCCTCGGCGGCGTCGGCCTCGACGAAGATCGACGCGTCGCCCTTCGCGAGGACCGCCTTCAGGGCGTCGGCCGCGGCCTCGTCGCCGCGGAACGCGCCGAGGGCGCGGACGACCGCCCGACGGGCCTTGGGGTGCTTCACCTCGGGGAGCGCCGCGAGCAGGGCCTCGCGCGCCGAGGGGGTGCGGATCTCGGCCAGGGCCCCGGCGGCCTCGGCGGCGACGCCCCAGAACTTGTCGCCGCGGACGGCGCGCGCGAGCGCCGCGACCGTCTCGAGGCTCCCGTCCTTGCCGAGCGCCGCGGCCGCGCGGACGCGGCACGCCACCGTCGGGTCCGACGCGAGCGCCTTGCGGTGCGCGTCGAGCCCGACGTCGAGGGTCCACGCGGCGGGCCAGACGGCGTCCGGGTCGAAGCGCACGACGTCGGGGCGCGCGTCCCACGGGACGTGGAACGCGTGGACGCGCTCCGTCACCGCGAGGCGGCGGCGCTCGACGCGGTCGCCCGCCGCGAGCTCGACGATGAGCGTGCCCTTGAAGGCGCCGGCGGTCGCGGCGTCCTCCTTCTGGGTCTGCTCCACGCGCACCGTGACGACGCGGTACGTCTCGTCCCACGACCACGACGCCTTGATCTCCGGGTGGCCGGCGCCGTAGACCCACTGGTCGAGGAAGCCCTCGACGTTGCGGCCCGTCGTCTCCTCGACGGCGCGGCGGAGGTCGTCCGTGACGACGTTCTTGCCCTGGTTCGTGCGCGCGTAGTGGCGGATCGACGCCCAGAACCCGTCCTCGCCGAGCTCCGCGCGCAGGAAGCGGAGGACCCACGACCCCTTCTGGTAGAGGTGCCGGTCGAAGACGTCGATGGGCTCCTCGTAGTCCTTGCAGACGATGGGCCGGCGGTACTCGCCGCCGTCCTCGGAGAGGTACGCCTTCCACGCCTCGAGCGCGTGCCACGTCGCCTCGTCGGCGCCGAGGTGGTGCTCGCGGAACACGGTCTCGCACCACGTCGCGAAGCCCTCGTTCAGCCAGCCGTGGCTCCAGTCGCGGCACGTCAGGAGGTCGCCCCACCACTGGTGGGCCAGCTCGTGCGCGACGAGGTCGTCCGCGTCGTAGTCGAGCCCGGCGCGCTCGTCGTAGAGGGCGTACTCGGTGAGCGTCGTCGCGGTCGTGTTCTCCATGCCGCCGAAGATGAAGTCGGCGACGACGGCCTGCGCGTACTTCTCGTACGGGTAGGCGACGCCGAACCGCTCGGAGAACACCTTCATCATCTCCGCCGTGCGCCCGAGGCAGCGCGCGGCGTCCTTGCCCTGCCCGACGGGCACGAGCGCGTACAGCGGGACCTTCGCGTCGCCGCCGAGCGGCACCTCGTCGAACTCGCCGACGACGAGCGTCACGAGGTACGAGACCTGGGGGATCGCCAGCTTCCAGTGCCACGTCGTCGTGCCGCGCGGGCCCGGCGTCTTCGCGACGAGCGCGCCGTTCGAGAGCGTCGTGTACTTCGACGGCGACGTGACCACCACCTCGATCGAGGCCTTCTCGTTCGGGTAGTCGAAGCACGGGAACCAGAAGCGCGCGTCCTCGTCCTGGCCCTGCGTCCACGCCTGCAGGGGCTTGTCGGGGTACCCCTCGTCGGGGGCGATGAAGTAGAGGCCGCGCCGCGGCGCCCCGTGGTACGCGACCACGACGTCGGCCTCCTGGCCGGCCGCGAGCCGGCGGGCGAGGCGGATCGTCAGCGCGCCGTCCACGTGCTCGAACGCGAGGGCCTTGCCGTCGCCGTCGGTGACGCCGGTGACCGTCAGCTCCGCGGCGTCGAGGACGAGCCGCTCCGTGCCGTCGGCGATGGCGGCCACGGTGTGGCGCGCGGTGCCCGCGATCTTCCGCTGCGCCGGGTCGACGGCGACGTCGAGGCGCACGTGCCGCACGTCCACGACGCGGTCGCGCGCGTACTTCCGCGACGTCCCGGGGAAGGCGAAGGGCTCGCGCGCCCCCGCCCCCGCACCCGCCGCACACCGACCGCAGCCCACGTGCTCGCCGTGCTCGTTCATGAAGTCCTCCGCGACGACCGCGGAGGCGAGGGTAGCGGCTCGCCGCGGGCGCGCCCCCTACCGGCCGGACCGAGCCACGGGACCCGGGCCCGCCGGCACCCCGCGCCCGACGAGCTCCGACGCGCACCGCGTCGGCGGCCGGGCCGCGCGCTCGGCCGCGGCGCGGACCGCCGCGACGGCCGCCACCGCCACGGCGGCCCACGTCGCGACGACGGCGGCGCGGCGCGCCACGGACGGACGGCGCCGCGTCACGCGGCGCGCCCCGACGGCAGGAAGAAGACGATCACCGCGGCGTAGAGGAGGCCGACCCCGAGGGTCACCCCCAGGGCGGCACGACGGACGGCGTGGGCGGCTCGACGGGTCATGTTCACCTCCACCCCGACCATCGACCCGGCGCGTCAAGGACGCATGAGGGCGCGGCCAATTCGGGGGGACCGCGAGGCCCGGCGGCCGGCGCGCCGGGGCTTTGCGCGCCCCCGATCGGGCCTTTGCACGGCGCGCCGATGGTCGGGGGAGATGGACGACACGCCCCCCACCCGCTACCGCACGATCTGGATCTCCGACGTGCACCTCGGCACCCACGCGGCGCGCGCGGAGGAGCTCCTCGAGTTCCTGCGCCGCCACGACGCCGAGACGATCTACGTCGTCGGCGACCTCGTCGACGGCTGGGTGCTCCGCCGCGCGTGGTACTGGCCGCAGGCCCACAACGACGTGCTGCAGAAGCTGCTGCGCAAGGCCCGCAAGGGCACGCGGGTCGTCTACGTCCCCGGCAACCACGACGAGTTCGCGCGCGGCTACGCGGGCCACGCCTTCGGCGGCGTCGAGGTGACCCTCGAGGCGATGCACGAGACCGCCGACGGCCGCCGCCTCCTCGTCGTGCACGGCGACGCGTTCGACCCCGTCGTGACGAAGCACCGGTGGCTGGTCCCGCTCGCCCACGGGCTCCTCGGCCTCCTCCGCGGCCTCGGGGTCCCCACCGCGTGGCGGCTCGTGCGCCGCTGCCTCGGGCGGCCCTACGCGTCGCTCGCGACGTACGTCCGGGGCCGGGCCAACGGCGCGATCGCGGCGCTCGGCGACTTCGAGCGGCTCGCGACCGCCGCCGCGCGGCGCCGCGGCGCGGACGGCGTCGTCTGCGGCCACGTGCACGTCCCCGCGATGCGCACCGTGGACGGCGTGCTCTACCTGAACGACGGCGACTGGGTCGACTCGTGCTCGGCGCTCGTGGAGCACGGGGACGGCCGGCTCGAGCTCGTCCGGGCGGGGGCACGCGAGGCCCGGCCCGCCGCGCGACGCGGCGCCCGCGCGGCGCTCGCGCCCGACGCCGCCCCCGCGTGACCCCGCGCGGCGCGGGCCCTACATGTTCCGGCGGTACTTGCCGCCGACCTCGTAGAGCGCGTGGCTGATCTGCCCGAGGGACGCGACCCGGACGGTCGAGAGCAGCTCGGCGAAGACGTTGCCGCCCGACCGCGCGACGCGCTTCAGCCGCTCGAGCGCCGCCGGCGTCTCGGCCGCGTGCCGGCGCTGGAAGTCGCGCAGCCGGTCGAGCTGGAGCTGCTTCTCGTCGAGCGTGGCCCGCGAGAGGTCGATCTGGCGGGGCACGGCGCCGTCGGTCTGCTCGGGCAGGAAGGTGTTCACGCCGACGATGGGCAGCGAGCCGTCGTGCTTCATGCGCTCGTACAGGAGGCTCTCCTCCTGGATGCGCCCGCGCTGGTACTGCGTCTCCATCGCGCCGAGCACGCCGCCGCGCTCGTCGAGGCGCCGGAACTCGTCGAGGACCGCCTCCTCGACCGCGTCGGTCAGGCGGTCCACGAAGTACGACCCCTGGAGCGCGTTCTCGGCCTTGAGCCAGCCGTACTCCTTCGTGCAGATCAGCTGGACCGCCATGGCGCGGCGCACGCTCTCCGCCGTCGGCGTGGTGATCGCCTCGTCGTAGGCGTTGGTGTGCAGCGAGTTGCAGTGGTCCTGGAGGGCCAGGAGCGCCTGCAGGGTCGTGCGGATGTCGTTGAACTGGATCTCCTGGGCGTGGAGGGACCGGCCCGACGTCTGCACGTGGTACTTGAGCTTCTGGCTGCGGTCGTTCGCGCCGTACCGGTCCCGCATCGCGACGGCCCAGACGCGGCGCGCGACGCGGCCGATCACCGCGTACTCGGGGTCGAGGCCGTTGCTGAAGAAGAAGGACAGGTTCGGCGCGAAGTCGTCGACGCCCATGCCGCGCGCGAGGTAGTACTCGACGTAGGTGAACCCGTTGGCCAGCGTGAGCGCCAGCTGCGTGATCGGGTTCGCGCCCGCCTCGGCGATGTGGTAGCCCGAGATCGAGACGCTGTAGTAGTTGCGGACCTCGTGGTCGATGAACCACTGCTGGATGTCGCCCATCATCCGCAGCGCGAAGGCCGTCGAGAAGATGCACGTGTTCTGGGCCTGGTCCTCCTTGAGGATGTCGGCCTGCACGGTGCCGCGGACGGTGCGCACGGTCCGCTCGAGCAGCTCGGCGTGCTCCTTCGGGTCGGGGACCCGCCCGTGCTGCGCCCGGAAGGCGTCGACCTGCTGGTCGAACGCGGTGTTCATGTACATCGCGAGCAGGATCGGCGCCGGCCCGTTGATGGTCATCGACACGGACGTGTTCGCGTCGCACAGGTCGAAGCCGGCGTACAGCCGCGCCATGTCCTCGAGCGTGCAGATGGAGACGCCGCTCTCGCCGATCTTGCCCCAGATGTCGGGGCGCTCGGCGGGGTCCTCGCCGTAGAGCGTGACCGAGTCGAAGGCCGTGGAGAGCCGCTTGCTCGCCTCGCCGCGGCAGAGGTAGTGGAACCGCTTGTTGGTGCGGTCCGGCGGCCCCTCGCCGGCGAACTGCCGCTTCGGGTCCTCGTCCGTGCGCTTGAACGGGAACACGCCGGCGGTGTAGGGGAACTGGCCGGGCAGGTTCTCGAGCAGCAGGAAGCGGAGCACCTCGCCGGGCTCGTCGGACGTCGGCAGCGCCACCTTCGGGATGCGCGTGCCCGCGAGGCTGCGCGTGAACGTCGGCAGCTCCACCGCGCGGTCGCGCACGCCGTACGAGAGCGCGTCGGCGAGGTACGCGGCCTTGCGGGCCGGCCAGGCGTCGAGCGCCGCGCGGGCCTTCGCGTCCACGCGCGCGCGGGCGCGGACGAGCGCCTGCTCGACCGCCTCGAGGGCCCCGGCCGCGACGCCCTCGCGGGCCACGAGCGCGCGGGCCCCCTCGAGGTGCCCGACGTCGCGCACGAACCGGACCTGCTCGTCCACCCACGCCTTGTGGGCCCGGACGGTGCGCGCGATCTCGCCGAGGTACCCGGTGCGGTCGTGCGGGATGATCGTCGAGGCGTGCGGCGCGCGCGGGTCCGTCGACTCCGACGGGAGGCGCACCGGGACGCGCCGCCCGGTCTTGGCGGCGACCCGCTCGACCAGGGCCTCGAACAGGGCGTCCACGCCCGCGTCGCAGAACCGGCTCGCGACGGTGCCGAACACGCCGAGGGCGTCGTCGGGCCCGTCGAAGAGGCGGCGGTTGCGCCGCACCTGCTTGCGGACGTCGCGCAGCGCGTCCTCGGCGCCCCGCCGCTCCGCCTTGTTGACGGCGACGAGGTCGGCGAAGTCGAGCATCCCGATCTTCTCGAGCTGCGACGCCGCGCCGTACTCGGGCGTCATCACGTAGACCGACACGTCGCACAGGTCGACGATCTCGGTGTCGCCCTGCCCGGTGCCCGACGTCTCGACGAAGACCCAGTCGAAGCCCGCGAGGTGGCAGAGGCGGATCGCGTCGCGGGTCGCGGCGGCCAGCTCGCCCTTCGCGCCGCGCGTCGCGAGGCTGCGCATGTACGCCCGCGGGTGCGGGATCGAGTTCATGCGGATGCGGTCGCCGAGGAGCGCGCCGCCGGTCCGCCGCCGCGACGGGTCGACGGACAGCACCGCGACCGTCGCCCCGCCCGGCCCGCCGTCCCGCGGGGCGGTGCCCTCGAGGAACCGCAGGACGAGCTCGTCGCAGAGCGACGACTTGCCGGCGCCGCCGGTGCCGGTCACGCCGACGACGACCGCGCGGCGCTCGCGCGGGAGGGCGTCCGCGGCGGCGCGCACCGCGCGCCCGAGGTCGGTCTCGGCGAACCCGGGCCGTTCCGACGAGGTGATCGCGGACGCGAGCAGCCGCCGGTCGGCGGGCGAGAGCGCGGGCGCGCCGGCGCCGCGCACGAGCCGCGGCGGCTCGAAGTCGGCCGCGCGCATCATCCGGTCGATCATCCCCTGGAGGCCGAGCCGGCGGCCGTCCTCGGGGCTGAAGATCTTCTCGACGCCGTACCGCTCGAGGTCCTCGATCTCGGCCGGGACGATCACGCCGCCGCCGCCGCCGAACAGCTTGACGTGCTCCGCGCCGAGCTCCTTCAGCAGGTCCTTCGCGTACTTGAAGAACTCGACGTGCCCGCCCTGGTACGACGAGATGGCGATGCCCTGCGCGTCCTCGTCCACCGCGGTCTGGACGATCTCGAGGACGCTGCGGTTGTGGCCGAGGTGGATCACCTCGGCGCCGCTGTCCTGCAGCAGCCGGCGGATCACGTTGATCGCGGCGTCGTGGCCGTCGAACAGCGCGGCCGCCGTCACGAAGCGGACCGGGTGCGTCGGACGGTAGGCGGGGGCGTCCATGGGCAGCACGTCAAGGTAGCGGGGCCCGGGCCGACGGGATAGCACAACGCCGGTCGCCTCCCGCCCGGGCCCGCCGCCGACCGGGGCCGGGCCCGCGGTCGGCGTCCCCCGCCGGAGCCGCTACGATCCGGACCTCCTCGGAGGAAGCCCATGCCGCGCCCCCTCGGCCTGCCCGTCGGCAGCGTCCGCGCCCTCACGCTCCTGGCCCTCGCGGCCCGGGCCGTCCTCGACCTCCGGGCGGACGGCGGGATCACGTCGTGGCTCGGCGCCGCGCTGCTGGTCTGCGCCGCGGCCTACTTCGCGTCCCGGGCGTCCCGCGACCACGTCGTCGTCAGCGGGAGCGCCGCCGACGGCGCGAAGCCGCGGCCCCCGCTCGGCCTCCCGACCGGCACGGTCCGATTCCTCTTCCTCGCGGCGATCTCCTACGGCGCGTGGCTGTGGTTCAAGGACCACCGCCTCGCCGAGAGCCAGCAGCCGCTGGTGATCGTCGTCGGGGCCTTCGCCATCGGCGTGCTCGTCCGGTGGTTCCTCGCCCAGGTCCGCCCGCCGACCGACGCGAGCACGCTGCTCTTCGAGCACGTGCAGTCGTTCGTGGTGCTGATCGCCGCGGCCGGCCTCGTCACCCTGCGGATCACGGGCAAGGTGGACGAGGTCGACCCGTGGATCCAGCCCACGCTCGCCGCCGCCTGCACGTACTACGCCGGCGTCCGCTGAGCGAGAGGCCGTGAAGGAAGCTCCGGCGCCCTCGCGGGCCTTCAGCGGACGAACGATCCGAACGACGAGCAGACGCCGCTGCGCCACGAGGTGAGGAACCGCGGCGCCTCGACGGGCACGAGGTTGCCGAGGGAGACCGTCGTGCCGCCGGTGCCGTCGCCGTCGAGGAGCCAGAGGCCCGACGCGGGGAACTGGGGGTCCTGCTGCGACGACTGCATCCAGAGCAGCACCTTGCCGCTCACCTTGTCGACGTCCATGGCCCCGAACGTGGCGTTGATCACGCGGTTCGTCGCGGCGGTCCCGGCGTCGAAGGCGACGAGGAACTCGGACGCCGGCGGCGGCTGGATGACGGCGCCGAGGCCGCCGTCGATGAGCTGGCTGAACTGGTTGAGCTGGCACCAGACCGACGCCCCGTCCGGGTGCCAGGCCATTTCGTTGAGGCCGTAGACGCCGCCGAGGTCCTGCTCGACGGCCGCGCCGCCCGCGACGACGTCCGTCCCGAAGAACGTCGAGGGGAGCTGGTTGCCGCCCGCCGGAAGGACGACGAACCCCGTCGACCGGACGTACGCGACGTGCGCGGTCCCCGGGTTCGCCGCGGTGAAGTCGTCGCCGACCGCGGCGTCGAGGAGCTGCGACGGCGCCGTCCAGAGCGTCGCGAGGTTGTCGCCGTCCCGGTCGATCCGCCGCAGCAGGAGGCCGTCCACGAACGTGATCCCCGACGAGTCCGGGAGCCAGCGCGGCATGGGGCTCTGGAACCCGTTCGGCAGCACCGGCAGGTCGCCGCCGAGGAGCGCCCCCGTGGACGTCGAGACGACGTTGAGGACGTGGAAGCCCTCGAACGCGTCCTCGTACCGCAGCATCGCCATGGAGCCGTCGGGCGACACGCGGACGTCGATCAGGAACATGTCGAACGGGCCGTCGCGGAGGTTCTCGTGGGCCGCGCCGCCGATGTCCGCGTCGGCGAAGACGTGCTGGAAGCCCTTCGAGAAGACCTCGTGGGCGTAGAAGAGGTTCGTCGGCTGCCCGGGGAACCACCCGTGGAGCGAGTCGGACGTCAGGATCGAGAGGTCGGGGTCGTTGGCGAAGACCTCCGTGCCGTCGAGCACGTCCACCGCGAGGATCGACGTCGACTCGGTCATCGAGTCGGAGCGGAGGAAGCTCACGTACCGGCCGTCGCCCGACGCGATGTACGAGAACGCATCGCTCGTGTTCGGGACGAGGACGGGCGACGTCGCGCCGGTGCTGTCGCCGCGGTAGAGGTCGGAGAGGCCGCGGAACCCCGCGCCCGCCACGAGCGGCGCCGCCGCCACGACGAAGTCGAGGTTCTGCGTCCGCACGCCCACGCCGATGTGGCCCAGCTCGCCGTAGAAGACGTCCTCGAAGCAGTGCGCGACCGTGTCGTGGTTCGCGCTCGGGCGCACGCGCATCAGCTGCGCGACGTCGTCCCACTCGAGGAGCACGAGGTCGGCGAGGGTCGCGCCGGGCGGCACGTCGGCGGGGTCGTAGCAGATGCGGACGACGCACGGCTGCGCGAGCAGGTGGCCGAGGGGCCCGATGCAGTGCAGGCCCGGGATGTAGTCCACGGGGCCGGCGGCCGGGTCGATCGGCAGCGGGTCGGGTTGCGGCAGGATCGCGATCGAGAGGTCGGTCAGCAGCGCGCCCGGCGCGATGACGAGCGTGACGGGCCCCGCGGCCACGGTCCCGCCCGCCGGCCCGATCACGCCCCGGTAGATCGGGTCGGTGTGCGTGCTGTAGGTGCCGCAAGCGGCGAGGAACAGGGCGAAGAGCGTCGCAACGACGCCCCGCCCGGCGGGGAGCCGGGTGCGCATGGGGGGACCTCCGAGCCATGCATCCTACGCCGCGGCGGCGGCCGGGCCTCGCGTCCCCCGGTCAGGCGACCGGTCCCCCCCCGTGACCGGTCCCCCCGTGCGACGCGTCCGGCACGGGCCCGCGGAGGAGGTCGACGAGGTGCGGGACGACCCCCGCGACGAACTCGAACGCCTCGACCGCGCCCTCGGGTCGGCCCGGGAGGTTGAGGACGAGGGACGTGCCCGCGGTCCCCGCGACCGCGCGGCTGCCGAGGGCCTTGACGGTGCGCTCGGCGCTCCGGCGGCGGATCTCCTCCGTCAGCCCGGGGACCTCCTTCTCGATCACGTCGCGCGTGGCCTCGGGGGTGACGTCGCGCGGGGCCACGCCGGTGCCGCCGGTGGTGAGGAGGAGGCCGAACGCCCCCACCCGCGCCCGCAGCACCGCCGCGATCTCGGCCCGCTCGTCGGGCACGACGACGACCTCGTCGAGCGCGAAGCCGCGCGCCGCGAGCACCGGGCGCAGGAGCGCGGCGGTCGCGTCGGGGCGGGTGCCGGCGGCGGCGCGGTCGGACACGACGACGAGGACGGTCCGGATCGGGGTCGCTCGGCTCACGCGTCGTCCTCCTCGGGCATCGGCACGATGCCCTGCTCGCGCAGGCGGGCGAGCACCCACGCGTACTCCTTCGCGAGGGAGGCCACGAGGCCGCCCGCGCGCACCTCGGGCGGCAGGCCGTCGAACGTGTAGGTCTCGATCTCGAGGTGCGACGTGAGGCCCGGGCGCGCGACGGCACGCAAGGCCCGCGCGAGCACGGGCTGCGTCGTGCGGAGCGGCGGCGTCAGCGCCTCGAGGTGGACGGGCACGTGGCAGTGGACGCGCCACGGGCCCGCCGCGGCCCACGCCGCCGCGTCGGGGCCGGTGAGGACCTCGGGCAGGTCGGCGGCGCGGCGCACCGGCGTGGTCCCGCCTCCGGCGGCGACCTGGTGGAGCCATCGGCCCTCGTCGAACCGGGCGACGGCGGCGCGGTGCGCGGACGACGACGGGTCGGGCACCACGAGCGCGCAGGACAGCTGCACCTTCGCGACGGCGATCCCGGCCGCCGCGAGCGCCGCGAGGCCCGCCTCGGGGTCCTCGCCCTCGACGGCCTGGTGGCAGACGTCGTAGCAGACGCCGAGGTGGGCACGGGCGCGCGGGGCCGCGTCGAGGGCGGCGGCGAGCGGGCCCGCGAAGAACGCGACGGCCTCGTCGGTGGTCTCGAGCGTGCAGAGCGGCTCGGGCTCGAGCGCGAGGCGCACGCGGACGCCCGTCTCGTCGGCGAGGTCGGCGAGGGCGGACGCGGTGGCGACGAGCCGGCGCGCCGCCGCCGACGCGAGGCCCGCGCCGCCGCCGAAGGGCTTGAACGACAGCGGCGAGGTCGAGAGCGACACCTCGGCGCCCGGCGCCGACCACGCGGCGAGCACCCGCGCGAAGCCGACGGTGTACGCCTCGCGCGCGGGGTCGTCCCAGGTCGGCCGGTAGACCGACGCCTTGGTGCCGGCGTCGTGGAACGCGCCGACGACGAACGCGTTGCCGGTGAACGGGACGAGGTCCTGGGCGCGCAGGAGGTCGCCGAGCAGCCGACAGCGCTCGTCGTCCTCGAGGAGGGCGTCGACGCCGTCGCGGTCGAGCCGCACCGCGAGCCCGAACGGGCCGTCGACGTCGAGCCGCTCGCGGAGCGGGTCGACGGTGGTGCGGATCGCCTCCTCGAGCACCTCGGGCGACCCGCCCGGGTGCACGTTCATGCCGTAGGCGAGCCACCGCACGGCGCCGTCGGGGCCGACGAGCCTCACGTCGCCCCGCCGAGCCGGCGTGCCCGCGTCACCAGACGTGCTCGAGGCCGAACCACATGCCGAAGTCGGCGGTGGTCTGCTGGTTCACGATGTTCTCGGTGAAGCCGATCTCGACGCGCGTGCCCGGCGCGACGTCGGCCTTGACGCCGACCTGCGTGTAGAGCTGGTCCGGCGCGAAGTTCTGGACGTCGGCCGCGAGCGGTCCGGTGTAGTCGAGCTGCAGCAGGAGGCTCGCCCACGACGCGAAGCGCCACTCGGCGGCGACGAACAGGCTGGTCCGCCACTCGGCGTACCGGATGCCCTGGTAGGTCGGCTCCTCGTACCACGTCTCGCCGATGCCGCCGAAGAGGTCCCAGCGCGCCGAGAGCCGGTGCGCCGCGACGAGCTGGAGGCCCGCCTCGACGCCGTCCGTGTCGAACGGGGCGGAGCCCGTGGGCGCGGTGACGCGGCCGACCGCGGCCATCGACAGGCCGTCGCGCCCGCCGTCCACGAACCGCCAGCGCGCGATCCCCTCGACGTTGCCGAGCCCGGCGCCCGTCTCGTCGTCGGCGTCGAACGGCGAGCCGTCCTCGAGGAGGCCGTTCACGCGGTACCGGTCGTTGTCGAAGTCCTTGCGCTTGTTGTCCTTGAACAACCCGGGGATCGAGTTGTGGAACGCGTCGATCACCTCGTCGAGGACGCCGGGCCCGCGCCAGTGGTACGGCACGCGCACGCCGAGGTCGAGGGCGCCGGTGACGCCGTGCATGAACGTGGCGTCGAGCGTCCGGGTCTCGCCATCCACGAGGAAGTAGCGGATGCCCGGGTTCTCGCCCGTGACGTCCTGGCGCCAGCCGAAGGAGTTGCTCCAGTGGAACTGCAGGCGCACCGACGAGCGCCCGCAGCCGAGCGTGTCGGGCGACATGGCCGGCAGCGTCAGCCTGGGCTGCGCGAGGACGTACATGTCGCGGACCTCGATCGGACCGCGGCGGACGTCGCACCGCGGGTCGCACGGGTCGCGCGGCGGAGCGCACGGGGTGCAGGGTGCGCAGGGGTCGCAGGGGTTCGCG
Source organism: Planctomycetota bacterium (assembly GCA_046350655.1). Taxonomy (GTDB): domain Bacteria; phylum Planctomycetota; class PLA2; order PLA2; family JAEUHO01; genus JAEUHO01. Next base: position 376,346 of record JAXMAB010000005.1, read on the forward strand.
GGCATCCCCGCGGGACCGGGACGGTAGCGGACGGCGTCGTCCGCGCGGGAGGGGCCGGCGGCGGCGAGGGCCACGAGCCCGGCCGCGATCGGGGCGAGGAGTCGGTGCACGTCACGAGCCTCCGGACGTCCGGCGCACCCTACCATGGGCCCGGTCGCCCCCCGGAGCCCCCCCGATGCCGTTCCCGTTCCGCCGCCACGTCTTCGTCTGCCAGAACGAGCGCGCCGCCGACGACCCCCGCGGTTGCTGCAACGCCCGGGGCGCCGGCGCGGTGCTCGAGGCGTTCAAGGTCGCGCTCAAGGCCCGCGGGCTCGCCGGCGAGATCCGGGCGCAGAAGGCCGGCTGCCTCGACGCCTGCGCGATGGGCGCCGCGGTCGTCGTCTATCCCGACGGCATCTGGTACGGCAAGGTCACGCCCGCCGACGTCCCCGAGATCCTCGAGGAGCACCTCGTGCACGGCCGTCCCGTCGAGCGCCTGGTCGTGGGCCGCACCCCCGCTCGCGGAACGACGGGGTCGTAGCCCTCTGTTCCACCTGGAACCACGGGGTCGGAGCCCGTTGTTCCACCGACGCGCCGGCTGGGGTCAGGCGCGGGGGGCGAGGCGGGGCGCGCCGTGGGGCGGGAGGGGGACCGCCACCGTCGGATGGACGCGCTCGGCGATCCGGTCGGCGACGAGGTCGGCGGCGTCCGGACGGCCCATCGCCCGCGCACGGGCGGCCATCGCCCGCAGGTCGTCGGGGCGCGCGAGGAGGCGGACGACGTGCCAACGCACCTCCTCGGGGGTCGGCGCCTTCACGCCGCCGCCGCCCGCGAGCAGCGCGTCGGCGTTGCGTTCCTCCTGCCCCGCGATCGCGTGCGAGACGACGAACGGCCGGCCCACCGCGAGGCACTCCGACATCGTGAGCCCGCCGCTCTTGCCCACGACGAGGTCGGCGACGGTCATCAGGTCCGGCACGTCGTCGCGGAACCCGAGCACGTGCAGCGTGCCGCCCTCGGGCCGCGGGAGGTCGGCGATGCGCCGCGCGAGCCGGACGTTGCGGCCGCAGACGGCGACGACCTGCACGTCGGGACGGTCCTGCCAGATGCCGAGGATCGAGGCGGCCATGGGCCCGGGCGCGAACCCGCCCGAGAGGAAGAGGACCGTCGGCCGCGCGGGGTCGAGGCCGAGGCGCGCGCGGATCGCGACCGGGTCGCGGCGCGCGCGGAACCCCGCGTCGATCGGGATGCCGGTCACGTGGATCCGGTCGAACGGGACGGCGAAGCGGTAGGCGAGCCGGGCGCGCACGAGGTCGCTCGCGACGTAGTACTGCTCCACCTCGGGCTGCCACCAGATGCGGTGCGCGTCGTGGTCGGTGATCACGGTGTGCAGCGGCACCTTCGTCCAGCCCTTGCGGTGGGCCCACGCGAACAGCTCGGGCGGCAAGAACTGCGTCGAGACGACGAGGTCGGGCCGCCACGCGATCGACTCGCGGAGGAACCGCCGGCCGGCCCAGACCGACAGGAGGTGGCCGAGGGCGGTCGTCTTGCGGTCGGTGTCCTCGTACATCGCGCGCCAGACGAGCGGATGGCGGTCGACGAGGCGGACGTACCCCGCCTTGTAGGTGTGGCCGTGCCACCGCGGCAGCCGCGTGATGACGTCGACCTCGGCGAGGTCGATCGTCGGGTGCCGCGCGCGCAGCGCCGCCGCGATCGCCGCCGAGGCGCGCGCATGCCCGTTCCCCGCGGAGGCGGTGACGAGCAGGACGCGGGGGAACGCCACGGGCGGGACTCCGGAGGAGCCGTGGAACGTACCACGCTCGCGCCGGACGCCCCGCACAGTCGTCCGAAGAAGACCGCGCGAAGGCCCGGTCAAGCCGTCAGTCGCAGCCGCTGGAGGCCGTGCAGACCGGCGGCGACGCGGGCGCGAGCGGCTGCGTGACCTTGCTGCGGTCGCGGTAGACGGCGACCGCCTTCAGCCCGAGCCGGAAGGCCTCGAGGAACGTCGCCTCGACGTCCTCCACCGTCGCGTCGGCGGGCAGGTTGACGGTCTTGCTGATCGCGCCGGACACGAACGGCTGCAGCGCCGCCATCATCGCGAGGTGCGCGCGCGGCGGCAGCGCCGGCCCGCCGGGACGCGTCGGCAGCGCGGTCCGGAACACCTCGGCGTGACCGGGCGCCAGCCCCGGCGCGCCGTCCACGCCGCCGGTCGCGTCCACGTGCGCGAGGACGGCGGCGGCGGCCGCGGCGTCGTAGCCGAGCGCGTCGAGCGCGGTCGGCAGGCAGCGCAGCGCGAGCCGCAGCACGCCCCCCTCCGTCAGCGACTTCTCCTGCGCGAGCGCGAGCGCCGGCTCGACGCCGGTCGTGTCGCAGTCCATCAGGAAGGAGATGGTGCCGGTGGGCGCGATGGCCGTGACCTGCGCGTTCCGCAGGCCGACCGCGGCGGCGCGCGCGGCCGCGTCGTCCCACGCCTCGACCGCCGCCGCCCGGAGCGCGGCGGGCACGAGCCGCCGGTCGAGGCGGTGCGCGGCGCGGACGTGGCGCGCGAGCACGCGGAGCGCGGGGGCGCGGTTCGCGGCCCACGCGTCGAACGGCCCGAGGCGCGCCGCGAGCCGCGCGGACGTGCGCGTCGCCTCGCCCCCGACGAGCGCCATGACGCCCGCGGCCAGCGCGCGGCCCGCGTCGCCGTCGTAGGGCAGCCCGAGGGAGAGGAGCAGCGCGCCGAGGTTCGTCACGCCCAGCCCGAGCGGCCGCAGCCTCGCCGACCGCTCGGCGATCCGCGGCGTCGGGTACGACGCGTGGCCGACCAGCGTCTCCATCGCGACGACGAGCACGCGCACGGCGGCCGCGAGCCGCTCGACGTCGACGCCGCGGACCGGGTCGCGGAACGCGAGCACGTTGATCGACGCCAGGTTGCACGCCGTGTCGTCCAGGAACACGAACTCCGCGCACGGGTTCGTGGCGCGGATCGGGCCCGTCACCGGGACCGGGTTCCAGCGCTCGATCGTGTCCGCGAACTGCACGCCCGGGTCGCCGCAGTCGTGCGCGGCGCGGGCGGCGGCCCGCAGCAGGTCGCGCGCGCGGATCCGCGTCGGGCGGCCCGCCGCGGTGCGGGGTCGCAGCGTCCACGCGCCGTCGCGGGCGACCGCGCGCAGGAACGCGTCCGGCAGCCGCACGGAGTGGTTCTCGTTCTGGAACGCGACGGAGGGCCCGTGCGCCCCGTCGAGCCGGTCGAGGCCGGCCGCGGCGAGGACGCGCGCCCGCGCCTCCTCGATCGCCTTGCTCTCGACGAACGCGAGCACGTCCGGGTGGTCGGCGTCGAGGATCGCCATCTTCGCGGCGCGGCGCGTGCGCCCGCCGCTCTTCACGGCGCCGGCGAGCGCGTCGAGCCCGCGCAGGAACGCGACGGGCCCGGCCGCGAGGCCGCCGGTCCGCGTGGGCTCGTTCGACGCGCGCAGCGCGGAGAAGTTCGACCCCGCGCCGCTCCCGCGGCTGAACACGCGTCCCTCGACGGTGGCCAGCTCGAGGATCGACGGGAGGTGGTCCTCGACCCCGAGGATGAAGCACGCGCTGCACTGCGGCTGCGCCTCGACGCCGACGTTGAACCACACGGGCGAGTTGAACGACGCGCGCTGCTGCAGCAGCAGCGCCGCGAGCTCGTCCTCGAAGGCCGCGGCGTCGCCGGCGCCGCCGAGCACGCCGCCCGCGCGGACCCACCCCGCCACGGTCCCGACCACGCGCCCGACGAGGGCGCGCACGCTGCGCTCGCGGGCGGCGGTGCCGAGGCGCCCCGCGAAGTACCGCGACGCGACGAGGTCGACGGCCTGGTCGCTCCACGTCGACGGGGCCTCGACGCCCCGCTGCTCGAACAACACGCGCCCCTCCGCGTCCTCGATGCGGGCCGTGCGGCGGCGCCAGGCGACGGCGGCGTACGGGTCGGAGCCCGCGACGGAGAACACCCGCGGGACCGCGAGGCCCGGCCCGCGCGAGGGGGTGCGACGACGGGCACGGGGGCGGCGGGCCGGCATCCGCCCATCTTGGCACACAGGCGGCGCGGGCCGCGCGAGCGCACGGGCCTCGCGGTCCCGGACCCCCGACCGCCCCCCCGCCGCGGCCGTCAGCGGCCGACCGCCTCGCCGCCCTCGCGCTCGAGCCGCGCCTCCCGGCGGGCCCGGACCTCGGGCGCCGCGGGGTCGGCCTCGAGGCAGAGCCGCTGCGCGGGGACGAATCCCTCGCGGTGGAAGAAGGTCAGGAGCTCGGGGTTCCTCCAGCTCACCTCGGTGCGGAGCGTGCGGATGCCGAGCGCCGCCAGGTTCATGCGGAGCTGGTCGAGCATCTCCGTCGCGAGGCCGTGGGCGCGCAGGAGCGGGTCGACGCCGATGGTGTCGAGGACCGCGACGGGGTCGAGCTCGCCGAACTCGCCGTACCAGACCTTGGCGAGGAGGAACCCGGCCGGACGGCCGTCGTGCTCGACGACGAGCGACGCGCGGATGCCGACGTCCTTGAGCGCCTCGGCGAGCTTCGGGCGGAGGTAGCCGTCGCGGCGGCGGCCGACGATGCGCGCGTCGAGGGCGACGACGGCGTCGACGTCCTTCGCCTCGAGGCTGCGGACGGTGGTCTTCGGGAGCGGGTCCATGGGGTCTCCTTGACGGCCTAGGCGGTCAGCTGGCCGCCGTCCACGCGGAGGACCTGGCCGGTGACGTGCCGTGCCAGGCCCGAGCAGAGGAAGAGGACGGCGCCCGCGACGTCGTCGGGGGTGCCGGTCCGCCCGAGGGCGGACTCGTCGATCGCGCGCTGCTTGAAGGCGGCGGGGATCGAGGCGGTCATCGGCGTGTCGATCCAGCCCGGCGCGACGGAGTTCACGCGGACGCCGTGGCGGCCGAGCTCGAGCGCGGCGGTCTTGCCGAGCGCGATGAGCCCGGCCTTGCTGGCCGCGTAGTTCGCCTGGCCGAGCTTGCCGCGTTGCCCGTTGATGGAGGCGACGAGCACGACCGACGCGGCGCCCGCGGCGCGCAGCAGCGGCGCGAAGCCCTTGAGCAGGTGGAAGGCGGAGTCGAGGTTGACGCGCAGCACGCGCTCCCACGCCGCGTCCTCCATCTTCCAGAGCATGGCGTCGCCGGTGACGCCCGCCGCGTGCACGAGCAGGTCGAGGCGGCCGGGGGCGGCGGCCACGTCGGCGACGAGCGCGCGGATGGCGGCGGCATCGCCGAGGTCGCACGCGAGCGAGCGCGTGCCCGGCGGACCCTCCCGCCCGGGGAGGTCCACGGCGAGCACGGTCGCGCCCGCGCGCGCGAGGCGCGCGGCGGTGGCCGACCCGATGCCGCCGCCCGCGCCCGTGACGAGCGCGACGCGGCCGGCGAGGTCGAGGCCGTCGGGGACGGGGAGGGGCCCGCTCAACGGGCGCCCCCCACCGCCTTCGCGGCCATCTTCCGCGCGCGGAACGCGCCCCAGAGCGCGGCGCCGATCGCGCCGGCCAGCACCGAGTGCGGGTGCGTGCGGATGTCGACCTTCTGCTTGATCTCGCCCGTGCCCTCGCGCATCGCCGCGACGAGGCCGACGTCGGCGGAGAGCCCGCCCGTCACGAGGACGACGCCGGCGGGGCCCGCCGACGCCAGGAGCCGCAGGTACCGGCCCGCCATGGACTGGTGGATGCCCTTCAGGATGTCGGCCGTCGCGATGCCGCGCGAGACCATGTTGATCACGTCGGTCTCGGCGAGCACCGCGCAGATCGACGAGCACTTCTCCGGCGTCTTCGCCTGGACCGACAGCGGGCCGATCTCCTCGAGCGTGACGCCGAGGTAGCGGCAGATGTTCTCGAGGAACTGCCCCGAGCCCGACGCGCACTGGCTCGTCATGCGGTAGCCGAGCACCTTGCCCCGCTCGTCCATCAGGATCGCGCGCGTGTGGAGCGCGCCGATGTCGACGGCGGCGCGGGCCTCGGGGTCGAGGAAGAGCGCCCCGCGGGCGTGCGTCGTCATGCCGTAGAAGTGGCCGGTGCGGAACGCGACCGCCTCGGCCTCGCCGGTCGTCGCGACGTACGCCAGCTCGTCCGGGCGCAGCCCGAGCCCCGAGAGCGCGTCGTGGAAGACCGACTCCGCGACCGCGGTCGGGTCGCGCCGGCGCAGCCGCTCCGTGACGTGGCCGAGGAGCTTCGGGCCCGCGGGCCCGTCCTCCATCACGACGAGCTTGACGGCGGACGAGCCGACGTCGAGGCCGACCGTGCGGACGGCGCCGTGCCGGTCCGGGGCGAGGTTCGGGTCAGTGGGCATGGGTGCCTCCGTTCGTGGCGAGCGCGGGCTCCGGCGGCGGGGCCCCCTGCGCGTCGCGCAGCGCGAAGAGCGCGGCGCCGAGCGCGCCCGTGTAGATCGAGTCCGGGGAGATGTTCATGCGCAGCTCGCCGTAGTTCTCGGTGACGAGGCTGCGCAGCGCCTTGACCGCGGCGGGGTTCTTCGCGACGCCGCCGGTGAACGTGAACTGGTCCTTCACGCCGCCGCTGCGGGCCAGCAGCGACATCGCGCGCAGGACGATCGCGCGGTGCAGGCCCGCGAGGATGTCCTCGCGCTTCTCGCCGAGCGAGAGCCGCTCGCGCAGCTCCGCCCCCGCGAACACGGTGCACGTCGAGTTGATGCGCACCGACCGCGTGGACGACTGGGCCAGGGGCCCCAGCTCGTGCAGGCCGAGGTTCATCTCGTCGGCGATGTAGCCGAGGTACCGGCCGCAGCCCGCGGCGCAGCGGTCGTTCATCTGGAACGACGTCACGATCCCGCGCTCGTCCACCTGGATGGCCTTCGTGTCCTGCCCGCCGATGTCGAGCACGGTCCGCGTGAGCGGGAACATCGCGTGCGCGCCGAGCCCGTGGCAGAGGATCTCGGAGCGGATCTGCTCCTTCGGGAACGGGAGCCGCGACCGCCCGTAGCCCGTGCCGACGGCCGCGATCTTCTCGAGGGGCACGTCGGTCGCGCGGCGGACGGCGGCGTCGAGCTCCGGCGTCCGGGCCGACGTGCCCGCCAGCGCGCTGCCGATCTGGCTCTCGAACGCCCCGCCGTCCCACGGGGTGTTCTCGACCTCGAGGATCGCCTTGTCGAACAGCCCGACGATCCCCTCGAACCGCACGCCGGAGCGGCGGGCCTCGTCCTCGGCGAGCGAGAGGAACCGGGCGCCGGCGAGGTCGCGGAAGAAGTCGCTCTTGCGCGTCGCGCCGAAGGTGAACAGCGAGCCGACCTCGGCCTCCATCGACCCGAGCACGCGGTCGAGCGACGCCAGGGTCCCCGCCGGCGACGTCGTCGCCATGCGGCGGGTGACCGCGTCGAGGACGCGCAGCTGGCCGCGGTACTGCTGCTCGCGGAAGCGGAGCTCGAGCTCCGCGAGCGCGCGCTTGGCCGCCGGGCCCTCGACGCCCCGCGCGGCGAGCTGCGACTCGACGAGGCAGAACCGCGTGTGGATCAGCGCCTCGGTCAGCGCGACCTGGCACGCGAGGTCGTAGTTGCTGCGGCTGTTGGTGATGCCGTGCCCGAGGACCTGCCCCTCGGTCCCGATCACGACGGCCTTGGTCGTGGTGGAGCCGAGGTCGATGCCGACGGCGTACTTCACGACGCCTCCTTGCCCGCCCGCTTCTGGGCGATCATCTGGAAGTAGGACTCGAGCCGGTTCTTGATGTTCGCGCCCGAGAAGTAGCGCGGGTCGACCAGGTCGCTCTCGACGAAGCCGCCGGGCTTCCCGGTGCGCCTCTCCACCTCGCGCAGGATGACCAGCTGGCCCGCGCTGAACGACTTGCACGACTTGACGCTGTTGATGAGGAAGCCGTCGGCGGAGTACTCCTCGACGTACTTCGCGATCATGTCCACGCGCGACGGCAGGTTGAGGTTCGTGTAGCAGCCCATGCAGTAGTCGGCCAGCGTCTCGAGCGGGCGCGACGGGTCGTGGCGGAAGCCGAGGTCGTAGACGCCGCCCACCTTGGTGTAGGTGGACGCGACGGCGACGGCCCCCTCGTCGGCGAACATCTTCCACAGCTCGCGGAAGTGGGTCCACGAGGGCGGTCCCTCGACCACGACGCGGTACCGCTCGGTCACGTCGCCCTCCGGAGAGACGGGCCCCTTGCCCTCCGCGATCCGCTCCTCCACCTCGGCGCGCAGCTCGCGGTAGTAGTCGATCGCGTCCTGGGTCCCGCGGAACGACGTGAAGATCGGCCCGATGTAGTAGACGCCGCCGAACCACGCGTCGATGGGCGACGGCGTGTGCTTCGCGGACTGCAGCACGGCGACGAGGTCGTCCTCCGCCTTCGCGGAGCGCGCCAGGTTCTCGCGGAGCCGGTCCTCGTCGTACTTCCGGCCGCTCACCTGCTCGAGGACCGGGATCACCTTGTCCCGCAGCTGGTCGACGACGTACTTGCGCATCGACGGCGTGATCTCGCCCTCGCCCTGGTAGGGCACGTGCAGCATCGCCGTCGGGCACCTGTACTTCTCGCGCAGCAGCTCGAACCACTTCAGGAACGTGAAGCATCCGGTGTACGAGAGGAGCAGCACGTCGGGGTCGGGGAGGCGCTCGCCCGTGGGCCCGACGTTGCCCATCTCCTGCATGCCGATGTCGCTCTTCACGTAGGCGCAGACGTCCTCGGAGTGGCCCGACTTCTCCGCCACCGCGATGTAGTCGCGCGTCTTGCCGCGCATGCCCGACTGCAGCGCGTTGATCTCGGGCAGCACCGGGAGCAGGTCGAAGGAGCGGAGGAGCTCCGTCAGGTTGCCCGGGACGTAGGTGTAGCAGTTCTTCTCGCCGGTCTCGGGCGCGCGCGCGAGGCGCGCGAAGTGATCGGCGATCATCCGCTTCTGGCGGTCCTGGCTGGCGTCCTTGCGGGCGGCGGCGGCGGCGGGGGTCATGACACGGCGCTCCAGAGCTGGATCGAGTCGGCGAAGGTCCCGGCCTGTTCCCGGATCACCTGGAACTGGCCCGTGTTCTCGGCGTACTTGAAGGACGTCCACGGGATGCCCGCGGCCTCCACGGCCGACACGGCCATGGGCTGGTCGAGGAGCGCCGGGTCGCAGAACGACGGCGCGCAGAACACGACGCCGCCGGCCCCCGACCGCTTCACGCGCGCGACGAGGTCCGCGCCCTTCGGCTCCTTCTCGACCCAGCGCGTGGCGTGCTCGATGGAGTCGGTGAGGAACGCGTTCACCAGCGCGTCCAGCGGGTCGCCGGTCGTCGGCACGTCGTGCCGGATCCAGCGGTGGACCTGCACGAAGTCGTCGTCGACGACGTAGCAGCCCGCGCGCTCGAGGCTCTTGATGAGCCCGAGGGGCGGCTGCTCGCAGAACGAGCCCGTCAGCACGACGCGGGCAAGGTCCATGGGCCGGCGCGACGCGTCGGCCTCGACCGCCGCGCGGTAGGCCCGGAGCATCTCGACGTGCTCCTCGACCGGGATCACGAGCCCCGCGCGCAGCACGGGGTACAGCTCGTGGGTCGGGACCTTCCACGGCTGCTCGCGGCGCAGGTCGTAGAGGCCGTGCACCAGGCGGCGGTGCGTGTTGTAGACCGAGAGGGACCGGCGGAGCGCCTCCGCCTCGAGCGGCTTCGCGCCCTTCGCGGCGAGCTCCTCGCAGAGGCCCTCGATCTCCTTCCGCCAGAAGCGCCCGCCCATGGCCGGGTCGAAGTCCTGGGGCACGTCGAGGTAGCGGACCACCTTCCCCGCGAACATCATCTTCCAGATCCCCGAGAGGTTCCGGATGACGTCGCAGATCGCCGGGAAGAGCATCCCGTCGAGGCAGTCGAAGCTGCCGTTGAGCGCCATCTCCATGGTGCTCCGCGGGATGTGGCAGATGTAGGACTGGTAGTAGGCGTCGCCGCGGATGATCTCGAGGTCGTCGCCGGCGCCCATGAGCCCCACGGGGAGCACGCCCATCGCGTGCAGCACCTCGCGCGGCGCGTAGACCGGCATGAACCCGACCGCGAGCCCGCCGGTGCGGGCCTTCCATTCGTGGACGGCGCCGAGCCGCCAGTCGCGATAGAGCCGTTCGGCCCGCTCGAGCAGCCCCTCGGGTGCGGTCGTCGTCATCGTCCCCTCCAGACCGGCGGGCGCTTCGCGAGGAAGGCGTCGAGCCCCTCGCGCGCGTCGGCCGTGGCCATCAGGTCGCAAAGGTAGAGCCGCTCGAGCGCGTCGAGGTCGGCGCGCAGCCGCGCCACGAGGCCGTGCCGCGCCGCGCGCGCGGCGAACCGCAGCGTGGACGCGGACTTCGGGAGCAGGTGCGCGCGCGCCCACGCGAGCGCGGCGGCGGTCGGGTCGTCGGCGAGCTCGTCGACGAGGCCGGTGCGCAGGGCCTCGTCGGCCGCCATGGCGCGGCCGGAGAGGAGCAGGTCCTCCGCCACCGGCCGCCCGACGCGGCCCGGCAGGAACGCCGAGGCGAACGGCGCGATCACCCCGAGCACGATCTCCGGCTGCCCGAGGAGGGCGCTCGACTGCGCGAACACGCGGTGCGCGCACATCACGAGCTCGAGGCCGCCGCCGAGGCAGCGCCCGCGGACCGCCGCGAGCACGACCACGGACGCGTCGAGCAGGTCGAGGAGCATCGCGTGGAACCGCTTCAGCATCCCCTCGACGTGGTCGGGGAGGTGCTCCGGGACGCTCGCGCCGAACGAGAAGTGCGCCCCGTCCCCCTCGAGCACCACCGCCTTGACCGCCGGGTCCGCGCGGACCGCCGCGACGACGGCCGCGAGGGCCTCCGTCACGGCGCGGTCGATGATGTTGCCCTTGCCGCCCCCCACGACGACGCGGAGGACCGCGCCGCCCTCGAGCGGCTCGACGCGCACCGGGCCTTGCGTCACGGGGAGGGGCACGGGTCAGCCCTTCGCGCCGCGCAGGGGGGCGAGCATCGCGTCGAGGAGCGGGTCGCCCCAGTCCTCGCCGCTCGCGAGGCGGCGGCGCAGGTCGAGGAAGTCCACCTCGCGACGGTCGCCGGTGGCCTCGTGGAACGCGCGGAAGCCCAGGCGGCCCTCGGTCATCATGTTGAGGGCGAGCCACGCGCGGTTGCTCTCGCGGTTGCGGTTCCAGTGCTCGAGCTTGTGCTTGCGCACGCTCTCGACGGTCTTCGCGAGGCAGCCCGGCATCGTCCCGGCGAGGGACCACGCGAGCGCGTCCACCTCGCGGTCGAGCAGCGAGAGGTCGACCGTGCCGCGCGCGAGGAGGTCCTTCGCGGCGGCGCGCGCGGCGCCCTCCTTCGCCTCGCCGTGGACGATGCGGCCATGCTCGTCGAGCCAGCGCGACGTCTCGACCATCGGGTTGGCGACGAACGCGCCGTCCACCTTGAGCGCGGGCACGAGCCGCGTGAGCAGGCCGAGGCGGTGCGCCTTGTGCGCGCTCCACGTCCTGCAGAGCGTGCAGCTCTCCATCGCGGCCTCGGCGCCGACGAACAGCGGCAGGAAGTCGGTGCTGCCGCCGTCGGGGGCCGAGCCGTGGCGCGGGCCGGCCTGGCCGAAGAGGGCGAGGTCCTGCGCGACCGTGAAGTCGCAGGCCATGCCGATCTCCTGGCCGCCGGCGATCCGCATGCCGTTGACGCGGCAGATGACCGGCTTGTCGCAGGTCAGGATGGCCGTGACCATGTCGTTGAACAGCCGCATGTACTGCCGGTACTCCTCCGGCCGCCCGGCGTAGTACGTGGCGTACTCGGCGGTGTTGCCGCCGGTGCAGAACGCGCGCGTCCCCGAGCCCGTGAAGACGACGGCGACGGCCGCGCGGTCGTTGCTCGCGCGGCGCATGCCGAGGATCACGCCCTTCACCATCTCGGTGGTGTACGAGTTGAGCTGCTTCGGGTTGTCGAGCGTGATGCGCACGACGTGGAGGCCGGGCGCGACGGCGCCGTCGGGCCCGCGCAGCGGCTGCTCCTCGTAGAGGATGCCGGGCGCGGTCGCGGCGGGGACGAGGTCGTGGTCCTTGAAGGCCATGGGGAGCTCCGAGGGGTCAGGCGCCGGGGACGAGCACGAGGCGCTGGGTGGTGCGGTGGGCGCGGACGTCCTCGAACGCGCCGTTGACGGCGGACAGCGGGCGGCGCTCGACGAACGAGCGCACGTCCACCGCGCCGGAGAGCACGAGGTCGAGCACGGCGGGGTAGTGCTCGGGCAGGCAGCCCCACGTGCCGCGGACGGTCGCGTCGAACGCCATCACGTTCGAGAGGCGGACCTCGACCTTGGCGGTCGTGAAGCCGACGATCCCGAGGAACGAACCGGGCGAGAGCAGGTTCCACGCGGTGGACTGGCCGGCCGCGCTCCCCGACGTCTCGAAGATGCGCCACCGCCAGCTCGGGATCTTGCGCGCGTCGGCGAACGCGCGGACGGCGTTCTTGAGGCCGCGCGGGTCGAGCGCCGACGGGTCGAGCACGAGCTCGGCGCCGCGCGCCGCGATCTTCGCGCGCCGGCCCGCGTCGGGCTCGACGGCGACGACGGCGGCGCCGAGCGCCGCCGCGATCTGCGCGCCGAACCCGCCGACGCCGCCGGCGCCGACGAACACCGCGAGGTCGCCCTTCGCGAGCCCGGCGTGCACGACCGCCTGGTACGGCGTCGAGACGGCGTCCGCGATCACCGACAGGTCGGCGAGCTCGACGCCCGCGACGTTGCGCCGGCGGTCCGCGAGGTCGGGCACCTCGCACAGGCCGCGCGCGGGCACCTTCACGTGGCTCGCGAACCCGCCGTGGTCGTCGTTGCCCGGGAACAGCTGCTTCGGGCACACGCCGCCGGCGCCGCGCGAACACGCGTCGCACGTGCCGCACGGGATCACCGCCGGCACCACGACGGCCTTGCCGAGCCAACGTTCGGCGCCCGCGCCGGCCTCGACCACGGTCCCGCTGATCTCGTGGCCGAGCGTCAGCGGCAGCGCGTGACGCGTCGGCACGCCCTCGTACAGGAACCCGAGGTCGGTGTGGCACAGGCCGCAGCCCGCGACCTGCACCACGACCTGCCCCGGCCCCGCGGCGTCCTCGCGGGCCTCGCGCACCAGCGGGCCGCCGGCGGCCTTCATCATCCAGGCGTCGATCTGCACGGGAATCCTCCGCGCGTTCGTCGCACTCGCGGCGTACCTCTCCCTTCTAGTCCATGCGCTTTGCTGCGTCAATCCACAAAGTTGAGGCAGTATACTGCCTCTCATGGATGCAACAGGAATGTTGCGAGCCGCGTACGCGGACGCCGGTGCGCACCTCGCGCGACCGCGGGAACCCTCGTTCGCGGTCGGGGGGCACTCGGGGCGTGGGGTACGCGAGGCCCGGCGGCCGGCGGCCGGGCCTCGCGTCGGGGGCCGGGATCAGCGCGACGGCGGGGCGAACGGGTTGTCGTCGGCGGAGGGCCCGTAGACGGACGGGAGCGCCACGTCGAGGAGGCGCAGGTAGACGGTGAGCTGGCCGCGGTGGTGGACGTGGTGGTTCAGCACGAGGGTGCGGAGCGCGGCGGCCTTGGGCATGGCCATCAGCTCCTGGGCGCCCTTCTGGACGCGCCACGTCTTGGCGAGGTCGTTCGCGCCCCAGGTCGCGAGGGTGGCCTTGGCGCCGGCCATGGCGCCCTCGAACGCGTCGCGGATCTCGCGGACCGAGGTCGGCTGCTTGGGGCTGAAGTCGACGGCGCCGAGGTCGAAGCGGTCGTTGGCGATCATGCCGGTGACGATGCCGGGCGTGGTGGCGACGTGGAGCGCGAGCTGCCCCAGCGACTGCGACTTCGGGTGGGGCTTCCACGCGAGCTTGTCGGCGGGCAGTCGCTCGAGGAGCTTCCGCGTGGCGACGGCCTCTTGTTCCAGCTCGGCGACGAACGGGGCACACGGCGACTTCGGATCGGACATGGCGACCTCCTGGGTTGCGTCCTCGGGCTTCGGCAGCCTACTCACCGTCGTGGGTCCCGTTCGATACCGCCCCCTCCTCCCCACGGCACCTCGACGAAACCATCCCTCCCCCACCGCCTCCGCCGCTGCCGCGCACGCACGCCGCAGCGTCCTCCTGGCTCTCCACGCGCCCCACCTCCGGCCCGGCGATGCGACACCCGGCCGTGGTCCTGCGCGCGGGCCCGCGGGAGCGGGTCCCCGCGTCGTGACTAGGGGGACGTCCAGTGAACGAGATCTCGCAACGGGCCTAACGGCGTAACCGTCAGCGGACGCGGAACAGCCCGCGCAGAAAACAACGTGCGGCAGCGGCAGGTCGCCCTGCTGCTGCCGCACGCTTCCAATCCACAACTCCTAAACCTCTACGAGCACCCCGACGTGCTGCCGCACGTCATGCACTTCAAGCACGACCCGTTCCTCACCAGCGTGGCGTGCTGGCAGGACGGGCAGGGGTCGCCGGTGTAGCCCTGCTGGATCGACATGTCGCGCGCCGAGTTCTTCGGCTTGTGGATGGCGATCCGGTTGACGACGGTCTCGGTCCGCGTCACCTCGAGCGCGAGCGGCGCCGCCTGCGGCGCCACGATGCCCTCGGCGAACGCGAAGCCCTTCTCGGCGCCCGCGGGCTTGCCGTGCCCGTTCGCGACCGGGTGCGCCCCGCCGTTGGCCGCGCCCGAGGCGTGCGCCGGCACCCCGTGGGGCGCCGAGTGCGACGTCGCGGACCCGGCCGCGTGGGACGTGGCGTGCGGCGACGCCGGGCCGTGGATGTGCGGCGAGTGCGGGTGGATCGCCTCGGGCCGCAGGGCGGCCGGCGTGGACGGCGTCGGGGCCGCCGGGTCCACCGTCACCGTGCGCTCCGAGACGACCTCTTCCTCGGCGAACTCCGCCGTGTCGATCGTGTCCTTGCGGACCGCGTCGGGCTCGAGGTCCTCCTCGGTCACCTGGGCGAGCTCGGTCTTGTTGAGATACGTGATCGCGAGCTCGCGGAACACGTAGTCGATGATCGACGTGGACATCTTGATCCGGTCGTTGCCCTCGACGACGCCGCTCGGCTCGAACCGGGTGAACACGAACGCCTCGACGTACTCCTCGAGCGGCACCCCGTACTGGAGGCCGAGCGAGATCGCGATCGCGAAGCAGTTCATGAGGCTGCGGAACGCGGCCCCTTCCTTGTGCATGTCGACGAAGATCTCGCCGAGCGAGCCGTCGGCGTACTCGCCGGTGCGCAGGTACAGCTTGTGGCCGCCCACGATCGCCTTCTGCGTGTAGCCGGCGCGCCGCTGCGGCAGCCGGTGGCGCTTGGCGAGGTAGCGGTAGACCACCTTCTCGGTGACCTTCTCCGCCAGCGCCCGCACCGCCTCCGGACGGTCCGTCTTGGCCGTCTCGATCACGGCGTCGGCCGCGTCGAGGTCGTCCGACGTCGCGTTCAGCGGCTGCGACAGCTTGCTGCCGTCGCGGTAGAGGGCGTTCGCCTTGATCATGAGGCGCCACGAGAGGAGGTACGCGTCGGCCACGTCCTCCACCGTCGCCTCGGCCGGCATGTTGATCGTCTTGCTGATGGCGCCGGAGATGAACGGCTGGGCGGCCGCCATCTGCCGGATGTGGCCCTCGGGCGAGATGAACCGCTTGCCGTACCGGCCGCACTTGCTCGCGCAGTCGAACACCGGCAGGTGCTCCGGCGCCAGGTGCGGCGCGCCCTCGACCGTCATGGTGCCGACGACGTAGTCGTTGGCGAGCCGGACCTGGTCGCGGTCGAAGCCGAGGTGGCGGAGCAGGTCGAAGCCGGGGGCCTCGAACACGTGCCGCGGGATGTGCAGCGTCTCCTCGAGGAACGTGTCGCCCAGCGTGAACCGGTTGAGCACGAACGTCAGGTCGAAGGTCGAGGGCAGGAGCGACTCGATCTTCTCGAGGATCTCCGGGGTGAAGCCCTTCGTGCGCAGCGTCACGTGGTTGATGTGCGGCGCGCCCTTGAGGGTCGCGGCGCCGGTCGCGTACCGGACGATGGACTCGATCTGCTCGGCCGCGTAGCCGAGGCGGCGGAGCGCCACCGGCACCGACTGGTTGATGATGCGGAAGTAGCCGCCGCCGGCGAGCTTCTTGTACTTCACCAGCGCGAAGTCGGGCTCGATGCCGGTCGTGTCGCAGTCCATGACGAGGCCGATGGTGCCCGTCGGCGCGATCACGCTCACCTGCGCGTTGCGGTAGCCGTGGGCCTCGCCCAGCGCCAGCGCGCGGTCCCACGCCTCGCGCGCGGGCGCGAGCAGCTCGGGCGGGCAGACGGCCGCGTCGATCCCCGTCGGGCGGATCGTCAGCGCCTCGTACTCGCTGCCGGGCGCGTCGTAGGCGGCGCGCCGGTGGTTGCGGATCACGCGCAGCATGTGCGCCCGGTTCTTCGCGTAGCCGGGGAAGGCGCCGAGCTCCTTCGCCATCTCCGCGCTCGTCGCGTACGCGTCGCCCGTCAGCACGGCGGTGAGCGCGCCGGTGATGGCCATGCCCTCCTTGCTGTCGTACGGGACGCCCATGAGCATCAGCAGCGTGCCGAGGTTGGCGTAGCCGAGGCCCAGCGTGCGGAACTCGTAGGACTTCCGCGCGATCTCGTGGCTCGGGAACTGCGCCATCAGCACCGAGATCTCGAGCGCGATGGTCCAGAGCCGCGCCGCGTGCCGGTAGCCGTCCATGTCGAACCGGCCGGTCTGCGCGTCGAAGAACGTGGCGAGGTTCAGCGACGCCAGGTTGCACGCCGTGTCGTCGAGGAACATGTACTCCGAGCACGGGTTGCTCGCGTTGATGCGACCGTCCTCGGGGCACGTGTGCCACTCGTTGATGGTCGTGTCGAACTGCACGCCCGGGTCGGCGCACGCCCACGCCGCGTAGGAGACCTTGTCCCACAGCGCGCGCGCCTTGAGCGTCTTCGCGACCTTGCCGTCGATGCGGCGGCGCAGCTCCCAGTCGCGGTCCTCCTCGACGGCCTCGAGGAACGCGTTCGGCACGCGGATCGAGTTGTTCGAGTTCTGGCCGGACACCGTCAGGTACGACTCGCTGTCCCAGTCGAGGCCGTAGACCGGCACGTCGATGGAGCGGAAGCCCTGCTGGGCGAGCCCGATCACGCGCAGCACGCAGGCCATCGGCGTCTGCATCCGGCGCGCCTCGTTCACCGCGTCGCGCAGCGCCGGGTGCTTCGTGCGGTCGAACCGGTCGGCCTCGGCCACCCCGGCGGGCAGGTCGGCGTGGCACGCCTTCAGGATCGCGTTCAGCGTCTTGTGGAGGATCTTGCTGCCCGCGACGAGCGACGCGACCTTCTGCTCCTCGACGACCTTCCAGTCGACGAACGCCTCGATGTCGGGGTGGTCCACGTCGAGGCAGACCATCTTCGCGGCGCGACGCGTCGTGCCGCCGGACTTGATCGCGCCCGCGGCGCGGTCGCCGATCTTCAGGAACGACATCAGGCCCGACGACTTGCCGCCGCCCGACAGCGGCTCGTTCTCGCCGCGCAGCCGCGAGAAGTTCGTGCCGGTGCCGCTGCCGTACTTGAACAGGCGCGCCTCGCGGACCCACAGGTCCATGATGCCGCCCTCGTTCACGAGGTCGTCGCCGACGCTCTGGATGAAGCACGCGTGCGGCTGCGGGCGCTCGTAGGCCGACGTGCTCGCCTTCACCTCGCCGGTCTTCTCGTCCACGTACAGGTGGCCCTGGGCGGGGCCGTCGATCCCGTACGCGAAGTGCAGGCCCGTGTTGAACCACTGCGGGCTGTTCGGGGCGGCCCGCTGGTCGGCGAGCATCCGGCACATCTCGTCGTAGAAGGCCTGGGCGTCGTCCTTCGTGTCGAAGTAGCCGCGGGTCTCGCCCCAGTGGCGCCAGCACCCCGCGAGGCGGTGGAAGACCTGCCGCGCGTCCTTCTCGCCGCCGAGGACGGGCTTGCCGTCCTTCACGAGCGGCTGGCCGTCCGGGCCCTTCTGCGGGATGCCCTTGCGGCGGAAGTACTTCTGCGCGAGCACGTCCGTCGCGACGTTCGACCACGTCGACGGGACGACGACGCCGTCGAGCGAGAAGACGACGGTGCCGTCGGGATTGCGGATCTCGGACTTCCGCGCTTCGAAACGGATCCCGTCGTAGGGATCGCGACCGGCCACGGTGAAGCGACGCTGGATCTTCATGGACGACCTCGGGAGAGCCCCCTGCCCTGGGGTGCTCGTCGGGGGGAACCACGGACTCCTGCGGCCCCCGGGTCGTGACGGCGTGCGCACGGACCGTCGCTGCGACGGCACGTGCGGACGCCCTCAACAACCGCGAAAGCTGACCCAGGGCACAAGGCGCAACGGGAGCCTGCCCGCTCCCGCGCGGCCACTACATGTCGTGGCCGCGGGACCTCTTACCCCAAGGACCGGTATCGGATGACCCGGCTCAAGAGTCCGATGGAACGGGCGAAGGAAGGATCGACCCCGCTCGGCAGCGGGGCATCCGACGATCCTAGGGGTGGGGGGGGACAGCCCTCGAAGGGCCTCCGACGCCCCCACCGGAAGGGCTCGGGACCACCCCCGGTCCCGCCCCCGCGCGGGCCTTCCGTCCCGCTCCCCCTCCGCCCCGTCCGACCGCCCCTACTTCGCCAGCTCGGCCTGGATCCGCGCCTCGACGCCGGCCACGTCCCGGCCGGGGTAGCCGTGCCAGACCACCTTCCCCACGCGGTTCACGAGGAAGGCCGTCGGGAACGCCTGGACACCGAACCGCTCCGCGATGGTGCCGTCCGCGTCGTGCAGGACGGCGTAGCCCACGCCCTTCCGCTGCAGGTAGGGCTCGAGCTGCGCCAGCGGCGTGGCGGGGCCGTACTCGACCTCGATCACCCGGAGGCCCTTGTCGCGGAACTGGGAATCCCACCGATCCAGGTGGGGCGCCATCTGGGCGCACCCGCCTCAACGCAGGAACCCGAACTGCAGGTAGACGACGTTCCCGAAGAGCGTGCTCCAGGTGCGGGGCGCGTCGGCCGGGATCATGGTCGCCACCGGGGAGTCCAGCGACGGCGGGCGCTTCCCGTCGAACGGGTCGTCGGGGCCGCCGCAGCCGGCCAGCGCCGCGACGGCGACGAGCGCGCAGGCGAAGCGGAGCAGGCGGGACGGCACGCGGCGCATCCCGGGATCATCGACCACCCCGGAGGGGGGCCTCAAGCAACGCCGGGGGGATCCGACCGCTGCGCCCCCCGGTCCGCCTCGAGGGCCCCCATCGGTGGCGGTCGGGGTCTCCGGACGCAAGGCCCGGTCGCCGTTCCCATGCCCCGCCGCCCGGCGGCAGGACGCGAGGCCCGCCAGCCGCCCCGACGCGAGGCCCGGGGCGTGGCCCCGCACGGGACCCGACGCGAGGCCCGGCGCGGACGCGCCTCGGCGGGAGCCCCCGACGGACGGAACCCCCGCCCGCTCGGCGGCGCGACGGCTACGTCGGCGCAATCTTCGGGAGCGTGAGGCCCGGCTGGTTCTGGTACTTGCCCTTGCGATCGCCGTACGACGTCTCGCACAGCTCGCCGGGCCGGGCGCGGAAAAAGAGGATCTGCGCAATGCCCTCGTTGGCGTAGATCTTCGCCGGCAGCGGCGTCGTGTTGCTGATCTCGATGGTGACGACGCCCTCCCACTCGGGCTCGAGCGGCGTCACGTTGACGATGATCCCGCAGCGCGCGTACGTGGAGTTGTGGACCATCAGGTCGTTGGCGAGGAAGTTCTCGGCGCCGGGCACCGACAGGTCGAAGACCTCTTCCTCTCCGGCGGGCACGATCGACTCGACGACGTCCCAGACCGGTCCGACGTCGGCCAGCTCCGCGAGCTCGGCGTCGGCCGTCGCGGCCCCGGCGCGGGCGGCGAACGCCCGCGGGAGCGACTGCGCCGAGGAGCGACGCGGGAGGCCCGCCTCCGTCGCCGTGCGGCCCGCCGCGGTGAGCGCCGCGTCGACGCGGGCCCACGCATCGGGGGGCAGCGTGTCGAAGTTGGAGCGCTGGGAGCCGCGGAGCCGCAGCCCCGGCAGGAACTGCGTCTCGAGCCGCACCTGCTTCTCGGACCCCGGCCAGAACCCGATCCGCTCCCCCCAACGCAGCACGGTGTCGCGATCGGTGACCTGGAGCGTGTGGGCCACGGTGCCGAGCGCCGTCTCCTTCCACCGCAGCCGCGAGACGACCCCGAAGCGCAGGAGCAGGTGGTGCACGTCCTCGACGAGTCGGCGCGACATCGACGTGTACTCGAGGAACATCGCCTCGTCGTCGCCGTAGATCGTCCCGTCGCCGGAGAAGAGGGCGCGGAGGAACGTCGCCACGGCCTCGGCCGGCGCCGTGAAGACCGCCGCGGGCACGGCCTTGGCGGCGCTCTTCACGTCGGCGCCGTGGCGGGCGAGCCAGCGCGACGCGCGGTTCTTCTCGGGCACCCCGCCCCGCCCGGCGTGGTTGACGAGCCGGTACCCGAGGTTCCCGTTGGAGGTCGTCGTGCCGAGCTCGCCCTCGGCGACACACCCCCGCAGGAGCTCGACGAGCACCGGGTCCTCGTTCGTGAACACGGGGCTGTGGCCCGGCGTCTGGCACTGCCCCTCGGAGATCATCAGCCCGAGGAGGGCGGCCTCCCACGCCGGCAACGGGGTCGAGCCGAACACCGGGACCTGGCGTGCGGCGGCGATGCGGTCCCCCGGGCGAAGGTCGGCGAGGGCGGTCCAGCCCGACCACTGCCGGAACGGGTGGTTCGCCGTCGCGCGGATCCGCAGCCCCAGCCGCGTCGTGAGCTCGAACACCGGCTTGCGGCCCTGCGGCACGAAGTCGGAGACCCCGAGCGCGGTCGTCCGCCACCCGTCGAGGCCGACCGTGGCCCGCCGGCCCGCGAAGTCGCGGATCGGGAGGTAGGCCCCCGTCTCGGCGTCCACGACGCGCGTGTCGCCCGTGAGGCACTTGCCGAGACACACGCACAACACCTCGCGGGGGACGCGGAAGCGCTCGACGGTCTCGGCCAGCACGAACGAGTTCGGCGGGATGATGCACTCGTCGCCGACGTGGTCGACGAACGAGCGGTGGTCGAAGGCCTTCGGGTCCACCAGCGTCGAGTGGAGGTTGTGGAAGATCTTGAAGTGACGGCCGACGCGCACGTCGTAGCCGTACGAGGAGAGCCCGTACGAGATCTTGCCCTTCGTGACGAGCCCCTCCTGGAAGGGCTCGATCATCTTGTGCTCGAGGGCCATCTTGCGGATCCAGGCGTCGTTCGCGATCGACATCGGGCGCTCCTGACGCGAGGCCCGGCCGCCTCGCGTGGGCGCGGACGGTACCTGACGGGGGGCCCGAGGCCGGTGGTCCCCCGGCGCCGCGCCGGCCACCGGGCCTCGCGGTCCCGGGACCCCGACCGCCCCCCCGCCGTCGGGCCAGCCGCGGAGGCGAGGCCATCGTCCCGGAGCGGCGGGACGAGGGGGCTGCCACCGCGGGAGACCCTCGCGTACGCTCGGGCCATGGGTGTGCACCGTCGTTTCGCTCGCCGCGTCGCGGCGGCGTGGGCCCTCGTCGTCGCGTCGGCCCTGCTGCCGGCGTGCGGCGGCGGAGGGGCGGGGGCGTCGCTGCCGCCCGTGCCCGCGCGCACCGCGAGCACGGACCCGTTCGACGACGCGGTGCTGCACTACGTCGACCTCGCGGTGGCGGAGGCCGACCTGCCGGCGCTGGTGCCGTTCTCGGACGAGTACGTGCCGTGCGACCTGCGGTACGACGAGACCGACGTCGCGCGCGTCGGGCTGCGGATCAAGGGCGAGGCCACCGCGCGGCCGGTGGGCGACAAGCCGTCGTGGACGCTGAAGACGAACGCGTTCGTGTCGGGGCAGCGGCTGCACGGGAAGAAGAAGGTGCACCTGCACAACTGCGTGTTCGACGCGTCGTTCCTGCACGAACCCGTCGCGTACGGCCTGTGGCGCCGCGCCGGCGTTCCCGCGCGCCGGACGGCGCACGCGCGCGTGACGCTGAACGGGCGGTACCTCGGCGTGTACGTGGTCGTGGAGCCGTACGACGACGGGTTCCTCGACCGGAACTTCGGCGACGGCGACGGCAACCTCTACGAGGGGGTCCTCGGCATCGACGTCACGGAGCCCGGGATGGTCGAGCTCGACACGAACGAGGACGAGAACGACCGCGCCGACCTCGAGGCGCTGGCGCACGTCCTCCTCGTCGAGCCCGACGGCGCGCTCGAGGCGGCGCTCGACCGGACGCTCGTCGTCGAGTCGTTCCTCGGCTACCTCGCGGTGGAGGCCCTGCTCCACCACTGGGACGGGTACGCCGGGCAGAACGTGCCTGCGTGGGTGATCGGGCCCAATCCCCCCCACAACTGGTACGCCTACGGCGACCCGTCGGACGGCGGCCGCGTCACGTTCCTCCCCCACAGCGCCGACACGACCTTCTTCGACCTGTACGCGCCCGTCCTCGCGCCGCCGGCGCCGGCGGCCGTGCTCGCGTCCCGCGTCCTCGCGCACCCGTCGCTGCGCGCGCGGTTCATCGACCGCGTCCGCGAGATCCTCGACACCGCGTGGGACACCGCCGCGCTCCTGGCCGAGATCGACGCCGCCGAGTCGCGGTTCCTCGCCTCGGTCCACGAGGGCGACGCGAATGCCGACTTCGTCCTCTCGAAGGTCGCCGACGGGCTCGGCAGCCTCCGGCGGTTCATCCGCCTCCGCCCCGGGGTGGTCCGGCCGACGTTGCGCTGACCGACCGCGTGGCGCGGAGGCAGACGCGCCAGATCGTGTCCGGCACCGGATGGCGGGACTGCCCCCGGGGGGATCCCTGATTCCGCGACCCGCCACGCTTCGACCGGGAGGGGTGGGCGGCCAGCGCCCCGGGGGACCGTGAGGCCCGGCGGCAAACGCGCCAGATCGTGTCCGGCACCCGTTGGCGCGTTGGACCCGACGCGCGGCCGGCGACCCGGGGGGCCACCGGCCGGCGATCCGCCATTCTTCGACCGGCATGGATTGGCGGATCGACCGGGGGGCTCGGCGGCGGGTTCTGCTCGACACGGGAAGTTGAACATGTTCAACTTGAACACGTTCAACTTCCGGTGGAGCGCCCCGTGGAACGCACTCGCCCCGTCCGACCGCCGCCCCGGCCGCCGCACGTCGCCGGCCAGCCCCTCGTCCCGGCCGACGTCGGGCGGGTGCGCTTCTCCGGCTCGAAGACGCTCTGGCTGTACGGCGCCGCCGCCCCGGCCCTCCTCTTCGGCGCGCCGGGCCTGACGGTCGCGACGGCCTCGATCGCGACGGGCCTCGCGGTCCTGACGGTGTGCCTCGGCCACTCGGTGGGCCTCCACCGGGGCGTGATCCACCGCGCGTTCGCGTGCGGCCCCCGCCTCCGGGCCGTCCTCCTCCTGCTGTTCTGCCAGACCGGCCTCGGCGGCCCGCTCGCGTGGATCCGCCTCCACCACGTCCGCGACCACTGGCAGAACCGCGCCGACACGCCCCCCTACTTCGCCTACCGCCACGGCCTGCTGCGCGACTTCGTCTGGAACCTCCACCTCACGTTCGTCCCCCGCGACCCGGCGGACTTCGCGACCCGCTACGGCGTGCCCGCGTCGCTCGAGCGCGACCCGTGGCTGCGTGCGCTGGAAGCGACCTGGCGCCTCCAGGTGCTCGCCGCCTTCGGGCTCGCGTGGTGCCTCGGCGGCCTCGCGTTCGCGTCGTCGGTCGTGGCCGGGCGCGTCGCGGTGACGACGGTCTTCCACTGGTTCGTCGGCTACGCGGGCCACGCGTTCGGCCGCGCGCCGTACGCGATCGACGGGGCGACCGAGGAGGGCCGCGACCACCGCCTCCTCGGCGCGCTGTCGTTCGGCGAGGGCTTCCACAACACGCACCATGCCTTCCCCCGCTGCGCCCGCATGGGCCACGGCCCCCTCGACCTCGACCTCGGCGCCTGCGTCGTCGACGTCCTCGCCCGCCTCGGGCTCGTGACCGACGTGATCCGCCGCGACGACCCGCGGGCGCGGAAGCCGACGGCCCACGCGCGGCCCGCGCCGCCGCGCCCCCGGGCCCGCTCGGGGCCCCGCCGACGCGAGGCCCGGCGCGCGTTGATCCGCCTCCTCCGACAGGCCCACGCGGGCGAGGGCGGGGCCGCGCGCGCGTACGTCGGCCACCGGGCCTCGCTGTCCCCCGGGTCGACGCGCGCCACGATCCACCGGCTCCTGTTCGACGAGGTCCGCCACCGCAAGGAGCTCCGCGGGATGCTCGCCGCGCTCGGCGCCCGGCCCGACCCCCACCTCGAGCGGACGCTCGGCGCCGTCGGTCGGCTGGTCGGCGGGTCGTGTCGCTTCCTCGGACGGTGGCTCCCCCTGGTCGGGGCGGCGAGGGTCGAGCGCCGCAACGTGCGGGAGTACGTGGAGGCGGCGGCCGCCGCGGCGCGGGCGGGCCGGCCGTACACGGCGGCGCGGCTGCGGCAGCTCGCCGACGTCGAGGCCGAGCACGCGACCGCCCTCGAGACCCTCGCGGCCGACTCCGCGGCCGACCGGGCCGGGCCCCCGCCGCGGGGCCCCGTGCGTCTGGTAGCGTCTCCGCGATGGGCCTCCGCGTCGGCAACTACGAGCTCGAGGAAGAGGTGCTCACCGCGGGCCCGAGCACCTTCTTCCGCGCGCGCAACGTGATCCTCGGCAGCCCGGTCAGCGTGCGCCGGCTGACCATCGACCCGACCCGCGCCGACGACGTGCGGGCGACGTTCTTCCGCGAGATGCGGCACGCCGCCGCCCTGCAGCACCCGACGTGCTGGCGGCCCATCGACGTCCTCGAGGCCGACGGCTACCTCTGGTCCGTGCAGGACGCGCGCCGCGGGACGATGACCGAGGACCGGGTCCGCGAGCTGGGCCCGATGACGCTCGCCGACGCGGCGCGCTACGGGAGCGAGCTGGCCGACGCCCTCTCCTACCTCCACGCGCGAGGCTTCGTCCACGGGCGCGTCTCGCCCCGTTGGACGCTCGTCGACGAGCAGGGCGCGCAGCTGATCTCGTTCACGAAGTCGGCCGACCTCGCCGCGGGCATCTGGCCCCTGCGCGACGCGGTCAACGGCCTGACGGCGTTCTCGTCGCCGGAGGAGCTCGCCGGCGCCCGCACGACGAGCGCGAGCGACCTCTACGCCCTGGCCGGGACCCTGGTCTTCTGGCTGACGGGCGCGTACCCGCGCGGCGGCGCGACGCCGCAGGACGCGTTCGTCCGCGCCAAGGCCGGCGCCCCCCTCGTCGACTTCCGCGCGCTCCGGCCCGACCTGCCGGCGGTGCTCGCCACGGCGCTCGACCACGCGCTGGTCGCCGACCCGCAGCAGCGGCACGGCAGCGTCGCGTCGCTCGGCCAGCTCCTCGTCGAGACGTACCGCCGCCTCGCGGCGGAGGTGCCGAGCGGCTTCGAGACCGGCGTCTTCCTGCGGCCCACGGGCGGCATGGAGCCCGTGCAGATCCTCGGACGGCACGGCTCCGGCGCGTTCGGCGTCGTCTTCCGCGCGAAGGCCCGCGACCACGACACGGTCTACGCCGTGAAGGCGCTCAAGCCCGAGCACCGGCACGACACCGACGCGCGCGAACGGTTCCTGCGCGAGGCGCAGGCGCTCCAGGCGATCGACCACCCGAACGTCGTCCGCATCCGCGCGGTCGGCGAGGAGGGCGGGACGCCGTACGCCGTGATGGACTTCGTGGCGGGGCCCGACCTCGCGACGCTGCTGCTCCGCGAGGGCGCGATGCCGCCGTGCCGCGCCATGCGCATCGCCGCGGGCGTCGCGCGCGGGCTCGAGGCGATCCACCTCGAGGGCATCGTCCACCGCGACCTCAAGCCCCACAACATCCTCGTGGCGCCGGACGACCGGCCCGTGATCGCCGACTTCGGCGTCGCCCGCTCCATGTCCGCGACGCGCATGACGATGACGGGGCGCTTCGTCGGGACGCCGGCGTACATGGCGCCCGAGCAGTTCGACGACGAGGCGCCGACGTTCTCCGTCGACCTCTACGCGCTCGGCGCGATCCTCCACGAGATGCTCTCGGGCGCGGCCCCGTTCGCGGGCCGCGACGCGATCAGCACGATCCGCGCGATCCGCGAGCAGCCGGCGCCGCGCCTGCCCGACGACGTGCCCGAGTCCGTCCGCGAGGTCGTGGGCCGCCTGCTGCGGAAGGACCCCGCCGAGCGCTATCCGACGGCGACGGCGGTCCGCGGCGTGATCGAGGCGCTCCAGTGCCGCCTCGAGGCCGAACGCGAGCCCGAGGTCCCCCACCCGGCCCGAGCCGACGCCGAGTGACGCGAGGCCCGGCGGCCGTCGTCGAACTTCACCGCGTGCGGAACCCTACTCCTCGGGCCCCTCATGGTCTCGGCGCAGACGGTGGCGCACGACGGCCACGACTCGCACCCACGTTCGCTCGTTGTATCCCAGGTATCCCAGCTCCGCGGCCGATGGCCGCCAGAACGGCGCGGAGATGACGAGGATCACGCCTACTTCCACGAGTTCCGCGGAGCAGTCCTCCTCACGCCAACGGCGCACCGAGTGGAGGGCCCGGACCAGCGCCGCGGCGAACTTCGCGGCGGGCGACTCCCCGCGCAGCGGCGGGAGTTCCCGGAGCTGATCGAAGTTCCAGTCGACCCACCGATCGATCGAGCGGCGCCTATGCGAAGAACGGTGCTGCTCGAGGATGCACCGCAAGGCCATCCAGGACACGGTGAGGAATGCCACCCCGGGGTCCGTCCCGGGTCTGTCGCCTGAGGAGTCCGCCCGTGTCGGCACGCACGGAACGGTACCCGATCGGACGGGAGCGCGCGGGTCGCCCGGGGTCGACTCGCGTCGGATCCCGCGGCCCGGGGGGCGTCCCGGCGCGCGATCAGGCGCCGCCGTGGCCCTGCAGGGAGGCCAGGAGCGAGACCTGGCCGGTGTGCTGCGCGAAGTGCTCGAGCGCGTGATAGAGGATCCAGCCGCGCGTCACGTCCTTCCCGCGGAGCGACACGACGGCGTCGAGGTCGGCGTCGCGCCACGTCGCGAGGGCCTCGCGCGTGCACGCGCGCGTGCGCGCGAGGAGGTCCACGTAGCGCGCGGCGTCCCAGCCGGCGAGCGCGGCCGGGTGCCCGCCGTCCGGTTTCGCCGGCATCCCGTCGTCGTCGACCCCGAGCCCCAGCCGCTCGCGGACGCGCGTCTCGACGACGGCGCGGTCGGCGACGCCGTGCGCGGCGATCGCGAGCCACCACACCTCGACGATCGCGTTGTGCGCGACGAGCATCCCGATCGAGTTCCGGCCCGGCGCGGGCTGCCACGCGAGGTCGAGGCCCGGTCGCGCGAGGATCGCCTCGAGCTGCCGGTGCTGGTCGCGGAGCCCCTCCGCGAAGCGCGTGACGACGGGGTTCGCATCGGGCGTGCGGGCGTTCATCCCCGCACCGTACTCGACGGCCCGCCGGCGCGCCCGAGCCCGCGCCGAGGCCACCGCGCCGCGAACGCCGCCGCCGTCGCCTCGACGTCCTCGCGGTCGTCGAGCCGAGCGCGGAGGTCCTCGGGCACCGCGCGCAGCCCGAGCGCCGCACCGGCCACCTGCCCGGCGATCGACGCGATCGTGTCGGTGTCGCCCCCGGCGGCGACCGCCGAGGCGACGACCGCCTCGAACGGGTGGTCCTCGGCCCCGCGCGCCGCCAGCAGCGCGATCGGCACGCTGTCCACGACGTACCCGGTCGCGCCGAACCGCGCCCCGGCCTCGGCCGGCGTCACGCGCCCGCACGCGTCCACCGCGCGCAGCCGGTCGCGGACCGCCGAGTCCGGCAGCGCCGCCGCGACGCGCTCGAGGAGCCCGTCGAGCGACGCGCCCGCTGCGGCCTCGCGCACGGCGACGACGACGGCCCACGCGCCGACGAACGCCTCGTCGTGCCGGTGCGTGATCGAGACGACGTCGCGCAACACGCGCCGGTCGCCGTCGTCGGCGGGGTCGAGACCGAACGCGAGCGGGGCGACCCGCATCGCGGCGCCGTTGCCCGCCGCCCGCTCGCCGACCGCCCCCGACAGCGTCCAGGGCGCGCCCGCGTCGAGCGAGCGCAGGGCGGCCGCGGTGCTCGCGCCGACCCCGCGCAGGCGCCCGGCGCGGAACCATCGCAGGAACGCGGCGGCGATCGTCGCCGGGTCCACCCGGCCGGCCTCGAGCACGGCCTCGCAGGTCGCGAGCGTCAGCTGCGTGTCGTCGCTCGCGACCAGCCGACGCGGAGGCGCGACCGGCCCGCGAGGGCCGCGACCCTCGGACGCGCCGCCCCACCCGTCGCCGATCGCACCGCCGACGATCGCGCCGACGACCCGATCGGCGTCCGTGGGGCGGCTCTCGTCGGCTCGCGGATCCATGTCGACGCCGCCTCCGGCGGCGCGGCCATGGAACCACGACCGCCCGCGGGGCGGGACGGGAGGAGCGCCGGTCAGCGACCGGCGGACCGCGCCCGGCGGGGGCCGCGCGGCGCGGGACGACGGCGGCCGGAGAGCCACCCCGTGATCGTCGCGGTCGCCACGAGGATCGCCGTCACCCCGAGCGCCGGGATCGGCGGCGTCCGCGCGGGGACGGGCTCCGGACCGCGCCGCGTCGGCCGCACCGTCGGCGTCGTCGCCGCCGGCACGCGGTTGAACCCCGCGACGTCGACGCCCGCGTACTTCGCGCGGAAGGCGGCCTCGGGGTCCGCCGACGACGCGAGGAACCGCGCCTCGTCCGCGCGGATCTCGGCGAACGAGGCGTCGCCGAGCGCCCGCTCGTCGTCGAACTCCGCCTCGACGCGCGCGAGCGAGACCACGTCGTCGCGGCCGTCCTCGTCCCTCGCGCGTTGCGACGCGAGCACCTGACGCGCGAGCGCGCGGTACCGGTCGCGGACGTCCGCGCCGGGCGCGACGCGCGCCGCCGCCAGGAAGGCGCGCGCGGCGAGGTTCGCCGCGTCGCCCCACGTGTCCCAATCGCGGTCCGGGTCCGCGAGCAGGTGGCCGAGGCACTCGAGGAGCGCCGGGTCGTCCGGCCGCCCCGTGAAGATCATCCCGACGACGACCTCCGCCGCCTGCTCGCGCTCGATGCGGCTCAACGGCACCACGGTCTCGCCCTCGGGCGTGCGGCGCCCGGCGAGGTACGCCGCGAGCCCGATCTCGGGCGCGCGGCACCCGGTCCGCCCCGGGAACAACGGCAACGTGACCGCCCCGTCCACGCGGTGCGCCTCGACGTACTCGAGCACCTCGATGGCGGTCCGCATCCGCCCGAAGTGCCCCTCCGCGTTCACCTCGAGCGCGGCCCGCAGCGACGCGATGCCCTCCTCGCCGCGCCCCGCGTGCACCAGCGCGACGCCGAGGTTCGAGCGCGACTCGTAGCGCGCGGGGTCGAGCGCTAGCGCCGCCCGCGCCGTCGCGACCGCCTCGTCGTGCCGCTCGAGGTGGTCGTACGCGATCACGAGGTCGTCCATCCACCGCAGGCGCGTCGCGAGGTCCGCCGGCGCCGTCGGCGCGACGATCGCGGCGACGTCCCCCGCGGCGACGCCGCGCGCGCTCGACGCGTCCACGATCCCGAGCCGTCGCTCGCGATCGCGCGCGCGCCACGCGTACCACAGGTCCGAGTGACGGACGTACGCCCCGGCCAGCACGTCGATCACGCCCGGGAACCACACCGTCTCGTCGACGAGCGTGTCGTAGTCCCACGGGCACGCCGACGCGGGCCGCACCGGCCCCGCGACGGCCGCCGCGAGCAGCACCCCGGCGACGATCCCGACCCGCGCCGCCGCCCTCGTCCGTGCCGTCGTCGGATGTCCCATGGTCCCTCCCGCGACGCGCCGTCCGTCGGCAACCGCCCCCCGCCCACCGCCGCGACCCCGTCCCCACGGACCGGTCGGACGCGGGGGTACGCGAGGCCCGCTGCGCGGCGAGGGGCGCGTCCGTCCGGAGGGAGAACGCGCGGCGCGGCGGGCGGTTCGGCGACGCCGCGGGCCGGCGGACGGGGCGGGCCGGCGGCGCCCCGGCGCGCGGGAGAGGGTGGAGGCTGCCCCCCGGCCTCGGAACGGGCCCTCCCTTCCCGGGTGACGTAGGGTTGCGGGGAGCCCCCCGCGCCCCCGCGCGGGCCTTGCGTCCCGCCCCCCGGATCCCCCCATGCTCCGACGTGCCGTCGTGCTCGCCGCGCTCCTCGCCCTCGCCGCTCCCGTCGCCCGGGCCGAGGAGTCGCCGACCGGCACGAGCGCCATGGCGACGAGCGCGAAGGCGGTGCACGTCGGCTCGCGGTTCCCGGTCACCGCGACGCTCGATGCCGACGCGCGGGGCGACGAGGTCGTCGTCATGGGGTTCGTGACGGACGGGCAGCGGGCGGTGGGCACGCCGACGGCGCTCGGGCGCGCGCGCGTGACGAAGCAGAAGGACGGGTCGCGCACGGCCACGGTCGAGGCGACCGTGCCGCGCGGCGCGCGGGGGACCACGCTGCGGTGGGTCGCGATGTCGGAGGGGCGGGCGCGCGGCGCGTTCCTGCCCGCGGCGCTCGAGGCGACGAACGCGCTCCGGTCGCTCCCGATCGTGCCGGCGCCGAACGTCGCGTTCTCGGGGCTCGAGGTCGTCGGGACCGCGAAGGTCGGGCAGCCGCTCGTCGTGCGGTGGACCGTCGCGCAGACCGAGGACGGGAGCGCGGGGCCGCTCGAGCTGGCCGTGCGGTGGGCCCGCGGCGACGTGCGGAAGTGGAACCGCGACGGCGAACGGATGCCGATCGAGGTCGCGGCGGGCGCGCCGACGACCGCCGAGCTGACCATGCCCGCGCCGACGGAGCCGGGTCCGCTGACGGTCTACGGGTACGTGGACTACGCGGGCGAGGTCTCGTCGCCGCGCGACGACGACGAACGCCGCCTGGTCGTCGAGGTCGCGTCGAGCGCACCCCCTCCGCCGCCGCTTGAACCGCCCCCGTCTACGCCCTCACCGTCCACCCCCGCGCCGACACCGCCGGAGCCGCCCACGACACCTGGGATGTCGCCCCCCGTCGTCGAGAGCATCGCCGTGACGCCGAATCCGGTCGCCGCCGGAGCGACGATTCGCATTCGAGTGATGTTGGCGAGCGACGGAAAGACGCCGATGGAGCCGCTGACCGCACGCATCGTCGCCCTGGATGCCGCCGGCGCCGAGCGTGAGCTCCCCGGCCGGCTGGAGTCGAAGTCGGCGACGCCGTTCCGGACGCGCAGCGTCTCCGCGGACGTGCAGGTGCCTGCGTCGCTCGCCGCGGGCGTGTATCGCATTGCCGTGCGGTTCGGACCGTCCGGAACGCCTCCGACCCAACGGGACTCGACGACGTCCGACGCAGTGACCGTGACCGACGCGCCCGCGCCGACGCCGCCGCCGGCCGAAGCGCCGATCGCCGGTGCGCGGGTCGTGAGCGTCGTCGTGACGCCGAACCCGGCCGCCGTCGGCAGCACGCTCGAGATCGCCGCCGAGGTCAAGAACGACGGCAAGGCCCCGACCGACCGCGTCGTCGGCCGCATCGTGTTGCTCGATGCCGCGGGCGCCGAGCGCGAGCTCGAGGGCCGGTTGACGCTGCGCACGCTCGCGGCGGGCCGCACGCGCACGTTGATGACGACGGTGACGGTACCGACGACGCTCGCGCCGGGCGTCTATCGCCTCGCGGTGCGCTTCGGCGCCACCGCGACCGCCGCGGACGCGACGACGTCCGAGCCCCTGACCGTGACCGCGGCGCCCGCGCCGACGCCGGCCCCCACGCCGACCCCGACGCCCACGCCGACCCCGACGCCGACGCCGGAGCCGCCGGCGGTGGCGACCCGCGTGGCGAGCGTCACGCTCGGCGCGGCGCGCGTCGAGGTCGGCGCGACGCTCGAGGTGACCGCGGAGTTCGAGAACGCGGGCCGCGTGCCCGACACGCGCTCGGTGGGCCGCGTCGTCCTCGTGGGCCCGGCGGGCGACGTCGAGGTCCCCGTCCTGCTGCCGGTGCGTGCGCTCGCGCCGCAACGCTCGCGGCGCGTGCCCGCCGCCGTCACGATCCCGACGTCGCTCGCGCCGGGCCGGTATCGCGTGGAGGTGCGGCTGGGCGCCGCGGGCACCCCGCGCGGCCCGAGCGACGCCGCCGCGGCCGCCGAGCTCGAGGTCGTCGCCGTGGCCGCGCCGCCGCCGCCGGTCCCCGCGCCCGCCCCGACGCCGACGCCGACGCCGGATCCGACGCCCACGCCGCGCCCGCGGCCGAACCCGTCGCCGAACCCGTCGCCGATCCCGGTGCCGGTGCCGATCCCGGTGCCGGTGCCCGTCCCGACGCCGACGCCGACCCCCGCACCCGCCCCCGAGGCCGGGCCCGCCGACCTCGCCGTCGCGATCCTCGACGCGCCGCGGGCGCCGGTCGCGCCCGGCGACGTGGTGCCGGTCGCGTACGAGGTGAAGAACGTCGGCGAACGGGCCTCGCGTGCCACGTCCGTGGCCCTCGTCCTCGCCACGTCCGTCGGCGAGAGGCTCCTCGACGAGGAGCCGCTCGCGGCGCTGGCGCCCGGCGCGAGCCACCGCGGCCGGCTGCGCGCCGAGCTCCGCGGCGACGTGCCGACGGGCCCCGTCGAGCTGCGCGTCCGCGTCGGCGGGCCCCGCGGCGACGCGAACCCGTCCAACGACGTCGCGCGCACGACGGTCGACGTCCGGTCGCTCGCGCCGAACCTCGTCGTGAGCGGGTTGAGCGCCGCGCCCGTCGAGGCGTGGCCCGGCGTGACCCTCCGCGTCGTCGCGATCGTGAAGAACGTCGGCGAGGGCCCCGCGCCCGCGTCGCGCATCGGGTTCAGCGCGATGCGCGCCCGCAACAACGTGTCGGTGCCGCTCGGCGTGGCGGACGTGCCGCCGATCGCGCCGGGACGCGAGGCCCGCGTCGAGACGACGGCGACGGTGCCTGCGGGCATGGCCGCGACGCGCTGGGGCGTGCTCGGCAAGGCCGACGTCGGCGAGACGGTGGCGGAGACCGACGAGAACGACAACGTCGCGGTGTCGGCCGGCGCGCTCACGATCCTCGAGGGCCCGCCGGCCGCGGGGCCCGACGTGGACCTCTCGGTGCGCTCGATGACGGTGGAGGGCGGCACCGACCTCGCGCCCGCCGCGCCCCTGCGGATGAAGGTCGTGCTCGGCAACGCCGGCCGCGCGCCCGCGCCGTCGTTCCAGGTCGCGGTGCTGCTGGCGACCCGCGCGCAGCCCGAGTGGCGGCGCGACGGCTGGCGCGGCGTCGTGAGCGAGCTCGCGCGCGTCGCGGTCCCGGCGGGCACGCTCGGCGGCTCCGAGGTCGAGCGCGTGCTCGAGGGCCGGCTGCCCGCGAGCCTCGCCGCCGGGACGTACTATCTGTACGCGGTGGTCGACCCGACGGCGTCGATCGCCGAGCCGAAGCGCCCCGAGGACCTCGTCTCGGTGCCGGTGCAGGTGCTCGCGCGCGCGGTCGTCGCGGCGCGCGACGACGCGCTCGTCTTCGACCCCGCGACCGTCGCGCCGGGCCGGCCGTTCGAGACGCGCGCGACGCTGCGCAACGACGGCAACCAGCCGACGACGCCCGGGTCGCTCGTGCTCGTGTTCACCGGCCTCGAGGCCGGCCCCCGCGGGCCGCGCGGGCCGCGCCGCGCGCCCGACACGGGCTTCGTGACGTCGCCGCTGCCGCGCCTCGAGCCGGGCGCCGAGCGCGACGTGCGCCTCGGCGCGGTCCTCCCCGCGTCGCTCCCCCGCGGGCGCTACCGCCTCGTGCTCCGGCACGTCACGCCGGGCGCCGACCCCGTGGACGTCGCCTCCGGCCTGCTCGCGGTGGACGTCGCGGGCCGCGGCAGCGACCTCACCGCGTTCGACGCGCGCGTCGCGCCCGGCGTGCTGCGCGCGGGCGACGTCGCCCGCGTGACCGCGCGCGTCGGCAACGTCGGCGACGCCCCCACCGTCGGCACGACGCTGCGCGTCTCCCTCGCCGTGGGCATCGTCTCGCGCATGGCGGGCGAGGCCGCGGTGCCGCCGCTCGCGCCGGGCCAGACCGTGGACGTCGCGCTGTCGGTCCGCGTCCCGCGCGACGCCGAGCCCGGCGAGGTCTGGTTCCTCGTCGCGGTGGACCCCGACGCGCGCGTCCCGCAGGACGACCGCAAGAACGACGAGACGTGGGTCGTCGCCGAGGTGCGCGGCGAGGCGCGACGGGACGTGCGCCTCGGCCTCGCGTCGGTCGCCCGCGTCGGCGGCGAGCGCCGCGCGACGCCCGGCGCGCCGCTCGACCTGCGCGGCCGCCTGCAGAACCCCGGCGGCGAGGCGATCGAGGCCCTCGACGTCGAGGCGGTGCTCGTCGGGCCGACGGGGAGCCGCCGCTCGCTCGGCCGCCGGCCGGTCCCGAGCGGCGTCGCCGCGGACGGCGGGGACTGGGCCGAGCGCTTCGAGCTGCCTGGCGACGTCGCGCCCGGCGCCTACGTCCTGCTGCTGCTGCTCGACCCGGACCGTCGCCTGCCCTGGGCCGAGGGCGAGGCCGAGCGCGCGTTCGCCGAGGTGCCCGTCGAGGTCGAGGCGCCCGCGGTCCCCGCGTGCGACCTCGCCGTCGTGAGCGTCGAGGACGAGGGCGGCCCGCGCCGCGCCCCGCGCCACCTCGACGTCTCCGCGGTGTTCCTCAACCGCGGCCCCGGCACGGCGCCCGCGTTCGACGCCACGCTCTACCTCGCGTCGCGCGACCCGAGCCGCCCCGGCGTGTGGCTCCCGCTCATGGTCCGCGCCGTGCCCGGCGGCAAGATCGCGCAGGGCGTGCAGACCAAGGTCAGCTACAGCGTGGACCTCAACGAGGACGTCCCCGCGGGCGCGTACCGCGCGGTCGTCGTGGTCGACGCGGACGCGCGCGTGGACCTCACGCGCCGCACCGACAACGTCGGCGGCGTGGACGTGACGGTCGGCGAGGCCGGCCCGGCTCCCGTGGCGGTGCCGCTCCCGACCGCCGCGCCCGGCGGGACGGACCTGTTCGTCCTCGAGGCGAAGCCGACGTCCGCCAACGCGAGGCCCGGTGCGTCGCTGGCCGTCCGCACGCGCGTCGTGACGCGCGCCGCGGGCCCGTCCACGACGTATCGCTTCGTCGTGTGGCTGCGCCAGCCCGACGGGAGCTACGCCGAGCACATGACGTCGGGCCCGCAGACCGTGCCCGCGGTCGGCGCCCACAACATCACGACGCTGCTGCTGCCGATCCCCGCGGACGCGCGCGGCCGCCTCGCCTTCCACCTCCAGGCGCGCCCCGACGGCGGCGGCGACGCCACCCCCGCCGACAACCGCGCCGACTTCGAGGTGCAGCTCGTCGAGGAGGCCGCGGCCCCGGCCGCGCCGGCGCCCGCCGCGCCGCCGGCGAGCCCCGCGGCCGACCGGCTGCCGTGGGTGATCGCGGTGCAGGCGTCCGGCGCGGGCCTCGCGCGCGAGGCCGCGACGCCGACGACGATCCTCGTGACCTACCCGGCCGACGCCGGCGCCGCGATCGTCGAGGTGACGCTCGAGGCCGGCGACGCGACCTATCCCCTCGGCGAGCTCGACGTCCCCGCGGGCGTCGCGGGCGCGACCGCCGCGGTCCGCGCGCGGCTGCGCGCGCCGAGCACCGCCGCCGCCGGCCCCGCGCACCTGGTCGTGAAGGTCCGCGACGAGGCGGGGACGGCCCGCGAGGCGACCCGCTGGCCGACCACGGTCCGGTGAGCCGGACGCGCCGCGGGGCCCGGCCCGCCGACGAAGACGCCTGCCGCCCCGGTGGGCGGCAGGCGTCGGGGCGAACCGGGGAACCGCGTTCAGGTCAGAAGTTCAGCTGCCACTGGATGCGCAGCATCACGCCGTCCTCGATCACGACGCCCTTCGACGGGTCGAAGAGGTAGCCGGCGGACGACGACCGCACCGCGGAGTTGTCCTGGATCCAGCTGACGTCGGCCGACAGCTTGTTGCCGTGGTCCCAGAAGAAGTAGTTCACGACGAACCCGACCTCGGTGATCGTGTCCTCGATCGGGACGAGGTTGTTGCCGATCGTGAGCGTGTCGTACGCGTCGTCGAGCCAGATCATCCCGGCGCGCACGCCGAGACCGAAGTTGCTGTCGGCGAAGCGGTGGTGGAGCGTCACCTCGGCGCCCGAGTCCGTCTGGTCCGGCGCGCCCGACGAGTACTCGACCTTGCGCATGCCGTACTCGGCCACGAGGTTCCAGCCCTGCCAACGGGCGCGGAACCAGGCGCCGACGCCGGTCCGCTCGAGCGGCCCGGCCGACCGGAGCGCGAGGCCCGGCGACTTCTCGGACAGGTCGTCGTCGTCCTCGTGGTACGCGCACACGCCGAGGCTGGCGTCGAGCTGGCAGCGCTCCTCGCAGGAGCGGTGGTCCACCTCGTCCCACTTCCAGTCCTTGCACGTCAGCGTCCACTCGAGCATGCCCGCGATGAGCGGCTGGTCGGAGTAGGTGTCGAACGCGTCGGTGTTGAAGACGCTGCCGGCGCTGTGGGTCGGCCCCTCGCCCGTCGCGACCATCAGGCGGTAGAGGAACTGCTTCGGGCACCCGCAGGAGCCGAAGTTGCCCCACAGCATGACGCCGGTGTCGGAGTCGAGCGCGAAGCCCTTCGTGTAGAGCGAGCGGTCCACGAAGGCCAGCGAGGCCGACGAGTTCTGCTCCTCGTACGTGAACGGCACCTTGTCGGTGCCGGCGCGGACGTGGTGCTCGCCGGCGTACTTCCAGTCGATCCAGCAGAACTCCTTCTCGACGCCGGACCCGGTGTCGCTGTCGAAGTTCAGCGTCAGGTTGAACGTGATGTCCGGGCAGAAGATCGTGCCGTCCACGCCGAGGTAGAGGCGCTCGATCTCGAAGCCCGACCGGTCGCGCGGCGCCGCCGTCGACAGCGTGTTCGCGGGCGACGACAGCGTGCCCACCGCGTCGTCCGAGTACTGGAACGACTCGTAGCGCACCTGGTTGCGGAAGTGGAACGCGATCTTGTTGGGCCCCTCCGAGATGAAGGGCGCGCCGCCCTTCGGGAAGCCCGCCGTGCCGCCGTCGGCGCCGCCGACGTAGGCCGGCGTGCCGCCGGACGCCGCCAGGTAGCCGGCGACGGCCGCCTGCAGGTCCTCCGCGCTCGGGGTCGCCCCCTCGAGCTCGCGGATCCGCTTCTCCTGCGCCTCGAGCCGGCGCTTGAGCGCCGCCAGCTCGTCGGCCGTGCCGTCCGCGCGCGCGGGCGCCGCCGACGCGGCGAGCCCCACGACCGTCATCGCGGCGACGATCCCCTTCCGAGTCCAGAAAGCCATCGGAACACCCTCCCTTGGGTTCGTGAACGACGCGCCCTGCCCGAGCGCGTGCGGATGGTACCCGAGCGAGCGCCGCCGCGCCGCGTCACTTGGACGCGGCGGGGGTCTCCTCGAGCACCTTGGAGTCGTACTTCCGGTTGTCGGCCGGCACCGAGAACGGCTTGCCGTCGAGCTCGACGTACGGGCCGCCGAGGTAGTTCACCGCCGGGCCCTGCTGCTTCGGGGCGAGCTCGAGGTCGCGGCCCACCGACAGGACGATCGACGTCGCCTCGGCGTTGCCGAAGAACCACTTCGCCTTCGCCGGGTCCTTCTCGAGGACCTTGCGCGCGTCGGACGGGTCCGCCGGCACCCAGCGGTCGCCCTCGCGGAACTGCGCGTAGCAGTGGTACCCGCAGGCGCTGCAGCCGACGTGGTCCGCCGTCACGCTGATCGACGACACCCACCGCGACGGGATCCCCGCGGCGCGGGCGATCGCGATGAACTTCGCCGAGAAGTCCGAGCAGTTGCCCTTGCCGACGCGGCAGGCGCGGTCGAAGTCGCCGGCGCCCCAGCCCGGCTCGACCTTGTCGTAGGTCATCGTCGCGAGCACGTGCTCGTAGATGCGCTGCGCGCGGAGGCGGACCGGCTCGTCGGCCTTGTCCACGCCCAGTTCCTTCGCGATCGCCAGGGCCTTGCCGTCCACCGCGGCCTTCGCGTCCGACGCGAGGTGGCTCGGCATCACGGCGCCGCCGCCCTGCCCGGCGTCCTGCTGCCGGTCGACGACGGCGGTCCACGCGAGCGTCACGGGCGCCGTGGGCGACTCGACCACCGCGTGGAGCATGCGGTTGCCGTGGACGCGGTCGCGCGTCAGCTCCCACGGGACGTCGGCCTTCACCTTGAGGCACAGGACGCGCTGCGTGTCGTCCTCGAACGGCACCGGCAGCCACACCTCGACCTTCTTCGTCCCCGCGGGCGGGGTCGGGACGGTCGTGGTGTAGGTGACCTCGTGGAGCAGCCGCGCCGGCGGCGGCTTGGTCGCGGGGGCGGCCGGGTCGGACGCGGCGGCGACGGAGGCGACGGCGAGGGTCAGCGGCAGGGCGAGGAGAAGGCGACGCATGGAGTGACTCCGGGCCCGGGGGCGGGCGCCACCCCCACGAACGCGCCCCCTGCGCTTCTATTCCGTTGCGCGCCCGGGGCACCCCCCCCGCCCCCCCCCGGGGCCACTCGGGCCCTTCGGTACGCGAGGCCCGGCGGCCGCCGGGCCTCGCGTCCCTGCGCAGGCGGGCTGCTCTCCGGCGCCGCAGGCGGCTCCGAGGCCGCCGGAGCCGCTCAGTCGCAGGCGAGATCGTGGCGCACGACCCGCCCGTCGGGCCCGAACCACACGCGCAGGGAGATGGAGTCGATGACGCCATCGGGGCCCGCGCGCCACCAGAGCGCCGGACCGGGGCCGGCCTCGGTGCGGTCGGGTTCGCCGAGCAGCGACAGGACTTCGTCGCGCGTGCGTCCGTCGAGGGCGCCGCTGCGGCGCAGATCGTCGAGCATCCGCAATCGCGTCCGGTCCTCGTACGGAGCCCCGCGCGCGCCGCGCCACGTGGCCGCGTCGAACCGGTGCGAGTGCATCCATTCGGTCAGCTCGGGCAGCGCACCGGGGAACGTCAGGACGATGACGACCGGGACGGCGACCCAACCGCCGGCGAACGCGAGCGGTCGCCACGCCGTGCGGCGGCGCGCGAGGGACACCGCCACCACGACCGCGACCACGACCGTCACGACGAGGAACGCCCATCGCGCCGCGAGCTGTGGCACGAGCGCGAGGATCGCGCCCAGCGCGCCGGAGCACGCCGCCGCGACCGGATGGCGGACGCGCTCGGGCTCGGGCGGCGTCACTTCGTCGGACCCGTCGCGTCCGGCACGGTCATCCCGCGCCGGCGCATCCGTGCGACGGTGCCGGCCGCCGCCGCACGGGCGACGGGATCGGGGTCGGACGCGGCGATCCCGGCGAGCGGGCCGGCCGCGAGCTCGGCCGAGAACCCGAGGTGGCGGAACGCGAGCGCCGCGGCGGCGCGCACGAGCGGACGCGGCGACGCGAGCAGCGACTCGAGCACGGGCTCGGCCTCGATCTCGTCGGGAGACGCGAGGTCGGGGATCGTCGCGAGGAGCTCCGCGACCCGCGCGACGACGTCCGACGGCGGGTCGCCCGCGAGGCAGCGAAGGAGCGCGTGCCGCAACGCGAGCCGCGGCGGGGCGTCCGCCGGCGCCAGCGCCTTCGCCCAGGCTCCCGTCGGCGCCTTCCGCTCCGCGAGCGCCCGGACGACGGCCCACGCCTGCGCGCGCTCGAACGGGTCGTCCGCGAGGCACGCCGCCGCGAGGACCGCGCGCTCGTGCTCCGCGGACGCCCAGTCCCACCGCAGGACGAGCTCGAGCGCCGCGAGGCGCGTCGCGGGGTGGAGGCCGTCCGCGGCGCGCTCGCGGGCCAGGGCCACGTCGTCGGCGGAGCCCGTGCCGACGGCGGCGAGGGCCTCGAGGCCGCCGGACTCCGTGGCGTGGTCGCGATGGGCCGCGAGGGCGGCCCGCACCACGGCGGCGACGGTCGCATCCGG
Source organism: Planctomycetota bacterium (assembly GCA_046350655.1). Classification (GTDB taxonomy): domain Bacteria; phylum Planctomycetota; class PLA2; order PLA2; family JAEUHO01; genus JAEUHO01. The sequence goes on from JAXMAB010000005.1 coordinate 415,915, forward strand.
CGCGCCGCAGCCCCCGAGGGCCTCGCCGGCCGCGCGGCGCATCGCGGGATCGGCGTCGAAACAGGCGACGGCCAGCGGGGCGACGCACGCCTCGGCCGCGGCGCCCTTCGCCTGCCGGAAGAGGTACGTCGCCGCCGTCCGGCGCTCCGACGAACGTCCGCGCAGTTCACGCACCGCGCGCGCGACCACGTCGTCGGGCAGCGGGTCGAGCTCGCGGACGGCGAGCAGGGACTCCGCGACGACCCCGTCCTCCGACGACGCGAGCGCCTCGCGCAACGCGTCGAGCGCGGGCGGGTGGTCCTTCGCGGCGCGCACGAGGCAGAGCGGGAGGTAGCGCCGCGCCTCGCCGCGGGGCGAGCCCTTCCACGCGGCCACCACCGCGGGACCCGCGATCGCGCGGACCGCCGGGTCGCGCCCCATCAGGATCGTGCTCGTCACGACGACCGCGCCCGCGCGCACGTCGTCCTCGGGGTCGGTCAGCAGGGCGACGACGGCGGCGACGACGGCGGGCGGCGGATCCCCGGCGCCGGCACCGAGCACCCGCAGCGCGGCGAGCCGCTGCTCGCGTTCGTCGGAGGCGAGGCTGCCCACGGGGTCCACGGCGGCGAGGGTGCCGCGGAGCGCGACGACCTCGCCCCCGTCCTCGGGCCCGGCGTCGCACGCCGCGACGAGGGCCGCGGCGATCGCCGTCGCCGCGGCGGGCCCGGCGGTGCGCCCCGCCGCCGAGAGGACGGTGCGCGCGAACGCGCGCCGCGCGGGGTCGGCGTCGCGCAGCCACGGCAGCACGAGCGCGACCTCGGCCGCGCCGACGGCTTTCGGCAGGGCGGCGAGGCAGGCGGACGCGAGCGCCTCGCGCCGGTCGGGCGCGGCGTCGGCGTACGCGCGCACGAGGACCGGGAACGCGGCCGCGCCGCGGAAGCCGAGCGATTCGAGGGCCTTCGCCGCGGTGGACCGCACGTACGGGTCGTCGTCCGCGCAGGCGCGCGCGACCGCGACGGCGTGGGGCACGAGGTCGCGCCGCAGGGCCCAGCACGCGAACGCGGCCGCGCGCCGGACCTCGACGTCCGGCGCCGCGAGGTCCTCGACCCAGGCGTCGAGCGACCGGCCCCCGTGGACGGCGTCCGCGACGTCGGGGCTCCCCGCGTGCGCGTGCGCGCCCGCGAGCGCGAGCAGCACGACGGCGACGACCGAGACGGCGAGGCGCGGGCGCATTCCTCCATGCTATCGGCCCGGCCCGCCGGCCGCCGGGCCTCGCGGTCGAGGGAGCGGGATCGGCGCCGGAGGCGGGGCCGTTGTACGTCCACGGCGGATTCGGGCCTATCCTGACGGGGAATTGACCGCTTCCACGTTCGCCGCCGCCCACCCGACCCTCTTCGCCGCCCTCACCGAGCGCGGCTACCTCGAACCGACGCCGGTGCAGGCCGCGGTGCTCGAGCCGGAGACGGCCGGGAAGGACCTGCTCGTCTCCGCGCAGACCGGCTCGGGGAAGACGGTCGCGTACGGGCTCGCGATCGCGACGACGCTGCTCGGCGACGAGGCGCGGCTGCCGGCGGCGCGCGAGCCGCTCGCGCTGGTCGTGGCGCCGACGCGCGAGCTGGCGCTGCAGGTGCAGCGGGAGCTCGAGTGGCTGTTCGGGAAGGCCGGGGCGAAGGTCGCGTCGTGCGTGGGCGGCATGGACATCCGGACGGAGCACCGCGCGCTCGACCGCGGCGCGCACGTGGTCGTCGGGACGCCGGGTCGGCTGCGCGACCACCTCGACCGCGGCCGGCTCGACGTGACGAAGCTGCGCGCGGTGGTGCTCGACGAGGCCGACGAGATGCTAGACCTCGGGTTCCGCGAGGACCTCGAGCACATCCTCGGCGCGACGCCCGCCGAGCGGCGCACGCTGCTGTTCTCGGCGACGCTGCCGCGCGAGATCGCGGCGCTCGCGAAGAAGCACCAGCGCGACGCGCTGCGGATCGCGACGTCGTCGGAGCACGAGCCCCACGGCGACATCGAGTACCTGGCCGTGCCGACGCCGCCGCACGAGCGCGACCACGCGATCGTGAACCTGCTGCGGTACTTCGACGTGCGCGGGGCGCTCGTGTTCTGCTCGACGCGCGAGGCGGTGCGGCACCTGCACGGCAACCTGCTCGAGCGCGGCTTCTCGGTGGTGCCGCTGTCGGGCGAGCTGTCGCAGCCGGAGCGGACGCGCGCGCTGCAGGCGCTGCGCGACGGCCGCGCGCGCGTCTGCGTGGCGACCGACGTGGCGGCGCGCGGGCTCGACCTGCCCGACCTCGGGCTCGTGATCCACGCGGACCTGCCGAACGACCCGCAGATCCTCACGCACCGCAGCGGCCGCACGGGCCGCGCGGGGCGCAAGGGCACGTGCGTCGTGCTCGTGCCGTTCAACCGGCGCGGGTACGCCGAGCGGCTGCTCGGCGCGGCGCGGGTGAAGGTGGACTGGACGCCGCCGCCGTCGGCCGACGCGGTGCGGGCGAAGGACCAGGAGCGGATCGTGGCGGAGGTGCTCGCGACGAGCGAGGCGCCGGCCGACGACGACGTCGCCCTCGCGGCGAAGCTCCTGGCCGAGCGCACGCCGGAGCAGCTGGCCGCGGCGCTCGTGAAGCTGCACCGCGACCGCCTGCCCGCGCCCGAGGACATCGACGTGTCGCCGCCCCCGCCGCCGCGGCGGGTCGCGGGGCCTCCGCGCCGGCCGCGCGTCGACGACGGCGGTTCGGGCGGCGTGTGGTTCCGCGTGAACGTGGGGCACAACCGGAACGCCGACCCGAAGTGGCTGGTGCCGATCCTCTGCCGTCGCGGCGGGATCACGAAGGCCGAGATCGGCGCGATCCGCGTGTTCGACGAGGACACGCGGGTGGAGATCGCGCCGCACGTGGCCGACGCGTTCGAGGAGGCGATCCGCCGTCCCGACGACCGCGACCGCCACGTCCGCATCGCGCGCTTCCGTCCCTACGCCGCGCGCCGCCGCCCGACCTAGCGCGCCCCGCGCGCGGGCCCGCCGGCTCGCCGCCGAAGGGTTCGGCCGCGACGCGCCGTCGGATCCGGTCGAGCGCTCGGGTACGCGAGGCCCGTCCCGCGTCGCGCCGCGCCCGACATCGCCGCTCACCCTCCGCGATGCGGTCTCCGCGGGCTTGGCCCACCCACCGCGCAGAAACCGTCGGGACCAGCTCCGACAGATGCGGTTGCCTCCGGCGAGCCCCACCTTCCACAGGAACCGTCGGGACTAGATCCGACAGATGCGGTTGCCTCCGGCGCGGGCCCGATGGAGCGGGTCCCCGCGTCGAGCCTAGGGGGACGTCCAGTGAACGAGATCTCGCGCCGCCGCCGCAAGGCGTAGCCGTCAGCGGAATCGGAACAGCCCGCGCAAAAAAAACCGGCGCCGGTCCTTCACAGGAGCGGCGCCGGGGCAGATATCGTCAGGAGCACGTGGGAGGGTTGGGCAGGAGGGTTGGCTCGCTGGCGATGGGTTGCTCTGCTCACCCTGTTAGACGGAAAAGGGTCCCCGGATGTTTCGCGATTCGACGCGGAACCGATCACCCCGTGCAAACGGCCGTCACTGCGATGGTTACGACGATCGCCGTCGCGGCGGGGGCCGACCGACCGGCCGGTTTCTCCGACGACACCGGCCCGGGGACGAGGCCAACCCGGCCCGGGGACGCAGCGATCCGGGCCCGGTCCCGCGTCGAGCACGCGCCGCGACCCGGGCCGGCCCCCGGGCCTCGCGGTCCCGCGCGCCCGACCGCGACCCGGGAGCCCCCGGGCCTCGCGTACCCAGGAGCCCGACGGCACCCCGGTTCAGGCGTCGCCTCCGTTCAGGCGTCGCCTCCGATCAAACGGCGCCTCAGATCAGACGCCGCCTCAGATCAAACGACGGTAGTCGGCGATCTCCATCTTCCACACGCGGACGCCGCAGAAGCGGTCGCCCTCGGGGCAGATCGGCGCCGCGCCGGCCATCTTCCGCAGCGTGCACGGCGGCAGCAGGTAGCGGCCGATGCGGCGGTTCACCTCGCTGATCTGCATCGCCTCGTCGCGGCTGGCGCGCCAGATCTCCTCCTGCGCGTTGTAGCAGAGGCGCATCTTCAGCTTGTGGTGCAGGTGCAGGAGGTCGGCGCTCTCCGTGAAGCGGATGCTCACGGCGTTCGGCAGCAGGTAGGCGCGGTCCTCGTCGGACACGCCCAGCGCGCGCAGCCGCCGGATCGCGTCCCACGTGCGCGCCATGCTCTCGTCGTACGCCTGCCGCACGGCGTCGTCCTCGTAGACGATCGCCGGCCGGACGTAGTCGGGCGCGTCGGAGAGGTACGCCGGCAGGCACGGCCGCGAGGCCGGCGTCATGCGGTGGCGCTGGTCCTGGCTGTCGGCGGTGTGCGACAGCCGCTTGCGGAACGTGTACGACGCGTGCGACAGCGCCCGCGTCAGCTTCGAGATCGTCGAGACGTTGAGGCTCTGGCCGAGGGTCTTGTTGCTCGCCGGGTCGAGCGCCAGGAGGATCGCCTCGTCGTCGGAGAGGAGCGCCCGCGGCACGCCGAGCACCTCGCGCACCGACGCGGCCACGACCTCCTCGTTGCGCCCCTTCCAGTCGACGAGCAGGCTCACGCGGTCGCCCAGCGCCCGGTCGAACTCCGCCGCGGCGCGGTCGCGCGTGGCGCCGTTCGCCGCCCCGCCGATGGTCGAGACGTAGAACGCGTGCTCCGGCGTCTCCTCGAGCGGCAGCGGCTCCTCGAGGATCGTCGCGAACAGCGGGTCGTGCGCGAGGAGCGCGTCGACCATCTTCTTCACGACGAGGCGCTGCTCGCGCGGCGCGTCGTACGTCTCGCACAGCCGCCAGTACCGCAGCAGCGTGAGCCCGGACACGGTGTGGTAGAGGTACGCGTGCGTCGCGAGCGGCAGGACGTAGCGCGCGATCTCCTGCGCCTTCTTCTGGACCGCGCCCTTCCACTGCTCCGCCCTCGGCTTGCGCGCCGGGAACACGCCGAAGTACACCCGCTCGACCACCGGCGTCAGCAGCTCGATCAGGCGGTGGTACTCGGCCATCTGCCGCTGGGCGCACGCGTCGTACACCGCCAGCGCCTCGCCCGAGAGCGGCGGCACCGTGTAGTTGCCCGCGCGCACCTCGACGTAGCGCTGGCTCACCTGCTCGGAGTTGTAGAACGGGTGCGCGTGGAGGAACGACCAGAGGAACTGGCGCGACACGGCGTCGAGCGCGAACTGGAAGTGCGCGTGCTGGAGCGTCGTGTGGTGCCCGGCCTGGTAGATCGACTTCGCGATGCGGTCGCGCTGCTCGACCTTCTTCTGTCGCTTCTCCTCGGAGAGCCCGGGCCCGCCCGAGACCTCCTCGGTCTCCACGATCCCGCGCCCGGAGTAGCAGGTCCGCGCCGTCGCGACCGCGTTCTCGTAGGGACGCGGGAACGCGTTCACGAGCCGGACCTCCGGCTCGCGCGACAGGACGGGACCGACCGGGGCGGCGGACATGAGCACCAAGGAGAGCCTCCGCGGAGGGCTCGTATAGCCGACCGAGGGGACGGAGGCCGGGCGCAGGGAAGGTGGGGGGCGCGGGGGGAGGGAGGGCGGGGGGACCGGCGACGACCCGGGGCGGACGACCGCGGAGCAGAGCATGCCCTCGGGGGCTCCGGGCCCGGCTAGCGTACCCCCCATGCCGATCACCGACCCGACCGTCGATGCGTACGTGTACGCCCACGCCCCCGCCCGCGACGCGGTCTTCCTCGAGATGGAGGCCTTCGCCGGCGGGCGCGGCTTCCCGATCGTGGGGCCCGCCGTCGGGTCGTTGCTCGAGGTGCTGGCGCGGTCGATCGGCGCCCGGCGGGTGTACGAGCTGGGCAGCGGCTTCGGGTACTCGGCCGCGTGGTGGCTCCGGGGGATGCCGGAGGACGGGCAGGTCGTCCTCACGGACCTCGACCCCGAGAACGTCGCACGGGGCCTCGCGTACCTGGACCGGCTCGGGGTTGGGGACCGCGTCCGCTACGTGCAGGAGGACGCCCTGACGGCGTTCCGGCGCGAGACGGGCCCGTTCGACGTCGTCTACTGCGACATCGACAAGGAGGGGTACCCCGACGTCGTGGAGCCGGCGATCGCGCGGCTACGACCCGGGGGGCTGCTGGTCACGGACAACGTCCTGTGGGACGGCGCGGTCGCGGATCGGAAGGCCCAGGACCCCGCCACCGTCGCCATCCGGCGGTACGTGGAGGCCGTCACGACCCACCCCCGCCTGCGCACGACGATCCTCCCCCTGCGGGACGGCGTCGGGGTCAGCGTCCGGTTGCCCTGACGTCGCGCGACGAAAGCGCCGAATACTGCGTCCAACGGGGGGATTGGCGAGGCCGGGCCCGCGGTCGGGTCCGCCGTGGAGAGGGAACCCTTCGAATTCCAAGGAAAACCCGGGGCTTTTCGGGGGGTCGGGTGGGGTCCGGATGCGGCTTCCGGGCGGTCGCGTGCGACCGGCTGGTGATTGGGACGAAAACAGATTCTTTCGTCGTGTCCCCCCCACGTGCTACGAATCTTCACGCAGTAGGCGGTTCGCGGCGCGAGAAGCGTTTCTCGTCCGTCCCGCCAGGCTCCCGCGGATGCCTTGGAACACCGCGGGGACCGAGATTCCGAGCGATTCCAAGGAGACACACACCCATGGCGAAGGCCAAGAAGGCTGCGAAGGGCGGCGCCGGCAACCTCGTCGTCGCGTCGAAGGTCAAGGACGTGGTCCGTGGCGCGGGCGTCCGCGCGGCGGGCGACCTCACGGATGCCGTGAGCGCGGCGGTCGGCGGGATGCTGAAGAAGGCCATCGAGCGCTGCAAGGCGAACGGTCGGGGGACGGTCCGGCCGCAGGACCTGTAGACCCGTCGGTACGTGATCGAAGGACGGGCGCCCCTCTCACCAGGGGCGCCCGTCTTCGTTTGTGCGGCCGGAGCGTCCCGCGACCGATGTTTCCTTCCGCGCGCTGTTCTGCGCGAGCTCTGAATCCCCGGTGGATTCGGAACGGGATCTAAGGAGCGGAAGGGGGCGTACAAGGACGTTCCGGCGGGCTCGCGCAGGCGCGCGGGCGCACTTGCACCACGAACGGTCCGCAGAGCGGAGGCTGGGCGCCGCTGAACATGCGGACGCCGTTGCACCACGGACGGTGAGCAGAGTGGAGGCTGGGCGCCGCTGAACATGCGGACGCCGTTGCACCACGGACGAGGAGGAGAAGGAGAGGAAGAAGAGGGAGGAGAGGAAGCGGGAGCGGGTGGGGGTCGACGGAGGGCGGAAGGGCGCTGCGAGGAACGTAGGATGAACGGGTGCGACGCAACACGGCCCGCTTCGTCGGTTGGTGCCTCGCCGCGGCCGCCCTGCTGCCCGTGGCGGCGCGCGCGGACGACGAGGCGAACCGGAGGCGGTACGCCCGCGAGGCCCTCGTCAGCGAAGCGAAGTCGGTCGTCCCCGCCAGCGGCGAGGAGACCAACGTCGAACCGCTCGTGGACGCCCTCGAGAACGACCGCAAGCTGGTCGCGTCGTGGAACGCCGCCGGCGGCGCCGGCCGGCCCGACGTCGCGGCGTCGCTGAAGCACTTCGCCGAGCTCGTCGACCAGCGCGCGGCGCTGCTGCCCGGCCCGAGCGCCCCCGGCGGGCTCGCGATGTCGCGACGGCTTTACCGCTGGGTGATCGGACGCGAGGACTGCCCGATCGTCGTCCGCGGGCGCGACGGGCGCGCGCCGCGCTCGTACCCCCTCCCGCCCGCCCCGGCCCCCGACGTCGCGAAGCCCCCGTCGCCGGACGAGCCCCCCGACCCGTGGGCCCCGCTCGTCCGCGCGGTCCTCGACGGCGAGGGCACGCTGCTGACGAAGGTCGTCGAGGCGTCGCCGACGCCGTGCCTCGACCTCGCGCCGCTCGTCGCGCTCGCCGCCCGGAGCGACCGCGGCCGGCTCCTCTACGAGGGCACCGGCGCCGACCCCGAGGTCAACGAGCCGTGGCTGCGGCTGCGGGCGGTGCAGGCGAAGGAGCGGGCGGAGGCGTACGCCAAGGAGTCGCCGACGCCGGGCCTGGTGGACGAGTCCACGGTGCGCGAGAAGGCCCGCCGGGCCACGGAGCGCCGCGAGGAGGCCGAGGCCCTCGAGCGCGCCCGCGACGCGCAGGTCGCGCGGCTCGACGCGCTCGTGGTGGAGGGGAAGGCCGTCCGCAAGGAGCTCGGCGACGTCGCCGGCCGCATCGACGAGAGCAAGCGCGTCGCCGGCGCGTCCACCGCGCCGTCGCCGACGGCGCCCGAGGCGTCGCCGGCCCTCTCGGTCCCGGAGCTCGCCGTCCGCGAGCTCGAGGCGGAGGAGGCGCTCGCGTCGCTCCGGCTGCGCCTCCTCTTCTGGGCCGCGCTGCGCGCCGACGCGCGGGCGCGGCTCTACGACGGCGCCGCGCAGCTCGCGCGCACCGAGGCCCTCGCCGCCGAGCTGGCCGCGGCCCGCTTCACCGACGAGCTGCAGCGCGTCCGCCGCGAGCGGCAGCTGGACCGGCTCGACTACGAGGCCGGCGAGCTCGCGGCCTCCCTCGAGGACGCGCGACGTCCGCCGGCCCCCGACGCGACCGTGCGCGCCGAGGACGCCGCGTGGAGCCGCGCCACCGCGGGCGTCTACGAGGCCCTCCTCGCGGTGAACGGCGTCGTGCGCGACGCCGTGAGGCTCCGCCGCCTGACGGCGCGCTCCGACGCCCCCGTCGGCGACCGGCCCGCGCCCGTCGCCTCGTCCGCCGCGACGGCCTCCCGCGACGACCTCGTCGTCTACCGCGACCCGGAGGCCGCGGGCCTCGACCTCGCGTACGTGAACGGCGCGCTCCGCCAGCTCCACCGCTTCGACGCGGACCTCGTCACGCGCAACCACGCGGCGGCCGTCCGCCGCATCGCGGCGCTGCGCGTCCGGCTCCGCGCCACCGAGGACCGCGCCGCCGTGACCGCGCGGTTCGAGGCCGCCGTGGCGGACGCCGAGGCGAGGATCGCCGCCGCCGAGGCCGTGGCCCCCGCGCGCGCTCGCTGGCGGATCGGCGGCTTCCGCCGCGCCCTCGACCAGGCGCGCGCCGACCACGCCGACGCCGTCGCGGGCATCGACGCCGAGAAGGCGCGGCTGACCGCCCAGCTCGCGGCGCTCACGCGCCTGCGCGACGCGCTCCTCGACCAGGGTCCGCGGAGCTTCGGCATCCGCGTCGACCCCGAGGTCAACCCCGACGTCTTCGCGGAGGACGCGGAGCACGCGGGCACGCAGCTCGAGGCGGCCTGGCGTTGGCTGACGTTCCGGGGCGACGACCACGTCGGCACGTTCGCGGCCGCGCACGCCGGGGCGCTGGCGGGCCTCGCGGCGGCGGCGCTCCTCTGCGTCGTCGGCGTGCGGCGCCTGCGGCGGTGGATCAGCGCGCGCCTCGACCGCGTCGTCCTCGACCCGGCCGCGCCGGTCGCGGGCGCGAGCGTCGAGGAGGAGCGCGACGCCGTCGCCGAGAAGAAGGTGCAGGAGACCGCCGCGATGAAGGCGGCGGAGGCCGCGGTGCTCCACGAGGTGTCCGGCGCCCCCGCCGCCCCCGAGGACCCGCCGCCCCCGGCCGCGGAGGGCGGCGCGTGAACCCCTCCGCCGCCCCCCGACGCTGGCTCCTCGGCCTGCGCTCGCTGCGCCTGCTCTGGCGCATGGCCCCCCACCTCGCCCTCGTCGGCCTCGGCCTCGCGGCCGCGGCGCTGCTCGGAGCCGACGCGACGCTGCGCCGGCACGTGCTCGGCGCCGGGCTGATCCTGCTCGGCTGGTCGCTGCTGCGCGGCCTGCTGCTCGAGGTGCTCTCGCCCGTGCGCCCCGCGCTCCGCCTCGTGCGCCTCGACGACGCCCGGGCGGCGCAGGTCGGCATGGCCGGCCGCGCGCTGCTCTTCGCGCTGCTCCTCACGGAGGGCGGGCGCTGGCTGGTGCGGTCCGCGGGCGGCAGCCCGGCGGTCGCGGCCGCGCTGCGCATCGCGCGCGACGCCGCGCTCGTGCTCTTCGGCGCGTCGGCGCTCGCGGCGAGCGGCGTGCTCGCCGGCCTCCGCCGCCGCTCCGGCGCCGGCGTCCTCGGCGCGCTCGCGACCATGGCGACGCGCGTGATCTTCCCGTTCGCGGTCGTGACGTCGCTCGTGCTCGTCGTCGCGCGGGGCCTCGGGTACCTCCCGCTGGCGGCGTTCCTCCTCCGCAACGCGGGCTTCACCGCCGCGATCCTCCTCGCGGCCACCGCCGTCTCGCACTGGCTGCGCGCGGGCCTGCGCGAGATGATCGCGATCGGCCGCGCGGGCGCGGCGCCCGGCACCGAGTCCGAGCCCGGCCCCGCGTCCGTCGGGCTGGAGCGCCTCGGCGTCGGGACCATCCGCGCCCTGGTGCTCGTCGGCACCGCCCTCGCGATCCTCGCCACGTGGGACCTGACGCCGTCCCGCGTCGCCGACGCCCTCCAGTCGCCCGTCGTCGGCGGCGGCGTCCTCACGTGGGGCCGCATGCTCGGCGGCTTCGCGCGGATGGCGGTCGTGGTCGTCGTGGGGCGCGTGCTGAAGACGGTCCTCACCTTCCTCGTCTTCCCGAAGGCCGAGGTGGACGTCGGCGTCCGGTACGCGATCCTCGCGATCCTCCGCTACGTCGTCCTCGCGATCGTCGCGGTGCTCGCGCTCGACGCGCTCGGCGTCGACACCGGCTCCCTCGCGTGGTTCCTCGGCGCCGCGGGCATCGGCCTCGGCCTCGGCCTCCAGGACGTGCTCGGCAACTTCTTCAGCGGCCTCTTCATGCTCGTCGAGCGCCCGATCCGCGTCGGCGACCTCGTCGAGGTCGGCCCGACCACCGGCACGGTCGAGGCGATCCGCATGCGCGGCACGCTCCTGCGCACGGGCAACAACACGACCGTCCTCGTCCCCAACCGGCAGATGATGGCCGAGCGGCTCACCAACCTCTCCCACGGTCTCGCGTACGCGATGGTCGAGGTCAAGGTGACGGTCGAGCACGGCACCGACCCGGCCAAGGTCGAACGGGTCCTCCTCGCGCTCGCGCGCGAGCACACCTCGGTGGTCGGCGACCCCTCGCCCGTGGTGCGGATCGTCGAGCTCGCGCCGACGGGGCTCGTCTTCGCGCTCTACGCCCAGACCTGGCGCGTGCGCGACCGTGGCGGCGTCGCGTCCGACCTCCGCTACGCGATCCTCGCCGCGTTCGAGCGCGAGGGCCTCGTGATCCCGCGCCCGACGCCCGCCGTGTCGATCACGGCGAGCGGCTCGGCGCCGGCCGTCCCCCCTCCGCCGAAGTCGTAGTCCCGGGTACGCGAGGCCCGGCCCGCGCCCGCTTGATATCGTCTCCGCCTCGGGAGGAGACGATGAACCGGCGCTTGATCACCCGCACGACGTTCGCGACCCTGGCGGCACTCGCCCCCGTCGCGGCGATCCGCCCCGCGCACGCGGCCGACGCGCCGCCCGCGCCCGCCGCCGCGAACGACGTCGCAGCGATCGCCGCGGGCCTCGAGGCGCCCGAGGCCGCGGCCCGCGCGAAGGCCGCCGAGACGCTCGGCGCGCGCTACCCCGAGGCCGCCGTCGCGGTGCCCGTCCTGCTCGACGCCACGCGCGACGAGGACGCGGCGGCCCGCACGGCCGCGGTGCGCGCGCTGCGCCTCCTCGGCCGTCGCGGCCAGGAGGACGCCGCGAAGGCGTGGACGACGATGCCCGCGGCGGACCTGGCACTCCTCGACGAGGCCCTGCGCGTCGTCGCGGCGCTCGGGCCGGCGGCCATGCCGCTGGACCTCGCGCACCTCCTGATCGAAGCGTGCGGCGCGAGGCCCGAAGCGACCGGCTCGGCGCTCCAGCTCCTCGCGATGCTCCCGGTGCGCACGCCGGATCGCGAGTTCTCGCTCCGAGTCACCCAGCGCGACGGGCTCGAGACGATCGCGGTCGGCCTCCCCTTCCTCGCCTCCACGGACGCCAGGATCGCGCGCGCGGCGGCGGCCGTCGTCACGATCCTCGGCCGTTCGGCCGTCGCCGCGCCCTTCGGTGCCGCACCGGAGGACGACACCGCCTCCGCCAAGGCCCTCGTCGACCTGCTGGGGGCACCGGCGCCGGCCGTCCGGCTCGCGGGGTGGCGACTGCTCGCGTGCGGCGCGCCGCACAGTTTCCGCACCGCGATGACGGTGGTGAAGCAGGCGACCGGCCTCGCCGCCGGCACGTCCGTCCCGTCGGAGCTTCCGCCGGGTCCGATCGAGATCGACCGCCGCACGGGCGACGCGGCGGCCCGCAGCCTGGGGCCGCCGGCGGTCACGTACCTGACGGAGGGCCGCCAGGCCGGCGACCGAGAGGACGACGTCCAGCTTCGCACCTGGCTCGAAGTCGGGGCGCGGAACCTCGTACGCGACGCGTGGCGTGCGGCCCTGAGCACGTGGATCGGCGCGCGCCACGAGCGGAGCACCGACCCGAGCGTCGTCTTCGCCATCGGGCAGGACGCCGAGATGGCGTCCATGGCCGCGAAGTCGCTGCCGCGACTGCTCGACACCGAGCGTTCGGAGCACGAGACCTCGCGCAACCTGCTGCAGCCCGTCGACCCGAGCGCGCCGACCGAACCGGTGCCGCAGGAGACCGAGGCCGAGTGGGCCCCGCACGCGGACCCGAATCGCGCGAATCCGTGCCTCTCGCTCGCATGGCTCTCCCACCGCGTCCCGGAAGCCGAGGTGGACAAGGGACTCCGGGCGCGGACCGCGGGCGCGCTCCGTCGGGCGCTCGTGACGCCGAACCGCCTCGCCGACCGTCGGACCGCGGCCGCCATCCTCGTCGACCTCGGCAAGCCGAACCTCGTGCCGCCCGCGACGCTGATCGCGGCGCTGGACGCGCCCGGCACCAAAGCGGACGCGTTCGTCGAGACCGCGGTCGTCGCCGCGCTCGCGGTCGGCCCTCTCCCCGACGCGGGGGTCGCACGGCTGGCACCGCTGGCGACGAAGCCGGCCGCCCAGCCGACCGTGAAACCCGACGATCGAGCCCGCGCCGGGGCCCTCTTCCCGCTGCTGCAGCCGGCCCTCGCGTTGGAGTCCGAGGGCTCCTGGGTCGAACTCCCCGCCCTCCGCCGCCTCGCCGCGATCGACGCGCTGGGCGCGGTGGCCGGCGACAAGGCGAAGGCGAAGGAGGTCCTCGCGCCGCTCACGAAGGACCCCGACGCGCGGGTGCGGTACCGCGCGGCGAAGGCCCTCCGACGACTCGGGGCCTGACGGGCGACGGGGACGCGAGGCCCGCCGGCCTGCGCGGGCCGGCCTTCGGGGCGGGCCGGCGTCCCTGACCGCGGCGCGCGCCGGCCCCTGGCCCGTGCCCGTCAGTCGGCGACGCGGACGAAGTCGATGAAACCCCGCTCGACGTCGGTGCCGACGAGCTTCACGCGGACCTTGTCGGCGACCTCGAGCGCCCGGAACCCCTCGACCACGCGCCCTTCGACCGGCGGCGTGAAGATGCGGACCCAGGTACCCTTCACCGAGGCGCCGGTCACGACCCCGTCGAAGCGCTCGCCGACGCGGGGCTCGAGCAGGAGCGCGGCGGTGGACTTGCGCACCTGGCGTTCGACGCGGTTCGCGGCGTCCTCCTGCGCGGTGCAGTGCATCGCGAGCGCCTCGAGCGTGTCCACCGGGTACGGCGTCGGCCGCCCGGCGAGGACCGCCTTCAGCAGGCGCTGCGTCACGAGGTCCGGGAAGCGCCGGTTCGGCGCCGTCGAGTGGGTGTAGTCGCGCACCGCGAGCCCGAAGTGCCCGATCGGGGCGCGGCCCGGCGACTCGACGACGTACTCCCCCGCCCCCATCAGCTTCACGACGACGAGCGAGAGGTCCGGGAAGCGCGCGGCGTCGGCCTCGCGGCGGGCGAGCAGGAACGTCTGCAGCGCCCGCGCGTCGGGCTCGACCGGCAGCTCGAACCCGTGCTCGGCGGCGAGCGCGACGATCCGCAGCCATCGCTCCGGGGAGCGCACGACCCGGCGGATCGAGGGCACGCCGGCCCGCGCCAGGAAGCGCGCCGTGGCGCCGTTCGCCGCGACCATGAAGTCCTCGATCAGCTGCTTGGCCCGGTTGGGTCGGTCCGCGCGGAGGTCGGTGATCGTCTCGCCGTCGAAGACCGGCCGCGGCTCGATCGTCTCGAGATCGAGCGCGCCGAGCTCGTGCCGGCGACGCCGGAGCGCCTGGGCCACGCGGTCCTGGGCGCGGAGCTGCCCCTCGACCCCGGGCGACGCCGCCATCGCGGCGGGGACCGCGCCCTTCCCCTCGAGCCACGCGCCGACGGCGTCGTAGGCCAGCTTCGCGCGGTTGCGGACCCGCGCCCGGTAGACGTCCTCGCGGAGGACGGCCCCGTCGGGGGCGACGCGCAGCTCCACGACGAGGGCGAGCCGGTCCTCGCCGGGGCTCAACGACGTGAGGTCCGTCGAGAGGCGCTCGGGGAGCATCGGGAAGACCTCGGCGCCGGTGTACACCGACGTCGTGTTGTGGCGGGCGTGACGGTCGATCGGCGTGTCGCGGGCCACCAGCGCGTCGACGTCGCTCACGGCGACGTACGCGGTCACGACGCCGTCGGCTTCCTCTCGCGACGCGGTGACCTGGTCGAGGTCCTGCGAGTCGTCGTTGTCGATGGAGGCCCACGTCAGCGACGTGAGGTCGCGGACCGACGGCGGGTCCTCGTGCGCGGGTCCGTCGATCGACGACAACTGCTCGAGCACGGCCGGCTCGAACGCGGGGAGGAGGCCGCGGTCGCGCATGACCCGCCGGGCGATCTCCCGGAGGTCGGAGCGCTGATGTCCGGTGCGCGGCCTCATCGATCCCTCCCGAAGCGGGGCCCCGCTCGACGACACGCGCCCGTCCGCCGCGGGGAGAGCCCCTGGCGCCGATCGGCGCGCCGTGAATCGGCGCCGGACGGCGCCCCCGGGCGTGGCGAGCCACGCCCGAGGACGCCGGCGACGTCACGGCCTACTTCATGCCGTGCTCGTCGTCCTCGTCGGGCTTCTCGGGTTTCTCGGGCTTGCCGTGATCGTCCATGCCCCCGTCGTCGTCCATGCCCGGAGGGTGCTCGGGCTTCGGCTCGGGCTCCGGCTTCGGCTCGGGCTTGGGCTCGGGCTTCGGTTCCGGCATCGGCGCGGGCTTGGGCTCCGGCTTCGGCGGGGCGGGCGGCTTGCGGTCCTTCTCGCGGCGCTGGCGCTGGCGCTCGAGGGCGGCCTCGAGGCGCGCCTTCTCCTCTTCGAGCGCCTTCAGCGCGGCCTGACGGCGCTTCTCGGCGTCGTCGGGCGCGGCGCCCGGGGCCGGACGGACCGGCACGGCCGGGACGGCGTCGGGCTGGTCGAGCGCCTTCCGCTCGGCGTCGAGGTGGGCCTTCAGCGCGGCACGCCGCTGCGCGGTCCACGCGTCGAGGTCCACCGCCGCCCTGGCGTCGCCCTGCGCGCGCGGGACCGGCAGGCGCGTCGGCGGCTTCGCGACGACCCGCGGCCGGTAGAGGATCACCTCGTCCCCCTGGACGCGCGCGGCCGAGCCCGGCGCAGCGGCGTCCCGCAGCCGGCGCCGCGGGACGGGCGCGCCCCGCGAGCGCTCGACGACGTCGAGGCCGATGCTGCGGTTCGCATAGCCGCCGTCCACCGGCTCGAAGCGCGTGGACCAACGCGTCTGCTGCACGAACCACGGGGTGTACGCGGTCACGTAGACGCGGGAGCGAAGGTCGGGCTCCGCGAACCACCGCACCGGCACGAAGCTCCACGCGAAGCTCCCGATGCTGAGGCCGAGGTCGACGCCGCCGCCGTCGAACGCCGCGTCGACCCGCCAGTTCGGGCCCGGCGGCAGCGGCGCCCAGCCGATCCACGGGTCCCCGTACCGGAAGGCGACCCACGCGGGCCCCCACGTGGTGCCCGGGACCCAGGCCCAGCCCCAGTCGTCGACCCAGGTCCAGCGGCCGTAGTGGTACGTCGCCCACCCGAACGGCTCGTCGGAGACCCACGTCCAGCCGTACGGCTCGATCCACTGCCACTGACCGAGCGTGTACGGACGCCACGTGAAGTCGACGTTGTCCGGGACGAACGCCCACCCGTAGGTCTCGAGCTGGACCCAGTTCCCGTACGGTTCGAGGGACGTGTAGAACACCGAGACGTCCAGCGCGGCGTCGTCGGCGGAGGCCGTGCGCGGGGCGGTCCAAGAGCTCAGCGAGCCCCCGAACACCAGCGCGAGGGCACCGCACAGCAGCTTGAAGCGTGTGAGCATCACGAGTCTCCGGATCAGGGGACGGTCGGTGGTTGGATGCCGGCGGACGCGCGGCGGGTCGGGCCCCCGGGCCGGTCGGCACGCAGAGGGAGCGGCGGACGCGCGCCCCCACGAGGCCGGCCCGGGGGCCGGCTTCGCCCCCGCAACGAGAGCAGGGCGCGCGGGAGGACCCGCGCGCCCTGCAGAGGCGACCGACCGACGCGGGGGCGTCGGAGCGGAGCGCCGTCGGCTACTTGACGCCGACGCCGAGGCCGGAGAGGCCCACGCGCGTCGACAGCGTCTTCCCGAACAGCGTGAAGTTGAGCTGGCCGTCGCGGGCGTCGCTGCCCGCGGTGTCGAGCCCGACGAGCTGCCAGGCGCGGGGCTCACCCTCGACGCGCTTGAGGTTGTAGGTGCGTCCGTCGACGACGACCGTGGGGTTCTCGACCGTGTACGGCTTGCCCTCCCACGTCTCCTCGACCGCGTAGAACGTGTACGCGCCCGACTTCGCGTCGCGCACGACCTCGAAGCTGGGGCCGTCGGTGACCGTCACGAGGTCGCCGCCGCGGGTCGTCGCGTAGACGAGCGCCGTCTCGCACGGCTTGCCGTTGACGAGGAGGCGGACGCGCGCGGACGTCGTCGTGGACTTGAACGACTCGTGCGTCGTGGTCCACACGCCGTCCTGGCCGTCGACCTTCGTCAGCGTGACGACGACCGGCGTCGTCCTCTCGGTGACCGTGATCACCGGGGCCGACGTGACGGTCACGTCCTCGTTGGAGTAGATCGTGAGCGCGCCGGTCGCGGGGTCCTGGACCACCTCGACGCGGGCGCCGCAGTCCGGGAACGCCAGGGCGTGCCCGCCGTGGCGCGGGTGGAAGCCGCCGGACGGCAGGGTGCAGCCCGCGGACGTCGAGTCGCCCGTCCACGCGGTCGCGAACGGCGCCGAGTACGGCTTCCCGGCGACGACGACGCGCATCGTCCCGCTGAAGCGGTCGTCGCGGACCGCATCGCCGGTCCAGACCCACGTGCCGGGCTGGCCCGCGACCGGGACGAGCGTGATCTCCTTCGGGCCGCTGTCCGTCGTCATCACGACGACCGGCGCGCGCTCGAGCTTGACGGACGGGTCGTCGAGGCGGAACGTCATGCGGCCGGCCTTCGCGTCACGCTCGACGTGGAAGCGCGCCGCGCCGTCGCCGAACTCCAGCACGCGGGAGACGGGCTTCGCCGCCGCCGCGTCGGGGCCCTTCGCGGGCTCCCCGGCGGTGACGAACGGGACGAGCGCGGGGGACATGCAGATCGCGGCGACGGCCGCGGCGAGAACGTAGGGGAACTTCATGGCGACTCCTCAAGACAAGGGGGTGTGCGCGGACCGTGGGCGTCCGCTCGGGTACGAGGGTGCGGGGCGCGTGCGCCGAAGGGCGTCCGCCGGCCGCAGGTCGTTGGCCTCCGGCGCGGGTCGGTGCAGGCCACCGGGAGCCGCGCCGTGGGCTCCCTCCTTCGATGCCGGCCGGCGGTCGAGGGTCGCGACGAAGCGCACGCGGCTCGCGGGCCGCGCACGGGCGCCCCCGGTGCGCCGGCGAAGCGCGCGACCCGCGAGGTCCGACGGTTTCGTCGCGCGGCGCGCCGTCGTGCGCGGTGCGCGCCACCCCGTCCGCTCGCCCACGAGCCTCCCGCGCCCGCCTACGCTGTGGGGGGGGAAGGGGCGAACCACCGGAGCCACCGCCCATGCGCCCCTACGTCGGCCCGATCGAACGCCAGACCCTCGCGAACCGCGACTTCCGCCGCGTGCTCTTCACCGGCCGCCACGCGCAGCTCGTGCTGATGAGCCTCCGCCCCGGCGAGGAGATCGGTCGCGAGGTCCACGCGGCCGTGGATCAGTTCTTCCGCGTCGAGGCGGGCACCGCCCGCTTCCTGCTCGCGGGCCAACCGCCGCGGGACGTCCGCGCCGGCGGCGCGGTCGTCGTGCCGGCGAAGACGCGGCACAACGTCGTCAATCCGTCGAAGACGAAGCCCCTGAAGCTCTACACGCTCTACGCGCCTCCGAACCACCCGCCCGGCACCGTGCAGCGGACGCGCGACGACGCCGTCGCGGCCGAGGCCTCGCACGCCTGAGGTCCACCGCGCCGGCCCGGCTCCCGGCGCGTGGGCGTCGTTCGATCCTCGTCGCCGTGCCTCTCTCGTGTACGGACGGCGCGAGGATCGTCCCGGCGCGCGCCCCTGTCAGACCGCGGACTCCGGTGCGCCGAGCACGACCACGATGGCGTGCTCGGCTCCGTCGTCGACGAAGGGGATGGCCGGGGAAGGGACCGCTCGGCCGTCGAGCGTCGCGGACGCGACGCCCCGGCTGATGCCGTCGGGGTTCTCGACGCGGACGCGGTGGACCGTGGCGCCGGTCCGCAGGACGACCTCGAAGCGCGACCACGCGGCCGGGACGCACGGGTCGACGGCGAGCGTCGTCGCGGTCCGGCGCACGCCGAGGATGCGCTCGAGGCCCAGGCGGTACAGCCAGGCCGCGGAGCCGGTGTACCAGGTCCACCCGCCGCGCCCGTCGTATCCCCCGCCGAGACACACGTCGCCCGCCACGACGTAGGGCTCCACGCGATACAGGTCGGCGCCGGCGCGCGTCGACGTCCGCCGGATCGGGGACGCCGTCCGGAACCAGTCGAGGGCGGTGTCGCCGTCCCCGAGGACCGCGAACGCCCACGCGCCCCAGACCGCGGCGTGAGTGTACTGGGCGCCGTTCTCGCGCACGCCCGGCGGGTACCCCTTCACGTAGCCGGGTTCGAGGGCGGTGCGGTCGAACGGTGGGGCGAGCAGGCGCACGAGCTCGAGGGCGGGCACGAGGAGGTGGTCCGCGGCCGAGGCCATGGCACGCGCGGCGCGGGACCGGTTCGCGGCGCCCGACAGCACCGCCCACGCCTGCGACACGAGGTCGATCCTCGCCTCGTCGGAGGCGGACCCGCCCAGAGGCGTGCCGTCGTCGTAGAACGCGCGGAGGTACCAGCGACCGTCCCACGCCGTGCGCTCGACGGTCGCGCGCAATGCCTCGGCGCGACGGCGCAGCGCGCCGCAGCGCGCGGAGAGCTCGCCGTCGGGACAGGCCGCCGCGAAACGCGTCCACGCGGCGTACAGGAACCACGCGAGCCACACGCTCTCGCCGCGTCCGTCCGCGCCGACGCGGTTCATCCCGTCGTTCCAGTCGCCCGACCCCATCAGCGGGAGGCCGTGCGTCCCGGTCCCGGGGTCGCGCTCGAGCGCGCGCAGGCAGTGCTCCGCCAGGGACGCGACCGGGCCCGGCGCGAACCGCGCGTACCTCTCGCGCTCGCCGGGGGCGAGCGGCTCGCCGGCGAGGAACGGGACCTGCGCGTCCAGCACGGCGTGGTCCCCCGTCCAGCGGACGTAGTGCGCCACGGCGAAGGGGAGCCACAGACGGTCGTCCGAGCACCGCGTGCGGACCCCCGCGTCGGTCTCGACGTGCCACCAGTGGAGGACGTCGCCCTCGGGGAACTGACGCCGCGCGGCCTCGAGCAGGTGCGCGCGCGCGAGCGCCGGCGCGGCGCTGACGAGCGCCATCGCGTCCTGCAGCTGGTCCCGGAACCCGAAGGCGCCGCCGGGCTGGTACAGCCCCGATCGGCCCCACATCCGGCACGCGACGACCTGGTGCAGGAGCCGGCCGTTCATGAGCAGGTCGAAGTCGGGGTCGGGCGTGCTCACCTCGATCGCCCCGAGGACGCGGTCCCAGGCCGCGGTGGCGTCGACGGCGGTGGCGACCCGCGGGGCCCGGTGCGCGGCGAGGAGCCTCCGCGCGTCGACGAGGTCGACGCCTTCCCCGAGGACGAAGCGCACGTCGCGGACCGCCCTCGCCGGCAGGTCGACGGAGACCTGCAGCGCCCCGCACGGGTCCAGTCGGCCCCCCACGGCGCCCGAGAGCCCGATCCGTCGCAGCCCCGCCGGGTCCCGCACGCCACCGGCGCCGAGGAACTCGACGCGGTCGCACGTCATCCCGGTGGCCGGGGCGTCGGACGCGAGGAAGGCCACGCGCGTCGCGAAGGAGTCCGAGGTCGGGTTCCGCGCGAGCAACGCGCCGTCCTCGTACGCCGTGAGCAGGTGGGCCGCCGTCGCCTCGCGGGAGGTGCCCAGGACCCACTCGACGTAGTAGGTCACCGTGAGCCGCCGAGGACGGTCCGCGAGGTTCGCGAGCCGCAGGGTCACGACCTTGACCGGCGCGTCGCTCGCGACCGCGAGGGTCAGCTCCTGACCCAGCCCGTGGCTCCGGCGCTCGAACGTCGTCGTCGCGGGCCGGTGGCGCACGAGGACGGGCGCGCCGCCGCCGATCGGCAACGGCGTCGGCGTCCAGACCACGCCGGTCTCCTCGTCGCGCAGGTAGAGCGCCTCGCCCGGGTCGTCGCGCACGGGGTCGTTGCGCCAGGGCGTCAGTCGGTGCTCCGCGCTGTTCGTCCGCCACGTCCAGCCGCTGCCGGCCTCCGTCACGAAGCACCCGAAGTCGGCGTTCGCGAGCACGTTGCCCCACGGCGCGGGCGTCGGGTGCCCGGGCCGGGCGTACACGACGTACCCGGGGCCGTCGGCGGGGAAGCCTCCGTAGCCGTTGTCGTGGCGCAGGCCCGACGGGCGTTCGACGGCCGGGCCGAGGTCGGGCGTCGCCGCGCCGGCGACGGCGGCGAACGCCGGGAGGCGCGCGACGGCGTCGTCGAGGCGCTCGAGCTGCGCGGCCACCGGGCGATCGTCGTCGAGCACGACCGCGGCCCAGGCCTCGAGCCGTCGCACCGCGGCGGCGTCCACGCGGTCGCGGGGGATCACGAACGAGCCCCCTCGGGCCGCGGCGAGGCCCAGGGCGCGGAGGCGCGCGCGCTCGGCCTCGAGGCCGTCGCGCCTCGGGGACGCGTAGCCCGTCGGCTCCTCGTCGAGCAGCACCACGTCCAGCGCGGCGCCCCGATCGAGCAGGTACGCGTGCAGGCGCAGCGTCTCGAACGCGACGCGCAGGTCCGACGTCGCCGCGAGCCGGAGGAGCACGATCGGCAGGTCGCCCGAGATCCCGTGTCCCCAGAGCTCCGAGCGCGGCCGGGCCGCGGCGTCGAACGGGCCGGCCTCGGCCCGGACCGCGTGGCCGGGCGCGAGGCAGGCCGACAGCAGTTCGTGGGCGATGCGCGCGTCCGCGGGCGAGATCCCGAGGTCGCGCAGCGCCCGCTCCCGCTCCCGGCGCGCCTGCTCGAAGACGGCCTCCGCGGCCCCCGCACCGCGGTGCGCCTCGATCAGCTCCAGCGCGCGCTCGCGCGAGCCGGCGACGCTGGTCAGCAGCGTGAGCGTCGTGCGGCCCCCGGGGGCGAGGCGGACCAGGGTCGAGATCGCGAGGATCGGATCGAGGGTCGCCCCCGCGCGCCCGTTCAGGGGTCGGGCGCCGACGCCCGCCGGCGCGCGGTCGGTCCCGTGCCTCCCCACGAACCTCCCGCGGTCCGTCTCGAACGAGCGCGGGCCGGCGGCCGATCCCCCGCCGACGAGGCACTGCACGACGTGCACCGGCTCGTCGTCCGGCGAGCGCGGCCGCCGACGCACGTGGATCCCCCCCGACGTCGGCAGGAGCTCGCTCTCGACGAAGAGACGGCTGAACGCGGGGTGGCGCCGTGCCTCGCCCACCGCCGCGAGCAGCACCTCGACCGCGGTCGTGACGCGGATCGTGCGCGGGCGATCGTCCTCGTTCACGAGCGTGATCCGCCGCACCTCGACGTCGTCCCACGGCGCGACGGCGACGTCGACGCGGGCGAGGAGGCCGTGCTCGCGACGCTGCAGCTCGACCACGTGCGGCCCGAACCGCGCGGACGCGAGGCCCGGCGGCGCCGGCACCGGCCGCTCGCCGACCGACCACGTGGCGCCCGCGGCCTCGTCCCGCAGGTACACCCACGTCCCGCCCCCCTCCTCCCAGCCGTCCGCGCGCCAACGCGTCAGCGCGAGGTCCCGCCAGCGCAGCCCGCCGCCGCCCGCCGCCGTGATCCAGCTGCTCAGCCGGCCGTTCGACAGGATCGTCGTGCGCGGCGGGAGCGCGCGGGTCGAGACGGCCGACGTCACGACCGACGGCGGGGGCGAGGTCGGCGAGGGCGAGGGGACCTCCGGCGTCACCGGCGGCGGGGTCCGGGCCGTCGGCAGGCGCTCGTCGAGGAGGAGGTCGAACGCGCGCACGCGGGCGTCCGCGCCGAGGCGCGCGACGAACACGTCGTCGTGGAGCGTGTTGCACAGCGCGAGCAGGATCATCGCCTCGTGGTGGGCCATGTAGGACCGCACCGGCGTCGGGATGCGCCCCTCCCCGACGGGGCCGTAGTCGAGGGCCTCGTAGAAGCCGAACCGGCCGAGCATGCCGAGCGTCCGGAGGCGCTGCAGGTTCGCGAGCACGGCCGAGGGGCGGCGAGGGCACGCGAGGGCCGAGGCGTACGGGGCGATCACGTCGCGCGCGCCGACGTCGCGCCGCAGGGCGAGGCTCCGCGCGCCGAAGGCCCAGTAGCCGTATGCGCCACCCGCGTCGAGCTCCGCGAAGCCGGACTCCGACGTGCCCCAGGGCCGTCCGCTGCGGCGCCCGGCGGCGATCTGCTCCACGACGGCGGTGTCACAGCTCTCGCCGAGGAGCGTCCGGGCGGGGGCCCGGAGCAACAGGCCCGGCATGAGGTACTCGAACATCGTCCCGCTCCACGATCGGAGGCACGGACCTCCCGGGAGCCGCGCGAGCGGCCGTCCGAGGTGGAGCCAGTGCCGGGCCGGGAGGTCGCCCTTGGCGATGCCCACGAAGCTCGCGAGCCGGGACTCGGAGGCGAGCAGGTCGTAATGGTTGGGGTCGAGACGGCCCGCGGACGCGTCGTAGCCGAGGTGGAGCAGCCGGCGCCGCGGGTCGAACAGGAACGCGAAGTCGGTCGCGTCGGCCTGCCGCCGCGCGTCGACGACCAGTCGGCGGAAGCGCTCGACGAGACCGCGTGCGTCCGTGGCGCAGCGCGAGAGCGACGCGGCCGCGGCGTCGCACGCGTGCGTCCCCTCGGGCCCGGCGGCCGGATCGGGGCCGAGCTCGTCGCGGACGGCGGCGAGGAGGCGGACCGCGGCGTCGCACGCCGCCGGGACGTCCTCGAGCGCGGGCGCCTCGGGCATCCCGTCGAGGACCGCCTCGATGCGCGCGGCCGCCGTGGCTTCGCCCGGCGTGGTCGCCGCCGCGGCGACGTCGAGGCCGAGGGTCAGCCAGGGCCCGAGGGTCGAGAGCTCCCGATGCACGAACGTGATCCGCTCGCGCAGTCGCGCGGCCCAGAGCCGCAGGTCGGCGACCGCGGCGGGATCCGCGCGACCGGCGGAGCACTCCGCCAGCCGCGCGAGCTGCTCCTCGACGCGCGGCAGCTCGAGCCCCTGGACCTCGCGTACGACGCGCGCGAACGCGCGGGGCCCGAGCGCGGGCTCGAACCGGGCGCGCAGCGTCCCGAGGGCCTCCTGCGCCGCACGCGACGCCCCGTCCGCGCCGAACGCCTCGGTGCGCCCGAGCGTCTCCCCGAGGACGTCGATCGTGTCGAGGACCCCGGCGGCCTGGGCGGGCCGGACGACCGGCGTGTGGACGACGTCCTCGCACCCGCTCGCGAGGGCCCACAGGCAGCCCACGAGGTTTCCGCTGTCCACGGTCGAGACGTACCGCGGCTCGAGCGGCGCGAGGTGCTGGGTCTCGTACCAGTTGAAGAGGTGGCCGCGGTGACGCTCGAGGCGGTCGAGCGTGTCGAACGTCGAGCGGAGCCGCGCCTCGAGCCCGAGGAGCCCGACGTAGCCCAGGTCGTGCGCGCCGAGCGTCGAGAGCAGCGAGAGGCCGACGTTGGTCGGCGACGTGCGGCGCGCGACCCGACCCCCGGGCTCCTCCTGGAAGTTGTCCGGCGGGAGCCAGTGGTCGCTCGGGCCCACGAACTGCTCGAAGAAGAGCCACGTCCTGCGCGCGGCGACGCGGAGCGCGCGCCGTCCCTCGGCATCGATCGTCTCGCGCCCGGCGGCGCGCCGGAGCCCGAGGCGGTACGCGACGAGGGGCGAGAGGAACCAGGCGACCAGCAGCGGGAGGGCCGCGGGCAGGGCGCCGGGCGCCCGCGCGGCGACGGCGATCGCGGTCAGCACCGCCATCGCCGGGGCCGCGAGCATCCGGCGCGTCGTCGCGGCCAGGCTGCCGGCGGCCGGCGCGTCGCGGGCCGCATGGGCGGCGGGCGTCCACTCGAGGAGCCGGCGGCGGCTCACGGCGAGGCGCCACAGCGTCCGCGCGATCGCATCCGTCGCCACGTACGCCTCGAACGGGAGCAGCGCCACCGTCGCGGCCCACCGCCCCAGGGCGAGGCGCGCGGAGGTGAGCCCGTTCGCGAGCGTCGGGCCGACCCGGGCGCCGCTCGCGCAACGCAGGACCGTCGAGAGGAGGCCGCTCCAGACCGGGGCCGCGAGGGTGACGAGGACCACCAGGGTCGAGGCGAGCGCGGCGCCCGGCACCACCGACCATCCGACCGCCGCGAGCGCCACGAGGGCCGGGGACACGAGGCTGCGCAGCAGGTTGTCGAGCAGCCGGAAGCGGGCGACCGGGCCGAACCGGTTGCGCTCGCGCGCGCCCCGAGGACGGGGACCCGCGGCGCGAGCCAGGGCAGCAGCTGCCAGTCGCCACGGATCCATCGGTGCGCGCGCGCGGCGTGCGCCGGCACGTCCGCCGGGACGTCCTCGAGGAGCACCACGTCGGATACGAGCCCCGTCCGCGCGTGGAGGCCCTCGAAGAGGTCGTGGCTGAGCAGCGCGTCCTCCGGGACCCGCCCGTCGAGCGCGCGGTGGAAGGCCGCGACGTCGAGCAGTCCCTTGCCGGCGAAGCTCCCCTCGCCGAACAGGTCGTGGTGGACGTCGGAGACGATCGTGGCGTACGGGTCGAGCCCGCGGTCGCCCGCGAACAGGCGGGTGAAGGGCGTGCGCCTCGCGCCGGGGGGCGACGGCTCGAGTCGGGGCTGCAGCACCGCGTGCCCCTCCGTCACGCGGCCCTCGCCGTCGACCACCGCGCGGTTCAGCGGGTGCGCCATCGTGGCGACGAGCTGCGCGACCGACGTCGGGGGAGGCACGAGTCGGCGTCGCGCGTCAGCACGTACCGCACGCGGGCGAGGCGGTCGACCGCGCCCACCCGCACGGGGAAGGCCGTCAGGTCGCCGTCGAGGAGGGCCTGCAGCAGCTGCTGCAGCTTGCCGCGCTTGCGCTCCCAGCCGCGGTACCGTCCGCTGCGCGGGTCGAGGCGCCGCGCCCGGTGGAGCAGCAGGAACGGGCCGGCGCCGCCGTGCGCGTGCCGGAGGTTCAGCTCGGCCACGCCGTCCACCGCCGCCTGGAGCAGCTCGCGGTCGCCCGGGTCCGTCGCCGCGTCCGCGTCGGGCAGGTCGGTGAGCAACGCGAACGCGACGTTCGGGTCCTCGTTGCCGACGAAGTCGCGCTCCAGGCTCTCGAGCACCGCGCGCGTCTCGTCGGGGCGCCCGAGCAGGAGCGGGACGACGACGAGCGTCCGCGCCCCGTCGGGGATCCCCCCGTCGAGATCGAGCCGCGCGAGGCGACGCGGCGGGACGATCGCGGTGACGATCACGTTGACGAGCGCCTCGGCCACCGCGATCGCCGGCACGGCGGCGAGGAGCACGGCGACGGCGCCCCACGCGACGCCGACCCGCCCCGCGACGAACAGGACGACGCCGACGAGCAGCGCCGCGGCGACCCCGGCGATGCCCCCGAGGTAGGCCGACGCCGGGTGCGCGAGCATCCACCGCGCGGGGAGCGCGCGGGGCGGCGGACGGTAGCCGGCGCGGGCCTCGAGGGCCGCGCGCCCCGGCCCCAGCAGGTGCCAGGCGACGTGGCGCTGCTTCGCGTCGGGCGCGGCCGGCGCGCCACAGGCCTCGACGGCGAGCGCCGCGACCGCCGCCTCGTCCCGCCCGCTCCCGCGGGCGATCGCCTCGACGGCACGCCGGGCACGGTCGCGCGTCTCGAAGTCGGCCGCGCGGTGCGAACCGCCCGGATCGCCCCGCAGGACCTCCTCGACGCGGCTCACCCGCTCGACGAAGGCCCGCCAGTCGAGCCCGGCGAGCTCCCGGAGCCCGAGCACCGCGCGCCGCGCCCGGCGTTCGTCGGCGGCCTCGGGTCGCGTGTCCCCGGGGCGCTCGGGGGGACGGGCGACGGGCACGTGCCGCGCGGCGAGGCGCGCGAGGTCCTCGAGGAGCGCCAGCCGCAGGCACGCGGGCAGGGCCCACAGCTCGCCCGTCGTGAGCGGCGTGACCCGCTGGTAGGCGTCCACGAAGCGCTCGAGCGACGCACCGTCCACCGGCCCGTCGTCGTCCTCGACGAGCGCGCTCGCGATCGCGTCCACGCGTCGCCGCCCGTCCGCCCGCGCCAGGCGCGGGAGCGAGCGCGTGAAGACCGGCGGAAGGTCGTGGCGGAGGACCTCGCGGGCGTCCCGCAGCACGTGGGCGTTGTCGAGCAGCCACTCCGCGACCGCCGAGCGCGAGGCGCGGGCGTCGGGGTCCGAGGCGAGCGCGCGCACGGCGCGCTCGATCGTGGCGCTCGCGGCGGCCGCGCGGGGCGCGACGTCCGCGGGTCCGCGCGGCGCGCGTCCGTCGCGCTCGACCGGGCCGTGGGTCCGCGCGGCCCGGCCGCCGGGCGGTTCCGGCGCCTCGAGCACCGGCTCGGCGCGGAGCGTCGGGTCAACCACGGCAGCCCGCCCTCGGTGCCCGGCGCGGGGGTCGCCGGAGCCGCCTCATGCAGGCGCGGTCCGCTCGGCCCGCGGCCCGACGAAGGCCGCGCCGTACGCCGCCGCCGCGTCCACGGCGGGGGCCGCCGGCAGGTCCTGCAGGATCCACAGCGACGTGGCCCGGTCCGCGATCAGCTCGCGCGCGACGCTCCCGTACGGGGCGAAGGCGCCGGTGCCGCGGCACCCGCCGCCGTGGGCGCTCGTGACCACGAGGTCCACCTGCTCCTCCGAGGCCGACCGGCACAACGCGCGCCCCACGTCGGACGCGACGAGGATGCGCGTGGTGACCGGGAGGTCCGGGGACGCCGCGCGCGCGCGGACCGCGTCGAGGTACGCGGCCCCGCACTCGCGATTGCGCGTCACCACGCGCTCGCGCAGGCGGACGTCGTCGGCCGCCGGCGGCATCGCGCCGGGCAGCTCGGGCACGGGCGCGACGTGCGCCAGCAGCAGCGTCGCGGCGTGGGCGCGCGCCATCGCGGAGGCCACCGGCAGCGCGCACTCGGCGCGGCGAGACGCGTCGAGCGGCACCAGGATCCGCGTGTAGCGCGCCGCGACGTCCGACGCGGCGTCGGGCGCCGCGCGCCGGGCGAGGAGGAACGAGACGCCGCCGGCGGCGAGGAGCTTGCCGGCGACGTCGCCGAGGCCGGACGTCGAGGGGCCGCCCGCGCCGTGCGGCGCGAGGACCACGAGGTCGATGCCGAGCGCGCGGACGACGTCGAGGATCTGCTCGGCCGGACGCCCTTCGCGCAGCTCGGTCGTCACCGGGACGCCCTGGGCGGCGAGCCGGCCCCGCCACGCCTCGAGATAGGCGCCCGCCTGCGCGTGCCGCATCCGCCAGTCGACGGGATCGACCGCGTGCTGCGCGCTCGGTGTTTCGCACTCGAGGACGTGCAGGAGCCGCAAGTCGGCCTCGAACGTCCGCGCGGCCGCCACGGCGTGAGGGATCGCGTGCTCGGCGGCCTCGGAGCCGTCGAGGATCAGGAGGTGTCGGCGCATGGAGGGGTTCCGCTTCGCGGGGCTGCCCCCCTTCGATGCCGACCCGCGGTCCACGGACACGAAATCGGCGGGCCGTCGCGCGCCCGCCGTCGGGCGATCGGCCCCCCCGCCGCGCCGCGGACGCGCGCACGACCTCCGCACGGCCCCCGCCGTGCACGCGCGGACCGCGGATCCCTCCTGCGGCGCCACGCCCGGTCCCGCGGCGCGCGGCCCCCTACTTCAGGAAGGAGCCGTCCTCGCGCAGCGCCTCCTCGAGGCCGCGCCAGAGGTCGCGCGACGCCGACGGCACGTCGGGCCCCGTGTACCGCACGCAGCGGTCGCCGACCGCGGCGCCGAGGCCCGTGTCGAGCGCGCGCTGCGCCATCTCGCGCCGGTGGAACTCGACGTCCATGGCCACCGGGCCTCGGGTCGTCCACGGCTTCCGCTTGTGCCGCTCGCGCACGGCCTGCTCCGCCGCCGCCTTGATCATCGGGAACGTGCGCTTCGGCGTGAGCGTCGCGCACGCCGACGGCCCGAGCACCTGCTTCACCTCCACCGTCGCGAGGTCGGCCCCGAGGTCGGCCCTCGCCTCGCGGCACACGTCGTCCGCGCCCGTCACGAGCACGACCGGCGTGCCGTAGTGGCCCACGATCGCCGCGTCGAGCAACGTCTCTCCCGCCACCTGGCCCTGCAGCCGGATCTCGTGGACGAGCATCCCGACCCACGTGTGCGACAGCAGGCCGCCCGGCGTCCCCGCGCGACTGTGGAACCCGACGAGCATCGCCGCCTCGAACCCGCCGGCCTCGATGCCCGTCACCTGCACCAGCGGCTTGTTCTTCGCCTGCGCGGGCCCGACGACCAAGCGCGCCGCGGGGTGCAACTCGTCCAGCAGCAAGTTCCGCATGTTCCCGTGGCCGTCGTTGACGTAGACCTCGGTCGCGCCGGCGGCGACCGCGCCCTCGACGGCGGCGTTCACGTCGCTGGTCAGCCAGCGGCGCGCCTTCTCGTAGTCGTTCCCCCCGGGGAGGAGGTGTTCGCGGTGGGCGACCCCGGTGGCGCCTTCCATGTCGACGGCGATGAAGACCTTCATCCCCGCAGCCTACCGGGCCCCCACCCGGACCGGAACGGCCGACGCGGCAGGGTCCGCCGTCCGCGCGCGCCCCCCGCGCCGCCCCCCGCGGCCCGAGGTCCCCATGCTCCGTCTCGTCGGCGCCGCCCCCACCGTCCTCGGCCCGGGCCACTTCCCCGCCGACGACCTCCTCCCGGACGGGGACCGCGCTACCGGGGGTCGGACGCCGGCGGGGCCCCGCCCGACCGTCCCGCCCACCTCACCACTCCCCCGGCGTCGATCCGTGCCGCACAATGGGGGGCTCCCCCCGGACGGACCCCGTTGCCCGACATCTCCCCCATCCTTTCGGCGATCGCCGAGTGCGCGACCTGCAAGACGGACCGGAACGACCTCGGCAAGGTCGTCGTCGAGGCGATCCACCAGCGCCTCCCGCAGGCCGGGTGGACGGGGATCTACTGGCTGGAGGACGACGAACTCGTCCTCGGACCGTTCGTCGGCCCGCCGACCGAGCACACCCGGATCAAGGTCGGCCAGGGCGTCTGCGGCACCGCCGTCGCCGAGGGCCGCGACCAGGTCGTCCCGGACGTCCGCGAGCGCACGAACTACCTCGCCTGCTCCACGACCACGCGCAGCGAGATCGTCGTCCTGATCCGCGCCCACGGGAAGATCGTCGGCCAGATCGACATCGACAGCGACAAGGTCGACGCGTTCAGCGCCGACGACCACTCGTTCCTGAAGATGGTCGCGGGCGCCCTCGGCTCGCTGCTCGACGCGCCGCCGCCCGCGCCCCCCGCGAAGTAGGCGTCCGCCGACCCGCCGAAGGCCGCGGTCGCCCTCCCGGGACGCGAGGCCCGGTCGCCGACGAGGTCACCGCGGCGACGCGGCCCCGGCCGGCTCCCACCCGCCGATCCACAGCGCCTCGTTGCGCGCCGTGATCGTGACGCGGCCGTCGCGGTGGATCGCCTCGAGCGCGGCGAGCGCCGCCGCGCGGAGCGCCGGCCGGCCGAGCGCCTTCCGCAGGAGCGCCGTGAGGTCGGCCCGCGCGCGCAGCGCGGCCCGCTGCGCCGCGGACGCGAGCGCCGCCTCGCCGAGCGCCCCGAGCGCGGTCGCGCGCAGCGCGTCGTCCACGGCCGCGTCGCCGACGAGGACCCACGCGCGCTCGACGGCGCCCGCGAGCCCGAGCCGCGCCGTCGCGCGCAACGCGGGCTCGAGCACGGCCCCGTCGCGCGACGCGAGGCCCGCCGCGAGCGCGGCCTCGGCGGCGGCCGCCTCCGCGGGCGCGAGGCCCCGCAGCGTCGTGTAGGCGGGCACCAGCGCCCACGGATGCGGACCGTGTTCGCCGCGCGCGGCGTCCACGACCGCGCGCAGGAGCTCGGGGGCGGCGGTCGCGCGGGCGGCGAGCGCCCGCGGGCCCACGGCGCCGGTCGAGAGGCCGAGGGTCGCGTACCCGTCCACGCGCAGGAGGAGGTTCTGCTGGACGAACGCGTTGGCGCCCCGCAGGCCCTCGGCCCAGCGCGCGGCGTCGCGCGCGGGCGCGTCGCGGTCGCCCGCGAGCCGCGCGAAGAACGCGACGCCCTCGACGTGGTCCGCCGCGGCGCCGGGTCGGCCGTCGAGTGCGACGCCGGCGGCCTCGACGCGGGCGAGGTCGAAGCTCGTCACGAGCGTGAACGCCGCGTCCGAGGGCCGGGCCCGCTGCAGGAGCAGCAGCAGCGCGGTCCCGCGCGGGCCGGCGAGGTCGGCATGGCGCAGCGACGCCTCGTCGCCCGGGATCTCGACCACGAGGCGCGCGCCGACCGCGGTCCCGGCGACGGTGCGGCGCACGTCGAAGACGACGCCGTGGACGGGCGAGGTCGTGGCCTCGCCGAGCGTCCCCTCGACGACGAGATCCGACGCGGCCAGTTGCAGCTCGAGCGGCGCAACCGGTCCCGGCAGCTCCGGGACCTGCGGCGCCGGGGCGGCGGGTGCCGCGCCCGCGGGAGCGGTCGGCGGCTCCGCGCGCGCGGGCGCGCCCGCGACGACGAGGACCGCCGCGAAGACCCCCGCGATCGCGCGCGCGATCCTGCGTCCGACGACGTCCTCGGCGGAGTTCGCGCAGGTGCCCGCCGGCGTGCCCACCCCGCGCGTCCGTCGTCCGTTCGACATCCGAGCAGCCTACCGGGCCCCGCGGGGCGAGGCCCCCACCGCATCGTCGAGTCCCGGTCGCGGCTCCTCCCTCGTGAAGGGCCCGGGCTGGCGGTCCCGGGTCACTTGCCCTTCGCCGGGGTGGGCGCGATCTCGACCTCGACGTCCGTCGTGGCCCCCGCGCGGATCTCGAACGGGACCGACGCCGCACCGCGCCCGCGCATCGTCACGTCGAGCACGTACGCGCCCGGCGCGAGCGGGACGCTGAACTCCTGCGGCCCGTCGGCGCCGAGGCCCCGCCAGCGGCCGGGGCGGTCGGGCGCGGACCAGAGCCCGGTCCACCTCGCCCCGGACCGGCGATCGGCGGCGCGCACGACGACATCGCGTGTCACGCCGTCGAACGTCGCGGCGTCACGCAGCGTCGCGCGCAGGAATCCAGCCTCTCCGTCCGCCGCCTGCACGGTCACCTCGCCGCCCGCGGGCACGAGCACCTCGTGGACTTCGGCCGCCAGCGGTGGGATCACCGTGCCGGACGGAGGCGACGCGCCCTCGAAGCCGCGCAGGCGACGGAACTCGTTCTCCGCCCCGGGGAAGACCTCGAGCCGCCACCGCCCGGCGCGCAGCAGGGGCGACGGCGCGCCGGCATCGACGACGAACGACGCGCCGCCAATGCCAGGCGTGCCGTCGACTCGGAGTTCTGTCGCGCGCACGAAGTACCGGCGTACCGGCGTCGAAGACGGCCTCGCTTGGATTCGAACTTGGCCCGGTGCGGCGAGCGGATGCAGGGTTAGGGCTCGCTCGACACGCACGGGCCCCGCGGCCTCGATCCGAACCTCGACCTCGTCGCTCTCGGAGTCCTCCGTCTCCGCGCGGATCGCAAGGCGGTCCATCCCATCCAACTCCACGGCGCCGATGCCGTCGCGAAACCGAAACGTGCCTGCATCGATGACGACGCCCACGTCGTCGAGTTCAGCGAACCGCACTGTCCCGCGAGCGATCGGGGCACCCACCGCGTCTCGGAGCCGCAGGACGAGCACGCGGTGGTCGCAGAGCACACGAAGCCCCGTAGCGTCGGTACGAGCGGACCGTTCGGGCAGATAGGCCGGGCGGCCCAGCGAACTCGGGAAGTGCAAGTTCGCCCGACCGATCAGGGAGTACGGTCCGGGCCAAAGATCCCGCGCCACGAACCGCCCATCCCGGTCCGCCCGGAGCCAGACGAACGGCCCGGCGTCGGGCCATTCCCGTCGGGGCGCCGTCGATTGGGCCGTTCCGGCGTCCGATGTGCTCCCATCGGTACCAGCGTAGTAGGCCCAGACAGAGCCCCACGGGACGGTGGAATCGTCGGAGAGGACCACCGTCCCCTCGAGGATCCCCGCCGGCACCAAGACGATCGACCCGACGTCCAGTCCGGCATC
This sequence comes from Planctomycetota bacterium, assembly GCA_046350655.1. GTDB lineage: Bacteria > Planctomycetota > PLA2 > PLA2 > JAEUHO01 > JAEUHO01. Next base: position 448,430 of record JAXMAB010000005.1, read on the forward strand.
GCCGACTTCGAGGCCCGTCCGCTCGGCGCGTCCGACGCGGGGGTGACGCGCCCGCAGGGCACACGTCGAGTTCGCGGGCACCTCCATCGCGAAGCGACCCGCCGCGTCGCTCGTCGTGTTCACGTGGACCGCGAGACCCGGCCGCGCCGCGACGTCCGCCCCTTCGACGGCCGCGCCGTTCGCGTCGGTCACGGTGCCTCGCAGCGTCACGGTGCGGGCGGCGTCCGGTGCGTCGCCCGCCGACCCCGCGCTCGTCGGCACGGGTCGCGTGGGCGCGGCTGAGCGCGGCGGCGCGGAGGCGTCGCGCGCCGACCCCGCGAGCGGCGCGGGCGCGGGGCCGCCGATCCCGACGAGGCCCGGCGCGTCCGGGGACGTCGGGGGCCCCGCACGCGGGCCCACGAGCATCGAGAGCCCCCATGCGAGCAACAGAAGGACGAGGACGCCTCCGAGCGCGCGCGAGAGGAGGGCCCGTCCGTCCATCCCGCCATCGTACCCGCCGGCCACCGGGCCTCGCGGTCCCCCGACCGGGGTCGTGTCACCGCGGCGTATCGAAGCCGAGCCCCGCGATCAGACGCGCGGGGCCTGCTCCGCGGCGCGCATGCGGAGCCCGACGAAGACGAGCACGCCGCAGCCGATCAGGTACGGGACGAGCGGCTCGTCGCGGTGGCGCATCACGAAGAGGCGGTACGCGTAGAGCAGCCACACGTTGGCCGCGAGGAAGAGGAAGACCTTGCTGCCCGCGCGCGTCGCCTCGTCGGTCGCGGCCGGGAGCGCCTCGGCGGGGATGCCCGCCGCGATCCGCTCGCGGTTCGCGTCGGAGACCCTCGTGATCAGCGTCGAGTTCTCGCGGATCGCGGCGCGCTCGAAGACGGTGGCGACGACGTTGAGCGCGAGCGTCAGCACGCCCATCACGAGGTGGACGGTCGGCGAGACGCTGCCGACGTCGGCGCCGCCGCCGAGGAACGCGGTCACGACGACGAAGATCATCGAGAAGAGCGCGAACGGGAACACCTTGCCCTTGAAGCGCTTCGTGCGCTTCACGATGGCCTCGTCCATCCGCGCGGCGTCGACGCCCTTCTTGATCCACTTGCCCGAGCCGATGAAGTGCGAGAACACGATCGCGTGCACGAGGCAGCAGAACATCGCGGCGAAGAGGCCGGACAGGACGTGGATGCGCGGCTCGACGACGCCGCGCCGCAGGTACCCCATCGCGAACGCGTTCGCGAGGAAGACCAGGTTCCAGACCGCCAGCCCGGTGTAGATCCGTGCCATGGGCGGAGTGTGCGCGACGGTCGGGCCCGGCGGAAGCGGGGGTCGAGGCGGGTCGCCGGGGGGCGGCCGAGCCGCGCTCCCGTCCAGGCTCTGTCTGAAATCTGCTCCGTCGCGAGCCCGCGCGGGCCGAGGCGAGGGCAGGCGGCGGGGGCGAAAGGGCCCGGAAACGGGTTCCGTACCCGATGAGGAGCCCTTTCGCCGAGCATGCCTCCCCGCAGCCCGGCGCCGCGCGGGCGCAGCAGGAGCGCCTTTCGGACAGAGCCTACCGCGGGGTCGGCGCGACGGGGTCGAGGCCGGCCCGCGCGTGCGCGACCGCGCCCGCGATCGCGTCGGCGAGCGATCGCGCGCGGGCGAAGCCGGTCAGCGCCACGAGGCGCGAGAGGTCGGGCCGGCGGCGCGGCGGGTCCACGAACCCCTCGCCGTAGACGTCGGCGAACGGCACGCAGCGGATCGGCGCGTCGGTGCCGGCCTCGGCGACCACGCGCCGGGCCAGCTCGCCCACCTCGACCTCCTCGTCGCTCCCGACGTTGACGACGAGGCCTTCGGCGGCTGGGGTCGAGGCGAGCTGGGCGAGGGCCCGCGTCGCGTCGTCCACGTGGAGGAAGCAGCGGCTCTGCCGGCCGTCGCCGTGCACCGGCAGCGGCTCGCCGCGGACGGCGGCGCGCGCGAACCGCGGCAGGACCATCCCGTACCGCTCCGACTGCCGCGGCCCCACGACGTTGAACAGGCGCACCACGGTGACCGGGAGGAGCGAGGCGCGGTGCATCGCGAGCGCGAGGCTCTCGCCGGCCATCTTGCTGACCGCGTAGACGTCGCGGCGCGCCGTCGGCTCGACCGCGACCGCGGCGTCCTCGGCGAGCACGCCGGTCGCGCGCGTGCCGTAGACCTCGCTCGTGGACGCGACGAGGCACCGCGTGCCGAGCCGCGCGCAGGCCGCGAGCACCGAGGCCGTCCCCTCGACGTTGCGCGACCACGTGTCCACCGGGTCCTCGGCCACGCGCCGCACGCCGACGGCGCCGGCGAGGTGGAACACGGCGTCCGCCTCGCGCACGAGGTCGCCGACGAGGACGCGGTCGCGGACGTCGCCGCGGACCAACGACACGCGGCCGTACCGCTGCACCGCCTCGAGATTGCGCGCGCTCCCGGTCGAGAGGTCGTCGAGCACGTCCACGAGGGTCCCGCCCTCGGCGAGGCGTTCCACGAGCCGGCTCCCGACGAAGCCCGCGCCACCGGTGACGAGCACGCGCATGGGAGACAGCCTACCGGACCCGACGGCCGGGCCCTCCCTCCGACGACGCCGGGGGGCCGCGGCTTCCGCGGGCCACCGGGCCTCGCGGTCCCGCGGATCGCCGGATCGTGGCCCGTCCCGGCCCGCGCGGCCGCGTTCACCGTCGCGGCGCGGCCTTCAGGTCGCCGAACACGGCCGCGCCGTCCCACGCGCCGACGCCCCACGCGCCCGCCGCGACGTCGAACCCGGGCGGCGCCTCCGCGTCGAACCGCGTGCGGCCGCCGACGTCGAGGCGCAGGCGCCCGTCGGCCACCGTCAGCGCGAACGCGACGTCGGTCCCGACGGCGAACGTGTCGCGCGGCACGTCCACCGACACGCGGTACCGCTCCTGCCAGTACCCGGCCGCGTACGCGAGCATCGTGACGTACCCGTCCGCGCCGAGCGCGAGCTTCACGTACCGCGGGTCGTCGCGCTGGACGTACCCGACGATCAGGTCGGCCTGGCGGCCGGGGCCCGCGTCGAGCAGGCGGAACGTGCCCGAGAGGACGTACCCGCCGGACGGCGGGGGCGCCGTCGCGATGCACTGCGCGCCGCCGCCCGGGAACGCGGTGACGAGGAGGCGGCCGTCGGCGAGCCACTGCGTGGAGCGGACCGGCTCGAACCACGCCGGCGTCGTGGCCGCGACGGCGGCGCGCCACCGCGCGTCGAGCGCGTCGAGCGGGCCGTAGACCTCGACGAGGAGCCGGGCGCAGACCCGCTCGAAGGCCGCCTGCCGGACGGCCCGGACGCCGGGCGGCGGCGCGGGCGCCGCGGTCACCCGCTCGAGGAGCGTCCGGAACCTCGCGGCGTCGGCGGCGAGGAAGCGGGCGAACGAGGTGACGTGCGCGTAGGCCACGCGCTCGGGGGTGAACTGCTGCACGCGGGTGTGCAGCAGCCGGTCGAGGCCCACGAGCCGTCCGCGCGCGAGCGCCTCCTTCACGAGGTGCTGGCGGTCGGCGTCGGGGATCGCGACGCGGCCCGCCGGCTGCGTCGCGGCGACCGCCGCCGCGGCGACCTCCTCGCAGAGGCCCTCCTCGAGCCACGCGGGCCAGAGGTCGTACGTGGCGACGCCGGCGCGCCCGAGCACCTGGTGGACGGCCTCGTGCACGAGCTGCCAGCGGGTGTAGTCGGGCAGCGGGCCGGCGACGGCGCGCAGCGCGGCGCCGGTGCGCGGCTGGAGGACCACGTGGCTCTCGTGCGTCGCGTAGAGCGTCGCGGCCCAGTTGTCGGCGAGCTCCGGGGCGCCCGCGGCGCGCATCGCGGCCGCGTACGCGTCGAGGTCGCCGTACACGTGGAGGACGAGCTTCGCGCCGGAGGGGAGCCGCCACGGGAGCCGCGACGCGAGCAGCGGCGCCGCGGCCTCGATCGCGTCGCGGCACGCCTCGACGCCCGCCGTCGGGACGCCGTGCCCGACCACGCGGCCCGCGGGCCCCTCGGCGCGGACCTCGTCGGCGGCGGACGCGGGCCTCGGGACCGCGAGGCCCGGTGCGATCGAGGGACCGAGGAGCGCCGCGACGACGGCAGCGCGACGGAGCGAGAGGCGACGCATGCCGCCATGCTGGCAGGGCGTCGGCGGGCCCGCAACCGGGTCGCCGCCGGCGCCGCTCGCGGGGCGGGGTCACAACGCGAACGTGACGTCGATCACCGGCGGGGGCACCGCGCCGACCACGGCCACCTCGCGGACCGCGACGGCGGCCCCCGACGCGACCGTGACGTGATAGGTGCCGGTGGGCAGCGGCAGGGCGAACGTGCCGTCGGCCGCCGTGGCGATCGCGGCGACGACGTCACCCGCGGCGTCGGTCACGACGACGGACGCCGCCTCGACCGGGAGCGCCGCCGCGTCGGTCACGGTGCCGCGCAGCGTGGCCACGTGGGCCCGCAGGACGTACGGCGCCGCGGGGGCGTCCGGCGCGGCGACGACGCCGAGCACCGTGCGGACCTCGAACCCGTCGGCCGACACCTCGACGTCGTAGGTGCCCGCAGCCAGCCCGGCGACCTGGAACGCGCCGCTCGCGTCCGACGTGGTCGTGGCGACGACGTCGGCGGCGCCCGACGTCCGGACGACGACGGCGGCGCCCGCGACCGGCACGTCGTCCGCCGGGTCGGTCGTCGCGGCGTCGCTGGTCACGGTCCCGCGGACCGCGGCGGTCGCGTGCAACGTGACGGTGCCGAGGTCGGTCGCGTTGGCGAGCACGACGACGACGTCGGGCCGCGTCGCGGCGACGTGGCCGTCCGCCTCGACGACCACGAGGTACCGGCCCGGCGGCAGCGACGTCGAGACCGCGCCGGCCGCGTCGGTCGCGACGGAGGCGGTCGGCGCGTCCGTCGCGGGGTCGAGGCCCTCCGCGAACGCCCGCACCGTCGCGCCGGCGAGCGGCAGGTCGTCCGCGGCGTCGTCGGGCGTGCCGGCGTCCGACGCGACGTCGAGCACGAGCGTCCCCGCGGTCGAGACGTTCGTCGCGCGCACCACCGGCGTGAACAGCACCCGGCGGACGCCCGGCGCGTGGAGGACCGGGCCGTTGAACACGAAGTTGCGCGCGAGGTCGAAGTCGAGCAGGAGGTCGGCGGAGAGCGCCGTCGTCACGACGAGGTCGCCTTCGATCGCGACCTTCAGGCCCGACGTGGCGCCGCTCGGGAGCACCAGCGTCCCGTCGGAGACGGTGAAGGTGCGCTCGCCCGCGACGAAGGCGTCCGCGGTCAGCTCGACCTCGCCGGCCGCGACGACCAGGCGCGCGCGGTCGTACGTGCCGGGCGGGAGCTGCGCCTCGACGAGGAGCTGCTGCAGGCCGCCGGTGAGCGGGACGAGGTCGATCTCCGTCGCGCCGGCGAACACGACCTCCCACGCGTCGGTCGTCCGCTCGTGCACGGCGACCTCGTGCACGACGACGCTCGCGCGCGCCACGAACGCGAACGGGAACGGCGCGTCGGTCACGTGCACCCGCAGGGTCGCGAGGCCGCTGCGGTCCCCGGACGCGGCGGTGCCGGAGGAGCCGCCTCCGCCGCAGCCGGCGAGCGCCACGAAGAGGAGGGTCGAGACGCCGGCGGCGAGTCGGTGGCCGCGGGACGGGGACGTCGGGGGGGTGCGCATGGCGGGGCTCCGGGGACGGCGGACGGGGGGCGGGACGGGACCGGACGGGGGCGGGACGGCGGAAGGGACCGGGAGCGACGCGCGGGCACCGGACGGGATCCCAGGATCCCGTCCGGGCCGCACGGGCGCGTCGCGTCAGCGCTTCGCGCCTTCCTTCGTGTCGGGCGTGCGGACGAACGGCCGCGACGCGATCACCCACCACTCGCCGTTGGCCTTGCGCCAGACGTTGGTGACGTGCATCGCGAGGGCCGGCTCGGGCTTGCCGTCGGACCGAAGGACGTTGCTCACCTCGACGGTCGAGTCCGAGATCGCGACCTCGGGCGTGACGAAGCGGATCGGCTCGTCCTTGACCTCGAGGACGCTCGCGCGCAGCGCGCCGTTGCCGGTGTGCTCGCTGGTGAACTTCGCCTCGACCGCCTCGCGGCCGGCGACGCGCTGGCCCGCGGCGTCGACCAGGTCGCCGTCCGACGAGAACGCGGCGGACATGGCCTTCGGGTCGTGCGCGTTCCAGGCGGTCGCGAACGCCTTGCAGCGCTCGCGGAGGAGCTCGGCGTCGTCGGGGCCGGCGGGCGCACGGCGGGAGAACGTGAGCCCGGCGCCGAGCGCGAGCCCACAGGCGATCAGCAGGAATCGACGGGTCGAACGCATGGGAACCTCCTCGGGGTGGGTGCGTGGGCGGACGCGGCCACACGGCCGCATCCGCGGACGCCGGATCGTCGGCGCGCGTCCACGCCGGTCCCGCGCCAGGCGCGGCGGCGGCGCGGGCCACGGGCCGCTCGGGCCGCGCGGGTCGGCAGGGGCCGGCCGGCGCGCGCGAGCACCCGCGTGCGCTCGGTCGCCGCCTCGACGTCACCGCCGCGACGCGCGACCGACGGCGGTTGGATGCCGACGCACGCACCGCGGATCCCCGCGCGCGGCCTGCACCTCGATCGGCGCGCGGGAACGGGCCCCGGGGCGAGCGCCGACCGGCGGCCCGCCCGTCGCACGATGGTGGCGCGCGTCGCGCGCGCGAGGCCCGAATCGGCCCGCGACGTGGGCGCGTCGGCCGGCTCGAGGAGGCCCACTCGAGAAGGCGCTGGGGCTCACCCGAACCTTCGTCCGTGGAGCACGACCGGATCGATTCAGGGTGGCGTCGGGGAGCCCCGCGCCACGGCTTCGATGCCGCAGCCCGCCCACAGGATCGTCGCAACACCCCCGGACCGCCCTGCCCACGGCGGCGCGCTCGGACGCGGCCGAGCAGGAAGCGCGGGGGCCCACCTGAACCGCTCGGGGCGGAGGGGGGGGGTGGGTTGCCGACGGTGCGGCCAGGGGGCACCCCGCACGGTTGAGATGCCGGCCGCGGGCCGCAGGATCCGCGCCGGCGCGCGGGGCGGCGCCGCGCCGAACGGTCGCGCGCGGCATCCAAGGGACCCGCCGCCGATCCCGACGACGCCGCCCGCCCCCGGACCCTCGCATGAACGACGCCTGCGCCCGCTTCGCCCACGCGCTCACGACCGCCGTCCTCGACGACCCCAGCGCGTCCCTGTCGTCCCTCGGGACGGCCCATCTCCTCGGCTGCGCCGCGTGCGCCGCCCGACTGCGCCTCGAGGTGCGCGTCGCGACCGCCCTGCGCGGGCTCGGCGACGACGACCCCGTGGAGCCCCTCCCGGAGGCGACGGTGGCCGCCCTCGTCGCCGCCTGGCGCGATCGCGGCACCACCCGTCGCGCCTCCGCCGGCTGACGGCGCGGTCAGCGCCCGGCGTCGCGGCGCTCCGGCGCCGCCACGGACGTCGTGCCCGTCGCGGGAGCGTCGAGCAGCTCGAGGACGTCCTCGAGCCGCGCCGACGGGCCCGCGGCCGCCGCGCGCAGCGCCGCGTCCTCCTCGTCCGTGGGCACCAGCGGCCACAGGAGGACGAGCGGCACGTCGGCGCACGCACGTTGCCGTCGGAGGTGGTGCGCGAACGCGAACGCGTCCATCGTCTGCGGCGTCGGCGCGAGGAACACCGCCGACGGCGCCTCGTGGGCGGCCTGGCGCAGCGCGGCGTCCGCGTCGGGCTCGGCGACCGCGCGGTACCCGAGGGCCTCGAGCAGGCGCGCCGCGCCGTCGGCGAGCGCGAGGTCGCCGTCCACCACGAGCACCGACCGCCCGCGCCCGCGCGGCACGCGGAGCCGTTCGAGCGTCGCGTACGCCCGGTCCGGCGTCAGCGGTCGGCGCAGCACGTCGCCGGCGAGCAGCGCGCCGGTCGCGCCGTCCGGTCCCGGCACCAGCGCGACGATCTTCGGCACGCCGCGCGTGCGCCCGGTGGCCCGCAGCGCCGCGACGAGCTCCGCGAGCGGCTGGTCGCCGCCGACGCCCGGCGCGGCGACGACGTCGAAGCGCGTCTCGCGCGCCGTGGCCACGGCCTCGACGGACGCGCCGACGCTCGTGACCTCGCAGCCCGCGGCCCCGAAGGTCCACGCGAGCTTCGCCCGGCCGCCGTCCGCGGCGACGACGAGCAGCCGGCGGCCGGCGGGCCGCGACCCGTCGTCGTCGGGCCGCGGGCCGCCGTCGTCCACCGCGGCGGGCCGCGGCGCCCCGGCCGAGACCACCGTGCCGCGGCCCGGCGTCGCGCGCACCGCGATGCGGCCGCGCAGCTCGGCGACGACCCGCCGCGTCGCCCGCAGCGCGCCCATCGGCCCGGCGCCGGTGTCGCCGGGCGTCGGGTCGAGCAGCGCCCGCGTGACGGCGTCGTCGGTGCCGACCCCGGTGTCCTCGACCTCGATCCGGAAGTCGTGCTCGCCCTCGGGGAGCAGCCGCACCGACACGCGGCCGTGGTCGCGGCAGCAGCGGACCGCGTGCGCCGCGAGGTTGTAGAGGACGAGCCGCAGCCGGTCGGCGGACGTCTCCACGCGGCCCAGCTCGCGGTCGACGTCGCCCTCGACGCGGATGCGCCGCTCGGCCGCGGCGTCCGCGACGAGGTCGCGGACCTCCGCCAGCAGCTGCCCGAGGTCGACCGCCCCGACGTCGGACGGCGCGCCCGACGCGAGCGCCGCCGGGTCGCCGGCCCGCGCGAGCGCGCGGCGCAGTTCCCCCGCGGCCAGCGCGGCGTCCCGGGCCGTGGTCGCGCGGTCCTCGGCGAGCACCGTCGCGACGCGCTCCACCGCCGCGACCGGCGCCTCGAGGGCGCGGCGCAGCGCGGCCACGAGGTCGTCGTCGCGCTGCTGCGCCGCGAGGGCCGCCGCGTTCGCGGCGACCAGCTCGGCCGTGCGCCGCCGGATCTCGGCGACGCGACGGTCCTCGGTCGCGTCGCGCGTGAGCTGGCACACGTGCGCGAGGCGCCCCCGCGCGTCGTTCACGGCCTCGAAGGTCGCGTCGCCCCAGAACCGCGAGCCGTCGCGGCGCACGAGCCACCCCTCGTACCGGTGGCGGCCCTCGTCGGCGGCCAGCCGCAGCACGCGCGCCGGGATCCCGGCCGCGCGGGCCTCCGGGGCGAACAACGCGCCGACGTCGAGCTCGCGCGCCTGCACGTCGGAGTGGCCGAACAGCGCCACCGCGCCGTCGCTCCACGCCGTGACGCGGCCCCGCGCGTCGCAGGTGTGCAGGGCGTAGCCGCGGGCGCCGTCCACGAGCTGCCGCAGCCGGGCCTCGCGTCCCTTGAGCGCGAGGTCGGCCTGGCGCTCGTCCGTGACGTCGCGGCTGAAGCAGCGCACGTGGACGAGCCGGCCGTCCTCGAAGTACCCGTTCGCGTGGAGGCGGAGCCACGCGCGCCCGCCGTCGGCGCGCCGCACCTCGGCCTCGGCGCCCCGCACCTCCTCGCCGCGGCGCAGCCGCGCGAGCAGGTCGTCGAGCGCCTCGCGGTCGACGTGCAGGTCGGCGAGCGAGCGGCCGACGTAGGCGTCGCGCGCGTAGCCGAGCATCTCGAGCTCCGCCTGGTTCGCGCGCAGGATGCGGCCGTGCCCGTCGAAGAGCCGCAGCGCGAGCGGCGCGTTCTCGAACAGGTCGGTCAGCTGCTGGTCGCTGGCGCGCAGCCGCTGCAGGGCGCTGTGCCGCGCGACGAACTGTCCCAACGTCTCGCCGAGCACCTCGAGGGCGAGCACGCCGTCGGGGGTGCGCGGCAGGCGACGCACCGACGCGAACTCGATGACGCCGTGGAACCGGTCCGCCGCGCGCACGGGGAACGCGACGCCGCCGTGCAGCCCGTCGGCGGCCGCGGCCGCGCGGAGCCGGTCGCCGTTCGTCCGCGTGTCCCGCGCACCGGGCGCGTGGACCGGGGCGAGCGCGGCCCAGGCGACCCCGGCGAGCCCCTCGCCCTTCGCCACGGCCACGTCGCGGACGGCGGCCTCGAACCTCGGGCACGCGAGGCCCGGTCGCCGCCAGACGTACGCCGCCCGCAACCGCTCGGTGTGGTGCTCGATGAGCCAGAGGGCCCCCACGTCGACCTCGAGCCACGCGCCGACGGTGGCGAGGACGCGGGGCGCCGACTCCGCGAGCCCGCGCGCGCCCGCGAGGATCGACGCGACGTCGCGTTCGGTCGCGAGCCACGCCGACAGCCCGCGGCGCGGGGTGAGGGAGCCGAGCAGCCGTCGGAAGGAGTTCGGCAACGTGCGTCTCACGGGGCCGTGGCCGGCCGGCACCCCCCCGGGCACCTGACGAATCGTACCGTGACGGTCTTGGTTTCGCAACGCGCCCCGCGGGTTCCGGCGGAAACCGCGCGCGACGTCAGGCCGTCTTCGTCCCGCGGGCGCCCGCGGCCGCCCGCGCGGCGCGCATCGACGCGACGATCTGCGTGACGGTGGCGTCGGGGAGCGCGGGCTCCGGGGTCGGCGTCAGCGACGCCTCGCGCAGCGCCTCGCGCGCCAGGACGTGCTCGCGCAACACCTCGACGCAGGCCGGGCAGGTCACGAGGTGCGCGTCGAGCGCGCGTTGGCTCGCGGCGTCGAGCGGCGCGTCCACGCCGGCGGTGAGGAACTCGAGGGCGGTGCGGCAGTCCATGGTCACGGAGCCTCGGAGGGGGCGAGTCGGAGCCCGAGCGCCGCGCGCAGCATCCGACGGGCGTGCTGGAGACGCATCTTCGCGGTGGCGGGGCCGACGTCGAGGAGCGACGCGATCTCGGCGACGTCGAGTCCCTCCACGTCGCGGAGGACGAGCACGGCGCGGTGCTCGTCGGGGAGGCGCGAGACCTCGTCGCGGACGGCGGCCTCGAGCTCGCGGCGCGAGAGCGCCTCGTCGGCCGAGGACGACCAGCCGCCGGGGCCGCGCGCGCGCTCGAGCCGCACGAGCGACTCCTCGTCCACGGCCACCTCGGGTCGGCGCGAGCGCGCCCGCAGCTTCATCAGGGCCGCGTTCACGACGATCCGGTGCAGCCAGGTCTCGAGGCGGCTCGCGCCCTGGAACGCGCCGATCGAGCGCGCGACGCTCAGGAACGCGTCCTGCAGGACGTCCTGCGCGTCGGCGTCCTGCGGGACGTACCGCCGCGCGACCGCCAGCATGCGCGGCCCGTGCGTGCGCACGAGCGTCTCGAACGCGGCGTCGTCGCCGCGCTGGAGCCGGGCGACGAGGTCGGAGGCCGACCCCGGGCACGGTTCGGGCGCGGTCCCCGCGCCGTCCGGCGGGGGCGAGGGAAGGAGATCGTCCGCCGTGCTCATGGGGTCCACGACTATGCGGACGGGCAAGGGTCGTCAACGCCCCCACGCCGATCGCCCGGGCCCCCCCGGGGCCCGGTCACCCGGGACGATCCGCCCTGCGGGCCGCGGCATCGAATCCCCGTACGCCGCGCCCTGTCGCGGCGCTTCCCCATGTCCGCACGGAGGACTCCCATGTACGCCCGACGCACGCTCCTGTTCGTCCTCGCCTCCGCGCTCGGCGCCACCGCGGTCGCGCGCGCCGACGACCCGTCGCCGACGGCGCCGGTCTCGCCGGAGCCGCCGCCGGTGCCTGCGCCGCCGCCCGCGCCGACCGTCGAGCACACCGCGCCGCCGGTGCCGACGCCGGCGCCCATGCCGACGCCCGCGCCGCGCGCGGCCGACCGCTGGATCGGCTGCCTGCCGCCGCAGCGCACCTGGGTCCCCCGCGAGGAGGTCACGCCGGCCACGACGTGCGAACGCGCCGTGCCCGTCTACGAGACGGTTCGCGTGCCGATCCACGAGGAGCGCTGCGTCCCCGTGTACCGCGAGGAGCAGGTCCCCGTCTGGGCCACCCGCGAGGTCGACGCGTTCGAGGACCGCGCGGTGCCCGAGTACGGCGACGTCCCGGTGACGGTGTACGAGACGCGCTCGGTGCCGGTGAAGCTCGCGCTCCCCAACCCGTTCGCCTGCGACTGCAAGGACGTCGAGCTGAAGCTGTGGGACCGCTGCGAGCGCGTCGCGTGCGGCACGCGCACGGAGCGCGGCATCGTCGGCTGGCGCACCGAGCGCGTCGCCGTCGGCAAGCGGACCGAGACCTACCAGAGCGGCACCGAGACCAAGCAGGTGCTGGCCGGGTGGCGGACCGAGGTCGTCGAGGTCGGCGCCCGCGAGGAGTCGCGGTGCGTCGGCTGGCGCACCGAGTCGGTCGTCGTCGAGCCGGAGCGCCGGCGTGTCGTCCACGACTGCGTGGACCTGCCGTCCCGGCTCGTGACCGTCACGTCGGGCGACCCCGCCGCGACGACGCCGCTGCCGGGCACGACGGCCGTCGTGGACGAGGCGACCTTCTCGCGCAGCCTGGCGAGCAGCGGGCGCTGACCGCGCGGACGCGCGACGCGGTCCCCGGACCGCGTGCGGGAGCGGAATCGTGGGTGGGCGGCGCCGCCGAGGCGCCCGGGTGCGCGCCGCGGACCGCGGCGGCCCCGGCGCGCCTCGGTGCGCGGGACCTCGGAGGAACATCGTGGACACGACGCAGGACGAGATCCGCATCTCCCTCGCGACGCTGAGCGAACGCGGCCGGGCCCGCCTGGAGGGCATCGTCGCGTACGTGGTGCCGCGCACGGTGCCGCCCGGCGCCGACGGCGGCGACGCGCCGCGGCTCCGGCTGGTGGACAACGAGTTCCACGTGCCGCGCGACGACGCGGCGGCCGTCTACGCGACGCTCGTCGGCACCGACGACGTCTGTCTGCTGCGGGTCGCGAACCGCCTCCACGAGGAGATGCGGGCGCGCGGCTGGGCGCTGACGGGCGGCGGACGGCGACCCGCGGGACCGCGAGGCCCGGTGGCCGGCGCGGACCGGGCCTCGCGGTCCCCCGCGGACGACCGCCGTCGCCGGACGGGGCCGGCCGCGGCGCGCCGCTCACCGCGGCGCGCGGCCCCCGCGGGTCCGCCGCAACACGACGACCGTGAGGTCGTCGGCCCACGGCGTGCCCCCGCCGAACGCGCGCACGCGCTCGAACAGGCCCTCGACGACGGCTTCCAGGGGCGCGTCGGCGAGGGCGCGGACGTCGGCCGCGAGCCGCTCCTCGCCGTACAGCTCGCCGTCCGGCGCGCGGCGCTCCGTGATGCCGTCGGTGTAGAGCACCAGCGTCTCGCCGTGCTCGAGGCGCGACGACGTGCGGCGGTACGTCACCTGCTCGACCGGCCCGAGGACGGGTCCGCCCTGCCGCAGCGCGGTGTAGCCGCCGCGCCGGACGCGCAGCGCGGGCGGGTGGCCGGCGCTCACGTACTCGAGGCGTCCGTCGCCGTGGACCTCGGCGTAGAAGAGCGACGCGAACGCGCTCTCCGGCAGGCCGGCCCGCAGCACGCGGTTGAGGCGCGTGAGCACGCCGCCGATCCGCATGCCGCGGTCGAGGCCGACGCGCAGCCCGACGACGACGTCGCGCGCGACCAGCGCGGCCGGGAGCCCGTGACCCGCCGCGTCCCCCACCGCGACGCCGAGGCCGCCCTTCCCGAACGGGAACACGTCGAAGAGGTCGCCGCCGACCTCCTCCGCCGCGACGGACCGCGCGGCCATCGTGATGCCGGGGTGCTCGGGGAGCGAGGTCGGCAGCAGGCCGCGCTGGATCTCCGCCGCGTGCTCGAGCGAGCGGCGCCACCGCTCCTGGAGCGCGCGGGCCGACAGCGCGGACGCGACGGTCCCGAGCACGAACTCGACGGCGTGGGCGTCGGCGCGCGGCGCCAGCGCGACGAGCACGAGCGACTGGTGCGGCGCCGCGTCGAAGCGGAGCACCGCGCTGGGCCCGCGCGCCACGAGCCCGAGGGCCGCGGGTCCGCCGGCCTCCGCGGCGTCGGCGAACACGCGCGCGCGCCGCGGCCTCGGGGCGAGGCGCACCGCCGTCTCGGCGGGCACCTCGGCGGCGAACTTCGCGTCCGCGCCGAACACGCGGCGGCGCACGAAGACCGGGCCCTCCTCGGTGAACCACGCGAGCGCGGTGACGCCGAACTCGGGGCCCAGCTCGTCGAGCGCCGATCCGAGCGACGCGCCGACGTTGGGCGCGCCCGCGACGTCCGGCGGCGCCGACAGGACGTCGTCGAGGAACCGACGCAGCCGCTTCGGGTCCGACAACCGCACGGGGACCGGCGGGCCGGACGGGGGCGCCTTCGGGGCGACGGTCCGGGTGCGAGAGGGGACGCGGACCGGTTCGGGGGGCATGGGGCGATGCTACGGCCCCCCCCACGGCTGCGCGCCGGAACCCGAGCCCTCCGCGTGCCGCGCGTCGCGACGGAACGCGTGATCCGTCGGCGCGCGGCCGGCATCCAAGCCTTCATGGCCCTTCCCCTCGTGCTCGCCGCGTTCGACGCCTCCGCGCTCCTCGCCGTCCTCGTGCAGGCGGCGCTCGCGGCGCTCGTCGCCTTCCTCGCCGCGCTCCTCCTCCGCGCGCGACCGCCCGTGCTGTCGCTCGTCGGCGCCGGTCTGCTCGGGGCCGGGATCGGCACCTGGATCGGGGCCGCCGTCGGCGGGCTGGGCTGGCCGTTCACCGTGGCGGTCGCGGGCGCGAGCCTCCATGTGACGTGGACGTTCGTCGGCGCGCTCCTGACGCTGCTCGTCGCGCGCGTGGCGCGGACCCGCCGCTGGCGCTGATCGCGTCGCGCGTCAGGCGCCGCCGGCCACGGAGAGCTCGTTGCCGTCGGGGTCGTCGAAGTTGGCCACGTGGCGGCCCGGCGCGATCTCGACGGGCCCCCGCGTGAAGCGCACGCCCTCGCCCCGCAGCGACGCGACCACGTGCGTCACGCTCGCCACCTCGAACGACACCTGGACCCGCGGGCCGGCGGGCCTCGCGTGCCCCGCGCCCGCGACCGCGCCCCCGACCGCGCCATCGTGCAGCGCGAGCGTGACGCCCGACGTGCCGAGCTCCACCCAGCCGCCGAAGTCGCGCCGCACGGGCAGGCCCAGGGTGCCGGCGTAGAAGCGCTTCGCGCGCGCCATGTCGGTCACGAACACGACCACGGTGCCGATCGTCGAGAGCATGGACGCCTCCGGGCCCCGCGCCGCGCCGGCCTCGGGCGGCGCGCGGGCGGCCGACGAGCCTACCGTGACCGGCGCCGGCGCGGCCGGCCCCCGCGGGGGGCCGCGGGGGGCGACGCCGGGCTACTTCGGCAGGCGCGGCGCCTTGCGGACCGGCTTCGCGCCGAGGTCCGGGACGCGCGGCTGCTCCTTCTCGATGCGGGCGAGCACGAGCTCGATCGCCTTGTCGAGCTGGGGGTCGCGGCCCGCGGCGTGGTCCTGCGGCGCGATCTCGACCTCGACGTCCGGGTCGGTGCCGTGGCCCTCGATCGCGAAGCCGACGTCGGTGAACCAGAAGCCGAACTCCGGCTGCGTCGTCACCGTGCCGTCCACGAGCGCGTGGCGCGGCCAGATGCCGACCACGCCGCCCCACGTCCGCTTGCCGACGAGGGGCCCGAGCCCGTAGAGCTTGAAGTTGTGGCTGAACATGTCGCCGTCGCTGCCGGCGTACTCGTTCGTCACCGCGACCATCGGCCCCATGGGCGAGTCGTCGGGGTAGGGCGTCACGCCCATCCAGCGGCTCGTGTTGTAGCCGCGGCGCTTGCGCGCGAGCTTCTCGAGGAGGAGCTGGCTCACGTGGCCGCCGCCGTTCCAGCGGACGTCGATCACGAGGCCGAGGCGGTCCACCTCGGCGCCGAAGTAGCGGTGGAACTCGCTCCAGCCGCGCGGGCCCATGTCGGGCACGTGGACGTAGCCGACGCGGCCGCCGGTCGCGGCGTGGACGCGGGCGCGGTTGCCCTCGACCCAGTCGCGGTACCGCAGCCCCGTCTCGTCGCGCAGGGTGCGGACGGCCACGGCCCGCGGCGCGCCGCCGGCCGTGCGCACCGTCAGCGTCACGTCCTTGCCCGCCGCGTGGACGAGCCGCGAGGCCGGCGACACGTTCGGCCCGACCGCCTCGCCGTCCACGGCCACGATCACGTCGCCGACGGCGACGCCCGTGCCCGGGAGCGCGAGCGGCGAGGCCGCGGACGCGTCCCACGAGTCGCCGCGCGGCAGGCGGGCGACCCGCCACGTGCCGTCGGCGTCGAGCGCGAGGTCGGCGCCGAGGAGGCCCTGCGGGAACGAGGGCGCGCCGCGGTAGTCGCCGCCCATCTCGTAGGCGTGCGACGTGCCGAGCTCGCCCTGGAGCTCCCAGAGCAGGTCCGAGAACTCGGCGCGGGTGGCCACGCGGTCGACGAGCGGGAGGTAGCGGTCGTGGACCGCGACCCAGTCGATCCCCGAGAGGTCGGGGGTCCAGAACTGGTCGCGCTGCAGGCGCCACGCCTCGCGGAAGATCTGCTTCCACTCGTCGCCGGGGACCACGGGCACGCGCAGGCGCTCGAGGTCGATCCAGCCGGTCTCGCGCGACGCGTCGTCCTTCGGCGGCAGGTCGGCGGCCTTGCACGACGACGCGACGGCGCGCAGGCGCCGGCCGGCGCGCAGCAGCAGCGTCTTGCCCGACGTCGAGAGCGACGCCGACGTCACGTGCTCGGCGACGGGGACCGCCTTGTCCTCGTCGAACACCCACGCCTCGAGGGTCGCCTTCGCGGGCGGCTCCGACGACCGCCAGGAGTCGCCGTCGAGCGTCCCCTCGACCGGCACCGAGAGGAAGAACGCGCGGCCCTTCGTCGCCAGCGTGCCGACGTACCGGCCCTCGGGCACCGGGAACGCGAGCACGCGGTCCTCGATGCCGTCCCAGTCCACGACGAGCGGCGCCGGGGCCTCGCCGTCCTTCGCGGCGGGCTTGGCGTCGCCCTCCTTGGCGGCCGGGGCGGCCGGGGCGGCCGGCGCGGGCGTGTCGGCGGCGAGCGGCGCGCGCGGCGCCCGCGCCGGGCCCGGGAAGGGCGACGCGAGGTCCTTGCGCAGCGGCAGGAGGCAGGGCCGGCTGCCCTTCTGGAAGCCGAGGTCGAAGTAGTGGCTGTCGTAGACCGGGTCGAACACGCGGTACGAGACGAAGTAGAGGTACTTCCCCTCGGGGTCGAACGACGGCTGGCCCTCGCGGAAGTCCGAGCGCGTCACGCGGCGCACGGCGCCGTCCGTCGCGTCCCAGACGTGGATCGAGGAGGTGCGGCGCGAGTCCGAGAACCCGTAGGCGAGCAGGCGGCCGTCGGCGGACCACGCGAGGCCGTCCGTCCGGTCGAACGGGCTCTTCTCGACGACCTTCGCCGTGCCCGCGGCGAGGTCGACGACGATCACCTCCTGCCGCTGGTTCGTGACCGCGACGCGGTCGCCGCCGGCGGGCGCGACGGCGAGGTCGAGCGTGCGCCCGAGGTCGGCCTCGACGCGCCGCGCCACGGTCCCGTCGGCCGCGAGGACCACGAGGGCCTCCTCGCCGCCCTCGTCGGACACCGCGACCATCCGCTTCCCGTCGGGCAGCCAGCGCGCGAGCCGGTGGCGCACGGGCCCCGCGGTCCCGCGCCGGGCCGGCGCGCCGTCCCAGAGGCCCAGGGTGAACACGCCACCGCGCACGACGACGCCGACGGAGTGCCCCTCGGGGTGCACGTCGGCCGACTCGAGCCAGCGCCCCGGCGCGACGTACTTCCGGTTGCGGTGCGCGCGCGCGCTGTGCAGCGTGACGTCGACCTTCCTCGACGCGCGCGTCGCGGGGTCGAACACGAAGAGGTCGGCGCCCGCGTGGTAGACGATGCGGCGGCCGTCCGTGGCCGGGAACCGCACGTAGAAGTCCTCGTGGTGCGTCTCGCGGCGCAGGTCGCCGCCGTCGGGCCGGCACGAGTAGAGGTTGCCGTGGCCCTCGTGGTCCGCGAGGAAGTACACGCGCTCCCCCACCCACATCGGCGTGGCGAGGTTGCCCGCGAGCCTCACGAGCGGCGCGAACGTCCCCGCGCCCGCGCGGTCGATCCAGATCGTGCCCGCCGTGCCGCCGCGGTACCGCTTCCAGCGCGCCGGGTCGCCCGAGTTGCGGCCGATCACGACGCCCTTGCCGCCGGGCTGGAACGACACGGCGCGGGCGGGCCCGACCTTCAGCGCGCGCGGCGCGCCGGTCCCGTCGCGACGGACGCCGACGAGGTGCTGGTAGCCGCGGAACGCCTGCCCGGCGTCGGTCGAGACGAGCACCTCGGCGCCGTCGGGCGTCCAGCCGACCGTCGTCGAGAGCGCGCCGAGCCACGTGAGGCGCCGCGGGTCGCCGCCGCCCGCGTCCATCACGTACGCCTCGGCCGGGCCGTCGTCGCGCCCGGTGAACGCGAGGTGCTTCCCGTCGGGCGAGAACACCGGGAACGACACGGCGCCCGGCGCGGCCGTCAGCCGGCGGGCGACGCCGCCCGCGGCGGAGACCGCCCAGAGGTCGTCCTCCGAGACGAAGGCGATCGTGTCGCCGTGGATCGTGGGGTGGCGGTAGTAGCCCGGGACGGTGGACATCGGGGTCTCCCGGCGCCCGCCGCGTGCGGCGAGGGGCGCCGGGGAGGGATTGAAGGCGACCCGCGGAAGCCCCGCAACGCGGGCGTGACCGAGGGTCGGCCGTCGCGGCCACCGGGCCTCGCGTGCCCCCGACCGGGCCTCGCGTCCCGGGAACCCGGCCCCGAGAACGCGGTACGCGAGGCCCGCCCGCCGGCGCCGGCGTCAGTCCTTCCCGACCTTCCCGGCCGTCGCCGCGTCGAGATCGACGCAGCCCGCGCCCAGCTCGCCCGCGAACTCCGGGTTGACGTCGTCCACGGAGCGGGCGGTGCGCTGCAGGAGCTCGACGTACTGATCGAACGGCACCGGCTCGATGCCCGCCATCACGACGGCGAACGCGCCGCTGACGAGGGCCGAGGCGAACGAGGTGCCGCTCCACCGCGCGACGCCCGACGGCGACGACGGGTGGGCGCCGAGGAGGTCCTCGCCGGGCGCCGAGAGATCGACCTCGGGGCCGAACGCCGAGAACGCGCTGCGGACGTCGTCGACGTCGAGCGAGGCCACGGCGACGACCGACGGGTGCGCGGCGGGGAAGTCCACCGCGCCGGCGCGGTTGCCCGCGGCCGCGATGACCGGGATGTTGCGGACCTCGGCGTACTGGATGGCCTGGCGGATGAGGCGCAGGTCGCGGTCGAGGCCGCCGCTGAAGTTGATGACGGTGGCGCCGCTCTGCGCGGCCCAGACGATCGCGCGCGCGACGCCCGCCGCCGTGCCCATCGCGTCGCCGTCTAGCGCGCGGATCGGCATGATCTTGGCGCCCGGCGCGACGGCGAGGATGAGGCTCGCGACGAACGTGCCGTGGCCGACGCCCTCGTCCACGTGGCCGTCGTGGTTGTCGTCGCGGCCGTTGCCGACGTCGGTCGGGTCGTTGTCGTCGTCGATGAAGTCGTGGCCGGTCCCGAGGACGCGGCCCGCGAGGAACGGGTGCGTGAAGTCGATGCCCGTGTCCACGACCGCGACCACGGCGCCCGCGCCGAGGCGACCGCGACCCTGAGCCGCGCGACCGCCGATGCGGTCGATGGCGACCTGCGCGCGGATCCCGGAGAGGTCTTCCTCGACGAACGCCGGCAGCGTGGTGCCGTCGCCCTCGGGGAACTTCACGTCCTCGTCGGGCTGCGCGTCCTCGACGCACGGCTCGTCCTCGAGGTCCTTGAGGAAGTCCTCGCGCTTCGTGCCCTTCGGCACCTCGACGAGGCAGTAGTCGGTCCCCTCGCACTCGCCGACGATCGGCGCGTTCTTCGCCTTGCAGAGGTCCTCGAGGGCCTGCGGCGTCGACGGGTCGATCAGGACGCGCTGCACGGCCGCGGCCGGCGGGGGCGTCGTCGGCGTGTCGCCGGAGCCGCCCGTCGTCGGGTTGCCGTCGAGGACGACGCCGCCTTCGCCGGCGGTGCCGCCCGCGCCCCCGCCCCCGCACGCGGGGAGGAGCACGACGGCGAGGAGCGCGGACGCGTACCGGACGAGGGAACGGAGTTTCACGGTGCGACTCCCGAAAGTCGGAACGCGAGAACAGCCCCCACGTGACCCGCCTCGGCCGCCGTGCCCGCGGCGGCCGACCCGAACGACGACGCATCATCGCTGGAACGGCGGGCTTCGTGGAAGAGGGTCATGAAACGGGCCGTCGCGGAGTCGTCCACGTCATCCATCGTCCAGACGACGCGACGGGCTCCAGCGGAAAGCAGCGCGCGGACGAGCCCCCCCCAGGCGAGGGCGGCCCGGCCCGCCGCACGGCCGGTGCGGCAGGCGGCGAGCACGACGAGGTCGGCGACCACGCCCCCGGGGGGCAGGTCGGCCGCGCCGAACCAGCCGTCCGAGAGCCGGACCCCGCCCAGCGGGGGCGCCTGCTCGGCATCCCAGCCGTGGCCGGCGAGGTGGACGACGCGGGCCGTCGAGAGCGCCTCGGTGACGGCCGCGCGCGTGGCGGCCGGGCCCTGCACCACCCGGGCGGCCCCGGCGGCCGCCGCGATCGCCGCGATCTCCCGGTCCACGCCGGGCAGGTTCGGGTCGCCGACCGCGAGGACGACGGTCCCGTCCCCCGGCGGACGCGGACGCGCCCACGAAGCGCCCGCGGGCACTCGCAGGATCCGGTGCACCTGCCCGAGCCGGACGCCGTCGAACGGCAGCATCTCCCACGGCACGTCGGGCAGCGTGGGGTCGGCCGCGATGCGCACGTGCGCGGGCCACCGGTCGGCGTCGAGGCCCGGCAGCAGCGCGTCGGCGACCTCGGCGAGGACGCGTTCGGTCGCGCGGGGATCCGTCGCCGCGTCGTCGGTGCGGCGCAGGAACGCCCAACGGTGGGCCCGGATGCGCAGCGACAACGTGAGCCCCTCGAGGTCCTCGACGGCGCCGAGGTCCACGCCGGTCCCGACCTCGTCGCCGATGCGGACGAGCCCCGCGAGCCGCGTCCCGGCGCGCCAGAGGTGCACCACGGCGACGTCGCGCGCGACCGCGGCGGCGCGCGGCACGTCGGTCCGGTCGAAGAGCGGCGCCTCGCGCCGTTCCTGGCGTCGCCACGCGGACGCCGCGGCCGACTCCCAGGCGCGCGCGCGACGCTCGAGCGTCGCCTCGCCGGAGAGGTCGGACTCGGCGCCGCGGGTCGGGCCCTCGCCGCGCGCCAGCTGGTCGTAGATGGACTCGAGCCTCGCGCGGATGCGGCGCAGGCGGCGGTCCTCGACGGCGGGCGTGCGCGCGCCGAGGAAGCGGCGCGCCTGCATCGCGTCGAGGAGCGCTTCCGCCTCGCGGCGGTCCGCCGGTCGGCCCCGCGCGAGCAGGAGGTCCACGCGCGCGAGGTACGGGTCGAGCCGCTCGGTCACGAACTGCGCGCGGAGCCACGCGCCCGGCAGCCCCGCCCGCACCGCGTCGAGCCACCCCGCGACGCGGCGCAGCCGGACGATCGCGCGCGCGCGTCCGCGCGGCGTCCGCGCCTCGGCGCGCGCGAGGCCGGTCTCGGCCGCGAGCCGCGTCCACGGACGCCGCGACGACGAGGCGAGCACCCCGCGGAACCGTCGCGCGGCGGCGGCGGTGCGGCCGGCGTCGAGGTCGCCCGTCGCCGCGAGCAGCGCGACGTCGGCGGCGAGCGCGTGCTGGCCCAACGCCCGCGCGCGGCGCTCGAGGACCGCGAGCGAGCGCGCGGGGAGCGCGCCGCCTCGACGCGCCGCGACGTCGGCCAGGAGCACGTCGCAGCGGAGGACGAGGGCCGGGCGCCCGCTCGCGACCGCGCGGCGGCGGGCGAGCGCGAGATGACGCGAGGCCCGCGCGGCCGGCGCGGACGCGGCCGCGACCCAGAGGGCCTCGGCCTCCTCGGCGCGCGCGTCCGCCGCCGCGAACGCGGCCGCCGCGCGCAGGGCCTCGCGTTCCGCCCCCTCGCCGTCGCCCGCGCGCCGCAGCGCGTCGGCGAGGTCCACGCGGCTCACGCCCTCGCGACGAGCGGCGCCCGCCGCGTGGAAGTCGGCGGCGATGGCGTCCAGCGCGCGCACCGCCTCCCCGACCCGGCCCGCGTGCAGGTCGGCCCAGGCCGCGTTCATCCGCGTGTCGCGCGCGAAGTCGTGCGCGCCGCGGGCGGCGAAGCGCTCGGCCGCGGCGGCGAAGCGGGCGTGGGCGGCGCCCGGGTCGCCGGCCTCGACGAGGGCGACCCCCTCGTTGACGCGGGCGATGTCCGCCAGGTGCTCGTTCCCGAGCGCGGCCGCGCGCTCGGCCGCCCGGGCGTACGCGCGGGCCGCGCCGTCGACGTCGCCGCGGAGCCGCAGCGCGTTGCCGCGGTTGACCTCGAGCGTCACGACCAGCGAGCCGGCCGGCATCCGCCGCGTCGTGCGCTCGAGCCGGTCCGCGAGCGCGAGCGCCGCGTCCACGCGGCCCGCGCCGGCGAGGGCGTCCACCTCGGCGACGCCGACGGCGGCCGCCTCCGCGGGGTACCGCGTGGCCGCGAGGTCGCGCACCGCGCCGCGGTAGAGCCGCAGCGCGTCGGCGAGGCGACCGCACCGGTGCACGGCCTGCCCCTCGAGGAAGCTCAGGCGCGCGCGCGTCGCGCGGTCGTCGCTCGCGTCGCGCAGCGCGACGAGGGAGGCGCGCACGCCGGCGGGGTCGTCGCGCAACGCGAGCGCGAGGGCGCGGCGCAGCTCGTCCCAGGGACGGTCGGCGAGCAGACGGCGAGCGTGCCCGGCGCGCGCACCGGGCGCAGCGCGGAGCAGGGGCTTCAGCCAGAGGGGGACGGCGGAGGCCGTCATGGGCGGGCCGGAAGGGGCTACCTGCCGCCTTGCGGGGGGATCCGTCCGGTGCGGGAGACGACGCGACGACCGGCGCGGACCGCCACGGTGAACGGGCCGCAGTCGCCGGGCAACGTCGCCGCGAACGCCCCGCCCGCACGAACGGGGACGCGCACGCGTTGACCGGACTTCGGGGCGATCTCGAGCACGAGCGGGCCCGTGGGCCCGTCCACGGTCCCGCGCAGCCGCACGTCGGCCGCCGCCTCGGCGACGATCTCGAGGTCGAGCTGCCCGCCGCGCCCGCCGAAGCGGAGGAAGCGCGAGCGCGACCCGCCGCGCAGCGCCGGCGCGAACCCTCCCCACGAGTCGAAGACGAGACGCCACACCGCGGTGGCGACCCCGCGGCTCGACGGCGCCTCGAAGGCGTCGAGCGCGCGCTGCAGCACGGACGCCGGACAGGGCGGCAAGGCGTGGACGCGGCGGCCCGCGTCCACCACGCGGTGCGCGAAGGTCGAGAGCGCGACCGCGACCGGCTCGATGCCGGGCGCGCGCCCCGCCGCGGATTCGAAGGCCAGGACCAGCGCGTCGTTCACGAGGGACCTTTCGGTAGGGACCCCCGGCGCCGCCGCGGTACATCCCTTGCCGGGGGAGAGGCCGCGCTCCCCCCTGGAGATACGTCGGCGGGCGGGCCCTCGTCGCCGGCGGGGAACCCCCGGGCGAGGAGTTCCCGCCGCAGCCCCTCCAGGCACCGCTGGCGCGTCGGCCCGATGCTGCCCCGGGGGATCCCGAGGCGCTCCGCGATCTCGTCGTACCCCCCCTCCCCCGGTTGGAAGTAGAGGGCCGCCAGGAGCCGTCGGCACCGTTCGCCGAGGGTCGCGAGCGCCTCGCGGACCCGCTGCTCCTCCTCGAGTTGGGCCACCGTGTCGTCGGGCCCCCCCCCGGTGTCCGCCTCGGGTCTCGCCACCGACGCGTCCCGGTCGGCCCGCGAGCGCGACCGCTGCTTCATCCGCCACGCGATCCGCTTCGTCGTCGTCGCGATCCAGGGCACGAGGCTCTCGGCGCGCCGCAGCTTCTTCAGGCTCTTCCACAGGAGGATCGACACCTCCTGGAAGCCGTCCGCCGCCGACGTCTTGTCGAGGCCCGCGCGGTGGAACAGCCCGTAGATGAGGTCGCCGTACCGCGCGAGCAGGTCGGCCCACCCGAGGCGGTCGCCGTCGAGGCAGCGCCGGACGAGGTCGGTGTCGGTGGACATGGAGCGCGGGCCGGGCCTCCCAGCCCGCGGTGAGCGTACCGCTCTCCCTTGTCGGCCGGACAGCGCGCGCGGGCGGCGCACGACCGGGGGCCCCCCCGTGCCGAGGCCGATTCGGAAGGGCGCTGTATCCGAACGGACGCCGACCGTCTCTGTCCCTGCGAGGTCGGCGGGCGTCACCGTCCGGCGCTTGGTTCGGCGGTCGTTCCTCCGGGCTGACGTCGGGCAACCCAACCCCCCACACCGCACCCCCACGACATCCGTCGGTCCTCCGCCGGGGGCGAGTCGCAAGACTCGCCCCCGGTTTGCTTTCGGGCCGGGACGTCGCAGAGCCGCCCCGCGCATGCCGGCCGGGGCGCCGCAGCGCCCGGCCGAGGACGCCAGGAGGACGCGGACGGCAACCCCCCGGTACGCGAGGCCCGGTGCTCGACGGGAACCGCGCCCCGGCGCGACGTATCCGTTCCGCTCGGCGGTCCTCTACAGGGTCGATTCGGGATCACGTACCCCCGCGAGGACTCTCCATGCGACTCCGTTGGCTTGCGACGTTGGCGATCTCCCTGGGCCTGCTCTCCGCGACCGCGTGTGGCGGCGGGGGCGGCGGCGGAGGCGGAAGCGGCACCTCGACCCTCTCGGGCCGCATCGTGACCCGGAACGGCTCGACGGCGAACCTCGGCGGCATCTCGGTGACGTTCCTGCGCACCGGCCAGACCGTGACGTCGAACGCGAACGGCTCGTTCGGCTTCGGCACCGTCCCGACGGGCACCGTCGCGCTGAAGGTGACGGACCCCGCGCTCTCGATGGCGACCGTGCAGACGCTCGGCACCGACGACGCCGCGGGCGACGACAACGGCGACGACGGCAACGACGACTCGTTCGACGACGGCGACGACCACGACACGGGCGACGACGACTGCGACGTCCCCGGCGGCGACGACGGCGAGTCGATCGAGGTCTTCCTCTCCGTGGACAACGGCGTGATCACGAGCGTCCAGGTGTCGCGTTCGTCGAGCGACGACCGCGAGAGCGAGTCGCACCTCACCCGCGCCGCGACGTCGGACGACCTCGACGTAACCGGCGAGGCGAGCCTCGAGTCGCGCACGGACCGCCAGAAGCTCAAGGTCGAGGCCGAGCACCTCACGTCGGGCCGGTCGGTCCGCGCGGTCGTGATCTGCGACGGCCTCGAGGAGAGCCTCGGCGACCGCACCGCGAGCGCCTTCGGCAAGGCGGAGTGGGAGATCTCGACGAACGACGGCGGCGTCCTGCCGCACGGCGCCGCGACGGTCGAGGACCTGGTCGGCTGCTCGGTCGAGGTCCGCGACGCGACGAACGGGACGGTCCTCCTCTTCGGCACGTTCGAGTCGGTCCCCGCCTCGTCCGACGACGAGGACGGCGACGGCAACGACGACGGCGGCGGCACGGAGCGCCTCCGCGGCCGCGCGGTCCTCACGAAGGCCGTCGGCGTGGCCGGCAAGGCCTACTGCGAGATCGAGCGCCGCACGGACGGCGGCACGCGCAACGAGTTCAAGGTCGAGGTCGAGGACCAGACCGTGGGCCTCGTGGTCGAGGTCTGGGTCGCGAACCCGGTCGGCGGCGCGCTGACCAACGTCGGCTCGCTGACGATCGGCGCGCAGGGCGAGGGCCAGCTCGAGCTGCAGTCCCAGGACGGCGACTCGATGCCCTTCGGCGTCACCGACGTCACCACCCTCTCCGGCCTCCCCCTCGAACTCCGCAACGCCTCCGGCGGCGCCGTTCTTTACTCGGGTACCGTCCCCACCGCGGTCGCCGAGGATTGATCGAGGGAACGGGTCGAGGCGAGCGCGGGACGACCGCGCTCGCCGAGGCCCGGGGTTCGCGGTGACGAGAGGCCCGGTGCGCAGCGCACCGGGCCTGGCGTCACCCTCGGAGATCGTCGCGCCTGCTGGCGCTCCTCCTCCTCGGGCGGCTCGTCGGCGTACGGCGGTGCGAGTACAGCCTCCTCGCCGCTGCTCCCGCGGGCCTGAGCGAATCGCGGTCGTTCGACCGGGAACGACCCGCGAGGGAGCGAAGCAGAAGAGAAAGAGAAGTGGAGAGGAGTGGAGAGGAGAGGAGAGCGTCGGGGGCTCCGGCGCACGCGGACCGGTTCGTTTCGGGGACGGGCTACAGTGGCCGCCTCCCTGACGGCGATCCCGTGGCAGCGCCCCTCCCCGTCCACTTCCTGACGATCGTGCTGAACGGCGAGCCGTTCCTGCGGCACCACGTCGCCGCGTTCGAGGCGCTCCCGTTCCCGTGGCACTGGCACGTCGTCGAGGGCGCCGCCGCGCTCGCCCACGACACCGCCTGGAGCCTCGCCACCGGCGGCCGCGTCGACGAGACGCAGCACCGCGGCGGCCGCAGCGTGGACGGCACCGAGGAGACGCTCGACGAGCTCGCCCGCGCGCACCCCGGCCGCGTGACGGTCCACCGCAAGCCGCGCGGGACGCTGTGGGACGGCAAGCTCGAGATGGTCAACGCGCCGCTCCGCGCGATGCGCGAGCCCGGGCTCCTGTGGGCCGTGGACGTGGACGAGCTCTGGACGACCGACCAGCTGGTCCGCGGCCGGGCGCTGTTCCTCGCCCACCCCGACCGCCGGGCCGCGTACTATCGCTGCCGCTACTTCGTCGGCCCCGACCTCGTCGTCACGACGCGCGACGGCTACGGCAACGGCCCGTGGGAGTGGCTGCGCACGTGGCGGTACCGCCCCGGCGACCGCTGGCTCTCCCACGAGCCGCCGATCCTCGCGACGCGCCTCGAGGCCCTCCTCCAGTGGAAGCGACGCCGACGCGGCCGGCGGCCGAAGCCGCCGTTCCTGCCCGGCGACCCGCGCACGTTCTCCCGCGACGAGACCGAGCGCGAAGGCCTCGTCTTCCAGCACCTCGCGTACGTGCTCGAGGCCCAGGTGCGCTTCAAGGAGACGTACTACGGCTACGCGGGCGCGCTCGACCGCTGGCGCGCGCTGCAGGCGACGACCACGCTCCCGACCCGGCTGCGCGACCACTTCCCGTGGGTCGCCGACGACGCCCTCGTCGGGCGCGCGTCGGCCGAGGGGCTCGCCCCCCTCGTGCCGCTCCCGCGGCCGGCCCCGCCGACGCGGGTCGAGGCCGCGAGCCGGCTCGCGGGACCGCGAGGCCCGGCGTGACGCCGCTCGTCCGCCGCGTGGCGTTCGTCGCGTCGAAGCTCGCGTTCGGCGGCGCCGAGCGCGTGCTCGTCGAGCAGGTGCGCGCCGTCGCGGGCGCCGGCGTCCCCGTCGACGTGTGGATCGCGAAGGACGACCAGTTCGAGCAGCTCGCCCCGGCGCTCCGCGCGGTCGGGCCCGCGGTCCGCGAGGTCGCCGTCGTGCGCGGCGCGACGGGCCTCGCGTGGCGGCTGCTGCGCCGGCGGCCCGACGTCGTGGTGGCGTACCACGCGCCCCGCGCGTACCGCGCCCTGCTGCGGCTGCGCCGCGTCCCGTTCGCCCCGCGCCCCGTCGTCGTCGAGACCGTCCACGAGCGGTACGCCTGGGCCCTCGAGCCGTTCGGCGGCACGCGCCCGCGCGCCGCCGACGCGTTCCTCCTCACGCACGACGTGCGCGCCGCGGTGCGCCGCGCGTTCGGCGTGGACGACGCGCGGCTCTTCGAGGCCCGCCCGCTGTTCCCGTCGAGCCTCCTCGACCCCGACGACGCCGCGCGCGCCGAGGCCCTCCGGCTGCGCGCCTCGTGGGGCGTGGGGCCCGCCGGCGTCGTCGTCGGCTTCCTCGGCCGCCTCGGCGACAACAAGGGCCTGCTCGTCGCCGTGGACCTCGTGCGCCGCCTCGTGCTCGAGGGCCGCGACGTGCACCTCGTGCTCGCGGGCCGCGCCTGCCCCGAGCTCGGCGACTTCGACGCGCGCCTCGCCGCGGCGGTCGCGGCGGCGGACGCGTCCGACCCGCGCTGCCGCGGACGGTTCCACCTCGTCGGCACGGTCCCGCGGCGCACGCCGACCTACGCGGCGTTCGACGTGCTCCTGCTCGCCGCGCGGACGGAGGGCCTGCTGCCGCTCATGCTCGTCGAGGGGATGTCGGCCGGCGTGCCGGCGGTCACGACCGACGTCGGCGGCATCGCGTCGTGCCTGCGCGACGGCGTCGACGCCGAGGTCGTCGCCAAGGTCCCCGACGACGAACGCGACCCGACCCCCGAGGTCCTCGCGGCGCTGACGGACCGCGTGCGCCGGCTGGTGGACGACCCGGCGCGGCGCGCCGCCCTCGGCGCCGCGGGGCGCGCGCGCGTCCGCGCGCTCGTGGCGACGAACGACTTCCACGGCGACACGCGCCGCGCCCTCGAGGCCGCGCGGGCCCTCGGGCCCCGGGGCCCCGCCGCGCGCAACCGACCGGACGGCCCTTGACGCGAGGCCCGGCGCGGACGACGGTGCGGCCCATGGCCGTGCCCGCGCTCCGCGTCCGCGCCGCGAACGACCGCCCCCTCGCCGCGGACGGGCGGTACGTGCTGCTGTGGATGATCGGCGCGCGGCGCACGCGCTGGAGCCACGCGCTCGACCGGGCGATCGAGCTCGCGCGCGAGGCGGCGAAGCCCCTGCTCGTGTTCGAGGCGCTGCGGTGCGGCCACCGCTGGGCCAGCGCGCGGTTCCACGCGTTCGTGCTCCAGGGCATGGCCGACAACGCGGAGGCCTGCGCGCGCGCGGGCCTCGCGTACCTCCCGTACGTCGAGCCGAAGCCCGGCGCGGGCCGCGGCCTCCTCGCGGCCCTCGCCGCGCACGCGGTCGCCGTCGTCACCGACGACGTGCCCGGCTTCTTCCAGCCGCGGATGGTGGCCGCCGCGGCGCGCCGCCTCCGCGTGCGGCTCGAGGCCGTCGACGGCCACGGCGTGCTGCCGCTCGCCGCCACGCCGAAGCCGTTCCCGACGGCGTACGCGTTCCGCCGGTTCCTCCAGCGCGAGCTGCCCGCGCACCTCGCCGCGCCCCCGCGCGCCGAGCCGCTCGCGCGCGCCGCCGACCTCGCCGGCGCGGCGGTCCCGCGCGAGGTGCTCGACCGCTGGCCCCGCGCCGGGCGCGCGCTGCTCGAGGCCCGCCCCGAGGCGCTCGCCGCGCTCCCCGTGGACGCCACGGTCGGGCCCGTCGCGACGCGCGGCGGCGCCGTCGCCGCGGCGGCGGCCCTCGAGGCGTTCGTCGCCGCGCGGCTCCCGCGCTACGGCGAGCGCAACGAGCCCGACGCCGACGCCGCGAGCGGGCTCTCGCCGTGGCTGCACTTCGGCCACGTGTCGAGCCACGAGGTCGTCGCGGCGGTCCTCGCGCACGAGCGCGTGGAGGTCGCCGACCTCGTCCCCGGCGGCGACGGGTCGCGCGAGGGGTGGTGGCACGCGTCGCCCGCCGCCGAGGGCTTCCTCGACCAGGTGGTCACGTGGCGCGAGCTCGGCGCGGTGACGTGCCACCACCGCCCGGCCGACTTCGACCGCTGGGAGGCGCTGCCCGCGTGGGCGCGCGCCACGCTCGGCGAGCACGCCCGCGACCCGCGTCCCGTGACGTACGACCTCGCGACGCTCGAGGCCGCCCGCACCCACGACGACGTCTGGAACGCGGCCCAACGCGAGCTCGTCCGCACGGGGCGGATGCACAACTACCTGCGCATGCTCTGGGGCAAGAAGGTCCTCGAGTGGTCACCGACGCCCGAGGTCGCCCTCGAGACGCTGATCCACCTGAACAACAAGTGGGCGCTCGACGGCCGCGACCCGAACTCCTACGCGGGCATCCTCTGGACGTTCGGCCTCCACGACCGCCCGTGGGCCCCCGAGCGCCCGATCTTCGGCACGATCCGCTACATGAGCAGCGCGAACACGAAGAGGAAGCTCGCGCTCAAGGCCTACCTCGCGCGCTTCGGCGACGCTCCCGCAGAGGGCGGCCTCGGCTTCAACTGACGGCGTCGCCGTCGGCGGGGGCCCCGCCGTCCGCGCGCCCCGCGTGCCGGCGGCGCGAGCGCGCCTTCCGCTTGCGGACCTTCGCCTGCTCGAGGAGCCGCGCGCTCGTGCCCGGCGACACGCGCACCTCGACCTCGTCGACGAGTTCGCGCAGCGCGAGGAATCGGTTGAGCGCGTGCGAGCGCTCCCGCGTCCACCGCACCTGCAGCGGCACGTCGAGGTGGACGTAGGCGAGGCGCACGCCGCTCGACGTCTTGTTGACCTTCTGCCCGCCGGGCCCGCCGCCCTTGGTCGCGGTCTCCTCCACGCGGTCGAGGGCGACGCCGAGCCGCGCGATGCGCGCGCGCAGCTCGTCCTTCTTGGCCGGCGTGACCGGCGCGTCGTCGGGGAACCTCACGGCGAGGCCCGCCGCGGGCCGGGCCTCGCGTACCGGGCGCGCGACCTCACGCCGAGGCCGGCGACGGCGCCGCCGTGGGCACGTAGGCCTTCGGGTGGTGGTTGACGGGCCCCGAGCGGATCACGTTGGCGCGCAGCGGGTGGCCGATGACCTCCTCGGCGCGCTTGCCGTTCGCGATCATCTTCGCCACGTCGATCCCCGTCCGCACGCCCGACTCCTCGAGCAGGCAGACGAGGTCCTCGCTGCACGTGTTGCCCGTGAAGCCGTACTGGTACTTGTTGGCCCCCGTCGCGGGCTGGCCGCCGATGGCGCCGATGGACGTGTCGACGTACGCGAGGCCCAGCTCGAGCGCGGCGAAGCTGTTGACGATGCCGTTGCCGCGCGTGTCGTGGAAGTGGGCGATGAGCTTCGCCTTCGGCCACTTCGCGAGGATCTCGCCGATGCGCTCGCGCACGACGATCGGGTTCGCGGCGCCCGTCGTGTCGCCGAGCATGATCGTGTCGGCGCCGTGGTCGAGGTAGAAGCCGACGATGTCGAGCACCTTCGCCATGGGCACGTCGCCGTCGATCGGGCAGCCGTAGACGGTGCCCGCGCAGCCGATCGTCTTGATGCCGAGCGCGCTCGCGCGGGCCATGATCGCGGCGTGCTCGCGCTTCGCCTCGTCGTGCTTCATGCGGAAGTTGACGCTGTTGTGCGCCTCGCTCGACGAGATCATGAGGATGATCTCGTCGCAGCCGTAGCCCTCCTTCTGGCAGACCTCGAGGCGCTCGAAGCCCTTCATGTTCGGCATCAGCACGACGTAGCTCACGCCCTTCCGGCGCGAGATCCCCTTCATCACCTCGACGCAGTCCGCGAACTGCGGCAGCAGCTTCGGGTGCGAGAAGCTCGTCACCTCGAGCTTCCGCACGCCCGAGTCGAGGATGCGGTCGATCATCTCGATCTTGTCGGCCGTCGGGATCACCTTCGGGATCGACTGCAGGCCGTCGCGGGCCCAGCACTCGCACACCGTCACGGACTTCGGCAACGCCATGGGACGCCTCCGTCGCACGGGCGCGCGGGGCGCGCGCCGGGGCCGACGAGCCTACTTGACACGGGTTGCGGGCAGGAGGTCAATGGAGGCCCGCGGACCCCTCGGCCCGCCTCCTTCCGGGAGGTTATCCATGGCCGGCTCGCCGACCCCCGCACGTCCGTCGTTCGACGCGATCCGCCCCCCGGCGCCGCGCGTCGCGCCCCCGGAGGTGCACGCGCTGGTCGAACGCGCGCGCTCGCACCCGTTCGGTCTCGAATTCCTGCGCCACGGCGCGCCGAACGCGGTGGCGGCCACCTTCGGCGTACACGCCTTCGTCGTGGACGCGGCCCGCGATCATCTCGCGACCGCTCCTCCCCCGGCCTAACGCCCGGGAAGCCTGACGCCCGGGTCGCGGCCCGCCTCCCATCCGGGTCGCCATCCCTCTCCCGGGACCGCGAGGCCCGGCGGCCGATCGTGACGAGGTCGCGTCCGGTGGCCGTGCACGGACCCGGTCGAGTCCGTCCCCCGCGTCGGACGCAGCGCGATCCCCCCCATCGACCGCGTACGCTCGCGCCATGGACCCCCACCCGCTCCGCGACGAGGCCGACCTCGCCGCCCGCGTCGCCGCCGGACCGTTCCTGCTGTTCAAGCAGTCGTTCCGCTGCCCCGTCTCGATGCGCGCGTTCGATGCGTACCGCGCGTTCGCGGCCGCGCACCCCGAGGTGGCGACGGGCTGGCTCGACGTCGTGGAGCAGCGCCCGTTCTCGCAGGCGGTCGCGGCGAGCACCGGCGTGGCGCACGAGTCGCCGCAGGCGCTCTGGTTCCGCGACGGTCGCGTGGCCTGGCACGCCTCCCACGGGCGCATCACCGCCGACGCGCTCGCCGCCGCGACCTCCGCCCGCTGACGTCCCCGTCGCACTCGTTCCCGCGGGACCGCGAGGCCCGGTCGCCCACGGCGCGACGCCGTCAGGGCAACGCGCGCTCGCGGGCGGTGCCGGCCGCGTCCTTCCAGCGGAGGAGGGCGCGCGGGCCCGGGACGGGCACGAAGGAGGTCGTCTCGGAGAGCTCGTCGAGCACGTCGCTCCACGCCATCTCCGCCGCGGAGGTCTGCGTCACCAGCGGCCACCGGACCCCGTCGGGCGACTCCACCGACACGTCGCGGAACGTCGCGCCCGCGCCGTCCACGCCGAGGTGGAGCGGGACGCCGGCGGAGACCGGGATCGTGAGGTCGTGCGGGCCCCCCGCCGCGACCTCGACCCCGAGCGCGGCCCCCACCTCGCCGCGCGCCGCGTCGAACACGAAGAGGTCGTAGCGCCCCGGCCGCGCGCGCGGCAACGTCCAGAGGCGCGCCTCGGCGTCCCACGTCGCGTCGCCCGCGAGGTCGAGTTCGCCCCACGCGCCGCGCGGGTCGCCCGCCGGACGCGCGAGCAGGGCCGGCGCCTTCGTCGCGGGCGGACGCTCGGTCCACCACGTCGGGCCCGGCGCCCCCGCCACGGGCAGGTGGAGCCTCAGGGACGCGACGACGGGCGCCGGGCCCGCGCGCAACGCGACGTCGAGCGTCGCCGCGTCGCCGAACTCGCGCAGCTCGACGCGCGCGGGCGCGCTCGCGAGGTACCCGTCGGCCTCAACGACGACCGTGTAGACGCCGGGCCGCTGGTTCGGGAACAGCTCGAAGATGCCGGTTCCCTCCGGATTCGTCGTGGAGCCCCCCGTCGGCCCGTCGGCGAGGCCGGTCGTCGTGACGCGGAATGGCCCCGTCAGCGGCCGCCGCGTCGCCGCGTCCGTCACCCGCACCGCGAGCCTGCACGCCGGCACGACCCGGAACCGCGCCTCGCCCTCCGCCGCGGGGAGGTCGACCCACGCGGGGTCCGAGACGACGTTCCAGCCCGAGAGCACCACGCTGACCCGCACCGGGCCCGGCAGCCCCGCGAACAGCGCCCCGCGTCCGTCCTCGCCCGTCTCGAGGATCCCCTGCAGCAACGGCTCGAAGAGCGACGCCGGCGGCCCCTCGCGCGCGCCGCCGACCTGCGGCGCCGCCGTCACCTCGACGGCCGCGAACGGCACGGGCGTGCGGCCGTCGGCGCCCGCGACCGTGACCGCGATCGCCCCCGCGGGCTCGAGCCGCACCTCGCGGTCGGCCTCGACGTCCACGGCGTCGCCGTCGATCACCACGATCCGGGACGCCGAATCCCGCACCGCGATCCACGCGCCCTTCGGCGCGAGGGCCGACCACGGCACCCGCGCGTCGTCGGCGTCCGGCCTCACGATCGGGCCCGGGACCGCGTCGGCTCCCTTGGCACACCGGACGACGAGCGCGCGCGAGCGCGGCGCGCCGTCCGGCCCCACGACGACGAGCCCCGGCGGACGCCCGCCCGGACGCAACCACTCGACGCCCGGCGCGCCGTTCGTCGCCTCGCCCGCGGTCGCGCCCGCGGGCGCGGCGGGCGCGCGGCCGCGCGCGGCGAGCGGCGCGGGGGCCACCGGGCCTTGCGTCCCCGGGAGCACGACCGCCGCCGTCGGGGGCCCGTCGGCGGCGCGACGGCTCGCGATCCACGCCGCCGCCCCCCGACGAGCAGGGCGAGCAGCACGAGCGCGACGACGAACGCGCGGTCACGACGGGCCAAGCGGAGCACCTCCCACGTCCGAACGCCGGCGCGAGAGGGCGTCCTCGCGCCGGTCAGGTCGGGTTGGCCAGCCAGCCGTCGGGGCCCTCGCTCGCGAGGAGCGACGGACGGACGTGCCAGGTCGGCGGTTCGACGGCCGGCGGCCGCAGCAGCTCGCAGAGCGCCTTCGCGGCCGCGCGGTTGTGCGGCAGCAACACGTGGTTGCTGACGGCGACGAGGAGCGGCGCACGGCCCGAGAGCTCGACGCGCACGAGGTCGCGCACGAGATGCGGGTCGCGCTCGAGGCGCGTGACGGACGACCACGGCACGCGCAGGCCGTCGAGGTCGTGCATGTCGTCGGCGGTCTGGCGGACGACCGCGAGGCCGTCCTCGCAGGCGCCGAGGAGGACGATGCGCGGCGGGTGGCCGAACACCTGCTCCTCCATGGACGGGACGACGGTCGGGCTCGGGCCGGCGTCGACCGTCCACACCTTGAAGGCGAACGGGCGCGGGCCCTCGTAGGGCCGCAGGAGCATGTCGAGGCGGGACGGGCTCGGGAACGGCATCGCAGCCTCCCTTCTCGCGGACCGGCGGCGGCCCCACACCAGCGGCCGACGTCGGGCCCGCGATGTCCATATTGTCCCTCCGGCGAGGGACGGCGTGCAACCCCGGTGGTCGCGGGAGTCCCGGGTCGAGCGCCCCCCGGGGTCGGTGTCGCGGCGATCCCTGCGCGCCCGGCGGCCGCTCGCTACGCTACCGGGGCCATGCGGCTCGCCCTGCCCCTTCGCCTCGCAACGATCCTGCTCGCCGTCGGCGCGGCGTCGGCCCACGCGGCGGACGCGCCCGCCCCGGCGGCCCCCTCCGCGCCGCCCGCCGCGGCCCCCCGGGTCGCCTTCGACCGAGAGGCGCACGACTTCGGGCCGGCCGGCCAGGAGCAGGAGCTGCGCGCCGACTTCCGCCTCACGAACGCCGGCACCGCGCCGCTGATCGTGAAGAACGTGCGCGCCGACTGCGGTTGCGCCGGCGGCGCGGTCGACGCGACGGAGCTCGCGCCCGGCGCCACGACGACGATCCGCGTGCTGTTCCGCACGCTCACGATGTCGGGCACGCTGCACAAGCGCATCATGGTGGACACGAACGACCCCGCGCGCCCGACCGCCGAGCTGAAGCTCAAGGCCGACGTGTTCCAGGGGGTCGTGCTCGCGCCGGCGCGCTTCTTCTTCGGCGACGTCGCCGCCGGGTCCACGCCGTCCACGACGATGCGCGTCGTGTACCGCGAGGGGTACGGCACGCCGTTCAAGCTCACGGGCGTCGAGGCGCCGAACCTCGACATGACCGTCGACACGAAGCCGTGCGACGACGCCGGCTGGCACGGCTACGAGCTCACCGCGGCGTTCAAGTCGCCCGCGAAGGTCGGCACCGTGAGCGGCGTCGTGATCGTGCGGACCGACGACCCGAGGTTCCCGCGGTTCACGGTGCCGGTGCAGGCGTTCGTGTCGGGGAAGGTCTGGGTGGACCGCCGCAGCATCTCGCTCGGCATCGTCCCCGCGGGGCGCGGTCGCGAGACCGCGGTGATCGCCCGCCCGTTCGGCCAGGGCGTCGACCTCGGCACGGTGACCGCGAAGGCGCGCAAGGGCGTCGTCGAGGTGAAGGCCGTCCCCTCGGGCAAGGAGTGGGTGATCACGATCCGCCTGCCGGAGAACGCCGCGCCGGGGCGCATCGAGGACGTGATCGAGATCGCGTCGCAGATCCCCGGCGAACCGCCGGCGGAGGTCCTCGTGGTCGGCAGCGTGACGGAGCCCCCGAAGTGAACGACGACCGACGGACGGGTGTCCCGGGGGACGCGACCCCCGCCGCGGGGGACGCGAGGCCCGGTGGCCGTTCGCTCCCCGCGCGCCCCGCGGGCGGCCCGCGGCGGCTCTCCGAGCGCGTCAAGCGCAAGGGCGGCCGCGGCGCGCTCGCGGTGTTCGTGATCGCGAACGTCGCGCTCGGCGCGGCGGCGGCGTGGTGGTTCACGCGCCCCGAGGAGCAGCGGCAGGCGGCCGTGGACAAGTTTGCGCCCGGCATCGGCGGCCGCGCGACCGCGGCGGGCCTCGCGTTCGGCCTGCTGGTCGTCCTCGCGATCGTCGTGCTGCCCGGCGCGCGGGCCGCGACCGCGGCGCTCGCGCGGGCGCAGCACTGGTGCCGCACGCGCCCCATGGGCCTGCGCATCCTGCTCTTCCCGTTGGAGGCCGTCGTGGGCCTCCTCTGGTTCCTGGCGCAGTGCCTCTTCGCGGTGGACGCCATCGCGATCCTCGTGACGGCCGCCGCCTTCCTCCTCTACGTGATCCGGATCGCGAAGCCGGAGATGTTCACCTTCCTCCCCGGACCGCGGTAGCCCCCTCCCGCGGCGGGGCGGGACGCGGGGACGGCGGCCGGTCGGGGGATCGGCCCGGGGGGGATGGCCGGCGACCCGGGGGGTGGGGCTCCCGCGGGGGGCGACGGGCCCGCGCGCTCGCCGCCGGACGACGGCATCCGCGGCCCCCGGCGGACCTTCCCGTAGACTCCCCGGCCGCATGGCCAAGCAGCCCCCCCCGCCCCCCCGCTCCTCCTCGGTCGTCCGCATCGGGCTCGTCCAGGCGAAGGCCAGCGAGGACCCGCGCGACAACCTGAAGCGCACCCTCGCGGCGATCGAGTCCGCGGCGAAGCAGGGCGCGAAGCTCGTCTGCACGCAGGAGCTCTTCCGCTCGCCGTACTTCTGCCAGACCGAGGACGCCGCGAAGTTCGCGCTGGCCGAGGAGGTCCCCGGCCCGACGACGGAGGCGCTGGCCAAGGTCGCGAAGAAGCACGGCATCGTCGTGATCGGCTCGCTGTTCGAGCGCCGCGCGCCGGGCCTCTACCACAACACGACCGTCATCCTCGACGCGGACGGCTCGTTCGTGGGCGCGTACCGGAAGATGCACATCCCGGACGACCCGCGCTTCTACGAGAAGTACTACTTCACCCCGGGTGACGCCGACGCAGGCCCGGGCTTCCGCGCGTGGGACACGGCGGTCGGCCGCATCGGCGTCCTCATCTGCTGGGACCAGTGGTACCCCGAGGGCGCGCGCATCACCGCGCTCGACGGCGCGAAGATCCTCTTCTACCCGACCGCCATCGGCACCTGGCAGGGCGAGGCCGAGCTCAAGGACGCGCACCGCGACGCGTGGCGCACGATCCAGCGCTCGCACGCCATCGCCAACGGCGTGTTCGTCGCGGCCGTCAACCGCGTCGGGCGCGAGGACGAGCTCGAGTTCTGGGGCTCGTCGTTCGTCGCGCGGCCGTACGGCCAGGTGCTGGCCGAGGCCTCGCAGGACCGCGAGGAGGTCCTCCTCGCCGACTGCGACCTCGACGAGATCGAGCGCACGCGCCAGGGCTGGCCCTTCCTGCGCGACCGCCGGATCGACGCGTACCCGCCGATCCTCGAGCGGTACCTGCACGACCCCCACCACCTGGGCGGGAGCGACTGCTGTGGCTAAGAAGCGGAAGTCCCCGCCAGGCGGTCGCCAGACCGCCCTCGACCCCTCCGGGCTCGACCGATCGGGCCTCGTCCTCGGCCGCGACACCCCCGCGGCCACGGGCTTCGCGATGCCGGGCGAGTGGGTGCGCCACGAGGCGACCCTCATCTCGTGGCCCCGCGACCCGGTCACGTTCCGCGACATCCCCGCGGTCGAGCGGATCTTCGCCGACGTCATCGCGGCGCTGTCGCACGGCGAGCGCGTGGACTGCCTCGTCCCCGACGGCGCGACCGCGCAGCGCGCGGCGCAGCTCGTCGGCGCGCGCGGCGGCCGGCACGTGCAGTTCTTCGAGCAGCCCACCGCCGACGTCTGGATCCGCGACTACGGCCCGACGTTCGTGCTGAAGCGCCGCGGGCGCTCGGTGCGGCGCGGGTTCGTCCGCTGGCGCTTCAACGCGTGGGGCGGCAAGTACGAGAAGCTCCTCGCCGACGACGGCCTGCCGGACCGCCTCGGGCTCCCGGGCCCGCGGTTCGCCCCGGGGATCGTGCTCGAGGGCGGCAGCATCGACGTGAACGGCGAGGGCTCGGTCCTCACGACCGAGCAGTGCCTCCTCCACCCCAACCGCAACCCGCACTTGAAGCGCGCGGAGCTCGAGGCGTACCTGCGCGCCTACCTCGGCGTGCGGCAGGTCCTGTGGCTGGGCGAGGGGATCGTCGGGGACGACACCGACGGCCACGTCGACGACCTCGCGCGCTTCGTCGGCCCGCGCACGATCGTCACGGCCTACGAGGACGACCCGAAGGACGCCAACTACGCCGCGCTGCACGACACGTGGCGGCGCCTCGTCGCCATGGCCGACCCCGAGGGCCGGCCCTTCGAGATCGTGAAGCTGCCGATGCCCGGCGCGCTCTTCGCGGGCAAGCGCCGGCTCCCGGCCTCCTACGCCAACTTCGTCATCGGCAACGACCGGATCCTGCTCCCGGCCTACGGGCCGCGCGCCCGCGACGACAAGGCCGCGAAGATCCTCGCGAAGTGCTTCCCGGGCCGCCCGGTCGTCAAGATCGAGGCGAAGGAGCTCGTGTACGGCCACGGCTCGTTCCACTGCGCGACCCAGCAGGTCCCCGCGGCGCGCTGACGAGGGTCACGCGCGCGCCGCCGGCGCGGGGAGCCCCCCGAACCGGCGGTCGCGCGCGCGGAAGTCCGCGAGCGCGGCCGCGAGGTCGTCGCGCGTGACGTCGGGCCAGAGCCGGTCGAGGAAGACGAGCTCCGCGTAGGCCGACTCCCACAGGAGGAAGTCGGAGAGCCGCCGCTCGCCGCCCGGACGCAGGAAGAGGTCGACGTCCGGGACCGCGAGGCCCGGTGCGAGGCAGCGGGCGAACCCCTCGCGCGTCGGCGCGCCGTCCGCGGGCAGGCGCGCCGCGGCGGCGAGGATCGCGTCGCGTCCCGAGTAGTCCACCGCGATCCGCAGCCGCAGGCCCGCCCCCGTCGCGGTCGCGGCCTCGGCGCGCCCGACCTCGGCATGCAGCGTGGCGGGGAGGCGGTCGCGCCGCCCGATCACCTCGAGGCGCGTGCCCGCGCGGACGCACGCGCGGGCTTCCGTGCGCAGGAAGCGGCGCAGGAGCGCGAGGATCCGCGCGACCTCGCCCCGCGGCCGTCGCCAGTTGTCGGACGAGAAGGCGAACAGGGTGAGCACGCCGACGCCGAGGTCCGACGCGGCGTCGATCACGCGCCGCGCGGCGCGCGCCCCCGCCACGTGGCCGGCCACGCGCGGCAGCCCGCGGCGCTGCGCCCAGCGGCCGTTCCCGTCCATCACGATCGCGACGTGGAGCCCGGCGCGACGCGCGGCCCTCGGCGACGCGTCGGTCCCGCGCGGCTCACCCACGGCGCACCGCCTTCACGAGCCGCTCCATCTCGGCGACGTAGCGCGCGAGGGCCGACCGTCCGCTCGCGGTGAGGCGGAAGTCGGTGCGGGGCACGCGCCCCTCGAACGACTTCTCGACGGCGACGTACCCCGCCTCCTCGAGCCGCCGCGCGTGGACCGACAGGTTGCCGTCGGTGCAGCCGAGGAGCGCCTTCAGCTCGCCGAAGCGCAGCGACGGCCGCGCGGCGAGCGCGCTCACGATCCCGAGACGGAGCCGTTCGTGGATGACGGGGTCGAGGCCGAGCGCCGCGTCCGTCGCGGTGCCGGCGCGCGCGCGGTCGCGGGTCGCGGTCCTACCCACCGTGCCTCCGCGCGATCACGAGGCCGCAGACGAGGTGGAGGGCGCCGAACCCCGCGCCGAGGAAGACGTCGGCGAGGGCGAGCGGCGCGAAGAACGCGGCGCCCCCCAGCGCGAGACAGCACCCGCCGAGCGCGAGCACCGGCCGCGGCGAGAACGCGCCGCCCGCGAGCACGCCCGCGCCGTAGGACGCGAGCCACAGCCCCGGCAGGAGGTCCGGGACGCCGGCCCGCCACGCGCCGAGCGACGCGAGGAGCCCCGCGACGAGCGGCGCCCCCACCCCGAGGACGAGCTTCCTCCCGGGACGCGAGGCCCGCCCGCCCGGCGCGCCGGACGCCTTGCGCCGCAGCATCGCCGCGCCCGTCGCGAGCGAGAGCGCGGCCGCGATCCCCCACGCGACGACCCAGCGCGCGGACCCGGGCGCGACGTCGGCCCCGAACCGCAGGTACGCGACGGTGCCGAGCGCGACCCCGCCGACGACCGCGAGCCAGGCCCCGGGGACCGACGTGAACCCGCTCGCGTCCTCCATGGCCGTCCGGATGAACCGCAGGTCGTCCATCGCGCGGGCGGCGGCGACCTCGCGGACGGCGGGGGACTCGACGCTGCGGGGCATGGGCACCCTCCTCGGGACGCTCCCAGGGTGCCCTCTGGATTCACTTCGTCAAGTACTTTTCCTCACAAAGTCGGTCCGATGGTCTCGCACTCCACCCGCGGACTCGACGGGCGAGGCGCGCACAGTTCGAACCACAGCGGGAATTCGAAGCTCTATCGAGCACCACACGCATACGCCGACCCACGCTACTTCGCTCCCCCGCCATCGGTCGCCCCGCCTCCCCGAGTGACGCCAGCCCGGTCATCGCCCCCCTTCGCGCCTAGCGCAAGCGAGTCAAGGTAGATCGCCCTCGCAAAGGCCTTCGCAAAGTGGATGTGTGCGTGCCTCAGGAGCAGCCCGCCGCAGACCGCCGCCAAGCCGGCGCCCAACAGCCCCAAGGAGCATCGAGACGTGAGTGGGATCTCGAACTGCAAGACGACACCAAGCGCGGAACCCGACAGTAATGCGCCGACCCAGAACGGACGAACGGGCGGGAAGCGCTTCACACACCCCTGGGCATCACGAAGGCCACGGATCTCCAAGACCCGATCACTGAGCCAAACTGCGCCCGCTAGAGCGGCCAGCACGATCAACAGCAGGCTGAGATTCGCCGGACTGAGCGTCGTCGAGAGCGGGACAGCCCCAATCGCCCACGCCAAGTACACCGGCGCAGCGAGCAACAGCGCCATCGAGATTCCCCGACACATCGTGTACATCCCCTGATACTGCTCCGCATAGTCGGCTGCGTCAGCCTCCACGAGCACAGAACGGAGATGGAAGAAGATTTCTTGCCGATGCGCTGAAGCGACACTGTCCCACGAATCACACGCCACGAGCCAACCGCGGGCCTTCGCAAGTTCCAGCAACTGCACCTTGCTAGGCAAACTCAGTTCATTGTTCGACGAGTCCAGCATGACATCGGACGGGCGGGCCCCTCGCGGGTCGCTCAGTCCGCGGTGAACCGTCGACGGCAGCGCCCACTCGGCAACCCGCTGGAGCGCGAGCCCGCCCACATAGGCGAAGATCAGGAGCGGAATCAGGTCAAGACCAGACGGGAGTAGACTATCGAGTCCAACCCCTGTGGCGATGGACACCGGCGCAGCAACGATTGCGAAGACGACGGTGCCGGGAATCAGATAGCCATAGAGATCGAAAAAATTGAATCGTTCAATCATTGCGCAAGCGCCCGTGACGAGGACGGGGATACCCGCAGCCGCCTTACCACATCATCAAGAGCTTCTCGGGCGCAACCCAGATTCTTAGACTGGAAGATCGCGGATCCGACGCGTTCGTGCCCGCCACCACCCCACTGTGTGAAGATCTCTCCGATGTGAGCCGACGGGAAGTTTTTCCATGGATTGCGCATGGCTGTGACCTTCGAGTAGGAACCGTGATTCACCAATCCGACCGAGTAGTCCGCAGATGGGAAGAAGTAGAATGGGGCATACCTGCTGGCATATGTCGCGACGCCGGAGACCTCGAAAGCGACGACGCCGTCGAGCACCCTGCAGGCCTGCCGGA
This sequence comes from Planctomycetota bacterium, assembly GCA_046350655.1. GTDB lineage: Bacteria > Planctomycetota > PLA2 > PLA2 > JAEUHO01 > JAEUHO01. Next base: position 489,982 of record JAXMAB010000005.1, read on the forward strand.
ACAGGCCGAGAGCGCGCGCGCCGCGAGCCGCCAACATTTGCCATGTCGCTCGTATCCACGGAGTGCGGGCGATCTCGGGCAGCCCGACGATCGCGAGTTGCTGAATGACCCGTCTGATGCGACTCCGCGACGTCTCGGCAGCGAGCGCACGACTGATCTGAATCGCGGGCGCGTCGGACAGAACTGCCTCTTCGGCCGACTCGTACGCAGCACTGTCGATCTTGTCGCACCAAGCAACGGTGTCCGCGTACCACGCAGCACGACCCTCGGCCAGCTTGCAGAGTTCGGAGCGAAGAACGGAGGCGCAAGACGGCGCGCTCGGGTCATAGATCCACTTACCGTCCGGCGACGGACTCGCGATGCTCAACTGCGACAGTGGCGGAAGGAACGTCGTCGGGTGGTGATCGGCCCAAAACTCCGCGGAGGGATGAAACAAGAAGTCGACAACTGCTGAGCGAGCGGGGAGGCGTGTGTTGAGCCACACGTCCCGCATTTCGTAGCCGACTGCGCGGTACGCGAAGCGCTTTGCCCCCCAGCGCCGGGATAGAACCTCACCGCACAGGGCGGCCGAAACGACCCCATCAAAGCACGACCGGTGAAAGTAGATGAACGCGCGGGTGCTCATGGCTTGCGCGTCACTTTACCCCTTCCGGGGGGCATACCGTCCGAACGGCGCAGCCAGTGGCCAGTCTGGCCCGACGAATTCCATATCGGGCACGTGCCAGGATCGTCAGCTCGGCGGGAGGCCAGCTCGGCAACACTCGCGGGCGCGCAGGCGTCCTAGGTCAGCGCCTCGAGGAGCGGGCCGAGGGCCGACGCGGGCGGGCGCGCGGCGTCGTGGCGCACGACCGCGTCGGCCTCGCCCGCCGCCACGGGCTCCGCGGCCGCCACCTGCGCCTGGTGCACCGCCCACGTCGCGTCCGACGGGTCGGTGCCCGCGACGGCGCGGGCCTCGATCCGGGCGCGCGCGAGGTCCGGCGCGACCTCGAGGGCGAGGATCGCCGCCGGGCACCCGAGGCGGCGGGCCCCCGCGACGGCGGACGCGCGGGCGCCCCGCAGGAGGTACGTCGCGTCGAGGAGCACGGGCCGCCCCGCCGCGAGCGCGGCGGCCGCCTTCGCCTCGAGGGCCGCGTAGGTGCGCAGCGACATCTCGCGGCCGTACAGCGCGTCGAGGGCCGGGCCCTCGACGCGGGTCGACGGCGCGAGGCCCGCGAGGCGTTTGCGCTCGACGTCGCTCGAGACGACCTCGGCCCCGAGCACGGGCGCGAGCGCGCGCGCGACCGCGCTCTTGCCGACGCCCGACGGGCCGGCCAGCAGCACGAGCGGGGGCGGCGTGCCGAGGCGCGCGTACGACCACGCCAGGGCGAGATGCCGGCGCGCGCCCTCGAGCGCGGCGGCGCGGTCCGGCGCGGGGATCTCGGGCTCGCCCGCGCGGTGCGCGTCGACCTTCGCGCGGACGTGCGCCCGGTACGCGAGGAAGAGCGGCAGCAGGGCGGGCGCGTCGGGGTCCGGGCGCGCGGCGAGGTAGGCCGACAGGTACGCGTCGGCGAGGTCGCGACGGCCGAGCGACGCGAGGTCCATGGCGAGGAACGCCGCGTCCGACAGCGGGTCGATGCAGCGGAGCGTCGGCGCGAACTCGATCCCGTCGATGACGAGCCACGGCGGGCGACCGGGCCTCGCGTCGCGGACCACGTGTTCGGCCCGCAGGTCGCCGTGGCCGTCCACGGGGACGCCCGCGCGGTGGCGCCGCACGATCGTCGCGCGCGCGTCGCGCAGGAGGCGGGCGACGCGGCGGTCGAGCCACGCGTGGAGCGACGGGCCCAGCGTCGCGGCCTCGGCCCGCGTCGCGAGGAAGTTCTGCCGCAGGATGCGGGCGAACGCGATGGGCCGCGCGATCCGCGACGCCTGCGCGGTCCGCGCGCCGGCGTGGAAGGCCGCGACGAGCCGGCCGACGTCCTCGACCTCGGCGGGGGTCGTGACGCCGGTCGCGATGCGGTGGGCGAGGGTGTCCTCGTCGCGCAGGCGGCGCATGACGACGGCCCAGTCGACGGCCGGTCCTTCCCCCGCGCGCCCCGCCCCGGGCCCGTCGACCTGCCGCGGCCCGCCCCCCACCACGAGGCGGCCGGCGCGACGGACCACGGGCGCGACGCCCAGGTAGACGTCCGGCGCGAGGCGGCGGTTGATCCGGACCTCCTCCTCGCAGCACCGCCGGCGGGCCTCCAGGGTCGAATAGTCGAGGAAGCCCCAGAGCGCGAGGGTCTTCTTGACCTTGTAGACCCGGTCCCCCGTCAGGAAGACCAGCGAGATGTGGGTCTGGCGGACCTCGACGGAGGGCCCGGCCTCGGGGAGGGCCTCGGGGCGGGCGAGGTCGGTCAAGAGTTCCAACGGGTCCACGGCGGGCGCATCCTACAGGCCCATGCCTCCCCGCCGCCCCCTCCGCGTCGTCGTCACCGCGGGCCCCACGCGCGAGCCCCTCGACGACGTCCGGTTCCTCTCGAACGCCTCCACCGGCCGCATGGGCATCGAGCTGGCCCGCGAGGCGCGCCGCCTCGGCGCCCGCGTCACGCTCGTCCTCGGCCCGACGTCGGAGGCGCCGCCCCCGCGGGTCGACGTCGTGCGCGTCGTCACGTGCCGGGAGATGCTCACGGCGACGCGCGCCGCCGCGCGGGGCGCCGACGTCCTCGTCTTCGCGGCGGCGCCGGCCGACTGGCGGCCCGCGGTGCGCGCGAAGGGCAAGCTCAAGAAGGACGGCTCGGGCCGGCCGCGCGCGCTGACGCTCGTCGAGAACCCCGACATCGCCGCGACGCTGGGCCGCACGAAGGGCGCGCGGGTCCACATCGGGTTCGCGCTCGAGGTGCAGCGGCCGTTCTTCTTCGCGCGGCGCAAGCTCGAGAAGAAGCGCTTCGACGCGATCGTGCTGAACAGCCCGGCGAACGTCGGCCGCGGCGGCGGCGAGGTCTTCTGGATGCGGCCGGGCGCGACGCCCGAGCCCCTCACCGCGCGCGGCAAGGCCGCCGTCGCGAAGGCGATCGTCGCGCGCGCGTTCGCGCTCCGCGCCGGTCGCTGATCGGGACCGCCAGGCCCGGCGGCCCCCGAGGGGACCGCCGGGCGCGGGCGCGCGGGCCTTGCGTCACCGGGCGAGGGTCGCGTTCCCGTCGGCCACGATGTCCTTCTTCAGCGTGCCCACGAGCGCGAGCAGCTCGGCCTTCTCCTTCGCGGGCACCTTGAACTTGTCGAGCGCCGCCGTCAGGTGCTCCGCCGACCACGTCCACTCGTCCTCGGAGATCCGCAGGCCGACGTGCGACGACTTCATGTCGCGGCCGGTGTAGGCCGAGGGGCCGCCCGTCGCCTTCGCCACGAAGGCGATGAGGTGGTAGCGCAGGGTGTCCATGTCGATCGCCTTCAGCCGCGCGGCGAGGGCCGCGTTCTTCGCGAACCGCGCGTCCGCGCCGAAGCGCGCGAGGAACTCGTCGCACACCGCCTCGATCGCCTTGTGGCCGCCGAGCCGGTCGTAGAGCGACTTCTGATCCACGATGTCGGCCTTCAGCGTGCCGACCGCCGCGAGGAGCTCGGCCTTCTCGGCCTCGGGGACCTTGAACGCGTCGAGGGCCGCCGTCAGGTGCTCGACGGACCAGGTCCACTCCTGCTCGGAGATCTTGAGCCCCGCGTGGGACGTCCGCATGTCGCGGCCGGTGTAGGCGTCGGGGCCGCCCGTGGCCTTCGCGACGAACGCGATCAGGTGGCCGCGGAGGACGCCCATGTCGACGGCCTTCAGCCGCGCGGCGAGCGCGGCGTTCTGCGCGAACCGCGCGTCCTTGCCGAACCGGGCGAGGAACTCGTCGCAGACGGCGGTGATCGCCGGCGCGCCGCCGAGGCGGTCGTACAGCGAGCGCTTCGCCTCCTCGTGGGCCGACGCGAAACCGCGGCCGAGGACGGGGACGACCACGGACGCGGCGGCGAGGGCCGCGACGGCGAGGAACGGGGCGAGCCGGAGGGATCGGGCCATTACTTAGGACTCCTATGGATAGGGGGAACGTACCGTCCCCCGCGGGGGGACGCAAGGCCCGGCGGCCGGGCGGTTCCCCCTCCCCTACGGGCGCGCCCGCGCCTCGGATGCCGGGATCGTTCGCGGCGGCGCGATGGGTCGCGCCGCGTCGGGGGCGTCAGTCGTCCGCCCGCCGCGTCGTCCAGTAGGAGTCCGTCAGACGACCGGACTCGAAGTCCACCGCGGGAACCCAGCAACCGCCCGGCGTCCACATCAGCGTGCGCGACCGGTCCTGGGGGCCGCGCCGACGGTCGGGATCGCTCCGCTCGAAGACCCACCACTTCGACGACACGGGGCTCGCGGCCGCAAGCTCTTCTCGGGTCGCCTCGCGCCACGTCGCCTCGAGCCGGCCCGCGGGCGCCGCGGGCTCGATCCCCGCGGTCCACTCGTACGTCATCGTGTGATCGGAGCGGATCCGGATCGTCGTCTGCCGCGTCCGCTCCATCTTCGGCACCGGCTCGCCCTCGGCGTTCGTCTCGAAGCCGGCCACGCGGTAGGTGTCTGCGCGATAGAGCCCGACGGGCGACGCAGGCGGCTTCTCAGCCTCCGGTGCCGAGTCGAAGCACCCCGAGAGGATCGCCGCGCCGAGCAGCAGGCCCGCCACGAGTCGGAAGCCCTTCATGGGCGCAAGCCTACCAAGACGCGCTCGGCGCTGCCGGGGCCCCGCGGGCCCCGCGTCGCGTCGGCTCGCGACAGGACGCCGGACGGCGAGGGGTCGGAAGGCCCGCCGCGACGCGACGCGGCTCCGGACGTCGCGCAGAAGAGGCCGGGGCGGACGGCGATGGCGCCCCTCGCCGTCCGGGCTGCGCGCGCGAGCGCCGCGCGGAAGGGACGGGCGGCGCCGCGCGGGACGCCTCGACGGGGGCGTCAGTCGTTCGTTCGCTGGAGGCCCCAGTAGGCGTCCGTCAGTCGACCCGTCACGACGTCCACCTCGGGGACGTACCACTCGCTCGCGGTCCACATCACCGTGCGGACCGGGTCGTCGGGGCCGCGCTTCGAGCCCACGCCGCGCGGCTCGAAGACCCACCACCGCGGGAACGGAAGACGCAGGGCCGCGCGCTCCTCCGCCGTCGCCTCGCGCCAGGTCCCCTCGAGACGGCCCGGGAGCGACGAAGGCTCGTGTCCGGACGTCCACTCGTAGGTGATCGAGTGGTCGCCTGCGATGCGGATCGTCACCGTGCGCACCCACTCGAACGTCGGGACCGGCAGCCCGCCGGCCTGCGTCGAGAAGCCGCGCCGGTAGACCTCCTCCTGGTACGTCCCCACGGGCGAGGCGGGCAGCCCCGAGGACGCCGGCGTGGCGTCGCCGCACCCCGCTCCGAGCGTCGCGGCCAGCCAGGGTCCGGCGAGGAAGCGGAAGCCCTTCATGCACGCCAGCGTACCAAGTCGACTCGGACCCGGCCGCCGCGCGGGCGCCCCCTCGACGGAGCTCCGGACGCGGGCTCCGCGAAACGGTCCGACGGGAAACGACGCCGCCCCGGCCCTCGCGGACGAGAGGCCGGGGCGGACGACGATTCCGTCGCGCGTCGGTGCGGGCAGGCCCGCGGCCGGCGGCGTACGTCGGAGCCGGCGGGCGGCTACTTGGCCTCGACGGCCGGCGCGGCCTGCACGGCGGCGGGCTTGGTGTCCGGCGTCGGCATCGGCATCGGCGCGGGCGCCGTCGGGGCGCCGCACGGCGAGCACGGCTTGGCGCACGGCGCGCAGGGCTTCGCGCAGGGCGAGCACTTCGGGCGGCAGCAGTTGTTGCAGGCGGTGAGCGAGAGGGTCGCGACGGCGACGAGGCCGAGCGCGGCGCGGGCGAAGAGGCGCATGACGGTTCTCCCTCGGACGATCCCGAGTCGGCCGTAGGGTGCCCGAGGGGTCCGACAGCCCGAGGCGACGACCTCGCGCGGGTCCACGGGGGGGCGGGCCTCGCCGTCCCGTCCGACGGGGCCGCGGGCGGGCGGGCCTCGCGGTCAGAGGAAGAGGGACGCGTCGCCGTAGGAGTAGAAGCGGTATCCGGCGGCCACCGCGTGCGCGTAGGCGGCCCGGGTCCGGGGCAGGCCCGCGAAGGCCGCCACCAGCATGAGGAGCGTGGACTTCGGGAGGTGGAAGTTCGTCCAGAGCGCGTCCACGACCCGGAACCGGAAGCCGGGCCGCACGAACAAGGTCGTCTCGCCCGGCCCCGCGCGCACCCCCCCGTCGTCGGTCGCCGCCGACTCGAGCGTGCGGACCACCGTCGTCCCGACCGCGACCACGCGACGGCCCGCGCGGCGCGTCGCCGCGATCGCCGCGGCCGTCGCCGCCGGCACGTCGTAGGCCTCGGCGTCCATCGGATGCGCGTCCACGTCGTCGGTCGTGACCGGGCGGAACGTCCCGGGACCGACGTGCAACGTGACCGTCGCGGTCGAGAGGCCGCGCGCGCGCAGGCGCCCGAGGAGGTCGTCGGTGAAGTGCAGGCCGGCGGTCGGCGCCGCGACGGCGCCGGGCTCGCGCGCGAACACGGTCTGATAGTCGAGACGGTCCCGCTCGTCGGCGGCCCGGCGGACGTAGGGCGGCAGCGGCGTCGCCCCCACCCGCTCCGCGAACGCGACGACGTCGTCGGTGCCCTCGAACCGGACGATGCGGTCGCCGCCGGCGTCCACGTCGTCGATCACGCAGCTCACGCCCTCGCCGAGCGTGAGGCGGATCCCGGGGCGCATCCGCCGCCCCGGCGCGAGCAGCACGCGCCACCGGCCGTCGCCCGTCGGCCGCACGAGGAACACCTCGACCGCGCCGCCCGTGTCGGCCCGCGTCGCCGCGAGCCGCGCGGGGATCACGCGCGTGTCGTTGACGACGAGCAGGTCGCCCGGCGTCAGCAGGTCCGGGAGGTCGCGGACGACGCGGTCCTCGAAGGGACCCTCCCCCCGCGGCACCACGAGCAGGCGCGCGGCGTCGCGCGGGACCGCGGGCCGGGTCGCGATGCGGTCCGGCGGGAGGTCGTAGTCGAAGTCGGCGGTGCGCATCGTCGAGGAGGGAGTGCGAGGGCGGCGAAGCACGGTTCCGCGCCCGCCGCGCCCGAGGTTGTCAGCAGCCGAACGCGTCCGGACCCGCACCCGTCAGGATCCAGAGCCTTCCGGAGCCAGAGCCTTCAGGAGAACGTGAGGTCCTGGCCGTCCTTCGTGTCCTTGACGAGGATGCCGCGGGCCGCGAGGACGCCGCGCAGCCGGTCGGCCTCCGCGAAGTTGCGCCCGCGACGCGCCGCGAGGCGCGCGTCGACGAGGGCCTGCTCCTCGGCGGAGAGCGCGCGCGTCGGCACGAGCGAGAGGCCCAGGGAAGCGTCGGCGAGATCGAGCAGGGCGACGCCCGCGGCGGCCTCCGCCGGCGCGAGCGTGCCCGCCGCCAGCGCCTTGTTCGCCTCGTGGACGAACCCGTGCACCGCGGCCATCGCGCCCGGCGTGTCGAGGTCGTCGTCCATGCGTTCGCCGAACGCCGTCCGCGCGTCGGCCGCCGGGCCGGTCGTCGCGGGCGCGGCGCCGCCCGCCGCCTTCGCGAGCCGGGCCCGCGCGTCGGTCAGGTTGCGCAGCGTCGCGGCCGCGGCCTCGAGCCCCGCCCACGAGAAGTCGATGGGCGTGCCGTAGTGCGCCGACGCCACCATGTAGCGGAACGCCCGCGGCCCGTTCGCGCCCGCGCGCTCGACGAGGTCGGCGACCGTGTAGAAGTTCTTCTTGCTCTTCGACATCTTCGCGCCGTCCACGAGCAGGTGGCGCCGGTGGATCCACACGCGCACGAAGGGCCGCTTGCCCGACGCCGCCTCGCTCTGCGCGAGCTCGTTCTGGTGGTGCGGGAACTTGAGGTCCTCGCCGCCGAGGTGGATGTCGATCTGGTCGCCGAGCAGCGCCTGGATCATCACCGAGCACTCGATGTGCCAGCCCGGCCGCCCCTTCATCGGGCGGGCCTTGCCGTCGACGACGAACGTCGGCTCCCAGAAGACGGCGCCGTCGCTCGCGGGGTCGTAGACCTTCCACAGCGCGAAGTCGCCGACGGCCTCCTTCTCGTACTCGTCGGCCGCCACGCGCCCCGACGCGCCCGCCTTCACCGTCTCCTTCGAGAGGTTCGCGAGCTCGCCGTAGTGCGGGAACGACGCCACGCGGAAGTACACGCCGTCGTCGGCGACGTACGCGTGGCCGCGGTCGAGCAGCGCCTGGATCATGCGCTGCATGCCCTCGACGTGCTCGGTCGCGCGCGGGTACGCGTCGGCCTCGACGCAGCCGAAGGTCTTCCGGCCGTCGAGATACGCCTTCTCCCAGCGCCGCGTGAACGCCTCGAGCGTCTCGCCGCCCTTGATGGAGTCGCGAATCGTCTTGTCGTCCACGTCCGTCACGTTGGTGACGAAGCGCACCTGGTAGCCGCGCTGCCTCAGCCAGCGGACCACCACGTCGAAGAACAGGAACGACGACCAGTTCCCGATGTGCGCGTGCCCGTAGACCGTGGGCCCGCAGGCGTAGACCGTCACCCGCGGAGGGTTCGCCGGGTGGAACTCCTCCACGCGACGCGTGAGCGTGTTGTGGAACCGTAGGGGCATGGCGTGCTCGGGAGGTACACGGGGGAGGTCTCGGACCCCCGGGATCCTACCCGGCGTCCTCGTCCACGTCGCGCGGCGGCGGGACGGCCGGCGGCCGGGGGACCGGCTCGCCCCGCGCCACCCGCACCGCCTGCTGCAGCGCCAGCAGCGCGTACTGCAGCTTCTCGCGCGCGTCGTCCGGCCGGCCGCCCCGCCCCCGCCGCCGCGAGCGCCGCGAAGAACGGGTCGAGGCTCGCCGGCGCGAGCACGTCGAGCGCGAGCACGTCGGCGGCGGTGCGCCCGCGCGCGCCCTCGCACACGAGGTCGGCCGCGACGTACATCGCCGGGTTGCACAGCCCGCACGACGCGCGCACGTCGTCGATGCGGCCGTCCACGAGCCGCACCGACACCTCGAGGATGTTCTTGCCGCCGCCGGCGCAGCCCTCGACCGACGACTTGCCCGACACCGGCGCCTCGAGGGGCCGGAAGTTCGGCGGCACGCTCGTGCGCGTGCTCAACGCGAAGATCCGCGCCGCGTAGTACGCACGGACGGGGGCCGACACGGGCATGGCGCGATCTTGCCGCCCCGCCCCGCGAACCCGAAGCGGAACGCGGGCGCGCGGCGAGGACGCCCCGGGGTGCGGTCAGGGGGACGGGACCGGAGGCCCGTGCGGGGGCAGGGCCCGCGGGCGACCGGGCCTCGCGTCGGCGGAACGCGACCTCGCCCCGCTTCAGCGAGCGGCGGCGGCGGGCAGGCGCAGCGCGGGCGACGCGTCGACGACGCGCCCGCCCTCGAGCGCGACCCGCAGCGTGCCGCGGGCGGCGGCCTCGGGGCTGTGCGTCACCATGACGACGGCGGTCTGGCGCTCGCGGTTCATGCGCTCGAGCAGGTCGAGGATGTCGCGCGCGAGCCGCGGGTCGAGGTTGCCGGTGGGCTCGTCGGCGAGCACGAGCAGCGGCTCCTTCGCGAACGCGCGCGCGAGCGCGACGCGCTGCTGCTGGCCCATGGAGAGCTCGCGCGGGAGGTGGTTGGCGCGGGCCGCGAGGTCGACCTGGGCGAGGAGCGCGAGGGCCTTCTCGCGCCGGGCCTTGCGGTCGACCGCCGCGAGCGCGAGCGCCAGCTCGACGTTCTCGACGGCCGTGAGGTACGGGATGAGGCAGAAGCTCTGCATCACGAAGCCGAGCCGCAGGCGGCGGTGCAGCGCGAGGTCGGCCTCCGGCAGCGTGTCGAGCGGGCGGTCGCGGAAGGCGATGCGGCCCGAGGTCGGGCGCGTGAGCCCGCCGAGCAGGGAGAGCAGGGTGGACTTGCCCGAGCCCGAGGGCCCGGTGACCGTCACGAACGCGCCCTCGGGCAGCACGAGGTCGACGCCGACGAGCGCGTCCACGGGGCCGTCGGCGTGGGCGTACTGCTTGCCGACGCCCTCGAGGGTCATCAGCGCGCCCTCGGCGCGGGGCGCGGTCGCGGGGGCGGACATCACGTCTCCCCGAGGTCGGCCTGCGGCTCGATGCGCGAGGCGAGGTGGGCGGGGAGGAACGCGCCGAGGAGCGCGGTGCCGACGGCGACGAGGAGCGACGTGCCCAGGAGCGACCCGACGGGGCGGACCTCGAGGCCGGTGATGTCGGCGCCGAGCGTCGACCCGGCGATGGTGCCGATGACCCAGCCGAGGAAGCCGCCGAGCACGCCGAGGATCGCGGCCTTGCCGAGGAGGAGGCCGTAGATGCCGCGGCGGGGCGTGCCGAGCAGGCGCAGGATGCCCAGCTCGCGGCGGCGCTGGTTGACGTTGGCCCAGATCGAGTTGCCGATGGAGAGGCCGCCGACGACGAGGACGACCCAGAGGAAGGCGAACGACACCTTCTTCACGAGCGCGTTGGTCTCGATCTGCGTCGCGACGATCTGCTGAACCGTCGTGATCTTCGTGTCGGGGAGGACGTTGCGGAGCTTGCCGAGCAGGCCGTCGGTGATGGCGTTGCAGCAGCCCATGATCTCGATGGACGAGACCTGGCCCTTCGTCGACGTGACGCGCTGCATCGTGCGGAGGTGGACGAAGACGCGGTCGTCGTCGACGGTGCCCGTCTCGGGGAGGACGGCCTCGACCTTCAGCGGCGTGCCGAGGAGGTCCACCACGCCGCCCTTCTCGACCTTCAGGCGCGCGGCCGCCGCGGCGCCGACGAGGCAGGCCGTCTCGGCGAGGGAGCCGACGGCCTTGCGCTTGAGGCGCGGGTTGACGTAGGCGCCCGCGTCCTTGCTGCACGAGTGCGCGGCGCCGCCCGAGAGGCCGTCGAGCTGCCAGACGGGCTTCGACGCGATCTCGTTCGACGGGAGGATGCCCGTGACGACCAGCTTGTGGCCCGCGAGCTCCATGCGGCGCGTGAGCTTCGGCGACAGGTTGTCGACGCCCGGGAGCGTGGAGGCCACGATGCGCTCGACGTACGCCTCCGGGAGCGTGGGCGCGTCGATGTCGGCCGAGCGGTAGTCGTCGACGCTCGTGCCCTGGGGCAGGACGAGGATGTTGGCGCCGAGGTTGTCGAGCTTGGTCGCGACGGCGATCTCGCTGACGCGCGTGACCGAGCGCAGCGCGACGATGACCGCGACGCCGAGGACGATGGCGAGGAGGCCGCTGACGGCCTGCCCCTTGCGGTGGGAGAGCTCGCGACCGACGAGGCCGAGGAGGTTCATGGGGAAGGGGCCGCGGGGCGGCCTACTTCGCCTCGCCGTCGCAGACGCCGCCCTCGCAGCAGGAGCAGCCTTCCTTCACGGCGGCCTCCGCGAGCGCGGCGGCCGTCCACGGGGCGCGCAGCGTCGTGATGCGCCGGCCGGCGGCGTTGAACACCACCACGGTCGGCACCTCGAGCGCGCCGAGCTTCAGGTCGGCGACCCACGCCGTCTCCTTCGGGTCCGCGACGTCGACGAGCACCATGCGCGCCTTGTTCGGCGTCAGCTCCATGGCCTGCATGGCGAGGCTCGCCTGCTCGACGGCGGCCGTGCGGCCCGCCATCTTCTCGCCCGACACGACGATGAAGACCGCGCGGCGGTCGTTGAGCGCGGTCAGCGTCTCGAGGCGCTTCGGCGACGGCAGCGCGGCGACGAGGGCCGCGGCGGTCGCGCGATCGGCGGGCAGGCCCGCGACCGGCAGCCCGTTGCTCGCGAGCACCAGGACGAGCGGCACCGGGGCCGACGCGAGGCGGTACTTCGCGACGAGGTCGGCGTTGGCGGCGGCGCCGCGGTCGAGGACGACCGACCGCCCCTTCACCGTCGCCGCGGCCTCGGCGGCGGCCGCGGCCACCGGCTTCACGTCGGCGACCGACGCGTCCGTCACGACGACGTACACCGCCTGCCCGGCGGCCGTCGCGGCGGTCAGGTCCTCCGCCGCCGACGCGGCCGCCGGGCGCGGGGCGATGGCGGCGAGCGCCGCGAGGGACACGAGAGCGGCGAACACGGGGGCGGCGAAGGCGACGCGGCGCATGCGGGGCTCCGGTGCCCCGGGGCCGGCGGGCCCGGGGGGCGAGTCGTGGATCCCCCCGGGGTCGGCGACCCGACGCCGGGGGAACGTCGAGCCCCGGAATGTACGCGATGTCCGGGGCGGCCGGGCCCGGATCCGACCCCGGCGCGGCCCGTCCGCGAGCCCTCCGCGCGGGGGCGACGAAGGGCCCCCGGCCCGACGGGAGTCCAGCCCGACGCCGGGGACCGCGAGGCCCGGCGGCCGGGGGGCCGCGCGGTCCCGGAGAGGGGTCGCGTCCCCGACGTCGGGACGCGACGGGTGCGTCAGCGCGGCTGGTGGCAGCAGAGGTCGATGACGACCGCGACGCAGATCGCGAGGACGTCGTCCTCGCCGTCGGCGACGTCGACGCCGTAGCTGTCGGTCCACGACCACCACGCCTTCGAGACGGTGGCCACGACGTCGCCGCCGCGGACGAGCTCGTACTCGTGGTCGAGGAAGTCGCCGACGGCCTCGAGGTCGTCGGGGCCGGGCACGTCCACGGCGAAGCGGCAGCGGAAGAAGGTGAAGAGCTGCTTCTTCACCACCGCGGCGAGCACGCCGTCGCGCGTGATCTCGTAGGTCGGCCCCCACGTGAGGAGGCGCTGCGCGATGAACGCGACCTCGCGTCCGCGCGGGGCCTCGACGGAGAGCTTCTTGCCCCAGGAGAACGCGCGGCCGTCGACGAAGAAGGCCTCGCGGCCGTCCTCGTCCTCCACCGCGAAGTCGTCGCCGAACGCGAACCACCGCTGCGCCAAGCGATATCGCCCCACCCTCGTCCCTCCCGGGGCGCCGCGGGCCGCCCTCGGGAGAGTACGACGTCGGACGGACGCCGCGCGTTCCCTGCGATCGGCGGACGGGACGTCACTCCTTCATCGGGACCTCGCGGCCGTCGCGGTAGCGACTCTGCGTCGCCTTGCCCTTCGCGTCCCAGAAGGTCCAGACGCCGTCCCGACCGCCGTCGCGGTAGGCGCCCTGCGCCGCCAGCCGGCCGGCGTCGTACTCCTTCCACGGGCCGTGGCGGGCGTCGGCGACGTACGGGCCCTCGCTCGAGACGCGGCCCTTGACGTCGTAGTGCTTCCACGCGCCGTCGCGCTTCCCGTCGCGGTAGCCGCCCTCCTCGGCGGTCGTGCCGTCGTCGCGTTGCTCGCGGTACGGCCCGTTGCGCACGCCCTTCGCGTAGGTGGTCGAGTACCGCAGCGCGCCGTTCGGGTGCCACACGAGGCAGACGCCCTCGTCGCCGTCGAGCGACCAGCGCCCCTCGGTCGCCTTCTCGCCCGTCGGGTGCCAGGTGACCCGCAGGCCGCGGACGGGCTTGCCGTCCTCGTGCTCGGTCGAGCCGAGGGTGCGTCCCGCGACGTCGAAGTGCTGCCACGTGCCGACGCGCACGTCGGCGCGGAAGGCGCCGACGTCGCGGACGTCGTCGTCCTTCGGCAGACGGTCGGACGCCACGTCCGGGTGCTCCCACGGGCCGAGCACGAACCGCCACGTCTCGTACGGGCCGTCGCGGACGCCGCGGAGGTACGTCGCCTGGTGGGCGAGCCGCCCGTCGGCGAACCACCACGTCCAGACGCCGTCCCGGCCCCGGATCTCCTGGCCGTCGCTGCCGCCGTGGCTGTTGAGGTCGAGGTGCGCGAGCGCGTACGCGCCGTGCCAACGACGCTGGCCGTTCGTCCACCAGCCCGTCGCCTCGCCGGACATCCGCTCGGCGCCGCCCTCGGGGTCGGGCACCCACGTGTAGGTGATGCGGAAGAGGTTCTGCCCCTTGGTGCCGGTGCCGACCTGCTCGACGGGTTTGTTGCCGACGTAGCGGTAGACGAGCCGGCCCTGGCTGTCGGGGTCGTAGCGGACGTCGTCGCCCTCGTACTTGCCCATCGCGTACGGGACCTCGTGCACGAGGCGTCCCTTCGCGTCGAAGGTCTCGGTCTTGCCGTCGAGGACGCCGAACGTGTAGCGGCGGACCTCGCGCGGGGTGGTGCCGTCGTCGCCGAAGCGCTCGTACGCGCCGTGGTAGACCTCGTTCCCCTCCGTCACCCAGTCGGCGGGCATCCCGCGGAACGGCTTCACGTAGCGGTACCGCTCCCGCATCCCCCCGTCGCGCCGACGCTCCACGTGCTCCCAGACCGGGACCGACCGGAGGCCGGCCTCCGGGATCAGCACCTGGATCACCAGCTCCGCCCGCGCGAGCTCGGGGCCCGCCCCGTCGGCGGCCAGCGCGCGCACGGTGACGTGGTCCTCGGCGACGTCGCCGGCCTGCACCGGCCCGTCGTCGTCGGGGTCGCCCACCTTGCGGAGCTTCCGCAGGCGCTTCGTGCTCACCTCGAGCTTCACCCGCTGCTCGTCGTCCGACAGCTCGCCCGTGCCCTCGAGCGACGCCCGGACGTGGACGGGCTCGCTCCCGTCGAACGCCGTGCCGAGCATCACCGGCACGCCCTCCGCCTTGGCCTTCACGCGGAACGTGGCGGCCGGAGGGTCGGTCGGCTTCGCGTCCTTCGCGTGGAGCTCCGTGCTCCCGTCCTCGCGGCGCACCACGCGCCACCGCCCGCCCGTCATCCGCACCTCGAGGGGATCGACGCGCCGCTTCGACGGCACGTACTGACCGTGCAGCCGGTCCGCGATCACCGCCCAGTCCTGGAAGACCGCCGTCCGCTCGATGTCGCGCGCGGCGAGGATCTCCGAGGTGAGGCGGACGTGCCAGTGCTCGATCGCGCCGCCGAGGAGGTCCGCCGCGTAGCGCCGCAGGAGCCCCTCGCGGATCACGTCGGTGCCCTCCTCGTCGAGGTACGAGCGGTACTCGCGCACCGCGAGCTCGGCGAGCACCGCGTCCACGTCGGCCCCCGCGCGCGCGCGCAGGAGCGGCTCGAAGGCCGCGATCGCGTCCTCCACCTCCTTCTCGCCCAGCCGCAGCGGCACGAACGGGTGCTCCGGGTCGGGGACCCACGTCGAGCCGTGCTGTTCGGCCTCCTTGCGGAGGACCCGCACGAAGGCGTCGTGCGCCGCCACCAGGCGCGCGGCGTCCGCGCGCGGCGCGCCCGCCCGCGGCACCTCGTCGCCGTCGGCGTCGGTCCAGCGGCGGAACGTCGCGAGGTAGAGCCGGTCGCGGTCGACGTCGATCGAGAGCGCGCCGGTCTTCGGGTCGGTGACGCGGCGGACGAACTCCGCCGGGAGCACCGCGACGCCCGCGTCGCGGATCCGGCCCCACGCCTTGCCCGCGGCCGCGTCGTTCGTGCGGCCGGCCTCGCCGGTGTAGACGGCGTCCACGAGCGCGACGTTGGCCTTGCCGACCGCCCACCCGACCGTCACGACGACGGTCCCGCGGGCCACGTCGAACGCGATCTTCGCGGACGACGCCCACGGGACGACGCGCGCGAGCGTCATGAAGACGGTGCTCTTGCCGAGCTCCTTGAACTTCTTCGCGGCCTCGCGCGGGTCCTTGTCGTAGACGTTGACCGCCTGGATCAGCGGCCCGACGCCCCAGTGGATCCGCGAGACGAGGTTGACGGCGAGGAACGACCCGTAGTCGCGGCCCTGCGCATCGCCCTGGTACATCTCGACCAGCGTCAGCGCGTCGGCCAGCGTGTCCCACTGGAACGTCTCCTCGACCGCGCGGCGGCCGAGGTAGCTCGCGACGCCGATCTCCTTCACCGTCGTCCGGAACTCGCGCCACTGCTCGGCGTGGCTCGGGAACGCCTGCTTCATGTGCTCGAGGAAGGCGTTCTTGACCTCGAGCGCCTCCGGCGAGAACCACCGACGACCCGGCGTCGCCTCGGCGGCGAGCACGGCGCGCGGCCCGTCCTTCGCGGCCTTGCGCAGGAGCGCCACGCCGGGCATCTCCGTCGCCCCGGGCCCCAGCGCGCAGTGCGCGACCAGCTTCCCCCGCACGGCCGCGAGGTCCGCGTCGCACCGGGCCCGCACCTCCGGGTCGCTCGTCTGCTGCTTCTTCGCCCACGCCTCCGCGTAGTCGCTGGCGAGCCCGAGCACCACCCGCGTCTCGGGGTCGGCGTCGCGCAGGGCCCGCGCCAGCAGCTGCTCCCCGGGCCGGTCCCGCGCGGGCCGCCCGTCCTGGAAGTCCATGTTCCGCAGCAGCGCCACCGCGACGAGCAGGTTCTCCATGGCCGCCCGCGACGTGGCCGCGCGGAACACGCCGTCGCGCCGCCGAGCCGCCGCGAACTTCTGGACGGGCGTCATGCCGTCCCACGCGGGCCCGATCGCCGCCCGCATGGCCTTCACGTCGAACGCCGGCGGGTGGAGCAGGTCCTGCGCCATGTGCGAGACCGTGAGGCCCGTCGCGTTGCGCAGGAAGTCGAGGGCGATCCGGTCGGCCTTCGCCGCCGCCTCGAGGCCGACGCCGCCGGGCAGCACCTTCTCCTTCTTCACGTGGACGGCCACGTCGAGGGCGTCGGAGACCTGCTGGTAGATCCGCTGGCCCTGGCCGGTCTTCGGGTCGATGTGGGGCCAGACCCGCCTCAGCAGCGCCACCCGGTCCTCCGGCTTCAGCTCCGGCCAGGGCTTCATGCCGTACGTCGCGCAGAGGTGCTCGATCGCGCGGCCCGAGTACTTCAGCGGCCCCTTCGTCAGCACGTGGTCCGGCCCTTCGGCGTGCTGGCGGCCCTGCACGAAGTCGCTGAAGATGTGGGCGGCCCGCTCGAACCGCTGCCACCGCTCCGGCGCCGTCCCCGAGAAGAGGCTCGCCGCCTCCCGGAAGTTCATGGGCGTCTCCGCGACGTAGGTCGGCCCCGCCTCCGTCCAGGTGAGCTGCTGGACGTGCATGGCCCCGGGCACGCGCCGCCCCTTCACCTCGATGTCGGCGCCGCCGCCCTTGTAGGCCTCCTTGTCGGCGGCCTGGTTCTCGATGGCCCGCCGGTACTTGATCGCGAACTCCTCGACGTCGGTGGCGAACCGCGCGTCGGGGAGGTCGTTGCTGCCGTAGAAGAGCGTCACCTCGAGCTGGGGGAAGTCGACGCCGCCCGTGGCCTTCACGTCGGCCTGCAGCTTGAGCTCCTCCCGCGCGACCCACCCGACGGCGTCGAAGAACGCCTTCTCGCGCTCGGGGTCGTCGAGGAACACCGTGATGTCCTGGTCGCGCGTGTAGTCGCCGGTGCCCCCCGCGTTCACGGCCTGCACCTTGCCCACGAGCGACAGCCCCGCCGCCTTCCGCCGCTCGTTGGCGACGACCATCGCGCGGTGGTAGAGGTGCTTCAGGAGCTCGTGTCGGCCGACGTCGAGGCTCCGCACGAACGGCTTCACCCGCGGGCCCCCGTGCTCGAGGTCGCGGATCGCGTCCTTGCGCGTGTAGGTCGCGTCCCGCGCGAGCGCCAGCGTCGCGGCGGCGGCCGGCGAGAGCCTCCCGTCGGGCTCCTTCACGAACGAGGTGTGCCAGTCGAGGTCCACCCCCGAGAGCGACTGCGTCCGCGTGAGCACGCGTTCGGCGGCCTGCGGGTCGTCGGGCTTCACCGCGGGGTCCGGCTTGACGTCGACGTCCACCTTGTCGACCTGCTTGTCGGGCGGCGGCGCCGGTTCGTCCGCCCACGTCGTCGGCGCGGTCAGGACCGCCGCGAGCGCGAGCAGCCCCCCGAGGCGCGTCGCGACCCGCCACGCCCGTGCCCACCTCGTCCGGTCGGTGCGTGTCATGGCCGTGTCCTCCGTGGGTGACCCGTCAGTCGAACAGCGTCAGGAACTCCAGATCGCCCTCGCCCACCTCGCGCAGCTGCGTGACCGTGCCGCCCGCGGCCACCAGCGCCTCCACGACGACCCGGACCTTCGTCGCGGGTCGGTCCGGGGCGACCCGCCGCTCGACGTCCACGTGCAGGCGCCACCGCGTCGCGCCGCCCGGCGCGTCCCGCGTCCCGTCGAGCGCCGGTGCGCCGAGCGGGCGCTGGCGGGCCCCGTCACGACCCGGCGTGTCGGCCACCGACGGCAGCGCGAGCACCGCGGCCGCCACCGCGGCCGGGATCGTCGCCGTCGGCGCCCGGTCGACCCGGGCCGCGCCGTCGGCGGCGTCCGGCCGTCCGCCGGTCGGAGCGGTCGGCCCGACGGCCGCGTCGGTCGAGGCGACGGGGGCCGCCGGCGTCCGCGCGACCGATGCGTCGCCGGGCGCGTCGCCGTCCCCGGCGAAGAGCGCGACGAGCCCCACGACCGCGAGCACCGACCCCACGAGCGCCCCGCCCACGAGGACGGCGAACCGACGCGCGGCCGGCGCGGCGTCGGCGGCGCGGGCCCGCGCCGCGTCGGCCGCGGCCGCATGGTCGGCCCCCGCGCGCCGAGCCTCGACCACGGCGCCGAGGGCGGCGGAAAGCGCGGGCCCGCTCGGCGGTGCCGCCGCGACCGCGCGGCCGAACGCCCGCACCGCCGCGGCCGCGCGCGCGCGGGCCTCGGCGCCGGCCGCCTCGGCCGCCGCCACGGTCCGGCGGGCGCGCTCCACCCCCGACGCGAGCGGCCCCCGCTCGGCCTCGAGACGCGCGCGCTCGCGGTCGCGGTCGGCCTCGGCGGCGGCCTGCGCGGCGCGGGCCGTCGGCAGGTCCGCCGGCGCGGGCGTCGTCGCCTCCCTCGCCCGCACCGCCGCGCGGGCCGCGTCCACGGCCTGCTCGAGGGTCGCGCGTCGTGCGCGCGCCGCGGCGTCGGCCCGGGCGAGGCGCCCTTCGGCCTCCGCGGCCATCGCGCGGGCCGACGTCGCGGCCTCCGTCGCGACGCGCAGCGCGGCCGCGGCCGTCTCGACCGACGCGCGTTCGGCGGTCCCCGCGCCCGCGCCCGACGCGAGCGCCGCCCGTCCGAGCGCGTCGAGCGCCGCCTCGAGCGCCTCGCTCGCGCGTTCGCCGGCGCCTCGGTGCCTGCGCGCCTCGCGGCGCGCG
Organism: Planctomycetota bacterium; assembly: GCA_046350655.1. Classification (GTDB taxonomy): domain Bacteria; phylum Planctomycetota; class PLA2; order PLA2; family JAEUHO01; genus JAEUHO01. The sequence goes on from JAXMAB010000005.1 coordinate 508,873, forward strand.
CCCCACCAGGCGCGTGCGCCGCGCGCGTCGGCCCGGGCGCGGCCCCACCACGCGCGCACGCCCTTCGCGGTGCGATCCGCACCCGCGTTCGCCGCGGTCGAGCCCGTCATGGGGCACCTCCGAGGGGCGCCGCACGGGCCGTCGCCCTCGCGGCGCGCCCGTCATCCTACGACGGGATCCGGCGCCTCGTCGATCGGTCCGCGCCGACGGCGGCGCACGCGACGCGACGATTCCGTCGCTCCGCGAGGGCACGCGAGGCCCGCGTCGCGTCGGGCACCCGACGTGCCGCTCCGGAAAGACACCGGCCCCCGCGATCGCTCGCGGGGGCCGGCGGGAGGAGCGGCCGGCCCCCCCACGGGACCGGTCGCGACCGCGTCCCGTCCGGAGACGGGACGCGGCGGAGGAAGGATCAGCGCGGGACGTGCACCTTCACCACGTCCTCGGGCTTGCCGTCGCCGTGGCACACGTCGCACGCCTCCTGACCGTTCATCGCGGTCTGCGTGTCGATGTGCGCGTGCGCGGCCGTCGAGTCGTGGCAGGAGCCGCAGACGAAGCCCCAGACGCGGGCCGGGACGGACCCGACCGCCGGGTGGGTGCGGTTCTGCGGGGCGTGCCAGGCGTCGTTGCCGTGGCAGCGCTCGCACTGGCGGACGCCGCCCGGCCACGCCGGGAAGACCACCTCGCCGTACGCGTTGCGGCTCGGCGGGGTGCCGTTGCCCAGCACCTCGTACGTCGCCGCGTTCGCCAGCTCCTCGCCCTTGTGGATCTTGTGCAGCATCTCGCGGAAGCCGATCGAGACGCCGACCGTGTCGACGTAGTTCGCGGTGTTCGTCTTGAACCGGCCCGCGTCCTCCGCCGTCGAGTCGCCGTGGCACATGATGCACGTGTTGAAGCCGCGGCGGCCGCCGCCGTGGAACCAGATGTCGTTGTGGCAGGTGTAGCAGTTCGAGTCGTTCGAGATCACCGTGTACGGGGCCAGCGTCGTCGCGCTGCCGACGAGGAAGTCCACCGCGCCGGCGTCCGAGGTGGACGGGTACGACTGGCTCTCGCCGTAGAGGACGACGCCGTTGTTCACGCGGGCGTAGCAGTCGAGCGTGTACGTGCCGTCCACGATCGCCTTGTTCTTCCACTCGCCGAACGACTCGCCGAGGTCCGGCGTGTCGTTGATCGGCGCCGGGAACTCGGTCGGCATCACGAAGTCGGCCCAGTAGGTCGCGACCGCGATCTGGCCCGCCACGAACTGGTCGCTCGACTCGGTGATGTTGCCGCCCGAGACGGCCCAGTTGGACGTCGCGCTGACGCTCGTCAGCGTGATCTCCTGGATCGTGGCGCCGACCGCGTGGGCGAACCGGAGCTGCTGCTTGATCCAGAGGCGGTTGCCCTCGCCGACCGCCACCTGCGCGTACTCCTCGGTCGCCAGACCGTCGTCGATCACGACGTAGTCCGGGTTCGCGAAGTTCGCGATGCTCGCGACGTCGAAGTAGTTCTGGCGCTTCTGCGCCGCGACCGTCGCCGTCGTGCTGCCCGGGGTGCCGCCCGCGACGCCGCGCTTGTAGAGCGTGGTGAGGTTGGTGGCCAGGGCGCCGCGCGCCGTGTTGAACGTGTCGAGGCCGACCGTGCCGACGCCGACCTTCTCGAGCAGGATCTGCTCGGGGACCAGCATCGTGTAGACGCCGCCGACCGGCGAGGCCCACGCGGGGTGCGCGCTGGCCGCGGTCGCGCTCATCGGGACGCCCGAGTTGACGACCAGGTTGTAGTTGCTGGTCGGACCCGAGATGATCATCGTGAAGCTGCCGGCGGTGGCCGGGGAGACCGGCGTGTGGAACGCCGTCAGCGGGACGTCGAGCCCCGCGTTCGGGCCGTTCGTGTACTGGATGCGGAACTTGACCTGGACCTTCTCGCCCGGGTCGACGGTCCCGTCATTGTTGTTCGTGCCGGCTTCCTTCACCTCGGACACGTTGACCGCGATCTCCGGCGCCTGCGCCGGGTTCAGGATCGGGTGACGGTGCGCGTCGGCGACGGAGAGCGGGGTCCCGCTGACGTCGTGGCAGCCGGAGAGGGCGCACGTCTCGTTGCCCTTGTTGGCGCCCATCGTCTGCAGGTTCGAGGTGTACGGCTTCGCCCAGTCGACGTCGTCGTGGCACGAGCCGCACGCGTTGCGCGAGGGCTGCGTCTTCCAGAGGTCGCCCTGGGCGGGCGCGGTCTCGCTGCCCGTCCCGTCCGGGTCGCCGTGGCACTTTTCGCACGAGACGATGCCCGTGCGGATCAGGTTCTCCTTGCCTTGGTTCGTCGTGGACAGCGCGGCGTAGCCCGCGTCGCGCGGCATCTGGATGTTGAAGGCCGGGAACACCGGGAAGCCGACGCCCGAGACGTCCACGATCGAGTTGTTGAACCCGACGTACTGCATCGGGACGCCCGTGCCGTAGACGCGGGCGCCGTTGACGTCGGTCGTCACGCCGTTCACCGACGGCAGGTGCTTGCCGTTGTGGATCTTGTGGATCATCACCTTGAAGTCGACCGACACGCCCGGCGTGCCGCCGGCCGTCGCGTTGTTGCGGTCCTCGGCGCCCGCCGTGTGGCAGAGCAGGCAGAGGTCGACGTCGACGCGGGTGCCGCCGTGGGCGCGGACCGTCGTGTGGCAGACGTTGCAGTTGGCGTCGGCGACCACCGTGCGCGGGGTGATCGTCGTGGCGCCGCCGTACAGCAGGTTCCAGGTCGCCGAGCCGCCGTCACGGTAGCTCGTGTTGTCGAACTCGTAGTTCGCGACCATCTGCAGGCCGATCGTGTACGTGCCGTCGAGGAGGGCCTGGCCGGTCAGCTCGCCGTCCGCCGTCCCGAACGACGCGGTGTCGTTGAGCGGCGCCGCGTAGACCGACGGCATCGCGGGCAGGTAGTACCCCCACTCGCCGCCGCCGAGGTAGAACGCGGCCGCGTTGACGTTCGTCTGGGGGACGATGACGCGGTTGTAGTTGCTCGTCGGGCCGGACAGGTAGATCTGGCCGTTCGTCATCGTCGGGACGTAGAGGTCGGTCCCGTCGTTGGCCTTCACCGTGAACTTCACGCCGAGGACGTCGCCGGCCTGGACGGCGCCGTTCGGGCCCGTCGCGCCGACCACGCCCGTGATCACCACGTTGCAGCCGGGGAGTCGGTCGTACTCGCCGATCACGATGCTCGGGGGCGTCGGGAGCGGCTGGGCCGGGGGCAGCGTGCCGCCGCCACCACCGCCTCCGCCACCACCGCCGCCTCCGCCACCACCACCACCACCACCGCACGCCGTGAAGCCGCCCGCCATGGCGATCGCTGTCAGGATCGCGAGGGTCGAGCGGCGCATCGTGGACATCCTCATGGGGCCTCCTCCTGCCGTTCCCCGGGGGGGCCGATCGAAGTCGGGACCCGTGGGATCGACCCTCATATGCACGCGGCGTGCCCGCCACCCCGCGTCCGCCGTCCCGAGTCTAACCCGCGCCCGCATCGTCGGTTAGGCGCGTGCTTCGCCCACCGGCCCGCCGGCGGGTCGCGGGGGCTGGGGTGGGGAACCCATGGGTGGGGAGCGCTCCGCAGGCGAACGGATGCCGACCCCACGCCACGAGCGCCCGGTTTCGCCCGGAAACGACGCGGGCCGGGCCCCCTCGAGAGGGCCCGGCCCGCAGGGAACGCGCGGCGCGCGGTCAGTGGTGGCAGTGCTGGCACTCGCTGCCGTTGTCGATGTGCGGGATCGCGGGCGCCCCGCCGGGCCCGGGGCCCGACGGCAGGTGGCAGGTCCGGCAGTTCATGCCGGGCACGTGCCAGGCCGGCTGGTCCGGCGCGGTCTCGTGCTGCGGCTCCTCGAAGTGGCACACCCGGCAGTTCTGCTCCCGCGAGATCGGGAAGTGGCACTCGCCGCAGTGCGTGGACGGGTTCGCCGTCCAGCGGCCGCGGTGCGAGAGCGGGGCGGTCTCCTCGTGGCAGCGGATGCAGTAGTCGGTCTCGTGGCAGACGGCGCAGCTCTTGCGGTCCATCGCCGCCATCACGCCGTGCGACTTCAGGCGCCACAGCGTGTCGTGGCTGCGCGGCATCTCCTCGCGGTGGCAGCGGTCGCAGAAGATCTGGTCGTCGTGGCACATGTCGCAGTGCGCCTCGGCCTTGGCGCGCGTGTTCGCGGCCAGCGCGCCGTGGCGCTCCTTCCACAGGTGCTTGTGCGAGGCCGGCGGGGTCTTCGCGTGGCACTCCGTGCAGAACGCCTGGTCTGCGTGGCAGAGGTCGCAGTGCTGCTCCGCGCGGTCCTGCGCGGTGCCGCCCAGCTTGCCGTGGTCGGCGCGCCAGTTGGACTCGTGCGACGGCGGCGCCCGGTCGGCGCGGAGGTCGCGGTGGCACGTCTGGCACGCGTTGTTGCCGCCCTTCTGCTGGTGGCACTGCATGCACGCGGCCATCGTGAACCGGACGCCGACGAACCGCTCCGCGCCCTTCATCTCGCCGTGGCACGGGAAACACGACTTCGAGTCGGTCGCGTGCTTGGCGTGCGAGAACTTCACGTCGCCGCCGTAGGAGGCGATCGCCTTCGTCCACTTGGGGGCGCCGTCGGCCGCGAAGAAGGCGTTCTTCACCTTCTCGGCGTCCGGCTTCTTGGCGTCCTCCTCGTCGTGGCACTCGGCGCACGTCGTGTCGTACGTCATCTTGCGCGGCTCGAAGGGCTCGCCCTCCTTCCGCTCCTTCATGTGGCAGTCGGCGCACTCGAGGCCCTTGTCCATGTGGGCCGGGTGCGGCATGCGCGGCCCGGCGGCCGTCGTGAACGCGCCGGGGGCGACGCGCACGGCGCCGGCGGGCGGAGCGCTGACGAGGTTCGACGTGAGCGACGGCAGCGGGATCCGGCCGCGCGCGCACGAGAGCATCACGATCCCGGCGACCACCGGGACCGCCCAACGCAGGGTCTTCTTGGCGGGGCCCATGGGGTCTCCGATCAGAACTCGAACCGCGCGCTGGCCTGGACGGTGACGAACGTGTCCACGTCGTCGTCCTCGAGGCGCACGGAGAAGTCGAACTTCCAACGCCCCCACGGGGCGTAGGTGGCCTTCACGTACCCGTTCCACGAGTCCATCCGCTCGCTCGCGGTGTACAGGTCGGTCCGGTAGAGGGAGTAGTCGACGCCGGCCGCGAGCTTGAAGACGTCGCTCGGCTTGTAGCGGGCCTCGAAGGCGCCGGCGAACGTGTCCTCGTCGTCCGACACCCAGTAGTCGCCGGAGAGCGCGAACGACCAGCAGGTGCGCGGCCAGCCGTCGAGGGCCAGCGTGGCGTAGAAGCGCCCGAACTGGCGGTTGAACGCCCCCTCGTCGTCCTGGTCGTAGAGCACGCGGCCCGTCGCGCCGACCTCGACGGTCGTGCAGTCCGACAGCGACTTCGCGACGGCGAGGTGCGCGTCCCAGTAGGGCATCAGCGTCTGCTCGATCGCGTAGTACGGGTCGAGGTCGTAGACGAGGGCGTTCTCCTCCTCGAGCTGCGTGCGGAACGAGCCGCGGAACGTCGCGTTGAGCCGCGGGGAGAAGGCGGTGCCGGAGAGGCCGAGCTCGCGCGGGTCGTCGTCCACCTGCTCGTACCACAGGCGGCCGTTCACCCACTCGCTCACGCGCTGGCGGAGCTCGGCGGTGATCAGGTTGTTCGTCGGGTCGCCGTAGAACTCGTTCTCGTCCTCGACGTAGACCCACTCGAGCGAGAAGTCGCCGCCGCGCCACGGCCGCACGGAGAAGCCGAGGCCGCCGATGAAGTCGCCCTCGGGCGACCCCTCGTAGAGGTGCGCGGGCAGGCCGACGAAGCCCGACGCCTGGAACTCCGCGCACCCGACCGGCGCGGTGAGGACGTGGACGCCGTCCACGAGGAACGGGTACCCGCCGTCGATGTCCTGGCGCCCGACGCGGACCCGCTCGAGGGCGCCGCCCGCGAACCGGTAGCTCGCGTACAGGTGGTAGAGACGGCCCGTCACGGGGGAGTCGTACGTGTCGTCGACGCTGTCGAAGACGTACGAGTCGTCGTTGCCGTCGAGGTCCTCGGCGAGGCGGCCGTAGAACGAGCCCGACCACCCGAGGTCGCTGTCCTTGCGGTAGGTGAGCGTGCCGTACTGGTACAGGTCGTTGTCGCTCTCGCCGTCGCCGCTCCGGCCGCGGTAGCGGACCGAGAACGAGCCGTGGAAGCAGCAGGGCTCGCTCCACGGGCGCACCGAGACCGGGGCGTCCGTCGGCAGGACCCCGGCCACCGCGGACTTCTCCGCGGCCGTGGGGGCGGGCGGCGGCGTCGCCTTCGGGACGTCCGCGGGCAGCACCTCGGGCTTCTCCTCGGGCTTCGCCGCGTCCGCGGCGGCCTTCGGAGGCTCCGCGGCCGGCGGGGCCGGGGGCGCGGCGGGCGCCTCCGACGCGGGCCCGGCGGGCGGGGTCGCCGCGGGCGGGGTCGCCGCCGGCGGGTCCCCGGCCACGACGGCAGGGGCCGCGGAGACGGCCGGCGCGGCCGGAGGCGGCGGCGCGTCCTCGGCGCGGGCGGTCCCGGCGCCGGACACGAGCACGACGGTCCCGAGGACCGCCGCGCACCAACGACGTGCTGTCGAACCCATCACGAGCCCAACCCTCCCTCCCACCCGAACCCGGCCGCCCCGGACGGACGGCCGACGAAACGACGCACCCGACAGGCCGACGGCGGAGGACCCTCCCAGGCCCCCGCCGCCGGCGTTCCGAGCCTCGGGCCTAGTGCTGGCCCTTCAGCGGCACGTGGTCGTGCACGTTGTCCTTGGAGTCCTTCGCCTTCGTGAAGTCGAAGGCGTAGTCCTTCGGCATCGTCGGGCACTCCTTCACGTGGCACGGCGTGCACGTCTCGGCCTTCGGGACCACCGCGCCGAGCTTCTCGATGTCGGCGAGCTTGAAGTCGGGGTGGTCCTTCTTGTACGGGCCGTACAGGCTGCCCGGGCCGTGGCAGGCCTCGCACGTCACGCCCTGGTTGAGCTTCATGCGCTCTTCCTCGGCGGGCGTGCAGGCGGCGCCGGCGGCCGGCGGGGCCGGGTACCCGGTCTCGGTGCCGTAGCCGGTCGTGTGGCACTTCAGGCACTTCGGGTCCTTCGTGTAGTCGGCCTTCGGGTCGAGGCCGCCCGCCGTCTTCTTCTCGGCGGCGACGTCGGGCTTGAGGCTCTCGAACGTCTTCGCCATGGACGTCTTCTTCCACGACGAGTGCTGCTTGAAGTGGCACTTCTTGCAGGCGTCGGCGCCGACGTAGGCCGGCTTGGGGTCGTCGGCCTGCGCGGTCGAGCGGCTCGTGAGGAGGCCGCCGACCAGGCCCGCGGTCGCGATCACGCCCGCGACGAGCCAGAAGGAGCGCACGGAAGGATGACGCATGGAGATCTCCGAGGCCCGACCGCGGACCGCGTGGCCGTTCGCTGGCGCCGGGGTCCGTCGGGCCCTACGAATCCTACATCGGTCGTGGGTACGGAAACGAGAGGAGACGTGCCCCGCGGCCCCGCGAACGAGGGCCGCAGGACGCGATTCAGGCACGGTTCCGGTCCGGAATTCCGATTTCCCCCCGGTCAGGTGACGAGGCCGTAGATCATCAGCGCGAGCAGGGCCAGCGCGATGGAGAGCATGGTCCCGCCGACGACGTACGCGCGGCGCACGAGCCCCGCGTCCGGGGCGGGCAGGGCCTCGCGCTCGAGGCGGCCGTCCGCCTTCATGCGCTCGTACTCGGCGGGCCGCTCGAGCTTGAGCTCCTCCTCGGGGATGCGCCCCGTGAAGATGATCGGGTCGAGCGGGAACTTCCCGGGCCGCAGGTTGGCGTGGAAGAAGTGGACGCTGAAGATGAAGCCCGTCGCGAGCAGGGCCTCGTAGCTGTGGAGGATGTGGGCGAGGTTGACCGCCCACCCCGGCAGCACCGACGTCGAGGCGATCGGGAACCACATGATCAGGCCCGTGATCCCGATGAAGCCGACGCCCCAGACCTCGGCCCAGAAGTCGAACTTCTCCCAGTAGGTCCAGCGGTCGAAGTGCGGCCGCTGGCCGCCCTTGAAGAACCAGCGGAAGTTCGCGCGCAGGTCCTGGAGGTCCTTCCAGCGCGGCAGCATCGTGTGCGGGCCCTTGAAGAGGCCCTTCTCGCCGCGGAGCATCCGGCGCGCGATGTGGACGAGGTAGACGGCGAAGTAGGCGAAGGTGACGACGCCGCCGAGCCGGTGGAGGAACCGGACCGACGCCGGGCCGCCGAGCAGCCCGTAGAGCGCGTGGCCCCACGCGGTGTCGTGGAACCGCAGCGGCATGCCGGTGAGCGCGAGCAGGAGGAACGTCGACGCCACCGTCATGTGCAGGATGCGGTAGAAGGGCGGCCAGCGCTGGTACCACCGCCCGCCGAGGTGGCCGTGGTGGGGCATGGGCTCGCGGATCGCCCGCAGGAACCACAGCAGGATGTGCAGGCCCGCGAGGCACCACACCACGACGATCAGCGTCGTCATGATGGTGCGCGCCCAGTAGAGGACGGGCCACTTCTCCTTGTCGTCCGGGTTCGCGTGCACCGCGTACGTCGCGAACGCGTCGGTCGCGCCGGCGTGGCACGTCGCGCAGGTCTTCGTCCGCGGCCCCGGGTGGTGGACCGACGACTTCGGGTCCGCGGTCGGCAGGATGTCGTGGGCCGTGTGGCAGTCGGTGCACGACGCGACGCCGCCGCCGCCGAGGTCCGACACGCGGCCGTGGTACGTGTTGCGGTACGAGCCGAGCTTCGCCTCGTGGCACTCGCCGCACGTGTCCATCACCAGGCGCTTGAAGTCCGCCTCCGTGAGCGGGTCGCGGATGTGGTGCGGCTTGTGGCACGTCGTGCACGTCGCCGGCTCCCTGCCGACCGCGTTCTTGTCGGTCGCGTGCCGCGCCGTCATCCCGTGCACGCTCCGCTTGTACTGCGCGAGCACGCCGGCGTGGCACTTGCCGCACGTCGCGCTGACGTTGTCCGGGTGGACGGGCGAGGCGAGGTCCTTCACCCCCACGACCTTGTGGCCGCCGTGGCACGTGACGCACGTCGCGGTCACGACGAGGCCGGACTTGAGCAGCCCCTTGCTGTGCGTGTCGTCGGTGTAGCGCTCCGACATCAGCTTCGCGACCTCGGCGTCGCCCCGCGCGTCCGGCGCGAAGTGGCACGAGCCGCACGTCAGCGGCACGTTGAGCGGGTAGAGCCGCGAGGCCGGGTCCGTCGGCTTGCGGATGTCGTGGGCGGCGCCGTGGCACGCCACGCACGACGGGGCGCGCCGCTCGGCCGGCGGCGGCTTCTCGCCCTCCGGCGGCAGCTGCGCGGCCTTCTTGTGCGACGACTCGAGGACCTGGGCGGCCTCCTTGTCGTGGCACTCCGCGCACCCGACGGTCTTGGCCTCCTTCGAGTGCGGCGCGGTCTCGAAGTCGAAGTGGCACTCGGTGCAGTCCTTCTTCCCGTGCACCGACGCGGCGTGGGCCTTCGCGTCCACGAGGTGCTTGCCGGCCTTCGCGGGGTCCGCGTGGCAGGCGAGGCAGCCGTCGTTCGGCGACGGCTTGGCCGGCGCGGCGGGCGGCGCGTCGCCGTCCCCCGCGCGCGCGATCGCGCCGCGCACCGAGGCGACGGCGACCGCGACGAGAAACACGAGCAACCCCGCGACCCACGCCCCTCGCGCGCGGCCCCTGCCGTCGACCCGTCCGCCCATGGCGCACCTCCCACGGTCGCGGCGGGCCGTGCCGGCGCGTCGTCGGACGCGTCGGCGCGCGGCCTGCGCACGCCCGCCGATCCCGCGCGACGCGCGCGACCGAGGTCGCGCGAGGGGCACGGGAGTCGGAGTATATGCTCCGCTTCGTCGCGAGCCGCCGCGGGGGACGAGCGTTCCCCGCGATCAGCCGGTCGTCGTGGCCGAAGCCCCGCTTCCACGACGGAAGAGGTACGAGAAGCCCGCCGCGAGCACGAGCGCCTCGACCCCGTAGAAGATCGTGAGCGTGGTGATCACGCCCTGCGTGAAACCGTACGCGTGGAGTCCGATGCCGAGGTGGTTGACGTGCCACCACGAGAACGCGACGACCATGCCCTGCGCGACCGTCGCCATCGCGAGGCCGAACGTCTTGAGGTAGCCGCCGAGCCGCGCGTGCAGGATCGCGAGCTGCGCGAGGCAGATCATCAGCGCGCCGTTCTCCTTCGGGTCCCAGCCCCAGAAGCGGCCCCACGAGTCGTTGGCCCAGATGCCGCCGAGGATCGTGCCGACGACGCTGAAGAGCAGCCCGAACGCCAGCATCCCGTACGTCATCTTGCCGACGGCGCGGTAGAAGCCCTCGTCGCCGCGCTTCCAGCCGAGCGCGCGGCCCAGGACCGTGACGTGCGCCATGGCCGCGGCGACCAGGCCGCCGGTGTAGCCGATGGCGATGCACGTGACGTGCAGCGTGAGCCAGTAGTTCGTGTCGAGGACCGCCACGAGCTGCGGCATCGTGTCCTCGCCCTTCAGCGACTCGTAGCTGTTGGCGAGCATGAGCCCGAGCGCCCCGAGGACGGGGGCGAGCGTCAGCGCGATGCCGCGGCGGTCGAAGGCCTCCGTCACGGCGCACGCCGCGACGCCGAGCGCGGAGATGAACAGCACCGTCTCGTACAGCGTGCTGATCGGGGGGCGCTCGCGCAGGATGCAGCGCATCACGATGCCGGTGACCTGCAGCGCGAGGGCGCCGAGGAGGACGGTCCACGCCGCCCGCCGCACCCAGCGGTTGGTGACGACCCAGCCCGCCGCCACGAGGAGGAACGCGAGGATGTACAGCCCCGCGCCGCGGTGGAAGGGGTCGAGGCGGTTCAGCGACACCTCGAGGGGGATCTTCCGGTACTCGCCGCGCGCGCGGGCCATCCGCTCCGCCGTGGTCGAGACCTCGCGCAGGCCGGCGAGGAACGCCGGGCGGTCGCCCACCGAGGCGGCCATGCGCGCGAGGCCGCCCATCAGGGCGTTCACGTCGTCGGGCAGGACGATCCCCTCGGCGACGGCCTGGAGCGCCTCGCCGGGCGTGAACCACGTCTCCTGCTCGTCGACGGGTCCCGGCGGCGGGACCAGCGCGAGCGCGTGCGCCGACTCCGACAGCTCCCGCAGCCGCGAGAGGAGGCTCGCGACGCCCGGGTCGGAGGGCGCGGCGGCGCCGCCGTGCGGGTCGCCGTGCGGGTCGCCGCGCGGCATCACCGCGCCGAGCGCGTCCGCGCGCGCGAGCACGTCCGCGACGCCCACGCGGTCCTTGCCGCCGAACACGGCCTTCAGCGCCGGCGACGCCGACACGTCGAGCTCGGCCCGGCCGAAGTCGGCGAGGTGCGACAGGCGCTCGAACGTCGTGGTGCCGCGGTAGAGGTCCAGGACGCCGTGCTGGACGGGCGTCAGGAGCTTCGCGTCCACCTTCATGTACGCGAGGCCCAGCTCGCGCAGCTTGCCCGCGGCGGGCTTCAGGGCCTCGTAGGGGTACAGGTCGCGCTTCTTCTTCCCCTCGTGGGCGAGCCCCACCGCGTCGAGGACCTCGTCGTTCTCGACGAGGAAGCACGGGTGCTTCTCGGCCAGCGCGGGCCGGAACACGACGTCGAGCAGCCAGGCCGTCGGCGTGAGGGACTCGCCGGACGCGTCCTTCGTCGAGCGCTTGTGCGCGATCCCGAGGAGCGTGTACGTCGCGAACGTGTCGAGGGGCTTCACGCGCCCGCCGTCCTGCACGGGCAGCCGGGCCGCGAGGTCGAGGACCTCGTCGCCCCACGGCGTCGCGGAGGCGCCGGACGGCGTCGCCGCCGCCGGGCCGTCGGCGGCGGCCGGGACGGCGAGGAGCTGCGACGCGAGGCCCGCGCCGAGCGCGCGGGCGAGCGCCGCGACGGTCGCGGGGCGGCGGAAAGTCGGCGGGCGGGTCATGCGGCGCTCCCGGCGGCGGCCCGGCGGCGCGCCTCCTTGACGAGATGGAGGACGAACTTGGTGAGGAAGTGCGCGAGCAGCCCCAGGAAGATGACGCCGCACGCGTACTTCGGCACCTGGTCGCTCGGGTTGCGCACGACCGAGAACGTCGAGAAGAGCCGCGTGCCCGGCGCCGCGCCCTCGGGGCCCCAGCCGGACTGGTAGAAGGTGTAGCCGTGGTGGCGCAGCGGGGCGTTCATCGTGATGTGCGCCGCCGCGTCGACGCCGCCCTCCGTGCGCGTGACGAAGGACGAGAACCGGCGGGCCATCCCGATGCCCGGGTGGTCCTCCTTCACGAACCGGTCGAGCGTGACGCGGAACGGGAGCGCCCAGCGCACCTTCCGCAGCTCGACCTCGAAGCGGCGCCCGTCCTCCTCGTGCACCCACGGCAGGCCCTGCAGGCCCCACAGGAGCGTGCGCGCCCGCGCGGTGCCGCCGTCCTTGCCCGCGAGCGCGACGAGGGCGCCGGGCAGGTTGCGCTCGGCCTCCTTCTCGGCCTTGCGCGTCTCGAGACGCCAGCCGTCCACGGCGTCGGCGCCGCTCCCGCGCGCCGGCTCCGTGTTGCGCCGCCACCGGCTCACCACCACGTCGAACGGCAGCCGGGCGGAGGCGAACCGGACGGTGTCGTCCTCGTCGAGCGCCATCAGCCGTCGCGACGGGAGCACGAACTCCGTGGCGGCGCCGCCGTCCTTGCGCTCGCGGACGACGATCTCCCAGTCGTGGTAGCTCGCGAACTCGTCCGAGGCCTGACCCTCGTAGAGCGTCATCTGGCCCTTGTCCGACAGGAGCCACTCCACGTAGCTCCCGCCGAGGAGGAGCAGGATGCCGAGGTGCGCCACGAGGACGCCCGCGGTCGTCCAGCGCTTGCGCATCCGGACGACGCCGCCGACCACGAGGTTCAGCGCGAGCAGCACGAGCACGGGCGTCGCGCCGGGCAGCGGGATCGAGAGGAAGCCGATGTCGTGGACGACGAACCACGACTCGAAGTACTTCACCTGCACGTCGAGCAGGCTCATGTGCGCCTGCTCGAGGGTCCCGAAGAACGTCAGGACGAGCAGCAGGAGCAGCAGCACGATCGCGAGCGCGTAGGACGACAGCACCGCCACGACGCGTCGCAGCAGGCCGGACATCGGACCGACGGCGGAGGTCGCCGCGGCGGGGAGGGGGCCGTCACTCACGGAAGGACTCGCAGAAGGCGCGGAAACGGTCCTGTTCGCCGCGCACCTCGGCGGCGGGGCCGGTCATCTTCACGAACACCATGTCGCCGGGCCGCTCGAGCGCCATGCCGAGAAGCATGGAGCCGGAGGCGCCCGCGCCGCCGCCCATCCCCGCGTAGGCGCCCTCGACGGCGAGGAACACCGCGGTCCCGCCGAGCACCTGCGCGCGGGGCAGCGCCCCGAACTCGGCGTCGGAGAGCGGCCCGGCGCCCATCTGGCCGCGCCAGCGGTCGAGGTTGGCGCGCACGCCGCCCGCGGTCCCCTTGAGGATCGACACCGCGACCTCGCTGCCCGGCGCGCCGGACGGGACGAACGTCGCGACGCGCATCGACCGCGCCGGGCCCTGGACCCAGCCCGCGGGCGCCGTCCAGCGGAACGGCGCGTCGGACGCCGGCGCGCGCTCCGGCGCCGCGCCGCCCCCCGCCGCGGCCGCGTCGCGGCCCGCGGCGCCCTTGCCCGCGGCGATCGACGCCGCGAGCTCGAGCAGCCGCGGCACCTCCGCGTCCACCGACGCGGCCGGGCCGGTCAGCTTGAGGAACGCGGTCGCCTGGGGCAGCTCGGCCACGAGGCCGACGAGCTTCGCGCCCTCGACCGAGGCCCCGCCCCCCATCCCGACGTACGTGCCGGCGAGCTCGACGAACTTCGCGGGCCGGCCCAGCAGCGTGCCCTTCGTCGGCAGCGCGGCCACCGCCGCCTCGTCGGCCGGCGCGAGCGACATCTGCTTCCGCCAGCGGTTCACGTTCGGGACGAGGCCGCCGCCCGTGGCGGGCAGCGTGCTGAACGTGCACTCCGTCCCGGGCGCCGCCGTGACCTTCCATCCCGCGGTCCGCATCGGCGCCGCCGGCAGCGGCTCCCAGCCCGCCGGCGTCGACCACGTGAACGCGACGCCTCCGTTCGCCGCGCCGCCCGCGCCGCCCGCGCCCCCGCCGTGCGCGTCGGCGGGCGTCTCGCCGCGCAGGCGCTGGTCGAGCGTCGAACGCGGCGCGGGGACGCCGGCGTCGGGGCGCTCGCGCACGTCGGTGATCTCGACCACCTCGCCGCGCCCGCAGCCGGACGAGAGGAGGCCCAGGGCAGCGGCCAGCACGAGGAGCGGCGGACGGGCGGTCATCGGGATCTCGCAGGAGGAGCGGAGATGTACGTAGAGGCGGCTGCGCGCCCCTGGATAGCATTACGCGTGCCGTTGCCGCGGAAGATGCAACGCAAGTGTCGCACCCCGACGTCCCTGGCGCGAAACCCCCGGTGAATCCTCGGGTTGCGGCCGACGACCCGTCGGGGACGCAAGGCCCGCCGGCCGCCGGGCCTCGCGTCCCGGACCCTCGCCTGGGGGATCCTCCCCACACGCCCGGTAGAACCGGACCCACTCCGGTCCCCGATGGATACCGCGGGATGCCCCCGCGCGCCCCCGGCGGCGGGGCCCCTACTCGTCGTCCAGGTGGCTCATCGGGCTGCGGACGACCCGCTCGACGACGGACGCGAGGAGGTCCATCTCTTCCTCTGTGGAATACAAGTACATCGAGGCCCGGAGGTTGTTCTTCGCCGTCCCCGCCGCGTCGAAGCGCCGGTGGAGGTAGGCGTTCACGCAGAACATCCCCTTGCGGAGCATCAGGTTGTGCTCGACGTCGCCGAGCCGCTCGATCGCGTTCAGGACGGCGCCGACGGGCGAGGTCATGGTGACGATGCCCCCCCGGAGCTCCGGGTCGCGGGGCCCGAGCAGCCAGAACCGCTCGTCCTCGAGGGGGAGCAGGCGCTCCGTCAGCCGACGGTTGAGCGCGCGCTCGTGGGCCGCGATCGCGTCGAGGCCGACGCGGCGCGTGACGTAGTCGATGGCCGCCGCGGCGCCCAGGATCCCGGCGTAGTCCTGCAGGCCCGCCTCGAAGCGGGCCGGCGGCGGCTTGTACACGACGCGGTCGTGCCAGGTGTCGCGGACGGTGTCGCCGCCGACGACGAACGGCGCGACGCGCTCGAGCGCGTCGTAGCGGCCGTAGAGGGCGCCGACGCCCGAGGGCCCGCACATCTTGTGGAGCGAGAACGCGAGGAAGTCGACGCCCAGCGCGCGGACGTCGACGCGCCGGTGCGGGACGCTCTGCGCGCCGTCGAGGACGAGCACGCCGCCGACGCGGTGGACGGCGTCGGCCACCGCGCGGAGGTCCGCGTCGGGGATCGTGGTGCCGTCGAGGTTGCTCGCGTGGCCGAGCGCGACGACCTTCACGCCCGGCCGGATCGCCGCGAGCGCGCGCGCGAGGTCGAACGCGCCGTCCGGCGCGAGGTCGAACGTGCCGACGACCTCGAGGGCGGGGTCGCCCGCGCGCGCGCGCAGGCGCCGCTCGGCCTCGAGCCACGGCACGAGGTTGCTGTTGTGCTCGCGCTCCGACAGGAGCACGCGGTCGCCGGGCTCGAGCGGGAAGCCGTGCGCGACGATGTTGAGCGCCTCGGTCGCGTTGCGCGTCCAGACGAGCTCGTCCGGGCGCGCGGCGTTCACGAGCCGCGCGAGCGCCTCGCGCGCGGCGGCCTCCTCGGCCTGGAGCTCCTCGGCGAACCAGGAGTGGAGTTTGCGCGCGCCCTCGCTCCGCCCGCCGCCGCAGGTGGGGAAGTCGGTGTAGTAGCGCGTCACCGCGTCGATGACGGCGCGCGGGCGCAGCGTCATGCAGGTGTTGTTGAGGTAGACCGGCGGCTTGCCGTTCCGGCGGCGGGCGAGGGCCGGGAAGTCGGCGCGGAGCGCGCGCAGGTCGGCGGGCGAGAGCGTCATCGGGCCGGATCCTATCCCGCGCCGGGCCTCGCGTCAGGAGGGGGCGCGTGCCGTACGATGGCGCGATGCGCCCGTCCGCCCGCGTCCCGGCCCTCCTCGTCGCGTCGCTCCTCCCGCTCGTCGCCGCGCCCCGCGCCCGCGGCGCCGACGCCCCGGCCGCGCCCGCCGCCCCGGCCGACGTCGCCGTGCCCGCGGGCATCCCGATCACGCTCGACGGCCGGCTCGACCCCGGCGAGTGGGCCGACGCCGCGCCGGTCGCGCTCGGCGTGCCCGGCCTGACCGTCCGGACGAAGCACGCGCGCGGCGCCTGGATGTTCGGGCTCGCGCTCCCCGACCGCTGGCCGCTGCGCCACGACCTCCGGCTGTACGTCACGCCGGCGCCGCCGGCGGGCGCCCCCGACGAGGCGAGCCGGTACGACCGTCCCGGCTCGTCCCTCCTCGACGTCGAGCCGAACGAGCACAACCGGCCCCACGCCTTCCTGCAGGTGCGCGTGGCCCCGCCCGACGGCCCGCCCCGCTGGACGCGGACCGACGACCGCGCGCTCGTGCGCTTCGACGGCCTGCGCAAGGCCGCGACGGCCGAGGTCGTCGTGCCGCTCGACGTGCTCGGCGTCACGGGCCGCGACGCCGCGTCGCTGCGGTGGACGCTCGCGTGGTCGATGCCGGGCCGCACGCCGTCCCTCGTGACGTTCCCGGCCGGCCTCGACCTCGGCGCCGCCGCGCCGGGCACGCTCCCGCAGGACTTCGCGTCCACCGCGCGGTGGGCGCGGACGACGTTCGCCGAGCCCACGGGGCCCGGGCTCTTCCCGAAGGCGACGCTCGACGCGCTCGTGGCGGAGAGCCGCGAGCTGACCGAGCGCGGCGAGCGCGCGCACCGCACCGTCCTCGCGCTCCTCGGCGCGTTCGACGAGCAGCCCGTCGAGCCGACGAAGGTCGACGCGCCCCTCGAGGCCGCCCTCGACGACCTGCGCTGGCTCTCGCTGCGCGAGCCGTGGAGCCGCGAGGACGGCCGCGCGTTCGCCACGGCGCTGTGGAAGCTCAACCGCGCGCCCGAGGCCCTCGGCGTGCTGCGCGCCATGGTGGGCGACGCGCCGTGGACCGACCACCTCGAGGAGCTGCGGCTCGCGGCGATGGTGGCGCAGGGCGCGGAGCGCTTCGAGGAGGCCGAGGCGCTCTGGACGACGCTCGCGGACGCGCTGCCCCCCGAGGCCGCGGGCACGTACCGCCGCTACGCGACGACGGTGAAGGAGGTCGCGGCGCAGTACCGCGCGACCCTCGAGGCGCGGAAGGCCGACGACGCGAAGGACGACCTCCCGCTCGTGCTGCTGCGCACGAGCCGCGGCGACGTCACGCTGCGGCTCCTCGAGGACGACTGCCCCGAGGCCGTCAAGCACTTCGTCCACCTCGTCGAGGCGACGAAGACGGCGGACGGCGTGCCGTTCTACGACGGGACCCGCTTCCACCGCGTCGTCGGCGCGGGGCTCGTGCAGGGCGGCGACCCGACGTCGCGCGGCGAGGGCTGCGCGACCGCCGGCAGCGGCGGCTCGCCGTGGACCATCGCGCCGGAGCCGAACGCGCGGCACGGGATGTTCCGCGGCTCGGTCGGCTTCGCGATGGCGCTCGACCGCCGCATCCGCAGCCAGTTCTTCGTGATGACGACGCCGAAGCCGGAGCTGGCCGCCGACGGCTTCGCCTGCTTCGCGACGGTGGTCGCCGGCATGGACGTCGTGGACCGCCTGCAGCAGTGCGACACGCTGATCCAGGCGAAGGTCCTCCGCAAACGCGACCACGCGTACGTCCCGGAGAAGCGGTAGGGCGTCCCGGCGGGGCGCGGCGGACCCCGCGGGGGGACGCAAGGCCCGGTGCGCGGCGCCCCCGGCGGCCCGCGGGCCCCGAGGCGAGGCCCCGGGGCCGGCGTTCCTACGTACGATGCGCGGCGTGCACGCCGGACGACTCGCCCTGGCCGTCCTCGGGGTCCTCCTGCCCCTCGCGGCGGCGGTGCGCCCCGCGGCCGCCGACGACGTCGGCGACCTCGTGGACGCGTACCGCGCCACCATCGGCCGCCGCGACGACGCGGCGTACGCGAAGCAGGAGGCGACGCTGACCGCGCTCGCCGACCTCCGGACGCCCGTCGCGCAGCGCGCCGTGCGCCGCCTCCTCGACGAGGGCCGCGCGGCCTCCCCGGGCGGCGTGTCGGACCGCCGCCGCCTCGTGCTGCTGCTCGCGGCGTTCGTGCGCCACGGCGCCCCCGAGGACCTCGACGCGGCCCTGCGCATCGTGGAGGGCGAGCGCGACGCCGCGCTCGTCGCCGCGGTCCCGCGGATCGTCGGGGGGATCCAGGGCCCCGCGACCCGGGAGCACCTGCGCGGCGCCGCGTTCCGCCGCGCGGTGCCGGCCCTCAAGGCGCGCCTCGCCCGCGCGCTCGGCGCGTCGGGCGACCGCGAGGCCACGATCGCGCTCGTCGCCGCGCTCGGCGACCCCGACTTCGACGTCCGCGCGGAGTCGCTGTTCGCGCTCGGCGAGCTGCGCGACGAGAGCGCCTACCCGAACATGGCGGTCTTCCTCTCGAGCGACGACCCGCGCCTGCGCGAGGTGGCGGCGCGCGCCTTCGGCGTCCTCGGCGCCCCCCGCGCGGTGCCCGCGCTCGCGCGCGCCCTCGACGACCCGGCGCCGCGCGTCGTGGAGTCGGCGGCGACGTCGCTGGGCGTGCTCGGCGCGCCCGCGGGCGTGCCGCCGCTCATCGACCGCCTCGCGAAGACGCACGGCGCCGACCTCCGCCTCGAGGAGGCGCTCGAGCGCGCGCTGTCGCGCCTCACCGGCAAGACGGACCTCGGCGCCGACGCCGCGCTCTGGCGCGCGTGGTGGGCCGAGCACAAGGACGACGCCGCCCCGCGTCCCGAGCCCGACGCCCCGACGACCGTCGCGGGCCCGCGGTACTACGGCTTCCCCGTCCGCACGAGCCGCGCCGTGTTCGTGCTCGACGTGTCGCGCAGCATGGGCTGGAACGGCCGCCTCGAGACCGCGCAGACCGAGCTCAAGCAGGTCCTCGCGCACCTGCCGCCCGCGACGAAGTTCAACCTCGTCACCTACAGCGACACGGCCGTCGCGTGGAGCGACACCCTCGTCCCCGCGACCGTCGAGAACGTGCGCCGCGCCGCGCGCTTCGTCGACCGGCTGCGCCCGGTCAACGCGACGAACGTCTGGGACGGCCTCCGCGTCGCCATGGCCGACGAGGCGGTGGACACCGTGTTCTTCCTCTCGGACGGCTCGCCCACGGCGGGCGCGATCGTCGACCCCGACGCGATCCTCGCGGAGCTCGAGGCCATGAACCGCTGGCGCCGCGTGCGCTTCCACACCATCGCGCTGACGCGCGGCGAACCGCCCGCGATGTTCGCGGGCAGCGAGGACCCGGTGGCCGCCGCGTCGTTCATGGCGCGGCTCGCGAAGGCGACCGACGGCACGTTCCGCGAGGTGAAGTAGGGACGCGGGGGGACGAGCGCGCGCCGCGCACGGGCGTCGCGCCGCGCCGGGGGACGCCCGGCCGCGGGGACCGCGAGGCCCGTCCGCCGCGGCGCCCGGCGCGCCGCGTCAGGGCGCGCCGTCCGCGGGCACCTCGAGCAACGCGGCGAACCCGCCGTCCGCGTCGGGGGTCGGCTCCGCGTCGAAGCCGCCGCGCCGGACGAGGCGCGGGTGGGCGGCGAGGAGGCGCGCGATGCGCCCCTCGTTCTCCTCGGGCTCGATCGAGCACGTCGCGTAGAGGAGCCGGCCGCCCGGCCGCACGAGCGGCAGCGCGCGCTCGAGCAGCGCGTCCTGCACGGCGACGAGGCTCGCGACGTCCTCGGGGCGGAGCCGCAGCCGCACCTCGGGCCGGCGGCGGAAGACGCCGGTGTTCGAGCACGGGGCGTCCACGAGCACGAGGTCGAACGACGCGGCCGGGAACGGCAGGGGCCCGTGGGCCGGCACGAGCACCGCGCGCGCGGCGGGCCCGCCGGGCGGGCGCGTCGCGAGCGTCGCCGCGAGGTGCTCCACCTTCGCGGGGTCCACGTCCGCGGCGACGACCTCGCCCTGCGGCGCGCCGGGCCTCGCGTCCCGGAGGAGGAGGTCGAGGACGTGGAGCGTCTTGCCGCCGGGCGCCGCGCAGAGGTCGAGGACCCGCTCGCCGGGCCGCGGCGCCGCGAGCGGGGCCACGCGCTGGGCCGTGCCGTCCTGCACCGCCGCGCGGCCGTCGCGGACGACGTCGAGGGCGATCGCGTCGCCGTCGGGCGCGAGGACCTCGTCGGGACCCGCGCCGGCGCGCGCGGCGACGCCCGAGGCCGCGAGCGCGGCGAGCACGTCGTCGCGGAGGCCGGGGCGCGCGCGCAGCGAGAGCGGCGGCTTCCCGCAGCCGAGCGCGAGCAGGCGCCGCGTCGCGTCGGGCCCGACGCGGGTGAGCCATCGGTCCACGAGCCAGGCGGGGTGCGCGTAGCGGACCGCGAGGTTCTCGGCGAGCGACCGGGCGGGGTCGGGGAAGACGGGGCGCGAGAGCCGGAGGGCGAACGTCCCGGGGCGCGGCAGGTCGCAGCGCGGCTGCTCGGCCCCCTCCGCCTTCCCGTTCACGGAGCGGAGGATCGTGCGGAGGACCCCGTTCGCGAACCCGGCGAGGCGCGGGTTCGTGCGGGTCTTCACCGCCTCGACGGCGGCGTCCACCGCGGCGAAGGCGGGGATGCGGTCGAGGAAGAGGGCCTGGTAGAGCGCGCAGCGCAGCGCGGCGTGGACGGCGGGGTCGAGCTTGCGCAGCGGGGTCTTCGAGACCGCGGCGAGGAGCGCGTCCAGCGTGGGGAGGCGGCGGACGACCCCGTAGACGATCTCGGTGAGGAGGCCGCGGTCGCGGGGGTCGGCGAGCTGGTCGCGGAGCGCGTCCACCGTCTCCTTCGCGCGGGTGCCGTCGCGCTCCATGGCGAGGAGGGCGTCGAGGGCGAGGTCGCGGGCGGTGGGCACCGGGCCGACCCTACCCGGCCTCGGCCGGAGCGGCACGGGGGGGAACGGGAGGTCGGGGGGTTCCACCGGCCCCGAGTTGTGGCAGGATTCCCCCCCTTCCCCGGAGGTCTCCATGGCGTACGCGTCGCGAGGTGGTTCGGCTCGGGGCGGCTCCGGCCGCGGCGGGAGCTCCCGCGGGGGCGGCGGCGGCACCAACGCCATGGCCTACGGGGTCGCCGGCATCCTCGTCGTCCTGCTGATCGTCATCTTCCTGGTGATGAGCAAGAAGAAGCCCGCCGACACGCTGCCGCCGCCGGCGCCGACGCCGTCCCCGGTGGTGCCGACCGCGCCCGTGAAGCCGGGCGAGAAGCCGTTCCCGCCGATCACCGAGGCGGTGATGGCCGAGGGCCGCGAGCTGGTGCGGACGTTCGAGAAGGACGCGGCCGCCGCGGACCGCCTCTACACCGAGAGCCAGAAGCTCAAGAAGGCGGGCGACGACGCCGGCTGGCAGGCCAAGCTGCGCGAGGCGGCGAACCTCTACCACGGCATCAACGGCCGCTGGAACGACTTCGTGGACCGGCTGCCCACGGGCAACGGGTACGACACGAACGACGTCGAGCGCCACTACTTCCCGCGCGAGTCGGGCCAGGTGCAGCGGTACACGAAGCTCCTCTCCGCCATGAAGTCCGACCTGAAGTGACGACGCCGACGGGCGCGAACCCGCTCCTCTACAACACGAACGGGTTCGCCTTCCATCGCCTCGAGGACGCGGCCCGCCTCCTCGCCGACCTCGGGTACGACGGCCTCGCGCTGACGCCGGACGTCCACCACCTCGACCCGTTCCGCGCGTCGCCGACCGAGGTCGCGGCGTTCCGGCGGCTCCTCGACGACCTGCGGCTGTCCGTCGTCGTCGAGACGGGGGCGCGGTTCGTGCTCGACCCCGAGCGCAAGCACCGGCCCTCGCTGCTCGACGACGCGCCCGGGGCCGCGCGGCGCCTCGACTTCCTCCGGCGGTGCGTCGACCTCGCGGTGGACCTCGGCGCGACGGTGGTCTCGACGTGGTCCGGCTCGGGGCCCGACGACCTCGACCCCGAGGAGGGCTTCGACCGCCTCGCCGACGGCCTCGCGCGCCTGTGCGCGCACGCGGCGGGCAGCGGGGTGCGGATCGGCTTCGAGCCGGAGCCCGGCATGGCCGTCGACACGACCGGCCAGTGGCCCCACGTCCGCGCGGCCGTCGGCCACCCCGCGCTCGGCCTCGCGCTCGACGTCGGGCACTGCCTCGCGACCCGCGAGGGCGACCCGGCCCGGATCCTCCGCCGGTACGCCGCGGACGTCGTCGTGCTGCAGGTCGACGACCACCGCGCGGGACGGCACGAGCACCTCATGTTCGGCGAGGGCGACGTCGCGTGGCCGGAGCTGGCCGCCGCCGTCCGCGAGTGCGGCTACGCGGGCCCCGTCGAGGTCGAGCTCTCCCGCCACTCGTCCGAGGCCCCGACGGCCGCCCGCCGCTCGCGCGACTTCCTCCGCGCCCTCTTCGCCCGGGGCTGACGCGCCCCCCACGCCTCCGGGCGCTCGCGCCCTTCCGTGTCCGGCACCGGCGGGCACGGCAGGGGGCGGTTCCGCCCGTTCGGGACCGGCACCGGATGGCGGAACCGGCACGGGGGGGCGATCCGGTGCGGGGGACCGCGAGGCCCGGTGGCCGGCGGGCCTCGCGGTCCCGGAGGTGGGGCGGGCCCCGGATTCACGCGGGCTTCACCGCGGCCCCCGGATCCGGCCGCGGAGGGCCGGGCCGACGGTCCGGGGACGTTCCTGCCCGCCTTGTGCCGATTTCCGCGCCGTGGTGGAATCTCCGGCTTCCCCCCCGGCCCCCTGGGTCCCTGGCGCCGGCGCGTCCCCCGTCGTGACGCGCGTCGCCTTCCCGCCCTCGCGGAGTTGTCCCGATGTCCGACACCGTCCCCCCCGCCGATCCCGCGCCCGTCGATCCGGTGGTCCCCGCGCCCGAGAGCGCCCCCGCGACGCCCGGGTCGGCGGCGGCGGTGACGCCGGAGACCGCGGCGGCGGACGCCGCGGTGGCCGCGGAGACGGCGGCGGCGGTCGAGGCCGCGATGGCCTCGGCGGCGGAGCCGGCGCACGACGAGGAGGCGGCCGCGGGCGAGGGTCACCCGGCCGAGGGCGACGGCTTCCCGGCCGAGGGCGAGGGGGAGAAGCCGAAGGAGCCGGCCGCCCCGACGTCGGCGAGCACGCGCGCGCGGCTGCGCGCCGAGGCCCGGGCGAAGATGCTGCCGCGGCTCGCGCACTACCTCGGTCGCGGCGCGGGCGACAAGGTCGAGGCGATCGTCGCGGCGCTCGAGGCCGGCAAGGACCCGATCTACCTCGGGCGGTTCCGGCGCGACCTCGTCGCCGGCCTCGACGAGCGCCGGATGCTCGACGCCCGCGCGGCGTGGAAGGGCATCCTCGCGGAGGAGGAGCGCCGGGCCGAGCTGCGCGAGCTGCTCGCGTCGCGCGCCGCGCTGAACGACGAGCTCGCCGCCCGCCTCGACGCGGCGCACGACGTCGCGACGATGGAGGACGTGGCCGCGCCGTGGCTGCCGGTCACCGCCAGCCGCGCGACGGTGGCGCGCGGCCAGGGCCTCTCGGGCCTCGCGGACGGCATCCGCCACGCCAAGGACGCGACGGCGCTGTCGGACCTCGCGAAGCCCTTCGTGAAGGAGGGGACCGAGATCGCGACGCTCGACGCCGCCCTCGCGGGCGCGCGCGACATCCTCGCCGAGGGCTTCTGCCTCGACCCCGCGCTCCGCGCGCGGCTGCGCGAGATGTTCCGCCGCGGCGCGGTGCTGACGGTGGCCCTGCGCGCCGACCGCAAGGGCGACGCGGGCCGCCACGGCGCGTTCGTCGGGTTCTCGGCGCCGGCGTCGAAGGTGCCCCCGCTGAAGCTCCTGGCGATCCGGCGCGGCGAGCGCGAGCGCGTCCTCACGGTGACGTGCGAGCCGCCGGAGGCCGCCGCGCTCGAGGTCGTGCACGACATGGCCACGAAGGCGTTCGGCGCGGAGCACCCCCACGCCGGGTTCCTGCGCGCGGCCGCCGAGGACGGCTACCGCCGCATCCTCCGGCCCCTGCTGCAGGCCGAGATCCGCGCCGACTTCAAGGCGCGCGCCGACGACCTCATGTCGGAGACGTTCGAGCGCTCCCTGCGCAACCTCCTCCTCGGGCCCGTCGGCGGCCCGCGCCGCACGCTGGGCCTGCGGCCCGACGTCACGGCCGGCCACCGCGTCGCCGCGGTGGACGAGCAGGGCCGCGCGGTGCACGCGGGGCGGCTGCCCCACGAGGCCACGGCGGGCCGCGAGGCCGCGGTGGCGGCGCTCAAGGAGCTCCTCGACGTCCACGGCGTCGAGGTGGTGGCGGTCGGGTCGGGCGGCGGCCGCAAGGAGGCGACGACGCTCGCGGAGGAGGCCGTGAAGGCCACGGGCCGCGAGATCCTCGTCACCGAGGTGCCCGACGGCGGGACCCGCGCGCTCGAGACGGCCGCGGTCGAGAAGCCCGTGCGCACGGAGACCGGGCTCGAGATCGGCCCCGAGTTCGTCGGCGCGCTGTCGCTCGCGCGGCGGTTCCAGGACCCGCTCGCGGAGTACGTGCGGCTCGACGCGCGCTCGCTCGGCCTCGGGCCCAACGTGCACGACGTGCACCAGGGCCGCCTCAAGGAGCGGCTCGACGACGCGACGGCGTGGTGCGTGGCCCACGTGGGCCCCGACGCGACGACGGCGCCGGCCGAGGTCCTCGCGCACGTCCCCGGCTTCGACGCCGCGAAGGCGAAGGCCTTCGTCGCGTGGCGCGCCGCCGGCGGCCACCTGCACGGCAAGGCCGCGATCGCGGGCGTCGACGGCGTCGGCCTCGCGGCCGCGGAGCAGGCCGTCGGCTTCCTGCGCGTGCCCGGCACCGCGGACCCCCGCGACCGCACGCAGCTGCACCCCGAGCAGTACGCGCTGATCGACGCCATGGCGGCCCAGGTCGGCACGGACGTCGCGGGGCTCTTCCGCGACCCGCGCCTGCGCGCGCGCGTGGACCTCGGCGCGCTCGCGAACGAGACGACGCCGATGCCCGCGTGGAAGCACGCGCTGTGGCAGGCGACCGCCGGGCTCACCGACCCGCGGCCGCGCTTCGCCGTGCCGATGAAGCCGCCGCCGGAGCTCACGCTCCAGTCGCTGCGCCCCGGCCTCGTGCTCGAGGGCCGCGTCACGCGCGCCGTCCCCTTCGGCATCTTCCTCGACGTCGGCCTGCCGGCCGACGCGCTCGTGCCGCTGCCGCACATCGGCGACCGGCCGGGCACCGACCCCGCGGTCGTCGCGCCCGTCGGCGCGGTGGTGCAGGGCCGGGTGCTCGAGGTGGACGTCGCGAAGCGGCGCATCACGCTCTCGATGCGCTCCGACGTGCGCGACGAGCGGCGCCCGCGGTTCGACGACCGCGGCCCGCGCGGCCCGCGTCCCGATCGCGGCGGCGAGCGCCCGCAGGGCGACCGGCCGCAGGGCGATCGGCCCCAGGGCGATCGGCCCCAGGGGGATCGGCCGCAGGGCGATCGCCCGGCGGGCGACCGGCCGCGCTTCGGCGCGGACCGTCCGCCGCGCGGCGCGGGCGCCGGTGCGGGCCGCGGTCGCTTCGGCGACAAGCGCGGCGGCGAGCGCCCCTCGCCCGTCACGCGGGACCGTCGCGCGGGCGCGCCCGCGGGCGCGGGCGGCGGTCGGTCCGACGACCGACGGGGCGGCGGCGGCGGCGGGTTCCGGCGGCGGCGGCGGGGGCGGCGGTCGCTTCGACCGCGACGACCCGGGCGCGCCGCGCCGGATCTCGCTGCCCGCCGACGACGGCGCGAGCGAGGCGGCGGCGGCCGAGGAAGCGGCGCTGACGCCCGAGCAGCTCCTCGCGAAGAAGCTCGAGGAGATGAAGCGGAAGCTGATGCGGTCGGAGTGACCTCCGCCCGCGAGGCCCGCCCGCGGTCGCTCGCGGGCGGGCCTCGCGGGGCGACGCCGGCGACCGCGCGGCCCCTGCGGCGCGCCCGGGCCCGCGCACGGACCCGGGCGCTCCCCGGGGGCGACCCCTTCCCGCGACCACGAGGCCCGGCGGCCGGCGGGCCTCGCGGTCCCGGCGCGAGACCTCGTCCGCGCCCCGAGTCGCCCCCACGGACCGCGCGACGCCGATAGGATGCGTCGGTCGTGGAGGCGTCCCATGGGAAGGCTCGCGCGGACGGGATGGTGGCTCGGCGTCGGGCTCGCGGTCGTGACGGCGGGGGCGGGTCCCGTCGCGCACGCCGGCGGCGGCAAGCCGGCCCCCGCGCCGCCCGCGGCGCCGCCCGCCGCGACCGGCATCGTGAGCGGCACCGTCACCGACGACGACGGGAAGCCGCTCGCGGGCGCGACCGTGCGCGTGCACCGCGAGGGGACCAAGGAGCCGTGGACGACGACGTCGGACGCGAAGGGCTTCTACAGCGTGCGCGGGCTCCCGCCGGGCGACGCCCGCGTGGTCGTGCGCGCGCGCGGGCGCGTGACCGTCGAGGGCGCGGTGAAGGTGCCGACGACGGGGCTCGCGTTGTTCGACGCGAAGCTCGTCCAGGGCGTGCGGTACGCCGGGCGCGTGGTCAACCTGCGCGGCGAGGCCGTCGCGCGCGCGCGCGTGACGGCGAAGGAGGACCGCGAGTCGCGGTCGTCGTTCTTCGCCGCGTTGAGCCGCGAGACGGACGCGGTCGAGAGCGGCGCCGACGGCGCGTTCGCCCTCGACGGGCTCGAGCCGGGCGCGCGGTACGTCGTGGTCGTGCGCCATCCGCGGTACCTGCCGGCGGAGCTGCCCGGCCTCGACGGCTCGGCGGGCGGCGGCGTGGAGGGGATCGAGGTGCTCCTCGAGGACGCGGCGTGGGTGTCGGGCACGGTCACCGACGAGGCGGGCAAGCCGCTCGCGGGCGTCCGCATCGCCTCGCCCGACGTGGACGACCCGGGCTGGCGCGAGCTCGACCTCGGCGGGGTCACGGTGCGCGTCTACATCGGCGGCGACGCGGACGACCTCGAGCACGGCCCGACGAAGGCCCGCACCGACGCGCGGGGCCGCTTCGAGCTCGGCTCGCTGCCGCCGACCGAGGCGGGCCGCGGGCTCCGGCTCCGGGCCCGCGCGCCGGGCTTCTTCCCGGGCGAGCTGAAGCTCGAGGGCCTCGTCGCCGGGGCCGAGCGGAAGGACGTCGTGTTCCGGCTGGCGGCGGGCACCGCCGTCGTCGCCGGCGTGGTGGTCGACGACCGCGACCAGCCGGTCGCGGGCGCGCGGGTCATGGCCTCGGCCGACGACGCCGGCGCCATCGGGTCGGCCGTGACGGACGCCGCGGGCCGGTTCCGGTTCGACCGCGTCGCGACGAAGGAGAAGGTCGACCTGCGCGTGCGGGCCGACGGCCACGAGCCCGGCGGCGCCGCCGACGTCGCGCCCGACACGAAGGACGCGAAGGTGACGGTGCGCCGCCTCGGCCGGCTGAAGGTCCGCGTGCTCGGCGCCGACGGGAAGCCCGTGCCGCGCGTGCGGGTGGTCGTGCGCATGGACGCGCGCGAGGAGAACGACGACGGCGAGACGGACGACTACGCCCAGGGCGCGGACGGCCTCGACCTGCCGCTGCCCGTGGGCGCGCTGTCGGTCGTCGTCTCGGCCGAGGGCTACGCGGAGGCCGTCGTCGGCGACTACCACGTCGAGCCCGGCCAGCGCGTCGAGGCGCCGCCGGTGACGCTCGCGAAGCCGTAGGCGCGGCGCGGCCGGCCCGCCGGGGCCCGTCCGCCCCGACCGGGCGGCGCGTCAGGCGCCGAACGACGCGCGCGCGGCGGCCTCGGTCTCGTAGAGGCGCAGCCTCGTGGTGAGGCCCATCCCCTCGAGCATCCGCGTGACGCGCTTCGACGCGGAGTGGAGCACGAGGCCGCCGCCCGCCTTCTCGGCCTCGCGCTGCAGCTCGAGCAGGATGCCGATGGACGCGCTGTCGGCGAACGCGAGGCCCGCCGCGTCCACGAGCACGCGCGCGACGCCGTCGGCGAGCATGCCCTTCGCGTGGGCGCGCAGGGGCTCGATCACCTCGAGCCGCGCCTCGCCCTTCAGCCTCACGAGCCCGAACGGCCCGTCGCGCCGCGCGTCCACCGTCAAGCCCGCCATGGAACCCCCCGTGGGCCCGAGCCCGAGTACCGACGCCCGCCCGATCAGCCGTTCGCCGTCGCGAGCGTGCGCAGCTCGGCGTCGGTGAGGACGCGGTCGGCGTTCTTCGCGGCGGCGAACAGGCGGTTGACCCGCTCGTCGTCGGCGACGAAGCCGTGCCGCTCGAGCCACCAGATCACGTTCGACTTGCCCGACATCGGGCCGACCGCGATGCGCTGCTCGTAGCCGAAGTCGTCGGCCGGGACGCCGGAGTAGACCCGGTTCGCGAGCCAGCGGTCGCCCCGCTTGAGCGCCTTGATGACCGCCGCGGCGTGGACGCCGGTGCCGGTCTCGAAGGCGTCGTGGCCGACGACGGGGTAGTTGAACGGGACCGGCGTGCGGCACGCCTCGGCGACCTTGGCGACGTAGTCGCGCAGCGCCGTCAGCGGGCGGTCCTCGGGCCACCAGCCGAGCAGGCGGAGGTTCACGAGGAGCTGGTCCATCGCGCAGTTGCCGGCGCGCTCGCCGACGCCGAGCGCGGTGGCGTGCAGCCGGTCCGCGCCCGCCTCGTACGCGGCGATCGAGTTGATCACCGCGAGCCCGCGGTCGTTGTGGCCGTGCCAGTCGATCTGCACGTCGGGCTTCTTGTGCTCGGCGGCGACCTGGCGCACGAACTGCACCAGCCGTCGCACCCCGTCCGGGGTCGCGTGGCCGCACGTGTCGCACACGACGAGACGCTGGGCGCCCATGTCGAGCGCGAGCCCGTAGAGGCGGCGCACGGTGTCGGGGTCGGCGCGCGTGGTGTCCTCGGTCACGTACATCGCGGGCAGCTTGTGGTCGAGGCAGTACTGCAGCGCGACCTCGCTCGTCTTGAGGAGGCGGTCCACGTCCCAGCCCTCGACCTCGAGGCGGATCGGGCTCGACCCGATGAACATCGCGACCTCGATCGGGATCCCGACCTCGTCGATGATGCGGCGGATCGGCTCGATGTCGGCGACGACCGTGCGCGCGGCGCAGTTCGGCTTCACCTTCAGCTTGCGGTCGCGGATCTCGGTCGCGAGCCGCTTCGCCGTCGCCACGACGTGCGGGCCCGCGCCCGGCAGGCCGATGTTGCACGCGTCGATGCCCGTCGCCTCGACCGCGAGCAGGATCTCGACCATCTCGTCCGGGGTCGGGTGGCGCACGGACGGGCTCTGCAGGCCGTCGCGGAGCGACTCGTCGTTCACGAGGGGCCGCTTCCGCCCCGGGGGGAGGCCCCCGCCCTGGTTCCAGTCGTGGATGAGGTGAGAACGGCCGTTCTGCATGGTTCCGCGTCGCCTGCGGGCCGGGACGGCCCGTCCGCGCGATTCTAGCAGCGGGGCCCGGCCCCCCCGCCCGATGGACGACCGGCGCGTCCGCTTGGGCCGGCGCCGGGGGCACCCTATCGTCGGGCCGGTCCGGAGGCCCGTCCCGATGCTGGTCATGAAGTTCGGCGGCACGTCGCTCGGCGATCGCGAGCGCATCGAGACCATGGTCTCGCTCGTGAAGGGCCGCCTCCCCCGCCGGCCGATCCTCGTCTGCTCGGCGCACTCGAAGGTGACGGACCTCCTCCTCGAGGGCGCGCGGCAGGCCGCCGCCGGCAAGCCCGACGTCGGCCCCGTCGCGGAGCGCGAGCACGAGGTGCTCGCGGGCCTGAAGCTCCCCGCGAGCGTCGTCGAGGCCGACCTCCAGCGGCTCGCCGAGCTGTTCCAGGGCCTCTCGCTCCTGCGCGAGCTGACGCCCCGCTCGCTCGACCACGTCGCCGCGTTCGGCGAGCGCATGTGCGTGAAGGCCATCGCCGCGTTCCTGCGCCGCAAGAAGATCCCCGCCACCGCCGTCGCCGCCGACGAGGCCGGGCTCGTGACCGACAGCCGCTACACGCGCGCGTCGCCGCTGCCCGAGGCCTACGACAACCTCAAGGCCTCCCTCGCCCGCGTGAAGGGCGTGCCGGTCGTCACGGGCTTCATCGGCCGCGACAAGGACGGCAACGTCACGACGCTGGGCCGCTCGGGCTCCGACTACACGGCGACCATCGTCGGCCGCGCCGTCGGCGCCGAGGAGGTCGAGATCTGGAAGGACGTCGACGGCGTCCTCACCGCCGACCCGCGCATCGTGCCGGGCGCGCGCCCCGTCGAGCGGATGACCTACGCCGAGGCGAGCGAGCTCGCGTACTACGGCGCCAAGGTGATCCACCCCGCCACGATCCACCCCGCCCTCGAGGGCGGCATCCCGGTCCGCATCCTCAACACGTTCGACCCGAAGGCCCCGGGCACCGTGATCCTGCCGTCGCGCTCCGACGCGCCGGCCGGCGTCACGAGCATCGCGAGCAAGCGCGGGATCCGGCTCGTGAACATCAGCTCCGCGCGCATGCTCGGCCAGTCGGGCTTCATGGCCGGCGTCTTCGAGGCGTTCCGCCGCCACGACGTCGTCCTCGACCTCATCGCCACGAGCGAGGTCTCGGTCACGGTGTCCGTGGACCGGCCCGAGGGCCTCGACGCGGCGGTCGCGGACCTCCGCGCGATCGCGCAGGTCGAGGTGGAGGGCCCGTGCGCGCTCGTCGCCGTCGTCGGCGAGGGCATCGAGAAGGGCACCGGCGTCGCCGGGCCCGTCTTCACGGCCCTCGAGAAGGCGGGCGTCGTCGTGCGCGCGATCTCGTTCGGCGCGACCAAGACGAACCTGCAGGTCGTCGTCGCGGAGACCGACGCGAACCGCACCGTCGCCGCGCTGCACGCCGCGCTGTTCGGCGCCTGACGCCGGGCGCGCGGCGGCGCGGCCCCGCGGCGAGGGTCCCGGGGACGCGGCGCCCGGCGCCGGTACGCGAGGCCCGGTCGCCGGCGCGCGCCGCGCCGGCGGACCCGTCCGCGCATCCGAACCCGTCCGCGACGCGGGGCCCGTCTGCGACGACGGACCCCGGCGACGCGGCGCGACGCGTCAGCGCATCGAGGGTTCGACGGGCGACCGCGGCGGACGGTCCAGCGCCGTGGGCCCGTCGTCGGGCTCCTCGGCGGCGCCCTCCTGCACGGGCCGGAGCCCGCCGAGGTTCGCGGCCGTCTTGACGAGCGGCGCCAGGTGCGCGCGGACGAGCGCGGCCGACCCCGACGGCGGGGTGACGCGCATGACCTCGAGGCCGCCGCGCACGACGACGGCCGCGTTCGGCTCGGCGACCTGCCAGCGGGCGCGCCGGAGATGACTGCCCCCGCTCTCGTCCGCCACGTCGAGCAGGACGGCGATGTCGCCCTTCACGCCGAGGGCCGAGAGCTTCTCCTTGAGCACGCTCTCGTCGGCCTGGCGGTCGCTCGTGACGACCTCGCGCGGCACGACGAGGACCGTGCGGACGTCGTACGGCCGCAGGCGCCGGTGCATCTCGACGGCCAGCTCGGCCGTCTCGCGTCCGGCGTCGCGCGCCGCGTCCGCGAACACGAGGAGCACCGTGCCGCTCTCGAGGAGCGTCGTGTCCGGGGTCGTGCTGCCGCCCGAGAGGACCACCGGGAACGCGTCGTCGGCGTCGTCGGCGTCGGCGCGCTCGAGGCGCGGCAGCCCGAGGCGCACCGGATCGTCCTCGACGACGTCGGCGCTCCCGCGGCCCGTGTTGAGCACCAGCGTCACGAGGACGACGGCGGCGGCGAGGAAGCCCATCACGAGCAGCGCGAACCGCAGCGGCGACGACGTCTCCTCGGCCGACGTGGACGCGGTCGCGGTCGCGGGGGCGGCCACCGCGCGGGTCGCCTCGTCGGCGGCCTGGCGGAACGCGGCGGCCCGGTCGGCGGCGGCGGGTGCCGGCGCGGCCGGACGCGCACCGGCGGGCACGGCCGGCGATCCGGCGACACCCGACGGGCTCGACGGCGCCGTGGTGCCCGTGGGGGCGCCCGTGGGAGCGGTCGCGGGCCGCGGGACGGGCCCGACCGCGGCGGGCGGCGGGCTCGTCGGCGCGACCGGGACCGCCGGCTTCGACGCGGCCGTGGGGACCGCCCCGGCGGGCGCGGACGGCATCGCGGGCTTCGGCGAGGCCGCCGGGACGGCGGGCCCAGATCCAGGGCCAGATCCAGGGACCGCGGGGCCAGAGACCGAAGAGCCAGAGCCCGAAGCACCCGTGACCACGGACCCGCGGGACGCCGGCGCGGGCGGGACGGCGGGCGCCGGAACGCTCGGCGTCACCGCGGGTTTCGCGGCGGTCGGCGCCGCGGGCGCACTCGCGGCCACGGCCGGGGGCGGCGGCTTCGGGGTCGAAGGCGCGGCCGCGGGCGGCATCGTGGGCGTCGGGGCCGGGGGCGTGGCGGGCGTCGCGCCCGGCACCGCCAACGGGTTGAGCGGCGCGACCGTCGCCGGCTTCGGCGGCACCAGGCTGCCCGTCGGTGAAGGGGCGGCGACGCCCGGCGTCGCGCCCGTGGGCGCGACCGTGGGCGCGGACGCCGCCGGCCGGGCGACGGTCGGCGCGCCCGACGGGGGCACCGCCAGCGGGTTGAGCGGAGCCACCGGCAGCTTCGCGGCCGGTGCGATCGGGAGCGGCACGGCCGGCGTCGGCGCGACGGGAGGCTTCGCGGTCGCCGGGATCGCCGGCGTCGGCGCGGACGGCGCCGGCATCGGTGCCGGCATCGGCGTCGGGATCGCCGTCGGCGTGGGCGGCGGCGGGATCCGCTTCATGACGTCGGTCGGCAGCGGCGCCGGCGGCGACACGGGCGCGGGCGTCGGCGGCACGGCCGGAGCCGTCGGCATCGCGGGACGGGGCGGCGCGGACACCGGCGGCGGCGGGGCCGACGGCGCTCCCATCGCGGCCGCGGGGGCGGGCGTCGCGGGCGCGGCCGGCGGGGCCGACGGCGTGAACGCGAGGCGCGGCGGGACGACGCTCGGCGCGGGCGGGACCGGCGCCGACGGCGGAGGCGTCGGCGCGGCGGCCGCGCCCGCGGGCGGCGTGGGCATCGCGGCCGGCGCCGCGGGCGCGACGAACGCCTTGCGGACGGCGGGCCGCGCGGGCGACGGGCCCGCGGCCGGGCGCGGCTCGAGGCCCGCCTCCTCGTCGTTCGACGCGACCACCGCGCGGAGGCGGCGGACGTCGGGCACGAGGTCGCGACGGTCGGGGTTCCACGTGGCCGGGTCGGGGAGCTCGCCCTTGTGCTTGCGCGCGGCGATCGCGGCCTCGACCTCGCCCTCGACGACCGCGCGCGGCGCGTCGGTGCGGACCGAGGGGCGGCGCACGCAGCGGAAGCCGATCGTGCCGTTGCGCGCGTCCGCGCGCGCGGACGAGCGGAAGTACGTCTTCGCGTAGAGCGCGAAGTCGAACCACGAGCCGCCGCGCACCACCACGCCGCCGCCGGGCGCCGGCGAGAGCGTGAGCTCCCACGCGTTGCCGACCATGTCGCGGCAGCCCTCGGGGCTGACGTTCTTCCCGTAGAAGCCCACGGGCAGCGTCATCTTGAGGCCCGTGCGGGCCGTGTTGGCCGCGAGGTCGGGCTCGTCGCCCCAGGGATAGGTGCGCCCGTCCGTGCCGCGGGCCGCACGCTCCCACTCGTCCTCGTACGGCAGGTCCTTGCCGGCCCAGCGCGCGTACGCGATCGCGTCGAAGAGGTCGACGCCGACCACGGGATGGTCGCGGAGGTCCTCGGGGCAGCGCCCCGCGCGCCAGTAGAGCGCCGGCCGGTGGCCCGTCGCGAGCACGAAGCGCTCGTAGTCGCCGTTCGTCACCGGGTCGCGGTCGATCTCGAACTCGGGGACCGAGACGCGGCGCTTGTCCTCGCCGAAGACGAACGCCCCGCCGCGCACCGCCACCATCGCGTCCGGCGGCGGGGTCGGTCGCCCGAAGGCCGAGAGGTCGCCGCCGAGGGTCGGCGTCGGCTCCGGCGGGAGCGCGGGCGCGTCCGGCGGCGCCTCGCCGCTGCCCGGCAGCGGGCCGGTGAAGGCGCGCCGCGGTTCGCGCGCCGCGGCGCCCGGCATCGCGATCGACGGCGCGTCCGGCGTCGCCGAACCGAAGCCGAGGGCCTCCGACAGCTTGTTGCCGCCGCCCAACGTCGGGGGCTTGCCCGGCGTGGCGGGTGCGGGCGACGGGTCGGTGCCGGGAGCGGTCAAGCGGGCCTCCGCGACGGAGTGTACGGACGGGGCAGGACCCTGCCTCCGGGCGCGCAGAGCGGCCTCGAGCGCGACCGGGTCGATCTTCCCGAACATCGCCTCGTCGCCGTCCACCTCGATCACGGGCACGCGCAGCGCGTACCGGAACGTGAGCCGCGGGTCGCGGTCGACCGGGACCTCGACGAGGTCGAAGCCCAGGCGGGGTCGCAGCCGTTCGAGGGCGGCGCGGGCGTCGTCGCAGAGCGGGCAGTGGTTGGCGTTGGTGTAGAGGACGACGCGCATCGGTCCCGTCCGGCCCCCACCCCCGGCACCGCCGGCGGCCCCGGAGTCACCCGGGGGGGAGCCGGGGAAGGTACCAGGGGACACCGGGCCTCGCGTGCCCCCGCCTCGACCGCCACCCGGACCGTCGGCGGGCGGGCGGGGAGGCTCCGGGGGCGGGGGCCGCCGACGCGAGGCCGCTCGACCGTCAGCGCGGGCCCGAGGGCGGGTCGTCCGAGGGTTCCGCGAACACCGGGCCGTCGCCCTGGAGCCGCATCTGCTCCTGCGAGAGCTCGACCAGGCGCTTCTGGATGGCCTCGCGCTCCTTGTCGTCCTTCGCGCTCACGTATCGCTGGCTGACCTCGCCGATCTCCTTCTGGATCTCCTGGAGCCGGCGCGCGTCCGCCGCCGACCGCGCCGCCACCCGGAGCTCGACGGACGCGCCGGTGGCCGCCGTCGTCTTGAGCGGGCGGTACCCCGCGTGATAGGCGGCGAGCGTGACCGTGCCCGACGGCAGCCCGTCGAGCACGAAGCGGCCGTCGTCCTTCGTGGTGGCGCTCTCCTCGGGGACGTACGCGTCGTCGCCCTCGAGGCCGACGAGCTGGCCCTCGACGGCGACCCGCACGCCCTTCACCGGCTTGCCGGCGTCGTCGAGGACCACGCCGTCGATGCGGACCGCCGGGCGCAGGTCGACGGTCACCGTCGGCGAGGCGTCCTCGCTCTCGAGCTTCACGGTGCGGCGCGACGGGGCGGCCCCGGCCGCCGACACGGTCAGCGTCGCGGTCCCGACCTCGCAGGCGGCCGCCTCGAAGCGGCCCTCCTTGTCGGTGGTGAACGAGCGCTGGCCCATGTCCACGCCGTTCATGCGGAAGCGCATCCGCGGCCCCTTCGCGTCGGCCGCCGCGATCGAGACCTCGACCTTGGCGCCGACGGCGGGCCGGCGGTCGGGGCCCAGGACGGTCCCGCGGATCGTCGCGCCGCGCGACAGCTTCACCGGCGGGACCGTGACCTGGGCGCCCTCCTTCACGGTGATGCCCTCGCTCCGGCCCTCGACGAAGCCCTCGGCCTCGACCACGACGACGCTCACCTTCGGCGGCTCGTCGGCCTCGCCGGCGTCCGCCGTCCCGACCCGCCGCGCGGGCCTCGGCTCGAAGGGGTTGGCCGACTCGCCGGACGGGCCGACGCCCTCGAGCACGTACGCGCCGTCCTTCGCGGTGAGCACGTTCGTCCCGCCGCCCATCATCTGCTCGAGGCCGAACCCCGCGCCCTCGACCGACACCTTGGCGCCGGCGATCGGCTTGCCCTCGGCGTCGACGACCCGCCCGCGCAGCGTGGCCGCGCGCTTGAGCTTCACGTCGTGGGTCACCGTCCCCGCCTTGCGCGCGGCCTCGTCGATCGTCACGTTCGCGGTCTCGGCGACGAAGCCCGGCGCGCGGAACGACAGCATCGCGCCCGCGTTCCCGAACATCGCCGTCACCGGCACCTTGTAGGCGCCCTGGGCGTCGGTCTGGAACGCGGCCTTGCCCGCGCCGCCGAAGAACGACAGCGACCGCACCTCGCAGCCGGCGAGCGGCGTGCCGTCGCTCGCGCGCACCGTGCCCGTCACGACGACCGCGGTCTTGATGCGCAGCGTCACCTCCGTCGAGCGGTCGGCCGTCAGCTCGTTCGGCGCCTCGCCCGACAGGCCGCCCATGTCGCCGCCCATGCCGCCGCGCGGGCTCATCATCATGAAGTCGCGGCCCGGCGCCATCACCAGCAGCATCTGGACCTTGCCCGGCCGCGCCGCGATGCGCGCGACGCCCTCGGCGTCGGTCACCGCCGACGGCATCGCGCCGGACTCCTCGGACCCCTCGCCCGCGTCGATGTTGCCGACCATCAGCGAGACCGTCGCGCCGGCGACGGGCTTGTCGTCGCCCTCGGTGAGCAGCCGGACGACGAGCTCGGCGCCGCGCTGCAGCACGACGCGCACGTCCTTCGCGCCCGCGGCGAACGCGGGCCCGACCGTCGTCGGGTAGCCGGCGGCCTCGACGATCGCGCGGTACCCCTTCGTCGCGGGCTCGACGACGGCCTCGAAGCGGCCGCCCGCGCCGGTGACGGCGAAGATGCGCCGCGACATCCAGTCCATCATGTCGTCGCCGCCCTCGGTGCGCATGATCGCGACGGTCGCGCCCTCGATCGGCGCGCCGCGGTCGCCGACGACGACGCCGGCGACGTCCGCGCCGGGCTCGAGCTTCAGCGTCACCGGCGCCGGCGGGGTCTCCGCGTCGGCCTTCACCTTCACGGTCGCCATCCGCCGCCCCGCCGCGTCGGCGCGCACGACGACGGGCCCCGGCGGCACGTCGGCGAGCGTGAACCGCCCGTCCGCGCCGGACTTCGTCTTCGACAGCGGCGTGGGCTCGCGGCCCATGCTCGTGAACATCTCGAAGAGGTTCGACAGCATCTCCATGGGGTTCTCGAACCCCACGAGCGCGCGCACGTCGGCGTTCGCGACGCCGTCGCCCTTCTCGTCCACCACGCGGCCCTCGACGCCCACGACCGCGCCGACGAGGACCGTGCCGAGGTCGGTCGTGCGCCCCGCGCGCACCGAGACGTCGGGCCGCGTGACGGCGCCGTCCTTCGCGGCGTCCACCCGCAGGACGAAGCCCTCGCCCGCGGCGACCCCGTCGAGGGACGCGAGGCCCGCCGCGTCCGAGGTCGCGGTGGCGCGCACCTCCTCGCCGCCCCAGCCCGTGCCGGTCAGCGTCACGGCCGCGCCCTCGACGTTCGTCGCGCCGCGGACGCGCGCGAGGTGGACGCGGACGGCGCCGCGCCCGACGCGCTCGGGCCGGCGGCCCGCCGCGGCGAGCGACGGCGCGCCGCGGCCCGCGGCCTCGCCGCCCGCGACGGGACGCCCGTCGGGACCGACGACCGCGCCCGGCGCGTCCGCGTCGGGCCCGCCGTCGGCCGACGGTCCGCCCGCCTCCCGGCCCGCCGCCGGGCCGCAGGAAGTAGAAGGCCGCCCCGCCGAGCGCGGCGAGGAGGACGACGATCGCGAGCGCGCGAGGCATGGACGTCTCCCGAAGACCCGACCGCGCGACAGCGTAGCCGCACGCCCGGGTCCGCGCCGCCCTGCGACGCCCCGCCCCCACCCCGACGGGCGCGACGGGTCCGTCGCGCCGGACGGCCGAACGGTAGAGTGTCGGCGTGACGAGCGGAACCCTCCCCCATCCCCCGCGCGCTCCCGAAGGGCCGGTGCGGCGGACGCCGCCCCACCGCCTCGTGGACGTGCGGCGCGGCGACCCCGCGACGGATGCCTACGGCTACGTGATGCGCGGCCGGGCGCGGGCGTCCACCCGCGAGCGCATGGAGGCGATGTTCGCGGCGTCCGAGCAGGTCGAGGCGATCGAACGCGTCTGGACGCCGGAGACCGGCGGGCTCGTGGACCCGTGGCAGGTGCCGTGGATCGTCGAGGCGCACGCGCGCCGGCTCCGCCGCGGCCTCGGACGGAAGGTCGCGGTCGTCCTCTTCGGGCTCGTCGCGGCGCCGGCCGCGGTGTGGGTCGGCCTGCGGTTCCCGGAGACCCTGGGGATCCTGTTCTCCCTCGCGCTCGTCACGGTGCCGTGGGTCTTCGGCGCCGCCGTCGAGCTCTTCCGCCTCGCGAACCCGCGCCGCGCGTCGCG
This sequence comes from Planctomycetota bacterium, assembly GCA_046350655.1. Classification (GTDB taxonomy): domain Bacteria; phylum Planctomycetota; class PLA2; order PLA2; family JAEUHO01; genus JAEUHO01. The sequence continues at coordinate 546,814 of JAXMAB010000005.1, forward strand.
CGACCTGCTCGCCGCGCCGGCGCTCGGCCAGGCGCTCGCGACGTGGACCGGCCGCCCGTTCCGACGGACGTCGCTCGTGATGGTCGTCGCGTGGGCCGTCGTCGTGGCCGTGGGCCTCGTCGCCCGCGGGCCCGTCGGCGCGGTCGAGGCCCTCGGGCTCGCGAAGACGGGGCCCGCGGCGCACGAGGTCTGGCGCTGGGCGACGGCCACGACGATGCACGACGGCCTCCCGCACCTCTGGTTCAACGCCCTGTCGATGTTGACCCTGGGCGCCGCCACCGAGGCCTTGGCGGGCCGCGCGGCGCTGGGCCTCGTGTTCGCCGTCGCGGCCCTCGCGGGCTCCGCAGCGAGCGTCGCGCTGCTCCCCCACGGCCTCAGCGTGGGGGCGTCGGGCGGCATCGTCGGCCTGCTCGGCTTCCTCGTGGTGCACGGCGCGCGGTTCCACGACCGCCTGCCGCCCGGGTTCGCGCGCCGCTTCGGCGCCAGCGTGGCGTTCCTCGGCGTCTTCAGCCTCGCGCTGCTCCCCTATCTCGACCACGCGGCCCACGGCGGCGGGCTCGCCGCGGGCGCGCTCCTCGCCCTCGTCGTGCCCCGCCGCGACGACGCGACGCCGGCCCCGCGCTGGCTCGCGCTCTGCGGCGCGGTCGGGTGGGCCGCCGTCGCCGCGAGCGTCCTGACGTCGCTCGCCGTCCTCACGCTCGGCTGACGTCGGGCCCCTCGTCGTCGACCGTCAGGTGCCGCCAGAACGACGCGGGCCGCTCGAGCACCGACCGCGTGATGCGGTACTGCGACGTGTCCTCGAGCCGCACCCGCTCGAGCGGGGCCGCGTCGAAGCTCACGAGGTCGGCGCCCGGGTAGGTCAACAGGATCGGCGAGTGCGTCGCGATCACGAACTGCGTCTCGCCCTCGGCCACCCTCTGCGCCATGCGCGCGAGCAGCGTCGGCTGCCGCTGCGGCGACAACGCCGACTCGGGCTCGTCCATGGGGCCCTGTTTCGAAACCCTCCCTGCTGCGCCCGGCGATCCTCTCGCTGCGGCGGGCGTACTCGGCGGAAGGGCTCCTCAACGGGTCAAGGACCCGCCTCCGGGCCCTTCCGCCTCCGTGCGACCCGCCTCGCGTCGGTCTCGCCGGGCTCGCGACGGGCACTTTCGAAACAGGGCCTGCACCAGTCCCGACGACATCCCCTCGAGCAACACCGCGAGGAAGGCTTCGCCGTGCGACCGAGTGTGCAACGAACGCCCGCCGTACCGCCGGTACGGGTCACCCGCGAAGTCGGGGTCGTCGCGCCGCCGGTCGAGGAGCGATGCGAGGTGCGACGCGAGCTCGGCGCGGAAGAACCACCGAGCCTGTCCCAGTAGCCTCCCTGCTGCGCCCGGCGATCCTCTCGCTGCGGCGGGCCTGCTCGCCGGTCAGCCCCTCAACGGGTCAGGAACCCGCCTCCGGGGCTTCCCGGCTGCGCCTGCCCGCCTCGCGTCGGTCTCGCCGGGCTCGCGACGGGCACTCCTGGGACAGGCTCTTGTCATGCGGCCGCGCGCGGAACCCCGGCCGCAACGCGCGACCGAGGGCGCTGGAAACCTCCGGGCCGTGCCCGTCGGGCAGCTCGTGCACGCCGCCCCCCGCGACCGGGAGGCCGCACGCCTCCGCGAGCCCCTCGACGAGCGTGGACTTGCCCGAGCCGTTCTCGCCGACGAAGAACGTGACCGCGTGCCGCACCTCCAACGAGAGGCCCGGCACCCACGGCATCGTGAACGGCCACGCGGACGCATCGCTCACGCGCCGCGGGTCCACCGCGATGCGCGTGAGATACGGAGCCGGGCGCGACGGGTCCACGCCGCGATGGTACGCGGCCCGCGCGACGCGCGCCCGCGCGCGAGGACGCCCGAGGTCGTCGGTGTCCGGCCCGCGATCCCCGGGACCGCGAGGCCCGCCGGCCGATCGTCGTCGCGTGCCGTGGATCGGGCCTCGCGTGCCGTGAACCGGGCCTCGCGTGCCGTGCACCGGGCCTCGCGTGCCGTGGGCCGGGCCTCGCGGTCCGGTCAGCGGGACGCGCGGACCGTGAGGGTGCGTTCGCCGCCGCGGAGCCCCTCGAGCCGCGCGCGGACCTGGCCGCCGGCGCGCACCTCGAGGACGTACGAGCCCGACAGCAGGCCCACGAAGCGGAAGGAGCCGTCGTTCCCCGCGCGCAGCGAGCGGCTGACGTTCGGCGGCGGCGTGCCGACGTCCTCGCGCCCGTTGAGCGTGACGCGCACGTTGCCGAACGGCGCGCCCGCCCCGTCGAGGACGACGCCCGCGATCACGAGGCCCGGGTCGAGCACGAGCGGCACGTCGAGGCGCGGCGTGCCCGCGGCGGCCGTGACGTCGACGCCGGGCGAGGGCACGTAGCTCGGCCGGCGCTCGGGCGTGACGTGCCACGGGCCCGGGACGAGGCCCGCCGCCTCGTACGTGCCGTCGGCCGCGGTGGTGACGGTGCGGCTGCCGCGGCCGCCGGGCTCGCCGGTGGCGTCGAGGCGCACCTTCGCGTTGGGGACGGGCTCGCGCGTCACGAGGTCGGTCACGCGGCCGTGCACGGTCACCGTCGGGCCGAGCACGAGCAGGAACGGCGGCGGCGTCGCGTCCACGAGGCGGAAAGCGGCGCTCGGCGTCGCCTCGGTGTCGCCGAGGGCGGCGCGGACGCGGATCCACTCCGCGGGCGGGACGTCGTCGAGCGCGAAGCCGCCGTCGTCGCCGGCCAGCGTCTCGAGCAGGCGGCCGGCCTGTCGCGCGGAGCGCACGGTGCCGCCGCCGCCCGCGAGCCACACGCGCGCGCGCGCCGCGGGGGTGCCGTCGGCCCGCGTCACGCGCCCCGCGACGATCCCGGCGCCGCGCACCACGAGGTCGAGGCGCGCGTCGGCGACGCGGCCGGAGGCGTCCGGCGCGTTCACGCGGACCTTCGCGGGACCCTCGACGTACCATCCCGGCGACGTGACGGACGCGGTCCAGCCGCCCGGCGCGATGCCGACGGCGGTGTACGCGCCGTCCTCGCCGGTCGTCGCGACGGGGCCCGCGGCGAGGAGCTCCGGCGCGAGGCGCACGCCGTCGCCGCGCAGCTCGACGGTCACGCCCGGCACCGGCGCCTTCGTGTCCGCGTGGGTCACGACGCCGACGATCGCGGCGCCGCGCTTGAGCGTCACGTCGCGGACGACGTCCTCGCGGCGCAGCGTCGCGAGGGCGCCGACGAGCGCGTTGGCCTCGCCGCGCGCCGACGGGAACGGCGCGTAGCCCGGCGCCTCGACGTACACCTGCCGAGCCTGCCCGCGCGGCGCGACCACCGCGAACACGCCCGCGCCGTCGGCGGCCGCCGCGGCGCGGACGAGCGCGCCGTCGTCGAGGCCCACGAGCAGGACGACCTGCGCCGGCAGCGGCACGCCCGACGTCGCGTCGGTCACGCGCCCCGTCCAGCGGCCGAGCGCCGGGAACCTCACGGCCACGGTGACGTTCTGCGGCGCGTCCACGGCGCGCGTCGCCGTCACGCCGGGCGCGGCGTCCACCTCGACGGCGTACCGGCCGGGCGGGAGCGCCTCGCCCTCGTACGCGCCGTCGCGGTCCGTCGCGCCCGCGGCCACCTCGCGCGGGGCCGCCCCGCCCTCCGGCGCCCAGCGCAGCCGCACCGGCGCGCCCTCGAGCGGCCGGCCCTCGAGGGACGCCTCGACGCGCACGGTCACCGCCGGGGCCAGCTCGAGCACGCCCGCGAGCGGCCGGCCGTCGACCCAGACGTCGGAGAGGAAGAGCGCGCCGTCGAGCCCGCCGCGCACGAGGAGGTCGTAGCGGCCCGCGGGCGCCTCGATGCGGAACTTGCCGTCGCCGTCCACGACCGCGGTGAGGGCGGTCCCGTCGGCCGCGAGCAACGAGACCCGCGCGCCCGAGGCGGGCCGCCGGTCGCCGCGGACGACCTCGCCCTCGAGGCCGAGCGGCGCCGCGGGCTTCGCGGGGCCCGCCGCCGCGGCGGCCGCCGCGGCCGCGGCCTCGGCCGCGAGCTCGTCCGGCGTGCGGCGCCGGCCGCCGGCGGCGGCGAGCGGCGGCGCACCGGGCCTCGCGTCCCCCTCCGCGACCTCGACCGCCTCGGGGGCGACGCCCTCCGACGCGGGCCCGAGCCCCAACGCGCCCCGCAGCGCCCCGACGTCGACGACGCCGACGGTCGCGAGCGCCGCGACGATCGCGAGCCCGAGCAGGACGACGAGGAGGAGGCGCGCGCCGCGCATCCCGTCGATGGAGCCACGCCCCCGGCCGGAGCCGACGGAATCCCCGACCGCTCCCGCGCCCCCCTTCCGCTCCCTCCGGAAACGAAGGGGCCCGGGGAGGCTCCACCGAGCCGCCCCGGGCCGGACCGACGCGAGCGAGGCCGCTGGGGCGGCCGACGCGTCAGTTCTTGAAGATGGCCTCGGCGAAGCCGGCCTGGAGGATGTCCGTCGGGCCGGGCGCGCCGACCGCGAGGAAGTCCGTCGTGCCGTCGTCGTCCGTGTCGCCGACGGCGATCGCGGAGCCGAAGAAGCTGTCCTCGACCGGCGTCTCGGCGTGGAGCACCTCGTCGGCCGAGGGCTGCGCGAAGAGGCCGTTGCCCGAGCCGATGAAGGCGGTCACCGTGCCGGCGCCGAACGTGGACGCCGCCGTGGCGGCCGGGGCCGCGACGATCAGGTCCGGGGTGTCGTCGCCGTCGAGGTCGCAGACCGCGAGGTTGGCGCCGAACTCGGCGCCGCTCTCCTGGGTGCGGTCGATGAGCGGCGCGAGCGCCGTGAACGCGCCGGTCTGCGCGTTCGTGTTGCGGAACACGATCACGTAGCCCTCGGAGCCGGTGACGCCGACGTCGCCGAACGGCGCGCCCGCGATCACGTCGCGGTCGCCGTCGCCGTCCACGTCCGCGATCGCCACCGAGGCGCCGAGGTCGACCACCGTGCCGGCCTCGTTGGTCGAGAGCGTCTTGAACGCGCCGAAGGCCGGCGTCGTCCCGCCGCTGCCGCCGAAGATCCGGACCGCGCCGCCGCTGCCGATCACCGCGCCCGGCTCGCCGACGACGAGGTCGGGCTGCGCGTCGCCGTTGACGTCGCCGATCGCGAGGGACGCGCCGAACTCCGCGTCGTCCGCGGGCGTCGGCGAGGCGACGGGTGCCGTCGCGAGCGTGCCGAAGCTGGCCGAGGTCGCGCCCATGAGCCCGAACACGAGGCCCGCGGCCGGGTGCGTCGAGACCGTCGCGCCGAGCGCCGACACCGCGACGTCGTCGAGCGCGTCGCCGTTGAGGCGGCCCGCCACGATCACGCTGCCGTACGCGCCGCCCGCCTCGGGGTTCGCGGGCTGGGCGAACGGGCCCGCCAGCGTCCCGACCTGGTTCGCGTCGTTGAAGACCGCGTACACGCGGCCGGCGGCGAGCGTCGCCCCCACGGCGTCGCCCGGCGCACCGATCACGAGGTCGTCGCGGCCGTCGCCGTCGAGGTCGGCCCCGGCGATCGCGGCCCCGAAGTTCATCTGGACGACGTTCGTCACGCCGGACCAGCTGCTCGGCACGAACGTCCGCGCGAGCGTGAACGTCCCGCCGACGTTCTGGGTGTAGAGGTAGACGGCCCCCACGCCGGCCACCGTGCCCATGCTCCCGGAGGTGCTCGGGGCGCCGACCGCGAGGTCGAGCAGCCCGTCGTTGTTCCAGTGCAGCCACGCGACCGCGGCGCCGTGGCGGAAGTCCTGCGGGCCGCCGGGGTTCGCGAGGACCGCGTGGTCGAGGCTGAACCCGTCGAACGAGCCGCCCCCGCCACCGCCGCCGCCACCACCGCCGCCGCAGCCGGAGAGGAACGCAGCCGCCAGCACGGCCGCACCGAGAGAGAGCCGACGCATGTTGAGCCTTCCTGCGGGCCGGAGCCCGCCGCACATCCCAGGAACGCGCAGTCCTGACACCCGGAGACGCCGTCGCCTCCGGCCACGCGGTCTCTGTCGGCCGGGCGCGACATCGAACTGAAGCCCTCGTCCAAATCGGTGGACATCGGCCCGGTGGGGACCCGGGGGCCCCCCCGGCTTCCGGGTGAGGGCTACGGTCGGTCGGGGGAGGGCGAAGGCCCGTCCGGGGGCACCCCCCCCGGGTTCGGGGCAGGCGCCGGGGGCCGCGCGCCCCGCGGCCACAGGACGACGGCCAGCACCGCGAGCAGCACGAGTCCCGGGACGCCGTCGTAGAGCCACTTGCTGCCCAGCCAGGAACGCGGCTCCACGCCCTCGGGCAGGGCCGGGTCCGGCGTCGGGTCCGTGAGCGCGCTGTGGATCTGGAGGAGGACGTAGACGGCCGCGTGGGCCCCGACCCCGAACGCGAGGGTCCGGAAGCGCCGGCGCGCGCCCTCGAGCGCGAACGCGAAGAGGAAGAGGCCGGCGAACGACGGCCCGAAGTCGGCGACGTCGGCGAGCCGCGAGGCCCAGGCGCCGAGGATCCCGAGGGCCCCCGCCGCGCCGGGGACCACGTCGTCCGGGGCCGCGGACTTGCGCGCGGCGTGGAGCGCCGCGAAGACGAACGCGCCGACCGTCGCCGCCGCGAACGGGCGGAACCGCCGCGCGCACCGGTCGGCGAGCCAGCCGCGGAAGAACGTCTCCTCGAGCAGCGCGAACGGCAGGGCCGCGAGGCCGAACTTCCACGCGCGTTTCTCGGCCTTCGCGACGCCGTCCCACGGGTCCCACCGGACGAGGTCGAGGGCGAAGTGGAGCGCCGCCAGCGCCGCGAGCAGGACGGCCATCGTGACGGCGCCCCCCGCGAGGAGGCCGAGGGTGCGGCCCGGCGGCCCCCGCAGCCCCCACAGGTCGCGGGGCACGTCGCGCCACGGTCGGAGGAGCAGCGCGAGGGTCGCGACGACGAGGCCGAGCGTCAGGTAGCGGTAGACCTTCGCGAAGTCGGGCCGGTGCGCGAACCGCGCGAGGAGCGCGTGCAGCGGCCCCGCGAGCACGACGCCGAGCGCGACGGCGCCGAGCACCGCCGCGGCGAGCACGAGCGGCGGGACGGGCCCGCGGGCCGGGCGCGCGGACGCGGTCGGGGCGGGGAGCGGGGTCACGGGGCCACCATACCGACCCCGCGGCGCGGGACGTCAGACCCCGTCCGGAGGCGGCCGCGCGGGCCTCGCCCCCGCGGGCCCCCGAACGCCCGTCGGCGCGGGCCCACGCGCGTTCAGACCGTGCGGCGCTTCCAGGTGTTCCGCGAGAACCAGACGGCGATGAGGATCCCGCGGAGCGCGGCGGTGGCCGCGATCACGAACCAGATCGCGTACAGCCCGCGGCCCTGCTCGACGGCGAGCCACCACGCCAGCGGCACGCGGGCCGCGACGAGCGACATCGTCACCACCATTGGCGGGACGGTCATGCCCGCGCCCGAGAACGCGCCCTCGAGCACGCCCTCCCACGCCTGCGGCACGAGGCAGAACGCGACGATCCGCCAGTAGGCGACCGCGTGGGCGCGCGCCAGCGCGTTGTCCGGGCCGTCCGCGAGGAAGAGGGACGCGAGCACCTCGGGGGCGAGGAACGTGAACACGCTCCAGAGCAGGCAGCCCGCGCTCGCGATCGCCGTGGCGCGCCACGCGACGCGGGCGGCGTCGTCGGCGCGGCCCGCGCCCATCCGCCGCGCGACGAGCGACGTGGCGGCGACGGCGAAGCCCGACGTGACGAGGAACGCGACCTGCTCGCCGCGCAGGCCGACGCCGAGGCCGGCCTGGGCCGCGTCGCCGCCGACGTCGGTCACGATGTGCGAGAGCTTCAGGTAGACGAAGACGAAGAAGAGGCCGTTGATCGCGGGCGGGAGCCCGACGCGCAGGAGCCGGCCCGCGACGGCGAGGTCGAGGAGCGGGAGCGGGCCGTGCGCGAGGGGCGTGCGCGCGTCGAGCCGGAGCCGCTCGTCGGAGGGGCGGACGCCGCGCAGGTGGCCCCGTCGGAGGAGCAGCGTCGCCGAGACCGCGAACGCGACCGCGCTCGCCACGACCGTGGCGGTCGCGGCGCCGGCGAGGCCGAGGCCGAGCCCCGGGACGCGGAACCCCACGGGCTGGAGGTCGCCGCCGTACAGCAGGAACGGGTCGAGGAGCGCGTTGAGCCCGAGCCCGAGCGCGGAGGTGAAGAGCGGCACGCGGGTGTTGCCGTGCGCGCGCCAGATCGCGTCGCAGGTGACCTGCCCGAACACCGCGAAGGCGCCCGCCCACACGATGCGCGTGTACCGGGTGCCCGCCGCGACCGCGTCGGCGCTGACGCCGGCCCCGCCGTAGACGAGGGGCGCGAGCACGGTGCCGAGCGCGCCGGCGACGAGCCCGAGCGCCAGCGCCCAGCGCACCCCCTGCGACGCCACGTACGCCGCCGCGTCGTCGCGGAGCGCGCCGACGTACCGGCCGACGACGGCGGACGAGCCCACGACGAACAGGCTCCCGACCGCGTGGAGAGCCCACGTGAGGAACACCGCCACGGACAGCGCCGCGGTGGCGGTGGTGCCGGCGGGCAGGCGGCCCACCCAGGCCTGGTTGACCCAGTGGTAGCCCATCTGCACGACGCCGGAGAGCAGCGCGGGCGTCGCGAGCGCGAGGATCTCGCGGGTGGACGTCGGGTGCGGGACGAACGCGGGGCCCGGGGCCGCCGGCGCGCCGGCCTCCGGCCCCGTCACGACGGCGAGGGCGTCGCGTCGCCCTCGGGGAGGAGCACGCCGCGCCCCGAGAGGATGGCGAGCGAGGCCACGAGCAGCCAGAACACGAAGGGCCACGGCGTGCCGGTCTCGACGTCGGCCTTCGCGTCGGCGCCGGCGCCCGCGACGACGGGGTGCAGCTCCGGCGACAGGAACAACGCGACGCAGGCGACCAGGAGCATCGCCTCGAGCGCGCGCCGCGCGCCGCGCGCGGTCGAGGGCCCGATCGCGGCGAGCGGCGCGACGCCGAGCCACAGCGCCGCGGCGGCGGGCAGCGGGTCCCACGCGACGAACAGCGCGCCCGCGCAGAGGAGCGCGGTCACGGCGCGGATCACCGCGACCTCGCCCCCGAGCGGCGGCCGGCGCAGGCGCGACGCGGCGTCGAGCAGGCCGAGGGCCGCGAGCGGGGCGAAGATCGGGAGGCACGTGGCGCTGCGGTCCGGCGGCGGGAGCCACGGGTGCGGCGCGGTCACGAGCGCCGTCATGGCGACCGCGAACGCGGCCGACGTGACCGCCTCGCCGACGAGGAGGCCGCGTCGCGTGCGCGCGAGCAGCGCGCCGGCCGCGAGGCCCCAGACGGCGACGAACGCGAGGAGCGCCGGCGCGCCCGTGAGCTCCGGGCCCGTCCGGCCGTCGCTGCGCCACGGCAGCATCCAGACCACGATCGCGAGCGCCGCGACGACGAGCCGCGCGCGGGCGCGCGAGCGGACGGGGAGCGTGGGCGCGAGCACCGCGGTCGCGGCGGCGAGGTCCGTCGGGGCGGGGACGGCCGCGAGGGTCGGCGAGGGCTCGGAGGTCACGGGGTGGGCTCCGGGGCGCGCGCGAGGCGCATGCGCAGGGCCGCGACGACGCCCCAGCCCGCGAAGCACGCGAGCACGGCGACCGACAGCGAGAACGTGGCCGCGCCCCACGCGGTCCACGCCGCCGACGGCGGGGCCGCGACGTCGAGCGCGTACCGCACCCCGACGACGAGGTGGAGCGCGAGGGTCACGAGGCAGAGGACGGCGGTGGCCCGCAGCACCCCGAGCGTGGCGCCGAAGCGCTCGCCCGCGGCGGCGACCGCCAGGAAGACGAACGGGACCAGCCACGTCGCCTGCTCGTCGTGGCCGGTGGCGAGCAGGCCGGCCGGCAGGAGCAGGGCCAGCAGGCTCACGGCGAGCCGGACGTCGGCGGTGCGCGGCCCGCGGGGGTCGGCGTCGTCGGCGCCCGCGCGCCCGAGGACGACGGCGTCGCGCACGGCGGCGACCGCCACGACGGTGAGCGCGACGGCGACGACGACGCGGAAGCCCGACGGCGACGCGGCCCACAGCGCGCACGCGGTGTACGTCGCGACGAACACGGACGACCAGGCGAGGAGGCCCCGCAGCGCCAGCGGCCGCCGCGCGATCACGGCCGCGACCGGCATCGCCACGACGAGCAGGAGCGTGGGGACGAGGTAGACGGCCCCGCGGTGCATGGTGGACGCGAGGTCGTCGGCGAGCGCGCGGTCGGCGAGGAGCACGCCGGGCATGACGGCGGCGACCCAGACGAACGTGGAGAGCAGCGCCGCGACGTACGCGAGGCGGGTCTCGACGGGGGTGGGGAGGTCGCGGTCGGGCGGCACGGGGGACGTTATCCTAGGCGCGTGCTCTACAAGGTCACGGTCGGCCGGGACGTCTACGTCGGGACCCCCGAGGAGATCCTGGGGTTCATGGCCCGGGCCGACGGCGCGCCGGCGTCCGCCTCCCCCCCGAGCCCGACCGCCCCGCCGAGCGCCTCCGCTCCGGCCGCCCCCGCCCGTCGGTCCCGTCGGCCCTCCGCCTCTCCCTCTCCTGCTTCGGCTCCCTCTGCTCCTCCTTCTTCCGCTCCGACCGCCTCCCCGTCCCCTTCCGCCACCTCCGACCCTGCCGGGGGACTTCGGGCCTACATGGACGGGGTGGCGGCGCGTCTGGCCACGCACGGCAAGCGCGTCGCGGTGGACGTGAGTTCCCCGTTGGCCTTCCTGGAGTCCCTGGCCGCGGCGCGCTTGCTCCGTCTCGAACGTCGCAAGACGCCTCGCGAGGACCGGGTGGACCCGAAGGCCTACTTGGGCGATCAGCCCGTGGCCTTCGGTCCCGACGTGGACGAGGCCGCGCTCCGCCGCGACCTCTTCGACGACGACTGACGCGCGCCCTCCTCTCTGCTCCGCTGCGCTCCGCTCTTCTCCGCTCCGCTCCGCTCTTCTCCGCTCCGCTCTGCTCCGCTCTGCTCCGCCTCCGCGGTCGCGCACCGGGCCTTGCGTCCCCCCGCACCCGACCGCCTCCCTCTCCGCTCTGCTCTGCTCTGCTCTGCCTCTGCTCTGCTCTGCCTCTGCTCTGCTCTGCCTCTGCTCTGCCTCTGCTCTGGCTGGCGAAGGGCGTGTCCCTCGCGGATCGGCCGCGATGGGGACGGGTCGCGGGAGCGGCAGCGAGCGAGGCTAGGGCTGCACCGCGTCCTGCGAGCGAGCGGCCCGAGGAGGAGGAGCGCCAGCAGGCGCGACGAACTCCGAGGGTGACGCCAGGCCCGTCGCGCTGCGCGCCGGGCCTCGCGTCACCGCGAACCCCGACCCGCCCCCAGCGCGGCCGTCCTCCCCTTCCTAGATCCCGTCTCCGAACCCCCGCCCAGGGCCCATCCACGCCCAATGATCACTCCCTAATCATCGAAGGCGCGTTTCCCAAAGAACAGCCAGTAGTCGAGGACGTGGTGGTTGAGGAGGACGGTGACGGCAAAGACGAAGTAGAAGGGACTGCGGGGAAGGTTGGCGAGGTCGAAGTTGCTGAAGAGGATGACCATCCCGCCGATGGCGACGCTGAACACGACGGCCCAGAGGTAGGTGAAGCCGAAGGCGCCGTCCTTGCAGAACCGCGACTGCTTGGGCCCGCGGATGCGCCCGGCGCGCCACTTCGCGTTCATCGCGAACCACATGATCCCGAGGGCCTGGACCGAGTGCCACGCGTTGTAGGCCTGGAAGGAGACGTCGAGGTCCTCGACCGACGCGAGGAACCAGAACGCGACCTGCGTCGCCGCGAGGATCGCGCCCTCGCGCCAGTTGACGCGGCCGCCGGCGAGGCGGTGGTTGACGGCGTCGGCGAGCCAGTACGCGGCCGCGACGAGGGCGACGGCGCCCGTGGTCCAGACGAACCACGTCGGCGCGAGCGCCTTGAAGATCGGCTGCCCGATGAAGTCGAACGACGCGCGCGTCGCGACGGCCTGGCTCACGAAGAAGAGCGGCCCCACCAGCGTCGCGACGAGGAACGCCTTGCCGCCGAGGTCCCACGGCTCGCGGCCGCTCTTCTTGCGGTAGCGCATGCCGATGTGGGCGAGCTGCGCCGCGCCGTGGAAGATCGCGCTGTAGAGGACGACGTTCGCCGCGACCTGCACGTACTGGTGGAACGCCAGGTACATCATCACGAACGCGACGACGTGCGGGGAGACGCGCAGCAGCTGGCGGTGCTCGCGCTTGAAGTCCACGTCCATGTAGGTGCGGACGAGGCTGAAGAAGATGTGCGGCCCGCCGAGGAGGACGGGGATCACGAGGTCGAGCGCGCTCGCCGCGCCGTCGAGGCGGAGGATGTTGGCGTCGCCGCCCTTCGCCGCGAAGAGGGAGGCGATGACGAACACCAGCAGCGTGCTGCCGAGGAAGAGGGTGCCGTCGAACACGAAGTCGCGGATCCACCCCCCGTCGCGGGGGGCGGGCAGGGCGACGGCCGGGGCGGCGGAGTCGGGGGGCGCCATGGGGCCGGGAACCTCGGGGCGGGAGAAGCGACCGCAGATCAAACGGCCCGGGGCGGGGGTCTTCAACCCGGGGCGGCGGTCCCCTCGGCCGACCACCCCGTGGGCGACCGCCCGTTGACGGACGGGGCCGGTCCGACCACAATCGCGGGGTTCCCGCTCGAGGGTCCCCGAGGGTTCCATGGCTCGTATCCACGTCCTGCTCGCCGCCGGTTGCTCCCTGTCGCTCGCCGCGTGCCACGCGGTGACGACGTCGCATGCGCTGGCCGAGGGCGTGACCGCCCAGGCCAAGTCCGCGGACAGCCAGGTCGACGTCCTCGACGGGCGTCCGAGCCGGCCCTTCCGCTCCCTCGGCACCGTCGAGGTCCGCGTGGACCGCGGGAACGCGCTGAAGAACCCGACGCTCGCGGACGCCATCCCGGCGCTGTCGGCCGAGGCCCGCCGGATCGGCGCCGACGCCGTGATCCTCACGCACGAGGAGTTCACGTCGTGGTTCGACAAGGGCGAGGACGCCTCCCCGATCCACGACCTCGAGCGCCAGGAGACCTGGTACATCACCGAGAAGGCCCGCTACGTCTCCGGCGTCGCGATCGCCTACACCGGCCCCGCGTGCGCGGCCCCCATCGCGACCCCGTACCGCGCGCCGGCCCCGGTCATGGCCCCGCACGTGGTCCCGGCGCCCGCGCCGGTCGCGCCGCCGCCGGCCGTGATGCCGCCGCCCGCGCCGGCCCCGGTCGCCCCGCCCCCGGCCCCCGCGCCGGTCGAGCCCCCCCCGGCTCCGGCTCCGACCCCGGCGCCGCCGCCCGCGCCGGCCCCGGCCGACGGCACGATGCCGGTCGCGCCCACGGCCCCGTCGCTGCCCGAGGGTCCGATCGAGCTGCCGCCCGAGGCCCCCGCGGCGCCCAAGGTCCCGGACCTCCCGCCGCTCCCGGAGACGCCGAAGGCGCCCGAGGCCCCGAAGTCCGGCGGCGCCCTGGTCGCGTCGCTCCCCGCGCCGCACCGCGTCGCGCGCTGACCCGCGCTCCGGGACGCGCGAGCCGGTGACGTCGCGCCCTGTCCCGATCCGCGTCGCGCGGCTCCTCCGCGTCGGTCTCGCGGCCGTCGCGGTCGCCGGGCTCGCGGGCTGCGGCGCGCGGCGGGCCCTGGTCCTCGACAGCCGCCCCTCGGGCGCCCGGATCTGGGTGAACGGCAAGGAGCACGGCACGACGCCGCTCCGCATCCCCTACGTCCACCCCGGGCTGGTCACCGTCCGGATCGAGAAGGAGGGGTTCGAGCCGGTCGCCGAGGAGGTCCGCACGGAGACCCGGGCGGACGCGGTGCCGGGCCTCGACCTCTTCGCCGAGAACCTGGGCCCGCTCCGCGAGCACGTCACGTCGCGGACGTTCGACCTCGTGCCGCTGAAGCGGTCGGCGTACACCGACGCCGAGATGGACGCGATCCTCCGCCGCGCCGGCGACTTCCGCCGCCGGATGGACCAGGAGGTGACCGAGCCCGGGACCCCGACGCCGACGCGCCCCGTCCCGCCCGTGCCCGCCCCCGATCCGAAGTCGTCGCCGTCGCCGACGAAGCCTTCGGGGACGCCCTCCGCCGACCGATGATCGGGGCGGTGACCCGCTCCACGCCCCCGTCGTCGTCCCCGCCGCCGCTCGAGACGTCGGACCTCGCGGGCCGCACGGCATTGGTGCTCGGGCTCGGCCGCTGGTCGGGCGGCGTCGAGACGGTCCGGTTCCTCCACCGCGTCGGCGCGCGCGCGATCGTCTCGGACAGCGCCGACCCGGCGTCGCTCGCGGCGTCCGTGGCCGCCATCGAGGGCACCGGCGCGACGACCGTCTTCGGTCCGCAGGGCCCCGCGCTCCTCGACCGGCTGCCGGCGGACGGCTTCGTCGTCGCGAGCCCGGCGATCCCGTTCGACCACCCGGTGCTCGTCGAGGCGGCGCGGCGCGGCGTCCCGGCGACGTCCGAGATCGCGTTGTTCACGGCGCGCGTGCGCGCCCCCGTCCTCGGCGTCACGGGCACCAAGGGCAAGAGCACCACCTCGACGCTGCTCGCGGCCATGCTGACGGCGTCGGGCCGCCGCACGCACCTCGGCGGCAACGTCGGCCGCTCGCTCCTCAACGACCTCGACGCGATCGGCCCCGACGACGCCGTGGTGCTCGAGCTCTCGTCGTTCCAGCTGTTCGGCCTCGCCCGCACCGGGTTCCGCCCGGCCGTGGCCGTCGTCACGAACCTCTTCCCCGACCACCTCGACCGGCACGGGACGATGGCGCACTACGCGGCGAGCAAACGCGCGATCCTCGACGCGCAGACGCCGGCCGACGTCGCGGTCCTGCCGTGGCGCGACGCGACGCTCGACGGGTTCGGCTTCCGCACCGCCGGCGCCGCCCGCCGCCTCTTCTTCGCCGCCGAGCCGTTCGTCGGCGACGGCGTCCACGTGACCGCCGACGGCGGCCTCGCCGACGCCCGCGGCGCGGGAGGGACCGACCTCGCCGCGTTCCGCCTCTGGGGCCTCCACAACCGCGGCAACGCCGCCGCCGCGGCGGCCGCCGCCCGCGCGTTCGGCGCCACGTGGGCCGAGGTCCGCGCGGGCGCCGCGTCGGTGCGCGCGCTCCCCCACCGCCTCGAGCCGGTGCACGAGGCCGCGGGGCTCCTCTTCGTCGACGACTCGATCGCCACGACGCCCCAGAGCACCGCCGCCGCGCTCGAGGCCGTCCCCCGCCGCTGCGTCGTCCTCGTCGGCGGCAAGGACAAGGGCAAGGACGCCCCCGTCGACGTCGGCCCGCTGCTCGACGCGGCCGTCGCGCGCGCGCGGGCCGTCGTCGGCATCGGCACCACGGGCCCCGCCGTCGTCGCCGCCGCGGCCGCGCGCGGCGTGCGCGCCGTCGCGGCGCCGTCCGCGCCGGACCTCCTCGCCGCCGTGCGCGCGGCCGTGGCCCTCGCGTCCCCGGGCGACGCCGTCCTCCTCTCGCCCGGCTTCTCGAGCCTCGACCAGTTCGCGTCGTTCGCGGTGCGCGGCGACGCGTTCGCCGCGGCGGCGAAGGCCGTCTGCCCCGCCTGACGCGGGAACCCCGGGCGCGGCAGGCCGGCCATCGGAACGGGCTCGAGGCCCGCCGGCCGCCGGGCCTCGCGTGCGGGGGGCCCGACCGCGCCCCGGGGAAGGGCGGCCCCCGCGGGGCGCGCGTGACGTCCGCCCCCGGAAGCGGCGAGAAGGCCGCGCCGGGCGCTACCATGGACGCGACCATGATCTGCCAGGTCTGCGAGTCCCGTCCCGCCACGATCCACATCACCGAGATCGTGAACGACCAGAAGAAGGTCCTGGACCTGTGCGAGGAGTGCGCCCAGGAGAAGGGCCTCTCCCACGGCAGCGGGGGGTTCCCGAGCCTCCTGCAGCACCTCGTGGGCGAGCGGCCCCCGGCGTCCACGAAGAAGTGCCCGGAGTGTGGGATCACGTTCGAGGAGTTCCGCACGAAGGGCCGGTTCGGCTGCCCGAAGGACTACGAGGTCTTCGCGGACGACCTCGCGCCGCTCCTCGAGAAGATCCACAACGCGAAACAGCACGTCGGCCGCGTCCCCGCGGGTCGCGCGCCCGACGCGGGCCGCGACGAGCGGCTGCGGCGGCTGCGGCGCGAGCTGTCGCGCGCGGTGGCGGAGGAGCAGTACGAGGAGGCGGCGCGGATCCGCGACGAGATCCGGCAGACCGAGGAGGCCCTCCGGGGCGCGGTCTGATGGAGCTCACGGACTTCCTGACGCCGGGCGGCGAGTGGCTCCGCGGCGAGGGCCGGGACGCCGACGTCGTGATGTCGTCGCGGGTGCGCCTCGCGCGCAACCTCGCGGGCTTCCCGTTCGCGACGCGCGCGTCCGACGAGCAGCGCGGCGAGATCCTCGGGAAGATGCGGACCGCGAGCGAGACGCTGCCGCTCGGGCCGCGCCGGTACTTCGTCGACCTGACGCCGCCGGGCAGCCGCCGCGAGAACAAGGAGCTCGAGCTCGACCGCACGCTGCTCCACGAGCGGCACCTCATCAGCACGGAGCTCGAGAAGGGCAAGGGCCCGCGCGGCGTCGCGTTCGGCAGCGACGAGCGCGTGAGCGTGATGGTCAACGAGGAGGACCACCTGCGCATCCAGGCGATCCGCAGCGGGTTCGCGCTCGACGAGGC
The DNA here is from genome assembly GCA_046350655.1 of Planctomycetota bacterium. Lineage (GTDB taxonomy): Bacteria > Planctomycetota > PLA2 > PLA2 > JAEUHO01 > JAEUHO01. The sequence goes on from JAXMAB010000005.1 coordinate 563,349, forward strand.
CCTCGCCGACGCGCGCGCGCTCGACATCGCCCTCGAGGGCTCGGTCCGGTACGCGGTCTCGCCGACCTACGGCTACCTCACGGCCTGCCCGACCAACGTGGGCACGGGCCTGCGGGCGAGCGTGATGCTCCACCTGCCGGCGCTCGTCCACGCGCAGGAGATGAACCGGGTCTTCCAGGCGGCCTCGCGCACGGGCCTCGCGGTCCGGGGCTTCTACGGCGAGGGCACGAAGGCCATGGGCGACTTCTACCAGATCTCGAACCAGGTCACGTTGGGCCAGTCCGAGGAGGAGATCCTCCGCAAGCTCTCGCGGATGCTCCCGACGTTCCTCGAGTACGAGCGGAAGGTGCGCGAGCACCTCGTCGCCACGTACCGCGTGAAGGTCGAGGACAAGGTGTTCCGCGCGCTCGCGGTGCTGCGCGCGGCGCGCACCGTCTCGACCGACGAGGCGATGGAGCTCCTCTCGGCGGTCCGCCTCGGCGTCGTCACGGGGCTGCTCTCGGGGGTCGACCTCGCGCGCCTGCACGAGCTCTTCGTGCTGGTGCACCCCGCGCACCTGCGCCGCCAGGTCGGCCGCGCCCTCGACACCGCCGTCGAGCGCGACACCGCGCGCGCGACGCTGCTCCGCCAGCGCCTGTCGGCCTGACGCGGGGCGGTCCGCCCGCTCCGGGCGCCGGGGGCGGCCGGCGCGCGCCGGGCCTCGCGGTCCCCACCCCCGGTCCGCCCGTCGGCCGAAGGGGGGCCCCCGGGCCCGCGTGCGACCATGGAGGCCTCCGGAGACTTCCCATGACCGCCCGCACCCTCGCCTTCGCCGGCCTCGCCCTCGCGACCCTGTTCCCCGCCGTCGGCCACGCGGCCGACGCGCCCGCCGCGCCCGCCGCGGCGCCGAAGCCCGAGGACGTCGTCGCCGCCTCCCTCGGCGCGCTGAAGTTGGGCGAGGGCCTCGTCGCCCAGCAGGTCATCCTCTTCCCCCTCATCCTCGAGACGCCGCCGCCGGTGCTCGAGATCGTCCCCGGGCTGGGCGGCGCGACGCTTGCGTTCGAGGAGCCGGCCGCGGGCGTGGAGAAGGTGAAGGTCAAGAACGTCGCGCCGAAGGACGCGCTGCTGCTGGCGGGCACCGTGCTCGAGGGCGGCCTGCGCGACCGCGTCGTCCGCGAGGACGTGCTGCTGCCCGCGGGCGCGTCGGCGGACGTCGCGACGGTCCCGGGCTCGATGTCGACCGACCGCCGGAAGGAGGCGAAGCCGTTCAAGGTCGCCGACTTCCTCGCGCCCCCCTACCTGCGCGACTCGGCGCTGTTCCGCACGGCGTCGGCGTCGATCACGTCGAAGTTCATCTCGCACTTCCTCGAGTTCCGCAACGAGGGCGACAAGCGCCGCTCGCTCGCGGCGGTCGGGGGCTCCGACACGCTCGCGGAGTACTGCCTGCCGTGCCAGCGCTCGATGGCGCAGTGGCCCGACAAGCGCGAGGCCGGGTTCGTGGTCGGCGGCATCGCGGTCGTGCGCGGCCGGGTGCAGGCGCTCGACGTCTTCGCGACGAACGCGCTGCTCCTCGGCTGGTTCTCGCCGCTGCTGAAGAGCCTTTCCTTCCCCGCCGCCGCGATCGAGCTGCGCGCGAAGAAGGCCGGCGTCGCGCTCCCGGGCGGCGACGACCCGAAGGCGGTCCTCGACGCGGCCACCGCCGCGGCGAAGGCGATCGCGGCCGGCCTCTCGAAGGCGACGCTCGTCCGCCGCGAGCTGCCCGCGGGCGCGGTCGGCGACCTCTTCACGGTGACGCTGCCCGACGGCGAGCGCGGCACCGCGCTCGTCCGGGACGGCGCGCTGCTCCACCTCTCGCTCTACCCGCGCGACGCGTTCGAGTACGGTCTCTACGCGCAGCCGCTCGTCCCGCTCGAGGGCGAGGACGTCTCCGGCACCGACGACGACACGCTCGATCCCTTCGCGCAGCGCGCGAAGATCGGCGCGCGCATGACGGAGCAGGAGCGCCGGCTCCTCGAGCGCCTCCGCGGCGGCAACCGCTGACGAGGCGCCCTCCGCGGGCTCGCGACGATCGCGGGCCCGCGGGGGCGGTCGGACTCCCGGGACCGCGAGGCCCGGTGGCCGACGGCCGACCGCCGACGTGCCGCTACCATGCCCTCGGCGGCGCGAGCCGCCGGGTCCCGGGGGCGCACGATGTTCGACCGCTTCACCGACCGCGCGCGCAAAGCGATAGGACTCGCCCGCCACGAGGCGCAGCGGTTCAACCACGACTTCATCGGCCCGGAGCACGTACTGCTCGGCCTCGTCCGCGAGGGAGGCGGCGTCGGCGCCACCGCGCTGCAGCGCCTGGGCCTCGACCTCGGCGCCGTCCGGGTCGAGCTCGAGCGTCGGCTCACGCCGGGCGCCCGGACGGTGACCTTCGGCCAGCTGCCGTTCACGGCCGACGCGAAGCAGCTCCTCGAGCGGTCCCTCGAGGAGGCGAGCCGGCTCGGGCACACGTACATCGGCACCGAGCACCTGCTCCTCGGGCTCCTCCGCGTGGAGGCCGGCGTGGCCGCGCAGGTCCTCGCGACGCTCGGCGTGCGCCTCGACGCGGCGCGCGCCGAGATCACGAAACTCCTCGGCGAAGGCGAGCCTCCCGCCGACGCGCCTCGGACGCAGGGTCCCGACGATCCCGTCTTCGACCGCCTCACGAAGCCCGCGGGGAAGGCCCTGTTCTTCGCGCGCCGCGACGCCCAACGACGTGGCTGCCGCGAGGTCCGCGCCGAGCACCTGCTGCTCGGGCTCCTCGAGGTCGAGGATGGCATCGCCCGCGCGGTGCTGGCCCAGCTCGGGGTCGATGCGGCGCGGCTCGCGACCGAGGTCGCGGAGGCCGCGGACCCGGGCGTGGAGCCCGCGCCGGCCGGGTACCTCCCGCTCTCCGAGGCCACCCGCGACGTCCTCTCGATCGCCGGGCGGCAGGCCGCGCAGATGGCGCACGGGCTCGTCGGCACCGCGCACCTCCTGCTCGCGCTCCTCGTCCGCGGCGACAGCCCGGCGGCCCAGGCGCTCGGCGACGCCGGTCTGCGCGTCGACGACCTGCGCGAGGCGATCGTCGAGCTCTTCCAGGCGACCCCGGCCCTCGACGGCCCGACCGAGGGTGCGCGCCGGCCGAGCGGGATCGTGCACGAGCCCCTCGCGCGGCCGACCGAGCGCGAGCACGCCACGCCCGAGCTCGACGCGTACACGGTGGACGTCGCGCGCACGCTCGCGGCCGCGCCGGGCACGGCCGTCGTCGGGCGCGACGCGCTCCTCGACCGCGTCGTGGACGTGCTCCACCGCCGCGCGCGGCCCAACGTGCTGCTCGTCGGCCCGCCCGGCGTCGGCAAGACCGCGGTGGTGGACGAGCTCGCGCGCCGTTGCGCGACGGGCCCGGGCGCCGGGCGGCTCACGGGCTGCCGCGTCGTCCGGCTCGACGTGCCGGCCCTGGTCGCGGGGACGAAGTACCGCGGCCAGCTCGAGGAGCGCGCCCGTCGCCTGCTCGCCGCGCTCCGCGGCGCGCGCAACGTCGTCGTGCACGTCGAGGACGCCCGCCTCCTCGCCACCAGCGGCTTCTCCACCGAGTCCCTGAAGGTCGCGGAGGCCCTGGCCCCGCTCGTGCGCGGCGAGGTCGGCGCGATGATCCTCACGATGACGCCCGAGGCCGCGGCGCCGACCCTCGAGCGGCTGGGGGTCGCGCACTACTTCACGACGGTCGAGGTCGCCGAGCCGGAGCCCGCCGCGGCGCACGCCATGGTCGCCGCGCACCGCGACCTGCTGGCCGCGCACCACGGCGTCGAGGTGACGGACGACGCGATCGACGTCGCGATCGCGGGCGGGCTCACGCTCGTCCACCGCCACCTGCCGTCGAGCGCCCTCGACCTCCTCGACGAGACGTGCGCGCGCGTCGCCCGCCGCGGCCCCGCGAGCCCGCGACCGGTGGTGGACGCCGCGGCCGTCCGCGCCACGCTCGCCGCGGCGCGCCCCCCGGAGCGCTGACCGTCCCGCCTCGCGCGCGCCCGCGCACACGGACCGCGGTCGGACTCCCGGGACCGCGAGGCCCGGCGGCCGGCCGGACGTCGATTCGCTACCATGGGCCCGGCCGCCGACGGCGCCGGCCCGGGGACCGTCCGATGTTCCACGCCTTCACCGATCGCGCCCAACGGGCGCTCGACTTCGCGCGTGAGGAAGCGCGACGGCTCAACCATGACGCCATCGACACGGCGCACGTGCTGCTGGGCCTCATGGACGAGGGCTCGAGCGTCGCCGCGACCGTGCTCGCGCGGATGGTCGGCGACCTCGGGACCGTGGAGCGCGCGGTCGAGGCGGCGCTCACGCCGGGGCCGCGAGCGACCCGTCCCGAGCGGTTCGCGCTCACGTCCGCCGCGAAACGCGCGCTGGACCTCGCCCTCGAGGAGGCGAGCGCGCTCGGCCACTCCTACATCGGGCCCGAGCACCTGCTGCTCGGGCTGGTGCGCGAAGGGGACGGCGTCGCGGCGAAGGTGCTCGCGGAGCTCCACGTGAGCCTCGAGGCGCTCCGCGGCGAACTGCTCCACGCCTTGCGCGAGGAGGCCCCGCCGCCGCCGCCCGCGGCCGCGATCCCGATCACCGGGGGCGTGTTCGACCGATTCGCCGACGCGGCCCGCGGCGTGATGGGGCTTGCGCTCGAGGAAGCGCAGCGCTTCAACCACGACTACGTCGGCACGGAGCACCTCCTGCTCGGCCTCGCTCGGGAGGGCTCCGGAGTCGCGGCGATGGCGCTGAAGCACCACGACATCGACCCGACCAGGATCCGCCGGGAGGTCGAGAAGCTGGTCTCGACGGGCACCACGATGGTGACCATGGGCCAGCTGCCGTTCACGCCGCGCGCGAAGAAGGTGCTCGAGTTCGCCCTCGGCGTGGCGAGTGCGCTGCGACACACCTATGTCGGCACCGAGCACCTCCTCCTCGGCCTCCTTCACGAGACCGAGGGCATCGCGGCACAGGTCCTGCGCAATCTCGAGGTGAAGGCCGAGGACGTCCGCGAGGAGGTGCTCGAGCTCCTCGGCGAGGGGCCCGTCGGCGCCGACGACGCGTCGGGCGCGGGGAGCCCGCCCGGCCCGGTGGCCGGCGGCAACGTCGCGACGGCCGAGGCCGGCGCCGCCCGCAGGCCCGCGCCGTCGCCCGCCCCCAGGAGCAAGACGCCCGCCCTCGACGCGTTCTGCACGGACCTCGCGGCGGGGGACGCGGACGCGACGATGCCGCGGTTCGTCGGACGCGAGGCCGTGCTCGAGCGCATGCTCGCCGTGCTCCACCGCCACCGCCACCGCAACGTCGCGCTCGTCGGCCCGCCCGGCGTCGGCAAGTCCGCCGTCGTCCGCGAGCTCGCGCGCCGCATCGCGGCCGGCGACCGGGTCGGCCGCCTCGGCGGCCACCGCGTCCTCGACCTCGACGTCGCGTTGCTCGTCGCGGGCACCAAGTACCGCGGCCAGCTCGAGGAGCGCGCCCACGCGATCGTCACCGAGGTCCGCCGCGCCGGCGACGTCGTCCTGCACGTCGAGGATCCCGCGGTGCTCGCCTCCAACGGCTACCAGGGCGAGTCCATGACCGTGGCGGAGGCCCTCGCGCCCCTCACGCGCGGCGAGGTCGGGTGATGATCGTCACGTCCACGCCCGACGCCGTCGGCCCCGCGCTCGAGCGCCTGCGCCTCGCGCACCTGTACGCGCGCGTCGAGGTCGCCGAGCCCGAGCCCGCGGCCGCGCGCGCCATGGTCGCCGCGCACCGCGACGCGATCGCCGCGCACCACGACGTCGAGCTCACCGACGACGCGCTCGACGTCGCGATCGCGGGCGGGCTCACGCTCGTCGACCGCCGCCTGCCGTCGAGCGCGCTCGACCTCCTCGACGAGGCGTGCGCGCGCGTCGCCCGTTTCCCGCGCACCACGCGCAGGCCCGTGGTGGACGCGGCGGCGGTCCGCACGACCCTCGCCGCGTACCGCGCCCCGGACCGCTGAACGTCGCCCACCTACCGCGGTCGGGCGCCCGGGACCGCGAGGCCCGGCCGCCGGTCGCGCGCCCCGGCCTCGGTGTCGCGGCATCGCGACACGCGCGGGCCGCGCTGTCCGCCGTGGTGGACACGCGGCCGGGCCGTCGGGCCCGACGGGATCCGGCCGGCCACCGGGTCTCGCGGTCCCGGGCCCGGGTCCGCGCCCCGTGGCCTGACGGCGACCGAACGGGGCGTCACGGCCGGCGCGCGTGGACGGCGCCGCGCGCGAATGGGCACGGATCCTGCATTCCCCCGTGCGACGTCCGTCGCCGGTGCGCGCGGACGGCGCGACGTGCCGTGTCGGCACGGAACGCCGCACGTGCGTGCCGGGACGGCGCGTCCGGCGCGTCCCCGGCGCCCGGCCCCGACACGGCCGGCGCCCCGGACGATCCGGGCCCGCCCGGCGGCCACGTCTATACTTCGGCAACGACCGGGGAGCCGCCCCGTTCGCTGCGCCTGGAGGTCCCATGTTCGACCGTTTCACCGACCGCGCCCGCAAGGTCATGGGGCTCGCCCGCCAGGAGGCGCAGCGCTTCAACCACGACTACATCGGCACGGAGCACGTGCTGCTCGGCCTCGTCCAGGAGGGCTCGGGCGTCGCGGCGAGCGTGCTGAAGAACCTCGACATCGACCTGAAGAAGATCCGCCAGGAGGTCGAGAAGCTGGTCTCGACGGGCACCACCATGGTGACCATGGGCCAGCTGCCGTTCACGCCGCGCGCGAAGAAGGTGCTCGAGCTGTCCCTCGAGGAGGCCAGCAACCTCGGGCACACGTACATCGGCACCGAGCACCTCCTCCTCGGCCTCATCCGCGAGAGCGAGGGCATCGCCGCGCAGGTGCTGCGCAACCTCAAGGTGAAGGTCGAGGACGTCCGCGAGGAGGTCCTCGAGCTGCTCGGCGCCGAGCCGGCCGAGGGCGGCCCGTCCGGCCAGGCCGGCGGCCCGGGCGGCGGCGGCGGCGACGAGGGCCCCACGGGCGGCGGCGGCGACGAGCCCCCGGCCGCGGGCGGCGGCGGCGCGGGCCGCGCGGCCGGCCAGGCGGGCCCCAGAGCAAGACGCCGGCGCTCGACGCGTTCGGCCGCGACCTCACGGAGCTCGCGCGCGAGAACAAGCTCGACCCCGTGATCGGCCGCTCGGACGAGATCGAGCGCGTCATCCAGATCCTCTCGCGCCGCACGAAGAACAACCCCGTGCTGCTCGGCGAGGCCGGCGTCGGCAAGACGGCCATCGTCGAGGGCCTCGCGCAGAAGGTGATCGCGGGCGACGTGCCCGAGCTGCTGCGCAACCGCCGCATCGTCGTGCTCGACCTCGCCATGATGGTCGCGGGCACGAAGTACCGCGGTCAGTTCGAGGAGCGCATCAAGGCGGTGATGACCGAGGTGCGCCGCAGCAAGAACGTGATCCTGTTCATCGACGAGCTGCACACGCTCGTCGGGGCGGGCGGCGCCGAGGGCGCCATCGACGCGAGCAACGTGCTGAAGCCGGCGCTGTCGCGCGGCGAGGTGCAGTGCATCGGCGCCACCACGCTCGACGAGTACCGCAAGTACATCGAGAAGGACGGCGCGCTCGAGCGCCGGTTCCAGACCGTGATGGTCGACCCGCCGACCAAGGAAGAGGCGTACGAGATCCTCCTCGGTCTGCGCGACAAGTACGAGGCCCACCACCGCGTCCGCTACACGAACGAGGCCCTGCGCTCGTCCGTCGAGCTCTCGACCCGCTACATCACCGGCCGCTTCCTCCCCGACAAGGCCCTCGACGTCGTGGACGAGGCCGGCGCCCGCGTGCGGCTGAAGTCGATGACGCAGCCGCCGGACCTGAAGTCGCTCGAGGCCGAGGTCGCCAAGCTCGACGTCGAGAAGGAGGAGGCCGTCGGCGCGCAGGACTTCGAGCGCGCGGCCCAGCTCCGCGACCAGGCGCAGAAGCTCCGCCGCAAGAAGGAGACGATGCTCCGCGAGTGGCGCGAGACGACCAAGAAGACGGACGGCGTCGTCGACGACGACGTGATCCGCGAGACCGTCAGCAAGATGACGGGCGTGCCGCTGACCCGCCTCGAGAAGAGCGAGTCCGAGCGCCTGCTCGGCATGGAGGCGGAGCTCCACAAGGCGGTCGTCGGCCAGGAGGAGGCGGTCCGCGCCATCTCCCGCGCCATCCGCCGCAGCCGCGCCGGGCTCAAGGACCCGCGCCGCCCCATGGGCTCGTTCATCTTCCTGGGCCCCACGGGCGTCGGCAAGACGCACCTCGCGAAGGCCCTCGCGCGCTTCATGTTCGGCGACGAGGACGCGCTCATCCAGATCGACATGTCCGAGTACATGGAGAAGCACAACGTCAGCCGCCTGGTGGGCGCGCCCCCGGGCTACGTCGGCTTCGAGGAGGGCGGCCAGCTCACCGAGCGCGTCCGCCGCCGCTCCTACGCCGTGGTGCTCTTCGACGAGATCGAGAAGGCGCACCCCGACGCGTTCAACATGCTCCTCCAGATCATGGAGGAGGGCCACCTCACCGACTCGTACGGCCGCAAGGTCGACTTCAAGAACACGATCGTGATCATGACGTCGAACATCGGCGCCGACGTGATCAAGAACCAGCAGGGGCTCGGGTTCCAGAAGAGCACGGCCGAGGCCACCCACCAGCGCGTGCGCGACGAGCTCATGCGCGAGGTCGAGAAGGCGTTCCGGCCGGAGTTCCTGAACCGCCTCGACGACGTGATCGTCTTCCAGACGCTCACGCGCGACGACCTGCGCAAGATCATCGACATCGAGGTCCGCGGCGTCTCCGAGCGCCTCGTGCAGCGCAAGATCGCGCTCGTGCTCACGCCCGACAGCAAGGAGTTCCTCATCGAGAACGGGTTCAACCCCGAGTTCGGCGCGCGCCCGCTCCGTCGGGCGATCCAGCGCCTGCTCGAGGACCCGCTGTCGGAGGAGGTGCTCCGCGGGGCGTTCCCCGAGGGCGCGACGGTGACCGTGACCGTCCACGAGGGACACCTGCGGTTCGACGCGTCCGCGCCGCCTCCCGAGCTGGCGCCGCCCGCGCCCGCCCCCGCGTCGCCGACGACGCCGACCCCGCCGGCGTCGTAGAGTTCGTCCCGCCCCGCGTCCCCCGTCCGGGGACGCGAGGCCCGGCCGGCCCCGCGGACGTCGACGACGCTCGGCCCCGCGATCCGCACGGATCGCGGGGCCGCTTCGTTTCCCCTCCGCCGCGGGTCGACGGGGCGCCCGCCGCCCGGACCGGTTCGGTGCCGTCACGGGCGCCACGGCGCCGCGGGCCGCCGCGCACCGGGCCTCGCGTGCCCACGGGTCGGGTCGGGTCCCGCCCCCGGGGCGCGCCGCCGGACCCCGACTTCCCCGCCAAGGGCTCGGGCGTGTCTTGATAGAACCGGGGCCCGCGCGCGGCGTGCGCGCGGTCGAGGTCTCCCCCATGCCCCGCTTCCTCTCCGGGATCCAGCCGTCGGGACGGCTGCACCTCGGCAACTACTACGGCGCCATCCGCGAGCACGTCCGGCTCCAGGACCAGGGCGAGGCCTACTACTTCATCGCCGACTACCACGCCCTGACGTCGCTGCGCGACGCGAAGGCCCTGCGCGCGAACGTGTTCGACACGGCCGTGACGTACCTCGCGTGCGGGCTCGACCCGGACCGGTGCGTCCTGTTCCGGCAGAGCGACGTCCCCGAGGTGACCGAGCTGACGTGGCTGCTGCTCACCGTCGCGCCCATGGCGATGCTCGAGAACGCCGTCTCGTACAAGGACAAGGTGGCGCGCGGGATCCCCGCGGACGCGGGCCTGTTCACCTATCCCGTGCTGATGGCGGCCGACATCCTCTCGCAGGACGGCGACGTCGTGCCCGTGGGGCGCGACCAGGTGCAGCACGTCGAGATGACCCGCGACCTCGCGGCGAAGTTCAACCGCGAGTTCGCGGCGGACGTCTTCAAGGTGCCCGAGTACCGGCTCGGCGAGGCGCCGTACGTGCCCGGCACCGACGGCGCGAAGATGAGCAAGTCGTACGGGAACGTGATCGAGATCTTCGCGGAGGGCCGCGAGCTCGAGAAGTCGGTCATGGGCATCAAGACCGACTCGCTGCCGCCGGCCGCGGCCAAGAACCCCGACGACTCGACGATCTACAAGCTGTTCGCGCTGGTGGCGCCCGACGAGCGCGAGGCGATGGCCGCGCGGTTCCGCGCGGGCGGCCTCGGGTACGGCGACGCGAAGAAGCAGCTCCTCGCGCGCGTGGACGCGGCGTTCGCGCCCGTCCGCGAGCGGGCGAAGGCGCTGCGGGCCGACCCGGCGCGGGTCGAGGCGATCCTCGCGAAGGGCGCGGTCACCGCCCGCGAGAACGCGCGCCGCGTGCTCGCGCGGGCCCGCAAGGCCTGCGGGCTGTCATGAGCGCGACGCCTCCCCCCTCCGCGCGCGAGCTGCTCTACAGCGAGTACATCAACGACCGCGCCCTGATCGAGGCGCTGCGCCTGACCCCGCGGCCGGCGGGCGTGCCCGCCGAGCGCTGGCCGGACGTGTCGGCGCACGCGCCCGGCGCGCCGTGGCCCACGGGCGGCGCGTGGTGCCACGAGGAGGTGCTGTTCATCCGCACGCACCAGGCCTTCGAGGTCTGGTTCGCGCTGGTGCTGCACGAGGTCGAGTCGGTCGTCGCCGAGGTCGCGGCGCTGTGGCGCGAGGCCACGGGCACGCCCCCGCCGCGCGTCGAGCTGGGCGAGCGGCGCGTCGAGGCCGAGGCCTTCGACCCGCGGCGGTCGCCGGCGCTGGCGGCCGCCGTCGAGCGCGTGGCCGCGCGGTACGGGCGCGACCGCGTGCGCAAGCTCGCCGAGCTCTCGACGCCGGGCCGGATCGTGCACGTCGGCACGCTGCCCCTCGACGCGGAGCGGGCCTCGCGTCTCGACGAGGTGCTCCGCCGCGGCGCGGAACGGCTCTCGCGCGCGAAGGCGGCGCTGGCCGTCACGCTGCCGTTCTACGACGTGCTCGCGACGATGACCCCCGCGCAGTTCCTCGCGTTCCGCGACCGGCTCCAGCCGGCCTCGGGCTTCGGCTCGGGGCAGTTCCGCGAGCTCGAGCTGCTGCTCGGCCTGCGCGAGCTGCACGCCGACCGCCTGCGCCCGCCGCCCGAGCGGACGCCCGAGGGCGACGACCGCACCGACCCGGAGCTGCCCGCGCCGCTGCTGCGGCCGACGGCCGAGACGCCCGCGTTCCTCGCGGAGACGTGCTTCGTGCGGACGCTGCCGCCGTTCATGTGGCCGCGGATCGCCCGGCGGTTCAACGAGCCGTCGGTCCGCGACGTCGTGTACGGGCTGCTCGCGACGACGAGCGACGCGGCGGGCGCGCGCCACCTCGGCGTGGGCCCGGTGGACGCCGCGGCCGCCGACCGGTTCGCGGCCCACGTGCTCGAGGCCACGATGGACGACCTCCACCGCGGCCTGCGGCCCGGCCCGCTCGACCCCGGCACGCGCGACCGCGTCGACACGCACCTGCGCGACGTCGACGCGGCGCTCTCGCACCGCGAGACGATCGCCGCGGCGCTCGTCGAGATGCACGGCGGCGCGACGCCGCTGCGCGCGTTCCTCGACGCCGCGCGGCAGGTGGACGGCGCGGTGCTCCAGTGGCGTGACCGCCACCTGCGGTTCGTCGAGGGGATCATCGGGATCCGGCGCGGCACCGGGGGCGGCGGGATGCGCTACCTCCGCGGGACCATCGACGCGCAGCGCGAGACGTTCCTGACCCACGCGCTCCCGGCGCTGTGGCAGGCCCGGACGTTCGTCCACCGCGTCTGAGCGGCCGCGGGGGCGGGCCCGCGAGGCACGGGTGAACCGGGGCCCCCCGGGGGTGCGTTCTTCAGGTACGCACCCTAGGATCCTGGGATGAACGACCGCAGCCCTTGGCTCGTCGCGCTCGGCACGGCGAACCTCCTCTTCCTCGTCGCGGCCGCCTTCCTCGTCCGGGGGCGCCTCGAGCGCATCGAGTCGCGGATCGACGGCGTCGAGGCGAAGAAGGACCCCGCGCGCGGCCAGCCCCCCCGGCCCGCCCCGGCGGGCGACGAGGCGCCGAAGAAGGCCGCCGACGGCGCCTCGGACGCCGAGGTGCTCAAGCGCCTCGCGAAGCTCTCCGACGACGCGTACGACTACTACGACCGCCTCGCGGCCGACGTCCACGAGATCAAGCGCACCGGCAAGCAGGTCGACGCCAACGTCCGCCGCATGAAGTCGTTCCTGACGGCGCCGGGCCAGCCCGCGGGCGAGTGGGCCCTCTTCCCCGCCGACAAGCCGCTGACCCCCGAGGCGACGGAGATCTACCGCCGCGACGCCGCGGGCTGGGGCGTGAAGGTCGAGGAGGGGCGCGTCGAGGTCCGCGGCTTCCTCAACATGTCGCCGTGGACGACGATGCCGATCGAGTACTTCGTCACGCGGTGGCCCGAGGCCGGCCACGAGACGCTGCTCCACGTGCTCGGCCCGGCGCTCGTCGACGAGTCGCTGACGCCCGACCGCCTGAAGGGGCTCGTCACGTCGATCTACAAGGGCCTCGTGCTCGCGGGCTTCAAGCAGGGCGCCCACAGCCGCCTCGACCCGCCCGCGCCGGGCGAGCCCGACCGCCCGCGGTGGGTGCCGCCGAGCGGCGACACCGTCTACGTCGGCGTCCGCTACCAGCTGCGGGGCGAGGTCCACGTCGCGCGCGCGACCGACTGGGTGATCGACCCGTCCACGAAGGCCGTGCTGCCCGAGGACGCGTTCCGCTTCACGGGCTCGCTGCGCCAGGACGACCACGACAGCGGCGACGAGCAGCTGACGGCCGAGGCGGGCGGCATCGTCGTGTCGGTCTACAACGACCCCAACGCGGTGCTCGAGATCGCCCTCGCGTCGAACCTCGACAACCGCTACCAGTACCACCACGCGCGGATCCCGAAGCCGGCGCTCCTCCGCATGAAGGACGGCGCGTTGCTCGACTGCGTGCGCGACCGCGCCGCCAACGCCCTCACCGTCGTCGCGCGCGAGCACGACGGCAAGCGCGCCCCGCTCGAGACGGCGCCGGTGCTCCTCACGCGCAAGGCCGAGGGCGGCGACCTCGAGGAGGTCCCCTTCCAGAAGACCGCCGACGGCTGGCGCGTGACGCACCCCTCCATGGCGAAGGGCGACTGGCGCGTGCGCCTCGGCCGCGGCGAGACCGCGGTCGAGTCCACGGGCTACGAGCCGCTCTACGTCGACCTCATCTTCTCGAAGACCCCCATCGTCCCGCAGGGCGACGGCACGAAGGACGTCCCCGTCGACCTGCCGGCCGACCTCCCGTCCGGGACCGGCAAGCCCCCGAAGTGACCGCCCCGCGCGCCGACGCCTGGCCCGCCGCCGCGCGCGCGCTCGCCGCGCGCGCCCCGCGCCGGAGCCGCGCGGGCGCGTTCCTCGTCCGCACCGGGGTCGGGCTCGGCGCGGGGGCCGTCGTGGCGCTCGCCTCGCGCCTCCTCGGCGTCGGGCCCGCGGCGATGGCGCCGGCGGCGATCGCCGTCGGCACGCTCGCGGGCGCGTTCGCGGGCGGGGCCGCCGCGCGCCGCGCGGTCCCCGCGCGGGTCGAGGACGCGGCCTGGGCGCTCGACCGCCTCGCCGGCGCGCACGAAGCGGGCCTCGCGGCCGCCACGACGCAAGGCCCGGCGGCCGCCGCGGCCGCCGCCGCGGCCCCCCCGCCCCCGCGGCCCCGCTCGAGCCGCCGCCGGGCCTCGCGGTCGCGTGCGCGGCCGCGCTCCCGCCGCGGGCGCGCTGCTGCTCCCGCCCCCGCGGCGACGCCGGACGACGCGGCCGCCGCGACGGCGCCGCGCGCGCCGCGGTCGTCGCGGGCCGGCGCCGAGGCCGTCGCGCTCGACCGCGCCGCGGCGAGCGAGTCGGCCCGCGCGGCGGACCGCCGCGCCGTCCGCGAGGCGCTGGGCCTGCCGCCCGACGGGACCCTCGACGAGAAGGAGAGGTCGCGGACGCCCTGGCCCGACCCGCGGCCCGCGCCGCGGCGGCCGCCGCCGCGACGGACCCCGCCGCCGCCGCCGCCCTGGCCTCCGAGGGCCGCGACGCCGCCGCGGCCCTCGCCGCCGCCCTCGCCCCCGACGCCGCGGGTCGCGCCGAGGCCCTCCGCCGGGACGCGCTCGCCCGTCGCGCCGAGACCGGGGGGGGGGCCCGTGCCCCCGATGCGCCGGGCGATGGTGTCGCGGTACCTTGCGCAGCGCCTCGTGACGGCCCCCCCCGTCCCCCGGAGCCCCTCGACCCCCCGATGAGCGCCGCCCGGCCCCCGTCCGACTCCGCCCCGACCGGCCGCCGCGGCCGCACCGGCGTGTGGCTCGTCGGCGCGTGCGGCGGCGTCGCGACGCTCGCGGTGGTCGGCGCGCGCGCGATCGCCCGCGGCCTGCGCCCGCCCACGGGCCTGCTCACCGCGACGCCGGCCTTCGCGGGGCTCGACCTCCCGCCCGTCGAGGAGCTCGTCTTCGGCGGCCACGAGGTGCGCGACACCGACTGGGTGCGCTCCGCCGACGAGTACCGGCGCCGCGCCGGCGTGTTCGACGAGAGCCTGCTCGCGACGCTGCGCGACGACCTCGAGGCCGCGTCGGAGAACCTGCGGCCCGGCTACCTCGTGAACCCCGTCGAGACCGTGAAGGCCCTCGCGCGCAAGGGCCGCGTCGCGCGCGCCAAGGGCGTGCGGCAGGTCGTCGCGGGCATCCAGGCCGACCTCGCGGACTTCGCGCGCCGCCACCGCCTCGACACGGTCGTCGTCGTCAACGTGTCGAGCACCGAGCCGCCCCGCGACCTCCCGATCGAGTGGGCCACGCTCGAGCGCTTCGAGCGGTCGCTCGACGGCGCGGCGCGCAAGGCGCTGACGGCGAGCGTCGTGCACGCGTACGCGGCGCTCGACGCGGGCTGCCCCTACGTCAACTTCACGCCGTCGCCCGGCAGCACGATCCCCGCGCTGCTCGAGCTCGCCGAGAAGCGCGGCGTGCCGCACATGGGCAGCGACGGCAAGACCGGCGAGACGCTGGTCAAGACCGTCCTCGCGCCCCTCTTCACGGGCCGCGCCCTGCGCGTGCTCTCGTGGGAGGGCTACAACATGCTCGGCAACCGCGACGGGCTCGTCCTCGACGACCCGCTCGCGAAGCAGAGCAAGACGCGCAGCAAGGACGTCGCGCTCCGCTCCATCCTCAAGGACGACGCCACCCACACGCGCGTCTCCATCGACTACGTCCCGAGCCTCGACGACTGGAAGGTCGCGTGGGACTACGTCCACTTCGAGGGGTTCCTCGGCGCGAAGATGGCGATGCAGTTCACGTGGCAGGGCAACGACTCGGTGCTCGCGGCGCCCCTCGTGCTCGACCTCGCGCGCTTCGCCGCCCTCGCGAAGGCCCGCGGCGAGCGGGGCCTCATGACGCACCTCGCGGCGTACTTCAAGAACCCCGCGGGCGTCGACGAGCACACGTTCGTGCGCCAGCTGGCCCTCCTCGAGGCGTACGCCGCGGGCCGCGCCGCGCCGCCCGCCGCCCACGGCGCGGCCCAGCCCGGCACGCCCGGGCCCGGCTCGGCGGGCGCCACCCGCGCCAAGTCGCCGGGCCGCTGACGGTCGGCCATGGTCGCGGCGCTCGTCGGCGCGGGGCTCCTCGGCGCGTTCGTCGCCTTCGAGGCGTGGGGCGAGCGCCTCGGCGGCCGCCGCGCGCGGTGGCCGCTCCTCGGCTACGCGCTGCTCCTGCTCCTCGCGGGGGTCGAACTCGCCCGCAACGACCACGGCTTCGCGGACGTCGTGTTCCCGATCGCGTTCGTCGCGGCGCCGGTCCTCGTCATCTTCGGCGGCTCCGCGGCCGGCGTGCGCCGCTTCTACGGCTGGCCCGACCTCGGCCCGACGCCGGGCCGCCTCGCCGCCGTCGCGTCGGCGCTGCTCGTCGGCGTCCTCGTCGGCACGCGCGTCCGCGAGGCCGACGTCGAGGTCAGCATGGCGCGCGGACGCGACGTCGCGCTCGCGCTCGCGGGGCGCCACGAGGGCACCGGCGTCTGGCCCGCGCGCCTCGAGGACCTCTTCCCCGACCCGCCGCGCACGCGCCTCGGCTGGATCGCGCCGCCGCCGTTCACGTGGGACCCCGCGACGGCGCGCCTCGCGTTCGCCGTCTCCTCGCGCCACGCGTTCGAGCTCGACGTCCGCGCCCCCAAGGCCCCGTGGAAGCAGGTGACGCGGTGACCGGCGCCGCGCGGCGCGCCCGGCTCGCGTCGGCCCGCCTCTACCTGATCGTCGGCGAGGCGTCGTGCCGCGAGCCGTGGGAGGCCGCCGTCGCGCGCGCGCTCGCGTCCGGCGCGGTCGACCTCGTGCAGCTGCGCGAGAAGGCGCTCGACGACGCGGCGTTCGTCGCGCGCGCCGCCCGGCTGCGCGCGCTGCTGCCGGCCGGCGGGCCCCTCCTGTTGGTGAACGACCGCGTCCACCTCGTCGCGGCCTGCGGCGCCGACGGCGTCCACGTCGGCGAGGACGACCTCCCCCCCGAGGAGGCCCGCCGCCGCCTCGGCGACGACCTCCTCGTCGGCGTGTCCACCCACGACGCCGCGGAGGTGGCCGCCGCCGGCCGCCGCGGCGCGGACCACGCGGGGCTCGGCCCGTGTTTCCCGTCGCGGACGAAGGCCCTCGCGCGCCGGCCGGAGGGCGCGGCCCTCGTCCGCGCCTGCCTGCCGGTCGCGACGGTGCCCGTCTTCCCGATCGGGGGCATCACGGCGGCGAACGTCGGCGACCTCGTCGCCGCCGGGGCCACGCGGGCCGCCGTCGGGGCCGGCATCCTCGGCGCCGACGACCCCGCCGCGGCGGCGCGGGCCATCGCCGACGTCCTATCGGGCACGGCGGGCGCCTGATCGGTACGATCGCGGGGATGCCGACCGTCCGCGTCGTCCGCGCGCTCGCCCTGTTCGTCGCCCTCGCGGGGGCGGTCGGGGTCGCGGGTACGCGAGGCCCGCGGGCCGTCGCGGACGACGCGGAGCGCCCGTCGCTGGTGCGCGCGTTGTTCCTCGAGAAGACCGCGCGCGACGCCGCCGCCGCCCTGGCGATGTTCGACCGCGTGGCCGACGACGCGGAGGCCGACGCGCCCACGCGCGCCGAGGCGCGGCTCGGCGCCGCGCGCTGCCTCGTCGCGCTCGGCCGCGACGCCGAGGCCGACGCGCGGTGGAAGGTCCTCGAGGACGACGCCTCCGCGCCGCCGGAGGCCCGCGACCGGGCCCGCGAGCTGCGCCGCAAGCGCGCGGTCGCGCAGCGCACGGCGGAGGAGACCGAGGCCGAGCTGCGCGCGCAGGAGGCCGTGCGCCGGGCCGAGCAGGCCCGCCAGGACCGCGAGGGCCGCATCGAGGCCGCGCGCGTGCTCGTCGAGAGCGCGGCGCGGCAGGTGAAGGAGAAGCGGTACGAGAAGGCCCGCGAGGACCTCATCCAGGCGCTGCAGCTCAACCCGGCCGACGAGCGCGCCGTGGCGCTCCTCGAGGAGATCTCGGCGTTCGGCGACCGCGGCGACCTCCTGCGCCAGGCCATCCGCTTCGTCGCCACGAACCGCGCGGTCGACTTCCGCCGCCTCTCGGCGGAGGTCGAGCGGCGCCACAAGGCGGCGCTCCGGCTCCTCCGCGAGGGCCGCCCGGACCAGGCGGTCGCGACGCTGTCCGACGCGGTGGCGCGCATCGACGAGAGCGACTTCTACGCCGACCTCGCGGAGGCGCGGCGCGGGCTCGTGGTGCTGATGCGCAAGGCGATCGAGGACGCGAAGCGCGCCGGCGTGGCCCTGCCCGCCGGGACCGCCGTGCCCGCGGACCGGCCCGAGGCGCCCGCGGTGAAGCCCTGGCGCAGCGAGTTCTTCGGCCTCCTCTCGCGCGTGTTCTCGACGGAGGGCGACGGCGACACGTCGCTGCGCTTCTACGACACGGCGGTGCCGCCGAACCCCGCGCCCGAGGGCCGCGGCGCGGGCTTCGCGTCGAGCGGCATCGCGGCGACCCCGGCGCCGGGCACGCTGCGCCGCGCGCGGTTCGTCGAGCGGTACGTGCGCGACAACGTCGCGCCGGGCTCGTGGGGCGGGCGCGACCGGCTGCTCGAGCGGTACGACGACCTCCTCGTCGTCGAGCACGCCGCCGGGGCGCTGCGCGAGGTGGACGCGATCGTGGCCGGCTTCGCGCCGGGCACGCCGGCGCCGGTGCGCGTCGAGGTGCGCGTCTACGCGGCGACGGCCGCCGGCGTGGCCGACGCCGTGCGCCTGCTCGAGGTGCGCGCGACGCCCGGCGAGGCCGGCACGTCGGCCGTGGCGCCGAACCCGACGCTCGCGGAGCAGGTGAACTTCCTCGCGGGCTCGTCGTCGCTGGTGCCGATGGCCCAGGCGTCGCTGCGCCTGACGGGCCGCCACGCGACGCTGCTGCGCTTCCGCGAGCCGACGTCGGGCTGCCCTTGGTACGCGCCGCGCGAGGGTGCGACGCCCCTCGTGATCCCCGATCGCGACGCCACGTACGGCCTCGACCTCGACCTCTACGCCGAGGACCTGCCGGGCGCGAAGGGCTTCGCCGCCGTCTCGGTGGTCGCCACGGTGCGCCGGCCCGAGCGGCCCCGGCTGCTGCCGCTCGCGAAGGGCAACACGCTGGTGCCGTCGTTCCTGACGCAGGGGGTCGAGGCCGACCGCAAGGTCCCCCACGCCGGCTCCCTCGTGCTGTTCTCGCTCGCCAACCCCTTCAAGGCGAACGGCGCGGCCGGCGATCCCTCCGGCGGTACGCACCCCGACCTCGTGGTGCTGCTGTCGGTCGCGCCCGCGGACGGCGCGGCCGTACCGGACGCGCCGCCGCCTCCGTCCGCGTCGGTCGGCGCCGGCGGGGTGACCCGCGAGATCGACCTCGGGCCGCTCGCCGACGTCGAGGACGAGCCGCCGCCGGACGACTGGCCGTCGGCGCCGTTCGCCGACCCCTCGCGCCTCGACGCCGCGCGCCGCCGCCGCGACGCGTTCCTCTCGAGCTGGCTCGCGGGCCGGCTCGCGCTCGCACGGGACGCGGGCACCGTGTCGGTGAGCGAGGGCCGCGTCACGGCGACGCTCTCGGCGGACGACCACGCGCGGCTCGTCGCCGAGGTCGAGCGGCTCACGGCCGACGCGGGGCGCCTCTTCACCGTCGAGGTCGAGTCCTCCGAGGTCCCGACGGCCCGCGCGCTCGCGGCGCTGAAGGAGGCCGGACAGCGCGTGGACGACCCCGGCCAGCGGCTCTGGCGGCTCGACGAGGCCGCCGCCGCGCGGCTCGCGAGCGGCCTCGGCGACGCGGCGGCCCCGAGCGTGTTCGCGACGCGCACGCGGCTCGCGGCCCGGCACACGCAGCTCGTGACGGCGCGGGCCCTGCGCTCGCGGTCCATCGTCGAGGAGTTCCGCGTGCAGCGCGACGCGGGCGGCGTCCTCCGCACCGTGCCGGTGAACGGCACCGCCGAGGAGGGCCTCGTGGTGTCGGTCCGGCCGGTCGCGAGCGTGGGGGGCCTCGCCACGCTCGACGTCTCCGCGGTGGTCGCGTCCATCGACAAGGTGGAGGCGTGGTCGCCGCCGGACGCCCCGGGTGGGGCGCCGTCCGTCGTCCTGCCGCGGCACCTCGTCGAGCGCGCGGGCGGGCAGGGCACGTTCGGCGACACCGACACGATCGTCCTCGCCGTGCCGTCGCCCGGCACCGACGGCGCGCGGACGGTCCTCGTCCGCGTCCGGCACGTCAAGCCGTAGGCGCGGCTTCCGTCCGGCGCGCGCGGGCGCGCGCGACGCGCGCCGCCACCGCGATGCCGAACATGGCGCCGCCGGCGTCGAGCAGCACGTCGTAGAACGAGCTGCCCCGGACCGACGACAGCCCCTGCAGGAGCTCGTCGGCCGTGGCCAACGCGACGGCGAACCCGAGCGAGACGAGGGGGCGCCGGATGGGACGGCCGCCCCCGGGCACCGCCCGCCACACGAGGACGCCGAACACCGCGTAGGCGAGCGCGTGGCCGCACTTCCGGAGCACCTTGTTGGCGATCCGCGCGACCGCCTCCGGGATCCCCAGCGACGCGAGGAACGACGACGTCACCGCCCCGGTCGCGTCGGACGACGCCCACGGGCCCGACATCGCGAGCACCGCCACGGCGAACAGCACGGCGGGGAGCGCTCGACGCGACATCGGGGGGGAGGATACCCGTGCCGGGTAGGATCCCGCCGTGCCCGCACCGGTCCCCCCCACGCCCGCCGCCTCGTCCCGCCCGGACGGCGCCTCCGCGCCGGGGGTGCCCGTGGAACGGGCGGCGAGTGGCGCGCCGACGACGGACGACGGAGCCCGCGCCGACGACGGGGCGCGAGCGGTAGACGGGGGCTTCGCGGACGAGGGCGCGCCCGCGCACACGCTGCCGTGGTATCGCCGCTTCGAGCGGCGCTCCATCCTCAGCCTCGCGAAGCGGCTGGCGTCGCCGCGGGGCCGTGCGTTCGTCCGCAAGGTGCCCGCCTTCGAGCTGGCCTCGCGCCGCTTCCTCGCGCGCATCGAGACGGCGCGGGTCACGGTGTGCGGCGCGCCGTTCCGGCTCGACGTGATGCGCCGCTCGGTCTCGCGCAGCATCTACCTGGGCGGCCGCTGGCACGCCGACGTCGTGCGCATGCTCCGACGGCACGTGAAGCCGGGCTCGGTCGCCGCGGACGTCGGCGCGAACGTGGGCTACATGGCCGTCCACATGGGCGAGGTCGCGGGGCCCGACGGGACCGTGCTCGCGTTCGAGCCCGAGCCGCGCAACTTCGCGGTGCTCGCGGAGAACACGCGCCACGCCCGGTGGCGCAACGTGATCCCGTTCGCGGCCGCGGTCGGCGCGCGCAGCGGCGCGATCGACCTCTGGATCTCGCCGAGCGACGGCGGCGACCACCGCACCGTCGCGACGGACGGCGCGCGCGCGCACATCCGCGTGCCCGTCGTCTCGCTCGACGAGCTCGCGGCGCAGCGCCGCACGCCCATCCACTTCGTCAAGATGGACATCCAGGGCGCCGAGGGCGCCGCCCTGCGCGGAGCCCGCGAGGTGCTCGCGCGTCCCGAGCTGCGCGGCCTCGTGCTCGAGTTCTGGCCCGGCGCGCTGCGCGAGGCGGGCGAGGACCCCGAGGCCGTCCTCGCGACGATCCGCGCCGCCGGCCTGCGTTGCGTGAACCACCCCGACCTCGACGCCGACCCGCGCACCTACCTCGCGGGCGTCGGCGCCGACGCCTCCCGCGACCTGCTCTTCCTGCGTCCGTCCTGACGGGCGGCACCGCAGCCCCCCATCCTGCGGGTGAGACGGTCCGATCGCCGCGAGCGCCGAGCTCCGAAGGGGCCGGCGTGATCGACCTGGGCGTCCGCTCCGAGGTCGACAGCGAAACGAAGGGCTACGACCCCGTTGTTTCGGTGTCGCCCTCACCTCTCCATGCGAAGTCGCTCGCCCGGTGCCCCCCCAGCCAACAACTCCCCACCTACCTTTGCATCTGGGCCTGTACCTCGGGGAGCGACAGGCCATCCCCATCGAATAGAGGTAACTCCTGTGTCAGGCGTAGGGTCCCAGCGAGGTCCGGCACGTAAAACTGCTCATCGAACGGCTGGGTACCGACCAACGAGCATAGCGTGCGCAAGTGCCGATGTGGGAACCGGTCCCGCGGCGGGCGAGCGCGATAGACGTTGGTGTCCTCTCCCGGGAGTGGCGTCCCGCGCTCGTCAAACTCCCAACTGTCCTCGAAGAGCAAGTCAACAGCTCTTGACGCACTCGACGGATCACCGAGATTGGCACTGTAGTCGAACATCCGACCCGGCATTGACGTTGGCGCTCGACGCACCTCGTCGACCCCCGGAGCATCGACAACGCGCAGGTACTCACATCGCAGTTGCCCGGCGAGCAAACTTGGGAGGGACTGCTCGGTCCCTTCTCTGGCATTGGAGAACAGAGCGGTCCACGCCGATGCCGTCGGAACGAGCAGGAAGTGCGTCGCCGCGATCCGGAGCGGGGGGAGTCCCTGAAGGAGCGCCTCCAACCCCCCTGGCACCCGATCCGAGCCGACACGCCACCGCCCCCTAGCCCAAGTGCGAAAGTACTGCTCGCCCAGCGACGCCAGGCGTTCCGGGCTGGCTCTCAGGAAGTAAAGTACCGTCGTGAGAGGTGCGTACCGATTCTCAAAGAGATAGTCTTCGTCGTGCCAGCTCATTGGTGAAACTGTACCAAACTCACGCCGACGTCGGGGCCACAGTGGAGGATCCGCTCCGCCTTCGAGAGAGGCTCTGTACTGTCCGGACTGATGTCTGCCACAACATCCGGAGTGTGGTCCGGGCATTCGAACTTGACGGGACGACCTGCCCTCGGTCGCGGGGACGTCCACGGCCGGAGCCGATTCCGGACGATCGGCGGATGCCGAGATCCCGACGCGACAGACCCTACGATTTTTGCCACCGGACGACCGACGGCGGGTCTATGGCCCCCGCGGCGACCGAGACTCGCTGTGCTGGCACGTGGCCCTGCGCCGCGACACGTCGTCGCACGCCTCCGCACGATCGGTCGTCGGAGCGTGCACCGCCGGCGCGTTCGGCGTCCCGCAACCGCCGCCACCCGTCGCCGCCGCAGCGCGCGCCAGGAGTCCGGCCGGACGACGGCATGGCCCCGGCGCCCGAGCTCGTGCGCCACCGGGAGCCTGCGCGTCGCTGGCACCGGATGCCCGACGAGGCCGAC
This sequence comes from Planctomycetota bacterium, assembly GCA_046350655.1. Lineage (GTDB taxonomy): Bacteria > Planctomycetota > PLA2 > PLA2 > JAEUHO01 > JAEUHO01. The sequence goes on from JAXMAB010000005.1 coordinate 586,025, forward strand.
TCCGCACGACGGACTGCGGCGCAAACCGCCCCGCTGCGAACGCAACTCGTCGCAGACTTCACGTACGGGGACCAAGACCTGACCTTCCTTCGCCTCCGTCGCGCCGCCCAGCCGAGTCGCTCGGTGAACTCGCCGTGCCGCCAAGGGACGTGCCGGACCCGCGGTGCATCCATGTGTCCCGAGATCAGCGAGGTCCGGAGCGACTGGATCACCCATCTCCCTCGCCCGTTCGCCTCCCGATCGCCCTGCGGCGTCACTCGTCCGCTGTCCTGCCGGGCGAACAACATCCCCGATCTCACTGCAGAGCCGCTCGGCCTCCACATCGCGCTGCATCACCCACGCATGCGAGCTTGAGCCTCCACAAGCGAGACCGCATCACCTTCGACTTCCGGCAGATTCTTGAAGAGCAGAATTGCTCCCGCGGAAGTCGGATCATAGAAGTCCAACTCGAACGGCCTTGTTCCAACGAGTAGACAGAGCGCACGCAATTGCGAGTGCGGGAATCGATCCCGCAGCCGGCGAGCACGGTAGACACTCGTGTCCTCGCCTGGGAGCGGACTCCCGCGCTCCTCGAACTCCCATCCATCCTCGACGAGCAATTCGACGTCCCGCGACGCGGCGTCCTCCCGACTCATGTCAGCAACGTAGTTGAACATCCTAGCTGGCATTGCCACCGGCGCGCGGCGCACCTCGTCCGATCCCGGGGCGTCCACGACCCTGAGGAAGGCGCACCGCAACCTCCTTGCAAGGACGCTCGGGAGTGACTGTTCCATTCCGTCTCGACAGTTCGAGAACATCGCGGTCCATGGCGACTTCGTCGGCACCACCAGAAATCGCGTCGCGCTCGACCGAAGCGGTTCAAGTCCCCGAACCAACTCCTCCATCCCCCCCATCACCGGCTCGGAACCGACGGTCCACTCACCCTTCGCCCAAGCTCGAAAGTAGCTGAGGCTGAGATCGGCGATCGACCGGGAGTCGGACTTGAGAAAGAAGAGGTTCGTCGTCAGCGGCGCATAGCCGTTCCTGAAGAGATAGTCTTCGTCGTGGAAGTTCATCGAGGGAACTTGTGGGGCGCCAGAAGAGCCTTCCGTTTCGGGAGCGACGCGAGGGCAAGCCGGTCCGCCGCATCGGGCTCGCTGTCGTGAGCAGGCTTCCCGGCGTCAGGCATGTGCGGAGTCTAGCGCACCCGACGCGCCGATGCAGAGGGCTTCGACCTTTCGCGCTATCGGACGTCGCCAGCTCGGTGCATTCGACGAGTGTTCGCCGGCCGGGCGCCGCGCAACCCGTCGACGGTCGGCAGCACGTTCCCGACGAGAAGCTCGTTGGGTCGGGGAGTCACGCGAACGCTGCGTCCGAGCGTCCCGCGCCGACCAGCCCCGGCAACGTCCCACGCGCGCCACGGCGGCGTCCGTTGGGGACTCGGTCGTCCTGCGCAGGGGTGGGCCGGCGGCGACCGGGCCTCGCGGTCAACCGGGCACGACCGCGGAGAGGTGCGCGCGCAGGGTGTCCTCGCGCACGCCGAAGAGACGATGGAGCGTCGCGATGGGGTCCGGCCCGACCGGCACGGCACGGCAACCCGTGGCGGTGATGACGTCCACGCGGCCCGCCTCCTCGCCGAACCAGCGGATCTCGTCGCCGACGCGGCGGGCGAGCCGGCCCGGCCGCCCGGCCAGCGCACGCACCGCCTCGACCCAGAGGCGCAGGTACGCGTCGGGCGGCGCCGGCATCGGGACGAGCGCGTAGAGCGGCGTGACGACGCCGGCCCGCGACGTCCGCACCATCGCGAGCAACGGGCCGCGGCGAGGCTCGAGGGTGTAGCGGAAGATCCCGTCGTCGAGCGACGCGCCGGGCCAGACCGGGATCGCGTCGCCGACGAAGTACGACGCGTCGTAGAGGCGCGGGCCTTCCTCGCCGTACACGAGCACCACCGCGTGCGGCTCCTCCTTCGCGAGGTGGTGGCCGAGCGCGGTGTGGGCGTTCGCGCCGACGCCGCGGAAGAGGTCGGCGAGCGCATAGGCCATCGCGAAGCAGGTGCCGCCGAGGCCCTCGTGGGCGACGTCGTCGAGCAGGCGGTCGGTGCCGCGGGGCCACGTGGCCGGCTGCGCGGGCCGCTCGCGGCGGCGCGCGAGCGCCGAGTAGTTCTCGTAGGGGACGGCCCGGAGGAACCGGCGGTACACGCGTCCGACGCGCTCCGCGACCGTGAGCCGAGCCAAGGCCTCGGGATCGAGGTCGAGGCGTTGCAGCCGGTGGCGGGTCAGGACGTCCACCGCGGCGCTCCACCCGCCGCGCGCCCCCGCGCCGGTCCGACGGGCTGCCTCCAGTCTACCGCGCGAGGGTGGGGGGCGGGGGCGCGACCGGCGCACCGCCCCCGGCACCGGGGCCCCGGACGCGCGCGTCGATGCGCCCCGCGGCCCACCACGCGAGGCGGCCGACGACCACGCACAGCAGCAACGAGCCCACGATGTCGGAGGGCCAGTGCTTGCTCCAGAAGACGCGCGCGGTGCCCACCAGGAGCGCGTAGAGCCACGCGAGGGCCCCCACCGGCCACGGCGCGACGATCGCCAGGATCGCGGCGATGCCGCCGGCCGTGATCGTGTGGCTGCTCGGGAACGACGGGCTCGTCGGCGGGTAGGCGCGCGCGACGATTGCGTCGGGTCGACGCTCGCAGGTCGCGCGCTCGAAGGGGCCCATGAGCACGTGGTCCTTCCCGAACGCGGTCCCCGGCCGATCGCGCGGCGCCACCTTCCAGCACCCCATGCGGACGAGGTGGAGCGCGCCGACGCACAGCACGACGGCGAGGAGCGCGCGCGGGGCCTGCGCCCGCGCCCGCGCGGACAGCAGGCCGAGCAGCGCCAGCAGCGCGAACACGAACGCCCCGAAGACGTCGTCGTTGAGGGCCTGGGCCACGACGTCGCCCCAGGCCGGGTCGAAGCCGCACGTGAGCGCGCGCAGGATGCGGACGTCGAGGTCGTGCACGGGCCCCTACCCTACCGGCACGGCGCGCGGAGCGGCCCGGTCCGCCGCCGCGCGGGCCTACACGGGGAAGCGGACGGTCACGGTCGTGCCGCGGCCCGGCGCGCTGTCGAGGACGACCTTCGCGCGGTGGGCGTCGGCGTAGCGCCGCACGAGGGCGAGCCCGAGCCCGACGCCGCGCGCCGTCCGCGTGTCCTCGCGCCCGCCGCGGGAGAACGCCTGGAACAGGCGCCCCTGCTCGGCCACGGGGATGCCGGGGCCCCGGTCGGCCACGACGACGTCGACGCTGCCCGCGCCCGCGCGCACGGCGACGCGCACGTCCTTCTCGGGGGCGTGGGCCGAGTACTTGACCGCGTTGTCCACGAGGTTCACGACGAGGGCCCGCACGAGGCCCGGGTCGAAGCGGGGGGACGCGAGGCCCGGCGCGACGTCGACCGCCACGGGCACGCCGGCAGCCGACGCGGCGGGCGCGCAGAGCGCCACGGCGTCGCGCACGCACGCGCCGAGGTCGCCCGCGACCGCCGTCACGGTGGCGGTCCCGCGGTCGAGCGCGGCCAGCTCGAGCACCTGGTCGACGAGGCTCGAGAGGCGCTTCGTCTCGCCGACGATGCGTTCGGCGTAGTCCTCGGGCGTCTCGCCCTCGGGCACCCACCCCTCCTTCAGCATGTCGGCGTACATGCGGATGCTCGCGAGCGGCGTCTTGAGCTCGTGGGTGACCGCCGCGACGAAGTCCTGCTTGCGCTCCGCGACCTCCATCTCGCGGCGGACCGTCCGCGCCACGACGAAGAGACCGATGCCGGTCACCGCGAGCAGGCCCGCGACGAGCAGCGCGTACCGGACGAGCGACGCGTCCCGCTCGGCGTCGAGCGCCGCCTCGGCCGGCTCGCCGAGCACGAAGAGTCCCGGCCAGATCGCCGACGGGCCCGCGCGCGGGTCCGGCGACGCGGGTCGCGGGTCGGGAGAGCCCACGAGCCGGTCGAGGAGCGACGCGACCGCGACGCCGCGGTATCGGTCGACGAACGTCATCATGTTCTTGACGGTCAGGGGGTCCGGCAGGTCCATCGGAGACGGCGCCGTTCCCCGCGCGACGACGACGTCGCCCCCGACGGGCGTGAACTCCGCGGGGAACGACCGGCCGGCGTCGACGACGTAGCCCTGCAGCAGCCAGCGGTCCTGCGGCGCGCTGCGGCGCGACGCGGCGGCGGCGCCCGGGATCCAGACGACGCGCCACGCGACCACGTCGACGGCGCCGGGCACCCCCGCGTCGCGCAGCAGGTAGCCGAACGGCGTCACGGGCACGGCGACGACGTCGGCCGCCGCGGGAGGCGGTCGCGACGCGGGGGCGGCGGAGGGCGCGGCGGGTGCGCCCGCCGCCTCCGGCGTCGGCGTGACCGCGACCTGGGGGCCGGCGGCCTGCCGCTTCTGGAAGTTCTCGAGGTAGTTCGTCGCGCGGTTCGACTCGGCGGCGACCTGCACCTCCTCGAGCAGCTGTCCGCGCTCCTCGTTGGCCATCAGCGTCTGGACGGGGACCTTGACCGTCGGCGCGGTGGCGACCCCCGGGTCGCGCGGCGCCCGCTCGAGGATGCCCCGCAACGCCGGGCCGAACCCGTCCACGAGCGTCGCGCGCCACGGGACGTCGTCGCCCGGGAACACCTCGGGGCCCGAGACGACGCCCTGGGAGAGCGTCCACTGGAACCAGCCGAGCACGCGCGGGTCGTCGGACGGCGACGCCAGCGGCGAGCGGACGAACGCGGGCCCGTTGGCGACGACGGCGTCGGCGGGCATGTACTGCGGCGCGTACTGGAAGTACGGGCGCGCCGCCTCGCGGGCCCGCACCGCGTCGAGCTCCGCGGCCTCCTCGTCGACGAGGCGCCGGACCTCGGCCGCGGCGTGCCGGCGCGCGTCGTCGCGGCGGGCGCGGTCCTCGCGGGCGACGCTGTAGAACCCGAAGCCGCCGAGCAGCACCGCCGGGACCACCAGCAGCAGCGCGTACGAAAGGAGGGGCCGCCGGGCCTTCACGCGCCGCCCCACCGATAGCCGGCGCCGCGCACGGTGAGCACGATGGCGGGGTCCGCCGGGTCGCGCTCGATCTTCTTGCGCAGCGCCGCGAGCGTGTTGTCGACGGTGCGCGTCTCGACGGCCGCCGACTTGTACATCCACACCTTCAGCAGGAACTCGTCGCGCGTGACGACGTTGCCCGCGCGGCTGCGGAGGTAGCGGAGGATCTCGCCCTCGCGGGGGGTCAGCGGGATCTCGACCTCGCCGCGCCTCGCGAGCAGGCGGCCGAGGTCGAACTCGACGCCGTCGCACGCGAACCGCTCGCCGTCGCCGCGGTCCATCCGCGCCCGCCGCAGCTGCGCGCCGACGCGGGCGATCACCTCGGCGAGCGAGAACGGCTTGGTCACGTAGTCGTCGGCGCCGCCCTCGAGCCCGCGGACCCGGTCGGCCTCGGCGCCGCGGGCGGTCAACATGATCGTCGGGACGCGGTGCCCCTCGCCGCGCAGGCGGCGGATCACGTCGAAGCCCGAGACGCCGGGCAGCATCACGTCGAGGATCATGACGTCGACGGGCCCCCGCTTCGCCGCCTCGTAGCCGGCGAGGCCGTCCTCGGCGAGGTCCACCTCGTAGCCCTGGAAACGGAGCGCCTCGGCGAGGCCGCGCGCGAGGGCGGGCTCGTCCTCGACGATCAGGACGCGGGGGGCGGCGGCGGTCATCGGGGCGCTCCGGGTGGAGGATACGAGCGCGGGGCCGGGAACGTGTGTTCCCGACCCCGCCGGCGCGGCCCGTCCGTCACTTGACCGAGGCCGTCTCCACGACGAGGACCTGGCGGCCCCCGACCTGCAGGAGGACGTCGCCCTCCTGGGCGAGGCGCGCGTTCTCGTCGGCCGAGGTGGCGGCCAGGAGCTCGAAGAACCGCGGGGACCAGCGCACGACGACCTCGTCCGCCTTGCTCGCGTCCTTCACCTCGGCGTCGACCCAGACCGCCGCGCGGGCCTGGACCCGGGCGCGGTTGTAGAAGGCGCGGTTGCCGACCTGGCGGACGACGCCGACCTTCAGCTCCTCGACGTCGCGGCCGCCTTCCTTCTGCTTGAGGAGGCCGCGGCCGTCGCCGCCGGCCAGCCCGGGCGTCGGCGACGTGGGGGCGTCGGCCGGGCCCGCGGTGGTCGCGGGCGGCGGGGGCGCCTTGTCGGCGCCGCGGCGGCCGGCCTGGTTCGCGGCCTGCGCGAAGCCGCCGGCGTCGTCGCGGTCCGAGAGCTCGCGCGCCCGCGACAGCTCCTCGCCCGCCCGCAGGCGGTTCGCGGCGAGCGAGCCGTGGTCGGCGGTCTCGTCGGCGAGGAACGACGTGTACTCGGTCATGATCCCGAACTTCGTCGAGAGCGCGACGATCTCGTCGACGAGCTCCTTCTCCTGGCGGCCCGCGATGCGGATCGCGTCGATGAGCTCGGCGATGCGGCGCACGGCCCAGACCCGCGCCGGGAAGTCGTCGCGCAGGCCCTGGCCCTCGCCGCCGGCCTGCAGCTTGTAGTGGAACTCGCGCCCCTGCTCGCCGTCGCGGCCGGAGAGCACGACGTCGACGGGGCCGCCGCCCTGCTTGAAGCGGCCCGCGACGACGACCTGGCCGCCGCGGAAGAGGTCCGGCATCACGCCGGGCAGCACGCCCGAGACCTGCAGGCCGCCGAAGTCGAGCTTGACGTCGGTGAGCACGGGGTAGCGGAGCTTCTCGTAGAGCGCGGCGACCTTCCGCTCGACGTCCTCGCCGGGCCGGACGTAGGCCGGCGCGCCGTGGTTGCCGAGCGCGATCCGGTCGAGGAACGCGGCGTTGACCGTGGTGCCGAGGCCGAAGGTGAAGATGCTCGCCTTGGCGGTCTGGTTCCACGCGGCGACGCGCTTGACGATCTCGTCGGGGTCGGTGGTCTCGCCGATGGTCGGGCGGCCGTCGGTCAGGAAGAGGAGGACGCGGGGCAGGCCCGGCGTGGACGGCTGCGTCAGCGCGGTCTTGAACGCGTCCACGATGCGGGTGCCGCCGGTGGCGCGCAGGCCCTCCACGAAGTCGAAGGCCTCCTTCAGCGCCTCCTTCGTCGCCTTGCGCGGCGCGTCCCAGAGCGCGACCACGTCGGACGAGTAGGTGATGACGTTGAACAGGTCGCCCTCGTTGAGGCCGCCGATCACCTGGCGGAGCGCGGCGCGGGTCTGCTCGAAGACGACGCCCGCCATGGACCCGGAGACGTCCACGCAGAACGTGATGTCCTTCGGCTTGGCGGCCTCGGCCTTCGCGTCCGGGACGGTCGGCGCGGCGAGCAGCAGGAAGTAGCCGCGGTCCTCGCCGCGGGGCCAGTGCGTGAGCAGCGTCGCGGAGACGTCGCCGGCCTGCTCGCCCCAGTAGAGGAGGAAGTCCGTCTCGGGGCGGGCCTGCTTCGCCTCCATCGTCGCGCGGAGGTGCTTGCCGTCCTTGCGGGTCACGACGACGTCGTGGGTCGGGCAGTAGACCGCGCCGACGCCCGTCGGGCTCTCGACGTCCACCGTCACGCGCACGTCGCGCAGCGGCTTGGCCGAGAACTTCTCGGTGTTCAGCGGGTAGACGAGCTCGACGGTCTCGCCGTCCTTCGGGAGGAGCTGGTCGTACTCGAGCACGAGCTGCCGCGAGCCGCCCGCGGGGATCGGGAAGATCGACGCGCGGAAGAAGTCGCGGCCGACGTACTCGACGAGGGCCGGGTCCTTCTGCCGGCGGACGATGTCGTCGTAGATGCGGCGGGCCTCCTCGGCCTTGAGGAGACGGCCTTCCATCGCCTTGCCGTCCACCATCAGCGTGACCGCGTTCACCATCGCGCCCGCGGGCACCGGGAACACGTACTCCGTCTCGAGCGGGATCGACGAGAGGTTCGTGAACTCCTGGTCGACGCGCACGCGGGCCTTCTGCCCGACGACGCTCACGTCCACGTGGTGGTACGTGACGGCCCAGTCGCCGCGGACGCGGCGCTCGGGCCGGATCGGGACGAGGAACCCGTCGGCGCGGGCCGGCGCGGCGGAGAGGGCGGCCGCGGCGACGAGCGCCACGGCGAGGACGGCGGGGAGGAGGCGACGCATGGGAAGGGCTCCGTTCGAGTCGGTCGTACCCCTTCCGACGGCGTCCCCCGGCAAAAGTTCTGCACATCCCCGCGCGCCCCCCCGGGCGCGTCGGATCCGTTGCGGTGCGGGGCCCGACGGGCCGCCCGGCGCCCTACTTCGGCTGGCGCTCCCACCACCACGTCCAGTTGCGGCGGAGCGACGTCCGGCCGGCGCGGTCGAGCCCGGTCGCGGGCCCGAACGAGCGCCGCGCGAGCGCCTCGAGCCCCTCCACCGCCCACGCCGCGACCTGGTCCGACGGGTCCTCGAGGCCCGCGAGCAACGTCTCGAGCTCGCGCCGGTCCCCCGCCTTCGCGAGCCGCGCGGCGATCCACACGCGCTCGTGGGCCGTCTTCGCCTGCGGGAGCAGACCGTGCAGGCCGTCGCGCGCGGCGGGGGCGTCCGCCGTCGTGAGCCGCGGCAGCAGGTCCTCGACCGCGCGGCGCAGCGGGCCGAACGGCAGCGGGCACGACTCGGCCTCCGGCTCCGGCGCGGGCGGCGCGTCGCGGCCGGCGCCCTCCACGACGCGCACGTGGCCGCCGCCGACGCGCGTCAGCGGCTCGAGCACGCGCCGCGACTCGGTGCCGAGCGCGACGGCGTGGACCTCGCACCCGCGCAGCAGGTTCATGCGGGTGACGTCCTCGACGATGGCGGCGACGTCCGCGTACCAGGGCTTGCCGGTGACGAGGTTCGCGGTGTCGTCCCAGTCGTCGCGGCTCGGCACCCCGTCCGTCAGCACGAACATCGTGGTGGCGCCGGCCGCCAGCGTCGTGAGCGGGTCGGCCCCGAACACCGACCGCCCGTCGCCGGTCCCGGACAGCGTCACGCCGAACGCCTTCCGCAGGCCGCCGTGGAGGTTCGTCGTCCCGCGGTGCGACTCCCGGCGCGCCGCGTCGAGGTCCTTGCAGGCCGCGGTCACGTTGGTGCCCGTCGCCTGGACGAGGCCCGGGGTCGAGGCGAGCGTGCGCGCGTCGGACCCGAACAGGACGACGCAGAACGACAACGTCGGCGGGAGCGTGCGCAGCGACGCCTTCGTGACCTCGGTCACCGCCTGCCGCGCCGTCCGGACCCGCGCCCAGTCGATCGGGGGGGCCTTGGTGACCGACGAGCGGTCCGACCGGCCGAGCGAGCGGAGCGCGTCGAGCGTCGCGGCGGGGAGCGGCTCGTCCATCGAGCCGGACGCGTCGAGGAGGTAGACGATCCGGTCGCCCGTCGCGTCGAGGTCGAAGAAGCTCGCGGTCGCGCCCGCCGTGTGGCCGTCGTGCCGGTGGTCCGGGTGCGCGTCGACGCGCTCGAGCAGCGAGCGCCACACGCGCGGGTCCGTCGAGATCTCGTCGGTCTCGAAGGCGCGGCCGAGGGCGCGCGCGACCTCGAGCTTCGTGCGCGCCTCCGGCGCCTGGGTCTCGACGTACTCGGCGATCGCGAGCACCGCGGAGCGGAACGGCTGCGTCGAGGAGCGTCCCGGCTGCGACGCCACGACGGCGGCCCACGCCTCGACGAGCAGCGCGCCCGCCTTGCCCTCGCCCCACTGCCTCCGCACCGCCGCGGGGGCGAAGTCGAGCGCCTCGGGGTCGGCCCAGGCCGCGAGCGCGCGGATCGCGGCGGCGCGCAGCTCCGGCTTCACCTCGGCGACCACGGCCGCGCGGGCCGCGGCGGGGTCGCGTTCGTACTCGCGCACCAGCGTCCGGTACCACAGCCAGACGTCGCCGGTCTCGGTGCTCGCGAGCCGCCAGTCGCGCAGCACGTCGAGCGCGGCGTCGGTGCGCGCGGCCGCGCAGACGGTCGTCACGAGCAGGCCGCGCAGCGTCTCGTCCTTCTGCGCCCTGTAGGCCGCGGTGATCCGCGCGGCGGCTTCCTTGGTGCCCGCGGCCCCGAGGTCCTTCCAGCCCGCGACCAGGGTCGCCGGGGACGACGCGGACTCGCCCGCCGCGGCGCGCGGCGCGACGGGGGCGCCCACGGCCAGGCCGGCGGCGAGCACGCCGAGGAGGAGACACCGCCGGGGGAGGCTGGACGTCATCGGACCGCTCGTCATGGTAGCGCCCCGCCCTGCCGCGGAGCCCCCCCTATCGGCCAGGTCGGTCTCGGACCCAACGGGTCCCGGCGACGCGTTCGTGCGCTGTCGGGGTGGGCCGCGGCTACGCGCGCTCGTACGGCAGGAAGAGCCGGCGGTACTCCTCGAGCGCCTGGCGGTCGGTCATCGACGCCAGGTGGTCGCAGACCGCCCGCGGGACGCCGACCTCGTCGGCCCACGCCTTCCACGGCCGCTCGAGCGTGGCGGGGTCGCTCGTGTACGCCTCGAAGATCTCGCGCAGGAACCGGCGGCCCTTCTGGGCCATCCGCACGAGCCGCGGGTGCCGGTAGAAGCGCTCGTGGAGCCGCCGCGCGAGCGCGCGCTGCGCGCGCCCGAACGCGTCCGAGTACCCGACGAGCAGGTGCGGGTGCGCGCGCACCGCCGCCGGCGAGTCGACGCCCGACGCCGCGATCCGCGCCGCCGTCGCCGCCAGCAGGTCCGAGACGCACGCGTCGAGCACCCGCTTCACGGCCGTCGAGACCTGCAGCGGCCGCGGCAGGTCGGCGTGCTCCGCCACGACCCCGTCCCACGTCGCCCCCCACAGCTCGGCCTCGCGCATCTCCTCGGGCGTGATGCAGCCGGCCGCGATCCCGTCGTCGAGGTCGTGCGACGTGTAGGTGAGGTTGTCGCAGACGTCCACGAGCTGCGCCTCGAGGAGCGGCCGGCACCGCTCGAACCCGAGCGCGCGTTTGTCGCCCGGCGCGTGCATCGCGAACGCCTCGCGCACCTCGTACGTGAGGTTGAGGCCGCGGAACGACGCGTAGCGCCGCTCCAGCACGTCCACGTTGCGCAGGCCGTGCGCGTTGTGCTCGAACCCGCCGTGGTCCTTCATCAGGTCGGCGAGCGCCGACTCGCCGGCGTGGCCGAACGGGCCGTGGCCGATGTCGTGCGAGAGCGCGATGGCCTCGGTCAGGTCCTCGTTGAGGCGCAGGGCCCGCGCGAGCGTGCGCGCGACCTGCGCGACCTCCATCGTGTGCGTGAGCCGCGTGCGGTACGAGTCGCCCTCGTGGTTGACGAAGACCTGCGTCTTGTACTCGAGGCGCCGGAACGCCGCGGCGTGGATCACGCGGTCGCGGTCGCGCATGTACGCGGTGCGGAACGGGTGCGCGGGCTCGTCGTGCTGCCGCCCGAGGCTCGCCGAGACCTTCATCGCGAACGGCGCCAGCTCGCGCGCCTCGCGCTCCTCGATGGCGGCGCGCGAGAGCGACGCGAGGGGCGATCCGGGGTCTCGGGACGCGAGGCCCGCTGCGCGCGACGGGGTCGGCGCGTCCGCGGGGGAGGGAGGACGACGGGCGGGCTTGCGGGTCACGGGAGCATCCTAGGATGGGGAGGCCGACGATCGGCCACCGGGCCTCGCGTCGGCGCGGGTCGCCGTCCGGGAGCGCGAAACCGGGGGCGAGAGGGGCGGGGACGGTTCAATGGCGACGCCGTGGACCCGACGCCGCCGCCGAACGCGCCGCCCCCTCCTTCCTCGCCGAAGGGGCTCCTCGTGTTGCTCGGAATCCTGCTCCTGGTCGCGTTGATCGCCTGGGCGGCCCTCGGCGACCAGTGGATGCGGTGGTTCCCGACGGAGCGGCCGTCGTAGTTCGTACGTTGTTCGGTATCCGGGGCCGGGGCGCCGTGGGAGGATCCCGCGGGTCGTCGAAGGCACCCGCGGACCGCGAGGCCCCCGCGGAGCCAGGGGACGACCCCGAGGTCAACGTGCGCCGCGTCGCCCCCCTGCTCGTCCTGCTCGCCCTCGGCGTCGCCGCGTTCTTCCTCCTGCGTCCGCGGGGCGACGCGCCGGTCGTCGGCGAGGCGGTGGACGACGCGGGGCCGAGGGCGGCCCGGGCGCCCGGCGCGGTCGACGTCGACCTCGCGAGCCGCGCGGGCCGGCGTCCCGCGGCGATGGACGGCGCGCCCGGCGGCGCCGACGAGCCGCCGCCGGACGCGTCGGCGCCGGCCACGGGGCCGCGCGTCGTCGGCGTCGTGCTCGACGACGCGTCGGGCGAGCCCGTGAAGGGCGCGGTCGTCGTCGTGACGTCGGCGTCGAAGCCGTGCCCCTCGACCGTCCCCGCCGACGTGTTCGAGTGGGGCTTCGCGGTCGCGACGCCGGTCCGCGAGGGCGACCGGAGTCTCGCGCGGGAGCGCGGGAAGGTGTCGACGGGCGAGGACGGCGCGTTCGCCCTCGCGTGGGACGGCGGCCCCGCGGACCTCGTCGTGCGCAAGCAGGGCTGGCTCGTCGCGACCGCGTGCGCCGTCGGGGTGGAGGCGCCGGTGACGGTCCGGCTCCGGCGCGGGGCCTCGATCGCGGGGGCCGTGGTGACGCCGACGGGCGCGCCGATCGCCGGGGTCGAGGTGGCCGCGCGGCCGCCCCGCGGGCTGCCGGAGACGCCGGGCCGCGTGGAAGCGGCGACGAGCGACGCCGAGGGGCGCTTCACGGTCGCGGGCCTGCTGCCCGAGGCCTTCGACCTCGCGTTCCGTCACGCCGCGTACTTCGACGAGGCGCGCCCCGCCGTGGCCGCGGGCACGCGGGACCTGCGCGTCGTGATGCGCCCGGCCTTCGTCGTGACGTTCCGGCTGACGACGGACGACCGCACGCGGCCGGAGTCGCCCACCGTGGAATGGCGGCTCGCGGGCGGCGGACCGGGCGAGATCGCGATGCTGCAGCCCGCCCCCGCGCCCGCCCCCGCACCCGGCGCGGCGGGACTCCCCGCGGAGATGCAGCCCGGCACGCCGCCGGCCGGCACGTTCGAGTACGAGCCGCTGAAGGTGCCCGCGGGTCGGCCCACCGCGACGTTCGTCGTGAAGGCGATCGGCTTCGAGCCGTGGACGTCGGAGCCCGTCGAGGTGCCGCCGGAGGGCGGCGCGACGACGCTCGACGTGCCGCTCCGGCGCGACCCGACGCTCGGCCGCGCGCGCATCGCGCTCGAGGACCGCGAGCACCGCGTGTTGTCGTACGCCGACGAGCGGTGCACCGTCGCGCTGGGCCGGCGCGACGGCAAGCCGGTCCCCGCCGGCGTCGTGACGTACCCGCGCGAGGCGATCGAGTTCCCGGCGCTGCCGGGTGGCCCGTGGCGGTTCGTGATCCGTGCCCCGCGGTTCGCGCCCGCGACGGTCGACCTCGACGTGCGCGCCGCCGGGGAGACCGAGGGCCGGGCCGTCCTCGCCCCGACCGCGAAGCTCAAGGTGCGCTTCTTCGCGACCGAACCGCTCCTCGTGAAGTTCCGCCTCGTCTCGGGCGGCGAGGTGGCCTGGCCGTTCGTCGAGAAGCCGGCGAACGACGCGGCCGCCGCGGGCGCCCCGGACGAGGCCGGCGAGGAGCAGACGACCGCGTCCGGGCACGAGGGCATCGTGCTCACGGGCCTCGCGGCGGGCCGCTACACCGTGGAGGGGGTCGGCCCCGACGTGGCCGTCCCGCCCACCCCGGTGGACCTCGTCGAAGGCGAGACGAAGGACGTCGAGATCACCGTCACGCGGAGGTGATGCCGCCTCCGGACGGCGTAGGATCACCCCCATGCGCAGCGCCCGTCCCCTCCTCGCAACGTTCACCCTGGCCCTCGCGGTCGCGGCCATCGGGGTCGGGGCCGTCGCGTCGCGGACCCACGCCGACGTGCCGCCGCCGCCCCCGCCGGCGCCGGTCCCCGCCCCGAGCCCCACCCCGACGCCGGCCCCGGCCCCCGCGCCCGCCCCGGTCCTCGCCAAGGGCCCGAAGATGGTGCTCGACCGGCTCGCCCACGACTACGGCGTGGTCCGCCAGACCGAGAAGCACGAGACGACGTTCACGATCACGAACGCGGGCGACGCGCCGCTCCACCCGATCGCGCGCGGCGAGTGCAGCTGCGTGCAGGCCAAGCTGTCCCGCAACGAGGTGCCGCCGGGCGAGACCGCCACGCTGACGGTCACGTTCGAGACGTACCGGTTCGTCGGCCCGATGACCAAGGCTCTGCGGGTCCGCTCCGACGACCCGGAGGCCGCCGAGGTCCCCGTCACGCTGAAGGTGGACATCTCCGCGGGCGTCGTGCTGCAGCCGCAGAACTTCTTCTTCAACATGGTGCTGACGGGCACGAAGCCGACCTCCACCATCGAGGTGAAGTGGAAGGAGGGCGTCGGCCAGCCCTTCAAGCTGCTCGGCGTGGACGCCACGGGCATGACGCCCTCCACCGTGAAGCCCGAGTTCACCGTCGAGCCGTTCGAGGCCGCGCCGTGGAAGGGCTACCGCGTGACGATGTCGTTCCCCGAGCCGCCGCCCGTGGGCCTCGTGAGCGGCACCGCGGTGATCCGCACCGACGACGAGCGCACCCCGAAGGTGCAGGCGCTCATCGGCGGCGCGATCTCGGCGAAGGTCAACGTCGCGCTGCTCAAGCCGTCGTTCGGCGTGGTGACCGAGGGCAAGGCCGCCAACCTCGTCGTCCACGTCCGTCCCTTCGAGCCGAAGATCGTGCTGGGGAACGTCTCCGCCCGGTCGCGCACCGGCGCCGTGAAGGTCGCGGTGAAGCCCGACCCGACGATGCCCGGCGAGTTCAACCTCGAGCTCGAGCTCCCCGCCGACACGAAGGCGGGCGCGGTCGAGGACGTCGTCGAGCTGCGCACCGAGGTGCCGGGCGAGGAGCTCGTCGAGCTGCCGGTCACCGCCTCGGTGGCGCCCCCGTCGCCGCCGAAGTAGGGCGACGCCGCGCGACCGGGTCAGCGCACCGCCTGCCACGACGGGCGGTCGAGCGTGGCCTTCACGAGCGCCCGCAACGCGGGATCCCGCGCGTGCGCGGCGACCGCGGCCTTCTCCGCCGCGGTCGGCGACGCCTGCCGCGCGAGACCCGCGACGGCCGCGAGCCGCACGTCGGCCGCGCCGTCGCCCGCGGCGGCGACGAACGCGGCCCGCGCGCGCGGGTCGTCGGGGGCGACGGTCGCGAGCGAGCGGAGCGCCCGCGCGCGCGCCTCGGGCACCGCCTCGTCGGGGACGGTCGCGATCCGGACCAGCGCGGGGACGGCCGGGGCCGCCGCCGCGCCGACCCGCCACGCGCCGCTGACGACGCGGACGGCCGCCGCGCGCACGGCCGGCTCCGGGTCCTCGGTCGCGCGCACCAGCGCCTGGGCCACGGCCTCCGGCCACGTGGCCGCGGCGTCGAGCCCCGCGACGACGACCGACCGGACGGCCGCGCGCGGGTCCTCGAGGGCGGCCACCAGGGCCGCGGCGGCCGGCGCGGGCGCGCGCGTGCTCACGCGCACGAGGGCGTCGGCCGCGCGCGCCGCCGCGGGCTCGTCGGGCGCGCGGAGGAGCTCGCGCAGCGGCTCGACGAGCGGCGTCGGGTCGTCGGCCGGGGCGAGCGAGAGGAGCCAGGCGTCTCGCTCGGCGTCGGTGCCGCGCGCGAGCCGCTCCGCCGCGTACGCGACGATCGCGTCGCCGCCGACGGCCGCGAGCGCCTGCACCGCGGCGGGCCTCGCGTCGTCGGGCAAGGCGCGGACGAGGTCCACGAGCCGCGGGCCGGCCTCGCGGGCGCGCGGGCCTTGCGTCCCGAAGACCCCGAGCACCTGCTGTGCCGCCGCGGGCCCGGCGCGCGCGTCCCGCAGGAGTCGCTCGGCGAGCGCGTCGCCCAGGGCGGGCGCCCGCGCCGCGACGGCCCACCAGCGCCCGCGCTCGCCTTCGGGGACCTCCTCGAGCCGCGCGAGGACGAAGGCGGCGAGCGAGGGGCCGGCGGCCGCGAGGTCGGCCTCGCGGGCGAGGAGGAACCGCGCGACCGCCGTCCGCTCGTCGGCCGTGCCGCGCGTCCATCGGGCGAGGGCCGCCTCCACCGCGGCCGCGGGCACGGGCCGGAGGCCCGCGGCGACGCCGAGCCACGTCGCGAGCGCGCCGGCTTCCGTGCGCTCGACCGCGGCCGTGACCGAGCGGGCGCCGGCCTCGGGATCGCGGGCGAGGGCCTCGATCGCCGCGGCGAGCCCGTCGGGGACGGGGGTCGACCGGGCCGTCGCCTCGCCCTCCGCCGCGCACGCGCGCAGCAGCGCGTCCGCGGCGACGGGGTCGATGGCGCGCAGGATCCGCGCCGGGTCGGCGTAGCCCGGCGTCGCCGCCGCGGCGCGCGCGAGGTCGAGGACGAACCGGCGGTCGCCCGCGATGCGGGCCGCGGCGCCCTTGGCCCAGAGCGCGACCGCGGGATCGGCGTCGCGCGCGAGCGCCTCGACGGCGTCGAGCGCGTCGCGGTCTGCGGCGCCGCGGGCCACGATCCGCTGGAGCACGTCGAGCTTGCGCACGACGAGGCGCGCGGCGAGCCCCTCGCGGATCTCCTCGGCGGAGAGGGGCGGCACCGCGAACGGGTCGATGTCGACGACGGTGCGCGTCTGCCGCCCCGTCAGGTCGGCGACGGCGCCCGGCCCCGTCTCCTCGACGACGTCGTCGTGGGCCTCGCCGTGCGGCGCGAGGAAGCGCCACGCGGCGTACCCGCCGGCGCCGACGAGCGCGACGGCGAGGAGCGCCGGGACGGCGCGCGAACGGGGACGGGCGGGCGGCGGCGGCATCGGAGCGGATCCTACCCAAGAGCCTATCCCAGGAGTGCCCGTCGCGAGCCCGGCGAGACCGATGCGAGGCGGGCAAGCGCAGCCGGGAAGCCCCCCAGGCGGGAACAGCGCGCGGCGGGTTCCTGACCCCTCTCTTCAGAGGCGCTGAGGGGCTGACCGGCGAGCAGGCCCGCCGCAGCGAGAGGATCGTCGGGCGCAGCAGGGAGGCTACTGGGATCGGCTCGAAGACCGCGGGCCCGACCGCTCGCGCGACCGGGCCCGCGGGGGGGACGGGAGGCGACGCGCCGTTACGGCGACGTCGTGAACGCGTCCGCCGCGCCGGCGACCGCGATCGGCCCGGCGACGATCGCCCCGGTGCCGGAGGTGATCACCGTCACGGCGTTGTTGGCCGCGCTGGTGACGTACGTCGTGTTCGCGGTCGAGCCGGGCCCGACGATCGACGACGCGCCGGGCACGGCCGACGCGGCCACCAGGACGCCGCCGGCGAGGGTCGCCAACTGCAGGTTGTTGGCGGGCGCCGCCTGGCCCCACCAGACGGCGTTGTTCGTCGAGTCCACGCCGATCACCGCCGTGGGGTTGCTGTTCGCCGCCAGCGCGGTCGTCCACTGGACCGTGGTGAGGTCCACGGAGTCGAGTGCCTGGACGAAGTCGGCGTTCGCGACGTTGGGGTCGTCGTACGTGAGGACGACGCGGCCGCCGTTCGGGTGGATCGCGAAGCCGCCGGTCCACACGGCGGTGCCGACGGCCGCGATCAGCGGGGACTGCGTGTCGTTCTGCAGCGCGTCGACGTCGAAGCGCTTGATGACGGTGCCCGCGCCCATCAGCAGCGTGCGGTTCACCGGGTCGAGGACCGCGGTGCCCGCGAGGGCGGGCGCCGGGATGGCCACCGTGCTGAGGACCGTCGCCGTGCGGGCGTCCACGGTCACGACGGCGTTGCCGACGACGACGAAGACCCGCGCGGTGACCGAGTCGTACGCGGCCGCCGCCCCCGCGCCGCCGAGGGGGACGGTCGCGACGATCGACGCCGCGCCGAGCGTGGGCGCGCCCGCGGCGGACGTGGCCGCCGGACCGCCGAGGTCCACGACCACGAGGTTGGTCCCCGCCACGCCGAAGGCGCGGTTGAGCTCCGGCGCCACCACGACGCCGCCCGGGGGCGCGGCCGCGCCGGGGATCGGCGTGCCGCCGACGATGGTGTTCGCGCCCGCGCCGTACGGGTTGGCCGCCGACGTGGCGATCAGCGTGAGCCCGCCGGTGCCGGACACCGCGAGGAGGTTGTCCGCGCGGAAGTACGAGGTCGTGCCGAGGTCCGTGCACGTCCCGTCCTCGAAGCGCACGCGGACGCTCACGTTCGGGACCGTGTTGCCCGCGGCGACGATCGTCGGCGCGGAGCCGGTGACCGTCGTCGCGCTGGCAACGGTGCCGGGCACGACGTCGAAGGCCGACGTGCCGCCGCGGAAGGGCGTGCCCGCCGCGACCGAGAACTCGACCTGGACCGTCTGGCCGACCAGGTTGCTGAAGTCGTTGTTGCCCGCCGTCGCGAGGAACGTGAACGGCGTCTGGCCCTCGTAGGAGAGGTTCTGGGGCTGGAAGCCCGTGACGCCCGCGCCCGCCACCTGCGGCGCCGTGTACGTCAGGACGTTCGTGTTGCCGGCGCACGTGCCGTCGGGGAAGAACACGGTCACCGACGCCTGCACCGAGGCGACGCCGCAGATCGTCGCGTCGGGCACCTCCGTCGAGATCGTCGAGCCGCCGAGCGTGAGCCCGGTCGTCTCGAACACGTTCGACGTCCCGCCCGCGAAGATGTTGCTGTTCGACGCCCAGCGGACCTGCACCGGCGTGTTCACGGCGAGCCCGCCGAAGTTCGTGCCGGAGAGGACCGCGAGGCCGTTGGTGAACCGGGCCCGCAGCGTGTTCGGCGCGAGCGTGGTGATCGTCGGCCGGGTGTAGGTGAGCGTGTTCGTCGTCGGGGTGACGACGCACCCGTCGGCCAGGATCACGGTGACGTTCGCGGACACCGTCGGGGCGACCTGGCACGACGTCGCGCCGGGCACGTTTGCCACGGTGATCGACGTGCCCGCGCCGTTCACGACGCCGGTCGTCTCGGCCTGCGCCGAGGTGCCGGCCTCGAAGAGCGTGCCGGCCGCCGCGACGAAGCGGACGGTCACCGTCGCGTTCGGGGGGAGGTTGGTGCCCGTGAGGGTGATCCCGACCGGCGCCAGCGCGTCGACCGTCGTCGGCGCGAGCGACGCGAGCGTCGGCGCGAGGTAGGTGAGCGTCCCGCCCACCGCGTACGCGCACGGGCCGTTGCGGAGCACGACCTCGACGGACGTCGCGACGTTGCCGCCGCAGACCGTCCCGACGGGCGGCACGACGGAGATCGTCGTCCCGCCGCCGCTCACGACGCCGGCGACCACCGCCTGGGCCTGGGTCCCGTCCGCGAACGGCGTCGCGCCGCCGGCGGCCAGGAACCGGACCTCGACGTTCGAGCCGTCGGCGGGCAGGTTCGTGCCCGCGATCGCGAGCGTCGCGGGGGTCGCCCGGGCCGCGGTCGTGACCGCGCCGATCGACGTGAACGTCGGCGCGTTGTAGGTCACCGTGCCCGCCGGGGTGGACGGGCAGGTCGAGTTGCCGATGTCGAGGCCGACGGCCACGAGGTTGCTGGAGCCCGGCGTGCAGAGGTCGGCGATCGGGAGCGGGATCGAGATCACGCCGCCGCCGCCCACCGACGCGGTGACCTGCGCCTGGTTCTGCGTGCCCGCCGCGAAGATGCGGGCGCCGCCGGCCGCCGTCAGGGTGACCGCGATCGGGGTCCCCGCCGGGGGCGCGTTGTTGAGGGTCACGGTCACCGTGCCCGGGTCCTGCGCGTTCACGCTGGCCGCGAGGGCCGCGGCCACGCTCGGGCCGACGAACGAGACCGTCGTCGCGCCGGAGTCGGCGCACGCGCCCGACGCGAAGATCAGGCGGAACGTCGCCGTGGACGTCGCGCCCGCGCACACGCGCGCGAGCGGCGAGGTCGTCGTGATCGTCGTGGCCGCCGTGATCGTGCCGGGCAGGTCCACCGAGGTCAGCGTGCCGTCCCCGAAGATCGGGTCGGCGGACGTCCAGCGGACCGTGACCTGGGTCGTCGGCGCGGCCGTGGGGCCGAACCGGACGCCCGTGATCGTCAGCGCCTGCGGCGTCATCGCGTTCACGGTGGCGGGGGCGATCGAGCTCACCGCGGGCGCCTGGTACCGCAGCGTGCCGGGGACCGCGTAGAAGAGCGAGTTGCCGAGGAACCGGACCGCGAGGGTCGCGTCGGCCGTGGCCAGCTCGCAGACCGCGGCGGCCGGCGGGGTCACCGTCAGCGTGCCGGCGCCCGTGACGGTGCCGACGACGGTCTGCGTCTGCGAGGTCCCGCCGAAGATCGGCAGCGTCGAGGTGAACCGGACCTCGGCGGTGGCGCCGGCGGCCGGGAAGCTCGTGCCCGTCACGTTCAGCGAGGCGGGCGCCGTCGCGTCGCGGAGCAGCGGCGCGCCGATCGTGGCGACCACCGGGGCGAGGTAGGTGACCGTGCCGGCGGCCGCGCTCGGGCAGGTGCTGTTCCCGATGTCGAGGCCGACGTTCATCACCATCGAGACCGGCGGCACGTCGCCGATCGGGAGGACCACGGCGATCGTGTTCGCCGGGCTCACCTGGGTGACGACGGTCGCCTGGTTCTGCGTGCCGGACGCGAACGGGCGCTGGCCCGCGGGCGCGGTGAGGGTCACCGAGATCGGCGTGCCGACCGGCGGGAAGTTCGTGCCGGTGACGTTCACCGAGCCGGGGTTCAGCGCGTCCACCGTCGCGGCGAGCGCGGTGACCACCGGGCCCTGGAAGGTGACGCCGCCGCCCGCGGACCCGCTGCCCGTCGTGGCGCAGGCCCCCATCGGGAAGATCACGCGGATCGAGGCGTCGCTCGAGGTGCCCGCGCAGACGCGGGCGATCGGGGCGGTCGTCGTGATCGACGTGCTCGAGGCGATCGTGCCGGGCAGGTCGACCGAGGTCAGCGTGCCGTCGCCGAAGATCGGGTCGGCCGACGTCCAGCGGACGGTGACCTGCGTGCCCGCGGGCACCGTCGGGCCGAAACGCACGCCGGTCAACGTCACGGCCGCCGGGGTGAGCGCCGTGATCGTGTTCGGCGACACCGTCGTGATCGCGGGGCCCTGGTAGGTGAACGAGCCGGGGACCGCGTAGTAGCAGGGGTCGTTGCCGAAGTTCACGTCGAGCGACGCCGTCGCGGTCGTCAGCTCGCAGACCGCCGCGGCCGGCGGACGGACCGTGATCGAGGTCGCGGCGGTGACCGTGCCGACGACGGCCTGCGTGAGGCCGGCGTTGCCGAACAGCTGCGGGTAGGCCGCGCCCGCGGTGAAGCGGACGACCACCTGCGTGTTCACCGGCGGGAAGTTCGTGCCGTTGATCGTGAGGTTCGCCGGCTCGGTCGCGTCCCGGGTCACGGCGCCGATCGAGGTGATCGTCGGCGCGTTGTACGTGACCGTCGCGGCGGTCGCCTCGGCGCAGGAGCCGTTCGCGAACGTCACCCGGGCCGCCACCGTGACGGCGGCGTCCGGCGGGCAGAGCGAGCCCGTGGGCAGGGAGACGGTGACGCTGTTCGCCGGGCCCACGAGGCCGTAGGCGAAGGTCTCGACGTCGGTGCCGGAACCGAAGATCCGCGGGTTCGTCGGGGTCCCCGTCACCACGAGGTGCACGGTGACCGGCGTACCGACCGGCGGGAAGTTCGCCCCCGTGATCGTCAGCGAGCCGGGGTTGAGCGCCGCGACGCTGGGCGTGTTCGCCGTGAACGTCGGGCCGGGGAAGGTCACGAACGGGTTCGGCGAGTCGGCGCACGAGCCCTGCGGGAAGACGACGCGGATCGTGGCCGTGCTCGTCGTGTTCGGGCAGATGCGGGCGAGCGGGGCCACCGTCGCGATGGTCGTGTTCGACGTCACCGTGCCGGGGAGGTCGATCGCGGCCTGGTTGCCGTCCGCGAAGATCAGGTCGGCCGACTGCCAGCGCACGAGCACCTGGACGCCGGTCGGCCCGAAGTTGGTGCCGGTGATGACGAGGTTCGCCGGCGTCAGGGTGGCGATCGTCGGCTGCGAGATCGAGGTGATCGTCGGCGCGAGGAACGTCACCGTGCCCCCCACCGGGTAGTCGCACGAGAAGTTGCCGAACGTCACGTCCACGGACGAGACGACGTCCGCCGGGCACGCGGCCGGGCGCGGCGGGTTCGGGACCGTGATCGTGTTGAGGGCCGACACGACGCCCGCGACCGTGGTGCGCTTCTGCGACGCGTTGTCGAAGGCGGTGCCGGGGTTCGCGTTGTCGCTGAACCCGACGGTCACGATCGTGCCGACCACGGGGAAGTCGATGCCCGTGATGTTGAAGGACGTCGGCTGGTTGGCCGGCGTGACGACGGCGAGCGGCGTGAACACCGGCGCGCGGTACGTCACGGTGCCCGGGACCGGCGTGAGGCAGCGGCTCGAGCCGAAGTTGAGCGAGATCGTCGCCGCGATCGTCGGGAGCGGCGGGCAGACGTCCGCGAGGGGCGGCGTCACGGTGATCTGGCCGAGCGGGTTGACGAACCCGACGACGCGGGCCTCGCGGTCGGTGCCCGTGGCGAACGGGGTGCCGTTGACGGCGGTGAACACCACCTCGACCGGCGTGCCGACCGGCGGGTAGTTCGTGCCGTTGATCGTGACCGGGCCCGGGTTGAGCGCCGGGATCGGCGGGAGGCCGGTCACGCTCGCGGCGGTCGGGCCGTTGAACGTCACGACCGCGCCCGGCGAGTCGGCGCACGACCCGTTGGCGAACAGCACCCGCGCCGAGGCGGTGGCCGAGTTCGTCGTCGTGCAGACGCGCGCGAGCGGCGTCTGGACGGTGATCGTGGTGGCGTTGACGACCGTGCCGACCACGTCGGCGAACAGGTCCGTCGCGTCGCCGAAGATCGGGTCCGCCGACGTGAACCGGACCGTGACGGGGCCCGTCGGCGCGAAGCCGGTGCCGGTCAGCGTGAAGGTCACGGGCGTGAGGCCCGCGGTGGCGACGCTCACGGGGCTCGTGGCCGTGATCGTCGGGCCGGTGAAGGTCATGACCGGCGCGCCGGCGACCGGCGTGCACGACCCGTTGGGCAGGCGCACGGTGACGCGCGCGGTGGCCGTGCCCGTGCAGACGGCGGCCAGCGGCGCGAAGCCGGTGATCTGGGTCGCCGAGGCGATCGTGCCGGTCACCGTCGTCTCGACCAGCGTGCCGTTGCCGAAGGGCGAGCCGGCGAGCGCCGTGAACGTCACGAACGCGGGCTGGCCGACGGGCCCGAAGCCCGTCCCGTTGATCGTGAAGGCGCTCGACGTCGTGCTCGAGACGTTCGTCGGCGTGAGCGGCGTCGCGACCGCGAAGGTCGGGCCGTTCATCGTCACCGCGCCGGCCGCGGTGCTCGCGCACGCGCCGCCCGTCAGGTTGACGGTCACGGTGGCCGTCACGCTCGGGACGCCGCAGACCGTCGCGAGCGGGAGCGTGCCGGTCACGGAGGTCGCCGAGACGACCTGGCCGAGGACGATGATGTCGGGCAGCGTCCCGCCGCCGAACGGACGCGCGCCGCCCGTCGCGGAGAAGCGCACGTTGACGAACGAGCCCACGGGCCCGAAGCCCGTGCCCGTGATCGTGAACGTCGACGGGGAGGGCGCGGCCGCGTCGAACGTGGCGGGCGCGAACGCCGTGACCGTCGGGGCCTGGAACGTCGCGAACGTCGGGCCCGTCTGGATCGACGTGCCGTCCTGCAGCATCACGCGGACCGCGACGCCCATGGACGCCGTCGGGCAGAGCGCGAGGAGCGGCGTCGTGCCGGTGATCTGCGTGCCGCCGGCGTTGACCGTGCCGGCGACCGTCATCTCGCGCAGCGTGCCGTTGCCGAACGGGGTCGCGCCGCCGTCGGCGACGAAGCGGACGAGCGCCTCGCTGCCGCCGGGGCCGAAGTTGGTGCCGTTGATCGTGAAGCCCGTCGGGACCGCCGCGTCGAGCGTCGGGCCGGGGGTCGCGACGAGGTTGGTGATCGTCGGGGCGTCGAAGCGGATCACCTGCGCGGCGGACGCGGCGCACGAGCCGCCCGCGAGCCGCACGCGCACGGACGCGAACCGGGACCCGGCGTTGCTGACCGTCACGTTCGGCGGGGTCACGGTGATCGTCGTGGCCGACGTGATCGTGCCGAGGACCGGCGCGCTCTCGCGCTGGGTGCCGTCGGCGAAGAGCGGCGGCTCCGGCGCCGGGTCGGACACGAAGACGACGTCGGCGAAACCGCCGACCGGGCCGAAGCCGGTGCCGTTGATCGTGATCGGCGCGGGGCTCGACGACGGGACGACGGCCGGGACGACGCCGTTGACGTTCGTCACCGTCGGGCCCGTGAACGTGAAGAAGGACGCGGCCGAGTCCACGCACGTGCCGTCCTGCAGGGTGACGCGGACGGAGCCGGTCACGCTCGCGACGCCGCACAGCGTGACGAGCGGCGTGGTGCCGGTGATCTGGGTGCCGGCCGCGTTCACGACGCCGGGGACGTCGAAGAACGACGACGTGCCGTTGGCGAACGGGGTCCCGCTCGCGGCGACGAAGCGCACCGTGGCGGGCGTCGTCGTGACCGAGCCGAGGTTCGTGCCGTTCAGCTGGAAGCCGGTCTGCACCGAGCCGACGAACGGGCCCGCGGGGACCGCGGCCAGGCTCGTGAGCGTCGGGGCGTCGAACCGGATCGCGCCCGTGGGCGACGAGGCGCATGCGCCGCCGGGCAGCGCGATGCGGACCGACGCCAGGCGCGACGTGGCCTCGCACACCGTCGCGTGGGGCGTGCGGACCGTGATCTGGGTGGTCGAGGCGATCGTGCCCTGCACGACGCTGCTCTCGCGGAGCGTGCCGTCGCCGAAGAGGGCGGGGCCGGCCGCGTCGCTCACGAACGTGACGTCGACGGCGGAGCCGACCGGGCCGAAGCCGGTGCCGTTGATCGTGACGACCGTCGGGACCGCGGCGGGCACGCCGAAGGGCGAGACGCCGCCGACGTTGGTGATCGTCGGGCCGGTCCAGGTGATGGCGTTGGCCGCGGAGTCGGCGCACGAGCCGTCCTGCAGGGTCACGCGGAACGACGCGGTGACGCTGGCGACGCCGCAGAGCGCCACGAGGGGCGTCGTGCCGGTGATCGTCGAGGCGCTCGTCACGGTGCCGGCGACGTCGAACTCGGCGGCGGTGCCGTTGGCGAACGGCGCCCCCGCGGACGCGCGGAACCGGACGATGGCCTCGGAGCCGACGGGGCCGAAACCGGCGCCCGAGATCTGGAACGGGGTCGGCGTGCCGCCGAGGAACGGGCCCGGCGGGACCGCGGCGATCGTGAGGATCGAGGGGCCGTCGTACCGCACCGACTGCGCCGCCGTCGCCGCGCACGACCCGTTGGCGAGCTCGACGCGGATCGAGGCGAGGCGGCTCGTCGCGCCGCAGACCGTGGCGTGGGGCGGGCGGACCGAGATCGCGGTGGACGAGGTGATCGTGCCGACGACCGCCGCGCTCTCGAACAGCGTGCCGTCGCCGAAGAGCGGCGGGCCCGCCGTGTCCGAGACGAAGACGACGCGCGCGACGCCGCCGACGGGAGCGAACCCGGTGCCCGTCAGCGTGATCGACGCCTGGGGCGCCGACGCGAGGACCACCACCGGCGAGCCGGCGGACGGGGCCGTCAGCGTCGGCCCGCTCCACGAGACGTAGGCCGCCGCCGACGCCACGCACGAGCCGTCCGAGAGCGTGACCACGACCGACGCGCTCGTCGCCGGGCCGCACGCCGCGACCGTCGGCGCGACGCCGGTGATCTGGGTCGCGCTCGCGACCGTGCCGACGACGGTGACCTCCGAGAGGCTGCCGTTGCCGAAGGGCGTGGCGCCGCCGTCGGCCACGAAGCGGACCGAGGCCGCGGAGCCGACCGGGCCGAAGTTCGTGCCCGTCAGGGTGAACGTCGCCGGGTTGGTGGAGAGGATCGGGTTCGGGGCGAAGCCGTTGAGCGCGAGCGTCGGGCCGTCGAACTGCACGTACGACGCGCCGGTGTCGACGCACGCGCCGCCGTACGGCGAGAAGACGCGGAGCCCGGCCTTCCGGTTCGCGGCGCCGCAGACCGTGACCAGCGGGGTCGTCAGGCGCACCGCCGTCGCGCTGAACACGACCGCGGGCACGTCGATCGTGGCGGACGTCCCGTCCTCGAACATCAGGGCCCCGCCGTCCGCGATGAAGCGGACGACGGTGGGCGCGCCGACCGGGCCGAAGTCGGCGCCGGTGACGTCGATCTGCGCGGGGGCCGAGCCCGGGGCGGGGCTGCCGACCGCGGCGCCCGTGATCGTGGGCGCGGTGAACGTCAGCGTCCCCGGCGCGCTGGCCGCGCAGCTCGAGCCGTAGGCGGTGACCACCTGGACCGACGCGGTGCGCGTCGCGGCGCCGCAGACGGCCGCGAGCGGCGAGGCGCACGTGATCGCGGTGCCGCCGCCGGAGACGGTGCCGGGCACGACGACCGTCGGGGTGGTGGCGTCGTGGAAGAGCGCCAGCCCGCCGTCGGCGACGAACCGCACCTGGGCCACCGAGCCGTCGGCGCCGAAGCCGGTGCCGTTGACCACGAAGGCGGGGTCGCTCACGGCGGCCTTCAGCGTCGCCGTGGAGAAGCCCGTCACCGTCGGCGCGAGGAACGTCAGGAACCCGTTCGCCGTCGTCGTCGTGCAGCACCCGTCGGGGAAGAGCAGCTTGACCGAGCAGCCGGCGGAGGCCGCGCCGCAGACCGTCGCGATCGGGGTGACGCCCGTGATCGTCGTCGTGCTGGCGACGATGCCCTGCACGTCGGCGAAGGGCTTCGTCCCGTCCTTGAAGATCGTCGCGCCGCCGTCGGCGGTCAGGCGGATCGTCACCGCGCCGCCCACGGGACCGAACCCGGTCCCGTTCAGGACGAACGGCGTCGCGACGGCCGCCGGCACCGTCGGGGTCGAGATCGACGCCAGCGCCGGGCCCGCCACCGTGAACGACACCGAACCCGACCCCGACGCCGCGACGCCGCTCTCGAGGAGCACGTCGAACGTGACCGTGAGGGGCGACGGCCCGTCGCAGATCACGACGGGCGGGACGACCACGGTCATCGTCGTCGCGCTCGTGACGAGGCCCGTCGCGGTCGCGGTGTCCGACGAACCGCCGGCGAACGGCGTCGCGCCGCCCTGCGCGTGGAACACGACGCGGAACGTCGTGCCGCCGATCGAGTTGAAGCCGGTCCCGTTGATGGTGATCGGCGTCGGCGCGCACCCGACCAGCGCCGTCGGCGTCGTGCTCACGATCGAGATGGTGCCGCTGCCGGGATTGTTGCCCCCGCCGCCGCCCCCACCGCCGCCGCCGCTACCGCCGCAGCCGACGGAGAAGAACGCCACGGCCAGCACCGCCAAGCAGGTGCGCACGAAAGCTCGCATCGGGATCCCTCCCACGAACACCACCGAAGGGCGCGGACTCTACCGCCACCGGGGGATCGGCCTCAAGCGCGATCGCAGGGTCGCCCGGGCGCCTCCGGCACGTCCACGGTGATAGGCTCACGCCCCGTCCACGCCCCCGGAGCCGACGCCCGATGACCGCCCGTCCCCGCCCCGCGGCCCTCCTCGCGACCCTTGGCCTCGCGGCCCTCTGCGCCTGCGGCGACGACGCCCCGACGTCGAAGCCCGCTCCGGCCAGGACCGGCGCACCGGTCGCCGCGCCGGCGGCCCCCGCGCGCACCTACGTCGACCGCACGGCCCCCGCCAGCGACCCCGTCCTCGCGGAACTGCAGCAGAAGATCGCGGCCGCCCGGGCCCAGGGCCGCCTCGACACGACGAAGCCCGACTGGCGCTCCGGCGGCGTCCCGATGCGCCTCCCGCAGAAGCCCGCCGCGGCCTTCGACGCCGCGAAGGCCTATCGCCTCGTCCTCGAGACCGACGCCGGCGCGCTCGTCTTCAAGCTCTGGCCCGCGAAGGCGCCCAAACACGTCGCCAACGCCCTATACCTCGCGTTGCTGGGCTTCTACGACGACACCGTCCTCTACAAGGTCGCCCCCGGGAAGGTCGTCGAGGGCGGGTGCCCCGTCGGCGACGGCCTCGGCTCTCCCGGCTTCGCGCTCGAACCCGAGCCGGGCGAGGCCGGACAGAACGCCCATGCGCGCCGCGGCCTGCTCGCGAGCACCGGGATCGGCGGCTCGACCGACGACAGCAAGTTCCGCATCCTCCTCGCCCCCGACCCGAGCCTCGACACGCTCTCCACCGTCTACGGCGAGCTGGTCGAGGGCGACGACGTCTTGAAGGCCCTCGAGGCCCTCGGCGGCGAAGGCGGCCGCCCGACGAAGCGCGTCGTCGTGAAGCGCGCGGAGATCGAGGTCAAGTAGGCCGCCGCGAGACGGGGGCGTCCGAGGCTCTGTCTGAAAAGCGCTCCTGCTGCGCCCGCGCGGCGCCGGGCTGCGGGGAGGCATGCTCGGCGAAAGGGCTCCTCATCGGGTCCAGAACCCGTCTCCGGGCCCTTTCGCCTCCGCCGCCTGCCCTCGCCTCGGCCCACGCGGGCTCGCGACGGAGCAGATTTCAGACAGAGCCTTGGCTCCGTCTGAAAGGCGCTCCTGCTGCGCCCGCGCGGCGCCGGGCTGCGGGGAGGCATGCTCGGCGAAAGGGCTCCTCATCGGGTCCAGAACCCGTCTCCGGGCCCTTTCGCCTCCGCCGCCTGCCCTCGCCTCGGCCCACGCGGGCTCGCGACGGAGCAGATTTCAGACAGAGCCTGGACCGGGCCCCGAACGTCGGGAACCGCGGCCCGTGCGGGGGTACGCGAGGCCCGCCGGCCTCCGCGAGACGGCGCGCTCCGAGCCCCGAGGTCGTGGCCCGCGCACTCCCGCGCGCGGCGAGTCGCGTGACGCCCGCGACCGCCCGTCGCGCAGCGCGCGGCCGCGACACCGCACCCGGAGGGCGCAACCCGAGCGCCCACGACGGCGAACGGGCCTCGCGTCCCGAAGCGCCCGACCGTCCCGACGACGACCCGCCCCCAAAGACCGCGGGCGGCGAGGCTCGCGCCCCGCCGCCCGCGATGGAGGACCGGAGGTCCGCGACGGTTACGGCGACGTCGTCGCGCCGTTCACGCCGCCGACGGTGGCCACCGCGGCGCCGCTGTTCGCGTTCGTCGTGGTGTTGAAGGCCTGCACCGTGCCGTTGGCGAGCACGAGGTAGCCGCGGTTCAGCGTCGAGCAGATCGCGAGATCCGTCGGCACGGCCGCAACCGCCAGGTTCGGGCCGATGTTGGCCAGCGAGACGTTGTTGAACGCCTGGACGTTGTTCGTCGGCGCCGCCATGTAGACGAACACGCGGCCGGCCGACGGGTCGACGTTGACGACGCCCGACGGGTTGGTGCCCGCGACGAACGTCGCGACGTTCTCGATGACGCTGAGCTCCGAGAGGTCGCGCGCCTCGAGGTAGTCGTTGTCACCGGCCGCCGCGTCCGCGTCGTCGTACGTGAGGTACGCGAGGCCCGCGTTCGGGTCGACGGCGAGGCCGCCCGTCCAGTTGGCGGTGTTGGCGCCCGTCGTGCCCGCGCCACGGTTCGGGACCGGGATCACCGTGCCGACGCTACCCGAGAGGGTCGCGTCGTAGACGTCGATCTGGTCGGCCCCGGTGCCCGCCACGAGGACCGGCACCAGCATCCGGTCGTTCACCGAGTCCCACACGATGCGGCCCGTCAGGGCGCCGCCGCCGGGGACCGAGGCGGTGAACGTGCGGATCACCTGGTTCGTGAAGAGGTCGATCACCGACACCGTGTTGTTGGCGACGTTCGCCGTCCACGCGCGGTGGTTCTTGGTGTCGATCGCGATGCCCGTCGGCGTGCCCGCGATCGCGATGCTCGTCGCGTTGAGGACCGGCGCCGGGGTGCCGGCGACCGTGCCCGCGCCGAGGTCCACGTAGCGGACCGTGTTGGTCGCGCCGGTCGTGACGTAGACGCGGTTCAGGTACGCGTCGAACGCGCCGCCGAGCGCGCCGGCCGTGGCGAACGGCGAGCCCGCGACCGCCGTCGGGGCGCCGCCGCCGGCCTTGTCGAGGACGTGGATGTTGCCGCCGCCGGTGACCGCGATGCGCGAGACCGTGCGGAAGTAGGAGGTGGTCGTCGTGTTGGTGCACGAGCCGTCCTCGAACTCCGCGCGGACGCTGACCGTCGGGATCGTGTTGGCGACGTCGTTCACCGCCGGCGCGACGCCGACGATGGTCGTGGCGCTCGTGATCGTGCCGGGGACGACGGCGAACGCCGACGTGCCGCCCTGGAACGGCGTGCCCGCCGCGACCGAGAAGCGGACGTTGACCGTCGCGCCGACGGGCCCGAAGGCGTTGACGCCGCCGAGACCGGTGATCGCGAACGGCTGGCCCGCGTAGGCCAGGTTCTGGACCGGGAACGCCGTCGCCGGCGTCGCGCTCACCTGCGGCGCGTTGTACGTGATCGCGCTGGCGAGCACGTCGCACGAGCCGTCGGGGAAGAGCACGCGGACGTCCGCGGTGGCCGTGGCGATGCCGCAGAGCGTCGCGGCCGGCAGGCCGAACTGCACGCTGTTGGCGGCGTTGACCGTGCCGGCGACGTCGATCGTGCCGGCGGTGCCGTCCGCGAAGATCGACTGGGCCGAGGTCAGGCGCACCGTGACGACGGAGCCGGTCGCGGCGCCGCCGAAGTTGGTGCCGGTGACCGTCATCAGCGTGCCGGCGCCCGTGAGGGCCGACTGCGACGACGGCGGGGCCGCAGCGTTGACCGTCGTCAGGATCGGGCCCGTGTAGGTCAGCGTGCCGGCCGCCGTGACGACGCAGCCGTTGGCGAGGACCACCGAGACGGTGGCCGTCGTCGTCGCGTTGTCACCGCAGAGCAGCGCGCCCGGCGTGTTCGCGATGGCGATCGCCGTGCCCGCGCCGTTGACCGTGCCGACCGTCTCGGCGGCGGCCGACGAGCCGCCCTCGAACGGGGTGCCGGCGGCCGCGACGAAGCGGACCGTGACCACCGCATTCGGCGGGAAGTTCGTGACCGTCAGGTTGGTCGCGACCGGGCCGATGGCGTCCACCGTCGTCGGCGCGGCGACCGTCGCGGTCGGGGCGTTGTAGGTGAACGCCGGGGCGGCGATCACGCAGCCGGACGCGTTCGGGTTGCCGAACTCGACCGACAGGCTCGCGGCCGTCGTGGCGCACGTCGTCGCGATCGGGATCGCGACGTTGTTGATGGCGCCGGCGGCGCCGCCGGTCGTGACCGACGTGAACTGCTCGAACGTCGTGGACGTGCCGCCCGCGAAGATCGGCGTCGCGGCCGACCAGTGCAGGACGACCGGCGTGCCCGCGGGCGGGAAGTTCGTGCCGGTGATGTTCGTCGTGCCCGGGTTGAAGGCCGGGCCGTTCGTGCTGGAGAGCGTCGTGACCGTCGGGGCGGCCCACGTCACGAACGCGACCGGCGAGTCGGCGCACGCGCCGTTCGGGAACACGACGCGGGCCTGGGCCGTCGTCGCCGCGCACACGCGGCCGATCGGCAGGGCGGTCGTGATCGTCGTGGTGCTCGTCACCGTGCCGGACACCGTGACCTGCGAGTTCGTCCCGTCGTCGAAGATCGGGTTCGTCGCCGTGTACCGGATCAGGACCTGCGCGCCGGTGGGCGCGAAGTTGGTGCCGGTGATCGTGTACGGGTTCGGCGCGCCC
The DNA here is from genome assembly GCA_046350655.1 of Planctomycetota bacterium. Classification (GTDB taxonomy): domain Bacteria; phylum Planctomycetota; class PLA2; order PLA2; family JAEUHO01; genus JAEUHO01. Next base: position 617,378 of record JAXMAB010000005.1, read on the forward strand.
GGCGTCAGCGTCAGGATCGTCGCCGGGGCGAGGTTGTTCGTCGTGACCGTCGGGGCGACGAACGTCAGGCCGTTCGGCGTCACGAGCGTGCACGAGCCGTTCGCGAGGCGCACGCGCACGTCCGCGACGACGTTGGTCGTGCAGGTCGAGGCGAGCGGCGAGAAGAACGTCACCGAGGTGCCGCCGGCGCCGACCGTGCCGGTCACCGTGATCTCCGACGACGACGCGTTCATGAACGGCGTCGAGGTCGGGGGCGTGCCGGAGATCGAGAGGACGACCTGGGCGAGCGAGCCGACGGTGCCGAAGCCGGTGCCGTTGATCGTCACCTGCGTCTGGATCGTGGCGGGGACGCTGTTCGGGACGATCGAGGTGATCGTCGGGGCGGCGGGCGTGAGGGCACCCGTCGAGGTCGCGCACGAGCCGCCGTAGAAGGTGACGCGGACGTCCACGGCCGGCGGCGTCGCGCCGCACACGATGGCCGCGGGGGTCACGCCGGTGACCGTGTTGAGCGCGGTCACCACGCCGGTGACGGTCGTCTCGACCAGCGAGCCGTTGCCGAAGATCGGCGTGTTGCCCTGCGCGGTGAACGTCACCTGGGCGATCGTGCCGACCGGCGCGAATCCGGTGCCGACGATCGTGAACGCGACCGGCGTCGGGCCGAAGCCGACCGCGGTCACCGAGGTGATCGCGGGGGCGACGTACGTGAACGCGGCCGTGTTCGACGACTGGCTGCCGTCCTGGAAGATCACGCGGGCCGTGCCGGCCAGCGTCGTGACCGCCGGGTTGCCGCAGAGCGCGGCGAGCGGCGAGGCGTTGCCGGTGATCGTCGTGGCGTTCGTGACGGTCGCCGGGACCTCGAACGAGCTCTGCGTGCCGTTGCCGAACGGGGTGCCGGTCGTCGCCGTGAAGCGGACCGCGACCTCGGAGCCGACCGGACCGAAGTTGGTGCCGGTCAGCGTGAAGCCCGTCTGGTTGGCCGAGAAGAGCGTGCCGCCCGTCGGGGTCAGCGTCGTCAGCGTCGGGGCCGTGTACGTGATCACGTTGGCGGCCGACGTGACGCACGCGCCGTTCGCGAGGACGATCTGTACCGAGGCGCTACGGTTCACCGTGTTCGGCGAGACCGTCGCGTGCGGCGGGATCACCGTGACCTGCGTGCCCGTGGCGTTCACGACGCCGGGCTGGGCCGGGCTGACGCGCTGCGTGCCGTCGCCGAAGAGCGGCGGGCCGGCCGGGTCGGAGACGAAGAACACCTGCACGACGCCGTTGAGCGGCGCGAAGCCCGTGCCCTGGATCGTGATCGCGACGGGGTTGCTCGACGGGACGGCCAGCGGCGCCGGGGCCCCGTTGAACGTCGTGATCGTCGGCGCGTTGTAGGTCAGCAGGTTGGCGGCCGTCTGGCACGAGCCGTTCTGCAGGGTGATGCGGACGTTGACCGTCTCGCTCGCGACGCCGCAGAGGCTGGCCGACGGGAGCGTGCCGGTGATCGTCGTGGCCGACGCGACCGTGCCGAGGACCGCGACCTCGGTCGTGCTGCCGTTGCCGAAGATGTTGAGGCCGTTCGACGACGTGAAGCGGACCTCGACCGGCGAGCCGACCGGGCCGTACGTGGCCGTGGCGCTCGTGATCGTGAAGGTCGTGTTCGGCGCCGTCGGGTAGGCGTTCGAGACGTTCGGGGCGATCGAGGTGATCGTCGGGGGGTTGAACGTCAGGTAGTTGGCCGCGCTGTCCACGCAGGCGCCGCCCGCGGGGGCGAAGACGCGGACCGTCGCGTTGACCGCGGCGGTGCAGGCCGTGACGAGCGGGGTGGTGACGTTGACGGTGTTCACCGTGCCGCCGACGACGCCGGGGACGTCCTCGAAGGCGGACGTGCCGTCGTCGAAGATCGAGGCGCCGTTGGCCGCGATGAAGCGGACGATGAGCGGCGAGCCCGCGGGGCCGAAGTTCGTGCCGGCGATCGTGATCGCCGTCGGGATGGCGCCCGGGATCGGGGCCTGCGCGCCGGTGATCGTCGGGGCGGCGAAGTTCAGGAAGCCGGCGGCCGTCTGGACGCACGACGAGCCGTAGGGCGAGATCACGCGGATCGCGGACGTGCGCGACGCGATGCCGCAGACGGCGGCGAGCGGCGTCGTCAGGGTCAGCGTCTGGGCCGGGCCCGCGCCGCCGACGAGGGCCGGGATCGAGATCGTCTGCTGGGTGCCGTCGCCGAACAGCGGGAAGTTGTTGTCGGCGATGAAGCGGACCGTCGCCTGCGTGCCGGCGGGGCCGAAGTTCGTGCCGTTGATCACCCAGCCGTTCTGCTGGACCGCGGCCGGGATCGGGTTGAGCGAGACGGTCGTGACCGTCGGGGCGGCGAAGTTCACGAAGCCGGCCGGCGTGGGCAGCGTGCAGCAGCCGTCCGGGAAGAAGACCTGGACGCTCGCGCCGATCTGGGCGACGTCGCAGACCGTCGCGATCGGGGTGATGCCGGTGATCGTGTTGGCGTCGACGACCGTGCCGACGACGTCGGCGAAGTTCTTCGTGCCGTCCTTCCACAGGAGGGCGCCGTTGTCGCCGGTGAAGCGCACGGTGGCCGGGCCGCCGACCGGGCCGAAGCCCGTGCCGGTGACCGTGAAGGGGGTCGGGAGGGCGGCCGGGATCGGGTTCGGGGTGATCGACGCGATGGTCGGCGCGTTGATCACGACCGTGAACACGCCGGTGGACGTCGCGAAGACGCCGCTCTCGAGCATCACGTCGATCTCGCACGTCACCGCGGCGACGCCGCAGATGACGATGGGCGGCGTGAAGCCGGTGATCGTCGTGTCGCTCGTGACGGTGGCGGTGACCGAAGCGCGGTCCGACGACCCCGCGGCGAACGGGAAGTACCCGGCCGGCGCGATGGCGCGGAACGTCACGGTCGCCGTCGTCCCCGAGACGGTCTCGAAGTTCTGGCCGGTGATGGTGAAGGCGTGCGGACCGCAGCCCTGCATCGGGTTCGGCGCGATCGACGTGAGGACGATCTGTCCGTTCCCGTTGCCCTGCGAGAACCCGTCACCGCCGCCGCTCCCGCCGCACGCCGTGAGGGCGGAAGCCCCGAGCACGGACAAGACGGCAGCCAAGGCGTGTGCAAAACGACCCATGAGAAGCACCTCCACCGCGAACGCGGCCCAGCAACCCGGGGCGGACTATACGGACGGCCCCGGGTCGATTCAAGGCAGGTCGGGGGGGCGTTTCGATCGCGGTCGTGCGCGCGCATGGTGTGCGTCGCAAGGCATCGAGGTCGCGGTCGCGTGCGTGGGGACGCGAGGCCCGCTGCGCCGCGATGTGGCACCATGCGGCCCGCCCATGACGCGCCGCGCCCTCCCCTTCGCCGTCCTCGTCGTCGCGGTGGGTGCCGGCGTCCTCTTCTTCTTGTGGGGGTCGGGGCGACGCGGGAGCGACGACACGGACGGGGGCGTCCCGTCGGCCGACGAGATCGCCGACCCGAGCCGCAGGAGCGGGTCGGCGCCGGGCGCGATCGACGGCCCGCCGCGATCGGGCGCCCCCGGCACCGCGGCCGACGCGCCGTCCGCGGGGTCGCCGACCCGGTCGGCGGGCGCGGGGGACCCGACCGCGCGGTGGGTCGTCTCGGGGACCGTCGTCGCCGCGGGCGAGGGCACGCCGCTGGCCGGTGCGACGCTCGCGATCGAACCCGACCGACACCCCGAAACCCTCGGTGCCACCGAGGGTTCTCGGCCACCGGGCCTCGCGTCCATGAGCACCGACGGCGCCGGGAACTTCCGCGTGGCGCTCGACGCGGGCGCCCCCACGGCGATGTCCGTCCGGCACCCCGACGGCCGACCCGCCGTGGTGACGATCGACGGGTCGTCGCTCGCGTTGCGGATCGAGCTCGACGCCGGCTTCCTCGTGGCGGGGCGCGTCGTGTCGCGCGGCGGGAAGGCGCTCGAGGGCGCGACCGTGACGCCGGCGGGGGGGGCTTCGGACCCGGCAGGCTGGCAGCTCGCGGCGCTCGCCAGCGCGACGTCCGACCGGGACGGCCGGTTCGCGGTGCGGGTGGACCCGAAGGCGCCCGGCGCGCTGTCGGTCTCGCACCCGACCCACGTGACGCGGCAGGTGTCGCTCGAGCTCGCGGTCGCGGGGGAACGCGTCATCGAGCTCACGCCGGCCCTGGTCGCGTGGTTCCGGCCGCGGGGGGCCGACCGGCCGCACCTCGATCGTGCGCTCGTCGTCTGGACGTCGGGCGCGCGGAGCGGGCAGGAGACGCTGCTCGGGTCGGTCCGGCTGCCGCGGGTCGATCCGCCGTGGCCGGACGTCGTGGGCCGCGTGGAGTTGCCCCTGGACCCCGCGGGGACGCCGATCTCGCTGCGGATCGCGGTGCCCGGGTTCCTGCCCTGGACGGAGGAACTGACGTCGGCGCCGCCGGAGGGCGAGGTGCGGGCGATCGACGTCGCGCTCGAGCGCGACCCGGCCGCCGGCGCGGTCGCGGTGAGCCTCGAGCGGCCGGACGGGTCGCCCATGTCGTCGCCGGCGGACGCGGTCGTCGTCGTCGAACGGGCCGACGGCGGGCCGGCGCCCGCCCACCGGAGGACGATCGACCCGAGCGGCACCCTCGTCGTCGACGGGCTCCCCGCGGGCGCGTACCGATTCCGCGTGTGGCTGGGCGGGCTCGGGCCGGCGGATGCCGACGCGACGGTCGTCGCCGGGACGACGGTCGGTGCGCGGGCGCGGGCCACGGACGAGGCGCGGCTGCGCGTGCGGGTCACGGGCACGCGCGGGCGGCGCGCGCTCGTTCGCATCTTGTCAGCCGGGAAGGGCGCGGAGCCGCGCGTGGTGGAGGACCCGTCGGGCAGGGCCCGGCTCGAGCGGGTGGCCGTGTCGGGGGTCCCGAGCGTGGTGGTCGTCGTGGGCGAGGAGGGGGTCACGTTCGGCGGGCTGCCGGGCGGCCCCCACCGCGTCGAGGTGGTGAGCCCGGACGTGACGGCGGCGCCGGTCGAGGTCGAGTTGAAGCCCGGCGAGACCGTCGCTGCGGAGGTCGTCGGAACCATCCGATGAACCCGGGAACCGGGGTGGTCGTGATTGACCGCTTCCGGTCGGCCCGGTACGCTCCGGACCTCGGTTGGGTTCGATCGCGCGGCTGCCCGTGCGATCGGGTGGAGGCTCTGCATGCGCGGTCTACCCGTGTTCCTGTTCGTCGGTACCTTGGCCCTGCTGGGCGGAAAGGCGTACGCGGAAGACGCTCCCGTCCCGCCGCCGCCGCCGCCGGAGCTCGCGCCGCAGGCCGCACCCGCGCCGCCGCCGGCGCCGACGGTCGAGGAGCGCCGCCGCGTCATCGACCAGGCGCCCGCGACGGTCACGCCGGCCCCGACGTACCGGCCCTATCAGCCGGCGCCCCAGTACTACGCGCCGGCGCCGGTCACGCAGCCGAACTCGTGCGAGCCGTGCGGACCCCAGCCCTGCTTCCAGAAGCGGGACGCCTGCGGCTGCCGCCTCGACTCGTGCGGCAACCGGTACGGCTGCTGGGACATCACGCTCGAGGGCGCGCTGGCCTCGATCTCGAGCCCGGACGGCATCCTCGGCGAGACGCTCTTCGTCCCCGGCAACCAGCTCGACTGGGACGGCGTGGACTACGACGCGGCGTTCGGCGGCCGTCTCTCGATCTCCTACCACTTCGAGTGCGAGAGCCGGGTCGAGCTCCGCGGCACGTACTACGGCAACCCCGACGCGAGCACGCGCGACGCGGGCCTCTTCGCCGCGCGCCCGGGCGACGACGGCCTCGGCGACATCTCGCGCCCCGTGAACGCCTCGTTCAACTCCGAGGCCGAGCTGTTCAGCATCGAGTTCAACTGGTGGACCGAGCTCCGTTGCTCGGGCCACTGGCGCTGGGACGCGGGCGTCGGCGTCCGCTACATCTCGTTCGACGAGGACGCGAACGTCGACTTCGTCACGACGGGCCCGGGCGCGTTCCCGGTGGACAACGGCTTCGTCCACGCCGAGGTCCAGAACGACTTCATCGGCGCCCAGGCGATGCTGACGGCCCACGCGGATATCAGCGACTCGATGGAGTTCTTCGGCACGCTGAAGGCGATGTTCGGCACGGTCGACCGTCAGATCGACGTCACCGACGTGGACATCTTCGCCGGCGGCGCGCACTCGGCCTCGGTGGACGACGACGAGTTCGTCTTCGGCCTCGACTTCGAGATGGGCCTGCAGTGGCGCCTCTCGCGCTGCCTCGGCATCGGCGTCAGCTACAACCTGCTCTTCCTCGACAACGTGCAGCGCGCCGAGGACTCGTTCGACTTCAGCCAGAGCAACAGCGGCGCGGTCCAGGCCCGTCAGGCCACCGACCAGCTCGTGACCCACACGCTGTTCTTCGGCGTGTCGTTCAACTTCTAGTACGGCCGGCCGGACGGCCGGCGACGGCCGGCGACGGCCGGCGACCGGATGGCGAACCGCAGGATCGGCCGGTGACCGAGAGGTCGCCGGCCGATTCTCTTTCGCGGGCTGTTCTGCAGGCGCCCGGGTGGCCTCGGTAGCCTGCCCCACTGCCCGGGCCTGCCCGACACGCCCTCCAAATCTGAAGCACGAGATCCCCGCGCCTGCAGGCCCGCGGGAGGCCATGGGCCGTGTGACTCGGGTGCGGGGCGAAGCAGCGTCGCCGTCGTGGCGCGGGCGAGCGGAGACGATGGGGTCGTAGACGTTCGTTTCGGCGTCGACCGCGAAACGAAGGGGTCGGAGCCCAGCGTTTCGGCGTCGGCGCGCGGGCCTTGCGTACCCGGGGGATCGACCGCGGAGGTGGAGGAACGGGGTCGGCCCGTTGCGCCGGGTCAGCGGCGGCGGCGGAGCGCGAGGAGGAGTACGGCCGCGGCCCACCAGATCCACGGCTGCATCGGCGCCGTCGTCGCGTAGAGCGTGCGCGCGCGCGCGACGAGCGGCACGTCGCCGACCACCACGCCCTCGCGCCCCCACCCGAGACGGTCGGTCACCTCGCCCGTCGCGTCCACGATCGCCGTGATCCCCGTGTTCGTCGCGCGGAGCATCGGCGTGCGGTGCTCGACCGCGCGGAAGCGCGCGAACGCGAGGTGCTGGTGCGGCTCCCAGGTGTCGCCGTACCACGAGTCGTTCGTGAGGTTCACGAGGAGGTCGGGACGGTGCTCGCCCGCGAGGCTCGCCACCAGCCCGGGGACGATCGACTCGTAGCAGACGAACGCGCACACCGACAGGTCGCGCGCCTTCCACCGGATCGGCGGCTGGTCGCGCTCGCCCGCCGACATCGGCACCGACTGCGGCAGCAGCCCCCGCAGCGACGCGATCGCGTCCTGGCCCGGGATGCGCTCGCCGAACGGCATCAGCTTCACCTTGCGGTACAGGCCCCAGGCCGTGCCGCCCGGCTCGCGCAGCATCGCGACGTTGTAGCGGACCGTGGCGCCGTCGTGGACCTCGTCCGCGTACCCGCCGAGCAGCAACGTGCGGTCGGCCCCGACCTCCGCGAGGAAGCCGTAGCCGAGGCGCGCGAGGTGCCCGTCGATCGTCGCCCGCGGCAGCAGCCGGTGCGCCTTCGCGTCCCACAGCCGGGCGCCCTCGACGAGGGCCGTCTCCGGCCACACGATCAGCTCCGCGCCCGCCGCGACCGCCGCGCGGGTGCCCCGCTCGTACGCCGCGCGGCTCTCGGCCCCGCGGTCGCCGCGCTCCGCCGCGCGCTTCGCGGTGCTCCCGACGTTGGCCTGCACGAGGCCCACCCGCACCGACGCCGTCGCGTGCCGGTCCTCGTCCGCCACGACCCCGAGGCGCCACCACCCCGCGCCGTACAGCAACAGGCCCACCGCCACCGCCACCAGGCTCGCGCCCGCCCGCGGCCGCGGGCCGTCGTCGCGCGCGAGCACCCAGCGCGCGCCCTCGTGCAGCGGGACCGCGAAGCACAGCAGCGCGAACGAGACGAGCGGCACGCCGCCCCACTCCGCGAGCTGCCGCAGGGGCGCCGACTCGACGGCGCCGTACCCCGCGTGCCACGCGAGGAAGCGCACCGGCAGCACCTCGCACGCCACGAAGAGCGCGGCGGTCGCGAGCGGGTGCGGCCGGCGGTCGCCCTTCAGCGTGCGGCGGTACAGCACGGCGAACAGCACGATGTGGACCGTCGACCAGATCCCGTACGCGACCAGCACCAGCCACGACACGAGGCCCGCCGCGCTCCCGACCCGCAGGTCGAGCTCGCCGAACACGCGCACCGTGTCCGCCAGCCAGCGGTACCCGAACCCGATCGCGACCGCGCCGAAGAACAGCACGTACAGCACGGCCCGGCGCGTCGTGCGCGCCCGCTCGAGCACGGCCAGCATGCCGACGACGCCCGGCGCGACGGCCCACACCTCCGCCCGCGGGGCGAACGCGAAGACCCACAACGACGCGAGCAGCGCGCACGCGGCGTCGCCGAGGAACCGCGACGAGGGCGGCCGGACGGGGACGCTGGGCACCGGGGGCCCCGCGTCAGGCGCCGTACTTGGCGAGCTTGCCCGCGCAGGCCATCGCCATCGGGAACAGCGAGAGCGCGGGGAACCAGCCGCCGAACCGGCCCAGCGCGCACGCCCGCTCGTCGAACGTCCGCTGGTCGTCCGGCTCGACCCACGGCCCGTGCAGCACGAACGGCACCGCGTGGAACGAGTGCGCCTTCATCGGGCCCGGCGTGCTGTGGTCGCCCGTGACCAGGATCACGTCCGGCTTCAGCGCGCGGATCCGCGGCAGCTCGCGGTCGAACTCCTCGATCACGCGGGCCTTGCGGTCCTCGTCGCCGTCCTCGCCCGCCGAGTCCGTCCCCTTCACGTGCAGGAAGAAGAAGTCGTGCGGGCCCGCCCACGCGCGCTCGAGCGCCGTCACCTCGTCCGCCACCGTGCTCTTCGGCGACACGCCGGGCGCCACGTCCATCCCGAGCAGCCGCGCCACGCCGAGGTACGCCGGGTAGGCCGCGATCGCCAGCGGCGTCAGTCGCGCGCGCTCGCGCAGCGTCGGCATCGCCGGCCGGCCCGAGAAGCCGCGCAGCAGCACGGTGTTCGCCTTCGCCTGCCCGCGCAGGAACGCGTACGCCTTCTCGAGGAACGCCGCCGTCACCCGCGCGGTCTTCGCCGCCGCGGGCGTGACGGCCGTCGGCGCGAGCGGGGCCACGCCCTCCGCCTGCGGGTCGGTGTCGCTCACCGCGTCCACGAGCCCGGGCCCGCGGAACACCAGCGCGAACCGGTGCTGCAGCCCCGGGTGGATCTCGATCCGCACGTCCTCGATCTTCGGCACCGCCGCGTTCAGCGCCCGCGCCAGCGGCGTCGCCTCCTCGGTCGCGATGCGGCCCGCGCGCCGGTCCGTCAGCCGGCCGTCGGGCCCCGCCGTCGCGAAGTTCGCCCGCGCCGTCACGTCGCCCGGCGCCACGTCGATCCCGAGCCCCAGCGTCTCGAGGACCCCGCGGCCGACGTCGAGCGCCACCGGGTCGTACCCGAAGATCGAGAAGTGGCCCGGCCCGCTGCCGGGGGTGATCCCCGGCGCGATCGGGACGTACCGCCCGAGCCCCCCCTCCGCCGCCAGGGCGTCGAGGTGCGGGTGCTTCGCCCGCTCGAGGGCCGTGGGCACCCCCGGTTGGAGGCACCCGCCGAGCCCGTCCATCACCACGAACAGGATGCGGCTGGGCGTCGGGCGGGCCAGTTGCGGGATCAAGACCGGGTTCACGTCGAGGGCCATCCCCGGAGCCTACCGCGACCCGCTCAAACTCTCCACCCGGGTACGCCGATAGAGGACCGTCCGATGATCCACCCCGCCCCCGAGAAGCTCCGCGCCCTCGCCGACCGCTGGCAGGGGCAGGACGCGCGGCTCCAGCGCATCGCGGAGTCCCTCCTCGCCGGCGAGGACTGGACCCGCCACCTCCGCGGGCTCCCCTACATCGAGGAGGTCCCCCCGCGCGACGGCGAGGCCTACGGCCGCGACCTCCGCGGCGCCGACCTCCGCCGCCACCTCCACCCCCGCGTCGAGGTCACCCGCGCCGGCGAGCGCGACGCCGCCCTCGTCGCCGCGGTCACCCTCGAGGCCCAGCGCAACAACACGCCCCTCCCCGACGTCAGCCCCTTCCCGACCGACGTCGAGCCCGCCGACGGCATCGCGCTCGCCATGCGCCGCGGCGAGCACTTCCTCCTCGCCCGCATCGGCCGCCACGTCGTCGGCACCATCCGCTGGACCAGCAAGCGCGAGTTCGCCGACCTCTGCGACGAACGCGACTACGCCGACGTCAGCGGCCTCGCCGTCGTCCCCACGCACCGCCGCGTCGGCATCGGCTCGACGCTCCTCGCCTCCGCCGAGTGGGACGTCGCGGCCGAGGGCCTCGACTGGGCGCTGCTCCGCACCGCGACCGAGGTCGGCCTCGTGCCGTTCTACGAGGCCCGCGGCTACACGCTCCGCCGCGTCCGCCAGATGACCTACGCCGAGGCGCCCACCTACCTCGACGGCGTCATGACGAAGCGCCTCGCGGTCATCGGCGAGAACCGTCCGTAGCACCGTCCGGCGCCCCACCCGGGGCCACGGTCGGGGGCACGGTCGGGGGAGCGGTCGGGGGCTCCGGTACGCGAGGCCCGTACGCCGCCACCACCAGCGTGCCGCCGCCGACGTGCGGCCACCGCAGGAACACGCGCGGCGCCTCGCCGCGCACGAAGCTCACCGCGTCGAGCGCGCTCTCGATGCACGCGACGACGAGCCGCGGGTGCGTCGCCGCCGTCGGGACGTCGCTCGGCGTCGGCACCGGGATCGGCCGCGCGACGGCCTCGAAGAGGTCGTCGGGCTCGAGCCTGTCGCCCATCACGATCGCGACGGGCACGCCCTCGGGCAGCACGCGCGCGACCTGCCGGTTCTCCTCGACGCTGCGGATCACGAGGTAGCGCCCGAGCACCACCCAGAAGGCGAGCAGCCCGCACGCCGCGAGGACCGTGGCGACGCCGAGCGCGCGGCCCGCGAGGACCGGCGGGGCCTCGCCGCCGCGGCGCGCGCGCACGACCGCGAGGAGGCCCGTGCCCGCCGCGACGAGCGCCACCGGCGCGAGCCGCCACGTCGTCGCCGGCCACCGCGCCATGGGGACGACGCACCCGAGCCCGAACAGCAGCGCGACGACGCCGAGGCCCGTCAGGTGCCGCGCCGCGGCGCGCGGGTCCGTCACGCCGCGCGCGAAGCCGACCGCGGCCTGCGCGGCGAGGATCGCGAGCGGCGCGGCCACGACCGCGGCGTAGCGCACCTCCTTCGTGGGCACGGCCGAGAGCACGAGCATCGTCACGCCCACGACGGCCGGCACCGTGCCGCCGACGGCGCGGCGCACGCGCGGGTGCAGCGCGCCGAACGCGACCGCGGTCCCGAGGAGGCCCCACGGCGCGAGCACCGGCGGCAGCTGCAGGAGGTAGTAGAACCACGCCTCCTGGTGGTTCCCGCGGCCCTCGACGCGGTCCTTCACCTGCTGCACGACGAGGCCGTGGAAGAAGCCGTCGCCGGCGCGCATCCACGCGGGCACCACCCACAGCGCCGCGACGGCGAGGCCCACGAGGACCACGAGCCACGGCTTCGTGGCGGCGAGGCGCGCGCGCAGCGTCGTGCCCGGCGTCGGCAGCAGCAGCGCCGCCGCGGGCACCAGCATCACCACGGGGCCCTTCGAGAGCAGCCCGGCGCCCAACGCGAGGCCCGCCCACCACGGGTCGCGACGCGTGCCGCGCCCGAGGGCCGCGCGGTCGAGGAACGCGGCGCACGCGGTCGAGCACGCCGCGGCGAGCATGTCGGGCCGGCCCGTGCGGCCCAGCTCGCTCGTGAGGAACATCGTGACGACGAACAGGCCCGCGACGCGGCCGATCGCGAGCGACCCCGTCCGGGCCCGCGCCCACGCGCACGTCGAGAGCCCCGTCACGACGAGCGCGAGCGCGCTCGGCAGGCGCAGCAGCACCGCGTTGGCGTCGCCGAAGAGGGCCGACGGGCCCGCGACGAGCCAGATGAAGAGGATCGGCTTGTTGAGGTAGGGCTTGCCGTGCTGGTGCGGCACGAGCCAGTCGCCGCCCGCGATCATCTCGCGCGCGATCACCGCGAACCGCGGCAGGTCGCGGTGCAGGATCGACCGGCCGCCGAGGTCCCACACGGCGATCAGGACGAGCGCCACGACGTAGAGCACCGTGCCGGCCCGCGACGGGACCGGCTCGCCCGCGAGGTCCGGCGGCAGCCGGAGCGGCGGCCGCGGCGCGGTCACGCGCCCTCCCGGGCCGGCGACCCCGCGCCCCCGTCCGCGGCGGCCTGCGGCGCGCCGGGCCTCGCGTCGGCGGGCCCCGGTTCGTCGGGCCGCGCGCCGTCGGGCCTCGCGTCGTCGGCCGCGCGCCGGCGCATCAGCACGAGGTTGCGGGCGTACGGCACCAGCGTGAGCCCGAAGCCGAACGTGTTCACCCAGTCGCGCTCGTGCAGCGCGTAGGCGAACAGGAACGCGGCCGCGACGACGCCGACGTAGAAGAACGCCGCCGGCAGGTGGGCGACGCCGGTGCGCTCGCTCTCCCACCACTGCACGACGAAGCGGCCCGTCCAGCCGAGCGTGCCGACGTAGCCGACGACGAGCCACGGGACGCTGCGCTGGAAGTGGACGAGGCCATGGTCGGGGCCGATGGCCTCGTAGACGACGGCGCCGAAGATGACGAGACCCGCGGCGAGCGGCACCCAGAGGCGCGCCTTGCCGGGCGCGCGCGGCGCCGACGACCGCGACATCCAGAAGCTGCGGACGTAGATGGCCGCGTTGACGATCGTCCCCGACATGAAGACCGGGTCGCGGCGGTGCGCGAGGTAGACGAGGTCGAGCGTCGAGCCGAGCAGCGACCAGCCCCAGAACGCGGCGGGCAGCACGCTCCGGCCCTCGCGCTCGCTGCGCACCCACTGGTGCAGCATGCGCCACGTGAACACCGCCTTGGCGGCCCACCCGAACCCGTCCCACACCTGGAAGGCGAGGACGAGCGGCGCGAGGACCGCGAGCTCGCTCACGCGCCCGGACGCGGCGCGCCGCGCTCCGTGGAGCGCGCGGTGATCCGGCGCTTCCACATCCAGCGGACCGCCTTCACGTCGGCGATGCCCTTCCAGAGGCGGTTCCACGTCCCGAAGTGGCTCTTGCCCGCGCCGCGCGGCCGGTGGGCCACCGGCACCTCGACGACGCGGAAGCCCTCCATGCGGGCGAGCGTCGGGAGGAAGCGGTGCATGCCCTTCCACATCTTGATGCGCTCGATCACCTCGCGGCGGAACACCTTGAGCGCGCAGCCGGTGTCGTGCACCTGCTCGTTCGTCCGCCAGTTGCGGTAGCCGTTGGCGATCTTGCTCGTGATGCGCTTGACGAACGGGTCGCGGCGGTCCTTGCGCCAGCCGATGACCATGTCGGCCTCGGGCAGGCGCTCGAGCAGCTTGACGAGCTCGGCCGGCGGGTTCTGGAGGTCCGCGTCGAGCATCGCGATGACGGCGCCGCGCGCGGCGCGGAAGCCGGTGTCGAGCGCGGCCGTGAGCCCGTGGTTCGTGTCGTGGTCGAGCACGCGGACGCGGGGGTCCTTCGCGCGGAGCCCGTCGAGGAACGCGCTGCTGCCGTCCGTCGAGCCGTCGTTGACGAAGACGACCTCGGCCGGCCGGCCGACCGCGGCGAGCGCCGCCACCAGCTCGTCCCACAGCGCCGGGAGGTTGCCCTCCTCGTTGTGCACGGGCAGGACGACCGACAGCTCGATCGCGGGGTCGCGGGGCGCGCCGGGGTGCTGGAACGGCATCGGGACGCGGGCTCCGCCGAGGGTTCGCCCGAGGATAGGGTCTGCGACGGAACAAGGGACCCATTTTCGGGCGAGCGCCCGGGAGGCGTATCGCAAGGAACGAGGAGGACTGCGTGTTCTTGACACGCTGACGACGAGTGACGCCGCGAGGCGCCTCCCGCCGCCGACCGAATTGCGTCCATGGTTCCGGAGCAGGCCCATAGCGCCCGACCTCCCCCCGTCCCCGGTGCTCCCCACCGGCGGCGTCACGCGGTCGTCACGCGTCGCCGTTGGTCAGGAGGACGTACGTCGTCCCCCCCACCGGGCCCTCCCAGACGACGCGCGCGCGGTCGAGCGCGGCCCGGTCGGCGGCCGCCGTCCGGCGCGTCCGCTCGCGGTAGTTCTTCGCCTTCGCGAGCACGAGGACCGGCGGCGCGCCCGGGGCGAGCGCGGCCTCCGCCTCGTCGTAGGTGTGCACCCCGAGGTGGTCGATTCGGCGGTGCGGGAACCACCACAGGACGGACCGGTCCGAGAAGCCCCAGATCGCGAACGACGCGTCCGGGCGGGCGGCGGCGCCGGCGGCCGCCGCGGCGTCGAACGACTTCCACCGGTCGAAGGCCGGCAGGACCGCGATCAGGAAGACGAGCCCGGTGGCCGCCAACGCGAGGCCCGCGGCGCGCGCGGCCCCGCGGGCCGGTCGCGCAGCCGGCGCGCGGCGAGCGCGCCCGCGGCCGCGAGCACCGCCGCCGCCGCGAGCGAGGTCACCACGCCCGCCGAGCCGACGTGGGCCACGGCGGGGCGGTCGTCGGCGTCGAACCGCCCGGCGAGCGCGGCCGCGACGAACGGCGCGGCCCCCGCCGCGACCGCGAGGCCCGCGCCGACGGCGACGAACCCGCGCACGAGGTGGACCGCCGCGCGCGGGCCCGTGGCCCGGTGGAGCGCCCACGCCGCGAGCAGCGCGGCGCACGGGAACAGCGGCACGAGGTAGAGCTCGCGTTTGCTCGTGGGCACCGACAGGAGCACGAGCGGGGCCACGAGCCCCCACACCGCGGCGCCGACGCCGAACCGGTCCGCCGGCGGCACGCGCGACGGCCGCGCGCCGCGCGCGAGGCCGAGCAGCCACGCGGGCGTCCACGGCAGGCCGAACCCGAGGAGCAGCGGCAGGAGGTAGAGCGGGCCGTGCGCGTGGGGCTCGTCCTCGCCGGTCGCGCGCGAGCCGAGCTGGCCGAGCACGCGGTCGCCGAAGGGCAGCGTGCTGTTGTAGGACGGCGCGTCGCCCGCGTGCGCGCGCGCGGGGAAGTACCACGCCGCGGCGAGCCCCACGGCGACGGCGAGGCCCAGGAGCCACCGCGGGTCGCGGAGCCGGCGCCCCTGCCCCGACGCGAGCGCCCCGCCGACGACCGCCGCCACGGGCACGTAGAGCACGTGCGGGCCCTTCACGAGGAGCCCCGCGCCGAGGGCCGCGCCGAAGGCGCACGCGGCGCCGAGCGACCGCCGCGCGACGAGGACCGTGCCGGCCTCGAGCGCGAGGAGCGCGAAGCAGGTCATGGGCAGGTCGAGGCCCGCCCGCGATCCGTTCCACAGGACGAGGCCCGTCGTCGAGAAGAGGAGCGCCGCGGTGTCGCCGAGGCCCGGGTCGCCGAACCAGCGGCGCGCGAGGCGCGCGGTCGTGAGCGCGGCGACCGCCGCGAAGACCGCGCACGCGAGGCGGGCCACGACGGCCGTCACGCCCCCCGCGAGGGCCCCGAGCGCCGCCATGCTCGCGAACACGAGCGGCGGCTTCTCGGCGTAGGGCTGCCCGTCGATCCGCGGGACGAGCGCGTCGCCGGTCTCGAGGATCGCCCGGGCCACGAGGCCGTAGCGGGGCTCGTCCGGCGCCCACAGGTCGCGGGGCGCGCACGCGGCGAGCAGCGGCAGGGCGACGGCCACCCACAACGCGGCGCGCGAACGCGACGCGGGCGACGGGACGGGCGGCGCCGGCGGCATGGACGGGGATCCTACGCCGCCGTCCCGCCCCCGGCCCGGAACCGAACGTGCGGCGGCCCGACCGGCCCCGTACGTTCTGTCCGTGACCGACCTGCCGCCGCTCCCGGGCCCGTCGCGCACGCCGCTCCCCTCGGCGCGGGCCCTCGCCTTCGGCCTGCTCCCGCTGCTCGGCGTGCTCCTCCTGGTCACGGGGACGCGCACGGGCCTCGTCGGCAGCACCGAGACGCGGTACGCCGAGATCGCCCGCGAGATGCTCGCCCGCGGCGACGCGATCGTCCCCGTGCTCAACGGGGCGCCGCACCTCGAGAAGCCGCCGTTCACGTACTGGGCCCTGATGGGCTCCTACCTCGCCTTCGGCGTGAACGAGGTGGCGGCCCGGCTCCCGAGCCTCCTCGCCGCCGCCCTCACGCTCGTCGTCGCGGCGCGCGCGGCCCGCCGCCTCGCGCCCCCCGGGGCCGACGCCGCCGCCGTCGGCCGCGGGGCCGCCGTCGCCCTCGGCACGATGCCCGCGTTCCTCCTGCTCGCGCAGACCGTGTCCACCGACATGTGGCTCGTCCTCTGCACGACGGTGGCCGGCGCGGCGCTCCTCGACGCCGACCGCACGGGGGGGCGGCCGGGCCTCGCGTCCACCCTCGCGTGGCACGCCGCCCTCGGGGTCGGGTTCCTCGTGAAGGGCCCCGCGGTCCTCCTGACGCCGCTCGTCGGCGCCGCCGGCGTCGCCGTCGCGCGGCGGTCGCTCGCGCCGCTGCGGCCCCTCGTCCACCCGTTGGGCCTGCTCCTCTTCGCGGGCCTCGCGGTGCCCTGGTACCTGCTCGCCGAGCAGCGCCTGCCCGGCCTGCTCGACGTCTACCTCGCGCGGCGCGCCGGCGGCGGCGTCCTCGCCGGCGCCCACCACGACAACCCGGTGTACGTCGTGTGGCTGCCGGTGGTGCTCGGCACGGCCCCGTGGGGCGGCACGCTGTTCGGCGCCGTCCCGGCGCTCCACCGGCGCCGCCAGCTCGTCCCCCTCGCGGCGATGGCGCTCGCGACGCCGGTGTTCTTCACGATCGCCGCGTCGCGCCTGTTCACCTACGTGATGCCCGCGCTGCCGTTCGTCGCGATCGCGGCCGCCGCCGGCGCGCCCGTCGGCGGGCCGTCGCCCGACGACGGCCCGGGCCTCGCGTGGCGGACCCACGGCCGCCGCGCGACGCTCGCGTTCGCGGCGGTCGTCGTCGCGGCCGCCGTCGGGCTGCTCGTCCTGTTCGTGCCCGAGGGCGCGGCCGCGCGGCTGGGCGTCAAGGGCTACGTCGCCAGCGTGCGCGGCGGGATCCCGTGGCACGACGCCGCGGTGCTCGCCCTCGCGGGCCTCGGCTGCGTCGCGCTCGTGCTCCGCGCGCGGGGCCGCGGCGACGCGTGGACGACCACGGCGGGGCCGCTGATCGCCGGCTCGTTCGTGCTGCTCCTCGCGGGGGCCTACCCGCAGGCGCCGCAGGTCGTGAGCGCGTCGCGCCACGTGATCGACCCGGTGCTGCCGTCGATCGGGCCCGACGACGAGATCGGCGTCGCGGTCCACAAGGACGGCGACTGGGCGCTGCTCCCCTTCTACGCGGCACGCGAGGCCCGGTGGTTCGGGTACGGCGAGCGCCTCGGCGTGAAGCCGCCGGGCGCGTACGCCCCGCGCAACTTCCTCGAGCTCGACGGCGACCTCGAGGCGTGGTTCCGCGCGCCGCAGCGGCGCTGGCTGTTCCTGCGCACGAAGGTCAAGGGCGCGAGCCGCGACCCCTGGCCGCGCCTCGGGCCCGGCGAGGTCTACGTCGTCGCGAAGGACGACCTCTACACCGTGGTGACCAACCTGCCCCCGCCGCGCTGACGCGCGCGGGGGCCCGGCGTCAGACGAAGAGCTCGCGGATCGGCGGGAAGCGCGTGCCCTCGAACTGGTCCACGACGCGCACCGGGCGGCGCCCGGCGAAGCGGATGCGGTCCTGGTCGATGCCCGCGGCGTGGCAGATCGACGCGTGCAGCTCCTGCACCGCGACCGGCCGCTCGATGCACGCGACGCCGTCCGGGTCCGTGGCGCCGACCACGCGGCCGCCGCGCACGCCGCCGCCGGCCATCGCGACCGAGAACGCCTGCGGGTAGTGGCCGCGGCCGCCGGGGCCGTTGCCGCCGTCGCCGACCTTCGGCGTGCGGCCGAACTCGCTGAACCACACGACGAGCGTCTCGTCGAGGAGCCCGCGGTCGCGCAGGTCCTTGAGGAGGCCCGACATGCCCGGGTCGAGCGCCTCGGAGAGCGCCTTCACCGCGGCGTGCTCGTTGTTGTGCGTGTCCCAGCCGCCGAGGACGACCTCGACCACCTTCACGCCCTGCTCGAGCAGGCGGCGGGCGACGATGCACCCCTTGCCGAACGTGGACTCGCCGTAGAGCTTCAGGATCGACTCCGGCTCCTCGGTCACGTCGAACGCGCGGTTCTTCGACGTGTCCATCAGCTTCTTCGCGCGGTCGAACATGTTGCGGTGCGGGGCGACCGCGTCGTCGCCGCGGTCGCTCTCGAACTCGCGGTTGAGGCGGTCGAGCAGCGAGAGGCGCGTGTCGCGGCGCCGCTTGTCGATGTTCGGCGGCGCCTGGAGGTTCTCGACCGGGGCGGCCGGGTTCTGGACCACGAAGGGGTCCCACTCGACGCCGAGGAACCCGGCGCCCTGGCTGCCGCCGATGCTCACGAAGTTCGGGAGCACGCTGTTGGTGTCGCCGATCTCCGACGCGACGTACGAGCCGACGCCCGGGTGCTGCACCGTCGGGTTCGGGACGTAGCCGGTGTGCATCAGGTAGCGGCCGCGGTCGTGGTTGCCCTCGCGGGTCGTCACCGAGCGGACGATCGCGATGTCGTCCATCGTCTTCGCGATGTTCGGGAAGTACGACCCGACCTCGATGCCCTCGACCGACGTGTTGATCGGCTCGGCCTCGCCCATGTTCGGCGAGCCCTTCTTCTTCGGCGCCCACGTCTCGAACTGGGTGGCGCCGCCGGCCATGTACAGCAGGACGAGCCGCTTCGCGCGGCCCTTGCCCGGCAGGGCCTCCTCGTCGGGCTTCGTCTTCTTCTCGTCCTTCGCGACCGCGAACGGCAGCCGCGGGTTGACCAGCGCGGCCGCGCCGAGGGCGAGGCCCCAGCCGAGGACGTCGCGGCGCGAGGCGGAGGCGTGGGTGCGGGGGGAACGGCTCATCTTGGGACCCTCGGTCGTGGACCTCGCGCGCCCGGCGGGCGCGCGGGCGGTCAGTGGTTGGACATGAACTCGGTGGTGTTGCAGAGCGCCCAGAGGAGGTCCTCGTAGCCCTCGCCCTCCGTGCGGCTCGTGTGCACGTGCGTCAGCGCGTTGTTGAGCTCGCCCGCCGACGGGTCGCGCGAGAGCACCGTCAGGTACAGGCGGCGGACGCGCTCCCGGTCGCTGCGGCTCTCCGCGAGGATCTTCGTCAGCGGCGAGTCCGGCGAGCGCGCGGACATCATGGCGTTGATCTGCTGGCCGTTCATCATGAGCAGGCCGCGCGGGATCGTGCCGGTGAACGTCTCCTCCTCCGCGCCCTCGTCGTCGTCGAACGAGCGCCGGAAGAGCTGGTAGATCGCCATGCGCGGGTCCACCAGCTGGCGGCGGCCCGCGCCGTCGGCGCGCTCGGCCATGGCCAGGCGGCGGGCCACCTCGGCCTCGGCGCCGGTCGCCCGGAACAGCGCGTCGAACGACTGCTCGACGGACAGCGGCTTCACGGCGGCGACCGCGTACAGGCTCGGGTCGGGGCGCTCGAGGCCGCGGGGCATCTTCGACGACCGCTGGTAGGCCTCGGTCGCGACGATCGTGCGGACGAGGTGGTTGACGTCGAAGTCGCCGCGGGCGAACTCGTCGCCGAGGAACTTCAGCAGCTCGGGGTTCGACGGCTTGTTCGACGTCGAGAAGTCGTCGACGGGGTGGACGATGCCGCGGCCCATGAAGTAGGCCCACATCCGGTTGGCGAACGCCTCCGCGAACCACTCGTTGCTCTTGGAGGTCATCCACTTCGCGAGGACCGTGCGGCGGTCGAGGCCCGGGACGTCCTTCACGGTCTTGCCAAGGAGGAACTTCGCGTCGGGGATCGCCGGCTGCGCGCGGCCGCGCAGGTCGGCGGGGCGGCGGACCGGCTCGAGCATCAGCGGGATGCCGCGGCCGCGGCCCATCGCCATCATCTCGTTGCCGCCGCGGCCCTTGACGGGCTCGAGGGCGTACGAGTTGACGTCGAACGAGACCTCCGGGTTGTTCGGCGACATGTTGCGCCGGTACGTCGTCGTGAAGAAGAACGCGGCGTAGCTCTGGAAGTCCGTCTGCTTGATCCGCTTGTCGTACGGGTGGTCGTGGCACTGCGCGCACTGGATCTGCACGCCGAGGAAGTAGCGGCTCGTCTTGCCCGCGGCGTCGGCCGCCGAGGTCTCGAACGACGTCATGAGGCCGAGCGCGCCGTTCTGCTCGGAGTTGCCCGACGCCGTGACGAGGTCGTAGACCAGCTCGTCGTAGGGGCGGTTCTTGCGGAACTGCTCGCGCAGCCAGTCGTTGAAGGCGCGGCGGTCCACCGTCCGGTTGCGGATGCTCGAGCCGACGAGCAGGTTGCCGTACCAGATCGCGAACCAGTCGGCGTGGCGGGACGACGCGAGCAGGCGGTCCACGAGCGTCGCGCGCTTGTCGGGCGCGGTGTCCTGGAGGAACGCGACGGTCTCCTCGTAGGTCGGGATCACGCCCTGCAGGTCCATCGTGACCCGGCGGAGGAACTCGGCGTCGTCCGCGGGCGGCGCGACGACGAGGTCCTTCTGCGCCTTGATGCGGCCGACGACCAGCTCGTCCACCTTGGCGGCGGCGGCCTTCCAGTCCTTGGGCGCGGCGGCCTCGGCGACCTCGACCGGGACCAGCGTCCCGACCGACCCGACGACGGAGGCGACGCCCGCGAGCGCGAGGGCCGCGATCCACGAGGACGAGGGACGGCGAGCCATGGGGACACCTCCGACGACGACCGACGCCGACTCAAACCCGCCCTGCAGCGGAAAGGTTTCGACCGCCGGCGCCCGGGATCGTACCCGTGGCGGCCTCCGAGCGGGACGGGGTCGGTCCGCGGGCCCTCGGAAACGAACAAACACCTTACGAGGCGGGCGCCCGGCGGATGGCGACGAGCGTCACGTCGTCCCGGTTCTTGGCCCCCCCGGTCCAGGCGTGGACGGCCGCGCGCACGGCTTCCACGATCGCCTGCGGGGTCTCCCGCGCGTGCCGGGCGAGGACCACCTGGAGCCGCTCCTCGCCGAGGAGTTCCGCCGTCCCGGGCGCCGGCGCCTCGGTGACGCCGTCCGTGTAGACGATCATCGCGTCGCCCGGCTCGAGGACGACGTCCTCGCCGCGGCCGTAGGGGATCCCGGCGATCACGCCGAGCACCGGCCCCGTCGAGTCGAGGCCCACCGACGTCCCGAGCGCGGCGCGGTGGAGGAACGGCGGGTTGTGCCCGGCGGAGCACCACTCGAGCCGGCCGCTCGCCGGGTCGAGGACCCCGACGAACATCGTCATGAACTTCCCCTGCGTCATGTCCTTCGCGAGGAACTCGTTGAGGAACGTGACCACCTGCGCGAGGTCGGTGAGCGTCCGCGTGAAGGCCCGCAGCAGGGCCCGCGCCTCCGCCATCACGAGCGCCGACCCGAGGCCGTGGCCGCTCACGTCGCCCACCGCCACGAGGACGCGGCCGTCCTCGAGGGGGAAGAAGTCGTAGTAGTCGCCGCTCGCGTCCTCGCAGAGCTCGTTGGCGCCGTACAGGGTGAACGGCGCCACCTCGAGCTCGCCGGACGCGGGCAGGAGCGCCCGCTGGATGCCCTGGGCCACGAGGATCTCGCGGTCCTGCCGCTCCTTCTCGAGCGACCGGCGGTGCAGCGTCGCGTTCTCGATGGCGAGGGCCGCGTCCACCGACAGCGCCTCGAGGAACTCGACGTCCTGCGCCTCGAACGGGCCGCCGCGCCGGTTGAGCAGCTGGAACACGCCGACGACCTGGCCCGCGCGGTTGTGGATCGGCGCGCACAGGATGGACCGCGTCCGGAAGCCGCTGCGCTTGTCCGTCGAGGGGTCGAACCGCGGGTCCTGGTACGCGTCGTCGATGCGGATCAGCTCGCCGGTCTGCGCCACCGCGCCCGCGATGCCGCGGCCGAGCGGCAGGCGGATCACGAGGGGCTGCCCGCCGGCCGCCACGACCCGCGACCAGATCTCCTTCCCGTCGTCGCTCTTCAGGTAGACGGTCCCGCGCTCCGCGTCCACGGCCTTCGACGCCGTGGTGAGCAGGATGCGCAGGAGCTCGTCCTCCTCGAGGGTGCCGTGCAGCGTCTGGCTGGCCTCGACGAGGCTCTTCTGCCGCGCGAGCTCGCGCGCGAGCCGCGCGTTCTCCGCCGACAGCCGGGCGACGTCGGGGTCCGCGCTCACCGCGCGCCCTCCGTCCGCGCGCCGGCCGGCCACGTCGCCGTGACGACCGACGAGATGCCGCCGCGCACGTTGAACGAGCCGGACACGGTCATGCGCCGCGGCGCGGTGACCGCCACGAGGTCGTCGAGGATGCGGTTGACCACGGCCTCGTAGAAGATGCCGCGGTCGCGGAACGCGCCGAAGTAGAGCTTCAGCGACTTCAGCTCGACGCACGTGGCGTCGGGCACGTACCGCACCACCACCGTCGCGAAGTCGGGCTGCCCCGTGACCGGGCACACGCTCGTGAACTCGGGCGCCGTGTGGACGATCTCGTAGTCCCGGTCGGGCGCCGGGTTCGGGAACGTCTCGAGCAGCGCCCGCGGGTCGCGGGCGCGGCCGGTCGCCGCGGGCCGGGCCTTGCGTCCCCTCACGCGAGCGTCTCCGCCACGTCGAGGTCGCTCGTCAGCGTCTTGTAGACCGGGCACTTCTGCGCGATCTCGAGCAGCTTCGTGCGCTGCGCCGCGTCGAGCGGGCCGTGGACGCGGATCGCGACGTCGATCCGGTCCTTCGCGTCCGGCACACCGACCGCGGCCTTCTCCCGCGTCAGCGTCAGCTCGACGCCCTCGAGGGGCCACTGCTTGCGCGCGGCGTAGACCTGCAGCGTCATCGAGGTGCACGCCCCGAGCGCCGCGAGGAGCGTCTCGTGGGGCCCGAGGCCGTTGCCCGCGCCGCCGTCGACCTTCGGCAGGTCGATGAACGTGGACGACTCGCCGTTGGTCGCCTCGACGCGATGGCCGCCGACCGTCCGACAGGTGACGCGCTCGCCCATGGGCGGGGAACTCCGGGCCCGCCGCCGCGGCGGGGCCACCTACCCTACGGGGCCGGGGAGCCTGTCGGGAGCGAAGGACGACCGGCCCCCCTCTCGGGACCGCGAGGCCCGGCGGCCGGCGGGCCTCGCCGTCCCGCGAGAGGGCCCGCTCCGCCGACCCCGTCGCGGCCCGGCCGGGGGCGACCGTCCCCGCGGCGTCGCGCCGGCGGCCTACAGCCGCCCGGACTGCGACAGCGACAACAGGTCCATCGACAGGGCCACGGCGTAGTGGAGGAACCAGCCGTAGACGACCGTCCCGGTGCGGTACGAGAGCGACCCGAGCACCAGGCCGGCCCCCACCGCGCCGAGCGCCTCGAGCCCGGGCTTGTGGAAGTGGATCATGCAGTACGGCGCGAGCATCGCGAGGATCGCGGCGCGCCCGAGCGCGGGCTTGAGCCCCAGCACCATGAAGCCGCGGAAGAAGTACTCGACCGCGAGGAACTGCAGGAAGTAGATGGCCTCGAACGCGACCCAGTCGCCGCCGACCTTCGTCGGCACGCGCGAGCCGGGCGGGTGCGGCGGGTAGAAGGGATAGGTCTGCGCGAAGTCGGGGCGCTTCGAGGCGAGCCACACGACGGGCGCGAAGACGAGGAACAGCGCGAGGTAGACCCACGCGTCGCGGCCCGTGCCGCGGACCTTGAGCCCGGTCTCGCGCGGGCCCGTGCCCGCGACCACGCGCAGCAGCAGCATCGGCACGAGGATCATCGCGACGAGGCAGCCGGTGCCCCACCAGACCCACGGCAGCAGCGACGACGGCAGCGCGGGGATCGCGTCGCCGATCGCGCGCTGCGCGTCGAACACCCACGCGGGCGCCGGCGGCTTGTAGCGCAACGGCGGGAGGAAGAGGTACTCCATGGCCGTGAGCGCCACGGGGACGTAGGCCAGCACGACGAACGCGCGGCGGTCGAAGTCGAAGAGGTCGCGGCCGAGGGCCCGGAGGCCCGCGAGGGCGGCGGCGGGCCCGCCCCGCGTCGGGCCGTCGCCGGGCGCGGAGGGCGCGTCGCTCACGCGCGCCCGGCCTCGCGCCGCACGACGTCGGCGACGGCGCGCGCGACGTCGAGGTGCAGGCCCGGCATGAAGGGCGACGGCAGGAGGTCGTCCGCGTTGGCGTGCTGGGCGAGCGCGCGGGCCGCCGCGATCTTCATGGCCGGCGTGAACCGCACGGCGCCGGCGTCGATGGCGCCGCGCATGAGGCCCGGGTAGGCGAGCACGTTGTTGATCGCGGCGCCCTCGGACGCGATGACCGCGCCCGCGGCGAGCGCGTCGTGGGGCCGGATCTCGGGGCGCGGGTTCGTCAGCGCGAAGATCACCTGGCCCTTGCGGACCCAGTCCTTCTTGATGAGGCCCGCCTTGCCCGTGGCCGCGACGATGACGTCGGCCTCGTCGAGCACCTTCTTCGGGTGGTCCACGAACTTCGCGCCGAGCGACGACGCGCGGGCGACGGACTCCGCGCTCGGGTCGTACGCCACGGCGCCCTTCGGGCCCAGCTCGATGAGGAGCTCGAGGATCGTGTAGCCCGCGGCGCCGAGGCCGATCTGGCCGACCACGAGCTCGCCGAGGTCGAGCTTCGCGATGTGGAGCGCGGCGAGGACCGCGCCCGCCGCGACGACGGCCGTGCCGTGGCGGTCGTCGTGGAGGACGGGGACCTTGAGCTCGTCCTGCAGCCGCGACTCGAGCTCGAAGCAGCGCGGGGCCGCGATGTCCTCGAGGTGGATCGCGGCGTAGTTGGGGCGCAGGGCGCGGCAGAGCTCGACGATCTTGCCGACGTCGCGCTCGTCGAGGCCGAAGGAGAGGCCGTTCAGCCCGACGAACTCGGAGTAGAAGATCGACTTCCCCTCGAGGACGGGGATCACGCCGCGGGGGCCGAGGTCGCCGAGGCCGAGGACGCGGCTGCCGTCGGAGAGGACGAGCACGTTGTGGCCGACGGACGAGTACGCACGCAGGGCGGCGTCGTCGTGCGCGACCTTCGAGCAGACCGTGGCGACGCCGGGCGTGTAGGCGAGGCGCATGTCGGCCAGGCTCTTCACGGGCTTCGTCGGGACGATCTTCAGCTTGCCGCCGAGGTGGAACTCGAGGGCGCGGTCGGGGACGACCGTCACGCGGGTGCCGGGGACCGCGGCCTCGATGGCCGTCACGAGGCCCTTGAGCTCGGTCTCGGAGGTCTCGATCGTGACGTCGCGCAGGCTGTAGATGCTGTCGGTGTGGACCGTCGTGAGGTCGCCGATGACGGCGCCGGCCCGGCCGATCTCGGCGGAGATCTTGGCGAGCGTGCCCGCGCGGTGCGGCATCCGGATGCGGAGGGTGACGTCGGACGACACGGGGGTCTCTCCCGGAGACCGTCGAAGATACCCCGGGGGGCGCCGGGGGCCCCGCGCGGACGAAGCGACGGCGGACGGGCCTCGCGGTCCCCGGGACGGGGTGGCTACTTGAAGAGCGCGGGGTGCCGCGGGGGCGCGTCCTGCGCCTCGAACCGCAGCGGCAGGTCGACGCGGAGGGACGTGGGGAGGCGGCACGACGTGGCGTCGCACGGCTGGAAGCCGAGCACGAGGCCGACCTTGCGCGGGCCGAGGGCGGCGCCGGCGGGGATCGCGAGGGCGGCCTCGACGTCGAACGTGCCCGCGAGGAGCGGGACCGGCGCGGCGCCGGGCCCGGGCGGCGCGGACGTCGCGGCCGGGAAGCCGACGGAGCGGAGCTCGACCGTCGCGGGCGCGGCGAGCGTCAGCGAGGTGGGGACGAGGTCGCCGCGGGCGGGGCCGGCGGGGTTCACGTGCCAGCCGGGGTCGAGCGTCACGCGGAGGAGCACGCGGACGACGGTGCCGGGGCGCGCCTCGCCGCGCTCGAGGAAGGCCTCGACGGCGAGCGGGCCTTCGCGTCCCGAGACGTCGCCTGCGACCGGGACGACGCCGCGGGCCTCGGCCGCGGCGCGCGCCGCGACCACGCGCACGAAGGCCATCGTGCCGCCGGGCGCGCGGGCGACGAGGGCGCGGAACGTGGCGATCGTGCGGTCGGCGGCGGCGCGGTAGGACGCGAGGCCCGTGCGGTCGGCGAGGCGGAGGAGGACGCGGGCGGCGGTGGCGTTGGCGGAGGGGATCGGGGTGTCGAAGGCGTCCTTGCTGCGGGCGAGGAGGCGTTCGTGGGCGTCGCTGGTGGCGAAGAAGCCGCCGGCGGGGTCCGCGAAGCGCGCGAGGACCTGGTCGGCGAGCGCGCGGGCGGCGTCGGCCCAGGCGGGCTCGCCGGTGGCGTCGGCGAGGTCGAGGAGGCCGTCGGCGAGGTGGACGTGGTCGTCGAGGAAGCCGGGGATGGCGGGGCCGGAGGCCTTGGGGAAGCGGAGGAGGCGGTCGCCGTCGCGGGCGTGGTCGAGGAGGAAGCGGGCGAGGGCGCGGCCCGCGTCGAGGAAGCGGGGTTCGTGGAGCGCGGTGCCGGCGGCGGCGAAGGCGGAGAGGAGGAGGCCGTTCCACGAGGTGAGGACCTTGCCGTCGAGGCCGGGCTGGGCGCGGCGCGCGCGGACGGCGAGGAGCGTCGCGCGGGCGCGCGCGAGGTCGCGGTCGAGGTCGGCGAGGGGGCGACCGAGGCGGGCGGCGGTCTTCGCGAGGGGCTCGCGGAGGTGGAGGATGGAGCGGCCGGAGGGCTTGCCGCTGGCCTCCTCGAGGTAGTTGCCGCCGTCGCGCACGCCGTAGACGTCGAGGACGAGGGCCGCGAGGCCGGCGTCGGGGAGGGCGGCGCGGACCTCGTCGGGGGTCCACGTGTAGGTGAGGCCCTCCTCGCCGTCGGTGTCGGCGTCGAGGCTGCTGGCGTAGCCGCCGCCGGCGACGGCCATCTCGCGCTCGACCCAGCCAAGGATGCCGCGGACGACCTCGGCGTGGCGGGGCTCCTTCAGGACGACGGCGGCGCGCGCGTAGGCGCAGGCGAGCAGCGCGTTGTCGTAGAGCATCTTCTCGAAGTGCGGGACGAGCCACTCGGCGTCGGTGCTGTAGCGGTGGAAGCCGCCGCCGACGTGGTCGTGGACGCCGCCGCGGGCCATGCCGTCGAGGGTGACGCGGGCCATCTCGAGGGCCTCGGGGCCGGCGGCGGTGCCGTCGCGGTCGAGGAACGCGAGGAGGTGCGCGTGCGGGGGGAACTTGGGCCGGCGATCGAAGCCGCCGCGTTCGCGGTCGAACGAGGCGACGCTCTGCGCGACGGCCTCGGCGACCAGCTCCGCGTCGCTGCCGGTGTGGGCGGGGAGGCGGGGCCCGGCGGCCTGCTGGCGAATCGCGTCGGCCAGCTCGTCGGCGGCGCCTTCGATGCGGGCGCGGTCGGTCTTCCAGAGCTCCGCGACGCGGACGGCGGTCGCGACGACGTCCTGCTTGCGGAGGTACGTGCGCGCGAGGAACGGGCGGCCGTCGGGCAGGAGGTAGACCGACATGGGCCAGCCGCCGTGGCCGGTCGTGAGCTGGACGGCGGCCATGTAGACGTCGTCCACGTCGGGGCGTTCCTCGCGGTCCACCTTCACGTTGAGGAAGACCTCGTTCATCACCTTCGCGGTGGCCTCGTCCTCGAAGGACTCGTGGGCCATGACGTGGCACCAGTGGCACGCGGCGTAGCCGATGGAGAGGAACACCGGCTTGTCGAGGCGCTTCGCCTCGGCGAACGCCTCCGGCCCCCACGGCCACCAGTCCACGGGGTTCGACTGGTGCTGCTTCAGGTACGGGCTGCGTTCCCCCGCGAGCCGGTTCAGGGGGGCGGGGGCCGCGGGTTTGCCGTGGGGCTTCATGGGGTCCTCGGCGCGCGCCGCGGGCGGGCCGGCGACGAGCAGCCATCCACCGACGAGGACCGCCCGGGTCACGCGCATCGCCCCATGCTCCCATCCCCTCCGGGGGCCCCCCCGTCGTTCCTGGAACAAACGGCTACGACCCCTTTGTTCCACTTGGAACAAACGGCTACGACCCCGTTGTTCCACGTTCCCCCCGGTCAACCCCGAAACGAAGGGCTACGACCCCGTTGTTCCGCTGTCGCCCTCTCCGCTCCCGCGGGCCTGCAGGCGCGGCGATCTCGCGTCCGATTCCGAACGGCGTGGCGGGCAGATTCGGGCGGTCGGGCAGGCCGCCGAGGCTCCTCGGGCGCCTGCAGAACAGCCCGCGCAGAAAATCGCCATCCCGCGCTCTGCCCCCTCCGGGCGCGCCGCGGATCTCCATCCGTCCGCCGCCTAGACCCGCTCCCCCGACCAAGCCAAGGGATGGTGCCGGGATCGGGACTTGAACCCGAAAGACCGTATTAGGGTCACCAGGCCCTCAACCTGGCGCGTCTGCCAATTCCGCCATCCCGGCATATGGACAGCGAAGAGGCGCGAACCTACCGGCGGGTGCCGGGGTGTCAAGGCAGCGCGCCGGGCCTCGCGGTCCCCGGGGGGGGTCAGCGGTCCCCGGCCCCCGCCGGCGCCGTGGGCGCCGCCGGCGGCGCCGACGACCCCGAGGAGGCCCGGAACAGCAGCCGCGCCGCGGTGTCGAGGTGCCCCTCGCCCCGCCGCGCCGCGATGGCGAACCCGAAGGCCGCGATCCGGCGCGTCGCCGCCAGTTCCTCGCGGTACGACGCGACGAGCTCGCGGTACCCGTCCGACCGGAACCGCGACATCTCGGCCGCGACCTCGTCGTCGACCTGCTTCTTGTCGGCCGCGAAGTCGCTGCGGCCGCCGCGCGCCCGCGCCAGCTCCGCCATCCGCTGGGCGCGGAACCGCATCGCGTGCTCGTTGTCGTCGTTGCGGCGCCGGATCACCGTGTTGCGGAAGTCCCACGCGATGTCGCGGAGCGCGTCCGCGTTCACGTAGAGCGAGAGCGTCGCCTCCGACGGGAGCGAGCGCGCGACGTCCTGGAATTCCTTCGTCGAGACGAGGCTCGCGGGCGCGCCGGGCCCGCCGCGCATCACCTTCAGGATCTCGAGGAGGTAGTCCTCGCGCGTCGCGAGCACGAGGTAGTTGTCGTGCACCTTGAACGCCGGCTGCACCAGGCGGTACTGCCGCGGCAGGTCGACGAACTTGATGCGGCTGTACTCGATCCCCTCCGGCGACGTGACGGGCTCCGGCGCCAGCGCGCCCAGCGCCGCCACGCGCTCCGCGAGGAACGCGTCCACGTCGGCCTGGCGGGCCCCGTCCTTGATCTTCACCATGATCGCGAGCGTGGCCGTCGGGTCGGGGTCGTCCGACGAGTACCACTCGCGGTACATCTCGTCGGTGAACGCGCCCGAGACGCGCGCGACCGCCACGGCGCTCGACGAGCCGAGCTGCGTCGCGAGGTCGTCGAGGAACCCGTAGACGTCGTCGTAGGCCTCCTGGCCGTTGGCCCGGCGCCGGGACGACATCTCCGCGACGCGGGCCGCGATGAGCTTGCGGTCGTTCACGTCGAGGACGTCGTACACGGCGCGCAGCAGCGCCCGCGGCGGCGTGCTCAACTGCACGACGAGGGCGGTGTCCTTCGCCGGGAGCAGCCGGCAGATGCCCGCCGACACCGACTGCAGCGGCTGGTCGTACGTCGCCGCGACGTCGGGGAACTCGCGCATCCGCCCCTCGGCGAACCGCACGTCCGCGCGGACCGTCAGGCCGTCGTCGGCCGGCGCGACCGTGGCCTTCGCGTTGTCGAGGGAGTCCACCGCGAGGAACTTCCCGACGAACGAGCCGACCTTCTGCCCCTCCGCGTCCGCGAAGAACCGCGTCAGGTACGACCGCAGCCCGACGATGTCCACGGCCGCGGCGACGCCGCCCTCGGGCCGTTCCATGTCGAAGTCGCGGCCGAAGATCGCCGCGTCGCCCTCGCCCGCGGCCACGCCCTTCACCTTCGACGCCAGGTCCTCCGAGTTGCTGATCGCGAGGACGTCCTTGACCCGCGCCACGTACCACACGTTCGTCGGGGCGACCTCGAAGCCGCCCTCGCACGTCTGGCGCCGCCGCGGCGGCGGGCTGTTCAGGAACTCGATCCGCAGGAGCCCCTCGGGCGTCGCCGTCAGCGCGAGGTCCTCGCGCGCCACCGCGCGCTCGCGCACGAAGTCGTGCCGCACCGCCTCGAACGCGAACTTCACCTGCGCCGAGACGCGCGTCAGCAGGAGGATCTCGCGCCAGCGCGGCGGCCCCTCCTGCGGGCTCCCGCCCCCGCACCAGCGCCCCGCGGCGACGATCTCGCCCGAGAACAGGTCCTTCTCGACGCGGAACTCCGTCGTCCCGAACACGAGGCCCTGCAGCACGTGCAGCGCCCCCGGGATCTGGCCGTTGATCTCGGCCTCCTGCTCGGGGATCCGGCCCAGCGCGTCCCGCATCGTCTGGCGCGGCTCGCGGGGCCCCGACACCACGACCTTCTGGGGGTCGAGGTCCGGGTGCACCGGGTCGTCGAAGACGTTCCGCTGCACCCACCCGGACGTCTTCAGCTCGCGCCACGACGTCCGGTAGAGGAAGTCGACGTCCACCGGCACGAGGGCCTCGACGCGGTCCACGCTGCCCTCGAACGGCCAGTACGCGAACCACGTGAACCCGGCCAGCCCCACCGCGCCGACGACCACGAACACCACCAGGAGGCGCTTCCACCAGCGGCCGCCGCGGCGGACGGGCTTCTTCGCGAGGTTCGGGGTGGGGCGGGCCGGCGTGGGCACGGCACCCACCCTACCCCGACCCGAGCGGGGGGAACCACGCCACGCCGGGCGGGAAGGACGGGTACGGGTCGGGAGTCCGAAGGGGGTCACGTCCCTCGGACGCCGACGAGGACCGGTTCCGTCCGCCCTCCCGCCCCCGCGCGCGCCGCGGGGCGGCCGGCCGGAGGCCCGCGCCACCCGCCGGGATCCGCATCGTCCGTGCTACGCTCCGGCACGCATGGCCTCCTTCGCGCGCCACGCCGGCAGCCTCCACGAGTCCGCGACCATGAACCTCATCGGTCGCGCCAAGGCGATGCGCGCCGCGGGCATCGACGTCGTGAGCTTCGGCGCCGGCGAACCCGACTTCGACACGCCCGACCACGTGAAGGAGGCGGCGATCGCCGCCATCCGCGAGGGGTTCACCAAGTACACGCCCGCGGCCGGCATCCCCGAGCTGCGCGAGGCCGTCGCCCGCAAGTTCGCCGCCGACGGCCTGGCGGGCCTCACCGCCGCGCGCACGATCATCGGCATCGGCGCGAAGAGCGTCCTCTTCGACGCGATCACCGTCCTCACCGAGGAAGGCGACGAGGTCGTCGTCTTCTCGCCGTACTGGCTGTCGTACCCCGAGATGGTCGCGAGCACGGGCGCGCGCACCGTCTTCGTCCCCACCGACGCGTCCGCCAACTACGTCATCGACCCCGACCGCCTCGCCGCCGCCGTCACGCCGCGCACCAAGGCGATCATCCTCAACTCGCCCGGCAACCCCACGGGCACCGTCCAGACCGACGAGGTCCAGCGCGCCATCGGCCGCATCGCCGCGAAGCACGGCATCGTCGTCATCTCCGACGAGATCTACGAGCACCTCGCCTACGCGCCCGCGCGCTTCACCTCGTTCGCCCGCCTCGCCTCCGACGCCGGCGACCTCACCCTCCTCGTCAACGGCACGTCCAAGGCCTACTCCATGACCGGCTGGCGCATCGGCTACGCCGGCGGCCCGAAGGAGCTGATCGACCGCATGATCCGCCTCCAGGGCCACGCGACGAGCGGCCCGCCCGGCATCTGCCAGCGCGCCGCGCTCGCCGCCCTCACGGGCCCCACGGCCCCCATCGAGGCCATGCGCCGCGCCTTCGACGCGCGCCGCCGCCTCATGGTGGACGCCCTCTGCCGCATCCCGGGCGTCGCGTGCCCCGTCCCCGACGGCGCCTTCTACGCGCTCCCCGGCGTCGCCTCCTTCCTCGGCCGCACCTCCCCCGCCGGCCGCCCCCTCCCCGACGTCTCCGCCCTCTCCGAAGCCGTCCTCGAAGAAGCGCGGGTTGCCGTCGTCTCCGGCGAACCCTTCGGCGCCCCCACCTCCATTCGACTGTCCTACGCCTGCAATGAGGATGCGATTCGGAAGGGGATGGAACGACTGAGCGCGTTTTTCGGTCAGGTGCGCTGACAGGGCAGAGGCGGGGTGAGGTCAGGGGAGGACGACCGCGCTCGCTGCGGGCCGGGGTTCGGCGTCCCTCGGGCCCCAAGCGGCCCTCGGTCCCCTCCTCGTCGTCGCCGCTGCTGCGGCTCCTCCTCGTCGGGCGCCTCGCTCGCAGGACGCGGTGCAGCCCTAGCCTCGCTCGGCGCGCCTCCCGCGGCCCGTAGCGACTCGCGGTCGATCCGTCAGGTGCGACCCGCGAGCAAGGAAGAGGAGAGCGGAGAAGAGCGGAAGGGGAGCGGTCGGCTGTGTGGGGACGCGAGGCCCGCTGGTCGATTGTGGGTCGTCGAGGGCGCGAGGAGGGCGCGAGGAGCGTCAGAGCAGCGACAGCGCGTTCTCGGCCGCGGCGCGCACGCGGGGGTCGGTGGAGAGCGCGGACGCGGACGCGAGATGGGGACGCGCGGCCGCGAGATCGCCCACGTGGCGCGCGAGGATCAGCCCGAGACCGAGGTGCGCGATCGGCGCCGCCGTGCCCGTCGGATAGGCCGCCAGGATCCCCTCGAACGCCTTGCGCGCGTCGTCGAACCGCCGCATCCCCTCCATGTGGAGGGCCAGCTTCAGGTAATCGCTCTCCGGCAGGTCCGGCCGCCCGCCGCCCTGCAGCGCGGCGCCCAGCGCCCGCGCGGCCTCGGCCGTGCGGCCCGCGCGCGCGAGCCCCAGGATCTCCGGGCCCGCGTCGCGCGACGACGACGGACGCGACGCGAACGGGTCGCCGCCCGACGGCCGCCGGTCGAGGATCCACGGGTCGCCCGCCCGGCCGCCACCGGCCCCGCCCGACGGCGGCAGGTCCGGGATGCGCCCCGGGCCCCAGCGCGAAGGCGCCCCGCGCGGCGTCGGGTCCGCGACCGCGCGCGCGCCGAAGAACGGGCGCAGCAGGAAGCACAGGACGAGCCCCGAGCCGAACCCGCCGAGGTGCGCGCCGTGCGCCACGCCGCCGCCGCTCGAGTCGCCGAGCACCGTCGGCAGCAGGTCGTTCAGCACGAACCAGAAGCCGACGATCCACGGCGCGCGGATGTGCAGGATGCGGACGATGAACCGGAAGAAGATCAGCAGCTTCACGCGGTTGTGCGGGAACGCCACGACGTAGAGGCCCTGCACGCCGCTGATCGCGCCCGACGCGCCGAGGCTCGGGATCGCCGACGTCGGGCCCAGCATCCCGTGGACCACGCCGCCGAACAGCCCCGTCGCGAGGTACGCGCACAGGTAGCCGAGCCGGCCGAGACGGGCCTCGACGTTGTCGCCGAAGATCCACAGGAAGAGCATGTTCCCGAGCAGGTGCATCCACGAGCCGTGGAGGAACATGCTCGTGAACGCCGTCAGGAGCGACGGGTCCGCCGGGACGTACGCGTACTTCTCGACGACGTCCTCGGCCTTGCCCGCCTGCTGGAACAGCACGAACACGAGCACGTTCGCGGCGATCAACGCGTAGTTGACGACCGGGGTCACGCCTTCGCTGGGTTCGTCGCCGATCGGGATCATGCCGCGGGGATCCTACCGCGGACGAGGCCGCGCGGCCCCCGCGGCCGTCCGGGAAGACACCGGGGCCCCGCCGCGCGGGCGGCGGGGCCCCGGGAGAGCGTCGCGGACGCGAGGCCCGGCGGCCGCCGGGCCTCGCGTCCCGAGGAGGTCACATCCCCTGACCGGTGGCCACCGCGTCGCGGATGATGTCGCCGACCTCGTCGCACTTGTACGCGCCCGCCTTCAGCGAGCGGATGCGGCCGGTCTCGATGACGTGGCGGACGGCGGCCTCGATCCGCTTGCCGGCCTTCGCCTCGCCGAGGTGCTCGAGCATCATGCGCGCGGCCTCGATCGCGGCGATCGGGTTCGCGCTGTTCTGCCCGCGGTACTTCGGCGCCGAGCCGTGGATGGGCTCGAACATCGAGACCTTCCCCGGGTGGATGTTGCCGCTGGCCGCGATGCCGAGGCCGCCCTGGATCATCGCGCCGATGTCCGTGAGGATGTCGCCGAAGAGGTTCGGCGTGACGATGGTGTCGAACCACTCGGGGCTCTTCACCATCCACATGCACGCCGCGTCGATGTACGCGTGGTCCTGCTCGACCTCCGGGTACTCCTTGCCGACCTCGGCGAACGTGCGGGTCCAGATGTCCTGGGCGCGGATCGCGTTGGCCTTGTCGACGAGGGTCAGGCGGCGCTTCTTGTTGCGCTTCTTGCAGAGGTCGTAGGCGTACCGGATCACGCGCTCGACGCCCTGGCGCGTGTAGATCATCTCGGCGATCGCGACCTCGTGGGGCGTGCCCTTGCGGTGGATGCCGCCGAGGCCCGCGTAGGCGTCCTCGGTGTTCTCGCGCACGACGACCATGTCCACGTCGGCGGGCTTCTTGTCCTTCAGCGGGCAGAGCGCCTCGTGGTAGAGGCGGATCGGGCGCAGGTTGACGTACAGGTCGAACGTCTGGCGCACGCCCCAGATGATCTGCCGCTCGAGGAAGCCCGTCTCGATGCGCGGGTCGCCGATGGCGCCGAGGAAGATCGCGTCCATGTCGGCCATCTCGGCGAGCGCCGACGCCGGCATGGCCTCCTTCGTCGCGAGGTAGTGGTCCGCGCCGTAGGGGTAGACCTTGCGCTCGACGTTGAACCCCTCGATGGCGGCCACCGCGTCGAGGACCTTCAGGCCCTCGCGCACGACCTCCTCGCCGATGCCGTCGCCGGCGAGCACGGCCACGCGGTGCATGCGCGGCGCCTTGCCGCCCTTGCCGGCGGGGCGCGGCGCCTTCGCCGCGGCCGGGGCCGGGGCGGCCTTCGGGGCCGCGGGAACCTTCGCGGGGGCGGCCGGCTTCGCCGGAGCGGCCGCCTTCACGGGGGTCGGTTCCTTCGCGGGGGCCTTGCTCGACGACTTCGCCATGGGTGACTCCAGGGGCGTCCACGGGCACGGCACGCGGACGGAGGGCTCAGGGAATCACGTCCCCGCGTGGTGCCCAAGTCCGGCCGGAGCGCTCGGGGCCAGCGCCCCCCGCACCGCGGCGTGCAGGTCCGCCGGGAGGTAGGGCTTCGGCAGCACGCCCCGGATCGCCGCCCGCACCTCCGGGTCCTCGAGACCCTCGTGGACGTTGCCGCTGGTCAGCAGCACCGCCACGTCGGGCCGGACGGCCCGGATGCGCCGCAGGACCTCCTTCCCCGACAGCCGGGGCAGGACGAGGTCGAGGACGACGAGGTCGAAGGCCGCCGGGGCGGCCGTGAACCGCGACACGGCCTCCTCGCCGTCCGCGGCCTCGGCCACCTCGTGCCCCGCCGCGCGCAGGAGCGTCCCCACGACCCGCCGGACCGCGTCCTCGTCCTCCACGACGAGGATCCGGGCCGGCGGGGCCTCGCCCGCGCGCGCGGGGCCCGCGCCCGCCGGCGCGCGCGCCGCGGCCTCCGGGACCGCCGCGGCCGTCGAGGGCAGGTACACGCGGAACGTGGGCCCGAGCGCGGGCCGCGAGTCCACCTCGACCGCCCCGCCGAACGCGCGGAGGAACTGGTAGACGCCGTACAGGCCCAGCCCGGTCCCCTTTCCGCGGGGCTTCGTCGTGAAGAACGGCTCGAACAGCCGGGCGCGGATCGACTGCGGCATCCCGATCCCGGTGTCGCGGACCTCCACCCGGACCCAAGGCCCGGCCGCCGACGCGTCCGGCGGCAGGGTGCGCGGGCCCGCGGCGTCGGCCTCGGCCACGAGCGTGATCTCGCCGCCCTCGGGCATCGCGTCGCGCGCGTTGATCGCGAGGTTGAGGATCGCGCGGTGCAGCTCGTTCGCGGCGACGAGCGCGGCCGGCAGGTCGGCGTCCACGCGCACCGTCGTCGTGATGCGCCGGTCGAACGTCTCGTGGGCGATCCGCGCCACGTCGGCGAGCACCGCCGCGACGTCGGCGCGCAGGGGCTCCGCGTTCCCCGGCCGCGCGACGCCGAGCAGGCCGCGCGTCAGGTCCGCGGCCCGCAGCGCCGCCTCCTGGATCCCGCGCGCCATGGGCCCGAGCGACGGGTCGGTCGAGAGCCGCTGCTCGAGGAGCGACGCGTAGCCGAGGATGCCCGCGAGCAGGTTGTTGAAGTCGTGGGCCACGCCCGACGCGAGCGTCCCGATGGCCTCGAGCCGCTGCGCGCGCTGGAGGTGCTCCTCGAGCCGGCGCCCCTCGGTCACGTCCTCGACGATGCCCTGGATCTCGCCGTCGGGCTCGCGGCGGACCGCCATGCGCAGGCGGATCGGCGTGCCGTCGCGCCGGCGCGCGCGCATGTCCGCGGCGCGGACCTCTCGGCCGGCCTCGAGCCGCGCGAGGATCGCCGCGCGGTCCGTCGGGTCGCAGAGCTCGACGAACGCCGGGTCGGCGAGCAGCTCGTCGATCGACGGGTAGCCGAAGATCTCCGCGAGGCGCGGGTTCGCCGAGAGCATCCGCCCGTTGCCCGCCCGCCGGTAGATGCCGACGGGCGCGCCGTCCACGAGCGCGCGGTACGCCTTCTCCTTCTGCTTCAGGTCGCGCGAGAGCACCCGCTCCTGCAGCACCGCCGCGCCGAGCGCGAGCAGCCGCTCCACGACGCGCAGCGGGCCCAGGGTCGCGACGGTCGGCGCCATGCCGTCGAGCGGCTCGTCGAGCGACAGGACGCCGATCTCCTGGCCGGTGCCGGTCCGCACGAGCACGAACAGCCGGTCCTCGGGGTGCCACGTCCCCTGCTCGTTGGGCCGGCTCTTCGCGAACGCGATGCTCCGCGACAGCTCCACCGTGTGCGGGACGTACGCGATGCCGGTGCCGGGGAACGCGAGGTCGCGGATCTTCGCGCGCTTGGCGAGCCGCGCCGCGAGCGGCGTCCGCGCCATCGACGAGAGGAAGCGGACCCGCTCGTCCTCCGGGAGGTGGTAGCCCCCGAGGATCGCCCCGTCGGGCAGGTACACCGACAGCACCGCGACGTCCCACCCGGCCGTGCGCGCGACGCCCTCCGCGAGGAGGTCGAGCAGCGTCTGGAGGTCCTCGACCGCGTTCAGCGCCTCGACGAAGCCGAGGATCGTCTGCGCCTCGTCGAGCGCCGCGACGTCCCCCGGACGGGCGCGGCCGAGCGTCGCCAGGGTGCCCCAGCGGTCGGACGCCGAGACGGCGTCCGCCCCCGGGGCGGCCGGCGAGTGTGCGGGATCGACCACCGAACCGGCTCCGTCGGGGCACGACTCGGCCCCCCGGGAGACAGGGTAGACCCGATTCGGCGGTCCGGGGAGACGGCCTCGCGGATCCGGAGGGACCGATCGGCGGCCGGGCCTCGCGGTCCCGGACGGGCGTCGCGGTCCGGAACGGGGGGCCCGAACCGCGAGCGGGCCTCGCGGTCCGGGACGGGCCCGCCGTCACGACCGGGCGAACATCCCCCGGCGGTAGGCGCGGATCCGGCCGGCGACCGCGGACGCGGCCACGGTGGACGGCGAGGCCAGGTACAGCTTCCCCGGGCCCGAGCGTCCCTTGAAGTTGCGGTTGATGGCCGAGACGGTCACCTGCGCCTCGGTGTCGCTGACGCCCGGGCCGCAGCCGATGCACGCGCCGCACCCGGGGTGGATCACCTCGGCGCCGACCTTCGCGAACAGCTCGAGGTAGCCCTTCTCCTTGGCGTAGGCCTCGACCTCCTCGGAGCCGAACTGCAGGAAGAAGCGGACGCCCGGGGCGACCTTGAGGCCGGCGGCGGCCGCCTCGGCGAAGACGGCGGCGTAGGCGTCCACGTCGTCGATCTTGCCCGCGGTGCACGAGCCGCCGTACGCGATGTCGATCTTCACGTCGGGCAGGTCGGCGACGTTGGCGCCGTTCGTCGGGTCGGAGGGGATGCCGCGGTCGGGGTCGCCCGGCGTCGCGACCATCGGGACGATCGTCGCGAGGTCGATGCGGTGCACGCCGCCGGCGTACGTGGCGCCCGCGTCGGGCTTCACGAGGCGCGCGCGGAGCTGGTCCTTCGTGAGGTCCTTGCGGCGCTCGGCGATCCACGCGACGGTGACCTCGTCGCCCTCGACGACGCCGGCCTTCGCGACGCACTCCGTCGCCATGTTCGCGAGGGTCGCGCGCTCGTCCATCGAGAGCGACGCGAGGCCCGGCCCGCCGAACTCCATGACGCGGTCGAGCGTGTCCTGGCGCTTCGCGTACGTGGCGAGGATGTGGAGGATCACGTCCTTCGCCATGACGCCCGGCGCGAGGCGGCCGACGAGCTCGAAGCGGATCGACTCGGGGACCTCGGTGAACGCGAGGCCCGAGTGGACGATCTCGGCGTACTCGGCGGCGCCGACGCCGTAGGCCAGCGCGTTGTTGCCGCCGCCCATGCAGGTGTGGCTGTCCGTCGCGAGGATCAGGTCGCCCGGCTCGATGAACTGCTCGCGCGCGACCTGGTGGCAGATGCCCGGCGAGACGCCGTCGCGCGCCGAGTAGTCGCGCACGCCGGTCTTGCGCTGGAACTCGCGCTGCAGGCGGCGCAGGGTCTCGATCTGGTCCGCGAACGGCGCCATGCGCGGCACGCCGGTCGCGTAGATGAGGTGGTCCTCGAACACGGCGAACTTCGACGGGTTCGCGACGCGGTAGCCCTCGCCGTACTCCTGCGCGAGGAAGTAGTCGACCTGCGCGGTCGTGAACTCGTGGGAGTAGCCGCCGTCCACGCGCACGACGATGGAGTCGCCGGGCTTGACGAACTTCGAGCCCGCGCCCTCGAGGTGGTTCGCGTAGATCTTCTCGGCGATGTTCATGGGCCGCGCCGGCGTCTCGCGCGGCGGCAGCTTCACCTTGCCGGCGCGCAGGGCCTTCACGAACGGGAAGAGCCCGCCCGCGCGGATCATCAGCTGGCTCACGGGGTCCCAGCCCTTCGTGAACTCGGCGAGCGGGACGGCCTCGCCCTGCTGGAGGCGCGCCAGGATGCCGTGGTCGGCCATCAGCACGCCCTGGTTGACGTTGTTGCGCGCGTGGATCGGCGCGAACGACGCGGCCACGGCGATGCGGATGCCGGACCACTTCTCGGCCTGCACCGCGGTCTCGCGCGACGAGCCCGTGCCCTTGCGGTACCCCGAGACGATCACCTCGAAGTTGCCGTCCATGAGCGCGCGCGTCGGGAAGAGGCGCTTGCCCGCGACGATCAGGCCCGCGTAGGCGTCGAGGGCGAGGTCCTCGGGCTTGTGGCGGAAGCAGACCCACGCGGGCGTCATGGCGTCGGTGTTGACGTCGTCGAGGAGGTCCTCGACCTTCACGTCGGCCATGGTCAGGTTCAGCGTCCCGGCGAGCTGGGCCCGGATCTTCTCCGGGTCCTTCGTGAGGAAGAGGACGCGCTTGCCGGGGGTGAGGCGGACGGGGTCGGTGGGGAGCATGCGGCCCGCAGTGTACGGAACGACCCCCGACCCGCGACGGGATGGCGCGAGCGCCCGACGACGGACGCGGCCCCCCGCGATCGCCGGCACGCGGGCCCGCGGCGACCGCCCGACGGTCAAGGCCGCGCGGGGCGTCCGGCACGGCGCCGGACCGCCCTCCGGACGGGCGGAACCATCGGAATCGCCGATGGGCTCGCGCGGCGGCCGGGCCTCGCGTACCGTCGGGGCATGACCGACGACCAGCTCCTGACGTTCCTCGAGGTCGCGCGGCTGCGCAGCGTGACGCGCGCCGCCGACGCGCTCCGCATCGGGCAGCCCACGGCGAGCGAGCGCCTGCGCGCGCTCGAGAAGGAGGTCGGCGCGCCCCTCGTGGCGCGGCGCGGCCGCGGGATCGTGCTGACGCAGGCCGGGACCGCGTTCCTCCCCCACGCGCAGCGGGCGCGGCAGGTACTCGCGCGCGGCGTCGCGGCCGCGCGGGCGGCGGGCAGCGGCGCGGGCGGGCGCGTGCGGCTGGCGGCGTCGGTGACCGCGGGGACGTACCTCGTGGCGCCGGCGCTCGTCGCGTTCCGGCAGGCGCACGCCGGCGTCG
This sequence comes from Planctomycetota bacterium, assembly GCA_046350655.1. Taxonomy (GTDB): domain Bacteria; phylum Planctomycetota; class PLA2; order PLA2; family JAEUHO01; genus JAEUHO01. The sequence goes on from JAXMAB010000005.1 coordinate 657,316, forward strand.
CGGTGGAGGTGCGGTCGGCGCACTCGCCCGACGCGCTCGGGCTGCTGCTCGACGACGACGTCGACCTCGCGCTGTCGAGCGGGCCGCTCCTGCACCCGCAGGTGGCCCGCGTCGCGCGGGGCACGGGGCCGCTCGTGCTGGTGGCGCGGGCGGGCGGGCCGTGGGCGAAGGCGCGGCGGATGACGGCGGCGCGGCTGCGCGAGGCGCCGCTGCTCGTGGGGCAATGGGGCCCGGCGTACCGGCGGTTCCTCGAGGACGTCCGCGGCGAGGGCCTCGTCCCGCCGCGGTGGATCGAGGTGAGCCCGGTGGACCTCGTGAAGGCGATGCTGAAGGCCGACGCGGGCGTGGCGGTCCTGCCGGCGGTCGCGGTGCGCGAGGAGCTCGACCGCGGCACGTTCGTGGAGCTGACCTACGAGGACGGCCGGCTGCCGGGATGGTCGGTCGTGTTGTCGCGGCGGGCCGACGTGCCGCTCGACGGGCCCGTCGCCGCGCTGGCGACCGTCCTCACCACGTCCGTCGAGGGCCTCTCGAAGGGCGCCTGAGCCCCTCCCCCGTGCCGGTTCCGCCTTTCGGTGCCGGTCCCAACATGGCGGAACCACGCGCCGTCCCCCTGGTCAGCGGGGGTCGAAGTCGAACAGGGCGCGGCGCAGGGGCCACCAGAAGGGATCCGCGCCCGTCGCGCGGCGCTCCGCGTCGGCCGCCTCGAGGGACCATCCGGACGCCACGCGTCGGTAGGCGGCGACGACGAGGCCCGTGCGGTCCATGCCGTGCTGGCAGTGGACGAGCACCGGGCGGCGCGCCGGGTCGCGCAGCACCTCGAGCGCGGCCGTGAGGGCCGACGGATCGGCCTTCCACGCCACCATCGGCACCTCGACGAGGGCGAGGCCCGTGCCCGCGACGAGGTCGCGGTCGCTGCACTCCGCACGGAGGTTGAGGACGGTGCGGACGCCGAGCCGTTCCGCCGACGCGAGGCCCGCTGCGCTGGGCTGCGCCGAGCGCCACACGCCGTCGTCCACGCGCGCGAGGTTCGGCAGGCCCTCGGCTTCGACGGCGCCGGGGCGGTCGGGCCTCGGCCCGTGCGCGCATCCCGCGCCCCCGAGCGAAAGCACGACGGCGCACGGGACGATCCATCGCATCGACCGAGCCTACCGCGGTTCCGCCCTTCGGTGCCGGTCCCAGTTTGGCGGAACCCGCCAATAAGCGCCGGTCGTTGATTGGCGGATCGATGATCGGCCGGTCGATCCGCCAATACGTGCCGGTCGATGATTGGCGGATCGCCCCCGTGCCGGTTCCGCCCTTCGGTGCCGGTCCCAGAGTGGAGGAACCACGCGCCGCCCCCCGGACCCGGGAGGCGGCCGGCGGATTCCGCGTGACCGGCGGCCCGCGCCGCGCGACGAATCATCGTGGCAACCGCCATGCCCCTCCCGCCGGCCCTGCTCACCAAGTCCCCCGATGTCCTGCACGGGCAGGTCGTCTTCGCGGGGACCCGGGTGCCCCTCGCCGCGCTCCTCGAGTACCTCGAGGGAGGAGCCTCCCTGGAGGCGTTCCTCGACGACTTCCCCTCCGTGAGCCGCGAACACGCGGTCGCGGTGCTGGAACTCGCCCGGGACGCGCTGGCGGCCGGTGCGCGTCCTCCTCGATGAGTGCGTGCCGCCGGCCCCGCGTCGGGTCCGGAAACGACGACGGGCGGCGCGTGGGCGCCGCCCGTCGGAGAGGAACGCAGGCGAAGGCGCGTTACGCCTTCGGGTTCTTCAGCAGCACCGCGATGCCCTGGCCGCCGCCGATGCAGGCCGACGCGATGCCGTACTTGGCGCCGCGCGCGGCGAGCTCGCGGGCCAGCGTGAGGATCAGGCGCGTGCCCGTGGCGCCCAGCGGGTGCCCGAGCGCGATCGCGCCGCCGTTCACGTTGACCTTGTTGCGGTCGAGGCCGAGCAGCTTCTCGCAGCCGAGGTACTGGGCCGAGAACGCCTCGTTGATCTCGAAGAGGTCGACGTCCTCGACGCGGATCCCGGCGCGCTTGCACACGCCCTGGATCGCGGGCACCGGGCCGATGCCCATCACGCGCGGCGGCACGCCCGCGACGTCCCAGTCCACGATCTCGGCGAGGCGCGGGTAGCCCTTGGCGTCGGCCTGCGCGCGCGTCGTCACGACCACCGCCGCCGCGCCGTCCACGATGCCCGACGCGTTGCCGGCCGTCACCGTGCCGTCCTTGCCGAACGCCGGCTTGAGCGACGCGAGGCCCTCGAGGGTCGTCTCGGGCTTGATGTGGTCGTCGGTCGTCACCGTGTCGACGACCTTGTCGCCGCGCTTGATCGGCACCGGCGCGATCTCCTCGGCGAACTTGCCGGCCTTCACGGCCGCGGCGCCGAGCTGGTGGCTGCGCAGCGCGTACTCGTCCTGCGCCTGGCGCGTGATGCCGTAGTCCTTCGCGACGTTCTCGGCCGTCTGCGCCATGAAGAAGCCGCAGTACGGGTCGAGCAGGGCCGCGAACAGGAGGTCCTCGCCCTTCATGTCCTGGCCGAGGCGGAACCCGTCGCGCGCGCCGCGGATCACGAACGGCACCTGCGACATGTTCTCCATGCCGCCGCAGAGCGTCGTCTTCGCGCGGCCGAACAGGATCTGCTCGGCGCCCGACACCACCGCCTGCAGGCCCGACCCGCAGATGCGGTTGACCGTCAGCGCCGGGACCGTGTCCGGGCAGCCGGCCTTGAGCGCCACGTGCCGCGCGCCGTACAGCGCGTCGCTGCTCGACTGCGTCGCGTTGCCGACGAACGCCTGGTCCACGTCCTTCGGGTCGACCTTGCCGCGCTCGAGGGCGGCCCTCGCCGCGTGCGCGCACAGGTCGATCGCCGTGACGTCCTTCAGGCGGCCGTACCCCTTCGTGCCGGAGTACTCCGCCATGGGCGTCCGCGCGCCCGAGACGATCGTCAGCGTGTTGCCGTCCTTGGACACCGCCATCGCCGGATCTCCCGGCCGGCGGTCCGTGGGGCCCCGGGCCCTACTTCGCGCCGACCTTGGGTTCGAGTTCGGTCACCTTCGCGGCGGCCTCGTCCTTCTTCTCGAAGAGCGCGAGGGCCGCCGCCTTGCGGTAGAGCGCCAGGGCCTGGGCGAGATCGCCCTTGGCCTCGGCGGCCGCCGCCTTCTCCATGTACGCCGACCCCGCGGCCTCTGCCTCCTTCTTCTTCACCGCTTCCTGGACCGCCGGGAGCTTCAGGAGGGCCGCCAAGGCCTTCTTCCCCTCGTCCTCGAGGCCCTTCACGCCCTTCAGCGACTTCAGCGCGGCCTCCGCCTTCTCGACGGCCGCCAGGGGGTCCGTCTCGGCCGCCTTCCCCGCCGCCTCGAACAGGGCCTTCGCCGCCGAGACCATCGCGGTCTGGATCGCGGCCGCCTTCTGCTCGAACGCGGGATACGGCGACTTCTTGAGCTCCGCCGCCAGCTCGCCGAGCGCCTTCGCCGCCCCCGCGAAATCGCCCGCCGCGAGCGCCTTCTCCGCCGCGTCGGCCTTCTCCTGCCACGGCCCGACCGGGGTGACCCCGTCGACCCAGTCCGCCAGCGTCGCGAGGTCGGGCGTCGGCATCGCCTGGTCCCAGCCCGCCTTCTCCACCACCTTCAGGTCGACCTTCGCCGCCTCGAGGTAGGCCTTGTCCGCGTTCAGCATCGGCGCGGTGAAGTACGTGTCCTTCGACCCGCGGAAGATCAGCGCCTTCTTCCCCGCGAGCGACTTCAACGACCCGCGGTTCTCGTCGCGGATCTCGCCGCTGAACGACGCCACCGCCGCGAACAGCTTCGGGAACTTCGTCGCGAGGTTCCACGCCATGCACCCGCCGGCGTTGTGGCCCACGAGCACCACGCGCCGGTCGTCGATCTTGTAGACGCTCATCACGCGCTTGAGCGCGTCCGCCAACGGCCCCGCCGACGTCTCGTTGTCGTACACCGGCGACTTCGGCCCCGCGATGATCCACCCGCGCTTCAGCAGCACCTCCGCCCACGGCGCCATGAAGATCTCGGGCTTGCTGTTCGCCGCGTCGTCCGACAGCGAGTGCAGCAGGAACATCAGCGGATAGAACTTCTTCGGGTCGTAGTCCGCCGGGACCGCCATGTGGATGTACTCGGTCGGCGGCGTCGCGGAGAGCTGCGAGAAGCCCGTCTTCGGCTTCGGGAGCTCCTTCTCCTTCGCGTCCTTCGCGAACGCCGCGGGCGCGGCGACGGCGAGGGACAGGGCGAGGACGGCGAGCGGGCGGCGCAGGTTCATGGCGGGCTCCGCCTCCATGGAATCACAACGGAGGGCACCCGGGGAGACGCTTCGACCCTCCCCCGCCCCTCCCCACGTCCCGTCGTCGCACCCCACGCTCCGGGCGGCACTCGGGGGAGCGGGACGCGAGGCCCGCGCGGGGGCGGCCGCGGCCCCCCGCGGGCGCGCACCGGCCGCGGGCCCACCGCGCGACCACGGGCGGCCCCGGGAAACGAAGAGGCCCGGCCGGTCCTGCGAACCGGCCGGGCCTCGCGGTCCCGGGACAGGGGTTGGTCCCCCGTCGTGGGCTCAGGCGCCCTTGTAGGTCGGCTTGCGCTTCTCGAGGAAGGCGTTGAGCCCCTCGCGCATGTCGGCCGTGGACGACACGATCCCGAACAGATCACATTCGATGCGGAGGCCTTCCTCCTGCGAGGTCGAGGTGCCGCGCAGCACCGACTCGAGCGCCATCGCGAGGGCCAGGGGCCCGCGCGTGAGGAGGTGCGTCGCGACCGCGCGCACCTTCGCCTGGAACTCGGCGGGCTCGAAGACGTCGTTGACGAGGCCCCACGTCTTCGCGGTGGCCGCGTCGACGGAGTTGCCCGTCATGATCATCTCGAGGGCGCGGCCGCGGCCGACGATCCGCGGGAGGCGCTGCGTGCCGCCGTAGCCCGGGATGATGGCGAGGCCGCACTCGGGCAGGCCGACCTTGGCGTTCGCGGCGGCGTAGCGGAGGTGGCACGCGAGCGCGAGCTCGAGGCCGCCGCCGAACGCGTAGCCGTTGATCGCCGCGAGGACGGGCTTGCCGAGCGTCTCGATCAGGTTCAGGACCGCCTGGCCGCGGAGCGACTTCTCCTTGCCGCCGATGACGGTCTGCTTGGCGAGCTCGCCGATGTCGGCGCCGGCCACGAAGGCCTTCTCGCCGGCGCCGGTGAGGATCACGACGCCCACGGCCGGGTCGGCCTTCGCCGCGGCCATCGCCGCGCCGATGTCGGCCATCACCGCGTCGTTGAGCGCGTTCAGCTTGTCGGGGCGGTTGACCGTGACCGTCGCGATGCGGTCGGCCACGGCGTACGTGACGAACTGGAGGTTCATCGGCAGGGCCCTCGGGTGGCGCGGTTAGGGCCGGACGGCCTGGACGGGCGGCGTGACGGAGTAGTCGTAGAAGCCCTTGCCGGACTTCCGGCCGTGCATGCCGGCCGCGACCATGCGGCGCAGGAGCGGCGGGGCCGCGTAGCGCACGTCCTTGAACTCGTGGTCCATGATGTCGGCGATGTAGAGCGTCGTGTCGAGACCGACGAAGTCGAGGAGGGTCAGCGGGCCCATGGGGTGGCCGCAGCCGAGCACCATGCCGTTGTCGATGTCGGCGGCCGACGCGACGCCCTTCTCGAACGCGCGGATCGCGTCGAGCAGGTAGGGCACCAGCAGCAGGTTGACGACGAAGCCCGGCGTGTCCTTCGCCGTGACGACCGTCTTGCCGACGCGCTTGCCGAACTCGCACGCGGCCTGGTAGGTCGAGTCCGAGGTCGAGATCGTGCGGACGACCTCGACGAGCTTCATCAGCGGCACGGGGTTGAAGAAGTGCAGCCCGACGAACCGGTCGGGGCGCTTCGTGCACGCGGCCATGTCGCCGATCGAGAGCGACGACGTGTTGCTCGAGAAGATCGTGTGGGCCGGGCAGACGCCGTCGAGGAACTTCCAGAGCTCCTGCTTCGCGCCCATGTTCTCGACGATCGCCTCGACGACGAGGTCGCACTTGGCGAGGTCGGCGAGGTTCGTCGTCCACGTGAAGCGGGAGAGGGTGGTCGCCATCTGGTCGGCGGTGGCCTTGCCCTTCTCGACGGCCTTCTTCAGGAACGCCTCGATCTTGCCCTTGCCCTTCGCGAGCAGGGCGTCGTTGACCTCGCGCACGATGACCGCGCAGCCGGCCTCGGCCGCGATCTGCGCGATGCCCGAGCCCATGAGGCCGCAACCGACGACGCCGACCGTCTGGATCGCCATGGAAGACTCCCGTTCCGGGGCCCTCATGGCTCCGGGATGGGGAGTCTAGGGACGGTCACCGGGGGCCCGAAGCGAAGGGCCGACCGCCCGTGCCGCTCCCCCCATCCCGGTACGCAAGGCCCGGCCCCCCGGGCCGGCGGGGACGCGACTCGGGAGGCAGCCGTCGGACGGGCGGCGCCTCGTCGGGATCCGGCCCGCGGCCACGCCCACGAGACGGTTTCCGTACGAGCGACGTCGTCTGCCGCCGCGCTCCCGCGCCTCGCCGTCCCGCTTCCCGTCGGCTGACTCGACCGACATCAAGGTCCTCGGCTACGATCGAGGCCGAGTTCTCCATGCGACCGAAACGCCGCGTCCCGACCCATCCAGGCGAGATCCTGCTGCAGGAGTTCCTGCGGCCGCTGGGGATCTCGCAGGCGCAGTTCGCCCGCCACCTCGGGATCCCGTTGCAGCGGGTCAACGAGATCGTGCGCGGAAAGCGCGGGGTCACGCCCGAGAGCGCGTGGCTCCTGGCGCAGGCGCTCGGCACGACGCCGGAGTTCTGGGTCAACCTCCAAGGCCAGCACGACCTCGCCGCCCACCGACCGCATCGGAAGGTCGCGTCGCTGCGTCGAGCCGGCTGAAGGCGACGGGGACTCCGGCGAGCCGTCAGGTTCCCGAGAGCTCGTCAGGCCGGGGAACGGCGACATCCTCGGTCGGCGCCGCTCCCGCCTCCGGACCGACACCCCGCCCCCGTCGGACCCAAAGCCCTCTACTTCTTCAGATCCGATACGAGGTCGCGGAGCTCGCGGATCGTCGCGTCGGGGATGCGCTTGCCCTGCTTGGCGAGGCGCTCCGTCAGCTTGATCGTGAACTCCTGCATCTGCTCGTGGGTCTCCGACGAGCCCCCGAGCAGGACGAAGTGCTCGCCCTTCGTGATGCGGGTGTGGCCGTCGGCGTTGTCGAGGCCGACGCCGATCAGGCCCTCGACCTTCGGCTCGCGGCCCTTGCGGCGGCGGGTCGGGACTGCGGGCGCGGCGGGCTCCATCGCGGCCTTCTTGGCGCGGGGCTTCTGGTGGCCCGCTTTCGGGGGGCCAGCCTTCGGGGAACCCGTGGGCTTCTTCTTCTTGTCGGGGTCGGGCTTGCTCACCGGGGAAGTCTACCCGACGGCCGCGGCGGAAGCGGCTGCCCCGGCGGCCGGTCCGGGCCGGGCCTCGCGTCCCGGGGGGATCGGGGGTTCGTCGCCGTACCTTCTCCCCATGCGTCTCGTCTGCGTCAGCGACACCCATGAACAAGGACGGCGGGTCGCCGTGCCGGACGGGGACGTGCTGGTGCACGCGGGCGACCTCACGTACCGGGGCACTCTCGAGACCATCGAGCGGGAGGCCGACTGGCTCCGCAGCCTCCCCCACTCCCACAAGGTCGTCGTCGCCGGCAACCACGACGTCGCGTTCGAGCTGACGCCGGACGCGGCGCGCGCCCTCATGCACGGCCTCACCTATCTCCAGGACGAGGCCGCGAACCTCGGCGGGCTGCGGTTCTGGGGCTCGCCGTGGCAGCCCTGGTTCAACAGCTGGGCGTTCAACCTCGAGCGCGGGCCCGCGCTCCGCGCGAAGTGGGACCTCATCCCCGCGGGGCTCGACGTCCTCGTGACGCACGGGCCGCCGGCCGGCCACGGCGACGTCGTGTTGCGCGGGCCGGCGGTCGGCTGCGAGGACCTGCTCGAGGCCGTGCGTCGCACCGGGCCTCGGGTCCACGTGTTCGGTCACATCCACGAGGGGTACGGGATCACGGAGGCCCACGGGACGCGGTTCGTGAACGCCTCGACGTGCGACGCGCGCTATCGGCCCGTGCAGCCGCCGATCGTGATCGACCTCGAGCCGCGGACGTAGAGTGAACGGATGACCTCCGCCGACCCGAGGCCCGCTGCGCCGCAGGTGCCCGACGCGCCGTCGCAGGCGCCGCATGATCCGGACGTGCCGCGGTTCGGCGATGCGGTCGATCGTCCGTGGCGGTTGTGGGGCTGGCCGCTGGCGGTGGTCGCGTACGCGATCCCGATGGGCATCGCGCACACGGCATGGCTGGCGCCGCAGGCGATGCTCGCGCCGTTGTTCGGGCCGTGGGCGCGGGTGCTGCGGAGGCAGGACCCGTGGATCTGGAAGCCGGCGGTGACGCCGGTGATCGTCGTGCTGACGGTGCTCGGGCCGGCGTTGTTCGCGTGGGCGTGGCGGAAGAAGGCGACCGGGCCTCGCGTTGCGTTCGGGCTCTGGTGGGCCGTGTGGGTCTTCCTGCTGCTCGGCGTGCTCGGCTACGAGGCGCAGTGACGTGGCGGCGATAGGCGCAGCACGACCGCCAGGAAGACCGACGGCACGACGTGGGCGACGATTCGCTCGCACGACGTGTCGAGGTGCCACGCGAGCGGTTGCGGCGTGATCGCGTAGACGGTCGCGTAGGCCGCGAGCACGAGCGCGATGCAGAGCGTGACGGGGCGGTGGGCGACGAGGGGCGCGGTCCCGGTCGCGCCGTCGCGCGCGGGCCGGAGGAACGGCACGCGGCGCGCGAGCGGGCCGATCGACGCGGCCGCGAGCGCGAGCAGGGCCACGGGGAACGCGAGGCCCCAGGACTTGGTCGAGACGAGGGTCGCGGCCATCTCGCGGAGGAGGAGCGCCCAGCGAGCGGGGTCGGTGAGGCGCGCGAGCGTGGAAGGGCCCTGGCCCGCGACGAGGTCGTTCGCGGGGGCCCAGAGGGCGTGTTGCACCGCGTACGCGACGAGGAACGGCGCGGCGCCGACGACGAGCGCGAGGAGCGAACGCGCGCGGGAGAGCGTCGGGGAGCGGAGCACGACGACGGTGAGGGCGCCGGCGACGAACTGCGCGCAGCCTTCGTTCTTGGTCCAGAGGGCGAGGCCGAGGGCGAGGCCTGCGAGGCGGCGAGCCTCGCGGTCGCGGGAGGGGGATGCGGTTTCGGAGGCGAGGGCGAGCCAGCCGACGGCGGTGGCGAACATCGCGGCGACGGGGAGGTCGGCGGTCCAGGAGGGCGCGAGGCGGAGGAAGCGCGGCAGCGTGAGGACGGCGAGGGCGGCAATCGCGGCGGCGGGGGCGCGGCGGAGCGCGGCGACGGTGCCGCCGACGGCGGCGACGAGGGCGGCGTGGAAGAGGAGGCCGAGGGCGAGGCCGGTGTGGCGGGTGACGCCGGTGTGGGCTTCGATCCAGGCGACGGCGCCGGGGAGGAGGAGGGGGTAGTCGGGGTGCGTGTCGGGGAGGTGGTGGGTGAAGATCGCGGCGGGGTCGGCGGGCGCGGCGGCGAGGAGGCGGGCGCGGAACGTCCAGAAGCAGATGGCGTCCCAGTCGCCGTCCGGCAGCTTGCGTGCGCGCGCGACGACGGCGACGAGCGCGGCGATCACGCCGACGGCGAGCGCGACGCGCGCGACGACGGTGGCGCGGCCCGCGCGCGCCGGCGCGGCGCGCGGCGTCCCCATCGGCGGCATCGCGGCGAGCGGGGGAAGGTCGGGGGCGGGAGACGCGAGGCCCGTGCGGGGGCGGAGGGGGCGCGCGCCGATCGCGAGCACGGCCAGCGACGCGACGACGACGACCGCCTCGAGCGCGCCGGCCGCCAGCGGCGTGCCCGTGACGCCCTTCGCGACGGCGAGCAGCGACGCGATGCCCGTCGTCGCGAGGGCAACGGTGGCCGCGCGCAGCACGAGCGTCGCCCGATCGCGGGTCGTGGGCGCGAGCACTCGCACGAGCGCCAACGCGGCGAGGAGCGGCGCCGCGAGGCCGAGCACGGCGGCGAGCGGCGGCGCGGCGAGGGCGAGGGCGAGGAACGCGACGACGGGGCCGTTCATCGGGGGAGGCGTCGCAGGACGAGGTAGCCCTCGTCGAGGCGTCGTTCGATGGCGAGGCCGCGGGCGGCGGCGCGGGCCTCGACGGTGGCGGGGTCGTCGATCCAGCTGACGAGCGTGGGCTCGGCCGCGTCCTCGCGACCGTCCCGATCGCCGCGCGTGTCGGGCATACGCTCCTCGGGTCGGGACGTGCGGGCAGGTCGCCCGAGATCCGCCATCACCCGGGGCGCGAGCGCGAGCCGCAGGTCGATGCGGGCCCGTCCCTGGAAGTCGACGTCGCCACCGAGGTCCACGAACGCCAGCTCGCCGGTCGCGGGCAGTTGCCGCACGACGCCCGCGAGCCGCTCGACGGCGGCGGTCTCCGGGGCTCGTCCCTTCGACCCGACGTCTCGCCACGCGGCGCGGACGGCGAGGACGGCGAGCGCGATCGCGAGGACCGCGACGGCGGCCGAGGAGCGGGGGCGGGTCGTGGGAGGCGGAGGGGGCACCCTGCGGAGGGTAGCGGAAGAGGTCGCGAGACCGATGCTGCGACCCACCTATCCCAGCACGCAGCCCACCTCGTCCAAGTGACCGCCACGGGTGCCCGCGGGCATCTGCTCGATCGAGCGGCGGCGAAACCCACAGCGATCGAGCACGCGCAGGGCGCCGAGGTTGTCGGCGGCGGCGCGCGCGTGGAGAGGGCGGGTGGGGTCCAGGAGAAGGAACGCGCGGAGGGAGGCGGTTGCGATCCCACGCCCCCACGAGGCGCGTGCGAACCAGCCGCCGACGTCGCGCCGGCCGCGGCGCGGGAAGGAGATCAGGTGCCCAACGACGACTCCCTCGTGCACGACCGTCCGCGCCAGCGTGTCGGCCGAAGAGAGCAGTCGCAACCAGCGTGCGCGATAGGCCTCGAGATCCGCCGGAGGTGGCGGCGCGAACGCCGCGACCCGGAGCGCCTCGGGGTCGCTCGCGTGCGCGAAGAAGATCGGCACGTCGGAAGGCTCCACCGTCCGGAGGAGCACGTCCTCGGCGGAGACCTTCGCCGTCGGCGTCGTCCGTTCCGTCATGATCGCGATCCGCCGGGCCGACCGACCCGTCGGTCGGGAGAGCGGCGCCCGATCCCTGCCCGGCGGATGCGCGCGGTGAGGCGCGGCGTGGGTCGCAGACGGCCGTCGAGGGCCATGATCCGGCGAGAAGCGAACACGGAGACAGTCTATCGACGTCGACCGGGCCTCGCGTACCCAGGAACACGACCGTGACTCGGAAGACTCGAGGCGAGGGACGAGAAGGAGCCGAGGAGCCGAAGGGGATCGACGCGGAACCGGTCGGTGCGCCTCGGCCAAGTCGGGGCTGACGCGCACGCCCCCCACGATCGGAGCCGTGACCTCGAGCGCGGAGGAGACCTCGTGCGTCACGGACGTGCCAACGCGATTTCGACCCCCAGGTGGAGACTGGGCATCGAGTCGCTGCGAGCCGCCCCAGGATCGCGGCCTCTGAGGTCCTCGCCCTCGAGGCGGCAACCGTGGCGGCCGGGGAGGTGCCGTCGAACGCGCGCGGGTCCCAGGCCCGCGTTCGCCGACTGCCCCGCTCCGGGGGAACAGGCAGCCGCGCCCGCGGTCGCCTTCGACGCCCCGAGCGATTGGCGGTCGAGGATCTCCGAGTGCGTGCCAATCCGGGGATTCCGACCCGGCGATGCTCTGGGCGGAGACCTCGCGTGGGCGCACAACGGAGGAAGCCAGGTGGGAGCCATGGAGTCCGTCGGCCAGTCGACGATGCAGCGAGAGATCGGGCGCCGGAAGAGCGCATTCCTCGCGATCTCTGCGGTGTTCGGGTTGTCGTACGGCTGTTACATGTACTACGCGTTCATCTACCTGAACCGCGTCTGCGGCCTCGTCAAGGCCTCGAATCCGACGAGCGACCTCCTCATCGTCCTGCTCGCGACGATGCTCTTCGAGGCGTTCGCCGAACCGACGACCGGCGACTACGCAGATCTGCGGGGGCGGCGGCGCGCGCAGATCCTCGCGTTCTCGCTGCTGGCCCTCGGCTTCGTCATCTACGCGACGCTCGCACCCGTAGCGGTCCTGATCGGGACGCCCATCACGGTCGTCGCCGGCGCCATCGTGGCGGAGTTCGTGATCGCGCTCGCGCTCGCATTCCAGAGCGGGGCGCTCGAGGCCTGGATCTCGGACGCCATCGGGGCCCTGGACCCGGCTCACCGGACGCCGGCCGCGCTCACCGCGCTGTACGGACGCGGGTCCCAGGTGTTCTCCATCGGGACCGTTCTCGGCGGGTCGACCGCGATCGCGATCGGCAACGCGGCGCCGGAGTTGTCCTATCTCCCCTGGGCGATCGCAGCCGCGCTCTCCCTGTTCACGATGCTCCTCTGCGCGGCGTCGATGAACGAGGACGACCGGCCGGGTACGACCGCGAGCGAGGAGCCGATCCGAGCGTTCTCCACGGCACAGCGTGTGATGGACGTGCTCCAGGGCCCGGAGACGCGATTCGCGCTCCTGGTCTCGTCCATCGCCTACTGCGCGGCGATCGTCTACGCGTTCTTCGGTCCGGTGTTGCTGAGCGCGATCGTGGCCGACCGGTGGATGTGGGCGTATCCGTGGCTGATGCTCATCGCCCGGATCGTCGGACCCGAGCTCAGCCGATCCGCCACCCGACGGTGGTCCACCCGTCGAGTGGGCTTCGTCGCGGCGGCGGTCGTGGCAGCCTCCTGCGTCGTCCTCGGCCTCGGAGGTACCGTCGCACCGGGCTGCTGGCTGGTCGCAGCCGGCTTCGTCCTCACGACGGCGAACAGCGCGGGCCGCCCGGCGCAACTGGCGAGCATCGACGCGTCGGTGCCTTCCACGTCGAAGCGAGCGCTTCTGCTCAGCCTGTCGACCCCGCTTGGGTCGCTCCTCGCCGGCACCGTCGCGGGCGGGGTGGCCCTCGCGTTCGCCGTGACGGGAAACGACTGGCCCATCGCCGTGATGTTCCTCATCGTCGGCGGAACATGCTCCGGTGCGCTCGCGATCGGCCGATGGTTGACGTCGCCGCGGCCCCAGAGGCCCGTCGACAGTGCGGACGTCCGCTCATGAAGGTCGAAGTCACCGCCCAGTGGGTTTGCGTGTTCGCCGCGATCGCGTTCTTCTCGATCGCCGTGATCGCCGCGTTCAGCATCGTCACCGGAATCGGCGGCGTCCCGATGATCCCGCCGGCGTGGGCGTTCGCGGCGGCGGTGTTCCTCGTGTACCTCGGGGGCCTGCTCGTCTTCATCTCGCCGACGATCCCCAAGCTCGTCTCGGCTCCGCTGGACGACCGGATTCGCGTCCTCGAGACATGGCAGCGCAGCACGTTCACGATGCCCTTCCGCCTGTTCCTCCGGGTGCTCCTGCACTTTTATCGGCGTCCCCCGGCCGCGTGATGGACGGCGACCCCCAACCGCCGACGCGACGACCTGGCATGCCCCGGCCTCCCACGAAGACGTCGATGGACCCGCGTCCGGTCGTCCGCGGAACTCCCGTCGCCCGGCGGATGGCGCGAGTGGGGCACCGCACTCCCGACGATCGGGCGTGAGTGGGCCGGGTGGAGCCATGGGTGGCTCCGCGGGATCTCGGGCGACGTGGTGTTTCGTCGGTCGAGTCCGAGGTCGGCCTGCAGCGTCCGACGCCCCGCGGGGGTGACGCGGACCCCGTGGACGGTGACGCGGCCGGTCACTCCCGGGTCCACGCCACCCGCGTCCGAAAGGTAGACCGGGCGCCCTCCCGACGGCAGCGAACGCCCCGACGGCCGATGCATCGCGGATCCTCGAGCAGCAGGCGCCGAGGATCGGGTCGGGGTCCCGCGTGTTCGCGCGCGAGGGAACGGCGAACGTCCCGGAGCGCCGTTCCGTCCGAGGACTCCGTGTCGACGCGACCGAGCTCCTGCCGGACCCGCGGGCGTCCGCTCGAGCCCTGACGGCACGATTCGGACCGCGGCGGCCGGAGGCGCTGACAACCCGGGACGGGCCCCCGTCAGCGACTTTCGTCGATCTACCCCGGGCGCCTGCGTCCGGGCCTCGCGGTCACGCCACGCCGACAGGACCCTCGACAGAACTCGGCGACTGGGGTCAGTGCGCTTCGGCCCAGTTGGGGCCGACGCCCACGTCGACGACGATCGGGACCGTGACCTCGAGCGCGGAGGACATCTCCTTCTTGACGAGCGCGGTCAAGCGGTCGACTTCGTCGGGCGGGACCTCGAAGTCGAGCTCGTCGTGCACCTGGAGGAGCATGCGGGCGCGGAAGCCCTCCTTCGTGAGGCGGCGGTCGATGCGGACCATCGCGAGCTTGATGAGGTCGGCGGCCGTGCCCTGGATCGGCGTGTTGACCGCGACGCGCTCGGCGCCCGAGCGGAGGCGAGGGTCCTCACTCGTGAGGTCGGGAAGGTAGCGGCGGCGGCCAAGCATCGTCGCGACGTAGCCCGTGCGGCGCGCGGCCTCGACCGTCTCGGCCTCGAAGGCCTTCACGCGCGGGTAGGCCTTGAAGTACGCGTCGATGAAGCCTTCGGCCTCGGCCATCGTGACGCCGGTCTCGGCGGCGAGACGCTGCGCGCCCATGCCGTAGATGATGCCGAAGTTGATCGCCTTCGCGTTCGAGCGCATGTCGGGCGTCACCGCCTTCGGCTCGACGCCGAAGATCTTCGCGGCGGTGGAGCGGTGCACGTCCTCGCCGGCGAGGAAGGCGGCCTGGAGGCCGGGGTCGCCCGCGAGGTGCGCGAGCAGGCGGAGCTCGATCTGGCTGTAGTCGGCCGAGAGCAGCTTCCAGCCCGGCTCGGGCACGAACGCGGTGCGGATCGCGCGGCCGTCGTCGCCGCGGGCGGGGATGTTCTGGAGGTTCGGGTCGCTCGACGAGAGGCGGCCCGTGGCGGCGCCCGTGAGGTGGAACGTCGTGTGGATGCGACCGGTTCGCGGGTTGACCTCCTCGGGGAGCGGGTCGACGTAGGTGTTCTTGAGCTTCGTGACGCCGCGCCACTCGAGGAGCTTCGCCGGGATCGGGTGGTGCTCCTTGAGCTCGTCGAGCGTGCCCTCGTCGGTGGAGTAGCCGGTGCCCTTCGCCGTGCGGCGCGGCTTCTTGCGGCCCGCGGCCTCGTGCAGCTTCAGCTTCTCGAAGAGGAGCTCCCCCACCTTCGCGTTGCTGCGCAGGTTGAAGACCTCGCCCGCGAGCTCGTGGATCTCCTTCTCGAGCCGCGCCGCGCGCGCCTCGAACTCCGCCGACAGGCGCGCGAGCACCTCGAGGTCGACGCGGATGCCCGTGCGCTCCATCTTCGCGAGCACGGGCAGCAGCGGCATGTCCACGTCGTGGAACACGCGGTCGACGCCGGCCTCGACGAGCTCGGGCGCGAGCAGCTCGCGCAGGCGCCACGTGCAATCGGCGTCCTCGCACGCGTACCGCGCCACCTTCTCGACGGGCACCTCGCGCATCGTGATCTGGTTCTTGCCCGTCCCGATCAGCTCCTCCGTCGGGATCTTCTTGATGCCCAGCCGGTCGAGCGACATCGCGTCGAGGTTGTGCGTGCGCGCGTCGGGCCGCAGGTCGAAGTCGGCCACCATCGTGTCGAACGCCACGCCCTGGACGTCGACCGACACGGGCTCCTGGCACGCCAGCACGATCACGTCGTACTTCGCGTTCTGGCCCGTCTTCTCGATGGACGGGTCCTCGAGCACGGGTTTCAGACGCTTGAGCACCTCCGCCGCGTCGCCCGTGCGCGGCCCCTCCTCGTCGAAGAGGGAGCCCTCGGCGCGGTTGCGCTCGACCGCGCCGCCGAACATCGGCGGGTCGCGGTTCACCGGCACGTACCACGCCTCGCCCGCCTTCCACGAGAACGAGAGCCCCACGAGCTCCGCGCGCGTCGGGTGCACCGAGGTCGTCTCGGTGTCGAGCGCGAAGCCGCCCTTGCCCTTGCGGGCCTTGAGCAGCTTCACGAGCGCGTCGAGGTCCTTCGCGCTCTCGACCGTGTGGTAGGCCTGGGCCACCGCCGGCGCGCCCTCCACCGGCAACGCCTGGAAGCGGTCCGTGAACTCGAGCGCCTGGTAGGCCTCGCGCAGCATCGGCACGTCGAGGTCCTTGCGCGCGAGGTGGTCCCAGTCGGCGTGCAGCGGCACCGCCGTGTCGATCGTCACGAGGCGCTTGCTGAGGCGCGCGAGGTGCGCGTGCTCCACGAGCCGCGCCGACAGCGCCTTCTTCGGGATCGTCGGCGCCGCCTCGAGCACCTGCTCCACCGCGCCGTACGTCTGCACGAGCTCGATGGCCGTCTTCTCGCCGACGCCGGGCACGCCGGGCACGTTGTCCGACGCGTCCCCCATCAGCGCGAGCACGTCGATCACGCGGTCCGGCGGCACACCGAACTTCTCGACCACCTTCGCCTCGTCCACGAGCTCGGGCATCGGCTCGCGCGGCTTCAAGAGGTTGTAGAGCTTCACGTGCGGGCCCACGAGCTGCGTCATGTCCTTGTCGCCGGACACGATCCACACGTCGTGGCCCTTCGCCGACTCGCGCCGCGCGAGCGTGCCGATCACGTCGTCGGCCTCGAACCCCGGCTCGCGCAGGAACGGGATGCCGAGCGCCTTCACGACCTTCTCGATCCAGCCCAGTTGGGGCACGAGGTCGTCGGGCATCTTCTCGCGCGTCGCCTTGTATTCCGGGTACTCCTTGTGCCGGAACGTCGGCTCCTGCGCGTCGAACACCACCGCGATGCGCTCGGGCTTCTCCTGGTCGAGCACGCGGTCGAGCGTCAGGAGGAAGCCGAACACGGCGCTCGTCGGCAGGCCCTTCGAGGTCGTCAGGGGGTTCTTGACGAACGCAAAGTGCGCGCGGTACGCGAGCGCCATGCCGTCGAGGAGGAAGAGGCGGGACGAGCCTTGGGTCAGGGCGGGGGGCACCTCCGGAGGGTACCCGTACGGGCCCCCGGGAGGGGGAGCAGGGCAGGGTCGGGGCAGGGTCGTTTCGGGGTCGCGGTCCACCTCTCCGGGACGCGAGGCCCGCTGGCCCGCGACCAGACGCGCCAATCGGTGCCGGACACCATCTGGCGCGTTTGCCGACCGGTCGGCCGCTCCCGACGCCAGACGCGCCATTTGGTGCCGGACACCGGATGGCGGGATTGGTGGGCGGCTGCGGTCCCGAGGTGCGCGGGCCGGGCCGCGGGGCAGAATCGCCGCGATGGCCCCCCCGCCCGACGACGACCGCCCCGCCCACGAGCCGCCGCCGACGGGCCCCGAGTTCTTCCTCACGAAGGACCGGGCCAAGCGGTTCGTGTTCCGGCTGACCGCGGTGCGCAAGGAGCGCTCGTCGTTCTACAAGGCCGCCGCCATCGGCATGACGTCGTTCGCCGAGGCCGTGCCCGCGCTCCTCGCGATCGAGGAGGACATGGCGACGACGGTGGACGACGTCCTGCGCGGCCGTCTCCGCGACCGCGAGCGCGGCGAGACGGAAATCCCGTTCGTCGTGGCGCTCGAGGGCGTGCTCGAGCGCACGCGGCGCGCGCGCGTGCTCGAGCAGGCGCGTCGGTCGGGCCGCGTCGCGAACGCGTGGGCCCAGGAGCGCGTCCTCGCGCTGCTCGACGACGCGGTGCGGCGGCTCGACGCGTTCTCGACGGTGTACGACGCGGAGCGGTTCCTCGCGTTGCCCGCGTCCACCGAGGTCGGGCGCATCCTGACGCAGGTGGAGGAGGACGCCGCGATCGACCATCTGCCCGCCGTGCCCACGGAACGGGCCGGGCCTCGCGGTCCCGCGACGGATGGCCGCGTCCCGAGGCTCGTGACCTCGGCGGACGCGCTCGACGACCTGCTGCGGGCCGCGCGGGCGGAGGTCGTGGGGACGCAAGGCCCGTGGCGCGTCGAGAAGCCGACGCGGACGGCGCCGGTGGTGCTCGCGATCGGCGCGCGAGCGGCGGACGCGACGGGCGCGGCGCCGGACTCGCTCGCGGGCCCGGGCGAGGCGGCGGCGCGGACGGACCGCGCGGCGGCGGTGCTGAAGTTCGCGCACGGCATCGAGGTGACGCGCCTGTGGGACGCGGAGGGCGAGGTCGTCGGCGTCGCGGTGGGGCTCGTGGACCCGACGGGGGCGGCGGTCGAGAAGGTGGTGGCCGCGACGACGGCGACGGCCGACGTCGCGTTGCCGCCGGACGACGAGGCGGCGATGCGGGCCTACCTCGTGGCGCGGCAGAAGGCGGCGGACCCGCTGTCGCCGGGGCACCTCGTCGCGGCGATGGGGTTGTTCAAGGCGGTGGACCGCGCGCTCGAGCGGACGCTGCGGCCCGTGGTCGAGGGGTCGGGGGCGGGCGTGGTGGCGCGGGCGGTGCCGCGGGAGGACTCGCGGAAGGCGCCGGTGCGTCGCGAGGTGGCGGCGGCGCTCGGCGAGGCGGTGCCCGGGCTGCCGGTGCAGCGCGCGACGGAGGTGCTCGATGCGGTGGCGAGCGGGAAGGTGCCCGCGAGCGCGTTGCGGCCGCCGGACGTCGGGATCGTGCTGTTGGTGCTGGGGCGGGCGTGGGGCGGGAACCGGCCGTTCGGCGAGCCGCTGCTGGCGCCGACGGCGTGGACGCCCGACGACGCGGTCGCGGCGGCGAAGGCCGCGGTGCGGCTGGCGGCCGTCCGGGCCGACCTCGAGAAGCAGCGGGACCCCGGCGAGGGGTGGGCGGACGGATTCCAGGGGGCGGCGGTGACGCTCCTGACGCTCCTGGCCCGCGTCCGCCGGAACTGACCGCTCCCCCCCGGCCGAAACGGGCGCCCCCCCGTCCGGCCGCGTACGGTGGCGGCTTCGGAGGACCTGCCTTGTCCACCTTCGCCGCCCCGTCCGAGAAGAAGAAGAAGCCGGCCGACCCCATGCGCTGGGTCCGGCGGTCGCGTTCCGTCCTGATCTACGGCCCGATCGAGCCGAAGCTCACGAAGGAAGTGACGAGCCAGATGCTGCTGCTCGACGCGATGAGCCCGGTGAAGCCGATCAAGGTCTACGTGAACAGCCCCGGCGGCGTCGCCGACGACGGCTTCGCGCTGTACGACCTCTTCCGGTTCGTGCGGGCCCCCGTCTACACGATCGTGACGGGCATGGCCGCGAGCGCGGCGACGATCCTCATGCTCGGCGCCGAGCGCGGCCGCCGGCTGATCATGCCGCACGCGCGCGTGATGCTGCACCAGCCCAGCACGATGATCCGCGGCACCGCGGCCGACATCGCCGTGAGCGCGAAGGAGCTCATCCGCCTCCGCAAGAAGGCGAACGACCTCTACGCGCGCGAGACGGGCCGCACCGTCGAGCAGATCGAGAAGGAGCTGGCCCGCGACTACTGGCTGTCGGCCGAGGAGGCCCTCCAGTACCGCATCGTGGACCGCATCGTCTCGAAGTTCGACCAGATCGAGAACGCGTAGCCCCGGTCGCCATCCGCCAATGGATGCCGGTCGTTTATTGGCGGATCGGCGAACGCGCCAAACGGTGACGGACACCGAATGGCGCGTCTGACGTCGCCGGCCACCGGGCCTCGCGTACCCCCGGGTCGGTTCCGCCAATAGATAGATGCCGGTCGTTTATTGGCGGATCGCAGCCCCCCCGCGTCGGTACGCGAGGCCCGGTCGCCGTTTGACCACGGGGCGATCCGCCAATGGATGCCGGTCGTTGATTGGCGGATCGCGGCCCGACCGCCGCGGTCAGGTGCGCGAGAGGTCGGCCAGCGCCTTCTCGAGCGCGGCGTGCGCGCGGTTGAGGCGCGACTTCACGGTGCCCACGCTCGTGTCGAGGACCTCGGCCAGTTGCTCGTAGGACAGGTTCTCGAAGTAGCGGAGCACCGCGACCGCGCGGAGCTTCGGAGACAGGCGATCGAGGGCCGCCCGCACGCGGGCCTCGCGTTCCTCGCGCTGGCTGCGCTCCGCCGGGTCCTCCGCGGGCCCCGCCGTCCCCGGCCGCGACTCGACGACCTCGGCCTCGGCCTCCGCCGGGCCCCCCGACAGCGACCGCGCCGGCCGCCGGGCCTGGCGTCGGCGGGCGTCGATCGCCGTGTTGACCGTGATCCGGTAGATCCACGACGTGAGCGACGCGTCGCCGCGGAACCCGTGGATGCGGTCGGCCAGGTGGAGGAACACCTCCTGCGTCACGTCCGCGGCGTCCGCGGCCGAGCCCAGCACCTTGTACGCGGTCCGGAACACGCGCTCGTGGTGCCGGTCGTACAGCGCGCCGAGCGCCTCGCGTCGCGCCTCGGGGTCGGGCGCGGAAAGGCCCCGGACCAGGTCGAGATCCGGGTCGAGGTCCATGGGGTTCGCGCGGGTCGCCGGGGGGGAGGGCGGAACGTACCACGCGGGCCGCCGGGAGGCGGACCCGCGGGCGAGGGCCGTTACCCTTCCGTGATGCCCGTCGCCGCCCCGCCCCTGCACCTGCTCGTGGCCGCCGCGCCCGGCGCGCCCGGGGCCGACGCGACGCTCGCGGACGCCGAGGCCGGGGCCCGTGCGGGCCTCGCGGTCCACGTGCTCTTCACCGAAGCGGGCCTCGCGTACCTGGCCACCGACTGGCCCCGCCGCCTGGCCGGCGCCGGCGTGGCGCTGTCGATGTGCGCGCGCAGCGCGCGGCTGCGGAAGGTGGACCCGGTGAAGGTCCTGTCGAGCGTGCGGTGGTCGTCGCTGACGGCGTTCCTGCGCGACCTGCCGGCCGAGGCCCGCCTGTGGAGCGTGTTCCCGTGATCGTCGGGGTGGTCGCGACGGCGGCGCTCGGCTCCCGCGACGCGACGGAGTACCTCCGCACGTTGGCGGCGTTCGTGGCGCTCGACCTCCCCGTTCGTGTGTTCGAAGTGGGCCCCGGCATCGGGGCGCTGTCGGGGGACGGCCGCGACCTCGAGCCCGACGGCGAGCACTACCTCGCGGCGCTGCGCGACGAAGGCGTGGCCATCGAGCCGGGGGCCGGTCTGCCGGCGGCGCTCGCGGCCGCGCGGGCGGTCCTCGTGTTCGCGGACCCGGCGCGCGCCGGGGTCCCGGCGGTGCTCACGCTGCGCCGCGGGCGCCCCCCCACCGCGGCCGACGTGGATGCGCTCGTTTCGGCCGGGCAGGTGCGTCTGGACGGGCTTGTTGGGGACCCGTGAAGACGTCGAAGCGGCCCATCGCGTGACGTCGAAAATCCTCAACATGGGCCCCAGAAGGGACTTGCGTGCGCCGGACTTCAGTCGCACCGGGGCTACGCCGATAGGGGGCGGCCGGGACGGACCGGCTGCTGCGCGCGACGCCGACGAGGCCTCGAACGCAGCGGTCGGGAAGGCCCGGCCGGTGACCGGACGCGAGCAGGAGTCGCTCTCGCCGGGACCGAGACTTGGTTCGGGCCGGGGTTTTGCCCAGCAAGTAAAACTTCCACCACATCCCTAATCTCACAAGTCCCCTCGGTTCGGACTCGGCCCCGGTGAGCGCAAGCTTGCCGGGGCCACTTCATTTCCCGGGGACGCTCGCGGCGACCGGTTGCGGTCCGCGGTCGTGCTCCCGGGTACGCGAGGCCCGGTGGCCGGCGTCGGGGGCCGGCCTCGAGCCGGGACGGCTGAACGTGTGCGCCCGACCCAACGACGGGACGTCGTAAGGCGGTCGCGACCCATGTACGACACGTCGTATCTGGGTCGGGTGCGCCGCGGGTGGAGGGCGCGGATCGCCCGGGCCCCTACTCGAAGGGGAAGTTGTCGCCGGCGGAGCCTTCGAGGTGGGCGACGTCGGAGAGGGTGCGGATCCGCCAGCCGTCGGCGGCCGGGATCAGCGTCGTCAGGGAGACGTTGGGGACGAGGAAGCGGCGCGGGGCGGTGATCGGCAGGCCGAGGAGGCGGTAGACGAGACCCTGGACGACGCCGCCGTGAGCGACGACGAGCAGCGGGCCCGGCGAGCCGGGGGCGCCGTGCGCGACAAGGGCGGCCCAGACGCGCGCGAAGAACTCGCCGCGGGTCTCGCCGCCGGCGGGCCTCGCGTCGGGGTCGCTCGACCGGAAACGCGTCGCGGTCTCCGGGTCGGAGACGAGGACGTCGGCGAACGTCTTGCCCTCCCACGCGCCGAGGTGCTGCTCGCGCAGCGCGGGGTCGGTGGTGACGGTCAGGCCGGTGGCCGCGGCGACGATGCGGGCCGTCTCGGCGGCGCGGACGAGGTCGCTCGAGACGATGCGGGCGAGGCCCGCGCTCCGCAGGCGTTCGGCGAGGCGGTGGGCCTGGGCGACGCCGACTTCGGTGAGGGGTACGTCGCGGTGGCCCTGCATCCGCCGTTCGAGGTTCCACGTCGTCTCGCCGTGCCGGGCGATCAGGACCACCGGTCGCGGGGCGTCGTTCGCAGCCATCCTGCCCGAGCGTACGCGCCCCCCGGTCCGATCCGCCAATAGATGCCGGTCGTTTATTGGCGGGTCGAAGGTGAGCGGCCATCCGCCAATCGACGCCGGTCGATGATTGGCGGATCGCCTCGCCAAGCGCCTACTCGTCCGGCTCAACAGGCTCGCTCCACGCGGAGGGGAGGCGCCGCAGCACGTCCTCGACCAGACTTCGAATCACGGCGTCTCGGTCGAGTTCCAATCGAAAGCGGTGCACCCAGTCTCGGACCCTTGACCGCGTCCATTGGAGCTTGGCCGCAAGTTCGGCATCCGTCGCGCCTGCGAGTTCTCGGAGCAGTCCGATCCGGATCAGATCCCACCCTCCGACGGCGCGATCCCCGCCCTTCGGAGCGATTGCCCCCCGGATCGCCGCGACCGCGTTCACCGCGGCTTCGATCGAGTCCGCATCAATCACCGGGAGCTCGATCTCCGTGCCATCCGCACGCTTGGCGTTCTCGGCGAAGCGTGCGCGGACGATGGGGTGGGCCCCGGCGATGGGTCCCAGGGAGAGCCGTGCTCGACGGACACC
This sequence comes from Planctomycetota bacterium, assembly GCA_046350655.1. Taxonomy (GTDB): domain Bacteria; phylum Planctomycetota; class PLA2; order PLA2; family JAEUHO01; genus JAEUHO01. Next base: position 680,190 of record JAXMAB010000005.1, read on the forward strand.
CCCGATGGCGCGTTCCGTGGCGAGTTTCTCCGCGGCACTCGGCCCGACGCCGAACTGATGCGTGTACAGCGTCGGGGAGAAGGCCGCCTGCGACGTGACACGGCAGGTCACGGATTCGACGGTGGAGCGCTCCAGCCACGGCGGAGTCCGCCGCCCCGCGTAGACCCCCGCGCTCGCGAAGGGGTACTCCACGGGCATCCGCACGAGCCCGGCATCGACCGCGTTGGCGTCGATGTAGCGAATGACGTTCGAGAAGTAGGCCAGGCAGTCGACTCGCTTCGAGTTGAAGCGATTACGGACGAGCGGCCCGGGGCGCTTCCGACGGGTGTTGAACGCCCGAACGTACTCGCACTCGGCGCACCCGATCGCCTCCGAGAGCTTCCCGTGCGGGCTGCGTACGAGCAGATGGAAGTGCGTGCTCAGGATGCTGTACGCGTGGATCTCCAGGTCGCCAGCGCGGACGGTTTCCGCCAGTCGGGCGAGGAACTTTCGGATGTCGCGGCGGTTCTCGAAGAAGGGACGCTGCCCCACGGCACGGTTCATCACGTGGTGGAACGATCCGGGGGTGTCGTTGCGAGGAGTACGGGGCATCCCACCTCCCTCGCGCGAGACGACCGCCGGTAACGCGAGATCCGTCCGCCAATCGATGCCGGTCGATGATTGGCGGACGGATTCGCGGACGGCGGAAGCCGGCGACGGGACGCGAAGCCCGGCGGCCATCCGCCAATAGACGACCGGCATCTATTGGCGGGTCGCGGACGGGTCGAAAACGGGCGGACAGATTCGCGGACGGCGGAAGCCGGCGACGCGACGCGAGGCCCGGCGGCCATCCGCCAATAGACGACCGGCATCTATTGGCGGATCGCCGGGGGGCTCCCGTCGGACGATCCGCCAATAAACGACCGGCATGTATTGGCGGGTCGGCGTCAGCGGGGCCGGATCTCATCGGCGGGCGGGGTGGGCGCGGAGGAAGGAGGAGCGTCCACCGGCACGACGAGGCCCTCGACGGCGTCGGTGCCTGCGCGGACCTCGACCCACGGACCCCGGCGAACGCTCTCCTCGAACGCGGCCACGTCGAAGGTGTCGGACGGAGCGTCCACGAACTTCCAGGTCCGCGGCGAGCGCTTCACGGCGCCTTCGCCGTCCGCCTCGCCTGCGCCCTCGCTGGCGCGGACCACGCCGAACTCGACGCGGTCGCCGTTCGGCGCGCGAAGGAACGCCCGAACCTGCGCGGCAGTCCCGGCGAGACCGAGCCGCCCCGAGACGAGGCGACCGGGCGCGAGCGTCACCGCCTGCCGCCCGCCGGGTCGCCGCGCGACGATGAACGCCGCGCGATCCAACGACTGCGCGACGTACCACGGACATCCGACGGCGCTGTACACCACCCGATACAACACGTCGGCGCGTCGCGTCCCGGTCGAGTTGACGCCCCAGCCGCCGGCGCCGAGCCAGACCCCCGCTTCCGCCGGAGCGACCTCGAGGTCGCTCTCCCAGTAGTTCCGACCGTTCACGCCACGAAGTTCTAGGAGCATCGGCGCGACGCGGTCCACCACGACGCGCACGTCGCGCAGCGCACCCGCGGGCACCACGACCGTCGTCGCGGCGACCTCCGGCTTCACCTCGGGCGGCTCGTCGTGCAGCTCGATGTCCGGTTCCGTCGCCGACGCCGAGACCACCGCCACCACGTGGGGCTCTCGCCCGAATCCGAGCAACGAGAAGCGGCCCTCGGCGTCGGTGACCGCGAGCTCCGACGCGCGCTTCGCCCGCGCGTCCGCCGCCGGCCAGGCCTGCACCCTGAGGTACGGGACCGGCTGCCCGTCCCGGTCCACGACCGCGCCCCGCACCCGCACGGCCTCCTCCAACGCGACGTCGAACGTGACGGGCCCCGGCCCCGCCACCGAGCCCTCGACGTACCCAAACCCGACGGTATCGCTCCCCTCCAGACGCGCCAGGATCTCGTACCAACCCGCGCGGACCGCGAACGACGCAGCCCCACCGCCTTCGGTGTGACCCGACGCGTCAATCGACGTGCCACGGAACGGATCGCGACCTGGTACGCGGACGCCCGGCATGCGCGCGTACTCCAAGGCGACGGACCATCCGCTGCGCACCTCGACGGTCCGCACGACCTTGCCCGCGTCGTCCACCGTCCCGACGCGCTTGCACACCACGCTCGCGCCTTCGACGAGGCGGCCGTTCTCACGGACGATCACGCGGACCGGTGTCGTCGGCTCGGGCACCGGCTTCGGGTCCCCGGACGGACGCGGGTCCTCGACGACCGGCGACGACGGCTCGTCGGCCGGGACGGGCTCGGCGGTCGCCCGCGGCGCGTCACGCGCCGCGCCGCCGGCGAGCGGTACGTCGCCCGGACGCGCGGAGGGAGGCGTCACCGGGCCCGGCGTGGACGACAAGGCGGAGGTCGGGACGTCGGACGGCGGTCGGGTGACCCACAACGCGAGGCCCGCTGCGCCGCAGAGGAGCAGGAACAACAGCGCGAGCCGCCGGGCCTTGCGTCCCGGGGAGCCCGAGTGTGACCCGGAGGGAGACCCCGCGCTTGACCCCGACGTGGCCATGGGGACATGGTGCCACGCCTACGCGGCGTAGGTGGTGGGGTCGGTCAGCTTCGCCTCGGCGAAGCCCTTCTTGCGGAGGAGGCAGGCGTCGCAGCGGCCGCAGTGGACGGGCGCCGCGGCCGTGCCGAGCGGGTCGTAGCAGGAGAGCGTCGCGGCGACGGGCACGCCGAACGCGACGGCCATCGCCGCGATCTCGGCCTTGCTCGCGCGGAGGAGCGGCGCGCGGAGCTCGAACGGGTGGCCCTCGACGCCGCGCTTCGTGCCGCGGAGCGCGACCTCGCGCATCGCGTCGAGGAACTCGGGACGGCAGTCGGGGTAGCCGGAGTAGTCGAGCGCGTTGACGCCGAGGTAGACGACGTCGGCCTCGAGGACCTCGGCGGCGCCGATGGCGATCGCGAGGAAGACCGTGTTGCGCGCGGGGACGTAGGTGGAGGGGATGCCCTGGCCGATCTCGTCGGCGGAGCGGGCCTTGGGGACCGGGATCGTGTCGCTCGTGAGCGCGCTGCCGCCGAGCGCGCGGAGGTCGACCGCGACGACGCGGTGGCTCGCGGCGCCGAGCGCCTTCGCGACGCGCGCGGCGACGTCGAGCTCGACGCGGTGGCGCTGGCCGTAGTCGAAGGAGAGCGCGTGGGCCTCGAAGCCGTCGCGGCGCGCGATGGCGAGGCAGGTCGCGGAGTCGAGGCCGCCGGAGAGGAGGACGATCGCGCGCGGCATCAGCCCGCTCCCAGGTACGCGGCCTTGACCTGCGGGTCCTCGAGGAGGCGCTTCGCGTCGTCGGCGAGGACGATCTCGCCGGTCTCGAGGACGTAGCCGCGGTGGGCCGTGGAGAGCGCGAGGTGCGCGTTCTGCTCGACGAGGAGGATGGTGACGCCCTCGTCGCGGTTGATGCGCACGATCTCGCGGAAGATCTCCTGCACGAGGAGCGGCGCGAGGCCGAGGCTCGGCTCGTCGAGGAGGAGGAGGCGCGGGCGCGCCATGAGCGCGCGGCCGATCGCGAGCATCTGCTGCTCGCCGCCGGAGAGCGTGCCGCCCGGCTGCGCGATGCGCTCGGAGAGGCGCGGGAAGAGCGCCAGGACGCGCTCGAGGCGGGCGGCGACCTCGGCGTGGCCGCGCACGGTGTAGGCGCCGAGCTCGAGGTTCTCGCGGACCGTGAGCGCCGTGAAGATGCGGCGGCCCTCGGGGACGTGGCAGAGGCCGCGGCGCACGAGCCGGTGGCTCGGCACGCCGCCGATCGACGTGCCCTCGAAGAGGATGCGGCCCGCGCGCGGCGCGACCATCCCCGAGACCGCGCGCAGCGTCGTCGTCTTGCCGGCGCCGTTGGCCCCGACGAGCGTGACGATCTCGCCCTCCTTCACCTCGAGCGTGACGCCGTGGAGCGCCTCCACGGCCCCGTACGCGACGACGAGGTCCTCGACGACGAGCATCAGGCCGCTCCCGGCGTCGGGGTCACGGCGCCGTGCGCGGAGCCGAGGTAGGCCTCGATCACGCGGGGGTTCCGGCGGACCTCGTCGGGGGTGCCCGACGCGATGGGCTCGCCGTGGTCGAGGACGTAGATGCGCTCGGAGAGCCCCATCACGAACTTCATGTCGTGCTCGATGAGCAGCACCGCGATGCCGCGCTCGTCGCGGATGCGGCGCACGAGCGCGGCGAGCGCGACCTTCTCGGACGGGTTCATGCCCGCGGCGGGCTCGTCGAGCAGGAGCACCTTGGGCTCGAGCATGAGCGCGCGGGCGATCTCGAGGCGGCGCTGCGCGCCGTAGGGCAGCTCGCGCGCGAGCGACCGCTCGACGCACGCGAGGTCGACGAGCGCCAGGAGCTCGCGGGCCTGCGCCGCGAGCCGGGCCTCGGCCTCGCGGAAGCGGCGCCCGCGGAAGACCGCCGTCCACAGGCCGTACCCGGCGCGGAACGTCGCGGGCGTGCGCACGTTGTCGAGAACGGTCATCTCCTTGAACAGGCGGATGTTCTGGAACGTCCGCCCGACGCCCGCCTGCGCGACCTTCCACGCCGGCCAGCCCGCGACGCTGCGGCCGGCGAGCCGCACGTCGCCGTCCGTCGGCGTGTCGGCGCCCGTGAGGCAGTTGAAGCACGTCGTCTTGCCGGCGCCGTTCGGGCCGATCAGCGCGACGATCTCGCCCGCCTTGAGGCAGAGGTCGACGCCTTGGACGGCCTTGAGCCCGCCGAACCGCTTGCAGAGCGCAACGGCCTCGAGGAGCGTCGTCATCGCGCGCCGCCCTTCGCCGGGCGGCGGCGGAAGAGGTCCGAGAGCTCGCGGTTGCCGAGGATGCCGTTGGGGCGCAGCAGCATCACGAGGATGAGGATGAGCGCGTACTCGACCTGCATCCAGCGCTTGGCGTCCTCGCCGAAGACGCCCGCGAGGAGCAGCCGCTCGACGCCCACGAGCACGACCGCCGACATCACCGTGCCCGTGAGCGACCCGAGGCCGCCGAGCACGACGATCAGCAGGATCTTGATGCCGACGAGCATGTCGAAGTTGGCGGGCGCGATGGAGCCGGAGTAGTGGGCGTAGAACCAGCCCGCGAGCCCCGCGAACGCGGCCCCGAGCACGAAGGCGCGCACCTTGTAGCGGGTGACGGGCACGCCGAGCAGCTCGCTCGCGATCTCGTCCTCGCGGACGGCGACGACGGCGCGGCCGTGGGCCGAGCGCACGACGTTGCGCAGCACGACGAGGGTGAGCGTCAGCATCACGAGGCCGACGCCGAGGAAGAGCGCGCGGAAGTCGCCCACCTCCTCGAGCCCCCGCGGCCGCATCAGGAGGCGCGGGACGTTGAGCTCGAGGCTGCCGCCGAGCGCGGGCGTGTTCTGGATGACGATGCGGACGATCTCGCCGAACGCGAGCGTCGCGATGGCGAGGTAGTCGCCCCGCAGGCGCAGGCACGGCACGCCGACGAGGAGCCCCGCGACCGCCGCGAACAGGACCGCCACGACCGCCGAGAGCAGGAAGATGCCGATCGCGCCCGGCGTGCCCGCCTCGACCGCCGGCATCACCGTCGCGCACCAGCCGGCGGCGTAGGCCCCCACCGCGAAGAAGCCGTGGTGGCCGAGCGAGAACATCCCGCCGAATCCGGTGACCATGTTGAGCGACGCGGCCAGCGTCGCGTACAGCACCACGCCGACGGCCACCTCGCCGAGCCAGAGGAACGAGAACTGGAACTCGCTGGCGAGCGTCAGCACGGTCAGATCTTCTCCCGGTACGGACGGCCCAGCAGGCCCGTCGGCTTCGAGAGGAGCACCGCGACCAGCAGCACGAACGCGAGCGCGTCCTTCCACTCGGTCGAGACGTACGCCGCGAACAGGTTCTCCGACACGCCCAGGAAGAGCCCGCCCACCACGGCGCCCGGGATCGACCCGATGCCGCCGACGACCGCGGCGATGAAGGCCTTGAGGCCGGGCATGAAGCCCGACAGCGGGTCGACCTGCCCGTACTTCGCGCAGAACGCGACGCCGCCGAGCCCCGCGAGGAACGCGCCGAGGAAGAACGTCGCCGCGATCACGCGGTTGACGTTGACCCCCATGAGCCGCGCGGCGGCGTGGTCCTCGCTGACGGCGCGCATCGCCTTGCCCGTCCTCGTGCGCTGCACCAGGAACCAGAGCACGAGCGTCGAGAGCCCGAGCATCAGCACGATGGACCGGTCGACGAGCGCCGGCGAGAGCTCGCCCTTGCGGAACACCTGCGGCGCCGGCAGCGCCTCGAGGCGCTGGAGGTTGGCCGGCGTCAGCCGCTGGCCCTTCGCGACCACCAGCTTCTCGCGGTCCACGCTCTCGCCGCTCGGCGACCTGAACGTGCGGATCTCGTAGTAGTTGCCGTCCGCCGGGTTCGGCACGTCGGCCGCGACCGACCACAGACGCGGCGCGGGCCACGGCCGCTGCGTCGGGCCGATGGGCGGCCACTGCCGCGCGAGGTTCTGGAGGAGCAGCGACAGCCCCACCGCCGTCAGCAGCGCGGCGATGCGGCCCGCCTTGCGGATCGGGCGGTAGCACAGCGCCTCGGCCAGCAGCGCCAGCAGCGCGGCCGCGAGCGCGCCCGCGATCAGCGCCGCCGCGTACGACGCCACGAGCGGCCACGGCTGGGGCCACGCCAGCTTCTCGATGCCGGCGTCGCGCAGCACGAAGTAGCCGGCGAACGCCCCGACCATGAAGAACTCGCCGTGGGCGAAGTTGATCAGCCGGATCACGCCGTAGACCATCGTGTAGCCGAGCGCCACGAACGCGTAGATCGCGCCCTGGGCCGTGCCGATGGCCAGGTAGTCGAGCAGCGTGCCGTCGCCCCCGACGTCGCCCGCGAACAGGCGGGCGACGACGTAGCCGAGGGCGAGGGCGGGGAGCGCCCGCGCGAGGTTCCGCAGGCGCAGGATCACGGGCGGGCCTTACTCCGGCAGGATCTTCTCGACGAACTGGAAGTTGCCGGCCGCCTGCACGATCACCACCGCCTTGCGCGGCGTGCGATCGGGGCCGATGACGATCTTGCCGGTGACGCCGGTGAACTCGAGCCCCCGCAGCGCGGCCGCGAGCTGCTTGCCCGTCGGCGTCGCGCCGCCGTTCGCCGCCATCGCCTTCTTCGCGGCCTCGTAGACCGCGTACATCGCGTCGTAGCCGAGCGCGGCCATCGCGCCCGGGTCGGCGCCGGCGTAGGCCTCCTGGTACTTCGTGACGAAGCCCTGGACGAGCGGGTCGGTGTCCGACGCGACGAAGTGGCTCGTGAAGTAGACCTTGATGTCGGTCTCGCCGGCCAGCGGCAGGAGGTCCGGCGAGTCGAGCCCGTCGCCGCCGATCACCGGCACGCCCTTCCACGCGTCCTTGCCCAGCTTGATCATCGGGCCGGCCTGCGGGTAGTAGCCCGAGATGAGGATGACCTCCGGCTTGAGCCCGCCGACCTTCTGCACCAGCGTCGTGTAGTCCTTGTCGGCCGACGTGTAGTACTCGGTCACCACCGTCCCGCCGAGCGCGACGAACTCCTTCTCGAACTGCGCCGCGAGGCCGACGCTGTACGCCTGGCCCTTGTCGACGAGCGCGACGGCCTTCTTCGCCTTCAGCGTCTTCGTCGCGAACCGGCCCAGCATCGTGCCCTGGAACGAGTCCTGGAAGCACACGCGGAACACGTCCTCGCCGTACTTCTCGACCTCGGACGTCAGCTTGTCGTTCGTCGAGGCCGGCGTCAGGATCGGGATCCCCGCCTCCTTGCACACGATCGCCGCCTGCATCGTGTTCGACGACGCCACCGACCCGACCACGATCGCCGCGCGGTTGTTCTCGATCAGCGTCTTCGTCGCCGGGCCGACCTGCTCGCGCTTGCTCTGCTCGTCCGCGAGGATCAGCTTGAACGTGACCGACGGGTCCTTCTTCGCGATCTCCGCCTCGGCGATCTTGATCCCGTTCCACGACTCCTCGCCGAACGTCGCGTTGTCGCCCGACATCGGCAGCACCACGCCGACCACGACCGGGTCGCCCCCGGCGCGACCCTCCGGGGCGGCGCCGAACAGGACCGCCGCCAGGAGGACGGCGAGGCGGACGGACGGGAACAGGCGTCGCATGGGAGGGCCTCCGGGGGGCGCGCGGATGGTACGGGCGTCGGATCACAGCGGCAAGCGACCCGGACGGCCCCGGGACCCCTCTATACTCCGGCCCGTCCCCCCGGAGCCGCCCATGGGTCGCCTGTCCCTCGCCGCCGTCCTCCCCGCCGCCTTCGCCGCCGCCCTCCTCACCGCCTGCGACGCCGGCCCCAAGACCGCCGACCCGGGCGTTCTCCCCCGCCTCGCGATCCTCTCGCCGCGCATGGACCAGGTGATCCAGGTCCCCGAGGGCAAGGACCCCACCCTCGACGCGAGCCCCGCGGCGCTCGGCAAGCTCAAGACCGACGAGGAGCGCGCGGAGCGCAAGGCCAAGGCCTTCCCCGTCCAGGTCTTCTTCGACCTCCAGAACTACGCCATCGGCAAGGTCGAGGACGGCGGCGACGGCCAGCACGTCCACCTCATCGTCGACAACGAGCCCTACCTCGCGATCTACGACGTCCGCACCGGCATCGACCTCCCCGCCAAGGCCATGACGCCGGGCACGCACGTCATCCGCGCGTTCCCCTCGGCCGGCCCGAAGGACGCGAAGGGCGCGCTCCACCACGAGTCGCGCAAGAACGCCGGCGCGTTCGCCTGGGTCCGCTTCCACGTCGGCGCCAAGGGCGGCCCGCTCGAGACGTTCGACGGCACGAAGCCGCTGCTGACGTTCAGCCGTCCGAAGGGCGAGTACAAGATCGGCGCCCCCGAGCACACGAAGTTCCTCGTCGACTGGTACGTGACGAACGCGCCGCTGGCGAAGGGCAAGTTCGGCGTCCGCGCGACGCTCGACGGCAAGCCGCTCGGCGACGGCGTCTTCACCACCTGGGAGCGCTACGTCCTCCCGACGCCGCCCGAGGCCGGCGAGCACACCCTCGGCCTCGAGCTGCTCGACGCCGACGGCAAGCCCGTCGAGGGCCCGTTCAACAAGACCGAGCGCAAGTTCAAGGTCGTCAGCGGCAGCTGACGCGCAGCCAGGGTCCGGGACCGCGAGGCCCGCCGGCCGTCCCCCTGGAGGCGGGCGGGCCTCGCGTCCCGGAACCCTCGACCGGTCCCGAGCACTCGCCGCCGGACCGAGGACGCGCTCCGGGGCTCGGTGCGCGCGAGCGGCGATCGCTACGACGTCGCGGGCGGCGATGCGGGCGGCGTGCCCGCGGGCTTCGGGATCGCGCGCTCGAAGATCACCTCGAGGGGCGCGTAGCCGAGCGAGGCCCAGAAGGCCTCGGCCTCGGCGTTCTTCACCACGACCTGCAGGCGGATCGTCTCGGCGCCCTTGCCGACGAGCAGGTCCACCATGCGCGACGCGAGCCGGCGGCCCGCGCCGCGGCGCCGGCGCGCGGGGATGACGTAGCAGTCCGTGATCTGGCCGAGCTTGCCGGGCACCTGGAAGCCGTTGCCGGGCGTGACCTTGCCCGCGGCGAACCCGATGGGCACGCGGCCGTCCTCGGCGACGAGCACGACCTCGTCGGGGTCCTCGACGCGCTGCGCGAAGCTGCCCGCGGCGCTCTCGCGCGCGTCGGGATGCGGCGTGAGGCGCGGGTCGAACCTCGCGTTCTCCTCGAGCATCGCGCTCCAGAGGAGCAGCAGGCTCGGGACGTCGCCGCGGCGCGCGGTGCGGATCGGGATCGCGTCCATCAGTGCGTCGCTCCCGGGCGCTCGAGCTGGTGGAACAACGGCTCGAAGCCGCTCGCGGCCAGCAGCCCCACGCTGCCGTCGTTCTTGACGGGCGCCTTCGCGCGCAGCACGTCGATGCCGCGCGCGACCAGCGCGTCCACGAGGTGCGCGAGGAGCGTGCGGCCGAGGCCGCGGTCGCGGCGGTCGCCGGCGACGAACGCCTCGACGACCTCGCCGACGCGCTGCGCCTTCCACACCGGCGGCCACACCGAGACGCGGCCGGTGATGTAGCCGACGATCGGCACCTCCTCGCCGGCGGGGACCATCCCGAGCGGGTCCTCCACGACGAGGGTGATGCGGCCCTCCTCGCCCCACCACGACGTGACCGCGGTCGTGAGCCGCTCGCGCGCGTCGGCGACGAGCTTCAACCGCGGCTCGAGGCGCGCCGTCTCGGCGAGGTACCAGAGGCGCAGCTCGGCGAGCCGGGGCAGGTCGCCGCGCCGGAGCGGGCGGACGTGGGCGGCGGTCTGCGGCATGGGACCCCGGGGACGGGGGCCGGCGGACGGTCCGTCGCCCCCCGTCCGAGAGCCTACCCGGGGGCGGTCGTCCGAGGGGAGGGGGCAATCCGAAGCCCCCCCCGGTCGGGGGACGCGAGGCCCGGCCCGTCCCCGACCCCCGTTGACCGCGGAGGCCCGGGGGAATACGGTGGGGTTTTCGCCTCGGATCGTCTTGGGAGCGACCCGTCCATGCGCACGCGCCACGTCCTCTTCCTGATCGCCGGCCTCGCGGCCGCTCCGCTCGCCGGCTGCAGCACGGCGCACGCCGTCCCCAGCGCCGCCGTCGGCAAGTCCGAGGTGCCCGACTGCGTGAAGCGCTACACGGGCGAGGACTGCGGCTGCGCGCAGACCGGCCTCGGCGCGGGCACGCTGGTCGCGGGCGCCAACAAGACGGTCGCGGGCATGACGAAGGGCGCGGCGACCGGCATGGGCCAGGGCGTCTCGTCGTTCTGCAACCCGGTGGCGAACGTCCTGTACGCGCCGTTCGGCCTCGTCACGGGCGCCTTCACCGGCGTCACGGACGGCGTCGGCCACGTCCCGGCCGTCCAGGACTGCCACGTGAACTTCGGCCAGTCGCTCGGCTACGCCTGGTGGCGCGACTACCGCGTCGGCACGCAGAACGCGCAGGTCCCCGAGCACCGCTACCGCGCGGCGAACGGCAGCGACGGCGAGTGGAACGGCGGTTCGTACTGGCCGGGCGGCCCGAAGTAGCCGGCCGACCGCGCCCGGCGGGCCCGTCGCCCGCCCCCGCACGGCCCCGGCGACGGAGCGGCCTCCGCGCTCCGACCGGAGGGTCCATGCGCGCGCTCCTCGCCGTCCTCGCCCTCGCCGTGGGCCTCGCGGCCGGCGGCTGCAGCCGCGTCCCGACGGTCGCGACCCACGAGACGGCCCCGTCGGCCGCGGCGGTGCGCGCGCGGTTCGCCGCGTTCGCCGAGGCGCGCGGCGCGGACGCGCTGCAGGTGCTCGTCCTCTCGGGCGGCGGGCAGAACGGCGCGTTCGGCGTCGGCGTGCTGCGGGGCTGGCGCGACGCGGGCCGGCCCGCGTTCGACGTCGTGACCGGGATCAGCACGGGCGCGCTCCAGGCCACCCACGCCTTCCTCGGCACCCCCGCCGACGACGACGCGCTCGAGCGCGCCTACACGACGACGACCGCCGGGCAGATCATGTGCCCCAAGGCACCGCTCGCCGCCGCGTTCGGCACCTCGCTCGCCGACTTCCGCCCCCTGCGCGCGTTCCTCGAGCGGCTCTTCGACGACGCCACCATCGACCGCGTCGCGGAGGCGTCGAAGGACGCGCGGCGGCTGCTGCTCGTCGGCACGACGAACCTCTCGACGGGCCGCATGACGGTCTGGGACCTCGGCGCGATCGCGGTCCAGCGCAAGTACGACCTCTACCGCACGGTGCTGCTCGCGGCGGCGAGCCCGCCGGTGCTCGCCGAACCCGTCTCGATCGGCGGCGTGCTGCACGCGGACGGCGCGACCATCGGCAACGTCTTCGTGCCGAACGCCGAGACGCACCTCACGGGCGCCGCCCTCGCGCGCTTCCGCGCGCTCGCGCGCGAGCGCCACGACCGCGGCGGCGACGGCGGCAGCACGTTCCACGTCGTCTACAACGGCCTCCTCGCGCCGGGGACGGCCAGCGTCTCGCTCGGCCTCCTGCCGGTCGCGACGCGGTCGCTCGGCATCCTCGTCGGCTCCGCGGGCCACGGCAGCCTCTGGTACCTCTACGGCCTCATGCACGGCCGCGGGCACGCGTTCCGCTACGTCGGCATCCCCGAGCGGATGCGCCCCGAGGCCGACGACGCGTTCGCCTTCGACCCCGTGAAGATGCGCGCGCTCTACGACGCCGGCGTCGCGCTCGGCCGCGACCCGTCGGCGTGGGCCTCGGAGCCGCCGCCGCTCGAGGAGGACCTCGCCGCGCCCGGCCCGCCGACGACCGCGCCCGCGGTCGACACGACGGCCACGCCCTCGCCGGCGCGCTGACGTCGCGCACCGGACGGCGACCCTCGGGACCGCGAGGCCCGCGAGCCGCCGGGCCTCGCGTCCCGGGACCCTCGACCGCGCGTCACCAGCCGAAGACGACGCGGAACCCGTTCCAGCGACCGCGGAAGTAGGTCGAGGTGCGCACGCCGCCGTAGGTCGGGGCGCGGTACGTCGGATAGGGGTAGGCGTAGGGATACGTCGGCCCGTACCAGAACGGCGACGGGTCGGGCTCGGTCTCCTGCGGCGGCGGCGTGCGCAGGTCCTGCTCGATGCGGTCGTGGGTCTCCTTGATGCGCGGGTTCTCGGGGTCGAGGACCTGCGCCGCGCGGAGGTAGTCGCGCGCGCGGTCGAACCGGCGGCCCTGGCGGTGGAGCTCCGCGAGGTCGAGGTCGGTCGCGACGAGGAGCGCGAACGCGTCGCGGTCGCGCGCCTCGACCTCGGCGCGACGCGCGCCGGACACGGACAACGCGACCGCGAGCTGGCGGCGCGCCTCGCGCAGGCGCGTCTCCGCGGTCTCGAGCGCCTTCTGCGCCGTCGCGGCGGCGAGGTTCGGGTCGGCGACGCGGGCGCGCTCCTTCGCGGCGCCGTCGAGGGCCTGGTCGGCGCGTTGGAGCGACGACGCGAGCATCGCGGCGGCCGCGTCCGCGGCTGCGGCCGCGCGCGCGGCGTCCTCGGCGGCGCGGCGGGCGCGGTCGCGTTCGACCACCTTCGAGGCGAGCGCGAGGAGCCCCGAGGCGCGCTCCGCGAGCGGCGAGCCCGCGGGCGCCGTCGCGAGGACCTCCTGGATGCGCGGGAGCGCGAGGTCGCTGCGGCCGCGCTTCACCTCGGCCTCCGCCGCGAGGAGCGCGGCCTCGGCGCGTTGCGTCGCGATCGCGGCGAGCCCCGCGTCGCGGTCGGGCGCCAGCGCGGGGTCGAGGACGGCGGCGCGGCGGTAGCGGGCCTCGGCCTCGCCGAGCAGCCCGCGGTCGCGCGCGAACTGCGCGAGCGCGAGCTGGCCCTTCGGGTCCTTCGCGTCCGTGCGCGCGATCGCGAGGCCGTACAGGTTCGCGGGATCGAGGCGCTCGTAGGGCAGCTCGACCGTGCCGCGACCCGCGCCGATCGCGAAGCTGAAGCGGACCCGGCCGGTCCCCGGCGCGTCGCCGGGCAGGAGGACGACGTTCGTCGCGTCGTACCGCGTGCCGGAGCGGAGCACGACCTCCTCCGCGCGCGCCGCGCCGGCGAGCGCGGCGGCGACGGCGGCGACGGCGGCGAGCACCGCCGCGAACAGGACGGAACGGGCGGCGATCATGACAGGGCTCCGCGGCACCCCCGATAGCATAGGAACGCCGACGGGGCCCGCGGGCCTCGCCGGGGTGACCCCCCGGACGGCGTCGCTCCGGCCCCCGTCGCTTCCCCCTCCGGTCGCCCCCCATGCCCTTCGCCACGATCCCCGAGCTGCTCGACGAACTCCGTGCGGGACGGATGGTGATCCTCGTCGACGACCCGGACCGCGAGAACGAGGGCGACCTCGTGATCGCCGCGGAGCGGATCACGCCCGAGGCGATGAACTTCATCATCCGCCACACGAGCGGCATCGTCTGCCTCGCGCTGACGGGCGAGAAGGCCGACGCGCTCCACCTGCCGCTGCAGGTCGCGACGAACACCTCGCGGCGCGGCACGCAGTTCACGGTGAGCATCGAGGCCACCGAGGGCGTGACGACGGGCGTGTCCGCGGCCGACCGCACGACGACGGTGCGCGCGGCGGTCCGCGAGGGCGCCCGCCCCGAGGACCTCGCGCGTCCGGGGCACGTCTACCCGATCCGCGCCGCGGACGGCGGCGTGCTCCGCCGCGCCGGGCACACCGAGGGCTCGACCGACCTCTGCCGGCTCGCGGGCCTCAAGCCCTACGCCGTCATCAGCGAGGTCATGAACGACGACGGCACGATGTCGCGCGTGCCGGACCTCGAGGTCTTCGCGGCGCGGCACGGCCTCAAGATGGGCGCGATCCGCGACCTCATCGAGTGGCGCCGGCACAGCGAGCGCCTCGTGCGCCGCGAGGAGACCGTCAAGCTGCCGACGCCGTGGGGCGTCTTCGACCTCCACGCCTACTCGAGCGCCACCGACCCCGAGCCGCACCTCGCGCTCTCGATGGGCATCCCGACGCCGCCCGCCGACGGCCGCGGCAACCCGCCCCTCGAGACGCCGACGCTCGTCCGTGCGCACAGCGAGTGCCTCACCGGCGACGTCTTCCACTCGCAGCGGTGCGACTGCGGCCCCCAGCTCGAGGCCGCCCTCCAGCGCATCGCCGCCGAGGGCCACGGCGTGGTCCTCTACATGCGCCAGGAGGGCCGCGGCATCGGCCTCCTCGCGAAGATCCGCGCGTACAAGCTCCAGGAGGGCGGGCTCGACACGGTCGAGGCCAACGAGGCCCTCGGCTTCAAGGCCGACCACCGCGACTACGGCATCGGCGCGCAGATCCTCTTCGACCTCGGCGTGCGCCGCCTGCGGCTGCTCACGAACAACCCGACGAAGTACCACAGCATGGCCGGCTACGGCCTCGAGATCGTCGAGCGCGTCCCGATCGAGACGACGGTCTACCCGAGCAACGAGGCGTACCTGCGCACGAAGGTGGACAAGATGGGCCACCTGCTCTCGCTGCCCAAGGCCGACGGCACCCGCGGCCCGCGCTGACCCCGCCGGGCCGGCCGCCCCCGTCCGAGGCGCCGCATCCCCCCTCCCGGGACGCGAGGCCCGGCCCGCGTCAGGCGTGACCGGTGGGTGACCGCGCAGTGCGAGCCTCGACGACGGTCGAGAAGCCGGAGGCCTGACGATGGGGTGCGCCGTCCGCCGGAGGTCCGTCGAGCCGGGGTGGCGGCCCCGGATCCCGCGCCCGAGCATGAGCCGGCTCCTCGGGCTCGTCGGCTTCCTCGGGCTGGTCGGGCTCGTGGGGTGCGAACGCTGCGGCGCCCGCGTCCGGATGGAGCCGGTCGGCGATCGGGTGAAGCGATCGGTCGCGATCTGGCGCGAGCGGCGATCGGAACGGTCGGACCGCGCCGGCCCGGAGCCGGACCTCGTACGCCGCGCGCGCGCCTTCTACGAGGCGCCCCCGTCCGTCGTCGGCGTCGAGTGGCGGCTGGACGGTCGGTTCGGCCCGGCGCTCCCCGCCGACCTCGGCGGTTCCGGGCAGTTCGTCACCCACGTCGGCCGGTTCGGCACCGTCTCGACGTACCGTGAACGCGTGGGCGGCAGCGACCGCCCCGCCGCGGTCGCCCAGCATCGCCGGTGGGCGGCGGGCGTCGCCGTCGACCTGATGATCGGGTGGATCGGATGGGAGGCGGCACGGCGCGGCGCGGCGGAGGACCCCGCGGTGCGGGCGGCGATCGAGGGCCTCGACGGGCGCGGGCGGCAGGACGTCGAGGACCTCGCGGCCACCGCGCCGCAGGGCGGACCGGCGCTCGTCGAGTTCCTGACGCGACGCGGCTACCTCCCGTCGGTCGCGGTCGCCGAACCCGCGACGACCGACGCGCTGACCGACCTCGGCGGCTTCCTGCGCATGTGGGTGAACGTCGCCTCGGGTCGCGACCGCGCGGAGGCCCTGCCGCGGGCGCTCTCGTTCCTGGCCGGTCCGGAGGCCGAGGCGTCGTGGAAGCGCTTCGCATCGGAGGCGCCGCTCGCGCACCGCGCGCGCCGCGACCTCGACGCCCGTCCCCGCCCGACGCGCTCGCCCCCCGCCGAACCGTCCGACGACCGCACGCTGCCGACGCCCTGGGAGCTCGTCGCACTCGACGTGCTCGGCTACGACCTGATGCTCGAGCAGCACCACGCCACCATCGAGCTCGTGACGGGCGCGGAGCCGGTCGATACCGACGGCGCGTACGACCCCGGGACGCGGACGATCACGTGGGCCCGCGCGCCGATCCCGACCGAGTACGAGGCCGGCGTCGTGCACTACGCGACGTGGGCGACGCCGGACGAACCCGCCCAACGGGCCGCGCTCGGGGCCGTGTTGTTCTCCGGCGCGGACCTCTTGCAGTACGAGAGCAACCGAGCCGTCCTGCCGGAGGCCCGTCGGCAGGCTTGGGACGCGGCGCTCGACGCGGCCTTCGCCGCCCCCGGCGACCGGCGCGCCCACCTCGTCGCGCTGCGTCGGGCGCCCTTCGACGACGACGACGGGGAGCACCTCCGTGACCTCGTCGTCCGGGCGTACGACCGCCACCTCGGCAAGGAGGCCGGCCGCGTCCGGTGACGCGAGGCCCGGCCCGCGTCAGGCGTGACCGGTGGGGCGGACGTGGACGCGCTCGCCGTGCAGCAGCGCGGGGCAGCCCTTCGCCAGCGCGACCGCCGCGTTCATGTCGGGCACCTCCACCACGAACCAGCCCGTCAGGACGTCCATCGTCTGGCTCGAGAGCGCGGTGTCGATCGCGCCGCCGTGTTTGCCCGTCAGCACCGTGATCGGGCCGCCGACCGCGTTCCCGCCGACGAAGACCTTGCGGGCCTTGAGGTCCTCGACGTACGCGCCGTAGAGCGCGAGGAACTCCTCCTGCCGCGGCTTCGGCAGCCGCGCCCACGCGTGGTCGTCTTCGTACATGAGGATCGCGAATCGCGGCATCGAGGGGCTCCCGCCGCCGATCCTGCCACACCCCGAGGGGCCCGCCCCCGCGCGGGCCTCGCGTCCCGCCCCCCCGACCGACCCAGCACACGGTCGCCCCAGGACACGGCGAGCCCAGGACACGACCGGCCCCGGACATGACGCGCCTCGAGGGCGTCGCGCGCCGGACAGGGAAGGGGCCGCGTCGCCCGACGGACGACGCGGCCCCGGGGAACGGCGGCGAGCGCCGCGACGCCGGGTGCTACTGCGAGAAGTCGAGATACGTGTAGGCGTCGAGCGCCTCCTTGTACTCGTCCACGATCGACTGGGCCTGCGCCTTCGTGAGCTTCTTGTCGCGGACCGCGGCGCGCGTCTGCGCCTCGACGGCCTTCGCGAGGTCGTCGGGCTCGTAGGAGAAGAGGCGGATGACGTCGCGCGCCCGGTCACCCGGCTGCGTCGCGAGGATGCGGACCGCCTTGCCCGGCCCGACCGCCACGTGCGCCTCGTCGACGATGCCGAAGAGGTTGTGGTAGTCGCCGAGCACGTCCTGGTAGGCGCCGATCATGAGGATCGCGACGTAGTAGGGCTTGCCGTCCTGCACGTGGAGGTCGAGGTGGTCCTTCACGTCGCGGAGGTCCACGAAGCGGTCGACCTCGCCGTCGCTGTCGCACGTGACGTCGCAGAGCGTCGCCGGGACCGTGGGCTCGTCGCCGAGCCGGTGGATCGGCACCACGGGGAACAGCTGGTCGAGGGCCCACGAGTCGGGGATCGACTGGAAGACCGAGAAGTTGGCGATGTACTTCGTGATCAGCTTCTTCTCGAGGTCCTCGAACTCCTCGGGGACGAAGCGGTCCTCCTTGGCGAAGCGGACCGCGGTGCGCGCGATCGCGTCGTAGAGGCGCTCGCCCAGCGCGCGCTCGCGCAGCGAGAGGTAGCCGAGGTCGAAGAGCCCGTAGAGCTCCTCGCGCTTCTCGAGCGCGTCGTGGTAGTACTCGCGGTGGTTCTTGCGGGTCATCCCCTCGAGGATGTCCTTCATCTCGCGCAGCACGTCGTGCACGTCCTGCGGGACCATGAGGTCGGCCGCCTCGGCGGGCGTGGCGTTCTGCCCGCGGACCTCGCAGACGAGCATGGCGTGGTACGCGACGAGCGCGCGCCCGGACTCCGACGCGATGGACGGCTCCGGGACGCCCTCGGCGCCGCAGATCTCGCGCACGATGTACACGACGTCGTTCGCGTACTCCTGCAGCGTGTAGTTCATCGACGCTTCGTACGTCGTCTTGCTGCCGTCGTAGTCGACGCCGAGGCCGCCGCCGACGTCGAGCACCTCGAGCGGCGCGCCGGCCGCGCGGAGCTTCGCGTAGACGCGGGCGCCCTCCTTCACCGCGGCCTTGATGCGCTTGATCTCGGGGATCTGGCTGCCGACGTGGAAGTGGACGAGGCGGAACGAGTTGAGGGCGTCGCCGCGCTTCAGCAGCTCGATGGCCTCGAGCACCTCCTGCGTGGTGAGGCCGAACTTGCTGGCCTGGCCGCCGGACTTCTCCCACTTGCCCGAGCCGCGGGCGTGGAGGCGGATGCGCATGCCGATCAGCGGTTGGACGCCCACCTCCTTGCTCACGCGGAGGATGAGCTCGATCTCCTGCGGCTTCTCGACGATGAGGAAGACGCGCTTGCCCATCTCGACGCCGCGCAGGGCCATGCGGACGTAGGGCGCGTCCTTGTAGCCGTTGCAGATGATGAGGGCGTCGGGGGCGAGCTTGTGGGAGAGCGCGACGGCGAGCTCGGCCTTGCTGCCGGCCTCGAGGCCCATGCCGCGGGGGGGGGGGGGCGCGCCCCCCCGCCCTGGCGCGCCGGGGGGCGGGGGCGCGGGGGGCCCCGGCGGGCCCGGGGAGGGGGCCGCGGTCAGGCGATGCCGTTCGCGATCTCGAGGACGGTGTACGCGTGCGTGTCGCCCATGAGCTCGAGGGTGACCGTGTCGCCCTTCTTCTTGCCCATGAGGGACTGGCCGAGCGGCGTCTGGTAGTTGATGACGTGCCGGGCGACGTCCACGTCGGGCGGCCCGAGCAGCGTGTACGCGACCTCGGCGCCGGCCGCGTCGCGCAGGCGGACCTTGCTGCCCACGCTGACCGAGTCGGTCCGGACGATCTCCGGGCGGATCGGCCGCGCGAGCGCGATCATCGTCTTCAGCATCGTGCTGCGCGCCGCGAGCATGCTCTGCTTCTCGCGGGCCGCGTGGTACTCGGCGTTCTCCGAGAGGTCGCCGAACTCGCGCGCGCGCTGGATCTCGGCGGCGTTGGCCGGCATGTCCTCGTGGAGGATCTTGTCGTTCTCCTTGCGGAGCCGCTCGAGCCCGGCCGCGGTCATGTAGATCTCGGACGGCGGCGCCTCGCCCTGCGGCTCGGCCTTCGCGGCCGCGAGCGCGGTCGGGTGGGCCCGCAGGACGCAGTCCTCGAGCTTCTCCTTCGGGCGCGGCTTCAGGCCCTGGTTGCGCTCGAGGAGCCGCAGCAGGTGCCGGGCGCCCTCGACGTCGGTCGCGGCCATCGCCTCGACCATGAGCCGGCAGTTCTTGTCGGTGAGGAGCGCGGAGAGCGCGTCCGCCGCGGCCATGCGCTTCGGGTCGCCGACGCGCTTGCCCTCGTACGCGACGCGGTCGAGCACGCGGAGCGCCTGCTCGGTGACCTTGTACGGGTCGGCGGGCCGGTTCGGCCACCGGCCCCGCAGGAGCGAGCGCGTCGCCCAGTCGTACAGGCGCGGGCGCGCGGGCGGGTCGGCGAAGACGGGCCCGAGGAGCTTCTCGAGCGAGACGTGGTCCTTCGCGGCGAGCGACTCCTCGGCGTAGACGTCGGCGAGCACCGGGTCGTCCGACAGCGAGAGGTCGAGGAGCAGGGCCGGCCCGTCGTTCGGGCGGGTGCGCCAGAGGGCCTTCGCGGCGGTCGCGCGCGGACCGTCGTCGGCGAGGCCGCGCAGGAGCGGCCGCGGGTCCGGGGCGGCCATCAGCGTCGGGCCGAGGGCGGCGACGGGGTCGGAGCCGTCGAGCTCCGCCACGAGGAGCGTCCACGCGACGCGGCCGGCGACGTCGGCGAGCGGCGTCTCCTCGAGGTGCTTCTTCGCCTGCTGGGCGAGGAGGTTGCGGGCGCCGGCGTCGGTGCCGGCGATCTTCGCGAAGTCGCGCAGCGTCGCGCGGCGCGCCGGGGCGTCCTTCGCGAACGACATCTGGCGCATGAGCAGCGAGACGAAGTCGGCGGTGCCGCCCTCGGTGTGGACGAGGCGCGGGTCGGTGCCGGGCCCGATGGTCCACGACGGGTCGAGCGTCGCCTGCTTCTTCGCCTCCTTCCACCAGCCGGCCCAGGCCGTCTTCTCCATCGCGTCGGGGACGAGCACGTCCTTCACGTGGCGGAGCGGCGCGTCGCCGCCGAGGCGGTGGATGGCGCGGCGGAGCACCTCGAGGGGCTGCGCGACGGCGAGCTTCTTCAGCTCGTCCTTGCGGTAGGCCGCCATGACGCGGAGGTCCTGCTCGGGCAGGCGCTCGAGGAGGTCGGCGGCGGCGAGCAGGTCCATCTGGTGGCCGCGCTTGCTGACGAAGTCGATGACGCAGCGGCCGCGGTCCGGCAGGTACTCGGCGATCTGGCCGATGCCCCAGCCGGTCTTGTGGAACACGTACGCGCCCGGCTCGAGCCGGAGGTAGCGCTCGAGGGCCTCGGCCTGCTTGGCGAGCTCGCTCGCCGTGCCGCCGACCACGCCGCTCTTGTCGAGCAGGGCCTCGACGTCGGCGCGGGTGGCGTAGGCCTTCCGCGTGGCGTCGGCGAGCGCGGTCCGGAGCGTCCCGTCGTCGGGGGCGATCTTCGCGAGGCGGACGTAGAGGCGGACCAGGTCGCGGTCGCGGTTCTTGTCCTTGAGCGCCCCGGCGACCATCCACAGGAGCACGCCGGCCTGCCGTCGCCCCCCGGCCTTCTCGGCGATCCCGTCCGCGGCCTTCAGGAAGCCGTCCACGTTCCCGGAGTCGCGTTCGAGGAGCTCGAGCCACAGGCGCTCGGCGGCATCGCTGTCCTTGGCGCGAATCGCGCGTTCCAGCTCGTCCCAACGGGAGTCGGCCACGGGTTCCTCCGCAGGGTGCGGGATCGACGGCAGGGGAAAAGACGTCCGACGGCTCCGGAGAGCCGCCTACCCCCAGCGACGACCGCCGGCGGCTCGTTGCCGAGTCCGCCGGCGGTGGTCGTGCGTCTGGTACGCCCTAAGGGAATCGAACCCCTATCTTCGGCTCCGGAGGCCGACGCTCTATCCGTTGAGCTAAGGGCGCTTGGGGTAGCCGTAGGAATGCCACGGGGGGCCGACCCTGGCAAGGTCCGCCCCCCCTGTACGGCCGCCGGCGCGCGGCGCGGGCCCGGGCGCGGCCCCGCCGGACGCGCCGGGCGCCCGGCGACGACCCCGGCCCGACCGGGTGGCCCCGGCCTTCCCCGGCGTCGGGGCCGGCCCGGGCCGTCGGCCGGTCAGCGCGCCGCCGGGGGCTTGGCGGGCCCGACCACGACCTCGACGAGGGCGTCGGGGAAGAGGTGGGCCTTGGCGACGCGGGTCACGTCGTCGGCGGTGACCTTCTCGACGGCCTCGAGGTAGCGGCGCGGATAGTCGAACCCGAGGCCGTACCGCTCGCACATCGCGAGCAGCGCCAGGAGGTTCTCCGAGCCCTCGCAGGCCGAGACCATCGCGCCGCGCAGGGCCGCCTTGGCCCCGGCGAGCTCGTCCGCGGTCGGCGGCGACGAGAAGAGCAGCGCGAGCTGCTCGCGCATCATCGCGCGGGCGCGGGCCGAGTCCTCGGGCTTGGTGCCGGCGTAGATGCGGAACGTGCCGGGCACGACGCCCGAGCTCCCGGTGATGTTGCCGAACACCGAGTACGCGAGGCCGGCCTTGTCGCGGATGTTCTTCGACAGGCGGTCCGTGAAGCCGGCGCCGGTGCCGAACACGTTGTCGAGCACCTCGAGGGCGACGTAGTCCGGGTCGGTCCGCGTGATGCCGAGGTGGCCGAGGAACACGTTGGTCTGCGCGCGCTCGAGGGGCACCTCGATCGTCGCGGCCGCGCGCGCCGGCAGCGCCGGCAGCTCGACCTTCGGGGCGTCGCCGCCCTGCCAGCCGCCGAGCGCCGCCTCGGCGAGCGCGACGACGTCGGCCGCCGGGAGGTCGGTCACGACGAACAACGCGGCATTCCTCGGCACCCACACCTTCGCGTGGTGCGCGGCGACCTGCTCGCGGGTGAGCGCGCCGACGCTCGCCTTCGTCCCGCGCGGCGAGCGGCCCATGGGGTGCCCCTCGCCGTACACCGCCGCGTTGAAGCGCTGCTGCGCGACGGCGCGCGGCGTGTCGAGCTCCTCGTCGATCGCCGCGATCTGCTGCGCGCGCACGCGCTCGACGGCGTCCGCCGCGAACGCCGGCGACGTCGCCACCTCGGCCAGCACCGACAGCGCGAGCGCCGCGTCGCGCGACAGCACCTTCACGGTCACCCCGCCGGCCGACGACGAGATGTCGCCGCCGACCTCGCCGATCGCCTGCGCGACCTGGTCGCCGGAGCGCTTCGTCGTGCCCTCCTCGAGCAGCTCGCCCGCGAGCGCGTCGAGGCCCGGGGCCTCCTCGACGAGCCGCCCGTCGAACACCGCGAGGCGCGCGTGGAACACCGGCGAGGACGCCCGCGGCAGGACCACGATCCGCAGGCCGTTGCCGAGCACCTTCCGCTCGGGGGTCAGCGTGAGCGCCCGGTCGATGGCCGACCCGGCCGCCCCGCCCGCGCCGCCGCCCTCCGGGCTCCGCCGACGGACGCGGAACGCGCCCTTCCCGGCCCGGGCCGGCCCGCCGGCCCCGCCGTCGTCGTCGTCCGCGTCGTCGCCGTCGCCGCCGTCCCCGCCGCCGCCCGCGCCACCGCCCTCGGCGTCCGCGGCCTTCGGCACCGAGCGGCCGACCACGGCCTTGCTCGGGTCGAACACCCGCGCCGCCGCGGCCTTCACGTCGGCCGCCGTCGCCGCCTCGATCACCTTCGGGTAGCGCACGACGTAGCGCCAGTCGCCGATCACCGCGAGGCCGCCGAGGCGGTTCGCGAGGCCCGACGACGTCGCCTCCGAGAACACCTGCTGGGCGACCGCCTTCGCCTTCGCGGCCTTGAGCTCGGCCTCCGTCGGGCCGTCCTTCACGAAGTCCGCGAGCACCCGCTGGATCGCGGCCTCGAGCGCCTCGAGGGTCGTCCCGGGCGCGGGCTGCGCGAGCACCATGAAGACGCCGTCGTCGCGCCGCGTGTCGCTGTAGCACTGCGCCTCGACGGCGATGCCCGCGTCGACGAGGAGCCGCTCGAACCGCGACGTCTTGTCGCCCGACAGGATCGTCGAGACGAGGTCGAGGTGCGGCTCCGTCGGGTCGAGCGTCCGCACCGAGCGGAACGCGATCATCAGCCGCGGGACCTGCGTGTCCTGCACGAGGGTGATCCGCGTCTCGCCCTTGGTCGGGGGCTCCTTCATCTCGAAGCGCGCCGTGCCGCCGCGCGGGATGGCGCCGAACAGCTCGGTGGCGCGCGCGATCGCCCTCGCCCGGTCCACGCCGCCGACGATCACGAGGGTCGCGCGCTCGGGGTGGTAGTGCTTCTTGTAGTACGCGAGCATCCGCTCGCGCGTCGTCGTCGTGACGTCCTCCTCCCAGCCGATCACGGGGTGGTGGTACCGCCCCACGGGGAACGTCGCCGACTCGACCGTCTCCATCAGCACGTCGTTCGGGTCGTCGAGCCCGATGTAGAGCTCGTTGAGGACGACCTTCTTCTCGTTGTCGAACTCGCCCTGGGGGCAGTTCGAGTTGCGCATGCGGTCGGCCTCGATCTCGAGCGCGACCTCCCAGCGGTCCGCCGGGAACGAGAAGTGGTACTCCGTCGCGTCGTGCCGCGTCGACGCGTTGTTCGTGCCGCCGTTGCGCTGCGTGAGCCGGTCGATCTCGCCCGGCGGCAGCTTCTCGGTGCCCTTGAACAGCATGTGCTCGAGGTAGTGCGAGAGGCCCGTCTCGCCCACGCTCTCGTCGCGCGAGCCGACGGCGTACCAGACCATGCACGTGACCATCGGGTTGTCGGGCTGCGGCTTCACGAGGATCGTGAGGCCGTTGCCGAGCACGGTCTCCGACACGCCGCTGGCCTCGTCCACGACGGTCTTCGGGGCGGGGGTCGCTTCGACCACGGGCGTGGCTCCGGGGTTGTAGGTCACGGCGAGCGACCCCCCCGCGGCGTCGGTGGCCGCGGCGGGGACCGGCTCGGGCGGGCAGCACGCGCGCCCGCCGCGGCAGGCGGCGGACGCGAACAGGACGGCGAGCAGGGCGACGGTCGAGGCGACGGTGCGGCGCACGGAGGGCTCCGATCGGGGCGGAAGGGGGCGTGGGACCGCGAGGCCCGGCGGCCGCCGGGCCTCGCGTCCCGGGAGGAGGACGCTACTCGTAGACGCGACGCGGCGGCGCGTCGTCGCCCGGGCCGCGGTCGTCGCCCGGGCCGGGGCCCGGGCCACCGTCGCCGCCGGGCCCACCGCCGCCGAACCCGCCGCGGGGCGGGCCGTACGGACGGCGCGGGCCGCCGAAGCCGCCGCCGCGCGGTCCCCGGGGGCCGCCGGGGCCACGCGGTCCGCCGAAGCCGCCCCCGCGGGGGCCGTCGGGCCCGCCGCCGAAGCCGCCGCCGCGGGGACCCCGTCCGCCGCCGGCGCGCTTGGGCCGGAACGGCCGACCGACGCGCGGGGGCTTCGCCGGGAGCTCCGCGTCCCACGCGTCCTTGTTGGCGCGGTAGAGCGCCTCGGCCTCGCCGACGAACGCGAGGTCCTTCGGCGTCAGCTTCACGTACGAGCCGAGCGGCAGGTCGCCGAGCTCGAGGGGGCCGAGCTTCACGCGGGTGAGGCGGCGGACCTGGAGGCCGACGCGCGCGAAGATGCGGCGCACCTCGCGGTTGCGACCCTCGAACAGCGTGATCTCGACGAGCGTCTCGTTGCGCTTCGGGTTGCGCGCGATCGCGCGCACGCGCGCGGGCGAGGCCTTGCCCTCGGAGAGCCACACGCCGGCCTCGACCTGGGCCAGCATCTCGCGGGTCATCTCGCCGCGCACGACGACGTGGTACGTCTTCTCGATGCGGTAGCGCGGGTGGCAGATGATGTTCGTGATGGCGCCGTCGTTCGTCACGACGATGAGGCCCGTGCTCTCGGCGTCGAGGCGGCCCACGGTGTAGACGCGGTGCTTCTCGTCGCGGACGACGTCCACGGCGCGCATGCGGCCGCGCTCGTCGGAGTTGGTGCAGATGACGCCCGCGGGCTTGTGGAGCAGGTAGTAGACCTTCTCCTCCGCGGCCACGCGCTCGCCGTCGAGCAGGATCTTGTCGTCGGCCGGGTCGACCTTGGTGCCGAGCTTCGTGACGACCTTGCCGTTCACGCTGACGCGGCCCTGCTCGATGAACGTCTCGCACTCGCGGCGCGAGCCGGCGCCCGTGGACGCGAGGTACTTGTGGAGCCGGACGCGGCCCGACGCGTCGACCTCGTCGTCCCCGTCGGGCGCGCGGTCCGGGGTCCCTTCGGCCTTCTTGCTGCTCACGATCGGTTCCTTCCGCCCCGGGCGCCGTCACGGCGATCGGGGGCCACCCCCGCGGTCCTCCGGCGGTGAGGCCGGTCTCGCAGCCGCGGCGGGAAGCGCGGGTGCGTCGGGCCGGAGTCTAGCGGCCGGCCGGGGGAGTGACGCGGCGGGCCCGCAGCGGCGAAGGGCCCGTCCCGTCGGGGCCCGACCGGACGGACGTCAGCGGACGCCGGAGAGGCGAGGGCTGCGGGGCGGCGGCGGGGGCGGCGGCTTCGCGGGTGCAGTTGCCGGGGGCGGGGTGCCCGTGGCCGACGCACCGGGGGCCTGGTTCGCGGGAGCCGGGGCCGCGGGAGCCGCCGGGGCGGCCGGCGCGGGAGGAGGAGGCGGCGGCGGGTTCGACGGACGCGGCGTCTCGACCGGCAGCCCCGCGACGGGCGAGGGCGGGGCCGGATCGTGGAGGACGGGGTCCTGCGGCACCAGCGGGGGCGCGTCGGTCGGCGCGGGCGCGACCGGGGGCGCCGGAGGGGGCGCGGGCGGAGGGGGCGGACGGAGCGGATCCGCCGTCGGGTTCGTCGGGCCGGGCACCGGGAGGGTCGGGAGCTTCGGGGCGTCCGCGGGGACGCCGGGGAGGTCGTCCTCGCCGAGGACGGCCGGCGGCGGCGCGGCCGGCGCGGGCGGGGCCCCCACCGTGCCGGGCCGCGGGCCGGCGGGCGTGGCGCCGGGGCCGGCCGGGGCCGCGTAGTCGCTGCCCGGGAGCGCCTCGTCGGTGGTGACGGCCGGCGGCGCGGCCCCGTCGGTCGCGGCCGTCGGCTTCGCGCCGGTCAGCTGCCCGGGCGGCGGCGCGGGCGACCGCGTGCCCCCGAGGATCGGCGCGCCGCCCTCGACGCCCGCCGCCTCCTTCGCGCGGCCCGCGTTGCGCAGCAGGTCGGCGAGGCGCTTGCGGACCCGGAGGGCGTACGTGTCGTCGAGCGTCATCTCGCCGAGCGCGGCGCGGTAGTGCGACTCGGCGTTCACGAGGTCGCCGGCGCTCGCGTAGCCGTCGCCGGACTTCACGAGCTCGACGACGCGGCGGCCGAGCGTGGTCGGCGTGACGCGGAAGCCCTTGATCTCGATCCAGGGCCGCTCGCGGTACACGTCCTTCACGAGGCCCGTGATCTCGATGCGCGTGAACGGCGCGAGGCGGGAGAGCTCGGGGCCCTGCGGGTGGTCGCGGCGGAGGTAGAGGTACGGGAAGTCGTCGTCGAGGAACGCGCGCTGCTCCCAGAGCGGCGCGCCGTCCTTCCACGCGGTGAAGTTCAGGAACTTCTCGGCGTGGAACGACGTGAAGTACGGCGAGAAGACGTTGTCGGGCGCGTGGAAGATGCACGCGAACGTGACGATCTTCCCTTCCCAGCGGCGCGGCTCGGCGATGAGGTCGGCGAGCGGGACGGGTTCGCCCTTGTCGAGGTCGTCCCACCAGCCGGCGGCGGCAGGCGACGGCGCGGCCCCGTGCGACAGGCACGCGAGGCCCAGGGCGAGCGCGAGGCCGACGGCGGAGGCGGAGCGGCGCATCCTCGGAGTATAGGCCCGGCGGGGCGCGCGGGCGCACGGGCCTCGCGGTCCCTCGGAGGCGCGCGGGCCTCGCGGGAGGTCGCGGGCGAGCGGGCCTCGCGTCCCGGGGAGATCGACCGCGGCCGGGCGGGTCACTCGCCGCGGCGGATCAGGCGCTCGATGCCGTCGCGGACCACCGCGTCGGACGGGTAGGCGCCGGAGCGGATCGCCTCGCGGAGCGCCTTGAGCGCGGCGGGCCCGATGGGCTTCATCGGCTTCTTCGCGACGGGAGGGAGCGCGGAGGCGGCGTCGTCGCCGGCGGGCGCGGCGGCCGGGGGCGTGCGCGGGGCGCCCGTCCGCTCGGAGGCAGCCTTCCGCTCGGAAGAGCCCTTCCGGTCGGAGGCGGTCGCGTCGGAATCGGCGACGGGGCGCACGGCAGCGTCTCCGGAGAGAGGGAGCGACGGGGCTCGGGGGGCGGCCGCGGCGGGGGTCGCCCCGTCACGGTCGCGTCGTCCGGCCAAGGAGAGGAATCGGACGCGGGGGCGATTCTCTTGATGCGGGGCCCACCGCGTCAAGGGGGCGGTCCGGGGGCGGGCGGGACGGCGCGGACCCAGGCCCAGGCGACGTCGCCCTGCGGGCGGCGTTCGACGACGCGCCAGCGGGGGTCGTCGGGGATCGGGGCGCGGGTGGGCAGCTTGAGGACGACGAGGCCGTCGGGGCCGGCGGCGGCGACGGCGGCGGCGAGGAACGGGCGGGCGGACTCGGCGGCGTCCCAGACGGGGAACGGGGGGTCGAGGAAGACGAGGTCGAAGGGGCCGGGCGGGGCGAGGCGGCGAGCGTCGCCGACGAGGACGGTGGCGACGGCGGTGACGTCGCGGTCGGCGAGCCACCGGCGGAGCGCGTCGGCGGTGCGGCGGTCGCTCTCGACGAGGACGAGGGAGGCGGCGCCGAGGGAGAGGGCCTCGAGGCCGAGGCCGCCGACGCCGGCGCAGAGGTCGAGGACGCGGGCGCCCTCGAGGACGGGGAGGAGGGCGGTGAAGAGGCTCTGACGGACGCGGCCGCCCACCGGGCGCACGTCGGGCCCGGCGACGGGGAGGAGGGCGTTCTTGAAGCGGCCGGCACCGATGCGCACGGCCCCACGCTACCGCGTGCGTTGGTGGGACGCACGGACGCGGCTACCCTCCCGCCGGAGGCCACGATGATCCGACTCGGCGTAGGGCTCGGCGCGGTCGCGGCGGTGCGGCAGGCGATCGGCGGGCGGGAGCCCGACCTCTCGGCGGCGGCGCACGCGTGCAAGCTCGGCGGGGCCGACCACGTGGTGGTGCGCGCGACGACGGCGAAGGCGCCGGTGACGGAGCGCGACGTGGCGGCGCTGGTCGAGGGGGGCGTGCTGCCGGTGTGGATGTCGATCGAGCCGGACGCCGCGCTGGTGGCGTGGGCGCTGGCCGCGAAGCCGGCGGGGGTCGTGCTGGCGCCAGCGCCGCGGAACGCGGGCGGCCTGGATCTCGGGACGCGGGGCCCGGCGGTCGAGCGGGCGCTGAACGAGCTGCGCGCGGCCGGGATCGCGGCGGCGGTGGTGGTGGACGCGGACGAGCAGGCGCTCGTGGCGGCCACGGGCGTCGGCGCGGAGCGGGTCGAGCTGGCGACGGGGCGGTTCGTGGGCGCGACGGGCGAGGACGCGCGCGTGGCGGCGTTCCGCGCGATCGCGCGGGCCGCGGCGACGGCGAGCGCGTTGATGCTGCGCGTGTCGGCCGGCGGGGCGCTCGACCTGCGCGACGCGGAGCGCGTGGCGACGATCCCGGAGATCGAGGCGATCGTGGTCGGGCGCGCGATCGCGGCGCGGGCGGTGTTCGAGGGGCTCGCGCGGGCGACGGAGGCGTTCGGGCTGCGGATCGGCGCGGTGGCGCCGGCCGCGACGGAGGAGGCGACGTGAACACGACGATGCGGACGGCCGAGGGGGTCTTCACCGCGCTGGCGACGCCGTTCCGCGGCGACCGCGTGGACCGCGAGGCGCTGACGCGGCTCGTCGAGGCGCAGGTCGCGGCCGGCGTCGCGGGGTTGTGCCCGTGCGGGACGACGGGCGAGTCGCCGACGATCTCCGAGGACGAACACCGCGAGATCGTCGAGACCGTGGTGGCGGCCGCGCGCGGCCGCGTCCCGGTCGTCGCGGGGACGGGGAGCAACGACACGCGGCACGCGGTGGCGCTGACGAAGCAGGCGAAGGCCGCGGGGGCCGTGGGCGCGCTGGTGGTGTCGCCGTACTACAACAAGCCGACGCAGGAGGGGCTCTACCGGCACTTCCGCGCGGTGGCCGACGACGGCGGGCTGCCGGTGATGCTCTACCACATCCCGGGTCGGACGGCGGGCGCGATCGAGGTCGAGACGGTGGCGCGGCTGTGGAAGGCGGGCGGGATGTTCGCGCTGAAGGAGGCGCAGGGCCACGTCGACCGCGTGACGCGGCTGCGCGAGGCGTGCGGGATCCCGATCCTCTCGGGCGACGACGCGTTGACGCTGCCGTTCCTCTCGCTGGGCGCCGTCGGCGTGGTGTCCGTCGCGAGCAACGTCGTGCCGGCGAAGATCGTGGCGCTGGTGCGGGACGCGCTGGCGGGCCGTCGCGCCGAGGCGCTCGCGGCGCACGAGGCGCTGGCGCCGCTCGTGCGGGCGCTCTTCCAGGAGACGAACCCGATCCCGGTGAAGGCGGCGCTGAAGCTCCTCGGCCTCTTCCCTTCCGACGAGGTCCGCCTGCCCCTGGTGCCCGCCTCCCCCGCCGTCGTCTCCGCGCTGCGCGCCTCCCTCGGCTCGTAGCCGTCTCGACACCGAGACGACGGGTCGTGGACGTCTGTTTCGGCGTCGACCGCTCGTTCCGTCAGCGGAGGTCGAGACGGATGCCGAGGTTGTGGGCGCGCGCGTTGTCGGAGGTGGGCGCGTCGGTGAGGGCGTCGCCGTCGGCGGCGCCCGAGGGGTAGACGTCGGTGCCCGCGCCGTCCACGAAGAGGCCCACGGAACGGCTCTCGGTCCAGTAGAGCGCCGAGACGCCGGAGCGGTCGAGGAACCGCGCGTCGAAGACCGCCGTCCCGGGCACGAGCCCCGCCTTGGCGAACGCGTAGCGGTCGTCGCCCGCGACGTCCACCAGCAGGCCCACGCTGCGGTTGATCGACCAGCCGATCCCCGCCTCTCCCGCCTCGTACCGGTCGTTGCCCCCGCCGTCCACGTGGATGCCGACGGTGAAGTCGTGCCCGTAGCCGAGCCCCCAGTTCTGCGCGACGCGGTGCAGGTCGTCGCCCGCGTCGTCCACCAGCACGCCGATGCAGAAGTGCGCGCCCGACCCGCCGGCCCAGCCGTTCGCGCGGAACTCGTCGTTCCCCGCCCCGTCCCACACGAGCCCCGTCCCGAACCAGTACCCGCACCCCTGCGCCCAGTTCGCCGCCTCGTACCGGTCGTCGCCCGCCACGTCGAGCAGACACCCGACCCCGCCGCCCCACGAGTGCCCGTCGGCCCCGTCGCCGCGCCGCCCCATCCCGCACCCCTGCGCGTTGCTCACCGACACCGTGCCGCCCGTGTGGTAGCTGCCGCGCCCCGTCACCTTCGCGTCGACCACCGCCTCGTACCGGTCGTCGCCCCCGCCGTCCGCCAGCACCCCCACGCCCGCCACGCCCCCGAACCCCTGCCCGTCGCTCCACAGCGTGTAGGCGTCCTTCCCCGTCGCGTCGAGCAACATCCCCACGCCGAAGAACCCGCACCCCTCCGCCGAGTACGCGCCGGAGTACGCGTCGTCCCCGCCGAGGTCCGCGAGCACCCCCAACCCGAACATCCCCGCGCCCAGCCCCAACGTCCCCGTCAACCCGTACGCGTCCGCCCCGCCCGCGTCGACGAGCACCCCCACGCCGACGCTGCCCGCGCCCATCGCGCGGTCCTTCGCCTCGTACCGGTCGTCGCCGCCCAGCTCGAGCATCGCCGACACCAGCCGCGTCGGCCCCGACGCCGCGACGCTCCCTACGTACCGATCGTTCCCGCCGAGGTCCACCACCAGGAACGCGCCCTCCGTCCCCACGTCGAGCACGTCGTCGCCCGTCCCCAGCACCACCACCCGCCCCCGCGGCGTCTCGACGTCCACCCGCAACGATCGCAGGGCCTCGCGTGCCCCCGCCACCGGCTGCGCCAACGCCCCCCGCGCCACGTCGAGCGCCTCCACCACCTTCAGCCCCGCGTACCACAGGCTCGCCTCGTCCCACGCCCGCGCGACGTCGTCCATCGCCGGCTCGTACGCGAGCGCGTCCGTCTCCTCGATCCCGAGGTCGAGCCGCCCGTGCACCGCCACGCGCGCCGAAAGCGGCACGTTCCGCCACGCCCGCTCCGCCCACGCCCACGCGTCCTCGAGGTCGAGCACCAGCTTCCCGAGCACCGCGCTCACCTCCGCCGGCAACGCCGCCGTCGCCTTCGCGAGGTCCTCGTCCGTCCGCGGCCAGTCCGCCGGCTTCCCGAACGACGTGAACGACGTCGCCCGCCCCGCCGCCGCGAACGACGCGCGCAACGCCGCGTCCAGCGCCGTCGGCTTCGCCACGAGGTTGGCCGAGTACGCGCGCATCGCGCCGTACCGCCGGTGCACGCCCAGGTCGTGCACCAACCGGAACAACGCCCCCTGCCCCTGCCCGCCCTTCCCGTCGATCCCCTTCGCCGACAACAGCTCCCGCGCCTCCGCCCCCATCGCCCGCACCCACGGCACCGCCGACCACGGGTCCGCGAACACGTCGTCCACGTGCCGCAGCTGGTACGGCACGTCCTGCGGATACCGGTCCCACGTCCCCCGCGCCCGCCACCCGAGGTCGGCCCGCGTCCACCCCGCCACCGCGAGCGCGCGCTCCACGAGGCCCCGCTCCACGACGTCCCGTTCCGGCTCCGCGGCCCGCGCCGGCACCGCACCCACGCCGACCACCATCACGAGACACGCGACGATCCCGTACCGCATGGAACGCCCTCCCGGGGGTGCGCGAGGATACGCGCCCCGTGCGGATGCTCGCCGACCCTCCCGTGCGACCACGGGACCGGCACGGGCCCGAACGCCCGGGACCGCGATCCCCCGCGGGGGACCGCGAGGCCCGCTCGCCTCCAGGTCCCTCGCATGCGCGCGGGCCTCGCGATCTCGGACCGGACGTCGCGTCGGCCCACGGGCCCCGCATCCGTGCACGGGCCTCGCGTCGGACCACGCGCCTCACGTCGGCGGACGGGCCTCGCGGTCCCGGACGCCGCCCCGTCGTCCCTGCGGGCCTGCGCGGCGCGGTCCGGAGCCGCGCGTCGGCGAACGGGCCCCGCCATCCCCCGCCGGCCTCCGCCCCGTGGATGCCCCGCTGACGCCCCGCGCGGCGCCGGGGCCCCGGGCCGAGGCGGCGGACGGGCGGACGGACGGCCACCGGGCCTCGCGTGCCGAGACGGCAGACCGCCCCGGCCCGGGTCTGCCGCCACGACACGTTCGACGCGCCGGGACGCCACGAAATCGACGCAACCGCCGTGTTTCCCGGGGTTTCCGCATTCGGCACGCCCCTCGCTAAGGAGGGGTGTCGGGCGCAAAGGGCCCGCTCAACCTCGTGCAGGAGACATCCCCCATGAACCGCACTCTCGCTCGTTCCCACCCCGCCGAGGCCACCCCGTTCTCGGCGTTCGGCCGCGTGTTCGACGACTTCCTCGGCCGCAACTGGCTCCGCTTCGACGAGGCGGACCGCCTGATCGCGCCGTCGCTCGACATCGTCGAGGACGCGCACGCGTACGTCGTGACGGCGGAGCTGCCCGGCCTCAAGAAGGAGGACGTGCAGATCCAGCTCGAGGGCGGCGTGCTCTCGATCTCCGGCGAGAAGAAGCAGGAGACCGAGGTGAAGGAGCAGACGTTCCACCGCATGGAGCGGCGGTACGGCTCGTTCTACCGCGCGGTCACGCTGCCCGCGGGCGTCGACGTCGAGAAGGTGGACGCGCGCTTCGAGGACGGCGTGCTGAAGATCCGCGTGCCGAAGCGCGAGGAGATCAAGCCGAAGGCGATCAAGATCCAGTGAGCGGGCACGGGCCGCGACCGCGGCTCGAACCGCGAGGCCCGGGCGCGTCCAGGACGCGCTCGGGCCCATTTCGCAACGGGGGCCCGCTGCACCGCGGCGGCCCGTAGGAGGACCCGATGAAGACCGACCGCCTGACGCAGAAGTCGCAGGAAGCCTTGCAGGAGGCCCACGCGTCCGCGGTGCGGTCCGGGCACCCGGAGCTGTCGCCCGAGCACCTGATGCTCGCCCTGCTCGAGCAGGAGGAGGGCGTCGTGCCGGCGGTGCTCGCGAAGGCGGGCGTCGACGCGGCGGCGGTGGCCGACGTCGTGCGCGAGGGGCTCGAGAAGCAGCCGCGCGTCGAGGGCGGCGCCGAGCCGTACCTGTCGCGCCGGCTGCGGAAGGTGATCGACGAGGCCGAGGCGGCGGCGCGCGACCAGAAGGACGAGTACGTCTCGACGGAGCACCTGCTGCTCGGCACGCTCGCCGAGGGGACCGGCCCCGCGTTCGACGCGCTGAAGCGCGCGGGCGCGACGAAGGACGCGGTCCTCGGCGCGCTGAAGGCCGTGCGCGGGGCGCACCGCGTGACCGACCCGAACCCCGAGGGCAAGTTCGCGGCGCTCGAGAAGTACACGCTCGACCTGACGGAGCGCGCGCGCCAGGGCAAGATCGACCCAGTGATCGGGCGCGACGAGGAGATCCGGCGCGTCATCCAGATCCTGTCGCGGCGCACGAAGAACAACCCCGTGCTCATCGGCGAGCCCGGCGTCGGCAAGACGGCGGTCGTCGAGGGCCTGGCGCGGCGCATCGTCGCGGGCGACGTGCCCGAGGGCCTGAAGCGGCGCCGGCTGCTCGCGCTCGACGTGGGCTCGCTGCTCGCGGGGACGAAGTACCGCGGCGAGTTCGAGGAGCGCATGAAGGCGATCCTCAAGGAGATCTCGGCCGCGGCGGGCGAGGTCGTCCTGTTCATCGACGAGCTGCACACGATCGTCGGCGCGGGCGCGGCGGAGG
The DNA here is from genome assembly GCA_046350655.1 of Planctomycetota bacterium. Taxonomy (GTDB): domain Bacteria; phylum Planctomycetota; class PLA2; order PLA2; family JAEUHO01; genus JAEUHO01. The sequence continues at coordinate 714,158 of JAXMAB010000005.1, forward strand.
GCGCGGCCGACGCGGCCAACCTGCTGAAGCCGGCGCTGGCGCGCGGCGAGCTGCACTGCGTCGGCGCGACGACGCTCGACGAGTACCGCAAGCACGTCGAGAAGGACGCGGCGCTCGAGCGGCGGTTCCAGCCGGTGTTCGTCGGCGAGCCGACGCCGGAGGACGCGGTGGCGATCCTGCGCGGGCTGAAGGAGCGGTACGAGGTGCACCACGGCGTGCGCGTGACCGACGCGGCGATCGTGGCGGCGGTGCGCCTGTCGGCGCGCTACCTGCCCGACCGCCGGCTGCCGGACAAGGCGATCGACCTCGTGGACGAGGCCGCGAGCCGGCTGCGCATGGAGATCGAGAGCGTCCCGCAGGAGCTCGACGTCGTGCAGCGCTCGGTGGCGCGGCTCGAGATGGAGCGGATCCAGCTCGTGAAGGAGGCCGACCCGGCGACGAAGGCGCGGCTCACGGCGCTCGAGAAGGAGCTCGCCGACCAGAAGGAGCAGCAGCAGCGGCTCACGACGCGCTGGCAGGCGGAGCGCGCCGACCTGCAGGCGGTGCGGAAGGTGAAGGAGGAGCTCGAGGCCGCGCGCGAGCGCCGGCAGCTCCTCGAGCGGCGCGGCGAGCTGACGGAGGCCGCGCGGCTGCGCTACGAGGTCGTGCCGTCGCTCGAGAAGCGGCTCGCCGAGGCCCAGGCCCGGCTCGACGCGCAGGGCGGGCACCGGCTCCTGAAGGAGGAGGTCGGCGTCGAGGAGATCGCCGAGGTCGTCGGCATGTGGACGGGCATCCCCGTCGCGAAGATGCTCGAGACGGAGCACCAGAAGCTCCTGCAGATGGAGGTGCGCCTCGGGGCGCGCGTCGTCGGGCAGGACGAGGCCGTCGAGGCCGTGGCGGACGCGGTGCGGCGGTCGCGCGCGGGGCTCACCGAGGGCTCGCGGCCCGTCGGGTCGTTCCTGTTCGTGGGCCCGACCGGCGTCGGCAAGACCGAGCTCGCGCGGGCGCTCGCGGCCTTCCTGTTCGACGACGAGAAGGCGATGGTGCGCATCGACATGTCGGAGTACATGGAGAAGCACGCCGTCTCGCGCCTCATCGGCGCGCCGCCCGGCTACGTCGGCTTCGAGGAGGGCGGCCAGCTCACGGAGGCGGTGCGCCGCCGGCCGTACGCGGTGATCCTGCTCGACGAGGTCGAGAAGGCGCACCCCGAGGTGTTCAACGTGCTGCTGCAGCTGCTCGACGACGGGCGGCTGACGGACGGCCAGGGCCGCACCGTGGACTTCACGAACGCGGTCGTGATCATGACGAGCAACCTCGGCAGCCAGGCGCTGGCCGAGGAGGGCCTGTCCGAGGAGGAGGCGAAGGCGCGCGTGAACGAGGCGCTCCGGGCCCACTTCCGGCCCGAGTTCCTGAACCGCATCGACGACGTGATCGTGTTCCACCGGCTGGGCCGCGAGCACCTCCGCCGCATCGTCGACCTGCAGCTCGCGCGGCTCGGCAAGCTCCTCGAGGCGAAGGAGCTGACGCTCGTCGTGACCGACAAGGCGAAGGACCGCCTCGCGGCCGAGGGCTACGACCCCATCTACGGGGCGCGTCCGCTCAAGCGGCTGATCCAGTCCGCCGTCCAGAACGAGATCGCGCGCCGCCTGCTCTCCGGCGACGTGAAGCCCGGCGCCTCCCTCCACGTGGACTTCGCCGACGGCTCCTTCACGGTGACCCCCCGGTAATCCGGAACAACGGGCTACGACCCCGTTGTTCCACTTGGAACAAAGGGCTACGACCCCGTTGTTCCACCTGGAACGAAGGGCTACGACCCCGCTGTTCCACTTGGAACAAAGGGCTACGACCCCGTTGTTCCACTTGGAACGAAGGGCTACGACCCCGTTGTCTCGGTGTCGGTGACCGGCGGGAGACGCGGACGGGGTTCGATCCCGGCATGAGAACCGGCATCATCGCGTTGTTCGTCGTCGCGGTCGTCGCCCCGGGGTGCCGGGGCCGGTGCTGCGCCCCGCCGCCCGCACCGACCCCGAGCGCGGCGTTCTTCCACGACGGCCAGACGGGGGACATCCGCGGCGGTCGTCCGGAGAATGTCTTCCCGGCCCCGGCGACCCGGACGCTGTTCTTCGACGTCCGCGACCTGTCCGGCGCGCGATCGGCGGACGTCGCGGCCGCCCCCGCGGCCCCCGCGGCCCCCGCGAGCGAGCCCACCCCGGCGGCCGGGCCGGCCCCGGAGTGGGCCCGTCTCCCGGAGCTGCGCGCGCTCGCGCCCCACAGCGACCTCGAGATGAAGGCCGGCGTCCTGATCGCACGAGGCCCCGCCCCCGAGCTCGACGCGGTCCGCCGCCGTCTCGACGCGCTGCGGGCCGAAGTCGCGCCCAAGTAGCCCCCCCGGGGGAGGGCGACCGCGAAACAGCGGGCGACGACCCCGTTGATTCGCTGTCGACACCGAGACGAAGGGCTACGACCCCGTTGTTTCGGTGTCGCCCGGGGGACGGAAGCCTACGATTCGGGCATGGACGACGTCATCGCGCAGGCGAAGAAGCTGGCCCAGATGCTGGCTTCCCACGAACGAGCCACGGCCTTCCGCGCGGCGGCCGCCGCCGTCGAGGCCGACCCCGAGGCGAGCCGCATCCAGCGCGCCTACGCGCAGGCCATCGAAGCCGTCCGCGAGCGCGAGGTCGCCGGCCAGCCCGTCGAGCCCGAGCACAAGCGCGCCCTCATGACCGCCGCGGACGCCGTCCGCAAGTCCGACAAGCTCGTCGTGATGCTCCAGGCCCACGCCGCCTACGCCGAGATGATGGAGACCGTCCAGGCCATCCTCTCCGGCATGACCGACGAGGACGGCGGCCACGAGCACGGCCCCGGCTGCGACCACGACCACGACCACGGTCACGGCGACAAGCCCGAGGAGCCGCCGCAGAAGTCGGTCCTCTGGACCCCGTAACCGGCCCGCGGCCCCCTCGCCGATGAAGGTCAAGCAGGTCCCGCAGGACTTCGTCGTCGAGGAACGCGCCCGCGTCCGCCCCACCGACCGCGGCCCGTTCGCCCTCTACCTCCTCCGCAAGGAGGGCATCGGCACCCTCGAGGCGCTCCGCGCCGTCCGCCGCGCCTGGCAGGTCCCCGGCCGCGCCGTCGGCTTCGGCGGCCTCAAGGACCGCCACGCCGTCACGTCGCAGTGGGTCACCATCCCGCGCGGCCCCCGCCGCAACCTCGAGCAGGCCACCTTCCGCCTCACCTACGAAGGCCAATTCACGCAACCGATGTCGCGGATGCTCCTCGAGGGCAACACCTTCGGGATCCGGATCCGCGACCTCTCGGACCGCGAGGCCCGCACGCTCTCGACCCGCCTCGCCGACCTCGCGACCCACGGCCTCCCCGCCTACTTCGACGACCAGCGCTTCGGCAGCATCCGCGGCGACGTCCCCTTCGCGGCCCTCCTCCTCCTCCGCGGCGACGCCGAGGGCGCCTTCCGCGCCGCCGTCGCCTCGCCGTCCCGCGAGGACCGCGGCCCCGTCAAGAAGCGCAAGCTCGCGCTCGCCCGCGCATGGGGCCACTGGGAGGACGCGCTCCCCCACCTCCACGGCACCCCCACGCGCGCCGCCGTCCTCCACCTCGTCGCGCACCCCGACGACTTCGTCGGCGCCTTCGCCGCCCTCGACCGCGAGGAGAAGGCCCTCTTCACGAGCGCCTGGGCCTCGTCCGTCTGGAACCGCGCGCTCGCCGCCCGCGTCGAGGCCCTCGTCGCCCCCGACGACCGCCTCGTCCTGCCCGGCGCCTCCGAACCCCTCGTCTTCGCGAAGGACCCCGCCGCCACGGCGTCGTTCGGCACCGCCGTCCTCCCGCTCCCCGCCCCCAACGCCCGCGCGACCGACCCCGCGTGGCAGGCCGCCCTCGAGGCCGCGCTCGCCGCCGACGGCCTCCGCGCCGACCAGCTCGCGTTCGACCCGCGCCTGGGGCTCGCGTTGCGCGCGACGCAGCGCCCCGTCCTCTTCCGCCCCGACGACCTCGACGTGAAGCCCCCCGAGCCCGACGACCTCAACCCGGGCCGCGTCCGCCTCGACGTCCGGTTCGCCCTGCGCCCCGGCACCTATGCGACGCTGCTCCTCAAGCGCGCCACCTACGACATGGGCGGCGCCAAGTCGATCTCGTGAGGCCCGCCCTGCGTCGCGTCGCTCCCCTCGCCGCGCTCGTCGCGCTCGCGGCGCTGCTGCTCGTCCCCGCCGGCTGCGGCGGCGACGACCCCGCGCCCGCCGACGGCGTCCGCCGCGGCCGCTACGACGCGTCGGGCCGCCTCGTCGAGGGCACGCGCTCGCGCGCCGCGCTCCCCAACCTCGTCGTCCTCGTGCTCGACACGCTGCGCGCCGACGCCGTCCGCGGCCGCGACGGCGCGCCGCCGACCATGCCGCGCCTCGCCGCCTGGGCCCGGGGCGCGGTGGACTTCGTCGACGCCTCGTCCCCCGCCGCGTGGACCGCGCCCTGCGTCACGTCGATGCTCACGGGCCTCGCGCCGTCCGACCACGGCGTGCAGGGCCACATCGCCGCCTCGCCCCTCGCGCCGTCGATCACGACGCTCGCCGAGATCCTGAAGGAAGCCGGCTACGCCACGACCGCGCTCACCGGCGGCGGCTGGGTCTCCCGCGCGATGGGCCTCGGCCAGGGGTTCGACCACTTCGGCGAGGCCTGGCACACCGGCGACCCGCGCAAGGCGCTGCAGCGCGCCCTCGCCGAGCACCCGCGCGAACGCCCGCTCTTCCTCCTCCTCCACACGTACGAGGCCCACGACCCCTACGGCCGCAAGGAGCCCCCCGAAGGCCACGACGACCCCGCCCGCGTCGCCGCCGCGAACGCCGAGGCCATCCGCCTCGCCGCCGCCGTCGACGCGCGGCCCGAGGCGCTCACGGCCGACGAGGGCCGCGCGCTGCTCCTCGGCTGGCGCAGCGACCCGCTCCTGCGCGGCGCGCTCACGACCCGCCTCACGCGCGAACGCGGCGCGGCCGCCGTCGTCGCCTACACCTGGACGGGCCACGCGAAGGACCCCGACCGCGCCGCCACCGAGGCGACCCTGCGCGCCCGCTACGACCGCGGCGTCGCCGCGCGCGACGCCGGCGGCGCGGGCACGCGCGCGACCCTCGACGCGGCCGAGCTCCCGGGCCGCACCGTCGTCTTCGTCGTCACCGACCACGGCGAAGCCTTCGGCGAGAACGGCGCCCTCGGCCACGGCCGCTGGCTCGTCGACCCGATCACCCGCATGCTCCTCCTCGTCCGCGCCCCGGGCCTCAAGCCCGGCGTCGTCCGCGGCTCCTGCGGCGGCATCGACCTCACGCCGACGATCCTCGACCTCGTCGGCCTGCCCGTCCCCGCCGGCAGCCCCGGCCGCACGCTCCTCCCGCAGGCGCGCGGCCGCGCCGGCGGCGAACCCGTCCTCGCCGAGGACTTCCGCCGCCAGCCCGCCGACCCCGCGACGCCCGGCCCCGACATCACCTTCCGCGTCGTGACCGTCCGCACCGAACGCGCGAAGCTCCACCTCCTCTGGGACCCACGCACCGACACCACCGAGGCCACCCTCTTCGACCTCGTCGCCGACCCCGCCGAGGCCCACGCGCTCCCGCCCACCGACCTCGCCCGGTTCGGCCCCGCGTTCGTCGCCGCCTGCGCCCGCGCCCGCGACCACGTCGCGACGTTCCACGGCCGGACCGACAACCACGGCGACGGCCGGTTCCAGGGGGAATAGCGCCGCTCGGGGGGAAGGGGACGCAAGGCCCGGTCGTTCCCCCCTTCCGGCCGGGCCTCGCGTCCCGGCGCGATAGGATCGCCCCGTGACCCCGTCCCCCATTCCCCCTCAACGCCTCGGCCGCCCTCCGCGTCCCCGCCCCGCCCGCGGCGCGCGGCGCGCCGTCCTCCCCGTCCTCGCGGTCGTCGCCGCGCGCGCCGCCGGCGCCGCCTCGTCGGGCTGCGGCGACGAGCCCGCGCCCGAGCCCCGCACCGTCGTGCGCCCGGTGCCGACGGCGACGCCGTCGGTCGTGCTCGTCGACGTCGCCGGGTTGCGGCTCGACCTCTTCGAGGCGCAGGTGCGCGAGCCGGCGACCCCCGCCGACGCGAGGCCCGCTCCGACGCGGTTCCGGCAGGCGCTCGCGCCCGCGGGTTCGAGCGTGCCGTCGCTGGCCTCGACGCTGACGGGGTGGCCCGCGTCGGAGGTGCCGGGCGTCGAGGCGTCGAGCGACGTCGGCGGCGCGCGGCTCAACTCGCCCGCGTGGACGCTGGCCGAGATGCTGCGCGACGAGGGGTACGACACCGCCGCGTTCGTGACGGCGTCGGTCGTGCCGGCCGCGAGCGGGCTCGACCAGGGCTTCGAGGGCGCGTGGACCGAGGCGGCGACGCCGGCCGCGGCGGCGGACGCGGCGGTCGCGTGGCTCGGCGCGCGGCGCGGCGCGAAGCCGTTCCTCCTCTTCGTCGCGCTCGACGTGGGCGCGTTCGACGCGCCCACCGGCGCCGATCCCGTCGCCGGCTGGGTCGCGCGCTCGAAGGCCGCCGAGGCACAGGTGACGCGGTTGCGAAATGCCGCCGCGCCGGTGCTCGGCGCCACGGGCCTCGAGATCGTCTTCTCGGACCACGGCGTCGGCCTCGGCGAGGACGGTCGGCCCGCGCCCGCGCGCGGCGGGCAGGTCACCGATCTCCGGCTCCGTGCGCGCCTCGAGATCCGCGGACCGGGCTTCCCGCCGGTCGAGGTGCAGGGGTCGTGTTGCCTGACCGACCTGCTGCCGACCGTGCGCGACGCGATGGGCCTGCCGCCCGAGCGCGGGCTCGCGGGACGTTCGCTGCTCCCGCTCGCGGCGCACCCGGACCATCCGGGCCTGCCCGTCGTCGCGCAGGAGTGGCGGACGGACCGCGTGGGCAAGGAGGGCGTCGAGCGCCGCCTCTACGTCGTGCGCACGGCCCGCGTGAAGTACGTGGCGACGTTCACGCCGCGCCCCGTCGGCTGGACCGAGGAGGTCTTCGACCTCGGGAAGGACCCCGGCGAGACGACGCCGCTGCCCGCGACCGACCTCGCGCCGTACGGCCCCGAGTTCACGGCGGCGGTGACCGCGGTGCGCGACTTCCTCGGGGGCCGCCGCACCCACCTCAACGACGAGATCGTCGGGCCGTACCTCGCGCGATGAGCCGCGCCGCGGCCCGTCGCCCGGCGCGCGCCCCCGTTCGCGGCGCGGCCCTCGCGCTCCTCGCGGCGCTCGCGGCCTGCGGCGACGCCCCGTCGCCCGCGACGACGACGGTCGCGCGCGCGGTCCCGACCGCGACGCCGTCGATCGTGCTCGTCGACGTCGCCGGGCTGCGGTTCGACCTCTTCGAGGCGCAGGTGCGCGAGCGGTCGACCCCCGCCGACGCGAGGCCCGCTCCGACGCGGTTCCTCCAGGCGCTCGCGCCCGCGGGCTCGAGCGTGCCGTCGCTGGCTTCGGCGATGACGGGCTGGCCGCCTGTGGAACTGCCGATCGTCGATCCGCTCGGCGTCGATCCGCGCGATGGGGACCGAGGCCCGCGGCTCAACCGACCCGCGTGGACGTTGCCAGAGATGCTCCGCGACGAGGGATACGACACCGCCGCGTTCGTGACGGCGTCCGTCCTGCCGGCCGCGAGCGGGCTCGACCAGGGGTTCGAGGGTGCGTGGACCGAGGCCGCGACGCCGGCCGCGGCGGCGGACGCGGCGGTCGCGTGGCTCGGCGCGCGGCGCGATGCGAAGCCGTTCCTCCTCTTCGTCGTGCTCGACGTCGGCGCATTCGACGCGCCCGCCGGTGCCGATCCCGTGGCCGGCTGGGTCGCGCGCTCGAAGGCGGCCGAGGCACAGGTGACGCGGCTGCGCCAGGCCGCCGCGCCCGTCCTCGGCGCGACGGACCTCGAGATCGTCTTCTCGGACCACGGTGTCGGCCTTGGCGAGGACGGGGCCCCCGCGCCCGGGCGCGGCGGGCAGGTCACCGATCTCCGGCTCCGGGCGCGCCTCGAGCTCCGCGGGCCCGGCTTTCCCCCGGTTGACGTGCGAGGTTCGTGTTCGCTGACCGACCTCGTCCCGACGGTGCGTGACGCGATGGGCCTACCGCCCGAGCGAGGACCCACCGGCCGGTCCTTGCGGCCGCTCGCGGCGCGTCCGGAGAGCCCTGGATGGCCCGCGACGGCACAGGAGTGGCGGACGGACCGCGTGGGCAACGCGGGGGTCGAGCGCCGCCTCTACGTCGTGCGCACGGCCCGTGCGAAGTACGTGGCGACCTTCACGCCCCGGCCCGCCGGCTGGACCGAGGAACTCTTCGACCTCGCGCGGGACCCGCGGGAGGCGACCCCGATCACCGCCGTCGACCTCGCACCGTTCGGCCCCGACTTCTCGGCGGACGTCACCGCCGTCCGCACCTTCCTCCGTGATCGACGGAGAGACCTCACGCCCGACGGGTACGTGCCCGGCGGCTACGTCGTCGGCGTCGGACCTAGCGAGCCCGCGCGTCGGCCCCGTTGACGCCGCGGCCCCCGCTGCGCTAGAACGCGCGCGGGAAGGATCGACCGTCGCCTCCGGATTCCGCGAAACCCCCGCCGGGTTCGCGCGAGTACGGAGGGGTCTCGGTCGTCGGGGCCCGCGGAGCGCCCCGTGGACCCTCTTGAGCCTCCCGCCCCCGATCCGTGGCCGCACGCCGCCCCCGCGTGGCCGACCCCGCCGGGCCCGTGCCCCGTCGCGTCCCCGCCGGGCGCCGCCTCGTCCGTCGCGCGGAGGTCCCCCGCGCGCGTGCCCGCACGCGAGGCCGAGCGCGAGCCCGAGCGAGAGGTCGAGCGGGAGGCGGAGCGCACCGCAGGCCCCGACGTCGATCCCGTGGTCGGCCCCGCGATCCGGCCCGCGGCGGGGACGGTCGACGCTCCGGCGACCGGCGGCCGGCCGCCGACGGCGCCGGGCCTCGCCGACGCCGCGTCGTCCGACGCCGTGCCCCTCGACGCCGTGCCGTTCGACGCCGTGCCCGTCGACACCGTGCCGGTGGACGCCGTGCCGGTGGACGCCGTGCTGGTCGACGCGGTCCCGGTCGCGGTGCGCGGGCCCGCGGGATTCCCGGCGTTCGGGCGGCGCCCCGCGCGCGCCTCCGACGACGACCCCGCGCTCACGGCCGCCGTCGCGCGCGCACGGCGCGGCGACCCGCACGCCTTCGACACGATCGCCGCGATCCTCGCCCCGCCGCTCACCCGCTACGCCACGGTGATCCTCGGCGGCGACGGCGCCGCGGCCGACGACGTGGTGCAGGACGCGCTCGTCGCGGGCTGGCTCGCGCTGCCGACCCTGCGCGCGCCGCACCGCCTGCGCGGCTGGATGTTCTCCGTCACGCACCGCAAGGCCATGAGCTGGCTCCGGTACCGCGGCATCCGCCGCTCCGACCCCCTCATCGACGACGCCGACGCCGAGGACGGCCCGCGCGCCCCCGCGCCGCCGCCCCCGACCTCCGCCGAGGAAGAGGCCCGCGCCGACCTCTACCGCGCCCTCGGCTCGATTCCCGTGCGCTATGTCGGACCGCTGACGCTCTGCTACCTCGAGGGCCTCGGGCTGCGCGAGACGGCCCGCGTGCTCGCGCTCGCGCCGAACACCCTGAAGATGCGCCTGCACCGTGGCCGGGCCCTCCTGCGCCGCCGCCTCACGCGCCTCGAGGGCTGGCGGCTCCACCGCCGCCGCGACGCGACCGCGGGCCCCGCCCCCGCGAGCGCGCCCGACCCGACGCTCCCGCCCCCGCCCCAGTCGCCCGAAGACGCCCCTCGGAGGTCCCCCGCATGAACCCCCGCCGCGCCCCGCGTCCGCCCCGCACCCGCCGCCCCGACCCCGCCTCGACGTCGGCGCGCCCCGAAGCCAGCGACGCCCTCGTGGACGCCGCGTTCGCGCGGTGGCGCGACGTCTACGACGGCATCGCGCCCGCCCCGGACCTCGTGGCGCGCGCCCGCCGCGCCGCGGACGCCGCGATGCGACGGCGACGCCGGCCCGCCGCGGCGGCGATCGCGGCCGCGGTGTGCACCGCGTTCGTCGGTGCGTTCCTCGCGACCCGCATCGCGGCACGGGTCGCGGGAGGGTGGACCGACGCCGCCCCGACGGGTCCGGTCGCGTGCGCGGGGACGCAAGGCCCGGTCGCCGTCGCGGCGCGGTCCGCGGTCCGAGAGGACGCCTCCGGCGCGCCCGCGACGCGGCCCTACCCCGATCGCCTCGTCGCCGACGCGAGGCCCGCCGTCGCCGACGGGGCCGCGCGGCTCGCGTCGCTGCTCGCGAGCGCGACGGCGCTCCCGCGGCCGGACGCGGCCACGCGCGAGGCCTGGGTGCTCGCGTCGTTCGACCCCGACCCGCGGGTCCGCGAGGCGGCCGCGCTGCTGCTCGCGCTCGCGCACCCGGCGGCGCCGTCGCCCCTTCCTCCACCGCCCAGCGCCGCGACCGACGCGGCGGCCGACCCTGCCGCGGGGACCCCGGACGCGGGGCGCGCGCCATGACGCGGGGCGGTGTTCCGCACCCGCGTTCGTGCCCGCGCTCCCGCCCGAGCGTGGGCCCGCGTCGAGCACGGGCCTCACGGGTCGGCGCGCTCCTGACGGCGTGGGCGGTCGCGGCGGCGGGGTGCCTCGGTGTCGGCGTCGGCGGCGCACGCCGGGCGGCCGCGGGCCCGCTCGAGGCCCGCCAGCGCTGGAAGGAGGCCCAGGCGCTCGACGCCGCGCCGTGGAGGGAGCGCCTCGTGGCCTTCCGCGCCGTCCGCCGCGAGGCGGCGCCCACCGACGGCTACGCGGCCCGCGCCCTCCTCGCCGAGGCGCGCGTGCTCCGCGAGGCCGCGTACGCGGCGACCGCGGCCGCGACCGAGGCGGTCGCCGCGAACGGCGGCGGGCGACGCGACCCCGACCGCCTCGGGCACGCGTTGTCCGCGGCGCGCGCGCTCGTCGCCGACGAGGACGCGCGCGGGGCGCGACCGCTGCTGCTCGACGTCGTGGACGCGGGCGGATCGTCGGCGCCGGCGTTCACCGGGCCCGCGCTCGAGTTGCTGGGCCGCCTCGCGTCGGACCGGGGCGACGACGACGCGCTCGCCCGGCTCGTCCGTCGGGCCGCCGAGGAGACCCCCGAGCGCTGGGACACGCGGCTGCGGCTCCTCGACCTCGTCGGGATGCGGGCGCTGCGCCGCGGGGCCCGCGACGACGCCGAGCGCACGCTGAAGGAGCAGAAACGCCTGTTCGCCGCGGCGCGTCGCGAAGGCGAGGCGGCCGAGCGCGTCGCGGGCCGGGCGTGGCTGGGCCTCGACCTGCCGAAGCACCTCGACGCGCGCTGACACGCGCGAGCTCCCTCGCGAGCCAGCGGGCCCCGCGGTCCCGGGGGAGAGGTCCGTCGTTCACGGCCCCCGCCGCGTCGAACCCGTGCCCCCACGTCCCACGCGCCGCGGCCCCGGCCGCGCGGGCCGCGAGCACCGGGCACCGCAGGCGAGCGGGCCTCGCGGTCCCGGGAAGGGATCGGCCGTTCACGACCTCCGCGGCGCCGGACCTGTGACCGCAGGGTCACACGATCCGCGGGCCCGCGCGCGGGCGCGCGAGGGGTCGGCAGCGGAGGCGAGCGGGCCTCGCGGTCCCCGGGGCGGGATCGAGCTACGGACGGCCGATGCCGCGGTACTCGAACCCGGCGGCGCGGACCGTCGGCGGGTCGAAGACGTTGCGGCCGTCGAAGATCACCGGCGTCTTGAGCAGCTTCTTCACGCGCGCGAGGTCGACGCCGCGGTACTCGTTCCACTCGGTGACGACGAGGAGCGCGTCGGCGCCGGGCAGCGCGTCGTAGGGGTCCTCGACGTAGCGGACGGCGTCGCCCGCGACGGCGCGGAACGTGCCGATGGCCTCGGGGTCGCTCGCGACGACCGTCGCGCCGAGCGCGCGCAGGCCCTTCACGATCTCGAGGGCCGGCGCCTCGCGGACGTCGTCGGTGCGCGGCTTGAACGCGAGGCCCCACATCGCGAACGTGCGGCCCTTCAGCTCCTTGCCGAACTTCGCGGTCACGCGCTGGACGAGGACGTGCTTCTGCTCGTCGTTCACCTTCTCGACCGCCGTCGCGATCTGCATCGCGACGCCGTGGGCCTTGCCGACGTGGATGAGGCCCTGGGTGTCCTTCGGGAAACACGAGCCGCCGTACCCGCAGCCGGGGAAGAGGAACGCGGGCCCGATGCGGGCGTCGCTGCCCATGCCGCGGCGGACGTCGTCGACGTCGGCGCCGACGGCGTCGCAGAGGCGGGCGACCTCGTTCATGAAGGAGACGCGCGTCGCGAGCATGGCGTTGCTCGCGTACTTCGTGAGCTCGGCGGACTCGTTCGACATGCGGAGGATCGGGCGGCCCGTGCGGACGAACGGGTCGTAGAGGCGGCGCATGACGTCGAACGCGCCGTCGTCCGTCGTGCCGATGACGACGCGGTCGGGCTTCAGGAAGTCCTCGACGGCCGCGCCTTCCTTCAGGAACTCGGGGTTGTTGACGACGTGCACCGGGAACTTCGCGTGCTTCGCGACGAGGGCCTTGACGCGCTTCGCGGTGCCGACGGGCACGGTGCTCTTGAGGACCAGCACCGTCGGGCCGGTCAGCGCCTTGAGGCAGTCCACGGTCGCGGCGTCGACGTAGCGGAGGTCGGGGGCGCCGCCCTCGCCCTCGGGCGTGCCGACGGCGATGAAGACCGCCACCGCGCCGGGCATCGCCTCGGCGTGGGAGGTCGTGAACGTGAGTCGCTTCTCGCGGATCGAGCGGGCCATCAGGTCGCCGAGGCCGGGCTCGTAGATCGGCACCTCGCCGAGCCGCATCCGCTCGACCTTCTTGGCGTCCGTGTCCACGCAGACGACGTCGTGGCCCGCGTCCGCGAAGCAGACCCCGGCCACCAGCCCGACGTACCCGGTCCCGACGACGGCGATGCGCATGCGCGACTCCACCTGCCCCGGACGGGGCGGCCCTCCCGATCGTCGGGCACGATCCCCCCGGTGGCGAGGATTCTCGCGACGCCCCCCGTGCGCGTCCTACCGCCGCGCGCGCACGCGCCGCGGGCCCACCTCGGCGGCCTCCTCGGGCACGTAATACTCGTACGCCTTCGACGGCGCGGTCACGACGTCGAACGCGTACCGCGGCCGGAAACCGATGCGGAACGTCCGGGCCTCGCCGCCCGGCAGGTCCCGCAGGTAGAGGACGACCGCGGTCTCGGCCCGCTCCGCGCGCTCGAACCCGTCGCCGCGCACGTCCTCGGGCTCGACGTCGCATCCCGGCGGGATCCCGATCTCGAGGGTGACCACCGAGGCCGTCTTCGCGGTCGGGTTCGACACGGTGACCGTCGCGTCGTACCGCGGTCCGACCGTCAGCACCTCCGCGGGCCACGCGATGTCGAGCGCCAGCCGGCCGCGCCGCTCGCGCGAACGGTCCCACGGCACCCACGACGTGCGCGAGACCGTCGCGCGCACCCGCGCCTCGCCGCGCGCCGTGAGCGCGACGGGGCCGGCGTCGCCCGCGCCGAGGTCGAAGTGGAGCGGTTCGACGGTGCCGGCATCCACCGGCACGGTGCGGCCGCCGCCGCGCCCGTCGTCGATCGTGACGTCGCCGGGGCCCGACCTAGCCCCCGCGGCCGTGAGGAGGGCCTCGAGCGCGAGGATCGTGCTCTGCGTGGTCCCGAAGCGGCCGTCGTCGCCGCGCCAGGTCAGCAGGCGGTCGAGGGCTCGGGACGCGAGGCCCGCGTGCCGTCCGTCGGCGAGCAGCGCCAGGATCGCCAGCGAGGTCGTCTCGATCTCGGCCGACGTGCCGCGCGCGCCGATGTTCGTGTCGCCTTCGGGGAGCCAGCGCACCCCGCGCTCGTCGGGCGACGCCAGGCCGACGAGCCGGTCCACGAGGGCGTGCCCGACGGGGTGCGCGCGGTCGGCGGTCAGGAGCGCGAGCGCGGTCAACGCGACGGCATACGCGTCGCGCGTCGCGTCGGCGTGGGCCTCGAGCCAGGCCTCGGCCTTCGCCGACGGCGCCCCCGCCCGTGCTAGACCCCACGCGACGTAGGCGGTGAGCACGTGCGAGCGTCCGCGGGCGAAGTCGGCCGACCACGTGGCCTTCACGCCGGCGGGCGACCACGAGCCGTCGGCCTGCTGGTGCGCGAGCAGCCACGCCTGGATCCGCGCGAGGAGCGCCGGGTCCACGGGATGGACCTCCGCCATCGCGTGGAACTCGAGCAGCGCGTACGCGGTGAGGAAGAGGTTCGCGGGGGGCTTCCCCCACCAGTCGAACCCGCCGGGCTCGCCGGGCACCTCGAAGCCGAGGAGCCGCTGGTACCCGACCTCGATGTTCTGCCGCGCGCGGCGGTCGAGGTCGGGGACGACGGTGTTCGTCCGTCGCATGTACGCCGTCGCCAGAACCATGGGGCACACGGCCCCGGAGGTTTGCTCGAATCAACCGTGGGGGCACGCGATGAGCCCCTCGAAGCTGCCCATCACCTCCGCCAGGGGACTGGCGTAGAGCGACGCGCGTCGCTCCGTGTGGACGGCGGCCGCGGCCACGGGCAGCGCGGCGAGGAACGGCGCCTCCGCCGAGACGGTCGCGTGGACCGTCTCGATCTCGGCGCGGGCCTCGGGTCGTACGACGACGACCCGTTCGATCGCGTCACGTTCGGTCCCGCCCGCGACGTCCACGCGCACGCGCGCGCGACCGGGCGCGACGGCGCGGACCCGGAACGTCACGGCGCCGGTCCCGGCCGGCCCGACGTCGGCCGCGGCCACCGCGTCGCCGACGACCGAGAGCTCGCGGGAGACGCTCAGGCGCGCGCGGACGGCGACGGCGGCGTCCGTCTCGTTGCGCAACGCGACGGGGAGGTCCACTTCGTCACCGACCGTGAGATGCGGAGCGATCCACGGCTCGGCGTGGAGCGGTTGCGCGACGCGCAGCGCGGCGTTCGTGGTGCCGACGGCCCCGTCGGCCGCCGACGCGACGAACCGGAGGTCCCACGTCGTGATCGCGTCCTTGAGCGGGATCGAAAGCGTCGCCTGCCCGTCGGGGCCGACGACGGCCTCGGGCACGAAACAGAGGGTCGGCGAGAAGTCCTTCCGCAGGCGGACCGGCTCGTCGGACTCGCGCGACGCGCGGCCTCCGCCGCCGGCGCGCAGATACCGGTGGCCACCCCGGCCTCGGAACGCCCCGCCCGCACTCCCTCCGATGCCGATGTACGTGTTGTTCGTGATGGGCCCGAAGAAGTCCGCGACGTCGCATCCGCCGACGAACACCTCCTCGCCCAGGATGCGCGGTCGGCCGCGGTCCGCCGCGCGGAGCGCGAGGAACCGCAACAGCCGCCCCAGCCGGCCGCCGAGTTCCGACGGCGACGACGCGGCCCACACGCCCTCGAGCGGGTCCGTCGAGGAGAGGCGCAGGTCCGGGCCCGCGCTGCGCCACGGCGCCGTCAAGGCGTCGTCGAGCGGGGCCCAACCCCGACCGTTCACCGAGGTCGCGTCGACCCGGCGCCCGAACACGTAGGGCGTCCCCCACGGGTCGTCGAGCGCCCGTGCGTCGAGGTGACCCGAGGTCACCATCGTGCGGACCACTTCCTGGAGACTGGTGGCGGTCCGGACCTCGTCGAGCGGGACGGTGTTGCACGCGGCGAGCCAGGCGACGCGCGCACGGGCCGCGGCCGTCTCGACGCGCGCGAGCGTCTCCGACTCGACGGCCGCGCGCCGCTTCGGCGCATCGCGGTGGCGGAGCTTCAGCTCGCGGTCGAAGTCCGGGGCTCCCACGCCGCCGAGCAGGTCCCGATCGTCGCCGTCCGACCACGGACGGCCGAGCTCGGTCGCCCACGCGAGATCGGTCGCGGCGTGGCCGCGAGGCAGGACGTCGAACACCTCCTCGCGCCCGGGCACCGCGGGCGCGAGCGCGAGCAACGCGCGATCGACGCCCCAGTACCCGAGGACGGCGGCCGTCGGGCGGCCGGCGCGATCGCGCACGGACACCTCGACGGTCGCGGTCTCGCCGGGCCGCCACGAATCGCCAGCGGGCCTCGCGTCCACCGACAACGACCGCCCCCGCACGACGAGCACCGCGACGGACGTGCCCGAGGGCGTCTCGTCGCGCAGGCGCCAGGCGCGCACGTCGATGACGCCCGCGAGGTCCGGCGTGAGCGGCACCGCGAGCGCCGCCCGGCCGCCGACGGTGGTCACGGTGGTGCCGAGCAGCGGGACGCCCTCGCGCACCAGCTCGACGAAGACGACGCCGTCCTCGGCGAGCACCTCGGCGGCGAGCGTGTCGCCGACGGTGAGGACCCGCGCGGACGGGACGATGATCGGTCGGGTCGAGGACGGCTCGAACGCGTCGATCCACACGCGGACGTCCGTCTCGGGCACGTGGAGGTCGGTGACCGGCTTCGTCGGGACGATCGTGACGATCGCGCGACCGGACGCCGGGATCTCGACGTCGTGGGTCGCCACGCCGGTGGGCGAGACCTGCGGGTCGGCGGTGGAGTGGCCGGCCACGGCGAGCGTGACGCGCGCGGCGGCCGGGGCGCGGAGCTCGACGCGGCACGGACAACCGACGACGGGGGCGTCGAGCACGTGGATCGACACGCGAGGCTCGACGGCCGGTCGCGGCACCGTGACGGCGATCGCCTTCCGCACGACGCGGCCGTCGGCGTCGGTCACCGCCACGACCGCGGCCTTCGGGGAGGTGCGGCTCCGGTCGGTCGCGGCGACCTCGGCGGCGGCGCGGCCGTCGGCGTCGGTGACCGGGACCGGCAGCATGACGTCGACGTCGGTGTCGTGGGCGACCAGCGCGACCTTGGCGCCGACGACCGGCGTGCCGTTGGCGTACCGCGCGGAGACGGTCACGGGCGCGCGCTCGCCGGCGCGCAGCGTGAGGGCCGGCGGCTCGACCGCGACCGTGAACGTGGGGAGCTCGAGCGCGCGGACGGCGAAGGCGGCTTCGGCGGTCGTGTCTCCGGCGCGCGCGACGACGGTGCGCGGGCCCGCCTCGGCGGCGACGAGGTGGAACGACGTGGACGCGATGCCGTGGGCCGAGGTCGTGACGGTCTTCTCGACGGACCCGAGCTTCACGCGGACCTCGCGCGCCGCGACGGGCGCGCCGGTGGCCGCGCGGTGGGCCATGAGGCGGACGTGGACCTCGTCGTCGGGGCGGTAGAGCGGGCGATCGACGACGACGGAGAGACGGAGGCCGCCGCGGATCGCGATCGCGAACGACGTGTCGTCGAGGAGGAGCGCGGCGGGGCCCTCGGCGGCGTCCGCGGGGACGACGAGCGCGCGCGAGACGGTGCCCGCGGCGTCGGTGACGAGCGCCGCCTGATCGAGGACGCGATCGCCCTGGCGCAGCGCGAGCCGGACGGGCACGCCCGCGACGGGGAGGCCGGTCTTCGAGTTGGCGACGACGACGCGCGGAGCGAAGGGCGCGCCGACCTCCGCGACGTCGGCCGAGAGGAGGCGGCGTTCGGGGGTGCCGACGAGGTCGGCGACGGTCGGCGCGGCGCGCCAGCGGACGCGGGTCGCGGCCCGCACCACGAGGCGGTGGCGGAACGGGTCGAGCGCGGGGTCCGGGCAGCGGACGCGGACGGTGCCGTCGGGCGCGACGGCGGCGGTCGCGACGACGCGGTCCTCGAGGTCGTGCAGCGCGGCGGCGGCGGGCGGGTCGCGGAAGCGGACGACGACGTCGTCGCCGTCGCGGCGGGCCTCGACGACCTCGAGGGGATCGTGCGGCAACCGCAGGATCGCCCGTGACGTCCGCAGGAGGTCGCGGCAGCGCGCGACGAGCGACGCGGTCGCGTCGGCGCGCATCGGCGCGTGGATCGCGGCGGGATCGACCTCGCCGACGTCCTCGCCCTCGGCCTCCGTGCGGACGACGCGCGTGCCGAGGCGGATCGCCTCCCGCAGCGCGACCGCGTCGCCGCGGAAGCGGACGGCGCCGTCGACGAGGACGAGCGGGACCGCGTGAGCGTCGGCCGCGAGCAGGTCCACGAAGACGAAGTCCACGCCGGTCTCGCGCAAGAGCGTCGCGGAAACGGCGGCGAGCACCTTCGCCCGTTGGTACGCGGCGTCCGCGCGCTCGCGGAGGCGGGCGGTGTCGTCGTCGACATCGAACGCGCCGGGGCCGGCGTCCGGCTTGTCGTCGGCGTCGCCGCGCGCGGCCTCGGCCGCCTCGAAGGCGGCGAGCACGTCGGGGGGGACGAGGTCGAGGAGCCGGCGCGGCGGCGCGGCGGGGACGAGCGGGCCGACGGTGACGTTGCCGGCGGTCGGGGCGCCGTCCGGGCCGAAGACGACGCTCGGCGGCGGCCCCGGCCAGCGGCGGTCGGGGACGGCGGCCCCGGTCCGCGGGGCGACGACGGCGATCCCGGCCGCGACGACCGCCGCCAGCATGGCGCCCGCGAGGATCCCGAAGGCGAGGAACCGCGGAATCGACGACCAGCGGGCCATGGCGGGGGAAACGGCGCCGATCGGCTCGGGGTTCGAAGGAACCCGCCGCGCTCCTCCGCCGGGGGGGCGCCCCTTCGTGGGGTTGACGCGGTCCGCCCGGGGGCTACCTTCCTCGCCGGCACCCAGCGGGGGTGTAGCTCAGTTGGTTAGAGCGCCGGCCTGTCAAGCCGGAGGTCACGGGTTCGAGTCCCGCCACTCCCGCCATTCATACCGCACGCAAACCCCCATTGGGGCGTGGTTTACGGCGTTTCCCGTTTTCGCGCTCTGACGCGCGCCGGACGTAGGGAGCGGTCCGTCCCAGCACATGTGCTGGTACGGACGAGGCATCCTCCCCGATCGACGCCCGATCCGCGCCCGTTCGACGCCGGATCTCGAAACGGGCCCGTAACCCCA
>JAXMAB010000006.1:0-683010 GCA_046350655.1 Planctomycetota bacterium
CGCGTGCCAGAGGGCGGGGGGCCGCCGTCCCGCGCCGCGGGGCCGGGCCCTGCCGGCCGCGTTCAGCGCGGCTTGCGGGCCAGCGGCGTGTGCGCGGTCACGCCGTTGACGACGCGCGCGAGCTCGCGGATGTCGAACGGCTTGCGCACGTAGGGCAGCCCGAGCGCGTCGATGTCGCGGAAGACGTCGTTCTCGAGCACGTCGCCGGTCATGAAGATGACGCGCGCGGCCAGCTCGGGGTGCGACTCGCGGACGCGCTTGTGGAGGCCCATGCCGTCGAGCTCGCCGGGCATCCGCAGGTCGGTCAGCATGGCGTCGTAGGCGTTCGTCGCGAGCTTCTCGAGGGCCTCGGTCGAGTCCTTCGCGGTGTCCACGTCGTAGCCGTGCAGCTCGAGCACGTGGGTCACGACCTCGCGCACCACCTGCTCGTCGTCCACGACGAGGACCTTGAGGTCGAAGCCGGCCTGGTTCGCCTCGGGGCGCGGCGCGACGGGCGTCGGGGGCGCGTCCTCGCTCGCGGGGCCGCAGGGGAGGCGGATGGTGATCGCGGCGCCCTTGCCGGGCTCCGAGTCGGCGGTGATCGTGCCGCCGTGGTCGGTCACGATGCCGTAGCAGAGGCCGAGCCCGAGGCCCGTGCCGTGCTCGCGGGTCGTGAAGAACGGGTCGAAGACGCGGGTGAGGAGGTGGCGGGGGATGCCCGGGCCCGTGTCCTCGACGCGGACCTCGATGTCGTCGGCGCGGCGCCGGGTCGTGAAGGTGATGCGGCGGACCGGCGCGCCGGACTCGACCATCGCCTCGCGGGCGTTCTGCGCGAGGTTGATGAACACCTGCTGCCAGCGGCTGACGTCGAGGGCGACGGCGGGGACCTTCGGGTCGAAGGCGCGGACCATCTCGACGTTGTCGAGGCGGAACTGGTACTCGTTGAGCGCGATGACCGACTCGATCACCTCGTTGACGGTCGCGCGCTGGCGCTCCGAGCGCGACTGGCGGGCGAACGTGAGGAGGTTCTCGACGATGCGCTTGCAGCGGCGGGCGTTGCTCTCGATCTTCTCGACGTCGCGGCGCGACCACTGCTCCGTCGGCTGCGACAGGAAGAGCTGGGCGTAGCCGAGGATGCCCGCGAGCGGGTTGTTCAGCTCGTGGGCGACGCCCGAGACCATCTCGCCCATGGCCTTGAGCTTCTCGGACTGGTGGAGCTGGCTCTGGAGCTCCTTCTCGCGCGTCACGTCGCGCAGGAGCATCAGCACGCCCTTGCGCACGCCGCTCTCGGAGAGCAGCGGCTGCAGCTCGGCGGTCACGAACCGCGGCTTGCCGTCGGCGCGGGCCGCGCGGAACTCGAGGTCGCGGCGCCGCTCGCCGCGCAGGGCCGCCGCCATGGCCGCCGCGACGCGCGGGCGGTCCTCGGGGACCGCGAGGTCGGCCGGGTCGGCGAAGCGGGAGAGCGCGGTCGTGCGGTCGATGCCGGTGAGGTCGCCGATGGCCGGGTTGGCGTAGGCC
Organism: Planctomycetota bacterium; assembly: GCA_046350655.1. Lineage (GTDB taxonomy): Bacteria > Planctomycetota > PLA2 > PLA2 > JAEUHO01 > JAEUHO01. Next base: position 1,498 of record JAXMAB010000006.1, read on the forward strand.
GTGTGCCCCGCCGTGTCGACCTGGAGGACGCCGGTCGTCGCGGACTCGACGAGCGTGCGGTACTCCTCCTCCGACTCCTTCACGCGCCCGAACAGCCGGGCGTTCTCCATCGCGATGGCGAGCTGGTGCGCGGCCGTCTCGAGGACGAGCACATCGGCCTCGCTGAACGCGGCGACGACGTCGGACTCGACGTTGACGACCGCCTCGACGACGCCGCCGATGCGCACCGGGACGGCCACCTCGCTGCGCGTGTCGGGCCACCAGTCGACGTAGTCGGGCTCGGCGGTGACGTCGTCCACGCGGACGGTGCGGCCGCTGCGGGCCGCGCGGCCCACGATGCCCTGGCCGAGGTCCATGCTGCCCTCGGCGCGGTCGCCGCGGGGGTAGCGCGACGACTCGGCCTTCATCGCGACGCGGCGGGTCTCGCGGTCGACGAGGAAGAGCGAGACGTGGCGGTAGCCGAACGTGCGCTGGATGTCGACGACGGCCTGCCGCAGCAGCAGGTCGAGGTTGAGGATCGAGTTGACCTTCCGCCCGAGGTCGTTGACGAGCAGCAGCTGCTCGAAGCGGCGGCGCTCCTGGGCGCGGGAGATCGCGGCGCGCACCGCGGCGCCGGCGAGGAACGCGGCCTCCTCGGCGACGGACTCCGACTCGGCGGGCACCGGCCCGTCCACGCGGATCGCGACGACGCCGACGACCTCGGCGCCCGCGCGGAGCGAGAGGAGCAGCGAGACGGCCTCGGGCGCGGACGCCTGGCCGGGCGCGGCGATCTCCTGCGCGACGCGGACCCGGCGCTCGAGCGTCGTCGCGCCGAGCGCGTCGGCCCACGGCGAGAGCGTGCGCGGGATGCGTTCGGCGACGGTCGGCAGCTGGGCGAAGGTCCCGCGCTCGGCCGCGAGGTGGAGGCAGCGGTCGCGCGTCGTGCACTCGCGCGCGCGCGGGCACGTGGCGCACCGGTCGCCCGGCCCGAGGAGGTACACGCGGGCCGAGGCGCCGGGCGAGAGCCGGACGATCTGCTCGGCCAGCCGCTCCGCGGCCTCGACCGCGTCCTGGGCATGCGCCAGCGCGTTCGCCAGGTCGGCGAGCCACGTGCGACGGGGGGCCGTCGCGGGAGGGGTCGAGCGCTCGCCGGGCATGGTCGGGGATTGTAGCCCCACCCCCGTGCCGCGGCGGACGGTCCCGGGACGGTCCCGGCGGGCCGTGGCGGGGGCCGTGGGGGGCCGGTCAGGGCGCCCGCGGCGGCTCCTCGGGGGCGGGGGCCGCGGCGGGGGCGCGGCGGGCGCGCCGCCAGGCGAGGAGGGCCGACAGGCCGACCCCCAGGGGCCAGCCGAAGACCGCCATCGCGACTAGGAACGCGACCGCGTGGAGCTGGAAGACGAGGCCGGGCAGGAGGGCGGCGCCGAGGGCCAGGCTCCCGACGACCGAACGCGTCAGCGGCGCGGCCGACGGGCCCCGCGCCCCGAGGAGGCGCTCGCCGAGGAGGGGCACCGTCGCGAGGCTGCCGGCGAGGAGGAGCAGCATCGCGGGCACGCCGAGGAGCAGGAACGCCACCGCGGCGCCGTGCCCGCCCGCGTGGGACAGCCCCGCGAGCAGCGCGACGAGCCCCAGCGCGAGGAGCGACCCCACGAGCAGCGCGGTCGTCGGCGCCGACGCGCGGGCCTGGCGGTCGGTCGCGGCGGCGACCCGCGGGAACAGCGCGGCCAGGATCGCGGCGACGCACCCGAAGCCGGCCACGCTGGCGACGATCACGACGACCCAGCCCGCGAGGGCCGCGGCCCCGCCGCCCGCGTCGCGGCCGGCGGGCGGCACGTCGGCGGCGGCCGTGACGGTCGAGGCGAGGAGCAGCGCGGACGCGGCCGCGATCACGAGGAGGCGGGGGCGGCGGTTCATCGCGACGCTCCGTTCGCGCGGGGGCGGGTGACGACGCGGGCGGTGGCGAACGCGGCGCCGAGCAGCGCCACGCCCGCGACGAGGAGGCCCGGGGTGCCGCCGGGCAGCCGGACGGCCTCGTCCGCGATCGACGCGGCCACGCCGCGCGCGCCGGCGGACGGGCCTCGCGTCCACGGGAGGGGACCGGCCGCCCTCGGGACGGCGGCGTCGGCGAGCGCGGCCGACGGGAGGACCGCGGCCGGCCGGGGGGAGGTCGCGGCGAGGGTGTCGGCGGCGGCGGCGACGGGCTCGATGCCGGCGAGCGTCAGCCAGCCGCCCGCGGCGACGAGGAGGGCGGCCGCCGCGCTGCGCGCCCAGCGGGGCAACGCGAGGCCCGCGACGACCGGGCGCTCCCACGGCGCGCGCGGCGCGGCGCGGACCGCGGCGAGCACCGTCGCGACGAACGGGAGCGGGACGGGGAGGAGCGGCTGCGCGGCGAGGGCCTCGTCGAGGGCGCGTTCGGCCCGCCACCGGGCGGCGAACACGGGGTCGGCGGCGGCGCGCCGGGCGAGGTCGTCGGCGACGGCCGGGTCGGCGGGGTCGAGGAACCGGTCGTCGCCCGCGCCCTCCGCGGGGGCGTCGTCGGGGACCGGGGGCGGGGTCGGCGCGGGAGGCATGGGGCTCATGGGGTGGTACCGGCGCGGGGGGGCGGGGTTTCGGGGGGGCCGAGCGTCCGCGCGAGGGCCGCCCGGGCGCGGTGGAGGTGGGTCTTCACGGTCGGCAGGGGGACGTCGGTGATCTCCGCGATGGCGGCGAGGTCGAGGCCGTGGACGTAGCGGAGGACCGCGGCGGTGCGATACGTCTCGGGGAGCGCGTCGAGGGCGGCCCGGACGCGGGCGGCGTCCGGGCGGTCGGCGGCGTCCTCCTCGGGGGCGGGCGCGGCGGGGACGAGGCTCGGGCGGTCGTCGTCCTCCGCGCCGACGCCGAGCGGCGCGGGGCGGTGGGCTCGGGCGACGAGCCGGTTGCGGCAGAGGTTCGTCGTGATGCGCAGCAGCCAGTGGCGGAACGGCCGCCGCGGGTCGAAGCGGTCGAGCGCGCGGAACGCGTTGAGGAAGGCGTGCTGCGCGGCGTCCTCCGCCTCGACGGGGTCGCGGAGGATGCGGCGCGCGAGGTCGTGGACGCGCCGGGCGTACCGGGCCACGAGCCGGCCGTAGGCCTCGCGGTCGCCCGCGAGGACCTCCCGGATCGTGGCCGCGTCCTCGGTCGCGTCGCCGTCGAGCACGACGCGACCGTACCACCGGACGTGGTCGGAGGTTTCGCGCCGCCGGTCGGCCGGCGCGGGGCTACGCTTCCCCCCTCATGGACAAGCCGCCGCCGCCCCGCCCCGCCGTCATCGTGCACGGCGGCGCCTGGGCCATCCCCGACGACGAGTGGAAGGCGCACCGCGCCGGCGTGGCGCGGGCCTGCGCCGCGGCGTGGGCCGTCCTCGCCGCCAACGGCGCGGCGCTCGACGCGGTCGAGGCGGCCGTGACGCTCCTCGAGGAGGACCCGACGTTCGACGCGGGCGTCGGCAGCGTCCTGACGCGCGACGGCGTCGTCGAGATGGACGCGGCCGTGATGGACGGCCGCGACCGCGGCGTCGGCGCGGTCGCGTGCGTGCGGACCATCCGCAGCCCGTTCCGGGCCGCGCGCAGCCTGCTCCACGCCGAGCACGTCCTGCTCGTCGGGGAGGGCGCCGAGCGCTGGGCCCGCGAGCAGGGCCTCGCGACGTGCGACAACGCGGACTTCGTCGTCGAGCGCGAGCGGCGGCGCTTCGAGGCGATGCGGGCCGGCGCGGCCTCGCCCGACCCGAAGGCGGCGTTCGACCGGCCGCGGTCGGGGCCTCCGCCGACGCAAGGCCCGCGCGGCACCGTGGGCTGCGTCGCGATCGACCGCGGCGGCAACATCGCGGCGGGCGGCAGCACCGGCGGCACGCCGGGCAAGCGCAGCGGCCGGATCGGCGACACGCCGATCCCGGGCGCGGGCCTCTGGGCCGACAACCGCGAGGGCGGCGCCGCGTGCACGGGCTGGGGCGAGGGCATCCTGCGCATGGGGCTCGCGCGGACCGCGGTGTCGCACCTGCGCGAGGCGTCGGCGCAGGACGCGGCGTGGCTCTCGATCCGCGAGATGGACGCGCGGGTGTCCGGCCTCGCCGGCGTCATCATCCTCTCGCGCGACGGGTCCATCGGCTTCGGCTTCAACACGCCGCGGATGGCCGTCTCCTACATGGACGGCGAGCTCGCCGACCCGTGGGTGGTCGGCACCCGCGACGGCTGACGCCCGCCCTTCGGTGTCCGCCATTCGGTGCCGTTCGCGTTCTGGCGGGTCGCAGCTCAACGCGCGAGGCGGAGCGCCACGTCGAGGTGCGCCGCGAGCCCGGCGACGTCGTCGCGCAGGAACACGGGCGCCGTCGCGGCGGCCGACCGCGTCGCGTCGTCGGGCCCGTCGGGCCCGGCGACCACCGCGAGCACGGGACCCCGGGCCTCGCGTACCGCGGCGAGCGGCGGCGCCGCGCCGACGACCACCACCGCCGGATGGCCGTGGCTGCGGAAGCCCTCGAGCACCACGACGTCGCGGTCGGCGAACCAGCGCGCGACGATCGTCTCGGGCGTGAGCGGCGCCCCGCACTCGAGGTAGGCGACCCCGCCGGGGCCCGTGACCGCGACGCCGGCCGCGCCGGCCTCCGTGAGGCGCGCGGTGTCCTTGCCGGGTCGGTCCACGTCGAAGCCGTGCGAGGCGTGTTTCACGTAGCCCACGCGCCGGCCCGCGGCGGTCCAGTGGCGCACGAGCGCGGCGGCCAGCGTGGTCTTCCCGGCGCCGGACACGCCGAGCAGCGAGACGAGCGCCGGGCGGGGGGTGTCGGGCATCGCGGGTGGGCTCCCGGGGGTCGGCGGCGCGGCGAGGGTCGCGTCCGCGTCGGGGCGGAGTCTACGATGGGCCCGCATGCGCGCGCGCCGTCCCCCGTCCGTCCCCGCGCCCGTCCGATCGGGGCTCGATGCGTGACCCGCTCGCCCGCATCCCGATCCGCTACAAGCTGACGTTCGGCTTCGTGGGGCTCTGCTTCCTAGCCTATGCCATCGGCGCGTGGCTCGTGTCCAGCTCGGCGCACGACGCGCTGCGCGAGCAGATCGTCCGGCGCCTGCGCTCGACCGCGGAGGCGCGCGCGCTGGTCCTCGACGAGGCGCTGCGCACGGTCACGCTGCGCGCCCGCGACTTCGCGTCCGACGGGCTGGTACGCGGCGAGGCCGCACGGCTGGCGGCGCTCCCCGGCCCGCCCTCCCGCGCCGAGGCCGAGGCCCTCCGTCGCCACCTCGCGGAGAACAAGCTCCCCATCGTGCCGGCGTTCGTGGACCTCGTCGTCGTGGGCGTGGACGGGCGCCGGCTCGCGGGAGTCCGGGACGGCCCGCCGCCGGGCCTCGACGACTTCGTGGCGGCGTCGCGAGGACGTGACGGCGAGTGGGTGGGCTCGTTCGCGCCCGTGGGCCCCGACGGCGTGCTCTGCTTCGGCCTCGCGACGCCCGTCCTCGACCTCGCGCGGGAGCGCCGCGTGGGCGTGCTCGTGTGCTGGGTGGACGCCGCGCGCTGGATCGCGGGCGTCCCCCTCGCGGGCGGCACCGAGGACCTCGAGGACCTCGTCGTCGCGGTGGAGGACGCGTCGGGCGCGGGCTTCGAGTCGGTGCATGCTGCCCCCGGGCGGCCCGCCGTCGTGCGGACGGTCGCCGCGGGCACGCCGCGGGCCCGGCCCACGGCCGGCGAGGCGCTCTCGACGCCCTCGGACCTCTCCGTGGCCGACTGGCGGGTCGTCGTCGAGATGGGGACGGCCCGCGCGTTGGAGCCCGTGGCCGGCCTGCAGAGCCGGTTCTTCGGCGCGGGCCTCCTCATCGCGCTGGCGACCGCGGTGCTGCTCTTCTTCCCGCTGCGGTTCCTCGTGAAGCCGCTGGGGCGCCTGCGCGACGCGGCGCGCCGCGTCTCGGACGGCGACTTCACGGGGCGGGTGGACGTGGAGTCGAAGGACGAGGTCGGCGACCTCGCCGCGGCGTTCAACGTCATGACGGAGGCGGTGCGCGACCGCACGCGGCGCCTCGAGCAGACCGCTGCCGACCTCGAGGCCCGCAAGGACGAGCTCTCGCACGAGCGCGACCGGCTCGACGCGATGGTGCGGTCCATGCAGGACCCCCTCGTGTTCTTCGACGCGGAGGGGCACGTCCAGCTCTCGAACCGAGCCGCGGAGCCGTTGCTGCCGTTCCTGAGCGGGGCCGGTGGCCGGGACCTCGCGTTACGCTGCGCGCGGGGCGAGGGGACGAACGAGCGCGACTGCGTGGCCTGCCTCGCGCGGGGCGACCTCCCGAAGCAGTCGTGCCGGCTCGAGGTGGGGGCGCGGGTCTACGAGGTGCTGGCGACCCGGATCCCGACGGCGGGGGGCTGGCTCGGGCGGTTGCTCGTGGCCCGCGACATCACGGAGCTGGTCACGTTCGACGAGCGGCAGACGCGGCAGGAACGCCTCGCGGTGCTGGGCGAGATCGCGGCCGTCGTCGCGCACGAGCTCAACAACCCGCTGAGCGCCATCGCCATGTACGCCCAGATGATGGCGTCGGAGCTCCCCGCGGGCTCGCCCTTCCACGAGCACATCGACGTGGTCCGACGCAACACGGAGACCTGCAGCCGCGCTGTCCGCGGGCTCCTGGACTCGGCCTACAGCGCCGACCCGGAGGTCTCGCAGGTCGACCTCGTCGAGACGCTCGACGAGGTCGCGCGGTTCCTCCGCCCGCTGCTCCGGCGCGCCGGCGTGGAACTCGTGCGGGAGGGCGCACTGGCCGACCCCGGCCTGCGCGCGGACGCGATCCAGCTGCGCCAGGTGTTCGTGAACCTGGTCATGAACGCGATCCAGGCCGTGGAGGCCGTGGGCCGGCAGGTCCGGGTCGTCGTGGGCGAGGCCGACGGCGGGCGCACGCTCGTGGTGGACGTCTGCGACGACGGCCCAGGGATCCGGCCCGAGCAGCGCGAGCGCGTATTCGAGCCGTTCTTCACGACGAAGCCGGCGGGCAAGGGGACAGGGCTCGGGCTGCCGATCTCGCGCCGCATCGTCGAGGCCCACGGCGGCACCCTGACCCTCGTGTCGGGCGAGCCCGGGGCGACGACGTTCCGCGTGCGGCTGCCGCGGGCCTCCATGGTGCGGCCCCAGCCCGCCGGGCGGGCCGCCGTGGAGGGCGCCCCGTGACCGCCGCGGGGCTGCTCCGGGAGCTGCGCGTGCTGGTCGTCGATGACGAGGAGGACGTGCGTCGCGGGATCGAGCGCCTCGTGCGGGGGGCCGGCGCCACGGTGGCCGGCGCCGCGTCGGGCGAGGCCGCGCTGGCGTGGCTCGCGGGGAACGAGGTCGACCTCGTCCTGACCGACGTGCGCATGCCGGGGCTGTCCGGGCTCGACCTGCTCCGCGAGGTGCGGGCCCGGTGGCCCCACGCCGAGGTCGTCCTCATCTCGGGGTTCGGGACGATCGAGACGGCGGTCGCCTGCCTGCAGGCGGGGGCGGCGCACTTCCTCGCCAAGCCCTTCGACAACGCCGCGCTGCTCGACGTGGTCGAGCGCGTCGGCGTCCGGGCCGTCGTGCGCCGGCACGAGCGCGCGGCGGGCGGCGGCGGGCGGCGCCTGATCGCGGTGGACCCGCGGATGCGCGAGGTGGTCGCGCAGGTGGAGCGGTTCGCCCCGCTGCGGGTGCCGGTCCTGGTCCACGGACGGAGCGGGACCGGCAAGGAACTCGTCGCGCGCGCGCTCCACGACCTCGGCCGGTTCCCGTCGCGGCCGTTCCTGGCCGTCAACTGCGCCGCGCAGCCGGACACGCTGCTCGAGTCCACGCTCTTCGGGCACAAGCGCGGCTCGTTCACGGGCGCGCACCGCGACCACGCCGGCCTCTTCGCCCAGGCCCAGGGCGGCACCGTGTTCCTCGACGAGATCCCGTCCATGTCGCTGGCCTTCCAGGCCAAGCTGCTCCGCGTGCTCGAGGACCGGCTCGTACGGCCCGTCGGCGGCCTCAAGGACGAGCCGGTCGACTTCCGCCTGGTGGCCGCCACGAACCACGAACTGCTGCCGCTCATCGCGTCGGGGGCGTTCCGCGAAGACCTCTACTACCGGCTCCGCGTGATGACGATCCGGATCCCGACGCTCGCGGAGCGGCCGCTCGACATCCCGCCGCTCGCCGCCCACTTCCTCGAGCGGGCCGCGCGCGAGCTGCTGGGCGAGCAGGCCCCCGTCCCGACCCTCGCGCCCGCGGCGCTCGAGGAGCTGTGCGCGCACCCGTGGCCCGGCAACGTCCGGGAGCTCGAGAACACGCTCCAGCAGGCGGTGGTCGCCTCGGGCGGCGCGACGATCCTGCCGCACCACCTCCGCCTCGGCGCCGACGATCCCGCGGTCGCGGTGGAGGACGGGCTGTCGTACGACGAGGGGAAGCAGCGGGTCGTCGAGCGCTTCCAGCGGCGGTTCGTCCTTGCCGCCCTCGAGCGGTCCGGCGGGAACGTGACGCGCGCCGCCGAGGCCTGCGGCCTCACGCGCGCCGCGCTGCAGCGGATCATGCGCGAGCTGCGCATCCAGCGCGACGCGTTCCGACCGCTCGGCGAGCCGGGCGGTGGGGCGGCCGGGCGCTCGGACGACGACGCGTCCTGAGCGCGCGCGGCGCCGCCGCGGTGCATACCGGAGGCGGCACCCCCCTCGAGGTCGGGGCCGCAAGGACTTAGGGCGGTCCGGCCTCGCCGGGGTGCATACCGTCGGCTGCAGCGGCGGGCGTGCATCGAAAGCATTGCGCCTGCGCAACTCCATACGTGGGCGCCGCTTGCGCCCGCGGTGACGCCGGGCGCGCGTTGGGCACTCCATGTGTGAAGGAGCGGGCGGAGGGCGCTCCATGCGACGCGTTGCGTACCCCGTGGCCACACTCCTCGTCGGCGTGCTGGCGGCCCTGACGACCGCGCGCGCGGTCCGGGCCGACGGCGACGCCGACGACTTCCGCGTCAGCTGCGCCAGCTGCCACACCATCGGCGGCGGACCGCTCGTCGGCCCCGACCTCAAGGACGTGACGGCGCGGATCGGGACGCCGGACGGCCCGGCGAGCCGCGCGTGGCTGGTGGACTTCATCGTGCGGCCGCGCGAGATCCTCGCGTCCGGCGACCCCTACGCGGCCAAGCTGAAGGCCGCGGCCCGGAACCAGGAGATGCAGGTCGTCTCCGGCATGACGGCGAAGCGGGCCGAGGCGCTGCTCCAGGTGATCGAGGTCGAGAGCAAGAAGGAGCGCTCCGTGTTCGGCAAGGCCGCCGGCGCGGACCTGCCGACCGACCCGCGGTCGCTCGCGACCCTCGTCGCGAAGGGCCGCGAGCTCTTCGTGGGCGGGCGCGCGCTGTCGGCCGGCGGCGCGGCCTGCCTCGGCTGCCACCAGGCGGGCGACACGGGCGCGCTCGGCGGCGGCCGCCTCGGCCCGGACCTCACCGCGGCGCCCTCGCGCCTCGGCGGCGTGCGGGCGCTGCAGGCGTGGCTCTCCGCGCCGCCCACGCCGACCATGAAGCCGCAGTTCGGCCTCCAGGCGGGCGGGCGGCCGCTCGTCTCCGACGCCGAGATCCTGCCGCTCGTCGCGTTCCTCGCCGACGCGGAGGCGCGCGGCGCGGCGCCGGACCGGACCGCTCAGCAGCTCGCGTTCGTGATCCTGGGCGTCGTCGGCGCCGGGGCGGCCCTCGTCGGGCTCGACTTCGCGTGGCGACGCCGGTTCCGCGGGGTGCGCGCCTCGCTGGTGAAGGGGAAGTCATGAGCCACGACGGGAAGGCCCCGGGATGGATCAAGGACGAGTCCGACGCGCACCTGCGCGCGTGGGAGGAGTTCTACCGGAACCGGTGGCAGCACGACAAGGTGGTGCGCAGCACCCACGGCGTCAACTGCACGGGATCCTGCACGTGGAACATCCACGTGAAGGACGGCATCGTCACGTGGGAGATGCAGGGGCTCGACTACCCGGCGCTCGAGAAGGGGCTCCCGCCCTACGAGCCCCGCGGCTGCCAGCGCGGCATCTCGTTCTCGTGGTACCTCTACTCGCCGCTGCGGGTGAAGTACCCCTACGTGCGCGGCGCCCTGCTCGACCTCTGGGCCGAGGCGCGCGCGGCCCACGCCGACCCGGTGGAGGCCTGGCGCGCGCTCGTCGCCGACCCGGAGAAGCGTCGCCGCTGGCAGACCGCGCGCGGCAAGGGCGGCTTCCGGCGCACGAGCTGGGCCACGGCGCTCGAGCTCGTCGCCGCCTCCTGCGTGGACACCGTGCGCACCCACGGCCCGGACCGCATCGCCGGCTTCTCGCCGATCCCGGCCATGTCGATGCTCTCGTACGCCGCCGGCTCGCGATTCCTGCAGCTGATGGGCGGCATCTCGCTGTCGTTCTACGACTGGTACTGCGACCTGCCGCCGGCGAGCCCCGAGATGTGGGGCGAGCAGACCGACGTCAACGAGAGCGCCGACTGGTTCAACGCCAAGATGCTCGCGGTCATGGGGTCGAACCTCAACATGACCAGGACCCCGGACTGCCACTTCGCCGCCGAGGCGCGCACCAACGGCACGAAGATGGTGGTGTTCTCGCCCGACTTCTCGCAGGTCGCGAAGTACGCCGACGACTGGATCGCCATCAACGCGGGACAGGACGGCGCGTGGTGGATGGCGGTCAACCACGTGCTCCTGAAGGAGTTCCACCACGAGCGGAAGGTCCCGTACTTCCTCGACTACGCGAAGCGGTACTCCGACGCGCCGTTCCTCGTCGAGCTGAAGGAGGAGCACGGGGTCTGGAAGCCCGGGCAGCTGCTGCGGGCCGGCCGGGTCGCCGGGTACGCGGGCGAGGAGCACAAGGACTGGAAGTTCCTCGTGTTCGACGCGAAGGACCGCCGTCCGAAGATGCCGCTGGGCTCCGTGGGCCACCGGTGGGGCAGCGGCAAGGGCAAGTGGAACCTCAAGCTCGAGGACGGCGTGGACGGCTCGCCCATCGACCCGGTCCTCACGTTCCTCGACGACGCCGACGAGGTGCTCTCGGTCCACCTCGACGACTTCGGCGAGGGGAAGGTCCACGCGCGCGGCGTCCCGGTGAAGCGGCTGCGGACCACCGACGGCACCGTGGCCGTCGCGACGGTCTACGACCTCCTGATGGCGCAGTACGGCGTGGGCCGCGGGCTGCCCGGCGAGTACCCGGCCGACTACGAGGACCCCACGAAGCCGTACACCCCCGCGTGGTCGGAGCGGTACACGGGCGTCTCTCGCGAGAACCTCGTGAAGTTCGCGCGCGAGTGGGGGACCACCGCCGAGCTGACGAAGGGCAAGTGCACCGTCATCATCGGCGCCGGCATCAACCACTGGTACCACGGCAACCTGATGTACCGCGCGGCGATGCACGCGCTGGTCTTCGGCGGCTGCGTCGGGGTGAACGGCGGCGGCCTGGCGCACTACGTGGGCCAGGAGAAGCTGGCCCCGGGCGAGTCGTGGTCGGCCATCGCCATGGGGCGCGACTGGAACCCGGTCGCCCGGCTCCAGAACGCGCCGTCGTGGCACTACGTCCACAGCGACCAGTGGCGCTACGAGAAGGAGTACGGCGACTACCACACGGTGCCGGCCTCGGACGCGAAGTGGCGCCACGGCCACGCCATGGACACGCAGGTCCGGGCCGTGAAGAGCGGCTGGCTCCCCTTCTACCCCCAGTTCCTCGAGAACCCGCTCGCGACGGTGAAGGAGGCCGTGGACGGCGGCGCGAAGACCGACGAGGCCATCGTCGCGCGCGTCGTGGAGCGCCTGAAGTCGAAGGACCTGAAGTTCGCGGTGGAGGACCCGGACGCCGCGTCCGCGTGGCCCCGCGTCTGGTTCATCTGGCGCGGCAACGCGCTGATGGCGAGCGCGAAGGGGCACGAGTTCTTCCTCAAGCATTACCTCGGGACCCACCACAACGACGTCGCCGACGAGGTGGCGAAGGACGCGGTGAAGGACGTCGTCTGGCACGACAAGGCCCCCGTCGGGAAGCTCGACCTCGTCGTGGACCTCAACTTCCGCATGGACACGTCCGCGCTCTACAGCGACGTCGTCCTGCCGGCGGCCACCTGGTACGAGAAGGCCGACCTCAACTCGACGGACATGCACTCGTTCATCCACCCGCTCTCGCCGGCGGTGCCGCCGTGCTGGGAGTCGAAGAGCGACTGGGAGATCTTCCGCGCCGTCGCGAAGAAGGTGTCGGAGCTGGCCCCGAAGCACTTCCCCGAGCCGATCGTCGACCTCGTGGCCTCGCCGCTCGCCCACGACTCCCCGGCCGAGATCGCCCAGGCGCAGCCGCTCGAGTGGTCGCGGGGGGAGGTCGAGGCGGTCCCCGGGAAGACGATGCCGTCGTTCAAGGTCGTGCGGCGCGACCTCGGCGCGCTCCACCAGCGCTTCTGCGCCCTCGGGCCCCTGGTCCGGTCGGTGGGGCTGTCGGCGCACGGGACGTCCTACAAGTGCGACGACGTCTACGACGAGATGGTCCGCGACGGCCCGCGCGAGACGTTCGGCGGCGGGACCTACCCCTCCATCGCGCGGGACGTGGACGCGTGCAACGCCGTCCTCTCGCTCGCCACGACGACGAACGGCGAGCTCGCCTACCGCTCCTACGTCAACATGGAGGAGAAGACCGGGCTGCCGCTGCGGGACCTCGCCGAGCGCATGCGCGGGACCCGCTACTCGTTCGCCGACCTCCAGGCCCAGCCGCGGCGGCTGCTCAACAGCCCCATGTGGTCGGGGCTCACCGACGACGGGCGGGCGTACGCGCCGTTCACCTACAACGTCGAGCGGCTCGTGCCGTGGCGGACCCTCACCGGGCGTCAGCACCTCTACCTCGACCACCCGGCCTACATCGCCTACGGCGAGCACCTGCCCACCTACAAGCCGAAGCCGCTGCCGGCGCAGTACGGCGACCTCCGCGTGTCGAAGGAGGCCGGGCCGACGGTGATGCTGAACTTCCTGACGCCCCACGGCAAGTGGCACATCCACTCGACCTACGGCGACAACCAACGCATGTCGACGCTGTCGCGCGGGTGCGACCCCTTCTGGATCAGCCCGAAGGACGCGGACGCCATCGGCGTGGTCGACAACGACTGGGTCGAGGTCTACAACGACAACGGCGTGGTGGTCACGCGGGCCGCGGTGAGCGACCGGATCCCGCCGGGGATCAGCATCCAGTACCACTCGCCGGAGCGGACGTACGGCGTCCCGCGGACGCCGATGCGGGGCAACCGGCGCGCCGGCGGCCACAACAGCCTCACGCGCACCCACCTCAAGCCGAACCTGATGGTCGGCGGCTACGGGCAGTTCACCTACCACTTCAACTACTGGGGCCCCGTGGGCTGCAACCGGGACACGCACATCCTGGTCCGCAAGCTCCCGGAGCTGCGCTGGTAGGCGGGGACCCGAACCATGGACGTCCGCTCGCAGATCTCGATGGTCTTCCACCTCGACAAGTGCATCGGGTGCCACACGTGCTCGATCGCCTGCAAGAACATCTGGACCGACCGCAAGGGCACCGAGTACATGTGGTGGAACAACGTCGAGACGAAGCCGGGGACCGGCTTCCCGACGCGATGGGAGGACCAGGAGGCCTACCGCGGCGGTTGGGAGCTCGGGGACGACGGCAAGCTCCGCCTCAAGTCCACCGACAAGCGGAAGACGATCACCAACATCTTCCACCACCCGTCCATGCCGAGCATGGACGACTACTACGAGCCCTGGACGTACAAGTTCAAGGACCTGTTCGACGCGCCCGAGGGGACGGACCAGCCCACGGCGCGGCCCATCTCCCTCGTGACGGGCGAGCCCATCGACATCCAGGCGGGGCCGAACTGGGACGACGACCTCGGCGGCAGCCGCGTCTACGCGGCCGCCGACCCGAACCTGGCGGCGCTCACCGACGAGCAGAAGATGCAGCTGCAGTCCATCGAGCGGCTCGTCTACTTCTACCTGCCGCGGATCTGCAACCACTGCACGAACCCCTCGTGCGTCGCGTCCTGCCCGAGCGGCGCGATGTACAAGCGCGGCGAGGACGGGATCGTGCTGCTCGACCAGACCCGCTGCCGCGGCTGGCGCTCCTGCGTCGCGGCGTGCCCGTACAAGAAGACGTACTTCAACTGGCAGACCGGCAAGTCCGAGAAGTGCATCCTCTGCTTCCCGCGCCTCGAGACGGGGCAGGCCCCCGCCTGCTTCCACTCGTGCGTCGGGCGCATCCGGTATCTCGGGATCCTCCTCTACGACGCCGACCGGATCGTCGAGGTGGCGAGCAAGCCCGACCACGAGCTCGTGGACGCCCAGCGCTCCATGATCCTCGACCCGCACGACCCGGCGGTGATCGCCGCCGCCGAGAAGGCCGGCATCCACCCGTCGGTGATCGAGTCGGCGCAGCGGTCCCCCGTCTACAAGTTCGTGAAGACGTGGGGTCTCGCGCTTCCGCCGCACGCGGAGTGGCGCACGCTGCCCATGCTGTTCTACGTCCCGCCGCTGCTGCCCGTGATGTCCCAGCGGAAGGACGGCGTGGTCGAGAACCTGTCCGACGACCTGTTCCACGACCTCGAGCAGGCCCGCGCGCCCATGGCGTACCTGGCCAACCTCCTGAGCGCCGGGAACGAGGGGGTGCTGAAGTCCACCCTCCGCAAGCAGATGGCCGTCCGGTGGCACCGCCGCGCGGTCACGGTGGGCGACGTGACCCGCGAGACCGCCGACCGCGCGCTCCGCGAGGCGGGGATCACGGCCGAGGAGGCCGACGAGATCTTCCGGCTGACCGCGCTGTGCACCTTCGAGGACCGGTTCGTGATCCCCCCGATGCACCGGGAGGAGGCGATCGCCATGCTCGAGGAGCCCCAGACCCACAAGGCGGAGGCCGGCTTCGGCTTCCGGACCGCGCCGCGGCGGGGGTCCTGACGTGGTCGCCGCCGTCGCCACCCCCCGCGCGGACGTCTGCGACGCCTTGGCCGTGCTGCTCGCGTACCCCGACGATGGGTACGCGGCACGGGCCGCGGCGGCCGGCGAGGCGCTCGCGCGTCACGCGCCGGCGGCGCGCGCCGCGGCCGGCCCGTTCCTCGCGCACGTCGCGGCGACGCCGCGCGCGGAGCTCGAGGAGCGGTACGCCCGGACGTTCGACTGGAGCCCCACGTGCTGCCTCGAGGTGGGCTGGCACCTGTTCGGGGAGCGGTACGAGCGGGGGGCGTTCCTGGCGGACATGCGCGCGAGCCTGCGCGCGGTCGGGGTCGAGGAGGGCACCGAGCTCCCCGACCACCTGGGGTCGTGCCTGCGGTGGCTCGGACGCGCCGAGCCGGACGCGGCCGCGACGCTCGCGCGCGACGCCGTCGCGCCGGCGGTCGCGAAGATGCGCAAGGGGCTCGGCGAGGGGGACGCGCCGTGGGGGGGCGTCCTCGAGGCCGTCGAACGCGTCGTCGGCGAGCTCGTCGCGAGCCTGCCCGACGGGGGAGGGACGTGATGGGTGCCGCCGGTCCGCTCGACACGCTGCTGTTCGTCGCGCTCCCGTACGCGACGCTCGTGCTGTTCTTCGTCGGCACGATCGTCCGGTACCGCAGCCGCCCGTTCTCGTACTCGAGCCTGTCGTCGCAGTTCCTCGAGAACCGGCACCACTTCTGGGCGCAGGTCCCGTTCCACTACGGGATCCTCTACGTCCTCGCGGGCCACCTCGTCGCGTTCCTCTTCCCCCGGGCGATCCTCGGGTGGAACGCCGCGCCGACCCGGCTGTACCTCCTCGAGGTCACCGGCCTCGCGGCCGCCGCGCTCGCCTTCGTGGGGCTCGTGAACATCGTGCTCCGGCGCGCGAACGACGCCCGCAGTCGCGTGACGACGACGCCCGCCGACTGGGGGGTCTACGGCCTCCTGGCGGTCCAGATCGCGACCGGCATGTACGTGGCCGCCACCGCGTCCTGGGGGTCCTCGTGGTTCGCCGCCGTGGCGTCGCCCTACCTCTGGTCGCTGGCGACCTTCGCGCCGGACCCCACGTTGCTGGCGCCCATGCCGCTCCTCTTCAAGGTGCACGTGACCGGGCTCTGGGTCCTGCTCGGGGTGTTCCCGTTCACCCGGCTCGTGCACGTGCTGGTCGTGCCCAACCCCTACCTCTGGCGGCGCCCGCAGGTCGTCCGCTGGTACGGGATCCGGCGCGGCGTCCGCGGCTGAGGACCCGGAGGGAACGCTCCCATGACCCGGCACGACGACTCCCGAGGACGCGCGGCGGCGGCTCCCGCCGGCCCGCGCGCCGCGGGGCCCGTCCCCGGCGCGAGGTGACGAGATGGACGGCTGGCGTGATCGGTTCCGCGCGTTCCGGGCGGTCGGGCACCTCCCGACCCTCCTGACGTCGCTGCTCTACTTCGACTTCTGCTTCGCCATCTGGGTGCTGAACGGGGCCATGGCGCCGTACATCAGCGCCGAGTTCGGCCTCTCCCCGGCGGAGAAGGGCTTCATGGTGTCGGTGCCGGTGCTGGCCGGCGCCCTCATGCGGTTCCCGCTGGGCGTCGTGTCGCAGTACATCGGACGCAAGCGCGCGGCGCAGGTCGAGATGGGGACCATCGTCCTGGCGCTGTCCGGCGGCTTCCTCTTCGTCGAGACCTACACCGGCGTCCTGATGATGGGCGTCGCGCTCGGGGTCGCGGGCGCGAGCTTCGGGGTGGCCCTCTCCCTCGGCTCGGGCTGGTATCCGCCGAAGTACAAGGGGCTGGCCATGGGCATCGCGGGCGCCGGCAACAGCGGCGCCGTGATCGCCATGCTCTTCGCGCCGCCGCTGGCCAAGGCCTTCGGGTGGCGGGCGGTCTACGGGATGGCCGTCTTCCCGATGCTCATGGCGATGATCCTCCTGCAGGTGTTCGCCAAGGAGCCGCCCGACCGCGAGCACAAGTCCCTGAAGGACTACCTCAAGGTCCTCGTCGACCGCGACGCGTGGATCTTCAACCTGATGTACATGGTGACGTTCGGGGGCTACATCGGGCTGACGAGCTTCCTGCCGACGCTGTTCCACGACCAGTACGGCATCCCCAAGGAGAGCGTCGGGAACTACTCCGCGATCATCGTGGTCGCGGCGAGCGTCCTGCGGGTGCTCGGCGGGTGGATGGCGGACCACGTCGGCGGGCTCCGGCTCCTGCGCAGCCTCGCGATCGTGATCGTGGTCCTGACGGCGACGGCGGCGCTGATGCCGGGGAGCCCGTGGGTCATGGTGGCGATCCTGGTGACGTTGTTCGCCGCCATGGGCGCCGGGAACGGCGCCGTCTTCCAGCTGGTCCCGCTCCGGTTCCGCACCACGACGGCGGTCGCGGGGAGCCTCATCGGCGAGGTGGGCGCGCTCGCCGGCGGCTTCCTCCCGAACGCCATGGGCCTCGGGCGGCAGCACACCGGGAGCTTCGCGCCCGGGTTCCTGGCCGGCACGGGCCTCGCGTTGGCGGTCCTCGTCGTCCTCTCGATCGTGGCGAAGCAGTGGACCCGGACGTGGGTGGGGGAGGGCGGGAAGGCCCTCGACCACGAGTACGACCACGTCCGCAAGGTCGCCGGCGGGCCCGCGCCCGTCGGGACGGCCGTGCCCGGCGTCGAGTAGGCGGAGGAGCCCACCCATGGAACGCACCCCTGTCGCCGGGACGGCCGGAGCGAGCGGGCCGAATGGCCGGCTCGTGCGGTGGGACGTGGAGGACCCGGCCTTCTGGGCGTCCACGGGCCGGGCCGTGGCCTGGCGGAACCTCTGGGTCTCGATGCCCGCGCTTCTGTGCGGGTTCGCGATCTGGGGCTTTTGGTCGGTGATCAGCGTCTGGATGAAGAACCTGCAGTGGTTCGGCCCGAACCTCAAGGACCCGCGCTACTACGAGCTCGCCGCCGTGGCGGGGCTGTCGGGCGCGACGCTGCGGATCCCCTGCTCCTTCCTCGTGGCCGTCGCCGGCGGGCGCAACGTCGTCGCGGTCACCACGGCGCTCCTGCTCGTCCCCGCGGTGGGGGTTGGGCTCGCGCTCCAGGACCCGGGGACGCCGTACGCGGTGCTCGTGGCGCTGGCGGTCGTGTCGGGCGTCGGCGGCGGCGCGTTCGCCTCGAGCATGAGCAACATCTCCGGGTTCTTCCCCAAGCGCATGCAGGGGCTCTCCCTGGGCCTGAACGCGGGCGTCGGCAACCTCGGCGTCAGCGTGATGCAGTTCGTGCTGCCCTTGGCCGTCACCGTGGCGGTGTTCGGCGGGTGGGGCGGCGCGGCGCGCACGCTGCCGGTGGCGGTCCCCGGCCACGCCGCGGGGACCTCGGTCTGGATCCAGAACTGCGGCTGGGTGTGGGTGGCGCCGCTGGCGGTCCTCTGTGTCCTCGCCTGGTCCCGCATGGACGTCCTCCCGGCGCACGGGACGGGATCGACGGCGTCCTGCGTGGGGCGCGCGCTCTGGATGAACCTGGTGGGCCTCCTGGCCGCGGGCGTCGGCGCGTGGATGTACGCCGGGCTCCACGTCACCATCGGCGTGGTCCTGCCGGTCACCATCGCGCTCGGCGTCGCCGCGACGCGGTACCTCGCCCCGGCCGACCTGCGGGGCCGCGTCGCCCAGCAGTACGCCATCTTCCGGCGCAAGCACACCTGGGTGATGACGCTCCTCTACATCATGACGTTCGGCTCGTTCATCGGGTACTCGTTCGTCTTCGGCCTGCTCATCAAGGACGTGTTCGGGAAACTCCCCGGCGGCGCCCCCAACCCCGCCGCCCCCAGCCCGACCCTGGCCTTCCTCGGCCCGCTCGTGGGGTCCCTGGTGCGTCCGGTCGGCGGGTGGCTCTCCGACAAGTTCGGCGGCGCGCGGGTCACGCAGTGGTCGACGGTGGCCCTCGTCGCCACCGCCGTCGCGGCGGGGCTGTGCCTGACGGACGTCGGCACGCTGGCGCAGCCCGAGACACGCTTCCCGCTCGCGTTCGCGCTGTTCCTGGGCCTCTTCGTCGCGGCGGGGATCGGCAACGGCAGCACCTTCCGCATGATCCCGATGATCTTCGACGCCAAGGAGGCGGGCCCGGTGCTCGCGTGGACGTCGGCGGTCGCGGCCTACGGGGCGCTCCTGATCCCCGACGTCTTCCGTCCCCAGGTCGCCGCGGGCACGCCCGAGCGCGCGCTCTACGGCTTCGCGGCGTTTTACGTCGTCTGCCTCGTCGTCAACTGGTGGTACTACGCCCGCCGTCGGGCCGAGATCCGGTGCTGACATGCGAACCCGAACCCTCGCGGTGGTGGCGGCCGTCGGCGTCCTGCTCGGGGGCGTCGTGGTGATCCAAGGCGCGGACCTCCCGCTCCCCGGCAACCACGTCGGCTACGAGCCCGTGCAGCCGGTGGCGTTCTCGCACCCGCTGCACGCGGGCCAGCTCGAGATCGCGTGCCTCTACTGCCACAGCGGGGCGGAGCGGAGCCGCCACGCGGGCGTCCCCGCCGACGCCGTGTGCATGAACTGCCACCGCGTCGTCGCGGCCCCGTTGGCCGCCACGCAGGAGGAGGCCCTCCTTGCCAAGATCGAGAAGCGGGCGCCCCGTCCGGTCGTCTCGCCCGAGATCGCGAAGCTCTACCGCGCCCAAGGCCTCGACGACGCGGGCCAGCCGGTGCCGGGCGCGACGCCGACGCCGCTGCGCTGGGTGCGCGTGCACAACCTCCCCGACTTCGCCTTCTTCGACCATCGCTCGCACCTGAGCGCCGGGGTGGCGTGCGAGACCTGCCACGGCCCCGTGGACACGATGGCGCGGGTCCGGCAGTTCGCCGACCTCTCCATGGGCTGGTGCGTGAACTGTCACCGGCAGGCGAATGCGACCGGGCTCCCGGGCGGGCGACCGGCCCGCGCGTCCACCGACTGCACGACGTGCCACTACTAGGGGGTTCCGATGTCCGAGCTGCCCGTTCGCTGGACGACCCTCGAGGAGCGCGACGCGCTCCGCGCCGCGGCCGGCGGGCTGCCCGTCGGCACGCCGACGGGCGCGGACGGGCGGCCGTCGGGGGCGCGCACGACGACACCCACGACGACGCCGCGCCGGACGGCGGCGGCGACGCGCGCCTCTCGGGCGCGGCTTCCTGGCGGCGACCGGGTTCTCGATGGCCGGGGCGCTCGTCGCCTGCGGCCGGGCCCCGACCGTGCACACGGTGCCCGGCGCGACGGCGCCCGAGGACGTCGTCGCCGGTCGCTCCACGTGGTACGCGACGACCTGCGGTGGGTGCGGCGCGGGGTGCGGCCTGATCGTGCGCTGCCGCGACGGCCGCCCGGTGAAGGTGGAGGGCAACCCGGAGCATCCGGTCTCCGCGGGCGGCGTGTGCGCCGTCGGCCAGGCGACGGTGCTGGGCGTGTACGACTCGCGGCGGCTGCTCCACCCGGTGGTGGACGGCGCCGTCACCACGTGGGCCGCGGCCGACGCCCGCGTGCGGGCCGACCTCGAGCGCGTCCGCGCGGCGGGCGGCGCGGTCCGCCTCGTGACCGGGACGCTCACCGGGCCGTCGACCCTCGCGGCGGTCGCAGGCTTCCTCGCCGCGTTCCCCGGGACCCGTCACGTCTCGTACGACGCGCTCTCGTCGTCGGCGACGCTGGACGCGCACGCGCGGACGCGCGGGGCCCGCATCCTGCCGCGGGTGCATCTCGAGCGGGCCGAGACCGTCCTCGGGCTCGAGGCCGACTTCCTCGGGACGTGGGTCTCGCCCGTCGAGCTCACGCGCGGCTGGCGGGCCGGGCGGACGCTCGCGGGCACGCCGCCGCGGCTGTCCCACCACGTCCAGGTCGAGTCCGCGCTCACGCTCACGGGCTCGAACGCGGACCGTCGCCTCCGGGTCGAGGCGGGGGCGGTGGGGGCGTTCGCCGCCCACCTCGCCGCGCGCCTCGCCGCGGCGGCAGGTCTCCCCGCGCCCGCGACCCCGGACCCGCTGCCGGTGGACGCGGCGGCGTTCGACGCCGTGGTCGCGCGCCTGTGGGCCACGCGCGGGCGGAGCGTCGTCCTCTGCGGGACGAACGACGTGGACGTGCAGACCTGCGTCGCGCTCGCGAACGAGGCCCTCGGCGCCTACGGCGCCGTGCTCGACCTGGACGCGCCGTCGTTCCAGCGTCGCGGCGACGACGCGGCGTTCGCCGCGCTGCTCGACGAGCTCGAGGCCGGGCAGGTCGGCGCCGTGGTCGTGGCCGGGTGCAACCCGGTGGCCGACGCCGCCGGCGGGGCGCGATTCGCCGCGGCCCTGTCGAAGGTGGCGGTGCGCGTCGGGCTGGCGGAGCGGCCCGACGAGACGACCGCGGCGCTCGCGGTGCTGGCGCCCCTGCCGCACGCGCTGGAGGCGTGGGACGACGCGGAGCCCGTGGCCGGCGTCGTCTCGCTGACGCAGCCGCTCGTCGCGCCCTTCGGCGAGCCGCGGACCCTGCGCGCGTGCCTCGCCGCCTGGGCGGGCGCGCCGGCCGCCGACCTCGACCTGCTGCGGGCGTCGTGGCGACGGGACGTCCTGCCGCGCCTCCCCGCGGGCGCGACGGACGAGGGCTCGTGGCGGGCGGCGCTGCGCAGCGGCTTCGCGCGCGTCACCGCGTCCCCGCCGGCCCTGCGGGCGTTCGACGCGGCGGCGGCCGCCGCGGCGGCGCCCCGCGCCCGCCCGGCCGGCGACCGGTTCACGCTCGCGTGCGTCCCGTCGGTCGCGCTGCTCGACGGTCGCCACGCGCACAACCCCTGGCTCCAGGAGCTCCCCGACCCGATCACGAAGCAGGTCTGGGGCAACGCGGTCCTCCTCTCGGAGCGCGCGGCTCGCGGGCTGCGCGTGGCCGACGGCGACCGCGTCCGCGTCACCGGCCCGGGCGGCGCGAGCCTCACGCTGCCGGCGATCGTGGTGCCCGGGCTGCCGGACCGGACCGTGGGGGTCGCCCTCGGGTACGGCCGCGCGGGGACCGACCGGTTCGCGGGGATCGGCCCCGCGTGGCTCGAGGCGAAGCCCACCGTCGCGCGCGGGGGCGCGGTGGGCGCGAACGCCGCCGCCTTCCTCCGGTTCGAGCGCGGCGCCGTCGCCTACGCGGGCACCGAGGTCACCGTGGAGCGGGCCGGCGGCCGCGAGGACGTCGCGCGCTCCCAGACGTACGACCGGCTCGAGGTGCCGAAGGCCGTCGCGCCCCACGGCGGCGAGCGTCGCGACCCCGTCCACGAGACGACGCTCGCGGCGTTCCTCAAGGACCAGCGCGCGGGCCACCCGCCCGCCGCCCACGCCGGCGCCGACCTGTGGCCCGCGGAGCACGTCTCCACGGGCGAGCGGTGGCGGATGGTGGTGGACCTGACCGCGTGCACGGGGTGCTCGGCGTGCGTGGTCTCGTGCCAGGCCGAGAACAACATCCCGGTGGTCGGGAAGGACGAGGTCTTCCGCCGGCGCGACATGGCGTGGATGCGGATCGATCGGTACTACGCCGACGTGCCGGGGGCGGACGGCGAGGTGGACGTGGTCCACCAGCCCATGCTCTGCCAGCACTGCGAGAACGCGCCCTGCGAGACCGTCTGCCCGGTCCTCGCGACGGTCCACAACGCGGACGGGACGAACGGGCAGGTCTACAACCGCTGCGTCGGCACCCGGTACTGCGCCAACAACTGCCCGTACAAGGTGCGACGCTTCAACTGGTTCGACTACGCGCGCCACGACCGGTTCGCCGACCTCGTGCTGAACCCCGACGTCACCGTCCGGTCGCGCGGCGTCATGGAGAAGTGCTCGCTGTGCACGCAGCGGCTCCACGAGGCCCGGGCCGAGGCGCGTCGGCTCGGCCGCCCGCTCGCCGACGGCGAGGCCCGGACCGCGTGCCAGCAGTCCTGCCCCGCGTCGGCCATCGTGTTCGGCGACGCCAACGACCCGAAGAGCGCCGTCGCGCGCCTCGTCGCGTCGGACCCGCGCCATTACCGCGTGCTCGAGGAGCTCAACGTGAAGCCGTCCGTGGGCTATCTCACCAAGGTCCGCCACCGCTCCGGCGGCGGCGAGGGAGCCGAACGTCATGGCTGACCCCCTCGTGGTCCCGACGCCGCCGGCCCCCTCGGGGGTCGGGGCGCTCCCGGCGCACGCGGCGCCCGTACCGCACGCCGCGCACGCCGCCGGCGTCGACGAGCCGCGGTGGATCCTCGGCGACAAGCGCCCCCGGGACGTGACCGACGACGTGTGCCGGCCCCTCGGGCGCCGCCCCGGGAAGGCCTGGTGGGCGGCGTTCCTCGTCGCCGTCACCATGCTCGGCGTCGGCGTGGCCTCGATCGCGTACCTCTTCGTGACCGGCATCGGCGTCTGGGGCCTCAACCGGACGGTGGGCTGGGCGTTCGACATCACGAACTTCGTGTTCTGGGTGGGCATCGGCCACGCCGGGACCCTGATCTCGGCGATCCTCCTGCTCTTCCGCCAGAAGTGGCGGACCTCCATCAACCGGTCCGCCGAGGCCATGACCATCTTCGCGGTCATGTGCGCCGGGATCTTCCCCCTGATCCACATGGGCCGGCCGTGGTTCGCGTTCTGGGTCTTCCCGTACCCCAACACCCGCGGCCCGCTGTGGGTGAACTTCCGCTCGCCGCTGCTCTGGGACGTGTTCGCGATCGGGACGTACTTCACGATCTCGCTCGTCTTCTGGTTCGTGGGGCTGATCCCCGACCTCGCGACGCTGCGCGACCGCACCACCGGCGGCC
The DNA here is from genome assembly GCA_046350655.1 of Planctomycetota bacterium. GTDB lineage: Bacteria > Planctomycetota > PLA2 > PLA2 > JAEUHO01 > JAEUHO01. The sequence goes on from JAXMAB010000006.1 coordinate 25,042, forward strand.
TCAAGCGCCGCGTCTACGGGCTCCTCGCGCTCGGCTGGAGCGGGTCCGCGCGCTCGTGGAAGCGGCACGAGACCGTGTCGCTCCTCCTCGCGGGGCTCGCGACGCCGCTCGTCGTCTCGGTGCACAGCGTGGTCTCGTTCGACTTCGCGACGTCCGTCCTCCCCGGGTGGCACGCGACGATCTTCCCGCCCTACTTCGTCGCGGGGGCGGTGTTCTCGGGCTTCGGCATGGTCCTCACGCTGATGCTGATCGCCCGCAAGGTCATGGGGATCGAGGCCTACATCACCAAGCAGCACGTCGACATGATGTGCAAGGTCCTGCTCGCCATGGGGTCCATCGTCGCGTTCGCGTACGCGACCGAGATCTTCATGGCCTGGTGGAGCGGCAACCCGTACGAGCAGTTCGCGTTCCTCAACCGCGCGTTCGGCCCCACCGGCTGGACGTATTGGGTGATGGTGACCTGCAACGTCGTGATCCCGCAGCTGCTCTGGTTCCGCAGGGTCCGGGCGAACCTGCTGGGGGTGTTCCTGCTCACGCTCGTGGTGAACGTCGGCATGTGGTTCGAGCGATTCGTGATCATCTGCACGACGCTGCAGCGCGACTTCCTGCCGTCCTCGTGGGCCGAGTTCAGCCCGACGCTCCTCGACATCGGCACGTTCGTCGGGTCGTTCGGGCTGTTCTTCACCCTGTTCCTGCTCTTCTGCCGGCTCGTCCCGATGATCGCCATGGCGGAGGTGAAGGCGGTGGCCGCCCACCAGCCGCCGTCGCGGGCCGGCGAGGGAGGTGACGCATGAGCCGGCGGGTCCTGGTCGTGGCCTTCGACGACGAGCACCGGCTCCTGGCCGCGCTGCGGCACGCGCGCGCGGCGCGCCAGGACGTGCTCGACGTGCATGCGCCGTACCCTGTGCACGGGCTGCCGGAACTGTTGGGGGAGCGCCCCTCGCGCCTCCCGTGGGCGTGCCTCGCCGGCGGGCTGGTGGGCCTGACGCTCGGGTGGGCACTGCAGGTGTGGACCTCCGCCCACGACTGGCCGCTGAACGTCGGCGGGAAGCCCGTGAACTCGACGCCCGCGTTCGTCCCGGTCGCCTTCGAGCTCACGATCCTCCTGGCCGGTCTCGGGGTGGTGGCCGCGTTCTTCCTGGTCGAGCGGGGGCGGACGCCGGTGCCGCGGGCGAGCTTCCGCGGTCGCGCGACGGACGACCTCTTCGTCGTCTCCATCGGCGCCCGCGACGCGACGTTCGACGGGGAGGCGCTCGGGCGGGTGTACCGCGAGCAGCTCGGCGCGTGCGAGGTCGAGGAACTCCTGGTGGAGGACGCGTCGTGAACCGGCCCGCGATCGTGTTCGCCACCCTCGCCGCCGCGGCCTTCTTCGGCGGCGGCTACGTCCTGCGGCGCGACCTCCGCGAGCGCAACCTCGAGATGCTCCCGGCCGACATGGTCCGTTCGCCGGCCGCCGAGACCGGCGGCGAGGGCGTGCCGTTCGCCGACGGGCTGGTCCAGCGGCGCCCCCCCGCAGGCACCGTGCCGGTCGATGCCCCGCTCGAGGTCTTCGGGCCCGGCCCCGAGGAGGCGAAGCGCGCGGGCGACGTGCTGGCGAACCCGGTGCCGGCGGGCCCGGCCGCGATCGCGCGCGGCGAGAAGGTCTTCCGGGCCTGGTGCGCGTGCTGCCACGGCGTCTCCGGCCGGGGCGACGGCGCCGTCACGAAGCGGGGGTTCCCGCCGCCGCCCACCCTGTTCCGGCCGGAGGCGCGCGCCCTGCGCGACGGCGAGATCTTCCACCTGGTCACGCACGGTCGGAAGGACATGCCCGCCCACGCGGGGCAGGTGGTCGTGGAGGACCGCTGGGCGGCGGTCCGGTACGTCCGGTCCCTCCAGGAGCGCGTCCCGTGAGCCGCACCGACGTCCCGATCCCGTTCGTCTCCCGCCGCGCCGAGGGCGCCCGGGGGCCGCTCGCGCTCCTCGCGGTCGGCGGCGCCACGTTCCTCGTCGGGCTGTTCGCGGCGCCCGCGGCCGTGTGGCCGGCGTACCTCCTCGGCGTGTTCGCGCTGACGACGGCCGGGCTCGGCGCCGCCGTGTTCGTCGCGCTCCACCACGTGACGGGCGCGCGGTGGGGGCGTGCGGTCCTCCCGGTGGCGCACGCGATGGTGGCCGTGCTCCCCTGGGCCGGGCTCGCGCACCTCGTGCTCGCGTTCGGCGCGTCGACCCTCTATCCCTGGGCCGACGCGGCGGCCGTCGCGACGGACCACGCGCTGTCCGGGCGGGCGGGCTGGATGACGGTGCCGTTCGCGCTCGGACGGGCGGTCGTCGCGTTCGCCGTGTGGATCGCCCTGGGGCGGGTGCTGGTCGCGCGCTCCCGGGCGGCGGTCGCGCACGACGGCGCCGGGACCCGGGCCGCGGCCGGGCGCGCCGGCGCGTGGTTCCTGCTGGCCTTCGCGCCGACGTTCTCGGTCTACGGTTTCGACGCGGTGCTGTCGCTCGAGCGGACGTTCGCGAGCACGATGTTCGCCGTCTACCACTTCAGCGGGCTGTTCCTCGGCGCGCTCGCGCTCGTGACGATCCTCGCGGTCCGCGGGCGGCGCCGCGGGGAGCTCGCCGGCGGGCCGGCCTGGGAGGAGACGCTGCACGACCTCGGCAGGCTCGTGTTCGCCTTCGCGTTCTTCTGGGGCTACATCTGGTACTGCCAGTTCATGCTGATCTGGTACACGAACCTGCCCGAGGAGACGCCCCACTACGCGCTGCGCCACGGCGGCGCCTGGGAGCCCCTCGCGGTGCTGAACGTCACGTTGCAGTGGCTGGTGCCCTTCGTGGTGCTGATGCCCCGGGCCCTGAAGCGCAACGAGACGGTGCTGGTCCGCGTCTGCGGCGTCGTGCTCGCGGGCCGGGCGGTGGACCTGGCGCTCGCGATCCTCGCCCCGACACACGGGGCGGTCCTCCCGACCTTCCTCGCGGAGGCCGGCCTGCTCGCGGGCGCCGCGGGCGCACTCCTCTTCGTCTACCGCCGCGCGCGGGGGGCCGCGCCGGAGGTGCGTCCGACCTGAGACCCGCCATTCGGTGCCGGTCGCGTTCTGGCGGATTGTCCCCCGGTCGACCCGCCAAACGGTGCCGGTCGCGTTCTGGCGGGTCGTCGTTCGGCGGGACCGGCGTCAGCCGCCGATGAAGGACATCTCGATGCGGGGGAGCCCCGGCGTTCCGGCGGCCCGGAGCTCGGAGTAGCGGTCCGCGCGCGCCCGCCAGACCCCCTCGATCGCGGCGCCGACGTCGGCGTCGCTCGCGCCCGCGCGCAGGAGCGCCCGGAGGTCGAACCCCGTACTCGCGAAGAGGCACGTGTAGAGCCTGCCGTCGGCGGAGAGCCGCGCACGCGTGCAGCCTGCGCAGAAGGCCCGCGTCACGCTCGCGACGACGCCGAGCTCGCCCGCCCCATCCTTGTAGCGCCAGCGGCGCGCCGTGTCCGACGGGTCGTCGGGCGCCACCGGCTCCAGCGGGAACACGCGGTCCACGGTCGCGACGATCTCGTCGGCGGGGACCACGTCGTCCATGCGCCAGCCGTTCGTCGTACCGACGTCCATGTACTCGATGAAGCGCAGGACGTGGCCCGTGCCCCGGAAGCGCCGGGCCAGCGGGACGAGCTCGCCGTCGTTCATGCCGCGCCGCACGACCGCGTTCACCTTGACGGGGGCCAGCCCCGCGGCGGCGGCCGCGTCGATCCCCTCGAGCACCCGCGCCACGGGGAAGTCCACGTCGTTCATCGCGCGGAAGACCCGGTCGTCGAGCGCGTCGAGGCTGACGGTGACGCGCCGTAGCCCGGCCGCGGCGAGCGCGGGCGCCTGGGCGGCCAGCGCCGACCCGTTCGTCGTCAGCGCGAGGTCGAGGTCGTCGTACGCGGCGAGGAGCCGCACCAGGGAGGGGAGGCCCCGGCGCAGCAGGGGCTCGCCTCCCGTCAGCCGGACCTTCCGCAGGCCCAGCCCGCGCAGGATCCCGACGACGCGGGCGATCTCCTCGTAGGAGAGGATCTGGCCCGGGGGCAGGAACGCGTGCTCGCGGCCGAAGAGGTCCTTCGGCATGCAGTAGACGCAGCGGAAGTTGCACCGGTCGGTGACCGACACGCGCAGGTCGCGGAGCGCACGGCCGAGGGTGTCGAGGATCACCGGCCCATTCTACCGCCCCCGCGGCGCGGGCCTCGCGTTCCCGCCCCCCGGACGCGGGGTCAGCGGGGGGCGTCGAGGACGTGGTGGGAGACGCCCCAGGTGCCGCCGCCGTCCCAGCCGAAGCAGAGCTCGCACGCGAGGAAGAACGCGCGCCACCGCGCGTGCCAGCGCCGCGCCTCGCCGGCGCCGTAGGCCGACTCGAGGACCGGGACCAGCGCCTCGCGGTGCGCGTCGAGGTTCCGGATCCAGGCGCGCGCGGTCCGCGCGTAGTGCGTCCCCGGGACCCACCACGCGGCGCGGTGGCGCAGCGGCGAGCGGAAGCGCGCGAAGGCGTCGTGCGACGGCATCCACCCGCCGGTGAAGAAGTGGCGCGCCATCCAGTCGCCGGGCCCGCGGTCCTCGAAGGGGTAGGCGTACCGACGGTGCGCGAAGACGTGGACGAAGAGGCGGCCGCCGGGGCGCAGCACGTCGGCCACGCGGTGAAGCAGCGCCTCGGGGTCGGCGACGTGCTCGAGCATCTCGACGGAGGCCACGCGGTCGAAGGTGCCGGGCGGGGCGAACGCGTTGACGTCCTGCGTGACGACCTCGAGGCGCGACGCGAGGCCCCGCGCGCGCGCGACCGCCTCGAGGTGGGCGCGTTGCGTCGCGGAGTGCGAGAGGGCGACGACCTCGCACCGCGGGAAGCGCTCGAGCACGCGGAACGTGAGCGCGCCCCAGCCGCAGCCGAGGTCGAGCACGCGGTGCCCGTCGGCGATCGCGGCGCGCTCGATCGACGCGTCGAGCATGGCGGTCTCGGCGGTCGCGAGGTCGTCGACGCCCGGGAACCACCACGCGCCGCTGTACTTGAGGCGGGGCCCGAGCACGAGCTCGAAGAAGCGCGTGGGCACCTCGTAGTGCTGCCGCCGCGACGCGTCGGTGCGCACGGCGACGGGCCCGCCGCGGCGCGAGGCGAGGAACGCGTCGCTGCGGGCCGCCGCGGCCTCGGGGCCGCCGGCGTACAGCTCGCGGAGCCGCGCCCGGAGGAGGCGGCGGATGCCGAAGGCCACGACGGCCTCGGGCAGGACGTCGGCGTCGAGGAGGGCCGAGATCACGCGCGGGCCCGGCGCGGGGGCCACGGGACGAGGGCCGACACCTCGCGCTGGTACGCGCGGTAGTCGTCGCCGCGCGAGCGCAGGGCCTGGGCCTCGGTGGGCGGGATCCCGGTCACGAACAGGATGAGCAGCGCGAGCCCGGCGGGGGCGGTCCACGCGAGCGCGCCCCACGGCGCCGCGGTCGCGGCGAGCGCGAACGCCGCCCACATCACGAGCTCGAAGAAGTAGTTCGGGTGCCGCGACCAGCCCCAGAGGCCCGCGCGGCACGTGCGGCCGCGGTGGGCGGGGTCGCGTTTCCACGCGGCGAGCTGCGCGTCGGCGACGACCTCGCCGACGAACCCGAGCGCGAACACGGCGAGGGCGACGAGCTCCAGGGGGTGCGCGGTCGGGGCCGGGTCCGAGGTGGCGAGCAGGAACGGCGCCGAGAGGAGCGCGGCGAGGAGCCCCTGCGCGAGGAAGAAGCCGAGGAACACGCGCGGGCTCCACGTCGCGCGCAGGGCCACGTAGCGCCCCTCCTCGGGGCGGCCGATCACGCGGTGGCGGAGGAGGAGGAACGCGTGCCGCAGGCCCCACAGCGCCGCCGCCGCCGTCACGGCGGCCCGGCGGGGGAAGGGCGCCGCGCCGAAGTGCCCGTGCACCGCGGCCGCGAGCACGACGCACAGCGCCCAGCACGGGTCGACGAGGCCGTAGTTGCCGATGCGGCGCGCGACGACGAACGCGACGCCCTGCAGCGCGAGGCACGCGCCGGTCGCGATCAGCAGGGACGTCCAGGGGCTCACGCCGCGCCCCCGCGCGCCGCGGCGAGGACGGCGTCGAGCGGCGCCTCGTCCTCGGGGCCCGCGTTGCGGTGCGCGTAGAGGACGCGGTCGCCGGGCGCCAGCACCATGGTGCCGCCGAGCTGCCACGGGTCGCCCTGCACCTTCGCCTGGCGGAAGCCCTCCTTCCGCGCGCGCATCGCCTCGCGGATCATCCGCGGCCGGAACAGCGCGAGGAACCCCATGCGCCGCAGGTCGGCGGCCGCGTAGGCCCGCCGGGCCTCGTCCACGACGATCGCGTCCTTCCAGCCCGTCAGCACGCGGAACCCGCGCGCCTGCTCGGGCGTGCCGACGCCCACGACGGCGAGGCCCGCGCCCGCCGCGAGGACCTCGTCGCGCCGCTTGAGGACCGCCGCGACGCGGCGGAAGCAGAAGATTCAACCCCAGTGGCGCAGGAAGCAGAGGACGACGGGACGCGCGGCCCACAGGTCGCCGAGGCGCGAGGGCCGGCCCTCGTCGTCGGGGAGCACGAGGGCCGCGAGGGCGGGGGCGGTGCCGAGGTTCACGGGGTGCCCTCCGGGCGCGCGGGCCCGAGCGCGCCCGCGAGGCGGCTGCCCTCGCGCGCGAACTGGAGCTGGAAGTCGTGCAGGTGGCCCGTGCGGAACGCCGCCTCGCAGACCGCGAGGTAGTACGTCCACGTGCGCACGAACCGCTCGTCGAAGCCGAGCGCGTGCACCTCGGGACGCCGGGCGAGGAACGCCTCGCGCCAGCGTCGCAGCGTCAGCGCGTACGACGGCGCGAGGTCCTCGACGCCGACGACGCGCAGCCGCGTGTGCCGCGCGAGGAGCGTCGAGAAGGCGCCGAGGCTCCCGAGGAGGCTGCCCGGGAAGATGTAGCGCTCGATCCAGTCCGTGCGCGCGGCGTACCGCGTGAAGCCCGCGTCGGGGTGGCAGATCACCTGCACCGCCGCGACGCCCTCGGGGGCGAGCAGCCGGTCGACGGCCTCGAACCACGGCCGCCACCATCGGCGGCCCACCGCCTCGAACATCTCGATGGACACGATCGCGTCGAACGTGCCGCGCGTGTCGCGCCAGTCCTCGAGGCGCACGTCCACGCGGTCGGCGAGCCCGGCGTCGCGGACCCGGGCCGTCGCCACCTCGTGCTGCGCGGCGGAGATCGTCAGCCCCGTGACGCGGGCCCCGAGGTCGCCGGCCGCGTGGAGCGCGAACGAGCCCCAGCCGCAGCCGATCTCGAGCACGTGGTCGCCCGGGCGCACGCAGGCCTTCGCGGCCATGGTCGCGAGCTTGCGGCGCTGCGCGGCCTCGAGCGGCTCGTCGGGGGAGGCGAACATCGCCGCGGAGTACGTGAGCGTGGGGTCGAGCCAGAGCGCGTAGAACGCGTTGCCGAGGTCGTAGTGCGCGTGGATGTTGCGGCGGCTGCCGGCGCGGTCGTTCTCGAGGCGCCGCGGGGCGCACCACGCGGCGACGCGCTCGAAGAGCGGGCGGCGCGCGACCGCGCGGGCGGCGAGCCCCGCCGCGAGGACGGCCTCGAGGTCGTCGGCGTCCCAGTCGCCGTCGACGTACGCCTCGCCGAGGCCGAGGCGGCCGCGGAGCGCGACCTTGCGGAAGAACGCCGGGTCGCGCACGGTCAGCGTGGGGGCCCGGGCGCGGTCGCCGGCGCCGACCTCGCGGCGCGTGCCGTCCGGCAGCGCCACCGTCAGCGGCGCGCCCGTCCAGCCGTCGAGCGCCTCGAGGACCTTGCGGCGCAGGAAGCGCGTCGCGAGGCCCGGCGCCGCGGGGGCGACCGCGGGCAGCGCCGGGGCGGCGGACGTCGCGGGGGGCGGCGGGGGCGGCGTCACGCGACGGTGCTCCCCGCGGCCACGGGGTCGTAGGCCGGACGGCGGTGGTAGCGCGCGCCGCGGCGCCAGAGCGCGAGGGCGTGCGCGTGGATCATGCTCCAGACCCGCCAGGGCATGAACGGCAGCCGCAGGAACGCCGACGCGAGGCCCGCGTCGTCGAGGGGGCGGCGCTCGCCGACGAACGCGGCGCGCACGCGCGGCACGCCCGCGCGCGCGAGGTCCGCGGCGATCGTCAGGCGCTCGCCGGGCGCGCCGATCACGAACCGGTACGAGCCCTCGAGGTCGTGGAACGGCGAGACGTGCATCCGCTTCTTCACCGTCCACGCGAGGCCGGCCGGCGTCCGCTCGGCCTCGGCGGCGGGCAGCACGTAGGGGTGCCGGTCGCCGAACGTGTTGTGCACCTCGGCGATCGCCGCGACGAGGTCGCCGTGGGCGTCGTGGCACCACCAGAAGGACACCGGGTTGAACCCCTGGCCGAGCACGCGCCCCTGCGTCAGGACGCGGACGGGCCCGTCGGCCACGAGGCCCGCCCCGGCCAGTACGCGCCGCAGCCGCGACCGGATGCCCTCGCGCAGGGACCCGCGGAAGTGGTCCGTCGCGCGGAACTCGACGGGCCGCGGCCGGTCGCACCCGAGCAGGCCGGCCGCGCGCGACAGGGCCTCGCGTTCGTCGAGGTCGAGGTAGAGCAGCCACAGGGGCTGCCGGAAGGCGTAGCCCGGCGCGACCTCGCGGTCGTGCCCGACGCTGCCCACGTACAGCGCGCTCGTGCGGGGCGCGGTCACGGGGCGCATCCGAGGGCCGTGGCCACCCGGAGCGCCGAGACGACGCCGTCCTCGTGGAACCCGTGGCGCAGGTGGGCCCCGGCGAACCACGTGCCCCGCGCGCCGTTCGCGGCCGCGAGGGCGGCCTGCGCGGCGACGGCGTCGGACGTGAGCGTCGGGTGCGCGTACGCGAGGTCGCGCAGCACGCCGTTCGGCGTCCGGTCGGGGTTGAGGGTCACGCAGAAGGGCACGGCGTCGTCCAGGGACTGGAGGCGGTTGAGATGGTAGGTGACCCCGACGGGCGCTTCCTCGTCGTGGCAGTCGATTACGTCGCAGTTCCACGCCGCCCACGCGCGCGGGGACCGGGGGAGGAACGACCGGTCGGTGTGGAGCACCACCCGGTGCCGGGCGTAGGGGAACCGGCCGAGCAGGCCGGCCTCCTCGGGGGAGGCGTCGGCGAGGACGGCGGCGGCCTCGTCGGCGTGGCAGGCGAGGACCACCGCGTCGAACCGCTCCGCGCCGCGCCCCGCGGACTCGACGAGGACGCCCGCGTCGTGGCGCGTGACGCGCCGCACCGGCGAGGAGAGGCGGACGGCCCCCCCGAGGCGCGCGCCGATCGCGTCCACGTAGGCCCGGCTGCCGCCGGCGACGTGGCGCCAGGGGCGCTGCTTGCGCTGGAGGAAGCCGTGGTTGCGGAAGAACGTGAGCAGCATCCGGGCCGAGAAGTCGAGGATGCCGCCGAACGGCGACGACCAGACCGCGCCCGCCGTGGGGAGGAGCCAGTGGCGGACGAACGGCGCGCCGTACCGGCCCCGCTCGAGGAAGACGCGCAGCGGCACGTCGTCGCCGCCCGCGTCGAGCCAGGCGTTCGCCTCGCGGAAGAATCGGAAGAGGTCGCGGAAGATCGCGAGGAACGACGGGCGGAGGAGGTTCGTCGGCTGGGCGAGCAGCGCGGCGGGCCCGCGGAGCGCGTACTCGAGGCGGCAGCGGCGGCACCGGATCGACAGCGACATGTCGCTCGGCTGCGAGGGCACGCCGAGGTCGGCCAGCAACGCGGTGAAGTGGGGGTACGCGGGCTCGTTGAAGACGAGGAACCCGGTGTCGAGTCGGTAGGCGCGGCCGTCGACGGTCACGTCGTGGGCGTGCGCGTGGCCGCCGAGGCGGTCCTGCGCCTCGAAGAGGACGACGTCGTGGCGGGCGCGCAGGCGGTACGCCGCGACGAGGCCCGAGACCCCCGCCCCGACGACGGCGATGCGCACGATCCCTCCGGCGGTCCCGGCGGACGGCTATCCGGCCGACGGGGCCGACCGCCGCCCCTCCTCGAGGATCTCGGGGGGCGGCGTCTTCAGGTTCCAGACGAGGCGGACCCACGACAGCATCTTCAGCACCGCGTGGGAGAAGTCGTGCTCGCCGGGGTAGAAGCCCTGCCGCTCCGACGCCGGCCAGCGGTGGTGGTTGTTGTGCCACCCCTCGCCGAACGTGAAGAGCGCGACCCAGCCGTTGTTGCGGCTCTGGTCCGGCGTCGCGAACCGGCGCTTGCCCCAGAGGTGCAGCGCCGAGTTCACGCACCACGACCCGTGGTAGACGAGCACGGTCGAGATCGCCATGCCCCACACGAGCAGCTGCGCGCCCGAGGTGTGGAGCGACGGGTAGGCGGCCGCCAGCGCGTTGCCGCCGAAGAACAGCAGCGCGCCGAGGAGCACCGGCGGGACCCAGTGGAAGCGGTCGAGCAGCCGGATCTCCGGCAGCCGGATCCAGTCGCGCACGCGCTCCGTGTCGGTGTCGCTGTGCGTCGAGGCGAGGATCCAGCCGACGTGGGCCCACCAGAAGCCGCGCTTGAGCGGCGAGTGCGCGTCCTCGGGGCCGTCCGAGGCCCGGTGGTGGAGGCGGTGGACCGACGCCCACCAGATCGGGCCCTTCTGGAAGGCCGTGGCGCCGACGGACCCGAGCAGGAAGGCGAACGGGCGGCTCGTGTCGTAGGCGCGGTGCGAGAAGTAGCGGTGGTAGCCGGCCGTGATCGCGAACATGCGGAGCACGTACAGGCCCACGCAGACCGCGACCGCGGTCCAGCTGATGCCGACGAAGAAGGCCGCGAAGCACGCGAGGTGGATGCCGGCGAACCACGCCGTCGGGAAGAGGCGGAACCGGCGGTACGTCTCGGCGGCGACGGGGGCGGCGACGGCCTCGACGGCGGGGCGGGCGGCCGGGGCGGCCGGGGAGAGCGCAGCGGACATAGGGAGGGAACACTACCCGACGAACGGCGGACGGCGGAACGTCGTCCGTGCAGCACATCCGTTCCACGCACGCCCGCGTGGCCGGTTGCCGGGGGGGCCGGGCGCGGGCCGGCGGTCGGCCGGCGGGCCCCGCCGTCCTCGGTCCCGACGTCGCCCCGCGGTCCGGCCCTCACTTCCGGTCGGGCACGTGGACGAAGAAGCCGGTGTTCTCGGCCGCCAGGCGGCGCAGGAACGGCAGGTCGAGGCCGAGGGACCCCATCGCGACCACGTTGAGCTCGACCTTGGCGAACCGGTTGAGGTCGCGGACCCAGGACAGGATCGTCTCGACGTCGGTGATCTCGCCGCGGGTGGGGGTGCCGTCGGTCAGGAAGAAGACGGTGTCCGGGATCCGCTCGAGGTCCGCCTGCAGCGTGGGCACGTCGTGGAGGCCGAAGCCCGCCTTCAGCGCCCCGAAGATGTTCGTCTCGCCGTCGATCCCGGCCGAGTCCACGGCGTTCACCCCCGCCTGCTGGTGCGTGGCGGCGGGCACGAGCCCGTCCTTCCACGGGCGGACCTCGGACGAGAAGAAGACCACGTTGAACCGGGCCCGCGGGTCGAGCTTCGCGATCGCCGCGTGCGCCGCCGCCTTGGCGACGTCGATGCGGGGCCCGGCCGGGATCGTGCCCAGCTTCTCCTGGGCCTCCTTGGGCACCTCGATCGTCGTCCCCATGGAGAGCGACAGGTCGAGGACGAACACGACCGCCTCGGAGTAGATCCGCCGACCGTAGTAGACGGGCTCCTCCTCGAGCGGGTCGCCGGGGCGCTTCGTCGGCTTGGCGTACCGCTCGTCCTCGGGGTTCGCGGGCGGCGCCTCCTTCGCGCGCGGCGGGAGGCCGAGGGGCTGCTGGCCCTTCCACCAGTTCCGCCAAGTGCTCGCCTGCAGCCCGAAGTTCTCGCCGCTCACGGTCCGCAGCGCCCGGAGGATCTCGCGCTGCAGCCGGCCGCTCTCGGTCTCGAGGCGGTCGATCAGCGGCTCGACGGCCCGCGCGTCGCCGAACGCGACGAGCGCGCGGCACGCCGTCAGCCGCACCTGCCACTCCTTCGCCTTCAGCCGGTCGCAGACGGCCGGCGTCGCGGGCGTGCCGACGCGACCGAAGCCCGCGAGCGCGTCGGCCTTGGTGATCCACGCCTTCGGGGACCGGTCCTCGAGGTGCGCGAGGAGCACGGGCCCGCTCGCGGGGTCGGCGATCGACGCCAGCGCGGTCGCCGCGTTCGCGCGGACGAGCCAGTGCCCGTCGTCGAGCAGGCCCTCGAGGGCGGGCCGGGCCGCGGCGTCCTTGAGCGTGCCGAGCACCCGCGCGACGAGCGCCCGCGTGACGCCGTCGCGGTCGGCGAGGCCGCTCGTGCGCAGCCACGCCACGACCTCCGGCGCCTGCGTGCGCTGCAGGAGCACGACGCCGGCCTCGCGCACCGCGTCGCTCTCGAGGGCCAGCTTGTCGAGGACCAGCTTCGCCGTCTCGACGTCGCGGACGCGGTCGAGGCCGCGGATCAGCGCCGCGAGGGTCGCGGGGTCCGACTCGCGCTGGATCCGCCGCCGCTCGGCCACGTCCACGCCGCCCGCGGCCTCCGCCGCCGCCGTGTCGCGCGCGCCCTCGGCCATCGTCTTGCGCTTGCCGAGCATCCGGTCGGCCCAGCGCGCGTCGAAGTCCTCGGGCGTCATCCCGAGGCCGTCCCGGAACGCGAACGCGTGCTCCTTCCCCTCGCGCAGCCGCCGCAGCACGGCGAGCCAGCGCGCGCGGTCCTCGCGCAGCATCGTGTCCATGTACGACCACGACCGGACGTGGTCGTCGTACGACAGGCGCGACATCGACGGGATCGAGAACAGCGTCTCGACGGGGATGCGCTTGCCGGCCGCGAGCGCCCGGGCCTTCAGGTCCCAGTCCTTGCCCGTGCCCGACGGGCCCGCGCCCTCCTGGTGGCAGAACACCACCCAGTCCGCGAAGAACGGGTGGATCTTGCAGAGCCAGTCCGCCGCGGCGACGAACGCCCAGCGCGGGCACTCCTGGTTGAAGCCGCCGACCCCGTGCCAGCACGAGAACAGGATGTGGCCGATCATGTGCCGGCAGTACGCGTGCAGGTCGCGGTCCTCGCCGTACTGGTCGAACGACGCCGCGAAGCCGTTCCAGCAGAACCCGCCGGCGATCTTGCCGTCGGCGCCCGCGTAGACCATCTCGGTCTTGCCGCCGCCGAAGTAGCGCGCGCGCCAGGCGTCCTTCGTCTTCGTGGTGCGCGCGAGGTAGATCGCCATCGGCTTGTCCTGGCGCAGCTCGTCGCCGAACGCCGCGACGAAGTCGGCCCGCGCCTGCTCGGCGCGCTGCAGGTAGAGGTGGACGATCTCGTGCGCGTCCACGACGCGCGGCCCGCCCGACTGCGAGAGCACCTTCAGCTGCGGGATGTCGCTGACGACGTAGAAGTGCTTGCTCCAGCCGACGCACCCCTTCTTCCGCGCGGCCTCGTCGGGGAACTCGACGGCGAGCTGCTTCTCGAGCTGCGCCTTCGCCGCGGCGTCGGGCGCCTTCGGCAGGCCGTCGCACGCCGTGCAGGTCGTGTCGGTCGCGCAGCGGCTGCAGCGCAGGCCCCACGACGCCGCGTGGCGCCTCCAGAAGCACGCCTCGTCGGCGACGTCCATGCAGCCGGCGGGCCAGCCCTCGGGCCGGCGCTGGGCGCCGCAGCTGCCGCCGCCGAGGCACATCCCGCAGCGGCACGGGTCCTCGGGCGCGCGGAACGGCGCGCGGAGGTAGTGGTAGCAGGCCTCGCCCGCGTCGCAGCCGCAGTGGCCGAGCTTCAACCGGTCGTCGGGCGCGTCCGCCGCGCGCGCCGCGCCGACCCAGAGCGCGAGCAGGAGGACGGCCAGGACCTGCGACCACCGGTGCATGCGCCGCGCTCCGCCGCCGACCCGAGCCCCCGGGCATCGTACACGCGAGGCCCGGCCCGACCCGGGCCGGATGTCCCGGGCCGCGGCGCGCGCCGGGCCTCGCGTGCGGTCGGGCCGGCGTCCGCCGCCCCCCGCCGCCCCGGGGAGCCGTCACTTCTTGTCGGGGACGTGGATGAACTCGCCGCCGTTCTCGGTGGCGAGGCGGCGGAGGAAGTCGAGGTCCACCCCGGTGTTGCCCATGGCGATCACGTGGATCTCGACCTTGGCGAACCGGTTGACGTCGCGCATCCAGGAGAGGAGCGTCTCGGCCTCGGTGATCTCGCCGCGGGTGGGGGTGCCGTCGGTGAGGAAGTACATCGTGTCGGGGATGGGGTCGAGGTCGGCGGCGAGCGTGGGCTTCTGGTGGAGGCCGACCGCGGCGCGCAGCGCGCCGTAGATGTTCGTCTCGTCCTCGAGGCCGGCGGCCTCGACGGCGCCGATGGCGGCGTCGCGCGCGCCGGAGGCGACCACGAGGTTGTCCTTCCACGGGCGGACGTTCGTCGAGAAGAAGACGACGTTGAAGCGCGTGCGCGGGTCGAGCTTCTGCAGCGACGCGACGATGGCGGTCTTCGCGACCTTGATGCGCTGGCCCGCGGCGATGGTGCCGAGCTTCTCCTGCGCGTCCTTCGGGACCTCGATGAGCGTCTCCATCGACTTCGAGAGGTCGAGGACGTAGAGGATGCTCTGCGAGAAGATGCGGCGGCCGTAGTAGGTCGGCTCGTCCGGGCCGGGCTTCTTGGGCTTGGCGTAGCGGTCGTCCTCGGGGTTCGTCGGCGCCGGCGGCGCGGGCGGGAGGCCCATGGGCTTCTGCGTGCGCCACCACGCGCGCCACGTCGCGGGGTTCGGCGCGAAGTTCTCGTGCGTGACCGCCATCAGCGCGCGGTGGATCTCGCGGTGCAGGCGGCCGCCCTCGAGGTCGAGGCGCTCGATGAGCGGCTCGACGGCGTCCTTGTCGCCCATGGCGACGAGGGCGCGGCACGCCGTGAGGCGCACCTGCCAGTCGGGGGCCGACAGGCGCGCGGCGACCGCGACCGTCGCCTTGGAGGCCGCCGGGCCCATGACCGCGAGCGCGTCGGCCTTCGAGATCCACGCCTTGGGGTTCTTGTCCTCGATCTGCGCGACCAGCGCCGGGGCGCTCGCGGGGTCGGCGAGGTCGCCGAGCGCCTTCGCCGCGTTCGCCCGCACGAGCCAGAACGGGTCGCCGAGCATCGACTCGAACGTCGCGCGGGACGACGTGTCCTTGAGCTCGCCGAGCACGCGGGCGACGTGGGCGCGCACGAGGGGGTCGGCGTCGGCGAGGCCCGCGGTGCGCAGCCAGCCGATCACCTCGGGGTTCTCGGTCTTCTTGAGGAGCACGACGATCGTCTCGCGGACGACGTCGCTGTCGATCTTGAGGCGCGAGAGCACCAGCTCGGCGGTCTTGACGTCGCGGACGCGCTCGAGGCCGAGGAGGAGCGCCGCCAGCGTGACGGGGTCGGTCTCGCCGGTGATGCGGCGACGCGCCGACGCGTCCACGCCGCCGTCCTCGTTCCCGGCGTCCTTCGGGACGTCGGCCATCGTCTTGCGCTTGCCGAGCATGCGGTCGGCCCAGCGGGCGTCGAAGTCGTCGGGGGTCGTCGCGAGCCCCTCGCGGAAGGCCGCCGCGTGCTCCTTGCCCTCGCGGATCAGGCGGAGCGTGGCGAGCCACCGCTCCTTGTCCTCGCGCAGCATCGTGTCCATCATCGACCACGCGCGGACGTGGTCGTCGTACGACAGGTGCGAGAGCGACGCGATCCCGAACAGCTTCTCGATGGGGATGCGCTTGCCGGCCGCGATGCCGACCGCCTTCTTGTCCCAGTCCTTCCCCGAGCCCGACGCGCCGGTCGTCTCGTCGTGGCAGAACGTGGTCCAGTCCGCGAAGAACGGGTGGATCTTGCAGAGCCAGTCCGCGGCCGCGACGAACGCCCACTTGGGGCACTCCTTCGTGTGCGGCGCGACGCCGTGCCAGCACGAGAAGAGGATGTGGCCGATCATGTGCCGCACGTAGCCGTGCAGGTCGCGGTCGGCGCCGTAGTCGTCGGTCGAGGTGGCGAAGCCGTTCCAGCAGAAGCCGCCGGCCACCTTCCCGTCGCCGCCGCCGAACAGCATGTTCGTGCGCGGGCTGCCGAAGTAGGCGGCCTGCCACGCCTCCTTCTTCGCGTCCTTCGCCGCGAGGAAGATGCCCATGGGCTTGCCGAGGCGCACGTCGTCGCCGAACGTCTGCACGAAGTCGTCGTACGCCTTCTCCGCGCGCTCGAGGTAGAGGTGGACGATCTCGTGCGTGTCCACGACGCGCGGCGCGCCGCCCTGGGTCAGCACCTTCAGGTTCGGGATGTCGGTCACGACGTAGAAGTGCGCCGACCACCCGACCGCGAACCGCTTCGCGGCGTTCGGGTCGGCCTTCCGCAGCCCGACGCCGGACTCGATCGCCAGCTGCTTCGCGAGCTTCACCTTGGCGTCCGCGTCGGGCACGCCCGGCAGGTCGCCGCACGACGTGCACTCCTTGTCGTCGGCGCACCGGCTGCAGGTGATGCCCCACGACGCCGCGTGCCGCTTCCAGAAGCACTCGGGCTTCTGCGAGCCCGTGCAGTCGGCGCCCCAGCCGTCGGGCCGCTCCTTCGTCGAGCAGTTGCCGGCGGCGGCGCAGAGCCCGCAGCGGCACGGGTCCTCGGGCGGGCGCAGCGGCGTGCGCAGGTAGTGCCAGCAGGCCTCGCCCTCCTTGCAGCCGCAGTGGCCGAGCTTCATCCGCTCGGCGGGGCTCTCCTCGGCGCCCGCGGGCCGCAGCCCGCCGGTCCAGACGACGAGGGCGAGCACGGCGACGAGGCGGATCAGGCGGTTCATGGGGGCGGGCGGATCGTACCCGAACGGCCCTCCCCCGCGCGTGTGGCAGGATGCGGGGGTCGTCCCCCGGAGCCGCCATGCGAACGTCCCGCCTGCTCGCCGTCCTCGCCCTCGCCGCCGCCGTCCTCTCGCCGCTCGCTCCGGGCCGCCCCGCGCGCGCCGCCGACGCGCCCGCGGCGGGCCCCGTGGCCGCGCCGCTCGCCTACACGCACGGCGACGTCGCGTGCGTGGGACAGCTCGCGAAGCCCGCGACCCTCGCCGCCGGGGGCCACCCCGCGGTTCTCGTCGTCCACGACTGGATGGGCTGCGGCGACTTCGCGAAGCGCCGCGCCGAACAGCTCGCCGCCGCGGGCTACGTCGCCCTCGCGCTCGACATGTACGGCGGCGGCAAGGTCGCCTCGGGACCCGACGAGGCCCGCGCGCTCGCGACGTCCTTCTACAAGGACCCGCCGCTCATGGTCGCGCGCGCCCGCGCGGGCCTCGACGCGCTCCGGAAGGTCGAGGGCGTCGACGGCAAGCGCATCGCGGTGATCGGCTTCTGCTTCGGCGGCTCGGTCGCGCTGCAGCTCGCGCGCGCGGGCGAGGACGTCGCGGGCGTCGTCTCGTTCCACGGCGGCCTCAAGACCGCGGCGCCCGCGAAGGGCGAGGGCGCGATCAAGGCGAAGGTGCTCGTGCTGCACGGCGGCGCCGACCCGTTCGTCCCGACGGCCGACGTCGCCGCGTTCATGGACGAGATGAACCAGGTGAAGGCGACGTGGCGCATGGAGACGTACGGCGGCGCCGTGCACGCGTTCACGAACCCGGGCGCGGGCAACGACCCGAGCAAGGGCGCGGCCTACGACGCCGACGCGGACGCGCGCAGCAAGCAGGCGCAGGACGCGTTCTTCGCGGAGCTGTTCGCGAAGCCGTAGCGGACGGGTCCCCGGGACACGGTCGAGGGTCCGGGACCGCGAGGCCCGGCGGCCGCCGGGCCTCGCGTGCCGGCGCACCGGCCCGCGTTCCCGGGCCCGCGCGAGGGCCCCTGGCGCGGGCCGGGCCTCGCGGTCCCGCGCAGGGGGCCGCGATCGTGGGGGCTGTCGGCCCGGGGAAGGGTCAGCGTTTCGCGCGGAGCAGGAAGGAGACGTCGAGGCCCGGCGCGAGGTCGCGCGGGGGCTTGCCGCGGGCGTAGAGGCGGCCGCCGCCGGGCCCGACGAGGCGGGCCTTCGCGCCCTCGACGTGGAGGATCGCGCCTTCGCGGAGGGCGAGGACCGGGCCGGGGTTCTCCTCGAGGAACTCGAGGAGGCGGACCTCGCGGGTCTCGCCGCCGTAGGGGCGGTAGCGGGTGCCGTGGCGGATGAAGTAGGCGCCGTCGGTGAAGTGGGCGTTGAGCTGGAACGGGACGAGGCCGAGGGCGGCGGTGGAGCGCAGCTCGCAGATCGGCATGTCGTTGGTGGTGCGGATGGACGGGCAGGCGAGGTTGGTGCCGGCGGAGATGCCGACGTAGGGGAGGCCGGCGGCGACGCGGCGGCGGAGGAGCGGGAGGAGGCCGGCCTTCTGGACGCGGTCGAGGAGGCGCCAGGTGTTGCCGCCGCCGACGAGGACGGCCTGCGCGTCGCGGACCGCGGCCTTGGGGTCCTTCGCGCGGTGGATCGAGTCGAGGGCGCGGCCGGCGGTGAAGCCCCGTTCGACCATCATCCGGACGTAGCCGTCGTGGTCCTGAAGGGCCCAGGGGACGAAGAGGACGCGTTCGACCTCGCCGAGGAAGGCCTCGAAGGCGTCCCGCCACGCCTTCCGGCGCTCGTCCGTGGACAGTCCGCCGCTGCCGAGCAGGATCCGCATACGTGCTCCCATCGGCGACACCCGCCGCTCCCGCCACTCTACCGGGGGGCCCCTCCGACACCGAAACAACGGGGTCGTAGCCCTTTGTTCCACCTGGAACAACGGGGTCGTAGCCCTTTGTTCCGCGTCCAACGGCGGAACGACGGAAACACAACGGGTTACGACGATGGTGGAACAACGGGGTCGTAGCCCTTTGTTCCACCGGGGCTTTCGGTGGGGGGGCCGGATGGTCGATGGGGAAGTATGGGTGTGCAGGTGGGACCCGGGCCGACTGCCGTCGAGACCGTCGAGCGGTTGCTCCGACGCGCCGTGGACCTCGGCGCCAGCGACCTCCACCTCGACCCGACCGAAGCGGGCCTCGTCGCCACCGTCCGCCGCGACGGCCTCCTCGAACCCCTCGAGACGCTCCCCCAGGACCTCCACCCCCGGGTCCTCGGCCGGCTGAAGGCCCTCGCCGACCTCCTGGCGTACCGCACCGACATCCCGCAGGAAGGCCGCATCCCCGCGGACCGCTCCGGCCTCGGCCGCGAGGTCCGCGTCGCGACCTACCCCACGGTCAACGGCGAACGCGCGGCCCTCCGCCTCGAGGTCGGCGCCCACGCCCCCCGCACCCTCGCCGACCTCGGCCTGCCCGCCGCGGTCCTCGCCGACCTCTCGCGCGCGTTCGACCAGCCCGAAGGCGTCGTCCTCCTCACCGGCCCCTCCGGCAGCGGCAAGACCACCACCCTCTACGCCGCCCTCGGCCACCTCCTCGCCGGCGGCCGCCGCCGCGCCATCGTCACCGTCGAGGACCCCGTCGAACGCCGCGTCCCCGGCGTCAGCCAGACGCAGATCGACGCCGCCGCGGGCCTCACGTTCCCGCGCGCCCTCCGCTCCCTCCTCCGCCAGGACCCCGACGTCCTCCTCGTCGGCGAGATCCGCGACCGCGAGACCGCCGCCGTCGCGCTCGAGGCCGGCCTCACCGGCCACCTCGTCGCCTCCACGATCCACGCCGGCCGCGCCCCCCTCGTCTTCGCGCGCCTCCTCGACCTCGGCGTCGAGCCCTTCGCCCTCACCACCGCCGTCCGCGGCGTCCTCGCCCAGCGCCTCGTCCGCCGCCGCGCCCCCGACGGCTCCCTCGCCGGCCGCGTCCTCGTCGCCGAATGGCTGCCCATGTCGGCCCCGCTCCGCCGCGCGATCCTGGCCCGGGCCGACGGCGAGGCCCTCGCCGCCGCCGCCCGCGAGGCCGGCGCCCCGTCGCTCGACGACGCCGCGGCCGACCTCGTCCGCCGCGGCCTCACCACCCCCGAGGAGGTCCGACGTGTCCTCGGCGACTGACCTTTCCCGCTCCGCGACGATCCCTCCTCCGGGACGCGAGGCCCGCTCGCCCGCGCGCCGCGCCGACCCCGAGGACGTCGCGCTCTTCCACACCTCCCTCGCGGCGCTCACCCGCGGCGGCCTCCCGCTCGGCCGCGCGCTCCGCCTCGTCGGCGCCGACCTCGGCCGCGCGTCGCTCGCGCGCGACGCCGAGGCCCTCGCCGTCGCCGTCGACGCGGGCACCCCCCTCGACGTCGCCTACGCCGACCCCGCGCGCCCGTTCCCGCCGCTCTACCGCGCGCTCGTCGCCGCCGGCGTCGCGAGCGGCGACCTCCCGACCGCGCTGGACGAGATCGCCGGCCACGCGCGCACCGAGGCCGACGCGGCCCGCCGCGTCCGCGGCGCGCTGATCCACCCCGTCGTCACCGCGGTCTGCGCGGTCCTCGTCGGCCTCGTCGCCCTCGTCTTCACCGCGCCGCGCCTGTGGGGCGTCAGCGAGGAGGTCGGCCGCGGCAACCCCGCGCCGATCGCCGCCGTCGCGCTGGCGGTCCTCGCGGCGCTCGTCGTCGTGGTGGTCGTGCTCGTCTTCCGCCGCAGCCCCGTCACGGGCACGCGCGGCGCGCACCTCCCGGGCGTGGGCCCGCTGCGCGAGGCCGCCGCCGAGGCCGGCTTCGCGTCCACGCTCGCGCTCCTGCTGCGGCGCGAGACGCCGCTGCACGAGGCGCTCGCCCTCGCCGCCGGCACCTGCGACGAACCGGGCCTCGCGTCCCGCGTCCGCGCCGCCGCCGAACGCGTGCGCGGCGGCGAGGGCCTCGCGTCGGCGCTCGCGGCCGAGCGCGCGTTCGACCCGTCGGTGCTGTGGCTCGTCGAGTCGGCCCACGGCGGCGACGGCGTCGCCACCGCGCTGACCGACGTCGCGACGCTCCTGCGCCGCCGTTTCGAGCGCGGGCTCGACCGTTTCGCCGCGTGGCTGCGCCCCGCCGCGGAGGTCGTCGTCGGCCTCGTCGTGCTCGCGTTCGCGTACGCGTACATGGTGCCGCTCGTCCGCCAGGCGAACGACGTGCTCCGGCTCTGGGGCACGTGATGCACGCGGCCGTCGTCCTCGGCCTGCCGCTCGTGGCGCTCGCGACGCCGTTCGTGCTCGGCACGCTGCGCCGCGTCCGAGCGGAGCGCCGCGCCGCGCTGCTCGAGGCCCTCGCGCTCGCCGCGCGCCGCGGCGTGCCGCTCGCGGCGCCGCTCCGGCGCGCCGCGACCGTCGCGAAGCCGTCCCGTGCGGCCGCCCTCGGCGCGCTCGCCGCCGACCTCGACGCGGGCCGCCCGCTCGCCGAGGCGCTCCGCGCGCGGCTGCCCCGCGAGGTCCCCGCGTCCGTCGCCGCGGCGCTCGCCGCGGGCGAACGGGCCTCGCGGCTCCCGCAGGCGCTCGAGCACGCCGCCGCCGACGCCTCGCGCGACCTCGCCGCCGGCCACCGCGTCGCGCTCGCGGCCTTCTACCCGGGGCTGCTGTTCGTGGGCCTCGCGTTGCTCCACACCCGTCTGCTCGAGGGCCGCCTCGAGGGGATCCGCGCCGAAGCCGCGGCCGACCTGGGCGCCGCCACCGGCGCGGTTGTCGTGGTCCGGGCCGCGCTCGTCGCCGTGGGCCTCGCCGCCGTGCTCCTGCCGATCGTCCGCCGGCTCCGTCCGCGCGTCGACGGCGCCGCGAGCGCGCGGTTCCTGCGCGGCGTCGCCCTCCAGGTCGACGCGGGCCGTCCGCTCCACGCGGCCCTCGCCGAGGGCGCCGACGCGGCCGGCGTCGCGCGCCTCGCGCGCGCGGCGCGTGGCGCGGGCGCGCGCGTGGCGGCGGGGGAGCCGGCCGCCGAGGCCTGGCGTGCGCTGCCGCTCCCGCGCGCGGCGCGCGAGCGCCTGGCGGTCGCCCCTCCCGCGGGTCTGGCGCGGCTCCTCCCCGAGGTCGCGGACGCGTGCGACGCACGCGAGGCCCGGCGCGTCGAGCGGTTCGTGGCCTGGGCGGTCCCCGCCGCCACGCTCGCGGCGGGCCTCCTCGTCGCGCTCGACTACGCGGTGCTGACCGACGTGATGAACGCCGTGCGGGACACGGCGCGCCCGTGGTGAGCGCGCGCGCCACCCGCCGCGGCTTCACGGTCCTCGAGACCGTCGTGGGCCTCGCTGTCGCGACCGTCGTCGTCTCGGCGGCGTGGGAGGGCGGCCGCGTGCCCGCGATCGCCGCCACGCGCTCGCTCGACCGCCTGCAGGACCACCGCGCCGCCGTCGCGGCCCTCGAGACCCTCGACCGCGCGACGGTCGTCGCGGGCGAGCGGGCCTTCGATCCGCGGCTCCCGCACGCGACGGGCCGCCTCGTCGTCGCGGAGGTCGAGCCCGGCCTCTTCGAGGTCACCGCGACGGTGGCGCGCCCCGGCCGACCGCCCGTGGCGGTCACGACGCGCGTGCTCCGGGAGGGCCCCCGATGAGCCGGCGCGCCCGCGGGTTCACCCTGGTCGAGCTGCTCGCGACCCTCGGGGCGGTCGGCGCGTTCGGCGCCGCCATCACCTCCGTCGGGCAGCGGATGGCGCAGGAGTCGAAGGCCGACGCCGGTCGCCAGAGCGACCTCTCGACGTTGCGCCGCGTCGCGCGCCTGCTGGAGGACGACCTCCGCGCGGGCCTCGACCCGTCCCTCGAGGGCTGGGCCCTCGTCGGCGACCGCGTCCTGCGCCGCCAGCAGGTCGTCGCGCGCTCGATCGCGGCGTTCGAGGTCCGCCGGGACGCGGGCGTGTGGCGCGCCTCGATCACGCTGGCGCCGCGCGTCGCCGAGGGCCCGCGACGTACGGCCCGCCTCGACCTCGTGGTGCGCGCCCGCGCGCCGGAGGAGGGGCGATGAACGGCCACCGGGCCTCGCGGTCCCCCGCACGCTCCGCCACCCGCGGCTTCTCGCTGGTGTGGGCGCTGGTGCTCCTCGTCATGGTCGGGGGCGTGGCCTCGGCGTCCGTCTCGAGGCTCAAGGCGATGCGGGGCGACGAGGTCGTGGACGAGGCCGACGTCGCGGCGGTGCTGGCGGCCGACGGGGCCGTCGCGACGGTCCGCGCGCGCCTCGTCCGCGAGCCCGCCTTCGCGGGCGGGACCGTGCGGGTGGGGGCGATCGACGTCGTGACGACGGTCGTCCGCGCGGGCGAGGGGTGGGTCGTCACGGCGCGCGCCGGGGGCGCCGCGACGGTCGAGGCGAAGCTCGCCCCCGTGGCGGGGCAGCCGCCCGCGCTCGGGGCCTGGCGACGCGTTCGCTGATTCCCGCGCGGGAATCGCGTAGGCTGCTCCCCCGTGCCCCGCCGCCGTCCCCTCCTGCCGCGCCTGTGGGCGTGCCTCGTCGTCCTCGTCGTCACGGTGGGCGGCGCGCGCGCCGACGACGACGACAGCCCGGGCGCGCTGCTCAACCAGGCGCGCCGCGCGGCCGGCGAGCAGAAGGTCTCGGCGGCGATCGACCTCTACTTCCGCGCGCTGCGGGCGGCCGACGACTACGCCACCAAGTACGGGATCCGCGACGAGATCCTGGCGCTGCCGAGCGAGCGCGCGGCGCCCATCAACGACGGCGAGCGGGCGACGGTCGCGGCCCGCGTCGCGGAGGAGCGGTCGCGCGACATCGACCAGCAGGCCGGGCGCATGGAGGGCCGCGGCGCGTTCCGCGGCGCCATGTACCTGTGGCGCAAGCTCTACGACCTCGAGGGCGTCGACGACGGCAAGAAGAAGCAGATCGACGCCACCGTCGAGCGGCTCACGCGCCGGCTGTGCGACGAGGCGACCGACGAGGAGAAGGCCGAGGCGAAATCGCTCCACGGCGACGAGCAGGACCCCGCGGCGGCGCTCGCGCGCGCCGACCAGGCCGCGGCGGCGGGCAAGGGCCGCGTGGCGCTGAAGGTCTACTCCCACGTCTCGTACTCGGCGTTCGCCTCGCAGGAGCTCAAGGACACCGCGCGGGCCCGCATCGCGGCGCTGCGCAAGCGGCTGGTGGAGGACGTCCCGCCGGACGAGCAGGCGGAGGCCGACAAGGTGTGGAACGACCCGCACTGGTCGTACCTCGGGACCGCCGTCAGCCGGCAGTACGTGTTCATCGGGCCGAAGACGTTCGTGGACTCGCTGACCGAGCCCGACAAGCTGAAGCTCGACCTCGCGTGCGTGTTCCTCGGCGACCTCGTCGGGCGCGACCAGGTGAGCGACGCGGGCCAGCGCATCTCCGTCTACTACAAGGAGCGGTTCGACTTCGGCGGCGGGCTCGGCGGCGGCCACCGCATCGACATCGGCAACAAGGTCATCACGCGGCCCATCGCCGGCGAGCTGCACTTCCACGAGACGTCGCACTGCGTCTTCAACGTGGCGATGATCTACAAGGGCTTCATCGAGGGCATCGCGAACTTCGGCGCCACGTTCGCGCTCGACGCGCTGGGCCGCCACGCCGAGGCCGACGCCGCCATCGCGAGCAACCGCAAGGGCTACAAGGACGACTACCTCGACCGCCGCGTCCGCTACTGGCGCATCGCGTCGTACGCGCCGTCGTGCGGCTTCCTCTTCACGCCGATCACCGCGAAGGACCCCGTCGCGCGGCAGGCCGAGTGGGCGAAGTACCGCCAGTTCTTCCGGCGCGTCCGCCAGACCATGCCCGACGAGCCCCGCGACGCGGAACGCATCCGCTACTTCGCGTGGTTGTGGGGCAAGACCTTCGGCTTCCAGATGATCGACGAGACCGCCAAGGCGCGGTTCCCGGTGGCCCCGGCCGACCGCGAGCGCGTCGAGGCCGAGCTCTCGCGGTGGTACGAGGAGACGTCGCGCGGCGAGTCGTACGCCGAGCAGGACTTCCTCGGGATGGCCGTCGAGCCGCTCGAGTCGGTGATCGCGGGCTGCCCGCCGGGCCAGCTCGTGGACCGCGCGAAGTTCGCGCTCGCCCGCGTGAAGGAGGGCCTCGGCGAGCTGCCGGCTCGCGACGCGCTCTACAAGGAGCTCGGCGTCGTCCCCGCGTGGAAGCTCTGCCTGCCGTTCTACTCCGTGCTCCGCGGCCTCGACGCGCTGCACGCGGTGTTCGAGCCGGAGCGCGAGACGGTGCTCGCCGCCGAGTACCCGAACCCGAACCAGACCGCCCGCTGGATGGACGCCAAGATCACGCCCGACGGCGTGGTGGACCTCCTCGACCACGGCGTCGGCTACCCCGACGACGCGGTCGCGTACGCGCTGGCGGTCCTCGAGGTGCCGGCCGACGTGCCCGACGCGGTGTGTTACGTCGCCTACGACGACCTCTGCGCGATGTGGGTGAACCGCACCCTCGTCGAGAAGTGGGAGGGCGAGCAGGGCTGGCTCCGCGACGACAAGGTCGGCGCGATCCCGCTCAGGGCCGGCCGCAACCAGCTGCTCCTCAAGATCGTGAACCGCCGCGGGCCGTGGCGGTTCTCGGCCCGCGTCGCGCACGCCGACCGCCGGCCCATCGAAGGGCTCGTCTTCGGCAAGCCCCCCGAGAAGGACGTCCGCCCGGCCCTGCCCGACTGGAAGGGCGCCGCGGTCTTCACGCTCGACCTCGAGAAGGCCAAGTCGCTGCCCAAGGGCCGGTTCAAGGCCACGGTCGGCGGCTTCGACCTCGTGGACCGGTCGCTGCGCGTGACCGTGCCGGGCTCGGTGCCGTGGCGGAAGTACGAGATCCAGCCGTTCACGTCGAAGTACCCGCCGATCGCGCTCTGCTGGCTCACCGACAAGGACCTCGCCGGGCTCACCGACTTCGCGGTCGAGGTGACCACGCGGGGCCCGGGCCTGCCGCGGCTCGGCGTCACGCTCCACGGGGAGGAGCGCGACGACGGCCTCTCGGGCCACACGTTCGTCGTGTCGCCGGGCGGGTCCGGCGTGAAGGTCTCGCTGTGGGAGTACGAGCGCCTGGTCTACGACGAGACGGCGCTGGCCGCCGACGCGCCGGAGCACGTGCTCCGGTTCCTCCGCCGCGGGCGCACGCTCACGTGCGTCGTGGACGGAAAGGTGGTGCTCGACGCGGTCGACCTGCCGGCGCTGCCGCGCCCCGGCATCGGCCTCATGCTCTGGGACAAGGGCACCGCCGTCGTGAAGGTCAAGGTCGAGAAACCGAAGTAGGCACGCGAGGCCCGGCCGATGCCGCACCCGTACCTCCTCGTCTACGACGGCGACTGCTCGATCTGCCTCGCGTGGAGCCGGCAGCTCGTGCGGTGGGCCGGGCTCGCCGAGACCGATCGCGTCTCGCACCACGACCTCGACCCGGACCTCCGCGCGCGCGTCGAGGCCGCGGGGCTCAAGAACGAGCTCAAGGTCGTCGACCGGGCCGACGGGACGATCACCGGCGGCTTCGAGGCGATCCGTCGCTTCGGCCGCGGGACGGGGCTCGCGTGGCTCGTGGTGCTGTCCGCCGTCCCGCCGTTCCGCTGGCTGTGGCCGTTGAGCTACGGCCTGGTCGCGCGGAACCGCCGCGTGCTCGCGCCGACGCCGGGCGGGATGGTCTGCGCGTGCGATCCGGACCCCCACCTCGGCTACAACCTCGCGTTCGCGGTCCACGCGGGTGCCTTCGCGGCGCTCGGGTGGTGGATGGTGATCGCCGTGGGCGGCGCGGTGCTCGCGGACGCGCCGCGGGTCGCGTGGGCCGACGCGCTGTGGAAGGTGCCGCTCGTCATGGCGTCGGTCGTCGGCGCGGTCGGGGTCCCGCGCGGCCGGCGGCTCACGTGGGCCAATCACCTCCTGTGGGTGCAGGCGCGCGCGGGCCTCGCGTTCGTCGCCGGGTCCGCCCTGGCCCTCGTCGCCCGCGGCGCCGGGTGGGGGCGGGCCATCGAGGTCGCGGCGTTCGCGGCGGGGGCGCTGGGCGGGCTCGTCGTGTTCCTGCGGGGGATCCGGCGGCACGCGCCGGCGATGCGGGCGCTCGCGCGGGCCCCGGCCCTTCCGCGCGGGGGCGATCCTCCGTAGCATCGGGCCCATGCGCCGGCGCACGGTCGCGTTCCTCTCCGCCCTCCTCGTCGCCCCCGTGATCGGGACGCCGGGGCGGCTCGGCCCGCCGCTCGCGGCCGCGGACGCCGACGTGAAGGCCGGGATGGACGCGGTGCACGCGCTGGAGGCGAAGACGCTCCTCCCCGTGCTGCGCGCGGCCGTCAAGGGCGACCACCGCCGGCAGGCCTGGTGGGTCGCGACGCGCCTCCTCGTCGCGAACCCGTCGTGCGACGAGGCGTCGGCGGCCGTGCGGTCGTGGCGCCCGGACCAGCTGCAGGAGGGCGAGGCGCCGTCGAAGCAGTTCCTCGCGCTGCGCGACGCGGCCCTCAAGAAGGTGGGCGGCGAGTACGCGCAGGCCGCGCGCAGGCTGCAGACCGCCGGCGCGAAGCCCGTCGAGACGTGGGGGCTCGTCGAGCGGGCCCTCGCCTACGGCAACCGCGACGCCGACGCGCTCGCCTCGATCGACGCGGCGGGCGAGGCGTGGTGCGGCGGGTGGGGGACGGTGAAGAAGACCGTCCTCGAGGAGACGCTGGGCGCCGCGGCGCCGTCCGTCACGTTCCTGCCCGAGTGGGACGACGCGTTCCTCCGGGTGCGCTCCGTGTGGAGCGACGCGAAGGGCGTGCGCGTGGGTTGCCTGCGCGTGGTCACCGGCGGGCCGGCCGCCGAGGCGTTCGCGCGATTCGCGCTCCTGGCGGCGGTCGAGGCCCACTTCGTCGCGACGTTCGGGACCGTCGCGAAGGAGGAGAAGGACCCCGAGCGCGCGGCGGAGCAGATGACGACGCTGGTGGCCGTGCCGGACGCGGCGACGCTCGAGGCGGTCGCGAAGCCGCTCGCGCAGCCGAACCCGCGCGTGCCGACGCCGGGCCCCGAGAAGGCGTCGCGGTGGTACGACCCGTGGCGCCGCGTCGCCGTCGTCATGAAGGGGCACCGCGACAACGCGTGGGTGCCGCCCGACGCGCTCCTCGCGGGCATGGCGGCCTACCTCGACCTCCGCCACCACGTGCTCGCGCCCATGGGCGCCCGCACCTGGGACGCGGGCACGTGGGCGCTCGCCGACGGCGTCAGCGGGCTCTACGAGGGCTTCGTGCCGAAGGGCGCGCTCGGCGGCGAGTGGGACCTCGCGAAGGTCTGGCGTCTCGCGGTGGCGCGCGCGGCCCGCGACCGCGGGTCGGCGATGCCGTGGGACGCGGTCCTCTCGATGAACGGCACGAAGGCCGCCGACGAGCCCAAGGCGGACGTCCCGATCTCCTGGGCCGGCGCGCCGCAGGACGCCAAGCAGGTCACGATCGTCACGGCGCAGGCGACCGCGCTCGTGACGACGCTCGCGACGCGCGACGGGGCGAAGGGCGCGCGCAAGTTCGCGACCTACCTCCAGGAAACGGCGAAACGCGGCGCCGCGCCCGACCTCGACAAGGCGTACGGCGTGAAGCTGGGCACCGTCTTCCACTGGATCGACGCCGTCCTCGACGCCGCCCCGGCGCGCTGACGACCCGCGCGCGCGCCCGAGGGGCGTCCCGGGCCGCCTCCGGGGCTTCTCGGCTGCGCTGGCTCGCCTCGCGTCGGGCCCGCTGCGCTCGCAACGGGCACGATTGGGTTAGGCTCTTAGACTGTCGCGCGTGGGGCCTTAGCTCAGTGGTCAGAGCGGGCGGCTCATAACCGCCGGGTCGCTGGTTCGATCCCAGCAGGCCCCACCAGTTCCGCCTCGCGCTCCGTCGGCCCCGCGTCCGCGGTATCTTCCCGCCATGACGCGCACCATCACGCCGGTCCTCGGCAACTCGCAGAAGCTCGACGGCGGCTCGATGTACGGCAACTGCCCCAAGGCCGTCTGGTCGCGTTGGAGCCCGCCCGACGCGCTCGACCGCATCGACCTCGCCTGCCGCGCGATGCTGATCCGCGACGGCGACCGCCGCATCCTCCTCGAGACCGGCATCGGCGCGTTCTTCGACCCGAAGAAGCGCGAGCGCTACGGCGTGGTCGAGGACCGCCACGTCCTCCTCGAGCACCTCGCCGCCGCCGGCGCGCCCCACGACGCCATCGACGTCGTGGTGCTCTCGCACCTCCACTTCGACCACGCGGGCGGTCTCCTCGCGCCGTTCGAGGCCGGCAAGCCGCCCTCGCTCCTCTTCCCGCGCGCGCGGTTCGTCGTCGGCCGCCGCGCCTGGGAGCGCGCGAAGGCGCCCCACGCGCGCGACCGCGCGTCCTTCATTCCCGAACTGCCCGCGCTCCTCGAGGCCAGCGGCCGCCTCGTCGTCGTCGACGGCGACACGCACCCCGTGCTCGGCGACGGCTACCGCTTCCACACGAGCGACGGCCACACGCCCGGCCTCCTCCTCACCGAGGTCGCGACCGAGACGGGCCCGCTCGTCTTCATGGCCGACCTCGTGCCCGGCGCGCCCTGGATGCACCTCCCGATCACCATGGGCTACGACCGCTTCCCCGAGCTCGTCATCGACGAGAAGACGCGGCTGCTCACCGACCTGCTCGCGCGGAAGGGCTCCGTCTTCTTCACGCACGACCCGAAGATGGCCATGGGCCGCGTCGCACGCGACGCCGAGGGTCGCTTCTCCGCGGCAGCCGCGTAGGTCGAGTGGCGTTGGGGATGGGGCGTGGGTCACGCGGCGAAGGGCACGCAGGGCGACCGCAGGGCGAGGTCGAGGGTTCCGGGACGCGAGGCCCGGCGGCCGCCGGGTCGCGGAGGCGACGATGGACGCGAAGCGCTGGAAGCCGGAGACCTATCCGCAGGTGATCCCGTACCTCGTCGTGGACGACGCGGGCGCGCTGATGGACTTCGTTTTGAGGGTCTTCGACGGCGTCCCCGCGGACCGCGTGCCGGGGCCCGACGGGAACCTGCAGCACGGCGAGGTGCGCATCGGCGCGTCGATGGTGATGGTGGGGCGCGCGCGGACGCCGGACGCGAAGACGACGTCGATGGTCTACGTCTACGTGCCCGACGTGGACGCGACGTACGCGAAGGCGCTGGCCGCCGGCGCGACGAGCGTGCAACCGCCGGCGGACCAACCGTACGGCGACCGCAGCGGGGGCGTCCGCGACGCGTTCGGCAACCAGTGGTGGATGGCGACCCACCTCCGCCCCGCGACCGGCTGACGCGCTCGGTCCCCGCGCGCCGCCTCCCTCCGCGCGAAACCTGCCCGCGAACGGGCCTTGCGTACCGGCGAACGGGCCTCGGGTCCCGGGCCGCGGGCCTCGCGTGCCGTCAGGCGGGACGCGAGGGCTTGCGCGCGGAGGCCACCATCGCCATGACGACCTTGCGGACCTCGGCGGGCGACGACACCGGCGCGTCGAACGGGAGCCGGACCGCGTGCGAGGCGCCGGCGGCGTCGGTCGCCTCGACGTCGAAGCCGCCGCGGTCCATCGCGACGACGCGCGCGGAGGCGGCCTTCAGGCCCGCGAGGTGGGCGACGAGGTCGACCACCGCGTCGGCGTGGTCGCGGTTCATGTGGTCCACGATGCCGGCGGCGTGCGGCGCGAGCGGGTCCGCGGCCCCGGTCCACTCGGCGCGCGCGATCCAGCCCATGCTGCCGAAGCCCGCGATCCAGCGGATGCGGTCCACCTCGAGGACCCAGACGAAGAAGCCGTGGGTGCCGCGCATCGTGGCGGAGGAAGGGAAGCGCGCGAAGTAGGCCTCCTCGGCCGCGCGCTCCTCGGCGCCCGCGGGGCGGCGCGCGCGGACGAGCATCGACATGCGTGCGCCGGTCTGCGGGCGCTCGCGCGCGTCCGGGTCGGCGAGGAAGAGGGAGGCGCGCGGGTCGCGCTCGAGGTTCTTCGTGTGCTCGGCGATGTCCGACAGGAAGACGACCGGGTCGCCGCTCGGGAGCACGGCGTAGGGGACCACCGAGCCGAACGGCCAGCCGTCGAGCCCCGCGTGGAGGGTGCAGAGCGTCGCGCTCTTCTCGCGGGCGAGGAGCGCGTGGGCGTCGGCGACGGACGAAGGGGACTTGGCCATGGCGCGGATCGTACCGCCGAAGGGGGCTCGCGCCGGGGCGCCTGCGCCGTCGCTGGCGGCGGGCGCCCCGCGGCGGTACGACGACGCCATGAACCCGCGCCCCTCGTCCGCGTCGAAGCGTGCCCCGTCGTCCTCCCGCGCCCAGAAGTCGCCCGCGTCGGCGAAGCCGTCGCGCGCCGCCGCCGCGAGCGCGCCGGGCGTCGATCGCGAGGCCGTCGCGAAGGCGCTCGCCGCGCTCGCGGCGATGGAGGGCGAGGTCCTCGACGACCTCTGCGGGCTCGCGCGGATCCCGAGCGTGTCCGCGCGTCCCGTGCCCGACGCGGCGGTCCGCGCGTCGGCGGAGGCCACCGCGGTCCTCATGAAGAAGGCCGGGCTCCACGACGTCGAGCTGCTCGAGGTCGAGGGCGCGCACCCGTACGTCCTCGGGCACCGCGTCGAGGACCCGGCGCTGCCGACGCTGCTGCTCTACGCGCACCACGACGTGCAGCCCGAGGGCGACCCCGCGCGCTGGACGTCGCCGCCGTACGAGCCCACGCGGCGCGGCGACCGCATCTACGGCCGCGGCATCGTCGACGACAAGGCCGGCATCCTCGTGCACCTCGCGGCGATCGCGTCGTGGGTGCGCGCCGCGGGCCGCCTGCCGGTCAACGTCCACTTCGTCGTCGAGGGCGAGGAGGAGATCGGCAGCGAGCACCTCGCCGAGTTCCTGACCCGCTACCGCGCGAAGATGCCCGCCGACTGCATCGTGCTGACCGACACGGGCAACCTCGAGCGCGGCCTGCCCTCGCTCACGACGCGGCTGCGCGGGCTCGTGAAGGTCGAGGTGGCCCTGCGCGGCTACGACCACGCGCTGCACAGCGGCTTCTGGGGCGGCCCCGTGCCCGACCCGGTGATGGGCATGGCCCGGATGCTCGCGTCGCTCACGCACCCCGACGGCTCCATCGCGGTGAAGGGCTGCATCGCGGGGGCGAAGCGGCCCACGGCCCGCGAGCGCGCGGGCCTCGCGTCGCTCCCCTTCTCCGCCAAGGCCCTGCGCGCCGACGCCGGCGCCGTGAAGGGGCTGAAGTTCCACGACGCGACCGGGGCCGACGTCTACTCGGCGCAGTGGTACGAGCCGTCGCTCGCGGTCACGGCGCTCGAGGCGTCGCCCGTCGACGGGTCGAGCAACCAGATCGTGCCGTCGGCCCGCGCCCGCATCGGCGTCCGGATCGTCCCCGGCCAGGACCCGAAGGCGGTGCAGCGCGCGCTCATCGCGCACCTGAAGGCGAACGCCCCGTGGGGCCTCGAGCTCACGATCAAGCCGATGACCGCGGGCCCGGCGTGGGCCACCGACACGGGCGCGCCGGCGTTCGCGGCGGCGCACCGCGCGCTCGCGGCCGGCTACGGCACGCGGTCGATCGAGATCGGGGCCGGCGGCTCCATCCCGTTCGTCGGGCCGTTCGCGAAGGCGCTCGGCGGCGTGCCGGCGCTCCTCGTCGGGCTCGAGGACCCGGCGTGCAACGCGCACGCGGAGAACGAGTCGCTCTACCTCCCCGACTTCCACGCGTCGTGCCGCGGCGCGGTGCACCTCTACGCCGAGCTCGGCGCCGTCCTCCGGCCGGCGGCCCGCGGATGACGGACTGCGGATAACGGACCGCGCGGGAACGGGACAGCCTCGGAGGCGGAGGCGATACTCCGCGGACCTGGGGGCGGGCCCGACGGCCGCTCCCGCATCGACCCCGAGCCGGGTTCCCCGGGGGGGCACGCGGAGGCTCACGTGGCGGGCGACGGCAAGACCTCGATCTGGTGGAACGGCAAGCTGGTCCCGTACGCGGACGCGAAGACCCACGTCCTGTCGCACGGCCTGCACTACGGCACCGGCGTCTTCGAGGGCATCCGCGCCTACGAGACCCCGACCGGCCCGGCGATCTTCCGGCTGCGCGAGCACATCGAGCGCCTCTACGAGAGCGCCCGCGCCTACAAGATCCCGCTGCCGCTGCCGTTCGACACCGTGTTCGAGGGCTGCCGCGAGGTCGTCCGCGCCAACCAGCTGGGCGCCTGCTACCTCCGGCCGCTCGTCTTCCTCGGCCACGGCCCCCTCGGCGTCTACGCCAAGAACGTCCCGACGGAGGTCGTGATCGCGGCCTACCCCTGGGGCGCCTACCTCGGCGACGGCTCGCTCGAGAAGGGCATCCGCACCACGATCTCGTCGTGGACCCGCCTGCACCACGCGTCGTTCCCGACGACGGCCAAGGGCTCGGGCCAGTACCTCAACAGCACGCTCGCGGTCCGCGAGGCGCGCGAGAAGGGCTTCGAGGAGGCCATCCTCCTCGACCGCAACGGCAACGTCGCCGAGGGCAGCGGCGAGAACCTCTTCGTCATCAAGCGCGGCCGCCTCATCACCCCGGGCATCGACTCGTCGATCCTCCCGGGCATCACCCGCGACAGCGTCATCACGATCGCGAAGGAGATGGGGATCGACGTCAGCGTCCGCAACGTCACCCGCGGCGAGCTCTACGCCGCCGACGAGCTCTTCTTCACCGGCACGGCCGCCGAGGTCACCCCGATCCGCGAGGTGGACAACTACACGATCGGCGCCGGCGCCCGCGGGCCGATCACCGAGAAGCTGCAGTCGGCCTTCTTCCGCGCGGTGAAGGGCCAGGACCCCTCCAAGGCGGCCTGGCTGACGAAGGTCTGACGGGACCCGCTTCGGGACCTGCGGAGGGGGCGCCGGGACGCGAGGCCCGCCCGGGGGGCCCTCTGCCCACCGTCGGCCCACCGACCGGTTCCGCCATTTGGGGACCGGCACCGAATGGCGGGCACCCGATGGCGGAACCGCGACCGGGGGAGCCTAGGTGGAGGGCGGCGTCGTCAGGCCGGGCGGGGGGGCCTTCTTCGTGCCGACGGCGCCGACCGCGAACTTGGTCCGCGCCATCACGCGGTTGCCCACGCTGAACTCCAGGCCGAACCAGCCGCCACCGTTCACGGTCAGCGTCTTGAACCCCGCGCTGACCACCGTCTGACGACCCTCGTAGCCCTTCAGCACGTTCAGGCGCCCCGGCATCCGGATCAGCGTCGTCTCCGGGTGGTCGATCGGGTGGATGCGGAACACCACCTCGGCCTCGCCGGCCCGATGGGGGCGCAGGAACGCCACGAACGACAGCGGACCCGCCTCGCCCGGGAACTGCAGCACCGGCACGATCTCGAGGATCTCGCGCAACGAGACCCCCGTGCGTCCGTTCTGCACCTCGCGGCAGAGAAGGAGGGCGGAGACCTCGAGCCCGTCGTCCGGCGTGTCGCTCATGGCGTCACGCTACCGCATCTCGTCCGGCGGGCCGAGGGGCGGCCACCGCGAGCGCGTCCACCGAGTGGTTACCTTGAAGTACCCATTCGCGACCGCTGGACCCGGACGCCGGACCGCCCCCCGGGACCGCGCGTTCAGGCCGACCGTCCGGGGCTCGCCTCGGTGCGTCTAAGTGGTTGCAAACGCCACGGTTGGGCATGGCGGTTCCCATCGGACCTCGACGGGCGCGGAGAATCGCACAGCGGGGGAAGCCCCCCGGTGCATTCGGCGTCCTTCAAGCCGAACCGCGCGGGGGATGAAGGCTACGCAAGGCGCGTGCCGGGGGGTAGACAACCGACGGATCCATGGTAATCTACGGGGGTTATGGCACGCGCGACGACTGCAAGTTCTCGGAAGAAGCCCTCTCCCGCTCCGGCGGCGCCGCGGATCGACCGCGTGGCGAAGTACCCCCGGAGCGCCGCGATCGTCGGTCGCAAGGTGTGGATCCTCGGTTGCGACCGGGCCCGCATCGGCGTGGCCGTCGAGTTCCTGACGAAGAAGGGGCACACGGCCCGCGGGGCCGAGCCGGGTGGTGACGTCGGGGCCTCGCTCCGCGCCGACCGGCCGGACCTCGTCGTGATCGACATGGAGTCGGACGGCGACCGGGGGCGGCACCTCGCCGTGCAGCTCCGCGCCGACCGCGGCACCCGCCAGCTCCCGATCGTCCTCGTGGGCGTCTCGTCCACGGACGGTCCGAAGGTCGATCGCGCGGTCCCGGGTCCGACGCGCCGGTACGCCGGCTCGCTGACCTCGGACACGGTCCTCGAGGCGATCTCGAAGGACCTGTAGGCGCGACGGGTCTGTCGGCGCGACGGGTCTGTAGGTGCTACGGCGCGCTCCCGTTCGAGGGCCGCCCCGCGGAGTCTCCGCGGTGGGCACTTGGGGGCCTGGGCACTTGGGCGCCTGGGCGCCGCTCCGGTCGTGCCTGCGGGCTCCGGTGGCCATGGGCACCCGCGGGGAACCCACGCGCATCCGAATTCCGTCGGACCACGCCGGTCCTCGGTCGGCAGGCCGGGTCGGCCGCGTCGCGGGGGACGGGTCGGGCGGGCCGGGTACGCTCCTACCCATGACGCACGGTCCGGGCACGACGTCGGTCCACGAGGGGAGCGAGCCGGATCCGGCGACCGGGTCGGTGACGAAGCCCCTCGTCCGCACGAGCACGTTCCGCTTCGACACCGTCGCCGACCTCCTCGCGGGGGCCCGCGGCGAACGCCCGGGGTTCTACACCCGCTACGGCCACCCGAACTTCGAGGCGGTCGAGCGGAAGTTCGCCGCCCTGCACGGCACGGGGGCGGCGGTCCTGTTCGCGTCGGGGATGGCGGCGTTCGGGGGCATCCTCCAGGCGCACGTGCGGGCGGGGGACCGGATCGTCGCGCTGGCCGACCTCTACGGCGGCACGCGGGTCCTGCTCGCGGAGGTGGCCGCCCGGTTCGGCGTCGGCGTGACGCTCGTGCCCCGGCACGACGACGACGCCCTGGTCCGGGCGCTCCCCGGCGCGCGGCTCCTGATCGCCGAGAGCCCCATCAACCCCACGCTGCGCCTCGTGGACGTCGGCCGGCTCGTCGATCGCGCGCACCGCGCCGGGGCGCTGCTCGCCTTCGACAACACCTTCGCCACCCCCGTCCACCAGCAGCCGCTCGCGATGGGGGCCGACCTCGTCTGGGAGAGCGCCACGAAGGCGCTCGGCGGCCACAGCGACCTCCTCGCGGGCCTCGTCGCCGGCCGCGCCGAGCTCGTCGAGCCGGTGCGGGAGGCGCGCAAGGTCTGGGGCGCGATCGCCGACCCCGACACCGCGTGGCTCCTCGAGCGCGGCATGAAGACCCTCGTCGCCCGGCTCGAACGCCAGTCGCGGACGGCGGCCGACCTCGCCGCCTGGCTCGAGCGCCACCCCGCGGTCGCCTCGGTCCTCTACCCCGGCCTCCCGAGCCACCCCGACCACGAGCTGGCCCGTCGACAGATGCGGGGGTACGGGTTCATGGTGACGTTCGACTGCCGCGGCGGCCTCGAGGCGGCCCGGGCGGTGGCCGAACGGGTGCGCCTGATCGCCCACGCGCCGAGCCTCGGCGGCGTCGAGAGCCTCCTGTCGCTGCCCGTCTACACGAGCCACGCCTACCTGACCGCGGCCGAACGTGCGGCCTGCGGGGTCGGCGACGGGCTCGTCCGCCTGTCCGTCGGCTGCGAGGATCTCGGCGACCTGCAGGCCGACCTCGAAGCCGCCCTCGGAGCCCCCCGATGACCCCGTCCCGTTCGTCCGCGTCGCCCGCCCCGCGCACCCCGTCGCTCGTCCGGCGCGTCGGCGCGGGCCTCGCGTTGGCGGTGCTCGCCGCCTGCGGCGGTGGGGGGGGCGGCGGCGGCGGCGGCGACCCGGGCCTCACGCCCAACTCCGTGGACGTCACGGTGGACCGTCAGGCCATCGAGAGCTCGATCCTGATCCGCGACGAGACGTTCGCGGCCGACGACTGCGCGGTCGTCGAGGGCGCGACGCAGGTCGGGCTCCGGCGGCTGATGCGCTTCGACACGATCGTGGTGAACATGGGCGCGCTCGACCTGACCATCGGGTCGCCGGAGGCGCCGGAGGCGCCCTTCGTCCCGGGCGACTTCGAGTTCGCCCCCTGCCACGACCACCACCACTTCACCGGCTGGGCCTCCTACGAGCTCAAGGACGGCGGCGGGACGGTCGTGGCGGTCGGCCACAAGCAGGCGTTCTGCCTGCTCGACACGGTCGCCTACGAGTTCGCGCCCTCCGAGGGCTACGACTGCGACTTCCAGGGCCTGTCGTCGGGGTGGGGCGACGTCTACGACCGCAGCCTCGACGGCCAGTGGGTGGACATCACGGGCGTGCCCGCGGGCACGTACCAGCTGGTCGTGAGCGTGAACGTCGACGGCAAGGTCGTCGAGGCGTCGAACGTCTGGGCGAACTCCGTCAGCGTCCCGGTGGTCGTCCCGGACCCGAACCAGCCGGTGCCAGTACGCCGCGCGTCGGCGCGCCTTCGTACGGCGCGCGCGCGACCGGTGCGCGGCGCGCACGCGGCGCGGTCGTGCTCCGGGACCGCGAGGCCCGGCGGCCGGCGGGCCTCGCGGTCGTCGGGGTCGCTCCGTCGGCCCGATCGCCGCCGCGGGCCCGGGCGCGCGATCGGGGGCCGCGCGGGGCCCGCGAGGGGACGCCGGCCGTCCCGGGGGCCGGTCGGCGCGGAGATGGTGGGCGGCGGGGGCCATGGGAAGGTCGAACCACCGAACGGAGCCCCCGATGCCCTCGAAGCCGACGCCGAAGAAGTCCGAGACGCCCGCCCCGATGCCCGCGAAGAGCGCGGCGCCCTCGAAGCCGACGGCGCCCTCGAAGCCGACGGCGCCCGCGAAGAAGGCGGCGTCGGCGCCGGCCGCGCCCGCGGCGCCGAAGCCGGCCGCCGCGCCGGCCCCGACGTCGCTCGGAGGCTCGTCGGGCTTCCGCGTCGAGAAGGACTCCATGGGCGAGGTCCGCGTCCCGGCGGAGCGCCTGTGGGGCGCGCAGACGCAGCGCGCGAAGGAGAACTTCCGCGTCAGCGGCCGCACGATGCCGCGCGGCTTCCTCGTCGCGCTCGCGCAGATCAAGTGGGCGTCCGCGAAGGCGAACGAAGAGCTGGGCCTGCTCGACCCCGCGCTCGCGGGCGCGATCCGCGCCGCCGCCGACGAGGTGGTCGCGGGCGACCACCGCGACGAGTTCCCGATCGACGTGTTCCAGACGGGCTCGGGCACGTCGTCGAACATGAACATGAACGAGGTGCTGAGCAACATCGCGAACCGCGCGCTCGGCTCGCCGGTCGGCAGCAAGAAGCCCGTCCACCCGAACGACCACGTCAACATGGGCCAGTCGAGCAACGACGTCATCCCGACGGCGCTGCACGTCTCCGTCGCGCTCGCCGCGAAGGACCGCCTCCTGCCCGCGCTCGCGCGCCTCGCGGCCAAGCTCCACGACAAGGCCCAGGCGTTCGACGACGTCGTGAAGGTCGGCCGCACGCACCTCCAGGACGCGACGCCCGTCCGCATGGGCCAGGTCTTCGGCGGGTACGCCGCGCAGGTCGCGCACGCCGCGCAGCGCGTGGCGCTCGCGTGGGACCACCTCCTCGAGGTCGCCCTCGGCGGCACCGCCGTCGGCACGGGCATCGGCCGCGACCCCGACTTCCACGGCAAGGCCATCGGCCACCTCTCGTCGCGCACGGGCCTCGCGCTCCGGCGCGCGCGCAACCCCTTCGAGGCGCTCGCGGGCCGCGAGGCGGTCGTCTTCTTCTCGGGCGCGCTCTCGTCGGCGGCCGCGGCCCTCACGAAGGTCGCGAACGACATCCGCTTCCTCGGCTCGGGCCCGCGCTGCGGCTACGGCGAGCTGAAGCTGCCCGAGCTGCAGCCCGGCTCGTCGATCATGCCGGGCAAGGTCAACCCGGTGATGAGCGAGAGCCTGCTCATGGCCTGCATGCTCGTCCAGGGCCACGCCACGACGGTCACGATCGCGGGCGGCGCGGGCAACTTCGAGCTCAACGTCACGCTGCCGCTGCTCGCGCTCGTCCTCCTCGACGGCGTCGAGACGCTGGCGGGCGCGGTCGAGGGCTTCACCGACCGGTGCGTCGCCGGCCTCGAGGTGGACCGCGAGCGCGTGGCGTCGATGGTCGAGCAGAGCCTGATGCTCGCGACGGCGCTCGCGCCGAAGATCGGCTACGACGCGGCCGCCGGCATGGCGAAGCAGGCCTACAAGGAGGGCAAGACGATCCGCGCCCTCGCGACGGCCCAGAAGACGCTGCCGCCGAAGGAGCTCGACGCGACGCTCGACCTCCGCCACATGACCGAGCCCGGTCGCGGCGGCCTGGCCGCGGGCGGCTGACCCCGGGCGGACGGACGCAGGGACCGCGAGGCCCGGCCGCCGCCGGGCCTCGCGTGCCAGGGGATCGGGGGCCGCGTCCCGAGCACGGCCGCGGCCGAGCCGCGGTAGGATCGCGTCCGACCGAGGAGGACGTGCCGTGACGGGTCGAGGTCGATGGGGACGGGGCATCGCGTGGGTCGCGTGCGTCGCGCTCTGGGCGCTCGTGGGGGGCGGCCTGCGCCCCGCCACGGCCGGCGACGACGGCGTCGCGGCGGCCCGCCGCATGGCCGTCGTGAAGCTCGAGGCGCTCGCCTCGTCGTGCGACGGTCAGCGCAACTACGGGACGCGGGACGTCGTGTTCGAGCGGATCCTGCGGCTCGAGCCGGACCACGCGCGCGCCCGCGCGGCGCTGAAGTACACGCGCGAGACGCCGTCCGACCCGTGGGCGCGCAAGAAGCCGTACGCGCGCCCCGCGGACTGGAACCCGGGGCTCGCCGCCCAGGCCGCCGGGAAGGTCGCCCCCGCGCTCGCGGGGTACCGCGACGCGGTGCTCGCGTCGGTGGACGAGCCGGACGTCCCGCCGGCGCGCCGCGAGGCGGCGCTCGAGACGCTCGTCGACCTGCTGCCGGACGACGAAGGCCTCCACGAGCGGCGCGGTGACGTCCGCGACGGCGCGCGCTGGGTGCTGCCGGAGACGCTCACGGCCCGCAAGCTCCGCGCGGCGCTCGCCGCGCTCGCGGCGACGGCGAAGGCCGAGATGCCGCCGCTCGCCGACACGGTGGGGTCGCAGCCGACGTGGCGGACCGCGTTGTCCGCGGGCCAGCTGCGGTTCTGGTCCACCCAGTCGGCGGAGCGTTCGTACGACGCGCTGACGGACTGCCTCGTCGCGCGGGCGGTGACCCGTCACGCCGTAGGCCTCCCCGCGGACCGGCTCCCGAACGTCGAGCAGATCTACGTGGTCGTGGGGCTCGCGGCCGCGATCGAGGTGATCAACCTGAACGTGCACGACCCGGAGCTGCGCGCGGCCAAGCTCGCGGAGGCGCCGCAGGTCGCCGCGGTCTGGTTGCGCGGGGCCTTCCTCGACTACGACCTCTACGTCGACACCTGCCGCGCCCGATGCGCCCGGGCGGTCTCGAACGGCGAGCTCAAGGACCGGTTCACGAACCACGAAGGCATGTTCCTCGCGGAGTGCATCGGGCAGCGCCTCGTCCGGCTGTCGCTCGGCGTGCACTCGCCGTCGGTGATCATCGTGAAGGGGACCGAGCTGCCCGGGTCGTCCGGCGTGCAGCCGGGGGCGTACCCGCGGGACCCGAAGGCGTGGCTCCCAGAGGCCGCGGAGCTGCTCGCGAAGGACGGCGAACGACTGCTCACGACGGTGCTGACGGCACGCCTGAACGCCGTCGGCGTCGAGCACGCGCTCGTCGGCTACGCGCTGGCCGCCTACCTGCTCGAGGGTCGCCCCGACCTGTTCGAGCGCTTCGTGGACACGCTCGAGCGGACCTCCGACGCCGCGAAGACGGTCGCGGAGGTCCTGTCGGGCGACCTCCCGTCCCTCGTCACGCGGCTCCGCCGGTTCTGCCTCGAGAACGAGTGATCCTTCGGGGCGACCCGGTGCCCGGGACCGCGAGGCCCGGCCGCCGCCGGGCCTCGCGTGCCGCGGGATCGGGGGCCGCGTCCCGAGCACCGACGCCCTCACGGGGTCCTTCGGGTACCCTCGTGGGCCGGTGGACGGGCCGGAGGACGCCACGTGGGCGCGCGACGACGGGCTTCGCGGATCGTCTGGCTGTGGTCGGTGGGGTTCCTCGGGGTCGCGGGGACGGGGGCGGGAGGCGGCGGCCGGGCCCTCGCGGCGCCGGACGACGCGGTCACGGCGGCGCGGAAGGGCGCCATCGTCAGGCTCGAGGAGACCGCGACCTGGTGCGACCGGCAGCGGCTGTTCGGCGCACGCGACCGGGTCCTCGCGACGATCCTGACGCTGGAGCCCGACCACCCGCGAGCGCGCTCGACGCTCAAGTACTCGCGCGGGCCCGACGGCGCGTGGGTGCGGCGCTCGCCCTATGCCGCGCCGCCGGACTGGAACCGCGGCCTGCTGCCGCAGGTCGACGAGCGGGTCGCCGCCGCCCTCACGGGGTACCGCGACGCCGTGATCGCGTCGGTCACGGGCGAGGACGTCCCGCTCGCCCGGCGGGAGCAGGCGCTCGATGCCCTCGTCGAGCTCCTGCCCGCCGATCGCGTCGTCCGCGAGCTGCGCGGGGACGTCCTCGTCGGCGACCGGTGGAGGATGCCGGAGTCGGTCGACGGGAAGCGGCGGCGCGCCGAGCTCCGGGCCGTGGCGGTCGCGGCCCGGCGGGCGTTCGCGGCCCGCCCTCCGGACGACGGGTCGTCCGGGTGGACCTCGGCCCTCGTCGCGTCCGGGATCCGGATGTACTCGTCGATGCACGCGACCGTTCTCGGCGACGTGCTCCGCGACACCGAGGCCGCCTTCGCGTTGGCCCGCGTCGCCCTCGAGCGCCCGCCCGACGCCCCGCTCGCCGTCGACACCGTCTACCTGCTCGACGATCGCGAGCAGGCGCTGAAGCTCATCGCGCGGGCGTCGAAGGACCCCGTGCGCGACGTCGCGGCCGCGCGGCTGGTCAGCGGGACGTGGCTGGGCGACAAGGCCTTCGTCTCCTACATGGCCGACCCCGCCGTCCGGGGCCGCGCGTGCGCGCGCGCGGTGGTCAACGGCGAGATCCTCGCGGCCTTCCCCACCGCGGACGGCGGGTTCGTGGAGGAGGGGATCGGGCAGCGGCTCCTGTACCTCGCGCTGGACGCGCACGGTCCGCCGTTCGTGACGATCGAGGGCACGGACCTGCCCGGCGCGGACGACGACGAGGGGGAGCCGCTCCCGACCAACCCCCGCGAGTGGCTGCCGCGCGCCGCGCGCGTGCTGCAGACGGACGGCGCGCGCCGCCTCGGCGCGGTGATCTCCGCCCGGCTGAACGCGATGACGCCGGCGAACGTGCTCGTCGCGTACGCGCTCGCCGCGTACCTGATCGAGGCGCGCCCCGACCGGCTGCGGCCGTTCGTCGAGGGCCTCGAGGCGACGTCGGACGCGTCGAAGCTCGTCGAGGAGGTCCTCGCCGGCGACCTCGCGTCGCTCGCCGTCCGCGTCCGCCGGTACTGCCTCGAGAGCGACTGATCCCACGGGGCGACCCGGTGCCCGGGACCGCGAGGCCCGCCGGCCGCCGGGCCTCGCGTGCCGTGGGATCGGGGGCCGCGGGAGGGGGGCCCGAGGTCGGACGCGCGGTTCACGGGGCGCGGGGCCCGAGAGGCCCGCGGGGCCCATTGTGGGCGGGGCGGGGCTCGCGTATCGTCGGGCCCGTGCCGCACCTCCGCCGGGCCCTCCTCGCGTGCGCCGTCCTCGCCGCCACCGCGCTCGCCGCGTGCGGCACCGACGCGTACCCCGGCGAGCCGCCGGGCTCGCTCCACACCTACGTGATCAGCGAGATGAAGGGGTTCGACCCCATCCAGGCCGGCGAGGAGACGAGCTCGCTCCTGGTCATCAACTTCTTCGACCAGCTGTACGAGTTCGACTACCTCGCCCGGCCCTTCGCGCTCACGCCGTGCCTCGCCGAGGGGATGCCGGAGGTGAGCGCCGACGGCCTCACGTACACGATCCGGCTGAAGCAGGGCGTGCGGTTCGCCGACGACCCGTGTTTCCCCGGCGGGCGGGGGCGCGAGCTCCGGGCCAGTGACGTCGTGTTCTCGTTCCTGCGGCTCATGGACGCGCGGCTCGAGTCGAAGGGCTCGTGGATCTTCGAGGGGCGCATCGTGGGCCTCGACGAGTTCCACGAGGCCACGAAGACGGCGAAGAAGGACCCCGCGCGGACCGACTACTCGCCCGCCGCCGGGTTCCCCGCGGTCCCGGGCCTCGTCGCCGTCGACGACCACACGCTCCGGATCGTGCTGACCGCGCCGTACCCGCAGCTCGTGTGGACGTTCGCGATGACGTACGGGTCGGTCTACCCGCCCGAGGCCGTCGCGCGGTACGGCGTCGAGTTCATGCTGCACCCGGTCGGGACGGGGCCGTACCTCGTCGACGAGTACAGCTCGGCCCAGAAGCTCGTGCTCGTGCGGAACCCGAACTACCGGAAGGACGCGTATCCCACGAAGGGCGCGCCGGGCGACGCGGAGGTCCGCGGCCGGCTCGACGACGCGGGGAAGGCGCTGCCGCTGAACGACCGCGTGGTCGTGACGGTGTTCAAGGAGACGCAGCCCATGTGGCTGTACTTCCAGCGCGGGTTCCTCGACCGCGTCGGCGTCCCCAAGGACAACTTCGACTCCGCCATCGACGCGGCCACCGGCCGGCTGCGCGGGTCGTTCGAGACGCGCGGGATCGAGCTCGACAAGGACCCGCGCCTCGAGGTGATCTACGACCTCTTCAACATGCAGGACCCGGTCGTCGGGAAGGGCGACAAGGCGCGCGCGGGCCGGCGGGCGATCAGCCTCGCGATCGACCAGGAGTGGGCCAAGCACCACCTCTACAACGACCGCGTGAGCCGCGTGGACGGCCCCGTGATCGAGGAGTTCCCGGAGTACGACCCGGCGTTCCGCAACCCGTGGAAGCGCGGGCCCGACGAGACCCGGGCGCAGGCGCTCGACCGCGCGCGGAAGGTGCTCGCCGACGCCGGCGTCGACGTCGCCGCCCTGCCGCCGATCGAGCAGGACGTGCAGGAGTCCACGACCGACCGGCAGCACTTCCTCGCCGCGCAGCGCGACCTCGCCGAGATCGGCATCCGGCTGAAGGCGCACACCTCGACCTGGCAGGAGATGCAGGAGCGCATCGATCGCGGCCAGGTGCAGATGGCCGGCCTGTCGTGGGGCGCCGACTACCCGGAGGCCCAGAACTTCCTCCAGCTGTTCTACGGCCCGAACAAGCCGCCGGGCCCCAACGGCGCGAACTACCAGAACCCGGAGTTCGACCGGCTCTACGACCAGGCGGCGTCGATGCAGCCGAGCGCGGAGCGCACCGCGCTCTACCGGAAGATGCAGGACATCGTGGTCGACGACTGCGTGTGGGTCGTCAAGTACCGCCGGCTCCAGTACACGCTGCGGCAGCCGTGGACGCACGGCTACCGCTACAACGACCTGTCGTCGAAGTACTTCAAGTACGTCCGCGTGGACGACGCGGCGCGCCGCGCCGCCAACGAGCGGGCGAACGCCCCGGCGCTGGGGCCGCCGCTCGGGTTCGGCGCCGCCGTCGTCGGGCTGGCGCTCGCGATGGTCGGCGTCGCGCGCCGCACGAAGCGGGGGTGGTGAGCCATGGCTGCGTACGTCCTCCGCCGCCTGCTGTACGGGATCCCGATCCTCCTCGGGATCACGATCGTGACGTTCCTCCTGTTCCACGTCGTCGGCGGCGACCCGGCGCGCATGCTGGCCGGCAAGATGGCCACGCCGGAGCGGCTCGCCGAGATCCGTCACGAGCTGGGCACGGACCGGCCGATGCTCGAGCAGTACGGCGAGTTCCTCTGGCAGACCGTGACGTTCGAGTTCGGGCGGTCGTGGCAGGAGAAGCGGCCGGTCAGCGAGCTGATCCTCGCCGGGCTGGGCCCGAGCCTCTCGCTGGCGGTCCCCGCGTTCTTCCTCGAGACCGTGCTGGCGCTGGCCCTCGCGTTGTACTGCGCGTTCTACCGCGGCACGATCGTGGACCGGTCCATCGTCGTGGCGGCGGTCGCGGGCATCTCGGTCCCGAGCCTCGCGTACATCATCTTCGGGCAGTACTTCCTCGCCTTCGAGTGGAAGATGTTCCCGATCTTCGGGTACGACCGGCTGCCGGCGGGGGCCGCGTTCCTCGTGCTGCCGATGATCATCTGGGTGCTGCTCGGCCTCGGCAGCGAGGTGCGCTTCTACCGCGCCGTGATGCTCGAGGAGATCCA
Source organism: Planctomycetota bacterium (assembly GCA_046350655.1). Lineage (GTDB taxonomy): Bacteria > Planctomycetota > PLA2 > PLA2 > JAEUHO01 > JAEUHO01. The sequence goes on from JAXMAB010000006.1 coordinate 69,804, forward strand.
GCAGGACTACGTGCGGACGGCGGCGGCCAAGGGCCTGCCGACGGGCCGGATCCTCTTCCGCCACGTGCTGAAGAACGCCCTCATCCCGGTCATCACGCGCGTCGTGATCTCGATCCCGTTCCTGATGCTGGGCTCGCTGCTGATCGAGCTCTTCTTCGGCATCCCGGGGCTCGGCAACATGACCGTCGAGGCGCTGAACCGCTCCGACTTCCCGGTCGTGAAGGCGTTCGTCGTGATCGGGTCGGTCCTCTACATCGTCTTCTCGATCCTGACCGACGTCCTGTACGCCTGGGCCGACCCGCGCGTGAGGCTGCGATGAGCGCCGCCGACGTCGCCGTCCGCCGGCCCGTGCTGCTCGCGAACGTCGCGCGGGTGGTGTCGTGGCCGCTCTCCGCGCTCGGGCTCGCGGCGGGGCTCGTGCTGCGTTGCCTGCTCTGGCCGCTGCACCGCCTCGAGGGCCGGCCGTTCGAGGGCGGCGCCTACCTCGCGCAGGCGCGCGACTACCTGGGGTTCCGGTCGACCCGGTTCCCGCCGCTCGTCGCGCCGGTCCCCGCCGCGACCCAGAGCCCGGGCCCGTGGAACGAGGCCCGGCGGCGGATGAACAAGTCGCGGGTGGCGCTCGTCTCGTGGATCGGGACCTGCGTCTACCTGTACGTCGCGATCGCGGCGCAGATGGGCTGGGTCGCCGCCGGGTTCGCCCACGGCGACCGCGAGGCGGTGTTCGCGGCGCCGACGGGGCTCGGCGGCGCGCACGTGCTCGGCACGGACCAGCTCGGCCGCGACGTCCTCGCGCTCGCGGTGCGCGGCGTGACGACGGCGATGTGGATCGGCGTGCTCTCCGCCGCGCTCTCGGCGGCCATCGGGACCGTGCTCGGCGCCGTGGCCGGCTACTTCGGGCGGTGGGTGGACGTCGCGATCGTGTGGTTCTACACGACGCTCGAGTCCATCCCGTACCTGCTCCTGCTGCTGGCGTTCAACTTCGTGCTGCGGAAGAACGACGGGTTCGTCGGCTGGTACGAGAAGTCCTTCCTCGCGACGACGCTCAAGCTGTCGCTCGGCGTCTCGACGATCGTCCTGACGCTCGGCCTCACCTCGTGGGTCGGCGTCTGCCGGACCGTGCGCGCGGAGTTCATCCGCCAGCGCGACCGCGACTACGTCACGGCCGCCCGCGCGCTGGGCCTCCCGACGTCGAACATCCTGTTCAAGCAGATCCTGCCGAACGTCTTCCACCTCGTGCTCGTGTCGTTCTCGCTGCTGCTCGTCTCGGCGATCAAGTTCGAGGTGATCCTCTCGTTCCTCGGCCTCGGCCTCGACCCGGAGGAGGCGTCGTGGGGCTCGATGATCAGCCAGGCGAAGCTCGAGCTCCTGCGCGAGCCGTCGGTCTGGTGGCAGCTGACGACGGCGACGGTGTTCATGTTCGGGCTGGTGCTGTTCGTGAACCTGTTCGCGGACGCGCTGCGGGACGCGCTCGACCCGCGGCTCAAGCACTGACGGGGAGGGACGAGCCGGGACGGCGCCCACCGGGCCCACGCCCGGCCCATCCACGAGGGGACGAGGTTGGGGCCGCGGCTGCGACCCGGGCGTATCGCAGGGCCGCCGGCGGGCGCGACCGCGTGCGCCACGGCGCGGAGGCTCCTCGGCGTGATGCCAGAACACGCGGTCGTCGCCTCCGCGCCGCGCCCGGGTCGCATCCATCGCCCCCAACCGGTTGTCGGGCATCGTTCAGCCCCCGTCGCGGCTCATCCCTCGTGAATGGACCGGGCGAGCGTACCCGAACATCGGACCGATCCGGTCTCCTCGGTTCGTCCCGGGGGTCGGCCGGTCGCAGCGGTAGAGTCGCACGTGCGGCGCGCGCCGTCGGTGCCGCGGGAGGCCTCGATGGCTGCGCGGATGGTCACGGTCGACGCGAACGAGGCGGTCGCTTCGGTGGCTCACCGGAGCAACGAGGTGATCGCGATCTACCCGATCACCCCGGCGTCCCCCATGGGGGAGCACGCCGACGAGTGGTCGGCGGCGGGGCGGAAGAACCTGTGGGGGGCCGTCCCCCGGGTGCAGCAGCTGCAGTCCGAGGGGGGCGCCGCGGGCACCGTCCACGGGGCGCTGCAGGCGGGGTCGCTGGCGACGACGTTCACGGCGTCGCAGGGCCTCCTGCTGATGATCCCGAACCTCTACAAGATCGCCGGCGAGCTCCTCCCGTTCTGCCTCCACGTCGCCGCGCGGACGCTGGCGACCCACGCGCTGTCGATCTTCGGCGACCACTCGGACGTGATGGCGTGCCGGCAGACCGGCTTCGCGATGCTCTGCGCCGGCGACGTCCAGGAGGCGCAGGACTTCGCGGCCGTCGCGCAGGCGACGACGCTCACCTCGCGGGTGCCGTTCCTGCACTTCTTCGACGGGTTCCGCACGTCGCACGAGATCGCGAAGATCGCGGCCCTGTCCGACGACGACCTGCGGGCGCTGTACGACGAGGAGGCCATCGCGGGCCACCGGGCACGGGCGCTGACGCCGGACCACCCCTCGATCCGGGGCACGGCGCAGAACCCGGACGTCTTCTTCCAGGCGCGGGAGGCCTCGAACCCGTTCCACGACGCGGTCCCGGCCGCGGTGGCGGCGTCGTTCGAGCGGTTCGCCGCGCTCACGGGCCGGCGCTACCGGCTGTTCGACTACGTCGGGCACCCGCAGGCCGAGCGGGTGCTGGTGCTGATGGGCTCGGGCGCCGAGGCCGCGCACGTCGCGGTGGAGAGGCTCGCCGCGGCGGGCGAGAAGGTCGGCGTCGTGAAGGTGCGGCTCTACCGGCCGTTCGACCGCGACGCCCTGCTCGCGGCCCTGCCGCCGACGACGAAGGCGGTGGCGGTCCTCGACCGCACGAAGGAGCCCGGCGCGGTGGGGGAGCCGCTCTACCTCGACGTCGTCGCCGCGCTCGCGCGCGCGCGGGCCGAGGGCGTCGCGCACGGCGCGACGGGCGCGGTCGTCGTCGGCGGGCGGTACGGCCTGTCGTCGAAGGAGTTCACGCCGTCCATGGCGAAGGCGGCGCTCGACGCGCTCGCGACGTCGCGGCCGCCCCACGGGTTCACCCTGGGGATCGTCGACGACGTCTCGTTCCGGTCGCTGCCGCACGATCCCGCGTTCGACACCGAGCCCGACGACGTGGTGCGGGCGGTGTTCTACGGCCTCGGGTCGGACGGCACGGTCTCGAGCAACAAGAACACGATCAAGATCATCGGCGGCGACACGCCGAACTACGCGCAGGGCTACTTCGTCTACGACAGCAAGAAGTCGGGCGCGACGACGGTCAGCCACCTCCGGTTCGGGCCGCGGCCCGTCCGCGCGCCCTGGCTGGTGCGCCGGGCGTCGTTCGTCGCCGTGCACGACCCGAAGTTCCTCGAGACGACCGACGTCTTCGAGGTCGCGGCCCCGGGCGCGACGTTCCTCCTCAACACGCCGGTCCCCGCCGCCGACGTCTTCGCGGGGATGCCCCGCGAGGCGCAGGAGGCGGTGCTCGCGAAGCGGCTGAAGGTGTACGCGATCGACGGCGCGTCCGTCGCCGAGGCCGCCGGCCTCGGCCGCCGCATCTCGTCGGTCATGCAGACGTGTTTCTTCGCGCTGTCCGGCGTGCTCCCCCGCGACGAGGCCATCGAGAAGATCCGCAAGGCCGCCGAGAAGTCGTACGGCCGGCGCGGCGCCGCCGTCGTCCGCGCCAACTTCGCGGCCATCGACGCCGCGCTGGCCCACCTCCACCCCGTGCCCGTCCCCGCCGAGCCGACGACGGACCGGCGCCGCCGCGACCCGGTGGCGCCCGACGCGCCGGACTTCGTGCGCCGCGTGACGGCCGTCCTGCTCGCCGGGAAGGGCGACGCGCTGCCCGTCAGCGCGTTCCGGCCCGACGGCACGTGGCCGACCGGCACCGCGCGCTACGAGAAGCGCGCCATCGGCCTCGACCTGCCGGTCTGGGACGAGGGCCTGTGCATCCAGTGCGGCAAGTGCGCCTTCGTCTGCCCGCACGCGGCCATCCGCTCCAACGCCTACCCGACGGCCGCGCTCGCGAACGCGCCCGCCGGGTTCCGGTCGGTGGCGGCCAAGGGCGGCGACCTCGCGGGCCTCGCGTTCACGATCCAGGTCGCGCCCGACGACTGCACGGGCTGCGGGCTCTGCGTCGCCGTCTGCCCCGCGAAGGACCGCAGCAACCCGCGCCACAAGGCCCTCGACATGGCCCCGGCGGAGGCCCACCGCGACGTCGCGCGGCCCGCGTTCGACTTCTTCCTCGGGCTGCCGGACCTCGACCCCGCGGCGCTCACGGTCGACGTCAAGGGCTCGCAGCTGCGCGAGCCGCTCTTCGAGTTCTCGGGCGCGTGCGCCGGCTGCGGCGAGACGCCGTACCTGAAGCTGCTCTCGCAGCTCTTCGGCGACCGCGCGCTCATCGCGAACGCCACGGGCTGCTCGTCGATCTACGGCGGCAACCTGCCGACCACGCCGTGGCGCGCCGACGCCGCCGGCCGCGGGCCCGCGTGGGCCAACTCCCTGTTCGAGGACAACGCCGAGTTCGGCCTCGGCTTCCGCCTTGCGGCCGACGCGCACGCCACGCGCGCCACGCTGCTGCTGCAGGCCCTGGCCCCGAGGCTCGGCGGCGACCTCGTCGCGGGCCTCCTCGAGGGCATGGGGCGCGGCGACGAGGCGGGGCTCGCCGCGCAGCGGGCGCGCGTCGCGGCGCTCCGCGAGGCGCTCGGTCGGCTCGGGGGACCCGAGGCCCGGGCGCTCGCGGCCTCGGCCGACGCGCTGGTCAAGAAGTCGGTGTGGATCGTGGGCGGCGACGGCTGGGCCTACGACATCGGCTACGGCGGCCTCGACCACGTCCTCGCGTCGCACCACGACGTCAACGTGCTCGTGCTCGACACCGAGGTCTACAGCAACACCGGCGGCCAGGCCTCGAAGGCGACGCCGGTCGGCGCGGCGGCGAAGTTCGCCTCCGCGGGCAAGGAGGTCGGCAAGAAGGACCTCGGCCTGCTCGCGATGTCGTACGGGCACGTCTACGTGGCGCGCGTGGCCTGGGGCGCGCGCGACGCGCAGACCGTGCGCGCGTTCGCCGAGGCCGAGGCCTATCCGGGGCCGTCGCTGATCCTCGCCTACAGCCCGTGCATCGCCCACGGCTACGACCTCGTGATGGGCGGCGAGCAGCAGAAGCTCGCGGTCGCGAGCGGCATCTGGCCGCTCTACCGCTACGACCCGCGCCGGACCGCGCCGGGCGAGGCGCCGCTCGAGCTCGACTCGGGCGCGCCGACGGTGCGTGCCCGCGAGTTCATGAAGAACGAGGGCCGCTTCCGCTCGGTGGCGCTCGCCGACCCCAAGCGGTACGCGCGCCTCGTGGACGCGGCCGAGCTGCAGGCCGCGGAGCGCCGCGCGATGTACGAGCACCTCTCCGGGCTCCGCCACGGGCCGGCGCCCGCGCCGCACCCGATGCCCGCCCACCCGAACCGCTGACGGAGGGACGACGATGGACCTCTCGATCGACTACCTCGGGCTCCGCCTGAAGCACCCGATCATGCCGGGCGCCTCGCCGCTCGTGGACGACCTCGACACCGTCCGCCGGCTCGAGGACGCGGGCGCGTCGGCCATCGTGATGCACTCGCTCTTCGAGGAGCAGGTGTCGCGCGAGGGCCGGGCGGCGCTGCGCCACATGGACGCCCACGAGGGGATGCAGGCCGAGGCCGACTCCTACTTCCCGTCGTCGGACGTGTTCGCGCTGGGCCCGGTCGCCTACCTCGAGCGGCTCGGGAGGATCCGCGCGGCCGTCGACGTGCCGGTCATCGCGAGCCTCAACGGCGCGACGCCCGGCGGGTGGTGCGAGTACGCGGCGCTCATGCAGGAGGCCGGGGCGCACGCCATCGAACTCAACCTGTACGCGCTGCCGACGGACCCCGCCGAGGACGGCGCGTCCGTCGAGGCGCGCCTCGTGGACGTCGTGCGCGAGGTGCGGCGCGTGGTGCACGTGCCGCTCGCGGTGAAGCTCTCGCCGTTCGTGACGTCGATGCCGTCGTTCGTCCGCAAGCTCGACGCGGTGGGGGCGTCGGGCTACGTGCTCTTCAACCGGCTCTACCAGCCCGACCTCGACCCCGAGGCGCTGATCGTGAAGCGGTCGCTCCACCTCTCGGACCCGAGCGAGCTCGCGGCGCGGCTGCACTTCCTCGCGATCGTCTTCGGGACGACGCGGGGCTCCCTCGCGGTCACGGGCGGAGTCCACTCGGGCCGCGACGCCGTGAAGGCCGTCATGGCCGGCGCCCGGGGCGTCCAGGTCGTGTCGGCGCTCCTGAAGCACGGCGTCGGCCGGCTGCGGGTCATCCTCGACGAGATGACGCGGTGGTTCGAGGAACACGAGTACGACAAGCTCTCGACGGCGGTCGGCTCCCTCTCCTTCGCCCGGTGCCCCGACCCCTCGGCCTACGAGCGCGCCAACTACGTCCAGCTGCTGCAGTCCTGGCACGGCTGACCCGCCCGCGCGCGGCCGCCCGGGGCCGACCGGGGGGGGCACCGGGGGATGCGGCGAATCCGAGCCCTATTCACCGCAGGATGTGCGGTGAATAGGCTCCCCATTCGCCGCACCCGGGGCTACAATCGCCGCACAAGTTGCGGCGAATATGACCTACCTCCATCAACGACCCGACTGGCCTGCCTTCACCTGGACGGCGGACGCCGTGGCCGGTCCGCTCGCGTCGGTCCGCCACGGGCAGGGGCGCTTGCTGGGGAGGATGGAGGCGCTGGGGTTCGACCTCCGGTCCGAAGCGAACCTCTCGGTGCTGACGACGGACGTCGTGACGTCGTCCGCGATCGAGGGCGAGCACCTCGATCCCGGGGAGGTGAGGTCCTCCATCGCCCGTCGGCTGGGGCTCGACGTCGCCGGCCTACCGGTGGCGGGGCGCAACGTCGAGGGCATCGTCGAGATGATGCTGGACGCGACGCGGAACTTCGACCGTCCGCTCACGGCGCCGCGGTTGTTCGACTGGCACGCCGCGCTGTTCCCGACGGGGCGCAGCGGGACGCAGCGGATCACCGTCGGCGCCTGGCGGACGCCCGACGCGGGCCCGATGCAGGTCGTGTCGGGCCCGATGGGGCGCGAGACGGTCCACTTCGAGGCGCCGCACGCCGACCGCGTCGAAGCGGCGATGGCCGCGTTCCTCGCGTGGATCGAGTCGCCGTCCGCCGTGGACCCGGTGCTGAAGGCGGCGCTCGCGCACCTCTGGTTCCTGACCATCCATCCGTTCGAGGACGGCAACGGGCGCATCGCCCGCGCGATCGCCGACCTCCTGCTCGCGCGCGCCGACCGCACGCCGGACCGCTTCTACAGCGCGTCGTCGCAGATCGAGGTCGAGCGGAAGGAATACTACCGCGAGCTCGAGGCCGCCCAACGAGGCGATCTCGACGTCACCCGGTGGGTCGTCTGGTTCCTCGGCTGTCTCGAGCGCGCGATCGACGGCGCCGAACGCACGCTCGAGGTCGTCTGGCGGAAGGCCCGGTTCTGGGCGCGGGTGGACCGGGCCGCCGTGAGCGAGCGGCAGCGCGCCGTCCTGCGCCGGATGGCGGGCGACTTCGCCGGATTCCTCACGACCTCGAAGTACGCGAAGCTCGCGAAGTGCTCGACGGACACGGCGCTCCGCGACATCCGAACCCTCGTCGAACGCGGGCTCCTCGCCGAGAACCCCGCGGGCGGCCGTAGCACCAGCTATCGGCTCGTCGACGCCTGAACGGGACCGCGAGGCCCGACCCGCGACGCGATCGACCGCGTGGCCCGTCGCCCGTCTCCTGCAGGAGCCCTTCGACTACGATCCGACGATCGCCGCGCTCGCCCGCCGATGCGTCGAGGCCATCACTGCTCGCCACGGAATCCGCATGAACGAGAACATCGACGTGTACGTCCACCAGGGGACGCTGTACCTGCCGACGCCGGCCGTTTCGGACCAGAACTGGGACGTGGCCGACGAGCCCGTCCACGTGATCGCGTACGGCGACACCGCCGCGCTGGCGGGCGCACTGGCGCGGACGTTGGGCACGGTGCCGCGCGTCATCTCTCACGCCGAGGTCCTCAAGCGCCGGCTCCCCGTGGTCGTACGGGCCGCGGGCTCGCGATCGTGGCGCGAGTTCGCCGGGGCGGCGACGTCGTTCAGCGTGAGCGTGCTCGACGGCCGCGTCTGGTGCGAACGCTGGCGCCTCGAGGACGACACGTTCGTCCCCGGGAAGGGGACGCCGGACGATCTCGGCGCCGTCGGCGCGTGGGACGCGGTGGCGGGCCGATGGATGGACGTCGTCGCCCGATGAGCCCACGCCGCACTGCGCGCGGGCCGCGGGCCCGCCCACGGCCACGGCGGAACGTCCGATCCGTGTGGCCGATGGGTGGGCGGGACGTCGTCCTCGCTCCGGCGGACCGATGGGCGCGCCGCCGGGACCGCGTCGGACGCTTGGCGGTGGGCGAGACCCGACCGATGCTCTGGGTCGCGCGGCACGCGCCGCGACGCCGACGAGGTGAGGATGCCGACGGAGGACGCGCTCCCCCTGCCCGACGCGGTGAACGGCCTCTGCCGCTTCAGCCGGCGATGGGTCCGGATCGGCGGGGGCCTGCTGATCGTCGCGGCGCTGCTCCCGCACGGATCCGCGAGCGGCGCCGACGGCGGCGAGGGCGTCGGATGGCGCTGGCCCTGGGAGGAGCCGGCGATCCACCCGTCGAGTCTCTGGATCGCCGCGTTCGGCGCGGGCGCCGTGCTGCTGTCGAACGTCCTGCGGAACGTCTGGGTCCCGATGCTCCTGTTCGTCCTCGGCCTCCTCGCGTCGCTGTGGCCCGCCCTCCAGACGTACACCACGCTCGGCGCCACGCCCACGTCGACGGACGCCGAGCACCTCGTGATCGCGAGCCTGGGCCTCCTCGCCCCCGTCGGAGTCGCGTCCGGATGCCGCCCGGTCCGCCGTCCCGGCGACGCCCTTCCCTCGGGGTTGCTCGCGGGGATCAGCGGGCTGGCGCTGCTCGCGCTCCGCCGCGACGAGATCGCCGAGACGTTCGCGGCGCCGCTCGCGCACCCCTGGGCCGCCGATCGTGGGGTCGTGTGGACCGCGCTCCATGTCGCGTGCGGAGCGCTGGGCGCCCTGCTGCTCCTGCCGCCGGCGATCGGGCGCCGGGTCGTCGCGCCCCTGACCTGGGTCGTGCGGGCCACGTTCGGCTGGGCGGTCCTCGCGCCCCTCGCGCACGTCGTCACCCTCGTGGTGTCCCCGGCGCCGGCCCTGGCCGACGTCACGTCCCGCGAGGGGCTTCGCCTGTGGATGGGCGCGGTCGTCGAGGGTGCGTTCCACGGGGGCGCGCTGCTCCTGTGCGCCGGCGGCCTCTCCGCCGGGCTCGACGAGGTCTCGCGGCTCCGGGCCGCGATGCTCCGCGCGACTGGGGCCGACCCCGCTCGTTCGGCGTGAGCGGCGGCGCGCGGGATGGATCCGGGCCGCGCGCGCGGGCCTACGGCGCGTGCGCGGACCACTCGAGGAGCGCGAGCAGGGGATAGAGGCGGCGCGCGTGATCGGCGAGGCCGGCGCGGTGCTCCGCGAGGAGCGCGAGCGGCAGCGTCGGGTCGAGGAGCGAGGTCAGGGGCGACGGCGTCGCGAGCCGGTCACGCAGCCGGTCGCCGAGCGGGCCCGCGAACGCCCGCGCCACCGGGACCGCGAAGCCGCGCTTGCGACGGCCGAGGACCGCGCGCGGCACGATCCCCGCGAGCGCGTCGCGCAGGACCCGCTTCGTCGTGAACCGTCCGACCTTCAGCGAGGCCGGCAACGCGGTCGCGTACTCGACGAGGCGCTGCTCGAGGAACGGCGCGCGGGCCTCGAGCCCGACCCGCATGCTCGCGCGGTCCACCTTCGCGAGCAACGCGTCGGGCAGGTGCAGCAACAGGTCCACGCGGAGCAGCGCGTCCACCGGGTCCTGCGTCGCCGCCGCCGGCGCCGCCGCGGCCTCGTACGCGGCGAGGCACGCCTCGACGGCGTCCGCGGGCAGGGCGCCGGGCCGGAACAGCCGCGCGACGTCCTCGGGGGCGAACGCGCCGAACCAGCGCAGGTGGCGCGCGAGCGGCGGGTGGCCCGCGCCGTCGAGGAGACGCCGCAAGAGGAAGCCGAGGCGCACGTTGCCGTGCCCGGCGGCGCCGCGCCGCGCGAGCCGGCGCCGCAACGGGCCCGGGACGACGCGCGCGAGGCCCGCGAGCCGCGCGCCGACGTAGGTCGGGTAGCCGCCGAACAGCTCGTCGGCGCCTTCGCCGGACAACACGACCTTCACGTGCGCGCGCGCCGCGCGGGCGAGGAGCAGCGTCGGCACGAGGGACGGGTCGCCGATGGGCTCGTCGAGGCCCGCGAACACCTCGTCGAACCCCGCCGCGAGCCCCGCGGCGTCCACGGCGACCTCGTGGTGCTCGGTCCCGAGCGCCCGCGCCGTCGCGCGCGCGGCGTCGCCCTCGTCGAAGTCCGCGTCCGCGGGGCGCAGCGTGAACGTCGGCACCGGCCCCTCGCGACGCGCCAGCGCCGCGATCGCCGCGGAGTCGAGCCCGCCCGACAACCACACGCCGACGGGCACGTCGGCCTGCCGGCGGCTCGCGACGGCCTGCTCGAGCCGCGCGCGCACCTCCGCCGCGGCCTCGCGCCGGGACGGACGGCGAGCGGGCCTCGCGGTCCCGGGAGCGGGGAGCGTCCACCACGGACGCACGTCGACGCGGCCGTCGCGCGCGACGAGGAGGTGCGCGGGCGGCAGGCGGTGCACGCCCGCCCACGGCGTCAGCGGCGCGGGCACGAAGCGGTGGACGAGGTAGCGCGCGACGGCGTCCGCGGAGAGGGCGCGGGGCGCGTCGGGGTGCGCGGCGAGGGCGCCGAGCTCCGACGCGAAGACGAGCCGGTCGTCGGTCGCGAACCAGACGAGGGGCTTCTCGCCGAGGCGGTCGCGCGCGAGGAGGAGCGTGCGGGTGCGGCCGTCCCACGCGGCGAAGGCGAACATCCCCTCGAGGCGCGGGAGGCAGGCGGCGCCGTCGAGGACCATGTGCTTGAGGAGGACCTCGGTGTCGGTGTTCGTCGCGAAGCGCTCGCCGCGGGCCTCGAGGTCGCGGCGCAGCGTCGCGTGGCCGTAGAGCTCGCCGTTGAGCGCGACGACGACGGGGCCTCGCGGGTCCTCCATGGGCTGGCGGCCGTCGGGCCCGCCGACGATCGCGAGGCGGCGCGCGCCGAGGAGCGCGCCCGGGACGGCGACGACGTGGCCGTCGTCGGGGCCGCGGTGGGCGAGGCGCGCGAGCATCCGCGCGAGGTCAGCGCGGTCCGCGGGGGTGCCGACGCCCGGCCCGACGATGCCCGCGATCCCGCACATGTCAGCCGCGGGTGGCGAGCGCCTCGCCGCGCGCGAGCCGCCGCGAGAGCGCGTCCGCGTGGCGGATGGGCTCCGGCAGGCGGTACCGGGTCGCGCACTCGAGCACGCGCCGCGCCGCGGGGAAGAGCCCGATCCGATGGCCCACGCTGACGTAGACGGGGGCGACGTCGTCGCGGGTGGTGAGGACGAGGCCGATGCGCTTCCCCTTGCGCATCAGCGCGCGCCAGTCGCCGCGGTGGCGGCCGGCCCTCTCGTGCGTGCCGACGAGCAGCGACTTCGCGACGCCGACGACCGGCACGTCGAGGTGGAGCCCGAGGTGGGCGGCGATGCCGAGGCCGCGCGGGTGCGCGATGCCCTGGCCGTCCACGAGGAGGAGGTCGGGGCGCGTGCGCAGCCGCGCGAGCGCGTCGAGGAGGATCGGCGTCTCGCGGAACGAGAGGAGGCCCGGGATGTACGGCATCGGCGCGGGCGCCGACGCCGAGACGGTCTCGATCACGTGCCAGTCCGGCGCCTCGCACACGACGACGACGCCGTGCACGTGGCCCGCCCGGTCCACGGCGCAGTCGACGCCCGCGACGCGACGGAGCGGCCGGCGCGGGGCGCCCTTCGTGATCACCTTCGCCGCCAGCCACGTCTGGAGGCGCATGGCGTCCTTCGGCGGCAGGTCGAAGGGGTGCAGGTGCCGGACGCGGAGGCTCACGCGGGGCCGGCCTTCTCGAGGTCGGGCAGCGCGAGGCCGTAGTGCTCGAGGACCCGCGTCACGACCGCGCCGATCGTCACGTCCGGCGTGGACGCGCCCGCCGTGACGCCGATGGTCGCGGGGCGCGCGGGTCGCCAGCCTCGGGACTCGACCGCCACCTTCCCGGCGACGGGGCGGTGGCGCACGACGTCGGCCGAGACGAGCCCGTCGGGGCCCTCGATGTGGAAGGCCGGGACCTTGCCGTGGGCCATCTCGAGCAGGTGCGTCGTGTTCGACGAGTTGAAGCCGCCGATCACGAGGAGCAGGTCGAGGGGCTCCCGGAGCAGGGCCTCGAGCGCGTCCTGGCGGTCCTGCGTCGCGGAGCAGATCGTGTCGAACGCGCGGAACCGGGCCTTGCCGTCGGCGGCGCCGTGACGGTCCTCGAGCGCCTGGCCGATCCGGCGCGCGATCTCGAGGGACTCGCTCGAGAGCATCGTCGTCTGGTTCGCGACGCCGATGCGCGCGAGGTCGCGGTCGGGGTCGAAGCCCGGCGAGACCGCGGTGCGGAACCGCGCGAGGAACGCCTCGCGGTCGCCGCCGCGGCGGATGTAGTCGGCCACGAGGTCGGCCTCGGCGAGGTCGAGGACCACGACGTAGCGCCCGCCCGGGTGCAGGAGCACCCGCGAGACGGTGGCCCGCGTCTCCTCGTGGGCCCACTTGCCGTGGACGAGCGACGTGAACCCCTCGCGGGCGTACTTCTCGACGCTCTTCCAGACGTTGAGCACCGACCCGCAGGTCGTGTCCACGAGCACGGCGCCGCTGCGCGCCAGCCGCTCGAAGTCGCCCGCGGGGACGCCGAAGGCCGGCAGCAGCACCACGTCGCCCGACGTGACGTCGTCGAGCGTCCGCACCTCGGGGTCGCCGACGAAGCGGATGCCCTTGCTCCGCAGGCGACCGTTCACGCCCGGGTTGTGGATGATCTCGCCGGTGAGGATCACCCGGCGGTCCGGGAACTTCTCGAGGGTCTGGTAGGCGTAGTCGACCGCCCGGTCGACGCCGTAGCAGAAGCCGAACTGCGCGGCGAGGCGGAACGTCAGGTCGGCGACGCGGAGCGTGAAGCCCTCTTCCCGGAAGCGGCGGACGATCGCCGAGTGGTAGTCGCCTGCGATCCGCTCCTTGACCTCGCCGCGCAGCCCGAGGCCCTTGCGGAAGTAGCGGTCCTCGAGCGGGACCGCGTCGGGACCGGGGGTGGGGGCCTGGGACACGTCCGGATCCTACCGACCCCCCGGGCGCACGGCGACGAACCGCGCCGACGCGAGGCCCGGTGGATGCCCGTGACGTTCCCTCGCCGGTGACGGTATTGTTGGAACGCAACGCCGGTCGCCGGCGTCCGAAGAAAAGGAAGGCCCGTCGCCTCGCTCGGGCGGAGCCACGGGTTGGAGGGTGTGTCGCATGGAACGCAGCGTCCCGGTCGAGTCCCGCTCCCCCGCCGCCCCGGGCAGCACGTCCCGTCGCGGCCTCGCCGGCCGCCGCGGCGCGCGCGCCGTGCGCGCGGGCGTCGTCGCGGCCGCGGCGATCGTCGTCGCGGTGGGCTTCCTCGTCGTGGGCGGGGCCCGCTCGGCCGACGCGGGCGCCGTGTCGAAGCGCTACCGCGACCGCAACGCGAAGTTCTCGTTCCGCGTCTGGGACGACTGGGACCAGGTCCCGCTCGAGACCGAGGGCAAGTCCGCCGCCCGCTGGGGCGGGGGCACCGACTCCTACGCCGTCTGCAAGTACGTCGAGAGCGGCGCCGACAAGCGCGGCACCCTCGCCGCCGAGCTGATGGCCTACCGCATCGGCGGCGGCACCCAGGGCATGAAGACGGGCGTCACGACCGAGGGCGACGGGCCGAAGGACCCGATCATGGAGGAGATCAAGAAGCGCTTCGGCAGCGACGAGCCGAAGACCGCTCGCGACCTCTTCCTCAAGATCCTGATGGGCGGCGGCTACCTCGACGAGCCCGCGCCCGCGAAGCCCGCGAAGGGCGGCAAGGCCCCCAAGGGCGGCCAGGCCGCCCCTCCCGAGGACGACGGGCCCGGCGCCTGGGAGAAGGAGCGCGAGCGCATGAAGGCGCTCGGCGAGTCGCTCCTCTCCGAGAAGAACGCGAAGGCGGTCAAGTCGAAGGACGGCGTCCCCGGGAAGATGTGGGTCGTCGAGCGCGTGAACCCCCTCGCGTACTGGACCGACAAGCCCTTCTACCTCGTGTTCGCGGCCTTCAAGAAGGACGAGGTCGAGGTCGGCCTCTGGATCGTCTGCGAGGGCGACCGGCGCAAGAAGATCGAGCCGGGCTGCAAGCAGGTCGTGTCGTCGTTCATCTGGTTCGACGAGCAGGCCGACGACGTCGAGTCGAAGGCCGTCCTCGACGGGCTGCCCATCAGCGCCGAGAAGCGCCGCGCGATCGAGCGCGGCCTCATCGGCGGGTGGGACGTCGCCGTCTCGCCGCTGAAGAACTACGTCATCCTCTACAACACCAAGGGCCGTCGCAACGACTTCCTCGCGAAGATCATCGGCGAGCGCATCGAGCAGATCCGCGCCCAGGTCTACGAGGTGCAGTTCCCGCCGGCGCAGCCCATCAAGGCCGTCTGCATCTGCCGCATCTGCGGCGACGCCGCCGAGTACCACCACTACGGCGGCCCGGGCGGCAGCGCGGGCTACTGGAACAGCGACACCGAGGAGCTCGTCTTCTACGACGCGAGCCCCGCGAAGGCCCCCGACGACGACACGCTCGCGGTCCTCTACCACGAGGCGTTCCACCAGTACATCTACTACAGCGTGGGCGAGGTCGCGCCGCACTCGTGGTTCAACGAGGGCCACGGCGACTACTACGCCGGGTCGAAGTACACGGCGAAGAAGTTCGAGATCAAGCCCTTCAACTGGCGCGTGAGCACCATCCAGGGCGCGCTCGCCGCCGGCCCGTCGCCCTGCGAGACGGTCACCGACCCGCAGACCAAGCAGACGTACGACAAGTACGACCGCAAGAAGGGCGGCTACACGCCGCTCGACAAGTTCGTCCGCATGACGCAGGGCGAGTACTACAGCTACCCCGGCGTCTCGTACGCGCAGGGCTGGAGCCTCGTCTACTTCCTGCGCGAGTACGTGCCCAAGAACCCGAAGTGGGCCGCCAAGTGGGGGAAGATCCTCCCCACGTACTTCGACACGCTGAAGGCCGCCGTCAACGCCGAGCGTCCGACGCCGAAGCCGGGCCCGAAGCCCGGCCCGGGCGGCCCGGCCATGGGGGGCGATGCCCCCACCGCGCCCGGCGACGGGCCCACGACGCCCGACGAGCCGAAGCCGCCGACGCTCCCCGGCGACGACGCGCCCGGTTCCGGCGATCCGTCGCCCGACGAGCCTGGCATGGGCGATGGGCCCGGCATGGGCGAGCCCGGGATGGGGGACGCGCCGTCCGGCGACGAGCCGAACCCGTTCGAGGGCTTCACGATGCCGTCCTCGCGGTATCGCTCGAGTGCGGACGCGCTGAAGAAGGCGGTCGACACCGCGTTCGCCGGCGTGGACATGGCCGAACTCGAGGCGGCCTGGCGCGAGACGATGCGCAAGGTGAAGTAGTCATCGTTCGCCCATCGACGGTCGGCGTCGATGGGCGGACGGTTCCCCGGGACCGCGAGGCCCGGCGGTCGCGATCCGCCAATGAACGACCGGCATCGATTGGCGGATCCGCCGATCAACGACCGGCATCGATTGGCGGATCCCGGGACCGCGAGGCCCGGCGGCCGCGATCCGCCAATCATCGACCGGCATCCATTGGCGGATCCGCCGATCAACGACCGGCGTCGATTGGCGGATGGGACCCGGGACCGCGAGGCCGGGTGGCCGCGGTCAGCGGATCGTGATCGGCGCGGGGGCGCTCGCGACGCGGTTCACGGTGACGACCACGTCGCCGCTGGCGGCGCCGGACGGGACGCGCAGGCGCAGCCCTTCGACCGTGGGGACGACGAACCACGCGTCCTTCCCGCCGACGGTCACGCGCAGGTCGCCGAAGAGCGGGAACGGCGGCAGGCCGCCCGGGCGCCAGCCCGAGAGATCCACGAGGTCGTGGCCCTCGACGTCGAGCACGTCGCCCACCGCGAGGTCGCCGGGGACGAGCGCGGTGACGACGGGGGCCGCGCGCGGGACCACGTCGAACGCCAGCCCCGCGCGCGCGCGGCCGCCGACGTCCACGACCACGTCGCCGTCCGTCGCGCCGGCCGGGACGATCGCGGTGATCGCGCCGGGCGCGAGCGCGAAGATCGCGGCGCGGACCCCGCCGAACGTCACCTCGAGGCGGTCGCCGGGCACGAGCAGGTCGTCGCCCTCGATCCGGACCAGCGACCCGGCGCTCGCCGCGGCGGGGACGAGGGTCGTGAGCGTCGGCGCGGGGACGTCGCCGACGACGACGTCGAACGGCGCGCTCGAGAGCCCGCCGACGGCGATCGTCGCGGGGCCCGAGACGGCGGTGGCGGGGACGACCACCGCCGCGCCGCGGCCGAGGCCGAGGGCTCGCACCGGCGCGGCGCCGCTGAAGGTGACCTCGACGCGCTCGGGCGGCGTCCCGAGGTGCTCGCCGTGCAGCACCAGGACCGTGTCCGGCGTGGCGACGCTCGGGGAGAGGCTCGTGACGACGGGGACGGCCGGCGCGAGCACCTCGAACGTCGCGGGGCCGCTGGTCGCGGTGCCCCGCGTCACCCGCAGCTCGGCCGGGCCCACCGGCAGGCCCTCGGGCACCACCAGCACCACGGCGTCGGCGAGCGCGAGCACGACGGTCGCGGCGGTCCCCCCGACGGTCGCGGTCGTCGCGACCCCGCGCGCCGCGAGCCCGTCGCCCTCGACGACGACGAGGTCGTGCGCCGCGCCGGACGCGGGGCGCAGCGCGTCGATCGTCGGGAGCACCGCCGGGTCGTCCACGGCGTCGCCGACGTGCAGGACCGCGTAGGCGAGCGGGCTGCGGCCGACGCGCGGCAGGCGGTGGACGCCGAAGCCCTCGAGCAGGCCGCGGTCGTCGAACGCGTCCACGTCGTCGAGGAGCGCGGCGAGGGCGTCGGCGCCGGCCCACGCCGCGGGCGCGGGGACGAGGCCGTCCGCCGTGCCGCGCCAGCAGCGGGCGGCGCCCGACCCGTCGCGTGCGAGCGCCGCGAGGTCGGCGCGGCCGTCCTCGTCGAGGTCGACGGAGACCGCGGCCGTCCGCCACTCGACGCTCGCGCCGCCGGTGCCGCCCACGCCGCCGGTGTTGACGCTGGTGAACGTCGTGCCCCCGCCGCCGCAGCCGGCCGACCCGAGCAGGACCGCCGCCGCCGCGAGCACGCGCGCGTTCATGGGAGCCTCCGTACGCCGACCCGGGTCCATCGTACCCCCGAGGCCCCTGCGGATCCCGTCGCAGCCCCCCGGAGGCGCGCGGGCCTCGCGTCGGCCGGCGGGCCTCGCGTCCCGAGGACGGGGGCCGCGGTCGTCAGCGGACCGGGGCGAGGACGATCGTCGCCTCGGTGGGGACCCCGGGCGTGAGGACCGCGGTGACGGCGGGGGCGAGGTACCCCGGCGCCTCGGCGGTGACCTCGAGGCGGCCGACGGGCGCGTCGGCGAACGGGAACGTGCCGTCCGCGGCGGCGAGGCGGAGGCGACGGTCGCCGTAGCGCACGTACCCGGCGCGCGTGCCCTTCGGGAGCGGGCGGCCGTCCTCGGTGACGACGCGGAGGACGAGCTTGCCGCTGCTGCGCTCCGGGACCTGCGGGCGGTCGGAGACCGGGTCCATGGCGACGCCCGTCTGGTCGGTCGCGGGGGCGTCGGAACGGCGCGGCGTGAGGAGGAAGGCGGCGCCGGCGGTCAGCAGGGCGACGGTGAGGAGGACGGGGGTGGCGCGCATCGACCCCCGCAGCGTACCGCCGCACGCGGCGGGGGGGAGGAGGACGTCGGGCGCGGGGGGTCGCGCGGCGCGTCGCGTCGGACCCGGGGGCCGGTAGGCTCGCGGGCGTCCGCCGTCCCCCGGAGTCGCCGCATGGGCCGCGTCCTGTACCTCGTCACGTTCCGCCTGCGCGACACGCACCGGGCGGCGTTCCTCGAGGCCGCGACGAAGGAGCTGAAGCCGTACTGGGAGAGCCACGGCGTCGACCGGTTCGAGGTGTACGACGAGATCGGGCCGACGGGGCCGACGGGGCGGGTCACGCAGGCGTATCACTTCGCGTCGCGGGAGGCCTACCTCGCGATGCAGCGGCTGCAGGACCCGAAGATGCCGACGCAGCCCTACAAGTGGCTGTTCGAGCCGGAGTACCACGTGTTCGACCTCGTGATCCCGGGCCCGCAGGGGTGACGCGAGGCCCGGTGGCCAGCGACCGACCCGCGGACGTCGTGCTGTCGGGCGCGACGAAGCGCTTCGGGACGACGACGGTGCTGGCGGACGTGTCGCTCGAGGTGGCGCACGGCGAGGTGGTCGCGCTCGTGGGGCCCAGCGGGTCGGGGAAGAGCACGATCCTGCGGCTGCTGAACGGGCTCGAGGCGGCGGACGGGGGCCGCGTCGAGGTGCTCGGGGTCGAGGCCCCGCGCGCCGACGTGCCCGCGGCCGCGCGCGAACGGCACTGGCTGCCGCTGCGACGGCGCATCGGGTTCGTGTTCCAGGCGTTCCCGCTGTACCCGCACCGGACGGCGCTCGGAAACCTCACGCTCGCGCCGACGACGGTGCTCGGGCGGTCGGAGGACGAGGCGCGGGCGCGGGGCCTCGCGTTGCTCGACCGCGTCGGGCTGAAGGCCCGCGCCGACGCGTGGCCGCGGGAGCTCTCGGGCGGGCAGCGCCAGCGCGTCGCGATCGCGCGGGCGCTCGCGATGGACCCCGAGATCCTGCTGTTCGACGAGCCGACGAGCGCGCTCGACCCCGAGACGATCGGGGAGGTGCTCGAGGTCATGCGCGACCTCGTCGCGGAGCACGCGCGGACGATCCTCGTGGTGACGCACGAGGTGCGGTTCGCGCGCGAGGCGGCCGACCGCGTCGCGTTCCTCGACGGCGGCACGATCGTCGAGGTGGGCCCGGCGCGCCAGGTGCTCGACACGCCGTCGCATCCGCGGACGCGGGCGTTCCTGCAGCGCCTCCTCTGACCGCGCTCCGCGGGGCCCGTCCCTCGGCGCGGTCCGAGGCTCGGCCGACCGCGGCCACCGGGCCTCGCGTGCCGACCCGCCGACGGCGCCCGGTCGTCAGCGGGCCGATCGCGGCGCGCGGATCGACGGAGCGTGGGCCCGGCGGCTCGGGGTAGGCTGACCGGACGGAGGGCGACCATGTCGGCACCGGTGGCGGGGGTGGGGGCGATGGCGGTCGAGGTCGCGGCGAACGCGATCAAGGCGTGTGGCGTGCTGGTGCGGCTCGAACCCGAGGCCTTCGCGCACCTGCTCCGGAAGACCGAGCGGCCGCTCGTCGTGATGTCGGTCGGGGGCTGGTTCACCCCGTCGTACCGATACCTCACGCCGTATCGCGGGCTGACGTTCCACTGCAAGTCGCCGACGCCGGTCGAACTCCCCGCGACGGTCGAGCTGATCGACGCCGTCCGCATGTCCGTCCCCGACCTCTGACGCGCCGGTTCCGCCACGTGGTGCCGCCACTTGGTGCCGGTCCCGAAGTGGCGGAACCGGATCGCGCGACCACCGGGCCTTGCGTCCCCGCGCGGACGACCGCAACCGGTCGTATACGCCCCGGCCCGCCGGCCGATGCCGCGCGAACGCCCCCCGTGCCGGTTCCGCCGTTCGGTGCCGGTCCCGATCTGGCGGAACCGATCCAGGAACGGCGGAACCGGTCGTGACGCGGGGGACCCCCGCGCCGGTCAGGGCGTCGGGAAGGAGAACGTCACGGAGAGGGTCTTCGTCTCGCCCGGCGCCAGCGTCAACGACCAGGAGACGTCGGAGTGGTTCGCGACCGTGCCCCACCACCACCACGGCCACTCCTGCCAGTCGTCGCGCCGGCCCTCGTTGAGGATCACCTTGCCGCCGTCCGACGCCGTCTCGACGCGGCCGCCCATCGAGAGCGACAGCCGCATCTCGGCCGGCTCGCGCCGGCGGTTCGTCACCGTCAGCGTGCCCGCCTTCAGGGTCTTCGTCAGCGAGTTGCCGTACAGCTGGTACGCGTTCGGCTCGCGGCCCGTCTCGCGCTCCTCCCACTTCGACGTCACGTCCACCGCCACCGTCAGCGGCAGTCGCGTCGTCACGCCCGGCGACGTGTAGCCGAGCAGGTTCTGGCTGACGGGCAGCGGGCCTCGCGTCACGAGCGCGGCGCCCGTCGTCCACGGCACCTTGGCCGTGTTCGTCAGCTCGAGCTCGTGCCACACCGACGTCCGGCCCGAGGCCCCCACGCCCGCCGGCGTGGCGTCCACCCCGAGGTCGTGCTCGCGGCGGCTGCGCGTCGAGGCCTGCCCCTCCCGCGGGTGCCGCACCACCTCGACGTCGGCCGTGAACACGTGCGCGACCGGCACCGTGCTCTGCCACAACGACAGCGCCGCGCGGTCGCCCCGCCGCAGCGTGACCTTCGGGAGCGAGTAGAGGAAGAGGTCCTGGAGCGTGTCGGTCCGCAGCTCCGGGGCGACCTCCATCGCGCCGTCGGTCGCGCCGGCCCCGCCGCCGTCGTCCGCGTCGTTGCGGAACGAGTTCGACATCGCCTGCGTCATCAGGCGCTGCGCCGCGAACGCGTCGCTGCGGCGGCCGCCGTACGTCCGCACCTGCGCCGCCGCCGCGCCCGAGATCGCGGCCTCGAGCGTCAGCGGCGACACCGTCTCCTTGAAGCGGAACGACGGCACGCCCACGACGAGGTCGATCGCCGCGTCCGTCACGTCCTCCGCGTCGTTGACGACCTCTCCGGTCAACGAGAGCTCGGCCTCCTTCTCGAGCGTCCCCTCGACGCGGTACGTCGGGATCCACCGCACGCCGTCCGTGAAGTAGAGGAGGTGCACCGTCACCGCGCGGCCCGCCGCCGCCGCGCCGAGGTCGACCGTCAGCCGCTTCGTGCGCGTCACGACGCGCTCCTTGCGCACGAGCTCCGTCACGAGCTCCGCGCCCGACACCGTCCGCACCTCCGCGACCGGCAGCACGAGCCGCCGCCCCATCGCGTCGATCACGACGTGCGAGCCGCCGACGAGCGGCGCCGCCGGCCGCACCGTCGTCCCCGCGGGGTACGGCGACGGCGCGTCCGGCGCGCGCGGGGCCTCCGCCGCCGGCGCCTCGAGCAGCCCGACGACCCGCCCCGACACGCCGGGGTCGCCCTCGCGCGTGGACCCGAGCGTCACCTCGCGCCCGACGTTCGCGCGCAGCAGGTCGAGCACCGAGAGGCAGCTCTCCTTCCGCTCGCGCGCGACCTCCGTCTCGACCCACCCCGCGTGCAGCGCGAGCACCCGGTGCTCGGCCGCCGTCGCCCAGAAGCACCCGAGCACCGCGCCCGCGGGCACCTGCTCGGTGAACACGCGGCCGCGCGCGTCCGCCGTCGCGGTGCCCGCCTTCACGAACAACGCGTACCCGTCCTTGAACACGACCACGCGCTCGGTCGCGAGCGCGAGCCGCGCGCCCTCGGGCACGGGCTCCTCGGCCCGCCCGACGCGGGCGCAGGGGACGAGGACGGCGGTCAGGGCCAGCAGGACCATCGGGAGTCGGCGCACGGGGAGTCCTCCGGGGACGGTCAGGAGCGTAGGCACGCGAGGCCCGGCGCGCGGCAAAACCCCTGCACATTCCCGGTCCGGGTTCGGCACCGCCGCCGCCCCTGCCGCCTCCGTAGAATCGTCCGGATGCCCGGCCTCCGCCCCGTCGCCGTCCTCGGCCTCCTCGTCGTGTCCGCCGTCGCCGCGCCCTCCCTGTCGGCCGGCCCGCGCCCCACCGACCCGCGCGACGCGATGTTGTACGCGCGCGCGGTCCGCGTCGGCCGCAACGTCGTCGAGCGGCACCTCACGCCCGAGGGCCTGCTCGCCTACATCCACCGCCGCGACGCCACGCCGGCCCAGCTCTCGCACGACTGCCTCGACCGCGCCGACACCGCCATCTGGTCCGGCTGCTACGCCGCGTCCGTCGCCTGCCGGTACGCCGTGATGCGCGACGCCGAGTCCCTCGCGCTCGCGCGCCGCGTCGCCGCGGGCCTCGAGATGCTCTCGAAGGTGACGGGCGTCGAGGGCGCGATCGCGCGCTCCGCGGGCCGCGCGATCCCGGGCGAGCCGCTGGGGCCGAAGGTCGTCCCGTCGCCGCTCGGCGACGGCTTCATGTACCGCAAGGACGCGAGCCGCGACGCGCTGTCCGGCATCGTCCTCGGGTGGACCTGCCTCGCGAAGTTCGTCGACGACGCCGAGGTCCGCTTCGTCGCGGGGCGCAACCTCGAGGCGATCGCGCGCCGCCTCTACCGCGGCGGCATGGCGGTCCGCGAGCCCGACGGCGGCAAGACCAAGCACGGCGACATCGACGCCCACGTCGGCCCGTTCGAGAACGGCTCGCACGCGGCCATCGGCTCCGCCGCGATCCTCGCCGGCGCGCGCTTCTCCGGCGCGCAGGACCTCTGGGACGCGTGGGACAAGCTCAAGGGCAAGGGCTGGGACGACGCCATCGACGGCCAGCAGACGTGGGTGGGGGGCAAGGTCCTCCACGCGTCCAACGTGAACATGGCGCACCACGGGCTCCTCGCCGTCGCGCTCCTCGACGAGGGCAAGGCGAAGCGCAACGCCATGGCCGGGCTGCGCGAGTTCCGCCGCGCGACCGACGGCTGGGGCAACGCCGGCCTCATCGCCATGGCGCTCCTCGCGGGGCAGCAGGTCGGCCGCGACGAGAGCGTCGCCGAGCTGCGCCGCACCCTCCTCGACATGCCCGCGCAGGAGGTCCCCTTCAAGGGCACGTGGATCGAGGAGCGCAAGGGGCCCGTGCCCTTCGAGCGCCGCCCGGTCAACTGCTGGGCCTGGAAGCAGGACGCCAACCGCGAGGAGATGGGCCGCGAGACCGCCGTCCTCGACCCGAAGGACACCTTCACGCGCGCCGACTTCCTCTTCGCGTACTGGCTCGCGCGCGCCGCCGGCGAGCTGACGCCCGGCCCCGCCGATCCCGCCCTGCCGCCCCTGCCCGGGACGGTCGGGTCCGGCGACGGTGCGCCCGGGAGCGTGACACCGGCCGCCGGCCCGGCCGTGCCCGCGCCGTCCGTCCCGCCGCAGGCCGCGCCGCCGCCGGTCGCTCCCCCGCCTGTGGGCCCGACGGTCCCGGGGCCGCGGATCCCCGACGCGGGCGCGCTCCCGCCTCCGGCGCCTCCCCCGCCTCCGGCGGCGATCCCTCCCCGCTGACGTCCGAGCGTCCCGGTCGCTTCCGCGGCCGGGTCCGGCATGGTTGGCTCCTCGCCTCCCCGGGAGCCCCGGCCATCGAACGGTTCCGCCGCAACGCCGCGCTCCTGACCGCGGGGCAGTTCGTCTCCCTGATGGGGGACGCCGTCTTCGGCGGCGCGGTCGCGTGGCTCGCGAAGTCGATGACGGGCCGCGACGACGCCGTCGGGCTCGTCGTCTTCGCCGGCACGCTCCCCTGGCTCGTGCTCGGGCCCGTCGCCGGCGCGTGGGTGGACCGCGTGGACCGCCGCCGCGCGATGGTCGCGAGCGACGTCGTGCGCGCGGCGATCCTCGGCGTGCTCTGGCTCGCGGCGCGCGACGGCGGGCTCGGGGTCCCGGTGCTCGCGGGCGCGGCGTTCCTCGTCGCGGCGGCGTCCACGCCCTTCGTGCCGGCGCGCGACGCGCTGCTGCCCACCCTCGCGGAGGGGCGCTCGCTGGTGCGGTTCAACGCCGTGTTCCAGGTCGGGGCGCAGCTGGCGGGACTCCTCGGCCTGTGGCTCGGCGGCCTCCTCCTCGGCACGCAGCCGACGACCGACGCCGCCGAGCGCGCGCGCGTGCTCGACGTGCTGGCGCTCGACGGCCTCACGTTCCTCGTGAGCGCGGCGACGCTCGCGGCGCTCGTGATGCCGCCCGCGGCGGCCCCGTCCGCGGCCGCGGGCCCGCGGGGCTCGTTGTTCCGCGAGGCGGCGCGGGGCGTCGCCGCGGCGGTGCGCGACCCGCTCCTCCTCGCGTTGCTCGTGCTCACCGCGCTCGACAACCTCGCGATCATGGGCCCGGCGATCGTCGGCGCGGCGGGGTTCGTCCACGACGACCTCGGCCTCGCGGCGGGGCACTTCGCGTGGTTCGAGGGCGCGATGGCGTCGGGCTACGTCGTCGGCGCGGTGCTCCTCGCGCGGTTCGGCGCGGGCGCGCGAAAGGGGCCGCTCATCCTGTGGGGGATGGTGCTCGACGGCCTCACGTACGTGCCGTTCCTCTGGGTCCGCGACTACCGCGTCGCGTTGCCCCTGATCTTCGTCCACGGGCTGTTCATCCCGTGGATCGTGGTGGGGCGGACCACGCTGATCCAGCAGCACGTGCCGGAGGCGCGCCGCGGCCAGGTCTTCGCGCTCGTGAACCTCACGGTGCAGGGCATGACGGCGGTCTCGGCGCTGGTGGCGGGCCTCGTCGCGCAGCGCCACGGCGCGCCGACGCTCTTCCTCGTCGCGGGCGTGTTCGGCACGCTCTGCGGCGTCGCGGGCTTCGTCGCCGCGCCGGCGCTCCGCCGCGCGAGGTGAGCCGCGCTCGGGCGGCCCGGGCGCGCAACCCCGCGCGCAGGCGACGGCTCCGGACGCCCGGTCCCGCCGGGCGCTCGGGCGCGAGCACGCCTCGCGGGCGAGCGGGCCTCGCGTCCCGGGGAGCGCGACCGCGACGTCGTCTCAGCGGCGCGGGGCGGGCGCGGGCTTCGGCTCGTCGTCCTGGCGGCCGTAGACGCCGCTGCCGGTCGAGAGGCCCGGGCGGTGCGCGGTGACGTCGCCGCCGGGGAAGGAGGCCTTGAAGGGCTCGGCGAAGGGACTCGTCGCGCGCTCGTCGCTGGGGAGGCGCAGGCCCGGCGGCACTGCGCCGCCCGGCGCGAGGAACGGCGTGTAGCCGTAGCCGAAGCTGCCGTCGTAGCCCGGCACGCTCGCGGGGCCGGCGCTGCCCGACGGGCCGTAGTCGCCGTTCGTCCCCGCGTCGGTGGACGGGCCGGCGGCGCCCCACGTGCGCACGGGCTCGGCGGGGGGCCGCACGGTCTCGAGCGGCGGCGTGTCGTCGCGGAGGCGGACGTTCGGGCCGAGGCGGACCCAGCCGTCGCGCGGCGTGGCCGCGATCCGCTGCGTCGGGCGCGACGTGCAGCAGGTCGCCGACGCCGCGACGAGGGCGGCCGAGACGACGACGGCGGCGAGGCGCGGGAGCATCGCGCCATGGTACCGCGCCGCGCGGCCGCGGGCGCCGGCCGCTCATGGGCTGTGAAGAAGCCGCCTTCGCTCGGTTCTCGGGGCCCGACCCCCCCGAAAACCCGCTCGGCGTGCGGGCCCTGCGGGCCCGCGCTTCGCGGCCGCGAAGGCACCTCCGATGCCTTCGCAGCCTCTCAGCCCGGCGTCAGCTCGGCGAGCGCCACCCGGAGCTCGTCGGCGGTGAACGGCTTCTCGAGGAGCGGGCTGCCCGTCGCGCGGACGGCCTGGAGGACGTCGTCGTTGACGAGGTCGCCGGTCATGAAGACGACGCGGCGGGCCAGCTCGGGGTGCTTCGCCGTGATGGAGCGGTGGAGGTCGAGGCCCGTGCGGCCCGGCATGCGGACGTCGAGGAGGATCGCGTCGTAGGCGGTGTCGCCGTCGAGGTGGCGCTCGGCCTCGCCGGGGGCGCCGATGCCGTCCACCTGCGCGCCGAGCCGGTGGAGCGTCTTGACCAGCGAGTCGCGCACCGGGGCCTCGTCGTCCACGACGAGCACGCGGGCGGGGACCCCCTCGGGGATCACGCGGTCGGGCGCCGCGGGCGTCTCGGCGTGCGCCGTCTCGAGCGGGAGGCGGAGCGTGAACTGCGCGCCGGTGTTCGGGGCGCGGTCCTCGAGGACGAGGTCGCCGCCGTGCTCGCGGGCGATGGTGCGGCTGATCGCGAGGCCGAGGCCCGTGCCCTCGCCGGGGCCCTTCGTCGTGAAGAACGCCTCGAAGATCTTCGCGCGCAGCGGCGGCGGGACGCCGGGCCCGTCGTCGGCGACCTCGAGGTAGACGTGGGCGCGGTCGGCGCGGGTGCGGATCTCGATGCGGCTCGCCTTGCCGCGGCCGCGCAGCGCCTGGATGCCGTTCTGCACGAGGTTGACGAGCACCTGCTGCAGCGCGCTGCGGTCGGCGAGGACCTGCGGGAGGTCCGGCGCGAGCACCGGGACCAGCGTGATCTCGTGCATGCGCGCGTCGTACGCGAAGAGGTCGGTGACCGACGCGACGACCTCGTTGAGCGAGATGCGCGTGCGCTCGGGCCCGCGGCGGCGCGCCACGTTGAGCAGGTTCTTGACGATGCGCGACGTGCGCGTGGCCTGCTCGCGGATGCGGCCGAGGAGCTTCGCCGTCTCGGGCGGCACCTCCTCCTCCGCGAGGATGTCCGCGTAGCCGACGATGGCCGCGAGCGGGTTGTTGAGCTCGTGCGCGACGCTCGCGAGCGTCTGGCCGACGACCGACATCTTCTCGGCCTGCATGAGCCGCGCGCGGGCCTGCTCCTCGTCGGTCACGTCCGTGAGCGTGAGGAGGGTGCCGAGGCGGCGCGTGCCGTCCACCACGCCCGTGGCGGCGACGGCGACGCGGACCGTGCGGCCCTCGCCGTCGTTGCCGGCGGCGGTCGTGCGGCGGACGCCGCCCGCGGGGACGCTCGCGAGGCCCGCCGTGTCGAGCTCGCCGACCGCGACGGGCCCGTCCGCCGCGACGCCGAGCGCGGCCAGCAGCCGGCGGCCCGCGGGGTTCGACATCGCCACGCGGCCGTCGGCGCCGAGCAGGAGCACGCCCTCGCGCATCTGCCCGAGCAGCAGCGACGTGCGGCGCGTCTGCTCGTCGCGGCTGCGCTCGATGCGCCGCAGCGCGTCGCCGACCTGCCGACCGAGCTCCGCCAGCGCGCCGAGGCGCTCCGCGGGCAGCGCGTCGCGGTCCTCGTCGCCGACGTAGACGACGCCGCCGACGCGGCCGGTCGCGTGGACGGGCACGCCCACGCCGGTGCGCAGCTTCTCGACGGCGCCGCGCGCGGCGACGCCCGTCGCGCGCACCTCGAGGCGCGGCACGAGCGCGTTGCTCCCGGCCTCGCGCACCGCCTCCTGGAGGCGCAGGCGCCGCTGTTCCGCCACGCGCTCGAGCGCCGCGCCGGGCTCCTCCCAGATCGCCACGCGCTCGCCGGCCTCCTCGAGGAACAGGCCGCGCGCGCTCGTCGGGAAGTGGCGGCGCAGGTGGACGAGCACGGCCTCGGCGAGGTCGCCGATGTCGTCGGCGCGGGCCGCCTCGTCGTTGAAGACCGCCATCTCGCTGGCGATGACCTCGCGCGCGCGCAGCTCGCGCTCGACGGTCTCCGCCGCGCGCCGGCGCCGGCCCTCGGCGTCGATCCACCCGAGCACCGTCGAGCACTCGAACGCGACGGCGGCGAGCAGCAGCATCCGGAACGCGAGGAAGACGTCGCGCTGCCCCCACGGGCCGCTCGGGTCGTCGAGCACGACCTCGGCGCCGGCCTGCGCGCTGACCGCCAGCGGCTTCCCGATGCTGACGATGCCGCCCTCCGCCATCAGCAGGAGCATCGCGCCGGTCAGCACGCCGAGGGCGGTCATGCCCGGGCGCCGGCCGGCGACCGCCACGACGAGCGCGACGAGGTAGCCGGTCACGAACGGCAGGCTCGGCCGCGGCGGCAGCGACAGCACCTCGGGCACGTGCAGCCAGGTGCCGACGACGCCCACGAGCGCGATGTCGAGCGCGAGGATCGACAGCGGCAGCACGGTGGCGGCCTGCTGGTTGATCCGCGCGAAGCCGCTGTTGCCGACCGCCAGCGCCGCCGCGCCCGCCGCCAGCAGCACCAGCGCGGCCTGCGCGAGGTGCGTGTGCAGGCCGCGGAACCCCATCTCGTTCACGACGAACATCGCCACCAGCGCCGCCACGAGGGGCAGGCACCGGACGACGGTGAACACGGCAGCGCGGCTGCGGGTGATGCTCATCGGCGGGGGCGGGAGGACCCCCGGGGGACCGGGGGATCGGTGGGGTCGGGGACGGGGCCGGCCCGCCGGTCGGCGGGCTCGGGGTGGCCCTATCGGCCGTTCCCCGGTGCAGGTGGAGTGCGGGAACCTCGCGGCCACCAAGGGGTTGCGGCACCGGGGGGAGCGGACCGCGAGGCCCGCGCGGGCGCCCCGCGTGGCGCGACCGGGGGGCAAACGCGCCATCCGGTGACGGACACCAAATGGCGGGACTGGAGGTTGCGGCGACCGGGCCTCGCGCCCCGGGGGGGGATGCGGATCGGGCGGTGCGGGAGGGGGGGGGCAAACGCGCCATCCGGTGACGGACACCAAATGGCGGGACACCGAATGGCGGGATTGGGGGGTCGCGGCCACCGGGCCTTGCGTCCCGGGGAGGGGGACGCGGGACCGGGGGGGGCGTGGGGGGGGGCGTGGGGGGGGGCGGGGAGGCCGGCGGGGGCGCTTCAGTTCGAGCGGGGGCCCGGTCGATAGCGCGGCGTGGCCGGGTGGCACCTGCACCCGGCGGGATGTGGAGGCACCATGGATTCCCTGATCCGCCGTGGCGCGAGCAGCGTTCTGCTCGCGATCGCCGCGTTCTCCCTCGCCGGCGCGCCCAGCGCGAAGGCCGTCGCCGATCCCTCGCGGGTCGGCTTCCCGTCGTCCGATCCCACGGACGGCAAGTTCCTCTCCATGCCCGGCAAGGGCATGGTGTCGTTCGTCGCCCCGACCCACCTGTCGCTGGGCGTCCCGGCCGCGTCCGCGGCCGACCCGCTCGTCGTCGAGGTCTTCGACGGCGACACGTCGGGCACCTGGGACAAGCCGGGTGGCGCGGTGACGACCTACCAGCTCTTCACCGACGCGAACCGCGACGGCACGGGCATGCAGCTCCTCGCGCAGAAGACCGACGCGCAGATGAGCGACAACGCCTGGACCGAGCTCTTCAACGGCGCCCACGCGCCGGCCGCGGCGGCCCCGTCGGGCAACCTCTTCTACCGCGTCGTCGTCACGATCGAGGGCGACGCCGGCGTGCTGAACGCCTACAAGGTCGCGCTCAAGGGCGCCGGCCAGATCAGCGCGCTGCAGAACGAGTTCAGCGTGATCGGCGGCGTCGTCCAGACCTACCGCGTCCCGGGCACCGCGCCCTACGACGACGCGATGGCCTCGACGGACCCGATGCCGACGCTCAACCCGTCGGCCCTCAACCCGCTCAACACGTACGACGGCACGTTCACCTTCAAGATCTACGTGCCGACCGCCGGCGCGTCGGTCAGCCTGCAGGAAGGCGACGCCGACCGCGTCACGGACGCGACCGCCGCGGTCGCCGCCGAGGCCGCGCTGCCGCCGAAGCCCGGCGTCCCGGCCGACGGCGCGGACGGCAACGTCCTCGCGGGCCGCAACGTCGACTACCGCGCCTTCCGCGTGGGCGGCCCCGTCCGCTACACGGTGAAGTCGCCCGCGGGCGCCACGCTCGTGACCGCCGCCGACCCGTCCGGCGACGCCGAGTACGAGACCGTCCCCGCGTTCGACACGTCGGCCGTCGGCTACTACACGCTGACGTTCTCCGACGTGGACATGCGCAACACGATCTTCCTGAAGCCAGCGTTCGGCGTCGAGATCTTCTCGGCCGAGAGCACGCCGGTCGGCCCGCCGCTCCCGACGGGGCTCGGCGGCCTGCGCGGCACGCTGTTCCACGACACGAACGGCAACGGCCGCCAGGACCCGCGCGAGACCGGCCTCGCCGGCGTCACGATGGACGTGACGAACCTCGACACGCAGCAGACCGTCCAGGTGCAGACGAACGCGTTCGGCGAGTACGCCGCGGGCCTCCCGGCCGGCTCGTACGTCGCCTCGCCCGCCGACGGCACCGAGGTGGACGGCGTCCTCCCGACGACGGACGGCGGCACGAGCCCCGTGGTCACGGTGGTCAACGGCCAGGTGAAGCCGGCCACGACCTCCGGCTTCGTGGACCCCACGAACGCCGACCCGGACCTCAAGCTCGTCCCCGAGTGCCGCGGCACGCTGACGCACGTCGGCCTCGACGTGGTCCTGCCGGCCGACCTGACGGGCCAGTTCATCCAGGTGAAGTACGTCCGCGCCTGGACCTCGAGCCTCTACGACTCGGTGTCCTTCGCCTTCACGGGCCGCTTCAGCCAGCCGGTCGTCGGCTTCAACAAGAACCTGCGCGTGGTCAACGTGTGGGTCGAGAACGGCGAGACGCACATCGTCGTGGACACCACGACGAGCACGCGCGGCATGGTCCGTCGCGAGCTCCGCGCCGGCGACGTCGAGGTCCTCTCGGGCCCCGAGTCGTCCGACACGGGCATGCTCAAGCCGGTCTGCCGGCCGGCGTACCTCAAGCACGGCCAGGTGCTGAACGGCGAGTCGACGGTCAAGAGCCTGCGCTGACCGAGGCCCGAGCCTCCGCTCCCCGACGGCCCGCCGCACCCGCGGCGGGCCGTCTTCGTTTCCCGGGGCCCGATCGCGGCGGGGGACCGTCAGGCCCGGCCCATGCACGAGGGGACGAGGTTGGGGCCGCGGCTGCGACCCGGGCGTATCGCAGGGCCACCGGCGAGCACGAACGCATGCGCCACGGCGCGGAGGCTCCTCGGCGTTCTATGAGAGGCAGCAAGAGAATTTCTGCGCGGACGCCGTGGCGGTAGCGCCTTGCCTTCCGGTTCCAGCCCCGCCGCCCTGACCCTTCCGCCTTGGTTCTATCCGCACTCGTCCCGGGTCACCGGGGTGGTGCATGCTGGGTTCCGCATGAAGGGGGGCGCTGCGAAGGTGGTACACGAGCTGTCCGGCAAGGTCTGAGCCTCGAAGGACGCTCAACGCCAAGGACGCAGTCGCCCGGGATCGGCATGTCGGGCGCGGGGAGGGGGCCGTCCCGGTCAGGGGCGGGCGCGCCGCCGGCGGCAGCCCGAGCCATGGCTCATGCAGGGTCCTCCGTGGTCGAGTTCGGGTCCAGGGTCCCCAGCGCCGGAAGCGGTGGGGCGTCGTACAACGCGTCGTAGGTCTCGTCCGGGTGACGCCAGAGGTGGAGCAGCAGCACGGCGAGCTTGCGCGCCACCGCCACCACGGCGCGCTTCTTGGCCGCCCGGCCGCCCACGACCATCAGGCGCTGTCCATAGCGGCGCAAGGTGCTGTCCGTCGCGAACGGCCCGAGGATGTACTGCGCGGCTCCGACGAGCAGGCAGCGCAGCATCTGGTCCCCGGTCTTGGTGATGGGGAGTTGTGGGTTGATGTCGCCCGACTGGCTTAGGCCCGGGCAGAGCCCGACGAAGGCTCCCACGGACCGGGCGTGCGCGAATCGGAACGGGTCCTCCACGACCAGTACGAAGGCCAAGGCCGTGAGCGGTCCGACGCCCTCGATGAGTTGGAGCCGGCGGGTCACGGGGTAGGTCTCCGCACCCAGACGTTCGATCGTGTCGTCGTAGCTGCGGATCGTCTCGGTCAGCCCGTCCAGCGTTTGGAGGATAGGCTCGAGCATGCGCACGCTCTCCTCGCAGACCGCCTCACGAACCCGACGCGGGAACGCTTCCGTGGAGGTCGTCGGCGCGCGCTCACCCATCGCCTTCAGGGTGCCGCGAACGTGGCAGATCAGGGCGGATCGCTTCTCGACGAGGAGCCTGCGAGAACGCAACACCGCCAAGTGCTCGTGGTGCTGCGCGTCGCGGTGCCGGATCGGGAAGAGCAACTTCGGGTCGGCCCGCCCCAGGCGCGCCAGCAACTCCGCGTCCATCCGGTCGCTCTTGCGCCGACTCGACCCGATCAGGCGCACCCGTCGAGGGTTGGCCACGATCACGTCGTATCCCGCGGCGCGAAGGAGGCGACTGGCCCAGCCCGAGTGGGTCCCGGCCTCCACCACCAGCCGGGTCGGACACCGAGGGACGAAGACCCCCAGGAACGCCTCGCGCGTCGAGGCGACCCGGAATCGCTCCAGTACGTGGCCGGTCCGCTGGTCGAGGGCGCAGGCGTAGGACACCCGGTCACCCAGGTCCACGCCCAATGTCACCTCCACCGCCACGGTGCTAGTGTCGTCCATGGCAGGTCCTCCGTAGTTGAGCCGCCCCGCGAGCTCGCCGTTGGCACCTGGGGGGCCCTGATGGGCTACCCCGTCAGGGGGACCTGCCTCTCATCCCATGTGGTGCAAGAACACGGCCTCCCTCTCAGGCCCTACGCCAGCTCGGGCCTTCATCCGCTCCGCGGACCGGTCGGCAATGTCGCCTCCCCGCCGCGCCCGGGTCGCATCCATCGCCCCCAACCGGCCGGTGGGCATCGTTCAGCTCCTGTCGCGGCTCATCCCTCGTGAATGGACCGGGCCGGGCCCGGCCCGCGCCGCGCCCCCGCGGGTAGAGTCGCGCGCATGGACGCCGCGCACCCCCGAGCCCCCGCGCCCCGCGATCCCGCGCCGCGCGGTCCCGCGGCAGGCGACGCGTTTGTCTCGCGCGTCCCGTGGGACCCCGATCGCCCGAAGGTGCTCGTGGTGTGCTGCTCGGACGGCCGCTTCCACGGCCCGATCGTCGACTTCGTCGACCACGAGGTCTCCGATCGCGCCGACCTCCTCGCGCTCCCGGGCGGGCCCGCGGTCGTGGACCCGTGGAACAGCTCGTTCGACGAGGCCCGCGTGTTCGGCGCCGCGCTCGCGCTCTTCGAGGCCCACCACGACCTCCACGAGGCGTGGCTGATCGCGCACGAGCGCTGCTCGTACTACCGTCTCCGCCACCCGGCGGCGACGCCGGCCGAGCTCGCCGCGCGGCAGCGCGCCGACCTGCGCCGCGCGGCGGCCCTCCTGCGCGCCCGCGCGTCGCGGCTCGACGTCCGCCTCGTCTGGGCCGCGGTCGACGCCGGCCGCGTCGTCTTCACGACCGTGCCGGACGAGCCCCCCGCGGACGGCGCGTGACCCGCGGGGCCGCGCGCCGGTTGCCGCGCGCGCGCCGCCCGGCGATGCTTCGGCGATGTTCCTCCCCGACCCGAGCGGCCACCGCGACGTCGCGCTCGCGCTCGCGCGCGAGAGCGGCCGCGTCCTCCTCGTCCGCAACGCGCGCTCGGCGCAGGGCCTCGCGGTCGCGTACTGGGACCTGCCCGGCGGCACGGTGGAGCCGGGCGAGCCGCTCGAGGCCGCGCTCCTGCGCGAGGTCGAGGAGGAGACCGGGCTCCACGTGACCGACCCGGCGCTCGTCCTCGTCGTGGACGGCGCCAAGCGCCGCGCGCCCGACGCGCCGCCGCTCTACACGTGGCGCGCGTTCGTGTTCGAGGTGAAGGTCCCGTTCGGCGCGATCCCCGTCGCGGGCGACGAGATCGAGCGCGTCGAGTGGGTCCGCGACGCCGACGCGTTCGCGCGCATGGAGGGCCCGTACCAGGCGCCCGTCATCGCGTGGATGCGCGGCCCCGAGCGCAAGGCGTGCGTCCGCTGCGACTGGGTCGAGCCCGAGCCCGACGGGGCGTCGCCGCTGCCCGCGGACGTGCGGCACCTCTGCGTGGTCGTCGCCGCGGCGGCCGTGGGCGACGTCGGCCTCGTGGCACGCGAGGCCCGCGACGCGATCGCGGCCGGCGTCCCCGCCGCCCGCGTCGAGGAGGCGTTGCTGCAGGGCGTGCCGTACGCGGGCTTCCCGCGCACGCTCGCCGCGTTCGCCGCGCTGCGCGCCGCGGGGATCGTCGCCGCCGGGCCCGCGGACGGCGCCGCGGCCGAGGCCCCGCCCGCGACGTTCGCCGCCGCGGGGGCCGAGGCCTTCGGCGCGGTGTACGGCCCGACGGCGGAGCGCGTGCGGCAGGGCCTCGCGTCGTTCCACCCGCTGCTGCCCGCGTGGACCACCGAGTTCGCCTACGGCCGCGTCCTCGCGCGCCCCGCGCTGCCGCTCGTCGAACGCGAGCTGCTCGCGGTCGCGCTGCTCACCGCCCTCGGCCGCGCCGACGACGCGTTGCTCGGCCACATGCGCGCGGCCGTGCGGCTCGGGGCGTCGCCCGTCGCCGTCGCCGGCGCGGTCGCCGTCGTCCCGCCGTCGTGCGGCGCCGGCAAGCGCGCCGCCGCCCGCGCGCTGCTCGCGCGCCTCTGAGAGGCTGTCGAGGGACCGCAGGTTCCTTCACGGCCGCGAAGCGCGGGCCCGCAGGGCCCGCACGCCGAGCGGGTTCTCGGGGGGTTCGGGCCCCGAGAACCGAGCGAAGGCGATTTCTTCACAGCCCTCGAGCGGGGGCCGGGGCCACGGGGCCGGGGCCGGCGGTAGACTCGCCGCGGGGGCCCGGAGGCCGCATGGACCCGTTCGTCCGGAACGTGCTGTGGGGCCTCGGCGTGGCGGCGGCGCTGCTCGGCCTCGTCGCCGCCTTCCTGCGGCTCGGACGACCGGCGGAGCTCGGCGAGGAGGGCTGCCGCGTGCGGCTCGTCGTCGAGGTCCGCGACGCCGCGACGGACCGGCCGATCGAGAAGGCGTCGGTCGAGGTCCGCATGGGTCGCCCCGTCGAGCCCCCGCCGACCGACGCGGGGATTGAGCCCGTGACGCTCGACGACGAGCTGCGCGCCGCGGCGGCGGGGCTCGTGGTGCGCGGCCGGACGGGGGCGGACGGGGTCGCCACGCTGGTCTGGGACGAGACGTGGACGGCGACGCGCTCGCGCTGGGACGCCCTGCTCGGGCGCTCGCCGACGGGGCCCGCCGACCCGCGGCTGCGCGGCTTCGCGGTCGTCGCGCACGCCGGCCACGTCGCGACCGTCGTGCCGCTCGCGCCGATCGCGGGCGAGCTCGCCGAGCCGGTCGAGGGCGAGGACGGCGACACCCGCGCGTACCGCACCGTCGTGCGGCTCGCGCGCCGCGGGCCCTGACCGCGCGCGCCGCGCGGGCGCGCTACTTGCCGTCCATGCCGCCGGTCGCGTCGGGCACGGTGACGGTGGTCCCGAACGACACGATGCCGAACCCGGCGTCGTCGCTCCCGGGGAGGAGGCCGCCGGTCTGGGCCTTGTCCCACTTCTCGCGCTGCGTCGGCGTCAGCGTCTCCTTGAGCCGCCGGGCCGCGTCCTCGCGGATCCGGCGCATCGCGCTCCCGAACGACTCGTTGCGGCCCGGCATGATCTTCTCGCGGAACGCCGAGAGCTTGCCCGCGTCGAAGAACAACGCGCCGTTCTCCATCCGCACCATGTCCTTCTCGACGGCCGCCCACGTCACGCCGGCCTCGTCGGGCGTCTTGCGGAGGTCGTCCACGTCGCGGCGGGCGTCGGAGAGGATGCGCTCCATGTCGGCCTTCTGGCCGCCCGACAGCTCGAACGTCTTCGCCGCGTCGTCGAGGGAGCCGATCCAGGTCGTCGGGCCGACCGGGCCGGGCAGGTCCACCGCGACCGGCGTCGAGCTCTCGACGCCGCTCGCCGCCGCCGTCGCGAGGCGCTTCTCGAGCTCCGCGAGCCGGCGCTCGAGCTCGGGGGCGGGCTTCGCGCCGCCCGCGGGGTCGGCGGCCGCGCCCGCGTCCGGGGCGGACCCCGCGAGCGGGCGGGGCGCCGCCGTGCCGCCGAGGGCGGGCGACGCGACCGGGCCGGGGCGAGCGGACTCGCGCTCCTTCACCGACTGCTCGAGGGCGGCGATCCGCTGCTCGAAGGACGCGTCGACGTCGCCGCGGTCGCGGGCCGCGTGGGACGCGTCGCGCGCGACGAGGAACGCGAAGGCCGCGGCGCCGAACGCGAGCAGGGCCAGGACGAACGTGAAGTTGCGCATGGGGCCTCGGGGGTCGACGGCGGGCGGGCCTCGCGTCGGCGGGACGGGGTCGCGTCCCGAGGGGCGCGACGGCGGCGTGGGGGGGGACTGCTTGTCGCGTTCCGTGTCGCGCTACTTGTCGCGCTACTTGTCGGTGGGGGCCTTCGGCGGCTCGCCGAACGTCGAGAACGTGACCGCGATGGGGCCGTTGCCCGCGCCGATCAGCGGGTCGACGTTCGACTCGTCGAACTTCTTCTGCTGGTCGGGGGTCAGGGGATCGCGCAGGCGCTGCTTCGCCTGGGTGCGGATGCGGGCCTCGGCGTCGCGGTACGTCTCCGTGCGGCCCGGGACCGGCTTGTCGCCGAGCGCCTTCAGCTTCGAGAAGTCGAAGCGGCCGCTGCCGTCGGCCAGTCCGCGGACGAGGTCCTCGTTGTGCTGCTTCCAGGTCTTGCCCGTGTCGTCGGGGATCGAGCGGAGGTCGTCGAGCTCGCGCTTCGTCTCGGCGAGGGTGCGGTCCCAGTCGGCGCGCTGCGACGCCGAGAGGTCGAGCTGCTTCTGCGCGTCGTCGAGGGTCGTGAGGAAGCCGCGCGGGCCGAACGCGCGGGCCATGCGCGGCAGCGGGAGGGGCGCCCCGGCCTCGACGTCCTTCGTCTTCTCCTCGACCGCGGCGAGGCGCTTGGTCAGCTCGGCGAGGCGGGTCTCGACCGGCGCGGCCGCCCCCTCGGCGCTCGTGGCGCCGCTCGCGTCCGCGGCCCGAGGCGACGCCGCCAGCGTGCCCTCGTCCCGGCGCGGGGGCGGGGCCTCGACGGGGCCGGGGCGCGCGGCCGCGGCCTCGACCAGGCGGCGTTCGGCGTTCGCGAGCCGCGTCTCGAGGACGCGCAGCTCGTCGAGCTCGGCCTCCACCCGGTCGAGGCGGTCGGCGGGGCCCGACGACGTGCGGTAGGCGACCCAGCCCGCCAACCCGACCGCCAGGACCGACAGGACGAGGGCCACTTGCTGCACGGACCACCTCCGGACGACGGACACCGCACCCGAGGAGCCGACGCGCCGGACCGGCCGGCGGTTCCGCGCGCCGGGGGGGGGGGGAGGTCAGTCGACGATCGTGACGAGCGTCGCGCCCTTCTCGACCGCCTGGCCCGCCGCCACGTGGACCGTCTTGACGGTGCCCGTCCGCGGCGCCCGGATCTCGTTCTCCATCTTCATGGCCTCGAGGACCAGGAGCGGCTGGTGGAGGGCGACGACGGTCCCTTCCGCGACGCGGACGTCCTTCACGACGCCCGGCATGACGGCCTTCACGACCCCCTGCCCGGCCGCCTTCTTGGTCCCGGCGGTCGCGCGGTGGGCCTCGCGGGTGCGCTCGTCCTCGACGGGGACGCGGACCTCGCGGTCGTGGAACTGCAGGACGGCCGCGCCGTCGTCGAACCGCGCGGCGAACGACACGCTCCGGCGGTCGAGCAGCAGGCTGTAGAGGCCCGTGCCCTCCACCGTCTCGACGTCCGCGCGGTGGGGGACGCCGTCGACGAGGACGCGCGTGCCGGTCTTGTCGGTCACGACCTCGACGACGCGGGTGCGGCCGGCCCAGTCCACGAAGTACTTCATCGCGGCCACTCCCCGAGGGACCGGCGGCCCTCGCGCA
Source organism: Planctomycetota bacterium (assembly GCA_046350655.1). Taxonomy (GTDB): domain Bacteria; phylum Planctomycetota; class PLA2; order PLA2; family JAEUHO01; genus JAEUHO01. The sequence continues at coordinate 107,192 of JAXMAB010000006.1, forward strand.
CCCACGACGACTCGCCGGTCGCGGCGCCCGGGCCCGTCGGGATCGCGCTCGTCGGGGTCCGGCGGTGCAGCGCGAGCGCGGCCGCGACGACGGGCGCGAGGTCCTCGCCGGCCGCGTCGCCGAGGTGCGCGGTCGGGGCGGCGGGGTCGCGGGGCGCGTACCCGTTGAGCAGCGACGTGTCGTAGTCGCCGGCGACGAACCGCGCGTCGTCGAGCACGTCGAGCAGCAGCGGGACGTTCGTCGTCAGCCCGCCGATCCGCGTCTCGTGGAGCGCGCGGCGCATGCGGGCGATCGCCTGGGCGCGCGTCGGCGCATGGACGATCAGCTTCAGGAGCATCGGGTCGTAGAAGAGCGTGATCTCCTGCCCGACGTAGAGGTGCCCGTCGATGCGGACGCCGGGCCCGCCCGGCAGCTGCAGCGCGGTCACGCGGCCCGTCGAGGGCAGGAACCCGTTGGCGGGGTCCTCGGCGCACACGCGCGCCTCGATCGCGTGGCCGTTCGAGACGAGCGGCTTGCCGCCGAACGTGAGCGGGAGGCCCTGGGCCACGCGCAGCTGCTCCGCGACGAGGTCCACGCCGTACCGCATCTCCGTGATCGGGTGCTCGACCTGGAGGCGGTTGTTCATCTCCATGAAGTAGAAGGAGCGGTCGGCGCCGACGAGCAGCTCGACGGTCCCGGCGTTGCGGTAGCCGACGGCCTGCGCGACGGCGACGCCCGCGGCGCAGACCTTCGCGCGCAGGGCCTCGTCGACGACGGGCGACGGCGTCTCCTCGATGATCTTCTGGTGGCGGCGCTGGACGGAGCACTCGCGCTCGCCGACGGCGACGGCGTGGCCGTGGTCGTCGACGATCACCTGCACCTCGACGTGGCGCGGGCGGTCGACGTACCGCTCGAGGTAGACGACCTCGCTGCCGAACGACGTCTTGGCCTCGGAGGCGGCGCGCCGCGCGGCCTCGACCAGCTCCTCCTTCTTCTCGACGCGCCGGATGCCCTTGCCGCCGCCGCCGCGGGCGGCCTTCACGAGCAGCGGGAAGCCGACGCCCTCGGCCGCCGCGAGGACCGCGGCGGCGTTCGTCGCGTCGGGGAGCTCCGCGCCGGGCACGACGGGCACGCCCGCGGCCTGCGCGGTGCGGCGGGCGCTGACCTTGTCGCCCATGCGCCGCATGGCGGCGGCGGAGGGCCCGACGAACGTGAGGCCCGCGGCGTCGCAGGCCTCGCGGAACGCCGCGTTCTCCGAGAGGAAGCCGTAGCCGGGGTGGACGGCGTCGGCGCCCGTCGCCTTCGCAGCGGCGAGGATCGCGTCGATCGAGAGGTAGGAGTCCTTCGGCGGCGGGGGGCCGAGGCGGACGGCCTCGTGCGCGGCGCGGACGTGCAGCTCGACGCGGTCCGCGTCGGAGTACACGGCCACGGTGGCGAGGCCGGCTTCGTGGGCGGCGCGGAGCACGCGGAGCGCGATCTCGCCCCGGTTCGCGACGAGGAGCTTGCGGATCGGTCGGGGTGCGGTCACGGGCGAGCAGCCTACCCGGGGGGGCGCTCCGCCGGGAGCGTCCGCCGGGAGAACGGCCCGCGTCGCACCGGGCCTCGCGTACCCCTGGGCCGCGCGTCGCCCCCCCCGCGTCGCGGCCGGGTTCCCGGCGCCTCGGGGGCTCGTGCCGCCCGTACGATCCGAGCCCCCGGGAGCCCCGCCATGCGCCACGCCGTCCGCTTCGCCGCCCTGGTCGCGTCGTTCGCCGTGTTCACCTCGGCGGCCGGTTGCGGGGACCGCGCCGCCGGGCCCGCGACCGGGACCGCCGCGTGGACCGAGGTCGCCGAGGCGGACCTGTCCGTCGGCGAGCGCGGGCAGAAGGCGAAGGCCGACGCCGCGCGCGAGGCGCTCTTCGGCCGGCTGATGGCGCGCCTGACGGAGGAGATGGCGAAGGGCGGGCCCGTCGGCGCGGTGGCGGTCTGCCGCGAGCAGGCGCACCCGATCGCCCTCGAGGTCGCGAAGGCCGAGGGCGTCGCGATCGGCCGGACGTCGCACCGGCTGCGCAACCCGATGAACGCTCCGCCGGACTGGGCGCGCGGGTTCGTCGAGGGGGAACGCGCGACGCCGGCCCTCGTGCGCGCGGGCGACGGACGGCTCGGGGTGCTCACGCCGATCCGGCTGCGCGCCAACTGCCTCGCCTGCCACGGCGACCCGAAGGCGATGGACCCGAAGGTCGTGGAGGCGCTCGCGGCCGGGTACCCGCGCGACCGGGCCACGGGGTTCGAGGAGGGTGACCTGCGCGGGTGGTTCTGGGTCGAGGTCCCGAAGCCGTAGGGTCGAACCGAACCGGCGCCCGGCCCGGCCGTCCCCGCGGCGCCGTCGCGACCCGAGCGCCGCGCGTTCGTGGGGGTCGCCCACGATCCCTGCGACCATGCCCCCCGCGTGACCGTCGCCGCGCCGCCCCGACCCGCCGTCGTCGCCGTCCACATGGGGTACGGCCACCTGCGCGCGGGCCTCGCGTTGGCGGAGGCCGCCGGGACCGGCGTCCTGTCGATGGACCGCCCGCCGTTCGCGTCGCCGCACGACGTCGCGGTGTGGGACCGGCTGCGCACGACGTACGAGCGGCTCTCGCGGCGCACGGGCCTGCCCGTCGTCGGGCCCGCGTACCGGCGCGTGCTCGAGGTGGTGACGGCGATCCCGCGGCTGCGCCCGGCGGACACGCAGCGCGAGCCGAGCCTGTCGGTGCGGTACATGGCGTCCCTGCTCGCGAAGGGCTTCGGCGGCCCGCTCGTCGCGCACCTGAAGGCGACGGGGGCCCCGCTCGTCTCGACGTTCTACGCGGCGGCGATCGTGGCGGAGGCCGCCGGCGTGCGGCGCGTGGTCTCCGTGATCACCGACGCCGACGTCAACCGCGTGTGGGCGCCGGCCGACGCGGCCGCGGGGGCGACGGTCTACGCCGTGCCGACCGCGCGCGCGGCGCGGCGGCTGCGCGCGTTCGGCGTGCCCGCCGCGCGCATCCACCGCACGGGGTTCCCGTTGCCGCGCGAGGTCGCGGGCGCGGACGGCGCGGCGGAGCGGACGCGCGCGCTCGCCGCGCGGCTCGTGCGGCTCGACCCGCGGGGCGCGTTCGCGGCGACGGCGCCGGACGCCGCGCGGCGCTGCGGCGCGACGCGGACGCGGGCGACGTCGCGCGGCCGCTCGAGGTCGCGTTCGCGGTGGGCGGCGCGGGCGCGCAGGTCGAGCTCGCGGGGCGGCTCGTCGTCGCGCTGGCGCCGCGGCTGCGCGCGGGGACCACGCGGCTCACGCTGGTGGCCGGGACGCGCGAGGACACGGCGGCGCGGCTGAAGGCGGCCGTCGCGCGCGCGGGCCTCGCGTCGGCGGAAGGGGCCGCGGTCGAGGTGCTCTTCGAGCCGACGTTCGAGGGGTACGCGGCGCGGTTCCACGCGCGGCTGGCGGACCTCGACGTCCTCTGGACGAAGCCGAGCGAGATCACGTTCTTCGGGCCCGCGGGGTTCGCGCTCGCGCTGACGACGCCGCTCGGCGCGCAGGAGCACGCGAACCGCGCGTGGGCCCGCCGGCTCGGCGCGGCCCTCGACGCGGGCGACCCGCGGCACGCGGGCGCGTGGCTCGACCGCCGGCTCGCCGACGGGTCCCTCGCGCGGGTCGCGTTCGCGGCGGCGACGCGGATGCCCCGCCACGGCACCGAGCGCATCCTCGCGCTGGCGGCCGGCGCGTGAGCCGCGCGGAGCCCGTCGAGCGGATCCTCTCGAAGTGGCGCGTCGCGTCGCGCACCGAGGCGCAGCGGCTCGTGCGCGCCGGGCGCGTGACCGCCGGCGGCGTCGTCGTGCGCGACCCGCGCGTGGTGGTGGACCCCGCGCGGCAGCCGCTGGCGGTGGACGGGCGCCGCGTCGAGGCGCCTGTGGGCGGCACGGTGTGGCTCGCGCTCAACAAGCCGCGGGGCGTCGTCACGACGACCCACGACCCCGAGGGCCGGCCGACGGTGATGGGCCTCGTCGGCGCGCACGCCGCGCCCGGGCTCGCGCCGGTCGGCCGCCTCGACCAGGCGAGCGCCGGCCTGATCCTCCTCTCGAACGACGCGACGCTGGCCGACCGCCTGCTCGACCCGCGCACGCACGTCCGCAAGCGCTACCGCGTGAAGGTGAAGGGCCACCTCGCGCCCGAGGCCCTCGCGCGCCTGCGCGACGACACCCTCGTCGAGGACGGGCTCGCGCTCGGGCCCATGGCCGTCGAGGTCGAGTCCGAGGGCCCGAAGTCGTGCTGGCTCAGGATCACGCTCGACGAGGGCAAGAACCGCCAGATCCGCCGCCGTCTCGCCGACGTCGGCCACGCGGTCGAGGTGCTCGTCCGCACCGCCATCGGCCCGCTCGAGCTGGGCGACCTCGCCCCCGGCGCCGTCCGCCCGCTCACCGACGCCGAGGTCGACGCGCTGCGCGCCGCCGCCGCCCCGCGCGGGGGGCCCCGGTCGCCGCGGGATTCTTGATCGCGGCGCGCGGCCCGCGCGTCATGGGAGCGGATGGACCTCCCGCCGCCCCCGGTGCCGACCTCCGCGGACCCGCCCCGCGTGTCCGCGGCCGACGTCGAAGCGGCCCGCCGCGGCGACCGCGCCGCCTTCGCCGCGCTCTACGACGCCACGCACCGGTCGGTCTACCTCTACGCGCTCGCGATCCTCGGCCACGCCGAGGACGCCGAGGACACGACCCACGCCGCCTACCTCAAGGCCTGGGCCGACCTGCCCTCGCTCCGCGACGCCGACCGCTTCGCGCCGTGGCTGTTCCGCATCGCCCGGAACGCGGCCCGCGACCTGCTGCGTCGGGGGCGTCCCCATGCGCCCCTCCCCGACGGACTCCCGGCCCGCGCCGACCGCGAGGCCCGCCCGCTCGCGGACCTCCTCGACGGCCTCGACGCCGACACCCGCGCGCTCGTCGTGCTCCGCCACGGCCTCGGGTTCGACGTCGAGCACGTCGCCACGTTGCTCGACACGAGCGCCCCGACCGTCCGCCGCCGGCTCGCGCGGGCCGTCGAGCACCTGCGCCGGCGCGAGACCGCGAGGACCGCCCATGACCGCTGACCCCGACCGCGACGACCTCCGCGACGCGCCCCCCGACGAGCGTCGCGACGACCTGCCGGACGCGCTCGTCGCGCTCCGCGAACGCGTCGAAGGCCATCACCCGTCGGCGACCCTCAAGGACGCGGTGCTGCGCGACCTCCCGGACCGCGAGGCCCGGCGGCCGTGGTCCCCTCGCCGGCTCGGGGCCCGCGCCCGCGTCGCGCTCGGCCTCGCGGCGGCGGCCGCGCTGGTCGCGCCGACGTTCCTCCTCCGCCGCGACGGCGACCGGGCCTCGCGTCCCCCCGCGATCGGTTGGAGCCCGTTGGCCCCCGACGTGCCCGCCGAGATCGAGGCCGCGCGCGCGCGCAACCTCGAGGCGTACGCGCGCGAGAAGGCGCGGCTGCACCGCGACCTCGTCGGGAAGTGGGTCGTCATCGCCGAACGCGACCCCGCGACCGTCGAGGGGGCCTACAAGCCGGTCGTCGTGGGCGAGACGCTCGACGACGTCGCGGCGTTCGGGGCCGAGCTCCCGCACCGGTTCGTGTTCCGCGTGGGGGAGGAGGGCGACCTCGAGACGTTCGCGTCGGAGTGGTACGGCCCGCGGTTCGCCGGGAGCGGGTTCGTGAAGGCGATGGGGCTGACGTCGTTCGGCACGATGCCGGGCGGCGGCGTCGAGCTGCGCCGGGGCGACGACGCGGTCACGTTCGGCACCGCGTCGCCGTTCCCGCGGATCCGGATCGGGATCGAGGCGGCGATCGACCCGGAGGTCGCGCGGTCCGAGCCGCGCGAGGTCTTCTTCGGCTCGGTGGGGCCCACGTTGATGTTGACGCCGGAGGACGACGCGCGCCTGCGCCTCGCGCGATGGGAGGTCCCGGGGACCGAGACCGTCGCGGGCGTCCCGTGCCGGCGCGTGCTCGTCCGCGTCGCGATCCCGGACCTCGAGGTGGCCGAGGCCGTCGTCGCCGCGGTGCCGGCGGTGGCGCGCGAGACGCTCGTCGCGATGGCGCGCGAGCGCCACCGGTTCTGGACGTGGAGCGACGAGATGCGGGCGTCGCTGAACTTCGAGGAGGACGTGGTCCCCGCCGGCGAGCCGCGCTGGGTCGTGTTCGGCAACGACCGCGTGCTCGGCGTCGGCCGGACGGTCGAGGCCGCGCTGGCGGAGGCCGACTCGTTCCGCGACGTCGTCTACCACCGGTACGTGACGCCGTGGCCGATGCCGACGCCTCCGGCGCCGGAATCCAGGTGGGGCTTCGACGCCGTCGTCGAGGTCGAGCGGTCCGGTGTCCGGCTCGCGGCGCGCGTGCCGAACCTGCCGTGGGACCCGAACTTCAGCGCGGACGTCGTGCGGGCGCGGCACCCCGTGCTGCCGGTGTTCGTCCCTCGGATGACCGAGGCCGAGTGGATCGCCGCCGGGCTTGCGCGGGCCGAGGACGCCTCGCCGGTCGTCTGGGACAGGGAGGGACTCGGGCCCCCGGCCGCGCCGCCCGGCGCGACCCTCCGCGCCGCCTGGGCGAACGCGCGCCTGTGGCCGAAGGACGCGCCGGACGCGGTGCGCAGCGTCTTCGCGCGTCTCGTCGCCTACGTCGTCCCGCGCTGAACGCGCGCGCCGCGCGGGCCCCGCACGGCGGACGGGCCTCGCGTCCCGTAGGATGGGGGCATGTCCCGAGCGGGCCGCGTCGTGTCGATCGTCGTGTGGACCTGCGTCGCGGGCCTCGCGTCCGCGTGCGGACGCGAGGCGCCCGCGCCGGCGGCCCCCGACCCGGCGGCGACCGCCGCGTCCGACGGCCGGCCCGCGGTCGTCGCGGCCGAGACCGGGATGCCCGAGACGTTCGAGAACCCGCTCGGGATGCGGTTCCGGCTCGTGCCCGCGGGCGTCTACCTCGAGGGCGAGGGCCCGAGCGGCGACCCGGCCGCGCGCCACGAGGTCAACGTCTTCACGTCGATGTACCTGCAGGAGGCGGAGGTCACGAAGGGCCAGTGGGCCGCGTTCACGGGCGCGCCCGCGCCCGCCGACGCGGACGCGCCGGCGACCGGCGTGAGCCACGACGACGCGCTGAAGTTCGTCGCGTGGCTGAACACGAAGGACCCGCGGTGGGCGTACCGCCTGCCGACGGAGGCCGAGTGGGACCGCGCGTGGCTCTCGGGCCGCGAGCGCGCGATCGAGGGGCCCGTCACGCCGTGGGGCTTCCGCGGCATGACGACCGACCCCGCCGAGTGGTGCGTGGACTGGTTCGACGTCTTCCCCGACTGGCCCGTGATGTCGCCGCGCGGCCCCGACGAGGGGACCGAACGCGTGCTCCGGCCGGGCCCGCCCGGGCACCCGACGGGCCGACGCGCGCTCGCGCCGGACCGCCACGACCCCGCGGTCGGCCTGCGCGTCGCGGCGTCGATGGGCTACGGCGGTGACGACCGCGGCCGGTACCAGGTGACGTTCGTCACCCGCGACGGCCGCCCGGGGATCCCCGACGGCCCCGAGGCCTCGGGGTATCAGGTCCGCGTGGTCGCGATCATCGACCGCCTCACCGCGCGGCAACACGGCGTCCACTACACGTGGGCGGTGCTGCCGGGGCTCTCGTCGCCGCTCACGGTGAAGCTGATCCCCGGCATCTACTACGCGCAGTGCCAGCACGTCGTGGACGGCGAGACGAAGCGCGGCCTCGAGGTGAAGTTCGGCGTCCAGAGCGACGGCGTGCGCGTGGACCTGCCGATCCCCAAGGAGGGGGCCTACCTCCAGGAGCCGGAGTGACGCGGCCCCGTCAGGGCGGCGTCAACACGACGATCCGGTTCGAGTAGGACGCGAGCACCAGCTCGTCGCCGCCGTTGCCCGCGACCAGCTCCGCCGCGACGAGGCCGTGACCGTTCGCCGTGTCGCGGAACACGTCCACCGCGCGGACCTCGGTGCCCGGGACGAGCACGCGGCAGACCTGCGCGTAGCCGTACACCGCGAGCGTCGCGCCGCCGGGGCCGGCGAGCGGGAAGCGCCCGCGCGCGACCCCGCGCAGCCCCTTCGCGGGGTCCGTGTAGACCAGCTCGGGCTTCAGCGCGTCGCCGTCGGCGACGAGGTGGACGACGCGTCCCTCGTACCCGCAGACGTACGCGCCGCCCGCGCAGTCGTCGCACGCGCGCGAGAGGCCGCCGGGCTCCTCGTGCACGACGCGGCCGGTCCCGGGCGCGTCGACGTCGACGAGGACGGTCCGGCCGCCCTTCATCAGGACGAGCGCGCGCACCGCGCCGGCCTTCGTCGTCGCGAGGACCTGCACCTCCTTCGCCTTGCGGTCCTCGATGCCGACGTCGGCCGGCTCCTCGTGCAGCGTCGTCGCGGTCCACGGCGCGGGGGCCGCCGCCGGCGCGAGGAACGACACGACGCCGGCGTAGTCCGCGATCACGAGCCCCGCGGGCCGACCGCGAGGCCCGGCCGGCGCCGCCGCGATCGCGTGCACGAACTGCGTCTCGCCGCCGCGCCACACCTCGCGCGCCTTCGCGCCGTCCGGGCCCACGACGACCTGGAACACGACGCCGCCCTTGCCCTTCTCCTCGCCGCTCCCGCCGGGCGTGAGGAACCCGCCGGCGTAGATCTCCTCGCCCGGGACGGCCGGGTCGACGTCGGCGATCGCGAGGCCGATGAGCCGCACGCCGTGCCGGAAGAGCTCCGTCGCGGTGGCCTTCGCGCCCTCGAACCGCACGAGGATCACGCGCCCGGCGTCGTCGACGCCCACGACCTGTCGTCCCGGCGTCGCGGCGTCCGGCCGTCCCGTCGCGACCCGCAGGACCGGTTTGTCGCCCTGCCACGCGGTGATCGCGCCCCAGCCCGCGTCGGCGGGCGGCGGTTCGGCCGCTCCGACGGAGGGAAGGAGCGCGCCGACGGCGAGGGCGGCGAGCACGCGGACGGCGGGACGGGACATGGGGGACTCCGGTCGAAGGGTCAGAACTCGAGCGTGTACGTGAGGCTGCCCCAGACGGCGCGCGGCGTGCCCGGGTAGATCCCCTGGGCGAACCGCCGGTAGTACGCCTCGTCGAAGAGGTTGCCGATGCCGACCTGGACGGACAGGCCCGTCCCGTCCGTCCGCAGGCGATAGCCCACCGCGGCGTCCCACAGCGTGAACGCCGGCTGCGGCCCGGTGACGCCGTTCGCGCTGCCGACGTCGAAGTTGTCGAGCTCCTTGTACGCCTTGCCGGTGTACGTGCCGCCGAGCCGCGCCCAGAACCGGCCGCACGGGTGCTGGTAGCGCAGCCCCCACGCCGCCAGCCGTTGCGGCGCGTTCGGCGTCCAGTTGCCCTCGAAGGGCCCGTTCATCTGCTCGTTGCGCATCTCCGTGAACGCGCCGTAGACCGAGAGCCCGACGAGGGGCGTCACGCGGCCGAGGTCGTACTCGCCGGAGAGCTCGAGGCCGTAGTGCCGCTCCTCGCCGGTGTTCGAGTAGTTCTTCTTGCCGTTGGGGTCGTTGAAGACCGTGATCTTGTCGCGGTACTCCGTGTAGTAGACGGCTGCGCTGCCGTCGAACCCGCACTTGCGGAGGCGTCCGCCAACCTCGTACAGCCGCGCGCGCTCCGGGTCGAGGGGGAAGAAGTTGACGGCGGCGGGGTCGAACGAGTCGAAGGGCGGCGGCAGGAAGCTCTCCTGGTAGCTCGCGTACACGGCGCCGCCCGGCTCGGTGTCGTGGGTGAGGCTGACCGCCGGCAGGAAGACGTCGTGGGTCGCGTCGTTCTCGAGCCCGGAGTCGCGGTTCCTCGACCCGATCGCGATGTCCTCGAACCGCCCCCCGAGGGCCAGGTGCCAGTCGCAGGCGAGGTCGATCGTGTCCTCCGCGAACAACGCCCACGCGTCGGTCGTGAAGTCGTTGTTCTGGTCGTGGGGGAGGATCGGCGGGCCGCCGCCCGGCGGGACGAAGTGGTAGTAGAGGTGGTTGTCCTCGTTCGCGTAGCGCAGGCTCGCGTAGACGTGGTGGTCGCGGCCGCCGAGGGTGCGGGTCGTCTCGTAGCGGGCCTCGACGGTCCAGTTCGCGTAGATGGCGGTCTGGTAGCGGTACTTCGTGTACGGCGCGACGACCGGGCGGAGCGAGTCGAAGCTCCGGTACTGCTCGTAGTAGTACCCGAGGAGCGTCAGCGTCGAGCACGCGTCGAGCTCGCGCACGACGCTGCCGCCGTAGATGCCGACGTCGGCGTGGAGCTCGTCGGCCTTGCGCAGCGACTGCGACGGGTCCTCGTCGTACGCGGCCTGCGTGAGGCCGCCGGCCTCCTCGGCGTCGAGCGCGTAGTTCGAGAGCGAGACGGCCGCCGTCGTCCGGTCGTCGAGCCGGTAGCGGAGCTTGCCCGAGAAGTCGTTGACGTTGTAGACGCTGTTCTCGCGCCAGCCGTCGCCGCCCTTCACGACCTCGGAGACCTGGAACCCGAGCCGGCCGCGCGTGCCGCCGACGGTGACGTACTCCGACCACTGGTTCCAGCTGCCGAACCCGACGACCGAGTGGAGCTCGGTGCAGGCGTCGGGGATCGGCTTCGTGATGAAGTTGAAGACGCCGCCCGCCGCGGCCGGCCCGTAGCGGACCTGGGCGCCGCCGCGGATCACGTCGATCCGCTCGACCCGCTCGAGCGCCAGCGGGAAGACGTCGAGGTCGATCGACCCGTACGGCGCCGGGTTCACCGGCACGCCGTCCACGAGGATCGCGGCGACGCCGCTGCGCCGGGCGTCGCCGCCGCGGACGCCGACGTTCAGGCGCCACTCGTTCGACGCGTCCACCTGCGAGTAGACGCCGGGCGAGCGACGCACCACGTCCACGACCGTCGGGACGGGGTACGTCTCGAGGTACGAGCGGTCGATCACCTCGCGCCCGCCGGGGTACTCGATCGGGACGCCGCCGGTCGTCGTGCTGCGCACGATCTCGTCCGGCTGCACCGCGCGCACGACGACGTCGCCGGTGTCGAACACGGGCACGTCGGCCGGCGCCGGCGACGCTGCGGGCGGGGGCGGCGCCGCGTCCTGCGCCGACGCCGTGCCCGCCGTCCCCACGAGCAGCGTCACCGCGGTCCCCACGAGCCAGCGACCCGTCCGGAGCATGGCGCGACCCTCCCGGGCGACCGGTGACCGGCGGCCCGCGCCGCGAACTTCGCAACTCTCGGTCCACGTCCGGTGCGCGCCGCGCGCGGGCCCTCCGACGCCCGGCTGCGCGCGACGACCCGCGGCGTCGTCGACCCGACGCAACGCAATCGATGCAACGCTCGCGTCGCTCCCGCGGCACGCTCGCGCCGCGCGGCGCGAGCCGGCGTTCCCTTCCCCCGACGTGGCGTGCCGCCAGCATCACGCTCCCCGCGTCGACGGCCTCGGCCCGCGCGGACCGCGCGTTGCTACGCTGCCGTCGTGCGCACACGCCGTCCGCTCCTCGGCCTCGTCGCCGTCGCCTTTGCAGGTTGCGGGCGCGGCGCGCCGCCGCCGCCCGCGACGGGCGCGCCGACGCGCGTCGTGAGCCTCGTCTGCGCCGCCACCGACGTGATCGCGGCCCTCGGCGACCTCGACCGCCTGCTCGCCGTCGAGGACGACTGCCCGTGCCGCGGCACCGAGGGCAAGGTCGCGATCCGCAACCAGGACCATCCCGGGAAGGCCACCGCGTTCAGCGCCGAGGCCGTCCTCGCGCTCCGCCCCGACCTCGTGATCGCGAAACCCGACCTCCGCTCGGCCCTCGACGGCCGCGGCCTGCGCGTCGCGTGGGTCCCCGAGCGCCTCGGGTGGGCCGCCGTCCCCGCGCTCACGCGGCTCGTCGGCGACGCGCTCGGCGCGCGCGACCGCGCGGAGGCGCTCCTCGCGACGATGGAGGCCACCGCCGCCGACCTCCGCGCGCGCACCGCGTCGCTGCCGCGCACCACCGTCTACTACGAGACCACGGGCCTCGGCCGCAGCGTCGGCGCGTCGTCGGTCCTGCACGCGATGCTCGAGCTGGCGGGCGGCGCGAACGTCGCCGGCGGCCTCGAGCCGCCCAACGTGACGCTCACCGCCGAGGCCATCCTCGCGGCCGACCCCGAGGTGATCGTCCTCGGCGCGTTCGCCGACCCCGAGGCCGACGTCCGCGCGCGCCCGGGCTGGGCGCGCCTGCGCGCGGTGCGCGACGGCCGCATCCACCGCCTCCCCGCGGACGACCGCGCCGTGACGCTCGCGACGCCGCGGTGCGTCGAGGGCGCGGCGCGGCAGCTGTTCCCGTGGCTCCACCCCGAGGCGGTCGCGCCCCGGTGACCCGAGGCCCGGCGGCCGCCGGGCCTCGCGGTCCCCTGGACCCGACCGCTATCCGAGGGGGCCGACGGCCGGCGGCGCGTCGGCGGGCCGGAGCGCGACGACCTCGAGCGCGCCCGTCGCCGGGTGCCGCGTGACGGCCACCTCGACGCCGTAGGCCACGCGCAGCACGTCCGGGCGCAGGACCTCGTCGGGCGCGCCGGCGGCGAGGACGCGGCCCTCGTGGAGGAGCACGAGGCGGTCGCACCAGCGCGCGGCCAGCCCGAGGTCGTGCAGCACGGCGAGCGCGGCCGTGCCGCCGCGGCGGGCGAAGTCGCGCACGAACGCCATGACCTCGAGCTGGTGGCGCAGGTCGAGCTGCTGCACGGGCTCGTCGAGGAGGAGCACGCGGGGCTCCTGGGCGAGCGCCTGCGCGATGAGCACGCGGCGCCACTCGCCGCCCGAGAGCGCGTCGACGGGGCGGTGCGCGAGCGCCGTGAGGCCCGTCTCGGCGAGGCAGCGCGCGACGACCTCGCGGTCGCGCGGCGCCGGGCCGCCGAGGAAGGGTTCGCGGGCGTACCGGCCCATGCCGACGAAGTAGGCGACGTCGACGGCGAACGCGGGGTGGCTCGCCTGCGGCACGACGGCGATCGCGCGCGCGATCTCGGCGGGGCGGAGCGTCGCGAGGTCGCGCCCGTCGAGCGTGACGCGGCCCGCGCGGGGGCGGGCCGCGCCGGCGAGGCAGCGCAGCGCCGTGGACTTGCCCACGCCGTTGCGGCCCACGAGGCCGACGAAGACGCCCTCGGGCACCTCGAGGTCGACGCCCGCGAGGACGGGCGTCGCGCCGTAGCCGAAGACGAGGCCGGTCGCGGCGAGGTTCACGGGGCGCCTCCGCGGCGGCGCAACGAGCGGAGCAGGACGAGGAACATCGGGACGCCGACGAGCGACGTGACGACGCCGAGGGGCAGTTCCTGCGGCGGGAGGGCCGTGCGCGCGACGACGTCGGTGGCGAGCACGAGGAGGCCGCCGAGGAAGGCGGAGGCCGGGAGCAGCGCGTCGTGGGCCGGGCCGACGAGGCGGCGCGCGGCGTGGGGGACGACGAGCCCGACGAACGCGACGACGCCGCCGACGTTGACCGCGATCGCGGTGAGCGCGCACGCGAGCAGCAGGAGGACGGTGCCCGCGCGGCGGACGTCGAGCCCGAGGCGCTGCGCGTCGGCCTCGCCCAGCGCGAGGAGGTCGAGGCGGCGCCAGAGGAGGCACGTGGCCACGATCGCCGCGACGGCGACGGGCGCGAGCGTCGCGAGCGGGGGCCACGTGAGGTGCCAGAGGCCGCCGAGGATCCACAGCGTGATGCGGCCCACCACCGCCTCGTCGTGCGCGAGGTAGCGGACGAGCCCCGTGAGCGCGCCGAAGAGCAGGCTGACCGCGAGGCCCGTGAGCACCACGGCCTCCGTCGGCAGGCCGCGCGGGCTGCGGGCGAGCCACAGGACGAGCGCCATGGCGGCGACGGCCGCGGCGAACGACAGGCCGAGCACGCCGCCGCGGGCGAGCCCGAGGGTGATCGCGACGACGGCGCCGAAGCCGGAGGCCTGGGCGGTGCCGATCACGAACGGGCTCGCGAGCGGGTTGCGCAGCATCGCCTGGAGGAGGCAGCCCGCGGTGGCGAGCGCCGCGCCGACGACGAGCGCGCCGACCGCGCGCGGCAGCCGCATGTCGAGGACGAGCGTGGCGGCCGTCGAGGTCCCCGCGTCGCCCGTCAGCGCGCGGCCGACGACCCCGGCCACCTCGCCGACCGACAGGGGGTAGTCGCCGAGGGTCAACGCGACGCCGACGGCCACGAGGGTCGCGAGCGCGCCGACGACCACGACGTGCCGCGGGCGCACGCGGCGGCGGGGGGGGGCGTCCGGGGGGACCACGATCCCGGACATAGCACGGCGCGTGCCCGTCCCGCGGCCCGGGCGGTTCGACGCCGGCGCGGGCGCCGGTCGCGGCGGCGGCGAACGACCTTGACGGAGGACGGCGCCCCGGGGAGCGTCGCGCCATGGCCGACGCCGACGACCTCCGCCTCCGCGTCGAGAACGAGCCCCCCGTCCGCCGGAACGGCGCCTACGTCCTCTACTGGATGACCGAGGCCCGGCGCACCCGGTGGAACCGGGGGCTGCAGCGCGCCGTGACCCTCGCGACGTCGCTCGGCCGCCCGCTGCTCGTCCTCGAGGCATTCCGGTCCGACACGCGGTACGCCTGCCTGCGGTTCCACCGCTTCGTGCTCGACGGCATGGCCGACCAGGCCGCGCGGTTCGCCGCCGCCGGCGTCGCCTACTACCCCTACGTCGAACCCGTGCCCGGCGCGGGCAAGGGGTTGCTCGCCGCGCTCGCCGCGTCCGCGTGCGCCGTCGTCACCGACGCGTCGCCCGCGTCGTTCCACCCCCGCATGCGCGCGGCGGCCGCGAAACGCCTCGACGTCCGGCTCGAGGCCGTGGACGGCTCGGGGCTCCTGCCCCGCGCCGCGATCCGCGACGCGCTCGACGACCCGCTCGCGTTCCGCGCGCGGTTCCGCCGCGCGCTGCCGCCCGTCGCGTTCGCCGGCGCCGTCGAGGACCCCCTCTCGGCGCCGCCGCCGCGCGTCCTCGAGCGCCTGCCCGTCGAAGTCGCCGACCGCTGGCACCCCGTGCGCAAGGCGCTCCTCGACGGCGATCCCGACCTCCTCGCGCGGTTCCGCGTGGACGCCGCCGTCGGCCCCGTCGCGCTCCGCGGCGGCGAGACGGCGGCCCGCGAGGCGTTCGCTGCCGCCGTCCGCGCGCCCGCCGCGGCCTTCGCCCCCGACCTCGACGCGTGGATCCGCTTCGGCCACCTCTCGACCGAGGAGATCGCGCGCACGCTCCTCCTGCGCGACGGCCGCATCGCCTCCGTGGACCTCGTGAAGGACGCCGTCGCCGACCACGGCTGGTGGACGCCCACCGCGCCCGTCGACCGTTTCCTCGACCACGTCGTGCTCCGCCGCGAGCACGCGCTCCACCGCGCCGAGCGCCGCGGCCGCGACGGCGACCGCTACCCCGCGCTCGCCGCCGACGTCCGCGCCCGGCTCGAGCGCGCGGCCCTCGTCCCCGGCCGCACGCTCGCCGACGTCGCGGCCCTCGAGGCCGGCACGGGCCCCGACCCCGCGTGGAACGCGCTGCAGCACGCGCTGCGCACCGAGGGCCGCCTGCCCGTCGGCGCGCGCTGGCGCTGGACGCGCGGGCTCCTCGAGGCGACGGCGGACCCGCGCGACGCGTTCGACCTCGCAGTCCACCTCACGCACAAGTTCGCGCTCGACGGCCGCGACCCCTTCGCCGTCGCGGCGATCGCCGAGGTGTTCGTGGACGCGGTCGCCCCGCGCGGCGGGAAGCCGCCGCCGGCGGGTCGCGGGAAGGGCGGGCCCGGGCCGGTGCCGCCCGGGAAGGGCGGTCGTCCGGCGAAGGGACGCGAGGCCCGGCGCGCGCCGCAGGACCGTGCCCGTGGGGGGCGTCCGCCGCAGGACCGCCCGACGGGCGACCGTCCGCCGCAGGACCGTCCGAAGGGCACCTTGGAGCGTCGGCCCGGCGGCCCGGATCGTCCGCCGAAGGGCCGCGGGCCGCAGGCTCCGACGTCGCGCCCGCCGACGCCGGCCCCGAAGCCGAACCCGCCGCCGCCTGCTCCGCCGGCGCCTCCGAGCCCGTTCGCACCGTCGAAGCCGCCGCCGTCCGCACCGCCGCCGCCGCGCGCGTGACGGCCGCCGGGCCGTCCGCGGGGCCCGGCCTCTTGCATAGGAGTCCTGACGAAAGGCCGGCGGGCCTCGCGTGCCCGCGCGCGGGGCCGCGATCCCCGGGACCGCCGCGCCGCGGCGTCGTCGTCGCGCGGCCGCCGAAGCGTGGCCGCGTCAGAGCGGGATGTTGCCGTGTTTCTTCGGCGGGTTCCGGTCGCGCTTCGTCGAGAAGTACGTGAGCGCCTGGATCAGCTTCGGCCGGGTCAGCTTCGGCTCGATCACGTCGTCGAGGTAGCCCATCTCCGCCGCGACGTACGGGTTGGCGAAGCGCTCGCGGTACTCCGCGGTCTTCGCCGCCTCGGCGGCCACGGGGTCCTTCGCCGCCGAGATCTCCTTCTTGAAGATGATCTCGACCGCGCCCTTCGCGCCCATCACCGCGACCTCGGCCGACGGCCAGCCCGCGTTCCAGTCGCCGCGGATGTGCTTGCTCGACATGACGTCGTAGGCGCCGCCGTAGGCCTTGCGCGTGATGACCGTGAGCTTCGGCACCGTCGCCTCGCAGTAGGCGTACAGGAGCTTGGCGCCGTGCTTGATGATGCCGTTCCACTCCTGGTCGGTGCCCGGCAGGAACCCGGGCACGTCCTCGAAGGTCACGAGCGGGATGTTGAACGCGTCGCAGAAGCGGACGAACCGCGCGGCCTTCACCGACGCGTGGATGTCGAGGCACCCCGCGAGGATCTGCGGCTGGTTCGCGACGATGCCCACCGGGCGGCCGTGGAGCCGCGCGAAGCCGACGATGATGTTCTCGGCGTACCCGTCGTGCACCTCGAGCAGGTCGCCGTCGTCGACGACGAGGCGCACGACCTCCTTCATGTCGTAGGGCCGGTTCGGGTCGGCCGGGACGATGTGGTTGAGGCGCTCCTCGGCGCGGTTCGGGTCGTCCGTCGGCGGCTTCACCGGCGGCGACTCCGTGTTGTTCTGCGGGAGGAACGAGAGCAGCCGGCGCAGCGTCGCGAGCGCGCCCGCGTCGTCGGCCGCGCGGAAGTGCGCGACGCCGGACTTCACCGCGTGCGCCGACGCGCCGCCGAGGTCCTCGCTCGTCACGTCCTCGTGGGTGACCGTCTTCACGACGTTCGGGCCCGTCACGAACATGTACGACGTGTTCTCGACCATCACGATGAAGTCGGTGATGGCGGGCGAGTACACGGCGCCGCCCGCGCACGGCCCCATGACCGCCGAGAGCTGCGGGATCACGCCCGAGCAGAGCGTGTTGCGCAGGAAGATCTCCGCGTACCCGCCGAGGCTGACCACGCCCTCCTGGATGCGCGCGCCGCCCGAGTCGTTGAGCCCCACGACCGGCACGCCGGTCTTGAGCGCGACGTCCATCAGCTTGCAGATCTTCTCGGCGTTGGCGCCCGACAGCGACCCCCCGAACACCGTGAAGTCCTGCGCGAACACCGCCACGGGCCGGCCGTCGACGCGCCCGAAGCCCGAGACCACGCCGTCGCCGGGGACGACCTTGTCCTCCATGCCGAAGTCGCGGCAGCGGTGCGTCTTGAACGCGTCGAGCTCCTCGAAGGTCCCGCGGTCGAGGAAGAGGTCGATGCGCTCCCGGGCCGTCAGCTTGCCGCGCTCGTGCTGCTTGCGGATGGCGTCGGCGCCGCCGCCCAGCTGGGTGGCCTCCCGACGGGCGCGCAGGTCTTCGATCCGGGGGTCTTCGGCGGTGCTCATGGCGGGGAATCCTAAGACGAGTCCCCCGGAAGCCGTCATCCATGGAGGGAGGGCCGCGGTCGGCGGGCCGGGCCGGTCGGCGGGGCCCGGGATGCGATCCCCCGCGGGGGACCGCGAGGCCCGTTCGCCGGCGTCCCGCCGGCCGGGCCTCGCGTCCCGGAGGATCGCCGTCCGCCCCGCAGGCGCGGTCGGCCGCGGGTACGATGGGGGACGGAGCGAACGACCATGGATCGGCGGCAACGGATCGTCGGCGCGGGCGTGGGGGCGGCGGTGGCCGCCCTCGTCGTCCTGGCGTCGATCCCGACCGAGCCCCCGCGACCGGTGGCTCCGCGTCCGGCGGCGCCGACGGCCGCGGAGGGGGCGCGCGCGCCCGAGGCACCCACCGCTGAAGCTCCGTCGTCGGCCCCCGCGGGGAGCGCCGTCGGCACGGCGCGGGACGCCGATGACCGGTCGTCCGGCGCCGCGTCGGCCGCGACGGGGACGCGCGCCGGGCACGGCGGCCTCGGGGTCGCGGCGACCCGCGCGTTCGACGACGCGAAGGCGCACGGCAAGCCGCTCCTCGTGTTCGTCGCGCCGACCGTCGAGGCGTCGAAGCCCGCGCGGACGGGCGCGCTGACGGCCGTGCTCGGCCGCGGACGGACGGACGTCGGCCTCGCGTTCGCGCTGGTGGCCGAGGTGATGGCGGCGCCGCGGGCGGCGCTCGGCGACGCGATCGTCGGCGACGGGCCCTCGCCGTTCGCGGTGTTGTTCGAGACCGACGGGACGACGCCCTCGACGGTCGTGGTGCCGTGGGACCCGGCCCTCGACGCGGTCGGGATGCGGTGGGGGTCGTTGGCCCTCGGGCGGGCGTTCCGGTCGAGCGTCGGCGGGGACGCGACGTCGGGCGGGCCGACGGAGGACGAGGAGCGGGCGATCGCCGCCCTCGACCGTCTCGCCGCCGCCGTCGATGCGGCCGTGATCGGCGACCGCGCGCGTCGCGACCGCCGGCACACGCAGCGGACGTACGTCGACGACCTGCTCCTCGACCCCGCCGAACGACGGGCCGACCCGATCGGGCGCCTCGCGCGCGCCGACGACGCCGAATTGCCCGAGCTGCGCCGCGTGCTGACGCTCGCGTTGTGGCAGTCGGTCCCGCGGTGGCCGGGCCTCGCCTGGAGGGAGGACGCGTCCCGGACGCCTCCGTTCCACGTGCGCGACGACGCGTGGTGCGGGACGGCGGGCGGGGTCGCCGACGAGCGCGAACGGCTGCGGGGGCTGGCGCGGGACGCGGCGACGCTGCCGCCGGTCGCGCCGATCCTCGTCTTCGAGGCGAGCACGCCGTGAACCCGCGGCGCCTCCCGCGCCGGGTCGCCGCGGGCGCGTGGCTCGCGCTCGTCGGGGCGGCGGCTGTCGGAGCGGCGTTGGCCGGGTGCGGCGAGCCCGCGTCCGCGTCAAAGCCGGTGGCGACGCCGGTCGCGACGCCGACGGCCGAGCCCGCGCCGACGCCGCCCCGGCCCGCCGAGCCACCGGTCGAGCCCGACGCGGCGCCCGCGCCCGAGCTCGCGCCGGGCCCGGCGGCCCTCGACCTCGCGCGCCGCCTCGGGCGGCCGCTCCTCGTGTTCCTCGTGCCGCACGACGCCGCCGACCGCGCCGACCGGGCGCGCGCGCTCGACCTCCTCCTCCAGCGCGACCTGGTCGCGGCGCGTGTGCCCCTGGTGTTCGCGCACGGGGTCGCGCTCGCGCCCGCGGACCTCGAGGCGGTGGCGCCCGGCGCGTCGGTGGGCGCGCCGTTCGCCGTCGTCGTCGAGACCGACGGGCGCGGCGGGGCCACGCAGTGGATCCCGTGGCCCGCCGCGCTCGCCGGGCCGTCCGGGTACGTGTCGTTCGACCTCGCGCACCGGGCGGCGTCGCGGGACGCGCAGGGCCCGGACCGCGCGTGGTGGGACCTCGCGCGCGCGCTCGAGGCCGCCCTCGTCGGCGGGCCTCCCACGGTCGCGCGTCGGGCCGCGCAGCGCGCCGCGGCCGGCGACCCGGCCCCGGACCTCTTCGGCGCGGACGCCCGCGAGGGCCGCCGCCGCCGCGCCGTCGCGCTGGCCGAGGCGTGGCGACGGGACCCGATCCCGGGCACGCAGTGGGTGCCGATCGCCGAGGTCGCGTTCCCGGCCGTCCGCGGCGACGGCGCGTGGTGTGGTACCGGCGGGTCCTTTTGGTACCGCGGGTCGTCCCGTTTCCCGGTGCGCGAGCCGGAGTTCGAGCTCGACGACGCACCCGACGACGGCGGTCCGATCCGCGTGCGCCTGCGGGAGCGCCCGGCCCCGCGGCCGGCGATCGAACCCCTGCGCGACGACGACGACGAACGGCCACCGGGCCTCGCGTCCCCGGGCACCCGACTGCGGCTCGAGTTCCTGCCTCCGGTGCGTTGACGGGCGGTCCCGGCGCCGTCCGGTAGGCTGCCGTCGTGAAGCTCGTCGCCGTCACCATGGTCCGCGACGAGGCGGACGTCCTGCCGTACACCATCGGCGCGCTGCTCGCGCAGGGCGTCGCGCACGTCGTCGTCGTGGACCACGGCAGCACCGACGGCACCCGCGACCTCCTCGCGGACCTCGCGCGCACCGCGCCCGTGACCGTGTTCGACGAGCCGGACCCGCTCTACCTCCAGGCCGCGCGGCTCACGATCGCGGCGACGTGGGCCGCGGAGCGCCTGCGCCCGGACTTCGTCGTGCCGTTCGACGCCGACGAGTGCTGGGTGCTGCCGCGGCGGTTCCCGCGGCGCGCACGCGCCGTGGCGACCGCGCTCCTCGACCGCGTGCCGACGGGCCTCGACGACCCGGCCGACCCGAACCCGTTCACGCGGATGGCGTGGCGGCGGGGGCCGGAGTACCAGAAGGTGATCGTGCGGTGGCGGCCCGGGACGCGCCTCGAGATGGGGAGCCACTGGGCGCTGTCGCGGCACGGGCTGCACGTGGACGTCGAGCCGTGCGAGGGCCTGGTGCTGCACCACGCGCCCGTGCGGTCGCTCGCGCAGTTCCACCGGAAGGTGCTCCGCGGCAAACGCGCGCGGGAGGCGCTCGGCGACCTCGTGCCCGCGACCGCGAGCTTCCACTGGCGGCACTTCGGCGCGATCGCGGAGCGGGGCATCGAGGCCACGGCCGAGGAGTACGCGCGGTCGCAGGTCGTCGCGGACCCGCGGGGCGTGCTGGTGCACGACCCGATCCCGTGGACGACGGTCGGGCCCGGGGGCACGCGAGGCCCGGCGCGCGCCACGGGCGTCGTGCCGCCCGCGCCGCCGCGCCTCGTGCCGGTGCCGCCGCGGACGGCGTGACGGCCGGGCGGCGCGCGGGGTCGGGGTCCTCCGAAACCTCGGGCGCCGGGGCGGGTACGGTAGGGCGCCCCCCGGAGCCGTGACCGCCGTGCGACGCCGCCTCGTCCTCTCCGCCGTGGCCGCCGTCGTCGCGGGAGCGAGCGGGGTCGCCGCGCTGCTCGGGGCCCCCGCGGCGCGCGGCGGCGACGCGCCCGCCCCGGACTTCGGGCGCGACGCGAAGCCGTTCCTCGAGGCGTACTGCGCGGACTGCCACGGCGACCTGCCCGTCGAGGGCGCGCCGGCGTTCCTCGCCCTCCTCGACGCGGCGAGCGCGACGAAGGAGGCGGGGCTGTGGCGGCGCGCGGCCGACCGCGTGCGCGCGGGCGAGATGCCGCCGTCCGGGTCGCTCGCCCCGACGGCCGACGCGAAGCTGCGGTTCCTGCGTTGGGTCGAGGTCGCGACGCCCGCGCCGGCGGCGGCGGGCGCGCGCTCGCCGCTGCGGCGGCTCAACCGCATGGAGTACCACCGCACGATCGCCGACCTCCTCGGCGTGGACGAGACGGCGAGCCAGCGCTTCCCGTCCGACGAGGTCGGGGCGGGCTTCGACCGGACGGGCGAGGCGCTCTCGCTGTCGCCGCTGCTCGTCGAGCGGTACGCGGAGGCGGCCGAGAAGATCGCCGAGATGACGATCGTCGTGGAGGAGCCCGGCAAACCCGCGGTGCGGCGGTTCGAGGCGGAGGCGCTCGCGAGCTCCCTGCCGTCGTCGGCGCAGGGGAGCGGGCGCAACCTATTCACGAACGGCGAGATCCGCGGCGAGGCCCGGCTGCCGCGGGAGGGGACGTACCTGTTCCGCGTCCGCTGCGCCTCGACGCCCGCGGGCGACGAGCCCGCGCAGATGCTGCTGACCGTCGACGGCAAGGGCGTCGCGGCCGTCGACGTCACCGCCGACCCGAGGACGGGCGAGGTCGTCGAGAAGCCGTTCCGCGCGCGCGGCGGCACTCGGCCCTTCGCCGTGGCGTTCACCAACGACTTCTACGACCCGAAACACAAGGACCCCGCGCGCCGCGACCGCAACCTGCTCGTGGACTGGATCGAGATCGTCGGGCCGACGGACCCGCCGCCCGCGCCGCCGGAGAGCCACCGCCGGCTGTTCGCGAACGACCCCGGCGGCGACGACGTCGCGGCCCGGGCGCGCCGCGTGCTCGGCCCGCTCGCGACCCGCGCGTTCCGCCGGCCGGTGCGCCCGGCCGAGCTCGACCGGCTCGTGGCGCTGGTGCGCGAGGCCGTCGCCGACGGGGCGCCGTTCGCCGAGGGGATCCGCGACGCGCTCGAGGCCGTGCTCGTCTCGCCGCACTTCCTCTTCCAGGTGGAGGAGGCCGGCGGCCCGCCCGACGCCGAGGGGGCCACGCCGCTCGACGACTACGCGCTCGCGGCGCGGCTGTCGTACTTCCTCTGGAGCACGATGCCCGACGCGGCCCTCACCGCCGCGGCCGCGCGCGGCGAACTCGGCCGCGCGCCGGCGGCGCCGGTGCGGCGGATGCTCGCCGACCCGCGGGCCGGGGCGCTCGTGGACGGCTTCGCCGACCAGTGGCTCACGCTGCGCCGCCTCGCGACGGCGACGCCCGACCCGGAGCGGTTCCCCGCGGCCGACGCCGCGCTCCGCGCCGACCTCCTGCGCGAGACCGAGATGTTCTTCGAGGCGATCGTCCAGGAGGACCGCAGCGTCCTCGACCTCCTCGACGCGCCCTTCACGTTCGTCAACGAGCGGCTCGCGAAGCACTACGGGATCCCGGGCGTCGCCGGCGACCGGTTCCGCCGCGTCGCGCTCGACGGCGACCGGCGCGCGGGCGTGCTGACGCACGGCAGCGTGCTCCTCGTGACCTCGTACCCGACGCGCACGTCGCCCGTGAAGCGGGGGAAGTGGCTGCTCGAGCAGGTCCTCGGGCAGACGGTCCCGCCGCCGCCGCCCGGCGCGGGCGACCTGCCCGCCACCGGGGCCGAGGGGCGGCCCGCGACGCTCCGCGAGCGGATGGCGCAGCACCTGCGCGACCCCGCGTGCGCCGCGTGCCACCGGCGGCTCGACCCCCTGGGCCTCGCGTTCGAGAACTACGACGCGGTGGGGGCCTGGCGGACGCGCGACGGCGACGGCGACGTGGACCCGAGCGGCGTCCTGCCCGACGGCCGGACGTTCGCGACGCCGAAGGAGCTCCGTGCGCTCCTGCGCGCCGACCCCGCGTTCCCCCGCGGCTTCGCGACGCACCTCCTCACCTACGCGCTCGGCCGCGCGACGACGCCCGCCGACGCGCCGCACCTCGACGCGATCGTGGCGCGCGCGACGCGCGCGGGCCACCGCTTCTCCGCCTACGTCGAGGCCGTGGTCGAGAGCGTCCCGTTCCGTTCCCTGCGCACCGCCGCCCCGCCGCCGGAGTCCCCCCGATGAGCTCGGCCCCGTCCCGTCGCGCGTTCCTCCGGGCCGCCGGCGCCTGCGTGGCGCTGCCGTTCCTCCCGTCGTTCGGTCGCGCCGCGGCGGCCGCGCCGTCGTCCGCGCGGCCGCGGCGGACGGTGTTCCTGTACGTGCCGAACGGCGTGAACCGCGAGGCGTGGACGCCGAAGGCCGAGGGCGCCCTCGCGACGCTGCCGCCCACGTTGTCGCCGCTCGCGCCGTTCACGTCGTCGCTGCGGCTCCTCGGCGGCCTCGGCCACCAGAAGGCCAACGCCAACGGCGACGGCCCCGGCGACCACGCGCGCGCCGCGGCCACGTTCCTCACGGCCAGCCAGGCGCAAAAGGTCGGCGGCGTCCGCGTCGGCGTGTCCATCGACCAGGTGATCGCGCAGCGCATCGGCGGCGAGACGGCGTTCCCGTCGCTCGAGCTGTCGTGCGACCCGGGCGGCGTCGCGGGCGAGTGCGACTCGGGGTACTCGTGCGCCTACAGCGGCCACGTCTCGTGGAAGTCGGCGACGCTGCCGATGGCGAAGGAGACGAACCCCGCGTCGCTCTTCGACCGCCTCTTCACCGACCAGGGCGGGCCGGGGACGCCCGAGGAGAAGGCCCGCCGCCGCCGCAAGAAGCGGAGCGTGCTCGACCTCGTGCTCGGCGAGGCGCAGGCGCTCGCCGGCCGCGTGGACGCCGAGGACCGCCGCCGCGTGGACGAGTACCTCGAGGGCGTCCGCGCGCTCGAGCAGCGGATCGCGCGCGGCGAGGCGCAGGGCGCGCCGGGCCTCGCGTCGCGCCCCAAGGGCCCGCCGCAGGACCACGCCGAGCACTTCGCGCAGCTCGCCGACCTGCTCGTGCTCGCCTTGCGCGCCGACCTCACGCGCACGGCGACGCTCATGATCGCCAACGAGGGGAGCAACCGCTCGTACCCCTCGGTCGGCGTGCCCGACGGCCACCACGGCATCAGCCACCACGGCAACGACCCGACGCTCCGCCAGAAGATCGCGAAGGTGGACCGGTTCCACGTCGAGCGGCTCGCGCACCTCCTCGCCGGGCTCGCCGGCGTTCCCGAGGGCGCCGGGACGCTGCTCGACTCGACGCTGGTCCTCTACGGCTCGGGCATCGGCGACGGCAACCGTCACGACCACGAGGACCTCCCGATCCTCCTCGCGGGCGCGCCGACGGCCGGCCTCGCCGGCGGCGTCTACAAGCGCTTCCCGCCCCGGACGCCGCTCGCCAACCTCTTCTCCTCCATCGCGCTCGACGCCACCGGCGAACGCGCCGAGCTCGGCGACGCGACGGGCACCCTCACGGCCTGACGCGACCGGGGATCGACGGCCCAGACGACCCGGGCCCCCGGGGCGCCGAGCCCCGATGGGGGGACGCAAGGCCCGGTGGCCGGCGGCTCGGCCCCGGCGGTGACCTCGCCGTGATGGGGCCCGCGTTGGATGCGCCCGTCCGTGCTCGGGGTGGGACGCCGCGGCTGTCGCGACGCGCCGACGTCGAGGCGGGCGCCGTGAGTTCGGACACAACTCGTACGGGGCGCCACGGTCCCGTACTGCCCCCGCCGGATAGCCTGAACCTCCGTCCGGCGGGGGCTCTTCCATGCGCGCACACAGCCTGCGAGCGGCGTCGTTCGTCGCCGCGGTCGGGATCGTGACGGCGGTGATGGGCACCGTCGGGACCGTGTCTCGGGACCGCGAGGCCCGCGCGGCCGACGCGCCTCCGCCCGCGGCGCCGGGCGACGCGCCCGCACCGGTCGCGAAGGTCGAGACGTGGCACGGCTACCTCTTCCGCGACGCCGCGGGCCGCACCCGTCTCGGCGAACCCGTCATCGCGATGGGGGTGATGGCCGTGCCGCCGCACGTGGTCGCGGAGCCCGTGGCGGCGAAGCTCGCGCCCTGGCTCTCGGCCGCGGACGACGACTGGTTCTTCCTCAACTACGCCCTCGAGAAGGCCGACGGCGTCGCGAAGGTGCCCGGCGTGCTGGTGACGTTGCGCGGGCCCGTGGACGGGAAGGAGCCCGAGTTCTTCGGCGAGGCGACCGACGAGCCCCGCACGATGCGCGGCGCGCGGCTCGTCGACGTGGAGCGGCTCGACGCGCCGTGGCTGACCGCGTGGTCGGTCCTGTTCCGCGACCTCGCGTCGCCCTGGCGCATCGCGCGCGAGGTCGATCGCTCGCCGGCGGCCGTCCGCGCGTTCGCGGTCCGCGCGCTCGAGGCCCTGCGCGCCATGCGGGCCCACCCGGCGCCCGACGCCGCGTTCGCCGCCGCGGTGCGCGCCGTGGACCCCGACGCGGTCGTCACGACGGCGTTCCGCCGCGAGAAGGAGCGCGACCTCCAGCGGTGGCTCGTGGACGAGGACGCCGCGTCGGGCTGGAAGCTCCCCGGCCTCGCCGACCTGCCGCCGCTGCCGCCGACCGCGGAGCAGACGCAGGCGCTCCTCCTCTCGACGCCGACCCGCGCGGCGTTCCTCGCGGAGGTCGGCAAGCGGTGGGCGGGCGACCTCGCCGACGTGCCGCTGACCCACTACGTCCGCACCGCCGGCCCGCACGGCGGCGGGACGTCGTGGCGGCGCTGCACCGTCGCCGACGTGCGCGACGGCTGGACGGACGCCGAGTACGCCGAGTGGCGGGCCGTGACCCGGGAGGTCGTCGGTCGATGAGGTACGCGTGGGTCGCCGCGGCCGTCGCCGGCGCCGCGACGATGGCCCTCGAGGTCCTGACCGCGCGGCGGCTCGCGCCCGCGTTCGGCCTCACGCTCTCGACGTGGGCGGTGCTGATCGCCGCGACGCTCCTCGCGGGCGCGGTCGGCGCGCTCCTCGGCGCGCGCTTCGGGGGGCGTCCGTCACGCACCCGGATCGCGAAGGCCCTCGCGATCGCCGCGGTCGCCGCCGCCTTCGACGCGGCGGCCGGCGCGTCCGTCGTCCGCGCGCTGTCCGGCGCCCCGCCCGACCTCGGCGCGGGCCTCGCGTCGCTCGTGCTCGTCGGGCCCGCCGTCGCCGCGCTCGCGGCCGTGCCGCCGCTCGCGATCGCGCTCGGGGCGCAGGACCGGCCCGCGGGGACGGTCGCGGGCCGGGTGCTCGCCGCGTCGACGGCGGGGAGCCTCGTCGGCACGCTCGGCGTCGCGCTCGTGCTGCTGCCGCTCGAGGGCGTCGCGAGGAGCACACTGGTGGTGGCGATCCTCTGCGCGTTGACGGCGCTCTGGGTCGCCCGCCGCCGCGCGGCCTACGCCGTGATCGTGGCGGCCGTCTCCGCGAGCGGCGCGGCGCGGTCGGCCTTCGACGACCCGCCGGACCCCGACGTGCGGGTCGCGCGGGGCTCGCCGTCCGGCGACGTCGTGCTGCGCGCGCGCGGGCCCTCGCTCGTGCTCGAGGTGGACGGCGTGGCCCAGGGGACGCGAGGCCCGCTCGTCGACGGCCTCGCGGCGCTGCGCGCGCGCGGCCAGGCGAGCGCGGCGCTCCCGATCCTCCACCCGCGCGCGCGGCGCGCGCTCGTGATCGGGCTCGGCGCGGGCGCGCTCACGGCCGGGCTCGCCGACGCGGGGCTCGACGTCACGACGGTCGACGTCAACCCGGTGCTCGTCGAGGTCGTCGCGGCGCGGTGGGGGATCCCGGGGCGCGTCGTGGTGGACGACGGCCGCCGGGCCTCGCGGTCGCTCGCCCCGGGGTTCGATGCCGTGGTGCTCGACGCGTTCCAGGGGGAAGGGCTGCCCTGGCACCTCGTGACGCGCGAGGCGTTCGAGGCCCTGCGTCCGCGGCTGGCGCCCGGCGCGATCGTCGTGGTCCACCTCGTGGGGCGCGCCGAGCACCGCGTGACGGGCGCGGTCGCGGCGACGCTGCGCGCGACGTGGGCCCACGGGCTCGCGGTCCGCTCGACGCGGGGCGGGGCGCTCGACGACGTGTTCCTGCTGGCGTCGGACGCGCCGCTCTCGTGGCCGCCGCATCCGGAGCTCGAGGCCTGTGTGCCGTTCGAGCCGCCGGCGGGGCCGGTGCTCACGGACGACGACAGCCCGCTCGACCGGTGGAACGAGCCGTTGGCCCGCGCGCTGCGGGCCGCGAGCGGGCGCTGAGGTTCACTTCCCGGCGAGCATTTCGAGCGCGGCGCGGGCGGCGGCCTTCGCGCCGCCGTCGGGGTCGGTGTCGGCCATGCGGCGCAGGCGGGCCTCGGCGGCCCGCACCTTGAGCTTGCCCGCGGCCTCGGCGGCCCAGCCGCGCATGCGGTGGAAGCCGTCGTCGAGGGCCGCGATCACGGAGGCGTGGGTCTCGGGGTCGTCGGGCGCGAGCGCGACGAGGAGGTCGAGGGCCGCGCGGCGCATGGAGTGGTGGTCGCCGCGGCAGGAGTTGTAGGGGAGCATCGCGCGCGCGTACGGGAGCGCGCGGAGGTCGCCGAGCGCGGTGAGGCCCTCGAGGGCCGACTTCTGGACGACCTCGCGGTGCGAGCGGACCTTCAGGAGGTCGCGGAGCGTCTCGAAGGCGTCGGGGGCGTGGAGCTTGCCGAGGGCGACCGCGGCCGCGCCGCGGACGTACGGGCTCGGGTCGGTGGCGAGCGCCTTCGCGACGAGGGGCGCCGCGACGTCGCGGGTGAGCGAGCCGAGGGCCTCGGCGGCGGCCTCGCGCACGCGCGCGTCCGCGTCCGCGAGGGCCGCGGCGAGGGCCTCGAGGCGGGGGCCGACCGGCGTCGAGGCCGTCGCGAGCGAGCGGGCCGCCTGCGCGCGGACCGCGTGGACGGGGTCGTTGCGGACGAGCACCGTGAGCTCGCCGGTGGCCGAGGGGCTGGCGGGCCACTCGGCGAGGGCCTCGGCGGCCTCGATGCGGCCCGTGGGGTCGAGGTCGCGGCGCAGCAGCGCGCGCCAGGCGGCCTCGTCCTGCGTCACGCGGCAGCGGGCGAGCGTGCCGCCGCCGGCGCCGAGCCGCAGGGCGACGACGGTGTCGCGGTCCACGACGCCGGCGGGGAGGTCGAACTGCTGGCGGCGGCGGCGGACGTCGAAGCGGCCCTCGTACAGCTTGTCGCCGACGAAGAGGCGGTAGGGGACCGAGAGGCGGAAGGCCTCGGGCTGGCCGCCGCCGGGGGTCTGGGTCTGCTCGACGGTGACGCGGACGAACGCGGCGGGCCCGTCGCGCACGACGAGGTGCGACGCCGCGAGGACGGGGTAGCCGGCGCCGTAGACCCACTGGTCGAAGAACCACTTCAGCGACGTGCCGGCCTCGGCCTCGCAGGCGCGGCGGAGGTCGTCGGAGACGACGGCCCGGTCCTCGTTCTCCTTCACGTAGCGGCGGACGGCCG
Organism: Planctomycetota bacterium; assembly: GCA_046350655.1. Lineage (GTDB taxonomy): Bacteria > Planctomycetota > PLA2 > PLA2 > JAEUHO01 > JAEUHO01. The sequence goes on from JAXMAB010000006.1 coordinate 135,873, forward strand.
CGCGGAAGACGTCGTCGCCGAGCTCGAGGCGGAGCTGGTGGAGGATGGCGGCGCCGCGGTTGTACTGCTTGCCGCCGAAGAGCTCGAGGGGGACGTCGCCGCGCGGGTCGGGCTTGAGGCCGAGCGTGTCGGGGCGGGGCGTGCCGTCCATGTAGCCGCGGTTCTGGAAGAAGCGCTCGAGGGCGAACTGGTCCTTGCCGTCGCGGTGCTCGAAGAAGAGGTCGGTGAAGTAGGTCGCGAAGCCCTCGTTGAGCCAGAGGTGGTCCCACGTGCGGCAGGTGACGATGTCGCCGAACCACTGGTGGGCGGCCTCGTGGGCCACGAGCCCGTCGGGGGAGTAGTTCGGGCGCGCCTCGACGGGGTGGAGGAGGCGCATGTTCATCGTCGTGGCGCTGGCGTTCTCCATGCCGCCGTAGACGAAGTCCCAGACCGTGGTCTGCGCGTAGCGCGGGTAGGCGTACTTGCGGCCGGTGTAGTCGCTGAAGAACTCGAGGATGTCCTTCGTCGCGGCGAAGCCGTTCCGGATCTCGTCCTCGCGGCCGGGCGGGCCGTTGAAGTCGAGCGGGACGTCGCGCCACGTCTCGGTGACGGTGGCGTACTTCCCGACGATCAGCGTGATCAGGTACGACGGGATGCGGTGGTCAAGGCGCCAGTGGTCGCGGCGCAGGCCCTCGCCGGCCGGTTCGCTCGCGACGAGGGTGCCGCCCGAGACGGTCTTCAGGTCGGCGGGGACGGTCGCGATCACCTCGACGGTGGCGCGGTCGTCGGGCTGGTCGTAACACGGGATCCAGCGGCGGTTGTCGTCGGACTGGCCCTGGCTGTACATCTCGAGCGGCGTGTCGGGGCACGTCTTGCTCGGCGAGTGGAAGTAGAGGCCGGCGGTGGGCCGCGACCGGTAGAGGACGGTCACCTCGGCCTCGGCGCCCTTCGGGGCCGGGCGCGCGAGCGTCACGTGCAGCACGTTGTCGGCGAGGCGGAACTCGCACGGCGTCCCCGCGCCGTCCTTCACGCCGAGGACCGCGGTCTCCTGGCAGTGCAGGCGGAGGACGCGCAGCGGGTCGACGAGCGCGACGAACCGGACGGTCGTCTCGCCGTCGACGAAGCCGTCGTCGATGTGGGGCGTGACGCGGACCACGAGGTGCGTCTGGTCGAAGTCGCGCGTCGTCGCGTCGAGCGCCGGTTCGGCGTGGGCGCGGGCGGTGGCGAACACCGCGACGAGGAGGGCGAAGGCGGCACGGGACGCGAGGGGGGCGCGGCGCATCGCGGGAGGGTACCGGGCGGGCCGCCCGGGGGGAACCGCCGGGACGTCGCGGCCGGCATCCAACGGAGCGGGCCCCGCGTACCGGGGTCGGAGGTCGCCATGGAACCCGCGCCGTCGCACGCCCCCGGGACGCTCGTGTTGGTGCGCCTGCTCGCGATGGCGGACGCGAGCCCCGCGGCCGGGCGCGAGGTGGTCGCCGCCCTGGTGTCCGAGGGGGCCCGCGCGGTGGGGCCGGTGGCGGGGCTCCTCGCGGACCGGCACCGGCCGGCCGCCGTGCGCGCGGCGGCGGCGTGGATCCTGCGCCGGATCGGCGGCCCGTCCGCGGCCGCGGCGCTCGCGTCCGCGGCGCACGACGCCGACCCGCTGGTCGCCGAGGTCGCGTCGGCCTGCCCCGCCGCCTGACGGCCGCGGTCAGCGGCCGGGGACGAGGCCGCTGGCGCGCACGCCGTCGAGGAAGAACTGCACGGCGATGGCGGCGAGGAGCATGCCCATGAGACGCGTGAGCACGCGCATGGCGATCGGCTTGACGCGGTAGGCGTGCCGCGCCGCGAGGCGCAGGATGCCCCACGAGGCCGCGAGGACGACGGCGATGCAGCCGTACAGCGCCGCGTGCTGGGCCACGCCGTCGGCGCGCGACCGCAGGAGCATGACCGCGGAGATGGCGCCGGGGCCCGCGAGCATGGGCACCGCGAGGGGGGACACCGCGACCTCCTCCTTCTCGGACGCGGCGCCGATCTCGGCGCGGGTCTCGCGGGTCTCGGTGCGGCGCGCGCGGAGCATGTCGAGGGCGACGAGCAGGAGGAGGATGCTGCCCGCGATCTGGAACGCCGGCATGGTCACGCCGAGGACGGCGAGCACGGACGGCCCTCCCGCCGCGAACCCCATCAGCACGAGGGCCGCGACGGCGCACGCGACGGCGGCGGTCCGCTTCCGGTGGGCCTCGTCGTCGTCGGTCATGGCGAGGAACGCGGGCACGAGCGCGATCGGGTCGACGATCACGAACAGGGACGAGCACGCGAGGACGAGGTACTCGGCGAGGGACATGCCTCGTCCGATTCTGCCGTCGCCCCTCCCCTCACGCGAGGCCCGTCCGCCGCCATCCCCACGGGCACCTCTCCTGTCCGCTCTGCTCTGGTCTCACGCAGGGGACGTGCCTCGCTCGTCGGCCGCGATCCTGCTCCGCTCTGGGCTCACGAGGGGTACGCACCTCTGTCGCCCCGGCCGCGATTCGCTTCCGCTCTGGACTCACGAAGGGGACGCACCTGTCGCCCCGGCCGCGATTCGCTTCCGCTCTGGATTCACGCAGGGGACGCACCTACCTCATCGGCCGCGATGGGGACGGGTCGCGGAAGCGGCGGCGAGGAGGCTGTACTCGCACCGCCGTACGCCGACGAGCCGCCCGAGGAGGAGGAGGCCCAGCAGGGCCGACGAACTCCGAGGGGGACGCCAGGCCCGGTGCGTTGCGCACCGGGCCTCGCGTCCCCGCGCCCCCCGACCCGCCCCCAGCGCGGCCGTCCCTCGCTCAACGAGATCCCGCTCTACCCCCTACGCCCTACGCATATGCGTCCGGCGGGGGGCAGAGGCACATGAGGTTGCGGTCGCCGTAGACGTCATCGATGCGTGCGACCGACGGCCAGTACTTGTGCACGCGCGTCCACGGGGCGGGGAACGCGGCGACCTCGCGGGAGTAGGGGTGCGCCCACTCGGTCGCCGTCACCGCGGCCGCGGTGTGCGGCGCGTTGTGGACCGGGTTGTCGTCGCGGGCGGTCTTGCCGTCGATGACGTCCTGGATCTCCTTGCGGATGGCGATCAGGGCGTCGCAGAGGCGGTCGAGCTCCTCCTTCGACTCGCTCTCCGTCGGCTCGATCATCAGGGTGCCGGCCACCGGGAACGCGACCGTCGGCGCGTGGAAGCCGTAGTCCATGAGGCGCTTCGCGACGTCGATGGCCTCGACGCCGCTCGCGTCCTTCAGCGGGCGCAGGTCGAGGATGAACTCGTGCGCCACGCGGCCGTTGGCGCCCTTGTAGAGCACCGGGTAGTGGGGCTCGAGGCGCTTCGCCATGTAGTTGGCGTTGAGGATGGCGACCTTCGTCGCGTGCGTGAGCCCGTCCGGGCCCATCATCGCGATGTAGGCCCACGGGATCACGAGGATGCTCGGGCTGCCGAACGGCGCCGCCGACACCGGGCCGATGGCCTTCGCGCCGCCCGTCTTGATCACGGGGTGGCCCGGCAGGAAGGGCGCGAGGTGCGCCGCGACGCCGATGGGGCCGACGCCGGGGCCGCCGCCGCCGTGGGGGATGCAGAACGTCTTGTGGAGGTTGAGGTGGCAGACGTCGGGGCCGAAGTCGCCCGGCCGGCAGAGGCCGACCTGCGCGTTCATGTTGGCGCCGTCCATGTAGACCTGGCCGCCCGCGTCGTGGACGGCCTTGCAGATCTCGCGGATCGAGGCCTCGAACACGCCGTGCGTGGACGGGTAGGTGATCATCAGGCAGGACAGCTTGTCCTTGTGGGCCTCGGCCTTCGCCTTGAGGTCGGCGACGTCGACGTTGCCCTTCGCGTCGCACGCGACGACGACGACCTTCATGCCGGCCATCACCGCGCTGGCGGGGTTCGTGCCGTGGGCCGACTGCGGGATGAGGCAGACGTCGCGGCCCTTGTCGCCGCGGCTCTCGTGGTAGGCGCGGATGACGAGCAGGCCGGCGTACTCGCCCTGGCTGCCCGCGTTGGGCTGCAGCGAGACGGCGGCGAACCCGGTGATCTCGGCGAGCCACGCGGACAGCGACGTCGTGAGCTCCTCGTAGCCCTTCCACTGCGCGGGGGGCGCGAACGGGTGGATGCGGCCGAGCTCGGGCCACGTCACCGGCAGCATCTCGGCCGCGGCGTTGAGCTTCATCGTGCACGAGCCGAGCGGGATCATGCTCGTGGTCAGCGAGAGGTCCTTGGCCTCGAGGCGCTTCATGTAGCGGAGCAGCTCGTGCTCGCTGCGGAACCGGTGGAAGACCGGGTGCGCGAGGTAGCCGCTCGTGCGCGCGAGCTCCTTCGGCAGGCCGCCGGCGCCGGCGGCGAGGTCCTCGACCTTGGCGGTGACGGGCGCGCCCGCGGCGAGCACCGAGAGCAGCGTCGCGACGTCGTCGGCGGAGGTCGTCTCGTCGAGCGCGATCGTGAGGCTGTCCTTGCCGAGCGCGCGCAGGTTGACGCGCGCGGCCGCGGCGGCCTTGAGGATCGCCTTGCGCTTCTCGGCGCCGCAGTCGATGCGCACGGTGTCGAAGAACGGGCGGCCGCCGGTGGCGAGCCCGAGCCCCTTCGCGCCCTTCTCGAGGGCGGCGGCGAGGGCGTGGACGCGGCGCGCGATGGCCGCGAGGCCCTCGGGGCCGTGATAGACGGCGTACATGCTCGCGACGACCGCGAGGAGCACCTGCGCCGTGCAGATGTTGCTCGTCGCGCGCTCGCGGCGGATGTGCTGCTCGCGGGTGCCGAGCGCGAGGCGCATGGCGGGCTTGCCGCTCGCGTCCTTGCTCACGCCGACGAGGCGGCCGGGCATCGAGCGCTTGAACTCGTCCTTCGTGGCGAGGAAGCCGGCGTGCGGGCCGCCGAAGCCGAGCGGGACGCCGAAGCGCTGGCTGTTGCCGACGGCGACGTCGGCGCCCATCTCGCCCGGCGGCGTGAGGAGCGTCAGCGCGAGCAGGTCGGTCGCGACGACGACCATCGCGCCGTGCGCGTGGGCGCGCTCGATGAACGCGCGCGGGTCGGTGATGCCGCCGTCCGTGGCGGGCACCTGGATCAGGCAGCCGGCCGTCGCCTTCGCGAAGTCGTAGGTGCCGGCGTCGCCGACCACGACCTTCGTGCGCGTGGCCTTGGCGCGCGTCTTGACGACGGCGATCGTCTGCGGGTGGCACGCGGCGTCCACGAAGAAGAGGCCGGCGTCCTCGCCCTTGACCGCGTAGCAGAGGTGCATCGCCTCGGCCGCCGCCGTCGCCTCGTCGAGCATCGACGCGTTCGCGATCTGCATCCCCGTCAGGTCGCAGACCATCGTCTGGAAATTCAGCATGGCCTCGAGGCGGCCCTGGCTGATCTCGGCCTGGTACGGCGTGTACTGCGTGTACCAGCCCGGGTTCTCGAGGACGTTGCGCAGGATCGCGGGCGGGGTGACCGTGTCGTGGTAGCCCATGCCGAGGTAGGAGCGCCACACCTTGTTCTTGCCGGCGATGCCGCGCAGGCGCGCGAGGACGTCGGCCTCGGACCCCGCCGCCGGCAGCGCGAGCGGCTGCTTCACCCGGATCCCGGCGGGCACCGTCTCGTCGATCAGCGCGTCGAGCGAGCGGACCCCGAGGGTCGCGAGCATCGCGGCGACCTCGTCCGCGCCGGGGCCGACGTGGCGGCGCACGAAGCGGTCGGGATGGCGGAGGTCGAGGGAGGAGGGGGCAGCCGTCCGGGTCGAGGTCGTCGTGGGCATGGAAAGAAGGTCCCGGGGGAGGGAAGGCCCGGCGGGGGTGCCCCCGGCGGGCCGTGGAAGGTCGGACGGTTGTACCGCTGCGCGGGCGGCCTCCCCCGTTTCGGGCGGGTCGCGGTCGCCCCGCCGGCGGGCGGCTCCCCCCCGGGAAATCGGACCCCGGGCCTCGCGGTCCCCCGCGGTCGGCCGGTCGGCGGCCGGGCCTCGCGGTCGAGGGGCGTGCCCTGCGGCCTCCGTCCTGCTGGTAGCGTCTCGCGGTTCCCCGGAGGTCTTCATGCGTTCGACGTACGGTCTCGTGATGGCGGCGGCCCTCGCCGTCGCGGTCGGTTTCCCCTCGGTCGCCCGCGCGGGCGACGACGCCAAGCCCCACGCCGGCGTCGCGTTCGAGCCCGGCACGCCGCCGTTCGCGGACGTGCTCGCGAAGGCGAAGGCCGAGAACAAGCTCGTCTTCGTGGACTTCGCGACGGACTGGTGCGGCTGGTGCAAGCGGCTCGACAAGGACACCTTCAGCCAGGCGTCCGTCGCCGAGGCGATGAAGGGCTTCGTCGCGGTCCACGTCGACGCGGAGAAGGGCGAGGGCGTGGCGCTGGCGAAGAAGTACGGCGCCCACGGCTTCCCGACCCTCGTGGTCGTCGACGCCGCCGGCGACGAGGTCGACCGCATCGTCGGCTACCTGCCGCCCGAGAAGTTCGTGCCCGAGATCTCGCGCATCGCGCGCGGCGAGGGCACGCTGCCGGCGCTCCGCAAGCAGGTCGCCGACCACCCCGACGACCTCGGCCTCGCGCTCGACCTCGCGGACAAGCTCTCGGAGTCGAGCGGCGACGCGGCCCTCGAGCTCGCGACCGCCGTCGAGAAGAAGGCGGCCGACAAGCCCGTGTTCGCCGCGCGGGCGCTCGCGACGCAGATGAAGGTCCACCAGGGCGCGGGCCGGCGCGAGCCGGCGACGGCCGCCGCCGAGGCCCTCGTCGAGAAGTACGCCGACCAGCCCGCGGCGCAGGAGGCCTTCCAGCTCCTCGTCTTCTCGAAGATCCGGCCCGTCGCCCGCGGCCAGCAGCCCGACGTCGAGCCGGCCCTCGCGGTGATCGCGGGCCTGCGCGCGAAGGTGAAGGACGGCAAGCTCCCCGCGGTCGTCGAGCGGATGGCCGCGCAGTTCCACCGCATGGCGGCCGAGGCGGCCCTCGGGCGCGCCGTGGCGGCGGCGGGCGACGACGCGCAGGCGCTCAACGAGGCCGCGTGGTCGCTGTTCCTCATGAAGGGCGACCTCCGCCCGGCGCTCGCGTGGGCCACGAAGGCCGCCGAGCTGTCGAAGCGCGACGCGGCGGTCCTCGACACGCTCGCGAACATCACCGCCGAGATGGGCAAGCTCGACGAGGCGATCACGCTGGAGGAGGAGGCCGCCTCCAAGGCCGACGACCCCCGCATGAAGGCCGAGTTCGCCGAGTCGATCGCGAAGTGGAAGGCGGTCCGCGACCTGCGCGCGGGCACCGGCCGCACCGTGATCCCCGCCATCCCGATGGTCGCGCCCGAGGCCCCGAAGGCCCCGGAGGCGCCCAAGGCCCCGGACGCCCCGAAGGCGCCGGACGCGCCCAAGGCCCCGGACGCCCCGAAGGCGCCGGACGCGCCGAAGGCGCCCGCGCCCGGCGCCGGCGCGTGCGGCGGCGGCAAGTAGCGCCGCGTCCCCTCCGCGAGCACCCGCCGAGGGCGCTCCGACGGCCCCCGCGACCTGCCGTGGCCGGCTCGCGGGGGCCGTCTCCCTTCCGCGCCGCGTGCGCCATCTCGCGCCGCCGCCACCGCGGCGCGACTATGGTGGCCCCGTGGACGCCCTCCCGATCGACCCGCTGCTGCCCGGGATCGTGGACACGGTCCGGCGCACGCGCCGCCTCGTCCTCGAGGCCCCGCCGGGCGCCGGCAAGACCACGCGCGTCCCCTCGGCCCTGCTCGACGCGGGCGTCGCGGGCGGGCGCGACGTCGTCGTCCTGCAGCCGCGGCGGCTCGCGGCGCGGATGGCCGCCCGCCGCGTCGCCGACGAGCGCGGCGAGCGCCTCGGCGACGCCGTGGGCTTCCAGGTCCGCTTCGACCGCGTCGGCGGCGACGGCACGCGCCTGTGGTTCGTGACCGAGGGCGTCCTCGCGCGGCGCCTGCTCACCGACCCGACGCTCGCGGGCGTCGGCGCCGTCGTCCTCGACGAGTTCCACGAGCGCCACCTCGCGGCGGACGTGGCGCTGGCGCAGCTGAAGCGCCTGCAGGGGCACGCGAGGCCCGACCTCGCGCTGGTCGTCATGTCGGCCACCCTCGACGCCGAGCCCGTCGCGCGCTACCTCGACGACGCGCCCCGCGTGCGGTCGGAGGGCCGCGCGTTCCCCGTGGAGGTCGAGCACCTCGACCGCCGCGACGACCGGCCGCTCGAGACGCAGGTGGCCGCCGCGCTCGGCCGGCTGTGCGACGGCGGGCTCGCGGGCGACGTGCTCGTCTTCCTGCCCGGCGCCGCCGAGATCCGGCGCTGCGCCGACGCGGTCCGCGGGCTCGCCGCGCACCACGGCCTCGTCGTCCTGCCGCTCCACGGCGACCTGCCGCCCGACGAGCAGGACCGCGCGGTCCGCCGCGCCGACCGTCGCAAGGTGGTCCTCTCGACCAACGTCGCCGAGACCTCGGTCACCATCGACGGCGTGGTCGCGGTGATCGACGCCGGCCTCGCGCGCATCGCGTCGTTCGCGCCGTGGAGCGGCCTGCCCACGCTGCGCACCGAGCCCGTGGCGCGCGCCGCGCTGGCCCAGCGCGCCGGGCGCGCCGGCCGCACGCGGCCCGGCCGATGCCTGCGGCTGCTCACGCGCGCCGACCACGACGCGCGGCCCGCCTTCGAGCGCCCCGAGGTCGCGCGCCTCGACCTCGCGGAGACCGTCCTCGAGCTGCGCGCGGCGGGCGACGACCCCGCGGCGTTCCCGTGGTTCGAGCGCCCCCCCGAGGCCGCGCTCGCCGCCGCCGACGCGCTCCTCGCGCGCCTCGGCGCGACCGGCCCCGACGGCGCGGTGACCGACGCGGGCCGGCGCATGCTGCGCTTCCCGCTGCACCCGCGGCTCGCGCGCCTGCTCGTCGAGGCCGAGGCGCGCGGCGTCGCCGAGGAGGGCGCCGTCGTCGCCGCGCTCCTCGCCGAGCGCGACGTGCGCCGCGGCACGCGCACGGGCGGGCGCGCGCGCGTCGCCGCGTCCCGCGACGTGGACGCGGGGCACAGCGACCTCCTCGCGCGGCTCGACGCGTTCGACGAGGCCGCGGCGCTCCGCTTCCAGCCCGGGCCCTGCGCCGACCGCGGCCTCGACGCGGGCGCGGCGCGGGCCGTCGACCGCGTCCGCGCGCAGCTCGAGGGGCTCCTGCGGCGCGCGTCGCGCGGCGCCGGCCTGGACGGCCGCCGGGCCTCGCGTCCCGGACCCTCGACCGCCGCCGACCTCGAGGCCGCGCTCGCCGCGTGCGCCCTCGTCGCCTTCCCCGACCGCGTCGCGAAACGCCGCCGGCCGGACGGGCCCGAGCTGTTGCTTGCGGGCGGCGGCACGGCGACGCTCGCCGAGGAGAGCGTCGTGCGCGACGCCGCGTTCGTCGTCGCGGTGGACGCCGAGGAGCGCCCGCGGGGCGACCCGCTCGTGCGCACCGCCGTCGCGGTGTCGCCCGAGGAGCTCGTCGAGGCGTTCCCCGCGCGCGTGCGCGAGGAGGTCGTCGCGCGGTTCGTCGCCGACGGCGAACGCGTCGAGGCGGTGCGCCGCACGGTCTACGAGGGCTTGGCGCTCGAGGAGGTCCGCGTGCCGGCGTCGGCCGCGCCCGAGGCGGCGGCGGGGCTCGCGGCCGAGGCGCGGCGCGCCGGCGCGCGGCGGTTCGCCGACGACGGCGCCCTCGACGCTCTGCTCGCGCGGGCGGCCTTCGCCGCGACGCACGCGCCCGGCGTCGGGCTCGAGGCGCTCGACGAGGCGGCGGCGGGCCGCGCGCTCGAGGCCCTCTGCGCGGGCCGCGCGTCGTTCGCGGAGCTGCGCGATGCCGACCTCGTCGGCGCGCTCGTGGGCGCGCTGCCGTCCGCCGCGCGCGCCGCGCTCGAGGCGCTCGCGCCGGAGCGCGTCCGTCTGCACGGCGGCTTCTCGCCCCGCGTGACGTACGCGCCGGGGCGGCCGCCGTTCGTCGAGGCCCCGCTGCAGGACTTCTTCGGCCAGACCGACGGGCCCCGCGTCGCGGGCGGGCGCGTGCCGGTGACGCTGCACCTCCTCGCGCCCAACCGCCGGCCCGTGCAGGTGACGACGGACCTCGCCGGGTTCTGGGACCGCCACTACGAGGGCGTGCGCCGCGAGCTCTCGCGCCGCTACCCGCGCCACGCCTGGCCCGACGACCCGCGGACGGCGGCCCCGCCGACGCGAGGCCCGCGCCGGCGCTGACCCCCGTCGTTCCTCCCCGGGCGCCGGGTCCGTAGGATCAGCGCATGTTCACCCCCCAGGCCTTCCTCGACTCCTGCGCGCACGAGACGCGCGTCATCGTCCACCTCGCGTCGAAGGTGTCGCCCGACGCCTACGGCTGGCGGCCGACGCCGAAGCAGCGGTCGGTGCACGAGCTCCTCGGGTACCTCACGACGTGCGCGATCGTGCCCGCGCGGGCCATGGTCACGGGCACGTGGGACGACTTCGAGACGGTGGGGCGGCAGGAGAAGGCGGTGACGCCGGCGTCGTTCCCGTGGGCCATGGGCCGGCAGATGGAGGCGCTGACGGCGCTCGTGCGCCCGATCCCCGAGCGCGACTTCCTCGAGAAGGACGCGACCCTGCCGTGGGGGGTGAAGGCGAAGCTCGGGCCGGCCCTCGTCGACACGGTCCTCAAGGCGCTGGTCGCGTACCGGATGCAATTGTTCCTCTATGCCAAGGCCTCCGGCCGTCACGACCTCGGCCCCGCCAACTGCTGGATCGGGGTCGACGGCCCGCCCTCGGCCGGGTAGGACTCGGGGCCCTCCCGACGTCGGGCCCTGCGGCCGGGGCTAGGATGGTCCCCGGGCGCAGCGGTCGGTCAGGGCCGGAGACGGTCCATGCGTGTTTCCCCCCGAGTCCTGGTCGCGATCCTCGCGGCTCCCCTGTTCGTCGGCTGTGGTGGCGGAGGCGGTGGTGGCGGCGGTGGCGGGGGAGGTGGGGGCGGCGGGGGAGGCGGGGGCGGCGGCGCCGCCTTCGACTTCACGCCCGCGTCGCCGGCCACCGTCAGCCTCGCGCCGAACGTCCCCGCGCGCGCGGTCGCCACGGACTTCAACAACGACTCGAAGCCCGACGTCGTCACCGCGAACCCCGCGCAGGACACGGTGTCGGTGCTGATCGGCGACGGCGCGGGGCACCTGACGCTCCTCGGCTCGTTCGCCGCCGGCGACGACCCGGAGGGCCTCGCCGTCGCGGACCTGAACGGCGACGGGTTCCCCGAGGTCGTCGTGACGAACCGCGCGGCCGACACGGTCTCCGTGCTCGTGAACGCCGGGGGGACGTCGCTCGGCGCGCCGACGGCCCTCGCGGCGCCCAGCCAGCCGTCGGCCGTGGTCGCCGGGTCGCTCGACGCCGGCTCCACCATCGACCTGGTCGTCCTGAGCGGCAACCAGCCGGCGGCGGCCTTCTACGCGGGCAACGGCAACGCGACGTTCGCCGCCGCCGCCAACTTCGCGACGGTCAGCCCGGCGTCCGACGCCGCGCTCGGCAACGTCGACGGCGACGCCGACCTCGACCTCGTCGTGCTCGGGGTGAACGGCATCGTCGACGTCCGCCTGAACACCGGCACGGGCTCGTTCCCGGCGCCGTCGCCGCACCCGGTCGCGGCGGGCAGCGGCCGCATCGCCGTCGTGCAGGTCGCGGGCACGTCCGCGCCCGACATCGTGTGCACGAACACGACGAGCGGCGCGTTGACCGTCTTCGTGAACGAGGGCGCGGGCGCGTTCTCGACGGCCGCGATCCCGACGGCGGTCGGCGGCGGTCCCGTCGGCTTCGCGACGGCCGACGTGGACGGCGACACGTTCGTGGACCTGCTCGTCGCGGCCAGCACGGCGGACGCGGTCCGGATCCTCCCGGGCAACGGCGACGGGACGTTCGACGCGGCGGTGACCGAGAACGTGGGGCTCGCGCCCGACACTCCGGTCGCCGGCGCGTTCGGGCCGGGGCTCGGCGTCGCCGTCACCCTCGGCGGGGACGCCGCCGTCTACCTGATGCTGAAGTAGCGGCGTCCGGAGGCGCTCGGGTCGCGGCGCGCGGCGGGGCCCGGGCCCCCCCCGCGACCGTCCGCGATCAGCGCGCGCTGCGCAGCTTGGCGGCGAGGTCGGCCGCCGGGCGGTTGCCGGCCCAGTTCGCCTTCTCCGCGCCGTTCGCGTCGAGGATCGCGACCGTCGGGAACCCGCCGCGCGCCAGGCGCGCGAACTCGCGACCGGTCGTGGTGTCGGGGTCCACGCGGACGGCGTAGAAGTTCGCCATCTCGGCGTGGACCGAGGCGTCCTGCAGCGCGCCCGCGTCGAGCTTGCGGCAGAAGCCGCACCAGCTCGCGAGCAGGAAGACCGCGACGGGCTTGCCCGCCGCGCGCGCGCCCGCGAGGGCCTGGGCCATGGACGGGTTCGTCGCGTCGTACCGCGGCGCACCGGCCGGCATCGACGGGGCGGCGGCGGCCGGCGTGTAGGCCGGCGCGTACGTCGGTGCGGGGGCCCCGTACGACGGCGCGGGGGCCGTGTAGGCGGGAGCGGGGCGGGCGGCGGCCGCCGTCTGGGTGCGGGTGCCGGACTGGCACGCGGCCGCGGCCAGCAGCGACGGGACGGCGAGGACGAGCGCGATTCGACGCATCGGGGACTCCAGGGGGACGGGGAAGCCTACCGCCGGACGGGGGCGACCCCGAGAATCGCGGCGCGGCCGTCCCCCCGCCGGGGCCCCGCCTTGCGAAGATCGCGCCCGCCGGAGGTCCCATGGCCCGTCGCCGCCCCTCGTCCGTCGTCGTCGCCCTCGCGGCCCTCGTCCGGCTCGCCGCCGCCGCCGACGAGAAGCCGCCGTTCGTGCCGCAGCCCATCGTCTCGTCGCCCGCGCCCGCGGTGACGCCGGTCGCGGGCGGCACGGCCCGCGCCGACCTCGTGGTGCCCGACGCGGTCTGGGCCGCGGCCGTCGAGGGCCTCGGGCTCGCGCCGGGCGCGGTCGTCGGGTTCACGTCGGAGCAGATGGCGTCGTACGGGCGCGACCAGCGGATCACGCGCCCGACCTCCCTCCTGTTCCGCGACGTCCGCGCGGTGCCCCGGACGTCGGGGAAGCTCGCGGACGACCTCCTCGCGGCGGCGAAGGACCCGAGCGAGGTGGTCCGCATGGCGCACGGCCTCGCGGACGCGGTCGCGGGCCGCATGCTCCCGCGCCCCGAGGGCGACGCGTGGGGCCCGGACTGGCTGCCGGCGACGACGCCGCCCGTGGACGCGCTCGGGCCGGTCCTCGACAAGCTCGCCGAGCGCGCGGGCGGGACCGCGACGCCGCTCGACGACGACCAACGCAAGGCCTGGCGCGCGTTGCCCGAGCCCCTCCAGCGCTTCGTCGTGCGCGTGCTCGTCGGGTCGTGCGAGGCGCTGCCGTGGCTGCGCGCGGCGTTCGACGAGCCGTTCCTCGTCGCCGCCCTCGGGGCCCGCGGGCCGGCGGGCCTCGCGTCCCGGGAGCTCCTCCGCTTCGCCGCGCGGCCGTGGACCGACGAGGACGAGACGCAGACCGCCACGCTCTCGCGCGCGTCCTTCGAGGCGCTCGGCCGCGTCGACCGCGACTACCTCGCGTACGCGTCGGTCGTCCACACCATGCACCTCGCGGTGGCGCTCGCCGGCTGGGAGGCCACGCGCGCGAACGTGGACCTCGCGAAACTCGAGGGGGCGGCGTTCCGCGTGGACACCCCGCTCGGCGCCGTGCGGATCCTGGGGCCCGGCGACGACGCCGTGTCGGGCGCCGACGGGCCCGCGTTCCTCGTGCTCGACCTCGGCGGGAAGGACACCTACACGGGCCGGATCGCCGTGCCGTCGTACCCCGCGGCGCCGATCTCGACCTTCGTGGACCTCGCGGGCGACGACACGTGGGACGGCGGCGACGTCGCCGGCACCCTCGGGTGCGGCCTGTTCGGCCTCGGCGTCCTCGTGGACCTCGGCGGCGACGACAAGTACACGGTGAAGGAGTCGGGGCTCGGCTGCGCGTGGTACGGCACGGGCCTGCTCTGGGACGCCGCGGGCAAGGACACGTACGTCGTGCGGACGAAGTGGGGGCAGGGCGCCGCGCACGTAGGGGCGGGCGTGCTCGTGGACCTCGCGGGCGACGATTCGTACGAGTGCGCGCAGCAGTCGCAAGGCCTCGGCTCGACCTACGGCGCGGGCCTGCTCCTCGACGTCGCGGGCAACGACGCCTACGTGGCGCGCGACGACGGGAACAAGGAGAAGATCTACAACGACCAGTCCGTCGCGATGGCGCAGGGCTGCGGATACGGTCGGCGCGCCGACCTCGGCGACGGCCACTCGCTCGCGGGCGGCTGGGGCGTCCTCGTGGACGGCGCGGGCAACGACCGTTACCACGCGCAGTGCTGGGCGCAGGGCTGCGGGTACTGGTGGGCGGTCGGGATCCTCGAGGACCTCGGCGGCGACGACGTCTACGAGAACGGGAAGTACAGCCTCGGCGCCGCGGCGCACTTCGCCGTGGGCTGCCAGGTCGACCTCGCGGGCGACGACGCCTACAACCAGGGCGTCGCGACGGCCGTGAACCAGCACCAGGGGCACGCCCGCGACGGCTCCATCGGCGTCTCGATCGACGGCGACGGCAACGACCGCTACCAACTCCGCAACATGTGCGGCGGCGCCGCCGACCTCAACAGCGTCGGGCTCTTCTGGGACCGCCGCGGCGACGACGCGTACACGGTGTGGTGGAGCCAGACCGCGGCGCCCAACGGCTGGGCCGAGACGCCGCCGATGGGCACGGCGTCGCGGTACGAGCCGTTCCGCTCCTTCCGCGACGACCTCGGGTCGTGGGGCGTCTTCCTCGACACGGGCGGCAAGGACACGTGGACGTGGAAGGACCTGCCCGCGGACGCGAAGCTCTACCCCGTCGGCGTGCCGTTCGGCGCGGACGGCACGCGCTGGGTCTCGCGGCCCGGCGGTCGCTCCGCCGGCGTCGGCCTCGACGTGGAGGCGGTGTCACCGCGCTGACGCCACGGGGGCCTCACGCACCGGCCAGCCGCGGGCGGCGAGCGCGTCGACGACGCGCTCCGCCGTCGCGCGGTCCTCGACGCGGACGCGCGACGCGAGCCACACGGGCGGCCGCCCTCCCTTCCGGAGCGCGAGCGCGTCCGCCAGCCGCGCCGCGAACCGCGTCACGGCGAGGTCGTCGGCCGGCAGCGGGAGCGCCAGCACGGCGGGCGGCGGGCCCGCGTCGCGCTCCGCCGTGCGGACCTCGTGGACGAGCGCCGCGGGGCCGGGGCCCCGACGCGACACGACCTCGACCTCGAGGTCCGGCTCGCGGGGGGCGCGCACGAAGTCCTCGATCGGGAACCACGTCGGACTCGGGGCGAGCAGCGCGTACAGGGCCACGCCGACGAGCAGGGTGCCCGCCACGACCCCGGCGACGATCCGCCCCGTGCGGTCCGGTCGCGCTCGGGCCGGCGCGCCGGGAACCCTCGCGGGGCGGTCGTCGGTCATGCCCGGCCCGCGAGCGCGGCGTCGAGCGCGGCGAGGCTCGCCTCCGCCATCGACCGCGCGTCCGCGTCGGTCAACCCCGTCACGAGCGCCGCCGCGGCGTCGCGGTGCGCGCGGGCCGCGCCCGCGTCGCCGCGCGCGTGGTGGGCGAGCGCGACGACCTCGTGGCCGTAGAACCGCTCGAACGCGTCGCCGCCGTTCGCCTCGATCATCCGCAGGCACGTCGCCGCGTGCTCGAGCGCGCGCTCCACGCGGCGCGCCTTGCGCAGGCTCTGCGCGAGCCGGTAGTGCGCGCGCTCGGTCTCGAGCCACGTCCCCGCGACCGACCAGTACCGGAGCCCGGTCTCGGCCGCGCGCACCATCAGCGCGTCGTCGGGGAGCGACCGCGTCGCCTTCTCCTCCAGCGCGCACGCGACGTTGTTGCCCGTCACCGCGAGCGCGCGGGCCGCGGGGTCGTCCTTGCCCGGGTGGTAGTCGGCGAGCGCGAGCGCCTCCTCGAGCAGCGCCCCCGCGCGCTCCGGCTGCCCCTGGCCCGCGAGCATCGCCGCCGCGAACGCCGCGACGCGCACGCGGTTCGACGCGACGGGCTGCCCGGGCACGCGCGCGCGCGCCTCGCACGCGTCGCTCGCGAGCCGCCGCCCCGCGGCCAGGTGGAGCGCGGCCTGCTGGCGCACCACGGCCTTGCCCTCGGGGGTCTCGGCGTCCTGCGGGCGCCGCGCGGCCACGCGGTCGAGCAGCGCGATCCCCGCGTCGTAGCGTCCGAGGTGCTCCCCCGCGACGTGCGCGACGAGCGCGGCGACCGGCGCGAGGTGCGCCTTCTCCGTCACGAGGTCGACCCAGCCGTCGAAGCGCGCGAAGACGCCCTCGGCGTCCTTCGCGTGGTCGGTCCAGCCCTGGTTCACGCGGTCGAGGAGGTTGTCGGGGAGGTTCATGTCGGCCCCTGGAGACGCGAGGCCCGGCGGCCCGCGGCGTCCGAGTCTACCGATCGGGCCGCCGGCGCGCCCCGGCGGCGGCCGGGCCCGGCCCGGCCCATGCACGAGGGGACGAGGTCGGGGCCGCGGCTGCGACCCGGGCGTATCGCAGGGCCACCGGCGGGCACGAACGCATGCGCCACGGCGCGGAGGCTCGTCGGCGTGGTGCCAGAACACGCTCTCCTCGCCTCCGCGCCGCGCCCGGGTCGCATCCATCGGCCCCCACCGGCCGCTGTGCATCGTTCAGCCCCGGTCGTGGCTCATCCCTCGTGAATGGACCGGGCCAGCGGTCACGACGGGGGCGTGTAGCCCAGCCGCCGGCTGATCGCGTCGAGCACGAGGCGCGCGCGGCGGCGGTTGTCGGCGTTGTCGAACGTGCCGACCGTCACCTCGACGCGCGTGCGGCCCTCGGTCACCTTGAAGACGCCCGCGCGCACGTCCTGGAACTCGTACGCGCCCTCCGAGGGCCCCTGCGGCGCGTGCGCGTCCACCGGGTACCCCGACTCGCGCATCGCGTCGCCCGCGGCGACCCACGCGCGCTCGAACGGGACCTCGTACTCGCGGACGTCGCCGTTGCGCTGGACCTTGTACGCGCCGTAGCCGGCGGCGGCGGCCGCGCCGACGGCGGCGACGACGCATCCGGTGGACGTGGCGAGCAGGGCCGCGGCGAGCGCGAGGCGCAGCAGACGGGCACGGGCACACAGGGCGACGATCGGACGCACGGGAACCTCCGGCCCCCCGGACGCCGTCGAGTGTAGCCCCGCGCGCGGGGGGCGTCCGGGCGCGCGGGCCGCGTAGGATGCGCGCCCATGGACGCGGGCCGACCGGTCGTCTGGATCGACGTCGTCGGGCTCACGGCCCGCCTGCTGCCCCACGCGCCGACGCTCGCGGCGATGGCGAAGGCCGGGTCGTCGCGGCCGATCGCCGGGGTCGTCCCGGGCGTCACGTTGAGCGCGCAGGCCACCGCGCTGACGGGCCTCCCGCCGTCCGGGCACGGCGTCGTCGGCAACGGCTGGTTCCACCGCGACACCGGCGAGGTGCGCTTCTGGCTGCAGCACCACGGCCTCGTCGGCGGGGAGACCGTGGAGCAGGCCGCCCGCCGCGCGGCGGCGGCGCGCGGCGCGACGTTCACCGCGGCGCGCGTGTTCGGGTGGTTCGGGCTCGGCGCGCCCGTCGAGACGATGGTGACGCCGCGGCCGTTCTACGGGAGCGACGGGTCGAAGGTGTTCGGCGTGCTCGGCCGACCCGACGACCTCGTGCCCGCGCTCGAGCGCGACCTCGGGCCGTTCCCGTTCCCCGCGTTCTGGGGGCCGCGCGCGGGCCTCGCGTCGACGGCGTGGATCGCGCGGGCCGCGGCGCACGTGCTCCGCGCGCGCCGGCCCGACTTCACGCTCGTCTACCTGCCGCACCTCGACTACGACCTGCAGCGCCTCGGGCCCGACCATCCCGGGACCGCCGCGCGCGTGGCCGAGTTGGACCGCGAGGTCGCGGTCGTGGTCGAGGCCGCGCACGCGATCGGCGCCGAGGTCACGTGCTTCAGCGAGTACGGGCTCGTGCCGGTCGCGCGCGTCGAGACGCCGAACCGGCTGCTGCGCGAGGCGGGCCTCCTCGCCGTGCGCGACGGCCCGTTCGGCGAGACGCTCGAGCCCCACGCGAGCCGGGCGTTCGCGGTCTGCGACCACCAGGTGGCCCACGTCCACGCCGCGGACGGCGAGGCCCGCGCGCGCGCGCGGGCGCTGCTCGAGGCGCGGCCCGGCGTCGCGCGGGTGCTCGAGGGCGCGGCGCGCGGCGAGGTGGGCCTCGACCACCCGCGGGCGGGCGACCTCGTCGCGCTCGCGCGGCCCGACGCGTGGTTCGCGTACCCGTACTGGCTCGACGACCGGCGCGCGCCCGACTTCGCGCGCACCGTCGACATCCACCGCAAGCCGGGCTACGACCCGTGCGAACTCTTCGTCGACCCGGCGCTCGCGGCGCCGGGCCTCCGCATGGCGCGGCGGCTGCTGCAGAAGAAGCTCGGCTTCCGCTACCGCATGGACGTGGTGCCGCTCGACCCGTCCCTCGTGCGGGGCAGCCACGGCGTCGCGCCCGCCGACCCCGCCGACGGCCCGCTGCTCGTCTCCGAGGACCCCGCGGCGGCCTCGTCCGTCGCCTCGCTCGCCGACCTCAAGGCGCACGCGCTGTCGCGGCTGGGGCTGCGCGACCGCGGCTGACGGGCGCGGGACGGCGGCGCTCCCCGCGGCCCGCCGGGGCGACGGGGCGGGACCGCCGCCCCGCCCCCGGACGGCGGGTCGACGCGGGCCCGCCCGTCGCGTACGGTGGCGCGATGCCCCCGCGCGACCGCCACGACTGGACCCGCGAGGAGGTGGCCGCGCTGTGGGCGCGTCCCCTCCTCGACCTCGTCTTCGACGCCGCCACCGTGCACCGCGCGCGGTGGCCCCGGAAGGACGTGCAGCGCGCGACGCTCCTCTCCGTCAAGACGGGCGGCTGCGCCGAGGACTGCGGCTACTGCCCGCAGGCCTCCCGGTACGCGACGGGCGTCGAGCGCCAGGCGCTCCTGCCCCTCGACGCGGTGAAGGCCGCGGCGACGCAGGCGAAGGCCGAGGGCGCGTCGCGGTTCTGCATGGGCGGCGCGTGGCGCGACGTCCCCGACGGGCCCGCGTTCGACCGCCTGCTCGAGATGGTGAAGGCGGTGCGCGCGCTCGGCCTCGAGGCGTGCCTCACCGCGGGGATGCTCCGCCGCGACCAGGCCGACCGCCTCGCCGAGGCCGGCCTCTCGGCCTACAACCACAACCTCGACACGGGCGAGGCCTACTACGACCGCGTGATCACCACGCGCACGTACGCCGACCGGCTCGCGACCCTCGACCACGTCCGCGACGCGGGCATCCCCGTCTGCTGCGGCGGCATCCTGGGCCTCGGCGAGGCCGAGGGCGACCGCATCGACCTGCTGCACCGGCTCGCGACGTTCACGCCGCACCCCGAGAGCGTGCCGATCAACCTCCTCGTGCCCGTCGAGGGGACGCCCATGGCGGGCCGGCCCAAGGTGGACCCGTTCGACCTCGTGCGCGCCGTCGCCGTCGCGCGGATCCTGATGCCGTCGGCGCGCATCCGCCTCTCGGCCGGACGGCGCGACCTCTCCGACGGCGACCACGCGCTCTGCTTCCTCGCCGGCGCCAACTCGATCTTCGCGGGCGACCGCCTGCTGACGACGCCCAACGTGGACGGCGACCGCGACGACGCCCTGCTGGCGCGCCTCGGGCTCGCGAGTGCGCCCCCGCCGGCCCCCGAGGCCGGCGCCTGCGCCGGTCGCGCCGACGCCGCGACGGCGGCTCCCGCGACGCCGTGACCGCCCGCGCCGACCTCGACGCCTCCGCGCGCGCCCTCGTGGGCGTGCTCGCGGAGGCGGGTCGCGCCCGCGCGCCCACGGGCGCGACCGAGGGCGTCGACCTCGTCACGAACGACGTGCTCGCGCTCCGGCGCGACCCCCGCGTCGTCGGCGCGGCCGTCGCCGCGCTCCGCCGCGCGGGCCTCGGCGCGGGCGGCTCGCGGCTCCTCGGCGGCGACGACCCCGCGCACCGCGCGCTCGAGGAGGAGGCCGCGGCGTGGACCGGCGCGGAGGCCGCGCTCCTGTACCCGACGGGCACCGCGGCCAACCACGGCCTCGTCGCCGGCCTCGTCGACCGCAGCGACCTCGTCGTCGCGGAGCGCGAGAACCACGGCAGCCTCGTCGAGGCCGTGCGCTCGGCCCGCGCCCGCACGCTCGTCGTCCACCGCGGCGACCTCGGCGCCCTCGACCGCGCGCTCGGGATGGGCGGGCCGCGCGGGCGGCGGTTCGTCGTGCTCGAGTCGCTGCACGGCATGGACGGCGACGCCGCCGACCTGGCGGCGGTCGCGGCGGTCGCCCGGCGGCGCGACGCGCTGCTGCTCGTGGACGAGGCCCACGCCGTCGGCCTCCTCGGGCCCCGCGGCGCAGGCCTCGCCGACCCCGCCTCCGTCGGCGACGTGCTCGCGGCGCGCACGCTGCCGTGCGGCAAGGCGCTCGCCGGGGCCGGCGGCCTCGTCGTCGCGTCGCGGGCGGTCGTCGACCTCCTGGTGCACCGCAGCCGCGCGTTCGCGTTCACGACGGGCCTGCCGCCGGCCGTCGCCGCGGGCACGCTCGCCGCGCTCCGGATCGCGCGCGACGAGCCGGCGCGGGCCGCGCGCGCCCGCGCCGCCGCGCGCCGCGTCGAGGGGCGCCTGCGCGCGCTCGGGCAGAGCGTCGCGGCCGTGGACGGCGCGTTCGTCCCGTGGATCCTCGGCCGCGACGACCGCGCGCTCGAGGCCGCCTCCGCGCTGCGCGCGCGGGGCTTCGCGGTCCGCGCCGTGCGCCCGCCGACGGTGCCCGAGGGCACGGCCCGCGTGCGCCTGTCGTGCCACGCCGACCTCGGCGAACGCGACCTCGCGCGCCTCGAGCGCGCCCTCGAGGTCGTGGTCCGATGACCGCGAGGCCCGCCGGCGTCGTCGTCACCGGGACGGACACCGGCGTCGGCAAGACGGTCGTGAGCGCGTGGCTGCTCGCGTGCGCGCGCCGGCGCGGGGCCCGGCCGCGGTACTGGAAGCCCGTCCAGACCGGCTGCCCGCCCGACGACGACGCCGCGTTCGTCCGCGGCGCGGCGGGCCTCGCGTCGGACGAGGTCGTCCCGGGCGTCGTGCGGCTGCGGCCGCCGGCGTCGCCGTTCGAGGCCGCGCGCCTCGAGGGCGTCACGCTCCGCGCGCCGACCGCGCTGCCGCCGGTCGGGCCCGACGCGTTCCTCGTCGTCGAGGGCGCCGGCGGCCTGCTGGTGCCGTTCGACGCCACCACCACCCTCGCCGACCTGTTCGTCGCGTGGGGCCTGCCGCTCGTCGTCGTGGCGCGGCCGACGCTCGGCACGATGAACCACACCTTGCTCACGCTCGAGGCCGCGCGCCGCCGCGGGCTCGAGGTCGCGGGCGTCGTGATCGCGGGCCCGCCGACGCCGGCGGTCGTCGACGCGTTCCGCCTCCACGGCGGCGTCGAGCACGTCGTGACGCTGCCGACGCTCGCCGACCCCGCGCGCGACGTCGAGGCGCTCGCCGCCGCGTCCGACGCCGACCCCGCGGCCGACGCGCTGCTCCGTCGCCTCCTCGCGCCGCGCCCGACCGGGGCGCCCGCGGCGGGCGGCCTGCTCGCGCGCGACGCGGCGGTCGCGTGGCACCCGTACACGCAGCACGGGCTCGGCCGATCGCCGTTGCCGGTCGCCGCCGCCGAGGGCGCGACCCTCGTGCTCGACGACGGGCGCCGCGTGCTCGACGGCCTCTCCTCGTGGTGGACGAGCCTGTGGGGGCACGGACACCCCGCGATCTCGGCCGCCATCGCGCGCCAGGCCCGCACCCTCGACCACGTGCAGTTCGGCGGCGCGACGCACCGGCCCGCGGTCGACCTCGCCGAGCGCCTCGTCGCGCTCGCGCCGCCCGGCCTCGCGCGCGTCTTCTACAGCGACGACGGCAGCACGGCCGTCGAGGTCGCTCTCAAGGTCGCGCTCGCGTGGCACGCGCGCCGCGGGGCGCCGGCCCGCACGCGGTTCGTGGCGCTCGAGCACGCGTACCACGGCGACACGGTGGGGGCCATGAGCGTGTCGGCGGACGGGCCGTTCGTCGCGGACTTCCGCGGGCTGCGGTTCGACGTGACGCGCGTGCCGCCGCCCGTGCGCGGGGCCGACGTCGACGCGTGCGTCGAGGCGCTGCGCGCGACGCTCGCGCGCGAGGGCGACCGCGTCGCCGCGGTGATCGTCGAGCCGCTGCTGCTCGGCGCCGCCGGGATGCTCGTGTACGACGCCGCGTACCTGCGCGCGGTCGCCGACCTCGCGCGCCGCCACGGCGCGCTCCTCGTCGCCGACGAGGTCTTCACCGGCTTCGGCCGCACGGGCGCGCGGTTCGCCTGCGAGCGCGCGGGGGTCGCGCCCGACGTCCTGTGCGTGAGCAAGGCGCTGACGGGCGGGGCCCTGCCCCTCGCCGCGACGCTCGTCACCGCCGAGGTCTTCGACGCGTTCCGCTCGACGCGGACGGCCGACGCGTTCCTCCACGGCCACTCGTTCACCGCGAACCCGATCGCGTGCGCCGCCGCGCTCGCCGCCCTCGACCTGCTCGACGACGCGGCGCTCGCCCGCGCGCGCGCGATCGGCGACCGCCTCGGGGCGGGCCTCGCGTCCCTCGCGGGCGACCGGCGCGTGCGCGACGTCCGCGGCCTCGGCCTCGTGCGCGCCGTCGAGGTCGACGCGGGGCCCGGCGGGTACCTCGCCGAGGCGGGCCGGCGGATGGCCGACGCGGCCCTCGAGGCCGGCGTCTTCCTGCGCCCGCTCGGCGACGTCGTCTACGCGGTGCCGCCGCTCGGCGTCACCGACGCGGAGGTCGACCGCATCGCCGCCGCGATGCGCGCGGCCGTCGCCGCCGTCTGACCGCGTCGCCCGCGGCGACGGTCAGTGGGCGTGCGGCAGGCCGCCCGGCGGGTGCTGGGAGAGCTCGACGAGCACGCCGAGCGCGCCCTTCGGGTGCACGAAGGCCACGCGGCAGCCGCCCGCGCCGGGGCGCGGCGCCGTGTCGATCATGCGGACGCCGGCCGCCGCGAGGCGGTCGACGGAACCCTGCACGTCGTCGACCTGGTAGCAGACGTGGTGGATGCCGGGCCCGCGGCTCGCGACGTGGCGGCCGATGGGGCCGTCGGGCGAGGTGCTCTCGAGGAGCTCGATCCGCATGCCGCCGCCGTCGTAGGCGGCCACCCGCACCTTCTCGGTGGGGACCTCCTCCTCGAAGAGCAGCTTCAGGCCGAGCACCTCGCCGTAGAGCTTCTTCGCGGCGGCGAGGTCCTCGACCGCGATCCCGATGTGGTCGACGCGCATCGCCGCAGCATCGCGGGGCGGCGGGCCGTCGGCAAGCCCGGCGTGCCGTGGGGGACGGGTCCTCCGCGGGGGCCCCGTCGCGCGCGGGGGAGCGCGCGGCCCGGTCGCTACTTCGGCGCCGGCGTCGGGTCCTTCGCCCGGCGGGGACTCTCCGCGAGGGCCTCCTGCGCGCGTCGGGCCGCGACGGCGTGGCGGGTCTGCCGGAGCGCCTCCGCCAGCGCGTCCACGAACTCGCCCGTCTCCGGGGTCGGCGGGGTCGTGCCCGGGAGCCCGATCGCGCGCGCGTACCGCGCGTGGACGGCCTGCGCGCGGGCCAGCGCCCGCTCGGCCTCGTCGAGGCGCGCCTCCACGTCGGCGCGCAGCGGCGGCGGCGCCCGGAGGGCCTCGATGACCCCGCTGGCGAGCACGCGCGCGTCCTCGAGGTCGGCCCGCGCGGTCGCGAGCGCCTCGGCCGCGCGCACGCGCTCGAGCTTCGGGCCGCGCAGCCGCACCGTCGCGTACGCGGCGCCGAGGGCGGCCGCGGCCACGGCCGCCGCGACGAGCGCCCGCCGGAGCCGGCCGCGGGCGTGCTCGTCGTCGGGCGGGCGCACGATCGCGATCCCGATGCAGAACCCCGCGAGGAGGCCGCCGCCGTGCGCCCAGTGGTCGATGCGGGGGACCGAGAGGGCGATGAACGCGTTGAGGACGGCCGTCTGCACCATGCCGTTGCGGAGCGCGGTCCGGAGGTCGTCGGGGATGCCGGTCTGGGCCCGCGGCGCGACGCTGACCGCGAGCACGGCGCCGAGCAGGCCGAAGATGCCGCCGGACGCGCCGGCGCTGACGCCGCCGTCGTGGCGCGCGACCGACAGCAACGACCCGGCCACGATCGCGCCGAGGTAGGTGACGAGCCAGCCGCTGCGGCCGAGGACCTGCTCGGCGAAGCGCAACTGCACCAGGGCGTAGCAGTTGACCGCCAGGTGCAGGAGGCCGATGTGCAGGAACCCGCTCGTGAGGAGCCGCCACGGCTCGCCGGCGAGCGTCCGGACCCACGTGTTCGCCCCCCAGCGGATCAGGTCCTCCGTGGCCGGATCGCGCAGGTCGACGCCGGTCGCCACCATCGCGACGAAGACCGCGACGTTGATCGCGACGAACAGCGGGCCGAGCAGCGTCCGGTGGACGTGCCGGAACAGCCCCGTCGCCCACGCCTGGTGGGCGTCCATGTCCACGGGGATCGCGCGGCGCTCGTCACGCCGGCGCGGGACGGGCTCGGTCGGACGGTCGGGCGGCGGCGGGGCGGGTTCCACCGCGGGAGCGTATCCTGTCCGGGGGCCCCGCGCCCCCGGAGGATCCCCGCGTGCGCCGTGCCGCCCTGGTCTCGCTGCTGCTCGTCGCCGCCGCGGCGCCCGTCCTCGCGGCCGACGCGCCGGCCCCGAAGCGCCCGCCGCGCCGCATCGAGACGTACGACGGCCCGGAGATCCGCTGGGCGCGGTCGTGGCAGGAAGCGCGGGACGAGGCGTCGGAGCGCGGGCTGCTCGTCTTCCTGCACTCCCACGGCTCGACTTGAGGCCCGTGCCACGTCCTCCACCGGTCGGTGTTCCGGGACGTGGACTACGTGACGTGGGCGAACGCGGAGACGATCCACCTCCTCTCCTACGCGCTCGACAAGAACGCCGAGGGCCCCGAGCCGCTCCTCACGGTGGACCGCGACGGCGCGAAGACCGAGGTCCTCGCGGCCTACCCGATGTTCACGGCCGCCGAGGCGGAGGAGCTGGCCGCCGACGTCGACCGCCACGTGACGTTCCCGACCCACACGCCGTGGGTGGGGGTGCTCGCGCCGGACGGCGTCACCGTCCTCGCCTCGGGCGCCAAGGGCACCTCGAAGAGCTACCGCGCGATGTACGACGCGGAGCGCAAGAAGCTGCCCCCGCCGCTCGCCCGCGACGCGTGGCTCGCGGCCCGCAAGGCGCTCGACGCGTCCGCGGAGGCCGAGTTCGACGAACGGTACGCGGAGGCGACGAAGGCGTACCTCGCGGCCCGCGCGAAGGTCCCCGCCCCGACGCCCGCGCTGGCCGAACGGCTCGACGCGCGCCTCGCCGCGCTCGAGACGGCCGGGAAGGCCGCGCTGGCGCGCGCGGAGGCGACGAAGGACGGCGAGGCCCGCTCGGCCGCGGTCGCGAAGGCCCGCGCCGACTTCGCGGGGCTGCCGTTCCTCGCCCCCGCGGCGACGGCTCCGCCCGTGGAGAAGGGCGCCCCCGCGGTCCCGGCGAAGTAGCCGGCGCGCCCGGGCGCCGCTCGCGGCCGGCCGGGCCTCGCGGTCCCGGACCCTGGCTCCGTGGAGGCCCCTCGCTCCGTGGGGGCCCCTCGTTCCGTGGAGGAACGTGCGGCGCCGCCGCCGCCGTTCAGCCCCCGTAGACGCCGAAGCGGTCCTCGAGGGTCTGCATCACCTCGCCGAGGGTCGCGCCCGCCTCGACGCACGCCACGACCTTCGGGACGAGGTTCTCCGACGTGGCCGACGCCGCGTCGAGCGCGCGGAGCGCCGCGCGGCACGTCGCGTCGTCGCGCCGCGCGCGGTAGGCCCGCACGCGCTCGACCGCGCGGCGCTCGGTGTCGGGGTCGAGCGTGAACGACGGCTCGACGGCCGGCTCGTCCGTCTCGAAGCGGTTGACGCCCACCACGACGTCGTCGCCGGCCTCGATGCGGCGCTGGGCCTCGTACGCGCTGCGCTCGATCTCGCGCTGGTAGAAGCCCTGCTCGATCGCGCGCGCCGCGCCGCCCATGCGGTCGATGCGGTCCATCAGGGCCGACGCGTCGCGGTCGACCGCGTCGGTGAGCGCCTCGACGTAGGGCGCGCCGCCGAGCGGGTCGACGACGTCGGCCGCGCCGCTCTCGAACGCGATCACCTGCTGCGTGCGCAAGGCGAGGATGGCCGACGCCTCGCTCGGCAGCGCGAGCGCCTCGTCCTTGCCGTTCGTGTGGAGCGACTGCGTGCCGCCGAGGACCGCCGCCAGCGCCTGGATCGTGACGCGCACCACGTTGACGTCGACCTGGCGCGCCTGGAGCGTGCTGCCGGCGGTCTGGGTGTGGAACCGCAGGGCGAGGCTGCGGGCGTCCTTCGCGCCGAAGCGCTCCTTCATCACGCGCGCCCAGATGCGCCGCGCGGCGCGGAACTTCGCGACCTCCTCGAAGAGGTCGTTGTGCGCGTTGAAGAAGAACGAGAGCCGCGACGCGAACCTGTCGACCGCCAGGCCGCGCGCGACCGCCGCCTCGACGTACGCGACGCCGTCGGCCAGCGTGAACGCCACCTCCTGCACCGCCGTCGCCCCCGCCTCGCGGATGTGGTACCCGCTGATGCTGATGGGGTTCCAGCGCGGCATCCGCTCCGCGGTGTGCGCGATCACGTCCGTCACGACGCGGAGCGACGGCGCCACGGGCAGCCGGTACGTGCCGCGGGCCGCGAACTCCTTCAGCATGTCGTTCTGCAGCGTGCCCGAGAGCGCGCCCTCGGCGATCCCGCGCCGTTTCGCCACCGCGAGCAGGAACGACAGCAGCACGACCGCCGTCGAGTTGATCGTCATCGACACGCTCACGCGGTCGAGCGGGATCCCGTCGAACAGCGTCTCGACGTCGTCGAGCGTCGCGACGGAGACGCCCGCGCGGCCCACCTCGCCGGCGGCGAGGGGATGGTCCGGGTCGTAGCCGATCTGCGTCGGGAGGTCGAACGCGACCGAGAGCCCGCTCGTGCCCCCCGCGAGCAGCGCGCGGTAGCGGCGGTTGCTCTCCTCGGCCGTCGAGAACCCGGCGTACTGCCGCATGGTCCACAGCCGCCCGCGGTACATCGTCGGCTGCACGCCGCGCACGAACGGCGGCTCGCCCGGCCGGCCGACGCGCGCGTCCCACCCGGCGGGCTTCGGGTCCGGTTCGTACGTGGGCGCGCGCTCGAAGCCGGAGGACGTCCGGAACGTGGCGGGGCGGTCGGGGTCGGCGGGGGGGACGGACTTCGTCATGGAAAGCGGATGCTACCCGGCCCGCCCCGCCACCCGCCGCTCCGCGCCCGCGTATCATCCCCGCACCGCAAGGAGCCCGCCCATGCGCCGCCGCACCGTCCTCGCCGTCACCGGCGCCCTCCTCCTCGCCGTCGCCGCGGCCGTCGTCGCGCGCGCCGCCGACGCGCCGGCCGCCGCGCCCGCGATGCTGCCGAAGCTCGACCACCCGTTCGTGCGCGCGCTCCTCGGCGAGTGGGACGTGACGGCCACCGGGCCCATGGGCGAGAGCCGCGCCCGCTCCACGATGTCGCTCGTCCTCGGCGACACGACGCTCGCGCACGAGTGGACGGGCGACGCGTTCGGCGCGCCGTACCACGGCCACGGCCTGTACCGCCTGACGTCCGACGGCAAGCGCCTCGTCTGCTGGTGGTTCGACTCGCACAGCCCCGAGCCGCTGAAGATGATCGGCCCCGTGAGCGACTCGAAGGCGGAGCTCAGCGGCTCCGGGCCCGCGGGTCCGGTGACGATCGTCTGGAAGGTCGAGGACGGCGCCGTCGAGTGGACGATGTCGTCCGGCGGCACCGTGCTCATGAAGCAGGCGTACCGCCGCGCGACGAAGTGACGCGGCCGCGCGGCGTCGCGCCGCGCGCGCGGGCCCGAGCCGCGAGGGGACGCGTCCCGGGGGGTGGGGACGCGAGGCCCGGTGGCGGACCGTTCCGGGCTTGAATTCCGTGCCCGGCGTGGCCCCATGGACCGCTTCGGGTCGGGGTCCCCCTCCATTTCCTCCGGAGTTCCCATGTCTTCGCGTTGCTTCCGTCCGCTCCCGAGCGCCGCGCTCGCGTTCGCCCTCGCGCTCCCGTCCGTCGTCCGCGCGGCGGACGCGCCGCCCGCGGCGCCCCCGGCCGCGCCCGCGGCGCCCACCGGCGCGCCGCAGGCCCCGCCCGTGAAGTTCACGGCCCCTTCTCGGACCTGCTCGTCGGCTCGTGGTCGATCACCGGCAAGGCCGGGGGGCACGAGATGAAGGGCGTCTCGACCTGGGCGCGCGCCGCCGACGGGATCGTCCTCGTCGAGGAGCTGCGCACCGGCGAGGGCGAGCACGCCTTCTTCGGGCTCGGCGTCACGTCGCTCGCGGCCGACGGCAAGACCGTCACGAGCACGTGGTTCGACACCGAGGGCGTCGGCGGCGCGTGGCTCTTCACCGGCACGCTCGCGGACGACGGCTGGGACCTCGTGGGCGAGCTGGGCGGCGGGAAGGTGAACCTCTCCTTCCACAAGAAGGGCGAGACCGTCGTCTCGCGGATGTCCGCCGGCGACCAGACGATGTTCGAGATCACCTATACGAAGGCGGCGGCGGCGCCCGGCGACCTCGGGTCGCACCCGACGAAGGCCGTGAAGCACGCGTTCATGGACGCGATGGTCGGCACCTTCGACGGCGTCGGCTCCATGGACATGGGCGGCCAGAAGTTCGAGTACAAGTCGGCGCTCACGTGGCGCGCGGCCTGCGGCGGCACGGTGCTCGTCGCCGACATGGACATGGACATGGGCTCGATGGGGAAGGACAGGTCGTTCGCGGTCGCGCAGCTCGACGCCGCCGGCAAGGAGATGAAGTTCTGGGGCTGGAGCGCCATGAACCCGCCCGGCCGCATGACGGGCCCGGTGACCGACACGACGTGGGAGGGCACCAGCCTGACCCCGTCGCAGTTCGGCGAGTTCAAGCTCAAGATAACGAAGACCGAGACCGGCTTCGCGGCCGAGCTCGACATGGGCGGCATGAAGGGCACCGAGACGCACACGCGCCGGAAGTGATCCCGGGACGCGAGGCCCGCGCGCTCGCGGGCCTCGCGTCGCTCCTCCTCGCGGGCCCGGCGATCTCGGTCGCCGGGCCCGCTTCGTGACCATCGTCGGCGACCGGGCCTCGCGCCGGCGAGCGGGTCTCGTGTTGTCGACCGGGCCTCGCGTCGGCGGACGGGCCTCGTGTCGGCGACCGGGCCTCGCGTCGGCGGGATCGGCCCGCGCGTCCCGATGCGGGGCCGCGTCCTTGCGGCCATCGCGCATGGTTCGGGGCCCGCGCCCCCCGAGCGCGGTTTCAGCGCCGGACGCGGCCGCCGCCCTCGAGCCGGCGCAGCGCGACGAGCGCCGCGACGAACGCGGCGGGCGGCTCGGCCTGGAACGTCAGCGGCGCGCCCGTGACGGGGTGCGCGAGCGAGATGCGGTGCGCGTGCAGGAGCAGGCGGGTGACGACGTCCTCGCCGGGCGACGACTTCCAGCCGTAGAGCGGGTCGCCGACGATGGGGTGCTCCTGGCTGCGGAAGTGGACGCGCAGCTGGTGCGTGCGGCCCGTCACCGGGAAGCAGCGGACGAGCGT
Organism: Planctomycetota bacterium; assembly: GCA_046350655.1. Lineage (GTDB taxonomy): Bacteria > Planctomycetota > PLA2 > PLA2 > JAEUHO01 > JAEUHO01. The sequence continues at coordinate 165,439 of JAXMAB010000006.1, forward strand.
GTGCCGCGGCAGGCGCTCCTCGACGGCCCAGTCGGTGACGGCGGCGCGGCCGCCCTCCATCCGCACGGCCATCCGCGTGCGGCCGGCCGACGAGCGGCCCAGCGGCAGGTCGATGCGGCCCTTCTCGCCCTCCATCGCGCCGTGGAGCACCGCGAGGTACTCCTTGTGGACCTCGCGCGCGGCGAAGGCGCGGGAGAGCGCGCGGTGCGCGGCCTCCGTCTTGGCGATCAACATCACGCCGCTCGTGTCCTTGTCGAGGCGGTGGACGATGCCGGGCCGGTCGCTGCCGCCGACGGTGGGCAGGTGCTGGAGGTGGAAGACGAGCGCGTTCGCGAGCGTGCCGTCCTTCTGGCCGCTGCCCGGGTGGACCGTGAGGCCCGACGGCTTGTCGAGCACGAGGAGCGCGTCGTCCTCGTGGAGGACGGCGAGGGGGCGGTCCTCGGGGACCAGCTCGCTCGGGGCGGGCGGCGGCACGCGCACCTCGACGGTCTCGCCGCCCTTGAGCTTCGTCTTGCCCGCGAGCGCGCGGCCGTCGACGGTGACGAGGCCCGCCTCGATCCACCCCGCGACCACCGTGCGGGAGTGCTCGGGGAACCGCTCGGCGAGCGCCTTGTCGAGGCGGAGGCCGGCCACGTCGGGGGGCAGGACGACCGTCGTGGGGGCGTCGGAGGCGTCGGGAACGGGCGGCGGAGGCGACATCGCTTGTGGAATCAAACCACACCCCTCGCGTTGCTCCGTCGGCGCTCCGTTTGCTGGTTTCCTAGGCGTCCGGCGGCGACGCCGGTCGCGCCCCCCGGTCCCGTGGAGTTCCCGCGCCATGACGAGCCCCGCCCTCACCGACGCCGACGCCCCGTCGCGGGCCCGCCTCTGGGTGCTGGGGGCGGTGATCGTCGTGGCCCTCGGCGCCGCGGCGTTCCTGGTGCTGGCCGATCCGCAGTGGACGGTCTGGTGCCGCGGAGCGAACCGCACCGAGTTCCGCGAGAAGATCCTCAAGGAGCAGGACCCCGGCATCCTCGGGACGATGGAAGACGTGATGTGGGACGCCTCGCAGGCGGACACCGTGCGGGTCGCGCTGGCGGAGCTCTTCCTCCAGAAGAACCGGCTCGCGGTGGTGGAGACCGCGCTGACCGACCCGCGCCTCGACGTCCGGGTCGTCGCGCTGGTGGCGCTGAGCAAGCAGCCGTACTTCCGCAAGCAGTACGTGGACGTCGAGAGCTACGGCGTGCGGGCGACGATCGCGGAGTGGCTGACGTCGCCCGACGCGCGCAGCCGCGGGCAGGCGCCCGGGCTCGCGTACTTCGTCTTCCCGAACGCCGGCGCCGCCCCGGAGGCGGTGGTGAAGGGCGTCCGCGCGATGCTCGACGGCGAGACCGCGGCGAAGGACCCGGCGGCGCGCGCGGCCGCGGCCGGGACGCTCGCGGGCTGGCAGGACTGCGGCGCGGCGCCGATGTTGCTCGCGCACGCGAAGTCCGACCCCGAGGCGTTCGCGCGCCTGCGCACCATGCAGGCGACGGTGCAGCTGTTCGAGACGAAGGCGTGCGAGGCCGCGCTGCCGGAGGCGGCGGTGGTCGAGGCGGTCCTCGGCGCGATCGACTGGCCGGGCGAGGGCGACCTCAACCGCGCGGTGCGCATGGGGGGCGTCTCCGTCGTCGCCCGCCACCCCGCGTGGGGCGCGGCGCGCGCCGACGTGCTGCGCAAGCGCGTGGCCGACGACGCGACGCACGAGGCCGAGCGCGGCTCGACGTTCGACGCGCTCGTCGCCATGGGCGACACCGGCACGATCGACGCGATCCCGCGCTGGATCCACGGGACCTCCGCCGCGATGCGCCGCCAGGCCGCCACGGCCCTGTTCGGCAAGCCGCCGCCGCCGATCACGGACGAGCAGGCCGAGTCGATGGTCGTCGGCTACTTCATCGACGAGCCCGGCGACGGGCCGTACTCGTACACCGTGCGCGTCGCGTACTCGACGGTGCGGGCGAAGGCCGGCGAGTGGGTCGGGATGCCGGAGCGCCTCCGCAAGGAGCGCGGCAACGTCGCGGTCCTGTCGAAGCCCCTCGACGCGATCTTCAAGACGGGCAGCTTCGAGGGCGTCACGCGCGAGAGCCTCTCCGAGGCGGTGTGGCGCTGGCTGGCGCGGCGCCGCGGCGTCGCGATGGACGCGCTCGACGCCGCGTGGGGCGTCCGCCGCGACTTCTGGGCCAAGGCCAAGGCCGGCGACCTCGCCGGCGCGAAGGCCGCGCTCGCGTCGCGGCCCGCCGCCGCACGCGACCTCTGGGCCTACGAGGCCGGCGACCAGGCCGCCAAGGGCGGCTGACGGGGCCCGTCGGTCCGCGCCGCGCGCGCGGCGGGGCCGGTCAGCGCGCGAGCTGCACGTCGTCGCGGAGCGCGTCCTCGATGAAGGAGCGCGTCTTCTGGTCCACCCAGTGGTGGCGGACCAGCGGACGGATCTTCTCGAACGCGGGCGCGGGCCGGCCGAACTCGCGGTAGAGGACGTGGAACTCCGACATCGTCTCGATCGGCTCGCTCCACGTCCGGTCGGCCATCTTCGTCGCGGCCTCGTAGATCGGGAGGTCGGAGCTCTGGGCCGAGTTGAAGATGCCCTTGCGGAACGCGGCCTGGGCGGGCGGCTTCGTCCGCTCGATCTCGGCGCGCAGCGCGTCCGCCGTCTCGGGCTTCGCGCCCGAGCGCGCGCGGCGCAGCAGCTCGTGGGCCCGGCGGAGCGCCTCCTCGCGCGGCGGCCGGGCCTCGCGTCCCGTGACCTGCTTGCTGCCCGCGAACCCGAAGATGAACTGGGTGCAGACGACGCTGCCGCCGTACTCCGTGGTCGCGCCCTTCGCGTACTGCTTGACGATGTCGGCGTCGGTCGCCAGGTTCCAGTACTTCATCCGCAGCGCGAACAGGCCCCGGCGGTACGCGCTCGCCTTCAGCTCGGCGACCGGGACGCCGTAGCGCACGAGCAGGAAGTCGTCGAACGAGAGCGCCTTGTGATTCGGGTCGATGGCCTCCTCGAGCATCTGCTCGTAGACCGGCCGCTCGAGCTTCAGCGCGGCGTCGACGTCCTCCGGCGTGAAGGACAGGCCCTCGGCCTCGAGGAGGAGGCTGATGCAGTGCTCCTTCAGGTAGCGGCCGACCTCGCTCTCGCCGAGGCGGAGGTAGAGCTCCTCGCCGAGGCGCTCCTCGCCGATGTCGGCGCCGTTCACGCGCGCGACGACGCCCGCGGGCAGGCCCTGGCGCTCGATCTTCGCCCGCTGCATGAGCTGGCCCGCGACGACGTCGACCTGCGCGAGCCGCGCGTTCTCGTCCTTCGGCAGCGTGTCGCCGAGGTACGCCTTGTGCGACGCGATGCGGTCCTTGCGGATCATGGTCTCGACGCGCGTGCGGAAGACCTCCGGCGGCATCCCCATGGCCTTGATGACGTCGGCGAGGCTCTGCTCGCCGCGGCTCTTCTCGCGCGTCTGCTGGTCGAGCTGGCGGTACCGCTCGGCGTAGTCGTCGCTCGTGACCGAGATCCCGAGCCGGTCGGCCTCCTGGCGGACCACGGTCTCCTCGATCACGATCTGCAGCACCGTGGACGGGCCGCTGCGCGGGTCGGCGAGGTCCTTGCGCACGCGCTCGACGAGCACGCGGCGGAAGTCGCGCAGGAGCACGTCCTTCCCGCGCACGCGGGCGACCACGCCGGGCGGGAGCGGCTCGCGCGGCGCCGGCTTCGGCGCGGCGGGCGGCGCGGCGGGCGCGGGGACGGGCGGCGCGGCGGGCGCGGGGACGGGCGGCGGGGCGGGCGGCGCGTCGGCGGCGAGGGCCGGGCGCGCGACCGCGGCCACGAGGACGAGCGCGAGCGGCGCGGGGATCGACCGGCGGGTGGGGGTCACGGCGGGGGCACCTCGGCGCGAGGGGAGGACCGACCGAAGGTAGGGGCCCCGGGGGCGGGGTCAAGGCGGGTCCCTCTGACCGGCCCGTGACCGTCCCGGGACACCCTTCGACGACGCTTCCTGTAGGGTGTCCCGGATGATCCGCTCCTCCTCCCTCCTCCCCGCGCTGCTCGCCGTCGCCCTCGTGCTGCCGGCGTGCACGACCGGCGACCGCGGCCACCGCCGCCCCCGCGGCGCCGACGCCGTCCCCGGCGACGTGACGGCCGCGGCCGAGCCGCCGCCCCAGATCCCGAACGGCCCCGAGCGCATCGAGGGGACGCCGCCGGTCCGCGTCGTGTGGGAGGCCCTCGCCGTCGAGATCGAGCAGACGCGCACGTCCCGCAACCGCCAGTCGAGCCTGCCGCAGTTCGGCGAGCCCGACCTCGAGGTCCAGCTGCTCAACGCGTCGTTCACGCCGACCCCCGACCAGACGCGCGAGATGCGCTCGCAGCGCGCCGCCGGCCGCACGGCCCGCGTCTCCGACGCCGACATGAACGACCTCCTGAAGGAGCTGCAGAAGCTCGGCTTCTTCGACTACGCCCGCCCGACCGACTCCGTCCGCCCGTACTTCGCGAGCGATCGCGCGCGCGGTCGCATCACCGTCGAGCGCGACGGCGAGAGCGTCACCCTCGTCTCCCAGCGCGGCCTCGGGCTCAACGACGCGACGAAGGAGATCCCGGGGATCTACGCGCAGGCGAAGTACGCCATCCAGATGCTCAAGAACCGCGCCCCGGCCCTCGCGGTCACCGGCGCGAAGGTGTCGCCGGCCGACCTCGACGCCATGAAGCGCTCCGGCGCGAAGGGCAGCGCCCCGGCGCCGTCGAAGTAGCGCGAGCCTCCCGGGCGGGCGAGGATGGGGCCGTGATCCCCTTCGCCGTCGTCGTCCCGGCCCGCATCGCGAGCACGCGGCTCCCCGAGAAGCCGCTGCTCCGCGAGACGGGCAAGTTCCTGGTGCAGCACGCCGTCGAGCGCGCCGCGCGGGCTCCCGGCGTCGCCCGCGTCGTGGTCGCCACCGACGACGCGCGGATCGAGGCCGCCGTGCGCTCGTTCGGCGGCGAGGTCGTCCGCACCGACCCCGCGCACCCGTCCGGCACGTCCCGCTGCGCCGAGGTCGCGGCGCAGCTCGCGGAGGAGGTCGTCGTCAACGTCCAGGGCGACGAGCCCACGTTCGAGCCCGCCGACCTCACCGCGCTCGCCGCGGCGGCCGCGCGCCCCGACGTCGACATCGCCACGCTCGCGCACCCGGTCGCCCCCGAGGACGCCGCCCGCCCGAGCGTCGTCAAGGTCGTCCTGCGCGCCGACGGCACCGCGCTCTACTTCTCGCGCGCCTCCATCCCCTTCGACCGCGCGAAGCACCGCGTCGCCGACGGCGCCCTGGCCCACGTCGGCATCTACGCGTTCCGCCGCACGCGCCTGCTCGACTACGTGCGCCTCCCCGAGGGCATGCTCGCGGGTCTCGAGTCGCTCGAGCAGCTCCGCGCGCTCGAGGCCGGCTGGCGCATCGCGGTCCTCCCCGCGACGCGTCCCGCGCTCGGCATCGACACGCCCGACGACTACCGCCGTTTCGTCGAGCTGGTCCGCGCCGGCCGCGAGGCCTGAGGTCGGGGGCGAGCCGTCGCCGCGCGGGGATCGCTCCTCGCGACGCGCGCCCCACTCCGTGCACCCGCTCCGTGCTCCCCGCGGCGTGCTCCCTGCGGCGTGCTTCCCGCGGCGTGCTCCCCGCTCGGGGGACCGCGAGGCCCGGTGGCCGATCGTCCGGCCGCCTCGACCGGCGGTCCGCGTCGAGGCCGCCGGAGCCCGGCGCGCGCCGGGTCAGCGCGTCGCGGGCGTCGAGGGCGGCGTCGGGCTCGTGGGGCCCGGGGGCGCGGGCGCGACGCCGGCCGCGCCGCTGCCCGAGGTCGGGGGCGTGCGGGGCGCCGGCGCCGGCCGGGCCCAGCGGTCCCAGAGGAGGATCGCCGCCGCGGCGGCGAGGACGATCAGGGGGTAGAGCCAGCGTCGGCGCACGACGGTAGGGTGCCCGCACCCCCGGGTCCGGCGGAGGATTGACGCGGGCGTGCCCCCGGTGGCTCCACCAGAACCCCGGGTTCTCCGAGGTTCCCGGGGCGTCCCCCCCCGGCCGTACATGTCCCGCCCGGGTTGGGTCCGGGCCCCGGCGGCGGGTAGCCTTCGCCTTTCCCGGGAGCGAGTGCGATGGCGAAGTTCATCTTCGTGACCGGCGGTGTGACCTCCAGCCTCGGCAAGGGGCTCACGAGCGCCTCGATCGGGCTCCTCCTCGAGGCCCACGGCTTCAAGGTCGCGCACCAGAAGCTCGACCCGTACATCAACGTGGACCCGGGCACGATGTCGCCGTACCAGCACGGCGAGGTCTACGTCACCGACGACGGCGCCGAGACCGACCTCGACCTCGGGCACTACGAGCGCTTCACGCACGCTTCACTGACGAAGCACAGCAACTACACGACGGGGAAGATCTACTCCGGGGTGATCGCGAAGGAGCGGCGCGGCGACTACCTGGGCAAGACGGTCCAGGTGATCCCGCACATCACCGACGAGATCAAGGCGGGCATCCGCCGCGCGGCCGACGGCGCCGACGTGCTGATCTGCGAGATCGGCGGCACGGTGGGCGACATCGAGGGGCTGCCGTTCCTCGAGGCGATCCGGCAGTTCGCGCTGGAGGCCGGCCGCGAGAACACCGCGTTCGTGCACCTGACGCTGCTGCCGTTCCTGCGCGCGAGCGGCGAGCTCAAGACGAAGCCGAGCCAGCACTCCGTGCAGAAGCTGCGCGAGATCGGCGTGCAGCCCGACGTGCTCGTGTGCCGCACGGAGCACCCGATCAGCGAGGAGATCCGGCAGAAGCTCTCGTTGTTCTGCAACGTGCCGCTGAAGGCCGTGATCGAGGAGTGCGACGTCGCGTTCTCGATCTACGAGGTGCCGCAGATGCTGACGGAGCAGGGCCTCGACCGGCTGCTGCTCGACCGGCTCGGCCTGCGGAGCGAGGGCGCGCGGCTCGACGACTACCACAAGCTGCTCGACGTGATCCGCAACCCGCGCGGGCAGGTCGAGGTCGCGCTCGTCGGCAAGTACATCGCGCTGACGGACGCGTACAAGTCGGTCTACGAGTCGATCTCGCACGGCGGGTTCGCGTCGCAGGTGAAGGTGCGCGTGCGGCGCGTGCAGGCCGAGGACGTGCGGCCGGAGAACGTCGAGCAGCTGCTCTCGGGGGTGCACGGCGTCGTGGTCCCGGGCGGCTTCGGCAGCCGCGGCATCGAGGGCAAGATCGAGGCGATCCGGTGGGCGCGCGAGACGGGCACCCCGTTCTTCGGCCTCTGCCTCGGCATGCAGTGCGCCACGATCGAGGTCGCGCGGCACCTCGCGGGCCTCGACGCGGCGCACTCGACGGAGTTCGACCCGGACACCCCGCACCCGGTGATCGACCTGATGGCCGACCAGAAGGGCCTCGAGAAGGGCGGCACGATGCGCCTCGGCGCGTTCCGCTGCGCCCTGCGCGCGGGGACGCGCGCGCGGGCGGCGTACGGCGACGAGACGATCCACGAGCGCCACCGGCACCGCTACGAGTTCAACAACGCCTACCGCGAGCGGCTCGAGGCCGCGGGCCTCGTGATCGGCGGGACGAACCCCGAGCGCGACCTCGTGGAGATCGTGGAGCTGCGCGACCACCCCTGGTTCGTGGGCGTGCAGTTCCACCCCGAGTTCAAGAGCCGGCCGACGGCGCCGCACCCGCTCTTCCGCGACTTCATCTCGGCCGCCCTCCGCCACCAGGAGAGCGGCGTGGGCAATCCGACGTCGGGCGCCTGAACCGGCGCTGCGAGGCGGCCCGGGGCGTCGTGGGCCCCGCGAAGGCGCTCGCGCGGCCGGGCGTGGTGTCGATCGGAACCCGGGCCAGCGCCGGCGGCGAGCGGGCCTTGCGTCCCGGGAGTGCGAGTGCGGCGCGAGAAGTGTGGTATAAGCAACAGGCTTGTCGCACCGCCTCCTCCCCACGCTGCTCGCGATCGCCGTCGCCGTGCTCTTCGGCGCGGTGCCGCTGCGCGAATGCCACGCCGCCGAGGGCGGGGGCGTCGTGCTGGCGGGAGCGCACGCCCACGACGGCGGGTGCTGCGCGCCGTCGGCGCCCGAGGCCGACGCGTGTCCCTGCGGGCACCGCCACGCGCCGGAGACGCCTCCGGGGCGCGACGGCCACGCGCCGTGCTGCGTGGACGCCGCCGCGTCGATCTTCGCGGCGGTCGCCGAGGTGGCGCTGCCGCCGGCCGGGTTCGCCGGGGTCGTGACGGTCCCCGCGGACCTCGCGCTCGCGACGGACGCGGCGCGGGTCGAGCGCGCCGGGCGCGACGGCCACGGGCCGGCGCCGGGCGACGGACCGCCGGACGGCGTCGTCGCCGTCGTCCTCCTCCGCTGACCTCCGGGATCGAGGCCGCCCGAACGGTTCGGGCGCGCCGGTCCCGTCGTAGGTCGTGCGGAGGTCCACGTCGTGAGCGAACGAGAAGCGTCGTCGGAGTCCCCTGCCCCGGGTACGGGCGGGGTGCGGGGGCCGCGTGCGGGGCGGATCGTCCGCGGGGTCGCGGGGGCGGTCACCGCCGCGCTGCTCGTCGGGGCCGGGCTCGCGGGCGGGTGGGTCGCCGCGCGCCAGGGCACCGGGCACGCCGGTCACGGCGCGGAGCCCGAGGGCGAGGACGCCCACGGGCACGCGCACGGCGGCGCGACGCGGCTCTCGCCGCAGACGCTCGCCAACCTCGGCGTCGAGTTCGCCGAGCTGCGGCCGACCGACTTCGTGCGCACGCGCGACGTCCCGGGCGTGCTCGAGCGGCGGCCGGACGCGCGGCGGCCGGTGTACGCGCCGGTGGCCGGGCGGCTGCGGAAGGTGACGTCGCGCGCGGGCGACCGCGTGCCGGCGGGCGCGACGCTCGCGGAGGTCGTCCGCGACCCGTTCCCGCGGCCCGTGCTGACGCTCACCGACGCGGTGCTGCGGCCGCTGAACGAGGACTTCCACCGGTCGGTGGCGGAGCTGCGCACGGCCGGGCACTCGCTCGCGATCGTGCGGGAGGAGCTCGCGCGGATCCGGAAGATCCTCGCCGACAGCGCGGGCGCGGGGACCCTGCCGACGAAGACCGAGATCGACCTGTCGTACGAGGAGCGTCGCGCGGACCGGGCGCTCGAGAGCGCGCGCGCCGAGGCGAAGCGGCACGGGCTGACCGACGAGGAGGTCGCGGCGGTCGAGGCCGGGGCGGGCTCGCCGCTCGACCAGCCGCCGGTGCTGCGGATCCTCCAGCGCAACGGGCTGTGGTCGCCCGAGGCGGCGGCGGTGCACGCGCTCCTGCCGGAGCCGGTGCGCGCGCTGCCGTTCGCGGCGGCCCTGCTCGGGGAGCTCGCGGGCTCGCACCTGCTGCCCGCGGAGCTCGTCGCGACGCTCCGCGCGCGGCCGCGGCTGGCGGCGGCGTTCCTCGACGTCGCGGGGCTGCTGCAGGAGGGCGTGACGGTGGACGGGCTCGTCGCGCTCGACGACGCGGGCGGGCTCGCGGCGGTCGTGCCGATCGTCGCGCCCGCGGACGCGCCGGACTGGGACGTGGCCTCGGTGGCGGCGCGCGACGGCGCCCACGTCGACTCGGGCTCGGTGATCGCGGAGCTCGAGGACGCGCGGACGCTCGTGCTCCGGCTCGCGCCCACGGGCCCGGACGTCGCGCTCCTCGAGCAGGCGTACCAGGAGCGGCGCCCGATCGTCGCGGTCCCGCTCGTGGACGGCACGGGCCCGCGCTGCGAGGGGCTGACGGTGCTCCGGCTCGACGCCGCCGAGGCGGGGACGGCGCAGGCCTCCGCGCTCGTCGAGGTCGGCAACGTCCCGCTCGTCGCCGCGGGCGGCGAGGCCGCGCGCACGCGCACGTGGGCCCTGCGGCCCGGCCTGCGCTACCTCGCGCGGGTGCCCACCGGGACGCTCGCCGGCCGGTTCGTCCTGCCGGCCGACGCGGTCATCCCGCGCGGCCCCGACAGCGTGGTGCTGCTGAAGGACGGCGCCGGGTTCCGGGCCGTCCCCGTGCGCGTCGAGTACGCCGACGCGTCCACGGTCGTCGTCGCGAACGACGGCGCGGTGTTCCCGGGCGACACGGTCGCGGTGAAGGGGGCCTACGCGCTGATGCTCGCCACGCAGGCGGGCTCGGGCGGCGGCGCCGACCCGCACGCCGGGCACAACCACGGATGATCAACCTCAACCGGATCATCGCGGGCAGCCTCCGCGGCCGCCTCTCGGTCGCCGCGGTCGCGCTCGTCGTCTCGGCGGTGGGCGCGCTCGTCGCGCTCTCGCTCCCCGTGGACGTGCTGCCCGACCTCAACCGGCCGAGCGTCACGATCCTCACGGAGTCGCACGGCCTCGTCCCCGAGGACGTCGAGCGGCTCGTCACCCGTCCGCTCGAGCAGGCGCTCGGCGGCGCCACGGGCGTCACCCGCGTCCGCTCGTCGAGCGGGCTCGGCCTCTCGGTCGTGTGGGTCGAGTTCGGCTGGGACACCGAGATCTTCCGCAACCGGCAGATCGTGCAGGAGAAGCTCGCGGCCGCGAAGGCCCAGCTCCCGCCCGGGGTCGAGCCCGAGATGGCGCCGATCGCGAGCGTCATGGGCCAGATCCTCATGGTCGGGCTCAAGAGCCGGTCCGGCGCCACCGACACCGTGCGCCTGCGCGAGCTGGCGGACACGGTCGTGTGGCCGCGCCTGCGCGCCCTCGACGGCGTCGCGCAGGTGGTCCGCATCGGCGGCAGCCCCAAGCAGCTGCAGGTCGAGGTGGACGCCCGCGCCCTGCGCGCGCACGACGTGACCCTCGAGGACGTCGAGCGCGCGGTCCGCGAGGCGAACGTGTTCGGCTCGGGCGGCGTGCTCGCGATGGGGGCCGAGGGCCCGCTGGTCGCCGTGCCCGGCCTCGTGCGCGGCGTCGAGGACCTCCGGCTCGCGGTCGTGAGGCCCGACCCCGTGCGGTCGGTGCGGATGTCGGACGTCGCGACGGTCGAGTTCGGCCCCGCGCCGATCCGCACCGGCGAGGCGGGGATCGACGCGAAGCCCGGCGTGATCCTGACCGTCTTCAAGCAGCCCGGCGTCGACACCGTGGCCCTGACGGACCGCGTGCACGCGGAGCTCGCGAGCATCGTCCTGCCGCCGGACGTGGAGCTCGCCGAGGAGATCTACGAGCAGGCGAGCTTCATCCACCGCGCCATCCACAACGTGGTCGACGCGGTGCGCGACGGGGCGATCCTCGTCGTCGTCATCCTGTTCCTGTTCCTGCTGAACTTCCGCACGACGATCATCACCCTGACGGCCCTGCCGCTCTCGATCGCGATCACCGCGCTGGTGTTCAAGGTGGCCGGCATCTCCATCAACACGATGACGCTCGGCGGCCTCGCCGTCGCCATCGGCGCCCTGGTGGACGACGCCATCGTCGACGTCGAGAACGTCTTCCGACGGCTGAAGGAGAACCGCGCCGCGGGCTCGCCCGTGCACCCGATGCTCGTCGTCTACCGGGCGTCGAGCGAGGTGCGCAAGCCGATCCTCGTGGGCACGCTCCTCGTCGTGGTCGTGTACGCGCCGCTGTTCGCGCTGACGGGCATGGAGGGGCGGCTCTTCGCGCCCATCGGCGTCGCGTACGTCGTCAGCATCCTCGCGTCGCTCCTCGTGTCGCTGACGGTGACGCCGGTCCTGTGCTGGTGGCTGCTGCCGCACGCGAAGGCGACGGCCCACCGGGCCGACGGCTTCCTCGTCCGCGGGGTGAAGGCGGTGGGGGAGCGCGTGATGGCGTTCTCGTGCCGGCACCCGTGGCAGATCGCGGCCGTGGTCGCCGGCGCGGCGGTGGCGGCCGTGGTGGTGCTCGCGACCCGCGGCAGCGAGTTCCTGCCGCCCTTCAACGAGGGCACCGCGCAGGTCAACCTGATCCTGCCGCCCGGCGCGAGCCTCGAGACGTCGGACGCGTTCGGGCGGCGGCTGGAGGCCGTCATCCGCGAGGTGCCGGGCGTGGCCTCGTTCGGGCGGCGGACGGGCCGCGGCGAGGGCGACGAGCACGCCGAGGGCGTCGGCATGACCGAGGTGATCGTCACGTTCGACCCGGCGTCGGGCCGCTCGCGCGAGGCGACGATCGCCGACATCCGCGCCCGGATCGCCAAGGAGTTCCCCGGCGTGGCGAGCGAGGTGGAGCAGCCGCTCGCGCACCTCCTGACGCACCTCCTCTCCGGTGTCAACGCGCAGGTCGCCATCAAGGTGTTCGGGCCCGACCTCGACGTGCTGCGCGACGTCGCGGCGCGCGTGCAGGAGGCGGTCCGGACCGTCCCCGGCGTCGCCGACCTTCACGTCGAGCAGCAGGTCCTCGTGCGGCAGGTCGCCGTGACGCCGAAGCGCGAGGCGCTCGCGCGGCGGGGCATCCCCGTCGAGCGCATCGCGCGGACCGTCGAGTTGGGCCTCGAGGGCGCCGAGGTCAGCCGCATGACGGTGGGCCCGGCGGCCTACCCGATCGTGCTGCGGCTGCGCCCGGGCGACCGCGCCGACCTCGAGGCGGTCCGCGACCTGCCGATCGGCGCCGCCGACGGCAGCACGCTGCGGCTGTCCGAGGTGGCCGACGTCGGGCTCACCTGGACGCCGAACAACATCAACCGCGAGAACGTGTCGCGGCGGGTCGTCGTCCAGCACAACGTGCAGGGCCGGCCGCTCGGCGACGTCGTGGCCGACGTCGAGCGGGCGCTCGCGCCCATCCGGGCCGACCTCGCGCGGTTCCCCGGGACGTCGATCCGGCTGTCGGGGCAGTTCGAGGCGCAACGCGAGGCCGCGCAGCGGCTCGTGTGGCTGTCGGCCTTCGCCTTCGCGGCGATGTTCTTCGTGCTGTTCGTCCACTACCGCTCCGCGAACCTCGCGGGGCAGGTCATGGCGAGCCTGCCCATGGCGGCCATCGGCGCGGTGGCCATGGTGGTGGCGACCGGGCAGACCGTGTCGGTCGCGGTGCTCGTGGGCCTCATCTCGCTCGCGGGCATCGCGGCGCGCAACAGCATCCTGCTGATCGACCACTACCTGCACGTCATGCGCGAGGAGCGGCTCCCGTTCGGGGTGCCCGTGATCCTCAAGGCGGGCAAGGAGCGGTTGATCCCGGTGCTCATGACCGCGCTCTGCACGGGCATCGCGCTCGTGCCGATCGCGCTGACGCCGGACCGTCCGGGCCGCGAGCTGCTCTACCCCGTCGCGACCGTGATCCTCGGCGGGCTCGTCTCGAGCACGTTGCTCGACCTCGTGGTCACGCCGGGCCTGTTCCTCGTCCTCGGCCGCCGGGCCGCGGCGGCGCACGTCGCGCACCGCGAGCGGCGCGACCGCGTGGCGGAGGAGCTGCTCGAGGAGCTCGTGCCCCCGCACGGGCCCACGGCCCCGTCCCCCTCCGTCGTCCCGGCCGGTCCGTCGTCGTCCGACGCCGGCCGATCCCTCCCGTCCGTCCCTTCGTCCCCCGGAGCTCCCGATGCGCATCGTTGACCGCTGCACCGTCCCGTTCCTCGTCGCCCTGGCGGCGATCCTGCCCGGCTGCGGCAAGGACGCGCCGAAGCCGGCGCCCGCCGCGCCCGAGGCCCACGACCACGCCGCGCCGCACGGCGGCGAGCTCCTCGAGCTGGGCGAGGAGGAGGCCCACGTCGAGCTGCTGCACGACCGCAAGGGCGCGACGCTGACCGTGTGGGTCTACGGGAAGTCGTTGTCCGTGCCGGTCGCCGTCGAGGGGCCGACGGTCCTGTTGGCGACCAAGGACGGCCCGAAGGAGCTGAAGGGCGTGGCGCTCGACGCCAAGGCCGGCGCGACGACCGCGACGTCGTGGAAGTTCACGGACCCGACGCTCGACGCGGACCCGCTCGAGGGCCGCATCCGCCTGACGGTGGACGGCAAGACGCACCAGTCCCCGCTCGAGCCCGCCGGTCACTCGCACAAGTAGGCCCCCGCGGCCGTCCCGGGACGGTGGGCCGCGGGCCCGCCGTCCCGCCGAGCCGGGCGCGGCCTGCCGGGTCCGGGTCGCGACCACGCGCGCCGGGCCGGCGGACCGCGCCCCGAGGTGAGCATGGCCCACGATCACGCCGACGCGCCCTCCGACCCGCGCCGCGCGTTCGCGATCGGCATCGCGTTGAACGTCACGTTCGCGGCGGCGGAGGTGGGGTTCGGGCTCTGGGCCAACTCGCTGGCGCTGCTCGCCGACGCGGGGCACAACCTCGGCGACGTCCTCGGGCTCCTGCTCGCGTGGGGGGCGAGCTACCTGTCCGGTCGGCCGCCGACGGTCCGGCGGACCTACGGGCTGCGGCGCTCGTCGATCCTCGCGGCCCTGCTGAACGGGGTGCTGCTGCTGGTGGCGGTCGGCGGCATCGCGTGGGAGGCCGTCCGGCGGTTCGGGCGGCCCGCGCCGGTGGCGGACGTGACGGTCATCGTGGTCGCGGCGGCCGGCGTGCTGGTGAACACGGCGACCGCCCTGTTGTTCGCCGCCGGCCGGAAGCGCGACCTCAACGTCCGGGCGGCGTTCCTGCACATGGCGGCCGACGCGGGCATCTCGGCGGCGGTCGTGCTCTCCGGCGTCGCGATGCGGTTCACCGGGTGGCCGGCGATCGACCCGGCCACGAGCCTGCTGATCGCCGTCGTGATCGCGGTCGGGACGTGGGGGCTCCTCCGGGACGCGATGGACCTCGCGCTCGACGCCGTCCCGTCGACGATCGACATCGCGCAGGTCGAGGCCTACCTGGCCGGGCTGCCGGGCGTCGTGGCGGTCCACGACCTCCACGTGTGGGGCCTGAGCACCGCGCACGCGGCGCTGACCGCCCACCTCGTGAAGCCCGACGGTCGTCTGGACGACGAGCTGCTCGCGCGCGCGGCGGCGGAACTGCGCGCGCGGTTCGGCATCGACCACGCGACGCTCCAGCTGGAGCGGGCGGTCGATCACGCCTGCGACCTCGGCCCGCCGCACGGCTGACCCCTGCGCCACCCCCGGGTCGAGTTGGAACAAAGGGCTACGACCCCGTTGTTCCACTTGGAACAAAGGGCTACGACCCCGTTGTTCCATCGACGGCGAGACGAACGGCTACGACCCCGTCGTTTCGCTGTCGGACGTCAGATGGAGCCCTCGGTGGGGCGGCCGCGGTAGGCGTCGAACCAGGCCCAGTAGGAGGCCTCGACGTCGCGGGACGCCGCCCAGAGGGCCGCGTCGTCGGTGCCGTCGGCCGCGCGGCCGTAGCCGTTCACCGCCTCGGTGAACCGCTCGCGCGCGTCGAGGAACCGCGCGATGTCCTCGCGGCGCAGGTCGTGGGGGGGCTTCATCAACAGGAGGTCGCGCGCCGCCGCGACGAGCCGCGGACGCACGGCCCGCCCGGCCACGGCGTCGCCCGCCTCCCGCATCCGGCCCACGCCGACCAGGAGGTCGCGCATGGCCTGGAACGGCTCCGGCGCGTTCGACGACACCGCGGTCACCCGCGTGTCCTTCGGCGCCCCCTTCGACGCGCAGCCGGCGACGCCGCCCGCCGCCGCGGCCAGGACGGCCGCGACGACGAGCCGGCGAACGGGCCTCGCGTGAGGGGACGTCGTCCGCACCGCCCTACTCCGCGAGCCCGGTGTCGGCGCGCGTCCACGTCCGGACGCGCTCGGCGAGGAACGCCGCGAGCTCGCGCTCGTGGACCTTGTCCTGCAGCATCGTGTCGCGGTCGCGCACCGTGACCACGCCGTCCTTCAGCGTGTCGCTGTCGATCGTCACGCCGAACGGCACGCCCACCTCGTCGCCGCGCGCGTACCGCTTGCCGACCGTCGCCGACTCGTCGTACTGGCAGCGGAACGAGCCCTTCAGCGCGTCGAAGATCGCGCGGCCGCGCTCGGGCATCCCGTCCTTCTTGACGAGCGGGTAGATCCCGACCTGCACGGGCGCGAGCTTCGGGTGGAGGTGGAGCACCACGCGGCTCTCGCCGTTGGCCTTCGTCTCCTCCTCGTACGCCTCCGTGAGCACGACGAGGAACGCGCGGTCGACGCCGCACGACGGCTCGATCACGTACGGCACGACCCACTGCTTCGTCGCCTCGTCGAGGTACGACAGGCCCTTGCCGCTCGCCGCCTGGTGCGCCTTCAGGTCGAAGTCGGTCCGCGACGCGATGCCCTCGACCTCCTTCCACCCGAACGGGTAGCGGTACTCGACGTCCGCGCACCCCTTCGCGTAGTGGGCCAGCTCCTCCTTCGCGTGCTCCCGCAGGCGCAGCC
Organism: Planctomycetota bacterium; assembly: GCA_046350655.1. Lineage (GTDB taxonomy): Bacteria > Planctomycetota > PLA2 > PLA2 > JAEUHO01 > JAEUHO01. Next base: position 181,575 of record JAXMAB010000006.1, read on the forward strand.
GCGACGGCCGGATCCCGAGGCCCTTCCACCAGTCGAGCCGGTACTGCTTCCAGTGCTGGAACCACGTCTCCTCCGTCCCGGGGACGCAGAAGAACTCGCACTCCATCTGTTCGAACTCGCGCATGCGGAACAGGAAGTTGCGGACCACGATCTCGTTGCGGAACGCCTTCCCCTGCTGCGCGATGCCGAACGGCACCTTCACGCGCGTCGTCTCGAGCACGTTCTTGAAGTTCACGAAGATGCCCTGCGCCGTCTCCGGCCGCAGGTAGACCGTCGCGCCGGCCTCCTCCACGGGGCCCGCGGTCGTCTTGAACATCATGTTGAACTGCCGCGGCTCGGTCAGCTCGCCGCCGCACTCGCCCGGCTTCTTGCTCGGCCGCATCGGGCAGACCGACTCGTCGAGCTGGTCCGCGCGGAACCGCGCCTTGCACTTCTTGCAGTCCACGAGCGGGTCGTTGAACCCCGCGACGTGGCCCGACACCTCCCAGACCTTCCCGGCCATCAGGATCCCGGCGTCGAGCCCGACCACGTCCTCGCGCGACGTGACCATGGTCCGCCACCAGTCGTCCTTGATCAGCCGCTTGAGCTCCGTGCCGACCGGGCCGTAGTCGAAGCAGCCCGCGAGACCGCCGTAGATGTCCGACGACGGGAACACGAAGCCGCGGCGCTTCGTGAGCGCGACGACCTTCTCCATGGTCTCGGGGGCGGGCGTGGACGGGGCGGGGGACGACATGGTCGCGGACGGTCTCCGGAAGGGACGTCCCCGCAGTTGACCACGCCGTCGCGCACGCGCCCTCCCCGGCGCACGCGGGGCCGCGGCACCGCGCCGCGCGGGGCGCACTCGGGCGCGCGGGACCGCGAGGCCCGCCGGCCGCCGGGCCTCGCGGTCCCACCCCCTCGACCCGCCCCCGCGCCGTCGTCGGCCGGCCCTTTAGGACGCCGCCGCCGCGCCGCCGCCGCCGGCGCCCGAGCCGGGCCGTCGGCGCGGGGCCGGCCGCCCGCGCAGCCCGCGCGCGCGGGCCCAAGTTGGCGCGAACCGCGACCGATACGTCGTGGGAACGACCGTGCCCACCCGCGGTCCGACGTGCCGCTAGACCGGTCCGATCTGTCGTTGTAAGTCGATTGTTTCTCCACAATCTGTGGGGGCGTTTGCGGGCCATTTCCGGGGTCTCGGGCCCCATCCGTTGGGTTTTCCCCGTTTCGATCTCGTTGGGGTCGTCGTCGTAACTGCTTGCGGGGGAACGACTTTCGTCCTTGCCGTCCTGCGGATCCTCGGGTAGAAACGGGCCCGGGTGAGGCAGACGGTCCGTTGACGCCCGGCCGCGAGGTCGGGAGCCGCCGGGTCGGCTGTCGGTTTCAGTGTTCGCGGACCAGGGCGGCGGTCGGTCTCCGGGGCTCCCCGGGGGGCGGCCGTCGATACGGCACGGGTCGGAGTCGGCAGCTCACGATGGGCGAGATCGCGGCCCCGGACGGGCGCTCGCGGCCTCCGCTTCCGAGCGGACGGTCGCGGGGGCTCGTGTCCCGGGCGGGGTCGTCGTCCGTCCACGCCGCCGCTCCGTCGTGGGCCGACGCGGCCGGCGCGGGTCACCCCGCCGGCCCTCCCCATCCGCGGACCTTCCGGGCGTAGGACCTGCGGGTCGTAGCGGGCGGGAGTCGTCCATGAAGAAGGCCGCCGGCGCAGCCAAACAAGGCGCTGCCCTCGAGCATCGGGCCCTCGAGCACGGGAGGTCGGGCGCGTCCGTCGCGCAGGCCGAGGCCGTGACGCCGGGCCCGAAGGCGCCGACGCCGAAGAAGGCGTCGCGCGGCCCGCGCCGCGCGCTCGCCTCGACGAAGACGACGCCGGCCGCCGCGCCGGCCGCGGGGCGCGTCGTCGGCGGCATCGGCTTCAAGCCCGCCGCGCCCGCGACGACCCTCACGCCCGCGGTCGCCGGCGCGGCCTCGCGTCAGGGCGAGGACGTCACGCACGTCTGGTGCGAGTTCAAGAAGACCGGCGACGAGGCGCTGCGGAACCTGCTCGTCGAGCGCTACCTCTACCTCGTCAAGGTGATCGCGAACCGGATCGCGGCGCGGCTCCCGCGCTCCATCGACGTCCAGGACCTGCGCTCGGCCGGCATCTTCGGCCTGATCCGCGCCATCGAGAACTTCGACACGTCGCGCGGCACGCGCTTCGAGTCGTACTGCGCCACGCGCGTCCACGGCGCGATCCTCGACGAGCTGCGCGCCCAGGACTTCGTCCCGCGGCTCGTGCGCAACCGCGCCGACGCCTACCGCGCGGCCTTCGCCACGCTGCGGGCCCGGCTCGACCGCGACCCCTCGGCGCGCGAGGTGGGGCTCCACCTCGGCGTCTCCGACGAGGAGGCCGAGACGCTGCGGCGCGACGCGAACCTCTCGACCGTCTACACGCTCTCCCGCGAGGACGAGTCGAACGACGACCCGTCGCAGCTGCGCAAGCTCGACGTGCTCGTGGACCGCGACAGCGAGGTCCCCTTCGACGAGATGGTCACGAAGGACCTCGCGGGCGCGCTCTCCATGCGGCTCGCGCGCGTCGAGCGCACCGTCGTCGCGCTCTACTATCACGACGGGCTCACCATGAAGGAGATCGGGTACGTCCTGAAGATCTCCGAGAGCCGCGTGTGCCAGATCCACACGAAGCTCCTCCGCAAGCTGAAGGCGCACCTCGAGGGCATCGTGAACGGCACCGCGCGCCCGCCGGCCGCGCCGCCCGCGGGGGCCCGGCGCGCGCCGGCCGCGCCCGCCCGGCCCGCGTACGACGGCGCGTCGTCGTCGCCGTTCGCGCCCTAGCCTCGCGCGCGGCCGGTCGCGTCCGGCGCCCGCAAAACCGCGGGACGGCGCCTGTTCCACGGTCCCGGCGCCCGGCCGCCGGAGGGGGGCTTCGTGCCCGGGCATCGGACCGACCCCGTCCAAATGACGGGGGGGCACCGGGGGTGGCGTATCCTTCCGCCCTTCCCTCGGTCCTGGTCCGGAGCCTCGCCCGATGACGTCCCCGTCCCCCGCCTCCCCGGCGGCCCCGTCCGTCGGCCTGCGGGCCCTGCGCGCCGCGCTCGCGGTCGTCCCCGCCGCCCCCAAGTTCAACCCGGTCGCGGACGCGATCGCGAAGGCCACCGCGCTCAACGAGGCGGGCATCGCCTCGACGCTGCAGTCGTTCGCGTCGATGCCGGCGTCCACCGGGATCCTCGCGAACCCGCCGCTCTACGAGACGCCGGTGGTCTGCGGGGGCAAGGAGGTCCGCCTCAAGGTCCGCGGCTTTGCGATCCGCGGCATGGTGCACGAGTCCGACATCGTGCGCCGCTCGGCGAGCGCGTGGGACGTCGTCTTCGCGGGCCTCTTCGCCCGCAAGCCCGCCGCGGGCGAGTCCGGCTTCCTGCGCGCGATCGTCGACCGGGCCTTCGGCCGCGCCTTCGGCGACGGCACGCAGACGCTGGGCGCCGCGGGCGTCACGCTCGAGGAGCTGGCCGCGTTCGTGCTCGCGTCGCCGAAGGGCGGCCCCGAGGTCGCGATCCAGTACGCCGCGTGCCACCGCAAGGCGCGCCTCCTCGCCCGCGGCCGCACGATCCCGGCCATCAACGACGACCGCCGCGCGGGCCACCTGCTCCTCGACTTCTTCCAGGTGCACGCCGCGAACATCGCCGTGGGCGTCGCCGCGATCCACCTGTCGCGCGCCTCGGGCTCGCCCGCGGCCGCCGCGACCGACCTCTCGAACCGCCTGTTCGGCCGCGCCGCGCGCAAGGGCCGCTCGGCCCTCGGCAGCGTCTACGACGCGCTGCTCGGCCGTCCGACCCCGCCCGCGCTCGCCGACGTCCTCGAGGGCATGGGCGCGATCCAGATCCACCACGGCTCCGCCGGCAGCAACATGGTCGCGCGGTACCTCACCACGCTCCACGTCCCCGCCGTCGCCGACTTCTTCGTGGGCGCCCACATCGCGCTCGACTGCGACCGCCACTTCGGCGCCATCCACGACATGACGCGCTTCCTCGAGCGCATCGAGCGCCTCCCCGCCGCCGAGGTCGACGCCGCGATCCGCGCCGCGGTCCTCCACGGCGGCCTCCCGACCTTCGGCCACCCCGAGATCTCGGCCGCCGGCCGCGGCAAGACCGTCGAGCAGGACCCGCGCCCGGCGATCTACCTCGCGCCGCTCCTCGCCGCGATCGACGCCGGCACCGTCGCGCTCGACCCGCACCGCCGCGCGCGCCTCCGCCTCCTCCAGCGCATCTACCAGGTCGCGTTCGTCGAGGGCGTGGTCAAGCCCGGTCGCGAGACCGAGGACCCGCTGCGCCTCACGCCGAACACCGACTTCGGCGCGTGGGGCGTGCAGGAGGCCCTCGGCGTCGCCGAGGTGCACCGCACGTTCCTCACGTACTGCTTCCGCGGCTTCGGCTGGGTGATGGACGCCCGCGAGCAGCTGCAGCAGAAGATCATCCGCCCGGTGATCCCGCCGGAGCCGACCATCGTGCCGAAGCCGGACGGCGACGACACGATCCCCGCGATGATCCGCTCGGTGCACGACCGCCTCGCGGCGTCCGCCGAGGCCTTCGCCAAGCGCTGACGTCCCTCCCGCGCGGCCGCGCCCGCGGTCGCGTGGGGGAAGCTCCCGGGTCCGCGTCCCCCGCGCGGGGACGCGAGGCCCGGTGGCCGTCGTGCCCGTCCGTCACGGGACGCGGATCCCCGCGTCGGCGAGCGCGCGCTCGGCGAGCGGGGCCCAGCCGCGGTCGCGGCGGGGCTCGCCGGGCTCGGGTGGGGGATCGACGTCACGACCACGCCCGTGCCCTCGAGCGCCGCCTCCGCGCGGGCCTTCGCGAACGCGCCGACGCCGACCACGCGGCGCGCGCCGAGGAGGTCGACGACGCGGCGCAGCGCGCGGTCGCACGCCGCGAACAGCGCCGCGCGCTCGGCCGCGGGCAGCTTGTCGGGGGTGCGGTTGAGCCCGCTCGCCTCGAGGAACGCGAGCGGGCAGTAGTTGGCGACGAAGAAGCGCGCGAAGAACGCCTCGGGCCCGCCGAACCGGTCGCGCACCCAGCCCCAGAGCCGCGTGCCCGAGACCTCGGAGCGCTCGCACGCGAAGCCCGTCACGGGCCGCTTCGGGTGCGTGCGGGCGGGCGCGCCGACGTCGCCGCGCACGCCGAGCAGGTCGCGCACGACCGCGACGTCGCCGAAGGGCACGCCGGTCTGCGCCATGCCGAACGGGCCCGGGTTCATGCCCAGGAACAGCGCCTCCTTCCGGCCGCCGCCCCAGCGCGCGAGGTAGGCCTCGTGGGGGCCCCGCGCGTAGACGAGCGGGTCGTACACGTACGCCACCGGCGGGGCGAAGGTCAGCGCGTCCACCTCGCGGGCGAGGTCGCGCGACACGGCGGCGAGGGGCGGCACGGCGGGCACGGGCGCAGCGTAGCCACGCCGGGCCGGCCGTCACGCGCGGGTCGCCGTCCGCGGCCCGCCGCGACGGTCGGCGCGGGCCGTCGCGGGCGCCGCGTGCCGGGTATCCTCGACCGCTTCCCCCCGAGCCCGACGGCTCCAAGAGGTTCCCCGTGGACGACTTCCACCACAAGCACGGCCGGCTCCACTGCGAGGACGTGCCGCTCGACCGGCTCGCCGAGGTCGTGGGCACGCCGGCGTACGTCTACAGCGTCCGCACCGTCGTGGAGCACGTGAAGCGCCTGCGGGAGGCGTTCGCCGAGCTCGACCCGCTGCTGTGCTACGCGCTCAAGGCCAACGGCAACCTCGCGCTGCTCGACGTGGTGCGCCGCGCCGGCGCCGGCTTCGACGTCGTGTCGGGCGGCGAGCTCGCGCGCGTGCTGTCGGTGGGGGCCGCGCCGTCGACCGTCGTGTTCGCGGGCGTCGGCAAGACCGTCGCCGAGATGGAGCAGGCGCTGAAGGCGGGCATCCTCGCGTTCAACGTCGAGAGCGAGGAGGAGGTCGAGGTGCTCGCGGCGGTGGCGGCGCGCGTGAAGCGCCGGGCCGGCGTCGCGATCCGCGTCAACCCCGACGTGGACCCGAAGACGCACACCTACATCTCGACGGGCAAGAAGGAGTCGAAGTTCGGCGTCGACCTCGAGCGCGGCGAGGCCCTCGCGCGTCGCGTGCTCGCCCTCGACAGCCTCGAGCTGCGCGGCATCCAGTGCCACATCGGCTCGCAGATCACGACCGTCGAGCCGTACGTCCAGGCGCTCGAGAAGACGGTGGCGCTGGCCCGCAAGCTCCGCGCCGACGCGCCGGCGCTCCAGTACGTCGACATGGGCGGCGGCTTCGGCATCTGGTACCGCGACGCGGCGGCGCCGGAGATCGCGGCGTACGCGAAGGCGATGGTGCCCGTGCTGCGCGGCTCGGGCTTCCGCCTGATCCTCGAGCCCGGCCGCGTGATCGTCGGCAACGCCGGCGTGCTGCTGACGCGCGTCCTCTACCGCAAGACGTCGGGCGACAAGCGGTTCGTGATCACGGACGCCGCCATGAGCGACCTGATCCGGCCGAGCCTCTACGGCTCGTACCACCGCATCTGGCCGGTGGCCGGCGACCCGCCGCCGCCGCTCGGGACCGAGCCCGACCTGCCGCTGCACGACATCGTGGGGCCCGTCTGCGAGTCGGGCGACTTCCTCGCGAAGGACCGTCCGTTCCCGCCGGACGTGAAGGCCGGCGACCTCCTCGCGGTGATGAGCGCGGGCGCCTACGGCTTCGTGATGTCGAGCCAGTACAACGCGAGGCCCCGCGCGCCCGAGGTGCTCGTGGACGGCGCGAGGTTCGCCGTCGCGCGCCGGCGCGAGACCTACGCCGACCTCGTGCGCGGCGAGGACGCGCGGCCCGCGTTCGCGCGCCTGCCGTCGGGCGCCGCGAAGTCGCCGAAGGCCGCGAAGCCGAAGGCGGCGGCGTCGAAGGCCACGAAGGCGAAGGCCGCGAAGCCCAAGGCCGCGAAGCCCAAGGCCGCGAAGGCGCGCGGGGTGCGGCGGTGAGCGCCGTGCCGGTCACGCCCTGCCGCGTCGGGCCGCACCTCGTCGGCGACGGGCATCCGCTGCTGTGGATCGCGGGGCCGTGCGTGATCGAGTCGCGCGAGCACGCGCTGCGGCACGCGACGGCGCTGAAGGCGATCGCGGCCGCGGCCGGCGTCGCGTTCTGCTACAAGTCGTCGTACGACAAGGCGAACCGCAGCAGCGGGCGGTCCTTCCGCGGGCCCGGCGTCGAGAAGGGCCTCGAGATCCTCGCGGAGGTGCGGCGCGAGGTCGACGTGCCCGTGCTGACCGACTTCCACGAGCCCCACGAGGCCAAGGCGGCGGCCGAGGTCGTCGACGTGCTGCAGGTGCCGGCGTTCCTCTGCCGGCAGACCGACATGCTGCTGGCGGCCGCGGCCACGGGCCGCGCGGTGGCGGTCAAGAAGGGGCAGTTCCTCGCGCCCTGGGACATGAAGAACGTCGTCGAGAAGCTCCACGAGGGCGGTTGCCAGGACCTGATCCTCACGGAGCGCGGCGTGTCGTTCGGCTACGGCTCGCTCGTCGTGGACTTCCGCTCGTTGCCGGCGATGCGGGCCTTCGGGCACCCCGTCTGCTTCGACGGGACGCACGCGGTGCAGCGCCCCGGCGGCCTCGGCGACCGTTCCGGCGGCGACCGGCGCGAGGTGCCCGCCCTGGCGCGCGCGGCCGCGGCGGTCGGCATCGACGCGCTCTTCACCGAGGTCCACGAGGACCCCGACCGTGCGCCGTCCGACGGCCCGAACATGCTCACGCTCGCGTCGACGCCGGCCTTCCTGGCCTCCATCGTCGCGATCCGCGCCGCCGCCCGTCAGCCCTGACGGGCCGGCGGCCACCGGGCCTCGCGGTCCCGGGCGCACGACCGCCGCGGGGAACGCACACGCCGGGCGGCGGGAGCACGCGACGCGACGCGTCACGCCGGCGGGGGACGCAGCAGCGTGAGCGCGCGCGGGAGCACGTGCGCGCGCAGCGGCGTCGCGCCCGCGGGGTCGCCGTCGGCCTGGACGTCGGTGGGGCGGTCCGCGGTCACCGACACGGTGCGGCCCCGCAGGATCGTCACGCGCCGGTCGTGGTGGAGGCGGTGCGTGTACGCGCGGAACAACATGCGGAAGTGGTCGCGGCGGCCCGCGTCGGAGAGGACCACCGCGTCGAGGAGGCCGTCGTCCATGCGCGCGTCGCGCGAGAGGGTGAAGAGGCCGCCGTAGCAGAGCGTGTTCTGCACGATCACCGCGCCGCCCTCGACGACGCGGCCGTCCACCTCGACCCGCAGGCGCGGCGCGCGGTAGCCGAGGAACGTGCGCGCGATCGGCACGAGCCACTTGCCGTAGCCGCCGACGCCGCCGCGCCGCACGTCGGCGACCGCGCGCACGACCGCGGCGTCGAGGCCCGCGCCGACGACGGCGAGGGCGCGGCCGCGGTCGGTCTGGAGGAGGTCCACCTCCCACGGCACGCCCTCGAGGATCGTGCGGACGTGCGGGGCGACGTCGGCGCCGAGGGGGACGACCGCGTCGCGCGCGACGAGGTTGGCGGTGCCGAGCGGGACCATCGCGACCGGCCAGGGGAGGCGCTCGAGGCCGTTGACGGCCTCGTGCAGCGTGCCGTCGCCGCCGACGACGACCAGGCGGTCGAGGTCCCCCGGCGCGAGCGTGCCGACGTGGCGCGCCGCGTCCCCCGGTCCCGTCGTGCGCCGCACGGTGACCTCGGCGCCGCGCGACACGAGCGCGCGCTCGAGGTCGGCGACGCGTTGCGGCGCGCGGCCTCGGCCGGCCATCGGGTTGACGAGGATGTGGATGCGCACGGGGACGGCGTCGGGGGGCGACGGGCGGTTCGCGACAGCGGTTCCGCGCGCCTTGACCCCCGGGGGGTAGGCCGGTACGTTCCGGGCCGACGCGGCACGATCGCCGCGGGGGCCGCATGAAATACCACCACTTCGGAAGCGGCCGCTACGTCCTGCGCCTCGAACCCGGCGAGGAGGTGGTCGGCTCGATCGCCGCCTTCGCGCAGGAACGGGGCGTCCACGCCGGCTGGGTGACCGGCCTCGGCTCGGTGGACCACGCCGTCCTCGGGTTCCTCGACCCGAAGGAGCGCGTCTACCTGAAGCGCACGTTCGACGAGCGGATGGAGATCGGCAACCTCACCGGCAACATCGGCCTCAACGTGGACCAGGCGGCCTGCCACCTCCACGCGACGCTGTCGCCGCGCGAGCTGATCGCGTACGCCGGGCACCTCCACGAGGCGCGCGTCGCCGTCGTCGTCGAGCTGTTCGTGGTGGCGATGCAGGGGTCGCTGGTCCGCGTCGTCGACCCGACGACGGGCTTCGGCCGCCTCCTCTTCCCCGGCGAGACGCCGCCCGCGCCGGCCGCCGGGGCCTGACGCGGCGTGAAGACGCTCGTCGTCATCGCGTCGGGGGTCGCCGACCGGCCGCAGGAGGACCTCGGCGGCCGCACGCCGCTCGAGGCCTCGCAGACGCCCGCGCTCGACCGCCTGGCCCGCGACGGCCGCCTCGGCCGCCTCCTGCCGTGCGCCGAGGACGTCCGTCCCGAGGAGGGCGCGTTCGCGCTGTCGATGTACGGGATCGACCCGCGCGCGCACCCCGAGATCGGCGCGTGCCTCGACGCCGCGGCGTTCGACGTGCCGGTCGCGTCGCTCGACCAGGTGTTCCGCCTCTCCCTCGTCACGGCGCACGAGGACACGATCTTCGACCCCACGGCGGGCCACGTGTCGCGCGAGGAGGCGGTGCTGCTGCTGCAGGCCCTCTCCGACGGCGTGGGCGACGCCGACCTCGTGTTCCTGCCCGGCGACGGCTGGCGCAACCTCCTCGTCTGGCGCGGCGCGCGCGACGTCCGCGTGCGGACCGTCTCGCCGTACGAGGTGGTGGGGCGCAGCATCGCCGCGGCGTTCCCGCGCGGCACCGGCACCGCGCGCCTCGCGGCCGCCGTCTCGAAGAGCGCCGACCTGCTCCCGGGCCACGACGTCAACGAGTGCCGCCGCGACCTCGGCGAGAACCCGGCGACGCTCGCCTGGGCGTGGGGGCCCGGCGTCGTGTCGTCGCTGCCGAGCTTCCGCGAGCGCACGGGCCTCTCGGCCGCCGTCGTGGGCGTCAACCCGACCTTCGTCGGCGCGGGCAAGCTCGCGGGCCTCGAGGCGATCCGCGTCGAGGGCGCCACGGGCACCGTCGGCACCAACTTCCGCGCGAAGCTCGACGCCGCGCTCGGCGCGCTCGAGCGCCACGACCTCGCGTTCGTCCACGTGGACGCCGCCGCCGAGGCGTCGCACTCGCGCGACTTCGTGGCGAAGGTCTCGGCGATCGAGCGCCTCGACGGCTACGTCGTGGCGCCCGCGCTCCGCGAGATCGACGCGGGCCGCGACCTGCGGCTCCTCGTCGTGGCGGGCGAGGCCGTCGCCTGCGACTCCGGCCGCCACCTCCACGACCCCGTGCCGTTCGCGATCTTCGGCGCGGGCGTCCGCGGCCACCGCGGCGACGCGTTCAGCGAGCTCGCGGCCCGCGAGGGCGGCTTCCTGGTCGAGCGCGCCCACGAGCTCCTCGACTTCGTCCTCCACACGACCTGACGGGGGCCGCGCCATGGCGACCGGCCGCCGCAGCCGCCCCCTGCGCGTCGCGTGCCTCTACGCCGTCGCGCTCGTGCGCGAGTTCCGCGGCGCGCTGCTCGTCACGGGCGCCCTGGTCGCGCTCGGGACCGTCCTCTTCCTCGTCACGCCGCTGGCCGCGCTCGGCGGCCGCCGGCCCGACCCCCTCCTCGCCGCCTACGCCGCGTGGATGGCGCTGTTCGCCGAGGTCGCCTTCAGCCCGCCCGACGCGTGGTACCTCGACGTCCTCCACGCCGTCTACCCCCTCGCGGGCCTCGTCGTCCTCGGCGAGGGCGTCGTCCGCTTCGCCCTCCTCATGACCTCCCGCCGTCGCGGCGAGCGAGAATGGAACCGCGTCATGGCCTCCACCTACCGCGACCACGTCGTCCTCTGCGGCCTCGGGCACCTCGGCCTCCGCGTGCTCGAGGAGCTGCGCCGCCGCGGCGTCGAGGTCGTGGCCGTCGAGCGCGACGCGGCCGCGCGGTTCCTCCCGGCCGCCCGGGCCCTCGGCGTGCCCGTCCTGGTCGCCGACATGCGCGACGACGCGGTGCTCGAGGAGGCGTCGGTGCGCCACGCGCGCACCATCGTCGTCGCGACGAGCGACGACATGGCCAACCTCGAGGTCGCGCTCGACGCGCGCCGCATGAACCCCGCGATCAAGGTCATGGTGCGCTTCTACGACCAGCAGCTCGCCGCCAAGGTGCAGGGCGCGTTCGGCATCGACGAGGCCTTCTCCTCGGCGGCGCTCGCCGCGCCCGTCATCGTGGACCGCGCGGTCGCGCCGCCGGCCCGCCGCGGATGACCGCCGGGCCTCGCGTCAGCGTCTGCGTGCCCACCTGGCAGGGCGCGGGGTTCGTCGCGGAGTCCGTCGGGAGCGCCCTCGCGGAGGACGTCGAGGGCCTCGAGGTCGTCGTCTCCGACGACGGCTCCACCGACGGCACCCTCGACGTCGTCGCCGCGCTGCGCGACCCGCGCGTGCGCGTCGTCGCGGGCCGCCGCCTCGGCCTGCCCGGCAACTGGGACCGGGCCTTGCGTGCCGCGCGCGCGCCCGCGCTCCTGCTCCTCGGCCAGGACGACCGCCTCGAGCCCGGCGGCCTCGCGCGCCTCCTCGCGGCGCTCGACGCGCGCCCGGACGCCGCGTTCGCCTACGGCCGACGCCGCGTCGAGGTCGCCCCCGACGCCGACGACGACGTCCGCCGCCTCGCGCGGGACGTCGAGGGCGCGCAGGACCTCCTCGGGCCGCCGCCGCCGTTCCGCCCCGCGTTCGCGCTGCTCGAGGCGTGGGCCGCGGAGAAGCTGCTCGGCAACCCCGTGGGGGAGCCCTCGGTCGTCCTCGTGCGGCGCGAGGCGCTCCGCCGCGCGGGGCTCTTCGCGCGCCGCCTCGTGCAGCTCGTCGACATCGAGATGTGGGCGCGGCTGTCGGCCGTCGGCGGCGTCGCGTTCGTCGACGCCGTGGTCGCGACGTTCCGCGTGCACGCGCGGAGCGCGACGCGCCGCCACGTCACGACCGCGCGCGACGCGATGGACCGGCTGTGGTTGCTCGAGGGCCTGCTCGAGGACCCGACGATCGCGAGCGCGGTGCCCGCGCTGCGGAAGTGGCGCCGACACGAGGCGCGCCGCGTCGTGCGCCGCTTCGTGGATGGAACCCTCGGCACGTCGCCGCGGCCCGGGAGGCACGCGGCGAGGGGCTTGCGGGAGTGGCTGTGGTGGCGGGCGCTGCGACCCTTCGGCCGCGCGCCGCGCCTCCACGCGAGCTACGGTCGCTCGGGGTGACAGACCCCGCAGAAGCGAGCGGAGCGGAAGCGCGTCTGCACGGCCTCGAGGGACGTGCAGTGGTAGTAGCGGCCGCGCTTGGCGCCGTTCGTCACGACCTTCGTCACGAAGTGCTGCACCTGGACGGCAGGGCACTTCACGCGGTGGACGTGGGTGGGCGTCGAGCGGTCGGTCACCACGAGGAAGCCGACGCCAGAGGCGACGGCAGCCTGGAACTCCTCGAGCGTGCGGAGCTCTCGGATCTCCCCGGCGTTCGCAGTCATAGGGCGAACTCTCCCTGGGGAAGCCTCACCTGCCCCCGGGGGCAGGGGGAGGGCCCCCCCGGACCTCCAGAATGTACCGGGGATCCCGGGGGGATGGAAGCCCCCTCTTGGAGGCGCGGTCGACCGGGGGGGGCGAAGGCCCGTTCGGGGGGAGGTCGGTCGGTGCCCGTGCGGGTTCGATGCCGGAACCCCGCGGGGCGGCCACTCCGGCGGCACGATCGACGGGCCCGTGCCTCCGCGCACGACGGGACCGGAGGCGCGAGGGGTACACTCGGGGTTTCCGGCCCGCCGTCCGCACGGGGGCCCAGGGTCGCGAGGGTCCATGCCGAGTCTGCGCATCGAGATCGCCGGTCAGGTCGTCCACGCGCGGCTCGGGGACGCGCCCGTCCGGGTCGGGCGCGAGGCGGGCTGCGACCTCCGGATCGACTCGCCCGACGTCTCCGCGGTCCACCTGACCATCGAGCCGCTCGCCGGCGGCGGCCACAAGCTCTCCGACCTCAACACCGGCCGTCCCACGAAGGTGAACGGCGCCGTCGTGAAGCGCGTCGCGCTCAAGCCGAACGACCGGATCGAGGTCGGGCCCGCGCGGATCACCTACCTCGCCGACGGCGCCGTCGTCGCGGCGCCCGCCCCGGCCGCGCCGCCGGCGCCGCGCCGGCGCCGGTGCCCGTGCCGGCGCCCGCGCGGCCCGTGGCCGCGAAGCCTCGTGGCGGCGAAGCCCGCGGCCGCGAAGCCGGCCGCGGCCCCGCCCGCCGCGGCGGTGGCCGTCGAGTCCGCGCCGCCGGCGCGCTCGACGCCCGGGCCGGCGGCCGCGCCCGCGCCCGAGCCCGCCTCGTCGGCGGTCGCGGCGCCCGACCGCGCGGCCGACGTCGCGCCCGCGCGGCCCGCGGCCGCGACGCGCGCGTCGCGCGGGCGCCTGGTCGGCGCGCTCGTCGTGACGGGCGTGTTCGCCGTCGCGGCCCTCGGGCTCGCGTTCCTCATCCGCAACCGCGGCGGCGAGTCCGGCGCGTCGCTCGCGACGCTGAAGGCCCAGCTCGACGCGGCGGTGCTGAAGTCGGGCGAGGACGTCGACGGGGCCCTCGTCGAGCTCGACCGCCTCGCGATGTCGCCCGTCGACGGATCCGCCGCACCGCGGCGCGCGAGGCGGACTACCTCCGCACGCGGCTGAAGCAGGCCGCGAGCGAGGTGGCCGACCTCGAGAAGCGGGCCGCGAACCTCCCCGCCGAGCGGATCGCCGCCGAGCTCGACCTGCTGCGGTCGCGCCACGGCGCGGGCGTCCTCGCGCGCCACGCCGACGCGCTCGAGCGGATGGAGGGGGCGCGCCGCGGCCGCCTCGCGCAGCGCAACGAGGAGGCGGCCGCCGCCGCCGACGCGCTCGCCGCCGAGGGCCGGTTCGCCGACGCGCTCGCGCGCTGGGACCTGTTCGTCGGCGAGTCGCCCGGCGACCCCGCCGCGAGCGCGCTCGCGATGGACGGCCGCGCCGCGATCGACGCGAAGGCCCTCGACGCGTTCCGCGCGCTCGCCGCGGAGGCCGAGGCCGTCGTCGCCAAGTCCGGCCCGCGCGCCGGCGCGATGCTGCTGCGCGACCGCCTCTCGCGGTTCGCGGGCACCTCCGCCGCCGCGGTGGTCGCGCGCCGCGCCGCCGACTACGACCACGACGCCATCGCGGCCTCCGTCGCGCAGGCCGCGCCGTCGAAGCCGTCGCCGACCTCGCCCGCCGCCGGGCCGAGGCCGGGCCCGGGCGCGACCGCGCCGACGCCCGCCGCGCCGACCGCGCCCGCCGCGCCGTCGCCGTCCGCGGTCGACCGCGCCCGCGTCGCCGCGCTCTCGACCGACGCCGACGCGCACGCCGCCGGCCGCCGGTTCCGCGAGGCGCTCGCGTCCTCGCCGCCGCCGCCGCGATCGTCGAGGGCACCGCGGAGCGCCCCGCATCGCGGCCCGCAAGGAGGACCTCGAGCTCGCGAAGCAGGGCCTGACGTCGCTGTGCGCGACCGTGAAGGCGCACCCCGAGCGGTTCGTCGCGGTCGAGATCGCGCCGCAGTACCCCGGCTCGCTCGTGGACGCCGACGAGGAGTACCTCACCGCGGCGGTGCGCGGCGGCCGCACGAAGGTCCGCTGGACCGCGTTCGACGCCGTGCGCACCGCGGCGCTCGTCGACGCGGCCGCGCTGCCGCCGAAGGACGCGCTGCCGCTCGCGGCGCTCCTGCGCGAGGTCGGCGCCAAGGAGGCCTGCGAGCGGCTGCTCCTGCACGCCGTCGAGGGCGGCGCCGAGAAGGGCGCGATCGACACGCGGCTGGCGCGCTGGCGCGGCGAGCCCGTGCCGGCCGGCGGCTACGTCCCCTACGAGGGGCGCCTCGTCGCGCCCGCGGAGCGCGACCGCCTGGTCCGCGAGGCCCGCGTGGCCGCCGCGTGCGCGCGCGTGGGCTCGCGCGACGCGAAGGAGCGCAAGGCCGCGTACGAGGAGCTGCTCGGCCTCGGCGCGCCGGCGCGCGAGGCGTTCGTCACGGCCCTCCGCGCGCGCCGCGAGGCCGCGGCCAAGGAGGTCGCCGCCGCGAAGGTCTTCTCGTCGGGCCGCACGAAGCAGCGGCTCGTCGAGGAGCTCAACAAGCGCCGCACGGCGGCCCTCGCGCTCATCGACGACGACAAGGCCTACCCGTACCCGTACGCGCCGAACCAGGCCGAGATCCAGGCCCGCGTCGACGCGCTCGTGGACCAGGTGCGCGAGGTGTGGGAGCGCCCCTTCGACCTCGTCGCCACGTCGGACCGCGGCGTCGAGGAGGCGCTGACGCTCGTCCGCGAGGTCGACGAGGTGCTCGGGAAGGTCGAGGAGGGCTACGTCGGCGACCTCGAGGCCGTCAAGGCCGTCGTCAACAAGGCGATCGACGTCCCGGGCCTCGTGTCGGAGCCGTACGACCGCGAGGTGCTCGCGTTCAACGAGAAGGTCGCGACCAGCGCGACGGGCCAGGAGAAGGAGAACGTCCGCCTGGTGAACGGCTACCGGATCATGATGGGCCGCCAGGCCGTCAAGATCGAGGAGCGCCTCACGCGGGCCGCGCGCGGCCACAGCATCGAGATGCGCAACCTGAACTACTTCGCGCACGAGAGCCCGACGCCGGGCAAGGAGTCGCCGGGCAAGCGCTGCGCGCTCGAGGGCTACTCCGGCGGCAGCGAGAACATCGCGTGGGGCAGCGGCTTCATGAACGCGAAGGGCGCGTTCGACGGCTGGTACCACTCGTCGGGCCACCACCGCAACATGCTCGGCCGCGGCTGGACCGAGCTCGGCGTCGGCCGGGCCTCGCGTGCCGCCGACACGGCCTCGTACTGGACGCAGAACTTCGGCGCCATGGGCGGCAAGGCCCTCAAGGCGCCCGACGGCCTGCCGCCGATCCGCGCCGAGGTCGCCCCCGAGAAGGACCCCGAGGACGCCGCGCCCGCGGGCGCCGGCGACGCGCCGGCCGACCCGGCGCCGATGGACCCGGGCACGCCGGGCCCCGCGCCGAAGGACGGCTGATGCCCGCGCGGCGCACGGCGTCCCCGCGGGGAAGGTCGTCGTCGGCGCGCGGGACGCGCGCGGACGTCGCGTGGTTCGTGGGCCTGATGTCGGGCACGAGCGCGGACGGCGTGGACGCGGCCCTCGTGCGCGTGGACGCGAGGCCCGGCGGCCGGCCGCGCGTGACGACCGCCGCCGCGCTGACGGTGCCGTACGACGCGGCGTTCCGCGCGCGGCTCCTCGCGCTGCCCGACGTCCCCGCGCGCGAGGTGGCGCGGCTCCACGTCGAGGTCGGCGAGCGCCTCGCGGCCGCGGTGAAGGCCGTGCTGCGCCGCGCGCGCGTGCCGGCGCGGGCGGTCGAGGCCGTCGCGTCGCACGGCCACACGGCGGTGCACCTGCCGCGGCGCGGCGGCGGCGGCGCGACGCTGCAGATCGGCGACCCGTCGATCGTCGCCGAGCGGACGGGCCTCGCGGTCGTGGCCGACTTCCGCCCCCGCGACGTCGCGGCGGGCGGCGAGGGCGCGCCGCTCGTGCCGTGGGCCGACCGCCTGCTGCTCGCCGAGCCGGGTCGCGTCGTCGCGTGCCAGAACGTGGGCGGCATCGCGAACGTGACGGCGGTCGGGCCTCGCGTCGGCGACCTCGTCGCCTTCGACACGGGGCCCGGGATGATGCTCGTCGACCTCGCGGTCGCCGCCGCGACGGGCGGCCGCGCGCGCTTCGACCGCGGCGGGGCGATGGCCGCGGCGGGGCGCGTGGACGAGGGCTCGCTGGCCGCGCTCCTCGCGCACCCGTACCTGCGCCGCCGGCCGCCGAAGTCCACGGGCCGCGAGGCGTTCGGCGCGCCGTTCCTCGCGCCGTGGCTCGCGCGGGCGCGCACCGCGCGCGCGCGGCGCGACCTCGTCGCGACGCTGACGGCGTTCACGGCCGCGTCGATCGCCGACGCCTACCGGCGGTTCCTGCCGCCCGTGGCCCGGTGCCTCGTGAGCGGCGGGGGGGCCCACAACCTCACCCTGCTCGCCTGGCTGCGCCGGGCGCTGCCCGGGACCGACGTCGCCACGACGGCCGCGGTCGGGATCGACCCGGACTTCAAGGAGGCGGTCGCGTTCGCGCTGCTCGGCTGGGCGCACCGGCGGGGGATCCCGAACACGGTCCCGGCCGCGACCGGGGCGCGGCGGGAGGTCGTCGGCGGCGCGACGTGGCCCGGGCGGGCGGGGCGCGGGGCCTGACGGCGCGGGGCCTGACGGCGCGGGGGCGGTGCGCCGCGGGCGGCGGGCGGCCGATCCAAACGGGGGATGAGCCTTCCCCTGCCGTTGATCGTCCCGTGGATCCGCCTCGACCGTGACGCCCGCGCGGAGGAGGAGGCGGCGCTGCGCCGCGCCCGCGAGCCGTGGTGCGCGGGGTTCTGCCTGTTCGGCGGCGAGGCCGACGCGGTCGCGCGGCTGACCGGGCGGCTGCGCGAGGCCGCCGGGCGGCCGCTGTTCGTCGCGAGCGACATGGAGCGCGGCGCGGGCCAGCAGGTGAAGGGCCTCCGCGTGCTGCCCGACGCGGCGCTGTGGGGGATGGCGGCGTCGCCCGGCGAGATCGAGGCGTTCGGCGCGCTGACGGCGCGCGACGCGCGGTCGGTCGGCGTGGACGTCCTCTTCGCGCCGGTGCTCGACGTGCGGAGCGAGCCGAACAACCCCATCGTCGGCAACCGGGCCTTCGGGTGGGACCCCGACCGCGTCGCGACGGCGGGCGCGGCGTTCGTGCGAGGGGCGCTGGCCGGCGGCTGCGCGCCGACGGGCAAGCACTTCCCCGGGCACGGGGCCACCGCGGCCGACAGCCACGACGCGGTGCCGTCGGTGCGGACGCCCGCGGGCGAGCTCGCGGCGCGCGACCTCGTGCCGTTCGCGGCGGCGTTCCTCGCGGGGTGCCCGGCGGTGATGACGGCCCACGTCGCGTACCCCGAGGTGGACCCGTCGGGCGCGATCGCGACGTTCTCGGGGCCGATCCTCGGCCGGCTGCACGACCTCGGCGGGCGCGACGCGCTCGTCTTCACCGACGCGCTGCTCATGGCCGGCGCGGCCACCGAGGGCGGCGAGACGGGCGCCGCGCGCCGGGCCTTGCGTGCCGGGTGCCACGTCCTCCTCATCCCGAGCGACCCGGAGCGGCTCGCCGCCGAGGTCCTCGACGGGGCCGACGCGACCCTCCGCCGCCTCGCGGAGCACGCCGCGGCGCGGGTCCGCGCGTTCACCGCGGGCATCGCGCGGCTGTCGGTGCCGACGGCCGGCGCGATGGCGGGCCTCGAGGCGACGCCCGGTCGCGTCACCGACCGCGCGATGCGGCTGACGGGCGTCCTCGGCGTGCCGGCGCTCGCGCGCGGCCAGCGCGTGCTCGTCGTGGACGACGACGACACGACGGACCGCGGCGAGGTGCTCGCGCGGCGCGGCGCGGCGGCGGGCGTCGAGGTGGACGTCGTGCGGATCCGGCGCGACCAGCCGCCGCCGCCGGTGCCGTCGGCGTGGCAGCCCGCCGCGATCCTCCTGATGTCGTCGGTGCGGGCGTGGAAGGGGCACCCGATCTGCTCGCAGGCGGCGACCGACGTCGTGATCGGCGTGTCGCGGCGGGCGGAGCGCGGCTCGACGGTCGTGATCTCGCTCGCGCCGCGGCCGCTCCTCGGGTCGCTGCACGTGCCGGCGACCGGGCCCGACGTCGAGTCGGCGCTCGCGGACCGGCTGTTCCCCGCGTGACGGCGGGTCAGGCGCGCGACGGCGCGGCGTCGTCCGGCGGGGCCGCGAGCCAGCGGCGGACCGCCGGCAGGAAGGCGAACGCGGGCAGGGCGACGGCGGCCGTCAGCGCGAAGTAGGCGGGACGGCCGAGCGCCGCCGCGCCGTACCCCGAGGCCGCGCCCGCCGCGAGGCGGCTGAGCGCCATGAACGTCGTGAGCGCGGCGAAGTCGGCGCCGGGCGAGCGCGACGAGCACGACCGCAGCATCACCGCGCCGTACGGCGCCATGCCGAGGCCGCCGCAGAACGGCTCGACGAGCACGGCGGACCACGTCCAGAGCGGCGTCGGGGAGGCGGCGGCGCCGGCGTAGACGAGGTTCGACGCGGCCTGCAGGCCGCCGAGGACGACGATCGCGGGCACGATCCCGCGGCGGACCGTGAACCAGCCGCCGAGCGCCGCGCCGACGATGCTCGCGGCGATCCCCGGGAGGCGCGCCGCGCCGAGCGTGTCGTTGCCCCAGCCCGCGCCGCCCGCCTCGAGCTTCGCCTTGAGGAACGGCGTCGTCATCTCGGCGAGCGCGTTGTCGCCCAGCTTGAAGAGGAAGAGGAAGGCCGCGACCGCCGCGAACCCCGGCCGCGCGAGCAGCCGGACGAGCGGCGCGAGGAACGGCTCGGCGGGCACGGGACGCCGGGGCGCGTGGGGGAGGCGCGTCGCGACGAGCGCGAGCGCGGCGAGCACGCCCGCGGCCACGAGGAAGACGTCGCCCCAGGCCCACGGGCCCGCGAGCGCGACCAGCGCGCTGCCCGCGAGCAGGTACCCGACGCGGGCCGCGTTCACGCGCACGGCGCTCACGTGCCCGGAGGTCTCCGTCGGGAACGCCTCGACCGCGCGGGCGTCCACGGCGATGTCCTGCGTCGCGCTGACCACGGCCATCCCGAAGAGCAGCACCGCGAGCCCCGCCGAGACGGCCCCGGCCGCGGGCAGCGTCGGGAGGAGCGCGGTGGCCCCCGCGAGCACCGCGAGCGACGACACGATCCACGCGCGGCGCGAGCCGAAGCGGTCCACGAGCGGCGCCCACGCGAACTTGAGGATGTAGGGCAGCTCGAGCAGGGCGAGCAGCCCGAGGTCCTCCTGGCGCACGCCGCGGTCGGTGAGGTACGCCGACGGGACCGCGCGCACGAGGCCGAGGGGGAAGCCCGACCCCAGGTACGTGGCGATCAACCAGCCCCAGGAGGCCCGGCCGGGGCGGGGGAGCGGAGGCGGCGTGTCCATCCGGCGCGAACCCTCCGTCGAGCACCTCCCCGTGGGATCGGCCCCCGGGGGGCCCCTCCACACCTCTTCTCGGGACGCGGTCCCGGGCGCCACCGGGGGGGCTCCCGGGACCTTCGCGGGGCCGGGACCGCGAGGCCCGGTGGCCGACGGCGCCGCGGCGGCCCCCCTCGCACGGGGTGGGTTCTTGACACTGCGGAACGACGGCGCGTAGACTCCCGCCCCTTAGCCCGGTCTGCGATCCCCGGTTCCTCCTCGTCGGGCAGGCGAGGCACAGGGCCAGCGTATGGGATCGTCGAGCCCGGGGGTACGTCGGGTCCTGACCGCAGGGAGGATGCCGCATGAAGGCGACCGGCCTTCGCTGGATGACTGGGTTCGTCGCGGGTGCTGCGCTCGTCGTGGGCGCGGCGGTCGCTTCGCCGACGGCTTCGGCCGACGGCTCGGCGCTGAAGTCCGCGTTCGACGACTACGCCGCGGGCAAGCTTGAGGACGCCCTCAAGAAGCTCCAGGAGTACGTCGCCTCGAACCCGGGTGACGACGAGGTGTACGCGGTGCTCCGCGACGTGGACGAGCAGGTCAAGCTGCGCGCCCTGTCGGCCGGCGGCGACCACGAGAAGCTCATCCGCTATCTCCTCGACAAGGCCCGCCCCGTGGTCGAGGCGCGCAAGCGCGACCCGGACGCGATCAAGGCGCTCGTCGAGCAGGCCCTCACGGGCGAGGTCGATGCGCGCAAGAAGGCGGGCTGGGAGCTCGCGGCGAAGAACGGCGACTACGCCGTGCCGTACCTCCTCCCCGCGCTCGGCGACAACGACCCGGCCAAGGTGGTGAACGCGATCTTCGCGCTCCACTACATCGGCAGCGAGGCGGTCCTCCCGCTGGCGCAGGCGATGGCCACCGACGACGCGCGGCTGCGCGGCTACGTCGCGGTCGTCCTCGGCGACATCCGTGACCCCCGCGCCCTGCCGGCCCTGCGCCGCGCGGTCGAGAAGGACACGGACGACGGCGTGAAGGCGAAGGCCTCGGCCTCGATCCAGAAGATCCGCCCGGACGGCGCGACGATGTCGGCCGCCGACTCGTACGTCCGCTTCGGCGAGCGGTACCTCGCGAACGACCCGGCGGTCCTCGCCGAGCTCGACCAGGTCCACAACCTGTGGAAGTGGGAGGGCGGCCTGACCCGCTACGAGGTCCCGGCCTCGATGCTGGGCTCGCTCCTCGCCGAGCAGTGCGCGGCCGACGCGCTCAAGCTCGACAGCGCGAACCGCGGCGCCCGCTCGCTGCTCGTCCGCGCGCTGCTCGCCCAGCAGGGCGAGGGCGCCGTGATGGGCGAGAAGGCCCCCGAGGCGCTCAAGGCGTCGGGCGACCTGCTCGCGAGCCTCGGCTTCGACGCGGCCTCGGCCGCGTTGGGCGACGCGCTCGACCGCAGCCAGTGGGACCTCGCCGTCGGCGCGGCCCACCTCGTCGCCGCGTCGTACGGCGGCCAGTCGCTCGCCGGTCACCCCCTCGGCCGCGCGCTCGCCGCGCCCGAGAAGCGCGTCCAGTACGCCGCCGCGATCGCCGCCCTCCGGATGAGCCCGGCCGGCGCGTTCGAGAACTCGGCCCAGGTCCCGGCGCTCGCCGCCCAGGCCGCGTCCGAGCAGGCCCTCCGCCAGGTGTTCGTGATCGACGACCAGGACGGCTCGCGTGCCCGTCTCGCGCAGGACCTGCGCGAGGCCGGCTACATCGTCACCGACGATCGCGACGGCCACCGCGGCGTCACCCGCCTCAAGGGCGCGCCGGCGACCGACGTGGTCGTCGTCCGCGCGGACCTCGACGCGGCGAACACGATCCCGATGCAGCGCTGGCAGGGCACGCTCGCGGTGATCGACGAGATCCTCGCGGACGTCCGCACGAAGAACATGCGCGTGATGGTCGTCGGCGGCGCCGCCGGCAAGGAGATGCTCACGGCGAAGTACGGCGACAAGCTCGCCGGCTTCATCGAGGAGCCGCTCGTCGCCACGGCGTACCTCCCGACGGTCCAGGCCGCCGTGGAGAAGGGCGACATGAACGCCGAGCGCGCGGCGGCCCTCGCCGTCGCCGCCGACGCGAGCGACGCCCTCGCCTCCACGAACCCGTGCTGCACGGCGTGGGACTTCAAGGTCGTGATCGACCCGCTGGCGAACAACGTCACCGAGGGCGCGAGCGACGCGATCAAGATGAACGCGGTCCGCGCGCTGGGCAACCTGAAGGCGGGCGGCTCGGCCGCGCTGGCCGGGGTGCTCAAGAGCGGCGACGCGAAGGAAGAGCTCAAGGTCGCGGCGGCCACCGCCCTCGGCCAGGTCCTCTCCCGCGTGGACGGCTCGGCGGACGACGTGGACGCCCTCGTGGCGGCCGCGAAGGCCGGTGGTGTGGTCGGCTCGGCGGCCATGAAGGCCCTGGGCATGGTCCGCAACCTCCCGGCGGACGCCGCTCGCGGCGTCTACACCGACCACCCGCTCGGCGTCGGGACGAAGGGCGAGTAAGCCCCACTCCTCACCGTTCGACGCGATCGCGCCCCCCGGCCTCCCGGGGGGCGCGATCGTTTTCTGTCCGCCGATCCGCCAATCGATGCCGGTCGATCATTGGCGGATTCCCCCCCCGTGGTGGTTCCGCCATCGGGTGCCGGTCCCGCCCTTGGGTTCCGGTCCCGAAGGGGCGGAACCGAACCGTTCGACGGTCGGCCCCCGCGGCCCGCCCTTCCTTCGGTGTCGGACACGACCTGGCGCGTGGCCCACGGCGGCGACCGGGCCTCGCGTCCCGGAGGGGGGCCGCAGGGCCGTCCCCCGAGGCGCGCTACGGCGTCTCCAGGGCCCCTGCGGGCGCCTCCATCGACCCCGTCCGCGGCGGGGGCCTCGAGGGGGCGGGACGGGCCCCGCGGCAGGGCCGGGAACGCGCGTAGGTCCTGCAGTAGTAAGTTGTTATGCCAGCGGGCGCCGAACGAACGAGAACCTGCCTTGAGTCGCTCGCGATCCCGGCCGATGGCGGAAGGGGAGGCACCAACCCCCTTGTGGCGGTTGGCGACCTCTCCTACCATCGCGAGGGTCGAGGCGCACCCATGTCGAAGAAGAAGGACTGCTTCGGTTCGGAGACCTACGTCTGCCGGACCACCAACTGCGCCTACATGTCGGAGTGCGTCAAAGTCGTCTGGGAGAAGAAGCTGCGGCGGATCCTCTCGCGTCGGCCCACCGAGGTGGACGGCTCGACGACGCTGACCCGCACGCCCGGCGGCGTGACGATGCGCGCCCGCGACTTCGCCCCCGCGCCGCGCGGCAACGCCTGACGAGCCCGCCTACTCGCCGTCGTCCACGGCCACCACGCGGAACCCCACGTCGTCGCGGCTCGAGTCGGTCGCCTCGTACTTCACGTAGACGTCGACGCGGCAGTCGTTGATGCCCCGGCGGAACGAGCCGCCGTACGCCAGCGCCGTGGTCGGGGTGCGCCCCGGCGGGAACGGCTTCCAGCCGAGCGTCGGCGGGCTCTCGAGCAGCGTGATCGGCACCGCGCCGAGCAGCGGCGTCAGGTCGTGGTCGAGGGCCCACTCCGCGACGTTGCCCGCCATGGAGAAGATGCCCTCGGGCGTGGCGCCGCCGGTCCGGCCGGGCTCGGGGTAGCGGAAGTGGACGGGCTTCACGGGCGTGCCGCCCGCGAGGTTGTTGCAGGCGTACCGGAGCGGCTCCGAGCCCCACGGCCAGATCCGGTTGCGCATCCCGGCCCGCGCCACGCGCACCCACTCCATCGCCACCGGCAGCCGGACCGTGAACCCGAGCCGCTGCGAGGCCCACTCGCAGAAGGCCTGGGCCTCGAGGCACGAGACGTGGGTCACCGGCAGGTTGCGGTCCCCGTCCGCGAGCAGCCACGGCGTCGGCGGGGCGGGCGGGGCCGGCCGCCACGGCGCGGGCACGTGCGCCAGCACCGCGGCGCGGGCGTCCGCGTGGTCGCCGCGGTCCACCTCGCGCTGCCACGCGCTCGGCAGCCGCTCGGGGTGCGCCAGGACGTCCCGCAGGAACTCGTCGTACTGCCCGCGCGAGACCTCGTACCGCAGCACCCGCAGCGGGTACCACGTCCACGCCTCCAGGTACGACGTGTTCGGGAACCGCGTCCGCAGGTCCGCCATCATCTCGCGCCACCGCTCGTCGGCCGGCAGCACGTCGATCGGCACCTCGAACGCGAACCCGCGGGAGACCTCGATCAGGTCCTCCTTCATCCGGTCGACCGTCAGCACCGGCGTGACGTACGACTCCCACTCGGGGGTCGCCTTCCCCGCCGGCGGCCGCCGGCGCGGCCGGAACAGGTCGGGCCGCAGCACCGCCGCCCCGAGGCCCGCCAGCACCGCCAGCGCCACCCCGACGAGCAGGACGGTCCGCCGGGTGCCCCAACCCTGGCCGCGTTCGTCCGGGGTCTCCCGCTGGAGCCGGTGGGCGCACGCCGGGCAGAACTTCTCCTCCGGCCGGACCGGCGCCTGGCACCGCGGGCACGGACTCGTGCCCGGCGGCGGACGCACGGGGGGGACGACGGCGGGCACGCCCGGATGCATGCGGGGCTCCGGGCGCAGGATAGCACCGGGGCCCGGCGCGCCGGCCCCGCTCCGCTCTCGGTCGGGGGTCCGGGCCGTGGGCCCGGCGGCCTACGACCCGCGCCCGGTCAGGGCTCGGGCCATGGGCCCGCCGGCCTACGACCTACGTCCGGTCCGGGCTCGGGCCATGGGCCCACCGGCCTACGACCTAGGTCCGGTCCGGGCTCGGGCCATGGGCCCGGCGGTCCGCGACGGCGCCGTGCCGGACCCGTCGGCTACTGGATCGTCGCCGTCAGCGTGACCGTGGTCAGGCGGTTCGGCGTCGGGTCGGCGTAGTTCCACTCGAAGCGCGTGAGCGCGCCCGCGGCGGCCGCCGTCGTGCTCGGGGCCACCGTCTCGGTCACGACCTCTTGGCCGGCGGCCTGATACGTCAGCGTCACGTTCGCGGGGCCGGGGTTGTACAGCGTGATCCGGACCGGGCACGCCCCGTCGAGCGACACCTTGTCGACGTCGCCGGCGGTCCCGCCCGCCGTCCCCGAGAACGGCCCGCAGGCCGTCCGGACGTCGTTGATCTCCCACGCCCCGGTGCCGCCGGCCGTGGCCGCCATGAAGAACCCGGTCGTCGCGCTCAGGATCGCGAACGACCAGTCGCCGTCCTCGATCGCCACGAGGTCCGCGCCGGTCCGCGTCGCCCGCAGCGACACCGAACCGCCCGACGCGCGCGCCGACGCGAGCCGCCGCATCGCCGCGTCCGACGCGTAGATGCCCACCGACCCGCCCGACGACGGGAACGTGATCGACCCCTGGCCGATCAGGCGGTCGTTGCCGCGCGTGTCGTCGGTGGGGGCCCGCACCTCGTACTCACCCTGCGCGGGGAACGCGACGCCGACGATCGCGATCTTGTCGTAGGAGCCCTCGAAGAGGCAGTCCACGCCCGCGCTGACCTGGCCGAGCGGGCGGACGGTGCCGTTCACGGTGCCCTCGACGCGGACGGTGCCGGACGTCGTCTTCACGCGCGCGCCGGCTCGCGTCGAGGCCGGGCCCGTCCAGATGTCCTTCGGGGGCGTGCCCGCCGTCGGCATCGAGAACGGACCGCTGCCGACGAGCGGCGCGCCGACGACGGCCGTCACGACGCCCAGCGCCACGACGCCTCCGAGCACGAACGCCCACGACCGACCGACGTTGAACCGACGCATCGAGACCTCCCACGCCCTCGAGAGGGCACCAACCCGGGGCGAGAGGGTAGTCGGGACGGACGTCCCGCGCCATCCCCCCCGTGCTCGTTCCGCCATTCGGTGCCGGTCCCAAAATGGCGGAACCGAACCCGTCGGCGGCCCGCTCCCGCGTCCGACGCGCCATCCCGCGCCGGCCCCGAAACGCGCCATCCGGTGCCGGACACGATCTGGCGCGTCTGAACCCGCCATTTCGTGCCGGACACGGAATGGCGCGTTTGAACCCCGCGGCCACCGGGCCTCGCGTACCCGCGGGTCGCCGTCCGATCCGCCAATCGATGCCGGTCGTTTATTGGCGGATCGCCCGCCCGCCCGCCACCGTGGCGCGTCTGAACCCGCCATTTGGTGCCGGACACGGAGTGGCGCGTTTGCACCCGCCGGCGACCGGGCCTCGCGTACCCGCGGGTCGCCGTCCGATCCGCCAATAGATGCCGGTCGTCTATTGGCGGATTCCCCCCCGTGCTGGTTTCGCCATTTGGTGCCGAACCCAAATTGGCGGAACCGAACCGGTCGACGGTCGGCGCCCGCGTCGAACGCGCCATTCGGTGCCGGACACGATCTGGCGCGTTTGCACCCGCCGGCCAGCGGGCCTCGCGTCCCCGCGGGTCGCTCTCCGATCCGCCAGTAGACGCCGGTCGATGATTGGCGGATCGGACCCCGGTGGGGGGCGACGTCAGTTCGGGAGCCCCCAGAGCACCCAGGCCGCCCAGTAGTAGGGGTGCTTCCAGCGCGGGTCGGCGGCCACGGCCTCCTGCGCGCGACGCAGCGCGGCCGCGGCCGGGACGCCCTTCGAGCCGTCCTTCGGCGACCACGCCGCGTAGAACGCCTCCATCAGCGCCCGCGTCGCCGCATCGTCCACCTTCCACAGCGACACGATCACCCGCGGCGCGCCCGCGAACATGAACGCGCGCGTCAGCCCCAGCAACCCCTCCCCGCGCACCACGCGACCGCGGCCCGTCTCGCACGCCGACAGCACCGCGAGGTCCGCCGGCAGGCGCAGCACGAACACGTCCCGCGCCGCCAGCAGGCCGTCGTCGTCGGCGCCCGGCGTCAGCGCGAGCGCCGACAACGCGGGCCGCCGCACGTCCACGAGGCCGTGGCACGCGATGTGGATCGCGCGCCACCGCTCGCGCGTGGCCACCTCCGCGCGCAGTCGCGCCTTCGTCGCGTCCTTCCCGACGAGCACCTTCGTGCCGACGGCCTCCACCTCGGCCCGCGTCCCCGGGAGCGCGACCAGGGCCCGGGACCGCGAGGCCCGGCCGCCGTCCGCGGCGGGATACAGCGGGTCGCCCACGGCGAGGACGGCCTCGCCGCGGCGGTCGCGTTCGTCGGCGAGCGCGAGCAGCGTCGTGCCCGACGGCACGAGCACCACGTCGCGCCCCGGGAAGAGCAGCGCCGGCGGCGTGAACGACAGCGCGCCGTCGGGCGAGACGAGCACGCGCTTCACCGACGCCGGCAGCGCCAGCGGCGTCGCGACGAGCCCGACGAGCGTCGCGACGGCGGCCTTCGGGTCGACGCTGGCGTCGTTCGGCACGAGGGCCTCGCACGCCGCGACCACCGCGTCGGTGGGCCCGAGGCGCACGGTGCGCGCGGTCTCGGCCGTCGCGACGAGGGCCACGGCGTCGACGCTCGTGAGCCCGAACAGGACGAGCGCCTCGTCCGACGCGAGGCCCGCCTGCAGCTCCTCGAGCGGGGCGGCGCGCGGGTAGAAGACGGTCGCCGCGGCCTTCCGCTCGCGCTGGATGCGGCCGACGACGTCCTTCATCGCGTCGCGCGCCGCGTCGAGGTCGGCCCGGCGCGCGCGGGTGGCCGGGAGGTCGTCGTGCTCGAGCGCCTCGGCGTAGGCGTGCAGCGCCGTCGTCTCCGCGGCGCGCGCGGCCGCCTCGGCGGCCCGCAGCTCGTCGGGCAGGCCCGCGGCCTGGAGCGCGTCGCGGCCGCCGAGCGCGTCGAGGAGCGAGCCCGCGCGGCCGTTCTCGAGGAAGTACGCGACCCACCGCGCGTCGTCGCGAGCCGCGGCCGCGCGCACGCCCACGTCGTACAGGTCGGCGTACTGCGCGCGCGACGACGTCGCGTCGTCGTCGCCCTGGGCCTGCACGAGCCGCTCCATGACGGGCACGGCGCGCTTGGCGGTCTCGAGCGCCAGCTCGGGCTGGCCGAGGTCGAGGCGCGCGCCCGCGGTCGCGGCGAGCACGCGCACGAGCAGGTCGTCGGTGCGGAGGCGGTCGGCGTCGCGTTCGGCGCGGTCGAGCAGCGCGAGCGCGGCCTTCGCGTCGCCCATGCGGCGGCGCGCCTCCGCCAGCGTCAGCGTCGCGACGACGGCGCCGGCGCGGTCCTTCGCCTCCTCGCAGCGCGCCCGCGCGCGCTCGAGCAGCGGCACGGCCTCGGCGGGCGTCGGACCCCGCAGGCGCACGTCGCCGAGGTTGACCAGCACGCGCGCGAGCGCCGGGTCGCCGAGCTCCTCGACGATCGCGCGCGCGTGCTCGAGCGCGTCCGTCGCGCCCTCGAGGTCGCCGAGCTCGGCCCGCACGGCGCCGACGTTGGCCCAGGCGCTCGCCTCCTCGGCGCGGGCGCCGGCCTTCGCGGCGGCGGCGCGCACGGCCTCGTGGAGCGCGAGCGCCCGCTCGAGCTCGCCGCGCGAGAACAGGAGGTTGGCCTCGTGCGTCGAGATCGCGCCGAGGACCTCGCGGTCGCCGACGTCCTCCGCGAGGCGCCGCGCCTCGGCGAGTGCGTCGTCGGCCTTCCCGAAGTCGATCAGCCGGCGGAAGACGTCGCCGATCGCGCCGAGCACGTTGGCCCGGCCCGCGCGGTCGCCGACGGCCTCGAGCGTCTGCTGCGCCTTCTGGAACGACGCCAGGGCCTTCGGGTAGTCCCCGAGCGAGACGTGCAGCGCGCCGAGGTACGCGAGCGCGCGCCCGCGTCCCGGCGCGTACCCCGCGGCCTCGGCCACGCGATCGGCCTCGCGGAACGACGCCCCGGCCGCGACCGGGTCGCCGCGGGCCAGCTCGAGGGCCCCGAGCTCGAGGCGGGCCTCGACCGCCGACGGATCGTCCTTCGCGGCCTCCGCGACCGACAGGGCCTCGCGGATCAGCGACGGGGCCTCGCGGTCCCCGAGCCCTGCCTTCGCGTGCCCGAGGGCGCGCAGCGCGTCGGCGAGCGCGGCGGGGGCGCCCGCGGCCCGCGCGCGCGCGACCGCATCCGTCAGCGTCGGCAGCGCCTTGCGCCGGTCGCCGCGGCGGACCTGCAGGCGCCCGAGCGCCGCCAGGACCTCGCCCTCCGTCTCGGCGTCGCCGGCCGCGCGCACGAGCGGCAGCGCGCGCTCGTACGCGTCGGCCGCGGCCGCGAGGTCGCCGGTGGCGGCGTGGAGCGCGCCGACCCTCGCGAGCGCGCGGGCCTTCGCATCGTCGTCCCCGAGCGCGGCCCGGAGGGTGAGCACCGCCGTCGCGGTCGCGAGCGCGGCCCGCAGGTCGCCGCCGTACTCCTCGGCCACCGCGACGTTGGCGAGCGTCGAGGCCTCGGCGTCGGCGAGCCCGCGTTCGTGCTGGAGCGCGGCGCTGCGGCGCCAGCGCGCGGCGGCGGTCTTCGGGTCGCGGGCGCGGTACGCGGCGACGCCGGCCTGGAGCAGCGCGTCGGCGGCGTGCGCGAGCCAGCCGAGGGCGGCGGCGGCCTCGCCGCTCGCGGCGCGCGCGGCGGCGGCCTCCGCGGGCCTGCCCGTCGCGTCGAGCGCCTCCGCGCGGAGCGCCTCGCGCCGCACCGCGGCGAGCGAGCCGTCGGCGACCTTCAGCGCGTCGAGCCGCGCCAACGCCGCGGCGGCGCGGTCGGCGTCGAGGTCGGCCTCGGCGGCCTCGAGCGTCGCGCGGACGTCGGCCGGCGTCGCGCACGCGCCGGCGGCGAGCGCCGCGTCGAGGCGCGCGACGTCGGGCCGCGGGGCGGCGGTCGCGAACGCGCGCGCGACCGGGAGCGCGCCGCGCGCGGCCAGCTCGCCCGCGACCATCCAGGGGTCCGGGGTGTCGGCCTCGGCCAGCGCGTGGAGCGCGGCGGCGTCGCCCTTCGCGTGGGCGGCGGCGGCCGCGTCGGCGGCGGCGCGCGCGGTCGGGACGTCCGCCGGCGGATCGCCCGCCGCGAGGGGGCGCCGAGGGCGAGGGCGCAGGCGATCAGGAGGATCGACGGTGAACGCACGGGCACCCCGGGACCCACGGTATCGGCGGGGGACCGCTGCTCGCAAGGCCGCGCGCCCGGCGTCCCGTCCGGGCCCGCGCGCGCCTCGTCCGCGCGCTTCGCGGGGGCGCGGTCGTGCGCGGGGGAAGGTGGGGGGCTGCGGGGGGCGGGAGGGGGCGGGTCGGGCGTCCTGCGACGTGGATCCGGGGCTTCGGCTGGATCCGGGGCGTCGGGGCCGCTCGAGGCGTTGGGTGGACTCCGGGTGTCGGGGCGGCGGCGGAGTGCCGGGGGGCTGTCTGCCCGCTTCTTTCGGGGTGGGCCGGGGGCCCCTAGAATCCCCCGCTCGCTGCAGACCAAGCCCTGGTAGCTCAGCGGTAGAGCACCGCTTTCGTAAAGCGGGGGTCGTCGGTTCAAATCCGACCCGGGGCTCCATCTCCTACGGCCGTCGTTCGCGCGTAAACGCGCGATTCGGGCGAACGGGCCGCGACCCGCGCGATCGCGGGTCCCCCCGAGCCGACCGACCCCGAGCGACCGGCACCGACGGGGACCGACCGCGAGATCCACACCCAGTTGCCCACCCGCCCGTCGCGGCAGGGGGCTGGGGCGCCGCGAGGACGGAGATGCGGATCGGGCCGTACGGCCCGCCGGGGGCGCCGGTCGCCCCAACGTCCGCCGCGCCCGGGAGCGCCCGCGTGCGTGGCACCCGCGCGCCCAGTGGGGCTCCCGCGCGTCGCAGCCGCGGGGGGATGGGGCCGCCTGTGCCGCCGCGACCGCCGTGGGTTACTGCCACGCCCGGTACGATCGGCAGGATGAGGCGCACGGTCATCAGAGTCGGGATTGCGGTCGTGCTCGGCGCATCCCTCGCAGCGCGTGGAGACGGAGACGACAAGGAACGTCCGCAGGCGAGTCCGCCGACGAGCTGGGCCGTTCGCGACGTGCCCGATCCCTTCGAGGGCACGGCGGACCTCGTCGAAAAGCCCACCGCGCTCGCCGTGCGGGTCGTCGATCAGTCGGGCCGCGGGATCCCCGGCGCGAGGATCCACTACGTCGGGGAAGCGACGCATCCGCTGCCCCGGCTCGTCAACGAGACGGACGACATCCTCTACGGCCCGACCGACGAGTGGGGCCGCCTGCGAGTCGAGGAGCCACAGGTTTCGTGGGACCACATGCTCGTCGTGGCGGACGGGTACGCGCCCTGCAACGAGTGGCGTGGGGAAGGTTCGGATTCGGTCTGTCGACTCGCCCGTGGAGAGGATCTCCCGGTCACGGTCCTCGACCCCCTCGACCGCCCCGTCGCCAACGCCCTCGTCGGCTACCGCCTCTACTGCGGCCATACGCCCGACGTGCGCCAGGCGAGGACGGACGTAACGGGTCGTGCTGTGCTGCCGCACATCGACCGGCGCGACACCAAGTGGCTCTGGCCGATCGCCGAGTCGATCGCGTCGGAGGACTTCGCGGTGGCCGACGGCTACCCCTTCTCGCGCCGCGGGATCGTGCTGCGGCCGGACTGGGGCGCTGTTCTCGAGGGGACGGTCGTCGATGCGAAGGGTGCGCCGGTCGCGGGAGCCGCGGTGGGAAGCGCTTCGTGGCACCGGGGTCCCTGGACGTTCACCGACGCCAAGGGGGCGTTTCGACTTCGGGGGCTCGAGCCGTTCGACGCCGTCCAGGTCGACCCCGACGACGAGACCTTCGGGAAGGAGACGTCCGCGGACGCGACGGCGGTCCCCGGTGTGGTGGTGAAGGTGCGTCTGCCGGCGCCTGCCGGCGCGCCTGCGATCCCCGCAGAGCCGACGTTTCCGGTCCGAGTGCGGAGCTCCGATCCGGCGCACCCGATCGTCGAAGGCGACAGCCTCATCGCCTACCGCATCGCGGACGGCACGGCCGTCGGGCGTTTCGCCCGCGGCGAAGATGGGGTGCCCGAGTTGGCGCTTCCCGCCGGGACGTGGGTCGTGCGCCTGTGGGGGTGGCTGTCGAACGGCGGCCGCGGTGAGGCGAAGGTCGAGGTGAGAGGACCCACGGATGTCGCCGTGCCGCGGGCCCCGACCCGGGCATTGGCCGTCGACGCGAGCGCGCTGACCGAGGACGACCAGGTCTGGCTCGGCGCCGCCGGAGTCTCGGCCGACGTGACGATCGCGGCGCGCAAGGGGGCGATCTCCCTGCCGGTCGTGGGCGATGCCGTCCTGCGCGTGCGTCGTGCACCCCGCGTCCGCTCGATCCACGTGCTGCCGGCAGTCCCGGGCGCGCCGCCGCTGCGGCTGCTGCCGCCCGACGCGACGAAGATCACCGTGCGCCTGCGCGGGTCCGGCGATGCGGAGGTCAAGGCCGGCGTACGGCTCGAGACTCGGCTCCCCACGTTCCTAAGCGAGGAGGACGAGGAGGTCGAGACCGAGGCTCTGCCGCTGGCGACGGAGTCGATCGGCCTCGCATGGTTCATCGCGCGACCGAAGGACGACAAGCTCGCGGGTGCCGCGGTGGAAGTCGACCTCTCGGACGGCGAGTTGCCCACGATCGACCTCGGGGAGCTTCGCTTCCCCGAGCGGTCGTCCCTGGTTGTCGCGATCGAGCCGCCGGCTGGCGTCGCAGCCGAGGACACGTTCGTCAGGGGCGTGGTCCCCAACATCGACTGGGGCTGGCTCACGACTGCAGCCGCGGAGGAGCCGAACCGCCTTCCCTTCTCACTCCCCGCCGGCTCGGTTCTGGTCGGCAGCGCGAGGAACTGCATGGCCGTGCGCGTGCCGGCCGACGGCCCCGGTCCCTACCGGGTCGCGTGGCCGAAGGGTGCCCTCGAAGTCGTGGTCCCTACCGCGACCGGGGAGATCCTCGATCGCGTGCAGGTGCTCGTCGACGGCGAGCGGTTCGAGGCCGGCGCCGCGCGGAGAGTCGTCTGGGTCGGCGGCATCGCGG
The DNA here is from genome assembly GCA_046350655.1 of Planctomycetota bacterium. Classification (GTDB taxonomy): domain Bacteria; phylum Planctomycetota; class PLA2; order PLA2; family JAEUHO01; genus JAEUHO01. The sequence continues at coordinate 214,451 of JAXMAB010000006.1, forward strand.
CGGGCGAGCATCGCGTCCTCGTCTCGGCGCCTGGTCGCAAGGCGCGCGAGTACAAGGCGACCTGGGCGGACGGCGAGACGAAGTGGCTCTCGGCGGACCTGCCGTCGCGCTGAACCTCGTCTTGCCTCGGCCGCATGGCACGCGAAGGGCAGGAACTACACGGACAGGCGCGGCCCTGGCGTCCGTGGGAGCGGGTGCCGCGCTCCGCTTGCGACGCGCCTGCGGAGCGACAACGCGACGGTAACCGCGCCGCCGAAGCGCTACGAGCCGACCTCGCGTTCTCCACGACCTCGGCGCGCGTCGGGCGTCGCGAGGGCGTCGCCCAGCGCGGCCATCGCCTTGCGCCCGCTCTCGGGCGCGAAGTGCGCGTAGCGCATCGTGACCGAGATCGTGCTGTGCCCGAGCACGCGCGCGATGTCGAGCAGCGGGATGCCACCGGCGGCGAGGAGACTCGCAGCTGTGTGCCGGAGGCAGTGGAACGTCACCGCGCCGCGCTTTGACGCCGGGATCCCGTCCCCGACCGCTTCGATCGCGTTGTCCCACAGGCCGCGGAGCAAGCCGACCTTGAGCGGCGCACCGTTGGGCGCGAGGAACACGCGGTCGCTGCCGTCGAGCGCCGGGAGCGGACGGCGTGAGCGCAGGTCGGCAAGCACGTCGAAGAGCGCGGTCGTCATCGGGATCACGCGCCCGCGGCCCGCCTTCTCCGTCGCCGGGGCGATCACGATCTCGCGCCGCTCCATGTCCACGTCGCGCCAGCACAGGGCGAGCAGTTCGCCCCGGCGGGCGCCCGTGTGGAGCGCCGCGATGACGAGGGGCCGAAGCGAGGGGGCGCAGGCCGCGGCGAACGCGCGGGACTCCTCCGCGCTGAGGTAGGTCTCTCGCGCGCGACCTTTCTCCGAAAGCCGCTCGACCTTGCGCGCGGGGTTGTCGTCCACGAAGCCGGCCTTGATCGCCCAGCGGTAGAGCGCCGAGATCAGGTTCAGGTCCTTGTTGATCGTCGCGGGCGAGGCGCCCTGGAGCGTCCGCCTCTCCATCCGGTCGGGCGCCACGCGGAAGGCCGCGAGCGTCTCGCGCGGCCTTCGCGCGCGGAGCCGCTCGACGGTGCGGCCCTCGTGGCGGGCTTCGACCCACCGGAGGAGGTCGGCGGGCTGGATGTCGGCGAGGCGCTTGTTGGCCCAGCGCGCCCGCGAGAGCGCTCCGAGCCGGTAGCGGTCGTCGGCGAGGCTTGACGGGCGCTTCCTCGTCGCCGCGTACTCGAGGTACTTGGCGGTCGCCTCGCGGAAGGTGAGCCGCGTCCCGCAGAAGTCACCGAAGACGTGCGCGAGCACTTCGTCGAGATCGACGCCGCGCTCAAGCAGCACGCGAACCTCGCGGCGCTTCTGGTCCGCGAGGGCGTACGTGGATCCGCCCGCCCTGCGAACCCGGCGTCCCTTCCAGATGAAGTCCACCGAGAACGTCCGGCGGCCCGGGGTCTGGTAGACCATCCCGAACTCGCTGCGGCGGGCGTCGGCTGCGGCGGGTTTGGTGGTGCGGGTCCTCATCGTCGTGCGCCCCGCGCGGGGGCCGGGCACCGTGTGGCGTCCCGGCCCGTCGCAGGGCCCTCGTGGGCTACGAGGCCTCCTTTGCCGTCTCGGGCTTCGCGTCCTTGGCAGGCGCCTTCGGTGCGGGGCGGGGGGAGAGACCCCACCACGCGATGCCGTTGATCGACGCCGCGCCCGTGATCTCCTTCGCGAGCGCCGAGAGGCTCCGGTACGACGCGCCCTTGAAGGTGAAGTCGCTCTCGCCGACCGTCACCTCGTACGTCTTCCCGTGCCAGGCCCGCTGGACGACCGTCCCGGCCTTGGGGAGCCGCGGGTCGCGCTCGCGCGGGGCGCTCGGCGTCCGGGGCGCCTTCGCCGTCGCGGGGGCCGCGGCATCCTTCGTCGCCGCCTCCGCGATGGTCCCGCGCTGCTTCGCGCCGGGCGTCTTCGACCTCGGGGCAGGGTGCTTGCGCTTCGTGCTCATGTCGTTGCTCCAGGGCGCCGTCGGGCACTCGCTCGCGGCGTCGTCGCACTGACGCTCGTCCTCGCCGACAGCTCAAGTCCCTTCCGAGGACGCCGCATCTCGCGCCCGTCACGGGACTTCGGGCGTTGAGCAGGGCGGCGATCGGGCGTCATGCGCGCCTCCTCTCCGGGTGGGGGGGAGGCAGGTGCGTGGCCCACGCGGGCGGCCGCGCGACCGGCACGGGCGTCCGCGGCACCGCGTGGACCTCGCGCTCGGCCAGTGCCTCGAGGATCGAGGTGCGACGGAGGATCAACCTCCGCCCCAGCCGCGTGAACGGGCCCCAGGTTCCGGCGAGAATCTGCCTGCACACCGCGCTCGTGGTCATGCCGACGGCCGCGGCGAGGATCGCGGGCGTCACGAGGTCGGGGAGAGCTCCCGCGTGCGCGATGGGGGCCCGGTCGCGGGAAGCGGAGTCGTGCGAGGGGATCTCGTCCGCGTCGCGGGGATGGGGCGCCGGAGCGATCACGCGCCCTCCTTCGGCGAGCCTCGCGCCGGGGTTGCCTCCACGAGCACGTAGCCGTTCAGCGGGGCTCTCTCGACGCAGTGCGCGACCCGGTGCCCGAGGAAGGCGCGAGGATCCGCCCCGTCTCCGGCGCCGTGGACGTGACGGCCGGCACAGAGCGGGCAACGCGCCACGACCCAGGTCCACGCGCCACCGTGCTGGGCGGGTCGAACAAGGATGGCGTGAGCGATGGGGTAGATCACGAGGGAATCTCCGCGCGGTGGAACGAGTGGCATTCCGACGTCGGCCTCGACGGACGCCCGACGGGTGTGCTCATGGGGCTCGCGGGGACGGGGCGCGTTCGCGTTGCGTCCGTGGGAATCACGACCAATCCCTCGTCACGGCCTCGATGACGTGAGGCGCTTCCGCAGGAGTGATCCCGACGCCTTCGACGGGCCACGCGCCCGGGTTGCGCCAGAGACGCACGCCCTTCGGCGACACGAGCACGCGGAGGGGACCCCACGCCCTGGCGATGTGCGGAGGGATCGGTCCCGTCACCGAATCGAGGAGCGGTCCGAGCTCTCCCACGAACCAGGGGATCTACGTCCTGCACGTGGCCGTCCTGCCCTTCGCGATGCTCGTGCTGATCGGCCTCCACTTCTGGCGCGTCCGCAAGGACGGCGGCCTCGCCCGGCCCGCGACGCCCGAGGGCAAGCCCGAGCGCACCCCGCTCGCGCCCGCCGAGCTGCCCGCCTTCGACCGCTTCCCGGCGACGCCGGCCAAGACCTACGGCCTCATGGCCGTGGTGCCGCTGCGCACCCCGCAGACCGGCGGCGACGTCGAGAAGCAGGTCCCGTCGTGGCCGTCGGCGCTCGCCCGCGAGCTGCTGCTGCTGACGTTCACGCTCCTGCTGCTCTCGGTGGCCGCGATCCTCTGGGACGCGCCGCTCGAGGGCATCGCCGACCCGTCGCACCCGCCGAACCCCGCCAAGGCGCCGTGGTACTTCCTCGGCCTGCAGGAGATGGTGTCCTACGACGCCTTCTGGGGCGGCATCGGCATCCCCGGCCTCCTGGTCGGGCTCGCGCTCCTGGCCCCGTACCTCGAGCGCCGCTCCGGCGGCGAGGGGACGTGGTTCCACCCGAAGCGCTCGGCCGTCAACTGGCTCTTCCTCTCCGTGCTCGCGACCCTCGCGGTGCTGACGCTCGTCGGCACGTTCTTCCGCGGGGCGAACTGGGCGTTCACCACCCCCTGGTAGGAGCGGCCATGTTCATCCGCAACGCCCTCTTCGCCACGAGCCTCGCCTTCACCGGCGTCGTCGCCGGCGTGATCTTCACGGCGACCGACGAGCCCTGGCGGCACCACCAGTCCGCGTACTACGACGCGGCGCTGGGCCGCGCCGCCAACCAGACCGTCAAGGACGCCATCCGGCAGGCCGGCCTCGAGATCAAGCAGGACCGCCTCACGGGCGTGGGCCCCGAGGCCCGCGTGGACCGGTGCCGCACGTGCCACATGGCCGTCGACGACCCGGCGTTCAAGGACGGCAAGGAGCCGCTGCGGACGCACCCCGAGGTCAAGGGCCACGCCTTCAGCGAGTTCGGCTGCACCATCTGCCACGAGGGCAACGGGCGGGCCATCACCGAGAAGGAGGCCCACGGCACGGAGGACCCGCACGCCCTCGAGCCGATCCTGACGGCGCCCTACATCGAGTCGTCGTGCGCGCGCTGCCACCCGGAGCCGTACCTCGACGAGACGCCGCACTTGAAGCGCGGCCGCGAGCTCTTCGAGAAGTACGCGTGCGTCGGCTGCCACACCGTGCGCGGCGTCTCGCGCGGCACCCTCGGGCCCGACCTCACGGACGTCGGCAACCGGTGGCCGCTGGCCTACCTGCGCGAGTCGATCCTCGTGCCGACCGCCAACGCGCCCCTCTCGCAGATGCCCCAGCTCAAGATGCCGTTGCAGGACGTCACCGACCTCGTGGTGTTCCTGAAGAGCCGGCGCGGGCGGACGCTCGTCGAGGACCCGATCACGGTCCGCACGAAGACGCGCGCCTGGAAGGAGCAGACGCCGCCGGAGGTCCCCGTGACCCCCGAGACCGGCGCGGAGTCGGTGAAGCGCCGCGCCTGCGTCGCGTGCCACAAGCTCGGCGACGCCGACGGCGGGCTCGCCCCGGACCTCTCGTTCGTCGGGCTGGTCCGGACGCCGGACTACATCGAGCGCCACCTCGCGGACCCGCGTCGCGACACGCCGGACAGCAACATGCCGAACTTCTGGATGGCGCCGACCGAACGGCAGGCCATCGCGAAGTTCCTGACGGAGAACAAGTCGTACCAGGCGCCCGCGACGCCCGCCGAGCAGTACAAGACGCTCTGCGTGCGCTGCCACGGCGAGAAGGGCGACGGCAACGGGCCCGCCGCCCACAACCTCGTGCCCCGGCCGCGGCAGTTCACGAACGCCCGCTTCTTCGACTGGCTGCCGAAGGACCGGGCCTGGCGCGCCATCCGCAAGGGCGTCCCCGGGACCGCGATGCCCCCCTTCGAGCAGGTGCTCACGGACGAGCAGGCCCAGGCGCTGTTCGCGTGGGTCCGGCAGGAGTTCAGCGGCGGCGACAAGCCCTCGAAGGCGACCCTCCGCAAGCTCCCCGAGCGCAACCCGGTCGCGTGGACGCCCGAGGCGTTCGAGCGCACGCGGGCCGTGTTCCGCCAGCGGTGCTTCGGCTGCCACGGCCTCCTCGGCGACGGCAAGGGGCCCAACGCCCCGGACCTGCTGCCCCGGCCGCGCAACCTGATGAACCGCCCGTTCCTCACCCCGATCGACGACCTCCGGCTCTACGAGTCGATCACGTACGGCGTGGTCGGCACCGGGATGCCGGCATGGGACTTCCTCCCCGAGGACCAGCGCTGGGACCTCGTGAACTACGTGCGAGGCCTCTCCCACACCGGAGCGGCCGCGGAAAGGAGCAAGAAGTGACCGGTGACGTCATGACCGCCCCGACCGGGCGCAAGCTCGCCGACCAACCGTCGGCCCGCTGGTTCCTCATCAGCTCCGTCGTCTTCTTCGCGATCACCGCCCTCGTCGGCGTCCTGGTCTCGCTGAAGTTCATCTGGCCCGAGTTCATGGGCTCGGCCCCGTGGCTGACGTTCGGCCGCATGCGCCCGCTGCACGTCAACGGCGTGCTGTTCGGCTGGCTGCTCGCCGCCGACATCGGGCTCGTCTTCTACCTGGTCCCGCGGCTGTGCGGGAACCAGCTCTGGAGCGAGAAGCTCGGCCTGTTCACCTGCGCCCTGTTCGACACGGTGGTGCTGTCGGCGGTCTACACGACCCTGTCGGGCACGACGCAGGGCCTCGAGTACGCCGAGCTGCCGTTCCTGCTCGACGTGGGCGTCACGGTCGCGTGGGTGCTGTTCGGCGTCAACGTCTTCATGACGATCGCCACCCGCAAGCACGAGAAGTTGTACGTCAGCCTCTGGTACATCATGGGCGGCGTCCTCTGGACCGCCTTCGTGTACATCGGCGGCAACTTCGCGACGATGTTCCAGAAGGGCATCGCGCAGGCGAACCTCAACTGGTTCTACGTCCACAACGCCGTGGGCCTGATCTTCACGCCCTTCGGCATCGCGATCGCCTACTACTTCATCCCGCTCGCGGCCGACAAGCCCCTCTACAGCCACCGGCTGTCGATGGTCGGGTTCTGGTCCATCGCGTTCATCTACGTCTGGACCGGCGCGCACCACATGCTGCACGGGCCCATCAGCGAGTGGCTGCAGACCGTCGCGATCCTGTTCAGCGTCATGCTGATCATCCCGGTCTGGACCGTCATCACGAACTTCTACGGCACGGTCGCCGGCCGCTGGGACGTGGTGAAGAGGAGCCCGATCCTCAAGTTCCTCATGGCGGGCACGACCTTCTACCTCCTGACGTGCTTCCAGGGGCCCATGCACTCCCTGCGCAGCGTCAGCGCCATCGTCAGCAAGACCGACTGGATCGTGGGCCACGCCCACATGGCGGTCCTCGGCGCGTTCAGCTTCTTCGCCATCGGCGGGACGCTGTGGTCGCTGCCCCGGATCACCGGGCGCCCGATCTACTCGGAGGCGCTCGCCAGCCGCTCGTTCTGGCTGATGCTGTGGGGCGGCCTCATCTACTTCGTCAGCCTCTGGGTGGGCGGCTTCATGCAGGGCCTCCAGTGGAACGACACGTCGATCCCGTTCGTGGACACGGTCGTGTTCATGCGCCCGTTCTGGATCGCCCGCGCGGTCGGCGGCGCGCTGATGTACGCCGGCATCGTCGTCTTCCTGTACCTCGTGTTCCGGTCCCTCGGGCACGCGGAGGAAGAGACGGCGGTCGCGAAGGCCAACCCGGTGAACGGCTAGGAGGCGCCCATGATCCCGAACCCCCTCCTCAAGACCGACCGCAGCGCGATGGCGCTGTTCCTCTTCTCGCTGCTCTTCTTCTTCGTCGGCGGGACCCTCACGACGCTGTTCCCGGCGCTCGTCGAGGACTCCTGGACGAAGCCGGTCGAGGGCCTCAAGCCCCTGACCGACCAGCAGGCCGCGGGCCGCGAGATCTACAAGCGCGAGGGCTGCTGGTACTGCCACACCCAGCAGATCCGCAAGCTGCCGTCCGACGTCGCGCGCTACGGCTGGCGCGGCACGCCGGCGCCCATCAGCGTCCCCGGCGAGTACGTCAACGACGCGCCGCACTTCCTCGGCACGCGCCGGATCGGCCCCGACCTGTCGCGCGTCGGCGGCAAGTACGACCGCACGTGGCACCTCGCGCACTTCCGGAACCCGCGCGACCTCGTCCCCGGGTCGGTGATGCCCCCGTTCCCGTGGATCGCCAACGACCCGAAGGAGTTCGAGGCGCTCCTCGCCTACATCCAGACCCTGGGCCGCTCCCGCGACTGGCGTCCGAACCACGACTACGAGGAATAGGCCGCCGGCCCCGAAAGGACCTCCCATGACCGACCACGAACCCACCGTCTACCCGAGCGGCGTGACGGAGAACCACGGCGGCGCGATCCCCATGGTGCTCCGCCTCACGTACGTCGGCTTCGTGCTCTTCGGCCTCCTCTACTTTTTCTTCTGGCGCCACGGCTCCGGGACCGAGCTCGTCGAGCAGTACAACAAGCTCACCGGGGTGAAATAGAGGCGTCGAGGGCCCCATGGACCGCACCTCCGTCCAGCCGGGCCTCGGGACCCCGCTCCCGATCGTCCCGGCCGCGACGGAGAGGCGGCCGGAGCGCCCCGCGCCCCTTCCGCCGCCGCCGCCGCGGTTCGCCGTGGCGCGGCGGCTCGTGCAGGGCGGCGTGCTCGCCCTGCTCGTGCTCGCGCCGTTCGTCGACCTGCTCCGCTTCGACCTCGTCGCCGGCGTGCTCGTCCTCGCGGGCCATCGCCTCCACCCGGGCGTCGACCTCTGGGCCGTCTACGGGATCGTGCTCGTCGGGCTCCTCTGGGTGTTCGGCGGCGCGCTGATCCACGGGCGCCTGTGGTGCGGGTGGCTCTGCCCGCAGACGCTCGCGAGCGAGCTGGCGACGAAGCTCGAGGGCAGGGTGCTCGGCAAGGGCCGCGCCGCCAGGCGCGGTCCCGTCCGCACGCTCGCCTACGGGGCGACCCTCGTGGCGGGGGCCGCGTTCCTCGCGGCCGCCGCCGTCAACTACTTCCTCGTCCCGGCGCAGCGGCTCGCGCCCCCGCAGGCCGCGTGGGTCGGGTTCGGCGTGCTGACCGCGCTCATCGCGGCCGACCTCCTGTTCGTCCGCCACACCTTCTGCCTCCGCGCGTGCCCGTACGGCGTCCTCCTGCAGCTCGTGCAGGACCCCAAGACGATGCGCGTCGGCATGGCCGACGAGGACCGCGCGATCTGCCTGAACTGCAAGGCGTGCGACCGCGCCTGCTTCATGGACGTGAGCCCGCGCGACCGCGACCGCCGCACCGAGGCCGCGTGCCTGCTCTGCGGCCTCTGCGTGGACGCCTGCGACCGCGTGTTCGCCAAACGCGGTCGCGAGGGGATCCTGCACCTGCGCTTCCCGGCGGGCAAGCCCGGCTGGCCCGCGTGGCTGTCGAGGATCGGGCTGTCCGACGCGCGGCGCCTGGGCCTCGCGTTGGTCACGCTGGGGGTCGCCCTCGGCGCGATGCTTGTCCTCCGCTCCCGCGAGGGCGTGTCGGTCACGGTCCGCCCGCGCTACGACGACAGCCGCCTCACCGCCGAGGGCGTCGTCGAGAACGTGTTCGACGTCACCGTGTCGAACGGCGAGGAGACCGCCCGCGCGTTCGACGTCGTCGTGGACGGCCTGCCCGGCGTCGTCGTGCGCGAGGGCGGCCGCATCGAGGTGCCCGCGAGCGGTCGCGTGACCACCCACGTGGCCCTCGAGCTCCCCGCGGGGGCCGCGCCGCCCGCGGCGGGGGCGCACCCCGTGCGCCTCCGTCTCGTCGGCCCGGACGGCCGGACCGTGCTCGAGAGGCCCGCCTCCTTCTTCGTCCCGGGGAAGGCTCGATCGCGTTGACCGCGAGGCCCGGCCGCCGGGAGGGCCGCCCGCGGGTCGTCCGCGGGTCGCCCTCGGGTCGTCCTGTGGGCCGGGGCCTCGCGTCGCGGGCGCGGGTCGGGGAGGATCGCGGCACGCCATGCCCGCCGACCCGTCCGCCACCCCGTCCGTCCCGGACGCCGACTTCTGCGGCCACTGCGGCCTGCCCGCCGGCGCGCACGGGCCTCGCCGGGTGGTGGACGCGGTCCCGCGGGTGTTCTGCTGCGTCGGCTGCTCCATCGCGTTCGGGCTCGCCGGGCGCGGCGGGCGCGAGGGGGGCGGCAGCGAGGCCGCGGTGTGGCTCGCGCGGCTCGCCCTCGGCACCGTCCTCGCGATGCTCGTCATGTCGATCGCCTGGGTCGAGTACTTCGACCCCGTCTCCGCCGCGAGCGAGGAGTACCGCCGCTTCGCGCCCATCGCGATGTTCGTCGCGGCGACGCCGGTCGTGCTCCTGCTCGGCGTGCCCTATGCGTACGGCGCGTTCGCCGCGCTCGCCCGCCGCCGCGTCAGCGCCGACGTCCTGATCGCCACCGGCATCTTCGCGGCCTACGCCGGCTCCGTCGTCGGCCTCGTCACCGGCGCCTCGAACGCCCTCTTCCTCGACACCGCCTCCGGCCTCGCGACGCTCGTGACCGTGGGCCGCTGGCTCGAGTCCACCGCCAAGGAGCGCGCGGCCCGCCGCCTCCGCGAGTTCCTCTCGGAGGCCGAGCGCCCCGCGGTCCGCCTCGCGCCCGGCGCGGGCCTCGCGCGCCCCGGCGCGGAGAGCGCGGTCCGCGCCGCCGACCTCGTCGTCGGCGACCGCGTCCTCGTGCGCCCCGGCGAACGCGTGCCCGCCGACGGCGTCGTCGACGAGGGCCGCGCGCTCGTGGACGAGGCCGCGCTCACCGGCGAGCCGCTGCCGCGCGCCGTCGCGCCCGGCGACGCGGTGGCCGCGCCCGTCGTGCCCACGGACGGCCCGCTCGTCGTGCGCGTGACCGCGACCGGCCGCTCGTCGCGCCTCGGCGAGGTCGCCGCGGTCCTCGCGCGCGCGCGGGCCGAGCGGTCGCCGCTCGAGCGCCTCGCCGACCGCGTGTCGTCGGTCTTCGTGCCGGGCGTCGTCGTGCTCTCCCTCGGCGTCCTCGCGCTCGACCTCGCCCGCGGCGACGGCGTGGTCGCGGCCGCGATGCACGCCCTCGCCGTCCTCGTCATCGCGTGCCCGTGCGCGCTCGGCATCGCGATGCCGCTCGCCGTCACCGCCGCCCTCGGTCGCCTCGCCGAGCGCGGCATCCTCGTCCGCACGGGCCTCGCGCTCGCGGGCCTGCCGCGCGTCCGCGTCGTCGCGTTCGACAAGACGGGCACGCTCACCGAGGGCCGCCCCGAGGTGAAGGCCGTGGTCCCGTTCGCGGCCGCCGACGCCGACGCGGTCCTCGCCGACGCCGCCGCGGTCGAACGCGGCAGCGAGCACGCGCTCGCGCGCGGGATCGTCGCCGCCGCCGCGGCGCGCGGCCTCGCGACGCCCGCGGCGTCCGACGTGCGCGTGGTGCCGGGCCTCGGCGTCGAGGGCCGCGTGACCGACGCGCGTGGGACCCGCGCGGTCCGCGTCGGACGGCCGGGGTGGATCCAGGGGGGGAGGGACGCGAGGCCCGGTGGGGGGGCGGACGCGCCCGCGCTCGCGGGGACGCGGGCCTCCGAGGTGTGGGTCGAGGTGGACGGCGTCGCGGTCGGCCGCATCGCGCTCACCGACCGCGTGCGTCCGTCGGCGCGCGCGGCGGTGGACGCGCTGCGCGCGGACGGCTTCGAGGTCGTCGTGTTGTCGGGCGACGCGCCCGACGTCGTCGCGGAGGTCGCCGCGTCGTTGGGCCTGCCGGCGACGGCGGCCCGCGGCGGCCTGCTGCCCGCGGACAAGGTCGAGGCCGTGCGGGCCTTGCGGTCCGAGGCGGGGGGCCCGGTGGCCTTCGTCGGCGACGGGCTCAACGACGCGCCCGCGCTGGCCGCCGCCGACCTCGGGCTCGCGGTCGGGTCCGGCACGCACCTCGCGCGCGAGACCGCCGACGTGAGCCTCCTCGGCGACGACCTCTCTCGGCTGCCGGGCCTGTTCCGCGCGGCCCGCGCGACGCGGCGCGCCGCCTGGTGGAACCTGTTCTGGGCCTTCGCCTACAACGTGGCGGGCCTCGGCTGGGCGGTCGTGACGCACGTGCCGCCGGTCTACGCGGCCATCGCGATGGTGCTGTCGAGCCTGTTCGTGATCGGCAACAGCGCGCGCCTGCGCGCCGGCCTGCCCGACGTGATGCGGGCCCGGCCCCGCGCCCCGTCCCCCGCGACCGCGGGCTGACGCGGGCCGGGACTTGCGTCCCCGGGGGCGAGGGTCGCGAAACCGCCGACGGCTCCGGGTAGGCTGCTCGGCCCGGCGCGGGACGGGTTCCCGGCGCCGGCCCCGGAGGCGGACATGGGCGGAGCGGCTCGTTGGGTCGTCGGTGGCGTGCTCGCGGCGCTCGCGTGCGCAGGCGTCGTGGCGTCGCCGCCCGCGGCGGGCGCGGGGCCCGCGTTGCCCGCGTGGCTCGCGCCGGGCGCGCGCGCGTCGTGGTACCAGGGGTCGGCCACGATCCCGTCGGTCGGGACGCTGCTCGAGCAGGACGACCAGGGCAACTGGGTCGACAAGAACGGGAAGAAGTACCGCGAGGTCGACAACCCCTCGACCGCGGGCGCGGGATACCGGCAGATGACGGTGCTCGCCGCCGGCGAGGCCGTCGTCGCCGTCGAGTTCCGTTCGTTCCTGCTCATGGACCCGCAGGGCGGGCGGATGATGTCGAACGGGACCGAGGGGCTCGTCGGCACCGCGCGCTCGCTCGCCGACTACTGGATCTCGCCGACGGACCTCGCCGCGAAGCAGGAGGTGCGCGAGGGCGGGCTCACGATCCGGCGGCTGAAGTACCCGCTGCGCGGGAGGACGTTCGACGCGATCGTCTTCGAGACGCGGTCCGGCTCGTCGTACCAGCGGACGACGTACGACCTCGAGACGGGGCTGTTGCTCGTCGCGAGCACGTCGTCCACCGGGCGCGGCGGGTTCACGCCGAACCCGAACGGCACGTCGTCGTTCTCCGCGGGCTCGACGACGATCACGAGCACCGTGCTCGCCGACCTCCGCGCGCTGAAGCTGCCGTGGGGCTCGGATCCCACGCCCGCGGCGGTCACGCGGGGCCTGCGGCTCGACTTCCGCGGGACGTTCTCGATCGTGGTCCCCGGCGCGCCGGTGATCCCGCAGGCGCTCGCGACCGCGCTCGTGTTCGGCGCGCCGGAGGCGACGTGGGCGCCGTTCCGCTTCCACTCCGCGCTGACGCCGATCGCGGGCGGGCGGCCGCAGGAGAACACGGTGAACCGCGTGGCCGGCGCGGCGACGACGATGCCGGCGTGGATCGGGCCGGCGACCCTCGCGAAGCTGCGTCCCGGCACCGTCGTCGACGACGACCCGGTGACGAAGTTCCGCACGACGTTCGCGGGCGTGCAGGGCGGCATCGCGACCGTGGTCGAGGAGGGGCCCTACGACCGCTACCAGGGGCACTACGACGTCGCGACGGGCCTCCTCGTCGGGGCGACGTCGGCGCAGCAGAACGGCGTCGGCCAGACCCAGATCCAGGTCCGCCGCGCCGCGCGCTGACGGCCACCGGGCCTCGCGGTCCCGGAAACCCGACGGCGCGGGGCGATCCGCCGGAGCGCGGGGCCGGACGCGCGGCGCGTGGTCACGACCGCGGGCCGCGCGTCACCGTGACCGTGGCGGAGGGGCCGTCCTGCGCGAGGTCGATCGCGACGTCGGGCAGGAAGCGGCGGATGACCTCGGCGTTGGTGTGCGTGTGTGCCGTGAGGTGCGACGTGCGGAAGGTGCCGCCGGCGCCGAGCGCGAGCGGGAGGAGGAGCTGGTCGGCGAGGTGGGGCCCGACGGGGGCGTCGGAGGCGAGCCACGCACGGAGCTCGTCCACGGCGTCCTGGGCGACCGTGCCCGCGCGGACGTCGAGCTCGCCGAACGCGCTGAAGACCTCGGTGACGTGCTCGGCCTCGGCCTCGAGGAGCACGACGTTGCCGGGGCCGCGGCCGTCGGTCTCGCGCTCGTGCTCGACGGGCCAGAGGTCGACGGGGAGCAGCTTGCGGAGCACGCCCTCCTCGGACGCGGCGATGCCGCGCGGCAGGTTGGCGAGCAGGATGCGCGCGCGCCGCGCGCGGATCGGGCCGCGCTCGAGCAGCGCGAGCGGGCGCCAGACGGTCACCGGCTCGATCGCGGCGACGAGGCGGCCGCCGCCGGCGGGGAAGTAGCCCCGACGGTCGAGGGTCGTCGTGACCGTCGCGCCGACGCGCGCGAGGACGGGGAGGTACGCCTTCGCGACGAAGTCGTACGGGGGCGCCCACGGGTTGTGGGTGCCGCCCTCGACGGTGACGCGGCTCGGGCCGTCCGCGCGGAGGAGCGCGGGGAGGACGGTCTGCAGCACGAGCGTGGCGCTGCCGGCGCCGCCGACGGCGAACGCGTAGTCGCCGCCGTGGCAGCCCGTGGGCGCGAACGTGAGCTCCTGCGAGCCGAGCGTCGCGCCGGTGACGGCGGCGCGGCCCACGGCCGTCGCGGCCTGGACCGCCGCGAGGTGCTGGCGCAGGAGGCCCGGCTTGCGCCGGCCCGCGCGCACGCGCTGGAGGCGGAACGCGCGCCCGGTGACGAGCGACAACGCGAGCGCCGAGCGGAGGATCTGCCCTCCGCCCTCGCCCGCCGCGCCGTCGAGGTCGATCCGGTCCGTCGTCATGATCCGTCCTTCGCGTCCGTCCTGCCGTCAGCCCTTCACGCACACGACCTGGCGCAGCGTGTGGACGACCTCGACGAGGTCGGCCTGCGCGGCCATGACCGCGTCGATGTCCTTGTAGGCCATGGGGGTCTCGTCGACGACGTCGCGGTCCTTGCGGCACTCGACGTGGGCCGTGGCCGCCGCGTGGTCCTCGACGGTGTACTTGCGCTTCGCCGCGTTGCGCGACATCGCGCGCCCCGCGCCGTGGCTGCACGACTCGAACGCGTCCGGGTTGCCCTTGCCCCGCACGATGAACGAACGGGCGCCCATGCTGCCCGGGATGATGCCGAGCTCGCCGAGGCCCGCGCGCACCGCGCCCTTGCGGGTGACGAGGAGGTCCTCCCCGAAGTGGTGCTCGCGGCGGACGTAGTTGTGGTGGCAGTTGACCGCCTCGAGGAAGGCCTCGAACGGCGGCAGGCCCGGGACGCGGCGGACCGCGTCCACGACGGACTGCATCATCAGGCGACGGTTCGCCAGGGCGAAGTCCTGGGCCCACGACACGGCCTCGACGTAGTCGACGAAGAGCGGCGTGCCCTCGTCGAACCAGGCGAGGTCGCGGTCGGCGAGCGAGGCGTCGCGGCCGGCGAGGGCCTCGCGCGCGCGCTCGATGAAGTAGGTGCCGATGCGGTTGCCGACGCCGCGGCTGCCGCTGTGGAGCAGGAACCACACCTGGTCGGCCTCGTCGAGGCAGACCTCGATGAAGTGGTTGCCCGTGCCGAGCGTGCCGAGGTGGTTCGCGGTGTTGCCGCGGCCCACGCGACGGTGCTTCTCGCGGATCACGTCGAAGCGCGGCTCGAGCGCCTTCCACGCGTCCACGACGGGGTCGGGCAGCGCGCGCCAGGCGCCGCGGTCGTTGGCCCCGCCGTCGTCGGTGCGGCCGTGGGGGACGGTGCGCTCGATCGAGGTGCGGATCGGGTGGAGGTCGTCGGGGAGCTGGCGGGCCGCGAGCGAGGTGCGGACGGCCATCATCCCGCAGCCGATGTCGACGCCGACCGCCGCGGGCACGATGGCCCCGCGCGTCGGGATGACGCTGCCGACGGTGGCGCCGATGCCCCAGTGGACGTCGGGCATGACGGCGACCCACGGCCCCACGAATGGGAGCCGGGCGACGTTCTCGAGCTGCTTGCGGGCCTCGTCCTCGAGGGGCACGCCGCGGACCCACGCCTTGACGGGCACGCCGCCGGGCGGGTCGAGCTGGACGTAGGAGGGATCGTGGGGCATGGGGGCTTTCGGGACGAGAGGGGGACAGCGTACGGGGAAGGACGCCGGGCCGACGTCGGCGTCGGCGAGGGAGAAGGTCCGCCGGTGCGGCGAGGGTTCGAGGGACCTCACCGGAGCCTTGCGGCGCCGGTGGCGGGAGGCGAACCCCGCTGGATCATGGAGTCCCTCGGGCATCCGCACCGGCGGACGAGAGGAGCGATCGGGGATCGGAAAGAGCGACGGAGGTGTCGAACGAAGGGGGAGAGGTCGAGGCGCGGACGAGAGGAGACGACGTCTTGCTCTACCGCAGAGCGCGCCCTTCCTTGCGGGAGGGCGACTCATCTGAGCTACGGGCCCCGTGGAATCGGGGGGCCCGATGGGACTCGAACCCACGACCGGGAGCGTCGTCGGCATTCCGAGCCTCGACCCGAGGCGAACCGACGCCGAGCACGACAACCAGGGACGGGACGTTGTCCTTTGAGAGAGGGAATCCCGGCCGCATTCGTGCCCGGCACGGAGAGCCGGGGGAAGGGGAGCGCCTCGGACGTCGGGGACGAAAGGGGAGGGACACCGCCCTTTCGGGCGACGGTCGCCAGGCCTTGCGGTCCGGCGCGCCCGTTTCATGGAGTCCACTCCGGCATTCCGCCGGCGTCCGAGGCGATGGGGGGGGAAAGAGCGTGGGCTTCGAAGGGGGGCGGGCCCGAGTGCCCGCCCCCCGTCCGCGCGTCCGGTCCCCGATGGGACCGGACCCACACATCCCGGCGAACGGCCGCCGGGCCTTGCGTCCAGTCGTCAGAGGACGATCGCTTCGATCGCCTTCACCCACGGCTCGGCCGCGAGGCCGCCGCGGGCGAACTCGCCGACGAGGTCGAAGACCGCGTCGGAGAAGCCGCCGACGTTCAGCACGTCGTCGGCCTCCGGGGCCTGCGTGGTGCCGTGCGGCTGCAGGTCCACGCAGACGAGCCGAGCCTTCGGGTTGCGGACGCGGTACGCCCGCCACTGTTCGAGGGTGCCGGTGCCGCGGGTGCCCGCGGCGTCGAGCCACGACTGGTTGTCGGAGAGGTAGATCACGAGGTCGCCGCGGTCGCCTTCGGCGTTGAGCAGCGCCAGGGGCGCGCTGCAGTCCGTGCCGCCCGAGGGCAGCGACGCGAGCCGCATGGCGTTGGTGGCGACGGAGTCGCGCGGGTTGAGCGTCACCGCCTCCACGCGGTCGTGGAACGGCAGCACGCGCGCCGTCGGGTGCTTGCGGAGGATCGCCGAGGCGAACAGCGCCGCGACGTCCCGACAGGTGACCGACGTGGTGCCGGCGCCGCGTTCGCCCGTGACCGGGCTGTTCATGGAGCCGGAGACGTCCACGCACACGCGGACCGCGCCGTCGAGCGTCGGGACGTTCTCGAGAGAGGCCTCGAGCGCGTCCTGCAGCGCCGCCGACAGGATCGCCGGCGCCTTCGCGTCGAGGGCCTTGAACGCGGCGAGGACCTGGTACGGGTAGGTCTTCGAGCGCACGACCTCGTCGCGCGCGGCGAGGCGGGCGGCGAGGTGCGCGGCGAGGCCGGGGTCGGCCTCGAACGCGCCGTGGCGGTGGTAGGTGTTGAGGTTCATGCGGAGGGTCTGCCAGGGCGCGCGGCGGGCGATCGTCGCCCAGGCCGCCGCCGGGAGCGGCAACGCGGTCAGCATCGGGAACGGGACGTCGGGGACGTCCGAGGTGCGGTCGGCCTTCCAGGCCTCGAACCGCGCGACGACCTCGGGCAGCGCGGCCGCGTCGTACGGCCGGCCGAGGAGCCAGGCGTAGAGCGCGGAGCGCGACGGCGTCGAGGGCTTGGGGTGGACCATCTTCACGACGTCGGCGAGCGACGGGTCGTTGCCGACCGACGCGCGGAAGACCTGCTCGTCGGTGCGCGCGTCGAACCACGCCTCGACGAGGCGCTTCGGGCGCGACCCGAGCGACTTCCGGCCGACGCGGCCGGAGCGCAGGATCTGGACGAACGTCCGCAGCGTGCGGCCGTCGTCGACGACGCGGGGGAAGACCGCGGCGAAGACGTCGGGCGCGGCCTTCGACAGCCACGCGACGAGCGTGACCGGCGCGTCCTTCATGCGGCCGCGCGCCCGGGCGTGCACGGCGGCCTTCCCGACGAACGCGGGGTCCACCTGCGCGGCGAGCGCGAGCAGCTCGTCGAAGTGCGTCTCCGCCGAGGCGTAGAACGTGCCCGCGACGCACGACGTCGATACCAGCTGCGCGAGGCGGTGCTTCGGCGTCAGCTCGAACGCCGGCGCGGCCTCGCGGTTAATGGTGTCGGCCGGCGGGACCAATGCGCCGCGGATCGAGCGGAAGAACGACTTGAGGGCCATGGAGAGGACTCCGAGCGGAACGGACCTCCCATAGCGACGGGTGTGCCACGTCGCGCGACCCCGCGTGGGTGGGCGACCTAACCCCTTGTCCCGACGTGGATTGAGGCGGAGGTTGGCTCGCGACCGCGAGGCCCGGTGGCCGTCGGGGACGCGGGATTACTAGAGAGTCAGATAGTGAAGTAGATTTTTAGCGATGGCGGCCAAGCCCACCACCGTGCTCGGGTTCTACGGGTCCGTGCTCGACGGCGGGCCGCCGGACCGTCGTTGGGACCGCTGGCGGCCCAGCGTCAGCCTCGTGGGGCGCGACGACCTCGTGGTCGCGAAGTTCGTGTTGCTGCACGACGGGCGGTCGCGCCAGGCGGCCTCGCTGGCGGCCGACGACATGCGACAGGTGTCGCCCGAGACCGAGGTGGTCCTGCGCGAGGTGGCGATCCGGGACCCGTGGGACTTCGAGGAGGTCTACGGGTACCTGCACGACCTCGCGGACGCGCTCGCGTTCGACCCGGACCGCGAGGACCTGCTCGTCCACATCACGACGGGCAGCCACGTCCAGCAGATCTGCCTCTTCCTGCTGACGGAGTCGCGACGGCTGCCGGGCCGCCTGGTCCAGACGTCGCCGCCGCGCAATCGGTCGGTGGACCGGCGGGGCGGGTTCGCGATCATCGACCTCGACCTCTCGCGGTACGACCGGCTGGCGTCGCGGTTCGAGAAGGAGCGGCGCGAAGGCGAGTCGATGCTCAAGGCGGGCATCGCGACGCGGAACGCGGCGTTCAACCGGATGGTGGCCCGGATCGAGCAGGTGGCGGGGGCGACGCGGGCGCCGATCCTCCTGCTCGGGCCGACGGGCGCGGGCAAGAGCCAGATGGCGCGCCGCATCGTGGAGCTGAAGCGGCAGCGGCACGGCGTGCGGGGCGCGTTCGTGGAGCTCAACTGCGCGACGCTCCGCGGCGACGCGGCGATGTCGGCCCTGTTCGGGCACGCGAAGGGCGCGTTCACCGGGGCGTTGGCCGAGCGGACCGGGCTGCTGCGCGCGGCCGACGGGGGCGTCGTCTTCCTCGACGAGATCGGCGAGCTCGGCGCGGACGAGCAGGCCATGCTTTTGCGGGCGCTGGAGGAGAAGCGATTCCTGCCCATGGGCTCCGACAAGGAGGTCGCGAGCGACTTCCAGCTGCTCGCGGGCACGAACCGCGACCTCAAGGCCGACGCGGCCGCGGGCCGCTTCCGGGCCGACCTCCTGGCGCGCATCGACCTGTGGACGTTCGCGCTGCCGTCGCTCGCCGACCGCCCGGAGGACTTCGAGCCGAACCTCGACTTCGAGCTCGAGGCCGCCTCGCGGACGCTGAACCGCCGCGTCACGTTGAGCCGGGAGGCGCGCGCGGCCTTCCTCGACTTCGCGACGTCCCCGGGCGCGACGTGGGCCGGCAACTTCCGCGACCTCAACGCCGCGGTGATGCGGCTCGCGACGCTCGCGGTGGGGGGGCGCATCACGGTGGACGACGTGCGCGAGGAGACGGCGCGACTGTCGGCCTCCTGGGCGCCGGCGGCCGCCGCCGCGACGGCGGGCGACGACGACCTCCTGCGCGAGGTGCTGCCGCCGGGGACGTTCGAGACCCTCGACCGGTTCGACCGCGTCCAGCTGGCCGACGTGGTCCGGGTGTGCCGTTCCTCCCGCTCGCTGGCGGAGGCCGGCCGCATCCTGTTCGCGGCCTCCCGCACCCGCCGCTCGACCACCAACGACACCGACCGCCTCCGCAAGTACCTGGCCCGGTTCGGGATCACCTCGCTGCGCTGACCGTCGCCCCCGTGCCAGTTCCGCCATTTGGTGCCGGACACCGATTGGCGGGACTGGACGGCAAACGCGCCATTTGGTGCCGGACACCGTTTGGCGGGACTGGACGGCAAACGCGCCATTTGGTGCCGGACACCGATTGGCGGGACTGGACGGCAGACGCGCCATTTGGTGCCGGACACCGATTGGCGGGACTGGACGGCAAACGCGCCATTTGGTGCCGGACACCGATTGGTGGGACTGGACGCGACCGGACGCCGGGTCAGCGGGCGGGCGGCGCGCGCAGGCCCGCGAGGACGGCGGCGACGGCGGGGTCGCGGCGGCGGCCGGCGGTGATGCCGAAGAGGCGCTCGCGGACGGAGGAGGGCGCGCCGACGACGACGGCGCCGAGGTCGCGGCGGGCGTCTTCGGCGACCACCGACGGCACGACGAACGCGCCGCGGCCCCGCGCCGCGACGGCCGCGAGCAGCGCCCCGTCGTCCATCTCGCCGACGACGACCGGGCGCACGCCCTCCGCCACGAACCACGCGTCGAGCGCGCGGCGGATCGCGGCCCGCGGCGTCGGCAGCAGCACCGGCGCGCCGTCGAGCGACCGCGGGAAGTCGCGCGCGAGCCGCGCGAGGCCCTTCGGCGCCAGGAAGGTGACCCCGCACTCGAGCAGGAGCGTGTTCGTCGCGCGCGCGGGCGGCAGCTCGGCCGCCGGCGCGTCCGAGAGCACGACGTCGAGGTCGCGGGCCTCGAGGTCCGCGAGGAGCGACGGCAGCGCGCCCTCCCGCACCTCGACCCGCACCGCCGGCGCGGCGTCGAACGCCGGCTCGATCAGCCGCGCCGCCAGCGCCTTCGGGATCCCGTCGAGCAGGCCCACCCGCAGGCGCACGGGCCGCCCGGGGATCCACCCGTGGGCCGCCTGCTCCAGCTCGCCGCCGAGCCGGAAGATGTCGGCCGCGAACGCCGCCACCGCGCCGCCGGCCTCCGTCGGCAGCAGCCGGCGCCCTCGCCGCTCGAGCAGCACGACCCCGAGGGACCGCTCCAGCGCCCGCACCTGGACGCTGACCGTCGGCTGGGTGACGCCCAGCGCGCGCGCGGCCGCGGTCACCGACCCCAGCCGCGCCACGGCCTCGAAGTACCGGAGGTGGTCGTAGTCGAACCGGGGGGATTTCATAGGCACAGTCTATGGTCGAGTTCGATTCCATGCCCCTAGTCGAAGGATCGTTCCGGGGCGATACTCCCGGCTCGAACCCCCGAACGGAACCCCGATGCCCGCCGACCTGCTCGCCCGCCTCCCGGACCTGCTGCCCGCGACGGTCCCCGTCCTCGCGGCCACGAACCTCGCCTGGGGCGGCTTCCTCCTCCTCGTCCTCGCGATGCTCGCCCTCGACCTGGGCGTCTTCCACCGCAAGGCCCACGTCGTCTCGACGAAGGAGGCCCTCGGCTGGAGCGTCGTCTGGGTGAGCCTCGCCCTCCTCTTCGGCGCCGGCGTCTGGGTCGTCATGGGCTCCGAGCGGGCCCTCGAGTACCTCTCCGCCTACGTCGTCGAGAAGACGCTCTCGGTCGACAACGTCTTCGTCTTCGCGATCATCTTCTCGTCGCTCGCGATCCCGGCGATCTACCAGCACCGCGTCCTCTTCTGGGGCATCCTGACGGCGCTGATCCTCCGCGCGATCATGATCTTCGCGGGCACCGCGCTGCTCGAGCGCTTCCACTGGCTCATCTACGTCTTCGGCGGCTTCCTCGTCCTCACGGGCCTCAAGCTCCTCTTCCGCAAGGGCGAGCACGACCCGTCGGCCTCGTTCGCCTTCCGCGCGATCAAGCGCTTCGTCCCCACGACCGACCGCCTCGACGGCGACCACTTCTTCACGCGCGTGAACGGCCGCCGCATGGCCACGCCGCTGCTCGCCGCCCTCCTCCTCGTCGAGGTCACCGACGTGATCTTCGCCCTCGACTCGATCCCCGCGGTGCTCGCCATCAGCCGCGACCCGTTCATCGTCTTCACGTCGAACGTGTTCGCGATCCTGGGCCTGCGCTCGCTCTACTTCCTGCTCTCCGGCGCCATGACGAAGCTCCCGGGCCTCGACGTGGGCCTCGCGGCGGTCCTCATGTTCGTCGGCGTCAAGATGGCCGCGGTGGACGTGATCAAGGTGCCCACCGCGATCTCGTTCGCGGCGATCCTCGCGATCCTCACGACGTCGGTCCTCGTCGCGCGCGCCCGCGCGAAGGCCTCGCCGCCCGCGGTCCCGGCGTCGCCGCCGGCCGCGTCCTGACGCGCGGGCCTTCCCCGGGGCGGCGGGCCCCCCCCCCAAGGCTCCGGTCGCGGATGGCGGCTCCGGTCGGGTGCGGGGGACCGGTCGGAGGCGGGGGACCGCGAGGCCCGGCGGCCGCCGGGCCTCGCGGTCGGGCGCCGGGGGGTCGCTTCCCCCCGCGGCGCCGACGGTCACCTCATGATCCGGAGCGCGCGCAGGATCACGATCAGGAGCACGGCGCCGCCGATGGCGATCAGGATGCCGCCGAGCTGGCCGCCGGCCACGATGCCGAGGGCGCCGGCCAGGAAGTGGCCGAGGGCCGAACCGACGATGCCGACGACGATGTTGGCGAGGATGCCCATCTGACCGTTGGTCTTCATGACGATGCTGGCGACCCAGCCGATCAGACCGCCGATGGCGAGCTTGATGAGCAGGTCGACGAGGCCGGACTCGGTGGCCGCGAGCACACAGATCGAGGGCAGGTCCATGGGAGCTCCTTTCGGGGGGGGGGAGGGCGGAGCCTAGCGACGGCCCCCCGGCGGTACAAGACCACCTCGGTCGGAGCCGGCGCGGCGTGCTGGGGGCGCCGGGGGGCGCGCCGGTATCGTCGGGGGCGGAGGCTCCCATGGCGAAACACGCCGACGTCGAGATCTTCGTCCGGGGCTGCGAGGACGCGCGGTTGCTCGCGTGGTTCGAGGCCGTCGCGGGGCCCGCGAAGGTCGCGTGGGAGCGCGAGGGCGCGACCGGGTACGCGACGGCGAAGGGCGAGATCATCGTCACGCACCGGATGGAGGACGGGCCGTTCGACGGCATCTGGATCCCGTGGGGGCGGAGCCGGTGGGCGTCGGACGTCGCCTGCGCGCGCGAGGCCGCGCGGGCGCTCGGCTGCGTGGTGCGGTGCGAGCCCGGGCGCGAGGTGCCGGGGGTGCGCTCGGACGACGACGTCCTGCTCGAGATCGAAGGCGGGAAGGAACGGGTCGTACCGGGGGATTTCGGTCCCTCGTCTCCCCCGGATACCGACGGCTGACCCGCCCCGGGCCGCCGGGCCGGCGGGGTCGCTTCGGTCGGCCCCCGAGATCGGTCGATGGGGGAACGGCTGTGGTGGAGGTCACCGACCGTGGGGCCGGGTGCGCGTGCCGTTCTGCTGGCGTGGCTCGTGGCGACGACGATCGCCATGGACGCGGCATGGGCCGACGACCCGATCCCCGGCACGCGAGGCCCGGTCGCCTTCGAGCCCGCCGCCCCGCCCGCCGCGCCGCGGGCCGCCGGCGCCGCCGCGCCGGCCGGGGACGCGGACGACGGGGCCGAGGCCGCCGAGGAGGCCGAGGCCGACGACGAGGACGACGCGGGCCCGGAGCGCGAGGTGACCGTCGGCGTGGACGTCGCGAGCGCGTACTACGACCGCGGCTTCCTCATCGAGGCCCAGGCGTTCGTCGTGCAGCCGTGGGTGGCGGTGGACGTGCCGCTGCTCGTCTGCACCGGCCTGATCGACGACCTCCGCTTCGTCGCCGACGGGTGGGCGAGCCTCCACGACGGCGAGAGCGGGCTCGACGGCGCGCCGCACGCGCCGAAGGCGTTCTACGAGGGCGACGTGTGGTTCGGGCTCGCGGCGCACGTGCGCGAGCGCCTCGACCTGCGCGTGGACTACCAGCTCTCGTGGAGCCCGAACGGGTCGTTCGAGCGCTTCGAGGAGCTCGCGTTCCAGGCGACGTACGACGACGGGGAGATCTTCGCGGCGCGCGGCGGGCGGTTCCGCGGCTTCGCCCCGCGCGCGATCCTCGCGTTCGAGACGCGCGGGCAGAACGACGAGGGGCGCCACCTCGGGCGCTACCTCGAGCTCGGCGTCGAGCCGCGCTGGTCGTTCTGCGGCGAGGACGAGCCCGCGCTCGAGCTGTCGCTGCCGGCGCGCGTGGGCCTGAGCGTCGGCGACTACTACGAGGACGACGCCGGCGACGACGAGACGTACGGGTACGTCGAGGCGGGCGTGCGGCTGTCCGTCGGCCTCGGCCGGCTCTCGTGCCGGCTGGACGACGTGACGGTGATCGGCACCGTCGGCGGGATCTGGCTCGGCGACCATGCGGCCGCGAAGGGCGACGGGCGGCGGTCGCGCCTGCTCGCCGTCCTCGGCGTGGAATGGGAGCTCTGACGTGGCCACCCGTCGCAAGAGCTCGCTGCGGTCCCGGACCCTCTGGACGATCCTCGCCGTCCTCGTGCCGGGCACCGCGCTCTTCCTCTTCGTCGAGTACGCCGTCGTGGACCGGAGCTTCGAAGCCCTCGAGCGCGCGGACGCCGCGGAGGACGTGGCGCGGTGCGTCGAGGCGCTCGCCTCCGAGGTGGACGCGGTGAAGCGCGTCGCGTCGGACTACGGCCAGTGGGACGACGCGTACGACTTCATGGAGACGCGGGCCGAGGCGTTCATCACGTCGAACCTCACCGTCGAGACGTTCGCGGTGAACAAGCTCGAGGTCGTGTGGCTCGTCGACCCCGCGGGCGGCGTCACGTTCGGCAAGTGCTACGACCTCGCGACGAAGGCCGAGCGGACGCTCCCCGAGCTGCCCGCGGCGAAGTGGCCGCTGGCCCACCCGCTCCTCGGGACCCCGGAGGCGCGCGCGGTGTCGGGGTTCCTCCCGACGTCGCTCGGCACCCTCATCGTGGCCGCCCGGCCGATCACGAAGAGCGACGGCTCCGGCGCCCCCCGCGGGCAGCTGGTCATGGGCCGGTTCCTGACGCCCGCCATCGTGGAGGGGCTCCGCTCGCGCGTGCGCGTGGCCTTCGACGTCGTGCCCGTGCGCTCGGACACCGGCGTGGACCGCTCGGTGCTCGACGAGCTGCGCGCCGGCACGGTCGCCCCGCTCCGGCAGGTGTCGCGGGAAGCGCTCGAGGCGTACCGATGGGTCAAGGACGTGCGGGGCGAGCCGTTGCTCGTCGTCCGGGCGACCCTCGGCCGCGAGATCACCGCGCAGGGCCGCGCGGCGGGCACGTGGGCGGCGATCTACGGCGTGCTGGTGGCGGGCGGCATCCTCCTGGCGCTGTACCGGTTCTTCGGCCGCAACGTCGTGGGGCCCGTCACCGGGCTCGGCGACCGCGTCCGCGAGATCGCCGGCGACCTCGAGCGCGCCTCGTCGGTGCGGCTGTCGGTGGAGCGTCGCGACGAGGTCGGGCGGCTCGCCGAGGACGTCAACCTGCTCCTCGCGAGCCTCGACGAGACCCGCGGGCACCTCCAGAAGGCCAAGGAGGTCGCGGAGGCGGCGAGCGCCGCGAAGGGGCGGTTCGTGGCGCACATGAGCCACGAGATCCGCACGCCGATCAACGGCATCCTCGGCATGACCGAGGTGCTGCTGCGGTCGTCGCTCAACCCGGACCAGCGGCGGTGCGCCGAGACGGTGAAGGCGTGCTCCGAGGCGCTGCTCTCGATGATCGGCGACATCCTCGACTTCTCGAAGATCGAGGCCGGACGGCTCGACCTCGAGTCGATCCCGCTCGAGGTCGAGGACGTGCTCGAGCAGGCGGTGACCGTCGTCGGGCACGCGGCGGAGTCGAAGGGGCTCTCGGTGTGGGTCCGCATCGAGCCCGGCGTCCCGGCGCGGATCACGAGCGACCCGACGCGGCTGCGGCAGGTGCTCGTCAACCTGCTCGGCAACGCGGTGAAGTTCACCGCCAAGGGCCTCATCCGCCTGCGCGTCTCCCTCGAGCAGGAGCCGGGGCAGCGGCCCGAGATCCGGTTCGCGGTGACGGACTCCGGCGTCGGCATCCCGCGCGACCGCATCGCGCTGCTCTTCCAGTCGTTCCAGCAGGGCGACACGTCGACGAACCGGCGGTTCGGCGGCACGGGGCTCGGCCTCGCCATCAGCCGCGGGATCGTGCGCGGGCTCGGCGGCCGCATCGGCGTCGAGAGCGAGGAAGGGCACGGCTCGACGTTCTGGTTCACCCGCCCCGCCGGCGAGGCCGCGCCGGCCGCGCCGGCGGCGCCCCGCTGGCTCGGCCAGCGCGCGCTCGTCGCCGCGCCCAGCGAGGACGGCCGCGGCGCGCTCGCGGCGACGCTCGCCCGTTGGGGCTTCCACGTCGAGACCGCGCCGAGCCTCGACGCCGCGGCCCGCGCGATCGAGCGCGCGTTCGTGGCCGGCGAGCCGATCGACCTCGCGGTCCTGCGGGTCGAGCGCAACGACCCGGCGCTGCCGGTGCTCGAGCGCGTCGGCGAGGCGCGGTCGCGCCCGCGGGCCCTCGTGCTGCTCGCGCCGACCATCGCCCTCGACGACCGGCTCGAGCGGGTGCGTCGCCTGTCCGACGCGAAGGTCGTCGTCGAGCCCCACGTGCCGCGGGCGCTCGAGCGCGCGGTGCGCGCCGCCTTCGAGGGGCCGTCCGACGGCGCCGGCGAGGCGACGAGCCCCGCCCAGCCGGGCCGCCGGCTGCGGATCCTCGTCGCCGAGGACAACGGGGTGAACCAGGAGGTCGCGCGGCGGCTGCTGACGGGCCTCGGGCACGACGTCACCCTCGCGAGCGACGGCCGCGAGGCCGTGACGCGGGCCGACGAGGGCGAGTTCGACCTCGTGCTGATGGACATCCAGATGCCGCACATGGACGGCTACGAGGCCGCCGCCACGATCCGCGCGCACGAGGCCGGGACGGGCCGGCGCGTCCCGATCATCGCGTTGACCGCCTCCGCCATCGCCGGCGAGCGCGAGCGGTGCGTCGGCGCCGGGATGGACGACTTCCTGCCGAAGCCGATCCGCCTCGGCTCGCTCGAGCTGACGCTGCGTCGCGTCGCCGACGGGACCCCGCCGCCGCCGCCGCCCCCCCCCGCGGCCGAGCAGGTGGTGGTCCCCGGGGAGGCGCGCGCCGCGGCCTTCGACCTGACCGCGCTCGGGTTGCCCCCCGAGGAGACCGCGGCGCTCGTCGTGGACGTCGCGCGCACGTTCCGCGAGAACGCGCCCAAGGTGATGGCGAAGCTCCGCGCCGCGGCGGCGTCCGGCGACGTGGCCGAGCTGGCGAGGCACGCCCACTCGCTCAAGGGCGCGTGCCTCAACCTCCGCGCGCCGGAGGCCGTCGCGGACCTCGCGGCGATCGAGCGCGCGGCGCGCGGCGGCGACGCCCTCGTGGGGCGCGAGCGCCTGCCGGCCGTCGAGGCGTCCATCGCGGCGATCCTCGCCGAGGCCGAGGCCCTCGCCGGGCGCTGACCCGGGCGCGGGCCGCGCCGCCGCCGCGGGGCCCGGGCCCGCCCGCCGCGCGCGTCACTGCGCGGCGAGCCACGCCTTGAAGCCGGCCTCGATCGCGGGCAGGTCGGCGCCGAACTCCTTCTGGAACGCCGCCGACGCCGGCGACACGTCGTCGCCGCGGGGCTTGCCGGCCTCGGCGCCCAGCGCCGCGCCCTTGCAGAGGGCTTCCCATCGACGGAAGCGCTCCGTGACGTCCTTCGGCGCCGCCGTGCGCAGGTAGCGGAAGAGCGCCCACGACTGCGTGTAGAACGACGCGCCCTTCTCCCGCGCGGCGATCAGGATCTTCAGCGCGTTGCCCTTCAGGAGGTCGGCGAGCGGGAGGTAGGCGCCGTCCCCGCGGATCGCCGCGAGGCGCGCCTTCGACATCATCCCGCCCGCCGTGAGCGTCTTCCCGTCCCACGCGAACGTCCCGTCGCCGCCGAACGTCTCCGCGAACCCCTCCGCGTACCACGACGGCATGACCACGGGCGTCACGCCGTACTGGTAGAGGTGCGACAGTTCGTGCAGGCACATCCCGCGGACCGCCTCCGGCGGCAGGTTCTCCGCGCAGACCACGGCCGTGAACGTCGCGCCGTCGGCGAGCCCCGACGCCGCGGCGAACGCCTCCCGGCCCGCGGCCTTGCACCACGTGCCGTACGACGCGCGGTCCTTGAACACGAAGAGCTGCATCTTGCGCGTCGGCCGGCCGTCGGTCTCGTCCTCGAGCGCCGGCAGCATCGCCGTCGCGATCGCGTGCACGTCGGCGGCTTGCTCCGCGCTCGCGACGCACCGGACGCGCAGCCGCTCGCCGTCGGCCTCGAACACCTCCTTCACCTCGGGTGCGAGCGCGAGGAACGCGTCGCGGAGGTACGGCTTGCCGCCGATCGTGATGGCCTCGGCCTTCATCCGCGCCGAGACGTCGGCCGGGAGCTTCCCCGCCTCGATCACCACCGCGCCCGTGTCGTCGAAGGTCAGCGGCAGGTCCGTGAGGCGCACGACCGCGCAGTACTCGCCGTAGCCCTCCTCGAGGAGGTCGGCCTTGACGGCGTCGCGCGCGAGCTTGAGGCGCTGGCGCTGCATGTCGAGCTCGACCTGCCGCGCCTTCTTCTCGTACGTGTCGAGGATCGCCTTCGGCTTCTTCTGCACGTACTTCCAGAACTTGTCGCCCCACGCCCGCATGAGGTCGACGAGCTTGATCGCGAGCGGGTGCTGCCCCTCGCTCACCTCGACGGCCCGGAGGAACTCCGCGGTCGCCTGCGGCGGGAGGCCCGCGTCGCGGCACCAGATCCCGAGCTTGATGTGGGCCGCGCTCGCCTCGAGCTTGATCCCGCGCTGCGCCTGGGCGAAGAGCGCGCGGGCGCGCGCCATGTCGCGCTCGCCGCCGACGGCGAGCCCGCCGGTCCACGCGAGCACGAGCGCCACCGCCAGCGTCTTGAGCCAGGGGTTCCGCATCACTCGCCCTCCGCGTCGGTCGCCCCATGGTGCCACGGCGCGCCCCGCCGGGGGGCGGTCGTGCTCCCGGGACCGCGAGGCCCGGCGGCCGCCGGGCCTCGCGTCACGGGGAAGGGGAGCGGCGCGCGTCGGGGGCGAATCGACGCAGGAGCGCATCCCACGCGGCCCGCGCGATCGGACCGGCCCAGTCCTCGGCCCGCGCGAAGTCGTCGGCGCGCGCCGCGAGGACCGCGTGGTCCCACCGGGCGACGTCGGGTGCGCGAGGCAGGTCGTCGGTCTCGGACTCGATCAGCGCGAACGCCGCGAAGTCGGGGTCGTCGGGCTCCACGCCGCCGACCTCGTCCCGCAGGCGCAGCACGATGGGCGCGGCGTCCACGGACCGCACGGTGCCCGCGCGCACGGCGTGCAGGCACGCCACGAGCCGGCGACGGGCGGCGCGCTCGTCGTCCGTCGCGGCGGGACGGTCGGCGCGCGGGCCTCGCGTCACTTGCGCTCGGCGGCGGCCGCGGCCTTCGCCTTCTCGTCGGAGGCGAGCGCGGCGAGGAGGGCGGTCCAACGGGCGTCGGGGGCCTTGCCCGCGGCGTACGCGCGGCCGACCGCGGTCGCGAGGGCCGCGCGCGCGAGGCCCGGGTCCTGCGGGACGCGGTCGCTCGTCTCGACCTTCGGCGCCGCGGCGAAGACGCGGGCGACGACGCCCTTGTCGAGCGCGTCGGGCGGGCCCGCGCCGCCGACGTCGGCCCAGGCCCCGACGATCGCGGCGAGCGTGCCCACGCCGCGCTCCCAGTCCGAGAAGCGCATCGACTCGCCCATGCGGTGCCGGTCGAAGTACGCGACCCACGCGGTCGTGGCCGCGGCGAGCGCCGGGCCGGCCTCGGCGTCGGGCAGGGCGGCGAGCGCGCGGGCCGCGGCGACGGCGAGCACGCTGGTCTCGCGCCGCGCCTCCGCCGCCACGACCTTGCGGAGGACCGGGACCGCGGCGGCGTCCTTCATCAGGCCGAGGAGCCGGGCGGCGAGCGCGCGGCCGTGGGGGGAGGCCTTCTCGTCCTTGAGGAGCTTGAGCGCGCCCTCCGCCGCGCCCGCGGGCTTCTCGGCGGCGAGCGCGTCGACCATCGCGACCCCGCGCCCGCCGCCGAGGCGCACCGCCGCGAGGCGCTCGTCGAGCGGCACGGGCCGGCCCTCGAACGCCGCGAGCGGGTCGCCGAGGTAGGTCTTCTCCTCGGGCGTGACCTTGCCGGCGAACGACGACCGCGGCCAGACGTCCTTGTGGGCCGGGTCGTAGTTGCGGCGGGGGAGGAGGAACTCGAAGAGCTCGGCGCGGACGGAGTCCGGCAGGCCGTGGCCCTCGTGGTCGAGCTCGGTGTAGCGGTAGTCGGGCTGCGCGGGGTCGTCGTGGAGGCGCTTCGCCGCGGCGCGGTCGGGCCCCACGGGGATGAAGTCGTCGGCCGAGTGGTAGACGAAGACCGGCGTCTTCGTGTCGACGAGCGGCTTCACGTTGCCGTCGCCCGCGCCCGCCATCGGCGAGATCGTCGCGAAGAGGTCGGCCATCTTCGGCCCGAGGGCCCAGGTGCCGTAGCCGCCCATGGAGTGGCCCGTCAGGTGGATGCGGTCCACGTCGACGTGGTAGAGGAGCCGCACCTCCGCGATCACGTCGCGCACCAACGCCTCGTTGACGGGCTGGTTCCACGGGGCGCGCTGCGCGGTCGGGCACGCGACGATGACCCCGTGCTGCTCGGCGAGCCCGCGGTAGAACATCATCGCGGACGGCCCGCTGCCGACGACCTCGTCGCCGTCCTTGCCGTCGGGGCCCCCGCCGTGCAGGCCGACGAGGAGGGGCCACGTCAGCGCGGCGTCGTACTTCTCGGGGACGTAGAGCGTGTACACCGCGCCGGCGTAGCGGTCGGCGTGCATCGAGAGGGGCACGTCCTCGCGCAGGCCCGTGGGCATCCGGCCGCTGCGGTGGTAGCGCTCGAGCTCCTCGGGCCGCGCGACCAGGCCGCGGCGCAGCAGGTCGGCGTGGATCGGCTTGCGCGCCGCGGGGTCGGCCTCGAGCACGAGCTTGCGCAGGCCGCCGACGAGGTCGCCGTCGAGGGACGGGTTGCCGCGCGCGAGCTCGGCGGCGCGCGCGGCCCCGCCGACGGCGGCGAGCGCCTCGGCGTCGTCCGGGACCTCGGCGAGGAACAGCAGCCACGCCATCTCCGCGTGGGCCTTGAGCTTCGCGTCGCGGGCGAAGCGCGCGACGTCCTTCAGCGCGGTCTGGTCGCCGGGCGGGCGCGCGCGGAGGCGCCGGAAGAACTCGACCTCCGCGGGCGGGTCCACGTCGAGGCGCTTGACCTGGTCGGCGGGGAGCCGCACGACCTCGTAGGTCATGGCCGGGTTCGTCGAGAAGTGGGGGTTGAACACGACCTCGGTCTCGCTGCGCGAGACGACGACGCCGCGGACGGGCGGCCCCTTCTTCGGGACGAGCACGTCGGCGGGCGCGGGCGTGGCGCCGGCGACGAGGAGCGCGACGAGCGCGGCGCAGCGGAGGGACGGGGGAGGACGCACGCGCCGGATGGTACGGCCGGGACGTCGCCCGCGCACGCGCGACGGGTCGAGGGCGCCCGGGCCTCGCGGTCCATGACACGGGACGCGGCGGGGCCGGCTTGACGCAGCCCGGGGCCCGCGTACCGTGCCGCGCGTCCCTCGGAGCCCGTCGTGTCCGCCCGCGTCGTCCGCCCGTGTCCCGCCCATCGAATGCCGGCCCTGCCCCGTCCGGGGCATCGGTTCCCCCTGCATTGCGGCGGGTGGGAGCCGGGTGGCACGGCTCGTTCGCGCGGCACGCATCGCGGTCCCTGACGACGCGACGACGTCCTGACGCCGACGAGAGGCCACCGCGACGCGGTGGCCTCTTGCGTTCGTGGGCCCCGCTTCGCTCCCCCGTCGCCGCCGGACCGTCCCGGCCCGTCGCGACGACCCGACCACGGACGCCGATCCCGTCCCGGAGCGACCCATGTCCCCGTCCGAGCCCGTGCCCGCCTCCCCCGTGTCCGCCGCGACCGCCGCCGCCCGCGGCGACGCGATCGCGTTCCTCCTGGCCCTCCTCGCCGCGCTCGCGGCGAAGGCGGGCTGGCTCCCCGTGCTGCCATGGTGACCGCCACGGCGAGCGCGCTCCGGCGCGTGCCCTCCACGCCGCCCCCGACCCCGCCGACCCCGCCGACGACCGGGCGCCACCGTGCGCGCGTGCGCGCCGGGCTCGGGCTCGCGGGCCTCGTCGCGCTCGCGGCCCTCGGGCGCGCGGTCCACGGCGCCGTCGGCGGGCTGCAGCTGCCCGTCACGACGCTCCTGCTCTCCATGGGCGTCGGCGCCCTCCTCGCCCGCTCGCCGCGCACGCGTCATCTCGACCCGCCGGCGGAGGTGCCGCTCGCGGTCGGCATGATCCTGCTCGGCGTGCAGTTCGAGGCGGGCACGTTCGCGCGCATCGGCCTCGGCGGCGTCGCGGCGCTGTTCGCGCACTGGGCGGTCGTGGGCGCGCTCTTCGCCGGCGCGACCCGATGGCGCTGGCTCCCGGCGCGCGACGCGGGCGTCCTCGCGGTCGGGCTCACGGGCTGCGGCCTCTCGGCGGTGCTCTCCGCGGTGCGCGGCGACCCGGCCGCCCCGCACCACGCGCGCACGACCGCCGTCGCGACGACCCTGGCGGCGGGCGCGCTCGGGTTCGCCACGATGCCGTGGCTCGGGCCCGCGGCGGGGCTCGACGGCGAGGGCCTCGCGCGGTGGGCGAGCACGAGCCTTCCCACGACCGCCGAGTCGGTCCTCGTCGCGGCGCCCCACGGCCCCGGGGCGCTCCAGCTGGCCGGCGCGTGGCGGTTCCTCGTGAACGCGCTGCAGTGGGCGCCGATCCTCGTCTACCTGGCCGCGTTCGGGCCGCGGGACGCGTCGACCGGCGGCGTGCGCGGCGC
Source organism: Planctomycetota bacterium (assembly GCA_046350655.1). Taxonomy (GTDB): domain Bacteria; phylum Planctomycetota; class PLA2; order PLA2; family JAEUHO01; genus JAEUHO01. The sequence continues at coordinate 246,406 of JAXMAB010000006.1, forward strand.
CCTCCGCCGCGTGCCCACGTTCACGTGGGGCCTCGCGGCGTTCGGCGCGCTCGGCGTGGCCGGCGTCTTCGGCGCCGGCGAGCGGCTGGCGCTCGCGCGGCTCGTGAACTGGGCCTTCCTCGCGGCGCTCGCGGGCGTCGGGCTGCGCACCCGGCTCGGGCCGCTGCTCCGCGGCGGCGGGCGCGCGGTGCTCGTCGCGCTGCTGCTGTGGGCGGTCGCGTCGGCCGTCGCGTTGGGGGTGGTCCGGGCCACCGCGCCGGCGCCGGCTTCCGTCCGCGCCGCGGCGTGGCACAACGGCGCCATGCCCGCCCCGACGGCCGACGACCTCCCGCTGTCGAGCCGCACCTCGGCGGCGTGGGCCCGCGCCGCGCTCGGAGACCCCGCCGCGCTCCTCGACGACCACGCGCACCTCGAGCGCAAGGCCGCGACGAACGCGCTCGCGCTCATGACGCGCGCGCCGGCCGACGCCGGCCCCGAGGCGCGCACCGCGTGGTGCCGCGCGCTCGCCGCCGTCGCGCGCGACGAGACGGAGCACCTCGCGCTGGTGCTGCGCGTGCTCGTCAAGCGCGGCGGGGCGCCGTCGCCGATGCACCGCAACCCGTACGCCTCCGACCTGCGCCGGCTCGTCCGGACCGGCGCCGGGCGCGAGGAACTGGTCGACCACCTCCTCGTGAGCGCGTTGATCGAGGCGCGCTCGTGCGAGCGGTTCGAGGTGCTCGCCGAGGCGGCCCGCGCCGCCGACCCGGAGCTGGCCGCGCTCTTCCGCGGGCTGACCGCGTCGGAGCGCGGGCACCACCGGCTGTTCCTCGAGCTCGCCGGCGACGTCGTGGGGGCCGAGGCGGTCCGGGCGCGCTGGGCGGAGCTCCTCGCCGAGGAGGCGCGCGTCCTCGCGGCGCAGCGGCCCGGCTGCCGCATCCACGCGGGGGAGCCCCCGGGCTGACCCGCCGTCGGAGGCGAGGGCCGCGGCGGCCGCTCCCGTACGATGGGAGCGGAGGTCCCCATGCACGCCGTCGCCCGCCGCCTCGCCCTCGTGTTCGCCGCCGCGCTCCCGTCGCTCGCGCCGACCGCCGTCCGGGCGGAGGACGCCGCGCCCGCCCCCGCTCCCGCCCCGGCGGCGAAGCCCGACCCGTACCTGTGGGTCGTCGAGGGCCCGACGCGCATCTTCCTCTTCGGGACGATCCACCTGCCGGACCCGCGCGTGATGGACTTCCCGAAGGTGGTCCGCGACGCCCACGCCGCGGCGGACGTCGTGTGGGGCGAGCTCTCCCTCGACGACCAGGACTCGCCGAAGGTGCAGGCGGCGATGTTCCTCCCCGGCAAGCAGACGCTGAAGGACGTCGTCCCGGCCGCGACGTACGAGAAGCTCCAGGCCTACCTCAAGGCGCGCGGCACCCCGCCCATGATCGTCGAGCGCATGAAGCCGATCTGGGCGTCGGTGGTCCTCGGGCTGCTCGACGCGCTGCCGCTCCTCGCGTCGGCGGAGCCGATGGACAAGCTCCTGCTCAAGGAGGCGGCCGCCGCCGGCAAGGAGACCGGCGGGCTCGAGGTCGTCGAGGAGCAGCTGCAGGTGTTCGAGGCGGCGTCGGCCGAGGCCCAGGCCCGCTTCCTCGACCAGACCGTCGCGGACCTCGAGCAGGCGCGCGCCGAGGGCAAGAAGCCCGTCGAGGCCATGATCAAGGCCTACGCCGAGGGCGACCTCGCGGGCCTGCACGACCAGATGGCGAAGATGTCGGCGTCCGACGACCCCGACGTGAAGGCCCTCGCGAAGCGGCTCCTCGACGACCGCAACGTGCTCATGGTGGACCGCCTGCTGGCGCGGGCCGCGAAGGCGCCCGAGAAGACGTACTTCGTGCTCGTCGGCGCCGGGCACTACCCGGGCCCCGAGGGGATCCTCGCGCTGCTCGAGAAGAAGGGCCTCAAGGCCCGGCGGCTCGCCGCGGACGCCGCGCTGCCCGCGGCCCCCGCGCCGGCGGCGAAGTAGCCCGCCGTGCCGGAGGCGCCCCCGTCGCCCGCGCGCGCGACGGGGGCGCGGGCGCTCCTCGCGGCGCTCGCGCTCGCGCTCCTCGTCGCCGCCGTCGCGCACGTGCGCGGCGCGGGCGAGCACCCGAACAACCAGGACCGCGAGCTCGACCTCCTCCTCGCGCGCCGGATCGCGACCCAGGGGATCCTGACCGACGGCGCGCGGAGCCCGCTCTTCCCGCTCCTGCTCGCGCCGTTCCAGGGCGGCGACCCGGGCTTCCCGCAGCGCGCCCGATGGGTGGCGCTCGCGCTCGGCGGCCTCGCGTTCGGCGGCGTGTTCCTCCTCCTGCGGAGCGTGCTCCCCGAGCGCGTCGCGGTCGTCGCGACGCTCCTCGCCGGCCCGGAGTGGACGTTCGAGGTGTCGCGGGTGCGGCCCGAGCCGCTCGTCGCGTTCGCCCTCGTCGCCCTCGCGACCGCGCTCGCGCGCGCGACGACCTCGCCGCGCCCCCTGCGCCTCGTCGCCGTCGCGGGCGTCGCCGCGGGCCTCGCGCACCTCGGCAAGGGCAGCGGGCCGCTGACCGTCGTCGCGGCCGTCCTCTTCCTCGTCGCGACGCGGCGGGCGCGCGCGCTCCCGGCGGTCGCCGTCTTCGTCGGCGCGTTCCTGGTCGCGGCGTCGCCGCTCCTCGTCGCGACGGCGAGGGCCTTCGGCTCGCCGTTCCACAACGCCAACACCGCGCACGTGATGTGGGAGGCCGCCGGCGAGGACCAGCAGTGGCGCTGGAGCACGGCCACGCCCGCGACGTGGTGGGCCGCGCACGGGCTCTCCGGCACCGTCGCGCGCCTCCTCGACGGCGCGGCGCGCGTCACCCACGGGCCGCTCCTCTACGCGTTGCTCGCGGCCGCGGCGGCGGGGATCGCGATCCGACGCCGGGGACCGCGAGGCCCGGTCGCCGCCGTCCCGGGCCCGACGCCGACGACGGCGTTCGTCGGCGTCGCCGTCGCGACGGCGCTCGTGTGGGGGCCGGCGTTCGCGTGGTACGTGCCCATCGCCAACGGGCGGCGGTACCTCTTCCCCGTCGCGGCCCTCGCCCTCCCCGCCCTCGTGGCGCCCCACCACGCTTTCGTCGCGGCGCGCGCGCCGGCCCTCGCGGCGCGCGCGGACCGCGTCGCGGCCGCGGGCCGACGCGCCGCGGGCCACGTCGCCGCGGTCGCGGCGGCGGCGCTCGCGCTCGTCGCGGTCGAGGTGCGCGAGGCCGCGCACCCGCCGGCGGTCGGGCCTCGCGTCCCCTTCGACCGGGCCACGCTCGACACCGCGGCGCGGCTGCGCGCGCTGCCCGAGGGCACGCGGATCCTCGCGGGGCCCGCGGCCACCGTCCCGTCGCCGTGGCTCGTGAGCGCGACGCGCGACTACGTCCACCTCCCGCCGGGCCTCGCGCCGGCGGACGCCGAGCGCTTCGTGCGCGCGCACGCGGACGTCGTCCTGCTGTCCGAGAACCTGACGACGCGGCGCGCGGCGACGTTCGGGCCCTGGGCCCGGCGGCGGCCCGACGGCGCGTTCGAGCCGGCCGACCTTCCGCCCTGGGCGCGGCTCGTGCCGGGGACGCCCGCGGCCGGGCCGCACCTCCTGTTCGCCGTCGAACCCTAGGACGCGGCGTCGCGGTCGGACGGCGTCGGCGCGTGGGCGGTCCCGCACCGCCCGGCCTCGCCGGGCGCCCGGAGGCGACGTAGGATCCGGGTCCCCGACCGTGAGGACGCCATGAAGGATTTCGAGCTGCTGGGCCAGTTCTACCTCGGGAAGCCGTACGACCTCGCGGCCGGGGCGACGGTCGACGAGCCGGTCCTCTACGACGCGAAGGACCTCACGACGCACGCGGTCATCGTCGGCATGACGGGCAGCGGCAAGACGGGCCTCGCCATCGGCATGCTCGAGGAGGCCGCGCTCGACGGCGTGCCGTGCATCGCGATCGACCCGAAGGGCGACCTCGGCAACCTGCTGCTCGCGTTCCCCGACCTCGCGCCCGCCGACTTCCGGCCGTGGGTGGACGAGGGCGAGGCGGTGCGCAAGGGCATGACCGCCGACGCGTACGCGGCCGAGACGGCGGCGAAGTGGAAGAAGGGGCTCGGCGACTGGGGCCAGGACCCGGCGCGCGTGGCGCGGTACAAGGCGGCGGCGCAGGCGACGATCTACACGCCGGGCAGCACCGCGGGCGTGCCGCTGACGGTCCTCAAGTCGTTCGACGCGCCGCCCGCGAGCGTCGCCGACGACCCCGAGGCGCTGCGCGAGCGCGTCACCTCGACGACCTCGGGCCTCCTGACGCTGCTCGGCGTCGACGCCGACCCCGTCAAGAGCCGCGAGCACATCCTCGTGAGCAACCTGCTCGAGCACGCCTGGCGGGAGGGCCGCGGGCTCGACGTCGGCGGGCTGATCCGCGAGATCCAGCAGCCGCCGTTCGACCGGCTCGGCGTGCTCGACCTCGAGTCGTTCTTCCCCGCGAAGGACCGCTTCGGCCTCGCCATGACGCTCAACGGCCTCGTGGCCTCGCCGGGCTTCGCGGCGTGGTCGCAGGGCGAGCCGCTCGACGTCGCGCGGCTGCTCTGGACCGCCGACGGCAAGCCGCGCGTGAGCGTCGTCTCCATCGCGCACCTGAACGACGCCGAGCGCATGTTCTTCGTGACCGCGCTCCTGAACGAGGTGGTCGCGTGGATGCGGGGGCAGTCCGGCACCTCGAGCCTGCGCGCGATCCTCTACATGGACGAGGTGTTCGGCTACTTCCCGCCGTCGGCGAACCCGCCGAGCAAGACGCCGATGCTGACGCTGCTCAAGCAGGCGCGCGCCTACGGGCTCGGCGTCGTGCTCGCGACGCAGAACCCGGTCGACCTCGACTACAAGGGCCTCGGCAACGCCGGGACGTGGTTCCTCGGGCGCCTGCAGACGGAGCGCGACAAGGCCCGCATCGTGGACGGCCTCGAGGGGGCGTCGGCCGCGGCGGCGACGTTCGACCGGGCGCGGCTCGAGGCGACGCTGTCGGGGCTCAAGCAGCGCGTGTTCCTGATGGTCAACGCCCACGACGACGCGCCCACGCTGTTCCAGACGCGCTGGACGCTGTCGTACCTGCGCGGCCCGCTCACGAAGCCGCAGATCCAGGCCCTGACGACGGACCGGCCGAGGTCGGCGGCCGCGCCCGCCGCGGCCGCGGTGCCCTCCGGCGCCGGGGCGCGCGCCGTCGCGCCGGGCGAGCCGCCGCCCGTGCCGACGATCGCGCCGCGCGAGGCGCCGGCGGCCGCGGCCGGCGCGCGGCCCGTGCTGCCGCCGGACCTGACGGAGGTGTTCCTCCCGGCCCGCGCCGCGGCGGGGGGCTACCGCCTGCAGTACGTCCCGAACGTGCTCGCGACGGCGCGGGTGCACTACGTGGACCCGAAGTCGGGCATCGACCAGTGGGAGACCCTCGCGGTGCGCGCCGCGGTGCCCGGCGACCTCGCCACCGACCCGTGGGACGCCGCGGACGTGGCCCCGAGCGCGCCCGACGTCGTGCGCCAGCCCGAGGCGGGGGCGGGGTTCGGCGCGCTCCCGGGCGCGGCGACGCGCTGGAAGACGTACCAGGGCTGGCAGAAGGCGCTCGAGGAGTGGATCTACCGCACCCGGTCGCTCACGGCGTTCCGCTGCCCGGCGCTGCGGCTCGTGAGCCGGCCCGGCGAGGCCGAGGGCGACTTCCGGGCCCGCGTCGCGCAGACGCTGCGCGAGCAGCGCGACGTCGAGGTCGAGGTGCTGCGGAAGAAGTACGAGGCGAAGGTGACCACGCTGACCGACAAGATCCGCGCGGCCGAGGAGCGCGTGGCCCGCGAGCAGTCGCAGGCGACGCAGGCCAAGGTCTCGACCACGTTGTCGTGGGGCGCGGCGATCCTCGGCGCGATCCTCGGCAAGGGGAAGCTCGCGAGCGCCGGCACCGTCGGCCGCGCGACGACCGCGGCCCGCGGCCTCGGGCGTTCGGCCAAGGAGAAGGAGGACGTGGCGCGGGCCGAGGAGAACGTGGACGTCCTCAAGGCCCGCCTCGACGACCTGCAGGCCGAGATCGCCGACGCGATCGGCAAGATCCAGGGCGGCAGCGACGCCTCGTCCCTCGAGGTGCTCTCGGTGAAGGTCGCGCCGCGCAAGGGCGACCTCTCCGCCGGGACGGTCTGCCTCGCATGGGTCCCGCACCGCGTGAACCCCGACGGGACCCTCGAGTCGGTCGCGTGACGGACCGCGCCGGCCCCGCGCGCGGGCGCGCGGGGCCGCGGCTCACGGCGCGGTGAGGGTCGCCTTCACCGCGCGCAGGAACGCGCGGGCCGTCGAGCCGGCGGCCGACGGCAGGTAGCCGCACTTCAGCGCGTCGAGCGCCGCGTCGAGGGCGGCCTCGCCCTTCGTCGTCGCGAGGAGGCGGTCGAGCTCCGCGACGGCCGCCGCGCGCGTCGCCGGGCGCACGTCGCCGGCGTACGCGCGGACCGCGTCGAGCGGGTCGGGGCCGAACGTGTCGAAGTCCTGGTTCACGTACGCCTTGAAGAGGCGGGCGAGCTGCGGGTAGGCGGAGCGAGGGGTGGGGTTCACGGCAGGGTCACGTAGGCGGTGTGGATGCGGAACCCCTCGCGGAACGCGCGGCTCGGCGCGAGGACGACGACCACCGTGCGGCCCGGCTGCGCCTTTCGGCGGTCGGCCCGCCACACCGTGCCCACGGCGGCGTCGAGGGTCGCCTGGACGTCGCGGAGCCCGTCCGGCGCGTCCGCGAGCCAGGCCGCGACGGCGGTCCGCTTGCGGTAGAGGACCTCGGCGACCGCGCGGTCGGCGGTGGCCTCGTCGGGGAACGTCGAGACCTCGCGTTTGGCCTCCTCGCGGGCGCGGGCCTCGAGGTCGTCGAGCGTGCGGCCGACGTGGCGGTCGAGCGTGTGCCCGCCGTTGCGGCCCTCGTGGGCGGCGAGGCCGCCGCCGGGGATCGCGTCCGCCGGGCGGGCGCTGCGGGGGTCGTAGCGCGCGCCCGCGTCCGCGCGCGGCGGCGCGCCGGCCGCCGGGCCTCGCGTCGGCGCGCCGGTCGGCTGCGTCCCGGGAGCGGCGGGGGCGCCGGCGCCCGGCGTCGACGGCGCGGGGGCGAGCACCCCGCGCTGCTGCAGCCACCACACCAGCACCAGCACGACGACGGCGAGGACCGGGGTCCACCGCCGGCGGTCGAACGTGGGCATGGGGGCGGCGCGGCGCGGGGCCGCGTCAGCCGACGAGCTTGCCGAGGTCGCCCGCCTTCGCGAGCAGCGACTTCAGGAGGTCCGGCGACAGCTTCGACTTCACGAAGTTGAGGAACATCTCGCCGAACCCGCGGGCCTTGTCGAGCGGGATGCCCGCCTTGCCGAGCATGGCCGCGACGCCCATCGCGCCGCCGGCCGAGCCGCCGAGGAGGCCCCCGGCCTTCTCCATGAGCCCGCCGAGGACGCCGCCGCCCCCCGCGCCGGGCGCCTTGCCGACGAGGTCGGCCGCGCCGGGGATCGCCGCGGCGACCTTGCCGAAGAGGTCGCCGCCCACCTTGTCCTTGAGCATCGAGAGGAGGCCGCCGGCCCCCGACTGCGCGGCGCCGCTGGAGACGCCGAGCTGCTTCGTGGCCATGTCGATGAAGTCGTTGATGCCGGGCATGGGGGCCTCGAGAGCGTGGGGCGCGGGGGCGCGGTCGGGTGCGGGGAAGGGTGGGGGGCGCGGGGGGCGGGGGCCCGGAGGCCGCGCGCGGGCCTAGGCCAGCAGGCCGTCGATCTGCTTGATGTAGTCGGGCTTGCCGCGCAGGCCGACGAGCCGGCCCTTCTCGACGCCGCCCTTCACGAACACGACCGTCGGGAGGCTCGTGACGTTGAACTTCACCGCGGTCTGCCGCGACTTGTCGGCGTCCACGTAGACGATCTTGGCCTTGCCGGCGTAGCCCGGGGCGATGCCCTCGAGGATGGGCTTGAGCGCCTTGCAGGGGCCGCACCAGGTCGCGCCGAAGTCCATCACCACGGGGATGGCGCTCTTCGCGACCTCGGCATCGAACGTCGTGTCGTTGATCTCGGGCAGGGCCATGGGGGTCTCCGGGAGGTCGGGGGGGCGCGAGTCTACCGCTCCCCCCGACGGGCGCCCCCGGGGAAGGGCACCGGGGGGGCATTGCCCCCGGATCTCGCGGGGGGGGGAGGCGGACGTACCCTTTCCCCCTTGCCCACGGCCCGGATGGCCTTGGGTCCCCTCCGGAGTCATCGATGCGCCGTCTCCTTGCCCTCTCGCTCGCCGCGTTCGCCACGATCGGTGCGCGCGCCGTCCTCGCCGAGGACGCCCCGACCTACACGATCCCGACCCACACGACGTGGAAGGTGGGCGACGTCGTCACCCGCATCGAGACCGAGAAGGAGTCCCAGAGCCAGAAGGTCACGATGGGCGAGCAGGTCCTCCAGGAGGGCTCGAACCTCGTCGAGACGTCCTTCGAGGCCGTCCTGTCGGTGCAGGAGGTCAACGGCGAGGGCGAGTACACGAAGGCCCTCGTCTTCTTCAAGCACTGGAAGCGCGAGGCGGGCAAGGACGTCGACGAGAGCCTCACGGGCGCCCACGTCGAGGTGACCGGCGCCGGCGCGGCGCGCAGCGCGAAGGTCGTGACGCCCGAGCACAAGATCTCGGTCGAGGCCGCGCAGTGGCTCGACAACGAGCTCGGCAAGGGCTCGGGCGACCACGAGGCCAAGGGCAACGCGGTCTTCAACCCGGGCAAGCCGGTCGCGGTCGGCGAGACGTGGAACCCGGACATGGCGAAGGTTCGCGAGATGTTCGGCTCCGACGGCAAGCTGAAGTTCGTGGACGACAAGTGCACGGCCTCGATCACCCTGACGGGCGTCGAGGACAAGGTCGCGACCTTCAAGGTCGAGTTCGACCTGCAGACGGCGCCCCTCGAGACCCCGGGCGGCAAGCTCGAGTGGACCGAGGGCGGCATGTTCGTCATCCGCATGAACGTCAAGAAGGCCCTCGAGGCGGGCGTCCACACGGAGGGCGGCGAGATGCGTGCCCAGCTCAAGGGCAAGGCCTCGGGCCAGGGCGGCGTGATCCTCGACCTCGACGTCGACGTGCAGAAGACGGGCACGGTCACGGCGGGCGGCGAGATGCCGGCGATGGCCGGCGCGGCCGCCACGAAGTAGTCGCGATCGCGCGATCCGGGGCCCGGCCGTCCCCCGTGGGCGGCCGGGCCTTTTCGTGCCCGGGCGGGCCTCGCGTGCGGGCGGACGGGCCTCGCGTGCGACCGAACGGGCCTCGCGTCCCGGTGGGCGGGCCTCGCGTCAGGGGCGCGCGAGGGCGGCCCGGAGCGTCCGCGCGGCGGCCTCGACCTCGGCGAGGGGGCGCGCGTCGTCGGGGCCCGCCTGGAAGACGCGGGGGCCGCGGAGCCGCTCGGGCGTGTCGGCGTAGCGCGGGATGACGTGCACGTGCGCGTGGAGCAGCACCTCGCCGAACACGGCGACGTAGCCGTGGGCCGCGCCGAGGGCGTCGCGCTGCGCGCGCGCGACGCGGTGCGCCCAGGCGAACAGGCGCGCGTGCGCCGCCGGGTCGAGGTCGTGGACGGCGCGGACGTGCGTCTCCGGCGTGAGGACGACCCATCCCGGCACCGGCGTCGGCGCGTCCACCGCGTGCACGACGAGGCCGTCGGCGCGCGCGAGCACGCCGCCGGGCGGCGACCGTCGGCCGGCCACGAGCTCGCAGGCGGGGCAGGGCGTCGTCATGGACGACAGTCTGCGACGGCGGGGCCCGCGGCGCCACGGTCCGCCCGGCCGGGCGGCGCTGGGGCCGCGGGTCGGTAGCATCCCGCCGTGATCCACCTCGGCTTCGACGAAGCGGGCTACGGGCCCCTCCTCGGCCCGCTCGTCGTCGGGATGGCGGCGTTCCGCGTCGCGGGCGACGGCGCGGACGGGCGCGGCGCGGACCTGCGCGCGCGGCTCGCGGGCCTCGTGACGCAGGCGGTCGGGCGGCGCGCGAAGGGCGACCCCGCCGTCGCGATCGACGACAGCAAGCGGGTGCACGGGCGGGACGGCGTCGAGGGCCTCGCGCGGGGCGTGCGGGCCGTCGCGGTCGCGGGGGGGCTCGCGGCCCCCGAGGACCTCGCCGACCTGCTCGCGCGGTTCGGCGACCGGCCCCCCGAGGCCTTCGCGGGCGACCCGTGGTGCGCGGGCCCGGAGGCGGCGCGGCTCGCGCCGTGGGAGCCGCCGGCGGGGTGGCGCGAGGCGTGGCTGCTGCGGGGCGTCGAGCCCGTGGGCCTGCGGGTGGCCCCGGTGACGCCGGCCGAGCTCAACGAGGCGTTCGACGCGATCGGCAACAAGGGGCGCGTCCTGTTCCTCGCGACGGCGGCCCAACTCGCGTGGGCGCTCGAGGCGTGGCCCGCGGACGACGTCGAGGCGGTGCTCGACCGCGAGGGCGGGCGGCTCGACTACGCGGCCGACCTCGCGTCGGTGTTCCCGTTCCACGAGATCGCGCGCGAGCCCGCGCCCGCGGGCGAGTCGAGGTACGTGTTCCGCGCGGGCGGGCGGCGCGTGCGGCTGCGGTTCGTGACGAAGGGCGACCAGGTCTCGCTCGCGACGGGCCTCGCGTCGATGGCGGCGAAGCTGACGCGCGAGCTCTTCATGGCGCGCTTCAACGCGTGGTTCGGGGCGCGCGCGCCCGGCGTGCGGCCGACGGCGGGCTACGTCGAGGACGGCCGCCGGTTCCTCGGCGACGTCGCGGGCGTGATCGAGCGCGAGCGGATCGACCGGCGGAGGCTCGTGCGGTCGAGGTGAAGGCTCGCTAGGTCGCCGTCGCGGGGCCGGGACGCGAGGCCCGCTCGCCTACGCCGGCGTCGCCGCCTCGGGCGCCGCGTCGGGCACGCCGAGGGCGAGGAGCGCGGCGCGGGTGCGCTCGGCGAGGACCTTGCGGCCCGCGGAGCCCTCGAGCCCCGCGGTCGGGATCGCCTCGCCGACGCGCACCTCGATGACGCCCCCGCGGCGGGGCACCCAGGCGCCCTTCGGCAGGATCGCGCCGGAGCCGAGGATCGCGAGCGGTTGCACGTCGGCGCCGAGCATCACGGGGAGGTGGAAGGTGCCCGCCTTGAGCGGCGCGAGGCGCCCGTCGCGGCTGCGCGTGCCCTCGGGGAACACCATCGGCGACTTGTGGTGGCGCTTCATGCGGTCGGCCATGGTCTGCGCGAGCGCGAGGGCCTGGCGCGGGTCGTCGCGGTCGATGGAGAAGTGGCCCGCGAGGCGGATGTACCAGCCGATGAACGGCAGCCAGATCAGGGTGCGGCGCGCGACGAAGCGCAGCTGCCCGGGGAACGCCGCGAGGAGCGCCGTGATGTCGAGGTAGGAGGCGTGGTTGCCGACGAGGACGCGGGGCACGTCCGGCGCGAAGCGCTCGCCGTGCGTGACGACGAGCCGGGCGCCCGCGGCCCAGAGCATGGAGCGCCCCCAGAGGCGCGCGACGGCGTGCGACGCGCGGCCGCGGCCCGGGTCGAACACGAGGGCGAGGCTCGCGAACGTGAAGCCGAGCGCCGTCAGCACCGGCGCCAGGACCGCGAAGACGACCGCGCGGACGACCCTCATGCGGGCCGCCCGGGCGCGGCGCGCGGGGGACGCGCGCCGGGGCGCGCCCCCGCGGGGCCGGTCGTGCCGCGTCGGCGCATCCTAGAACAGGCCGACGATGTTGCCGTTGGCGTCGAGGTCGACGTTCTCGAGGCCCGGCTTGCTGCCGAGGCCCGGCATGGTCTTCATCTCGCCGCAGAGCGGGTAGAGGAAGCCGGCGCCGGCCGACAGGCGCACCTCGCGGACCGGCAGGCGGAAGCCCGTCGGACGGCCCTTCTTCTCGGGGTCGCCCGAGAGCGAGAGGTGGGTCTTCGCCATGCAGATCGGGAGGTTGCCGTAGCCGAGCTTCTCGTAGCGCGCGACGTCGGCGTTCGCCTGGTCGCTCCAGTCGATGCCGTCGGCGCCGTACATGCGGCGGGCGATGGTCTCGACCTTCTCCTTCACGGGCGCCTCGAGCGGGTAGAGGAAGCGGAACTTGCCGCCGCCCTTCTCGCACGCGGCGTCGACGGCCTGCGCGAGCGCCCGGCCGCCCTCGCCGCCCTTGCCGAACACCTCGCTCACCTCGGCGCCGAACGCGCCCGCGCCGAGCGCGCGCTTGCGGACGAGGTCGTGCTCGCGGTCGGTGTCGGCCGGGAAGCGGTTGATGGCGACGACGGCCGGGATGCCGTGGGCCCGGACGTTCTCGAGCTGCTTCTCGAGGTTGCCGATGCCGGCCTCGATGGCGCCGAGGTCCTCGCGGTCGAGCGCGGGGTCGAGCGGCTTGCCGGGGACGATCTTGAAGCGGCCGCTGTGCATCTTGAGCGCGCGGATCGTCGTGACGACGACCGCGGCGCTCGGCGTCAGGCCCGAGGCCCGGCACTTGATGTTGAAGAACTTCTCGCAGCCGATGTCGGCGCCGAAGCCGGCCTCGGTCACCACGTAGTCGGCCAGCCGGAGCGCGATGCGGTCCGCGACGATCGACGAGTTGCCGTGCGCGATGTTGGCGAACGGGCCCGCGTGGACGAAGCAGGGCGTGCCCTCCGTCGTCTGCATGAGGGTGGGCTTGATGGCCTCGCGCAGGATGACGGCGGCGGCGCCGGCGCAGCGCGTGTCGTCGGCGGTGATCGCGGTGCCGTCCTTGCGGTAGCCGAGGATGACGCGGCCGATGCGCTTGCGCATGTCCACGACGCCGTCGGCCAGGGCGAGGATCGCCATGAGCTCGCTGGCGACGGCGATGTCGAAGCCGGTGCGGCGGGGGACGCCGTTCTCGTCGCCGCCGAGGCCGACGAGGATGTCGCGCATCACGCGGTCGTTGATGTCGACGACGCGGCGCCACGAGACGCGGTCGGGGTCGAAGCCGAAGCGGTTCTTCAGCAGGATCGAGGCGTCGATGTGCGCGGCGACGAGGTTGTGGGCCGCCGACACCGCGTGGATGTCGCCCGTCAGGTGGAGGTTGAACTCCTCCATCGGGATGACCTGGCTGTAGCCGCCGCCGGCGGCGCCGCCCTTGATGCCGAAGAGCGGGCCCATGGACGGCTGGCGGAGGCAGGTGAAGACGTTCTTGCCGAGCTTCGCGAGGCCGAGGGACGTGCCGATCGTGTGGACCGTCTTGCCCTCGCCGAGCGGCGTGGGCGTGACCGCCGTGACGACGACGTAGCGGCCCTGGGGGCGGTCCTTCACGCGGTCGATCGCCGAGAGGGCGATCTTGGCCTTGTGGTGGCCGTAGGGCTCCACCTCCGCGGGCAGGAACCCGGCCTTCGCGGCGATCTCCGTGATCGGCTGGAGCGGGATCGAGCGGGCGATCTCGAGGTCGTTCTTCATCGGGGCTCTCGTCGAGGATGGAACGCCGCCCGCTGGGCCTTCGAGGCCCCCGCGGGCGGCAGGGAAGCGGGGGGCCGGGCCCGCGCGGGCCCGGCCGTCGTGGCGTCACTTGATCGTCGTGCTCTCGCTCTCGTTGGCGAGCTCGGCCGCGTCGGAGGCGCGCTGGATGGAGGCGACGACCTTCAGCCAGTTGCCCGGCGGGACCGCCGTGGCCTTCACGCGGAACTCGAACACGACCTTCTCGTTCACGTCGAGGCGGAACTCCTCGGAGGTCGCGGCCTGGCCGCCGCCCGTCACGGTGACGTTGCGGCTGGAGGTCGCGCCGAGGAACTGCAGCTCGGGCGGCAGGTTGAACACCACCTTGAGCGGCGGGGTCGCCTCGGTGCCGACGTCGTTCTGGACCGTCAGCACGTAGAGGTACTCCTCGCCGACCACGAAGATGCCCTTCTCGACGTGGTTGATGTCCTGGTCGATCATCTCGCTCTGGATGGCGGGGAGGCCCGTCACCTCGACCTCGACCTCCTTGCGGACCTGGCAGCCCTGGCACGTGACGTCGGCGACGACCGTGCACTTCGAGTTGACGAGGCCCTTCGCCACCCAGTCGTGGGTCGCGGTCTGGCCCGGCTCGATGGTGCCGAGGTTGAAGTCCTTGACGCCGCCGTCGAGGCACGGGCCGTGGGTCACGCGGACGACGCAGCCCTGGGCCGTGCCGTCGCCCTTGTTCGTGACCTTGACCGTGAAGTTGCCCGGCTCGGCGAAGCCGATGCGGCCGGGCGCGATGATCTCCATGTCGAGGTTGCACTGCGTGGCGGCGCACTCGCAGCCGCTCGTGACCTCGGCGAAGCCCTCACCGGACGCACGGAGCGTCGCGGGCAGCTTGCCCGGGCGCGTCGGCGTGCCCTGGAAGACGAACTCCTCGGTGCGGCCCGGCGGGAGGTCGGGCAGCGCGACGACGTTCTGCGTGCCCGGCGTCATGCCCTCCGGCCAGTCGAGCTTGACCGAGACGTTGCGGATGACGCCCTGGCCCGAGTTCGTGACCGTGCCGACGATCTGCATCGGCTGGCCGACGTCGACGGAGCCCGGCTCGCAGCGGCAGGCCACCTCGAGCTTGCCGCGCACGACCGTCAGCTCGCAGGCGCACTGCGACGTGCCGGAGCCCTGGGCCGACGAGGACGACCACTGCAGCGTCTGCGGGCCCTCGGCGACCGCCGTGAACCGGACGCTCTTCTGGGCCGTCTGGCCCGGGCCCACCTCGCCGAGCGAGAGCGGGAACACCGTGCCGTCGGCGACCTGCAGGCCCGGGGGCGGGGCGGTCTGGATCGTCACGGCGCCGGCGGACGCGTCGCCCGTGTTCGTCACCGTGAAGACCGCGTCGACCGGGTCGCCCTGCGGGACCGACGACGCCGAGAGGGCGCAGCGGCACTCGAGCGCGACCTTCTGCCACGTCTTGCGGACGATCGACGTGCGCGGGCACTCGGCGTCCTGGAAGCGGCCCTTCGCCGTGAAGCGCACGCGGTTCGTGCCGTTGACGCCCGTCGTGTTGCGCAGGGTGAAGGTCGCGTTGCCGTCCGCGCCCGTCGAGAGCGACAGGAGGCGCGAGCCGCCGTCGAACGCGGCCTCGGGGCCGTCGAGCACCTCGGCCTCGACCGCCGTGCCCGCGATGCCGGCGCCGTCGGACGCGCGGCTCACCGTGACGGTGAAGGCGTGCGAGGCGTTCGGGAGCAGGTTGACCGCGTCCTCCGGGAACCGGACGGCGTAGTCGGCCCAGACCTTCTTGGCGAAGATCTTGTGCTTGCTGCCGTCCTTGATGCCCGGGACGTACGCGATGATGTCGGTGACGCCCTCGTAGAGCGACGTGACCGTGATCCACGACTGGCCCTTGCCGACGCGGATGTCGGGCATGCGGGCGCCGTTCTGGTCCATGAACGGGTAGTTGTTCGCGGCGTCGATCGTCTCGTCGGCCCAGTTGGTCACCGAGACCGCGTACGAGTTGTCGATCTTGTTGCCGCCGTTGCCCGGGTGGGCCGACTGCATCGGCGCGATCGACGCGTCGGTGTACTGGTCGTCCACCGCGACGATGTCGCCCACGGCCTTCGGCTGGCGCGCGAGCATCCACTCGACGCGCTGGCCGGGCATCGGGCAGCCGCACGTGTCGAGCACGGTCACGACGACCGTGTGCTGCGTGCGCACGGGGTTGCAGTCGACGACCGGCGAGACGCGCTCGTCCCACACGACCATCGCGGGCTTGCGGCCGCTCGGCGCCGGCGCGACCGGGCCGGGCGCGGTGGGCGCCATCGGACGCTGCGCGATGACCGGCGCGCGGGGCGTCGGGTCCTCGGTGCGCGGCTCGGCCGGCGACAGACGCGCGCCGCGACACGACGTCGCCGCGAGCGAGAGGAGGATCCAACCGAGGCTTCGCCAGTTCATGCGAGGACTCCCAGCGGCCCGCCCCGCGAAGGGCAGACCCCTACCCAACCCACGACGGCCCCGGGGGGACCGCCACCGCCACGACGCCACCCGCTGACAGAGAGGGTCCGCCGGACCGGACGGTCCGTTCGGACGCACTCCCTCCCTAGGGTGCGATCGGACGGAATCTAGCAAGACTTCGGTCGGACCTCCCTGCCCTGCCGTCCCGTCGGGACCTCCGGAGTACGCCTAGTGTCGCTTGGTATTGGCGGCCCGCCCCGGGGATGGGCCGCTGGCCTCCGGGTCCCCGCCGGCGCGGCCCCGCGGGCCCTGCCACGGCGCCGGATCCCGAGGGAGGCTCGAGCGAGGGGACGGCGAGGCCCGGGCGCCCGCAGGGCCCCCCCCCGGGGCCGTGGCGGGCCCGTACGCTCGGGGGCCCGTCCCGGGGCCGGAGGTCCGTCATGGCGTACGCCGTCCGTCGGTCGTGGGGGGGCGTGCTCGTCGCGGGCCTCGTGGTCGGCGCCTGGGTGGGGGCCGCGCGCGGGCCGGCCCGTGCGGCCGACGCGCCGGCGCCCGAGCCGCTCGTCCCGACCGCCACGATCCCCCTCGGCGACGTCGCGGGGCGCATCGACCACCTCGCCCTCGACGCCGAGGGCCAGCGACTCGCCGTCGCAGCGCTGGCCCACGGCGCCGTCGTGATCGTGGACCCGGCGGAGCGGAAGGTCGTCCACGTGATCGAGGGCCTCGCCGAGCCGCAGGGCGTCGCGTGGCGACCGGACGGCCGGCTGCTCGTCACGACGGGCGGCGACGGGCGGCTGCGCCTCGTGGACGCGACGACGGCGGCCCGCCTCGACGAGGTCGAGGTCGGCGACGACGCCGACAACGTGCGCCTGCTCGGGGAGCGCGTGTTCGTGGGCGCCGGGGCCGGGTGGATCGCCGAGGTGACGTCGGCGGCGGAGGTCCTGCCGCAGGCCGGGGCCGGGCTCCGCGCGCGCGAGGTGCTCGCGTCGAAGCCGTCGGTCCGGCTCGGCGGGCATCCGGAGTCGTTCCAGGTCGAGGTCCGCAAGCACGTCGTGCGCGCGTACGTCAACGTGCCCGGGACGGTCGCGCAGGTCGCGGTGCTCGAGGGCACGGGCGTCCTCGACCGGCTCGTCGCGACGTGGACGCTCGCGGGCGTCGCCGCCAACTACCCGATGGCGCTCGACGCGTCGGGGCACCGGTTGTTCGTCGGCTGCCGCCGGCCCGCGCGGCTGCTCGTCCTCGACACGGAGACCGGCGCGACGACCGCGACGTCGGACCTCTCGGGCGACGTGGACGACCTCTGGTGGGACGAGACGGCCTCGCGCCTGTACGCCTCGTGCGGCGAGGGGTTCGTCGACGTCTTCGCGCCGACGGGCGAGGCCTGGACCCGCACGCACCGGGTCGCGACGCGCAAGGGCGCGCGCACGTCGCTGTTCGTGCCGGGGACGCGGACGCTCTTCGTCGCGGTCCCGCGCCTCGGCGACGAGCCCGCCGAGGTGCGCGTCTTCTCCGCGCGGTAGCGCGTCCGTCCGGTCCGCGACGGTCCCGCGCGCGAGCGCCCGCGCCGCCGCCTCCGGTCAGGCGTGCGGCGGGAACGGGCCCACGGGGGTGGTGGGGAAGGGGCAGCCGCAGGGCGACGCGTGGCAGGCGGGGCAGCCGCGCGCGTAGACGGAGGCCGCGTCCGCGAGGTCGACGCCCGCGAGGGAGGCCAGCGAGCAGAGCCACGCGAGGACGTCGCCGAATTCCTCGCGGAGGTTCTCTCGCTCGCCCTTCTTGATCGCGCGCGCGAGCTCGCCGACCTCCTCCGTGAACCACACGAAGGTGCCGGCGAGCCAGCGGCGGCGGTCGCGCGCGAGGTAGGCCGCCTCGATCGCCCGCTGGAAGCCGGCGATCGTGGCCGGGTCGCCCCGGCCCGCGGCGTCGGCGCCCGGTCCGCTCACTTGAGCCGCTTGACCGTCGAGATCGTGATGTCGTCGTTCTGCGGCGTGGCCGTGTGGAACAGGTCGATGGCCGAGCCGACGAAGTTGACGAAGGCCTGCGAGTTCATCGGGGCCTTCTGCTTGATCACGTCGTACAGGCGCGCCTCGCCGTACTCGTCGCCGGTCTCGTTCTGGACCTTGAGCGCGCCGTCGGTGTGGAGCACCAGCCGGTCGCCGACGCCGATGTCCACCTCGACCTCGCTGACCGAGCGGTCGAACACCGGGCCCACGTCGAGGCCGAGCGCGATGCCCTCGGGGTTGACGATGGCCGTCTTGCCGATGCCGTGGCGGTAGATGACGAGGGGCAGGTGCCCCGCGCTCGCGACCTTCGCCGTGCCGTTGCCGGTGTCGATGACGGCGTAGAGCGCCGTCACGTACTGGCCCTGCGACAGGTCGGCCGCCAGGAGGCGGTTGACGCGCATGAGCAGCTCGCCGGGCGACAGCAGGCCGGGCGCGCTCGAGCGCACGTACGCGCGCGCCATCGACATGACGATCGCGGCCGGGATGCCGCGGACCGACGTGTCCATGATGATCACGCCGAGGTGCGTGTCGTCGATCCGGAAGTAGTCGAAGTGGTCGCCGCCGATCTCGAAGCCGGGCTTGAAGAGGGTCTCGACCTCCCAGCCCGCGATGCGGGGCGGGTTCTTCGGCATGAGGCCGTGGTGGATCTCGGCGGCCGTGCCCTGCACCTTCGCGGTGACCTCCGCGAGGTCGCCCATCTCGTGCTGCTCGCGGAACTTGATGTTGCTCACCATGCGCTCGACGCTGCGCGCGATCGCGTTCGCCTCGGGGCCGTGCGCCGCGATGCGCCGGGTCGGGTCGCCGGACGAGCCCAGGCGGTCGAGCTCGCGCGCGAGGTCCTTCAGCGGCTTGCCGTGGCCGCTCGCGACGACGTAGGCGAGGCCGCCGACGAGCAGGGGGCCCAGGATCAGCATCAGCAGCCCGAGCTTGTTGCCGCCGCCGCTCGCCGGGGCCGGCGGGTCCTGGAACGCCACGAACACCTGGCCCGTGCGCTGGCGCGACCCGTTGACGACGTCGCCGACGTACACGGTCGCGGCGACGTTCATCACCGGCGCGGCGTACCACGCGCCGCCGCGCGCGTCGGTCGGCGGCGCGGGCAGCGCGGAGTTCTTGTCGCTCTGCGCGATGACCTTCCCGGACGCGTCGCGCCACCAGACGGCGATCGGGTTGTAGCCGGGGACGTTGCCGGGCAGCGAGATCCCGGCGCCCGCGGGGCCGGCCGCGGGCGCGGCGGCGGGGGACGCGTTCTCGAACAGCTGCGCGATCTTCGTGTAGCGCTCCTTCTGCTCGCGGAGCGCCTTCATGCGGTCGGCGTCGTTCGCCGCCTTCTTCATCGCCTCGCTCACGCCGTCGAGCTGCGTGTCGACCGCCTTCTGGATCGAGCGGCCGCCGCCGACGTCCTTCAGCAGGGCGAGGGCGCCGAGGACCGACGAACGGAGGTCGCCCCCGAGCCCGGCCTCCTTGAGGTCGTTCTCGAGGCCCGCGGCGAGCGTCTCGACGGCCGCGAGGCCGGGCGACCGGCCCGACGGCGAGGGCGCGGACGGCGCGGCGACGCCGCCGAGGCCCGACGCGAGGCCCATGGCCGTGCTGGCGCCGGCCGCGTGGTACGTCTCGTACGGGTCGGCGGGGCCGTCGTTCTTCATGCTCGGCAGGACCGCGAGCGCGAGGACGAGCGCGCTGACGACGGCGGCGAGCAGGCCCACCTTGGCGCCGACGCCCATGCCGCCCCCGCCCGCGCCGCCGCCGCCGCGCGGCGCCGGACGGTCGCCGCGCTCGCCGCGGCCGCCCGACGAGGCCTTGCCGCCGCCGGAGCCCTTGCCGCTCGCGGACGCCTTCCCGCCGCCCGCGGACGCCGCGCCCGCCTTCGACGGTGGGGCGGACGGCGCGGACACGGGCGCCATCGTCGGGGGCGTCCCGCCGACCGGCTTCATCGTCGGGGGCGCGGCCGGCGTGACGACCGGCGGCGGGGCCGCGACGGGCTTCATCGTCGGGGGGACCGTCGGCCGGACGGTCGGCGCGACCGTCGGGGGCACCGTCGGAGGCACGGTCGGCGGAACCGTCGGCGGAACCGCCGGCTTCATCGTCGGCGGCATCACCGGCTTCTGCACCGGCGGCACGGTGGGACGGACGGCCGGGGGCACCGTCGGGGGCACCACCGGAGGGACCGCCGGCGGGACCGGCTTGCGCGGCTGTTCGCCCTCGGGACGCTCGGCTCGATCCGCCATCACGACCTCCGTCGGGCCCGCGGCACGGGACCCGCCTGACACGGCAAGGGGCGGGAGTATAGGTCGGCGGGCTCCCCGGGCGGAAGGTCGCGCCCACGGCGGCCACCGGGCCTCGCGGTCCCGAGGGCCCGACGTCACCCGGGTCCCGACGCCGCTCGGGCGCCCGCGTCAGCCGAGGAGGCCGGCGGCCCGCGCGCCCGCGACGAGCCCGCCCGCGACGAGCCCGGCGAGCAGGTCGTCGACGAGGACGCCGACCCCGCCGGGGAGGCGCTGGGACGCGCCGATGGGCCCGGGCTTCAGGATGTCGAACACCCGGAAGCCCAGGAACGCGAGGCCCGCGGCGATCCAGGGGTCGCCGCGGGTCACGGCGCCGGCGAGCCCGGTGGCGAGGGCCTGGCCGGCGACCTCGTCGCTGACGATCCAGCCGGGGTCGCCGTGGCCGTCGTCGCCGCCTTCGCGGCCGGCGAAGAGGAGGGTGACGACGCAGCCCGCGACGAGCGCCGCGAGGACCGCGATCGAGGTGGGGCCGTAGGCGGGGCCGGTCGCGAGCGCGAGGCCGGCGGCGGTGACCGCGGAGGCCCAGGTGCCCGACGGGCCGGGGAGGAAGCCGACGTAGAAGAGGGAGAGGAGCGCCCTACGCACGGCCGGCGGGCGGCGCGCGCAGCGAACGGACGGCGCGGACCGTGTACTCGACGCCGCTCGCGAGGGTGAGGAGCGCCGCGAGGACGGAGATGAGGCGCGCGAGGCACCACGTCGGGGGGGTGGCGACGACGTCGGAGGTGAAGGAGAAGGCGTGCAGCGGGCAGCGGACGAACGCGACGCCGGCGCCGTGGAGCAGGGCGGCGCCGATGGCGATGCACTGCGCGAGCATCTTGGCCTTGCCCCAGATGCCCGCCTGGAAGTTGCGGCCCGAACCCTCGACGGCGCCGCGCAGCGCGGTGACGAGGAGCTCGCGCGCGAGCACGACGGCGACCGTCCACGGGGGGACGATCCACGCCATGCCCGGCAGCCCGATCAGGAAGACCATCGAGCCGAGGACGAGCAGCTTGTCGACGAACGGGTCGGCGATGCGGCCGAAGACGGAGACCTCGCCGCGCTTGCGGGCGATGTAGCCGTCGAGGCTGTCGGTCGCGGCGGTCACGACGAACAGGGCGAAGGCGACCCACCACAGCGCGTCCTGCGGCTGCCCGCGGAGGTCGATGACGTGGAGGACGGACCAGAGGAGGATCGCGAGGCCCCCGCGGGCGACGGTGATCTGGTTGGCGAGCCCCATGGGTCGAACCCTACTGGATGTCGGACGGCGTGGCGACGGTCGTCCGGAGGATCATCGGGCCGGCGCCGCCGCGACGGGCGTCGCGGGCTCCGCGACGAGGTCGTAGCCCTCGCTGGCGGTCACGCGGACGGCGAGGAACGAGCCCGGGCGCGTCCCCTTCGGCACCGGCGCGACGCGGACCTTGCCGTCCACCTCGGGCGCGTCGTGCTCGGTGCGGGCCATGGCGGAGCGGCCCCACGGGTCGACGGTCTCGACGAGGACGTCGAACGTGGCGCCGACGCGCGCGGCGTTGCGCGCAGTGTGGACGCGCTGCTGCGCGGCCATGAGTTCGTCGCGGCGCGCGGCGGCGACCTCGGCGGGCACCTGGCCGGGCATGTCGTGGGAGGGCGTGCTCTCCTCGCGGCAGTACGTGAACACGCCGAGGCGGTCGAAGAGGCCGGCCTCGACGCCGGCGAGCGAGACGCGGTGGTCGGCGTCGGTCTCGCCGGGGAAGCCGGCGATCAGCGTGGTGCGGATGGCGGCGCCGGGCACGCGCTCGCGGATGCGCTCGAGCAGCGCGCGCTGGCGGTCCGCCGAGATGCCGCGGCGCATCGCCTTCAGCATCGGGTCGGCGAGGTGCTGCACCGGCATGTCGAGGTACTTCGCGACGCGCGGGTTGCGGGCGATCTCGTCGAGCACGTCGTCCTTGAGGACCGACGGGTAGAGGTAGAGGAGCCGCCACCAGCGCGGGCCCTCGACCTCGGTGAGCGCGCGCAGCAGGTCGGCGAGGCGCGGCGCGCCGTACAGGTCGCGGCCGTAGGCGGTCGAGTCCTGCGAGACGAGGTCGACCTCGCCGACGCCGCGGGCCGCGAGCGTGCGCGCGTCCGCGACGAGGTCCTCGATCGTGCGGCTCTTGAGGCGGCCGCGGAACGACGGGATGGCGCAGAAGGTGCACTTCTGGTCGCAGCCCTCGCTGATCTTCAAGTAGGCGTAGCCCGCGGGCGTGAGCAGCACGCGCGCCGGCGGCGCGGTCTCGCGGACGGGCGGCAGGCCGACCAGCTCGCGGGCGGCCGCGACGATCTTCGGGTAGTCCTTGAAGGGGAGCCAGCGGTCGACCTCGGGGAGGTCGCGCTTGAGGTCGTCGAGGTAGCGCTCGACGAGGCAGCCCGAGACGATCACGCCGCGCAGCCGTCCGAACTCCTTGCGCTGGGTGACCGCGAGGATGGTGTCCACCGACTCCTGCTTCGCGGGGTCGATGAAGCCGCACGTGTTCACGAGCGCGACGTCGGCGTCCTCGATCCGGTCGGCGAGCGAGAACCCGGCGCCGACGAGGTCGCCGATGAGCCGCTCGCTGTCCGCGAGGTTCTTCGCGCAACCGAGGGAGAGCAGGGCGATGCGACCGAGGGGGGCGGGCGGGGGGGGCATACGAGCCGGGCAAGCCTACCCGCGTCCGCGCCCCCCGGGGCACGCCGCTCCACTCCCCGACCCGGGTCCCCCGGACGGGGTCAGTCGGGCAGACCCCAGAGCTGCCACGCGGCCCAGTACTTCGGGTCCGCCCATCCGGGGGTCTCGCGCACCTGCTCCTGGGCCCGACGAAGGGCGTCGGCCGCGCCGAGGCCCGCGCGCCGCCCGTCGTGGAACGCGGACATCAGTTCCGTCGTCGCGGCATCGTCCACCTTCCACAGGCTGACGAGCACGCGGGGCGCGCCGGCGAGCATGAAGGCCCGGCCGAGGCCCCAGATCCCCTCGCCCGTGTAGACCTTGCCGAGGCCGGTCTGGCACGCCGCCAGGACGACGAGGTTGGTCCGGACGCGGAGGTCGAGCACCTCGCGCACGTCGAAGAAGCCGTCGTCGGCCCCGCCGGGGCGGAGGGCGAGGCCCGAGAGCGCGGGCACCCTCGGGTGGATCACCCCATGGCAGACGACGTGGATCGCGTCCCAGCCGGCCTCGTCCTGCATCGCGGTCCGGACCGCGGGCTCGGTGGCCCGTTCATTCGCGAGCAGGACTCCGGTCGCGCCGGCGGCCGCATTCGCCTCGGTGACCGCGGTCGGCAGGGAGGCGAGGCGCCCGCCGCCGAGGTAGACGCGACGGGTGGTGTCGGCGTAGTCGAACCCGTAGTCCGAGATCCCGGCGACCAGGGCCGGGCGGTCCTTCACGACCGGATACGCCCGCAGCGCCTGCCACACCGTCGAGGAAGGCGCCATCGCGACGGCGATCGGGGTCGGGCCGGCCGCGACGAGGGCGCCGAACGGGACGTCGGCGAGCTCCGCGTCCACCGACAGGACGATCGACGTCGTGGACGACGGGAGCGCGAGGCGCGCGAGCAGGTCGGCGCCCGCCTTCCGCGCGACGGCCGCGGCTCGAGGCTCTTCGTTGAGCGCCGCCTCACGGACATCGTCGCATTCTGCAACGAACGTCCGGCTCTCGCCGAGCTCGACGTAACGGACGTCGCCGCGACCGTGCTCGACGACCAGCGCGAACGCGTGGTCGTCCAGCGTGCAGATCGAGACGAACACCTGACCGGGTCGGAGCATCCCGGCGACGTCGGCGGGACTCGCGAACGCCGTCGGGACCGTCGCGACGTGCAGGCCCTTCTCGCGCTGCACGCGCTCCCGCGCGGCGTCGGCGGCCGCGACGGCGTCGGACGCGCGGCGCTTCAGTGCGGACAACGCGTCCCCGCGGAGGTCTCCCGCCTCGCTGTGTCGCGCGATGTCGCGCGCGAGGTCGTCCGCTGCCTGTTTCGCGCTCGCCGCGAGCGCCTGCAACGCCTCCGTCCGGTCGGTTGCGTCGGCCGCACGCTTGCCGCCGATGCTCGACAGCAACGCGACGGCGCGACAGCGTTCGACGATCGACCATGCCGCTTCGGGCCCGACCGCGCCAGCGGCGCCGATCACCACCTGCGCGAGTCGAGCCCGCTGCGCGCGGCCGGCCGTCGTGAGCTCGTCGGACAGTCCGACGGAACTCCGCTCGATGAATGCGAGCGCGGTGAGGCCCCGGGCGAGCGCCTCTTCGAACTGCGATGCCCGTCGGCAGAGGACGGCTTCCTCGATGAGGCAGCCCAACTGGAGATCCGCATCCTGACATCCCGCTGCAACTTGACGGGCTTCTGCGAGCGCCGCGCCGGCGGCACCGAAGTCGCCCAGGGCCAGCCAGGTCGCGCCCTCCTCGAAGCGTGCGTACGCGCGGAGGAGCGGTTCGTCGTGGGCGAGCCCGACGGCGTGAACGGCGGCGGCGAGGGCGGGACACAACTCGCCGGAGGAACGACGGAGGCTCGCCTCGTTCATCAACGCGATCGACGCGCTCTGGTGCGCTCTGGTTCTCATGGCGAGGTCCAGCGCGTGTCGGAAGTTGTCGCTCGCGGCCTCCGTGTCGCCCGCCTGCGCGCGAGTCTGGCCGAGCGTTCCGAAGGCCTCGATCGCTTCGCTCTCAGGCCGACCCTCGGCCACCGTCGCGCCCTGCTGTGCTGCTCGGCGGGCGCCCTCGACGTCGCCGATCCGCAGCAGCGTGGCCGCGTACGCGGTGAGCGCCTTGACGCGGATCTCGTCGTCCTTGTCCGCCGCCATCCTCGACGCGACCGCGCGTTCCGATTCGGCGAGCGCGCCCGCGTAGTCGCCGAGCGCCCCGAGCGCGAGCGAGAGGTTGTGGGCGCACCGCGCCTCGTGCTCGGTGCATCCGGCGTCCCGGAGCGCGACCCTCGCGCGGTTCAGTTCTCGTCGCGCGTCCTGGAGCCGACCGAGCTCATACAGGGCGGCTCCGCGCCGAAGCTGCGCGAATGCCGTGGTCGCGGGCTCGCCCAGCGCTGTCCCCAGAGCCTCGACGGCGTCGCACGCGCTCACGGCGTCACCGTAGTCGCGTTGGGCGATGGCGAGCGACAGCCAGCGCTCCGCGAGGATCAGTCGAACTCTCAGCGGGAAGAGCAGGGTCGGCGTGAATCGACGTGCCAGCTCCCGAGCCCCTGTAGGGTGGGTCGCGGCAAGTTCGTTCACGTCGCGCGGCTCGCCGGCACCTGCACGGTCGTCGTCCGCGCCGGCGACTCCCGCGGCCAAGAGCAGGGCGGCCACACCTACGCGGCGAAGGAGGTCGAGCACCGCGAACCTCGGCGACCGCGGCCTAGACGCATTGGACCGCTTCCGAATCCGGCCGCTGCTCATGCAGGAGCGTGCGAACCGGATCGGCTCGATCGAAGCGGCTCTCATCGTCGCACCCGCCAGACTCGGTTGAGTCCTGCGAATCGTACCCAGGCAGGCGAAACGGCGCCGATGCCCGGCGCAAACGCCCATCCATCCGCATGCATGCAATGGGGCTTCCAGAGTCGATGGGCGATCTGGATGCCCCTGCCCGACGGCTAGATCTCGCAGGCCACTGGATTGCGCCCGCATCGGGCGGGGGCGTGTGTTCGATGAGTCGTGATGGGCAGGTCGCCGTGCCGCCGGGACGTCCTCCTGAGTCGCGCCGTCAATGAGGGGGGCGCGACCCGTCGCAGAGCCTTCTCGCCACGGCGGTTCTCTGGACAAGCACGTCGGACCATGAAGGCTCCGTCTCGTGCCTGCTTCGACGTGCTCTCAGCCGCCTAGGGGGGGTAACTCGTGTCGTCCGTCCGCTTCGCGTTTGGGTAGTAGTTGGTGTTGCCACCGTAGAAGTAGTCGACCACCAACGTGGGCTTCGCGTCGTTCGTCAGCCAAGCGTTGAAGTGGTGGATGCCGAACTTCGTCGGATCGGTCGGCTCGTCGGACAAGAAGTTGATGTAGGTCTCGTCCGCGTTGCTGTCGCTGTTCGTTACGATCACGACGAGCGCCATCGTGACGATGTCCTCGATCTTCATCGCGGTAGCCGTGGCCGCGTATTGAGCGCCCGCCGGGCTTGGCGTCAGGTCCACCCTTGTGTTCCCGGTCCACTTCTGCCAGTCGATACGCTGTGCAGGTGCCATCGGCACCTTGGCAGGATCCAGCCAGTAGTGGACGGCCGCCGATTTGAGCGTCCGCTTGGGCGCGCTGTTCCCGAACGATGCTCCGGTGAACGCCGGCGGCGGAACGCGCAGTTTCGCCAGCAGGAGGCCCACCAGCGCTCCAACGACCAGTCCTACGATCGCGATCCCGATTGCGGACTTCTGAACGTTCATCGCGTACTCCCCATCGCGTGCACAGCGAGTACGACGACTATGACCTCGAGTTTCCCGAATGCAATGGCGTTCGCGCGGGCGCCGGCTACCGCCCCGCGCGCTGCTGCCACTCGGCCGCGGAGATGAGGGTGGGCCGGCTGCCGCTCGCGGTCATCTCGCCGAGGATGCCTTCCTCGACCAGCGCCTCCATCAGCGAGGCCGCCCGGGCGTAGCCGACGCCCAGCTTGCGCTTGAGGAGCACCAGGCTCGCCGAGCCGCGCTCGAGCGCGGCCTCGACGCTGGGCCCGAACAACGCGTCGCCGGTCCCCGGGTGCCGCTGCCCGGGGGCCCGGGGCGTCGTCGCGTCGTCGAAGAGCGTCCGCTGGCCCGGCGGGTCGATCCGCGGCTCGGGCGCCGCCGGCTCCGGCGGGTCGATCACCGGCTGCACCGGCGGGAGCTCCTCCATCGGCAACGACGAGAACAGCCCCCGGATCGCCTCGTGGAGGTCCTTG
Source organism: Planctomycetota bacterium (assembly GCA_046350655.1). Taxonomy (GTDB): domain Bacteria; phylum Planctomycetota; class PLA2; order PLA2; family JAEUHO01; genus JAEUHO01. The sequence goes on from JAXMAB010000006.1 coordinate 273,243, forward strand.
GGGCGCGCCGGCTTCGGCGGCCGCGGCTTCGGCGGCGACATCGGCCGTGCGGGGCCCGACTCGGCGGGCGCCGCCGCGTCGGCGGGCGGCGCGGACTTCACCGGCGGCCGCGGCGGCGGGGCCGTGGCGCTCGCCGCCGAGCCCCCGTCCACGATCCCCGTCGCGTCCAGCTTGCGGCGGTACGCCGCGCTGCTCCGCATCGCCTCGTTCACCGCGGCGTCGGCGGTCGTCGCCGGGACGGGCGCCGCCGGCAGCGCCAGCTTCGGCGTCGGGGGCGCGGGCGGCTCGCGACGGAGCTCGGCGAGCGGCGCGGGCGCCGGCAGCGGTGCGGCCGGCTCGAACGCGTCCGCCCGCGGGAGGCTCGGCGCGGCGGGGGCCCCCGGGGCCACCGCGGTCGCCGGCGCCGCCGCGGCGCCCCCCGTCGGCTTCGACTCCGGCGGCTTCGCGGGCGCGACGGGGCGGGCGACCTCGGTGGGCTTCGACGGCGCGACCGCGGCCGGGGAGGCCTCGGCCGTCGCCGACGGCGTGGGCCCGGCGGTCGGGGGCGTCGGCTTCGGGGCGTCGGGCGCCTTCGCCGCGGGAGCCGTCGTTTCGGGGGCCTTCGTCTCCGGGGCCGCCGCGGGCGCGGGGGCCGGGGCGACGGGCGCCGCAGCGACCGGTGCGGGAGCGAGCGGCACCGGCGGGGCCTCGACCGGCGGCAGGGGGGCCGCCGGCGAACGGGCCTCGCGGTCCGGCGCAGGGTCCGCCACCTCGACCGGCGGCCCGACGCCATCGGCGTCGTCGGCGAGGTCGGGCGCCGCGGGCGCGGCCGGCGGCTCCTCCGACCGCGCGTACCGCACGCCGCTCGGCAGCTCGTCCGCGTGCACCTCGTGCGGCGCGGCCGGCGGCGGCGCCCCGACGTCCGGCAGCGGCTCGTCGGCGTAGCGGATCCCGGCGATCGGCTTGGCCTTCTTCGCGGCCGGCCCGCCCGCCGACGGCGGCGACAGCGTGACCGTGGACGCGGTCGCGGTCGGGATCGGCGGACGCTCGCCGGGCTCGCGGTAGCGGATCGGGCCCACGTCGGTGGCGTTGCCGAACTCGGGCGGGAGCTCGGTGCCGTCCGGCGCCAGTCGCCGCTCCGGGTACCACGCCTTCGCGCCCTTCCCGCCCTCCGCCTTCGACGAGGCTCGCGCCCCCGACGTGTCGAGCACGAGCGGCGCCAGCGCCAGCAGCAGGCCCGGCACGGCGACCAGCGCGAGGATCGCCCCCGCGAAGCCGGTCCCGACGCCGTCCCGCAGCAGGCTCGCGAGCCCGCCGGCGAGCCGACCGCCCCCGGCCGCGGCCGGCGACGTCAGCACGCCGGTCAGACCCCCGACGCCGAACGCGAACACGAGGCTCCCGAGCACCGCGAGCACGCTGCCCGGTCCCCGGCCGTGCCGCCACGTCAGCAACGCGTACGGGATCGCGACGAAGAGCAGCGCGACGCCGCCCCAGCCGAGCGCGAGCCCCGGCGCCGACAGCAGCACGAGCAACACGCCGCCGGGCGGCCGGGCGAACCCCTCGCGGATCCCGACGGCGACGTTGATGCACAGCAGGGCGAACAGGCCCGCGAGGAGCGCGATCCAGACGACGTCCCGGGTGCCGCGCGGCTGCGTCATGAGTTCGCGGATCGTAGCAACGCACCCCCCCGTGGTCGGTGGGGACCGGCCGCGGGCCGCTCGGACCCCCTCCCGCGCGGCGAGCGTGGCCCCCGCCCGAGCCCCGGGGACCGTGGGCGGGGGGCGGTCGTCCACCGCGCCCGGGGGCGATCCGACCCGGGGCCGCGGTCGGGTGCGGGGGACCGCGAGGCCCGGTGGCCGGCGCGGCGGCGGGCGTGACCGAGGGGGGGGCCTGCGCGAGGTACAGTCGTGCCCCTCGCCGATCCTCCCCCCCTTCGCCCGCCCGCCGAGCCGCGCCATGGCCGTCCCGAAGCCCCTCATCGTCGTCGACCCCGAGATCATGTCGGGCACCCCGGTGTTCGCCGGGTCGCGCGTGCCGGTGCAAACGCTCCTCGACTACCTCATCGCCGGGGACCCGATCGACCGGTTCCTCGACCACTTCCCCCCGCTCACGCGAGAGCACGCCGCGGCGATCCTCCGTGCGGGGGTCGCGGCGCTGATCCGCGATGCGGGTCCTGCTCGACCACTGCGTACCCCGGCCGCTCGTCGCAAGACTCGAGGGATTCGAGGTGCGGACCGCTGCCGTCGTCGGGTGGGCGGCGGTTCCTGACCGCGAGCTGCTGCGGGCGGCCGCGGTGACCTTCGACGCGTTCGTGACGGTCGACCGCGAGATCGCGAGCACGCGCCCCGTCCCGGAGCGCCTCGCGGTCGTGCTGCTCGTGAGCGCATCGAACCGGATCGAGGACCTCGAGCCCCTCGTGCCCGCGCTGCGGGCGGCCCTCGAACGCCCCGCGCGGGGCACCGTGGTCGTGCTCCGACGGTGACGGCGAACGGGCCTCGCGGTCCCGGAGAGGGGGTCAGTCCCAGGGGCTCGAGACGGCGGAGGCGGAGGTGCCGCCCTTGTCGGCGATGCCGTCGTCGGCGTCGGAGGTGCCCATCGGGGCGTCGGCCTCGACGTCGGCGCCCGCGCCCGGGTCGGCGGCGGCGCCGGCCGCGTAGCCGAGCGGGAGCTTGCCCTTGTCCTGGGCCCGCTTCGCCTGCGCCGCCTCCCACTCCTCGATCGTGACGAGCAGCTCGCGGGCCTTGCTGCCCTTGTGGGGGCCGACCACCTTGTGGTCGCACATCATGTCGATCAGGCGCGAGGCGCGCGTGTAGCCGATGCCGAAGCGGCGCTGCAGCATGCTCGCGCTGCCGAGCTTCGTCGTGAGGACCACCCGGACGGCCTCGTCGTAGAGCTCGTCCTCCTCGTTCGGGTCGGGCAGGTCGGTGCCCGTCTCGTTGAGGATGTCGGTGTACTCGGCGGGGCCGGCCTTCTCCTTCACGAAGTCCACGATCGTCTTCACCTCGGCGTCCGAGATGAACGTGCCCTGGGCGCGCTTGAGCACCGACGAGCCCGGCGGGATGAAGAGCGTGTCGCCCTTGCCGAGGAGCTTCTCGGCGCCCTTGTGGTCGAGCACCACGCGGCTGTCGATCATCGACGAGACCTTGAACGACATGCGCATCGGCATGTTCGACTTGATCAGGCCCGTGACGACGTCCACGGACGGGCGCTGCGTCGCGAGGATCAGGTGGATGCCGACGGCGCGGCTCTTGGCCGCCAGGCGGATGATCGCCGTCTCGACGTCCTTGCCGTGCTGCAGCATGAGGTCGGCGAGCTCGTCCACCACGATGACCACGTAGGGCATCAGGTTCGGGGCGTCGAGCTCGTCGTAGCCGTGGTCGGCGCGGATCTTCGCGCGGCGCTCGTCGCCCAGGCCGTTGTAGCCCGCGATGTTGCGCACGCCGGACTTCAGGAACAGCTCGTAGCGCTGCTCCATCTTCGCCACGGCCCACTCGAGGATCTGGGCCGCCTTCTTCATGTTCGTGACGACGGGCGTCAGGAGGTGGGGGATGCCCTCGAAGAACGCCAGCTCGACCTGCTTCGGGTCGATGAGGACGACCTTCACCTCCTCGGGCGTCCGCGTCATGAGGATCGAGAGGAGGATCGTGTTGACGCACACGCTCTTGCCGGAGCCCGTGGCGCCGGCGATCAGCATGTGCGGCATCGCCGCCATGTCCTCGATGATGGGCTCGCCGAGGGCGTCCTTGCCGAGGAAGAGCGGGATCGCGCGGCGGCCGATGCGGTCCTGGCCCTCCTCGATGAGGTCGCGCAGCTTCACCGCGTCGCGGATCGTGTTCGGGACCTCGACGCCGATCGTGTCCTTGCCCGGGATGGGGGCGACGATGCGGACGCTCTCGCTCTTGAGCGCGACGGCGAGGTCGCGGTCGAGCGTGGCGACGCGGTTGATGCGCGTGCCGGCCTCGAGGGCCAGCTCGTAGAACGTGATCACGGGCCCGCGGCGCTGGCTCACGACGCGCGTCTCGATGCCGAAGGACCGCAGGGTCGTCGCGAGGACGGCGGCGTTCCGCTCGATCTCGCTGCGGACCTTCTCGGGGTCGACGCTCTCGCCCTTCTCGAGCAGGTCGGCCGACGGGAACTCGTACGCGCCCGTGCGGCGGGGCGGCGGCGCGCGCTTCACGCGCGGCTCGGGCGCGGGCGCCGGCGCCGCCGGCTCCTCGTCGGCGGTCGCCTGCCGGAGCGCGCGGTCGAGGTCGACCTCGGCGGCGTCGGCCAGGTCGAGGTCGTCGTCGTCGCGACCGAGGAGTCGCTCGCCGCCCGTGCCCGCGTCGTCGAACGACCCGTGGCCCTCGTCCTCGTAGGCGTCGTCGTCCTCCACGCCCTCGAACCGCGGCGCGGACACGCCCTCGACCTCGTCCTCCGCCCCCTCCTCGGCGACGGCGACGCCGCCCGCCTCGCCGTCCGCCGCGTCGGCGCCGTCGGGACCCGCGGCCGGCCGGGCCTTGCGTGCCGCGCGCTTCGGCTTCTTCTTCCCGAGCAGCGCGCCGATGCGCAGGTCGGTCGTCAGCAGCAGCGAGGCCGCCAGGAGGCCGAAGGCGAGCAGGCCGGCGCCCTTGCCGACGAGCTTGAAGAGCGCCGCGGCGAACGCCTTGCCGACGTAGCCGCCCGGGCCCGACTGCCACAGCCCCGGGATCGAGAGCTTGCGGAAGATCAGCGCGGCGAGGATCGCGACGAACGCCGCGACGGCCGGCGCGAGGAGCACCTTGCGGCCGAAGACGCGCGGCAGCCGGCCGTGCAGGCACGCGATGCCCCAGGCCACCGGGAACGCCGCGAGCACGTACGCGCCGAGCCCGACCGCGAGGGTCAGCGCGTGCGCGACCGAGCGCCCGACGGCGCCGGCGACGTTCGAGAGCGACCGCTGGCTGCCCTCGGGCGCCAGCGTCACGATGGACAACGCGAGCAGCAGGCCGAAGAGCGCGAGGAACACGCCCGCCAGCTCGAGGGCGACCGGTTCGCGCTCCTCGGCGAGTTCGAGGGGCCGCTCCACGGAGGGGCGGACGGGGCGGTCGAGGTCCACGGCGTCGGTGTTCATGGGCATGGGTACCACCCGGTACGTCGGTCGAATCCGGGGTCCTCTCCACCCTTCCCCGCCGCGCAAGGCTCCCGTTGGGGTCGCGCGCGCCCTCGAAGGCCCCGGCGGCGGGGCCCGCCGGGCCGGCCCCGACCCGCCGCGGCCGTCCGGGCCCGCGGCGCGCGGGGGGCCGGCGGCCCGGGGGCCGCCGTCACTTCGGCGGGGTCGTGCCGTCGCGCCAGGCCTTCAGGACGCGCTGCGTCCAGTCGCCGTCGCGGTCGACGTGGCAGACGTTGCACGACGACGGCGGTCCGCCGCCCTCGCTCTCCCGACCCGTCGGGACCGAGAACTCGTGCCCCGGGAGGTGCGCGCTCATGACGTGGATGCCGTCGGAGAAGCGCTTGATGCGGGGCATGTGGCACTCGGCGCAGAGCGAGCCGGGGCTGTCGGCCCCGTGGCGCGTGTGGGCCAGGACCTTCTCCGGCGTCGCGTAGCGGCCGGAGGCGTCGGTGGCGTGGCACGAGAGACAGAGGGCGTTGTCGGCCTGCTTCAGCTCGGCCCAGTGGTCGTTGCCGTGGGGGTCGTGGCAGTCGCGGCACTCGACGCCCTTCTTCCCCATCTTGCTGTCGCGGAGCACCCACCCCGCCGTGCACGGGCTCATGTCGGTGCCGTCCGCGAAGAACTGCCCCGTGTCCTTGAGCAGCGCGTCCGTCCGGCCGGGGCGGATCCGCCACTGGTGGGGGTCGCGCGCGTAGCCGGACGGTCCCGGCGACCACGTGATCGGGCTCTCGGACATGAACGAGTGGCACGTGTCGCACTGCTGCATGCGCCGCTCGCGCGTGTCCTTGCGCGGGTCGTGGATCGTCGGGGCGCCGCCGCCGGCGAGGAACGCGCGGTAGGCCTCGTTCCCCATGGCCTTCACGGTCTCGACGTGGTGGCGGCCCGCGCCGTGGCAGGTCTCGCAGCCGACCGCGCCCTCGGCCCAGCCCTCGTCGGCGGGCGCGACGTTGTAGCGCTGGGGCATCGTCGAGCCGATCAGGTCCGACGGGGCGCCCGGCGTGGCCGTCGTGCGGATGCCGGTCACGTGGCAGTTCGCGCAGTTCGTCACGTACGGGCGCCAGCCGCAGTAGGTCCACGTCCGCGTCGCGTCGTCCCACATGAACGGGAGGACCCAGTGCCGCCCGTCGGCGGCCTTCGTGACGTAGGGCTGGTTGCGGCGGTTGCCGAAGGCGTACAGCACCGGGAACGTGCCCGTCGGGTTCGGGGGCAGGCCCGCGCCGTACGTGTCGGGCTTCTGCGCGGAGCCGACGTTCGCGCCGATGCGCATCGCGAACGTCCCGCCCTCGCGCGAGGGCCGCAGCGTGAACGCGAAGTCCTCCGTCGGCAGCCCCCGCTCGCCGGAGAAGTCGCCGAAGACCGTCGCGGGCACCACGTCGTACAGCGTCCGGCTGTGGAACGAGCGCCGCCAGCCCGCGTACGCCGTCTCGTGGCACGGCCGGCACGCGCGGCTACCGACGAAGTCGCCCCAGGGCGTGCCCGGGTTGGTCGCCAGCTCGCTCGGCACGCGGTCGGTCGCGGGCCGGTAGATCGCCTCGTACGCGCGGCGGGCCGTCTCGCCGGTGCCGACCGGGCCTTGGGTCCCCCTGCCGCAGGCCGCGACGACGCTCGACACCGCGATCGCGAGGGCCGCGCATGCGGGGAGGACGACGCGGAGGGGGACGCGGGCCGGCATCGCGGGGCGAGTCTACGCGGGCCCGGCGCGGGCCCGACGCCCGAGGAACGTCCGCCGGCGCCGGACCTTCCGGCGGCCGGTCGGGGGACGGGACCGCGAGGCCCGGCGGCCGCCGGTCAGCGCGCGAGCGCCGCCGTCACCGCCGCGAGCAGCTCGGCCGGCTCGACCATGCGGCCCGGGCCCGTGTCGCCTTCCGCGAGGTGGCCCGTGGCGGGGCCGACGACGGTGACGCCGTCGCGCCGGAGGATCTCGACGTTGGCCGCCACGCGCGGGTGGCGCCACATCCGCTGGTTCATCGCGGGGGCCACGAGGACCGGGCACGTGCAGCCGAGGTAGGTCGTCGAGACGATCTCGTCGGCGATGCCGTGGGCGAACTTGCCGAGCAGGTCGGCGGTCGCCGGCGCGACGACGAGCAGGTCGGCGCGCTCGGTCGTCTCGAGGTGCGCGGCCGGACGGTCGCCCTCGCCCCAGTTCTCGTCGGTCTGGACGCGGTGGTGGGACAGCGCCGAGAACGTGAGGGGGCCCACGAACCGCTGCGCCATGCGCGTCAGGACGACGTCCACGTGGTGGCCGGCCTGCGCGAGCTTGCTGACGAGGTCGGCGACCTTGTACGCGGCGATGGAGCCGCCGACGGCGACGACGATGCGGGCCGGCCCGCGGGCGCCACCGGTCGCGTTCCCGGCCATTCCTGCGCTCCCGGGCGGGGGGCCCCGCCGCTACTCGGCGTCTTCGGGGACCAGCTCGACCTTGCCGGCGCGGACCTCGGCGATCGCGACGTCGATGGGGTTGTCCGACCGGATGTCGACGAGGCGGGGAGCGCCGGCGACCAGCTCGCGGATGCGCTTCTGCAGGAGGGCGGTCAGCTTGAAGCGGCCCCCGACCTTCGCGTCGAGCTCGTCGATGATGCGGATCTTCTCTTCCATGGGCGGGCAGGCTTCCGGTGCGGAGTTCCGTAGGGTACCGCGGAACCGGCGGCGGTGCCGACGAACGCCCCAGCGTCCCGGGTGCGACGGGCCCGGGGGGCGGCGCGGCGGCCTACCGGGGGGGCGCCAGGTCGAGCCCGACGGTGGCGGCGACCGCCCGCGCGGCGGCCTCGAGGTCGCCGTTGACGACCCGGTGGTCGAAGAGCTCCGTCCGGGCCAGCTCGCGCTCGGCCTCGTCGAGGCGGCGGGCCTGGCTCGCGGGGTCGTCCGAGCCGCGGCCGCGGAGCCGGCGCTCGAGCTCCGCCCGGCTCGGCGGCTCGAGGAGGACGTACGTCGCGGGGGTGCCGGCGGCGCGGAGCGTCGCCACGCCCTGCACGTCGATCACGAGCAGGCAGTGGCGGCCCGACGCGAGGACGGCCTCGACCGACGAGCGGGGCGTGCCGTACAGCCGGCCGTACACGTCGGCGTGCTCGAGGAAGAAGCCCTCGGCGAGGCGTCGGCGGAACGCGTCCGCGGAGAGGAAGAAGTAGTCGGTGCCGTCGCGCTCGCCCGGGCGCGGCGCCCGCGTCGTCGCCGTGATCGCGCGCGCCACGCGCGGGTCGCGGAGGAGCCGCTCGGCGACCGCGGTCTTCCCGACGCCGCTCGGGCCCGACAGCACCAGCAGGCGGCCGCGCGCGGCGGGCCCCGACGTCGGACGCGCGGGCCCCGCCGTCATTCGAAGTTCTGCACCTGCTCCCGCAGGCGCTCCACGTCGGCCTTCATCTCGACCACCAGCGCGGTCATCTCGGCGTCGGGCGACTTGCTGCCGAGCGTGTTCGTCTCGCGGTGCAGCTCCTGCACGAGGAAGTCGAGCTTGCGGCCCACGGCGCCGTCGCGCGCGAAGAGGTCGTCGAGGTGGTGGAGGTGCGCGTCGAGCCGCGCCAGCTCCTCGGCGACGTCGCACCGCTCCGCGAACCCCGCGACCTCGCGGGCGAGGTGTGCCGGGTCGGGGGCGACGCCCGAGCCGTCGAGCAGCGTCGCGAGGCGGGCCGCGAGGCGGTCGCGGTAGGCCTTCGGCAGCTCGGGCGCGCGGGCGAGGAGCCGCGTCCGGACGGCGGCGACGCGCGCGAGCAGGTCGCGGCAGGCGCCGGCGAGGTGGCGGCCCTCCTTGCGGCGCGCGGCGACGAGGGCGTCGAGCGCGGCGTCCACGGCCTTCGCGGCGGCCGCTTCGAGCTCCGGCGGCGGGCCGTCCTGGCCCTCCGCGACGAGGACGCCGGGCACCGCGAGGAGGTCCTTCAGCGTGACGCTGCCGGGCGGGAGGCCGCATTCCTGCGCGAGGCGCAGGAGGCGCGCCGCCGCCTGGCGCGCGACCGCGTCGTCGAGCTGGAACGCGGCCGCGGCCGCCTGGCTCGACCGCAGGAACCGCACGCTCACCGTGACGTGCCCGCGCTCGCAGCGCGCGCGGACCTTCTCCTCGATGACGGGCTCGAGGGCCGACAGCATCCCGCCGACGTGCACGGACGTCTTGAGGAAGCGGTGGTTGACCGAGCGCGCCTCGGCCTCGACGCGGCCGGCGGGCGTGTCGACCACGCCGTTCCCCGACCCCGTCATCGAGGGCGGGGCCTGTCCGGCGGTGCCCACGGCGGCGCCGCTACTTGTCCATCGGCGCGGGCGGCGTCTCGGCGGGCGGAACCGCGTCCATGGCGGGCGCGTCGGTCATCGCCGGCGGCTCCTCCATGGCCGGCGGCGCCGCGTCCATGGCGGCGTCCATCGCGGGCCCGTCGGTCATCGCGGGGGCGTCCGTCATCGCCGGCGCGTCCGTCATCGCGGGGGCGTCGGTCATCGCGGGGGCGTCGGACATCGCCGGCGTGTCCGCGGGCGGCGTGTCGGTCGGCGGCGCGACGGCGGGCGTCGGCAGGGCCTCGCCCGCGAACACGCTGTCGTCCGGCGACGGGAGGCCCGCGTGCAGCAGCGCGAGCCCGCAGAACGTGAACACGAGGATCATCGTGAACCGGTTCACGCTGCCGGCCTTCACGCCGAACGTCTCGGCCGCGGCGCCGCCGAACGCGCCCGCGATGCCGCCGCCCTTGCCCTCCTGGATCAGCACCACGAGGATCAGGAACAGCGCGACGAGGACGAACAGCAGCATCACCAGGCCGCGGAAGATCCCGCCCCAGTTCAGCGCGAGCGTCAGCAGGTCGGTGGTCACGAGGTCGAGCATCACGGACGTCTCCGGTCGGCGGCGGCCCGGGCCGCGGTCACGAGGGCCGTGAAGGCGTCGGCCCGGAGGCTCGCACCGCCCACCAGCACCCCGTCCACGCCGGGTTGCGAGAGGAAACCCCCGATATTCCCGGGCGCCACGCTCCCGCCGTAGAGGATTCGGGACCGAGGGGCGCCGTGGGCCTCGAGCCGGGCCCGGATCCACCCGTGGACCTCCGCCGCCTGCTCGACGGTCGGCGTCTTCCCGGTCCCGATGGCCCAGACCGGCTCGTAGGCGACCTCGGCCTCGAGGGGCACCGAACGGGAGCCGAACACGGCGTCGACCTGCGCCTCGACGATCGTGCGCGCGACGCCGGCCCCCCGCTCGTCCTCGGTCTCGCCGACGCAGACGACCGGTCGCAGCCCCGAGGCCCGGGCCGCGTCCGCCGCCGCCCGGACCCGGGCGTCGTCGTAGCCGAGCTCGCGCCGGACCTCGCTGTGGCCCGTCAGCACGTAGGCGCAGCCGGCCTCGGCGAGCTGCGCCGCGGACACGCTCGCGGTGTGCGCGCCCTCCGGCGCCCAGTGGCACTGCTGCCCGCCGACGGGGACGGCGCCCGACGGGCCCACGGCCCGCACCACCTCGTCGAGGAGCACGGCGGGGGGGAACAGGACGACCTCCACCGACGGCGAGGCCCGCGCGGAAGCGAGCGCGGCCGCGGCCAGCTCGCGCGCGAGCGCGCGCGTGCCATTCATCTTCCAGTTGCCGGCCACGAGCAGACGGGGGGCGGGGGGCGTGGACACGACGACTCCGGGGCCGGGGGGCGGCCATCGTACCGGCCTCCGGTCGTCCCGGACGTGTCCCCTCCCCCCGGGACGGCGTAGCATTCGGCCCCATGCTCGTCGTCTTCAAGCCCGGCGCCTCCGCCGACGACCGCGCCAAGCTCGTCGCGGCGGTCCGTGCCGCCGGGTGCCAGGCCCGCGAGGTGGACGGCAACGGCCGCGCCCTCGTCGCCGTCGTCGGCGACCTCGAGACCCTGCGCGACACCCCCCTCGACGTGTTCGCGGGCGTCGCCAGCGTGATCCGCCTCACGAAGCCGTACTCGCTGGCGGGCAAGGAGTTCCGCGCGGACCGCAGCGTCGTCCGCGTGGGCGACGTGATGGTGGGGGGCGGCGACCGCTTCACGCTCGTCGCGGGCCCGTGCGCCGTCGAGTCGTACGAGACGCTGCTCGAGACCGCGCGCGCCGTGAAGGCCGCCGGGGCCTCGATCCTGCGGGGCGGCGCCTACAAGCCGCGCACGAGCCCGTACGCGTTCCGCGGCCTCGGCCTCGAGGGCCTGCGGATGCTGCGCGAGGCGAGCCGCGCCGTCGGCATCCCGACGGTCAGCGAGGTGACCGACCCGCGGCACGTCGAGGCGTGCGTCAGCAACGTCGACATGCTGCAGATCGGCACGCGGAACATGTCGAACTTCGACCTCCTGGTCGAGGTCGGCAAGTCCGGGCACCCCGTGATGCTCAAGCGCGGGCGCGACGCGACCGTCGAGGACTGGCTCCTCGCGGCCGAGTACGTGCTCTCGCAGGGCAACATGAAGGTGGTGCTGTGCGAGCGCGGCGTGCGCGGCTTCGACCCCGCGACGCGCAACCTGCTCGACCTCGCCGCGGTGGCCGTCGTCCGCGCGCGCAGCCACCTGCCGGTCCTCGTCGACCCGAGCCACGCGACCGGCGTCGCGGCCTACGTCGCGCCCATGGCGCGCGCCGCGTGCGCGGCGGGCGCCGACGGCGTCATGGTCGAGGTGCACTGCCGCCGCGAGGAGGCGCGCTGCGACGCGGCGCAGGCCCTCGCGCCGGAGGAGTTCGCCGAGCTCGCGGGCGACCTCCGCCTCCTGCACGGCGTGCTGCACCCCTCGGCGGCCGCGAAGTCGCGCTGACGGCCGGCGCGCCGCGCGCCGCGTCGGGGTACGCTGCGGCCCCCGTCCGCCCGCCCGCTCGAGGCCCCATGGACCCCGCGCCGAAAGCGCTCCGCCCGTACATCCTGATCTCCACCGCGTTCGTGGTGATGGGGGCCGCGGCGGGCGGTCTCCTGTTCCTGATGGCGAGCCCGCCGCCCCGCCCGCCGGCGCCGCGCGTCGTCGCGGACCCGAGCGAGGCCGAGACGCGCGCGCTCCCGTTCGCCGACGGCGTCCCGCCCGCGCAGCGCGAGGAGGTCGAGCAGGCGCTGCGCGCCCTCGTCGACCCCGCGGCCCACGGGAGCCGGGCGCCCGCCGAGACCCTGCGCGCGGTCGGCGGGCCCGCCGTCCCGCGGCTGCTCACCGCGATGCACGAGATCGCGTCCGACCCGCGCCGCCCCGACGACCGCATCGAGCGCCTGCGGTTCGTCGCGATCGAGAAGGTCCTCGTGGCGATCCGCGCGGAGCTCACGCCGTTCGACCCGCCGACGCCGAAGGAGCGCGCCCCCGACGCGGCGTACGTCCGTCGCCGCGCGAGGCAGTGGTTCGCCTGGTGGGACCGCGCGGGCGCCGCCGCGGTCCGCTGAACCCGGCCGACGCGCGGTCCGGCCGCGCGCCGGCGTCGGGGGACGCGCGCTCGACGCCCGGGACGCGAGGCCCGCTCGGCCGCGGGCCCCGCGGCTCGGGCCGGGCCTCGCGTCCCGCGCCGGCGACCGGGCCTCGGGTCAGGCGCGGTCGAGCGCGTCCGCGAGGTCCGCGACGAGGTCCCGCGGGTCCTCGAGGCCCGCGGAGAGGCGGATGCCGCCCGGGTCGATGCCGGCGGCGACCTGCGCCTTCGCGTCGAGGGCCGCGTGCGTCATGCTCGCGGGGTGCTCGACGAGGGTGCGGACGTGCCCGAGCGACACGGCGAGCGTGAGCGTGTAGGCGTCCTTCGCGACGTGGTCCACGACGCGCTGCGCGGCCCGGCGGGCCGCCGCCGGCGCGCCCTTCATCACGAAGTAGACGAGGGTGCCGGGCATGAAGTGGCCCGCGGGGTCGGTCATCTGGGCCCGCGCGAGGTTCTTCCACGGGAACGAGTCGAGACCCGGATAGCGGACGGAGGCGACCTTCGGGTGCGCCTCGAGGAACCGCGCGACGGTGAGCGCGCGCTCCTGCTGCGCGGCGAGGCGCACCGCGAGGGTCGGGAGGCCGTAGACGAGGATCGGCCACGCGTTCTTGCTGGCGAGGACGCCGCCGAAGTCCTTGCGGACGAGGAACAGGCCGCTCTCGTGCTCCTTGCCGGCGGCGACCATGCCGCCGAGGTCCGTCCCGAAGCCGGAGAGGTGCTTCGTGAGCGACGCGACGACGAGGTCGGCGCCGTGGGCGAGGGGGCGCTGGCCGAGGGGGCTCGTGAAGGTGTTGTCGACGACGAGGCGGATCCGGGCCGCGGGGCGGCGGCCGCGGTTGGCGCGCCGGACGACGTCGGCGAGGCCGCCGAGGTCGAGGATCTCGAGGGTGGGGTTCGTGGGCGACTCGACGTAGACGACGCGGGTCTGCGGGGTGAGGCGCCGGGCGAGCCGGGCGGGGTCGGAGAGGTCCGCGAAGTGCGTCGTGACGCCCAGGCGGGGCATCCACGACGAGAGGAGGCTGTGGGTACAGCCGTACAGGGTGCGGTGCGCCACCACCTCGTCGCCGGCGCGGCAGCAGAGCAGGAACACGGCGGAGATGGCGGCCATGCCCGACGCGAACGTGACCGCGGTGCCCGCGCCCTCGGCGGCGGCCAGGTTCTCCTCGAGCATCCCCCGGATCGGCTCGTCGAGCCGGTCGTAGATGTAGATGGGGCGGCGCTTGCCCCGCTGGCTGGTGGGCGCCGCGAACTCGGCGAACCCCTGGGCGCCCCGGGCCGCGCTCGAGAGGCGGAACGTGACGCTCGACGGCATCGGCGGGACGACGTGGTGGGAGAAGTCCCACTTCTTCGTCCGGGCCTCGCCGTGGATCAGACGGCTCATCACGTGGGGACGGCGCATGGCGGGCTCCCGGGGGACCCGTGGATCGTCCCACCGGGCGGTCGTGTCGGGCGGTTCCGTCCCGGGGTCCGGGTGCGTCGGATTCCACACGGCGGGAGTCCGTTTTTCGCGGGAGAGAACTCCATCCGGGGCGACCATGGGAAATGCCTTGGTCGGGGTCCCCGGTGACCCCTACATTCCCGCGACGACCCCTTCCGCAGCGCTTCCGTCGCGCGAGGTCGTCGCGGCGGCCGGCGGGCCTCGGGTCCGTCGGGTCGCCTCGTCCCTCTTGTCCCCCGCTCCCTCCTTCCCACCCATGGCCGAGCACGGCGCTCCGTCTGCTGCAGGTGCGGGTCCGTCGGGACCCGATCGCGGCGCCGTGGATGTGCCGGGCGGGACCGACCCGATCTTCCAGGGCGAGGAGCGCGTCGACCGGACGACGAAGCGCGCGACGCTGCTCTTCCAGTTCTTCCTGTTCCCGCTGCTGATCGTGATCGCGTCCGTGGGCGTCTTCCTCCTGTTCGGCGCGATCGGCGGCGGCGAGCGGAGCCCCCAGGAGCTGCTCGACGCGGTGATCTCGGGCGGCGAGAACGTCCAGAAGCAGGCGGTCCAGGACCTCGCGGTGCGGCTGGTGGAGGAGCGGCGGAAGGTGGAGCAGGGGCGGATCAAGGCCGAGGAGGCCTTCTTCGCCGCCCCGACCTTCCGCGCCCGGCTGCTCGAGGCCTACGAGGGGGCCGTCGGCGAGAAGCGCGGCCCCGAGCGCGAGCAGGTGCTCGCGGTGTGCCTCGGCGCGGTCGGCGACCCCGCCTTCGTCCCGGCGCTGACCGGGGGGCTGGCGGTGACCCGCGACCCGGCGGTGCGCCGGGCGTCGGCGATGGCGCTGGCGGCGATCCCCGGGGACGCGTCGGTCGAGGCCCTCGTCGGGGCGCTGAAGGACCCGGACGACGCCGTGCGGTCGTTCGCCATCCAAGGGCTGTCGCAGCGGAAGGGGGCCGGCGTCCTGGTCGCCCTCCGGACCGCGCTCGACGACCCGAACGACCTCGTGCGGATGAACGCGGCGTCGGCCCTGGCCCACCTCAAGGACCCGGCCGGCAAGGCGCTGCTCGCGAACCTCCTCGACCCCGCGTGGGTGGACGCCCACGTCGTGCGGGCGTCGAGCGGCACCGGCGGGAACGACCCGGACCTCCGGCGCTCCGCCCGCGTCGGCGCCCTCTCGAACGGACTGCGGGGGGCGTGGGCCCTCCGGGCCGACGATCTCAAGCCCCTGGTCGAAGCCCTGACGCGCGACGCCGACACCGAGGTGGCGGCGCTCGCACGGCAGGTCCTCGACCAGTGGGGGTCTCCCCCGTAGAACATCCGGCTTCGCCCGGAGCCCCCGAAGGACCGCCCATGGCCGACCCGACCGTCAAGGACCGCCCGGTGCAGTGGCCCAGCCCCTGGCCCTACGACTTCCCCGTCGAGGGCACGGCGGCGACCGCCCCCGACAAGGTCGCCCGCGTCGCGGGCGTCGAGCCCGCGCCGCCCGTGCGGATGACGCGGCGCAGCGCGTTCGGCGCCGCGTTCCTCGGCTGGGGCGCGTTCCTCACCGCCGTCGGCGTCGGCAAGCTCGGCCTCGTGCGGTTCCTCTTCCCGAACGTCTCGTTCGAGGCGCCGCAGGAGTTCCCGACCGCGCCGCCCGAGTCGTTCAGCCGCGACACGGTGGACGAGACGTGGAAGCCGAACGGCGTCTGGATCGCGAACGTCGAGGGCTCGATCATCGCGATCTCGACCGTCTGCACGCACCTCGGCTGCACGCCCAACTGGCTGCCGTCCGAGAGCAAGTTCAAGTGCCCGTGCCACGGCTCGGGCTACTACATGAACGGCGTCAACTTCGAGGGGCCGACGCCCCGCCCGCTCGAGCGCTTCCGCGTCTACATCGGCGACGACGGGAAGCTCTGGGTGGACAAGAACATGAAGTGCCAGGTCGAGCAGGGCACCTGCGGCGACCGCAAGTTCGGCATCCCGGTCTGAGCGGGCGAGGACGACCACGATGATCAAGCAGGCCGGCGACTGGCTGCGGGGCACCCAGGTCTGGAAGAGCATCTTCCGGCACGGGCCGCCGACGACCGCGCGCAACCGCACGATGGTGATGTTGTCGAACGTGTTCCTGCACCTGCACCCGGTGCGGGCGCGCGCGTCCGGCATCCGCCTCTCGTTCACCTGGTGCATGGGCGGCCTGACGTTCTTCCTCTTCCTCGTCGAGGCCGTCACCGGCATCCTGCTGATGTTCTACTACCGGCCGGTCGCGGCCAGCGCCTACATGGACATCATGGCGCTGCGCGAGGACGTGCCGCTGGGGATCATGCGCGAGATCCACCGGTGGGGCGCCCACGCGATGGTGATCACGGTGTGGCTGCACATGTTCCGCGTGTTCATGACCGGCTCGTACAAGCCGCCGCGCGAGTTCAACTGGGGCATCGGCGTGGTGCTCCTCGTGCTCACGCTGCTGCTGTCGTTCACGGGCTACCTGCTGCCGTGGGACCAGCTGGCCGTGTGGGCCATCACCGTCGGCACGAACATGGCCCGCGCGCACCCGGTCGTCGGCTACGAGGGCCCGGGCGCCAACCTGCTCAACGTGAACGGCATCGCGCTCGTCCACTCGGGCGACGACATCCGCTACGCGCTCCTCGGCGGCCGCTTCGTCGGCGAGGCGACGCTGCTCCGGTTCTACGTCCTCCACTGCATCGCCGTGCCGGTGATGGCCATGGTCCTCATGGCCGTGCACTTCTGGCGCGTCCGCAAGGACGGCGGCATCAGCGGCCCCCTCTAGGCCTCCGGCCCCCCAGGCCTCCCCAGGGCGCCCCGGAAAGGACCCCCAGCCGTGCACCTGTTCGACCAGGCGATCAACTTCGTCACGAACCCGTCCGTCTTCTTCTTCGTCTCCATCGCGTTGTTCCTGGCGAGCATCGAGTTCGCCCACGTGTGGACGAAGCCGAAGGTGGCGGGCGGCCTCGCCCTCGCCCTCGTGGCGTTCGTGGCCTACGCGTCCACCAAGCACCAGGTCGCGGAGACCCTGTCGAAGCCCGACAACCTCCCGATCGTGATCATCGTGGCGCTGCTGGGCTTCCTCTACTGGCTGTCCATGCGCCAGGCCGTCGAGAACGACGCGCGCGTGGACGCCGGCGAGCCCGTCCGCGAGGCGGCCGAGAAGAACCGCAAGGTCCTCGTGTGGCCCGACCTCGTCTACACCGAGCTCATCGCGATGTTGTTGTGCGTGGTGGTGCTCGTCGCGTGGTCGCTCCTCATCCGGGCGCCCCTCGAGGAGCCCGCGAACATCGCGCGCACCCCGAACCCCGCCAAGGCCCCGTGGTACTTCCTCGGGCTGCAGGAGATCCTCGTCTACTTCGACCCGTGGTGGGCCGGCGTCGGCCTCCCGGGCACGATCATGATGGGGCTCATCGCGATCCCGTACGTCGATCGCAACCCGAAGGGCAACGGCTACTACACGCTGCGCGAGCGCAAGACCGCCATCACGGTCTTCTGCTTCGGCTTCTTCATCCTCTGGCTGCTCCTCGCGTTCATCGGCACCTTCCTCCGCGGCCCCGGCTGGAACTTCTTCGGGCTGTTCGAGGACTGGGACCACAACTTCGTGGCCGAGCTGAACAACGTGAACCTGTCCCAGATCGTGTGGGTGGACCTGCTCGGCCAGCGCGCGCCGAAGTTCTGGCTCGCCCGCGAGATGTGGGGCTTCCTCGCCGTCGGCTTCTACATGGGCGTGCTGCCCGTGCTGATCGCGATGACGGTGGGCAAGAAGCTGTTCCGCGAGCTGGGCGCCCTGCGCTTCGGCGTCGTCGTCAACCTGGCGCTGCTCATGGCCGCGCTGCCGTTGAAGATGGTGCTGCGCTGGGGCCTCAACCTGAAGTACCTCGTCTACCTGCCCGAGATCCAGACCAACATCTGACGCCGGACTCCGGTCCGGCGCCGGGCCCGTGGGGGGGCTCGCGGACGGTTCGGGCGGTCCCGGCGGCTTCGGCCGCCTCGGACGCCTCGGACGGTGCCGCTCCCCCCGACCGGGCGCCGGCCCCCGCCCGCCGCCGTATCCCGACGCACGTCTCCCTGTCGAGTCCCCGTCCGACGTCCCGCTCCCAAGGACCGCCATGCCGCAAGCCAACCGAGACCAGGAGTCGCTGTACCCGCCGGGGCGCCTGAGCCTGTGGTTCCTCGCGTCCAGCGCCGTCCTCGTCGTCGTCCTCCTGGCGATGGTCGCCACGGACTTCATCCGGCCGTGGAAGAGCACCCAGCGCGACTACTTCACCCGGCTCGCCGGCATCCTCGACCTCCGCAAGGAGCGCGAGGAGGCCCGGGTCAAGGCGGACGCGGAGGTCCGCAAGCAGCTCGACGAGCTCGCCGCGAAGATCGCGACCGCGGAGCGCGGCCTCGCCGAGAAGGCCAACGCGGACCAGCTCGCGCTGTGGAACGGCGAGGTCGCCGAGCGCGACGCGCGCATGCTCACGTTCGACACGCAGATCAAGTCGGTCAAGGGCAAGTACGCGGAGCGGAAGTACCAGTACGAGATCTCGCTGCACGAGCGCCGCGGCGACGCCGCCTCCATCGCCTCCACCCTCAACCGCCTCGGCAGCGAGCAGGAGCGGCTCGAGCGCCTCTACCGCGACGCCGAGGTCGAGCGGAAGGAGTTCCTCGCGAAGATCGACGGCCTCGAGGCGCCGGTCCGGAAGCTCCGCGAGGACCGCGAGAAGCTGCTCGCCAAGGTGGCCGCCGAGCGCACCGCCGCGACCGGCGCGCGCGACAAGGTCGAGGCCGACCAGTGGCGCAACCTGCCGGTGCTCGACATCGTCGCGCGCACGATCAAGGTCGAGAAGGTCGTCGTGAAGGACGTCCACGACGAGCTCAACTTCACGACGAGCGCCCGCGTGGACATGTGCATGACGTGCCACCGCGGCATCGACCAGCCCGCGATGACCGAGCGCGCGGTGGGCGAGCTGCTCGGCTGGTACCTCCAGTCGCGCCTCGGCGAGAAGGCGTGGACCGCCCTCGAGGCGGCGCCGGCCCCCAGCGAGGCCGCGGCCGCCGCGCGCGCGTGGCTCCGCGTGACCCCCGAGACCCCGGTCCGCGACCTGCCGCCGGAGGGCGCGCTCCGCGAGTGGCTGTCGGGGACGCCGGCGCTGCTCGACCTCTTCCCCGTCGACCGCCTGCGCGTCGCGCTCGGCGACGCGAAGGGCGACGGGCCGGCCGCCGCGGGCGACCCCTCGACCGTGTTCCGCGACCGCCACCTCGGCGGCAAGTCGTTCGAGGCCGGCGGCGCCGACCTCCTCGCGCCGTTCGCGATCCGGCGCGTCGAGTGGGCGCACCCGCACCTCGACCTCATCGTGGGCAAGGACACCGCCCACGACATGAACCGGTTCGGCTGCACGGCGTGCCACCAGGGCGTCGGCCGCCGCCTCGACTTCGTCCGGGCGTCGCACAACCCGGGCTCCGAGGAGCAGAAGAAGCGCTGGCGGAAGGAGCACGACTGGAAGCCGGCCGAGCTCGTCGAGAACCCGATGCTCCCCGCCCCGTACGTCGAGGGGCAGTGCCTCAAGTGCCACGCGAACACCATCCCGAACCGGCCGATGGTCGAGGCGCTCAAGCGCGAGGGCGACGTCCGGAAGAAGGGCAAGGTCGTGAAGGGCCGGCTGCCCGCCCCCGAGCCGGTCAACGGGCCGATCGCGAAGGTCACCGGCGCCTGGCACCCGGAGGTCGCGGCGCTCGGGCTCCGCACGGTCGACGAGCACGGGTGCACCGGCTGCCACGTGATCGCCAACTTCGGCACGTACCCGAGCCGGGTCGTCCCCGGCAAGAAGCCGACCGACAAGCCGCGGCCGGTCGCCGCCGTCGGGTTCGACGGCTCCGTCGAGCCGCGCGGCAGCCTGACGGCCGCCGGCAACCCGAAGGTCGGCCCGGACCTCACGAAGCTGGCGTGGAAGACGACCCGCGACTGGGTCTTCCGCTGGATCGAGGCGCCCACCGCGTACCGCATCGACACGCGGATGCCGGCGTTCTACAAGCACGTCCTGCACCAGAACTACGTGCCGGTCCCGGGCCCGGACGGGAAGCCGGTCGAGGCGATGGTCGTCCTCGAGCCCACCGAGAAGGACCGCGTCCAGCTCGACGTCGAGGTCCTCGCGCTCGCGACGTACCTGCGCGACGGCCAGGCGACGACGCCCGAGGAGAAGGCGAAGTACGACGCGCTCTACGTGGCGCCGCCCGCCGGCGACCCCGCCCTCGGCAAGAAGTACTTCTATTCCCAGAACTGCTACGCGTGCCACCTCGGCCCCGACGACCGTCCGGGCAGCGACCTGCCGAAGGCCGTGCTCGAGCGCTTCGCCGGCCGCGACGAGCTCCCGCCCGGGCCGCGCCTGACCGCGCTCGGCAGCAAGCTGAACCCGGCGTGGCTGTTCGCCTGGCTCAAGGAGCCGCGGCACTACAACCCCGTCACGCGGATGCCGAACACCCGCTGGCGCGACGAGATGGCGGCCGACGGCAAGACCGTGACGCGCTCCGCCGACCAGATGTACGCCGACGTGGTCGCGTACCTGCTGCAGGCGAAGGACGCCGCGTTCGACGCCCGCCCGGTGGTGGACCTCGAGAAGGGCCAGCGCTGGAGCACGGAGCACCGCGCCCTCCTGGTGGACTTCTGGAAGGAGTGGTACGGCAAGACGATCACCGACGCGAACGGCGTGACGACGGCGCTGACCGTCACCCGCGCCGAGCAGATCGTGAACGAGAAGCTCGACTCCGGCCGCACGGCGGAGGTGCTCGCGCAGGTCGGCAAGGCGCTGGTCGGGATGCGCGGCTGCTTCGGCTGCCACAACATCAAGGGCTTCGAGGACGCCCAGCCGATCGGCAAGGAGCTGACGCCCGAGGGCAGCCAGGACATCCACCAGTTCGACTTCGGCCTGCTCGCCCACCCCTACGGCCACATGGAGATGGACCGCTGGACCTGGATCTCGAACAAGCTCGAGAACCCGCGGATCTACGACCTCGGCCGCGTGAAGCCGCGCTGGCAGGACAAGCTGCGCATGCCGAAGTTCAACCTGCGCGCGGCGGAACGCGCCGCGGTGACCGGCGTCGTGCTCGGCCTCGTGAAGGACCCGCTCCAGCCGGGCGCCAAGTACGCCCCGTCGTCGGAGATGGCGAAGATCATCGCCGGACGGGCCGTGGTCCATCGGTACGGCTGCAACCAGTGCCACACGATCGAGGGGCGCCAGGGCGTCATCCATGCCGAGCAGGCGAGCCGCGGGCTCGAGGGCTGGATGCTGCCGCCGAACCTCTTCGGCCAGGGCAACCGCACGAAGGCCGACTGGCTGTTCTCCTTCCTGAAGCACCCGATCGACATCCGGCCGGGCGTGATCCAGCGCATGCCGATGTTCCGCCTGACCGACGAGGAGGCCGTCGCGCTCGTCGACTACTTCTTCGCGCTCGCGGGCCGCAAGGACCGCCTGGCCACGGACCCGCTCGACGCGCCGCTCGACCCGACGCCGTACAAGGAGCCGGTCACCCTCAAGACCAAGGGCCTCGACGGCGTCTGGAAGGAGACCGTCGTCACCAACGAGATCGAGGAGGCGAAGGCGCTCTTCGAGACGCGCAACTGCGTGACCTGCCACCTGCCGAAGGGCACGCCGGGCGTCGACCCGAGCGAGGGCGGCTCGGCCCCGCCGTTCACGCTGGCGGCCGCGCGCCTGCAGCACGCGTGGGTCAACGACATGATCCACAACCCGCAGTGGCAGATCGCGGGCACGAAGATGCCGGCCAACTGGGCCGAGAAGTCCAAGGTCTCGCCGGGCGACTCGATCCGCGTCGAGTACCCGCAGTTCCTCGTCGGCGCGCGCAAGCTCGAGAAGCCGACGAACGACGACGTCGCCGAGGCCCAGATGCTGGCGATCTCGCGGTACCTGCTCTGGCACTACAAGAGCGCCGCCCCGGCGCCGGCGGGCAACTGACGATGGCGCTCGCCCGTCCTCCCGCGAGCAAGGGCCGCGACGCGGGCCTCGTGCTCGTCGCCGTCGGCGCCCTCGTGGTGGCGTGGGGCTCCGTCGTGCCGGTCCTGCTCGCGCTCGTGCTGGCGTGGCTGTGGTGGGGGCGCCCCCTCGGCGTCGCCGCCGTGCTGCTCCTGGCCGTGACGCTGGCGGCGTTCGTCGCCCGCGACGGCGCCGCGAAGAAGGTGCGATGGACGAGCGCGGCTCCGCCGGCGACGGCGCCGCCGCGACTCGGTTGACGGAGGCGCGGATGGCGACGACCCCTCGTTGGTTGGGCGCGGTGGGACTGGGGGTCGTCGCGACGCTCGTCGCGTGCGGGGACCGGAATGGTCCCCTGAACCCGGCCGGTGTCTGGAAGTACGGCGTCGCGCCGGTCGAGGCGAAGCCGACGACCGCCGTGCTGGGGGACGTCCCCGTGGCCGCGCCGCCGCCCGCGCCGGCCGCGACCCCGGCCGCGGCGACCCCGGCCGCCCCGCCCGTCCGCGTCGAGGCCCCGGCCCCCGCGGCGGGCGCGTACCAGGTGGCCCCGGTCGCGAACGGCGGGACCGTCCGCGTGCGCTGCCGCCTGAACGCTGCGGTGCCGCTCTGGAACATCCCCGTCTTCAAGGACCGCGACAAGGGCTGCGGCCCGCACGCCGAGATGGTGACGGAGCGCCTCGTGTTCGACGCGAAGTCGCTCGGCGTCGGGAACTGCCTCGTGCGGCTCCGGGGCGTCTCGGCCGGCAAGGACTGGCCCGAGGCCCTGCGGGCGGAGGAGCGGGTGGCGACGCTCGACCAGAAGGGCTGCGTCTACGTCCCGCACCTCGCGGTCGTCCGGTCGGGCACCCTGCTGTCGATCAAGAACAGCGACGGGGCGGACCACAACCTGCACGCCTACCGGAACACGCTCGCCGAGACGACGTTCAACCTCTCCAGCGCCCCCGGCTCGACGCTCGACGCCCCGGAGACGTACCTCGAGAAGGCCGGCGTCTACATCATGAAGTGCGACATCCACCCGTGGATGAGCGGCCACGTCGTCGCCGTGACCGACCCGTACTTCGACGTCACGCACGCCCTCGACGACCCCGCGACCGGCAAGGCCGCCGGCGAGGCGGTCTTGACGGACGTCCCCCCCGGGGAGTACCAGATCGAGATGTGGCACGAGGGCACGGTCGAGACGGTGAACGGCACCGCGTCCGTGAACTACTCGGCGCCCTTCGTCGAGGTGAGGCCGGTCACCGTCCGCGCGGGCGAGACGGCGACCGTCGAGATCGCGTTCGATCCCCGCTGACGCGCCCCGACGGCGCCCGGCACCCGAGCAGTCCATCGCAGTTCGCAGTTCCGCCCAGCCCGTGACGCCCCCGCGTCCCGGGCCCGGAGACCCGGCATGTCGCACGAAGCCCCGCCCCTCGCGTCCCCGGCCGCCGCGCCGGCCGCCGAGCAACCGCTGGTCGACAACAAGCTCGTCCTGTGGTGGTTCGCGCAGTCGATGTTCGGCATGGTGATCGGCCCGACGCTCGGCCTGCTCGCCTCCTTCAAGCTCGACGACCCCGACTTCATGCGGAACGTCGAGTGGCTGCAGTTCGGCCGCCTCCGCATCGCCCACGTCAACTACGTGATCTTCGCCGCGTTCACGCCGGCGATGTTCGGCCTGATGTGCCACGCGATCCCGCGCCTGACGGGGCGGCCGCTGGTCGGGATCCGCGCGGCCTGGGCCGCCATGTCGATCTTCGGGCTCGCGCTCGCGGTCGGCCTCCCGTGCCTCCTGCTCGGCTACATCCAGCCGGTCGAGGCCGGCGAGCTGCCGATGGCGGTCGACGCGCTCGTGACGGTGGTCTTCGTCCTCATGACGGGCGTCGTCCTCGGGACGGTCGCCCAGCGCAAGGAGAAGAAGCTCTACGTCTCGCTCTGGTACTGGATCGCCGCGTTCATCTGGACCGACGTCAACTACCTGCTCGGCGTCATCGGGCTCAACTACGTCGCCAAGGGCACCACCAGCGCCGCGATGCACGGCTTCTACCTGCACAACGTCGTGGGCCTGTGGATCACGCCGGCCGGCGTCGGCGCGGCCTACTACATGCTCCCGGTCGCGACGCGCACGACGCTCTTCAGCCACCGGCTGTCGCTCATCGGGTTCTGGGCGCTCGCGTTCTTCTATCCCATGAACGGCGTGCACCACTACATCTACAGCCCGATCGCGGACTGGGCCCAGACGATCGCCATCGCGTCGTCGATGATGCTCATCCTCCCGGTGTGGGCGTTCTGCGCGAACATGTGGGGCACGATGCGCGGCCAGTGGTCGCGGTTCGCCGGCCCCGGCACGTTCGTCATGAAGTTCACGATGTTCGGGGCCGTCTGGTACCTGATCACGTGCTTCCAGGGCCCCACGGAGGCCCTGCGCGACATGCAGGCGCTGACGCACTTCGGCGACTACAACGTCGGCCACGCGCACTCCGCCGTGTTCGCCGTGTTCGTGATCTGGGCCATCGCCGCCGGCTACCTGTGCGTGCCGCGCGCCGCCGGCCGCGAGCTCTGGTCGGCCAAGCTCTCGACCTGGACGTACTGGTTCGAGATCTTCGGCTTCGCGATCATGTTCTTCGTGCTCACGGTCGCGGGCCTGCAGCAGGGCGCCATGCTCCAGAACGGCCAGGTGCCGTGGATCGACACGGTGGACGCGCTGCGGCCGCTGTGGATGGTCCGCACCTTCGGCGGCACGCTCATGGACGTCGGCATGGCGTTCTTCGCGGTCAACATGGCCATGACGGCGAAGCGGGCGCGCGCCGCGCAGCCCCTGACCTCGCCGTCGTCCGCTCCCGCCGGTGCGTACTAGGAGGCCCCGATGTCGTCGTCCAAGCTCGAGTCCCCCGGCGCCGCCGCCCTCCTCGCGGGCATCGTCTGCTACGCGTTCGCCCTCACCGTCACGATCCTCGCGCCCGTCGCCCTGACCAACCAGGACGACCCGTCGGTCGTCGGCGTCGACGGGGTCCAGCGCGACGTGAAGCCGTACTCCGCCGTCGAGGCCAAGGGCCGCGAGGTCTACGGCCGCCAGGTCTGCTTCCACTGCCACAGCCAGTTCATCCGCCCGGTGAACGAGGAGGACAAGCGCTGGGGCCCGGTGTCGCAGACGGGCGAGTACGCCCACGACATGCCGCACTTCTTCGGCACCCGTCGCACGGGCCCCGACCTCCACCGCGAGGGCGGGCTGCGCGTCGACGACTGGCACCTGGCGCACTTCTACAACCCGCGCTTCACCGTGCCCCGCTCGGTGATGCCGGCCTTCCCGTGGCTCTTCGACAAGAACCCGGTGGCCGACGACGTCGGCTTCGTCCTCCGCTGGCTCGACACGAACGGCGACGGCGTGATCTCGACGAGCATCGGCGACGACGGCGGCGCGCCGCCCGAGGCCGTCGCGAGCGAGGTGGCGAAGGCCCGCGCGCTGCTCGGCAACAAGGACCCGCTCTCCCGCATCGACCGCCGCGGCGTGCTGCCCGTCGGCAAGTCGCAGGACTCGCTCTTCTACGCCGAGGAGGCGGAGACCGGCGACGGCCTCGTCTCCGACTACGACGGCGGCCCGCTGGTGAACGAGGAGGGCCGCAACCTCATCGTCTACGTCCAGCGCCTCGGCACCTCGATCGGCGCCTGGCGCCAGCCGTTCGCGGCGCCCACGCCGGAGCGCAAGCACGCGCCGTTCGACGACGCGCCGCTGCGCCCGCGCCGCACGGAGGCCATGCGCCTCCACGGCTTCCACACCGCCGACCCGAAGCGCGTCGAGGCCGCCGAGAAGGCCCGCGCCGAGTGGAAGGCCGCGACGGCCGCCTGGGACAAGGAGCACCCCGTGCTCGCCCAGCGCCTCGTCAAGGGCGGCGAGCTGTTCCAGAAGCACTGCGCGGGCTGCCACGGCGTCGAGGGCCGCGGCAACGGCCCCGCGGCCCCGTTCCTCGGGGTCCGGCCGCGCGACTTCACGGTCGGCAAGTACAAGTTCCGGAGCACGTCGCTCGGCGCGCTGCCGCTCGACGGCGACATCTACCGCGCGCTGTTCCGCGGCCTCCCCGGCAGCAGCATGCCGTCGTGGAAGGAGCTCGCCGACGAGCAGCTCTGGCTGCTCGTGGACTACGTCAAGTCGCTCTACGAGGGCGACGGCCAGTTCAACGACCGCTCCAAGGTCCCCGTGATCGCCCCGCCGGAGCGCTTCCCGTCGAACCGCGCCGCCGAGCTCCTCCGCGGGCGCGCCGTGTACCTGTCGGGCGCCGCGCAGTGCTACAACTGCCACGGCCTCGAGGGCTCCGCGGACGGCCCCGGCTGGAACAGCCAGGCCTCGCAGTACGGCGGCGCGATGCGCCCCCGCGACCTCCGCCCGCGCCTCAAGCGCGAGCAGGCCCCCGAGCTCTACGGCCTCTTCGGCAAGAAGGTGGCGAAGCTCGTCGGCGCCGAGGCCTGGAAGACGATGTCGCAGGCGAAGGGCTACCTCGACCTCGCGCCGACCGACGACGCGAAGCGCGAGGCCTTCCTGCGCTTCCTCTGGGGCGAGGGCCCCACGGCGGTGGACGTGTTCGGCGGCACGGACGCGGTGAAGGCCGCGTTCGGCGACCGGTACGCCAAGCTCTTCGACAAGGGCGACGACGCCCTCGACGAGGTCCGCATGTCGACCGCCACCGAGTACGACCGCCCCGCGCTCCGCATGCGCAACGGCGTCTCGTCGGCCGACCTCTACCGGCTCGTCATGACCGGCATCGACGGCACGGCCATGAAGGGCACGGCCAGCGAGTTCTGGCAGATGGTCGACCCGAAGCCCGACTGGGACACCGGGTTCAAGGGGCCGGACAAGCGCTTCACGCCCGTCGCGAAGTCGGGCGAGGTCAAGCTCTCCGTCACGACCAACGACCCGCGCCTCAAGACGGTCGGCGTCACGTCGAAGCCGAACGACAAGGGCCAGGTCGAGGAGTTCATCAAGATCCAGGCCGGCGACGACTGGGCCCTGATCCACTACCTGCAGTGGCTCATGTGCGAGCCGCGCGAGCGCAGCGGCAACTGACCGCGGCCCCGCGCCGGATCGACTCGGCCGCGTCCCTCGGGGGCGCCCGCCCTCCGTGCGGGCGCCCCCGTTCCGTTCCGGGCCCGCGCCCGCCGCGCCCGTCGGCGGTGCCGGCGACGCTCGGGCTCGCGTCCCGCGGCGGACGGGCCTCGCGTACCGGCGAGCGGGCCTACGTGGTCGTCACCGGCTCGTCGAGCAGCGTCATCGCGTGGGCGGCCGCGAGCTCGAGGTCGGAGCACAGGTTCGCGGCGTCCTCCTCGGTGACGACGTCGGCGTCGAGGAGCGCGCGGTACCGCGGCGCCGTCACGCCCGCGAGCACGAGCCGGCGTCCGTTCGCCTTGAGCCGCCGCGCGGCCGCGCGCAGCTCGGCCGTCCCGTCGGCGTCGAGCTCCTCGATGCCCGCGATGTCGAGCACGACGACGCGCACCCGCGCCTCGAGCCGGTCGGCCCACGCGATCAGGTCGGGGAGGCGGAGGCGGCGGCCGAAACGGCCGCGGCGGCCCGCGATGTGGTGGACGACCACCTCCGGCGGCAGGGCGGTGTGCAGCGTGCCGCCGGCCTCGGCGTCGGTCTGCGACGAGGCGATGGGCCGGAGCAGGTCCAGGACGACGATCCACGTGAGGAACGCGACGGGCGGGAGCATCGACAGCGTCGGGAACGACGCGAGCGCGAGCGCGCCGAGCCCGCCGCCGAGGGCGAAGCTCCCGACGATGCTCGCGAGCAGCAGGACGCGCCAGCCGGTCGCGACCGCGCCGGGGCCGGTGGCCGGCGGCCGCACGCCGCGAGGCCGCGTGAGGCGCTCCGTGACCCAGATCGCGGTCTCCATCCCGAGGTCGGTCACGACGCCGGTCACGTGGGTCGTGCGGACGACGCCCCCGCTGATGCGCGTGACGGTCGCGTTCTGGAGGCCCATGGCGAACGCGGGGAGCAGCGTCAGCCACAGGCGCGCCACCTCGCCGCCGAAGATCCCGAGGATGTTCCAGTCCACGAGCAGGGCGAAGGCCGCGAGCGCGAGCGCCTCGACGACCATGGGGCGGACGTACACCGACGCCCATCGCCGCTGGCGGGCCAGCTCGGTCAGGAACCCGGAGACCGCCGCGCCGGCCACGAAGACCCCGAGCAGCGCGCCCATGTAGGCCGCCGGCCCCCAGTAGCCCGCGCCGACGTCGAGGCCGAGCTGGGAGACCGTCCCGCTCATGTGGCTCGTCGCCTGGCCGCAGGTGAGGAGCGTGAGGACGTTCGTGTACCCCGCGACCCACGACAGCGTGATCGCCAGCCGCGCGTGGGCCTGGAAGGAGTGGGCCTGGTGGACGAACATCGACGCGCGCGGTCCCCGGCGGCGGGGCGGCTCCGCGGCCTTCACCCCGTCGCGAGTGCGGGCGGCCGTCCGTGGGGCGGCGCACCCGGAACGCATGGACTCTTACCACGGGTCCCCCGGGGCGCCTCGATCCGGGGCCTTCGGACGTCCGTCCGCGAGCGGGCCCCGCTCGGACCGCGCGCGTACGCGGGCGCGGACGGCGACCCGTCGGGACCGCGAGGCCCGGTGCGCGCGGGCCTCGCGGTCCCGCGAGGGGGACCGGGGGACCGGAATCGTCGGAACTTGCGCGCCGCGCGCGGCGTCCCGGTGTCGGGTGGGAGCCGACTCGCGCGGCCTCCGGCCTCCCGTGGCCGGTGGTGCGCCCGGGGGGTAGAGTCCCGTTCTTCCGCCCCGTCCCGTCCCGTCGTGTTCCCCCCGAGAGGAATCCATCGATGCGTCGTCTGAAGTTGCTGGCGGCGGGCCTCGCCGTCGTCGCGCTGCCGGTCGTCCCCGCGCGCGCCGAGGAGAACGTCAAGGCCCACGAGCAGGTCGAGTTCGCCCGCGACCAGGTCTACCCGGCGCTGGTCAACATCGCGGTCGTCTCGATGGGCTTCTCGGGCGGGCGCGTCGAGCGCTTCCCGAGCGCCGGCTCCGGCGTGATCGTGAGCCCCGCGGGGCACGTCCTGACCAACTACCACGTGGCCGGCGAGTCGAGCAACCTCGTCTGCCGCCTGCCGAGCAAGGAGGCGATCGAGGCGGAGGTCGTCGCCCACGACCCGCTGACCGACCTCTCGGTGCTGCGGCTGAAGCTCGAGACGCGCAAGGACAAGAACCTGCCGATCCCGTTCGCGAAGATCGGCGACTCGTCGCGCCTCGCGGTCGGCGAGCCGGTGCTCGCCATGGGCAACCCGCTGACGCTGTCGTCGTCGATGACGCTCGGCATCGTGGGCAACCCGAGCCGCGTGTTCACGTCGTTCACCGGCGCGGACATGGACGACATGGACCTCGGCGAGGGCCAGGTGACCGGCCTGTTCACGCGGTGGATCCAGCACGACGCGCTGATCCTCCCGGGCAACAGCGGCGGTCCGCTCGTCAACCTGCGCGGCGAGGTGGTCGGCATCAACGAGCTCGGCGGCAACGGCGTCGGCTTCGCGATCCCGAGCAACCTCGCGTCGCACGTGCTCAACCAGGCGCTCACGCACGGCGAGGTGCGCCGCGGCTGGCTGGGCATCACGGTGTTCCCCGTCGAGAAGATGGGCCGCAAGAACGGCGCCCTCGTCTCGTCGACGCAGCCCGGCGGCCCGGCCGACAAGGCCGGCATCCAGCCCGGCGACGTGATGCTGTCGGTGGACGGCGCGCCGACCGACGCCGTCTACTTCGAGGACGTCCCGACCCTCTACAAGTCGTTCGCCGACCTCGAGGCGGGCCGGCAGGTGGCGGTGCGCGTCCTCCGCGGCAAGGAGGAGAAGACGATGAACGTCGGCGTGGTGCGCATGGAGCGCTACCTCGGCGACGAGCACCAGGTGAAGGCCCTCGGCCTCTCGGTCCGCGAGATCACGGGCCCCATGGCCCTCTTCCGCCGCTGGCCCAGCAAGGACGGCGTGCTGGTGACGGGCGTCCGCCCGGGCTTCCCGGCCGACGACGCGAAGCCGAGCCTCAACTCCGGCGACGTGCTGGTCGAGCTCGACGGCAAGGCGATCACCGACTTCGCCTCGTTCCAGGCGATCGCGGACGGCCTCGGCAAGAAGGCCGGCATCCGCGTCCGCATGCGCCGCGGCAACGACGACCTCGTGACGGTGCTCGACACGAGCAAGAAGCCGCCGGAGTCGCTCGGCGCGGAGCTGCCGAAGGCGTGGCTCGGCGTCTCGACGCAGGTCGTGACCCCCGACGTCGCCACCGCCCTCGGCGCGAAGGACCTCCGCGGCTTCCGCATCACGCAGGTCTACCCGGGCACGGAGGCCGCGAAGGCCGGCCTGCTCGTGGGCGACGTGCTCACGTCGATGAACGGCAGCGACCTCAAGGCCTCGCGCATCCAGGACGCCGAGGTGCTCAAGCGCCGCATCGAGAACATGAGCGTCGGCGAGACCGCCAAGCTGACCGTCGTCCGCGACGGCAAGCCGACGGAGGTCGCGGTGCTGCTCGAGGAGACGCCCAACACGGCGTCGGAGGCCAAGACCTCGTCGGACCCCGACCTCGAGTACAAGGTCCGCTCCATCGTGTTCTTCGACCGCGTCGAGAACCGCTGGCCGCAGGACCAGAAGGGCGTCGTCGTGACCGAGGTCACCCGCGGCGGGTGGGCCAGCCTCGGCGGTCTGTCGAGCGGCGACCTCATCCTGCGCATCCAGGACGAGCCCGTGGACGACATCGCGGGCTTCGACGCCGCGGTGAAGCGCATCAAGGAGGCGAAGCCCTCCATCGTCTCGATCTTCGTGCGCCGCGGCTACCGGACGAACTTCGTGTTCGTCACGACCTACGGCAAGGAAGGGAAGTGACCCCGTGAAGCGCTCCACGCTCGCCCTCGCCACCGCCCTCGCCGGGCTCGCGCTCGGCGCCCCCGCGCTCCCCGCCGCCGCCGGCGACGAGGCGGTCGCCGCCGCGATGCTCGAGGCCAAGGCCCCGACCGTCGTCACGGTCAAGTTCGTCGTGAAGATGCGCCACCCGCAGATGGGGGAGCAGGAGACCAACGCCGACGCCCGGGGCGTCGTCGTGGACCCCGCGGGCCTCGTCATGCTCGGCAACGACTCGCTCGAGCCGGGCGGCGGGATGCTCCGCATGATGATGCGCCGCCGCGGCGGTCCCGAGCTCGTCACGACGCCGATGGACTTCAAGGTCCTGTTCGGCAGCGACGCGAAGGAGCACGACGCGGTGCTCGTCGCCCGCGACAGCAACCTCGGCCTCGCGTTCGTCCAGATCGTGGCCCCCGAGGGCGCGCTCGCCGCGGCGGACCTCGCCGCCGGCGCCGAGCCCAAGGTCGGCGCGACGCTGTTCGGCGTCTCGCGCCGCAGCCGCGGGTTCGACGCCGCGCCGGTCCTCGGCCGCGTGTTCGTGTCGGGCCGCGTGGACAAGCCGCGCCCGATGTGGTCGCTCGACGACGCGAGCGGGGGCCTCGTGGGCCTGCCGCTCTACGACGCCGCCGGCAAGGTCGTCGGCGTGCCCGTGCAGCAGCGCGGCGTCGAGGGCGCCGACGAGGGCGGGATGTTCGGCGGCCAGGACATGGGCCTCTTCCTCCTCCCGCTCGACGCCGTGAACCGGTCCGTCGAGCAGGCGAAGAAGCGCGTGCCGGAGGCCGTCGAGAAGGCGAAGGCGGCGAAGGCCGACGCGGAGCCCGCGAAGACGGACGCGCCGTCGAAGCCCGCCGAGACGCCGAAGACGCCGGACGCCCCGAAGGCCCCGGACGCGCCGAAGGCCCCGGAGGCCCCGAAGGCCCCGGAGACGCCGAAGTGAGCCGCGCGCCGTCGTCCGCCGCGCTCGCCCTGCTCGTCGGCGCGGCGGTCGCGGCGGCGACCCTCGGCTCGCGCCCGCGCCCCGCGGTCGCCGAGCCGCCGATCTCCGCGCCGGCGGCGCCCGCCGCCCCCGCGGGCGGCGACCTCGAGGCCGCGCTCGAGCGCGCGGCGCCGTTCATCGTGACGGTGCAGTTCCTCCTGAAGTACGACGGGGGGTACGAGGAGCCGTCGTGGGCCCACGGCGCCGTCGTGGACGCCGAGGGGCTGATCCTCGTCTCGGGCTCGGAGGTCGGCGGCGGCGACGCGAAGCTCGTCGACGTGAAGGTGCTCTTCGGGAGCGACCCGAAGGAGTGGTCCGCCGTGCTCGTCGCGCGCGACACCGCGCTCGACCTCGCGTACGTCCGCATCCTGCCCGGCGAGGGCCGGCCGTTCCGCTACGTGGACCTGCCGGCCGCGGCCGCGGCGCGGACGACCGAGCCGCGGCTCGGCGAGACGCTGTGCGGCGTCACGCGCACCGGGCGCGGGTTCGACTACGCGCCCGCGGTGCGCCGGCTGTACCTGACGTGCCGCATCGAGGCCCCGCGGAAGATGTGGGACTTCACGGGCGAGTTCTCCGAGGCCGGCCTGCCGGTCTTCGACCTCGCGGGCAACGCGGTGGCGGTCCTGACGAACCAGCAGAGCGCCGAGGGCGCGGACGAGGACGGCGGCTCGCACCACGACGTGTTCGCGCTGCCGCTGGCGGCCGTGCTCAAGAGCCTCGAGGCCGCGCAGAAGCGCGTGCCCGCGGCCCTCGAGAAGGCCGCGGAGGCCAAGAAGGACGCGCCCGCCGACGGCGCGAAGCCCGACGCGCCGCCGTCGCCGGCCCCCGCGCCGACCGACCCGCCGCGGAAGGACGCGCCCCCCGGCGGCGGCGCGGCCCCGACCCCGTCGAAGTAGCCGCGGTCGCGGTCCGCCCGGCGCGCGGCGCCGCGGGGGCGCCGCGCCCGTATGATCCCGCACCGGAGGCTCCCATGTCGTCGTCCCGTCGCGCGGCCCTCGCGTCGCTCCTGCTCGTCCTCGGCGCCCGCGTCGCGCGCGCGGAGGACCCTCCGGCGGCGATCTCCGCGCCGGACCTGCTCGCCAAGGTCGCGCCCGCCGTCGTGAACGTGCGGTACGTGCTCAAGTGGGCCGACGGCGAGATGCCGTACCAGGCGGTCGCCACGGTCGTGGACCCGTCGGGCCTCCTCGTCCTCGGCAACGACTACCTCGGCGGGGGCGCGCAGAAGGCCACCGACCTCAAGGTCACGATCGCGGGCGACCCGAAGGAGCGCGAGGCGGTCGTCGTCGCGCGCGACCGCGTCCTCAACCTCGCGTGGCTGCAGGTGCTCGGCCTCGAGGGCCCCGTCGCCGCGCTCGACCTGTCCGTCGGCGCGGACCCGGTCGTCGGCCAGGACCTCCAGTCGGTGTGGCGCACGGGCCGCGGCTTCGACCACGCGGCGGCCACGGGCCGGCACTACGTCGTCGCGCGGGTCGAGAAGCCGCGCGCCATGTGGCAGCTCGGCGGCGACACGCCGCTCGTCGGCGCGCCGGTGCTCGACGTCGCCGGACGCCCGGTCGGCGTGTCCGCCACCCAGAGCGGCAGCACCGCCGACGACGACGAGGAGGGCGGTCGCGAGGGCACGTTCCTCCTCCCGCTCGACGTCGTCCGCAAGAGCCTCGCCGAGGCGAAGAAGCGCGTCCCCGAGGCCGTCGAGAAGGCGAAGAGCTCGCCGGCGCCGGACGCGGCGCCGGCCGACAAGCCGGCCGACAAGCCGGCCGACAAGCCCGCCGACAAGCCGGCGGACAAGCCCGCGGACAAGCCCGCCGACAAGCCGGCGGACGGGCCCGCCGCGCCGGAGCAGCCGAAGTGAGCCCGCGTCGCCGCACGGGCCTCGCGTCGGCGGCGCTCGTGGCCGTCGTCGCGTGCTTCGGCGTCCGCGCCGCGAGCGCCGGTTCTCCCGGCGAGCGGGCCGCCACGGTCCTCGCCGAGAAGGTCGCGCCCGCGATCGTCCACGTCCGCCTGGTGATCAGCGCGAAGGCGAGCATGCAGGGCCAGGAGTTCGCGATGCCCGAGCAGGAGGGCGACGTCGCGGGCGTGGTCGTCGACCCGTCGGGCCTCGTGCTCGCGGGCTCGCCGATGCACCTCGTGCGCTCCATCGAGGCGCAGATGCCGGGGCTCTCGATCTCGATGGGCCTGCACCGGCCCCGCGTCCGGCTGTCGGGCGACGCGACGGAGCACGAGGCGGTCCTCGTCGCGCAGGACGCGTCGCTCGGGCTCGCGTACTTCCAGGTGGTCACCCCGCCCGCGACGCCGCTCGCCGCCGTCGACCTCGGCGTCGGCACGACGGGCGCGGTCGGCGACGACCTCTACGGCGCCCGCCGCCTCGACCGCGAGTTCGACGACGCGTTCGCGGTGCAGCGCACGCGCGTCGCGGGCTTCCTCGAGCAGCCGCGGCGCATGGGCATCCTCCGCGGCGACTTCAACGAGCACGGGATGCCCGTGTTCCGCGCCGACGGCACGCCCGCGGGCGTCTACGCCCTGCAGATGGGCGCGGTGGACGCGATGGAGCACGGCGGCCGCCCCGACATGCTCGGCGGCCTGCTGCCGCTCGACGTCGTCCGCGCGAGCCTCGCCCAGGCGAAGAAGCGTGTCCCGGACGCGCTCGCGAAGGCGAAGGAGGCCACGCCCGAGGCCGCGGCGCCGGCGAAACCCGCCGACGGCACGCCGGCCCCCGCGAAGCCCGCGCCCGACCAGCCCGCCCCCGAGACGCCGGCGCCCGAGACGCCGAAGGCCCCGGTCGTCCCGGGGATGGAGTGACGGGGCCGCGCCGCGCGCCGCGACCCCGCCCGTCGCGATGACCGTCGACCTCGTCTCGCTCGTCGTCGCCGGGTTCACGGCTTCGCTGCACTGTGCCGGGATGTGCGGCGGGTTCGCGCTCGCGCTCGACCGCGGCGACCGGCGGTTCCTTCCGCGGACCGGGACCCAGCTGGTCTTCCTCGCGGGCAAGGCCGCGACGTACGTGCTCCTCGGCGCGCTCGTCGGCGCGCTCGGGGCGACGTTCGTCCGCGCGAGCGGCCTCGCGGCGGCGCACGCCGTGCTCTCGGTCGTCGCCGGGACGCTGATGGTCGTGGCGGGCCTGCAGATCGCGGGGTGGCTCGGCGAGCTCTCGTTCTCGCGCGCCTTCGGCCCGACGTCGGCCTACGCGCGCGCGGTGCGCGCGGTCTCGGAGGCGCGCGGCCCGGCGGCGCCGTTCGCGCTGGGGGCGCTGACCGGGCTGCTCCCGTGCCCGCTCGTCTACTCGTTCCTCCTGAAGGGGCTCGCGACCGGGAGCCTCCTCGGGGCCATGGGCACCATGGCCGTGCTCGGGTTCACGTCGGCCCCCGCGCTGCTGCTCGTCGTCGCGACGGGGGCGCTCGTGTCGCCGCTCCTGCGCCGCCGCATCGTGCGGGTCGCCGGCGTCGTCGTGATCGTGCTCGGCCTCGTCACCCTCGCGCGCGGCCTCTTCCCCGACGGGCTCCACCGCGTCTTCGGCCACGGGGCCATGGCGCCGTCGGCGTGAGCGCCGCCGGCCCCGCGGACGCCGCGTTCTGCGACCACTGCGGCCTGCCCGTGGGCCGCGCGCGGCACGAACGCACCGTCGCCGGCGCGCGCCACCGCTTCTGCTGCGTCGGCTGCGGCATCGCGTTCCGGCTCGGAGGCCACGGCGCCGGCGACGGCGGCAGCGAGTCGGCGTCGTTCCTCGCGCGGGTGGGCCTCGGCGTCGCGGGCTCGATGCTCGTGATGATCGTCGCGTGGGTGCCCTACCTCGACCCCGCCGCCGCGACGGACGACTTCTACCGCTTCGCGCCGTGGGCCACGCTGGTCGCCGCGACGCCGGTCGTGCTGGTCCTCGGCGTGCCGTACCTCTGGAACGCCGTCGCGGGCCTGCGGCGCGGACGCGTCGGGGCCGACCTCCTCGTCGGCGTCGGCATCGCCGCCGCGTACGCGGCCTCGCTCGTCTCCCTGGCCGCGGGGCGCCCCGACGCGCTCTACCTCGACACCGCCGCCGGCCTCGCGACGCTCGTCACCGTGGGCCGCTGGCTCGAGGCGTCCGCGAAGGAGCGGTCCGCGCGGCGCCTGCGCGGCCTCCTCGACGACGCGGAGCGGCCCGCCGCGCGGCTCGCGCCGGGCCACGGGCTCGCGGACCCCGGCTCGCCCGCGCAGGTGCGGGCCTCCGACCTCGTCGTCGGCGACCGCGTGCTCGTCCGGCCCGGCCACGGCGTCCCCGCGGACGGCGTCGTCGAGGAGGGCCGCGCGCTCGTCGACACCGCGGCGCTGACGGGCGAGCCGCTCCCGCGCGCGCTCGGCCCGGGCGACGACGTCCCGGCGCCCGCCATCCCGACCGACGGCCCGCTCGTCGTGCGCGTGACCGCGGTCGGCGACGCGACCCGTCTCGGCGCCGTCGCCGCGGTGCTCGCGAAGGCCCGCGCCGAGCGCACGCCCGTCGAACGGCTCGCCGACCGCGTGGCCGCGGTCTTCGTGCCCGCGGTCGTCGCGGTGGCCGGCTTCGTGCTGTGGCGCGCTCTCGCGTCGGGCGAGGGCACGGCCGGCGCGTTCCTCCACGCGCTCTCGGTCCTCGTGATCGCGTGCCCGTGCGCGCTCGGCATCGCGGTGCCCCTCGCCGTGACGACGGCCCTCGGCCGCCTCGCCGAGCGCGGGATCCTCGTCCGCTCGGGCCCCGCGCTCGCGGGTCTGCCGCGCACGGTCGCGGTCGCCTTCGACAAGACCGGCACCCTCACGCAGGGCCGGCCCACGGTGGCCGAGGTCGTGCCCGCGCCGGGTCGCACGGCCGACGAGGTCCTCGCGCTCGCGGCCGCCGTCGAGGCGACGAGCGAGCACGCGATCGGCCGCGCGCTCGTGACGGCCGCGCGCGCGCGGGGCCTCGCGGTCCCGTCGGCGTCCGGCGTCCGCGTCGTGCCGGGGTGCGGGCTCGAGGGCGAGGTGACGCGAGGCCCGGGGCGCGTCGAGGCCGTGCGCGTCGGGAGCCCCGCGTGGGTCACCGGCCGCGCCGCGCCGGACGGCGGCGCGACCACGGTCGTCGTGGCGGCCGACGGCCGCGAGGTGGGCGTCCTCCGCCTCGACGACCGCCTGCGCGACGACGCCGCGACGGCGGTCGCGGGGCTGCGCGCGGACGGGATCGCCGTCGGCATCCTCTCCGGCGACGCGCCCGGCGCGGTGCGCGCGGTCGCGGCCGCGGTGGGGGTCGCCGACGCCGACGCGGTCGGCGGCTGCCTGCCCGACGGGAAGGTCGCCGCGGTGGCGGCCCTGCGCGCGCGGCACCGCGGGCCCGTGGCGTTCGTCGGCGACGGCCTGAACGACGCCCCGGCCCTGGACGCGGCCGACCTCGGCATCGCGGTCGGATCCGGGACCGACCTCGCCCGCGAGACGGCCGACGTGAGCCTCCTCGGCGACGACCTCTCGCGGCTCCCGGGGCTCTTCCGCGCCGCCCGGCGGACGAGGCGCGCCGCGGTCTGGAACCTCGTCTGGGCGTTCGCCTACAACGTGGTCGGGGTGGGGTGGGCCGTGGTCGCGCCGCTGCCGCCGGTGTTCGCGGCGCTCGCGATGGTCGCGTCGAGCCTGCTCGTGATCGCCGCCTCGGCCCGCCTGCGCGCCGTCCTCCCGGAGGACCTCGCGGCGGGGGCGCCGGTTCCCGCCCCGGCGCGTCCCGGGGGGCCGACCGGCGGCGCCGGCCCGCACTCCCCGGCGGGGCCCGCGTCCGCTAGGATGGGGGCGTCATGACCGCGCTCGCCGTCTCGCTCCACGCGATGCTGTTCGCCACGTCGGCCCTCATGGGGCTGGCGGCCTGGTTCGTGTACCTCTGGGCCGTCCGGACGGGGCAGTTCCGCAACGTCGAGGAGGCGGCCGAGGCCGTCGTCCGGCAGGACGACCGGGACTAGCGGTCCCGACCCATCGCCCATCCCCCCGCGGATCCCTCGCAGTCCATCGCAGGCGTGCGCCGTCGCGGCGCGGAGACCCCATGAGCGGCCACGAAGACGACGTGTACGTGTACGAGACCTCGGGCATCGCGGAGGGCAACGCCCGCGTCCCGCTCTGGCTGCTGGCGGCCATCGTCTCGCTGTTCAGCTTCTTCGCGTACTTCATCTACACGTACTGGCACGCGCAGCCGTCCACGGCGCAGGCGAGCTCGAAGTAGCCCCCGCCGCGCACGAGCCCACGGACGCGCCCGGTCCCGCGCGACCGGGCGAGCGACCGGGCGAGCGACCGGGCGAACGACCGCACCGGCGACCGGGCGACCCGCCGGCCGGGCGACCGGACGACGTCCGGGACCGCGAGGCCCGCTCGCCGGCGGCGGGGCCCGACGCCCGCGCGGCGCCGACGCGCGGCCTCGACCCGCGCGAGCTGCGGCGCGTGCTCGTCCGCCTGCCGAACTGGCTGGGCGACGTCTGCTTCGTCGCGCCGACGCTCGAGGCGCTGGCGCACGCGGCCCCGCGGGCGCGGTTCGTCGTCGCGGGCCGGCCCGCGGTGGCGGGCCTCGGCGCCCGCCTGCCCGCGGTGGACGCGACGATCGTGCTCGACCCGGACCGCACCGTGCGCGGGGCGTTCCGCGCGGCGCGCGCGTACCGCGCCGCGGGCTGCGACGCCGCGCTGGTGTTCCCGCGGTCGTTCCGCGCCGTCCTGCCCGTGGCCGCCGCGCGGGTGCCGGTGCGCGTCGGGTTCGCGAGCGACCTCCGTGCCGCCCTCCTCACGCACCCCGTGACGGGCTGGCGCCCGCTGCGCGCGGCGCACCGCGTCGCGTACTTCGGCGCGCTCCTGCGCCCGTTCGGGCTCGACGCGCCCGCGGCGCCGTGGCGGCTCGGGCCGACGGACGACGAGCGCGCCGCCGCCGACGCGTGGCTCGCGGCCGCGCCGGGCCGGCGGCCCGGCGCCCGCGTGGTGGCGTTCGAGCCCGGGAGCCACTACGGGACGGCGAAGCGGTGGGGGCCCGACCGGTTCGCCGCGCTCGCGCGGGCGCTCCACGCCGAGGGATGCGACGTCGTGCTGGTCGGCACGAAGGCGATGGCGCCGCTCCATGCGGCGATCGCCGCCGAGGCCGGCGTCCCCGTGCTGTCGGCCGCCGGCGCGACGACGGTCCTCGGCCTCGCGGCGCTCCTCGCGCGCTGCGACCTCCTGGTGAGCAACGACACCGGCCCGCTGCACCTGGCCGCCGCGGTCGGGACGCCCGTCCTCGCCCTGTTCGGCGCCACGGACCCGGCGGTCTGCGGGCCCCGGGGCGCGGGGCCCATCCGCGTGCTCTACGACCGCGTGGCCTGCGCGCCCTGTTACCTCGAGACGTGCCCGGTGCCCGGGCACCCGTGCCTCGACGGGATCGCCGTCGCCCGCGTGCTCGCCGAAGCCCGGGCGCTGCTCGCGGCGCGGCGGTAGGCTGCACCGGCGCCCGTCGGGCGCGGGAGGTCGCTGCGTGCCGGACGCGTCACCTGCGCGGGCTGCCGTCGCCGCCCTCGCCGTGGCGCGGGTCCTCGCCGCGTGCGGTGACGCGCCGCCCGCGCCGTCGCCGCGGACCGTGGGCCCGGTGCGCGGGGAGCCCGGTTCCGGAGCGGGCCTCGCGTCCCTGCGCACCGGGCCGCCGTACCGGGAGGGCTCGGTGCCGCCGGCGGCGGGGGCCGTCGTCGGGCGCGTCACGTTGCGCGGTCCCGCGGTCGATCCCGTGTACGAGGCGTGGCCGGGCATGGGCACGGACGTGCCGACGCCCGCGGGACGCGTCGTCGTGGGCGAGGGGGCGGCCCTCGCCGACGTCGTCGTCGTGCTCGTCGGCGTGACGGGCGGCAAGCCGTTCCCCCCGACGCCGCGCGGAGAAGGCGACCGGTTGCGGCTCGTGGCCGAGGCGGGCCGCGTGCGGCCGTTCGTGAGCGTCGTGCGGGTCGGCACGCAGCTGGAGCTCGAGAACCGGCTGCGCGGGACGTGGGTCGTGCACGGGTTCGAGGGGGCGGAGGCCGGCAGGACGGCGTTCAACGTGTCGGTCGAGCCCGGCGCGATCCTGACGGACGTGGTCGAGTTGTGGCTCGGCGCGCCCGGCGTGACGTTCGTGACCGAGGACGGGCGCGGGGCGTTCCACGCCTACGTCGTGGCGGTGCCGCATCCGTACGTGGACGTGACCCGCGCGGTCGCACGGGGCGACGTCGGGCCCGGCGGCTTCCGGCTCGCGGACGTGCCGCCCGGCGCCTACGACGTCGTCGCGTGGCACCCGGGGCTGTCGATGCGCGCACGAGGCGACGGGCGGCCCTCGCGGTACGTGGCCTCGGCACCGGTCGAGGCGATCGCGCACGTCACGGTCCGCCCGGGCGCGGTCGTCGACGTGGCGTTCGAGTTCGAAGCGCCCGGCGCGGGCGGATCCAGCGGACGTTGAACGGTCGTAAGTCGCGATCGCGCCGATGGTTGCGTTTGGCAAGGGAGCGCTCGCATTTGGCTTTCGACCCCCTGCCGGAGGGGTACCCTCCGGATTCCACCCTCGTCCGGAGACGAAACATCCCATGAAGCGCTCGCTGTTCGCGTCCGCCCTGGCCTCGGGGCTCGTCGGTCTGTCGTTCGTCGCGGCCCCGGCGCCCGCCGGCGGCAAGGAGTACAAGGTCGTCGAGGTCGCCGGCGGCGTCACCGTCCGCGGCGTCGTGACCCTGGCCCTCTCCGCCGAGGAGAAGGACAAGTTCGCCCTGCCGAAGGTCATGCACGGCAAGGACAACGACAAGGGCTGCGGCGAGAAGGAGCAGGACAGCGAACGGCTCGTCTTCGACAAGGAGACGCTCGGCGTCGGGAACGCGGTCGTCTACCTGAAGGACGTGGCGTCGGGCAAGGACTGGCCCGAGGCGATGAAGAGCGAGGACCGCACGGCGGCCATCGACCAGAAGGGCTGCAAGTACGTGCCGCACGTGCTGCTCGCCCGCGCCGGCACGCAGATGGTGGTGCTGAACAGCGACGCGGCCGACCACAACATCCACGGCTTCAAGACGCCGGCGGAGAAGAACTCGCTGCAGAGCACGAAGTTCAACTTCACGTCGGCCCCGCACACGAAGAACGAGGACACGGCCGACGCGTTCCTCGAGGACGCGGGCCTCTACCTCGTGAAGTGCGACGTGCACCCGTGGATGAACGCGTACGTCCTCACGGTCGAGCACCCGTACTACACGGTCACCTCGGCGACGGCGGACGGCGGCAGGAAGCCGGGCGAGTTCGTCCTCGAGAACGTGCCGCCGGGCTCCTACACGCTCGTCGTGTGGAAGGAAGGCATGCACGAGGTCCCCGTCGAGGCCGACGGCAAGATCAGCGCCTACAACTACTCCGAGAACATGGTGAAGGAGCTCCCGATCACGGTCGAGGCGGGCAAGGAGTGCGCCGTCCCCGAGATCAAGATCGAGCTCCAGAAGAAGTAGCGCTCGCCGCTCCTTCCGGTCCTCCGACGGGCCCCGCGACCTCCCCGGTCGCGGGGCCCGTCGCATTTCTGGAACAAAGGGCTACGACCCCGTTGTTCCGCTGTCGACGGCGAAGCGCAGGGCTACGACCCCGTTGGTTCGATGTCGACGCTACTTCGCGACGGCCTTCTGCGCCTTCTCCTGCTCGTCGAGGGCCTTCGCCTTCTCGATCAGCTCCTTGTGGTTCTCGACGAACCACTTCTTGAACTCGCCCGCGTTCGCGAACGTGCGGCCGGTCAGCTGCTTCAGCACGCCGAGCACCGTCGGGATGAGCTCCTTCGGACTGCGCGACGCGCCGCCCGCCCCGCGGGCACCGCCCTCGCCGCCGCCGCCGGGCCCGCCGCCGCCGCTGCCCTTCGCCGCCGCGGCCTGGTTCGCGGCCGCCTGGGCCTTCGCCGCCGCCTCGGCCGCCTTCTGGTCGGAGTCGCCGGCGGTCCCCGTGTCGACGGACGCCTCGGCGCCCTCCCACGAGTACCCCTCCTGCGTGACCTCCTTGCCGCTCGACTGCGGGTCGCTGCCGCCGCCCGCGCCGTCCGCCGGCAGCTCCACGCCGATGACCGCCACGACCTCGCGCAGCAGCCGGACGTCGCCCGTGCGGCCCGCGGCCGCGAGCGCCGACTTCTTCACCGCGTACGACTGCGCCTTCAGCGCGTCCTTGATCGTCTCGCGCGCGCCCAGGTACTTCAGCCGCCCGATCTGCTGCAGGCACGTCATGCGGAACGCGTCCTCGACGGCGCCGCGCGTCGCGGCCTCGACCACGCGCTTGCCCGCCGGGCCCGGCAGCGCGCTCTGGTCGCCGAGGTAGATCACGCCGAGCATCCGCACCGTCTCGTCGGCGTCCCGCGAGGCCGACGCGAGCGCGTCCACGACCTTCGGGTGCTGCAGCTTCGCCAGCTCCTTGAGCGCGAAGTCCTTCTGCGACAGCTTGTCGTCGCCCTTCAGCCCCTTCGCCTTGAACTCCTCCTTGAACTTCGCGAGCGCGGCCTCGACCTCCGCGTCGGTCGCGAGCGGCTTCGCCGCCGGCGCCGGGGCCGCGGGCGGCTCCGCGTGCGCGCGCACCGCGACGACAGGCAGCGCGGCCAGGGACCACGCGAGCAGGCGGGACGTACGGGCCATGGGGGAACCTCGGGCGGGGGCCCCGAGTCTACCGAATCGGCCGCCGGGCACCCGCTCCCCCGCGGCGCCGACCCGCCCCCAGGGGACCCTCGAGCCCCCGGGACCGCGAGGCC
The DNA here is from genome assembly GCA_046350655.1 of Planctomycetota bacterium. Classification (GTDB taxonomy): domain Bacteria; phylum Planctomycetota; class PLA2; order PLA2; family JAEUHO01; genus JAEUHO01. The sequence continues at coordinate 315,526 of JAXMAB010000006.1, forward strand.
CGGCCGTCAGCGCGACAGGTCGACGTACTTGCCGCCCGACAGGTCGGCGATGGTCCGGTACATGTCCGCGTTGTGGTTGCCCACCCCGATCATGTGGATCGGGACCAACCGGAGCCGGGCCCGAAGCCCCGCCGACGCGCCCACCGCCGACGGGTCCTTCACCGGCGCCTGCCACGGCACGCCGCACCCCAGGTAGACGATCTCGTCGGGGCCGTTCGCGAGCGCCGCGGGCTCCTTCCCGCCGGCGTCGAGCGCGGCCGTCAGCGCGCCGAGCAGGTCGAGGCCGTTCTCCGGCTTCATCGCCTCGATCGCCTTCGTCACCGCCAGGCGCGCGCCGGGCGTCGCCGGCGTGGGCCGCGCGAGCTTCGTGTCGTTCTTCGTGCCGCCCGTGGCCACGAACCCGAGGGCGCGCCCCTCCGGCAGGTCCGCGACCATCCGCGTCGCATGGGCGTTCAGGAAGTCGCCGACGGTCTTCATCTTGAACCACGGCACGTCGCGGGCCCCCGGCACCTTGCAGAGCGCCTGCAGCCGCTCGCGGTCCTGGAACGGGTGCGGGTCGTCGGTGCTCACGCTGTGGTCCACGACGAGCACCACGCGCTTCCCGCGGACGGGCACCCCGACGACCCACGCCGTCGGCCGCGGCGCCTTCGCGACGGTGGCCGCCGCCGCGCCCCCGACGAGGGCCTTCCACGCGGCCGGGTCGTCGTCGACGCCCTTCTGCCCCGTGAGCGTCTCGAGCGCGACGGCGAGGTCCGTCCGGTCGCGCCCGTCGGCCGTCGCCAGCGCGTCCGCGAGCTTCGCGGCCGTGTCCTTCGGCGCCAGCGCGCCCAGCTCGCCGAGCGCGCGCGCCGCCGCCGCGCGCACCGGCGGCTCCTTCTGCGCGAGCAGCGCGACGAGCAGCGGCGCGGCCTCCGCCACCTTCTTCCTGCCCAGCGCGAGCCCCGCGTGCGCCGCGGCCACCGGGTCGCTCCCGCCCGCGACCTCGAGGAGCACCGCCTTGCCGGCGTCGCTCATTTGCTCCCGGTACGCCAGCAGGAAGAGGAGCCGCTTCGGGCCCTTCGCGGCGCGCGTCGCCGCCGCGAGGGCGTCCGTCGCCGCCGGCGACCGCATGCGCCCGAGCGCGAGCACCGCCGCGTGCTGGACGACCGGGTCCTGCTCGCGCCCGAGCACCGCGGCCACGTCCTCGAACGCGTCCTTCCCGTCGTGGTCCATCATCGCGAGGAACGCCGTCTTGCGCACCGCGGGGTCGTCCGACGCGAGGGCCTTCGCCATCGCCTTCCGCGCGTCCTCGATCGTGCCCGCCCGCGCGGGCCGCCCCGGCAGGAGCGCGAGCAGCAACGCGAGGCACGCGGCCGACCTGCGCCGGTACGCGAGGCCCGCCGGCCGGCGGCGGGTGGGGAGGACGGCGAGGGGCGGAGCGCTCATGCCCGGAGCGTATCAAGCGCGGCGGCCCGCCGTCCGCGCGCGGCGCCCGACCCGCGCCGCGCGCCGGGCCTCGCGTGCGGCGCAGCGGGCCTCGCGTCCCGTCGGCCGGGCCTCCCGTCCGGCGCAGCGGGCCTCGCGTGGCCCCGCACGGGCTCCGTCGCCCCGACGCGCCGCGCGGCCACGGCGCCACGGCGTCGGCGTCGGCCCGCGGTCCGCCCGCGACCGGTTCAGTCGAGCGGTTTGAGCCGGTCCGCCGACCGCGCCTGCTGGTCGCGCTCCGCGTCGGGCAGCAGGAGGAACCGCGCCAGCCGCGCGTACTCCCGCGCCGCGCGCGACGACGGGAACGCCCGCGTCACGGGCTCGTAGAACATCGGCGCCTTCACGATCTCGGGGTCGATGGACACCGAGGGCAGCAGCCGTTCGCCGAACGCGCGCTCGAGCGCGCCGAGGAACTCGTTCGCGAGCGCCGACGTGCGGTCCACCTTCGTCGGCAGGATCCACACGCGGAGCGCGTGGTTCATCTTCTGGCGGATCAGCGAGAACGTGTTCGTGAGGTCGGACAGCGCCTTGATCGAGTACGACTGCGTCTCGACGGGGACGAGGACCTCGTCGCTCGCGAGCAGCGCGTTGATCGTCACCTTCGAGAGGTTGGGCGGGCAGTCGAACAGGATCACGTGGTAGTGCTGGAAGAGGTGCCGCAGCTTGTTCTGCAGGATCAGCTCCCGCATGAACATCTCGTGGATCTTCACGTCCACGCGGCAGAGGCGGATGTCGGCCGGCACGAGGTGCACGCCCTCGATCGCCGTCTCGAGGATGACGTCCTCGGGCCGCACCTTCTCGTCGGTCAGCAGGTCCTCGCTCGTCTTGTCGAGCGTGTCCGGGTCGTAGCCGAACGACGACGTGAGGTTGGCCTGTGCGTCGAGGTCGACGACGAGGACGCGGCGGCCGCGCTCGGCGAACGCCGCGGAGAGGCTGAAGACCGACGTCGTCTTGCCGACGCCGCCCTTCTGGTTGACGACGGAGATGCGGCGGCGCACCGAGCGGCCGCCGAGCGCGACGGCCCGCTCGGCCTGCTCGAAGCCGTAGACGCGGCGGCCCGCGTCGTCGCGCGGCGCTTCGCCGAGCCGGCCCTCGCCGTCCCACGCGGAGACCGCCTCGCGGGCCACGCCCGCGAGCTCGGCGAGATCGGCGAGGGAGTACGACTTGCCCATGGAATGCGGGACTCTACGACACGGGGGGCCCCGCGGCCACCGTGACCCCGGGGGGAGACGGCGTCCCCCGGGCTGCCCGGGGGGTGGCCGTGTGTCGGCGCACATCATCGGCGCTTTCGGCGTGCGGATTCGCACGGAATCCGTAGGATCCGGGCACCGCGCCCGTCCGGCGCGGCGACCCGGAGGTCCGCGCGGTGCCCCGATTCGTCCTCGACGAGAACCAGCGGCGCACGGTCCTCGAGGTGGACAAGGACGTGATCGTCGTCGGCCGCGGGGCCCAGTGCGACGTCGCGGTGCTCGACCTGCGCGCGTCGCGGGCCCACTGCCGCGTGGAGCGGCACGGCGCCCAGTACGTGCTGCACGACCTCGGCAGCCAGAACGGGACGACGCTCAACGGGCACCTCGTCGACCGCTCGGCGCTCAAGCCCGGCGACGAGATCGGCGTCGGCAGCGCGCGGATCTGGTTCGAGCAGGCGCCGCCGCCGGCCGCGCTGCCCGACAGCCGCGACACGATGATCCTCGACGTCGAGAAGGAGATGTCGCGCGCGAAGGACAAGGAGGACCGCCTCCTGCGCCTGCAGCGCATCGCGAAGGCGCTGAACAGCGAGCTGCACCTCGACCGCCTGCTCGCGATCATCGTGGACCACGTGATCGAGCTCGCGGGCGCCGAGCGGGCGTTCCTCGTGCTCGGCCGCGCCGGCGAGGAGCCCGCGGTGAAGGTCGCGCGCAACTTCGAGCGCGAGGAGGTCCAGGAGCCCGAGGAGGCGTTCAGCCGCAACATCGTCGAGCAGGTGCTGCGGTCCGGGCAGCCGATCCTCGCCGCGAACGCGGTCGAGGACCCGCGCTTCCAGGAGTTCCTCTCCATCAACGCGATCCGCGCGCGCAGCGTGCTCGCCATCCCGCTGATCGTGCGCGGGACGGCCATCGGCGCGGTCTACGTCGACAACCGGCTCCAGAAGGGCGCGTTCACGGCCGTCGAGCTGCAGACGCTCTCGAGCCTCGCGGACTTCGCCGGCATCGCCATCGAGAACGCCCGCCTCTACGAGGAGAACGAGCGCCGCGCCCGCGAGCTCGAGGTGCTCAACGGCCAGCTGGTCCACCGCGTCGACCTCCAGGCCCAGGAGCTCTCGGACGTCCGCGACCGCCTGCGCCGCGCCGGCGAGCCCGCGGGCTCGTACCCGCACATCGTCGGCCGCGCGCCCGCGATGCGCGAGCTGCTCAAGCTGATGGACAAGGTCGTCTCCACGGAGGAGCCGGTGCTCATCGAGGGCGAGTCCGGCACGGGCAAGGAGCTCATCGCGAAGGCCGTCCACTCGAAGGGGCCGCGCGCGAAGCAGCCGTTCCTCTCCGAGAACTGCGCTGCGCTCACGGAGACGCTGCTCGAGAGCGAGCTCTTCGGCCACGTGCGCGGCGCGTTCACCGGCGCCGACCGCGACAAGAAGGGCCTCTTCGAGCTGGCCGACCGCGGCACGCTGTTCCTCGACGAGGTCGGCGACATGAGCCCGGAGATGCAGAAGAAGCTGCTCCGCGTGCTCCAGGAGGGCGAGATCCGCCCCGTCGGCGGCAAGACGGTCCGCAAGGTGGACGTGCGGATCCTGTCGGCCAGCAACAAGGACCTGAAGAAGCTCGTCGACGGCGGCGAGTTCCGCGAGGACCTCTACTACCGCCTCAAGGTGCTCACGGTCCGCACGCCGCCGCTGCGGCAGCGCAAGGAGGACATCCCCCTCCTCGTCGAGCACTTCCTGCGCGTCCACACGCCCGCCGGCCGCCGCCCGAAGACGCTGGGCGAGGGCGTCCTCGACCGCCTGATCGCCCACGACTGGCCGGGCAACGTGCGCGAGCTCGAGAACGAGGTGAAGCGGATGATCGCGCTCGGCGACGAGGTCATCGGCGTCGAGACGCTCTCCGAGAGCGTCCGCCGCGGGGCCGGCCCCGCGGCCCCGGGCGACGACGAGACCGTCCACAACCTCGTGGACCTCGTCGAGCGCGTCGAGCGCCGCGAGATCGAGAAGGCGCTCGGCCGCGCCCAGGGCAACAAGACGCGCGCGTCGGACCTCCTCGGCATCTCGCGCTTCACGCTGCAGCGCAAGCTCGAGAAGTACGGCATGGAGGACCGCGCCGCCCCCGACGAGGAGTGAGGCGGGCGCCGGCGCGACCCGCGGGCGGGCTCGAGGCCCGCGCCCCACGGGTTCCGGCGTCGATCCTCGGCGCCGGTGCCGCGCGAACGGCGCCCGCGTCGCGGCGAGGGGCGAGGGGACGCGGGTCTCGCAGATGCATCGCCAATGGCGTTTGGCGTGCATTCCTCGTAGGGGCGGGCCTTGCGCCCGCCCGGGCGATCGTGGGCGCGGATGCGGGCGCGAGCCGGCGTGCCGATGATCCCCCGACCCCTGTCGCCGACGGCGAGGCCCGGCAGCCGGCGCCAGGCGGCCCGTGTCAGGCCGCGGGCGGCGGCGCGCCGGCGCGCAGGCGCCGCGTCGCGCGGAAGGCCTCGACGAGGAACACGGCGGACAGCCCGAGCATGGCCGTCGCGACGAGGCCGTTGAGCCCCTCGATGCCGGGGCCGTCCGCGAGGAGCGACGCGAGGCCCCGCTGCGCGTGCAGGCTCACCGACCACGTGGTGATCGCCAGCACGAACACGCCGGGCGCGAGCACGTACCAGCAGCGGCGGCCGGTCGAGCGCAGCCAGACCGCGCACGAGAGGAACGTGAGGCCCGCGAGGAGCTGGTTGGCGGAGCCGAACAGCAGCCAGTTGCGCGCGAACGCGGCGCCGCCGCCGGCGAAGAGGATCCCCAGGGGCACCGCGGCCGTGACCAGGGTCGCGACGAGCGCGGACCGCTTGCCCGGGGCGCCGAAGAGCTCCTGGAGCAGGTACCGGCCGAGGCGGGTCGCGACGTCGAGCGTGTCGAAGACGAACGTCGAGAAGGCCATGCCGGCGAACACGCGCGCGAAGTCGTGGGCGCCCTGGCCATCGCCCACGATCGGGGCGAGGAACCGCGCGATCCCCTCGGTGTAGATCGCGCCGGGCTTGGCGCCCTTCACCTCGGCGGGCGAGAGCACGAGGACCGTCGAGAGCGCGATCAGCGCGACGAAGGCCTCGAGCAGCATGGCGCCGTAGCCGACGGGCCGGCAGTGGCTCTCCTTCGCGATCTGCTTGCTCGTCGTGCCGCCGCACACGAGCCCGTGGAAGCCCGAGCACGCGCCGCAGGCGACCGTGACGAACAGGAACGGGAACAGGTCGCGGCCGAAGCCGTCCGTCGCGGCCGCGACCGCGGGCTGTCGCACCTCGTGGCCGCCGAAGAGCACCCCGACGACGCCGACGGCGAGCGCGAGGTAGAGCACGAACCCGCCGAGGAAGCCGCGGGGCTGCAGCAGCGTCCACACCGGGACCAGCGACGCGACGACGCAGTAGACGAGGATCACGACGTACCAGGTGGTGGGCCCGAACCGCAGGACCATGGAGACGTCGCCGACGGTCCCGAGCCACACGCAGGCGAGGACGAGCGGGACGAAGACGGCCGAGAGGACCCACGTGCGCGGCGCGAACCGCCGCACCACGAACCCCATGACCACGGCCACGAGGAGGTAGAGCGTCGCGGCGGCCGCCACGCCGCCGCCCTTGTGGAACGACGTCCCGTCGGGCAGCTCCTCGACGTTCCCGAGGAACGTGCCGGTCGTCGCGTCGGTGAACGCGACGATCACGTAGACGAGCGCGAGCCAGATGAACGCCGTGAGCGCGAGCCACGCGCGCCGGCCGAGGTGGCGGCGCGCCACGTCGGCGATCGACGTCGCGCCGTGCCGGACGGAGGCGACCAGCGCGGTCAGGTCGTGCACCGCGCCGACGAAGACGACGCCGAGGCCGATCCAGAGCACGCACGGGAGCCAGCCCCACGTCTGGCACGCGAGGATCGGGCCCACGATGGGCCCGGCGGCCGCGATCGCGGAGAAGTGCTGGCCGAGCAGGTAGAAGCGGCCGGTGGGCACGAAGTCGACGCCGTCCGCCCGCGTGGTGGCCGGGGTCGCGCGCGCGTCGTCGAGCGCGTACTGACGGGCGACGAACCGCCCGTAGAGGAGGTAGCCCGCCGCGAGCACGCCGAGGACCGCGACCGCGAGCAGGGGGAGCGGCATGGGGGAGGCCACCCTACCAAACGCCCGTCGCGGGCCCTCGCCTCCCGTCGCGGCGCCCCGCGGGGGCCGGCCGTCCCGCCCGGTGCGGGGGGCGGTCGAGGGATATACTCGACGCCGTGCGCTCCCCGGCCCGCCCCCCGACCCGTCCCCTGCCGCCGCCGAGGGACGCCGTCCCCGCGGCGCGGGCCCGCCGGGCCGCGCGGCGCGCGGCGTGGGCGCTCGGGCTCGCGGCGGGCCTCGCGGTCCCGGGCGTCGCCGCGCCCGGCCTCGCGACCGCCCACGAGGTCCGCACCAAGGCCGGCAAGGTGCTCGAGGGCACGGTGGTCTCGCAGGACGGCGACGTCGTCGTCATCGAGACGACGTTCGACGGGCGCAAGGAGGTGCCGAAGGCCGACGTGGCCGCGGTGGACACCTCGACGCCGCCGCTCCGCGAGCAGCTCGCGTTCCGCCTCGACGGCGCCAAGGACCTGCCCGCGATCCTCGCGGTGCTCGACTGGGCGAAGGCCCGCGGGTTCAAGGCCGAGCTGCTCGACGTGTGGCGGAAGGTCCTGACCGTCGACCCCGCGAACGTGAAGGCGCACAAGGCCCTCGGCCACGTGCTCGTGGACAGGAAGTGGCTGACGCCCGAGGAGAAGGCCGCCGCCGACGCCGCCGCCCAGGAGGCGGCGATGCGGGCGAAGGGCCTCGTCCTCCACGAGGGGCGCTGGGTCACCCCGCAGGAGAAGGAGGCGCTCGAGAAGGGCCTCGTGAAGGACGGCGACGCGTGGGTGACCGAGGAGGTCTATCACGCGCGCCGCGGCGAGAAGAAGGTGGACGGCGCCTGGGTCCGCGTCGGCGAGGCCGAGGGCAAGGCCCGCGCGGCCGCGCTGTCGAAGGCCCTCGAGACGCCGATGGTGGCGCTGTGGGGGCCGCACGTGGACGTGATCCACGAGCTGGGCCCCGACGAGGCGGCGGCGGTGCTCGACGCGGCCGAGAAGGTGGCCGTCGGGTTCGAGCGCCTGCTGCGGACCGTCCCCGAGGACAAGCTCGAGGGCGTGCGCGTGCAGGTGGTCGTGCCCCACAAGGCCCCGACCTACGCGCGGTACGTCCGCGAGTTCGCGCGCGAGAACGAGATCGAGAAGATGAAGGGGCTCGAGACCTGGGCGACGTCGTCGTCGAAGATGAAGTCGTTCTGGTGGACCGACCCGCAGCCCGCGATCGGCGCGTTCCTGTTCCCGAACACGCTGCAGGTGCTCAAGAGCACCGTCGCGCACTCCATGACGTACGTGCTGCTGAACCGCTACCGGTTCAACTTCCGCTTCTCGACCCCGTGGCTCACGGAGGGCCTCGCGTACCACCTCGAGATCGCGGGCGTCGGGCCGAGCAGCGCGTTCACGATCGGCCGGGCCGGCATCCCGGGCGGCGGCGACCCCACGGCGTGGCAGGACACGACGCGCTGGCCCGAGCTCCTGCGCGGCGCGGTCCTCTCGGGCCAGGACACGCCGCTGCCGCGGCTCGTCCTCGAGAAGGCCGACGGGCTCTCGCTCGTGGACCTCGCGAAGGCGTGGAGCGTCGTGGACTACCTCGTCCGCCTCGACCCGGCGAAGTTCAAGGCGTTCCTGGACGGCACGAAGGCCCACCGCGACGACCCGGAGGAGGGCGCGCTGCAGGCCGCGTACGGCTTCGACTTCCGCACGCTCGAGATGCGCTGGCGCGCGGCGGTCGGCGAGGCCCCCGCGCCCGCGCCGGCGCCGGGGCCCGCGAAGCCGCCGCCGGGCGGGAAGCCCCCGCCGGGCGGGAAGAAGGGGCCGTGACCCCTCGCCGCCGCCTCCTCCGCGCCGGCGGCGCCCTCGCGCTCCTCCTCGCGCCCGTCGCGCGACCCGGCCCCGCCGCCGCGGACGACCTCCAGCCGGAGCCGCCGCGCCTCTTCTTCGCGGACCCGGACGAGCGCGCGCGGGCCCAGATCGACGACATCATCGAGCGCTACTTCGGCGACGTCAGCAAGGCCGTCGTCGGGCGCGACGTGCTCGTGTCGCGGTTCGGCCTGTGGTCGGTCCCGCCGCTCGTCGAGCGCATCCGGGCGGGCAACAACGAGACCATCGTCCGCAACGCGATCCTGACGCTCGGCGCGCTCCGCCGCACGTACGGCCCGTCGCGGTTCCTCTGGCCGGCGATCCCCGAGCTGACGGCGGTCCTGCGCCGCGAGGGGAGCGACCCCTGGCGGCGCGCGTTCGCGGCGCTGGCCCTCGGCACCTTCTACGGCCCCGAGACGGCGCGCCGCGGGCCGGGGTCGCGGGAGGGCACGCGCGCGGGCGCGGAGGCCGCCACCGCCGACCTGCTCAACGGGAACGCCGCGCTGCTGCGGGCCGTCGGCGACGCGAACGGCCTGGTCTCGGCCGCGGCGTCGCTCGCGCTGGGGAAGATCGGCGGCATGGGGGTGTGGGGCGCGCGCGCGGCGCAGCGCCGCACGGTCCCGCTGCCCGCGAGCCCGGAGGCGCGCGTGGCCGACCTCGTCGCGACCGGGCTGCTGCCCGGCGACGAGGACAAGGCGCTCGCCGAGGCCCTGCGGAACGAGGACCGGCGCGTGCGCGCGGCGGCCGCCCTCGGGATCGCGTGCTGGGCCGTCGCCGAGGTGCGCGCGGCGCCCACCGGCGCGCTCGCGGCCGACGCGGCGGCCCGCGCCCGCGCCCTCGACGCGCTCCTGCGCCCGGACCGCAACGCGCTCCTGCGCGACCTGCGCGACGGCGCCGAGGCGATCTTCGCGCGGGCGGCCCTCGCGCTCGTCGCGGACCGCGTCGAGACGTTCGCCGAGATCTACGAGGTCGCGGTGCGCACGTCCGACGACGAGATCGCGCTCGCCTGCGCGCAGGGGCTGCTGTTCGCCCCGCGCCAGTCGCCCGTGCGGGCGAAGCTCGTCGACCTGCTCGGCCGCGAGGGCGCCGGGCGCGTCTACAAGGAGCCGGTCATCGCGGCCGCGCTGATGGTGGCGGGCACCGACGGCACCGACGCGGGCGTCGAGGCCTGCCGCGACTACCTGAAGGACCGCGGCAAGCTGCCGCACGGCCGCGTCGAGTGGGACGTGCGGTTCCACGGCGCGATCGGCCTCGTGCGGGCGCTGCTCGCGGGCCGCGTCTCGCCGGCGGCGCGGCCCCTGGCCGCCCAGGCGTTCGTCGAGGCGGGGCGCGCGGGCCTCATCGACGACCCGAAGCGCGAGGAGCGGACGTTCCGCGACGCGGTGCGCGACGTGGGCCGCCCGTTCCAGGCCGCGCTCGCGACGAACCCCGAGGCGGGCCCCGACCCGGGGCTCTGCGCGCGGCTCGAGGCGGCGTTCGACGACCCCACGGCGCTGACCGCGCGCGACCCGATCGACGTGGCGGTGGACCGCCTGAACGACCAGCTGCGGGTGCTCTACGGGCTCGACGCGCTGCCGAAGGCCGCGGCCGGCGGCCCGGGCAGCCGGACGCCGAGCACGTCGGACCAGGAGCTGCGGTTCCTCCTCGGCTGGCTCGAGCGGTACCCCTACTTCACGCGCCTCGACCTGCTGCGCGACCGCGGGCGCGTGGAGGCCCCCGCGCGCGGGCGCGCGGGCGACGACGTCTTCGACGCGGAGGGGCCGCGATGACCTCCAACGAGGACTTCCTGTTCGCCCAGGAGGCGGTGGCCGCCGGCTTCGTCACCGACGCGCAGGTCAAGGAGGCGCTCGAGCTCCAGCGCCGGATGGCCGACGACCTGCACCTCGACGAACGGTTGAGCGTCCTGCTCGTCAAGCGCGGCTACCTCGCCGAGGAGCAGGCCCGCCGCGTCTACGCGAAGCTCCAGCCCGACAAGGGCGGCCCCGGCCAGATCCACGGCTACCGGCTCCTCGAGGTGCTGGGCCGGGGCGCCATGGGCACGGTCTACCGCGCGCTCCACCTCGGCCTCAACCGCGAGGTGGCGGTCAAGATCCTGCGCCCGGACCTCGCGGGCGACCGCACGCAGGTCGAGCGGCTGAAGGCCGAGGCCGCGATGCTCGCGAGCCTCGACCACCCGAACATCGTGCGCGCCCTCGACGCGGGCGAGAGCAACGGGTTCCCGTACGTCGTGATGGAGCTCGTCGAGGGCGAGACGCTCCGCGACCGGCTCCGCCGCGAGGGCCGCCTGCCCGAGGACGAGGCGCTCCGCATCACCCGCGGCCTCGCCGACGCGCTCGAGCGGGCCCGCCGCATGGGCGTGGTGCACCGCGACGTGAAGCCCGGCAACATCCTGATGTCGCGGTCGGGCCAGCCGAAGCTCATGGACCTCGGCCTCGCGAAGGGGCCCATCGACCTCGGGCTCACCCAGCACGGCGCGACGGTCGGCACGCCGCAGTACATCTCGCCGGAGCAGGCCCTCGACCCGCGCAAGGCCGACACGCGCAGCGACATCTACTCGCTCGGCGCCACGCTCTACGCCATGCTCGCCGGGCAGCCGCCCTTCGACGGCGCGACGCTCGCCGAGATCCTGACGAAGGTGCTCTACGAGGTCCCGGTGCCGGTGCGCTCGCTGCGCCCGGAGGTCTCGCCCGAGACCGGCTACCTCGTCGAGCGGATGATGCTCCGCGACGCCGCGCTGCGCTACCGCACGCCCGCGCAGGTCGTGGCCGACATCGACCGGCTCACGCAGGGCGCGTCGATCCTGCCGCCCGGGTTCACCGGCAACTGGGAGGCGTTCCTGCTGCGCAAGCAGGTGCGCAAGACCACGCTCCTCGTGGCGACCGGCGTCGCGGCGGGCCTCCTCGTGGCCGGCGGCTGGAAGCTCGTCACCGACTGGCGGCAGGACCGCCGGCAGGAGGCCGAGTTCCAGCGGATGTGGGAGTTCGACCGCCAGCACCCGAACCCGCTCTCGACGCCCGACGACGTCGAGCGGGAGGTCTCGCGCAAGGAGCTGGTGCTCGCGGAGGCGAAGCGCGTGGGGGCGCCGCAGGTCGCCGAGCTGCGGCTCGAGCTCCAACGCCTGCGCGAGGAGCAGGCGCGCTGCGTCGAGCTGCGCCGGCTCCTCGACGGCACGGTCGCGGGCCTCGAGAAGGACGGCCAGCACGCGGCGGCGCAGGCGGCGCTCCGCGCGTTCTACGAGAAGTCGAAGGGCGTCGCGAAGCAGGCCGCGGGCGAGCGCCTCGGGCACATCGTCGCGGCGAGCGACGCCGCGCTCGACCTCGAGGCGCGGCGCCGCTTCCCGAGCACGCCCCGCGACGTGGACGACCTCGCGTCGCGCGCCGAGGACTGGGCGACGAAGGTCGCGGGCGCCTACGCGCGGTCCGGCGCCCAGGCGCTCGCGGCGGAGCTCGCGGAGCGGGCCAGCGTGGCCGCGCAGCGCATCCGCGCGAAGGTCGTCGAGATGGCCGCCGAGGCCTCCGACGAGGTCGTCGCGCGCGGCGTCGAGGGCCTGCGGTTCGCCGAGACGATCCGCGTCGTCGAGCGCGCGCGCGAGGTGGCGGTCGCGACCGCGGTCGAGCTCGGCGAGCCGCTCACCGTCGGCGACCCGTACGTCGTCGGCGCGGCCCTGCTCACGAAGCTCGCGTCGGACCCGTTCGAGCAGCGCCGGCGCGAGCTCGACGACCGCGTGGGCGCGATGGCGGTCGCGGTGCGCGACGACGCGTACGAGCGCTGGAAGCGCGGCGACGTGGACGGCGCGCTCACGGCCCTCGCCACGTTCGAGGAGGCGGCGGGGAAGGAGACCGCCCACGGCGCGGCCTACCCGCAGCTCGCCCTCGACGCGCGGCAGCTCCACGACGAGATCACCAACGCGACGCAGACGGCCCGCAACGCCGCGCGGCGCGCGCTGGACGCGCTCGCGTCCGACGTGATCGCCGCCGTGCAGCGCGGCGACCTCGCCGCCGCGGACGCGCTCCTCGCGCAAGCTGCCGCCGACGCGGAACGCCTGCGCCCCGTCGCCGCCGGCGTGGCCGAGCTCGCGCGCGTCCCCGACGCGCTGCGCGGCGTCGAGACCGGCGCCGTCAACGCCCTGCCCGCTCGTCGCGGCCGCGACGAGCGCAGCTGGCTCCCGACGCTGCGCTTCGTCGACGGCGCCGAGCCGGAGCCGCGCGTCGAGATCCTCGCGGTGGACCCGCGCGCCCGCACCTTCGACTACCAGACCCACCGCGGCGGCGGCACCCAGGTCCCGACGAAGGGCCGCCCGGTCGCGTCCATCGCCGACGACGACCTCCTCGCGCTCGCGGGCCTCGACGCCACCGGCACCGACGCGGCGTGGCTGCGCGGCGTCCTCGCCCTCCGGCGCTTCGCGCCCGCGAAGGACGACCTCTACGGCCCGATCGCGGCGCTCGACGAGGTCCTCGCCCAGTTCCGCGCGGCCGGCGTCGAGGCGGCGTCGCCGCTCGCGGCGTGGGCCGCGGCCGACCGCGAGCGCCGCGTCGCCCTGGCCGAGCGCAGCGAGGCGGAGGCCGCGCAGCGCCTCGCGACGGGCCGGCGCGCGATGGCCGCGGGCGAGTACGGGGCCGCGTTCTACCAGTTCCGCGCCCTCGTGGACCCGAGCGTGGACGCGGGGAGCCTCCTCACGCGGACCAAGGAGGCGGCGAAGGCCGAGGCCTACGTCCGCGAGCAGCTCCGCGTCATCGAGCAGGTCGTCAAGGTCGGCACGCTGCAGCTGTTCTGGCCGTCCGCGAAGATCTCCGCCGTCAACCCCGGCACCGACGCCCTCGACGTCGAGGCCGTCTTCGGCTTCGAGGACGACACGCCGCTCAAGGCTTCCTTCCTCGCCGGCTGGGCCCGCGTCGAGGTCGCCCCGAGCAGCGCGGACCGCGTCGTGACGCCCGGCGAGAAGCCGCCGCGCGCGCTGCGCCTGCTCCCCGGCGCCGGCCGCGAGACCGTCGCGGACCGGCCGCTCGTCCTCGCGTCGCCGTTCGTCGCGAACGCGCCGCGCAGCCTCGAGTTCCGCTACTTCGCCGAGAGCCCCTTCGCCCTCGCCATCGACCTCGACGGCGTGCAGGTGGCGATCCTCTCCGACGACCCCCAGCTCTACCCGTTCCCGCCCGACGTGCCCCGCCTCCCCGACGAGGCCGCCCCGCCGAAGTACGACGTCTACGGCCACGGCCGCGGGATCCGGTTCCGCGCCGCCACCGAGCTCACCGACCCCGCGCGCTGGGGCTGGGACGACCTCCACCAGGGCCGCCACTTCGTCCCCCCGAACGTCAACAGCCCCACGGTGAAGCGCGAGCTCTCGGGCCGCGCGTTCGCGTTCCGCGCGCAGGAGCGCCCGTACCGCGTCCGCCTGACGTGGCACCCCGAACGCGGCGCCGAGCTGTACGTCGACGACGAGCTGCGCGCCTCGGACCGCAGCGAGGCCGTCCGCGCCGCGCGTCCGTCGGGCCGCCTCCAGGTCCTGCTGCTCACCTCCGGCGTCATCGACGACCTCAAGGTCCGCGGCCGCGTCGACGAGGCGTGGCTCGCGGCGCACCGGCCCGCGCCGCCCACGGGCGCGAAGTAGCGGGCCCGCCGCGCCCGCGGCGTCGCCCGGCGCGGCGGCGGCGCCGATCGTCGTGAGCGCGGTCGCACACCGGGGGACGCGAGGCCCGGCCGCCGGCGGCCCCGCCGGCCGGGCCCCGCCGTCGCAAGGGCCGCGGGAACAAGCGGTTCGGCGCCGTCGTCGGAGGCCCGTGGTGTTCCGGCCCCGCGCTTGCTGCGCGAGGGTCGGGGGTGCGCGACGGACCGACGAACGACCTGCCATGATCCAGCTCACGACCGACGGACCCCGGTACGACGACCGCCACTACCTGCGCCTCGCCGGGCGCGACGGGCTGACCCGGGGCGAGAGCCTCAAGATCAGCCTCGGGGAGGTGGTGGTGGTCGGCCGCAGCCGCGCGTGCGACCTCTCGCTGAAGAAGACGCCGCGCTACCTCTGCGACGACGGCGAGCGCGCGCGTATCCAGGCCTCGCTGCCGTTCCGCGCGACGAGCCGCCGGCACGTGCGCCTCGCGTACGTGGCGCCGGACGTCGTCGAGGTGACGAACCTGTCGCCCAACGGCACGCTGGTGGACGGCTTCCGCGTCGACCGCGTGCTCCTCACCGACGTGCGGACGGCGACCCACGAGATCCGGCTCGGCGCCCACGGCGACGTCCTCGTGCTCGCCTGCGGCAGCGTCGAGCTCGACGTCACCGCCGCCTGACGGCGGCCTCGCGGGCCCCGTCGTCCCGGGCGCGGGGTCCGCCGATCCGTCCCGGCATCCCCCGGCGGGCCCGGCGACTTCCGTCGGGCCCTCCGTACACTCCGACGATGGCCGCCGTCGTCCCGGAGCCGGTCCTCGTCGCGGTCGTCGCGTACGTCGCGACGGCGGCGGTGTTCGCCGCGGGCCTGCTCCGCGCGCGCGCGCGCTCGCGCGGCGCGGCCCGCCCGCGCGACCGCGAACCGCGCGCCGCCGGCCCTCGGGGCGCCGGCGCGGATCGCGTTCCTCGGCGACGTGCAGCGCGGGCTGCGCGAGGTCGCCGGGCCCGTCGTCGACGCGGTGCGCGCCGAGGGCGCCGCGCTGCTCGTGAGCAGCGGCGACCTCGCGAGCCACGGCGAGGCGCCGTACCACGGGCTCGTCGGCGCGGCCTTCGACCGCGCGGGCCTCGCGGTCCCGTTGTTGATCGCGCCCGGCAACCACGACCTCGAGCGCTCGGGGCACGCCGACGGCGCCGAGGGCCGCGCGGCGTTCGAGGCCCTCGTCGGGCCGCGGCGCTTCACGGCGCGCGTGGGCCCGTTGCTCGTCGTCGGCGTGGACGACGCGATCCACCCGCTCGACGCCGACCTGTGGACCTGGGTCGCGGGCGCGGTGGACGCCCACGCGGGCCCGTGGCTGTTCGTCGGGCACCGTCCGCCGCGGCGCATGCTCGAGCCCGGGTGCCCGCCCTCGGAGCGGTGCGCGCCGCTGTTCGCGCTGTTCGCCCGCCGGCCGCCGGTCGTCGTGATCAGCGGGCACCTCGAGCGCGACGCGGAGGCCGAGGTCGACGGCGTGCGGTACGTCGTCAACGCCGAGGGCGGCGACGTCGCCGGCGGCGCGTGGTTCGCGCCGCCGACGTTCCACCTCCGCGTGGCCGACGTGGACGCGGCGGGCGGGGTCACGCTGCGGCGCCTCGCCCTGCGGCGCCGGACGTCGCTCGCGACCACGCTCGACCAGCTGCTCGTGCGCGCGTGGTCGTCGGGGCGGCGGTTCCCCGCGCTGCTGTTCGCCGCGCCCGCGAGGGCGCTCGTGCGGCTGGTGCGCGGGCGCGCCGACCCGTAGGCCGCGGCGCGGGGTCAGGGACGCGCGAACGCGCGGACCCGCGCGAAGACGTCGTCCACCTCGAGGCCGGACATGCAGACGGGGTCGGGGCACCAGCGCACGGCGCAGGGGCGGCAGCCGACGTCGTCGCGCACGAGCACCGGCAGCGGGCCCGCGGTGCCGTCGGGGCGGCGGCCGAACGGGCCGTAGACCTCCGCGTCCTTGGGCCCGAAGAGGCCGAGGACGGGGACCTCGAGGCCCGCGGCGAGGTGGAGCGGGCCGGTGTCGGCGGCGACGACCGCGCGCGCGCGGGCGAGGAGCGCGGCGAGCGTCGCGAGGTTCGGGGTCACGAGGCCCGTCGTCGGCACGCCGGCGGCGGCGGCGACGGCCTCGACGAGCGGCTCCTCGCCGGGCGCGCCGGTCAGCACGACGGCCGCGCCGGTCTCGCGGACGATGCGGGCCGCGAGCGCGGCGAAGCGGTCCGTGGGCCACCGCTTGAACGCGCCGAAGCGGCTCGTGCCCGGGTGCAGCACGACGAAGCCGCGCGACGCGAGGCCCCGCTCGCCCAGCGCGCGTTCGACCCAGGCCGCGGCGTCGCCGTCGGGCGCGACCGGCGCCACGCCGCCGCCCGCGAACGGGAGCGCGCGGCCCGCGACGACGCCGAGGACGCGCAGCGCCCGCTCGACCCGGTGGCGGACGTCGCGGGGCACCGCGACGCGGCGGTTCACGAAGAACCCGTTGCCCTCGCGCGCGTCGCCCGACGCGAGGCCCACGCGGACCGGCGCGCCCGCGGCGGCGCTCCACAGGCCGGACTTCAGGTTGCCCTGGAGGTCCACGACGGCGTCGTAGCGGCGGCGCAGGAGCCGCGCGACGAAGCGGAGCATGTCGAGGAGCGTGCCGGGGACGGAGAGCGGCCGCCGCATCGTGCGCCGCCACCGGGCGCGGGGCACGACGTGGACCGCCGCGAGGTCGGGGTGACCCTCGAGGAGGGCCGCGGCGCGGTCCTCGACGAGCCAGTCCACGGCGACGTCGGGACGCGCCGCCGCGAGCGCGTGCACCGCGGGGAGCGCGTGCAGGACGTCGCCGACGGCGGACAGCCGCACGACGAGGACCCGCCGCGGCCCGCGGCGCCGGCGCGCCCGCGGCGCGAGCGGCGGCAGGTCGAGCGCGGCGGGGGAGGCCTCGGGCGGCGTCACGTCCCGTAGGCTCCCCTCGCGCCGCGCCGGATCCAAGGGCCGTGAGACCTCCCCCGGGTCGCATGCCCGCCCACCGGTGCCGGACACCGAAGGGCGCGATGGGGACTTTCGTCCCGGAAATCGACCGTTACGACCGGGGAACCTGACGTTACGGGGGGGCGTCCCATCCCGGGGCGGTTGGCTACACTCTTGGTTTCCCCCGGTGCCCGGGCCGGTGGTGGGAGATCCCGTGCGGATGCGACGACGTCTCGCTGCGCTCCTGTTCTGCTCCGGGATCGGGCTGTCGGCGCCCGCGGTCCCGCCCGCCTCCGCCGCGGGCGAGGTGCCCCTCGACAAGTTCTTCAAGGGCGCGGTCATCGGTCTCGAGGGCGCGAAGATCCGGCTCCGCTACGACTTCTCCTCCGCGGAGCAGATGGCCGACTGGCCGAACGGGCAGCCGTTCAACGTGATGCCCGACCCCACGACGAGCACCGGCGTCGCCGAGGGGCGCATGTACGTCCGCGGGATGATCGGCGTGCGCCACGTCGCCGAGTTCGAGGGCGACGTCGCGGTCACCGCGAAGCTGATCCCGGACGGCGTCAAGGACATCGGGTCGTTCGTCTCGAGCCCCGAGCAGGTGGACGACTACGCCACGTACTCCATCGCGGAGACGTACTGGCACGAGTGGGACAAGAAGCCGGGCGGCGAGTCCGGGATGATGAAGTTCGGCAAGCAGTACGCCACCACGACGAAGGGCGGCTACACGGGCTTCCGCTACCTCGACTTCCGCCGGCCCACCGTCGACCCCGTCGCCGGCAAGCCGCTCGCCTGGTCGTTCGGTCGCCGCGGCGACAAGCTCTTCATGACGATGGACGACCTCAAGCTCGACTCCATGGAGCCGGGCAACAAGCTGAAGCTCATGCAGGTCGGCTTCTACGCGATGAAGAGCAGCATGACGCTCGACGACGTCGTCGTCGAGGGCACGCTGTCGGCGAAGTTCGTCGCGGCGAAGAAGCTGGCGCTCCGCACCGACCGCCCCGTCGTCGACCAGGCCCCGGCCGGGGCCGACCCGGCCGTCGTCGCCCTCGTCGAGGCCTACAAGGCGGGCAAGGAGAGCGCGACCAAGCTGGTCAGCGTCGTCGGCGACGCCGCGCGGGCGGACGGCGACCGGGCGGCGGCCGCGGCGGCCCTCAAGGCCGGCCCCAAGAAGGCCCTCCCGGCCGTCGTGGACCTCCTCTACAGCGCCGACCTCGGCGCCCGGACCCACGGGATCGACATCGTGAAGGCGCTCGCCGGGAAGACCTACGGGTACGACCCCCGGGGGAGCGACAAGTCCCGGCAGGCCGCCGTCCGCAAGCTCAACGACGATCTCCCGAAACTCTTGAAGGAGTCGGGGGGTTAGGATGTCGGGGACCGGTCTGGTCTCCGCTGGAGAGTGCCCATGCGCAAGTCCCTCGTCCTCGCCGCGCTCGCGGTCGTGTCCCTCGTCGCGGTCTCGCCGCTGGCCTACGGCCGCGGCGGCGGCGGCGGCGGCGGTGGGGGCGGCGGCGGCCGTGGGGGCGGTGGTGCCGGCGGCGGTCGCGGCGGCTTCGGCGGCGGGGGCCGCACGGGCGGCGTCGGCGGCTTCTTCGGCTCCGGCGGGCGCATGGGCACCGGCACGGGCCAGGGCATGGGCGCCAACCGCTTCTCCGGCAACCGCGGCAACCAGAGCGACTCGGAGCTGCAGGAGCTCGAGGACCGCAAGGCCCTGATCGCCGAGCGCCGCGGCCGTCTCGCCGACAACGACCGCGCCGCCAACCAGGAGGCCCGGCTCGCCGCCGAGCGCCTCGTGGCGACCGGCGAGGCCGCGGGCATCGCGACGTTCTGACGCGTCCGCGCCGGACCGCGCCGCGGCGCGCCGGGTCGCGGAGGCCACCGGGCCTCGCGGTCCCGCTCGCCCGAGCGGGCTCCCGGCGCGTGAGGGACGCCCTGGGAGGTTGAGCGTGCGCCGTATCCCGTCGTCGTGGTTCGTCGTCCTCGCGGCGCTCGCCGCGGCTCCGTGCGCCCGCGCCGAGGACGCCGCGGGCTCGCCCCCGCCGGACGGTCCCGCCGCGCCCGCCGAGGCCCCGGCCGGGGCGCCGGACGCCGCGGCCGCGCGCAAGGCCTTCGACCAGGCCGAGGTCCTCCGCGAGGAGGGCAAGTGGAAGGAGGCGTCGAAGGCCTACGGGAAGTCGCTCGACGCCGACGAGGGGCAGTACCTCGTCCACGTCCGCTACCAGCAGGTCGTCGCGCTCTCCGGCGCGAAGGCCGAGCTCCCCGCCGAGTACGACGAGATCGTCAAGAACCGGCCGAATGACGCGGCGGCCAAGCTCCACCGCCTGCGCCTCGAGCCCGCGGCGGCCCGCGTCGCGGCGCTGGTCCCGCAGCTCAAGGCGAAGCCGGGCGACGCGATGATGCTCCTCGAGCTGGGCCGCGCGCAGCTGGTGCTCGGCGACGCCCCGGCGGCCAAGAAGGCCCTCGAGTCGGCGTTCGCGATCGCGCCGACGCTCGGCGACGTCCTCGCGCTGTCGTGCGAGGCCCTGGTCCGCTCCGGCGACGTGGACGGCGCGCGCACGCGCCTCGAGAACGTGGTGAAGGCCACGCCGGACGCCTACGACGCCGTGCTCGCGCTGGCGCGCCTGCAGCTCGCCGAGGGCAAGGCCGCGGAGGCCCGCGAGCGCGCCGAGGGCGTGCTCACGATGCGCCCGTCCTACGTCGCGGCCCTGCTCGTCAAGGCCGAGGCCGCCGCGCGGCTCGACAAGGCCGAGGACGCGCGCGGCGCGCTCGACGCGGCCCTGCGCATCAACCCGGAGCACACCGACGCGATGCTGGCCGCGGCCGACCTGGCGGCGAAGGCCGGCACCAAGGAAGGCCTCGAGACCGGCATCAACCTCTACAAGAAGGCGCTGGCGCTCCCGGGCGTGGACCAGCTGCACGGCCTCTACGGCCTCGGCTGGGCCTACGAGCGCCAGGGCATGTTCAAGGAGGCGGGCGAGATGTACCGCGAGGCCAACACCCTCGCGCCGTCCGACGCCGGCATCGTCAACTCCGTGGGCGTGATGCTGCTGAAGCAGAAGAGCTTCCAGGCGTCGCTGGTGCAGTTCCGCAAGGCGGTCGACCTCGACCCGAAGTCGCCCGAGGCCTACCTCAACATCGCCGTCGTGGCCGAGCAGCAGAGCGACTGGGCCGAGGCGATCAAGCAGTACCAGAAGGTGCTGTCGATGAAGGGGCAGGAGAACAACGTCCGCGCCCTGCTCAACTGCGCCTTCGACCACGAGGCCCTGTCGCAGTACAAGAAGGCCGAGGAGCTCCTCGTCCGCGTCCGGCAGATCCGCCCGGACGACGCCGACGTCGCGGTGTTCCACGGCGACAACCTCTTCTTCCAGAAGAAGTGGAAGCCGTCGGTGAAGGCCTACCAGGACGCGGTGAAGCTCGACGAGAAGAACCGCTTCGCGTGGCGCGGCCTCGGGTTCTCGCTGTCGCAGGACGGCAAGACCGACGACGCGCTCGAGGCGCTGCTCAAGGCGAAGGCGCTGAAGCCGGACGACCCGCCGACGCTGATCGTGCTCGGCGACATCTACCTCGCCGACAAGCAGGACCTCCAGAAGGCCCTCGAGAACTACGAGGCCTACGTGAAGGCCGGCGGGACGAACCCCGACGTGCCGACGATCATCGAGAACATCAAGAACGAGCTCGCCGGCCCGAAGTGACCGGGCCCGCGGCGACGGGCCGCGGACGGCGCGGCGGGGCCCGGTCCGCGCATCGTCCCGCCCGGGTCCCCGGGTAGGCTGGTCGCGTGGCGGGACCCCCGGACCCCAGCGCTCTCCGACGTGCGTACGGCGTGCCGGACGCCGTGCGCCTGCGCGACGACGGCGCCGAGGTCCTCGCGTGGGTGGACGGCGCCGAGGAGCCCGTCCGCGCCGTGGCGTCGCGGCCGGACCGCCTGCCGCCCGCCCGCGTGACCGGCCGGGCCCCGCTCTCGCGGATCGAGTCCGCCGTGGGCCCGCTGTTCGTGCGCGAGTACCGCAAGGGCGGGCTCCTGCGCGCGGTGCGCGGCCGGCGCTTCCGCGGCCGCTTCCGGCCCCTCGAGGAGCTCTCGTTGTCGCGGCGGCTCCTGGCCGTGCGCGTCCCGGTGCTCGAGTGCGTGGGGGCGGTGGTGCTCCGGTCGCTGACGGGCTGGCGCGGGTTCCTCCTCTCGAAGGAGGTGCGCGGGGCGGTGGACCTCCAGACCTTCCTCTACGCGCCCGCGGCGCACGCCGAGTGGCCCGTGACCGACGCCCTCGCGGCGGCGGGGGCCGCCGTGCGCGCCCTGCACGACGCCGGCGTGTCGCACGCCGACCTCCACCCGAAGAACCTGCTCCTCGACGCCGAGACCGCGGGCGTCCGCGTGCTCGACCTCGACCGCGCGCGCGCGTTCGACGCGCCGCTCACGGAGGCGCAGCGCCTCGACAACCTCGCGCGCCTCGCGCGCTCGGTCGAGAAGCACCGGCTGAAGGGCATGGCGGTGGGCCGCCGCGCGGCGCTGCGTTTCCTGCGGGCCTACGGCGGCAGCCCGGAGGCGGGCGACCGCTGGCTCGAGCGCGTGCGGGCGCGGCTGCGGCCGGGCCTGCCGTGGCACGTCCTGTGGTGGCGGCTCTCGGGGCAGGTCCGCCCGCGGCGGCCGCGCGCGGCCGTGCCCGTCCTCGACGACGGCGGGGGCGCCCCGTGAAGCTCACCGCCGCGATCATCGCGAAGAACGAGGCGCGCAACATCGTGGACTGCGTGCGCAGCGTCGCCTTCTGCGACGAGGTGCTCGTCGTCGACTCGGGCAGCACCGACGGCACGCCGGACCTCGCGCGCGCCGAGGGCGCCCGCGTCGTGGTCACCGACTGGCCGGGCTGGGTCGCGCAGAAGAACCGCGCGGCGGGCCTCGCGTCCCACGACTGGGTCCTCTCCCTCGACGCCGACGAGCGCGTCGACGCGCGCCTGCGCGGCGAGCTCGAGCGCCTCCGCGCGGGCGCCGAGCCCGCGGCGCCGGGCTTCGAGGTGACGCGCCACGTCTTCTACCTCGGTCGCTGGATCGACCACGGCGGCTGGTACCCCGAGTGGCGGACGCGCGTGTTCGACCGCCGCCGCGCGCGGTGGGTGGGCGTCGACCCGCACGACCGCCTCGAGACCGACGGGCCGCCGGGGCGCATCACGGTCGGCGAGCTGCAGCACTTCACCTACCGTTCGATCGCGGAGCACGTCGCGCAGATCGACCGGTTCACGACCGTCGCGGCGAAGGAGAAGGTCGCGCGAGGGGCCCGCGGGAGCCTCCTCGGCATGCTCTTCCGGCCGCCCGCGCGGTTCCTGAAGATGTACGTGCTGCGCGGCGGCTTCCTCGACGGCCGCGCGGGCTTCTTCCTCGCCGCGATGGCCGCCTGGTACGTGTTCCTCAAGTACGCCAAGGTCTGGGAGCTCGGCGGCTACGGGCGGAAGGCGGCGCCGTGACGCGGCTCGCCCGGTTCGTCGAGGGCGGCTTCCGCGTGGAGACGCTGGCCGAGGCCGAGGGCCCGGTGCGCCTCCACGTGCTCCCCGACCCGTCGGCCGCGCTCGCCCGCGGCGAGCCGGTGAAGCGCAACCTCTACCGCGCGGCCGCGCGCCTCGAGGTCCCGCACCTCGGCACGCTGCTCCTGAAGGTGCACCGGCCCCGAGGCTTCGTCGACGGGCTGCGCGCGGCGCTGCGGACGAGCCGCGCGCGCAAGGAGTGGACGGCCTCGCGGTACCTCCTCGGCGCCGGGATCCCGACGCCGGCGCCCGTCCTCGTCGCCGAGCGCCGCCGCGGCCTCCGGCTCCTGCAGGCCGCGTCCGCCGCGCGCGGTTCCTCGGCCGGCGCGAGACGTTCGCGCCCGCGCTCGCCGCGCAGCCGCCCGCGAAGGCCCGGGCGCTCCTCGCGCGCGCCGGCCGCCTGGTGCGCGCGTTCCACGACCGCGGCATCTCGCACGGCGACCTCCACAGCGGCAACCTCCTCGTCGCGCCGGGGCCGGGCGACCGCTGCGACCTCGACGTCATCGACCTCCACACGGTGAAGGTGGGGGCGCCGGTGGGCCCGCGCGCGCGGCGGGCCCAGCTCGCGCAGTGGCTCCACTCGCTCGCCGCGGTCGCGGGGCCCGGCGGTCGCCTGCGGCTCCTGCTCGCGTACCTCGGGACGCGGCCCGACCGGCGCGTCCTCGCTCGGGCCTTCACCGCCGTCGAGGCGGGCGTCGCCGCGCGCGAGCGCCGCCGGCTCCGTTCGCGCGGCCGCCGCTGCATCGAGGAGAGCCAGACGTTCACGTCCGACGTCGGGCCGTTCACGGGCTGGCGCCGCCGCGACACCGGCGTCGAGGCCCTCGTCGTCGCGCTCGCCGCGCACGACCGCGCGCTCGCCACCGGCGGCCCCGCGGTGCTCAAGGACGGCCGCAAGAGCCGCGTCACCCGCGCCGGCGGCCTCGTCGTGAAGGAGGCGCTCCTCTCGACGTGGTCGCGCCGGCTCACCGCGTGGCTGGCGCCGGACCGGCTGCGCGCGGGCTACGAGCACGCCCACGCGCTCACGGTGCGCGGCGTCGGCACCGCCGCCCCCGTCGCGTTCCTGCGCGGCCGCGGCCGCGTCGTGACGTTCTACGAGGACCTCGGCGCGCTCCCGCGCCTCGACCACCGCGTCCGCGACGCGCTGCGCACCGGTGCGTGGGGCCCGCGCCGCAAACGCGAGGTCGTCGAGGCGTGCGCCGACTTCACGGCCCGCCTCCACCGCCTCGGCGTCTGGCACGGCGACCTCAAGGCGTGCAACTGGCTCGTCGAGGAGCGAGGGCTGCGCGTCGGGTTCCGCCTGGTCGACACCGACCGCATCGCGTTCCTCCCCGAGGTGGACCGCGCGCGGCGGATGCGCAACCTCGCGCAGCTCGCCGCGTCGATCCCGCGCGTCGTGACGCGGACGGACCGCCTGCGGTGGTGGAACCGCTACGCGCGAGGGACCCCCCTCGAGGGACGCGAGGCCCGGCGCGCCGCGGCCCGCGACGTCGCCGCGCTGATGGCCGAGAAGACCGTGGTCGTGGACGAGCCCATCGAATGAGGCTGCTCTGGCCGATCGCGAACTGGAAGCGCACCGGGCCCGTCGAGCCGAGCCTCGACCTCGCGGCGGCCCTCGCGCGCCGCGGCCACGAGGTCCTCGTCGCGACGGGGCGTCCCGTGGGCCGCGCGCCCGACGACGCGGGCGCGGCCGCCGACGCGCGCGGGCTCGTCCGCCTGCAGCTGGGGCTGAAGCTGCCGAAGCACGTCGGCTTCCTCGCCAACCGCCGCGACGCGCGGCGGCTCGCCGGCCACCTCCGCGCGCGGCCGCCCGACGTCGTGCAGTGCACGCTGCGCAACGACCACCGCATCGTCGTCCGCGCGTTCGGGCTCCTCGGGGCGCCGCGCCCGCTGGTGCGGTTCTGGTTCGAGGACGGCGCGACGCCGCCGTCCCCGGAGGAGGGCCACCTCCTCGCGTCGGCGTCGCGGGTGGTCGTGTTCGGCGCCCGACCCGCCGAGACCCTCGTCTCCGCCGGCGTCGCGCCGGACCGGATCGAGCGGCTCGCCCCGCCGGTGGACGTCGCGCGCGTGCGGCGCGGCGCCACGGCGCGCGCGGCATACCGGGCGCGCTGGGAGGCGCCGCCGGGCGCGCTGGTCGTCGGGCTCGTGGCCCGCGTGCAGCCGCACCGCCGCTTCGACCTCCTCTGGGACGCCGCGCGGCTCCTCGTCGACCGCGGGGTGCCGCTGCGCGTCGTCGTCGTCGGCCGCGGGACGTCGTTCGACGAGGTCGCGGCGCGGCCCGTCGCCCGCCTGGGGCTCGGCGACGTCGTGCGGTTCGCGGGCTACCTCCGCGGCGACGACTACGCGAGCGCGCTCGCGTCGTTCGACGCGCAGCTGCTGCTCGTCCCCGGCAGCGACCCCACCGTACGCGCGCTGCGCGAGGGCATGGCGCTCGGCGTCCCGTCCGTCGCGACGCGGCTCGGGCTGCTCCCCGACGTCGTCGACGACGGCGTGTCGGGGCTCCTGTGCGACGACACGCCGGCGGGCCTCGCGTCGGTCCTCGAGCGGCTCTCGGGCGACGCGGCCCTCCGCGCGCGCCTCGGCGCGGGCGCGGCCGCCCGGGCCGAGGGGACCTTCGCCCTCGACCGCGTCGCCGCCCGTCTCGAGGGGATCCACGAGGCCGCGTGCCGATGACCGGCCCGACGCCCGACCGCCGGCGCATCGACGAGCTCGACCCCACGGGACGGTTCACCGACCGCGCGGCCGACTACGCGGCCCACCGGCCGTCGTACCCGCTCGGCGCGGTCGACGCGCTCCTCGAGGGCCTCCCCGACCCGCACCGCCTCGCGGCGGCCGACCTCGGCGCGGGCACCGGGATCATGGCGCGGCTCCTCGGCGACCGCGGCGTGCGCGTGTGGGCCGTCGAGCCCAACGCGGCCATGCGCGCCGCGGCGGCGCCGCACCCGTTCGTCTCGTGGGTCGAGGCGACCGGCGAGGCCACGACGCTCCCGGACGGGGCCGTCGACCTCGTCGTCGTGGCGCAGGCGTTCCACTGGTTCCACCTCGAGCGCGCCGCCGCCGAGATCCGCCGCGTGCTGGTGCCCGGCGGCCGGCTGGGCATCGTCTACAACCACCGCGCGCTCGGCGACCCCGTCGGCGAGGCGTACGAGCGCAGCGTCAAGGCCGCGTCGGAGCTGTCGGCCGAGCGCCTGCGGCTCGGGCCCGTCTTCCCGGAGTTCCTCGCCGCGTCGGGGTTCCTCGGCGTCCGCGTCGCGTCGTTCGCCTCCGGGCAGTTCCTCGACGTCGAGGGGCTCCTCGGCCGCGCGCGCAGCGCGTCGTACGTGCCCGCGTCGGGCCCCGCCTGGGACCGCCTCGAGGCCGAGCTCCGCGCGCTGCACGCGGCCCACGCCGACGGCGGCGGGCGCCTCCTCCTCCGCCAGCGCACGGAGGTCGTGCTCGCCGAGGCGCCGCGCTGACGGCGCGGCTACCGAGGCGCGTACGCGGCGAGCGTGGCGCGGGCGGTGGCCTCCCACGAGAACGCCGCGGCGCGGGCGAGGCCCCGCGCGACCTCCGCGGCCCTCGCGTCCGGGTCGTCGAGCATCCGCGAGGTCGCCTCCTCGAGGTCGTCGAGCGCGTCCGGCCGGAAGCACAGCCCGCCCTCGCCGAGCACCTCGGGCAGCGCGCCCGCCGTGCTCGCCACGACGGGGCAGCCGCACGCCATGGCCTCGAGGGCGGGCAGGCCGAAGCCCTCGTCGTGGCTCGGGAAGAGCAGCACGCCCGCGCCCGCGTACAGCGCCGGCAGGTCGCCGACGGGGACGTAGCCGAGGTGGCGCACGCGGTCCACCGCGCCCGTCTCCTTGAGGAGCGCCGGGAAACGTCCCTCGGGGTAGCCGTCCGGGCCCGCGATCACGAGCGTCACGCGGTCGTCGCGCGCGGCGATCCGCCCGAAGACCGAGACGACGGCCTCGAGGTTCTTGCGGGGCTGCGCGAGGCCCACGAACAGCACGTACGGCGCGGCGACGCGGTGGCGCGCCAGCACCGGCGCGACCGCGTCGGGCGGGAGCGGACGGAACGCGGGGTCGGCGCCGAGCGGCGTCACGTGGATGCGCTCGCGCGGCACGCGCAGCAGCGCCTCGACGTCGCGCGCGGTCGCCGCCGACGGCGTCACGACGGCGTCGGCCCGCGCGGCGATCTCGGCGTAGCGCGCGTGCTTCTTCGCGCGGAACCCCTCGTCGGCCCACTGCGTGGACTTCAGCGAGAACAGGTCGTGCACGGTGACGACCTGGCGCCCGCCGCCGTGGACGACGCGGGCGTCGGGCCCGTGGACCACGTCGGCCCCGCGCGTGCCGAACCCCGGCCAGAACGAGGGGAACCACCGGACCCGGGCGCGGCCCTCCGTGCCCGCCGGCGGCCGCAGCACGTGGCCGCCCCGCTTGACGCGCCCGAGGCGCACCCCGAGCGTCAGGTCGAGCGCGGGGTCCGCCGCGAGGAGCGCCTCGGCGAGCCGGGCGACGTAGTGCCCGACGCCGGTGCGCGCCGCCTTCGCCGCGGCCGACGCGTCGAGGAAGACCCTCACGGCGCGTCCTCCTCGCCGTCCTCCGCCGCGCCGTCGCCGTCGGCCGCGTCGCCCCCGACCGCGACGCGGGGCGCGTCCCCGAGGTTCTGCATGGCGCACAGGCGGGCGTAGAGGCCCCCGCGGGCGAGGAGCTCCTCGTGCGTGCCCTGGTCGACGATGCGACCGCGCTCGAGGACCACGATGCGGTCGGCGTTCTTCACCGTCGAGAGCCGGTGCGCGACCACGAGCGTCGTGCGGCCCTGCCGCAGGCGGTCGAGCGCGGCCTGCACCGCGCGCTCGCTCTCGGCGTCGAGGCTCGCCGTCGCCTCGTCGAGGACGAGGAGCCGCGGGTCGCGGATCAGGGCCCGCGCGATCGTGATGCGCTGGCGCTGGCCGCCCGACAGGCGCGCCCCGCGCTCGCCGACCTCGGAGGCGTACCCCTGCGGGAGCGCGGCGATGTGGTCGTGGATGAACGCCGCGCGCGCGGCGTCGGCGACCTCGGCGTCGGTCGCGCCGGGGCGGCCCTGGCGGATGTTCTCGCCGATGCTCGTGTGGAAGAGGAACGGGTCCTGCGTGACCACGGCCGCGCGGTCGAGGAACGACGCGCGCCGGAAGTCGCGGAGGGGCCGGCCGTCCACGGTGATCCGGCCCTCGGTCGGGTCGTAGAAGCGCAGCAGCAGGTCGCACAGCGTGGACTTGCCGCTGCCCGACGGGCCCACGAGCGCGACCGTCGCGCCGCGCGGGATCTCGAACGAGATGTCCTCGAGCACCGGCAGGCCGGGTCGGTACGCGAACCCGACGCCCTCGAACCGCACCGCGTCGCGGATCTCCTCGAACGGCCGCGCGTCGGCCGGGTCCGGCGGCGGCGGCGGGAGGTCCATGACGTCGAACACCCGCTCGACGCTCGCCATGGCGTCGTTCATCCCGTTCAGGTCCTTCACCAGCTTCTTCGCGGGCCGGTAGAGGTTGCCGACCTGCGAGAGGAAGATGAGGAGCGCGCGCGGGTCGACGCCGAGCAGGCCCCGCAGCGCGAACCACGACCCCCCGACGAACAGCGCCATCACGAGCAGGTTGTTGAGGAACTCCGTGGCCGCGTCCGACAGCGACTTCGTCCGCTGCACCTTCATCGACTGCCGGTAGACCGCGCGGTCGGCCGCGTGGAACTCGTCCACCTTGCGGTCCTCGCTGCGGAACGCCTTGACCGTGCGGATGCCCGACACGACCTGCAGCAGCACCTCGACGCGCTTGGCCGACCCCGACTGCCGCTTCTTCGCCTGCTTGTTGACCCGCCGCGTCAGCCGGCGCAGCGGGATGAACAGCAGCAGGCCGGGCACGCAGATCGCCGTCAGCATCGGCGACAGGCCCGCGAGGAACACGATGCCGAAGAGGAGGCTGAAGAAGCCCTCGGGCAGGCTCCCGAACACGAGCTTCAGCCCCGCCGCGAACCCGCCCACGTCGTCGAGGACGCGCTGCACGACGTCGCCGCGGTGCGCCGCGTCGTAGAACGCCATGGGCTGGCGCAGGAGCTTCCCGCAGAGGTCCTTCCGCACGTCCATGAGGATGCGCTGCCGCACCATCTCGTTGACGTAGTCCTCGAGGAACGCCGACACCGACATCACGAGGATGAAGAACACGAACAGGATGCCGACCGACAGGATCGTCGCGTAGCGGTCCCGCTCGTGGTCGCGCGCCGCCGCCACCGCCACGGGGTCCGCGCCCGGGAGCCCCTTCGGCAGCCAGTCCTCGACCACCCAACGCGACGTCGTCGCGTTGATCGCGGTCACGACGTCGTCGAACGGCTGGAGGAGCGTGCCGGTCTTCTTCTTGATCTGCTCCGTGACGACGCGGAGGTCGTCGCCGCCGGGCTTCGCGCCGGCGTCGGCGGTCCCGCCCTCGGCGCCGCCGGGCGAGGTCGCCACCGGGAACACCCGCGTGACGATGGGCCACAGGAGGAGGATGCGGGCGTTGCTCGCGAGCGCCTGGAACCCGATCAGCAGGACCGAGAGGAGCAGGAGGCCGCGGTGCGGCCGCGCGTAGGGGAGCACGCGCCGCAGCTGCCGCCACGGCTGGGGCGGCGCGTCGGAGCCGGCGAGCCCCGGCGGCGCGCCGGGAGGCGGGGCCCCGTCGGGCGCGCCGGGCGACGGGGGGGGAGGGCGGTCCACCACGATGGGTCCCGGCCACCTTACCGGGCCCCCGTCCCACGGCCGTCACGGAACCGAAGCCCCCGGCCCGCGGACGGCGACCCACGGGCACGCGAGGCCCGCGCGCCCGCGAGGGCGCGGGCCGAGGGACGCCCGCGCGCCGGCCCGCACACCGGCGGAGCGTGGCGCGCGGAGTAGTTTCCTCCCCCGGTCCGAGATCGGCCGGCGACCGGGCCTCGCCGTCCCGCACCCCCGGGTGGGCGGCGGGGGCCGGGGGACGTACCCTGCGTGGACAACCCCGTTGGGAGTCCTGCGATGACACATCGACCCGAGGACGTACGCACGGTGGCGCTGGTGGGTGCAGGTGGGGCCGGGAAGACGACGCTGACGGAGACGGCGCTCTTCCTGGCCAAGGCGATCTCGCGCAAGGGGACGGTGGAGGAGGGGAACACGACCACCGACTTCGACCCGGACGAGAAGGAACGCCGGCAGTCGCTCACGGCGAAGCCGGTGCACCTGCACTGGTCCGACACGTTCATCCAGTGGATCGACTGCCCGGGCGCCGCGGACTTCGTCGGCGAGCCGACGGCGGCGATGGCGGCGGTGGAGACGGTCGCGGTCGCGGTCGCCGCGAAGGACGGCGTGGGCGTGACCGCGCGGCGCCGCTTCCAGGAGGCCGGCAAGCTCGGCCTCGTGCGCTGCGTGGTGCTCACGAAGATCGACGCCGACAACATCGACCCCGACGCGCTCATGGCGTCGCTGCAGGCGAACTTCGGCGAGCACGTCATCCCGCTGAACTTCCCCGACGAGTACGGGCCGGGCGTCCACAAGATCTACAACGTGTTCGCGGAGGACCTGCCGGACCACGTGAAGGAGAAGGCCCTGGCGCTGCGGAAGGCCGCGACGGACGCGGTCGTCGAGTGCGACGACGCGCTCATCGAGAAGTACTTCAACGAGGGCGCCATCAGCAAGGAGGAGCTCTTCCACGCCTTCCCGAAGGCGATCCGCACGGGCCACATCGTGCCCGTCCTGCACACGTCGAGCGCGAAGGAGCTGGGCGTGCGGCAGCTGATGGACTTCATCGCGCACGAGACGCCGAGCCCGGCCGAGGGCGTGGCGCGCACGGCGCGGGACGCGAGCGGCGCCGAGGTCCACCTCGACCCGAAGGGCCCGTTCGCGGCGCAGGTGTGGAAGGTGGTCGTGGACCCGCACGTCGGCAAGACGACGTTCCTGCGCGTGTGGGGCGGCTCGCTGGCGTCGAAGTCGTCGATCTTCGTGCCGCGGCTGAACAAGACCGAGCGCATCGGCGACCTGCACGACGTGAACGGCAAGGAGCACAAGCCGCTCGCGACGGCGTCGGCCGGGATGATCGTCGCGCTGACGAAGGTGGACGACCTCCACATCGGCGACACCGTGACCGACGGCCACGTGAACGCGCTGTTCGACCCCATCCCGTTCCCGCCGGCGCAGGTGACGCTGGCGGTCGAGCCGAAGAACCGCGCCGACGAGGCCAAGCTGATCCCCGAGCTGGCGAAGCTGCACGAGGCCGACCCGACGTTCGTGCCCGAGCGCGACCCGGCGACCGGCGAGTTCGTGATCCGCGGCATCTCGGCGCTCCACCTCGACGTGACGCTGCGGCGCCTCGCGAAGAAGAAGGTCGAGCTGCTCACGCACCCGCCGAAGATCCCGTACCGCGAGACGATCGCGACCCCGGGCGCCGGCGAGTTCCGCCACAAGAAGCAGAGCGGCGGCCGCGGGCAGTTCGCCGAGGTGCACCTGAAGCTCGAGCCGCTCCCGCGCGGCGCGGGCTTCGAGTTCGTGGACGCGGTCGTGGGCGGCACGATCCCGCGGCAGTTCATCCCGGCGGTCGAGAAGGGCGTGCGCGACACGCTGCCCCACGGGGTGGTCGCGGGCTTCCCGTTCACCGACGTGCGGGCCATCGTCCACTTCGGGAAGTTCCACGACGTCGACAGCGACGAGTTCTCGTTCAAGCTCGCCGCGTCCCAGGCGTTCCGCGCCGCGGTCGAGGCCAGCCGGCCGATCCTGCTCGAGCCGATCATGGACGTCGAGATCGACGTCCCGTCGCGGTTCATGGGCGAGATCTCGGGCGACCTGAACAGCCGCCGCGGGCGCATCGTGGGCATGGACAGCGAGGGCGACCTCACGAAGATCCACGCCCAGGTGCCGCTGCCGGAGATGCTCAACTACTCGACCGAGCTGCGGTCGATCACGTCCGGCGAGGGCGAGTTCCGGGCCCACATCGCGCGGTACGACCGCGTGCCGCCGCCGCTCGACCAGCAGGTCATCGAGAAGCACAAGAAGGAGATGCCCCACGCGCACGCCGCCCACTGACGGCCGCCGCGTCCGGCGCTCCCTCCTCGTCCGCACGCTCCTCGTGCTGGGTGCCGCCGTCCTCGCGGCGGCGCCCGCGCGGGGCGGCGACGCACCGGGCCTCGCGTCGGAGGTGGACCGGCTGCTCGCCCAGCTCGCGAGCGACGACTACGCGGTGCGCGAGGCCGCGCGCACGCGCCTCGCGGCCGTCGCGCGCGAGGCCCGCGAGCAGCTCGTCGCGCGGCGCGACGACCCCGACCCCGAGGTGCGCCGCACGATCGCGGGGCTCCTCGCGACGCTCGGCGAGCCCGACGAGCCGCCGACGCCCCGCGGGACGCTCGCGGACCTCGGGCTCGTGACGTTCGAGGCGTCGGGGACGCTCGCCGAGGTGCTCGCGCGCTGGGAGGCCGAGGTGGGCGGGCGCGTCACCGTGCCCGCGGCGTCGGCCGGGACGTCGGCGCGCGTCGCGGCGCGGGGGGCGCCGTACTTCGCGGCGCTCGACGCGATCCTGGCGCCGGCGGGGCTGGACGTGCGCGACGGGTTCGACGAGGCCGGCGTCGCCGTCGCGGTGCCGCGCCCGGCGGACGCCGTGAAGCCGCCGACCGCGGCGGCGGGCCCGTTCCGGCTCGACCTCTCGAGCGTCGCGGTCGAGCGGTTCTTCGCGCCGACCGAGCGGCGCGAGCCGCGGTTCGGCGTGCGCCTGTCGTGGGCGCCGACGGTGCACGTGACGTCGCTGACGTCGCCGAAGGTGAGACGGGCGGTGGACGCGGCCGGCGTGACCCTGACCGGCCTGCCCTTGGCCACGACGTACGGCATCGGCCGGACGCGCTGGGCCCAGGCCGAGGTGCGGCTGATGGCGGTCACGGGGCCGCTCGCCGAGCGGCTCGCGACGCTCGACCTCGAGGCCGAGGTCCGCGTGCGGTCGGGCGGGCAGGCGGTCGCGTTCGACGACCTGTCGCCGGAGGTGCTGCCCGCGATCCGGACCGCCGGGACCGGGGGGCCCAAGACCGAGACCCGCGTGACGCTCACGGGGTTCGGGCCGGACCCCGACCACGGGGGGTACGTGGTGGCGGACCTGACGGTGGCGCTCGCCAAGGGAGTGCCTGCCGACAGCGTCACCGTGATGATGGAGACCCCGGGGGAGGGGGTGCGGCCGCTGTACGACCTGTCGAACCGGATCGCGGCGGCCGACGGGACGGTGCGGATCCGCGTCCGGACCCCCGGTGCGGCCCCGGCGGTCGCGGGCCGGGTCCTCCGGGTGGCCTGGTACACGAAGGAGCAGGAGGTGGTCGTGCCGTTCGCCTGGACCGACGTGCCGCTCCGGTGAGGGGACGATCGCCCCGCACGGTTCCGGTCCGAGACTGGGGGCGTGGGGGGGCCGGGGGTACACTTCCCGCACTCCGGCGCCCCTCGGGCGACCGCTTGGAGACGACCATGGGTCGTTGGACCGCATTCGGAGCCGCCGTCGCGCTCGCCGCCCTCGCGGTGGTGCCCGCGAACGCCGCGGACTCGAAGGACAAGAAGAAGGGGCCCATCCTGCGTTGGGCCCACACGTACGAGCAGGCCGCCGCCGAGTCGAAGGAGCGGAACTGCGTCATCTACGTCACGATCCACGCCGAGCATTGAGGCGCGTGCATCTCACAGCACCGGTCGGTGCTGGACAATGACGACTTCATCGCGTGGTCGAACGAGAACATCGTGGCGGTCGTGGGCCACAACGGCGCGGTCGGCGGCAAGGAAGACCACAAGCCGGTCACCGAGAAGGACCCGAAGACGAAGGAAGAGCGCGAGGTCTGCCCGGTCTACCCGGGGCTGACGTGCAAGGAGCACCAGGACCTGCGCGCGGCCTTCTCCAACCCGCCGGACGGGTGGGGCAAGATCGGCCAGTCCGACGGCGTGCCGAACCACTGGATGGTGGGCCCGGACGGCGTCTGCGAGAAGGTCGAGAACAAGGACGCCGCGCTCCCGAAGACCCTGATCGAGGTGCTGACGGCGTTCCAGAAGAAGTACGAGGGCAAGCCGGTCCCGCTGAAGAAGTGGGAGGGCTACAACAAGCTGTTCGCGGACGGCGGCAAGGCCGTCGAGGACGGCAAGTGGAAGGTCGCGCTCGCCGCCTACGCCAAGGTGGACGCGGACGCGAAGAAGCTCTCGAAGGGCATCGTGGACAAGCTGGCCGCCAAGGCCGGCGAGCTCAACGAGAAGGTCGCGGCCAAGTTCGCGGAGCTGAAGGACGGCTCCGACGACGACGCCACGAAGCTCAAGAACGTGAAGGCGCTCCGGGCCGAGGTCGGCCAGAAGCTCTCGACGGGCTTCCTGGCGGTCGTGGCCGACATGGACGCCTGGATCAAGGAAGCGGCGGCGAAGCCGGCGACGGAGCCCGTCGCGGCCAAGTAGCCCTCCCTCTCGTCCTCTCCTCCGGGCCCGGCGGTCCCCGACCGCCGGGCCCGTTCGTTTCCGGCCGGCGACCCGAAACGAACGTCCGCGACTCCTCGGTCCCGGTGTCGGCGCGTTCCGGGACGTCCGCGGGTATCCTCGGCGCGGAGGCCGTCCATGGGCGTTCGGATCGCGGGGATCGCTCGGCGGGTCATGGTCGTCGTCGCGACGTTCGTCCCGCTGTCGGTCGGGATCGCCGCGGATGCCCCGGCCACGGGCCGCACGGTGAAGGTCGTGCGGCGCGGGGGCGTCCCGCTCGCCGACGCCGAGGTGCTGCTCGTGGACGGAGCGCGGACGGAGGTCCTCGGGCGGACCGGCGCCGACGGCGTCCTCGCGGGGATCCCGCCGCCGATGTCGACGACGGCCCGGGTGGCCGCCCGGGTCGCGGGGGAGTTCGACGTCGTCGGCGAGACGGTGTTCGCGAGCCCGCCGGGCGTCACGGTCGTCCGGAGATCGGACCTCGTCTTCGTCGACGTCCGAGCGCAGGA
Organism: Planctomycetota bacterium; assembly: GCA_046350655.1. Lineage (GTDB taxonomy): Bacteria > Planctomycetota > PLA2 > PLA2 > JAEUHO01 > JAEUHO01. Next base: position 350,123 of record JAXMAB010000006.1, read on the forward strand.
CGCCGCACCCGGCGGCGCGCCGCTCCCCGTCGCGTGGACGCGAGCCTACGGCGGTCCGCCGCGGACCCCGGGCCGTCGCTTGATGGGCTTGGGCGTCGGCACGCTCCCGATCCTCGATGCGGACGTCGCCGAGCGGTTCCACGTGGAGGGCGTGACGTTCAGCCAGATGCGAAACCCGGAGGGCTACGACCTCCGTTGCGCCGGCCTCGTGCCGCCGGAGTCGACGGACGCCGTCGTGACGATCGCCTGCCGCCCGCAGGTCGCCGTCCGGGTGAAGGCGACGCTCCCATCCGGCAAGCCCGCCGACGCCGCTGCCACCAGCTGCCGCTGGAAGGGCGCGACGCGCTGGATCCCGTCGCGGTCCAGCGCGCCCTCGGTCCCGTGGTTCGCGGGCGAGCTCATCGAGGTGGAGGTCGCGGCGATCGACCCGACGAAGTCCGACGACGAGCGCTGGCACGCGGGCACGGGCGAAGTGCGGCTCCCGGAGCGGCCCGGGGCCGTGGACGTCTCGATCGCGCTCCGCCCGGCGCGGGACGAGGACGACACGCCGGTCGTCGCCGACCCGCGGCCTCCCGTCGTCGGCGTCGGCGGACCGACGGAGCTCCCGGCGGGGCAGGCTCGCCTCGTCGTCCGCGCCGTCCGATTCGACGGGCGCGCCGTCACGTCGGGGGTCGTCACCGTGCGGCGCGTCACGCCCGGGGAGTCCTCGGGTCCCGTGCTCCCCGTCGAGGGGACGCTGGACGTCGCAGGCGCCTGGACCTCCGCGGGCATCGCCGCAGGTCGGTACGAGGTGCGGCTGCAGGCGGACGGCGTCCTGCCGGCGGCCGTCGAGGTGACCGTGGCCGAGGGGAAGCAGGTGCCGGTCACGCTGAAGGAGCCGAAGGGGTGTGCGTTGACGGTGCGTGTCGAGCGGGAGCCCGGCCGCCCCGCGGACTTCGCGCTCGTCACGTTCGACGGCGACTTCGTCGACGCGACCGGGACGACGGCCCGCGTGGACGGGTTCGTCGGGGCGGACGGTACGCGGACGTTCCGCCGCGTGGCCGCCGGCCGTCGCCGCGTCCGGGCGACGTGGGGGCCGCGCGAGGGCGTCACCGAGCAGGTGCTCGCCGACGGCGCCGCGGCCACGGTGACGGTCGTGCTCACGGAGCGCTCGGAGCAGGGTCGGTAGCGCGCCTGGGGGCGGCCGGCGCCAAGCCCGGCCGACCGCGCAACCGAGGGCGACGCCCCCGTGGTCACGGTGTCGGACCGGAACGGGCCCCGCGACCGGGGGTCGCGGGGCCCGTGGGGGGAGCGGGGGAGGTCCGCGGTCAGTGCGCGGCGTGCGCGGGCGCGCCGCCCGCGACGTGCTCGGCCAGGCGGACCTTGGCGCGGGCCGTGAGGATGGCCCGGTCGCGCGAGGCCTCGGCCTCGTCGTCGCCGCCCTTGCGCGCGATCGCCGCCTCGAGCTCGACGCGGGCCTTCGTCAGGTCGAGCGCCTCGACCGGCGTGACCGACTCGGCCAGGACCGACACCTCGCCGGCGGCGACCTGCACGACGCCGCCGACCAGGAAGAAGCGCTTGGTGCCGCCCTCGGGCACGTGCGCGCGCAGCTCGCCCGCGCCGAGCAGCCCCACGAACGGGGCGTGCCCGGGCAGGAACGCGACCTCGCCGTCGTGACCGGGCACGACGATCAGGTCGGCCGGGCCGTCGTAGGCGGCGGCCTCGGGCGTGACGATGGAGAGGTTCAGGTGACCCCCCAGGATCTTGGTGTGGGCGTCCGCCACGTCACTTCGCCTTCATCTTCTCGGCCTGCTCGGCGGCTTCCTCGATCGTGCCGACGTACATGAACGCCGACTCGGGCAGGTGGTCCCACTTGCCCTCGCAGAGCTCCTTGAACGACCGGATCGTCTCCTTGAGCGGGGTGTTGTTGCCCTGCTTGCCGGTGAACACCTCGGCCACGAAGAACGGCTGCGAGAAGAAGCGCTCGATCTTGCGGGCCCGGCCGACGAGCACCTTGTCCGACTCGGAGAGCTCGTCGACGCCGAGGATGGCGATGATGTCCTGCAGCTCCTTGTAGCGCTGCAGGATGCGGATCACGTTCTGCGCGACGTCGTAGTGCTCCTGGCCCACGTACTGCGGGTCCATGAGGCGCGACCGCGACTCGAGCGGGTCCACCGCAGGGTAGATGCCCTTCTCGGCGATCGAACGGTTCAGCGCGGTGAACGCGTCGAGGTGCGTGAACGTCGTGGCCGGCGCCGGGTCGGTGTAGTCGTCGGCGGGCACGTACACGGCCTGGATCGAGGTGATGGCGCCGCGCTTCGTCGAGGTGATGCGCTCCTGGAGCTCGCCCATCTCGGTGCCGAGGGTGGGCTGGTACCCCACGGCCGACGGCATGCGGCCCAGGAGGGCCGACACCTCGGAGCCGGCCTGCGTGAACCGGAAGATGTTGTCGATGAAGAGGAGGACGTCGACGCCCTTGGTGTCGCGGAAGTACTCGGCCATCGTGAGCGCCGTCAGCGCCACGCGCAGGCGCGAGCCGGGCGGCTCGTTCATCTGGCCGAACACCATCACCGTCTGGTCGAGCACGGCCTTGCCCGTGCTGCCGACCTTCGTCTCCTTCATCTCGAGCCAGAGGTCGTTGCCCTCGCGGGTGCGCTCGCCGACGCCGGCGAACACCGAGAAGCCGGAGTAGAAGCGCGCGATGCGCGCGATCAGCTCCTGGATGATGACCGTCTTGCCGACGCCGGCGCCGCCGAAGAGGCCGGTCTTGCCGCCGCGGGCGTACGGGGTGAGCAGGTCGATGACCTTGATGCCCGTCTCGAAGACCTCGGTCTTCGGGGCGAGGTCCGAGAACGACGGCGGGGCCCGGTGGATCGGCCAGCGCTCCGTCGCGGCGCTCGGGCCGCCCTTGTCGATCGTGTCGCCGATGACGTTGAACACGCGGCCGAGGCAGCCCTCGCCGACCGGCACCGCGACCGGCTTGCCCGTGTCGGTGACGTCCTGGCCGCGGACCATGCCGTCCGTCGAGCCGAGCGACACCGCGCGCACGCGCCCGCCGCCGAGGTGCTGCTGCACCTCGCCGACGAGGCGGTCGGTGCCGTCGCGCCGCGCGATCGTCACCTCGAGGGCGTTGTAGATGCGCGGCAGCGCCTCCTGGGGGAACTCCGCGTCGAACGTGGAGCCGATGACCTGGGTGATCTTGCCGACCGTGGGCATGGGGATCGTCCTTCTCGGATGCTTCGGGATGCGGGGGAGGGGGTGCGCGGTTACTCGAGGGCGGCCGCGCCGCCCATGATCTCGGTGAGCTCGGTCGTGATCTGCGACTGACGGCTGCGGTTGAACTGGCGGCCGAGCGACTTGATCATGTCGTTCGCGTTGTCCGTGGCGGCCTTCATGGCCGTCATGCGGGCCACCTGCTCGGAGACCGCCGCGTCGAGGAACGCCTGGAAGGCGCGCAGCCGCACCGTCCGGGGGATCAGGTCCGTCAGGATCGTCGTGGCGTCCGGGTCGAAGATCCAGTCCGTGGGCTCGGCGCCCTGCGCGCCGGCCTTCGCCGACGACGCGAGGGCCTCGACGCTGAACGGCAGGATCCGCTCGACGACGGCGCGCTGGCGCGACGCCGACTCGAACTTCGTGTACGCGATCGACACCTCGTCGAGCTCGCCCTTCGCGTACGCCTCGATCAGCGGGCCGACGGCCTCGTTCACCTGGGCGAACGACGGCTTGTCCTCGAAGTGCGTCCAGACGACCTCCGTCGGGAGGCCCTGGAACTTCAGCGCGCTGCCGAGCTTGCGGCCGGCCACGAGCAGCCGGACCGACTTCCCGGCCTCCGCCGCCGCGCGGCGCGCGCCGAGGGTCTGGCGGACGATGCCGGAGTTGTAGCCGCCGCAGAGGCCGCGGTTGCTGGCGATGGCGACGATCGCGATGCGCTTCCCGTCCGGGCGCGCGTCGAGCAGCGGGTGCTTCAGCTCGCCCGCGGCGGACGCGAGGCGGGCGACGAGCGCCGCGAGCCGGTCCGTGTAGGGCCGGGCCGCGACCGCGCGGTCGAACGCCTTCTTGAAGCGCGCCGTGGCGATCATCTGCATCGTCTTCGTGATCTTGGCGATGTTCTGAACCGCTTTGCGGCGCTTCAGAATTGCGCGGGGCTTGGCCACGAATTCGATTCCGTTCTGGGGTCAGGTCGGGGGGGAGAGGTCGGGGGCGGGGGGACGCGAGGCCCGGCGGTCAGCGCGGGTCGGCGGCCTTGCCCGCGAGGTAGGCCTCGTTGAACTGCGTCAGGATCCGGCGCAGCTCCTCCTCGATGTCCTTCGTGAGCTCGCGCTTCTGCGCGAACGTGTCGAAGAACGCCTGGTGGTTGCTGTGCACGTAGTGCAGGAGCTTGCTCTCCCAGTCGCGGACCTTCTCGACCGGGACGGCGTCGACGAAGCCCGCGCCGCCGCCGAAGATCACGATGATCTGGTCGATGACGTGCATCGGCTTGAACTGGGGCTGCTTCAGGATCTCGACCATGCGACGGCCGCGGTCGATCCGGAACTGCGTGCCCTTGTCGAGCTCCGTGCCGAGCTGGGCGAAGGCCTCGAGCTCGCGGAAGGCCGCGAGGTCGAGGCGGAGGCCGCCGGCGACCGTCTTGGCCTTCATGGCCTTGATCTGCGCCGAGCCGCCCACGCGCGACACCGAGATGCCGACGTCGATGGCGGGGCGCACGTTGGCGCGGAACAGGTCGGGGATCAGGTAGATCTGGCCGTCCGTGATCGAGATCACGTTCGTCGGGATGTAGGCCGAGACCTCGCCCTCCTGCGTCTCGATGATCGGCAGCGCGGTCAGCGAGCCGGCGCCGAGGTCGTTCGAGAGCTTCACGGCGCGCTCGAGCAGGCGGCTGTGCAGGTAGAAGACGTCGCCCGGGTACGCCTCGCGGCCCGGCGGGCGGCGCAGGAGCAGCGACACCTGGCGGTACGCCGCGGCCTGCTTCGTCAGGTCGTCGTACACGCACAGCGTGTGGCGCTTGTGCTTGTACATCATGTGCTCGGCCATCGCGCAGCCGGCGTACGGGGCGATGAACTGCAGCGGCGCGGGCGCCGACGACGACGCCACGACGACGATCGTGTAGTCCATCGCGCCGTTGCGCCGCAGGTCCTCGACGATGCCCGCGACCGTCGACTCCTTCTGGCCGATCGCGACGTAGACGCAGATGACGTTCTCGGACTTCTGGTTGATGATCGTGTCGATCGCGATCGTCGTCTTGCCGGTCTTGCGGTCGCCGATGATCAACTCGCGCTGGCCGCGGCCGATGGGCGTCATGGCGTCGATGGCCTTGATGCCCGTCTGCAGCGGCTCCTTCACCGGCTGACGGTCGGCGATGCCGGGGGCGATCATCTCGACCGGGCGGGTCGTCTCCGCGACGATCGGGCCCTTGCCGTCGAGCGGGTTGCCGAGCGGGTCCACCACGCGGCCGATGAGGCCGGGGCCGACCGGGACCTCGAGCAGCGCGCCCGTGCGGCGGACCGTCTGGCCCTCCTTCAGGTCCTTGTACTCGCCGAGGACGATGGCGCCGATCGAGCCCTCTTCCAGGTTGAACACCTGGCCGCGGACGCCGGTCTCGAACTCGAGCATCTCGCCGGCCATGGCGCGGTCGAGGCCGTAGATGCGGGCGATGCCGTCGCCGACCTCGAGGATCGTGCCGACCTCGGCCACGTCCAGGGTCGACCGGAACTCCTCGATCTCCTTGCGGAGGACCGACGTGATCTCTTCGGGGTTGAAGCGCATGGGGTGCGGGACCTTTCGGGGGTTCCGGCGGCCGGCTAGAGCCGGGCCGCCTTCGCGAAGCGCGAGCGGAGGTCGAGGAGGCGACGGCGGACGCTGCCGTCGGCCACGGTGTCGCCCACGCGGAGGACGGCCCCGCCGATGAGCGCGGGCTTCACCTCGTGCGTGAGGACGGGTTCCTTGCCGAGCGCGGCGGCGAGGCGCGCGCGCCAGGCCTCGAGGTCGGCGGGGGAGACGGGGGCGGCCGTCGCGAGGGCGACGGGGACGCGCCCGAGGCGCCGGTCGAGGATCTTGCGGTAGGCCCCCGCGGTCTCCGGCAGCGCCCAGAGGCGCGCGCGCTGCAGGAGCACCTGGAGGAAGCTCGAGAACGTCTCCGACGTCTTGCCGACGGTCACGGCGTCGAGGGCCTTCGCCTTCGCGTCGCGGCCGATCGCGCCGGAGAGGAAGAAGTTGCGGACGTCGGCGTCGCGCGACCACAGGGCCGCGAAGCCCTCGAGCTCCTCGCCCACCTGGGCGAGGAGGCCGCGGGCGTCCGCCGCGCCGGCGAGGGCGTCGGCGTAGACGCCGGCCAGGGTGCCGGTGTCGCGCCCGCTCACGCGCGCCCGCCCGGAGCCTTGCGGCTCCGCTCGTACGAGGCGACGGCGTCGTCGACGAGCTTGCGGTGCGACTGCGGGTCGAGCCGCTGCTGCAGGATGCGGCTGGCCACGTCCGTCGAGAGCGTGGCGACCTCGTCGTAGATCTCCTTGAGCGCCTGCTGCCGCGCGAGCTCGATGTCGCGCACCGCGCGGTCGCGCTCCTTCTGGGCCTCGGCGCGGGCGTCGCCCTCGAGGCGCGCCTTCAGCGCCTCGGCGTCGCGACGGCCCTCCTCGACGATGGCGCGGGCCTCCTCGTTGGCCTTCGCGACCTTCGCCTGGTAGTCGGCGAGCAGCGCCTTGGCCTCGGCGTTCGCCTTCTCGGCGCCCTCGAGCTGGTCGCGGATGCCCTTCTCGCGGGCCTGCAGGCCGGTGAGGATCGGCTTCCACGCCGTCTTCGTGAGCACGACGAGGAGCAGCACGAAGACCGCCACCGTCGCCGCGGAGACGACGACGTTGACGTCGAGCAGGCCGGGCTTCGCGTGCCCCGCGTCGCCGTGCTCGTCGGCCGCGAGGCCGACGGGAGCGCAGCAGAGCGCGAGGACGAGCAGCACGGCGGAGCAGAGCAGCGACGAACGACGCATGGAGGCTCTCCGGGAACGGGCAGGCGGGAGGCGACGGCGTCGGGTGCGGGGGGCCGACGAGGGCCCCCCGCGTCCCCGGACCGGCCGTCTCTTACTGCTTCGCGAGCATGCAGACGACGAGGGCGAAGAACGTGAAGCCCTCGATGAGCGCGGCCGAGATGATCATCGACGTGAAGATGCGGCCGCCGGCCTCGGGCTGGCGCGCGATCGACTCGACCGCGTTGCCCGCGATCGTCGCGATGCCCTTCGCCGCGCCGAACACGACCAGGCCGATGCCGATCGCGAGCAGGCCGTTGACGCCGAAGTACCCGCCGGCGCCCTCGGCGGCGGCGGCGATGACGGAGGTGAACACGGACGAGAACGAGAGGCCCATGGGGTCTCCTTCAGGGGTTGTGGTGAGACGGAACGGTCCGGGAACGACGAACAACGAACGTCGGCGCGACGGGCGCCGGGGCGACGCCTCCGGGGGGAGGCTAGTGCTCCGGGTGGACCGCCATGCCGATGAAGAGGGTGGTCAGGAACGTGAAGATGAACGCCTGCAGGAAGGCGACGAAGAGCTCGAGCAGGCTGATGGCCGTGGCCCCGAGGACCGACGCCACCGTCACGCCCACGCTCGTGCCGCTCACGCCCTCGGCCATGAGCCCCGCGAACCCGAGGAGGATCGCCAGCACGATGTGGCCGGCGATCATGTTCGCGAAGAGACGGATGCAGAGCGCGAACGGCTTCACGAAGGCCGCCGCGATCTCGAGGACCAGCATCAGCGGGTAGAGCAGCGCGGGGACGTGGGGGACGAAGCCCTTGAAGTAGTGGCCCGCGCCCTGCTCGACGATGCCGCCGACGTGCACGGCGAAGAACGCGCAGACCGCGAGGCCGAGGGTGATCGAGATGTCGCCCGTGGCCGTGCCGCCGAAGTGGCTCGGCGTGCCCGTGACCACCGTGAGCAGCGCCGCGATCGGCAGCGCGCCGAGGAGGTTCGCGATCAGGATCAGGAAGAACACCGTCCACAGGAACGGCATGAACCGGTCGGTGGACTCGTGCAGCGCCGGGCGCGCGACGTTCTCGCGCAGGAACTGCATGATCGACTCGACGACGTTGCGGAGGCCGGTCGGCACGGGCCCCTTGCCGCGCGCGGCCATCGGGAACACCAGCAGCATCACCACGGCGGCCACGAGCAGCATCAGCAGCGTGTTCGTCACGCTGTAGCCGCCCGCCTCGAACAGGCGGTGGGGGAGCACGTGGTCCAGCGGGTCGCTGGAGGCGAGCGTCAACCCGGCGATCATGCGGAGGTCCCCGAGGGGTTGGCGACGCGCATGGTGCGCGCGACGACGACGGTCTCGACGGCGAGCAGGGCGACGTACAGCACGCTCGCCCACACGAGCAGCGCCTCGCGCTGCGGGAAGCCGACGGTCCAGAGCGCGAGCAGCACCCCGAGCGTCAGGAACAGCCGGATCCCGAGGCCGATCATCCAGGCCTGCGCGCGCGCCTCGATCGACGCGGACGCGGCCCGCGAGAGGATCGGGAGGTACCCGCCGACCGAACCGACCCACGTGAGCACGGCGGCGACCCCCATCCCGAGGAACCCGCCGTTTCCGGTCAGGACATACGTCGGCCATGCGCCGGCGGCGCACACCACCAGGATGGTGGCCGCGGCGATGCCGGCGAACCGGGCGAGCGAGGGAGTCGTCGGTGAATTCAAGGACGCGGGGAATTCAAGGAGTCGGGGAGCGCGAGGCGGCGGGACTCAGGGCCGCTACCGGGGGGGCTGCCCCCTGCGGTCGTCGGAATCTCGGCGGTCCGCAGAATTCGACGCAAGTGCTTTCTTGATCAGGAGATACGTCCCCAGGACGATCCCGACGAAAGCCCCTGCGACCCGAAGCCACGGATCGGTGCCCCATCTAGCATCCGCCCACGATCCCAAAAGGAAAAACACGACGATTCCCGCCGCGAATTCGATCCCGAGCGAGCCCCACGCGCCCCACGCGCGCCACGCGGCGAGCGAGCCGGCGGCGTCGCCCCCCGGGTCGGTGGGACCAGGCCGGGTTCCAAAGTCAAGCCCCCCCGGTCCGGGGGAGGGCGACGGGGGCGTGGGCGCGTCGGTGGAGGTCGAGGCGTCCCCCGGCGGCGGGGTGTCGGCCGGGTCCCGCCCGTCCGTCGCTCGTTCTCTCTCGGGGGCTCGTTCTCCCTCGGGGCGCGGCGGCGTCGTCAGGTCCGGGGGGGAGCCACCCCGGCGACCGGCCGACCCGGGGGCCCCGCCCGCGCCCGGGGGGGGACGCGGGGCGTCGCCCGCGGGCCGGTCGTCGGGCGGGGGGGCGGACGGCGGCACGGGACCACCCTACGCGAGAGGGACCCCGCGAGAGTCGTCCGGTCCCGTAGGATTCCGCGCGTGCCGACCGCCATCGTCCCCGTGCCTCGCCCCCGGTGCCCGCGCTCCCGGTCGGCCGGCTCCTCGTCCACGGTCCTCGTGGCGGGGGTCGCGCTCGTCCTCCTCCTGCTGGCCGTCGGCCTGACGCTCGCGACCCGGCGCCGTCCGGCCCCGCAGACCGCGGCCGACGCCTGGTCCGTCATCCCGACGCCGCCCGCGGCCGCGCCGCGCACCGGGCCACGCGTCGTCGCCGACCGACCGCGCACCGCGCCCGCGACGTCGCCCGACCCCGCGCCGTCCACGCCGCCCGCGCCGCCCCTTCCGCCGAGCGACCCGGACCCGCTGCCGCCGCCGCGCATCGACCCCGAGGCGGTCGCGACCGCGCCTCCGCCCGTCGAGCCCGCGCCGACGCCCCCGCCGTCGACGTTCCCGCCGCCGCCGGCGGTGCCCGAGGCGCCCTCGGCACCCGCCCACCCGCCCGTGTCGCCGCCGCCCGCGGCGCCCGACGCCGCCCCCGTCGTCGCCCGCCCCGAGACGCCGACGCCCGCCCCCGACGCGTCGACGCCCGGCCCCGACGCCACCCCGTCCGCGTCGGCCTCCGCGCCCGCCGCGGCGTCCGCCCCGACCGCGACCCCGCCGACCGCCACGCCGTCGGCGGCTTCGACCCCGCCGACCGCGGCACCGCCCACCGCGACGCCGCCGACCGCCTCGCCCCCGATCCTCGGCCACGAGCCCTTCCTCGTGCTCGTCGCCGGGCCCGAGATGTCCGCGGTCCGCGCCGACGCGAGCCGTCGCGCGCGCGACGCGGGTCTCGTCACGGCGCGCGCCGAGCCGTACGCGTTCGCGACGTCGCTCGACCAGGGCACGCTCCCGGACGTCGAGGTGCGGGCCGAGGCGGGCACGGTCCTGCTCGTGTCGGGCCCCGAGCCCGTCGTCGGCGCGGATCCCGTCGCCGACCTCGTGCCGCCCGTCCGCCTGCTCGGCCCGCTGCTCCGCGAGGTCCCGCTGCCCGTCCCGACCGCCGCGCACGGCGCCGCCGTCGTGGCCCTCGCCGCGATCCTCGCGGGCGACGGCCGCGCGGCGCTCGCGCAGCTCGACACCGTGCCCGCGCCGGCGACGCCGGGCGCGGCCGACCGCGGGCTGCGCCTGCTGCGCGCCGCCGCCTCGCTCGTCGCCCGCGACTTCCCCGCGGTCCACAAGGCCACGTTCGGCCTCGCGGAGGACCCGGCCCTCGGCCCCGCCGCGCGCGTGCTCACGGGCGCCGCGCTCCGCGCCGACCGCAACGCCGCGGAGGCGCTGCGCGACTTCGAGGCCGCGCTCGTCGCCCGACCCGACCTCTGGGTCGCGCGGCTCCTGCTCGCCGAGGCGTGCGAGACCGAGGAGCTGCAGTTCCCGGACCGCGCCGCCGCGGCCTACGCCGTCGTGCTGAAGGCCGCGCCCGACGAACCCGCGGCGCTCCTCGGCAACGCCTCCTACGTCGCCAAGTCCGACCGCGCGACCGCCCGCGCCCAGCTCGAGCGGCTCGTCGCGCGCGCCCCGGGCGCCGCGGGCGGGTGGCGCATGCTCGCCTGGGTCCGCTCGGACGCCGGCACCTCCGAAGACCTTCAAGCCGCCGTCGTGGCGCTCGAGCACGTCGTCGCGATCGTCCCCGACGACGCGAGCGCGTGGGGCGACCTCGGCGGCGCGCGCTGGCGCTGGGCCGGCTCCGGCGGCGGCGCGTCCGCGATGCTCGGCGCCGCCGAGGCGTTCGCGCGCCAGACCGACCTCGCGCCGCTCGACGGCACCGCGTGGTTCCGCCGCGGCGCCGCGACGCACCAGGCCGCCCTCGACGGCCCCGCCGACGTCGACCCGACCGCGCTGCGCGCGCGCCTGCTCGAGGCCCGCACGTGTTACGCCCGCGCGCTCACCCTCGGCCTCCCGAAGGACCAGGCCGCGCGCGTCCACTTCAACCTCGGCCTCGTCACCGAGTACCTCCCGTCCGGCACGCCGCCGACGGCGGGCGTCGCCTCGACCGCCGCCGCCGCGTACGAGGCCGCCCTCGCCGCCGACCCCACGTACGGGCCCGCGGCCTTCGCGCTCGTCGCCGCGCGCGTCGCGGAGCGCGACGGCGCCGCCGCGGAGAAGGCGCTCGCCCGCGCGCCCGCGTCCGACACCGACGAGACGAAGCGCGAGCGCGCCGTGCTCGAGGCCGCCGCCGCCTGGGCGCGCAACGACCCCGCGCGCGCGAAGACGCTCCTCACGGGCCCCGCCGGCGTCGCCGCCGAGGGCACCGACCCCGTCGCCCCGCTCGCGCGCGCGCTGCTCGTGCTCGGCTACCGCCGCGCCACGCTGACCGTGCTCTCCGGCGAGACGCGCGACCCCGCGCGCCTCGCGCTGCGCGTGCGCGCGTACGCGGCGCTCAAGGACGCCGAGGCCGTGAAGGCCGAGCTCGTCCGCCTCCGCGAGGTCGACCCCACGACGGCGGCCGACCTCGCCAAACGCGATCCCCTCGTCGCGTCCGTCGCGTCGCGCTGACGTCGCGCGGCGACCTGCAGGGAGCGGTCGGGGTCCGGGACGGCGAGGCCCGGTGGCCGGCGGGCCTCGCGGTCCCGGAGCGTGCCCTGGGCCCGGGCTCCCCCGCGTCGGCCGAGGGCGCCGCGTCGGAGGACGGCGGTGCGTCGAACGGTCGCCTGCGCGTCGTCAGGCGACGACGAACGTCGCGCCCGCGGCGGGCACGCCCTCGAGCGCGAGGACACACGTCTGGCCGGAGGCGAGCGGGCCCACGCCCTCGGGCGTGCCCGTGTAGATCAGGTCGCCGGTCCGCAGGCCGAACGTGCGGTCGAGGTCGAGCAGCAGCGCGGCGATCGGCGTGAGCATGTCGGCGGTCGCGCCGCGCTGCTTCACGACGCCGTCGATCGTCAGGGAGAACGAGAGGCGGTCGAGCGGCGGGACCGCGGCGACGGGCACGAACGGGCCCACGGGCGCGGAGCCCGCGAAGCCCTTCGCGCGCGCCCACGGGAGGCCGGCCTTCTTCGCGGCGGCCTGGCGCGGGCGGTCCGTGAGGTCGAGGCCGAGCGCGATCGCGTCGGCCGTGGCGCCGGGGCCCACGCGCACGACCACCTCGGCCTCGTGGTGGATCTCGGTGCCCGCGGGGAGGCGCAGGGGGCCCGGCGCGGCCACGAGCGCCTGCCACGGCTTCAGGAAGACGACGACCTCGGGGTCGGCGGTGGGCGCGCCGCCCATCTCCTTGTTGTGCGCGGCGTAGTTGCGGCCGATGCAGAAGATCGTGGGCATGGACGGATTGTGCCGTCCGGGGTCGCCGGTGTCGCGGGTGGTACGCTCCGGCGGTGAGACGGCGGGCGGGCATCCGGCGCGGGTCCGGGGCCGTACCGTACGTCGAACGCTCCCATGGGCGACCCCACCCCCGACGCCGACCTGCTCCGCGCGATCGCCGCGGGCGACGAGGCCGCGCTTGCGCGCGCCTACGACGCCCACGGCGGCCTCGTGTTCGCGCTGGCCCAGCGGGTGCTGCGGCGCCCCGAGGAGGCCGAAGAGGTCCTGCAGGACGTGTTCTTGACGCTCTGGCGCACCGCCGACCGCTTCGACGCCGCCCGCGGCAGCCTCGTCGCGTGGCTCGCGACGATGGCGCCGCCACCGCGCCATCGACCGGCTGCGCGCGCGCGCCGCGCGGCCGGACACGGTCGCCGCCGACGTCGAGCCCGTGGCGCCCGCGTCCCCGGCGCCGTCGCCGGCGGAGCGCGCCGGCCACGCCGAGGACGCGGCCCGCGCGCGCGAGGCCCTGGCGTCGCTCCCGCCCGCGGAGCGCCGCGCGCTCGAGCTCGCCTACTTCGGCGGGCTCTCCCAGACCGAGATCGCCGCGACGACCGGCGAGCCCCTCGGCACCGTGAAGGGCCGCACGCGCAACGCGCTCTCGCGCCTGCGCGGGCTCCTGCCCCGATCGCTCGGAGGTGTCGCATGACCCACGACGATCTCGTCGAGCGGTTCGCGCTCCACCTGCTCGGCGCCCTCGAGGGCGACGAGGCCCGCGCGATGGCGGCCCGCGCCGCCGCGCCCTCGCCCGACGACGCGGAGGCGCTCCGCGCCGCGACCGAGCTCGTCGCGAGCGTGGGCCGCGCCACGCCGCCCGTCGCGCCGCCCGCCGGCGCGCGGGCCGCGCTGCTCCGGCGCGCGCGGGCCGCGCGGCCCGACGGGGCGCCCGCGTCCGACGGCGGGGCCGCGTCCGCGGGGCCCGCGCTCGACTCGCGGCGCGCGCCGGGCTCGGCCGCGCCGGCCGAGGGCGCGGGCCGTCCGTCGAAGTGGGGCCTCGTGGGCCTCGCGGGCCTCTTCCTGCTGCTCGCGGGCCTCCAGATCTTCAGCGTGCTGACGAAGAACGCGGCCGTCAACGCGCAGGACGACGTCATCGGCCCGCTCACGGACCCCGAGGTCGAGCGCTGGGTCCTCGGCTCGACGGACCCGGCCAACCCGCGCCCCGTCGCCGTCGCGTTCCACGACACGGCGCACCGGCGCATCCTCGTGCGCGGCCCGAGGCTGCCGGCCCTCGAGGCCGGGCAGGTGTACGTGCTCTGGGCCCTCGACCGCCGCGACGACGGGAAGTCCCCGCGCAACCTGATGGCGTTCCGCGGCGGGGGACCCGTGATCGACGCGGTCGTCTCCGACGCGGTCGCGCCGGCGGCGCTCAAGGCCCTCGCGATCAGCATCGAGCGCGACCCGAAGACCGCCGTGCCGACGCAGGTGGTCGCCGCGGGCGGCGCGCCCTGACGGCCCCCCGGGACGGCGCGGGCGTTCCGTTTCGCCCCGGCGACCGTAGGATCGGCCCCGGCGCGCACGGCGCGCGCCGAGGGTCGTTCATGGGTCGCCTCGCCCGCTCGTTGGCCGGATGGGTCGCCGGTTGCGCCGTCGCGCTCGCGTCCGCCGCGACCGCGCGCGCCGACGGGCTCGTCTTCCAGCCGCCGACGGCGACGCTCGCGTCCGCCCTCGAGCGCGCGAAGGCCGCCGACGTGCTCGTCCTCGTCGACCTCGTGACGCCCACCTGCCGCTGGTGCAAGGTGCTCGAGCGCGAGACGTTCCCGGACCCGCGCGTGGGGGAGGCCCTCGGCCCGACGCTGTGCCTGCAGGTCGAGGCGGGCTCGCCGGAGGGCGCCGACCTCGTGCGTCGCTTCGGCGTGCGCGGCTACCCGACGATCCTCTTCCTCGACGGCGACGGCCGCGAGGTCGACCGCGTCGTCGGCTTCCTCGGGCCGGAGCGGTTCGCGGCCGAGGTCGCGCGCGTCCGTCGCGGCGACGGGACCCTGCGCAGCCTGCGCCTCGCGCACGAGGCCGACCCGGCGGCCGCCGGGCCCGCCGTCGCGTACGCGCGCCGCCTCGTGAAGGTCGGCGAGACGGGCGCCGCGCGCGCGCTCCTCACCGCCGTCGCCGACGCGACGCCCGGCGACGCGACCGTGAAGCCCGCCGCGCTCCTCGGCCTCGCCGAGCTCTCGCTGCGGCTCGACGACGACGCGAAGGCCCTCGCGTACGCGGCGCGCGTGACCGACGAGTTCGCGGCGTCGAAGGAGGCCGCCGACGCGTGGCTGCTGCGCGTGCAGGTGCACGCGGGCAGGGCGAGGTCGAGACGGCGCTCGCGGAGGTCGTGAAGGCCCGCGCCGCCGTACGCGACGACGCCGACGTCGTCGCGCTCGAGACCACCGCGTTCTGGCTCCACCGCCGCCGCACGGAGACGACGCTCGTCCGCTGGGGCGAACGCGCGCTCGCCGCGGCCGACGGCGACGCGCTGCACCGCGCGGCGCGCGCGGCCCTCGAGGCGCGGCTCGTGCTCGGCACCGCGCTGCGCTGGGTCGAGGCCGCGGCCGACCTCTCGCGACGCGACCCCGAGGTGCTCGCCACGTGGGCCGAGCTGCTCGCCGAGACGGGCAACGACGAGAAGGCCCTCGCCGTGGGACGCGAGGCCCTGCGCGGCGTGCGCGACGGCGACGCGCGCACGAAGCTCGAGGCGGTCCTCGCGCGGCTCTCGCGGTGCGCCCCGCGGGCGACCGGGCCTCGCGGTCCGCGCCCCGACCGCGCCCCGCGGCGACGCCCCCGACGGCGACCGCGTCCCCGACGCGCGCCGCCGCCGCCCCCGCGCCGCCTCCCGCCCCGCCCCCGCGCCCGAGCCGGGCACGCCGTGCCCCGACCCGCAGCGTTGCTGCGCCGAGCCCGCGCCGTCGCCGATCGCGTCGGCCTCCGCCCCGCGGTGCCGATGACCGCGCGCCCGGTCCGCGCCCCGTGGCACTGGAAGGCCTGGTGGTGGCTCCAGTACGCCGTCGTGCGCGGCGCGGCGTTCCTCGTCGAGACGATCCCGCCGACGTTCGCGCAGCAGGCCGCGCGCGCGATCGGGCGCCTCTACTTCCGCATCGACGGCCCGCGGCGCCGCACGGCGATCGAGAACCTGCGCGTCGCGTTCGGCGACCGCTACGACGACGACGACCGCCGCCGGCTCGCGCTCGCGTCGTTCGAGCACGCGTTCGTGCTGCTGGTCGAGATCCTGCTGCGGCGGCGGCTGGTGCCGACGCTCCGCGAGTTCCGCGCGCGCACGCGCATCTTCGGCGACGAGGAGGCCGCGCGCGACGAGGTGCGGGCCGGCCGCGGGGGCTTCCTGCTGACCGCGCACTTCGGCTCGTGGGAGACCGCGGGCACGTACCTCGCCTACGAGCGCGTCCCGTTCACCGGGATCGCGCGGCCCGTGCCGAACCCGTACGTGCAGCGCTTCCTCATGAAGACGCGGCGCGAGGCGTACTCGGTGTTCGAGAAGACGGGCGCCGTCGACCAGAGCCTCAAGGTGATCCGCAAGGGCGGCTGGGTCGCGGTGCTCGGCGACCAGAACGCGGGCCGGCACGGCGTGTTCATCCCGTTCTTCGGCGTGCCCGCGAGCACCTACCCGTTCGTGGCCACGCTCGCGGCGATGTACGACCTCACGGTCTACTTCGGCGCGGCGATCCGCCGCGGCCCCGACTTCCGCTACGACTTCCACCTGCGCAAGTACGAGCCGCCCGCGGGCCTCGACCACGACGGCCGCCGCCTGCACCTCCTCGAGACCTACCACGCGTGGATCGAGGAGATGGTCGCGCTGGCCCCCGAGCAGTACCTGTGGATGCACCGCCGCTGGAAGACCCGGCCCATCGGCGAGGCGCCCGGGCCGCACCTCCCGCAGTACGACCACCGGGGCAAGCCCCCGCGGCGCCCCGCGCCCGTCCGGCGCCGCATCGGCAAGGTCAGCTAGCCGACCTCCCGGTACGATCTCCCCGTGGCCACCCCGAACGACCCCGTGCCCTTCGACCTGTCGCGGTTCCGCACGCAGCCCCTCGAGGGCCGCGAGCACCGCGTCGAGACCGACCGGTTCGCCCGCGCGGTCCCGCCCGACGCGTCCGTCGGCGCGTTCCTCGCGGGCCTGCCCGACTTCCTCGGCGCGCGGGCGCTCAAGGGCCTGGCGGGCGAGATCGCGCGCGCGCAACGCGAGGCCCGGCCCGTCCTGTGGGGCCTCGGCGGGCACGTCGTGAAGGTGGGCCTCGCGCCCGTGCTGCTCGACCTGATGGAGCGCGGCTTCGCGACGGGGTTCGTGATGAACGGCGCGGCCGCGATCCACGACGCGGAGATCGCGCTGGTGGGCGCCACGAGCGAGGACGTCGCCGCCGGCATCTTCGACGGCGCGTACGGCAACGCCGACGACACCGGCATCCTCTTCGCCGAGGCGTCCGCCCGCGCGGCGCACGAGGGCATCGGCCTCGGGCCCGCCCTCGGCGACGCGTTGCTCGCGCGCAAGCCGCGCAACCCGCACCTCTCGCTGCTCTGCCGCGCGCGGCAGGCCGGCGTGCCGGTGACGGTGCACGTCGCCGTCGGCACCGACACCGTGCACATGCACCCGGCGTGCGACGGCGCGGCCGTGGGCGCCGCGACGCACCTCGACTTCCGCCGCCTCGCGACGCTCGTCGACGGCATGGACGGCGGCGTCTACGTCAACGTGGGCTCGGCGGTGCTGCTGCCCGAGGTCTTCATGAAGGCGGTCACGGTCGTCCACAACGCGCAGCCCGGCCGTCGCGTGCGGATCAGCACGGGCAACCTCGACTTCCTCAAGCACTACCGGCCGCGCGTGAACGTGATCGAGCGGCCCGCCGTCGTCGGGTTCGAGCTCACGGGCCACCACGAGCTGATGCTGCCGCTCCTGCGCGCGGCCGTGCTCGTCGCGGCGGGGGCCGTGCGGTGACCCGCGGCGCCGCCGAGGTCCTCGCGTCGCTCGCGACGCCGCGCGTCGTCGTCGTCGGCGACCTCATCCTCGACCGCTACATCTCGGGCCTCGTCGAGCGGATCAGCCCCGAGGCGCCGATCCAGGTGCTCTCGGTCGAGACCGACGAGAAGCGGCTCGGCGGCGCGGGCTCGGTCGCCGGCGCGCTCGCGGTCCTGAAGGCCCGCGCGCGCCTCGTGGGCGTCGTCGGGCGCGACGACAGCGGCGCCGAGGTGGCGAAGCAGGCGAAGGCCACGGGCATCGACCTGGTCGCCGTCGAGACGCCGGAGCGGCCCACCAGCCTCAAGACGCGCCACCTCGCGCGCAGCCACTCGATCCCGCAGCAGGTGCTGCGCGTCGACCGCGAGGTCACGACGCCGGTCGCCGGCGCGCTCGAGGCCAGCGTGCTCGCGGCGCTCGACGCCGCGCTCGCCGACGCCGACGTCGCGCTGCTCTCGGACTACCAGAAGGGCCTGCTCACGCCGAAGGTGCTCGCCCACGTGATCGCGTGGGGGCGCCGGACGGGCCGGCCCGTCGTCGTCGACCCGAAGGGCGACGACTTCGAGCGTTACCGCGGCGCGACGGGCATCAAGCCCAACCGCGCCCAGGCCGCCGCCGTCGTCGGGTTCCCGATCCGCACGCCGGACGACGCCGTGCGCGCGGCCGACGCGCTGCTCGCGCGGTTCGGGTTCGCGTTCGCGCTCGTGACGCTCGACCGCGACGGCATGGTCGTGCGCGAGCGCGGGTCCGCGACGACGCACGCCTACCGCACGGAGCCCCGCGAGGTGTTCGACGTCACGGGCGCCGGCGACATGGTGCTGGCCGTGCTCGGCATCGCGCTCGGCAGCGGCGCGACGCCGCCCGAGGCGGCCGCCCTCGCCAACGTCGCCGCGGGCCTCGAGGTCGAGAAGGTGGGGGCGGTGCCGATCGCGCGCGAGGAGATCGCCGCGCGCCTGTCCGAGCACGTCCCCGCGCCGGGCACCAAGGTCGTCGACCGTCCCAAGGTCGCGGCGCTCGCCCGCCGCCTGCGCGAGGCGGGCCGCCGGATCGTCTTCACGAACGGCTGCTTCGACGTGCTCCACGCGGGCCACGTGCGCTACCTCGGCTTCGCGCGCTCGCAGGGCGACGTCCTGATCGTCGGCCTGAACGCCGACGAGAGCGTGACCCGCCTGAAGGGCCAGGGCCGGCCGGTGAACCCCGCGGGCGACCGCGCCGAGGTGCTCTCGGGCCTCGCCGCCGTGGACCACGTCGTCGTCTTCCACGAGGACGACCCGTACGCGCTCATCACCGAGGTCCGCCCCGACGTGCTGGTGAAGGGCGAGGACTGGAAGGACAAGGGCGTCGTCGGCGCCGACGTCGTCACGTCGTACGGCGGTTCGGTCGTCCTCGCGCCCCTCCTCCCCGGCCGCAGCACGACCGCGATCCTGCGCCGCGGCCGCGCCTGACCCCACCGCCGCGTCCGCGGCGGGCGGCACCGGCGCGGCCGTCCCCGCGCCGGGGGTGGTTACGCCAGGGTGACCGGGGGTGGGGCGCTTTCGGGATGCTTCAACCCTGAAGCGTCTGGTATGTCCACCCCGCCTTGTCGGGCGCGGTTGCCCGGCATCCCCCTCCTTGGAGACTCCGATGAAGTTCCGTCTCGCGTCCTTCGCCGCCCTCGCGGCCGCCGTCGCCTCGTTCGGTTCGCTCGCCCAGGCCGAGCCCCAAAAGTTCGACGTGGACGCGGTCCACTCCGCCGTCATCTTCCGCATCCAGCACATGGGCGCGGGCTACACGTACGGTCGCTTCAACGGCATCTCCGGCAGCGTCACGTGGGACGCGGCGAACCCGTCCGCCTCGTCCGTCAGCATCAAGGTCGCGACCGCCAGCGTGGACACCGGCAACAAGGACCGCGACAACCACCTGCGCAGCCCCGACTTCTTCGACGCGGCGAAGTTCCCCGAGATCACGTTCTCGAGCACGTCGGTCAAGGCGAGCGGCACCACGCTCGAGGTCGCGGGCAAGCTCTCGCTCCACGGCGTCACGAAGGACGTGACGGTCACGATGGAGAAGACGGGCGAGGGCAAGGGCCGCGAGGGCGAGGCCCTCGTCGGCTTCGAGGGCGTCCTGCAGATCAAGCGCACCGACTACGGCATGACCTACGGTGCCGGCGCGCTCGGCGACGACGTCCGCCTCACGATCGCCATCGAGGCGATGCGCAAGTAGCCGTTCCTCCGACGACCGCGCCGTCCCCTCGGGCCGGCGCGGTCGTCCCTCCGTACGCGTCCGTCCGACTCCTCGCTCGCACCCTTCCCCCCGCGGGACGACGATGCCGACCCCGACCGAGCTCCTCTGGCTGATCGTCCTGCCGGCGGCGGCCGTGCTCGTCGTCCGGTTCGCGGCCTCGCGCGTGGGGACGCGAGGCCCGGTGGCCGGCTCGGTCTCCGGGGCCTCTGGGGCCGCCGACGCCCTCCTCGCCGTCGGGATCGTCGCGGGGTTCGGGCTGGCCGCGTGGTTCGGCGAGCCGGCCCTGCGGCCCTCCCTCCCGCTCGCGCCGAGCGACTCGTCGTTCCTGTGGGTGGTGTGGTTCGCCCCCGCGGGGCTCGTGCTCGGGCTCCTCGACGGCCGGCTGCCGGTCGTCGCGCGATGGGGCCTGCGCCTCGCCGTCGGCGCCGGCGCGGCGTGGCTGATCCTCGAACCCGTCGCGGCGCGCCTCACCGAGCTCGAGATCGCCCTCCGCGTCGGCGCGTCGGCCGTGCTCTCGGCCGCCCTCTGGGCTGCCCTCGCCGACCCGCGCGACCCGGGCCGCCGCCACGCGACGGCCGTCGCGACGATCGTCGCGCTCGCCGCGGGCGGGTTGGTCTACGTCCACGTCGGCCACGTCGCCCGCATGGGCCAGACGGCGGCGATCCTCTCGGCGGTCGTGGGCGCGGCCGCGGCGCCCGTGCCGCCGACGCGGCCGTTCCACCTCCCACGCGTCGTGGCCGGGGCCCTCGCGCTCGTGATCGTCCCGCTCTCGCTGTCGGGCTTCGTGTACCTCAACAGCGAGAGCCCGTGGCACACCGAGATCCTCTGGCCCGTCGCGACGGCGGTGCTCGTGCCGGCGGCGCCGCTCGCGGGGCTCCTCGTCCCGCCGCGCTGGCCGCGCCTCGTGACCGCGGCGCTCGCCGCGCTCCTCGCCCTCGCCGTCGTGGCGGGCGGCGCGATCGCCGGCGGGATCCTGACGCCGACCCCGGCGCAGAACCAGTACGGCTACTGACGGCGGCGGCGCGTCGCCCCGTCGCGCGGGAACGGTTGGCCACCGGGCCTCGCGTGCCCCGGAGTGCGCCGGCCGCCGGGCCTCGCGTCCCCGGACCCCCGACCGTCCCCCGCGGCGTGGGGGCCGGCCCGCGGCGCGCGGGCGTCCCCGGCCGGTCCGTGCCGCCCCGCGCCCGCCGTGGTTCCCTACCCTCGTGAGCGACCCCGCGCCCGCCCCGTCCGCCGCGTCCCGCCGGGCGATCTTCCTCGATCGCGACGGCACGTTGATCCACGACCCGGGCTACCTCGGGCATGCCGACGGGGTCGTCCTGTTCCCCGAGGTGGCCGACACGCTGCGGGCGCTCGCGGCGGCCGGGTTCGCGCTGGTCGTGTGCACGAACCAGTCGGGCATCGCGCGCGGGAAGTACACGGTCGCGCAGTACGAGCGCGTCGCGCACCGCCTCGACGAGCTGCTCGCGGCCGAGGGCGTGCACCTGCTCGCGACGTACTACTGCCCGTTCCACCCCGAGGGCACCGTCGTGCCGTTCTCGACCGACCACGACGACCGCAAGCCCGCGCCGGGGATGTGGCTGCGCGCCGCACGCGACCACGGCCTCGACCTCGCGCGGTCGTACTCGCTCGGCGACGGCGAACGCGACGTCGTGGCCGGGCGGCGGGCGGGCACGACGGCGATCCTGCTGGCCGCGGGCCGCGACAAGTGGCCGCTCCCGGCCGGCGCGCCGACGGGGGGCCCGCTCGACCCGGACTTCGTGGCCCGCGACCTGCGCGAGGCGGCGATCTGGATCCTCCGGCGCGAGGGGAAGCCCCTGCCCGACCGTCCGGGCGCGCCGCTCCTGCCGCCGATCGTCGCCGCCGCGGCGCCGGGGCGCTGACGTGTCGCTCCGCGCGTTCCGCGTGGGGGTGGTGGGGGCCCGGCGCGTGCGGGAGGGCACGGGCGCGTTCCTGGCGGGGCACGTCCAGGCGACGGGGTGCAAGGTCGTCGCGGTCGCCGGGACGGCGCTCGACGCGGCGGCCGTCGCGGCCAAGGAGCTCGCCGAGCGGTACGGGATCGCGGCCACGCCGTACCCGAGCGCGGTGGCGATGGTCGAGCACGAGGCCCTCGACGCGCTCGTGATCGCGTCGCCGGACGCGACCCACGCGGCCCTCCTCGACCTCGCGCTCGACGCGGGCCTGCACGCGCTCGTCGAGAAGCCGCTCGTGTACGGCCCCGGCGACTGGGTGGCCCGCGGCACCGCGCTCGTGGCGGCCTTCGCGGCGCGCGACCTCTGCCTGGTGACGAACGCGCAGTGGCGCCACGCGCTCTCGACCTACATGCGGCTGTTCCCGGACGTCGCGCCGCGCCGGGCCTCGCGTTGCGAGATGTCGCTCGCACCCTCGGTGGGGGGGCCGGCGGCCGTGCCGACGGCGATGCCGCACCCGCTCTCGGTGCTCGACCACCTCTACCCGACCTCGACGCCGGGCCTGCGCGACCTGCGCGTGACCGGGACCCCCGACGCCTTCGAGGTCGCGTTCACCCACCCCGGCCGCGACGTCGCGTGCGTCGTCCGGCTGGTGCAGACGGCGGCCCGGCCGCGGCCGTTCTCGTTCGGGTTCGACGGCGCCGTCGCCCACCGGACGATCACGGAGCCGGGCTACCGGATGGCGCTCGCCACGGCCTCGGGCGACCGCTCGGTGCCGCTGCCCGACCCCGTCGAGGCCGTGGTGAAGGACTTCGTCGCGCGGGTGCGGCGCGGGCCGCCGTTCCCGGCGGAGGGGTTCGCCGTGCCGGGGCTCGTCCACCTCCGCCAGGTGGCCGAGGCCGTCGGCGCGGCCTTCGGCGGCCGGGGCGGGTTTGCCGCCGCCCCCGGGTCCGATTAGCCTTCACAGGCTATGAGCACGCCGGCGCCGCGAGAGGCCGTCCACGACTTCTCGAAGAAGCTCCGTCAGCCCTCGCTGTACGGC
The DNA here is from genome assembly GCA_046350655.1 of Planctomycetota bacterium. Taxonomy (GTDB): domain Bacteria; phylum Planctomycetota; class PLA2; order PLA2; family JAEUHO01; genus JAEUHO01. The sequence goes on from JAXMAB010000006.1 coordinate 372,866, forward strand.
CGCGTCGTCGACTACGTCGCCTGGCAGCGCCAGGTGCGCGCCGCGAAGGCCCGCGGCGAGGCCGGGCCCGCCATGCCCGACTGGTCGCCCCTGTCGATCAACCTCGACCTGACGACGGCCTGCAACTACGCCTGCGACCACTGCATCGACCTCGAGATCCTGAACAGCGGGATCGCCTACGAGGAGCAGGCGCTCCGGGCGTCGCTCAAGGAGATGGCCGCGCGCGGCCTGAAGAGCGTGATCCTGATCGGCGGCGGCGAGCCCACGGTCTACCCGGGGTTCGCCGGCTTCGCCCGCTACCTCAAGGACCTCGGCCTCGCGGTCGCCGTCGTGAGCAACGGCAGCCGCAACGAGAAGATCCTCGAGGCGGCCGAGCGCTTCGACGCCGGCGACTGGGTCCGCCTTTCGCTCGACGCGGGCACCGACGCCACGTTCCAGGCGATGCACAAGCCGAAGAGGCCGGTGACCCTCGACCACATCTGCGCCGGCATCACGCGGATCAAGGCCGCGAACCCCGCGCCCCGCCTCGGCTTCTCCTACATCATCACGTGGAAGGGCGCGACCTCGCGCGGCGCCGACGACAAGATCGTCGAGAACCTCGACGAGATCCCGCTCGCGGCCCGCCGCGCCCGCGACGCCGGCTTCGACTACATCTCGTTCAAGCCGTTCCTCACGCGCCGCGAGGACGGCGCCGAGGTGATGGACCCGGCGCAGGCCGAGGCCGAGACCGCCGCCGTCGTGGCCCGCATCCGCGCGCGCCTCGACGAGGCGAAGGCGTTCGCGTCGTCGTCGTTCAAGGTGCTCGAGAGCGCCAACCTCAAGATGCTCGAGTCGGGGTCGTGGCGGTCGTGGACGCAGCAGCCGCGCATGTGCCACATGCAGGCCCTGCGCCAGGTGCTGACGCCGCTGGGCCTCTACAACTGCCCCGCGCACCGCGGCGTCCCGAAGGCCCGCATCGGCGAGAAGGACGCGTACGCGTCGCCGGCCTCGTGCCACACGACCGCCGCGGGCACCGCGGGCATCCTCGACCGCTTCGACGCGAGCGTCGAGTGCCGCGAGGTGACGTGCCTCTACCACGACACCAACTGGTGGCTCGAGGAGGCCATCGAGGGCCGGGGCCTCGACCGCGCGGACGCCGTCCCCGAGGGCGGCGACTGGTTCCTGTGAGCCCGCGCGGCCGTCGTTCGTCGCCGCCCGCCGCGGCCGACCCGCTCGGCGGCGACGACGTGCTCGACGTCGAGGTCGTCGAGGACCGCACGAAGGGCAGCCTCGCCGACCAGGGCTTCCTGAAGGTGCGCCGCCTCGTCGTGCGCACGAAGTTCAAGGACGGCACCGCGTCGGCGCCCTACCCGTGCGACATCCTCTCGCGCGTGCGCACCGACGCGGTCGCGCTCCTGCTCTACGAGCTCACGGGGGACGCGGCCCCGCGCGGGGGACGCAAGGCCCGGCGGCCGGCGGGCGCCGCGCGGCCGGCCCGGCGCGGCCTGCGCGTGCTGCTCAAGACGGGCATCCGTCCGCCGGTCTTCCTGCGGCGTCACCTCCCGCTCACGCAGCCCGACGCGCGGCCCTACGGCCGCCTCGTCGAGATGGTCGCGGGCATGCTCGAGCCCGACGACACCGGGCGGCACGGCGTCGCGCGCCGCGCCGCGGCGGAGGCCCTCGAGGAGGCCGGCGTGAAGGTGCCGCTGAAGGCCGTCGTGCCGCTCGGCGCCGAGTCGTTCCCGAGCCCGGGCGTGACCGACGAGAAGGTGCACTTCCGCGCCGCGCCCGCCGACCTCGACGCGCGCCGCGCGCCCGAGGGCGACGGCTCGGCGATGGAGCACGGCACGCAGGTGCTCGTCCTGCCCGTCGAGGAGGCGATCGCGGCCTGCCGGCGCGGCGACATCCCCGACATGAAGACCGAGATGGCGCTCCTGCGCCTCTGCGACCTCGTCGGCTACGTCCCGTCCCTCGGCTGCTTCGTGGACGAGCTGCCGGCGGGGCTGCGCAAGCGGTTCCGGCCGCTCGGGCTCGCCGGCGACGCAGGCGCGCGATGAAGGCGGCCCGCGGGCAGGTGGTCGCGGAGGCCGCGCTGCTCGAGGCGCTCGCCGCGCGGCGCGCGGCCGGCGCGAAGGTCGTCTTCACGAACGGCGGCTTCGACCTGCTCCACGTCGGCCACGTGCGCATGTTGACCGAGGCCGCGACGCTCGGCGACGTGCTCGTCGTCGGCGTCAACGACGACGCGTCGGTGCGCGCGAGCAAGGGGCCCGGGCGGCCCCTCGTGCCGGCGGCCGAACGCGCCGAGCTGATCGCCGCCGTCGCGGGCGTCGACTACGTCGTCGTGTTCGCCGACCGCACCGTCGACCGCCTGCTGCGCGCCGTGCGGCCCGACGTCCACGCCAAGGGCCGCGACTACGCCGACGCGACGCTGCCCGAGGCCGCGACGAACCGCGCGCTCGGCATCACGACGGCCTACGTCGGCGACGCGAAGGGCCACGCGACGAGCGACCTCGTGGCCCGCCTCGGCGCGCCCGTCGTGGCGCTCGACCGCGTGGAGTCGGTCGCCGTCGGCGGCGCGGCGGGCCTCGCGTTGCGGGGCAAGGCTCGGTTCCTCGCGGCGCACGGGCTCGGCGACCTGCCGTCGCTGCTCGCGGGCACGCAGGGCACCGTCGTGCTGCGCCACGCGACCCGGACGGTGCGCCGCATCGAGGTCTCGGGCGAGGTGGTCTACGCGAAGGTCGAGCCCGAGGCGCGGCGCGGGCCGGGCGCGCTCGACGAGTTCCGCCACCACCTCGCGGTGCGCGCGGCGGGCCTGCGCGCCCCCGAGCCGTGGCTCGCGCTCGAGGGCAAGGGCCCCGACGGGCGCAAGGCGCGCGCCCTCGTGACCAAGGAGGCCCGCGGCACGCCCCTCGACGCGTTCCTGCGCGCGCGGCTCCCCGCCGCCAGCGCGCGCGACCGCGCGGCGTGGGCCCGCGGCCTCGGCGTGGCGGTGCGGGCGCTGCACACCGCGCGGTTCCTGCACCCCGACCTGCTCGCGCACCACCTCGTGGTGGACGGCAGCCCGGCGGGCGGGCCCGCGGCGCTCACGTTCCTCGACCTCGCCCGCCTCGACCGGGCCCGCGTGCGCGTGTCGCCGAAGGACGCGGCGCCCGGGCTCGCGGCGCTCGCGCTCTCGTTGCGGCCGTTCACGACGGCGCGGTTCCGCCTGGCGGTCCTGCGGGCCTACCTCGGCGGCTCGCTCTCCGAGTCGCGGGCGTGGCGCGACGCGATCGGCAAGCGCATCGAGAAGGTGAAGGACCGCGGCACGTTCCGCGCGCTCGCGGCCGAGGGAGGCGCGTCGTGAAGGACGACGACGTGCTGCACGCCGACGAGGCGACGACCGCGGCGCTGGCCGCGGCCGGCGTGCGGTGCGTCCGCGACGTCCTCGCGCGCAGCGAGTGCGTGCGCGACCTCAAGGACCGCAGCAACCACGTCCTGCGGGCGGGGCCCGCCGTCTACCACGTGAAGCTGTCGAAGCGCGCGAAGGTGTCGCGCGAGGCCGTCGCGATCGAGTTCCTCCAGGGGATCGGCGTGCCGACGGCGAGCCTCGCGTTCTGGAGCGCCCTGCGCGGCGTCGGGGCGCTCTGCGGCACCGTCGACCTCGCGCCCGCCCGGCCCATGGACGACCTCCTGCGCGAGGGGGCGCTGTCGCCCGCGGCCATCGACGGGGCGTTCAAGGCCCTCGCCGAGGCGGCCGCGGCCATGCACGAGGCGCGGGTCCACCACCGCGACCTCTACCTCAACCACGTCTTCGTCGACCCGACGGGGGCGCGGCCCGGCGTCACGATCATCGACGTCGAGCGGCTGCAGCGGCACGTCGGCGTGCTGCCCCGCGCCATCGTGAAGGACCTCGCGGCCGTCGAGGCCTCGATCCCCGAGGGGACCGTCGACCTCACGTACCGCGCGCGGCTCGTCGTCCACTACCTGCGGGCGCGGCGGTTCCCGGTGCGGATGCTGCTCGGCAACCTCCTGCGGCGCGTGTCGAAGAAGGTCGAGGAGATCCGGGCGCACGTCCCGCGGACCCCGGTCGGGGCGGCCGCCCGGCCCAGCCCGGTCCATTCACGAGGGATGAGCCGCGACAGGGGCTGAACGATCCCCATCGGCCGGTGGGGGCCGATGGATGCGACCCGGGCGCGGCGCGGAGGCGACGAGGGCGTGTTCCTGCACCACGCCGAGGAGCCTCCGCGCCGTGGCGGATGCGTTCGTGTCCGCGGTGGCCCTGCGAAACGCCCGGGTTGCAGCCGCGGCCCCAACCTCGTCCCCTCGTGCATGGGCCGGGCGAAAGCGTAGGATCGCGCCATGAGGCTCGGCGTGCTCCTCGACCGGTTGGGCCCGACCGCCGGCGGCGCGGAGGCGCACACCGACGCGTTGATCCGCCGCACGCTCGCGCGCGGGCACGAGGTCCGCGTGGCGCACCTCGAGGGCACGCCACCGCCGGGCGCCGCCGCGGTGCCCCTCGGCGCCGTGCCGCGGTCGCGACCCGCGCGCGACCGCCACCTCGCGGTCGCCGGCGAGCGGGCCCTGCGCGACGCCGGGTGCACCGTCGTGTTCGCGGTGCGCCACGCGCTCGCGTGCGACGTCTACCTGCCCCACGGCGGCCTCGTCGCCGACGCGTGGGCCGCGCGCGACGCCTCGCGCGGCGGCGCGGGCCTCTTCGCGCGCCTCGCGGCGCGGTGGTCGAGGAAACGCGCGTTCTTCCTCGAGGCCGAGCGGGCCTTGCTGTCGCGCGCCGACGGGCCGCGCGTCGTGGCGGTCTCGCGGACGCTCGCGATGCGGATCGCGTCGGTCTACCCGGCCGCGCGCGGGCGGGTCACCGTGGTCCCGAACGGCGTCGACGTCGAGCACTTCAAGCCCGTGGGCGGGCCCGCGGGGGCGGCGGCGCGCGCGGCCACGCGCGCGGCCCTCGGCGTGCCCGCCGACGCCTACGTCGGCCTCCTGCTCGCGCACGACCCGTGGCTCAAGGGCCTCGCGACGCTGCTCGCGGCGGCGGCGCGGCCCGAGGTGCGCGCGCTCGCGCCGGCGTTCCACCTGGTGCTCGCGGGCCGGCGCGCCGACGCGGCGCTGCGGCACGAGGTCGCGCGCGCGGGCGTGGCCGACCGCGTCCACCTCGCGGGGGCCGTCGACGACCCGCGGCCGCTCTACGCCGCGGCCGACGTGCTCGTCCAGCCGACGTGGTTCGACCCGTGCTCGCTCACGTGCCTCGAGGCCCTCGCGATGGGGGTGCCCGTCGTGACGACGCAGCGCAACGGCGTGAGCGAGCTCCTCGGCCTGCGGGGCGGGATCGCGATCGAGCGGCCCGGCGACCCCGAGGGCGTCGCCCGCGCGCTCACCGTCCTCGCCGACGCCGACCTGCGCCGCGTGACCGCCGAGGACGCGCGCTACCAGGCGCGCAAGACGCGCCTCGAGACGCGCCTCGACCAGGTGATCGACGTCTGCCTCGGGCCCGACGCCCCGCGCAAGGCCGTCGTGCGCGAGGCCGACGACGGGGGCCCGCCGGCCGACCCCTCCCTCGCCGCGGGGGCGCGATGAGCCGGGGCCGCACCCTCGTCGTGATCACCGCGGAAGCGACGGGCGCGGTCGTGCGCCACCGCGCGATGGCCTTCGCGCCCGCGCTCGCGCGCGCGGGCGTGACCCTCGAGGTCCACGCGTGGGTGAAGTCGTGGCTCGCGCGCCGGCGCGTGCTCGCGCGCGCGCAGGAGGCGGGCCAGGCGCTCGTGCTGTCGCGCCTGCTGACGGCCGTCGACGTCGAGCGCCTGCGGGCCCGCGTGCGCCGGCTCCTCTTCGACTTCGACGACGCGCTGCCGTTCCGCGACACCGTCCACGGCGCGACGCCGTCGGGCACGCGCGGCGACCGCTTCCGCGCGATCGTCGCCGCCTCCGACGCGGTCTCCTGCGGCAACCCGTACCTCGCCGGCCTCGCCGCCGCGGCGGGCCGCCGCGCCACGGTGCTGCCGACGGTCGTCGAGGTGCCCGACGGGCCGCCCGCACCCGAGCCGCCGGTCCCGCCGCACGTGCTCGGCTGGATCGGCTCGCGCGCGACGCTGCCCTACGTCGAGTCCGCGACGGTCGAGCTGGCCGCCGTGGTGGCCATGGGCAACCCGTTCCGCCTCCGCATCATCGCGGACGCGACGCCGACCATGCCGCCGGGCATCCCCGTCGAGGCGGTCCGCTGGTCCCTCGAGGGCGAGGCCGCGGCCATCGACGGCATGCACGTCGGCATCGCGCCGCTCCCCGACGACCCCTGGACGCGGGGCAAGTGCGGCCTGAAGGTGCTGCAGATGCTCGCCCGCGGCCGCCCCGTCGTCGTCAGCGCCGTCGGCGTCCAGCCGGAGCAGGTGAAGGACGGCGAGACGGGGTTCGTCGCGCCGACGCGCGAGGGCTTCGTCGAGAGCGTGCGCCGCCTGCTCAAGGACGAGGCGCTGCGCCGGCGGATGGGCGCGGCGGGGCGCGACGACGTCCGCGCGCGGTGGTCGGTCGCCGCGTGGTCGTCGAGGGTCGTCGAGCACGTGACGGGAGCGCTGACGTGAACGATCCCCTCCCGGGACCGCGAGGCCCGGTCGCCGACGGCCCGTCCTCGACGGCGGACGGGCCTCGCGGTCCCGCGCAGGCGGCCGCGGTCCCGACGTCGGGCGGGGCGGGGCCGATCCTCGCGGCGGCGGCGGCCGGGGTCGCGGCGGTGCCGGCGCCGGCGGTGTTGTTGGTGCGGCTGCCGAACCCGGCGGGCGACGTCGTGATGGCGACGCCGACGCTGCGGGCGTTGCGGCGGGCCCTGCCGTCGACGCGGATCCTGTGGGCGGGGACGCCGTCGGGGCTCGCGTTGCTCGACGGGCTGACGGAGCGCGACGACGTGCTGCCGATCGAGGGGCCGAACGCGCGCGGGTTGCTGGCGCCGATGCGGCTCGGGCGGTCGTGGCGGGCGGCGGGGGTCGATGCGGTGTTGTTGCTGAAGGACTCGTTCGGCGCGGGGCTGTCGGCGGCGGCGTCGAAGGCGAAGGTGCGGGTGGGCTACGTGCGGCACGGGCGCGGCGGGTTCCTGACCCATCGCGTGGACCCGCCGCGCGGGGCCGACGGGCGGCGGCTGGCGGAGCCGATGACGGTGCGGTTCCACCGGCTGGCGGCGGTGTTCGGCGCGGTGGCGGACGGGCTCGGGCCGCGGCTGGTGGTGTCGGCGGAGGGCGAGGCGAAGGCGCGGGCGCGGCTCGCGCGCGAGCGCGTGCACGGCGGGTACTTCGTCGTGAGCCCGGGCGCGGCGTTCGGGCCGTCGAAGGTCTATCCGCCGGCGTTGTTGGGCGAGGCGGCGCGGCAGGTGCGCGCGAAGACGGGGCTGTTGCCGATGGTGTTGTGCGCGCCGGGCGAGGAGGACCTCGCGCGCGCGACGGCGGACGCCATCGGGGCGCCGTGCGTGGCGACGCACGACGACGTGGCCCGCTGGCCGGAGGCGAAGGCGTTGTTGAAGGGTGCGGAGCTCCTGATCGGCCCGGACGCGGGCCCGCGTCACGTGGCGGTGGCGCTCGGGACGCCCGTCGTCGCGATCCTCGGTCCGACGGATCCCGGCTGGACGCGGGGCGACGAAGCCCTGGTCTCGATCGTGCGTCGCGAGGACCTCTCCTGCCTCGGCTGCCATCTCCGCGCGTGCCCGATCGGCCACCCGTGCATGCGGACGCTGCCCCCGTCCGCCGTCTCCTCGGCGGCGCTCTCCCGTCTTGGAACAAAGGGGTCGTAGCCCTTTGTTCCAACTTCCGGGGGAGGGGCCCGGTCAGCGGGCCTTGAGGGCGGCGTCGATGCGCTCGACGTACGGCCGGACCGCGTCCATGTCCCGACGGAGGGTCTCGTCCGGCGCCGGCTGACCCGCGGCGAGCAGCTGTTGGGCGGCCACGATGCGGGCCGTCAGCGTCGCGTACTCGCGGTAGCTCGCCTGACGGTCCTCGAGCACCTTGTGGACGGCCGCCGGGTCGCTGCGGACGTCCCGCAGGCGCGGCGCCAGCTCGAGGAAGCGCTCGACGTCGGCCGCGGTCATCGGCCGCGTGCGCATCGCGTCGGCCCGCAACCGCTTGCCGAGGCGATCGATCTGGGCCGGGGACATGTCGCGCAGGCGAGCGTCGAGTTCGGCGCCGGCGTCGAGCGGCGTGCGCCCGGGCGCCGCGGCGGCCTCGGTCGACGTCGACGTGGTGGGGGGCTGCGACGCGTCCCGGACCGGAGCCGTGGACTCACCCCCGCACGCCGCCAGGACTCCCATCACCGCCACGGCCCATCCCGCGTTGCGCATGTCACCTCTCCCGCGCGGGCTCCGCACCCACGCCCGCCATCCCCTCCACTCTACCAACGGCCCCGCTCCTCGCGACCGAGCCGACACCGAAACAACGGGGTCGTAGCCCTTCGTTTCGCCGTCGGCGGAACAAAGGGGTCGTAGCCGTTTGTTCCACCTGGAACAGCGGGGTCGTAGCCCTTTGTTCCAACTTCCGGGGGGACCGGGAGGCCCGGTGCGTCGCGGATCGACAGCGAAACAACGGGGTCGTAGCCCTTCGTTTCGCTGTCGCCTACTTCCGGTCCAGCATCGCGTCCAGCCGGTCGGCGTACGGACGCACGACCTCCGCGTCGGCCACGATCTGCGCGCCCGCGCTCTCCCGCCCGAACCGCACGTGCATCCATCCCTGCAGCACGCGGCTCGTCAGCACCGTCCACTCCAGCACGCTCACCCCGTACGCCGACACCACCCGCTGCACCTCCACCGGATCGTCGCCCAGCGCCCGCACCAACGGCTGCACCGTCAGGAACGTCAACACGTCCGACGACGTCAGCGTCCGGTCCGCCAGCGCCTTCGCCTTCGCCGCATCCTCGACGACGTTCCCCCCGAGCCGCGCGACCGCGTCGTCGACGTCGTCCTGCGCCGTCCGCCGCGGTGCCTCCGGCAGTCCCTCGAGCACGGGCCCACGCCCCGCCCCCGACGTCGGCCCCGTCGCCCGCGGCTCCTCGCCGCACCCGGCGAGCACGATCGCCAGCACCCCGCACGCGAGTCGCCTCATCCGGACCTCCCGCCCGCGCCGCCGCAGGCCGCCGCGCAGCCTACCGCGCCGACCCCGTCCCGCTCCCGTCGCTCGCCCTCCTCCCACGCCCCACTCGCCCCCCGGGACCGCGAGGCCCGCCGGCCAGCGCTGTCTCCGTGCGACCGCGTCTCGCGCCGGGCACACGGCCGCCATCCGCCGGTCTCCGGATCCGCGCGGGTTCGTCCGGACAGCGTCATAGGTCTTCCGGTGTCAACCCGGTCAGCCGTGCGATTCGGGCCAGCATGACTGGGCCGATCTCGACGCGGTCATGGAATGCCCACGTGTAGTCCGCCCAGTTCGTTCGTCGAAGTGTCCGGTGCGACCCGCGTTCCCGCACGATCACCCATCCGATCCGAAGGAGGGCTGCGAGGACTCGCGACGCTCGGGTCGAAGGCCAGCGAGGTGCGGCGCTCACGGGGCGATCGACTCGAACAGCCGGGCGGCCACCTCGTCCGAGGTCGCCTCCCCGTGTTCGATGCGATCGGCGATCACATGCAGCGCCAGCGCGACCACGGCCCGCCGGGCTTCCCCTTGGTCGCGGCCGTATGCCAAGACCCCGGGGAGTTCCGGGATCTCGGCGATCCATCGACCGTCGGCTTCCCGGTCGAATCGGAGCGAGTACGGTGATCGAGGCACGTCATCGAGGATACCCCGCGCATCCATGTGAGGCATGGCGACTCCGAACGGCCGGTCGATGGGACGGCCCTCTGGTCGTCGCGCAACCGGGGGCGTCGGTTTCGGTCGTTCTCGGGCGGTGCCGGTTTCGGTCCGCGGTCGGCGGGCATGCCGGGACGAACCGCCCGCTCGTCCGAGCCTCCCCCCGGGACCGCGAGGCCCGCCGGCCAGCGGGCCTCGCGTTGGCGGAAGGGGGATGCGGTCCCCGGCACTGCGGTCCCAGCGCCCAGTGGTCCCCGTCCTGGCGGTCCCTGGGGCCGGCGGGTGGGGGAGACCGGCCCGGGCCCCACCCCCGGCCTTCCCCCCGGGTAAGATCCCGGCCGATGGCCTCCGCCGCCCCGACCCCCGCCGCCCAGCTTCGCGAGCGTCTGCCCGACGTCGGGCGGGCCGCGGCGCGGCTGCGCGAGGAGGTCTCGCGCCGGATCGTGGGTCTCGAGGAGACCGTCGAGCAGGTGCTCATCGCGATCTTCTCGGAGCACCACGCGTTGCTCGAGGGCGTGCCGGGCCTCGCCAAGACGATGCTGATCTCGTCGGTGGCGGGGCTGCTCGACTGCGAGTTCCGCCGGATCCAGTTCACGCCGGACCTGATGCCGTCGGACGTGACGGGCACCGAGGTGCTGGCGCAGGACGCGGGCGGCACGCGCGAGTTCCGGTTCCTGCCGGGGCCGATCTTTGCCCACGTGATCCTCGCGGACGAGATCAACCGGTCGCCGCCGAAGACGCAGGCCGCGTTGATGGAGGCGATGGAGGAGCGGCAGGTGACGAGCCTGGGCGTGCGGCGCCCGCTCGAGCGGCCGTTCTTCGTGCTGGCGACGCAGAACCCGATCGAGCAGCAGGGCACGTACCCGCTGCCGGTGGCGCAGCTCGACCGCTTCATGATGAAGGTGCGGCTCGGCTATCCGACGAAGGACGACGAGGCCGCGATCGTGCGGCGGACGACGTCGATGCTCGAGCCGCCGCCGCTCGTGCCGGTGCTCACGCGCGCGGAGCTCCTCGGCTTCCAGACGGCGGTCGCGCACCTCGACGTGCCGCAGGACCTGCTGCGGTACGCGGTGGACCTCGCGCGCGCCTCGCGGCCGGCGTCGGAGCTGGCGCCGAAGACGGTGAAGGACTACGTGGCTTGGGGCGTGGGTCCGCGCGCCGCGCAGGCGTTGATCGCGGGCGCGAAGGCCCGGGCGCTCCTCCGCGGCCGCGTCGCGGCCGACTTCGACGACGTCCGCGCGCTGGTGCCGGCGGTCTTCCGGCACCGCCTGATCGCCTCCTACGCAGCCGAGGCCGACGGGGTCTCCCCCGACGACATCTCGAAGTCTCTCCTCGACACCGTGCCCTATCCCGGCAAGCGCCCTCCCTCCAACGACGACACGCGCCTCAAGCGCTTCTTCCGCTGGTTGGTCGCGGCCCCGCCGCCGACGGCGTAGGCACGCCGCCCGACAGCTCGCGCAGAAGCTGACGCCGTCACGCGATCCGCGCAGAAGGTGGGGGATGGACACTCCCCCCTCCCGGGACGCAAGGCCCGGCCCGCCGCGGCCTTCCGCCGACGCCGACCACGCGTGGATCCTGGTCACCGGCGACCCCGTTTCGGGCTTCTGCTTCTACGGCCCATTCCCGGCACGTTCCGCCGCCGAGGACGCCCGCGACGAGCAGGCGATCAACCTCCGCCGCGAATCGTGGGTCGCGGAGTTGTGGAGCCCCGGGTACGCAGGCGGCTAGGCGGACCGAAGGACGCTGTAGCGGCGGAACAGGGCGGCGGGAAGCGGCACGTCCAGCGTCCACGTGATCGACATGGGTTTCTCCCCTTCGGCTCGGAGCATCCGAACCGGACCCAGGGCGCGATACGCGTCGTCCTTGGTTTCGCGAACGAAGAGCTGGAACGTCCATCCGTCGCGCCCACCGGCGAGGTAGCGCCGTCCTGCGGGGGTCGACGGGCCGGCGCTGTTCTGGCTCTGCCAATGGAAGAGCGTCGGGCTGATGGCGTAATCGTGATACGCGGTCCGGAGCGAGAATCCGCTCGACTTGTCGAGGGTGACGAACAGGAACTCGATCTTCTCGTCGTGGAACGCCAGCACGCCTCCCTGGGGCACTGCGCGCTCGCGCCCCGAGATGCGCCCGGACGCCATCATCAGCTCGCGCAGCGTGTAGTCGGCATGGAGGACGAGCGGCCATGAGGAAGGGACGCCCGGCAGGTGCGCCGCTTCCAAGTCCGACCGCTCGCTGAGCAGCTTGGCGAGTTCCGCAAGCTCCGCGCGAACCTCTGGTGTGCGTGCAAGGCGGGCGAGGAGTTCCTCGCCGGTGCAGGGATCCTGGTGGCTGGGGAACAACTCCCCCGCAATCATGTCGAGCCGGCGTCGCGCAATCTCGGAGGTCGCAGCGTACGGGGTCACATCCTCGGCGGCGCCACGGAGGGCCTCGAGCCACTGGGGGTCGTCGTGGTGCAGGATGCCCGGCAGACGCCTGCCGACATTCACTTCATCGTCCTGCGGAGTTCCACCGAGTAGTCCGGCCTTCCGGCGAAGCGCGGTCCATCCGCTCGCTTGACCCGCACGCTCCGGGTAGCAGTCCTCAAGGTCGAGGTGCTGGTCGTGGAGGAACGCCGTGAGTGTGGGGCGAGCCTTGCCCTGCAGTGACGCGTAGGCGCGCAACTCGCGCGCAAGGTCGTTCCATCGCCGATGGGTCGCGTGTCGAAGGGACTCGAGCACGCGCTCCCGACTGATGCGGTCCAATTGGATCGAGCAGCCGGGCGGCAGTTCGCTGAAGCCGTGCTCCACCTGCTCGACGAGCCGCCGCTTGGGCAGGCCCGTGAGCACACCGAGCAGGCGGTCGAACTTGAAGTCCTCCCGGAATCGTCCCACCAGGTCAATGACGAGGCACGAGTCCTTCTGGTCGGCTCGGCGCAACCCTCGACCCAATTGCTGCTGAAACACCACCGGAGACTGCGTCGGTCGGAGGAAGAGGATCGTGTCAACGGCGGGGATGTCGATGCCCTCGTTGTAGAGATCGCAGGTGAAGATCACATTCACCTCACGCCGGTCGAGCCGACCGGGCGCGCCTCTGCGTCGCGCATCCGGGGTGTCACCACTGACGACCTCGGACGGGATGTTCCGCTCGGAGAAGTAGTCGGCCATGAACCGCGCATGCTCAACGGTGACGCAGAACCCGAGGGCGCGCGCCCGCCGAGGATCAGCCACCTTGTCCATGAACGCGTCGAAGGCGATCCCTGCCCGGGCGTGATTGCCGGTCAACAGACCGCTCAGGGCCGCCCGTTCCCCGGGTCGATCCCACGGCACTTCGGAGAGGTCGGTCTCGTCCGCGCACCCGTAGTACTCGAACGGGGCTAGCAACTCCTGATCGAGGGCTTGCCAGAGGCGGAGCTCCGCGGACGGCGTCCCATCGGGGCGAAGGTCGAAGTGCGAGAGGATGCTCTTGCCGTCCCCGCGTTCCGGCGTCGCGGTGAGGCCGAGCAGGACGCTCGGCTGGAGTCGCGGGATCAACTCCTCGTAGCTCGCCGAAGCCGCATGGTGGCACTCGTCGACGATGACCGTGTGCCAATGATCTGGCGCGAATCGACTGAGCACGTCCCGGGAGAGCAGGCTCTGCACGGTTGCGAAACAGTGATCGAAGCTGCTCGGCTCGACGCCTTCGGTAAACATCTGGCCAAAGCCGGGTTCTCGGAGGACATCGGCGAAGACCCGCCGTGCCTGCGTGAGGATCTCACGCCGATGGGCCACGAACAGGAGCCGAGGGCGTCCACCGATGGACTCGCACGAGCGCCGGTAGTCGAAGGCGGCAACGACGGTCTTTCCGGTGCCCGTGGCCGCGACCAGCAGATTCCGCATGCGACCGTGACGCCGCTCGGCAGCGAGTCGATCCAACAGCTCGATCTGGAAGGGACGGGGTTCGATCCCCATCCAACTGATCGACCCTGCGGTCGGGGCGTCGGCGTTCGACCCGGCACGCCGCCCTCCCTCGAGCGCAAGGGCTCGGTCGAGCGCCTCGGCGTGGGCGGTGTTCCTCGGGTCGTAGGCTTGAAACTCGCTGTCGTTCCACAGCGTCTCGAAGTGTGCGGTCGCGCGATCGTAGAGCGCCGGATCACCCGATTGGGTGAACTTCACCGTCCACTCAAGGCCGCCGGTCAGGGCGGCTGCAGACAGGTTCGCGGAGCCGACGTACGCGGTACCGAACCCGCTCCGTCGGCGGAGGATCCACGCCTTCGCGTGCAGTCGCGTGCGACTCCCGTCGAGGGAGATGCGGACGTTTACCCCGGGAAGGCCCGCAAGCCAGTCCACGGCACGTCGCTCCGTCGCGCCGCAGTACGTCGTCGTCAGCACTCGGACGGCGATCCTCGGGCGACCGCTCGCATCCACCGCGGTGACCGCTTTGAGCACATCCTCCAGTTTGCGCACACCCTGCCACTTGATGAAGCTGACCAGGATGTCGACGCCGTCGACCGCAGCGAGTTCGGTCCGGAGTTCCGACAGCAGGGACGGAGACCCCTTGCCGGCGGCAAACAGGTAGCTGGCAAGCAACCCCGTCTCCGGCAGGCTCCCGGGCACGTTTTCGGCTCGATGGACCGCGGTCAGACGACGCACCGGCGTGGCTACGAGGTCCGGGCCGGCGGTCGGCCGGGCGCACGCAGTGAGAAGCCGATTCGCAATCTCGACGCAGGCTTCTGGGGTGAGCCGTGCTCCCTCGGGTTCCAGCGTGTCGAGCGCCACCCGGCGGATCGTCTCCACCAGCCGATCGCGCAACTCATCGAGGCGATCCGCGCCCAACGCTTCGAGGCGAACCTCGCCCGCGTCCAGCTGCCGCAACTTGGCCTCAAGGGCGCTCGTGACGAGTTGGTCGTACAGGCCGTTGGGAAGATCCACGTCGCTGCGCAAGGTCTCACTACCCCCTGGGTCGGACGGCCAGGGTAGTGGCTCGACGGGGGGACCTCAAGGCGCAGTTGCATGACGCGACCCGTGCCGCCCACCGGGCCTTGGGTCCCGGGAGGGCGGTTGGCGCGGAGCGGAGCCGCCGGAGGGCGGCGCGGGCGTCAGGAAGCCGAGACCTCGGTCAGCGTCGCGTCCAGGATGCGGAGGAACTCGTCGAGTTCGCGCGTCAGGGTGTCGGCCAGGAAGAGGACGCGGAGGACGGACGTGTCGCCCGACCAGCCGCAGCCCAGGAGCTTCAGGCCGTGCTTCCAGCCCGCGGAGACGATCGCGTCGCGACGCTTGACCACGAGGCCGCGCATGAGGCCGAGGCCGCGATGGGAGACGAGGAGCGAGGGGTGCTTCGCCTGCAGACGGTCGAGGCCGGCCGCGAGGTAGGCGCCCTTGACGGCCTCGTTCTCGAAGTAGGAGAGGCCGCCGAAGGCCGGGTCCTTGTGGTGGAGGAGCGTGTCGAGGACCGTCCACGCGAAGTTCACGTCGAAGAGACGGCCCGCGCCCCACGTGTTGCTGTGCCAGCCCGTGTGGAGGTACTTCTCGAGATGGGCCGGCGCCATCGTGACGCCGATCACCATGCTCTTCGCGGTGGCGATCACGTCGGGCCGGATGCCGAGGTGCTCCGTCGCGAGCAACGCGCCCGTGCGCGCGATCGCCTGCACCTCGTCGCAGACGAGCAGCGCGCCCGTCTCGTCGCAGAGCCGACGCAGGCCCGCGAAGAACTGCGGCTGGCCGGGCACGTACCCGCCCTCGCCCTGGAACGGCTCCGCCACGATCGCCGCGAGCAGGTCCTTCGGGATGCGGCGCTCGTCCACCATCACGCGGCGCAGCTCGCCCGGCACCGCCAGCAGCTCCTCGATGCCGCGCAGGTCCACCAGCGCCCGCGCGGGCTCGTTCGCCGCGTTGTACGGGATGTGGTGCACGTTCGCCGTCTTCGGGTAGCCGAGCTGGTGCGCCTTCTTGCTGCGCGTCAGGTGCAGCGCGCCCAGCGTGCGCCCGTGGAACGACGTCTCGCACGCGATCACGTGGAACGGGTACGTCTCCCAGACCGGATGGTCCTTGAGGCCCGGGTCGCGGTCGAAGAACGGCACCGGCTTCACGCCCAGCGCGTCCTGCACGCGCTTGAACGTGGCCATCCCGAACCGCTCCACGAACCGCTTGTACGCCACCGCCCACGACAGCTTCAGCGCGGCCTCGATGGCCTCCGCGCCGCTGCTCGAGAAGAACGCGCGCCAGCCCTCGGGCTGCGGCCACCGCGCCGACATCGCCTCGTTCCACAGCGCCGCGAGGTCCTGCGGCGTCTTCACCGGCGAGCCCGGGCGCGCCACGAGGTAGTCGTCCGTCGCGATCTCGCGCCGCAGGATCACGTCGTGCTCGACCAGCGTCCGCACCATCGCCTGCAGCCGCGGGTGGTGCTCGTCGAGCACCTTCTGCGCGACGCCGAGGTACGCGTCGAAGTACGTCCCGTGCGGCGACTTCACGAACGGGCCGTGCGTCGGCCAGCCCAGCTCGACGACCGGGCTCGACGG
This sequence comes from Planctomycetota bacterium, assembly GCA_046350655.1. Classification (GTDB taxonomy): domain Bacteria; phylum Planctomycetota; class PLA2; order PLA2; family JAEUHO01; genus JAEUHO01. The sequence continues at coordinate 389,054 of JAXMAB010000006.1, forward strand.
GTCGAGCGTCGTCGCGAACAGCCGCGCCTTCACCGCCTGCTTCGCCGCCGCGTCGAGCGGGCCCTCGAGCGGCGCCGCCGTCTCGACCTTCGCCGTCGCGCGGTTCAGCCGCTGCCCGCCGAGGACCACGTCGTCGAGCCGCGTTCTCCCGGCCTCGCCCGCGTGGTCGTAGGACGGGGACGTAGAGGCCGGGCGGGCGACGTCGAGCATGGCCCGATTCTATCGGTGGCGACGCGGTTCCCCGTGCGACGGGGGCCGGGACCGCGCCGGTCGGGAATCGCCGGTTCGGCGGGGCCTCGGGGGCGGTCGGGGGGGCCGGGACGCGAGGCCCGGGCCCGGGCCCGGAGCGCGGGGGCGGATCGAGGGGCCGGGGCGCGGCGGACGGCCCTCGGGGGCCCGGCGGGAGGGTCGGCGACCGGGCCTCGCGGTCCCCTGGGGCGACCGGACCTCGCGGTCCGCGGGCCCGGATCGGCGACCGGGCCTCGCGGTCCCGGGGCCAGGGTCGGCGCGTCACCGCGCGGCGGTGGGGTCCTGGTCGGAGGAGGCGATCGTGGCGCTGTCGCCGGCGATCGTGATCACGATCCAGGTGATGCGCTTGACCGTGACGGTGCCGGTGGCCACGGTGCGCCCGCCGAGGACGACGGAGACGGTCGGTTCGCCCGAGCGGACGTGGACGGTCGGGGTCTCGAGGCGGGTCGTGCCCTGGGGGAAGGAGAGGGTGCCGTCCACGGCCTTGCGGTCGCCGACGTAGACGAGGAGGGGGACGCGCTGGGGGGCCTGGGCCGCGGCGGGGGCCACGACGATGACGTGGACCGGCGTGTCGCGGCTCTCGAGCTCCCAGGAGGTCTTGCAGCCCGCGAGGGGCAAGGCGGGGGCGACGAGCGCGAGGAGCGCGAGGGCGGCGAGCGGGGTGCGGCGGAGGAGCAGGGGGTGCGTCCGTTGCGGGCGTGGGTGGGGGGGCGTATGCTCCGCGCAACCCCCGGGGGGGCCGGCAGGGCGGCACACGCAACCCTACGGCCCGATCGGGGCTCCGGCAAGGTCAGCGTTCGTCCCCGGTGCGGAGGTCGATCGGCCCATGTCCCCGGCGCACGGGTTCCGCGGGCGTCACGTGGTGTCGGCCGACGACTTTTCGAAGGACGACCTGCTGGCCCTGCTCGACACGGCGTCGTACTTCGAGAGCGACGTGGGGCCGAGGCTGGCGGGGAAGATCCTCGCGACGCTGTTCTTCGAGCCGTCCACGCGGACGCGGCTGTCGTTCGAGTCGGCGATGCACCGGCTGGGCGGGAGCGTGCTCGGGTTCGCGGACGAGAAGGCGACCTCGCGGACGAAGGGCGAGAGCCTCGCGGACACGATCCGCATGGTCGAGTGCTACTGCGACGCGATCGTGATCCGGCACCCGCAGGAGGGGGCGGCGCGGTTGGCGGCGGAGAACGCGCGGGTCCCCGTGATCAACGGGGGCGACGGGAGCAACCAGCACCCGACGCAGACGTTCCTCGACCTGTACACGATCCGGAAGGCGACGGGGCGCATCGACGGGCTGAAAGTCGGGTTCTTCGGCGACCTGCGGTACGGGCGGGCGGTGCACAGCCTCGCGAAGGCGCTGCTGCACTTCGACGTGGAGATGACGTTCGTCGGGCCGTCGATGCTGCGGCTGCCGCAGGAACTGCGCGAGAAGATCCAGGCGAAGGGGCGGCTGTCGAAGGAGGTCGAGTCGCTCGACGACGCGAAGCCGCTCGACGTGCTGTACGTGACGCGGATCCAGAAGGAGCGGTTCCCGGACCCGTCGGAGTACGAGCGGATCAAGTACGCGTACCGGCTCGACCGGGCGGCGGCGGAGCGGTTCGGCCCCGACCTCAAGATCCTGCACCCGTTGCCGCGCGTGACGGAGGTGGCGACCGACGTCGACGACCTGCCGGGCGCGCTCTACTTCGAGCAGGCGCGGAACGGCGTCACGGTACGCAAGGCCCTGTTGTCGTTGATCCTCTCGGACGCCGAGTTCCCGGCGCGCTGACCATGCCCAGCCCCCACGACTTCCGGTTGCAGGACGGGACGGTGATCGACCACCTGCCGGTGGGGACGTCCGCGCGGGCGCTGGTGATCCTCGGGTTGCCGCGGGAGGGGCCGGTGACGGTCGGGATGAACGTCCCGAGCGCGCGGTTCGGGCACAAGGACATCATCCGCGTCGAGGGCCTGGCCCTGCGGAAGAGCGAGACCGACCGGCTGGCGTTGCTGGGCGAGAACGTGACGGTCGCGATCGTGAAGGGCGGCAAGGTCGCGAGCAAGCAGCGCCTCGAGGTGCCCGAGCGGCTCGTGGGCGTGATCCGCTGCCAGAACCCGACGTGCGTGACGAACCACGAGCGCGTCGCCCCGGTCTTCGACCGGGTGTCGAAGGCGCCCCTCCGCCTCCGCTGCGCCTACTGCGAGCGCGCGTCCGCCGACCCGTACGTCTTCGTCGGCGCGTAACCCGCTCCCGGCGCGCGACAGCGAACCAAAGGGCTACGACCCCGTTGTTCCGCCGACAGCGGAATGAAGGGCTACGACCCCGTTGTTTCGCTGCCCGCGACGCGCCGGGGCCGCGCGGTCCCCCCGGCGAGTTGGAACAAACGGCTACGACCCCGTTGTTCGAGTTGGAACAAAGGGCTACGACCCCGTTGTTCCGCCGACAGCGGAATGAAGGGCTACGACCCCGTTGTTTCGTGGTTCCCGCAGGGCTAGGAGCCCGGGGGCGCGATGTCGCGGAAGGCGGCGTCGAGGGCGGCGTGGAGGGCGGGGAGGTCGGTGACGCCGGCGCCGGAGGAACGGCTGAAGAAGTGGTTCAGGCCGGGGAGGACCACGACCCGCGCCCGAGGGCCCGCGTGGCGCTGCACCTCGTGCGGGGGCGCGACCACGTCGTGCTCGCCCACGAGGATGCGCGTCGGGACCGGCACGCGCTCGAGCCGCTCGATCACCCGCGGATCGAGCGCCGCATCGCGGATCGGACGGCCGAGGAGGAGGTCGCCGAAGTCGCGCGCGGTGCGCGGGACCCGCGTGGCGGGGGCCGCCAGGACGAGCCCGGAGATCGGCGGTGCGGCCGGCGCGCGCACGGCCTCGAGCCAGAGACGCGCGCCGTACGAGAAGCCGGCGCCGTAGCGCGGCAGACCCTCGGGGGCCCAGCTCGCGACCGCGTCGGACGCGACCACGAGGTCGACGAGGTGGCCGACCGCGTCGTCCACGTCGCCGTCGCTGTGCCGGACCCCGCGCACGTCGAACCGCAGCGCGAGCAGCCCCGCGGCCACCGCGCGCTCCGCGATCGCGACGACCACGCTGTGATCCATGTGGCCGCCGTGGCCGGGATGCGGGTGCGACACCGCGATGCTGCCGCGCACCGGGCCCGCGGGACGCATCAGGACCGCGTCGAGCCGGTGCCCGTCGGAGTCGAGGATGCGCGGCTCGCTCGGGAGGGGTGCGGTCACGGCGTCGGGCGTTCGCCGGTCCGCGAGGCCGCCAGCGGCCGCAGCGGCATGCGGCCCAGGGCGAACGGCCGCCCGGCCTTCAGCACGGGGAGCGCCGGGACCGGCCGCCGCGGCGGCGCGGGCGTCGCCGGCGGCGCCTCGCCCTCGCTCGCGGGGGCGACGAGGGCCGCCGACGCGGCCGCGACGGGGGCCGGGGCGACGGGCTCGACGATCGCCGCAGGAGGCTCGACCCCTGCCGCCGGCTCCGCGTCCGCGACGACGGGGGGCGTCGTGTCGTCGGCCCCCGCGCCGGAGGTCGCCGTGTCGTCGGCCCCCGCGTCGGAGGTCGCCGCCTCGGAGGTCGCGGCGTCGTCCACCGTCACGACGTCGCTCGCCGTGACCTCGGCGGCCGCGACCTCGGCCGCCGCCCCGTCGATCGCCGCGACCTCGGCGGCGCCCTCGGACGCGGGGGGCGGCGTCGCGAGGGACCCGGCGGGCTCCGCCGACGCTTCGGGCTCGACCGCCGCGGCGCCGGCCGCGAGGGCCTGCGCGACCACGGCCGTCGCGGCGATGGAGCGCGGGTCCGGCGCGGCGTCGGCGTGGGTCGGCGCGTCGGCGGCGTGCGGGGCGTCGACCTGCGCGTCGGCGTCGGCCGCGTCGAGCGCCGCCGCGTCGCTGACCGTGGGCTCGTCGATCGTCGCGGTCGCCGCCGGCGCGCTCGCGGGCTCCGCGGCGGGGGCGCCCCGGACCGGTCGTCGTCCGTCGGGGCGAGCCCGGCCGCGCGCTCGGGGCGGGCGCGTCGTCGGACGCGGGCCCCGCGTTCCCGGGGGACCCGCCGGCCGCCGGGCCTTGCGTCGGGCCCTCGTTCCGCGTCCCGAGCTTCTTCGTCACCGCCGCGGCCGCCTGCGCGATCGCCGCGGCGATGCCGCGCTTCGGGGCCGGCTTCGGCGCCGCCGGCGTCGGAGCGACGGGCGCGGCCGGCGTCGCCGCGACCGGGGCGACCGGCGGGGGCGGCGCGGGCCGCGCCGCGACGGGCGCCGCCGCCAGGGCCTCCGGGACCGCCCGCGCGCCCGCGTCGACCTCGGCGGCGAGCGCGGCGTAGTCGGCCGCGCCGGCGCAGTCGGGCGCATACTCGAAGATGTGCTTGCCGTAGCTCGGGGCCTCGGCCAGGCGCACGTTCGTGCGGATCCGCGTGTCGAACACGCGCTCGCCGTAGTGCGACCGCACCTCGTCCATGATCTCGCGCGAGAGGCGCGTCGGGTCCACGAGCGTCGGGACGATGCCGCCGAGGACCAGTTGCGGGTTGATCCGCCGCCGCACCAGCTCGATCGTGCGGTCGAGCGCCGAGAGGCCGCGCATGGCGAAGAACTCGGTCTGCAGCGCGATGAACACCTCGTTCGCCGCCGCCAGCGCGTTCAGCGAGAGCAGCCCGAGGCTCGGCGGGCAGTCGAGGAACACGAAGTCCCACGCGTCGGCCGGCAGCTCCGCCAGCGCGTCCCGCAGGAGCACCTCGCGCCCGATCACCGACGCGAGGTCGAGCTCGCACCCCGCCATGTCCTCGTGCGACGGCACGACGCAGAGGCCCGGCGTCGCGGTGGGGGTGACGGCCTTCGCCACCGGGAGCCCCTCGACGAGCACGTCGTAGACCGACGGCCGGACCGTGTCCGGGGGCGGCTCGGAGAGGAGGTGGTCCGTCAGGTTGCCCTGCGGGTCCATGTCGACCAGGAGCACTCGACGTCCTCGCAACGCGAGGCCCGCGCCGAGGTTGACGGAGGTGGTCGTCTTGCCGACGCCGCCCTTCTGGTTGACGACCGCGATGATGCGCACGGGGTGGTTCCGGTCCGCGACTCTACGCCCCGGTCGGGACATCGGTTGCCCCTTCGTCCTCCTCCACCGTCTCCTCGACCCCGGCCGGCGCGTCGTCGTCGTCCGCCGGGGGCTCGACCCCCGGTCCGCCGTCGTTCTTCATGAGCTCGCGGAGCACCACGGTCGCGAACGCGCCGGGGGGCAGGGTGAACCGGGCCACCACCGTCGTCGCGTCCTCGACCTCGAGGGAGGCGTCGCCGAGCGGCACCCGGTACGGGCGGCGCGCGCCCCGGATCCGCACGTTCGGCTTGCGGAACGCGTCCTCCGTCAGGCCTTCGCCGTCGAGCACCGCCCGCTCGAGCGCGAGGGGGTCGCCCTCGGGCTGCCGCGCGTCGTACCCGGGGAGCGGGCCGGCCGGCGACGCGCGGAAGTCGGCGGCCAGGCCGGCGTCGGCCCGCGGGTCGCGGACGAGGAAGAGGGCGCCGCTGTCGTGCAGCCAGCCGAGGTCGCCCGCGAGCAGCCGGTCGTGGTCGTCGCGGGCGAGGCGCGCGTCGAGGCAGCGGTTGAACAGCCACGACTGGTAGGCCGAGACGTAGATCCGCCGGGCGCGTTTGCCCAGCGCGAGGAACGCGTCCTCGGCGGTCCCGCCGCGCAGCAGGGCCGAGATCGCCTGCTTCTGCACGCGGTGCTTCATCGGGAAGAGGTCGAAGGCCGCGGGGAGGTCCCCGCGGTCGAAGGCCTCGCGCGCCTCGAGCACCCGCGTGTCGCCCTCGCGGCGGTGGGGGCGTCCGCACAGGTGCGAGAGGAACCCGGCCCAGTCGTCGGTCACGACGGCGCGGCCGAGGAGGTGCCCGTCCTGCTTGAGGCCGAACCGCTGCGTGCCGTAGGCGTTCGGCACGCCGCGGCGGACGAGCGTCGCGAGGGCCTCCCTCGCGGCGTCGAGGTGCGCGAGGTTCGCGTCGCGCACGCGGATCGTGAACCGGTTGCCCTTGAGGTGCCCGATCCGGATGCGCGACGGGTGGCGCCTGGCGGAGAGCACCTTGATCTTCGGGTGGCGGATCGCGAGCAGCCGCTCCGGCGGCACGCGCTGCACGCTCATGAGCTGCCGCGTCACCGCGCGCGCGTCCTTGAGGCCGGCGTACCCGATGCTGTGCTCGCTCACCTTCGCGGTCTTGCTCACCCAGAGCAGCGCCTCGAACGTGGACGTGCCGCGCTTCTCGAGCTCGAAGAGGACGTGCTCGCCCTCGCCGAGCGCGCCGTAGAGCGGCAGTTCCTCGACGAGGAAGTCGTCGTTGGTCGCACGGATGCGCCCGCCGATGCCGGGCAGCCCTTCGGTGAGGCGACGGGTGCGGGCGGGGCCGTCCAAGGGGCCGTCAGGGCTCTTCACGGAACGGTCTCGTCGAGCTCGGACCGGACGATCCCGTCCCGTGACGGCGCCTCACTTGGGCTCTTCGAGGATGCGGAACGACTTGAAGATGTCGGCGACGTCCGCCCTGAACTTCTCCCAGCCGTCCTTGCGGGCCGTGACGCGCATCACGAAGGTCCGCGCGTCGTAGGTGAACGTCCACTGGCACTGGATGTCGGTGCCGATGCGGGCCAGGTTGCCCCGCATGCCCCAGCGCCACGCCTCCTTCACGCGCTGCCCGCCGACCTTGGCGCCCTTCACCTCGGTCACGACGCCGAGACGCTCGACGTCCGACTTCGAGAGCCCGTCCTTCAGCTCGTCCGGGGGCGGGCGCTTCAGCTCCTTCTTCTTGCCGACGTCGGGGAGCGACAGGAGCGGCGCCTTCTCGCTGGGGATCGGGAACGGGATCAGCTCGATGGGGCCCTCGGGGTGGCTCGTGAAGAAGTTGGTCCCGAGGTTCTTCATCCAGTCGTCGAGGTCGAACGCGGTGGTGCCCGCGCGGCCCACGCGGTAGACGAGCAGCTCGACGATGCAGTCGCTGCCCGCGTCCACCGCGCTCATCTCGAAGCCGACGTTCCGGTCGGACTCCTTGCTGCGGTCGAGCTCCTTCAGCTTGAACTTCGCCGGCTTCACGACCTCGAAACCCATGGCGAGGTCCTTGACCGTCTCCTTCTTCGCCTCGGGCTTGTCCTCCTTGCCGCCGCCCCCGCCGTCCGCGGGGCCCGCGTCGACCGGCTTCTTGCCGGAGATCGCCTCGGCCTTGAGCACCTCGAAGGACAGCTCGATCATGTCGACGTCGTCCTTCAGCTTCTCCCGGTCCTTCGGCGTCGACCACCGCCAGATGGCGAGGCGCGTGAGCTTCTTCCGCAGCACGAACACGAACTGCACCGCCACGCAGGGCCCGTCGTTGCCGCCGAGGTTGCCGCTCGGCGCGTCGACGACGAGCTTCGCCGCCGGCAGGCCCGCGATCCGGGTCTCGCCCTCGACCTTGTAGGGCGGCCACGCCGCCGGGTCCTTGCCCCAGCGCGACATCACGAGCCGGCGCACCTCCGGCGTCTCCGCGAGCGCGACGAGGGCCTTGTCGAGCTTGTCGTACGCCGCGCCGATCCGCGTGTGGAGCTCCTCCGACACCTCCTCGACGCGCTTGGCCTGCTCCTCGAGCAGCTGCCACTCCTTCAGGCCGTCCTCGAAGTCCGCGGGCAGCCCGGGCGTCGTCTTCGGCCCGACGTCCTGGACCGACAGCATGAGGCGCGCGCCCTGCCCGGTGCCGGGCGTGCCGTCGTGGAGCGTCGCGAGCCGGCGCTCGCCGGCCTTCACGACGCCGAGGTCGGCGAAGTGGCTGATGTCGGCGAAGTCCCAGGTGTCCGGCATCCGCAGCAGGTAGTTGCCGACGTCGTCGTCGGCCACCTTGTCGGCGGACGCGCGGCGGGCCGGCGCCACCGTGGCGACGGCGGCCAGCCCGAGGAGGAGGAGCAGGGAGGGGAGACGACGCATCGGGTTGCCTCGCGACGGCCCGGGACCGCGGGGCCCGGCGGCCGCCGGGGTCACTTGAAGTTGATCGAGCCGAGGACGTCCTTCCAGTCGCCCAGCAGCGTCTTGTCGGCGTCCTTGCCGCCGAACTGCGCGCGGACCCAGACGATGTCCTTGCCCGCCTTCACGATCCAGCCCTTCTCGACGAACGGGAAGCCGTCCTTCTCGCCGCTGAACTCGTAGCTGAGGCCCTTGCCGGTCTTGAGCGAGGCGTCCTTCGAGTTCGCCTTCTCGCCCTTCCCGCGGGTCTTCGGGTTCGCCATCTCGGTCTTCCAGTCGTTCTCGTGCTTGTCGACCATCGACTGGAGGGAGAACGGCGGCGAGCCCTGGCCGATCTTCGCGGCGTCGTCCTTGATGACGGCGACGAAGAGGTAGGCGCCCGGCTTGCGCGTCTCGGCGGCGAACAGGTAGCCCTGCGCGCCCGAGAGGCTCAGCTCGCCGAACTGCGGCGGCTTCTTGAGGCTCACCGACCCGACGATGTCGCGCTTCTTGCCGAGGTCCTTCCAGTTCTTGCGGTCCGTCGTGGCCGTCTGGAAGGGCGCCAGGATCGGGCCGCGGATGCCGGTCGTCGTGTCGGCCCACGCGAGGCCGTTGACCAGCGCCTTCATGAAGTCCGACTCCGACGACTCGGCGCCGTCGCGCGCCGTGATCACCAGGCGGAACAGCTGCTGCTGGAGCGTCACGTAGTACAGGCGGATGAACAGGGGCCGGCCGTCCTGGCTGCTCTTGCCGGAGAGCGTGTAGTACGCGCCGCGCGCGTTGCCGACCCTGCAGTCGGCGTCGATGTTCGGGATCGGCGTCCCATCGAAGTTCTGCTTCGCGAGCTCCTCGAAGTTCTGCTCGGTCTTGACGATCCCCGCCGGCGGGATGTCCTGGGTGCTGACCTTCGGGAGGGCCAGCTCCGCGACGATGAGCGCGGTCTCGTTCAGGTTGAGCGCCGCGACGGCGAGCAGGCCGTCCTGCCCGCGGGCGAGGCCGGGGTTGCCCTGGGCCGCGAAGCCCCACTTCCAGACGCGCTCGGGGTCGCCGTCCTTGACCGGCGGGGCCTTGCGCTCGCCGCCCTCGGGCAGCGTCCACGTGAGCCCGACGTTCGGGAACTCGCGCTTCACGGCGCTCGCCGGCGCGGCGCCGCCCTCGGCGGCCCCGCCCTCCGCGGCGGCGGGGGCCGACAGGGCGCGGTACCCGGCGAGCACCTCGTCGATCTCGCTCCCCACGTCCGCGTGGGCCGCGTTGACCGACCGCACGGCGACCTGGTGGTAGTTGTCGCCGATGATCGCGGCGCGCACGAACCACTTGATCGAGCTGCCGTTCTCCTCCTTGCCGAGCAGCGTCACCCCCTTCGCGCCGCTCACCCCGGCCCACTCGAGGTCGGTCTCCTCCTCGGACGTCTCCGAGAGCACCGACCGCTTGTTGTCCTTCATCATCGAGACGAAGGTGTCGAGCGTCGCGCCGCCCGACGGCTTCACGAAGACGTTCGCCGTGCACTCGATGCCCGTCGAGACCGTGCGCTTCGCCTTGGCGTGGTACCCGGCCTCGCGGTCGGACGCCGACGGCTCGACGAGCTCCCACGACGAGGGCAGCTCCCAGCGGAAGTCGTGCGCCTTGTCGGTGACGACCTTCTTCGCGTCCTCCGCCGACGCGACGCCGCGCACCAGGAACGGGACGAGGAGGGCACCGAGGACGGCACCGAGGAAAGCGGCCGGGCGGATGCGCATGGCGAGGGAAGTTCCGGGGAGACGCCGGGTCGCGACGGACCCGGCGCAGCCCCCGATTCTACCTCGCGACGGTGCCCCCCGGACAGGGGGCGGGCCCGCGTCGCCGGCCGCCGCCGCGCGAGGGTCGGAGCGCTCCGGTCCCCTCTCCGGGGAGGGGGATGTCTCGCCCGTCCGCCGCCGCCGGCGGCCCGTTCCCGCGGGCCCTCGTCGGGGGGCGGAGCGACCCACGGGACCGCGAGGCCCGCTCGCTCGCGAGGACGCGAGGCCCGCGCGCACGCGAGGCCCAGCCGGCGACCGGGCCTCGCGGTCCCGGGACACGACCGCGGCCGCGGGTCCCGAGGGGACGCTCGCGGCCGCGGAAGGGGGAACGGGTCGGCGGCTACTTGCCGTCGGGCGCGAGCGGCAGCACCTGCTGACCGTCGCCGTTCGTGTCGTCCTCGTGGACGACGCGCGCGACCGAGACGATCTTGTCGCCTTCCTCGAGGTTCATCAGCCGCACGCCGCCCGTCGAGCGGCCGATCACGCGGATGCCGGAGACCGGCTGGCGGATCGTCTGGCCCTTCTGGGTGATGCAGATGATGTCGTCCTCGTCGGTGACCGGCTTCACGGCGATGACGTCGCCGTTGCGCTCGATCAGGTCGGGCGAGAGGTTCTTGAGGCCCTGGCCGCCGCGGCCTTGGGGCTCGCCGCCGCGCAGGTACTCGTCGAACGACGTGCGCTTGCCGTACCCGTTCTCGCAGACCGTGAGCAGCGACGCCGTGTCGTCCACGACCGCCATGTCGACGACGCGGTCGTCCTTCTCGACGCGGATGCCGATGACGCCGTAGGCCTGGCGGCCCATGGGGCGCACGGCCTCGTTCACGACGAAGCGGATCGCCATGCCCTTGGCCGTGGCGAGCACGACCTGCTGGCCCTCGCGCATGAGCGCGACGCCGACCACGGCGTCGCCCTCCTCGAGGCCGAGCGCGATGATGCCGCCGCGGCGGATGTGCTGGAACTCGCCGAGCGACGTGCGCTTGACGTAGCCCTTCCGCGTCGCGAAGAGGATGAACTGCTCCTCGTTCTCGAGGTCGCGGATGGGGAGGAGGGCCTGCACGCGCTCGCCCGCGCCCATCTCGAGGAAGTTGACGATGGCCCGGCCCTTCGCGTACCGGCCCATCTCGGGCAGGTTGAGGACCTGGTCCTTGTAGACGCGGCCGCGGTCGGTGAAGCAGAGCAGCCAGTCGTGCGTGTTGGCGATGAGGAGGTGCTCCATGAAGTCGCCCTCCTTCGCCTCGCCGCCGATGATGCCCTTGCCGCCGCGCTGCTGCTTGCGGTAGGTCTCGAGCGCGGTGCGCTTGATGTAGCCCTCGTGCGAGAGCGTGACGGCCACGTTCTCGGACTGCACGAGGTCCATCAGGTTGAGCTCGCCCGCCTCCTCGGCGATCTCGGTGCGGCGCTTGTCGGCGTGCCGCTCCTTGAGCTCGGCGAGGTCCTCCTCGATGAGCTGGAGCACGAGCTTCTCGTCGGCCAGGATCGCGCGGTACTCGGCGATCTTCGCGAGCAGCTCCTTGTGCTCGGTCTCGAGCTCCTTGCGCTCGAGGCCGGTCAGCTTCGAGAGCGTCATCCGCAGGATGGCGTCGGCCTGCAGCACGGAGAAGTCGAGCTGGTCGACGAGCCCCTGCTTCGCCGTCGGGGTGTCCTTGCTCTTGCGGATGAGCGCGATCACCTTGTCGATGATGTCGATGGCCTTGAGGAGGCCCGCGACGATGTGCTCGCGCTCCTCGGCCTTGCGCAGCAGGTACCGGGTCCGCCGGGTGATGACCTCCTTGCGGTGCCGGATGTACTGCTCGAGGATCGACTTCAGCGGCAGCAGCTCGGGCTTGCCGTCGACGAGCGCGATCATGATCACGCTGAACGAGTCGCGCAGCTGCGTGTACTTGTAGAGCTGGTTGAGGACGATCTCGGGGTCCTCGCCGCGCTTCACGACGACGCACAGGCGGATGTCGTCCGCCGACTCGTCGACGATGTCGGCGATGCCGGAGATCTTGTCCTCCTTGACGAGGTCGCTGATCTTCTCGATCAGCGTGCGCTTGTTGACCTGGTAGGGCAGCTCGTCGATCACGACCTGCTGCTTGCCCTGCCGGCCGCTCTCGACGTGGCACTTCGCGCGCACGTCGAGCTTGCCGCGACCCGTCTCGTACGCGGCCTTGATCGCCCCGCGGCCGCAGATGCGCCCGCCCGTCGGGAAGTCCGGGCCCGGGAGCTTCTTCATGAGCTCCGCGGTCGTGCAGTCCGGCTTGCGCAGGACCAGCGTGATCGCGTCGCACACCTCGCCGAGGTTGTGGGGGGGGATCGACGACGCCATGGCGACCGCGATGCCCGACGCGCCGTTGACGATCAGGTTCGGGAACAGGCCCGGCAGGACGGTCGGCTCGGTGCGCGTCTCGTCGTAGTTGGCCTTGAGGTCGACGGTCTCCTTCTCGAGGTCGGCGAGCAGGTCCGTCGCCGCGCCCGTCATCCGCGCCTCGGTGTACCGCATGGCGGCCGGCGGGTCGCCGTCGACGTTGCCGAAGTTGCCCTGGCCCTCGACCAGCGGCGTCCGCATGTTGAACGACTGCGCCATGCGCACGAGCGTCGGGTAGATGACGCTCTCGCCGTGCGGGTGGTAGTTGCCCGAGGTGTCGCCGGCGATCTTCGCGCACTTGCGCGTCTTCGCGCGGGGCCCCAGGTTCAGGTCGTTCATCGCGACGAGGATGCGGCGCTGGCTCGGCTTGAGGCCGTCGCGGACGTCGGGCAGCGCCCGGTCCACGATCACGCTCATCGCGTACCGCAGGTAGGACGACTTCAGTTCGTCCTCGATCTTGATCTCGTGGATCCGCTCACCGAGCATGGAACGTCTCTCCCGGAACTGCGCGGTCTGGAAGGCTCTTCGATCTGGGCGAACTCGAACCGGCTGCCGCCGGGCCGTCGTCCGCCGACCGGGTCGGATGCCCGTTCGGTCGACCGGATCGGCGGCCCGAATCCGTGGGGGACGCGCGGGGCGCTCCCGGCGCGTAACCCTCGGCGGAGCATGGACTTAGATCATCCATGCCCGAAGCCGCGTAGTGTACCGCAGCCCCCCCCCATTCCCCATCGGATTCTGGCCCTCGGCCGGGGGGGACGGCGACCGCATAATCCCGCGTCGAAGCGAGGTCCCATGCCCCCGACCGCCCCCCTCGTCGCGCCGGCCACCGGGCCTTGCGTCCCCCCTCGTCGACCGCGGCCCGGGTCCCTCGGTCGTCGCCTGGCCGCCGGGGGGCTCGCGCTCGCGCTGACCGCGGTCGCCGGGTGCGGGCGGGAGGCCGCCGTCGGCGGGGCGGGGCGCCGTGTCGATCTCCCCCCGGGGGCGCGGCTGACGCAGGTCGTCGTCTCGGGGACGCCGTACGAGATGGGGGTCCATCAGGGGCGGCTGCTGCGGGACGCGGTGCGGGCCCGGGTCGCGCGGCCGCTGCCGGCGGAGGTGGCGGACGTGGTGGCGGGGTACGCGAGGCCCGTGCGCGACCTGCTGCCGGTGGGGGCCTGGGACGAGCTGCGGGGCATCGCGGAGGGGGCGGGGGTGTCGGTCGACGACCTGTTCGACCGGGAGCGGGTGCGGGAGATCGAGCGGTGGCACGTGCCGGCGACGGAGGCGGGGCTCGCCTCGTTCGCGTCGGCGCCCGGCGCGGCGCCGTGCCTGGCCGTGGCGTTCCCGGGGGTGGTGCGCGCGGTGGGCGCGGGTTTCGGCGCCGTCGGGGCGGCGGGGGAGCCGGGCACGCTCGACGCGCTCGTCGTCGTCGAGCGGCACCCGACGGGCGGGACGGCGACGCTCATGGTCGGCGCGCCGGGGTCGGTGGGCGGGATCGCCGGGGTGTCGGCGCGCGGGGTCGTCGCGGCGTTCGGGGAGGACCCGTCGCGGACGCCGGAGCAGCGGTCGTTGCGCGGGGCGCCGTTCCCGGTCGCGCTGCGGTTCGCGCTCGAGCGGGGGGCGGACGCCGACGCGGTGGTCGCGGCGCTGCCGAAGACGCTCGGGCACCGCGTCGTGGTCGCGGACGCGGCGAACCGGCGGATCGACGTGCTGCTGGCGCTCGCGGGTGAGGATCCGGTGGCGTCGCCGGCGCAGGCGTGGGTGCTGCGGCCGGCGGGGGGGCCCGACCCGAAGGCGGATCCCGCGACGGCGGCGAACGTCGAGGCGCAGGACCGCAAGCTCGGGTCGTACAGCGCGCGGCCCGGCTGCGCGGACGCGGCCGACCTCGCGGAGGCGGGGATGCCGGCCTCCGCCGTGTCGGGGGCCGTCGTGGTGCTGTCGCCGACGGGGTTCTCGGTCCTCCTGGACTCCGAGGAACTCGGGACGCACACCTTCGCGGACTAGGCTCTGTCTGAAATCGGAACAAAGGGCTACGACCCCGTTGTTCCAACTTCCTCCCGGTCGTGGGGCGACAGCGAAACGAAGGGCTACGACCCCGTTGTTTCGGTGTCGGGCGCGGGGGACGCGAGGCCCGGTGCGCGGCGGGTCAGCGCGGAGGCGCGACGAGGGCCAGCTCGGCCTTGGCGTCGGCGGCGAGGTCGTCCCAGTTCGGGCCGTCGCCGGCGACGCGCGCCTGCAGCTCGAGGTCGCGGCGCGCCTGCGCGGCGATCCCCGGGTCCGGATCGCGCAACCGGATCGCGGACGTGAGGAACCGGAGACGGGCGCTCCGCAGCGCGCGGTCGCCGCCCCCGTCCTCGAGGTCCGCGGCCTCGGCGCGCAGGCGGCGGGCGTCGGCGAGCCCTCGGGCGGTGTCGGGGTCGCGCAGCGCGATGCGGCCCAGGTCGATGCGGGCGTGGAAGCCGATCAGTTCGCGGACGCCGTCGAGCGTGCCGCGGGAGAGCGCGAGGGCCTCCTCGAAGCCGGCCTTCGCGGCGAGGGGGCCCGCGCCGTGGCGCGCCTCGAGGTCGGCCGCGTTGTAGCGGGCGAGGGCGGCGAGCGCGCGGAGGCGGACGTCGTCGGGGCGACGGGCCAGGTGGCCGGCGGACGCGAGGAAGGCGTCGCGCGAGCGCGCGTACGCCGCGCGGGCCCCCGCGGGGTCGCCGGCGACGGCGAGGTGGTGGGCGTCCTCGGCGGCGGTCTCGCCCTCGCCGAACGCGAGGGCCGACTGGCCGCGGACGAGGCCGCCGGGCGCGCGGGCCGCCGTCGAGCCGAGGGCGAGGAGCGCGAAGCCGACGAGGATCCACTTCACCCGGCGGGTGTCGGTCGCGAAGGCCTCCCGGGTGGGGCGGTCGAGCGCGAACTTCGCGAGGTAGGCCGTGCGGTCGTCGATGGAGCCGTGGCGGTGGCTGAACTTGGCGCCGCCTTCGCCGGCGACGCGCTGCAGCGCGCCGATCATCGCGGCGGTGCCGGCCGGGACCGGGGCGGGCGCGGGCGGGACGGCGAGGTCGGGGGCGTCGGGGACCAGCGCCGCGGCGTGCAGCGCGCCGAACACGTCGGCCTGGCGCTCGAAGCGGCGGGAGAGCCAGCCGAGCATCCCGAACCAGAAGAACGCGAGCGACAGGAACGAGAGGAAGAGGCCGCCCGCGGGGCCGAGGGTGGGGCCGAGGATCTCCTCGGCGGAGCGGAAGAAGAGGATCGACGAGAGGCCGACCAGCAGGAACCACGGGAGGTGGCGCAGGCGCGCGTGGCCGGCCTCGTGGCTGACGACGGCGAGGACCTCGGGGAGCGGGAGCCGGGCGAGGAGCGCGTCGGAGACGATGACGTAGCGCGTGCCGCCGGTGAGGCCGACGACCATCGCGTTGAGGACGCGGCCGCGGGTCTCCCAGAGGAGGAGGTCCTTCGTGCGGACGTGGAGCGCGGCCATCTGCTGCTCGATCGCGGCGCGCAGCGGGCCGGCCGGCAGCGGACTCGTCTTGAGCATCCGCCGCATGATCGAGGGGGCGAAGTAGCCGATGGCGGCCGAGAGCAGGAAGACGACGAGGACCTCGACGTCCGGGAAGGCCTGGTGGACGAGGTGGGCGCGGCGGATGGGCTCGACGCGCAGCTCGGCCAGCACGTAGAAGGCCTCGCCGAGCGCCGTGAGGACGAACAGCGGGACGAGGACGAGCGCGTTGCGCGCGAGGCCGCGGCGGACCGCGCCGGGGGCGTCGGGGTCGGCCTGGAAGTGCGTCTCGACGCGACGGAGGGCCGACCAGCCGCTGCCGACCATGATCGCGAGCGGGAGGAAGAGCGCGAGGTGCGGGACGAGGAACCAGACGCGGGGGACCTCGGTGCCGACGAACGTGCCCCAGTCGAAGAGGTTGAGGACGACGATCCAGCCGAACAGGGGCCAGAGGGTCGCGCTGCGGCCCGCGCGGACGAGGGCCTCCGCGTCGCGCTCCTCGACGGCGCGGATCGCGCGGTCGGCGGCCATGCGGGTGAGGGCGACGACGACGAGGGTGACGGCGCCGGTCCCGGCGAGGGCGCGGACGGGGTCCACGGACGCGGAGGCCGAGGGGTCGGCGAGCGCGAAGAGCCCCAGGATCAGGGCGACGAGGAGGGAGAGATCCGGGACCATGGACGGAGGATGCTACGGGGTGGGGCCGGGCGGGATCGGATTCCGGGGGCGATCGGGCTAGAATCCGGGGCTCCCTCGGAGGCTGTCGTCGATGCCGCGTTCCCTCGGGTGCTCGAGCCGCGTTGCGGCCCTCCGTGCCGCTGCCTTCCTCGCCGCGTGCGCCGTCGGGCGCGTCGCGGGGGCGGCGGACGCGCCCCCGGCGCCCGCGCCGGCGCCGGCCGCGGCGCCCGGGGCCGTCTACAAGAACCCGAAGCTGGGCCTCACCGTCGAAGGGCCGTCCGGGTGGAAGCTCGCCGAGGTGTCGGCCGGTCTCCCGCAGTGGACGACGCTCGCGACATTCTCGGACGCCGCGTCGGGGTCGTCGGTGGTGCTGTCGGTGCGGCGGGCGGCCGCGGTGACGCTGCCGCGGCTGCGCGCCGAGGTGACGAAGACCTTCGCCGACGACAAGTCCTACAACGTCGCCGCGGTGACGGACCTCGCCGTGTCGGGCCGGCGTCCGTTGCCGGGCGTGCTCGTGGACGCGACGCAGCCGCGCGCGGTCGAGACGCCGGCGCCCGCCGCGGGCGCGGCGCCGGCGCCCGCGGGCCCGCCGCCCATGATCACGTGGCGCGTGCAGGCCGCGTTCCTGCTCGCCGGCGACTGGGAGTTCCAGGTGATGGCCCAGGCGAAGGCGACCGGGTTCGCGCGCATCGCGCCCGCCATCGACAAGATGATGAACAGCGTGACGGTGAAGGTCGCCGGCTCCGCGTTCTCGCAGAAGGGCGACGGCACCTTCCGCGACGACGTCGCGGGCTTCTCGGTGAAGTACCCGCAGGGCTACGGCGTGCGCGTGCCCGACCGCACGCAGCACCTCGCCGAGTTCGCGCCGGCGGGCGACGGGCCCGTGCTCGGCGTCTATCGCTACGAGACCGACGCCGACCTCGACCACGAGGCGTCGATCCTCGTCGAGTACTACAAGGGGCCCGAGGTGGGCGGCGAGGCCGAGTCCGGCCGCACGCAGGTCGCGGGCCGCGAGGCGGCCTTCGTGCGCGGCAAGGGCGTCGTCGGCGGCCGCGAGCAGGTCTTCTTCGTGGCGGTGGTGAAGCGCGGCAACGACACGTTCCGCCTGCGCTGCGCCGCCGACGCGACGCAGGAGGCCGCGGCGCGGGCCACGTTCGACGCGTTCGCGCAGTCGTTCGTCATGACGAACCCCGCGGGCAACTGACCGGGCCGTGGCGCGCGCAGCGTCCGGGCCCGGCCCCGCGCCGGACGCCGACGACGGGCCCCGCGTCCGTCGGCTGAACGCGGGCGGATTCCGCGCGACGATCGCGGGCACGCCGCTTCCCGCGCCCGCGGGCGCGCGGCCTTCGTTCGACGTCGCACCTTACGTGGCCCGGATCCCCGAGGGGGACGTCGAGGGCCATGGACCGCTGGGCCCGGTGGCCGGCCTCTGGCGGATGCCCTCGGGCCGCTACGAGCACGTCCTGATCGCGACCGCGACCTCCGGCGTCGTCCTCGCGCTGGTCCTCGACCTCGCCGACGGCGTCGTCCACGGCCACCATCTCCTCGACCTCCGCTGACACCGAGACAACGGGGTCGTAGCCGTTTGTTTCGGCGTCGACAGCGAAACAACGGGGTCGTAGACGTTCGTTCCGGTGTCGGACGGCGGACGGGCCTCGCGTACCGGCGCCGATGATCGCCGTCCGATTCGACGCCTCGCGAGGGCGACACCGAAACAAAGGGGTCGTAGCCCTTCGTCTCGGTGTCGGCGGTAGGATGCGGCGCGGAGGACACGGTGTCGCGACGCGTGATCGCCCTCGGAGTCGTCGGCAGTGCGATCGCCCTCGCGGCGCTCGCGGCCTTCGGACCGCGGCCCGAGGCCGTCGACGCGAGGCCCGGCGCGGAGCGGGCGCCGCTGCCGCGGATCGTCGAGACACCGCCCCTGCCCGATGACCGCGTGGCCCGCGCGCTGGCGCTGTCGGAACGAGCGACGGGCCTCGTCATCGATCTCGACGGCCGGCCGGTGGCCGGGGCGCGCGTCGTGGCCCGCCTGCCGGACGGCACGGCGTCGGCGACGACCAGCGACACGAAGGGCCGGTTCGCGGTCGCGGTGCCGTGGTCGGAGTCGGTCGCCGGCGTGGCGGTCGAGGCCACCGCCGCCGACGGACGCCGCGGCGTTCGGCTCGGGTTCCTGCAGGGGCGCGCAGGGCAACTCCCGCTGGTCGTCGGCCCCCGGAGGACGCTGCGCGTGCGCGTCGTGGACACGCGCGGACGACCCGTGGATGGAGCTGTGGTCACGGGCCACGCGTACGGGCCGGGATGGGGGTTCGACTTCGCTCGCACGCAGTCTGCACACGACGGTACGGCCACGCTCGACCTCCTGCGCGTCCCGTCGAGCACCTGCATCGTCGGCGTCGAGCATGCGACCATCGGCCAAGGGGGCGCCAAGGTTCCGGACGATGCGGCGACCATGACCGACGTCGAAGTGCGCCTCGATCGGCCGCCGATCCCCTCCTCGCCTCGGCGCGAGGACGTGGACGTGGACGTCGCGGGGGTCGTGCTCGAGGCGGGTCGCCCGCTCGCGGGCGCGACGGTCGTCGCGGCCGGGCCCCGGAAGATGCCCGACGTGGTCACGGACGCCGAGGGCCGCTTCCGCTTCCGCGGGCGCGGGTCGCCTCCGGTCGCGATCCTCGTCCGTCGGGCCCATGGCGTGACGACGTGGGTTTCGCTCGAGCGCGGCACGCGCATCGAACTCGAACCCCTCGCGGAACTCGTCGGGCGCGTCGTCGACGACGCGGGCGCGGGGCTGCCAGGCGTGACGGTCACTGACACGGTCCAGCACACGGTGACCGCGGCGGATGGCGGGTTCCGACTCTGGAGCAGCTACGCGGGCGCGGACCTGCTGTTCCGCGCGACCGGGTTCCTCGGCGTCAACCAGGGCGTGGGTGCGCGGGAGCCGGTCGTGACGCTCCAGCGCGGCGGCGTGGTTGCGGGGTACGTCCTCACGGAAGACGGGACGGGGCTCGACGGCGTCC
This sequence comes from Planctomycetota bacterium, assembly GCA_046350655.1. GTDB lineage: Bacteria > Planctomycetota > PLA2 > PLA2 > JAEUHO01 > JAEUHO01. Next base: position 408,476 of record JAXMAB010000006.1, read on the forward strand.
GCTGGCGCGTCGAGGGCGAGCCGTTGGACCCCAAGGCCTTGACCCGATACGGCGGCGAGTATCGCGGGTCGCTGCGCGGCGGCCCGTGGACCTTGGTGTTCGAGGCCGACGGCTACGAGTCGGTGACGGTGCCGGGCGTCGAGCCCGACAGCGTCGTGCCCACCTTCCGCATGCGCCGCGGCCCGCCCCGCTGACGCAAGGCCCGTTCGCCGACCCTGGGAAACGTGGAACCAAGGGCTACGACCCCGTTGTTCCATGTCGGGTGCCCGGGGGGATGGGGCCGCGGGACGAGGGGCGGCCTTGGGGGGGGAGCGAGCCGCTGGGGCGAGCCGTATCCTCACGCACCGACGCTCGGAGGGACTGCCCCATGCGATGGACTCGCTGGACGCTCGTGGCGCTCGTGCTCTCGTCCGGAGTCGCCCACGCCGACGAGCCGCAACTCGACGACGACCTCGGGGCGTACCACCGCCCGGTCGCGACCTCGTCCAAGGCGGCGCAGGCGTGGTTCGACCAGGGGCTCACGTGGCTCTATGCGTTCAACCACGACGAGGCGATCGCGTCGTTCCGGCGTGCCGCGGACCTCGACCCGACCTGCTCGATGGTGTGGTGGGGCATCGCCGTCGCGAACGGCCCGCACATCAACTTCCCGCTCGTGCCGCCGGATCGGGCGGCCGCGGCGTGGGCCGCGCTCGAGAAGGCGAAGGCGGCCACGGGCGGCAGCGACGTCGAGCGGGCCCTCGTCGACGCGCTCTCGACGCGGTACGCGAACCCGCAACCCGACGACCGCCGTCCCCTCGACGTCGCGTACGCCGAGGCGATGGGGCGGGTCCGCGAGCGGTTCCCGAAGGACGCCGACGTCGCGACGCTGTACGCGGAGGCCCTGATGGACCTCCAGCCGTGGGACCTGTGGACGCTCGACGGGAAGCCGAAGGGTCGCGTCCAGGAGGTGGTCGAGACGCTCGAGCGGGCGATCACGCTCTCGCCGTCGCACCCGGGCGCGCTCCACCTTCACGTCCACGCGCTCGAGTCCGGCCCCGACCCGGCCCGCGCCAAGCCGAGCGCCGACCTCCTCCGCACCCTCGTTCCCGGCGCCGGCCACCTGGTCCACATGCCGTGCCACGTGTACGTCCGCACGGCGGACTTCGACGGTGCGATCGCCGCGAACGAAGCGGCCATCCGGGCCGACGAGCGGCATCGGAGTCGGTTCCCGCGGACGGGCTTCTACCAGATCTACATGGCGCACAACCGCCAGTTCCTCTGCTTCGCGGCGATGCTCGCCGGCCGCAGCGCGCTCGCGCTGGACGCGGCGAAGCGGATGGTCGACGAGATCCCGAAGGAGTTCGTCGAGGCGTGGGGGCCGGTCGTCGACGGATTCCTCCCCATCCAGCTGCATGCCATGGTGCGGTTCGGCCGCTGGGACGACGTGCTCGCGTTCCCGCCGTTCGCCGACGGGCTGATCGCCGCGAACGCGGTCCGCCGCTACGCGCGCGGCGTGGCGCTCACGGCCCTCGGCCGGACGGACGACGCGAAGGTCGAGCTCGCGGCCCTCGAGGCCGCGGTCGCGGCGATGGACGACCGTCCGATGGGCAACAACCCCGCGAAGGTCGTCCTCCAGATCCCGCGGCATCTCCTCGCCGGCGAGCTCCGGTTCCGGCTCGGGCAGCGCGACGAGGGCCTCGCCGAGCTGCGCGAGGCGGTGAAGGCCGAGGACGCGCTGGTCTTCGACGACCCGCCGGACTGGATGATGGCCGCGCGCCACCCGCTGGGCGCGGCGCTCCTCGAAGCGAAGCGGTGGGACGAAGCCGAGGCGACGTTCCGCGCCGATCTCGCGAGGTTCCCCGAGAACGGCTGGGCCCTCTACGGTCTCCTCCGCGTGCTCCACGAGACCGCGAGGACCGACGAGTTCCTGGCGGTGCAGGCCCGCTATCAGAAGGCGTGGGCGAAGGCCGACGTGACCCTGCACTCCCCCTGCTTCTGCCAACCGGGCCGATAGCGGACGGACGCGACCGCCCCGCGGGCCCGACGTCCTCCGGTCCGACGGCGAGACGAACGGCGACGACCCCGTCGTCTCGGTGTCGGCGGCCGCGGCGGAGCGCGCCGGGCCTCGCGGTCCCGTGGGAGCGACGGGGCTACGACCCCGTGGTTCCGGGACCCGGGGGAGGGCTGGACCGGAGGGGGGGAGGGGGGATAGGATTTGAACGCAGGTTCAAATCGAGGGCGCCCCGAGCGTGACGAGCACCGCGACCAGCCGAGAGAAGCCGCCGAAGGGCGAGGCCACCCGCGCGCGGATCCTCGTCCGGGCGGCCGCGGCGTTCCGCGACCTCGGCTTCCACGACGCGACCATGCGCGACATCGCGGCCGCGGCCGGGATGCAGGTCGGGAACCTGTACTACCACTTCCCCGCCGGCAAGTCGGACCTCCTCTACGAGTGCCAGCGCACCGCGCTGAAGCTGCTCCTCGACGGCGCCCGCCGCGTCGAGGCGGGGCCCGGCGCCGCGCCCGAGAAGCTCCGCGCGCTCGTCGCGCTCCACATCCACTGCCTGCTCGTCGAGACGGGCGGCAGCGCCGCGCACCTCGAGTTCCGCGCCCTGCCGCCGGCCCGCCGCGCGACCATCGCCCGCGGCCGCCGCGCCTACGAGGCCGTGTTCCGCCGCACGCTCGCCCGGGGAGCGAAGGCCGGCGAGCTGCGCGCGGTGGACGCGAAACTGACCGCCCTCGCGCTCCTGGGCGCGCTGAACGGCATCGTCACCTGGTGGCGTCCCGAGGGCGACCGCTCGCCCGAGGCCATCGCCACGTCGTACGCAGACACCCTGGTCGGAGGACTGCTCCCATGAGCCCCCACGGCAACGCCGCCGGCAAGCCGGCCGCGCCGAAGCGCGCGAAGAAGGTGACGCTCACCCTGCGCGTGAACGGCGAGGACCACGAGGTCCTGTTCGCCCCGCACAAGACCCTCCTCGAGGTGCTCCGCGAGGAGATGGGCCTCACGGGCACGAAGCACGGCTGCGAGCTCGGCGAGTGCGGCACCTGCACCGTCGTCGTCGACGGCGAGCCGATGCTCTCGTGCCTGATGCTCGCCGTCGAGTGCGACGGCCGCGAGATCACGACCGTCGAGGGCCTCTCGACCGCGAAGGGCCCGCACCCGCTGCAGGAGGCGTTCGCCGACCTCAACGCCGCGCAGTGCGGCTACTGCACGCCGGGCTTCCTCTGCGCCAGCAAGGCGCTGCTCGACCGCAACCCCTCGCCGACGCGCGAGCAGATCCGCGACGACCTCGCGGGCAACCTCTGCCGCTGCACCGGCTACGCGAAGATCTTCGAGGCCGTCGAGCGCGCCGCCGCCGTGATGCGGGGCGAGCCCGTGCCGCCGCCGCCCGGCAACGAGGACCTCGGCGGGCCCGCGCCGACGAAGGGGGAGGTGACCCGTGGCGCCTGACCCGAAGCAGCCCCCGTTCAAGACCGTCGGCAAGTCGCCCCGCAAGGTGGACGGCATGGCGAAGGTCACCGGCGCGACCAAGTTCGCCGACGACCTCTCGATGCCGCGGATGCTGCACTGCAAGCTGCACCGCAGCCACGTCGCGCACGCCAAGATCCTCGCCATCGACACGTCCGAGGCCGAGGCCATGCCCGGCGTCGTCGCGGTGATCACCGGCAAGACGATGCCGATCCCGTTCGGCATCCTCCCCGTCTCGCAGGACGAGCACGCGCTGTGCGTCGACCTCGTCCGGTTCGTCGGCGACCCCGTCGCCGCCGTCGCCGCGGTCGACGAGGAGACCGCCTTCGAGGCGGCGCTCAAGATCAAGGTCACCTACGAGCCCCGCAAGCCGATCTTCTCGGCCGAGGCGGCGCTCGAGAACCCCGAGCCGCGGCTCCACGACTACGGCGACGAGGGCAACGTCCACAAGAAGATCTCGATGGAGTTCGGCGACGTCGAGCAGGGCTTCGCCGAGGCCGACGAGGTCTTCGAGGACACGTTCTTCTTCGAGGGCAACACGCACCTGCCCATGGAGCAGCACGCGACGCTGGCCTGGCGCGACCCCGACGGCAAGCTGACCGTCTGGTCGTCCACGCAGACGCCGCACTACCTCCACCGCGCCATGAGCAAGGTGCTCGAGATGCCGCCCTCGCGCGTGCGCATCGTCGCGTGCCCGAACGGCGGCGGCTTCGGCGGCAAGAGCGACCCGTTCAACCACGAGATCGTCGTCGGCAAGCTCGCCATGCTGACGAACCGGCCCGTGAAGATCGCGCTCACCCGCGAGGAGGTCTTCTACTGCCACCGCGGCCGTCACCCCGTCCTCATGCACTTCAAGACGGGCGTCAAGAAGGACGGCTCCATCACGTCGATGGCGTGCAAGACGCTGCTCGACGGCGGGGCCTACGGCTCGTACGGCGTCGCGTCGACCTACTACACCGGCGCGCTGCAGACCGTCACCTACAAGGTGCCGCACTACCGCTTCGACGGCGTGCGCTGCTTCACCAACAAGCCGCCGTGCGGCCCGAAGCGCGGCCACGGCACGCCCCAGCCCCGGTTCGGCCTCGAGGTGCAGCTCGACAAGATCGCCGACCGCCTCGGCCTCGACCCCGCCGAGATGCGCCTGCGCACGCTGCAGCCGGCCAACTCGGTCACGGCGAACTACCTGAAGATCGGCTCCATGGGCCTCGGCGAGTGCATCCGCAAGGTCGTGGAGGCGTCCGGCTGGAAGCACAAGCACAAGCGGCTGCCCCGCGGCCGCGGCGTGGGCCTCGCGTGCTCGTCGTACATCAGCGGCGCCGGCCTCCCCATCTACTGGAACGCGCTGCCGCACTCCGGCGTGCAGCTCAAGATCGACCGCGGCGGCGGCGTCACCGTCTTCTGCGGCGAGACCGAGATCGGCCAGGGCTCCGACACCGTGCTGGCCCTGTGCGTGGCCGAGGTCCTGGGCCTCGACCTGCTCGACCTGCGCGTCGTCGTCGCCGACACCGACCTCACGCCCGTGGACCTCGGCTCGTACAGCAGCCGCGTCACCATGATGATGGGCAACGCGGCCATCCAGGCCGCCGAGCGGGCCCGCGAGCTGATCGCGAAGGCCGTCAGCGAGAAGACGAAGGTCCCCGTCGTGCAGCTCGAGTTCGCCGGCGGCCGCGTCTTCGACGTCTCGGACCCCACGGGCAAGACGTCGATGTCGTTCGCCGAGGCGGCGGTGATCGCCGAGGCGAAGTGGGGGACGTTGGGCACCGTCGGGTCGTACACGCCGCCGCCGTCGCCGGGCCGCTACCGCGGCGCGGGCGTCGGCCCGTCGCCCGCCTACTCGTACTCCGCGGCCGTCGTGGAGGTCGAGGCGAGCGAGGACACCGGCATGGTCCAGGTGAAGAAGGTCTGGGTGGCGCACGACATCGGCCGCGCGCTGCACAAGGCCATGACCATCGGCCAGGTGGAGGGCGGGGTCTACATGGGCCTCGGCGAGGCGCTCATGGAGGAGATGACGTACCGGGGCAACCGGTTCGGCGTCCACAAGTTCCCGTCGATGCTCGAGTACAAGTCGCTCACGACGATGGAGATGCCGGAGGTCGAGACGTTCCTCGTCGAGGACCCCGACCCGAACGGCCCGTTCGGCGCCAAGGAGGTGGGCCAGGGCCCGCTGCTCCCGATGATGCCGGCCGTCGCCAACGCGGTGTACGACGCCCTCGGCGTCCGCGTCGACGAGATCCCCGTGTCGCCCGAGAAGGTGCTGCGGGCGCTCGCGGCCAAGGACCGCCGGTACGGCCCCAAGGGCTTCCCGGTGATCCCCATGCCGCCCGTCACGAAGGTGCTGACGCCCGCGCAGGGCGGCACCGGGCGCGCGACCGAGCACGAGACGCAGGCGGGAGGGGTCCGGTCATGATGCGGCTTCCGGCGTTCAAGTACCTCGCGCCCCACTCCGTGGCCGAGACCGTCCTCATGCTCTCGAGCGAGGGCCCGGGCGCGACCGTCGTCGCGGGCGGGACCGACCTCTACCCGAACATGAAGCGGCGCCACCAGGTGCCGAAGACCGTCGTCTCGCTGCGGCGCGTCGCGGACCTCCGCGGCACCCACGCGGGCGCCGACGGCTCGCTCCGCATCGGCGCGAGCACCACGCTCATGGCCCTCGAGCGCGACGCCCGCCTCAGGGCGGAGCGCCCCGCGCTCTGGACCGCGATCCGCTCCATCAGCACGCCCGTGCTCCGCACCATGGGCACGATCGGCGGCAACGTCCTCCTCGACACGCGCTGCAACTACTACGACCAGAACCTCGAGTGGCGCCGCGCGATCAACAACTGCCTCAAGTGCGAGGGCGACACCTGCTGGACCGCGCCGGGCAGCGACCGCTGCTGGGCCGTCAACAGCAGCGACTCCGTTCCCGTGCTGATCGCGCTCGGCGCCCGCGCGCGCCTCTCGAGCCCGCGCGGCCACCGCGAGGTGCCCGTCGAGTCGCTCTACCGCGACGACGGCATCTCCTACCTCACGAAGGACCACGACGAGGTCCTGACCGACGTGGTCCTGCCGCCGGTCGGCCCCTGGAAGAGCCACTACGGCAAGCTCCGCCGCCGCGGCACCTTCGACTTCCCGGTGCTGGGCGTCGCGACGGCGCTGCGCTTCGAGGGCGACCGCGTGGCCGAGGCGCGCATCGTCCTGAACGGCGTGGGCTCCTCGCCGCTCCGCTGCACCGAGGCCGAGGGCTTCCTCCTGGGCAAGCGCATCGACGCCGAGACCGCGAAGGCGGCCGGCGAGATCGCCTTCCGTCCCGCGAAGCCGCTCGACAACACCGACTTCGAGAACGCCTGGCGCAAGAAGATGGTCAAGGTCTACGTAAGAGATGGCCTTCTCTCGGCGTCGAAGTAGCGGCGCCGTCGCGGGGCTCGCGTACGCGCAGCGTATGCGACGCCCGCTCGCGCTCGGCACGGCGGGTGAACGGCGCGGTCGAGGGTTCGGGACCGCGAGGCCCGGTGGCCGACAGGGGCGGCGGTCCGTCAGGGCGACGGCGCGGACGGCGACGGCGCCACGGGCGGTGCGGGACGGGCGCGGGGCAGGAAGCGCCGCTCGACGAGGGCGTGGAAGGGGACCGCGACCAGGAAGCTGGCGGCGACCGTCGCCGCGGCGGAGGCGTAGACGAGCGGCCCGTGGGCCAGCGCCCGCGGGAGGAGCAGGCCCGCCACGAGCATCACCACCGGGAAGTGCGTGAGGTACAGCGCGTAGGAGCGCTCGCCGACCCAGGCGAGCCCGCGACCGAGGGGGGACGAGGCCAGACGGTCGTCGTGGGGGAAGAGCGCCACGAGCAGCGCCGCGAACGCGAGGCAGACGAGCGAGGTCTTCGCGTCCTGCGGGAAGCCCGCGCCGCCCACGCGGAACGCGAGCACGTACGCCGCGACGGAGACGAGCAGGCCGGCGTCGAGGAGGAGGCGGTCGCGGCGCGTGGGCGCCGCCGTGAGGCGCGCGTGGACCCAGAGGCCGCAGAGGAAGTCCGGCCAGAGGTCGAGCAGGAAGCCCCGCGGGCGCAGCGAGGGCACGGCGCGCACGAGCACCGCCGCGACGGTCGTCGCGACCACCGCCACCACGCGGGTCTTGCGGTCGCGCGCCACCCACGCGAACGCGACCCACGCGTAGAACTGCACCTCGTAGCAGAGCGACCAGAGCGGCCCGTTGGCCGCGTAGTCGGGGTCGACGCCGAAGGTCTTGAGCGTCGTCTCGACGAGCAGCAGGCTCGAGAGCCAGTGCCAGCCCGCGGCGAACGGGTCGACGAGGCGCGCCGAGAGGCCCGCGGCGGCGAGCCCGGCCACGACGAGCCCGACGAGGGCCGCGAGCGCCATCGCCGCCCAGAACGTCGGGTAGATGCGGCGCGCGCGACGGCGGAGGAAGGTGGTGGCGGCCGCCGGGCCTCGCGTGCCCCGCGCCGCGGCCGCGATGCAGACCCCGCTCACCACGAAGAAGAGCTGCACGCCGAGGAAGCCCCCCTGCTCGAGCCACCGCAGCGGCCGGTACGCGAGGCCCGCGTGCGAGTCGTCGAGGAGCGCGCCGCCGAGGTGGAACCCGAGGACCGCGAGGCACGCGACGCCGCGCCACGCGTCGAGCGAGGCGTAGCGCCACGGGGCGGGAGGCGGCGGGGGCGGGACCGCGGGGGGCATCGAGGGAGTGTGGCCCCGGCCGGGCCCCGCCGCCAACCCGGCGGCGAGGGCCTCGCTGGGGGCCGCCCCGCCCGGTAGGCTCGTCGCCGTGGCGCTCAAGACCTCGTTCCGCACCAAGCTCGTGCTCGCGTTGTGCGGGCTCTCGTTCCTGACGGCCGCCGTCGTGCTCCACGCCGCGTGGCGGCGCGCGCGCGAGTCGCAGATCGAGAACCTCCGCCGGCTCCTCGAGGCCGTCGCCGCCGCCGTCGCGCCGACCATCGACGGCGACGCGCACGCGGCCTTCGACCCGACGCAGGTCGGCGCCGCGACGCAGCCCTACGAGGTCGAGCTGCGGCGGCTCGGCGCGCGGGTGCGCGCGGCCCACGCGCGGTTCAAGGAGGTCTACACCCTCGGTCAGCTCGAGGGACCCGGCCCCGGCAAGGGACGGCTCGTGCTCGCCGAGAAGGACGACGAGCTCGGCAAGGTCTACGACTACGCCCGCTTCCCCGCGATGGTGCAGGCGCTCGGCGTCCCCGCGTCCGACGAGGACCTCACCGAGGACGAGTACGGCGTGACGCTGTCGGGGTACGCGCCCATCAAGGACCGCGCCGGCCGCACGGTCGGCCTCCTCGGGATCGACGTGGACGCGGAGACGGTCGCGGCGATGCGCGGGCGCCTCCTCGGGATCCTCGGGCTGGGCGTGCTCGGCGCGGCGCTCTTCTCCGGCGCGCTCGGGTTCCTCCTCGCGTCCCGCATCAGCCGGCCCGTCCGCGTGCTCTCCGAGGCGATGGACCGCGTGGCCGCGGGCGACCTCGGCACGCGCGCGCACTGGGCCGGCGCCGACGAGTTCGGCCGGCTGTCGCAGAACTTCAACCGCATGGTCGAGGGCCTCGAGGAGCGGCAGCGGCTCAAGCAGTCCCTCGCGCTCGCCATGGAGATCCAGCAGAACCTCCTGCCCGCGGGCCCGCCGACCGTGACCGGCGTCGACGTCGCCGGGTTCTCGGACTACTGCGACGAGACCGGCGGCGACTACTTCGACTACCCGCGCACGTGGGAGGTGCCCGGCGGCCGCGTCGCCCTGACCATCGGCGACGTGACGGGCCACGGCATCGGCGCCGCGCTCCTCATGTCGACCGGCCGCGCCGTGCTGCGCAGCCACGCGGAGCGCGACGTGGCGCCGGGCCAGATGCTCGGGCCCGGCGAGCTCCTCGGCGTCGTGAACCGCCACCTCGCGCACGACGCCACGTCGGGCAAGTTCATGACGCTGTTCTACGGCGTCCTCGACCCGACCGACGGCACGCTCGTCTACGCGAACGCGGGCCAGGGCGGGTGCTTCGTCCTCCACGCCGAGGACGGCCGCTTCGAGGAGATGCCGGCCGGCGCGCCGCCCGCGGGCGTCGTGGACGGGATCGCGTTCCCCGAGGCGCGCGTCGAGCACGTCCGCCCGCCCGACGTGATCGTCCTCGCGACGGACGGCGTCTGGGAGACGATGGACGCGCACGGCACGCAGTTCGGCTACGAGGGCATCGAGCGCGTCGTGCGCGCGCACGCGCGCGGGAGCGCGCGCGAGATCGCCGACGCGGTGCGCGCGGCGGTCGAGGCGCACCGCGGCGACGGCCCGCAGGCCGACGACGTGACGCTCGTCATCGCGAAGCTCTCGCCGCGCCGCGTCACGACCTGACCGGGCGCGCGGCGACCGGGCCTCGCGGTCCCGGGGCCCCGACCGCGCGTCGCCTCGCCGCGGGCCCCGTGCGGGGGGGTTCGAACCGCCGGCGGGGGACCGCGAGGCCCGGCGGCCGGCGGGCCTCGCGTCCCGGACGCCCGACCGCGGCCTCCGTCGGCGCGCGGCGTCAGCGCGTGAGGGTGAACGCGTCGAGGACCGAGCCGTCCGTCCGTCGCGCCGTCACCGACAACGACGTCGGCGTCGCGACGACCTCGAGGCCGTGGTACGCCATGATCGCCACCGCGGTGCGCGCGCCGTGGCCGACGGGGGACAGCTCGCCCCCGCCGCCGCCGCTCACGACGTAGACCGGCCCGGCCGGGTCGACGTACGCCGGGCCGCCCGTCGCGTCGGTGACGGAGCCCGCGAGGACGGGGTGCGAGCGTTCGTAGTCGTGGTCGTGGCCGTTGAGCACGAGGTCGACGCCCCGCGCGTCGAGGACCGGCCCGAGGCTCGACGCGAGCCCCGGCGTGTCGCCGTGCTCGCCGGAGGAGTAGACGGGGTGGTGGAACGCGACCACGCGCCAGGGCCGCGTCGTCGCGGCGAGGTCGGCGTCGAGCCAGGCGCGCTGCGCGCTCGCGACGGAGAGGTCGCCGTTGCTGTCGAGCACCGCGAGGTGGACGGGGCCGAGGTCGACGGCGTAGAAGCGCTCGGAGCCGTCGGCGGAGTTCGTGGGCAGCGGTACCGCGGTGAGCAGCGGGGCGCCGCCGGCCGTGCGCACGTCGTGGTTGCCGAGGACGGTGAAGGCGGGCGCGCGCTCGAGCAGCCCCGCCCACGGCGCGAGGAGGCCGGCGAGCTCGTCGGCCTCGGTGCCGTTCTCGTAGCCGAGGTCGCCGAGGAGGAGGAGCGCGTCGGGGTCGGTCGCCGCGAGCACGTCGCGGACCGCGCGGGAGCCGGCGCCGCCGGTGCCGACGTCGCCGGCGACGCCGAGGCGCACCGTGTCGGTGGCCGCGGGGAGCGTGCGCGCGACGTGGTCGCCGCCGAGCGGCAGTCCGTCGGCGAGGAGGCGGAAGTGGCGCGACACGCGAGGCCCGGCGGCCGGCAGCGCGAGCTCGTGGTCGGTGGTGGGGGCGGCGTCGGAGACGACGGCGCCGTACGAGGCCGTCGGGCCGAACTCGACCGCGCCGACCGACGGGACCTCGGTCCGCCAGGCGACGACGAGGGTGCCGGGCGAGGGCGCGCCGACGACGGGGCCGTGGACCACGCCCGCCGGGAACGGGGAGGGCTCGGCGCCGCCGCCGCCCCCGCCGCCGCACGCGACGAGGACCGCGACGAGGCCGAGCGCGGCGGCGCGCACGGCGCGGCGGGGGAGTCCGACGGGACGCATCCCCTCATCATCGGCGTCGGCGCGGGCCGCGCGAGAGCCGGCGGGACGGGTTGGCCGGCCCGGGGGCCGGGGCGGCGTGGTGGAATCGCCCGCGGATGACGCCCGCCGCCGCCCCCGACGACCGTTCCCCCGCCGCCTCGCCGTCCGGCATCGCGGACCGGATCCTCGCGGAGGCGCGGGCGCCGCGGCGCCCCCGACGGATCGCGTGCCTGACGGAGGAGACCGTCGAGATCCTGTACGGGCTCGGGGCCGGCGACCTCGTCGTCGGCGTCAGCAAGTACGTCGAGCGGCCGCCGGAGGCGAAGGCGAAGCCGCGCGTGTGCGCGTTCGTGAAGGCCGACTTCGAGGCGGTCGCGGCCGTCGAGCCCGACCTCGTCCTGTGCTTCAGCGACCTCCAGGCGGAGATCGCCGCGGAGTGCGCGCGGCGCGGCATGAACGTCGTCGTGTTCAACCAGCGCAGCGTCGCGGAGATCCTCGGCGTGGTGCTCGCGGTGGGCGGGCTCGTCGGCCTCGAGGCGCGGGCGCAGGCGATGGTCGAGGGCTTGACCGCGCACCTCGAGGCCGTGGCCGAGCGGGCCTCGCGTCTCCCGCGGCGGCCGCGGGTCCACGTCGAGGAGTGGGACGAGCCGCTCATCACGGGCATCCGCTGGGTGGCGGAGGTCGTGGAGCTGGCCGGCGGCGCGTACCTGTTCCCGGAGCGCGCCGCGGGCGCGGCGGCGAAGGAGCGGATCGTGGCGCCGGAGGAGGTGGCGGCGCGCGACCCGGAGGTGATCCTCGCGTCGTGGTGCGGGAAGACGGTGCGGCTCGACGCGATCCGCAGGCGGCCCGGGTGGGACCGGACGGCGGCGGTGCGGGCGGGGCACGTGTACGACGTGTCGCCGACGATCCTCCTGCAGCCGGGGCCGGCGGTGCTGACGGACGGGCTCGACGAGGTGCACCGGCTCATCGCGGGGGCCGTCGAGCGCCGATAGGGGGGGACCGCGGCGGTCCCACCGCCGGCCGGACCGGGTGTTCGTGCCCTGTCCGTGCCGCGGAAGCGAGACCGCTTCAGTTCACGGGGAGCGCGGGTCGATAGCGACTCGGCGTCCCCGGGTTCGGAACCCGCCGGGGGTGCTCACCCCCGGGTGTCCCGGGGGCGTCCGCCTTCCTGACGCACGGGCTAGAGTCCGCTGGGACGCGTGCGCAGGGATGCGGTGGGTTCCGCGAGGTCCCGCCGTGCTCGCCGAACCCCTTGCGTCCTCCCGTCCGGCCGTGGCGCGCGCCCCGCGTCGCCGCGCGTCCCGCGGCATCGCGCTGCTGTGGGCCATGTTGGCCGCGATGCTGATCGCGGGCATCGTCGTCGCGGGCACCAACAGCCAGATCGCCGTGGACCGCATCGGCGACGTGGAGTTCGCCGCGGAGGGCCAGGCCCGCGCGGTCGCCGAGGCCGGGTTGATCGACGCGCTGGCGTGGTTCCGCCGGCAGCAGACGCAGCCGGTGACGACGTTCGCGCCGCAGCGCAACCTCCTCGCGAACCCGATCGTCAACGAGACGGACGACCCGGCGATCGGGCTCGTGCGCGAGTACGAGATCATGCCGTCGCTGTGGGGGCGCTACGAGGTCCGCAAGCCCGTGGCCGCGGAGGCCTGGACCGACACCACCGCCAACGGGCGCTACGACTACGGCGAGACGTTCACCGACACGAACGGCAACGGCAAGCGCGACCCGGCGAAGGAGACGCGCGACGTCTCGGCGGAGCGCGGCTTCGCGGGCGCGGGCACGGTGTGGCGGGTCGTCGCGCACGGGCGCGTGTACCGCCGGCGCGACGCGGCGCAGCCCCTCGGCTCGGCCGCGAACCCGCGGCTGGCGGGCGTGACCGTCGCCGCCGAGGTCCGCCGGTTCGTGATGGTGCCGCCGGCGGTCGCCGCGCTGTGCGTGAAGACGGCGTCGACGACGACCATCGGCGCGCGCACGCGCATCATCGGCGGCGCGAAGGGCGGCCTGATCACGAAGTCGAGCACCGGCACGGCGACGACGACCGGCGCCGAGATCACGGGCACCCCCGCGACCGGCACCATCGCGTCGTACGACGACACCACCGAGACGATGTTCGGCGTCACGATGCCGGAGCTCAAGGCGATGGCGGACGCGTCGTGGGCGACCGCGGCCAACTTCCCGAAGAAGATCGGCGACTTCTCGCTGAACGTCGTCCCCGGGCCGATCACGTTCGACGACGTCCGCCCGCTCCGCGGCACCGGCATCGTCGTCGTCGAGGGCGACGCGACCTTCCTCGCCGGCAACAACTCGTTCTTCAACGGCCTCCTGGTCGTCCGCGGCAACCTCACGCTGCGCGCGCCGGTGTACTTCCGCGGCAGCGTCGTCGTCACCGGCACCGTCGACATGGCCGGCACGGGCGGCGACTACAGCGAGCTCAACTACGACGCCGCCATCCTCACCGAGGTGCTCACGATCCTCGGCCAGTACCGCTTCTCGACCGCCACGTACGCGCAGGCCAACGTCCTGCCGGACGGCACGCCGGACGAGGAGGACCTGATCTACCTCCAGAACCAGGGGAAGACCCTGCCCGGGCAGCCGATGCCGTCGACCCTCGACGACAGCCTGCCGCCCCCGGGCATGGGCCCCTGAGCCGACCGGAGCCCCTCCCGTGAACCCCGCCCCCGCCCGCATCGGCTCGATCCCGAGGAACCCGCCCGTGAACCGCACCGCCCGCCGCTCCCGCGGCTTCTCGCTGCTCGAGATGCTCATCGCCGGCACGATCATCGCGGTCGTCGGCATGGCCGGCGCGGCCTACGTCTCGCGCTCGACGCAGGGCGCGGACTGGTCGCGCGACCGCGTGTTCGCCCGCCAGAAGGCGCTCTCGATCCTCTCGGAGCTCAAGTCGTTCGTCGAGGGCTCGGCCAACCAGGCCGCCGACGAGCTCGACGGCTTCGACGACGGGTTCACGTACAACGCGTCGCTCACGATCGCGCCCGACCCGGTCAACCCGGACGTGCTCGCCGCCCCCTCGCACCCGCTCTCCGGCAACGTGGCCGAGGGCTCGACGGAGTGGCGCTGGTACCGGCAGATCTCGGTCCGCCGCTTCAGCGGCGTGCTCACGCGCGACCTCCGCATCTGCACGGTGCGCGTGTACCGGCACCGCGCCGGCGGCACCGTCCCCGGCGAGCAGATGGCCGAGGTGTCGTCGGTGGTCCGCACGGTCGCGGACTCGTACCCGACGAGCCAGGTCTACGACGTCTACCTGCTGGCCCTCGAGAACATCCCCGGCTGGTGGGTCTACATGGACGCCATCAAGCCCTTCGTGGACGCCACGCTGCAGGACCTCGAGGCCCGCAACCCCGGCCTCGTGTTCCGGACGCACTGGATCACCACGAGCGGCTACGGGCGCGACGAGGAGTACGCGCCGTACACGAACGAGACCCGCATCAGCACGGACAGCACCCCGTGGGGCTACGTCTACCCGGGCAAGATGCCGGCCGGCTCGGCGGCCTCGCGCTACTACGTCCCGTCGGGCATCCGGGCCCGGATGAACCTCGACGGCGAGTACACGCCGTCGTTCCAGAACGGGTACCGGACCGCGGAGCCGTTCGTCGACGGCAACGGCAACGGGACCTACGACTGGAGCGAGACGTTCACCGACACGAACGGCAACGGCGTCTGGGACGGCGCGCTCGCCTACCCGTACGCGATGGCGGACCAGCACAACCACGCGATGCGCTGGCCCGACGAGGACGCGAAGTTCAAGGCGCGCGTCGCCGCCGGCCTCGACACCGACGACACGCCGACGTACCGCCTCCTCCTCGACCGCATGATCGCGGACCCCACGCGGTTCCACAACGCGATCTTCATCAACCTGCACGGCGAGCTCCTGCCGATGCCGGCCGTGCGCAACTACTCGGACGCCGCGAAGGACCCGATCAACCTGCCCGGCTGGCGCGCGGTGACGCACCCCGAGAACCTGCTCGTGCGCCGCGTCGCCGGCGAGTCGCAGCCGGTCGCGACGTCGGCCCGCTGGCGCGTCTACGCCTACAAGACCGAGTTCCCGACGACCGAGCCCATCACGACGCTCGCCGAGCCGATCAACGACCTGAACAAGAACGGCGTCTGGGACGCCGGCGAGCCGTACCAGGACTGGAACGGCAACGGCAAGTACGACGGCATGACGCCGATCACCGTCGAGCTCGCGGGCATCGACGCGACCGCCGCCGTGAACGCGGCGTCGAACCCGTCGCTCACCGTGAAGTTCCTGTCGGGCGGCGTGGACGCCGACGGCAGCGGCGCGATCGACCTCTACCAGCCGTGGACGAACGCGCGCTCGTACCCCGAGGCGTGGACGGACGCCAACGGCGACGGGAGGTTCAACCGGAACGAGGAGTACTTCGACGCCAACGGGAACGGCCAGTACGACGCCGGCGAGCCGTGGACCGAGGTGGACGGCAACGGCGTCCGCACCGCGGCGACCGAGGCGTTCGTGGACGGCAACGCCAACCTGCTCCCGGACCTCTCGGGCGGCCCGGCCGACGTCTACACCGACGCGAACGCGAACGGCAAGTGGGACCCCGCCGAGCCGTACATGGACGTCAACGGCAACGGCATGCGCGACGGCCCGACGGCGGCCGTGCTGCCCTGGCGCGCCTGGAACGCGGCGGTGGACAACGTCAACCCCGCGACCCGGAAGGCCTACGCCGACGCCTACGGCGAGCCCTACCGCGACGTCAACGGCAACGGCGTCTGGAACGCCGCCGAGGTGCTGCTGTACGACAACAACGGCAACGGCGTCTGGGACGGCGGCTACAGGCGCGGCGAGATGTCGTTCCGGACGCGCATCGACCCCACGACCAGCACGACGATCCTCGAGCTCTACGGGACGCCGCTGTACGCCGGCGAGACGGCGGACAACCGCGGCCTCGACGCCACGCAGCGCCTGTACGACCTCGAGTACATCCCGTGCCCGACGCCGGGCACCGCGTCGTCGTCCGCGCCGGCCTTCGAGCGCGACCTCTACAACACGACGGCCGACGTGCCCAAGAACACGGCGCGCTGGACGATCGAGGTCCCGATGGCGACGCTGAAGGCGAAGCTCGCCTCGCCGGCCGGCGCCAACAACGGCGACACGATCGACCGCGTCCTCGAGGTCCGCACGCGGTTCGGGCTCGACTTCACGTCGGGCACGATGTACCCGGTCCGCAACGCGCCGACGAACCTGTCGAGGGCGTACTGCTACTTCTACAACCTCTCGACGAAGATCCCGTTCTCGGAGCGCTACCAGTTCCAGGGCGACCCGCGGCACAGCCCGTACGCCGACACCGCGCGCTACGGCACCACGTTCCCGCACGGCCACAACTGGTACTTCGACGACTTCAACGGCTCGACGGACGCCCGCCCGAAGTGGCTCGGCTTCGACACCGCCCGCTTCGCGGACGGCTGGACGAGCGCCCAGCAGATCGACACGGCGCGCTACTTCCAGTGGATGCGCACCGCGGTCACGAGCACCGAGGCGGTCTACACGACGCTCACCGGCTTCTCGTACTTCTACCTCTCGGTGGGCGGCGACGTCGGCTACGACTCGGCGAACGGTTTCGCGAGCTCGATCCCGATGAACGGCACGCCGTTCGGCAACGCGACGGCCTCCGTGTACGAGGACACGATCGCCGGCGGCGGCACCGCGGGCATCGGCGGCAGCCAGAAGTACCTGCGGGCCAACGACGGGTCCACGGGCTCGATCCGCACCGGCGGGTACTGGTGGAGCAAGCCGTGGCTCGGCGAGCTCTGGCAGGACGCCGCGTACAACAACCAGTGGGCGCAGTGGGGCAACCTCCGCGCCGCGACCGGCAGCGTCGCGCAGACGTACCGCCTCATCAACCGCGGCAGCGTCACGACGTCGCAGCAGCCGGTCGGCACCCAGCTCGCCAACCGTTCGGCCCGCACGGGCGAGCCCGGCTCGACGTCGTACTTCAACATCGGGACGTCGGCGGCGACGTTCCACCACCAGTACCGCGACGGGCAGACCGGGTCGCTCACGGGCGACGGGACGCAGCTCGCGACGAACTACAACTTCCCGCTCCCGACGTCGGCGGCCATCAGCCGTCCGTTCGCCCTCGCCACGAACGTGGACGGCGGCCTCGGCAGCGAGTTCTCGTACAACACCGAGTACCCGAAGTTCAGCGCGACGAAGGTCGTGGACTTCTACAACCACGCCAGCGGCACGCTCGGCAGCGCGCTCATCCGGCACGTCGACCCGACCGGCGCTAAGGCGTCGCACATCGTGGTCAACGGCATCGACCGCACGGTGGGGTCGGGCTCGGCGTTCATCGCCCGCTACTCGCTCATCACCCTCGTGCACGCGGTGTTCGCCGCGGGCCTCGCGGGGCCGGGCCGGGTGAAGCAGCTCCCGCGCGTGCAGATCACCTCGCCGACCATCGTGACCGAGCTCTACGACCCCGCGTCCATCCCGATCCAGTGGAAGGCCGAGTGGAAGCGCTGGGACGGGCTCAAGTACACGTCCGCGTACGCGAACACGTTCGCCGAGGCCGAGAGCGACCTCGCGTACGTGCTGATGCTCTCGCGCGACGGCGGCAACACGTGGCGCAACCTGAAGACGGGCGCCCCGGCGACGCCGGGCGTGCTGCCGCGGAACGCCGCCGGCGCCATCGACCCGCTCAGCATCTGGGTGGACGCGGGCACCGGCAACGAGTCGTGGACGCTCTCCACGCCCGCCGCGTCCTATCCCGAGGGCTCCTACTTCATCCGGATCGAGTGCTTCCGGCAGGCCGAGAACCTCCACTACTCGTTCCACCAGGAGAAGATCTATGTCAACCGCTGACCGCCGCCGCCCCCGCGGGCGCCGCGCCGCGGGCTTCACGGTGCTCGAGATGGTGGTGACGACCGCCATCCTCGGCCTGACGACCCTGGTGATCGAGCGCACCATCACGAGCGCGATGGACGCCGAGCGCAGCATGCGCGCCGTCCGCAACACCGCCGACCGGTGCCAGGCCGCCACGTACCACCTCCGCGACGAGGTCACGGGCGCGCGCCGCCTGTTCCAGGCGGACGCGGTCGGGACGGCCTACCTGGCGAAGCTGGGGCTGCCGGCCTCGATGCCGATGCTGACGGGCTCGCGCCTGCCCGTCTTCGACGAGACGAAGTCGCTGGGCCCGGACACCGCCGGCTCGCCCAAGACCGGGAACATCCTCTTCTTCGTGCGCGACGCCGACCCGCTGCCCTGCATCGCGAACGCCGCGACGAAGAAGGTGCGCCTGATCGACGCGTACCGCTTCGTGTGCCTGTACCTCACCGTCTCGACGAAGACGCTCGTCGCGGGCGGCCTGCCCGCCCTCGAGCTCGTCGAGTGGAAGAGCGAGCGGTTCCCCTCGTACGCGCAGGTGATGTCGATCACGACCTCCACCGAGAAGACGGCGGTCGTCAAGGACCTCTACGCGCGCCACAACATCGACTACCTGTGGGACCTCACGAAGCCGGTCACGACCGCGTTCTTCGCGATCGACGGCGCGGGCAACGTGAACGCGTCGCCGACCAACCCGAGCCAGATCCCCGAGGACCTCAACGTGTCCGGGCGCGGGCAGTTCGTGGCCGCCAACCTCGGGGTCGCGCGCACCGACATGACGTCGAAGATGCGCAAGCCGGTGTTCACGGTGGACGACCCGGCCGTGTGGACGTCCCACGGCTTCGAGGTGAAGATCGCCTCGCCGTCCGGCGCCCGCCGCGTGTGGCTGCGCCTGACCGTCGAGCAGCAGGCGTCGAAGGGCCGCGTCCCGGCCCACCAGACGACCATCGTCGCGACCACCCGCGACACCTGACGCCGCGCGACGCCGGACGCCGGGAGACCTCGACCGGGGCGGCGTCGCGCCGCCCCGGCCCGCCCCCGCCGGGGACGCCGCGCCCGGTCTTGCGTCCCGCCGCCCGGCGGGGTTCCATCGCGCCGTGGACGCCCCGAAACCGCGCGTGTTCGCCGTCACGACGGACCTCGCGATGACCGGCTCGAAGCGCGTCCTCGTGGACGGCGCGGTGGGCCTCGCGCGCGATCGCTTCCACTCCGGCGTCCTCCTGCTGTCCGACGTGGACGCCGCCGACCCGCTCCGGCGCGAGCTGGCGCAGGGCGGCGTCGACGTCTACCACGTGCGGGTCCGGTCGCGGCTCGACGTGCGCGGCCTCCTCGCGCTGCGGCGCTGGATCCTCGAGGTGGGGCGGCCGGACGTGCTCCACACGCACTGCGCGCGCAGCGCGGGCGTCGTCCGCGTCGCGTGCGCCAGCGTGCCGCGGGAGCGGCGGCCGCGCGTGGTCGTCCACTTCCACGGCACCGTCTCGCGCCGGGCCTTGCGTTGGAAGCACCGCGTCCTCGACCGCGTGCTCCGCGGGGCGACCGCGATGGTGCTCGCGCCCACGCGCCACTCCGCGGAGCGGGGGGCGCGCGTGCACGCGTTCCGCGGCCTGCCGGGGCGCGTGATCCCGAACGGCGTCGACCTCCGCCGCGTGGCGCGCGCGGCGCGGTCGGTCGAGGCGGTGCGCGCCAGCTGGGGGGTGCCCGAGGGGACGCGCGTCGTGCTCCTCCTCGGCCGGTGGGGGGCCGCGAAGGGCCACGACGTCCTGCTCGACGCCATCCCGCGCGTGCTCGCGCACCCCGAGCCCGTGCGGTTCGTCCTCGTGGCGCCCGAGGGGGGCGGCGAGTACCGCGCGGCGCTCGAGCGGCTGATCCAGCGGACGGCGCTCCGCCGCCACGTCGTGCTCACCGGCCGCGACACCGACCCCGGCTCCTGCTACGCCGCCGCGGACGTGGTGACGATGCCGTCGCGCGACGAGCCGTTCGGGCTCGTCGCCGTCGAGGCCATGGCCGCGGGCCGCACCCTGGTCGCCGCGCGGGCGGGCGGGCTCCCGGAGGTCTGCGGCGACGACGCGGGCGTGCTCTGGGTCCCGCCCGGGGACCCCGACGCGCTCGGCCGCGCGCTGCTCGAGGCCCTCGGCGAGCCCCCGACGCCCGCGCCGGCCGCGCGGCCCGCGCCCGCGCCCGCGCCGCGCAGTTCGCGTTGCCGCACTACCTGCGCGACCTGGAGTCGGTCTACGCCGCGGTCCTCCGCCGCCCCGACCTCGCGCCCGCGGGGGGCGCCGCGGGGGCCCCCGCGGCCTGACCGAGGCCGCCGGCCGGGCCGCCCACCACCCCGTCGCCCCTGCTCGGTGCTTGCGGCGGCGCGGTCGGCGCGTCATTCTGCGCGCTCGATCATGCCCAAGCGCCCCCCGAAGTCCCGCCCCGAGGACGTGAACGCGGCCGTCGCCCGCCGCAAGGGCCCCGTCTCGCGCTTCGTCGCGCACCACTACCGACACTTCAACGCCGCCGCCCTCCTCGACGCCGCCAAGGCCTACGAGGCCCACCTCGCCAAGGGCGGCCGGATGCTCGTGACGCTGGCCGGCGCCATGTCCACCGCCGAGCTCGGCCTCTCGCTGGCGGAGATGATCCGGCAGGACAAGGTCCACGCGATCGTCTGCACCGGGGCGAACCTCGAGGAGGACGTGTTCAACCTGGTCGCCCACGACCACTACGAGCGCGTCCCGCACTACCGCACCCTCTCGTCGCAGGACGAGAAGGCCCTCCTCGACCGGCACATGAACCGCGTCACCGACACCTGCATCCCCGAGATGGAGGCCATGCGCCGCATCGAGGGCGCGGTGCTCGACGAGTGGGTCGCGGCCGACCGCGCGGGCGAGCGCTACTTCCCGCACGAGTTCTTCTATCGCGTGCTGCGCAGCGGGAAGCTGCGCAAGCACTACCAGATCGACCCGAAGAACTCCTGGCTGCTCGCCGCGTGCGAGAAGGACCTGCCCGTGATCGTCCCGGGCTGGGAGGACGCGACGCTCGGCAACATGTTCGCGGGCCACGTGATCGCCGGCGACGTGAAGAACGTCCACACCGTGCGCACGGGCATCGAGTACATGACCTGGCTCGCCGAGTGGTACACGAAGACGGCGAAGAAACTCCGCGACGGGAACGGCTCGATCGGCTTCTTCCAGATCGGCGGCGGCATCGCGGGCGACTTCCCCATCTGCGTCGTCCCGATGCTCCACCAGGACCTGCAGCGCACCGGCGTCCCGCTCTGGGGCTACTTCTGCCAGATCAGCGACTCGACGACCTCGTACGGCTCGTACTCGGGCGCCGTCCCCAACGAGAAGATCACGTGGGGCAAGCTCGGCGTCGACACGCCGAAGTACATCATCGAGAGCGACGCCACGATCGTCGCCCCGCTCGTCTTCGCCTGGGTGCTCGGGCAGTGACCGACGCGGCCGGGCGCCCTGCGCGCCCCGGCCGGTCCGTCCGTCCCGGCGATCGGGCCCGTTCGCCCCCCTCCGCGGCGCGTCCGCCGGCGCGCAGTCCCCCGGGCACTCGAGGGCCCTGAAGAAGCCGCCTTCGCTCGGTGGTCGGGGCCCGCCCCCCCCGAAACCCGCTCCGTGCGCTGACCCCCCGGTCCCGGTCGGCCGACGCCCGGCGGGACGGGACCGCGAGGCATGCGGTCGTGGGGGGGGGACCGCGAGGCCCGCTGGCCGTTCGTCCCCCCCGGGGGCCACGACCCCCGGGGGGCTGCGAGTCGAGACCCCGGGCAAGGGACCCCGCGCCGGCGGTCCGTTCGGCCCCGCGACCCACCGCCCGGAGCCCCGGACCCCCGGTGGTATCCCGGGGGAACGTGACCACTTTCGGAGACCTGTCCTGTCCCCGGCAAAGGGCGCCCCCCCCGGCGCTCGTCTTGACCGAATGCTGACGAACCGTGTCGTGATGACACCCTGCGAGCGCGCCGGGGAGCCGATGGCCCCGTCGGGGGACCGGAAAATCGACCATCGGTCGATTTGCGCTCCTGGGGCTCGGCCCTTTCCGTCCCGTTGACTTCGTCTAAACACACTATGTAAGTTGTTGTTAAGAAACGACTTAAGTATGTCGTTTGTGGCGGGGCGCCGAGCGGCCTCGTCAATCCGACCGCCGGGCGGATTTCCGCGGATCCAAGTGGGGCCGAGCGGCGTCTCATTCGGCGTGGAGGTTGCGATACAGGTCGCAGCCGACCCCCGGTCGGCCCCCGGGTCGGCGCTGGGTCCGATCCCGGCTGCAGTGGGTCTTACGAAAGGCAGGTCTCGATGACGCGCTCCGCCACTTCCGCGATGCTCGCCCTCCCCCGCCCCCCGGTGGCGCCGACGCTGCCCCGGTTCGAGGCGGCGTTCCGGGCCGTGGAAGAGACGCTGAAGTCCCTCGGGATCGATCGCCCGCACGAGCTGCGCTCGCCGGCGACGGTCGAGGAGGCCCTCGCCGGGCTCCCGTCGCTCGAGGGGACGCTCGTCATCATCGACCCGAACGAGCTGCGCAGCGCCGAGCTCGACCTCGAGGAGACCGTCGCCGACGAGCGCGGTGGCGGCACCTTCTTCGTGTCGCTCCCGACGCTGCACGAGCTGACGTCGCGGCGCATCCGCTTCCGCGACCTGGGCTCGTCGTCGACGGGCGTCGCGTTCCTCGACGAGGACGTCCACCCCGTCGGGTTCGGCAAGTTCCGCTTCGCCCGGAAGCCCGCCGGCTACCGCCGCTGGCGCGTCCTGGTCGCGGACACCCCCGGCTTCCGCGTGGCCCTCGTGTCGCGTCCCATCGAGGGCGGCGGCTTCGTCGGCCTCTGGACCGGCAACCCGGAGATGGTGAACGAGATCTCGGCGTTCCTGCGGGCCTCGGCCGCGGCCGCCGGTCACCAGCTCCCGCCGCCGGCGGTGGCGGTCCCGGCCTCCCTCGGCTTCACGAGCGAGGGCGAGGTGTGGCGCCAGGCGGCGGTCCTCCGCGGCCAGCGCGAGGTCCGCGAGGGCGAGCTGCGCGAGATCGCCCGCGCCGCCGCGCTCCGCGGCGTCGAGCTCCGCCGGCAGCGGGCCGCGGCCGCGGCCGCCGCCGGCCAGTCGAAGGCCCCCGCGGCCTGACCGCGCGCCTCCCGAACGATCGCCTCCCCGAGTCGCCTCCCGTGGGGCCCGCGGTTCGCCGCGGGCCCCGCGTCGTTCCGGGCCCGGCCGGGTCCCGTCGTCGCCCGCCACGGAGTGCGTCGCGACGCGGCGTCCCGTGGGTATCTTGCTCGGATGCGCCGGTGGACCCTCCTCGCCTGTGTCGCGGCCCTCACGCTCACCGGCTGCAACGCGGTGCGGAGCGTGCGGTGGCCGTGGGCCTCCGGCGGCGGGGGAGGCGGTGCGCCCGCGCCGCAGGCCGCGCCCTCGTACGGCACGCCCCCGCCCGCGGCGCCGGTCGCGCCGCCGCCGGCCGATCTCGGGCCGGTCGTGCCCGCGCCGCAACCGGACGGCGGCACGGCCGGCGCGCCGCCGCCTCCGCCGCCGGTCACGCTGGTGCCCGACGATCTCGAGCCGCCGGACCCCGACCCCGCGCCGGCCGCCCCGCGCGCGACGCTGCCCCCGATGCCGGCCGGGCCTCGCGTGCCGTGGAGCGCGGCCTCGGACCCCGACCTGGCGGCGCTGCCCGCGGGCGTCGGCGTCGCGACCGCGCGGCCGTGGACCGCGATCGTCCTGCACCACTCGGCGACGCGCCGCGGGAGCGCGGCCCTCTTCGACCGGCAGCACCGCGAGAAGGGCTGGGGCGGCGTGGGCTACGCGTTCGTGATCGGGAACGGCACCGATACGGGCGACGGCGAGATCGAGGTCACGTTCCGCTGGCGCGAACAACGCGACGGCGTCCACGCGAAGGGCTGGGACGACGTGTCCATCGGCATCTGCCTGGTCGGCAACTACGAGGAGACGGCGCCGACGCCCGCGCAACGCGAGGCCCTCGTGCGGCTGCTGCGGCACCTGCGGCGCCGCTTCGCGATCCCCGCGGAGCGCGTCGTCGCGCACAAGAAGCTGAACCCGACGGCGTGCCCCGGGCGCCTGTTCCCGATGGCGGACGTCGTCGCGGCGAGCGCGCCCTGACGCGCGTCGCCGTACGCGGCGCCGCTGCGCGCGTGCGTACGAGCGACCCCGCGCGCCTCCGCGGCGCGACGCCCTCGGGGCCCGAGCCCGCCGGGACGGCGCTCGACGCGAGGGCCGGCGTGTCGCGCCCGTGGACGGCCCTCGGCGCGGACGCGGCCGCCTACCGGTCCTCGACTACCGGTCCTCGACGGCGTCGTCCGCGAAGCCGGGGTAGCGCAGGTCGAACTCGTGGTCGCCGGTGAGCGGCCAGAGGACGACGAAGTGGTGCAGCGCGTCCGAGAGCGCGAGCATGATGCCCAGCATCCACGAGAGGTTCGCGAGCGCCGCGGGCATCGGGACCATCGCGGCGACGACGATCAGCGCGAGGCCGGGATAGAGGTGGTGGATCCGCCAGCCGCGCGTGAAGCGCGCGAGCGTCCCGGTCTTCTCCGGCGAGGTCCAGCCGAGGCCGAACCGGAGCGCGACGGTCGCGACCTCGAGCAACACGGCGGCGAGGAGGCCCACACCGAGCACGGTGGGGGTCTCGAGGGTGGCGAGGGCGTCGAGCATCCCGCCATGAAACCACGGCGCGCGGGCCGCGTCGGCCCGGCCGTGACTTCGGCCCCCCGGGGGGCCATCTTGGGGGCGTGACGCCGCCCGACCCCGCCGCCCGGCTCGCCGAAGCCGCCACCCGCCTCGGGTACCCGCCGGAGGCCGCCGGCCGCCTGCTCGCGATGGTCGAGGCCGTCCTCGAGACGAACGAGGACGTCAACCTCACGGCCGCCAAGACGCTCGACGCGGCGCTCGAGATCCTCGTGCTCGACGCGCTGCCGGTGGCCGCCGCGTGGACGGCGAGCCGGCCGCCGCGCCGCGCGCTCGACCTCGGCACCGGCAACGGGTTCCCGGGCGCGGCCGTCGCCGCGCGGTGGCCGGCGTGCCGCACGACGTTCGTCGACCGGCGCGCGAAGAAGGTGCACGCGGTCGGCCGGTGCCTCGCGCGCGCGGGCCTCGAGAACGTCGAGATCGTGGCGTGCGACGGCCGCGAGCTCGTGCCGCACCAGCCGTCGCGCGCCCGCGCGTTCGACCTCGTGACCGTGCGCGCCGTCGGCGACCTCGCGCCCACGACGAAGGAGGCGGCGCCGCTGCTCGCGCCCGGCGGCCGGCTCGTCCACTGGAAGTCCGCCGACGTCGCGGCGGCGGAGGTGGCCGCGGGCGACGCGACCGCGCGCTCGCTCGGCCTCGTCCGGCGCGCCGACGTCCCGTTCCAGGTGGCGCCGGACCGGCCCCCGAGGGTGCTCGTGGTGTACGAGAGGCCCGCATGACCGCCGCGGGGCCCGCCCCCGCCCTCTCCGTGATCGTCCCCGCGCTCGACGAGGGACCGCACGTGCGCGCGCACCTCGCGCGGATCGTCGCGTCCGTCGAGCGGCTCGGCCGCCCCTTCGAGGTGCTCCTCGTCGACGACGGGAGCGCCGACGACACGGGCGCCGAGGCGCGCGCCGCGGCCGCGGCCGACGCGCGCGTCCGCGTCGTCGCGCACGCGACGAACCGCGGCAAGGGCGCGGCGCTCGCCACGGGCTGCGCCGAGGCCCGCGGCGACGTCCTCGTCTTCCTCGACGCCGACCTCGAGATCTCGCCCGACGAGATCGGCCCGCTGCTCGCGCGCCTCGAGGCGTCGGGCGCCGCGGTCGCCGTCGGCAGCAAGTACGCCCCGGGCGCGCGCGAGCGACGGCCCTGGCACCGGGCCTGGCTGTCGCGCGCGTACCTCCTCGTGACGTCGGTGCTCTTCCGCCTGCCCATCCGCGACACGCAGACGGGCCTCAAGGCGCTGCGCCGCGACGTGGCCCGCGCGCTCGTGCCCGCGCTGCGCACGCAGCGGTGGGCGTGGGACGTCGAGCTCCTCGTGCTCGCGCACCGCGCGGGCGCGCGCATCGTCGCGGCGCCCGTGACGGTGGACTTCCGGCGGCCCGGCGTGCGCATCGGCGCGCGGGGCTTCCTCGACTCGGGCCTCGACACCGTCGCGGTGTTCCTGCGCGACCGCGGGCTCGGCGCCTACGGCCGCGCGGTGGCGCGGGCGGCGGGTCGGGACCGCGAGGCCCGGCGGCCGACGCGGGTCGTGCTCTCGGGCGACGACCTCGGCCTCTGCGCGTCCGTGGACCGCGGGCTCCTCGCCGCGGCCGCCGCGGGGACGTTGACGTCCGTGTCGTACCTCGCCGACGGGCGGACCGCCGCCTCGGCGGCCGCGGAGGCCGCGCGCCTCGTCCCGCCGCCCGACGTCGGCGTGCACCTCGACCTCGCCGCGCTCGCGGGCGGGAGCCTCGCGCGGTTCCTCGTCCGCAGCGCCCTCGGCCTCGTCCCCGCGGCGGCCGTGCGCCGGGCCGTGCGCGACGCCGTCGCGGCCGCGCGGGCCCGCGGGCTCGCCCCGACCCACGTGGACGCGCACCGCCACGCGTTCCTGTGGCCGGGCACGTACCGCGCGGTGGTGGCGGAGGCGGCCCGCCTCGGGGTGCCCGGCGTGCGACGGCCCGTGCCGGTGGGGCCCGTGCGGTGCGGGCCGGGCGTCGCGGGGCGCTGCAAGGGGGCGATCCTCGCGGCGGCGGGCCTCGCGACGCGCGGCCTCGCGCGCGCGTACGGGCGCGTGGCCCCCGACGGCATCGTGGACGCGGAGGTCGCCGCGGCGTGGGCCGCCGGCGCGCGCCCGCTGCCGCGCGGCACGTTCGAGGTGGTCGCGCACCCGGCGGACGGGCCGGACGACGTCCCGGCGGCCGACCGCGGGCCCGACCGCGCCGCCGACGCGGCGCGGCTCCGCGGGCTGCGCGCGGCGCTCGAGGCGCGCGGCGCGCGGGTCGTCGCGTTCGGCGCGCTCGCACGACGCGGGCGCCGCGCGATCGGATAGCGTGGGGCCCTTCCCGCGACGGAGGCGAGGTATGCGGCGGTGGTCGTCGATCCGGGTCCTGGTGCTGGCGGCGCTCTGCGGCGGCGGAGCGGGCCTCGCGTCGGCGGAGGAGGGGAGCGGGGCCGGCGCGCCGGCGGCGCCGGTCGCCCCGGCCGCGCCGGTCGCCCCGGCGGCGCCCGTGGCTCCGGCGGCGCCCGTGACCCCGGCGGCGCCGGTGGCCCCGGCGGCCGACGGCTCGACGCCCGTGCCGGGCGGCCGGCGGCTCTCGGACCTCGTGTACGGGCGGGCGAGCGGCCGCGACCTCGTGCTCGACCTCTACCTGCCGTCGGGCGAGCGCAAGCGGCCGGTGCCGCTCGTCGTGTGGGTGCACGGCGGGGGCTGGATCGCGGGCGACAAGCGCCCGTGCCCGACGGCGGCGATGCTGCCGTTCGGGTTCGCGACGGCGAGCGTGGGGTACCGCCTCGCGACCGAGGCGGTGTTCCCGGCGCAGATCGAGGACGTGAAGGCCGCGGTCCGCTGGCTGCGCGCGAACGCGGCGACGTACCGGCTCGACCCCGCGCGGTTCGGCGCGGCGGGCGCGTCCGCGGGCGGGCACCTCGTCGCGCTGCTGGGCACCGCGGGCGACGCGGCGGACCTCGAGGGCGACGGCGGGTCGCCCGGCGTCTCGAGCCGCGTGCAGGCGGTGCTCGACGTGTGCGGCCCGACGGACTTCCTGCAGTTCCACGGCCGCGGCGCGCCCGTGGGCCCCGACACCGACGGCGGGCTGTTCGACCGGCTGCTCGGCGGCCGCATCCACGAGAAGCAGGACCTCGCGCGCCGCGCGAACCCGATCGCGTACGTGACGAAGGACGACCCGCCGTTCCTGCTCGTGCACGGCGACCGCGACGCCGTGGTGCCGCTCGACCAGAGCCGCCTCCTGAAGGAGGCCCTCGACGCCGCGGGCGTCCCCGCGACGCTCGTCGTCGTGCCGGACGCGGGCCACGACGTCGTGCGGCCCGAGGTCTCGCGCGCGGCGCTGGCGTTCTTCGCGAAGCACCTGATGCCGCTCACGCCGGCCGCGCCGGCCCCGGCGGGCGACGCGCCCGCGCCGTCCGCCCCGCCGCCGTCCGCCCCGCCGCCGGCGGTCCCGCCCACGCCGTCGGTGCCGTCGCCGTCGCCCGTCCGTTGACCTCCGGAGCGCCCATGGACCTGCGCCACTTCCAGACCGAGCTCACGCGCCTCCTCGAGGGGATCGAGCACCCGCGCGCGCTCGCGGCGCTCGCGCTCACCGAGGAGGCGGGCGAGGTCGCGCGCTGCGTCCTCGACGCCGAGGGCTACGGCAAGGACGTCCGCGAGGCGATCGCGGGCGAGGTCGGCGACACGCTCGTCGCCCTCGCCGAGGTCGCGACGCGCTACGGCGTCTCGCTCGACGACGTCGCGGCGCGCGCGCTCGAGAAGATCGGCCGCAAGGCGCCGGGCTGGCGGGCGGAGCTCTCCGGCCGCCTGGTCGAGCTGCGCCGGCGCATGGACGGCTGACGCGCGCCGCCGCGGCGGGGCCCCGCGGGCCCCGGGGTCACGCGGAGAGCAGCGCCACGCCCGCGAGCGCGACGACCGTCGAGAGCCACGCGAGGCGGCCGTGGTGCTCGCCGAGGAACACGCGCGACATCGGGATCAGCCAGACGGGCGCGAGCGCGTTGAGCGTCGAGACCACGCCGGTGTGCGCCGACCACGCGAGGCCGCACTGGTTGAGGAGGATCCCCAGGAACGTGCCGAAGAAGGCCGCCGCGGCGACGGTGCGGAGCGTGCCGGGCGTCGCGAGCGCGCGGGCCCACGTCGTGACCCGGCCGAACGCGACCGCGCCGAGCACGAGCCCCGCGGTGCCCGCCACGAGCCGGAGCATCGCCGCGTCCTGCGGCGCGGCGCCGCCCTCGAGCCCGAGGCGGGCGAGCAGCACGCCGGCGGCCTGCAGCACGCCGGCCACGAGCCCGTCGATCACCCCGCGGCGCGCGCGCGCGGGGTCGACCGCGAGGTCGGGCGCCTCGAACGCCGTCAGCGCGACGCCGCCCAGCGCGAGCGCCGCGCCCACGAGGGTCCGCGGCTCGTGGAGCGCGCCGGTCTGCGAGAACGGCGGGAACAGCGCGCCGACGAACACGAGCACCGGCGCCGTCAGCATCAGCAGCGTGGCCCGCCGCGGCCCGATCTCCATCATGGCCCGCAGCAGGAACGTGTCGCAGACCGCGAGGCCCACGAGCCCCGAGAGCGCCAGCCAGCCCTGCGCGGCGAGCGGGACGTGCGACGGGTAGGCCCGTCCCGTGAACACGAGCCCGGTCACGACGAAGCAGAGCGTCGCGACGCCGTTCTTCGTGAAGTTGAGCGCCGCCGGCGGCACGACGCCGCGCATCCGGCGGAACACGATCCCGGCGCCGGCCCAGAGCACGCTGCTCGCGAGCGCGGCGGCCTCGGCGGCGAAGGGAAAGGGCGCGGCGGCCGCCATGGGCGGGGGATCGTAGACCCCCGGCCGGGGCGGGACGCCCGGGGGCGCACCGTGCGTCCGCCGGGGGATGCAAGTCCTTGTAAGGCAAAAGGATGCGTCGGCACGCGAGGCCCGGGCGGACCGGGGGGGCGTCTTTATCTTCGGGCCGCGCGGCCTTGGTTCGATGGGGGCACCGGAGCGGACCGCGCGCCATGCCCGACCTCAAGGACCCGAGCCTCTACTTCAACCGCGAGTTCTCGTGGCTGGGGTTCAACCGGCGCGTCCTCGAGGAGGCGCTCGACCCGACGCAGCCGGTCCTCGAGCGGCTGAAGTTCCTGTCCATCGTCGACAGCAACCTCACGGAGTTCTTCGAGGTCCGCGTGGCGCGCCTGCAGCAGCAGATGGACGCCAACGTCTCGCCGCCGACGCCGGACCACCTGTCGGCGAAGGAGCAGTGGCGCGGCGTCCACGACCTCGCGCACCTCCTGACGGCCGACCTCTACAAGGGCTGGAACGAACAGATCAAGCCGGCCCTGGCCGCCGCCGGGATCCGCATCGTGTCGATGGCGCAGGCCGACGAGGTGCAGCGCGCGTTCTGCGAGCACTTCTTCGACCGCGAGGTCGGCCCGGTGCTGACGCCGTTCACGCTGGACCCGGCCCACCCGCTGCCGCACCTGCTCTCGCAGGCGCTCTGCCTCGCCGTGCTCCTCGAGGACGAGGGGGCCGAGAAGGTGCGCCGGCTCGGGATCGTGCCGGTCCCCCGCGTGCTGCCGCGCCTCGTGCGGCTGCCCGGCGGCAAACACGACTACGTCTCGCTGTCGGACCTCGCGGCGGAGTTCGCCGGGCGGCTCTACTACGGCCGCCGCATCGTGACCGTGGCGCCGTTCCGCGTGACGCGCAACGCCAACCTCGAGGTGGACGAGGAGGGCGCGCACGACCTCCTGCAGGCCATCGAGGACCAGCTCCGCCACCGCCGCCGCCGGGGCGACATCGTGCGCGTCGAGGTGTCGTCGCGCGCGACGGAGGACCTGCGGCAGGCGCTCCTCGACGCGTTCGACCTCGACCCCCAGCAGCTCTACGTCGTGGACGGCCCCGTGAACCTCTCGCGGCTCATGCAGGTCTACCAGGACGTCGCGATCCCGGGCCTCAAGGACCCGCCGCTCCACCCGGCCCGCATCGACCTGCCGACCGAGCCCGAGCCGCTGTTCGCGCGCCTGCGGCAGGGCGACGTGCTGCTGCACCACCCCTTCGAGTCGTTCTCGCACGTCGTGGACTTCGTCGAGGCGGCCGCGCAGGACCCGCAGGTGCTGGCGATCAAGCAGACGCTCTACCGCACGAGCAGCGACTCGCCGCTCGTCCGCGCGCTCATGCGCGCCGCGGAGGAGGGCAAGCAGGTCGTCGTCGTCGTCGAGCTGAAGGCCCGGTTCGACGAGGCGGCGAACATCGCGTGGGCGCGGCGGCTCGAGGCCAGCGGCGTGCACGTCGTGTACGGGCTCGTGGGGCTCAAGACCCACGCGAAGGCGACGCTCGTGCTGCGGCGCGAGGGCGACCGGATCCGCCGGTACGCGCACCTCGGCACCGGCAACTACAACCCGTCCACCGCGCGCGTCTACACCGACCTCGGGCTGCTCACGGCCCGCGAGTCGCTGACGTCGGACGTCGCCCGCGTGTTCGACCTCCTCACGTCGCTGTCGCGGCCCGCGCGGATGGAGCGCATGCTCGTGGCGCCCTTCGACATGCTGCCGCGGCTCGTCGCCCTGATCCGCCGCGAGGCCGAGCACGCGCGCGCGGGACGGCCGGCGCGGATCGTCGCCAAGATGAACGCGCTCGCCGACGAGGCGGTCATCGAGGCGCTGTACGAGGCGTCGTGCGCGGGCGTCGCGATCGACCTCGTCGTGCGCGGCATCTGCGTGCTCCGGCCGGGCCTGCCCGGCGTGTCCGAGCGCATCCGCGTCGTGAGCGTGGTCGGGCGGTTCCTCGAGCACAGCCGGATCTACGCCTTCGAGAACGGCGGCACGCCGGAGGTCTACGTCGGCAGCGCCGACTGGATGCCGCGCAACCTGCGCCACCGCGTCGAGGTCCTGTTCCCCGTGGAGGAGCCGGCGCTGCGCGACCGCCTGCGCGGCGAGATCCTCGCCGCCTACCTGTCGGACCGCGTGAAGGCCCGGCGCATCCTGCCCGACGGCACCCACGAGCGGATGGTCGCCCAGCCGGGCGAGCCCACGTCGTCGGCGCAGGCGATGCTGCTCGAGCTGGCCGCCAAGTCGGCGGCGCGGTACGGCGAGGCGGAGTCGTCCGAGCCGGCGCCCGTCGTCGCCGCGGAGCCCTCGACGCCCTCGACGCGGCGCCAGCGGCGCAGCACCCGCAAGCGCGTGGACGCGACCTGACGGCGGCGCGGACGGCGGGCGGCGCCGGCGGACGGCGCGCGGGCCTCGCGGTCCCGCGGCCCGACGGCGCCCCCGACCGGGCGTCCGGAGGCCCGGAGGCCGCGCCCGTCAGCGGCCGTTGACGAGGCGGCCGATCTCGCGGACCAGCGGCATGCCGCGCAGCCCGATCCGCACGACGCGGCCGTCGCGGTCCACGAGGATCGTCTGCGGCACGCCGCGGACGCCCCAGAGCTCGGCGACCGGGTTGCGGAGCGCGGTCGAGTGGGTGACCCGCCACGGGACCTGCTTGTCCTGGACGTACTGGCGCACGCGGGCGACCTCGCCGCCGGCGTCGATCGTCACGCCGACGATGTCGAAGCCGCGGTCGTGGTAGCGCTCGTAGGCCGACTGCATGGTCGGGAGCTCGGCGGTGCAGGGCCCGCACCACGTCGCCCAGAACTCGATGAGCAGGACGCGGCCGCGGTAGTCCGCGAGGGTGACGGGCCGGCCCGCGAGGTCCACGGTGCCCGCCGGGAAGGGCCGGGCCTCGCGTCGGACGAGGTCGAGGTTGCCGGTCTCCTCGTCGGCCATGCCGGCGAACGCCTTCGCCTGCGGGGTCGCGGCCGTCGCGGCCTTGAAGCCGCGCCACGCGGCGCGGGCGCCCTCGAGGTCGTTCTGCTCGGTGAGGTACGTCGCGTACGCGTTCCAGGCCCCGAGCACCGTGTTGGCGCCGTGTTTCGCGGGGTTGACCGCGCGGGTCAGCAGCTCGTACGCCGCGCGGGCCTCGCCGGACCGGCCGAGCCGGCCGAGCGCCTCGGCCTTGGCGAACCGCGCGCCGACCTCGTCGCTGCCGAGCGGGAAGCGGGCGAGGTAGTCGTCGGCGCGGAAGATCGCGACGTCCCACGCCTCCATGGCGGACGCGAGGCGGAAGAGCTCGGCGCGGGCCTCGGCGACGTCGCGCGCGGCGGGCCGCGCGTCGAGGTAGGCGACGACGGCTTCGTAGCGGCGCCGCTTCACGGCCCGCGACGCGGCCTTCTCCTGGTCGTCGAACGCCTCCTGGATCTCCTGCAGCGTCGTCGGCACGGCCGGGGCGCCCGCGGCCGGCGCGCCCGCGGCCGGCGCGCCCGCGGCCGGCGCGCCCGCGGCCGGCGCGCCCGCGGCCGGCGCGCCCGCGGCCGGCGCGCTCGAGGGCGGGGCCGCGGCGGGCGCGGGGACCGGGTTGGGGATCGACGAGTCGTCCTCGGCGGCGGCGCGGACGGCGGCGACGAGGAGCAGGGAGACGGCGAGGCCGAGGGTGCGGGCGGCGCGCATGCGGGGATGGTACGCAGGCGGGGCGGGCTGTGAAGCGATCCCCGGCGCCTCGGGCCGCCCGCGCGCGACGGGGGAGGCGCCCGGGAACGACACGGGCCCCGCGACCGAGGTCGCGGGGCCCGTGGGACGGCCGGGAGGCCGCGGTGGGGAGGGGGCTACTTGAAGAGGCGCTCGAGCGCCTTCTCGAGGGCCGCGCCGCGCAGGCCGATGCGGATGACCTTGCCGTCGCCGCCGACGAGCACGGTGTGCGGGATGCCCTCGACGCCGTAGGCCGTCGCGACGTCGTTCTGGCCCTCGCTGTAGTGGACCTGCCGCCAGGGCATGCCCTTCTCCTTGATGTACGACTTCAGCTTCTCGACGTCGTTCGGGCGGTCGAGCGAGATCCCGAGGACCTCGAAGCCCTTGGCGTGGTACTTCCCGTACGCCTTGATGACGTTCGGCATCTCGGCGCGGCACGGGCCGCACCACGTGGCCCAGAAGTCGATCAGCAGGACCTTGCCCTTGTAGTCGGCGAGGGTCACGGGCTTGCCGTCGAGGTCCTTCGCGTTGGCCGGGAACGCGATCGCGTCGAGGCCGACGAGCTCGAGGTTCTTCGCCCAGCTCTCGACGAGCCCGGCGACCTGGCTCGCGGCCTCGTGGCCCGCGTACTTGTCCTTGCAGGCCTGGTAGACGTCCTTCGCGCCGGCGAGGTCGTTCTGGTCCGCGAGGTAGTCGGCGTAGGCCGAGTAGGCGCCGAGGACGAGGTTCGGGTTCGTCTTCTCGGTGTCCACGGCGGCGAAGGCCGCGTCGTAGGCCGCCTTCGTCGTCTCCTTCGTGCCGACGTGCGTGAGGGCCCCGGCCTTCGCGAGGAGGACCTCGACGCGGCGCTCGCCCTTCTCGTAGGCCTTCAGGTAGGCGTCGGCGTGCTCGACGGCCTTCGCCCACTCCTCGACCTCCTCGGCGAGGTCGATCGCGGTGCCGAGGGCCTGCTCGCGGTCCTTCGCGTCCGGGCTGGCCGCGAGGTAGGCGACGACCTTCTCGTACCGCGCGTGACGCAGGTCCTTCTGCGCGGCGGCCTCGGCGGCGTCGGCCGCGGCCTCGAGGTCGGCGAGCGACGCGTACTTCTCGGTGGCGGGCTTCGCGGCGGGCTTGGCGGCCGGGGCGGGCTTGCCGCCGCCGGCGAACGCCGCGGGCGCGGCGAAGGGGATCGAGGCGGCGAGCCCGAGGGCGGCGATCGTCGCGGCGGACACGGAGAGACGCGTCATGCAGGAGGCTCCCAGCCGGCGCGGACGCGTCGGCGACAAGGGGGTGGAGGATACCCGGGGGGGCTGCGGACCGCCCGGGTCGACGGAGGAGAGATGCGCCCGGCGCACGCCGGGTTCCCTGGAATCCCGGGGGCCGGGGGGGTCAGCGACCCGTCGGCGTGGGGGGCGTGGGCCCGTTGGCGATCCGCACGTCCACGAACCGCGTCCGGTCGAGTCGGAGCACGACCATCCGCACCTCGCGCCGCCCGGACATCCGCGCCTCGACGATCGCCCGGGCGAAGCCCTTCGGGCCGTCCACGGGCCGCCCGTCGATCTCGAGCAGCACCTCGTTGACGAGGATCCGCGCCTGCTGCGCGGCCGACCCGTCGTCCACCGCCGAGACCAGGACGCCCAACGTGTCCTTCGCGAGCCGCAGCCCGGCGCGGACCTCGTAGGTCAGCTCCTTGACCGCGAGGCCCGACTCGTGGTCGTACGCCTCCTCGGCCGTCGTCGCGTCCGCCGGCCCGGTCTCGACCGCGGTCGAGACCTCGACGATCGCGTCGTCCCGCAGCACCTCGATCACGTAGGTCGTGCCGTCGCCCCAGGCCTCGAGGAGCCGGATCAGCGGGTTCATCCGCGGCGTCCACGGCCGCATGGCGTCGCTCGCGTCCGGCCAGTCCGCGCCGCCGGGCCCGCCGCGCAGGTCCACCGGCGGGGCGTCCGAGCCGGGCCCGCTCGTGCGGCGCGCCGACAGGAGGACGTCGTCGACGCGGAGGCCCGCGCGCTCGGCGGGGGAGCCCGCGTAGACGTGGTTGACGACCAGGCCTCGCGTGCCGTCGCGGGTCGGGCCCGCGATGTCGAGCGCGTCCGCGACGGCCGCGCCGCGGAGCGGCTCGACCTCGACGCCGAGCCACGGCAGCCGCCGCGCGGCCCGCGACGCCGCCGGCATCACGCGCCGGTCGAGCCCGTCCGCGAGGGTCGCGGGGGCGCCGAGGTCGGCGAAGAGCGCCGCCACCACGCCGCGCTGGCCGTCGTCGGCGCCGCCGCGCGAGACCATGCGCTCGGCGTCGTCGGGCTGGAGGTCGGCGGAGAAGCCGAGGACCTTCCCCGCGAGGTCGAGCAGCACCGTGCCCGCCTCGATGCCGCCCTCCGTGGCGAGGTAGCGGCGGTCGCCGTAGCCGCGCGTCGTGCCGAGGGAGCGGTCGTAGGCGAGCCCGTCGCGGCGGGCGCCCGCGCGCCACGCGGTGCGGTGCACCAGCACCGCGTGGTGGGCCGGCGGCGGCGCGGGCCGGTCGGCCGGCAGCGCGTCGAGCCGGGCCTCGACGAGGCGCACGGCGAACGCGCCGAGGTTCGGCACGCGGCCCTCGTACCGCGCCTCGTGGACGATGCCGCTCGGCTCCTCGACCGTCACGCGCGCGAGCCGCGTGACCCACGACGGCGGCAGCGCGGCGGGCACGACGAGGACGTCGGGCGCCACCGCGAGGCCCCAGTAGCGCGCGTCGGGGTCGGGCTCGGGCACCGCGGGCGCGCCGAGGAACGAGCCCACCTCGTCGTCGTGGCCCGGCGCGCGGAACGCGAGCCGCACCGCGTGGACGAACGCCTCCGCCGGCTTCGCGACCGTCCGGTCCGCGAGCGCGGCGAACGGGACGGCC
The DNA here is from genome assembly GCA_046350655.1 of Planctomycetota bacterium. Taxonomy (GTDB): domain Bacteria; phylum Planctomycetota; class PLA2; order PLA2; family JAEUHO01; genus JAEUHO01. The sequence goes on from JAXMAB010000006.1 coordinate 444,423, forward strand.
GCCTCGAGGTCGTCGAGGACCGACCGCAGCCGCCACGCGTCGCCCGACGCGAGGCCCGGCCCGTCGAACCGGACGCCGACGACGGTCCCCGCCGCGGTGACGACGAGCTCCGCCGTCCGCGAGGCCGACGTCCCGCCCAGGCCGGCCGCGGGGCGGCGCGGCCGACCGATCGACGGGGCCCCGCCGCCGAAGGGGCGGTGCAGCACGTCCGCGTCGCGCAGCGGCTCGGCGGTCGCCTCGACGCCGCGGGCGGACTCGGCGAGCGACGCGAGGAACAACGGCCCGTCGGCCGCGGGGGCCGGGGCGTCCGGGCCCGCGGGCGCCGCGGGCGCGGGGACCGGGGTCGCGGGCAGGTCCGACTCCGCCGTCAGCACGATCGCCCCGTGGTGGGGGAGGAACGCGGCCAGCGTCGCCGCGACCTTCGTGCCGTCGCCGGCCTCGACCTCGATCGCGCGGATCGCGCCGGGCGCCACGAACACGTCGGAGACGAGCACCGTGCGCCGGTCGCGCAGGACGAACCCCGGCACGCGCAGCGACATCCGCCAGCGACGGAACACCTCGGTGGCGGCGTCCGGGTCGGGCGCCGTGGCGCCGGTGGCCTCGGCCGCGAGGTCCTTCTGGAAGCGGAACGCGACCATCACGCCGTGGCGCGCGGCGGCGTCGAGCGCCGCGACGGGCCCCGCGGGCGGCGCGTCGGCGTGCGCGGCCCGGGGCGCCGCGACGGGCGCGCCGAGCGGCGCGGCGAGGGCGAGGCAGACGGCGAGGCGGGCGCGGCGCACGGTCAGCGGCCCTCCTTGTCGGCGGCGGGGACCTCGACGGCGAGGAACGTCCGCCGGCCGTCGCGCAGGATCTCGAGGAGCACGGTCCGCTTGCCGGTCGCGGCGCCCGACGTGCGTTCGTACGCGCCGGCGAGCGTCGAGAGGTCGGCGACGGGCATCCGGTCGACGGAGAGGAGGATGTCGAGCTCGCGCAGGCCGGCCTCGGCCGCGCGGCCCGGGTACTTCACGCCGAGCACGTACACGCCGGACTTCCGGTGGAACGCCAGGTCCGGGACGCGGTCGCGGGTGATCGACTGGAACGTCGCGCCCCAGCGCGGCGCCTCGAAGCCCTGCACGTCGCAGCCGTCGCACAGCTCGGGCACGACGAGCAGGATCCGCTTCGCGCCCGCGCGCTGGATCTCGAACGGCGCGGGCCGCCCGTCCGGCAGGTCCGCGAGGGTCCAGTGGATCTCCGGGATGTCCTCGCGGTAGCGCCCGTTCGTCTCGCGCTGCCCGACGCGCAGGAGCCGGTCGCCCTTCTCGAGGCCGGCGCGCTCGCCGGGGCTGCCGGGCGCGACGTCGTCGACGATCACGCCCTTGTCGCCGTCGAACACGGTGCTCATGGCGTAGTCGACCAGCGGGCGCAACGTGAGGCCCGTCCACGAGCGCAGCACGCGCCCGTCGGTGCGCAGCCGGTCCACGACGCGGCGGACGATGTCCGCGGGGATCGAGAAGCCGAGGCTGCTCGCCATCTGCACGCCGAGCGTGTTGATCCCGACGACGACGCCGCGCGTGTCCACGAGCGGGCCGCCGGAGTTGCCCGGGTTGATCGCCGCGTCGGTCTGGATCCAGTTGTTGTAGGCGTGGGCGTCGCCGTCGCCGAGGTGGCGGCGCGCGTTCGACACGATGCCCAGCGAGATCGACCGCTCGAAGCCGTACGGCGCGCCGAGCGCCATCACGAACTGCCCCTCCGCGAGCTCCGCCGAGGCGCCGAGCTCCGCGTACGGGACCTTCTCGCCCGGCGCGAGCACGAGCTTCAGGAGCGCGAGGTCCGTCGGCTCGTCGAGCCCGACGACGGACGCCTCGACCTGCCGGCGGTCGTTGAGCACGCAGCGGATCTCGGTCGCCTTCTCCGCGACGTGGTGGTTCGTGACGACGTACCCCTCGGCGCTCACGATCACGCCGCTGCCGAACACCTCGATGCGGCGCCGCTCGCCCGCGGAGAGGTCCTCCTGCATGGGCCGGACGAACACGAGGGCGGGGAACACGCGCGCCTTCGCGTTCTCGATCACCGCCTCGAAGTCGAGCGGGCGCCGCTCCTCGCCCTGCGCCGCCCGCGGAGCCCCGCGCGACAGGAGCCCCACGAGGGCCGCCGTCGCCAGCACCGCCGTCCGTGTCCGCATCGCGCGCACCCCCGGAGAACCGAACGAAGTCCGTACACGCGTTGGATCGGTCGCCGGGAGCCGGGGGCGTATCCTGCCCGCGTGCCTCCCGGGACCTGCCCCGCCCCGCTCCGCGACCCCGGCCGCGCGCGGGCGCTCGGGGGCCTGCTCGTGGTCCTGGCGATGGCCTTCGGCGCGCTCGTCCACGCCGGGACCGCCACCCTCTCGCCCACCGCCCGCGACCAGGTCCACGACCTCTCCCTCGCGCTCCGGATCCGGGACGGCGAAGCGCTCTCCGACGGGAACCGCCACCCCCTCTTCCCCGCGCTCCTCGCCCCCGTCGCGCGCCGCTCCCCCGGGTTCTTCGACGACGCCTGCCTCGTGGCGTCGGTCGTCGCGGCCCTCGCCTGGCTCGCCGTCGGCGGCGCCGCCGCCTCCGTCGCCGGCGCGGCGACCGGCCTCGTCGCCGCGCTCGCCGTCGTCCTCGAGTTCCGCCTCCAGGCGCGCCGCGTCTGCCCGGAACCCCTCCTCGCCGGCCTCCTCGCGATCGCCGCCGCCCGCGCCGCCACCGCCGCCGCGGCCTCCCGCCCCCTCCGGGCCCTCGCCGCCGCCGGCGGGTGGCTCGGCCTCGCGTGGCTCACGAAGGGGTCCGCCCTCCTCTCCCTCGGCGCGACGCTCGCGGTCGTCGTCGCGACCGGCGGCCCCGGCCGGGCCCGCCGGGCGGCCGCGGTGTTCGTCGGGTTCGTGCTCGTGGCGTCGCCGCTGCTCGCGTGGAACGTCGCCCACGGCCGGTCCCCGGTCTTCAACGTGAACAGCGCCCACGTGATGTGGGAGGACGCCTGGGACGTCGAGCTCGACGCCCGCAGCACCGCGACGCCCGCCTCCTACCTCGACGCCCACGGCGTCGCGGGCGCCGTCGCGCGCCTCGGGCGAGGGCTCGCGACCCAGCGCGGCCTCGAGTGGGTCGCGGGGGCCCTGGCCGTCGTCGCCGTCGGCGCGTACCTCCGCCGCCGTCGCGGCGGGGGGGCGGTCGACGGCGGGCGACCCGAGGCCCGGCGCGCGTTCGTCCGGCTCGCGACGGTCTCCGCCGTCGTCTGGGGGCTCGCCATGGCGTGGTACGCGCCGGTGGTCGCGAGCCGGCGGCTGCTGTTCCCGATCTTCCCGGTCCTCGCGACCGCGGCGGCGATCGTCGTCGGCGACGTCCTCCGCGGGTCCGCCGGCCCGGCGGCGCGGGCCGCGCGGCGCGCGGCCGACCTCGTCGCCGTCGCGGCGCCGGCGCTGGCGGCGATCGTCCTCGGCGCGGTCCTGTTCGGGGCGGGCGGCGCGACGCCGTCGGCGCCGCGGCCCACCCTCGACCCCGCGTCGCTCGAGGCCGCCGCGGCGCTGCGCGCGCTGCCGGCCGGGACCCGCGTCGTCGTCCGCCCGTCGCGCACCGCGCCGCCGGACTGGCTGTACGACGACGTGGTCGAGCCCGTCGGGCTCCCCGCGTCGGTGCGCGGCGACGACCTCGCCGCATGGCTCCCGGCGAACGCCGACGCGGTGCTCGTCGGCGACGGGTTCTTCCGGAACCGGTCCGACGTCGTGCCCGGCCTGCGCGCGCGCGCCGACGGGACGTTCGAGTTCGCCGGGCCCGAGCGCGGCGGCCTGCCCACCGGCGACGTCCGCGCCGCGGCGCCCTCGACGTTCCTCGCCGGGGGCGCGTACGTGCTCCTGCGCTGGCGCTGATCGGGGTCGCGCCGGCGCCGCGCCGTCCTCGCCGCGATCCGGCGGCACGTGGGCCGCCGGGCCTCGCGGTCCCGGACCCCGAGCGTTCGAGCCCCCCGAGCCGGGGACGCGGTCGGACGCCTCGACCTACTCGGCGATCGGGTACCCCGCCTCGCCGATGGCCTTGCGGTACGCGGCCTCGTCGGCCTTCTTCACGTCGAAGCGCACGCGGACGCTCGTGCGGTCGGCGGACACCTCGACCTCCTTGGTCGCGGCCATGGCGCGGGCGGTCTCCTCGACCTTCATGACGCAGGCCGGGCAGTGGAGCTTCTTCGCGAAGGTCAGCGTGACCTCCTTCGTGGCGATCGGGGTCGCGGCGAAGCCCGCGTCGGCGGCGGCCTTCACCAGCGCGGCGTCGCCGGCCGTGCCCTGCTCGCGCACGACCTTCGCCTCGGCGTTCGCGACGGTCCACTCGAACGAGCGCACGCCCTTCACCGCGGCGACCGCGGCCTGCACCTTGGCGGCGTCGGCGGGGTCCTTGACGCCCGCGAACGCGACCCACGTCGGCTCGAGGACGATCTTGGCCTCGGTCGTGCCGCCCGCGGGCGGCTCGGCGGCCACGACGGGGGCGAAGGCGAGGACGGCGGCGGCGAAGGCGAGGGCGAGGCGCATGGGGGGGCTCCGGGGGGCGGACCGTCGATCGTACCCCCGCCCGAGCGGCGGGCCCCGGGCCGCTCCGGCGGACGGGGAGGAGGTCAGGCGGCCGGCGGGGCGAGCGGGGGCGCCGGGGCGGCGGGCCGGGACGGCGGCACGATCGCCGCGAGCAGGCCCCCCAGGCCGGCGGCGAGCGCGAGCCACAGCGCGGCGAACACGAGGGGCCGGCCGCGCGCGACCCACGCCGCCTCGTCGCGGAACACGAGGACGCGGTCCACGGCCTGCGAGGCGTCGGCGGGCGCGAGGACGTCGACCTTCTCGACGGCGAGGCCCGCGTCCGAGACGGTGACGACGAGGAAGTGGTGGCCGCCCGGGCCCTCGGGCTTGCTGCCCGCGCCGCCCGACACGCGCTGGACGACGCGCCCGAACGTCCGTTCGTCGTACGCGTGGTAGCTGCCGCAGAAGAGCGTGGCGCCGGCGGCCTCGAGCGCGGCCTGCAGGCGGCGGACCGACGGCGCGTCCTGCGGGAGCGGCTTGTCGGGGCGGCCCGTCGGCGGGAAGACCGGGTCGTGGCAGAAGACGACGACGTGCCGGATCCCCGGCGGCCGCGACGCGAGGAGCCCCTCGGCCCACGCGACCTGCGCGTCGTCGAGGCGGCGGGGCGAGGAGTCGAGCGCGACGAATCGCACGCCGTCCGCGTCGAACGTCCAGTGCGTCGGGCCGAGGACGCGCTGGAACGGGACGGTGCTGCCGAACGGGTCGACGTCGTGGTTGCCCGGGACGAAGAACGCGGGCACGCCGGCGTCGGCCCACTGGTCGCGCAGCACCTCGAACTGGTACCCGCGGGCCATGCCCACGAGGTCGCCGATGCCCATGGCGAACGCGACGTGCCGCCGGGCGGCCTCCTCCCGCACGCGCGCGAACGCGGTGGCGCCGCCGCGGCAGTCGGCGTAGACCGCGAACCGCCAGGGCCGGGTGACGGGCGGGCGCTGCGGGTCGGCGGGGCGGCCGTTCTCGAGCACGTACCGCGGCGCGGGGCCCCCGGGGGCCGCGGCGACGGAGGGCGACAGGCCGATCGCGCGCACGCGCGCGACGTCGCCGTCGGCGCCGACGACGGCGGCCTCGTGCAGCACGAGCGGCGGCAGGCCCGGGAAGACGCCGGGCGGCGGGCCGTCGTCGCGGCGCTCGCCGCGGAGGTCCTCGTGGAGCCACAACGCGCCGGCCACGGCCGTCGCGACGCCCGCGACGCCGATCGCCGCGCGCAGCCCGCGGCGGCGCACCGCGCCGACGCCGACCGCCCCCGCGACTGCGGCGGCGACGACCGCCAGCGCGGTGTCGAAGAGGCTGCGGGCCGCCGCGAAGCGGAAGAGCGCGTAGCTCGCGACGAGCCCGACGAGGCACGAGACGGCGCGGCGCTTCACGGGGCCCCCTTGGCGCGCACGAGCGCGACCGACCGGCGCTTCTTCTGGAAGGCGTCGTCGCGCCGGACGACGTCGGCGTCGGCGCGGAGCCGCTCGGCCTGCGGGCCGGTGACCATGGCGAAGCGCGGCCCGCCCTGGCGCAGGAACGCCCGCACCCGCTCGACGGTGGCGTCCTCGTCGTCGCCGAGCAGCTCGGGCAGCCCGGCGCGGGCGACGCGCGCGTCGCGGAGGTACCAGAGGTAGTCCGAGTGCGAGCCGAAGATCGTCCACCCGAGCGGCGCGTCGAGCGGGACGTCGGCGTCGACGGCCTCGAGGAACCCGCGGCTGCTCTCCATCGGGTCCCGGCCGGGGACCACCCAGCCGAGCACCGCGGCCTCGACGACGAGCACGACGACGAGCGCGGCCTCGAGCGCGCCCGCGCACGTCCGCAGGCCCGTGCGGCGCGCGACGGGCACGAGGGCCACGGCGGCGCCCGCGAGCGCGAGCCCGACGACGACGGCGCTCCCGCGCAGGAACGCGTCGGCGTCGGGCCACGCGGGGACGTCGGTGAGCACGGCGGCGACCCCGAGCGCGACGGCGGCCCCCGGGAGCGCCGACGCGAGGCCCGGCCCGAACCGCGGGCCGCCCCGCGTCGCGAGCGCGCGGTCGAGGACGAGGCCCGCGAGCACCGCGCCCATGGGGAAGACGACCGGCACGAGGTAGTGGGTCTGCTTCGCCTCGAGGGCCGACTGGAGGAGGAACGCGGCGGCGAACGCGGCGACGGGCAGGCGGGCGCGGCGGCGGGCGTCGTCGGGGAGCCCGCGGGCCCCGCGGCCGGCGAGCCCGAGCAGCACCACCGGCGTCCAGGGCAGCGCGAACGCGGGGTACTGCACGACGTAGTAGAGCGCCTCGCGGCGGTGGCCGACGTTGTCGCCGCGCGCGAACGACAGGAGCGTCTCCAGCCACGCGCGGTCGCGCAGGCCGCACGCGATCGGCCAGGCGGCGACGCCGACGAGCCCGAGCGCGACGACCGCGCCGGCCCACGGGGCGACGAGCCGCCGCGCGCGGCCGGTGACGGCCGCGTACGCGACGAAGCCCGGCGGCACGAGCAGGAAGGGGATCGGCCCCTTCACGGCCGCGGCGAAGCCGAGCGCGAGGCCCGCGAGGAGCGCCGCGCGGCGCCGCGCGCGCGCGTCGGTCGCCTCGAGCGCGGCGTCGAGGCCGACGAACGTCCAGAGCACGCCCGCCGCGAGCAACGTCTCGAGCTCGGCCAGGCGCGCCTGCCACGCGAACTTCGCGGTGGTGAGCAGCGCGACGCCCGCGAAGAACCCGGCGCGCGGGCCCGCCACGCGCCGCGCGAGCACGAACACCGCCCCCAGGCACGCCAGCGAGGCGAGCACGCCGGGCACGCGCCCGACGCCCTCGTGGTCGCCGCCGACCGCGAAGGCGGCGCGGGCGGCCCACGCGTAGAGCGGCGGCTTCGTGAGGTCGACCTCGCCGTTCGTCCGCTGCACGAGCCACTCGCCGGTCGCGCGCATCTCGCGGGCGCTCTCGAGCGGGCGGCCCTCGCTCGCCTCCCACACGTCCTTCGCGCCGAGGCGGAAGGCGAGGAACGGGACGGCGATCGCGAGCAGCGCCGCGAACCAGCGGCGGGCCGACGCCGGGGAGGGGCCCGGGACGAGGGCGGGCGGGGCGTCGGCGGGGCCGTCCATCCGTTGGATCGTAGCGACCGGCGCTGCCGCTACGATCCTCGGCCCATGCGTCGTCCTCCCTCCTCCGTCGGCGTCGTCCACACCGCGGCCTCGCCGTGCCGGTGCCACGCGTCGATCGTGCCGGCGCTGCGCGCGGCGGGGGTGGACGCGTTCGAGGTGGACGCCGACGCCCTCCCGCTCCACCTGCCCCGGCTCGTCGCCGCGGACGCGGTGTTCGACCAGACCGACACCGTGGCGGGCCGCGGCTGGCTGCGGGGCGCGGTGCGCACCGCGCTCGAGCGCGCCGGCGCGGCGCTCGTCGGCCCGTCGGCCGCCGCGGCGGCCCGCGCGGACGACAAGGACGCGGCGCGCCGGGCGCTCGTCGCCGCCGGCCTCCGCGTGCCCGAGGGGACGACGCTCCGGGGCGCGGGCGAGCGGTTGCCGCGCGGGCTCGCGGGCCCGTTCGTCGTGAAGGCGGCGCACGAGCACGGCAGCCGCGGCCTCGTCTACGCGACGACGCGCGGCGAGGCCCTGGCCGCGGCGCGCCGCCTCCTCGCGCGCGGCCGCCTCGCGCTCGTGGAGCGGTTCGTCGCCGGCGCCGAGGTCTCGGTGACGCTCGTCGGGCGGCCGCCGCGCGCGCTCCCGCCCGTCGAGGTCCGGCTCGCGGCGACGGAGGGGCCCGCGTCGATGCTCACGTTCGGGCGGAAGTGGACCGGGTTCGGCGGCCGCGCCGCGCCCGAGGGCCGCCTCGCCGCGGGCACGCTCCCGCCCGCGCTCGCCCGGCGCCTCGTCGCGGAGGCGCGACGCGGGGCGCGGGCGCTCGGGCTCGCCGGCTTCGTCCGGTTCGACGGCCGCGTGCGCGACGACGGCACGATCGTGTGGCTCGAGGCGAACCCGCGCCCGAGCCTCGAGCGGGGGGCGGACGCCGCCGTGGCCGCGGCGGCGGCGGGGATCCCGTACGAGGCGCTCCTCGCGCGGCTCGTGCGCGGCGCGCGGCGCGCGCGGAGGACGACATGAGCAAGGTCCTGGTGGTCGTCGGCGACGACGCGGGCCTCGACCCCGCGCGGGACGCGGCCCTCCTCGCCGCGGCGGACGCGGGGGTGCTCCGCGCGGCCTCCGTGGTCGCGAACGGGCCCACGGCCGAGGCCTTCGTGGCGGCGGCGCGGTCGCGGCCGGGCCTCTCCCTCGGCCTGCACGTGAACCTCACGTCGGGCGCGCCGTCGGCGCGGGCCCGCCCGTTCACGCTCCTCGGGCCCGACGGGTGCTTCCCGGCGGACGCCGCCGAGGTGGGGCGCCGCGCCGTGGACGGCCGCGTGTCGCGGGAGGAGGTCGAGCAGGAGGTGGTCGCGCAGTGGCGGCGGCTCGTCGCGCTCGGCGCGACGCCGACGCACGTCGACGGGCACCACCACGTCCACGTCCTGCCCGCGGTCGCCGACGGCGTGCTGGCCGCGCTGCGGTTCGTCGGCGCGGCGGTGCACGTGCGGGTGCCCGCGGAGGAGATGCCGCCCGAGGGCGTCCCGCCCGTGGACCGGCCGGTGATGCCGCTCGGGACTGCGATGTTGTCGCGGCTGCGGATGGCGCAGGTGCGCGCGGGCCACGCGGGGATCGCGACCGTCGGGTACCACGCGGACCGCCTACTGCTCGCGGTCACGCCGCCGCTCCGGCGCACCGACGGGTTCGTGGGCCTCGCGGTCTCCGCCGCGCCGCGGCTCGACGTGCTGCGCGCGGCCCTCGCCGCCGCGCCGGGGCCGGTCGTCGAGTGGATGACGCACCCGGGGCGCATGCCGTCGCGGCCGACGCCGTTCTCGTCGGACCCGCGCCGCGACGAGGAGCTCGCGCTGCTCGTCGCGCCCGCGACGCGCGCCGCGCTCGAGGCCGACGGCTGGCGCCTCGCGTCGTTCGCGGACGTGCCCCGTTGACCGGCGCGCTCCCCCGCGTCCTGCTCGTCACGGCGGAGCCGGAGGGGCTCGTCTCGGGGAACAACACGACCATCGAGCGGTTCGCGCGACGGCTGCGCGCGGCGGGCGTCGAGGCGACGCTGTTGCGGCTCCCGTCGTTCCCCGACGCGGCCGCGCGCCTCGTCGCCGCGCGCGCGGCGCGCCCCGACGTCGTCCACGCGCTGCACGCGCGGCACGCCGGGCCGGAGGCGGTCGCGCTCGCGCGGGCGCTCGACCGACCGCTCGTCGTCACGTCGGGCGGCACCGACCTCGACCAGGACGTGTTCGACCCCGCGCGCGGGGCCGTCGTGCGCGCGACGCTCGCGGCCGCGCGCGTCCTCCTCGTCACGCACCCCGCGGCCGAGGCCACCGCGCGCGCGATGGGGCTCCCGCTCCGCGTGCTGCGCGTGCCGAAGGGCGCCGAGCCGCCGCCGCCCGCGCCGCCCGCCGACCGGGCGCGGTTCGGCGTCCGCGACGACGAGGTGCTGTTCGTCCTCCCGGCGGGGGTGCGGCCGGTCAAGAACAACCGGTTCCCGCTCGCGCCGCTCACGCGCCTCCGGGCCGAGGGCGCGCCCGTGCGCCTCCTGCTCGCGGGCCCCGCCCGCGACGAGGCGTACGCGGCCGCGCTCCGCGCCGACCTCGCCGCCGCGCCGTTCGCGGCGTGGCCCGGCACGTTCACGGGCGCCGACCGCGAGGTCCTGTACGCGACCGCCGACGTGGTGCTCAACGTCTCGCACTCCGAGGGCGGCGCGAACGCGGTGCTCGAGGCCATGGTGCGCGGCGCGTGCCTCCTCGCCGCGTCGATCCCGGGCAACACCGTGTTCCTCACGCCGACGGCGACGGCGCCCGAGGCCGGCCGCGTCTACCTCGCCGCGCCCACGGACGACCCGGGCCGCCGCCGCCACGACGCCGACGACTTCCTGCGGCACGCCCGCGACCTCGCGGCCTCGCCGACGCTCCGCCGCACGCTCGCCGCCGCGGCCCGCGCCCGCGCGCGCGCGGAGCACGACCCGGCCGCCGAGGTCGCGGGCCTGCTCGACGGCTACCGCGTCGCGGTGCGCTGACCGGCGAGCGACGTGCCGTCGGCGCGGCCGACGTACTCGCGCCAGTGCGCGCGCAGGCCGGCGACGCGGGCCCGCATCTCCTTGAACACCGCGCCCACGGCGACGCTGCGCAGGAACGCCGGGACCTCGTAGTCGACGACGGAGTCGGACGCCTCGAGCACCCGCACGCCGTCCGGCCCGGGCACGAAGAGGAGCAGGTTGCGCGTCGCCAGCATCGCGTCCGTCGCGGGGTCGTCCACCTGCCGCGAGAGGATCGCGAGCACGCCGTCGAGTTCGACGGTGCGCGCCTCGAACGTCCACTTCGCGCCGTACCGGATCCCGAACGCCGAGCGGATCCCGTCGACGCGCACGACGGCGACGCCGTCCCCGCGCGAGAGCACCGTCGTGCTCGGCTTGCCGGTGAACTCGCCGACCCGCTCGAAGTCGAGGTACGCGGCACGCAAGGCCCGGGCGTCGCCGTCGGCCTCGAGGTAGGTGGTCACGACCGCGAAGCCGGTGCCGTGGCCCACGCGGGCCCGCGCCGCGGCCTCGAGGTCCGGCCGGCGCTCGAGGTGGATCTCGTCGGAGGCGCGCGGCGCGAGCCGCGCGGCCGCGTCGAGCAGCGCGCGGTGGTCGGCGAACCGCGGGTCCGCGCGCAGGGCGGCGACGACCTCCTCGAGCGGTCGCGGCCCCGCGGGCGCGGCGGCGGGCGGCGGCGGGTGCGTCGACGCGGGCGCGGTCCGCGGCGTCGGCGACGCCGTCGGCGGCGACGTCGGCCGCGACGTCGGCGAGGCGGGCGACGCGGCGGCGGACGTCCGCGTCGTCGTCGTCATCGGGGTCGTCATCGGGGTCGTCGTCGGGGGCGTCGCGTGGGTCGGGGCGGAGGAGGGGCCGCGGGCGCGCGCGGCGGGACGGGCGCGGGCGCGTCCTCGCTCGGGGCCCGCGGGCGAGCGGGCCTCGCGTCCCCGGCGGGGGATGCGGGGCCGGGCGGCGGCGCGGGGGCTCGGCGGCGGGGTTCATGGCCTGCGCGGGGCCGGGGCGGTCCCTCGAGGCGGGGTTCGAGGCGCACCCGCCGGGGATCGCCGCGCTCGCGAGCGCGCCCACGACCGGGAGGAGTCGGCGAGGGAGGGGCGGCGACACGCCCCCCAGGATATCGACGCCGCGCCGGGCCCGGGACCGCGGAATTGCCCCGTGCGCGCCGCGACGGGGGTATACTATGGAACGGTGTCGTCGCGCTCCCCCCTCGTCCGCGCGCTCCTCTTCCTGCTGGCGTTCGTGCCGGTGGTGTGGGGGACCTGTCCGCGCTGGGTCGCGGGCGAGACGTGCGGCGCGCCGGTCGCGGCCGTGGACGGCGCGCGCGGGTCCCACGAGGTCGCCCGCTGCCCGTGCTGTCCGCCGAGCGACGACGACCCCGCGGCGCCGACGGACGGACGGCGGTCGCCGACCGACCCGGGCTCGTGCCCCGTGATCCAGCTGCGGTTCACGGTGGCGCCCGCGCCGACGGACGTCGCGCTGCCGGTCGCCGACCTGGTCGCCGCCGTCGCGACGGCCGACCTCGCGTTCGCCGCGATCGCGGCGCCGCGGGTCGAGCTCGCGCCGCGCGACACGACGGGCGGGGCGCCGCCACCGCGCGTGGGCACCGTCGTCCTGCGGATCTGACGCGCACGTTCGCGTTCTTCGGTCGTCCCGTGGGCCCTTCGGGCCCGAGGCGTTCCTGGAGGTCGTGGCGTGTCCCTGTCCCGCAAGCATCGCGTGTTCGTGGCCCTCGTGCTCCCGCTCTCCCTGCCCGCGTGCGTGCGGTACCGCCCCGCGCCCGTGAGCCCTCCCGGGCTGCTCGCGGCCGTCGAGGCGCCCCCCGCGGGGCCGCTCGCGTACGACGACGCGGTGCGCTGGGCGGTGCTCCACAACCCGGAGCTGCGCGCGCTCGCGTCGCGCGCCGCGGCCGTCAACGTGGACCCCGCGGCCGAGCCGATCGGCGTGGGCGCCGAGCGCGACATGGACGGGCGGTACGCCACCATGCTCTCGTTCGACGTGCTCTCGCTCCTCGGCGTGGGCCCGCGGCAGGCCGAGCGCGCGCTCGCCCGCGCGCGGCGCTCGGAGGCGGCGCTCGCGCACCTCGAGCGCGCGCGCGACGTCGCGGGGCGCTCGCGGAGGCCTACGTCGTGGAGCGGCGCTCCACGAGGTGGGCGACCCGGACGCACCGCCCGACCCGCGCGCGTTCGTCGCGGCGGGCATCGAGGTGGCGGCGAGCGAGCGGATCGCGGCCGCCGTCGTGCGCGCGCGCGAGGCCGAGCTCGCGACGCGCGCGGTCGAGGTGCGCACGAACCGCGTCGAGCTGGCGCGGCTGCTCGGCGCGCGGCCGGAGCAGGCGCCGGCGCCCGTCGCGCCCGCGGCGGACTGGCCGGCGGTGCCGGCCGCGGCCGACCCGCAGGCCGTGCTCGCGGCGCGGGCCGACCTCCAGCGGCTGCTCGCGGCCTACGAGACCGCGGACGCCGAGCTGAAGCGCGCGGTCGCGGGCCAGGCGCCGGGCCTCGAGATCGAGCCGGGGCTCGCGGCGGACCCGACGACGGCGTTCGGGTCCGTGCGGCTCAAGCTGCCGGTCGGCGCCGACCGCGAGGTCCTCGCCATGGAGCAGGCGCGCGAGGCCGCGCGCCACGACCTCGAGGCCGGGCTGCTCGCGGCGCTCGCCGACGCGGAGACCGCGCGGCTCGCGCACGACGCCGCGCGGCAGCGGCTCGAGGCCGCCCGCGCGCGGCTCGCCGCCGACCAGGACCTCGTCCGCACGTCGCGGGCGCGGCTCGACGCGGGCGAGGGCTCGGCCCTCGAGCTCGTGATGTCGGCGCGGGACGCCGTCGAGGCGTCGCAGATGCTCCGCGAGGCGACGGTCGAGACGGCGCGCGCCCGCGTGCGGGCCGCGCGGGCCGCCGGCTGGCCGGGGGCGGAGGCCGTCCGATGACCGCCGACCTCGAGGTCCTGCGCCGCGCCCCCGCGGCCGCGGAGGCCCCGCGCCGGGGCGGCCGCGTGGTGGTCGGCACGGTCGTCGTGCTCGGCGCGCTCGCGTGGGCGGCGTTCCTCCTGCGCGACGTCTGGTCGCCGCCGAAGGTCGTGCGGACCGCGCGCGTCGTCGTCGAGTCCGGCGGCGCCGCGCGGGCGGCGACGGTGTTCGACGCGACCGGCTGGGTCGAGCCCGACCCGTTCCCGATCCAGGTCCGACCCCTCGTGGACGGGGTCGTCGAGAAGTTCGAGGTCGTCGAGGGCGACGTCGTGAAGGCGGGCGAGACGGTGCTCGCGCGGCTGCGCAACGTGGACCTCGAGGCCGAGGTCGAGAAGCTCGAGCAGACGCTCCTCCACACGCGGGCCCACCTGCCGGAGGTCGCGGCGGACGCGGCCGAGGCGAAGCGCCGGCTCGAGCTGAAGATCGCGCTGCGGGCCGACGTCGCGCGGCTCGAGGGCGAGGAGCAGGTCACGCAGGCCGACGAAGCCACTTCGAAGGCCGAAGTCGAGGTCGCGCGGCGGCAACTCGCCGTCGCGCGCGCCGAGCTCTCGGCGCAGGAGGCGCTCGAACGCGGCGGCGGCGGCCTGCCGGTCGCGCGGGCCCGCGCGGAAGCGGCCGTCGCGGCGGCCGAGGCGGAGATCGTCGCGAAGGAGGCGGCCGTCGCGCGGGCCTCCGCGGGGCTCGCGTCGGTCCGGCTGCAACTCGCGGTGGCGCGCGACGCGCTCGCGCACCCGGTCGAGCTCGAGGCGGCGGTCGCGCGGGTCGCGGCGCACTACGAAGCGGCGAAGATCGACATCAACGTCGGCGAGACGGAGCTGGCCGTCGCCAAACGCTACGTCGCGCTGCTCGAGGTGCGGTCCCCGGTGGACGGCGTCGTGATGCTGCGACGTTCGGCCCCCGGCGCGGCCGTGGGCCCGGGCGTCGGGATGCGGCGGGGCGAGGGCTCCGTGCTGACCGGCGGCGAGGGCGTCCTCGTGGACCTCTACGACCCGAAGCGGCTGCAGGTGAAGGTGAACGTGCAGCTCGCCAACGTCAGCCTCGTGGGCCGCGGGCAGGCCGTCGAGCTGACCCTCGACGCGATCCCCGGCCGCACGTTCCGCGGCGAGGTCGTGCGCCTGACGTCGCTGGCCGACCGGAACAACAACACGCTCGAGGGCAAGGTCCGCATCCTCGACCCGGACCCGCTCATGCGGCCCGAGATGGTGGTGCGCGCGCGGTTCCTCGTGCCGAAGGGCACGGCGGCCGTCGGCGACGGCGTCGCCGCCCGCGTCCTCGTCCCCAAGGCCGCGCTGCGCGACGGCGCGGTGTACGTGTTCGACCCGCGTCGCGACGGCCGCGCCCGGCGCGTGGCCGTCGAGCGCGTGGGCGACGCCGGCGACGCGGTCGAGGTCAAGGGCGCCCTGTCCGAGACCCAGCGCGTCATCCTCGACGCCGTCGACGACGGGCAGCGCGTGACGGACGGGGGGGGCGCATGAGCTTCCTCTCGATCCGGCGCGTCACGAAGACCTACGTCACGCGGTCCGAGGACGTGACGCCGCTCCGGGAGCTCGACCTCGAGATCGGGCGCGGCGAGTTCGTCGCGCTCATGGGCCCGTCCGGCAGCGGCAAGACGACGCTGCTCAACCTGATCGCGGGGATCGACCAGCCCACCTCGGGCACGATCCACGTCGGCGACGACGAGATCTCGTCGATGTCGGCGCGGGCGCTCGCGAAGTGGCGGACGCGCCACGTGGGGTTCGTCTTCCAGCAGTACAACCTCGTGCCGGTGCTCTCGGCCGCCGAGAACGTCGAGGTGCCGCTGCTCCTCCTGCCGCTGTCGCGGGCGGAGCGGCGCGCGAAGGTCGCGACCGCGCTCGAGGCCGTCGGGCTGACGGACCGGGCGCACCACCTGCCGCGGGCGCTGTCCGGCGGCCAGCAGCAGCGCGTGGCCGTCGCGAGGGCGCTGGTCGCGGGCCCCGACCTCGTCCTCGCCGACGAGCCGACGGGCAACCTCGACGAGGTGGCGGCCGAGGCGATCCTCGCGCTGCTCTCGACGCTGCACCGCCGGTTCGGTCAGACGTTCGTGATGGTGACGCACGACCCGCGCGCCGCGGCGACCGCGGAACGCGTCGTCCGGCTCGACAAGGGCCGCATCCACGCGGACGAGCGCCGCGCGGCGCCCGCCGCGGGGGGGCCGTCGTGATCTTCCTCCGCTTCCTCCCCTACGTCGCGCGCACCGTGCGCCGGGCGCCCGTGCGCTCGCTCCTGACGGTCCTCGGCACCGCGCTCGCGCTCGCGGTGTTCGCGTTCGTCCGGACGCTCGAGGGCGGCGTGGAAGCGTTCAACCGCTCGGCCGCGCGGCCCGTGCTCGTCGTGTTCCAGCAGAGCCGGTGGTGCCCGCTGACCTCCCAGCTCCCCGAGCGCTACCTCGGCGACCTGCAGAAGCTCGACGGCGTCGAGGCCGTGCTCCCGACGACGGTCTTCGTCAACAAGTGCTCGACGAACCTCGACCTCGTCGCGCTCCACGGGGTCGACCCGGCCCGCCTCGGCGGCGTGCAGGACCTCACGGTGCGCGAGGGCGACCTCGCGGGCTGGGCGGCCGACCGCTCGGCCGCGCTCGTGGGCTCGCGGCTCGCGAGCCGGCGCGGGCTCAAGGTGGGCGACCGCGCGCAGCTGGCGGGCATGAGCGTCGTCGTGAAGGCCATCGTGGACGGCAAGGGGCCCGGCGTCGACAACGTCGCGTTCGTCCACGACCAGACCCTGCAGCTGCAGCGCGGGATGCTCGGCCAGACCACCGAGTACCTGGTGCGGCTCAAGGACGGCGCCGACCCCGCGGCGGTGGCCCGCGCCATCGACGGGCGGTTCGCGAGCGACGAGGCGCCGACGGACACGAAGTCGCTCCAGGCCTTCGTGCAGGGCGCCATCGGCGAGGTCACGGAGCTCGTGCACTTCGCCCGGCTCCTCGGCTACCTCGCGGTCGTCGTGGTGACGCTGATCCTCTCGAACACCGTGTTCATCAGCAGCCAGACCCGCGCGCAGGAGCTCGGCGCGCTCGAGACGATCGGGCTCACGAAGCCGAAGCTCGCGGGCCTCGTCGTCGCCGAGGGCCTGCTCCTCGCGCTCGTCGGCGGGACGGTCGGCACCCTGGCCGTCGCGGCCTACTTCCACCTCGTCCCGACCACGCTCGGCATCGAGAGCTACGGCATCGACTTCGTCGGCGGCCCCGACGTCGTCGTCGCCGGGCTGGTCGCGTCGGTGCTCGTCGGGCTCGTGGCGTCGCTCCCGCCGGCGCTGCAGGCCGTCCTCCGCCCCGTGGCCGACGCGGTGAGGCCCGCCTGATGCTCCCGCTCGGCTACGCCCTGCGGAACCTCGCGCGCCGCCGCGTGCGGACGGCCCTCACGTTCGTGGGGCTCGGCCTGATCACGGTCCTCGTGATCCTCATGGCGGGCTTCGCGCGCGGCCTCGACCGCAGCGTCGCCGCGAGCGCCCACGACGACGTCGCGGTCGTCGTGGGCGCCGCCGGCGAGACCGACCTCATCCGCTCGTTCCTCGCGGAGGGCGCCGCGCGCGACATCGCGCTGTCGGCGCCGTCCGTGGCCGAGGTGGACGGGCGCCGCGCCGCGAGCATCGAGCTCCACACGGCGACGCGCGTCGGCGACCGCGTGGGGCTCCTGCGCGGGGTCACGCGCGAGGCGTACCTCGTCCACACGGCCGTCGTCGTCGTCGAGGGCGTCGAGCCCCGCGGCCCGTACGAGCTGATGGCCGGCCGCCTCGCCGCGGCGCGCATGGCGATGCCCGACGAGGCGCTCGCCGTGGGCCGGACGATCCGGCTCGAGGGCCACGACTGGAAGGTCGTGGGCCGGTTCGCCGCGCCGGGCACGGTGCTCGAGGCCGAGCTCTGGGGCCGCCTCGAGGACGTCAAGGCCGCCTCCCGCCGCATCGACGTGTCGTGCGTCGCCCTGCGCATGAAGGACCCCGCCGACTTCCCCCGCATCCACCTCTTCGCGACGCAGAACCTGCGGTTCGAGGCCACGGCGGTCCGCCAGAGCGAGATCTTCGCCGCGCTCCGCACCGCCCTCGAGCCCGTGTCGGTCCTCGCGTGGGTGATGGCCGCCCTCGTGCTCGTCGCGGGCGTGTTCGGCTGCGCCAACACCATGTTCGCCGCCGTCCTCGCGCGCACGCGCGAGATGGGGGCGCTGCGCGCCATCGGCTACGGGCCCGGGGCCGTCGCCGTCTCGCTGCTCGAGGAGTCCGTGCTCCTCGCCGGCGCGGCGGGGCTCGTCGGGTTCGCCGCCGCGTCCGCGGTGGGCGAGATCCCGCTGCGGTTCCCGCTCGGCGCGTTCTTCGTCGACCTCGGCTCGGGCGTGCGGTTCCTCGGGCTCGCCGCCGCCCTCGCCGCGGGGCTGCTCGGCGGGATCGTCCCCGCCCTGCGCGCCGTCCGCATGTCGTTGCCCGACGCCCTCGGAGGGAAGCTGTGACCCACGCCCGCCGTCCGTCCCCCGTCCTCGCGGCGCTCGTCGCCGCCCTCCTCGCGTCGGCCGGCTGCGGCGCGAAGGAGGCCGGCCCCGCGCCCGCGGCGTCGTCGCCGTCCTTCCTCCTCGCCGCCGACCCGGGCGAGGCGGTGAGCGTCGAGGAGGCGCGCCGCCGGGGCGCCGCCGACGAGGTCGTCGTCGTCGGGCGCGTCCGCGAGATCACGAAGGGCCTCGCCGCCTTCACCCTCGTGGACCTCTCGCAGAAGTACTGCGGCCAGACGGAGATGGAGGGGTGCCCCACGCCGTGGGACTACTGCTGCATCCCGAAGGAGGAGCTGGCCCGCCACATGATCGGCGTGTCGGTGCGCGCCGGGAACGACGTGGCGCTCGGCGACGTCGGCCGCGACCTGCGCAACCTCGACGTCGTGGCGGTGCGCGGCCGGCTCGTGAAGGAGAAGGACGAGGTCTTCCTGCACGCGACGGGCTGGTTCCGCCGCGAGCGTCCGAAACTGCCCGACGGCCTCGAGTTCCCGCGCTGAACGGCGGGGGAGGCGCCGGAGGTTCCCGCCCCGGCGGGCGCCGGAAGGCTACGGCTGCTTGTAGCCGTACCGGACGGGGTCGGCCTTCATGGCCGCGACGTAGCGCTCCGGGTCCTTCAGGAATTGCACCGAGCAGCCCGGGCAGCAGAAGCCGTAGCGCTCGCCCTTGTACTCGGTGCTGTCGCCCTGGACCACGGGCTTGCGCATGATCGGGCAGAGCCCGTTCACGGTGCCGGCCGACTTCGCGGCGGCCGCGACCGCGGCCGGCGAGAACTCGTCCACGTTCTTCCCGCCGCACCCCGACGCCGCGAAGGCGGCGGCGAGGGCGAGCACGAGGGAGGCGAGGGCGAGCGGCGGTCGGCGCATGGGGGGACTCCGGGCCCCATCCTACGCGGTCAGCGGGGCGCCGCACGCTCCACGAGCGGCGCCAGCAGCCGCTCGACGGGCGCGAAGTCGTCCCGCAGCGGCTCGGCCGCGAACCGCGCCTCGAGCGCATCGAGTTCGTCGTGCGACCACACGTGGACCGGCAGCGGCGGGCCCTCCGGGTCGGCGGGGTCGGTGCGCGCGAGGCCCTCGAGGTCGATCGGCGCGTCGGACGCCACGAACACGAAGTTCCACGGCCACGCGGTCTCGCGCCCGACGCTGATCGCCTCCACGTGCCGGAACGCGGCGCGCAGCGTCGCCCGCGACGCCGCGAGGAAGCGGCCGGTCTCGAACACGTCGATCGTGTTCGCGAGGTAGACGCCGTCGGGGGCGAGGACCGCGCGGACCTCCCGCAGGAACTCGAGCGTGGTGAGGTGCCACGGGACCCCGACGTCGCCGAACGCGTCGGCGAACACGAGGTCCCACGGCGCGGGCCGGCCGTCGGGGCCCGTCGGCACCCCGGCCCGGACCACGGTGCGGCCGTCCTCGTGCTCCCACGTGAGCCCCGCCGGCGGCGCGTCGAGGCCGAGGCGGGCCTCCGCCGCGCGCGTCACGAGCGGGTCGATCTCGGCCACGTGCACCGTGGCGCCGGGCCAGCGGCGCAGGAGCGCCCGCGGCGCGGTGTACGTGCCGCCGCCGAGGAACAGCGCGCGCAGCGCCGGACGCCCGCCGCGCAGGTGCCGCGCCACGGCGTCGTACATCGTCCCGTACTTCGAGCCGATCCACGTCGGGTCGCCGAGGTCGTGGATGCCGTGCGTGCGCGCGTCGAGCTTCATCCGCACCACGTCGCGGTGGTACGCGTCGGCCTCGGGCGCCCGCTCGACGAGCACGCGGCCGTACGGCCCGTCGGCCACCCACGTGCCCGCGGCGTCGGGTCGGACGCCGAGCGCGAGGCCGGCCTCGCGCAGCGGCGCGACGTCGAGGCGCGCGACCGCCGTGAGCCCGAGCGCGGCCAGGGCCACGACGGCGGGCAGGGCGCGCCGGACCGCGAGGCCCGTCGCGAGGACGGCCAGCAGCGCCGACAGCCCCGCGGCGGCGCCCTCGATGCGCAGCGCGGGCACGAGGCCCGGCCCCGCGACGAGGACCCCCGCGAGCGCGCCCACCGTGCCCGCGGCCGACACGAGGCCCGCGCGGCGCCCCGGGTCGCCGTGCCCCGCGACGGCGGCCCTCGCCAGGATCGGCGGCAGGGTCCCGAGCGCGGTGAAGAGCGGGAGGTAGGCGATCGCGACGCCGACCGCCGTGCGGACGCCGAACGCGTGGTCGAGCGTGCGCATCTCGACCACCGCGCGCGACGTCCACGCCGTCGCGACGCCGAGGACCGCCGCGAGCACGAGGGCCGCGACCGCCGCGCGCCGCGGGCCCGCGCGGTCGGCCCACGGCCCGCCCGCCATCCCGCCGAGCGACAGGCCCGCGAGCACGACGACGAAGATCGCGGTCCACGCCTCGAGGCTCGAGCCCGCGTCGAGCGCCACGCGCCGCGCGGCGACGACCTCGAACGCGAGGGTCGCGGCGCCCACCAGCGCGTTCCACGCGGCCGGCGCGCGCAGGGGCACGGCGTCGGCGCGCGGCGCGCGCACCGCGGCGTCCCCGCCGTCGCCGCGCGGGGCCGGGTCCGCGCCGAGACGGCCGAGCGCGGTCAGGGCGAGGAGGCCCGCGACCGCCCACGCGGCCGTCGGCACCGCCACCCACGGCACGAGGCCGTACGACGTACCCCACGTGCCGAGCACGCTGCCCACCGCGCCGGCCGCGGCGAGCAGGCCGAGGGCGCGGCCGCGGTGCCGCGCGTGACGCAGCGCCCGCGCGGCCGCGACGGGGTAGACCGACCCGAGGGCCACGCACGGCAGGAAGCCGCCCGCGAGCATGCCGGCGAAGGCGCGCGTCGCGACGCCGCCCGGCGCCGCGCCCGCGGCCGCGCGCGCGAGGAACGGCGCGACGGCGGCGAGGAGCGCGGCCCACGCGAGCCGGCGGGCCTCGCGTACCGGGGCGTCGTCCGCGTCCGCGCCACGGCCGCCGAGGGCCGAGCCGAGCGCGAGGCCCGTGAGCACCACCGCGATGCCCGCGGTCCACACCGCGGACGTCGTGCCGACCTCGGGCGCGAGGCGGCGGGGGAGGAGGATCTCGAGCGCCATCGTCGCGGCGCCGACGAGCGCGACGGAGGCGGAGGCGGGCAGCACGCGGCGCATCAGCGTCCGATCTCCCCGGCGACGGGGGCGAGGAGGGCCTCGACGGGCGCGAAGTCGTCGGTGAGGACGAGGCCGCCCGCGCGCGCGACGACGGCGTCCACCTGCGCGGGCGTGAAGCGGACGACGGGCAGCGTGCGCGCGGGGTCCTTCGACGCGGGGTCGGGGCGGCGCAGCCCGTCGAGGTCGCGCGGGCGGTGCGTCGCGACCACGACGAACGTCTCGCGGCCGCCCGACGGCTCGCCGAGGGCCAGCACCTCGACGTGCGCGAACCCGGTGCGCGTGGTCGCGACGATGGCGCCGAGGAACGCGCCGCCGCCGGTCGCGTCCACGACGTTGAGCAGGTAGGCGCCCTCGGGGACGACCGCCTGCGCGATCAACGCGATGAACTCGCGCGTGGTGAGGTGCCACGGCACCGCGACGTCGCTGAACGCGTCGCCGTAGACGAGGTCGAAGCGCGGCGCCGCGCTGTCGTCCTCGAGCGGCTCGTGCGGGTCGGGGGGGGCGTCGCGCCGCGCCGCGCGGCGGAACGCCCCGACGTCCCAGATGCCGGTGCGGCCGTCGGCGTCGTGGACGTGGACGCGGCCGTCGTCGGCGAGGCCGAGCGTCGACCGCGCCACGCGGGTGACGACGGGGTCGAGCTCGGCGACGTGGACGTCGGCGTTCGGGTAGCGGTGGGCGAGCCAGCGGGGGAACGTGCAGGCGCCGCCGCCGATGGAGTACGTCTCGACGCGGCGCGCGTCCGCGGGCCAGAGCCGCGCGGTCACGGCGGCGTAGATGCCCTCGTAGCCGTAGCCGAGCCACGTCGGGTCGTCGAGGTCGGTGTAGCCGTGCACGAAGCCGTCGAGCACGAGGCGGCGGACGCGCGCGCGACCGGTCGCCGCGTACTCGGGGGGCTCGTCCACGCGGACCTGCTGGTACGCGCTCTCGCGGACGAGGAGCGCGCCGCCGTCGGGCCGCAGCCGCAGCGCGCGGCCCACGTCGGCGGCGGGGGGGAGGACGCACGCGAGCGTCGCGAGGCCGAGCGCCACCGCGAACGGGACCTCGACCCGCGCGCGCACGCCGGCCGGCAGCAGCGCGAGCCCGCACGCGGTGGCCGCGAGCGCGCCGCCGGTGAACAGCCACGGCACGAGGAGCGGCGCGGTGAGGAGCGTGGCCGCGAGGCAGCCCAGCGTCTGCCACGCGGTGACGCGGCCCACGGTGCGCGCGTCGTCGTCGCCGCCGAGCGCACCGCGGAGCGCGACGGGCGGGATCGCCGCCAGCGCCGCGCACGCGGGGCCCCAGGCGAGGACCGCGCCGAGCGCGATCCGCGCGGGGCGCCCGGCGCCCGACGCCGACGAGAGCGCCGCCACGATCGCCGGCGTCCACGCGGTGCCGATCACGAGCGCGGCCGCGACGACGCACAGCCGCGCGAGCGCCGCGCGCGGGTCGCCGCGGTCCGCTAGGCGCCCGCCGATCACGCCGCCGACCGTCGCGCCGAGCAGCACCGCGAGGAACACGGCGGTCCACGCGTGGAGCCCGTGGCCCGTCAGGCGACCACACGTGCGCGCCGCGACGATCTCGACCAGCAACAGCGCGGCGCCGGCGGCCGCGGACACGGCCGCGGCCTGCCCGCGCGTCCACGCGGCGGGCGCGCGCGACGTCGGGGCGGCCGCACGCTCGGGGGCGAGGTCGGGGGCGAGGTCGGGGGTCCGGGACGCGAGGCCCGCGGCGCCGCGACGCCCGAGCAGCGCGAGGACTCCGGCGACGACGGCGAGGCCCGCGGCGGTCCCGTGGAGCGCCGCGCGGACGCCGACGTGGGGGACCACGACGAACGCCGTCCCGAGGAGCCCCACGACGCACCCCGCCGACCCCGCGGCCGACAGGCGGCCGAGCACGCGGCCCGGCGACGGGTGGCCCTGCGTCGCGAGCGCGGCCGCGAGCGGGAAGACGAGGCCCAAGGCGTACGTCGCGGGCAGGGCCCACAGGGCGGAGGCGACCCAGCCGGTCGACCCGCCGTACGCCAGGGTCGTGGTCCGCGCCGGCCCGACGAGCGCCGCGAACTCGACGCCGACCGCGGCGTACCCGAGCGCGCGGACGAGGAGCGCCGCGCCCGCGTCGGGCCGGCGGCGGGCCCACGTGCCGCCGCGGCGGTTGCCGAGCGCCGAGCCGAGCATCACGACCGCGATCGCGGTCGTCCACGCCTCGATCGTCGTGCCCGTGTGCGGCGCGAGGACGCGCGGGATCAGCACCTGGAGGACGAACGCGCCCGTCCCGGCGGCGAAGGCGGCCAGGAGGGGGGCGGCGCTCCGCATGGGGCGCCACCCTACCCTCCCGGCTCCGGACGTTCGCGGCACCGCTGGGGCGCTGCTGCCGCGCGGCCCCGCGACGGGGTCGCCGGCCCGCGCGCGCGGGCCGAGGCCCTGGTTCGAGAGTGCCCGTCGCGAGCCCGGCGAGACCGACGCGAGGCGGGCCGCACGGAGGCGGAAGGGCCCGGAGGCGGGTTCTGGACCCGTTGAGGAGCCCTGCCGCCGAGTACGCCCGCCGCAGCGAGAGGATCGCCGGGCGCAGCAGGGAGGATCTCGAAACAGGGCCTACGCCGAGAGGTCGCCGAGCCGGCGGACCGACGTCACGTCGGCGGCGGGCACCACGATCGACTTGTGGCGGGGCCACGGGCCCACGGCCGCGGTGCGGGCCAGGTACTCGGCCTTCGTCGGCCCGCCGGGCACCTCGTCGAACACGTCCGCGTCGTGCAGGAGGACGCCCGCCGGGCCCACCTCGTGGACCCGCCCGACGTAGGTCCGCGGGCCCCGCGTCTCGACGACGCAGGTGATCCCGTGGAGCTCGTGCGTGTCGTGATGGAAGGTGCCCACGGGGCCCCGCGACCTACGACGCCTTGGCGCAGTGCTTGTCGAACGCGGCCTTCAGGTCGTTCGCGATCATGGCCGGGGCGCGGCCCTCGATCTGGTGCCGCGGCACGAAGTGGACGACCTTGCCGTCCTTGAACAGCGCGAGGCTCGGGCTGCTCGGCGGGTACTCCGCGAACAGCGACCGGGCCTTCGCCACGGCGTCGAGGTCCTGGCCCGCGAACACCGTCACGACCGCGTCGGGCTTCGTCGCGTGCTGCAGCGCCATCGCGACGCCGGGCCGCGCGCCGCCGGCGGCGCACCCGCACACCGAGTTGATCACCAGGAGCGCGGTGCCCTTCTGGCCCTTCGCGAACCCCTCGACCTCGCCGGAGGTCCGCAGTTCCTTCACGCCGAGGCGCGTGAGCTCGGCGCGCATGGGGGAGACGAGTTCCTCGGGGTACGGCATGGGGGCTCCAGGGTCGGGGACTACGCCATCCTACCGGCGACGCGGCGGTCGCGGCGCCCGAACCGACCGGGGCCCCGCGTCGGTCCGTCCGGGGTCAGGCCTGCGCCTTGACCTCCGCGATGATCGCGTCCGTCAGCTGCCGCGTGCTCGCCGTGCCCCCGATGTCGGGCGTCAGCGCCTCCTTCTTCTTCGTCACCGCCGCCACGCCGCGCCGGATCCGCGTGAACGCGGTCTTCTCGCCGAGGTGGTGGCACATCATCGCCGCCGACAGGATCATCGCGATCGGGTTCGCGATGCCCTTCCCCGCGATGTCCGGCGCCGACCCGTGGACCGCCTCGAACACCGCGGCGTGCCGCCCGTAGTTGGCGCCCGGGACGAGCCCGAGCCCGCCCACGAGGCCCGCGGCGAGGTCGCTCACGATGTCGCCATACAGGTTCTCGAGCAGCAGCACGTCGAAGTCCGACGCGCGCCGCACGAGCTTCATGCACAGGGCGTCCACGAGCACCTCGTCGTAGGCGATCTGCCCGGTCCAGTGCTTGCTCGACTCGCGGCAGCAGTCGAGGAAGAGCCCGTCGGCCAGCTTCATGATGTTCGCCTTGTGGACCGCGGTGACGCGCTTGCGGTCCCAGGCGTGCGCGTGCTGGAACGCGAACTTGGCGATGCGCCGCGAGGCCCGGCGCGTGATCACCTTGATCGACGTCACCACGCCCGGCGCGACGAGGTTCTCGAGGCCGGCGTAGAGGTCCTCGGTGTTCTCCCGCACGATCACGAGGTCGACCGGCCCGTACGGCGTCTCGAGCCCGGGCACCGTCTTGACGGGCCGCACGTTGGCGAACAGCTCGAGGGTCTTGCGCAGCCGGACGTTGGCCGAGACGTGCCCGCCGCCGATCGGGGTCGTCGTCGGGCCCTTCAGCGCGACCTTCACGGCGCGGATGCGGTCGACGACCGACGCGGGCAGCGCGTCGCCGTGGCTCTGCACCGCGGCGAGCCCGCACGGCAGCGACTCCCACTCGACCTTCACCCCCGCGCCCTCGATCACGCGCACCGCGGCCTCGGTGACCTCGGGGCCGATGCCGTCGCCGGGGAGGAGGATCGCGCGGTGGGTCGTCGACATCGGGGGCTCCGGGGCGGGACGAGCGGGGGAGGGTAGCCGCGCCCTCCGGGCCCGTGTACTTTCCCGGACCGTTCGCCCGCGATCCTCGGAACTTCCGATCGGACCGATCGGCGCCGTCGTCCCCCCGGAGCCCGACGCCTGTGCCCGCCGACGACGTCCCCTCCGCCGCCGCGGACGACCCGGTCTCCCCGGACGACGAAGGGCGCGACGCCGACGGCTTCCTCACGCCCGCGCGCGTGCGCGGCCTCTTCGACCGCGCCGTCGTCCACTTCAACGCGACGCGCTTCTTCGAGTCCCACGAGGACTGGGAGACGATCTGGCACGAGTGCGAAGGCGCGCACCGCCTCTTCGTGCAGGGCCTCATCCAGCTCGCCGCCGCGTTCCACCACGTCGATCACGGCACCGCGAGCGGCCTCGTGAAGCTCCTGCGCTCGTCGTGCGAGAAGCTCGCCGCCCCGACCTCCGAGACCCACGGCCTCGACGTCGCGCGCCTCGCCGCCGACCTCGTGCCGTGGTGGGCCTTCGGCGAACGCGTCGCGACCGGGGCCGCGAAGCGCGGGCCCCTGACCCCGCCGTTCCCGACGCTCCGCTACGTCGAGGGCCGCGTGCCGGCGCCGCTCCCGCCCGAGCCGCACGACGACGAGTCCCCCGACTGACGCGTCCCCCTCCCGGGACCGCGAGGCCCGGCCCGCGCCGGCCGCCGGGCCTCGCGTGCATCGCCCGGCCCCTGCACGAGGGGACGAGGCTGGGGCCGCCGCTACGACGCGGGCGGATCGGAGGGCCACCGGCGGGCGCGAACGCACGCGCCGCGTCGCGGAGGCTCCTCGGCGTGGCGCAAGAACACGGCCTCCCTCTCAGGCCCTACGCCAGCTCGGGCCTTCATCCGCTGCGCGGACCGGTCGGCAAGGTCGCCTCCGCGACGCGCCCGGGTCGCATCCATCGGCCCCCACCGGCCGATGAGCGTCGTTCGGCCCCTGTCGCGGCTCGTCCCTCGTGAATGGACCGGGCTAGGATCCTGCCCTTCGCCCCGTACCCCGCCCGCCGTTCCTCCCGCCCGGAGCCCGCCCATGGACCACGACGCGCTGCCGCCGCTCGCCCCCCGCACCTCGTTCGCGACGGTGCTCGCGTTCCTCGGGCTCCTCGCCATGGCCGCGGGCTGGTTCCTCCCCTGGATCGCGCGCCTCGACGTGGACGGGATGGGGATCTCCGACGCCGAGCTGGGGCGGCTCGAGGAGCAGGGGAAGCGCGAGGGCGTGCCGGACGCCGTGATGGCGGTGGTGAAGCGCATGCGGTCGAACGAGGCCGTGAGCGGCCGCGACCTGTCGGTGCTCGGCGACCACTTCATCTCGCGCGACGGCGACACGCTGCCGGCGAAGGAGCGCCGCGGGTGGGCCGTCGGCCTCGCGGTGATGCGGTGGGCGCCGTACGCGCTCGCGGGCGTCGCGCTCCTGCTGCTGCTCGGCCGGCTCCGCAAGCCGTCGTTCCCCGTGGGCACGCTCGTCCTGTCGGTCGCGTTGCTCGTCGGCGGCTTCGCGGCGCTGCTCTGGATCGGCGCCTCGAACAACGCCCGCGAGGCCGTCGCGAAGAACCCGACGGTCCTCGGGGTCGGCCTGTACGGGATCGTGTTCGGGGGCGCGGCGGCCTTCCTCGGCGGGCTCTTCGGCGTCCGCACCTCGACGTGGTGGAAGGTCTACCTGCTCACGATCCTCGTCGTCGTCGGCACGATCGTCGGCATCGGCATGTACGTCGACCCGCGCTGAACGGCCGCGGGGGCGGCGCGCGCTCGATCCTCGGCCCCGGCGCCGATCCCGCGCGCGCGCCCGACCGGAGGGCGGGCGCGGCGGCGGCCTCGGGTCACGGGCGGACTCGGGTCACCGGCGGAGTCTACTCACCGGCGGAGTCTGCTCCCCGGCGGAGTCTGGGCACCGGCAGTCTCCGGTCAGTTGAGGCGCGGGTCGGTGCGCGGCGGCAGCGACTCGTCGTGGCCGCGCGCCTTGCGGTCGAGGGCGTCGAGCAGCAGGACCACGCGGGCGAGGACGTCGTCCTCGGCCAGGATCGCGTAGCGGACCTCCGGCGGCAGGTCGGCGGCCTCGGCCGCGGCGTCCACGAGCCCGCCGGGGCCGCCGGCGTTGCCGCGGAACTTCGCCGCGAGCTCGCGGAGGCGGCCGATCGGGCCGCGGCGGCCCGGCAGCCGGTCGAGGAGCGCGTGGAGGTGCACGTCGAACTCCGCCACGCGCGTCGGGTCGTAGGTCTCCGGCGGGACCTCGACCGCCACGCGGCGGTACGGCTCCGACGCGATCTCGGCGACCACCTTCGCGCGGAAGAGGCCGTACAGCAGCAGCTTGTAGCGGCCGTCGGCGAGCCGCTCGTGGTTGACGATGGCGCCGACGCACACCCGCTCGTGGATCGGCGGGGCGCCCTCGTACTGCGGTTCCCAGCCGGGCTGCAGGAGGGCCATGGCGATCAGGCGCTCGCCCTCGAGCGCGTCCGCGACCATCTTCCGGTAGCGGTCCTCGAAGATGTGGAGCGGCGCCAGCCCGTCCGGCAGCAGGACGAGGCTCGGCAGCGGGAACACGGGCACCTCGCCGGAGAAGCCGGCCAGGATCTTCGCGGGGTCGAGCGGCGCGTCGGCCATGGCCCGCAGTCTACCGGGCGTCGCGGCGCCCCCGCCGCCCGGCGTGGTTCCATGGCCGGATGGACCGCGCCCGCCTCCTCGCGCTGCTCGCGTCCGTCCGCGCCGGCGACGTCGGGGTGGACGCCGCGGCCGCCGCGCTCGCCCACCTCTCGCCCGCGTCGCTCCCCGGCGCCGACGGCGCGCCGGTCGCCGTGGTGGACCACCACCGCGCGCTGCGCTGCGGGTTCCCCGAGGTCGTCTACGGCCCGGGCAAGGCGCCGGACGACCTCGTGCGGATCGCGCGGGAGATCCTCGCGCGCGGCGACCGGCTGCTCGTGACGCGGTGCGAGGGGCCGGCGTGCGCGGCGCTGCTCGCCGCGGTGCCGGACGCGGTCCACCACCCGAGGGCGCGGGCGGTGACAGTGACCCGAGGCCCGGCGGCCGCCGGCCGGCCCGGCGTCGCGATCGTGACCGCGGGGACCGCGGACGTGCCCGTGGCCGAGGAGGCCCGCGTGACCGCGGAGGCGCTCGGCGAGGCGCCCGTCGCGATCTACGACGTCGGCGTCGCGGGCCTGCACCGGTTGCTGGCGCGCCACGACGCGATCCGCGCGGCGAACGTGCTCGTGGTCGTGGCGGGGATGGAGGGCGCGCTCGCGAGCGTGGTCGGCGGCCTCGTGGACCGTCCGGTGATCGCGGTGCCGACGAGCGCCGGGTACGGGATGAACCTCGGCGGCGTGACGACGCTCCTCGCGATGCTGAACTCGTGCGCGCCGAACGTCACCGTCGTGAACGTCGACAACGGCTTCGGCGCGGGCTACGTCGCGAGCCTCGTGAACCGCGGCCCCGCGCGCTGAATCGCTCGGCCGTCGGGTTCGTCGTGGCGCGGGCCTCGGACGGCGCGGGCCCCGGGGGTCGGTTCGACGCGGGACCGCACGAAACGCGCGTGCGTGCTCCGTCCGCGACGGAGCGTCGGCCGATCCTCGAGCGGGTCGGCCGGGGCGCGCGTTGGAGCCTCTCCCCGAAGCCTCCCTGCGGCGCGCGGCGATCCTCTCGCTGCGGCGGGCCTGCTCGCCGATCCGCCCCTCGACGGGTCAGGAACCCGCCTCCGGGGCTTCCCGGCTGCGCTTGCCCGCCTCGCGTCGGTCTCGCCGGGCTCGCGACGGGCACGATGGGGATCGGCGCTCAGGGGGCTTTCAGGGTGCGCAGGAGGAACGCGCCGAGCCTGCGCGTCCAGGCGCGGCGGTTGGACTTCTGCGAGAAGCCGTGGCCCTCGTCCTTGAAGTAGACGGCCTCGACGGGCGAGCCGCGGGCCTTCAGCGCCGCCTCGATCTGGCGCGCCTCGGAGACCGGCACGCGCGGGTCGTTCTCGCCGTGCCCGATCAGGAGCGGCGCGCGGATGCGGTCCACCTTGTGGATCGGCGAGATCGACCGCAGGAGCGCGCGGTCCGACAGCGGGCCGTACTCGGACTCGCGGTTCGCGCGCCGGTACCCGCGCGTGCGCTCGAGGAACGTCTCGAAGTTCGCGATGCCGACCACGTCCACGCCCGCGGCGAACGTCTCCGGGTACTCGGTGAGCAGCGCGAGGACCATGAAGCCGCCGTAGGAGCCGCCGATCGCCGCCACGCGGGCGGGGTCCGCGAGGCCCTGCGCGACGAGCCAGTCCACCGCGGCCTTGCCGTCCTTCACGGCGTCCATCCGCTTCGCGCCGTCGTCGAGGTCGCGGTAGGCCCGGCCGTAGCCCGTGCTGCCGCGGACGTTGGGCGCGAGCACGCCGAAGCCGAGCGAGAGGAGGTAGGCCCGCTCCGCGTGGAACCCGGGCCGCTCCTGGGCCGACGGGCCGCCGTGGTACGAGACGACGAACGGCGCCGGCCCGGCGGGGCGGCCCTTCGGCAGGTACAGCCACGCCGGCACCTGCCGGCCGTCGAACGTCGGGTAGGCGACGAGCGTCGGCTCGACGTCGAGGGCCTCGCGCGGGAGGCCCGCCGTGTCCGGGAAGGTCAGCGGCGTGGTGGTGCCCGGACCCGTGCCGTCCGCCGGCGGGTCCCAGCGCACCACCGTGCCGGGCGTCGACGCCGACGACGTGCCGTAGAACCACGACCCGCGGGCGTCGATCGCGACGCCGCCGACGAGCGCCGCGCCGACGTCCGGCGCCGGCCGCGCCGCGCCCGTGGCGACGTCGCGGGCGACGAGCCGGCTGCGGCCGCCGTCGTTCACGTTCAGGACCACCGTCGCGCCGTCCGCCGAGACCGCGAGGCCCTCGACGTCGCCGGGCGGCGCGTCGAGCGCGCGCACGGCGCCCGTCGCGAGGGTCAGCACGTGGGCCCGCGGGCGCTCGCCGTCGCGGTCCGAGACGAACACGAGGTCGGCGTCGCCGCGCGCGAACGCGACGTCGCTCGTCTCGACCTCGCGCCCCGCGGGCGCGGGGTCGAGCTCGACGAGGGCGCCGGTCGCGAGCGTGAGGAGGTGGAGCGTGTTCGCCCGCGACGAGACCTCCTTCGCCACCACGAGCCGCCGGGCCTCGCGGTCCACCGCCTCGACGCTCCACCGCCCGGGCTGCGTGAGGACCGGCGTCGGCTCGACGTCGCCGACCGCCATCGTGTAGAGGGCGAACTCGTCGGGGGACCGCGCGTTGCTCTGGAAGAAGACGCGGGTGCCGTCCTCGCTCCACGCCACGCTCCCGTGCTTCACGCCGGGCCGGTCCGCGAGCGCGCGTTCGACGCCGCCGTCGGCCGTGGGCCGCAGGAAGAGGCCGTGGTCCTCGTCGCCGTCGTGGTCGTAGCCGAGGACCATCTTCGTCGCGTCGGGCGAGACGACCGCGAAGTCCACGCCCTCGGTGCGGAAGGTGAGGCGGTGGGGCCAGCCGCCGTCGCGGCCGAGCCGGAACATCTGCGTCACGCCGGCGTACGACATCCGCACGATCACCGTCAAGCCGTCCCGCGACACCCCGGCGAGCTGCGCCCCCGTCACGTCGAGGAACGGGGCCGGGTCCGGGACCTCGGGCGCGTGCGCGGGCGCGGGGAGCGGGGCCGGGGCGCCGCCGGGGGCGGGGGCGCCCCCGGGGGCCGGGGCGCCGGCGGGCGCCGGGGGCGCGTCCGCGGCGCGCAGCGGGGTCGCCGGGGCGAGGAGCGCCGCGGTGAGGAGGAGCGTTCGGAGGCGGGCGGACGGGGCCATGGGACGGGAAGGGTACCGACCGGAGGCGCGGACGTCCCGGTGGGGGGGTAAAACCACGCCCCCATGACGTCGAAGAAGCCCGCCCTGCTCGTCCTGGCCGACGGGACCACGTTCCGCGGCACCGCGTTCGGCGCGATCGGCGAGCGCACCGGGGAGGTGGTCTTCAACACCTCCATGTCCGGCTACCAGGAGATCGCCACCGATCCCTCGTACACCGGGCAGATCGTCTGCCTCACGTATCCCCTGATCGGGAACTACGGCGTCAACCTCGAGGACCCCGAGTCGGCCCGGCCGTGGATCGAGGGGCTGATCGTCCGCGAGCTCTCGCCCGTCGTGTCGAACTACCGCTCGAGCGGCGACCTCGACGCGTACCTGCGCGCCGCCGGCATCGTCGGCATCGAGGGCATCGACACGCGCCGGCTCGTCCGCCGGCTGCGCGTGGACGGCTGCGTCAACGGCATCCTCTCGAGCGGCGACGTCGACCCGGCGAGCCTCCTGCGCAAGGCGAAGGCCGCGCCCGACATGAACGGCCTCGACCTCGTGAAGGTCGTCTCGACCGCGTCGGCGAGCGCGTGGAGCGAGGGCTTCCCGAAGGACCTCCCGTCCGGCGCGAGCGTCGCCGCGGGCGCCAAGCGCTACCCCGTGGTCGCCATGGACTTCGGGATGAAGCGCAACATCCTGCGCGGGCTCGTCGCCAACGGCTTCGACCCGTGGGTCGTGCCCGCGACGACCTCGGCGGCCGCGATCCTCGAGCGCAAGCCCGCGGGCGTGTTCCTGTCGAACGGCCCGGGCGACCCGGCCGCGGTCACCTACGCCATCCAGACGATCAAGGCGCTGTACGGCAAGGTGCCGATCTTCGGGATCTGCCTCGGCCACCAGCTGATGGCGCTGGCCGCGGGCGCCAAGACGTACAAGCTCAAGTTCGGCCACCGCGGCGGCAACCAGCCCGTCCTCGACCACGACACGGGCAAGGTCGAGATCACGAGCCAGAACCACGGCTTCGCGGTGGACGTGAAGTCCCTCGAGCGCACCGGGTTCCGCGCCACCCACACGAACCTGAACGACGACACGAACGAGGGCATCGCCAGCGAGAGCCTCGGCGCGTTCGCCGCGCAGTACCACCCCGAGGCCGCGCCGGGCCCGCACGACGCGGTCCATCTCTTCGGGCGGTTCCGCCGCCTCGTCGAGACGGGCAAGCTCACGCCGGCCGAGGCGGTGGTCTCGGCGAAGTAGCGGGCGTCGGCGACGTACGGCGCGTCCGTGACGGGCGACGCGTCGTCCCCGTCGAGCGACGGCGGACCCGACGGCGGGGCGGATGCGGGCCCCGGCGACGGGACGCGAGGCCCGCGCGCCGCGGGCCGCCGGTTGCGGGCGGCGGGCGCGTGCGGCGGGTGCGTGCGTGGATCGAGCGGGTCGGGGCGGGCCGTCCGCCGCGTCGGGAGGGTGCGCGTGCCGATCGTGGACGTCGAGATCGTCGGGCCGGTGTCCGCGCGGCGGCGCGCGGGCCTCGCGTCGCGGCTCGCCGACCTCGCGGGCGAGGCCCTCGACGTGCCCCTCGGCCGCATGTGGGTGCGGGTGCGTTCGCTGGCGGGCCGCGACTTCGCCGAGAGCGGCGGCGGCCCCGCGCGCGGGGCGCGCCCCGGCTTCGTGCGCCTCCTGCGGCGCGCGTGGCCGCCGCTCGCGGTCCGCCGACGCGAGGCCCGGGCGCTGACGGAGGTCGTCGCGCGCGCGGTGGGACGGCCCGTCGCGCACGTCCACGTGGCCTACGAGCCGCCGGGCGAGGGCCGCGCCGCGTTCGGCGGCGACCTGATGGACCCGCGGCCCACGGGCCGCTGACCTCGGCGCGCCGTCGCGCGGGTCTTCACGTGCCGCGAGCGGGTCTTCACGGGCCGCGAGCGCGATCTTGGCACGCCGCGGGCGGGCCTCGCGTGCGCCGGGCCTCGCGGTCCCGGGCGGTGGGCCGGGGTCGCGTCGCCGGGGGGGCGGGCGAGGGGCGCCGGATCGCCGGACGCGGGGTATCCTCCGGCGTCAACCGGAGGCTTTGCCGGCCATGTCCGTCACGTGCGTGTTCGGGATGCAGTGGGGCGACGAGGGCAAGGGGCGCATCGTCGACCTGATCGCCGCCGAGAGCGACGTCGTCGTCCGCTACCAGGGCGGCGCGAACGCCGGCCACACGGTCATCGTCGGCGACCAGAAGTACGTCCTCCACCTGCTGCCCTCGGGCGCCATCCGCCCGGGCGTGCTCAACGTGATCGGCAACGGCGTCGTCGTCGACCCGTGGACGCTGCTCGACGAGGTCGAGGAGCTCAAGCGCCGCGACATCGACCTCACGGGCCGCCTGCTCGTCAGCGACCGCGCCCACGTCATCTTCCCGTACCACAAGCTCATGGACCGCGCGCTCGAGGCGCTCCGCGGCGACGCGTCCATCGGCACCACGTCGCGCGGCATCGGCCCCGCGTACGCCGACAAGTACACGCGCGACGGCCTCCGGGTCGCCGACCTGCTGCGCGCCGAGGAACTGCGCCCGACGCTCCTGCGCAACCTCGCGTCGCGCAACGAGATCCTCCGCAAGGCCGGCCTCGAGCCCATCGACCCCCAGCAGACGCTCGACGACGCGCTGGCCGTCGGCCGCCGCCTCGAGCCGTACATCGCCGACACCGTCACGAAGCTCAACGAGCTGTGGCGCGCCGGCAAGCGCATCCTCCTCGAGGGCGCGCAGGGCTTCGCGCTCGACGTCGACCAGGGCAGCTACCCGTACGTGACGTCGAGCTCGTGCGGCGTCAACGGCGTCGGCCCGGGCACGGGTCTGCCGCCGAAGGCCGTCCAGCGCGTGCTCGGCATCGTGAAGGCCTACACGACCCGCGTCGGCGCCGGCCCGTTCCCGACGGAGGACGTCGGGCCCGCGGGCGAGCACATGGGCGTCCGCGGCAAGGAGGTCGGCGCGACCACGGGCCGCAAGCGCCGGTGCGGCTGGTTCGACGCCGTCGTCGCCCGGCACGCGGTGCGCACGCAGGGCGTGGACGCGACCGCGCTCATGAAGCTCGACATCCTCTCGGGCCTCGACCGCCTGAAGGTCTGCACGGCCTACGAGATCGACGGCCGCCGCATCGACGTCCCGCCGGCCTCGGCCGCGCACTGGCGCATGTGCCGGCCGGTCTACGAGTCGCTGCCCGGCTGGCGCGAGGACCTCTCCGGGATCCGCCGCTTCGACGACCTCCCCAAGGAGGCCCGCGCCTACGTGCGCTTCGTCGAGGCGCAGATGGGCGTCCCGGTCGAGACGATCAGCGTCGGCGCCGAGCGCGCGCGCTTCATCGACCTCCGGCCCGCCGCCGCGCGCACCTGACCGCGCGCTCGCCCGACCGCGGCCGCGGTCGGGCGCCGTCCGCGCCGGACCCGGACCTCGAGCCGTTGCGCGGAGCCGGGCCGGCCCGTGGGCACGCGAGGCCCGGGGCCGTCGCGCCGGGCGCGTTCGTGGCGCTCCCGCCCGAGGCGCGCGCGGGCGCCGACGAGCGCCCGTGGCCCCGGTCGCGGGTGCAGCCGTCGGTCCACCGGCGGCGCGCGCGGCCGACGTGGCGCGACGCGTGGCGCCGCCGGCGCGGGGCCCTCGGGTGCCGCGGCCACCCGGGGTGACGCGAGGCCCGGCGGCCGGCGACCGGGCCTCGCGTCCCGGGGCGCGGGATGCGGTCGACGGGGTCCGCGCGGGCGCCGCGCCGAGCCGGGCGGAACCGATTGTCGGTCCGTGGCGGGGGGGGTAGGGTATCCGCTCCCCCGGATCGCCGCCGCCCCCCGATGCCCGCCCTTCCCCGCCACGTCGCCATCATCATGGACGGGAACGGGCGATGGGCGGAGGCCCGCGGCCTGCCGCGGATCAAGGGCCACCGGTCGGGCGCGGAGAGCGTGCGCGCGGTGACGCGCCACGCCGCGCGGCGCGGCCTCGAGCAGCTGACGTTGTTCGCGTTCTCGACCGAGAACTGGAAGCGGCCCGCGCGCGAGGTCACGTACCTCTGGCGGCTGCTGCGCCGGTACCTGATCGAGGAGCGCGGCGAGATGATGGAGAACGGCATCCGGCTCGACGCCATCGGGCGCATCGACGGGATCCCGCGGTTCGTCCAGGACGCGCTCGTCGAGACGAAGGCGATCACCGCGGGCAACCGGAAGATGACGCTCTGCCTCGCGCTCAACTACGGCGGCCGGCTCGAGATCGTGGACGCGGCACGGCGGCTCGCCGCCGACGCCGCGGCCGGGCGGATCGCGCCGGACGCCATCGACGAGGCCGCGCTCGAGGCGCGGCTGTACCAGCCGACGGCGCCGCCCCTCGACCTGCTGGTGCGGACCGCGGGCGAGCAGCGCGTGAGCAACTTCCTGCTGTGGCAGCTGTCGTACGCCGAGCTCTGCACCGTCGAGACCGCGTGGCCCGACTTCCGCGAGGACGAGCTCGACGCCGTGCTGGCCGAGTACGGCACCCGCGAGCGCCGCTTCGGCGGCCTGGTGCGGAAGTAGTGGCGGCCCCGGCCGCGAAGGGGGCCCCGGCGGCGGGCGGCCCGGACGGTGCGATCGCGGACGGTGCGATCCCGGACGGTGCGGCGGCCCGCGCGAAGCGCAAGGGGCTGCTCGTGCGCCTCACCGTCGCGCCGCTCGTGCTCGGCGTGGTGCTCGCGCTGCTGTGGTGGCACGACGCGTCGGGCTCGAGCGCGCCGACGGACGTCGTGCTCGCGCTGATGGGCGGGGCGGCGGCCTACGAGGCGTGCGCGACGCTCGCGCGGGCCGGGCGGCGGCTGCCCGTCGCGACGGTCGTCGCGGCGTGCGCGGCGCTCTCGGGCCTCGGGCTCGTGGCGCCGCACGACGCCGCCCTCCGGGGCACGCTGCGGTCGCTCGTCCTCGCGGGCGCCGTCGTCGCGATCTTCGTCGCGCACCTGCGCACCGTGCGCGAGGGCGACCTCGACCGCCTGCTCGCGGCGTTCTTCCCCGTCGTGTTCGTCGGGTACTGCTTCGGGCTCGTGCGCGAGGTCGGCGACGGGCCGCTCGGGGCGCGGGCGCTCGCCCTCGTGATCGTGGCCGCCAAGGCGAGCGACATCGGCGGCTGGATCGTCGGCAAGACGATGGGCCGCCACCGCATGATCCCGTCGGTGTCGCCCGGCAAGACGTGGGAGGGCACCGTCGGCGGCCTCCTCTTCTCGGCGGGCGCCGGCGTCGCGGTCCTCGCGGCCACCGGGCCGCTCCCGGGCCTCGCGACCTCGTCCGTCGAGGCCGCGGTCCTCGGCGTGCTCCTCGGCGCGGCGTCGATCCTCGCGGGGCTGTGCCACAGCGCGTTCAAGCGCCGCTGCGCGGTCAAGGACTCGTCGTCGCTCCTCCCGGAGATGGGGGGGATCCTCGACATGATCGACTCGATCGTGCTCGCGGCCCCCGTCGCCCTCCTCTGGCTCACCGCCCGGTAGACTGGCCCCGACGATGACCGAACGCTTCGTGCCGATCGACGACGCCGACGAGCAGCGCCTGCTCTTCGGCTCCATGGACCGCAACGTGCGCGCGCTCCGGGAGCGGTACGGGGTCGTCGTGAGCGCGCGGCGCGGCTCCCTGCGGGTCGTCGGCGACGACGAGGCCAACGTGCGCGAGGTCACGCGGCGCATCGGCGCGGCCCTCGCGCGCGTGCGCGACGGCGACGACCCGCCGGACGACCGCGAGATGTCGTCGATGCTGCTCGACGACGAGGGCGAGCGCGCCGAGGGCCGCCCGGAGGGCCGTCACGACCCCCGCCACGACGCGCGGCACGAGACGCGGCACGACACGCGACCCGACGCGGGCCACGGGCGGCCCGGCAAGTCGCGGTTCCAGCCCCAGCCGCACGCCGCGCCCGAGGTCCGCCCGATGACGGACAAGCAGGCGGAGTACATCGCCGCGATCCGCGCGCACGACGTGGTGATCGGCGTCGGCCCCGCCGGCACCGGCAAGACCTACCTCGCGGTCGCCGAGGCCGTCGCCTCGCTGCGCGCCGGCACGCACAAGAAGCTGATCCTCACGCGGCCGGCGGTCGAGGCCGGCGAGAAGCTCGGGTACCTGCCCGGCGACTTCCAGGCGAAGATCAACCCGTACCTGCGGCCGCTCTACGACGCGCTCGAGGAGATGCTGCGCTTCGGCGAGCTGCAGCGCTCGATCCAGCACGACGTGATCGAGATCCTGCCGCTCGCGTACATGCGCGGCCGGACGCTGAAGCACGCCTTCATCCTGCTCGACGAGGGCCAGAACACGACCGCCGCGCAGATGAAGATGTTCCTCACCCGCATGGGCGAGGGCAGCAAGATCGTCGTCACGGGCGACATCACGCAGGTGGACCTGCCCGACGGCGCGACGAGCGGCCTCGTGGACGCGGTGCGCGTCCTGCCCGACGTGCCGGGCCTGCGCATCGTCGAGTTCACGGGCGGCGACATCATCCGCCACCCGATGGTCCAGCGGATCGTCGACGCCTACGAACGCGCCGACGCGGCCCGCGAGGCGCGCGAGCGGACCGGCCCGAACGGCCTGCCGCCCCCGTGACGCCGGCCCGTCGGCGGGCGGCGTCGGCTCGGGCGGCGGGGACCGCGCGGGCCGCGGGGCGGGACTCCGCGCGCGCCCAGGGCGGACGCCCGGCCGCGGGACCGCGAGGCCCGGGAGCCGGCGGCCGCCGGGCCTCGCGTACCGGGGGGGGCTCCGCCTATCTCCCGCTCGGGTCCTTCGCCCCGGTCGGTTCGGCGGCTCGGTACCGGCGCGACCTCGCGCGGCTGGCCGACGTCGTGGCGCGGCTCCGCGGCGGCCCCGTCGAGATCGAGGTGCAGGCGCTGTCGGACGCCGAGATCCGGCGGGTGAACCGGCGGTTCCTCGGCCACGACTGGGCGACCGACGTCGTCTCGTTCCCGCTGTCGGCGCCGGACGCGCCCCGCCTGGTGGGGGCGCTGGCGGTCAGCCGGGACACGGCGTGCCGGGAGGCTGCGCGGCGAGGCCACTCCCCGTACGATGAGTGGATGCTGTACGTGGTCCACGGCACGCTGCACCTCCTCGGGCACGACGACCATGCCCCGCGCGCGCGGGCGCGGATGCGTCGGGCCGAGGCCGAGGTGCTGGCGGCGATCGGCCGCCCCCACGTGTTCGGGGAGGCCCCCGGTCGCCGGGGTGCCGCGACCCCGCGCAGCGCACGCACGACCCGCATCACGGAGGTCCGGTGAGCCAGGACGTCGACGCAGAGGCCCAGCGGATCCTCGACCTCGGGATGACGACGCTCGAGCACGTCGAGGAGGCGAAGGCCGTTCGCGAGAAGATGCTCGAGCTGGGCCTCAAGCCCAGGTCGCTCGGGCAGATCCTTTACGAGAAGGGCTACATCGAGGAGGAGCAGCTCGAGGCGCTCCGCCGCGAGGACCGCAAGTTCGAGGGGCGCGAGCAGATCGCGGGCTACCGCCTGCTCGAGCGGCTCGGCGGCGGCGCCATGGGCACGGTCTACAAGGCGCGGCAGCTGTCGCTCGACCGCGACGTGGCCATCAAGATCCTCGCGCCCGAGCTGGCCGAGGACCCGACGTTCGTCGAGCGGTTCCTGCGCGAGGCCAAGGCCGTCGCGCGGCTGAACCACGCGAACATCATCTCGGGCATCGACGTCGGCGACGCCGACGGGGTGAAGTACTTCGTGATGGAGTACGTCGACGGGAGCACCGTCGCGTCGCTGCTGCGCCGCGGCGGCGCGCTCGACGAGGAGCGGGCGCTCCTCGTCGGCCAGCAGATCTGCCGCGCGCTCGACCACGCCTACAAGAACAACCTCGTCCACCGCGACCTCAAGCCCGAGAACGTGCTGATCACGCGCGACGGGATCGCGAAGGTGTGCGACCTCGGCCTCGCGAAGCTCGAGGACCTCCCGCAGTCGGCGGGCGAGGCCCGCCGGATGGGCACGCCGGACTACATCAGCCCGGAGCAGGCCCGCGGCGAGGCGGGCGTGGACATCCGCTCCGACCTCTACAGCCTCGGCGCGACGCTCTACCACATGCTCGTCGGCCGCCCGCCCTTCGAGGCCGCGACGCCCGCGGCCGTCATGGCGAAGCACATGACGGAGATGCCGTCGCCGGTCCGCCGGCTCGACCCGACGATCAGCCCGCTCACGGACGTGCTCGTGCTGCGCCTCCTGCAGAAGCGCCGCGAGGACCGGTTCCAGACGCCGGCGGAGGCCCTCGCGAAGCTCGACGAGGCCGTGAAGGCGCTCCAGGGGGCCCGCGGCGTGGTCGCCCCGGCCGTCGCCCCGGCGGCGCCGGCGGCGGTGGGCGCGGCGAAGGCCTCGGCGGCGCCCGCGCCGACGGTGACGAAGAAGCAGCCGATCGTGACGCCGCGGCGGCGTCCGCGGTACTGACCTCCCGCGGTGCGCGTCGCGCTGGGCCACGTCGAGGTGCTCTCGCGCGACGTCGCGGCCGCGGAGCGGTTCTACGTGGACGGCCTGGGCTTCGAGGTCGCCGAGCGGCAGGGCCCGTCCTTCGTGTGGCTGCGCGCGGGCGCGGCGTCGCTGCTCCTGCGGCCCGGCACGCCCGGGCCCCGCGCCGACGCGTACGCGACGAGCGGGGCGGCGATGGTCGTCTACACCGACGACCTGGCGGGCACGCTCGCGCGGCTCGCGGGCGCCGGCGTCACGCCGTGCGGCACCGACGGCGGGCCGGAGTGCCCGCTGGTGCGCGACCCGGACGGCAACTGGCTGCAGCTCGTCGACCCGCGCGCGCACGGCGCGGAGGGCTGACGGTCGCGCCGCGACCCGTGGGCGGGCGGGCCTCGCGTCCCGGGGAGGGGGCCGCGGACGGGGAGCGACCGCGGGGTGCGGCGGCGCGCGGCACGGTCGCAGGTACGACGGTCGCAGGTACGACGGTCGCGGGCGCGACGGACGCGCGCGCGCGGGCTACTTGGCCGCGGCGGCCTCGGCCGGCTTCCAGGTCCGCTTCAGCGGCTTCGTGACGAGGCCGCGGGAGAGGAGCTTGGCCGTGACCTTGAGGCGGACCGGCTTGCCGTCGACGACGGCGCGGACGCGCTGCACGTTCGGCTTGAACACGCGCAGGTTGTTGCCGGTGATCTTGCGGCCGACGCCGCCCTTCGCCTTCGCGAGACCGCGCCGGGTGTACTGCCGACCGCGAACCGTCTTCTTACCGCTGAGCGCACAGACCCGGGCCATGACGAAACCTCCGGCGGAACCAGGGCGAAGGGGGCAAGGGTAGGGGCAGTCGCCGCGGCTGCAACTTCCCCGCCGACCGGCTCGGTTCGGGGGTGCAACGCCCGCCGAGGGGCTTTACAATCCGGGGCTCGATGGCGCCTCCTCTTTACACCCCCGAAGGCGGTCCGCCGGCCGACGGCGACGGGGATGCCGGGGGGGCCCCCGGGTTCGGCGAGCGGGACCTGGTCGCCGGGCTGAACGCGGCGCAACGCGAGGCCGTGACCGCGCCGCCCGGGCCGCTGCTCGTCGTGGCGGGGGCGGGGACGGGCAAGACGCGCGTCCTGACGCGGCGCGTCGCGTGGAAGGTGCTGCGGGGCGCGGCGCCGCGCGCGGTGCTCGCGATCACGTTCACGAACAAGGCCGCCGACGTGCTGAAGGATCGGCTCGCGCACGTGCCCGGCGGGCGCAACGTGACGGCGGGGACGTTCCACGGCTACTGCGCGATGCTGCTGCGCCGGTACGCCGACCGGATCGGCGGGACGCGCGAGTTCACGATCCTCGACACGGACGACCAGACGCGGCTCCTGCGCGACCTGCTCGACGACCTCGGCGTCTCGACGACGACGCACCGGCCGGAGGCGTTCGCGTCGGCGATCTCGCACCGGAAGAACGGCTCCGCGGGGCGCGCGCCCGCGACCCTGCGCGACCCGTCGTTCGTGGCGAACTTCGACCGCGTCGTGAAGGCGTACGCCGCGCGGCTCAAGGCGTCGGGGCTGTACGACTTCGACGACCTGCTCCTCGAGGCGGTGCGGCTGCTGACCGAGGTCGAGGACGTCCGCCTCGCGTGCCGCGACCGCTGGCGCCACGTGCTCGTCGACGAGTACCAGGACACCAACGCGACCCAGACCGCGCTCCTGAAGGCGCTGGTCGGGACCGACCCCGACCTCACGGTGGTGGGCGACCCGGACCAGAGCATCTACCGGTGGCGCGGGGCGTCGATCCGCAACATCCTGCAGTTCGGCGAGGACTTCCCCGGGGCCCGCGTCGTGAAGCTGGAGGAGAACTACCGCTCGACGCAGCGGATCGTCGGCGCCGCGGAGGCCGTGATCGCGAAGAACGCGGAGCGGTACGACAAGCGGCTGCGCACGACGAACGACCTCGGGGAGCCCGTGCTCGAGGTCCGCTCCCGCGACCCCGTCGAGGAGGGACAGCGCGTGGTGCGCCTCCTCTCGTCGTGGCGCGACGACGGGATCCCGTGGAACGAGATGGCGGTGTTCGTGCGGGTGAACCACGCGTCGCGCGCCGTCGAGATCGCGCTGCGCAACGCGGGCCTGCCCTACGCGGTGGTGTCGGGGGTCGAGTTCTTCCAGCGGCGCGAGGTGAAGGACGTGCTCGCCTGGGCGCGGCTCGTCACGAACCCGCGCGACGAGGCGGCGTTCGCCCGCGCCGTCCAGGCCCCGCGGCGCGGCATCGGCGCGACGACCATGACGCGGCTGCGGGCCGCGGCGACGGCGCGCGGGGTGAGCGTGCCCGAGGCGGCGATGGGCAAGGTCGAGGGCGTGAGCAAGAAGGCCCGGGCGTCGCTCGACGCGTTCTTCGAGGTGCTGCTGCGGCTGCGGGCGCGGCCGCGCGCGCCCGTCGGGCCGTTGTTCCAGGCGATCGTGACCGACTCGGGGTACCGGCGCGAGCTGTCGCTCCTCGAGGACGAGGTCGAGCGGTCGCGCATCGAGAACGTCGACGAGCTGGTCGCGGCGGCGCACGAGGCCGACCGCCTCGACCCCACGACGACGCTCGAGGCGTTCCTCGAGCGGACCGCGCTCGTCGCGGAGCAGGACGGCCTCGACGCGGGGGCGCCCCGCGTCAGCCTGATGACCGTGCACGCGGCGAAGGGCCTCGAGTTCGACGGCGTGGTCGTCGTCGGCGCGGAGGAGGGCTGGTTCCCGCACGCGCGCAGCGCCGACCGCGCGGAGGAGGTCGAGGAGGAACGCCGCCTCTTCTACGTCGCGATGACGCGCGCCCGTCGGCGGCTGGCGCTCACGCACGCGCAGCAGCGCGAGTCGTGGAACGGGCTCGAGCGCCGGCTCCCGAGCCGGTTCCTCCTCGACGTCCCCGACGAGCTCGTCACCGTGCGCGACCCGACGGGCACGTACGCGCGGGGCCGCGCGCGGGCCGAGGTGGCGGCGACGGCGAAGGCGCGGCCCTTCGGCCGCGGCGGCCTGCGCGGCCGCGCCGGCGAGGACGCCGCCGAGGACGCCGTCGACGAGGCGCCCGACGACCTGCCGGTCGTGACCCGGCCGGCGGAGGCCGACGAGGACGCCGGGCCCGTCGTCGCGCGCGGCGAGGCCGCGGGCGTCCGCGTCGGCGAGCGCGTCGCGCACCCGTACTTCGGCCACGGCGAGGTCGTCGCGGCGACGGGCTCGGGCCCGTCGTCGCGCGTCACCGTCGCGTTCGACGAGGCGGGCACCCGGACCATGCTGTGGACGCTCGCGAACCTGACCCGGCTGCCGCCCGCGGGCGGCGGAGGAGCCCCATGACCGCCGTGCTCGTGCTCGAGAGCCCCGAGGGGACCCGACGCTTCCCGCTCACCGGCGAGTCCGCGACGCTGGGGCGCTCCGCCGACGTCGCGGTCCGGATCGACGACCGCAGCCTGTCCGCGAGCCACTGCCGGTTCGACGCGGTGCCCGGCGGCTGGAAGATCGTCGACCTCGCGTCGCGCAACGGGACGTTCGTCAACGACGTGCTCGTCGCGCAGAAGCGCCTCGAGGACGGCGACCGCGTGCGCGTCGGCCGCGTGCTGCTGCGGTTCCTCGTCGAGGAGGGGCCCGGCGAGGACGACGTCGGGCTCGACGCGCTGGTGGACCGGCTGCACCGCCGGGGCGGCGCGGCGGCGGTCCGCCAGGCCGCGAAGGCGTTCGCCGACGCGGCGGAGCGGCGCGGGCTGCCCGGGCTGCTCGCGGGCGCCGAGGAGGTCGCGGCCAGCGCGCGGCTGCAGGCCGTCGTCGCGGCCCTCGTGAACGAGCGCAGCGAGCGGGTGATCTTCGACCAGATCGTGGACGCGCTCATCGACCTCACGGGGGCCGAGCGCGGCTTCATCCTGCTCGAGGACGAGGGCGGCGGCACCGAGCGCCGCGTCGTCGCGGCCCGCAACTTCGACCGCGAGGCGGTGCGCGACGCGCTCGCCAAGGTCAGCAAGACCGTCGAGCGCCGCGCGTTCGAGACCGGCGACCCGGTCATCGTGACGGACGCGTCGGAGGACGCGCGCTTCTCGGGGACCGAGAGCGTGGTCGCCATGCGGCTGCGCTCGATCCTGTGCGTGCCCGTGCGCGGCCGCGAGAGCCCGATCGGCACGATCTACCTCGACAACCGGTTCGAGCGCGCCGTCTTCGAGGAGCGGCACCTGCCGCTGATCCGCGCGTTCAGCGACCAGGCGGCCCTCGCCGTCGAGAACGCCCGCCTCCACGAGGAGAACGGCCGGCGGCTCCAGGAGCTCGAGAAGGCGAAGGCCGAGGTCGAGGAGCTCAACCGCATCCTGTCGGAGCGCATCGCGAAGCAGTCCGTCGAGCTGCAGGAGGTGAAGGAGCACGTGCTGCGCGAGCGGGCCGAGGCGCCGCTCAAGTACTCGTACGCCAACATCGTCGGGCAGTCGCGCCGGATGCTCGACCTCTTCCACCTCCTCGACAAGGTCACGGACAGCGAGGTGCCCGTCCTGATCCAGGGCGAGAGCGGCACGGGCAAGGAGCTCGTCGCCCGGGCGATCCACTTCAACGGCCCGCGCAAGGAGCGGCCCTTCGTCAGCGAGAACTGCGCCGCGATCCCGGAGTCGCTGCTCGAGAGCGAGCTCTTCGGCTACTCGCGCGGCGCGTTCACGGGCGCCCACGCCGACAAGAAGGGCCTCTTCGAGATGGCGGCGGGCGGCACGATCTTCCTCGACGAGATCGGGGACATGCCGCTCGAGATGCAGAAGAAGCTGCTCCGCGTCCTCCAGGAGAAGGAGGTCCGCCCCGTCGGCGGCAAGCGCTCGATCCAGGTGGACGTGCGCGTGCTCTCGGCGAGCAACCAGGACCTCCGCAAGGCCGTCGCCGACGGCCGGTTCCGCGAAGACCTCTTCTACCGGCTCA
This sequence comes from Planctomycetota bacterium, assembly GCA_046350655.1. Classification (GTDB taxonomy): domain Bacteria; phylum Planctomycetota; class PLA2; order PLA2; family JAEUHO01; genus JAEUHO01. The sequence continues at coordinate 489,033 of JAXMAB010000006.1, forward strand.
ACGTGATCACGGTCGAGCTGCCGCCGCTCCGCGAGCGCATCGAGGACATCCCGCTGCTCGTCGAGCGGTTCCTCGACGACATCGCGGCGTCCACGGGGTCGGCGCGCAAGTCGATCACGGACGAGGCCATGGCCTCGCTCCAGCGGCACGGCTGGCCGGGCAACGTCCGCGAGCTCAAGAACGAGATCCAGCGGGCCCACGCCCTGTCGGACCGGGTGATCCTGCCCATGGTCCTGTCGGACCCGATCCGCAAGGCGGTGCCGGCGACGGTGCCCGTCACCGACCTGGGCACCAAGTCGCTGAAGGAGATGGTCCGGGAGGTCTCGGACGACCTCGAGCGCCGGGCGATCGTCGAGGCGCTCCGCCGCAGCCGGAACCGTAAGGCGCAGGCCGCCCGGCTCCTCGGCGTCAGCCGCCCGACCCTCGACGCCAAGCTCGAGGCCCTCGGCATCGTCGTGGAGCGCGGCGAAGACTGACCGCCGCCGCCGGACCGAGCGGCGGCGACCCCGTCGTCTCGGGGTCGATGGCGGAATCGGTGCGCCGGACGACGTTACGCTTTACGCGCGCACGGGGGAGCCCGCCGCGCGGCGGGTTCGCGACGGATGGAAGTTGTTTGAATACAAGGAGTTAGGGGCGCCGGGCGGCGGACGGGCGCGGGGGGGGCACGGCCCGCGGTTTGAGATGGGGGTGGGTGGGAACCGTCCCGAGGTGGGTGCCATGGCTGAATTGCGCGTCCGCGTCCCCGGCGAGTCCGAACGGACCGTCCCGCTGTCGAACCGCCCGCTGATCGTCGGCCGGGCCGACGACTGCGACGTCCAGATCGCCGACAAGCGCGCGTCGAAGCACCACCTCCGCCTCGACCCCGTCGACCCGACCGACGGCGCCCCCCGCGTCTGGGTCGTCACCGACCTGCAGTCCTCGAACGGGACGATCGTGGGGGACGGCAAGGCCCTGCGCCGCGCGCTCCACCCGGGGGACGTCGTCCGGGTCGGCGACGTCGCCCTCGAGTTCGTCGACGCGGCCCCGGCCGCCGCGCCGGTCCTCGGGGCGCCGCCCGCCGTCGTCCTCTCCGGCGCGCTCGTCGAGGAGGCGACCGTCGTCCCGAACGCCCCGGTCGAGGTCGTGGCGCCGCCCCCGGACGAGCCCGCCCCCGAGGCCCGCGACGTCGTCGCCTCCGCCGACGCCCTCCGCGCGTCCCTCGCCGGCCGCCGCGCCGTCGTCCGGGGCTCCGTCGTCCTCGCGGTCGCCGTCCTGGCCCTCGTCGCCGTCGAGGTCCTCGTCGCGAAGGTCGCCGACGGCCGCGCCGCCCGCCGCGCCGAGTCGGACGCGTACGAGACCCTCCTCGCGACTCACGACGAGCCCTGGGAGCGCTGGGGGCCCCGCTTCGCCGAGTTCGAGTCCTCCTACCCCGCCTCCCGCCACCTCGACGACCTCCGCGCCGTCGCCGAGGCCAAGCAGGCCTCCGGCAAGCGGCTCCGCGAGGCCGAGGAGGAGCTGCTCGCCATCCACCGCAACGCCGTGGGCCGCAGCGAGAGCGAGATCCTCGGCCGCCTCCTTGAGCTGAAGCAGCGCGTCGGCGACGGCACCCCCCTCGACCGCAGCCTCCGCGTCGCGATCGACGGCGCCACCCTCCGCCGCGCCGAGGCCGTCGCCCGCGAGTGGAGCGCCGCCGAGGCCGAGGCCGACCGCGCGCTCGCCCGTGGCGACGCCTCCACCGCCCTCCGCCGGCTCGCCGCCTTCCAGGCCGCGCACCCGGCCCTCACCTCCGCCGAGGCCGAGAAGTTCGCGACCAAGCGCACGGCGGTCCTCGTCGCGGCCAACGGCCTCGCGACCGCGGCGATCGAGTCCGCCGCCAAGACCTCCGACGGCGACGCCCAGCGCACCGTCCTCCTCGCCGCGCTCAACGGCCTCGCCGGCACCCCCGAGGCCGAGCGGCTCCGCGGCGCGCTCCTCGCGGCCGCCAAGGGCGCGCCCCCGACGCTCCCGCCGACGCCGGGCCCGGTCCCCGCGCCGGGGACGCAAGGCCCGCCCCGCCCCGTGCCCACCGCCCCGACGGTCCCGACGCCCGCCGCGCCGCCCGAGCCCGCCCTCTCGACGCCCGCGCTCGCCGCGCTCGCGCAGAAGGCCGCCGACGCCGAGACCGCCGCCCGCGAGCGCCGCTTCGCCGACGCCGCGGCCGCCTACCGCGCCCTCGCGGACGCCCCCGACGCCCCCGCGCGCCGCAAGGCCGAGTGGGCCACGCGCGCCGACGACCTCGGCCGCGTGCAGAAGCTCGTCGACGAGCTCGCCGCCGCCGCGACCGCGGGCCCGCCGCCGCGCGTGAAGCTCGACGGCGGCGTCTTCGAGGTGCTCTCCGCCGACGCCACCGGCGTGCGCCTGCGCCGCGGCGAGAAGGAGACGCCCCTCGGCTGGGCCGCGCTCCCGCCCGCCGACGTCCTCGCGCTGCTCGCGAACGGCAAGGAGTCGCCCGACCGCCACCTCGCGCTCGCCCTCGTCGCGGCCGAGCTGGCCGACCGCCCGTCCGCGGTGAAGCACCTCCTCCCCCTGGTCGACCTGCCCTCGCACCGCGACCTGGCCTTCCGCGTCATGGCGCAGCGCATCGACGGCCGCACGTCGGTCCCCGACGGCGGCTACTTCGCGCTCGACGGCGACCTCCTCGACCGCGGCGAGTTCGGCCGGCGCTCCGAGGCCAAGCACCTCGCGTCGATCCGCGAGGAGGCCGGCCGCCTCGTGGACCAGGTCGCGAAGGACCCCGCCTTCAAGGCCCTCGAGAAGCTCCGCGCCCGCCGCGACGAGCTCGACCGCCGCCGGGCCCACGCGCTCCTCGCGATCTTCAACGAGACGCACTGGCCCTACCCGCACAACGACCCGGCGACGGCGCGGGCCTACGACCTCGTCACCGAGGAGGTCATGCGCCGCTGGCGCTCCGTGCAGGAGGTCTGGAACGAGTCGCTGAAGGTGCCCGCCCCGAAGGGCGAGGTCGTCGAGAAGGCCGTCGCCCGCCACGCCGCGATCGTCGCGGAGTTGCAGTCGAAGGGCCTCGACACCGCCACGCTCACCGCGGCGATGGACCCCTACGGCCTCTACGTCGGCGCCGGCGTCCTCACGATCCGCAGCTACTTCCGCACCGCGGAGGAGCGCGACCTCCTCGCCTACAACCGGTGGGTGATGGAGGTCTACAACCCGAGCCGCCTCGCGGTCGCCACCGACGCCGAGCGCGAGCAGATCCGGATCACCAACGAGTACCGGACCATGATGGGCTGGGCCTTCCGGGTCCAGCCGGGCCCCGACGCCTACGCGTCCATCGAGCCGAAGACCCTCGACGCGATCCTCGGCAAGGCGGTCGAGACCGCCCGCCAGCCGCTGCGGGCCGTCCGCATCGACGACCGCCTCGTCGCGAGCGCCCGGGCCCACAGCCGCGACATGGCGACCCGCGGCTACTTCGCCCACGAGGCCCCGGCCAACCCCGCGACCGGCGAGCCGGCCACCTCGCCGTTCGACCGGATGCAGAAGGCCGGCTACATGGGCGGCGGGATGTCCGAGAACATCGCCGGTGCCGGCGGCCCCATGGACGCGCACCTGATGTGGCTGCGCTCGAGCGGCCACCACCGCAACATCGTCTCGGACTGGGCCGACATGGGCGTCGGCTTCGCCGGCCCCTGGACGCAGAACTTCGGCGTGGGCGGCGGCGCCCCGACCGAGATCCCCGGCACGACGAAGGCCCCGGCCCCGGCGTCCGGCGAGGAGGGCGGCTGACCCCCCGCGGGGGCGACCCTGCTGCGCATTCGCCGTCCCGGCGCTACGATGCGGGCTCCCCGGCCGTCCGGGTCCCGTCGGAGCCTCTCCCCGTGCCGAAGATCTTGATCCAGGAAGGCGGTCAGCAGAGCGTCTTCGAGCTGTTCGACGACGAGATCACCATCGGCCGCGGCGCGGCCAACGCCATCCAGGTCGCCGACGGCCACGCGAGCAAGCACCACGCGGTGATCCGCCGCCTCGGCGGCCGCGTCAAGCTGGTCGACCTCGAGAGCAAGAACGGCACCCGGGTCAACGGCGAGTTCAAGAACCAGCGCTGGCTCGCCCACGGCGACGTCGTCGCCATCGGCGCCATGACGATGACCTTCGACGGCAGCGACGTCGCCGCCGCGCCGGTCCCGGTCGCCGCGGCCTACGCCGCCCCGGCCGTCGTCAGCGGGCCCGCGCTCTCCGTGATGGCGGCGCCGGCCGCCCCGCCCCCGATGCCGGCCGCGCCCCGCGCCGCGCCCCGCCCGTCGTCGTCGCGCCGCGCGCGCGACGACGGCGACGAGCGCGAGGAGCGCCCGCGCGGCGTCCCGCGCCGCTCGAACAACAACGCGGTCGTCGCGATGATGGTCGGCGCCGGCGTCATCGGCCTCATCGTCATCCTGATCCTCCTGATCGGCGGCGGCGCCGGCAAGAACGCCCTCGCGTTGCGCTCCGCCAAGCAGCTCTACCAGCGCGACCAGGACCCGGCGGCCGCCGCGGCCTACCTGCGCAGCCAGGCCGACCCGAGCGACGTCGACGGCTACGTCTCGGTCGCCGAGAAGCTCAAGGAGTGGGACAGCATGGCCGCCAACGCGGGCAACGACGCCCTCGTCGACGAGGCCAAGGCCGTCATGAAGAAGCTGATCCGCGACCGGGTCGAGCAGCACATGAACGGGCTGTCCGACGAGGCGCTGGGCCGCCGCGCCCTCGAGTTCGCCGAGAAGTACAAGGACACGCCGACCGCCATGGAGCTCCTCAACTCGCCGTACGGCGACAACCCGAAGCTCCGGGCGCTCATGGAGAAGGCGAAGGCCGCGAAGTAGCCGCGCGGCCCCGGGCGCCGGTCCGAGGTCGGGGGGCGGGACCGCGAGGCCCGCGCGCCGTCGGGACCGCGAGGCCCGCGCGGCGGCGCCGGCCGCGTCAGAGGATCGTCTTGCCGAAGGCCGAGAGGATCAGCTCGACGGCGAGCTTGGCCGTCCGGTTGTTCGTGTCGAGCACCGGGTTCAGCTCGACGAGGTCCATGCCGAGGAGCCGTCCGGACTTCGCGACCTTCTCGCAGGCGAGGTGCGCCTCGCGGTAGGTGAGCCCGCCCGCCACCGGCGTCCCGACGCCGGGCGCGAACTGCGGGTCCACGCCGTCGAGGTCGAAGGAGAGGTGGACGCCCGCGGTGCCGTCGAGCGCCCGCGCGATCGCCTCGTCCATACACGTCCCGATGCCGCGCTCGTCCACCTCGGACATCGTGTAGACGCGCACGCCGAGGCGGCGGATGCGCTCGCGCTCGCCGGGGTCCACGTCGCGGGCCGCGACGATCGAGACGTGGCGCGGGTCGAGGGCCGGCTGGTCGCCCGCCAGCGCGACCAGCTCCCGGACGCCCTCGCCGAGGCTGACCGCGAGCGGCATCCCGTGGATGTTCCCGCTCGGCGAGGTCTCCGGCGTGTTCATGTCCGCGTGGGCGTCGATCCACACGAGGCCGACCGGCTGGCCGCGGCGCCGGTGGAACCGCGCCTGCGCCGCGAGGCTCCCGATCGCGATCGAGTGGTCGCCGCCGAGCGAGAGGGGCACGGCCCCCCGCTCGAGGGCCGCGAGCGTGTGGTCGCGCAGCTCCGTGCAGCACGCGAGGACCTCGTGGAGGTAGCGCACGTGCGCCTCGCCGATGGGGCAGACCTCGGGCTCGCGCACCTTCACCGACCCGGCCTCGACGACGTCCCAGCCGAGCCGCGTGAGGCGGCTCGCCAGCCCGGCGATGCGGATCGCGCTCGGGCCCATGTCGACCCCGCGGCGGCCGGCGCCGAGGTCCATGTGGACGGCCGTGATCGAGACGGCGCGGGCGGGGGCGATGGGGGGCATGGGACGCGGACCTCGCGGGAGGGGCCCATTCCACCACGGGGGCGACGGCGGCCGGGCCTCGCGTCCCGGGGAAGGGGCCGCGTCCTACGGGGCGCCCCGGCCGTCGCGGGCCGGCGCGCCCGGCGCGGCGGTCCCGGCGCCGTCGCCGGCGGCCGGGGCGTCGACCGGGTCGTCGGCGAGGCCGCGCGCCCGCAGGCGGCGGTACGTCTCGCTGCGCGCCGCCACGTCGGCCGGCGGGCCGAACGCCTCGACGCGGCCGTCGCGCAGGACGAGGACGAGGTCGGCGCCCTCGACGGTCTCCGGGCGGTGCGCGATCACGAAGACCGTCCGGCCCGGGAGGAAGTCGGCGAGCGCGGCGCGCAGGGCCTCCTCGCTGTCGCGGTCGAGCGCGCTGGTGGGCTCGTCGAGGAGGAGGATGCGGGGGTCGCGCAGGACCGCGCGCGCGAGCGCGAGCCGCTGGCGCTGGCCGCCCGAGAGGCCCACGCCGCCGGCGCCGAGGCGCGTGCGGTAGCCCTCCGGCATGGCGGCGACGAAGTCGTGGGCGTGCGCGCGGCGGCAGGCGGCCTCGATCTCGGCGGGGGAGGCGTCGGGGCGGCCGCGCGCGACGTTCTCGGCGACGGTGCCCTCGAAGAGGTCGGGGTGCTGGTGGACGATCGCGCACCGCCCGCGGACCGACGCGAGCGTGGCCGCGCGCACGTCGACGCCGTCGACGGCGACGGTCCCGCGCGTGGCGTCGCGGAGCCGCGGGACGAGGTCGAGGAGCGTGGACTTGCCCGCGCCGCTCGGGCCCACCACGGCGACGCGCGCGCCGGCCGGGACCTCGAACGAGACGCCGTCGAGGGCGGCGCGGCCGTCGGGGTAGACGTAAGCGACGTCCACGAAGCGGACCGCCCCGCCGCCGGGCGGGAGGGCGCGGGCGCCCGGCGCGTCGGCGATGTCGGGCGCGCGGTCGCGGAGCGCGAACAGGCGCTCGGCCGCCGCCGACGAGATGCCGATGCGGTTGCCGAGGTCGCCGAGCTTGCGGAACGGGTCGAGGGTGCCGAGGAGCGCCGTGTACAGCGCGAGGAACGCCGCCGCGTCCATGGCGACGATGCGGGAGAGGCCGACGCCGAGCATGGCCGCGACGCCGAGGGCCGACATCGTCTCGAGGACCGGGCTCGTGAGCGCGTCCGTGCGCGTCATGCGGCGGTCCTCGTCGTAGAGGCGGGCCGAGCGCGCCTCGAAGCGGGCGACCTCGGCCGCCTCGCCGCCGAAGGCCTGGACCGTCCGCAGGCCGCCGAGCGCCTCGGCGGCGACCGACATCATGCCGCTGCGGGCCTCGAGCACGCCGCGCGCGCGGCGCCGGATCTTGCGCGCGAGCAGCGCCGTGGTGCCGAACACGACCGGGAACACGAGCAGCGTGAGGAGCGTCAGCCGCGCGTCGATCGCGACGGCGACGCCGACCATGCCGACCACCTTCACCGGCTCGCGGACGACCTTCGCCAGCGCCGCGCCGAGGCCCGCCGACAGGTAGTCCACGTCGGTCGTGAAGCGCGTGATCGAGTCCTGGACCCCCCGCGCCTCGTAGAAGCCGACGGGCTGCTTCAGGGCGTGCGCGAACACCTCCTCGGCCACGTCGAGGACCGCGCGGCGCGTGAGCGCGGCGGTCCAGGCGTCCTGGAGGAAGCGCGCGAGGGCCTTGAGCGCGGTCAGCGCGACGCCCAGCGCGAGGAACGCGGCGAGCAACGAGGCCTTGTCGCCGCCGGCGATGCGGCGCATCGCGTCGATGAGGCCCCGCGACCACGCGTCGATCGCGCCGTGGCCGGCGCTCTCCTCGCCGAAGAGCACGCGGAAGAACGGCAGGCCGGTGGCGAACGTCGCCGTGTTCAGCACGCCGACGGCGAGGGCCGCCGCCAGGGCCGCGGCGAGGCGGCCGCGGTGCCGCAGCACGTACCGGACGAGGCGGAGGTAGGGGGTCACCGCGGGCGCCCCGTGGGGCCGCGCTTGCGGGCCGACGCCCGCGCGACGAGCCGCGCCAGCGTCGCCGTCGGCAGGCCCGGGCGCTCGAAGGCCGCGACGTAGCCGAGGAGCACGCGGTGGCGGTCGGCCCGCGAGACGACGGCGCCGACGGACGCGTCGAGGCGCGCGAGGTCGCGGGCGCGGCGGCGCCAGGGCACCGGACGCCGCGTCGCGCGCGCGCCGTCGAGGTCGACGACGGCGTACGCGACGCCGCGCGGGGTCTGCCAGGCGACGAGGTTGGGGGCCTTGAGGTCGCGGTGCACGACCTCGGCGTCGTGGAGGCGCCGCAGGAAGCGGCCGAGGCGGTGGAGCGCCGCGCGCCGCGCCGCGGGCGCGAGCGCGCCGAACGGCGCCGCCGCGCCCGGCGCGCCGACGACGGCGGCGTGGAGGTCGACCGCGGGCGCCGACCCGCCGGCCCGCGCGGCCACGTAGACGCCCGCGCCGCCGCCGTCCGCGGCCGCGAGCAGCGGCTCGGGGCACGCGACGCCGCGGATCCGCAGCGCGTACGCCCGGCGGAACGCGCGCACGGCGCGCGGCGTGCGGAACCGGTCGCGCCACGTGCCCGCGTACCGCTTCAGCACGACCTCGCGGCCCGCCGCGCCGTCGTCGCCGGGCGCCGGGAACACGACGACGCGGCCGCCGGCCTTCAGCGGCCGCGCGCCGGGCGGGTCCGCGTCGAGCCAGGCCGCCGCGGCGGCCTTCCACGTCGCGTCGGTCGCGTCGAGGTTGCGCACGGCGCGCCCGCCCGACGGCGTGGGCGCGAACACCTCGAAGTGCCGGCCCGTCCGCGTGGGACGTCGCGCGCGCCCGCGCCGGTACGCGCGCGCGACGCGGCGCGCCTGCGCGGCGACGAGCGGGAACCACCGCCGCGCGGCCGCGCGGTCGCCGTGCTCGTACGCGACGAGCGCCGCGAGCGCCGCGCGCGCGTCGGGCGCGAGCCCGTGGGCCGCGGCCGCGAGCGCCGCGACGCGGCGGTGCGGCGGCAGCGGCGGCGCGAGGTCGCGTGTGCCCGGGTCGAGCAGCACGGGCCCGCGGGGCGTCACGAGCAGGTTCCCGCGGTGGACGTCCGGGTCGGCCCAGCCCGCGTCGTGGGCGCGCCGCAGCAGCGCACCGACCTCGACCGCGACGGCCCGCCGCGCGCGCGACGCGAGGCCCGTCGCGAGCCGGTCGCCCAGGTCGACGCCGTCGGCGACCGCCTCGAGCACGAGCACGTCCCAGCCGAGGTCGGGCCGCACCGAGAAGCCGACGACGTCCGGGACGGCGACCCCCGCCGACGCGAGGCCCGCGAGCACGCGGGCCTCGGCCGCGCCGCGGGGACGGTGGCCCGAGCGCAGCCGCTCGCGCGCCGTCCGCAGGCGCCGCACCTTCACGAACGCCGCGAGCGGCCCGCCGGGGCCCGGGAGCGTCGCCGCCAGGGTGACGCGCATCGGGCGGTCCTTCACGAGCCGGCAGCCGCTCGGGATCCCGGCGCCCGCCACCACCCCGGCGGCGAGGGCCTCCGCGGCGGCGAGCGCGTCGGCGCCCCCGTCTCGGGACCAGCGGAAGGGCAGGGGGGCCGTCACGGCGGGCTATGGTAGGCGCTCCCTGCCTCGCGGGCTCCTCCCCGCCGGCCCGGAGGGTCCCGCCCCGATGCTGCGCGTGCAGCGCCTCATCCTGACCGAGCTCGTCGTGACCGTGGTGCTGACGCTGTTCGTCGTCACCACGGTGCTCTTCACGGCGCTGGCGCTCGGGACCATGAACCGGATGGAGGGCCTCGACTTCGGGATGATCCTGAAGCTCCTGCCGCCCCTGATCCCGATGGCGCTGACCTTCAGCCTCCCGTTCGGGTACCTGCTCGCGGTGGCCCTCGTCTACGGGCGGCTCGTCAGCGACCGCGAGCTCGTCGCCCTCCGCATCGCGGGGGTCCACCCGCGGGTCGCGGCGATGCCGGCCCTCGCGCTCGGGGGCGTGCTGTCGCTCGGCGGCGTCTTCCTGACCGGGTGGGTCCTCCCCGACGGCGCGCTCGCGACGCTGGTCCGCAGCAGCGACATGGTCGAGCAGTTCTTCGGCCAGCTCGCCTCCCACAGCCGCGCGGTCGCGACGTCGAAGATGCGCCTCTCCTTCGACCGCTACGAGCCCGGCCACGGCGGCGGGACCGGCGTCTTCCGCGACTTCGAGCTCGACATGCGCCTCGGCGAGGGCCGGCCGCTGAAGCTGATGGGGCAGGAGCTCCGCCTGTCCCAGGGGCCCGACGGCGAGCTGATGATCCACACGCCGCGCGCGTACGCGCTCTCGAGCGACGCCGGCCGCGGGTCCACGGTCGAGAGCATCGGCCCGCGGTCGATGTCCGTCGGCTACCTCGAGGGCGTCGGCGCGGCGACGGACTTCAACGACGTGCTCGGCGCGGTCCGCGTCGAGGTGAAGGCCCAGGGCATGCCGTTGCCCGACCTCCTCTACCTGATGGCGCGCGGCGACACCCCGAAGGTGCCCTACCGGCGCTCCTCGACGGAGCTCCACGGGCGCCTCTCGACGGCGCTCCTGCCGTTCCTCTTCGCGATGGTCTCCGTCGGGATCGCGTTCCAGCTCTCGCCCCGCGTCCGCCGCCTCACGGGGTTCCTGCTCGCGTTCCTGCCGATCCTGCTGGTCCACCTGCCGCTCTGGGTGGCCGGCCGCTCCCTCTCGGACTCGGGGCGGGTCCCGGCGGCGATCGGGATGTGGGTCCCGGACGCGGTGCTCGCCGTGGCCGGGACGGTCCTGCTGCTCCGGGCCTACCGCCGATGATCTTCCGCCGCCACGACCGGTACTACGCCCGGCAGTACCTCGCCTCGCTCCTCGCGGCGCTCGCCTTCCTCTCCGTCCTCGTGATCGTGTTCGACATGGCGGACCGCCTCGACGACCTGCCGAAGGCCGCGCGGCAGATCGAGGCGGCCGGCCGCACCCGCGTCGGCGTGCTCGTCGAGTACTACGCGACGCTGCTCCCGTTCCTGTGGATGAAGCTCATCCCGTTCTCGGCGCTGATCGCCGCGGGGCTCGTCTTCACGTGGCTCGCGCGCGCGAACGAGCTCTCGCCCGTCGTCACGGCGGGCGTGCCGTCCGTGCGGCTCCTGGCCCCCGTGATCGGGGTCGGGGTGCTCCTCGTCGTCGCCATGACGGTGGCCCGCGAGACCGTCGTCCCGGACCTCGCCCGCCGCCACGACGACCTCCACCGCGTGTTCAAGCGCAGCGGGCGCGGCGACCGGCTCACGGACGTGAAGCACCTCTTCGACCGCGACGGCGGGCGCGTGTCGATGTCCGCCTACCTCCCCGCGCAGCGCCGCATGGAGGCGGCCTGGGTCACCTTCCGGCGCCAGACGACGCCGAGCGGGCCCCGCGACGTCGTCCACTACTACCCCTTCCTCGACTGGGACGCGAACGCCGAGGCCTGGGTCGCGTCGAAGGGCGGCACGCGGTGCGTGCTGTCGCCCGTCGACACCGGCGCCGACTCGACCGCGATCGCGCCCGGCACGACCGCGCCGGTCGCGATGCGGCCCTCCATGCTCGAGCTGACGCTGCGGCAGGGGACCGCGCTCGGGTTCTCCTCCGACGAGATCCGCGAGCTGGCGGACGGGTACCCCGAGAACCCGCGGTTCCGCCTGCTGCTCCACCAGCAGTGGGCCGCGCCCGTGAGCACGCTCGTGCTCCTGCTGCTGGGCCTGCCGATGGTCTACCGCCTCGGGCGGTCCAACGTGTTCCGGTCGTTCGGCGCGACCTGCGGGCTCACCGCCGCGTACTTCCTCGCCGACGCGGTGCTGACCGACATGGGGGCGCGCGGCGCGCTCAACCCGGTGGTCGCCGCGTGGGCGGCGCACGTCGTGTTCGGCGCGCTCGGGGTCGTCCTCATGTCCACCGTGGACACCTGACGGCGCGAGGGTCTCGACGGCCCCGCGCTCTCGACGGCCCCTCGTTCTCGGAGCGGCCAGCGGGCCTTGCGGTCCCGGACCCCGACGGATCCCCGGCGTCCCGCGGGCTTACGGGGGCGCGTCGACCGCGTGGTCGCGCGCCCAGGCCGCCGACGCCTTCGCCCACGCCGGGAAGCTCCCCGCCGCGACGCGGTCGAGCAAGCCCTTCGCCTTCGGGCCGAGGAGCGCCAGGACGCGGGAGAACCCGTTGTCGGGGGACGGGTCGGCGCCGTACCGCTCGGGGATCGGCAGCGCGCTGAACGGGAGCGGCATGCGCCCCGACGCGAGCACGAGGCCGAGGTCGTTGCCCCAGGCGACGGGGTCGGCGCCCTTCGGGGCCGGGCCGACGGGCACGCGGAGGATGCTGCCGTCGAACGCCGGGACGGGCGTCGTGGCGACGATCTCGCCGTCGAGGACGACCGCGGCCGTGAGGCCGGCGTTGCGCGCGCAGAAGCGCTTCACGGCCTCCTTGCGCTCCGGGCGGACCGCGAGGCCGAGCCGGACGCCGTCCTCGGCGACCGCGGCGGCGGCCTTCGCGACGATGCGCTCGTCCACGACGTCGTCGTCGGTGGCGGGCTCCTCGAGGAGCAGGTACGTCTCGGCGTCGCCGAGGGGGCGGTCGGCGCGCGGGGCGATGCGCCAGCGGCGCGTCGCGGGGACGTACGGGCCGTCGGCCTTGCGCGCCGCGGTGAAGCGGGCCAGCTCGTCCGCGCGGCGCTCGGCCCACGGCATCGGGTCGTCGTAGACGGCGCCGCGGAGCGCGTGGGGCGGGCGGGGGGCGGTCGGGTCGGGCGCGACGACGTGGAGCGCGAACGCGCCGCGGCGCACGAGCGCCGCCTGCATCCGCTCGACGTCCTTGCGCGGGTGCGGCCGCAGGCCGACGACGTCCACCTCGTAGCGCCTCGAGCTCTCGATGGAGACCGGCGCGAAGCCGAACGCGGCGATGCGGCGGTCGAGGATCGGGAAGTTCGCGGCGTTCGCGTCGCCCTGCGCCGGCATCGGCAGCCCGAGCCGCTGGGCGCCGAGCACGTCGTACAGCACCGTGAACGGCGCGGCGTCGGGCTCGGGCGGCGTCCGGCGGAGCTCGGTCTCGAGCGCGGCGAGGACGCCGGCCTCGTCGCGGGCCGTGAGCTCGACCAGCGCGCCGATGGCCGACGTCACCTTCTGGGGGTCGGCGTCCCAGAGCGACGCCGCCCATTCCGCGGACGTCTTCTGCTGGAAGCGGGGGGTCGGTTCGCCGCAGGCGGCGACCGTGAGGAGGAGGACCGTCGCGAGAACCGATCGGGAGGCCATCGCCCGGTAGGATACGCCCCCGTGCCCCGACTGGAACGTCAGTACCGGGATCTCTCCCTGCCCGTGGACGCCTTCACCTTCACGGTGAACCTCCCGGAGGTGGGGACACGCCTCGACCTCCTCCTCCGGGCCCACTTCCCGTGGAGGAGCCGCGAGCACTTCCAGAAGATGATCGACCGGGGCGAGGTGACCGTGAACGGGGCGGTCCGGAAGGCCTCCCTGCGCCTCGAGAAGGGCGACGAGGTGAAGGTCCGGATCCCGGTGGCCCCGGACGCGCCGGCCAAGGAGTCCGGGGAGGGGCTGGTGATCCTGTTCGAGGACGACGCGCTCGTCGCGATCGACAAGGCCGCCGGGGTGGTGGCCCACCCGGTCGGCAAGATCCGCCACGGGACGCTGATCAACCGGCTCCACGCCCGCTACCGCCGCACCGGGCCCGACGCAGACGGCCCCGACGTCGTCCCCCGGCTGGCGCACCGCCTCGACCGCGACACGAGCGGCGTCCTCCTCGTCGTGAAGGACCGCAAGCTCGACGCCGTGGTCACGAACGCCTTCTACCGGCGCCAGGTCCAGAAGACGTACTTCGCGGTCGTCGAGGGCGTGCCGGCCTCGCCGGACGGGTTCGTGGACGCCCCGCTGGGCCCCGCCGACGAGGGCGAGACGAAGATGGAGATGGCGGTGCGCCCGGACGGGTACCCTTCCCGGACGCGCTGGCGGGTCGTGGAGGCGTTCCGCCGCCACGCGTTGCTCGAGGTCGAGCCGCTCACCGGACGCACCCACCAGATCCGCGTGCACCTCGCCCACCTCGGCCACCCCATCCTCTGCGACCACCTCTACGGCGACCCTCGCCCGCTGCGCCGCAGCGACCTCGCGCCGCACCTCTCCGACGAGGAGGACGGCGTCGTGCTGCAGCGCCTCGCGCTGCACGCGCACCGTCTCGAGCTGGCCCACCCCGTGACGAAGGCCGCGCTGCGGATCGAGAGCCCGGTGCCCGACGACCTCGTCGGCGCGCTCGCGGCCCTGCGCGCCCTGTCGGCCGCCGGGCCTCGCGTGCCCACGGCCCGGGTCGGTGCCCCGTGAACGTCCCGCTCCGCTTCACCGCCGCCGCGCGCGCGCGCCTGCGCGCCGCCGCCGAGCAGCGCGAGGGCGGGTTCGTGCTCGAGGGCCGCAAGCTCGTGCTCGACGCGCTCGCGCGGCCGGGGCTCGTCGCGCTCGAGCTCTGGCTCGCCGACGACCTGCCGCACGAGGTGCACGACGAGCTCGAGGCCGCCGCGCACGCGCGCGGCGTGCGCGTCGGGCGCGCGCCCGCGCGCGAGCTCGAGCGCACGAGCGACGTGGTGACGCCGCAGGGCGTGCTCGCGCTCGCGGCCGACCCCGCGCGGCCGCTGGCCGACCTGGTCGCCGCGCCCGGGACGCTCGTGTGGCTCGACGGCGTGCAGGATCCCGGGAACGTCGGCGCGGTGCTGCGGAGCGCGGCCGCGTTCGGGTTCGCGGGCGCGGTGGTCGGGGCGGGGTCGGCCGACCCCGTGGGACCGAAGGCCCTGCGCGCGTCGGCGGGCGCGTCCCTCTCGCTCCCGTTCGCGCGCGGCGCGGCGGCCGACGTCGTGGACGCGCTCGCGCGCGCCCGCCGGCCGGTGTGGCTGCTCGACGGCGCCGGCGCGTCGTTGTGGGCCGCCGACCGTCCGCCCGCGGGGCTGGTGCTCGCGGTGGGCAGCGAGGGCCGGGGCGCGTCGGAGGCCGCGCGGCGCGCCGCCACCGCGAGCGTCGCGGTGCCGATCGCGGCCGGCGTCGAGAGCCTCAACGCGGCCGTGGCGTTCGGGATCGCGGCGGCGCACGTCGCCCGCGCGGGCGGGTGGGCGCCGGCGGGCGGGGCCGCGCGGCCCGCGGCGCCGGCGCGCCGGGCGCGCCCGTGAGCCGCACCCCCTCCCGCGCCCGCGACGTCCCGGCGGGCGCCGACGCGGGGTTCGCGACGGTCGTGCGGCAGGACGCGAAGGGCGTCGTGGTGCGGCTCGACGTGGCGCCCGAGGGGCTCCCGCGCGACCTCTGGTGCTCGGTCCGCGGCCGCGTGCACCTCGGCGGCCCCGTGAGCGCGACGACGACGATCGCGGTCGGCGACCGCGTCCGCGTCCACCGCGTCGCCGACGACCGCGGCGCCGTCGAGGAGGTGCTCCCGCGCCGCAGCGTCCTCTCGCGCCCCGAGCCCGACCAGGGCCGGCGCCGCTCGCGGCTCCTGCAGCAGGTCCTCGCGGCCAACGTCGACCGCGTCGTCGTCGTCGCGTCCGCGGCCGACCCGGGCTTCGACCCGGGCCTCGTCGACCGCGTGCTCGTCGTCGCCGAGTGGTCGCGCCTCGACGCGCTCGTCGTCGTCAACAAGCTCGACCTCGTGCCCGCGGAGCCGCCGGAGGTCGCCGTGTACCGCCGCATGGGCTACCGCGTCGTCGGCACCAGCGCGACCACGGGCCTCGGCATCGACGAGCTCCGCGCGGCGCTCACGGGCGCGGTCTCGGTCATCACGGGCCACAGCGGCGTCGGCAAGTCGTCGCTGCTCAACGCCGTCGAGCCCGGCCTCGGCCTCGCCGTCGGCCGCCTGAACGAGGTCACGGGCCGCGGGCGCCAGACCACGACGTCCGCGGTGCTCGTGCCGCTCGCCGGCGGCGGCGCCCTCGTCGACACGCCCGGCATCCGCGAGTTCGGCCTCTACAACGTGCCGCTGCGCGAGGTGACGTGGCTCTTCCGCGACCTCCGCGAGGTGGCCCCGCGCTGCAAGTTCGGCGACTGCCTGCACCGCGACGAGCCCGGGTGCGCGGTCGCCGCCGCCGTCGCGACGGGCGAGCTCGCGCCCTGGCGCGTCGACTCGTACCACCGCATGCTCGCGACGATGCCCGACGTCCCGAAGTGGGGGATCCCGGGCGGCCGCTGACGTCGGACCGCGGGACCCGGCGGCCCGTCGCCCGGGACCGCGAGGCCCGCTCGCCGGCACGCGAGGCCCGTCCGCCGGCGCACGGGCCCGGCGCCGTTTCGGCCGCCGCATCGCCCGGGGTAGCGTCTGCGTCGTCGGAGGGACCCTCGCGATGCCCGGCCCGCTGCCCTCGCCCGACGTGCGCGTGCCGGGCGAGCGCCTCGCCGCGGGGGTCGTCGCGGCGGTCCTCGTCGCGCTGCGCGTCGTCTACGCGGGCCGGCTGCGCATCGACTCGGACGAGCTGCAGCACCTGCACCTCGCGTGGGGCTGGTCCGAGGGGCTCGTGCAGTACCGCGACCTCTTCGACAACCACATGCCCGCGTTCCACCTGCTGCTCGCGCCGCTCGTGCGCGCGGCGGGGGAGACGCCCGCGATCGTGGAGCTCGCGCGGCTCGCGATGGTGCCGGTGTTCGTCGCCACGGCGTTCGCGACGTGGCGGCTCGCGCGCCGCGTGGCGTCGCCGCGCGCCGCCGCGTGGGGCACGCTGCTCGGGGTCGGCTCGTTCGAGTTCTACACGCGCTCCCTCGAGGCGCGCGCCGACGACCTGTGGGCCCTCGCGTGGGTCGCGGGCCTCGCGGTCGCGGTGGGCGGCCCGTTCACGCGCGGGCGCGCGCTCGCGACCGGCGCGTGGTTCGGCTTCGCGTGCCTGGCGTCGGCGAAGTCGGCGCTCCTGCTGCTCACGTTCGCCGCGGGCGCGGTCGGGCTCGCGCTCGTCGCGCCGACGGTGCGGGCCGCGTGGCCCGCCCGCCGCGCGCTCGCGGCGGCGGGGTGGATGGCGCTGCCGGCGCTCGCGCTCGCCGGGGCGCTGGCGGCGTGGATGGCGTCGCTCGGCGCCCTCGGCCCGCTGGTGCACGGCGTGTTCCTGCACGCGGTCGTGCCCGGCCGGGGCGACCCCGCGCGGACCGCGGGCGCGGTGGCGGTCCTCGTCGTCGGCGCGGCGGCGCTCCTCGCCGCGGCGCGGGCCGTCGTGGCGCGCTCGGCGCCGGAGACGGGCCCGCGGCGCGCGCTGCTCCTGCTCGCGTGCGGGCTGTTCGTGCTCGCGCTCGAGACCGTCTGGATCACGTCGGCGCGCCAGGACAAGCTGCCGGTCGTGCCGGTCCTCGGCGTGCTGCTCGCGACCGCCGTGGACGCGTTCGTGCGGGCGCGCGGCGCGGCGCGCGGCGACGCGCCCGTCCGCGTCGCGCGCGTGGCGGCGGCGGTCCTCGCGGGGATCGTCGTCGCCGCGTTCGGGCGCGCGCTGTTCAACCGCCGCCCGTGGACGGACGAGACCGCGGGGGTGCGCGGCTACCTCGCGGAGGTCCTCGCCGTCACGCGGCCCGGCGAGACGGTGCTCGACCCGAAGGGCCAGTCCGTGTTCCGTCGGCGGCCGACCTACCCCGTCTACGAGCGCTTCACGCGCGAGCGCATCGACGGCGGCCACGACGACGACCCCGCGGCGCGCGACGTGGTCGCGCGGGGCACGTGGTGCTTCGCGCCCGGCACGTCGAAGTACGGCGACGAGACCACGGCGTTCCTCCTCGCGCACACCTTCCGCGCGGGCCGCCTGCGCGTCGCGGGCGCGCGCGTGGGGCCGCTCGGGGCGGACGCGTCCGTCGAGGTCGTCGTGGGGGTGCCCGCCGTCTACACCGTCGTGCGCGAGGACGGGTCGCCGTTCGAGGGCACGGTCGACGGCGTGGCCTTCTCGGGCCCGCGGCCGTGGGCCGCCGGGCCTCACGTCCTGCGGACGGGGCCCGGTCCCGCGACCCGCGTCGCGGTGGTGCCCGCGGCCTACGTGGAGCGCGGCGGCACGCCGTTCGTCGAGGCGCCGCTCGACCTCTCGTTCACGGGCTGGTGACGCCCGCGGGCGGGTCCGTCGGCAGGAAGCCCGGGAGCCGGCGCGCCGCCGCGCGCGCGGCGCCCGCGAGGTAGAGGCTGCCCGTGACGAGCACGAGGTCGTCGGGGGCGGCCCGCCCGAGCGCCGACGCGAGGCCCGCCGCGGCGTCGGGGGCGGTCGTGACCGGCGGGCCGCCGACCGCGGCGACGACCTCGGCGAGCCGGGCGGGGGCGAGCGCGCGGGGCGACGGCACGCCGCACGCGACGACGCTGCCCGCGCCGCCCACGAGCGCGCGGACGATGCCGTCGACGTCCTTCTCCTCGAGCACGCCGACGACGAGGTGGAGCGCGCGGAAGCGGAACGACGTCGCGAGCGTCGCGCGCGCGGCGCGCGCGGACGCGACGGTGTGCGCGCCGTCGATCACGACCTGCGGCGCGCGGTGCACGAGCTCCATGCGCGCCGGCAGCGTGACGGCCGCGCAGCCCGCGCGGATCGCCGCGTCGGGCACGTCGAGCAGGCGGGCGAGGGCGACCGCCACGGCGGCGTTCGTGGCCTGGTGCTCGCCGGCGACGGGCAGCTCGACCGCGACCGGGCCCGCGCCGCACGGGCCCGTGACGGTGAGCGCGAGGCGCGGCCCGGGCGTCGCGCGCACGTCCGCGACGTGGAGCTCGCGGCCGAGGCGGTGGAGCGGCGCGCGCGCCGCCGCCGCGGTCGCCTCGACGACGGCGAGCGCGCCGGTGCCGAGCGGGACGGCCGTGACCATGGGCACGCCCGGCTTCGCGATGGCGGCCTTCTCGGCGGCGATCTTCTCGAGCGTGTCGCCGAGCAGCTTCGTGTGCTCGAGCTCGACGGTCGTGACCGCCGTCGCGGCGGGGCGGCACACGTTCGTCGCGTCGAGGCGGCCGCCGAGGCCGACCTCGAGCACGACGGTGCGGCAGCCCGCGTCGCGGAACGCGACGTGGGCCGCCGCGGTCAGGAGCTCGAAGAACGTCGGGTACGCGGGCGTGCCGACGCGGGCCCGCAGCGCCGGCAGGAGCGCGTCCGTCGCGCGGGCGAGGGCGGGGCCGGCGACCGGGCGGCCGTCGACGCTCACGCGCTCGGCGAGCGACTCGAGGTGCGGCGAGACGTAGAGGCCCACGGGCCCGCGGCCGGCGGCGCGCAGGATCGCGTCGAGGATGCGGCAGGTGCTGCCCTTGCCCTTGCTCCCCGTCACGTGGACCGTCACGGGGCCACGCTCGGGGCGGCCGAGGTCGGCGAGGAGGGCGTCCATCCGGGCGAGGTCGAAGTGCCGCGCCGAGCCGTCCGCCGGCACCTTCTCCTCGTAGTTGGTCGTGGCGGCGAGCAGCCGCTCGACGTCGGCGAGGGTGCGGATGCGGTCGGGCAGCACGCCGGCCCAGGGTAAGCGAACGCGGCCGGCCGCCCCCGCGCTATCCTGACGCCGTCCGCCCGCCCGAGAGCCCCGGCCCATGCCCCCTCCCCGCCCTCCTCGTGCCCCGGCGAACGCCGGCTCCGCGCGCGCCGCGCTCCTCGTCGCCCTCGTGCCGATCCTCGGCATCGCCACGTACCTCCTCCTGCGGCCGCCGCGCGCGCCCGCGCGCCCGCGGCCCGTCGCCGACGTGGCCGACGTCGTGCCGCCGCCCACGCGGCTCGTCAACCTCGGCCCGCTCGCGTCCGTCCCGGCGGAGCCCGCGCGCCAGACCGACGCGAAGGCCCTCGACCACGTGCTCCGGCTGATCGCCGGCGGCGTGCTCGTGGCGGAGGGCGACGAGCTGTCGCCCGCCGAGATCGCCGCGCTGCCGCCGGCCGAGCAGCCCGGCCGCGAGGTCGAGACGTGGGGCACCGTGCGCGAGCTCGCGGCGGAGGCGTTCGCGTCGGACGTGAACCCGCGCTGGGACCAGCTGTGGGCGTTCGCGCTCGACGGCGACGGCGGCGGCACGGTCGTCGTCGTGCAGCCGGGCGAGTCGCGCGCGCTCGACGGCGGCAAGCCGGCGCCGACGCGCCTCGGCTCGTCGCTGCCGCCGCTCAAGAACGGCGACCGCGTCCGCGTGCGCGGCGTGGTGCTGCAGCGGCGCGTGGGGTCGCTCGGCACGCTGTCGCTCGACACGCCGACGACGGTCGTGGTGGGGCGGCAGTTCCGCCGCTTCGGCGAGGGGAAGCCCGCGCCCGCGACGCTGTCCGAGGTGCCGTGGGCGTCGATCCACGACCGGTTCGAGGGCGAGACGCGCGACTTCGCCGACGACGCGCACTGGGCGCTCCTCGCGTGGCAGCGGCGCACCGGCTGGCGGCCGACGCTGCAGCGCCTCGTGTCCGGCGACCTGCCCTTCGAGTCGTTCGGGCACGCGGAGTTCCTCCGCTGGCGCCGCGACCTCGAGTCCGACACCGACGCCCTGGCGCCCGACCCGCGGGCGTTCACCATCGGCCTGCGCGGCAAGGCGTTCGTGCTGACGGGCTACCTCGCCGACGTGCGCGTCGAGGACTGGGACCGCATCCCCGACAACCCGTACGACGTGGACCGCCGCTACACGTACTGGCTGATCTCCGACCACTACGCCCACGTGGGCATCCTCTTCCACTGCGCGTTCCCCCTGTCGCGGTTCCCCGGCGTCGCGACCCCCGAGCCGGGCGGGAAGGTCCGCGTCCGCGCGTTCGGCCTGTTCGTCCGGAACTACACGTACGCGCCGAAGGGCGGGGCCCCGATCGCCACCCCCGCCTTCCACCTCCTCCACCTCGAGGCGGAGGGCCGCTGACGCGAGGTCGGCGGCCGCGGACGCGAGGTCGGCGGGACGGGCCGGCCGCGGCCGGGACGGTTCCGGCGTGCGCCCCCGGCCCGATCGGGGGTATGATCCTCGTGCCGTCCGCCCCGTGACGACCGAAGGCACTCCATGTTCGAGTCGCTGAAGCAGCAGCCGCGGGGCATGTCGCCGCGCGAACGCACCCGCCTCTACGTGACGCTCGGCGCCGCCGCCGTGCTCGGCGCGGCGATCTTCGGGGGCGGCGTGAAGATGTTCACGTCCCCGAAGGACGGCCCGATCGCGTCCGCCGCCCCCGTCGTCGGCCGACCGGCCGACGTGTTCCGCCCGCTGGACCCGGCGTCGTTCGCGGCGCTCCGCCAGGGGCGCGTCTCGCCGACCGACCTCGACCCCGACGCGGTCAAGCAGCTCCTGGCCGAGGTCGCGTTCGACCGGGCCCTGCGCCGGAGCCCGGTCCCGACGGACCGCGCCGAGCTCGAGCGGCGGCGCTTCCTCTCGCCGTTCCCGAACGTCGTGGCGACGCCCGCCGACGTCGCGGGCCTCGAGCCCAAGGAGTCGGCCGGCCTGCTGGTCGAGCTCCGCGGCGTCGTGCAGGCGATCGACCTCGAGGGCGCCGTCCTCCCCGCCCTCGGCGAGGCGCGGAAGGTCCACGCGCTCGTCGTCGCGGGCGACGACGGCACGAAGGTCGCGGTCGTCGACACCGACGTCCCGCGCGACCGCCGCCCGCCCGAGCGCAACCCCAGCGACCCGCCCGACGCGCCGCGGCCCGCGGCGCGCCCGCCGTTCGAGGTCGGGCAGCCGGTCCACGTGCGCGGCTACTACGTGCAGCGCTACCAGGGGAGGGTGGGCCCGATCGTGCTCGACGCGCCGACGGTGGTGCTCGTCGGGCGCGACTACCGCCCGGCCGTCGACGCCCCGCCGCCGCCGCCGAACCTCGACGCGGTCGTCCCGGCGATCGGGCCGGACCGCTCGCGCGACGACACCTGGGACGTCGAGGACCCGGCGTACTGGATGACGATGCACTGGGCGCAGTCGCTCGGGAACGCGCGGCTCACCGAGGCGCTCGTGGACGGCAAGCTGCCGTGGCGCCGGTGGGACCGCTCGCACTTCCTGCAGTGGTCGCGCGAGCTGTCGCTCGACAAGCCCGACGCGGCCAACCGGCTGCCGGCCGTCGACCCGCGGCGGCTCACCAACGAGAGCCGCGGCCACGTGTTCCTCGTGACCGGCGTGCTGGCCGCGTACGAGCACGACGACTGGGACCGCGTCCCCGACAACGCCTACGACCTCGGGCGGCGGTTCGTCTACCGGCTGTCGTGCGACCATTACGTCAACGACGCGCTGGTGCGCTTCGACTCGCCGTTCCCGATCTCGACGTTCCCGGGCGTGGCGCTCCCGAACCCCAAGGCGCCGCAGCGCGTGCGCATCTACGGCGTGTTCCTGCGCAACCACTCCTACACGCCGGCGGGGCCCAGCGACCCCATGGCCCGCGCGGCCTTCGAGCAGCGCCCGGACCGCGACCTCACCGTCCCGATGTTCGTCGCGATCCACGTGCAGCCCGACCCGCTGCCGCGGCCGGGCCCGCTCTGGAGGAACCCGTTCTTCTGGACGTGGGTGGGCCTCGCGGTGTTCTTCGTCGCGTTCTTCGTGGTGATGCGCACCATGGACGCGCGCGAGGACGGCGCGGCCAACGTCCGCGACGCGCACCGGCGCGCGAAGATCTACGGCGAGGTGCTGCGCCGGCGCCAGCGCCGCGAGGCCGCCGCCGGGACCCCGCCGGCGCCGGAGAAGGCCCCCGAATGACCCGCCGACCGCCGGTCGCCGAGCGCAGGCTGTCCGTCCGCGGCGCCACCACGACCACCGAGGTCGTGGTGGGCCTCGGCCTCGTGGGCCGCCTCGAGTCGCTGGTCGCGGAGGCCGCCCCGCGGGCCACGCGCCAGCTGCTCGTGGTGGACGCGGGGGTGGCGCCCGCGCGCGTCCACGGCCGTTGGCCCGGCGAGTGGTCGCCCGACCCCGCCACGTCGATCGTCGTGCCCGCGGGCGAGGCCGCGAAGACCCGCGAGGTCCACGCCCGCCTCGAGGACGCGATCCTCGACGCCGGGCTCACCCGCGACGACGTCGTCGTCGCGGTGGGGGGCGGCGCCGTGCTCGACGTCGCGGGGTACGCCGCCGCGACGACGCGGCGCGGGATCCCGTGGGTCGCGGTGCCCACGAGCGTCGTCGCGCAGGTGGACGCGTCGGTCGGCGGCAAGACCGCGGTGAACCACCCGCGCGGGAAGAACCTGCTCGGCACGTTCCACCCGCCCCGCCGCGCGATCGTGGACGTCGGCGCGCTGCGCACGCTCCCCGAGCGCGACCGCACCGCCGGGCTGGCCGAGGTCTACAAGACCGGGCTCGTCGGCGACCGCGACCTCCTCGCGACGCTCGCCGGGCGCGGCGCGCGCGACGACGACGCCTGGTGGGTCGACGTCGTGGCCCGGGCCCTCGCGGTCAAGGCGAAGCTCGTCGCGGCCGACGAGCGCGACGTCGGGGTCCGGCGCGCGCTCAACTACGGCCACACCGTCGGCCACGCGCTCGAGACCGCGCTCGGCAACGACGCCATGCGGCACGGCGAGGCCGTCGCCATCGGGATGGGCGTCGCCGCCGAGGTCGCCCGCGGCCGCGGCCTCGTGGCGTCGCGGTTCCTCGAGGCCCAGGACGCGTCCCTGGCGCTGCTCGGCCTGCCGATCCGGGTCCCGGGCGCGGTCCGCCCGGCGGCCCTCGCCGACCTCGCCCTCGAGGACAAGAAGCGCCGGGCGGGGGCCGAGCTCACCATGGTCCTGCCGCGCACCCGCGGCGGCGTGGTCGTGGCCGAGGACGTCAGCCGCGCGGAGCTCGAGACGGCGATCGTCGCGCGTTGGGAGCGACGTCAGCGCCGGCGCGGGTAGGCTCGCGGGCTCCCCCGTCCCGGAGCCGTCCGTGAGCGCGATCCCCGCCGACCTCCTGACCGTCGCCGAGGCGTCCGGGTACCGCCGGACGTCGTACCACCGCGAGGTGCTCGAGTTCCTCGCCCGGCTCGCGTCGCGCACCCCGCACGTGCGCGTCGCCTCCATGGGCGCCAGCGGCCTCGGCCAGGACCTCGCCTACGTCGTCGTCAGCCGCCGCGGGATCTTCACGCCCGAGGCCGCGCGGGCCTCGGGGCTCCCCGTCGTGCTGATCGTCGGCAACATCCACGCGGGCGAGGTCGAGGGCAAGGAGGCCTGCTGCATGCTGGCCCGCGACGCCACGCTCGGCGCGCGCGCGGCCCTCACCGACGGGTGCGTCCTGCTCCTGCTCCCCGACTACAACCCCGACGGCAACGACCGCATCGACAAGGCGAACCGCGCCCTCGACCTCGAGAAGCTCGAGGGGCAGGTCGGCCCCGAGGAGGGCGTCGGCACGCGGTACACGGGCGCCGGCTGGAACCTGAACCGCGACTACACCAAGCACGACGCGGTCGAGAGCCGCTGCCTGTCGGGCCTCCTCGCGACGTGGCGGCCCCACGTCGTCGTGGACTGCCACACGACCGACGGCTCGATCCACGGCTACGAGCTCACGTACGACACGGCGCGCAACCTCGCGTCGTGCCCGCCGGGCCCCGCGGTCTTCGCGCGCGACGTCCTGCTGCCCGAGGTGACGCGCGGCCTGTTCGCCCGCACCGGCTTCCGCACGTGGTTCTACGGCAACTTCCGCGACAACCTCGCGCCCGAGCGCGGCTGGGAGTCGTACCCGCCGCTCGCGCGGTACGGCAGCCACTTCCGCGGGCTGCTCGGCGGCGTCGACATCCTGCTCGAGGCCTACTCCTACGTGGACTTCCGCACGCGCTGCGACGTCACCTACGGGATCCTCGTCGAGATCGTCGAGCGCGTCGTCGCGCGCGGGCCCGAGATCGTCGCGATGGTGGCGAAGGCCGCCGCCGACACGGTGGCCCGCGGCGCGGCCCCCGCGCCCGGCGACCTCGTCGGCATCGACTACGGCGTCCCGGTCCGCGACGCCGAGGGCCGCCTCCGGTTCCGGCACCCGGGCGCGCCGCTCTTCGACCACGACGTCGAGGCGTGGGACCTCGACAGCCAGCGGGCCCGACGGATCCCGGGCCTCGAGCGGCGCACGTACCGCGCGACGTTCCACGGCCGCTACGAGCCCACGGTGTCGGTCCAGCGGCCGTGGGGCTACGTCGTGCCCGCGGCCCGCGCGTCGGCGCTCGAGAAGGTGCGCAGCCACCGCCTCGTGCACCACGTCGTCGGCGCGCCGGTGACGGTCGTCGGCGAGGCGTACCGCGTCGTCGGCCGCGAGCCGACGGCCAGCCCCGACGTGGGCGACCGCCCGCGGACCGAGACGGTCTTCACGGTGCGCGCCGAGCGGGTCACGGCCGTCGTGCAGCCGGGCGACGTGGTCGTGCCGACGGCGCAGCCGTGGGGCAACCTCGCCGTCTACCTGCTCGAGCCCCACAGCGACGACGGGCTCGCGCGCTGGGGGCACTTCGACGACGTGGCGCCGGGCCAGACGTTCCCCGTGGTGCGGCTGCTCGCCGACCCGGGCCCGCTCCCGCTCGCCCGCGCGTGACGCGCGGGCGAGCGGGGCCACGCCGCGGGGCGCGGGCCGCGACGGCGGTCAGCGGTCCTTGAGCTCCGCCTTCCACTCCTCGAGGTCGCGCACGAACTGCTGCAGGGCCTTGCGGTCGTCCTCGCGGATCTTCTCGTACTTCACGCGGACCGTGAGGGCGTGCGCGTCGCCGTCGACCGCGCCCTTCTTCGACTCGGCGATCGAGCCGCCCATCTCGAAGAAGTACTCCTTCACGGCGAACGGCTGGCGGAACTTCACCTTCAGCTTCGTGCCCGCGACGAGGTCGGCCTCGACGGGGTCCTTGCCGCCCGGCGCGGGGTCGTACCGGAACGTCAGCCCGTCCTCGTACAGCGTCACGATGCGGCCGACCTGGTTCGGCGGCTCCTTCGCCACCTTCGGGTCGTCCTTGCGGAACAGCAGCGGCACCGCGCCGCGCAGCGAGTCGTCGGTCTCGCCCTTCGAGAGGTCGATCTTGCCGATCGACTCGCCCTTCTTGAAGTGCATGATCGCGTCCTCGACCGTCTGGAAGGCCGGGAACGCGCTGTCGAGGCCGAGCGTCGTGAGCGTCTTCGTGAGGAAGCGGCTCGGGCGGCCGAGGACGATCTCGCCGTGCTGCTCCTTCACCTTCTTCGCCGTCTTGACGAGGTAGCCGAGCGCCGACGAGTTGATGAACTTCAGCGCGAACACGTCGAGGACCAGCTGCCGGTCGCCCGCCTCGATCATCCCGTCGATGCGGTTCGCGAACGTGGGGAGGTTCGTGCCGTCGAACTCGCCGGTGAACTTCAGGATGACGACGTCGTCGTAGCGGCGCTTCTCGAGCTTCATGGGGCTCCCTCGACCCACCCCGGGGGGGCAGGAGACGAGTTGTGAGACCCGCGAGGATAGGCCCCCCGGGCCCCGGGTTCAACCCTGGTCCGGCCCGGCGCCGGGGGCCGTGTGTCCCGTCGCCGCCGGCCCCGCGGCCAGGCGCCGACGCGCCGGCCTGCCCCGGTTCGGCGGGCCCGGTCTGCCGGGCCCGACGTGCGCCGTGATCTCGTCGAGGACGCGGTCGACCGCAGACGTAGCCCTCGGCCTCGCCCTCGAAGAGATCACGCGGTGCCGCAGCGCCGCGGCCACCGCGCGGCCGTCCTCCTGCGCGACGGGCCCGCCCCTCGGTCAGCGCGAGCACCTTCCCCGCGAGCGCCAGCGCCAGCGCGCCGCGCGCGCTCGCGCCGTACCGCACGAACCGCGCGACCAGCGGCGACGGCGCCGGCGCGTCCGGCCGCGTGGCCTCGACGAGCCGCGCCACGTACGACCGCACGCGGTCGCCGAGGATCGCGCGCCGCGCGAGCGCGATCATCCCGCGCACCTGCGCCGCCGACAGCACGGGCCCCGCCTCGGGCATCCTTTCGCCCGCCGCGCGGTCGAGGATCGTCTCGAGGTCCGCGGCCTTCGGCGCCGGCACGAGCACCTTCAGCAGGAACCGGTCGAGCTGCGCCTCGGGCAGGGGATAGGTCCCCTCCATCTCGATCGGGTTCTCGGTCGCCAGCACGACGAACGGGTCCGGCAGCCGGTGCGTCTCGCCCGACACGGTGACCTGCCGCTCCTCCATGGCCTCGAGCAGCGCGCTCTGCGTCTTCGGCGTCGCGCGGTTCACCTCGTCCACGAGCACCACGTTCCCGAACACGGGCCCCGGCCGGAACCGCACCTCGCGCCGCCCGTCCCGCTCGTCGACCCACGGCGTGCCGAGCACGTCCGCCGGCATCAGGTCCGGCGTCGCCTGGATGCGCGAGAACTGCAGGTCGAGGCACCGCGCGAGCGTCCGCACGAGCAGCGTCTTGCCGGTCCCGGGCACGCCCTCGAGCAGGAGGTGCCCGCCCGCGAGGATCGTCGTGACGGCCGCGTCGACGACCTCGCGCTGCCCGACGATCACCCGCCCGACGGCGGCCTTCAGCGTCTCGACGCCGCGCCGGAACTCGGCGACCTCGCGCTGGCCGATCTCGACGGGGCTCTCGGGGGCGTTGGTGGCCATGCGACAGGGGTACTGGCCTCCGGAGGTCCCGCAAGCGGCACCCTCCGGGACCGCGAGGCCCGCGCCGGCCGCCGGCCCCGCGGTCCCGGGGATCGGGGCCGTGGCCCCAGCGGTCGCGTCAGGACGCCGCGAGGTCGCTTGGTTGCCGAGCGCGCTCAGGTCACGCGGCGCAGGTCGGCCTCGGGCACGCCCTTCACCTCGGCCAGGCGCCGCGCGGTGTCCGCGACGTGGGCGGGCTCGCACCGCTTGCCGCGGTGGGGGATCGGCGCGAGGAACGGCGCGTCCGTCTCGACGAGGCAGCGGTCGAGGGGCACCGCGCGCGCGGCCTCGCGGACGTTCTCGCCCTTGGGGAACGTGAGGATGCCGCTGAACGAGACGAAGCACCCGAGGTCGACGTAGGCCCGCGCGTGGGTCGCGATGCCCGTGAAGCAGTGGATGACGCCGCGCACGCCGCGCTGCGCGCCGAGGATCGTCGCGACGTCGTCGTACGCGTCGAAGCGGCCCTCGCGGTCGCGGATGTGGACGATCACCGGCAGGTCGCGCTCGCGCGCGAGGGCGCAGTGCGCCTCGAACGACGCGCGCTGGCGGGCCGGCTCCACCGCGTCGCGGTAGTAGTCGAGGCCCGTCTCGCCGACCGCGACGAAGCCGCCGCCGCGCACGAGCGCCTCGATCCGCGCGAAGGCGGCCTCCCACGGGTGGGGGAGGTCGTTCGGGTGCAGGCCCGCGGTCGGGTGGACGCCCTCGCGGTGGGCCGCGATGGACGCGCAGGCCTCCGCCGACGCGGGGTCCGTCGCGACGGTCACGATGCGCGTGACGCCGACGTCGTGGGCCCGGCGCCACCACCGCGTCGAGGTCGTCGCCGAACGACCTCATGCGCGAGGGCAGTGGGTGTCCACGAGGGCGGGAGCGTTGGTGGTCACGGCGGGGTGTCGGCCATCTCGCGAGGGTAGCACCGGCGGCCGCCGGGCCTCGCGGTCCGACGCGGGGGACGCGGTCCCCGGGGCGGCCCCGGACGGCCCCCGCTCCGCCGCTGCGGCATACTTGGGGCATGCGCCTCCCCCGCCTCGTCCCGGTCCTGCTCCTGTCCCTGCTCGTCGGCCCGTTCGGCGCGCCGCGGGCCGCCGTCGCCGACGACAAGGCGCTCGGCGAGGCGACCGAGCTCACCGAGAAGGTGCGCGCCGACGCGCTGAAGCTGATCGACACGGTGTCGAAGTCCACCGTGGAGAAGGACGTGCTCGCGGCGCGGCGCGGGCTCCTGAAGCTCGGGCCCGTCGTGTGGCCGGTGATCGAGAACGCGCTGCGGCTCGGGCCGCCCGACGCGGCGCGGCCGCACCTCAACCTGCTGAAGGCGCTGCTCGCGAAGAAGACCGAGCCCGAGTTCGAGACGCTGCGCGCGCGGCTGCGCAAGCGGATGCTGATGGACGACGTGAAGGGCATGCAGTCGGAGCTCGCGTCGTTCCGGCTGGGGCTGCCCGACCCCGCGAAGCCGGGGAAGAAGCTGCCGCTGTCGTGCAAGAGCACGAAGGTCGGCTCGACGACCGTCTACCGCTCGTCCGACGGCTCGCTCGTCGTGGGGTACGGGAACGACGCCGACGAGAAGTCGCCGGACGCGCCCGAGGCGTCCGTGACGGACTCGGTGGCGGGGTTCGTCGCGGTGTTCGGCGGGAAGCCGGCGCCGTTCGAGCGGCAGTCGGGCCGCGGCGCGGACGCGACGGCGAGCGCGTCGAACGGGTTCGCGTGGGCGTGGGCGAGCGACGGCGCGCCGGGCAAGCCGCCGGGCGGCGCCGGCGGGATCGCGGGCGTCGGGACGGCGACCGGCGGCGCGGGCCAGTTCGCGCGGAGCGGCGACGGCGGCGCGGGCGCTCCGGGGTAACCGACCTCCCGCGCGCGAGCCGCGGTATCCCCCCGACACCGGAGCGGAGGCGCGGCCCCCGGTCCACGGACATCGGCTCCTTGACGGAGCCTCGTTCGGCGCGACCCTATGGGCGTGCCGCGACGCGCTCCGCGTCGTCGGCACAGGATGACCGCCCATGATCGACCGCTTCACGCGTCGAATCCTCTCCGCCGCGCTCGTGAGCGCCGTGGCGACCCTCGTCGCCGCGCCCCTCGCCCGCGCGGACGACGGCCCGCCGCCGCCGCCCCCGCCGATCCCGCTCGCGCCCGACGGCACCGTGATCCCCGACACCGACGTGCCGGATGTGGGGGGCTCGCTGCCCCCGTCCGCGTTCGCCGAGGTCCCGGGCACCGCCAACGCGATCCCCGCCGGCGACGGTCCGTTCCCGCCGCCTGCGCCGGCGCCCGCGCCGGGCACGCAGCCCGGTCCGCTCCCGCCCCCCGCGCCCGAGGGGTCGTCCAACCCGATCCTCGACCCGGCGTCGCTCCGCGACATCGTGGGCAAGATCGCGCTGTACCCCGACGTGGTCCTCGGCAGCCTGCTGCCGGCGTCCACCGAGCCGCTCGACGTCCTCGAGGCCGCGGCGCTCGTGAAGGCCAACGGCGGCCGCGTCGCCGCGGTGCCCGCCAACTCGGGCTGGGAGCCGGCCGTGCAGGCCATGCTCCAGTACCCCGACGCGCTGACCGCGATGGCGGCCGACCTCGCGTGGCTCAAGAAGCTCGGCGCCGCCGTCGAGGCGGACCAGGACGCCGTCCTCGCCGCGATCCAGGCGTTCCGCGCCGACGTGCAGCAGGCCGGCAACCTCCAGAACTCGCCGCAGGTCGTCGTGACGACGCAGCCGGCGCCCGCGCCGAACTGCGACCCCGTGATCGTCATCGAGCCCGCGACGCCGACCGTCGTGTACGTGCCCACGTACGACCCCGTGGTCGTGTGCCGGCCGTACTACGCGCCGTGGTCGCTCTACACGTGGGGCATCGGCACCGACTGCGGCCCGTACGGCCCGTGGGGCTGGTCCTACCTCTCGTGGGGCTTCTCGTGGAGCTGGTACTACGGCGGCCATGGCCACTACCACGGCGGCTACCACGACTACGGCTACTACCGTCCCCGCCACTCGCACGCCGACGTCGTGGGCTACTCCTCGCACTACGGCCCGGCGGCGATCCGCCACTCGAACCACGTCGGCTACCACTCGACGCTGCGGACCTCGACGACGGCGTCGGTCTTCCAGCCGCGCTCGGTCCGGACGGGTTCGTCCGCGTACGGCCCGCGCGCCCACGGCTCGGGTGCCGGGACGTTCTCGACGCAGGCGCAGGGCCAGGGCACGCGCTCGCGCGCGTACGGCCCGAACACGCTCGCCGGCGGCGGCCAGGTCACCGGCCAGCGCAACGGCGGCTCGAACGGTTGGAACACGTACGGCACGCAGTTCCGCCGCCAGGGCGGGACGGGTGCGGTGAACCCGGCCGCGAACGGCGTCGGCGGCGCATCGGCCGGCGGCACGTCGGCCGGCGGCGCGTCGGCCGGCGGCACTCCGGCCAACGTCGCGCCCCGCATGCATTATGGGCCGCGCGGCGCCAACACCAACCCGACGTTCACGACCCAGGGCACGCCGCAGACGAACCGTACGTTCACGCCGCAGGTGCAGCCGCGCAACGACACGCCGCGGACGTGGCAGCCTCAGGTGCAGCCGCGGAACTACCAGCCGCAGGTGCAGCCGCGGAACTGGCAGCCGCAGGTGCAGCCGCGCAGCTTCCAGCCGCAGACGCAGAGCCAGCCTCGGTTCTTCTCGCCGCAGCGTTCGTCGGGGACCTCGATGTTCTCCGGCGGCAACGCCTTCTCGGGCGGGAGCTGGGGCGGCCGTTCGTCGAGCCCGTCGCCGCGCGCCTACACGCCGAGCTTCAGCGGCGGCGGCGGTGGCGGTTCGTGGCGGCGTCACCACCGCTGACCGAGGCGTTCGTTCGTCTCGCCGCGGCCGGGTCCCTTCGCGGGGGCCCGGCCGCGGTCGTTTCCGGGCCGAACCTCCGCGTCCCTCCACGTCCCATTCCCGGCCCGCCGTCGGGCTCCCGGGACCGCAAGGCCCGGCGGCCGCCGCGACACCCGGCATGGGCGGGCCACGAACGGCCAGCGGGCCTCGCGGTCCCGGAAGGGGGATGCGTCCCGGGGTCCGCCGCCGCCGTCCACGGGGGACGCAGCGGCGGACCCGGGCGCGTCGTCGTCAGACGAGCGCGTCGATGATCGCGTTCAGCGTCGCGCTCGGGCGCATCGCCTTCTCGGTCTTCGCCGCGTCGGGGTGGTAGTAGCCGCCCATGTCGACGGGCTTGCCCTGCGCGCCGATCAGCTCGGCCGAGATCTTCGCCTCGTCCGCGCGGAGGCGCGCCGCGACCGGCGCGAAGCGGGCCTTGAGCGTCGCGTCCTTGGTCTGGGCCGCGAGCGCCTCGGCCCAGTAGAGCGCGAGGTAGTAGTGGCTGCCGCGGTTGTCGATCTCGCCGACCTTGCGGGCGGGCGACTTGTTCTGCTCGAGGAACGTGCCGATGGCGGCGTCGAGCGTGTCGGCGAGGACCGCCGCGCGCGGGTTCTTCGACGTCGCGCCGATGTGCTCGAGCGACGCGGCGAGGGCCGAGAACTCGCCCAGCGAGTCCCAGCGGAGGTAGCCCTCCTTCTGGAACTGCTGCACGTGCTTCGGGGCCGAGCCGCCGGCGCCCGTCTCGAAGAGGCCGCCGCCCGCCAGCAGCGGGACGATCGAGAGCATCTTCGCCGAGGTGCCGATCTCGAGGATCGGGAAGAGGTCGGTGAGGTAGTCGCGGAGCACGTTGCCCGTGACCGAGATCGTGTCCTGGCCCTTGCGGATGCGGTCGAGGGAGAGCTGCATCGCGTCGGCGGGGGCGAGGACGCGGACGTCGAGGCCCTTCGTGTCGTGGTCCTTGAGGTAGGCCTCGACCTTCAGGAGGAGCTGTGCGTCGTGCTTGCGCTGCTTGTCGAGCCAGAAGACGGCCGGCGCGCCCGTGGCGCGCGCGCGGCGGACGGCGAGGGCCACCCAGTCGCGGACGGCGACGTCCTTCGTCTGGCAGGCGCGGAAGATGTCGCCGGGCTCGACGGCCTGCTCGAGCAGCGTCGCGCCGGTCGCCTCGTCGACGACGCGGATCGTGCCCGCGCCGGGCGCGAGGAACGTCTTGTCGTGCGAGCCGTACTCCTCGGCCTTCTGGGCCATGAGGCCGACGTTGGGCACGGTGCCCATGGTCGCGGGGTCGAGCGCGCCGCGCTTGCGGCAGTCCTCGAAGATCGTCGCGTACGCCGTGGCGTAGCAGCGGTCGGGGATCATCGCCTTGCAGTCGTGGAGCTTGCCGTCCGGGCCCCACATGCGGCCCGAGTCGCGCACGACGACCGGCATGGAGGCGTCGACGATGACGTCGTTGGGGACGTGGAGGTTGGTGATGCCCTTGTCGGAGTCGACCATCGCGAGCGGCGGGCGGCTCGCGTAGACCGCCTTGATGTCGGCCTCGATGGCGGCGCGCTGGTCGGCGGGGAGCGTCTGCAGCTTGGCGTAGAGGTCGCCGAGGCCGTTGTTGGGGTTGACGCCGAGGGCCTTGAACGTCGCGGCGTGCTTCTCGAACACCGGCGCGAAGTAGACCGTCACGGCGTGGCCGAACATGACGGGGTCGGAGACCTTCATCATGGTGGCCTTGAGGTGCAGCGACAGGAGGACGCCCTTCGCCTTGGCGTCGGCGATCTGCTGCTCGTAGAAGCGGCGGAGCGCCTTCACGTGCATCACCGCCGTGTCGAAGATCTCCCCCTCGTCCACGGCGAGCTTCTGCTTGAGCACGGTGACCGCGCCCTTGCCGTCGACGAACTCGAAGCGGACCTTCGTGGCCTTGCGGACCGTCGTCGAGGTCTCGCTGCCGTAGAAGTCGCCGTCGGCCATGTGGGCGACGTGGCTCTTCGAGTCCTGGCTCCACGCGCCGAGCTTGTGGGGGTGCTTGCGCGCGAACTCCTTCACCGACAGGGGCGCGCGGCGGTCGGAGTTGCCCTCGCGCAGGACCGGGTTGACGGCGCTGCCGAGGACCTTGCCGTAGCGGGCCTGGAGCGCGCGCTCCGCGTCGTCCTTCGGGTTCTCGGGGTAGTCCGGGACCGCGTAGCCGTGCGCCTGCAGCTCCTTGATGGCCTCCTTCAGCTGCGGCACCGACGCCGAGATGTTCGGCAGCTTGATGATGTTGGCCTCGGGCTTCTGGGCCAGCTCGCCGAGGCGGGCGAGGTAGTCGGGCAGCTTCTGGGCGGGCTTCAGCCCCTCGGGGAAGTTCGCGAGGATGCGGCCCGCGAGCGAGATGTCCCAGGCCTCGACGGAGATGCCGGTGCCCTTCGTGAACGCCTTCACGATCGGCAGCAGGGAGAACGTGGCGAGGGCGGGGGCCTCGTCGATCTGCGTCCAGACGATCGTGGAGTTCGGGGCGGTCATGGGGGCTCCTTCGTCGAGGGATCCGTGCGGGATCCGGAGGGGTCGGGGGGCCGGGGGCCCGTGCGGGGGCGGGGGGGAGGGGGGCCGGTCCGGGGTCGAGGGGCGAGTGTAGTGGACGTCCCTTCCGACACCCGCTCCGGGCACATGCGCTCCCCGTCCCCTCCGCCGGACCGCGCCGGTGCCCTTGCAGACCCTCCCCGCGGTGGGGGATCCGGGCGGGTCGGTCGCGGACCCTTCGACGTCGTTGCCAGGTCCGGGGTGGCCGGTGCTGGCGTTCGCCGGGGGGCGTGTTTACCTACCCGCTTCGACTCTGGGCGCCGTGGCCGAGTGGCTAGGCAACGGATTGCAAATCCGTGTACCGCGGTTCAATTCCGCGCGGCGCCTCCATCGCATAGGGGCCCGGGATTTCACGATCCCGGGCCTTTTTCGTTGAACCGTTGCGGTTTAGCGTTCGCGGCCCGAAGTGACCGGCGGCGACCGACCGCGACCGATGGGCGGTGCCGCGAACGGTGCCGCGAACGGTGCCGAGAGGGGGACCGTCCCCCTTACCGGAGACGATCCGTGCATGGACCACATCAAAGAGCGGATCCGCGCGGCCTCGTCGATTCAACACAAGGTCGTGTTCTATGAGGACACGGTCGGGAACGACCCGCCCGCGCTCATCGCGTACGCGGCGCCGTTCGCTCTGCCCACGCCAGTGGCGGGTGACTGGGTGCACGCCATCGACGCGCCGGGGGCCAAGCCGACCGAGCACTGGAAGGCCGTCAAGGTCGAGCACAACATCGGAGTCCACGGCGGGGCCTTCGTCTGGACGACGTCCGTTCGGGTGACGAGGATGTCCTTCGAGTAGCCCGACCCCGTCCGGCCCATCTCCGTGGCACGGGCGCGGTTTACGGGCCATCCCAGGGCGTGCCGCTACCGGGCGGCGGAACACTCAAGGGCGGTAGTCGCGCGGGTCGAGGCATTGGTCGTACTCGGCGCGTGTGATCTTGATCCAGTCCGTATCGTTGATGCCCCGCAGGGAGAGGGCCCGCTTGTCGAACGGGAAGGCGCTTGCAATCTTCACCCAGCGGCCGAGGAGCCTCGACAGCACCCGGATCTCCTTTGCGACTTCGGATAGGTCCTGGTCCTGACTGAACACCACCACGACGTCGCAGGTGTCTTCAATGACATGCCGCAGGATGTCGATCGCAATTCGGACGTCGACGCCCTTCTCCCGCCCCACCTCGGCCGTAACCGAGCCGCCGTTTTTCAATCGGACCGTCTCCATGCGGTATCGGAGTGGGCGCGCGAAAATCTTGATGCCCTGGGTTCCCATCGCGGCGAGCTTCTTAGCCCAGAAGACGTGCCAGAAGGCGTTGTCCGCCTTCTCCGGCACGCCGGTATAGAAGTGGACCCCATCGAGGCGCCAGCCGTGCTTCTGCGTGACCTGTCCGGCGAGCTTCAAGACGTCGTAGTTCGGGTGGGTGTAACCGAACAACTCGCGCGCGTGATGGAACAGGTTCTGTCCGTCGACGAATACCCGCGCTCGCTTGACATTCGGTTCGGGTAGCGTCGGCGCCGCGTCCGCAGACATCGCACCCCCAAAAAAATAACCCCCCCCGAGGCCTCACGGCTGGTCGGGAGGGGAGCAGATGACGAGGGCACTTTACCCCCCTTCCGGCTGCCGTCAAGCCCTCAAAGAATATTTATTCCTAAGTACCGTACGCGTAACGGGTTGCGGCGTTCTAGCGGGGAGGCCGGATTCGCACTCAGGTCCCGATGCGCCGTACTTGGTCGCGGGAGAGGTCTCACGGGCGCGCCGCCGCCAGCCGATCCCCGACCGCCCGAAGGTGGAGCACCACGGAGCGGTCGGCGCCGAGTTCGGCCCGTACTAGGGCCTCGAGCGTCCGGGCGACCGCTGACGCCGGGACCACGAGGTCGGCGCCGACGATGGCGTGGACGACGCCGGGCGCCCCGTCGCGGACGGCGAGGTCGGCGGCAATGGGGCCGATGTCGGGCCACGAGGCAACCGACGCGAGCTCGTCGCCGTCGAGGCGAACGCGGACGACGGCGCGGGGGGCGGCTCCGTGCATGGGGCACCAAACGTAACGGCGATGCGGGGACGCGCCTTCCATCATCGGCAGGGTCGTGGGGGGGCGTCGCCGCGACCGTCGTGCGCGTGCGCGAAGCGGTCTACGTCGAGGGCGGGTAGGGGAGGCGTCCTACGGCGCTGGCGTGCCCGGGTCGCCAGCGCGAAGAATGCGGAACGGCCACGCTGCAACGATGGATCCATCGACCACGGCCCGCAGTTGGTATGTCCCCACCGGGAACTCGCCGTTGATGTCAAAGGTCTTCGGGTGGCAGTTTGCGCCGCCGCGCGTCAGGCTGACGTAGCCGTGAGAGTCGTGCACACCGCCGTCCTCATCGACCATGACCACGCGCACCTCGTGGCGGCCGGTTTCGTGCGCGTCAAGGCGCAGGACCAAGACCCCCCGAACTGCCACCTGGGCATGGGTAGCATCGCGCGCGACAACGACTCCGGTCGCGCCGCCGCCGATTACGTTGAAAAGGGCGTCGGGTCGAATCTCGGCGCTCTCGGTCAAGAACATGAAGGCGTCCATATCGGTATCCTCGTTTGCGGGTCTCGATTCAATCGACGTGCGCCGCTTCCGGCGCGAGGCTGCCTAACTCGAGGGTGGGTGGGGGCGCCCGACACGTCGGCGGGGTGGCGCTTGGGTTCGCTCGACTGCAAGGCGCGGCTCCAACCACCGATGCAGCGTGTCGAGCGGCCCCGACTCCGGCATCTCGGAGGCGTGCATGATCCATTGGGCGTCCATCAGCATCGCCCAGGTCGCCTCGCAACTCCGGCGTGGGTGCCTGAACAGGACAGACTTCCGAATGTCGCGGTGGACGTCGTAGTGGTGGGAGTGGATGAACGGCTCCCACGTTGATAGCAAATCCGCTTCGGGGCGGATGTCTATAAATTGAGTTTGCTCATAGACCCGCTGCGCGGCTGGCCCCCATGCGCCCGATAGCAGTTTCATAGCCTCAACGTCTGTGCGTGGCGCACCGTACCCGAAGATCGTCAGGATGTAGGCATCGCCAATCGCCGCCTTGACGTGCGCCCATTGGTTCGCGGTGAATGGGTCGGCGTTGTAGTCCTTCCTCGTGACCGGGAACAGGATTCGCGTCGGTTCGCAGGGTCCGCCGCACCGATGACACGGGTTGCCCGACCTCCCATACGCCGCGCAAGAGGCGCAGACAGAAACCCTCACGTTTCCGTGCAGAAACAGCGCCGTCGGGAGCAAGGAAACCGGCTGGTTTCGCGCCATCGCGTCATACAAGAATGGATCCCAGTTGAACGTCGCGATGAAGTCCTTCGGCCGAAGCGAACAGACGAGTTGATCGTACAACGTCACCGTCTCCGGCATTTCCAGGGCCGCGAAGTAACTTAGCGCGCGATGCTCGACTTCGATACGGAGCTTCGCGAGTTCGGGCCGTCCATCCAGTTCCGCATAGATAGCTTCGAAGTTGCGAAGGTCGCCGCCGACGCCCGCCCGCTCGAGGCTCGGTCGAAGCTCGAGGGTGTCCACCAATTCGGCCATCGTCGGGAGGAGGCGCCCGTTGGCATCTCCGTTCGGGAACGCTGCGCGACTGGCACCGGCACCAAGAAGAACGACGTGCGGGCGCTCGACGCGAAGGTCCGCGACCTCCGCATCCATCGTGTAGGTAGCCATCGATCCTCCCGAGCCTCCGGTTGGGCGGGGGCACAAACTCCCACGCCTCGGCGCGTTCCCGATCGTAGCCGAGTCGGCGTGACGCGCACGCCGCGGCTGACGTGTCGGGGCACCTCGCTATGCCGGGTGTGGTCCCGGCGTCGTGCCGGGCGCGAGGCGCGACGATGGCTGCCGACCTGGACGACGGCGAGGGGTGGGATGCGGAGCGCAGCCCGGCGAGGGTCGCGCGGGCCAGCGCCGCGATTGCGAAGCGGGCCGCCGAGCAAGGCCACGCCGACGCAGCCGAGGGGCGTCTGCCCGAGGCCGAGGAAGCCGAGTACCGCCCATTCGCCCGCGAGTACGCCGCCGCGTACTTCGCCATGCTCGAGGCGCGGCGCCCGTTCGACCTCGGCGTCGTGCTCGAGCGTCGCCGCTGGATGTCGAAGTACCTCCCGCGCCTCGCCGCGTTGAACTAGAGCAGCGGCTTTCTGCTGAAACGACGCGCGGCACCTCGTCGCACGGTTCAGCGGCAAACGCGATTCATGCAGGAATGACGCACTAGGGCCGCTTCAAGAATCGTTCGCGGCATATCGACGCCGCGCCCGTGCTGAAAACGCGCCCCTTCGATTGGACCGCCCCACCGATGTTGCCGCCGCCGCCTACGACCGCGTGCGCGAAATGTCAGTTCCTACTTGCAGGTGCCATCAGGGTCCGTAGGCCAGACGGCATGACCCGATTCGAGGACAACGCCATGCAGCCGACCGAACCCACGACCCCGACCGCGCCCCCGAGGGCCTTTGAGGTGCTGCTGACGCGCCGCGAGGTCGCCGCGATGCTCGGGGTGTGCCCGGGGACCGTGGACAACCTCCGCCGCCGTGGCGAGCTGGCTGTCGTGCGGGTCGCACGCCGGATGCCGAGGTTCCCCGAGTCCGCCGTGCGCGCGTACCTCGACCGCGCGGCGAGGGTCTGACGCCATGCCGAAGCCGATCGACCCCACGGCGACGTGCGGGCCCATCCTCGACGTGACCCTCGCCGGGATGCAGCCCCGGCACGGCGTCGAGTTGGACCCCCGCGTCTTGGCCTACATCCACGACCGCGCCCTCGTGGCCCTCCGCACGACCGGGGCGGCCCGCGAGGCCGCACGGGCGTCCCTCGCGGAGTTGGTCCGCCTCGCAGGCGTGGCCCTTGCGGCGGTCCGCGCGTCCCTTCGCGCCGAGGCGGAGGCCGGTCGCGCCCCCGCTGGGGGTGCGAAGTGATCCCGCGCAACCCGTCCGCCGCCCCCGCGTGCGGCTCCATGCTCGACGCGGCGCTCGCGTACGCGCGTGCGGGACTCCCGGTGTTCCCGATTGCGCCCGGCGGGAAACTCCCCGCCATCCCGTCGGCTCACCCGAAGGGCGACCCGCAGCGGGGGTTGTGCCACGGTGAGTGTGGTCGGGACGGGCACGGGTTCCACGACGCCACGACCGACGAGACGCGCATTCGCGCATGGTGGGAGACGTGGCCGGACGCGAACATCGGGCTTCGCGCTGGCGAGGCTTCGGGCTTCGACGTTGTTGACCTTGACACCCAGAAGGGGGGCGAGGGCGCAGACGCGTCTGAAGATCTACCGCTTCAAGATGGTGGACGACGGCATCTCCATGACGGCGCACGAGTTGCCGTCGTTCGTGAACAAGTACGGCGGCGGAGGGAAGCCGATCGGCGGCCACCACGAGAACTTCGGCGTCGGGCTGAAGTCGTCGACGCTCCCGTGGAATCACCATGGCGTACTCGTCGTCGCACGGCGCGACAACGAGACGAACCTGATCCAGCTCCACCTCGATGAGAAGGCCGACGAGTACGGCCTGAGGGAGTGGAAGATTGAGGACGACGAAGGGAACGAGGATCTCGTAGACGTCCTCCGCATCGCCGAGCGGCGCGAGGGCAAGTGGGAGCCGGTCGTCGACCAGGACCTCGAGCCGGTCAAGGGCACGCGAATCCGGGACCTGCTCGACGCGTTCATCAGCGACGACCACGGGACGGTCATCGTGCTGTGCGGCAACACGGGCGAGGAGAACACGTTTCTCGCGAAGGGGGAGGGGGGCGAGCTCGCCCCGGGACCGCATACCGGGATCGGGACGTTCATCTCGCGTCGCTTCGCGACGCTCAAGGTCCAGGTCGACGTCGCGGAGCCCCGTACCGGCGACCCGAAGGAGTGGCCGACCAGCCCGGACGACTTCAAGAGCACAATCCTGACGGACCCGAAAAAGCTGTGGAAGACGAAGGGGCGCAACCCGATCGGCATCGTCGACTTCCTCGAGCACGGCGGCGAGCGCGGTACGAAGAAGCCGGAGGCAGCCGGCGAAAAGGTATTCGCCGACGGCACGCGCGTGAGTTGGTTCCTCCTGCCGGACGGCGTCACCTACGACGCGAAGGGCGCGGGCGGCGTGTACTGGTCGCCCACGATCGCGGTCGCGTACGACGGCGAGGTCTACTCCTGGGGCGGCAGCCAGCCCGAGCGGTTCCGCCAGTTCGGCATCACGCGCCAGGCAGTCATCGACCGATGCTCGATCATCCTCACCCCGCCGCGGAACAACGGGGGGCCCGGCGTGTACCCCGACAGTTCGCGTTCGCGACTCCTCTGGACCGGCGGGCGCGACCTGCCGTGGTCGGACTGGGCGCGGCAGTTCCAGGCGGACATGCCCGGGGCGATCGAGCATGCGCTCCAGGAGGCCACCGCCACGCTGACGCGTTTTGAGGGCCCGGAGGACCTCTCGGACGCCCAGCGAAAGCGCTTGAACGCTGTGACGAGCCGGATCCGCACGGCGTGGCGCCGGCTGTGGCGTGCCGGGAAGGACGATCCGGACAAGGCGGAGGTCGTGAAGGTGCGCAGCGTGGGGATGGTCGGCGCCAAGCCGCGGGACGGAGGAGGCGGCGGGGGAGGAGGAGGCGGCGGCGGTGGAGGCGGCACGCGTAACGCTCCCGTCGAGCACGGGGACGAGGAGCGGTTCGTCGAGGATCCGAACGGCGATGAGAAGATCACCGTCAAGACCGCCCGCCCGGACGCTCTCCCCGACATCGAGTGGCTCCCGGGCAGCGAGTTCAAGGAGCAACCCGCGTTCGCGGCGAGGTGGAACGAGGCCGCGTTCAAGATCGAGGCAAATCGCGAGTGCCCGATCATCCGGGACAGCCTCGACTACTGGACCCGGGAGAACCCTGGCCTGAAGCCCGAGGACGTGGCGCAGGCAGTACTGAAGGTCTACGGGCTCAAGCTACGGACGGCAGCGGCCCACATCATGACTGCGCGCCGGCGAAATCAGATCAGCGCCGCTGAGCTCGAGACGGCGCTGTCCCCGCTCACGTTCACAGTCGCGATTGGCGGGTTCATCGTCGAGGACACTGCGCTGGCGGGCGACATCGGTGCGCTCGAGGGGCGCCGCCGCAAGGGCCTGAGGGACCCCGCGACCTAGCCGCCCGCACGGCTGCCGCTCGCCTCGTCGGCCTGGATGGGCCGGCAAGGCAGTCCGCGCTCGACGACGTCGTGGGCCGGGCGGTCCAGGCTCGGCTCGCGGTCGACCTTCAGGCCGTCGAGTGCTGGGTCCGGGACCACGGGCTCTGGATCGGACTCGGCGGGAAGAACCAGGCCCTCGGTGGCCGGTTCCGGCTCGCCACGGCGCGCATCACGTCCGACTTCGAGCCCGAGAAACTGCTCGCGAGGTCGCTGCTCTACAAGCCCGACACCTTCCGAGGCGGCATACTCAACATTCTCGTCGTCGACGACGCCTACGTCGACGCCGTGACCGGGGACGGAGCGTCCCTGCTCCGGGCCTCGGGGCCGTGCTCACCACGGCGGAGTTCGACGCCTTCGAGGTCGCCCGCACGACGCGGTTCGTCCCCGAGAGGCCCCGCGAGCGGGAGGAGACGGTCCGCCGGCTCGTGCGGGAGTTCCGCATGCCCGAGGCCGACGCGATGGAGGTCTCCGACCTCGTCCGTGTTCCCGAGAACCCCGGCGAGTTCACGGTGTGGGGCGTCGTCAACGGGATCACGAGCGCGGCGAAGTCGCTCCTTTACGCGGAGAGACGCTTGGCGGCTGTGGGCGTCGCGTCAAGAGCGCTCGACGCAGCCAGGTTGGTCCCTTCGCTTGCGCGCGTCCGTCACGGACGCGAAGCCAGGACAAGGACCATCCCTACGAACAGAAGGCACGCGCACAGTATCGGGACGAAAACCCCCAGGATGGGACGAACGGAGAACAAGGCCCGACACCCGAGCGCCTTGGCGTCCTGCTCAATGACGGCAACAGCGTGCCCGGGCATCTTCTTGAGGCGGCTCAGGATCAGATCGAGTTTGACGTGGGAGCGGTAAACCGTAAGGCCCACGAGGCCGCACATGACAGCGCCGGCTCCGAGAATGCAGACCTGCCACACGAGGGCCTGCGTAGCGGCTGCGGCCGCGACAACGACAGCGAATAGCACGAGCAGGAAGTTGAACCGCTGACAGAGCAGATTCTCGATGAATGCCCTCTCCTGACTGAGGTCCCAGTCGCCGCCGCCGACCGACGAGGATGTGCTGCCCGCTCCAACAGCCATCTGGACGATGTCCATCACTGCGGCGGGGTTCTGTGTCCCCTGTATCCCCGCTTCACTCTGGTACGGGGGGGATAGATACTAGCGAGCACCGCATGCAGAACACTCGGACGGAGTGGCCTGCGCGCTTCCGCGACGGCTCTGCTGGTATATGAACAGGACTGGGCCCCCGCAGGTCCCGTCTCCGCATACCCACGCAGCGTTGTTGCCGTCCACGCGTACAGTCGCTGGATCTCCTCGGAATCGGAACGGCACGTCAGCGCTGCCCCCGTCCACCGGCCCAAAGGTCCAGCCCATCTCGGTGCTCCCGGAGTTGTCGGCGTCCGGCCGGACGCCGCACACCACGACAGTGTACACGGGCTGCCGCGCACCAAGCATCAGGCCATCGACCACCCCGTGAACTGGAGACCGACACGCGACACGAGGATCTCGGATGAACGAGTCTAGCTAGGCACCCCGAGAACGCCCGCTCGAAGGTCGAGTACTCGAAGCAGGAGGTCGCCAACCTCGCGGCTAACATCCGCGCACACGGCCTCCTCCCGCCCCTCGTCGTCACGCCGGACGGCGACAACTACACGATCCTCGCCGGCCACCGCCGCCACGCGGCACTCACGCGCCGCCGCATCGTCGTCGTCCGAAAGTCGAGGTCGGGCAGGCCGCGCGAGGTCCCCTCACGAGCCTCGCGTTCGAGTTGCTCGAGACGCTCTGCTCCAAGGGATCGGTCCCGGATCGGACCGCCGGCGACGCCGTGTGGCCAGAGTTCCAAGGCAGCCGCATCGGCGCTATAGAGGCTAGATTCCGTCGACTGCGGATGCAGGCCGGCTTCCCGACGATGCGACTCCACGACCTTCGCCACGCCTTCTGCTCCCGACTCGCGCCGCGAGGCGTCCACCTCCGGACCATCGCGGCGCTCACAGGACACTCATTCATCTTCACGACGATGCGGTACGCCACCCACATCGCGGACGGGGCCGTCGTGGACGCGATCAGGCTGCTGGAAGGGGCCAGTCGCGAGCCGGGGTAGCGGCGTTCCATGCTGTCCCCCCCCGGGCATACCCTTGCGGGGGTGTTGAGTGTGCCTTCGAAGAGGTCGCCGTCGACGATGAACTTCCGCAATCCGATCGACATCACCGTTGCCCGCCCGGCTCCGTCAGAAGCCCTTGAGCGCATGGAGCGCGTGGCTCTCCGCCTAGCGAAGCACGCCGAGACGGAGGCGCACCTTCGCGTCGAGACGAACTTCCGCAATGCCGACGTCAGTCTGACAAGGGGTGCGACCGAGGAGAGCCTCCGGAGCGAACTGGAGGAAATTCACGGCGCGCTCGCCGCCGGCGGGCACGAGACGATCGCGAAGATTGGCTGGCGAGCGGAGCGCCGCAACTCGCAGAATCGGCAGGAGTTCGCGGTCGAGATCCACTACGAGCGCCGTCGCGAGCA
The DNA here is from genome assembly GCA_046350655.1 of Planctomycetota bacterium. Lineage (GTDB taxonomy): Bacteria > Planctomycetota > PLA2 > PLA2 > JAEUHO01 > JAEUHO01. Next base: position 532,228 of record JAXMAB010000006.1, read on the forward strand.
AGCGACGGACCTGCTCCGAATCACTACCGACGGCAACGCGATCCAAGCTCAGGCGGTGATCGGAGCCGCAGTCGATTCGGTCGGCGCGGAGTTCCCGACCCTTCAGTGGCCCGACGCACGCTTCGTGGGGCTTCCCGAGGAACTCAGGGCGTTCCACAAGTCGCAGGAGGAGACGTTTGCAGCGCGCGAGTCCGCCCTCTTGGCAGCTCGGCGCGAGTTCGAGGCGGCGCGGAAGAGCGCCTTCGACGAGCGTGAGGCCGAGCGGAAGCAGCTGCAGGCAGACGTTGACGCCCGCCGGAAGGCGCTGGACGGGGAATACGAGGAGAAGCGAAAGTCGCTCGACGCACAGCACGAGACTCGGAAGACCGACCTTGAGTCGAAGGAAAAGTCGCTCGCGGCGAGAACCGCCGCGCTAGACGACCGCGACCGCATGCACGCTCGCCGCGACTTCTTCAAGGAGCTGCGGAAACTCATCGAGGGGAGCAAGGCGCTCGTGCTGTCGGAGGGCACCGCCAAGAAGCGGCGGACGATCCACTGGATCTGCGGCGGGGCCCTCTCGGCCGCGGTCGGTCTGGCGGTCTTCGCTCTGGTAGAGATCGCCGAAAAGGGGATCAACTTCCCCGTGGGCAGCATCTTCTTCAGCGGGACCGTGCTGTTCGCATCGACGCTGGTCTTCTACCTGCGATGGAACGACCGCTGGTTCTCGCGGCACGCAGACTCCGAACTCGACTCCCGAAACCGGGAGCGAGGCCTGCTCGGCACGGCGGCAATCGTCGAGCTCCTGTTCGAGTGGAACAAGGACACGAAGGGGGACAAGCCGTTCCCTCCCGAACTGCTACGAGCGCTCACCGCCGAACTGCTTCCGCCGCCGCTCGTCGCTGGCGGCACGGCGCACCCGGCCGAGAGCGTTCTGGCGACGCTGGAGAACCTCAAGAGTCTGGAACTTGGGGGGAAGGCCATGCGGTTTGAGCGTTTCCCCTCCGCGCCGACTAGCACATCTTCGTGAGGGGTTCTAAATTGGGCGAAGGCAGAGGGGCGGCAGAGGGTACCCTGACCTCCCTCTCGAGGTTGACACTCCGGTCGTAGAGAATCCCCTCCCTTCTTCGGGAGGTACTCATGTCCAGGAATACTCGCAAGGTCACAGAGACTCCACATCGCTGCCTCCGATGCCATGGGTGAACGTCCAACGGTCCTCGCGCCCCGCGCACCCGCACGACGAGGCCGCCGCGGCGCTATGCTGCCCGGCGTCGAGGAGCTGACCGTGACGGACGTCCGTTGCACGCTCCGCGCGGACCTGCGGGAGGCGCTCGGCGAACGAGCGGTCGCGGCGTTCTCGATCGGGCCCGACGGGGAGGCCGTCGTGCTCGCCGTCGAAGCCGACGCGACGGGACGCGTGTTCGAGAAGGTCGACGGCCCGGGCGGGTCGCGGTTCGCGGTTCCGCGCGTCCGGGGCGGGTACGACGCGTGGGCGATTCGGCACACGGGCCTCGCGTACCGGCGCCGGGAGCTCCGTGACGTCGTCGTGGCCTTCCCCCTCGTGCAGCCGTTGCCCGACGACACTTGGCTGGTCGTGGGGGCGCGATGCCGGGCCGGCCCCGGCGGCGCGCTCGAGCCCAACGCGTTCGTCCATGGGGCCGACGGCGCGCCGGCGCGCGCGTTCGTCCTCGGCGACGGCATCCGCGACGTGTCCGCCACCCGCGACGGCGACCTCTGGGTCTCCTACTTCGACGAAGGCGTCTACGCCGGGGACGGCGTCACGCCGGCCGTCGGCGCGCCGGGGATCGTCCGGTTCGACACCGAGGGCCGTGTGCGCTGGGCGTTCCGCCCGCCGCCGGACGGGCTCTCGATTGACGACTGCTACGCGATGAACGTCACCGCGGACGCGGTGTGGGCGTACGCCTACAGCGACTTCCCGCTCGTGCGGATCGACGGCCGCGGAGCCGTGCGGTCGTGGCCGAGCGGGGTGGAAGGCGCGAGCGCGATCGCCGTGGACGGAGACCACGTCGTATTCGCGGGCGGGTACCACGTGGCGTGGACCGCCCTCACGTGCAAGGCGCTGCGGGAGACGAGCCTCGGGCCCGCGCGCGGCGCGAGACTGCGGTCGCCGACCGGCGACGACTTCTCGCCCGACGCGCTACGGTGCGGCCGCGGCGCGGAGCTGCACGTCCTCGATCGGGGCGTCTGGTCGTCGGTGCGCGTGGCCGACATCGCGGCGGCCGCGCGAGAAGGGTTCTGACGGAGCCGGCCCGGGCCCGACGTCAGTCGGGCAGGCCCCAGAGGACCCACGCGGCCCAGAAGTAGGGGTGCTTCCACCGGGGCTGCGAACGGACGAACGCCTGCGCCTCGCGCAGCGCCGCCGCGGTCGGGAGGCCGGGGCCCTCCTTGGGGTTCCACAGCTCGTAGAACTTCACCATCAGCGCCTGCGTGGCGGCGTCGTCCACCTTCCAGAGGGAGCAGATGACCCGCGGCGAGCCGGCGAACATGAAGGCGCGGGTGAGGCCCATGACGCCCTCGCCCTGCACGTCCTTCCCCGTCGCGGTCTCGCACGCCGAGAGCACGACCAGGTCGGCCGGGAGGTGCGAGCGGAACACCTCGAGCACCGTCAGGAAGCCGTCGTCGGCGTCGTCGGACGTGAGCGCGAGCGAGGAGTAGCCCGCGTGCTCCGTGTCCACGATGCCGTGGCAGGCGAAGTGGATCGACCGCCAGCGCGAGTTCTTCGCGGCCGTCTCGCGCAGTCGACGTTCGGTCGCGTCGGGACCCAGCAGCACGGTCCCGCCGACCGCCTTCGCCTCGACGGCGGTGCCGGGCAGGCGCGCGAGGCGCCCGACGGCGCCGCGCTGCGCTTCGCCCGGCGCCGGGGCCGTCCGTCGCGTCTGGTAGTCCGGGTCGCCGAGCGCCAAGACACCCGTGCCCCGCGCGGGCTTGTCCTGGACGAGCAGGCCGTAGGTGGTGCCCGACGGCACGTACGCGAGCTCGCGATCGGGCACGAGGAGCGCGAACGGGACGGCCGAGAGCGCATCGCTCGGGGACAGCAGCACCCGCCGGATCCCGGCCGGGAGCCCGAGCGGGGCGACGACGAGGTCGCGCAGCGCGTCGGCGGCTCGGCGCCAGTCGTCGGTCTCCTCGCGGGCCCGCAGCGCCTCCATCAGCGCCTCGCACGCGGCCTGCACGTCGGCCGCCGGGCCGAGCTTCACCGTCCGGGCGCCGTCCACGGTCGCGACGAACGCGAGCGCGGTCTCCGGGCCGAGCCCGTACAGGACGAGCGCATCCTCCGGACCCAGGTGCTTGCGGAGGACCTCCGGGGCGTCGGGCGCGAAGTGGACGAGGTTCGCCGCGGCCTTCGCCTCGCGCTGGATGCGCTGCACGACGTCGTCCACGGCCGCGCGCGCGGCGTCGAGCTCCTGGATGCGGGCCCGCGTCCGCTGGCGGTCGCCCTCGTCGAGCGCCTGCCGGTACGCCTGCGCCGCGGCCGCCTCCTTCGCCCGCGCCTCGGTCTCCGCCGCGACGAGCGCGGGGGGCACCAGCGCGGCGCGCAGCGCGTCGCGGGCCCCGAGCGCCTCGATCAACGAGCCCGCGCGTCCGCGCTCCATGAAGTCCCAGACGGCCGCGTCGGCGTGGAGCTCGGTGGCGGCCGCCGCGCCCACGGCGAACAGGCTCGCGAGCTGCGACCGCGCCGTCGCGCCCTGCTCGTCCCCGAGGCCGGCGACCACGGTGGGGGCGAGCGCGGCGCCCGCCCGGGCCGCCTCGAGGGCGCCGGCCCAGTCCTTCCGCGCGTACCGTTCGAGCGCGAGCGCCATGTACGTCCTCGCGAGCCCCGCGCGGTCGCCGAGCTCCGTCCGCGCCCGCACCGCCCGCTCGCGGAATTCGATCGCCTTCGCGCGGTCCTCGCGCTGGCTGTGGAGCGCCCCGAGGTTGTCGAGCGCCTCGGCCTTCCACTGCCGCGCGCCGATGTCCTCCGCCTGCGCGAGCGCGCGCGTGTAGGTCGCGAGCGCCTCGTCGAGGTGCCCCGCCCGGGCCTGCGCCTCGCCGAGATTGATGCGGAGCGCCACCGCCGCGGCCCGGTCGCCGATGGCCTCGTAGCCCGCCAGCGCCTGCCCGTAGAACTCGATCGCCTTCTCGTGCTCGCCGAGCCGCGCGTAAGCGATGCCCAGCTCGCTCAACGCGGTCGCGACCGCCCGCGGGTCGCCGACGGCCTTCTGGAGCTCCAGCACCTTCTCCGCGATCGCCCGCGCCTTCGGGTAGTCCGCGAGGAGGTCGTAGACCATGCCGATCTTCCCCAGCGTCTGCGCGACGTCCGCGGGGGACCCGAGGGCCTCGTGTGCCGCCTTCGCGCGCTCGAGGAACGCGAGCGCCTTCGCGAAGTCCCCGAGGCGCATGTGGACCACGCCGATCCCGTCGAGCGCGCTCGCCTCCCACGCCCGCTCTCCCGCCGCCCGGGCCTCCTCGACCGCCCCCTGCAGGCACTCGAGCGCCTTCGCGTAGTTCGAGCCCGCGTCGTGGAGCCCGCCGAGTCGAAGGAGCGCCTGCGCGGCGATCCCGTGGTCGCCGGCCCGGCGCGCGAGCACCAACGCGCGCTCGAAGCACTCGGACGCCTGCGCCGGTCGCCTCGCGTCCGCGTGGACGCCCCCCAGCGCCAGGTTCGCCGACGCGCCGCCACCGACGTCCCCGCGCTTCTCGGCGACGTCGCGCGCGTGCTGCCACGCGTCCAGGGCGACGTCGAGCGCGCCGCGGGTGCTCGCGGCCTCGCCGCGCGCGACCTGCGCGTCGTACGCCCGCGCGAGCCATCCGATCCGCTCCGCCGCCTCCGCCGTCGCGCCGAAGGCCGCTTCCGCCTCCGGGAGGCGGTCGAGGGTGCCGAGCGCGAGCGCGCGGGCCATCGCGAGGCGGAGGCCGAGCACGTCGTCGATCGGCGCGGCCGCGACCGGCCCCAGCGCCTCGAGCGCCGCGGCCATGTCCTCCTTCGCGAACGCGCGGTTCACGGCCTTGAGCCGGTCCCGCCGCGGGGCGTCGTCCGGCGTCCCCTTGCGCGACGTGAGGTACGCGGCGAGCCGTTCGGTGTCCGCGCGCGAGCCGGCGCGCGCGAACGCGAGCGCCGCGTCCGGCTCCTGCCGGCGGATCAGCTCGTCGGCCACGATCCACGGGTCGGGATCGTCGATCGCGTGCAGCGCCGCGAGCGCCTTCGCGTCGCCGGCCCTCACGGCGGCGAGCACGGCGTCCGCCGCCTGCGGAAGCGTCGCGGGCGCCTTGGGCGCGGGCGCCGCCGGCGGCGCGGGCGGGGCGTCGCCCGCCGTGGCGGTCCGCAACAGGAGGATCGCGCTGACGACGATCGCGAGGCGGCGGCGCATGCGCACTCCCGGGGTGCGGGGTCGGCGCGCGGCATTGCACCCGGGCGGGCGTCGCCGCGCAAGACGGCCATCGTCGGGCCCCGCACCGCATCGCGTTCCCGTGGCCGGTCCGCGGGGGCGGCGACGGATCCGCTGCGACCGTGACGGGCCGCACCGGAATTGTCGCGCGTCGCGAGCGGGCCCCTCGCTGCAGGCGCGCGGGCCTCGCGTTGCGCGCCCGGGACTCGTTCCCTCGGTTCGACGATCCGCGGGAGAATGGGGGCGCTCCGACCGGTGCGCCCTGCGCCGCGGGACGCGCCGAGGAAGCGTCCATCGCACCCCGTACGGAGGATCGCCATGGGGATCACATCCAGGGTCGTCGCGAGCCTGCTCGTCGTGTGTGCGGCGCTCCCCGTCGGCGCCGCGCGCGCGGACGACGCGGAAGCGGGGTACTGGGAGTTGCAGGGCGGCATGCCGAAGACGGTCGGGCTCGACTTCGGCCCGACGTGGGACGACCAGAACGGGTGGGTGGGGCGGATCACGGGCCGCAGCGCGAACCACGTCGCGTTCGGGTTCCGGCATCCCAGCGCCCAGCCCGCGTTCGACGCGGTCCGCTTGTGGTGGGACACCCCGCCGTCGGTGCTGGTGCCGGGCAAGCTGATCCCGATCCGCGTCGGTCGTGTCCGCGAGGTCGGGCCGTGCTTCGCCGGCGGGCCGGTCGCGACGATCGGGTCGGACTTCCGGCTCGCGACGGTCCCCGACGAGAATAAGACGTGCGAGGGGAGGAACACGGACGGAAAGGCACCCGGCCGCCGCGACGATGGCGTGCTGGAGGTGCAGGTCCACCTCCATCTCTCGGGGCTGAAGGGAGGCTACCGCGAGGTCTACGGCTATCGGTGGAGGAAGGGCCCGGCGCCCGCGGTTCCCGACGATCCGTACGCGGGCGTCAAGCCGGGCGAACCTCGCGGCGCGAAGCCGGACGCCGCCCTCGGGGGAGGAGGCGCCAAGCCTGACGCCGCCGACGGGCGCTCCGACGACGGCACCGGCGATCGGTCGCCCGACGGCGACGGATCGGCGCGACCCGGGTCGGGCGAAGCGGCGCTCGGCCCGGTCCTCGGGACGTGGGCGCTCGACGGCAACGGGTACCCGGGCACGCTGCGCTTCTCCGTCGAGGGCGGCGTGCTCGTGGGGAAGCTCCGCTACGACGTGGCGAAGGCGTGGGAGACGCTCACCGACGTGAAGTACGCGCCCGCCACCGGCGAGCTCTCGTTCACGCGCCCCTGGACGGGCAAGCCGAAGTTCCAGCAGTATCGAGGGTTGGTCGCGGAGCGCTCGATCCGCGGCCGCTTCACCGACGTCAACTCGCCGGGCGCGTCGTTCCCCTGGACGGCGACGAGGTAACGCCCGCCTCCGTCCGCCTCACGCCGGCGGGCGGATCGGGCTCGCGACCGCCGCCTCCAAGGTCGCGCGCAGCGCCCGCACGCGCGCGACGCCGAGTCGGGCGGCCAGCGCGGCCTCCGCGTCGCGGCCCGCCTCTGCGAGACACGCCAGCAACGCCCGCCCCCGCGCGGTGTACGTGAGGCGCCGCGCCCGCCCGTCGTCGGGGTCCGGCTGGCTGCGCAGGTACCCGAGCGCCACGAGGTCGTCCACGACGTACGAGACGCTCTGCTTCGCCAGCCCCGTGAGCCGGGCCAGGTCCGCGACGCGGCCGCCCTCCGGCGGCAGGTGCCGCAGCACCGGCGAGTGCGTCGGACGCACCCCCGGATGCGCCGCCGCCACCGCGCCGTACACCTGCGCCTGCAGCCGCCCGTAGAGCTCCCGCAGCAGGAACCCGAGGCTGCGCGCCTCGTGCGGCGGGGGCGTCGGTCGGTCCGGTCGGGTGGTGGGGGCCATGGCGCGATCTTGACATATCGACAGGCGGACTGTCTAAAAAAGACCTAGGCTCTGTCGAACAGCGGCCCCGCCGCCCGGAGGTCCCGATGTCGTTCGTCCGCACCGCGTCCGTCGCCCCGATCCAGGTCCTCTCCGACCGGCTCCGCCTCCTCCTCCGCTCCGCCGACTCCCCGTCGCAGATGAGCGCGATGCTCGTCGAGGTCCCGCCGGGCGGCGCCGTCCCCCCGCACACGCACGCGCGCGAGGAGGAGGGCTACTTCGTGCTCGACGGCGCGCTCACGCTCACGATCGGCGACCGCACCGAGACCCTCGCCGCCGGCGACTTCGGCCACGTCCCCCCGCGCACCGTGCACGCCTACGCCAACCGCGGCCCGTCCACGGTCCGCTTCCTCGCGTTCACCGTCGGCGGGCCCATCGACGAGTTCTTCGAGGCCATGCACCGCCGCGTGAAGCGCATGCCGGACGACGCCCCGGCGCTCGCGGAGGTGACCGCGCAGTTCGGCGTGACCATGGTCGGACCCCGGGGATGACGGACCCCCGCGGGGGACCGCGAGGCCCGCTCGCTCGCAGGTCCTGCGGGGCTGGATCCGAAGGCCCGGTGCGCGGTGCGCATCGGGCCCGCCGCGCGCCGTCCGGGGCGAGCGGCCCCGAAGCCCCGCGGGCAGAGAGCCCCGCGACCCGGACGCGTGGGGGGCCGTCCGGCGTGGGGTATGGTGGCCCGCCTCGTCGTTCTCCGAGGACCACCCCATGGCCACGTCCGTCCACAAGATGCGTCCCGGCGCCAAGCGGTTGCACATCATTCTCGGGATCTTCTGCTGCCTGTTCGTGATCCCGCTCCCGATCGGGATCTTCATGCTGCTGAAGGCGTTCCGCACACGCGTCGAGACCGACGAGGCCGAACTGCGGGCCTACGGCGCCCTCGGTTCGTCGGTGCTGCGCCGCGCCGACGTCGCGCGCGTCGGCCTGCTGCGCATCCCCGTCCGCAAGGCGATCGGCCAGGTCGCGGCCGGCGGCGCCGAGGGCATCAACCTCGTGTGGATCGACGTGGGGGGGAAGAAGGGGCGCGCGCTCCTGTCGCAGGTCGAGGGCACCGACGAGCTCGTCGCGCGCGTGCCCGCGATCGCGGGGAAGCCCCTCGAGACGTGCACGCTCGGGGCGTTCGGCCCGAAGTGGCCGGAGACCCCCGCGAGCTGATCCCGCCGTCGGTGCCCGCCTCGCCGGGGGGCCCGTCCTCCGGCGCCCTCGCGGGCGAGCGGGCCTCGCGGTCCCGCGCCGGGCGTTCCGCGACCTCGTCGTCCTCCCTCGCGAGCGCCGCCCCGCGTCGGCGGGCGGCCCTCGGCGCGAGCGCGGCGGCGGAGCGGGGGCCACGGGGAGGGCCCGGCCGTGGTGAGACGGACCTCCGTCGGTTCCCGGGTGCGCGCGACCGTGCGCCTCTCGGAGCCCGTTCGACCGGATCGTGGGCCGCCCGCGGCGCAGGAAGCACGGGAAGCGACCGACGCGGGTCGCCCCCCGAGAGGGGCGGCCCGCGGCGGCCGCGACCCGCCGACGTCAGACGCGCGCCTTGGCCTGGGCGCGGCGGCGCCGCTTCGGCTTCGGGGCGTCCTTGCCCCGCAGGTCCTTCCAGACCTTGGCCGCCTTGTCGAGCAAGCCCTCGCCGGCGTCCTTCGCGCGGGCGACCGCGCGCTTCCCGGCGTTGCCGATCGTCTTCGCGTCCGCCTTGACCTTCCGCCCCGTGACGCGGGCGTCGGCCTTCGTCTCCCGCGCCGCGTCACGGGCACGGGCCCGCAGCGAGTGGAGGAGGTCGGACAGGGCTCCGATCGCGTCGTTCACGGCGTCGAGCACCGGCTTCTCCTGGCCGTCGGACTTCATGGCGACTCCTTTCGGCGCGCGCGGGCGCGCGGGGGATGAACGGGGGGCCGTTCCTCGTTGGATGCCGCATCGGCGCCGAAGGTGCGGGGCCGACCGGGGCGGCGGGCCTGCGATGGCGGGGGAGGCGCGCACCGTGGTCGATCCGGGGCCTTCGTCCGGACGTGCGGGGGGCCCGAGCGAACGGCGGCGCGACCCCGCGAGCGGGTCGACCGTCCACGCGCCCCGCGCGGACCGCGCGGGGGTTCGAGCTACCGCGCTCATCCGGCGCGCGGGGACCGCCGGTCGAGCGCGATGAGGGCGACGCCGGCCACGATGCCGACGAAGCCGAGCCACGGCGGGATGGTGACGTGGTCCCGGTCCTCGACCTTCACCTTGATCGGGCCGACCTCGGCCTTCGTCTCCTCCTTCGTCACGAAGAAGCCGCCGAGGACGAGTCCGAGGATGCCGAGCACGACGAGCGAGACGCCGATCCAGCGCACGGGTCACCTCCGCGCCTTGGATGCCGATGCGGCCCGACGCGGTCCGCGCCGCAGCCTCCGCCGCAGCTTCTCGAACGCGGTGCCGAGCACCAGGAGGGGCGCCGCGACGAGGGTGACGGGCAGCAGCACGAGCGCCCACCCGCCCTTCGCGCGGCCGGCCGCGACGCGCGCGGCGAGCGCGATGCAGAGCACGATGCCGACGACGACGCCCACCAGGACGCCGAGGAGGATCGCCGGCGCGTCGGGGAGCGCACGGACCAGGAAGAAGGCGAGGAGGCCGGCCGCCACGCCGAGCCCGCAGCCGACGATCGTGCCGACGCCGGCCAGGAGCGCGCCGGTCGCGGTGGAGACCGACGTCGGATCGTCCGCGTCCGGCGGCGCGACGGAGTCGAGGACCCGCCGCGCGATCCCGGCGCCGACCTGGAGGGAACTCGCGGTCAGCCGTCGCGTCATGTCGCCCTCCGGTCCGCGTGGAGGGCCCCGCGGTCGGAGGTCCCGGCGTCGCCGGTCCGCACCTCGGCGGCGCCGGACGCGCGGAGGCCCCGCATCCGTCGACCTGCACACCCGGGGGGGGACGTCGCGACGACCACATGGCTTGGATGCCTGCGGGCGCCCACCGGTCGAGTTCACCGGTCGCCGACGGGCGGCATCGAAAGGAGGCGTCGGCGGAGTCCCCGCGCGACCGGAGGTACCCGCATGCTCCAGTGGGCGCTCGTATTCCTCGTCCTCGCGCTGATCGCCGGCGTGTTCGGCTTCGGCCTCATCGCCGGCCTCTCGCTCGAGTTCGCGAAGATCCTGTTCTTCGTGTTCCTCGTCCTCTTCGTAATCTCGATGGTGCGCGGGCGACGGGTCGGTACCTGACCCGATCCCCGACGCCGCGGGGGCGGGGCGCGCCGTCACGGACCGCCCCGCTGCCCGTCCGCGCGGCGCGCGACACCCGCCGGGCGCCGCGGCGGGCTGCGCGGGTCACGTCGTGTCGCTCGTCGGTTGTCGCCTCGTCGACGTCGGGCGCACGTCGAGCCCTTCCCGCCCGGCCCGTGACACGGCACGGCATCCCGCCCGCGGAGCGTCCGCTCGCGCGGGCGAGCGGGCCTCGCGGTCCCGCGCCGGTCGGCCGCCGTTCAAGCGCGGGGCGGCCGGAGGGGACGTGATCCGCCGGCGCCGGGGCGACCGGAGGGCCGACGGGGCGGCGAGCGGTCGTCGTACGCCGGTCCTGCGTCGCCGGCCTCGGGACCGCCCGGCCGCCGACTCGATCGCCCGCGGCGTGCGTTCGTCGCCGGCGTGGGGCGACGTCCGGAGACCACCCGGCCGATCCCGCGCCGGATCGCTGCGAAGAGGGCCGTGACGGTGAGCCCGACGACGGCGTACACGAGGAGGTCGAGCCAGCCTCGATGGACGTCCTGCGGCCGGTAGACGAGCTCGGGATCGAAGCGGAGCCCGTCGCGGAGCGCGGCGAACTCGGCGTGCAGGCGCGCGCTCGTCGAGAGCGGGCCGATCAGGAGGACCATCGCGAACCCGTCCCGGCCGGCGCGGGCGGCCAGCAACGTCAGGCTCGACGGTTCGGACGGCGCGTGCGAGACGATCTCGATGTCGACGCGGTCCGGCGCGGCCTTCGCGTCGCTGCGCACGTCGAACCGTTCGACGATCACGCCCGGCGTCGCCGGCGCCGCCATCCCCTTCAGCTCGTCCGTGATCCCGGCCATGCCGCGGCGTCCCCAGTCCGGGACCGGCTGGAACGCGACGAGGAGTGTCGTCGCCTGGCCGTCCGCGTCGGGCGACGGACGCACGAAGCTCTTCTCGAAGCTCGCTCCGGGCCCGCCCGTGCCGTCGAGCCCGGCATCCGCGAGACTCACGCCGACGAACCCCGCCGGCACCGGGACCGTGAAGCCGTGCGCGCTCCGGTAGGTCGAGTCGGCGGCCGTCGCCACGGTCGCGACGAGCACGACGGCGGCGATCCCGAGCGCCGCGGCGCATCCTCGCCTGGATCGAACGCTGGCCGGCGTCCGCAGGTGTCGCATGCCGAGGTCTCCGCCGTGTCGCCGCCCCGCGGTGTACGCGGGCGGCGCGGATCCCGCAAGCAGGCGGCGTCGCCGGACCTCCGGGCGACGGCTTCCGGTCGCTACGATGGGCCCATGCGCGCGCCGCTCGTCACCGCCCTCGTGCTCTCGGTCGTGGCCGTCTCGCTCGTCGGGGCGCCGTCGCGCGCCGAGGACGCGAAACCCGACGACGCGAAGCCGGCCAAGGCCGCGACCCTGCCCGCCTGGAAGAAGGGCGTGCAGGAGGGGACCGTCGAGATCGACGGGCAGGCCGAGAAGTTCGTCGCACTCGTCCCGCCGACGTACAGCCCGAAGAAGCCGTGCGCCGCGGTGCTCCTCCTGCACGGCAACGGCGGCACCGCGGACCGGTTCCTCCAGACGGTCAAGCCGCTCGCGGGCAAGAACCCGCCGCTCCTCATCGCGCTCGAGCGCTGCGACAACCAGCAGAAGGCCGAGGGCTACGCGCCGAAGTACCTCGCCGCGCTCCGCGCGCAGTTCGCGCTGCGCGACGACCAGCTCTTCGTGCTCGGCTTCTCCGGCGGCGGCTTCCGCCTGTGGGACGACGTCGTCTGCAAGGCGGAGGAGGCGACGAAGTTCCGCGGCGTGATCCTCGTCGGGTCGGCCAAGCAGTCCTTCGAGCCGCCGGAGAAGCCGACGCCCGCGCCGACCGTGATCCTCGTGGGCGACCCCAAGGACACGAACTTCACCGAGACCGGCCCCGCGGCGGAGAAGGCGCTGACCGAGAAGGCCTACGAGGTGATCGTCCTCGAGCACGACGCCGGGCACTCGATGTCGGCGCCCGAGCTGAAGGACGTCTTCACGTGGATCGAGACCGTGGTCGCGGGCAAGAAGCCCACGCTCGCGACGCGCCGCCTCGCCGAGGAGCCCGCGAAGAAGAAGAAGTGAGCCGTCGCCGCGGATCGCGGCCATGCTCCCGGGACCGCGAGGCCCGGCGGCCGAATCGTCCGTGCTCGGCGACGGAACGCGGCAGGAGCCCCCGCGGGCGGGGACACTCGGTCCCATGGTCGTCGTCTATCTCGCGTTCAATGCCGTCCTGTACGCGGTCCTCGGGCTGTGGTGCGCGCTCGCCCCCGGGACGACGTCGACGTTCGTCGGCCTGACGCCGGTCGGGCCCGCGGGCGCGTCGGAGTACGCCGCGGTGTACGGCGGGCTGCAGCTGGGCCTCGCGGCGTGGTTCGCGCTCGCGGCCGCGCGACCCGCGCACCAACCCTCGGCGCTCCTGTTCGCGGCGCTCGTCTACGGCGGCATCGTGGCGCTGCGCACGACCGCGGTGGTGAAGTTCGGGTTCCCGGCCCTCGGGAACGCGCGGTTCGCGTACGGGCTCGAGATCGTGCTGCTCGCGTCGGCCGTCGCGTTGCTCGTCCGGGGCCGCTGAGCGGCCGCGAACGAAGCGGAGCTTCCTTCACGGCCGTCAAGCGCGGGCCCTCAGGGCCCGCTCGCCGAGCGGGTTTCAGGGGCTCAGACTCCGGAAACCGAGCGAAGGCGGCTTCCTCGCAGATTCCGTGGCGGGCGCGACGTCAGCCGGGCAGGGGCCCGTCCCAGGGCTTCAGCTCGAGGCCGCCGAGCTGCCAGGCTTCCGGGAAGTCGCCCGCGAACGCGCGCGGCGGGTAGCCCTGCGGCGCGCGCAGCGAGCCGGGCGCGGCCTTCCGCAGCGCGTCCCACGGCGCGAAGCCGAGCACGTCGTCGCCGTTCACGAGGATCACCGCGTCGGCGAGGGGGAGCGAGGTCGGCTTGCCGGCCCGCCAGACCGTGAACGTGAGGGTCTCGCCGAGCGGCGACGACAACACGTGGAGCGCCGGCATCGGCATCACCTGGTGGCCCGGCGGCGCCAGCCGCCGCACGAGGTCGACGTGCTGCGTCGCGTCGCGAACCTCCTCGGCGCCGCGCAGGGCGCGCAGCGGGTCGTAGGCGGGGTGGTCGCGCGGGGGCATGAAGTCGTGCCACGTCTCGCCGTCGTCGCCCATGCGGACCGCGCGGAGGAAGTGGAACCGCTTCGACCGCTCGAGCATCTGGCGCGCGATCCGGGCCAGCTGGAACAGTCCGTCCGCGTCCGCCGCGTCGGCCACGAGGATGCGCTCCGTGGACGGCGCGAGGATCACCGGTCGGCCGCGGAGCGGGATCCCGGCGAACGCCCGCGGCAGGAAGAGACGGCTCGCGTCGAACCCGTCGGCCCATCCGGACGCGTAGACGCCCGGAGCGTCCTTGCGCCCCAACCAGTCGGCCGCCGGCTTCTGGCGCAGGTTCTCGCCGCCCTGGCGGTACGCGTCGTCGACCGCGACGCCCCAGCGCTCGAGGGCCGCCATCGTGACGGTGAGGCGGATCGGGCCGAAGGGCACGACCAGCTCGAAGGCGAGGTGTGGCGTGACGGGCGCACGGGGGGTGGGTTCGGCCTTGCCCACCGCATGCGCTTCGGTATCCGCCGCCACGAACGACCACTGCGTGCGCAGGTGGGGGAGCACGAGATCCTTCGCCTCGGCCCACGTCGCCGGGAGCGTCGGCGGGTGCGTCATCATGCCGGCGATGGTGGCGAGGTTGCGCAGCCGGTCCGTCGCGGAGAGGTCGGCCAGCTGGTGGTGCAGCGGGCCGAGGTCGATCACGCGGTCGCCGGCGAGCGCGAGCCGCCCCTTCGCGCGGTCGTGGTCGATCGCCCCCTCGAACCCCGCCTCCCGCAATGCGACCGTGACCTCGCGCGCGAACTCGTCGAGGGACGGGCGGCGGGTCGGGCCTTGCGTCATGGGGGTCGGTTCCTCCTCTCCCGCCGCCGGCGGGGCGTGTCGGGATCGCCACCGTAGCCGCGGGCGGCGCGGCGTTCAAGGCGCCGGGGCGCGCTCGTCAGCGGGCGCGGTACTCGATCACGGGCAGGGAGGTCGCGTCGCCGGCGCCGCCCAGGTAGACGGCCGGGCCTCGCGTGCTGAAGCCCCCTTCGACGTACTTCGGGTCGACCATGTCGCGGTGGTGGCCGCCGTCGTACTTCCAGAACTCGATGGCCGCGGCGCCGCCGCCGACGGCGGTGATGCACTCGACGACCTGGCCGCGATAGCCCTCGAGGGCGGCGCGCTGCTCCTTCGTCTCGCGGCCCGCGGTCGGGCTGCGGTGGCTGAAGTAGCCGCGCTCGGTCATCTCGGCGGAGTGGCCGCGCGCGGCGCGCGCGAGGCGTTCGTCGTGCACGACGGGGGAGATGCCGAGGACGCGGCGGTAGGCGTTGAGCTCGCGCAGGCCGCGGAGCGCGTCGCCCTCCATCCCGAAGGTGCGCTCCTCGTTGCGCGCGAGGATCGTCTCGCACCAGGCGTGGAAGAGGAGGAGGCGGCGCCAGCCGTCCGGCTCGATGCGCCACGCGTCGCGGAACCCGGCGAAGTCGCCTGCGCGGAGCGCGAGCAGACGGTCGGCGAGCGGGTCGGGCACCGGCGGGAAGAGCGCGTCGCGCGTGGCGGCGGGCGCGTGGGCGACGACCGCCGCGAAGGCGGCGCGGGCCGCCTCGCGCGCGTCCGCGAGCTCGCGCGCGCGCGGGCGCGAGCCGCAGCGCGGGGGCGAGCGCGCGGGCGAGGAACGGCTCGAGCCTGTCGAAGGCCCGCGTCGCGGCGTCGCCGCGGGGCTTGGCCTCGTCGTAGCCTTCGCACGGGCCCGTGACCTTCGGGTTCGCGGGGACGGGGAACCGCACCACGTCGAACACGAAGGCCCGGGCGTGCTCGCGCGCCTCGTCCCATGCCTTCAGGGCATCGGTGGCCGCGCGACCGTCGCCGGCCTTCGACGCGAGGTCGGCGACCTTCTCCGCGGCGGCGGTCCACGCGGCGTGGCGCTCGCGCGCAAGGCGGTCGAGGAGCGCGTCGGCGCGCGCGCGCTGGTCGGCGGTGCCCGCCTTGAGCGTGCGCACCGCGTCGAGCCACGCGGGCGTGGCCTCGGCCTTCGCGACGACGGCGAGCAGTCGCTCGGTCTCGGGGTCGTGGGGCGGGCCCGCGACGGCCGCCGTCACCGCGAGGGCGAGGCTCCCGAGGACGATCAGCGCTCGCCGGCTCCCGGTCACGCCCGGAGTCTACCCGTGCCCGCACGGGGCGGCGGGCGAGTCGGGGCGCGGCCGCGCGGGCCTTGCGTCCCGGGATCCGGTACGCTGCACGTCCACCACGGACGGGGGCTCACGGTGCGCGCAACCCTTCTCTCGTGCCTGTTGCTGATCGGGGTCGTCGGGCGGACGGTGTCCGCCGAGCCGACGCGTCCGCCGCGGCCGGACCCCATGGCCCTCGCCCCGGACGGCGAGTGGCCGATGCAGGACGGCTGTCCCGCGCGGACGCGCGCGACGCCGACGCGCGTCCCGATCGGCGACCTCGAGGTCGCGTGGACGTTCGCGACCGACGAGACGATCTGCGGCGACCCGTGCGTCGTCGGCGAACGGGTCTACGTCGCGACGTTCGGGGCGGAGGGTCCGCCCAATCTCATCGCGCTCCGGCTCTCCGACGGTGCGGTGATCGCGAAGGCGTCGGTGCCGGGCCGCGGGCCGGCGATCGCGGCGCACCGCGACATGGTCGTCGCGGTGGGGGGGGCGCAGGCGTCGGTGCTGCGGGTGTCCGGCGACGGCTCGGCGCCGACGGTGCTGACCAGGTTCCCGGCGCGGTTCTCGCCGGTCATCGTCGGGGGGGACCTGATGACCGTCGGCCCGGCGTTCGTGGAGCTGCGCCGGATGGGAGCGGAGGAACCGCACTGGCTCCGGCGCCTCGACGGGAGAGCCCTCGGCCCGCCGACGATCCGCGACGGGACCGTGTACGTCGTGACGACGCGCGAGGTGAAGGGGTACGAGGGCACCCAGTCGCGGATCGAGCGGTTCCGGCTGGACGGAGAGAACCTGGCACCGATCGTGCTCGGCTGGGACGCCGACGGGAGCCAGCGGTTCATCGCGAGCACGGTGATCGCCGCCCCGGACGAGCTGATGCTCCTCCACGCGCCCGGCTTCCGGCTGAAGGACGGCGCGGTCGGCACCGGCGCACGGATCGACCTGGGCGTGACCTCGTCCGTCCACTTCCTCGACATCGAGGCGACGCCGCTCGTCTGGGGCGGCTCCTCGATCGTCCGGTACCGGCCGCTCGACGGGAAGCAGGTGTTGCTGCGGAGCGACCCCCGTGAGCATCCCGACGAGCGGAAGACGGGCGGCTGGCGCTGGTTCCCGCTCGCCACCGAGGCTCGGCACGCCGAGCTGCTCACCGGCGAGCTGCCCGGCATCGTCGCCGGCGGGGTGGTGATGTTGCCCGGCGGCTCGTTCGAGGTGGCGTCGCGACGCCTCGTCGAGTCGTGGCGGACGCCGCGCTACACGCGCCGACTGCCGGTCCGCGAGGCGGTCCTCGAGATCGCGGGCCGGGAGGTGCGGGCGCTGCGGCGCTCGAAGGCCTCGCGCGCCGAGGACGTCGGGCCGAGGCTGCCCCGTGACGCCGACGCCAAGGCCGTGGCGATCCCGGGCGGCGCCGTCGTGCTCGTGGACGGCTCGGCCCGCGCGGGCGACCTCACGTACTCCCCGGCCGAGGGCCTCCTCGCCGGGGTCGGGAAGGAGAAGCTCCGCCACGACGATCTCGGGCTCGTGCTCGACCGCGAGGGGCGGGTCGTGCACGGTCCGGACCCGCGGTTCATCGCGCGGCGGGTGCGGACCGCGGCGGCGGCCCGGGCCAAGGGGGAGTGGGTCGCGCTCGCGAAGAAGGCGGTCGCGACACGGTCGGCGCCGGTGCTCGCGGCGGCGATCGACGAGGCGGTGGCCCGCGGCGCGCGGCCGGACGAGGTCGCGTCGCTGCGCAAGGAGGTCGCGAAGCTCGAGAAGCCGCAGGGGGCGCCGCCGAAGGTGGACCCCGCGAAGGTGGCGGACATCGAGCGGGCGACCGCGGCGCTCGAGGCGAAGGAGCGCGCCGCGCTCCGCACCGCGCTGTTCGCGCTCCCGGCCGACACGCCGGTCCCGTACCGCGCGCCGCTCCTCCGCGCGGTCCTCGCCGATACGCCGGACGACCCGGAGGTGGCCGCCTGGCTGCGCGCGCGCCTGCCCGCCGGGTTCGACCCGGGCGCCGAGGTCGCGCCGTCGGCGTGGCTCGACCTCATCGAGGCGACGGTGCAGGCGCCCGTGACGATCCTCGCCAGCAAGCCCGAGGGCGGCACGCTCACGATGGACGAGCGGACGTTCGGCGCGCTCCGCGCGGCCTGGCGACCGGACCTCGTCGCGCTCCGGAGCGAACGCCTGCTGCTCGTGACCCCGGTGGCGCGGCCGAGCCGGATCGCGCGCTGCCTCTCGCTGGGCGAGCTGGTCTGCTCGACGCTCGACGGGCTCTTCCAGGTCACGGGGGAGCAGACGCGCCTCATCGACCCGCTGGTCGTCCAGCTGTTCGAGACGAAGGAGGAGTACGTCGCCCGCTCGCCCGCGGACGCCGACGGGAGCGAGAGCGGGCGCGCGTGGCTCACGTGGACGCTCGGGCACTACGACGGCGGCGAGGGCATCTCGCGGCTCTACGTCCCGCCCGGCGACGACCCGTTCGACGGCGTCATGGAGACGCTCGCGCACGAGCTCACCC
Source organism: Planctomycetota bacterium (assembly GCA_046350655.1). Classification (GTDB taxonomy): domain Bacteria; phylum Planctomycetota; class PLA2; order PLA2; family JAEUHO01; genus JAEUHO01. Next base: position 550,383 of record JAXMAB010000006.1, read on the forward strand.
ACCACTGGCTGGACCAGCGCATGCCGCGTCCGCGCGAGTGCCGCGGGAAGCGCGGCAAGTCCACCTCGCCGTGCTACTTCCTCGAGGAGGGGTTCGCGACGATGGTCGAGGAGTTCGTCTACGACGTCGCCGCGCGCACGTTCGACACGAAGAACCCGCGCGCCGACAGTCTCGACACGGTCGCGCAGTCCTCGCAGCTCCTCGACTGGACGCGCGTCGTGGAGATGACGCCCGCGGAGTTCCGCCGCCTCGGCCACGCGTTCGAGCACGAGGTCCCCTCGCGTTGGACGCTCGATTCCGGCCGCAGGCTCAGCGAGACCAACCTCTTCTACGCCCAGGGCGCCGCCATCTGCCACTACCTGTGGAACGCGGAGGGCGGCAAGCACCGCGAGCTGCTGCGCGCCTGGGTGCGCGACCTGCACTGCGACCGCGTGGCGCCCGGCGAGACCCAACGTCGACTGAACCTGACGCCGGCGCAGCTCGGGCGGACCGTCGTGGCCTGGGCGAAGCAGGTGACCTCGCCGGGCGACTGAGGCGGGGCACGATTCGGAGGTTCCTTCCCGGCCGCGGAGCGCGGGCCCGCAGGGCCGTCACGCCCAGCGGGGCTCGGGGGGGCGGGCCCCGGTCGCCGGCCGGGCCGCGCGACCGGGTGCTCCGCGGGGGACGCGGGCCCGGCTACCGCCGGCGGCGGCCGCCGTCGCGGCGCGGGCCGCGGTCGTCGTCGCGGCGCGGCGGGGGCGGGGGGGGCGGCGCGGGCGGCGGGATCGCCGGCGCGTGCTGCACGGCCTGGTAGACGTCGTCGAGCAGCATCGTGATGAGCGGCAGCTCGCCCTCGGCGTCGGCCAGCGCGCGCGCCAGCTTCTCGAACCGCGCGCTGCGCTCGGTCTGGAGGTTGTCGCGCTCGCGGAGCCGCGCCTCGAGATGGGCCGTCAGGCGCTCGGCGACCACCGTCGCGACGTCGTCGTCGGTCGGGGCCACGCGCTCCTGCAGGTCGATCTTGTAGCCCTTCGCGATGCGCTCGACGGCCGAGCGCTCCGCGCGGCTGACCAGCGAGATCGCCGTGCCCGACGCGCCCGCGCGGCCCGTGCGGCCCGCGCGGTGGACGTAGCTCTCCGGGTCCTCGGGCGGCTCGTACTGCACGACGTGCGACAGCTCGGGCACGTCGAGCCCGCGCGCCGCCACGTCGGTCGCGACGAGGAAGCGCAGCGAGCCCTTGCGGACGCGGTCGAGCACCTGCTCGCGCTGGCCCTGCGTCAGGTCGCTCGACAGCTCGTCGGCGTCGTACCCGAACCGCTGCAGCACCACGTTCACGTAGTGCACGCGGTTCTTCGTGTTGCAGAAGATGATCGCCGCCGTCGGGTTCTCGACCTCGATGATCCGGACCAGGGCGCGGTCCTTGTCCATCCCGTCCACGACGTAGTAGACGTGCTCCACGTCGCTCACGTGGACGTGGTCGCTCGACAGGTTCACGAACTCCGGCTCGTCGATGAACTCGCGCGCCGTGCGGATCACGAACGCCGGGAACGTCGCCGAGAACATGCAGGTGTGCAGGTCGCGCGCCGGCAGGTAGCGCTTCAGCTTGCGCATGTCGGGGTAGAACCCCATCGACAGCATGCGGTCGGCCTCGTCGAAGACGAGCGCGTCGAGCTGGTCGAGCGCGAAGGTGCGCTTGAGCAGGTGGTCGAGCACGCGGCCCGGCGTCCCGATGACCACGTGCGCGCCCCGCTTGAGCGCCTCCACCTGGCTGCCGTAGCCGACGCCGCCGTACACCGCGACCGCGCGCAGGCCCGAGTCGCCGAACAGCTTCACGGCGTCGTCGTACACCTGCTTCGCCAGCTCGCGCGTCGGCACCAGCACCAGCGCCTGGCACACGGCGCGGCGCGGGTCGAGCAGCTCGAGCATGGGCAGGAGGAACGCGCCCGTCTTGCCGCTGCCCGTGCGGGCCTGGATCATCATGTTGCGCCCGTCGAGCAGCCGCGGGATGCCGCGGGCCTGGACGGGGGTCAGCGTCGTCCAGCCGGCGCGCGCGCAGGCGGCGCGCAGGCTCGGCGGCAGCTGGTCGACGGTCGTGTCGGGGAGCTCGGCTTCCGGGTCGGCTTCGGGGGGGATGGTCACGCAGCGCTCTCGTCAGGGTTCATTCCGGGTAAGCGTACGCACAGCCCCGCGGAATCGGCGGTTTGCCCGACTCCGGGGCCCCTCGTGCCTCCCGCGGGCGACCCCTGGGGGGCCGACCCGGGCTCCGGGACCGCGAGGCCCGGTCGCCCGCGGCCCGGCGGCGCTCCTCGGCCGCGGCGTCGCCGCCGGCGGCGGTCAGGCGTCGGTGAAGACGCGGCGCTCGACGCGGGCCACGACGAACAACATCGTCGCCTGCGCGACGGCGGCCCCGAACAGGCCGGGGACCGACCGCATGAAGACCGCGAGGCCGTAGAGCGGCAGGTACCCCACCGAGTACATCGGGTCGGAGAGCCAGCGGTACGGGCCCTCGGCCGACACGTGGGCCCGCTCGGCGGGCAGGAAGAAGTTGCGCCAGTAGTACGCGCCGGGCCGCAGGCTCGCGGTCGCCCACGCCTTCACCGCGAGCCCGAACACGCCGAGGAACGTGCCGAGGAGCGCCGTCGCCCACAGCGGCAGCCCGACGTCGAGGGTCCCGCGCGTCACGACGCAGAGGGCGGAGAACGCCGCGGCGTCGTTGTCCATGACGACGGAGACGCGGCGGCGGAAGCGCAGCCACGCCGCCTGCTGCGCCGCGGGGTCGGCGGGGGCCTCGCGCCCGGCGGTGTGGAGCAGCGCGCCGCACAGGAACCCGACGTAGGCGAGGCGGCTGACGCCGTACCACGCGATGGCGAGCGCCGGCGACCCGACGAGCCACACCGCGATCGCCGGCAGCAGCGCCGGCACGTGGCCGGGAAGCGTGGCCGCCCAGCGCTTGAGGCCCGCGAGGCCGCCACGGCGCTCCGCGGGTTCCGCGGGGCCGGTCGCCGCGGCCCGCCGTTCGTCGGCGAGGAACGCGGGCGGCGCGGTGGCGGACGACGGGGGCGGCGTGTCCACGATGCGGGCGCTACCGTGCCCGCCGGCCCGGCGAGGTCGGAGCGGACGTCGGCCGGGGAACGCGGGGGCGGGCGGTCACGTCGGGCTCCGGGCCCCGTGGACGGGGGCGACGCCCCCCGCGTGCGGGGCCTTCATCCTCGCACACCGCCCCGCCAGGGCCGCGGCGGGCCCCGGGTGGGGGGGCCTCGGCCACCGGGCCTCGCGTCCCGCGACCCCGACCGTCGCCCGTCCTCCCCGCGTGCGCCGACGGCGCGGACGCGACGCGCGCGGCGCCGCGACCCGCGGCGGCGGGACGGGCTCGGGACGTCCATCCGGGCTTGACGGACGGGGCCGCGCCGACCACGCTTGCCCGCGCAGCGACCGGCGACGGGTGTCGCCCAGGAGGTCCCCATGGCGCGTTCGTTCGGCTCGGTCGGTCGGCTCGTGGTCGCGGTCCTCGTGGCGGCGGCGGCGCTCGCCGCCCCGGCCCGCGCGGAGGAGATCCTCCTCAACGACGGCACGGTCCACGAGGGCACCGTCGTGGGCGTCGAGAAGGACACGGTCACCGTCACCGTCCGGACCAAGACGTCCGACAAGCTCGTGACCCTGAAGGTCCCGGCCAAGCGCTTCGACCCGCACTGGCTGTACGGCATCAAGGACCGCCTCGCGGGCAACGACGCGAAGGCCCACGTCGAGCTGGCCGTCTGGGCCGTCGAGCAGGGCATGTTCTCGCGCGCGAAGGCGCAGATGATGAAGGCCGAGACGCTCGACGCCGCCTACGTCGCCGCGCTGCGCGAGGGCAAGTTCCCCGACGTGCGCGAGGGCATCGCGTCGTCGATCCTCGCGTCGGCCAAGGCCGACGTCGAGAAGGGCCAGCTCGAGCTCGCCGAGCAGAAGCTCGAGGTGCTCCTGACGCGCATGAGCGACACCGAGGCGGGCTCGGCGGCCCGCGAGGTGATGACGACCGTCCAGGCGAAGCTCGAGGAGGCCGAGGCCAAGCGCGCCGCCGAGGCCGCGGCCAAGCTCGCCGCCGCCGAGAAGGCCGCCGCCGAGGCGCGCGCCAAGAAGCTCGCGCCGATCGACGCGGAGCTCGCGCGCGCGAAGAAGCTCGCCGTGGCGGGCCTCACGGAGGACAGCGACACGAAGGCGCTGTCGCTCCTCGAGGACGCCATGCGCCGCGGCGAGAAGCTCCTGAAGTCGCTCGACGACCTGGCGAAGGACGCCGCCGCCGACCCCGAGCTCGCGAAGGAGGTCGAGGACCGCCGCGCCCGCATCAACGCGGGCATGGTGAAGGCGCACCTCCACCGCGCGGAGATCTACATCTTCCGCGGCGACGCCAAGGAGGCGCAGGCCGAGGTCGCGGCGGCGCAGGCCATCGACCCCGAGAACGCCGACGCGGCGGCCGCGGCCGTGCGCGCCGAGCAGGCGGGCGACGACTTCGACATCCAGGAGCGCCGCTGGCGCCGCGCCCGCACCGCGGCCGGCAACGGCCGGTTCGGCGGCGGCGGCCGCCGCTGACGGACCGCGCCCGGCGATCCCCGGGGACGCGAGGCCCGCTCGCCGTCCGTCGGGGGCCGCCGGGCCTCGCGTCCCGGACCCCGCGACCGCGCGCCCCGGCGCGACGGGACCCTCCGCGGGCGGTGGGACCCGCCGCGCGGGGGGCGACCGCGCCGCGCGGACGGGTCAGAAGACGTACGTGAAGCCGATGTGGGGGCCCGAGAGGTTCAGGCCGACGTGGTAGCGGTCGGGGCCGGACCCGACGTCGTAGTCGATGTTCAGGACGGTCCAGCCGCCGAGGACGTACCAGTGCCCTCCGCGGCCCAGCGGCCACGCGAGCTCGGCGCTCAACGACCACGACGTGTGCTGGCCGTCGAACGAGCCGCCGTAGTCGGCGAGCACGTGGAACGACGCGCGGTTCGAGAACGTGACGTCGAGCTTCACGCCGCCGATCGCGTCGACCCAGCTCGTCGAGCGGTCGATGTCGTCGCCGACGATGCGGTCGACGTGGAGGTCGAGGGCGAAGACGCGCGCGCCGAGCGTGGGGCCGACCTCGAGCGTCGGGGCGCACGGCCCGCAGCCGAGCGACGTCGTCGCCTGCCACGCGCCGTACGCGCGGCCGACGACGCCGCGCATCGAGCCCGTCGTGTCCTCGCCGAGGATGCGCCAGTCCACGGTCTCGGAGAGGGAGACGTAGAACGCGTCGGCCGAGAACGACCACGGGCCCTTCGAGACGGTCCCGCGGCCCATGAAGAAGAACTCGATCGACGTCACGACGTCGGGGACCAGCTTGTCCACGACGCCCTCGAGGCCGCGGGCCTTGCGGTCCGCGTCCACCTCCGTGCCGCCCGACGCGAGGGAGCCCGACAGCGACGGGACCCACAGCGGCATCGTCAGCTCGACGCCGACGCGCTCGCAGCAGGCCTCGCCGGCGGGCGCGCGGTACCGGACGTCGTCGGCGCCGCCGACCCGGATCGCGACCGGGTCCCACGGCGCACGCGGCGCCACGGCGGCGTCGGCGACCGGTCCCGGGACGGCGGGGCGGCCCCCGTCCGGGGCGTCCGCGCGGGCCGGCGCCGAGAGGGCGGCGGCGGCGAGGGCGGCGGCGACGAGCAGGAGCGGGGTTCGGCGCATGGGACCTCGGAGGGGGCGGGGCGCCCGTCGCAGAGGGTACGCCGCGGGCGTTCGACGCGGAACTCGGCGCCGGTCGTGCGGAATTCGGATCGGCGGGGGGCGGACTCCGGGGCCCGGGTGTTATCCTCCGCGCCGGGGCCCGGGCGCGGACGGTCGCGGCCCGAGTCGCCCCCCGGGAGGCTCGCATGCGCACGTTCCTTTCCCTCGTCGGTGGCTTCGTCGCCGCGGCGGTCGCGTCGGCCGCCGTCGCGAGCGCCGATCCCGTCTCGCGCGACGACTTCGCGCGCCGCGCCGCCGCGGTCCCCGCGGAGGTGGACGTCTCGACCCCGCGCGCCGCGCTCACCGGCGGCGCCGGCGAGGCGTGGAACGAGGGCAACCCGTGCTGCGCGCCGTGCCCGACGTTCAGCCTCACGATCGGCGCGTGGATCTGGGGCGTCGAGGGCACCGTCGGCGACAACGGCCGGAAGATCGACGTGGACTCCGACTGGACGGACACGCTCGACATGATCGACAAGATCGAGTTCGCGGCGGACGTGCGCGCGCGGCTCAAGACCGGGCGCTGGTCGTTCACCCTCGAGGTGGACGGCGCGAAGATCGCGGACTCCGCCGAGTTCCACGACGGCCTGTTCGCCGTCGACGGCGAGATGTCGCTCTGGACCCTGCAGGGCCAGGTGGGCTACAACCTCGCCGGCGGCAACCTGTCGTGCAGCCCGTGCTCGCCGGTCGGCTGCCTCGAGGCCTACGTGGGCGCGCGCGCCTGGTGGGTCGACCTCGAGGTGGACGGCGTCGGCACCGCGGCGCCCGGCGCCCGCATCGACAGCTCCAAGAGCTGGGTGGACCCGATCGTCGGCCTGCGCGGCGACCTCTCGTTCGGCGGCCGCTGGTTCGCGGTGGTCGAGGCCGACGTCGGCGGCTTCGGCGTCGGCTCGGACTTCTCGTGGCACGTGATGGCCGCCCTCGGCTTCAAGTTCAACGACCACGTCGCCGTCGAGCTCGGCTGGAAGCACCTCGACGTCGACTACGAGGACGGCGCCTACGTCTTCGACGTCGCGCTGAGCGGCCCGTTCCTCGCCTTCACGTTCACCTTCTGATCCGCGGCTGGCACGTGCTGATCCGCGACCGGCGAGTTGCCGGTCGGGGCGGGGGCCGCGCGGCGATCGCGCGGCCCCTGCCGTTTCGGTGTCCGGCGCCGACGTGACCGTCGTCGCCGGGGCGTAGGACGCGGTTGAGATCGGAGGCCCGGCCGTGACGTCCGCGCCGTCGTCCCGTCGGAGGTCGGTGACCGCGATCGCCGTCGCGGTCGCCGTCGTCGTGGCGGGGCTCGCGGCCGCGCGGGCCTTGCGTCCCCGCGACGGGGCCGCGGTCCCCGATGACGCCGCGCCGGCGAAGGGGTTCGTCGGGTCGGCGTCGTGCCGCGAGTGCCACCGGTACTGGCACAAGCGGTGGTCCGGCTCCCACCACGACCGCGCGATGCAGCGCGCGACGCCGGCCGCGCTCGCGGGCGACTTCGCGGCGCCGCCGCTCGAGTTCGCCGGCGAGACGACGGCGTTCCGCCGCGAGGGCGAGGCGTCGTTCCTGACGACCGAGGGCCCGGACGGCCGCGCGCGGGAGCTCCCGGTCGCGTTCACGTTCGGCGTGTGGCCGCTGCAGCAGGTGCTCGTGCCCGGCGAGCGCGGGCGGTACCACGCGCCGCTCGTGGCGTGGGACGCGCGGGCCGCGGCGGCCGGCGGGCAGCGGTGGTTCCGGCTCCGGCCCGAGGACGGCCGGATCCCGCCGACGGACCTCTACCACTCGTTCGGGCCGTACCAGCGCTGGAACTCGATGTGCGCGGAGTGCCACTCGACCGGCGTGCGGAAGCGGTGGGACGCCGCCGGCGACCGCTACGCGACGACGTGGGTCGAGGACGGCGTCGGGTGCGAGGCGTGCCACGGCCCGGGCGAGGCGCACGTCGCCCACGAACGCGGCAAGGACGCCGCGGGGGCGGGGCCGGTCCCGCCGCGGTACGGCCTCGCGGTCGAGCTCAAGGAGCACCGGCCGCTCGGCTGGCACCTCGACGCGGCGCGCGGCATCTGGATGCGGACGCCGGTGGGGCGGCCGGCGGAGCACTACGACGTGTGCGCGCGGTGCCACAGCCGCCGCGGCACGATCGCCGAGGCCGACGTCGGCGCGCCGCTCCACGACACGCACCGCGTCGCGTTGCTCGACGAGGGCCTCTACTTCGCCGACGGGCAGGTGCGCGAGGAGGTGTTCGAGCACGGCTCGTACCTCCAGAGCAAGATGTACGCGATCGGCGTCGGCTGCTTCGACTGCCACGACCACAAGGCGCGCGCGCCGACCGACGGCGCCGCCGCGGCGTGCGCGAACTGCCACCTGCCGGAGAAGTTCGCGACGCCGGCGCACCACCACCACACCCCGGGCAAGCCGGGCGCGGGGTGCGTGGACTGCCACATGCCGACCCGCACGTACATGGTCGTGCACGCGCGGCGCGACCACGCGATCCGCATCCCGCGCCCGGACCTCTCGGTGACGCTCGGGACGCCGAACGCGTGCAACGGGTGCCACGCCGAGAAGGACGCGGCGTGGGCGGCCGAGCGCACCGCCGCGTGGTGGCCCGCCGTGCCGACGCGCCCGCACTGGGGCACCGCGCTCGACGCGGGCCGGCGCGGCGCGCCGGGCGCGGCCGCCGCGCTCGCGGCCCTCGTCCGCGACGCGAAGACGCCGGCCATCGTGCGCGGGACCGCCGCGTCGCTCCTCGCGCGCAACCCGTCGCCCGACGTCGAGCGCACGGTCGCGGTCGCCGCGAGCGACGTCGACCCCCTGGTCCGGCGGGGCGCGGTCGAGGGCGCGGCCGTCCTCGCGCCGGACGCGCGGTGGCGCGTGCTCGGGCCGCTGCTCGCCGACCCCACGCGCGTCGTGCGCATCGACGCGGCGCGGCGGCTCGTCGGAACCGACACGCCGACCCCGGCCGACGGGGACCGGCTCGCGGCGGGGGTACGCGAGGCCCGCGCGGCCGCGGCCTGGGCGGCCGACACGCCCGAGGGCGGGATGGCGCTGGGCGACCTCGAGACCGCCGTCGGCGACCTCGCCGCGGCGGAGCGCGCGTACCGCGCGGTGATCGCCTCGGCCGCCGCGTTCGTCCCGGCCCACGTGAACCTGGCCGACGTGCTGCGGCAGGCGGGGCGCGAGGGGGAGGCGACCGCCGTCCTCGAGGCCGCGGTCCGGACGTGGCCGGAGGCGGCCGCGGCGCACCACGCGCTGGGCCTCGCGTACGTGCGCGCGCGACGGCTCGCGGACGCGGGCACCCACCTCGAGAAGGCCGCGACCCTCGCGCCGCGGGTCGCGGACTTCGCCGTCGCGTGGGCCGCGTGGCTGGCCGACACGGGCAGCCCGCGGCGGGCCGTCGACGTCGTCGCAGCGGCCTCGGCGGCCCAGCCGTACGACCCGGACCTCCTCGCCGCGTGGGCGTCGCTCGCCGCCCAGGCGGGGGACCGGGCGGGCGCGCTGAAGGCGCTCTACCGCCTCGAGGCGCTGCGGCCCTGGGACGACCGGTGGCGCGCCGAGCGCGAGGCCGTCGAGCGCGCGGGTCCCCGATGAGCGGCGGATCGCCCTCGATCACGGCCGACGCGGCGGTGCGCCCACCATTCGTCTAGACTCGGTCCGGCGTTCCCCCGGCGCCGCGCCTCCCGGAGCTCCCATGCGCCTGTCGGACCTCTCCTTCAAGTCCCGGTTCGCCGCCGTCGCCCTCGTCGTCTTCGCCGCGTTCGCGGCGCTGATCCTCATCGGCTGGCGGACCGTCTCGCGCGTGATGATCGACGGCGAGCTCTACCGCGCCATCTCGGACGACAAGGAGCTCTATGCCGACCTCGTCCCCCCGAGCCTGAGCGCGTCCGTCCTCCACCGGCGCGCGACGACCGCCGCGTACGCGCGGGACGCCGAGAAGCGGCTCGCCGGCGCGGCCGACGTCGAGAAGACGATCGCCGAGCTCCTCGACGCGTTCAAGACCTGGGACTCGACCGTGACGGACCGCGGGTTCGGGTTGCGCGAGAAGCTGTTCGGGGAGGCTCGGTCGGCGGCGAACGCCTACGTGGAGGGGCTCAAGGGCCGCCTCCTGCCCGCCCTGAAGGCCGACCCGTACGACCGCGATGCGTCCCTCGCGATCCTCGCCTCGCTGACGCCGACGTTCGAGACGCAGCTCGCCGCGATCGACGAGTCGGCGAAGCTCGTGCAGAAGCGCGTCGCGGCGCATGAGGCCGACGCGCTCGCGGCGGTGGCCCACGGCGAGCGGACCGCCCTGTGGGTGACGGTCGTCTCGACGGCGGCGGTGCTGCTGATCGGCGGGTACCTGCTGCGGTCGGTCCTGCGGTCGATCGGCGACGTCAGCTCGCGCATGCGCGAGATGGCCGAGCGCGACGCCGACCTCTCCGCGCGGTTGACGGTCACGTCGAACGACGAGGTGGGGCAACTCGCGCGCTGGGTCAACGCGTTCCTCGAGAAGATCGCGGGGCTCGTACGCACGGTGAAGAAGTCCACCATCGAGCTCCGCGCGGCCGCGACGGAGATGGCCGCCACGGCCCGCGAGCAGGGCGAGACGGTGTCGTCGTTCGGCGCCGGCACGTCGCAGGTGGCCGCCGCGACCAAGGAGATCTCGGCGACGGGCGCCGAGCTCACGACGACCATGGGCGAGGTGGACCGCCTCGCGAAGGAGTCGGCGGCGCTGGCCGGCGGCGGGCGCGACTCGCTGGTCGAGATGCGCGAGTCGATGGGGCACCTGGCGTCGAGCAGCGGCCAGATCTCGCAGCGCCTCTCCGCGATCAACGAGAAGGCCCGCGACATCACGGGCGTCGTCACGACGATCACGAAGGTCGCCGACCAGACCAACCTCCTCTCGGTCAACGCGGCCATCGAGGCCGAGAAGGCCGGCGAGTACGGCCGCGGCTTCCTCGTCGTCGCGCGCGAGATCCGGCGGCTCGCCGACCAGACCGCATCGGCCACCCTCGACATCGAGGGAACCGTGCGGCAGATGCAGGAGGCCGTCTCGGCCGGCGTGATGGAGATGGACAAGTTCTCCGAGCAGGTCCGCCGCAGCGTCGCCGAGGTCGAGGAGGTCAGCGCCCGCCTCGACAAGATCATCGGCCAGGTGGACCTGCTGACGCAGCGGTTCGACCACGTGACCGAGGGCATGAAGGCCCAGGCGCTCGGCGCGCAGCAGATCAACGAGGCCATGGGCTCGCTGTCGGGCAACGTGAAGCAGACCGCGCGCTCGCTCGGCGAGTTCACGGCGGCCGCCGACCAGATGCGGACCGCCGTCGAGGACGTGCGCGGGGAGCTGGCCAAGTTCAAGGTCGAGGACTGACGGATGGACGTCCTCCTCGTCTGCCTCGAGCTCGCCGGCGAGCGCTACGGCATCCCCGCGGCCCACGTGGCCGAGGTGGTGCCGGCGGTGCCGCTGCGCGTCGTGCCGGGCGTGCGCGAGGGCGTCGTGGGCCTGCTCCGCTTCCGCGGGCGGGTGGTGCCGGTCGTCGACCTCTCGATCGCCTGGGGCGGGCCTCCGTCGCCGCGGCGGATGAGCACGCGGATCGTCGTCTGCGACCTGCCGGCCGAGGGCGGGCGCCCGGCCGCCGCGGTGGGCGTCCTCGCCGAGCACGTCACGTCGATCGCGCGCGTCGACCCCGACGCGGCGGCCGCCGGCGTCACGCCCGCGACGCCCGGCGCGCGCGGCCTCGGGCGGCTCGTCCACGACGGCGACCGGCTGCTGCAGCTCGTCCGGCCCGGCGACCTCCTCGACCGCGACCTCCTCGACGCGCTCGTGCGCGAGGCCCCCGCGGAGGCCGCATGGTGAGCCGGTCGTCCGTCCTCCGGGTGCTCGAACGGCGCGCCGGCCTCGACGCCGCCGCCGTCGGCGAGGGCACGCTCGCCGCCGCCGTGGAGGCGCGCCGCGGCGCGTACGGCGAGACCGTCGACGCGTACGCGGCGCGCGTCGACCTCGACGACGCCGAGCGGACGCGGCTCGTCGCGGCCCTGCTGGTCCACGAGACGTCGTTCTTCCGCTACCCGGCGTCGTTCGACGCGCTCGCGGCGTTCCTCGCGCCGCGCGCCGCCGCCTCCGCCGGCCCCGTGCGGGTCCTGCACCTCGCGTGCTCGACGGGCCAGGAGCCGCTGTCCGCCGCGATGGCGGTCCTCGAGGCCGGCGTCGCCGAGGCCCGCCTCGTGATCGACGCGGTGGACCTCTCCGCCGACGCGATCGCGCACGCGTGCGCGGCGCGGTACGAGGGCGGCGCGCTGCGCGGCCTCTCGATCGAGCGCCGCGAGCGCTGGTTCGCCCGCGATGGGGGCGGGTGGCTCGCGCTCCCGATCCTGCGCGACCGCGTGCGGTACGCCGTCGCCGACGCGCTCGCGCCCGAGCTCGCCCCTTCCGCGGGCCCGTACGACGCCGTCTTCTGCCGCAACCTGCTCGTCTACCTCACGCCGCCCGCGCGCGCCCGCGCGCTCGAGAACGTCCGCCGCCTCCTGCGCGACGACGGCCGGTTGTTCGTCGGCCACGCCGAGGTGCTCGTGGCGCGCGGCGCCGGGTTCGTGCCCGCCGACCACGAAGGCGCGTTCTCGTGCGCGCCGGCCGTGCCCGCGGCGGCGTCCGACGCCGCGACCCCGCCGGCGTCGCGACCGCGCGTCGGGCCCGCGCCCCGTGGCGCCCCGGGCCGCGGTCGGGCTCCCCGGGGCGAAGGCCCGGCCGCCCGCGAGCGCCCGGCTCGCGTACCGGCGCCGGCCGACCGCCCTCGAGGCCTCCGCGTGTCGAGGCGCTCGCGCGGGCGCGCGCGGCGGCCGACGCCGGCCGGCTCGACGAGCGCGCGCGCTCGTCGAGGAGGTGGTGCGCACGGGACCGCCGTCGGCCGACGCGTACCACCTGCTGGCGGTCGTGTGCCGCGCGTCCGGCGCGGCGAGGCTCGCGGAGGAGGCGCTGACGCGCGCTCTACCTCGACCCGGCCCATCGCGACGCGTTGTGGCTCGCGGCCGCGGCCGCGGCGGAGCGCGGCGACCGGGCGGGGGCCGTGCGGTACCGGGCGCGGGCCGCTTCGCGGAGGGCCGACCGATGACGGCGTCGGGCCCCGGCGTGCCGCGCGCGGACGAGGCCGCGACCGAGCGTCTGCTCGGCCGCGCGGCGCCCGCGGACTACCTCGAGGCGTGCGCGCGCGCGCTGGCCGCGCCGCTCGCGGACGACGCCGGGGCGCGCGCGTCGGCGCTCGCGTTCCGGCTCGGGGACGAGCGGTTCCTCCTGCCCGCGGGGTGCGTGCGCGAGGTGCACGTGCCGCCGCCGGTCCACCGCGTGCCGGGCCGGACGAACGAGGTGTTCCGCGGGCTCGTGTGCCTCCGCGGCGAGCTGCACCTGTGCGCCGACCTGTACGCGCTGCTCGGGTGCGCGCGCGACGCGGCGGCGCCGACGGCGCGGCGGCGGACCGTCGTCGTCGAGCGCGACGGGGAGCGGTGGGCGTTCGAGGCGGACGAGGTCTACGACGTCCACCGGTTCGACGCGTCGTCGGTCGCGCCGCCGCAGGTGACCGTGGCGAAGGCGTCGGTCCACTTCACGGACGGCGTCGTGCCGTTCGCGGGCGCGGTCGCCGCGCGGCTCGACCCGGCGCGGCTGTTCGACGGGCTCGCGCGGAGCCTCGCATGAGCGCCGGGGCCGACGACTTCGGCGGCGTGCCGCTCTTCGACCTCTTCCGCATGGAGGTCGAGGCCCACGCGCAGGCCCTCGACGAGGGGCTGCTCGCGCTCGAGCAGGCGCCCCGCGACGCCGCCCGCCTCGAGGGCATGATGCGCGCGGCGCACTCCATGAAGGGCGCGGCGCGCATCGTCGGGCTCACGGCGGCCGTCGAGGTCGCCCACGTGATGGAGGACCTCCTCGTCGCGGCGCAGAAGGGGAAGGTGGTGCTCGGGGCCGCGGACGTCGACGTGCTGCTCGCGGGCAACGACGTGCTGCGGGAGGTCGCCAAACGCGACGAGGCCGGCGCCGCGGCGTACCTCGAGGGAAGGCCGCCGACCTCGCGGCGCTCGTCGCGCGCATCGGCGCGATCGCGCGCGGCGAAGGCGCGGCCGCGTCGCCGCCCGCGGCCCCGGCGGTCGTGCCGGCCGCCGCCGCGCCGCCGCCGACTCCTTCGGAGCCGCGGCCCGCCGCCTCGCACCCGCGGCCGTTCCGCCGCCGCCGGCGCCCGCACCGGCGCCTGCCCGGCCCGGCGCGGCGGGCGCGAGGAGACCGACAGCGCGGCGGTGCGCGTGAGCGCGACGGGCCTCGGGCGCATGCTGGCCTACGCGGGCGAGTCGCTCGTCGAGGCGCGGCGCCTCGGCGCGGCCGCGGCCGCGCTCGACGACGCGCGCCGGATCGCGGGCGCCTCCTGCGCGCGACCGAGGCGATGGGCGTCGGGACGCCGCTCTCGGAGGACGCCGTGGTCGCGCTGCGCGACCTCGCGTCGCAGGCGCGGCGGCGCGTCGCCGAGCACTTCGAGGCGCTCGACGCCGCGGCCCGCCGCAGCGAGGACCTCGCCGAGCGCCTCTACCGCGAGGTGCTGCAGAGCCGCATGCGGCCCTTCGGCGACGTCGTCGGCGGGTTCCCGCGCCTCGTGCGCGACCTCGCGCGCGACCTCGGCAAGCGCGCGCGCCTCGAGATCCGCGGCCGCGACGTGCTCGTCGACCGGGACGTCCTCGACGCGCTCGACGCGCCGGTGAACCACATGCTGCGCAACGCCGTGGACCACGGCGTCGAGACGCCGGAGCAGCGCGCGGCCGCGGGCAAGGACCCGGAGGCGCGGATCGTGCTCGAGGCGCGCCACCGCGCGGGCATGCTCGAGATCCAGGTCGGCGACGACGGCCGCGGCGTCGACTACGACACGCTGCGGCGCAAGGTGATCGAGCGCGGGCTCGTCCCCGAGGCCATGGGGCGCAACCTGTCGAAGGCGGAGCTCCTCGAGTTCCTGTTCCTGCCCGCGTTCTCGACGAAGACCGAGGTCACCGCGGTCTCGGGCCGCGGCGTGGGCCTCGACGTGGTCCACACGCTCGCCCACGGGCTCGGGGGCGCGGTGCGCGCCGAGAGCGTCACGGGCCGCGGCTTCGACGTCGTGCTGACCGCGCCGATCACGCGCTCCGTGCTCCGGGCCGCGCTCGTCGAGATCGCGGGCGAGGCGCACGCGTTGCCCCTGGCCCGGATCGAGCGCCTCGTGCGCGTGCCCGTCGCCGAGATCCGGGCCGTCGAGGGGCGCGAGAGCTTCACGTGGGAGGGGGCGCCCGTCGGCCTCGTGCCCGCGGCGCGGGCCCTCGGCCTCGACGGGGCGCCGCCGCCCGGCGACAGCGTGCCCGTCGTGCTCCTCGCGGGCGCCGAGCACCTCTACGGGCTCGTCGTCGACCAGTTCCTCGGCGAGCAGGACCTCGTCGTCCGCGCGCTCGACCCGCGCCTCGGCAAGGTCGAGAACGTCGCCGCGGTGAGCGTGGACGAGGCCGGCGCGCCGGTCCTCATCCTCGACGTCGACGACCTCCTGCGCACCGTCGACCACCTGCTGCACGAGGGCCGCCTCCGCACCGTGCGCGTCACCGCGCCGCCGGCGGGCGCGGGCCGCCGCCGCCGCAAGCGCGTGCTCGTCGTCGACGACTCCATCACCGTGCGCGAGGTCGAGCGGGGCCTCCTGACCGCGCGCGGCTTCCTCGTGGACGTCGCGGTGGACGGCGCCGACGGCTGGAACGCGGTGCGCGCCGGCGTGTACGACCTCGTCGTGTCCGACGTCGACATGCCGCGGATGAACGGCATCGAGCTCGTCCGCCGGATCAAGCAGGACCCGCGCCTGCGCACCGTGCCGGTGATGATCGTCTCCTACAAGGACCGCGAGGAGGACCGCCTCAGGGGCCTCGAGGCCGGCGCCGACGCGTACGTGACCAAGAGCTCGTTCCACGAGGACGCCTGGATCGGCCGGGTGCTCGAGCTCGTGGGGGAGCCGGAGGAGGACCTCCCGTGAGGGTGGCCGTCGTCAACGACCTGCGGCTCGCCGTCGAGGTGCAGCGGCGCATGCTCGCCGCCGAGCCCGGCTGCGAGCTGGCCTGGGTCGCCTCGAACGGCGCCGAGGCCGTCGAACGCTGCCGCACCGACCTCCCCGACCTCGTCCTGATGGACCTCGTGATGCCCGTGATGGACGGCGTCGAGGCGACGCGGCGCATCATGCGCGCGACCCCGTGCCCGATCCTCGTCGTCACCTCGACCGTCGAGGGGCACGTCGACCGCGTGTACGACGCGCTCGGGGCCGGCGCGCTCGACGCCGTCGCCACGCCGACCTTCGGCAGCGACGGCACCGTGAAGGGCGCGGAGCCGGTCCTCCGCAAGCTGCGGACGATCCGCCGCCTGCACGTGCCCGCGGCCGCCGCCGCGCGCCCGCCGTCGGCCGACCCCGTCGCGGCGCCGACCGTCCGCGGTGAGCGGATGATCCTCCTCGGCGCGTCCACCGGCGGGCCCGAGGCGGTCGCCACCGTGCTCCGCGGCCTCTCGCCGGAGCTCCCCGCGCCCATCGTCCTCGTGCAGCACCTCGGCCGCGACTACGTGCCCGGGCTCGTCGAGTGGCTCGCCCCCGCGGCGCGCCGGCCCGTGCGCGCGATCGTCGCGGGCGAGCGCCCGCAGCCCCGCACGGTCCACGTCGCGCACACCGACGACCACCTCGTCCTGCGCGGCGACGGCGTCTTCGACTACGACCGCGAGCCCGCGGACCAGCCCTACCGCCCGAGCGTCGACGTCTTCTTCGCGAGCGTCGCGCGTCGCGGCGCGGCGCCCGGCGCCGCGGCCGTCCTCACGGGCATGGGCCGCGACGGGGCCGCGGGCCTCCTCGCGCTGCGCGACGCCCGCTGGGCGACGTTCGCCCAGGACCAGGCCACCTCGGTGGTCTGGGGGATGCCGCGGGCCGCCGCCGAGAACGGCGCCGCCCGCACCGTGCTGCCCGTCACCGCCCTCGGCGCCGCCCTCGAGGCGGCGTGGCGCGCGGCCGCGACCCCCGCCGCGCGCGGGACCGGAGCCTGACATGAACCTCGCCACGCCCTCCGCCCCGCCGCCCGCCGCGGCCGCCCCCGCGGCCGAGCGGCCCGTCGCCGTGCTCCTCGTCGACGACCAGATGCTCTTCGGCGAGGCCGTCCGGCGCATGCTCGTGACCGAGCCCGACGTGCGCTACCGCTACGTCGCCGACCCGCGCCAGGCCCTCGACGCCGCCCGCGAGTTCCGCCCGACGGTCATCCTCTCCGACCTCGTGATGCCGCAGATGGACGGCCTCGACCTCGTCCGCCGCTTCCGCGAGGACGACGCCACGCGCAAGATCCCGCTCATCGTCCTGTCGTCGAAGGAGGAGCCGGCCACCAAGGCCGAGGCCTTCGCGCGCGGCGCCAACGACTACCTCGTCAAGCTCCCCGACCGCGTCGAGCTCCTCGCCCGCGTCCGGCACCACTCCGCCGGCTACCGCAGCATGCTCGAGCGCGACGCCGCCCACGAGGCGCTCCGCCGCAGCCAGGCGGCGCTCCAGGACGAGCTCGACCAGGCCGCGCGCTACGTCCAGTCGCTCCTCCCCGAGCCCATCGACGAGCGCGTCCGCACCCGCTGGAAGTTCATCCCCTCGGCCTCCCTCGGGGGCGACGCCTTCGGCTACCACTGGCTCGACGACGACCACTTCGTCCTCTACCTGCTCGACGTGAGCGGCCACGGCGTCGGCGCCGCGCTGCTCGGCGTCTCGGTCCTCAACGCGCTGCGCTCGCGCTCGCTCCCGGGCACCGACTTCCACGACCCCGGCCAGGTGCTCGCGGGCCTCGGCGGCGCGTTCCCGATGTCGTCGCACGGCGGCAAGTTCTTCACGATCTGGTACGGCGTCTTCGAGGCCAGCACGCGCACGCTGCGCTACGCCGGCGGCGGCCACCCGCCGGCGCTCCTCTTCGCGCCCGGCGGCGGCGTCCCGGTCCGGTTCCCGTCCGACGGGCCCATGCCCGGCCTCGTGCCGGGCCTCGCGTACACCACGCAGACGGCCGCGGTCCCGCCCGCCTCCCGCCTCCTCCTCTACAGCGACGGCCTCTACGAGATCCGCAAGCCCGACGGCAGCGCCTACGACCACGACGAGATGATCGACGAGCTCGCCGTCGGCTCGGGCAGCCCGCTCGACCACGCGGTCACGCGCGCCGAGCGCCTCTGCGGCGGCGTCGGGTTCGACGACGACGTCTCGGCGGTCGAGCTGGTCTTCCCCTGACCGCGGCGCGGGGGGCGGTCGGGGGCGCGGGTACGCGAGGCCCGGTGGCCGTCGCCCCGACCGCGAGGCCCGGCCCGGCGCGGGCCCCGGCGCGGGTCGCGCCGCGGACCCAGGGACGGGCCGCGCCTCCGAGTCGGGCGTCGCGCCCGCGGGCCCGGTAGACTCCGCCGGCCCGGCGGTCGCGCGGACACGCGAGCGACCGGGCCTCGCGTCCCCCGCGCCCGGAGTCCCCACCCCATGCCGGCGTCCCGATGAGCCCCGATCCCGACGCGTCGATGCCCGGCGGCGACTGGCCGCGGACCGAGCGGGCCTACGCGGCGCTCATCGACCGCGGCTGGTGGGCGATCCTGCTGCTCCTGGCCGTCGGGGTGGTGCTGCTCGGGCGCCACGCACCGGACCTCGAGGTCGAGGCGGGCACGTCGTCGCTGCTGAATGAGGGCGACCCGGACCTCGCGTACTACGACGCCAGCCGGTCGGCGTGGGGGTCGGACGAGTACGCCATCGTGTGCGCCAGCGGCCGCGACTGGGTGTCGCCCGAGGGCGCGAAGGACCTCCGCGCGCTGGTGGCCGACCTCGCGGCGGTGCCGTCGGCGGCGTCCGTCGTGTCGCTGCTCGACGTGCCGCTGCTCCGGCAGGCCGACGGGACGTCGTTCGACCTGTCGAAGCTCCGCACCCTCAAGGACGACGGCGTCGACTACGCCCGCGCGAAGCAGGAGCTGCTCGGCCACGAGATCGCGATCGGCAACCTGCTGGCGCCCGACGGGCGCGCGACGAGCATCCTCGTCTACCTGCAGGGCGCGCCCGGGACCGCGACCGCGGCGCCCGGCGGGCCCACCGTGGCCCCGGCGCCGCCCGACGCGGCGCTGCAGACGGAGCGCCGCAACGCGCTCGTGGCGGGCGTGCGCAAGGTCGCGGCGACGTGGGGGGCGCAGCTCGGCGAGCCCGTCCGGCTGTCGGGCATCTGCGTCATCAACGTCAACCTCGTCGAGCACCTGCGGCACGACCTGCGGGTGTTCGGGCTGGCGGCCCTCGGCTTCTTCCTGCTCACGTTCCTCGCCATCTACCGGCGGTGGATGTTCGTCGCGCTGCCGCTCCTGGTGAGCGCGCTCCCCGTGGTGCTGATCGTCGGCGCGATGGCCGCGTCGGGCATGAAGATCACGATCATCACGTCGAGCCTGCCGCTGCTGCTGTTCGTGCTGCTGCTGCCCTACACCGTCTACTTCGTCGAGGCGTACCGCGAGCGGCAGCTCCTGTCGCCGCAGGAGCCGGGCATCCTGTCGTCGGTGAAGGCGGCGACGGCGATCTTCCTGCCGTGCCTCCTGTCGTGCACCACGACGATGGCCGGGTTCTCGGCCCTGCGCACGAGCCTCACGCGCCCGGTGCGCGACTTCGGCGTGATGCTCGCGATCGGCATGGCGGTGGGCCTCGTCGTCGTGTTCCTCGCGATCCCCGCGATGGCGCGGCCGCTCCGCAAGCCCCGGCCGCCGCGCGACCACGGCCGCGGCAAGCCCCAGGGCGTCGAGCGCCTGCTGGCCGACCTGAGCCTGCGCCACCCCGTCGCGGTGATCGTCGTGGCGGCGCTCGTGCTGGGCGTCAGCGCGCTCGGGGCGTCGAAGCTCTCGGCCCAGTCGAAGTTCACGAGCTACTTCCGCACGGAGAGCGAGGTCTACAAGGGCCTCGAGTACGTGGACACGAAGATGGGGGGCACCACGCCGCTCGAGATCCACATGAAGGCGCCGTCGAAGGGCTTCTTCCTGACGCCCAAGGGGATCGCGGCGGCGGCGGCGGTGGGGGCCTACTTCGACGGCGTGCCCGAGACCGGCAACGTGCGGTCGATGGCGCGGCTCGTGAAGGAGCTCGAGAAGAAGAACCCGAAGGTCGCAACGGTGCTGCCCGTGCTCGTGAAGGTCCCCGCGGTGCGGGCCGTCACGAGCGAGTTCCTGTCGGCCGACGGCGAGGTCGCGCGCGTGGTCGTGCGCATGCGCGAGACCGCGCCGACGCTCGACCGGGCGAAGGTCCTCGCGGGCCTGCGGGCCCACCTCGCGTCGAGCCCGGACCTCGCCGGCGTCGAGACGCGCGTGACCGGCGTGTTCCTGCTCTACCAGAACATGCTCGACTCGCTGATCGAGACGCAGAACTCGTCGTTCTACTGGGTCGTCGGTGCCGTCTTCCTCATGGTGATCCTGCTGTTCCGCGCGATCGTCGTCTCGACGCTCGTCGTCGTGACGCAGGTGCTGCCGACGATGGTGACGCTCGGCACCATGGGCTGGGCGGGCATCCCGCTCGACCTCGTCACGGTGATGATCGCGTCGATCTCGATGGGCGTCGGCATCGACGCGTCGATCCAGTACGCCTGGCGCCACCGGTTCGAGCAGCGGGGGACGCCCGACCCCGAGGAGGCCGTGCGCCGCACGCACGCGACGGTCGGCCGCGCGATCTGGATCGCGACGACGGTGATCGTCTGCGGGTTCCTGGTGCTCGTCCTGTCGGACTTCAAGCCCTCGGTCTGGCTCGGCGTGCTGAACGCCGTGGCCATGATCGTGAGCCAGCTCTCGGCCCTGACGGTGCTGCCGGCGCTCCTCTTCCTGCGGGAGCGCCGGCGCGCGCGCCGGGCCTCGGGTCCTACGAGCTGACCGCGACGCGCATCTCGTCGGGCGAGGTGAACTTCACGCGGGGGCGCCCCGTCGCCGCGCCCTTGGCGACCTCGACCGCGTCGAGCTTGCTCCAGTCGGCGAAGGTGAACCACTTCACCCCGCGCCGCTCGAGGATCGCCGTGACGGCGTCGCGCGACGGCGCGGCCGGCGCGAGCAGCTTGCCCGCCGCCAGGTCGGCCGTGAGGCCCTTGACGGTCTCGACGGCGCAGGCGCGGTTGGTGCCGATGACGCCCGACGGGCCGCGCTTGATCCAGCCGGCGGTGTAGGCGCCGACGACGGGCTGCTTCGCGGCGTCCACGACGCGGCCGGCGTCGTTCGGGATCGTGCCCTTCTTCTCGTCGAACGGGACGCCCGGGAGCGCCACGCCACGGTAGCCGACCGAGCGGAAGACGAGGCCCGTCTCGACGTCCTCGAACGTCTGCGTGGCCTGGGCCTTGATGGACCCGTCGGCGCCGGCGACGAGCGCGTTCTTCACGAACCGCAGGCCGCGCACGTGCCCCGAGGCGTCGCCCTTGAGCTCGACGGGCGAGAGGCAGAAGCGCAGGCGCAGCTTCTTCGCCTTCGTGCCCTCGCCGATCGACGCGTACTTCTCCATCATCTTGAGCTTGAGGTCGGTCTGGCGGTCGGGGTGCGCCGCCAGCTCGGCCTTCGACAGCGGGTCGAGGGCCACCTCGTCGGGCCGCGCGATCGCGTCCGCGTCGGCGAGCTCGCCGATCTCCTCGAGCTCGGAGCTCGTGAACGCCGCCTGGGCCGGCCCGCGGCGGCCGACGAGCAGGACCTCCTTCACGCGGCTCTTGCGCAGGGCCTCGAGGGCGTGGTCGGCGATGTCGGTCTTCGCGAGCTCCTCCGGCGTGCGGCAGAGCATGCGGGCGACGTCGATCGCCACGTTGCCGACGCCGATCACGACCGCGCGCTCGGTGTCGAGGTCGAACGTGAGGTGGCGGCAGTCGGGGTGGCCGTTGTACCAGGCGACGAACTGCGTCGCGGGGTGGCTGCCCTTCAGGTCCTCGCCGGGCACGTCGAGGCGGCGGTCGGTCTGCGCGCCCGTCGTGAAGACGACGGCATGGTAGTGCGCGCGCACGTCGTCCATCGTCAGGTCCTTGCCGAACTGCACGCCGCCGAACCAGCGCACCGACGGCAGCTCGGCCGTCTTGGCGTAGACCTTCGTGACGCGCTTGACCTCCTGGTGGTCCGGCGCGACGCCGAAGCGCACGAGGCCGTAGGGGGTCGGCAGCCGGTCGAACAGGTCGACCTGGGCGACGAGGCCGGCGGTCTTGACGAGGGCGTCGGTGACGTAGAAGCCGCTGGGGCCGCTGCCCACGACGGCGACGCGGAGCGGGTTCTCGGCAGTTCCGGGGTTGCTCATGGGCGGATACCCTGCCGTACGGTGGGCGCGCCGTAAACCAACGCGCGGGACGTCCAACCGGACGGGGGCCCCGACCCCCAAGATCCCCTCCGTCCGATTTCCGGTGCCCTGCGCCTTCCGTCCCGCGGCCCCGTGCCGCATCCCCCTCCCGGGACCGCGAGGCCCGCCGGCCGCCCGGTCGTGGAGCCGTCAGCGCGCGGGGACGGTCAGCTTGACGTCGGTGGAGGGCGCGGTGGCCGCGCCGACGTCGATCCAGGCCTCGCCGACGCGGACGGAGAAGCGGACGGCGCCCGCCTTGAGGCCGCGGAAGCGGAAACGACCGTCGGGGCCCACCTGCACGTAGGGCCGCATGGCCGCGCGGCGTGCGCCGTCGTCGGCCTGGAGGCTCGTCGCCGCCGTTGGCGCGCCCGCGTCGTCGATGAGCGTCCCGGCGACCTCGACGCCCTCGACCACCTCGAGCACCACGTCCGTCGCCCCGACCTCGATGCTCTCGCGGATCGTGCCGAGGAACCCCGACCGGCCGCCGCCGGCCTCGAGGTCGAAGCGGAACGCGCCGAGGCCGTCCGCGACGAAGGAGCCGTCGGCCGCGGTGTAGGCGAACGCCCGCGTCCCCTCGATCCGCAGCTCGCCGCCGTGGAGGTCGACCTCGCGCGCGAGCACGCCCACGGGCACGCCCGCGGGCACGGCCGCGCCGTCCTTCCCGACCACGCGGCCCGTGATCCGCCCGCCGACGTCGAGGGTCAGCGCGACGTCGGCGTCGCGCGGCGACACCCCGCGGCGGACGGCCTCGCGCCGGCCCGCGAAGCCGCTCGCGACGAGGTCGAATCGCGCGGCGCCGTCGAGCGGACCCACGAGGAACGTCCCGTCGCCGGGCACGTCGGCGCGGACCGCGAGGTTGCGGTCCGTCGTCCCCTCGGGCATCGCGACGACCTCGCCGCGCCCCGTGACGGGGTCGCCGTGCGCGTCCACGACCCGCCCCGCCAGCACGAGGCCGCGCGCGAGCCGGACCTCGACGCCGGTCGCGCCCGCCTCGACGTCGCGCCGCACGCCCGCCGAGAGGGGCGCGCCCGCGGTGTCGGCCTTGCCCGGCTCGGGGCGCACCCACACGTCGTAGCGGCCCGGCGCGAGCCCCGGCACCTTCAGCGCCCCGTCGGGGAGCCGCACGGCGCGGCGGCGCGACCAGTCCGGGTCGCCGCGGGCCGTCCGTCCGACGACGTCCACGCGCAGCGGCCGCGCGACGAGGTCGCCCGCGTCGTCGAGGACGCGCCCCTCGATCGCGAGGCCCGCCGCGAGCCGCACGACGACGTCGGTCGTCCCGGTCGCGACGCCGTCCACGCGCGCGGGGACGTACGCCGCCGCCGTGGCGTCGGCCCCGTCGCCGAGCGCCCGCGCGCCGACGTGCAGCACGTACCTGCCCGCGACCCGCACGCCGACGACGAACGCGCCGTTCGCGGCCGTCGTGGCCGTCGGCCCGTCGCCGTCGGGCGAGGCCGCGGGCCCCGCGGTGACCGGCACGCCGCCGACGCCGTCGCCCGTCGCGGCGTCCACCACGCGCCCCGCGATCGGGAAGGTTGGCGTCCGCGACGCGACGACCTCCGCGGCGCCCGCCAGGGCGACCGCGTCGAGCGTCTCGCCGCCGGGCACCTCGATGCGCAACGGGAACGTGCCGGGCGGCGGGAGCGAGAGCGCGTACCGTCCGTCCGCGTCGGTCAGCGTGGTCGGGGCGGGCGCGGGCGCGCCGACGGCCGTCACGCGCGCGCCCTCGATCGGCCGGCCCGTCTCGTCGAGCACGCGGCCCTCGACGCGGGTCGGGCCCGCCCGCGCGGGGGCCGCCGGGTCGCGTGCGCCCGAGGCCTCGGCGGCGAGCGGGCCTTGCGTCCCCCGGCACGACCGCGACCCGACAGGCCGTCGAGCGTCGCGGGGCGCGCCCCCGCCCGGTCGGCGGCCGTGGAGGGTTCCTCGGTCTCGACGCCGTCGGGCCCCGACGGGCGCAGGACGAACGCCACGAGCCCGCCGAGGGCGGCGAGCAGCAGCGCGAGGTACACGAGGCCCGGTCGGCGCATGGGGGCATGGTATCGCCCGGGCGCCGGGCCCCGCGGCGCGGGTTGTCGGTCCGCGGGCGGCGCGGGAGGGGAACGCGGGTAGCGTGCGCGGATGCGCATCCTGGTCGACGCGGACGGCTGCCCGGTGAAGACGGAGATCCACAAGGTCGCCGCCCGCTACCAGCTGATGATGGTGCTCGTCGCCAACGGCGGCGTGGACGGGCCCACGGACGCGCGCGTCGAGCGGATCCTCGTCCCCCAGGGCGCCGACGCGGCCGACGACTGGATCGTGGACCACGCCGCCGCGGACGACATCGTCGTGACCGCGGACACGCCGCTCGCGGCCCGGTGCCTGCCGAAGGTCGCGGCGGTCGTGCACCCGACCGGCCGGCGCTTCACCGACGAGGACATCGGCTCGGCCCTCGCGATGCGCGACCTGCTCGCGCAGCTGCGGGAGTCGGGTACGCGGACCCGAGGCCCGGCGCCGTTCACCGACCGCGACCGCTCGGCGTTCCTGCAGACGCTCGACGCGGCCATCCAGAAGGCCCGGCGCGCGCGCTGACGGCCCCGCGCGCGCGGATGCGCGGGACCCGCCGCTACTTCGGCAGCGCCTTGCCCGCGGCGACCTTCTCGACGGTCTTCCGCATGCGCTGGACGGTCGCCATCATCGCCTTCTCGAGGGCGGGGACGGACTGGAACTTCGACGCGGCCCAGCTGTGGTAGACGACCAGCTCGGCGGTGAGCGAGATCTGGAACTTCTGCAGGCGGATGGTCTGGCGCTGCAGCTCGATCAGCTCGCGGAGGAGGGCGGGCGTGGCGTCCATCGGCGTCGGGCTCCGGGATGGGGGACCGCGATGGTACGGGCCTCGCGGTCCCGGAGGTCTCCGCATCCCGTGGCCGGGCGCGACCGTCCTGCCGGCGTGACGGTCCGGCCGACGCGACCCCCGGGGGGCGGGTGGGACGGACTCCCGTGGCGGGAACGGGCGTTGCTAGGGTGGGGGCACCGATTCCCTACGTCGGTCCGCTCCGGCGGCGACGTCGCTCCGAAGTCGAGTGCCTGACGGCGCTTGCGGCGCGACGGTCCCCGGACCGGATCGGCGCACGGGGAGCGCATGGGTAGAGAGCCCCAAGGAGACCGGCATGAATCCGCAGGTGCCCACGGCGACGGAGAAGACCTCGGCCGCCACGACCGCCCGCCTCACCCTCGACGGCAAGGACTACGACCTCCCGGTCGTCGTCGGCTCGGAGGGCGAACGCGCCATCGACATCCGCAAGCTCCGGGACACCACCGGCGCCGTGACGCTCGACCCGGGCTACGGCAACACCGGCGCCTGCCTGAGCGCGATCACCTTCATCGACGGCGACAAGGGGATCCTGCAGTACCGCGGCTACCCGATCGACGAGCTCGCCGAGAAGGCGTCGTTCCTCGAGGTCGCGTACCTGCTGATCTACGGGAAGCTCCCGAACGCGGTCGAGTGGAGGGCGTTCAGCGAGCTGATCACCCGCCACACGCTGCTCCACGAGGACATGAAGAAGTTCTTCGAGGGGTACCCGCCGCACGCCCACCCGATGGCGATCCTCGCGGCGATGGTCGCGTCGCTCTCGACGTACTACCCCGACAGCGCGAACGGCGCGGCCGACCTCAACATCGCCCGCCTGGTCGCGAAGCTCCCGACGATCGCGGCGTTCTCGTTCAAGAAGAGCGTCGGCCAGCCGTTCGTCTACCCGCGGAACGACCTGTCGTACTGCGGCAACTTCCTGAACATGATGTTCTCGGTGCCGAGCGAGCCGTTCAAGATCTCGCCCGTCGTCGAGCGCGCCCTGAACATGCTGCTCATCCTCCACGCGGACCACGAGCAGAACTGCTCGACGTCCACCGTGCGCATGGTCGGCAGCAGCCAGGCGAACCTCTTCGCCACGATCGCCGCCGGCATCGCCGCGCTCTGGGGCCCGCTGCACGGCGGCGCCAACCAGGAAGTGATCGAGATGCTCGAGAAGATCCGCGCCGACGGCGGCGACTACAAGAAGTACGTCGCGATGGCGAAGGACAAGAACTCGACGTTCAAGCTCATGGGCTTCGGCCACCGCGTCTACAAGAACTTCGACCCGCGCGCCAAGATCCTCAAGGCCGCCGCCGACGACGTGCTGAAGGCCCTCGGCGTCAACGACCCGATGCTCGAGATCGCGAAGAACCTCGAGGAGATCGCGCTCAAGGACGAGTACTTCGTCAGCCGCAAGCTGTACCCGAACGTCGACTTCTACAGCGGCATCATCTACCGCGCGCTGGGCATCCCGACGGACATGTTCACCGTCATGTTCGCCCTCGGCCGCCTGCCGGGCTGGATCGCGCAGTGGAAGGAGATGCGCGACGACCCGTCGTCGAAGATCAACCGCCCGCGGCAGATCTACACGGGCGCGCTCAAGCGGCCGTTCGTCCCGCTCCAGTCCCGCTGAACCGGGCCCTCGTCGTCGACCCCGCGGCGCGCCGGTCCCCACGGACCGGCGCGCCGCTCCGTTCCGGGGCCGCGCGCGCCGTCCGCCGGGGCCCGCCGGCCGCAGGGCGAGGCCGCGGTCGAGGTCCCGGGACCGCGAGGCCCGCGCGCCGGCGGCCTTGGGGCCCGCGCGTCAGAGATCGTTCACGCGCGGGCCCTTGGTGCGACCCGGCGCGTCGGCGACAATCCGCGCCGGAGGCCCCGATGCACCCCTGGCACGACCTGGACCCCGGCGCGAAGTGTCCCGACGTCGTGCGCGTCGTCGTGGAGATCCCCAAGGGCTCGCGCAACAAGTACGAGATCGACAAGACGAGCGGCCTCTTCTACCTCGACCGCGTCCTCTACTCGCCGATGCACTACCCGGGCGACTACGGCTTCGTGCCGCGCACCGTGTACGACGACGGCGACCCCTTCGACGTCGTGATCCTCTCGAACCAGCCGACCTTCACCGGCTGCCTCGTCGACGTCCGGCCCGTGGGCCTGTTCCGCATGCGCGACCGCGGCGAGCCCGACGACAAGGCGCTCGCCGTCGTCGCCAAGGACCCGACGTTCGCCCACGTCCACGACCTCGACGACGTCTCGCCCCACGTGCTCAAGGAGATCGAGCACTTCTTCCGCGTCTACAAGGACCTCGAGGGCGCGCGCGTCGAGACCCTCGCGTGGGAGCCCGCGGCGGTGGCCCGCGCGCGGATCGTCGCGTCCATCGAGCGCTACCGCGCGTCGCCGCCCCCGCGCGCGTGACCTCGCCCGGCCCGTCCGACCCGGCGCCGCACGCGGAAGCCCCCGCGACGCTCCACGTCCGCGGCGACCGGCACGGCGTCGTCGTCGAGCGCGCGGCCGACGGCGCGGCGCTGCGCTGCGACGCCGAGGGCCGCTGGACGACGCTCCACCGCGGCGGCGGCGTGCTCCGCCGTGCCGTGGACGGCCGCGTCCACGTGCGCCGCCCCGGCGGCGACGAGGCCCTGCCGTCCGCCGAGGCCGACGCCGTCCACGACCTCGCCGCGCGCTGCGACGGAGTTCGCCGCGGCGATCGAGCGCGGGGATCCCGTGGACCTCGTGGGGGACCGCGCCCACGCGCTCGCGCTGCTGCGCGGCGGCCGGCCGTGGCGCGGCGTGGTTCGCCGACGAGGCCCGCCGCGCCGCGGCGCTCTACCCCGAGGGCATCCCGATCCTGCCGCCGCACCGCTACCGCGACGTCGTCGTGGACCCGGCGCGCGGCTGCCCCAACGGCGGCTGCACGTTCTGCGCATTCTACAAGGACCGCCCCTTCGAGGTCCTCGACGACGCCGCCTTCCGCGCGCACCTCGACGCCGTCCGCGCCCACTTCGGCCGCGCGCTCGACGCCGTCGACGGCGTCTTCCTCGGCAGCGCGTCCGCGGCCTCCATCCCCGACGCGGTGCTCCTGCGCCGCCTCGCCGACGTCGCCGCCGCGTTCGGGCCGCGCGCCCGCGGCGTCGCCGCATTCCTCGACCCGGACCACGCGCCGCGCCGCGACGCCGCGCGGTGGACCGCGCTGCGCACCGCGGGCCTCGGCGACGTGACCGTCGGCCTCGAGACGGGCCTCGCCGCGCTGCGCGCCGAGGTCGGCAAGCGCCCCGACCTCGACCGGTTCGTCGCGGACGTCGCCGCGATGAAGGCCGCGGGGCTGAAGGTCGCCGTCACCGTGCTCCTCGGCCTCGGGGGCCCCGCGCGCGCGGACGCCCACCGCGACGCGACCGTCGCCACGCTCGCGGCGATGCCGCTCGACGCGAAGGACCTCGTCTACCTCTCGCCGCTCCGCGGCTCGATGCCCCCCGACGCACTCGCCGCCGAGGACCGCCTCCTCCGCGCGGCGCTCGTGGGCCGCACGCGCGCGCGCGCGACGCCGTACCCCGCCGAGGCGTTCGTCGCGCGCACGTGAGCGGGCCGTCCGCGTAGACTCCCGGGATGGGGTCGCCGCGCGCCATCCTTGTCGTCGCCGTGCTGGCCGCGTGCGGAGCCGCGTTCTTCCTCTTGCGCGGCCGGGGCGACGGGCCGACCGACGGCACGGGACGAGGTCCGGGTTCGGGACCGCGAGGCCCGCTGGCCGTCGAGGGCACGCCGCCTCCGCTGGCCGCCGGGCCTCGCGTCTCGAAGGACACGACCGCCGAACCGCCCGCAGCCCCGACCGCCGCGGCCGCGAACCCTGCCGGGCCGGAGCCGCTCGATCCCGCGGACCGGCCGGCCGACTGGCCGACGACCGTGGCGGACGGCTGCCGCACCCTGCGCCTGCGCGTGCGGTGCGTGGACGCGATCACCGGCCAACCCGTCGCGGCTCGCTGGCGCCTCGGTCACCCGTTCGAGGAGACGTTGCGACGGGGCGAGCCCGTCAACCCGACGGCGAGCGCACCCGGCTGGTGGCTCGACCCGCGCTGGCGCGCGGCGGACCTGCGAGCGTCGGTCCTCCAGCGGCCCGACACCCTCGTCCACGACTGGATCGTCGTGGACGCGCCCGCGGGGTACGCGGACGTCGAGCAGTTCCAGATCCATCGCCCCGTCGCCGCGGACATCGAGGAGATCGCCGCGACGGTGCCGCTGTGGCCGACGATCGACCTGGTCCTGACGATCCGAGGACCGGATGGCGCGCCGGCCGAGGGCGCGCGTCTCCATGCGATTCACGTGGTTGGCGGACCCCCAGAGCACTGGGCCGGCGGGACGCAGAGTTCCCTCGATGCGGCGGGCACTGACGGTGTGCTGCTTGTGAGAGGTCTCCCGTTCGTTCCGGGAGCCGAAGTCCGCGCGCTCGTCGCATGGCGACCCGCGCTCGTCCAGCCGACGGAGAGCCCCGCGGCGGCCGACGTCGAGGAGGTCGAACTGCGGCGCCCGCCCGTGCTGGCGAGGTTCCCGCTGCAGCCGGTGACCGCGATTCCGGTGGAGGTCCGCTTGGCAGGTTCGACGGGCGGCGGAGAGGGCCGAGCCCGGCGCGACCTCGATGTGCCGGTGACCGAGGCGCTCGCGGACGAGGTGAGGGAGGAGGAGGACGTGCGTCCTCCGGGAGGGCCCGCGGACCCGGCCACGGTCGGTCGCCTGCGGGTTCGCGTCCGGCGGGCTGACGGGCGTTCCGCTGCGCGCGCGCAGGTGACGTGTGATCCGCAGGACGTCTTCACGGATGCCGACGGAGTCGCCGTGATCGGGGACGTGGCCGCGGGCGAACGCGAAGTCTGGGCGTCCGTGCCCGGCGGCTTCCGTTGGACGACCCGGGTCTCCGTCGATGCGGGCGCGCGCGTCGACGTGGAACTTCGGGAACCCGCCGCGGGGCAACTCGACGTCGAAGTCGTGGATGACGCGGGTCGGCCGTGCCCGCTAGCACGGATCGTGGTCTACGGCTCCGGTGGGGGGGGGACTTTCGACGTCGAGGACGGCGTGCAGCGCGTCGACGAACTCGCCGATGCGGCAGGCAGGCGATCGTACCGGCGCACGGCACCCGGTGTCGCGACCGTGTTCGCGGAGTGGCGCTGGCGGAAGGGCGAGGCGAAGGTGGTCGTCGAGGAGCGCGGCCGGGTCACCGCGCGCATCGTGGTGCGATAGGCCAGCGGGCCTCGCGGTCGCGGGGAGATGACCGCGTCCCGGAGCGGCGCGGGGGCGGACCGCCGCGCGTCAGGGCTGGCGGACGGTGTGCCAGCGGCCGGGGGCGAGGTCGGGGACGACCTGCGTCGAGCCGTCGGGCCAGCGGATCTCGCAGCGGTCGATGCGCGTCGCGTCGCCGAGCCCGACGTGGACGGCGAGCGACGACTGCGCGAGGTAGCCGCTCGCGGCGTGCACCTGGCGGACGATCGTCCGGCCGCCGGCCGTGACGCGGACGAGCGCGCCGATCGCGTCGCGGTTCTTGCCCGCGCCGACGAGGCGGAGGCCGACCCACGCGCGCGGGCGGCTCTCGTTGCGGAAGAGGAACGGCCCGCCATTGAAGTTGTTGACGACGAGGTCGAGGCGACCGTCGCCGTCGAAGTCGGCGGTGGCCGCGGCGCGCGAGCTGCGCGAGATCGCGCGGTCGCGGAGCTTGGGGCCGCGCGTGCGGCCGTCCTCGGGGTCGACGCCGCCGTCGGCCGTGCGGTCGACGAAGCGGCCCGTGCCGTCGTTGCGGAGCAGCGCGCACGGCCAGTACTCGAAGGGGTAGCCCATGCCGGACGCGAAGAAGACGTCCTCGGCGCCGTCGGCGTCGAAGTCGCCGGTGACGACGCCCCAGGGCCACCACGTCTCGAGGCCCGCGGCGTCGCTGCGCTCCTCGAAGCGGCCGCCGCCGAGGGCCCGGAGGAACGTGTTGCCGAAGAGCACGCCGTCCACGCGGTAGCCGAGGCGCTTCAGGAGGCCGGCCTGGACCGGGTCGGCGGGGTCCGCGCGGGGGCCGAAGAGGCCGGGCCACTTCTTCGGGGCGTCGGCGGGCTTCGGGACGTCCATCGCCTGCGTCCACATGTCGGAGTGCATGTCGGAGAGGAGCAGGTCGAGGCGGCCGTCGCCGTCGGCGTCGAAGGCCCGCGCGCCGATGGTGCCGAACGAGGTCGTGGGGAGCGAGGCGGAGGTGACGTCGGTGAAGCGGCCCTTGCCGTCGTTCTGGAGCAGCGCGCTGCGACCGAACATGTTGGTGACGAACACGTCGAGGTCGTGGTCGTCGTCGGCGTCGAACGCCACGACGTCGCCGCTCCAGCCCGGGCCGGCGAGGCCCGAGGCCTGCGTGGCGTCCTCGAACGTGCCGTCGCCGCGGTTGCGGTAGAAGACGTTGTGCTCGGGCGGGCTGTCCACCAGCTCGAAGAGGCCCGTGGGCCCGCGGTAGTACCGCTGCGCGGCGTCGAAGGCGGCGGTCGTCCACTGCGCGGTCGCCGTGACGAGGAGGTCGAGGTCGCCGTCGCCGTCGGCGTCGAAGAACGCGGCGGCCTGCGCGTGGGCGACCAGCGCGAGGCCGGCGGCGTCGGTCGCGTCCTCGAACGTGCCGTCGCCGCGGTTGCGGAGGAAGACGTTGCCGCCGCGCGTCGTCGTGACGTAGAGGTCCGGGTCGCCGTCGGCGTCCACGTCGCCGAACGCCGCGGCCACCGAGATGCGGCCGTCCACGGCGACGCCCGCGGCCTTCGTGACGTCGGTGAAGCGCCAGCCGCCGTCGTTGCGGTAGAGCGCGTTCGGGCCGAGCTGGTTGCAGAAGTAGACGTCGTCGTCGCCGTCGCCGTCCACGTCGGCCACCGCGACGCCGGCGCCGTGGTCGTAGAGGTTGATCTTGAAGTTCTCGCCCTGCTCGTCGGGCAGGTACGCCATCCAGAAGCCGACGCCGGCCTCCTTCGCGACGTCGCGGAAGAAGAGGTCCTTCGTCGGCGCGGGCGCGGCGGGCCGGGGCGGCGTCCGCCGCGACGCGGGGACGTCGTCGCCGCGGCGCGCGACCACGCCGACGACCCACGCGGCCGCGGCGAGCAGGCCGACCGCCGCCAGGACGACCGCCCGCGAGCCGGGCCGCGGCGACGCGGCGTCCGGCGGGGGATTGGGGCGCGCGTCGGCCATCCCCCTTTGATAGAGGCGTGGGGGGCGCGGGCGTCGTCCCGCTCCGCCCGCGGCCGGGACTTCCGCCCCGACGCCCACGGGACCTTTGCGGTACGGCCCGTACGATCCGGCGGTGGCCACCGTCCCCGACCTCTCCGTCGTCGTGCTGACGTGGAACACGCGGGACCGCACGCTCGCGACGCTGGCGGCGGTCCCCGCGGGCGCCGCGCCGTGCACGCACGAGACCGTCCTCGTCGACAATGCGAGCGACGACGGCACCGCGGACGCGGTCCGCGCCGCCTGGCCGGCGGTGCGGGTGATCGAGAGCCCGCGCAACGTCGGGTTCGCGCGCGGCCACGCGCTCGCGCTCCCGCACGTGCGCGGCGAGGTCGTCGTGTTCCTCAACTCCGACGCCGTGCCCGCGCCGGGCGCGCTCGCCGCGCTCGTCGCGTACCTGCGCCGCACGCCGGCCGCGGGCCTCGCGGTCCCGCCGATCGCCGACGCGGCCGGCACGCCGCAGAAGGCGGGATGGCGGTTCCCGTCCGTCCGCGCGCTCCTCGACCTCTTCACGCCGCTCGGGTGGCGGCCGCGGCGCGCCCGCCGGGCCGCGCCGGCCGCGCCGGTCGCGGCGCCCGCGCCCGCCGGGCCGGCGCGCGAGGCCGACCGTCGTCCGAGACGGCGTCGGGCGCGTGCCTCGCGGTCCGGCGCGACCTCCTCCTCCGGCTCGGCGGCTTCGACGTCGGCTTCCCGTTCTACTTCGAGGACGTGGACCTCTGCTGGCGCGCGCGGCGGCTGGGCGCCGAGGTCCACGCGCTCGCGCGCGGGCCGGTCGTCGTCCACGCGGGCGGCGCGTCCACCGTCGGGGTCCGCGGGCCGCTGCGGCTGCCGTTGCTCCAGGGGATGCTGCGGCACATGCGGCGGCGGCTCCCGCCGTTCCGGTTCGCGGCGTTCGCGTGCGCGGTGAAGGCCGGTTACGTCGTGCGCTGCGTCGTCGCGCTGCTCGCCGCGTCGGTCGCGGCCGCCGTCCACGGGCTGAGGGGCTCCTCGGCGCGCGCGGCGCGGGCCGCGGCCGCCGCACGCGAGCCGCTGTGGTTCCTCGACCACGACCTGCGCGCGCTCCTGCGGGCGTGGGGCGGCCCCGCCGCGTTCCGGCCGCTGCCGGCGGGCGGGCCTCGCGTGCGGCGCCGCGGGACCTCGGTCGAGGACGCCCCGTCGGCGCGCGTCACCGCGGCGCGAGCGTCACCCGCTGCCAGCCCCGCACCGGGCGCGTGACGCGGACGACGTCGCCGGACCGCTCCCACGCGGCCACGAGGCGGGCCCACGCGGGCTTCGCGTCCGGGCCGTCGGGGAGCACCAGCGTCGTGAGGCCGAGCCGGCGGCACCCCGCGAGGTACGCGACCGGGTCGTCGAGGTCGCTCGGCACGAGGACGCCGTTGCGCTGCGGCGTGAGGCTCACGGCGTCCGGGCCGACGAGCGCCACGACGTGCGCGGCGAGGCCGACGTGGCGCGCCCCGGCCGCCGCGTGCGCCGCGCCGCGCGCCGCGCCGAGGGCCTCCCGCGCGTAGGCCGGTTCGGCGTCGCGGGCGAGCACGGCCCGCAGCCGCGGGAGGAGCGGGGCCGCGGCCAGGCGTCGACGACCGCGAGGCCCGCCGCGACCGCGAGGCCCGCGACGGCGAGGCGGCGGCGGCCGGCGACGAGCCGCGCGGCGCCGACGCCGGCGGCGACCGCGCCCACGCGATCGGCGCGAGGCCGAACCGCGCCAGCGGCACGAACCAGGCCCCGCGACGGCCGAGAGCACGCCCGCGACGAGGAGGCCGCGCCGCTCCGGCGTGTCCGGGCGCGTCGCGGCGGCGGGCAGGAGCGCGAGCACGAACGCCGGCGTCTGGAACGCCCACGCGGGGTCGAACACGCCGTGGAGGACGCCGCGCGGGCCGAGCAGCGCGTCGCGCGGGAGGCCGGTCTGGTCGAGGACGGTGCGGGCGGCGAGGCGGACGGTCTCGGGCGTGGCCCAGCCGGTGCCGAACGCGCTCGCGAGCGCCGGGAACGCGGGGTTGCCGGTCGCGAGGGCGGCGCGGACGACCCACGGCGCGGCGACGAGTGCGCCGCACGCCGTCGCGACGAGGGCCGGGCGCGGACGGCCGCCGCGGGGGCCGCCGGCGAGCAGGGCGAGGGCCACGACGGGCAGGAACGCGAGGGCGTTCAGCTTCGCGTTCGCGGCGAACCCGGCGAAGACGCCGGCGAGCGCGGCGTTCGGCCCGGGCTCGCCGCGGTGCGCGCGCGCGACGGCCGCGATCGCGACGAACCCGTAGAGGCCCACGCCGAGGTCGACGTAGGCCGTCGTCGCGAGGCGCGCGACCTCCGGCGACAGGAGCAGGAGCGTCGCGACGACGCCCGCCGCCGCGGCGCCGGCGCGCCGGCGCGTCTCGGCGAAGACGCCGGCCGCCAGCCCGACGCCCGCCAGCGCGTGGAAGACCGCGGGCCCGGCGGGCAGCGCGCCGTCGAGCCGGAGCAGGCGGGCCCACAGCAGGTCGAAGCCGAGGCGCAGCTCGCCGTCGAAGCAGCCCGGGAGCGGGCCGAGGCCGTCGCGGGCGACGCGCGCGGCCGCGGGCAGGTGGTAGACGAGCGCGTCGAACCCGACGTCGGGCGCGAGCGCCGCGACGAGGAGCACGCCGGCGACGAGCGCGGGGGGCACGAGCCACGGGTCGAACGCCCGCGGGGTCGGCCCGCGCGGGGCCGGGTCGGCCGCGCGGCGGCGCAACGCGTCGAGGGTCGCCAGCACGGCCGCGGGGGCGACCGCCGTGACGATCGCCGCCGTCGGCGCGACCGCGACGCGCGCCCAGACGCCGGTCGCGACGAGCACGAACGCCCACAGCGACGCGAGGCCCGTCCCGAGGGCGACGCTCCACGCGAAGGCCTCGACGCCCCGGACACCGGTCCGGAGCCGCCGCAGGACGCTCGCGCCGAGGACGACGTCGGCGACGGCCAGCAGCGCGTACGCGACCGGCGGGACCGTCATGGGCGGAACCACCCGTCGAGGAGGTGCGCGCGCGCGGCGACGTAGGCCGCGAGGACGGCCACGGCCCGCGCGAGCGCGAACGCGCGGGCCGCCCGGCGCCGGCGTCGGGCGCCGGCGGGCGCCCGCGGCCGGCGCCGGGCGCGTCGGGGCCGCCGCGGGGGCGCTCGCCGGCGTTCACCAGGCCGCTCCGTCGCGCGGCGCGTCCTCGCCGCCGGGGCCCGTCGGGCGCAGGCCGGCCTCCATCGCGTAGGTCGCGGTCGCGAGCGCGAGGGCGCGGCGTCGTGCGTCGCGACGACGACCGTGGTGCCGCGGGCGTGCTCCTCGCGCAGGACGGCGAGGACCGCGGCGGCCGAGGCGCGGTCGAGGTTGGAGGTCGGCTCGTCGGCGACCAGCACCGGCGGGGAGGTCACGAGCGCGCGCGCGAGCGCCACGGCTCGCCGCCGGACAGCCGCTCCGGGCGCTCGTCGACGACGGACGCGAGCCCGACGCGCCCGAGCACCTCGAGCGCGCGCGCGCGACGGGCGGCGGCGCCGACGCCCGCCGGCACGAGCGCGAGGGTGACGTTCTCCCACACGGGGAGCCGCCGCACCTGCGGCGCGCCCTGGAACGAGAAGCCGACGCGGCGGCGCACGCGCGAGCGCTCGGCCTCCGACGCGGTCGCGAGGGGCCCGTCGACGCTCACCCGTCCCGACGTCGGGCGCTCCAGCGCCACCAGCAGGGAGAGGAGGGTCGTCTTGCCGCCGCCGGACGGGCCCGTCACGACGACGAACGCGCCGCGGGGCACGCGGAGCGTCACGTCCACGACCGCGTCCACGTCGCCGCGCGCGCTGCGCCAGCGCTTGTGGAGGCCCGAGGTCTCGAGGGCGGCCGCGGTCACCGCAGCACCTCCGCGGGGGGCGTCGAGGCGGCCCGCCACGTCGAGACGAGCGTGCCGACGGTCACGAGCACCACGGCGAGCCCCGTCGCGAGCAGCACGGGCACGGGCGCGAGCCGCCAGGGCACGTCGACGACGGCGTCGGCCTCGACGCCGGCGAGGTAGACGGCGCCGACGCCGACCGCGCGCAGCGGCCCCAGCCACAGCGCCGCGAGCAGGACGGCGAGGGCCGCGGCGCCGAGCGCGAGCAGCAGGCTCTCCGCCAGCGAGCGCAACAGCACGTCGTCGGTGCCCCAGCCGACGGCCTTCAGCAGCGCCGTCTCGCGGCGGCGCTCGGCCAGCCCCGCGCCGGAGGTCACGAGCACGAGCGGCAGGCCCACGGCGAACGCCAGCAGCCAGTGGAGCGTGAACACGCCCTCGCGCTGGAGCACCTGCGCGGGGAGGAGCGCGCCGGCGTCCTCGCGCGTGAGCACGCGCGCGCACGGGCCCGTGGCCGTCGTCGAGGCCCGAGGGCCGGCAGGCGCGCGACGGCGCGGCGGACGTCCTCGCGGGCGGCGCGTTCGACGGTCACGTGCAACGACGACGCGAGGCCGCGCGCGCAGACCGCGGCCGCGGTCTCGAGCGACGTCAGGACGACCTGCCCCGACCACACGGGGAGGTCCGGACCGGAACACGCCGACCACGGTCGAGACGCGCTCGCCGGCGTCGTTGCGGTAGAAGGGCGGCAGCCTCGCGCCCACGACGAGCGCGAGCCGGCGCGCGAGCGCGGCCCCGACGACCAGCTCGTTCGCCGCGCCGGCCGCGGGGAGGCGCCCCTCGACGAGCGTCGTGCCCGCCGGCAGGCGGTCGATCGGCAGGCCGACGAGCACGGCCGACACGTCGTCGCGGCCGAGGCGGATCTCGCCGACGACGCGCGGGACCACGTCGGTGACGCCCGGCAGCGCGCGGATCGTCGCCACGGCCTCGAGCGGCACCGGCGCGGGCCGGCCCATCCGCTCGCCCTCGACGAGGAGGTCCGGGCCGAGGCGCACCGCGTCGCGCGCCTGGTCGCGCAGCCCGTGCGCGATGGCGAGGCCCGCGACCCACGGCAGCAGCACGGCCACGACGCACGCCACCGTCACCGCGCTGCGGAGCGGGTGCAGCAGCACCGCGCCGGCGCCGGAGCGGCCGAGCGCGAGCCAGCGGGCCGCCGCGGGGGGCGAGGTCGTCATCGGTCCGGGAGGCCGGCGAGCCCGTGGGCGCAGACGCGCCGCCCGCGGGCAGCGGGTGGGTGCGGAAGGCGCACGCGTCGTCGAGGCGCGGGTCGAACGCGCGCGCGCACCGCGACAGCGTGACCGCGGGCCCGCCCCCGAGCCCGCCGACGAGCGCCTGGAACGCCCTCGCTGCGCGCCGCCTCGGCGGGGTCGCGCCGCGCGCGCCCGGCGACGGCGACGCGCCCGCGACGAGCGCCGCCACGACGGCGACGACCGCGACCGGGCCGCGCCCGCTCACGACGCGGCCTCGCGGTCGGCGGAAGGGGGCCCGAGGGGCGCGGCGGAGGGCGGTCGCGCGGTCACGCGAGCCACTGTACGCCCACGATCGCCGCCGCCGCCAGCGTCGCGAGGCGCCCCGTCCGCAGCAGCCGCGCGGGCCTCGCGGTCGCGCCGCCGAGGCCCTGGGCCACCGCCGCCCAGGCGACGCACAGGACGCCCGTCGCGGCGAGCGCGAGGAACGCGACGCCGGCCGCGGACGACGACAGGACGCAGTACGCGCAGCGGTGCCCCGGGAGCCCGAGGAAGCGCGGCGCCGCCACCTCCCGCAGGAACACGAGCCCCACGGGCACCTCGAGGGCGGCCGCGACCAGCGCGCCCCAAATCCAGCGCGGCCGCCGGAGCGCCCACGTCGTCGCGAGCACGAGCGCGAGCGTCACGGCGGCGTACGCGAGCGTGAGCACGCGGCCGTCGAACGCCGCCGCGGTGCGCGTCGTGAACTCCCCGTCCACGAGCGCCGTCGAGCCGCGCGCGGGCACGGCGCAGCAGCCGTTCTCGAGGAACTGCTCGCGCTTCGGGATCACGACGTACGCCGTCGTCAGCGCGGCGTCGGCGATCGCGAGCCCGCCGGCCGCGAGCAGCGCGCCGAGCTCGCGGCCCGTGAGCGCGCCCGTGGCCGTGGCGCGGTTGGCCGACCGCAGCACCGCCCACGCGCCGACCGCCAGGACGAACGCGGGCTTCGTCGCCTGCAGCCACGCGACGAGCGCGGGCAGCGCCCCCGCGGGCCCGACGCTCCCCTCGCCGACCCGCGTGACGCCCTGGATGCAGACGACGCCGCGCCACTGCGGGACGTAGGCGTCGAGCAGGAGGTAGAGGAGCGGCCACGCGACGACCGCCACCGCGGCGAGCACCGTCGCGAGGTGCCCGAGCAGCGGCAGGCGCGCGTCGACCGCGACGGGGTCGAGGCGCCGCCGACGCGAGGCCCGGCCCGCGATCGCCACGATCGCGCCGCCGAGCACGAGCTCGACCAGCGCGACGAACAACGCGAGCAGCGAGGCGGCGTGGAGGATCATCGAACGCCCCCGAGCATCGCACGGGCCCCCGGGGCGGCCCCGCCGGGGGCGGGGCGGGCAAGGTCGCGAGCCGGACGGCGTCCCTCCCGCATGCGGACCCTTCGACCGCTCGTGGTGTTCCTCCTCTCGTGCGTGGGGGCCGGCCTCGCGGCGGGCTGCGGCGCGGACGCCCCGCCCGACCGGGCGGGTCGGTGGACGTCGCGGCCGGCGCGCCACGGGGAGTCGGCGGAGGCCGTCGAGTGGTTCGGCGCCGACGCCGTCGAGCGCCTGCACGCCGCGGGCAACGCCGCGACCCCGCCCGTCGAGCTCGACCTCGCCCGGGACGGCACGTTCGTGCTGACGGGCGAGCTCGTGCCCGGCGGGCCGTCCGGCGCGACCGCCCGCGGCGCGTGGCGCCCCGCGGGGGGCGGCGTCCGGCTCGAGGTGCGGACGGAGGAGGACGCGACGGGCCTCGCGTCGGTGCTCGTCGTCCGCGCCGACGGCGTGGCGCTCGTGTTCCGGCGGGGCCCCGACGAGGAGGACGACGTCCTCCTGTTCCGCGACGCGCCGTGAGCGTCAGCGCGGCGGCGTCAGCGTGTGCACGCGGCCGGGCTCGACGCCGGTCAGGACCTGCGTGCGGCCGCGCGGCCAGCGCACCTCGACGCGGTCGATCGTCGTGGCGCCGCCGAGGCCGAAGTGGAGCACCTGCGACGACTGCGCGAGGTAGCCGCCGGCCGCCTGGACCTGCCGGACGAGGGTGCGCCGGCCGACCGTCACGCGCACGACGGCGCCGACGGCCGCCTTCACCCGGCCGTCGTCCACGAGGCGGAAGCCGACCCACGGCCGCTCGGGGCTGCGGTTGAGGTACAGGTACGCGCGGTCGTTGAACGGGTTCGCGACGAGGTCCACGCGGCCGTCGCCGTCGAAGTCGGCCGTCGCCGCGCTGCGGTGGCTGCGCGGGGCCGGTTTCCCCCCGATCGGTTCCGGGAGGTCGGGGCCGCCGGGCGGCGGGTCGAGGCCCGCGGACCGCGCGACGTCCTCGAAGCGCACGCCGCCGACGCTGCGCAGGAGCGGCGAGCGCCAGTAGACGAACGGGTACCCCATCCCCGACGGCAGGAACACGTCCTCCCAGCCGTCCGCGTCGAAGTCGGCGACCGCGATGCCCCAGGGCCACAGCGTCTCCGCGGCGAGCACGAGCGAGCGGTCCTCGAAGCGCCCGTCCGGGAGCGCGACGTGGAGGGTGTTCCCGTTGACGATCTCGTCGGGGCGGAGCGTAAACGGCGTCGGCGGCGCGCCGGGCTCCGGCGCCGAGAGCGGCCGCCGGAAGGACTCGGGGACCGACGTGGGGTCGAAGCCGGGCGCCATCCACATGTCGGAGTGCATGTCGACCGTGTAGAGGTCGAGGCGGCCGTCCCCGTCGGCGTCGAAGACCTTCGCGCCGACGGCGCCGCCCGGCGTGCGCCCGAGCGTGGCGAGGGTGACGTCGGTGAAGCGGCCGCGGCCGTCGTTGCGGTAGAGCGTGCTGCGGCCGAACATCCGCGCGACGTACAGGTCGAGGTCGCCGTCGCCCTCGAGGTCGAGGACGGCCGGGTCGCTCCCCCAGCCGGTCCCGTCGAACCCCGCCTCCGTCGTCGCGTCCACGAAGACGCCGTCGCCGCGGTTGCGGTAGAAGCGGTCGTGCTCGAGGGGGCTGTAGCGGATCGCGTCGATCGTCGCGACGCCCGTGTAGTAGCGGCCGGCGGGGTCGCGGTCCTCGGTGGTCCAGCCGGCGGTGCAGGGCACGAACAGGTCGAGGTCGCCGTCGCCGTCGGCGTCGAAGCACGCGGGCTGCTGCGCGTGGGCCACGAGCTCGAGGCCCGAGGCGCGCGTCACGTCCTCGAAGGTCCCGTCCCCGCGGTTGCGGAAGCACACGTTGCCGCCGCGCGTCGACGTCACGAACAGGTCGAGGTCGCCGTCGCCGTCGAGGTCGCCGAACGTCGCGCCGACGCAGATGCGGTCGCCGAGGCCCACGCCCGCCCGCTCGGTGACGTCGGTGAAGCGCGCGTGGCCGTCGTTGAGGAAGAGCGCGTTGCGTCCGAGCTGGTTGCAGAAGTAGACGTCCTCGTCGCCGTCGCCGTCCACGTCGGCGACGGCGACGCCGCACCCGTGGTCGTACAGGTTGATCTTGAACCGCTCGCCCTGCTCGCCGGGCAGGAACGCCATGCGGAAGCGCAGCCCGGCGGACTCGGCGACCTCCTCGAAGCGGATCGCGCCCGCCGCCGCCGTCGCGCGGGCCGCGGGGCGCGACGGCTCGCCGCAGGCCGACGCGAGGCTCGCGACGGTCGCGAGGAGCGTCGCGAGGCCGACGCCGCGCGGTCGGACGCGGCGGCGCGCGACCGCGCCGGCGCGCTTCACGGTGGGGGAGGTCCGCATGGGCCCGATCATCGCATTCCCTCTGCCCGCGGCGGCGCTCCCCGGGGTCGGGGGGCCCGCGGCCGGGGTCGCGGGCCCCGGGTCAGCGTCTCGCGCGGGCCTGCGGGTGCTCGACGACGTGCACGCGCCCCGGCGCGAGCGCCCCGACGTCCTGCACGACGCCGTCGGGCCATCGGACCTCCACGCGGGGCGTGCCGGCGGCGGGGCCGAGGCCCACGTGCAGCGTGTTCGACGACTGCGCGAGGTACCCGCCGGCCGCCTGCACCATCCGGACGAACGTGCGGGGGCCCACGCGCACGCGGGCGACGGCGCCGATCGCCGCGCGGCGCCCGGGCGGGCCGACCAGCCGCAGCCCGATCCACGGGCGGGCGGGGCTCCGGTTCATGAAGAGGAGCGCCCGATCGTTGAACGACGTGACGACCAGGTCGAGGCGCCCGTCGCCGTCGAAGTCGGCCGTGGCGGCCGCGCGGAGGCTCTTCGCGGCCGGACGCCCGCCGATCGGCTCGGCCGCAAAGGGACCGCCGGGCAGCGGCTCGAGGCCCGCGGCGGCCGAGACCTCCTCGAACGTCGAGTCGCCGCGGTTCCGCAGCATCGGCGACCGCCAGTAGGCGAACGGGAACCCCATGCCGCTCGGCAGGTAGAGGTCCTCGAAGCCGTCGGCGTCGAAGTCGCCCGCGGCGATGCCCCAGGGCCAGAGCGTCTCGACCCCGGCGGCGTCGGAGAGTTCGACGAACTTCCCGCGACCGAGGTTGCGGTGGAGCGTGTTGCCGAACAGCACCTCCTCCGGGAGCAGCCGGTTCTGCTCCGAGACCGTGCCCGGCGTCTGCGCGAACCGGAGCGTCTTGACGCCCTCCGGCTCCGACCGCGGGTCGTAGTCGTAGCCCATCCACATGTCGGAGTGCATGTCGGAGGTGAAGAGGTCGAGGCGGCCGTCGCCGTCGAGGTCGAACACCTTCGCGCCGACCGCGCCGGCCGACGTGCGCCCGAGTGTGGCCGCCGTGACGTCGGTGAAGTGGCCCTTGCCGTCGTTGGCGAACAACGTGCTGCGCCCGAACATGCGCGCCACGAAGACGTCGAGGTCGCCGTCCTCGTCGTAGTCGAAGACCGCCGCGTCGCTGCCCCAGCCCGGGCCCGCGAGCCGCGCCTCGCCCGTCGCGTACTCGAACGTGCCGTCGCCCCGGTTCCGGTAGAAGTGGTTGTACTCCACCGGGCTCCTCATCATCTCGAGGATGGTCTCGGGGCCCTGCCAGTAGCGCGTGCCCGAGTCGAAGGCCTCCGTGGTCCAGCGGGCCGTCGCCATCACGAGGAGGTCGAGGTCGCCGTCGCCGTCGGCGTCGAAGAGCGTGGGCTGCT
Source organism: Planctomycetota bacterium (assembly GCA_046350655.1). GTDB lineage: Bacteria > Planctomycetota > PLA2 > PLA2 > JAEUHO01 > JAEUHO01. The sequence continues at coordinate 592,494 of JAXMAB010000006.1, forward strand.
GGGCGTGCGCGACGAGCGCGAGCCCGGCGGTCGCCGTCGCGTCCTCGAACGTCCCGTCGCCGCGGTTGCGGAAGTAGACGTTCCCGCCGCGGGTCGTCGTGACGTAGAGGTCCACGTCGTCGTCGCCGTCCATGTCGCCGAACACCGCCGCGACCGAGATGACGTCGGGCAGGGCGACGCCGGCGCGCGCCGTGACGTCGGTGAACCGCCCGGCGCCGTCGTTCAGGAAGAGCGCGTTGGGCCCCAGTTGGTTGCAGAAGTAGACGTCGTCGTCGCCGTCGCCGTCGACGTCGCCGACCGCGAGGCCCGCGCCGTGGTCGTAGAGGTTCATCCGGAACGCGGCGCCCTGCTCGCGCGGCAGGAAGGACGAGCGGAACCGGAGGCCGGCGGCCTCCGCGGCCTCCTCGAAGCGCATCCCGGCGCCGCCCGCCCGGGCGGAGCGCGGCGCGGGGGCGTGGTCGTCGCCGCACGCGACGAGCAGCAACGCGGCGAGCGCCGAGGCGACGCCCGATCGCGCGCGGGGCCGGCGCGCCGCGGCGCGGCTCACCGGCCGGCTCCGGGCGCGGCGTCGCGCCGCAGCGCGTGCACGCGGCCGACGGCGACGTCGGCGAGGGTCTCGACCTTCCCGTCGGGCCAGCGCACCGTCACCTCGTCGATCGTCCGGGCGTCGCCGAGCCCGAAGTGGAGCGTCCGCGACGACTGGGCGAGGTACCCGCCGGCGGCGTCCACCTGGCGCACGTAGGTCCGCCCGCCGGCCTTCACGCGCACCACGGCGCCGATCGCGTCGCGGTTGCGGCCGGTCCCGGTCAGCCGGAAGCCGACCCACGAACGCGCCGGGGACCGGTTCATGAACAGCATCGCGCGGTCGTTGAAGAGGTTCACGACGAGGTCCGGCCGCCCGTCGGCGTCGAAGTCGCCGACCGCGGCCGAGCGGGCGCTGCGGGCCGCCGGCTTCCCGCCGATCGGCTCCGCCTGGTTCCGGCCCCCCGGGAACGGCTCGAGCCCCGCGGCCGCCGCCGCGTCCGCGAACGAGCCGTTGCCGCGGTTCATCAGGAGGGGCGAGCGGCGGTAGCCGTACGGGTACCCCATCCCCGTCGGGACGTACGCGTCCTGGTGGCCGTCCGCGTCGAAGTCGGCGGCGGCGATGCCCCAGGGCCACAACGTCTCGGCGCCGGCGACGTCGGAGAGCTCGGTGAACTTCCCGCCGCCCTCGGCGCGGTAGAGCGCGTTCCCGAACACGACGCCGGCGACGTCGAACCGCAGCCGACCCAGCGGGCCGAACTGCGGCGAGATGCCCGAGGGGCCGTAGCTGGTGCCGTACTTGCGGGCGTCGGGCAGCGTGTCGGGGTCGGTCTCGGTGCTCATCCACATGTCCGAGTGCATGTCCACGACGTAGAGGTCGAGCCGGCCGTCGCCCGAGTAGTCGAACGCCTTCGCGCCGACGGCGCCCCACGGAGTGCGCCCGAGCCGCTCGTCCGTGACGTCGCGGAACACGCCCTGCCCGTCGTTCGCGTACAGGGTGCTGCGCCCGAACATGTTGCAGACGAACAGGTCGCTGTCGCCGTCCTCGTCCGCGTCGAACACGGCGACGTCGCCGCTCCAGCCGACGCCGGCGAGGCCCGCGGCGGCCGTCGCGTCCTCGAACGTCCCGTCGCCGCGGTTCAGGTAGAAGCGGTCCTTCTCCGGCGGGCTCTCGACGAGCTCCACCAGCGTCGCGTTCCCGCGCCAGTAGCGGCCCGCGGCCTCGTAGCCCTCCGTCGTCCACGCGGCGGTGTTGGACACGAACAGGTCGAGGTCGCCGTCGCCGTCGGCGTCGAAGAACACCGGCTGCTCGGAGTGCGCGACGAGCTCGAGGCCCGCGGCCCGCGTCACGTCCTCGAACGTCCCGTCGCCCTTGTTGCGGAACATCACGTTGCCGGCCCGCGTGGTCGTCACGTAGAGGTCCTGGTCGCCGTCGCCGTCCACGTCGGCGAACGCCGCCGCGACCGAGATGCGGTCCGCGAGCCCGACCCCCGCGCGCTCCGTGACGTCGGTGAACCTGCCGCTGCCGTCGTTCAGGAAGAGCGCGTTCGCGCCCAGCTGGTTGCAGAAGTAGAGGTCGTCGTCGCCGTCGCCCTCGACGTCGGCGACCGCGACGCCGGAGCCGTGGTCGTAGAAGTTGATCTTGAACTTCTCGCCCTGCTCGCCGGGCAGGAACGCCATCCGGAACCGCACGCCCGCCGCCTCGGCCCGCTCCTCGAACCGCACGCCCGGGGCGGCCGCGGCCGCGGGCTTCCCCGCGGGGGCGTCGTCGCCGCCGCAGCCGCCGGACGACGCGAGGCCGAGCGCGGAGAGCGCGAGGCACGCGAGGCCCGGTCCGCGGCGGGGGCGACGCGCGGCGCGGGAGCGGCGATGGGCGTGGGCGGCGGCGGGGCGGGTGGGGGGCATGGGCACCGGAGGGGCGGGGGAGGGCAGTGTGCCGCACGGCGGCGCGCGACGGGACGTCGGGCGGGGCCGTCGACGGGGGTCGTTCGTCCCAGGGGCGGGACCGGGCGTCAGAGGGTCTTCAGGTACTCGAGCACGGCGCGGCGCTCGGCCTCGGTCAGCGTCGCGGGGTAGAGGTGTCCCGCGGCCGACTTGCCGGCCGCGCGCGTGTCGAACCAGCGGCGGCGCGACCACGCGTCGGGGAGGTCCGCGGGCACCGAGGCGGCGGCCTCGACGTCGAGGCCGACGTGCTCGCGGTCGTACGCGGCGGGGCCCTTGCGCCGCCACGCGACGGGCCGCGCCTCGGGGTGGAGGACGTGCCACAGCGTGGGGACCGCGCCGTTGTGGAAGTACGGCGCGCTCGCCCAGACGCCGTCGAGCGGCGGCGCGACGTAGCCCTTGGGGTCGAGGTCGACGTCGTCGGCGTGGCCGTCGACGAACCAGCTCCGCGCGTACCGCTCGCGCTCGCTCCGCGGGATCGCGTCGTGCCGGACGCGGTCGGTCCCGACCTCGTCGACGGGGACGGCGACCGACGGGTAGGTCGGCGACGCGCCGTAGGTGCCGTGGCACGGCGCGCAGGTCCGCTCGAAGGCGACGCGCCCGGCGGCCGCGAGCGACGCGTCCACCGCGCCGGGCCAGCGGGGGACGGGCACCGACTCGAGGTACGCGAGCACGTCCCTGAAGTCGTCGTCCCACGCGCGGAACTTCTCGGGCCCGTTCATGGGGACCATGAGGAACTGCATGAGCGCGCGGTGGCTCTTTTTCGTGACGCCGTCGACGTACAGCCGCGGCCGCTTGCGCACGTTCCACCACGGCGGCGCGTCGAGGTCGTGGTGGACGAACTTCGGCGGCGTCTTCGGGAGGACCAGCTTCAGGTCGGCGTCGCGGAACGCGCCGAGGGCCATGCTGAAGACGACCGCGTTCGTCGTGCCGTGGGTGGTGCCGAGCGGGATGCGCCGCCACAACGACGTGGCCATCGCGGTGGGGGCGTCGCCCCGCTGCGCCGCGAGCCGCGCGACGTCGTCGACGAGGTCCTGGAACGCGAAGTGGGCGTTCGGCAGGCCCGGGACCACGCGGTCCTCGACCTGCCCGCCGTGGCAGGAGAAGCAGTTGATCGACCAGCGGCCGCGGTCGTCCACGACGTACTGCAGCGGCTTCCCGGGCGCGTCCGGGCGCGGCGTGAGCCCGTACCGCGCGAACGTCAGCGCGCGGCGCCCGGCCGGCGACGCGGCCTCGGCGGCGGCCCGCTCGGCGGCGGGCCACAGCGTGTAGAGGTGGTCCACGTCGTCGTCGTCGAACGTCGGCGGGATGTACGGCGTGTCGAGGATGTGGCGGTAGCCGCGCTCGGCGGAGGGCACGAACGGCGCCGCGGCGGGCGGGGCGGCGGCCGGCGCGTCGGCCCCGCGGGCCGCGCCCGCGACCACGCCGACGCACGCCAGCGCGACGATCGACGCGGCGACGGACCGGACCACGGAGGGCGCGAGCGGTCGCATCCGGGGATTGTAGGTCACGCCCGGCCGCCGGGGGCACGCCGGTCACGGCGCGCGGGGCCGGTTCTCGAGCACGACGAGATCGGACCGCTGGGCCCCGGACAGCCCGCGGGCGAGCACGCGGCCCCCGCGCCGCGCGAGCCAGTCGTCGGCCTTCTTCGCCCGCGCGACGAGCACGACGCGGCGCGCGCCGGCCCACGCGGCCTCCACGTCCTCCCGCGCGAGGAGGCGGCCGGCGCCGTCCTTCGACGCCCACGGCTCGACGATCTCCGGTTGCTTGCCCGCGACCGCGACGAAGAGGCCGGGCTGCGCGAACCGCAGGCCCTGCGGGAGGAGGTCGAGGCACGCCACGAGGTCGCCGGGCCCGGCCTCGCGCGCGAGCGTCGCGCCGAGCGCGCGGGGCGACCGTTTCACGTCGAAGCGCGCCGCCGCGAGGTCGATGCCCCACCAGAGGACCGCGGCGGCGAGGGCGAGCGTCGCGAGCCGCGCCCGCGGCGTGCGCCCGGGCCGGCTCGCGAGGACGACGGCGACGAGCCCCGCCGCCGCCGCGACGAGGCCCGGCGCGACCCCGGGCGACGGCGAGGCGGCGTCGTCGCCGGCGGCCGCGGGGTCGTGCCCGAGGAGGACCGCGGCGGCGTACGCGAGGCCCCCGAGGAGGACCGCGGCGCCCGCGAGCCACGGGCCGCGCCGGGCCTCGCGTGCCCCGAGGTCGTCCTCGACCCGCGTCGCGAGCCGCGCGCCGCACAGCACCGCGAGCGGCAGGAAGATCGGCAGCGCGTACGTGAAGAGCCGGTTGCGCCCCGCGGAGTAGAGGAGGAGCAGCACGACGACCCACGCCCACAGCAACCGGTGGCCCGCGACGGGGCGGCGCGTCGGCGCCGCGACGGGGTCGGGCACGCGCGCGCGCGGGAGCAGCAGCGTCCACGGGACGAGGAACAGCGGGAGGACCGCGGCGTACAGCCACGCCGGCGCGAAGTCGCGGTGGCCGGGCTCGCGGAAGCGGCGGAAGTGCTCGTAGACGACGAAGTGCTCGACGTAGCCGGGGTTCGCGCGCTCCATCAGCACGTACCACGGCGCCGCGACCGCGAGGGCCACGGCCCACGCGACCGGCGAGAAGAGCGTCCGGAGCGTCGCCTTCCACGAGACGCCGGCGGCGGCCCAGGCGAACGCGACGAGCGCGCTCGCGACGGCGGCCAACGGGCCCTTGACGAGGAGGCCCGCGCCGACGCACAGGCCGAGGAGCGCCCGCCACCCGAGGGCGGGGCTCGAGAGCGCGCGGAGCCCCGCGTAGAGCGCGCCCGCGACGGCGGCCGACAGGCCCATGTCCATCGTGACGGTGCGGGAGAACCCCATGCCGGCGCCGCTCGTCGCGACGACGATCGCCGCGGCGAAGCCGGCGCGGCGGCGGCCGGTGAGGCGCGCGGCGAAGAGGAAGGCGAGCATCGCCAGCGTCGCGCCCGCGACGAGGCAGGGCAGGCGCGCGGCGAAGGGGGTCGGGCCGAGCACGGCGTACGCGCCGCACGCCATCCAGTAGACGAGCGGCGGCTTGTCCATGAACCGCAGGCCGTGCTCGCGCGGCGTCAGGTAGTCGCCCGAGCGCACCATGTCGAGGGCCACGGTGCCGTAGCGCCCCTCGTCGGCGTCCCACAGGTCGCGGACGCCGGCGAAGGCCGACAGCAGCACGAGCGCGAGGAGGAAGGCCGCCGCCGCGTCGCGACGGCGCGGCGCGAGGTCGGGCGTCGCGACGTCGAGCGGGGGGGCGGGGGCGGCGTCGGGCGGCACGGGCATGGGATCATCCCGTGGGACCGGGCGGCGGCGAAGCGCCGACGCGCCGGGCCCCCGAGGGCGAGTGGCGGAACGGCAGACGCGGGGGTCTTAAAAGCCCCTGGGCCTCACGGCCCGGCTGAGGGTTCGAGTCCCTCCTCGCCCATCGACCCCCTCCACCGGCGCACGGGACCGCGCGGCGGGCGCCGGGGGGCGGGCGTCCGGCCGGACCGGCCGTGTCCGCGGTGAAGGCGCCGCCCGGAGGCGGGTACGATCCCGCCATGAAGATCCACATCCGCTACTGCTCGGTCTGAGGCTACGAGACGACGGCCGTCGGTCTGGCGGCCTATCTCCTCGAGGAGCTGAAGCAGAAGATCCGAGTCCTCGAGCTCGAACCTTCCGGCGGCGGCGCGTTCGAGGTGCACGTGGACGGTCGCGAGGTCTGGAGCAAGCTGAAGACGGGCGAGTTCCCCGAGCCGGCGGCGATCCTCGAGTCGCTGACGAAGCGGGGCTGACGGTCGCGGGGGGCCCCGGGCCCCGCGCGACGGCGAGGGAGGGTGCGCGCGCCGTGGGCCTCATCGTCCAAGCCAGCCGCGAGATCCTGCACCGCAACCCGTTCCCCGCCGGCGACCCGCGGCACGCCGCGGCCGGCGACGAGGTGCTCGAGGCGCTGCTCCTCGGCACCGACGCCGAGGGGTTCGCGGGCGACCGCGTGCTGATGCGGAGGGCGCGCGCGCTCCTCGCCGACGCCGAGGGCTTCGGCGCGCCGACGGTGGGCGAGGCCTACCGCCTCCGCAGCGCGGACCGCGTCGAGGTCCTCTTCCTCCGCACCGTCGGCAACCCGCGGGCGATCCCCGGCCTGCCGGGCCGGTACGACGTCGGCGTCGCGCACGCCGTCGAGGTCACGCGCCGCGACGAGCTCGCCTTCCGCACGTCGCCGTGCTGGCGGCGGACGGGCGGCCGCGGCTGGCTGCTCTTCGACCCGGGCGACGGGCCGCCGGTGGCGCGCAGCGCCGGGCGCGAGGCGCTCGAGGCCGCGCAGCGCGCCTCGCTCGAGGGCGGGCTCGCGCTCGACGCGGAGGCGCGGGCGGCCATCGCGGGCTCGGGGACCGCGCGCGTGGACGTCCCGTTGGCGCTGCGCGCGACGTCGCTGCCGAGGTCGGTCCGCGACCGCGCCGCCGCGCCGCTGGCCGCGACGTCGTCGCTCGCCGACGTCGTCGTCGCGCTCGGCGACATCGCCGGCGGGTGCGACCGCGAGGAGGGCGAGACGTACGCCCGCGCGGCCGGGCGGCTCGTCCTCCGCGCGGCGACGCTCGCCGAGGTGGCCGCGCCGCCGGGGCCTGCATGAGCCTCGCGTGTCCGGAGTGCGGCGCGGCGGCTCCCCGCGGCGCCGTGGCGGGGACCGCGTACGCCTGCCCGAAGTGCGGGAACCCGGTCCTGCCCGCGGTACGCGAGGCCCGGTCGCCGGCGGCCCCGCCGCCGCCCGCCGAGCCGCCGGCCCCGCGCCGGCGCACGATCGGCCTCGCGCTCGCGGCGTTCCTGGTGCTCGGCGCCGCCTACGTCGGCGTGTACGAGCTGCTCACGGCCGAGGCGAAGCGCGAGCTCGCCGAGATCGAACGCGTCCACGGCGCCGACGTGGTCGCCGCGCCCTCGCCCGGCCCGCGGCCCGGTGCCGACGACCCGCCGGCCCTGCGCGCGTGGAACGCGGCGCGCGACCGCGCCGAGGTGCGTGCGCGCCACGAGGCGCTGACGGAGCGCACCGCGTGGTTCTTCCGCGGGATGCTCGCGGCGTTCGGCGCGCAGACGCTGCTCACGGGCTGGCTGGCGCTGAAGTCGCTGCGGTCGGGTGGGGGCGACGGCCCGACGGACCTGACGACGGGGCGCGCCTCGGCGCGCCTCGCGCGGGCGCCGCGTCAGGAGCCCGCGGGCGCGGCGGCGGGACGCTTCACGCCTTCGGGCACGGACAGGACCACGCCCTCCTTCGCCGGGACGCTGCCGGGCTTGCACGCCCACAGGAAGTCGACGACGGTCGTCGTGACGGCGCCCTGGAGGTTCACCCAGAAGCGGCGACGCGCGTCGACGTCCCAGAACCGGGCCTGGCCGTGGTTCTGCGGGCCCGCGTGCGGCCAGATCGGGATCTTCACCTTCGCCGTCTCGTGGCGGTTGCCCGAGAGGTCGATGTAGCAGGACGTCTCGAGCTCGAGCCACAGCGGGCCGCCCAGCCCGTCGAGCAGGGCGCGTTCCTTGCCCTCGGGGGCGAGGATCCACCGGAGGTAGAAGTTGTGGACGTCGTGGGTGGGCATCAGGTCGATGCGCATCCCGGCATCCTCACGCGGCGGGCCCGCCGGAGCAACGAATCGGCGGGCCGCCGGGCCCCGCCGTCCCGCGCACCGGGCCTCGCGGTCCCGCGGGCCGGGCCTTGCGCTCCCACGGGTCGGGCCGCGCGGTCCCTCGCCCCGGGGTCCCGTCCCGGCCGGACCGCGGGGCCCGGCCGCCGACGTCACTCGCAGCCGTTCGTCGCGTCCGGACGGACCGCCTTGCGCTTGTCCATCGTCGCCTTGCGGGCGGCCTGTCGGGCGGGGTCCTCGAGCTCCTTCGAGATCTCGGCGAGCTTCGCCTCGTCGGGGAGCACCAGCTGGTAGACCTGCCGCAGGAGCTGCAGCGGCCCCGCGCACCACGGATCGAGCTCGCGGGACTTCTCGAGGCACGTCCGGGCCTCCTTCGGGTCCACGAGCTTCTCGTCCTCGCTCTGGAGGAGCAGGCGGCCGAGGTAGTACCAGCCCCGGGGATCCTGGGGGACGCGCGCGACGTAGGCGCGCAGCTGCGCGAGCCCGGCCCCCTCGCGCCCGGCGTGGTCGAGGGAGACGCCGTACCGCATCGGGGCGTCGGCGACGGAGTCGGCCTCGCGCGGGTCGAGCGCGCCCGGCTGCTGCACGACCTTGAGGAAGCGCTCCCACTCGACGCAGGCGTCGTCGTACTTGTGCTGGTCCGCCAGCACGCTCGCGAGGCCGTAGTGGACGACGGCGTCGCCGGGGAAGGCCGTGGCGAGGGCGCGGAACTCGGCCTCGGACTCCTGCCAGCGGTCCGCGACGCGGTAGACCTGCGCGAGGTTGCGGCGGGCGATCGGCTCCCGGCCGTCGCCGGCGACGAGCGCGACGGCGAGCCGCGCCTGGCTGACGGCCTGCGTGAGGTTCGCCTGCCGCTCGTTGTCCGACGCGGGGCGGACGTGGAGCAGCTGCGCCGTGTACGAGATGCGGCAGTGGAACTCGAGCGAGCGGATCGCCGCCGGCAGGAAGTCCGGGCTGCGGTTCTTGACGAGGTCGAGGACGCGGAGCGCCTCGGCGACGTTGTTGCCGAACGTCGCGTGGAGCAGGGCCCGGACGTAGAGGACGCGCGGGTCCCGCTCGTGGTACGGGGCGCCGATCGCGGTCTCGAGGGCGAGGGCCGACGCGCGCGCGCGGTCCTCCGCCTTCGCGACGACCAGCGCGAGCGTCCGCTGGAAGACCCACTCGGGGTTCTCCGGGTCGAGGCGCACGGCTCGCTCGAGCAGGTCCGCCGCGTCGATCGCGAGCGACGTGTCGCCGGTCTTCTCGGCCTGCGCGACCATCGCGAGTGCGCGATCCGCCAGCGCCTGCGCGTCGGCGGGGCCCCGCGCGGACGCGGCGCGCGGCAGGGCGGACGCCACGGCGCCCACCGACAGGAGCGCGATCACGAGGCCGAGTACCCCGGGGGGGCGACGGGAGCAGGAGGCGCGGGCCATCACGGCAGTCTCCCCGACGTCGGTGGGGGATCCAACGGGAAGGGGGACGGTGGGATTCCCCTCGGGAGCGGCGCAGGCGCCCCACCGGGGGGGCGGGACTCCCCCCGGCGGTGTGGGGTGATCCGGGGCCAAGGACCGGGGGGCGGGGCGCAGGTCCCGATCGCGAGGGGTGCTCGCGGGTGTAGCAAGACCGCACGATCCGGATCCCGGGGGGGATCCTGGGGGGGCGCCTGGCCGGAACCCGTTGGTCGGAATGGACTTAGGTCGTTACTCTTTTTCGACGCGGTGGCATGGGGCTTGCGGCTCCAGCGCGCGGAGCGAGAGCCCTCGCTCCCGGACCGCCCGCGCAGCCAAAAGCCCAAGTCACGACAGGTCGGGGTCGCGATTCGCGCCTTTTGCTTGCGCCGCCGGACGCACCTTCCTATAAATCCGCAGCGATCTTGGGCCTTCCCGGCCTGCAGAGGAGTCTCCTCGATGTCTGAGCGCCTCAGGTTCGTCTCGTCGGCCGTCGCCCTGGCCGCCCTCTCGGCGTTTGCGACGGCGTGTGGTGGGGGCATCGGTGGCTCGAGCCCGGGGGAGAACGTCCCCCACCCGCTCGTCCGCCAGTTCTCGCCGACCATGAGCCCGATCGACCTGAACAGCGGGATCGCGAACCCGACGTTCACGGACGGGAACCTCCTCATCTCGACCGATCCGGCCTACCCCGGCAAGATCGTCATCTTCTTCAACTCGGGCACGAAGATCGACGCGCGCACGGTCTTCCTCGCGGGCGACCCGTCCAGCCCGCTCGACCCGAGCTCGATCCAGATCCTCCGCTTCGTCCCCGGCACGGGCAACGTGCCGCTCGCGGCCGCGCCGAACGGCATCCAGGTCCTCGACGACCGGATCGTGTTCACGCCCGCGACGCTGCCGATGGCGGACGGCCAGTACTCGATCGGCGTCTTCGCGAACCTGAAGAGCGTCGAGGGCGACTCGGTCGACAAGGCCCCCGTCTTCCACTCGTTCACGGTCGGCAACTCCGACACGATCTCGCCCGAGGTCGTGACGACCTCGCCGGTGAACAACGCGAGCGGCGTCGGCGCCGGCGTCCCGCCGCCCACGCCCCCCGCGGGCACGCAGGGCGTCGCCGACGTCCGCGGCGCGATCTTCGGGCCCACGAGCCCGGACATCATCATCCGCTTCAACGAGTCGATCGCCGCGGCGACGGTGTCGCCGAACACGGTGAGCGTCGTGGACGCCGGTGCGTTCGTCCCGGGTGGCGGCGCCCCGCCGGCCGTGCCGTTCGCCCCCGGCTTCCCGAAGCTCAAGAGCGAGCTCGACGCGTCGAGCCTCCCGTCGAACGGCTTCGAGGTGGTGTGGCGCGCCGACCCGCAGACCGGCGGCCTCCCGTTCGGCACGACGGTGCAGGTGACGGCCGTCGGCAGCGACGGCGGCGCGAACTCCTCGCCGCTCACCGACCGGTCGGGCAACCCGCTCCTCAACTCGTTCACCTTCCAGTTCCAGACGGTCGCCCCGCCGGCCCTCCCGGAGAACCCGGAGCCGGAGTACGCGATCTACTGGTCGGCGTCGGACCGCTTCGGCGTGCTCGACACGGTGAACCAGCGTGAGATCGCGCTGTCCTTCCTCGGCCTCCAGACGACCGCGATCCAGCGCAACAGCATCCCGGCCAACACGGACACGATCGCCACGAAGAAGACCCTCGGGCTCAACTTCGACCCGAACGAGATCTCCGTGGACGCCCGCACGAACGGCGCCTCCTGCCACACGTTCTGCTACGTGCAGTCGTTCCAGTCGGGTCAGGTCGTGATCATCAACACCCGCAACTCGCTGCCGGTGGCGCTGATCAACACCCCGAGCCCGGGCGGTCTCTCGAACCAGACGGGTGGCGGCCAGGCGGCCAACGTCCTGCTCGTGACGAACTCGTCCGCGAACACGTTCACGGTCTTCGACCTGAACAACATCACCCCCGGCCTGCAGTTCCTGACGGGCTCGATCTTCGTCAACCAGGTCAGCCCGACCGGCAACACGCCGCGCTCGATCGCGATCTCGGCCCCGTCCTCGGGCGCCTACAACCGCGAGTTCCTGTCCGGCGGCCCGGGCATCCCGCTGATCCTCTACTGTGACTTCACCGACGGCGTCGCCAACACGGCGAACCTCGGCAGCACGGAGCCGATCAAGCAGTTCGCCCTCGGCACCGGGTCGTCCCCGAACGACGTCTCCATGACGCCCTGCTTCGGCCTGAACCCGATCCTCTTCGGCGCCATCTCCGAGGGTGGTCTGCCGGGCGACGGCAAGGTGACGTACTACATCGCCGGCCCCGGCTGCCAGACGGGCACGTCGAACGGCGGCCGCCCCGACAGCCTCGTGGGCGACCTCTCGGGCTTCGACGCCCCGGCGGGCCTCGACAACATCTTCCCGTTCAGCAACGCGGGCAACTTCTTCGCCATGGCCGAGTCCGGCTCGACGAAGAACCAGGTCGTGACGCTCACCGTGCTCGGTGGCGCCATCAACACGCCGAAGGTCAACCGCGAGTTCAAGACGGGTGCGAACCCGGTCGCGATCGCGCACCCCTCGTCGTGGTTCTCGCCGGCCGCCGCGGGCTGGATCTGCCTCATCGGCACCCCGGGCTGCCCGAACAACCCGATCGCCTTCACGCCTCCGCCGTGCTGGTACGAGAAGCAGACCGAGCAGTTCCCGCTGAACCCGGACCTCTCGGGTGCGCCGTCGATCTGGATCTACGTCTGCGTCCGCGGTGCCTCGCGCATCGAGGTCATCAACTCGACGACCGGCTCGAAGGACTTCTACAGCCCGATCTCGATCCCGGGTGTGCGTAACGTCGCCGCGCCGGGCTCCATGTGATCTAGGAGACGGCGGGGGGCGACGGAGCGTCGACCCACGCGATGGACTCGAAGGCCCGGCGGCGAAAGCCGCCGGGCCTTCTTCATGCCTTGAGTGAGGTCGCCCGGCGGGTTGCCTCGCCGCGCTGTTCCAAGCTCGCGACGTCGGGGGCGTAGGCCCGACGGGCCGCGTGGTTCTACTGCGCAGCCTCTGAGAGCGGGGGAGCAGACAGGTCTCGCTTGGGCGCGGCGGGAGGGGACGTCCCTGGCGGCGGGGGGCGACGGAGCGTCGACCCACGCGATGGAGTCGAAGGGCCGGCGGGCTGCGTCGCCGTGCGGTTTCGAGCGAAGGCCGACGCGGGCGGCGGGCCCGGAGCGTCGGTGGAGGCCGGAGGTCCGCGCAGGTCAAGTCGAGGCAAAGAGAGGAAGAAGGCACGCGGGGCTCGGGCATGCGTGGGGGAGTGATTCGGTCCCGGGGCACGGGAAGCAGGGGGAACCACGGAACGTCGGCGAGTCCCCCGGCGTCCCATCCCAGGAGCGCGGAGACCGAAGGGTCGGTAGGATGCGCACCCGGGAGGTGTCCGGATGGACTGGCTACCCGACGTCTACCTCGTGTGCGCCCTCGTCGGCGGCACGATCCTCGTCCTCCAGACGATCATGATGCTCGTCGGCATCGGCGGCGACCACGACGTCGGCCACGACCTCGGCGGCGACGCCGGCGACCTCGCCGGCCACGACGTCGGCCACGTCGGCGACGAGATGTCGTTCCTCAAGTGGCTCTCGCTCAAGACCATCGTCTCGAGCCTCACGTTCTTCGGCCTCGCCGGCATGGCCGCCGGGAAGGCCGGCTGGTCGCCCTGGACAGGCCTCGGCGTCGCCATCGCGGCGGGCACCGCCGCCGTCGTCGCCCTCGCGTTCCTGATGGCCTCCCTCGCCAAGCTCCAGTCGCGCGGCAACGTGGACTTCAAGAATGCGGTCGGCCACACCGCCCGCGTCTACCTGCGCATCCCCGGCAGCCGCCGGGGCGCCGGCAAGATCACGGTCGAGGTCCAGGGACGGTCCATCGAGGCCGCCGCCAGCACCAACGGGCCCGAGATCCCCACCGGGGACCAGGTCCGCATCCTCGGCCTCGCCGCCGACGACACCTTCGACGTGACCCCTCTCGTCGGCTGACGGAGACCCCACCCATGCTGCTCGCCGCGTCCCTCCTGGACCAGCCGATGACCCTGATGGTCGTCGCCGGCACGCTGATCCTCTTCGGCTTCGTCGTCTTCCTGGCGAAGCGCTACAAGCGCTGCCCGTCGAACAAGATCCTCGTGATCTACGGCAAGGTGCGCGCCGGCGAGTCGGCGAAGTGCCTGCACGGCGGCGGCTCGTTCGTGTGGCCGCTGATCCAGGACTACGACTTCCTGTCGCTCGACCCGATGCAGATCGAGATCCCGCTGAAGGGCGCGCTGTCGGCGGAGAACATCCGCGTCAACGTCCCCAGCGTGTTCACCGTCGCCATCGGCACCGACGACGCGACGATGCAGAACGCGGCCATCCGCCTGCTCGGCCTCGAGACCAGCCAGATCATGCGGCAGGCCGAGGACATCATCTTCGGCCAGCTGCGCCAGGTCATCGCGTCCATGGGGATCGAGGAGATCAACCGGGACCGCGACAAGTTCCTCGAGAGCATCCAGCGCTCGCTCGAGCCCGAGCTGCGCAAGATCGGCCTCGTCCTCATCAACGTCAACATCACCGACATCACCGACGAGTCGGGCTACATCGAGGCCATCGGCCGCAAGGCCGCCGCCACGGCGATCCAACAGGCCGGCATCGACGTCGCCGAGCAGGAGAAGCGCGGCGCCATCGGCGTCGCCTCGGCCGAGCGCGAGAAGTCGATCCAGGTCGCCGACGCCGAGAAGCTGCAGGAGATCGGCGTCAAGGGCGCCGAACGCGACCGCATGGTCCGCGTCGCCGAGCTCGAGAAGGAGAAGCAGGTCGGTCAGCGCACCGCGTCGTTCGAGCAGGAGGCCCAGGTCAAGGAGGCCGAGCGCCAGATGCGCATCGCGGTCGCGGAGGCCAACGCGAAGGCCGTCACCGGCGAGAACAAGGCCAAGGCCGAGGTCGCCACCGCCGAGGCCAACCTGCGCGTCGTCGAGGCCGACAACTTCCAGCGCGCCGAGACCCGCAAGCGCGAGGCCGACGCCGCCGTTCGCCAGGCCCAGTACGCCGCCGAGGCGAAGACCGCCGAGGCCCTCTCGCAGAAGATCGAGCAGGAGAAGCGCGCCGAGCTCGAGGCCGTCGCGAAGGCCGCCAAGGCCAAGCAGATCGTCGACGCCGAGGCCACCGCCGAGATGACGCGCATCGAGGCCGAGGGCCAGGCCCGCGCCATCTTCGCCAAGCTCGACGCCGAGGCCCGCGGCCAGTTCGAGATCCTCGCCAAGAAGGGCGAGGGCTTCCAGCGCATCGTCGCCGCGTGCGGCGGCGCCCAGCAGGCGTTCCAGATGCTCATGCTCGAGCACCTCGACCACCTCGCGGAGACCGCCGCCAAGGCGATCAGCAACCTCAAGTTCGACAAGGTGATCGTCTGGGACGGCGGCGGCGCCGACGGCAAGGGCGGCGGCACCGCCAACTTCGTCCGCAGCCTCGCGGGCGCCCTGCCGCCCGCGCTCCAGATCATGCGCGACGTCGGCGGCGTGCAGATGCCGGAGTACTTCGGCAGCCTCGTCGGCGACCCCGGCGCCCGCGCGCAGGGCGCGTCCGCGGCCCCCGCGGTCGGGACGTCCCCGGCCGCCGGCGCGGCCCCGACCGCGACCGCGACGGCCGCGCCGCCCGCGCCGCCGCCCAAGGGTGGCGACGGCCCGAAGCCCGAGGGCCCCAAGGTCGAACGCATCCGGTAGCCCGGTCCGGCGTGCCCGTCGCGCGCCCGGTGGGTCGCCCCATCGCGCGCGCGCGGGCCTCGCGTCCCGCACCCGGCGACCGCGTCCTCGGCGTTCAGCTCGTCGGCGAACGGTCCACGGCGCGGAGCACGGCCTCGACCTCCGGCGGGAGGTCGGCGAGGTCGTGGAGCACCTCGGCGACGAGCGCGTCGGCGACGAGCCCGCGCGCCTCGGCCTCGAACGACGGCAGCAACCGGTGGCGCAGCGCGGGGCGCACCGCCGTCGCGACGTCGGAGGCCTCGACCCACGCGCGGCCCGCGCGCAGCGCCTCGACCTGCGCGAGCCGGCAGATGGCCTCGCCGCCGCGCGGCGACGCGCCGAGCCGCAGGTGACGTCGCGCCGCGGACGTCGAGGCCGCGCCCCGCGGGTCGGTCGCGCGCACGATCCGCGCCACCTGCCGCAGCAGCGGCTCCGGGATCGCGACGGCGCGGACGGCGTCGGCGAGCGCGACGACGTGGGCCGGCGTCGCGACGACCGGCGGCGCCGGCGGCGTCGCCCCGCGGCGGAACACCTCGACGAGGGCCGCCTCGTCGGGCGCCGGCACGACGATCTTCGCGAGGAAGCGGTCGAGCTGCGCCTCGGGCAGCGGGAACGTGCCCTCCATCTCGACCGGGTTCTGCGTCGCGAGCACGCAGAACGGCTGCGGCAGCGGGTGCCGCTCGCCCGCGACCGTGACGGCGCCCTCGGCCATCGCCTCGAGCAGCGCGCTCTGGGTCCGCGGCGTCGCGCGGTTCACCTCGTCGGCCAGCACGAGGTGGGCGAAGAGGGGCCCCGCGCGGAACTCGAACCGCCGGCCCTCCGGGGCGTCCACGAGGATCGTGGTCCCGGTGACGTCGGCGGGGAGCAGGTCGGGCGTGAACTGCACCCGCCCGAACACGAGGCCCGTCGCGGCGGCGAGCGTGCGCACGAGCAGCGTCTTGCCGAGCCCGGGCGCGCCCTCGAGCAGCGCGTGCCCGCCGCCCACGAGGCATGCGACGGTCCGCCGGACCACCTCGTCCTGCCCGACGACGACCGACGCCACGGCCTCCTCGAGGGCGCGCAGCGTCGCGGCGGGGTCGAAGACGTCGGCGGTCATCGGGTCACGGGTAGACGCGGTTCAGCGTGCGCGGAAAGGCCGCGGCCTCGCGCGCGTGGTCGAGCCCGCAGATCCACGAGACGGTGCGCTCGAGGCCGAGGCCGAAGCCCGCGCTCGGGCACGCGCCGTAGCGCCGGAGGTCGAGGTACCACTCGTAGGCCTCCTTCGGCAGGCCCTCGTGCGCGATCTTCCCCTCGAGGTACGCGAGGTCGCTCGAGCGTTCGCCGCCGCCGATGATCTCGCCGTACCCGTCGGGCGCGATCAGGTCGCACCCGAGCGCCACGTCGGGTCGCGCGGGGTCGGGGCGCATGTAGAACGCCTTGATCTTCATCGGGAAGCGGTGGACGAGCACCGGCCGGTCGTACCGCGCCGAGATCGCGTCCTCCTGCGGCGCGCCGAAGTCCTCGCCCCACGCGATCGCCGCGGGGGTGCCCTCGAGCACCTTCAGCGCCTCGTCGTACGACACGCGCGGGAACGGCGGCTTCACGTTCTCGAGCTTGCCGAGGTCGCGGCCGAGCGCCTCGAGCTCCGGCCGGCAGCGCTCGAGCACGCGCGCGACCGCGTGCGAGACGGACTGCTCCATGACGCCCATCACCTCGTCGAGGTCGCCGAACGCGATCTCCGGCTCGAGCATCCAGAACTCGGTCAGGTGCCGGCGCGTCTTGCTCTTCTCCGCGCGGAACGTCGGGCCGAAGCAGTAGACCTTGCCGAGCGCCTGCGCCGCGGCCTCCATGTAGAGCTGTCCGGTCTGCGAGAGGAACGCCGGCTCGCCGAAGTAGTCGACCTTGAACAGGTTCGCGGTGCCCTCGGCCGCGGCGGGCGTGAAGATCGGCGCGTCCACCGCGGTGAAGCCGTGGCCGTCGAGCCACTCGCGCAGCGCGCGCACCACCTCGGCGCGGACGCGGAGCACCGCCGTCGGCTTGCGGCTGCGGAGGTAGAGGTGGCGCTCCTCCATCAGGAAGCCGATGCCGTGCTCCTTCTTGCCGAGGGGGAAGTCGGCGATGCACGCCGACACGACCTCGAACGCCGTCACGGACAGCTCGACGCCACCCGGCGCGCGCGGGTCGGCCCGCACGGTCCCGGTCACCGCGACGCTGCTCTCGAGCTGGACCTTGTCGGCCGCCTCGAACTCGGCGTCGCCGACCGCGCCCTTCTTCACCACGGCCTGCACGACGCCGCTGCCGTCGCGCACCTCGATGAAGCACAGCTTGCCGGCCGTGCGCCGGCGGAAGATCCACCCCCGGACGACGACGGTGGAGCCCACCTTCTGGGGGAGGTCGCGGATGAAGTCGCGGTGCAGCATGGGGGACGCCCTAGGGGAGCGCGGATCATAGCCCCCGGGTTCCCGGCTGCCCGCCCTCGCCGCCGGGCCCGTCCGCCGCCCGCCGGGGAGCGGGGGCCTCCCCGCCTATCCTGTCCGGCATGTACGAGAGCGTCCGCGGCCGGCTCGCCGAGAAGGAACCGACGCGGTGCGTCGTCGAGACCGGGGGGTTCGGCTACGTCGTCGCCGTCCCGACCTCCACGGGCGACCGCCTCCCGCGCGTCGGCGAGGACGTCCGCCTCCTCCTCCACCTCGTCGTCCCCGAACGGGGCGGTGACTGGCGCCTCTTCGGCTTCCTCACGGCCGACGAGCGCGCGCTCTTCCGGGCCTGCCTCGGCGTGTCCGGGGTCGGCCCGTCGACCGCCCTGGCGCTCGTCTCCGGCATGCCGCCGAACGCGTTCCGCCTGGCCGTCGCCGCCGGCGACGTCACCGCGCTCACCCGCATCAAGGGCGTGGGCCGCAAGACCGCCGAGCGCCTCGTCGTCGAGCTCCGTGGCGCCGTCGAGCCCGGGGGACCCGCGGCCCCGTCGCTGAAACCCGAAGGCCCGGTGGCCGAAGCCGTCGCCGCGCTCGTCGCGCTTGGCCTCGACCCGAGCGAGGCCGCCGAACGCCTCCGCCGCCTCCCGGACGCCGCGACGACCCCCGTCGCGGACCTCGTCCGGCAGGCGCTGCGGATGCGCTGACCCGGGACCCCGGCGGCCGGCGGGCCTTGCGTTTCCAGGGGCCGATGTTCTCGGCGCCGTTCCGCCGCCCTCCGCGGCCCTCCGCCGCGCCCGCGCAGGCTCCTCGGGGGCGCCTCGGCGCCCGACCCCCTCGGACGCGTCAGTACCGTCGTTCCTTCCCTCGACCCTCGGAAAGGGGTGTCATGACGGGGTCACCCTCCCGGAGCCCTGCATGCGCCGTCCCTCCGCCCTCGTCTCCGTCGCCTTCGCCGCTGCCCTCGCCGGCGTGGCCGCGTTCGCGGCCCCGTCGCGCGCCCGCGCCGCCGACGCGCCCGCGTCGGACGCGACGTCGCAGCTGAAGGCCGCCGTCGCCGAGCTCGACACCGCCATGAAGGCCAAGGACGAGTCGGCGGTCACGGTCGCCGTGAAGAAGATCCCGCCGCTCTACAAGGCCACGACCGACGCCGCCGCGCGCGGGTCGGCGGTCAAGGAGCTCGGCGCGGTCGTCAAGTCCACGAAGATGACGTCGGCCCGCAAGGACGCGCTCGACGCCCTCGTCGAGACCGAGGACGGCAAGGAGGCGTGGAAGGTCCTGCAGACCGCCTACCCCGCCGACGACCTCGACGACGAGACGCGCTGGAACGTCGACATCGTGAAGGCCATCGGCGCGCTCCACCCCGACGGCGCGATCGAGCGGCTCCTCGAGTCCTTCAAGAAGGGCAAGCAGGCGGACTTCGCCGCGGCCGCGGTCACCGCGCTCGGCAACTACAAGACGAGCAAGCAGCGCCAGACGATCCTCGTCGAGATCGTGAAGGCCGGGAAGAACATGGTCCCGTCGCGTTCGTCGAGCAAGAACCCGAGCCCCGAGGCGCGGGCCCGCTGGGGCACGCTCTCCGGCCCGATCGGCAAGGCCCTCGACACGCTCACCGGCGACAGCGTCGGCGACCCGGTCGAGTGGTTCAAGAAGGTCGACGAGGCCAAGACGAACCTGAAGTCGCTCTTCCGCGACTGACGTCGGCGGCGGGCGGCGGCACGCCCCGGGACGCGATCCCTCCACGGGACCGCGAGGCCCGGCGGCCGACGCGGCGCCCCTCGGGCCCCTCGAGACCCCACGGGGGTTCCGGGAAGACCGGCCCCGAAAGACCACGGGCCGCGCGGGCGTCGTCCGCGCGGCCCGTGGCGTTCGTGCGGCGCTCGCGCGCGGCGGCCTACTCGCCGTCGTCCTCGTCCGCGTCGTCCTCGTCGCCGGCCGCGTCCTCGTCGGCCGCGGGGGCGCCGCCGCCGGCGGCCTCGCCCTTCAGCGCGAGGCCGTAGGCCGCGAGCCGCTTGCGCACCTCGTCGAGCGTCGTGCGGCCCATGTTCTTGCTGGCCATCAGCTCGGCCTCGGTGCGGTCGGCGAGGTCGCCCACCGTCTCGAGCTCGAGCTCCTCGACGCACTTCTGCGCGCGCACCGACAGCTTGAGCGCCGACACCGGCAGCGTGCGCGGGTCCTGGCCCTCGGCCAGCTCGTCGTCGTCGTCCGCGTCCTCGTCGGCGCCGCCGAACAGCGCGTCGAGCTCGACCTCGGCCTCCTCGCGGCTCGCGGCGGGGACCTCGTCCTCGCTCATGCCGAGGCGCAGGCCCTTCTGCGCGAGGATGTCCTTGATCTCCTGCAGCGACGTCTCGCCGAAGTTCTTGTAGGCCAGGAGCTCGGCCTCGGTCTTGCGGACGAGGTCGCCGAGCGTCTTGATCTCCATCTTCGAGAGGCAGTTGCGCGAGCGCACCGACAGCTCGAACTCGGTGATCGGCGTGCGCAGGATCTGCGTCTTGCGGTCCTCCTTGCGCTCCGACTCCTCGTCGAAGTACATGGTCTGGGCCGCGAGGACGTCCGACAGGTAGAGGCGCGCGCGCTCGTGGGCCGGGTCGGCCGCGAGGACGCGGCGGTAGAGCGCCTCGGCCTCGGTGTAGCGGTCGTGGTCCTCGAGCAGCACGCCCAGGTTGATCAGGGCGTTCACGTACGTCGGCTCGACGGCGGCGCAGCGGCGGTAGTACTCGATCGCCTTGTCGTCGTCGCCCGCGAGGTCGTGGGCGTAGGCGAGGTGGAACAGCGCGCGCGCGTGGTGCGGGTCGGCCGCGACGGCCGCCTCCCACTTGGCGCGGGCGTCGAGGTGCCGGCCCTCGGCCTCCGCGGCCATGCCCTCGACGTAGAGGCCGTCGGCCTTCGACGCGCACTTGCCCGCGACGGCCTTCGCGCCCTCGACGTCGCCCGCGAGCGCGCGGGCCGTGCCGAGCGCCGCCTCGACGCCGGCGCCCGCGGCGCCGAGGTCCGCGGCCGCGCCGATCGGGTCGCCGTCCTCGAGGGCGGCGAGCCCGCGCAGCAGGCGCGCCGGGGCGCCGTCGCCCGCGCCGCGCAGGTGCGACACCGCGTCGCGGACGCGGCCGAGCACGTACAGGCCGAGGCCGCGGCGCAGGGCGGCGGTCGCGTCCTTGCCCGCGTCGCCCGCGGCCTGCTCCGCCGCCTGGCGCACGTCGCGCGAGTCGCGCGCGGCCGCGCGGGCGCGGGTGAGGTCGGCGGGGGTGGGCTTCAGCGTCTCGAAGAGCGTGGCGACGTCAGCGGGCATGGACGGCTCCGGCGGGTCCGTAGCGGCGAATCCCGAATGATAGGCACCGGAACGGGCACGGCCAGCGCGGGACGGGGGGCTGGTCGCGCCGTGGCCCGCAAGACCGTCCCCCCCGGAGCCGATCCTCACAGGTACACCTGACAGGACACGACGGCGGCGCCCCCCCGCACCGCCCCCGTGCCGCCCCCGGAGGGACCCGCCGTGGACAAGCTGCTGATCGAGGGCGGCGTGCCGCTCCGGGGCGAGGTCACGGTCTCCGGGGCCAAGAACGCGGTCCTCCCGATCCTCGCCGCGACCCTGCTGGCCGACGGGCCTTGCGTCCTCGAGGGGGTGCCCGCCCTCCGGGACCTCGACACGATGATCCGCGTCCTGCGGGAGCTCGGCGTCGAGGCGGAGCGCAGCGAGGACGGCACGGTCCACACCGAGGTCGTCGACCTCGGTCGCTGCCGGGCGCCGTACGAACTGGTCAAGACGATGCGCGCGTCGATCTGCGTGCTCGGCCCGCTCCTCGGCCGGCGCAAGCGCGCGGAGGTCTCGTTCCCCGGCGGGTGCCAGATCGGCCCCCGGCCGATCGACCTCCACATCGCCGGCCTCGAGGGCCTCGGCGCCGACCTCCGGGTCGAGGGCGGCTACATCCTCGCCGACGGCCGGAAGATGGAGGGCCGCGAGGTCTACCTCGGCGGGGCGTACGGGCCCACCGTGACCGGCACGGCCAACGTCATCATGGCGGCGGTGATGACGCCGGGCACGACCGTCGTCGAGCACGCGGCCTGCGAGCCCGAGATCGGCGACCTGGCGCGGTTCCTGGTGAAGATGGGCGCGAAGATCCAGGGGATCGGCGGCCCGCGCCTCGAGATCACCGGCGTGGACCGTCTCGTCGGCACGCGCCACCGCGTGATCCCCGACCGCATCGAGGCCGGGACGTTCATGACCGCCGCCGCCATCACCCACGGCGACGTCACGATCCGCGGCGCCGACACGTCGCACCTGACGGCCGCGGTGGCCGCGCTGCAGCGCATGGGCGTCTCCGTCGAGCGCCTCCCGGGCGCCGTCCGGGTCCGGGCCATGGAGCGCATCCGCCCGACGGACATCGTGACGCTGCCGCACCCGGGGTTCCCGACGGACCTCCAGGCGCAGTTCATGGCCACGCTCGCCGTGGCCGACGGCAACTCGTTCGTCACCGAGAAGATCTTCCCCGAGCGGTTCATCCACGTCGCCGAGCTCACGCGCATGCGCGCGAAGATCCGCAAGGAGGGCCCGACGGCGATGGTGGAGGGCGTCGACTACCTCTCCGGCGCGCCGGTGATGGCGTCGGACCTGCGCGCGTCGGCGGCGCTCGTCGTGGCCGGGCTCGCGGCCCACGGCACGACGACCGTCGACCGCGTCTACCACATCGACCGCGGCTACGAGCGCATCGAGGAGAAGCTCCAGATGCTCGGGGCGCGCGTGCGGCGCGTCTCTGACCGGGTCCCGATCGAGGTGGACTGACCCGAGGCCCGGCGCGCCGCGTCCCGGACGCGCGGGCCCGGCCCCGGACCGCGAGGCCCGCGCCGCCCGAGCCCCCAGGACGGACCGGGGGGGATCCCGGCACATGGGGGGCGTCGCGGGCCGCCCCGGGTCGGCGGGTAGGGGGGCGCGCGACGGCGCGTGCGGAGCCGGGGGGCTGGGGCGCGGGGGCGGCCCCCGGCAAGGGTGCGCCCCCGCGGCCGACTCTGGTTTACTCCCACGTTTCCCCCGGCCCGTTCCGTCCCTTTCCCGGGACCCCCCGCCTCCCACGTGTTCGACACCCTCGCCCAGCGCTTCTCCCGCCTGTTCGCCGGCCTCGGCCGCGCGGGCAAGCTCACGGAGAGCAACATCGACGACGGGGTCCGCGAGGTGCGGACCGCCCTCCTCGAGGCCGACGTCAGCCTCGAGGTCGTCAAGGGCTTCGTCGAGCGGGTGAAGGCGAAGGCCGTCGGCGCCACGACGCTCGAGGGCGTCGCGCCGGCGGACCAGTTCGTCAAGATCGTCCACGACGAGCTGGTCGCGCTGCTCGGCGGCGAGGAGACGCGGATCCGCTGGAACGACCGCGGGCCGACGGTCTTCATGATGGTGGGCCTGCAGGGCACCGGCAAGACGACGACCTGCGGCAAGCTCGCGCTGCACCTCCGGAAGAAGGAGGGCAAGAAGCCGCTGCTCGTCGCCGCCGACGTGAAGCGCCCCGCCGCGATCGAGCAGCTGAAGGTCGTCGGCCGCCAGGTCGACGTGCCGGTCTACGCCGAGGAGGGCGGGCGGCCCGAGAAGATCTGCGCCCGCGGCGTCGCGAAGGCCATCGAGCTGGGCCGCGACGTCGTGATCCTCGACACCGCGGGCCGCCTCCACATCGACTCGGAGCTCATGGACGAGCTCGAGGACGTGAAGGCGAAGACGAACCCGCACGAGATCTGGCTCGTCGTCGACGCGCAGGTCGGCCAGGACGCGGTGCAGTCCGCCCGCGAGTTCGACCGCCGCCTCGCGATCAGCGGCGTGATCCTCTCGAAGACCGACGGCGACGCCCGCGCGGGCGCGGCCCTCTCGGTGCGCGAGGTGACCGGTCGGCCGATCCGGTACGTCGGCACCGGCGAGAAGCTCGAGCAGCTCGAGCCGTTCGTCCCGAAGCGGGTCGCGGGGCGCATCCTGGGCATGGGCGACGTCGTCTCGCTCGTCGAGAAGGCCCAGGAGGTGGTGGACCAGGACGAGGCGCGCGAGACCGCGGAGAAGATGTTCCGCGGGTCCTGGGGGCTCACCGACTTCCAGGCGCAGATCCGCCAGTTCCAGCAGATGAGCTCGAAGGCGGGCGGGATCGGCAAGCTCGCGAAGCTGGTGCCCGGGCTGGCCCAGATCCCCGACGAGGCCTTCCAGCAGGCCGACGACTCGCAGTTCAAGCGGTGGGTGGCGGCGGTGGACTCCATGACGCCGCAGGAGCGCGTGAAGCCGGAGCTGCTCGACGGGCAGCGGCGGGCTCGCGTCGCGCGGGGGTCGGGCATCTCGCTCGCCTCCGTGAACGAGCTGCTGAAGTCGTTCAAGCTGATGCGCAAGCAGATCCAGGAGATGAAGAGCCAGGGGCTGCTCGGCAAGATGCTCGGCAAGAAGCTCGACAAGCAGAAGATGAAGCAGCTCGACGAGCTGCGCCGGCGCGGGGTGGACCTGCGCGATTATTTCCCGGGGTCGTAGCGACGGCCCCCCCCGAGGAGAGTTTCCCGAATGCCGCTGATCATCCGGATGAGCATGAAGGGCCGCACGAACCGGCCGTTCTTCCGCGTGGGCGTGTACGACGCCCTGACCCGCCGCGACGGCCCGCCCGTCGAGTACCTCGGCTGGTACGACCCCAAGATGGTCGCGCAGGACAAGCAGTTCGTGGTGGACCTCGAGCGCGTCCAGCACTGGATCGGCAAGGGCGCGAAGGTGTCCGACACGATCCGCTCGTACCTGAAGCGGGCGGGCGTGAAGGTGCCGACGAAGCCGACCGCGCGCGTCCGCAAGGCGAAGGTCGCCGCGCGCAAGGCCGCTGCGAAGAAGGGCTGACGCCGTGGCGAAGCGGCTGCGGCTCCCGGAGGTCGTGGACCTCCTCGAGAAGGCCTACGGGAAGCCCCGCACGGCGGAGCAACCGGAGGCCCCCCTCCTCGACCACCTGCTCGTGGGCGTGCTCACGGCGTGGGGGGACCGCGAGAAGGCCGGGCGCGCGCTGCGGGCGCTGTCCGAGTCGTTCCTGGACCTCAACGAGGCCCGCGTCTCCCCGATCGCGGAGCTGACGGCGGTGCTCCACCCGTTCCTCGGCGCGAAGGCCGAGGAGGCGGCGCACGGGCTCCGCACGGCCCTCCAGGACGTCTACGACGGCACGCACGGCCTCGACCTCGAGCCGCTCCGCGGGCGCGACCCCGACGACCTCAAGAAGTTCCTGAAGGAGCTGCCGCACACGCTCGGCGGCCCCGCGGCGGCGGTGTTCCAGCTCGCCCTGGGCACCGAGCACCTCGCGCTCACGGTCGCGGAGCACCGCGTCCTCGAGCGGCTGAAGGTGCTGCCCCAGAGCCCCAACCCGCAGAAGGTCCGCGTCGCGCTCGAGAAGCAGGTCAAGCCCGCGGACCGGCTCGCGTTCGTGTGGGCCGTCGGCTCGCACGCGCAGGCCGTCTGCCGCGCGAAGGACCCGGCCTGCGAGTCGTGCCTCCTGCTCGCGCACTGCCCCGTCGGCGAGGCCGAGGTGAAGCGCCGCGAGGTCGAGCGCAAGAAGGAGGAGGCGAGGCGCGCGGTCGAGGAGAAGAAGCGCAAGGTGGCCGAGGAGAAGGCGGCCCGCGAGGCCGCGAAGAAGCAGGCCATCGAGGACAAGAAGCGCAAGCTCGCCGAGGAGAAGGCCGCGCGGATCGCCGCCGCCAAGGCCGCGGCCGAGAAGAAGGCCAAGGCCGAGGCCGAGAAGAAGGCCAAGGCGAAGGCCGACGCCGAGGCCCAGCGCAAGGCGAAGCTCGAGGCCGAGAAGAAGGCGAAGGCGGCCGCCGCGAAGGCGAAGAAGCCCGCGAAGAAGTAGCGCCGGCGTGCCGGGACCGGCCCGTCCGCCCCTGCTGTGCTCCGCGAGCCCGCGTCGCGCGGCGCTGCTCGGGGCGGCGGGCCTCGCGTTCGAGCGGGGCCCGTCGCCCGACGTGGACGAGACCCCGCCCGAGGGGGTCCCCGCCGAGGAGGTCGCGGAGGCGCTGGCGGTCCGCAAGGCCCGCGTCGCGGCCGCGCGCGCGCCGGGCCGCACGGTCCTGTGCGCCGACACGACCGTGGTGCTCGACGGCGTCCTGCTCGGCAAGCCCGCCGACGCCGCGGACGCGGCGCGGATGCTCCGCGCCCTCTCGGGGCGCACCCACGCCGTCGTCACGGGCGTCGCGGTGGCCCGCGACGGCGAGGTCGCGAGCGGCGCCGACCGGGCCCGGGTCACCTTCCGCCCGCTCGACGACGTGGAGATCGCCCGGTACGTCGCCACGGGCGAGCCCCTCGACAAGGCGGGCGCCTACGCCATCCAGGGCGGCGCGGCGGCGTTCGTGACGCGGCGCGAGGGCCGGGTCGACACCGTCGTGGGGCTGCCCGTGCCCCTCGTCGCGGCGCTCCTCGCGGCCCTCTCCGCCCCGTCGGCGCCGAACCGTTCGCGCCCGGCGCCCGGCGGGCCAGAATAGCGCCATGCGCAAGAGCACCGTCGTCGTCCTCGTCATCCTCATGGTCGGGATGTTGGCGATGACGCTCCTCTACAACCACTACATCCAGCAGTACGTCGAGGAGCACCGCAACGCGAAGATGCTCACCGAGGAGTTCCGCGCCGACCTCGAGCCCGGGACGGTGCTGAAGCTCGGCCGCACGCGCGGGGGCGAGGCCTACGTCGTCGGCGACGCGTCCGAGCCGGGCCTCGTCGTGAGCGGACGGCCCACCGAGGCGTCGTGGCGCGCGGACCCGTCGGGCGGCCTCTTCGCGCGGCGCATCGCGATCCGCCTCTTCGAGGTCTACGGCAGCGACCGTCCCGTCGTCTGGGTCGAGTTCCGGCTCACGAAGCCCGACGGCACGATGCTCCCGGCGTTCGGCTACCAGCGCGGCGAGGGACGGACCCTGGTGCCCCTGCCTCCCAAGCCCGGCCGATCCCCCCGGTGAGCCGCACCCCCGGTTCCACCGGGGGGCTCGGGGGGAGGGGACCGCGAGGCCCGGCGCGCGACGGCCGCCAAAAGACGACGGCTCGGCGCGGACCCGCTACCTTCCCGGGTTCTTCCCCGATTCGGTCCCCAAGTCCTCCCGGTCGTCGGCGCGCGCCGTGCCGGGGGACGCTGCCCGCGAGGTCGCTGCCGTGAAGAAGGACATCCACCCCGACTACCACCCGGTCGTCTACCACGACACGAGCGCCGGGACCGAGTTCGTGTGCCGCTCGACGCAGAAGAGCGGCGAGATCCGCAAGATCGACGGCGTGGACCACTACGTGATCCGCCTCGAGATCTCGTCCACGTCGCACCCGTACTACACGGGCAAGCAGAAGTTCGTGGACACCGCGGGCCGCATCGAGAAGTTCCAGAAGAAGTTCGCGGGCAAGTACGGCAGCAAGGCCTCGATGGCCGCGGCCGCCGCCGCCGCCGCGCCCGCCGCCGCCCCGGCCAAGAAGTAGCCCGTACGCGCACCGCGGGCCGCCGGCCCGTCCCCGTGGGGGGGACGCGGTCGGCGGCCCGCCGTCGTCCCCGCGTGCGGCGACCGTGGGCCGCGCCCGCGGGGACCGGAACGTCCGATGAGCATCGAAGACAAGATCGAGGAGCGGGCCCGCAAGGCCCACGAGCTCGAGGCGAAGCTCTCCGATCCCGCGGTCGCCGGCGACGGCCGGCTCGTCGGCCGGCTCTCGAAGGAGCTCGGCGCGCTCCGGCCGTTCGTCGAGCTGCACGCCGCGTGGGCGAAGGCCCGCGCCGACGCGGCCGCCGGCGCGGCGATGGCCGCGGACCCCGCGACCGACCCCGAGATGCGCGCGCTGGCGCAGGACGAGGCGCGGAGCGGCGCCGAGACCGCCGCGGCGCTGTTCGAGCGGCTGAAGCGCCTGCTCGTCGCGGAGGACGAGGACGCGCAGCGCGACTGCATCGTCGAGCTGCGGGCCGGCGCCGGCGGCGACGAGGCCGCGCTCTTCGCCCGCGACCTCTTCGAGATGTACTCGCGGCTGGCGGTCCGCCGCGGCTGGAAGCTCGAGATCCTCGACGGCGGCCAGACCGACCTCGGCGGCGTCAAGGAGATGAAGTTCTCGCTGTCCGGCAACGGCGTCTACCGCGAGATGCGCTACGAGTCCGGCGTCCACCGCGTGCAGCGCGTGCCCGAGACGGAGGCCGCGGGCCGCATCCAGACGAGCACGGCGACGGTGGCGGTGCTGCCCGAGGTCGAGGACGTGGACATCGAGATCCGCGCGCAGGACCTCGAGGAGGACTTCATGCGCGCGGGCGGGCCCGGCGGCCAGAACGTCAACAAGACGTCGTCCGCGGTGCGCCTCGTCCACAAGCCGTCCGGGATCGTGGTGAAGTGCCAGGACGAGTCGTCCCAGCGCAAGAACCGCGACCGCGCGCTCCGCATCCTCCGCGCGAAGCTCTACGAGGCCCGGCAGGAGGAGCTGCACCGGACGCGCTCCGAGGCGCGCCGGAGCCAGGTCGGCACCGGCGACCGCAGC
Organism: Planctomycetota bacterium; assembly: GCA_046350655.1. GTDB lineage: Bacteria > Planctomycetota > PLA2 > PLA2 > JAEUHO01 > JAEUHO01. The sequence continues at coordinate 620,555 of JAXMAB010000006.1, forward strand.
GAGAAGATCCGCACGTACCACTTCAAGGAGAACCGGGTCACGGACCACCGGATCGGGTTCACCACGCACACCCTCGACCGCGTCCTGCAGGGCGAGCTCGACGACCTGCTGCACGCGCTCGCCGAGGCCGACCTCGAGGCCAAGCTCAAGGACCTCTGACGCGGCGGCGGGGCCCGCGTCGCCGCGTCGCCTCGCGGCGTCGCGCGGCGGCCCCGTCGGGCCGCGCGACCGCCGGGCCGACCGGTCGGCGCGCGCCCCGGCGCTCTCCGGGGCGACGCGCCGGGCCTCCCGGTCCCCTCGCCGCGGTCAAGCACGGGGAGGGCTTGCCGCCGCGCCGCAGGGCGCGGATAATCCCGCCCCCCGATCCCGGGACCCTGTGAGGAGCTCGACCGCCATGGCCGACGTGACCGAGACGACCACCGCGGACGCGGACGCGGGCGCCGAAGCGCCCGTCGAGATGCGCCCCTGCGCGTACTGTGGCGCGCTGATCCACCCCGCGAGCCACCGGTGCACGCACTGCGCGGGCCACGTCGGCCTCGCCTGGGGGACCGTCCACAAGGAGGTCTTCCTCTTCCTGTTCCTCTCGATCGCGGCGATCGTCGGCTGCCTCGCCCCGTGGTCGGGCCGGACCCCGATCGTCGAGGTCACCGAGATCTCGACGCCGACGCCGCGCCCGCCGGGCGCCCCCGCGGGCTCGCCGGCCCCGGCCCCGACGATCGAGCGCAAGACGACCGTGACGCAGGCCGTCGCCCGCATGGGCGGCCCGCGCAACGGCCTCGACACGACCCGCGGCGTCTTCATCCTCGCCATCGCGATCTACGGCGTCTTCGTGGGCGTGTTCAACGCCCTGTACCGCCGCTCGACGATGTGGCCGGCGGTGACGAACGGGTTCCTGTGCCTCTGGGTCGGCCTCCAGGGCGTCCTCAACGCCATCGGGAGCGACGCGTGGGGCCACTGGGGCAAGTGGGCCGAGGGCAAGAGCTTCTTCGAGAAGTTCTTCGGCGGCACCCGCGCCATCGCGCCGGGCCACCTGATCATCGCGTTCGTCGGCATCGTGACCGTGTTCCGGCTCCTCGCCGGCATCCTGGCCGCCGCCTCGAAGGGCAAGCCGGAAGCCCCCGCGAAGGAGACCGGCGCGGCCCGCCGCCGTCGCGCGAAGGACGGCGCCGCGGGCGACGCCCCGGCCGGCGACGCCCCGGCGGACGGCACGTCCGCGAGCTGACCACGACCGGGCCCCGCGCGGCGCGCCGCCGCCGGGGCCTTCGCTCCCCTCGCGCTCCGCGGGCGGGCGCCCGTGCCTCGGATTCCGAGGCCCGGGTGCCCGCCCGCGGTACTTTCCCCCCGTGCCCTCCACGGTCCTCGACGTCCTCAAGAAGACGGCCTCGTTCTTCGAGGCCCGCAAGCTCGACACGCCCCGCCTCGAGGCCGAGGTGCTGATCGCCCACGGGCTCGGGCTCCGCCGGCTCGACCTGTACCTGCAGTTCGACCGCCCGCTCACGGAGGCCGAGCTGGCGCCGCTCCGCGACCTCGTGCGCGAGCGCGGCCGCGGCGTGCCCGTCGCCTACCTGACGGGCACCCGCGAGTTCTACGCGCACCCGTTCCGCGTCACGCGCGACGTGCTCGTCCCGCGCCCCGAGACGGAGGGCCTCGTGGACCTCGCGCTCGCCGTCCTCGCGGAGGTGCCCGGGCCCCGCGTCGCCGACGTCGGGACCGGCAGCGGTTGCGTCGCGCTCGCGTTCCTCAAGGAGCGGCCCGACGCGTTCGCGTACGCCACCGACGTCTCGGCGGCGGCGCTCGCGGTCGCGCGCGCGAACGCCGACGCGCTCGGCGTGGCGGCGCGCTTCGACGCCCGCGAGGGGTCGGTGCTCGCGCCGCTGCGGGCCGACGTCGCGCCGGGGAGCCTCGACGCGGTGCTCTCGAACCCGCCGTACATCGTCCGCGGCGACCCCGCGGTCGCGCCCGACGTCGCCGCCCACGAGCCCGCCGCGGCGCTCTACGTGCCGGGCCGCGACCCCCTGGAGTTGGTCGGGGCGGTGGCACGCGAGGCCCGTCCGCTGCTGCGGCCGGGCGGCCTGCTCGCGGTCGAGATCGGCGCGGGGAGCGACGCGGCCGCGCGCGCCCTGCTCGAGGGCCTCGGCTACCTCGGCGTCGACGTGCGCCCCGACCTCGGCGGCGTGCCGCGGGTGGCCTGCGGGCGCGCGCCCGCGGACGCCCCGGCGTGACGGCCCGGGCGCCGCGGCGCGCCCGCCGGGTCAGGGGCCGTGAAGAAATCGCCTTCGCTCGGTCTTCGGGGCCCGAACCCCCCGAAAACCCGATCAGCGCGGCGTCGCGACGGTCCCGGTCTTGAAGAGCTGGTACGGCGTCCGCGGGAGGCCGTTCACCCCGGCGATCAGCGGCGTCCGGTGGAGCTGCGACGTCGTCACCCAGAGCGTGCCGTCGCGGGAGAGGGCGAGGGTGTCGGGCCACGCGAGCCGCGGGTCCTTCACGAGCCGCTCCATCGTGCCGTCGGGGCGGCGCGCGACGATCGCGTCCTCCTCGATGGCCGTGAGGTAGATCGTCCCGTCGGGGCCGGTCTCGAGGCCGTCGGCGACGACCGTCGTCCCGACCTTCTCGACCGACGCGGCGACGCGCTCGGGCGTGGCGGCGGGGTCGGACAGGACCGCGGTGGGGGCGCGCCAGAGCGTCCTCGCGGTCAGGGCCTGCCAGTAGAGCCAGGTCCCCGTCGGGTCGAGCGTCAGGCCGTCGGCGTGCACCGCGAGCGGCTGGTCGCCGCCGCCGCGCGCCGACATCAGGCGGCGGCCCTGCACGGTCGGGACGACGTCCGGCTCGGCCTTCGTCGAGGGGTGGTCGGCGAGGACGCGGCGCTGGAGGCCGCTCTCGAGGTCCACGACCACGATCGCGCCGAGCCCCGAGTCCGTGACGTAGGCCACGCCGTGCGCGTGGTCGAGGCGCAGGTCGTTCAGGTACGAGTTGCGTTCGACGGCGGGCAGGTGGAACGGGATCTTGCGCTTGATGCGGCTCGAGCGGAGGTCGATGACGGCGATCTTCGCGGCGGGCCCGACGATCCCCGAGAAGCTCGGGTTGCCGGCGTCGAGGACGTAGAGGTCGTCGCCGTCGCACCGGACGCTCTGCACGCAGACCCACGCGTCGGCGGCGGTCGGCATGAGCACGCCGGGCTTCCAGCGGTTGCTGTCGGCGTCGGGGAAGGGGACCTGGCGGCCGCTCGAGCGGATCTCGATCACCGACCAGGTGTGGTTGCCGACCCATCGCGGGCAGCAGACGAAGACGCGGCCCGAGTCCGACACCGTCACCCCGGTCCAGAGCCGGCCCTCGCTCGACGCGACCTCGACGAGCTCGCCGACCTTCGGCGGCGGCGGCGGCGGGTCGCCGCACCCGCGGAACGCGGCGAGGGCCGCGGCGCAGGCGAGCGTCGCGAGCGAGCGGCGGAGGAGGGCGGCGCGGGCCATCCCCCCGATTCCACCGCGGACGGCGGGGGATGTCACCTCCGTACGCGGCGTCAGAACACGCGGCGGAGGTGCTCGACCGCGTGCAGGAACATCCGGAGCCCGTCCGGGGTGTCCTTGGCGCCGTCGCGGTGGAAGTCCGGGGACTGCCAGGCGAACTGGTGCCGCTCCGGGTGCGGCATGAGGCCGAGGATGCGGCCCGTCGGGTCGGTGATGCCGGCGATGTCGTCCACCGCGCCGTTCGGGTTGTACGGGTACGGGGCGGGGTGGCCGCCGTCGGGCCCGACGTAGCGGAGCGCGACCTGGCCGTCGGCGTGCAGCCGCTTGCGGGTGCGCTCGTCGAGCGGCAGCAGCCGGCCCTCGGCGTGCGCGACGGGCACGCGATAGCGCTCGCCCGGCCGCAGGAACACCGAGCGGTCCGTCGTCGCCTCGAGGGTGACCCAGCGGTCCTCGTAGCGGTTCGACAGGTTCTGGGCGAGCGTCACCGTGCGGTCGAGCTTCCGGTCGAACCCGGGCACGAGGCCGGTCTTCACGAGCACCTGGAAGCCGTTGCAGATGCCGAGCACGATGCCGCCGCGGTCCACGAGGCGGCGCACCGCGTCCGCGAGGCGGGCGCGGATCTTCGTGCCGAAGACGGTGCCGGCGCCGAGGTCGTCGCCGTGCGAGAACCCGCCCGGGATCACGACGCCGTGGACGTCGCCGAGGACGGCCGGCTTGCGCAGGACCTCGTTCACGTGCAGCGCGAACGACGTCGCGCCGGCCTGCTCGAACGCGAACCCGCTCTCGCGGTCGCAGTTCGTCCCGGCGGCCCGCATCACGAGGATGCGGAGGGCCGAGGGCTTGGCGCGCCGCCCGGCGCGGGGGGCGGGGTGACTCGTGGCGGGGCTCATCGGGCCTCCTCGCGGCCGAACGGCAGGGCGTGGGTCCAGGCGTCCTTCAGCGCGTCGAGCGGCGCCGCGACGACGTCGCGTTCGCCGGTGACGCCGCGGATCGTGAGCCGCGGCGCCTGCGTGACGCGGCCGACGGCGGCGGCGACGGCGCCCGCGGCCGCCATGCGGCGCTCGAAGGCCTCGGCCTGCTCGGGCTCGACCTCCACCAGGAAGCGCGTCGCGCTCTCGGAGAACAGCAGGCGGTCCGACCGGCGCACGGGCCCGGGGACCTTCGCGAGGTCGAGGTCGAGGCCGAGGTCGCCCGCGAACGCCATCTCCGCGGCGGCGACCGCGAGGCCGCCGTCGGAGAGGTCGTGGGCCGCGCGCACGAGGCCCATGGCGATGGCGCCCTCGAGGGCCGCGAGCGTGCGGCGGGCGGACGCGCGCACCACGGGCACCTGCCGGCCGACGAGGCCCAGCATCCGGTACCAGCGCGACCCCGCGCACTCGTCGAACGTCTCGCCGACGACGTAGACGAGGTCGCCGGCGCGCTTGAAGTCCGTCGTGACCGTGCGCCGGACGTCGTCGATGACGCCCATCGCCGAGATCAGGAGCGTGTTCGGGACGACGATCACGTCGCCGGTCGCCGTGCGGAACTCGTTGTTGAGCGAGTCCTTGCCCGAGACGAACGGCGTGCCGAAGTGCAGCGCCGCGTCGCGGCAGCCCTCCGCGGCCCGGACGATCGCGCCGAGCCGCTCGGGCACGTCGCAGCGGCCCCAGGTGAAGTTGTCGAGGATCGCGAGGCGCTCGAGGGACGCGCCCGTCGCGATCGCGTTGCGCAGGGCCTCGTCCACGGCGACCCAGGCCATCGCGTACGGGTCCACGTCGCCGACGAACGGGTGGATGCCGTTCGCGAGCACGACCCCCTTCACGCTGCCCAGCTTCGGCGCGATCACGGCCGCGTCCGACGGGCCGTCCTTGACGCCCGTCAGCGGGCGGACGACGGCGCCGGCCTGCACCTCGTGGTCGTACTGCCGGATCACCCACTCCTTGCTGCCGATGTCGGGGGTGCCGAGCAGCGCGAGCAGGGTCGAGGTCTGGTCCGCGCGGTCCGGGCCGTCGTGCTCGGGCCCGCCGCCGCGCGTGAACGTGGACTTGCGCACGATGCGGGGCAGGCCGTCGTGCAGGAACTCCATCGACAGGTCGCCGACGACGGTCTTCCCGTGGCGCACCACGAGCCGCTTCGTGTCGGTGAACGTGCCGAGCACCACGGCCTCGACGTCCTCCGCCTCGCAGAGCGCGCGGAACGCGGGCCACGCCTTCCTCGGCACCGCCGCGACCATCCGCTCCTGGGCCTCGCTGATCCAGATCTCGTCGTAGCGCAGCCCCTCGTACTTCAGCGGGGCCGCCGCGAGGTCGACGTCGGCGCCCGTCTCGGCCGCCATCTCGCCGACGGCGCTCGAGAAGCCGCCCGCGCCGCAGTCGGTGAGCGCGGTGAACAGCCCGCGGTCGCGCGCGGCGAGCAGCACGTCGAGCACCTTCTTCTCGGTGATCGCGTCGCCGATCTGCACGGCCCCGGACGACACCGTCTCGCTCTTCGACGTCAGCTCGACGCTCGAGAACGTGGCGCCGTGGATGCCGTCGCGGCCCGTCCGGCCGCCGAAGGCCACGATCAGGTCGCCGGGCCGCGCCGCCTTCTCCACCCGGTCGCGCGGGATCAGGCCGACGCACCCGCAGAACACCACCGGGTTGCCGACGTAGCGCGGGTCGAACAGGATCGCGCCGTTGACCGTCGGGATGCCCATGCGGTTGCCGTAGTCGCGGACGCCCGCCACGACGCCCTTCATCAGGCGGCGGGGGTGCAGGCAGCCCTCGGGCACCCGCTCGGCCGGCATGTCCGGCGGCCCGAAGCAGAAGACGTCGGTGGACGCGACCGGCCGGGCCCCGAGGCCCGTGCCGAGGATGTCGCGGATCACGCCGCCGATGCCGGTCCCGGCGCCGCCGTACGGCTCGATCGCGCTCGGGTGGTTGTGCGTCTCCACCTTCATGCACACCGCGTCGTCGTCGTCGAAGGCGATGACGCCGGCGTTGTCGCGGAAGACCGAGAGGCACCACGCCTTGTCGAGCCGGCGCGTGGCCTCGAACACCGTCTCCTTCAGGAGGTTCTTGAACGAGCGCTTGCCGTGCTCGTCCTCGTGCTCGACGGCGCCGGCGAGCGTCTTGTGCTTGCAGTGCTCCGACCACGTCTGCGCGACGGTCTCGAGCTCGAGGTCGCTCGGCTCCCGGCCGAGCCCGCGGAAGTGCTCGCGCACCGCGGCCATCTCCGCGAGCGACAGCGACAGGTGCAGCGACTTCGAGAGCTCGCCGAGGTCCTCGGGCGACAGGTCGCGGATCGGGACCTCGCGCCGCACCACCGCGACGGGGGCCGGCGCGGGGAAGTGCCAGTCGGGGAGCGTCCCGACGACGACGTCCTCGATCACCTCGTTGCCGAGCGCGTCCCGCGCGGCTTCGAGCAGCGGGTCCGCGCCCGCGGCCTTCGCCGCCGGCGCGCCGACCACCCAGTAGGTGCGCGCGGCCTTCACGCGCCCGACGGCGAGGCCCAGCGACCGCAGGATCGCCGCGGCGCTCTCGGCCTCGGGGTCGGTCACGCCGGCCTTCCGCGTCACGGTCACCGCGCGCGCGGTCGCCGCCGGCGCGCCCTCGAGGGTGCGGCCCACGACGAACCGGTCCATCACCGGGTCGGCGAGCACCTCGGTCGCCGCCCGCTTCCCGTCGGCCGACGAGAGCTTCCCCTCGAGGAAGTAGACGCGCACGACGCGGACGTCCGTCACGCCCGACAGCCCCGCCGCGAGCAGCTCGGCGTGGGCCTCGCGTCCCGCGGGGTCGATCTGGTCGGGCTTGAGGGCGACCTCGACGCGCAGGACGGGCAGCGTCGTGGGACGCGAGGCCCGCGGCGCGGCGGCCTTCGCCGACTTCCGCGCGGTGGCGCGACCGGCCGCGGGACGCTTCGCCGCGGCGGCCTTCGCGAGGGCGGCCTTCGCCAGGGCGGCGCGGCCCGCGGGCTTCGACTTCGCGGCCTGGCCGGCCTTCGCGGCCTTGCCTGCCTTCGCGGGCTTGCCGGCCTTGGCGACCCCCGCGGCCCGGGCCGCGGGGCGCGCGGCGCGGCCGGAGGGTTTCGCCGTCGTCCGCGTCGCGGACGCGGCCGGGCGGGAGGGGGGGCGGGAGGGACGGGACGGCTTGCGGGCGGCGGCCATGGGGGGGCCATCGTGGCCCGGGCCGGCGACGGCCCACCATCCCGGGGGGCGATGGGGGAATCAGGCGGCTGAATGCCGGGGGATCCCCCCCCGTTGTCTTTCCCTGACCTTTGCACCGGGTATGATCCGGCCCACCGCGGCCGGCTGGTCCCCGTCCCGGTGTCCGACGCGTTCGACGTTGCTCCCGCCCGCTGGGCTCTTTCCCGCACATCGTCCTCCCACCTGGCCGCCCCGGCGTCCCGGCGCCTCCGCCGCCGCGCCCCGGCCCGCCCGTCCCCCGGAGATCGCGCCCCCATGGGCGAGCCGCCTCGGATCACGAACAAGACCGACCTCACGACGTGCCTGCCCTTCGAGCGGCCCGTCTTCGAGCTCGAGCGCAAGCTCGACGAGCTCATGGCGTTGTCCGACGCCAACACGATGAACCTGAACGGCGAGCTGAAGCCGCTGCTCGAGAAGCGGGACCGGATGCTCGTCGAGCTCACGTCCCGCCTCGGGGCCTGGGAGCGGGTCCAGATCGCCCGCCACCCGAAGCGGCCGCAGTTCCGCGACTACGCCACGGGCGACCAGGGCCGCGCCGGGATGCTCGACGAGTGGCTCGAGCTCCGCGGCGACCGCCTCTTCGGCGACGACCGGGCCATCTCCACCGGGTTCGCCCGCATGGGCCGGCACCGGTTCCTCCTCATCGGCCACCGCAAGGGCCGCGACACGAAGGAGAAGCTGGCCTGCAACTTCGGCTGCGCCCACCCCGAGGGGTACCGCAAGGCGCTCCAGAAGATGAAGCTCGCCGAGCGCTTCGGCCTCCCGATCGTGACGCTCATCAACACGCCGGGCGCCTACCCGGGCATCGGCGCCGAGGAGCGCGGCCAGGCGTGGGCCATCGCCGAGAACATCCTCGAGATGAGCGCCCTGAACGTCCCCACGCTCTGCGTCGTGATCGGCGAGGGCGGCAGCGGCGGCGCGCTCGGCATCGGCGTGGGCGACCGCGTCCTGATGCTCCAGCACGCGTACTACTCGGTGATCTCGCCCGAGGGCTGCGCCGCGATCCTCTGGAAGAGCGGCGAGAAGGCCCCCGAGGCCGCCCGCGCGCTCCGGCTCACCAGCGAGGACCTGCTGCGGCTCAAGGTCGTGGACGAGGTCGTGCCCGAGCCGCTCGGCGGCGCCCACCGCGACCCGGCCACGATGGTCGCGACGCTGAAGGCGGCGATCGAGCGCAACCTCGACGTCCTCACGGCCCTCGACCCCGAGGAGCGGATGCGCCTGCGGTACGAGAAGCTCCGGGCCTTCGGCAACGGCCTGGCCCCGCTCGACCCGCTCCCGCCGCTCGCGGCCGTCCCGGCGGCCAAGTAGCCGCGCCGGCTTCCGGGCCTCGCGTACCGAGGCCCGGGATGCGGGCCCCGCGGCCCGGCCCCGGCGCCTCCGGGGGCCCCCGGTGCGGCCCCGGCGTGGGGAACCCCCGCCCTCGGGGCATCGTCTTGACCGAGGAAGCCACCCGCGGAGGGGGGCGACCGCGAGGCCCCGTGCGCTCGTCCGGTCGCGTCCCCGCACCGTCTCTCGGAGGAACGTCCATGCGCCGCATCGCGTACGTCCTGGCCGCCGTCGCGGCCTTCGGGGCCGTGACGGCCCCGCGCCTCTTCGCGGGCGACCCGCCCGCCGCCACGCCCGAGGAGCAGGCGCAGATCGCCCGGCTCGTCGAAGACCTCGGGTCGGCCGACTTCCGCGTCCGCGAGGCCGCGACGAAGGCGCTGATCGAGTTCGGCGCGAAGGCGCGGCCCGCGCTCGAGAAGGCCGTGCAGAGCGACAACCCGGCGGTGCGCTTCCGCGCCGACCAGCTCCTGCAGGGGCTGGACGGGACGAAGGGCGAGCGGAAGCTCGGCGAGGACGCGAGGCCCGCCCGGCCGCAGGGCCCGGCCGGCGGCTCGACGCGGGACGACGTGCAGCGGTCCATCGAGCAGTCGCGCCGCGAGATGGAGCAGGCGCTGCGCGAGATGCGCGAGAAGTGGGGCAGCGGCCGCTTCGACGAGCAGATGAAGGACATGGAGAAGCAGCTCCGCGAGTTCCAGGAGCAGATGGACAAGCAGTTCGGCGGGTTCGGCGTCCCCGGCCCGAACGTGCGCGTGATGCCGAACTGGCTCGAGCCGTGGGCGGCCCGGACGCGGCTCGCGCGCGGGATCGAGGTCGCGACCGAGGCCGAGGGGACGACGCTGACGCTGTCGGACCGCCCGAACCGCGTGAAGCTCGAGGTCCGCAGCACGAAGGACCGCTCGGCGGTCGCGACGTTCACGGCGTCGTCGGTCGACGCGCTGTTCGCGGCGTACCCCGCGCTCAGGACGTGGCCCGGCGTCGCGCAGCTCCTCGAGAAGCACGCCGCCGCGAAGGCCGAGCGCGCGAAGGCCGAGGAGGACGCGCGCAAGCAGGCGGAGACCGCGCCGCCCGCGCCGCACGCCACGAACCGCTCGGTGGCGATCGAGAGCACCGACGGCCACGTCAAGGTGACGATCGCGGAGACGGGCCCCGACGGCAAGCAGGTCACGAAGACGTACGAGGGCGCCGACCTCGAGACCCTGAAGGCGCAGCACCCCGAGCTGCGCGAGGCGCTCGGCGGCTTCTCGATGCACTTCGGCCCCGGCACGACGTTCGGGCCGGGAACCGGCTTCGGCCCCGGCGGCCCGTTCGGCCCGGGCGCCGGGCCGCGCCCGCTCGAGGAGGACGACGGCGACGACGACGCGGACGAGCCGGCGCGCGGCGCGCCGCAGACGGGCCCGTTCGGGCTCGCGCTCGGCGACGTCGACGACGACCTGCGCAGCCACCTCGGGCTCGCCGAGGGCCAGGGCGCGTACGTCGTGTTCGTCCGCGAGGGCAGCGACGCCTCGAAGCTGGGGCTGCAGGCGAAGGACGTGATCGTCCGCGTCAACGACACCGTCGTGAAGGCGCTCGCCGACGTCGGCACCGCGGTCCGCGCGGTGCCCGACGGCGGCGCGCTGACGATGGAGGTCCTGCGCGCCGGCAAGCCCGTCACGCTGAAGCGCTGACGGGGCCGACGCCCACCGGTGCGCCCCGACGAGGGCGGCGTCCGCCACGGACGCCGCCCTCGCTGCGTCGCGGGCGCGCTTCCGGTAGACTTCGCGCGGCGGGGACGGTCGACGGCTCCGCCGGAGGGACGACGATGGGGTTGACGGACGACCTCGCCCGGCTGGGGGAGATGCGACGCGACGGGGTCCTGACGGACGAGGAGTTCGCGCGGGCGAAGGCCGCGCTCCTGACCGCGCCCGTGGACGTGTCCGGGCCGCCGCCCTTCCCGGGCGCGGCGTCCGGCCCCGCGACGCGTCCGGCCCCTCCGCCGCTCCCGCGGGCCGACGGGGACGACCCGTCCGACGGGGACGACGACGGCGGCGACGACGCGGACGAGCCGCCGCGCCGGGCCGAGCGGGCGTCTCGCCGCGACCCCGACGAACAGGCCCGCGCCGAGCGGCAGTGGGCGATGTACATCCACTTCTCGGTGCTCGCCGGCGTCGTCGTGCCGCTCGCGGGGTTCGTCCTGCCGATCGTCCTGTGGCAGTCGAAGCGGCACGAGCTGCCCGGCGTGGACGCGCACGGCCGGGCGGTCACGAACTGGCTGATCAGCGCGCTGATCTACGGCGTGGGCGCCACGATCCTCGCGTTCGTCGTCGTGGGGATCCCGTTGCTGATCGCGCTCGCGGTCCTCTGCCTCGTGTTCCCGATCGTCGGCGGCCTGCGCGCCGGCGAGGGCACGCTCTGGCGTTACCCGCTGACGATCCCCTTCCTCGGCTGACGCCGCGGTCGGCGCGGGCCCGTCACCGCGGCGGGCGCGGGCGGGCCTTGCCGTCGAAGAAGGCGAAGATCCCGGGCAGGGCCTCGCCGACCACCAGCAGGTGGTCGAGGTCGGCGAGCACGCGCAGGTCCACGGGCACGCCCGCCGCCTTCGCGGTCCGCGCGGTGCGCTCCGTGATCGCGCGGCCGAAGTCCTGCTCCGCGGTGACGGCGAGGACCGGCGTCGTCGCGAGCACCGACCACGTCGGGCTCGCGACCGACATCCAGCCGCCCGCGATCGGCGCGAGGGCCGCGAACAGGTCCGGCTGCCGCACCGCCGCGCGGAGGAGCGCGCCCGCGCCCATGGAGTGCCCGACGCCGTACACGCGCGCCGCGTCGATCGGCAGGAGCGTGCGCAGGTCCTCGACGACGTCCGCCGCCGCGTCCACGTCGTCGGGCGCCGCCAGCACGACGCCCCGGGCCTGCGCCTGGCGCACGGCCTCGCCCGCGCCGTACGCCTCGAAGAACATGTCCTCGGTGCCGCCCATGCCGTGGAGCGCGATCACGAGCGGCAGCGGGCCCGGCGGCCGGTCCGGCGCGGCCGGCGGGACCCAGACGCGATACGTCTTGCGGCCCGCGGTGACGCGGTGGTGGTCGCCCGCGAGGGCCGCGCGGTCGAGGCGGACGGCCGTGCCCGTGCGCGCCGCGGCCTCGAGCGCGGCGACGCCCTCCTCGAGCCGGCGCAGCTCGTCGGGCACGTCCACGAGGACCTCGTCCACCTCGTCGCGCAACGCGCGCTCGATGCGCGTGACGAAACGCTCGAGCGTCGGCCGCAGGCCCGGCGGCGCGGCGACGGACGCCGGGACGGCCGCGAGGCGGGCCGTCGCGGCCGCGATGCGGGGCGCGGGGTCGCCGTGGACGACGCAGGTCTCGCCCCACAGCCCGACCCCGAAGGGCGCCTCGCCCTCCGTCAGGAGCACCGTCAGGACGCGGATGCCCTCGCAGCGGTCGCTCGGCCCCTGGTTCACGGAGCGCGACGAGAGCGTCGCGGGGCGTCCGTCCCAGACGAGCGCCTCGGCGACGGTCCCGCACCCGCGGTCGCTGCCGCCGCATCGCCGGGGCAACGTCCAGAAGCCGGTGGCGCGCACCGCCGGCCAGGGCTGCGGGAGCGGCGGCAGCGCGACGAGCCGCGCGTCGACGAACTGCATCCGGGTCGACGGCTCGTCCGGGAGCACCGACACCGCCGGGAGCCTCACGCGCGTGCGCGCGAGGGCCGCGGACACGGCCGTCCACGGCGGGGGGAACGGCGGCCGGCCGTCCATGACGCGCCACGCCGCCTCGTGCAGCCCGTCGAGCGCGTTCGCGCCCGCGCCCACGAAGAACGCCATCGTCGCGCGCGAGACGAGCGCGGCGACGGCGCGACGGGTCGCGGCGTCCGTCGGCGGCGCCGCGCGCCACGTCTCCTCGAACGACCGCAGGGCGAGCGCGAGGTCGCGGCGCGTCACCCGCGACGGGCCGTCGTCGCGCGGCGCGATCGGCTTCGGGTCGGGCCTCGGGTCGGGCCTCGCGTCCGGCGCCGGCGCGGGCCTCGGGTCGGCGGGCGGGGCCACCGTCTGCGGGGGCACCGTCGGCGGTGCGTCCTCCGCGGCGAGCGGGCGCGGTGCGCCGAGCGCGGCGACGGCGACGGCGCCGAGGGCGGCCGCGACGGCCGCCGCGGCCCCTCGAGGGCGCGCGCCGCGCCGACGTCGGGCGCGCCGCGTCGTCACGTCACGCGCCCATCGTCCCGAGCCGCAGGCCGACGCAGCCCATGAGGTAGCCGCCGCCGATGCTCGGCAGCAGCACCACGTCGCCCTTGCGGATGCGGTCCGGCGTCACGCGCACGCCGAGCACCTTGCCGTCCGCGTCGAGGTCGCGCGTGACGTTGCCCTGCCGCACCCCGTGGTCGAGCGCGACGAGGTTGCTGGCGGCCGACATGTTCCCGTACTTGTGGATCGTCCGCATGACGTTCGCGCACGCGAGCTTGTCGGCGAGCCCGTCGACGATGCGGCCGTTGGCCTGGTGGGGGACGAGCCACGCCCGGTCGAGGATCGCGCGCAGCTCGGGGTGCCCGGCCTTGAGGTCGGAGAGCTCGTAGCCGAGCGTGCGCACGGTGCACTCCGCCATGTTGTTCACGGCGTTGCGCAGCACGCTGGGCCCGGCGGTCATGACGATCAGCGAGCGCTCGACGAGCGGGTGGCTCGGCTTGTCCGCCGTCGGCGGGAAGCAGCGCAGCTCGTGGGGGTTGTTCGAGTTGCCGAGCTGGATCGCCGTCGCCGAGTACTCGAACGCGAGGTGCGGCGGCAGCATGCCCGTGCCCGCGGGCGCGCCCTCGACGCGCGACACGACCGCCGCGCCCGCGCCGTCCGCGAACAGGATCGCGGTGAGCGGGTCGTGGTAGTTGAGCATCGGGTGGATCTTCTCGGCGCCCACCACGAGCACGTGCTTCATGGCGCCGGACGCGACCATCCCGTACGCGAGGCCCAGCCCCTGGATGGACCCGGCGCACGCGCCCATCAGGTTGAACGAGGCGGTGCGCGTCGCGCCGAGCTCCTGGGCGAGCAGGCAGTGGTCGCCCGGGATCATCCGGCTCGGCGTGAACGAGGCGTAGACGATCATCCCGAGGTCGGCGGGCGCGACGCCCGCCATCTCGAGGGCCCGCTTCGACGCGGTCAGCGCCATGTCGACGGTGCGGGTCGTCGGGTGGCAGAACGGGCGCTCGTGGATCTGCGTGACCTGGTCCACCCACGCGCCGAACGGGCCCGAGCGGGCCGTGTCGTAGCCGTGGATCATCGGCTCGAGGTCGTCGTTCGTGACGACCGTCTCGCCGACGCACGAACCGGTGCCCGTGAGCTGGACGCGGGGGTCGAAGGGGACGCGCAACCTCGGCTCCTCGATCTCGTCGGGACGTCGGACGACGGCGGGACGCCGACCCCGGGGAGGCGCTCCTACGGCGGCCTCGGCGGGCGTCGGGCCCCGTGGGGGACGGGGCGGCCCCGGGGCGCGGCCGACGTGCCCGGCCGCCCCCCGAGGACGGGAAGCGTACCGGACCGGCCCCCGGATTCCCAACCGATCCGGGCCCTCCCGGACCGTCGGTCCGGTCCGGTACGGTGCTCCGACGCGGGGACGTCGGCCCTCCGGGCCGTGCCGGGCGGCGCACCCGTCCGACCGTGGACCCGCCGGCGCGCGTCCGCGCCGAACCGCCGTCCGCCCCGGAACCCGCCCGTGCCCCGCGCCCGTCCCGAGCCCGCCGCCGACCGTCCCGACCCGCCGCTCGCGGCCGGGCCTCGCGTCCCGCTCGCCGGGTCGAGCGTCGCCGACCGGGGCCCGCGCGTCCTCCTCGTCGGGCCGCCCGGCGCGGGGAAGTCGCGCCACGCGCTCGCGGCCTTCGACGACGGCGTCGAGCGGTTCGGCCCCGACCGCTGCCTGCTCGTGCTGCCGACGTACGGCGAGGTCGAGCACCACAAGCGCCTCGCGGTCTCCCGGCGCGAGGAGCGCCGGCCCGCGCGCGGCATCCTCGACCTGTCCTACGCCACGTTCACGTCGCTCGGCGAGCGGTTGGTCCCCGACTTCCGCGTGCGCGACCTGCCGTCGCGCCGCGAGCGCGACCTCCTCGCCGAGGAGGCGTTCCGGGCCGCCGCCGCGCCGGTGTTCGCGGAGGTGGCGGACCGGCCGGGGCTGCGCGCGCGCTTCCTGCGGCTCGTGAAGGAGCTCAAGCAGTCGGGGGACGAGCCCGAGGCGCTCCGGGCCCGCCTGCGCGGCCGGCTCGACCGGCTCGAGAGCCCGACCTCGCGCGAGACGCTCGCGGGGTTCCTCGACGTGTGGGCGGCGTACGACGCGCGGCTCCGGGCCGCGGGCCTCGCGGACCACGAGGACCTGCTCCGCGCCGTGGTCGAGCGCGCGCGGGCGTCCGGCGCCGGCGGCCTGTCGGGCGTGGCGCTCGTCGTCGTGGACGGCTTCGAGGACCTGTCCGGCGTCGAGGCCGCGATGCTGCGCGCCGCGACGGACGCGGTGACCGCGGCGGGCGGCCGCGTGGTGATGACGCTCCCGGCGGACGACGCGGCGCGGCCGTGGCTGTTCCCGCGGTCGGCCCGGCTGCGCGCGACGATGCGCGACCGGTGGGGGTTCGCCGAGGTCGTGCTGCCGGCGTTCGCGCGCGCGACGGCGCCGTCGCTCGCCCGGCTCGCGGCGGCGGTGTTCGCGCCGCCGGACCCCGCGCGCCCGCGGGTGCCGGCCGACGACGCGCTCCGCTCGATCGTGGGCGCCGACCCCGCCGACGAGATCGACCGCATCGGGCGCGAGATCCTGCGCCTTCGCCGCGCCGGCGAGATCGGGTCGTTCCGCGAGGTCGGCGTGGTCGTGCGGCGGCTCGACGGCGTCGGCCCCGCGATGCGGCGCGCGCTCGAGGCCCTGGGGGTGCCGGCGCGGCTCGCGACGGGCGGGGCCCGCCTGTCGTCCGAGGCCGTCGTGCGGGCCGTGCGCGGCCCCCTCGCGCTCCTCGCGGGCGACGACGGCGAGGACGACGAGGCCGACTTCGACCCGTTCCTGCTGCTCGACCACCTGCGGTGGCGGGCCCTCGCGTCCGGCGCGCCGTTCCCCGTCGCGCTCGTCGACGCGCTCGACCACCGCTGGCGCTCCGACGTCGCCCCGGCCTCGTGGAGCGCGTGGCGCGACGAGGTCGTCGGAGCGGGCGAGGGCCCCGCGGCCGTCGCGGTCGCGCTCGACGCGCTCGTCCGTCGGGCGCGGGCGCTCGACGCCGCCGAGCCGCCCTCGCCACCCGCCGCCGTCGCGGCGCTGCTCGCGGAGGCGCTCGCCGCGTGGCTGCCGCTGCCCGCCGGCGGCGCGCTCGACGACGCGGGCCGGCCGCTCGACCCCGAGGACGACGCGCGGATCGTCCGCGCGCGCACCGCGCGGACGCGGCTGCTCGCGCTCGCGCGCGAGGGGGCCCGCGTCGCGCCGGGCCTCGCGTCGGCGGGGAGCCCGACCGTCCGCGCGGCCGTGGAGGACCTGCTCGCGGCGGCGGACGACGCGTCCGCGGAGCCGCCGGACCGCCGCCTCGACACGGTGCACCTCCTCGACGTGGAGGAGGCGCGGCACTGGGAGCTGCCGGTGGTGTTCGTCGCGGGCCTCGTGGACAAGGCGTTCCCGCTCCGGCCGCGCGAGGACGTGCTCCTGCGCGACGAGGACCGCGAGCGCCTCGCCGACGGCGACCCCGACGCCCTCCCGTGGCGCACCGCGCGCGAGGCGGAGGCCGACGAGCGGCGCTTCTTCCTCGTCGCGCTGACGCGCGCGCGCCGCCGGCTGTACCTGACGCGGCCCGAGGCCGACGAGGACGGCCGGGCCGCCGCGCCGTCGCCCTTCGTCGCCGCCGTGGCCGAGGCCCTCGGGCGGCCCGAGGGCGACCCGGACGCGCTGCTCGTCGCGCCGCCGGACCTCCGCCGCGACGCGCCGCCCCCCGACGCGGCCGTGGTGCGGGGCGACCTCGAGCGGTTCCTCGCGGCGCACCTCGGCGCGCTCGCGTCGCCCGCGGGCGACCTCGACCGGCGGCGCGCGGTGGCCCTGGCGCGGACCGGCGGGCCGCGCGTGGCGTCGCTGCTCGCGCGCGGCGCGCGGTTCCTGCGGCCGGAGGCCGACCCGGTGGGGGACGCGATCGTCGCGCCCGCGACGCCCGCCGTCGCGCGGGTCTCGCCGACGTCGCTCGAGGTCGGGGCGACGTGCCTGCACCGCTTCTTCCTCGCGAAGGTCCTCCGCCTCGACGCGGAGGAGGCGCCGTTCGGCGGCGCCGCGTTCGGCGCCCGCGCGCTCGGCGAGCTGCTGCACGCCGCGCTGCACCGCGCGGTGCTCCACCCGGGCGAGCGGCCCGACGCCGTCGCGCGCGAGGTCGTCGACGCCGAGGCGGGGCGGTGGCCGGACCCCGCGGACCGCGCGTTCGCGCTCGACGAGCTGACGCGCGTCGTGACGCTGTTCCGGCTGCGGGAGGCGAAGGTCGCCGAGGGCGGGTTCGTCCCCGCGCCGGCCGACCTCGAGGTGGCGTTCGGCGGGGCGGGGCGCGAGGTGCTGCTCGGCGAGGGCGCGGGGCGGTTCGCGCTCACGGGCCGCGCCGCCCGCGTGGACACCGACCCCCCCGCGCGGCGGCGCGCCATCGTCGTGGACTACAAGCGCGGCGCGGGCGGCGCCGACCGCGCGGCCCAGCGCGCGCTCGCCGACGGCGAGGCCCTGCAGCTGCCGCTCTACGCGCTCGCCCTCGAGGCGACGCGCGGCGTCCGCGTCGAGGGCCTCGAGCTCGTCGCCGGGCGGCGGCGCGGGCGCGCGGCCGTGGGCACCGCGGCCGTCGCCGACGCGCTCGCCGCGCGCGAGGAGGGCCTCGCCGCGGAGGTCCTCGACGCCGCCGCGTTCCGCGCGCTGCTCGAGGGCGCCCGCGCGCGCGCGAGCGCCGTCGTGGCCGCCGTGCGGGAGGGCCGCATCGACAAGAACCCGGCGGACGGCGCGGTGTGCGCGGCCTGCCCGGCCCGCGGCGTGTGCCGTCCCGACGTGGACCGGTTCGCCGCGTCCGACGCGGACGACGACGGGGAGGCCGCCCCGTGACCGCGCCGCTCACCCCCGCGCAGCGCCGCGCGGTCGAGCGTCCGCGCGGCGACGCGTGCGTGCTCGCCGGCGCCGGCTGCGGCAAGACGACCGTGCTCACGCAGCGGTTCGTCGAGCTCGTCGCCCGCCACGGCCTCGACCCGCGGCGCGTCGCCGCGCTCACGTTCACCGACCAGGCCGCGGGCGAGATGCGCGCGCGGATCGTGGCGGCGTTCCGCGCCGACCCGGCGCTCCGCGCGAAGGCCGACGACGTCGAGTTCGCGCCCGTGACCACGATCCACGCGTTCGGGGCCCGCCTCCTCCGCGAGCACGCCGTCGCGGCCGGCGTGGACCCCGCGTTCGCCCTCCTCGACGAGACGGAGGCGCGCCTCCTGCTCGAGGACGCGTGGACGCGCGTCGAGCGCCGGCTGCGGCGCGCCGACGCGCCGGCCCTGCGGACCCTCCGGCGCGCGGGCGGGGAGGGGGCCGCCGCCCTGCTGCTCGGGCTCCACGCGCGGCTGCGCGGGCTCGGCATGGACCCGGCCGCGGTGACGGTGGCGCCCGCGGCGCGCACGGTCGCGGACGTCCTCGCCGACGTCGAGGCCGCCCTCGCGCGGCTCGACGACGCCGTCGCCGCGGCGGGGCTCGGCGCCGCGCACGCTGCGGCGTTCGCGGGGGCGCGGGCCCGGCTCGCGTCGCCCGCCGAGCTCCGGCGCGGGGGCTTCGAGGCCGTGCGCCGCGCGCAGGAGGCCGCGCGGGGCGCGCGGGCGAAGAACGCCGTGCTGCCGCTCCCGCCGAAGGTCGCGAAGGACGAGCGCGACGCCGTCTTCGCGGCCTACGACGCCGCGGGGGCCCTCCTCGACGCGTGGGCGGCGGCGGAGCTCGACGGGCCCGTCCGCGAGCTCGTCGGCGCGCTCGACGCCGCGTACGAGCGCGCGAAGCACGAGCGGAGCGTGCTCGACTTCGCCGACCTCGAGGTGCGGACGGAGCGCCTCCTCGCGCGGCTGGCGTCGCGCGGCCTCCCGCTGCCGGGCGCGCCCGCGGCCCTCCTGGTGGACGAGTACCAGGACGTGAACCCGGTCCAGGCGCGCATCCTCGCGCGCCTGCGCGCGTCCCCCGCGGGGCGCCGGGCCGACCAGTTCTCCGTCGGCGACCCGAAGCAGTCGATCTACCGCTTCCGGCGGGCCGACGTGGCGGTGATGACCGAGGCATGGGAGGGCGTCGGGGCGGCGGGCCGCGAGCGGCTCGCGACCTCGTTCCGCGCGCGGGCCGAGCTGGTCGCGTTCCACAACGCGGCGTTCTCGACGTGGTTCGGCCCGGCCGAGGCGGGCCGCATCGGGTACGACCCCCTCGACGCGGGCGCGACGTTCCTCGCGTCCGTGCCGCCGACGCCGCCCGAGCTGCTCGTCGTGGACGCCGGCGACGCCGGCGTGTCGCCCGACGTCGCCGAGGCGCGCGCGGTGGCGGCCCGCATCCGCGCGCTGGTGGACGGGCGCGCGCCGCTCGCGAAGGTGCCGCGCGGCGGCGACGCCGCGGCCCCGCGCGCCGTGCGGTGGGGCGACGTGGCGATCCTCCTCCGCTCGCGCACGCACCTCAAGGCCTTCGAGCGCGCGCTCCTCGAGGCCGGCGTGCCGTTCCACGTCGGCAAGGGCGCGGGCTTCTACCGCGCGGCCGAGATCGAGGACCTCCTCCACCTCCTGCGCGCCGTGCACGACCCGCTCGACCGCTACGCGCTCGCCGCGTTCCTCGCCTCGCCCGCCGTCGGCGCCGGCGACGCGGACCTCCTCGCGCTGTTCGCGCGCGGGGCCGACCCGGCGGCGGAGGCCGCGGCGCGGCCCGCGCTCGCGGACGCCTTCGAGCGGCTCGCCCGCCTCCGGCGCGTCGCCGCGTCGGGCTCCCTCGAGACCGTGGCGCGCACCGCGGTCGAGGGCTTCGACCTCGCGACGACGGCGCTCCTGCAGCCCGGCGGCCCGCGGCGGGCCCGCAACCTCGCGAAGGCGGTCGCGCTCGCGCGCCGGCTCGACGACGAGGGGCGCCACGGGCTCTACGACCTCCTGCGGCTCCTCTCCGACCTGCGCGACCGCGAGGTCCGCGAGGCCGAGGCCGAGAGCGGCCTCGAGGGCGACGCGGTCGCGATCCTCACCGTGCACGCCGCCAAGGGCCTCGAGTGGCCGGTGGTCTTCGCGGCCGACGCGGGCCGCGGGCCCGCGCGGCAGGTGGACGACGTGCTCCTCGACGCGCACGGTCGCGTCGGCTGGCGCGTCCTCGACCCGCTCGAGGGCACCGTGGCGGCGACGGGCGCGCACGCGCGGCTCGGCGCGGCCGAGAAGGCGGCCGACGACGCCGAGTCGCTCCGGCTGCGCTACGTCGCCTGGACGCGCGCCGAGGAGCGGCTCGTCGTCTCCGCCGCGGTCCGCGGGGCCACGAAGACGGGGCGGCCCATGCGCCTCGCGGGCGACGCGGCGGCGCTGTGGGACCTCGTCGGCGCGAAGTTCGAGCCGGGCACGCGCGTCCTCGCGGCGGGCGGCGTGCCGGTCCGCGTCACCGTCGAGCGCCCGCTCCCCGCGCCCGCCGGCGCGACGGGCCCGTTCTTCGCGCAGCGGGGCCCCGCGGCGGTCCTCGGCGACCCCGCGCTCGCGCCGACGCCCGAGGAGCTCGCCGCCGCGACGGGGGACTGGGCGCGGGTGGCGGCCTCGCCGCCGGGCCTCGGGCGCACGCCGTTCGTGGCGTCGATCTCGGAGCTCGTCGCGTTCGCGGGGTCGCCCGCGGCGTACTACCGCGAGCACCTCGTCGGCGCCGACGACCGCGAGGAGGACCGCGCGGTCGCCGCGGAGCGCGACGACCCGGCGGCCGGACGCGAGGCCGCGCCCGACCCGGAGGCCCGGCGCGCCGCGCGGCGCGCCCGCCACGACGAGGGGCACGACGTCGTCGCGGGCGTCGACCGCGCCGCGCTCGGCCGGGCCGTCCACCTCGCGATCGAGCGGTTCGCGCCCGACGGCGACCTCGACGGGCTGGTCGCGGGGGCGCTCGCCGAGGAGCTGCCGGACGCGACGCCGGCCGCCGCCGCACTGGCGCGGGCGATGGTCGAGCGGTTCCTCGCGAGCGACGCCGGCCGCGCGACCCGCGCGGCGGTCGCGGCGGGCCGCGGCGTGCGCCGCGAGGCGGCGTTCCACGCGCGCGTCCGCTTCCCCGACGGCGAGCCCGTGGCCGGGTTCTCCGCGCTCCTCGTGAAGGGGACCGTCGACCTCTGGCTCGACGGCGACGACGGTCGCCCGCGGCTCTACGACCACAAGACGAACGCGCCGGGCGCGGCGCTCCCGGACGCCGCCGCCCTCCTCGACCGCTACGCGACGCAGCTGCGGCTGTACGCGCTCGCGACCGAGCGGATCGTCGAGCGCGACGTCGCCTCCGCGTCGCTGCTGCTGCTCGACCCGGCGTGGGCCGCCCGGGGCGTGCCCGTCGAGGTCGCGGTGGACGTCTCCGGCGAGGCGCTGGCGGCGACGCGCCGGCTCTGCCGCGCGTACGCCGTCGCCATGCTCGAGCAGCGGTTCCCGGCGCGCTGGGAGGACCTGCTCCGCTGACGGGCTACTCGCCGAGGATCCAGCGGCGCTTCCAGCGCTTCACCTCGCGCACGCCGAACCGCTTCGACGCCACGCGGACGACGTGGTCGACGGCCTCGGCGGGGTCGTCCGTCACGAGCACGAGGTCGAGGTCGCGGGCGTCCACCGCGCCGCTGGCGACGAAGTTGCGCAGGAGGTCGAGGAGCGGCCGCCAGTGGTCGCGGCCCATGAGCGCGATGGGGAAGCCGGGCAGCTTCCCGGTCTGGATGAGCGTCAGGATCTCCATCAGCTCGTCGAGCGTGCCGAAGCCGCCGGGCATCGCGACGAACCCGTACGCGTACTTCACCAGCATCACCTTGCGCACGTAGAAGTGCTTGAAGGGCACGGCCACGTCGAGGTACGGGTTCGTCGCCTGCTCCTTCGGGAGCACGATGTTGCAGCCGACGCTGGTGCCGCCGGCGTCCTTCGCGCCGCGGTTCGCCGCCTCCATCAGCCCCGGGCCCGCGCCGGTCATGACCGTGAACCCGGCCTCGGCGAGGCGTCGGCCGACCTCGCGCGTCCGCGCGTACCAGGGGTGCGCCTCGCCGAACCGCGCGGACCCGAACACGGTCACGCACGGCCCCACGAAGTGCAGGGCCCGGAACCCGCGGATGAACTCGAAGAAGATGCGGATCGCGCGCCGCAGCTCGAAGAGGCGCGACTGCGGGCCCTGGAGGAACTGCAGCTCGGGGTGGGTGGCCCGGCGGGTGGGGGGCTCGGCGGGGCTCGTCATGCCCGCACCGTACCGCGGACCGCCGCGCGGACGGAGCAAGCGCACCGGACCGACGGCGCCGCGGTACGCTGCCCCCATGGCCTCCCGCCCTCCGTACGCCGGTGCGCGCGCGCTCGTCACGGGCGCGTCCTCGGGCATCGGGGCCGACGTCGCGCGCCGGCTCGCCGACGCCGGGTGCGCGCTCGTCGTGACCGCGCGGCGCGCGGACCGCCTCGAGGCCCTCGCGGCGGAGCTCCGGACGCGCGGCGCGCCCGCCGTCCACGTCGTCGTCGACGACCTCTCCTCGCGCGACGGCGCCGCCCGCGTCGCCGCCGCCGCCACGGCGGCGCTCGGCGGCGTCGACGTGCTCGTCAACAACGCGGGGTTCGCCGTGCCCGGCCTGACCGAGCGGGCGCCGCTCGACCGCACGCTGGCGATGATCGACGTCAACGTCGTCGCGCCGGTGGTCCTCACGCGGACGCTGCTGCCCGCGATGCTCGAGGCGCGCCGCGGGTGGATCCTCAACGTCGCGTCGGTGGCCGGGATCGGCCCGGCGCCGTACCAGGCGGGGTACTCCGGCACGAAGGCGTTCCTGCTCCACTGGAGCGAGTCGTTCCGCGAGGAGGTCCGCGACCGCGGCGTCGCCGTCACGGCGTTGTGCCCGGGCATCACCGACACCGAGTTCTTCGAGGCGGCGGGCTACAAGGGCACGAACCGCTTCCTGCGCTGGAAGATGTCGTCGGACCGCGTGGCCCGCGCCGGGCTCGCGGCGCTCGCGCGCAACCGGTGCCGCGTCGTCACCGGCTGGCAGAACAAGCTGCTCGTCTTCACGACGAGGCTCTCGCCGCGGTGGCTCATCCAGGGCGTCGCCGCGCGCCTCATGCGCCGGCGCTCGCCGGCGCGCTGACCGCCGTCGCGCGCCGGCCGTTCGCCGCGGGGCCGCGGTCGGGTGCGGGGGTACGCGAGGCCCGGTGGCCGCCGTGAAGCGGCGTCGCGCGGGCCGGCGGGCCTCGCGGTCCCGCGCCGCGGGGCGCACGTCAGTCGTCGTCTCCGCCGTCGTCGCGGTCGTCGCCGGCGGCGGCGACCGAGGCCGCCGCCGCGGACGGGTCGCGCGCGACGTCGTCGAGCGTGCGCACGATCGCCTTGCGCAGCGGCGCGAGGAGCGGGTTGCTCGCGAGCTTGACGAGGCGCGCCACGAGCTCGGTGGTGCGGTCCACGAGGACGCGGGAGCGCGCGCGGCCGGGCGACGCGTCGTGGACCCAGAAGAGGATGATCCCCATCTCGTAGATCCACAGGAGCTCGGGGAGGCGGGCGGCGAGGTCGGCGGGGACCTTGGCCTTGGCGCCCGCGAGCACGTCGGCCATCAACGCCACGGCCTCCCGGCGGACGTCGGCGGACATCGCGTGGAAGGGGTTGAGGGGGCTCTCGGGGTCGGCGGCGGCGCCGAACAGCAGCTGGGCGAACCGGTGGTAGGGCTCGCTCGTGTCCAGCTTGGCGAGGAGGACGCCGCGCAGCCGCGCGTGGAAGTCCCGCTCGCGCGCGAGGACCGGGCGGGCGGCCGCCAGGTGGTCGGCGTGGGACTGCGCGTAGAAGCCGTGGAGCAGGTGCTCCTTCGACGCGAAGTAGTAGTAGGCGTTGCCGAGCGAGACGCCCGCCGCCTCGGCGACCGCCCGCATGGTCGTCGCCTCGTACCCCTGGGCGCGGAAGAGCGCGAGGGCCGCGGCGAGGATCCGCGCGCGGGTCTCCTCGCCACGGGGGGTCTTGGCGGCGTCGTCGGGCGGCGGGGGCACGCGGTCAGGCCCGGCGGCGCATCTCGTCGGCGGCGTCGGCGGCGTCGCGCACGTCGAAGGCCTCCCCGCCGCGGAGGTCCTTGCCGTGCACGCCGCCGGACGCGTCGATGGTCAGGACGAAGCGCAGGCCCTTCTTGTCGGCGAACTTCATCTGCGCGCCGTGCTTCTTCGGCTCGGGGAACGTCTCGACGAGGAACCCCTCGCGGCGGACGGCCGCCGCGAGCGCGATGGCGGCCGTCGGGTCGCCGCTCTCGGGGTGCGTGACGAGGACGGACCGCGCCGCCGCGGCGCTCGCGAGCTTGCCCTGCTCCTCGAGCGCGACGAGCAGCCGGGTGAGGCCGACGCTGCAGCCCACGCCCGGGAGCTTCGTGTTCGTGTAGAGGCTCGCGAGGTCGTCGTACCGGCCGCCGCCGCCCATGCTGCCGAACCCCGTGGCGGACGGGAGCGCGGCCTCGAAGACCACGCCGGTGTAGTAGTCGAGCCCGCGGGCGATGGTGGGGTCGACGCGGACCTGCGCCGCGGGGACGCCGGCCGCCGCGACGAGCCGCATCGTGGCCCGCAGCCCCTCGACGCCCTCGCGGCCGCGCGCGGTGGCGCCCACGATGCGCTCGAGGGCCGCGAGCGTGGCCGCGTCGTCGGCGCCCGCGCAGCCGGGGAACGCGAGCACGCCCTCGACCGCCGGGGCCGGCAGGCCCGCGTCGCGCAGCTCCTGCGCGACGCCCTCGCGGCCGACCTTGTCCCACTTGTCGAGGGCGCGGAGCACGGGGGCGGCCTTCTCGAGCACGCCGTTGGCCTCGAGCAGGCCGTTGAGGATGCGGCGGTCGTTCACGCGGATGACGAAGCCCTCGACGCCCAGCGCGCCGAACACGCGGGCGTACATCGTCAGGATCTCCGCGTCGGCCGCCGGGCCCACGGCGCCGATCAGGTCGGCGTCGCACTGCACGAACTCGCGGTACCGGCCCTTCTGCGGGCGCTCGCCGCGCCACACCGGGCCGATGTGGTACCGCCGGAACGGGAACGCGAGCTCGTTCTGGTGCTCGGCCACGAACCGCGCGAGCGGCACCGTGAGGTCGAAGCGGAGCGCCACGCGGCGGCCGCCCTGGTCGTCGAAGGCGAACATCTGCTTGTCGCTCTCGTCGCCGCCCTTGCCCCGCAGCACCTCCTCGTACTCGAGGGCGGGCGTGTCGATGGGCCCGTAGCCGAACGACTCGAAGACGGCCTCGATGGCGCGGAACATCGTGTTCCGCGCGGCGGCCTCCGCCGGCATGGTGTCGCGGAAGCCCTTGAGGGTCCGGGGTTCGATCCTCGCGCTCATCACACGCCTCCCTTGCGCCGCAGGCCCGCGGCCTCGGCCACCTTCCCCGACGTCACGAGCGCGCGCACGCGCGCGAGCGCGTCGCCCCACGGCGCGTCCACGGCCCGGAACGGGACCGCGCGCCGGAGCAGGGCGACCACGGCCGCGGAGCGGCGGCCGGGCCGGCGCGCGCGCAGCTCGATCGCCTGCGCGGCCGCCATCAGCTCGATCGCGAGGACGGACGCGACGTGGTCGGCCACGCGCATCGCGTTGCGCGCCGCGATCGTGCCCATGCTCACGTGGTCCTCGATGTTGGCCCCCGTGGGGATCGAGTCGGCGCTCGCCGGGTGCGTCAGCACCTTGTTCTCGCTCACGAGCGCCGCGGCCACGTACTGCGGCAGCATGTAGCCGGAGTGCAGCGCGGGCGTCGGCGCGAGGTAGGGGGGCAGGCCCTCGTTCAGGTGGGCGTCGACGAGGGTCGCGGTGCGCCGTTCGCTGATGCTGCCGAGCTCGTGCACGCACAGCTTCAGGTGGTCCGCGGCGAGGGCAACCGGCTCCGCGTGGAAGTTGCCGCCGGACAGCACGTCGTCGCCGAAGACCAGCGGGTTGTCGGTCGCGGCGTCGACCTCGCGGGCGAGGACCGTCTCGGCGTAGTCGAGGCCGTCCGCGGCGGCGCCGTGCACCTGGGGGGCGCAGCGGATCCCGTACGCGTCCTGGGGCGCGATGCGCTTGCCGGGGATCGACGCGATGGGGGCGTCCACGAGGCGGCTGCCGGCCACGACGGCGCGGATGCGGGCCGCGCTGGCCCTCTGGCCGGGGTGCCCGCGGGCCGCGTGGATCCGCGCGTCGAGCGCGGCCTTGCGTCCCGCGAGGGCCTCGGTCGTGAGCGCGGCGGCGACGTCGGCGGTCAGGAGCGCGGTCCGCGCGCGCTCGAGGGCGAGGAGCGCGCACGCGAGCGTGATCTGCGTGCCGTTGACGAGGGCGAGGCCCTCCTTGTGCGCGAGCCGGATCGGCGCGAGGCCCGCGCGGCGCAGCGCCGTCGCGGCGTCCGTCTCGCGCCCGCGCACCCGCACGCGCCCGAGCCCGAGGAGCGGCAGGGCGAGGTACGAGAGCGGCGCGAGGTCGCCGCTGGCGCCCACGCTGCCCTGGCACGGGACCACCGCGAGGATGTCCGCCTCGTACAGCGCGGCGAGCGCGCGGACCGTCGAGGGGCGCAGGCCGGAGACGCCGCGGGCGAGGGCGTGGGTCCTCAGGAGCAGCGCGAGGCGGACGACCTCGTCGGGGAACGGGTCGCCCGCGCCGAACGCGTGGGAGACGAGGAGGTTCTCCTGGAGCGCCTCGGCGTCGGCGGCGTCGATGCCGTGGACGGCGTTGCTGCCGAAGCCCGTCGTGATCCCGTACACGCGCTCGCCCGACGCGACGGCCCGGCGGACGCGCGCGGCCGAGGCCTCCGCGCGGCGGCGGGCCGCGGGGTCCCAGCGCAGGCGGGTCGGCGCGCGGGCCCCCGCGATGGCGTCCGCGAGCGAGAGGTGGCGGCCGATCGTGAGCATGCGCCGAGTCTACGGGCCTGCCCCGAAACAGGGGACCCCTTCTCGGGCGTGCGCCCATGCCCGCTCCGCGACGGCTCACTCGGGGCCGGGGTCGGCCTTCGCGAGCGTCTCGAGCGTGCGCTCGAGCCAGGCGGCGTCCACCCGGCCCGTCACCTTGAACCGCTGCACGCCGACGCGGCCGCCGTAGGCGAACGGGCCGACGCGCAGCGGGCCGATGCCGACGCCGTCGTCGCCCTTCATCGGGCCCTTCAGGTCGACGGGGTCGCTCTTGGCGTGGATCTCGCCGGTCATCTGCCCGGCCCGCAGCTCCGCGACCACGCGGAACGACTCGCCGGCCTTCAGCGTGTTGCCGTCGCGGACGGCCAGGCGCACGAACCCGCGCTCGCCCGGGTCGGTGTCCTTCCAGACGCCGTCCCCGAACAGCCACAGCACGTGGCCGGCGAGCACCTTCGCCGCGCTGCCCTTCTTGAGGCGGAACCGCGAGTTGCCGACGTGCATCGCGCACGCGCGGTACGCGCGCCCCTCCTGCATCCCGAGGAGGCCGAAGTCGCGCGGCTCGTCGGAGAAGCAGTCCATCTCCCACGCCACGTCGTTCGGGTCGAACACGACCTTGCAGAGCAGGGCCGCCGACCCGCCGAGCACGACCATCCCCTCGCGGACCTCGCCCGACACGGGCTCGACCGCGCCGAAGGGCTCCACCAGGTCGAAGTCCTCCCGCATCGAGCGGTCGCCGTCGAACTGCCACTCCGCCGTCAGCCGGCCGTCCTTCCACGTCGCGTCCTCCGAGCAGAACGCGACCGGGCCCCGCACCCCGACGTCGGCCGCGCGGCGGCCGGCCCGCAGCTTCTCCTCGTTCGCCTTCACGAGCGCGGTGCCGCGGAGGGAGCCGAGGAGCGAGTCGTAGGCCGCGCGGGCCTCGGCCCAGCGCTTCGCGGCCAGGGCCTCGTGGGCGGCCATCCACGTGGACTTCGCGAGGGCCTCGCTCTCCGCGCCCGGCGGGAGGGCGGGGGGCGTCGGGGGCGCGCGCCCGGGCTCCTTCGGCGGCGCGGGCGGCGTCGGCGGCTTCGCCGGCGGCGGCTCGCGGGCGGGCGGCGCGTTCGGCGTCGCGCGCTCCGGCGGGGTCTTGCCCGGGACCTCGTCCCAGCGCGAGCGCGCGTGCGCCATCAGCGCGCCGAGCTCGGCCTCGAGGTCCGGGGGCAGCTCGAGCCCGGCGCCGTACAGCAGCTTGTACGCGCGCGTCGGGTCCGTCGAGAACAGCGGCGCCGCGCGCTGGCGCAGCCCGTCGAGCGCGGCCCGCGCGGCCGTGCGGAACTCGCCGCGCAGCGCGAACGCCTCCGTCGCGGGCGGCGTGCCGGCGAACTTCGCGTCGAACTCGTCGAGGGCCGCGAGCGCGCGGCGGTACTTGCCCTGGTTCGCGGCCGCCTGCGCCTGCTCCCGCGCGGTCGGCCACGTCGCCGCGGCGTAGCGCGGCCACAGCTCCGCGACGCGCGCGGCGGCGCGCTCGGCCGCCGCGGTCCCGGCCTGGTTGCGGGCGAGCGCGGCGTAGCGCGCGACGATCCCCTCGACGTCCTTCGGCGTCGCGAGCTCGTACGCCTCGGCGTCCGCGAACGCCTTCGACGCGGCGGCCTCGCCGCGCGGCACCACCGGCTCCGGCGCCCGCCGCATCGCCTCGGTGACGGGCGGCACGGCCCGCGCGCCCGGCGTCTGCAGGTACCGCACGGTCTCGTACGCCGCGAACCCGAACACGAGCAGCGCCGTGAGCAGCAGCGCGCGGCCCGCCTGCCGGGCGCCCTCGGGGACGCTGGCCTGCGCCCGCCGCGGCCGCTCCGCCGCCGGGCCCGGCGTCGCCGCGCGCGCGACCGGCGGCGGGACCGTCACGGACCCGCCGGGCAGGCGGAACAGCGCGACGAACTCCCCGATCTTGATCCGGCTCCCGTCCCGCAGGACCGCGCCGTCGTCGGGGACGCCGTTCACCTCCGGCGGAGGCTCGCCCGGGAGCGCGTTCACCTGGAACTGCCCGACCTCGACCCGGATGACGACCTTCGCCTCGGGGAACGGGGTCGGCGCCGCGTGCAGCCCCCCCCGGGTCGCCGGTCCGAGGAAGACCGTCTCCTCGACCACGTCGTAGTGGAGGAGCCCCTGGGGCGAGGGGAGGAGGAGGTGGGGGCGCGAAGGGGCCGGCATGGGGGACGGGACGCACCGGCGTCCCTTCGTCCGAGAGGCGGACAGTATCATCGACGGACCCGCCCCGGGAAGCGCACGCTTCCCGCGGCGTTCCCCCCCGGGACCAGCGCCCCATGCCCGCCGACACCCCGCCCCCGACGCCCGAGACGACGCCCCCGTCGGCGGCTGCGTCGTCCGCCGGTCCGGCGTGGGGCACGTGGATCGCGTTCGGCGCCGCGGTGCTCCTCACGGCGACCGCACTCGCGCTCGCGACCGGTTCGTCGGCGCTCCTCGAGGCGCTCGACGTGGGCCGCTGGTTCCGCTGACCCGTTCGGGTCCGCGCGCGCATCCCGCGTGTCGGGACGCGCGGCCCGCTCCGCGGTACGCGCGGCCCGCTCCGCGGTACGCGAGGCCCGCTCCGCGGTACGCGAGGCCCGCTCCGCGGTACGCGAGGCCCGCTCCGCGGTACGCGCGGCCCGCTCCGCCGCACGCGAGGCCCGTTCCGCGGCAGGACCGCCGCACGGCCCCGCGCGCGAGGCCCGGCGGAAGACGACGCGAGGCCCGGGCCGCACGCGGCGGCGACCGGGCCTCGCGGTCCCGGGAACGGGACGCGTCTCGGACCCGACGGCGTCTCGGACCCTACTTCGTCTCGGAAACCGTGGCCTTGATCAGCTTGTCGCCGGCGCGGATCGCGTTGACGACGGCCATGTCCTCGGGGCCGACCACGCGGCCGAAGACCGTGTGCTTGCCGTCGAGGTGGGGCGTCGCCGTGTGGGTGATGAAGAACTGGCTGCCACCCGTGTCCTTGCCCGCGTGGGCCATGGAGAGGGTGCCCGGCGTGTGCTTGTTCGGGTTCCCGGCCGTCTCGCACTTGATCGTGTAGCCGGGGCCGCCGGTGCCGATGCGCGGGCTGCCCGGGGCGAGGGTCTTCGAGAGCGGGTCGCCGCCCTGGATCACGAAGTTCGGGACGACGCGGTGGAACGTGACGCCGTCGTAGAAGCCCTCGGTGATGAGCTTCTCGAAGTTGGCGACGGTCTTGGGGGCGTCCTTCTCGAAGAGCGTGAGGCGGATGGTGCCCTTGGCGGTCTCGAGGGTGGCGATCTTCGGCATGGTGCGACTCCGGGGGAGACGGGACGCTACCACGCGAGGACGGGCCCGGCCCGCCGCGGGCGGGGCGTCGGCGGCGTCAGGCGTCCTTGAGGGCGTAGTCGCGGCGCTTGACGGCGAGGACCCCGACGACGAGGGACGCGACGCAGACGGTCGCGCAGACCGCGTAGACCGTCGAGGGCTCGCTCCAGACCTCGACGGCGCGCTGCAGCATCGACCCGCGGGAGGCGCCGGGCGGCGGCGCGTTCGACCGCAGGCGTTCGGCGATCTCGCGCGAGCGGGATGCGAAGTCGGCGTCCGTCAGGCGGTGCAGCAGGCTGCGCACGTGGTGCATCAACGACAGGTTCTGGGTGGCGCCGGGGAGGAACTGGAAGAGCCCCTCGACGACGAGCGTGTAGACGAGGCCGCCGATCAGGCCGCGCTTGAGCACGGCCGCGAGCGCGTAGTAGACGCTCCCGACCGTGAGCGCGCCGATCGCCGCGACGGCCGCGACCTGGACGTAGGTGAGCGCGTCGAGCGTGACGCCCGACGTCGCGAGGAGCGCGAGCACCATCGCGGCGGCCGCGACGACGCCCGGCAGCGCGCCGGCGGCGAACCGGCCGAGGTAGACCGTGGCGCGCGAGACGGGGCGCACGAGGTGGTAGACGAGGGTCTGGTCGGACACCTCCTCGGCGTAGCCCCGGCCGACGAGCGCGAGCGCGACGAGCGGGACGGCGATCCCGAACGCGCCGTTGTCGAGGAAGCCGAACAGGGCCTCGATGGCCGACGTGTTCTGCGAGACGAGGAGGCCGAGGAGCGCGCCGAAGCCGACGACGCAGCCCGCGACCCAGCGGAAGCGGCCGCCGGCGAACCCGCGCCGCAGGCCCCACGCGAAGACCACGGAGAAGCCCTCGAGGGGACGGACCCCGGCGTCGCGGCGAGGCGACGGGCAGGGCGGCAGGAAGGCGGGGGTGGGGGAGGTCATGCGCGCCCGTCCGTCAGGTAGCGGAAGACCGCCTCGAGGCTCTCGTCGAGCGGTCGCCAGGACGCGACCGGGACGACCCCGCCCGCGGCCCACTCCGCGAGCGTGCGGAACAGCTCGTCGGGCTTCGTCGTGAGGACGTCCACGTGCGTGGACGCGACGTCCACGCGCCGGACGCCGTCGAGCGCGACGGTGCGCCCCGCGACCGCGCGCGGCGCCTCCGTCGCGACGCGGACCGCGTGCGGGCGGTCGGAGAGGTCGCGGCGGATCTCCTCGATGGTGCCGTCGGCGACGACGCGGCCGTACGACATCATCAGCACGCGGCGGGTCATGGTCTCGACCTCGTGCAGCACGTGGCTCGAGACGAGGACGCAGCGCCCCTCCTCGCCGAGCGTCCGCACGAGCGCCGTCATGTCGCGGCGGGCGACGGGGTCGAGGCCGTTGAGCGGCTCGTCGAGCACGATCACGTCGGGCTCGTGGGCAAGGGCCTGCGCGATGCGGGTGCGCTGGCGCATGCCCTTGCTGTAGCCCGAGACCGGGCGGTCCATCGCGTCCGCGAGCCCGACGCGGACGAGCGCGTCGCGCGCGCGCGCGGCGGCGTCGCCGGGCCCGTACCCGTGCAGGCGCGTGAGGTACGTGAGCGTCTCGAACGCGGTCGCGCCGGGGTAGACCGCGTCCTGCTCGGGGCACAGGCCCAGCCGGCGCATGACGCGCGGGTTGTCGAACGGCGGCTGGCCGCACACGGTCGCCGTGCCGATGGACGGCTTGATCATCCCGGTCACGACCTTCAGCAGCGTGCTCTTGCCGGCGCCGTTGGGCCCGAGGAGGCCCGTCACGCCGGGGCCGAACGTCGCGGTCACCTCGTTGACGGCGAGCACGTCGCCGTACCACGCGGAGACGGCGCGGAGGTCCACCTGCGGCGCGGCGCTCACGACACCACCTCCGTCGTGCGCGCGCGCCGCACGACGACGAAGCCGCACAGCAGGAACAACGCGGCCGGGACGCCGTAGGCCATCGTCTCGGACGCGAGGAACCGCGGGCCGCGGCGGCCGAAGGGGAGCTCGAGCCCGTCCGTCAGCACGCGGATGCCGTCCCCGACGAGCGAGAGGCCGCGCGCGGTGTCGCCCAGCGGGCCGCCGACGCGCGACGCCGCGAGCGAGATCACGAACCCGCCCATGAACGCGAGCGTCCCGAAGACGAAGGCCGGGATCCGGCGCTTGGCGAGCGTCGAGACGAGGACGACGAGGCTCCCGTAGCCGAACGCGACGACGGCCCAGTGGACCGCCAGGATCCCGAGGATGTCGCGCTGCGCGAGGAAGAAGGACCACGCCTCGTCGGACGGGCGGGTCAGCGAGGTGAGCACGACGAGGAACAGGCCCGGCACGAACACGTGCACCAGCAGCGTCGCGGGCACCACGAGCCACTTGCCGAGGAAGTAGTCCACCGGGCCCAGCGGCCGGACGAGGTAGAGCGGGAGGGCCCGCGTGCGCAGGTCGTCGGCGACGAGCCCGCTGCCGACGAACAGCGCGAGCAGCACCACGAACAGGGCGTTGCCGTGGTGGAACTCGAGCAGCACCATCTTGAGCCCGAGCCGCGCCAGGTCGGCCTCGCCGACCCCGCTGGTCCCGAGGCGGCGGCCCGCGTCGGTGAACGTGCCCGTCTGGAAGACCACCTGGATGGCCGCGACGAGCGCGAACAGGAGGACGAAGATCCGCATGGTCAGGAACCCGCCTCCGCGCGTCGCGTCGCGGTAGGCGTGGCGGAAGATGGGGAGGACGGGCCAGGGGTGCCGCCGCACCTCGCCCGTGAACCGGCGGTAGCCGCGCGCGTGGACGGTCATCGGGCACCTTCCGGGCCGGCGGGCGGGGGCGGGGCGGGGGCGTCCGGCCGGGCCGGGGCCTTCCCGCCGTCGAGGAGGCGGTGGAAGACCTCCTCGAGCCGCTCGACGACCGGCGTCACCGAGCGCAGGGTGGTCCCCGCCGCGTGCGCGGCCGCGAAGATCGCCTGCGGCGACCCCTTCGGCGGGCGGACGACGCGCTGGAAGCGGAAGCTCGCCGGGTCGGCGGCGCCGCCGCGGGCCTCGCCGTCCTCGAGCACCTCGACCCCGTGGCGGTCGAGGGCGACGAGGAACGGGGCGGGATCGCCCTCGGCCTCGAGGTCGAAGCGGCCGGTCGCGCCCTGCAGGTCCTCGAGGCGGAACGACCCGCGGACGTGGCCGCCCTGCAGCACGAGGATCCCGTCGGCGACGCGTTGCACGTCGGGGAGCATGTGGCTCGACCACACGACGTGTTTGCCGTGCTCCTTCGCGAGCCCGCGGACGAGCGCGAGGAAGTCCTCGCGGCCCTGCGGGTCCATGCCGGACACCGGCTCGTCGAGGAACAGCACGTCCGGGTCGTGGACGATCGCCTGCGCGAGCTTGAGCCGCTGCCGCATGCCCGTCGAGTACTCCTCGGCCGACTTGTAGAGGTGCTCCGTGAGCCCGACGTAGTGGAGGCACTCGTGCGCGCGGCGCAGGGCCTCGCGTCGGCTGAGGCCCGAGAGCTGGGCGAGGAACCGGCACGACGCGACGCCGCTCAGGCGCGGGAGCAGCGCGTCGGCCTCGGGCATGTAGCCGACGCGCCGGCGGATCTCGAGGCGCTGGCGCCGCGCGTCGAGCCCGAGGACCGTCGCGCGGCCCGAGAAGTCGCGCAGCAGGCCGAGCACGCACTGCAGCAGCGTGCTCTTGCCCGCGCCGTTCGGGCCCAGGAGGCCGGTGACGCCCTCGCCGAACTCGAGGGACACGTCGACGAGCGCCGGCGGGCGGCGGCCGTAGGCCTTCGTGAGGTTCGTGACGGTGACGACGGCCATGCGGTCAGCCCTTCGCCTTCCTGGCGGGCTTCTTCGCGGGGGGCCTCGCGGCGGGCGCCTTCGCCGCCGCGGCGGGGGCCTTCGCCGCGGGCGCGGGCGTCGTGGGGGCCCCGACCGGCGCGGCCGCCTCGGCCCCGGGCCGGGCGGGCGCCGGCGGCCCGGGGTGCGAGAACCGCTGGCGGTAGCGCTCGAGGATCAACGACGCGGTCTCCTCGATCGCCTTCCCCGAGATCTCGAGGAGCGTCCACTGCGGGTGGCCCGCGAACAGGCGGCGGCACCACTCGAGCTCCTCGCGGACGCGGCGCGGGTCGCCGTACTCGCTGCTCGGCTCCATCCCCATGTGCTTCATGCGGGTGCGGCGCACCTCGATGAGCATCGCGGGGTCGACCATGAGCCCGAAGACGCGGCGCGGGTCCACGAGCTCGAGCTCCTTGGGCAGCGGGATCTCGCGCACGAGCGGGACGTTGGCGACGCGGTAGCCGCGGTGCGCGATGTACTGCGAGAGGGGCGTCTTGCTCGTGCGGCTCACGCCCACGAGGACGATGTCGGCCTTGCGGAGGTTCCGCGGCTCCTTGCCGTCGTCGTTGTTGACGGCGAACTCGACGGCGTCGATGCGCTTGAAGTACTCGGCGTTGAGCTCGTGGCCGAGCCCCGGCTTGTAGAGCGGGTCCTCGCCGAAGTGCATGGCCATCTGGAGCAGCAGGCCGCCGAGGAGGTCGACGGCGCGCACGTCGGCCTCCTCCGCGACCTGCTTCAGGCGCGCGCGGAGCGTGGACCCCACCAGCGTGTACACGAGCAGCGCGGACCGCTTCTTCGCCTCCGCCACGACGGACCGCACCGCGGCCTCGTCGCGGACGTGGGGCAGGACCTCCACGCGGACCTTCTCGTGCCCGAAGAACTGGACGAGCGCCGCGCGGACGACCTTCTCGCCGGTCTCGCCGGTCGCGTCCGAGGCCACCAGGATCGTGCCGCCGATCATCGGGTCGTCTCCCTGCGCGGGCCCGCGGGCGCGCGTTCGCCCTGCGGGTCGTCGGGAGAGCCTACCCAGACCGCGCCGTCCTCGAAGTGCTCCTTCTTCCAGATCGGGACGTCGCGCTTCAGGCGCACGATGAAGTCGTCGACGGCCGCGAGGGCGGCGGCGCGGTGGGGGGCGCTCACCGCCAGGACCACGGCGGTCTCGCCGAGCGCGAGGCGGCCGACGCGGTGGACGCACGCGAGGCCCGTGAGCCCGTGGGCCGCCGTCACCGCCGCGCCGATCCCGCGCAGCTGCGCCACCGCCATGGCGGGGTAGGCCTCGTACTCGAGGAACCGCACGCGGCGACCCTTCGTCGCGTCGCGGACCGTGCCGTGGAACACGACGACGGCGCCGGCCGCGGGGGTCTCGACCGCGCGGCGCACCGCGGCGTCGTCGATGGGGGCGTCGGTGAGCGCGAACAAGCCGCTAGCCTCCGCTCACCGGGGGGATGAACGCGACGACGTCGCCGTCCGCGACCGTCGCCGAGCCGTCGACGAACCGCTCGCCGACGGCGAAGCGTACCGCGCCGACGGCGGCGAGTTTCGGGAAGCGGGCGCGCAGGGACGCGGCGAGCGCGTCGACGGTGGTGCCCGCCGCGACCTCGAGCCGCACCGACGGCGTGCCGGCCGCCTCGCGCGCCGACGCGAAGAAGAGGACCTCGACGCGGGCCGGGCTCACGGGCGGGCGGTCCCCGACGGGACGCGCCAGTCGGTGTGCGGCGCCCGGTTGCGCACGAACCACCCCCAGAGGAGGCCGGCGTAGGTGTGCGGGCGCACGCCCCGCGCCGCGAGGAACGGGTCGAGTTCCTTGCGCAGCGCCGGCAGGCGGTACATGGGCACGCGCGGGAAGTAGTGGTGCTCGAGGTGGTAGTTCGTCCAGAGGAAGACGCGGTCCCAGAAGAACGGGCTGGGCCGCATGAGCGTGCTCCAGGCCGCCGGGTCGTCCGGGTCGACGTCGTAGTGCTGGCCGAGGCGGTTCACCGTGAACGCGAACGGGAACACCGCGAACACCGGCAGCAGGTGGAGCTTGGCGGCGGCCGCCGGGCCCAGCGTGCCCCAGAGCGTGGCCGCGAGCCCGAGGTGGAAGACGGTCGTGACGAGGCGTTCGCGGCGGATGCGGGCGCGGAGCGCGGGTTCGTAGCCCGCGGAGGCCTTCGCGGCGGCGCGGAAGTAGATGGGGAAGAGCGCCGGCGTGAGGTAGAGCGCCTTGTACCAGCGGCGGACGATCTTCGGGGTGAGGTGGGCGCGCTTCGGGTCGCGGTCGGCGGTGCCGAGCATGTCGTGGTGGTCGAGGTGCCAGCGCTCGAACTGGGAGGCCGACAACCCGCCGAGCGTCGCGTACGTCAGGCCCAGCGCGCGGTTGAAGCGGCTGCGGTGGCCGCGGAACACGACCCGGTGGACCACCTCGTGGAGCAGGTGGAGGAACGAGAAGACGACGAAGCCGATCGTGATCGTGGCCGGGACCCAGGCGTACCAGCGGTCGGGCCAGCGCAGGATCACGAAGACGGCGGCCGCGAGGACGACGAGCTGGCGGAGCACGACGAGGGCGTGGCGGAGGCCCGAGACCTCGTGGAGGGTCTTCAGCCGCTCGGTGTCGAGCGCCGAGGCCAGCGCGGCGCGGAGCTCGCGGCTCGACTCGGCGTAGGGGACCGTGGTCGCCATGGCGGGGAGTATCCCCGGGGGCGCCGGGGGGCGCGGAACGTCGCCCGAGCGATTCCCGTCCGGGCCGGGCGGCCATCATGTTACCCTGGAGTCACATGACGACCGGGGACGACCTCCTGCCGGTGTTCCAGGCGCTCGCGGACCCCACGCGACGGGCGCTGCTCGACCTCCTGCGGGCCGGGCCCCGCACGACGGGGGAGTGCTGCGCCGCCTTCCCGCGGCGCTCGAGGTTCGCGGTGCTCAAGCACCTCGGGGTGCTGAAGCGGGCCGGCCTGCTGCGCGTGCGGGCCGAGGGGCGGGTCCGGTGGAACACACTCGACCCGGCGCCCCTGGTGCATCTCCACGAGCGGTGGTTCCGGGCGTTCCTGCCGCCCCCGCCCGCGCGCCCCCGGGTCCCGCTGCACGTGGAACCCCCGGACTCCCGCGCCCGGTCCCCCGGTGCGGCCCACCGTCCCCTCCGCCGCCGCCGCCGCGACCCCTGACCCCCCGGGTCGACACCGAGACGAAGGGCTACGACCCCGTCGTCTCGGCGTCGACGCCGAAACGAACGGCTACGACCCCGTTGTCTCGGTGTCGACGGACGTCGAGGTGGAACCAACGGCGACGACCCCGTTGTTCCACCTGCGCGGTCGATGCCCGGGGGACGCGAGGCCCGCGCGCCGACACCGAGACGAAGGGCTACGACCCCGTCGTCTCGCTGTCGACGTAGGCCCGGAGGAGCGTGCCGAACAGCATCCGCCAGCCGGCGGAGAGTCCGTCGGGGTGCTTGCCGGCGAGCGGGCCGATCAGCGCGTCGGTCAGACGCAGGACGGTGCCGGAGCCGTCGGGCTCGAGCCGGATCGACACCTGCGAGCGGAACGGTCCGCCCCACTCGAGGCCGACGTCGCCCGCGAGGTCGAGCCGGCGGCCCGGTTCCACGACGGTCACGAGGAACCAGAGGACGCCGCCGCCGCTCGGGGTCTCCTCGAACAGCCGGCCGCCGGGCCAGCCCTCGAGCCGGATCCGGCTGCCGGGGCCCGCGGCGAGGAAGTCGCCCTTCCACCACGCCGCCGTCTCGACCGTCAAAGCGGCCCAGACGCGCGCGACCGGCGCGGCGTACCGCACCTCGACGTCCACGCGGGTCCAGGCGACGGGCGTCGGCCCGTCGTCGCGATCGGCTCCGGCCTTCGGTGCGTCGGTCCCCACGATCCCTCCCTTCGCCCGCCGTCGGTCACGGCCCCGTCGGGTCGCCCACGAAGCGGCGGCCGAGGAGGCGCAGCGTCGTCACGATCGTCCGGACGACCTTCATCTTGCTCGCGCCCTGCTTGCGGTCGTACCGGAGCACCAGCGGCACCTCGGCGATGTGACGGGCCCGCCGGCGCAGCTTCAGCAGCAGGTCCACCATCACCGAGAACCCGCGCTGGTTGAGGAAGTGGCGCCCGTAGCGCGCCTGGCCCCAGCGCAGCAGCCCGATCCGGTAGCACCGGAACCCGCAGGTGTAGTCGCGCGCCCCGCACGGGAACACCGCCCGGAACACCAGCGACGCCGCGTCCGACAGCCACCGCCGCCACCAGACCAGCCCGTGGATCTCGGCGCCCGGCTGGTAGCGCGACGCGATCACGAGGTCGCTCCCCGCGTCCGCGAGCGCGACCATCGACGGCACGAGCTCCGGCGGGTGCGTGTGGTCCGCGTCCATCGTCACGAGCAGGTCGTCGTCCGACCCGTGCTCGAGGGCGTACGTGATCCCGGTCCGCATCGCGGCGCCGAGCCCCTGGTTGACGACGTGCGTGATCACCGTCAGCGGCACGCCCGGCACCGACCGCGCGGCCGCCGCGGTCCCGTCCTTGCTCCCGTCGTCCACGACCAGCATCGACCACGCCGGCGCGCCCGGCCACCGGGAGAACGTCTCGCGGAAGTCCGCGAGCAGCGGCGGGAGGTTCTTCTCCTCGTGGTACGCCGGCAGCATCACGAGGACCCGCCGCGCGCGCGCGGGCCCGGCGGGCGCGCTCATCGCGCGGGTCCCGCGGGGGCCGGCGTCGCCGGCGCGTCCGGGCCCGCCGGCGTCGGCGCCCACGGCTTCACGGCCTCGCCCGCGAGCCGGGCCGCGATGCGAAGCGCCGCGCGCCCGTCGCCGAACAGGCCCCGCGGGCGGCCGACGGCCGCGCGGTGCGCCGCGTCGTCGAGCAACCGGCCCGCCTCCGCCACGATCCGCTCCGGGTTCGTCCCGACGAGGATGCCCGCGCCGGCCTCGATCAATTCCGGCCGCTCCGTCACGTCTCGGAGCACGAGCACCGGCTTGCCGAGCGCCGGCGCCTCCTCCTGGATCCCGCCCGAGTCGGTCAGCACCATCTCGCAGCGGTCGAGCAGCCACACGAGCGACGCGTAGTCCACCGGCTCGAGCAGGAACACGTTCTCCGCCGACAGCCGCTCGCGCGCCGGGCCCCGCACGTTCGGGTTGAGGTGCACCGGGTAGACGAACGCGACGTCGGGGTGCGCAACCGCCACGGTCTGCAGCGCCGCGCACACGTCCGCGAACGGCTTCCCGAACGCCTCCCGCCGGTGCGCCGTCACCAGCACGACGCGCTTGCGGTCGCCCACCACCGCCTTCACCGGCACGTCCATCGACGCCACGCGCCCGCGCACCGACAGCAGCGCGTCGATCGCCGTGTTGCCCGTCACGAGCACCGCGCGCTCGTCCACGCCCTCGCGCCGCAGGTGCTCCGCGGCGCCCGGCGTCGGCGCGAACCAGTGCGTCGCCACGCGGTCGACGACGACCCGGTTCATCTCCTCCGGGAACGGCGCGTCCATCCGCCCCGACCGCAGCCCCGCCTCGACGTGCCCGACGGGCACCTGCCGGTGGAACGCCGCGAGCGCCGTCGCCATCGCGGTCGTCGTGTCGCCGTGCACCAGCACGACGTCGGGCTCGCGCTCGGCCAGCACGTCGTCCATGTGCGTCAGGACCGACGCCGCCACGTCCGACAGGGACTGCCCCGGCCGCATCAGCCCGAGGTCGATCTCCGGCACGATCCCGAACAGCGCCAGCATCTGGTCGAGCATCTCGCGGTGCTGGCCCGTCACGCACACCGTCGTCCGCAGCGCGTCCCCGCGCGCGCGCAGCGCCGCGACGACCGGCGCCATCTTGATCGCCTCCGGCCGCGTCCCGAACACGACGAGGACGTGTCTCATCGGCGCGCGGCGCTCGCGGGGGACGACGGTCGTTGGCGATCGGGGGGACGCAGGGGGCGCGGGCTCGCGGGGGAGGGCGAAGCGTACGGCAGACCTCCGCGCGAGGGAACGGCCGGGGGCAGCGACCCCACGCGCGGGACCGCGAGGCCCGCCGGCCGCCGGGCCTCGCGGTCCTCCCGACCGGGGTACGATCCTCCCCCGTGAACCGCGCCCGCCGATCTCCCTCCGCCTCGTCGCCGTCCGGCGCTCCGCGGCCCGGGGCCCGCGCCGACGACCCTTTCCTCCCCGGCGACCCGATCGCCGTCGACGTCTTCCCGGGCCGCGTCGTGACGCACGTCGGCGTGGTCTCGTCGGTCGGGCCCGACGGCGTGCGCGTGATCTCCGCGTCGGCGCGGCGCGGCGGCGTCTACGACGAGTCCCTCGAGGACTTCGCGCAGGGCGGCGCCGTGTACCGCCCCGCCATCCCGCGGTTCGTGGCGCGCGACGAGGTGCTCGCCCGCGCGCGGGGCCACCTCGGCCGCCGCTACCGCCTCTTCTCCGGCAACTGCGAGCACCTCGTCTACGAGGTCCTGGGCCACCCGCGCCGCAGCCCGCAGCTCTCGACGTGGCTGCGCGGGGCCGCCGCGACCGCGGCGAGCGTGGCGGCAGTCGCGGGGGCGGCCCTCGCCGCGCGCGCGCGGGCCCGCCGCGGCGCCTGACCGCCGCCGGCGGCTCGCTCCCGCGGTTCCCGGGCGCGCGGTCCGGTCGGGGGCGCCCGGTGCGGTCGGGGGCGCACGGTGGCGAGCCCGTGACGCGCGGCCCGGACGCTTCCTCTCGTCCCGGGAGGGTCCGTCCGTGCGTCGAACCGTGCTCGTGCCGTGCCTGTGGCTCGTGGGCCTCGCCGTCGTGATGGGCGCGCCGGCGTGGGGGGGCGACGCGCCGGCGGCGCCGCCGGCCGCCGAGGACCCCGTCGAGCGGCTCGTCGCGGGGCTCGTCGAGGACCGCAGCGCCGCGCGCGGCCTCGCCGAGGAGGCGCTTCTCCACGCCGACGCGGCGACGCTGCGCGCGGTCGCGCTGAGGCTCCGCGACCGGCTCGAGGCCGCGACCCTCGGCGCGGACCGGGCCTCGCGTCCCGCGCGCACGGCCGCGCCCCCGACGGTCGGGATCGCGCACGAGGTCGAATGGGTGCGCATGGGCGCCGCGGACCTCGCCGCGACGCTCGCGGTGCCCGCGCCGGACGTCGACCCGGTGGTGGTCGCGGCGACACCCGCGCACCTCGAGGCCTGGGCGAAGGCCCTGCGCGCGGGGGCCCTGACGCCGCTGACCGAGACCGAGAGCTCGGGCTACGAGGGCCAGCGCGTGGACGTCGCGGCGCTGTCGCAGCGCGCGGTGGTGGACGACGTCGAGGTGCGCGCGAAGGCCGGCGGCCCGACGATCGCGGACCCCGTCATCGGCCGCGTCGAGACCGGCGTGCGGCTCGCGTTCACGCCGCGCCGGCGTCGCGCGGCCGGGCCGATCGAGGTCGCCTTCGACGCGGAGGTGCGGCGGCTCGTCGAGCCCGTGGCCGAGGAGGCGCTCGCCGTGCTCGAGGGCGGCGCCACCGTGAAGGTCCAGCGGCCCGAGGTGGTCGCGGCCACGTGGCAGCGGACGGTCACCCTCCCCGATCACGGCGAGGTGTTCGTCGTGTTCCCGCGCGGGTTCGCGCCGACCGGCGACACGCGGCTCGTGCTGCGCTTCCGCGCGCGCACCGTCGCGTTCCCCGACGCCGACGCGACGCCGCCCCGCTGATCGGGCCTCGGGCGCCGCGGCGGACGCCGAGCGAAGGTCCCGACGGGACGGCCTGGGGCGCGGCGCCCGGGGGCTTCCCGTGGCCCGCGCGGTCCGGTAGAACCACGGCGTGACGTACGTCCGGCGGCACCCCCAGGGCTTCGGCTGACCCGCGTCCGCGGGCCGCGGGGCGGCTCGGCGCGAGGCAGGCGGGCGTCGACGGCACGACGCTTCATCTCCCACGTTGTTGGCTCGACAGTTCGGACGGGCGCGGACCGGGGCGTAGGGCCCGTCGCGCCCCGGAGGCGCGACGACCATGGCTCACGTGTACGGGCTCGATGCGGCCGGCGAGGCGCTCCTCGCGGGGCCGGTGGCGGCGGCGAAGGCGGTGGCGGCCAAGTTCGCCGCCGAGGTGGACGGCGCGGGCCGGTACCCCGCCGAGGCCATGGCCGAGCTGGGCAGGCGCGGCCTGTGGGGCGTCGTGCTTCCGAAGGCGGTGGGGGGGCTCGGCGGCACGCCGGGGCTCTTCTGCGCGGTCGTCGAGGAGCTCGCGACGGCGTGCGCCTCGACCGCGATGGTCTACGTGATGCACGTCACCGCGGCGCAGATGGTCGCGGCCTCGACCACGCTGAAGGACCGCGACGCGCTCCTGCGCGACATGGCGTCGGGCAGGCACCTGACGACGCTGGCGTTCTCCGAGAAGGGCTCGCGGTCGCACTTCTGGTCGCCGGTGTCGGCGCTCGTCGAGTCCGGCGGCGCGTGGTCCACCGACGCCACGAAGTCGTGGGTCACCTCCGCCAACCAGGCCGACTCCTACGTCTCGAGCGCGCAGGCGCCGAGCGCGTCGTCGCCGCTCGAGTCGACGCTCTACCTCTGCCGGCGCACGGCGAAGGGCGTGACGGTGACCGCGCCGTGGACGGGCCTCGGCCTGCGCGGCAACGACAGCGCCCCGGTGAGCCTCGAGAAGCTCGCGGTGGCGCGCGGCGACCTGCTCACCGACCAGGGGAAGGGCGCCGACGGGATGCTGCAGGTCGTGCTGCCGTGGTTCGCGATCGGCACATCGGCCATGGCGCTCGGGCTGTGCCGCGCGGCCATCGGCGCGACGGCCGGCCACCTCTCGGGCGCCGGCTTCGACTCGGGCGCGAAGCTGCGCGACTTCCCGACGCTGCGCGCGCGGCTGGCGCAGATGAGCATGCGCACCGAGGCCGCGCGATCGCTGCTGGGCCGCACCGTCGCGGCCATGCTCGCGCCGGCGGCCGACACGCCGCTGCTCGTGCTGCAGGCCCGCATGGCCGCCCTCGAGGCCGCCACCGAGGTCACCGACCTCGGGATGAAGGCCTGCGGCGGCGCCGCGTTCAGCAAGCACCTCGCCCTCGAGCGCGTCTTCCGCGACGCGCGCGCCGGCTGGGTGATGGCGCCCACCGTCGACCACCTGCAGGAGTTCGTCGGCCGCGCGCTGACGGGCCTCCCGCTCTTCGGCTGACGCGGGCCGCGCGGGCGCGGCATCCCCGCGGGCGGAGGGTACGTTGTCGCGATGAACACGATCGTCCTCGGCGCCGTGGCGTACGACCCCAAGGTGGTCACGATCTGGGAGGGGATCCGCGAGCACTTCCGCGGGGCCGGCGTCCCCATGGACTTCTGCCTGTTCAGCAACTACGAGCGCCAGGTCGAGGCGCTCCTCGCGGGCCACGTCGACGTCGCGTGGGACACGCCGCTCGCGCACGTCCGCGTGCGCAAGCGGACCGGCGGCACGTCGCGGTCGCTCGGCATGCGCGACAGCGACCGCGGCTTCCACAGCAAGCTCGTCGTGCGCCGCGACGCCGGCATCGGCTCGCTCGCCGACCTCCACGGCAAGACGCTCGCCGTCGGCAGCCGCGACTCGACGCAGGCGCGCATCCTGCCCCTCCACTTCCTCGCGCAGGAGGGCGTCGACCTCGCGCGCGTGAAGCTCCTGCCGTTCGACACCGACCTCGGCAAACACGGCGACACGGGCACCAGCGAGCTCGACGTGCTCGCCGCGCTCCGCGACGGCCGCGCGCACGCGGGCGTCCTCGGCGACCTCGTGTGGATCGGCGAGCAGGCCGCGGGCCGCGTCGACCCCTCGCGACTCGAGGCGCGCTGGACCTCGCCGCCTTACGACCACTGCATGTTCGACGCGCTCGCCTCCTTCCCGCAGGCGCAGGCCGACGCCTTCTGGGGCGCGCTCGCCGCCATGCGATGGGACGAGCCGAGGAGCCGCCGCCTGCTCGAGCTCGAGGGGTTGCGGCAGTGGATGCCGCCCCGCGAGGCGGGCTACGCGAGCCTCGTGGCGGCCCTCGACGCGGCGGGCGGCTGGTGACGGCACGCGAGGCCCGGTCGGACGCCGCCGACGCGAGGCCCGGTGCGTCGCAGGGCGCGGCCGGCGCGGTCGCGGTCGACGTCGGCGACCTCCCGATCGGCGGCGGCGCCCTCGCGATCCTGCGCCCGGCCCTCGAGCTCGTCACCGAGGGCGGCGTCGTGACCGTGGCCAGCGCGTCGTCCGGGTTCGCCGAGGACGTGGCGTCGTGGTGCCGCGCGGAGCGGCACGTCTACCTCGGCGCCGACGTCCTGCCCGACGGCCGCGCCGTGCACCGCGTGGCGCGCGGGCCCCACGGCGCGACGCCTTCCGGGGGAGGGCCCGACGGCGGCGGAGCGGGCCTCGCGTTGCGACGGCCCGACGGGACCTTCCTCGCCGCCGACGTGCTCGCCGCCGTGCCGTTCCCGGCGCACGCCGACCCGCGGACGGGCTTCGCGCCGCGCGGCGCCCGCGTCGAGCCCGGCGGCCCCGCCTACCCCGTGGACCTCCTCGATCGCGACCGGCTCGCGCCGCCGGAGACCGCGCGGCTCTACGACCAGGCCGTCGCGGCGCAGTGGGACGCGACGCGCGACGTGCCGTGGGACAAGGTGGCGACGCTGCCCGCGGCGCTCGAGCGCGCGCTGGGGCAGGTGATGACGTTCCTCGCCGAGAACGAGCTCTCGGCGCTCTGGGTGCCCGCGAAGTTCCTCCCGCGG
Organism: Planctomycetota bacterium; assembly: GCA_046350655.1. GTDB lineage: Bacteria > Planctomycetota > PLA2 > PLA2 > JAEUHO01 > JAEUHO01. The sequence goes on from JAXMAB010000006.1 coordinate 665,150, forward strand.
CTGCACCCGGCGTACGCCGAGGTCGCGATGCTCCTCGCGATCACGCTGGCCGACGAGGCGCGGCACGTCGACGTGTTTCTCAAGCGCGCGCGCGCCGGCGGCGGCGGGCTCGGCGTGAGCCACGTCACGACGTCGCGGTCGTTGCTGTCGCTGCTGCAGCAGGAGGACTTCACCGAGGCGATGTTCCTGCTGTCGGTGCTCGGCGAGGGCACGTTCCTCGACCTGCTGCGGTTCGTCGAGGTGCACGCGCCCGACGAGGCGACGTCGGTGCTCGTCGGCAAGGCGCGCGCGGACGAGGCGCGCCACGTCCACTTCGGGCTCGCGCACGTGCGCCACGCGCTCGCGCACGACCCGGCGCTCTACGACCGTCTCGAGGGGGCGGTGCGGCGGCGCGCGGCGACGATGGGCGACGCGGGCGTGCCGGCGTCGGTGCAGGACGCGCTGACGGTGCTCGCCGCGCACGGCGACGAGCCCGCCGCGGTCCGCAGCGGCCACGCGGCCTTCCGCGAGCTCCTCGAGGAGATGGGCCACAACCGCGTCCGGCGCCTGGTCGCGGCGGGCTTCACCGTGACGCAGGCCCGCACCCTCTCGGACCTCCACACGCCGAACTTCATGTAGGGGCCGGTGGTCGGCGTGGGCGCGAGCAGGCTCCCGTGGCGAGCGCCGAGCCGCGGCGATATGTTCCAGGGGTGAACTCGACCGACGAGTCCCTGCCCGCGGCAACGGGGTACGGCGTTCGCGCGCGCGACGACCTGAGCGCCGCCGATCTCGCGGAGCCGCTCGAACTGCGGTGTCGGAGGGCGTACGTCGTCGGGAACCTCGTCGGTGCGGCGGTGGGATGTGCCGCCGGCTGGTACTTCACGTCGGCGCTGGTTGCCGCGGGGGCGTGGCCGTCTTCGTTGGGTGCGTTGCGGGTCGCCGTGTACGCCCTCGTGGGCTGGGTCGTCGGTGCGGCCTCCATGGTCACCGCGCTCACCTTCGCGGTCGCGCCCATGGGCCGCGTCGATCGAGGTCGGCTGTACTGGCGGCACGCGTTCCGTCGCCGGGAGCTCGCGTTCGACGCCGCCGAGCTGCGGTGGCGCCCGGGCGCGGCCTATGTGGGTCGGTACCTGTTGACCTCACGCGGGGGCGAGGAGCGCAAGCTCCCGCTCGCGCTCCTCCGCCGGCATGACCAGCGGCGGCTGTTGGCGTGGATGGACCGGAACGTCCCTCCCGGTGTGCCGCCGCCCGCTCCCTCCGGCGTGTCGAGGGCTCGCTGACCCGGCGCGCAATGTCGGAGCGCGGTCCATCGAGCATGCCCGGCGCGTGCGCGCCGCCGAGGGTCGGACGTCGGGCCTCGGGTCGGGTACGTTGGGGCCGTGTACGTCGGCGACGTCACCCCCGTCCCCGCCTACGGCCCGCGTTCCACGCGCGACGAGGCCGTCGTCGACGCGTCCGCGCCGCGAGGGTTCCGGGTCCGGCTGCCGCTCGTCGCGGCCCACGTCGTCATGGCGTGTCTCGCGGTCGCGTACCTGTCGGCGCTCGTTCGCGCCGCCGTCCTGTTCGGGGCGCCGGGCCGCCTGATCGACGTCCTGCCCGTGGCGTTCGTCGCGATCCCGCTGGCGTCGGCGAGCGGCTACGCGGTGAGTGCGGCCCTCACCTACCTCCTCGCGCCGATGCTCCGGACCGAGGACGGCCGCCTACGTTGGCGGCGCGCGTTCCCGGCGCGCGTCGTCACGTTCGAGGCGCGCGAGCTGGTCTGGCGCCGGGGCGCGGGGTACGTCGGCACCCATCTCGTGACGCGGCGCGACGGGACCGAGCGGCGCATCCCGCTCTGGATGCTCTCGCGCGCCCGGCAACGCGAGCTCTTCGCCTGGCTCGACGCGCACGTGCCGCCGACGAAGTCGTAGGAGCGTCGCCCGTTGCGTCCGTGTTCGTGAACGAATCGCCTTCGCTCGGCTTTCGGGGCCCGAACCCCCCGAAAGCCCGCTCGGCGTGCGGGCCCTTCGGACCCGCGCTTCGCGGCCGTGAAGGAATCTGCGCTTCCTTCACGGTCGCTCAGTACGGCGCCTCGAGCGCCTCGAAGGCGAGGCTGCTCGCGTCGAAGAGGACCCACGACGGGCCCGGGCCGTACCGGCCGAGCGGCGCCGCGTGGAGCGCGCCGTCGCAGGCGAAGACGACCCGGGCGCGCGGTGCGTCCACGTCGGCCCACGACCAGTCGTCGTGCACGGTCTCCGTGCCGTCGGGACCGACGACGATGTGGGTCTCGTACACGCACCCGCGCCCCTCGGCGCGCGGGCCGGACGTCGCGTGCAGTTCCTTGCGCAGCACGTGCCCGTGCCGCAGGTCGCGCTCGAACGTCTCGACGTCGTGTCGCGGCGAGCGCGCGCGCGACCCGGTCCGGGTCCACCCGTCGCGCAGCAGCCGGCGGACGTAGACGCTCTGATCCCCCGTGTCGCCGGCGGCGGTCGCGCGCGGGCGCCCGACCCGCCGCAGCCCGGACGCCGTGCGGGCCTCCGGGTGCTTCTCGACGCCGTTCAGCCACACGTGGTCATCGTCGACGAACAGCCCGCCGCCGTACCACGTGTCCCCGGCCGGGTGGAAGTCGAGCGCCTTCAGCCACGGGCGGCGCGAGACCGCGGTGTACGCGAGCGTCGCGCCGCGGGCCGTCCGTCGGCCGTCGAGCGCGAAGTACACGAAGTGCTTCCCGTCGGGCGACAGGTCGGACCGCAGCGGGGCCAGCGTGGCGCGGACGTACTGCCCGACCTCGAACGCGTCGTGTCGCAGGTCCCATCCCACGGTCGCGGTGAGGCGGTGCCGTACGCGCGCGACGACGATGGCATGCCGCCGGTCCCGCGCGAGGATCGCGTGCAATCGCGGGGGCACCGGGGTCGCGGCCATCCCGCGATGGTACGCGAGGCCCGTCCGCCGCCGCGGGCGGGACGATGACGCCGACGTGACCCCGGAGGGACCGGAACGTGACGCGGCCCCACGAGAGTTCCGGGATGGTCCCGGTCGTCGTGCTCGTCCGTCGCACGCTTGTGGCCGTCGGGCTGGTCGGGTGCGTCGTGGGCGGCATGGTCGTCGGCGCAACGCCCGGTGGACCCACGTCCGACGGGGACGAGGCGACGCCGGCGCCCGTCGTCGATGCGGTCGTTGCGCCCATGGACGCTGCGCCCGCGCTTGCGGTTGCGGCGAGACCTGGATCGTGCGAGGCAAGACGGCCGTCGCCCGAGGATGCCCCCACGGTCGGGCCGTCCGCTTCGGCTCCTTCGGCGCGCCGTGCCGACGCCGTGGCGCCCGACGAGCGAGGGGCGGCAGGGAAGGACGTCGAGTCGTCTGCCCGAATCAACTTCGCATCGAGGTGGGAGCGGCGTATGGAGGCAGATGCTCGGATGGCCGAGGAGGCCGTCGCGCTCGGGTACGAAGCCGTCGTCTACGACCTCTCCGTATCCCATCGCGATGCGACCGGCCCGGCGACGTCCGAGTCCCGTACGGGTTTTACCCTCGACGAGTTGGTCGACGCGAAGCGGAAGCGAGACGGAGTGGAAGCCGCACTGACGGCCTGGCCTCACGCGGTGGTGCAGTTTGCATCCCTCTCGCCCCGACTCTCGCTGAAGGTCGTCGCGCCTGCTGCGGCGCGCGGCACGATCGAAGCGGCCCTCGACCGCGTCGCCACGGTGGACGGACCGGTGGCCACGCTGCTGGTCGAGGGGCTGGACCCGGCGGCCACCGCCGAAGGCTCGGTGCGGGCGCTCACGCTCGACGCACCGAAGCCGCACTCCGTCGGTGCCACGGGCGGGCGGGCGCGGATTGCCTGCGGCGGCCTCGACCTCGAGGTCGGGCAGGAGTGCTTCCTCTACACCCCCGTCTTCGATCTCGTCCGCGACGGCCTCGATGTTCGGGCGGTGTGGGATCGGGAGGACGACTCGGATGTCGTGCGGGTCAACCTGGGCATCGGGCGCTCGTTCGACCAATCCGGCGCGGGCGGAGGCGTGCCCGACGTCGAGGTCGCGCAGGACGCCCCGTTCGCTCCCCCCGAGCTCGTCGCACTCCTGACGCGGCCGGCCCTGACGCGGGTCTGGGCGACGACGGTCGTACCGGCCGTCGCCGGCGCGGTCGTCGAGGCGGAGTGCGGCACGCGCCGCTATCGCGTCACCGTGCTCCGCGTGGACGACTCCGCTCCCGTCCGGCGCGGTTGGGTACGGGCGGACGTCGCGCTCGCGGCCGGCGGCTACGTGCCGCCCGACGCCGAGACGCTGGACTTCGTCGTCGATCGGCCGGGGGCGGCCGGCGGGCCCGTGGCGGGCCGCGTGGACCTCGTGGGGCGCACGCCGGTGGACGCAAGTCTCGCGCTGTCGTCGGTGCGCGACGCGGACGTCGGCGACGCGTCCGACGCGACGGCTCGCGAACTCGCCGCGCTCGCGCGGTCGTTGACCGCGCCCTTGGTCGTGCGCGTGGCCGCCTGCGATGCGGATCCGGACCGGCCGGAGCGGACGTTCGACCTGTCCCTGACCATCGCCGACGACGACGTCGCGTGGGACGCGATCGAGGTGCCGAGGCCGTGGGGGACCGATGCGCTCCGCCGCAACGAACCGATCGGCATTCGCTCCCTGCGCCGGCCGTCCGTCACGTCCGTGGTGTTGCCGCTGCGGGTGCGGATCGGCCCGGGCGGCGAGGTCCGTCGCGCCCTCACGATCGACCGCGGCCACGGCCCTGAGGGATGGGTGCTGACGGTCGTTCGGCGCGCGCCGCACGACCGGTGACGGACCGCCCACCCCCGCCGCCGCGCGCGGGTGATGGGGGCGGCGGCGGGCGGGGTGCTAGGCTGCCCGGCTCGTGTCCACCGCCGGGGCCCGCGCATGTCCAGCATCGAGACCGTCAACGCCAAGTACGTGTTCCTCGACGTCGTCGGCTACTCGAAGGGCCGCACGATCGAGGCCCAGAGCCACATCATCCACGCGCTGAACCGCGTGATCGTGGACGCGGTCGCCGCCAGCGGCGTCCCGAAGGACCAGGTGCTCCTCCTCCCGACCGGCGACGGCGTCGGCATCGTCCTCATCGACGTCATGCGCCCCTACGACGTGGACGTCGGCATCGCCCTCGACCTCCTCGCCCGCATCGCCGCGTTGAACGCCGAGCAGACCGACCGCCAGCGCCGCTTCCTCGTGCGCGTCGCGGTCAACGAGAACAGCGACAACCTCGTCGTCGACGTCAACGGGCACCGCAACGTCACGGGCCTCGGGATCAACCAGGCCCAGCGCATCATGAGCATGGCCGACGGCGGCAACATCTTCCTCGGCCCCGTCGTCGCCGAGCGCCTCTCCCAGCGCGACACCTACCAGGGCAAGCTCCGCGAGCTGAAGCTCCAGGTGAAGCACGGCGTCATGATCCGCGTCTGCCAGCTGGTGGACCCGTCGATCCCGTCGCTCAACAGCGAGGAGCCCGCGCCGCTCCACGACGAGCAGGGCGAGGGCATCCCCGAGTTCCTCGCCGTCTACATGGCGCTGCTGCTCAAGCACAACGTGTTCGTGCGCAGCCACCTCGCGCCGCGCCAGGCCGTCGCGCTCGTCCCCATGTTCTCGATGATGGCGTCCGACCTCGTCGACCCGCTCGAGAAGCCCGGCGTCGGGCCCGTGCACCGCGTGCCCGCCGAGCACAAGGACGACCTCGCGGCGCTGCTCGAGTACTACCAGGGCATCGACGTCTGGGTGCTCGAGGCCTTCACGCGGTTCTTCGTCGCGTCGCAGGTCGAGGGCCCGGGCTACCGCTCGTTCTTCGAGGGCAAGGAGAAGTCGCTCCTCGTCTCCGAGGAAGGCCGCCGCGTGCTCGTCCGCGACTGGCCGAAGATCGCGCGCTCCATGGGCGTCGGGTAGCGGACGTCCTCCCGCGACCGCGAGGCCCGGCCGCCGCCGGAGCTCGCGGCAAACGGGCCTCGCGGTCCCGGGAGCACGACCGGGCGTCCAGGGCTCTGAGGAGATCGCCTTCGCTCGGTTCTCGGGGCCCGAACCCCCCGAGAACCCGCTCGGCGTGCGGGCCATGCGGGCCCGCGCTTCGCGGCCGTGAAGGAGTCTCCGACTCCTCCGCGGCCGCTCAGCCCTGCGCGGCGGCGCCCTCGGCGGCCTGCTTCTCCGCGATCCACGCGTCGATCTCGGCGCGCAGCTCGCGGACGATGTCCTCCTCGCGCACCTTCTTGATCATCTTGACGCCGCGGTAGATGAAGCCGGCGCCCTTGCCCGCCGAGACCGACACGTCGGCCTCCGCGGCCTCGCCCGGGCCGTTCACGATGCAGCCCATGACCGCGACGCGGCACGGGTAGGTGAGGCCCTTCGTGGCCTCCTCGACCTTCTTCGTGAGCCCGATGAGGTCGATCTCGGCGCGGCCGCACGACGGGCAGGCGTAGACGTCGAAGGTCGGCGCGCGCAGGCCGAGGGCCTGCAGCAGCACGTGGCCGACGCGGACCTCCTGCCGGTTGTCGCCGGTGATGGAGACGCGGATCGTGTCGCCGATGCCCTCGGCGAGCAGGATGCCGAACGCGGCCGACGACTTGATCATGCTCGGCTCGGCCGAGCCGGCGTGGGTGACGCCGAGGTGGAGCGGGTAGTCGCACGCGGCCGCCAGTTTGCGGTTCGCGGCGACGGTGAGCGGGACCGTGTGGGCCTTGATGCTGATGAGGAAGTCGTGGAACTTGAGCGACTCGAAGATCTCGACGTGGCGCAGGGCCTCGCGCACGCAGAGCTCGACCATGTCCTCGTCCTGCGCCTTCACCTCGAGCGCCTTGCGCTCGCGGATCGAGCCGGAGTTGACGCCGATGCGCATCGCGACGCCGCGGTCGCGGGCGGCGCGGACGACCCGCTCGACCTCCTCGCGCGTGCCGATGTTGCCCGGGTTGATGCGGACCTTGTCGACGCCCTGGGCGATGGCCTCGAGGGCCAGCGGGGCGGAGAAGTGGATGTCCGCGACGAGCGGGATCTTGATGCGGCGCTTGAGCTCGCCGAGCGCCTTCGCCTCGCGCATCGTCGGGACCGACGCCCGCACCAGCTCGCAGCCCGCGGCCTCGAGGCCGACGACCTCGTCGAACGTCGTCTCGACGTCGCCCGTGTCGCCCTTGGTCATGGTCTGGACGCGGACCGGGTGTCCGCCGCCCAGCACGAGGTTGCCGACGCGGACCTCTCGCGCCTTGCGGCGGGGCCGGAGGAAGCCGTGCTCGTCCCGCGGGGTCGCGAACGACCCGCCGGGCCCGATCACCTGCACGCCGCGCGCGGGGGCCCCGCTCATGCGCGGGCCTTCTCGCGCTTCACGACGTTGTAGAGCGTGTCGCGCTCGACGGGCGTCTTGCCGGCCTCGCCGATCAGGAACGTGAGGCGGTCGACGGCGAGGCGCTCCGGGCTCTCGGCGCCGGCCATGTGGACGATCTTCTCCTCGACCACGGTGCCGTCGAGGTCGTTGGCGCCGAACGAGAGGCCGACCTGGGCCGTCTTCTCGCCGAGCATGATCCAGTAGGCCTTGAGGTGCGGGATGTTGTCGAGCAGGAGCCGCGAGACCGCGATGACGCGGAGGTCGAGGCGGCCCGACGGGCCCGGGAGGTGCGAGAGGCGCGTGTTGGCCGGGTGGAATGCGAGGGGGATGAAGGCCTGGAAGCCGTGGGTCTCGTCCTGCAGCGCGCGCAGCCGCAGCACGTGGTCGACGCGGTGCTCGTCGCCCTCGATGTGGCCGTAGAGCATGGTGCAGTTGCTGCGCAGGCCGAGGCCGTGCGCCGTGCGGTGCACCTGCAGCCACTCGTCGGCGTCGCACTTGTTGTCGCAGATCTGCGTGCGGACCGCCGGCGCGAAGATCTCCGCGCCGCCGCCCGGCATCGAGTCGAGGCCGGCCGCGACGAGCCGGCGCAGCACCGTCTCGTGCGACAGCTTGTGGAGGCGGCAGAAGTACGCGATCTCGACCGACGTGAAGCACTTGAGGTGCAGCGCGGGGAAGCGCGCCTTGAGCCCGCGCAGCATCTCCTCGTACCACTCGAGGTCGAACTGCGGGTGGAGCCCCGCGACGATGTGGACCTCGGTCGCCCCCTCGGCCACGCACGCCGCCGCGCGCTCGTAGACGTCGTCGTGCGACATCTCGTAGGCCTCGGGGTCCTGCGCGTCGCGGCCGAAGGCGCAGAACGCGCACGCGGTCGCGCACACGTTGGTCGGCTCGATGTGGCGGTTGATGTTGTAGTAGACGCGGTCGCCGTGCAGCCGCTCGCGGACGAGGTCGGCCATGCGGCCCACCGCGAGCAGGTCGGGGTGGCGGTAGAGGCGCACGCCGTCGTCGAAGGACAGGCGCTGGCGGTGGACGACCTTCTCGGCCAGGTCGGCGAGGTCGGCGGGGGCGCGCAGGCGCTTGAGGTCGGCGGCGGCGTCCACGGGGGCGGTGGCGGCGGGGGTCACGGGCGGGCTCCAGGGACGGTCACGGGCGGCAGCACCTCGTAGAACGTCGTGCGGCGGCGCGGCTCGTAGCCCGCGTCGCGGATCGTGCGCTCCATCTCGTCGGGCGGCAGCTGGAACGTCGTGCCGGCGGCCGACACCACGTTCTCCTCCATCATCGTCCCGCCCATGTCGTCGCAGCCGAACTCGAGGGCGAGCTGGCCGATCTTCGGGCCCTGCGTCACCCACGACGACTGCACGTGGCGGACGTTGTCGAGGAACAGGCGCGCGACGGCCACCGTGCGCAGGTAGTCGTGGGCGCCCGCGGGGTCCTTGACCTTGCGCAGGAGGTTCGTGTTGGGGTTCTGGTACGACCAGCAGATGAAGGCGGTGAACCCCTTCGTCTCGTCCTGCTGGCGGCGGATCCGGTCCATGTGCTCGACGCGCTCGGCCAGCGTCTCGACGTGGCCGTACATCATCGTCGCCGACGACGTCAGGCCCTGCCGGTGCGCCTCGCCCATCACCGCGAGCCACTCGTCGCTCGTCGCCTTCATGGGGGCGATGATCTTCCGCACGCGGTCCACGAGGATCTCGCCGCCGCCGCCCGGGATCGAGCGCAGGCCGGCGGCCTTGAAGCGCGCGACGATCTCGGCCACGGGCAGCTTCCAGATCTCCGCGAAGTGCGTGATCTCCGGCGGCGAGAACCCGTGGATGTTGATCTCGGGGAACCGCGCCTTGATCGACCGCAGCATCCCCTCGTACCAGCCGATCGGGAGGTCGGGGTGGTGGCCGCCCTGGAGCAGCACCTGCCGGCCGTCCTGCGCGCGCAGCTCCTCGAGCCGCGCCGCGACCTGCTCGAACGTCTGGACGTACCCCTCCTCGTGGCCCGGGGGGCGGTAGAACGCGCAGAACGAGCAGTACGTCACGCACACGTTCGTGTAGTTGACGTTGCGGTCGACGATGTACGTGACGACGCGCCCGGGGTTGTGCCGCTCCCGGGCGGCCTTCGCGAGGGACCCGAGCGTCAAGAGATCGCCCTTGCCGAGCAGGAGGACGGCGTCCTCGACGGACAGGCGTTCCCCGGCCGCGGCCTTGTCGTAGGCGGCGTCGAGGGCGCTCGCGAGCGTGGCGGTCATGGGGGACTCCGGGAGCCTTCGGCGAGTGTAGGGCCTCCCCCGGGGGCGTCCGAACCCTGCGCGGGCGATCCCCGCCCTCCGCGGGCCACCGGGGCGGCGGTCGGGCGCTCGGGGGGCAGGGGGTCGGGGGGCGGGGGGGCGGCCCGCGTCCCCCGGGCGCTCACGCGGGACCGGGGTCGGTGGCGTCGGTCGCGAAGGACGTCGTCGACGAGGTCGTCGAGGCGGGGGGCGTCGGCGCGCCCGGCGCGACGCCGGCGACGGCGTCGGCCGCGAGCGACAGCCGCCCGTCCTCGAGGTGGAGGCGGAGATCGCAGCCCGCGAGCGTGGAGGCGCGGTGCGCGACGAGGAAGGTCGTGCGACCCCGCATCAGGCGCTCGATCGCCGCCATCACGGAGGCCTCCGTCGCGACGTCGAGCGCGCTCGTCGGCTCGTCGAGCACGAGCACGGGCGCGTCCTTGAGGAACGCGCGGGCCAGCGCGATCCGCTGGCGCTCGCCGCCCGACAGCCGGACGCCGCGTTCGCCGACCGGCGTGTCGTAGCCGCGGGGGAGGCGCGTCACGAAGTCGTGGGCGTCCGCGGCCCGCGCGGCGGCCTCGATCTCCGCCGCCGTCGCCCCGGGCCGGCCGTAGGCGATGTTCTCCGCCACGGACGTCGAGAAGAGCACGGTGTCCTGCAGCACGAGCGCGAGCTGGCGCCGCAGGTCCGCGAGGCGGAGCGTCCGCGTGTCGACGCCGTCGAGGAGGATCGTCCCCTGCGCCGGGTCGTAGAAGCGGAACAGGAGCGCGAGGAGCGTGGACTTGCCCGAGCCGGTGCGGCCGGAGATGCCCACCCGCGCGCCCGCGGGCACGCGGAACGAGACGTCGCGCAGGACGGGCCGCCCGTCGCCGTAGCCGAACGTGACCCCGCGGACCTCCACCGCGCCCGTCGCGCGCGCGAGCGCCGCGCGTGCGGCGCGTCCACGACCTCCGGCTCCGTGTCGAGGACCGCGAACACGCGCTCGGCGCCGGCCAGCGCGCGCTGCAGGTCGGCCATCTTGTTGCCGAGCTCGCGCATCGGGCCGAACAGCTGCGAGAGGTAGCCGACCACGAGCAGGAGCTGCCCGAGCGTGACGGCCCCGGCCCGCGCCTCGTGCACGCCGACCCACAGCACCGCGGCGCCCGCGAGGCCGGCGGTCACGCCCATGAGGACGTCGAACCACCCGCGGTAGGTCGTCGCGCGCATCGTCGCGGCCACGCCCGCGTCGGCGCGCGCGCGCCAGCGGTCGCGTTCGTGCTCCTCGCGCCCGAACGCCTTCACGACGCGTACGGCCGCCATCGTCTCCTGGACGACGCCCATGGCGGCCGTCTCCTCGGCCTTCGCCTCCTTCCACCGCGCGCGCAGCCGGCCGCGGTAGCGCCGCGCGAGCAGCACCATCACCGGGCCCGCGAGCAACGCCACGAAGACGAGCTTCGCGTCGATCCGGGCCGCCACGAGGACCAGCACGACCACCCGGAACGCGACGGTCACGATCCGGACGAGGCCCTGCACGACGACGGTCTCGATCGCGCCCGCGTCGGTCTGCACCCGGTAGACCGACTCGGCGCTCGTCGCCGCGTCGTGGTGGACCAGCGAGAGGCGCTGGAGGTGGAGGAAGAGGCGGCCGCGGAGCGCGAGCACGAGCCGCTCGCCGAGCCAGGTCCGGTAGACCCACGCGCCCATGTCCTGGAGCTGGGCGAGCACCGCCGCCACCACGACGATCCCGGCGGCCACGGCGAGCAGCGCGTCGGGGCCGCGCCAGCCGGCCGGCACGACCGCGTCGAGCCAGCCCGGGAGCGGCAGCTGCCCGAGCACCTGGTCCACCGCGAGCTGCAGCGGCACCGGTGCGAGGAGCGCGATCGGCGTCGCGAGCAGCTGGACGAGGAACAGCCCCGCGAGGTGCCGCCACGACGGCCGCGCCTCGGCGAGGAGCCGGCGGTACAGGACGCCGTCCGGCACCGATCGGGTCGGCGTCGAGGCGGGGGCCGGAGCCGGATCGGGCATCGTCTCGTCCTCCTCGGGCGGTTCCGCCGCCGCGAGGTGGCGGTCGTTCTACCCCGCGGCGGGTCGACGCGCCCGCTCCGTGGATCCGACCGCCGCCGATCCCGTGAACCCACGCGCGCCGCGCGCCGCGCGCCGGGCCTCGCGGTCGCGGGAGGGGATGCGTCAGGGCAAGGCGAGGTGGACGACCTCGACCGCGTCGTCGGGCCCTTCGAACGAGAGCTCGACCGTCCGGGGCGCGAACCGCGGATGGCTGACCTCGAGCTCCATCCGCCGGAGGCCGTCGACGGGCAGGACGCGGCCGCCGCTCCGCGGGACCCGGCCCCGCCAGACCGCGACGCCGTTCGGCGCGTCTGAAGCGACCTCGACGTCCATGGGCCGGCCGTCGGGACCGCGACGACGCACTTGAGCGAGGATCGGGAATCGGTCCTCCGCGTGGCCCTCGCCGCACTGGACGTGCAGCCAGCGGCCGACCTTCGCCAGCGCGTCGGGCCGCGCGGGCGTCGGGGGCCCGACGCCGGGCGCGACGGACAGCCGGAGCCGGACGGGGTCGGAGATCGTCGCGGCGTCGAGCGAGGCCTCGATCGGCGCGTGGCCCGTGGCGCGGACCGTGAGGCGCATCGGGTGCTCCGTCGGCACGACGACGTCGAGCTCGCGGTCCGGCGTTGCGCGGAGATGCAGCGCGCCGGCGCGGCCGTCGATCGTGAGGTCGAACTCGTCGATCCGGCCGGCCTCGTCCTCGGCGGCGAACGTGAGCAGCCGGCAGCGCGCGCCGAGGGCACGTCGTCGGCGGGAGCATCGACGACGACCTCCTGCGCCACCGCGACGTCAGGATGGACGTCCACGAACGGACCGACCTCGAGGGTCGCGGTGAGCAGCACCGGGCCGTCGGGCAGCCCACGCAGCGTGAACGCGCCGTCCTCGCCCGGACGCGTGTACGGCGTGTCCCAGACGAGCCGAGCGCCGGTCTCGGGGTCCGCGGGGCCCGCCGGACCGGCTGCGCCACGACGTGCGCGTAGGCCGGCGTGTGCTCGTCGTCCGACACCCGTCCCCGCACCCGCCGGCCGGCGCCGATGACGAGGTCGGGTGCGGCGCGAGTCCGTCCGCCGTCGAGCGTCGCGCGAACCCCTCGGCCCATCCGCGGGCGGATGCGACGGCCTCGACGCGCACCTCCCGGGACTGCGCCGCTCCGAGGTCCACCGCCATACGGAACGTCCCGTCCGCGTCGGAGCGAACCGGCGGCGCGCTCCGACCGCCCGCCGTCTCTTCCGCCGGCCACACCTCGACCCACGCGTCGGGGATGGGCGCGCCCTCGGGCGTGACCACGCGCCCCGTCAAGGTGGCGAGCGTCTCCGCGCGCACCGCGACGGTCACGTCGTAGCGCTCCTGCCATCCGCCGGCGGCCGTGCGCGGGATCGGGACTTCGACGCGGATCGGGGCGTCCTCGGCACGTCGCACGAGCACCTCGGGCACGGCCCGCGTCGGCAGGCCGGGCCGAGGGTCGTCGCAGACGAAGGTGCGTTCGGACGTGCGCACGAAGCGTCCGCGATCCGTCGCGGGCGCGCTGCCGTCGGAGCGCGCGAACGCCACGTCGGAGACCTCCTTCGCGAGCGATGCGTCGAGCAGCAACGTCACGCGTCGGAGGGGCGGCGCCGTCGGGACGGGCGATGCGCCGCCCGCCGCGAGGTCGGGCGCGCGCGACGGAGCAGCCTCGACGGAACCGGCGCTCCCGTCGTCCGGCGTGGCGCCGGGACTCGGGGCCTCGCAGGATCGGTGCCACCCCGCGAGGCCCGCGCCGAGCGCGGCCACGGCGAGGCAGGCGGCGACGATCCTCGGGCTCCTCATGGGGCGTCGAGCGTACCGCCGACGCCGAACCGCCGCGCGCCGGGCCTCGCGGTCGCGGGAGGGGTCAGCGCACCGTGGTGGGGTCGGGGACGCGCGCGCGGACGCGCACGTAGACCGGCGTCGCGCCGAACTGGACGTCCAGCGTGCGCGCCTCGAGGTCCGGCCCCGAGACCTCGAGCCGGACGGGCGTCGGCGGCAGCGGGGTCAAGAGGCGCACCGGGCCGCGCGGCGAGGAGCGGCCGTCGTGCTCGATCCACGCGTCGGAGGAGAGGACCTCGGCGCACCGCGTCGGCACGGCGCGCCCTTCCTCGTCGAGGAGCCGGAGGTCGGCCGCGATCGGGAGGCCGTCGTCGCCGACGACGTGGAGGAGCGGACCGGTCGGCGCGGTGGGGGGCACGTCCGGGTCGTCGAACGGGTCGGCGACGGCGAGGTCCACGTCGAGCGCGTCCGCGTCGCCCGGGGCCCAGCGCACGGTGCGTGTCGACGCGCCGAGGTAGGTCACGGTGACCTCGATCGCGCGGTCGCCGCGGACCCACGCGCTCGCGCGGCCGAGCGCGTCCGCGCGCACGACCAGGCGGCCGCGGGTCGCGGCGAACGCGACGGCCGCGTCCGCGACGGGCGTGGCGCCCGTGCGCACGGACACGCTGAGGAACCGCGCCGGCGCGCCGAGCGCGATCGACGGGCCGGGGACGCGCACCACCGTCGCGAACGCGTCCTCGAGGTCGGGGTGGACCGCGCCCGCGAAGCGACGCGGCCCCGCGCGCGCGACGCGCCAGAGGCCCTCCGCCGCGCCGCGCAGACGGAACGCGCCGTCGAGGCCGATCGGCGTGGACAGCCGCGCGGGCCGACGCGCCGCGCCGTCGGCGAGGAGCCCCTCGGGGCCGGCGGGCGCGTCGGCGGCCCCGGCGACGAGCGGCGTGGCGAGCACGAAGGCGCCCCGGACGTCGGGCGCGGGACCGACCGTGCCGGCGATCGTGAGGCCCTCGTCGAGCACGAGGGGCGGCAGCGTCGTCGTCGCCGCGTCGAGCGCGACGGCGACGACCGCGCTCGTGCCGCGGTCCGGCGTCGTCGCGACGACCTCGAGGCGGGCCCGGTCGCCGGCGACGACCAGCGTGTACGCGCCGTCGGCCGTCGTCGCGACGGAGCGGGGGCGGTCGCCGAGCACGACGACGGACGCACCGGCAACCGGCGCGCCCGCGCCGTCGAGCACGCGACCGTTCACGACGCGGAGGTCGGGTCGCGGCCGGCGGCGGTCGAGGTTCAGCGCGACCGCGACGCGCAGGCCCGGGGTCAGCGTGCCGTCGGTGCGATAGGGGAGGTCGAGCGGCTCATGGTCGGGTTCGTAGTCGGGATGCGAGACCGTGAGCACGCGAGGGATGTCCGCCCGGCCGCGGCCGAGCACGCCGAGGTCGGCGCGGAACCAGCCGGGGCGCACGGCGCGCAGCGGCAAGCGGTCGATCTCGACGCGGACGCCCTCGAGCTCCCGCGCGTCGGGCCCGAACACCGAGACCTCGATCCACGCGCGGGTCGCGCGGTCGTCGCCCGCGGTCGCGGAGCGCGGGTTGCCGACCGCGCCGACGGCGAGGCCCGTCGCGACCAGGAGGCCGGTGACGACCCGCGCCGCGAGCGCCGGCGCGAAACGACGTCGACGGCCTGCACCGTGCGGCGGGCGGACGGCGCGTCCTGCGAGCGGGCGAGGATGGTCCGACCTGCGCATGTCCCTCCGCCGCGAGTCTACTTCGGCCGGCCGCCCTCGTCGGCGGGCCCCGTCGGCGGCTCGACCGCGGGGCCGTGCGCCCGTCCGGCCCGGCCTCCGTGCGTCACGACGACGTCCCTCCGTCCCCAGGGTACCGTGCCGCGCGATGGACCTCGCGATCACCGAGCTCGTCGTCAGCCCCTTCCAGCAGAACTGCCGCGTCGTCGTGGACCGCGCGAGCGGCGACGCCGTCGTCGTGGATCCCGGGGACGACCCGAAGCGCATCCTCGCCGCGGTGAAGCAGAGCGGCGGGAACGTCCGGTACCTCCTCGCGACCCACGGTCACCTCGACCACGTCGGGGCCGTCGTCCCCGTCCGCGCCGCGCTGAAGGCCCCGTTCGCCATCCACCGCGCCGACCGCCCCATCCTCGACCTCATGCCCGACCACGCGCAGATGTTCGGCATGGGTCCGCTCAAGGTCCCCGACATCGACCTCGACCTCGCGGAGGTCGACGAACTCCCGTTCGGCGCCGGCCTCCTCCGCGTCCTCAAGACGCCCGGCCACACGCCCGGCGGCTGCACCTTCCTCTTCCATGACGGCACCGACATCGGCCTCTTCGGCGACAGCCTCTTCCATCTCTCGGTCGGCCGCACCGACCTCGGCGGCGACGCGCGCGTGTACGCGCGCACGATCCGCGACGTCCTCCTCGCGCTTCCCGACGAGACCGTCGTGCACTCGGGCCACGGTCCGTCGAGCACCATGGCGGTCGAGCGCGCGATGAACCCGTTCCTCAACGGCGACGTCTCGTTGGACGCTCCCGACGGCTGGTGACGTCCCGTCCACGGGCCCCTTCGGATGCCGGTCGGGGGGGAGCGGACGCTGGAGCCGATCCCCGTCGTGCCCGTCGCGAGCCCGGCGAGACCGACGCGAGGCGGGCAAGCCCGCCGCTGCGAGTGTATCGCGGGGCGCAGCAGGGAGGCGATGGGGATCGGCTCCCGGGCCCGCGCGGGGGCCGCGTGACCTCCATTCGCGAGCGCGCGGGTCACCTCGACGACGCGGGGGTCGCGACGACGACCAGCGACACGGTCGCGTCGAGCGGGCCGGCGGACGGCAGCGGGAGGAGGACGGTCGAGAGGCCGTCGCCGCCGATCTCGAGCACGGACCCGGGCGCGGGCGGGCCGCCGCGGGCCGCGACGCGGACCTCGTCGGCGAGCGGCGCGCGACCCACGGCCTCGGCCACCCAGGTCGTCGGCGTGGGCCCGAACGCGTAGACGGTTACGGGCCTCGCGGTCCCGTCGGGGCCGACGAGCCGCACCCGCGCCGCGAGCGGGAGCCCGTCCGGGCCGCGCACGCGCAACGTGGCCGCGAACGCGCGGGGCCACGGGTCGCGCGCCATCGGGCCCTCGGCGCGCAGCCACACGTCGTCGTCGCGGCGACCGTGGAGCGACTCGCGCCACGTGAAGCCGCCGGCGGTGCGCGCGACGGCGCGCCACGCCGGCACCGGCGCGGGCTCGAGCGAGCCGTCGAGCGTCACGACGTGCTCGCGGTCGCCGCGCACCCACGCCGACGCGCGGCCCGTCGCGTCGGTGCGCACCCACAGCCGCGCGCTCGGGCCGTCCACGGAGGCCCACGTCGAGAGCGGCGCGCCCGCGAGGTCGCGGGTCGTCAGGTCGATCCGGCGAGGCGGCGCGCCGAGGTCGACGTTCCCCGCCGGGACGCGGATCACGACGTCGAACGCGTCCGCGAGGTCCGGGTGGACGGGCCCCGCGGGCGCCGGGACCGTCGCGCGGAGTCGCCAGGGGCCGACGTCGAGCCCGCCCAGGCCGAACCACGTCGGCGCGTCCGCGACCGTCGTCGCCGTCCGCGGCGCGGGGACCGCGCGGTCGGCCCGTCCCGACGGCGGCGCGCCGAGCCACGAGGCGACGGGCGCGCCGGCCTCCACAGGGCAACGGCCGGTCACGCCGTCGTACGCCTCCGGGACCGGCTCGCGGACCTCGAGGATCGCATGCCGCGTGCCGTGGACGCGGGCCACCCGCGTCACGCCGTCCGCCGTCGTCGCGGCCACGACGACGCGGAACGGGCCCTTGGGGACCGCGTCGTCCGGGAGCCGCGCGGAGAACACGCCGTCGGGGGCGAGGATCGCCAACGCGACGAACCGCGCGGGGCCGACCTCGGGCTCGACGAACACGCCGACGGAGCGCGCGTCGGGGACGCGGAGCCGGCCGTGCACCGTCGTCGCCGGGTCGAGGCGCACGCGCTCGACGTGGTCGTGCGAGGACTCGACCCAGCGCTCCTCGGTGCGCGGGAGCTCGAGGCGGCGGCGGACGAGCCGCGCGCCGGGCACGTCCACGACCAGCTCGACGCGGTCCGCCGGGTCGGCGGGCGGCAGCGCCGCCAGCAGCACTCGCGCGCCACCGGGCGCGAGGCGCAGCGGCGTGCGGACGACGCGGTCCCCGAGGCCGGGGATCGGCCGGGGCGGGTCGAACGGCGGCGGCGCCAGGGTCTCGACGTACACGTCGGGCTCGACGCGCGTGCCGTCGTCCGGCGGGACGCGCCACAGCTCGACGACGAGCGCGCCGCCGCCGCCGGGCGCGTCGCCCGCGTGCGCGCGCGCGAGGCCCCCGAGCAGGGCGGCGATCCCCAGCACGCGGACGCCCACGCGGACGGCCGCGCGGCCGCGCGCGGGACGGCGCGGCTCGCGGGACGACGGCGGCGTTCGCTCCGTGCGCGCGTGCGGCCCCGACCCACCCATGGGACGACCCTCCGACCCCAGGGTACCGCGGGGCCCC
>JAXMAB010000007.1:0-476522 GCA_046350655.1 Planctomycetota bacterium
CCCGCGCCGCGCGGACGAGGTACGCGCGCAGCGCCTCGACCCACTGCTCGAGGACGGTGTCCGGCTTGCCGCCGCCGTCGAGGCACGCGCCGGCCGCGTCGAGCGCGGCGCCCGCGTCGCCCGCGAGCGCGGCCTCGAAGACCGCCGCCACGCGGTCCGCCGGCGCGCGCCCGGTGACCGCGTCCAGGTCGGCGAGCGTCACCCGGCCGTCCTGCGCGGCGGACAGCAGCTGCTCGAGGAGCGACTCGGCGTCGCGCAGGCCCCCCAGCGCCCCGGACGCGATGCGGTCGCACACGCCGTCCTCGACGACGAGGCGCTCGCGCTCGGCGAGCGTGCGGAGCCGTTCCGCCATCTTCGCCTCGTCGATCCGGCGGAACTCGAGGCGCTGCACCCGGCTCGTGAACGTCTCGGGCAGCTTGTGGGCCTCGGTCGTGCAGAAGAGGAACTTCGCCTGCGCCGGCGGCTCCTCCAGCGTCTTCAGGAACGCGTTGAACGCCGGCAGCGACAGCATGTGGACCTCGTCCACGATCCACACCCGGAACCGGCTCCGCGCGGGACGGTAGCCCACGCTGTCGCGCAGGGCCCGGACGTCGTCGACGCCGTTGTTGCTGGCCGCGTCCATCTCGACGACGTCGAGGTCGTTGCCCTGCGTGACGGCGACGCACGAGTCGCACGTGCCGCACGGCGTCGGCGTCGGCCCGCGCTCGCAGTTGAGCGCCTTCGCGAAGATGCGCGCGGTCGTCGTCTTGCCGGTGCCGCGCGGCCCGACGAACAGGTAGGCGTGCCCGATCCGCCCCGACGCGATCGCGTTCGACAGCGTCTGCGCGACGTGCTCCTGCCCGACGAGGTCCTCGAACCTCTGGGGGCGGTACTTGCGGGAGAGGACGAGGTGCGCCACGGGAGGGGCGAGTCTACCCGTGCCGGGGCCCGCGTCGGGGACGCGGCGCGCGGGACGGCGCGGACCGGGGCCGCCGGCACGCGAGGCCCGTCCGCCCGCGGTCGCGGCGCATCGCCCGTCGGCGCGGCGCATCGCCCGCGGGCGCGCCGCCGGACCCGTCAGAACTCGAAGAGGCGCGCGAGCTCCTGCTGCAGCGCCTCCTGCTCGGCCTCGGTCACGACCACCGACGGGATGCGGAACGTGGCCTCGTCCTTCGGCCAGCGCACCTCGAGCTCGCCGCCTGTCCGGCGGCCGCGGCGCCGGCGGCCGGCCCGTCGGCGGGCGCCGCCGCGGCGGCCTCGGCCGCGGGCGTCCCGGCCTCGACCGCCGCGGGCGGCGCGACCGGCGCGTGCTCCTTCACGAGCTGCAGCTGCGCTTGCGCACGAGCAGCAGCGCGAGCGTCCAGATCACCGGCGCGCGCGCCGGGTCGCCCTCGGCGCGCAGCCGCTCGAGGAGCTCGCGCGCGAGGCCGAGGTCGAGGCGGTGCGCCTTGCCCGGGTGCTCGGGGGGCGTCTTCGTGTGCCAGTGGCAGTACGCGTCCTTCAGCGCCGCCTCGAGCGCGGCGGGGTCGTTCCCCTCGACGAGGAAGTCCTTCCGTTCGAGGCCCGCGCCGAGCACCTTGTCCTCGCTGACCTCCTCGGGGACGCCGAACAGCGCCGCGACGACGGCGCGTCGGGCGGCAGCGGGCGCCCGGAGAGCGCGCAGACCTTCGTGGGACGGGCGACCTTCCAGGTGGGCATCAGAAGTCCAGCTTGGAGCGGCCGGCGAGCGCCTCCTCCACCTTCTTCCGGACGAACGCGTCCGGGTCGTTGGCGGCCCGGAGCAGGGGCGGGCGCGCCCGCTCGTTGCGCGCCGTGGCCAGCGCGACCCCCAGCGACTTCGCCGCGGTCGCGCGGTCCTGCCAGTCGCCCGCGCCGAGCATGGGCGCGAGCGCGTCCACCGCGCGGTCCGAGCCGATGCGCCCGAGCGCGTACATCACGTACCGGCGCGCGTTGCTCGACGAGCCGCGCAGGTACGCGTCGCTCGAGAGCGTCGCGACCGCGGGCTCGCCGACGTACGCGAGGATCATGGCGAGCTGCTGGCGCGTGACGTCGTCGTTGACCCAGGTCTGGACGAGCTTCACGCTCCCGTCCTTGCCCTTCAGCCGGACGGGCTGCTGCAGCGGGCGCTGGTCGAGGATCAGGAGGCTGCCGAAGTAGCCGACCGACGGCTCGCCGATCTTCTTGGCGCTGACCGCGATCCACGACAGGTCGCGCCGGTCGCCGTAGGCCGACGCGCTCAGGAAGTAGCGGAGCAGGTTCTCGGCGATCACGTACGGGAACGGGCCGCCGCGCGCGAGCCACCGGTCGCGGGCCTCGGGCCACGCGCGGTCCTTGCGCAGGAACAGGCGCCAGTCCCGCCGGAGGTCGGCGAGGTCCCGCTCGGAGATCGTGCCGACGTAGCGGTCCTCGAGGATGACCGGCGTCTCGACGACGGGCTCGTCGCGGGTCCCGGGCGGGGTCGCCGACGCGACGTCGGGGTCCTGGCCCACGGGCCCCGCCGGTTCCTCCGGGGGCGTCTCGAACCGCGGGTGGCGGCCGGACTTGACGCCGCCGACGCAGCCACCGGCGAGGAGCGCGACGAGGAGCGCGCCGAGCAGCGCCGCCACGGCGCCGGCCCGGGGGCGGAACCGACGGACGGCGGACGGCGGGACGGGGAGCGTGGTCATGGGGAGCCTGCGCGGGGCGACGGGCCCGGTCGGCGGGCCGCGGCATTGTGCAGGGTGGGGTCCCCGCGTCACGGTTGGGTCGCAGCCGGCGCGGCGACGGCCGTCCGGGCGCCCTGTCCTCGGGCACCGCTATCCTCCGACGCCCCGGTCCCGCGGGACGCGTCCGGTCCCGGCCCCCACGCGGGCCCCCGGCCGGCGCCCCCGACCGGTCCCCCCGCTCCCCCGCTGCTCGCCCCTCCCCGACTCCGTCCTCTCTTCTCCGTCCCGCTCCGGCCCGCGCTCCCCGGCCGCCGCTCCCGCCCCCCGCCGTCCCGGACGCCGCGTCGATCCCGACTCCTCGAGGTCGCCTCGCGGCGCCCGTCCTCCCGTCGGTCCCGCTCCCCGCCGCCCCGGCCCGCCCCCGCCCCACCCCCCATGGTCGCCCCGGCCTTCGTCCACACGCACGTCCACAGCCACTACAGCCTCCTCGACGGCGCGTCGCAGGTGGACGACCTGGTGGCGGCGGCGGCGAAGGCGGGCCAGCCGGCGCTGGCGCTGACCGACCACGGCAACCTCTGCGGCGCGATCTCGTTCTACAAGGCGTGCAAGGCGGCCGGGATCAAGCCGCTCGTCGGGCTCGAGGCCTACCTCGCGCCGAAGAGCCGCTTCGACCGCGCCAAGAACCCGGTCTCCGCGCACCACCTGATCCTGATCGCGATGAACCAGACGGGGTACCGCAACCTCATCAAGCTGTCGTCGCGGTCGTTCACGGAGGGCTTCTACTACGTCCCGCGCGTGGACAAGGAGCTGCTGGCGGCGCACCACGAGGGGATCATCGCCCAGTCCGCGTGCCTCTCGGGCGAGCCCTGCTACTACCTCGCGCAACGGCGACGTCGCGCGCGCCACCGCCGCCGCCGGCGAGATGAAGGCGATCTTCGGCGACCGCTACTACCTCGAGCTGCAGCGCAACGGCTGCGACGGGCAGGAGGAGGTCAACCAGGGGCTCGTGAGGATCGCGCGGGAGCTGCGCGATCCCGCTCGTCGCGACGAACGACGTGCACTACGTGGACGAGGACGACCGCGCGGCCCACGAGGTGCACATGTGCATCGGCATGGGCAAGACGCTGAAGGACCAGAACCGCCTCAAGCAGGACGCGCGGGTCTGCTTCAAGGCGAGCGAGCCCATGTACGCGCTGTTCCGCGACCTCGAGGAGGCGCCGCGCACGACGCTCGACATCGCGGCGCGGTGCGACCTGAAGCTCGACCTCGGCACGTTCCACCTGCCGAAGTTCACCCCGCCCGCGGGCGAGGAGCCGACGTCGTACTTCCGCCGGCTGTGCCGCGAGGGCGCTGCGCGGCTGTACGGCAGCCCGCTCTCCGCCGCGGTCGAGGCGCGGCTGGCCGAGGAGACCTCGGTCATCGAGCACATGGGGTTCGTCTCGTACTTCCTGATCGTGTGGACTTCATCCGCTGGAGCAAGGACCACGGCATCCCGGCGCGGCCCGGGCCGCGGCAGCGCGGCGGGCTCCCTCGTCGCGTACGCGCTCGGCATCACCGACGTCGACCCGCTGAAGCACGACCTCCTCTTCGAGCGGTTCCTCAACCGCGAGCGCATCTCGATGCCGGACATCGACATCGACTTCTGCAAGGACGGCCGCGAGGAGGTCATCCGCTACGTCCAGGAGAAGTACGGCGGGCGCGACCGCGTGAGCCAGATCGTCACGTTCGGCACGATGGCCGCGCGCGCGGTGATCCGCGACGTCGGGCGCGTGCTCGACGTGCCGCTGAAGGACGTGGACGCGCTGGCGAAGAAGGTGCCCAACGGCCCCGGCGCCGACCTCGGCAAGTCGCTCGAGAGCGACCCCGACCTGAAGGCGGCCGTGGAGGCCGACGACCGGTTCCAGGAGCTGGTCCGCATCGCCAAGCGGCTCGAGGGGACAACCGCAACGCGAGCAAGCACGCGGCCGGCGTGGTCATCGCCGACGCGCCGCTCGAGGAGTACGTCCCCGCTCTACCGCGTGGGCGACGACATCACGACGCAGTACACGATGGACGTCCTCGAGGAGATCGGCCTCCTCAAGATGGACTTCCTGGGCCTGCGGACCCTGACGATCCTCGCGAAGGCCGTCGAGAACGTGCGGCGCGCGGGCCGGGTCCCGCCGGACCTGCGGACGCTCCCGGACAACGACCCGGACACGTTCCGGATGCTGGCCCGCGGCGAGGCGCTCGGCGTGTTCCAGCTGGAATCGTCGGGGATGCGCGACCTGCTCTGCCGCATCCGGCCGGACCGGTTCGAGGACCTCTCGGCCATCGTCGCCCTGTTCCGCCCCGGCCCGCTGGGCAGCGGCATGGTGGACCAGTACGTCGAGCGCAAGCACGGCCGCCAGTCCATCACCTACCTGCACGCCCGCCTCGAGCCGATCCTCAAGGAGACCCTCGGCGTCATCGTCTACCAGGAGCAGGTGATGCGCGTCGCGAACGTGCTCGCCGGCTTCTCGCTCAACGAGGCCGACACGCTGCGCAAGGCCATGGGCAAGAAGAAGCCCGAGGTCATGGCGAAGTTCAAGGCGAAGTTCGTGGACGGCTGCAAGGCCCGCGGCATCCCCGAGGACGCGGCGACCGAGATCTGGACGCAGATGGAGTTCTTCGCGGGGTACGGCTTCAACAAGTCGCACACCGTCGCGTACGCCGTCGTCACGTACCAGACCGCGTACATGAAGTGCCACGAGCCGCTCGCCTTCATGGCCGCCCTGCTCACGTGCGAGTGCGGCGACCGCGACAAGCTGGCCGAGTACATCGACGAGTGCCGCCGGATGGGCATCAAGGTGCTGCCGCCCGACGTCTCGCGCTCCGAGCACGACTTCACCGTCGAGGGCAAGGCCATCCGGTACGGCCTCGGCGCGATCAAGGGCGTCGGCGAGGCCGCCGCGCGCGCCATCGTCGCGGAGCGCGAGCGCGGCGGGCCCTACGCCAGCGTGTTCGACCTCTGCGAGCGCGTCGACGCCAAGACGATGAACAGCGCGACGCTCGAGGCGCTGGTGCACGCCGGCGGCTTCGACGCGACGGGCGCGCGCCGCAGCCAGGTGCTCGCGGTGCTCGACCGCGCGCTGAAGCTCGCGAGCGAGGCCCACGCCGACCGCTCGGCGGGCCAGACGTCGCTGTTCGGCGGCGGCGCGGTCGAGGAGAGCGTCGGGTCGTCCTACCCCGACCTCCCCGAGATGCCGATGCAGGACCTGCTCGCCGCGGAGAAGGACGCGCTCGGCTACTACGTGACGAGCCACCCGCTGGCGAAGGTCGAGGCGCTCCTGCGCCGGCACGCGACGGGCCCGTCGTCGGTCCTCAAGGACGCGCAGGAGAAGCAGAAGGTCGTCCTCGGCGGCCTCGTCACCGGGTTCCGCACCAGCGTGATCAAGCAGGGCCCGAACGAGGGGAAGAAGATGGCCTTCTTCCGCCTCGAGGACTTCACCGGCAGCGCGTCGTGCGTGGTGTTCAGCAAGGCCTACGCCGAGCACGCCGCGCGCCTCGCCAACGACCGCGTCGTCTTCCTCGAGGGCGACGTCGACACGTCCCGCGAGGAGCCGACCCTCCGCGTCTCGCGCGTCGTGACCGCCGAGGAGGCGCCCGTCGTCTTCGCCCGCGGCCTGCTCGTGCGCCTCGGGGACGCGGGCCCCGCCACGCTCACGGCCCTCAAGGCCGTCCTCCAGGCCCACACGGGCCCGCTGCCCGTCGCGGTCGAGCTGCACCCCGACCCGCGCCGCCGCGTGATCGTGAAGGCCGGTCCGTCGTGGTCCGTGACGGCCACCGAGGCCCTGCTCGCCGAGGTCCACGCCGTCCCCGGCGTCCGCGCGGCGGAGTGGACGAGCCGAGAAATCTGACGCTCGCGCGTGTTTCCTCGCGCGGCCATCCCTCCCTCGCGGGGGGACCGCCCGACGTCTGAACGGCCTCCGTGGGGGATCACTCCCACGGAGGCCGTTCGCCTTCGTGCTCGGTCGGGCCGCGCGGGAGGGCGAAGACTGGCGCTCCCCTGGGACACGAGATCTCCCGGCGGACGTCGGCGACCGCGCGGCGTGTTGCCTCGCGCGGCGGTTCCTCCCTCGCGGGGGACCGCCCGACGTCTGAACGGCCTCCGTGGCGGATCACGCGCGCCGGAGACCGTTCGGTTCGTGCTCGGTCGGGCCGCGCGGGAGGCGAAGACGCCGCTCCCCTGGGACGCGAAATCTCCCGGCGGACGTCGGCGACGACTCGGCGGTTCCTCCCTCGCGGGGGGACCGCCCGAATCTGGACGGCCTCCGAGCGGGATCCCGCGCGCCGTGGCCCTACGGTTCCGTGCTCGGTCGGGCCGCGCGGGAGGGCGAAGACGCCGCTCCCCTGGGACGCGAGATCTCCCGGCGGACGTCGGCGACCGCGCGGGCGGCCGGGCCTCGCGGTCCCGGGGGCGGGTCAGCCGCCGGGGCCGCCGAGGCGCGCGACGATCCGGTCGGCGACGCGGAACGCGTTCGCGTAGATCGTGAACGTGTACGGGACGCTGCCGCCGGTCGGGATGAAGGAGCCGTCGGTCACGTAGACGTTGTCGGCGTCGTGCACGCGGCAGTCGCGGTCGAGCACGGACGTCGCGGGGTCGGTCCCGAAGCGCGCGCCGCCGCCGACGAGGTTCGTCGACGGCTCGCCGCCCGGGAAGACCTTCACGTCCTCGGCGCCCATGGCGCGCAGGAGGTCGGCGCCGCGCGCGGACAGGAACTCGGTCGTCTCGTGGTTGAACGGGTGGTCCGCCCAGCGCACCCGCGCGACCGGGACGCCGAACTTGTCCTTCACCGACGGGTCGAGGGTGACGCGCCCGTCGCGCGCCGGCATCCAGTCGGAGAACGTCTCGAACTTCAGGGCCTTGGCGTCGCGGAACCAGCGTCGGACCGGCGCTGCAGCTCGCGGCCGAAGAGCGGCCGCTTCGTGCCCTCGTCGCCGGCCGACGACGCCTGCACCATCGCGCTCTGCACGCCGTTGCTGTGCATCAGCAGGAAGTCGACGTTGCCGCCCTTGCGGCGGGCGCCCGTGCGCGGGTCGACGTAGTCCTGCCAGTCCTGGAAGGTGCGGTTCACGAACGCGCCGCGGTCGTGCAGGGCGTCGCCGAGGAGCGGCTCGAACGTCGCGTACGGGAAGAGGCCCCAGCCGACCCCGGCGGGCGACGACACGATCCAGCGGCCCACGAGGTCGGCGGCGTTGCCGATCCCCTGCGGGTGCTTCGGGCCCTTCGAGAGCAGCAGGAGGCGCGCGGTCTCGAGGGGCTGGCACGCGACGACGACCAGCGGCGCCTCGAGGCGCTCGACCTTGCCGTCGGTCCCGTGGTGGTGGACGGCGACGACGCGCCCGCGGTCGTCGGTCTCGAGGAACCGCGCGGTGCGGCCCGCGCGGACCTCGCAGCGGCCGGTCGCGACCGCGCGGCCGAGCAGCGCGGCGCGCGACGACCCCTTGGCGCCGGTGGTGCAGCCGTACGAGCCGCAGAAGCCGGTGTAGGCGCACTTCTTCCGGTCGCCGCGGTCCCGCGAGAGGACGGCGCGCGGGAGCGGGATCGGGTGCAGCCCGCGCGCGCCCCACCTCGTCCACGCGGCGGGCGAGGACGTGCTCGTTGGTCGCGGGCTGCGGGAAGGCGGGGCTCGACCGGCGGTCGGCGCGCGGGTGGGCCACGACGCGGCCCGAGACGCCGACCTCGCGCTCGACGAGGTCGTACCAGGGCTCGAGGTCGTCGTAGCCGATCGGCCAGTCCACGACGTCGGCGCCCTCGACCGCGCCGAACGCGGTGCGCAGGCGGAAGTCCTCCGGCTTCATGCGGAGGAAGAACCCGCTCATGAAGTTCGTCGCGCCGCCGACGACGCACCCGTTCCAGGTGTCGGTGCCGGTGTCGGACGAGAGGTAGGCCTCCCACGTGCCGTTCGGGCCCGGGGTCTCGAGGACGCGGGGCTCCTCGTGCTCGCGGGGGACGTTGCGCGGGCGGCGGACCTCGCCGACCTCGTCCTTCGTGAAGTCGGCCTCGGTGCGCCACGGGCCCTTCTCGAGCACGACGACGTGGTACCCCGCGAGCGCGAGGGTGAGCGCGACGGGACCGCCGCCGGCCCCGCTCCCCACGACCACGACGTCGGGGCTCGTCACTTCGGCGGCTCCTTGCTCGGGGGACGGGGGTCGCCGGGCTCGTACCCGGCCCGTGTCAGCCGGCCTCCCCGACGTTGCCGCCGTGGACCGGGTCGCCGAGGACGGCCTCGAGCGTGTACCCGAGCACGAGGCGGATCCAGCCGCTGCCCTCGGGACGGTCGCGGAACGCGACGAGGACCGCCTCGCGCCCCGCCGCGTCGAGGGCCTCGAACGTGGCCGCCCCGAGACCGCGCCGCGGCCAGTTCCTTCAGCGTCGGCAGCGCCCCCGGACCCACGTCAGCTGGATGGGCGGGGTGTCCGGATCGGCGAGGACCGCGTCGAGGACACCGGTCGCGTTCAGGTCGCGGGCGCCGGGACAGCCGTCGCCCGCGGGCCACAGGGTCTCCTGCACGGCGGCGAGGGTGGCCCACTCCTCCGTCGTCAGGACCCGTCCCGCGCCGACGGGGGCGGCGGCGCGCGCCCGGGAGCGCTCGCCCGCGCGCGAGCGCGGCCGGTCCCCAGCCGAGGGCCGCCGCGACCGCCAGCGCCCGCGCGAGGAGCGCACGGCGACCAAGTCCCGCCGCGGCGGGCGGTACGTCCACATCCGACGGACGGTCCATGGGCGCGATTCTGCCGCGAGTCGGCCGACCCGCTCCGAATCTCGCGCGTCCCCATTCTCCGACTCGCTCGCCGCTCGCAACCCCCACGAGGCGCGCTGAACGCCCGATAACGTAGCCTCGATCCCGGGCCGCCGACGCGAGGCCCGCTCGCCTGCGTCTGATATCGCGTCGATCACCCCCGCTTGGGACGCGCCTGCGCCCGAGAACGCGCCTCGGAGCGCGGTTCGAGGTTCACCCACACCCCCGCGGTGGCCGCGGCGGCACGCGATCCGCCGACCCGTGAGCCGTCCGAATCGCTCCGCGGGCCCGCCGTCCGGGCGCCCTCTGCCCCCCCAACACGCCTATCCGTCCCCGGCGGCCCCCGCTCGGTGAGCCTCGGGGCGAGCCACCCGCCCGCCGGTCGCCGACGACCGTCGATCCGGCCCGCCGCGCCCGTGACGCGTGGGCGAGCGGGCCTCGCGTCCCGAGCCCACCGCTCGAGGCCCCTCGGATCCGCCGGGCGCCATGGGGTGGTTCCCCGCCAAAGCCCCGCCCTCCCGCGCGGCCCGACCGAGCACGAAGGCAAACGGCCTCCGTGGGAGTGATCCCCCACGGAGGCCGTTCAGACGTCGGGCGGTCCCCCCGCGAGGGAGGAACCGCCGCGCGAGGCAACACGCCGCGCGGTCGCCGACGTCCGCCGGGAGATCACGTGGCCGCGCTGGGGGGATCGATCGCCCTCCCGCGCGGCCCGACCGAGCACGAATGCGAGCGGCCTCCGAGGGAGTGATCCCCGGAGGCCGTTCAGACATCGAGCAGTTCCCCCGCGAGGGAGGAACGCCGCGCGAGGCAACACGCCGTGCGGTCGCCGACGTCCGCCGGGAGATCACGCGGCACGGGGAAGCGGCGTCTTCGCCCTCCCGCTCGGCCCGACGGAGGGCGAATGCGAACGGCCTCCGAGCGCGGGATCCCGCTCGGAGGCCGTTCAGATTTCAGCCGTTCCCCCACGACGGAGGAACAGCCGAGCGGTCGCCGACGTCCGCCGGGAGATCACGCGGCACGGGGAAGCGGCGTATTCGCCCTCCCGCTCGGCCCGACGGAGGGCGAATGCGAACGGCCTCCGAGCGCGGGATCCCGCTCGGAGGCCGTTCAGTTTTCAGTCCGTTCCCCCGCGACGGAGGAATAGCCGTGCGAGAGTTAGCGCGTCGGGAGGACCTTCGGCTGCCCGATGACTTCCCAGCGCTCGCGGATGAACTCGATCGGGTCGTCGTCCGGACGGAACTCGTCGCCCTTGCGGCGGTACTCCATCACGTACGAGCGGCGCTCGAGGACGTCCTGGTACTCGGCGGTCGGGCGCGGGACGTCGCTGCCGCTCGCCTTGGCGGCGGCGACCAGCTCGGCCATCACCTTCTCGTTGCGCTCCTGGTAGGCGGCTTCCTGGACGATCTGCTTGTCGCCGTACTTCAGGACCTTGAGGAGGGCGATCGGGTTCACGAGGCCGAACACGTCGATCCGGAACGAGGCCCAGCCCGCGTCCACGGGGCCGAAGATCGCGACGAGGTCGTACGTGGCGCCGTCGGGGATCTTGCCCTCGTCGCCGGCGCGGAACGTCGTGTCCTCGATGGCGATGAGGCCCTTGTTGTGCTCCTGGCGGCGGATCGCGTCGAGCGCGATCGGGAAGCCGCCGGCCACGTAGGGCTCGGCCTTCGTGTCGACCTTCGCCGTCACGAGCCCGCGCCAGGGCCGCGCGAAGCCCGTCTTGTTCCCGATCTTCATCGTCATGTAGAGGTACGTGGAGTCCTTCCCGGACCCGTTGTCGACCAGCACGCGGCGCAGCGGGCCGTGGCTGAAGTCGAGCGTCCAGCGCTTGGCGCTCGAGGGCGCGGGGGCGGCGGCGGGCGCGTCCTCCGCGCGCACGAGGGCGGGGGCGCCGACCGCGAACGCGGCGACGGCGAGGGACAGACCGAGAGCGAGACGGCGGACGTTCATCGAACCCTCCGGAACAGCCCCGGGAACATACCAAGTCGGCCCCCGCAAAGCCAAGAGCCCGCTGGACTTACCGCCGCACCCCCGCCCGGCCGGCCGTCGCCCGCGGGGGTGCCGGCGGGCCCGCCGGCCGCCGCCCGCGGGGGCTCCCCGCGCCGGGAGGGCCGTTCGGCCCCCATCCGGCCCCCGGAAGCGACGCCGGCCGGGCCCCGGTGGAGGGACCCGGCCGGCGGCGCGGGACGCGGGGAGGCGTCAGTTCTGCGACGACATGTGCTTCAGCTCGGGGTTGGGCGACTGGTCGCCGAGCGTGTTCTCCGGGTTGTTCGTGTCCGCCGGCGGGCTCATGTCGAGCTCGTCCCACGGGACGAACTTGGCCGCGCCGCTGACGTACCCGATCACGAGGCCCTTCGGGTGGTGGAGCGCGCCGTCGTCGTCGTCGCAGATGCACAGGGCGCCCTTCGAGAGCTCGTCCGGCGTCAGCTTGTGCCCGTCGGTCGCGTTGCGGCGGCCGGCGTAGGAGGTGAGTTTCAGGAGCTCCGAGTTCTCCGTCCGCAGCGTCTCCTTGGTGAGCCCGGCGTACGCCTTGATGCCGACGCCGTCCCAGCTGTAGTTCGTGTCGCCGGGCGAGAAGAGGGCCTGGAGCTGCTTGTCGTCGCGCTTGTCGATCTTGCCGGTGGCGACGAGCCAGAGGACGAAGTTCTTGCCGTTGAACGCGGGCCACGGCTTCGACACGCCGCAGCCGTCCGCGATGTAGTACTTGATCATCTGCTGCACGTTGTCCGACGACTTCGTGCGGCGCGTGTTCTCCTGGATCATCGGGACGACGAACACGACCATGCTGACGAGCACGGAGATGATCCCCATCACGACGAGGATCTCGATGAACGAGAAGCCGGCCTGGCGGCGCTTCATGGGGCAATCTCCGGGGGGCGCCGCGTGGGCGCCGGGTCAGGGGTGGGACGGCGCATCGTATTCAATCGCCGTGCCGTTGCCAAGCCGTCGAGTCCTCTCGTGCACCTAACCCGCTCCCGGACAGCCTCTTAGGACGCAAGGCCCGCTCGCCCTCCGTCCGCGCTCCTCGCCGGCACCGAGATCCAGGTTGCCACTCCGTCCCCCCGACGGTTACGCCGCACCGGGCCTCGCGTCCCCCCGCGCCCGTCCGCGCCCCCCCACCGGCCCTCTCCCTCTCCGCTCCCCCCTGCCCGCCCCCCCTGCGTCGAACGCCCCGCGCCCCCCTCTCCACGCGCCTCGCGCCCCGGCTCACGCGGAAAGTAGCGCGCCGCGGCTCGCGCGGCAGGAATCACGCCCCGGCTCACGCGGCGACTGGTGCGCCCCGCCTCGCGCCGCGATACGGCGCGCCGAGCACGAAGGCACTCGCACCTCCACGCTTCGCCCTCGGGAGCGCAACTCCCGCCGCGCCCGGGCGAGCGGGTGCCCTATTCCAGATTCTCGGGCCCCGTCCGAAGCGGCAAGATCACGCCTTCCGATCTGGAGGGCGCGTCGCAGCGAGTCCCGGAACAGCGCGGCGAGAGACACGCGCGGCGAGAAGTCGCGCCGAGCACGAAGGCACTCGCACCTACGCGCTTCGCTCTCGTGAACGCAACTCCCGCCGGGCCCGGGCGAGCGGGTGCCCTATTCCAGATTTTCGGGCCCCGTCCGAAGCGGCAAGATCACGCCTTCCGATCCGGAGGGCGCGTCGCAGCGAGTCCCGGAATAGCCCGGCGAGGAGAATCGCGCGGCGGTCTTACGCCTTCGCAACGGCGCTGGCGACGTCCGCCGCGCGATCGGTTCGCTCCCACGTGAACTCCGGGTCCTGGCGCCCGAAGTGACCGCCGCTCGCGGTCTTCTGGTAGATGGGCCGGAGGAGGTCGAGGTCGCGGATGATCGCGGCCGGGGTGAGCTTGAAGACCGCGCGGATCGCGCGCTCGATGGCGGCGTCCGACGCGATCTTGCGGCCCCAGCCCTCGGCGCGCACGCGCAGCGACGCGGGCTCCGCGACGCCGATCACGTACGCGAGCTGGATCTCGCACGCGTCGGCGACGCCGGACGCGACGACGTTCTTCGCGACGTAGCGCGCGATGTACGCGGCGCTGCGGTCCACCTTGCTCGGGTCCTTGCCGCTGAAGGCGCCGCCGCCGTGCGAGGCCCAGCCGCCGTACGTGTCGACGATGATCTTGCGGCCGGTGAGGCCCGTGTCGCCCTTCGGGCCGCCGATCGAGAACGCGCCGGTGGGGTTCACGTGGAGCACGGTCTTGGCGTCGCGCAGGCCGGCGGGCAGGCAGGCGGGCAGCAGGTGCTTCTCGAGGTCGGCGCGGATGCGGTCGGACGTCACGCCCTCCTCGTGCTGGCACGAGACGACGAGGCCCGCGAGGCGGCGGGCGCGGCCGTCGTCGCCGTACTCGACGGTGACCTGCGTCTTGCCGTCGGGGCGCAGGTACGGGAGCGTCTTGCTCGTGCGCAGCTCGGTCAGCCCGCGCGACATGCGGTGCGCGAGGGTGATCGGGAGCGGCATCAGCTCCGGCGTCTCGCGGCACGCGTAGCCGAACATGAGGCCCTGGTCGCCGGCGCCCTGCGCGTCCTCGGGGCCGCGGTCGACGCCCTGCGCGATCTCGGGCGACTGCCGGCCGAGCGCGAGCAGCACCGCGATGTCGTCGGCGGGGTACCCGCACTTCGGGTCGCCGTAGCCGCACTCGCGGATCACGCGCCGCGCGACGTCGGCGGCGTCGACGCGGACGTCGTCGCGCGCGCGCACCTCGCCGCCGACGAGGCAGAGCCCGTTCGTCACGTAGGTCTCGACGGCGACGCGGGCCTTGCGGTCCTGCGCGAGGTACGCGTCGAGGACGGCGTCGGAGATCTGGTCGGCGACCTTGTCGGGGTGACCACCGGTGACGGACTCGGACGTGAAGAGGAACGCCATACGGCCTCGCAACGGGTTGGGGCGGGATGCTACGGTCCCGGGGGGACCGCGTCCCCAGGGAAATCGGAGCGGACCTGTCATGGGGCGCGTTGGGTACGGCCTTTGCGACCACCCCGGGGTCGGCCGGGTTTGGACCCGCCGGCATCCTAGATTCCGCCGGATCCTGCACGGACCGGTCCCCTCCGGAGGACACCGCTCATGTTCGCGATGCCGACTTGGATCCGACGCCTTGCCGCACCCGCCCTCGCGCTGGCGATCGCGCTCCCGGCGAGCGGGTGCGGAGGCAGTGGTCACCACTACGACGTCTACGGGGGCACCCTCGAGGTCGTGAACAACCCGTCCTCGTTCGAGGTCATCGAGACCGTCGAGATCTCGCAGCCGTTCGGGCCCGTCGAGTCGTACTTCGTCGACCTGCTGCCCGGCGAGACGTTCGAGGTCGACCTGTTCCCCGACTTCTACGACGTGGACGTCTTCTGGAGCGACGGGTTCGTCGAGGGCGTGACCGTGGACATCCAGGACGGCCTGGTGACGAGCGTGATGTTCACGAACTGACGGCGGGCGCGCGCCCCGCCAGTCGCGCGAGCCACGGCTCGAGCGCGGCGAGCGTGCGCTCCGTCGCGCCCTTGCTCTCGAGGATCGCGGCCCGCCCGCGCTCGCCGCGCGCGTGGGCCGCCGCCGGGTCCGCGAGCGCGCGCAGCACGCCGTCGACGAGCCGGTCCACGTCGCCGACGACCTCGAGCGCGCCGGACGACGCGAGGAGGTCCACCTCCCCGCGGAAGTTCCACGTGTGCGGCCCGACGAGGATGGGCTTGCCGACGCTGGCGGGCTCCATCACGTTCTGGCCGCCGTGCCGCACGAGGCTCCCGCCGACGTAGACGACGTCGGCGAGGGCGTACACGGCCTCGAGCTCCCCCACCGTGTCGAGGAGGATCACCGCGTCGGCGGGCGCGGGCGAGGCGCCGTCGGCGAGGCGGCTGCGGCGCACCACCTCCACGCCCTCGCGCCGCAGGTCGGCCTCGACGGCGTCGGCGCGCGCCGGGTGGCGCGGCGCCACGACGGCGCGCAGCGGGACGCCCGCGGCGCGCACGCGTCGGACGACCTGCCCCATCCACCGTTCCTCGGGCGGGTGCGTGCTGCCGGCGACGAACAGCGGCCGGCCGTCGGTCGCGCCGAGCAGCCGCGCGTAGGACTCGCTCCGGCGGCGGTCCGCGAGGATCGGCACGTTGTCGAACTTCAGGTTCCCCGTGACGACGACGTGGTCCGCGGGGAGCCCGAGCGACTTGAACCGGTCCGCGTGCACCGGCAGCTGCACGCAGAACCGCGCGATGGCGGACAGCAGCCCGCGCGTGAGGCGCCCGCCGCGGCGGAACCGCGACGCCGAGCGCTCGCTGATGCGCCCGTTCACGAGCACCGTCGGGATCCCGCGGTGCGACACGGCCGTCAGGAAGTTGGGCCAGAACTCGCTCTCGACCAGCACCACGAGGTCCGGGCGGAGGCGGTCGAGCGCGTCGCGCACGATCCACGACACGTCCGGCGGGTAGAACTCGACGCGATGGCCCGGGTACCGCTCCTGCGCCACGCGGTAGCCGGTGTCGGTGGTCGCGGTGACGACGACCTCGACGCCGGGGACGCGCTGCTCGATCCGCTCGACGAGGCGGGCCGCGGCCTTCACCTCGCCGACGCTGACCCCGTGCACCCACACGCAAGGCCCGGTCGACCGCCGCGGCGTGCGCCGGCCGAACCGCGCCGGCACGTCGCGCAGGTACGCGGTCCAGCGCGCGCGGGCCTTCGGGTTGACGACGGTGCGGCCGAACGCCCAGGGCAGGAGCAGCGCGCCGAGCGCGGCGTAGCCGGCGTCGGCGACGAAGTGCGCGACGCGGCCCGGCAGCCGGGGCCACGCGCCCGGGCGCGCGGGCCCGTGGTCGCCCGGCGCGCGGGCGGACGGCGTCATGACGGCGCTCCGCGGCGCAGGGGGACTCGCGCGGCTGCGCCCACGGCGCCTACTCCTTGCCGTGGCAGGCCTTGAACTTCTTGCCGGACTTGCACCAGCACGGGTCGTTGCGGCCCAGCTTCGGCGCGTCGCGCCGGATGGGCTGCGCGGGGCCCTGCGGCGTCGAGCCGACCGGCGCGCCGGCGCGCGCCGCGTCGTACGCCTGCGGGCCCGTGCGCGGGCCGACGGCCGGCGCGCGCGGCGCGGCGGACGGCGGCGGAGGGGGCGGCGGCGCGGGCCGCGCGGCGGGCGGCGGCGGGGGCGGCGGCGTCAGCGGGGCCGCGTCCTCCCAGCGCTGGGCGAGGGCGGCCTCCTCCTCGGACTGCAGCCGCGCCTTGAAGAGGAGGTCGGTCACCTCCTCGCGGATGGCCGCGATCATCTCCGAGAACATGCGGTGCCCCTCGACCTTGTACTCGACCTTCGGGTCGAGCTGGCCGTAGGCCCGCATGTTGATGCCCGTCTTGAGGCCGTCCATCCCCCGCAGGTGGTCCTTCCACTTCGAGTCGATGGAGTTGAGGAGCAGGAACCGCTCGAGCCGCCGCATGTCGGCGGACCCGATCTCCTGCTCGCGCCGGGCCCAGCGGTCGAGCGCGATCCGCGACAGGCGCTCGGTCGCCTCGGCGGCGCCGGGGCCCGCGTCGGCGTCCGTGGCGTCCACGCCGAAGTGACGGCGGAACCAGGTGGCGAGCGCCGCGGGGTTGCGCTCCTCGGGCGGCGTCTCGCGGCCGAGCTGCAGCTGCGCGTGGTCCTGCACGACCTTGCGGATCATGCGGTCGATCACGCCGTGCTGGCGCTTCTCGTCGCCCTCGAGGATCGACTGGCGCAGCCCGTAGACCTCCTTGCGCTGGAGGTCCATCACCTCGTCGTACTCGAGGAGGTTCTTGCGGATCTCGAAGTTGTACGCCTCGACCTTCTTCTGCGCGCGCGTGATGGCCTTGCTGACCATCGGCGAGGAGATCTCCTCGCCCTCCTGCAGGCCCAGCCGCGCGAGGAAGCGCCCCACCCACTCGGGGGCGAACTTCCGCATCAGGTCGTCCTCGAGCGAGAGGAAGAACTGCGAGGAGCCCGGGTCGCCCTGGCGGCCCGCGCGGCCGCGGAGCTGGTTGTCGATGCGCCGCGACTCGTGGCGCTCGGTGCCGACGATGTGCAGGCCGCCCCGCCCCGCGACGCCGGGCCCGAGGAGGATGTCGGTGCCGCGACCGGCCATGTTGGTCGCGATCGTGACCTTGCCCTCGAAGCCGGCCTCCGCGACGACCATGGCCTCGCGGTCGTGCTGCTTCGCGTTGAGCACGGCGTGCGGCACGCCGCGCCGCTGCAGCATCCCCGAGACGCGCTCGCTCTTCTCGATGCTCGTCGTGCCGACGAGGATCGGGCGGCCGGTCTTGTGGACCTCGAGGATCTCCTCGACGACGGCGGCGAACTTCTCCTTCTCGGTGCGGTAGATGCGGTCGTCGGCCGTCGTGCGCACGAGCGGGCGGTTCGTCGGGATCGAGACGACGTCGAGCTTGTAGATGCTCCAGAAC
This sequence comes from Planctomycetota bacterium, assembly GCA_046350655.1. GTDB lineage: Bacteria > Planctomycetota > PLA2 > PLA2 > JAEUHO01 > JAEUHO01. The sequence continues at coordinate 17,757 of JAXMAB010000007.1, forward strand.
TCCGCGGCCTCCGTGGCCGCGGTGCCGGTCATGCCGCCGAGCTTCCGGTACAGCTTGAAGAAGTTCTGGTACGTGATCGTCGCGAGGGTCTGGTTCTCCTCCTGGACGCGGATCCCCTCCTTCGCCTCGACGGCCTGGTGCAGGCCGTCCGACCACCGGCGGCCCTGCATCAGGCGGCCCGTGAACTCGTCGACGATGACGATCTCGTCGCCGTGGGCGACGTAGTCGACGTCACGCTGGTAGATGTGGTGCGCGCGGAGCGCGGTCTCGATCAGGTGCGGCCAGTCCGTGACGCCGCCCTCGAAGAACGAGACGCCGGCGAGCTTCTCGGCCTTCTCGTAGCCTTCGTCGGTCAGGATGCACTGGTGCTCCTTCTCCTTGACCTCGAAGTCCTCGCCGCGGCGCAGCTTGCGCGCGATGGCGTCGGCCTCCTCGTAGAGGCCGCGGTCGTCCTCGGCGGGGCCGCTGATGATGAGCGGCGTGCGCGCCTCGTCGATGAGGATCGAGTCCACCTCGTCCACGACGGCGTAGCGGAGCGCGCGCTGGCACTGGTCCTCGACGCGGACCTTCATGTGGTCGCGGAGGTAGTCGAACCCGAACTCGCTGTTCGTGCCGTAGACGATGTCGCCGCGGTAGATCGGGATGCGCTCGCTCGAGTGCATGTGGGCCTGGATGGCCCCCACCTTGAGGCCCAGCGTCTCGTAGACGGGGCGCATCCACTCCGCGTCGCGGCGGGCGAGGTAGTCGTTCACCGTCACGACGTGGACCTGTCCGGCGAGCGCGTTCAGGTACACCGCCGGCGTGGCGACGAGGGTCTTGCCCTCGCCGGTCACCATCTCGGCGATCATGCCGCGGTGCAGCACGGTCGCGCCGATGATCTGCACGTCGAAGTGCCGCAGCCCGATGGTGCGCTTGGCGGCCTCGCGGCAGGCCGCGAACGCCTCGGGCAGCAGGTCGTCGAGGGTCTCCCCCGCCGCGAGCCGCTTGCGGAACTCCGGGGTCTTGGCGCGGAGCGCCTCGTCCGGCAGCCGGGCGAACGTCGGTTCGAGGGCGTTGACCCGCTCGACCAGGGGCAGGAGCGCCTTGACGGTCCGATCGTTGCGCGATCCGAACACGCCCTTCAGCAGGTCACCGAAACTGGCCATCCGCGCGGGGCTCCCGGTCGTCCGAGGGGGGTCCTAGGGCAACGCGGGACGGTAGCACGTCCCCCGGGTCGTGCCCCCTTGAGCGCACGGGGGCCCCTGGGGCCCCGGTCCTTCGCCAGGTGCCCCCCCGCCACGTCGGGAACCTCCGGGCGCATCCCCCTCTCCGGACCGCGAGGCCCGTCCGCCGTCCTCGTCGCCCACCGGGCCTCGCGGTCCCCGACCTCCGTCCGCGGCCCGGTTCGCCGTCGGCCGTCGCGACCCCGCCTCCGTACGCACGGTCACGCGCCGCTGCCCTGGACGCCCTCCCGCCGCGCCCGGGCGAGCACGTGCCCCATTCCAAATGTGAGGGCCCCGTCCGAAGCGGCAAGATCACGCCTTCCGATCTTGAAGGCGCGTCGCAGCGAGCCCGGAGCCGCGCGGCGCAGCAAATCGCGGGAAGCGCCTCCCTGGCCGCCCTCCCGCCGCGCCCGGGCGAGCGCGTGCCCTATTCCAGATGTGAGGGCCCCGTCCGAAGCGGCAAGATCACGCCTTCCGATCTTCAAGGCGCGTCGCAGCGAGTCCCGGAACAGCGCGGCGAAGCGAATCGCTCCGGGATCCCCTGCAGACGGCGGCAACGGCTTCCGCGCCTACCGTCGGTCTCCCTACGCCGTCTGCAGCGGATCCCGGAGCGTCCCGACCACGTCCGCCATCTTCGTCGCCCCCAGCGCGGCGAAGCGGCTCGGGAGACCGTCGAGGATGTCGACGCAGGCGGTCGGCAGGTAGTAGTTGGCCGTGCCGACCTGGATCGCGCTCGCGCCGGCGACGAGGAACTCCATCGCGTCGTCGGCGTCCTGGATGCCGCCGATGCCGATGACCGGCGCGTCGATGGCGCGCGAGACGTCGCGGACGATGCGCAGCGCCACGGGCTTGATGGCGGGGCCCGAGAGGCCGCCGACGCCGCGGCCGAGGACCGGCATGCGGCGGCGCCAGTCGATCGCGATGCCGAGGAGCGTGTTGATGACGCTGACGGCGTTCGCGCCGGCCGCCACGGCGGCCTTCGCGATGGGCCGGACGTCGGTCACGTTCGGCGAGAGCTTCGCGATCAGCGGGAGGCCCGTCTTCGCGCGCACGCGGGTCACGACGTCCTTCGCCGCGTCCGGGTTCGTCGAGAAGTCCATGCCGTGCGCGACGTTCGGGCACGACATGTTGAGCTCGAGGGCCGCGATGCCGGGCTCCGGGTCGAGGCGGGCGGCGAGCGCCGCGAAGTCGTCGGGGCTGTGGCCGGCGATGTTGATGACGACGGGCGCGCGGAGGGTGCGGAGCAGGGGCAGGTACGTGCGGACGTACTCGTCGATGCCCGGGTTCTCGAGGCCGATCGAGTTGAGGAGCCCGCCGGCGGTCTCGACGAGGCGGCGCGGGGCGTTGCCGGCGCGGGGCTCCGACGTGATCGTCTTGACGACGATCGCGCCGAGCCGCCCGACCTCGTAGAACGGCCGGAACTCGAGGCCCTTGCCGTAGGTGCCGGAGGCCGTCATCACCGGGTTGGCGAGCGTCAGCGGCCCGATCCGGACGGTCAGGTCGACCGCGGGCGCGGGCGCGCCGGCGCCCGGGGCGCCGCCGGGGCCGGGGCCGGGCGCGGGCGCGCTCACGACGCGTTCCCCGGCGCGGGCGGGGTGCGGGCGGCGACCGGGGCGGCGGCGGCGGGCACGTCGCGGCGGCCGAAGAACTCGCGCCACAGGATGAGGATCACGCCGACGACGATGAAGCTGTCGGCGGCGTTGAACGCCGGCCACTGCCAGATCTCGGGCGACTTCCAATACACGACGAGGAAGTCGCGGACCTGCTGCCAGTGCCAGCGGTCGTGGAGGTTGCCGAGCGCGCCGCCGAGGATCAGCGCGAGGGAGACGTGGAACAGCCGGCTCCGGCTCGTGTTGAGGAGGATCGCGACGAGCAGGCCGAGGCACGCCAGGACCGTGAACGCGAGGATCGGCTCCGTGCGGTGCGGCAGCATGCCGAACGTGATGCCGGGGTTCCAGTGGCCCTGGAAGCGGAAGTACCCGGGGATCACCTCGATGACGTCGGAGACCTCGGGGCGGGCGGCGTCCATCCCGAGCCGCTCCTGCATCCACGCCTTCGACCACAGGTCGGCGCCGAGGGCCGCCGCCACGAGGACGAGGGCGACGACCTTGCGCGCGGGGAAACCGCGGCGGGCCGGCGGCGGGGTGGGATCGGCGTCGGGCATCGGGTCCACGCTATCGCAGGGGGCGCGGAACGCGAGCCTGCGCGGCGCTCTCCGCCCCGCGCCCGTCCGCGCCGCGACCCGTCAGCCCCGCGACTCCTCGCGCTCCTTCATCTGGACGCAGAGCCTCGCCTGCGGGATCGCGTCCAGCCGGGACGCGGGGATCCACGGGCAGGTCGGGCAGCGGCCCTGGGGCTCGTCCGCGCACGCTTCGCACAGCCCGAACGGGAGGTCGCCCTTCCCGTCGAGCTTCGCGAGCGCGTCGCGGATGTCCGTCAGCTGGCCGGCCTCGCCCTCGAGCAGCTTCAGGTTGAAGTCCTGCTCGTAGTTGTCGGACCCGTGGTCCGCCATGTGGTCGACGGAGAAGTCGCCGCCCCCGGCCCGCAGGGCCTCCGCGGCGAGCTCCTTGCTCGACGAGAGCAGCTCGCGGCGGCGGGCCAGCAGGGCCTCGCGGTACCGCTTCAGGTCGGCCTTGGCCGGCCCGCCCTTGGGGTACGTCCGGGGCTTCGGCGGCGTCGCGGGCGCGGCCTCGGCGGCGGGCTTCGCGGCCTTCTTGGCCGCCGCGGCCGGCGCAGCCGCGGGCGCCTTGGCGGCCGCCACCTTGGCCGGCGTCGCGGGGGCCTTCGGGGCCTTCGCCGGGGTCGCCTTCTTCGCGCCCTTCTCGGCGGCGGCCGGCTTCTCCTCGGCCGCCGGCTTCACCGGGGGGGGGACCTTCGCCGGCGCCGTGGGCTTCGCCTTCGAGGCGGGGGTCGGAGCGGAAGTCGGCGTGCGGGAAGGACTTCCGCGCTTCTTGTTGTTCGTCATCACCACCCCCGGGTTCGATCGGCGAGGGGCGCGGAGAATACAGGCGCCTCGGGGGGATGTCCAACGACTCCGATGGAACCCGGGGGATCCGACCGATCGAAGGGGAGGACGCCATGCCGCCCCCGCCGACCCCTCGCGCCGCGATCCAGGCCTACCTCGACCACCTCGAGGTCGAGGCCGCGGCGTCCCCGCACACGCTCGCCGCGTACGGGCACGACCTGGTCGAGATCTTCCGTGCCCTGCCCCCGTCGCAGCGCGACGACCTCGCCCGGGTCGAGCGCACCGGCCTCCTCCGGTGGATGAACCTCGAGCGCGAGGCGGGCAAGGCGCCGGCGTCGATCGCTCGGCGGCTCGCGGCCTTCCGGGGGTTCTGGCGGTTCTGCCGCACCTGGATCCGCCTCGAGGCGGACCCGACCGCGGGCCTCCCCTCCCCCCGGCGCGGGCGGCGACTGCCGAAGGTGCTCTCCAAGACGTCCGTCGCGGCGATCCTCGAGCGCGGGGACGCGAGGCCCGCCGGCCGTCCGCTCGTGCTCCGGGACCGGGCGCTCGTCGAGGCGATCTACGCGACCGGCGCGCGGGTGTCGGAGGCGTGCGGCTGGCGGGTGGAGGACGTCCGGCTCGCCGACCGCGTGGCCCGGTGCCTCGGCAAGGGGCGCAAGGAGCGCTGGGTGCCGCTCTCCGTCCCGGCGGCGGAGGCGATCGCCGCGTACCTGAAGGACGGGCGCCCGGCGCTGGCGGGCGCGACGCCGTGCGACCGCCTCTTCCTCTCGCGGACGGGCGGTCCCCTCGACCGCCACCGCGTGTTCCGCCTGCTCGGCGGGCGCGCCGCGGCCGCGGGCGTGGCCGGGCCGCGGTCGCCCCACGTGCTCCGCCACTCGTTCGCGACGCACCTGCTGTCGGGCGGCGCGGACCTGCGCGCGGTGCAGGAGATGCTCGGCCACGCCGACGTCGCGACGACCGAGATCTACACGCACGTCGACCGCGACCGCCTGAAGGGCGTGCACCGCAAGTTCCACCCGCGGGGGTGACGCGAGGACCCCGCGGGCGTCAGACGTACGCGGCGTACTCCGGCTCGAACATCGTCGAGCGCACGTACGCGGCGAGGTCGGCGGGCCGGGCCATCCGCGTCAGGCTCCGCGTGAACGCGAGGTCGGCGACGGCGACGCCGATCGCGGCCGACACCTCGCGGATGCGGGACAGGTCGGGGTAGATGCGGCCGAGCGCGAGGTCGTCGTCGGTGACGAGCTCGGCGAGGGTGCGCGCCGCGACGTAGAACATCTCGTCGGTGACGCGCGTGGCCTCGCTGGCGGCCACGCCGAGGCCGACGCCCGGGAAGATGTAGCTGTTGTTGCCCTGGCCGGGGACGTGCGTCTTGCCGTGCAGCGTGACCGGCGCGAACGGGCTGCCGCTGGCGAAGACGGCGCGGCCGTCGCTCCACGCGTACGCCTGCTCGGCGGTGCACTCGGCCTGGGAGGTCGGGTTCGACAGCGCGAACACGACGGGCCGCGCGTTGAGGCGCGCCATGGCCCGCACGACCTTCTCGTCGAACGTCTGCGGCATGCCGGAGACGCCGATGAGCGCCGTCGGCTTCACGCGCTCGACGGCCTCGAGCAGCGTCGAGGCGGGCGCCTCGTCGTGGGCGAACGCGAGCTTGTGCTCGACGAGGTCCTTGCGGCTCTTCACCACGAGGCCCTTCGAGTCGACGAAGAAGCACTGCCGCCGCGCGACGTCCTGCGGCACGCCGGCCGCGGTGAGCGCCGTCACGATGAGGTGCCCGATGCCGATGCCGGCCTCGCCCGCGCCGAGGAAGAGGAACCGCTGGTCGCGGAGCGCCGTCCCCGTGAGGCGCTGCGACGACAGCAGGCCCGCGAGCGTCACGCCCGCGGTGCCCTGGATGTCGTCGTTGAAGGTGCAGACGCGGTCCTGGTACTTGTGCAGCAGGCGGAACGCGTTGGAGTTGCCGAAGTCCTCGAACTGGATGCACGCGCGCGGGAACAGGGCCTGCACGCCCATGACGAACTCGTCCACCAGCGCGTCGAACGCGGGCCCGCGCAGGCGCGGCTGCTGGAGGCCGAGGTAGAGCGGGTCCTCGCGCAGCGCCTTGTTGTCGGTGCCCACGTCGAGCATCACGGGCAGGCACTGCGCCGGCGGCACGCCCGCGCACGCGGTGTAGAGCGAGAGCTTGCCGACCGGGATCCCCATGCCGTTGGCGCCGAGGTCGCCCAGGCCGAGGATGCGCTCGCCGTCGGTCACGACGATGATCCGCACGTCCGGGTTGGGCCAGTTCTGCAGGATCTCCTTCACGCGGCCGTGGTCCTGCGCCGAGACGTACAGCCCGCGCGGGCGGCGCCAGATGTGGGCGTACTTCTGGCATGCCAGGCCCACCGTCGGCGTGTAGATGATCGGCATCATCTCCTCGAGGTGCGCGAGGACGAGCCGGTAGAACAGCGTCTCGTTCCGCTCCTGCAGCGAGCTCAGGTAGATGTACTTCTCGAGGGGGTCCGGCTTGCGCTTGTAGCTGTCGTACACGCGGAGCAGCTGCTGGTCGGGGGTGAACACGCGCGGCGGCAGCAGCCCGCGCAGCCCGAGCGCGTCGCGTTCGGCGGCGGTGAACGCGGTGCCCTTGTTCGTCAGCGGGTCCTGGAGCAGCTGGACGCCGCGACGGCCGTTCAGGTGGAGGGATGAGGTCACGGGAGGACTCCTCGCTGGGCCCACGAGACGGAATTCGAAGGGGCAGTGTAGTCCGATCCGGGGTCCCCCCCGCGCTCCGGGTCGAGAGCCGCGTCACCCCGGCCGATCCTGCGCGTCGGCCCCGCCGTACAGCCGTGGTCCTCAACCCCGCGTCCGGGACCGCGAGGCCCGTCCCGCGCCGCACCGGGCCTTGCGTCCCCACCCCCTCGACCGCGCCCCGCTCCCCGCGCGCGCTCGGCTCCCCCCGCGCAAGCGAAGGGCAAGAAGGCGAGGAGGAGCGAGCGCGAAGCAGAGAGGATCACCGCAGCCGAACCCGCCCTGAACTCATCTCCTCCGCGCCCCGCCGAGCGCGAGCCCCACGCCCAATGTGAGGGCCCCGCCCGAGGCGGCACGATCACGCCGTCCGATCTACAACGCGCGTCGCAGCGACGCCCGGAACCGCGCGGCGCGAAACGCGCCCCGGGACAGCGCGCTGAGAGTCGCTCCCCCGCGCGCACTTCCCGCCGCGCCCGGGCGAGCGCGTGCCCTATTCCAAATGTGAGGGCTCCGTCCGAAGCGGCAAGATCACGCCTTCCGATCTTCAAGGCGCGTCGCAGCGAGTCCCGGAACAGCGCGGCGCGAAACGCGCCCCGGGACAGCGCGCTGAGAGTCGCTCCCCCGCGCGCACGTCCCGCCGCGCCCGGGCGAGCGCGTGCGCTGTTCCAAGTGTGAGGGCTCCGTCCGAAGCGGCAAGATCACGCCTTCCGATCTTCAAGGCGCGTCGCAGCGAGTCCCGGAACAGCGCGGCGAAGGAACACGCGCGGCGAGTGTTACGCGTCATGCTCATCCGGCGCATGCCGCTCCCCCACCTTCGGCCCGGCGTCCTCGGGGACGCCGTGGCGCACGTCGCGCCAGCGGGCGAGCAGGTGGTGTCGCTGGTGGACGAACCGCTCGAGCGCGAGCACGCCGTAGGCGACCGCGCACGCGAGGTGGAACGGCTGCTCGTGCTCGGGACCGAAGCCGAGCCCGCGGAGGAGCCCCGTCGACAGCAGCAGCGTCACCACGAACTGCACGAGGAACAGGCCGAGGATCGTGAGGGCCTGCCCCAGCGAGAAGTTGAGGTCGGCGATGGTCGCGACCGCGTAGAGGCCCTGCGCGGCGGTCAGCCAGAGCTCGGCCTGCATGTGGCCGTCGAGCGGCAGGCACCCGCCGAAGCCGGAGCCGTGCACGGCGCTCGAGATGCAGAACGCGACGGGCACGCCGCCCACCAGCAGCGTCCACTGGTTCACCTTGCTCGAGATGAACGCGCCCATGCCCATCTCGGCGCGGCCGCGCAGCGTGAGCAGGATCACGACCACGAACTCCGGCGCCTCGGAGGCCAGCGGGGCCAGCCACTTGATGAGGAGGACGTCGTCCACGTGCAGCTTGTGGCCGGCCTCGATCAGCGACTCGGCGAACGGCTCGGCCGACGCCAGGATCGCGCCCGCGGCCCAGACGAACAGGACGACGATCCACCGCCGGCGGCGCGCGCGCGGCCACGTCACCATGACGCGGGGCGGGCCCACGAGCGTCGAGACGTCGTGCTCGGCGTCGTCGTCGCCGGCGGACGTCTTGACGTACATCGCGTAGATGCCGAAGAGCACCAGCGCGTCGTACCAGCAGACGCCCCGCTTCAGGGGGAGCAGCAGGCTGTAGAGCGTCGCGATCAGCAGCCACACGACGTCGCCGGACCGTTGCCGCCGCAGCGCGATGCCGCGCGCGCCCTGGCGGTACCACACGATCAGCGCGACCACCGGCCAGCCCGCGCCGATGAGCAGCTGGTTGGCGCCGGTCATGTTGGCGAGCGCCTTGTGCTGGTACTCGGCGATGTAGCCGGCCTTCCACGCGAGCGTCGCGTCCACGGCGTACTCGGGGAGCACGGTGACGAGCGCCAGGAACACGACCGCGAGGCCCGAGCCGATCTCGCCCTCGGCGACCTCGGCGGCCCAGGTGAGCACGAACGCCGCGGCGACGACGCAGGCCCCGTAGACCATGAGGCCGAGCATGGGCGCCGACGCCGGGTGGAACCCCGACAGCGTCATCGCGAGGCCCGGCAGCGTCGCGAAGATCGCGAGGTAGAGGAGGGAGAGCGCGCGGGGGTTCCCGGCGCGCGGCGAGGTCATCGGGGTCGGTGACGTCATGCGGCGGACGATACCCGGAGGGCCCCCGGGGCGAAGCGGCGTCAGGCGTCGAGCCGCTCCCGGAGCAGCCGGGCCACGCGCTCCCCCACGCCGGGCAGCGTCGCGAGGTCCTCGATCGCCGCCGCGCGGAGGCCCTCGACGGAGCCGAACCGCTCGAGCAGGGCCTTGCGTCGGCGGGGCCCGAGGCCCGGGATCCCGTCGAGGACGGTCCCGGTCGCGGCCTCGCTGCGCTTCTTGCGCTGGTAGCGGCCGGCGAAGCGGTGGGCCTCGTCGCGCACCCGCACCAGCAGGCGCAGGGCGGGGTCGTCCGGCGCGAGCACGAGGGGCTCGGCGACGCCGGGCCGCACGATGCGCTCGTCGGTCGCGGTGCCGCCGCGGCGGCGGGCCTTCGCGAGGCCGACGAGGGGCGGCGGCTCGAGCCCGAGGGCCCGGATCGCGGCGAGCGCGGCCTCCACCTGCCCGGCGCCGCCGTCGATCATCACGAGGTCGGGCAGGGCGCCGAGCGCGAGGCCCTTCGCGAACCGGCGGCCGATCACCTCGGCCATGCCGGCGTAGTCGTCGCCCCCCGCCGCCTCGCGGATCGCGAAGTGGCGGTACGCGTCCGGGTCGGCGACGCCGTCGGTCAGGACGGCCATGGCGGCGACCGGCTCGTGGCCGGAGGTGTGCGAGAGGTCGTAGCCCTCGATGCGGCGCGGGGGCGCGGCGAGGCCCAGGCGCTCGGCGAGCGCCGCCAGGGCCGCCGCCGCCTGCCGCGACGAGACGCCGTGCTCCTGCAGCGCGAACGCGGCCTTCTGGCGGGCCAGCTCGATCAGCTCGAGGCCGGCGCCGCGCTGCGGCACGCGCACGGCGACGGGCCCGCCGCGGAGCGAGGCGAGCACCTCCTCGAGCCCGGCGACGTCGTCCGGCGCCTCCTCGACGAGCACCTCGGGCGGGACGAGCTTGCCGCCGGCGTGGAACTGCGCGAGGAAGCCCGTCAGCACGTCCTTGCGCGGGAGGTCGGTCCGCTGCGGGTAGGTGCGGACCGCCACGAGGTGCCCGTCGCGCACGAAGAGCACGGCGACGAGCGCGGTCCCGGGCCCCGTCGCGACGGCGATCACGTCGCGGTCGACGCCGTCGGGCGTCACGGCCTGCTGACGGGCGACGGACGCCTCGAGGGCCGCGAGCCGGTCGCGGAAGAGCGCGGCGCGCTCGAAGTCGAGCGCGTCCGACGCCCGCTCCATGTCGGCGCGCAGGCCGGCCGCGACGCCGTCGTCGCGCCCGCGCAGCACCGCGAGCGTGCCCGCGACCATGGCCGCGTACTCCTCGGGCGTGACCTTGCCGACGCACGGCGCGGCGCAGCGCCCGATCTGGTGGTAGAGGCACGGCCGCTCGCGTTCGGCGAGCTCGCGGTCGCTGCACGAGCGCAGCGGGTAGAGCGAGCGGAGGAACGTGAGCGTCTGCCGCAGCGACCGCGCCTCGGCGAAGGGCCCGAAGTAGGTCGCGCCGTCCTTCCGGATGCGGCGCACGAGGCGCAGGCGCGGGAACGGATGGTCGCGGTCCACGCGCACGACGAGGAACGCCTTGTCGTCCTTGAGCCGCAGGTTGTAGGGCGGCTGCTCGCGCTTGATCGTCGAGTTCTCGAGGATCAGCGCCTCCGACGCGGTGCGCGTCGGGATCGCGTCCACGTCCACCGCGCGGCGCATGAGGAGGCGCACGAGGGGCCGCGTGTCGCGCCCCGCGAGGTACGACTTCGTCCGCGCGCGCAGGTCGCCGGCCTTGCCGACGTAGAGCACGCGGCCGTCGCCGTCCTTCCAGAGGTAGACCCCCGGGGACGCCGGGAGGCGGTCCACCTTGGCGGCGAGGTCCGAGGGTTCGGTCGGCGGCACGGCGTCATGGTAGGACCCGCCGGGCACCGGTCGGTCGGACCTCCGGGGCCGGCCGCCACGCGCTCCGGCCGCCGCGGTGCCCCCTTGACGTACGCCGGGCGTTTGATAGGTTGTTGTTCGTATCGGCATCCCCCCTAACCCGGCGTTCGCCGCCGACGAAAAGGCCCCCTCATGTCGAAGACCGCCCTCCCCTGGACCGACCTCATCACCCGCCACACCGACTCGACCTACCAGGCGACGCTCGGGCTCGTGAAGCTCCTGAACGACAAGGAGCTGTCGTGGAAGCCCGCGACGGGCACGAACTGGATGACGGTCGGGCAGCTGCTCGAGCACCTCACGAACGCGGGCGGCGCGTGCGTGAAGGGCTTCGTGACCGGCCAGTGGGACTTCGGTTCCGACGGCGCCGAGGACCCTGCCACCGAGACGGGCCTGCCGCCGGCGGAGAAGCTGCCGACGGTGAAGTCGGTGGCCGACGCGGTGAAGCGGATCGAGGCCGACCACAAGACGGCGCTCGAGATGGTCGCGAAGGCGGGCGAGGCGAACCTCGCGACGAAGAAGGTCGCGGCGCCGTGGAACCCGACCGAGCTGCTGCTCGGCGAGCAGTGCCTGATGATGATCGACGCGCACCTCGCGACGCACAAGGCGCAGCTCTTCTACTACCTGAAGTTGATGGGCAAGCCCGTCCACACCGGCCACCTGTACGGGATGTAGGCCCGGGTCGGACACCGACCCTCGCGACCGCGAGGCCCGGCGCGCGCCGGGCCTCGCGTCCCGTTCCTCCCGCCCGCCGCGCGGCGGTGACGCGTGCGCGGGGTGGCGTCAGATCGCGTCGAGGCGGAGGAGCTCGGCGTCGAGGCGGCGCATCTCGTCGCGCGCCTTGGCGGCGTCCTCGAACTTCATCGCCTTGGCGGCCTCGCGCATGCGCTTCTCGGCGTCGGCCCGACGACGCTCGAGCGACGCCCGGTCGCTCCCGGCGTCGGCCTCCTCGCGGTCGAGGCCCGTCAGGTCCACGTAATCGCGCTCGGCGTACGCCTCCGCGACGGTCGCGCGCACCCCGCGCACGACGCTCGTGGGCGTGATGTGGTGCTCCTCGTTGTAGGCGCGCTGGTGCTTGCGGCGGCGCTCCATCTCGGCCAGCGCCCGCTTCATCGAGTCGGTCTCGGCGTCGGCGTAGAAGATCACCGTCCCGTGCGCGTTGCGCGCCGCGCGGCCCGACGTCTGGATCAGCGACGTCTCGGACCGCAGGAACCCCTCGCGGTCGGCGTCGAGCACCGCGACCAGCGACACCTCGGGCAGGTCGAGGCCCTCGCGCAGCAGGTTGATCCCGACGAGGACGTCGAACACGCCCAGCCGCAGGTCCTTGAGGATGCTCGCGCGCTCGAGGGTCGTGACGTCGCTGTGGAGGTAGCGGACCTTCACCCCGACGTCGGCGAAGTGCTCCGTCAGCTCCTCGGCCATGCGCTTCGTGAGCGTCGTCACGAGGACGCGCTCGTTGCGCGCCGTCCGCAGCCGCACCTCGCCGAGGAGGTCGTCCACCTGGTGGCGCGCGGGCCGCACGATCACCGGCGGGTCGACGATGCCGGTCGGCCGCACCACCTGCTCGGCGTCGATCCCACCCGCCTTCTCGCGCTCCCACGGGCCCGGCGTCGCCGACACGTGGAGGACCATCGGCAGCCGGACCTCGAACTCCGCGAACGTGAGCGGCCGGTTGTCGAGGGCGCAGGGCAGGCGGAAGCCGTGCTCGACGAGCGTCGTCTTGCGCGAGCGGTCGCCCTGGAACATCCCGCCGACCTGCGGGATCGTGACGTGGCTCTCGTCCACGACCATGAGGAAGTCGTCGGGGAAGTAGTCGAGGAGCGTCCACGGCGGCTCGCCCGGGGCCCGGCCGTCGAGGTGGCGCGAGTAGTTCTCGATGCCCGGGCAGAAGCCGGTCTCGCGCAGGAGCTCGAGGTCGTACCGCGTCCGGCGCAGGAGGCGGTCGGCCTCGAGCGGCTGCTTGTGCCGGCGCAGGAACCCGACGCGCTCGTCGAGCTCCGCCTCGATGGCCTCCACCGCGCGCTTGAGCGCGTCCTCTCGGGTGACGTGGTGGCTCGTGGGGTAGAAGGCGGCCTCGGGCAGCGCGCGGAGCAGCTCGCCCGTGAGCGCGTCCACCTCCTCGATGCGTTCGATCTCGTCGCCGAACCACTCGATGCGCACGACGCGGTCGTCGCGGTCGGCGGGCCCGACCTCGAGCACGTCGCCGCGGGCGCGGAACGTGCCGCGGCCCCGCGTCAGCTCGTCGCGGCGGTACTGGATCCGCACGAGCCGCCGCAGCACGTCGTCGCGGTCCACGCGCTCGCCCGTGCGCACGGCGACGTGCATCGCCTCGTACTCCTCCGGCGAGCCGAGGGCGTAGATGCAGGACACGCTGGCGACGACGATCGTGTCGCGCCGCGTGAGCACCGCGCGCGTCGCGGCGTGGCGCATCCGGTCGATGCGGTCGTTGATCGACGAGTCCTTCTCGATGAACGTGTCCGTCGAGGGGATGTACGCCTCGGGCTGGTAGTAGTCGTAGAACGAGACGAAGTACTCGACGGCGTTCTCGGGGAAGAGCTCGCGCATCTCGTCGAACAGCTGCGCCGCCAGCGTCTTGTTCGGCGCGAGGACCAGCGCCGGGCGCCCGAGCCGCGCGATCACGTTGGCGACGGTGAACGTCTTGCCCGACCCCGTGACGCCGAGCAGGACCTGGTGGCGCTTGCCCGCCTCCACCCCGCGCACGAGCGCGTCGATGGCCGCGGGCTGGTCGCCGCGCGGCACGAAGCGGGTGGTCAGCTTGAACGGCCGCTCGACGGGCCCCGGCCCCGAGCGCCGGGGACGTCGATGGACCGCGTCGGTCACTTGTCGCCCGACTCGCCGTTCTTGCGGGCCTCTTCCTCGGCGCCGTCGATGCGCTCGTCCCAGGGCTTCTGGGGCTTGTCCTTCCACACGCCGTTGTCCCACCAGAGCACCCAGCCCTTGGCCGTGCTCTCGGCGAACTTCGCGTCGGACGTCGCCTTGATCGCCGACTTGTTGCGGCGGCTGCGCTCCTGGTACCCGTCGATCTTGCGCAGGAGCGCGTCGGCGACGCCGGCCTTCATGCGGCCCTGGATGTCGTCGAAGCCCTCGCCCGACTTCACGGTGTGGAACACGTTGATCAGGCGCGGGGCGGCCTTGTAGCCGAGGGCGACGAGGGCCTTGCCCGCGTCGCGGCTGTCGGCGCCGGCGCTCTCGAAGACCGCCTTCTGCACCAGCTGGTCGATCTGCGTGCGCTCGTCGGCGGTCGCGTCCGGATGGTGGCCGACCTCGTGGATCGTCCCCTTCGCGGCGGGCGGGGTCGCCGGCGCGGGGGTCGCCCCGACGTGCCGTCCGCGGGGGCCGTCCCGGCGGGCGTGCCCGCCGCGGGCGTGCCGGCGGCGGGCGTGGCCCCGGCCGGCGTGCCGGCCGCCGGGGCGCTGCCCATGGCGGCGGGCGCGGCGCCGGTCGGCGTCCCGCCCATCGGCAGGCCCTCGTCGGCCGGCGCGGTCTTGGCGACCGGCGCGGGCTCCTCCGGGGGCTTCTTCTTCTTCAGGACGACCAGCGCGATGCCGCCGATCACGACGAGGCCGATCAACGAGCCGATGACGAGGGTCTGGCTGTTGTCCTTCTTCGGCGGCAGCCCGCCGCCGCCCTCGCCGCCCTCCTCGTCGCCGCCGCCGTCGCGCGACCGACGCAGCCGCGCGCGGGCGCCGCGTCCCGCGAGCCGCGACGACCGCGAGCCCTCGAGCCCCCCCGTGACCTCCTGCTTCGTCGGCTTCGCGGCCGCCGCGGCCTCGCGGAACGCCGAGAGGTCCATGGGGGTCTGGCACTGCGTGCACGTGAAGACCGCCGGCGGCTTCGCCGGGAGCTTGAACTTCTTCGAGCACGTCGGGCACTGGATGACGATCGGTTCGGACATGGCGCATCCCGGGGTCGGAGGCACGCGATTCTAGGTCGCGCCGGGGGGCCTCCGCAACGCCGCCCCGAGGGAAACGCCGTCGAGGCCTCGCCCGGGCCGGACGGCCCGGGAGTACGATGCCCCCATGGGCGTGCGGCTCGACGCGTTCTATCGCTCCCTCGCCCACCTCGAGGCGGCCGCGATCCCGTGGCCGCGCGCGGTCGAGATGGCGAGCGGCGGCGACCCCGCGTGGGCCCCCGCCGTCGCCGACCTCCACGCCGGGCGCCCGCTCTCGGAGGCGTTCGACGGCCGCGTCCCCGCGCTCGACCTCGCGGGGGTCCGCGCCGCCGAGGTCTCCGGCCGCCTCGAGGCCACCTTCCTCGACCTCGCGCGCCGCGCCGAGGAGACCGTCGCGCGCGAGCGCGCGCGCAAGGCCGCCGTGGCGTACCCGTTCGCCATCGCCCACTTCGCCGCCGTCCTCATGCCCGTCCCCGACCTCGTCACCGGCGCGTACGGCGCCGCGCTCGGCTGGGCGGCGCTGATCCTCGGCCCCCTCTACGGCTGGCTCGCCTACCGCCGCGCCGCGACGCGCGCGATCGACGCGACGCCCCGCGGCGGCCGCCCGCCCCCGTGGACCGCCCCGCTGCGCACGCGCGCCTACGTCGAGGAGGCCGACGCGCGGGCCCTGCGCGCGCTCGGCTGGCTCCACGACGCCGGCGTCCCGCTCCTCGAGGCCGTCCCGCTCGCCGCCCACGCCGGCGCGGGGGGACGCATGGCCGACGACCTCGTCGACGCGTGGGCCGCGGTCCACGCGGGCCAGCCGCTCGCCACGGCCTGGAAACGCGTCCCCCACGAGCTCGCCGCCACGCTCGCGACCGGCGAGCAGACCGGCCGGCTCGCCGAGGCGTGCGCCCACGAGGCCGCGTCCCTCGAGGGCACCGCCGCACTCCGCCGCGAGAAGCGCACCGCGCTGATGAAGCCCCTGGCGATCGTGCTCGTCGGCCTCGTGATCGGCGCCCGCGTGATCTCGTTCTACGCCGGCATGTTCGCGCAGGCCGGGCTCCGCCGCTGACGGCCGGGCGCGCGCCGGACCCTCACGCGCGCGCGGCGAGGCCCCCGACGGTCCCGTCGTCGCGCACGACGACGTCGGTCGTCGCGGGCAGGTCGATCGCGGCCCGCATCGCCGCGTCGGCGAGCAGCGCGCCGCGCGCGCGCGCGAGCGGGCCCGTCCCCGCGCGCGCGAGCGCGAACCGGACGGCCACCGGGCCTCGCGTCCCCACGACCACGTCCGCGTCCCCGTCCCGCGCGACGCGCCGCACCGACGCGAACCCGCCGCGCGTGAGCGTCTCGGCGCACGCGTCCGCGGCATCGCCGGTCCCGGCCACGGTCGCGTGGGTCTCGCCCCACCGCCGCTGACCGTCCTCGCCGACGCCCGGGAGCACGATCTGCCGCGCGAACCGCCGCAACCACCCGTCGCCGTCGGCCTCGGGCGACACGGGGCCCGATCCCGCGCCCGGGGACCCGAGGCCCGGCCCGCGGCGCACCGTGAGCACGATCCCGGCCCCGCGCGGCGCCGACGCGACCACGGCGTGCCCGAGCGACGCGAGGCCCGAGGGCACGGTGGCCGCGCCCTCCTCGCCGAGCCACACCTCGAGCGTCGTGCCGGGCACGAGGGCCGCGACGGCGCGGCGGGCGCGCAGGAGGTTCATCGGGCAGGCCTCGTCGCGCAGGTCGAGCGCGCCCGCGGGGGCCGCGCGTCGTCGGCGGCGCGGGCGCGGCCGCCGCGCGCGCGAACGCCGGCCGCGCGACGCCGGGCCCGCACACGGGGCACGCGGGGTCGGGGGTCACGGCGAGCGTGACCGCGCGGCCCGCGCCGAGGTCGAGGACGCGCAGGCCCGCCGTCGGCGCGTCGGGCCGCGCGAGCCGCGCGAGGGCCGCCGCGGCGGCCAGCTCGCCCGCCGCGCGCACGACCCCGGAAGACGCCGAACCGCGCGCAGGTGTCGGCGTCGTCGCCGGTCGCGAGGAGGCCGAACAGGCACGCGAGGGTCACGGCCGCCCGCCGGGCGCGACGTCGAGCACGCGGCCCTCGCTGCCGAGCGCGGCGGCGTGGACCACCGGCAGGCCCGCCGCGACCGACAGGCCGTGCACGGCGTCCTTCGACGCGGCGCCGTCGGTGGCGTCGACGACGACGTCGACGCCCGCGAGCAGCCGCGGCGCGGTCACGGCGTCGAACCGCGCGACCTCCGCGCGCACGCGCCGGCCCGGGCCCGCGAGCCGCGCGCGGCCACCTCCGCCTTCGCGCGGCCGACGTCGGCGGGCTCGAAGAGCACCTGCCGCGGCAGGTTCGAGACGTCCACGACGTCGGGGTCGACGAGGACGAGCCCTCGACGCCCGCGTCGGCGAGCGACCGCGCGCACGGCGTGCCGAGGCCGCCGACGCCGACGACGAGCACCGTGCCGGGCACGCTCACGGGGCCTCCGGCGCGAGCCCGCGGCGGCGCGACGCGAGGCCCGCCCCGACGCCGCCCGCGAGCGCGACGAGGCCCCACGCGAGCGTCGGCGTCGAGGGGTCGGGGACGCGCACCGTCGTCGAGGAGATCGTCGTCTCGTCGTAGACGTCGGCGGCGTGCAGGCGGTCGTAGCCGAGCGCGTACGCCGCGGCGGCGAGCGGGTCGGCGCCGAGCACCGCCTCGCGCAGGGGCCCGCGCCGCTCGGGCGCGACGAGCGTCGCGGCGCGGTCGGCCCACCAGAGGCCGCCGCACGCGACCCACAACGTGAGCGCGGCGACGGCGGAGGCCGCGAGCGCGGGCGCGCCGAGGCGGCGGCCGACGGCGGCGCGCGCGCGCGGCGGCCGCCGGCGCGGCGGCCAGGCCACCGAGCGCGAGCGCGTCGCCCGCGCGCCCCGCCGCGACCGCGAGCCCCGCGACGACGAGCGCCGGCAACGCCACCGCGGCGCACGTCGCGACGCGGCCGCGCACGAACGCGGCCGCGCCGACCCCGGCCAGCACCGCGGCCGCGACGGCGCGGTAGCGCCCGGCCGGGTCGGCGAGGTCGAAGGAGAGCGCGAGGGTCGTCATGGGCCGGGCCTCGCGTCCCGGGGAGGGGGTCCGCCTACAGGCGGCCCTGGCAGACGGCGAGGGTCTGGGCGGCGTACGACGTCGCGACGAGGGGCATCGCCTCCTCCCAGCGCTCCGTCTTGTTCACCCACGAGCCGTCCTCGCGCTGCAGGCTCACGAGCTTGGCCGCGACGGCCTTGCGCCACTCGTGGGTCTTGCCCTCGGCGTCCGTCACGACGAGCGGCTTGCCCGTGGCCTTCTCGTAGGCCGACAGCGCGCGCGCCATCGTGAGGAGGTAGTAGTAGTAGCCCTGCTGGCCGGCCTTCTCCGGGTCCTTGGCGGCCTCGAAGCCCGGGTTGCGCTCGACCGTGAAGCTCTTCGAGAGCCACGCGACGGCGGCCTGCACGCGGGCGTCGTCGGCCTTGACGCCGGCGAACAGCAGGCACTTGAGCAGCGCGTACGTCATGCTGCCGTACGAGCGCGGCTCGCGCTTGCCGTCGGCGCGGTCGACGTAGCCGGCCTTGCTGCGGCCGGGCGCGTAGCCGGCGCCGCCGTCGTTGCCGGCGACGACCTCGTACTCCTTGTCGCCCTCCTTGAGCTTCACGACGGCCGTGTTCGTCTCGGAGCGGTTCTGCACGCGGCCGAGGTAGGACGTCACGCGGCCCCAGAAGCCCTTGTCCTCGACGCCGGCGGCGGCCGCGGCGTCGACCGCGAACTGCGCGTTGGAGAGGTCGGCGGGCGCGCCCGGGTCGCTCTTGCTCTCGTACGGGAAGCCGCCGTAGGAGGGGTCGTCCTCCTTGCCCTGGATCTGGCTCGAGAGGACGTAGTCGCGGGCCTTGGCCTGCACGTCGACGTAGGCCTTCGCGCGCGCGGCGGCGAAGAACGAGATCGCGATGGCGGTCTCGTAGTTGACGTAGCGCGGGTTCGAGAAGATCGAGCCGTTGGCGGCCTGCTTGCCCGCGACGAACTTCAGCGCGGCGGCGATCACGGCGTCGTCGGCGACGGCCTCGCGGGGCGTGGCGCCGACGACGGCGAGGCCCGCGAGCGACGTGAAGCCGGCCGGCACCTGGCCCGCGGGGTCCCACGCGCCGGTCGCGGCGTCGCGGGAGGCGAGCAGGAACTTCTTCGCGCGGCCGAGCGCGTCGCCGACCTGCTTGTCGAGGTCCGCGCCGAGGGCGCCGGCGTAGCCGTAGCCCGCGGCGGGCGCGTCGGCGGCGACGGCGGGGCGGGCCCCGGCGGCCACGACGAGGGTCAGGGCGGAGAGGGCGAACGCGTGACGGATGCGCATCGGAGGACTCCGTGGGTCGCGACGGACGGGCGCCGGGGGCGACCCGGCCATCCTAGCGAGCGACGGAGGTGCTCCCCCGGTTCACGCGGGCGGCCCCCCGGGCCGCGGCGGCGCGCAGGTCGGCGAGGGACGGGCCCTTCCCGCCGCAGGCCGACGCGGACGGGCACGCGCACCCCGCCCCCGCGCGGGGCCGCAGGAAGCGCACCACCCGGAGGACGAGGAACGCCGCGGCGGCGCCGACGGCGCCGAGGACGGCCCACGTGTCGAAGGAGAGGGCGAGCGGGGTCATCCGACGACCGCCCGCGTCACGACCGCCGTGACCAAGGCCCCGACGTAGGCGAGGGCCGTCATGTAGCCGAAGGCGAAGGCCGGCCAGCGCCAGCCGCCGGTCTCCTTGCGCATCACCGCGAGCGTCGAGACGCACTGCAGGCACAGCGCGAAGAAGACGAGCAGCGCGAGGGCCGCGCCGAGGTCGAAGACCTTCTGCCCTTCGCGGGGCCCGTGGTCCCAGGTGGCGGCCTGGATCTGGCTCCGCAGCGCGTCCGACTCCGCGTCCTCGCCGTCGAGGTCGTAGAGCACGCCGAGGACGCCGACGACGACCTCGCGGGCGGGGAAGGACGCGAGCACCGCCACCGAGACCTTCCAGTCCCAGCCGATGGGCGCGAACACCGGCTCGACGACGCGGCCGGCGCGGCCGAGGAGGCTCTCGCGCATGTAGCGGCCCTTGGCGTGCCGCTCCGCCGCGGCCTGCGCCTCGCTCGCGGCCTTCTCGACGGCCTCGAGGTCGGCGCCGGTCCGGCCGGCGGCCTTCGCCGCGTCCACCGTGGCCTGCGCGGCGGCGACCGCGCGGTCCTGCTCGGCGGCGATGGCGGGGTCGCGCGGGAACCACGTGAGCGCCCAGATCACGACGCTCGTCGCGAGGATCAGCGTGCCGGCCCGCGTCACGAACGCGCGGCCCTGCTCGAGCACGCGCTGGAGCACGCTGCGGGCGAGCGGCCGCTTGTAGGGCGGGAGCTCCATGAGGAACGGCGGGGTCTCGCCGCGCAGGAGCGTCTTCTTGAGGAGGAACGCGACGGGGATCGCGACGACGATGCCGAGGAAGTAGGCCGCCGCGAACACGAGCGCGCGCTGCCCGAGCGTGGCGCCGGGCAGGAACGCCCCCACCACGAGCGCGTACACCGGGAGGCGCGCGCTGCACGACATGAGCGGCGCGACGAGGATCGTCGCGATGCGGTCGCGGCGGTGCTCGATGGTGCGCGTGGCCATGATGCCCGGCACCGCGCACGCGAACGACGACAACATCGGGATGAACGACTTGCCCGAGAGGCCGCACCAGCGCAGCAGCCGGTCCATGAGGAACGCGGCGCGCGCCATGTAGCCGCAGTCCTCGAGGATCGCGAGGAACAGCGACAGCACGAGGATCTGCGGCAGGAAGACGAGGATCCCGCCGACGCCGCCGATCACGCCGTCCGCGACGAGGCTCTCGAACGCCCCGCCACCGAGCCGATGCCCCGTCCGGATCCATTCCTTGATCGACTCGAACAGCCCGTCGAGCGCGTCCATGGCCGGCGCCGACCACGCGAAGATCGACAGGAACACGAGCGTCATCAGCCCCGCGAAGACGAGTGTCCCGGCCACGCGGTGCGTGAGGACCGCGTCGAGGCGGTCGCTGAAGGTCGGCGGCGGGTCGTCGGGCACGACGACGGCGGCCGCGACGACCGGGCCCAGCGCGGCGTACCGGAGCGGCGCCTCGAGCCCCGCGACCTCGACGCCCTCGGCGGCGAGCCGCGCGCGGGCGGCCGCGATCGCGGCGCCGATCGCGGGCCCGCCGCGCTCGGCCGCGCGCAGCTCGGCCGCGCCGCCGACGTCGAGGAGGATGCGGCGGCGCTCCGCGGCGGGCACGCGGCCCACGGGCGAGGCCGCGAGCGCGGCGTCGAGCGCCTCGACCTCGAGCTCGAACGCGGCCGGGAACCCGACGATCCGCTTCGACGGGACGCCGTCGGCGAGCGCCTTCGCGACCGCGCCCACGAGCGCGGGCAGCCCCTCGCCCTTGTGCGCCACGAGCGGGACGACGGGGACGCCGAGGCCCTTCGCGAGCCGCTCGAGGTCGATCGCGTGCCCCCGCGCGCGCGCGACGTCGGTCATCGTCAGCGCGACGACGACGGGCAGGCCCGCCTCGAGGACCTGCGTCGCGAGGTAGAGGTTGCGCTCGAGGTTGCTCGCGTCGGCGACGACGATCGCCGCGTCCGGACGCGGCGTGTCGTCGCGGCGGCCGAGGAGCACGTCGACCGCAACCAGCTCGTCGGGCGAGCGCGCCGCGAGGCTGTACGTGCCCGGCAGGTCGAGGACCTCGACGCCGGGCAGCTCGCGGAGCGGGCCGGAGCGCTTCTCGACGGTGACGCCCGGGTAGTTCGCGACCTTCGCGCGGTGGCCCGTCAGCGCGTTGAAGAGGGTCGTCTTGCCGGTGTTGGGGTTCCCGACGAGCGCGACCGTCTTCGTCGCGGTCGAGGACGTGGTCGCGGGCGCGGCGCCGGTCACGACGCGCGGCCGCCGGCGCCCGGCGCCTCCGGGCCCGCCACGCGCACGCAGCGCGCGTCCACCTTCCGGAGCGACAGCGCGTACCCGCGCACCTTCACCTCGACGGGGTCCCCGAGCGGCGCGAAGCGCACCACCGTGACCAACGCGCCCGGCGTGAGGCCCATCTCGGCGAGCCGCTGCACGGCGACGCCCGCGCCCTCGAGGCGCACGACGCGCGCCTTCTCGCCGATCGCCAGGTCCGCGAGCGTGCGCGCCGCGGGGTCCGGGCCCGGCGCCGGGGCGGCGCCCTTCGCGTCGGCCGACGGGCCCGTCACCGGGCGAGCGCCTGCACCGCGCCGGCGAGCTCGGGGCCGAGGCCGATCCGCGACTCCCCCACCTGCACCGTCGGACGCGAGCCCGACGCCACGATGGTGAACGCGGCGCCGATGCCGAGGCCGAGGGCCGACAGCCGCTCGGCGGTCGCGCCGTCGGTCTGGTGCCCGACGACCACGCCCCGCGCACGCCGCGGGAGGTCGGCCAGGCGGACGAACTTCAGGTCGGGAGCGTAGGCGGAGTTCATGTTTTGATTTTGAGAATCGTTCTCAACTCACCGAGAGTATACCCCTCCGCGGGCCCGTCCGGTCAAAAAACGCGCGCGCCGCCGAATCCCCCAAAAGACCGCTTCCGTACGCTTCCAGGGCACTTCTGCGGCGAATCTCCCCGCTCGTTCCGCGCCCGGAACCGCCCACACGCTCGCGCCGCCGCCCCCCCGCTCACCGGGGTCCTCGCGCCACGCGCCCCCCCGGCACAACCCGCGCCTCGGCGGCGGCGCCCGGCGGCGACGGACCGCGCGGCTCGTCGGCACGGGTCCCAGTTGCTAGCGGGACTCGGATGCTCGGACGATTCAGCTACCCGATCGCGAAGCCCGAGTACGAATTGATCAAGGACGAGTGCGTTGTGCGATCGACGGTGCCGACTGCGCGGGAGTTCCTCGTTTCGAGTTCCATCGATCCGCGAGTCGCGGCGCTACTGGAGTCCGATGCGGTGCCCGCGCTCAAGAGTTCACAGCTGCACGACGGATTGCACGTTGGCTTCAAGGGAAGCCTCCCGCTGATGCCGGTGATTCGTCCGATGATCCGTACAGCCTCTGGGTACCTCCTGGCGGGCGAGTTCACGCGGCCAACCGGCGCCCTCTGCTGGTCCCTTCCGTCGGGAATCGACCTCGCCAAATGGGCACAGCTCGCGACGGAGTGCTGGTCCGAACTCGCTCCGGACCGGTTCCCGTCGAATGAGGATGACTGGCACGCGGACCGGCGCTGGCAGACAGCAGCTGAGGCACGCGCGGCGTTGGCGCTCGCGGCGCGAGTCGCGATCAATGATGTCGCCAGAGCGGCTCTCACCGCCGCCGAGGACGCGCTTCGCGCGGATTGCGCCGCCGCAACACGGGCCGCCACGTGCGGCGCTCGCCGGCTCCTGACCGCCCAAGGCGACGAGTTGAAGTTGGCGGTCGGCGAGGCTCTCTCGTCCTTCGGCTTCCGTGTCATCGACTATGACACCGTCGCGCCCCAAGGCGATCGACTCGAGGACCTCCGCATCACCGACCCGACGTCCGCTGGCTGGGAGGCCATCGCAGAAGTCCGCGGATACGTGCAGGGCGCGAAGCTCAATGACCTCCTGCGAATCCCCCGGTTCGCGTCGCGATACGCTGTGGCGCAGAAGCGAGAACCGTCTGCGTGCTGGTACGTCGTGAATCAGTTCCTCGATCGTGATCCAGCGTCGCGAGATCGGGCGCTCAGCTCCAACCCCGGCGAAGTCGAGACTTTCGCGACGGACTATCGGGGAGTTCTCATCGACACGGTCGACCTGTTCCGACTGCTGGCGTCAGTTGAGGCTGGCGACACTCCGGCCTCGGAAGCCCGACGCCTGCTCTCCGAAGCGCGCGGGCGCTTCAACTTTCCGGTCGTGGGCGCGTGACCGCATCCGGAACACCAACCGCGTCGGACACTCCCGCATCCGGATCGATGTTGACTTCCGCGCCCGGCGCGCCCCGCGTTCCCGCGGGGCGTGGAGCGCCGCGGGAATAGTCTCCCGGTTCGGGCACAATTTTGGGGACTAACCCCGCGCGGCTTGTTACGGCATGGGGCGGGTAGTCGCCCTTCCCCGAGTTAGACGCGACGCCCGGCCGGTCCAAGGCCGGGCGCCGCTAGCCACGAGGTCAGCGTCACATGAACCCCGAGACGTCCCGAGAGCCTAGCACGGCCCCCGCCGATGCCTCGAAGCCGTCGGCGTCGGACCTCGAGGCGCGGTTGGAGAAGGTGGCACTCGAGGCGGCCAGCGATCTCGCCGCCGTCCCGTTCGCGAACGTCGAGGAGCGCCGCCGCGCCGTTTACGACAAGGTCGCAAGCATGCTGCACGAGGGCATCTGCACCGCGGACGAGTACTACAGCGACGCCGCGGAGATTGTCGGCAAGCTCGTATGTAAGCTCATCCCCGAGCGCGGAGCCGCCGACAAGCGCGCGAGCGCGGCACGGACACCGAAGCGACAGCGCGCCACGAAGCCGGCGAAGGCCTCGGGCGCCGATGCCGACGGGGATTCCGCGAAGGGCGACGATCCGCCATCAGGCGACGTCCCACCAGTAGGCGACGACGGCCCCCGATCAGCTGCACCGCGCCTCGACGTCGAGGCGCTCGTCGCGGCGGCAGTCGAGCGCGCCGTCGTGCCGCTCGTCGACGAGAACCGGCGTCTTCGCGAACGGCTCGACGCGCTCGAGGCCGCGGCAGCTGCGGCGCGCCCGCCTGACGGGCGGATCCTCCGCGCCCGATCGCACTCGCCCGACTTTGCGTCGGTCCGGTGGGACGGGCAGACGTTCGCGTTCACGCCGCTGCAGGCGGCCGTGGTCGCGGTCCTCTGGCGGGCCTGGGAAGCCGGGACGCCCGCGCTCCGGGCGGAGTCGATCGGCGAGCGGGCCGGATCCGCGGCCGACCGGTTCCGCCTGGATCTCCTCTTCCGGGGGCACGCCGCCCTCGGAACGCTGATCGTCCGGGCCGGCAAGGGCCTGTGGTCGATCGGCGAGGATCCGGCCGCCGCCGGGGCCGTTCCGCAAAAGCACCGTTGCGGCACCGTTGCCGCACCACGAGGTGTGGAGGGTAGGTGCGCATGAGCACCGCACGCCCCCTCACCCTTCGACCGACCGCGCGCGCCGTCGGCGTCCCGGCGTCCTGGCTGGCCGAGGAAGCCAAGGCCGGCCGGATCCCCTGCCTCCAGATCGGGCGCCGCCGCCTCTTCAACGTCGTCGCGGTCCGCCGCGCGGTCCTGGAGCGCGCGGGAGAGCCCCCCCGCCTGCGCGCCCTGCAGGCGGCGGGCGGCCAGCCGTCCGGGGGGACGCCATCGTGAACGTCGCCGCCCCCCTGCCGACCGTCCGAGGCCGCGCCCCGCGGTCGGCGCCCGCGACTGACGAGAACGCTCACGCCCAGCGGCCGTGGTCGGCGGCCGACCGCGACGCGGCGCACGCCGACCTCGCCCGCTGGACGGCGATGTTCGCGCCGCGACGGCCGCGCTGCTCGTGCGGATGGGCGTTCGAGGACGAGTCGCTCCACCTCCACGTGGAGCCGGCGCGATGAGCCCCGCCCCCGTCCCTCGCCGGCGACTGCGCGCCGACGTCATCGAGCCCGAGCGCGTCGGCGCCGGCGGGCCCGCGCCCGTGGCCACGACGCCGCTCGCGGTCGACCTCGAGGACGCCGCGAGGTTGATCGGCATGTCCGCGCGCTGGTTGCGCCGCGAGGCGGCCGAGGGCCGCGTCCCGTACGCGCGCCTCGGTCGCGCGCTCCGCTTCCGCGTCGCCGACCTTCGCGCGCTCGTCGACCGCCACGTGATCGGCGGAGCCGCGTGACGCGTCCCGTGTCCCCCACCCGCAGGAGTTGAACGATGGCAGTCGCCTGGATCCCGGAAGCGGAGTACTTCAGCACGACGTCGGCCGGGATCCCCGTCCCGATGCGCGCCGCGGCGATCGCCGCGAAGCTCGCGGCCGACGAGGACCTCGTCGGGCGACGGCTGCTCCTGGCGCGGCTCGTCGATGCGGTGCGCGGCGGGTTCCTCGCGCCGCTGCTCGCGGCGAAGGAGGACGTGTCGGCCGCGTTCCACGCGCTCGTCGAGGCGGTCGATGCGCTCCACCCGGTCACGCCCGACTTCTCCGACTTCCCCGCGGTGGCCGCGACCGCGCGCGCGCTGCGCACGGCCGCCGCGGCGCCCGGCCGCGTCTACGGCCAGACGCAGCGCATGCAGATCGCCGTCGACCTGTGCGAGCTCGCCGGCGCGGACACCGAGGCGGCCGCGGCTGAGGCCGCGTACCGCTTCGCGCTGCACTGGTGCGGCGACGACCGCGGAAACCGAACGCTGCGCGGGTTCCTCCGCGAGCACCCCCTGGCCTAAGCGAACGGAGCCCCGATGTCCCCCTCCCCTCTCCTGCCCACCCGAGGCCTTCCCTCCGGCTACCTCGCCGCGGAGCCGACCCGCCTGCGGCAACTCATCGACGCCGCGCGCGCGGCCGGCTCGTTCGCCGGCACGAGTGAGCGGACGATGCTCCGCGTCGGCGCCGACGGCGTCGCCGTCGTCGTCCTCGACGGCCTCATGACGAAGAACGGCGGCTGGTTCGGCGCCTCGACGGCAGCGGTCCGTGCGCAGATTCGAGACGCCGCCGCACGCGACGACGTCCGGGCGATCGTCCTCAAGATCAGCTCGCCCGGCGGCTACGTGGACGGCACCGCGGACCTCGCGGCCGACGTCGCGGCGGCGGCGAAGCGGAAGCCCGTCGAGTGCTTCGTCGAGGACATCTGCGCGTCGGCCGCGTATTGGGTCGGTTCCCAGGCGTCGAAGGTCTGGGCGAACCCGACGGCGCTCGTCGGGTCGATCGGCGCGTTCCAGGTGGTGTGGGACGAGTCCGAGGCCTTCCGGCAGATGGGCGTGCGGGTCCACGTGCTGTCGACGGGACCGCTCAAGGGCGCCGGCGAGCCGGGCACCGTCGTGACGGACGAGCAGCTCGCGGCAGAGCAGACGTTGGTCACTGACCTCTGCGCGCACTTCTTCGCGGCCGTCCGCGCAGGACGCAAGCTCACGCCGCGGCAGCTCGACGCGGTGACGTCGGGCGAGGTGTGGATCGCCTCGAAGGCGAAGGGCCTCGGCCTCATCGACGGGATCAAGACGCTCGACGACGTCGTGGCCGACCTCGCCGACTCGCCCGACCCGTCCGTGCGCCGGCGAGCGCTGCGGGCCCGCGTCCGCTTCGAGCTCGAGGCCGGCTCGATCGAGCCGCCGGCGGCGCCGACGCCGCTGCGCGATCGCGCGGCCCGCGCCATCGACGACGCGCGAGGTGCGACCTCGTGACTGACGACGACGAGCCCCGCACCTTCGAGCAGATCCTGCGACGCGTGTCGTTGGAGCAGTATGCCGAATGCGCCACGCTCGCACGCGACCTTCGCGATGGTCGACTGCGGCCGACGCGCTCGCGCCCGGCGACGGCCGCGCAGGCGGCCTTCTACGCGATCGAGTACGCGAAGCGCCGCGGCTGGGAGCCGGCAGAGGACCTCGAAGCGCTGGCACGAACGGCCCCGTCAGAACTGACCGCAAGCTGGAGCCCGTCAACCGTGGGAACTGCAAGCATCGACCGGCGACTGTGGACGTGTCCGCAACGTCTGCACGTCGAGCAACTCCTTCGCGAAGCGGGGCACGTCTGGCCCGCCGACTCCGACGACGGTCCGATGTGCGGCGGCGAGTGCATCGCGCGGATCGCGGCGCACCTCAACGCTCGCCGCGGCGATCCGGCGGCCCTCGCGGACTCCACTGTCCTGGAGCAGCGGGCCGGGTGGTCGGGGCGTCCTGGCCTGCTCGTCGAGGTCCTGATCCGCGTGGGCTGGATCCACGTCGAGCAGGACGGCTCGCGACGGTGGGAATCGTTCGGTGTCGCATTCCACGGAGACCACGCATGAGCCCCCCGCGCAGATCCCCCGCCCTCCGATACCGCCGTGTCGCGATCCGGACCTGGAGCGATCCGTGGTTCCGCCAGCTCGGCCCGATGCAACCGAGCGGTCGGGCGCTCTGGCTCTGCCTCGCGACGGGCCCCACCACGACGTCGGTCCCCGGCCTGTCGCTCTGCGGCATCGGCGCGCTCGCCGACGTCGTCGAGTGGCCGTCCGACGTCACGGACCGGATCCTGCGCGAGCTCGAGGCCGCCGGCGCGGCGCTCGTGGATCGCAACGCGCGGATCGTGTTCCTCCCCCACGCGCTCGAGGCGAACCGGCCCGAGTCCCTGAACGTGGTGAAGGCTTGGGCCGCGGCGCTGACGGAGGTCCCCGAGTCCGCGGTCCGTGACGAGGTGGTCGCCCGGGTGCGATCGATCGTCGCCGAGCTCGGCCCCGAGTGGGTCGACGCGTTCGAAGGGAACGCGCCGCCCGGCAGCGGGCCCCGCGGGGACGGCGGTGGACCGCCCACCCCCGGCGAGCCCGCGTCGAGGGCCCCCGCGAAGCCCTCCCGCAAGGCATCCGACAAGGCTTCCCCGAAGGCATCCGACAAGCCTTCCGCTTCGCATCCCGCAAGCCTTCCGCTTGGCAACGCGGAAGGCTTCGGCTTCGCATCCGACAAGGCTAAGGCTTCGCATCCCGTGTCAGGAGCAGGAGCAGGAGCAGGAGCAGTGGTGGTGGTGCACGCGCCCGGGGGTGGCGGGGCTCCCGCGGGCTCGCCCGGAACCACCACCACCACCGCTCCGCCCTCGCTCCCGCAGAGCCCGGACCCGGACGGGGCCGACCCCGTCGAGACGTTGGCCGCCGCCCTCCACGCGAAGGCCGGCCGAACACGGGCGGCGTGCGACACCGCGGCGGCCGAGCTGCTCGCGGCCGTCGGCGGCGACCTCGGCTGGTGCGTCGCCCACGTGCTGCGGTTCCCACCCGCCCTCGAGGCGGACGTCTTCGAGTGGAAGCGCGCGGCGCTCGCCGCGTGGCGTGCCGAGACGACCGATGCCGCATCGAACGCGGGCACGCCGCAGGAGCCGCGCCGGGCAAGCGCGAAGGACCGCGAGACGATCGGGCGGCACCTCGATCAGGCTGCCGGCAACCTGAAGACCGGGCGCGTCGTGACGGCGCGCGTCTGGCTGAGCGAAGCCGAGAAGCTTGCGAGCACGACCGATGCCGACCTCGACGAGATCGGGCGCGCGCGCGGCATCGACGTCGAGGACCTGCAGCGGCGGTGCGGCGCGTGAGCCCCGCCGACGCCCGCGCGCGGACGCACCCGCCCGGCACCCCGGGGGCACACCCCCCCCGGGGGGGAGGGGGAGGGGTCCGTCTCTCCGGCCAGGGGCCTGAGAGCGGGCGCGCCCCCGCGCGCAAATCACCACGGGTTTCGACGGTGCCGGGGGTACCCCCCCGGGCGGAACCCGTCCCGGCCGGCCCCGTCGAGCCTCCGTCCGCGCCCGTCCCGCGGCCCGAGGTGGCCGCCCCGGGCGCGCCCGTGGCCGCCACGGCGCGCGGCGGCGCGGCCGTCGCCCCTCGAGCCACCACGCCCGTCTCGCGGCGCTGTGAGGCCTGCGGCGTCGAGCTGCCGCCCCGCGGCGCGCGCCGCCCGCTCGGGCGCCTGTGCAGTGCGCGGTGCCGCCACCGGATCCGCGCCACCACCCCGCGCACGTGCCCGCGCTGCGGCGGGCCTCGCGCTGTCGTTCGCGTCGGCCTCGGCAAGTTCTGCTCCGACGCGTGCCGCGTGGCCGCCGACCTCGAGCGGCGCCGCATCCGCGCGGGCGCCCGCACGCGAGCGTCCGCCGCTCCCGCTCCCCTCCATGCTGCGCGCCACGTCCGGCGCGCGGCATCCCCCGTCACGAAAGGAACCCGTCCCTTGAAGACCAAGACCCCCACCCTCACCGCGAGGCCCGGCCCCGCGCGCAAGCCCTGTCCCGACTGGATCGTGGATGGCGGCTTCGTCTCGATCGCCGCGGCCTGGGCCTCGACGCGCGAGCCGGTGTTCCTCGCGATGATGCTCGACGAGGCCGGCTCGACGCTCGACGCCCGTCTCGCGGTCGCGAAGGCCATCCGCACGGCGTACAGCGCCTCGCCCCTCGCCCGTGCGGAGAACCCCGCCGCGCCGATCCGCGCGCGCGTCGAGGCGCTCGTCGCCGAGGTGCTCGACGCCGCGACGCCGGCGATCGACCAGGCTGTGCGCAACCTCGAGGCGGCCGAGGCGCTCGCGCGCGACTTCGCCGACCACCCGCCGCGCGACGTCGAAGCGTGGCTCGAGCGGCGGACGCGCGAGGCGCCCGACGGCATGACGACGACGGACCCCGACGCGTCCGAGACGTTCACGCGCTGGGTGTGGGGGCTCGACGCTGCGGCGGCGCCGCTCCTGGCGGTCGCGAAGGGCGCGCGCGCCGGCGTCGTCGAGATGCTCAACGTCATGGTCACGCAGCTGCGGCTCGGCACCGGCCTGCGGTCGGCGCTCGCCGACCGGATCCGCGAGGTGCTCCCCACGCCGCCGGCGGGCTTCGCGGAGCCGCCGGCGCCGGTCACGTGGGACGGCAAGGGCGGTGGCCGATGAAGCTCCTGCCGCTGCCCGATCGGCTGCTGCGCGTGCGCACGGCCGACGACGCGTGGTCGACGTCGACGCATCCGAGCGACTTGCTCGAGCTCGTCGGCGCCCTCGTCGACGAGAAGCCCGAGAGCCGGGAGGACGCGGCCGAGGTCGCGGCGATCGCCGCGGCCGGCGACCGGCTCCGCCGCGAGGTGGCCCGCGCGGGCCTCGCGGTCTTCGAGCGCCGCGTCGTGCCCCATCTCGGCGGCCGCGATGGCGGGCCCTCGAGGCTCGGGTGGTTCGCGACAACGATCCGCACCGGCGTCGTGAAGCTGCGCGCCGCGCTCGCGGCGACGCCGCTCGACGTCGCCGCGGTGCACGAGGTCGAGGCGCTCGGCGAGGGCGTGCGCGCGGACCGAGGCGCGCGACGGACGATGGCCGCGCTGACGTGGATGCAGTCGACGGCCGCCGTCGACGCACTGTCGAAGATCGCGAGCATCGCGATCGCGCCGCGCGGCCGGCTCTCGGCGCTCGGCATGCAGCTCGTGCGCGAGGTCCGCGGCGCGCACGACGACCGCCTCGCGCTCAACGACGTGTGCCGCGAGTTCGCCGACGCGCTGCGCGAGTGCGTCACCATCGATCTCGCCCGCTTCGACGAGAACGACTTCGAGTAGCCGTCCGGATCCCGCCCCCGCCATGCGACGCCCGTCCCCCCGTCCCGCTGCTCGGTCCGCCGCGGCCGCCGTCCTCGACGGCGGCGGCGGCGCCGCGACGGGGCCGGGCCCGCCGGCGGGCCTGGGAGGGGTCGCGGCCGTCCGGACGGCTCCGAGGTCGGCGGAGGGCTCCCGGGCCGCCTGGGAGGCCTCCGAGCGGCCTGGGATGGTCGCCCTGGGGCTGGCCGCGGTCCGCGAGCGGGCCCGGCACCTCGGCTGGCTCGACGGCCGGGACGGCCGGCAGGGACGAAGGGCCCTGTCCGACGTCCCGCGGCACCTCTTCGCGGAGTGGCTCGCGGGGTGGGCGGCGGGGTGGGCCCGCCGGGTTCGCGACGTCGGGGGAGGTCCCCCCGCGCCGACGGTCAGGGCCCCGCGGGGCCCCGCGAGGGGGCGCCCGTGCGGCGTGACGCTCGCGAAGCGGATCCGGCGTCCCGCCGCTTGACTACGGTCACGACGGATTGCGCCGCTTGTAGTCTCGACGGTCCCCCCGGGGGTATCGTTGTTCCGAACACCAGGAGGTCACATGGCAGCCGACTTGAAGCCCACCAGCGTCCGTCTGGATCCCGCGGATCTCGAACGACTCGAGGCGATCCGCGAGGCGATGGCCGCGGCGTCCGGGCTGGACGCGGTGAGCGGCGTCACGAAGCATCAGGTCCTCGTCGCGGCCGTCCGGGCCGGCTTCGAGGTCCTCGAGCGGAAGCTTGGAGTCAAGCCGAAACGAGGTCGCTCGTAACGGTTCAACTTGCTTACAGTCTTGACAACTGTAGTCACGTTCCTATCCTTGACTACGTAGCGGGTCGGATCCGCCGGATTC
Source organism: Planctomycetota bacterium (assembly GCA_046350655.1). GTDB lineage: Bacteria > Planctomycetota > PLA2 > PLA2 > JAEUHO01 > JAEUHO01. The sequence continues at coordinate 49,499 of JAXMAB010000007.1, forward strand.
CCCGGCGGACGGCCCGCGCGTGGGGGCAGGGATGAAGCTCTCGAAAGCGAAGGGACCGGCCGGGCGCGTCGCCCCGCCGGCGGAGTCGATCGACGTCCGGGACGTCCGCGTGGACCCCGGCCAGGACGCGGCGCCGCGCGCGCTGCTGGCGCTCGCGATGAACGCGATGCACGCCCCGCAGGGCCCGGCCCGCGAGGCCGCGCGCAACCGGTGCCGCGCCGTCGTGGCCATGTTCGAGCGGCTCGTCGGCGCGGCCACCGACGAGATCCTCGCCCGGCGCACGCGCCGGCCGCGGTGGGACCTCCGGAGGACGACGGTCGTCGTTCACCACGCGCGGATCCACGAGGACCCCGCGGCGGCCCCGCGCGAGGTGACGATCGACGTCGGCGCCGGCGTCGAGCTCTCGCGCGCGGCCCGCGCGCAGCTCCGCGACCACGCGCACGCTGTCGCCTCCGCGGTCCTCGGCACGCCGGCACCCGGCCAGCGGACCGAGGTCCAGGTCCGCGCGGCCGACGCCGGGATCCCGGCGCTCGACCACGCGCTCGGCGTCGGCCCCGCCGGCGACGCCCTCTGGCGCGCGTTCGTCGCCGACGTCGCGCGGGCCGCCGCCGCGCGCTCGAGGCCCCGCGCTCGCGCGGACCGTCGCACCCGGCAGGCACGATGAACCGCGGGCGACCCGCGTAGGAGGCGAGCATGGCCACGACCCGACGGAAGACGAAGCGCGCGAACCGCGACCTCGTTCGGTTGTTCCACCCGACGTGGACGCGCGTCGATCCCGCCACGGGCCGCGTCGTCGAGCGCGGCGAGGTCGCGACGTGGTGGATCGACTACCGCGAGAACGGCCGGCGGATCCGGCAGAACCTGCGGACCGAGAACCGCACCGACGCCGAGCGCCTCGCCGGAGAGGTCCGCGAGCGGCTCCGCCGCGCCGCCGTGGGCCTCGCCCCGACGAAGGTCGACGGCGTCCGCGCGCTCCCCTTCTGGCGGCACGTGCGCGGGTTCCTCGACACGCTGCGCGCCCGCGGCGCCGTCGGTCAGTACCGCGACGACGTCCGGCTCTGCCTCTACAAGGCGCTGCGCGCGACGCACCCGCGGCCGTGGCGGCCGGGCGCGGCGCCCGACCTCGACGTCGGCCCGGTCGCGGCCTACCTCGTCGAGATCCAGCGGCGAGGCCTCGGCGCGCGGTCCGTCAACCGTCGTGTCGGGGCGCTGCGCGCGTTCGGCCGCTGGCTCGTCGAGAACCGCCGGACGCCGTTCAACCCCTACGCCGGCCTCCGCCCGGTGAACGTCGAGACCGACCGCCGGCGCGTCCGTCGATCGCTCGCGGCCGACGAGGTCGCGCGGCTCCTCGAGGCCGCCCGCACCCGGCCGCTCGCCGAGGCTCGCGCAACGGCCGCGGCCGAGGCCGCCCGCCGGGCCGCCGGCGCGCCGCCGCGGCGGACCGCCGCCGAGGTCACCGACGCCGCCGCGGCGCGGCTCCGGCCGCCGGCGAGGGCAGGGCCCTCGTCTACGCGCTGGCCGTCGGGACGGGGCTCCGCCGCGGCGAGCTCGCCCGGCTCCGCTGGCAGGACCTCGAGCTCGGCGACCGCGAGGCCGGCGAGGTCCGGATCCCGGCCGCCTCGGCGAAGTCCCGGCGCGACCAACGGGTGCCGCTCCGGGGGGACCTCGTCGACGCCCTGGCCGCGGAGCGCGCCCGCCGGGCCGCCGAGCCCGCGAGCGCCCCGGCCGTCGCCCCCTACCTCCCGTCCGTCGAGACGTTCGGGCGGGACCTCATCGCGGCCGGGATCGTCCCGCCGCGGCGCGACGCCCGCGGCGACCTCGAGCGCGACCGCTGGGGCCGGCTCGTCGCCGACGCGACGGACGACGAGGGCCGGACCGTCGACTTCCACGCGCTGCGGACCACGTTCGTCTCGCTCCTGGCCGCGTCCGGCGTCCACCCGCGCGTCGCCCAGGCGCTCGCCCGGCACTCCACCGTCGAGCTGACGATGCGCGCGTACACGGACCTCTCGGCGCTCAACCTCCGCGGCGCCGTCGAGGGGCTCCCGGCCGCGGGTTGCTTGCCTTCTGCTTGCCTTAATCGCGCAGAACCGGGGCCTTCTGAGGCCTCTCAGGGCCCGATTCCGGGGGGTGCGGAGCGCGCGGATCGATCGAAGCCCAGGCGCAAGGAATCGCGTGCTACGGGCACTTCTGGCGCGGTATGCGGGGTGGCGCGGCCTGAGGGATTTGAACCCCCAACCCCCAGATCCGAAGTCTGGTGCTCTATCCAGTTGAGCTAAGGCCGCCCGTTCCGTGCACGCGGCAGGATACCAATCCCCGGATCCCGCGGTACGCGAGGCCCGCGCGCGAGGGTCTGCGCGAACGGTCCGCGCGAATCGCCGATCCCGCAACGCCGCGTCCCCCGTCCGGCCGGGTGAGAGAGACGGGTGCGAGCGATCGGTGGGGCGAAAACCGCGCCCTGCGCGCGTCCCCTCACGTCCGACGCGGTCCGAAGCGGAAGATGGTGCAGCGCGAGGGAGTCGAACCCCCAACCTTCGGATCCGTAGTCCGATGCTCTATCCAATTGAGCTAGCGCTGCATTCGACCGAAGGGCGGAGGGTACAGGGCCCCCCGGGACCCCGCAAGGTCTCGCGCAGGCGTCCTCGCGTCGCCGGGCCCCTCGCGCCGCCGCCGGGGCACGGGCCCCCGGGGCACGCGGCCCGACGCTCCGTCCCGCGCGGGCCGGCCTTCCGGCGGGCGCCCCGAGTCGTCCGCGCGGAGGGCGCGAGGCCTCCGGCATGCGCGCGAAGCGGATTCCGACTTCGAAACCGCCGCGCCGCCCCTTCGAGTGGTCCAGCGCACGGACGCCCGGCGCGCGCGGTGCGCGTCGCGGCGTCGCCGGCGCCGGGCGCGCCGCAGGGGGGCGACGAGGTGCGACCCCGCGGACGCGCCCGCTCGCTGGGGGCGCACGGCGACGACGCGACACCGCCGCCGGCCGTACGCGTGCGGAGCACACGCGTGGCACGCGGAGCGGCGGCGCGCGGGCCCCGCGGCGGCGGACGGGGCGTCGCGGCGGCGGACGGGCCTCGCGTCGACGGAACCGGGTCGCCGCGGGAGCGCGAGGACGTGACGCCGCGAGCGACGGCGTGCGAGCGCTCGGTGAAGTCGGCGCGCGCGGCGCGCGGCGCGGCGAGCGGCATGTTTTTGTGGACCCCCGGCGTGCAGGTTCCATACTTCCCGCTTCGCCGCCGGATCCGCGCGGCGTGGAGGTCACCGCGTTGTCCGAGAAGATCGTCCTCGCCTTCAGCGGCGGGCTCGACACGTCGTTCTGCGCGATCTATCTCCGCGAGACGACGGGGTGCGAGATCGTCTCCGTCTGCGTCGACACGGGCGGGTTCCAGCCCGGCGAGCTCGACCACGTCTCGTCGCGCGCGCAGGCCGCGGGCGTCCGCGACCACCGCACCGTGGACGGGACGCGCGCGGTGTACGACCGCTTCGTGTCGTACCTGATCAAGGGCAACTGCCTGCGCGGCGGCGTCTACCCGATGTGCGTCGGCGCGGAGCGCGTCGTCCAGGCCGAGGAGGTCGTGCGCGTCGCGATCGACGTCGGCGCGACGGGCATCGCCCACGGCAGCACGGGCGCAGGGAACGATCAGGTCCGTTTCGACGTCGCAATACGGACGTTGGCACCTCACCTCAAGATCCACACCCCCGTCCGCGACCTGAACTGGTCGCGCGAGCAGGAGACCGAGTACCTCGGCCAGCGCGGGATCCACATCCCGCCCAAGACGACGGCGTACTCCGTCAACGTGGGCCTCTTCGGGACGACCATCGGCGGCAAGGAGACCCACGACACGTGGGCCGTGCCGCCGGAAGAGGTCTACTCGATGACGATCGCCGCCGAGCAGGCGCGCGACCGGGCCGAGGAGCTCGTGATCGGCTTCGAGGCGGGCCTGCCGGTCTCGCTCGACGGCGAGCGGATGGACGGCGTGGCGCTGATCCGCGCGCTGAACGCGCGGTGCAAGCCGCACGGCGTCGGCCGCGGCATCCACGTCGGCGACACGATCCTCGGGCTCAAGGGCCGGCTCGCGTTCGAGGCGCCGGGCCCGCTGGTGCTCGTGAAGGCCCACCGCGAGCTCGAGAAGCTCGTGCAGACGAAGTGGCAGGCCTTCTGGCGCAACAGCCTCGGCGAGTTCTACGGCGGCATGCTCCACGAGGGCCTCTACTACGACCCCGTGATGCGCGACCTCGAGGCCTACCTCGACTCGTGCAACCGCCACGTGACGGGCGACGTCCGCGTGCGCCTGTTCAAGGGCGCGTTCGACGTCGTCGGCACGCGCTCGCCGCACTCCCTCTTCGATCGCCGCATCGCCACGTACGGCGAAGGGGCGAAGGCCTGGACCGGCCCGGACGCCGCCGGCTTCAGCAAGATCTACGGCGTCCCCTCGATGCTCGCGGCCCTGCGCGACCGGAGGTCCTAGGCAGTGAAGATTCGTGCCCACAAGCTCGGTAGCGTCGTCAGCCGGCTCAACCTCGACCACGAGGTCGAGATCAGCCGCAAGGTGGACTCCGTGTCCGGCCAGGTCGTGGTCGTCCGCGCCCTGGAGGAGAAGCGGGTCTACGACCAGCTCGAGCTGACGACGGGCCGCATGGCCCACGTCGGCAAGGGCGACGTCATCGTCGGCGCGCTGGGCCGGCGCGACGCGCTCCGCGGGTTCCAGGGCATCGTCCCCGCCCAGGCGAAGGCCGGCGACACGGTGCACCTGCTCAACCTCGGCGGCGTCGTCGGCCAGGCCGTCAGCGAGAACCGCGACTTCGGCCACCCGCTGCGCTGCGAGCTGCTCGGCATGGCCGTGCGCGACGGCAAGGGCCTCAACATCGCCGACGCCGCGCTCCCGACCGCGGAGCACATCACGCCGGCGGACTGCCCGCCGATCATCGTCGTGTCGGGCACGTGCATGAACGCCGGCAAGACGGTGGCCTGCTGCGAGATCATCGCGAAGCTCACCGCGCGCGGCTACGCGTGCGCGGGCCTCAAGATGACGGGCGTGGCCTGCCAGAAGGACCTCCTGAACATGGAGGACCACGGCGCCCTCGCGACGCTGTCGTTCCTCGACTGCGGCTACCCGTCCACCGCGGGCGTGACGAACGTCGCGCCGGTGGCGAAGGGCCTGTTGAAGGCCATCGCCGCGGAGACGAAGGAGGACCTCGACGTCGTCGTGGTCGAGATGGGCGACGGCGTCATCGGCGCCTACGGCGTCCGCTCGGTCCTCGAGGACCCGGAGATCCGCGCGCTGTTCCGCGCGCACGTGCTCTGCGCGAACGACCTCGTCGCGGCGTGGGGCGGCGTGCAGTGGCTCAAGGCCATCGGCCTCGGCGTCGACGTCGTGGCGGGCCCCGCCACCGACAACGACGTCGGCATCCGCTACGTCTCGTCCGACCTCGGGATCCCCGCGGCCAACGCGCGCGTGGAGCCGGACCGCTTCGCCGACCTCGTCGAGCAGAAGGCGTTCGGCACGTCGCCTTGAGCGCGACCCCGGCCGTCCCGTCGCCCTCCTCCGGCCCGCGCCGCCGCGTCGCCATCGTCGGCGGCACGGGCTATGGGGGGATGGAGCTCCTCCGCTACCTCCTCGACCACCCGGCCGTGGAGGTGACCGCGATCACCAGCCGCACCGAGACCGGCGCGGTCGGCGACGTGCACCCCCACCTGCGCGGGCTCTCCGACCTGAAGTTCACCGCCGACAAGGCGGTGGACCTCGCGAAGGTCAACGACCTCGTGTTCTTCGCGGCGCCGCACGGCGTGGCGGCGAAGGAGGTGCCGGCGGTGCTCGAGGCGAGCCCGACGGTGCGCGTCGTGGACCTCTCGGGCGACTTCCGCCTGAAGGACGGCGCGAGCTATCCCGCCGTCTACGGCTGGCCGCACCCGAACACGTCGTGGCTCGCGAAGGCCGCCTACGGCCTGCCCGAGTGCGGCGCGCGCGCGGCGATCGTCGCGCCCGGCTGCCGCCTCGTGGCGAACCCGGGCTGCCACGCCTCCGCGACGATCCTCTCGCTCTACCCGCTCGCCAGGGCGGGCCGGCTCACGACGCGGCCGTCGGTCGTGTCGGTGACGGGCTCGTCGGGGTCGGGCGCGGAGCCGAAGAAGGGCACCCACCACCCCGAGCGCTTCGCGAACTTCAAGGCCTACAAGCCCCTCGAGCACCAGCACGTGCCCGAGATCGAGCAGGCGCTCGCGGCGGCCGGGGCCCGCGCCCCGCGGATCGCGTTCGTGCCGTGCTCGGGCCCGTTCTCGCGCGGCATCGCGGTCACGACGATCGTCGAGATCGGCGCGGGGAACGAGGCCGCGGCGAAGGAGGCCTACCGGGCCGCCTACGCCGCCGAGCCGTTCGTCCGGTTCGTGCCGGACGCGGCCGAGGTGCGCGCGGTCGCGGGCACCAACTTCGTCGACGTGGGCGTCGTGGCGAAGGACGGCGCGTTGTGCGTCACCGTCGCCATCGACAACCTCGGCAAGGGGATGGCCGGCACGGCCGTCCAGAACATGAACCTCCTCTTCGGCCTTCCCGAGACCACGGGCCTGCGCCGGGCGGGGGCGGGACTCTGATGGACGCCAAGACACGGCTCGAGCGCGCGATCGGCCCCCTTCCGAAGCACACGTCGGACATCATGCTGGCGGAGGACCGCTGGCAGGTCCCCACCTACTCGAAGTTCCCGGTCGCGATCGTCCGCGGCGAGGGCTCGTGGGTCTGGGACGCCGAGGGGAAGAAGTACCTCGACCTCTACGGCGGGCACGCCGTCGCGCTCCCGGGCCACTGCCACCCGCGCGTCGTCGCCGCCATCCAGGCCCAGGCCGAACGCCTCCTCTTCTACAGCAACGTCGTCGCCAACGACGTCCGCGCCGTCGCGGTGAAGGCCCTCGCCGAGCTCGCGCCCGCGGGCCTGCGCCGCGTGTTCCTCTGCAACAGCGGCACCGAGGCCAACGAGACCGCGCTCAAGATCGCGCGCAAGTTCACGCACCGCATGCGGGTCGTGAGCCTCGTGGACGGCTTCCACGGCCGCACGCTCGGCGCGCTCGGCGCCACCGGCCTGCCGAAGTACCGCGACCCCGCCTACCCGGTGCCCGTGCAGCACGACTACGTGCCGTACGGCGACCTCGAGGCGACGGCGAAGGCCGTGGGCCCGGACACCGCCGCGATCCTCCTCGAGCCGATCCCCTCCATGGGCGGGATCCGCGTGGCCCCGCGCGCCTACTTCGAGGGGCTGCGCGCGCTCGCGACGGAGCGCGGCGCGCTGCTCGTGTTCGACGAGGTGCAGACCGGCTTCGGCCGCACGGGCACGCCGTTCTGCGGCGAGCACTTCGGCGTCACGCCGGACCTCATCACGGGCGCCAAGGGCACCGGCGGCGGCGTCCCGGCCGGCGTCGTGTTCGTCCGCGAGGACGTCGCGGCCACGATGAAGCTCGGCGACCAGGGCACGACGTTCGGCGGCGGCCCGCTGGCGTGCGCCGCGATCGCCGCCAACGTGAAGACCATCGTCGACGACGACCTCCCGGGCAACGCGGCGCGCGTCGGCGACCGCTGGCGCGCCGCGCTGGCCGCCGTGCCGGGCGTCGTCGGCGTCGCCGGCCTCGGGCTCATGGTCGGCGTCAACCTCGACCGGCCCGCGAAGGCCGTCGTCGCGTCGCTCCTCGCGCACGGCTTCATCACCGGCACGTGCGAGGCCCTGCCGAACCAGATCCGCCTCCTGCCGCCGCTGGTCCTCACGGACGCGCAGGCGGCCTCGTTCACGACGGGCCTCGCGTCCGTCCTCGCGTCGTAGCCGCCGTGGTCGCGCCGACCGGCCCCGTGACGACCGCTCCCTCCCCGGGCCCGCGCCCGACGGGCGACGGTCACCCCGCGGGGGACCGCGAGGCCCGGCGCCGCGCGGGCGGCGCGCACCGTTCCCGTCCCCGCGGAGCGTGACCATGCTGGACCGGGCCGAGCTCGAGCGCCGTCATTTCCTGTCGCTGCGGACCCTGCCGCGGGCGACGTGGAACTCGCTCCTGGCGGACGCGGACATCCTCTCGGGCCCGAAGGGGCGCGAGCCTCTGCTGAAGGGCGCGCGCTTCGGCGCGGTCTTCTACAACGCGTCGCTCCGCACCCGCACGTCGTTCGAGGTCGGCTGCTTCGACCTCGGCGCCCACGCCGTCTACCTCCAGGTGGGCGGCGGCCTGTGGATGCTCGAGCACCGCGACGGCGTCGTCATGGACGGCGACGCGGCCGAGCACGTGAAGGAGGGCATCGGCGTCCTGGCCCGGATGGTGGACGGCCTCGGCCTGCGCACCTTCGCCGGCCTCAAGGACTTCGCCGACGACGCCCGCGAGCCGGTGCTGAACGCCGTGGCCCGCGCGTCGTCGGTGCCGGTCCTCAACCTCGAGAGCGCCATGGACCACCCCCACCAGGGGCTGGCCGACGCGCTGACGCTGCGCCGCCGCTTCGGCGGGCGCAAGCGCAAGGTGGTCGTGCAGTGGGCGCCGCACGTGAAAGCGCTGCCCATGGCCGTGCCGAGCGCCGCCTGCCTCGCGTTCGCCCACGAGGGCCACGAGGTGGTCCTCGCGCACCCCGAGGGCTTCGACCTCGACGCGGGCGTCGTCGCCGACGCGACCCGGATCGCCCGGGAGGCCGGGGGCACGTTCACCGTCACGCACGACCGGGCCGCCGCGCTCGCCGGCGCCCACGCCGTCTACGTGAAGGCCTGGGGCGCGCGCGGGGGCTACGGCGACCCGTCGGCCCCGGCGAAGGCGCGGGCGGCCCACGGCGACTGGATGTGCACGGAGGCCTCCCTCCGCGGCACGGACCGGGCGATCGTGATGCACTGTCTCCCCGTCCGTCGTAACGTGGTGATCGCCGACGAGGTCCTCGACGGGCCGCGGTCGGTCGTCCTCGAGCAGGGCGAGAACCGGCTGCACGTCCAGAAGGCCACGCTCTGCCGCGCGCTCGGAGTCCGTCCGTGAACGACATCTCGCTGCTGAAGCAGGCCCTCCCCTACCTCCGCCACCACAAGAAGAGCACGGTGGTCGTCAAGCTCGGCGGCGAGATCGCCGCCAACAAGGAGGCCCTCGCCTCCCTGGCGGGCGACGTGTCGCTGCTCGTCCACGTGGGCATCCGCATCGTGATGGTCCACGGCGGCGGGCCCCAGGCCACGGAGATGCAGAAGCGCCTCGGCCTCGAGCCGGTCATGGTCGGCGGGCGCCGCGTGACCGACGAGGCCACGCTCGACGTCGCGAAGATGATCTTCGGCGGCAAGATCAACACCGACATCCTGTCGGCGCTCCGCGCCCAGGGCGTCTCGGCCGTGGGCCTGTCCGGCGTCGACGGCGACATCCTCCACGCGAGCAAGCGTCCGCCCACCGAGGTCGTCGACCCCGCGACCGGCGAGAAGCGCGTGGTGGACTACGGCCTCGTCGGCGACATCACCGCCGTCAACACCGAGCTCCTGTCGCTGCTGCTCGAGCACAAGTACGTGCCGGTGATCTCGTCGCTCGCGTCGAACGCCGAGGGCGACGTCCTCAACGTGAACGCCGACACGGTCGCCTCGGCCATCGCGAAGGACCTGCAGGCCAGCAAGCTCGTCATCCTGACGGGCGTCCCCGGCCTCCTGCGCGACCGCAACGACCCGAAGAGCCTCGTCAGCCGCATCACGACCGAGGAGGCCAAGGCCGCGATGAAGGACGGCAGCGTCGCGGGCGGCATGCTCCCGAAGCTCAAGGCCCTCGTGGACGCGGTGGAGGGCGGCGTCGGCCGCGGCCACATCGTCTCGGGGACGCAGCCCGGCGCGCTCCTGCTCGAGCTGTTCACGAGCGCCGGCTCCGGCACGCTCATCGCCGAGCCCCACGACCAGATCGAGATCGTGGACGGGAAGCCCCGGAGTTGAGCGTCGCCGACCGGCCCGTCGTCGCGTTGCTGCGGTCCCTCGTCCGCATCCCCTCGGAGAGCGGCAGGGAGGAGGGCGTGCGCGACGCGGTGGCCGCGTGGCTGCGCGCCCGCGGCGTCCCGGCGACGGTCACCGGCCGCAACGTCGTCGTCGTGCTCGAGGGGGCGGCGGGGTCCGACCCCGCGCGCGGCCTCCTCTTCTGCAGCCACTACGACACGGTGCCCGTGGGCCCCGGCTGGACGCGCCCGGACCCGGTGGACGGCGCCCTCGAGGACGGCAAGGTGTTCGGGCGCGGCAGCAACGACGCCAAGGCGTCGATCGCCGCCATGATGTGCGTGGCGGCCGGCGTGGACCGCGCGCGGCTCGCGGGCCGGCTCGTGTTCGCGTTCGTCTGCGACGAGGAGACGGGCGGGCAGGGCCTCGAGGCCGTGGCCCCGACGCTGCCGGCGATCTCCGCGGCCGTGATCGGCGAGCCCACGGGCCTCGACGTCAGCCCCGGCCAGCGCGGGCTCCTGCGCGCGTACGTCCACGAGACGGGCCGGTCGTGCCACGCCTCGCGGCCCTGGGAGGGCGTCAACGCGCTCGAGGCCGCCGCGCGCGACGTGCTGGCGATCCGCGGCATCGAGATGCCCGAGGAGCACCCGCTCTTCGGCCGCGCGACGCTGGCCCCGACGATGCTGGCCGCCGGGACGAAGCCCAACGTGATCCCCGGCGCGGCCACGATCACGCTCGACGGCCGTTCGACCCCGGCGTGGGACAACGACCGCATGGTCGCGGCGCTCACGGCCCGGCTCGAGGGCCGCGTCGAGGTGAAGAGCAAGCGCTTCGTGCCCATCGAGACGCCCGTCACGGCCGAGATCGTGGTCGCCGCGGCCGCCGCCAGCCCCACCCACCGCGTGCGGGGCTTCCAGGGCGTCAGCGACCTCCTGTTCGTGCGCCACGTCCCCGGCGTCGTCATGGGCCCGGGCACCTCCGAGGCCAGCCACGCGCCGGACGAGTGGGTCGCCGTCGCGCAGGTCGAGGCCGCGGAGCGGGCCTACGGCGGGATCGTCGAGCGGTACCTGAAGGCCCCGGTGCGGGAGATCGCGTCATGAGCGAACGAGGTCCCGTCCGCGGCGGCAAGGGGCTCCTGCGGGGCCGGTTCTCGGGCGAGGTCCACCCCGCGCTCGACCGGATCAACCGCAGCCTGCCGGTGGACATCCGCCTGTGGCGCGAGGACGTGGACGGCTCCATCGCCCACGCGCAGATGCTCGCCGCGCGCCGCATCCTGCCCGCCGCGGCCGTGCGCCGGATCGTCTCGGGGCTCAAGAAGGTGCGCCGCGAGCTCGAGGCCGGCACGTTCGTCGTGAAGCCGTCCGACGAGGACGTCCACATGGCGGTCGAGCGGCGGCTCACGGAGCTCGTGGGCCCGGACGGCGGCCGCGTCCACACCGGCCGCAGCCGCAACGACCAGGTCGCGAGCGACGTCCGCCTGTTCCTGCACCGGCTGCCGGACCAGGTGACCCCCGCGATCCACGGCGTGCAGCGCGCGCTCGTCCGCCTCGCGCGGCGCGACGGCGACGCGATCCTGCCGGCCTACACGCACCTGCAGCGCGGACAACCCGTACTGCTCGGGCACCACCTGCTCGCCTACGTCGAGATGCTCGACCGCGACGAGCGCCGCCTCTCCGCGGCGTGCCGCGACTTCCCGTGGCCGCTCGGCGCCGGCGCGGCGACGGGCGCCGCGTACCCCGTGGACCGCGTGCGCACGGCCCGCGCCCTCGGCGGCCGCGGGGCCGAGCCGTCGCGGAACAGCCTCGACTCCGTGTCGAGCCGCGACCAGCTGACGCAGTGGGTCGCGGGCGCCGCGCAGGCGGCCGTGACGCTCTCGCGCCTCGGCGAGGACCTCGTCCTGTGGACCACGCGCGAGTTCGGGTTCGCGCGCCTCGGCGACGCGGTCTCGACGGGCTCGTCGATCATGCCGCAGAAGCGCAACCCCGACGGCGCCGAGCTCCTGCGCGGCAAGACCGCCCGCGTGATCGGCGCGCTGAACACGCTCCTCACGCTCCAGAAGGGCCTGCCGCTCGGCTACAACAAGGACCTCCAGGAGGACAAGGCGGCGTTCTTCGACGCCCTCGACACCCTCCTCGCGATGCTCGCGGTCGCGGAGGCCATGCTCGGCGACCTCCGCTTCGACCGCGCGCGTATGCGCGCCGCCGTGGACGACCCCACCGGCTTCCTGCTCGCGACGGAGGCCGCGGACTGGCTCGCGAAGCGCGGCGTCCCGTTCCGCGAGGCCCACCGCGCCGTCGGGGCGCTCGTGCAGGCGGCCGAGGAGCGCGGCGTCGCGCTCGAGGCGCTGCCGCTCGACGTCTTCCGCCAGGCCCACCCGCGCTACGACCGCACGGTCTACCGCGCGCTCACGCCCGAGGCCGCGGTCGCCGCGCGGGGCGCGATCGGGGGCACGGCGCCGAAGAACGTGGCGAAGGAGCTCGCCCGCTGGGAAGCGACCCTCGGCCTCGCGCGCCGCGCCCGCCGCGCGCGCAAGCGCTGACGGCGGCGGGGGAGCATCACTTCGCTCCGTCGGCCGTTCCCTCCCCGTCGGCAGCGGGCCCGCGTTCGCCGGAGTTCGGCCCGTCGCTCGGCAGCCACCGCAGATCCGACGGGGTACAGGTCCAGCAGAGACTCTCGAGCAGGACCCCCATCGCCGTCGACGCCACGCGACCGCCGTGCTCGCGCGCGCCCGCGTCCGGATCGACCGAACCTCGGGCCCCGCAGACGTCGCCGTCCGTCCGCGAGAGCCGTGCGATCGCCTCGAAGAGTGCCCGCTCCCACGCCTCGCCCGGCCCGTGCCCCGCCGCGCGCAGGAGCCCGAAGCGCGCCCACCACCCTTCGAGGTCCTGGCGTACGGCGTCGACGGTGGGGACGGCCTGTTCGAGTTCCCGGATCGCTCGATGGAACCAGGGGTCGACCGCGCGAGGGATCCCGACGGCGAGCCGCAACTGGGCGCGGGTCGCCAAGTCGATCGGCGTCGCCTCGTCCTCGAGGAGCCGGAGGACGGAGTGCCGGACGTCGTCGCCGAGCTCATAGACCGCAACCCGACCGGCGCGGCGCTCGGCCCGGTCGACGACGCCGGCGACGACGAGCACCCGGAGCCCCCACGCCGTCGCGCGCGGGTCCGCCGACGTGCTCCCGACGGCGCGGCCCCAGGTCCCGTCGGGCCGACGCGACGCGAGCAGCGCGCGGACCGCCCGCTGAGCCACCGGGCGCTGGGCGGCGCTCCCGGTCATCGCCTGCACCTCGACCCACGACCGCACCGCGACGGCCTGGTCGGCGAGCCCGCCCGACAGCGGGCGCGCGCCGAACGAGCCGTCCGCCTGCTGTTCCGACCGCAGCCACCCGATCGCGCGCGTCACGGCCGCACCTTCGGGACCGTCGCTCCGGTTCGTGAACCCCGCCGACAGGAACGCGAGGACCGCGAGCGCCGTGGCGCCGACGTCGCCGTCGGGGGAACTGCCGCCGTCGACGGTCGGCGTCGAGACGGCCTTCCCCTCGCACGCCGTTCCCGGCTCGGCTGCCGACCAGCGTCCGTCCTCCGCCTGGTGGGCCAGCAGCCACGCGCAGGTCGGCGCGACGATCCGACGAGGCGCCGGGCGCCGTCGGCCGGGGCCCGGTGGCGCGTCGACCGCGCGGGACGCGACCTCCGACCCGGCCACCGCGGAGGGCTCCGGCGCAGCGATGCGTTCGCCCGCCGGGGCGGAATCGCCCCCGCACCCGCCGGACGCGACCGCCACGACGGCGAGCGCGGCGACACGTCGGGCGAGGCGGGCGAGGCGCACGATTCGTCGAACGTACCGCCGTCCGCCGGCGTTCGGAGAAGGGGTCGATCGTCCGGAAGGCGGCCCCCGGTCGTCCCGGGGGGGTGCCCGACGGTCTACAATCGGTCGGCCTGCTGGCGACGGCTTCGGGCGATCGGGCGACGGGCCCCTAGACGACGATGCGCACCCCTGACACCCCGCGGTTCCCGGCCCGGACCCTGCGCTCCCTCGGCACGCTCCTGCTGATCGCCGGCCTCGTCGCCGCGTGCGGGGGCGGAGGTGGCGGTGGCGGTGGCGGCGGCACCCCGGTCTCGCCGTTCGTCGTGGCGACCCTCTCCCCCGCCGACGGCGCGAACGGCGTCGCGACGAACGTCCACGTCCTCGTCACGTTCTCCCTGCCGGTGGCCCCCTCCAGCGTCACCGCGTCCGCCGTGGCCGTCGGCAACACCGAGAACGGCGGCGTCGCGGGCACCGTCGGCCTCGTCGCGGACGGCCTCGGGACCACCCTCGAGTTCTCGCCCTCGGCGCCCCTCGCGGCCTCCAAGACCTACAGCATCGTCGTCTCGGCCGCCCTCCGCTCCACCGCGGGCGACGCGCTCGGCGGTGACCGCACCTTCATCTTCCGCACCGGCACCGGCGGCGGCGCCGTCCTGCCGCCCGCGAGCGCGCTGCAGCCGACCAGCGGCCGCCTCCAGCAGGGCCGCCGCAACCACACCGCCACCCTGCTCGCCAGCGGCTCCGTCCTGGTCGCCGGCGGGTTCATCCAGGGCACGACGATCACCGACCGCGCGGAGACGTTCTCCCCGGGCACCCAGACCTTCGCCACGATCACCGCCCGGATGCAGCACGCGCGCGCCGGTCACACCGCGACCCGCCTCGCCGACGGCCGCGTCCTCCTCGCGGGCGGCTACTACGAGATCAACCCCGGCACGTTGAACGTCACCGCGACCGCCGAGGTCTACGACCCCGCCGACGGCTCCTTCACCGCGGTCGGGTCGATGGGCACGCCGCGCGCCGACCACGCGGCCCTCCGCCTCCCGGACGGGCGCGTCCTCGTCACGGGCGGCAGCGAGCTGCAGGGCGCGTTCCTCGCCGACCACTCGAGCGTCGAGGTCTTCAACCCGACGACGGGCCAGTTCACCGCCTGGCCCGTGTCGATGAGCCACACGCGCGCCACCCACGCGATGATCGACCTCCTCGACGGCCGGTGGCTCCTCGTCGCCGGCTCCGACACCGACCTCCGCCCCGAGACGTTCTCGACGACCACCGGTCAGTTCACGCCCTTCGCCGCCGCGACGCCCGACCGCGCGCGCTTCGGCGCGGCCGCGGCGGCGTTCCCGTCGGGGTCGGTCTCGGTCGTCGGCGGCGAGGCGCTCGGCGAGGTCCTCTACTTCGACCGCGGCACCACGGCGCTGATCAACTCCGGCAGCGGGACGTCGAAGCCGCGCTCCTACGGCACCGCCACCGCGATCGGCCCCGGCCGCGTCCTCGTGGCGGGCGGCATCGACTTCTCGAACGGCAGCTTCGTCCTCGCGACCTGCGACCTCGTCGTCGAGGGCGGCGTCGCGGGCAGCGAGACCTACGCGACCGCGGTCCGGTTCCCGACGGGCATGGCGAACCACACGGCGACGGTGCTCGGCGACGGCCGCATCCTGTTCTGCGGCGGCCTCAACCCGACGGGCGGCCTGCCCGAGTACGACGGCGCGTACCTCTTCACGCCCTGACCCCGCGTCCGCGACCCGCGCCGGAGCGGTCGGGCGCCCGGGACGTCGACGCCACGGCCTTCGGCCCGCCTCCGCTCGCGGTCCGGGCCCTGCGTCCCCCGCGCGGCGGGGCGGGCCTCGCGTCACCTCGGCGCGACCGGCTCCTTGGCCTTCGGCGCGGGCTCCTTCGGCGGCGCCGTCTCGCCCGGCGCCGACGAGATGTTCGGCTCGCTCGGCGTGACCGTCGCGTTCGTGATGCGGAACGACGAGCGCTTGAGGAACAGCAGCGCGAAACACGTGTCCACCACGTCGCCCGCCTGCCACGAGCCGCGATCGTCCTGCTCCATCAGCAGCAGCTCGGCGCCGTCGAGGTACCAGTCGGTGCGCCCGAGGAAGCGCAGGTGCGCCACGACGCCCATGCGCTCGAGCCCGTACAGGTAGTAGTAGTGCCACGTCGGCCCGGCGCCCGGGTTGTCGACGACGGAGAAGTTCGTCTGCATCCACGCGAGCGCGTCGCGGATCGCCTCGCGCGTGCGCTGGCGGTCCTCGCCGGTGAACTTGCGCGACTTCCACAACATGCTCTGGCAGATCATCAGCCCCGCGGCGCCCGCGGTGGTCATCGCGCCGGTCGTGCGCATCCCCTTCGCGACGTACTTGAAGCCGCGCGCCTTCGCCTTCTCCTTCCACTCGACCCGGTAGTCGCCGCGGACCTCGTTGCCGCGCAGCTCGACCTCCGCGCCGTCGGCGTCCTGGTGGTCGAGCAGGAACGCGAGCGACGCGCGCCAGACCTCGAGCGGCACCTTCAGCCCGCAGCGGTCCGCCGCCTTGAGGCCGAGGAGCGCGTACTGCGTGTTGGAGAGGTCGAACCCGCCCTCGGGGTAGCGCCAGTAGCCGCCCGTCTGGTGCCCGACGAGGAAGTCGACGCCCTGCTTCATCCAGGCGAGGTCCTCCTTCGTCATGTTCTCGGCGCACGGCTCGGGCACGACGCGGTTGCCGTAGCGGTCGACCTCCTCCTTCGCGAACGGGTCGGGCGCCGGGTCGTACTTGGCGTCGAGCGCCATCATCAGCACCGCGACCTCGTAGACCTTCAGCATCTTCTGCTGCTTCAGGTACGCGAACGCGCGGGTGATCTTCGGGTGGCCGGGCGGGATGCCGCACTTGAGCAGCGCGAGCGTCGCGAGGGCCGTCGGCCCCATCGGGTAGCCCTGCGCCTGCACGGACGTCCACGAGCCGTCCTCGCGCTGGTGCGTCAGGAGCCAGTTCGCCCCGCGGACGATGGCCTCGAGCACGCGCCCGCGGAACTCGGCCGGGTAGGCCTGGTTGTCGAACTTCTGCTCGTCCTTGCCGAAGTCCGCCGCGGCATCGCGGGACCCGGCCGACACCCCGACCCCGAGCAGCGCGGCGAGCAGCAGCAGCGGGAGCAGGCGGCCTCGGCGCATGGCATCGCAGTCTACGCCGGGACCCTGGTCCCGGGACACCCCCGGGTGCGGTTCCGTGCGTCCCCTCTTCAAACGACGGGGGCCCGGCCGTCGCACGGCCGGGCCCCCGGGGACGGGTTCGGGATCGGAAGGCCCGCGGGCCTCGCGGTCCCGGACCCCGAGCTACAGCATCGGCTTCGCCTCGGCGATGCCGGTGCGGACGCTCTCGGCGCTCTTCGCCAGCGCGGCCTTCTCGGCGGCGTCGAGCGAGAGGCTGACGACCCGGCGCACGCCGCCGGCGCCCAGCGCCACGGGCACGCCGAGGTAGATGCCGTCGAAGCCGTACTCGCCCGTCAGGTAGCTGCTGCACGGGAGGATGCGACCGGTGTCGCCGAGGATCGCCTCGACCATGAGCGTCGCGCTGGCGGCGGGCGCGTAGTAGGCGCTGCCCGTGCCGAGGAGCTTCACGATCTCGGCGCCGCCGTTGCGGGCGCGGTCGGCGAGCTTGGCGATCGTCTCGGCGGGCATCAGCTCGCTGAGCGGGACGCCGTTGACCGTCGAGAAGCGCGCGAGCGGCACCATCGTGTCGCCGTGGCCGCCGAGGATCATCGGGCGGACGTCCTTCACCGAGCAGTGCAGCTCGTCGGCGACGAAGCGCGCGAAGCGGGCGCTGTCGAGCACGCCGGCCATGCCGACGACGCGCTGCTTCGGGAAGCCCGTGACCTCCTTCACGACCCACGTCATCACGTCGAGCGGGTTCGTGATGACGACGACGACCGCGTCCGGCGCGTGCTGCTTGATGCCGAGCGCCGCGGCCTTCGCGATCTCGACGTTCTTCTTCAGCAGGTCCATGCGGTCCATGCCGGGCTTGCGCGGGAAGCCCGCGGTCACGACCACCACCTCGGCGCCGCGAATGACCTCGATCTTGTCCGAGCCCTCGATGCGCGCGTCGAAGTGGAACACCTCGCCGGCCTGGCTCATGTCGAGCGCCTTGCCCGCGGGGACGCCCGGGAGGATGTCGTACAGGGCGACGTCCGCGAGGTCCTTCGAAGCGATCTGCCACGCCGCCGTGGCGCCCACGTTCCCGCCGCCGATGACCGCGACCTTGCGCATGGTGAGGTTCCTTGCCGTTGGGTGCTCAGGAGCGCGGGAGACCGTCCGCGCGGGGGCCGACACGGGCCCCGCGGTAGAGAGTAGGACACCCCCGCCGGAGGGCCAGCACGGACCGGGGCGCGGCTTACCGCGCGCCGGGCCCCGTGGGCCGCGCGCCGAACTGCGTCACCGGCCGGTCGAGACCGCCGGGGACTGGAGCATCCGCGTGAAGAACGCCGCGGTCTCCTCGTAGCGCGCGAAGTCGGCCTTCAGGCGGTCGTACGCCTTCTGGACCAGGGCGCGGCGCTCGGCGTCCGGGAGGTCGCGGCGGGCCTCGAGGGCCTGAACCGCACCAAGCGAGTCCCGCATCGCCTGCGTGGCCCGGACGTAGTTGCTGGCCGCGTTCCGCAGGTTCTCGAACGCGATCTCCTTGTCCTCGGGCTTGTTCGCGAGCTTCCAGGGGTGGGCCCGGAGGTCCTCGAGGACGTCGGAGAGGTTGTGGG
Organism: Planctomycetota bacterium; assembly: GCA_046350655.1. Classification (GTDB taxonomy): domain Bacteria; phylum Planctomycetota; class PLA2; order PLA2; family JAEUHO01; genus JAEUHO01. The sequence goes on from JAXMAB010000007.1 coordinate 67,897, forward strand.
CGCCCTCGGACACGCGCGACAGGATCTCGTCGAGGTCGCGGCCGACCTCGCCGACGACGCCCTGGACGCGGGTGCCGAGGCCGGAGAACTCCTTCACCGAGCTCTCGGCGGAGGCGACGGTCGCGGCGACGCCGTCGAGGATCGCGTCGACCTTCGGGCCGGCGCGGGCCACGATGCCCTCGATATCGGCCGAGGCCTTCTTGAGGTGGCCGAGCATCTCGCGGACGTCGGCCGTGATGTCCTTGACGCCCTGCGACGCGTCGGACGCGAGGCCCTTGACCGACGTCGCGGCGTCGGCGAGCCGGCCCGCGATCTCGTCGATGCGGCGGCGGGTGGTCGCGAGCGCCTCGCGCAGGTCGCTCGACGCGGCGAGCACGTTCTCCTGGATGCCGGAGAGGTCGATCACCGCGATCTTGGCGCGCACGTCGGCGATGGCCGCGCGCACGTCGGCGAGCACGAGGTTCGCGTTGTCCGCGACGGTCCCCACCTTCTCGGCGAGCTGCTGGATCGAGCGCTGGATGTCGGCGATGTCGCCCGCGGCCGTGGTGAGGATCGGCGCGTCCTTCGTGTCCGCGGGGACGAGGTCGTCGCGCGAGAGGCCGGGCAGCAGCGCGAGCTCGCGCGCGCCCGTGAGGTTGACGGTGATCTGGCCGCGCGTGCCCTTCGGGATCACCTGCTTCTCGTCGAGGAGCTCGACGACGGCGGTCACGAACACCTCGCGGGCCTCGCCGGGGTCGCCGGGCTTGAGCCGCAGCCGCGCGCGGTCGTCGTTCGTGAGCGGCAGCGTCTTCCCGTCGGCCCCGGGTACGCCTCGGACCTCGGTCGCCTGGCCGACGGCCTTCACCGTGCCGATGCGGAGGCCGTTCATCATCACGGGGTCGCCGACGTGCGGCGCCGCGAAGCCCTGCGCGAACCGCAGGTGGATCGACGGCCCCTTGGCCCACGGCAGCCGCGAGCCGCCCGCGCGGAAGAGCACGAACAGGAGCCCCGCCAACGCGACGAGGAACATCAGGCCGGCCTTGAGCTCTGCCTGTTTGGTGTACATGGGGCCCGGGTGAGTCTACTGGAACAGGAGGAAGTAGTTGAGGACCGCGTCGGCGGCCACGATCAGGAGGATGCAGGAGACGACCGCCTGGGTCGTCACCCGCCCCACCCCCTCGGCGCCGCCCTTCACCTGGAACCCCTGGTAGCAGCCCACCAGGCCGATGATGGTGCCGAAGACGACGCTCTTCTGGAAGCCGTGCCAGATGTCGTCCCGGCCGAGCTGGTCCCAGCCCCGCTCGTAGTAGACCGTCGGGCTGATGCCGAGCAGGTGCTGGGCCACGAGCTGGCCGCCGAAGATCCCGACGAGGTCGCCGAGGACGGTCACGCAGGGGATCATGGTGACCGTCGCGATCAGGCGGGGCGCGACGAGGAAGCGCACCGGGTGGAGGCCGGTCGTCCGCAGGGCCGTGACCTCCTCGGTGACGACCATGGTGCCGATCTCGGCGGCGAGCGCGGCGCCGATGTACCCGGTCATGATGATGGCGGTCAGCAGCGGGCCCAGCTCGAGCACGATGCCGATCGACATCAGGTTGCCGACGTACTCCGTGAACCCCGTCGCGATCGACTGGAGGATGTTGCCGCCGATGAGGGCGAGGATCATCCCGACGAAGAAGTTCACCTGGAACACGACGAGCAGCGACCGCGGCCCGACGCGCACCATCTGCGTCCACACCTCCTTCACGCGGATGGGCCGGCCGCGGAAGGGCCCCACGACGGTGTGGCGGACCGTGTCGGCCGCGAGCGCACCGATGCCGCCGACGTAGCGCACGAAGCGCAACGCGCCGTCGCCGACGGTCTCGAGGAGGGCGAGCGGGCCCGGCACGTCGCCTCCCGGCTACTTGGTCGCGTCCTCGCGCGTCTCGCGGATGTCGAAGATCGAGATGAGGTTCGACAGCTTGAAGAGGTTGCGGACCGCGGGCGCCAGCCCGCAGAGCCGCAGGCGCCCGCCGAACTTGCCGACGGCCTGCAGGGCCTCGATGAGCGTGGCGAGGCCGCTCGAGTCGATGAACGCGACCTTCGTCAGGTCCACGACGATCGGGGTGGACTTCCGCTCCAGCGCCTCGCGGAGGCGCCCGCGGAGCTCCGGGCTCGTGTGCATGTCCACCTGGCCCTCGACGACCAGGAGGACGCCCTTGGCGAGCTGCTCGACGGTGACGTTCATGACGCTCCTCCGGGGACGCGCTTGACCAACGTGAGGGTGGTGCCCCCGAACTCGTTCTTGCGGTACTCCACCACGTCCATGGTGGTCTTCATCAGATGCACGCCGAGCCCGCCCGGCCGGACCTGGTCCAGCGGCCGCGACGCGATCCTCGCCGGGTCGACGAAGACCGCCCGGTCCTCGATCTGCAGGTCGAACAGCCCGGTCGGCGCGCGCAGGCGCAGCGTGACGGGCTGGTCGTGGCGGTCCTTGTAGGCGTGACGGATCACGTTCGTGAACCCCTCGACGACGGCGAGCTCGATGCGGCCGCGTTCGTCGTCCGAGAATCCCGCGGCCGACGCCCCCTCGCCGGCCAGCGTCCGCACGAAGAGGAGGAGGCGAGGGTCGGACGGGAGCGTCGCGTGGAACACGAGGTCAACGGGGTGCGCCATGGGCCGCCCCCCCTGTGTACCGTGCCCCCCCGGGACCTGACGACGACGGCGTGGGCGATCCACCGGCCTGCCACGCCGCCCGCCACGCCGCGGCCTTCGCCGCGCAGTCGCCCTCGGTCTCGAACGCCTTGTAGCCGGGGTCGCGCCCGATCAGGTCGCGGAGCGCCGCCGCCGCCGCCATCCGGACGGCCTCGTCGTCGTCCACGAGGCGGTCGAACAGCGCCGGGACGTAGGACCGGTCGCCGCTCTTCGCCGCGGCCCCGACCGCCTCGAGCCGACGGGTCGCGCTCGGCGAGTGCAGGTCGAGGTCCGGCCGCACCGGACGCGGCGACTCGCAGCCCCACAGGGCCAGAGCCCAGACCGGCCCGAGGGCCACGACGGCGAGCCGAAGGACGTTGACCGCCGCTCGCCCCACGCGCGCCCACCTCCAGCCTCGAGACCGCCCGGCCGCGGGCACCCCGCCCGCGCCGGGATTGTGGGTCCCCGGGCGCCGCAGGTCAAACACCGCGACCGGGCCGGGCGTCAGATCCACCCCGCCTCGCGCAGCCAGGCCACGGTCGCCGGGATCCCGGCCTCGATCGGCGTCGTCGCGCGCCAGCCCGCGTCCCGCGCGGCGGCCGCCGGCGAGCACACCCACGCCCGCGGCTCGATCTCGTGGGTCTTGTCCACGGTCAGCATGGCGGGGGTCCCCGTCGCCTGCGCCACGACGTCCGAGACCGTCGCGACAAGCCGGACGAGGCTGTCGGGGAGGTGGAGCCGCAGCCCGCGCCGGCCCACGGCCCGCGCGGTCACGTCGAGGAAGGCCGCCAGGGTGGTCACCTCGGGGTGACAGGCGTAGTAGGTCCGCCCCACCGTGGCCGGGTGGCGCCCGAGCACGACGAGGGCGTCCGCGAGGTCGGGCCCGTAGACCCACGAGTAGTGCTTCGGCTGCGCGCCGAGGAGCGGCTGGACCCCCCGCGCGACGGCCTGGAACAACGACAGCAGGCCCCGGTCGCGCGGGCCGTACACGACGGGCGGCCGGACGATGGTGTACGCGAGGCCCGGTGCGGCGCGGCCCCGGACGACGCGCTCGGCGAGGGCCTTCGACGCCCCGTACCACGTCACGGGCCGCCCGTCCGCGGCCTCGGTCCGCGGGACGCCGTCGAGGGACGGGCCGGCGACGGCCAGCGACGAGCAGTGGACGAACCGCGCCACCCCGCCGGCCCGCACCGCCGCGTCCACGAGGTGGCGGGTCCCGCCGCCGTTCGTGCGCAGCATCTCGCGCTCGCTCATCGCGGTCAGGCGGGCCGCGAGGTGGTAGACCTCGTCCACCCCGTCCACCGCGCGCGCCAGCGTGTCCGGCCGCGTCACGTCGCCGACGACGATCTCGACGGGCAGGCCGGCGAGGTGCTCGGGGACGCCGTCACGGCGCACCAGGCACCGGACCCGGTCGCCGCCTGCGACGAGGCGTCGCACGAGGTGGCTCCCGACGAACCCGTGGCCGCCCGTGACGAGGACCCGGAGCACGGCGGCGGCACCTCCGACCGGGGACGCACCGACCCGACGGGGTCCACGGGCCGGGGAGTGTACGGCCGGGAGGCCGCCGCGCGCCGCCCCGGGCGAGGGGGGCGGCGGCCCGCCGGAGCCTCGGACGTTGACTCCCCGGTGCGGCCCCCTAGGATGCGCGGGCCCCCTTGCGCGGCGGTCCGAGGTACCCCCCCGGGTCCGCGCGTGTTTCCCCTCCCAAGGAACCGTCCTGCGTGGACCTCTTCGAGAAGCTGCTCGGCTCGCCGACGGTCCAGCGCGTCCAGGGGCTCCGCGAGGCGGAGGTCTATCCCTACTTCCGGGAGATCTCCGAGAGCGAGGGCGGCACCCACGTCGTCGCGAACGGGCGGCGGCTGGTCATGGCGGGGTCGAACAACTACCTCGGCCTCACCCACCACCCCCACGTGATCGAGGCGACGCGCGCCGCCATCGCGCGGTACGGCACGGGGTGCACGGGTTCGCGCTTCCTGAACGGCACCTTGACGCTCCACGTCGAGCTCGAGCGCCGGCTGGCGAAGTTCCTCGGCCGCGAGGCGTCGATCACCTCGGGCACCGGCTTCCAGACCAACGTGGGCGCCCTCGGGGCCCTCGCGTCGCGCGGCGACGTCATCTTCGGCGACCGCGACAACCACGCGTCGCTGATCGACGGCTGCCGCCTCGCGTTCGGCAAGCTGGTCAAGTACCGCCACAACGACATGGAGGACCTCGAGCGCCTCCTGCGCGAGACGCCCTGCGAGGGCGGCCGCCTCATCGTGGCGGACGGCGTGTTCTCGATGCTCGGCGACCTCGCGCCGCTGCCCGACATGGTCGCGCTCGCGCGGCGCTACGACGCCCGCCTCATGGTGGACGACGCCCACGCGGTCGGCGTGCTCGGCCAGCACGGCCGCGGCTCGGCGGAGCACTTCGGCGTCGAGTCCGGCGTCGACCTCGTCGTCGGCACGTTCTCGAAGTCGTTCGCGACCATCGGCGGGTTCGTCTCCGGCCGCGCGGACGTCATCGACTACCTCAAGCACGCGTCCCGCAGCGTCGTGTTCTCGGCCAGCATGCCGCCGAGCAACGTCGCGACGGTCCTCGCCTGCCTCGACGTGATCGAGGCCGAGCCCGAGCGGCGCGAGCGGCTGTGGCGCAACGTCCGCCGGATGAAGCAGGGCTTCGACGAGCTCGGCTTCGAGGTGATCGACCACGGCTCCCCGATCCTCTCGATCGTGATCGGGAGCGACGAGGCCACCTTCGAGTTCAACCGCCGCCTCTTCGAGGAGGGCGTGTTCGTGAACCCGGTCGTGCCGCCCGCGGTGCCGGAGGGCCAGAGCCTGCTCCGCACCTCGTACATGGCGACGCACACCGACGAGGACCTGGACGCGATCCTCCTCGCGTTCCGCCGCGTCGGCGAGCGGCTCCGGATCCTCGAGTAGCCCGCGCCCCGGGTCGCGCGCCGCGGCCCCCCCGCCGAGGAAGCCCATGCCGCCGTCGTCCGCCGCCCCGCCCGTGGTGGTCGCCCCCGAGCGGACGCGCGCCGACCGCAAGGCCTTCCTCGAGCTGCCCTACCGCCTCTACCGCGGCCACCCCCGCTGGGTGCCGCCGATCCGGATGGACGAGGCGTTCCTCGGCAACCGCGCGAAGAACCCGTTCTTCGCCCACGCGACCGTCGAGCACTTCCTCGCGCGGCGGGGCGACCGCGTCGTCGGGCGCATCGCGGCGATCGAGAACGTGCGCCACAACGAGGTCCACGGCGACCGCATCGGCTTCTTCGGCCGCTTCGACCTCGAACCCGACCCCGAGGCCGCGCGGGCCCTCGTCGCGGCCGCGCGCGCGTGGGTCGGCGCGCGGGGCCTCACCGCGATGCGCGGCCCCGTCTCGTACTCGTCGAACGAGCTGATCGGCGTGCTCGTCGACGGCTTCGACCGCCCGCCGACCATCGGCATGCCCTACAACCGCGAGGACTACGACGCGCTGCTCCTCGGCGCCGGCCTCGCGAAGGTCAAGGACCTCGTCGCGTACTGGATCTCGTCCGCGGGCCCGATCCCCGAGCGCGTCGTCCGCATCGCGGAGCGGACGCTCTACCGCCAGGGCTACACCGTCCGCATGCTCGACCTCAAGCGCTGGGACGCCGAGATCGACACGCTGCTCGACCTCTACAACCGCTGCTGGGAGCGCAACTGGGGCTTCGTCCCCATGACGGAGGCCGAGTTCCGCCACGCGGCCAAGGCGCTGAAGATGATCGTCGACCCGCGCCTCTTCCTCTTCGTCGAGAAGCCGGCCGGCACGCCGGTGGGCTTCGTCGGCAACGTCCCCGACGTCAACGAGATCATCGGCGACCTCGACGGGCGGCTCTTCCCCTTCGGCCTCTTCAAGCTGCTCGCCCGCCGCAAGCGGATCTCCGCCGCGCGCACGATGCTCCTCGGCGTCCTGCCGGAGTTCCGCGGCCGCGGCGTGGACGCGGCGCTCATGGTGGACGTGTTCCGCCGCGCCGCGCAGGCGGGGTACCGCGGCGGCGAGGGCTCGTGGATCCTCGAGGACAACGTGCGCATGCGCACCGACCTCGAGGCCCTCGGCGGCAAGGTCACCGCGACGTACCGGGTCTACGAGATGCCGACCTGACCGGCACGCGAGGCCCGCGCGCGCGCGGGCCTCGCGGTCCGTCGCCGCGGCTCGCGGCGGCGACGCCCGCTACGGCGCCTTCGCCGGCGGCTGGTTGAGCCGCGTCCGCACGGCCGGCTCGTTCTCCTTCCACCAGCGCGAGAGGTCGTCCTTCACCGTCCGGAGCTCCTTCTTCGAGAGCCCCACGAGCGGCTTCGTCGCCTCGCCGCGGATCGTCGCGATGGCCTCGCCGGCGGCGACGCGCACCAGCTCGTCCTTGTCGTCGAGGGCGTCGATGAGCGCGGGCACCGCGTCGCACGCCTTGAGCTCGCCGAGGGCCGTCGCGGCGCCGAGGCGCGTGTAGTAGTCCTTGTGCTTGAGGAGCGTCTCGACGAGGGCCGGCGTCGCGCGCAGGTCCTTCAGCTCCTTCAGCTTGTACGTCGCGCTGAACGACCGCGACGTGTCCGGGTCCTTCAGCATCTTGAGCAGCGCCGCGAGCTCGCCGTCGAGGCGCCGCTGCGTCTCGGCGTCCGGGGCGGGGCCGGGCCCGGGGACGACGGGCGTCGGCGCCGGGGCCGGTTCCGGGGCCGACGGAGGCGCGGGCGCCGGGACCACGGGCGCGGGCGGGACCTGGGCCGACTCGGCCCGCGGCTGCGCGAGCGCGGCGGCGCGCGAGCGGACCTCGGCGACCCACTCCTTGATCGACGCGAGCTGCTGCTCGGTCGCCTCGAACCGCGAGACCGTCGCGTCGGCCTGCCGCTGGAGCTCGGCGCGGAGCGCGGCGGTCGCGGCGTCGAGCGACTTCGAGTTCGCCTCGCGGAGCTCGAGGCCGAGGCGCTTCACCTCGTCGGACGTCGCCGCGCGGCTCGCCTCGAACGCGGCGCGGACGCGGCCGTCGAGCGTCCCGAGCTCGCGCGTGAGGTCCGCGGCGGACGCGGCCTTCGGCTGGGTGCGACGGTCGGCCTCGAGGGCCTGGACGCGCATCACCGCGTACCCGGCGCCGCCGCCGGCCGCGAGGGCGAGGAGGAACGTGAGCGCGCGCCCGGGGCCGGGCATGGCCCGCCGGAACGCGCAGGCGACGTGGAGGACGCGCCCGCCCAGCCGGACGGCCTTCCCGGACTCGACGTCGGCGTCCGGGATGGACTCGTGGCAACGGTCGCAGAAGAGCGGTTCGAAGGGCATCGCGTCCACCTCCGGGCCCGGGCGGGCCGTCTCCCTTGGGAACGGCGGCCGGGCCGGTCCGCATCGGCCAGGGGGCCGGGCCTACTTGGGGGCGGGTTCGCCTCCCCCGGCGCCACCCTTCGGCTGCCCCCACTTGGCCCGGACGGACTCCTCGTTCGCCCCCCACCACTTCGACCACTTCTCGCGGGCGTCGTTGCGTTCCTTGCGCGTGGGGCTGCCGGTCATGCCGGCGTCGACGCCGGCGATCTTGCCGAACGCGAGCGCCGCGGCCAGGGTGACGCCGTCGTCGCGGTCGAGCAGGGCCTGGAGGAGCGCCGGCACGGCGTCGCACGCGTGGATGCTGCCGAGCGCGGTCGCGGCGGCGGTCTTGGCGAACACGTCCTTGTGCTCCTTCAGCACCTTCAGGAGCGGCTCGACGGCCGAGAGGTCGCCGAGCTTGCCGAGCGTCACGCAGGCCGAGAAGACCTTGCCGATCTCCGGCGACGCGAGCGCCGCGATCGCGGCGTCGACCTTGGCCTTCTGCGCCGCGAGCTCTTCGGGCGTCGGGCCGGCCGGCGCTTCGGGCGCGGCGTCCGGGTCCTTCGGCGCGGGCACCGTCGGCGCGGGCACGGCGGCGGGGCCGGGACGGGCCGCGCTGGCGATCGGCCGGCTCTCGAGGTCCTTCACCGAGGTCTGGAGTTGGTCCAGCGTCGTCGCGAGCTTGCCCGTCTGGTCCGCGACCTCCTTGATCTTCGTCTCGACGGTCTCGGCGTGGTCGCTGCTCGCGCGCACCGCGTTCTCGGCCAGGCGTCGGCCCTCGTCGACGACCTTCTGCACGGAGCTGCGCGTCTCGTCGATGCGGCGCTCGGCCTTCACGAACGTGTCCTGCGCCTCCTTCACCTGGCGCCGGAAGTCGTCCTGGAGCTCGCTGCGGAGCGTGCTGGCGTGCGCCGCGAGCCGGCCGTCGAGGTCGTCCGGCACGCCGCCGCGGCCCGCGCCGCCGCCGCCGGACTTGCCGAAGTACGCGAGCGAGCCCGTCACCGCGCCGACGAGCCCGAGCAGGAGCGCCGCCCAGCCGACCGCCGGCGGCGTGCCGCTCGGGGGGGACTGCTCCACCAGGGGTCCGCTGTTCGTCCGGCTGGCCATGCGCGCTCCTCGGGATTCGACCGTGCCCGCACCGCCGCGCGGGGCAAGCCTCGCCATCCTACCGGAAGCACCGCCGTGCGGCGTCGGGCTCGGGGGACCGCGAGGCCCGCTCGCGGGCGCCGGCGCACGCCCCCGCGCCTCGGCGCACGCCGCGGCCGTGCGGGCCCCGGGCCCCTCGCGCCGCGCCCCGTCTCCCGCGTCCCGTCTCCCGTGGCCCGCGTCCCGTGGCCCGCGTCCCGACGACGGGCCCGAGGGACGGCGCGGCGCGCGTCGGCCGCCGGGCCCCCCGCACCGCGACCGCGTCGGACCGCGCCGACCTCGGCGGGGAACCCCGCGACGGCGGGGGCTCACGCCCGCAGCACCTCGCGGCCGAGCGGGCCTCGCGTGCCGAGAGGGACCGCGCAACCGCGTCCGCGACGTCGCGGCACGCCCCGCGGGCGCGCGGACGCGCGGGCCCAGGTCCTACTCGTCGTCGTCGTCGTCGTCGTAGTCGTCGGAGCCGTCCGCGATGAACTGGCTGCCCTCGGGGATCTCCCCGACGCGCTCCTTCATCAGGCGGCCGACGCGGAACTTCACGACGCGCTTCGACGGCACGTCCACCTTCTCGAGCGTGCGCGGGTTCTGGGCCTTCCGCGCGGCGCGTTCCTTGATCTCGAACACGCCGAACTCGCGGAACTCGAGGCGGTTGCCGCGCCCGAGCTCCTTGATGATCTCGTCGAGGAACATCTGCAGGATGTCGCGGGCGACGACCTTCGTCTGGCCCGTGCGCTCGGCGATCCGCGCGACGAGCTCCTTCTTCGTGATCGTCCGCGGCGCGTCGTCCGGCGCCGGCTTCGCGACCGGCGGCGGCGGGGGCGGCGGCCGAGAGGGCGGCGGCGGCGGCGGCGTGGGCCGGCGCGGCAGGTTCGACGGGAACTTGGAGGTGGGTTCGGGGCTCATGCGGAGGGGGCGGACGGTCAGCGTACGGGCGGCGAACGGGGGGCGCCGTGCCGGGCGCGTGTTCCTAGACCCTTGGTGGAGAACAATTTAGGCACGGCGAGCCGGGATGTCAAAGGGGGTCGTCTCGGGCCCGGGTGCGCGCACCCGGCGACCCCCGGGTAGGCTGCCCGTCCCACGGAGTCCCCCCATGGCCCGCCCGTCCCTCCCCAACGCCCTCGACATGCGCCGCCTGAAGTTCGGGTCCGGCTCGACGGACGCGGAGCGCGACCGCGTGGCCGCGGCGCTGCGCGCCGAGGGGCGGCTCGAGGAGGCGGTGCTGCTCTACGAGAGCCGGCCCACGCACCCCGACGTGATGAAGGACCTCGCGACCGCCGTCCGCGAGGGCCGCGCGTTCGTGCTGTTCCTGATGCGGCGCATGGGCTCCGAGGTGACCGACGCCGACCTGCGCGCCTGCGCGACGGCCGCCGAGGGCGCCGGCCGCTGGCTCGACGCGCACCGCTGCTACACGGCCCTCGCCGACGCCGAGGCGCTCGCGCGCATCGCGCCGAACCTGCCCGGCTTCAAGATCGCGGTGCCGGCCAACAAGGTCTGACCGCGCGCGGGCCGCGGCGCGTTCAGCGCCCGCGCTCGTCGTGGTCGGCGGCGGCCTGGTCGTCGCGGTAGCGCTGCTCGAGCGCCGCGACGAGGGCGCGGCGCGGGTCCGCGTCGCCGGCCTTCGTCGCGTCGAGGGCGCGACGGGCCTCCGCCAGCGCGTCGAACGCGTCGCGGTAGTTGCCCTTGTACTTGTAGACCTTCGCCAGCTCGACCCACGCCTCGACGAACGCGGGCCGCTGCGCCACGGCGTCGCGCAGCTCGCGCACCGCCTCGACGTGCCCGCCCGGCCGCGACAGCGCCTCCTGCGCGCGCGCGAACGCGGCGTCGGCCCCCGTCGCGGCGCGGGCCCTCGTCTCGTCGAGCGTGCGCTGGAGCGACGCGCGCTCCTCGTCGGTCACCGAGCGGTCGCCGGCCGCGAGGGCGACGGCGCGCTCGAGGTGCGGCAGGGCGCGCGCGGGCTGCTGCGCGACGTTCCACGCGCCGGCGGCGATCCGCGCGAGCGTCAGGTCGCGCGGCGTCCAGAAGCAGGCCCGTTCGAGGTACCGCGCCTGGCCGACGAGGTCGTCCGGCTCGAGGGCCGTCCACGCGATGTGCAGCTGACGGTAGATGCGGGCCAGGTCGCGACGGTCCGCCGCCGGCACCGGCCGCGGGTCGACGACGTCGGCCTCGCGCCGCTTCCCGCCGGGCACGTACCGGAGCGAGAGGTGCCGCTCGTACGCCGCCTTCGCGTCGGCGTCGCGCCGCACCGGGAGCAGGAGGTACGCGTCGCCGAGGGTCTCGAGGAGCGACGCGTCGCGCTCGCCGCGCGGGTGCGCGCGCGCGCGCTCGAGCATCCGCACCGCGCGCTCGACGGACGCGGCGCGCCGCGCGTGGAGCGCCGCGACCCGGTCGGGCTGCGTCGCGGGCGTCCGGTCGGCCGCGTCCTTGGCGGCGAGCCCCTCGAGGAGCAGGCGGCGCGCGGTGCGGTCGAGCGCGCGCAGGTGCGTCGGGTCGGCGTCGAGCAGGGCGGCGTCGAACGCGGCGTCGTCGCGCCAGGTCGCGGCGACGGCCCACGACGCCGGCACCAGCGCGAGGAGCACCCCCACGAGGAGCCCGAGCACGACCCGCCGCGGACCGGCGGCGAGCAGCCGCTCGGCGCCGAGGCCGGCGAACGGGAGGAGCGCGACGCTCGGGAGGTAGGCGTAGCGGTCCTCGAACGCGGCGCCGATCGGCACCAGCTGCAGCACCGGCAGCGCGAGGAGGACGAAGGCGGCGATCCACGCCGACGCGAGGCCCGCCCGGCCGCGGACGGCGCGGACGACGACGGCGCCGAGGAGCAGGGCGACGCCGGCCCCCGCGAGCGCGTACGTCATCGGCAGGTCGGTGGCGGACCACAGCACCGGGTCGTTCGACGCGTCGCCCGTCAGGCCCGCGGGGACGAACACCTTCGCGGCCATCCGCACGAGGACCACCGCCGCGACGAGCGCGCGCTCGAACAGCGTCCGCGCGACGAACGGGCCGTTCGCCGCGACGGCGGCGGGGTCGCCCGCCGTCGTCCGCAGCAGCACCCACACCGCGAGGGCGCCGGTCAGCGCGACGTACCCCGCCCAGCGGGCCCGCAGCGCCGGGCGCACGCCCCCCGCGGCCGCGCCGTCCACCAGCAGGAGCACCGCGGGCAGCGGCAGCGCGGCCTCCTTCGAGAGGCACGCGAGCAGGTACAGGAGCGCCGCGCCGAGCGCGCGGTCCGCCGACAGCCGCGCCCGGGAGGTCCAGACGAGGAACGCGAGCGCCGCGAAGATCGTCGCCAGCAGGTCGCCGCGGGCCACGATCCACGATACGGTGCCGGTGTGGAGCGGGTGCGCCGCGAACAGCAGCGCGGTCGTCGACGACACCACCGGCCGGCGCGGCATCACGCGGTGGACCACCGCCAGCACGAGCACCGCCGCGAGGCCGTGCAGCAGCAGGTTCACGAGGTGGAACGGGAACGGGTCGCCGACGCCGTGGAGGCCGGCCTGGACCGCGAGGGTCGCCGACACGATCGGGCGGTAGAGCCCCAGCTCGGAGCCGACCGCGCCCCCCCACGTCCCGAGGAAGAGCTCCGGGACCGCGGCGAACCCGCGCGCGATGGGGCTCGACGGGCGGAGGAGGATCCCGTCGTCCCAGACGAAGCCATTGCCGAGCACGCCGCCCTGCGCCGCCCACGCCACCGCGACGACCAGCAGCGGCATCCACGGCGGGAGCCGGCGGCCGCCCGGGACCGGGGGGCCGGCCGGGGCGAGGGGCGGGGCGGGCGGAGCGTCCATCGTGCGGTCGAACGTACGAGCGGGCCCGCCGGTTCCCGGCGGACCCGCGCGACGTCGGGGGGCGGCCTACTTCGTCGGGTCCACCGGCTCGATCGGCACGTAGCCCGGCCAGTCCTCGCGCGTCGGCGGCTGGTCGCCGACCTTCGAGAGGTCCATCGGGATCAGCGTCTCGAGGTAGTACTTCTCGAACTCCGCCTGCAGCTTCTTCCAGTCGTCCTCGGACTTGATGCCGAAGCGCGTCTTGAAGCGGTCGAAGGCGTACCCCTGGGCGTTCACGCTCGGGTGGTTGAGCATGTCGTCGAGGTAGCCCTTGAACTTCGTCTGGTACTTCTTGTTGAGCCCCTCGTTGAGGAAGTACACGAACGCCCACGACTGGGCGTAGAAGATGCCGAGGCCCTGCATCTTCCAGTTCTCCATGGCCCACGCGTCCACGGCGCCGTAGCCCTCGAAACCGACGAGCACCTTCGTCGGGAAGATGGGCAGCTTCCGGTTCTGCTGCTTCATCTGTGCGTCCGCGCTCTTCAGGAACTCGAGGCGCGGGCGGTTGATGCCGTGGAACTTCAGCGTGCGGTCCTTCGCGAGGTTGACCGCGCCGATGTACTCGGCGAAGCCCTCGCCGAAGAACGACTGCGGCACGCTCGTCGGGCCCCACTCGCGCTTCTGCTTCTGGAACCAGTGCTCGAGCTGGTGCGTGCCCTCGTGCACGTTCTTGTTGATCTCGAACTCGCGGTTGTCCGGCTCGTCGTAGAGGTACACCCAGCCCGTCGCCGGGCTGAAGTAGCCCGCCACGCCGGTCGGGATGTTGCTCTTCACGACGTTGTCGTGATAGTCGTCGAACGCCTTCCGGTCCGAGAAGATCCAGATGATCATCGGGCAGCCGTCCTTGAACGACCGCTTGCTCATCGGGTAGTCGGGGCGGCCGCCGTACGGGCCCATCAGGTCCTTCAACTCGCAGTCCTCGGCGTACCGCTTGAGGAACTCGGCGTAGAGCTGCTGGTAGATCTTCGCCTTCTCGGCGAGCACGCGCTGGTAGGTCTTGCGCGTCGCCTCGAGCTCCGCGAGCTTCGCCTGGCGGTCCTTCTTCGGGATCGCGAGCAGGTCCTCCTCCGACAGGCGCTCGTCGGACGAGTAGCAGATCAGGTACGGGCTCGCGAAGATCGCCTCGTAGTTGTAGTCCTTGAAGTGCGGGTCGCGGGCGATGGCGCGGCGCGCGCCGTCGAGGGCGCGGAACGTCGAGTCGCCGGTGTCGGGGTCGAGCTTCTTCTCGTGGGCGAGGGTCTTCTCCCACGCGTGCATCGCGAGCCCGTACTCCTTCTCCTCGTCCGGGCCGAACCACCGCTGCTTGTTCGCCTCCTCGACCGCCCGGATGTACGGGTAGTTCGTGAAGGAGATCATCTCGGGGATGGGGTGGTTGAACTCCTTGTAGCCCAGCAGCGTCCGCGCCGGGGCGAAGTCGGGGTCCTCCTCGCGGACGATCTGCTCGGCGACCTCCTTCGCGCGGGCGGCGCCCTGCGGGCCCGCGAGCCGGTACCGCTCGAAGAACTGCTTCAGCTCCTCCTTCGACTTGTGCTTCTTCTTCGAGAAGTCCGCCTCGATCGCGGCGAACGAGTCCGTGCCGCCCGCCGGCGAGCCGCCGGCGGCGTTCACGGCCGCGGCGCCCCCGCCGGCCGGCGTGCCCGCGACCGGCGACGCGGGGTTCGCCCCCGCGCCGCCCCCGGCCGAGCCGGCGGTCGGGCCCGCGACCGTCTTCGCGACGGGGTCGGCGGTCGGGCTCTTCTTCATCGCGAGCATCGCGACGACGACGATCACGGCGAGACCGCCCGCGGCGAGGCCGGCCATCGCGGCCGGCGACATGCCCTTCTTGGCGGGACGCTCGGCGCGTCCGCGCGGCGCGCGCCCCTCGGGCTCCTCGCGGCTCTTCCGCGCGGGCGCCGCGGCGGCGGACCTCGCGGCGCCGCTCGACGGGCACGTACTGCGGCCCGCGGGCCGAGCCCGGCTTCCCCGGGCCGCCGGCGGCCTTCGCGGGCGCGGGGATCGGCCGCGACGCGGCGGCCGGCGCGGGCGGCACGCGCGACGGCGACGCCGCGGCGCCCACCGTCACGACGGCGCCGCACGCGCCGCAGGTGAACGCGGTCCCGGCGGCCATCGCGCTCACGTCGAACTGGGCGCCGCACTTCGCACAGGCCTGCAACTTCGACATCACGGTCTCCTCGCCGGGGGCCCTCGGGCCCCCGGGAATCGGGGCATGGTACTCGACAGGGGTCCGCCGGGCCCGTCCCTCGGTAGACGCGGCCCCGGGGTCCGGGGTTCCCGTCCCTCCGGGACCGCCGGGCCTCCGGCCCGTCCCGGTACGCTTCCGCGGTGCCCGGCCCCCACCCCGACCTCCACGCCCGCCTCGACGACCTGGGCGCGCGGTTCGACCGACGCTGGCTCGATTCGGACCCCCTCCGCTGGCCCCGCACGTTTGCCGACCCCGCCGACCGCGAGGTCGTCGCCGTCGTGGCGGCCCTCCTCGCCTACGGCCGGGTGGCGTCCATCCACGCGGCCGTCCGCGCCGTCCTCGACCGGCTGGGCCCGCGCCCGGCCGACGCGCTCGCCCCCTCGCGGCGACCGGGCCTCGCGTCGGCGCTCGACGGGATGCGCCACCGCTTCACCGCCGGGGTGGACGTCGCGTGGCTCCTCGCCGGCGTCGCGCGCGCCCGCGACGAGGCCGGCTCCCTCGGCGCGTTCGTCGGCGCCCACGCGACCGGGCCCGAACCGCTCCGCGCCGGCCTCGGGGCCTGGCGGCGCCTCGCCGACGCCACCGACCCCACGGACGACCCCGTGCGCCGGCGCGCCCGCCGTTTCCTCCTCGCGGACCCCGACGGCGGGGCCGCGTGCAAGCGGTCGCTGCTCCTCGCGCGCTGGTGCGTCCGCGCCGACGACGGGCTCGACCTGGGCCTCTGGACCCGAGGCCCGCTGCGCCCCCGCGACCTCCTCCTCCCCCTCGACACGCACGTGCACCGCACCGTCTTCGACCTCGGCCTCACGCGCCGCCGCGCCGCCGACTGGCGCTGCGCGGTCGAGGTCACGGCGCGCCTCGCGGCGTTCGACCCCGACGACCCCGTGCGCTACGACTTCGCGCTCGCGCGCCCCGGCATCGCCGGCGGCTCGCCACCGCCACGTGCCCGCGGTGTGCGGCGGCTGCGCCCTCGCGGTCGCGTGCCGCCACGGCGCGGGGCCCGCGCGCCGCGCGAGCCGGCCTACCAGCGCACGCCGAACGCGCGGTTCGCGGCGAACCACGCGCGCGCCTGCTCGCTCGACTCGAACTCCTGCCCGGTGATGGCCTTCAGGGCCGCCACGGCGCCGGGGCGCGTCTTCGTCCACAGCTTCCAGCGGGCCTCCCACCACTCCTTCGGCGGGTTGCTCCCGTCGTGGACGTTCGCGGGCGAGGGCTCGTCGAGCCAGAGCGCGAACGCCTTGCACGGCCGCTTGTCGGTCGCGACGACCGTGAAGTAGCGCGTCACCGCGTCCATCGCCGCCGCCGACGCCGCGTCGGTGAACAGCCGCTCGACCTGCGCGTACTGCTTCGGGTCGAGCGGCGCCTTCATCGTCGCGAACGCGTCGAGGATCGCCGCGCGGACGTCCACCCGCCGCTCGTTCGCCGGCGACGACCACGCCTTCCACAGCGCCGCGGCGGTCTTGTCGCTCGCGCGCTCGCCCATCGCGCGGGCGGCGCGCGCCGCGACGTCGGCGAGGTTGTGGCCGAGGAGCCGGCCGAGCGCCGCCTCGAGGTCGGGGTGCGTGACGCCGGCGAGCGCGTCGAGCGCCGGCGCGGCCTCCGACAGCACCTTCGCCTTCAGCGCCTTCTTGAGCCCCTCGAGCAGCGGCGCGACCTCGGCGTCCGTCAGCGTCTTCAGGGCCGGGGCCGCCTCCACGGGCTTGCCGTCGGCGGCGCCGGGCCTCGCGTCCGGGGCCGCCGGCTTCGCGTCGGACGCGGGCGGCTCCGCGGCGGGCGCGGGCGGCTCCGCGGCGGGCGCGTCGGCCGCGCGCGCGGGCACGCCCCGCTCGCGAGGACCACGAGGAGGGCGACCGCGAGGGGACGAGGGACGCGCATGCGGGGACCGGCCCCATGGATGCTACCGGGTCCCGACGGCCGCCGCTATCCTCCCGGGCTTCCCGGAGCCCACGATGCCCACGGAAGCCCTCTTCGACCGCGCCAAGGTGGACCCCTCGAAGGTCGTCGCCGACCTCGAGGCGATCCGGAAGGTCAACCCGCAGCGGTACGAGCTCGAGCAGCTCAGCCGGATCGTCCACGAGGCCGACAAGGGCGGCGAGGTCGCCGGCGTCCTCGAGATCCCGAAGGACGTGTGGTGGGCGCGCGGCCACGTGCCGGGCCGGCCGCTGATGCCCGGCGTCCTCATGATCGAGGCCGCCGCGCAGCTCTGCTCGTTCGCGGTGCGCTGCGCGTACGACCCCGCCGAGTTCGGCACCCGCTTCTTCGGCTTCGGCGGCATCGACCGCGTCAAGTTCCGCGGCACCGTCGTCCCCGGCGACACCCTCGTCATCCTCGGCAAGCGCACCGAGCTACGCCCGCGACGAGCCATCTACGACACCCAAGGCTGGGTCGCCGACCGCATGGTCTTCGAGGCCGAGATCACGGGGATGTGGGTGTAGGAGGCGGGATCTAGGGAGGGATGGACGGCTGCGCTGGGGGCGGGCCGGGGTTCGGCGTCCCTCGGGCCCCAAGCGGCCCTCGGTCCCCTCCTCGTCGTCGGCCCTGCTGGGCCTCCTCCTCGTCGGGCGCCTCGCTCGCGGGACGCGGTGCAGCCCCAGCCTCGCTCGGCGCGCCTCCCGCGGCCCGTCCCCATCGCACCCGTTCGCAAGGAGAACGCCCTTCGCCAGCCCAGAGCGGAGCAGAGCAGAGAAGAGCGGAGCGGAGAGGAGAAGAGGCGGCGTGGGCGTCAGCGAGGGGAGGAGAAGAAGGAGGAGTCGAGGACCACGGGTGCGGTGGTGAGCAGGGAAGGGGAGTAGCGGGAGAGGAGGGCCGACGGGGAGAGGGACTCGTGCGGACCGCAGAGGGAGGCCGTCGAGGCGATGCGGCCCACGAGACCGGCGGAGGTCCAGCCGGCGGAGCGGAGCGCACGGACGGACGTGTCGCCGTGGCGCTTCGCGAGGCGACGGCCGTCGGGCCCCACCACCAAGGGGAGGTGGAGGTAGGAAGGCGACGCGAGGCCCAGCGCGCGCGCGAGGAGGAGCTGTCGGGCCGTCGACGGCAGGAGGTCGGCGCCGCGGATCACGAGGTCGACGCCGCTCGCCGCGTCGTCGATCACCGTCGCCAGCTGGTACGCCGCCGTGCCGTTCGACTTGAAGATGACGAAGTCGCCCGTCTCGTCGGCGACGTCGAACACCTGCGGCCCGAAGAGCCCGTCCACGAAGGCCACCGGGCCTCGCGTCACCGCGAACCGGAGCGCCACCGGACGGCCCGTCGCCGCCGCCGCGGCCTCCGTCGTCGGGAACCGCCCGCGGCAGGTGCCGGGATAGCGCGGGCCGTCGGGACCGTGCGGCGCGCTGGCCGCCGACTCGACCTCGCTGCGCGTGCACACGCACGGGTACGCGAGGCCCCGCGCGACGAGGTCGGCCGCCGCCGCCGCGTAGACCGCGCCGCGCGCGGACTGCACGAGCACGCCGAGGGGCGCGTCCCAGTCGAGCCCGAGCCACCGGAGGTCGTCGAGGCCCTCCTGCACGGCCGCGGGCTTCACGCGCGGGCCGTCGAGGTCGTCCACGCGCAGGACGAGCGAGCCGCCGGCGGCGCGGACGTGCAGCCACGTCAGCAGGAACGTGCGGACGTTCCCGACGTGGAACGCGCCCGTCGGGCTCGGCGCGAGCCGCGAGCGCACGTTACCGGCGCGTCCCGCGCCCGGTCACAGCCGCTTCCAGCGCCCGGACGCGTGGTCGTTGGCCTTGCGGACGTAGCCGAGCGCGATCTCGATCGCGTTCGCGCGGCGCTTCTCGGGGTCGAGCGTCTTCACGACGCGGCCCGGGACGCCGACGACGAGGGACCACGGCGGCACGACCATCCCCTCGGGGACGACGCAGCCCGCCGCGACGATCGAGCCCTCGCCGATCACCGAGCGCCCGAGCAGCACCGAGCCCATCGCGATGAGCGCGTACCGCTCGACGCGCGTGCCGTGGAGGATCGCGCCGTGCCCGACGGTGACGTCCTCGGCGATGTCGTTGCGGACGTCGGTGTCGGCGTGCATCACGACGCCGTCCTGGAGGTTGGTGCGGTCGCCGATCGTGAGCGGCGCGTCGTCGCCGCGGACGACGGCCCCGTACCACACGTTCGTGTCGCGGCCGAGCCGGACGTCGCCGACGACGGTGGCGCCGGCCGCGACGAACGCGTCGCCGACGCGGCGCATGGGCGGGCCGTCGGCGCTCACAGGTGCACCAGGAACAGCGGCAGGAGGGACGTCGCGTTGTTGAGCATGTGGACCACCACCGGGGCGACGAGCGAACCCGACCGTTCGTACACCCAGCAGAGGACGAGCGCGAGGACGAACAGCGGCACGAAGGCGGTCAGGCTCATGTGGACCGCCGCGAAGATCAGCGAGGACAGGATCGCGCCGACGCGCGAGCCGAGCCGGGCCCGCATCGAGCCGAACATCGCGCCGCGGAACAGCAGTTCCTCGGTGACCGGCGCCACGACGATCCCGAGGACCCCGAGCGCGACGAGGAACGCGCGCGACGCGTCCGCGCGGACCGCGCGCTCGACGAGGTCCTGGACCTCGGGCGCGTTCCCGGTCGCGGAGAGGATCGCGACCCAGACGAGGGTCGCGGGGATGGTGATCGCGGTCGCGACCAGCCAGCCCTTGCCGCCGAGCGCCAGCGCGGGCCCGACGGGCCACGGCGTGCGGCCCTGCGCCCGCCGCGCGCGCCGGAGCGCGACCGCGGCGACGACGGCCGCGGTCACCGTCCCGGCCGCGGTGACGCCGAACCCCCACGGCCAGGAGACGCCGGCGCCTTCCGCGGCCGACGGGACGGCCTTCAGGACGACGAAGAGCGCCACCTGCGAGAACGCCATCATCGCGATCCAGAGGCCGACGGCGACGAGCGGGTGGAACGGCACGGGCGGCGGCGCGGGCGCGCGCGCCGGCCGCACGAGCCCCGCGCGTTCGTCGCGGCGGCGCACGAACCCGAGCACCAGGAGCACGCAGCCCGCGATCGCCGCCCCCCACTTGAGGACGAGCATCGCGCCGAACGCGGCCGGGTTCGCCTGCAGCAGCCTCTCGAGCTGGTCGTTGGTCATCCCGGGCGCCGGCTTCGCGGGCGCCGGCTTCGCGGGGGCGGCCTTCGGGTCCGGCGCGGGCGCGGGCGCGGGCCCCGGGACCGGCGCCGGGGCCGGGACGGGGACCGGCGTCGGCGCGGGCACCGGCGCGGCGTCCTGCGCCGACGCGGGGACCGCCGCGAGCCCCGCCCCGAGGAGGAGCGCGACGACGAGCGCGACGACGACGCGGAGCGGGCCTCGCGTCACGTGCCGAACGCCTTCGTCACGGTGCCGTGGACCGGGCTCGACGGCGACGGCGCGCCCTTCGGCATGCGGCCCGCGAGGAACGCGTCGCGCCCGGCGCGGCAGGCGTCGCGCATCGCGCGCGCCATGCGGACGGGGTCGCGCGCCTTCGCGATGGCGGTGTTGAGGAGCACGCCCGCGATGCCGAGCTCCATCGCGACCGCGACGTCGGACGCCGTGCCGACGCCCGCGTCCACGACGATCGGGACCTTGGCGCGGGCGAGGATGCGCTCGATGTTGCCCGGGTTGAGGAGGCCGAGGCCGCTGCCGATCGGGCTGCCGAGCGGCATCACCGCGGTGGCGCCCGCCTCCTCGAGGCGCTTGGCGGTCACCGGGTCGTCGTTCGTGTAGACGAGCACGTGGAACTTCTCCGCGACGAGCGTCTTGAGCGCCTTCAGCGTCTCGAACGGCTCGGGGAGGAGCGTCTCGGGGTCGGCGAGGACCTCGAGCTTCACGAGGTCGGACAGCGCCAGCTCGCGCGCCATGCGGCAGACGCGCACCGCGTCGTCGGCCGTGTAGCAGCCCGCGGTGTTGGGCAGCAGGGTGAAGCGGTCGCCGAGCGCGTCGAGGACGTTGGGGCCGTCCTTGCGCGCGAGGTCGACGCGGCGCAGCGCGACGGTGACGACCTCGGTGCCGCTCGCCTCGAGGGCCGCGACCATCTGCGCGTTCGTCGCGTACTTGCCCGTGCCGACGAAGAGGCGGCTCGTGAAGACGTGGTCGCCCAGCCGCAGCGGGTCCTCGTCGTGCTCCTCGCCGCCGCCGACGAACGTGACGACCTCGACGCGGTCGCCGTCCTTCAGCGCGCGGGTGCCGTGCTCGGCCCGCGGGACGACGTCGCCGTTCACCTCGACCGCGACGCGCTGGCCCTCGAGGCCGAGGTCGCGGACGAGCGCGGCGAGGGTCGGGGGCGAGGCGGAAAGGACGCGCGCGTCCCCGTTGACGACGAGGCGGATCGCGGTCGCTTGTGCCATGGCGTCACCCTATGCCCTCGCGAGGGATCCGCCATCTGCGGCCGGACTCCCGACGCGGCGACCGGCGGGCCTCACCGGGGGGGAAGCTGCTCGAGGCCCGACTCGCCGCCCAGCACCCGCTTCTCCCACTTCTCGAGGTCCATCACCTTCGCGAGCGTGCTCTTCTGGCCGAGGATCTCGGCGCGGAGCCGGTTCTCGGCCTCGAGGCAGTACATCGCGCGGTTCGCGACCTCGACGGCCTTCGCCTTCGGGATCACGATGACGCCGTCGTCGTCGCCGACGATCCAGTCGCCGGGCCGGACGTCGACGCCGTCGACGTGCAGCGTGCCGCCGAGCTCGCCGAGGCCCTTCGGCTCGCCCGCCTGGCCGCACACGTGCCGCGCGAACACCGGCAGCCCGAGGCGCGCGATGTCGCGGACGTCGCGGATCGCGCCGTGGACGACCACGCCCGCGAGCTTGCGGTTGACGGCCGAGTTCGTCGCGAGCTCGCCCCACACCGCGGGCGCGAGCCCGAGCGCGTCGATGAAGAGGACGTCGCCCTCGGCGCAGCGGTCGATCGCCTCGACGGGCTTCGCCCAGTCGCCGGGCATCGAGCGGCAGGTGAACGCGCGACCCACCATCCGCACGCCGGGCGCCGTGAGGTGCCAGCCGTGGAGCACCTTCTGCCGGTGCGCCGCGTCGCTGATGTTCGGCGTCGAGACCTCCGTCAGGATCCGCCGGACGTCGCCGTCCGTCGCGCCGCGGACCGCCGTCGTCGCCTCGCCCGCGACGCCCGAGCGGATCGCCGTCACGAGGTCGCGCGCGGCCTTCGCGGCGTCCGGCGCCTTCGTGATCGCCCCGCCGACGATGACGACGGACGCGCCCGCGGCCACCGCGCGCGGCGCCGTCGCCGCGTTGATCCCGCCCGCGACGGTCACCGGGATCTTCACCGCCGCGGCGACGGCCCGCAGCGTGTCGAACGGGTCGCGGCCGCGCATCTGCTCGTCGATCGGGCAGTGGACGTTCACGTAGTCCGCGCCCACCGACTCGGCCCACTTCGCGCGGCCGACCGGGTCGGGGTGGCCCAGCAGGTCCACGAGCACCTCGATCCCGTAGCTCCGCCCCGCCTCGACGCACTCCTCGATCGTCGCGTCCGACGCGACGGCGAGCACCGTCCCGATCGTGGCGCCGGCCTTGGCGGCCGCCTCGAGCTCGAGCCGGCCCGCGTCCATCGTCTTCGCGTCGCACACGATCGGCACCCGCGGGAACTTGGCCCGCAGCGCCCGCACCGCGTTCAGCCCCTCGGCCTTGAGCAACGGCGTGCCCACCTCGAGCCAGTCCACGCCCCCCGCCACCCCCTCGGCGGCCGCGGTCAGCGCACGGTGGAGGTCGACGAAGTCGAGGGCGAGCTGCAGGCGGGGAGGGGCCATGCGCGTACGGTAGCCGCGGTCCGCCGGGGGATCCATGCCCGGCGACCCGGGGCGCCCCCCGGCCGGGCCTTCGCCCTCCCCCCCCGGTCCGCGCTCCCCCCCGGTCGATCCGCCATTCTTCGACCGGCACGGATTGGCGGATCGCCCCCCGGACGCGAGGCCCGGTCGCCGATCCGCCATTCTTCGACCGGCACGGATTGGCGGATCGCCCCCCGGGAAAAACCCGGGGGGCCCGGCTTGCGGAGTTCCGGGGTCCGGGTGACAATGCCCGGCCAAACGTACCGTCGACTCCGGAAGGAGGCGGGGGATCCCCCGCCTCTTTCCGTTGTCGGGGTTGGGCTGCCCTCGGGCCCGGCCCGGAGAGAGCAGGCCATGGATCCCCAGGACATCCTCCGTTTCGTCGACATCGTCTACCGCGAGCGCGGGATCGACAAGGAGGTCGTCTTCTCGTCGATCGAACAGGGGCTGCTGACCGCGGCCCGCAAGCGGTTCGGCGAGGAGGCGGTGATCGAGGTGCACCTCGACCGGAAGACCGGGGAGGCGGCCTGCAACGTCAACGGCAGCCCCGCCGCCCTCGACTTCGGTCGCATCGCCGCCCAGACGGCCCGCCAGGTCATGAACCAGCGGATCCGCGAGGCCGAGCGGGACAAGAACCTCGACGAGTACCACCGCCGGGTCAACACGATCGTCACCGGCTCGATCCAGCGGATCGAGGGCGGCAACCTGATCGTCAACCTCGGCCGCGTGGAGGGCATCGTCCCCCGCTCCGAGCAGATCCGCGGCGAGAACTACAAGGTCGGCGACCGCATCCGCGCGTTCCTCTTCGAGGTCCGCGCGCAGGGCCAGCGCGTCCGCATCGTCCTGTCGCGGTCGCGCGCCGACTTCGTGCGCAAGCTGTTCGAGCTCGAGGTGCCCGAGGTCGGCGAAGGGCTGATCAAGATCAAGGCGATCGAGCGCGAGGCCGGCTACAAGACCAAGATGGCCGTGGAGTCCACCGACGCGAAGGTGGACCCGATCGGCGCGTGCGTCGGCGTGCGCGGCAGCCGCATCCGCACGGTCATCGAGGAGCTCAACGGCGAGAAGATCGACATCCTCAAGTGGGAGGAGCAGCCGGAGGTGATGATCGCGACGGCCCTCAAGCCGGCCCAGATCAACGCTCTCACGCTGAACTACGACACGAAGACGGCCGACGTCTCCGTGGACGAGGACCAGCTGTCCCTCGCCATCGGCCGCCGCGGCGCCAACGTGCGCCTCGCGTCGCGCCTGTGCGGCTGGGACATCCAGATCGCGGGCGAGAAGGGGGCCGCACCCCCGGACGCCGCCGCGACCGTCGATGCGCCGGACGGGGCCCCGTCCGACGGCCCGGACTCGCCCCCCCGCGCGGAGGGAGCCACCGGCGCGGAGGGTGCCCCCGCCGCCCCCTGACGCTACCATCGGTGGTTTCCCCACCGGGCACGGAGCGGAAGCCTCCGACCCGTGCCCGTCCCGTCCGGTTCCCCGTCCCGCCTTCCGTCACCCGTAACGAGGTCGTCGTCCCCCCTTGGCGAAGCGCTTCTACCAGATCGCGTTCGAGCTCGGTGAGCACCCCCGCGCCCTGATCGCCGAGCTCACCACGCTCGGCCTGTCGGTCGGCAACCAGATGGTCGTGGTCGCGGAGCCCCTCGAGGCCCGCATCCGCACGCTCTTCGAGACGCTCCGCCCGTCGGCCGCCGCCGAGAACGGCGAGGCCGCGGCCGCCGACGGCGGCGAGGACGTCGCGACGCAGGTCGCGGTCGCCGAGGAGGAGGGCGCCGCCCCCGCGACGGAGACGCCCGAGCCGGCGGAGGTCGAGGACCGCGAGGCCCCGGCCGCGACGGTGGACGCCCCCGAGCACGTCGAGGCGCCGCCCGCGCCCGCGCCGGTCGAGACCCGCGCGCCCGAGGCGCCGCCCGTCGTCGAGGCGCCGCCCGCGCCCGTCGCGCCGCGCGTCGAGGCCCCGTCGCGCCGCCCGCGCCCGCCGCGCCGGCGGTCGCTCCCGCGGCCGAGGCCCCCGCCGCGCACAAGCCCGCGGCGAAGGCGCACCCGCCGGCGCACGGCAGGCCCGCGGCCGCGCCCGCGGCGGCGACCCCGCCCGCGGCCCCGGCCCCCGTGGCCGCGAGCGCGCCCGCCGCGCCCGCCGCCCCGAAGGCGCCGCCGCGCATCGACCCGACGAAGCTCGGCTACCGCAACCTGCAGCCGACGAAGACGGTGACGCCGCCGAAGCCGAAGACGAGCGGCGAGTTCATCCCGACGATCGACCCGCGCGCCGGCCGCCTCGTCAAGGAGGCCCCGAAGCAGGGCATCCCGGGCGTCACGCGCCCGGTCCCGCGCGGCCCCACGCCCACGCCGACGACGCCGCCGCCGCTCAACCCGACGCTCGCCCGCCCCGAGCCCGCGCCGGGCGCCCGCCGCGACAACCGCTCGCGCGGCCCGATCAGCGAGGGCGAGAAGCGCGGCAAGCAGACGTTCCAGCTGCGCGCCCGCGGCCGCGGCCCGAAGCGCCCGGTCGAGGTCGCCGACGCCGCCCCGAAGTCGTTCGAGGTCACGCCGCCGCTGCCGCTCAAGCAGTTCTCGGAGATCTCGGGCATCAAGGTCGCGGACGTCGTCAAGACGATGTTCGTGAAGCACAAGCAGGTGCTCACGCCGAACTCGATGCTCGACGAGGACACGATCGTCCTCCTCGGCGTCGAGTTCGACCGCGACATCCGCTTCGCGAAGAAGGAGACGCGCGAGGAGCTCATGGTGAAGGAGGCGGCCGCCGAGAGCCGCCCCGAGCACCTGGTCGCGCGCCCGCCCGTCGTGGTCGTCATGGGCCACGTGGACCACGGCAAGACGAGCCTGCTCGACTACATCCGCAAGGCCGACGTGGCCGCGCACGAGTCCGGCGGCATCACGCAGCACATCGGCGCGTACCAGGTCACGCTGCCCGACGGCAAGAAGATCGCGTTCTTCGACACGCCGGGCCACGAGGCCTTCACCGAGATGCGCCGCCGCGGCGCCAAGGTGACCGACATCGTGGTGCTCGTCGTCGCCGCCGACGACGGCGTCATGCCGCAGACCGTCGAGGCGATCGAGCACGCGAAGGCCGCCGAGGTCCCGATCGTCGTCGCCGTCACGAAGTCCGACAAGGTCGGCTTCAAGGACGCGGCGATCGACCGCGTCAAGCAGCAGCTGAGCCAGCACGGCATCCTCGTCGCCGGCTGGGGCGGCGAGATCGAGTGCTACCCCGTCGCCGCCGTCGGCGCGCAGGCCGGCAAGGGCGTCGACAAGCTGCTCGAGCACATCCTCCTCCTCGCCGAGGTCGAGGACCTCAAGGCCGACCCGACGCGTCCCGCGACCGGCGCGGTCATCGAGGCCGAGAACAACCCGGGCCGCGGCGTGCTCGCCACGCTGCTCGTCCAGCAGGGCACCCTGCGCCGCGGCGACGCGGTCGTCACCGGCCGCGTCTGGGGCCGCATCCGCTCCATGCGCGACGACAAGGGCACCACGGTGGACGAGGCCCCGCCCGGCACGCCGGTCGAGGTCACCGGCCTCGACGAGGTCCCCGAGGTCGGCAAGGCGTTCTTCGTCCGCCCCGAGGTCAACGAGGCCCGCGAGATCGCCGAGCAGCGCCGCGGCCGCGACCGCGAGATCGAGCTCGCCGCGCAGTCGAAGCCCGCCTCGGTCGAGAGCCTGTTCAGCAAGATCGAGCAGGGCAAGACCAAGACGCTCAAGGTCGTCCTCAAGACCGACGTGCAGGGCTCGCTCGAGGCCATCAAGGCGCGCCTCGACGCGGTCGGCAACGCCGAGGTCAAGGCCCACGTCATCCGCGCCGGCGTCGGCGCGGTCTCCGAGAGCGACGTCACGCTGGCCGCGGCCTACGGCGCGATCATCCTCGGCTTCCACGTGGTGGCCGACGAGACGGCGCGCGTGAAGGCGAAGCACCTCGGCGTCGACATCCGGAACTACCGGATCATCTACGAGCTCGAGGAGGAGGTCCGCGCGATCCTCGAGGGCAAGCTGGCCCCCGAGACCCGCGAGCAGGTCCTCGGCCACGCGGAGGTCCTGCAGGTCTTCCGCTCGGCGAAGCTCGGCAACATCGCCGGCTGCCGCGTCCGCGACGGCGTCGTCAAGCGCGACGCGCGCGCGCGCCTCGCCCGCGACGGCGTGGTGGTCTGGGACGGCGCGATCGGCTCGCTGCGCCGCGAGAAGGACGACGCCCGCGAGGTGAAGGAAGGCTTCGAGTGCGGCATCCGCCTCGAGGGCTACGACGACATCAAGCAGGGCGACGTCATCGAGGTCTACGGCGTCGAGCAGATCGCCCGCACGCTCGGCGGCTGACCCGCATCCCCTCTCCCGGTACGTGAGGCCCGGCGGCCGCCGGGCCTCGCGTACCCCCCGCTCCGACCGCTCCCTCTCGCGCGCGACCCCGGTCGCGATCCCCATGCACGTCGGCATGTTGCAGGTGCACTGTCACGTCCCGGACGCCCGCAGCCTGAAGGACAAGCGGCGCATCCTCCGCGGCCTCATGGACCGCGTCCGCGCCCAGTTCGCCGTCGCCGCCGCCGAGGTGGACGACCAGGACGTGTGGCAGTCCGCGGTCCTCGGCTTCGCGTGCGTGAGCAACGACACGCGGCACGCCGCCACGGTGATGCAGAAGGTCCTCGACTGGGTCCGCGACTGCCCGGCCGTCACGCTCGTCGACCACGAGCTCGAGACGATCTGACCGGCCCGCGAGTCCGCCCCCCCGGCGCCCGGTCGGGGCGGATGGAGGGCTCGGCCCCGGCGCGACCTACGCTATCCCGTCCATGCCCTTGCCCCGTCGCATCGCCCGGTTGCAGCAGCTCATCCTCGAGGTGGCCGCGGAGACGGTCCAGCGCCGCCTCTCCGACCCGCGCCTCCGCCTCGTCACGCTCACGCGGGTGAAGCTGGCGCCGGACCTCTCGACGGCCGTCGTCTACTACTCGGCGATGGCGCCGAACGACGTCGAGCGCCGCGCGACCGCGCGCGCGCTCGCGGGGGCCGCCTCGCTGGTGCAGTCCGTCGTGGGCGACGCCATGGGCACCCGCACGACGCCGAAGCTCTCGTTCCGCTACGACGCGACGCTGGCCCAGGCCGCGCACCTCGAGGACATCTTCCAGAAGCTGCGCGCCGAGCGCGGCGAGACCGCGGTGCCCGAGACGCTCGCGGACAAGCTCGCCGCCGACGACGGTTCGGACGACGACGACGACTCCGACGACGACGAGACCGAGGACGAGGACGCGTCGGACGAGGACGCCCCGTCCCCGGGGCCCGGCGACGGGGACCCGCCCGCCGCGCGTTGACAGGTCCGGGGGCTTGGGCCACACTCGCCGCGGCTGACGTGGTGGCCGTAGCTCAGCTGGTTAGAGCGCCGGACTGTGGCTCCGGAGGTCGGGGGTTCAAATCCCCTCGGTCACCCCACCCCCCCACGCCCCGCGGCCGGTGCGAGGGCCCGACGCCACGGCGGGGCGACGCGCCGCTCCGGGTCCGGCGACGCAGGCCGCCGGCGATCGCAGCGGCCGGCGCGCGGCAGCGCCCCCCCGCCGTCGTACCCTCCGGGGCCGCCGACCCAGGAGCCGCCATGACCCGTCCCGCCGCCCTCTTCCTCGCCGCCCTCGTCCTCGCCGCGACCGCCGTCGGGTTCGCGCTCACGAAGGCCGCGTCCGCCGACGGCCCCGGGAACAAGAAGCTCGCCTACATCTACGTGTCGGGCCGCGGCGCGACCGCCCGGGCCTGGTACCAGGGCGCGCCGCCGTCGGGCACGCCCGTGCAGGACGCGCTCGACAAGTTCACCTCGGACGGCTACCAGTTCTCGGCCATCGCGACGGGCGGCCTGCCGTCCCAGGTGGTCTCCGGCGGCTCGTCGTTGAGCCCGGGCGACGCCGCGCTCGACGCCGCCTTCGTCATCCTCCTCCAGCGCTGACGCGGCCGGCCGGCGCCCCCGGGACCCGGGGCCGACGCCGCCGAACCCTGGAGGCGGCGGCCCCACGCGGTATCCTCCCCCCATGCGCGACGTCCCCCTGTCCCCGTTCGATGACGCGGTGCTCCGCACGGTCCTCGCCTCGGCCGTCGAGGGCAAGGGCTGGCTCGACCTCACGATCGTCTGCAGCCGCACGGGCCGGATGCTGCCCGACGTGCGCGACGCGGTGCACCGCCTGGTCCGCCGCCGCCTGCTGCTCCTCGACGACAAGGCCCCGCACACGCCGCGCTGGATGAAGTTCATCCTCCCCGAGGCGCCCACGCCGAAGGTCGAGCCCTCGCCGGTCGTCTGACGCGAGGCCCGCGCGCCCGCCGTCGGGACGGGCGTCAGCCCGGCCGCAGGTGCAACGTGCGCCCGCGCGCCGGCACCGACTCGAGGCGCGACGGCACGAAGCCGCCCGCGCGCCACCGCGGCGACAGGTCCGCGAAGTGCGGCGAGCCGGCGTGGCCGGACTGGCCGCCGAACGTGATCATGCGCGCCGAGCCCTCGGGGTCGGCGAGATCGACGACCTGACGGAACGACGCGCCGACGACCTGCTCCGCGGGACGGTCGTGGAGGTACTGGCCCGACAGCACGGTGTAGGGCCCGCCGCCGGACGGCCACGGCCCCTGGCGGAAGCCGGCGCCGAGCCCCGGCACCGCCGCGAGCGGGTGCCGCAGCGTCAGCGTGTGCACGTCGCCCCAGCGCGCGTCGATGCCGAGGCCGCGCGCCGCGAGGTCCTTCGCCGCCGCCTCCATCGCCTCGCCGAGCAGCGTCGCGCGGACGGCCGGCTTGGCCCACGGCCCGTCCGCCGACGCGAACGCCGCGAGCAGCGGCTCGTCCATGAGGTTGATGCACGCCATCCAGCGGTGCGTGAGGTCGTCGCCCAGGCGCACGCCGAACACGCGGCGCGCGAGGTGGTAGTAGGTCAGGTGCAGGAGCGCGGGGCCCACGGCGCCCGCGCTCTCGTCGCCCGTGACCGACAGCAGGCGGTCGAGCATCGGCACGGCGGGCGGCCGGGTGCGGCGGATCGCGTCCGCGCACGGCAGCACCACCACGCGGCGGAACGCCTCGGCCGCGAGGCTCGTCGTGTCGAGCTGCATCGCGGCGAGGTCGTCGGCCGTGAGGCCCGTGCGCCGCCCGAGCAGCGCGCGGATGCGGTCGGCGCGCCAGCGCGGCTCGTACAGGTTCGAGAGGTAGTGCGGGTAGTCGGGCCCGAGGTGCCCGTCGTTCGCGGTCACGAACTGCCCGCCCGGCGGCAGCCGGTACGCCGGCAGCTCGGCCGGCGGCACGAACCCGGTCCAGTCCGAGGCCGACGTCGTGCCGTCGCGCGGGAGCGCCGGCTCGCCGGGCGGCCGCACGGGCACGCGGCCGAGGAAGCGGTACGCGGCCACGCCCTCGGTCGTCGCGTAGACGAGGTTCTGCGCCGGCGCCCCGTAGCCCTCGAACGCCGCCTCGACGTCGGCCGCCGTCCGTGCGCGGCCCATGCGGAGGAACGGCTGCAGGTCGTGCGTCGTCTCGTGGAGCGTCAGCCGCAGCGAGAGCGGCCGGTCCTGCGCGCCGGGCAGCGCGTCGGAGAGCAGCGGCCCGCGGTGGGTGCGCCGCAGCCGGAACATCACCGGCGCCGCGCCCCGCCGCCGGATCTCCTGCGTCTCGACCTCGAGGTCGCGCCAGGCGCCGTCCACCTTGTAGCGCGTGCCGTTGCCGTCCACCTCCTCGTGCCAGAGGTCGCCGTCGTCGAGCATCGCGTTCGTCGTGCCCCACGCGACGGTCGGCGTGCGCCCGAGCACGACGGCGGGCGCGCCCGGCAGCGTGGCCCCCACCGCGGCGTAGGCGCCGCCGCGCACGCTCGCGAGGTACCACACGCTCGGCAGCGACAGGGCGAGGTGCGGGTCGTTCGCGAGGATCGGCGCGCCCGAGGCGCTCCGCCCGCCGCCGACGATCCACGCGTTGCTGCCCGCCACCGGCGCGTCCCAGCCGAGGAACGCGAGGGCCTGCCCGAGCGCGCGCGGGTCGCGCGCGGGCGGGCCCGCGAGCCGCAGCGCCGTCGTCTCGCCGGCGCCCGGCGCCCGCGGGAGGATCGCGCGCAGGTGCTCGGGGGCGTCGCGCAGCACGTCGGCGATCGCGGCGAACACGACCCCCGCGCGCCACTTGAACGAGAGGCCGAGGGCCATCCCCTTGCCGACGAGGCACGTGTCGAGCGGCGTCCACGGCTCGACGGGCATGCCCATCAGCCGGTGCTCGACCGACGTCGCGGGCCCGAGCCGGCACGCCACCGCGTTGACGCCCTCGGCGTACGCCTCGACGAGGCGGCGGTCCTCGGGGGTCGCCGCCTCGAGCGTGCGCCGCGCCGCGCGGACGAGGTCGAGCGCGCGCATCAGCCGGTCGGCGTCGAGGGTGGTGCCGCCCGAGAGCGGCGGCAGCGGGTTCTTGCCGAGCGGCCGCTCCCCCACGATCTCGCACAGCCGGCCCGCGAGGGCGCGCCGCATCATGTCCATCTGGAAGAAGCGGTCGAGCGCGTGGCACGCCCCCACCGCGCGGAAGGCGTCGACCTCGTTCGCCGCGCGCACGTGCGGCACGCCGAAGCCGTCGAACACGACCGTCGTGGACGACGCGAGGCCCGGCACGCGCACCGCGCCCGGCCGCGGCCGCGCGGCCCGCGACCACGCGCGCGCCGCCGCGGCGGCCGCCGCCTCGAGCGCGCGGCGCACCGCGCCGCCGCCGCGGGCCGCGCCCGCGGCGCCGCCCCGGCCGGCGGCCGCCGGGCCTCGCGTGCCCCGACGCTCGGGGGACCGTCCGTCGCTCACTCGTTGTGCCAGACGCGACCGACCTCGGCGTGACGTCCGAGCCGGGCCCGGAAGTCCTCCTTGATCCGCGCCATCGCCTCCGCCGTCCGTCCCTCGAAGACGAGCACCAGCTCGGGCAGGTTGCTCGACGCGCGCACGAGGCCCCAGCCGTCGTCGAACGTCACGCGCGCCCCGTTGACGTCGTTGACCCGCGCGCCGTGGTCGCGGCGCAGCTCGTCGGTCAGGCACTCGACGACGCCGTACTTCACCTCGTCGGCGCAGTCCACGTGGATCTCGGGCGACGTGACGTAGCGCGGGGCCTCGGCGACGAGCGCGGAGAGCGGGCGGCCCGCGCGCGCGACGAACTCGGCGAGCCGCAGGCCCGCGAAGAGGCCGTCGTCGAAGCCGTGGAACCCCTCGCGCACGAAGATGTGGCCGCTGCGCTCGCCCGCGATGGGCGCGCCGACCTCCTTCATCTTCGCCTTGATGTGCGAGTGGCCGGTCTTCCACATCACGGGCACGCCGCCGCGGGCCGTGACGTCGTCGATCAGGGCCTGCGAGCACTTCACGTCGAAGACGATGCTCGCGCCGGGCTGCCGCGCGAGCACCTGCCGCGCCAGCAGCATGAGCACGAGGTCGGCGTTGACGCCCTCGCCGTGCTCGTCCTCGACGCCGACGCGGTCGCCGTCGCCGTCGAACGAGAGGCCGAGGTCGGCGCCCACCTCGAGCACCCGGCGGCGGACGTCGAGGCGGTTCCTCGTCTCGCTCGGGTTCGGGAAGTGGTGCGGGAACGTCGGGTCGGGCGTGCAGTGCAGCGGCTCGACGTCGAACCCCGCGCGGCGGAAGACGTCGACCGCGAAGTACGACGCGGTGCCGTTGCCGCAGTCGAGGACCACCTTCAGCGGGCGCCCCGGCGAGACGCGCGACGCGAGGTCGTGGACGTAGGCCTCGCGCAGGTCGACCGCCTGCACGAGCCCGCGCCGCCCGCCCGTCGGCTCGGGCAGCGCGCCGAGCGCGTCGCAGAGGTCGCGCAGCCGCCGCACGTCGGCGCTCCCGAGCGTCGTGACGAAGTCCGTCGCGAGCTTCATCCCGCTCCAGCCCTGCGGGTTGTGGCTGGCCGTGATCATGGCGCCCGCGGGGCAGTTGAGGTGCAGCTGCGCGAAGTAGAGCGTCGGCGTCAGGCAGCAGCCGAGGTCGAAGACGTCGACGCCCCCGGCGGCGAGCCCGTCCGCGAAGCCGTCCCGCAGGCGCGCCGAGTAGGTGCGGAGGTCGTGGCCGAGCACGACCGCGGTGCGGCCGCGCTCGAGCGCCAGCGCGGCGAACGCGCGGCCGAGGAGGCGCACGCCCGCGTCGGAGAGCTCGTCCTTCGCGTCCGGGAACACCTCGGGGACGCGGCCCCGCACGTCGTACTCGCGGAACATCGTGCGCGCGAGCTTCACGACTCGTCCTTCCCGCTCGTGAGCCCGGCCTGCACCAGCGTGTGGAGGTGGATCATGCCGACGGCCACGCCCGCCGCGTCCACCACCGGGAGCAGCATGACGGGGCGCGGGCGGTGCGTCTCCATGGTGCGCAGCGCGTCGAACGCGAGCATCTCGGGCGCGACGACGGTCGGGCCTCGCGTCATGAGGCCCGCGACCGGCTTCGCCATCAGCTCCGCCACGGTGCCCGTCGCCGAGCCCATGGCGCGGCGGACGTCGCCGTCGGTCAGGAGCCCGACGAGCCGCCCGTCGGGGTCCACGACCGAGACGCCGCCGAGCATGTGCTTCGTGATCGTCGCGAGCGCGTCGGCGAAGGTGGCGCCGGAGGCGACGCGCGGGTTCGTCTCGTCGCCGCGGAGCAGGTCCACGACGCGCAGCGTGAGCTTGCGGCCGATGGCGCCGCTCGGGTGCACGAGGGCGTAGTCCTTGGCGCCGAACCCGCGCTTCGCCATCACGGCCACCGCGAGCGCGTCGCCGAGCGCCAGGGTGAGCGCGCTCGACACCGTCGGCACGAGGCCCATGGGGTCGGCCTCGCGCACCTCGCCCCAGCAGAGCACCACGTCGGCCGCGCGGGCGAGCGGGCTCGAGCGGCCGCCCGTCATGGCGATCACCTTCGCGCCGAGCGCGTGGATCGTCGGCAGGAGGTCGAGGACCTCGCGCGCCGTGCCCGAGTTCGAGACGGCGATCACGACGTCGCGGGACGTCACGATGCCGACGTCGCCGTGGAAGCCCTCGGCGGGGTGCAGGAACCCCGCCGGGGTCCCCGTCGAGACGAGGGTGCTCGCGATCTTCTGCGCGATCTGCCCCGACTTCCCGATGCCGCAGAGGATCACGCGGCCCGCGCACGCGAGGACGCGGTCGACCGCCGCGTCGAACTCGTCGCCGAGGCGGTCCGCCAACGCGGCGAGCGCCTCCGCCTCACGGCGGATGACGTCGCGGCCGAGGTCCCGGGGTGCGTCGCCCATGGGCCGCGAGGATACGCGACGAGCGCCCGGGGCCCGCGCTTCCCCCGGCGGCCGCCGCCGGGCCGACCGTGACCGCCCCCCCGCCTCGCGCGAGGACAGGTGTGGCCCGGCCCGCGCTCCCCCTCGTCGCCGTCTCGGGGGTCCTCGGCGGGTTCCTCGCCGTCCACCTCGGGCCCGCCGCGGTCGTCGTGACCGGGGCCCTCGTCCTCGCGGCCGCGCTGCCGGCCGCGCGGCCCGCGCGCCCGCTCGCGCTCGCGGGCCTCCTCGGGTTGGTCGCCGCCGGGCGCGGGGCGGCGGCCCCCGCCACCGACGCCCTCGCGCCCCGGCTCCCCGACGAGGGGGTCCGCGCGGTCGTCGAGGGCACGGTCGTCGACGCCGACCCGCCGTCGCCCGCGGGCGTGCCGTTCGTCCTCGAGACGACCGCGGTCACGACCGCGGCCGGTCGCGAGGACGGCCGGGCCCGGCTGCGCGCGCAGGGCGGCGGCCCCGGCGCGGGCCGGCCGTTCCCCGCGCTCCATCCCGGCGACCGCGTCACGCTGGGCGGCACGCTCCGCCGGCTCCCGTCGCCGACCAACCCGGGCGCGTTCGACGGACGCGAGGCCTGGGCGCGCCGCGGCGTGTTCGCGCGCCTCGACGTGCCCGACGGCGCGTGCGTCGAGGCGCACCACCCGTCCGAGGGCCTCCTCGCCGCGGTCAGCCACCTCCGCGGCGACGTCGCCGCTCGCCTGACCCGCGCCGTCGGCCCCGCCGACGCGGGGCTCCTGCGCTCGCTGCTCGTGGGCGACCGCGGCGCGCTCGACCCGGCCGACCGCGTGCGGTTCGTGCGCGCGGGCGCGGCCCACATCCTCGCGATCTCGGGGGCCCACGTCGCGCTCGTCGTCGCGGGGCTGCTGCGCGTGCTCCGCGCGCTGCGGGTCCCCCGCCGCGCCGCCGCGGCCGGCGTGCTCGTCGGCGTCGCGCTGCTCGTGCCGCTCACGGGCTCGTCGCCGCCCGTCGTGCGGTCGGCCGCGGGCTTCGGCCTCTTCCTCGTCGGCCGCCTCGCCGGCCGCGAGCCGCGCGGCGGCCTCCTCCTCGCGACGGTGGCCGTGGGGTACCTCGCGATCGACCCGACCGCGGCGAGCGACCCGGGCTTCCGCATGTCGTTCGCCGCCGCCGCCGGCCTCGTCCTGCTCGCGGGCCGCCTCCGTCACGCCCTCGTCGGCGAACGCCTCGTCGACGCGCTCCACGGCGGCCCGCCGCCCTCCGCGCCGGTGCGCAGCGCGCTCGCCGCGGGCCTCGCCGCGTGGGCCGCGAGCACGCCCGTCACCGTCCACGACCTCGGGCAGTCGGGCTGGGTCGCGATCCCGGTGGGCCTCGTCGCCGTGCCTCTGTCGACGGCGGCGATGCTCGCGGGCCTCGCCGCCGTCGCCGCGGCCGACCTCCCGGGCCTCGGCGCCCTCGCGCGCCTCGCCGTCGAGGTCACGCTCGGCGCGCTGCGCGCGTGCCTCGACGCGCCGGTCCGCGTCGGCGTCGCGCAGGGCCCCGTCGTCGCGCCGGGCGCGCTCTGGTACGTCGCGTACGGCCTCGCGTTCCTCGCCGCCGCGCGCGCCGCGCCCCGCCTCGCGCTCGCGGGCGGCGCCGCGATGGCGGTCCTCCTCGCCTCGCTCCCGACGGACCCCGACGCCGCGCCGCCGCCCCACGTCCTTCTCACCCTCCTCGACGTCGGCCACGGCCAGGCCGCGCTCCTCGAGACCCCCGACGGCGCGCGCGCGCTCCTCGACGCCGGCAGCCGCGACCGCCCCGACGTCGCGGACCGCGTCGTGCTGCCCGCGCTCCGCGCGTTCGGCGTGCCCGCGCTCGATCTCGTCGTCGCGTCGCACGCCGACGCCGACCACGCGGGCGCGCTCCCCGGCGTCGCCGAGGTCGTGCCCGTGCGCCTCGCCGTCGTGCCGCCCCGGTTCGCGGCCGCGACGCGCGACGCGCTGGCCGCCCGCGTCGGCGCCGTGCTCGAGGCCGCCGACGGCGACGAGCTGCTCTCGGGCGACTGGGGCCGCCTCGTCGTCCTCGGGCCCGCGCGCGCGCCGCCCGCGGGCGCGAGCGAGAACGACGGCTGCCTCGTGCTCGCGCTCGAGACGCCGCAGGGCACGGTCCTGCTGCCGGGCGACCGCGAGGCGGACGGCGTCGCCGACCTCCTCGCGGCCCACCCCGACCTCGCCGCCGACGTGCTCGTCGCGCCGCACCACGGTCTGCCCGCCCCGAGCCGCGAGCGGCTGCGCGCGGCCGTGCGCCCGCGGGTCGAGGTCGCGAGCGCCCCCGCCTCGGTCGCCGCGACGCTCCCGCCCGCGGCCTGGGTCACGGGCCGCGACGGCGCGGTCACGCTCACGCTCGGGCCCGACGGCCCGGCCATCGTCGCCTTCGCCTCTCGCCGCCCCGCCGACCTCGCGCCGGCCGAACCGGGTTCCGCCGACGCGAGGCCCGCCCGGCCGCGCCCGTATGATCCGACGCGCCCCGCCATGCCGGACGTCCCCACCCTCGCGCTCGCCGTCGTCGTGCTCGCCGTGATCGTCGCGGCGTCGATCCGCCTCGGCTGGCTCCGGCCGACGGCGGCCCTCGCCGCGGGCGTCCTCGGCCTCCTCGCGGTCGCCGCGTTCTCGTGGGCGGGCCTCGCGGCCCTCCTCGCGCCCTTCCTCGTCGCCACGCTCCTCGGGAAGCTGCCCGGCGGGCTGGAGGCGGGCGGGCCTCGCGTCGTGCGCCAGGTGCTCGCCAACGGTCTGCCCGGCGCCGTGGGCCTCGCCTTCGCCGCGGCGGGCGTCGAGGGCGCCGCCGCCGCGTTCGCGGGCGCGTTCGCCGCCCTCGGGGCCGACACGCTCGCGACGGAGATCGGCACGCGGTACGGCGGCACGCCGCGCCACGCGTTGACGTTCCGCCCGCTGCCGCGGGGCGCGAGCGGCGGCGTCTCGCTCGCGGGCACGCTCGCGTCGTTCGTCGGCGCGGCGCTGGCCCCGGTGGCGATGGCCGCCGCGGGCGGGCTCCCGCGCGGCGCGGTCGTCGCGGCGGCGGCCGGCGGCGTGGTGGCGGGCTTCGCCGCCAGCGCGCTCGGCGCGGTCCTGCAGCGCAAGGGCACGTGCGCGACGTGCGGCCGCGTCGTCGAGGAGGCGGTCTGCTGCGGCGCGCCGCCCGCGCGGCTGCCCGGCCGGCTCGCGTTCCTCGACAACGACGCGGTGAACCTCGTCAACGGCGTCGTCGGTGCGGTCGTCGCGTGGCTGCTCGCGCGGGGGAGCCTCGCATGACCCGCACCGTCTGCTTCGACCTCGACGGCACGCTGCTCGACTCGCACGACGGGCTCACGCGCTCCTATGCCCACGCGCTCACGACCCTCGGGCACCCGCTGCCGCCGCCCGAGGCGCTGCGCGCGTGCATCGGCCCGCCGCTGCGCGACAACTTCGCGCGCCTGCTCGGGACGCGCGACGTCGAGCGGATCGAGGAGGCGGTGCGCGTCTTCCGCGTGCGGTACGACGCCGTCGGCTGGTCCGAGGGCCGGCTCTACGACGGCGTGCTCGAGATGCTCGCCGCGGTCGCCGCGCTCGGCGCGCGCGTCCTCATCGCGACGGCGAAGCCGCAGAAGTTCACCGACCGGATCGTCGCGCACTTCGGCCTCGACCGGCACGTCGAGGCCGCGTTCGGGCCCACGCTCGACGGCTCGCTCGACGACAAGCGTCGCCTCGTCGCGCACATGATCGAGCGCACCGGCCTCGACCCGTCGCGCGCGGCCCTCGTGGGCGACCGCCACACCGACGTGGTCGCGGCCACGGCGCACGGCCTCTGGCCCGTCGGCATCACGTGGGGCTTCGGCAGCCGCGCCGAGCTGCTGGAGGCCGGCGCCACGACGATCGTGGACCGTCCCGACGAGGTCGTGGCCGTCGTGGCGCGCTGGCTCGACGGCGCCGCACCCGACGCCTGACCGGCCCGACGGTCACGGCGCGGGGCGGCGCGGTGCCGCGGGAAGCGGCGCGGTGCGGCGCGGCGCGGCGCGGCGCGGCGCGGCGCGGCGCGGCGGCCCCCGTCCCTGCGCGCATCGAGGTACGGTCCCGCGCGGGCGGGCGCAAGGCCCGCCCCCACGGATGCACGCAGATCGGATATGGCGTGCATCCTACGTGGTTTTCTGTTTCGCGACGCCCGCCAACGAGGCGGCGGCACGCGAGGCCCCGCGGCGCCTGCGGGCGCGCGGGCCTCGCGGTCCCGGAGGGGGGATGCGTCAGGAGGGCGGCTTCTCCTTCTTGTGGCGGCGCACCGCGTCGCGCAGCAGCCACTCGAGGTGGCCGTTGAGCGACCGCAGCTCCTGGTCGGCCCAGGCCTTGAGGTCGTCGAGGAGCGCCGCCGGCACGCGGAGGAGGAACGCCTTGCGCTCCTCGCCGCCGCGGGCCGGGGCGTCGTCGGGGGGAGGCCGCGGGTCGGCCACGGGCTAGCCGTACATCGTGCCGGTGTTGACGACGGGCGTGGGGTTCTCGTGGGCGCAGAGCACCACGAGGAGGTTCTGCACCATCTGCGCGCGGCGCTCGTCGTCGAGGACGACGACCTTCTTCTCGTTGAGCATCTCGAGCGCGTGCTCGACCATGCCGACCGCGCCCTCCACGATCTTCTGGCGCGCCGCGATCACGGCGGAGGCCTGCTGGCGCTGGAGCATCGCGCCGGCGATCTCGGCGGCGTAGGCGAGGTGCGAGAGGCGCGCCTCGAGGACCTCGACGCCGGCGCGGCGAAGGCGCTCGTCCAGCGCGTGCTCGAGCTCCTTCGCGACCTGGTCGCGGCTGCCGCGGAGCGACGTGGTCGTCTCGGCGGTGTGGCCCTCGTCGTAGGGATGGCGGCTGGCGAGGTCGCGGATGGCGGCCTCGCTCTGCGTCTCGACGAAGGACTCGTAGGCCTCGACGTCGAAGAGCGCCTGGGCGGTGTCGCGCACCTGCCAGACGACGACGGCCGCGATGTCGATCGGGTTGCCGACGAGGTCGTTGACCTTGAGCGTCTTGCCGTTGAGCGTGTGCGCGCGCAGCGAGACCTTGCGCTTGGTCGTGAACGGGTTCGTCCACCAGAAGCCGGCGCGGCGCTCGGTGCCGCGGTACGTCCCGAAGAGGACGAGCACGCGGGAGTCGTTGGGGCTCACGACGAAGAAGCCGCAGACCGTGAGGACGAACGTGACCAGGAGCGCGAGGCCGGCGACGACGCAGACGACCGCCGCCGCGACGTTGCGCTCGACGGCGCCGACGAGGACGAAGGAGCCGATGGCGGCGAGGAGGGCCACGGCCGCGAAGGCGAGCATGGTGAAGCCGCCGCGGGCCCGGAACTCGCGCTCCAGGGACGCGGGGCGGCTGGGGGCGCGATCGACGGGAGGGACGGGGAGGGAGGTGTTCATATCGGAATGATATCACCGCGATAGCCCCCGTCCAGTCCGCGGACGCGGCCCCGCGTCGGACGCTCGTAGCCCGTTACCATCCGGCCACTTACGTCCGAGGAGGTCCGGCATGAACGTCCGCAACCTGGGGGTGCTGCTGGCCACGGGAGCGGCGCTGGCCGCGGGGGTGGCGGCGCCCGGCGGGTGGGTCGCCGCGGCCCGGGCCGCCGACGCCCCGGCGCCGGCGGTCGCGCCGGGAGCCGTCGAGCGCCTCGACCTCGTGCGGATCCTCGACGTCGAGCTGCGGCGGGGCGACCCGGCGATGATCGAGCCGTTCGTCGCGCGGGCCGCGGGATCGGCGGCGCGACGGCGCGCGATCCTGGCACTCGGGCGGATCGGCGACCGGCCCGGCGTCGAGGCGCGGCTGCGGGCGCTGCTGCGCGGCGACGACGTCGACCTCGACGTGATCGCGCGCGCGGCCGGCCTGTCGGAGCTGCCCGCGCTGGTGCCGGAGCTGCTCGCGCACCTGCCCGCGAAGCCGGGCGGGGACGACGAACCGCCCGCGGCGCTGGCCGAGGTGCTCGTCGCGATCGGCCGGCTCAAGGACGCGCGCGCGGTCGGGTACGTGCGCCCGTGGATCGCGTCGAAGTCCCCCGCGCTCGCGCGGGCCGCGCTCGACGCGGCGATGCGGCTCGGCGACGACACGGCGTTCGAGGACGCGATCGGGGCGCTCGGCGCGACGGACGCCGGCGTGCGCCGCGCGGCCGCGTTCACGACGTGGCGCCTGTCGGGCGCGCGCCGGAAGGCCCGCGGCGGCGACGCGTGGGCCGGCGACGCCGCGCTCGCCGCCCGACTCGAGGGCCCCGCGACGACCGACCCCGACCTCGACGTGCGGATGGCGCTCCTGCGCGCGCTCAACAACCTCACGCCGCGCGAGCTCGTCCCCGGCGCCGAGGGCCTCGGGAGGACCGCCGCGCTCCTCATCGCCGCCACCGCCGACCCGTCGCCGCGCATCGCGGCCGACGTCGTGTTCCGCCTCGGCGCCGTCCACGCGGGCCCCGCCGTCGTGGACGCGCTCGGGAAGGCCGCGGCGCACGCCGACCCGCTGGTGCGCGAGACCGCCCTCGACGCGCTCGAGGGCCAGAAGGACGACGCCGCGAAGATCGCGTACGTCCTCGCGATGGAGCGGGCGCGCACCGAGGCCGACCGCGCCGACGTGGCAGTCCTCGGCAAGATGTGGGTGGACGGCGTCGACGCGCCGCCCGCGCCGCCGGGCCCGCTCGTGACGCCGGTGCCCGACACCGCCGCCGTGCGCCGCGCGTTGCGCGCGCTCGCGCGCGACGCGACGCCGCCGAACCGCCTTCGCCTGAAGGCCTACCTCGCGCGCGCCGACCTCCCCACCGCGCTGCGCGCGTTCCTGCTCGACGCGATCGCCGACGACGCCGCGGCGGGCGACTGGGCCGCGACCGCGACCGCCGCGACCAAGGACGCCGACCCGATCGTCCGCGGGACGGCGGCCGCGGTGCTGCTCAAGGCGACGGCCGGCGTCGACGACCCGGCCGCGCGCGCGCCGCACGAGGAGGCCGTCGTCGCCGCGTACGACCGCGACGCCACGCGCGTCGGCGCCGACGCGCGGGCCGGCATCCTCGAGGCGCTCCCCGACGGCCTACCGAAGGCGGGCCTCTCCGCCGCGCTCAAGGCCCTCCTCGACCGCGGCCTCGTCGACCCCGCGCCGACGGTCCGCCGCGCCGCGCGCGCGACGCTCGGCAAGCTCGCGCCCAAGGACCCGCGCCTCGCGACCCCGGACCCCGTCGCGAACGACTGGCGCGGCCTCCCCCGCCCGAAGGCCCCGCTCCTCGGCCTCGACCTCACCCAGGGCGGCCCGTGGCTCTCGGTCGAGGAGATCCTCCGCCTGAACGACGCGATCGTCGAGCGCGGCGCGCGCGTCGTGCTCGAGACGAACCGCGGCGCGATCGAGCTCGCTCCCGCCGCCGCCGACGAGGCGCCGGTGCACGTCGCCAACCTCTTCCTCTGCGCGGCGGCGGGCGTCTACGACGGCACGCCGTGGCACCGCGTGGTGCCCGCGTTCGTGATCCAGGGCGGCGACCCGCGCGGCGACGGCAGCGGCGACGCCGGCTACTCGCTCCCCGACGAGATCACCGAGGTCCCCTTCCTCCGCGGCGTGCTCGGGATGCCGAAGTCGACGAAGGACACGGGCGGCTGCCAGCTCTTCCTCATGCACTGCGCGGCGCCGCACCTCGACGGCGGCTACACGGCCTACGGCCGCGCGACCGACGACGCGAGCCTCGCGACGATCGACCGCATCATCGTCGGCGACCGCATCCTCAAGGCCCGCGTCGTCGACGCCACCCCGCCCCGCTGACCGCCGCCCGGCGGACCGCCGCTCCCCCGCCCGCGCACCCCCACACACCCCCGCGCACCCCCCGCTCCGACCGCGCCCTCTCCCCGGTCCGCGGTCGCGTTCCCGGGACCGCGAGGCCCGCTGCGCGGCGGGTCTGGCGAGCCGCCGGCCGCGGCGAACGGATCCGTCCGGTTTCGGGGGGGTAGGCGCCCCCCCACCCGGGCCGATCCTTGTCAGCCGGGGGGAGGTTCCTACACTCGGGCGCTTCGTCGGATGCCCGCTTAGCTCAGTTGGTAGAGCAGGTGACTCTTAATCACCGGGTCGTAGGTTCGAGTCCTACAGCGGGCACCATTTCCTCGCCGGGCTGCGCGTAGCGTGTCGAGGTCGCCGCAGGGGCGACCCCCACCCCCGGGCGATGCGAGTCGGCGGCACGCCCGCCTCCCACCGGCGTTCGCGCTGGAGGCTCGACGGCCCCACCCACGGACGCGACGGCCATGCACCTCGAGCTCGACCACGTGTTCTCGTTCGGGAGCGAGGACGGCCACGAGGCCGCCGCGCTCGAGGCCGGAGGCTTCACGCTGCGGCCCCCGGGCCGCCATCCGGGCCAGGGCACCGCGAACCGCTGCGTCGCGTTCCCCGACACGTACGTCGAGCTGATCCACCTCGTCGCGCGCCCGGAGGCCGAGACGAGCGAGCTGCGCCTCGACCGCCGGTCGGACTTCGCCGTCACGGGCCACTGCCCGTTCGGCATCGGCCTCCGCGCCGTCGTCCCCGACGACGAACGCGCACTGTTCCAGGCGTACCGCCCGCCGTGGGGCACGCCGGACTACCCGCCCATGCTGCTCCACCGCACGTGCCTCGAGCACCCCGGCCTGCCCATCGTGTTCGTGTCGCAGCCGCCGCACGGCGCCACCGTCGACGGCATGCGCCCGGGCGCGTGGCGAAGCCTCACGCCGGCCGCTCTGACGCACCCCTGCGGCGCCACCGGCATCGCCACCGTCGAGCTCACCGTCCCGGACGCACGCGGCTGGCCGATCGTCCAGCCGCCGCCCCGGGTGACCCTCCGCGCCGGGCCGCGGTTCCACCTGACCGTGCGCCTCGCCGGCGCGATGCGCGCCGCCGTCGAGGTGACGCCCTGGTGCACGCTCGCGCCCGCGTGAGCGGCCCGGGTCCACTCGGGGCTCGGGACCGCGAGGCCCGCTCGCCGTCGAGGCCCCTCACGCGACGTCGGGGTCCGGCATCGCGGGCACCGCGCCCTCCGCGGCACGCGCCGTGCGCGAGGTGCTCACGAAGAAGTGGACGAGCGGCACGAGCATCACGAGCACCAGCAGCACGAACAGCGCCACCGCGGACCCGAGGTCCATCTGCCACGGCGACCCCGTGGCCATCGCGACGAGGACCGCGATCTGCACGCCGCCCAGCGGGATCAACCAGACGACGAGGAACAGGAGGAGCGTGGTGCGCCACGAACGCGAGGCCTCCGGAAGGCCGTGGGCGTCGCACATCCATCGCATCGCCACGCAGAAGAGGGCCGTCGACGCGAACGCGAGGAGCTGCAGGACGGCCACCGCGACCCGCACCGACTCCGGCCACGGCTGGATGACGTGCTCCCGCACGGCGTCGAGCAGCTCGAGCACGGCCACCGCGATGCAGACGCGCAGCACCGTCGCGTACCGATCGTGGACGCGGACCGCCAGCAGCCGGACGAGGCCCGCGAGGATCAAGGCCATGCCGACGACGTCGTTGAGGACGTCGAACCGCCATCCGCGGCCGTCCGTGACCGTCGAGTAATGGACGTCGATCACGCAGAGCAGTCCGCCCCAGAAGATCCAGCGCAGCGGCCGGACCGCCGCCCGCACGTCGTCGTGCCCCATGCCGACCTCCTCCCCGGTCGCGTCCGCGGGCGCGACCGATCGTGGTCCCAACGTATCACGGAGCCCGTCGCCACGGACCGTCACGGCCCCCACGCCCCGCCGCCCGTCGCCGGCGCCGGTACGCTGAGATGTGTCGTCGGAGGTGCCGCATGGGTCGTCGATCGTCGGGTTGCGTCGCCGCGGCGGCCGCGGCCGTCCTCGGGGCGGTCCTCGCGGCGCCCCGTGTCGCGGGCGACCCCGCGCC
Source organism: Planctomycetota bacterium (assembly GCA_046350655.1). Lineage (GTDB taxonomy): Bacteria > Planctomycetota > PLA2 > PLA2 > JAEUHO01 > JAEUHO01. Next base: position 111,731 of record JAXMAB010000007.1, read on the forward strand.
CGCCCCCGCGAAGGACTGGCTCGTCGCGCACCTCGAGCGCGAGGCCTCGACCTCGGGGCGCATCGGGTGGGACGCGTTCGCGCCGGGCTCGTGGGTCGAACGGTCCACCGACCCGGCCCGGACGCCGGGCCCCGCGACGGCGACGGTCGAGGCGACCCGCGTCCGCGAGACGCTCGAGGTCCGCGCGCCCGACCGCACGGTGGTGCGAACGCAGTTCCGCCTCGCGCGCGACCGGCGCTGGCCGGAGGGCTCGGCGACGCCGGTCCCGCGGGTCGCCGCGGCCCCGGGCCAGGTGAAGGAGGAGATCCGCGCGCACGCCGACGTCGTCCGCGACGGCCAGGTCGTGCCCTGCACCGAGCGCGCGCTCCGCTGGATCGTGGACGGCACCCTCGCCCGGCAACGCGTGCTCTACGCCGACGCGGCCGGGCGGCTCGTCCGGTGGACCCAGGACGACCGCGACGGGTGGACCGTCACGTACGACGTGCTCCGCGACGACGTGGCGTTCCCGCTCGGCGACCGCGTGCTGACGTGCCGCGAGGTGCGGAAGACGGCGACCGCGGCCGCCATGAACGTCGACCTCGCCTCCACCGAGCTCTGGTGCCCCGACGTCCCCGACTTCGTCGTCCGCAGCGAGACCGTGTCCGCCAGCGGACCGCAGGGCGCCCGGACGACGACGCCCGCGCAGGTCGTGGTCCTCGTCGCGCTCGAGACGCGCCCCGCCGAGCCGGCGGAGGCGCCGACCCCCGCGCCCGCGACGGCCCCCACCGCGCCGCCCGCGCCCGCCCCGACGCCGGCGCCCGCGCCGCAGCCCGCGAAATGAGCGGGCGGTCGCGCACCGGGCCTCGCGTACCGGGGCCGGCGTTCAGCGCGGCTTCGCCTCGGTCTCGTACCGCTTCGTGAAGCGGATCTTGCGCGACACGCCCTCGGCCGTCGCGGACGCGGTGAACGACAGCGTGCCGTCGGTCGTCATCGACGACGGGAGCGGCCGCGCGAGGTCCCACTCCACGCGGATCCGGCCCGATCCCTCGATCGACGTCAGTTCGATCTCGCGCACGCCCTCGGCCCGCGGCCCGACCATGTGCTGCGACGGCGACGCGTACTGCACCTCGCCCGCGATCGTGACGCGGTCGCCGTCGCGGGCGACGAGCCGGCACGACAACGTCTCCTGGTAGCGGACGCCGCCGACCTCGAGGAGCGCCGTCGCGTCCCACTCGGCGCCGGGGCCCACCGGCTCGGCGGGCAACGCCAGCGCGAGGAGGCGCACCATCTCGTCGAGCCCGCCCCGCGCCTCGGGGGGGACGTCCGCGGCGCCGTCGTAGCGGAGCGCGAGGCGCGTCGCGACGCCGCGGGGCGTCAGCACCGAGGTCCCGAGCCCCCGCCCGAGCGCGGCGATCGCGCGGTGCACGCGTTCGACGTCGGCGTCGGCCGTGGCCTCGAACGCCGGGACCGCGAGGCGCCAGTCGAGCGTCGCGCCCTCGGCCGAGACCCCCGCGACGGTGGCGTCCACGTCCTGCGTGACGCGGCTCGTCGTCGTGGCGTCGGGCAGCCCCTCGACGGACCGCGTCATCGACTGCATCAGCCCCAGCGCGAGCGCGGACGTCGAGCCCACGGGCGGCGCGACCCGCAGCCGCGCGCGCGGCTCGGCCCCGGGCTTCGCGAGCCGCACGAGGACGCCCGGCGTCTCGTCGACGGCCGCGGCACCCGACGCCGCCGGGTCCGCGGCGCGCGGTCGGAGGCCCAGGTACGCGAGGCCCGCCGCGACGACGAGGCCGACCGCCGCGAAGAGCCCGACGAACGCCGTCGAGCGCCGCGGCACCGGGACGAACGCCTGCGTCGGCGCCGACGCGAGGCCCGCGCGGAAGGCCTCGACGAACGCCGCGCACCACGGGAACCGCTGCGCGGGGTCGGTGGAGAGCGCCCGCGCGATCGCCGCGGCGCACGCCTCGGGCAGCGACGGGCACTTCTCGCGGGCGGACGGCGCGGCGCCCCGGGCCTTGCGTACCACCACCTCGACCGCCGACCCGCGCCCGAACGGCGGCTCGCCGACCAGCGCCTCGTAGACCGTCGACGCGAGCGCGTACTGGTCGGCCGAGGGCCCCGTGGGCTGGCCGAGGGCCTGCTCCGGCGCCATGTAGACGGGCGAGCCGACGCCGGTGCCGGCCTCGGTCAGCTCGGGGCCGTCGGCGTCGGGCTCGAGCGCCTTCACGACGCCGAAGTCCGAGAGGAAGACGTGGCCCTGCTCGTCGAAGAGGATGTTGCCGGGCTTCACGTCGCGGTGCACGACGCCCTGGCCGTGCACGTAGTCGAGCGTCTCCGCCACGCGCTGCAGCCACGGCAGCACCTGCTCGGGCGGGGTCGGGCCGCGCGCGATGCGGTCCTCCAGCGAGCCGCCGCCGAGGTACTGCAGGACGAAGAACGGGACCTCGTCCTCCTCGCCCTGCGCGAGGATGCGCACGATGCTCGGGTGCTCGAGGCGGACGAGCTCGGTGATCTCGCGGCGGAACCGCGCGCGGAAGCCGGGCTCGGCGAGGAACCGGACGTGCGGCACCTTGACGACGACGCGGCGCCCGAGGTTCTGGTCGTGCGCGAGGTAGACCGCGCCCATGCCGCCCTCCGCGAGGCGGCGGTCCACGCGGTAGGTGCCGAGGAGGGTCCGCCCCTGGAAGTCGACGTGGAAGCGCGACGGGACGTCGTCGGAGGGGGCGTCGGGCGCGGGCACCCCGCGAGGCTACCCTGCCGGTCGCCCCCACCGCGAGCCCCGCGGGGGGCCGGGCGCGTCAGTTCGCGCGCGGGGCGCCGACGACGGGCGAGAGCCGCCGCAGCGCGACGTCGAGGGCGGCGGCGCGGTGCGGCACGTCGAGGTCGGGGCGGGCGCGGAGCGCGGCGACGGCGGCCTCGGGCGTGGCCTCGGCGTGGATGACGTCGTCGACGAGCGCCTCGACGGAGGCCTCGAGGGCGCGCGCCGCGTCGGCCCGGGCCACGCGCGCGCGCAGCGGCACCGTGCACCACAGGCGGGCGGTGTTGTCGCCGCTCGCCGACGCGATGGTCGAGCCGTCGGGCGAGAACGCGAGCGCGAACACGTACGCCTTGTGGCCGCGCAGGACGAGCAGCTCGTCGCCGGTGGCCGAGTCGTGCACGCGGATGGTCCCGTCGTCGCCGCCGGTCGCGACGCGGGAGCCGTCGGGGGAGAACGCCACCGCGTACACGCGGCCGACGTGGCCGCGGAGCGTCGCGCGCGTGAGGCCGCTGTCGGCCTCCGCGATCCGCGCGAGGCCGTCGTCGCTCGCGCCGGCGACGAGGGAGCCGTCGGCCGAGATGGCGACGGCGCCGAGCGCCCGCCGGTGCGGCTCGAACGTCGCGACGGGCACCTGCTCGAGGATCCGGCGCAGGTCCCACCCGCCGTCGCCGAACCCGGCGAGGAACCGGTCGCCGCGCACCGCCAGGCTGTACGCGACGCGGCCCTTCCCGACGCCCCCCGGCCGCTTCTCGAGCGTCACGGGGTCGCGCACGCAGACCCCGCCGCGCCCCTCGTCCGGGGTCAGCAGCATCGACCCGTCGGGGGTGAACGCGAGCCCGCCCTCCATACGCGTGCAGCCGTCCTCGACCAACGCGAGCCGGCGGCCGGTGTCGGCGTCGTAGCGCGCCAGGTGGTGCGGCCGGCCGAGCGCGACGAGGGACCGGCCGTCCGGCGCCCACGCGACCGCCTTCACCGCGCCCGGGCCCTCGAGCACGGCGAGCGTCCGGCACGTCGCCACGCTCCAGATCCGCACGGTGCCGTCCCACCCGGCGGTCGCGAGCCGGCGGCCGTCCGGCGAGAACGCGACGTCGTAGAGGTACGGGTGGCGATTGCCCTCGGCGAGCGTGCGGTGCCCGCGGAGGACGTCGAGGGCCGTGTCGGCCTCGGCGGGCCAGGCGTGGAGCCCGTGCGCGTCCACCACCTCGACGTCGCCGCTCTCGCGCACGCGGACGCGGGCGTACTCCTCGACCTCCGGCGCCTGGATCGCGCGGACGAGCCGGCCGTCGGCGGCGTCGAACTGCCGCAGGATGCGCTCGGCGGACCACGTCGCGACCTGCTTGCCGTCGGGGCTCCACGCGGCGGAGCTGACGCCCTGCTGGTGGAGGAACAGCTCCTGGCGCGTGCCCGCGACGAGGTCCGCGACGATCGCGCGCCGGTCCTCGCCCCACGACACGACCCGGCGGCCCTCGGGGTCGAGCTCGAGGCCGAGCGGCACGTGGTCGTGCTCGGCGACCACGCGCGCCGCCGGGCCGTCCGCCCCGGGCTGCACGAGCAGGATCGCGCCGTGCGCGGCGGCGCCGATCACACGGCGGCCGGCGTCGTCCACGGCGATGCCCATCCACGTCCAGTCGTCGGGGCCGCGGAGGAACGCGGTCTCCTTCGTCTCGAGGTCCAGGATGCGGACGCGCGGGTCCGACATGCGCCGGCTCTCGACGAGGTAGCGCCCGCCGCGCGAGACGTCGAGCGCGTCGCACTCGCCGGCGTACTTGCCCGCCGCCACGAGGGGCTCCGAGCCGCCGGTGACGACGTCCACGCGCTCGAGCGAGCCGTCGTTGCGCGCCACGACGAGGTGCCGCCCGTCGGCGAGGAAGACGCCGCGCTCGACGGCCGACGCGCCGTCCACGCGGACGACCACCGCCCCCGAGTCGGCGTCGAGCACGACCGCGCCGCCGTCGGCGGTCCCGCCGGCCACGCGCGGCGTGCGGCGCGCGACGGCCCGCCAGCGGACGAGCGGCTGCGCGAACCGCACCACGCGCGCGGCGCGGTCGATGTTGGCGTCGAGGTGGCGCCACTCCCAGCCGCGGAGCGCGGGCGGCGCGCGGTCGAGCGCGGCGCGCGTGCCGAACACGTCGCCGGCCGCCAGGCCGTGGGACGCGGCCCCGACCTGCGCCCGGTACGCCTCGCGGCGCACGTCCACGGCCTCGCGGTCGGCCCGGCGCCGCTGCGCGTCGGACTCGAGGGCGAACCGCACCGACACGACGAGGCCGCCGAGGAGCGCGACCATCGTCGCGAGCACGCCGCCGACGAGCGCCCGGTGGCGGCGCACGAACGAGCGCAGCAGGTAGGCCTTCGTGGGCGCGCGCGCGACGACGGGCTGCGACGCGAGGAAGCGGCGCAGGTCGTCCGCGAACGCCTGCGCGGTCGCGTACCGCCGGTCGCGGTCCGGCTCGAGCGCCTTCGCGATCACCATCGACAGGTCGGCGGGCACGCCCTCGACGACGTCGCGCAGCGCCGGGGCCGGCGCGCGCAGGGCCTCGGCCCACTCGGGCAGCGACTTCCACTGCGGGTCGCGCGGCAGCCGCCCGGCCAGCAGCTCGAAGCCGAGCGTCCCGAGCGCGTGGACGTCGGTGCGCGTGTCGACGTGCCCCGCGACGCCCTCGACCTGCTCGACGCTCATGTAGGCGAGCGTGCCCACGAGGTCGCCGTCGCGCGTGTGGAGCGTGCCGACGGCCGGGGCCTCGCCGAGCGTCCGCGCCACGCCGAAGTCCACGACCTTCGGCAGGCCGGCGTCGGTGACGAGCACGTTCGACGGCTTCAGGTCGCGGTGCACGACGCCGCACGCGTGCGCGTGACCGACCGCGTCCGCCACCGTCGCGAGCAGCGCCGCCCGCTCCCGCAGCGTCGAGCCGCGCGCGCGGCACCACGCGTCGATGGGCGTACCCTGCACCAGCTCCATCGCGATCCACGGCACGTCGCCGTGCACCGCCGACCCCGCGTGCACCGCGTGGACCTGCGCCACGGACGGGTGCTGCAGCCGCGCGAGCACCTCCGCCTCGTGCGCGATGCGCTGCCGCAGCCGCTCGTCGCCCGCGGGCGACCGGAACACCTTCAGCGCCACCGTGCGCCGCGGGCTCACCTGCTCGGCCTCGTACACCGCGCCCGCGCCGCCGACGCCGATCAGCCGGCGGATGCGGAACCCCGCGATCGCGTCGGGCGCGAGCTCGGTCGGCACGCCGTTGCCGACCAGCGCCGCCGAGGGCTTCGCGTGGCCGAGCGACGGGTGCGCCTCGTGCGCGAGCAGCGCGGCGACCTCGGCGTGCAGCGTCCAGTCCTCGCCGCACTCGCGGTCGAGCGCCGCGCGGCGCTCGCCGCCGTCGAGCCGGCGGACGCGGTCGTAGACGGCCCGCGCGCGGGTCGTCCAGGCAGAGGGCGCGGCCGGGGGCTCGACGCGAGAGGTCACGGGGAGCCCTATCGGCCGACCCGCGGGTCGCCGTGGAGCCCCCCGGTGGCCCCGGGACCACCGGGCGTCGGCCCGCTCGAGGTCCCGGGACCGCGAGGCCCGTTCGCCGTCGCGCGCCGTCAGGCGCCCTGGAACACGGCGAACGTCGCGCCGGCCGGGTCCCCGAGCACCGCGAACCGCCCGATGCCGGGGATGTCCATGCCGGCGACGTCGACGCGGGCGCCGAGCGCGCGCGCCCGCGTGACCGTCGCGTCCACGTCGTCGACGCGGAGGTAGGACAGCCAGTTGGGCGGGCAGGCGGGCTGCCCGTTCGCCGACGGGATCGCCATGCAACCGGCGACCTGCTCCGAGCCCTTCATGAACAACGTGTAGGCCCCCGTCGGCATCTGGAGGTCCTGCGCCGACCACCCGAACAGCCCCGTGTAGAAGGCCTTCGCGCCGGCCACGTCGTTCGTCATGACCTCGTGCCACGCCCACGCCGGGGGCGGCGCCGCCGGCGCGGCGGGCTTCGCCGCGGGCTTCGCGGGCGCCTTCGCCTTCGGGGCCGCCTTCGCGGCGGGCCGACCCGACGCCTTGCCCTTGGCCGCGGGCTTCGCCGCCGTCTTGCCCTTCGCCTTCACCGTCGTCTTCGCCTTCGCCATGACACGCTCCTCGGGGGGGACCGGAATCCTAGGCGGCGCCGCGCGGCGCGTGTCACGGCCCCGCGCCGGCCGCCGGGCCTCGCGTCCCGGTCCCCCCGAGCGTCCCGAGAACCGTCGCCGGGAGGATGAAGATTCCATGAAGGCGGGGGCGTATGCCGTAGGATCCCCGCCTTCGTCCCCCCCCGGAGCCCCCCCATGTCGCCCGTCCGCGCGGCCTTCGTGGCCGCCCTCACCTCGTTCGTCGTCGCCGGCGCGCTCGCCGGTTCCGCCTTCGCGGCCCCCGAGTCCGCGCCGTTCCTGCCGGGCGAGAAGCCCGACGCGGGCCGGGCCTCGGCCCACCTCGCCGGCGGCGCCGACTGCGGGCCGTGCATCGAGAAGTGCGACCCCGACGTCATGGTGCCGTGCGAGCGCGCGTGGAAGCTCAAGGTCGGCCTCGCGCTCAGCAGCACCTCGGGCAACACCGACACGTTCAGCCTCGTCGGCGACGTGCTCGTCACGCGCATCGCGAAGCCGTGGACGTTCAAGGTGGGCGGCGCGTTCGTCTACCAGGAGAACGAGGGCGACACGACGGCCGAGCGCTACGCGGGCATCCTCCGCGTCGAGCGCGACCTCGACCAGTGGACGTACGCGTTCGCGCAGCTGACCTACGACAAGGACGAGCCCGCGGGCCTCGACTACCGCTGGACGCCGACGGCCGGCCTCGGCCGCGTGCTGTGGCGCGCCCCCGACCAGGAGCTGAAGGCCGAGCTCGGCGGCGGCATGACGATCGAGAAGCGCCTCGGCCTCGAGGAGACGACGGACCCGTCGGGCTACGTCGGCGTCCACTACTGGAAGTCGTGGGAGGACAAGCGGAAGTTCACCGCCGACCTCGACTTCACGCCGAACTTCGGCGACTTCGACCTGTCGCTCACGCGCCTCGCGCTGGCCTACACGTGGCCCGTCTGCAAGGGCCTGAGCATCGTCGCCGGCGCCCGCTTCGACTACGTCATCGACCCGCCGGACGACCGCGACTCGCTCGACACGCTGCTCATCCTCGGCGTCACGTACGAGATGTGACCCGCGGCTGCCGCGCAGGTACGCGAGGCCCGGCCGGTCGCGAGACCGGCCGGGCCGCTTCGTCCGTGGGGCGCGCGTCGGAGGGGCCCGCGCGCGGGGGGCGCGTCGATGGCGCCCCGCGCGGTCACTCGGCGGCGCGCGGGGCGCCGGACGGGCGCACCGCGAGATAGGGCGGCGGCCACGGCAGGTTCCCCACGCCGTAGGTCGTCGCGGCCCGCATCGTGAGGTGCGGGTCGAGCAGGTGCGGCCGGGCCATGGCGCAGAGGTCGGCGCGGCCCGCCGCGAGGATCGTGTTGACGTGGTCGGCGCCCTGGACGCCGCCGACGGTCATCACGCGCACGCCGGTCGCGTGGCGGATGCGGTCCGCGAACGGCACCTGGTACATGCGGCCGTACCGCGGCCGGCTCTCGAGCGCGTTGCCGCCCGACGAGACGTCCACCACGTCGCACCCGTGGGCCGCGAGCGCCCGCGCGATCTCGACGGCCTCCTCCTCGGTGGTCCCGGAGCCGTCGGGCATCCAGTCCGAGGCGGAGATGCGGACGAACAGCGGCTTGTCGGCGGGCCAGACCGCGCGGACCGCCGTCAGCACCTCGAGGGGGAACCGCAGCCGGTTCTCGAGCGACCCGCCCCAGTCGTCGGTGCGCCGGTTCGACAGCGGCGACAGGAACGACGACAGCAGGTAGCCGTGGGCCATGTGGAGCTCGACGACGTCGAAGCCCGCGCGCTGCGCGCGGTCCGCCGCCGCGGCGAACTGCGTCACCACGCGGTCCATGTCGGCGCGGTCCATGGCCTTCGGCACGGGCCCGTCGGGCAGGAACGGGACGGCCGACGGCGCGAGGAGCGGCCACCGCTCGGCCGGCGGCAGCGGGCGGTCGCCCTCCCACGGCAGGGCGCAGGCGCCCTTGCGGCCCGCGTGGGCCAGCTGCACGCCGATCTTCCCGGCGCCGTGCGCGTGCGCGAACGCGACGATGCGCGCCCACGCCTCCGTGTGCGCCTCGTCCCACATCCCCGCGCAGCCCTTCGTGATGCGGCCCTCGGGCGAGACGTCGGTCATCTCGGCGAGGACGAGGCCCGCGCCGCCGACCGCGAGGCCGCCGAGGTGCACGAGGTGCCAGTCGCCCGGCACGCCGTCCGCCGCCATGTACTGGCACATCGGCGACACGACGACGCGGTTCGGCAGCGTCACGCCGCGCAGCGTGAGCGGCGCGAACATCGGCGGCGTCGACGAGGCCACCGCGGGCGGCGCCTCGGTCCCGGCCCAGAACGTGGCGTTGGCGCGGGCGACGAGCGCGGGGTCGCGCTTCGCGAGGTTGTCGTAGGTGATGCGCTTGCTGCGCGTCATCAGGTTGAAGGTGAACTGGACGGGGTCCTGCCGCGCCCAGCGCTCGACCTCCTCGAACCACGTCTGGCTGGTCTTGGCCACGCTCTGGAGCCGCTCGACGTCCGGGCGGCGCGCGGCCTCGTAGGCGGCGAGCACCTTCGGGACGTCCGCGGTGCCGTGGGCCGCGAACGCGTCGGCCAGCGCGATCGCGTCCTCCATCGCGAGCTTCGTGCCCGAGCCGATGGAGAAGTGCGCCGTGTGGACCGCGTCGCCGAGCAGCACGACGTTGCCGTCCGACCACCGCTCGCAGCGGATCTCGGGGAACACGCGCCAGACGGACCGGTTCGTGAGCAGGCGGTGGCCGTCGAGGTGCTCCGCGAACAGCTTGCCCACGTACGCGACGGTCTCCGCCTCGGTGGCGCGGTCGAGGCCCGCGCGCTTCCACGTCTCCTCGCGGCACTCGACGATCCACGTCGAGAGGTTGGGCTCGAACGGGTACGCGTGGACGGCGAACAGGCCGTGCTCGTTGGCCTTGAAGACGAACGTGAAGGCCGACAGCGGCTTCGTCGTCCCGAGCCACGCGAAGCGGCAGCGGCCCGAGACGATCGTCGGGCGGAAGCGGTCGACGCGCGCGGCGCGGATCGCGCTGTGCACGCCGTCGGCCGCCACGACGAGGTCGGCCGACAGGTGCGGCGCGAGGTCCGTGACCTCCTCCTGGAACCGCAGCGTGACGCCGAGGTCGCGGCAGCGGTCGTGGAAGATCTGGAGGAGCCGCTTGCGCGACAGGCCGCAGAAGCCGTGGCCGGTGCTGCGCACCATGGTGCCGCCGACCCACGTGTCGATGTCGCCCCAGTACGCGAACGCCTTGCGGATCTCGCGGTACGTCTCGGGGTCCGCGCGCTCGAAGCCCGAGAGCGTCTCGTCCGAGAAGACGACCCCCCAGCCGAAGGTGTCGTCGGGGCGGTTGCGCTCGACCACGGAGATCCGGGTCTCCGGGAACGCCTTCCGCATCAGGATCGCGAAGTAGAGCGAGGCCGGCCCGCCGCCGATGCACGAGATCCGCACGAGGACCCTCCGCCGCCCCCCGGGGCGCGGCCCGCCCGGCCCGCAGGGGGGTGCGAGCCTACCCCAGGGGACCCGAGGCCCGTGCGCCGATTGGGCCCCGCCCCGCGGCCGAGCCGGCCGCCGGGCCCGGCGCCGCCCGCGGCCGGACGAGGACCTCCGCGGTCCGGGCGCGCCGCGCTACCAGTCGCCGTCCTTCGCCGCGCGCCACCAGGCCCGCACCTTCTCCACGGCGGCGCGGTTGGCGTCGGGCGTCGCGGTCGAGCGGTACCCCGTCGCCGCGAGGTCGAGCCGGCGGTAGACGAACAGGGCCTGGAACGTCATCGAGAGCGCGTTCTGGGCCGCCGCGCGGACCGAGGTGTCGGGGTCGAGCAGGGCGTCGATGAGCGGGTCGACGGCCGCGCGCCGGCGGAACGTGCCGAGCACGCGGGCGGCCTCGGCGCGGGCGGTCTTGCCCGTCTTGAGGACGTCCACGACCGCCTCGAGGCCCGCGGGGTCGTCCTCGCGGCGCAGGACCTCGGCCGCCGCGACGCGCCGGGCCTCGTCGGCGCCGGTCAGGAGCGCGCGGACGTCCTCGGGCCGCAGCCCGCCGGGGACCTTCGCGAGGGCCTCGAACGCCGCGGCGGCGACGCCGGGCCCGGCGTCGTCGAGCAGCGCGCGGAGCACCGGCACCGCCTTGCCGTAGGCCGACGTGCCGAGGTGCGCGACGACGAGGGGCAGGTACCACCCCTCGCGCCTGCCCTCCACGATCCCGACGAGCGCGTCGAGGACCGCCTCGGGGAGGCGCGGCCCGTTCGAGAGGAGCGGGTTCATCCGCACGAACACGTCGTACGTGAGCTCGGGCGACGCGAGCGCCGCCGCGAGCTCGGCCGCGCGCGCCTCGTCGCCCGTGCGCCAGAGGAACGCCGCGGCGAGCGCGCGCGTGCCGACCTCGGGGGACGACAGGAGGGGCCCCACGACGCGCGGGGCCTCGCGGTCGTCCACGAACTGCAGATGGTAGAGCGCGGGCCCGAGCACGGCCGACGGCGCGCCGGGACGCACGAGCGCGCGCACGGCGGCGGTGATTGCCGCGTCGCGCAGGCCCGTCAGCTGCGAGAGCCCCATCGACAACGCGGTCGGGTCGGTCCCCTCCGCCCTGAGCGCCGCCACGACGGCGGCCGCGCCCTTCGCGTCGCCCTGCCGCGCGAGGTTGGCGCCCGCGAAGAGGCGCACGTACGGCGCGTCCGAGGCGGCCCACTTCTCGTAGACGGGCTTCGTGCGGTCCGCGGGGTAGCCCTGCACGATCGAGGTCCCGAACGTCTGCGCCGCCACGGGCAGCGTGGGCACGCGTTTGGCGAGCAGCGGCAGCGCCTCGGGCGGGTGCGACGCGATCAGGGCCCGGTACGCGTCGTAGCGGGCCTGCGCGTCGTCGCTCCCGAGCGCCTCGACGAGGGCGGCCGGGTCGGCGTCGGCGGCGCGCGCCGGCAGGGCCCGCGCGCACGCGACCGCGACGACCAGGGCGAGGGCGGCGCGGCGGCTCATCCGCCCGACGTCGTCGGGCCCGACGACGTCCCTCCGCCCCGTCGCGCGACGGCCGGTCCGTGGTGGGCGGCGGCTCGGTCGTCGAGCCGTCCTTCGGGCGCGGCGGCGGGGTCACGGTGCCGCGGACCGTCAGCAGGAACTGCGCGACCGACGCGCGCCGCGCCGCGACCGCGAACGGCGTCCCGCCGTACCGCGCGACGTGGGCCTTCCACACGCCGTCGAGGTCGGAGAGCGCGCGGTCGAGCGCGGGCCCGCCGGGCAGGTAGAGCTCGCGGACCGGGCCGGCGCCGTGGCAAAGCGGGAGGTCGGTCCACGACATCCCGATGAACGTCGTGTCGGGCCCGTACCGCCACGGCACCTCGGGCGGCTCGACGACGCGCTCCTTCTTCTCGGCCATGCTCGGCCCGGCGTCCTGGCACCAGCCGACGAACTCCACGAGGTTGACGCGCGTGACGTGGAGCATCACGCGGACGTGCTCCGCGACCGCGCGCCAGCGCGGTTCGCACCCGTCGGGGAGCTTCTCGAGCTCGGCCTCGTGCTCGGCGCGGATCCGCTCCAGCGCCTCGAGCGCCTTGCCGGCGCGCGCCGCGCCCGCGGCGAACGCGAGGCCCGACATCGGGGCCATCGCCGGCGCCGAGGTCGCGCGCGCGAGGCGCCAGGCCCCGCCGGCGTTCTCGATCGACGGCCGGCTGCGGACGAGGCCCGCGTCGGCGGCCTTGCGCCACGTCGCGAGCACGAGGCGGTACGCCGGGTCGCGGCCCGCGGCGGCCACGACGTCGTCGCGCGCGGCGGCGGACGGCGCGAGGGGCTTCAATCGCGCGGGCAGGAACGCCTCGCCCGCGGGCGCGTGGTCGCCGGTCCCGGTGCAGAAGCGGCACACGCCGTACGCCGAGCACTTGTGGCCGCCGCCGGGCCCGGCGTGCAGGAACACGCGGCCCTCCGTCGCGGCGGCGAGCCGCGTGAGGCCGTACGGCGCGTACCCGCTCGACGACTCCTCGTGCGACTGCCCGCGCTGGAACACCCAGCCCCAGGGGACCTCGGCGAACGCGGCGTCGCCGCCCGTGAGCGTCGTCCCCTTCGGCGCGCCCGTCCTCGGGTGCGAGAGCCAGTACGAGTCGGAAAGGAAGGCCTCGCCCGCGAGCACGAAGCACCGCACGTGGCCCCGCTCGAGGGTCTTGACCGTGCCCTCGAGGTCGTCCTCGGCGTCGCCGTTCTCGAGCGTGACGAGCAGCAGCTCGCGCGCGCCCGCGCGCCCGGCCATGGCCTGCACGGCCGTCCGCACGTCGGCGTAGACGTTGCGCGTCTCGTTGCGCGCCAGCTTCAGCGCGTCGCGCACCGCGGCCGACACGGCGGCGTGGTCGGCGGTCGCCGGGAGCACCACGGGGTCCTTGGCCCCCGCGCGCACGACGAGCAGCTCGGTGGCGGCGAGCGCCTTCGCCTGCCGCGCGAGCGCGGCGTCGAGGCGCTCGGCGAACCCCGCGGAAGCGAGCGTGGCCGACGGGTCGACGACGAGCGCGAGCGTGCGCGGGCCGGAGGGGACGCGGGGGGTCGCGTCGAGCACGAGGTCGAGCGCGCGCTCGATGCGCCGCCCGGACTCCGTGGCGTCGGCGGCGCTCGTCGCGGTGTCGCCGCCCGCGCGGGCGCCCCGCACGCCGAGGCCGACGCCGGCGAGGGCGGCCACGAGCACGGCGGCGGCGAGCGGGGAACGACGCATCCGGGCGCGAAGAGACCCCGGACGGCCACCGGGCCTCGCGGTCCCGCGCCCCCGACCGCTCCCGACGCCGGTCCCGAACCCCGATTCGCGACCCCGGTTCCCGACCCCGGTTCCCGACCCCAGCGCCCCCCCGACGACGGCGGCGGCCGGGGCCCGCGGCCGTGCGGTCCCCGCCGTCAGTCGAACGCGCAGAGCCCTTCGAAGCCGGGGAACGGGCAGCCGTACGGCTTCGTCTCGGCCGGGACCGGGTCGCGGCCCTGCAGGATCGCGTCGAGCGCGGGGCCGAGGTACTCCTGCTTCGGCTTGATGAAGTCGTCGTCGAACGAGCCGCGGTAGCGGATGCGGCGCTCGGGGTCGAGGACGACGAGCTCCGTCGCGGTGCGCGCGCCGGCGCGCTTGATGACGTCCTGCTTCGGGTCGAGCAGCATCCGGTACTCGGTCGCGCGGATGCGGCCCATCTTCTCGAACACCTGGTCGCGCGTGTCGTCGGGGTGGCTGTCCACCGCGATGAACTCGACGCCGAGCGGCGCGTACTTGTCGATCGTCTTCCGGAGGCGCGACTCGAGCGCGTCCACGCAGGGGCACTCGACGCTCCAGAAGTAGAGGACGGTGGCCTTCTTGCCGGCCGACAGCTCGGTGAGCGAGCGGTCGCGGTGGCCGATGTCCTTCAGCGTGAAGTCGGCGAGCTGCGCGCCGATCCGCGGGACCGGCGAGGCCTCGGCGCGGGGCTCGAGCTGGGTGTAGACGGCGTAGCCGGCGCCCAGGAGGAGGACGGCGAAGATGACGATGTCGGGGCGGAGCCGCATGGGCGGAATGTACCCGGGGCGAGGGGGGGGGCCGACGGGGGGGCGGGCGTTCCGGGAGGCGCCCCGGGAGGGCGCGAGTACGATCCCGCCGATGGTCCCGACGCCGCCCGACAACGAGACGCTCGCGGCCCTCTTCGCGGAGGCGTCCGAGCTCCTCGAGCTGACCGGGGACAACCCCCACCGGGTGCGGTCGTACGCGTCCGTGGCGCGGATCCTCGAGGGGCTCCCGCGCCCCGCGGCGGCGATGCTCGCCGACGGCACGCTGACCGACGTCAAGGGCATCGGCGAGGGCACGGCGGCCCGCGTGCGGGAGATCGTCGAGACGGGGCGGCTCGGGCTGCTCGAGGAGCTCCGCGCGGCGGTGCCGCCCGGGCTCGGCGAGGTGCTCGAGGTCGAGGGCCTCGGCCCGAAGCGCGTCCGCGAGATCTGGCAGCAGCTCGGCGTGACGAGCCTCGCGGAGCTCGAGTACGCGTGCCTCGAGAACCGCCTGCGCGACCTCAAGGGCTTCGGCGAGAAGACGCAGGCGAACGTGCTGAAGGGGATCGGCTTCCTGAAGCGCGCGCGCGGCCGGCGCCTCGTCTCGCAGGCGCGCGCCGCCGCCGAGCGCTGCCTCGGCCGGCTGCAGCGCGAGCCCGCCGCCCTGCGCCTCGCCGTCGCCGGCGCGGTGCGGCGCATGGTGGCGACGGTCGAAGGGGTCGACCTCGTCGCGACCGCGCACGACCCCGCGGCGCTCCTCGCGACGTTCGTCGGGATGACGTTCGTCGCGAAGGTCGTCGCGCAGGGGCCGGGCTCGGCGTCGGTGGTGCTCGAGGACGGCACGCCGGTGGCGCTGACGGTCGTGCCGGAGGAGGCGTTCTTCGCCGCGCTCTTCGTGCGCACGGGCTCGCCGGCCCACGTCGCGCGCGTGGCCGAGGCCGTGGCCGCGCACGGCCGCACGCTCACCGAGCGCGGCCTGCTCGAGGGCCCCTACGTCGTGCGCCTCGAGGACGAGGACGACGTCTACGCCGCCGCCGGGCTCCCGCCGGTCCCGCCCGAGCTGCGCGACGAGGCCGACCCCGCCCCGCCGCCCGCCGACCTCCTCGTCGCGCGCGACGTGCGCGGCGTGCTGCACGCCCACACGACGTGGAGCGACGGCGCGTTCTCGGTCCGCGAGATGGCGGAGCGCGCGGCCCAGCTCGGGTTCGCGTGGTTCGCCGTCTGCGACCACTCGATGGCCGCGTCGTACGCGCACGGCCTCGACCCGGCCCGCGTCCGCGCGCAGTGGGAGGAGATCGACGCGCTGAACGCGTCCGGCGAGGTCGCGATCCCGGTGCTCAAGGGCATCGAGACCGACATCCTCCCCGACGGCGACCTCGACCTCCCCGCCGACCTCCTCGCGGGCTTCGACGTCGTCGTCGGCAGCGTCCACTCCGCCATGAAGCAGGCCCCCGCCGTCATGACGGAACGCCTCCTGCGCGCCGTGCGCCACCCCATGATCCACGTGCTCGGCCACCCGACGGGCCGCCTCCTCCTCGGCCGCGAGGGCTACGCCTTCGACCTCGAGCGCGTGCTCGACGCCTGCGCCGAGGCGGGCACCGCCGTCGAGTGCAACGCCAACCCCCACCGCCTCGACCTCGACGAGCCCGGCCTCGTCGCCGCCGCCGCGCGCGGCGTGAAGGTCGCGATCGACCCCGACGCGCACGACGTCCGCGGCCTCGAGGACGTCGTCTACGGCGTCGGCACCGCGCGCCGCGCGCGCCTGCGCCGCGGCGACGTGCTCACCGCGCTCGACGTCGATGCGTTCCGTGCCTGGTGCGCCCGCCGCCGCGGCCTGCCGCCCCCCGCCCCGTGGCCGACCCGGCCCGCGACCGAGGACGGCGCATGACCGCCGCGACGCCGCCCCCCGACCCGTCCCGGGACGCGGTCCCGTCGAAGGACCGCGAGGCCCGGCCCGACGCGCTCCCGCGCCCGACGGCGGCGCGCCCGCGCCGGAAGGCGACGCGCCGCGCGCCGCGCCGCCGGCCCGACGCGAAGGCGCTCGGCAACGCCACGCGGACGTGGGACGCGCTCCGCGCCGCCTACCCCGACGCGCGCTGCGCGCTCGACCACGCCACGCCGTTCCAGCTGCTCGCGGCCACCGTGCTCTCGGCGCAGTGCACGGACGCGCGCGTCAACAAGGTCACGCCGGCCCTGTTCGCGGCGCTCCCGACGCCCGCGGCCATGGCCGCCGCGCCGATCGAGACGATCGAGGCCCTCGTGCGCACCACGGGCTTCTTCCGCAACAAGGCGAAGAACCTGAAGGCCGCCGCGCAGCGCATCACCGACGTGTTCCACGGCGAGGTGCCGTCGGGCATGGACGACCTCCTCACGCTGCCCGGCGTCGCCCGCAAGACGGCCAACGTCGTGCGCGGGACCGCGTTCGGGCAGGCCGACGGCGTCGTCGTGGACACCCACGTCTTCCGCCTCGCGCACCGCCTCGGCTGGTCCAAGGGCAAGACCCCCGTCCACGTCGAGCGCGACCTCATGGCGCTCTTCCCCCGCGAGGCCTGGATCGACCTCTCCCACGTCCTGATCCACCACGGTCGGAGGATCTGTGCGGCGCGGAAGCCGAGGTGTGGAGAATGCCCGGTGCGCACCTCCTGTCCCTCCGCCCTCGCCTGACCCGCCCCCCGCCCCTGCCCATGCCCCACACGTTCGTCGTCCCCACCCGTCTCGCGCCGTCGTACGCGGCGGTCGCCGCCGAGGTCGGGGCCGAGGGCCTCGTCGTCGCCGAGGGCGCGCCCGAGGCCGACTGGCCCGTCGGCCTGCGCCACGTCCACGAGGACGGCACGTCGGCCCGCGGCATCGAGGTCGAGCGCACCGCGGACGCGATGGTCGTGCGGATCCCGACCTCCGCGGCCCCCATGGACTGGGACCTCGGCCTGCGGTTCGTGCGCGCGTTCGCGGGCCTCCTCGACGCGCCGATCCGCCGCCCGGAGCGCGAGGCCCCGTACGACCCGATCGAACTGGTGGCCCGCTACAACGGCAAGGCCCTCGTCGCCCTGCTCGCCGCCGAGTTCGACGCGACCGCCGCCGCCGCGGAGGCCGAGCCCGTCACCCTCGAGG
This sequence comes from Planctomycetota bacterium, assembly GCA_046350655.1. Taxonomy (GTDB): domain Bacteria; phylum Planctomycetota; class PLA2; order PLA2; family JAEUHO01; genus JAEUHO01. The sequence continues at coordinate 129,133 of JAXMAB010000007.1, forward strand.
GCGCGGTGCGGCCCGTCGTGCTCGGGCCCGCGGCCCTCGAGCGCCTCAAGGCCGACGGTCCGCCCGAGGAGCGCGGCCTGCGCCTCGCGACGTTCGTCGGCCGCGTGCAGTGGATCGAGCACGAGGACTGCGCCGTCGCGAACGTCCTCGAGTTCGTGAGCCCCGACGGCCGCCCGTTCACCGCGGCCACCATCGTCCCGGGCCGCCGCCTCTTCCTGCCCGCGAGCCCCCACGTGATGCTCGCCGAGCCCGGCAGCGCCGAGCCGCCCCTCGTCGTGCCGCGCGCGAGCCTCGCCGCGTGGATCGGCGAGGGCCTCGTCGAGTGGGTGGACGAGGTGCAGCCGATCGTCCTGCTCCACCGCGGCTCCGCCTGGGACGACGCGTGGGACCGCGCGACGGCGCACGTGATCGTGCGCGTGCAGCGCACCGTCGGCGACGTCGAACCCGCGGCGCCGCACGACGACGACGACGACTTCGAGCTCGAGGAGCTCGACCTCGACGACACGCCGAAGCCGAAGCCGTCGGCGACGGCGGCCCCCGCGCCCGCACGCGAGGCCCGGCCGCCGTCCGACGACGACGAGCCCACGCACGAGGGCCCGCGCCCGCCGCTGCCGCCCCCGCCGCGCAAGAAGCCCTGGTGGCGCTTCTGGTGACGACGTCGGCCTGAGCGGTCAGGGCAGCACGAGCCGCTTCATGCGGGTCACGCCGTCCACCCCCTCGAGGCGCCACGACACGCCCCGCCGCCGCCGCGGGCAGCCCGCACCCGTGCCCTCGCGCGGACCTGCGACCTCGCCCCCGCGGTCCCCCTTTCCCCTCTCCCTCGGGCGCTGTACCGTGAGCGCGGTCGTGGCGCGGGCCGCGAGCGACGCACGACGTCGTGCGGCCCGGCTCGGAGGGAGGCAACGATGCGATGGCGGCTCGTCGGTGCGGTCGTGTTCACGGCGCTCGCCGCCGCGCTCCGCTCCACCGCCGCGGGGCCGCCGTCGCCGCTGACCGACGCCGATCGGAAGCTGTTCGCGTGGTTCGACGGGATCGGGCTCCCCTCGTGCGCGGGGAAGCCCTACGTGCGCGTCGAGTGGACGCGCGACGGCGCGTCGGCGACCGTGCCGGACGCGGACGACGTCTGGACGGTGGACGGGTTCCTCGTCTCGGAGTCCCCGGAGCGGCTCACCGTCCTCGACGGCGACTTGTGGCCGCGCCGGATCGACCGTTCGCCCACCGACGGCTGGAAGGGCGGCGTACGCACGCTCGACCTGCGCCGCGTCGTCGCGGCCGCCCTCGGCCGCCTGCGCGCGCTGCGCAGCGACCCCGGCGCCGTCGAGGGGATGGACGAGCTCTACCCGGGCGTCCGCCTCCGGTTTGGCGACGAAGCCCAGTCCATGGCCCTCGCCCGACACGCGGCGGAGCACGGCCTCGACCGCGAGGCCCGCGCGCTGCTCGAGGCCGCCCGCGCGCTGCCGCCCCTTCCGGACGCCGGCGCGTCGTCGTTCGAGCAGGTCGTCGCGCGACAGCTCGACGAAGGGGTGATCTGGCGCGTCCACATCGACGCCACGGAGCTCCCCCGTGCGCAGCTCCTCGCCCGGCTGCGCGGGTGGCGAGCCTCGTTCCCGGCGAGCCCGCACGTCGCGCGCGCCGACACGCTGCTCGACGTGCTCCCGGCGATGGTCGAAGAGGACACCGCGCACCCGGCCGTCGCGGACGCCGAACTCGCGCGCCTGCCCACGGCCGAGCGCACGCGCGAGCTCGTCCGTCGCCTGCGAGACCAACCGGGCGACGTCGCCATGGGGCGCGACGGTCGCGTCACGCTCGATCTCGGGCCCGCCTCGTCGCCCGCGGGCCAGCTCCGCGCCCTCCGCCTCGACGCCGCGCCCGCGCTGGTCGACGCCGTCGCCGACGCGCGGCTCACGCGGGCGGTGCTGTTCGTCCGCGACCTCTCGTTCCGGCGCGTCGTCGTCGCGCGGGTCGGCGACGTGGCGCGCGTGCTCCTCGAGGCTCTGGCGAAAAAGCCGTTCTGGGACCCGCCGGAGGACCAGCCGTCGATGTTCCAGCACGGCGCGCAACAGGAGGTGGCCGAACGATGCCGCACCTGGCTCGCAACGGCCGTCCCCACTCCGTCGGGAGCCCCCAAGTGACGCCGCCGGACCGTCCGCTCGACCGCCGCCCGAGCGCTCGCGGCCGCGGGCCGCGCGTCGCCGTTCGGCGGTGGCGGGCGTCGATCGCGATCGCGTTCGCAGCGACCGCGACGCCCCTCGCCGCCGGGCCGGCGGCCCCCGCGCCCCGCGAAGTCGTCGTCACGACGGCGGACGGGCTGGCGCTGCGCGCGGCGTTCCATCCCGCTCCGATGGCAGGCGGTGCCGGCGTGGTGCTGGTCCACGGGTACCGGGGCACGCGAACGGCATGGGACGCGACGCGCCTCCCGCTGCGCGATCGCGGCGTCCACGTGCTCGCGCTCGACCTCCGGGGGCATGGCCGCAACGCGAAGCCCGGCAAGGTCGATCTCGGCCCGCGGGTCGACGCCCGGGACCCCACCCTCTTCGCCGCGATGCACGCGGACGTGATCGCTGCCGTCCGATGGCTCGTCCGCGAGGGCGGGTGCGACGCGCGGCGCGTCGCGGTCGTCGGCGCGAGCGTCGGCGGCTCGGTCGCGGTGGACGCGGCCGCGCGCTATCCGAACGAGGTCGCCGCGATCGCGTGGCTCTCGCCGGGCGCGAAGTACCTCGGTCTCGACGCGGTCGGCTCGCTGAGCAAGGTGCCGGTCTCGGTCCCGATGCTGCTGCTCGCGCATCGGGGCGAGCTCGAGGTCATGCGGCCGGTCGTCGACGCGAGGCCCGGCGCCCGCTCGGTCGTCTACGACGAGCCGGCGCCGTCCGCGGCGGGCGCGGAGCGCGGGTGGGCGCACGGCGTACGGATGCTCGCGCACCTGCCCCTCGTGCCGCAGACGCTGGCGAGCTTCGTCGCGGCGGCGACCGGATCGAAGACCGACGACGTCGTGCTCGACGGGGTCGTGACGACGGTGGGCCCGAACGCCGACCCGTGGGACCGCGCGGCCGAGGTCGGCGTGGGCGCGGGCGACGGGACCCTGCGCGCGTACCGCGTCGGACGGCGGGTCGTCTTCGGGGGGACGGCGGGGCCCGGCGTCGGCGGGATCCGTTTCGAGGTGGCGACGGGACGGCCGGCGCCCGGCGATGAGGACAGTCCGTTCGTCGGGCCACCGCAGGTCGTGGGCTACGACGTCGCTCGGCAGGAGGTCGCGTGGTCGTGGGGCGGGATGGGTTCGATGCCGAACTTCCCGGGCATGGACCCGCGGAACACGTTCGGCAAGACGTTCCCCGAGCTCCGCGTCGCCCGTGGCGAGTCCGGGCTGACCTTCGAAGGCGAGTGGTTCATCCCGGCCTTCCAGGACGCGACGGCCCCGATCCGCTTGGTCGTGAGCTTCACCGACGCTCCCCCGCCGCGTCCCGAGGGCGGCGTGGAGTCCTACTCGCAATTCTCGGTCGAGGTTCCCGCGCGCTGACGCGCGGAGCCACGCATCGCACCGCAGCGCGCCCGAGGGCGAGCGTCCCGGGCGCGGCAGGGAGCTTCGCCGTCCAGGATTGGCGCGCAGCCTTGCGGCGGGGCACGGCAAACCGCCGCCCGGCAAGCCCCGTGGTCAGGAACTCCACTCGCGGGCGGCCGTCCGCGACCGCTCCAACCCGGCGAGTCCGCCGCCGCTCCGCCGTAACCGGCGCCCCATGCCTCCCTGCCCACCACGGCGCTCGCGCGGCGTCACGCCGCTGCCGCCGCCGCCCGGCGCGTCCGGGCCGAAGAAGCCTTGGTGGCGGTTCCGGTGACGACGTCGGCCTGAGCGGTCAGGGCAGCACGAGCCGCCGTTCCCGCGTCGCGCCGGCGGCGGCCTCGAACCGCCACAGGACGCCCGCGCCGGGCCCCGCCGGCATTGCGCGCACGGCGTGCGGGCCGGCCTCGAGCCCGTCAAGAGCGAAGCGGCCCGCGTCGTCCGCGGCATAGACCTGGCCGTCCACGACGAGGCGCGCCCCCGCGACGGGATCGCCGCCCGCGGCCACGACGCTCAGCCGCACGGCGACGGTGCCCCAGCGGGGCTCGTACGGGCCCGGGCCGTCGATCGCGACGGAGAGTGGCGGACGACCGGGCGCCTCGAAGACGACCGTGCCGTGCATGAACTCGAGGTCGAAGGCCCCGTCCGGGTCCGTGGCGGGCTCGCGTTCGACGGCGCGCTCGCCACGCGGGCGCACGACCGTCGTCGTCGCGCCGGCGGGCTTCCGTACGTGCGCCGTCGGCGCGGGGCGCGCGGCCCGGAGATCCACCGCGACGGGCGCGACGCTCGCCGGGTCGAGCACGACGTCGGCGACGACCGCGCGACCCGCGACGGTCGCGTGGAGCGTCAACGCGCCCGCGGCGTCGGTCACGAGCGACGCGCCGTCGTCGTCCGCGGCGACGGCGTGGCCCTCGAACGTAAGCCGCGCGGCCTCGACATCGAGGTCGCGGGCCCACGTGACGCGGCGTCGCAGTCGCGGCGCGAGCGTCGCGCGGCGCACGCCGTCCGGCCCGGGCGGCGTTAGCAGGACGCCCTGCCCGTCGGGCGCGACGACGAGGACCGGGGCGTCGGCGGGCACGCCCGCGATGCCCTCGGCCGCCTGTCGCGCCCCGGCGAGATAGCCATGGGTGCCCCGGGGTGCGTTCGAGAGCTCCACCGGCGCCTGCGCGGCGACGACGACCTCCACCGGGATCTCGCGTCCCGTGACCGCCACGACCTCGGTGGGCGCGAACGTCGTCTTCGCGAACGGGTCCGCCGGTCGCACCTCGTATCGGCCGGCGGGCACCGCCACGCGGGCCTCCCCGACGGCCACTCGCGCCGGGCCCTCGCCCGCCGGCTCGTCCTCGGTCCACCCGAAGTGCACCTGCCCGTCGTCGCCCACGAGCGCCACGCGGACGTCGGCCGCGGGGCCCGCGCCGTCGCGCGCGCGCACGCGCACGAACCCGTCGGGCTCCGGGAGCGCCGGGCGGAACCCGGCCAGCCGGACCTTGAGCGAACGGTCCGCCGCGACCGCGTTGATCCGCAGCCACGCCCCCGTGAAGAGGTGGTGCACGCTCACGTCGCTCCCCGGCGTCGCGCCGACGAGCGTGAAGCGCCCCGCGGCGTCGGTGACGGCGCGCGGTCCCCGCGTCTCCTGGAACTGCCGGACGATGCACCCGGCGAGCGGCTGTCCTGCCGGGTCCACGACCGTCCCCGTCACGTCGACCGCGGGCGCGAGCACGATCCGCGCCTCCGCGCCGCCGTACGTCTCGAGCAGGTGCCCGACGACGTGCAGGGCGCCGCGATGGCGCGATGCGCTCACCCACAGGTAGCCGGCATCCGTCGGCGCGTGCGCGATCGCGAAGCGGCCGTCGGCGTCGGTCGTCACGAGCGCGCCGGACGGCCCGTGCCCGCAACCGAGGTAGAGGTCGACGGTCGCGCCCCCGATCGGGCGGCCGAGCGGGTCCACGACGCGACCGACGAGGCGCCGCCCCGCGTCGAGCACCATGCGCGCGGGCGGCCGATCGCCCATCGCGTGCGACGGCGCTCGCCCGGGGGCGGTCGCCACCCAGTGCGCCGTCCCCTCGTCGCGGGTCCACGGGACCGACGCCACGCCGCTGGCATCCGCGGCGCCCTCGGCGAGCAGGAGGCCACGATTCCACGCAGGATCCGACGCGTCCTCGGGGTACCAGCGCAGGACGGCGCCGACGGCCGGACGGTGCGTCTCGGCGTCCCAGAGGAGCGACGACACGGCGACGTCGCCGACCGCGTCCTCGGGAGGCGCGTCGCCCGGGAACGGGCCGTCGGCCGGGCTCACGACGTCCGCGCTCGGCCGCGGCAGCGTCACCGCGAGCGACCGGGCCTCGCCGTCCCCGAGCGTGAACGTCGCCGTGGCCCCGGCGCCGTCGTCCGCGACGACGACGAGCGTGTGCACGCCCGCGGGCACGCCGCCGATCGACGCGCGCCCCGCGACGACGTCGAACCGCGTCCCGGCGAGCAGCGCGCGGCCGGAGACGGGAGCACCGTCCGCGGCGTGGACGATCACCGTGATCGCGCCGGCGGGCCAGACGACCTCGTGCCGCCCCGGCGTCTCGAAGCGCCGGACGACCGACAGGAGCCCCGACGGGGCGATCCACGCGACGCAAGGCCCGTCGAGAGCGACGGGCGTCTCGATCTCCCGCCCCTCGAGGCCGCCGCTCCCGACCAGCGACCGCGCGTCGAGCGCGGTGACCGGGATCGGTGCGCCGCCGGGCCCCACGAGCGCCAGCGTGACCGGGCCCGTGGCCCGCTCGCCCTCGACGGGCCCGTCGAGGTTCACGGTCACGGTGGCCGGCGTCGCGCCGCGCGGCGGCAGCACGATCGGGACGACGCGCGTCGTCTCGGGCGCGCCGTCCTTCGCGTCGAAGTCCACCACGAGCCACGCCGGGCCCTCGACCTCGGTCGTGACCGTGTTCGGCGCGGGGCCGTCGTCCACCGTCATGTACCGCGCGTCGGGTCCGAGCCCGAGGCTGACGTCGTCGTACGGACGCTTCGAGACGATGCGGATCGTCGTCGCGCGCTCCGTCGGCGGCGCGAGGCGCGCGAGGCGCGCGCCGTCCACGACCGGGCCGACCTCGGCCACCGCGTGGAACCCGCGCGCGGTGGCGACCACGCGGACCGCGGCCATCGGGTCCACGCAGGGCACGCGGGCGTCCGCGTCCTTCGGCGCGCCGACGTGCGCCGAGGCCGCGGGGCCGCCGCGCACGACGATCCACGCGTCCGCGCCGCCCTCCGGCAGGCCCTCGAACCGCAAAGGCACCCGCGGCACGGCCTCGAGGTCGAGGGTGACGGCCTCGTCAGCCTTGACGACGCCGCGCCGCAACGCGACGGCGCACGGGTCGAGCGGGTCGTCGCCCGCGACGACGAACGCGCCCGCCGGCACCTCGCGCTCGTCCTGGAACCGGCCCGCGGCGTCGTCCCACGGCAGGCGCGCGCGAGTCGTGACCCCGTCCGGGCCGGTCCACGTCACCCCCACGGAGGGCTTCGCGTCCGCGCCCTTCGGCCCCCGCACGGCGAGCGTGACCGTGGTGGTCCCCGCAGGCTCGACGAGGCCGTCGTCGCCGAGCGTGAGGTCGGCCGCGACGTCGGGCGAGAGCCGGACGTGGACGCCGCGGCCCTCGTCGGCCTTCGACGTGGTCCGCGGCCACACGACGAGGATCTCCTCGCCGGGTTCGACCCCCGCCAACGAGAACGTCCCGTCGGCGCCGGTGGTGGTGACCGGCCCGCGCGGGAACCCGTCGGCACGCACGACGACCCCGGCGAGCGGCGCCCCCGCCGCGTCCTTGAGCCGCCCCCGCAGCGTGACGCCGCGCTGCAGGACGAGTTCCTCGGCCGCCGTCCCCGACAGGCCGTTGACGCCGTGGACTTCCGTCACGAACCCGGGCGCGGTGATCCACAGGTTCCACCCCTCGTCCGGCGCGTCCTCGAAGACGACGCGGCCCTCGGCATCGGTGACCTGGGTCACGAGCGTCGGCGCGTGCGGGCAGCCGTCGGCCGGATAGGCCTCGACGCGCGCGCCGGCGACGGGCCGGTCGTCGGGATCGGCGACGCGCGCCACGATCCGGATGCCGCGCCGCAGGCGCACGACCGCGGGCAGGCGGCCGAACTCGTGGACCGGCGCATAGCCGCGGGCGACCACGACGAAGTGGCCCCGCAGGCCGTCGTCGGGGATCTCGAGCGACGCCACGCCGAAGCGGTCGGTCGCCTGCTCCGCGACGACGACGTCGTACCGCGTCTCGCCGGCGTCCACGTCCTCCTCGTACATCGCGACGCGGGCGCCGACGACGGGAGCGCCCGTCGCGTCGTCCACGACGATCGTCGCGTCCACGTCGCCCTCGGGCAGGCGCCGGTCGTACGGACGCACCTCGACGCCGGCTGCGGGCGCGCCACCCGCGACGGGCGGGGCGGCCCCGGGCGGGGCGTCCGCGGGCGCGCCGGCCGCGCCGCGTCCCGTCAGCGTGCCGCCCACGAGGAACATCGCGACGACGACGCGACCCCACCTGCGCGGGACCGCGAGGCCCGGTCGTCGTCGGGCGGCGGACGGGCCTTGCGTCATCGGCGGGTCGCTCCGCGATGCATCGTCGCACGGGGCATCATCGCACGGGCGCCACGCGGCGGGGCCAGGCGTCGAGGAAGCCGAGACGGCCGCGCGCCACGTCGCGGCCGCGCGCCACGTTCGGGCCGCCGCCCGGGCCCCGCGGGCCGTCCTTGCCCCATGCCTTGCCGTCGCCGGCGTCGGCGTCGGGGACGGGGTCGCCGCCGCCCGCGGGCCGGCGCAGGTAGCGGTCGGTGCCGCCGAGGTCGAGGAGGAACGACGTCTGCGGCAGGAAGAACGTGAAGCCCGAGCCGCGGCTCGGGACCGCGTAGTCGGGCCGCTCGTCGATCGCGCCGAAGGCGAGCGCGCCCGCGTTCGCGACGTAGACGTCGTCGCCGCCCTCGTCGAGGAGCCAGCCGTGGCTGCGCACGTTGGCGCAGCCGAGGCTGATGATGTCGGCCTCGTAGCGGTCGTTGCCCGCGCGGTCGAAGACGAACGCGTTCACGACGTCCCAGCCGAAGCCGACGCCCGCGCCCGCCTTGGGCCCGAGCCCCACCTTCGGCCAGTCGAGGAGGAGGTGCTGGTCGTCGCCGCCCTCGTCGACGACGGCGCCGACCGCGAAGTGCGCCCCGGAGCCGTGGCTGAAGTAGACGCTGCGGTACGCGTCGTTGCCGCCGCCGTCATAGAGCAGCCCGGTGCCGAACCAGAAGCCGCAGCCCTGGCTGAAGTTGCCGGCGTCGTACGTGTCGTCGCCGTCCACGTCGAGGAGCGCGCCGAGGCCGCCCGCCCAGGCGTGGCCGTCGTTCACGTCGCCGCGCCGGCCGAAGCCCGCGCCCTGCGCGCACGACGACACGATCTTCTGGTCGCTGTGGTAGTCGGCGCGGCCCTTGCCGGCCGTCTCGGGCTTCGGGTCGGCGGTGTAGCGGTCGTTGCCGGCGCGGTCGGCGAGCACGCCCGCGCCGCCGGGCCCGCCGTAGCCCTGCCCGTCGCCCTCGAGCAGGCGGTACTCGTCGTCGCCCGCGACGTCGAGCAGCAGGCCGACCCCGAACGTGCCGGCGCCCTCGCCCGTCAGGCAGGCGTACTCGTCGTAGCCGCCCTCCTCCACGAGGACGCCCAAGCCGATGAACCCCCCGCCGAGCGAGAGGCGGTCGCCCGTGTAATAGGTGTGCGTGGCGCCCGCGACGTAGAGGACGCCGCAGCCGAGGATGCCGGACGCGACGAGCCCCGCCGTCCGCTCGGCCTCGGGCGCCTGGAGCTCGACGCCGTAGTCCTCGCCGATGCGGTCGCCCGCGACGCGGTCCGTCAGCACGAGCGCGAGCGACAGCGGACGGTCCGGCGCCGTGTGCGCGATCCCGCCGCTCCAGTTGTTCGAGGCCCACGCCCGCACGACGAGGAACGGCGCGTCCGCGGTCTGGGTGTTGACGGCGGAGCTGTCGAACAGCACGGTGCCCCACGGCGTCGGGAGGCGGAGCTCGAACGAGGAGAGGTCCTTCGGCCGCCGCACCTTCGTCGGGGCCTTGCCGTCCTCCCCCGCCTCCTCGACGTCCTCCATGGGACGGGCCGCCTCGAGCTCCCACCGCGCGCGCTGGACGGCCTCCATCGCCTTCAGGCTGCCGTAGGCGAGCGCGTGCTCGTCGAGCGCGCGCGCGACGTCCTCGTACAGCGGCACCGTGCGGGCGTCGTCCTCGCGCGCCGCGAGCGGCGGGTTCAGCGAGGCGAACACCGCCGCGCGCTGCGCCGGCGTGACGTGGCGCAGCCCCACGTCGATCCAGCGGCGCGCGTCGATCGTCGCGAGCACGAGCCGCGCGAGCGGGAGGTGGTAGGCCGCGGGCACGACCTTCACGCGTTCGGCCAGCGCCTTCGGGTCGGCGGCGCCGGGGTCGCCCGCGGCCACGAGGAGGCGGGCGAGCGCGTCGGCGAGCGGATCGGCGTCGGCCGGCTTCGGCTCGTGGAGCCCGAAGCCGAAGCCGCGGATCCCGCCGATGCGGCGGTCCACGCCGAGCGCGACCGCGAGGCGGTAGAGCGCGCCGGGCCCCTCCTTCGGCGCGACGGTCATCTGCTCGGTCGTCAGCAGGTCCTCGACGACGTTGCCGAGCGTGCGCGTGAACGCGTACGTGCCGCGCGCGTCGGCGAGCAGGTCGTCGAAGAACGGCGCCTTGAACGGCACGACGTGCGGGTAGCGCGGCCAGGTCGCCTTCGGCCGGAACCCGAGGTCGGCGTCCGAGAGGCCCGCGTCCTTCACGACCTCCGCGAAGACGTCGGGGGCCGGCGGCTCGGCCGGGGCGGGCGGGGCCGCCGGCGCCGGCGGCGCGTCGGCCGCGCGCGCGACGGCGCCCGTCGTCAGCAGCGCCACGAGGGCGAGGGTGATCGACCGCATGGAAGTCCTCCCGACCGGGCCCCCCACCGTACGATCGGGCGGCCATGGCGACGACCCCCGTCTTCCGTCCCGTGACCCCCGCGATCGTCGCCGCCCTCGAGGCCGTGGTCGGCGCCGCCCACGTCGTGCGCCCCGGGCCGGACCTCGATCGGTTCTCCCACGACGAGAGCGAGGACCTCTTCGCGGCGCCCGAGGTGGCCGTGCGCCCCGGCTCGACGGCCGAGGTGGCCGCGGTGCTCGCGCTCGCCCACCGCGAGCGGGTCCCCGTGACGCCCCGCGCCGCCGGCACCGGCCTCTCGGGGGGCGCGCTGCCCCTCCACGGCGGCATCGTCCTCTCCGTCGAGCGCATGGACCGCATCCTCGAGGTGGACGAGGCCAACCTCGTCGCGGTCGTGCAGCCCGGGGTCGTCACCGAGCGCCTGCAGCAGGACGTCGAGGCGCGCGGCCTCTACTACCCGCCCGACCCCGCCAGCCGCGGCTCCTGCACCCTCGGCGGCAACATCGCCGAGAACGCCGGCGGCCCCCACTGCGTCAAGTACGGCCTCACGAAGGACTACGTGCTCTCCCTCGAGGCCGTCACCGCCGACGGCCGCGTCTTCCGCACCGGCGGCAAGGTGCGCAAGGACGTCGCGGGCTACGACCTCGCCCACCTGATCGTCGGCAGCGAGGGCACGCTCGCCGTCGTCACCGAGGCGACGCTCCGCCTGATCCCGCTCCCGCGGTTCCGCCGCGTCGTCTTCGCGCCGTTCCCCGACCTCGACGCGGCGGCCCGCGCGATCCCCGCGCTCGCGAGGGCCCGCATCACGCCGTCGGCGCTCGAGCTGATGGAGCGCTCGGCGCTCGCGGCCGCGCAGGCCCACCTCCAGCGCTCGATCCCGGGCGGCGAGGCCGAGGCGAGCCTCATCGTCGAGGTGGACGGCCACGACGAGGCCGTCGTCGAGGCCGACCTCGTGCGCGTCGGCGAGGTGCTCGCCGAGGCCGGCGCGACCGACGTCGTCCTCGCGGACTCGCCGCAGAAGGAGCGCGACCTCTGGCGCATCCGCCGCTGCATCGGCGAGGCCGTCAAGAAGATCGCGTCGTACGTCGAGTGCGACACCGCGGTGCCGCCGTCGAAGGTCCCCGACCTCCTGCGCGGCGTGCGCGCCGCCGCCGCGCGGTACGGCGTGCGCCAGATCTCCTACGGCCACGCGGGCGACGGCAACCTCCACGTCAACGTCCTCTCCGACGACCCCGACCCCGGCCACCGCGAGCGCGCGCTGCGCCCCGCCATCGAGGCGATCTACGCCGTCGCGACGTCGCTCGGCGGGACGATCACCGGCGAGCACGGCGTGGGCTGCGTCGCCGCGCGCTACCTCCCGACGTGCCGCGACGCGAACGCGATCGCGGTCATGCGCGCGGTGAAGGACGCCCTCGACCCCGCGGGGATCCTCAACCCCGGCAAGGTGCTCGACGGCCCGGACTTCCACGCGATCCCGCGGCGTCCGAAGCGCCGGGCGGCGACCCCGTGACCGGGACCGCGAGGCCCGGCCCGTGACGGTCCCCCCCGCGCTCGCGCGGCTCGCGCCCGCCTACCTCGCGCGCCTCGTCGCGCCGGCCGGCCTCGGCGACCTCGTGCCCGCCGACCTCGCGGGCGAGGTCGGCAGCCTCGTCGGCGGCGGCGGCGTGCGCGTGATGCTGCGCGTCGCCCCGGGGCGGCCCGGCGCCGCGCCCCGCGTCGCGGCGATGTCGTTCCGCTCGCTCGGCAGCCCGGCGGCCCACGGGCCCGGCTCGGTGCTCGTCGAGCGCGGCGTCGGCGCGACGCTCGACGCCCTCGCGGCGCTGCGCCGCGACGACCTCGTCGGGCCGCTCGGCCCGGTCCCGCCGGCCGTCGTGCGCGCCGCGGACCGCTGCCTCGACGCGCTCGACCGCGCGCTCGCCGACGGCGCGGCCGCCGCGCGCGTGGACGCCCCCGGGCTGCTCACCTGCCGGTGCCTGGGCGTCGGCGACCGCGAGATCCGCCGCGCGGTGGCCCGCGGGGCGACGACGGTGCCGATGATCGGGCTCGACTGCGCCGCCGGGACGGGCTGCCATTCGTGCTGGCCCGACCTGCGCGCGTTGCTCCTCGAGGCGTCGTCGGAGGTGTCGGCCCCCGGGCCTCGCGTCCCCACGGGCCCGACCGCGCCCCCGCACGCGCCCCCGTCCCTGCACGCGGCGATCCGCGCGCTCGTCGCGCCGCTGTGGCGCGCGCAGGGTGTGACCCTGGGCGAGGTTGCGACGGATGCCGCGTCGGTGCGCCTCACGGTCGCGGCGACCGCGCCGGACGCGATGGCGAGCCCGATCGGCGCCGTCGCGTTGGCGCAACACGCGCTGCGGGAAACGATGGACGAAACCGTCCGCGTGGTCCTCGGCGACGCCGCGCCGCGCTGACGGCGCGCCCGGGACCGTCGGCGCGCGACCGGGCTCGCGTCGGCGGCCGGATCGGCCGATGCACAGGGAGGAGACGCGCGCTCCATGGAAAGTTCGGGGCCGTCGGCCCCGGTCCTATACTTCACGCGTCCCCGGGGGCCAGACGCATGACGCGCACCGCGACGAAGCCGACGTTCTCCGTGGCCGAGGCGAACCGCACCCTGCCCCTCGTGCGCGCGATCGCACAGGACATCGTCGCGGAGTTCGGCCGGCTGAAGGAGATCGGGCGCGACCGGCGGGCCCTCGAGGTCGAGGTCGCGTCGAACCCGAAGGCGCGGCCGCGGATGGACGCGCTCAAGGCGGACATCGACGAGGGCGCGACGCGGATCGACGCGTACATCAAGGAGCTCTCGGACCTCGGCGTCGAGCTGAAGGACCCCGAGCGCGGGCTCGTCGACTTCCCCTCCGAGCGCGGCGGCCGGGCCGTCTGGCTGTGCTGGAAGCTCGGCGAGGAGTCCGTGGCCCACTGGCACGGGATGGACGAGACGTTCTCCGACCGGCGCCCCATCGAGGTCGGCGGCAAGCGGCCCGAGCGGCGCGCGACGGGCGAAGGCCCCACGACGTGACGTCCGCCCGGCGGCCGCTCGCGGGCCGCACGCTCCTCGTCGTCGGTGCCGCCGACCCCGTCGCGCACAGCGTCGCCCTCCACGCGGCGGCCCGGGGCGCGGTCGTCGTCGCGGCCGGACCGGAGGTGCCCCCGGTGATCCTGACCGCGGGCCTCATCGCCGCGACGGGGGCGGTCGGGCGGGTCGTCGAGGAGGCCGCGCCGCCGCTGCTCGGCGCCGCGCTCGTGCGCGCGGCCGTCGCGGCGCTCGGCCCGTCGGCGCAGCCCATCACCGACGTCGTCGTCGCGGACGCGGTGTTCGCGACGCCGGCCGCCGCGGCCGCCGCCGGGGCCGACCTCGTCGCCGCGCTGCCGCCGGCGACGCGACTCCACCGCGCCGAGGCCTCCCCCGCGGACGGGCCCCGGGCCGCGGGCCGGCGGATCGTCGACGGCCTGCTCGCGCCGCCCGGCCCGACGCGCTAACGTCGCGCCGTGGACGCCGTGCCCCCGACCCCGCCGTCGCCGTCGCCGTCGCGCGCGCCGTTCGCGGCCCACGTCGTCGTGTGCCACGGCACGTCGTGCACCGACCGCGGCCAGGGGATGCCCGCACGCGAGCTGCGCAACGCGCTGTTCGAAGGCGGGTTGCAGGGCACCGTGCGCGTCACCAAGGCCACGTGCCTCAACCTGTGCAACCTCGCGCCGAACTGCGTCGTGTACGGCGCCGGCGCCGCCGACGGCGCCCCCGCGGGCGGCGCCTGGTACGCGGGCCTCACGCCGACGAAGGTGCGGCGCATCGTCGACGAGCACCTGCGCGGCGGGCGGCCCGTCGCCGACCTGCTCGTGCGCTGGGACCACCCGGACGTCGCGACGTGACGCGAGGCCCGGCCGCCGCCGGGGCCACGGGCCGCCGCCGCGTCAGACCGTCGGGCCGCGCAGGATCTGCAGGAACTCCTGCCGCGTGCGCGCGTCCGTGCGGAAGCGGCCCCGCATGCACGACGTCACGGCGCGGCTGTTCTGCTTCTCGACGCCGCGCATCATCATGCAGAGGTGCGCCGCCTCGATGACCACGCCGACGCCGGCGGGCGCGAGGATCTCCTCGACGGCCTCGGCGATCTGCATCGTGAGCCGCTCCTGCACCTGGAGGCGGCGCGCGAAGCAGTCGACGATCCGCGGGAGCTTCGAGAGCCCGACGATCTTCCCCCGCGGCAGGTAGGCCACGTGCGCGCGGCCGAAGAACGGCAGCAGGTGGTGCTCGCAGAGGCTGTAGACCTCGATGTCGCGCACCACGACCATCTCGTCGGCGTCGTGCTCGAAGACCGCGCCGTTGAGCACGTCCTTCGGGGCCCGGGCGGCGCCCGCGGTCAGGTAGGCGAGGCTCTGCGCGACCCGGAGCGGCGTCTTGCGCAGGCCCTCCCGGGTCGGGTCCTCGCCCAGCCGGCGGAGCAGCTCGCGGACGAGGTCCTCGGAGGTGGCGGCGGCGAGCGAGCCCTCCGCCGCGGGCGCGGCGCCCCCGGCGGGCACCGGAGCGGCGGGCGGGGAGGCAGGCGAGCGGCGGCGAGGGGCCATGGCGAGGTCAGCGTATCGGGCGGCGCGGCCGGTGGCCCGGGGCGACCGGGCCTCGCGGTCCCCGCCCCGGGACGTCCCCCAGGGGCCCCGACCCGGCCCGGCGGACGCCACCCGGCCGCCGTCCGTCCCGGACCCGGCACGGACGGGGTTTCGCCCCGGGCCTCCCCCGTGTAGACTCCGCGGTTCGGCCCCCCGGGGCACGGAGGCGCGGCATGAGGCTCTTGGCGAAGTTCTGCACGGTGATCCCCTCGCTCGTCCTCGCGACGGTCCTCTCGGGCTGCTCGAGCACGTCGGCGACGGTGTGGGAGTTCGGCGGCGGCGACGGCCGCCCCCGCGACCAGGTGCAGCCGATCGAGGTCGTGCAGGACCCCGGCCAGATGTCGTACCGCACCGTCGGGCACATCCGCGCGGGCGGCAACACGCACGCGTACGACGCGATGGCGCGCCTCAAGGACGAGGCCCGCAAGCTCGGCGCGCACGCGATCACGAACGTGCACCGCGTGACCGGCACCGACGAGGCCATCTACGAGGCCGACGCCATCCAGTGGACCGGCTGGTAGCCCTCCCCACCGTGTCGCTCGTCGCGGGCTGGGCCCTCGTCGGGTCCCTGCTCGCCGGCTGCGCGTCGCGCGACGGGGGCCCCGCGTATGCGGGCCCCGCCTACGGGCCGCCTCCGAACCTCGCGCCCGCCGCGTCGTCGGACCTCGGGCAGATCGAGGCCGCGGTGCGCCGGTACGCGGCGGAGCACGGCGGGCGGCTCCCGACGACGCTCGACGACCTCGTGACCGAGACCGGACCCGACGGTTCGCCGTACCTGCGGCGCGTGGCGCGCGACCCGTGGGGCGGCCGGTACGACTACGCGATCGAGAGCTCGCGCGCCGGCACGTTCGACCTCCGCTCCTACGGCCCCGACCGCCTGCCCGCAACCGGCGACGACGTCGTCGCGCGCGGCGCCGTGGCCCGTCCCGACTGACGTCCTCCGACCCCCGACCCCCGTAACGGCCCCGCCCGAACAGGACTCCCCCATGACCCTCCGTCGCCTCGCTCCGATGTTCGCCCTCGTCCTCGCCGGCTGCTCGGGCGGGATGGCGCTCCCGCCGCCGCCGGTGGTGCCGACGCCCGCCGCGAACCGCGCCCCGACGACCGAGGTCAACCACCCGCTATCGGCCCGCCAGCGCATCGACGACCACGCCGCGCGGCTCGCGGACGGCGTCGCGCGCTACCGCGAGGTGAGCGGCTCGGCGATGCCGCAGTCGATGCGCGACCTCGCGATCACCATGGGCGCCGACGGCCGCCCGTGCTTCACCGAGATCCTCAAGGACCACTGGTTCCAGCCCTACGCCTACTCCGTCGTGGACGAGCGTTCGGGCCGCTTCCAGCTGACGTCGGCCGGCGCGAACGGCCAGTTCGGCGACGGCGACGACCTCACCGCGGTCCGCGGGCCCGGCGACGCGCGCGTCGAGACGTACGGCTTCACCGCCCACGCGGGCGAGTAGCGCGGGCGGCGCGGGGCGTGCCCTCGCCGCGCGTCCGCGCGGAGTTCGCCTACGAGGGCCGCTACGGCGGCCCGCCGAAGGGCTTCGTGTCGGCCCGCGGGCGGCTCGTCCTGCTCGGCGAGCACGTCGAGGCCGGCGGCGGCCCGGTCCTCGCGTTGCCCCTGCGGCTCGGCGTCACGTGCGCGTGGGGCCCGCGCCCCGACCGCTCGGTGCGCATCGTGGCGCTCGACGCGAAGGCGGGCGACCGGTTCGTCCACGGCGCGTACGCGAAGTCCGGCCGTCGGTGGGCCGACCTCGTGCGCGGCGTGTGCGCGGCCCTCGAGGCCGAGGGCGTCCGCCTCCCGGGGATCGACCTCGTCGTGGCGGGCGACCTGCCCGCGCGGCGCGGCCTCGGCTCGTCGGGCGCGTTCCTGACCGCGATCGTGCGCGCGTTCGACGCCGCGCGCGGCGACGACCCGACGCCGCCCTCGACCGTCGCCGACGTCGTCACCGAGGCGGAGCGCACGTGGGGCGGCGCCGACGCCGCGCCCCTCGACGCCTACGTCGCCGCGGTCGGCGAGCCGGGCCGTCCGCTGCTCGTGGACACCGTGCGCCGCACGCACGAGACGCTGCCGTGGCCCGACGGCGTCGAGGCCGTGCCGATCGACACCGGCGTCCACCCGACGCGCGCCGAGACGCCGTGGGCCGACCGCCACGCGGAGCTGCTCGAGGGGCTCAAGCGCCTCGCGCACGCGCGCGAGGCCGCCCGTTCGGCGGGCACGACGCCGGACGACGCGCGCCTCCTCGACCGCCTCCCCGAGCCGTTCGTGCGGCGCGCGCGCCACCACGTGACCGAGGTGCGCCGCGTGCTCGAGGGCGCGCAGGCGCTCCGCCGCGGTGACGCCGTCGCGCTGGGGCGCCTCGTGGACGAGAGCCACCGCAGCCTCGCGCGCGACCTCCAGTCGTCGACGCCCGCCGTCGAGGCGATGGTCGCGGCTCGGCGCGCCGAGCCGGATGTCCTCGGCGTGCGGATGCACGGGCTCGGGTGGGGCGGATGCCTGCTCGTGGTACGCGCGGCCCGTCCGCCGTCGTCCGACGCCGCCGCCGACGACGCGTCCGACGACGACGCCGACTCCCCCGAAGCCCCGTGACCTCGCGCGCGCGGTGCGCGGCGGGCCGGGCCTCGCGGTCCCGGGAACCGGACCGCCCCGGAGGATCCGGAGGATGGTGCGAGCGGGGGGAGTCGAACCCCCAAGCCCTTGCGGGCACGGGCTCCTAAGACCCGCGTGTCTGCCAGTTCCACCACGCTCGCGTGCGCGGAGTCCGAGCAGGATAGCCGCCCCACATCGCGACGCCGCATCGCCGCGCGGATCGGCCCCGCGGCGCCGCGCCCGCGCGTCAGCGGCCCAGCACGAGGTCGAGGGCGGCAAGGACTCGCGCGAGCAGGGTCGGCGAGACCCGCCCCGTCGCGGCGACGAACCGTGAACGATCCACCGCGTGGATCTGATGGACGAGCGCGACAGAGTCCTTCGGCAGCCCGGTCGCCGTGGCGCTCATCACGACACAGGACGCGTGGTCGCCGAGCGTCAGGTTCGAGGAAAGCGGCACCGCGACGACCGTGCCGAGGCCGGCCTCGGTGAACGTGTCGGCCTGCACCACCAGCAGCGGTCGCCGGAAGCCGGGCTCGGAACCCAGCGGGACCCCGAGATCCGCCCACCAGACGTCCCCTTGCCGGATCGAGGTCACCACTCCACCCTCCGCAGCTGCTCGGTCGTCAGTCGGGCGTGCGCCCGCGCGTCCGGTTCCGCGAGCGACGCGTTGTAGCGAGCGACCCACGCGGCAAGCGCCTCCGGTTCGTGGCGCGCCACGAACTCGCGGAGCGCCGCCGCGTAGAGCGCGCTCCGGCTCGTGCCGAGGCGCGCGGCGAGCGCCTCGCCGGCGGCGAAGAGGTCGTTGGGGATGGAGACGGCAGTCTTCATACCCGTGGTTATACCCACGGGGACCGCGGGGAGACGAGGGCGCATGCCCGTACTCGTGCGAGTCGGGCCGCGAGATACAGGATGTATTCTGCAAGGACTATCCGCAGGCCGTCCCGCCTTCGTTGGACCGGCTCTCCCCTCGCCCGTATCCTCCGGCCGCCGTGGTGCGCGCGCCCGCCCGAGACGGCTCCTCGGGTCCGTGACGCCCCCGGTGCCGGAGACCGACCCCGATGGCCGAGATGCTCCAGGTCCTCGACGCCGCGACGAAGGCCGCCAAGCTGCCGTCCGGGCTCACGCCCGACGACTGCAAGACGATGTACCGCGCGATGCTCGCGACCCGTCTGTTCGACCAGCGCGGCATGAACCTCCAGCGCCAGGGCCGCATCGGCTTCTGCGTGCCCTCCATGGGGCAGGAGGCCAGCCAGATCGGGACCGCGTTCGCGGCGACGAAAGAGGACTGGATCTACCCGTCCTACCGCACGCACTCGATCGCGATCCTGCGCGGCGTCCCGTTCCGCACGCTGATCGACCAGCTGTACGGCAACGCCACCGACATCGTGAAGGGTCGGCAGATGCCGAACCACTTCTCGCTGCGGCAGTGGAACATGGTCTCGATCTCGTCGCCCATCGGCACGCAGATCTCGCAGGCCGCGGGCACCGCGCGCGCGATCCAGATCCGCGGCGAGAAGAAGGCCGTCTGGACGTACTTCGGCGACGGCGGCACGTCCGAGGGCGAGTTCCACTGCGGCATGAACTTCGCCGGCGTGTGGAAGGCCCCTTGCATCTTCGTCTGCGAGAACAACCAGTGGGCCATCTCGGTCCCGGTGCGCCTCCAGACCGCCAGCGAGTCGTTCGCGGCGAAGGCGATCGCCTACGGCATGCCCGGCGTGAAGGTGGACGGCAACGACGTCCTCGCCGTGTACCAGGCCGCCAAGGAGGCGCGCGAGCGCGCCATCGCCGGCGGCGGGCCCACGCTGATCGAGACGTTCACGTTCCGCCAGGGCCCCCACTCGTCGTCCGACGACCCGAAGCGGTACCAGCCGCCCGAGATGCTCGAGACGTGGAAGAAGAAGGACCCCATCGCCCGGTTCCAGGCCTTCCTCGAGAAGAAGAAGCTCTGGACCCCCGAGTGGGAGAAGGCGCTGACCGAGGAGATCACGGCCGACCTCGCGAAGGCCGTGGACGCCGCCGAGCAGACGCCCGCGCCCGCCGTGGACACGATGTTCGACGACGTCTACGCGACGCTGCCGCCGCACCTCGTCGAGCAGCGCGAGGCCGTCCGCCAGCAGATCCGCACCAGCGGCGCCATCCAGGACACCGGCGGCAAGTTCCCGCTCTGACCCGCGGCCCCGGCCGCGGCGCCCCCCGCACGGGACGGGCGCCACGGCCTCCCGCCCCCCGCAGCCCCCCACCCTTCCCCGCGCCCGACGGTTCCCCGGACCCGACGGCTCGACCGACGCACGACCCGGACCGCGCAGGAGACCGAAGATGCCCGAGATGACGTTGCTGGCGGCGATCAACGACGCGTTGAACATCGCCATGGCCAAGGACGAGCGCGTGGTGATGCTCGGCGAGGACATCGGCAAGAAGGGCGGCGTGTTCGGCGCCACCGCCGGCCTCTACGAGAAGTACGGCGACCTGCGCGTGATGGACACGCCGCTGTCGGAGAACGGCATCCTCGGCACCGCCGTCGGCATGGGCCTCTACGGCCTGCGGCCGGTCCCCGAGATCCAGTTCCTCGACTTCATCTACCCGGGCTTCGACCAGATCGTCTCGGAGATGGCGAAGTTCCGCTACCGCTCCGGCGGCGAGTACCCCTGCCCGTGCGTGGTGCGCTCGCCCTCGGGCGGCGGCATCAAGGGCGGCCACTACCACTCGCAGTCGGCCGAGAGCTACTTCATCCACACGCCGGGCCTGCGCGTGGTGATGCCGTCCACGCCGCGCGACGCGAAGGGCATGCTGCTCGCGTCGATCTTCCAGGACGACCCGGTGATCTTCCTCGAGCCGAAGGCGCTGTACCGCCACGCGAAGGAGGAGGTCGAGTCGGGCTACTTCGAGGTCGAGCTGGGCAAGGCCCGCCTCGTGAAGGCCGGCGACGCGGTCACGCTCGTCAGCTGGGGTTCGATGGTCGTGACGTGCGAGCAGGCCGTCGCGAAGGCCGCGGAGAAGGGCGTCTCGGTCGAGCTGATCGACCTGCGCAGCCTCCTCCCGTGGGACACGGACGCCGTCATGGCGTCGGTCAAGAAGACGGGCCGCCTCGTGATCGCGCAGGAGGCCCCGCGCACGCTCGGCTTCGCCAGCGAGATCGCGGCGACCGCCGCCGAGAAGGCCATCGACTCGCTGCGCGCGCCGATCGCGCGGGTCTCGGGCTTCGACACGCCGTTCCCCTACACGCTCGAGCACGTCTACAAGCCCGACGCCCAGCGCATCCTCAACGCGATCGACTACGTCGCGCGCTACGACTGACGCGCGCCCCGCACCCCCGCACCGCACCCCGCCCCGAAACGCACCGCGGAGACCCCCATGGCGTTCGAGTTCAAGCTTCCCGACATCGGCGAGGGCCTCACCGAGGGCGAGATCACGAAGTGGCTCGTCAGCGAGGGCCAGACGGTCACGGCCGACCAGCCCATGGTCGAGGTCCTCACGGACAAGGCGACCGTCGAGATCACCGCGCCGCGCGCGGGCGTCATCGAGAAGATCCTCGTCCCCGGCGGCACGAAGGTGCCCGTGGGCACGGTGCTCGTCGTGATCGGCGGCGGCAGCGGCGGCGCCGCGGCCCCGGCGGCCCCGGCGGCCGCGCCGGCCGCCCACGCCCCCGCGGCGCACGCCCCGGCCGCGCACGCCCCGGCCGCCGCCGCGCCCGCCGCCGCGCCCGTCGCGAAGGCCGCCCCGGTCGCCGTCGCCCCGGTCGCGGTGGACCCGAACCGCGTGGTCCTCGCCGCGCCCGCGACGCGCGCCCGCGCTCGCGAGCTAGGCCTCGACCTGCGCGCCGTCCCGGGCACGGGCCCGAACGGCCGCATCACGCGCACCGACCTCGACGCGTTCGCCGCGGGCGGCAGCGCCGCGCAGACTTCCGCCCAGGCGGCCGCCGCGGCCCCGGCCGCGAAGCCGGCGGGCGCCCCCGCCGCCGCGCCCGCGACGCCGAAGGCCCCGCCCCCGATGGTCCCGGTGCTCGCGCCGGTCGTCTCCGCCGAGGACGAGCACGTCCCGCTGAAGGGCCTGCGCGGCAAGATCGCCGAGCAGATGCTGCGCAGCAAGCAGCACTCGCCGCACTTCACGTTCGTGGACGAGTGCGACGTGACCGAGCTCGTCGCCCTGCGCGAGAGCGCCAAGAAGCTCGCCGAGGAGCGCGGCGTCAAGCTCACGTTCCTCCCCTTCATCATGAAGGCGCTCGTCGCGGCGTTCCGCAAGTTCCCGGCGATCAACGCGCTGGTGGACGACACCAAGGCCGAGTACGTGATCCGCAAGGAGTACAACATCGGCCTGGCGACCGACACCGACGACGGCCTCACCGTCCCGGTCGTCAAGCACGTGGACCGGCGCACGATCCTGCAGATCGCGGCCGAGATCCAGCGGGTCACCGAGGCGGCGCGCGGCAAGAAGATCGCGCTCGCCGACCTCAAGGGCGGCACGTTCACGATCACGAGCGCCGGCTCCATCGGCGGCATCCTCGCGACGCCGATCCTCAACTACCCCGAGGTCGGCATCCTCGGCGTCTACAAGATCGCCGAGCGCCCCATGGTCCGCGGCGGGCAGATCGTGATCCGCAAGATGATGAACCTCTCCATCACGCTCGACCACCGCATCGTGGACGGCGCGACGGCGGCCCGGTTCCTCAACACGGTCATCGACTACCTGCAGCAGCCCAACCTGCTCCTCCTCGAGGGCATCTAGGGTGGCGAAGACGGCGACCAAGCCCGCCGCGCCGGCGGGGAAGCCCCTCGACCCGTACGAGGTCGGCCCGCTCGGCCTGTTCCAGCTCGTGGACCCCGCCGGCCGCGAGGTGGCGCCGGTGCCCGCGCTGCCGCCGGGCCTCGCGGTCCGGTTCCTCGAGGCCATGCTGTTCCAGCGCGCGCTCGACCAGCGCATGCTGAACCTGCAGCGGCAGGGCCGCATCGGCTTCTACGGCACCGCGAAGGGCCAGGAGGGCGCGACGCTCGGCACCGGCGCGGCCTTCGAGGCCGACGACTGGGTGTTCCCCGCGCTGCGCGAGGGCGCCGTCTCGCTCTGGCGCGGCTTCCCGCTCACGCACTACATCGCGCAGTGCTTCGGCAACGCGATGGACCCGACGCACGGCCGCCAGATGCCGTGCCACTACAGCGACGGCCCCCACCACTACGTCTCGCTCTCGTCGCCCATCGCGACGCAGGTGACGCAGGCCGCGGGCGCCGCGCGCGCGGTGCAGGTCCTCGGCCGCAAGGCCGTCATCGGCGGGTACCTCGGCGACGGCGCGACGAGCGAGGGCGAGTTCCACGCGGGCCTCAACTTCGCCGGCGTGTGGAAGGCCCCCGTCGTCTTCGTCTGCCAGAACAACCAGTGGGCGATCTCGGTCCCCGTCGGCAAGCAGACGGCGAGCGAGACCCTCGCGGTGAAGGCGCTCGCCTACGGCATGCCCGGCGTCCGCGTCGACGGCAACGACGTCCTCGCGTGCTACGTCGCCGCCAAGGCCGCCGTCGACCGCGCGCGCGCCGGCGGGGGCCCCACCTTCATCGAGTGCCTCACCTATCGGCTCGGCGGCCACTCGTCGTCGGACGACCCGACGAAGTACCGCGACGAGAACGAGGCGAAGGCCTGGGAGCTCAAGGACCCCCTCCTCCGCCACAAGGCGTGGCTCGTCGCCCGCGGCGAGTGGAGCGAGGCCCGCGAGGAGGCCTACCTCGCCGAGGCCGGCAAGAAGATCACCGACGCGATCGCGGCGGTCGAGGCCGCGCCCCCGCCGGCCCTCGACACCCTGTTCCGCGACGTCTACGCGACCGTCCCGCCGCACCTGCTCGACCAGCAGCGGCGGCTCGAGCGCGGCGAACCCGTCTGACCGGTACGCGAGGCCCGGCGGCCGCCGGGCCTCGCGTACCCCCGCCCCGACCTCCCCCGAACGGCCCCCGAGAGGACCGGCGCCGGCCCCCGCGGCCCGCGCCCCCCGAGAACACGGAGACTTCGACCATGGCGACGCGATACGACTGCGTGGTGATCGGCGCGGGCCCCGGCGGCTACGTCGCGGCGATCCGCGCCGGGCAGCTCGGCCTCAAGACGGCGGTCGTCGAGCGCGACCGCATCGGCGGCGTGTGCCTCAACTACGGCTGCATCCCGAGCAAGGGCCTCATCTACGCGTCGGGCCTGTTCGAGAAGATCCAGCACGCCGACGCGATGGGCTTCGTCGTCGGCGCGCCGAAGGTGGACGGCAAGAAGCTGCAGGAGTGGAAGAACGGCGTCGTCAAGCGCCTCACCACCGGCGTCGGCTTCCTGCTCTCGAAGTCCGGCGTGACGGTGATCCCCGGCACGGCGAAGTTCGCGGGCGCGAACCGGCTCGTCGTGACCGGCGCCGACGGCAAGCCGCAGGACGTCGAGTTCGGCAAGTGCATCGTCGCGACGGGCGCGCGGCCCGTGGCGCTGCCGATGTTCCCCGTGGACGGCAAGACCGTCGTGACGTCGAAGGAGGCCCTCGACCTCGACCACGTGCCCGAGCACTTCGTCGTGATCGGCGGCGGCGTGATCGGCCTCGAGCTCGGCATGGTGATGCTCAAGCTCGGGAGCAAGCTGACGATCGTCGAGCTGACCGACAGCCTGCTGCCGGGCGTCGACCCGGAGGCCGTGAAGGTCCTCGAGAAGAGCCTGACGAAGCGCGGCGCGACGATCCTCAAGTCGACGAAGGCCTCGGGCCTCGTGACCGAGAAGGGCACGCGGTACGTGACGGCGACGGGCCCGGACGGCGCCGCGCTGAAGCTCCCCGCCGACGTGGTGCTCGTGGCGGTCGGGTTCAAGCCGAACTCCGAGGCCCTGGGCCTCGAGACGCTCGGCGTGAAGCTCGACGGCAAGGGCCACCTGCTCGTCGACGAGACGCGGCGGACGAACGTGCCGAACGTGTACGCGATCGGCGACGTCGCCGGCCTGCCCTGGCTCGCGCACAAGGCGAGCAAGGAGGGCATCGTGGCCGCCGAGCACGCGGCCGGGAAGAAGGTCGCCTACGACGTGAAGGCGATGCCGTCGGGCATCTTCACCGACCCCGAGATCGGCACGGTGGGCCTGCAGGAGCACGAGGCGAAGGCGAAGGGCCTCGCCGTCCACGTCGGCAAGTTCCCGTTCACGGCGCTCGGCAAGGCGCTGGCCATCGGGCAGACCGAGGGCTTCGTGAAGCTGATCGCGGACGCGAAGACCGACGTGCTGCTGGGCGCGACCATGGTCGGCTACGGCGCGGCGGACCTCACGGCCGAGATCGCGCTCGCGATCGAGATGGGCGCCACCGCGGCCGACGTGGGCCTCACCGTCCACGCGCACCCGACGATGCCGGAGTCGCTGATGGAGGCCGCCGAGGCCCTCCACAAGAAGGCGATCCACATCCTGAACACGTGACCGTGACGCCCGCGACGCCCGGCTGGCACGTCCACTGGGGGCAGCGCCCCTACGACGCGATGCACGCGGCGCAGGAGCGGCTCGTCGCCGCGCGGGCCGACGGCACGCTGCCGAACCTGCTGCTCACGGGCGAGCACCCGCCCGTGGTCACGCTGGGCCGCAAGACGCCGGGCGGGTTCCCCGCGACGGTCGGCGGGATCCCCGTGGTCGTCGTCGAGCGGGGCGGCGAGGCGACGTACCACGGGCCGGGCCAGCTGGTCGCGTACCCCATCGTGCACCTCACCGAGGCGCGCCGCGACCTCCACCGGTTCCAGCGCGACCTCGAGGAGATCGGGATCCGCGTCTGCGCCGACTTCGGCCTCGAGGCCGGCCGCGTCGAGGGCAAGACCGGCGTCTGGGTCGGCCCGAAGAAGATCATGAGCCTCGGGATCGCCGTCCGCCGCTGGGTCACGTGGCACGGCCTCGCGCTCAACGTCGGCAACGACCTCGCCCCCTTCCGCGCCTTCAACCCCTGCGGCCTCGACGGCGGGGTGATGACGTCGCTCTCCGACCGCCTCGGCCGCCCGGTCACGGTCGCCGACGCGCTGCCGTCGCTCGTCCGCCACGCGGGCGACCTCCTGCCCGGCGGACCCTTCGCGCCGCACGCCTGGGCCGACCTCCCGCTCGGTCCCTAGGGACGGGGCCGCGTCACGACGAGGGCATCGTTTGCGCGGCGAGCGCCACGCCCTCGGCGAACCCGTCCGAGCGGAGGGCCGGTCGGGGCTCCGGGACCGCGAGGCCCAGCGCGCGCCGCAGGAGCGACACGAGCACCTCGGCGTGGGGCCGCAGCAGCGGGCCGAACGTCGCGAGGGTCGTCCGTTCGCCGTGGACGTCGAGCACGACGACGGAGAGGCTGCTGCCCACGGCGTCGAGGCCGTCGCGCGGGTCGAGGAACAGGTCCACGACGCGCACCGGCGTCCGCCCGCGACCGCGGACGACCACGCCGCCCGGGCCGAACACGAGGTCGCGCTGGCGGCGCACGACGTAGCGCAGGGACCACGGCAGCGCGCCGAGGAACGCGAACGGCAGGAACCGGAGGACGTCGGCGAACCGCGGCGCGCCGACCGATCCGCGGAGCCAGGGGCCGACGAGGCCGAAGCCGACGGCCAGCGCCGCCCACGCGAGGCCGACGGCGATCCCCAGGGTGCGTGCCCGCGACCGCGGGCCGCCGCCGGCGAGCCCGCCGCGCACCCCGCGCCTCGCCCATCGCACCCTCTTCGCGCTGTGCTGGACGAGGCCCAGGTTGTTCGGGAGCGGCACGACGCGGCCGTCGAGGCGCGCGGTCAGCCGGCGGCAGGCGTGGCACACGACGAGGGTCCGCGTCGGCGCGAGGTCCTTCCGGCGCAGCGGCGCCGCGCACCACGAGCACACGGCGGGGTTCATCCGCCCGCCTCCGTCGCGCGCGACGCGACGCCGTCGACCTCGATCGGCACGCCCGCGGGCACGTCCCCGACGACGGCGCGGTGGATCGCGCGCGCGAGCACCACGGCCGCCTCGGGCGGTCCCGGGGGGAGCCACGCGACCGTCCGCCGGCGCCACCGCGCGTCGACGACCATCACGCGGCGCCAGCGGCTCGCGGGGTACGGCGACGTGAGCGGGCTCGTCTCGACGAGGACGGCCCGCACGATCTCGGGCGTCGTCCGTCGGCCCCGTCGCAGGCCGCCGCGGCCGAACCGGAGCGTCCGGAAGGGCCCGCCGAACGTCGTCAGGACCACGGAGGGCACCGTGCGTCGGGCCAACCAGAGGACGTAGAGGATCGGGACGAGGCCCCAGGACCGGAACGACGCGGCGAAGGCGACGAGGAGCGCGGCGACGATCGCCACCCCGAAGAGCGCGAGCCCGCGGCGCAACCATCCCAGGCGGCCGGACCACGCGGGCGCGATGCGGAGGCCCCGGGCGGTCCCGTGGACGCGCACCGTCGCCTGCAGCACCGCGACGTCGGCGTCCGCCGTCACGAGCATCGACGCGCCGCACGTCCGGCAGACGACGGCCGCTCGGTCGACGCGCTGGTCGCGCGGCCGCAGGGCGCACCCACACCATCCACAGACGTCCCGACGCATCGAGCCGGCTCCTCCCGGACCTCCGAGCATACCGCACCCCGACGCCCGGCGAGGGCCCGCGTCGACTACGTTCCCTCGAGCGGGTGATCGGCCGTGCCGTCGAAAGCCGTTCCGCGCGCGGCGATCCGGCGCAGGATGTCGGGGTCGCGCCCGCCGTACCGGATGCCGCAGACCTCGGACCCGCACATCGCGTCGATGGCGCGCTCGATCTCCTCGGGGGTGCGAGGCTGCCGCACGAAGGCGCAGTGCGAGTCCCCGAGCGCGCCGTCGGGCGTGTCGGGGTGCTTGACGTAGGCGATCAGATCCGGCGCCACGACAGCGAACTGACTGCACGTCAGGCAGGAGGAACAGTCGGTATAGAAGTCCCCGACGGGCGTCTCGCTGCACCGAGGCTGCTGGCCCGGCGCCGCGACCCTTGGCTCGCACGCCCGGTCCACGTGGACGATCGTCTCCACATACGCCGGGACGAACCGCTGCACCTCGTTCCCGCGCGAGCGATCGGTCCACTCGTGCGCCTCCCTGACGTGCGTCTCGAGCCGACCGTCGAACTCGGGCACCGGGACGACGAGCCCGCGGAGTCGGTCGTCGCCCGGGCGATCGCCGGCCGGGCCTGCCGGCACGTCGGACGTGCGCGAAACCGACGTCGCCGCGCGACGGCGACGCCACCAGCGGGCGAGCGCGCGGAACACCGTCACCCCCCCATGCCCGGCGCGACCTCGCGGCCCTCGGGGGTCGGCGGCGGGGGCTGCACCGTCGGGGGCTGCGGGCGAACGGGCCTCGGGTCCATGGCACGGATCGTCATCCCCTCGCGGCCGAGCTGCGAGAGGAGGAAGGCGAACCGGTCGAGCTGGTCCTCCTTCAGCTGCTTGCGCGACGCGGCGCCGTGGCCCGAGTCGCGGTCGATCGCGAGGAGCACGGGCCGCGACGACGACGTCGCGGCCTGCCACGCGGCGGCGATCTTGCGCGCGTGGAACGCCTCCACGCGACCGTCGTTGAGGCCGGCGGTCACGAGGCACGCGGGGTACGCCGCGCCGGGCCGCACGTTGTGGACGGGCGAGTAGGGCCGGATCCAGCGGTACTCGGCCTCGACGTCGGGGTCGCCGTACTCCTTCGTCCAGATCTTCGCGAACTGGAAGCGGTGGAAGCGGAGCATGTCGGTGAGCGGCACCGAGCAGAGCACCGCCCGGCAGAGGTCCGGCCGCTGGTTGGCGACGACCGCGACGAGCAGGCCGCCGTTGCTCCCGCCCGCGATCGCGAGCCGGTCGCGCGAGGCCTTCCCGGCGGCGACGAGCCCGTCGGCGCACGCGATGAAGTCGTCGTAGACGTTCTGCTTGCGCGCGAGGCTCCCCGCCTCGTGCCAGGCCTCGCCGTACTCGTCGCCGCCGCGCAGGCACGCGGTGACGTAGACGCCCCCCATCTCGGCCCAGAGCGCGCGGAGCGAGGCCCACGTCGGCGTCTGGCCCACGCGGAAGCCGCCGTAGCCGTAGAGCACCGTCGGGGCCCTGCCGTCGAGCGGCACGTCCTTGCGGCGCAGCACGAACAGCGGGATCTTCGTCCCGTCCTTGCTGGGCATCAGCAGGCGCTCGGCGACCAGCGTCTCGGGGTCGAGCGTCGTCGGCGTCGTGTCGAGGACCTGCGGCACGCGGGGCGACGTGGCGAGGTCCACGACGTAGGTGGTGTAGGGCCGCGCGTTCGACTCGAAGCCGTACCACAGGCGCGAGTCGCCGGGCTTCGTCGTGGTGCCGCGCACCGAGCCGGGGCCGGGCAGCGGCACCTCGCCGTCCGGCGTGCCGTCGGCCTTGAACACGCGCAGGCTCGACACGACGTCCTCGCGGACGTGCACGACCACGCGGGTGCCCGCGACGTCCATCGACTCGATCACGCCCGGGCCCTCGGGGAGGAACTCCGTCCACCGCTCGGGCGGCGTCTCGCCCGCGAACGGCGCCGTGAGGATCCGCTTGCGGGGCGCCTTCCAGTCGGTGACCAGCAGCCAGCGGTCGCCGACGCGGTCGCCCCACGAGAGCGCGGGGACGCCGACGAACACCGGCGTCGTCGCGAACCCGTCCTTCGTCCGCTCGAGGCGGAAGACGTCGGTCGTGCGGTACGGCTCGCCGCGGTACAGCACCACCGCGCCGCGGTCCGACGTGCCGCCGAGGTACATCGACTCGAGCGGCGGGCGGCCGGTGCCGTACACGCGCGGGTCGTCGAGGACGAGCCCGCCGAGCGGGTGGAAGAACACGCGCCGGTGGTGCTGCGCCTCGCCCGGCGGCACCGAGTCCGGGTCCGGCTGGCGGGTGTAGTAGAAGCCCGAGGCGTCCGGCGCCCACACGACCGACGAGAACTTGCAGCGCGTGAGCCGCAGGTCGGTGTCGCGGCCCGTCAAGAGGTCGCGCAGGTACAGCGTCTTGTCCTCGCTGCCCTTCGTGTCGCGGCCGTAGCACAGCCAGCGGCCGTCGGGCGACGGGTCGTACCCCGACAGGCCCTCGGTCCCGTCGGCGCTCCACGCGTTCGGGTCGATCACCGCGACCTCGGGGCCCGCGCCGTCGCGGTCCCGCGCGTAGAGCACGGGGTGGTTCCGCCCCGCGTCGCGGCGCAGGTACCACGCGCGCCCGCCCTCGAAGCCGGGCAGCGTCGGCGCGCCCTGGAGGTCGAGCTCCGCGTCGAGCCGCGCGCGCAGGGCCTCGCGTCCCGGGACGGCGTCGAGCACCTGGCGCACGAGCGCCCGCTGCGCGCGGTCCCACGCCTCGACCTCGGGGGAGGCGTTGTCCTCGAGCCACCGGTACGGGTCGGCGACCTTCTCGCCGTGCATCACGTCCACGACGTCGCCCGTGCGCGTCGGCGGATAGGCGGGGCGCGGCGGGTCGTCGGCGCGCGCGGTCGGGGCGAGGGCGGCGAAGGGCAAGAGGGCGATCCCCAGCACTCGGGACACGACGCGGGACGCGGGACGACGGAGCGGGACGCGACGGGGCATGGATTCCTCGGGGGGCGCTCCGACCCGGGCGCGGGGGCCGAGGATACCCTAGCCCCCGTCCCGCGCGACCTCGCCGGCGACGGGGGCGTCGCGGAGCCCGAGGTGCCGTTCGAGCTCCTGCTCGAGGAAGAGCGCGTCCTCGAGCGGCAACCCGACCGTCCGCAGCACCGGCACCCGCGCTCCGTCCTTCGTGAGGGCCGCGAGCGCGTACGTCGTCCGCGCGTCGCCGTCGCGGTCGACCCGACGCGTGGCGGTCACGAACAGCTGCGCGATCGCGCCGGCGTCGAGCGTCGCGGCGCCGGGCCACGGCAACGGGCCGTGGCGCACGGTCAGGGCGTGCCCGCGCTCGGCCTCGACGACGGTGCGGTTCACGAACCCGCTCAGCGTGAAGTAGACGAGGCCGAGGCCGACCGTCACGTGCACGACGGGGAACAGCAGGACGAACCACGGCACGCCGCTCCCGCGGACGACGAGCAGGAGGAAGAGGCCGATCGCGCCGTTCCACACGAAGCAGAACAGGAGGAGCACGAGGTACGCCGGCGAGTACCACCGCCGCGTGATGCGGACGCCCCCGCCGGTGTCCTCCACCGTGATCGCCCGCGGCCGTCCCGCGACGCCGCGCAGCGACGCGAGGCGCGCGGCCCCCTCGACCCGCGTGAACGCGCCGCAGAAGCGGCAGCGGAGCGCACCGCCGGCCCGGACGCCGTCGTCGGGGTCCAGCGGCGCCGCGCAGGCCTGGCACGCGAGCTTCGTCGCGGGGGTGGGCATCGACACGACCCTATCCGGCGCGGGGG
This sequence comes from Planctomycetota bacterium, assembly GCA_046350655.1. GTDB lineage: Bacteria > Planctomycetota > PLA2 > PLA2 > JAEUHO01 > JAEUHO01. The sequence continues at coordinate 160,055 of JAXMAB010000007.1, forward strand.
ACGCGAGGCCCGCTCCGCGACCGCGGGGGCTGGAACCGGCCGGGCCTCGCGGTCCCGGGGATCGCCGTCCGCCGTGCGGCGGGTCGTCAGCTCTTCGTCGGGTCGACGACGCGCCCCGCGAACAGGACCGCGCCGGTCGCGCGGTGGCGGATGAGGAAGAGGAACGGGTGATCGACGACGAACGGCGTGGGCGCGTCGGGGCGCATGGCGGAGCCGGCGCGCATCATGACGACGGTCGCGGCCGCGGCCTCGGTGCCGGCTTCGTCGACGGCGACGAACGCCTTGTGGAGGACGGTGCCGATGAAGAGGGGCTCCTCGGTGGTGATGCCCGTGAAGTCGGCGGCGTCGGCGGCGAAGGCGGCCCGGACGCCGAGGGTGCGGAGGAGGGAGGTCGCGTCGAGGGACGTGGTGAAGGAGAACTTCGGGAGCTCGAGCGCGACGCGGCGGTGCGCGAGGCTGGCGAGGGCGGCGTCGAGGCGGGCGGGCGTGAGGGCCTTCACGACGGCGTCGAGGCCGTCCTTGGCCTTCGGGAGGACGACGACCATCGAGGTCGCGCCGCCCTGGTACGGGAGCTCGACGAGCTGCGCGTCGTCGGTCTCGGCGAAGGCGAGGCCGCCGGTGCGGGCCATGAGGCGGGCGGTGACGACGGTGCCCGGCGCGACGGTGAACGGCTTGTCCTGCGTGGCGCGCTCCTGGAACGGCTCGGCCCACTGCGCCTTGAAGTGGATGGCGTTCGCGAGGGCGAGGCGCGTGTCGGGGAGCGGGAGGCCCGGCGGGACGATGTCCTGGATGCGGTCCTTCGTCTTCGCGGCGACCCAGTCGTTGATGAGCTTGCGGGTCGCGGGGCCGTCCTTGAAGTCGACGTCGCGGAACTCGGCGGCGTAGTCGTCGCGGAGCGTCGCGCCGAAGGCCGGGGCGAAGGCCCAGCCGCGTTGCGCGAACAGGCCGTTGGCGACGGAGAGCGCGTAGGCCGGGGCCTGCGCGCGGGCGCCGTCCTTCCACTCGCTGACGAGCGGGACGGAGGCGAGCACCGCGACGAGCTCGTGGAAGGCGGCGGGCGCGTCGGCGGGGAGGTGGAGGGCGGCGTCGATCTCGGCGGCGGTGGCGCCCTTCGCGCCGGCGCGGGCCATGGCGACCGCGGTGGAGATCGAGTAGGGCGAGAGGAAGGTGTTGCCACCGGACGCGGCGGCGGTGCGCAGCACGTCGGCGGTGAAGGCGTTGACGCCGGCGGCGGCGGCCTTGGCCGGCGCGCCGACCGTGGGCGGCTCCCCCTCCGCGGCGGCCGGGGACGGCGGCAGCGCGGCGGGCAGGACGGCGGCGAGCGCGATCGAGGCGGCGGCGAGGCGACGCATGGGGATCTCCCGGGGGGGCGCCCCCCCATCCTCCCTTCGACCCGGCCGCCGCTCCCAAGTTCCTCCCACCGGGGGGGATCGTGGAACCAACGACTCCGACCCCGTCGTTTCACGATTGCGGGTAAGACGAGGCCCGGCTCGCGCGTCATCGGGGTGAGCCCAGCGAGGGTGACGATGACCGCCGAGGACCGGACCGCCTGGCTACGAGGAGCACTCGACCAGTTCGAGCGCCCCCTGATCGCCTACGCGGCCCACCTCGTCGGCGACGTCCACGCGGCCCGCGACGTGGTGCAGGACGTGTTCCTGCGCCTGCTGCGGGCCTCGCGCGCCGACGTCGAACCCGTCCTCGCTCGCTGGCTCTACACCGTCACCCGACATCGGGCGGTGGACCACCTGCGACGCGGCAAGGTGGCGGCCAAGTCCAACGCGGACGCCCTCGACGGGCATCCCGCGCGCGGCGACGCCCCCACCGCCCCGGAGACGCTCGCCATGCGCGACGACGCCCGCCACGCCCTCGAAGCGCTCGGCCGCCTCTCCGCCGGTCACCAGGAGGTCCTCCGCCTGCGGCTCTCCCACGGCCTCTCCTACGCAGACATCGCGCAAGTCACGGGCCTCTCGGTCAGCCACGTCGGCGTCCGGATCCACGAGGGGATGAAGGCCCTGCGCGCCCGGCTCGCCGAGCCGGCGTCGCAGGCGCCGACGTCCGCCCCGCCGTCCGCCGCGCCATCCGTCGCCCCCGCCTCCACGCCCCGAGCGGCCTCCCACGGAGCCTCCCGATGAACCGCCCCGCCCCCCACGCGACGCCGGCCCTGCTCCCCGACGACCCGCGGCTCACCGCCTACGCCCTCGACGCGCTCGACGCCGCCGACCGCGCCGCCGTCGAGGCCGCCCTGGCCGCCGACCCCGCGCTCCGCGCCCTCGTCGACGAGACCCGCGCCGCCGCCGCGACGCTCTCCGCGGCGCTCCCGCGCGACGGCGCCTCCCTCACCGCGCTCCAACGGCAGGCGATCCTCCTGCGGGGGACCGCGAGGCCCGCTCGCCTCCGTCGCTGGACGCCTTTCATGCTCGGCTCGAGCGCCGCCGCCGCGGTCCTCCTCGCGATCGGCCTGCGGGGGACGACGGTCGAGAGGCGGGTCGTCGGCTTCACGGCCCCGGCGCAATCCGATCTCGACCGCGCGAGGATCGCCCACGTGGTCGGCGCGAAGCCCAGGGCCCAGAGGGGGGCCACGCTGGAGGAAGTGCTCGCGGCCCGGGCGGAGGCCGCTCGCAACGTCCAACTCTCGTCGACCGACGCTGCGACGCCGGGATTGCCGGAGCAACTGGCAAGGGTGCAGCAGGACCTCGCCGACACGACGAAGAAACTGCAGGCCGAAGCGGCCTCGGCGCGCGTCGCGCTCGAGGCGGAGCGGGTCGGCAAGTTCACCGGCGACAACGAGAGCGCGAAGGCGAAGCACGACAAGGCGGCGGCGGGCGTCGACTCCTTCACCGCGTGGCGGGACGATATGGAGGCAACGCGAAACCTCGAGAACCGGGAGTTGGTCTGGCCCAGCCAGGAGTTCTGGGACCGGATTACCCGTGCGCGCGCCGCCGCCAAGATCGTCGCCGCGCGTGGCGCCTTCCCGGCCCGCGCCGGCAACGGCGCACCGGCCGGAGGCCCCGCCCCGGCCGGGCCGGTGGCGCACGACACCGTCGAGGAGTGCACCGACGTGTCCCCTTCGCGCACGCACTGGGAGAAGGTCGGCGACGGATGGGCCCTCGTGACCGAGCCCGAGAGTGCGGGCGGCGATGCGTACGTCCTGATCGAGGAGTCCCCCTTCCTCCGCGTCGCGGACGCGCGGCTCTCGACGTTCTCGATCGACGTGGACACCGCGTCGTACGCCAACGTGCGCCGGATGCTGACCGCGGGCCAGCGGCCCCCGGCCGACGCCGTCCGCGTCGAAGAACTGCTCAACTACTTCCCCTACGAGTACCCCGCGCCGACCGGCACGGACCCGTTCGCGGTCCACCTCGAGGTCGCCGAGTGCCCGTGGGAGGTCACGCACCGCCTCGTCCGCGTCGGGATCCAGGGCCGCCCCCTCGAACGCAAGGCCCGGCCGCCCATGAACCTCGTGTTCCTCGTGGACGTCTCGGGGTCGATGAACGCGCCGAACAAGCTCCCGCTCGTGCAGGCGTCGCTGCGGATGCTGCTCGAGGAGCTCAACGAACGCGACTCCGTCGCCATCGTCGTCTACGCCGGCGCGTCGGGCCTCGCGTTGCCCCCCACGTGGTGCGAGCAGAAGGCCACGATCCAGCGCGTCATCGACGACCTGCGGCCCGGCGGCTCGACGAACGGCGCGGCCGGCATCGAGCTCGCGTACGAGATCGCGACGCAGCGGTTCGTGAAGGACGGCGTCAACCGCGTCGTCCTCGCGACGGACGGCGACTTCAACGTCGGCGTGACGAGCCAGGAGGCGCTGCACGCGCTCATCACGGCGAAGGCGAAGTCGGGCGTGTTCCTCACGTGCCTCGGGTACGGCATGGGGAACCTCAAGGACGCGACCCTCGAGCTGCTGGCGGACAAGGGGAACGGCAACTACGGCTACATCGACTCGACCCGCGAGGCCCGCAAGGTGCTCGTGGACGAGGCCAGCGGCACGCTGGTGACGATCGCCAAGGACGTGAAGCTGCAGGTCGAGTTCAACCCGGCGACGGTCGCGTCGTACCGGCTCATCGGCTACGACAACCGTCGCCTCGCCGACCGCGACTTCGCCGACGACACGAAGGACGCGGGCGAGGTCGGGGCCGGGCACCGCGTGACAGCGCTGTACGAGGTCGTGCCCGTCGGGGCACCGGACGCGACCGCGGTCGCGCCGACGACGGAGGAGCCGCTGCGGTACGGCGCGAAGCCCGCGCCGGTCGCGGCGCCGGCCGGGCCCATGGCCCCGGAGAACGACCTCGGGAAGGAGCTGCTGACGGTGAAGGTGCGGTGGAAGGAGCCGGCGGGGACGGTCAGCACGAAGCGGGAGTTCCCCCTGGTGGACGGGGGCGCTTCCTACGGCAAGGCGTCGCGCGACTTCAAGTTCGCGGCGTCGGTCGTCGGGTTCGGGATGAAGCTGCGCGGGTCGCCGTACGCCGCGAAGCTGACGTGGGACGCGGTGGCCGAGTGGGCCTCCGAGGGCCTGTCGTTCGACCCCGGCGCCTACCGCGCCGAGTTCGTCGACCTCGTCGCGAAGGCGAAGGCGCTCCCGCGATGACGCGTCGGGAGGCGGGTCAGTACGTGGGGATCGAGGGATCGACGGACGCGGACCACGCGTCGATGCCGCCCTCGATCGAGGCCACGCGCGGGTAGCCCTGCCGCGACAGGAAGACCGCGACCTGCAGGCTGCGCACGCCGGAGTGGCAGAGCACGAGCACGTCGCGGGCGCGGTCGATCTCGGGCAGCCGGCCCGGGATCTCGCGCATGGGGATGTCGAGCGAGCCCGCAACCTTCGCGATCGCGAGCTCCTCCGGCTGACGGCAGTCGAGGAGGAGGACGTCGTTCGGCGAGGAGGCGAGGAGGTCCGCCGCCTCGCGGGCGGTGATCGTGCGGAAGGCCATCCCCCATGGGTACCCGGGGCCCCGGGACGAGGGAAGCCCGGCCCGCCCTCCCGGCGGCGATCACCCCCCGGCGACGCCCCCCCGGCGAGCCCGGCCCCTCGGCCCGGTCGGGTGGTAGCGTGCCCCCCATGGCGCCCCCGACCGCTGTCCCGACGTCCGTCCCGACGTTCCCCGTGAGCGTCCCCCGCCGCGCGCCCGTGGACCCGCACCTCGACCTCGAGGCCGAGATCCGCCGCCTGAAGCGCGAGCGCAACGCCGTGATCCTGGCGCACTACTACCAGGACGGCGAGATCCAGGACCTCGCGGACTTCGTCGGCGACAGCCTCGGCCTGTCCCAGCAGGCCGCGAAGACGAAAGCCGACGTGATCGCGTTCTGCGGCGTCCACTTCATGGCCGAGACGGCCAAGATCCTCAACCCGACGAAGACCGTCGTCCTGCCGGACCTCGACGCGGGCTGCTCGCTCGCCGACCGCTGCCCGCCCGACGCCTTCGCCGCGTGGCTCGCGCAGTACCCCGGCCACGAGGTCGTCTCCTACATCAACTGCTCCGCCGCGGTGAAGGCCCTCTCGACGATCATCTGCACGTCGAGCAACGCCGTCCGCGTCGTGAACTCGCTCCCGAAGGACAAGCCGATCGTCTTCGCGCCCGACCGCCACCTCGGCCGCTGGGTCGAGCAGCAGACCGGCCGCTCCATGGTCCTCTGGCCGGGCTTCTGCGTCGTCCACGAGCAGTTCACCGCCCGCCGCCTCCTCCAGGAGCGCGCCAAGCACCCCGACGCCGAGATCATCGCGCACCCGGAGTGCGAAGCGAGCGTCCTCGCGCTGGCCGACTTCATCGGCAGCACCACCGCGCTCCTCGACCACGTCACGAAGAGCCCGAAGCGCGCGTTCATCGTCGCGACCGAGATGGGCATCCTCCACTCCATGCGCAAGGCGCGGCCCGACGCCACGCTGATCGGCGCCCCGCCCGACTCCGGCTGCTCGTGCGCCGCGTGCCCCTACATGCGCCTCAACACGCTCGAGAAGCTCTACGTCGCCCTGCGCGACCTCGAGCCCCGCATCGAACTGCCCGAGGACGTCCGTCGCCGCGCGCTCGCGCCGCTGCAGCGGATGCTGGCGCTCGGGTAACGGGACCGCGAGGCCCGCCGGCCTCCAGGGGACCCTTCCACGGCCACCCGCCGCGCGCCGTCGTGCCGCGGCCGCAGGACGACACCGCAGGACCGCTCGCGAACGGAGACGACGACGATGCGCAAGCTGACGCCCTTGATCCTCCTCGTGGCCCTCGTGGCCGCCGGGTTCCTCGCCTGGCAGCAGGGCTGGTTCGTCGGCGGCGGCGCCGAGGGCGGCGACGGCGTCGCCGCGGCGGACGCGCCGACCGGCGTCCCCGGGGCCACCGACCTTGCGGCCGGCGGCCGCCGCGCCGCGGGCCCCGAGAAGGACCCGCCGTCGTACGAGGGCGACCCCGTCGGCCGCGTCGACCTCGGCCGCGGCAAGGCGTCGCTCAAGGGCCGCGTGATGGACGCCGAGGGCCCGGTGCGGTTCGCGCGCGTGTCCCCCGTGCTGCCGCCGCCGTCCACGGCCTCCGTGCGCACGCGCAAGGACGGGACGTTCGAGGTCACGGGCCTGCCCGCGGGCGAGCTCGACCTCCGCGTCGGCGCGCCGGAGCACGTGTCGCGCACCGTCCCCGTGCCCGGCCTCCTCGACGGCCTCGAGAAGGACCTCGGCGACGTCGTCCTCGCGCGGCGCCCGCCGATGAGCGACGGGCTCTCGGTCAAGGTGATCGACGAGGCCGGCCGGCCCATCGCCGGCGCCAAGGTGAAGGCCAGCACGCTGCCGTGGGGCCTCCTCGTCACCATGGGCGCCCGCGCCGGCATGCCGGACGTCATCAGCCACGAGGCGACCACCGACGACCTCGGCTTCGCGCGCATCGTCCCGATGGCGCCCGAGCGCTACGACGTCGTGGCGCGGGCCCCCGACTTCACGCTCGACGGCGTCGGCAACGTCGTCGTCGCGGCCGGGCGCGTCGAGCGCGTGACGATCACGCTGAAGCGCGCGCTGACGATCGAGGGCACCGTGGTGGACGCCGACAAGGCCCCCGTCGCGGGCGCCTACGTCTCGTGCCTCGCGATCCCCACCTTCCGCTCCTACGAGCTCGTCGAGACCGACGCGTCGGGGCACTTCACGCTGACCGGCCTCGCGGCCGGCACCTACATGATCCTCGGCGGCCGCGACGACCGCGGCGAGGGCATGACCCCCAACGTGAAGGCCGGCGAGCGCGCGGCGCGCATCCAGCTCGGCGGCGCCGGCGCCATCCGCGGCCGCGTGCTCGAGGCCGACGGCAAGCCCGCGGTGAAGTTCTCGGTGCGGCCGTACACGGGCGACTGGTTCCGCTACAACTACAGCCGCCAGTTCGCGTTCGAGGACCCCGAGGGCCGGTTCGTCCTGCCCATCGCGCCCGGCGCCTACTCCCTCGACGTCCGCAGCGAGTCCGGCTCGTTCACCACGTCGAAGGCGGTCACCGTGGTGAAGGGCGAGAACGCCGAGACCGAGATCAAGCTGCCCCCCGCGGGCGTGGTCACGGGCGTGGTCACCGACCCCGACGGCGCGCACCTCTCCGGCGCCGAGGTGTTCGTCAAGCGCGGCGGGTTCCCCCCCGAGCCCGTCCGCGAGCAGTACGCGCGCGCCGACGCCGACGGCCGCTTCACGGTGAAGGGCCTCGCGATCGAGCAGGTGAAGCTGCACGTCCGCCACGCCGGCTTCGCGACGACCGAGTTCGCGACGACGGCCGCCCCCGCCGACCAGGCGAAGGAGGTCACGATCCGCATGGGCCGCGGCGCGCGCGTCCTCGGCCACGTGCAGACGAAGGACGGCCGGCCGGTCGAGGGCACCCAGGTCAACCTCGCCCAGGGCTTCGACTTCTTCAGCGCCAAGACCGCGTTCACGGACGCGACCGGCGCGTTCGTGTTCGCGGCGGTCGCCGCGGGCAAGTACCAGCTCTCCACGGGCCGCTTCGAGAACGGCGCGTCCGGCCAGCGCAAGGAGGCCAACGTCCCCGCCGAAGGCGACGTCGTCGTCGACTTCCTGGCCCAGGACGACCCCACCGGCACCGGGAGCGTGACGGGCAAGGTCACCGTCGCCGGCAAGCCGGTGGCGAAGGCCGTCGTGAACGCGCTCGACGACCGCGGCGGCGACGCCGGCGCCAGCACGGAGACCGCCGCCGACGGGACGTTCACGCTCGCGGGCCTGCGCCCGGGCCGCGTCCAGGTGTGGGTCCAGACCCCCGACGGCATGACGGACAGCGAGAGCGTCACGGTCGCCGACGGCGGCGGCGCGGCCGCGGTGAAGTTCGAGTTCGGCAGCGCGTCGATCCGCGCGACGCTCGTCGGCGCCGACGGCAAGACGCTCGTCACCGGCGCGTGGGTCGTCGTCGAGAAGGCCGAGAAGCGCGAGGGCGGGAGCGGCTGGGAGGGCGTCAAGGCCCAGGTGAACTCCGACGAGCACGGCGTCGTCGTCGCGGCGGGGCTCGACCCCGCGACCTACCGGCTCCGCATCGTCGGCTCGGGCTACGCGGCGAAGGTCACCGACCCGTTCCCGGTCGGCGACGGCGAGACCCGCGACCTCGGGACGGTGCGCCTCGCCGCGGGCGGCGGGGTCACCGGCAAGGTCACGAGCTCGAGCGGGGCGCCCCTCGAGGGCATCGGCGTCTCCGTGCGCAACGAGCGCGGCGAGAGCGTCTTCCTGTTCAACATCGCGAGCACCGGCTCCAACGGGCGGTACGAGCTCCAGGGCATCGAGTTCGGGACGTACCGCCTGCGGTTCGAGGGCAAGGGCTACGCGCCGGTCGAGCAGGAGGTGACCGTCGGCGCCCAGGGGGCCGTCGCGGACGCGGTGATGCTCTCCGGCGGCGAGCTCGTCGCGCGCGTCGAGGACGAACGCGGCCAGCCGGTCGCCGACGCGCGCATCGTGCTCTTCGACGGGACGGGCAAGCGCCTCGAGCGCACCCTCTCGATCGTGAACCTCTTCGAGGCCGACGCCACGCGGACGAAGGCCTCGGGCACGGCCACGATCCCCGACCTCGCGCCGGGCCGCTACCGCGCGACGGTCGAGAAGGACGGCGCCGTCGCCGCCGGCGACCCGATCGGGTTCACCGTCGAGGCCGGCGGCCGCGCCGACGTCACGCTGGTGCTCAAGCCGGCGCCCTGACGCCGCGTCAGAGCACCCACAACGTCGCGAGCCCCGCCGCCGCGGAGCCGAGGAGGCCCGCGGCGACGCGGCGGGCGAACGGGCGCGAGCCCGTCGTCCACGCGATCCCCGCCTTCACCAGCGCGTTCGTGACCGCCGCCAGCACGACGACGCGGAACAGCGCGTCGCCGTGCCCCTGGCCGCCGGAGAGGCGCGCGGCCGTGATCGAGATCGCGTCCATGTCCGTCGTGCCCGCGATGGCGCCCGCGACGTAGAGGCCCGCGCTGCCGAACCAGGCGTGGGCGGCCTTCGCCACCACGACGATCACGGCGTAGATCCCGGCGAACCAGAGCGCCGGCTTCAGCTCGAACGGGTTCCGCAGCGGCACGTCCGCGGTGCCGCCCCGGCGCGTCGCGAGCAGCCCGGGCACCGCCGCCGCCAGCGTGACGACGGCCATGGGCAGGAACCACGGGACCAGCCGCGTCGCGAACGCGGGCGACACCAGCGCGACGAGCGCCACGATGCGCGGGTAGAGGACCGAGCAGCCGAGGAGCGTCCCCGCCGACAGCGGCACCGCGAGCGCCTCCGCCTCGCGGCTGCGCCGCGCGAACGCGGCCGTCGTCGCGGTGGTCGAGGCGATGCCGCCGAACAGCCCCGTCACGAGGAACCCGCGCCCCACGCCGACGGTCTTGACGGCGACGTAGCCGAGGAACGAGATCCCCGCCACGAGCACCACCATCTTCCCCACCTCGGCGAGGTTGACGGCGTCGAACGGGCCCATGGCCCGGTCCGGCAGCAGGGGCACCACCAGCAGCGCGACGGCCACGAACTTCAGGACCGCGGCCTCGTCCTCGTCGCTCAGGCGCCCCGCGAACGTGTGCAGGCGGTCCTTGAGGCTCACGAGCACCAGCGCCGCCGCCCCGACCACCGTCGCGGCCTCGCGCTGCCCCGCCGCCGCCACCGCGCCCAGCACGTACGCGAGCAGCAGGAGCACCTCGGTCGTGAGCCCCACCGCCCCCTCGTCGCGCGACGCCCGCACGTAGGCCGCCGTCGTCAGCGCGGCCACCCCGAGGAAGCCGACCGCCGCCAGCCACCCCGGCTCCCCGCCCCCGGCGAGGACCGCCAGCGCGCCGAGCAGGGCCACGATCGGGAACGTCCGCGCCCCGGCCGGCCCCCGCTTGCCCGTGGCCCGCTGGCTGCGCTCGCGCTGCAGCCCCAGGAGGAGCCCGATGGCGAGGGCGACGCCGAGGGACGCGGCGTCGTCGCCGGCGAGGGTCTGGGCGAGGGGCGGCGGCACGACCGTGCAGCATAGAGCGGACCCGCGCCCTCCCCGCTATCCTCCCCGCGTGGCCACCCTCGAGAACCGCCTGACCTGGTCCAAGTCGCGGGCGGAGGCCTTCGCCTGGTGCCTGCGCAAGTACTGGTGGACGTACTACGGGGCGTGGGGCGGGTGGGCGTACGACGCGCCGAAGGAACGGCGCGACGCCTACGTGCTCAAGAACCTCCACAGCCGCTGGACGTGGGTCGGCGACGCCGTCCACCGCGCGATCCAGCGCATCTTCGAGCGCATCCGCGACACCGCGCGCGGCGCCGGCCTCGCCCTCGACGACACCGTCCCCCTCGACCCCGACGAGGAGGCCGAGCGCCTGACGCGCGCCATGCGCGCGCAGTTCCGCGCGTCGCGCGAGGGCCGCTACCGCGCCGACCCGAAGCGCGTCCTCGGCCTCGTCGAGCACGAGTACGGCGTCGCGGTCCCCGACGTCGAGTGGCGCGACATGAACAAGCGCGCCGTCGACGCCCTCCGCGGCTTCCTCGCCTCGCACACGTTCGCGACGCTCGCCGCCTCCGACCCGGCCACGTGGCTCCCGTTCGAGACCCTCGACTCGTTCGACTTCGAGGGCACCTCGGTCTGGGCCGCCCTCGACTTCGGCCGCCGCGTCGACGGCGGCGCCGAGGTCTACGACTGGAAGACCGGCGAGGAGCGCGTCGAGGCCAACTCGCTGCAGCTCCTCGTGTACGCGCTGTTCGTCGAGCAGAAGCACGGCATCCCCGCCACGACCGTGAAGGGCCGCCTCGTGTACGTCAACACCGGCGCGGTCCACGTCGTCGAGCCGACGCCCGCGGCCCTCGACGAGGCGCGGGCCACCATGCGGGCGAGCCTCGCCGAGATGAAGGAGCGGATGCGCATGGGCGGCGGCAGCGACCCGAGCCCGCTCGCCTTCCCGATGACGGACGACCTCGCCCGCTGCGCGTCCTGCTCCTTCCGCCGCCTCTGCGGCCGCTGAAGGCCGCCCGCGCGTCACTCGCCTTCGTGCGCGACCGTCGCGAGCCGCCACGCGGCGTCGATGTCGTCCACGCCGAGGCCCGTGGCCCGCCGCAGCGCAGCCTCGCTGCCGCCGCCGTCCCGTCGCGCCTCGAGGAAGGCGATCCCCTCGTCGGGGTGGTCCTCGAGCAGGAACCGCAGCATCGCCCACGCCTTCACGAGCATGGGCCCGTCGAGCTCGTTGAGCGAGCCGAAGAGCAGGCGCTTGAGCGGCTCGTCGCGCCGGGCGTACGCGAGCTCGAGCGCCTGCTCGCCCCACGTCTCCGCGTGCGGCGCGCGCTCGGCGACCCCGGCCCGCGTCTCCTCGAGCGCGATGCACCACGACGCCTGGGTCCCGAGGACGCGCAGCGTGACGTAGGCGGCGAGGCCCTCGTAGAGCCACGCCTCCTCGGCGTCCACGCCGAACCGCTCGCGGAACAGGACGTGGATCGCGTAGTGGAGGCAGCCGTCGACGGCGAAGACCGCCTCGGGGCGCTCCATGAGCACCACGGTGTCCTTGCGCTTCCCGCGCGGGAGCGGGACCGCCGACACCGACTTGGCGAACGTGCGCACGGCGGGCACGAGGTTCGGCTCGGCCTCGACGACCTTCACGTAGTCCTCGTGCGTCGTGAGGACGACGAAGCGGCCCTCGCCCGGCAGGAGCGGCTCGGTCGCGGGGATCCCGAACCGCGAGCGGAACCACCGCGCGCCGAGGTCGGCGGTCGCGAGCGCGGTCGCGGCCGCGTCGTCGTCGAGGTCGGTCTCGAGGACCCAGTCGCGCAGCCGCCAGACCGCGAGGGGCTTGCCGACCGCGGCCGAGCGCGGGCCCGGCGCGTCCTCGCGCACGGGCTCGACGCCCATCGCGCGGAGCCGGCGCACCTCGGCGTCCACGCGCGCGCTCGCGATGCGCCGGCGCCGCAGGTCGGCGGGCACCCAGCCCTCGACCGGGTCGGGCACCTCGCCGAGCGCGAGGCGGCACCAGAGGTCGTCGGGGTCGCGCGCGAGCGCGAGGCGGCACTCGGCGTCCGCCTCGTCGGCGAGGCCCGCCGCGCGCAGCGCCACGGCGAGGTCGCGGTGGCGCGCGGCGGACGGCCGGTCCACCTCCAGGCGGCGCCGGGCCTCGTAGTCGGCGCGGGCCCCGGGCCGCGCGTCCGGGGCCGTGCGCACGAGGGCCCACGAGGCGGCGTCGCGCACCCACGCCTTCCCCTGCCGCAGGTACCGCAGGCGCTTGCGCGCCACCGCGTCCTCGGGGTCGAGGCGGACGACCTCCTCCCAGTCCGCGTCGGCCGTGCGGTCGAGGCCGTTGTCGTCGCCCCACTTCGCGAGCCGGCGGAGGTCGTCGGCGTCCTTCGCGAGCACCTTCGCGCGCTGCGTCGCGAGCGCGTCGGCGGGCGGCGACCCGCGGGCCGCGCGGGCGCCGACCACGACCCCCGCGAGGAGGACCGCGACGAGGAGCGCGCGGGGGGGCCCGGCGCTCACGCCTCCCCCTCCGTCGGGGCCTCCGCGCCGGCCGCGCGCGCGCGTTCGCGCTCGTCGGCGAGGCGCACCGCGAGGTCCACGGCCTCCTCGGCCGTCGTGGCGGCCGGGACGCGCGTCTCGAAGAGGCGGTCCGGGTCGAGCTTCCACGTCCCGAGGCCGACGACCGGGATGCCGCGCTTCAGCGCGAGCGCGATCTCGGACAGCGTGCCGAGCTTGCCGCCGACGGCGATCACCGCCTCGGCGCAGGTGGCGACCACGTAGTTGCGCGCGTCGCGCAGGCCCGTCGGGATCGCGACGTCCACGTAGGCGTTCGCGTCCTCGCGCGCGGTGCCGGGGAGGAAGCCGAGGGTGAGCCCCCCCGCCTCCTTCGCGCCCATACACGCCGCCTCCATCACCCCGAACAGCCCGCCGCAGACGACGACGAACCCGCGCTCGGCGAGCCGACGCCCGACCTCGTGGGCGAGGTTGAACTCGCGCCGGGTGCAGGTCCCGGCGCCGATGACGGAGATGACGCGGCGCACGGGCCCGATGATCGGCGCACGGGGCCCCGGACGCAACGGGCGACGCGACGGCGCGCCCTTCCGGCCCCCGCGGGCTCGGCTACCCTCTCCCCCATGCGCCTCCGCCTCGTCGCCCTCGCCGGCCCCCTCCTCGCGCTCGCCGCGTGCGGCGACGACGGCAAACAGGGCAGCCGCGGCGCCCCCGCGACCGCCCCGACCCCGTCGCCCGCGGGCCCCGCCGTCCCCGGCCCGGCCCTCCCCGGCCCGCGGATCCCGGACGCGCCGGCCCCGACCGCCCCGGTCCCGGGCGTCCCCGCGCCCGCCGTCCCCGCGCCCGCCGTCCCCATGCCCGGCGCGCCGCCCGCCGTCGCGGGGACCGTCGTGACGCCGCGGGTGGGCGACTGGGTGCGGTTCGAGGTCCGCGCGCCCGGCGTGGACGCGCGGACGTCGCTCCGGTGGACCGCGATCGCCGTCGAGGCGGGCCGCGTGCGCCTGCGCGTGGAGTCCGGCACGCTCGACGCGTCGGGCGCGGTCGTCTCCCCTCGGACCACCGAGGTCTGGGCCCCGCTCCCGACGGCGCCCGACGCCGCCGGGGCCCCCGAGTCGATCCCGGTCGGCGGGCGGACGGTCTCGGCCCGCCCCGTGACCCGGGGCGAGTTCACCGGGTGGTACGCGGCCGAGGTGCCGCTCGGCGGGCTCGTGCGCAGCCGCGGCCCGGGCGGCGTCGAGCAGACCGCGCTGGACTTCGGCCGCGGCTCGTAACGCCGCCCGCCGCCCGTACCATCGCGCGGGACGCCCGCGCCCCCGTCCGGAGCCCCCGATGCGCCGTCCGCTCGCCCTCGCCCTGGCCCTCGTCGTCGCCCCCGCCCTCGCGTTCGCCGCGGACGCGCCCGAGCTGCCGAAGCCGCCGACGACGCCGCTGCCGAAGTTCGAGAACCCGCTGCACGACGCCGAGGTCGGAGAGACGTGCTTCTACAAGGTCCGCGAGCCGGGCAACGACGACGGCTGGGTGCGCTACTTCGAGGAGCGCGTGCTGGCCCGCAAGCACCTCTCCGACGCCGACAAGGCGCTGCTCGGCCACGGCGACCGCGTGCTCGTCGAGACGATCGAGACGAACGCCGACGGCACGAAGGAGTTCGGCGTCATCAACGACGCGACGCGCTGGCGCGACGCCGACGAAGCCCTGATCCTCCCCGGCAGCATGAAGTTCGTCGCCGAGCGGACGAAGGACGAGATCGTCTACTGCGGCGGCACCCCGCCCACCAAGGCGGTCCGCGCGACGCGGCGCGTGATCGAGCTGCCGGCCATGGCCGAGCGGCCCGACGGCGCGAAGACGCAGCTGCAGATCTGGTTCAGCCACGACGTGCCCGTGCTCGGCCGCGCCAAGCAGTTCCCGTCCATCCGCGACGGCGAGCGCCTCGCGATCTCGTGGGACAAGAAGCTCCCGGCCGACGTCTGCGCGAAGCGCGCCGAGCGGTACCCCGACGAGGAGCTGATCGCGAAGCAGCGCGAGAAGAAGGAGAAGGACGCCGCGGCGAACCCGCCGGTTCCCCCGGCCGAGCCCGCGATGGACGGCGGCGAGAAGCCCGCCGAGCCGGCCATGGACGGCGAGAAGCCCGCCGAGCCGACCGCGCCCGGCATGGGCGGCTGACCCGCGGCCCCTCGGCGCGCGACCGCGAGGCCCGTCACGCGTTCGCGACGGCCCCCGCCGGCGCCGCCGCGGGGCCCGACGGCGCGTCCGGCCGCTCGACCTCGGGTTCGCGGAGCGCCCCCGCGACCGCGAGGCCCGCGAGCACGAAGAGCGCGTCGGCGAGCCCCAGCGCGAACGTCGGGTACGCCACGGCCACCCACCACGACGAGCGCCACCAGACCGTCATCCCGAGGGCGACGAGGGCCCCGCGGGCCGCGAGGGCGACGCCGAGATCGACGCCGAGCACGCGCAGCCCGTAGGGCGAGCCCGCGCGCCGCGCCGACCGCGCCATCGCCGAGAGCAGCGCGACCCAGACGAGGGAGAACTTCACGAGCTGGCTGACGGCGTTCTCCCAGATCTCGGTGGAGATCGTGGTCGCGGCCGGCGTCGGCGGCGCGTCGGGGTGCACCGCCGGCGGCGGCGCGCCCTGGCCGGGCACGACGCCCGCGCCCGTGTCGATCGTCGAGAACGACTCGAGGAAGCCGAGGCCGTGGAACGCGGCGATGCGCACGGCGATCAGCAGCACCGCGAGCGCCGCGATCCCGCGGCGCGTGCGCGGGAACGGGAGGCGCGAGGCCGCGAACGCGCCGAGCAGCACGAGCGCGAGCACGAGCACCTGCGCGTCGCTGCGCTCGTGGTAGAGCGACGCGAGGCCCGCGCAGGCGAGCAGGCGGGCGACGAGCGCGGCGTCGTCCGACGCCCGGACGAACGGGCTCGCCGCGAGCGCGAGCAGGAGCGCGGCCCGCGCGACCTGGTAGAGCGCCTCGGGCGCGGGCGCGCCGAGCCGGAGCGCGGCCGCCGCGGCCACGCCGACGCCCGCGAGCGCGAGCAGCGCGGCCCCGGGCCCCGCGCGCGCGCGCGCACGCCCGCGACGACGACCGGCGCGAGGACCGCGGCGGCGGCGGCGAGCCACGCCGCGCCCGCGGCGCGCGGCGACAGGATCCAGTCCGGCGCGAGCCCCTCCGCGACCCGGCCGCCCACGAGGACGACCGCCGCCACGGCGAGCACGACGCGCCACGGGCCCCGCGCGGCCGGGTCGCCCCGGCCCCGCCACGCGGCGGCCGCGAGCGCGAGGCCCGCCACCGTCGCGAAGACGATGGGCGTGTGGACGAACGGGTCGAGGAACAGGCGCAGCGAGAGCACGAAGCCGAGGGGCCCGGCGGTCGCCGCGACGAACAGCGCCGGGCGCGCGGCGAACGCGCGCGCGAGGGCCTCGCGGGTCCCCCGTCGCAGCAGCGTCGCGATCCCCGCGACCAGCACGATCGCGAACACGACGACGGTCCGCGACGCGGCGGGCCCGGCGTCCTCCGTGGCGTCGAACGCGTGCTGCAGGAGCAGCCCGGCGCCGCCGAGCATCGGCACGGCGAGCAGGCCGCCCACGGTCAGCGTGCGGACCCCGGGCGCAGCGGGCCTCGCGTCCCACGCGTAGGCGAGCGCCGACAGGACGACGGCGGTGGCGCCGCCGAGCGGGTGCCGCGCCGCCGCGCCGAGCGCGCCGCCCGCGGCGGCGGCGCACGCCCACGACGCGAGCGGGAGGACCGCCAGGAGCGTCGACCGCGCGTGGCCCGGGTGCCCCGCGGCGCGGACCAGCGCGACGAGCCAGAACGCGGCGAGGAGCACCGCGAGGCCGCCGGTGAACCGGCTCGTGCCGACGACCCCGGCCTCGAGGTCGCGGTAGACGGCCACGAGGCGGCCGAGCTGCTCCATGGAGCCGCCGGTGAACGCGGCCCGCCGACGCGCGTCGGCGTCGGCGGCGAGGTCCTTCGCGCCGAGGTCCTCGGCGACGGCGATGCGCGCGCGGAGGAACGCGTCGAACGCGTCCACGCGCTGGGTCGGCGTCAGCGTGGTCAGCTCGAGCGCGGGGGGGCTCTCGGCGAGCGGCGGCATCGGCAGCCCGAGGACCGCGCACAGCGTCGGCGCGAGCGCGACCTGCGGGAGCTCGACCCCCTCGCGCCGGATCACCTTCGGCCCGACCAGGACGAACGGGGCGCGTCGCGCGCCGGGCTCGCCGCCCCCGTGGGTCCCCCGCGGCGTGACGCCGTGGTCGGCGGTCAGGAGGATCGTCGCGTCGGGCCGCAGGAAGCGGAAGGCCTCGACGACCTGGCGCAGCTGCGCGTCCACGATCCGGGCCGCGCCGCGGTACGCGTCGCCCGTGGCCCCGTGGCGGTGGCCCGCGTGGTCGGGGCGGACGACGTGGAACGTGAGCACCGAGATCGCGGGGTCCTTGGCCCAGCGCAGCGCGAAGGGATAGGACGCGTCGTCGGTCCCGCCCTGGTCGGCGGGCCCGCGGTCGGGGAACGCGATGACGTCCTCGCGCCGGTAGACCTCGGCGGCGCCGTCGCGGCGGGTCAGCTGCCACGCGGCCGCGTCGCCCGCGTGGGCGGCGCGCAGCCCGCGGCGGACGAGGAACTGCGTGACGCTGCCGTCCACGCTGGGCGCGTTGAAGTTGGCGAACGCGGCGTAGAGGTCCGGGTTGCGGCCGGTGAGGATCGCGCGCACGCACGCGGCGGTCATCGTCGGCTCGCCCGTGACGCCGATGCCGCGCACGCCCTCCGTCGCGAGGCCCCGCCAGAACGGCATCGTCGGGACGCCGTCCACCGTCTCGTCGACCGCCTCGGCGCGGAGCCCGTCCACGATCGCGAGGAGGAACGGCCCGGGCCGCGGCAGCGGCTCGCGCTCGACGACGCGGACGCGCGCCGGCGTCGGGCGCACGAGCCAGGCGTCGACCGCGAGGCGCCCCACCACGACGAACCCGGCGAGCACGAGCGCGAGCGACGCGACGACCCGCCACCGCGGGGCCGGCGCCGTCACGGGCTCCACCCGCGCATCACGTGGGCCCAGCCCGCCCAGGCGCCGAGCGCGAGCACCAGCGCCGCGAGCCCGTACACGCGCCACCAGGTGCGCGCCTTCACGCCGAACAGGCCCGCGCTCGCCTGCGCGAGCGACGCCGCGAGCGCCGTCGAGAGGCCGGCCCCGCGGGGCACCTCCGTGGCGAGCGCGTCGGCCCACCGCTCCCACGCGAGCGAGAACGTGCTGCCGACGACCCCCGTGACGAGGAGGAGCGTCAGCGCGAGGGTCCCGGGCGTGCGCAGCGTCCGCGAGAGGAGCAGCAGGATCGCGAGCGCCGAGGCCGCGGGCAGCCCCGCGAGCACGCCCGCCACGAGCGGCAGCGCGCGCTGGATCACCGCCGCGCGGTCCGCGGGCGTCCCCGCGGGGGCCTCGCCCTCGAGCGCTCGGTTGAGCGCCGCGGCGGCCCGCACGTACCGGCGCAGATCGTGCCCCGTGAGCGCGCCGTGGTGCTCCACGTCGAGGAGCAGCTCGCGGTAGCGCGCCACGGTCTCGGGGTCGTGCTCCTCGAGGGCCACGAGCTCCGGCTCGAGCGTGGTGGGCAGCCGGGTCCGCTGCGCGGGCGAGAACGTCAGCCACGGGAGCGCGAAGTAGGCCACGGCCCACGCGACCGAGGCGAGCAACCCGACCACGGCGGCGCGCGAGAGCGGGCGAGGGCGCTCCTCGACGGCGACGACGGTCGGCAGGCCCTCGGGGCTCATGGCGCGGCCGATCCTACCCGCGGGCCCCGGGCCCCCCGCGCACCGTCGTCCCCGCCCGGTCGCGCGCGGTCGAGAGGACGGCCGTCCCGGCGACGGCGAGCGCCGCGGCGTCGACGGCGGCGAGCGCGACCACCGGCACCGCGCACACCATCCACCACGACCACGGGGCCCACGCGCTCGCCGACGCCACCAGGACGGCCGCCCCCGTCGCGACCCCCACGGCCAGCGCGGCGACGACGGCCGGCCCGCGCGCCGCCGCGCCGCCGCGGCGCCACGACGCGCGCGCCGCGACGAGCAGCACGCCCCACAGGACCGCGTGCCGCGCCGCGGCGCCGAGGAGCCCCTCCGTCCACGAGAGCGGCGGCCGCGCGCCGGCCGCGCCGGGGACGAACGCGTGGCCCGGGTCGAGCCGTCCGAGCGACTCCGCGCCGCCGAGCGCGTGGAACCCGGCGACCGCCGCGAGCAGGAGCCACGCCGCGTTCGCCGCGCCGCCGCGCGAGGGCAGACGGGCGCCGAGCGCCGCGACCGCGCCGAACCCCGCGAGCACCGCGACCGGCGCCAGCACCGACGTGCCCTCGGCCAGGAGCCACGTCTCGCCCCACGCGAGCTCGAGGGCGCGGGTCGTCGCGACGAACGCGAGGACCGCCAGCGGGAACGCGATCCGGACGCGCCGGGACGCGGCGGCCCCGGCCCGCCACGACGCGAGGCCCGCGCCGGCGACGAGGAGCGCCCCCACGAGCACCGGCAGGTGCACGAACCCGTCGATCGGCAGCCGCATCGAGCGCACCGTCGCGAGCCCCGCGCCCGCGAGCGCCGCGCCCCCCACGAGCGCGTCGCCGCGACGCGCGCCCGACGGGTCCGCCGCGCGCGACGCCCGGAGCCTGCGCCGCCCCGCGACGGCGGCGACGCCGGCCGCCGCGACGAGGGCGGGCACGCCGCGCGCGAACGCCGCCGCCGGCGACGCGCCCACGGACGCGCGGTGGACGAGCACCCCCGCGCCCGCGAGCGCGAGGGCCGCGACGACGACGCTCCACGCCGTCGGCGCCCCCGTCGGCGCGCCCGCCCGCGCCCCCGCGAGCACGAGGAGGAACGCGACGACGGCGAGCGCGAGCGCCGCGACGGGCCCCGCCGCGCGCCGCGCCGGCGGCGCGTCGAGCGCCCGCAGCGCCCCGAGCAGCGCCGGCTCGCCCGGCCCGCCCCGCCCGCCCGCGGCCGCGGCCGCGCGGACCTCCTCGAGCGCGTGGGCCTCGAGGGGACGGCCGGCCGCGACGAGCGCGGCGGCCCGCGTCGCGGCGAACGCGTCGAGGGCGGCGCGGCGCTCCGCCGTCGTGAGCCGCAGCACGCCGAGCACGGGCGGCGCCTCGGCGAGCGGCGGGGGTCGCAGGTGCAGCATCACCGCCACCGTGGACGCGAGGGCCTCCTGCGCGACCTCGAGCCCCCGTCGCAGCGCCACGCGGGGCCCGAGCAGCACGAACGGCGCGCGCCGGGCCTCGGGTTCCCCCGCCCCGTGGGTGCCCGCCGGCGACAGGCCGTGGTCGGCCGTCACGAGCACGTGCGCCCCCGTGTGCTCGCGCCGGAACGCGAGCACCAGCTCGCCGACCCGCGCGTCGGCCTCCGCCACCGCCGCGGCGTACGCCTCGCCCGTCGCGCCCGACGCGTGGCCCGTCAGGTCCACCGCGACGAGGTGCACCGTCAGGACGTCGACCGTCGGGTCGCGCGCGAACTCGAGCGCGCGCGGGAACGTGCGGTCGTCGAGCTCGCGCACCGTGCGCAGCAGCGCCCGCGGCACCGTCGCGACGTCCTCGGGCCGGTACGCGTCGGGACACAGCCGCGGCAGGAGGCCGTCGCCCGCGTGCGCCACGCGCAGGCGGCGCGCCGCGAGCAGCTGGATCACGCTGCCCTCGACGGGCACGGGGTCGAAGTTGCGGAACGAGGCCCACAGGTCCGGGCGGCGCCCCGTCACGATCGCGCGCACGCACGGCGCCGACATCGTCGGGTCGCCGACGAGCGCGACGCCGCTCGACGCCGCCGCGCCCCGCGTCCCGCCCGTCGACGCGCCCTCGGCCGCGAGCGCCTGCCACGCGGGCATGGTCGCGACGGCGGCCTCGCGCAGCCCGTCGACCACCACGAGCAGGAACGGGCTCGACGGCCGCTCGCGCGGCGCGCCGGCGGCCGGCGGCGGCGGCGGCGCGGCGGCCAGCGGCAGGTCGCGGGCCAGCCACGTCCGCTCGCCGAGCGCCGCGAGCCCGACCACCGCCACGGCCGCGACCCACAGCGTCGCGATCGCGCGCGCGCGCGACGGGGCGGAGGCACGGCCGTCGAGGGGGCGCGGGTCGGGCACGGCGCGGGATCGTACCGCCCGGGGCCTTGCGGGTAGGCTCGCGGGCGTGGCCGCCCCCGCCGACCTCACCGTCGTGGTCCTGTCGTGGAACACGCGGGCGCTCACGCTGCGCGCGCTCGCCGCGGTCCCCGCCGCGTGCGCGCCGTTCGTCGCGCGGGTCGTGTGCGTCGACAACGCGAGCGCCGACGGCTCCGCCGACGCCGTCGCGGCCGAGCACCCGGAGGTGGTGCTCGTGCGCAACGCCGAGAACCTCGGCTTCGCCCGCGGCAACGCGGCCGCGCTCCCCCACGTCGAGGGCCGCGCGGTCGTCTTCCTCAACAGCGACACCGAGGCGCAACCCGGCGCGCTCGCCCACGTGCTGCGCTACCTCGACGCGCACGAGGGCGTCGGCGTCGCCTCGCCCCCGCTCGTCGGCACCGACGGCGCGCCGCAGCGCGCGGTCTGGGGCTTCCCGACCGCCGCCTCGCTCCTGCACCAGTACACGCCGCTCGCCTGGCTCCACGTCGGCCGCCGGGCCTCGCGTCGCCAGCGCGACGAGGGCTTCGCCGCCACGACCGGCCCGGTCGACGCCGTCGCCGGCGCGGCCATGGTCGTCCGTCGCGACGTCCTCGAGCGCCTCCGGGGCTTCGACCCCGGCTACCCCTTCTACGTCGAGGACGTGGACCTCTGCTGGCGCGCCGCCCGCGCCGGCGCCGCGGTCCACTTCGTCGGGGACGGGCCCGCCGTCGTCCACCACGGCGGCGCGTCGGCGTCGATCGCGGGCGGCGAGACGCGCCTCCCGCTGCTGCAGGGGATCCTCCGCTTCCAGCGCAAGCGCATGCGCCCCGCGGCCTACGCCGCGTTCGCCGTCGCCTTCAAGACCGGCGTCGTCGCCCGCTCGCTCTGGGAGATCGTCCGCACGCCGGTCGCCGCCGCGGCCCGCGCCGCCCGCGGCCGCACGGAACGCGCGCGCCGCACCCTCGACGTCGCGCGCGCGCGCGTGCACTTCCTCGAGCGCGACCTCCGCGCGTTCCTCCGCGCCTGACGCATCCCCCCTCCCGGGACGCGAGGCCCGCCGGCCGCCGGGCCTCGCGGTCCCGTGGCCCTCCGCGTCACTTGCCTCGTTCGTCCACCGGGGGCGTGTCGCTCGGGTCGGTGAGCGACGGGTTGATGATGATGCGCGTCGAGCGCCGCAGGAAGAGGAGCGCGAACGACGTGTCGAGCACCCCGCGCGGCTTGTGCGTCGAGGCGCTGTCCCAGAAGCCGGTCTTGCCCTGCCGCGCCAGCAGTTGCTCGGCCATCTCGGCGTACCAGAAGTGCGTGCCGAGGCGATGGTTGCCCAAGAGGTCGAACGCGCGCTCCATGCAGTACAGGTAGTAGACGTGGTAGACATTGATCGCGCGCTTCTCGGGGTTCTTGAACGGCGACCAGTGGAGGTCGAGCCACGCGAGGCCGTCCCAGATCGCCTGCTGGATCGTCGCGGCGTCGCGCGCGAGGCCCTTGTCCTGGCGCTGGGCGAGGACGTAGCGCGCGAGCTGCAGCGTGGCGATGCCGCACGCGGTCATGCCGCCGGTGGCCGCGCCCTCGTCGGGGTCGAGGCGGTCGGAGCGGATGTACGCGAAGCCGCGGGCGTGGTCGGCGACGCCCGTCCCGCCCGCCGTGCCGACGACCACGGCGCGCGCGTGCGCGGGCCCCGTCGGCTCCTGCTGGCGCAGCGTGAAGGCGATCAGGTCGCTCCACACGCGGCTGTCGGTCTTGATCCCGCACCGCTCGGCCGAGGCGAGGGCCAGGGCGGCGAGCTGGGTGCTCGAGAGGTCCTCGTTGCCCCCCGCCGGCGCGTTCTTGACGTCGTTCTCGAGGTGGTAGCGCCAGCCGGTCGTCTTCGCGCGGGCGCGACGGTCGAGGAGCTCCTCGTGCAGGCGCATGGCCCACGCGCGCCACTCGCCGGCGGGGAACCGCAGCCGCGACGCGGGCTCGTCGTCGCGCGCGGAGTCCTTGCCCGGCGACGTCGCCGTCGCGGTCAGGGCGAGCAGCATCGCCGAGAGCTCGTAGGCGCCGCCGGGGACGCGGTGGCGGCTGCGCAGGAACGCGAACCCGCGCCGCACCTGCGGGTCGTCGAGGGGCACGTCGCTCTTGAGCAGCGCGTACAACGCGAGGGCCGTGGGCCCGGCCGGGTGCGTGTAGGCGCCGCCGGACGCGGCCTTGCCGTCGTACGCCGCGTTGCCCTCGACCACGCCCCACGAGCCGTCGGGCAGCTGGGTCGAGCGCAGGTAGGCGACGCCCAGGTCGATCGCCTTGTTGATGCGCTTGCCGAGCACCGAGCCGACGCCGTGCGGGTCGGCGTCGGCCGGCGGCGGCGCGGCCTGCGCGGGCGCGGCCGGCACCGCGGGCGGCATCGGGTCCTCGGGCGTCAGCTTCGGCGGCGGGAGCGGCGCGGGGTCCTCGGCGCGCGGGCGTTCGGGCTCCTCCGTCGGCGGCGACGCGTCGTCCCCGCTCGGCGTGCCGAGCGCGGGCGCCGGCGGGACGGTCGCGGGCGGCGGCGGCTCGGCCGGCGCGGGCTCGGCCGGAGGCGGCGTCGCGGGCGGCGGCACGCCCGGCGGCAGGACGGTGGGCGGCGGCAGCGTGGGCGCGGCGGGCGCGGGCGTGTCGGTCGCGGGCGCCGGCCGTGCGCCCGCGGACGGCGCGGACGGCGTCGCGGGCGCGGAGGCCGACGACGGCGCCGACGGGTCGGCGGCGCCCGGGCCTCGCGTCACCACGACCCCGACCGCCACCGCGGCCACGACGGCCGCGGCGATCCCCGCCTTCGCGAGGACCGAGAGCCCGAACGCGCCCGCGCCGACGCCCGCCGCCGCGGCGACCTGCGTCAGCGCGCCGGCCTTCGCGAGCACCGCGTCGCGCACGGCGTCGAGGCCGCGCGCGCCCACGGGCAGGAGGAAGAACGCGGGCGCGCCGCGGAGGTCGTCGCGCAGCTGCGACAGCGCGCGGGAGAGCAACGAGCGCGTGGTGCCCGGGTTCTCGGCGCGCACGTCGGCGATCTCGGCGGGCTCGAGGCCGTAGCGCCAGCGCAGCACCGCGACGCTGCGGTACGGCTCGGCGAGCGCGTCGATCGCGCGACGGATCCGTTCCGCGTCCTCACCCTCGCCGCCGAGGTCGTCGGCGGTGGCGGCGGCCTTCACCGCGGCCAGGCGCACCGGGTCGGGGGTCCGCGTCACGTCGCGGCGCGAGCGCTTGACCATCACGCGCAGGATCCCCACGAACCACGGCATCACGGGCCGCTCGGCGTCGTGGCGGTCGGCGTGCTCGAGCGCCGCGAGGTAGGTCTCCTGCACCGCGTCCTCGGCCGCCGTCGCGTCGTGGACGAGGGAGAGCGCGATGCGGAAGAGCGACGGCGCCGTCGCGTCGAAGAAGACGCCGAGGTGGGCCGGGTCGCCGCTCGCGCGGTACCGCGCCCAGAGCGCGTCCGGGTTCGGCGCCGGGCGGGCGTCCGGGTTCGGGACGGGGCGGGGGTCGGTGGGGCGGTCGGTCACGGGGCTCATTTCACCCTTCTTTCGCGCGGGAGGCCCGCCCCGTTGCGGGCCCGCGTCGTCCGGCTCCCCCGGTTCACGCCGGCGCGCCGCCCTCCTCGGGCGGCTTCAGCCGCTTGAACGCGACGTACAGGAGCCCGTCGTAGAGGAGCTTGCACCCCGCGGCGATCGCGAGCGGCAGCGGCACGGAGACGTCGCGCATCACGAGGCCCGCCACCCACGCGGCCGCGGCCCACGACGCCATCCGCACGAGGTTCGTGATCGCGGTCACGCGCGTGCGCTCCTCGGGCCGCACGATCGCCATCAGGTACGACGTGCGCGTCGGCACGTCCATCTCGACGAGGCCCTCGCGCAGGAGGTAGAGGACGGCGGCGACGGGGAACGACGGCGCGACGGACACGGTGAACAGCAGCACGCTCGACGGCGCGTGCGTGAACACCATCGTGTTGACGAGGCCGATGCGCTTCGCGAGCCACGCGGCCCCGAGGTGCGACACCGCGTTGAGGATCCGCGAGCCGAAGACGAGCAGCGCGAACACGTCGGCCGACGTGCCGAACTTGTCGCGGAACACGACCGCGAGCAACGAGACGACGACGAGGCCGCCCCCGAAGCCGTCGAGCGCGAACAGCGCCGACAGCCGCCACACCCGCCGGCGCGTCTCCGGCGACAGCCGCACCGGCGTCGCGCGCGGGGGCCCCGCGACCGCGGGCGCAAGCCGCGCGTAACACGCCGCCGCGACCCCCATCAGCCCCGCGGCGACGAGGAGGCCGGTCGTCATCGCGCGCTCGGTGCGCACGAGGTCGGGGGCCATGCGCCCGAGCACGCCGAGCAGCAGCGGGCCCGCCGCGAGGCACGCGTCGTCCGTGAAGTTGTAGACCGCAAAGGCCTTCGTGCGCCCCGCGTCGTCGACGGTCGACGCGAGCAGCGGCTGCTCGAGCGACGGCAGCCCGCCGCGGTCGCGGCCGGCGCCGTTCAGCATCCCGAGGAACGCGCCCGCGAGCAGGATCACCTCGTCGGCCGCGAACGTCGCCGCGACGATGCCGAGCGCCGAGAGCAGCGCGAGCGCGACGAGGAAGCGCTTGCGGCCGACGCGGTCGGCGAACGCGCCGACGGCGGCGGTCGACGCCGCCATCCCCCACAGCCCCGCCGAGACCGCCCACGCGACGTCCGCCTCGCCGAACCCGCGCCCCGACAGGTGGAACGCCAGCAGCACGCCCACGAGCCCGATGGAGAGGCCGCGCGCGGCGACGGCGACGTAGAGGAGGCGGCGGTCGGCCACGCGCCGATCGTACCCACGGCGGGCACCTCGACCCGCAGGCGCGCCGGAGCGTCCCTTTGCGTACGCTGCGGGCCGATGAAGGCCCCGACCGACCCCGCGTCCGTGCTCGTCTACCCGCCCGCCCTCGAGCGCCGCGTCGTCGAGGCGGTCCACGCCCTCGCCCCGCGCTCCACCGAGGGCGAGGCCATCGACCGCCTGATCCCGGCCGCGCGCGAGCTCTCCGACCTCTTCACGGTGCGCCGCCCGAGCGTCTTCCCCGACTACGCGGCCGACGCGATGATGCGCTTCGCCTACGGCCTCTACTTCGCCCCGCAGACGTGGGTCCGCACGCGCCTCGCGCTCGCCGAGGCGCTCGAGCCGCGCCCGCGCGCCCTCGGCGCCGACGGCCGCGTCCACGTCCTCGACCTCGGCGCGGGCCTCGGCACGGCGGGCCTCGCGGCCGCCCACTTCCTGCGCACGCGGGCCGGCGCGACCTCCGTCCGCCTCGTCGCGGTCGACCGCTCGTCGGCCGCGCTCTCGGCCCTCGCGGCGCAGGTCGCGTCGTCTCCCGACCTCGCGGGCGTCGACGTCGCGCCGGTCGTCGGCGACCTCGCGCGCCTCGACGCGCTCCCCGCCGCCGCCGCGGGCCCGTTCGACCTGATCGTCGTCTCCTTCGCGCTGAACGAGGCCTTCCCGCCCGGCGACGACGCCGCCCCCCGCGCCTGGCTCGCGTCCCTCGCGACGCGCCTCGCGCCGACGGGCGTGCTGCTCGTCGTGGAGCCCGCGCTCCACGCGACCGCGACCCGCCTGCGCACGCTCGTCGCGCCCCTCGCCGAGGCGGGCACGCTCGCGGTGCTCGCGCCGGACCTCCACGGCCGCATCGCCGCGCCCCACCCCGACCCCCGCTTCGTCGACCACGAGGTCCGCCGCTGGGCCCTCCCCGAGAGCGTCAAGCGCGTCAACCGCATCCTGCGCCGCTCCCTCGACGAGCTCACGTTCGCCTTCGTCGCGCTCTCCCCGACCGCCGCGCCCCCCTACCCCGACGCGCCGCGCCGCGTCCGCGTCACGTCGCCGTTCGGGCGGCTCAAGGGCCGCCGGGCCTTCACGTCCCTCGACACGACCGGGGCCCGCCCCACGTTCGACCTCCTCGAGCGCACGCTCTCCGACGACGACGAGACCCGCGTCCGCGCCATCGAACGCGGCGACCACGTCGAGATCCTCGACTGCCGGCCGCTCGGCGAGCCGGGCTGGTCGCGCCTCCCGGGCCCGGACGCCGTGCGGACGGCCTGGCACCCGCGCTGACGCGAGCGGCCCGGGGGGCCGGGACACAACCCCGGGTACGCGAGGCCCGGCCCGGGGCGGGGGTACGCAAGGCCCGGCCCGATGCGGCGCCGCCTCGGGTCGGGCCCGACGCGCGGGTACAGTCGGGCGCTTCGCCCGGGCCGCGGCGGATCTCTCCCCCATGGCCCTCCCCCCCCGGATCCGACGCTTCCCGCCATGTGCCACCTCCACGCCGCCTCGTCGTCTCCCGCCCATGGTCGCGCCCACCTGACGAAGGTCGAGGCCCGCAAGCGCAAGGCCCAGGTCGGCCGGGTGGACTACGCCCTCGACCTCGACCTCCGGGCCAAGTCGCCGACCTACCGCGGCAAGGTCACGGTGGACTTCGACCTCGTCGGCGCGCCCGAGGGCCTCTTCCTCGACTTCCAAGGCAAGCGGCTGCTGTCGGCCACGGTGAACGGCGAGGAGGCGGTCCTCGAGATCCGGAAGTTCCGCGTGGCGCTGCCGGCCGCGGCGCTCGTGAAGGGCCGCAACACGGTCGTGATCGAGTTCGAGAACCCGTTCGACAAGGACGGCTCGGGCCTCCACAAGGCCACGGACCCCGCGGACGGCCTCGAGTACGTGTTCAGCGACTGCGAGCCCTTCAACGCCAACCGCTTCTTCCCCTGCTTCGACCAGCCCGACCTCAAGGCGACCTACGCCGTGACGGTGACGGCGCCCTCGGACTGGGTCGTCGTCGCGAACGGCGTCGAGACGGCGCGCGAGGCGGCCGACGAGGGCCGCGCGCGGCACCGCTTCGCGCGCACCGCGCGGTTCTCGACCTACGTGATCGCGGTCTGCGCGGGCCCCTACAAGGTCTTCGAGGACCCGAAGGCCCGCATCCCGTCGCGGATCCTCGTGCGCCAGTCGATGGCGGCCTACGCCGACCAGGACGAGGTGTTCGAGCTCACGCGGCAGGGCTTCGACTTCTTCGAGGCGTACTTCGGCATCCCCTACCCGTACGGCAAGTACGACCAGGTGTTCGTGCCGGACTACAACATGGGCGCCATGGAGAACGTCGCGTGCGTCGTGCACAGCGACCGCCTCCTGTTCCGCCACGCCGCCACCGAGCGCGAGCGCCGCAACCGCGCCGTGACCGTGCTGCACGAGATGGCGCACATGTGGTTCGGCGACCTCGTGACGATGGAGTGGTGGGACGACCTCTGGCTCAACGAGTCGTTCGCCACGTACCTCGCGACGCTCGCGATGGTGAAGGCCACGCGCTTCACCGACGGCTTCGAGGCGTTCCGCCAGGAGGAGAAGCGCTGGGCGTACTGGCAGGACGAGCTGCCGACCACGCACCCCATCGCGACCGAGGTCGCGGACACGGTGGACGCGTTCACCAACTTCGACGGCATCACCTACGGCAAGGGCGCGTCGGTCCTCAAGCAGCTGTCGTTCTACGTGGGCGAGGGCGCGTTCCGGGCGGGCGTGGCCGCGTACCTGCGCGCCAACGCGCACGGCAACGCGCGGCTCGCCGACTTCCTCGCCGCGATCGGCGAGGCCGCGGGCAAGGACCTCGGCGACTGGTCGAAGACGTGGCTGCGCACGTCGGGCGTGAACGGGCTCGTGCCCCACGTCCGCGTCGAGGACGGCAAGGTGCGCGAGGTGCGGATCACGCAGACGCCGGGCAACGGCGACGGCGTGCTTCGCCCCCACCGCGTGAAGGTGGCCGCTTTCGCGCTCGGACCGGGCGGCGACCCCTTCCTCTCGCGCACGGCCGACGTGACGGTCGAGGGCGCCGAGGGCCGCGCCGACGGCCTCGTCGGCGTCGAGTCGCCGGCGTTCCTGCTCGTGAACCACGAGGACCACGCCTACGCGAAGGCCTACCTCGACCCGGCGTCGCTGCGCTACGCCACCGAGAACCTCGAGCGGCTGCCGACGTCGTTCCTGCGGACCGAGGTGTGGTCCACCGTCTACATGATGGTGCGCGACGGCCAGGCCGCGCCCATGGCCTACGTCGACCTCTTCCTCGCGAAGGCCGGCCGCGAGACGAACGACAAGCTCCTCTCCGCGCTGCACCGCAACGTCCGCTCGGTGCTCGACCTCTACCTCACCGACGCGCAGCGCGCGACGGCGGTCGAGGCGGTGCGCGCGCTCGCCGCGCAGCACCTGCCGCTCGCCCCCGCCGGGACCGACCTCCAGAAGGTCTGGTTCGACGTCATGTCGTCGACGTCGGAGACGCCGGCGGCCCTCGACCGGCTGCTCGCGTTCCTCGACGGCAAGGAGAACGTCGAAGGCCTCGTGCTCGACCCCGAGCGCCGCTGGGGCCTCGTGACGCGCCTGTCGGCCTTCGGGCACCCGAAGGCGGCGGCGGTCCTCGAGCGCGAGAAGCTCTCCGACCGCAGCGAGCGCGCCGAGCGCGCGGCCTTCCGCGCCCGCGTGGCGTCGCCCGACGCGACGTCGAAGTCGGAGGTCTGGGTGCGGTTCAAGGGCGACGCGGGCGACCGCCTCGACCTGCTCCGCGAGGGCATGGGCGCGTTCTACTGGCCCCACCAGCGCGAGCTGCTGCGCCCGTTCGCGGCGCGGTTCTTCGACGAGGTGGGCGCGGTCGCGGCCGAGAAGGACCTCCACTTCGGGCAGGCGTTCGTCATGAACCTCTTCCCGGGCCTCCTCGTCGAGCGTTCGACGCTCGAGCAGTCGAAGGCGTTCCTCGCCTCCCGCCAAGACCTCCCCGCCCACGTCCGCCGCGGCCTCCTCGAACGCCAGGCCGAGATCGAGCGCGCGCTCAACGTCCGCGGCGCGACGGCCTGACGCCCCGCCCGTGCCCACGCCGACGGGCCCGCTCCGTGCCGCTCTTCGCGCACTGCGGGTCGCCGGCGGTCTCGTCCTCTGGTTGCTGACGCTGCTGTTCGTCGCGACGCTGGTGGACATCGTCCATCGAGGTCCCCGGTACAGTTCCTACGAACTCGTGTTCGTGGTCGCCGTCGGGGGGCTCTGCTTCGCCGGCGGCGCGGCGCTGTTGCGGCCGACCCTCATGCGTCTCCGCGCGGCAGAGTCGGGCGGGTCGGCCGCGGATCGGCCACGGCCCCGGATCCTCGACGACGCCCGGCGCCGCCCGGGAGCCTTCTGCTGGCGCGGCGAGGTCGGCGCGGCCGACCGCGAGCGGATCCGCGCATGGCTCGGGCCCGAGCGCCCGCTCCCCGACGACCTCTGGCGCCTCCTCGGCGCGACCGGCGGCGGGATGTACTTCGAGTCGGAGTCGCTGCTCTCGCTCGCGCCGAACGCGGCGGACGACGACCCGTGGGACCCCATCGACGAGATCAACGCGCACTTCTGGTCTGCGGGGATGCCACGTTCGTGGGTCGCGTTCTCGATCGGCGCCGGGATCGCGGTCGTGGACGCGGCGACGGGCACGTACCTGGACGTGGACGGGAAGGCGTGGACCGTCCGCTCGCGGCACACGACGCTCGACGCGTGGTACGTCGCGGTCCCGCGCGTGGCGTTCGGCCGGAAGTACGGGCTCGGCTGAACGCACGTCGCCGCCGCGCCACGGCCAGTCCCCGCCCGCCTCAGACCCCCGACAGGCCCGTCGGGTCCTCGACGTCGGCGTAGGCGGGCGAGCACTCGTCGAAGAGGATCGCGTGGAGCGCCCGCAGCGCGTGCGCGGCGTGCTCGCCCGCGCGGCCGCGGAGCGCCATCCGCCACGCCCACGCCGCCGCCCCGAAGTCGCCCGCGTCGAACGCGGCGAGCCCCTCGCCGACGTCCACGTGGACGGTCGCGAGGTCGCGCGCGAGCGAGCGGGCCTCGGCGGGCGCGTCCTCGTAGGGCTCGAACATCCCGTGGTAGGCGTCGCGCTCGGCGAGCACGGCGCGCAGCGCGTCCTCGGGCGAGGCGGGCCTCGCGTACGTCTCGCCCTCGGGCTCCGACGTCGGCAGGTCGATCCCGAGCAGGTACAGCCGCGCGAGGTGCCGTGCCGCGTGCCCGACGAACGGGAGCCACGTCGTGGGCGTGGCCCCGTCGACCGACGCGAGATAGGCCCGCGCGGCCTCGGCGAACGCGGCGACGGCGGCGGGGACGGCCATGGGACGCTCCGTGGGACGGCGGCGGAGTCTACCGGCGCGCCGTCCCGGGGCCTCCCGTGGCCCCCGCGGTACCGTGGCGCCGTGCCCTCCATCCAGGTCCGCGGCGCGCGGACCCACCACCTCCAGAACCTCGACCTCGACCTCCCGCGCGACGCGTGGACGGTCGTGTGCGGGGTCAGCGGCTCGGGGAAGTCGTCGCTCGTCCTTGACACGCTGGGCGCCGAGTCGTGCCGCCGCTTCCTCGGCACCCTCGAACGCGCGGGGGCCGCCGAGGGCCTCGTCCGCCCCGACGTGGACCGCGTGGACGGCCTGCCGCCGGCGGTCCTCGCGGGCTTCGACGGCCGCGCCCCCGGCCCCCGCGAGACCCTCGCCTCGGTCGCCGACGTCCTCGACGGCCTGCGCACGCTCTGGGCGCGCACCGCCGTCCCCCACTGCCCGGCCTGCGGCCGCGCCGTCGCCGCCGTCGCGCCCGAGAAGGTGATCGAGACGCTGCTCGCGCGCCCCGCGGGCACGCGCGTCGTCCTGCTCGCGCCGCGCGGCACGGGCCCGGACGCGCTGGCCGCCGCGCGCCGCGACGGGTACGTCCGCGTCCGCGTCGGCGGCGTGCTCGCCCGCCTCGACGAGACGCCCGCGCCGGAGGCCGCGCCCGACGCGCGCGTCGAGGTCGTCGTCGACCGCCTCGTCGTGCGCCCCGACGCCCGCGTGCGGTTCGCCGACAGCGTGGACCAGGGCTTCCGCACCGGCGGCGGCGTCCTCACGGCGCTCGTCGAGCCGCCCGCGGGCGCCCCGGGAGCCACGGCAGGCGCCGCGGCGGCCGCGGAGGAGATCGCGTTCGCCGACCGGCCGTTCTGCGCCGCGTGCGGCCTCGCGTACCCCCCGCTGGCGCCGGGCCTCTTCTCGGCCAACGGCCCCGCCGGCGCCTGCCCCGCGTGCCAGGGCCTCGGGTCGGTGCCGCGCCTCGACCCCGAGCGGGTCCTCCCGCGCGACGAACGCCTCTCGCGCGCCCGCGCGCGCGTGCTCGCCGCGATCGCGAAGGCCGACCGCGCCGACGCCGCCCGGGCCTTCGGGCGCGCGATGGCCGCCGCGACCCTCGAGGGCCGCGACCGCGTGGCCGCGCTGCCCGAGGCCGCCCGCCGCCGCCTCCTCGGCGACGCGAAGAAGCCCGGCCTCCTCGCCTGGCTCGAGGCGCGCGACCGCTGGGCCCCGTTCGCGACCGAGCGGCCCTGCGACGCGTGCGCGGGCCGCCGCCTCGCGCCGTTCCCCGCCGCCGCCCGCGTCGAGGGCACGACGCTGCCCGACCTCCTCGCGGGCTCCGTCGCCGACGCGGCCCCGCGGCTCGCGGGCCTCGCGCTCCGCGGCGCCGAGGGCGCGCTCGCGCGCCCCGTCCGCGACGACCTCGTCGCGCGCCTCCGCTTCCTCGCCGACGTCGGCCTCGGCTACGTCGACCTCGGCCGCCCCGCCGCCGCGCTCTCCGGCGGCGAGCTGCGCCGCGCGCGCCTCGCCGCGGCTTGCGCCGCCCGCATGAGCGGCCTCCTCTTCCTCCTCGACGAGCCCACCATGGGCCTCCACCCGGCCGACCGCGGCGCCCTGCGCACGCGCCTGCGCGCGCTCACCGCCGAGGGCAACACGGTCATCTGCGTCGAACACGACCCCGCGGTGCTGCGCGAGGCCGACCACGTCGTCGAGCTCGGGCCCGGCGCGGGCGTCGACGGCGGCCGCATCCTCGCGCAGGGCCCGGCCGCCGACGTGCTCGCGGCGGGCCCGGCCCCCATCGCCCGCGCGCTCCTCGGCCCCCCCGTGGCGCCGCGCGCGGCCCCGCGCCACCCGGGCGCGATCCGCGTCGTCGGAGCGAAGGCCCGCACGCTCGCAGGGGTCGCGGCGTCGTTCGCCGCGCCGGGCCTCACCTGCGTCACGGGCGTCTCGGGCGCGGGGAAGAGCACGCTCGTCCTCGAGGTGCTGGCGCCCGCCGCGCGCGCCGTGCTCGCGCGCGCCCCCTTCCCGTCGCACCTCCTCGACGCGCTCGAGGGCTTCGACGGCTTCGACCGCGTCAGCGTCTCCGAGGGCGCGCCGTCGCGCCACCCGCGGGCGAGCGCCGGCAGCGTGCTCGGCGTGCTCGCGCCCCTGCGCGACCTCTTCGCCGCGACCGTCGAGGCGCGCGCCCGCGGGCTGACCGCCGCGCGGTTCTCGACGGCCGTCCCCGGCGGCCGGTGCGAGGCGTGCCGCGGGCTCGGCCGCCGCGCCGTGCGCCTGCGCCACCTGCCCGAGCTGGCGGCCCCGTGCGACGTGTGCGAGGGCCGGCGGTTCCGCCGCGACGTCCTCGACGTGCGCGTGAAGGGCCTGTCGTTCGCCGACGTCCTCGACCTCCCCCTCGGCCGCGCGGCCGACGTCTTCCGCGACCTCGAGGGCGTGGGCCGCCCGCTGCGCGCCGCGACCGACGTGGGCCTCGGCTACGTCCCGCTCGGCGAGGCGACCGAGCGCGTCTCCGGCGGCGAGGCCCTCCGCCTGCGCCTCGCCGCCGCCCTCGGCCGCGCGGGCCGCGCGCGCACGCTCTACCTCCTCGACGAGCCGTGCGCGGGCCTCCACCCCGCCGACGTCGCCCACCTCGCCCGCGTCCTCCTCCGCCTCACCGAGGGCGGCGACGCGGTCGTGGCCGTCGAGCACCATCCGGACCTGATCCGTCTCGCGGACCACGTCGTCGATTTGGGCCCCGGCGCCGGCCCGGCCGGCGGCCGGCTCGTGGTCGAGGGCCCGCCGGCCGTCGTGGCCCGCCACAGGACGTCGGCCACGGCCCGCGCCCTGCGCTGATCCCCCTGCGCCGAACCGCCCGGCGGGCTAGACTGGGGGCATGGCCTGGAAGAAGATCCTCGTCACGACGGACCTCAGCGGCTTCGCCCACCGCGGCGTCGTGCGCGCGGCCGAGGTGGCGCGGACGGCCGGCGCCCGCGTGCGCATCGTCTTCGTCGTGGAGAAGCTGTTCTTCCCGCCGCTCCCGATGGCGCCGTCGGCGCCGGTCTCGTTCCGCGGCGAGGGCGACATCCTCGGCGAGGCCGTCTCGTACGGCCAGGCGAAGCTCGAGGAGCTCAAGGCCACCCACTTCGCGGGCCTCGACGTCGATACGAAGGTCGTCGTCGCGGCGGGCGCCGCCGCGGGCCTCCTCGACGCCATCGAGGACTGGAAGCCCGACCTCGTCGTGCTCGCGAGCCACGGCCGCAGCGGCGTGATGCACCTCCTCCTCGGCTCCACCACCGAGAAGGTCGCGCGCCACGCGCCCTGCGAGGTCCTGATCGTCCGCTCGAAAGCCTGAAGCGGGGCCCGAAGCGGGGCCCTCAGGCGTCCAGGACCGCACGGGCCACGCGGTCGGCGACGTCGGGGTGCGTCACGCGCGCGCGCACGCGCCCGAGGGCCTCGCGCGTCGCGGTCCACCGCGCGCGGTCGGTGAGCAGCGCCGCGAGCGCGTCGCCGAGCGCGGGCCCGTCGGACGCGCCGACGAGCCGCTCCTCGACCACGCGCTCGCCCGCGAGCACGTTCGCCATCGCGAACCACGGCGACAGCAGGAACGCGGGCCGCAGCGCGCGCAGCAGCAGCGGCAGGCGGTAGAACACGACCATCGGCACCTGCGCGACGGCCAGCTCCGCCGTGCTCGTGCCGCTCGTCGTGAGCGCGGCGGCGACGGGCCCGCCGAGGTCGCCGGGCCCCACCTTCACCGTGACGCCCGCGGGGAGCGCCGCGGGACCGCCCGTCGCCGCGTCGAACGCCGCGCGCGCGCGCTCCGACGCGAGCCGCACGACGAACCGGGCCGAGGGCACCGCACGCGAGGCCCGCGCGGCCGCGGCCAGCACCGTGGGCCCCTGCCGCCGCACCTCGCGCCGGCGGCTGCCGGGCCGCAGCTCGACCCGCGGCGCGTCGGGGAGCGTGTCGGGCGACGCGGGGGGCGGCAGCGGCGCCTCGAACAGCGGGTGGCCGACGTACCGCGCATCGAGGCCCTCGGCGCGGAACCACGGCGCCTCGAACGGGAACGCGACGAGGAGGCGGTCCACCGCGCGGCGCAGGCGGCCCGTGCGCCACGGCGCCCAGGCCCACGTCTGCGGCGCGACGAGGTGGACCGTGCGGATGCCGCGGCGGCGCGCCCAGCGCGCGAGCCGCAGGTTGAGCCCCGGGAAGTCCACGGTGAGCAGCACGTCCGGCGGGGCCTCGCGGAACCGCGCGAGCGTCTCGGCGCACAGCCGCCACCACGTCGGCAGCGACGCCACGACGGCCGCGAACCCGACGACCGCGTGCTCGACGATCGAGCG
Source organism: Planctomycetota bacterium (assembly GCA_046350655.1). Classification (GTDB taxonomy): domain Bacteria; phylum Planctomycetota; class PLA2; order PLA2; family JAEUHO01; genus JAEUHO01. Next base: position 195,419 of record JAXMAB010000007.1, read on the forward strand.
GTCGAGGTCGGCGCCCGCGGCGGCGAGCGCCGGCCCGCCGTACCCGCGCACGCGCAGGCCGGGCGCGCGGGCCTTGAGCGCGGCGACGACGCGCGCGGCGAGCCGGTCGCCCGACGGTTCCCCCGCCACGACGAACACCGTCCTGCCGGCCCACGCCGCCGGGTCCGGCGGCGGCGCCTCGTCGGGCGCGGGCGCCGGCGCGCGCAGCTGCGCGGCGAGGCGGCGGCGGGCCCGCGGCGTCGTGAACGGCGCGACGACGAGGTGCAGCACGAACGGCACGATCCCCGCGACCGTCAGGAGCAGGAGCCCGAGGACCGCGAGGTGGTCGGCGAGCCGCGGCCGCGGCGGGGGCGCGCCGTCCACGGGGACGCCCGTCACGGGGCCGCCCGTCACGGGGCGATCGTCGGCGCCGACGGGCGCCGCGCGAGGAGGAGCAGGTTCGTGCCGTTCACGACGACGTGCGCGATCATCGGCGGGAGGACGCTGCCGCTCCCCTCGCGCAGCAGCCCGAACAACAGGCCCACGACCGCCGCGAACACCGGGTAGACCGCGAGCGCGCGCCGCGGCAGCACGTGGACGAGCCCGAACAGCAGCGACGTGCCCGCGAGCCCGAGGTGCGGCCAGAGGGCGCCGCGGAACAGCAGTTCCTCGGCGACGCCCGAGAAGAGCGCGAGGAGGAGCGCCGTCCGCGTGTCGATCGGGCCGAGGAGCGCCTCGAGGGCCTGCCACGCGCGGTCCACGACGGGCGACGCGCGGGCCGCCAGGTGCGAGGCCCCGACGACGAGGGCCCCCATGCCGACGGCCGCGAGGAGGTGGCCGACGGACGGGCCTTGCGTCCCGAAGAGGGTGCGGATCGTCCCGGAGAAGAGCGCGTAGCCCACGGCGAAGAGCACCGTGATGCCGTAGAAGCCCGCCGCGAGGCGCACGAGGCCCGGAGCCGGCACGGCGGCGCGGGCGGGCGGCGGCGGCGGCGGCGCGGCGGCGGGCGGGGCGGCCGGCGGCGGCGTCGGGGGCGTCGGCATCGGCGCGGCGTGGTAGGCGGGCGACTCCACGGGGGCAGCGTAGCAGGGCCCCGGCGCCGCCGGTCAGGCGGACGCGCCGCAGTAGCGGCAGACCCGCGCCTCGCCGCCGGTCACCACGACGAGCGACGTGCCGCCGCACCGCGCGCAGGCGACGGTCGTCTCCTTCGGCGCGGCGTCGGAGCCGTCCGTCGCGGGGACGAACGTGTCCGTGGCGAGGTCGAGGCGGCCCGCGAGGACCCGCTCGGCCACGGCGTCGAGCAGCGCGCGACGCGTATGGGCGAGGCTCGCGTCGGCGGCGCGCGCGACGTCTTCGACGCGGGCACGGCCGGCGGCGCGGGCGACGGACGCGACGCTCTCCATGAGTTCGTGGCGGGTGCGGCGCGCGCGGCCGGAGAGCCAGAGCGCCGCGCCCGGCAGCGCGAGCAGCAGCAGCGCGAGCGCGAGGTTCACCGGGGCGGCGTCGCGGACGTCGCGGGTGAAGAAGAAGAGGATGGACGCCACGGTCCAGAACGCGCCCAGGCAGGCGAGGATGCCGCCCACGAGCAGGCGGACCCGGTACGACGGCAGCGCCACGCAGACCCTCCGCCCGCGATCGTACGGGGTCCAGGGCACCGGCGCACGCACGCGAGGGCGACCCGGTCCGGGTGGGCCGCCGGCACCGGTTCGCCCCGACGCGGGACGGGCGGCGCGACCGCCGCGGGCCCCAAACAGGACCGATCCGATCCCTGATCGACGCGTCGGCGAGCGGATGTTCGGCCCCGACGCACGCGGCGACGGGTACAACCGGAGCATCTTCACGGGTCCTTCATGACTTCGGTCCCTTCCGGCCCGTCGCTCGTCGGCGCCCCCTTCGACGCCGCGTGGGCGAGTGCGGTCCGACGGGCCCCCGCGACCGACCGGGCGGCCTGGTTGGCGGCCGCGGACGCCGCCCGGACCGGCAACCCCTCGCTCCACGTCGGCGCGATGGAGGTCTACCGCGCGCTGGGCGTCGACGCGCCGGTGGACGACCCCGGCTGGGCCCCGCGGATCGAGTTCCTCTTCGCCCGCGACAGCCGCCGCGACGCCGTCACCGACGCGTTGGCCGGGCGCTGGGCCGCGGGCCCGATCGCCGACCTCGCGCAGGTCTCGCGGCTCGTGGCCGCCGAGTGCGCGGTGGACCGCGCCGACGTGGCGACCGCCGAGGCCACGCTCGTCGCCCTGCTCGCCGCCGAGCGCGGGCGCGGGACCGCGTTCGAGCGCCGCGCGTGCGGGTCGCTCGCCGAGCTGTACCGCCGCCTGACCCGCGACTTCGAGGTCCTCCTCCTGGCGCGCCGAGCGCTCGCGATCGTCGTGCCCGGCACGCTCCCGCGCCAGACCGCCGCGATGTGGTACCGCGTCGCCGACGCGCTGGGCGGCCTCGGCGAGTGGCCCGCGTTCCGCGACGCCCTCGACGAGATGGCGCGCGTGCTCGCGACCGTCCCCGCCGACACCGAGATCCCGCTGCGCCGCCGGCTCGCCGTCCAGCGCATCCGCCACGCCGTACGGACGGGCGACCTCCCGCGCGCCGAACGCGAGGTCGCCGACTTCGAACGCCTCCTCGCGCTCCCGGCCCCCGAGACCGCGGACCCGCGCTGGTTCGACATGATCCGCGCGTCCCTCGCGGTCCAGACCGGCCGCCTCGACGACGGCCGCCGCCTGCTCGACGCGGTCCGCGCGCGCCCGGCCGCGCGCGCGGGCGTCGACCCGCTCCCCCAATACGAGCTCGAGCTCGCGCTCGCCGAGCGCCGCCTCGACGACGCGCGCGCCGTCGCCGGCCGCATGCTCGACGTCGTCGAGACGCGCGGCGAGGAGTTCGGCACCGGCAGCTCGCTGCTCTGGGCCTCGCGAGCCGTCGACGTCGCGACCGTGCTCGCCCCCGACCCCGCGCTCGCCCGCCGCGCGTTCGACGCGGCCGGCCGCACGATCCTCCGCCGCATCGCCGAGGTGGACCGCGTCATGCGCCTCCTCCCCGAGCTCTCGACCTCCGAGCCCGAGGACCGCGCGTTCCTCATCGCCTCGCGGGCCCGCTTCCAGGACGAGCAGGCCCGCCTCCTCGACGGCGTGGCCGAGTTCCTCCGCGCCCACCTCGACGCCGTCGGCGACCTCCTCCCGCGCCCCGACGCCTCCGCCCCCTTCCTCTCCGTGTGCGCGTGGTGCCGTCGCGTGGCGCTGCCGGACGGGACGTGGCTCCCCGTGGGGCACTACCTCCCCCGCCAGGGCCCGCTGCGCCTCACCCACGGGATCTGCCCCGACTGCCTCGCGCGCGAGCGCGCGCACCTGCCGCGGAGCGCCGCGCCCGGCCGGCCGGCGTCGTCCTGACGCCGGACGGCGATCCGCGGGGACGCGAGGCCCGGCCCGCCGCGGAGAGCCGAATTGCGCAGATCGTCCGCGAGGGACGCGGGGTCCGCACCCCCCGACGGTACAACCCGGCCCCCGCCATGCCGCCCCTCCCCGAGTCCTCGCTCCTGACTGCGCCGACCGCCGCGTTCGACGCCGCGTGGGCGGCGGACCTGCGCGGCCGGTCCCCCGTCGAGCGCGCGCGCTGGCTCGCGGCGGCCGACGCGGCGACGACGGTCGGCCTCGTGCCGCGCCGCAACGCCTTCGCGGTCTATCGCGCGCTGGCCGACGACCTCGACGTGGACGCCCCCGGGACCGACACGCGGTTGCGCCTCCTGTGGGACAAGGACGGGCGTCGCGACGCGATCGTCGCCCGCCTCGCCACGCGGGCCACCGGCGCCCGCGACGCCGGCCTCGCCGCGCTCGCCGAGGTCGTCGCGGCCGAGTGCATCGCCGAGGCGCAGGACCACGAGCGGGCGGAGGCCCTCCTCGTCGCGCTCCTCGCGCGGCACCGCGGCACCTGCTCCGAGGTCGAGCTGCGCTGCTGCTCGTCGCTCGCGGAGGTGTACCGCCGGGAGGGGCGCGACTACGAGACGCTGCTGCTCGCCCGCCGGACCCTCGCGCTCGCGGAGAAGCGGGACCGCGCCGACTTCATGGCGATGGCCGCGTTCCGCCTCGTCGAGACGCTCGCCGAGCTCGAGGAGTGGGAGGCCCACGCGCCGGCGCTCGACCTGTTCGCGTCCGCCATGGAACGGGTCGGCGAGCGGGCCGGCGAGCCGCTGTGGCTGGTCCTGTGGGCCCATCGCACGGAGGCCGCGGTGCGCCGCGGCGACGTCGAGGCGGCCGAACGGGCCGGCGCCGAGCTCGAGCGCCGGTGGCGGCGGACACCGGTCGGGAGCCACGGGCGCGAGTGGGCCCCCTGCCTGCTCGCCCGCGTGGACCTCGAGGCCGGGCGGCTCGACGCCGCCCGCGCGCGGCTCGACGCGATCGCGGAGGACCCGGTCGCGCGGACCGACGACGCGCTGCTGACGGAGCTCCGATGGGCCCGGCACGCCCGCCGCCCCGACGTCGCGCGGGCGGTCGGGGCGGAGATCCTCGCGCGCCTCGAGCAACCGTTCGGCGGCGCGCACGCGGCGGGCCGGGTGCTGCGGGCGACGCGCGCGCTCGTCGAGCAGTTCTCGTCGCCCCCCGCGGACCCCGACGCGTTGCGGCGGGCCTACGACATCGCGGGCGCGGCCATCCTCGAGCGCATGGCGCAGCTCGATCGCGCGATGCGGATGGTCCCGGAGCTGTCGGTCGCCGAGCCGGAGGACCGCCGCAGCCTCGAGCGGTCGCGTGGGCGGTTCCAGGTGCAGCAGGCGGCGGTGCTCGAGGGCGTCGCGGCGGTCCTCGCGCGGCGGATCCACGTCGCCGAGGCCCCGCTGCCCGACTTCGACCGCGACGGCCGGTACCTACGGGTATGTGCCTGGTGCCGCCGCGTGGCGATGGCCAACGGGACGTGGCTGCCCGTGGGCCACTACCTGCCGTCGGGCCTGCCCCCCCGCACGCCGTTCCACCTGTCGCACGGCATCTGCCCGGACTGCATCCCGACGGTCGAGCTGCCGCCCGCGCTCGTCTGAACGCGGGCGGGCGGGTCGGCGCGCGGGCCCCGCGTCACGCCGTCGGCATCCCCTGGACGGCGGACGTCGCGAGCGCGAGGAAGTCGTCGAGCGAGAGCCCGAGGCCCTGGCACCGCGCGATGAGCGGCCGCTCGATCGTCGGGGCGAACTTCGGGTCCTTGTAGCGCTTGACGACGCTCGAGGCCTTCACGTCCTTCACGTCCTTGCTCGGGAGCACCTGCGCGGTCGCGTGGACGAGGCCCACCACGGCCTCGGCGCACGAGACGGCGTGGTCGAGCACGCTGACGCAGCGGATGCCCGTGTGGACGAGCCCGTCGTCGTTGTGCGCCGCGATCGCGTGGATCGCGCCGGGGTGCATCCCCTCGGCCTTCAGCGTGGCCGCGGCGACGAGGCAGTGCTGCGCGGGGTCCTTCACGCGGTCGTAGTCGAGGTTGTGCAGGAGGCCGATCACGCGCCACGCGTCCTCGTTGCGGCCGAGGCGGCGCGCGAGCGCCCCCATCACCGCGCTCGCCTGCTCCATCTGCCGCCGCAGGCTCGGCGTCGTGACCCACTCGTCGAACAGCGCGCGCGCCCGGGTCCACGGGATGCCCGCGTCGGCGACGTCGTCCACGGGGTGGCCGAGGAGCGACGCGAACTCGGGCTTCACCTCCGAGGTCGCGGCCTCGCCCCCCGCACGGGCCTCGCGTCCCGTCCCCCCGACCGCCCCCGGGGCCGGAGCCGCCGCCGGCGCCGCGGACGCCGCGGGCGACGCGGGCGCGGCGTCGAGCGGGCGCATCAGCGGGAAGAGCACCGCGTCGCGCAGGTTCTCCTGCCCGGTCACGAGGCAGACGAACCGGTCGATGCCCATGCCCCAGCCCGACATGGGCGGCATGCCGTGCTCCATGCAGGCGAGGTAGTCCTCGTCGATCTCCATGGCCTCGTCGTCGCCGGCGGCGCGGGCGGACATCTGCTGCTCGAAGCGGCCGCGCTGGTCCACCGGGTCGACGAGCTCGCTGTACGCGTTGACGATCTCCCACGTGTTGACGACCAGCTGGAAGCGGTCCACGACCGAGGGGACGTCGTCGTTGCGGCGCGCGAGCGGCGAGAGGTCGAGCGGGTGCCCCGTCACGAAGACGGGCGACACGAGCTTCGGGCGCGAGACCTTCTTGTAGAGGACGTCGATGAGGTTCCCGCGGCCGAGCTGGTCGAGGTCGTCGCGGTCGAGACGGATGCCCTTGCGCGCGATGGCGGCGCGGAGCGAGGCGGCGTCGGGGCAGGCGTCGTAGTCGATGCCGCTGTCCTTCAGCACGAGGTCGCGCAGGCTCACGCGGGGCCACGGCGGCGTGAAGTCGATCTCGTTCGCGCCCCAGCGGATGCGGCGCGAGCCCACCGCGTGGTCGATCAGGTGCAGGATCAGCCCCTGCGTGAAGTCCATGTTGTCGCGGAAGTCCCAGTACGCCGCGTACCACTCGCACATCGTGAAGTCCTGGAGGTGCGACGGGTCCATGCCCTCGTTGCGGAAGCAACGGGCGACCTCGTAGACGCGGTCGATGCCGCCGGCGACGCACTTCTTGAGCCAGGTCTCGGGCGCGATGCGGAGGGCGCACTGGATGTTCAGCGCGTTGTGGTGCGTGAGGAAGGGGCGCGCGAGCGCGCCGGTGGCCTTGGCGGCCAGGACGGGCGTCTCGACCTCCTCGAAGCCGTGGGCGTCGAGGTAGGCGCGCAGCTCGCGGACGAGGCGGCTGCGCAGCTTGAAGCGGGCGCGCGTGTCGGGGTTGACCAGCAGGTCGAGGTGCCGCTCGCGGTAGCAGGTCTCGCGGTCGGAGAGGCCGTGCCACTTCTCGGGGAGCGGCCGCAGCGCCTTCGCGAGGAAGGTCCAGCCGGTCGCGCGGACGGTCGGCTCGCCCTTCTTGGTCTTCCAGGTGGTGCCCTCGATGCCGACGAAGTCGCCGAGGTCGACGAGCTTGTCGAAGCGCGCGAGCGCGTCGGCCCCCACCACCGAGGCGTCGAGCGCCACCTGGCAGCGGCCCGAGGCGTCCTGGAGGTGGACGAACGTCAGCTGGCCGAACGCGCGCGCGGTCATGACGCGGCCGGCGACGCGGACCTTCGTGCCCTCGGTCGTCTCGGCCTCTTTGCGCGCGGCGTCGAGGGAGTGGGTCGTGGGATAGCGATCGGCGTAGGGCCGGATCCCGGCCGCCTTCAGGGCTTCGAGCTTCTGGAGACGGACCTCGCGTTGGTCGTTGGCCATGGCGGGGCAAGCCTACGCCACCCCCCCGGAGCCGCCATGCTCGGCCGGACACCACGCCGCGCGCCACGGCCCGGGAGGGCGTCAGCGGGCCCGGAGCCGCAAGGTGACGCGAGGCCCGGGCGCGGTCACGGTCACGTCCCCTTCCCCGGGTGCCGTCACGCAGGCCGGATGCTCCGCCCACAGCCGCACCGGCCGGTCGCCGGGCAGGGTGAAGCGGACCCACGTCTGCCCGCGGATCTCGCCGCCCGCCCGCGGGAAGACGAGGCCCTCGGCCTCCCGCCGGACGACGAGTTCCGTGGCCTCGACGCCGGACGGGAGCTCGACCTCGACCTGCACGTCGCGGAGATGCCGCAGGTCGAGCCGCAGCCGCGCGAGCCGCCCCGCCTCCACGCGCACGCTCTCGCTGACGCAACCGGACCCATCGTCCCGCAGACGCCACGTGCCGGCCGCGACGTCGTCCACGCGCACGATGCCCCCCGCGCCGGCGTCGGGTCGGACCACGACGAAGCCTCGGTGGAAGCCTCCGTCGTCGTCCCGCCGCTCCGGCAGCCAGGCTGGGTACCGGTCTCCGAGCCCGGGGACGTCGAGGTCGAGGCTGCCGGCGGGTCGCATCTCGAGCCGCGCCTCGAGCACGCCCGGCGCGTCGGCGGGCTTGAACGTGGCGTACGCGGTCGCATGGCCCGGCGCCGAGCCGACGACGAACAACCGGCGCACGCCCGTCGGTCGCCGCAGGCGGAAGCGCACGGTGCCGGACGTCGCGTCCCACGTCGCATCGGGCAGGTCGGCGCGATCGCGCGTGGCGGGTGCCAGCCCCGCGACGACGTCGAGGCCGGGCGGAAACGCGGGCCGCCCGCCGACCGTCACCGTGAGCCGCGCCTCGACGAAGCCGGGGAGCACGAACGCCACCTCCGACGGCGGCGGCGTCCCGTCGAGGGGCGCCACCAGTTCCCCCTCGAACTCGCCGTGCCGCACGATCTCGACCAACGCGCCGCCGGACTCGACGACGACCCGAGCCCCCACGTCCACGTCGGCGAACCTCGCGACGCCATCGGCGCCCGTCCGCATCCACGCCACCCGCTGCCCGGACGACTCGACGATCACCGGCACGCCCGCGGCCGCGGCGCCGTCTTCCTCGCGCACGATCACGCGCACGGTGCGCCCGCGGCGGAAGTCGACGCGTGATGCGTCGAGACGGCCCGTCCGCCCGTCGGGCAGCCGCGCGCGACCGAACATCGCATCGTGCCTGTGCCGCAGCCCGCCGATCACGAGCGCGCCGCCGTCCACGCGGCCGTTCGCGACGGGCGCGCCCTGGTCACCCCAGAAGCCCCGGCCGTCCCCCCACACCGCCTCGAACGTCACGGGCGTCCCGTCCGGAGGTGGCGGTCCGTCCTCGAACACGGCCTCGCGGCGCACCTCGAGCACGGCCGCCGGAACTTCGATCTCCAGGGCGTCGACGTCGGGTGGGAGCGGCACCGACGACCGCCACGACGGCCACTTCCAGCGGTCGCCGACGACGGTCAGTGCGGCCCACGCGCCCGCCGGCATCGCGGGAAGCGTCGTCGTCCCGTCCGGGCCCGTCGGCGCGACGGGCCACGGGTCGTCCCACGGGTCCTCGCCGGACTCGCCCGTCTCCGACGTCTCGACGCCGAGGCGCACCCCCGCGAGCGGCGCGCGCGTCGCCGCATCGATCACCGTCACGCGCACGTCGCGCGCGCGAGAGAGCGGCACCTCGAGCGCGACGTCGCCGTCCGCCGCGGCCTCCACGCGCCCGCGGCGAGGCCCGTCCGCGCGCGCGAGCACCGCCACATCGCCCGCGGGCACCGACGGGAACACGGCGAGGCCCTCGGCGTCCGTCGTCGCGTGGGCCACCCACCCGACGAACTTCGGCCGTCCCGACGTCGTCCCCGCGTCGAATCGCCGCACGTCGCGCGGATTCGCGACGGCGAGGTGGACCGACGCGCCGCCCACGGGCCGCCCCGCGTCCACGACGCGCACCGCCACCCGCACCCCCGCCGCCAGCACGAGGTCGCCGACGTCGAACCGGCGTTCGCCGCGGATCGGCGTGGGCAGGGTCCTCGCGGCGACGCGCCCGCCGGACTCGGCCGCCACCGCGATCCGCAGCGGCGCCGGTCCGCCGTCCTTCACCTCGGCGTCGAACCGACCGTCCCCGCCGCTGCGGACCTCCACGGGCCCGACGCCGCTCACCTCGACCCGCACGGCCGCGTCCCCGACCGGCCGTCGCGTCTCGTCGACGACCCGCCCCCGCACGCGCACCGCGCGCCCGACCTCGTCGGGATCGACGGTGGCGTCCGCGATCGCGGTCCCGTCCGGCGACCCGATCCCCCGCGCGGGGACCGCGAGGCCCGGCGCGCGTTCCTCGCCGGACGCCGGCGGCCGGGCCTCGCGGTCCGGAGGATCGCCGGCTGCGTCCCCTTCGGGTGCGCGGGTCGCGGTGAGCCGCCCGATCGCGAACACGAGGAGCGCGAGCGCGACGATCGCGGCGACGACCCGGAGCCCGGGCACGCGCCGAACGGGCGGAGCGGTCGTCGGCGTCGGCGGCGCGGGCGTCACGTCCCCAGTATGCCCGACGACGCGCGCACCTTCCCCCCGGCCCTCGTCCGAAACACCGTGTTTCGCCGCGATCGGCGCGTCAGGTGGCGTGGTATGCGCGCGGCGCGATGTGCCGCACGTTCGGCGCACCGCCACGAGCGGCCATGAGCCGCACGCGGGGCGCCGTCGTGCGCCCGCCGGGCGTCATGCGCGCGAACCCGCGCAGGAACAGCCACGGCTCGACGTGCTCGACGAGCGACCGAGGCGTCGTGCCCATCACCCGCGCCAGGCGCGACAGCGGGACCGGCATCGGGCTCTCGCGCAGCACCGCCAGGTACCGCTGCTCGCCCGCGTCGAGGCCGTTGGCGTCGTAGCCCAGCCCGGAGAGCGTCCGCTCGACGCCCGAGACGTCCAGCCGCATCTCCCCGTCCGCGGCCGCGTCGTCGAGCGCCCGCTCCAGCAGCCGCAGCGCCTCCCGCGGCGTGCCCCGAGCGGCCTCCGCGAGCCGGCGCGCGCCTTCCGGCGTCGCCTCCGCGCCCTCGCGCGCCGCGGCGTCTCGCACGACGGCGGCCAGGGCGTCGGCGTCGTAGTGCACCAACGTCTCGCGCAATCCGAAGCGGCTCCGCAACGCCGGCGGGATCGCCCCTTCGTCGGTCGTCGCGGCCACCAGCGTGAACGACGGCAGCTTCAGCGCGATGCGCCGGGCCGTCACGCCGTCCGACAGCACGAGCGAGAGCCGGTGCTCCGCCATCGCCTCGAGCAGCACCTCGAGCAGGGCGCGCGGGAGCGCGTGCGCCTCGTCGAGGAACAGGACGCTCCCCTCGGCGAGCCCCGCCAGCAGGCGCACCCAAGTCGCGCGGTCGGTGACGAGCGGCGCCGACACCTCGGCGATGGACCGGCCGGCCGCCACCGCGATGCCGCGCGCCAGCGTGCTCTTGCCGGTGCCCGCGGGGCCCGTGAGCAGCACGTGCGGGAAGCGCTTCCCCCGGGCGCGCGCGCCCTCGGCCACCCGCGTGAGTCGCGCGACGCGTTCCTCCTGGCCGACGAGCCCGGCGAACGCCGTGTCCGCCGGCGCGGGCGGCGCGGCGTCGGGCGCGGGCGCCTCGATCGGCGTCCCCGCCTCGAAGCGCAGGCTCCCCTGCTCGCCGCGCTCGCGTACCAGGTGCGCGTGCCGTCGCCACCACGAGGCGTCGACCTCCGCGGGCATCGACGTCAGCGTCACCGCAGGGACGGACTCACACCCGCTCGACGGGGCCGAAGGCGGCGGCACGAGGCTCCCCATCTCGGAACGGGGCGCCTCGAGACGGTACGCCTCGAGGGCCCCGACCTGCTCGGCCCCCTCGAGCGGGCGGCCTGCGGCGTCGACGAAGCGCGCGACATCGGCCGACGATCCCTCGATCACGAGCAGTCCCGCGTGGACGAGCCCGTGGCACCGCGAGCAGAGCGTGATCAGGTTCTCGTTCAGCGTGCGCCCGCCGTGCGAGCGGAACTCCACGTGGTGCACCATCAGCGACCATCGCGAGCGGCAGGAGCGGCAGCGATGCCCGTCGCGCCGCAGGACGCTCCGACGCAGCCGCGGCGGCGTCTTGACGTCGTGCGCGCGGTGGTCGTGGTCGTCCCGTCCGCCCATCCTCGAACCGGCGACGTGGTGATTGCGCACGCCGGCGTCGCAGCGCACCGACTCGGACGCCGCGCCCTCGCCGCCCGGGCCGCCCGCGTCGAGCGGGAACAGCCCGTCCTCGGTCGAGACCAGCAGCGGGGCCCCGCGCTCCCCGGTCTCGACCAGCTGCACGCGGAAGGCCGAGGCGTCGACGCGCGTCCGGCCCGGGACGCTGCCGTCGGCCTGCGTCGCGAGGAACTGGTCGAGGAGCGTGTCGAGCAGCGCCGCGACGTCCACCTCGCGGCCCAGCTCGGCCCCGAGGCGACGCTGCGCCTGTTCGAGCTTCGCGTACACCAGCGAGCCGACGGACGCGCTCACGGGGAAGCGGATCTCGGGCAGGCCCTTCTCGTCGCCCGGCGCCCGCGGTGCGGCGCCTTCCCGCGATCGCGCCGCGAGCAGCGCCAGCGCCCGGGCGTCGAGCGCGAGCGCGCGCTCGAGCCAGGCCGCCTCGTGTTCAGGCGTGGCCATGCGCGCGACGATCAGGACCTTGGCCCACCCGAGGCGCCCCTCGCAGAAGGCGCGGTCGAGCTCGCGCAGCTCGAGGAGCTTCGCGCCGACCCGCACCAGTTCCGCGACGCGCCGCCGGTCGAGCCCCAGCCGGGCCTCGGCGTAGTGCGCCGTGCTGCCGTGCCCGGTCGTCTGGTAGAGCCGCCGCTGGTCCATCTCGACCAGGTAGAAGGCGAGCACGCGCCGGCCGGTCTCTTCGTGCCGGGCCGCCCGCGCCAGGCGCCGGCACACCTCGTCGGCGGTGAGCCCGGGGCGCATCTCGACGGGGTCGGCCGGCGGGGGCCGGGGGGCTCCGAAAGCAGGCGTCGCGGGGTCCATGGCGGGAACCAGGGCGGCGTGCGACATGACGAGGAGTCCGAAGCGGTCGTTCGTAGGTTGTTCGTATCCTACACGGGGCCACCGACAGGGCGCTCCCACCCGCATGCCGACGCGGGGCGCGACCGATGGGGCGCCGATCCGTGGACCCGGCGGTGGAGGTCGGCCGTCCGCGCGGCCGCCGACGTCGAAGCCGGGGGCGGCGGAGCCCTGGGACCGCGGGTGTCCCGGTCTCAAGGGCTGTGAGGAGATCGCCTTCGCGCGGTTCTTGGGGCCCGCCCCCCCGAGAACCCGCTCGGCGTGCGGGCCTTGCGGGCCCGCGCTTCGCGGCCGTGAAAGAACTTCCGATTCCATCACAGCCACTCCGCCGGCCGCGTGGACCGCGTTCAGCGTGCCGCCGCCGGCGAGCAGGTCCGCTTCGGAGCACGGCGGCCCGACGGTGCCTCGCGGGCGCCTCCGGAGGACGAACGGCCCGACCCCCGCACCAGACTCGGCCCGACCGGCGCTGCGACCCACCCTCGCCACCGTCGGTGCGGCGGGACGGAATCGGCGCGCAAGAGCGCCAACCGTCCGTCGGCTCCGACGCGGCCGATGAACGCCGAGCGCGCCCACAGGAGTGAACCGTATCCGGCGATGCCTGGCTCGACCTGTCCCCGTACACGAGGTCGGCCGACGACCACGCCGCGCATCGAACGGAGGCCCGCATCCGTGGGGTGGGTCGCAACCGACCGGCCTGCTTCCCGAGATGCGCTGCGCGACGATCGACCCCTCGTCGTCAGAACTGGATGCCCAGTCCGACGCTGACACGGTGGACGAACTCGAAACTCGGCGCGGCGTCACCTTGCTCGTACAGGACGTCGAGGCTCACGTTGGCATTGAAGGGGAGGTGGGCGCCGGCCGCGACGTGCTCGAAGAGCTGGTCCTCCTCCGCGAAGGACCATCGGCCGGTCCACTCGACGAAGAGATGCGGCAGGATCGACGGGATCTCGCCGGAGCCCTCGTCGACACCCGGCCCGCGCAGCCCGAGAAGGCGCATCAGCGCGTCGAAGTGGACCGATGCGCGCACGGTCGTCCCGACCCGGAAGAACTCGTTGCCTCGCTCGAACGACTCGCCCTCGAGGATCGTGCTCCCGCCCTCGACGAAGAACGTTGGCTGCCAGAAGAAGCTGACGTTGGGGTCCCGCCACGGCGGCGAGACCACCCCCATGCCCAGCCGCGAGTCGACCGGGGTCGCCGACGCCTCGAACGAGAACTTCTGGATGTCGCTGTCCTGGGAACTGTCGAACTTCGCGACGCCCGAGAACGCGAGCCCCCTGACGTCCGGGTGCCAGCACTCCCCGCGCGGGCAGATCGACCCGAACGCGGTGCCGGTCGCCCCCGCCCGGATACGGAACGCGCTGGTCTCGTTCTGGTTCTGCTCCGCGGGAAGGCTCGACAGGTTGCCCTCGACCGACGCGTGGGGCCGGACCCACACCGTCGGCGAGAGGTCGTACGCCCCGGGATCGTACGAGAGGTAGAACTGCGCCCGGAACGCATCGTCGTCCTGGACCTCGTCGCGCTCGTACTCGAGTAGCGCCGGATCGCGCTTCTTCGGGCCCTCCGAGGCCCTGCGCAGGTGGAAGCCCTTCGCTGCGAGCCGGTCGAACACCGACTTCGGCTTCTCGTCCGGCTCGTCGACCGCCGTCCCGCCCTTGACCGCCGGCAGCACGCTTACGAGCTGCCCGGCCTCGAGCCAATCGTTCGGCTTCCCGGACGCCAAGAACCCCTCGAACTCCTGCGCGCCGCCGCTCTCCCCGGGCCTCGGTGGGGTCGCCAGCGCATGGAGACGGCTGTAGTACAGCGTCCGCAGGCGGGTCGCGTCGCGCGCCGCCACGGCATCGTCGACCTCGTCGGCGCGTGCCGGCGTGCACGCCAGGCCCGTGACGATCAGCACCACCCACGCGGCCAAGCCGAGGCGCGGGCTCACAGCGCACCCCAGACGATGGACTCGACGTCGCCAACCGTCGTCGCGTCTGTGAGGTCGACCGGGGGGAGCGCCGCCGACGGCGTCGACGTCGCGAGCGTCTCCCGGATCGGCCAATAGAGGAGGTTCCGTGCGATCCGACCAAGGCCGAGGTCGAACCAGAGGCTCGACTCCGCCTTCACCGGGACCCCGGTGGCTGCGCGGATCCCCCGGCGGACCGCCAACCGCACCTGCGAAAGCGTGGGCGTGGGCGCCATAGACAACTCCGACGACCCCACCACGGGGCCCAATCTGTACACACGGAGGACGACTCAAAGCCCCGCCACCGACTCCGCACGGCCGCGCCCTTCGTCACCCGTCGGCGAAGGCGTCGTCGAAGGGATGGGAAGCAGCATCTCGTCGGCGGCGCCCGCGCCCGCCTCCGGTGCGCGACTCGGGCGTCGCAGTCCTCCGCTCCACGCTCCGTCCCCCTCCACGACGTGCGGACCCCGCGCGGGCAGGGCTCGGCGAGGGTCCCCGCCGTCTCTCCCCGGTCGCCCGGCTTCGTTGGCCCGCATGGGCCAGAGCGCAGGCACGGTTTCGACGCACCGCTCGCGTCGGCGCGCGCGCCGCGTGGGTTCCCGCAGCGGGGCCCGCCCGCCTCGCCCCCAACGAGAACGGCGGAGACGGGAGGGCCCGTCTCCGCCGTGGGAGGGCTGTTCCAGGAGGGTTGGACCTGAAAACGAGCCGCGAGAGGGAGCGCCGCGGAGGGCGCGTCGGTTCAGTTCGAGCCGTCCGTCGCGATGCGGTCGAGGACGAACGTGCCGATCGCGCGGCCGAGCGAGAGGCCGTTGTCGTTGTCGAAGCGGAAGTGGATGCCGCCGTAGAGGCGCGAGTCCTTCGCCTCGTTGGCCATCAGGGCGAGCTCGATCGCGTCGCCGGGGAAGAAGTAGCCGAGCACCTGCGACGCGGCCCCGGACGTCGACGAGTGGCCGGAGGGGTACGTCGGGAACGGCGGCGTCGCGATGAGCGACAGGAACCCCGACTGGCCGGCCACGTCGCGGCGGATCGTCGTCACCGGGCGCTCGATGTCGTAGTGGTACTTGCACTCCCAGCACGCGATGAACGCGTCCTGCTGCGCGGCGCCGAGCGCGGCGAGCATGCGGGCGAAGCGGCACTCGTTGAGCGAGTACGAGACGCCGAGGTCGGTCGCGATCTGGTTCCAGTGGCCCGGCGGGGTGTAGGTGCCGCCGCCGTCGGCCCAGAAGAGCGCGATGTTCGTGCGCTCGGTGTTGAGCGTCTGCGCGACGGAGAGCACCTCGTTCCGCTGGAACACCCACTCGGCGGAGTTGTAGGCCGGCGGCGCGCTCGGGCGGACGAAGTCGGAGCTCGGCAGCACCCACGTGTCGACCGTGCCCCAACCGGGCAGCAGCGGCGTCGCGGCGAACGCGGGCGGCGTCGGGATCCAGCGGCCGGGGACGCCCGCGGAGACGTACGCCGCGGTGAGCGGCGCCTGGACCGCCGGGTCGCCGCCGTCCGTCGAGAGGCGCGCGAGGGCGGCGAGCGCGACCGAGTGGCCGATCGCCTGGCCCGCGGTGACGTCGCTCGGGAAGTGGACGCACGCGTCCAGGTCGGCGTCGAGCGCGGACTGGTGCAGGGCGTCCGTGGCCGCGACGTCGAGCGGGAAGAGGACGTTCATCACCTCGCGGGCGGCGGTGGCCATGGCGGCGCGCTCGCTCGCGTACGACGGGCTGTCGTGCTCGACCCCGTACGTCGCGGGCGGGTTGGGGTAGGCCGACGGGCGCGCGCGGAAGTAGGCGTACTTCGTGTCGAACGCCGAGACCATCGCGTCGTACATCGCCATCGAGACGATGGCGTAGGCACGCGAGGCGAGGGGCGGGTTGACGAGGCGCGCGGCGACCCGGCCGCGGAGGTACTCGTTCCAGCGGCGGCAGGTCCCGGCGTTCCAGAAGTCGATGTTGTTCGTCTGGGTCAGGCCGCGGGCGAGCGCGCGGGCCCGCAGCGTGTCGAGCTCCGCGGCGACGGACGCGTCGAGCGGGTTGGCGGGGGCCGCCGGGCGGATCGTCGTGACGTCCGCCACCAGCCAGGTGCGCCAGTCGCCCGCCGTGGGCTCCTCGGGCGTCAGGCTGGCGTAGCGGAGGAAGTCGTCGTTGTTCGAGTTGCCGCCGCCGCCGCACCCCGAGAGGGGCAAGGCGAGGCACGCGAAGGCGAGGAGGAGGCGGGGGGAGACGGCGCGCATGCGGCGGGGGTTTCCTTGGGTTCGCATCCCACGAACGGGGACGAATCTGACCCATTCCCACCCGGGTGGCCCCTTCCCGCCCGAGTGGAGTCGTCGCCCCCGCGCGCGGCAGCGGCCGGCCACGCGTCCTAGGCGCGTCCCCCACCGGAAATAGGCTGGTCGGGATGCCCCCCCCGGGTCACCCCCAAGGCGCCGAGGTCCTCTCGGTGATCCGCCGCTTCGACCACGACCCCGACCTGTCGGGGCTCGTCGTCGAGCACCGGGTCGAGCCCCCGCTCGAGGCGTCCTACGCCGACCTGCCCGACGGGCTCGACCCGCGGCTCGCCCCCGCCCTCGCCGCCCGCGGCGTCAAACGCCTCTACGTCCACCAGCGCGACGCGTACGACCTCGCCGTCGCCCACCGCGACGTCGTCGTCGTCACGCCGACCGCGTCGGGCAAGACGCTCTGCTACAACCTGCCCGTCCTCGACGCGGTCCTCAAGGACCCCGACGCGCGGGCGCTCTACCTCTTCCCGACGAAGGCGCTCTCCCGCGACCAGTCCGCCGAGCTGATCGACCTCATGGCCGCCACCGGCGCGCCGCTCGGCTCCGCGGTCTACGACGGCGACACGCCGCCGGCCGAGCGCCGCGTCGTCCGCGACCGCGCGCACGTGATCCTGTCGAACCCCGACATGATCCACACGGCGATTCTCCCCCACCACGCGCGGTGGATGAAGCTCTTCGAGAACCTCAAGTTCGTCATCCTCGACGAGCTGCACCACTACCGCGGCGTCTTCGGCAGCCACCTCGGCAACGTGCTCCGCCGCCTCCGCCGCATCTGCCGCTTCTACGGCAGCGACCCCGTCTTCATCGCCTCGAGCGCCACGATCGCCAACGCCCGCGAGTTCGCGACGACGATCCTCGGCCGCGAGCCCACGCTCGTCACGCGCTCCGGCGCGCCCCGCGGCGAGCGCCATCTCTTCCTCGTCAACCCGCCCATCGTCAACCATCAGCTCGGCCTGCGCGCGTCCTACCTCTCGACCACGCGCCAGGTCGCCACCGCGTTCCTCGAGGCCGGCGTCCACACCATCGTCTTCGCGGGCTCCCGCGTCACGACCGAGGTGATGGCGAAGTACCTGAAGGACCTCTTCCGCCACGACCTCGAGGCCGCCGGCCGCGTCATGGCCTACCGCGGCGGCATGCTCCCGAAGGAGCGCCGCGAGATCGAGCGCGGCCTCCGCGCCGGCCGCATCCTCGGCGTCGTCTCCACGAACGCCCTCGAGCTCGGCATCGACATCGGCGCCCTCGACGCCTGCGTCATGGCCGGCTACCCGGGCACCGTCGCCTCCTTCCGCCAGCAGTCCGGCCGCGCGGGCCGCCGCATGGCGCCCTCCGCCGCGGTCCTCGTGCTCCGCAGCCACCCCCTCGACCAGCACCTCGCCGACCACCCCGAAGACCTCCTCGACGCCGCCCCCGAGAGCGCCCACGCCAACCCCGACAACCTCCAGGTGCTCGTCAGCCACCTCAAGTGCGCCGCCTTCGAGCTCCCCATCGACGACGGCGAGGACTTCGGCCGCGAGGACGTCCCCGCGGTGCTCGCCTACCTCGAGGAGCACGGCGTCCTGCGCCACACCGGCGGCCGCTGGCACTGGGCCGCCGACGTCTACCCCGCCAACGACGTCTCGCTCCGCAGCGTCACCTCGACGAACTTCGTCGTCATCGACACGACCGAAGGCCGCAACGAGGTCATCGCCGAGGTGGACTTCGCGTGGGCGTTCACGACGATCCACGAGGGCGCCATCTACATGGTGCAGAGCGAGCAGTATCACGTCGACACGCTCGACTGGGACCGCCGCAAGGCCTTCGTGCGCAAGGTCGAGAGCGAGTACTACACCGACGCGATCTCCTACGCGAAGGTGAAGGTGCTGCAGGTCCTGCGCGAGGGCGAACCCGCGCCGACGCCGGCCGAGCAGGGCGACGCGGCGGGCGCCCCCACGGAGACGCGGGACGCGACCCCCGACCCGAGCGGTACGCGAGGCCCGGTGGCCGACGCTTCCTCCCGCTCCCCCTCCCGCTCCCCCTCCCCCTCGGCTCCCGCCGAACCCGGCGCCTCGCCCGCCGCGCCCGCACCGGTCCCCGAGCCCATCGTCCCGAGCTACGGCGAGGTCGAGGTCGTCCGCAAGGCGGTGGGCTACAAGAAGATCAAGTTCTACACGCAGGAGAACCTCGGCTTCGGCGACATCGGCCTGCCCGAGGACCTCTTCCACACGCAGGCGACGTGGTTCACGGTGCCGAAGGACGTGATCGCGAGCCTGCGCGCCCCGCAGAGCGACGTGATCGACGCGCTCGCGGGCGTCGCGAACCTCGCGCACGGCCTCGCGGCGTTCCTCCTCATGTGCGACGGCCGCGACCTCGGCGTGGTGCTCGGCGACCGCGCGCAGGAGTGGTTCCTGCGCCGCATCCGGTACCTGCCCGCGGCCGCCGCGGCCGCGCTCGGGCCGAACCCGCCGCCCCCGCCGCCCGACGCGTTCGAGCCGACGATCTTCCTCTACGACCAGTACTCGGGCGGCATCGGGCTCGCGGAGGCGCTGCAGCCGCGGTTCCCGGACCTCCTCACGGGCTGCCGCGACCGCATCGCCGCGTGCGCGTGCCGCGACGGCTGTCCCGCGTGCGTCGGGCCCGTGCAGGAGGTGGGGAAACGCGCGAAGGCGCTCGCGCACCGGATCCTCGACCTCGTGCTCGCCCGTTGGTCCGCGCAGGGCGCGCCGATCCACCCGCTCGACGAACCCGAGCCCGTGGACGCCACGCCGCCGCCCGCCTTCGAGCTCTGACCGCGGCCGCGGAGCCCCGGCGCACGACGGCGGGGCCCGCGCGGGCCCGGCGCGCATTGCATAGGACTCCTAACGGCGTCCGGGCCTCGCGGTCTCGGGGATCGCCGTCCGAGTCCCGGCGTCCGGGCCTCGCGGTCCCGGGGATCGCCGTCCGGACCGCGGCCTGCGCGACCCTGCGTGCCGGGCCCCGTGCGGGCCCGCGTCCACGGCGCCGCATCGCGCGGCGTCGGTCAGGGCGCGAGGAACAACTCGACGTGGCCGCACGCGGTGCAGACGTACACGCCGACGCGGTCGTCGTCGTCGTCGCTGTCGTCGGGCGCGAGCAGGATCCGCTGGCCGCGGTACTCGAGGTCGGCATGGCAACGCTCGCAGCGCGGGAGCACGTCGGACCGCGCCGCGGCGGCGCGGCGGAGCCCCTCGGCGCCGGCTGCGGATGCCGAGGTCGCGTCGTCCGCCGCGCCCGTCGCCTCCGCGTCCGCGGGTCCGCTCGCGATCACCGGCGGCACGAGGGGCAGGTCGGCGAGGGCGGGGCCGCCGTCGGAGGGGATCTCCTCGACGGGTTCGAACGTCGGGTCCACGACGCCGTCGCGCGAGGTGCCGCACGCCCAGCAGACCTCAAGCGTCGCGTCGATCGCGCGGTGGCACCGGGCGCAGGTCCACGTCATCACCGGACTCCTCCGCCCGCGGGCGCGCGGCGTCGGCATCGCTGCCGCGTCCCGATGGTACGCGCCCGCGGGGGCCCGACGGGCGTCGCATGGCGCGCGCCGTCGCCCGGTCCCGCCGGTGCCGTGCAACGCGGGATCGTGCCGATACCGGCGCAGGTCGCACGCGGTCCGGATCGGTGGAGGCGTGCCGTCCCGAGGGCGTCCCGCTCGTCGTCGCGGCGGAGAGGGGAGCCGCGGAACGGGGTCGTGCTCCCGGGACGCGAGGCCCGGCGGCCGGCGGCGGGCGGGCGGCGGCACCCGCGACCCCCGGCGGCCGTACGCTGACGACGTGAGCGGCAACGCCGACCGCATCCGACGCATCCTCGCCGACCACGGCGCCCCCGTGGCCCGTGGACCCGGCACGCGCCGAGACGGCGAGGGCACCGCGCCGGAGACGGCAGCGGCGGCGGCGGCAGCGTCGCCCCCGACGGCGTCCCCCCCTCCCGCACCGGGCCTCGCGTCCCCCGACCCGGCCCGCGTCGAACCCACGGGCACGGCCCCCCACCCCCCTTCCAGGCCGACGCCCACGCTCCCCCCCGCGCCCACCGCCGAGCTGGCCGTCCCGCCGGCGTCGCAGGGGGCGGCGACCGCGGGCGGCCGGCGAGCGCTCGCGCAGGACGACCCCGAACGGCTCGCGCTCCTCGAGCGGCTGCGGGCGCTGCACGCCGAGGTCATCGGCCGCGGCGCCGTCCGCGACGGCGCGGCGGGCGGCGGCGGACGGCGGGCCGACGGTGGCGCCGGCGCTTCGGGCCGGAGCGCCGCGCCCGCGGGCGGCGCGGCGGCCGACCTCGCCCCGCTGCCGACGCTCGACGACTTCGACGACGACGACGACCGGCCGCTCGACGTGCGCCTCGGCGCGGAGCGGCGCGTCGCGAAGAAGGGCGTGTACTGGCTCGTCGAACGGCGGTTCCCGCTCGCGTCCCGGCACGGGGCGGAGGTGCTCGCGACCGCGTTCGAGCGCGCGATCCCGCTCCGGCAGCGCGAGCGGCGGCCCGGCGGGCGCGTCGCGGTCCACCCGGACGAGGCCGTGTTCCTCGACGTCGAGACGACGGGGCTGGCGGGCGGCACGGGCACGCTCGCGTTCCTCGTCGGCGCCGCGCGGCGCGTCGGCGACGACCTGGTGCTGAAGCAGTACTTCGTCCCCGACTTCCCCGACGAGGCGGCGGTCCTCGACGCGCTCGCCGAGGACCTCGGCGACGCGCCGCTCGTCACGTTCAACGGCCGCACGTTCGACGCGCCCCTGCTCGCGACGCGCTTCCGCCTCCACCGCATCCCGTTCGCCGACCGCGACCACCTCGACCTGCTCCCGCCCGCGCGGCGCCTGTGGGCCACGAGCCTCGACTCGCACGCGTTGTCGAGCCTCGAGCGGCGGGTGCTCGGCGTCGCGCGGACCGAGGACCTGCCCGGCGCGCTCGTGCCCGCCGCGTACTTCGCGTGGCTGCGCGACGGCCGCGCGGCCGCGCTGTCGCTCGCGTTCCGCCACAACGAGACCGACCTCGTGAGCCTCGTGACGCTCGCGGGCGTCGTCGCGCGCCTCGTCGCCGACCCCACGTCGCGGCCGGCCGCGCCCGTCGAGGACCACCTCCACACCGCGCGCCTCCTCCTCGACCACGGCGACCCCGCCCGCGCGCGCGCGTGCCTCGCGGCCTTCGCGGGTCCCGGCGCCGACGCGCCGCCGCCCGTGCGCCGCCTGCTCGCCTCGCTGCAGCGCCGCGGCGGCGACCTCGACGCCGCGCTCGCGACGTGGTCGGCGTGGCTCGAGGCCGCCGGCCCCTTCGACGCGCACCCCTACGAGGAGATCGCGAAACACCTCGAGCACCGCGTGAAGGACCCCGTGCGGGCGCTGTCGGTCGTCGAACGCGCGCTCGCCCGCTGCCCGCGCGGCGACCCGCACCGCGACGACCTCGAGCGGCGGCGCGCGCGCCTCGAGCGCAAGGCGGCTGCGGCGTCCCGCCCCGCGACCCCCACGGGCAGGCGATCCTCGGCGTCGGCACGCGAGGCCCGGCCGGCGTCGGCCTCCGGGTCGGAGCCGGCCCCGCGGCGCCCTCGACGGCCGGGCGCGGGCCCCGGCACGGGCGACGGCGGACCCGAAGGCACGAACTCGGAGGTCACGTGAGCACGACCGGCGGCATCTCGGTGGACGCGTGGCTGCGCAAGCGGCGGATCGCCGTCTGCGGCGCGACCCCCAAGCAGGGGCGCTGGGGCTTCATCGTCTTCCAGCGGCTGCTCGACGAGGGCTACGACGTGATCCCGGTGCACCCGACGGCGCCCCACGTGCTCCAGATCCCCTGCGTGACGCGGCTGACGGAGATCCCGGGCGGCGTCGACGCCGTCAGCGTGATCACGCCGCCTTCCGCGTCGCTCGGCGTGGTTGCCGACGCCGCGGAGATCGGAAAGCCGCCGTGCTGGTTCCAGCCGGGCGCGTCGGCGCCGGACGTGCTCGAGGAAGCCGCGCGGCTCGGGGTGCCGACGATCGACGGGCCGTGTGTGCTCGTCGAACTCGACCGCCGGGGCGGTCGGCCGAAGTAGGCGCACGGGCCTCGCGTCGGCGGAACGGGGCCGCGGTCACGGGCGTGCGGGCGTGCGGGCCTCGCGTCGGCGGAACGGGCCTGCGTCGCCCGAGCAGCGGCGTCGCCCCGCGGGGCGCGAGCTCAGCGGGTGAAGACCTTGCGGAGCTCGTCGGCGCGGCGGCGGAGCTCCTGCTCCTGCGGGGTCGGGGCGGCCGGCGTCGCGGCGCCGAGGTCGCGGGCCAGCGACTCGAGGGCCGCGAGGAGCGACGTGCGCGACATCTGCGGGATCGCGGCGCCCTCGAAGCCCTGGCTGCGCGTGGTCGCGGTGCCGTTGCGCAGCCCGTTGCCGGCGTTGGCGAGGCGGGAGGCGGCCGACGTGAGGACGGCGTCGCGGGCGCGGAGGAGCTCGACGTCGGCGCGGAGCGAGGCGACCTGGTCCTGGAGCAGGCGGACGCGGGCCGAGAGCTCGGTCCCGTCGTCCTCGGCGCGGGCCGTGACGGCGACGGCGGCGAGGACCGTGGCGAGGACGAGGGACAAGGCGACGGCAGGCGACAGGCGCGTGCGGAAGGACATGGACGGCTCCAGGACGGGAGGGACGGCTCGGGCCCCGCGGCCCGCCCCCGGCGGAGGATCCTACCCCCGGATCGGTCCCGCGGCACCGACGGACGGTCGGCCGGGGTGCGGGGGCGCGGTAGAAGGGACGCCCCGGCGGGAATCCCCCCGCGGGTCCGTCCGTACCTCCGGTCGCCCATGTCCCCCGCCGCCCGCCTCGTGCGCATCCTCCCCGCCATCGTCGTCCTCGGCGTCGTCGGGGTGCTCGTGGTCCCCCCGCTGCTGCGCGGGCGGAACGACTTCCGTCGGGAGACGAAGACCATCGAGGCGCGGCTGTGCGCGCCGAGCGAGCGGGACGCCGTGCTGGCCGACCTGCGCGCGTTCGCCGATCGGCACGCCCGCGACGAGGAGGCGACGTGGTACGCGATCGACGCGTACGCCCGCGCGCACGCCGTGCAGGCCGCCGTCGCGTTGTGGGCCGACGACGAGGGCCGCCGGGCGTCGGCGGCGGACGCCAAGCGCCTCGCGTGGGTGCTCCTCAAGGGGCTCGGGCAGGCGACGTGCGGCGAGCCGTGGGAGACGACGGCCCTGTTCCCGCGGTGCGTGCAGGCGCGGATCGACGCGGGCGACGCGGCGGCGGGCGAGGCGCTCGACGAGGTCGTGGCCCGTCTCGGGCCGCTGGGCGTGCTGTCGCTGTACGCGCCGATGCACCGCACGCCGAGCCCGTCGCAGACGCGGCTCGCCGCGGCGCTCCTGCGGCGGACCGACGCGCCGGAGCTCGCGGCGGCGGGCGCGGCGATGGCCGCGCGCCCGGGCGACCGGACCCACGAGGCCGCGCTCGAGAAGCTGATCGCGTCGGAGTGGCGGCTCGAGCGGCCGTTCTTCTTCCAGCACCTCGCGCGCTCGCTCGGCACGATCGGCGGCGACGCGGCGCGCGCGTTCCTCGCCGAGCGACGCGTGTGGGAGGCCGTGCAGGGCGGCGACGACGAGGGCCGCCGGCAGCTCGCGCTCGACGTGGGCCTCGTGCTCGCGGGCGACGCGGCGGCGGGCGACCGGATCTTCGCCGCCGTGGCCGCGCAGCCCATGAACGTGTGGGCGGTGCACCGCTGGGCCCTCGGGCTCGGCGTCGCGCTCGCGAGCGGGCGCCGCGAGGCGGGCCCCGCCCTGACCCTGCTGTGGGACCGCGTCGGCGACCCCGAGACGCGCCTGCAGATCGCCACGGCCGTGCTGCTGGCCGACCCCGCGCCGCCCGACGACCTCCCGCTCGACGCGTGGGCCCAGACGCTCGAGGGGCACCCGACCCGCGTCGCGCGCGCGGTCGCGCACGCGTGGGCGCTGCGGCGCGGCCGGCCGGGCGCGGCGGGCCTCCTCGTCGCCGACGTGCTCGACGCGGTGCGCAGCCGCGACGTGGCCCAGCCCGAGGCCTTCGACGACGACGCGACCGCGGCGTGTTTCGAGGCCCTGCGCGCGCTCGTCCGCTGGGGCTGACGCCCGCGCCGCCGCGGCCCCGGTAGCATCCCGGGGTCCCCGGAGCCCGCCGTGCGCCGTCCCCTCCCGGTCCTGTCCGCGCTCGCCCTCGCCCTCGTCGTCGCGCGCCCCGCCGCGCCCGTCCGTGCCGCCGACGCGCCCGACCGCGTCGCCGAAGCGCCCGATCTCGCGGCCGTCACCGCGACGCTCGAGCGCGAGATCCGGCGCCGCATGGAGACGGACCACCTGCCGTCGGTGTCGGTCGCGCTGGTGCGCGACGGCGCGGTCGTGTGGAAGGCGGCGTTCGGGTTCGCGAACGTGTGGGCGAAGACGCCCGCCACGCCCGACACGCTCTACTCGACGGGCTCCACCTTCAAGACCGTGAACGCGACGGCGGTGATGCGGCTCGTCGAGCAGGGCAAGTTCGCGCTCGACGAGCCCATCGGCCCGCGCCTCGGCGACGACGCGCCGCGCCAGCCCGAGGGCGCCGCCCCCATCACGCTGCGCCACCTCCTGACCCACACGTCGGGCCTGCCGACGTCGGGGAACACGGTCCCGTTGTGGGACCGCGCGCTGCCGGCGGACCTGCGCACCGCCACGTCGAGGCTCGTCGCCGACGCGCCGCCCGGGCAGCGGACGGTCTACAGCAACGTCGGGTTCGCGCTCGCGGGCCGCCTGGCCGGCGAGGCGGCGGGCCTCGCGTTCGAGGAGGTCGTCCGCCGCGAGGTGCTGACGCCCCTCGGCATGACGCACACGACCTTCTCGCCGACGGGCCCGGAGGTCGAGCGGCTCGCGCTCCCCTACGCGCGCACGAAGGACGGCCTCGCGGCGCTGCGGCAGGTGCGCTTCGACGTGTGGCCCGCGGGCGACGTCTACACGACAGCCGAGGACCTCGCGACCTTCCTCGCCGCGCACCTCGAGGGCGGCGCGTCGAAGGGCACGCGTCTGCTGACCGAGGCCTCGTGCGCGGAGATGCACCGCCGGCAGTTCTTCCGCGACCAGGGACGCATGGGGTTCGGCCTCGCGTTCCTCGTCGACGCGACGCCGGGCCGCCGCACGATCCGGCACGACGGCCTCGTCCCGGGGATGACGGCCGAGATGGCGGGCGACCTCGACCGGCGCGTCGGCGTCGTGCTCCTCGCGAACCTCTCGGAGGGCAACCGGCCGCTCGGGGCGCTCGCGCGCGTCGCGTTGACGCTCCTGCGCGGCGAGGCGTGGGCCCCGTTCGACCCGGCGGCGGCGCGGCGCGACCCCGCACCGGAGACGTGGGCCGCGCTCGCGGGGACCTACCTCGGCGGCCCGGCCGGCGCGGTGAAGGTCGCGGTGCGGGACCATGCGTTGACGTTCGAGGCCGGGGGCGTCGAGGGGTTCCTCGTCGAGCGCGCGGACGGCGCGTTCGACCTGCGCGGCGACGACGTCGGCGACGGCCTGTGGCTGCGCTTCACGCGCGACGCGAAGGGCGCGGTGACCGGCGCGGAGACGTCGAGCGGCGCGAAGCTGACGCGCGCGGCGGGCCCCGCGGCCACCGACATGGACCTCACGCTCCCCCCCGAGGGCGACCCGGTCGGCGACTGGGAGGGCGAGCTCACGCTCGGCACGATGCGGATCCCGTTCGCGATCCGCGTGCGCCGCGACGCCGCGGGCGCGCTCGAGGGCCGCATCGACGTGCCGGCGCAGGGGCTCAAGGACGGCGTCCTCGACGTGCTGCTGCACCACGGCAAACGCGTGCACCTCGAGCACGGCGCCGCCATGGGCCGCGCGGTGACCGACGCGGTGCTCGAAGGGGACACGATCCGGGGCGTGGTGACGCAAGGCCCGCTGCGCCTCCCGGTCACGGCGTTCCGCGCGGGCAGCGAGGCCGCGAAGGCCGCGGCGGCGGCGCGCGCGGAGGCGGCGGCCGCGGCGAAGGCGAAGGCGGCCGCGACGGGGCCGTCGCCGTTCGTCGGCGTGTGGGAGGGCGACCTCGACCTCGGCACGCAGAAGCTGCTGCTGCGGCTCGACGTCACGAGCGACACGGCGGCGACGCTCGACATCCCCGCGCAGAACCTCGTGAAGGGCCCCCTCGAGGCCGTGCGTCGCGACGGCGCGAAGGTGGGCTTCGAGCTGCCGTCGCAGCTCGGCCGCGCGGTCTTCACGGGGACGATCGAGGGGACGACCCTGCGGGGCACGCTCGCGCAGGCGGGCCAGACCTATCCGTTCGCGCTGGTCCGCAAGGGGCCCTGATCGCGAGGAGCACGGACCGCGGGCGCACGGACCGACCCCGGCGCGCGTCCGGCCGCTACTCGGCCTCGGCGTCCTTCGCGTCGCGCTTCCACTCCTGCTTGCGGTCGGTCTGGAAGCCGCGGGCGGCCAGCTCGGCCAGGGCCTTCGGGTTGTGGGCCGTCATCACGGCCTCGACCGTCGCGGGCGCGACGTTCAGCCCCTCGAGCAGCGTGCGCGCGCGCTTCCAGAGCGCCTCGCGCTTCTTGTCGGTCGTCGCGAGGTACAGGTCGGTCACGAGGTCGGCCAGCGACTGCTCGCGGAGCTGGTCCTGGTTCTGGTAGTAGCGCCGGATGACGCCCTGCTGGTACCGGGTGAAGTCGCGCTTCTCGGGCATAGCGGGAGCGTACACCTACTCCGAGCGGAGGACCTGCAGCGGCCGCAGCGCCGACTGCCGGAGCGCCGGCAGGAGCGCGGCGACCACCCCGACGACCACCGCGCCGCCGATGCCGGCGGCGATCGTCTCGGGCTCGACCATGAACACCGGCAGGACCTCGGAGAAGAGCCGCCGCAGGGTCGAGACCGCGAGCCGGGCCCCCACCGCGCCGAGGACGCCCCCGAGCCCGGTGAGCAGCATCGACTCGAAGACGACCAGCGAGGCGACCCGGCGCGCGGGGAAGCCGAGCGCCATCAGGATGCCCGACTCGCGGCCCCGCTCGGCGGCCGCCATGGCCATCGCGTTGCCGGCCGAGAGCACGACCGCGAAGAGCACCGCGGCCCCGATCCAGCCGAGGAGGCCGGTGACGTTGCCGAGCGCGGCGATGCGCGACGCGCGGAAGGCCGCCTCGGTCTGGGAGAGCGTGCGCGTCGGGCCCGCGGCGTACCGCGCGTCGATCGCGGCCATGACCGCCGCCGGGTCGTGGCCGTCCTTCACCTTGACCCAGAAGAGGCTCACGCGCGAGCCCGCCACCGCGGCGTCCGGCGACGTCCGGCGCACCTCGTCGACGAGCTCCCACGAGAGGAACATCACCTTCGCGTTGAACACCGCGTCCGGCGCGACGTCGTAGATGCCGCGGACGGTGAAGTCCCACGCCGAGCCGTCGGGCTTCGGGAAGTTGGTGCCCATGAGCGGGATCGAGTCGCCCACGCGGAAGCCGTACTGGTCGGCGAGGCCGCGCCCGACGAGGCAGCCCTTGCGGTCCGCGAGCAGCGCCTGCCGCTGGTCCTCGGGCACGAGGATCTCGGGGTACTGCGAGAACAGGAGCGGGAAGTCGACGGCCATGCGCGGGAAGAAGTTCTTCCCGTCGCGGTAGGTCCCGCCGAACCACGTCCACCGGTTCACGGACTCGACGCCCGGCAGCTCCGCGATCGTCTCGCGGTAGGCGGCGGGCAGCTCGGCGAAGAGGCTGACCGCGCTCTGGACCGTGATCCGGTTCGTCGAGGCGGTGCGGACCGCGACGTCGAGCGTCGTGACCACCGACCGGAGGAAGCAGCCCAGGAACACCGAGAGCCCCGTGAAGACCACGAGCAGCGCCGAGCGGACCGGGTGCCGCCAGGCGTTGCGCAGGACGAGGCGGGCCAGCGACATCAGAGCCGCCGCAGCGCGGCGGTGGGCACGAGGCGGGACGCGCGCCACGCGGGCACGGTGCCGCCGAGGATCCCGAGGACCAGCGCGACGCCGACGGACGTCACGATGATCGACGGCGTCACGCGGAACGCGAACGCGATCTCCGTGAACGTGTTCCAGTTCGTCGTGCTCGTCTGGAGGCCGTTGAACGGCAGCACCAGCACCGCCCCGATCACCCCGCCGACGAGCCCGATGATGGCCGCCTCGACGAGGAAGCAGAAGAACACCGGGAACCGCCGGTAGCCCACCGACATCAGGATGCCGACCTCGCGGGTGCGCGCCCCCACCGCGGCGAGCATCGTGTTCACCGCGCCGAGCACGGCGGCGGCGCCCATGAGCGAGGTCAGGACGCCCGCGAGGAAGCCCAGCACGCCGCCGAGCGCCGTCGTCTGGGCGGCGAAGTAGGCCTTCTCGGTCTGGGCCTTCACCGGCACGCGCTTGTCGGTCTCGAGCTCCGCGGCGATCGCCGCGACGTCGGTGCCGGGCTTCAGCTTGGCGACGAAGCGCTGGCGGAACGGACGCTCGAGGGCCGCGCAGATGCGGTCCACGTCGCCCCAGATCTCCGACGAGTACGCGCCGTCGTTCTCGAAGATCCCCACCACCGTGAACGGCGTCACGTTGAAGGTGAGCGTCGAGCCGATCTTCGTGTCCTTGATGCGGGTCGTCAGCGGCTTGCCCACGACGACCTCGTTGGACCCCGGCGTGGGCTCGCGCCCCTCGACGACCCGCCAGCGCGGCCCCTGGATGCGCATGGACGCGGGGATCTCGACCCCGCGCACGGTCACGATCGTGGTGCCCGTGCCGTCGGTGCGGTCGAGCTTGAGGCCGAGGTAGGACTCGGCCGCCGCCATCGGGGCCCCCGTCGCGTCGAGCGCGACCTCGGGGCGCGTCTTGAGGACGTTCGTGTCGACCGGGTACCGGACGATGCTCTCGCCCTCGCTCTGCGCGCCCGGCCGCAGGTACACGACGACGTCGTCGCTGCCCGTGTCGGCGAGGAGCGCCTTGAAGCCCTCGCGCAGGGCCAGCACGCCGCCGAGCACGGCGACCGTGAGCCCGATGCCCAGGGCGGAGAAGAGCGACGGCGACCACCGCACGATCAGGCTGCGGGTCGTGTACCGGAACGGGACGAGGCGCACGGGTCAGGCCTCCTGCCGCAGCACCGCGACGGTGCGCAGCCGCGTGAGCCGCGCGGCGGGGAACAGCCCGCCCGCGAGCCCGATGAACAGGGCGATCCCGATGCCGAGGAACAGCGTCGGCGTGCCCACGAAGTAGTTCGGGAGGAACTGGGCGAACTGGTCGCGGAACTTCGGCGCGGCCGCCCACGCGAGCACGGCGCCGGTGACCCCGCCCACCCCGACGACCGCCATGGACTCGAGCAGCAGCATGCCGCCCGCGAGCCGGTCCTTGAAGCCGAGGGCCTTCAGGATGCCCGCGTCGCGCGAGCGTTCGCGGCCCGCCATGCCGGCGGTGTTCATGACGGAGAAGAAGATCGCGAAGAGGACCGCGCCGCCGATCCACCCGAGGAACGTGGGCACGTTGCCGAGCATCGAGGCGAACTGGGCCTGGAAGGCCGCCTCGGTCTGCGTGCGCGTGCGCTGCGGGCCCGCCTCGAACATCGCGTCGATGGCGGCGATCACGGCCTCGGGGTCGAAGCCGTCCTTCACCTTCGTCATCCACACGCCGACGTCCTGGCCGCCGGCCTCGAAGCCCTGGGCCCGGAGCGCCTTGCGCATCTCCTTCAGGTAGTCCCAGTGGAAGAACATCGTCTTGTTGTCGATGTTGGGCTTGCGCGAGTGGTAGGTCGCGCGGAGCGTGAACTCCCAGGCCTTGCCCTTCTCGACGGTGTAGATGTTCGAGAGGATCGGGATCTTGTCGCCGACCTTCCAGCCGAACTTGTCGGCCAGCTCGTCGCCGACGAGGCAGCCCTGGCGGTCGGCCAGCAGCTCCTTCTGCCGCGCGGGGTCGACGTCGACCTCGGGGTACTGCGTGAGGTGCGTGGCGAGGTCCACCGCGAACTGCGCGAAGAAGTTCTTCGGGTCCTGGTAGTAGCCGCCGAACCACACCCACGGGCAGGTGGAAGCGACGCCGGGCACCTGCTCGATCTTCGCGCGGTACGACTCCGGCATGTAGACGTACAGGCTCGCGGCGCTCTGCACCGCGATGCGGTTCGTCGCCGCCGCCTTCGTCGCCGCGTCGAGCGTCGTGACGACCGACGTCAGGAAGACGAACAGGAACAGCGCGAGCGCCGAGAACCCGAACGTGAGGCAGGTCCTCACGGGGTGGCGCCAGAGGTTGCGGTGGACCAGCTTGAGCAGGCTCATGCGTGGCTCGTGGTCCCCTGCTCGACGAGGACGCCCTTCTCGAGGTGCAGCGTGCGCGTGGCCCGGCGGGCGGCCGCGGGGTCGTGCGTCACCATGGCGATCGTCTTGCCGTGCTCGGCCACGAGGCGCGACAGGATGTCGAGCACCGCGTCGGCGCTGGCGCGGTCGAGGTCGCCGGTGGGCTCGTCGGCGAGCACCATCGTCGGGTCCGTCGCGATGGCGCGGGCGATGGCGACGCGCTGCTCCTGCCCGCCCGAGAGCTGCTTCGGCCGGTGGTCCATGCGGTCCTTGAGGCCGACGAGCTCGAGGGCGTACTCGGCGTGCTCGCGGCGCTGCTTCTTCCCGAGGGGCGTGAGGAGCAGCGGCAGCTCGACGTTCTCGAGGGCCGTGAGGACGGGGATCAGGTTGAACGCCTGGAAGACGAACCCGACGTGGCGGGCGCGCCAGCCGGCGAGCTCGTCCGACGACAGGCGCGTGATCTCGGTGTCGCCGACCTCGATGGTGCCCGCGTCGGGCCGGTCGAGCCCGCCGAGCAGGTTGAGGATCGTCGACTTGCCGGAGCCCGACGGGCCCATGAGCGCGAGCAGCTCGCCTGCGCCGACGTCGAGGTCGAGGCCGTCGAGGACGCGCACGTCCTGGCCGCCGCGGCTGTAGACCTTCGTGATGCCGCGCATGCGCGCGAGGGTCTCGGGTCCGGTCGCCATGGTCACTTCTTCTCCGCGTTGGTCGTGACGGCCGCGCCGTCGGCGAGGTCGACGGGCGGGTCGAGCACCACCTGCTCGCCGCCCGACAGCCCGCTCTCCACGTCGAACAGCCCGCCGGCCTCCGCGCCGAGCCGGACCTCGGTCCGGCGGACGCGGCCGCCCGCGAGCACGAACACCGCCGCCTGGTCGCCCTTGCGGACGACCGCGCGCGCCGGCACCTTCGGGAGGCGCTTCGCCTCCGGCGCGTCCGGCGTGCCCTTGCCGAGGAACGTGACCCGCGCGCCCATCTCGGGCTTCACGATGTCGGGCCACTCGAGGAACTCGATCCGCATCTCGACGGTCGCCTTCTGCCGGTCGGCCGTGGGCCACACCTGGCGGATGCGGCCGCGGAACGACCGGTCGGGCGCCGCGTCGAGGACGATGCGCGTCGCGTCGCCCTGGGCGATCGTGCCGAGCCGCGTCTCCGAGAGCTCCACTTGCACCTCGAGCGTCTTCGGGTCGACGATCGTCGCGACGCTGCCGCGCGAGTTGCCGCCGGCGCCGGTCGCCGCGACCACCTCGCCGAGCTCGGCGTCCTTGTGCACGACGAGGCCCGCGAACGGCGCGCGGACGAACGTCTTGTCGAGCTGGATGTCGGCCTGCTTGAGCGCGTCGTTCGCCCGCGCGATCTCCGCGTCGGCCGTGAGCAGCGCGGCCGCGCGGCGGGCGATCTCGCCGCTCCACGACGTCTCCGCCGCCGTCCCCGCCGCGACGCGCGACGACGCCGCCGCGAGCGCCGCGCGGGCGGTCTTGGCGGCGGCCTCGAACACGCGCCAGCGCGCCTCGTCGATGATGCGCTGCTCGAAGAGGGCGCGGTTGCGCACCACGTCGGCCTCGGCGCGCTCGACCTCGACGCGCGCCTGCGCCTCGAGGTCGCGCAGGACCGCGTTGTCCTTCTTGAGCCGGTCGAGGTCCATCACGGCGGCCGCGTGGGCGCGCTCGAGCTCGCCCTTGCGCGCCGTCGCGACGGCGACGTCCTGCTTGGCCGCGGCCACCGCGGCGTCGAGGTCGTCGTGCTGGATGCGCGCGACGACGTCGTTCTCCTTGACCGAGGTCCCTTCCTCGACGTTCAGCTCGACGAGGCGGCCCGACAGGACCGTCGAGAGCGCGGCGCGCTTGCGCGCGATCACGTAGCCGTTGCCGGTGACCTCGCCCTGCTTCGCGACGGCGGAGCCCGGGGGGATCACGAGGCCCGTCGCGACGCGCGGGACGCCGCCCGGCTGGTCGAGGATCAGCCGACCGGTGCCGTAGGCCCAGCCGACGAACCCGAGGGCGCCGAGGAGGAGGATCCAGAGCAGGGGGCTGCCGCCGCGGCGGCGCGCGGGCGCGGCGTCGCGCTGGATCCGCAGGCGCGACAGGTCGGGGGCCGCGCCGACCGAGGGACTGGGACTTCCGGGGGCCATCGGGGAAGTGTAAGGCGGTGCCCGGGGGACCCCTCCGGCCGGACCGACCGCCCGGGGGGTCGCATCGGCCGCGCGCCGGGCCTCGCGTACCGAGAGCGGGATCCTGGGACGCCTGCGTCGGCCACCGGGCCTCGCGTGCCGGGCGCGGGCTCCGCCGACGCCTCCGTCGCGCGCCGGGCCTCGCGTCCCGGGAACGGGGTCCTACGCCGCGCCGGCCATGCCCCGCTGGGGCGGTCGGTGGACGATCATCCGCACGTCCTCCGGCAGCAGCGCGCGCAGTTCCTCGAGCGGGCTGCCGCGCAGCATCTTTTCGAGCGCGGTGCGGCGCGAGCCGCCGACGTGCACCTCGACGACGCCGAGCGTGACCGCGTGGTCCGCGATCACCGCCATCGGCGACGACGTCAGCTCGTAGAGCGTGCGCACGGGGATGTTGCGGTCCTGCGCGCACTTGCGCGCGTACGCGAACACGCGCTCGGCCTCGGGGTCGAGCGCGGGGTCGAGGCCCTCGCCGGGCCGCTCGCCGAAGACGAACGACGCCTCGCGCAGCAGCGCGACGACGACGGGCGCGCCGAGCTCGATGGCGCGGTCGAACGCGCGGTCCACGACCCACGTGTCGCCGCGGGTCGCGACGAGGAGGCGGGGCGCGTCGGCGGGGAACGGGACCTTCTCGACCGGCCGGGCGATCGCGCGGTAGCTGCGGAAGCCGAAGCGCAGGAGCAGCCCGGTGCCGAGCACCACGCCCGCGAAGGCGAGCGCCTGCGGCTTCTCGATCCCGATCGTGACCCACACCGCGCCCATGAACCCGGCGACGGCGTAGAGGCCGATCCGCTCGCGGCGGCCGATCCCGGGGCGGCGGCTGCGCGCGGTCGCGAAGCCGTTGAGCGCGATGGCGCCGACGACGCCGATGGCGTAGAGCGACGCGAGGCCCGCGAGGTCGTTCTGGACGAAGAGGACGACCACCGGCGCGATGGTCGCGGTGCCCAGCGCGATCAGCGGCACGCCGTAGCGGTTGAGGCGGGCCATCGCGCGCGGGAGCTCGCCGTCGCGCGCCATCGAGAACTGGACGCCGAGCATGCCCGTGATGGCGGTGCTGGCGGCGGAGAGCAGCAGCAGCGCGAAGACGACCGACGCGCCCTTCGCGAAGCCCGGGCCGACGTAGTGCTCGGCCAGCGCCCGCAGCATGTCCTCCTCGCGCCCGCGGAGCTCGGCCTCGGGGATCGAGGCCGCGTTCATGGCGAGCGCGAACACGACGTTCAGCGTCACGACCTCGAGCGCGACGGGCCAGATCGTGCGGCGCGCCGTCTTCGCGACCGGCGCCACCATGATGCCGGTCATGTTGGCGACGGCCTCGACGCCCGAGAGCGCGAGCACGATGTGGACGAGGCGCGTCCAGTGGACGGCGGGCGTCGCGTGGGGCACGTCGAGCTGCGCGGCGCCGAGGTGCGGCGTCGCGAACGCGGCGACGACGAGGTAGCAGACGAAGGCGGCGGCCGCGATCCACAGCGCGAGGACGCCGGCGCGCTTGGGGCCGAAGAAGTGGACGACGCCGAGGAGCAGCAGCGCGACGACCGCGAGCAGGTCCGGTCGCGGGAGCCCGAGGTAGTGGAACGCGTCGAGCGCCGACAGCGCCGCCGTGACGGTGTAGTCGGCGAAGAGGAGGAGGCCGCCGATGACGCCGAGGACCGGCGCCTGCTCGCGGGCCGCGGCGTAGACGCCGCCGCCCTCGGGGTAGGCGCGGCAGATGACCGTGTACGCGCCGGCGACGACCAGCAGCACCCCGGCCATCGCCAGGACGTAGACCAGCGACTCGTGGCCGGTGGCCGCGAACGCGATCCCGAGCACGTAGAGCCGCGACGTCCCCCAGTCGCCGAACAGCATGGGCCCGGCGTGGTACCAGGCGAGCTCGCGGGGACGCTTGCCGAACGAGAGCATGGCGGTCGGTGCCGGTCAGGTCCCTGGGCCCGCCCCCGACGTCGGGACGGACCGGGGGCCCGGCAGGGCCCTCCTCACGTCGCGCGGGGTGGCGCCGGCGTCCGGGAGGCGGCCTCGAAGGGCCAGCCTCCGGGAGCCCGGCGCCCCCGCGGTTAGGGGTTCTTGCGGATCCGCGGCGAGCGGCGACGCTGCTTGTGCGTCTGCCCGGCCTTGGTCTTGCCCTGCTTGAACTTGCCGCGGAACGAACCGCCGCGGGTCGTCTTCTTGCGCTTCGTCGACATGGAGCCTCCTGCGTTCCGGGGAGTGTAGGCGGATCCGCCCAACCGCGAAGCGTCCGGGGCACCACCCCCGTCCGAGCGGTTCCCCCGTCCCGTTCCTTGCCACCCCCCCTCGTCGTCCCCTACCCTCTCGCGCCGCGGTCCCGTGCCTGCATAGCTCAGTGGTTAGAGCGGCGGCTTCATAAGCCGTAGGTCCGTGGTTCAAATCCACGTGCAGGCACCATCACACCTCGTGACCGGCCAAGGGGGCCGAGCCGGACCACGGCGCCCGCTGGATTTGAACCACGGACCTACAGGGGGCCACTCTCCTCGAGGAACTTGGGGCCCTGAGCGAGCGCAGCGAGCGAGGCAGGCCGCCGGAGGGGGCGACAGCCCCCTCACAAGGACGGCCGTACGGCGGTCGGTGCGTTGCGCCCCGCCGCCGTGGTGCAAGTCCACGTGGACGCCCCACCCCCGACGGCCCCCGCTCCAATGACCTCCGGTCCGCACCGGCCTCCGGCAGCGCCGGGCAGGGGGGACTAGACTGCGCTCGTGCTCGCTCCAGGGAACCATGTTGGCGACCGCCAACCCGACGCTGCGCCCCGACTAGCACTCGCGCCTCCCCTGAAGCGAGGGACTTCACTGGCACGCCACACATGAAACGACCGAAGTCCTACTTCCGCCGACTTGTCTACGCTCTGCTGCTCGGGGTCGTGACGTGCGTCGGCGCTGGGCTCACGTCCTGCAGCCAGCAAGACCCCGAGTCGGTCGTGGGTTGGACTCGGGAGATCGAGGATGAACTGGAGGAACTCGCAGCGTACGAATCGCTGATCTTCGATCTCGACTACCACGACTCAGAATCGCCAGTCTACGACCGACTTCTCGCGTCCGATGACGTCCTTCGCTCCGGCACTGTGCAGTTGGCAGAGCCGGAAGCGATTCGAAGACTGTCACGCGCGGAAGTTGTGATCGTGCCCGATGTACACACGAATCCAACAATCGCCACCCGGGCGTCCGGTTTGCTGCGGCGAGTGACGTCGCTCGGTCCGACGCCTCGGCTTCCGCCTACCGTGTTCTTCGAGCTGTTGCCTTCGGACACGGAACGAGAACTGCAGCTTGCGGGAGTCGCTGTTGGGCGAGGGGATCGGCTGCCGCTACGGCGGTTGCTCGCGAGCAACATCCCGTGGCCTCTGTCCGGCTATGCGAACTTCCTCGAGACTGCCTTCTCTCTCTCGGCGACGGTAAGGTGCATGATGCCAGCGAAGTGCCAGGCAGTTCTGCCGGAGGATACCCCGGACGATCAGCGTACGATCATGAACCCAAGTTGCGCGTGGGTGGGATCGACGAGAGTGCCGAGCACTCATCAGCAAATTCTCATCACCAACAATCGCTTCCTTGTCGCGACGAACATATGGAGGGCTGGGCGTGAGGGCGGAGAGTCCCAACTCTGGATGCTGATCGGGTGCGCGCATGTGCTGGAGGTCCAAGGCGTTGCCACAGAACTGCGTCGCGCCGGCGTTCGCGTTGCGGTGGTCGTCCTGCAGTCGGATCAGCTCGATCTGGCAGCGGTTCGGGCGGGTCGCGGCGAACTCGTCGGGTCCTGGCTCGAGCTCGCGCCCGACGTGTTCCGGGCACCGAGCGAGCGCAGCGCGAAGGCGTGGGAGGACCGGCTGAAGCTGCAGCGAAGTTTGTCGAGGTGGGACCCGAAGCGGACGCGCCCGGCAGCCCAACGCAAGTGACGCGGCGTCGCCCTGTCACCCCCGGAGCAAGACAGTTCTGCTCCGGCGAATCCCCTCCCGGGTAGGTCGAGCCGCGACGTTGCGACCTGCCAGGTTCCGCCCGGAACCTGTGAACTGGACGCGATCGGCGCGTTGCGCGCCGCCGGCTACCAGAACCGCCACCACGGTCGGCGGGAACGAGGCCGGGCACCGGTCACCGCGCACGGCCGCGCCGGGTCGAGCGGGACCAGGTCCGTGCCCGATGCGTCGAGTCGGTCGACCAGGGCGTCCGCACCGCGCTCGAGTTTCAACGCGCACTCGGCGTCGGTGAGATAGGTCAGCCACAGGAAGCGGATCGTCTTCCCGCCGACCTCGATCGGACCGAAGCCCTCGGGCAGCCCCATCCCCGCCGGCAGGAACATCGCCGTCGTGAGCAGGGTCTTGCGGTCGTAGGGCTCCGGCGGATCGTCGTTCGGCACCGTGTGAAAGGGCCCGAGCCACGTCTGGAGCGCGTGCGGGAACCGGGCGAGCCGCTTCTGGACCGCGAGTTGCCACGGCCCTCCCTCGAACGTCCCCGCGTCGGACGACCGGCGCCCCGCCGGCAGGCCGGGCGTGTCCGCCGGCAGGAACTGCACGGTCTCGACGTGCCGCCACTGCTCCGCGCCCTCGGGGACCGTCTGCGGGAGATCCGACATCCCTCGCGTGATCACCCGCCAGTACCCGAATTCCTCGTTCGGCGGGAAGAGGTACAGGTCCACGTGCACGAACGGGCTCACCCACTCGTGGAGCACCGTGAACGACCCGAGCCGTCGGGTCAGCTCGGCGTCGAACGCCTGCATCTCCTCGCTCTCGACGTGCTCATGGCCTTCGAGCACCGACGTGGCGTCGTCGCGCGACCGGACGCGATCGCCGTGCCGGATCACGCGGCTGCCACCGGGCGACACCTCGGGCTCGCCCTCCTCCTCCGGCCCCCCGTCCCGCCCGCCGCCGAGGTTCGCGCCGTCCTTCTTCATGGCGTGGAACCTACCACCTCCCAGCCGCGGGCGCGCCCCGCGGAGCGTCGCCCCGCGCCTCATCCCGCGGTCGTGCGCCCGGGACCGCGAGGCCCGTCGGCCGACCGAGCGGACGCACTCGATCAAGCGCCCTCGCCGTTGCTCCGCGCGAAGCGCCGCGCGACCGACGACGCGCGAACGGACCACGTCTCCCACAGGCCGACCACGCCGACGATCGGGATCGTGAACGTCGCGCCGAAGGTCACCCCGCCGGGCCGCTGCATCGCGAGCAACGCCAGCCCCCCCACGAGCAGCAGGCCGCTCACGATGAACCCGACCGGCCCGAACCACACGTGACGCGCAACGCGCGTCTCGCCCGGGATCCAGCCGCCCTTCGCCCCCATCTCGACGCGCACCCACGTCTCGCCGGCGAGTTCCGAAACCTCGACGGGCGCGAACGACGTACCGCGGCGCAGCGTCCGCAGGACCGGCGCGGACGACGCCGGCGCCTCGCGCAACTCGACGGCGAGCGCCGCCAGCACGACGTCGTTGTCCGCGACGTCGTGCAGCGGCGCGCTCGGCGGCGCCCAGCCGCGCCGCCCCTGCGTGTCCACCCGCCTCCGCCACACGCCCTCCGCGGTGCGCTTCTTCTCCACGAGGTGCGCGAGGCCCCCCGCCGGCAGCGTCGCGACGACCCCGGACCGCGGGTCGATCCGCGTACGCAGCTCGATGGGACCGTCCGCGCGCACGCGCATCCTGGGCTCCGTGGGGCGGCGCGGAGCGTAGCCGACCGCACGTCCGCGCGCGAGCGCGGCCCGCGTCACCCCGCGGCGCGACGCAGCAGGTGGCGCACGATCCGGCGCCGACGCGCGGAAGCCGTCGGACGCGGTCGTCGTCCCAGGGACGCGAGGCCCGGCCCGCGACGCAACGGGCCTCGCGTACCCATGCCCCCGACCGCCCCCCTCGGTCCCACGCACCCGGCAGGCCCCGCGGCCCCTGCCGCCCCGTCGGCCCCGTCCCCCGCCCCGGACGGCGCGCGCCGGACCGCGCGCAACGGCCGGTGGCGTCGCCGCCACCGCTCGGACGGCCCCGGATGGAGCGCGCCCCGGATCATCGCCGTGGTCGTCGCCGTGGCGTTGCTCACGGGGATCGCCGGGAACGGGCTCCTGTCGGCGCTCAATCCACCGGGTCGCGGGGACGGCGCGGTGCGTTGGCACCTGCACCGCCTCGTGGACGAGATCGCGCGATACCGCCGCGAGGTCGGTCGCGTACCGCCGTCGCTCGAGGCGCTCGGCCTCGGCGAGGCACCGGCCGACCGCGGCGCGGCGGCCGGCGCCGAGGCGCCGCGCGGGCGCGGGCTGAAGCTCGAGCGCGACGGCGTCCCGCTCGACCCGTGGGGCCAGCCGTACGTCTACACCGTGCTCGACGAGGACCGCGGCGCGTTCGAGTTGCGCTGCGCCGCCGACGACACGGTCCTCGAGACGGCGGACGACGTCGTCGCGGGGCTGCCGTGAGCGAAGCCGACGCGCACGACGAGACGGGCACGAGCCGCCCGCGGCGGCGACGGAGGACCGCGTGGCGGGTCGTCACGTCGATCGTCGGGGTCCTGCTCGGCGTGGCCGTCGTGAAGGAACTCATGTGGCCGCGGTCGTGCCCGGGCTCGTCCGAGGACGTCGCGGCCATGGCGCTGCGCAACGTCGCGTGCGCGATCGATGCGTACAAGGCCGCACGTCGAACGCTCCCGCCGTCGCTCGAGGCGCTGACGCGGCCGCCGAATCCGTCGGAGGCACCAGCTCCGTCGGTCGCGGCGGACGACGAGCCGGCGCCGTGGATCGAGCGGATCCCGCTCGACCCGTGGGGCGCGCCGTACGCATACCGGATCACGGACGAACGGCGCAACCGCTACGAGCTGCGATCGGCCGGCGAGGACGGGCGCCTCGGCACGGCCGACGACGTCGTGGAGACGGGGCGGTGAGCGGGCGCCGAGGCCGTGGGACCCGCAGGCGTCAGGGCGCGCGTTGCGTCGAGAGGGACGCGCGGGGCGCGACCGAGAAGTCCACGTTGGTCGTCTGGCCGGACGGGAGCACCGTGACGCGCTCGGGCCGGCCCTCGAAC
The DNA here is from genome assembly GCA_046350655.1 of Planctomycetota bacterium. Classification (GTDB taxonomy): domain Bacteria; phylum Planctomycetota; class PLA2; order PLA2; family JAEUHO01; genus JAEUHO01. The sequence goes on from JAXMAB010000007.1 coordinate 235,226, forward strand.
GGGTACGCGCCGCAGTAGTCGCCGACCTCGCAGCGGACGCCGTCGCCGTCGAGGTCCGTCGAGGCGTAGAAGAAGTAGTCGCCCGCGGGGAGCGACGCGAACGACCAGTTGAGCGTGGACGTCGGGTTGACCGTCGTCTCCTGCACCACCTGGCCGGTGTCGGCGCGCACCGCCTGGACGCGGACGTCCACGTTCGCGGGCGGGAGCGCCCCGCTCGCGACGGAGACCGCCACGCGCACCGCGACGGTCCCGGCGTCGGACGGCACGGTCACGGTGCCGAAGTACGAGCCCGGCAGGAGGCCGGAGCGGTCCACGTCGAGCCGGATGCCGCGGACGCTGCGGGTCGCGTCGCCGGGGCCGACGCCCGTCGCCGCGAGCCAGGGCCCGCCCGACGACGTCGCCACCGCGAGCGTGCCGACCGTCACGGTCCCGCCGCCGCCGTTGAGGACCGTGAGCTCGAGCGTCGAGGTCGCGGGGTCGAACAGCACGTCGGTCGGCGACACCACGAGCACCGGCGGGCCGGACGGCGGCGGCACGACCGCCGACGACGACAGCATCGCGTGCACGTCCAGCAGCCCCCACCCCGTCGAGTCGTCGCGCCCCGCGGCGCCGAGGTCCTCGGTGGTCGAGAGGATCGCGGTCTCGACCTGCGACGGCGTGAGCGTCGGGTCGACGGCCAGCAGCAGCGCCGCGGCGCCGGCCACGAGCGGCGCGGCGAACGACGTGCCCTCCGCGAACTCGTAGATCGGGTCGGGCGCCCCGTTCCCGGCGGCGTAGTTGCAGCCGAGGATCCCGTCGGGGTAGCCGTCGCCGTTGCGGTCGGCCGACATGTCGCCGCCCGGCGCCACGAGGTCGAGCGTGCTGCCGTAGTTCGAGTACGACGTGCGCTGCTTGAGGTAGCCCACCGAGCCGACCGAGAGGACCCCCGAGAACGCCGCCGGGTACGACGGCGTCGTCGACCCCTCGTTGCCCGACGCGGCGACGATCACGCACCCCGCGTTGCGCGCGTCCGTGATCGCGTCCTGGAACACCTGGCTGTAGCCGGGGCCGCCGAGGCTCATGTTGATCACGTGCGCGCGCGCGGCGGGCAGCGTGCCGGACGCGTTCGGGAGCCGCGCGGCGTAGTAGATCGCCTCGATGATGTCCTCGTCGGTCCCGCCCCACGTCGACGACAACGCGCGCAGCGGCAGCACCTGCGTGGACCACGTGAGCCCGGCGACGCCGACGCCGTCGTCGGTGACCGCCGCGATGATCCCGGCGCAGAACGTGCCGTGGAAGAACGGCAGGTAGCCGCCCGACGGGTCGTACGCGTCGGCCGGGTCGGCGTCGCGGCCGTTCCCGTCGTCGCTGTACGCCGGGTCCGAGACGAAGTCGTAGCCGCCGGTCCACCGGCCCGCGAGGTCGGGGTGGTTCGTCTTGCCGGTGTCGATCACCGCCACGATCGTCGACGACGAGCCCGTCGTGACGTCCCACGCCTGCTCCGCATGCACCTGCTCGAGCCCCCACTGCAGGTCGAGGTACGGGTCGTCCGGCGCGAGGCTCGGCCGGCGCACCCAGTTCGGGTCGGCGGCGACGACGCCGTCCGCGCCCGCGAGCGCGGCCGCGCGCGCGAGCGTCCATCGGGCGGCGTCCTCGTCGGACAACGACGCGGGGCACGAGAAGTCGACGCGCCGGTGCCCGGCCGGGCTCGTCCCGACGAGCCGGCCCGCGCGCCCGCGGACGGCCTCCTCCGTCGCCGACGCGTCGGCCGACGCCTCGAGCCGCACGAGCACCTGACCGCGGGCGACCCGCGCCGGGGCCCGGCCGTAACACGCCGCGTCCGACGTGCGCTGCAGCCGCCGCCTCTCCGCGCCGACGCTCGCCACCCGGGCCTCGGCGGGCGCCGCGAGCGACGTCGTGCCCACCTGGCCCGTGAGCGACAGCTGGTACCCGCCCGACCCCGAGAACCGCCGGACCTCGACGCGCACGAGCCGTCCGGCGGGCACCGCCGTCGTCCCGACCTCCTCCGTGCCGCTCCGCGCCGCGAACGTCAGCCACGGCGTCGGCGCGGTCACGTCGGACGTCGCGTCGAGGAGTGCGACGTCGAAGTCGCTGAACGCCGGGACGGTGCACCGCACCCGCAGCCCCATCGCCGCGGGGCACGCCACGAGGTACGCGTCCACGGCGTCGGTCGCGTCCACCGTCCCCGTCGCGGTCACCGTCTCCCCCACGAGGAGCTCGCCGAGGTACGGCTCGTCGCCCGGCGTCGCGTCCGGCTCGCGTTCGGGGGTCCCGGACGTCGCGTCGAGGGACAGCCGCAGCTCGTAGCTCGACGCGCCGCTCGCCGTGTGCACGACGACGTCGCAGAGCCCCTTCGCGAGGAACGTCACCGTGGTGGGCGACGCGGGCGCGTCGAACGCCTCGACCGCCTGCAGCGTGGACGGCGCGTACACCGCGAGGTCGAGGTCCGGCGCCTCGCCCGTCGCGTACGTCAGCCGCGCGGTCACGCGCCCGCGCACCACCGCGCGGAACCGGAACGCGTCGAGCACGTCCCCCGCTCCCGCATCCACGCGCCCGACGACGGTCAGCGTCCGCCCGGGCAGGAGGTCGCCGAGCGACCGCGTCTGCGACAGCAGGTCGTTCGGCTCCGCCTCGAGCACCGAGACCTGCCCGCCGTGGAACGCCACGCGCCCGGTGACGCTTCCGGTGAGCGCGCCGCCCCCGCCCCCGCCGCCGCCGCCCCCCCGCCGCCTCCTCCCCCGCCGCACGCCGCGAGCCCGAGCAGGACGAAGACCCCGAACGCGCCGCGTGTCGCCGGACGACCCATCTCGATCCTCCCGAGGCGTGAGCCGCGCGCATCGTACGGCCGCGAGGCGCCCGGTCACGCCGTCGCCCCACCGCGCCGTCCGCGGCCCCGCGTCCGCGGGACGAATCCGGGGCGCGGCCCCGTCCAAGGGACGCGAGGCCCGGCCCGCCGCGGACCGCGCGCCCATGGAATCGCTCGACCGCCCCACCGTCGCCGCCCAGCTCGCCCGCGGCCTCGCGTACGGCGCGGGCCTCTACGTCCTCTTCGACCTGCTGCGGCGCTGGTTCCCGTGACGGCCTCCCTCGACGATCCCGCCCCCGCGTCGACGCCGGATCCCGCCGAAGGCGACGCCCCGGACGCGCCGCGCGCGCCCGCGCGCCGCGCCCGCGGGTCGCCGCCGTGGAACGACCGCCGGTTCCCGTGGTCGATCGACGTCGCGTTCCGGGTCGTCGCCTTCGCGGTCATCGGGATGCTGCTGATCGGCCTCGTCGGGACGGACACGTGGAGCACCGGGCCCGCGTCCGAGGACACCGCCGCGATGCAGGCGCGCAACTTCGCGCAGGCGCTCGATCTGTTCCGGCGGCGCACCGGCGCCCTGCCCGCGCGCCTCGACGCGCTCGTCGCCGAGGACCCGCACTCGAAGGAGCCGTACCTCGACCGCGTGCCGAACGACCCCTGGGGCACGCCGTACCGCTACGTGGTGCGCGACGCGCGACGGGGCCGCTTCGAGGTGCGTTCGGCCGGGCGCGACCGCGCGTTCGCCACCGACGACGACGTCGTGCTCGAGCGGTGACCCGCCGCGCTCACGCGGCCGCGGCCCGCCGCGTCGCGACGACCCACCGCAGGAGCGCCCACGCCGCGACGGCGGCGGCGAGGTGCTTCAGCGTGTGGCCGCTGACGACGCCGCCCGTGAGCCCGAACACCGGCGCGTCGAGGGTCTCGAGCGCCTTCGCCGCGACGTAGGCCGCGAGCGCCGCCACGAGCCAGCGGCGCTCCGGCGGCGGCGGCGGCAGCCCCACGAGGAAGACGATCCCCGCGAGCAGCGGCAGGAACTGCGCCACGGCGTACAGCCGCAGGTCGTCGGCCCCGGGCGCGCCGAGCGTGGCCGCCCACGCGACCACGCTGCCGACCGCGAGCACCACCGACGGGAGGAACGCGCGCCGGCCGACGTCGTCGCCCAGCCGATCCCCGAGGAGCAGCGCGAAGAACGCGCCGAACGTCAGCGCCATGGGCAGCCGGTCGAGGACGAGCGTCGCGTTGCGCGGGTCGAGGTGGTAGAGCGCCGAGCCGACCGCGGTCAGGCCCACCCCCGCGACGAGGGCCCACGCCGCCGCGCGCGCCCACGCCGGCGGCCGGGCCTCGCGTGCCCACCGCCCGACCGCGGGCCCGAGGAGGAGCGCGACCGCGAGGAACGGCAGGTTCGACGCGACGTCGAGCAGGTTCGCGACGCCCGCGATCGTGCGGTGGTCCGCGAAGCCGTGGTACGCGAGGTCCTGCGGGATCGGCCCGTGGAGGACCAACGCGACCGCGCCCGCCCCCGCGAGCCCGGCGACCGCGGCCACGGCGCGACGGCGGCGTGCGGCGAGCGCGGCGTCCGGCGACGGCGCGCGCCGGGACGGGGCGACGGGCGGGGCGGCGGTCACGACCCCAGGGTACGCGAGGCCCGGCGGCCGGCGGGCCTCGCGTCCCCCCGCCGGCGGGCCGCGAACCCGAAGGGCCGACGCGGGCGTCGAGGTTCCCGTACACTCCGCGTCCGACGGCGACGGGACCGGGCACCGCCGGGCGTCGGAGGGAGGGTGACGATGTTTCGGACCGACGGACGGCCCCACGGGGCACTCCCGGACGCGACCCCGCGTCGTCGCCCCGCGCGCGCGCGCGCGGCGCCTCACGCTCGTTCCGGTCGGGTTCGGCCTCGCGGCGGCGTGGTTCGCGCTCGTCGGGGTCGGCGCGACGCCGCCCGCCGCGCGGGCCGACGGCGGCGCGGACGCGCCGGCGCCCGCGGCGGCCCCGGCGGCCCCGGCGGAGGGCACGACCGCGGCCGACTTCCGCCGCATCGTGCGCGAGGCGAAGGACCGCGTGTTCCCCGCGACGGTCTTCGTGAAGTGCATCACGGAGAGCGCGGAGGAGGGGAAGAAGGAGGGCGCCGAGGTCTCGGGCAGCGGCGTGCTCATCACCGCGGGCGGCGAGTTCCTCACGAACTGGCACGTCGTGGACGACGCGCGCGAGGTGCGGTGCCTGCTGGCCGACGGGCGCGCGTACCGCGCGAAGATCCTCGGCACCGACAAGGACACCGACCTCGCGCTCGGGCGGCTCGAGGCGCCCGCGGGCGCGCCGCCGTTCCCGTTCGCGTCGCTCGGCGACTCGGACGCGCTCGTCGAGGGCGACTTCGTGATGGCCATGGGCGCGCCGTGGGGCATGAGCCGCTCGGTCTCGATCGGCATCGTCGCGTGCACGCGGCGGTACCTGCCGGGCACGAGCGAGTACAGCCTGTGGATCCAGACCGACGCGTCCATCAGCCCGGGCAACTCGGGCGGGCCCCTCGTGAACACGAAGGGCGAGATCGTCGGGATCAACGCGCGCGGGACGTCGGGCGGCGGCGACCTCGGGTTCGCGATCCCCGCGACGACCGTGCGGATGATCGTCGAGCAGGTGCGCGCGCACGGGAAGGTGCGCTGGACGTGGACCGGGCTGCGCCTGCTGCCCCTGCGCGACTTCGAGCGCAACACGTACTTCGACGGCACCGAGGGCGTCGTCGTGGCCGGGACCGACCCGGACAGCCCGGCGCGCAAGGCCGGCCTCGAGCCCCAGGACCGGCTCCTGTCGGTGGACGGCCGGCCGCTCACCGCGCTGACGATCGAGGACCTCCCGGCCGTCGAGCGCACGCTCGGGACCCTCGCGCTCGACAAACCCGCGGCCCTGAAGGTGCGCCGCGGCTCGCAGGCCCTCGACGTGACCCTCGTGCCGCGCGAGAAGGGCGCGGTCGAGGGCGAGGAGCTCGCCTGCGCGCGCTGGGACCTCTCGTTCAAGACGATCAACCAGTTCGAGCACCCGCAGCTCTACTTCCACCGCAAGGTGGGCGTGTTCGTGTTCGGCGTGAAGAGCCCGGGGAACGCGTCGAGCGCGGGGATCCGCCGCGGCGACATCCTGCTGAAGGTCGGCAAGACCGAGGTGACGACCCTCGAGGAGGCGAAGGCGGCCCACGCCGCGTCGCTCGAGCGGCTCGCGAAGGAGCCCCGCATCGTGCTGACGATCCTGCGCAACGGCCTGCTGCGGCAGGTCGTCCTCGACATCAACCGCGACTACGAGCGCGAGTAGGGAGCGCCCATGACCCCGACCGTCCCCGCCCGCCTGCGGGCCGCCGCGCTCGCGGCCGCCCTCCTCGCGCTCCCGCTCGCGACGCCGGCCCTCGCGCCGTCCGCGCGCGCGGACGACCCGAAGCCGTCCCTCGCCGCGGACGCCGCGCTGGCGCGTTCGTTCGCGGCGGCGTTCGTCCACGTCGAGCTCGTGCTCCGCTACGACGAGGGCGAGCCGCCGCGCACCCTCGCGGGCCGCGGCGACTACGCGACGTGGATCGAGGAGGAGCGGCCCATCGAGCTCGCGGGCATCGTCCTCGCGGCCGACCGCGTGCTCGTGTTCGACCCGGAGCTGCACCCGCGGTTCGTGGCCTCGATGACGGTCGTGCGCGGCGCGCAGCGGATCGCGGCGACGCCCTTCGCGTGGGTCGCCGAGGGCGAAGGGCTCGTGCTCGCGCTCGAGCGCCCGCTCGAGGGCGTCACCCCGCCGGCGTTCGACGGGTCGCGCCCGCCCCCCTACCGCGGCATCTACCACGGCCAGGACGACGACGTCTGGACCACCGTGGTGGGCTCGGTGCTCGACCGCATCACGATCGACGAGGACGGCCGCGAGCTCTCCGGCTCGTGGCGGCCCGCGATCGTCGTCGACAAGTCGGGCACCCCGGTCGGCGTCACGCTCGAGGAGACGGTGGCCGCCGACGGGAAGGGCTGGAAGGGCTCGCCGCTCGCGTGGCCGCTGGTGCCCGCCGCCGAGCACGCCGCCGCCGTCGAGGCGACCATGCGCCGCGCCGACACGGGCCTGCTGCGCGTCCACGTGAAGCTGCGCAGCCCGAAGAACGAGGGCGGCGGCGGCTTCCGCTTCCGCTCCGGCGACGACGACGAGGAGGGCAACGACACCGAGCGCAACGTCGTCGGGCTCGTCGTGTCGCCCCGCCGCGTGGTCGTGCTCGCGTCGCTCGACGCCGCCGCCACCGCCCGCATCGAGGGCGTCGACGTCCACCCGGCGGCGGGCGACCCCGTGCCCGCGACGTTCGTCTGCTCCTTCAAGCACCTCGGCGCGTTCCTCGTCGAGGTGGCGGCCGACCTGCCGTCGCCGCTCGTGCTCGCGACGACGCCGATCCGCGCGCGCCAGCACCACCTGCTGTTCGACGCGCAGCTCGAGCTCCAGGGCGAGCGCCGCCGCCTGCACGTCAGCAGCGCGCGCCTCGGCGCGTTCCGGCGCAGCTGGCGCCGGCAGTGGATCCCCAACCTCTGGGAGACGGGCGCCACCGAGTTCGTGTTCGACCGCGAGGGCGCCCTCGTCGCGTTCCCGGTGCAGCGGCGCACGAGCGCCGAGCGCAACCGGTGGCGCCGCAGCGACGGCTACGTCCTGCTGTCGCCCGAGTACCTCGCGCCGCTCCTCGCCGACCCGGCGGCCCACGCCGACGCGGCCAACGTGCCGGTGGCGGCCGAACGCGAGGACCGCCTCGCGTGGCTCGGCGTCGAGACGCAGGCCCTCGACCGCGACCTCGCGCGCGTCAACGGCGTCAGCGCGGTCACGCGCGACGGCGCGTCGGGCGTGCTCGTCTCGTACGTCTACGCGGGCTCGCCCGCGGAGAAGGCCGGGCTGCGGCCGGGCGACGTGCTGCTGCGCATCCACGCCCCCGACCGGCCGGCGCCGATCCCGATCGGCGCGGGCGACGAGGGGCGGTCGTCGTTCCGCGACTTCTTCGAGAGCATGGGCGACGACATGGAGCGCTTCGAGGGGATGATGCCGGGCGTCACGCCGTGGCCGTCCGTCGACAACGCGCTGAACCGCACGCTCACCAAGCTCGGCACCGGCAAGCCCTTCCGGCTCGAGTACGCGGTGGACGGGGTCGTCAAGCAGGTCGAGATGACGGTCACCGAGGGCCCGCCCCACTTCGACGCGGCGCCGTTGTGGAAGTCCGAGCCGCTGGGCGTCACGGTGCGCGACCTCACCTACGAGGTGCGCCGCCACTACCAGCTCGACGCGGCCCTCGCGGGCGTCCTCGTGTCGAAGATCGAGCGCGGCGGGCGCGCCGCGGTCGCGGGCCTGCGCCCGTTCGACATCGTCCTGCGGGTGAACGACGCGCCGGTGCCGGACGCCGCGACGTTCCGCGGCGTCGTCGAGGCCGGCGGCGAGCTGCGCCTGGCCGTCAAGGACAAGCTGAAGGAACGCGTCGTGAAGATCGCGGCGGACGACGCGGGCGAAGCCCCGACGCCGGGCGACGGCGGCCGCAAGTACCGGTCGCAGGCGAGGCTCCACCCATCGGACGCGCGTCCGGGACGCGAGGCCCGGCGGCCCGCGGGCCCCCGCGGGCCCGGCGCCGGCCGGGTCTCGCGGTGCGCACCGGGCCTTGCGTGCCGCGAACCCGGCCCTACATGCCGCCGCCGGGCCTTGCGTGCCGCCGCTGGAGCTCGCGTGCCGCCGCCGGGCCTTGCCTGCCGCCGCTGGGCCTTGCGTGCCGCCGCTGGGCCTTGCGTGCCGCCGCTGGGCCCTGCGTGCCGCCGCTGGGGCTCGGATCCCGTCGGGGAACCCGGTCAGCCGGCCGCGGGGCGCGCGCCCCCGCGCTTCGGGTCGAGCCGGCCGACGTACCAGGTGCCGTGGGCCCGCGCGACCTCGTCGCCCGCGGCGTCGCGGCAGACCCCCTCGAGGAACGCGATGCGGTTCCCCTTCCGGACGACGCGCCCCGTCGCGACGAGGCGGTCGCCGGGACGGCTCGCCTTCAGGAACTGGACCGACCACTGCGTCGTGGAGCAGAACTCGTCGGGGGCGAGGCCGCCCGAGAGCGCATGGCCCATGGCGGTGTCGAGGAGCGCCATGACGACGCTGCCGTGGATGACCCCCTGGATGTTCTGGTGGCGCGCGTCCACGGTGAGGGCGCACGTGTAGGACCCGGGGGGGCCGGGCTGCTCCTCGAGGCCGAGGAGTTCGACGAACCCGGCGTGGCGCGGCGGCGGCATGGGCGGTGGGCCTCGGGCGGCGTCCGCCGGGCAGGACCGGGGCCGGGCCGCGGGGCGACGGGCGGCGGCGCGAGGCCTCCGCGGACGCTCCGCGGCTCCGGGGGCCCCCGCGGACGCGAGGGGGAGGGCGGTCGGCGGGCGTCCCGTGCACGAGGGTCCCGAGGACCGGCGGTCCCGGCCCGGAGCCGTGCAACGTTCGCCCCCCGTCGGTAGAATACTTCACATGAACCGCTCTCGCTCTCCCTACGCTTGGTTGTGTTCCGCCCTCGGGCTCCTCGCCCTCGGGCTGTGCCTCTCCGGGGGTCCGCGGACGGCGTCCGCCGAGGACCCGAAGCCCACGCCGCCGGCGGGTGAGCCTGGAATGGGCGAGCCTGGGATGGCGGACGGGGGCGCCCCCGCGGCGCCGGGCGACGACGAGGAGGACGACCTCCCGACCGGCCTCAACGCCCAGATCGAGGCCGCGATCAAGAAGGGCGTGGCGTACCTGAAGAGCCACCAGCTCCCGGACGGGTCGTGGGGCCTCATCGAGGGCAACCGCGCGTACGGCGGCGGCGAGCTCAAGGGCGCCGAGTACAAGCACCCGGCCGGTGCGACGGCCCTCGTGCTCTACACGCTGCTGAAGTGCAAGGAGCCGGTGGACGACCCGGTGATCAAGAAGGGGTTCGCCTTCCTCCGCAGCAAGCAGAAGATCCCGGGCGGCTCGTACGAGTGCTCGATGATGCTGCTCGCGGTGACGGCGGTCGCCGACCCGTTCAAGAAGGTCAAGACGAGCGAGGCGCAGGGCGACAAGGTCAAGTTCCCGAGCGGCGACTGGCGCGAGTGGGCGCAGAAGCTCCACGACACGCTGCTCGAGAAGCGCCGCAAGGCCGGCAAGGGCGCGCTCGGCTGGCGCTACCAGACCCCGAACACGAACCCCGCGCCGGGCGGCGAGCAGGACCTGTCGAGCACGCAGCTCGCGGCCCTCGCGCTGCTCGCGGCGGAGCGCTGCGGCATCAAGACCGAGAGCAAGGTCTGGAACGACATCATCACGTTCGCCATGGCCCAGCAGGAGGACGACGGTCCCGAGTGGCCGCGCGCGGTCTACGACCGCCCGCCCAAGGGCACCGACCCGTCCAAGCTCTCCGACGGCGACAAGGGCCGCTACGGCCCGCCCGCCGGCGGCAAGGGCGAGAAGGACAAGGCGCGCGGCTTCTGCTACATCAAGAGCGACAGCCTCGAGCCGCGCGAGGGCAAGGCCTCCGGCGGCATGACGGCGTGCGGCATCGGCTCCATCGTGATGTCGCGCTACATCCTCATGAAGCGCGACGACGAGGCCTTCAAGGCCCGCGACCAGAAGGCCATCCAGCAGTCGATCTACGACGGCTGCGCGTGGCTCGACGCGAACTGGTCGCCCTGGGAGAACCCCCGCTCGAAGTACTACGGCGTCTACTACCTCTACTGCTGCGAGCGCGCGTTCGACCTGATCGGCAACCTGCGCCTCGGCAACAAGCAGTGGTACATGGAGATGGCGTCGCAGCTGATCGGCCGCCAGAACAAGGAGAAGGGGTACTGGGACAGCGGCACGACGCACAAGCCCCAGGAGATCCTCGACACCTCGTTCGCGCTGCTGTTCCTCAAGCGCTCGACGAAGGGCGGCATCCCCTACGGCTCGATCACGGGCGGCAGCGACGAACCGGCGGCGGACAACCGCGGCCGCTGATCGCGCACGACCCGCGTCTCCTCTGGCGTCCCGCGGCCCGCATCCCCCGCGCCGGGGAGGGCCGCGGGCCGCCGTCGTTTCGGCGCCGGCGCGCGGGGCGACGGACGGGCGGCGCCGCGCGGGCCGACGGGCCGGCGGCCGCGCGCGGAGGCGGCGGACGCCCGCCGGGCCGCGCGGTCGCGGGACGCCGAGCCCGTCAGCGCGGGGACGGGGGCGCGAGGCGCTTCGCGGCCGCGACGAACGCGTCGAGGGTCGCCTGCTCCTCGTCGGTCGGCGGCGTCGCGATCGCCCGGGCCTCGACGAGCCAGGGCTGACCGGCCTCGACGGACGCCGCGTCCCCGAGCATGGCGGCCGCGGCGAGCCCGGAGAACAACGCGCTGCGCCGGAGCGGCTCCTCGAGCCCCGGGAGGGCGAGGAGCAGCTTCACGACGTCGCGGTGCGTCGCCTTGACCGGCGCGAGCTGCGCGCGATCGAGGTCGCCCGCGGCGCCGCCGGCCTTCAGCGTCGAGCGCAGGATCTTGTGCGCGTCCACGAGGTCGGCGCGCTGCGCCGCGATCCTCGCCGCGAGCGCCTCGGGCGACGCCTGCGGCCCGGTCGCCCCCCGCGCGCGCTGGAGCCGTAGCCCGGCCCGGAGCGCCTGCAGCTTCAGCCGGGCGCCGCCGGCCTCGGCCGCCGCGTCGGCGATCGGGATCGCGATCGAGCCGCCGCCGGCCGTCGCGACGCGGACGAGCGCGGCGTTGACCGCGTCGTCGTGCGACGGGTCGCCGCGGACCAGCGTCGTCACGAGGCGCTCGAACGGGGCCTGGGCCGCGTTGCGCAGGGCCTCCTCGCGGTCGAGGAGGTCCACGACGAGCGTCGCGAAGGCGGGCAGCAGCGACGCCTCCGACAGCGGGGCCGCCGCCTCCGCCGCCGCCGTGCGCAGGGTCGGCTCCGCGGCGGTGTCGGCGAGGAGGGCCCCGAGGAAGGCCACGACGCGCTTGCGGAGCTCCTCGCGGGTGGCGCGGTCGGTCTCGGGCTTCGGCGCCGTCGCGTCCGGCCGCTCGGCGGCCTCGGTCGCGACGCGGGCGAGGTCGGCGATCGCGGCGCGGCGCACCCCGAGGTCGCGACCGTTCGCCGCGAGGTCGAGGAGCTCGCGGCCCGCCGCGGCGTCGCGCACCGCCTGCTTGCCGAGCACGCTGCCGGCGAGCCGCGCGAGCTCCGGCGGCTCGGGCGGCGACTCGGCGAGCTGGCGCAGCCGGGCGTACGTCCCGAGGTCGGGGAAGGCCTCGAGGGCGCGGATCGCGGCGGCGCGCGCGGACGGCACGGTCTCGAGGCGCATGCCGTTCGTGAGCGCGTCCTCGCTGCGGAGGATCCCCCACAGGTACTGCCGCGCGACGGCCTCGAGCTTCCAGGCGTCGGCCCCCTCGGCGCGGCGCGCGCCGAGGGCCTCGAGGGCGCGGACGCGGACCTCGACCTGCTCGGGGCGGTCGCTCGCGGCGCGCGCCTGGTGGATCGTGCAGACCTGGTCGTCGAGGCCGCCGACGGCCGCGGCGGCGCGCAGCCACGCCTCGAGCACCTGCGGGTCGGTCCCCGGACGGTCGGCCCACGCCTGCGCCTTCTTCACGGACGCGGTGTCGCCGACCCGCGCCAGGAGGTCGAGCAGCCCCTGCTGCGCCCGCGGCAGCGAGCAGCACTCGCTCAACCGCAGCAGGATGGCGTCGGCGAGGGGCGCGGAGCGCATCGACGCGGCGTCGGTGACCTCGAGGCCCGCGGCCACCAGCAGCAGCAGGCGCAGCGTCTCGGGGTCGTCCTCGACGCGCAGGATGCGGGACAGCAAGTCGAGCCACGCGCGCGGCTCCGCCTTGATCTGCGCGCCGCGCTCGGCGGCGATCCGGCGGACCTCGGGCCACGGCGTCTGCAGGGGGTCGAGGTACCCCTCGAGACCGTCGAGGCCCGTCGCGCCGCGGATCCGCTCCTTCGACTCGCGGACCATCCGCGCGTAGACCGGGTACTCGGGGCTGTCCTTGAGCCACGACAGGGTCCGCACCGCGTCGAGGAACGGCGTCTTCGCGTGTTCGGCGGCCCAGGCGCGCGCCGCCGCGGGGTCGGGGAACCGGTACGCCACGGCCAGCTCGACGCCGGCCTGCGCCTCGCGCGCCAGCTCGCCCGCGCCGCCGGCCCAGAGCTCCGCGAGGGCCCCCACGCTGTCGACGCTCGGGTCCGTCGCGAGGAACGCGATGCCGCCGCGGCGCAGGTCGTCGGCGGCCGCCGGGTCGAGGGCGACGCGGCGCGCGGCGGCGACGAGCCGGGCCCAGGCCTCGCCGCGCGCGGGCGCGACCGCGAGGATCGCGCGGGGGAACATGGGCTCGGTGCGCGCGCGGCGCAGCACGTCGTCGGCGAGCAGGAGGCCGTCGGGCCGCGCGGCCAGCCACGCGGCCGCGTGGGCCGCGGCGTCCGACGCGCCCTCGAGCCGCAGCAGCGGCCCGAGCACCGACCCGATCAGCGCCGGCCGGCCCTCGAGCGACTTGAACGCGGCCGCGCGGGCCGCCTCGTCGCCGCTCGTGAGCTGGGCGGTCAGGCGCTCGACCTCGTCCGCGCGCGCCGGCCGCGCCGCGGCGACGAGCCCCGCGACGGCCACGGCCACGGCCGTCGGCACGGGGCGGAACCGCGCCGCCACGACCCACGCGAGGGGGCCGGCGAACGGCCCCGCGAACGCGCCCGCGGACCGGCGCGCCGCCCGCGCGGCGGGTCGGTCCCCGGGCGGCGCGTCCGCGGCCGGCGCAGGGCGCTGCCCGCGTCGCGGCGCACGGTCGGCGGGCGGTCGGGGGCTCACGGGCGCGCTCCGGCGGACGGGGACACCGCGGCTCCACCCGCGGCGGGCGCCCCACGGAGCGCCTCTGTCCGGAGTCTATCGGTCGTTGCAGCCCCGTCAATCGAGCCGAACTCGACGCGAACGCGCCTCCGCGACCGCCGCCACGACCGCGGCCGCCACCTCGTCGACCGTGCCGGGCTCGCCCGCGACGGTCACGTCCGCGGCGGCCGCGTAGAGCGGCGCGCGCGCCGCGCCGACGCGGCGGGCCTCCTCCACCGGGTCCGTGCCCGGGAGCAGCGCCGGACGCGGCGCCGGGTCGGCGGCGACGCGGGCCGCCGCGGTCTCGGGGCCGACCTCGAGCCGCACGACGAACGCCCCGTCGCGCACCGCCGCCGCCACCTCCGGCGACGTCAACGCCCCGCCGCCGAGGGCCACGACCGCCCCGCGCCGCGCGAGCGCCGCGCGCGCGGCCGCGCGCTCCCGCGCGCGGAACGCCGGCTCGCCCTCGAGCGCGAGCAGCCGCCCCGCGGGCCGCGCCGCCGCGCGGGCCAGCGCGTCGTCGGTGTCGACGAACGGCCGGCCCAGCCGCCGCGCGACCGCGCGACCGACCGAGGTCTTCCCCGCCCCGCGGGGCCCGACGAGTACGATCGTCGGGCCGGCCTCGAGGGCGTCCTCGAGCACGCCCGCGGGCACGGGACGGCCCGTGAACGCCTCGGCCTGCGCGCGCGCCTGCCCGACGAGGAGGGCCCCGCCGTCCACCACGGCGAGGCCCCGCTCGGCCGCCGCGCACGCGAGGCCCGCCGGCCCGCCGCCCTCCGCGTACGGCGCGTCGACGACCAGCGCGCCGGGGCCGGTGGCCGCGAGGAGGGCCGCGAGCGCGGGCGGGAGCGCCCCGTCGCCGCCGAGGGGCGTCGCGTTCACGACGACGCGGTCGCCGCCGCGCGGGGCGCCCTCGGGCCCCGCCCACGCGACCGCGAGCGCAGCCGCGGCGGCGGCGGCCCGGGCGCCGCCCGCGAGCCGCACGGCGCACCCCGCCTCCGCGAGGGCCGCGGCCGCCGCCCGCGCGAACCCGCCGCCGCCGAGCACGAACGCGCCCCCGCCCGCGACGCCGTGCGCGGCGAGCGCGGCGCGGACCGCGAGCGCGTCCGTGTTCGACCCGACGGTCCGGCCCGCGGCGTCGCGGAAGACCGTGTTCACCGCGCCGACCCGCCGCGCGAGCGCGTCGAGCACGTCGCAGCGGGCCGCCACGTCCTCCTTCCACGGCGTCGTGACGCTGAACCCCGCGAAGGGCCACGTGAAGGGGCGCGCGGGGTCGATCGCGACCGCGGGCAGGTAGACCGCGTCGAGGCCGAACGCGCGGAAGACCGCCGCGTGCAGGCGCGGGGACGGCGAGCGGCGCGCGGGCCGCCCGACGAGGCCGAAGACCCGCGCGCCGCCGGAGCCCTCGCCGAGGCGGCCCTCGTCGACGAGGTGCGCGAGCACCGGGACCCCCGCGAGCGCCGGCGACGGGTCGGCCCCGTCGCGCCCGAACACGAACGGGTCGACGCCCGCGCCGAGCGCCGCCGCCGCGGTCACGACCCGCGCGGCGGCCGCGGCGCCGTACGGCACGACCGTCGTCGGCGGCGCCTCGCCCAGCAGGCAGGCGCGCGCCCGGGCCCGCGCCTCGTCGAGCGCGGCCGCCAGCGCGGGCCCGTCGTCGACGGGGCGCGCCACCTTCCACGCGGCGACGCCCTCGCGCGGCAGGTCCACGGGGCCCGTCCCGTGGCGCGACGCGAGGATCGCGCGGCCCGGCCGCAGGCGCGCGCGCAGCGGCGCCACGACGTCGCGTTCGGCGTCCACCCACGGCGCGTCCACCGCGTCGGCCACCGCCGCGATCCACGCCGCCGCCTCGGCGGGCGGGCCCGTGAACGCGCCGCCCTCCCGCGCGCCGCGCACCGTCACGAGGCACCGCGCGCCCGCGGCGCGGAGCGCGGCCGCGTGGGCCTCCGCGCCGAGGTCGAGGCGCAGCTCGACGAGGTCGGCGAGCGCGAGGGCGCGCGGCGACGGCGCGACGGCCCCCACCACGAGGACGCGGCTCATGGCGCGCGCCCCGTCATTTCCGGGCCCGCGGCGGGAAGCCGGGCGGCATCCACGCCGGCAGGTCGCGGATCGACGCGCGGGCCGCGTCCGACGTCGGGACGCCCCACGCGACGAAGAACGGCCCGAGGTCGCGCCCCACGGCCCGCGCGAACCGCACCATCCACGCGTCGCGCCGCGCGGCGTCGTCCTTCGGCCGCTCGGCGTCGGGCAGCGCGCGGTAGGCGGCGAACACCTCGCGGAACGGCGCCCAGCCGAACCCCTCGATCAGGTGCACGTACGTGGCGAGCGCGAGGAACGGGTCGGCCTTCCACGCCGCGAACGGCGCGCCCGCCGCGACGTGGGCCGCGGCCTTCGCCTCGCGCTCGTCGAGCGCCTCGTGGCCGCCGACCCCGCGCAGCCCGACGACGGTCTCGAGCACGTACAGCGCGAAGAGGTTGCACGTCACCTCGACCGTGCCCTCGAAGGTCCACTCGGGCGCCTGGTGGTTGTGGCCCAGCTCGTGGAAGAGGCCCCAGTCGCCCTTCGTCGAGAGCAGCCCGAGGTCGACCATCCGCGGGGCCGCGTCGAGGTGCACCATGATCGGGTAGCCCGAGTGCATGTAGCCCGCCGAGATCTCGACGTCGGCGACGATCCGCTCGGGCCGCGCCCGCGCCCGCGGGATCCCCGCGAGGTCGGCGTCCGCGTCGAGCACGCGGTCCCAGAACCGCAGCAGCGGGGCCGGGTCATCGAGGCCGCGCACGGCCTCCGACGGCACCGTGAGCACCACCTTCGACGTCGCGAGCTCGGCCCACGGGCCCGGCGCGCGCCGCGCCTCGGCCCACTGGGCCTTCGACGTCGCGTCGAGCACGTACCACGGGCTCTCCACGGCCCCGTCGACGGTCACCGACGCGAGGCCCGACCGCCCGGCGGGGACGACGACGTAGACGAGGCCGCCGAACGCCGACGCGACGGTCGTCGTCGCGCCGGCGAGGGGCGTCTCGAGCGTGATCGCGGGCACGCGGGGCCACGACGACAGGTGCCAGAGCGCGTCGGCGTGCGCCCCGACGCGGACCGCGAGGCCGGCCGTCGCGCCGTCCGTCGTCACGGGCACGCGCACCGTCACCGGCTTGCCCGGCACGGCGTACAGCCCGGTCGAGTGCCAGCCGGGCACCGCGAGGTCGAGGGCGACGGTCCGCGAGGTCGCGCGCGCGCCGGGCGGCGGCGCGCCGGGGAACGAGGCCGCGGCGGGGTGCGCCCCGACGTCGGCCGGCGCGGCGTCCGCGAGGTCGGCGACGGTCACCGCGAGCAGGAACCGGTCGAGGGGCCGGTCGGCGTCGAGCGGCTCGCGCGCCGTCGGGACGAGGTGCGCCGCGCGCTCGCGCGCGAGCGCGCGCACGCGGGCCCGCAGCCTCTTCTCGCCCGCGGGCAGCACGGCGACGGCCTCCTGCGCGACGCGGGAGGCGAGCGCGAGGTCGAGGCCCTTCGCCTTCGCGCCCCCCGTCGCCGCGAGGAGCTCGACGGCCCGCACGGCGTGGAACGCGAGGCCCGGCGGCCCCGCGACGACGTAGCCCTTCGCGCCCGTCGTCTCGGCCGTCGCCTCGGTGAACGCGAGGCCCGCGGGGGCGAGCAGCCGCTGCAGCCCGTTCGTCGACAGGTCGGGCGCGCCGGTCACCTGCTTCCAGCCCCAGGGGCACAGGCCCGTGACGAGGCCGCCGCCGCGGCGCACGAACGCGTCGAGGGCCTCGCGGAGCGCGTCGGGCGGGCTGCCCTCGCCGAGGACGACCACGTCGAGCGCGTCGAGCCGCGACGCGAGGGACGCGACGGGGACCGCCGCGGCGGCGAGCCCGCGCGCGGCGAGCACCGGCGCCACGTCGGTCGCCGCCACCCCGACCCGCGGCGACCTCGCGGCCCCCGCGACGAACCGCACCGCGTTCTCGAGGAACCGCGCGGTGTCGGCGACCTTCGCCGCGCCCGCGCCGACGAAGGCGCCGTGCGCGAGCGCGACGACGCGGCCCTTCCCGAGCCTCGCGGCGCCCGCGACGGGCACGCGCAGCTTGCCGCCGGCGCCGCCGAGCAGCACCGGGAACGCGTCGTCGCCGAAGACGGCGACCGTGCCGGGCAGCGCGCCGGGCGCGGCGACCTCCGCGACGCCCTCGAGCAGAGCCTCCGCCTCGTCGGCCCACGGCGGCCGGTCCGCGGCGGGCCTCGCGTACCCCGCGCGGGGCGGCGTCGCGACGCCTGCGAGCACGGACGCGGCGACGGACGCGGCGACGGACGCGGCGACGAGCAGCGACGCGGCGGAGCGGGCGCGACGGGCCATCGCGGCATCGTCCCCGGCCGCGGGGCCCCGCGCAACGTCAGCCCGTGACGACGACCTCGCGGCGGCCCGGGAGGTGCGCGAGGCGCGCGACGACGTCGTCGACCTCGCCCGGGTCGGGGACGTCGAAGAGCGTGCTGCCGCTGCCGGTCAGGCACGGCGGCCGGCCGAGCGCGCGTTCGACCTGCGCGGTGAAGCGCAGGAGCTCGGGGTAGGCGCGGATCGCGGCCTCCGCGAGGTCGTTGTGGTGCGCGTCGCGGAGGCGCGCGGGGTCGCCCGACGCGCGGGCGGCGACGGCGGCCTCGAGGCCGCCCGCGGGCGCGCGGCGCACGCGCTCGGCCGCGCGCGCGAAGACCTTGCCCGTCTCGGTGCCGAACGGCGGGAGGACGAGGACGAGCGTCACGGGCGGCGCGTCGGGGAGCGGCACGAGGACCTCGCCGCGGCCGGTGCCGGTGGCGCCGCCGCCCGCGACGAGGAACGGCACGTCGGCGCCGAGGCCGGCCGCGAGGTCGGCGAGCCGCGCGGGGCCGAGCGCGCGCGGGCCCGCGTCGGCGTCGAGCAGGCGCAGGACGGTGGCGGCGTCGGACGAGCCGCCGCCGAGGCCGCCGCCCACGGGCACGCGTTTGTCGAGCGCGACGCGGGCGCCGCCCGGCGCGCCGGAGGCCGCGAGCCACGCGCGCGCCGCGCGCACCGCGAGGTTGCGGTCGTCGTCGGGGACGTCGGCGCCGACGGTGCGGCAGGTCACGCCCGCGTCCGGCGTGCGCTCGACCGTGACGTCGTCGCCCCAGCGCACGGTCTGGAAGAGCGTGCGCAGCTCGTGGTAGCCGTCGGGCCGGCGCCCGACGACCTCGAGGTAGAGGTTGACCTTGGCGCGGGCGACGGCGCGCACGGGACGGCCCTCCTCGCGGGCGGCTACGGCTTGCGGCGGCGCGGCGCGCGCGCGGAGGGCGACGTCGGCGGCGTGGCCCCCGAGACGCCCGGCGGCAGGATCTCGGGCGGGAAGCCGCCCGTGACGCGGTTCGACGCGTCGAGGAACAGCACCTTCGGCCGGTGCGCCCGGGCCTCGCGGTCGTCCATGAGGCCGAAGGCCGCGATGATGACCGTGTCGCCGACGTGCACGTGGCGCGCGCAGCCGCCGTTCATGCAGACGACGCCGGAGCCGGCCTCGCCCTCGAACGCGTAGGTCTCGAAGCGCGCGCCGTTGTTGTTGTTGATCACCAGCACCTTCTCGTTCGGGAGGATGTCCACCCGGGCGAGGAGGTCGGCGTCGATGGTCACGCTCCCGACGTAGTGGAGGTCGGCCTCCGTGACGCGGGCGTGGTGGAGCTTCGACTTGAGCATGCTGCGCAACATGGGCCGTCGATGCTACCCCCCACCCGGCGGCGGGCTACCTCGCGCCCGAAAGCCAGGCCTGCCAGGCCCGCACCGCGGCGGCCCGCTGCTCCGGCGGGCCGTCGGGCTCGAAGCCCCGCGCGGAGCCGGCGAGCCGCACGAGGCCGCGCAGCGCCGTGGCCCGCACGACGCTCTCGGGGTCCTCGAGGGCGGCCACCAGGGCCCGGCGCACCTCGGGGGCCTCGCGGCCGGTCAGCGCGTCGGCGATGGCCGCCCGCACGCCGACGTCGGGGTCGCGCGACGCCCCGGCGAGCCGCGGCGCGAGGGCCGCGTCGCTGCGCGCGGTCTCCTCGCGGGCGAGCGCGAGCGCCAGGGCCTCGCGGACCGTCGGCACGCCGTCGCCGGCGAGGCGCGCGGCGAGCACGTCGAAGAGGCGCGGGTCGGCGGCGGCCAGGTCCACGAGCCACGGCCGCTGGTAGGCCTGCGCGGCCTTGCGGCGCACGCCCTCGTCGGCGTCGGACAGCAGCCCGCGGAGCAGCGCCTCGGCCTCGGGCGTCTCGAACGACGCGGCGGTCCAGGCGACCTCCTTGCGCGTGTCGGGCTCCGGGCTGCGGGCGAGCGCCGTCAGGTCGGCCGCGGTCCGCGCGCGGCGCACGACGCGCACCTCGGTGCGCTGGCGCAGCTGGCGGACCGGCTTGCTCGACGCGGAGGCCGGGTCGGCGGCGACGAGCGCCTCGACGACCGCGAGGGCGCGGTCCGGCGCGCCGGCCTCGAGGTGGAGGGCGACGAGGTCCTCGGCGGCGGCGAGCGTGTCGGGGCGGCGGTCGAGCACGCGGACGAGGTCCTCGCGCGCGCCCGGGCCGTCGCCGAGCAGGCGGCGGAGGTTGCCGCGGAAGTAGAGGGTGCGCACGTCGAACGGGTCGAGCGCGCGCGCCTCGACGATCGACGCGAGGGCCTCGACGTGGCGGCGCGCGGCCTCGAACACGACGAACCGGCCCGCGTGGACCCAGGCGCACGGGCCCTCGTCGGCCTCGATCGACGCGAGGTCGGCCGCGGCGGCGTCGGCCTCGTCGCGGCTCCACGACGACTCCGTCGTGCGCACGAACCGCTCCACGGCCAGGACCGGCGCGGTCGTCGACGAGCGGCGCATCAGCGTGCCCGCGACGCCGCGGCGCGCGGCGTCGCGCGCGGCGTTGCCCGCCAGGTAGGTGGCGAGGCCCTGGTAGAAGGTCACGAGCGCGCGCTCCGGGCCCGTGCCCGCGCGCGCGGCGAGGAGGTCGGCGGCCCGGGCGGGCTCGTCGTGCGCGAGGGGCGCGAGGTCGGCGGCGAGGGCCTCCCCCGCCCGCGCGGCGGCGCCGTCGCGCCACGCGGCGAGCTCGGCCGCGCGGCCCTTGGGCGCGACGATCGCGTAGCGCAGCTTCGACAGCCACGCGGCGGGCAGCGCGTCGGGGCGCTCCGCGTCGGGCTCGTCGACGACGAGGAGGTCGGTGGCGGCGTCGAAGCCGCGGACGACGACCGGCTCCTCGACGAAGCGGTCGGCGCGCCGGCGCACGCACCGGACGACGAGCGGGAGCCCGCGGGCGCACGCCTCGCGCGCCGGGCCCGCGTCGCCGGCGACGTCGAGGACCGCCGCGCCGGCCTCGCCGAGGGCCTCGCGCACGAACGCGGCGTCGGCGCACGCCGTGCCGCGCTGGCGCGCGCGGGTCGCGAGGTCCTCGGCCCGCTGCGGGGCGCCGAGGATCGCGAGCAGCCGCGCGACGGCGGCCGCGTCCGCGTCGGCGACGCCGTCGGACGTCGTGAGGGCGGGCGCCGGCACCACCGCGGGCGCGGCCGCGGCGCGCGCGAGGGCCTCGACGGCCCAGGCGAACGGCGCCGGCGCGCGCGTGCCGGCCACGGCGGCGCGGGCGCCGGCGCCGTCGCCGCGCCGCCACGCGGCGAGCGCGCGCTCGAGCGCGGCGGCGGGGCCGGTCGCCTCGGGCCGGTCGAGGAGCGCCGCGGCCTCGCGCTCGACGCCGCCGCGTCGCAGGATCCGCGCGCCGAGCACGAGGGCCCGCGGTCCCGCGGCGGGGTCGAACGCCACGGACGCGGCGGCGAGGCGGGCCACGGGGTCGAGGCGGCCCGCCGCGCCCGCGCGCACGAGGGCCGCGCGCACGAGCCCCGCGAGGAGGTCGCGGTCGTCCCGCGGGAGCGCGGCCGCGACGAGCGCGAGCGGGAACGCGTCGCGCGCGACGTCGGGGACGCCGGCGTCGAGGAGGCGCCGGGTGGCGGCCTCGTCCTGGCCGCCGCGGCCGGCCACGAGCGCCTCGAGCCACGCGCCCGCGACGCCGGCCTGCGCGAGGGCGGGCACGGCCGCGCGGGCGCGCGCGAGGTCGAGCACGCGGAGCGCGTCCACGACGCGGACGACCGCCGACGGGTCGTCGGGCGCGGCACGCGACGCCGGCTCGGCCGCGAGCACCGCGAGCGAGCGCCACGCGCGGTCGTCGGGGCTCGCGCTCGCGCCGAGGCGCGCGACGAGCGCCGTCGCGTCGCGGTCGGCGACGAACCGCGCGCGCGCCGCGTCGTCGTCGGCGGCCGCGGGCCGCGACGCGGCGACGCCCGCGACCACGGCGACGAGGGCCGCGACGCGGCGCAGGGCGGCGGGACGCGGCGGGGCGGCGCGGCTCATGCCCCGGCCCCGGGCGCGAGGATCCACTCGTTGTCGAGCAACCGCGTGGCCCCGACCTTCGCCGCGACGACCATCAGCGCGGGGGCGTCGCCGAGGGACGCGAGGGGCACGAAGCGCGCCGGGTCGACGACCTCGACGTACGCCGTCGCGACGCCCTCCGCGGCGTCGAGGACCTCGCGCGCGGCGGCGACGAGCGCGTCGCGCCGCCGCTCGCCCGACGCGGCCCGCGCGCGCGCCGCGTCGAGGGCCCGCGGGATCGCGAGGGCGCGGGCGCGCTCGTCCGGCGAGAGGTACCGGTTGCGCGACGACAACGCGAGGCCGTCCACGTCGCGCACGGTCGGCGCGACGACGACCGTCCCCGGCAGGTCGAGGTCGGCGTGCATCCGGCGCACGACCGCGACCTGCTGCGCGTCCTTGCGGCCGAACCACGCGCGGTCGGGCCGGGCGCGGGCGAACAGCTTCGCGACCACCGTCGCGACGCCCCGGAAGTGCCCGGGCCGGGCGGCGCCCTCGAAGCCCGCCGTGGGCCCGTCGACGTCGACGTGGGTCGAGAACCCGGCGGGGTAGAGGTCGTCCACCGTGGGCGCGTAGACGGCGTCGGCGCCGACGGCCGCGAGCAGGTCGAGGTCGGCGTCGAAGGTCCGCGGGTAGCGCGCGAGGTCCTCGGTCGGCCCGAACTGCAGCGGGTTGACGAAGATCGTCGCGAGCACGGCGTCGCAGGCCGCGCGCGCGCGGCGCGCGAGCGAGGCGTGCCCCTCGTGGAGGGCGCCCATGGTCGGCACGAGGCCCACGGTCCCCGTCGCGCGGGCGCGCCAGGCGGCGAGCGCCTCGGCGTCGGGCAGCACCTCGGGCCGCGCCCCGGCGGGCACCGACGCCCGCCGGGTCGCGACGCGGCGGAGCGCCGCGAACGCCTCGGGGTCGCGCGCGCGCAGGCGCGTCGCGTGCGCGAGGACCGTCGCGCCGGTCCCGGGCACCACGGCGTCCGGCGAGAGCTCGGCCCACGGCGCGAGGACGAACGCGCGGACCGTCGCGCGGGGGTGCGGCAGCTCGAGGGCCGCGGTGCGGACGACGTCGTCGCCGCAGGAGAGGAGGTCGAGGTCGAGGGTGCGCGGCGCGGCGGGGACCGTGCGGACGCGGCCGGCGGCGGCCTCGATGGCGTGGAGCCGCGCGGCGAGCGCCTCGGGCGGGAGCGTCGTCGTCAGCTCCGCCACGGCGTTCCAGTAGTCGTCCTGCGGCGGGCCGCCGACGGGCGGGTTCTGGAACGCGGCGCTCACGGCGGCGAGGCGCACGCCCGGCGTCGCGACGAGGGCCGCGAGCGCGCCCTCGAGGTGGGCCCGCCGGTCGCCGACGTTGCTGCCGAGCGCCACGAAGGCCGGCTGCCCCTGCGGCGGGCGGCCCGTCGACGGGTGCCCCGCGCGGAACGTCGCGGCCGGCCGCGACGTCATGAGCGTCCCACCTCGTCGCCGGCCGCCGCGCGCTCGTCGCCGACGCGGTCGCCGCCGGCGGGCGGCACGTCCTCGTCGTCGGCCTCGTCGTCGGCCCAGCGCGGCCGGCCGAAGGCGAGCCGCGCGGCGTAGAGCACCGGGCCCGAGGCCGCGTACGTGCAGAAGATGCCCGCGAGCACCTCCACCGGGTGCTGCACCGCGAGGAAGATCGCCACCACGAGCACGAGGATCGCCACCGGCGACCGCGCGCCCGCCAGGTAGCGGTTGGCGACGTGCGAGAACGCGAAGCGACTCACCATCAGGAGGCCGAGGATCGGGGTCCCCGCCAGGAACACCCACGGGAGCGCCCGCATCACCTCGGCGGCGTCGTACGCGTCGCGGAGGAGGACGAGGGACGCGATCACGCCCGCGGCCCCGGGGCTCGGCAGCCCGCGGAAGACGCGCGTGACGTGCCCGGGCTCCTGCACGCGCTGGCTCTCGACGTTGTAGCGGGCGAGCCGGAGCGCCGCGCCCAGCACGTACACCATCGCCAGCGCCGTCGTCAGCCGGGTCGAGAGGTGCGGGAACTCGCTCTGCGCGACCGACTTCGCGAGCAGCGCCGGGGTGACGCCGAACGTGATCATGTCGGCGAGGCTGTCGAGCTCGGCGCCGAACGCCGACGCCGCGCCCGTGAGCCGGGCGACGCGGCCGTCGAGCACGTCGCAGACCATGCCGAAGACGATGCACCACGCGGCCTTCACCCAGAGCGCGTCGCGGGCGGCGACGTCGGCGGTCCGCGCCCAGGCGTCCACGACGTAGGAGAGCGCGAGGAAGCCCGCGAGGACGTTGCCGAGGGTCACCAGCGTCGGGAGGACCTGGATCGCGACCAGCCGGGGCCGACGCGGGGGCGGCGCCGAGCGGACGGACGGGGTCGAGAGGACCGGGCGCATGGAGGATCGGAGTGTAGCCTCCTCCCCCCGGGCCCGGGGGCAGTTCACGGGCCCGCCCGCCGCGCGTCCGGCCGCGGCGCGAACGCGGGGCGAACGCGGGCCGCCGGGCGCCGCGGGACGGGGTCGGCGCCGCGGCGGCGGTCACCGTCCCCCGCCGGGCGCAGCTCGACCGTCGCGCGCGCCGTCTCGAGGACGCGGACCGTGACGACCGGGACCCGGCCCTCGGCGACCGCGAGGGCCGCCACGGCCCCGTCCGACGCGGAGGGGAGCCAGGCCCCGCGAGCGGGCGCAGCGCGAGCGCGTCGCCCGGGAGGACGCCGACGACGAACGCGCCGTCCGCGTCGGTGGTGCGGGTCGTGCCGAGGTCGGACCCGCCGGCCCCGAGCGCCTCGGGCGCGAGGAGCGCGACCGCGACGGCGGGTCGCGGTCGCCCGCGCTCGTCGAGGAGCCGCACCGTCAGCGTGCCGAACGCGCGCGGGTCCACGCGCACCGTCGCGCCGGCGTCGCGCGCGCGCGGGGCCGGTCGCACGAGCGCGACGCGGCCGTCGGGGAGCAGCAGCGTCCCCTCCTCCGACACGCCGTCGCTGCGCGCCTCGACGCGCCCCGCGGGCCCGACCGCCGCGAGGTCGGCCGGCAGGCCGCGGGCGCCCCGACGCCCGCCGCGACGACCGCCGCGACCCAGGCGTCGCGCGCGGGGCCCGGCGGGACGCGCCACACGCGGCCCAGCGCGCGCTCGATCGCGAGCCGCTCCGCGACCCCGCGCGGTGCCCGACGAACAGCCCGGCCGCGAACGGCGAGGGCGACGCGGGCCCGTCGCCGACGAGCGTGAAGGGCACGGTGGCGAGCGGGACGAGCCGCACCTCGACCTCCGCGCCCTCCGGCGGGAGCGCGCACGACGTCGGCGCCGACGTCGCGCCGGCCGCGGTCGCGACCACCGTGAACGTCCCCGGGAGCAGGTCGAGCGTCGCGCGCGCGCGGGCCGCGCGCCGGGGTCGTCCACCGCGACCCTCGCGGGGAGCGTGCGCGCGAGCGCGTCGCGCGCCGTGCCCCGCGCGGCGGGGAGGAGGTCGCCGGTGACGGCCGCGTCCACGCCCGGCGCGAACGCCACGTCGGACCACGCGAGCGCGAGCGACGTCGGCGGGGTCGCGCCCGGGAGGACGAGGGTCAGGCGCGCGAGCGGGAGCCCGACGGCGTCGACCCGCGTCGCGGGGCCGACGACGTCCACGACGCGGTCCGCCACGGGGAAGTGGCGCCGCGCGGCCCGCGGGCGCACCGCGAGCGCGGGCGCGAACCGCGCCGTCGCGCGCACCTCGCCCGTCGCGTCCGTGACGCCGCGCCACGTGCTCCACCGCTCCGCGGGTCCGAGGGCGCTGGCGGGCGCGATCGCCACCTCGACGCCCGCGATCGGCGCGCCCGAGGGGTCGCGCGCGACGACCGTCACCTCCCGCGCCGGCGGGAGCGACGTGTCGACGCGCGCGCGGAGGCCGCGCGTGAGCACGATCCGCTGGGGCGGCGCGACCCAGCCGGGCACGACGACGCGGACGGTCGCGGCGCGGGTCGGCGCGGCGTCCGGGTCGTCGTCCACCATCACGCGGTCGCCGGGCCGCACCTCGCACGAGGCCGCGCCCTCCGCCTCGACGAGGAGCATCGCGCCGTCCGGCGCGAGGGGGCTCCCGTCGGCGACCACGTCGAGCGGCGCCGACGCGAGCGCCGGCGGCAGCCGGGCCGGCAGCCGGACCTCGACGTCGCGATCGGCGGCGTCGGACGCCTCGACGGCGACGCGCCGCGGCACGTGGCCCGGCGCCCGCGCGACCACCGCCCCGCCGCGCGCGAGCGGCATCCGCTCGAGCGTCGCGCGGCCGTCCGGGCCCGTGGTCTCCCGGCGGGCCGCGACGACCGCGTGCCGCCCGCCGGCCCGCGGGACGGGCACGAGCTCGACCTCGGCCGAGACCTCGGCGCCGGCGAGGTCGTGGCCGTCGCCCGCGTCCACGACGTGCACGCGCCAGCGCGCCGCGAGGCGCACGCGGCCCTGCCGTTCCACCACGGGGCCGTCCTCGCCGCCGCCGGCCCCGCGGCCCGCGCGCAGCGACGGCGCGTCGGCGCCGGGCCCGGGATCCTCCGCGTCGCCCGCGGACGGCTCGACGTCGTCCGTCGGGCCGCGCCCGTCGAGCCCCGGGCCGACGACCCAGGCCGCCAGCACGGCCCCCACCACCACGCCGACCTTCACGACCCTGCGCACGCGCTCGTCCATGACGCCCCCCCTCGCGCGGACGTCCGGGTCCGCGTCCTTCGGCGCGGCGGGGCGGTCGGAGCGCCGACGACGCCCCGTCCCCCCGCCCCGCGACTCCGACCCCCGACCGCACCGCGGCCGAGTCGTCCCGATCCCGACGTCGCTCCCGTCGTCCCTCGTCCGCCGGCTCCGCCGGCTCCTCCTCTTCCTCCTCTTCCCCCTATCTCCTCTTCCTCCCCCTCGTCCTCCTCCTCTTGCTCCTCCTCTCCCTCCGCTTCCCCGATCCTCTTCCCCCGTCGTCCGTCCCGGCGAGCCCGCCCGCCGGCCGCCGTGCCGCCCGCGGACGCGGAGGGGCGTCGGTCCCGACGCCCCTCCGCCGTCGGACGTCGCGGACGTCCGTCAGTACCGCCCGGCGGGCGGCCCCTCCACGGCGAGGGGCGCGAGGAGGTCCCCCCACACGTCGCCGTCCGGGTCCCGCGGGTCCATGGGCCACGCCGGCTCCGGGCCCGGCCACGGCGAGGCCTCCGGCGACGGCCACGGCGACGGGCCCGCGCCGTCCCCCGCGCCGGGCACGAGCGGCCCGTCGGCGGGTCGCTCCCCGCCGAGCGGCACGAACGGCGCGCCCCCGTCCGGCGGGAGCAGCGGCCCGAGCGGGAGGCCGGGCCCGGTCGGGCACGGCGTCGTCGGCAGGGGCGTCCCCGGCGCCGGCGTCGAGGGCGCGGGCTTCGCCGGTTCGTCGGAGGGCCGCCCGGGCTCCGTCGGCGTGGTCGGCGACGGCGCGCCCTCGACCGGCGGGTCGTGCGGCGTCGTCACCGGCGGCGCCGGCGGCAGCGGCGGCGTCGTCGGCGGCGGGGGCGGCGACCGCGGGCAGTCCACGCACCCGCTCGCCTGCACGGCGGCCAGCTGGTGGACGACCGCGAGCGTGAGCTCCTGTCGCGCGCCCAGGCTGCCGTTGAAGGACTCGTGGTCGCGGACCGTGAAGTCGCCCTCGAGCCACGTGTCCACGCCCGCGAGCGTGACGTCGGGGCACGGGAGCGCCCGCGTCACCGACGCCGACCCCGCCGTCGTGTGCTCGCGCTCCTCGAGCGCCAGCGTCGAGAACGTCGTGTACGTCTTCTCGGCGCCCCACGTGATCCCGAGCGACGCGCCGAACTCGACGCCGTCGTCGTCGACCTTCCCCTGGGCGCTCGGGCCCACGGCGCGGGTCGTCTTGACGCCGTTGGGCGCGGAGAGCGCGAACGTCGCGCCCTCGTGCACCTCGGTGCCGTCGACGAGCCGCAGCCGCACCGCGAAGTCCTGCCGGACCGTCTTGTCCTCGTCGAACTCGCCGGCGACCCCGTCCGTGTTGACGACGTCGCGGTTCCACGTCACGAAGTAGTCGTCGCGGAACGTGAGCGCGCCCGCGCGCACGTCCGGGCCGTTGGCGACCGTCGCCTCCTCGGCGCCGTGGTACCGGATCCGCCACGTCTCCCACGCGCCGTCCTCGGCCTCGAGCACGATCCGCAGGAAGCAGCTCGCGCCGCACGCCGTGAACCGGTACATGAAGTAGCCGTCGGTCCCGAACGTCTCGAGGTCGCCGCCGCCGTCGTGCGTGATCGAGGTCGTGCCGTCGCCCTCGAGGCACCGCGTGCCGTCGCCGGTCTCGTACGCCGACAGCGGCGTCCACGTCGCGAGCGCCGCCGTCGACGACGCCGGGTCCCGCGTCTCCTCCACGCGGCGGAACGTCACGTGCCCCGTGCAGAGGTCCACCGCGGGCGGCGCGAGCATCGCGGCCCAGCCGTGCTCGAGGTTCAGCACCGACACGTCGTCCGACGTCGCGTACCGCTCGTCCGCGGCCGCGACCGCCGCGGCGACGAGCAACGCGCCCGCCCCCCACGCGGCGAGCGCCCGCCGGCGCACGCGCCGCGGCCCCCGTCCGTCCGCGGCCCCGCCGCCCCCCTCGTGTTCCGTCGTCATGGCACCCTCCCGGCCGGTGCGCTCCGCGCGCCCCGCCCGACTCCGTGGGCCCCGTGGCCCGTTGCGGCCTGCGTCGGCGGGCCCGTCGGGGTCCGCCCTCCTTCCTCGCGCGAGACGCGCCCGGGTTGCGGCCGTTCCGGCGCGGGCTTTCCCCGCGGCCGGGGGAGGGCTACCCTCGCCGCCATGCCGTCCCCCACGTTCGCCTCCGTCTCCGCCCGCGAGATCCTCGACTCCCGCGGCAACCCGACCCTCGAAGCCGACGTCGTCCTGTCCGACGGGAGCCGCGGCCGCGCCGCCGTCCCCAGCGGCGCGTCCACCGGCGCCCACGAGGCGTGCGAGCTCCGCGACGGCGGCCCGCGTTTCGGGGGCAAGGGCGTCACGAAGGCCGTGGCCCACGTCGGCCGCGAGCTCGCCGCGGTCGCCCGCGGCCGCGACGCGACCGACCTCGCGGGCCTCGACGCCGCGATGCGGGCCGCCGACGGCACCCCGAACCTCGGCCGGCTCGGCGCGAACGCCGTGCTCGCGGTCTCCCTCGCGGCCGCCCACGCCGCGGCCGCCGCCACGAAGGCCCCGCTCTACCGCTTCCTCGGCGAGCGGTTCGGCGTGACGACGTGGCGCCTCCCGGTGCCCATGATGAACGTCCTGAACGGCGGGGCGCACGCCGACAACGGCCTCGACGTCCAGGAGTTCATGGTCGCCCCGGTCGGCGCGGGCTCGTTCGCCGAGGGCCTCCGCTGCGGCGCCGAGGTCTACGCGGCGCTGAAGGGCCTGCTGAAGAGCCGGAAGGCGTCGACCGCCGTGGGCGACGAGGGCGGCTTCGCCCCCCGCCTGCCGTCGAACCAGGCCGCCCTCGAGGCCGTCGCCGAGGCCGTCGGCAAGGCGGGCTACCGGCTGGGCAAGGACGTCGCCCTCGCCCTCGACGTCGCCGCCACCGAGCTCTACGCCGACGGGACCTACCGGTTCGAGGGCCGCCGCCTCGCCGCCGCCGACCTGATCGGGGTCTACGAAGGATGGAAGGCTTCCCATCCGATCTACTCCATCGAAGACGGCCTGGCCGAGGACGACTGGGACGGCTGGGCCGCCCTCACCCGACGGATGGGCGCACAGGTGCAACTCGTGGGCGACGACCTCTTCGTGACGCAGAAGGCCCGGCTCGAGCGCGGCATCGCCGCGCGCGTCGCCAACGCCGTGCTCGTGAAGCCCAACCAGGTCGGCTCGCTCACGGACACCCTCGAGACGGTCGCCGTCGCGTTCCGCGCCCGGTACGGCGCCGTGATGTCGCACCGGTCCGGCGAGACCGAGGACACGACCATCGCCGACCTCGCGGTGGCGACCGGGTGCGGCCAGATCAAGACGGGCGCCCCCTGCCGCAGCGAGCGCGTGGCGAAGTACAACCGGCTGCTGCGGATCGAGCAGGAGCTCGGCGCCGCGGCGACCTACGGGCTGCGCCCCGCGTGACCCCGCGCCCCGGCCCGCTCCTGCCCCACGCCACCGCCGACGACCGGCGGCCGCTGCCGGGCTGGTCGCTGCCGATCGCGCTCCTCGGGCTCGCCATCCTCCTCGTCTCGACGCTGCCGGCGCTCGTCGCGCGGCGGCGGCTCGAGGCCGCCGAGCGCCGGATGAACGACGAGATCCGCGAGCTCGACGCCACGACGGAGCGGATCGTCCGCGACCGCCACGCCGTCCTCTCGGACCGGTTCGTCCTCGACCGCGCGCTCCGGGAGCTGCTCGAGCCGGGCCCGCGCGTGGCGCTCCCCCGCGGCTCGAACCCGTAGCCGACGCGGCCGGCCGCGGCCGCGCGCCGCCGCGGCGCGCCGGGCGCCGTCCCGTGCGATGATGGCCGGCGATGCGCGCCCGGTTCCCCCTGCTGCTCGTCGTCGCGTCGTTGGCGACCCCGGTCGCCGCGGGCGAGGGCGGCCGGCGCACCGACCCGCCCGCCGAGAACGTGTCGTACGTGCCCGCGGACGACCCGGCGCTGCGGAAGGCGTTCCAGACCGCCGACGAGGCCGCCGCCGCGGGCGACGCGCTCAAGGCCGTCCGCGCGCTGCAGGGCATCGCCGAGTCGCCGCCGTCGGCGCTCGTCGCCGTCGGCGAGGACGCGGGCCAGAGCGGCGTCTTCGAGTCGGCGCGCGTGGTGGCGCTCCACCGCGTGCTCCGCCTCGGCCCCGCCGTCGTCGACGCGTACGAGACCGCGTACGGGCCCCGCGCGACGGAGCTCCTCGAGCGCGCGCTGGCCCGCCTCGACCGCGACGCGCTCGCCGACGCGTTCGACCACTACGCGCCGTCGGTCGCGGGCCGGCGCGCGGCCCTCCTCCTCACGGACCTCGCCCTCGAGCGCGGCGACGTCGACGAGGCCCTCGGCTGGCTCGACCGCCTCGCCGACCTCGAGGCCGTCGCCGCGCCCGCCCTCGCGGCGACGCTGGCCCCGTGGAAGGCGGCCCGCGTCGCGCGCGAGGCCCGCGCGCGCGTCGTCGCCCGAGGCCGAGCCGCGGCTGCGGGCCCGGCTCGCGTCGCTCGAGCCTGGCGCGTCGGTCCTCGGCGGCACCGGCGCCGCGGAGGTCCGGCCGCAGGACCTCCGGCCGACGCCCCGCCCGGCCGGCTGGCCGACGGCCGGCGGCGGCCCGTCCCGCGCGGGCCTCGCGGACACGGTGCCGGCGGGGCTCGTGCGCGCCGCGTTCGAGGAGATCGCCGACCCCCGCACGGCGCCGCCGGGCGAGGCCGACGAACGCGGCCGGGCCTCGCGTCCCAGTCCCTGGCTGCCGCCCCGGGCGGTGGTGTCGGGCGACCGCGTCGTCGTGTCGGACGGGCGCCGCCTCCACGTCCTCTCGCTCTCGACGCAGAAGCTGCTCACCCGCGCGCCGATCCCGCTGCGCGCCGACGACCCGTCCGCGCCGAACGCGTTGCGCGGTGCCGAGGCCCGCCACGTCTGGGGCCTGATCGAGGGGTTCGGGCTCACGGTCGCGGGCGACGACGTGTACGCCAACGTCCCCGCGCGCGACGTCGGGCAGGGCGACCCGCCCGGCGCCGAGCCGTCGGGGGACGACCGCGCGACGCCGGACGACCCGCCGCGGGGCCCGACCGACGACGCGGTCTGCGCGGTCCGGCTCGAGGGCGACGGCGGCCGGGTGCGCTGGACCGCGGGCGGGCTCGCGGGGACGCCGGGGCTGCCCGAGCGGCTCCGGCTCGTCGGCACCCCGCTCCTCTACCGCGGCGCCGTCCACGTCGCGGGGCTCCGCCCGTCCCACACGGGGAAGGAGACGGAGGCGTGGCACGTCGCGCTCGACCCGGCGACGGGCGCCGTGCGCTCGACGGTGTTCCTCGGCACCGGCTCGCCGCTGCGACGGGGCCGGACGGACGAGGCCATGCCCTCGGGGTGCGTCGGCGCCCACGGGCGCGTGCACCTCGTCACCGCGCTCGGGATCGCCGCCGCCGTCGACGCGCGGACGGGCCGGACGTTGTGGGCCTACCGCTACGACCGCGGCCGCCCGGACGGGGCCGACGTGACGCGGCGGCTGACCCTCGGGGCCGAGCGGTCGCCGCGGCGGACCAGCTTCGCGAACCAGCCGCCGGTCGTCGTGGACGGGCGCCTGTACCTCGCCCCGACGGACGGGCGCCACGTGCTCTGCCTGTCGGACCGGCCGCGCGGGCCCGGCCGCGTCCTCACGCGCTGGGCGCTGCACCGCACGGAGGACGTCCGCAACCTCGCGATCGAGCACGTCGTCGGCGTCACCGAGGAGGCCGGCGACGTCCCGCCGACCCTCGTGGCGGTCGGGCAGGGGTACGGCCTCGACCCCCTCCAGGACCCGTTCACGTGCGTCGTCGCGGTGGACGTGCGGGACGCGCGGGTCCGGTGGGAGCGCGCGCTGCCGTTCGGGGGCATCCCGGAGCCGTTCGGGCTGGCCGCGCTGGCGGGCGACGACGTCTTCGTCCCGACGGCCAAGGGCATCGCCCGGTACGCGCTCCTCGACGGCGCCGACCGCCCCTCCATCGAGGCGCCGGCCGAGGACGGCGAGGGCGCGTACGGCCTCGAGGAGGCGTACGGCAACCTCGTGCCCGTGGCGGGCCGGGGGCTCGTCGCGGTCGCGCCGTCGCGCGTGACGTTCTATCTCGCGCCGAAGTGAGGCGCGCGGGCCCGGGGGTGCCGGCGGCGGTCGGCGCCGCGCCCACGGCCCTCGGGCCGCGGAGCCGGGCCCGCCGACCCGAGGCCCGGTCGCCGGCGGGTCGATCCGTCCGAACCCGGGGCCCGCCTCGCTCGTCGGAAGGGAGGCCCGAGGGTCGTGCGGCCCCCGGACCGTCCTCCGCACGGGGGAATGCCCCCGGGCACCCCGGGCCGTGGTTGAATCCCGGCTCCCTGCCCTGCCCCACCGATCCTCGGGACTGGAGCGCACCGATGGCCGACCTCGCCCCCGCCGCCGACGACGTCTCGGCCGCCGCCCGCGTGAAGGAAGCCCACGCGCGGATCACCGGGGAGCTGCGCAAGGTGATCGTCGGCCTCGACGGCGTGATCGACGAGCTCCTCATCTCGATCTTCGCCCGGGGCCACTGCCTCCTCGTCGGCGTCCCGGGCCTCGCGAAGACCCTCCTCATCAGCACGCTGGCGAAGAGCCTCTCGCTCTCGTTCAACCGCATCCAGTTCACCCCGGACCTGATGCCCGCCGACATCACCGGCACCGAGGTCATCCAGGAGGACCGGGCGACGGGGACGCGGCAGTTGAAGTTCATCCGCGGCCCGATCTTCGCGAACGTCATCCTCGCGGACGAGATCAACCGCACGCCGCCGAAG
The DNA here is from genome assembly GCA_046350655.1 of Planctomycetota bacterium. Lineage (GTDB taxonomy): Bacteria > Planctomycetota > PLA2 > PLA2 > JAEUHO01 > JAEUHO01. The sequence goes on from JAXMAB010000007.1 coordinate 268,473, forward strand.
ACCCAGGCGGCGCTGCTCGAGGCGATGCAGGAGCGCCAGGTGACGGTCGGCGGCGTCCGCCACCCCCTCGCGCCCCCGTTCTTCGTGCTCGCGACGCAGAACCCCATCGAGCAGGAGGGCACCTACCCCCTGCCCGAGGCGCAGCTCGACCGCTTCATGTTCATGGTCCGCGTCGAGTACCCGACCGAGGCGGAGGAGATGCGGATCGTCGAGATGACGACGAAGCCGTCGACCGTCGAGCTGCAGCAGGTCCTCTCCGGCCAGGAGATCCTCGACCTGCAGGAGCTCGTCCGCCGCGTGCCGGTGCCCGAGCACGTGCTCCAGTACGTGCTGCGGCTCGTCCGCGCGACGCGCGTGAACACGCCCGAGACGCCCGCGCTCGTGAAGGAGCGCGTCGCGTGGGGCGCGGGCCCGCGCGCCAGCCAGTACCTCGTGCTGGCCGGGAAGGCGCGCGCCCTCCTGCAGGGCCGGCTCTACGTCTCCACCGAGGACATCCAGGCGGTGGCCCACCCCGTGCTGCGCCACCGCATCATCACCACGTACGGCGCCGAGGCCGAGGGGTACACCTCCGACCGCCTCGTCACCGATCTCCTCCGTACGATCCCGACGACCGGCGAGGCCCTGCGTGACCACCGACTCCCGTCGGTACTTGGATCCTAGGGTCCTCGACAAGATCGAGGGCCTCGACCTCAAGGCGAGGCTCATCGTCGAGGGCTACATCTCGGGCCTCCATCGGAGCCCCTTCCGGGGCTTCTCGGTGGAGTTCGCCGAGCACCGGGAGTACGTCCCGGGGGACGACATCCGCTTCCTGGACTGGAAGGTCTACGGGCGGAGCGACCGTCTCTACATCAAGCGGTACGAGGACGAGACGAACCTCGAGGCGACCCTCGTGGTCGACGTGTCGTCGTCCATGACGTACCGCGGCGTCTCGTGCGCCCACACGAAGCTCGACTACGCGCGGTGGGCCGGCGCGGCGCTGGCGTACCTCATCACCCAGCAGCAGGACGCCGTGGGCCTCTGCCTGTTCGACGACCGCGTCCGGCGCACGCTGCCGACCGGCAACAACCCGCTGCACCTCAAGAACGTCATCGGCGCGCTCGACCAGGCGGCGCCGACGCCCGGGACCGCCGTGGGCAAGGCGCTCAAGGAGGTCGCCGAGACGCTGCGGCGGCGCGGCCTCGTGCTGCTGTTCAGCGACCTGCTCGACGACCCCCACGCGATCGTCTCGGGCCTCGAGGCGATCCGCCACCGCGGCCACGAGGTGGTCGTGTTCCACGTGCTCGACCGCGACGAGACGACGTTCCCGTTCGAGCGCCTGACGCGCTTCACCGACCTCGAGGGCCCGACGGAGGTCGTCGCGGACCCCGAGGCGCTGAAGGTCGCGTACCTCGCGGAGGTGGACGACTTCCAGCGCCGCGTGCGGCGCGCGTGCCTCGCGAACCGGATCGACTTCGTGGCCCTCGACACGTCCGAGTCCCTCGGGACGACGCTCTCCGCCTACCTCGCCAAGCGGGCGTCGCGGAGGGGCCGGTGACCGTGCTCGCCGTCTTCCTGCACCCGGCGCTCCTCGCGGCCGGCGCCGCCGCGGCGGCGGTGCCGATCGTCATCCACCTGCTCAACCGCCGGCGGGTGCGGCCCCTCGAGTGGGCGGCGATGGCGTGGCTGCTCGCGGCGCTCAAGAAGCACCAGCGACGGCTCAAGCTCGAGAACTGGCTCATCCTCTTCCTGCGCTGCGCGGCCCTCGCGCTGCTCGGGACCGCGCTCGCGCGCTGGGTGGTGGCCGACTCCGCGCTGGCCGCGCTCGCCCGGCCGAAGCGCACGATCGTGATGCTGCTCGACACGTCGTACAGCACGGGCGCCCGGACCGGCGCGCGCGCCGTCGCCGACCGCGTCCGCGAGGTGGCCGACACGCTGCTCGCGGGCCTCTCGGCGGACGACGTCGCGGCCGTGGTGCTGTCGAACGACGTGCGGTCGGACCGCACGGGCACGCGGCCCGCCGTGCTGCTGCCGCGCGCCGTGGGCCGCGACGCCGCGGGCCGCGGCCGGCAGGCGCTGTCCGCCGTCCGTCCGACGGAGGCGCCCGCGGCGTGGCCGGACGCCCTGCTCGAGTGCTCGCCGAAGAAGCTGCAGCTCCAGCCCCAGGACGTGAACCGCGTCCTCGTCTGGGTCACCGACCTGCAGGCCCGCGACTGGCAGCCGCCCGTGGACCGCGCCTCCGACCCGCTGCGCGACGCGGTGGACGCGCTGCGCCGCGAGGGCGTCGAGCTCCAGGTGGTCGACGTGGGCGGCGCCGACGGCGCGTCGCTGCCGAACCTCGTCGTGAGCGACATCGCGCTCACGGGGGTGACCGACGTGTTCGCCGGGCACGGCTTCCAGGCGACGGTGCGCATCGCGAACCACGGGACCGCCCCCGTCAACCGCGCCACGCTGCGCCTGTTCGTCGACGACCAGGCCGCCCCGGTCCGCACCGTGACCGTCCCGCCGCTGCCGGCCGCGGACGCGCGGACGCTGGCCGTGCGGCCGGTGGACGTGCCCGTCGACGTCCCCCGCGAGATGGCGCCCCGCACGCCGGGCGCGCACGCCCTGCGCGCGGAGGTCACGCCCCCCGAGGGCGCGGCGTCCGCCGACGCGCTCGGGCTCGACAGCCGGCGCGTCCTCGCGCTCGACGTCCGCGCGCGGCTGCGCGTGGCCGCGTGGGTCGAGGCCCCCGCCAAGGCCGCGTTCGACCCCGCGGCGCTCCTGCGCGGCTTCTTCGTGGGCGAGGAGGCCGGCGACGAGTTCGAGTTCGACGGCGTGCGCTCCGAGGACGAGCTGCGCCGGCTGCTGCTCGACCCCGCGCGCCGGCCCGGGTTCGTCCTGCTCGGCAACCGCGTGCCCCGCGCGGACGAGACGCGCCGCGAGCTGGCCCGGTTCGTCGCCGAGGGCGGCGCGCTGGCGGTCTTCGGCGGCGCGGACTTCGACGTCGGGCAGTGGAACGAGGCCTTCGGCTCGGCGGCCGGCACGCGGCTGCTGCCCTTCCGGTTCGGACCGGCCGAGACGCGCACCGAGGGCGCGTGGGGCCTCGACTTCGACCGCGCGAGCGCGCACCCGATGTCGAAGGAGTTCGTGAACGGCGAGGCGCACTTCGTGACGGACGTGGCCCCGCGCCTGCGCGGCCGCATGCGCCTCCTGCCCCCCGACCCCGCGACGCCCGCCGGCCCCGCGGGCCCGGCGTCGGCGAAGCCCGAGGACGACCTCGTCGTGCTCCGCTACCGCGAGGGCGAGGGCCTCGTCGCCGGGCCCGTCGCGCTCGTCGAGGGCCCGGTCGGGCTCGGGCGCGTGATGTACGCGGGCTTCGCGCTCGACGACCTCTGGACCGCCGAGGGCTTCGTCCTCTTCCTGCCGGTGCTGCTCAACGACGCGTCGCTCGGGATGACGCGCACGTCGGGCATCGGGCGCAACCTCCGCGTCGGCGACGCGATCCGCGCGACGCTCCCCGACGACGCGGCCCCGCCGCGGCTCTCGATCCCCGGCCGCGGGGAGGAGGCGCCGACCCTGCGCGCCGCCACCGCCGCCGGCGAGCGCCGCACGCTCCTCTACGACCGCGTGGGCACCGCCGGCGTGTGGCGACTCACGTACGAGCGCCCGCCGGAGCGCGGGGCCGTCCCGCCCGTCCCGCGCCGCGAGGCGCAGGCCTTCGGCGTCAACCCGGACCCCGACGAGGGGTCGCTGCTCCGCGCCGCCCACGACGCGGTGCGCGGGCGCATCCCGGGCCTCACCCTGCGCGTCACCTCCGGCCTCGAGCAGGGCACCGCGGAGGCGTTCTCGCCGGTGCGCGAGGGCGAGTTCACGCGCTGGCTGCTCGTCGCGGTGCTCGTGATCCTCCTCCTCGAGCCGTACCTCGCCATGCGGTTCGGCCGCCACGACACCCGCGGGGCCCCGGCGCCCGGCAAGGAGGCCGCGTGACCCTCGCGTCGCCCGCCGCCCCCCTGCTCCTCGCGGTCGAGCGCGTCGTCGGCCCGGTCCGCTTCCCGGCCGCCCCGCCGGCGTGGGCCGTCGTGCTGTTGCTCGCGGCGCTCGCCCTCGGCGTCCGGTGGATCTACCGCCGCGAGCGGCAGAAGGTCTCCCGCGGCTGGCGCATCGTGCTCGGCGGCCTGCGGATCCTCGCGGTCGCGATCGTCGCCGGCGCGCTGTTCCAGCCCCAGCGCGAGGTCGCGGAGGTCGCGGAGGACCGCAGCCACCTGGTGCTCCTGCTCGACACCTCGTCGAGCATGCGGACCGTCGACCGCTACCGCCCCGACGACGAGGCGCGGATCCTCGCCGCCGCCTACCCCGAGGGCGGCAGCGACGGCCGGCCCCCGCGCCTCGCGCTGTCGCGCGGCGAGATCCTCCAGCGCATCGTGGCGGGGACGGGCGAGCCCGTCCTGCGCGCGCTCGCCGAGCGGTTCGTCCTCCACGTCTACGCCTTCGACGAGGACCTCCGCCTCGTCGGCTCCACCGAGCGCTCCGACGACGACGACGCGGCCGGGCGCGCGGGTCGCGCGGAGGAGGGCGCCGGCCCCCGCCCCCACGACCCCGCCACCCTCGGGCAGGCGGTGCGCGACCTGACCTTCGACGGTCCGTCGACCTCGCTCGGCAGCGCGCTCCGCGGGCTCGCGCGCGAGTTCGTCGGCCGCGACGACCGGCGCCTCGCGGGCGTCGTCGTCGTCACCGACGGCCGCGACAACGCGGAGGGCGAGCGCCCGCTCGACGCCGTCGCGGCGCTCGGCAAGGGCGCCGAGGACCTCCGCGTGTCGGCGGTCGCGATGGGCGACCCCCGCCTCGCGAAGAACCTCCGCGTCGACAAGGTGCTCGCCAAGGACGAGGTGCTCGTGCAGGACGAGGTGACCTTCCTCGCCCAGCTGCGGCAGACCGGCTTCGACGGCGTCGAGGGCGTCACGGTGGACCTCGTGATCACCCAGACGAAGGGCCCGGACCACCGCGACCTCCCGCGCCCGATCGACAAGACCCCGAAGGGCGAGGCCGCGCGGCGCCTCGAGTCGAAGGTCCGGCTGCTGCCGTCCGCGCAGGCGACGGCCGCGACGCTCGCCGCGCGGTTCGACGAGGCCGGCGACTACGAGGTCCGCGTCCGCGCGACGCTCCCGAAGTCGCCCCACGACTACGCCGCCGAGGACGCCGTCGTCGAGGACGACTCGAAGGTCCACCACCTCCGGGTGCTCGACCGCACGATCAAGGTGCTCGTCGTGGACCGCGAGATGCGCTACGAGACCCACTTCCTCAAGAACGTGCTCGTGCGCGAGGCCCGGACCCGCGAGGACCCGCGCCGCATCGACGCCCACGTCTGGGTCCAGGAGTACGACACCGAGGTCCCGCAGCCCGCGAGCCGCTCCCTCACGCCGCTCAAGGCGTTCCCGTCCACGCGCCAGGAGCTGTTCGGCTACGACGTCCTCGTGTTCGGCGACGTGAACTGGCGCAAGCTCGGGCCGACGGAGGAGCGCTCGCGCGAGGTCCTCCGCATCCTCAAGGACTTCGTCGCCGAGGGCGGCGGCATCGCCTTCGTCGCCGGCGAGACCGCCAACCCGACGGCCTACCTCGACACCCCGCTGCAGGACCTCCTCCCGGTCGTCGTCCGCGCGTCGGACCGCAGCGACGACCTCAAGCCGAAGACGACCCCGTTCCGCATCGCCCCGACCGAGGTCGGTCGCGAGCACCCGATCCTCTCCGTGCTCCAGACCGACCCCGAGCGCGTGGACCGGACGTGGCGCGAGCGCGACGGCTGGGAGTGGTACTGGCTCTACCGCGCCCACGGCGGCCTCAAGCCCGGCGCGTTCGCGCTCGCCCGCGTCTGGAACGCCCCGGGCCCGGACTTCGTCGACGACCGCGGCGAGCCCTACGTCGTCTTCTCGGGCATGGGCTACGGCAAGGGCCGCGTCTTCTTCAGCGCCATCGACCAGATCTCCCGCATCCGCATGGCGGTCGGCGACACGTTCTACGGCCCGTTCTGGGACGAGACGATCCGCTGGCTCGCGACGTACCGGCTCCGCGGCGGCAACGCCCGCTACAAGATCGAGACCGACAAGGAGTCGTACTTCGTCGGCGAGACCGCGGTCGTGAAGGTCTGGGCGTTCGACCGCGACTTCCGGCCCGTGCGCACCGACACCCTGAAGGGCCTGCAGGTCGAGGGCCCCGACGGCAAGCCCATGCTGACCGACGCGGACGCGCCGCGGAAGGACCCCGACGGCACCGAGGGCCTCTACCGCACGACGCTGCGCCTCCCCGCGGGCGGCACCTACCTCGCCTACGTCGACCCGGGCGAGCGCGACGGCGACGCGCGCGCCGAGCAGCGCTTCGTCGCGCGCTTCGCGACGAAGGAGGCGCAGGACAAGGTGCCCGACCACGACCTGCTCGCGACGCTCGCCCGCGCGACGAACCCGCCCGGGCCCGCGGAGCGCGTGCTCGTGTGGTCGCCGTGGCAGCTGCGCACGCTCCTCGACGGCCTCGAGAGCCGCACGACGCCGCGCCAGCTCTCGCGCCGCGACGAGCCGCTCTGGGACAACGTCTGGCCGCTCGTCCTCGCGACCGCGATCCTCGCGCTCGAGTGGATCCTGCGGAAGCGCTTCCAGATGATCTGACGGCGCCGCGCGCGCCGGCGGAGACGCGGTCGGGGGCACGGGACCGCGAGGCCCGCCGCGCGTCGCGCGGCGTCGCGGCGCGGCCCGCACCGGTCCGCGACGGGACGCGGGATTCCCGACCGACCGCGCCGCGCGGACCTACGATGGAGGCATGGAGGACGCGCGCCCCGCCGTCCGACCGCCCGAGCCGGTGGCTCCGAGCCGGTTCCTGCGGACGTACGCGTGGTGGGCGGCCGGGTTCGCGCTGCTGCTCGCCGCGCTCGCCCTCGCGCTCGACCGGCCGCTGCCCGACCCGGGCACGCCCCGCGACGACGTCGACGTCGAGGCGTTCGTGCAGCCCGGCTGCCGGCACTGCGAGGCCGCCCGCGCGTGGCTCGACGCGGAGCGCGGCCGTCGGCCCGCCCTCACCGTCGTCGTCCACGACGTGTCGCGGCACCGCGGCGCGCTCGCGCGCCTGAAGGCGGTCGCGGCGCGCGCCGGCGTCGCCGCGGCCGCGACCCCCGCCCTGCTCGTGCGCGGCACGCTCGTCGTCGGGTGGCGCGACGGGACCTCGCCGGCGCGGGTCGCCGCGTTGCTCGACGCGCCGCCCCGCGCCGCGCCCGCGGCCGGCGCGGCGGACGGCGATCGCTGCCCCGTCGACCTCGACGAGGAGCCCGCCGCGCCGGTCCCCGGCGCCGCGGCCCCGGAGGCGCCGTGCGCGACCGCGGCGCCGGCCTCCGCCGCGGACGAGACCGTCGACCTCCCGATCGTCGGCGCGGTCAGCGCGCGCGACGTCGGCCTGCCGCTGTTCACCGTCGCGCTCGGGCTCGTGGACGGCTTCAACCCGTGCGCGATGTGGGTGCTGCTGTTCCTGCTCTCGCTGCTCGTCAACCTGCGCAGCCGGGCCAAGATGTTCGCGATCGCCGGCACGTTCGTCGTCGCGAGCGGCGTCTGCTACTTCGCGTTCATGGCCGCGTGGCTCACGTTCTTCGACCTGGTCGGGCAGGCCCGCCTGGTGCAGGTCGTGCTCGGCGCGGTCGCGTGCTTCGTCGCGGCGGTGCACGTGAAGGACTTCTTCGCGTTCCACCGGGGGCTCACCCTGAGCATCCCGGAGGGCCGCAAGGCCGGGCTGTACGCCCGCGTGACCGCGATCCTGCGCGCCAACCGGCTCGGCGGCGCGATGGCCGGCGTCGTGGTCCTCGCGTTCCTCGTCAACACCGTCGAGCTGCTCTGCACCGCCGGCCTGCCCGCCGTCTACACGAGCGTGCTCGTGGCCTACGACCTCGAGCGCTGGCAGCACTACGCCTACCTCGCGCTGTACCAGGTCTTCTACATGCTCGACGACGCGATCATGCTCGCCGTCGCCATCGTCACGCTCAGCAAGCGCCGCCTGCAGGAGCGCGGCGGCCGCTGGCTGAAGCTGGTGTCGGGCGTGGTCGTCGCGGCGCTCGGGCTGCTCCTCCTGTTCCGGCCGTCGTGGCTGTTCTGGTGACGTCCGTCCCCCTCGGAGCCCCCCCATGACCCGCGCCGCCCGCCGCCCGACCGCGCTGCTCGCCGCCCTCCTCGTGGCGGTCCTCGCGCCCGCCGCGGCCCGCGCCGAGCGCGAGCCCGGCCGCCGCGCCCCCGACCTGCGCGCGACGGCGACGCTCCTCGCCCCGGCGCCGCTGTCGATGGACGGCCTGCGGGGCCGCCTCGTGCTGCTCGTCTTCTTCAAGCCCGACTGCCCGCACTGCCGCGCGAGCGTCCCGGCGCTCAACGCGCTCGAGCGGGACGGGTTCGCGCGGGGCCTGCGCGTCGTCGGCGCGAGCCGCGACCCGCGCGCGGCGGTGGAGGCGTTCGTCCGCGACCTCGGCGTCGAGTTCCCGGTGGCGCTCGTCGACACGGAGGTGCTGCGCGACTACGAGGTGTCCGGGTTCCCGAGCGCGTTCCTCGTCGCGCCCGACGGCCGGATCGTCTGGACCGGCGCGCCGGCCGCGATCACGGCCGACGAGCTCGACCGACGGCTCTCGGCGACGCCGCCGTGGCCCGACGTGCCCGCCACGTTCCAGCCGCTGCTCGTGGCCCTGCGCGCGGACCGCTGGGGCGAGGCCGCGGCGGGGTTCGGCGTCTGCAGCGCGCCGGGCGCCTGCGACGCGACCACCGCGGCGGCGGCCGCCGCCATGCTGCGGTGGATCGACCGGGCCGCCGCCGGCCAACTCGCCGCCGCCGAGGCGGACCTCGCGCGCGGCGACCCGTACGAGGCCTGGCGGGCGCTCGACCGGCTGGCGCGCGGGTTCGGCGACCGCGGCGTCGGCCCGCGGGCGGCCCGGCGCGTCGCGGAGCTCCTCGCGGACCCGGGCCGGGCGCGGGAGATCGCCGCCGGGCGCGACCTCGAGGCGGCGCGCGGCGTCCTCGCGGCGGACGGCCGCGGGGCCGGCGTCGCGGCGCTCGATCGCGTGGCCGCCGCGCACCCGGGCACCGACGCGGGCGCGGCGGCGGCCGCGCTGTCGCGGCGCGGCTCCGGCGCCGCGGCTGACCGGGCCCGACGCGGGCGCGACCGCGGGGGCTCGGGTACGCTGACCCCGTGCGACGGCCCCGGCTCCTCCTCCTGGCGCTCGCGTTCGGCCTCGCCCTCCCGGCCGCGGCGGACGAGCCGCTCACGTCGGCCCCCTACAGCGTCCGCGACACGACGGCCGCGCGCCTGACCCTCGAGGACGCCCGCGCCGCGTTCGCCGCCGGCGACCCGGCCCGCGGCGCGAACGAGCTCCAGCGCCTGCTCGACGAGCTCCGCGAGGACCTCGTCGCCCTGCCGTCGACGGTGCCGCCGCCGGGCCGCGACGTGCAGGTGCGCTACGTCTCCGCGCCCGAGGCGGCGCTCCGCGAGCTCGAGGGCCTGCCGCCCGCGACGCGCACGGTCTACGCGGACACCGTCGTCCCCGCCGGCACGACGCTCCTCGCGCGGGCGGTCGAGCGGCGCGACGAGCGGGCGCTCCGCGAGCTGGCCCTGCGGTACGCGGGCACGTCCGTGGGCCTGACCGCCGCGCGGCGGCTCGCGGAGTCGGCCGCCGAGGCCGGCCGGCCCGAGGACGCGGCGGCCGCGGCGCGCCAGGGCCTCCGGTTCGCGCCGGACGACGTCGGCCTCTGGGTGCGGCGGATCGACGCGCTCGTCGCCGCCCGCGACGGCCTCGCCCTGGCGTCCCTCGCGCTGCCGCCCGCCGTCGCCGACCGCCCGTTCCCGTCGGACGGGCCCCCGCTCGCGACGCGGCTCGCGGCCGCGCGCGCGGCCGTCCCGCCGCGGGGCCCCGTGACCGACGTCCCGACGTGGGGCGTCACGCCGGCCCACGACGGCGTCACCCCGTGGGACCACGTCCTGCGGCCGCTGCGCTGGGCGGAGGGCCAGCCGCCGCGCGACCGCCGCAACGACGAGCCGCCCGCGGTCGGCCGCTTCGGCCCGGACTTCGGCAGCCGCGACAGCGCGGAGCTGCAGCAGCGCCGCCTGCTCGCGACGCCGTACGTGCCCTGCGCGGTGGGGCGCACGCTCGTCGTCTCGGACGGCTTCACCGTCGAGGCCCGCGACCTGCTCTCCGGCCGCCTCGCGTGGCGGTTCCCCGACGCGGAGCGCCCCGCGCGCCACCTCGCCGTGGTCCGCCCGGACGAGGGCAAGCTCGACGGCCGCACCAACGTCGACGTCGCCTACGCGCCGTGCGCCGCGGACGGCGTCGTGTACGCGACCGTCGAGGTGGAGGACCGCGGCTACACGCCGCGGCGGCTCCACATGATCGACATCACGACCTACCGGCCCCGACGCGTCCTCGTGGCGCTCGACGCGGCGACCGGCGCGCTGCGCTGGAGCATGGGCCAGCACCCCGCCGACGCGCGGGCCCTCGAGGACGTGAGCGTCGGCGGCGGCCCCGTCACGGCGGAAGGGCTCGTCGTCTTCACGGGCGTGCGGTTCCTCAAGCGCTGGGAGGCGCGTCTCGTCGCCCTCGACGCGCGCACGGGCCGCCTCGTGTGGCAGCGCACCGTCGTCACGAGCCAGCAGGAGCTCAACCTCTTCGGCGAGCCGGTGAAGGAGATGTGGGCCGGCACGCCGGCGATCGCGGACGGCACCGTCTACGCCCCCACGGGCCTCGGCGTGTTCGTCGCGGCCGACCTGCGCGACGGCCGCGTCCGCTGGATGTCGTCGTACGACACGCTCCCCATCGAGCGCGTGGACCTCTGGTACGAGACGCCCATCCGGCTCTCGCGCTGGGGGCCGTCCCCCACCGTCGTGCGCGGCGACCTCGTCCTCGTGGCGCCCGCCGAGTCCGAGCACCTGCTCTGCTTCGACCGCCGCGACGGCCGCCTCGCCTGGCGCTGGGCCGCGGAGCAGGACGGCCGGCCCTACGTGGACCACTTCCTCGGCGTCGCGCCCGGCGGCGCCGCGGGCCTCGCCGTCGTGACGGGCGCGACCCTGCGCGCGGTCGACCTCGCGACGGGCAACCCCGTCTGGGGCAACCGGTTCTCGTCCGGCGCGCGCGTGCGCGGGCGCGGCGCGATCTCGGGCACCCGCGTGTACGTCCCGACCACCGAGGGGCTCGACGCGTTCTCCCTCGCGGGCGAGGGGCGCCTCGTCGCCCCGAGCCCCATGCCGTGGCCCGAGGGCGCGATGCCCGGCAACGTGCTCCTCACGCCCCTCGTGCTCGTCGTCTCGGCCGGCCAGACGCTGACCGACGAGGGGACGGGCCTCGCGTCGCCCGTGCAGGCGTTCTTCGCCCCGGACGACATCGAGAAGGAGATCGCGACCCGCCGCGCGGCGGCCCCCGCCGACCCGGGCCCGGCCCTCGAGACCGCCGACCTGTGGCGGCTCGTCGGCCGCGACGTGAAGGCCGAGAGCGCCTACGAGGACGCGCGCCGGCTCGCCGAGGCCGCGGGCGACGCGGCGGCCCTCGAGCGCGCGCGCGAGGGGCTCCTCCTCGTCGACCGCGAGCGCGGCGACGCGGCGCTCGCGGCGAAGCGGACCGCGGACGCCCGCGCGGCCTACGAGGCCGCGCTCGGCCGCGCTCGCACCGCGGCGGAGCGCGTCGCCCTCCGCCTGCGGCTCGACCGCGTGTTCGCGGAGACCGGCGTCGAGGCCGCGCGCGTCCGCAACCTCGTGGCGCTCGTCGCCGAGGCCGGCGACGAGCGGGCCGTGTTCGACCCGCGCGAGGGGCCCGTCCCGGCGCGCGCGGCGGCGCGCTTCCGGCTGGCGGACCTCCACCGCGCCGCGGCGCGCGTCGCCGACGCGGTGGACGTGCTCCAGGACGTCCTGCGCGAGGACCGCGAGGCCCGCTTCCGCGGCGACCCGGCGCCGGACCGCGCGGAGCGCTGGATCGCCACGATCCTGGCCCAGACGGGCCCCGGCGCGTACCTGCGGCACGAGGCCGAGGCGGCGCGCCGGCTCGAGGAGGCCGCGCGCGGGGACGACCCGGCGCCGTTCGAGGCGATCCTGCGCGAGTACCCGAACGCGCGCGCCGTGCCCGCCGCGCTCCTCGGCCTGGCCTCGCGCGAGATCGCCGCGGGCCGCGCCGCCGACGCCGCGGAGACCCTCGGCCGCTTCCTCTCCGCCTACCCGGACCACGACGAGGCCGCGCGGGCCACGGCCCTGCTCGTGCGCGCCCTCGCGCAGGCGGGCAAACGCGGCCAGGCGCGGGCGGCGCTCACGCGCCTCGAGCGCCGCTTCGCCGACGCGACGTTCGCGTGGGACGGCGGCACGACGACGGGCCGGGCCTACGCGGCCGCCGAGCGCGTGCGCCTCGGCGCGCCGACGCCGCGCCCGCCCGGACCGGCGCTCGCCCTGCGCCCCGAGGAGCGGATGACCGAGGCGGTGGACGGCCAGGGCATCGGCTCGCGGTGCGTCGAGGTCGAGGGCCGCGCGGCCGCCGAGGCCGACGTGCCGGCGCTCGTGCAGTCCGAGGACCTCGTGATCGCGATCGACCCGGCGACGTCGCGCGCGACGTGGCGGCTGTCGGTCCCGGGCGCGGCCCACGCGGCCGTCGCGGGCGACACGCTCGTCGTCGCGGCCGGCGACACCGCGGTGGGCCTCGAGCCCGCGACGGGCGTCGAGCGGTGGCGGCGCGAGCTGCCCGGCTCGGTGCTCGACCTCGGCATCAGCCTCGGGCAGGTGGTGGCGCTGCTGCAGCAGGTCGCCGTCGCGGCCCGCACGTCCCTCGTGGCCCTCGACCCGATCTCGGGCGCCGTGGCGTACCGGCGCGACCTCGACGGCGAGGCGGCCGGCGTGCTCCGCGCCGCCGACGAGGGGCTCGTGGTCGTGCGCAACCGCGCCGGCGCCGTGCCCGCCGTGACGGCGACGCTCTACGCGCCGCTGACCGGCGACCGCGTCTACGAGCTCCCGCGGGGCTTCGACGCGCTCACCGAGGGATCGCCGCGCGTGGTCGACGGACGGCTGCTCGTCGGCGTCGTGCGCGACGGCGACGTGCTGCGGCTCGAGGCGGCCGACCTCGCGACCGGCGCCCTGCGCTGGATGACGCCGATCCCGCGGCCCGTGGGCCGCCGCGCCGACTTCGTCACGCGACAGCTCCTCGAGGGGCCCGGCCGCCTCGTGCTGCTCGACGCCACGGGCGCGATGCGGTCGTACGACGTGGCGACGGGCGCGCTCGAGGTCGAGACGTCGGTGACGGGCGGCGCGCAGCCGGCCTCGTCGCGCGCGGTGGCCCTCCTCGGCGACCGCGTGGTCGTGCTCGCGCGCGACCCCGGCCCCGGGAACCGCGCGGTGCTGACCGCGTTCGACCGTCGCACCGGCAAGACCGCGTGGCGGTCGTCCGAGTCGTTCCGCCTCATCTCGCAGGCGGCGCTCCTCTCCGACGGTCGGACCCTCGTCGCGGTGATGACGCCGCAGCCGACCCGCGGCGGCGTGCAGGCGTCCGGGCTCGAGTACCAGATCGTGGTCGTGGACCCCGCCGACGGCACGACGGTGCTGATCTCGGCGCCGGGGCTCGGCAGCTGGCTCCCGTCCGCGGAGATCGTGGACGGCACGCTGGTCGTGGCCGGCCTGCGCCGCTTCTCGGTCTACCGCTGACGCGGCGCGGGACCGGGGCGGGGACGGTTCGACGCCCCCGGAGGGCCCGGCCCACCGTGGTAGCATCCCGCCGTGCGGCCGGCCGTCCTCCTCCCCCTCCTGTCGCTCGTCGCGGCGGTGCTCCTGCTCGCGCCGCGGGGGTCCGTCGCCGACGACCCGGGCCGCCCGCGGCTCGTCGACCGCGCGACGCAGGACGCCCTCGACCGCGGGCTGCGCTTCCTCGCCGAGACCCAGAACGAGGACGGGTCGTGGACCTCGGACGCCGGCCAGAAGGTCAACGAGGAGTACGTGGTCGCCCCGGGCGGCAAGAACGTCCACCACGTCGGGATCACCGCGCTGGCGATCCTCGCGTTCCTCGCGTCCGGCCATGCGCCGGGCCGCGGCCCGTACGGCGGCGCCGTGGACCGCGCGGTGGACTTCCTCCTGTCGCGCGTGCAGCACGACGGCTTCATCCAGGCCGACCAGACGCGGATGTACAGCCACGCGTTCGCGACCCTCGCGCTCGCCGAGGTGTACGGCATGAGCCGCAGCAAGCACCTGCGCCGCAAGCTCGAGGACGCGGTCGAGCTGACGGTGAAGTGCCAGAACGAGACCGGCGGCTGGCGCTACGCCCCCTTCGGCGTGGACTCCGACATGTCGGTCACCGTCTGCCAGCTGGTCGCGCTGCGCGCCGCGATGAACGTCGGCCTGCGCGTGAAGCAGGCGACGATCGACCGCGCGCTCGGCTACGTGCTGCAGAGCGCCATCACGTCGTCGTCGCCCGCGTCCGAGGACGAGGTCGGCGGCTTCTGGTACCAGCCCGCGTCCACGCGGTGGAACCGCTCGTCGTTCCCGCTCACGGCGGCGGGCCTCACGTCGCTCTTCCAGGCCGGCATCTACGACGACGTGGGCCTGCGCCGCTACGTCGCCAACCGCGGCCTCGAGCTCTCGGGGATGCCGTCGGTCGAGCGCTCGATCGAGTACATGGAGCGGGCCTACGACGGCGTCGCCCGCCAGTACCGGCGCCACTATTTCTTCTACTACGGCAACTATTACGCGGCGCAGGCGATGTACACCTGGGGCCGCCTCGAGCCCACGCGCTGGGAGCGGTGGTACGACCGCGTCCGCCGAGACCTCCTCGCGCTCGAGGTCCGCACGCCGGGCCGCGGCGCGCGGAGCGAGGTCTCCCACTGGGAGAGCAACGTCGGCGACACGCACACGTACGCGACCGCCGTCGCCCTGCTGATCCTCGCGATGCCGCTCGACTACCTGCCGATCCACCAGAACTGACGCCGGGACGGCGGGCGCCGGGACTGCGGGTGTCGTGACCACGGGTGTCGCGACCACGGGTGTCGCGACCACGGGCACAGGGACCGCGGATTTCGGGACCGCGGGGGCCAGGACGACCGACGACCGTCGCGCGGCCCGCCGCCGCCTTCTCCCGCGGCGCCGGCGTCCCACGCCCCCCTCCCCCGCGCGGGCCTCGCGTCCCCCACCCTCGTCCGCGGGCGGGCCCGCCGGGCGGACGCGACAACGTCCGAACCGCCACGACCCGCGGGAGGTAGAAGGAGCGGGTGATCCCCCCGCACCCCGAGGACGCCGCACTCGTCGTCCGGATCGCCGCCGGCGACCGGGGGGCTTTCGAGACCCTCTACGCCCGGTACGCCCCACGGATCATGGCCTTCGTCCACCACCTGCTGTCCGACCGCGAGGCCGCCGAGGACGCGACCCAGGAGACGTTCGTCGGCGTGTGGCGCAGCGCGCGGCGGTTCCGGCCGGACGCGCCCTTCGAGCCCTGGTTGTTCCGGATCGCGCGGCACGAGGCCTACGACGCGGCCCGCCGGCGCCGGCGGCGTCCGGTGCGCGCGTCGGGCGAGGGCGCCCTCGGGAACGAGGTCCGGGACGCGAACCGGGCCGGGGACCGCGAGGCCCGGCCCGACGCGCGCGGCGACGCCGGGTGGGCCGACGCGCTGCGCGACGCGGTCGCGCGGCTGTCGGCGCCGCTGCGGGAGGCGTTCGTCCTCGTGCGGATGCTCGGCCGCGCCCACGACGACGCGGCGGTCCTGCTCGGGATCCCCGTCGGCACGGTGAAGAGCCGGCTGTCGGCCGCGGAGGCCGAGCTGCGGCGCCGGCTCTCGGCCTTCGACCCCGGCGAGGGGGCGCCGTGAACGCGCCCCGCGACCCGATCGCCCGCGCCCTCGACGCCGCGCCGGCCGCGCCCCCGCCGCCGCCGGTGGCGCGCGTCTGGGAGGCCGTCCGCCTTGACGCGACGCGGCGCGCGCGACGGCGGCTCGTGCTGGCGGTCGCGGCGGGGTTGTGCGTCGCGATCGGCGCCGGCGCGTGGTTCGCGGCGGACCGCGGCGGGTCCGGCGGGCCGGCCGCGGTCGTCGTCGGGCTCGGGCGCGCGGCGGCGCCGGAGGCGTTCGTCCTGCGGCGCGCGGGCGCGGGCGCGGTCCCGTGGGACGGCGTCGTGGCGCCCTGGGACGACCTCGAGGCCCGCGAGGCCGCGACGCTCGACCTCGCCGCCGGCGCGACGCTGGCCCTCGAGGCCGGGGCCCGCGTCGTCGTCGCGTCGGGCGCGCGCGCGGTGCAGGCTGCCGGGCGCGTGCGGTACGACGTGCGGCACGACCCGTCGCGGCCGTTCACGGTCGTGGCGGCGGACGTCGAGATCGTGGACGTCGGGACGCGGTTCGTCGTGGACGTCGCGCCGGCGGAGCCCGCCGCGGCGCCGGGCTCGCCGTCCGGGTCGGGACGGGTGCTCGTGACCGTCGAGGAGGGCGAGGTCCGCGTCGGCGGGGCGCAGGGCCCCTCGCGGCGCCTCGGGGCCGGTCGCGGGCTCGCCCTCGTCGGCGGGGTGCCGACGGGCGAGGACTGGTCGGTGGACGCGCGGCCGGTGCTCCACCTGGACGTCGAGACGCCGAACCCGAGGGCCGGCGAGCCCGTCGTATGTCGTGTGACCCTCCGCAATCCCACGGACGCCTGGCTGCCGCTCCCGGCCTCGGGGGCCGGGGGCCCCGTCTGGGTCGAGGTCACCGGGTCGGACGGCGTGCGGGTCCCGATCCGGGTGACCGACGCGATGCGACTTCCCCCCCGGACGCCGACCGTGATCCCCCCCCGGGGCGAGGCGGTCGTCCGGGTGCAGTTCGAGCGCACCTTCGCCTCGCCGGGGGCGTACCGTCTGCGGGCCGTCTATCGCCCCGCCGACGCGGTGGAACCGCCGCGTTCGCCGGAGGCCCTCCTCACGGTGCGCTGACCCATGACGACGTCGATGCCCCCCCGGAGTCCCGCCCTCGCCCGGATCGTCGAGCGCCTCGCGCACCTGCGCGCGCGCGTGCGACGGATCTTCGCGACCGCGGGCGTCGGGCGCCTGCTCGCGTGGACCGCCGGGTGCCTCGTCGCGTGGTTCCTCGCCGACGTCTTCCTCGACCTGCCGCTCGGGGTCCGGCGCTTCGTCCGGCTCGGGCTGCTCGACCGCCCCGCGGACCTTTCGGTGGCGCCGTGGCTCGGGCTCCTCGGCGTGGCGGGGTCGCTGCTCGCGATCACGGCGCGCCACGGGAGCTCGCTCGCGGGCGCGTGCGCGTTCGCCGTCGCGGGCGTGCCCGGCGTGCTCTGCTGGGTCGCCGCGCGCCACCTGCTGTCGCCGCTGCGGATCCCGCTGCCCGACGACGCGCTCGCGTTGAGCGTCGAGGCGCGGTTCCGCGGCCTCGAGGACCGGCTGGCGGCCGCGCTCGACTTCGACCGCGAGATCGCGGCGCCGACGCGCGGCGAGAGCCCCGCGATGATGGCCCGCGTCGTGGACCAGGCCGCCGCGGAGGCGGACCGGCTCGAGTTCGCCACGGTCGCGTCCGCGCGATCCGCGCGGCGGGCGCTCCTCGCGGGCCTCGGCGGGGCCGCCGCGGCCGCCGTGGTGTTCCTCGCGTTCGCGTCCGACGCGGGCCTGTGGGCGCGCCGCGCGCTCGCGCTCGAGGACGTGCCGTGGCCGCGGCGCACGACGATCGTCGCCGTCGCCGTGGACGCCGCGGGCGCCGAGCGCGTGGTGGACCCGGGGACGCCCTACGTCGCGGCCCTGGGCCAGTCGCTGGTCGGGCTCGCGCGCGCGCAGGGCCGCGTCCCGGCCGAGGTCGAGATCGTGGACCGCGTGGCCTCGGGCGGGACGGACGAGCGGCCGCTCGCGCACCGGATGCGCCCCGTGGCGGACCGCGAGGGGCTGTTCGAGCACGAGTTCCGCGACGTGCGGAGCGACTTCGAGTTCTCGCTGCGCGGCGGCGACGACGACGACGGGCTGCCGACCTACCGCGTCGTCGTCCGCGTGCCGCCGCGCGTGACGGCGCTGCGGGCCGACCTCGTCTTCCCGGCCTACCTCGGCCTGCCGCCGCGGCGCGTCGAGGGCGGGACGCTGCAGGCCCCCGCGGGCACGAAGGTGTCGGTCGCGTTCTCGTCGGACGCCGTGGCCGGCACGACCGGCGGCGTGGCGCGCGCGGAGGCGTTCGTCGGCGACGTGGCGGCCCCCGTCGTGCGCGAGGGCGACACGTTCCGCTTCGGGTTCGACGCGGAGACGAGCACGCGCTACCGGCTGCGGATCGTCACGACCGACGGCCGCGAGAACGACCCGGCGGCGGACACGTACGACGTCACGGTGGACCCCGACACGCCGCCGCGCCCGGACTGGATCTTCCCGCGCGGCGGCGGCCTCGCGACGACGGCGAAGGGGCGCCTGCCGCTGTTCCTCGACACGCGGGACGACCACGGGATCTCGTCGATCCGCCTCGAGGTCCTCCTCGGCGCGTCGGAGACGCCGACCGTCGTGCCGCTGTCGGCGCGCACCGCCGCGGCGCCGGACGGCGCGAACGACCGCGCGTACGGCGCGACGTCGATCCTCTCGTACCACCCGCTCGAGCTGCCGGACGTCCTTCCCCCGGGCTCGAAGCTGCAGCTCCCGACCCGCGTCCAGGTGCGGGCCGTGGCCACGGACGCCAAGGGCCAGGAGGCCGCCGGGCCGTGGGTCGCGGTGGACGTGCTCCAGCCCGACGAGGTCGAGCGCGGGCTCGCGACGCAGCGCTCGCGCGCCAAGGCCGACGTGGAGGCCGTCCGCGAGGAGGTGGCGAAGCTCGACGCGATGCTCGGCGACCTCGCGGCGCAGGGCACGCTCTCGGAGGCCGACCGCAGCGTGCTGCGCGACGTGCAGTTCCGCGTGGGGAAGGCCCGCGGCGACCTCGACCGCGCGGGCCGCGCCGTGACGTCGATCTTCACCTCCTACGCGTACGGCCGCCTCGGCGCCGAGGCGCCGACCGCGACGATCCTGGCGCTCCTCGACCGCCGGCACCGCGCGACGTTCACGCGCGCCGCGGAGGACCGCGGCGCCGCCGCGCCGGCCGGCGGCGAGCCGGCCGACGACGCGGACGACGTGTTCCCGTGGGCCGCGTTCCGCGAGCTCGTCGCGGCGCGCCGGGACCGCACGCTGTTCGACTCCGGCGTGCTCGAGAAGGTCATCACGGTCGTCGAGCGCGTCGTGGAAGCGGCGGCCGACCGCGGCCCGGCGGCCCTCGAGGTCGCGACGCGGGTCGCCCGCGACGGCGGCGCGGCCGAGCTGCCGGCGCTGCGCGCGGCGGTGAGCGCGTGGCGCGCGTCGCTCGACGCGACCGTCACGGCCATGGCGGAGTGGCAGTCGCTCGCGGAGCTGACCCTGTTCGTCCGGCGCCTGCTCGAGGAGCAGGAGCGGATCGACCACGACCTCAAGACGCTCGACACCGGCGGCGGCCGCGCCGGGTCCGCCCCGGGCGGACGATGACGCCGCCCCGACCGCACCGCGCCTGGGAGCCTCCCATGACCCCGATCCCCCCGAACGCCCCCCGTCGCGCGACGCTCCTCCGCCGGGCCCGCCGCCTCCTCCCGCTCGCGTGGCTCGCCGTCGCCGTCCCCGCCCGCGCCGAGGACGCGCCGCCCCCGCCGAAGGCCGACACGTCGAGCCTCGCGGACAGCCAGCGCGCGGTCAAGGAACGCATCGACGACCTCGTCGGCAAGATGTCGTCGCTCGCGGACGAGATGGCGGCGATGAACTACCGCCACGAGGCGGACATCCTGCGCGCGGGCGTGGACGCGGTGCGGACGGGCAACCTTGCCGGCATCGCGGCCGACGTCGCGAGCGCGCTCGAGAAGTCGCTGCCGGGCGAGGCGCGGACGAAGTCGGAGGCGGTCCTCCGCGGCCTGCGCGAGCTGCAGGCGATCCTCGAGGACCGCTCGCGCGACCAGAGCCGCCGGAAGATCGAGGAGCGCCTCGAGGCGGTCCGCGCCGCGGCCACGCAGGCCGACGCGCTCGCCCGCGAGGAGGCCGCGCTCCGCTCGAAGATCGACGAGGCGCGCGCGGCCGCCCGCACGGACGCGGCCCGCCGCGCCGCGGAGCTCGCGCAGGAGGTGAAGGCCCTCCGCGACGAGCAGGAGGCGCTGCGCCGCACCACCGAGGACGACGCGCAGCGCGCCGTGGAGCGCGCGATCGCCAGCGTGGACGCGATCCGGCAGGCGCAGGCGGACGTGCTCGCGCGCGCGAAGGCCGCGGAGGAGCGCAAGGCCGCGGCGACGCAGGGCGCGACGGACGAGGCGGCACGGGCGGCCGAGGACCTGGCCCGCCGCGAGCGCGAGGCGGCGGCTCGCGGCGCGACGGCGGCGTCGATCGAGGAGGCCCTCGAGCGGGTCGCGGACCTCGCCAAGGAAGCGGCGCGCGGGACGTCGGCGACCGAGGCCCGGACGTCGGCGCCGGACGCGGAGGCCGTCGCGACGGCCGCGGAGCGCGCGTCGGCGGCGGGGGCGAAGCCCGCGGACACGGCGGCGGCCGAGGAGGCCGCGAAGGCGGCGGAGGCCCTCGCCGGGCGGCTCGCGCGCGCGGGGCAGACGCCGCCGCGCCCGGACGCGGACGCGAAGCGTGCCGGCGCGGACGGCGGCGCAACGCCCGGCATGGACGGCGGCGAGGCCCCGGCCATGGGCGGTGGCGACGCGCCCGGCATGGACGGCGGCGAGGCCCCGGCCATGGGCGGTGGCGACGCGCCCGGCATGGACGGCGGCGAGGCCGCGGCCATGGGCGGCGGTGACGCGCCCGGCATGGACGGCGGCGAGGCCGCGGCCATGGGCGGCGGCGACGCGCCCGGCATGGACGGCGGCGAGGCCGCGGCGATGGGCGGCGGCGACGCGCCCGACATGGACGGCGGCGAGGCCGCGGCCATGGGCGGCGGCGACGCGCCCGGCATGGACGGCAGCGAGGCCGCGGCCATGGGCGGCGGCGACGCGCCGGGCAAGGACGGCGGCGAGGCGTCGAGCCGCGCCCCGAGCGCGGAGGCGCTGCGGCGCGCCCTGTCGTCGCTCGCCTCGGCGGCCCGCGGCGGGGCCGGCGCGAAGGACGCGACCACGAAGGCCGCGCAGGCGGTGCGTGATGCCGCGGCCGCGGCGCGGTCCGGCCGCGCGGACGACGCGCGCGACCTGCAGGACCTCGCGGCGCGCGCCGCGAGCCTGCGGAACGCGGTCGAGCGGCTCGGCCAACGGCCCGGCGCCGACGCGGCCGCGACCGCGGAGGCCTCGAAGGCGCTCGACCGCGCCACGGCGGCGCTCGGGGAAGCCTCGGCGGCCGCGGAGCGGAACGACGACCTCGCGTCCGGCGCCGCCTCCGAGCGCGCGCGGTCCGCGCTCGGGACCGCGGCGAAGGCCCTGGCGCGCGCGGCGGCCGCGGCGCGCGGCGCGACCGGGAGCGCCCGGCCGGCGCCCGGCACGCCGGCGGGCCCGGCGACGGACGAGGCGCAGCGCCGCGCCGAGGCCGACGCGCTCGCGAAGCGCCTCGACGCCCTCGAGCGCGCGATGTCGGAGGGCGCGTCGCGTCCCGGCGACGCCGCGATGGGCGACGGGTCGCCGTCGGGGGCCGACGGGGCCGCGATGGGCGCCGACGGGGCCGCGATGGGTTCGGACGGCGCGGCCATGGCGGACGGCGGATCGCCGGCGGCGGGCCCGTCGGGTCGCGCCGAGGCGCCGGGCCTCGACGACGTGAAGGCGGCGGCCGCCGAGGTGCGCGCCGCGGCCGAGGCGATGGCCCGCGCCGAGGGTTCGATGGGCGCGGGCGCCGGCGGCGCGAAGGACGCCGCGAAGGCGGCGGCCGCGCAGACCGAGGCCGCGGACCGGCTGCGGCGCGCGGCCGAGCGGCTCGGGAGCGAGGCGACGGTCCGCGCCGAGGTCGCGCAAGAGCAGCAGCGCGTCCGCCGCGGCGCCGAGAACGTCGCGGAGTCGCTGGAGCGGCAGGCCCGGGCGGCGGAGCGCCAGGCGGGGACGAACCCGACGGGCGCGGACGCGGGACGCGCGGGCGGCGAGGCCGGCATGGCCGGTGGCGAAGCCGGGATGGCCGACGGCGACGCCGGCATGGCCGGCGGCGAAGCGGGCATGGCCGGTGGCGAAGCCGGGATGGCCGGTGGCGAAGCGGGCATGGCCGGTGGCGAGGCCGGCATGGCCGGCGGCGAAGCCGGCATGGCCGGTGGCGAAGCCGGCATGGCCGGTGGCGAAGCGGGCATGGCCGGTGGCGAAGCGGGCATGGCCGGTGGCGAGGCCGGCATGGCCGGCGGCGAAGCGGGCATGGCCGGCGGCGAGACGCCGCCCCCGACGCCGGCTCCGCAGGCCGAGGCCGCCCGCGAGGCCGCGCGCAGCCTGCGCGAGGCCGCGGAGCGGATGAAGGAGGCCCAGGCCGCGCTCGAGAACGACCGCGGGGCCGCGGGGACCGCCGCGCAGCGCGAGGCCCTCGAGGCCGTCGAACGCGCGAAGCGGGCGCTCGAGGCGCAGGCGCGGCGGCTGCGCGAGGAGGCCGCCGAACGCGACCGCGCCTTGGCCGAGGCCCAGCGTCGCCTGCGCGACAAGGCCGAGGAGGCGCGCAAGGCCGCCGCCGCCCTCGAGCCGCAGTCCGACGCGGCCAAGAAGGCCGCGGCCGAGGCCGAGGCGGCGCTCGCGCAGGCGTCGCGGCAGATGGAGCAGGCGGCGAGCGAGGCGAGCAGCGGGCAGCGGAGCAAGTCGGCGGGCTCGCAGGCGCAGGCGGGCGGGTCGATGGAGCAGGCCCAGCAGGCGCTCGAGAAGGCCGGCGAGGAGAGCGGCGACGAGGCCGACACGCGCCGTCAGCTCAAGGAGCTCGAGGCCGAGCAGAAGGAGATCCGCCGGAAGATGAAGGACCTCCAGGACCTGCTGGCGAAGGCCGACAACGCGCAGGCCAAGCGGTCGGCCCAGTCCGCCCAGCAGAAGATGGAGGACGCGGAGCGCAGCCTCGACGCCGGCTCGTCGTCGTCGGCGTCCGACAACGCCGAGGAGGCCCGCCGCTACCTCGAGCAGGCGAAGCAGGAGCTCGAGCGGGAGCGCCGCCGGTACGAGTCGCTCCGCCAGGAGGAGATGCTCTACCGGCTCGTGCAGGACCTGAAGGACTTCCGCACGGAGGAGGAGCGCATCCGCGGGCAGGTGAAGTCGATCTCCGACGCGGCCGCCGGCGGCTCGCTGGCCCGCGTCCAGCGCCGCACGCTGCGCGCGCTCGCCGACGACCAGTCGAAGCTCCGCGGCAAGGTGGACGAGCGCGCGAAGGCGGTCCGCGACGAAGGGTCGATCACGTTCGGGACCGCCCTCGAGGGCCTGTCGATCGACATGGGCGAGGTCGCGCGACTCCTCGGCGACGACCAGCACGAGGTCCACGTGCAGCAGCTCGCGTCCGAGGTGATCGTCGAGATCACGCAGCTGATCCAGGCGTTCGAGGACGAGATCGCCCGCCGGAAGAAGCCGGGCGACCAGGGCCAGGGCGAGCCGCCGGGCGGGCAGCAGCCGCCCCCGAAGCCGGTGCTGGTGCCGCCGTCGGTCGAGATCAAGCTGCTGCGCCGGCTGCAGATGGACCTCAACGCGAAGGTCGAGGCCCTGTGGCGCTCCCAGCAGGGCCTGCGCAAGGGTGAGGTCGACGAGGCCCAGCGCCGCACCCTCGAGCGGCTCTACCACCAGCAGCAGAAGCTCGCCGACGACCTCGAGGCGCTGCTCAAGTCCGTGTTCCGCGGTTCGTGACCGGAGGCTCCCATGCGCATCCCCGACCGTCCGTTCCTCCGCCGTGTGCTCGCCGTCGCGGCGGGCATCGTGCTGCTGCCGTTCCTCGCGTCGCCCGCGCGCGCGGAGGACGGCGAGGGCGAGGAGAGCCCCGACGCGGTCCAGGCGAAGATCAAGGCGCAGATGGAGAAGATCATCCGTCTGATGCGCGAGAACCAGCAGGCGCTGCTCGAGGCGTCGCTCGGGAGCGGCAAGAAGCCGGCCGGCGCCGAGATCGACCCGCCGGAGGACCCCGACGCGCCGGCGCCGCCGCCCGCGGGGCAGGCCGGCGGCGACCCGGGCATGGGCGGCGGCACGCCGCCTCCCGGAGGCACGCCGCCTCCGGGCGGCACCCCGCCTCCGGGGGGCGGGCCGGGCGGGTCGGGCGAAGAGGCCCGCCGCTCGCTCGACGAGCTCATCCGCACGACGACCGGCACCGGCGGCGCGATCCCGAACGAGCTCGAGGAGCTGGTGCGGATGATCCCGACGCAGGGCAACGGCGGCGGCGGCGGGAGCGGGGGCGACCCGAGCGGCAGCGGCCAGACGGGCAAGGACCTCTCGAACCCCGACGACCCGTCGTCGGGCAAGCCGGACCCGAAGGACGGCGCGAAGAAGGAAGGCGAGGACCCGAAGAAGGGCGACCAGCCCCCGCCGGAGGACGAGAAGGGCGACCCGGCCGACGGCGGCCCGCCGGCGTGGTTCACGTCGCTGCCCCCCACCGTCCGGCGCGCGATCGTGACCGGCAAGACCGACGACGTACCCCCGCGGTACCGCGCCGCGATCGAGCGCTACCGGAAGTGGCTCGCGAAGCAGACCCACGACCGCAAGTAGGCCGCCCGCACGGGGCGGCGGCCCCGACGGGCGGCGCGGCCCGCGGTACGATGCGCGCGGCGTCCCGACCCATGCACCCGCCTCCCTCCGACCGTCGCGCCCCCGCGCTCCGGCCCGCGCCCTCGGCGCGGTGGCGGCGAGCGGGCCTCGCGTTGGCGCTCCTCGCGATCGCCGCCCCGCTGCGGCCCGCGGCGGCGGGCGACCCCTCGGACCGCACGAGCTCCCGGGAGGCGTCGCTCACCACCGAACGGCGCGACGCGATCCGTCGCGGGTGCGCATGGCTCGCGAACCGCAACGGCGCGTCGGGGCGGTACAGCACCGACAAGGCGCCCGTCGCGATCACCTCGCTCGTGACCCTGGCGTTCCTCACGGCAGGGTCGGGCGTCGCGCGCGGGCCGCACGGCGACCTCGTCCGCAAGAGCGTCGAGTGGCTGGTGACGCTGGTGGAGAAGCCCGGGAAGGGCCAGGCCGACGGCTACATCGCGCAGATCGGCGACGTCGACTCGCGCATGCACGGGCACGGGTACGCGATGCTCGCGCTCGCGTCGGCGCTCGCGTCCGCCGACGAGGACCTCGCCGGTCGGATCCGCCGCGTCCTCGACCGGGCCGTCAAGTGCGCCGAGGCCAGCCAGACCCCCACCGGCGGCTGGGGCTACAACGCCACGCCGAGCCAGGACCACGAGGGCAGCGTCACGGTGACGGTCGCGCAGGGGCTGCGCGCGGCCCACGACGCCGGGATCCGCGTGAACAGCGAGGTCATCGCCGCCGGCCTGCGGTACCTCCGGCAGAGCCAGAAGCCCGACGGGTCGTTCAAGTACTCGATCCAGCAGGACCGCTCGACGTACGCCCTGACGGCCGCGGCGGTGTCGTCGTTCATGCTGCTCGGCCGGTACGCGAAGGACACCCGCGACGGCGACGACGCCCGGATCGAGAGCGGCGTCCGGTTCCTCAAGCGGTCCGTGCACGACGTCCTCGTGCGGCCGGAGTGGGCCTTCTACGGGCACTTCTACGCCGCGTGGTCGGCGTGGCAGTACGACGGGGACGACCCGTCGGACGAAGGCGTGTCGCGCGGGCGGATCGACCCGGACAGCAAGCGGTTCTGGGGTCCGTGGCACAGCCTCGTGTACCGCGCCCTGCTCGACCAGCAGCGGATCGACGGGTCGTGGCACGACGAGGACGACCGGTTCCGCTTCGAGGACGAGCTCCCGACGGCGTTCGCGATCCTGACGCTCGCGATCCCGGACGAGACGCTCCCGATCTTCCAGCGCTGACGGCCCCGCGCGGCGCGCGCCGCCGCCCGGAACGGCGCGATCGCCCCGCGACCGGTCGCCCCCTGGGGACGCGAGGCCCGGCCGGCGACCGCGGGGCCGGGGCGGCGGGGGTCCGCCGGCCGCCGGGGCTCGGTTCGGCCGTCGGACGCGGGTCAGGCCGGCCGGCCGGCGTCGTGCGGCGGAGGGCGGAGCGCCTCGTTCATGCTCCCGGACCGGAAGCCCTCGACGTCCACCGTGACGTAGACGAACCCGAGGTCCTTGAGGCCGGCGACGACGCGCTCGCGCAGGCCGTCCGCGAGGAGCGCGGGCAGGTCCGCGGGCGGGACCTCGATCCGCGCGACGGTGTCGTGCACGCGGACGCGGACGACGCGGAACCCGAGGGACCGCACGACCTCCTCCGCGTCCCGGACCCGCGCGAGCCCTTCGTGCGTGATCTCCGTCCCGTACGGGAACCGCGACGACAGGCAGGACTCCGCGGGCTTGTCCCACCACGGCAGCCCCATCGCGCGGGCGACGGCGCGGACCCACGGCTTCGTGAGCCCCGCCTCGAGCAGGGGCGATCGCACGCGGTGGCGGTCGCGCGCCGCGAGCCCCGGTCGGTGGTCGCCCACGTCGTCGGCGTTCGCCCCGTCCACGACCCACGGCAGGCCGCGACGGTCGGCCTCGGCGCGGGCGGCGCCGTACAGCGTGTCCTTGCAGTGGAAGCACCGGTCGGGGGCGTTCCTCCGGAACGCCTCGAGGTCGACCTCGTGGCCGGCCAGCACGACGTGCTCGACGCCGGCCGCCGCCGCCTGCGCCCGGGCGTCGTCGAGCTCCCGAGGCGCCAGGCTGTCGGACCGGCTCGTGACCGCGACGCAGCGCTCGCGGCCCCAGACCTCCGCGGCCGCCACGACGACGAGGGCGCTGTCGGTCCCCCCCGAGAGCGCGACCACGCCGCCCCCGAGCCCGTGCAGGGCGGCCAGGAGGCGCGCGCGGGCCTCGTCCGCGGTCCGCGGGGGCGTCGGCACCGATCGGGCCAGCTCGACCTGGAACGACATGGCGCGCGAGTATAGGACCCGGGGAACGGGGTGCGGGGCTTCCGCGCGCGCCGCCCCCTGGGCGCCGGCCCACGGATCCTCCCGGCACGCCGGGACCGCCGCCGAACCGTCGGCCCCGCCCGGGGCCGCGCGACGCCGCCCTCCGCGCGGGGCCCGGGGACCCGCCGCGGCCCGAGCCCGCGCGGGCCGCCCCCCACGACGGGAGGCGGCGCCGACGGACGGGCCCCGCCCCGAAAGGGAACGGGCCCGGCGGATCACCGCCGGGCCCGTCGCAGAGAACCGCGTACGACCGGACTACTGGTCGAACGTGAAGTTCAGCGTCCAGCGATCGATGTACGGACCCGGATCGAAGGGCCCGATGGTCAACGGGAGGAAGAACGTGATGCGCATGCGCATGAACTCGTTGCCGTTCAGGCTCTGGATGGTCCCACCCTGGTTGCCCGGGAGGAGGCCGCCCGCCGAGGCCACGTCCGGGGCCGGAGGCGAAGCGTTGGCGACGAAATTCGGGGCCGTCTCGGCGCCCGAGTCGGTGAAGTAGCCGACGTTGCGCCAGCCGGTGCCGGTGTTGCTCGCCGTGCCGTCCGGGTTCACAAGGAAACCCTCGGCCTCGACGAAGATCGACGTCTTGCCGACGCCGCGACTGGAGATGACCGGGATGCCGGCGATGAAGTCGGCCGCGGTCGCGGTGATGAAGTTCGGGGCGAACGGGCCCATGTCCACGATCTGAGAGACCAAGACCGGTCGAACGCCGCCACCCTTGAACCGGGTCGCGTCGAACACGCCGCGGTAGAAGCCGGTCGCACCGTCCGCCGGGGTGACCGTCGCGCCGCCGATGCCGACGATCACCGAGTCCGAGTCCTCGATGACGATGCGGCCGACGCCGCCGGCGCCGCCGTTGTTCGCTGGCGCTCCTCCCGCAGGGTTGGTCAGACTCGTGCCGCCATTGCCGCCGGCGGCATTGAGGATCGCGCCCGCGCCGAGAACAACGCTGCCAGGAGTCAGGAGGCGAATGCCACCACCCGCGCCGCCGCCACCGCCACCTCCCCCGCCGTAGAACGCGCCACCGGGACCGCCGCCGTTGCCACCACGGCCGCCCTGGGCGTCAATGGTGCCGGTAACGCGGATCGTGGCCTGCGTGGTGAAGTCGACGAAGCCGCCCCCCGCGCCGCCGCCGCCACCCGCGCCGTAGTAGAAGCCGGTCTGGAACGGAAGCGATTGCTGAGAACCACCGCCGCCGCCGCCGGAACCGGCCTCGGCCGTCGGCATCTTGCCGTCGACCGAGCCATACGTGCCGCCGCCAGCGCCGTCCGTGTTCGAGGTCATGAGCGCCTTGGGAGTCGATCCGGTGCCGAGCGCGGTGCCCGCGACGCCGGGGGCCGCGTGGCCGCCGCCGCCGGCGGAGGGGGCGATGCGGTTCGTCGTGGCGCCGTTGACGGTCGTCACGCCGCAGTTGCCGCGGCCGGCGCCCTGGAGGACGGGGTCCGTCGTGTTGCCGACGCCCGGCGAGGCCGCGCCGTAGTTGGCGGAGCCGTAGCCCGGGTTGCCGTTCTCGCCGTAGACCAGCGTGCTGCTGCCCACGTTGAGGCCGCGACCGCCCGTGCCGCCGCCGGCGTAGCCGACGCCCGCGGCCGAGTGCGTGGTGTTGTCCTGGCCGACGCCGTTCGTGCCGTTCGAGGTGGTGAGGCCGTTGCCGCCGTCGCTGCGGGTCATCAGGCGGCCGCCCGACTCGATGTTGATGTCGCCGCGGACCAGGATGATCGCCGGGTTGCGCCCCGACAGACGCACCGTGACGCCGCTGCGGATGCGGAACGAGCGGTACTCGAAGATCACCGCCGCGGAGCCGTCCGTGCTGTTCTTGCACGTGTTGCGGGTCGCGCCGGTGGAGAGGTTCACGTCCGACGGCGGGTCGAAGTCGTCCGGGAGGCCGTCGTTGCTGACGGCCGCGAAGCCCATCGTGCAGGGGCCGCCGCCGACGACGTTGCCGAGCGAGGTGTCCGGGCCCGAGGCCGCGTTCAGGTTGTTGACCGGGCCGTTGTCGCCGTCACCGGAGACGAGCAGGAAGCCCGTGGCGCGGCTGACGGAACGAGCCGTGTTGACCTCGGCGGTCGAGCCGTTCGTGTCCACCGGCACGTCGCCGTTGAACTCGAAGATCTTCTGCCCGTTCTGCACGGGGAGGTTCTGCGTGGTGAACGCGAACGACACCGGGACGAGCGGGTTGCCGCCGAAGTCCGTGACGGTGTTGAACAGCTGCACGAGGATTTGCGCGTTGTCCGGCCACTGCCCGAAGATCGGGGTGAGGGTCAGCTTGGTGGACAGCGTGTCCTGCTGGAGGTCGTAGGTGCAGCGGATGGTGCGCGCCGGGGTCGTCGCGGTGCCGCTACCCCAGGTCGTCGGGTCGCTCGGGGTCTGGTCCGCGCTCGGGGAGAACGGGCCGACGGCGACCTGCTGGATCAGCACCGTGGTCGGCAGGATCGAGCACGGGTTGATGTTCTCGCTGAAGTTGATCTCGACCTTGTTGCCCGCGCCGACCGGCACGTCCGCCGTGCTGTTCGCCGGCGTGAAGGACGTCACCGTCGGGAGGAGACCCGGCTTCTGGTCCTCGAAGAGCTGCGGGTCGGTCTCGGCCCGCGTGTGGAAGTTGAGGCCCTCGGTGAGGGTCTTCTCGAGCGGGTCGCCCGTGAGGTTGCGGAGGGCGAACTCCTCGGGCCGGCCGATGACCGTGACGCGGTAGTCCGTGTCCGGCTGCAGGCCGCCGTCCGAGAGGTCGCACAAGCCGGGCAGCGCGGGCTCGAAGAACACGCGCGCGCCCTGGATGATGTACTTGCCGAAGATCGCCTGGCCGAACGCCGGACCCTGACGGATCTGGATCGAGGCCGGGCCGACCGTCGCCGGGTCGAGCGGGCTGCTGAACAGGAACTCGAGCGTCCGGTTCAGCGGGACGTTGTCCTCGCCCTGTTGGAGGAAGTCCACGAGCACGACGCCCGGAAGGGTGTCGCCCGTGCCCGAACCTCCGCCGCCGCCGCAGCTGACGGAAGAGATCGAGACCACGGCAGCGGCCACCGAGGCCGCCGACGAGCGCAGGATGCGCGTGCCGAACCTGTTCATGGAGAACTCCACGGAACCCAACAAGGGTTGCCCCGGGTAGGGCAATTCGTGGGCCACTGTACGGCACGGACCCCCGGCGTGTCTAACCCATTCCTCCTGCAGGGGATCCAACGGAACTCCGTCCGACCTCATTCCCGCGGCGGATCGCACGTCGTGCGAATCCGCACGCCCCCACCCCCCGGGGATCGCCCCCGGTCCCTTCCCCCGGTCGCCCCCCCCCCTCCCCCCGGTCCCTCCCCCGGGAACTGCGGGACGTCCGGCCCGGCCTCGGGGACGCGGCGCTGCGGGGTCGGCCGGCACGTCCCGTGGGCGGCGGGAGGCGGCCGTCCCGGCCGACCCGCGGCGAGCGGGTCGGGTGCGACGTCAGGCCGCGCCGAGCGCCGCCGCGATCCGCCGTTGCGCGCTCGCGGCGCGGGCGTCGCCGAGCGCCTCGAGGGCCTCCGCGAGCAGCCCGTATCCTCGGGCGTCGGCGGGGGCCGCGAGGACGTAGCGGCGCAGCACGGCGAGGGCTTCGCCCGGCCGCCCCTGGCGCAGCAGGGCCAGTCCCCGGTCGCGGACCACCGGGTCCGACGGCGGGACGACGCGGTCGGCCGCCCGCCCGGCGTGCGCGGCCCGCCGCCAGTCCCCCCGCGCCACGAGGAGACGGACGAGCGACGCGAGCGCCTGCGGCTGCCGCCGGTCGCGGCGGAGCGCGGCGCGCAGGTGCGACCGCGCCTCCGCGGCCCGGCCGCGGTCGAGCGCCAGCTCCGCCGCCGCCGCCCACAACGTCGCCGACCCCGGCACGAACGAGATCCCGCGCCGCAGCGCGCGCTCCGCCCCGTCGAGGCGGCCGCGGGCGAGGAGGGCCGCGGCGACGTCGACGTGGAGGTCCTCGAGCGACGGGTGCCGCCGCGCCGCGCGCGCGAGGATCGACGCCGCCCGCTTGCGGTCGCCGCACCGCGCCGTCGCCCGGGCCAGCAGCCGCGCGCCCTCGGGCGCCTCGGGCGCCAGCCGGACCGCCCGGCGCAGCGCCCCGCGCGCCGCGCGCGCCCGCCCGACGGTGAGGAGGTAGTCCCCCAACGCGCGCCAACCGGTCGCGGCCTGCGGACGCGCCTCGACGAGGTCGCGCAGGCGGGCCACGCCGGCGCCGCGGCGGCCGAGGGCCGCCAGCGCCCGGGCCTCGAGGGTCGCGGCCACCAGCTCCTCGTCGTCGTCCTCGGGCGTGAACCCCGTCAGCGCCTCGAGGGCATCCCCGGGCCGCCCGCCGTCCACGAGGGCCTCCACGAAGCGCAGGCGGGCCTCGACGTCGTCCGGGTCGGCCTCCGCGGCCGCCTTGTAGTGGTCGAACGCCTCGTCCGCGCGCCCCTCCGCCGCCGCGAGGTCGCCGAGGCCGATGCGGGCCTCCGCGTCGGCGGGGTCGCGCGCGAGCGCGCGCAGGAAGGCGGACCGGGCCTCCGAGGTGCGCCGCAACCGCGCGAACGCCCGCCCGAGCCCGACCGCCAGCTCCGGATGGTCGGGGTCGCGGTCGGCGACCCGCCGCCACGCGGCCAGCGCGTCGTCGTGGCGCCCCTCCAGGGCGAACCCGATCGCGAGGTGCCGGTGGACCTGCGCGCAGCGCGGGTCGAGCGCGACCACCCGCTGCGCCACGGTCAGCGCCTGGTCCATCTCGCCGAGGAGCACGTGGCAATGGACCAGCTGGCAGTGGGCCTCCTCGAGGTCCGGCGCGAGCCGGGCCGCCCGGCGGAACGCGGACCGGGCCCGCCGCAGCCGGCCGGCCTGCCCGTACGCGAGGCCCAGCCCGATCCACGGCTCGGCCCGCCGGGGCGCGCGCAGCGCGGCCCGCCGGTACCGCATGAGCGCCGCGTCCGCGTTCCCCTCCTCGAGGTGGCAGTGGCCGAGGTAGAGGTCGATCCGGGGGCTCTCGACCCCCTGCTTCTCGAGCGCCCGCAGCATCCGCCGCGCGGCGTCCACGTCGTCCTCCTCGAACCGCTCCATGGCCTTGCGGATGCGGTCGTCGGGGTCGTGCCACATCGCGGGGGCGGCCTCCGCGGCGGAGTTTCCTCCGCCGGGGGGACAGCCGCGCGCGCGGCGACAAGGGTGGGCGCACGGGTTGACGGGGGTCGCGCCCCCCCTACGCTCGGCCCCCTTACGCCCTGGAAACGTCTCGGAGTCCCTCGATGAGCAGCGCGCCTGGCACCCCCGGCAAGAACCCCGTCTCCGTCGAAGACGAGATCCTCGTCCCCTGGACCGGCCCCGGCAAGCGGCCGGCCCTCCTCGACGTGCGCAACTTCGGGATCATGGCGCACATCGACGCCGGCAAGACGACGACGACCGAGCGCATCCTCTTCTACTCCGGCCGCATCCACAAGATGGGCGAGGTCCACGAGGGCGAGACCACGATGGACTACATGAAGGAGGAGCGCGAGCGCGGCATCACGATCACGTCCGCCGCGACCCAGACCTTCTGGAAGGGCAACAAGCTCAACATCATCGACACGCCAGGCCACGTGGACTTCACGGCCGAGGTCGAGCGCTCGCTCCGCGTGCTCGACGGCGCGGTGTGCGTGTTCGACGCCAAGGAAGGCGTCGAGCCGCAGTCCGAGACGGTGTGGCGCCAGGCCAACCGCTACAAGGTCCCGCGCATCTGCTTCCTCAACAAGATGGACAAGCCGGGCGCCGACTTCGAGATGTGCATCGACGGCATCCGCAAGCGCCTCGGCGCGAACGCCGTGCCCGTGCAGTACCCCATCGGCCAGGGTGGGGAGTTCAAGGGCATCGTCGACATCATGCAGGAAGTGGCGATCATCTACGACGAGGGCAGCGAGGGGCAGCGCTGGCACGAGGCGCCGATCCCCGACGAGCTCAAGCCCCGCGTCGAGGAGCTGCGCCGCGAGCTGGTCGAGGCCTGCGCCGAGCAGGACGAGACGCTGATGGCCCGCTACTTCGCGGGCGAGCACCTGCACCGCAACGACCTCATCGTCGCGATGCGCAAGGGCGTCGTCACCGGCAAGATCAACCCGGTGCTCGTCGGCTCCGCGCTCCGCAACAAGGGCGTGCAGCGCGTCATCGACGCGGTCTGCTACTACCTGCCGTCCCCCATCGACATCGCGTCGATCCGCGGCTGGCACCCGGTCACGAAGGAGGAGATCACCCGCAAGGTGGACGCGAAGGACCCGCTCTCGGCCCTCGCGTTCAAGATCATCTCCGACAAGAACGGCGACCTCACGTTCGTCCGCGTCTACTCGGGCACGCTCGCCGCGGGCGACCTCGTGTGGAACCCGGTGCGCAACGACCGCGAGCGCATCTCGCGCATCGTGCTGATGCACGCCAACGAGCGCGAGCCGGTCGAGAAGCTCGAGGCGGGCGAGATCGGCGCCGTCGTCGGCCTGAAGGTCACGTCCACGGGCGACACGCTCTGCCCGAAGGACGACCCGATCGTCCTCGAGTCGATGCAGTTCCCGCCGACGGTCATCTCGATGTCCATCCGGCCGGCCTCCCGCGGCGACCGCGACAAGCTCGCGGACGCGCTCGGCAAGCTCGCCAAGGAGGACCCGACCTTCAAGCGGTTCACCGACCCCGAGACCAGCGAGACCATCATCGCGGGCATGGGCGAGCTGCACCTCGACATCATCAAGAGCCGCCTCGTCAACGAGTACGGCATCCACTCCGAGGTCGGCAAGCCGAAGGTCGCGTACCGCCAGACCCTGCGGAAGAACTGCGACGCCGAGGGCAAGCACGTCAAGCAGTCCGGCGGCCGCGGCCAGTTCGGCGTGGTCCGCGTGAAGTTCACGATCAAGGAGACGCCGGAGTTCGAGTTCATCGACTCGATCGTCGGCGGCTCGGTGCCGCGCGAGTACATCAAGGCCGTCGGCGAGGGCCTCGAGAAGGCGCTCGAGGAGGGCTACCCGCTCGGCTTCCCGTTCATGAACATCTCGGCCGAGCTGTGGGACGGCAAGAGCCACGACGTCGACTCGTCGGAGATGGCGTTCATGGAGGCCGCGCGCCTCGCGGTCCGCACGGCGACCGAGATGGTCGGCGTCACGATCCTCGAGCCGATCATGAAGGTCGTCGTCACGACGCCCGACACGAACCTCGGCGACGTGCTCGGCTCGCTCTCCGCGCGCCGCGGCACGCTGGTCTCGACGGAGCAGGGCTCGGGCGACACCAAGCAGGTGATCGCCGAGGTCCCGCTGGCCGAGATGTTCCAGTACTCGACGTTCCTGCGCGGCATGACGCAGGGCCGCGGCAACTACACGATGGAGCCGAGCAAGTACGCGGCGGCCCCGGAGTCCGTGGCGCTGAAGATCCGCAAGGAGATCGAGGAGGAGCGCAAGGCCCGCAACAAGTAGGCCCGCGCGCCCCGGCGCCCCCTCACGGGCCCGGCCGTCGCGACCGTCCCCGGACGGCGCCGACGGCCGGGCCCGTTCCCATTTCCCCCGCCGCGGGCGGTCGCGCCCGCGGCGCACGCGCGCCGCGGCTCCCGCGCGCCGCCGCCGAGGGTCCGGCGCGGACGCGGGGTCCGGGACCGCGAGGCCCGGCGGCCGCCGGAGGCCACCGGAGGCCACCGGAGCGCCTCGCGCCGCGGACCGGCGCGGTGCGGGCGCGCGGGGCCGCGTGGGCCGGGCGCGTCCCGGCGCGCCCCGCGATCGCGACGACCGGCCGCGGACCCGCCCGGCCGCGACGCGCGAGGCGCGGACGCCGGGCCCGGTGCGCGCCGGCGTGCGGCCCCGGGCCACGCGACGCAGGGCGACCCGGTGCGCGGACCGCGAGGCCCGGCGGCCGTCGCCCCGGCCGGAACCCCCGCGCGGGCGAGCGGGCCTCGCGGTCCCGAGGAACGGGCCGCGGTCGTCGGAGCGGCGGGCCGCGCGGGGCGGGCGTGGGCCGCGCCGCGCTCCCCGGGCGCGCGCGGCGGGGCCGCGGGGCCGGCGTCCGGGCGGACGACCGGCCCCGCGCGAGGCCGTGGCCTCACTTCGCGGGCTCGAAGCCCCAGTCGAGCGTCTCGCTGAACAGCTTGCCGTCGCGCTCGACCTTCACGGTGCCCGAGACGGCGACGTCCTGGCTGACCCAGCGGGTCTCGGTCACGCCGCGACGGTTCTTCAGCGTCACGACGAGGCAGGCGACCTCCTTGCCGTTCGGGGCCTTCACCGTCTCGCGGCGGTCGTCGCCGTCGCGCTCGGCGCGGAAGGTCAGCTCGCGCGACCGCGGCTCGCGGCGCCGCGAGCGGAAGTCCGCGCCCTCGACGGCCGTCGTGAGTTCGACGTCGGTGTCCGTGACGTCGGTCACCGTGACCGTCATGACGCGGGCCTCGCCGCCGCCGCCGGGGCCGCCGAGGAGGCGGACCTTCACCCACTCCCCGACCTTGGCGTCGTAGAGCGGGCTGACGAACTCGTCGGGCTTCGGCGCGGCGGGCGCGTCGGCGGCCTTCGGAGCCTCCACGGCCTTCGGGGCGTCCGCGGGCTTCGGGGCCTCGGCCGGCTTCGGGGCGTCCGCCGGCTTCGTGGCGTCGGCGGGCTTCGTCGCCTCGGCGGGCTTCGTCGCCTCGGCGGGCTTCGGAGCGTCCGCAGGCTTCGGGGCCTCCACGGGCTTCGGGGCGTCCACGGGCTTCGGGGCGTCGGCCGGCTTCGTCGCCTCGGCCGGCTTCGGGGCGTCGGCGGGCTTCGACGCGTCCACACGGGGCGCGTCGGCGGGCTTCTCGGCGGGCGCCTCCGCCGGCTTCGCGGCCGGCTTCGCGGCGGCGAGGTCCGACAGGACGGTCTCGATGGCCTTCGTGAGCTGCGGGTCGCGGCCGAGCCGGCGGTCCTCCGGCGTCTCCTGCACGAGCACGTCCGGCTTCACGCCGAGGTTCTCGAGGTTCTCGCCGTTGAGGCCGTACCAGCCCACGCGCGGGATGCGGAAGCGGCTGCCGTCCGACAGGGTGATGTCGTTCGTGCCGATGACGCCGCCCGCCGTCGGGACGCCGACGATCTTGCCGAGCTTGAGCTCGCGGAAGCCGTAGGGGAACACCTCGGCGTCGCTGAACGAGCGCTCGTTGATGAGCAGGACGACCGGCTTGCCCCAGTGGAGCTGCGGCTGGAGCTGGCGCTCCATCCCGCGGGGCTGGAAGGCGATGAACGGCTTCGCGGAGAGCGCCTGCAGCAGCTGCTGGTGGATGTTGCCGCCGCCGTTGTTGCGGACGTCGAGCACCAGCGCCTTCACCTTGCGGTTGCGGGCGATCTCGGCCAGCTGGGCGTTGAACTTCGCGAGGCTCGGCTGGTCCATCTGGGGGACGTGGATGTAGGCGAGCTCGCCCTTCGACGCCTCCTCGACGGTCTTGCGGCACTTGTCGACCCACAGCGCGTACCGCAGGCCGTTCAGCGCGCCCATGGGGACGGCCTTGACCTTCACGGTGCGCTCGCCCGACCCGTCGCCCTTGGCGAACGCGAGGGCGATCTCCTTGCCGGCCGTCGCCGCCAGCACCTTGTCGAGGTCGGTCTTGTCGCGCAGGTTCGTCCCGGCGACCGCCTTCACGACGTCGCCGACGCGCAGGCCGGCCTCGTCGGCGGGGCCCTTCGGCTGCACGAACGTGATCTTGCGCCCGCCGTCGGTCTCGGTCGTGGGCGACAGCTCGAGGCCGAGGAAGCCGGTGGAGGGCCCGCGCGGCCCCGCGTCCTCCTCGTCGTCGCGACCGCCGTAGATGCCGAGGTGGCTCGCGTTGAGCTCGCCGAGCATCTGCGAGACGACGTTGTAGAACTCGTCCTTGATCTCGGCGTCCATGGCGAGGGGACGGTACTTCTCGCGCAGCGCGTCCCACTTCACGCCGTGCATCTTGGCGTCGTAGAAGCCCGTCTTGAGCTTCTCCCAGCACTCGTCGAACAGGTCCGCGAACTCGCGGCGGCGGTCCACCGGCACGCGGCCGAGGAACGCGACGCGCTCGCCGACCTCGATCGACTGCGGGGCGCGCACGCGGAAGATGCCCTGCTCGCCGTCGCGCTCGGCGGTGAAGTAGACCCAGTCGCCGCGCGGGCTCCACGAGGCCGCGGAGCCGTCGCGGGAGATCTGGATGGCCGGGCCGCCCGAGGTCTTCACGGCCCAGATGCCGCCGGACTGGCCGCTGGCCTGGTCGACCTCCTCGTAGGCGATCATGGTGCCGTCGGGGCTGAACGACGGGACCTGGAAGAAGCCGGCGCCCGAGGTCACGCGCCGGGCCTGGCCGTCGTTGCCCGCGGCCGGGACCACGTAGATGGCCTGGGAGCCGCTGCGGCCCGAGTCGAACGCGATCCACTGGCCGTCGGCCGAGAAGCACGCGTCGTCGTCGTCCTTCGGGTCGCGGGTGACCTGCCGCTCCTCGCCCGACTCGAGGTCGCGGATCATCAGGTCCTTGTTGCCGGTGCGCTGCGACGTGTAGACGATGCGGCGGCCGTCCGGCGCCCACGACGCGAAGGCCTCGTCGGCCTTGTCGTCGGTGACGGGCTTGCTCTCCTTGCTGCCGAGGTCGTAGACGTAGACGTCCTCGTTGCCGCGCGCGTCGGAGTGGTAGAGGATCTTGCGGCCGTCGGGGCTGAAGCGCGGCCAGTCGTCGGTCGCCGGGCCGCTGGTGACGCGCTCGGCGGTGCCGCCGCCGGCCGGCAGGACCCAGAGGTCGCCGCGGACCGCGACGGCGAGCATGGTGCCGTCCGGGCTGACGGAGACGTGCTCGGCCCCGTCGGTGACGGTGCGGACGTCGAAGCCGCTGTTGCGCACGTCGCTCTCGACGGTCACGGGGAGCGCGACCGGCTTCGCGTCGGCCGTGGTCAGGTCCACCGTGAAGAGCCGGCCGTCCTTCTCGAAGGCGAGGGTCTTGCGGTCCCAGCCGAGGGTCGCGCGGCGCGCGTTGTCGTCGGTCCAGCCGCTGACGGGCTTCTCCTCGCCGCCGGCGAGGGGGAGGGCGACGACGTTGTAGACGCCCTTGACCTCGGCGAGGCACCACACGGTGGCGCCGTCGGCCGAGACGGACGGGTTCATCTCGTTCCACGGCGTCTCGGTGAGGCGGCGCGGCAGGGCGCCCGTGACGTCGGTGACGTACAGGTCGTAGTTCGCGGAGCCGCGGTAGTCGTCCTGGAAGATCGTGTTGAAGCCGCGGGCGTAGACGATGGTCTTGCCGTCCGGGGCGTAGGAGGCGTCGCGGCCGCCGTCGTGGGTGATGCGCCGGGGGGTGCCGCCCTCCACGTCCACCTCGTAGACGTCGAGGCCGTACTCGCTGGGGTCGCGGCTGGCGGAGAGGAGGAGGCGCTTGCCGTCGGGCGACCAGTCCGTGGCGATCTCGACGCCGCTGTGGAACGTCACCTGGCGGGGCTCGCCGCCGTCGATGGACATGACGTAGACGTCGTAGGCGCCGCTGCGCTTCGACGAGAACGCGATCCACTTGCCGTCGGGGCTGACGCGGGGCTTCGTGTCCTGCGCCTCGTGGATCGTGAGCCGGGTGGCGGCCCCGCCGGCCGTCGGGGCGCGCCAGATGTCGCCGCGCCACGCGAACACGACGGTCTTGCCGTCGGGCGTGAGGGTGGGGAAGCGCAGGCCGCGGGTCGGCTTGCCGTCGGCGGCGAGCGCCGGCGTCGCGAGCGCGGCCAGGACGGCGGCCGCGGCGACGAGACGGGAGATCAGTCGCATGAGTCCTCGGGA
Organism: Planctomycetota bacterium; assembly: GCA_046350655.1. GTDB lineage: Bacteria > Planctomycetota > PLA2 > PLA2 > JAEUHO01 > JAEUHO01. The sequence goes on from JAXMAB010000007.1 coordinate 307,006, forward strand.
TTCGCCCGCGAAGGCGGGACGGGAAGGGGGCCAAGGTAGCACGTCGCAGGAACCCCTTCGGGCCACGCCGCGACCGTCCGGGGGCCCGTTCCCTCCCTGTACCCCGCCCCCGTCCCCCTCCGTGGCCGGTTCCCTCGAGGCACCTTGCCGTGCCCACCCCGCGTCCGGGTCGGCTCACTCGGGGCCCCCCGCCCGCTCTCACCCCGCATCACTCCCGCGCCACGTCTCTGCAGTCGGCTGGCGCGGGGTACCTGCCTGACGACACGGCCCGCATCGCTCCCGCCCCACGTCTCTGCGGTCGGCTCGCGAGGGGTACCTGCCTGACGACACGGCCGCGATGGGGACGGGCCGCGGGAGCGGCGCCGAGCGAGGCTAGGGCTGCACCGCGTCCTGCGAGCGAGGCGCCCGAGGAGGAGGAGGCCCAGCAGGGCCGACGAACTCCGAGGGTGACGCCAGGTCCGGCGCGCTGCGCGCCGGGCCTCGCGTCACCGCGAACCCCGGCACGCCCCCAGCGCGGCCGTCCATCCCTGCGCAGATCTCACCCAAACCCTAGTCGTCGGCCGTCGCCCGCGCCTTCGAGATGGACTTCAAGAACTCGTCGTTGCTCGCCGTCTTCTCGATGCGCTCAACGAGGAGCTGAAGCGCCTCGACGGGGTGAACCTTGTTGAGGACGCGGCGGAGGACGTAGAGCTTCTCGAGGGTCGAGGGAGGAAGGAGCTTCTCTTCCTTGCGGGTGCCGGACTTGTTGACGTCGATGGCGGGCCAGATGCGCTGTTCGGCCGCGTTGCGGTCGAGGACGAGCTCCATGTTGCCCGTGCCCTTGAACTCCTCGAAGATCAGCTGGTCCATCTTGGACCCGGTGTCGATCAGCGCGGTCGCGATGATCGTCAGGGAGCCGCCGTGCTCGACGTTGCGGGCGCCGGCGAAGAACGCCTTCGGGCGCTCGAGGCTGCGCGAGTCCATGCCGCCGGACAGCGTGCGGCCGCCGCCGCGCTGCAGCAGGTTGTAGGCGCGGCCGAGGCGCGTCAGCGAGTCCATCAGGATCACGACGTCGTGGCCCGTCTCGACGAGCCGCTTCGCCTTCTTGAGGACGACCTCGGTCAGGCGCGCGTGGCTCTCGGGCGGCCGGTCGTTCGTCGAGACCGCGACCTCGCCGGAGACGGCGCGGGTCATGGCCGTGGCCTCCTCGGGCCGCTCGTCCACGAGCAGCACGAGCAGGTAGACGTCCGGGTGGTTCCGCATGATCGCCTGGGCGATCTTCTGCAGGATGATCGTCTTGCCCGCGCGCGGGGGCGACGTGATCAGCGAGCGCTGCCCGAAGCCGATCGGGCACATCAGGTCGATGATGCGCGCCGTCGTGTCGTTCGCCCCGCCGGTCAGGTCGATCTTGCGGTCCGGGTCGACAACGGTGAGCGTGTCCCACGCGCCGGCGGTCCGGTACAGGTGCGGCGCGATGCCGCCGAGCGACCGCACGGACAGGAGCTGCGGGTTCTGGCCCGGGCGCTTGGGCGGCCCGATCTCGCCGTCCACGATCACGCCGTCGCGCATCCCGTACAGCCGGACGAGCTGCACCGGCACGTACGCGTCGTCGGGCGTCGGGTAGTAGCCGTTCCCGGGGTTGCGCAGGAAGCCGTGGCCCTCGCGCATCAGCTCGAGCACCGGCAGCTTGTAGAGCTCGGCGGTCGTCGGCTTGACGAACGGCGTCTCCGGGACCGGCGGCGTCTCCTCGGGCGCGCGCGGCGGCGCGCCCCACGGCGGAGCCGCGTTCGGGTCGCCGTCGAACGACGGCGCCGGGCCGAAGCCGTCGGCCTCCATGGGCGGGCCGCCGTAGCCGTTCCCGCCGCCGCCGCCGCCGCCGCCGTACCCACCGCCCCCGCCGCCGCCCCCGAAGCCGCGGCCGCGATTGCGCCCGCCGCGACGGCGACGACGCCGGCCGCGCCCGCCTCCTCCACCGCCACCGCCGCCCCCCATGGGCATGGACGAGCCACCGGGCATGTCGTTCATCGGAAACCTGCTCCCAAGGCCCTTCAGCGGGCCCAGACCCTCCGCGGAGGAACCGCCGGGACGGGCACGGACGGAACGCCGTCGCGCGCGAACGCCACCAGGGCCCCGGATCCGGGGGGGTCGAACATCACGGCGAGATGGAGGGTTCCGCGTCGGACCGTTCGGCCCGGACTGCCGGTGACCACGCCATCCCGGCGGACGCGGGCCCACGCGAGCCCGTCCGAAACGGGCGACACCGCGCTGGTACCCCCCGGGTCGAGCACTCCGCTCCCCGATGGCTCGCCCCCCGGCCCTGCGAGCTCTCAACGAGCCCTCACGCCAGGAAACCGGCGCATCGCGGGGCCGACGGACCAACCGTCGCCCACGTCGAGCGCCACCACCGGATCATCGCCGGAGCCGCACCGAACGGGTCGGACCCCGCGCCGTCCCGGGAACCCTGCGCTGCGCGATCGCGAGCGTCGGAGCGTCCCGGACGGGCTACGGAGCCTCTTCGTCCACCGGGGGAAAGCCTAGCCGCTCCCGCGGGTGACGCAAGGAACATTCGCCGCATCCCCACCCCCGGACCGCGAGGCCCGCCGGCCACCGGGCCTCGCGGTCCCCGCGCCCGACCCCGTCCTCGGGCCGACGGCGGGGCGGAAGTTGGTGCCCCCGCCGAACGGGATACCCTCGGCCCCCCACGCGTCGGCCCGTCGGCCCCGCGTCCCGGAGCGTCGCATGGACTTTCGCGTCGAAGAGATCGCCCCCTGCCGCAAGAAGGTCACCGTCACGGTCCCGGCCGAGCGGGTGAAGTCGGAGTTCGACGCCCAGTTCGGGGAGATCAACGAGAAGATCTCCCTCCCCGGGTTCCGCCCGGGCAAGGCGCCGCGCAAGCTCCTCGAGTCGCGGTTCGGCCCCCACGTCCGCGACGAGGTGAAGGGTAAGCTCGTCGAGGCCGGCTTCAAGCAGGCCGTCGAGGAGAAGAAGGTGACGCCGCTCGGCCGGCCCACGCTCGCCGAGAACGAGGTCGTCGTGGACCCGGCGAAGGCGTTCGAGTTCGCCTTCGAGGTGACGACGCGGCCGGAGTTCGAGCTGCCGACGTGGAAGGGCCTCGAGGTCAAGGTGCCCCTCGTCGAGGTGACGGACGCCGACGTCGAGAGCGGCATCGAGACGCTGCGGATGCAGCAGGGCACGCTCGAGGCGACCACGGAGCCCCTCGTGCTCGGCGACGTCGCGCTGGTGGACTGGCAGGTGCTGGTGGACGGCGTCGAGGCGCACCGCGAGGAGGGGGCGTACTACCGCCTCGGCCGCGGCGTGCTCGAGGGCGTGCTCCTCGAGGGCGCCGACGCGGCGCTCGCGGGCGGCAAGGCGGGCACGACGGTCACGGTCCGCGGCCGCGCGGCCCCGGACGACCCGCGCGCCGCGCTGGCGGGCAAGGAGTTCGACGTCCGCCTCGAGGTGAAGGACGCCAAGCGGTTCGTCCCGGCCCCGCTCGACGAGGCGTTCCTCAAGCGCCACGACTTCGACGACGTGGACGAGCTGCGCCGCGACGTGCGCCGCCGCATCCTCCGCGCGAAGGAGCGCGAGCGCGACCGCGTGGCCGAGGAGCGCCTGACGGACGGGCTCGTGGGCCAGGTCTCGATCACGCTGCCGGCGGAGCTGGTGGACGGCGCGGTCGGCGGCTGGGCCGAGCGCAAGCGGATCGAGGCGCAGCAGGCCGGGACGCCCGAGGAGCAGCTGACGGCCGAGCTGGCCGCCGACGAGGCGAAGGTGCGGGCGCAGGTCGAGACCGACCTCCGGCGGCACTTCGTGCTCGACCGCATCGCCGAGGCCGAGGGGCTGTCGGTGAGCGAGCAGGAGCTGGTCGGCGCCGTCGAGCAGATGGCGCGCGAGTCCGGCCGCTCGGCGGGCGAGGTCGTGCAGCACTTCCAGGAGGACCCGGCCCGGCTGTCCGAGCTGAAGACCCACCTGCTGCACGGCAAGGCGCGCGAGGCCCTGCGCCGCGCGGCCACGCTCGTCGAGGAGGCGGCCCCCGCCCCGGCGGCGGCGCCGGCGGCCAAGGCGGCCCCCAAGAAGGGCAAGTAGAGTCCGGTCCCCGGCCACGGAGCCACGCCATGGACGCCTCGACCTTCACGCCCCCCGCGGGCTTCTCCTCCCAGCCCTCCGCCGGCGAGCCCCGCACCGCGGGCGACCTGTCGGTGCCGAGCCGCGAGCTCGAGGGCGCGGCGCGCGCGGAGTACTACATCCCCGTCGTCGTCGAGCGCACGGGCCGCGGCGAGCGGTCGTGGGACATCTACAGCCGGCTCCTCGAGGACCGGATCATCTTCATCGGCTCGCCCATCGGCGACGGGCTGGCGAACGCGGTCATCGCGCAGCTGCTGTACCTGCAGAAGGCCGACAAGGCGCGCGACATCCACGTCTACGTGAACAGCCCGGGCGGCAGCGTCTCGGCGGGCCTCGCGATCTACGACACGATGCAGTACGTCTCGTGCCCCGTGGAGACCGTCTGCGTGGGGATGGCCGCGAGCATGGCGGCGATCCTGCTGTCGGCCGGCAGCCCGGGGAAGCGGTTCGCCCTCCCCCACGCGCGCATCATGATGCACCAGCCGTGGGGCGGGGTGCAGGGCACGGCGGCCGACGTCGCGATCGAGGCCGAAGAGATCCTCGAGATGAAGAACCAGCTGACGAAGATCGTCGCCAGGCACACCGGGCGCACGATCGAGCAGGTGGACCGCGAGACGGACCGCAACAAGTACATGTCGGCGGCCCAGGCGCGCGAGTGGGGCGTGATCGACGAGGTCGTCGAGTCGCTGAAGCCCAAGGTCGCCCCGAAGCCGGGCGACGCGGACCGCCCGTCGATCCTGCGCTGACCGGTGGAGGCGCTTCCGGCGCGGACCCGCGCGGTCCGGCGGCCGGCGCGACCCGCCCCGCCCGCCGGCGGTCGGCCGCCCGCCGCCCCGTCGGGACGGGGCCGGGCGGTCGCCGGTACGCGGACGACCCGCGACGACGCGCGGGCCCGGCGCGGCTCGCGCCGAGGTAGACTTCAGGGCTGTCCCCCGGGCCCGCGCTCCGCGGCCCCCCGGTGGACAGTGGTCTTGGCCGAGTCGGTCCCGACCGACCCGGTCCTCACCGACGACGGCAGCGAGGGTCCATGACGACGCCGCGACGCAGCGTGGAGAAGTGCACCTTCTGCGGCAAGAGCCGCCACGCGGTCGACTCCCTCATCGCGGGGCCGCCCGGGATCTACATCTGCAACGAGTGCGTGGAGCTCTGCAACACGATCCTCCTCGAGGAGCTCAAGCGGGGCGGCCGGGCGCCGAAGTCGAAGGCGCCGGCGGGCGCGGCGGCCGGCGCCGCGACGGGCGCGGGGGCCGAGGCCCGGCCGGCGGGCGCCGCCGCGGCGGCGGGGACCGGCGGCGTCACCGTGCAGGTGAAGGCGCCGCGCGAGCTCCACCAGTTCCGCGACCAGTACGTCGTCGGGCAGGACCGCGCGAAGAAGATCCTCTCGGTCGCGGTCTACAACCACTACCGCCGGATCCTCGCGGGCCCGACGAGCGACGTCGAGCTCGACAAGAGCAACATCCTCCTCGTCGGCCCCACGGGCAGCGGCAAGACGCTGCTCGCGCGCACGCTCGCGCGCATGCTCGACGTGCCGTTCGCGATCGCGGACGCCACGACGCTGACCGAGGCCGGCTACGTCGGCGAGGACGTCGAGAACATCCTCCTGAAGCTCCTGCAGGCCGCCGACTACAACCGCGCGCGCGCCGAGGTCGGCATCGTCTACATCGACGAGATCGACAAGATCAACCGCACGACGAACAACCCGTCCATCACGCGCGACGTGTCGGGCGAGGGCGTGCAGCAGGCGCTCCTCAAGATCATGGAGGGGACCGTCGCCAACATCCCCCCGCAGGGCGGCCGCAAGCACCCCGAGCAGCAGTACCTGCAGATGGACACGACGAACATCCTGTTCGTCTGCGGCGGCACGTTCAGCAACATCGACGAGATCATCGCGAAGCGCATGGGCCGCAGCCTGATCGGCTTCGGGCGCGAGCACGAGCGCGGGAACGCGATCAGCGACGAGGAGCGCAGCAAGATCCTGCGCCACCTCGAGCCGCACGACCTGATCGAGTTCGGCATGATCCCCGAGTTCGTCGGCCGCCTCCCCGTGGCGGCGACCCTCGACCCGCTCTCGCGCGCCGACCTGTACCGCGTGCTCGTCGAGCCCAAAAACGCGCTGGTGCGGCAGTTCCAGAAGCTCTTCGAGCTCGAGGACGCGACGCTCGAGTTCGACCAGGAGGCGCTCTACGCGATCTGCGACCTCGCGCTCAAGCGCGACACCGGCGTCCGCGCGCTCCGCAGCATCCTCGAGGACACGGTCCTCGACCTCATGTACGAGCTCCCCGAACAGACCGATCCCACCACCTATCGCATCACCCGCGACGTCGTCGACAAGAAGGCCCCCGTCGCCAAGACCGTCAAGCGTAGGAAGACGGGGACGTAGTCTGCGGGAAGAGGCGTGATCTAAGAAGCGGGGAGCGGCCGCGCTCGCCGCGGGTCGGGGTTCGTCGTCCCTCGGGCCCCAAGCGGCCCTCGGTCCCCTCCTCGTCGTCGGCCCTGCTGGGCCTCCTCCTCGTCGGGCGCCTCGCTCGCAGGACGCGGTGCAGCCCTAGCCTCGCTCGGCGCGCCTCCCGCGACCCGTGGCGAATCGCGGCCGTGTGCTAGGGACAAGCCCTTAGGAAGCAAGAGCAGAGGGGGAGCAGAGCAGAGGCAGAGCGGAGAGGAGCGGAGCAGAGGAGGGAAGAGAGGGCGACCGGGGTGAGGGACGGAATGGAGGCACGGGGGCGGGGGAGCGATAGGGTGGGGCCGTGAGCCAGAACGCGAAGAAGCCCGTGCTGACCGGATTGACGCCGGAAGAGGTGCGCGCACTGGTCGTCGAACTCGGCGAACGACCGTTCCGAGGGGATCAGGTGTTCCGCTCCGTGTGGAAGGACGGGCAGACCGACCCGGAGACCATGACGACGCTGTCGAAGGATCTGAGGGGACGGCTGAAGGACGCCGTCACCCCCACCGCGACGAGCGTGGTCGAGCAGGAGACCAGCGACGACGGCACGACCAAGTGGCTCCTCGGGCTCGCGGACGGCGCCCGCGTCGAGACCGTCCTCATCCCCGAGGGCGACCGCGCCACCGTGTGCGTGTCGACGCAGGTCGGCTGCCCCATCCGCTGCGTGTTCTGCGCGTCGGGCGTGCGCGGGCTGCTGCGCAACCTGACCACGGCGGAGATCGCCGAGCAGGTCCTCCGCGTCCAGCAGCACCTGCGCGCGCGCCCGACGAACATCGTCGTCATGGGCATGGGCGAGCCGCTGCTCAACCTGCCCGCCCTCGCCGCCGCCATCCGCCTCTGGGAACACGAGGCCGGCATGGACTTCGGCGCCCGCCGCATCACCGTCTCGACCGCCGGCACCGCGCCGATGATCGACCGGCTCGTCGAGCAGGACCTCGGCGTCCACCTCGCCGTCTCGCTGCACGGCCCCGACGACGCGACCCGCCACCGCCTCATCCCCACGAGCCCCGAGGGCCGCGTCACCGACCTCGTCGAGGCCGCCACCCGCTACGCCCGCAAGACCGGCCGAGACGTCACCGTCGAGTACGTCCTCGTCGCCGGCGAGAACGACGCCCCCGAGCACGCCGAGACCCTCGGCCGCCTCCTCACCGGCCGCCACATCCACGTCAACCTCATCCCGCTGAACCCCGTCGCGCACCGCCCCGACCTCCGCGCGCCGACGGGCCTCGCGTGCCGGGCGTTCGCCCGCCGCCTCGAGGAGCTCGGCGTGCCGACGCGCCTGCGCACCCAACGCGGCGACGACATCCACGCGGCCTGCGGGCAGCTGGCCCTCGAACGCGCCGTCTCCGGGCCCGCGTCGCCGCAGCCCCGCACCCCCTGACGCATCCCCCGCCCCGGCACGCGAGGCCCGGCCGCCGCCGGGCCGAGGCGGCGGTACGATAGGGCGATGGGAATGGGCTACCGACCGTACGTCCCCGCGGACCCGGCCAAGGGCCTCCGCCCGGGCACCTCGTTGCCGGCCGCCCCGACCGCGCTCCCGGCCCGGCGCGGGCTGCGCGTGCCCGAGGCCTACCGCCGCCGCGCCGCCCGGTTCCGCGGCGTGGTCGCCGCCGACCTCGTGACGATCGTCGGCACCGCGGTCGCCGCCGCGTCGGACGTGGAGATCGAGCCGGTCGGCAAGGGGATCTTCGTCGCCGCGTTCGCCGGCGCCGGCGCGATCGGACTGGCGCTCGCGTGCCTGTCGCTCGACCGGTTCCCGCTGCGGCTCCGCGCGTCGAGCGGATGGGTCCTCGGGCTCCCGCTGATCGTCGCGTGCGCGACGATCGCGCGCGAGGCGCCCGCGCTCGCCGTCGGGTTCGCGGTGACGGGCCTCGTGCAGGCGTTCGGGAGCATCGTGGTCCGCGAGGCCATCGGCGCCGCCGACCTCGAGACGTCGAGGTCCCACGCGGTCGGACACGCCGGCCTGGGCCCCCGCGTGGGCCGTGCGCACGGGGACGTGCCGGCCGTGGACGCCGCCGACGGCGACGGCGCCCGCGGGATCGCCGTGCGCGCGGCATCGCCTGCGCTGCGGGCGCTGCGCGGCGCCGTGTTCGCGGGCGGGTGCGCGTGGGTCCTCGGCGGGCTCGTCGAGGCGACGCACCGGAACTGGTGGCTCGGGATCCTGGCGACCGGGCTCGGCGTGCTCGCCATCCGCCGTGCGCCCGACGTCGGGCTCACGGCCACGGACGCCCGCGTCCCCTCGAGCGACCGGGGGAACCCGCTCGCGTGGGTCGTCGTCCCCCTCGGCGGCCTCGCGATGCTCGCGCGCGCCGGATGGCTCCTCGGCCTGATCTGACGGCGCTCGCGCGACGACGGGCTCGGGCCCGGCGGGCCGCGGATCGGGCGGTCCCTGGCCGCGCCCGACGTTCCCTCCCGTCCCGCGGGGGCCTCGGGCAGAATCCCCCCCCATGCACGTCACCGACGCCCTCGTCCGCCAGGTCGCGAAGCTCGCGCGCATCGAGCTCTCCGACGCCGAGGTCGCCGCGATGGTGCCGCAGCTCGACCGCATCCTCGGCCACGTCGAGGCCGTCGGGTCCGTCGACGCGGGCGCGCACGATGCCGGCTCCCACGACACTGGCGCCCTCGACCCGGTGCCGAGCGCGACCCTGCGGCCCGACGTGGAGGCGCCGAGCCTCGACCGCGCGAGGGACGTGATGCGCAACGCGCCCGAGAAGGACACCATGGGCGTGTTCTTCCTCGTCCCCAAGGTGCTCGAGGACTGACGTGGCCTCGCCCCTCGACCTCCCCGTCGCCGAGCTCGCCGCGCGCGTCGCGGACCCGCGCGACCCGCTGCGCGCCGCCGACGTCGTCGACGCCTCGCTCCGGCGGATCGCGGCGCTCGACGGGCGCCTCCACGCGTTCCTCCACGTCGACGACGCGGGCGCGCGGCGCGCCGCCGCCGACCTCGACGACCACGTCGCCCGCGGCGAGGCCGTGGGCCCGCTCGCCGGCGTGCCGCTCGCGGTGAAGGACAACCTCGCCGTCGCGGGCCTGCCGCTGACCTGCGCGAGCAAGGTCCTCGGCGGGTACGTCGCGCCCCGCGACGCGACGGTGATCGCGCGCGCGAAGGCCGCGGGCGCGATCGTCGTCGGCAAGACGAACCTCGACGAGTTCGCCATGGGCTCGTCCACCGAGAACTCGGCGTTCGGCGCGTCGCGCAACCCCTACGACCTCGCCCGCGTGCCCGGCGGGTCGTCGGGCGGCAGCGCCGCGGCCGTCGCCGCGGGCCTCGTGCCGCTCGCGCTCGGCAGCGAGACCGGCGGCTCGGTCCGCCAGCCCGCCTCGCTCTGCGGCATCGTGGGCCACAAGCCCACCTACGGCCGCGTGTCGCGCAACGGCCTCGTCGCGTTCGCGAGCAGCCTCGACCAGGTCGGGCCCTTCGGCCGCTCGGCCGAGGACGCGGCCGCGCTGCAGCGCGCGATCGAGGGCCCGGACCCGCTCGACGCGACGTCGCGGGCCTTCCCGAGCGGCGCCGCCGCGGCGCGGCTCGCCGGCGACCTCGAGGGCCTGCGCGTCGGCGTCGTCGAGGAGCTCGAGGTCGGCGGGACGGGCGACCCCGAGGTCGTCGCGGCGGTCGAGCGCGCCCGCGCGGCGCTCGTCGCGCGCGGCGCGACCCTCGTGCGCCTGTCGGTGCCGCTCATGAAGGCCGGCATCCCCGTCTACTACGTCGTGGCCCCCGCCGAGTGCTCGAGCAACCTCGCGCGCTTCGACGGCATCCGCTACGGCGCCCGCGTCGACGCGCCGGAGCTCGACGCGCTCTACGCCCGCAGCCGCGACGCCGGGTTCGGCGCCGAGGTCAAGCGCCGCATCCTCCTCGGCACGTTTGCCCTCTCGGCGGGCTACGCCGACGCGTTCTACAAGCGCGCCATGGCGCTGCGCGGCGCCCTGCGCGAGCAGATGGCCGCGGCGTTCGCGCGCTGCGACGTCCTCGTCTCCGCGACGAGCCCGTTCCCGGCGTTCCGCGCGGGCGAGAAGGCCGGGGACCCGCTCGCCATGTACCTCTGCGACGTCCTCACGGTCACGGCGAACCTCGCGGGCGGGCCCGCCACGAGCGTCCCCGCGGGCCGCACGCGCGCGGGCCTCCCCGTCGGCGTGCAGCTCTGGGGCCCCGACGGCAGCGACCTCGGGCTCCTCGCGCTCGGCGCCACCCTGCGCGCCGCGACGGGCCTCGCGTACGAGGCCCCCGACCTCGCCCGGGAGGTCCCGTGAGCGCGCCCGGCTACCGCGTGATCGTCGGCATGGAGGTGCACCTCCAGCTGAAGACGCGCACGAAGGCGTTCTGCGGCTGCCGCGTGGTCTACGGCGACGAGCCGAACACCCACCTCTGCCCCGTGTGCCTCGGCCTGCCGGGCGCCCTGCCGGCGCTCAACGCGGAGGCCCTGCGGCTCGGCGTGCGGACGGGCCTCGCGCTCCGCTGCACGATCGCCGCGCGGACGAAGTGGGACCGGAAGAACTACTTCTATCCCGACCTGCCGAAGGGCTACCAGATCAGCCAGTACGACAAGCCCCTTTGCGAGCGGGGCTTCCTCGAGATCGACGCGGACGACGGCACGCCGAAGCGCGTGCGGATCCGCCGCGCGCACCTCGAGGAGGACACGGGCAAGTCGTTCCACGTCGCGGGCACGAAGCACAGCCGCATCGACCTCAACCGCTGCGGGACGCCGCTCCTCGAGATCGTCTCGGAGCCCGACCTCGCCTCGGCCGACGAGGCCGCGCGCTACCTCGAGGAGCTGCGCAAGGTCGTCGCGTACGCGGGGACGTCGGACGGCAACATGCAGGAGGGCAACCTCCGCTGCGAGCCGAACGTGAACCTCGTCTACCCGAACGGCGACCGCACGCCGATCGTCGAGGTGAAGAACGTCAACTCCGTGAGCAACGTCGCGCGCGCGATCCGCTTCGAGGTGGCCCGCCAGGACGCCGAGTACCGCGCGCACGGCCGCACGATGGCGAACACGCCGCGCTCGACGCGCGGCTTCGACGACGCGGCCGGCGAGACGGTCCACCAGCGCACCAAGGAGTCGGCGGACGACTACCGCTACTTCCCCGAGCCGGACCTCCCGCCCCTCGACGTCGACCCGGCGCTCGTCGAGGCGGAGCGCGCCTCGCTGCCCGAGCTGCCCCGCGCGCGCCGCACCCGCTACGTCGAGGCCTTCGGGCTCTCCGCGTACGACGCGGGCGTCCTCACCGCGGACCGCCGCGTCGCCGACTGGTACGAGCAGGCCCTCGTCGCCGGCGCGTCGCCGAAGGGCGTCGCGAACTGGCTCACGGGCGAGGTGTTCGCCCGGCTGAACGCCGAGAGCCGCGGCATCGAGGCGGTCCCCTTCCCGCCCGCGCGGCTGGGCGAGCTGACCGCGCTCGTCGAGGGCAAGACCGTCAACGCGCAGGCCGGCAAGCAGGTCCTCCGCACGATGTGGGAGTCGGGCGAGGCGCCGAAGGACGTGGTCGCGCGCCTCGGGCTCGCGCAGGTCTCCGACCCGGGCGCCGTGAAGGCGGCCTGCGAGGCCGCGATCGTCGCCGAGCCCAACGCCGCCGCCGCGGTGCGCGCCGGCAAGATGGAGGCCTTCGGCCGCCTGATGGGCGCGGCGATGAAGGCGCTCAAGGGCAAGGGCGACCCGGCGGCCGTCAAGGCGACGTTGACCGACCTGCTGCGGTAGGCGGGACGGGTCGGCGACGGGGTCGGCGGCGACGGGTCGGCGGCGGGTCGGCGGAGCCGGCGGGCGACCGCGAGGCCCGGGCGGCGTCCAAGGGCCCCGCGCGGGACCGCGGGCAGGGACGGAGGTCCCCCCGGCACGGACCCGGACCCCGCTCGGGTAGGCTGGTGCGTGTCCCCGGAGGCGCTCGATGCGTCGCACCCTGTTCTCGATCGCCGCCCTGCTGTCCCTCGTCGCGCCCTGCCGCGCCGAGGACGCGAAGGCCCCGCCCGCCGCGGAGCCGATGCCGGAGGAGATCCTCTGGATGCAGGACGTCCCCGCGGCGTTCGAGCGCGCGAAGAAGGAGGGCAAGCCCCTCCTCATCGCCATCAACGCGGCGTTCGTGGACGGCGGCAAGGCCGAGCCCGCGGGCAAGGAGCTGCGCGACAACACCTACAAGGCCAAGGAGGTCGTCGCCAAGGCGCAGCTGTTCGTCTGCGCCCTCCTCAAGCCCGACGCCACGAGCGCCGACTACGCCGAGCTGCGGACGCGGTTCGGCATGGACGGGCTCGTCGTGTCGCCCCAGCACATCTTCGTGCACGCCGACGGGACGCTCATCGGCCGGCACGAGTACTGGCCCCACGCCCACGGCCAGCCGTCGGTCGACGCGCTGCTGAAGCTCATGGACGAGGCGCTGGCGGCGCACAAGGCGAAGACCGGGGCGGGCGGCGGGCCCGCGCCGACCGACCCCGCGGCCGGCGTGGACGCGCGGGCCGCGTGGATCCGCGAGCAGGTGGCGAAGCTGCGCGACACGACGCTCGAGTTCGCGGCGCGCGAGGTGGCGGGCAAGGAGCTCATCAAGGGCGACCAGAAGGGCGACTGCCTCGACCCGGTCTGCACGTTCCTCCTCGACGCGAAGAAGGACACCGAGCTGCAGGTGGCCCTCGTCCGCGCGCTGGGCAAGCCCGGCCTCGAGTTCGTGGTGCCGACGCTGTGCCAGCTCCTCGACGACCGCAACGACGAGCTCCGCAACAACGTCGCCGTGACCCTCGAGTACGTGGGCAGCGTCCGCGCGGTCGAGCCGCTGACGAAGCGGATCGGCAAGGAGAAGGACGAGTACGCCTTCAACAACTGCTGCCGCGCGCTCGGCCGCTGCGGCGCGAAGCAGGAGACGGTGCGGAAGTTCCTGCTCCGCGAGGCCACGACGGCCAAGAGCGACAAGCTGTCGGCGGGCCCCGCCATCGGGCTGGCGTACTTCGAGAGGGACGCCGAGGCCGCCCGCGGCATCGAGAAGATCATCGAGAAGGGCTCGTCCTGGCAGAAGCGGACGCTGCTCCTCTACGCGCTGACGGAGATCAAGGACTCGAAGAGCGGCGAGTTCGTGCGCGAGAAGGTGCTCAAGAACGAGAAGAACGCCCTCGCGCTCGGCTACCTCAACGCGGTCGTCGGGCTGCTGACCGGCACCGACGAGACCGGCACGGCGCAGGGGACGGTCGAGAACGGCGTCGGCTTCGCGATCGGGTCCATGGGCGGCGTCGGCGGCTCGGCCCGCATCGGGCGCGACCAGAGCGAGTTCAAGCCCAAGGGCGAGTTCCAGGGCCGCGGGCCCGGCGGCCGCGGCGGCCCGGGCGGCGGCCCCGGCGGCCCGCCCGGCATGGGCGGCTGACGGCGGCGCCCGCGTCGCGGGGGCGGGCGCTCGAGGCGCCGCGAGGGCGGTCGCGCCCACGGACCGCGAGGCCCGGTCGGCGGCGGGCGGGTCGGGGCGGCGACGGCGAACGGGCCTCGCGGTCCCTCGCCGTCGTCGGCGCCCCGACGCCGCGCGCGCCCGTGGGCCCCGCCCGCGCGGCGGCTCGACGGGCCCTACTTCGGCGCGGGCGCCGCGAAGAGCTTCTCGATCATCGCGCGGTCGCCCTCGAGCGCCGTGCGCTGCTGGTAGAGCGCCAGCCCGCGCAGGCCGCCGAGCTCCTCGCCGCCGCCCGCGCGGCCGGGGCCGCCGTGGGTGGTGAGCGGGAGCACCGTGCCGGGGCCGGGCGAGAGCGGCGCCATCGCCGCCGAGCCGAGGTAGAGGCGGCCGTGCCACGCGCCCATCTCCGTGACCATGTCGCGGACGAAGTCGCGGTCGTCGGAGAGGACCGACGCGACGAGGCTCCCCTCGCCCTTGCGGACGAGGTGGGCGGCCGTCGCCGCGGTGCCGTCGTAGGGCAGGAGCGTCGAGACCGGGCCGAACACCTCGTGCTCGTGGACGACGGTCGCCGTGCGCGGGTCGCGGCTCCGGAGCAGCACGGGCCCGAAGAACCAGCCCGTGCCGGGCCGCGCGTCGGGGCTGCCGAACACGACGTCGGCCTCCCCCATCAGCTTGCGCACGCCGGCGACGGCGTCGTCGAGCTGCGAGCGGGTCGCGAGCGGGCCCATGTTCGTGGCCTCGTCGGCGGGGTCGCCGACCTTGACGGCGGCGAGGCGGTCCTTGAGGTCGGCCTCGACGTCGGCGAGGCGCGTCGCGGGCACGAGGATGCGGCGGATGGCCGTGCACTTCTGGCCGGCCTTCTGCGTCATGTCCGTCATCACGTCGCGCAGGAACAGGTTCCACGTCTCGCTGCCGGGCTCGACGTCGGGGCCGAGGACCGTCGAGTTGAGGCTGTCGGCCTCGACGTTCACGCGGACGCTGCGGCGCAGCAGGCGCTCCTTGCTGCGGAGGAGGTAGCCCGTGTCGGCGGAGCCGGTGAAGGCGAGGACGTCCTGGCTCTCGAGGTGGTCGAGGAGGTCGCCGGCGGAGCCGCAGAGCAGCGAGAGCGCGCCCGCGGGGAGGACCTTGGCGTCGGCGAGGACGCGGACGACGCGCTCGGCGACGAGCGCCGTCGCCGTCGCGGGCTTGGCGAGCACGGGGAGGCCCGCGAGCCACGCGCAGGCGGCCTTCTCGGCGATGCCCCACGCGGGGAAGTTGAACGCGTTGACGTGGACCGCGACGCCGCGGCGCGGCAGCATCACGTGCTGGCCCCACAGGCGCGGGGTGCGGCCGAGCTGGACGCCCTCGCCGTCGAGGAGGACCGTCGTGTCGCCGAGGCGCTTGCCGAGCTCGGCGTAGGCGGCGAGGGTGCCGATGGCGCCGTCCACGTCGAACTTGGCGTCCTTGCGGGTGTTGCCGCCGTTCACGATCTCGAGGTCGAGGAGCGCGTCGCGCTGGGCGTGGAGGGCCTTCGAGGCGGCCATGATCATCTCGCCGCGCTGGGCGAAGGTCATGGCGCGGAGCGCCGCGCCGCCGACGTCGCGGGCGAAGGTCAGGGCGGCCTTCATGTCGATGCCGCCGGTGCCCGCGCGGGCCACGACCGCCCCGGTGGTCGGGTTGTGCAGGTCCGCGAGCTTGCCCGTGCCGGGCAGCCAGCGCCCACCGACGTAGTTCTCGAGGATCAGGGTCATCGCGGCCTCCGTGGGTGAGGGCTACCGTGGATCCGGGCCACGGTGCGCGCGGGCCGCCGTGCGACCGGGCGTCCCGCGCGGACCGGCAAGGTAGCCGGACACCCCGGCAACACCCCGCCCCGGCGGGACCGCCCGCGCGGCCCCACGGACGGGTGTGCCGCCGGCGTGCGCCCCCTCCTTCGTCGTGGGGCCGCCGGCGCCGGATCCGGGCTGCGGCGTCCCGCCGGGGGGCGTCGACACGGGGTCGTCGTCCGGCGTCGTCGCGCCGCCTTCGTCGGGGGGCGTCGGCTCGAGCGGCGCGGCCGCGGCCCCGGCGAGGACCCGCCGCGCGTTTCCCGTCCGCCCACGTCCGTCGCCGGCGCCTCGTCGGCCCGCCGCGGCCGTCCGACCGGCCCATGGCCCCGCGACGGCGGAGCGGGCCTCGGGTCAGCGGCGCGCGAGCCAGAGCCCCCAGCCGACGAGGTGGGCGGCGACGACGAGCCCGCGGACCACGCGGAAGCCGAGCTTCCGCGTCTTGTGGCGGAACACCGCCGACGCGACGAGGGCGCCCGGCCAGCCGCCGAGCGCCTCCAGCAGGTGCAACGTGCGCTCGGGCACCCGGCGGCCCCCGCGGGCCGCCCGGCGCTTGTCGAGCCCGTAGGCCGCGAACGTGACGACGCTCGCGACGGCGTAGACCGCGGCGACCGCGGCCGCGGTCACTCCCATTCGATGGTCGCGGGCGGCTTGCTCGAGATGTCGTACACGACGCGGTTCACGCCGCGCACCTCGTTGATGATGCGGTTGCTGATGCGGCCGAGCAGGTCCGGCGGCAGCGGCGCCCAGTCCGCCGTCATGCCGTCGCTGCTCTCGACGCAGCGCACCGCCACGGTCGAGTCGTACGTGCGCTCGTCGCCCATCACGCCGACGCTGCGCACGGGCAGCAGCACGGCGAACGCCTGCCACAGCCGGTCGTAGACGCCCGCGCGCCGGATCTCCTCGAGGACGATCGCGTCGGCGTCGCGCAGGACGCGGAGCTTCTCGGCGTCCACGGGCCCGACCACCCGGACCGCGAGGCCCGGCCCGGGGAACGGGTGCCGCCCCACGATCGACTCGGGCACGCCGAGCTGCCGGCCGATGGCCCGCACCTCGTCCTTGAACAGGAAGCGGAACGGCTCGAGGAGCTGGAAGCCGAGGTCCTTCGGGAGCCCGCCCACGTTGTGGTGCGTCTTGATCGTGGCCGTCGGGCCGCCGTGGGCCGCGGTGGACTCGATCACGTCGGGGTACAGCGTGCCCTGGGCGAGCCAGCGCGCGTCCTTGACCGACTTCGCCTCGTGCTCGAACACGCGCACGAAGCGGTGCCCGATGCGGCGGCGCTTCTCCTCGGGGTCGGTCACCCCGGCGAGGTCGGCGAGGAACTGCGCGCCGACGTCCGCGAAGACGAGCTTCAGGCCGAAGTGGGCGGCGAACGAGGTGCGGACCTCGTCGGCCTCGCCCTTCCGGAGCAGCCCGTTGTCGACGAAGATGCAGGTGAGCCGGTCGCCGATCGCCTTGTGGATCAGCGCCGCCGCCACCGACGAGTCGACGCCGCCCGACAGGCCGCAGATGACGCCGTCGTGGCCCACCTTGCGGCGGATCTCGGCGACGCTCTCGTCGATGAAGGAGCTCATGCTCCAGTCGCCCTTCATCCCGCAGACCCCGAACAGGAAGTTCTTGAGGATCTGGGCGCCCTGGGGCGTGTGGGTGACCTCGGGGTGGAACTGCACCCCGTAGAGGGCCGACTTGTCGTGGCGGACCGACGCGAACGGCGTGCTCGCGGTGGACGCCGTCGGGACGAACCCCGTGCCCGGGTCGACGACGCTGTCGCCGTGGCTCATCCACACCTCGAGGCTCGGGCCCAGGGCCCGGAAGAGCCCGTCGGTCTCCGTGACGTCGATGCGCGCCCGGCCGAACTCGCGCTTGTCGGACCGCTTGACCTGCCCGCCGAGCAGGTGCGCCATCAGCTGCATGCCGTAGCAGATGCCGAGGACGGGCACCCCCTGCCGGAACACGGCCGGGTCGATGGTGGGCGCGCCGTCGGCGTAGACGCTCGCGGGGCCGCCCGACAGGATCAGGCCCTTCGCGGCCCGCACGGCCTCGGGCCGCACGTTGGCGCCGACGATCTCGGCGTAGCACCCCTGCTCGCGCACGCGGCGCGCGATCAGCTGGGCGTACTGGCTGCCGAAGTCGACGACGAGGACGCGTTCGTGGCCGCCGGTCGTGGCGGCGCGGGGCTCGGGGGCGGGGCTCACGGCTGCTCCACGCGGTAGTTCGGGGCTTCCTTCGTGATCTGGATGTCGTGCGGGTGCGACTCGCTCACCCCCGCGGCGGTGACCTTCACGAACCGCGGCAGCGTGTTGAGCTCCGCGATCGTCGCGCAGCCGACGTAGCCCATGCCGCTGCGGATGCCGCCGACGAGCTGGTAGACGTACTCGGCGAGCTTGCCCTTGTACGGCACGCGGCCCTCGACGCCCTCCGGCACGAACTTCTCGCGGGCCTTCACGTCGCCCTGGGCGTAGCGGTCGGCGGAGCCCGCCGCCATGGCGCCGAGCGAGCCCATGCCGCGCACGGCCTTGAACTGCCGGCCCTGGAAGTAGATGACCTCGCCGGGGCTCTCGTCGGTGCCCGCGAGGAGCGAGCCGAGCATCACGCACGACGCGCCCGCCGCGAGGGCCTTCACGATGTCGCCGGAGAAGCGGATGCCGCCGTCGGCGATCACGGGCACGCCGTGCTCGCGCGCCGCGGCCGCCACGTCGCCGACCGCCGTCAGCTGCGGCACGCCCACGCCCGCCACGATGCGCGTCGTGCAGATCGAGCCGGGCCCCACGCCCACCTTGAGGCCGTCCACGCCCGCCTTGATCAGGTCGCGCGCGGCGTCCGCGGTCACGATGTTGCCCGCGACGACGTCGAGGCTCGCGTGCTTCGCCTTGTAGCGCTCGACGGCCTTCAGCACGTTCTCGCTGTGGCCGTGCGCGGTGTCGACGACGACGAGGTCGACGTGCGACGCCACGAGCGCGGCCACGCGCGCGTCGTCCGCGACGCCCACCGCCGCGCCCACGCGCAGGCGGCCCTTCGCGTCGAGGTTGGCCTCGGGGAACTTCGCCAGCGTGTCGATGTCCTTCATCGTGATGAGGCCCGACAGGCGGCCGTCGCGGTCCACGAGGAGGAGCTTCTCGACCTTCGCGCGCTGCAGCAGCCCGCGCGCCTGCTTGAGGTCGGTCTCGGGCGGCGCGGTGACGAGGTCGTGTTTCGTCATCACCTCGGCGACCGTCGAGCGCCCCTCGACGAACTTGAGGTCGCGGCTCGTCAGGATGCCGACCACCTTCGTCCCCTCGAGGATCGGGATCCCCGAGATGCGGTGGCCCTCCATCAGCTCGCGCGCCTTCGCGATCGGCGCGTCGGGCGGCAGCGTCACCGGGTCGGCGATGACGCCGTTCACGCTGCGCTTGACGAGGTGTACCTCGCGGCACTGCGCGTCGATCGAGAGGTTCTTGTGGACGATGCCGAGCCCGCCCTGCTGGGCGAGGGCGATCGCGAGCCCGCTCTCGGTCACCGTGTCCATGGCGGCCGACAGGATCGGGACGTTCAGGCCGACCCGCCGCGAGGCGCGGCTCCTGAGGTCGGCGGTCGCGGGCATGACCGCGCTGCGTCGGGGCACCAGCAACACGTCGTCGAACGTGAGCGCGTCGCCGAGGATCCGGTCTCGCACGTCTCTCTCTTTCCTCGCGCCCGAGGACCGTGGTGGGTCCCGCAGAGCGCAAAAAAAAAAGAGGGCCGACGGCCTCCTGGGGAAGGGGAAGACGTTACGCCCGTCGCGAGGGGCTCACAACGAATTTCTTGCGCAGCGCACCGAGCAGGAGGTCCGCCCCCAGCAGCCCCCCGGCGAGCCCGAGGAGCCACCGCCGCCACCTCGCGCCGACGTCCTCGGCCGGGGGCGGCGCCGGCGGCGGCGCCTCGGCCGCCGGACGCGCGGGGCGCACGTCGTACCGCCGGTCGAGGGGCACTCGGGCCGTGGTGTACGCGAGGCCCGGCGCGCGCCGCGACGGCGCCGACGGGCGCAACGTCACGACGGCCGCGCCGACGCCGCCGACCGGCGCATCGCCGCGCGGCGCCGCGCCCGCGGGCGGGGCCAGGAACGCGGGGGCGCGGAGGGCGAGCACGGACGTCGTCGTCGCGTCGAGCGAACCGAGCGCGACCCGGGGCGCGAGCGGCTCGTCGGCGCGATAGAACGGCCGGAACGGCTCGAGCGGCGCCTCGCCGAAGCGGCGGACGGCGTTGCGCAGCAGCAGGGGCAGCGCGGCGCGCAGCGGGAGGTCGCTCCCGTCGGGGTCGAGGCCGAACGCGAGCCACGGCGCGTCCGCCGTGCCGCCGCGCGCGACGACGGCCTCGCCCTCGACGGACGCCAGGACCTCCGCGCCCGGCGCGGCGACGGTGGACGCCCGCGCGACGTACGCGGTCGACAGGTCCACGCCGCGCAGCAGCGGGTCGCTCGCGGCCACGCGCCACACGAGCGGCTCGACGACGGTCCGGCCCACCGTGAACGGCGCGGCCGGGTCCGCGGCGAACGGCGCGAGCCACACGCGCGCGCCGCCCGACGCCGTCGGCGGGGCCGGCACGGCGCCGTCCACGATGGTCACGTCGCGCGGCGTCGTCGAGGCGGCCCGCCCGGCCTCGACGAAGCCGCTCGCGTCGCGGTCGATCGCGTCGCCGAGCGCGGCGAGCAGCGCGCGGAGGAACGGCCGCGGCGACCCGCCGTGGACGACCAGCACCGAGGGCCGCCGCGGCGGCGCCAGCCACGCCGCGAAGGCGTCGTCGCCGTCCCACGCGTCGTCCCCCCCGAGCGTCGCCACGAGCAGCGCGCCGTCCTTCGGCGGGGTCACGACGACGTCCGCCGTCGCCTCCGCGCCGGCCCCGACGGCGAGCGGCGCGGGCGGGGCGGGCGGCGCGGCGTCGGGCGGCGCGTCGCGCCACGCGAACCGCACCTCGCCGGTCCACGGCGCCGCCGCGGCGTTGCGCACGACCACGCGCACGTCGAACGTGGCGCCGTCGGGCCGCGCGGCGACGGCGGCGTCCACGATCCCGCGGTCGTCGTCCGTGACGCCCGCGCCGACGACGGCGACGTCGTCCGGGAGGCCCGGGAGCGCCCGCGACGACACGACGACGAGGCGCTGGGGCCGGTCCGGCGACCGGACGGCGCGCGCCGCGTCGAGGGCGGCCGCGAGGTCCGGCGGCCGCGTCGCGCGCGCGCGCAGGCGCGCGCGGAGCGTCGCGGGCTCGAACGCGCGGGCGCGCGCGGCGGGGTCGTCGGTCGGCGGCAGCAGCACCTCCACCGCGTCCCCCGCCACGACCGCCCCCGCGCGGCCCGCGGGGTGGGCCGACACGAGCGCCCGGGCGAGGTCGAGCGCGAGGTCGAGGCGCGTCGCGTAGGGCGCGCGGCGCTCGCGCGCCGTCGTGGTGGGGTCGGCGTCCACCACGACCACGAGGTCCTCGACGACGACCGTCGCGCGCGCGGGGCGCGGCCCCGCCAACGCGAGCGCGAGGGCCGCGACCGCGCCCACGCGGGCGACGAGCCGCAGCGCGTCGCGCACCCGGCGCCACGCGCCGCGCGCGCGCACCGGGCCCACGGCCTCGCGCAGGAGCGGCACGAACGGCACCGCCACGCGCCGGCGCCGCCGCCGGTAGAGGTGCGCGAGCACCACCGGCAACGCGACCGCGCCCGCCCAGAGGGCGAGCGGGTGCGAGAGGACCACGTCGCGGATCACGCGCCCACCACCACGCCCGCGCGCAGGCAGTCCTTGAGCACGTCCCACAACGACCGGCCCGTCTCGACGGGCACCCAGCCGATCTCGCGCTCGGCGCACCAGGCGCGCACGCGCTCGGCCCGGCGCCGCCACGCGACGCGCACGGCCTCCACCAGCTCCGGCGTCACGTCGAGGTCGACGACGTCGCCGGTCTCGCGGTCCTCGCAGCGGAGGGCCTCGCCGACGGGCAGGTCGGCGTCCGCGGGGTCGAGCACGTGCAGCGCCGTCGCCTCGAAGCCGTGGGCCGACAGGCGCGAGAGCCCCGCCGCCGCGCCCGCGGGGTCGAAGAAGTCGCTCACGAGGACCGCGGGCCCGCGCCGCCCCGCGGCCGCGAGCACGCGCGCGAGGCCGCCGGCGAGGTCCGTCGCGCCCTCGTCGGGCACCGTCGCGAGCGCGTCGAAGAGCGGCCCGAGCCGGGCCGCGTCGCGGTACGGCTCGACGACCGGCCGGCCCGGCACCGACGGGAGGAAGGCGAAGTCCACCGCGTCGCGCCGCCGCACCGCGACGTGGGCGAGCGCCGCCGCGAGCCGCCGGGCCTCGCGTGCCTTCGCCCCGGTCATGCTCGCGCTGCGGTCCACCACCACCAGCACGCGGACCGCGTCCACGGCCTCGAACCGCTTCACGACGAGGTCGCCGAGCCGCACGTACACGTTCCAGTCCACGTAGCGGAGGTCGTCGCCGGGCACGTACGCGCGGTGGTCGACGAACTCGCCGCCGGCGCCGACGCGGCGCGTACGACGCTCGCCCGGGTGGTCGCCGCGCAGGCGGCGCCGCGAGAAGAGCGCGAGGCGGTCGAGCCGCGCGAGGTCGTTCGGCGAGAGCAGCGCGGGGGTCACGGCGGCGCTCATCGCGGCGCCGCCGCGGCCCGCAGGGCCTCGAGGTAGCGCTTGAGCCACGCGCGGTCGGCGGGCGCGACCCGCTCCTCGCGCGCCGCGCGCTCGACGACGCGGTCGAGGTCGTCGAGGGCCTCGGCGAGCGGCACGGCGCGCGGCCGCGACGCGCCGGCGTTCGCGTCCGGCACGGCGACGAGGGCCTCGTCCTTGTGGACCTTCTCGCCATCGCGCGTCAGCGGCTCGACGGCCTCGTCGTGGAACTTCACCTCCGGCGGCGGTTCGCCGCCGGGCGCGTCCGGCGGCTTCGGCGGCGGAGGCGGCGGCGGGGGCTCGGGCGGGGGCGGCGCGGGGGGCGGTTCCGGCGGCGGCGGCGCGGGCGGCGGCGGGGTCGGGGGCGGCTTCTCGCCGTCGCCTCCCCCGCCGTCGGGCGGCGGGACCACGACCTCGACCGGCGGGCTCGTGAGCGGGAGGCGCCACGGGCCTCGCGTCGGCCGGAGCACGAGCCTCACCTCGTGGCGGCCCGGCTTCAGCGCCGCCTGCGCGTCCGGGTGGGCGTCGGCCTTCACGCCGGTCGCGACGTGGGCCGCGCGCCCGGGCTCCGCCGACGTCACGCCGACCGGCCCCACGGGCACGCGGCCGTCCACCACGACGTCGTACGCGCCCTCGTAGCCCTCGGGCAGCGGCGCGGTGGTGCGGAAGCGGCCCACCCAGGCGTTCCACGCGCCCTTCGGGTCGGGGACCTCGAGGTCGAGCCGGCCGTGCTCGGCGAGCCAGCGGTCGGCCTCGTCGGGCGAGAGGACCGGGCCCGGCTTCGGACGGGCGTCCGTCGGGCGGTGCCCGGGGCCGAGGTCGGTGCCGCGGCCCGCGCCGCGGCCGCCGACGCCGAGCACGCCGGGCAGCAGCAGAAGGACGAGCGCCAGCGCGCCGAGGACGACCGGCAGCCGCGCCCGCGCCGGCCCCGCCTTCCACAGGCGGGCGGGGTCCGCCGACGCGAGGCCCGCCGCGGCGGAGGCGTCCACGACGGCGGCGAGCGCGGGGTCGACCACGTCGAGGCGCGACAGGGCGGCGTCCGTCGCGTCGCGGAGCGCGAGGCGGTCGTCGAGGTGGCGGGCGAGCCGCCGGCCGACGGGCCGCCGGTCGAGGGCGACGAGCCGCCCGGCGAGGGCGGCCACGACCCCGACCGCGAGCACGGCGGCGAGCGCCCGCAGCGGATGGCCCTCGAGCCGCTCCACCCACGCGAGGCCCGGCCCGAGCCGGTGGACGGCGACGACCCCCACGAGCGCGAGGAGCCCCCCCACGAGGACCCGGCGGGCCACGCGGCGCCCCTCCGACCGCGACCACGCGCGGGCGTACCGGGTGAGCTGGGCGGGGACGTCGGCGGCCACGGGGAGAGGGTACCGTCCGCCCGGGGGACCCCCTCGCCTTGCGTTCCCGCGCCCGGGGGCTACGGTGCGCGCGCCATGGAGTACCTCGCCCGCGAGATCCTCGCCTGGTGCCTGATCCTCCTGGGCACCTTCTTCCTCGCCAAGGCGATCGTGAGCAAGGGCCAGAAGTGGACGATGAAGGAGCTGCTCGGGCTCCGCATCGACAAGCTGAAGGCCTACCGCAACCACATCATCCAGCGGCTCGAGGCGGCCTTCGGCTTCTTCTTCGTCTTCTGCGGCGTCGCGACGCACCTCTACATCCTGCTGCGCAAGTCGCTCGACAAGCGCCCCACCGAGGCGTACGGGCACATCGCCGAGTACATGGCGGGCACGCTGCTCGCCATCGTCGTGCTCGCGGTCGCGTTCCACTACGTCTGCAAGTGGGTGAGCCGGAAGTCGTTCGTCGAGATCCTCGCGTACCTCGTCGTGCGCTACCGCTACCGCCTCTCGGACGACCAGGCGTTGCTCAAGGAGATCGGGGAGGTGCTGCACGTCGAGCACCGCGACGACGACACCGTCGAGTCGTACACGGAGCGCGTCGAGGAGGCCATGGGCCTCGGCAAGGTCCGCGAGCGCCTGAAGGCCCGCAACAAGCCCGTCGAGCTCGGCTGACGCGCGCCGGCGGCGCGCCCGCCGCGCGCCCGGACGCGGGCGCGGCTACACTCCGCGGGCCGGGGCGCGTCGGGGACCCTCCCGGCCCCCTGCGACGAGGTGCCCCATGCGCTCCGCCCCCCGCCGTGCCCTGCGGTCGTGCGTCGTCGTCCTCGCGACGGGCGCCCTGGCGACGCTCGCCGCGTGCGGGAAGGGCGACGGCGCCCCGGCGCCCGGCGGCGCCGCGGCGGCGGACGTCCCCGTGTCCGGGCTCCGGCTCCTCGACGCGGGCCGCGGCGAGCGGACGCCCGTGCGCTTCCGGTACGCGAAGGGCATGAAGCAGGCGCTGGTCCTCGAAGGGTCGACGACGTTCGGCGCCTCGGTCCCGCTCCCTCCGGTCACGACGACGATGGAGCTGACGCTCGAGGTCACCGACGTCGCCGCGGACGGCACCGCGACGATCGAGGGCGCGACGGGCGGCATGACGATGTCGGGCGCCCCGGGCGGCGCGCCGCCCGCCGGCCTCGCGACGCTGCGCACGCGCACGCGCACGCGGATGTCGCCGCGCGGCGAGATCCTCGCGATCGACGTCGGCGTCGACGCGGCGGACGTCGCGCCGGACCTGCGCGCGATGCTGACGGCCGTGCAGGCGAGCGTGAAGGAGTCGATGGGCCAGATCGGCGTCGTGTGGCCCGAGGAGCCCCTCGGCCCCGGGGCCCGCTGGGTGTTCCGGCGCCGGATGAGGACCGGGATGGCCGAAGCGGACGTCAACGTCGAGACCACGCTCGTCGCGCGCGACGGCGACCGGCTGACGCTCTCGAGCCGCATGAAGGTCGCCATGGACCCGCAGGACGTCGAGGTGCCCGGCAGCGGGCGGAAGCTGCACCTGAAGGGCCTGACCGGCGACGGCACGATGGAGCAGACGGCGAACCTGGCGTCGCTCGCCCAGACCCTCGACCTCAGGCTCGCGATGACGATGGAGCTGGACCTCGAGCTCCCCCGCAAGGAGGGCGCGACGGCGACGCCCCCGCCGAAGCTCGAGTTCACGGCCGCGCAGAAGGTCCGCCCGAAGGACTGACGCGCCCGCGGGGCGCCACACCGACCGCGCCTTCCGCGGCCCGCCGGCCCCGCGTACCCTCGCCGGGCCATGGGAACGCCGACGCCCCCCTCCGCCCCTTCGCCCCTCGACGCCCCGTACGACCCGAAGGCCATCGACCCCGCCGCCCAGGCCCTCTGGGAGCGGGAGCGCTGCCACGCCTTCGACCCGTCGAGCCCGGCGCCCGTCTTCTCGATCGACACGCCGCCGCCGACCGTCTCGGGGCACCTCCACCTCGGCCACATCTTCTCGTACACGCAGGCCGAGAGCATCGCGCGCTACAAGCGGATGCGCGGCTTCAACGTGTTCTACCCGTTCGGCTACGACGGCAACGGCCTGCCGACGGAGCGCCTCGCGGAGGCCGAGCACGGCGTCAAGGGCAAGGACATGCCCCGCCCGGACTTCGTGCGGCTCTGCCTGCAGACGTCCAAGAAGTACGAGCAGGCCTTCCAGGACATGATGCGGGCCGTCGGCCTCTCGGCCGACTGGTCGCTCGCGTACAGCACGATCGACGACCGGTGCGTGCGGATCAGCCAGCGCGGGTTCCTCGACCTCTGGCGCAAGGGCGAGGCCTACCTCAAGGAGTCGCCGACGTTCTGGTGCACGTCGTGCGGCACCGCCCTCGCGCAGGCCGACCTCGAGTTCGTGGACAAGGCCTCGCAGTTCACGACGCTCCGCTTCGACCTCGAGGGCGGCGGGTCGGTCGAGATCGCCACGACGCGGCCCGAGCTGCTGCCCGCGTGCGGCGCGATGTTCCTGCACCCGAGCCACCCGCGCGCCGCCGAGCTCGTGGGACGCAAGGCCCTGGTGCCGCTGCAGGACGGCCGCGCCGTGACGATCCTCGCCGACGACAAGGTGGACCCCGAGAAGGGCACCGGGATGGTCATGTGCTGCACGTTCGGCGACAAGACCGACGTGGAGTGGTTCAAGAAGCACGGCCTCGAGCTGCGCCAGGCCGTGGGCCGCGACGGCCACATGACCGCGCTCGCGGGCCCGGAGAAGGGCCTCTTCGTCAACAAGGCGCGCAAGGCGATCCTCGAGCGCCTCGCGGCCGCGGGCCACGTGGTGGCGCAGAAGGACATCGTGCACCCCGTGGCGACCCACGAGCGGTGCAAGACCGACGTGCAGTTCCTCGCGACGAAGCAGGTCTTCGTGCGCGTGCTCGACAAGAAGGCCGAGCTGGTGGCGCTCGGCGAGCAGGTGCGCTGGCACCCGGACTACATGGGCCGGCGGTACCGCGACTGGGTCGAGAACCTCGAGTGGGACTGGTGCATCTCGCGCCAGCGCTTCTACGGCGTGCCGTTCCCGATGTGGCACTGCAAGGCGTGCGGCGCCCCCACCGTCGCGGCGGACGCCGACCTGCCGGTCGACCCGACGACGCGCGGGCCCGGCGCCCCGTGCGCCGCGTGCGGCGCGACCGACTTCGAGCCCGAGCGCGACGTGATGGACACGTGGGCGACGTCGTCCGAGACGCCGCAGATCAACGCCCGGTGGGGCGACGGCGGCACCGCGCCGCGCGCGCCGCTGCCGATGTCGCTGCGCCCGCAGGCCCACGAGATCATCCGCACGTGGGCGTTCTACACGCTCGTGAAGTCGTGGGTGCACCACCGCGCGGTGCCGTGGACCGACGCCATGATCTCGGGCTGGATGCTCGCGGCGGACCGCGAGAAGATCAGCAAGAGCAAGGGCAACGCGCCGACGGACCCGAGGACGCTGCTCGACAAACACGGCGCCGACGCCGTGCGGTACTGGGCGCTCTCCGCCAAGCTGGGCACGGACTACCCGTTCAACGAGGACGACATGGC
The DNA here is from genome assembly GCA_046350655.1 of Planctomycetota bacterium. Classification (GTDB taxonomy): domain Bacteria; phylum Planctomycetota; class PLA2; order PLA2; family JAEUHO01; genus JAEUHO01. The sequence goes on from JAXMAB010000007.1 coordinate 334,198, forward strand.
CTCGGGGCGGCGGCTGTGCGTGAAGCTCTGGAACGCGAGCAAGCTGGTGCTCAACCACCTCGCGGGCTTCGACCCGACGCAGCCCCGCGCGCCCGAGCGCCCCGTCGACCGCGGCATCCGCCTGCGGTACGCGCGCGCGGCCGCGGAGGTGACCGACCTCCTCGAGGGCTTCGAGTTCGGCCTCGCGAAGAAGCGCGTCGAGGAGCTGTTCTGGAACGACCTCTGCGACCACTGGCTCGAGATGGCGAAGGACCGCTTCTACGACGCGAGCCCCGAGGGCGCGCCGGCGCGGCGGGCGGCCCAGGCCACGGCCTACGACGTCTTCTTCGGCATCCTGCGGCTGCTGGCGCCGTTCGTGCCCCACGTGGTGGAGGCGATCCACCAGGCCCACTTCCGCGACCGGGAGCGCGTGGCGTCGATCACGCGCGCGGCGTGGCCCCTCGAGCACCGGCCCGACGCGGACGACCCCGGCCTCGCGGCGTTCGACGCCGCGGTCGTGGCGCTCGCCGCGGTCCGGCGCTGGCGCAGCGAGCACAAGGTGTCGCCCGCCAAGGCCATCCCCCGCGTCCGGCTCACGCTGCCGCCGTCCGCCTTCGCCCGGTTCGCCGAGGTCGAGGCCGACGTGCGCTCGGCGGGCCGCGTGGGCGCCATCGAGACGGCGGAGGGCCCGGCCGGGTCCGACGCCGCGACGATCGAGATCCTCGAGCCCCCGGCGGCGTAGGCCGGGCGGCCCGCGGGGCGACGCCCCGACGCCGGCGCACGGGCCCGTGCGGGCGCACGGGCCTCGCGGTCCCGCGCCCCGACCGGGTCCCGGCCCGCGCACGGCGCCGGCTGCGGGGCGACGCCCGGGGGCCCGGGGCACGCCCGCCCCGGGCACCTCGAAGTGCGCCCGGGAGGGCCCCCAGGGCCGGTTCGCGGGCCTTCCGCCCGATTCCCTCGGATGGGGCACCCGTCCCGTAGACTGTCGCCCCCTGCGGTCCGCCCCCCCGGGCCGTGGGCCCCCGACCGATCTCTCCCGCCCCCGCCTCGCCACCCCGGAGCGCCCTCCCATCCATGTGCGGCTTCATCGGCATGTTCGGCCACGGTCCCGTCGCTCAGGAGATGGCGGACGCGCTCCTCGTCCTCCAGCACCGCGGACAGGACGCCGCCGGCATCGCCACGTTCGACGGGGAGACGTTCCACATCGAGCGCGGCGTGGGCCTCGTGCGCGAGTGCTTCACCGAGGGCAGCATGGCGCGCCTGCGCGGCCACATGGCCGTGGGCCACACGCGCTACCCGACCGTCGGCGGCGGCACCGCCGACGACGCGCAGCCGCTGTACACGAACGCGCCGTTCGGCATCGCGATGTCGCACAACGGCAACGTGACGAACTACGTCGAGCTCAAGAAGACGCTCGGCGACAAGGACCACCGGCGCCTGTCCACGAACTGCGACGTCGAGGTGATCCTCAACGTGTTCGCGGCGGCGCTGGCGCGCACGGACGGCAAGGACTTCGCGAACCGGGCCTTCTCGGCCGTGCGCGAGGTCTTCAAGCGGGTGCGCGGCTCGTACAGCGCCGCGGCGATCGTGGGCGGCCACGGCATGGTGGCCTTCCGCGACCCCTTCGGGATCAAGCCGGCGATCCTCGGCCGCCGGAGCGAGGGCAAGCGCACGGAGTGGTGCGTCGCGAGCGAGAGCGCGGTCCACCAGGTGCTCGGCTACGAGATCGTGCGCGACCTCGGGCCCGGCGAGGTGATCGTGATCACGGGCGACGGCAAGCTGTCGTCGCGCGTGGTCGCGGGCCCGGGCGCCGCCGGCCACCGGCCGTGCGTGTTCGAGTACATCTACTTCGCGCGCCCCGACAGCGTGATCGACGACATCTCGGTCTACAAGGCGCGGCTGCGGCTCGGCGAGTCGCTGGCGCACCTCGTGCGGGAGCGGCAGCTCGAGCCCGACGTCGTCGTCCCGGTGCCGGACTCGGCGCGGGCGGCCGCGCTCGAGTGCGCGCGCGTGCTCGGGCTGAAGTACCGCGAGGGGCTGCTCAAGAACCGCTACGTCGGCCGCACGTTCATCATGCCGGGCCAGGCGAACCGGGTGAAGAACGTCCGCGCGAAGCTCACGGTCCTCCCGATGGAGGTCGAGGGCAAGAACGTGCTGCTCGTGGACGACTCGATCGTCCGCGGCACGACGACGAAGGAAGTGATCCGCATGGTGCGCGACGCGGGCGCGGCGAAGGTGTTCCTCGCCGTCTCGTCGCCGCCGATCCAGCACCCGTGCGTGTACGGCATCGACATGCAGACGCGCAACGAGTTCATCGCGCGCAAGCTGAAGACGACGGACAAGATCGCGCAGGCCATCGGCGCGGACGCGCTCGTCTACATGACGATCCCCGAGATGGTGAAGGCCGTGAAGGGCCCGACGAAGCGGATCCGCGAGTTCTGCATGGCGTGTATGGACGGCAACTACCCCACGGGGGACGTGACGCCGGAGGTCCTGCGCACGATCGAGTCCGAGCGGGCGCGCGAGGCCCGCAAGACGGACGAGAAGCCGGTCGCGGCGCGCAGCAGCCGCGCCCCGGTCGAGGGCGGCGCCGGCGAGGGCACCGAGCCCTCGGTCGACACGACCGCCATGCCCCGCCGCGCCCGCTAGCCCTTCCCCCCCTCTCCGCCGCCTTCGTCAGCACTCCTGACCACCCGTGCCGCTCGGGGTGCATTCCCCTCTCCCAACGCCCCCCCTTGCCCACTCCCTCTCCGCGGGCTGCTTCGGGGCGCGTCCTCCGCCCACGGCCGCCCTCCCGCCCCCTCTCTCTCTCTGCAAGCCCCTTCAGGTCATCCCCCTAGCCCACGGCCGACGAGCGCGGCCGCTCCCCGCTCCCTCAAGGCGCCTCCCTCTCACACGGCCGACGAGCGCGGCCGCTCCCCGCTCCCTCAAGGCGCCTCCCTAGCACACGGCCGACGAGCGCGGCCGCTTCCCGCTCCCTCAAGGCGCCTCCCTAGCACACGGCCGCGATTCGTCGGATGCCGCGGGAGCGGCGGCGAGGTGGCTGTATCCAGCACCGCCGATACGCCACCGAGCCGCCCGACGACGAGGAGGCCCAGCAGGGCCGACGAGGAGGAGGGGGACGCCAGGCCGCGTTGCGCGGCCTCGCGTCCCCGCGAACCCCGGCGCCGACGAGCGCGGCCGCTCCCCGTTCCCTAGATCCCGCTACGCTTTGGGCGGCGGAGGAATGGTCATGTGGCCGGGGGCGGAGCACTCGCAGAGGCAGCGTGCATTCGTGCACCGGTAGTACGGCCGTCCCGGTCGCTTCAGGACCTTGTCCTGGTTCGTCTGCACGCGGTACATCTCGACCGGCGCGCTGCACCGAGGGCACGACGCGGCGCCCTTCTCCATGGCGGCCACGACCTTGAGCCGCTCGTCGTACGTGTAGGTCGGCATGCGGTCTCCGGCGGGATCAGCGGGGCCCGACCGGCTCGGGCTCCAGCACGACGCTCCACTCCATCGTATCGAGGGGGATCCTCAAAGGATTGTCGGCGCTTCCGGGCGTCGGGTCCGGAACGGCGTACCGGGCCCGCACCGAGCGGTACCCGGGGCACGCGACGAGGACGTCGTAGGGACCGGGTTCGAGGGGCCCCACGCGGTGGAGGCCCGGCGTCGCGGGGTCCTCGGTCCAGAGCGCGGCGGTCGCGCGCGCGACGTCCTCGTCGCCGCCCACGAAGCCCCGCCACGCCGCGCGCGACCAGAGGTCGAGCCAGCGCACGCCCGCCCGCGCGTCGCGGATCTCGACGACGGCCCCGGCGACCGGCGCCTTCTTCGCGTCCTCGACGCGGACCCGCAGCCGCGTGCCGCGCACGAGCGTCACGGCGACCCTGCCGACGCCCTCGGCGTCCGGGATCACGCGGCGGACGGCCGGCGCGAAGCCCGGCGCGAACACCGCGAGCCCGACGGGCCGCGTGGGGTCGAGCCCCTCGAGGACGAACGGCGAGCCGCGGGCGACGCGCAGCGCGTCCTCGCGCGCGCGGGCGACCTGCCGCCCGCGCGACTCGGCGCGGCCGTCGTCGAGGAGCGCGACGACCGCGTCCACCGGCGCGCCGTCGGCGGCGCGCACGGTCCCCTCGACGCGCACGCCGCGGACGAGGCTGACCTCGCCGAGGTCGACGGTCTCGCCCGCGCGCAGCGCCAGCGGCACCTCGCGGCGGAGGCCGTCGGTGAAGAGGCAGAGCGTGCCCGGCGTCCCCGGCACGAGCCCCTCGACGCGGCCGTCGCCGGCGTCGAGGGGCAGGATCCCGTCGAACCGGAGGTCGCCCGCGCCGTCGAGCACGACCGCGCGCACCCACGACAGCGGGGACCCGTCGAGCCCGCGGACCGCGCGGAACCGGACGCCGGCGGCGCGCGGCAGCACGATCGTCACGGGGTCCCCGCCGACGCGGCCGCCGGCCGACGACCACGGGGCGAAGGGCCGCGGGTCGACGGCGCCCGGCGTCGCGCCGTCCACGTACCCGGCGACGACCTCGACGCGCTCGCCCGCGGGCAGGCCCGCCAGCGTGAACCGGCCGTCCGCCGTCGTCGTCGCGCGCACGCCGCCGACGGCCACGGTCGCGGCGGGCAGCGGCGCGCCCGTCGCGTCCACGACGCGACCGGTCACCGCGCCGAGGCGCGGCGCGGGCGCCGCGGTGGCGCCGGTCGCGGGCGCCGGCGCGGGCACGGCGGGCGGCGGCGGCGGCGCGGGCCTCGCGTCCCCCTCGCGGGGCCGCAGCGCGACGCGCAGCTCGCCCCGGTCGGGCCCCGCGGGCGGCAGCAGATGGTCCTCGGGCACGACGTCGCCCGCGAACGAGACGCGCGCGGGCCCGAGGAGGTCGCCGCGCGACACCAGCGTCGGCGTGCCGTCGACGAGCGCGCGGGACGGCGTCACCCCCACCTCGAACGGCGAGAACGCCTCGCGGACGAGCGCGAGCACCGCGGGCTCGACGGCCACCGTCGCGACCCCGTCGGCGTCGAGCGCGCGGCGGTCGGCCGTCACGGCGACGCTCGGGACGATGACCGGGAACCGCAGCTCCACGGTGCTCTGCAGCCGGGCGTCGTGGGCGGGCAGGTCCACGCGGACCGCGACCTCGCGCGGCCCGCTCGTCGCCACGAGCGCGAGGTGGTCGGTCAGCCGGCCGCGCCACGTGAACCGTCCCTCGGCGTCCGTGACGACCGTGGGCCCGCCGACGCCGTCCTCGGTCCGCGACGTCACGACGGCGCCGGCGACGCCGAACCCCTCCGGGTCGGTCACGCGGCCGAGGACGGTGAACGCCCGCGCGAGCGTCGCCGACGCGGCGCGGTCCTCGCCGACGACGAGGCGCAGCGTCGGCCCCGCGCGCTCGGAGCCGCCGACGGCGACGACGACGAAGCCGGCGGGCTGGTCGTCCACGACGACGCGGCCGTTCGGGTCGGTCCGCCGCGCGGCCGGTCGGCCGTCGGGCCCCGGCCACGACACCGGCACGTCGGGCGCCGGCGTCCCGTCCGGCTCCGTCACCGTCACGACGACGGCGCCGCCCGCGGGCTCGAGCCGCACGCGGGCCGGCCCGCCGTCGCGGCGCGCGGCGCGCAGGGCGTCCGTCGCCCGCGTGGACCGGTGCCCGGGCGCGCCGACGTAGACCTCCGGCGCCATGCGGACGATCGCCACCGTGCCGTCGCCGCGGCGGACGAGCCGCCCGCCGTCGACGCGGAGGAGCGCCGCCTCGACGACGGAGCGACCGTCCGGCGCCTCGACGACGAGGGGGACCTCGGGCGGCGCGACCGCGACGCCCGCCCCACCGGCGGCGGTCGGGCCGGGGGGTACGCGAGGCCCGGTCGCCCGCGGGTCGGACGGGGCCCGCGACGCCGACGGCTCGCGCGGCGGGAGCGGCCGGTCGGCGGGCTCGGTCCGCGCGGGCCGCGCGGGCCGGGCGAGCTCCGGCAGCATCAACGCGGCGAACCCGGCGGTGAGCGCCAGGAAGACGGCCAGGAGGATCCACTGTCCGCGGGACATCACGCCATCGTACGGACGACGGCGGCCCGTGCCGACGTCCCCGCCGCCGGGCGCGTCACGGGACGAACCCGCCGGTCCCGGCCGGCCGCGCGGCGGGCCGCGCGCTCCGACGCACGGCCGCGGACCGGGCGATCGCGGCTCGGGCGACGGCCCCCTACTTCGCGGGCTTGCGGAACGGGATGACGACCCGGTCGATCTGCCGGATCGCCTCCATCCCCTTGTCGTCGAGGCGCAGGCCCCGGGCCACGCGGTCGAGGAGCGCCAGCTCGCGCTGCGCGGCCTCCACGGCCGTCGTGAGCGGCACCATGCCGACCGCCGAGAGCGCGTCCCAGGGCTCGTCCACGACGCTCGGCGGCAGCTCGGCTACCCACGGCGCGACGAGCTCGCGGAGCGCCGGCTTCTTCTCCTCGCCCCAGCCCATCAGGTCGGCGACGGTCGCGGTCATCAGCGTCGTGAGGTGCTCGCGGTCGGTGACGGGGACGGCCTGGGCGTGGGCGGCCCACATGAGGCCCGCGGAGAACAGGTCGGCCTGCAGGCGGCCCTTCGCCGCCGGCGGGGTGAGCACGTCGCGCTGCTCGGCGGTCAGCGCGGCGAACGCGGCCGCGAAGAAGCGCTCCTTCGTCGCCGTCTCGTCGAGGAGCTTCTGCAGGGCCCACGTCTCGGGGCCGTAGCCGGTCTCCGCGGCGAGCAGGGCGTTCGTCGCCTCGACGGCGAGGGCGCGCACCGCCTCGGCCTGGGCGGGCGTGAGCGGCTTCCCCGCGGCCTCGAGCGTCGCGGCCATCGCGTTCACCATCATGGACGGGTGCGTGTAGGCGCGGTTCGCCTCGGTCATCGCGAGCTTCATGCGCTGCGCCGCGGCGAGCGCCGCGTTGACGAGGTCGGCGTTCAGGCGGTTCACGCGGCCGGCGGAGGCGGTCGGGATCTTGCCGGTCCGCGACCACTCCTCGAAGAACGCGGGGAGCAGCGGCGCCATCTCGTACGTGGCCTTCCCGACGAGGGTCCAGTCGACCTCCGCGATCAGCTCCTCGTGGCCGGGCACGAGGATGCGGGCGCCCGACGCGGTCGCCGGCTTGTCGCCCATGGCGGCGCCGGCGTCGGCCGGCGCGGGGGCCGGGGCCGGCGAGGCGTCCGGCCGCGCGGCCGCGCGCTCCCGCGCGCTCGCGGCGAGCGTCGTGGCCTTCGCGGCGGCGAGCTGCTCCTTCAGCGCCTCGCGCTCCGCGAGGAGCGTGGTCGCGCGGTCCTCGAGCCCGCGGGCGCGGGCCTCGAGGCGCTCGACCCGCTCGTCGGCGGGGACCGGCTTCGGCGCCAGGAGGGAGCGGCCGGCGAAGACGCCGACGGCGAGGGCGACGGCGGCGGTGAAGGCGGCGGCGGGGACGTTCATGGCACCTCCGAGGGCGACGAGCGAGAGCGCGGACCCGTCGCGGACGCGGTCCGCGACGAGCCACGGGACGGCGACGAGCCACGCGGCGGCGCGCGGCAGCACGCGGGCGCGGACGAGGGCCCGCGCGCGGTGGAGGCGCGTGCGGACGCCCGCCTCCGAGAGGTCGAGCAGGCCCGCGACCTGCGCGGTCGAGAGCCCGTGCAGGTCGTGGAGCACGACGACGTCGCGGTACCGCGCGGGCAGCCGGTGGACGGCGCCGCGGAGCCGCGCGAGGGTCTCCGCGTCGTCCGGCGACGGCGCGGGCCTCGGGTCGGACGCGTCGTCGGGCACCATCGCGAGGCGGTCCGCGAGCGCGGGGCACCGGCGCGTGGCCGCGCGGCGCCGGTACGCGTTCCGCACGACCGCCGTGACGAGCCACGGGACGACCGGCGCGTCGAGCGGGGCGCCGCGGCGGCGCACGAGGGAGAGGTAGGCGGTCTGCACCGCGTCCTCGGCGTCGTGCTCGCCGGCGATCCGCCGCGCGATGGCGAGCAGCCGCGCGCGCGTCGCCTCGACGACCGTCTCGACGGCCGACTCGTCCCCGGTGAGGAGGTAGCGCGACAGGACGACGCCGAGGGGGTCGAGGGTCGCGGCGGGCCGGGCCTTGGCTCGCGGGGCGCCCGAGCGGGGCCCGGGGGACGCGAGGCCCGGGGCGGTGCGGTCGGGGAGGGACGGACGTTCCACGCCCCTAGAGTGCAGCGAGCGGGCGGCGCGTTTCAGGAATCCCGGCGCCCCCCCCGGACGGGGCGTCCCCCGGCGGTCAGACGGAGACCAGCACGACGCCGGCGGAGAAGACGACCAGGGCCGCCGACACGAGGACGAAGGCGAGCAGGTGGAACGCGCGGCCGAGGCCGCACCGCAGGATCGCCGCCGCGAAGCCGACCCACGCGAGCAGCTGGATCGGGATCAGGACGGTGGCGCGGTCCGCGCGGGCGAACATGTCCGACCACGACCACGTGATGGTGACCATCACGCAGAAGAGGAACGCGAGGATCGTCGTCTTGCCGAGGGACGCGCTCTCGACGTCGGCCATCTTCGCGGCGAGCCCGACGAGGCAGAGGACCACCAGCAGCGCGGCGGCGGCGAGGAACGCGCGCGGGCCGGGCTCGCTCGGCAGCGCCATCGCCGCGCGGCGCTTCGAGCGCTGGAGGAACGTCTCCTCGGCGGCGCGCGGCTCCTCCTCGGGGAGCGTCGGCGCGACCGTCGCCGCCAGGACGGGCGCCGCGACGACGCGCGGGGCCTCGGGCAGCGGGACCGGGCGCGGCGACGGGTCGCGCGCGGGCGTCGGCGTCGCGTTGGCCTCGACGGTGACGAACCGCTGGACGATGCGGCGGCGCTCGACGGACACCTTCGCGTCGCTCCCCACGCCGGACAGGCGCAGGACCAGCGCGTCGGGCTCCTCGCGGACGACGGTCCCGCGGAGGATCGCGCCGTTGTCGAGGACCAGGGCCTCCTCGGCGGCGGCGGGCCGCGCGCCGGCGACGGCCGCGAGGACGGCGACGAGGCCGGCCGCGACGGCGAGGAGGGCGCGGAGGGGGCGGGAGCGACGATCCATCGCCCTCCCATCGACCCCGGACCCCCGGAGACTTGAGCGGAACCGGGGGGCCCGGCGTCAGGCCCCGGCCGCCGACGGGTGGACCTCGGCCACGACCCCGTTGCGGATCGTGAGCTGGCGGCTGCCGTGCGCGGCCACCTCCGGGTCGTGGGTGATGAGGACGACGGTGACGCCGCGCGCGTGCAGCGCGTCGAGCATCGCGAGCACGGCCTCGCCGGACGCGGTGTCGAGGTTGCCCGTGGGCTCGTCGGCGAGGAGGAGGCGGGGCTCCTTCACGAGCGCGCGGGCGATGGCGACGCGCTGCTGCTCGCCGCCGGAGAGGCGGCCGGGGACGTGGGCCGCGCGCGCGGCGAGGCCCACCGCGTCGAGGGCCGCCTCCGCGCGCCGGCGGCGCTCCGCGCGGCGCACGCCGGCGTAGAGGAGCGGCAGCTCGACGTTGCGCTGGGCGGTCTCGTCGCGCAGGAGGTGGAAGCGCTGGAACACGAACCCGATGAGGCGGTTGCGGACGGCGGCGAGCTCGCGGTCGGCGAGCGTCGTGACGTCGCGGCCGTCGAGGAGGTAGGTGCCCGAGGTCGCGCGGTCGAGGCAGCCGAGCACGTGCAGGAGGGTGCTCTTGCCGGAGCCGGAGGGGCCGGTGACCGCGACGCAGGTGCCGGCCGCGACCTCGAGGTCGACCGGCTTGAGCGCCTCGACGAGGACGTCGCCGTTGCGGTACGTGCGCGCGACGCGCGAGAGGCGGAGCAGCGGCTCGGTCACGACAGCCTCCGGGAGAGGACCGCCGCGGGGTCGAGCGCCGCCGCGCGGCGGGCCGGGACCGCCGACGACAGGAGCCCGAGCACGACGGACACGAGCACCGCGACGCCGGCGAACCGCGCGTCGAAGCGGAAGGGGAACCGGACGATCCGCGCGAGCACGTCGGCGCCGAGGACGCCGAGCGGGAGGCCGGCGAGCCCGCCGACGAACGACGTCACGAGGCCCTCGGCGGCGACCTGCGCCACGACGTCGCGACGGCGGGCGCCCTCGCACCGGCGGATCGCGAGCTCGTCGTACCGCTCGCGGATCGCGACGAGGTTGAGCGTCGAGATCATCACGCAGGCGACGAGGCAGACGAGGATCCACACGATGTTGCCGAGGAACGCCCCGGTCTGCGTGGCCCCGCCGAAGGCGTCCATCCACGCCTTCCGCGCGAAGACGTTGACGGGCGCCAGGGTCGCGGGGTCGGCGTCGACGCCGCCGGCGGGCCACACCTTCACGAGCCGGTCGTACGCCGTGGCGAGCCGCGCCTCGTCGGGCAGCACCACGCTGACCGTCGTCAGCTCGACGGAGGCGACGGCGTCCTCGGGGACGTAGACGTTGCGGAAGGAGAGGAGCGCGGAGATCAGCGTGCGCGCGCCGCGCCCCTCGTCGAACGCCTCGAAGAGGGCGCGGTAGGTCATGGGGTCCTCGAGGACCCCCACGACCGGGACGTCGACGGGCGTCGGCCGCGCCAGCCGCACGGTGCGGCCGAGCACGGCGGCCGGGGCGAGGCCCGGGAAGAGGCTCTTCGCCGAGCTCTCGTCGAGCACGCACGCCGAGAGCCCGTGGTCGTCGGGCCGCAGGAACCGGCCGGCCCGGAGCGCGATCGAGAGCGTCCGCGGGAACCCGACGCCGACGGCGGCGAGCACCATCTGGCGGACCTCGACGTCGCCGGTCGCGGTGACGCGCTCGCTGCGCAGGGGCACCACGGTCGCGTCGAGCCCGGCCACCGTCGCGCGCACGGTCGCGAGCTCGGCCTCGCCGAAGCTCGCCCGCGGCGCGCCGGGCCGTACCACCGGCGCGCGGCCGACGTCGAGCGTCAGGCGGCCGAACCGCGCGATGTCGCGGCGGATGTCCTCGTCCATGCCGTAGGACAACGAGACGACGTTGACGGTCACGGCGATCGCGACGGCGCACGTGAGCGCCGCGAGGGCGGCGCGCAGCGGGTGGCGCCCGAGGTGGCGGACGCCCTCGGCGAACGCGGCGAGGAGGCTACTCATCGGCGAGGGCCTCCACCGGGTCGCACGACGCGGCGCGCCACGCGGGCAGGAGCGCCGCGCCGCACCCCACGACCACCGACACGAGCAGCGTCACGAGCGCGTACCCCCACGGGAACGCCCAGGTCATCCCCGCGAGCGGCTCCAGGGCGACCCGCAGCTCGGCGAGCCCGCAGCCGAGCCCCCACCCGAGGAGCGCGCCCGCCACGGACAGCACGAGCCCCTCCGCGAGGAACTGCGCCATGACGTCGCGCCGCGTCGCGCCCTCGACGCGGTGCACCGCGATCTCGGGCGCGCGCTTGAGCGCGGTCAGGAGCCCGACGCTCGCCATCACGACCGCGCTCATGGCGAGGCACGCGAGGAAGAGCGCGAGGGAGACGGCCTGGAACCGGTCGACGTCGCGGTGCAGCAGCAGCGAGTAGAAGAACGCGCGGAACGTGACGACGTCCTTGCCCGCGTCGTGGAGCGCCGCCTCGAGGAGCGCCGAGGCCTCGCGCATCCGGTCGGGCGGCGCGCGGAGGAACAGCCAGTCCACGGTCTCGGGGCGCGCCGCCACCCACGCGCAGCGGTCCGTGCGCTTCCAGGCGTCGTCCCCGAACGGCACGCCGAGGTTGACGAGCAGCTTGCCCGTCGCGCCCTTGAAGACGGGGTGCTCGGTGTCGAAGCCGAGGTCGTTCAGACGCCGCGTGACGTCGGGCCGCGGCGCCGTCGTCCCGACGACGACGGCCTTCCGCCCGTCGGGCGCGCGACGCGCGCCGAGCGCGGACCCGCCGTGGGCGGCGGCCACCTCGGCGGCGAGCACGCCCTCGAGCACCGCCTCGGCGCGTCCGCGGGGCCGCCGGGTCGCCGGGGCGGCCCGCGTCCAGCACGAGGCCGCGCGACGCGAACCCGTCGCCGGGCCCGAGGAGCGCGGCGACGGGCACGCCTGGCGCCGGCGGCGTGCCGCGCGGCGGCAGCCGCAGCGCGACGCCCGCGGCCGCCTCGGCGGGGATCCCGGCGGCGGCCCATCGCGACGTCACCGCGGCGACGTCCGCGGGCACGAGCGGCTTCGGGTCGACGCGCGTCGGGTCCAGCGTGACGGCGATGCGGTCGGCGCCGACGTCGGTGGCCCGCCCCGCGACGGACGCGCGCGTCCCCTCGATCACCGCCACGTGATCGTCCCCTGCAGCAGCAGGAACGACTGACCGGCCGCTTGCGCAGCCGACCGAGCGCCAGGACCACGTCGTCGACGAACCGCATCCGCCTACGCTACCCGTCGCCGCCCCCCGCGGCCCCAAAGGACGCCCCATGAAACGACCGCGAGCGCGAACAGCGGCGCGCGCAGGGGCCGCTCCACCGGCGGTCGGTCCGGCGCGGCCCGCGCGAGCGCGCCGTCGTCGAGGTCCTGCCGGTCGCGGCGCCGCGTCGCGTCGGGCGGGCGCAGGCCCACCACGCGGACCCCGCCCGGCGCGGGCGCGCCGACGGCGGCCGTCACGACGTTCTCGAGGAGGATCGGCCACGCGGCGGTGTCGGCGACGGGCGGCGTCCCCGCGAGCGGGTCGAACCACACGTCGACGACGGTCGCGCCCGCCGGTCGCGCGCGCACGCGCACGAGCGGCCACGGCGCGGACGCGGGCACGTCGCGCGCGTACACGAGGTCGATCGAGGCGACGTCGAGGTCGTCGCCGTACGGCGACGGCGGCCGCTCGCGGGCGGCGCCGGCCGGCGCGCGACGCCGGTCGCGCCGGGCGGGAGCGGGTGCAGCACCAACGCGAGGCCCGCGGAGCGTCAGGCGCGGAGACTTCGCCGGCGCAGCGCCGCTGCGCGGCGCGACCTCGACCCAGCCGGGCGCGACCACGTCGAGCGCGGCGCACGAGTCGCCGTGCGCGGCCGGCAGGCCGTCTGCCGGGCCCGCGACCGCGACCCGCGGCGCCGACGGGACCAGCGTCACCTCGTCGTCGAGGACAACGCGCCGTCGGGGTCGTCGAGCCGGACGACGACCGCGCCGTCGCCCGCCGGCGCGTCGAGCGTCGCCGACGCGACGCCGCCCGCGCCCACGTCGAGGGACGCCGCGCCGCCGCCGACGACCGCGACCTGAGCGCGCGCGCCTCGGGCGCGTCGTTGTGCACGGCGACGAACACGCCGCGTCGCGCCGCCGGGCACGCCCGCGGCCGCGACGAGGCCCGCGTTGCGCGCGGCCGGGTCGCCCACCGCCACGCGCTCGACGCCGGCGTCGCCAGCGCCGGGAGCCGGTCGCTCACGTCGTTCACGCGCAGCGCGGCGACGCCGCGGCGCGCGGCGGCGACGCCGTCCTCGCCGGCGGCGGCGACGCGCGCGAGCACGTCCTCCGGGCCGAGGCGCCCGCAGCCGGGCCACGGTCACCGCCCGCGTCGCGGCCGTCGACCTGTCGAGCCCGCGCGCCGCCATGGCGGGCCTCGTCGTCCACGACGACGCGCACGGTGCGCCCCGCGGCGTGGCTGCGCCAGACGGGCCCCGCGGCCGCGACGGCCGCCGCCGCGGGTCCCGGCGAGCGCGAGCCAGAGGTCGACGCGGCGTCGCCGCGTCGCGGTCGGCGTCGGCCTCGTCCGCGAGGAACCGAGCGAGGGCACGACGACCGGCACCGCGCGCGTGAGCCGCCGGTGCAGCCACGCGACCACCGGGAGCGCGAGCAACCCGACGAGCGCGTACGGCCACAGAAGCGCCATCACGGCACCTCGAGGGCCAGTCGGGCGAGCAGGTCCTCCGGCGCGGTCGCGGGGGCGAACGGCAGGACCGCGAGGCCCGCCGCGCGGGCCGCGTGCACCCACCGCTCGACGTGGGCCGCCGCGCGCCGGGCCACGCGCTCCGCGCGGTCGGGGGTCCATCGCACGACGCGGCGCTCGCCGGTCTCGGCGTCGACGGCCTCGACGAGGCCCTCCGAGGGCGGCGAGAACGTGTCGGGGTCGCGCAGGTGCAGGATCGCGCCCGAGAGCCCGCGGCCGGCGGCGCGCGCGAGCCGCGCGGGGTCCGCGTCGGTCAGGAGGTCGGTGACGAGGAAGAGGCGGGCGCGCGCCGGGAGCCGGGCCACGAGCGCGGGGAGCGCGTCGGCGAGGCCCGGGCGCGGTGCGCCGGGGTCTCGGCCGCGAGCGCGTCGAGGAGCGCCGCGAGGTCCGCGGGCCGCGGCCGGCGGGCCGCGCCGCGGCGTGGCCGCGCCGTCGCGCAGCACGCCGAGGCGCACCCGCCCGCCGCCGCAGAGCCCCACCGCGCACGCGAGCGCGGCCGCGCGCGCCGCGGCCGCGCGGCCGCCGGCGGGCGCGAGGCCTGCGCCGCCGTCGAGCCACACCCGGTGCGCGCGTCGCGCTCCGCGTCGTGCTCGCGCACGACGACGCGGTCGTGCCGCGCGAGCACGCCCCAGTCCACGCGCCGGAGGTCGTCGCCCTCGCGGTACGCGCGGTGGCCGCGGAACAGGAACGGGCCGCCCGTGCCGCGCGCGGCGTGCACTCCCCGAGGCGGCGCCGGTGCGCACCCGCCGCACGAGGCCGGGACCGTCGCGAGCAGCCGCAGGAACCCCGGCGGAAGAGCGTCGGCGCCGGCCGCCCGCGAGCTCACGGCCGTCGGCGCCGCGCGCCGCGGGCGAGGCGGGCCGCCTTGGCCGCGCGCCCGAGCGGCGCGGGCCTCGCGTCGGGGAGCAGCGGCCCGGCGCGCTCGGCGGCGGGCTCCGCGTCCGGGCCGCGGTAGACGGGCCGGCCGGTCCAGCCGAGGCGCAGGCGCAGCTGGTCGTAGTACGAGCGGCCGCTCACCGAGACGACGCGCAGCGGGGCGTGCGCGTCGCTCACCTCGACCGTCTCGCCGGGCTCGAGCGGCCGCGCGTCGCGGCCGTCCACGGTGACGACCGCGGCGCCGGGCCGCGCCGCGCCGAGGACGAGCTCGATGCGCGACGACCGCGACACCACCAGCGGCCGGTTGCCGAGCGCGTGCGGGCAGATCGGGACGAGCACGACCGCGTTGAGGCCGGGCACGAGCAGCGGGCCCCCCGCCGACAGCGCGTGGGCGGTGCTCCCCGCGGCCGTCGAGACGATGAGCCCGTCGCCCGCGACGGTGATCGCGCTCTGCCCGTCGATGCGCACGTCGATCTCGACCATCTTCCCGAGGGTGGCGCGGCCGACGACGACGTCGTTGAGCGCGAGGCCCTCGTCGACCACGCGCTTGCCGAGGCGGTGCTCGCAGCGCAGCCGCGAGCGGTCCGACACGCGGTACCGTCCCGCCACGAACGCGTCGAGGCCCTCCTCGAGCTCGTCGGGCTGCAGCTCGGCGAGCCAGCCGAGCCGGCCGAAGTTGACGCCGAGGACCGGGATCGGGTTCGTCCTGAGGCGGTGCGCGACGTAGAGGAACGACCCGTCGCCGCCGAACACGAGCACGAGGTCGGCCTGCGCGGTGGAGAGGTCGAGCCTCTCCGCCAGGTCCACCGCGACGACGTCGAGGCGCTTGCGCACGGCGGGCAGCGCCCGCTTCACCCCGAGGGCGACGCCCGGCCGGCGCCGGTCACCGACGATGAGGACGCGCGGCTTCACGGGTGCGCAGGACGAAGTCGGCGACGGCCTCGGCCGACAGGCCGAAGCGGGCGAGCCAGTCGGCGCGCTCGCCGTGCGGGACCAGGCGGTCCGGCACGCCGAGCACGCGGACCGTGGCGTCCACGGGCTCGTCGAGGCTCGCGAGGTGCGAGAGCACGACCTCCCCGAAGCCGCCCTGCACCGAGTGTTCCTCCAGGGTGACCACGAGCGGCACGCGGCGGGCGAGGCGCTCGACGGCGGCGCCGTCGAACGGCCGCGCGAACCGCGCGTTGAAGACCGCGGCCGAGACGCCCGCGGCCTCGAGGCGGTCGGCGGCCTCGAGCGCCGTGCGCACCATGGTGCCGTACGCCACGAACGCGACGTCGGTCCCGTCGCGCAGCAGCACGCCGCGGCCCTGCGCCACCGGCACGTCGTTGCCGGGCAGCGAGGCGTCGGGGTCGCTCGCGCGCGCGTAGCGCAGCGCGCTCGGGCCCGTGAGCGAGAGCGCGTGCGCGAGCATCCGCTCGAGCTCGACCGGGTCCGCGGGCGCCATCAGCGTGATGCCCGGGAACGTGCGCAGGAACGCGATGTCGTAGAGCCCCTGGTGGGTGACGCCGTCGCCGCCGACGATGCCCGCGCGGTCCATGGCGAGCACGACGGGGAGGCCCTGCACGGCGACCTCCTGCCACACCTGGTCGTAGCCGCGCTGCAGGAACGTCGAGTAGATCGCGACGATCGGCTTCAGGCCCGCCTCGGCGAGGCCGCCCGCGAACGCGACGCCGTGCTGCTCGCAGATCCCCACGTCGATGACGCGCTCGGGCAGCTTCGCGGCCACGTCGGCGAGGCCGGTGCCGTCGGGCATCGCCGCGGTCACGGCGACGACGCGCGGGTCGTCCTCCATGAGCCGCTGCGTCGCGCGCGCGAACACCTTCGTGTACGAGACCGGCTTCGGGCCGGGCGCGACGACCGCGGGCTTCGGCGCCGGCGCCGACACCGCGTGGCACGCGTCCTTCGTCGGCTTGCCGTAGCCGCGGCCCTTCTCGGTCACGACGTGGAGCAGCACCGGGCCCTCCACGCGCCGGAGGTCGCGCAGGAGCGTCTCGAGGCGCGGCTCGTCGTGGCCGTTCTCGGGCCCGAAGTAGGTCCAGCCGAGCTCCCGGAACAGGTGCCCCGGGTTCATGTAGTTCGCGAACGCTTCCTTCACGCTCTCGGTCCACCGCGCGAGCGGCGCGCCGACGAGCGGGAGCATCCCGATCGCCTCGTGGAAGTCCTTCTTGAACTCGCGGTACGCGGGCAGCGTGCGCATGCGGTTCAGGTACTTCGACAGGCCGCCGACGGTCTGCGCGATCGACCACTTGTTGTCGTTGAGGATCACGAGGACGCGCTTGCCCTCGTGCCCCGCGTGGTTGAGCGCCTCGAACGTCGCGCCCGACGCGGCGGCCGCGTCGCCCACCAGCGCGACGACGCGCCGGTCCGTGCGGTGGAGCAGCGCGTCGGCGTAGGCGATCCCGTACGCGGCCGACACCGCCGTGCCCGCGTGGCCCGACGTGAAGCTGTCGTACGGGCTCTCCCCGCGGGCCATGAAGCCCGACAGGCCGTCCGTCCGCCTGAGCGTCGGGAACAGGTCCTTGCGGCCGGTGATCACCTTGTGCGGGTAGACCTGGTGGCTCGTGTCGAGCACCAGCCGGTCGAGCGCGAAGTCGAACACCCGGTGCAGCGCGACGGTCAGCTCGACGACGCCGAGGTTGCTGCCGAGGTGCCCGCCGGTCGCCTCGACGCTCTCGATCAGGAACCGGCGCAACTCGTCGCAGTACGCGACCGTCTCCTCGGCGGAGAGGGCTTGCAGGTCCTTCGGGTTCTGGACGCGTTCGAGCAGGCTCATGGGGCGGCGGCGGTCACCGGGGCGGAGTCAGCCCTCAAGGGTACCAGCGTCACGGCGCCCCCCCGGGTTCCCGCCCGGCCGCCCCGCACCCCTTCGCCTCCGCATCCCCCTCCCCCGGCGTCTGCCGCCCTCCGCCGCGCCGCATCCCACCCCCCGGTACGCGAGGCCCGCTGCCGATCGACCGCCATCGCCGATTCCCCCGCACCGGCGCGGCGGGCGCGTCGCCGCATCGGGGACCGCGGCGTGGGGCGATCGTCGGGTCCGCCGTCGCGCACGCGGACCCCGCGTCGTGCCGGCGCGTCGAGTGTCCGCGTGGCGCGCACCTCGACGTGGTCCCACTCGACGACGACGTCGTACCTGCCGCACGGGACCGTCGTCCACCCCTCGCCGTCCGCGCCGCGGGGGGCGCGACGAAACCGCGCGACGCCTTCGGCCGCGTCGAGCACCGCGAGCCGCACGCCCAGGACGGCGGCGACGCTCCCACGCGTCACGACGGCCCTCCGCGGAGCATCGTACGGGACCTTCCGACCCGCCGCACCGGCCGCCGCTCGCGTTCCTCCCCCGGTCGCGTTTCATGGGCGGCGTGACCGCGCTCCCCGACGCCGCCCGGATCCTCGACGACGCCGCCGCGCGCGTGGACGCCTACCTCGACCGCGTGCTGCCCCCCGCCGGCACGGGCCCGGGCCGGCTCCACGAGGCCGTGCGCTACAGCGTGTTCGCCGGCGGCAAACGGCTGCGGCCCGCGCTCGCGTTGACCGCGGCGACGGCCGTCGGCGCCGACCGCGAGGCCGCGCTCGCCGCGGCGCTGCCGTTCGCGGGCGCGCTCGAGCTGATCCACACGTACAGCCTGATCCACGACGACCTGCCGTCGATGGACGACGACGACCTGCGCCGCGGCCGGCCCACGAGCCACAAGGTGTTCGGGGAGGCGCTCGCGATCCTCGCGGGCGACGCGCTCCACTCGCTCGCGTTCGAGTCGCTGCTCGAGCGGACGCCGGACGCCCCGCTCGCGCGACGGCTCGGCCTCGACCTCGCGCGCGCGGCCGGCGTGCGCGGCATGGTCGGCGGCCAGGTCGAGGACCTCGACGCGATGCACGCGCCGCCCGACGAGGCGCGCCTCGAGCGGCTGCACCGCGGGAAGACGGCCGCGTTGTTCGCGGCCGCGTGCGAGGGCGGCGGCCGCGCCGGCGGGGCGGGCCCCGCGCAGGTCGAGGCGCTCCGCCGGTTCGGGCTCGAGCTGGGCCTCGCGTTCCAGATCGTCGACGACGTGCTCGACGAGACGGGCACCGCGGCGTCGCTCGGCAAGACGCCGGGCAAGGACCGCGACGAGGGGAAGATGACCTACGTCGCGCTGTACGGCGTCGAGGGCGCGCGTCAGCGCGCGCGGGCGAGGCTCGCCTCGGCCGTCACGTCGCTGGCGTCGCTGCCCGACGGCGCCGGGCTCGAGGCGCTCGCGCGGTACGTCGTCGAACGCGACCGCTGAAGGTCGCGGCGCCCGGCGGCGACGAGGACCGCCACGACGCCGACGACCATCGCGACCGCGCCGGTGCCGTAGGTCTCGGGCACGGACCGCGTGCGCGCGAGCTCGCCGAGGAGCACCTGCCCGACGGGCAGGGCGAGCGCGAAGGTGAACGTCCAGAGCGCCATGACCCGCGAGCGGATCGCGTCGGGGACCGTGAGCTGGATCGACGTGCTGCCCGTGGCGAAGAACGTGATCATGGCGGCCCCCGCGACCGTGCGGGCGACGACGGCCGTCGCGAGGTCGCGCGCGAGCGCCACGCCGACGTACGACGCGAGGAAGCAGGCGAGGGCCCCGACGATGGTCCGCAGGGGCCGGCCGGGGCGGCGGGACGCGGTCAGGAGGGCGCCGACGCAGGCGCCGACGCCGCTCGAGAGGTAGAGCAGGTTGTAGCCGTGGGCGTCCACGTGCAGCGTGTCGCGCGCGTAGGCCGCCAGCAACGAGGTGTACGACCAGCCGCAGACCATGGCCACGGCGAGCAGCAGCAGCACGGTCCGCGCGTGGCGGTCGCCCGCGACGTAGCGGAAGCCGGCGGTGAGCTCGGCGACG
Source organism: Planctomycetota bacterium (assembly GCA_046350655.1). Lineage (GTDB taxonomy): Bacteria > Planctomycetota > PLA2 > PLA2 > JAEUHO01 > JAEUHO01. The sequence goes on from JAXMAB010000007.1 coordinate 353,632, forward strand.
GGCCGCGCCGCGGCGCGCGGGGGCGCGGCCGCGCCCGCCCGGATCTGCGCGAACGCCACGATCGCCGCGAGGTAGGAGAGCGCGTCGAACGCGAACACCGACGTGGGCCCGAGCGTGTCGGCGAGCAGCGAGGCGAGCGCGGGCCCGAGCACGAGCGGCAGGTTGAACATCAGCGAGTTCAGCGCGATCGCGTTGCGCAGCGTCTCGCGCCCCACCATCTCGACGACGAACCCTTGCCGGCAGGGCATCTCGAGGCCCCCCACCACGCCGAAACCGCAGGCCAGCGCGACCACGAGGGCCGGCGTCGCCGTGCGCGTCGCGACGAGCACCGTGAGCACCGTCGAGAGCGCGAGGGACGCGACCTGCACCCAGAAGAGGAGCCGCCGCTTGTTGACGCGGTCGGCGAGCGCGCCGCCCGGGAAGGAGAACAACGCGATGCCGAGGAGGCTCGCGGCGGACGACCACGCGAGCCACCGGCGGTCCGACGTCAGGTCGCTCACGAGCCAGGCCTGCGCCGCGTGCCGGCCCCACGTGCCGACGCTCGAGACCGCCATCCCGGTGAAGAAGAGGCGGTAGTCGCGGTTCGCGAGGGCCGCGAACGTCCGCGACGTCCAGCGCGTGCGTTCCGCGCCGGCCGGCGCCGCGGGCGCGGGCCCCGGCCGGCCGGGCGCGCCCGCCGCCGGCACGACCGCAGCCTCGACCTCGTCGGCGTCCGTGGACATCCGACGATGGTACCCGCGCCCCGGGGCCGATCGACCGAGGCCCGCGGAGCGCCGCGCGGACGCCCGCGCCTACCGCCCCGCCGCCCCGTCCATCGCAGGCGGCGTCGGCGCGGGCGGCGTCGGCGCGGGCGGATTCGGCGCAGGCGACGCGGGCGACGCGGGCGGCTCCACCGTCGTCTCGAACCGCACGTCCTGCACGATCTCGATCGTGTAGTCGTAGGCGGGCCCCGTGTACCGCACCTTGCGCCGCAGGGCCGCGTCGTGGGCCTTCGCCCAGCCGCCGTCGATCACGAGCACGCGGCGCGCCTCGATCGCCGCGCGGTAGTCCACGTGGACGTTCGCCGGGTCCTTCGGGTCGTCGGTGTCGGTCTGGTGCGCGTGCGTGATCGCGGCCCGGACGACGAGGCCCGCCGTCGGCCCGGTCCCGTCGCGCCCGTCCACCCACACGCCGCCGCCCGGCACCGGCACCAGCGGCGCCTTGCCGGTCAGCTCGCGCTGCGAGAGGCGGAACGCGACGCGGAGCAGCGACTCCTCGACGGCCATGCCCTCGGTCGCGCCGAACACGTCCCCGACGCGCACCGGCCGGTCCGGCGGCCCGAAGCGGTCGGTGAACGCGCGCTGGAACGCCTCGAGGTCGTCCACCGCGAGCCCCGGCGCGGTGAACCGGATCGAGCCGTACGGCGCCGCGCCGCGCGGCCCCTCCTCGAACTCGAGCTTCAGCGGGACGGTGGCCGCCTTCTCCTTCGCGTCGCCCCACGCCCCGCGCACGTCGAGCGGCCCCTCCACGGTGGACCGGCGCTTCGCCCCCACCAGGCGGATCCGCCGCACGACGTCGAACGTGCCCTCGAAACGCCGCTTCGGCAGGGCCGCCCCCGGCGGCAGCTTGCCCGTCGCCTCGAGGCGGTACGCGAGCCGCCCCTTCGACCGCAGCGTCAGGTCGCCGCCGAGGTCGTACCGCACGACGACGGCCGGCTCGGCCGCCTGCGCGGGCGTCGGGGTCGGCACCGCCATGGGCGGGTCGTACGGGTCGGCGGCCCTCGCGGGCGCGTCGGCGGCGCGCGCGGACGCCGGCGCGCCGCAGCACAGGGCGACGAGGGCGAGGCGGAGGGCGCGGCGCATCCCGCGATTCTACGCCCGCCCGCCGGCGCGGAGCGCGACCCACCGCGCGAACCGCCGCGGGTGCAGCAGCAGCCGCGGATCGAGCCGCACCGCCGTCAGGAAACACCGCCGGAACGCGGCCTCGTCGCCCGCGCGGCGGTGGTTCCGCGCGATCCACGCGAGGTGGCGCGCGACCACGCGGTCGCGTCGCGCCCGCACCGCCGGCGGCGTGCGCGGGTCGTCGAAGAACCGGCCCGACCACGCGGCGAGCGCCCGCTCCTGCATCGCCGGGTTCCCGCGCACCTGCCCCGCGTGCCGCCGGTACAGGACCGTCGGCGCCGCGAGCGTCACGAACGCCCCCACCGCCGCCGCCCGCAGGAAGAACAGCCAGTCCTCGCCCGTCTCGAGGTCCTCGGGGAACCCGCCCACGCGCTCGAACACCTCGCGCCGCAGCAGCACGGTGCTCGGCACCGGCGACCGGCCGCGCAGCTGCGGGCCGAGCCCGTCGCCGCACGCCGCGTCGGAGGCGGTCGCGCGCGCGGGGACGCGAGGCCCGCCCCGCCGCGCGGCGCCGTCCTCGTCCGTGGCGACGGCGGGCCCGTGGACGAGCACGGCCTGCGGGAACCGCGCGAGCGCCTCGGCGCGGGCCGCGAGCGCGCCCGGCAGGAGGCGGTCGTCGTCGTCGAGGAACGCGACGAGCGGCGCCGTGGTCGCCGCGACCGCCGCGTTGCGCGTCGCCGAGCGCCCCGCGGGCGGCCGCTCGACGACGACGAGCCGCGGGTCGGCGACCGCGCGCAGCGCCGCCGCGAGGTCGGGCTGCGGCCCGTCGAGCGCGACGACGACGCGGACGTCCACGCCCTCCTGCGCGAGGGCGCTGCGCACCGCCTCCACGCACCACGCGGGGCGCCCGCGCGTCGGGATCGCGACGTCGACGCGTGCGAGCGTCACCGCGCCGCCGGGGCCTCGACCTCGAACCCTTCCCACCGACCCGAGGCCCGCAGGTCGATCACGGTCACCGCGGCCACCGCCGTCGGGATCCGCACCGACAGGCGCGTCTCGCCCGCCGTGCCGGTCGCGGCCGTCGTCACCTCGAGGAGGCCCACCGTCGTCGGCGGGGTCCCGCGGTCGAGGAAGATCGTCGGGCGCCGCGGGTCCTGCCGCGTGTCGCGCAGCCGCGCGTGGAACGTGTCGCCGGGCGACGTCCCCGACAGCACCACCTCGAGGCGCATCCCCGTGGGCTCCGCGACGAGCGACGCGCGGGCCGCGTCCATCCGCGTCGCGGCGAGGTACGACGCGCCGGGCGGACCGGCGTTCGCCGGGATCGGGTCGTCGGGCGAGCCCGCGCCCCGGCCGCCGAAGAGGAACCACGCGCCCGCGGCGCCGACCGCCAGCACCACCGCCGCCGTCACGAGGACCGTCGCGGACGGGCCGGTGCGGGGATCGGGCGCGGCGGGGGCAGCGGGCGAGGTCATCGGGCGCTCCTCGGCGAGGGGGCGGACGGCCGCCGGGCCTCGCGTCCCGGAGCACGCGACCGCGCCCCGAGGGCCCCGTTCGTACCACCGGGCGGGGCCCGGACGCCACGCCGGACCGATCGGCGACCGGCCCCCCTGGCCCGCGGACAGGATCCGGGGCCGCGGGCCGCCGGCTAGAAGGGCAGGTCGTCGCCGGGGTCGCCCGACGGCGCGGCCTTCTTCGCCGCGCGGCGCGGGCGCGCGGGCGGCGGGGGCTCGACGCCGGCGCCGAACGGGGTCGCGGGGCGCGCCCCCGCCTCCGGGGCGGCCCCCGCCGCCACGAGGCCCTCGGCGGTGATCGCGAGCGGCTTCTCGGTGACGGTGCCGTCCGGGGCCGCGACCAGCTCGGCGAGGCGCTGCTCGGCCGCGTCGAGGATCTTGCGGCACGCCGCGAGGTGGCCGACGCCCTCCTGGTAGCGCCCGATGGACGCCTCGAGGGACAGCGCGTCGCCCTCGAGGTCGGCGACGACCTTCTCGAGGGCGGCGAGGTGGGCCTCGAACGACGCGGGCGGCGGCTCGCCGGGCACGGGGGACGGCATCCCGCGAACATACCACGCGAGGCCCGGCGGCCGACCGGGGCGTGCCGTCGGGAGGCGGCGAGGACTCGACCTGGGCTCCCCGTCGGCGAGGATGGGCGGGTGGCCCTGACGATCCTCCTCCTGGTCTGCGCGCCCTACGCCGCCGTGGCGGTCGCCTACGCGGAGGCGCGCCGCCGCGGCGAGGCCCCGCCGCGCTGGGCGCGGATCGTGGGCCCGGCGACGGCGGCGATCCATCTCGCGGCCCTCGTGGCGACGGGGCGGATCACGGGCCGCAGCCCGTTCCAGACGGAGAGCCAGGCGCTGTCGTTCCTCGCGTTCGCCGTCGCGGGCCTGTACGTCGTGCTCGAGTCCACGAGCCACGTGGCGACGTACGGCGGGCGGTTCCACCTGCTCACGGCCGTGCTCGCCGGCGCCTCGGTCCCGGGCCTCGCGCGCGAGCAGTTCCCGACGGCCGCCCTGCGCGCGCCGGACGTGCAGTTCTCGCTGCACGTCGGGTTCGCGCTGCTCGGCACGGCGGCGATCGTGGCGGGCGGGCTGCTCGCCGCGGGCTACCTCGGCGTGTACCGGCGGATGAAGCGGCGCGAGCTCACGCCCGACGCGACCGCGGGCCCGTCGCTCTCGGGCCTGCAGCGCATCACGCGCGACGCGTCGCTCATCGGCGTCGCGCTGCTCGTGCCGTCGATCGTGCTCGGGCGCAGCGTGCTCGAGCGCGCCGGCGGGTCCAACCTGTGGACGGTCCTCGAGCTCGGCCTCGCGGGCGTCCAGGTGGTCCTCGCCGCGGCGGCGGGCTTCCTCTGGTGGCGGCGTCCCCTGCGCGGGCCCGTCGCGTCGTGGCTGAACGTCGCGGCGACGGCGGTCGCGGTGGCGAGCCTCGCGATCGTCCACCCGCACGTCACGGCGCTGGTGGGAGGCTAGTCCGTGGACCTCGTCCAGGTGGGCGTGGACCACCATCGCGCCCCGATCGACCTGCGCGAGCGGATGGCGATCCCGGGCGACGACCTCCCGAAGGTCCTCACGACGCTCGCGGCCGAGCCGTTCCTGTCGGAGGTCCTCGTCGTCTCGACGTGCAACCGCACGGAGGCGTACGCCGCGACGGCCGACCCCGACGCGCCGTCGCTGCTCATCGCGGCGCTCCGTCGGGTGCAGCCCACGGCCCCGGCCGAGGACGACGGCGCGTGGATCCGCCGCGCGGGCGAGCACGCGGCGATGCACCTGTTCCGCGTCTGCGCCGGGCTCGACTCGGCGGTGCTCGGCGAGACCGAGATCGCGCACCAGGTGAAGGAGGCCCACCGCAAGGCCCTCGACGTGAAGGCGGCGGGCGCGGTCCTCGACCGGCTCACCTCGCTCGCGCTCAAGGCCGGCAAACGCGCGCGCACCGACACGGCGCTCTCGCGCGGCGCGATCTCGCACGGGCAGGCGGCCTACGACGTGACGCGGCGCGTGTTCGGCGACCTCAAGGGCCGCACCGTGCTCGTCGTCGGCGCGGGCGAGATGGCCACGCGCGCCGCCACCGCGCTCTCGGGCCTCCCGGGCGGGCGGTACGTCGTCGCCAACCGCACGCTGGCGTCGGCCGAGGCGCTCGCGCGGACGCTGCCCGAGGGCCGGGCCGCGGGCCTCGACGTCGCGACCCCGATGCTCGCCGAGGCCGCCGTCGCGGTGTTCGCGGGCGGCGGCGAGCCGTTGTCGCGCGCGGCGTGCGAGGCCGTCGTCGCGCGGCGGCGCGAGCCCCTCGTGGTCTTCGACTACGGCGTGCCGCGCCTCGTGGACGCCGGCGTCGGCGAGATCGCGGGCGTCTTCCTGTACGACCTCGAGAACCTCGAGCAGATGCTCGCGAAGTCGCTCGCGTCGCGCCGCGAGGCGGTGCCCGCCGCCGAGGCGATCCTCGCCGAGGAGTTCGACGGGTTCCGCGCGTGGCACCGGTCGCGCGCGGCCGTGCCCGCCATCCGCTCGCTGCAGGCGTGGGCCGAGGAGATCCGGCGCGGCGAGCTGGCCCACCTGCCGCCCGACCTCGCGCCGTCGGTCCGCGACGCCGTCGAGAACGTCACGCGGCGCATCGTCGACCGCATCCTCCGCCGGCCCACGGCGCGCGTGCGCCAGGGCGCGGAGGAGGGCAACCCGTCGCTCCCGACGCCCGCGCACCTCACCCACCTGTTCGGCCTCGACGAACCCGCGGCGGACGACGTCGGCGGGCGCCGCGCGCCCGCGCGCGCGCCCACCGAGGGGTCCACCGAGGACGCGACGTGACGCAGCGCGACGCGACGCGACGGGAGCCCGACGCGCGCCGGGCCTCGCGTGCCCCCCGGCTCGCCTTCCGCGCCCCGGGATCGTTTCATGGGGACCGGACGCCACCGACGGCGCCGGCCGCCGCGGCCCCCCCGTCGGCATCGCGCGTCCCGGAGCCCGTGGCATGACCTCCCCCCTGTTCGTCCGCGCCCTGCGGGGCGAGCCCGTCGAGCGCTTCCCCGTGTGGATGATGCGACAGGCGGGGCGGTACCTGCCGGGGTACCGCGCGGTGCGCGCGGTCACGCCGTTCCTCGACCTCTGCCGGTCGGCGGAGCTGTCGGCGCAGGTGTCGCTCGAGCCGGTCGAGAAGTTCGACGTCGACGCGGCGATCGTGTTCGCCGACATCCTGCTGACCGCCGACGCGATGGGCGCGCCGGTCGTGTTCGACGACGCCGGCCCGCACCTGCCGAAGACCATCCGCTCCGCCGCGGACGCCTCGATCCTCCACGCGCCGGACCTCGGGAAGGTGCGCGCGACGCTCGAGGCGGTCACGCGCCTGCGGAAGACGCTGCCGAGCACGAAGGCGGTGATCGGCTTCTCGGCCGCCCCGTTCACGCTCTGCGCGTACCTCGTCGAGGGCGGCACGAGCCGCGAGTTCAACGCGGTGCGGAAGTTCCTCCACACCGACCGCGAGGGGTTCCGGTCCCTCGTGAACCGCGCGGCCGACGCGCTCACGCCGTACCTCGCCGCGCAGCGCGACGCCGGCGCCGACGTCCTGATGCTGTTCGACACCTGGGCGGGCGTGGTGTCGCCGGCGGACTACCGGTCGATCGTCGTGCCGGCGGTCCGCGCGGTGATCGAGGGCCTCGGGCCCGGCCGCCCGCCGACGATCTACTTCGGCGGCCTCGGCGCCGGGGCCTACCTCGAGGACGCCGCCGCGACCGGGGCCACCGGCCTGCAGGTGGACTGGCGGGTGGACCTCGCGGCGGCCTACGCCCGGGTGGGCGGGAAGGTCCGCCTCCAGGGCAACTTCGACCCGGCCGGGCTGTACGCCCCGGTGGAGACCATCGAGGCCGGAGTCCGTGCGATGCTCGACGGCGTGCCCGCCGGACGCCCCCACCTCGTCAACCTCGGCCACGGGATCCTGCCCGACATCCCCGTCGAGCACGCGGCCGCGTTCATCCGCGCGGCGCAGGCCTACCGCCCGAAGGGAACCCCCGCATGAGCGCCGCCTTCGTCGACCGTCCGCCGGACCGCGCCGACCTCGCGCGCGCCCTCGAGCTCACGCCGAAGTACGACCGCCCCGGCCCGCGGTACACGTCGTACCCGCCGGCGCCGCACTTCGTCGACGAGATCACCGGCGCCACCGCCCGCGACGTCTACCGCGCCCGCGGCAAGGGGTCGCCCCCGCTCTCACTCTACGCGCACCTGCCGTTCTGCGAGTCGCTCTGCACGTACTGCGGCTGCAACGTCATCATCAGCCGCAACCACACGATCGTCGAGCGCTACCTCGCGGGCCTCGAGAAGGAGATCCGCCTCGCGGCCGACGCGCTCTCCGGCGGCCCCATGGAGGTCGTGCAGTTCCACCTCGGCGGCGGCACGCCGACGTACTTCACGCCCGCGGAGCTCGAGCGACTCCACGGCCTCGTGACCTCGCGCTTCACGATCCGCCCCGACGCCGAGCAGGCCCTCGAGGTGGACCCCCGCGTCACGACGCGCGCACACCTCGAGACGCTCGCGCGCCTCGGCTTCCGCCGCGTCAGCATGGGCATCCAGGACTTCGACGCCGAGGTGCAGCACGCGGTGAACCGCGAGCAGTCCGTCGAGGAGACGCAGCGGCTCATCGAGGACGCGCGCGCCCTCGGCTTCACGAGCGTCAACGTCGACCTGATGTACGGGCTGCCGCACCAGACCCTCGACCGGTTCAAGCACACGCTCGACCTCGTGCTCTCCCGCCTCTCGCCCGACCGCGTCGCCCTCTTCGGCTACGCGCACGTGCCGTGGCTCAAGGCCCACCAGCGCAAGATCGAGGCCGACACGCTCCCCAAGGCCAACGACCGCCTCGGCCTCTTCCAGGCCGGCGTCGAGGCGTTCGTGGGCGCGGGCTACGAGTTCGTCGGCTTCGACCACTTCGCGAAGCCCTCCGACGACATGGCGATCGCGCGCCGCAGCGGCGACCTCCACCGCAACTTCATGGGCTTCCACACGTCGGCGGGCTCCGACATGGTCGCGTTCGGCATCACCGGCATCGGCGACGTCTCGGGGGTCTACCTCCAGAACCGCCACCAACTCACGGCGTGGGAGCGCGACCTCGAGGACGGCGTGCTCCCCGTCCAGCGCGGCTACCGCCGCACCGCCGACGACGAGGTCCGCGGCACGATCATCCAGGAGCTCACGTGCAACGGTCGCGTCACCGCGGCCCAGCTCGAGACCGCGGGCAAGCCCTGGCGCACCGCGTGGACCAGCGAGCTCACCCGCCTCGCCCCCATGGTCGACGACGGCCTCCTCGTCGTCGACGACGCCGGGATCCGGGTGACCCCGCTTGGACGGCTTTTTGTCCGCAACGTCTGCATGGTCTTCGACGCCCACCTCGGCAAGGTTCCGCCCACGGCCAAGCCGGATGCCCCGCGATATTCGAGGACGGTGTAGGGAGGGGAGGCGCGGGCGGGATCTAGGAAGGGGAGGGCGGCCGCGCTCGCTGCAGGTCGGGGTTCGCCGTCCCTCGGGCCCCAAGCGGCCCTCGGTCCCCTCCTCCTCGTCGGCCCTGCTGGGCCTCCTCGTCGTCGGGCGGCTCGCTCGCAGGACGCGGTGCAGCCGAGGGAGGCCGGCCGAGGACCCTCGTCGCGAGCCGGGCGAGACCGAAGCGAGGCCGGCAAGCGGAGCGAGAAGGCCCCGGAAGCGGGTTCTGTACCCGCTGAGGAGGCCTTCGAGTGAGCACGCCGGCCGCAGCGAGAGGATCGCCCGGCGCAGCAGAGGGGACGAGGACGGGCTCCCGCCCTCGCTCGGCGCCGCTCCCGCGACCCGTCCCCATCGCGGCCGATCCGCGAGGGACACGCCCTTCGCCAGCAAGAGCGGAGCAGAGCGGACCAGAGCGGACCGGATCGGGGCAGCGCGGACACCGGGCGAGGGACCGCGAGGCCCGGTGGGCGGCAGGGAGGAACCGGCCCGGCGGGAGGGGACGCGAGGCCCGGGGGGTCGTACGCTGCACCCATGAGCCGCACCGGCGTCGTCCTGACGAACCTCGGCGGGCCCGACACCCCCGAAGCCATCCAGCCGTTCCTCGAGAACCTGTTCTCGGACCCGCTCATCCTCGCGTTCGGGCCCGGGTTCCTCCGCCGGTTCGTCGCCCGCAAGATCGCCAAGGGCCGCGCCCCCAAGGTCGCCAAGGACTACGCCCTCATCGGCGGCGCCTCGCCCCTCGTCGCCCTCACCGACGCGCAGGCCCGCGGGCTCGCCGCGATCCTCGAGCGCCGGGCCCCGGGACGGTACGCCGTCGCCGTCGCCATGCGGTACTGGAAGCCGTTCACCGACCCGTGCGTCCGCGGCCTCCTCGCGCAGGGCTGCGACCGCTTCCTCCACCTCCCGCTCTACCCGCAGGAGTCCGAGGCCACGACCGAGTCGTCGAGCCGCGAGCTGCGCCGCGTGCTGGCCGAGCTGGCCCCCAAGGCCCCCCTCGACGAGGTCCGCTCGTACCACGCGCACCCCGGCTACGTCGCGGCCGTCCGCGCCACGGTGGACGAAGGCCTCGCCGCGCTCCGCGCCGCGGGCGCCACGGCCCCGCAGGTGCTGTTCTCGGCCCACGGCCTCCCGCAGCGCTTCGAGAAGAAGGGCGACCCGTACGTCGGCCAGATCAAGGCGACGCGCGAGGCCGTCGCGCGCGGGCTCGACGTCCCGACCACGCTGTCGTTCCAGAGCCGCGTGGGCCCCGTCGCGTGGGTGAAGCCGTACACCGACGTCACGATCGAGCGGCTCGCCGCCGAGGGCGTGAAGGACCTGCTCGTCGTGCCGCTCGGCTTCGTCAGCGACCACTTCGAGACGCTGTTCGAGATCGACCGCATGTACGGCGACCTCGCCCGCGAGAAGGGCATGGTGCGGTTCACCCGCGCGCCGAGCCTCAACGACCGCCCCGACTTCCTCGAGACGCTGGCCGACCTCGTGACGGAGCGGCGGCCGTGAGCGGGCTCGTCCACGACGTCGTGGTCGTCGGCGCCGGCCTCACGGGGCTCTCGACCGCGTGGCGCGTGCGGCGGAGCGGGCGCTCGGTGGTCCTGCTCGAGGCCGGGCCCCGCGTCGGCGGCGTGGTCCGCACGGAACGCGTCGGCGGCTACCGGGTCGAACGCGCCGCGGGCACGTTCCCGTCGTCGGCCGCCGCGCTGATGGAGCTCCACGCGTCGCTGCCGACGCCCCCCGCCATCCGCACGCCGGACCCCGCGACGAACGGCCAGTTCCTCTGGACGGGCCGCGGCCTCGTCGCGCTGCCGCGCAACCCGCCCGCGCTCTTCAAGTCGCCGCTGCTGACCCTCGGGCAGAAGGTGCGGATGATCGCCGAGGTGACGCGAGGCCCGCGCCGCGTCCGCACGCCGGAGTCGGCCCACGCCTTCGTGCGCCGCCGCTTCGGCCGGGCCGTCGCCGACAACCTGCTGCGGCCCATGACGCTCGGCATCTACGGCACGCCCCCCGAGCAGATCGGCATGGCCGACGCGTTCCCGTCGATCCCCGAGATGGAGCGGACCGCCGGCAGCCTCCTCAAGGGCATGGGCAAGCGCAAGGGCGCGACGAAGCGCGCGATCCTCGTGTTCGAGGACGGCATGGAGGCCTTCCCGCGCGCGATCGGCGACGCGCTCGGCGACGCGCTGCGGCTGTCGAGCCCGGTCGCCGCGCTCGTGCCCGAGGGCGACCTCGTGCGGGTCGCGACGGAGGGCGGCGCGTCGTACGCGGCCCGGCGCGTCGTCCTCGCGACGACGGCGGCCGACCAGGCGCGGCTCGTGGCGCCGTTCTCCGGGATCGCGGCCGGCGTGCTCGGCGCGGTCCGCACGGTCCCGATGATCGTCGTGGCGGTCGGGATCCCGCCGGGCGGCTCGCCCGCGATCCCGCCCGCGTTCGGCTTCCTGCGCGGCACGGGCGCCAAGGGGCGCATCCTCGGCGCGCTCTTCCACTCGCACTTCAACCCCGCGGTGGCGCCGCCGGGGCACGCGCTCCTCAACGTGTTCGTGGGCGGCGGCGCCGACCCCGACGCGATGGCGCTCGGCGACGACGAGGTGCGCGCGCTCGTCGAGCGCGACCTCGCGACGGCGCTGGGCGGCCCCGTCCGGCCGGACGTCGTGTCGGTGTACCGCTGGGCGAAGGCGATCCCGATCCTGGCGCCGGGCCATCGCGCCCGGATGGCGGAGGCGCAGGGCCTGCTCCCGCCGTGGCTCGTCCTCTCGGGCAGCCACGTGACGGGCGTCGGCGTCCACGCCTGCGCCGCCGCGACGGCCTGACGTCAGCGCCCGGGCCTCGCGTCCCCCCGCCCCCGACGGCCTGCCACGGCGGCCACGAGCACGAACCCGGCGAAGCCGGCGGCCAGCACGCCAGCGCGTTCGGCGTACCCACGCACCGCTTCGCCGAAGTCCCCGGGCCACGACCAGTCGATCGAACGCTGCTGCTGGACTCGGACGCCGGCGCGCCACCGCATCGTCTCCTCGACGATCGGGCCCACGAGCGTCACCGCCGCGACGACGGCCACCGCCGCGACGAGGGTCCCCCGCCGGGCGGGCGCGGGGTCGCGCCGCTCGCGTCGCCACGGGAGCACCCCGACGAGCGCCAGGCCGGTGAAGGCGAGGCCGCCCACGATCGGCTCGATCATGCGGAAGGTCGGATCGAAACCGGCGGTCACGAAGTCCGAAGACCGGCCGGTCGGGAAGAGCTGCACCAACGAGCGCACGGTGGCCGCGCACCCGAGCAGGCCGCCGGCGCGCGTCACCGCCAGCCCCACGCCGAGCCGCGACGCGCGCGCGTACGGGCCCGCGGCCGGGGTCTCGGAGGCCGCGAGGACGGCAGCGACCGCCACGGCGAGCGCGGCCACGACCGGGTCGCAGGGAGGGTGCCAGGCCGGACGCGACGGGACGTACGGGAGGAACAACGCGACCGCGAGGAGCACGCCCACCCCGACCGAGAGCCCGCGCGACGCGAGGCGAGGGACCGGCGGCACGTCGTGCGAAAGGTCGGCGGGCCACGGCAGAGCACGCGCGATCCACCGCGCGGCCAGCGCGACCCACAAGCCCAGCGAGGCCGCCGCGACGTCCGCGGCCTGCCAGATCACGTTCACGCGAGCCAGGTCCCACCGAGGCGGCGCGGCGAGCGCGAATGCGATGGAGATCGCGCCCAGGCCGACGCCGCCCGCGGTGAGGCACCGGACGAACATCTCGCGCGCCGCAACGGGCCCGGCGATCGCGGCGGGCGCGGGCGACTCCATCGGCGTCACGGGGCCACGTCCGGACGCGGACGTGAGGCACGAAACCAGCGGTCGAACCAGCGGGCCACGCCGCGCGACGCCGCCCCGCACCGGCCGGGTCCCACCCAGGCGGCGGTCGCGACGCCCGCGCAGAGGACGAGTTGCATCACGCTCGCGACGGGCCGATAGGGCGACCACCCGACGTCGCGATAGGGATCGAACAGCGTCCAAGCGACCCAGCCGACGCCGAACCGGACACCCAGGTCCACCGCGACGAGGCACGCGCACACCCCGGCCCACGTGCGGAGCGCGCGCGGTGAAAGCGGCGCGTCCGACGGCAGCGCGCGCGCGGCGAGCCAGGGCGCGGCGGCGAACGCGGCCGACGCGACGAGCAGGTGCGTCACCGGCTCCGCCAGCATGATCGGCAACAGACCCCGATCCCCGCGGCGCTCGAACTCGCCGGACGCGAGAAGGGTGCCCGCGATGTGCAGCATCGCGTGCGAGGCCGCGAGTACCGCTAGGCCCCGCACGACCGCGACCAGGCCGGCGCGCGCGGTCACGCCTCGACCCCGAGCCGACGGGACGAGTGGCGGAAGAGGAACGTCGCCAGCGCGACGTTCACGAGCGCGGCCCAGAGGGAGGACGACGTGACCCACCCGACGAACGAGGTCGACGAGCCGGGCCCACCGAACCACCCGCCGATCACCTGCGCGACGAACGGCACCGCCTCCAACACGAACAGCCACGCCACGCACCGCTCCCCCACCGCGACCCACGTCGCGGGCGGCGGGGGCAAGGGCTCCGTCGGCGCGGCGGCTGACGCCTCGGGCCAGCGCAGCCGGGCGACGAGCGCGGGCGCGCCGAGCAGGCACCAGACCCCGACGACCAGCATCGTCGCGATGATCCCGTAGTAGGCGAGTTCCGCGGGCGCGCTCATCCCGATCAGGTTGACGGCGTGCGTCAGGGCGCCGCCGATCAACAGCAGTCCCGCCATGCGGAGGAACACCACGAACAGGTCCCTGGGGTGCACGTCCGGCCCTCCTGTCGATCCGCCGAGCCTACCACCGGCCCTGCGGCCGCCGTCGCCCCCGATCATCCGCGCCCGGGCCTCGCGTCCCCCCGCCCCCGACGTCCTGCCACGGCGGCCACGAGCACGAACCCCGCGAAGCCGGCGGCGAGCGTCCACGCGCGATCGGCGTACGCGGGCGGCGGCGGGCATCCGTCCATGATGAGGATCCGGTCGAACTCCGGGCTCTCGGGCGCCCGGCGCGGGTCAGCGGACGATCGGGCCGACCGCAGGTCACGCAGGCGCAGTCCCGCCTCGGCGTAGAGTCGCACGCGGTAGCGCCACGCCTCCGCCGCCTGGGAGATCTCTCCGACGAGCGCGAACGCGAGGACGATCGCCGCCGCGGACACGACGTGGCGCAGGCGCGCGGGTTCGTCGGCGTCCGCCGGCTCGACGGCCGACCGCGCACCCATCGCGGGGGGAACCACCCATCGTCGGCCGACGAACGCGAGCAGCGCCGCGCACGAGGCGAGGGCGACGCACGCGGACACGAACCAGCTCGCGTCGTCGGCACGGAACCGCCACCCGAGCGCCCGACCGGTGTCGATGATCCCGCTCACGGAGACGAGGGCCGCGGCGCCGCCGAGGAGCGCGCCGGCCCGCGCGAGCGCGAGGGTCACTTCTTCGCGGAGGAGGCCCCGACGGAGGTCGGGGGGCCGGAAGGCGAAGACCACCGTGGCCGCGGACGCCCCGCAGATCACGGCGCCGTCCGCCAGGTCCGGCGAGAAGGTGTACGGGATCGTCGCCCGCGCGAGGAGGTGCAGCCAGGCCGCGACGAGCGCCACGACGGCGATCGCGATCGACGCCGACCCGAGGGTGCGCGCGCCCTCGGGCGGCGACGTCCGCGACGTCGGCCACCGGAACCGCGCGGCGATCCACGGCGCCGCGATCGCGAGCGCCACCGCGGCGACCGGCGCCAGGAGCAGGTTGAACGCCCCCTCGCCGAGGCGCCGGAGCCAGGGGAACACGCCGTCGACCCGGCCGCCCATCGCGAACCACAGGAGCTCGAGGGCGAGCACGACGCCTCCCGCGCGCAGCAGTCGGACGAACAGCGTCTGCCCGCGCATCGGCGTCCTCCCGCGTCCGATGCTACCCGCCCGTCGCGTCCGCGCGCGCCGAGCCCGGTGCGCCGGCGCCCGGGCCTCGCGTCCCCACGCACCCGACCGACCCTCGCGCCGCGGACCGGCGGCGACGCCGCGCCGGGCCCGCGACCGACCGCGAGGTCAGTCGGGGCGGCCCCAGAGGACCCACGCGGCCCAGAAGACCGGGTGCGCGAAGCGCGGGTCGGACGCGACCGCGGCCTGCGCCTCGCGGAGCGCCGCCGCGGCGGACCTCGGCGCGGTCCCGTCGCGCGGTCGGTAGGCGGCGTAGAACCGCGCCATGAACGCGGCGGACGCGGCGTCGTTCACCCTCCAGAGCGCGCAGACGACGCGGGGCGCCCCCGCGCGCAAGAACGCGCGCGCGAACCCGATCGCGCCCTCGCCCCGGACCACGCGGCCGCGCCCCGTCGAGCACGCCGAGAGCACCACGAGATCGGTCGAGACGGTCCAACGCGAGACCTCGAGCGCGGTCAGGTCGCCGTCGTCGGCGGCGTCGGGCGTGAGCACGAGCGCGGAGAACTCGGGCCGCGCGACGTCGAACCGGCCGTGGCACGCGAGGTGGACCGAACGCCAGCGCTCGGGCCGCGCGAGCGCGGCGACGAGCGCCCCCTCGGTCGCGTCGCCGCGCACCAGGACGACGTCGCCCACCGCGCGGGCCTCGTCGCCGCTCGCGGGCAGGCGATCGAGCACGCCGTGGCCTCCGCGGGACGCGGAGGGGACCGGCGGCGGCCGCTCGCCGTCGTAGACGGGGTCGCCGAGCGCGAGGACCCGCGTCCCGGACGGCTCGTCGCGCGCGCCCCGCACGAGCGCCGTGGCGCACGTCGCGAGCACCACCTCGGCCCCGGGCACCAGCAGGCCGAACGGCACCTGCGAGAGCGGGCCGTCGGGCGAGACGATCCACCGCCGCACCCCCGCGGGCACGGCCAGCGGCGCGACGACGAGGCCGCGCAGCCGCTCGACCGCCGCGCCGACGCCGTCGCCGCCCGTCACGATCGACGTGAGCAGGGTGTCGCACGCGTCCGCGAGCCCGACGGCGGGCCCGAGCCGCACGCGCCAGGCGCGGTCCCGCGTCGCGACGAGGGCCACGGGGTCGTCGACCGAGGTGACGTACCAGACGAACGCCTCGTCGGCGCCGCGCCGGCCGCGCACCGCCGCGAGGCTCGCGACCGGCGCCGCGACCGACCCGGCGCGTCGCCGGGCGTCGCGCTCGATCCGCTCCACGAGGTCGCGCAGGTCGTCGCGGACCGTCTCCAGCTCGCGTCGCCGCGCGACGATCGCGTCCCCGTCGCCCCGCCCGTCCACCTCGCGGAACGCGCGGACGGCCGCCGCCTCGCGCGCGCGCGCCGCGGTCTCGAGCGCGCGGAGGTCGGCGGGCACCTCGCCGTGCGCGAGCGCCGCCCGCGTGCGCAGGTCCTCGAGCAACGCGCCCCCGCGGCCGCACTCGGCGAAGTACGCCATCGCGTCGAGGTCGCCCGCGGCGTCGGCGATCCTCACGCCGAGGTCGGCGGTCCGGCCCGTCGCGCCGCGGACGCGCACCGCGCTCGCGTCGCCGAGTCCCGACGCGACCTCGCCGACGAGTTCCGTCGCCTCCCGCGCGTGGTGCAACGCGTCCGCGAGCCGGTCGGTCCGCGCGCACAGGTACGCGAGGCCGTGGAGGCTGCCGCGGACGAGGTCCGCCGACCCCGAGGCCCGTGCCGCCGCGAGCGCCGCGCGGACCTCCGTCTCGGCGCCCGCGACGTCGCCCAGCGCCTCGAGGGCCCACCCGAGGTTCAGCCGCGTGCGGGCCTCGCCGAGGACGTCCCCTGCGCGCCGCTGCAGGACGAGCGCCTCCTCGAGCAGCGCCCGCGCCGTCGCCGGGTCCTTCAGGTCGCCCGCCACGAGCGCGAGGCTGCCGAGGGACGCGGCGAGCGCCGCCGGCGGGCCGAGCGCGCGCCGGATCGTCCGGGCGCGCCCGTGGAGCACGCGGGCGCCCTCGAGGTCGCCCGCCTCGTACCGGAGCGTCCCGAGGTTCGACGCCGCGTCGGCGACGGCGCGGGGCTCGCCCGCGGCCTCCGCCGCCGCCAGCACCGCGGCGAACGACCGCCCGGCCGCGTCGAAGTCGCCGACGGCCTTCTCGAGGAGCCCGCGCGAGATGAGCGTCAGGGGGCGCGGCCCGCCGTACAGCGCGCGATCGAGCTCGACGGCGCGGTCGAGGGCCGCCGCCGCGAGCGCGTACCGGCCGAGCTCGCGGTACCCGTTGGCGACGCTCACGAGGAGCGTCGCGACGTTGCCCCGCTCGCCGGGCTCGGTCCGGAGCGCGATGGAGCGCTCCGCCGCGAGGACCGCGCTCCGCGGCCGGCCGGCGGCGCGGTGCGCGCGCGCCGCGAGCTCCCAGCCGACGGCTTCGACGTCGCGGACGCCGTCGCGGCGCCCGTCCGCCACGAGCCGCTCCGCCGCGTCGACGGCGCCGGCGTCGCGCTGCAGGAGCAGGCACGCCTCGGCCAGCGCCGCGCCGGTCCACCCGTCGCGCGTCCACGCCGAACGCCCGTCCCACGCGCGCGCGAGCCGGTCCGCCGCGGCCGCGATCTCCTCCGGCGGCGCCGCCGCGGCCTGCCGCGCGCGGAAGGCCCCCGCGAGCGCGAGCGCCGCGGCGCGGGCCGCGCCCCCGCGCCGGAACGCCTCGATCGCCGCGTCGAACGCCGCGACGCCGTCCGCCGCGCGCCGCGACGCCAGCGCCGATTGGCCCACCCTGACCCACCCTTCGCCCTCGCGCACGGGGTCGGGTTCGGCCTTCGCGACGGCGACCGCGCGCTCCGCCGCGCGCCGCGCGCCCTCCGCGTCGCCCGCCCGCCGGGCCTGTTGCCACGCGAACCCGAGGCAGTCACACGCCCACGTCCCCCACCCCACGGCCTCGGCGCGGGCCGCCGACGCGACGTACGCGGCGGCCGCCTCCGCCGGTCGGCCGAGCCGCCACAGCGCGGTGCCGCGCTCGGCCCACGCGCGCGCGCCGAGCACCGCGCTCGCCTCGGCGAGGCCGTCGACGAGTCCGTCCCCGATCCCGTCGATCGTCGCGAGCGCCGTCGCGAACGCCTGGGCGTCGTTCTGCGCCTCCGCCGCCTCGACGCGCCGACGCAGGGCCGCGTCGACGGGCCGCCCGCGGCGCGACGCGACGAACGCCTCGAGGCGCGCGCCGTCCGGCGGAGGGACGCGCCGCGCGAGGTCGGCCGCCACGTCGTCGCGCCCGCGCCCGCACAACGCGTCGACGACGAGCCACGCGTGCGACGACGCCCCGGCGGCCGTGGCGTCGAGCAGCAGGCCGTCGAGGCCCGCGACGTCGCCGCGGGCCGCCGCGACGATCGCGTCGGCCGTCCGCTCCGCGGCGCTCGCGGGCGTCTCCCCGCGGTCGCGCGCGCGCCCGCGAGGGCGCCCGCGAGCGCGAGGCAGAGGATGGCCACGACCACGGCCCGCATCGAACGTCCCTCCGCGCCGACGACGCGGAGCGTGCCGGCCGCGGGAGCCTACCGCAACGGGCCGGGCGGTCGCGAGGGGGCCGTCGCGAGGGAGCCGTCGCGTCGGGGGGTACGCGAGGCCCGGCGGCCACCGGGCCTCGC
Organism: Planctomycetota bacterium; assembly: GCA_046350655.1. GTDB lineage: Bacteria > Planctomycetota > PLA2 > PLA2 > JAEUHO01 > JAEUHO01. The sequence continues at coordinate 371,914 of JAXMAB010000007.1, forward strand.
GTCACGCGGTCGCGACCGGCACCCCGTCGGCGGGCGCCGCCGGGGCCTTGCGGAGCTTGCGCAGCGCCTTCTTGGCCGCGAACAACACGGTCATCCCGATCATCACGAGGTCGTACGCGGCGCTGCGGTGGCGCGCGTGGTGCATCTCCGCCTCGAAGCGGCGGCTCCAGTCGCGGACGAGGCCGTCGCCGGCGTCGTTCTCGACGACGCAGACCTGGCCGAGGTTGGTGAGGCCCGGCTTGACGGCGAGGCGGCGGTGGAAGCCGGGGATCTCGCGCTCGAGCCGCTGCTGCAGCGCGAAGCCGATGGGCCGGGGCCCGACGAGCTGCATGTCGCCCTTCAGCACGTTCCAGAGCTGCGGCAGCTCGTCGAGCTTGACGTCGCGCAGGAGGCGGCCGATCGGCGTCACCATCGGGTCGCGGAGCGTGACGCCGAGCTGGCGCTTCACGTCCTTGTCGGCGCCGTTGCGCATGGTGCGGATCTTCCAGGCCTTGAACGGGCGACCGTGGAGCCCCGGGCGCACCTGACCGTAGAGGAACGGGCGGCCGGACGTGAGCACCACCGCGAGCCAGAGGAGCACGAAGACCGGCGAGAGCGCGACGAGCGCGACGGCGGCGATCGGCCGCTGCAGCGCGTCCCAGACCGGCAGCGGGGAGAGGTCGGGCGGGTTCACGCCGCGGCGCCCGTGCACAGCTGCGGGGCGCCGGCGAGCGCGCGGTCGAGGAGCGAGATGAGCGCGTCGATGGAACCCCAGGCGGCGTGGACCTCGCCGGCGACGAGGGTCAGCTCGAGGGCGTGGGCCGCCTCGCCGATCTCGGGGTAGCCGTACGCGCCGGCGGTGCCCGCGAGCCGGTGCGCGCAGCGCGCGACGGCGACCGCGTCGCCCGAGCCGGCCAGCGTCGGCAGGTGGGCGCGGATGCGGTGGAGGTCGTCGAGGTACGCGAAGAGGAGCGGGCGGAAGCGGAGGTCGTCGGCGCGTTCGGAGCGGAGCGGGGACGGGGCGAAGAGGGTCGGCGGCATCGGAGGTTCCGTGGGGCTCGGGGCTTCGGGAGGGGTCGGAGGGCCCGCCGGAGCGGACGGCCGGCCATCGCAAGGGTCGTGCCGCGTCGATTCCGGGGCAGTCGAGGGGGGCGTCGTCGCATCGGGCGACGGGATCGGGGGTTGGTCTCTCACGGTGCATCTCCTTCGTCTCCGGATGATCCACGCCGAGGTCCGTCAAGGTCCGGCACCGCATTTGTGAAGGGGAGCGCGCCATGCCCCCCACCCGGTCCCCGCTCGCCCGTGCGCTGCGCGCCGCCACGCTCGTCCTCTCCGGCCAGGTCGCCGCCCAGGGGCTCGGGCTGGCGCGCAACATCGTGCTCGCCCGCCTCCTCGGCCCCGCCGACATGGGCGTGGCCGCGACGATCGGCCTGCTCCTCTCGTTCCTCGAGGCGCTCGGCGACGCGGGGACCGACCGGCTGCTCGTCCAGGCCGAGGACGGCGACGACCCCCGCCTGCAGGCCGCCGCGCACACCGCGGCGGTCGGTCGCGGCGCGGGCCTCGCGTTGCTCGCCGGGGCGCTCGGCCTCCCCCTCGCCGGCGCCTTCGAGGTGCGCGACCAGGCCTGGGGGTACCTGCTCGTGGCGGCGATCCTGGTCGTCCGCGGGTTCGCGCACCTCGACGTGCGCCGCTACCAGCGCACGTTCCGCTTCGGTCCCGGGGCGCGCGTGGACGTGTGGGCGAGCGCGCTGGCGCTGGCCGCGGCGGCGCCGATCGCCCTGTGGCGGCGCGACTTCTCGGCGGTGCTCCTCGCGATGCTCGTGCAGTCGTGCGCCGCGACGGCCCTGTCGCACGTGGCGGCCGAGCGGCCGTACGCGCTCTCGGCGGACCGCGCCCGGCTGCGCCGGCTGGCGGCGTTCGGCCTGCCGCTGGCGCTGAACGGCGCGCTGTTCTTCGCGTTCCTGCAGGGCGACCGCGTGCTGCTGGTGCTCTCGGCGACGAAGGCCGACGTGGGCCGCTTCGGCGCCGCGTTCGCCCTGGGGGTGCTCCCGACCGTCCTGCTGGCGCGCGTGACGCAGAACCTCGCGCTGCCGTTCCTGTCCGCGGCGCGCGGCCCGGGCGAGCTCGACGCGCGCGCGCGGGCCGTCGGCGCGGCCGTCGGCGCCGCCTCGACGCTGTTCGGGGCGGGGTTCGCGGGGCTCGGCGGGGTCGTGGTCGCGGGGCTGTACGGCGCGGCGTTCCGGCCGGACGCGGCGCTCGCCGTCGCCGTGGCGGCGGGCGCGGTGATGCGGCTGCTGCGCGAGGGGCCGGTGGCCGCGGCGCTGTCGCGCGCGGACGCCGGCAGCGTGCTCCGCAGCAACGTGGTCCGGCTCTCGGGGCTCGCCCTCGGGGTCGGCGTGGCGCTCCTCGGCGGCGGCGCCGCCCCCATCGTCGGGGCCGCGGCGGCCGGCGAGGCGGTCGCGCTCGGCCACGCGGCGCTGCGGCTGCGGCGGCACGGGATCGCGCCGGCCACGGTGCTCGCGCCCGCGGTGCCGGCGGTCGGGGGCCTCGCGGCGGGCGCGGCGTTCGCCGCCGGTGCGCCGGTGCCGGCCGCGGGGCTGCTCCTGCTGGCCGTCGGCGCGGCCGCCGTGTCGGTCCTGCGCGCGGTGCGCCGCGCGCTGCCGCGGCACGCGGCGGCCCCGTGGCCCCTCGAGGCCGCCGCGTGACGTCGCCGGTCGAGCCCCCGCACCGCCGCGAGCTGCCGTGGATGGCGGCCTGGTTCGTCGTGTCGCTGTCGCTGCCGCCGGAGGCCTCGGTCGGCCTCGGCGGGCTGCGGCTGTCCGGCTACCGCATCCTGCTCCTCGTCGCGATGTTCCCGGCGGCCTGGCGCACGTTCGCGCGGCCGGCCCACCCGCTCCTGCGGTGCGTGGACGCCCTGATGGTGTTCCACGGGCTCTGGTCGATGCTCGCGCTGGCGTTGCACCCGGAGGCGGGCGGCCTCGAGTCCGGCGGCATTTACCTGGTGGAGGCCACGGGCGCGTACCTGCTCGCGCGCGCCTACGTGCGGGACGCGCGCGACCTCGAGGCGGCCGCCCGCCTCGCGATCCTCGTGCTGCTGGTGCTCCTGCCGTTCGCGCTGTTCGAGTCGGTGACGGGTGCGCACGTGCTGCGGGACCTCGCCAAGGCCGCGTTCGGCGGGCCGTCGGCGCACGCGATGGAGCGCCGGTTCGGCCTCACCCGCGCGTTCGCCTCCTTCGACCATCCCATCCTCTTCGGCATGTTCTCGGCCATGGCGTTCGCGTTCTCCGTCGAGGGCCTCCCGTCGCGGGTGCGCGGGCATCCCTGGCCGCTCGTGCGCACGGGCCTCGTCGGGCTCGGCGTCGTCGCGAGCGTGTCGTCGGGGGCGTTCGCGGCGGTGGCGTTCGTGCTCGCGCTCCGCGCGTGGACGCGACTCACGCGCCGGGTCTCCGGCCGCTGGCGCGTGCTCCTGTCGATCTTCGGCACGATCTGGATGTTCTTCGTGCTGGGCTCCCCGCGCTCGCCGGTGAAGGTGTTCGTCTCGTACCTGACGTTCAGCCCCGGCACCGGCTACGCGCGGCTCGAGATCTTCGACTACGGCTTCGCCGAGGTGCGGCGCCACCCCCTGTTCGGCATCGGCCTCGGGGAGTGGGCGAGGCCGGACTGGATGGCCAGCTCGAGCATCGACAACTTCTTCCTCGCGACCGCCGTCCGGTACGGCGCGCCCGCGACGCTCTCGCTGATCGCGGCCCTCGTGTTCGTGGGCCTCGCGGTCACCCGGGCGCCGAGCCCGTCGAGCACCCCCGCGCTCCGGCGCGCGGTGGGGTTCGCCGTCGCGGGCCTCGCGCTCGGCGGCTGCACGGTCCACTTCTGGAACTCGCTGCTGACCCTCTTCTGCTTCCTGCTCGGGACCGCCGGCGCCGTCGTCGGGGCCCCCCGGCGGGCGCCCGCGCGTCTCATCCCGACGCGCGTCCCCGTCGCGCTCCCCCGGGCGTTCGCAACCTGACACGCGTCCGGGGGCCGAACGCGTCTCAAACGGCGCGGCACGCCCTTTGTTCTACGCAGGGCATGAACGCCCCGACCGCCCGCGACGACCGCCCGGACCTCTCGGTCGTCGTCGTCAACTGGAACACCCTCGGCCTCCTCCGCGAGGCGCTCGCCTCGGTGTTCGGCGGGCTCGGCGCCCTCCGCGCGGAGGTGTTCGTCGTCGACAACGGCAGCACCGACGGGTCCGCCGAGATGGTCCGCCGCGAGTTCCCCGCGGCGATCCTGATCGCGAACGCGGACAACCGCGGCTTCGCGCCCGCGAACAACCAGGCGCTCGCGCTCGCCCGCGGCCGCCACGTCCTCCTCTTCAACTCCGACGCCTTCGCGCTCGGCGACGTGCTCGAGCGCACCGTCCGCTACCTCGACGCGCACCCCGAGGTGGGCGCGATGGGCTGCCGCGTCCTCAACCCGGACCGGACGGTCCAGCTCACCTGCTTCCGCGACCCCACCCTCGTGAACCTCGCGCTGATGGCCTCCGGCGCGCACCGCCTCGCGTGGCCGAAGTTCCTCGGGCGCCCGCAGTACCGCGGCTGGGACCGCCGCGACGAGCGCGACGTCGACGTCGTCACCGGCTGCTACCTCGCGGTCCGCGGCGAGGTGCTGGCGCAGGTCGGGCCCCTCGACGACGCGTTCTTCCTGTACGGCGAGGAGACCGACTGGTGCCTGCGCATCCGCCGCGCCGGCTGGGCCGTGCGCCTCGCGCCCGTCGGCGAGATCGTCCACCACGGCAGCGCGAGCGCCTGGCGCTGCAACCACCGCCGCGACCTGATGCTCACCTCGGGCATCGTCCGCTGGCACCGCAAGCACCGCGGGGTCGTCTCGGCCGCGGCGGCCTACGCCCTCCTGTTCCTCTTCAACGCGACGCGCGCGGCCTTCTGGTCGGTGCGGGCGCTCTTCTCGCGCGACGCCCGCGTGAAGCGGCGCCGCGACCACTTCGCCGGCGTCGTCGCCGGCTACGGCGCCGCCTGGCCGCGCCTCGCGGAGGTCCGCTCGTGAACGACCGCCTGTCCGTCCTCCTGATCGCCTACCGCTGCGACGCGACCGACGTCAGCGAGTCGTGGGCCGCCCACCGCTGGGCGCGCGGCCTCGCCGAGCGCGTCGACGTCACGGTGCTCACGACGCACCGCGCGGGCCGCCCCTCGCCGGCGTCGCAGCTGCCCGGCGTGCGCGTGATCGAGTGGGCCGAGGGCCCGCGGCCGAAGCGCCTCGAGCGCCTCGACTCCATGATGAAGCCCGGCTACGGCCGCTTCGCGCGCCGCGTCCGCCGGTGGGTCAAGGACGCGCGGGCCCGCGGCGAGCGGTTCGACGTCGCGCACCAGGTCTCGCCGCTGGCCCTGCGCTACGCCTCGCCGGTGCGCGGCCTCGGCATCCCGTACGTCATGGGCCCGGTCGGAGGGTCCCTCACGACGCCGGCCGCGTTCGCCCCGGAGGTGAAGGCGCCGTGGTTCACGCGGCTCCGGTCGCTGGACCGCCTGCGGCTCCGCTTCGACCCCCGCATCCGCGGCTCCTACGAGCGGGCCGACCTCGTCGTCGGCGTCGCGCCGTACGTCCGCGAGGTGCTGGGCGCGCTGACGCTGCGCCGCTTCGAGGTGCAGGCCGAGACCGGGTTCGACGTCCTCCCGGCACGCGAGGCCCGGCCCGTGACCGACGGGCCCGTCCGCCTCCTGTTCGTCGGCCGCGTGATCCGGACGAAGGGCGTCCGCGACGCGGTCCGCGCGATCGCGCGGCTCGCGCCGACGACCCGCGTCACGCTGGACGTGCTCGGCGACGGCGAGGACCTCGCGGCGTGCCGCGCGGAGGCCCTCGACCTCGGCGTCGCCTCGAAGATCGCCTTCCACGGCCGCGTGCCGCGCGAGCGCGTGGACGCGTTCTACCGCGCGGCCGACGTGTTCGTCTTCCCGAGCTGGCGCGAGCCGAGCGGCACGGTGGTGTTCGAGGCGCTCTCGCACGGGCTGCCGGTCGTGTGCGCGGACCGCGGCGGCCCCGGCCACGTCGTGGACGTCACCTGCGGCGCGCGCGTCGCGGTGCACGGCCCCGAGGACTTCGCCGCGGGCCTCGCGCGCGAGATCGACGCGCTGGCCGCGTCGCCCGCGCGCCGGGCCTTCCTCTCCGAGGGCGCGCGCCGGCGCGCCGAGACCGTCGGCTCGTGGGACCGCAAGCTCGCGTGGATGGTCGCCCGGTACGTCGAGGTCGTGGACGCCGCCCGCGCGGCCCGCGGCGGGGAGGCCCACCATGCCGTCGCGTGACCGCCGCCCGCGCGTCCTCGCCATCGCGTCCGGGGGCGGGCACTGGATCCAGCTCCAGCGCCTGCGGCCCGCGTTCACGGGCGCCGACGTCACGTGGGCCTCGGTGGACCGCGGGAGCGCCGGCGACGTCGCCCCCGACCGCTTCGTCCGGGTGCCCGACTGCAACCGCGACCGCAGGCTCGCCGTCGTCCGCGCGGCCCTCGCGGTCCTGTGGCTCCTCCTGCGCGTCCGGCCCGACGTGGTCGTCACCACCGGCGCCGCGCCGGGGCTGCTCGCGATCCGGCTCGCGCGCCTCGTCCGCGCGCGGACCCTGTTCCTCGACAGCGTCGCGAACGCGGAGGAGCCCTCCTACTCGGCCCGGCTCGCGATGGGGCACGCGACCGCGGTCTGGACCCAGTGGCCCCACCTCGCCCGCGAGCACGGGCCCACGTTCCACGGAGCCGTCCTTTGATCCTCGTCAGCGTCGGTACGCAGCTTCCCTTCGACCGCCTCGTCCACGCCGTGGACCGCTGGGCCGCCGAGCGCGGCCGCAGCGACGTCCTCGCGCAGATCGGCGCCGGCCGCGCGCCGGCGCACGTGCGCTGGGTGCGGTCCCTCCCCCCCGCGGAGTTCCGCGCCCAGCTCGCCAACGCCGACCTCGTCGTCGCGCACGCCGGCGTCGGGATCGCGCTGTCCGCGCTCGGCGCGGGCAAGCCGCTGGTGATCGTCCCGCGGCGCGCCCTCCTCGGCGAGCACCGCAACGACCACCAGGTCGCCACGGCGCGCCGGCTCGCGGGCTGGCCCGGCCTGCGCGTCTGCGACGACGCGAGCGACCTCGCGGCCGCGCTCGACCGGCCGCCGGCCGCGCCGCCCGAGGGCATGCTCTCGTGCGCGGCCCCGGAGCCGCTGCTCGCGTCCGTGCGGCAGTTCATCGAGATGGGCGTCGCGGCATGAGCGGGCCCGACGCCCCGGAGCTGCGCACGAGCCGGCTCGCGCCGCTGCTGCGCCTCGCGTACCGCGTCACCGGCGCGTCGCGCCGGTGGCGCGTCGCGCGCCGGATCCTCGCGCTCGCGCTGCGCCTCGAGGGCGGGGCGTGCCGCAGCGCCACCGCGCGCCGCCTGCTCGCCGAGCACCACGGGGTCGAGGTCGGGGCGCACAGCTACGGCGAGGCCCTGTTCGACCCCGCGCTCGCCCCTCCGGGGGTCCGGGTCGGTCGATATGCGAGCGTCGGACCGGGGGTTCGTTTCATCCTGCGAAACCACCCGGTGGACGGGGTGTCGACCCACCCGTACTTCTACGACCCGCGGCTGCGCGTGGTCGCGGCGGACCCCCTCCCGCCGGGCCGCCTCGAGATCGGCCACGACGCGTGGATCGGCGCGAACGCCGTGGTCCTGCCCGGTTGCAAGCGGATCGGCACCGGCGCCGTGGTGGCCGCCGGCGCGGTCGTGACGAAGGACGTCCCCGACTTCGCCGTCGTCGGCGGCGTCCCGGCACGGGTGTTGCGATACCGCTTCTCGTCCCCCGCGATCGAGCGCGTGCGCGTCTCAAAGTGGTGGGACCGGACCCCGGACGAGCTGGCCCCCCTGGCCGCCTCGCTCCGCGAGCCGTTCGACCCCTCCGCCCCCCATCCCGTCCTGCCCCTGCCCGCCGGAGCCTCCTCGTGACCTCGTTCCCGCTCGCGTCCGTCGTGATCCCCGCGCACGACGAGGCGAACGTCATCGGGCGGCTCCTCCGCGCGCTGCTCGCCGACGCGAGGCCGGGCGAGCTCGAGATCGTCGTGGTCGCCAACGGGTGCACGGACCTGACGGCCGAGACGGCGCGCAGTTTCGGGCCCGACGTGAAGGTCGTCGAGACGCGGGTCGCGTCGAAGGTGCACGCGCTCAACCTGGGCGACCGCGCCGCGACCGTGTTCCCGCGGCTGTACGTCGACGCCGACGTCGTGCTCGACACGCGCGCCGTCCGCGAGACCGCCGCGGTGCTGTCGAGCGGGCGCGCGCTCGCCGCCGCCCCGCGCCTGCGCGTCGACCTCGCCGGCGCGTCGGCGGCCGTGCGCGGCTTCTACGCGGTGTGGACGCGACACCCCCACTTCCGCCGCGGGCTCGTCGGCTCGGGCGTCTACGGGCTCTCCGAGCGCGGGCGGCGGCGGTTCACGCAGTTCCCCGACGTCACCGCCGACGACGCGTTCGTCCACGGGCTGTTCTCGCCCGAGGAGCGGATGACGGTCGGCACCTGCCACTTCACGGTCCGCGCCCCGCGCACGCTGCGGGCGCTCGTGCGGATCAAGACGCGCAGCCGGCGCGGCAACCGCGAGCTCCGAGGGCGCTTCCCCGCGCTCGCGCGCCCGCGCGGGGGCGGTCGCGCGGGCCTCCTGGCGTCCGTGGCACTTCGCCCCGCCCTCTGGCCCTCGGTCCCCGCGTACCTCGCGGTGACGGTGGCGTCGGCCGTGAAGGCCCGTCGCGCGCCGGCGCGCGGGCGCGCCTGGGAGCGCGACGAGACGAGCCGGACCCTGTCGTGACCCCGCACGTCGCCCCCCCGCCGACCGTCGTGGACCCGGCCGCGCACGAGCCCGTGGTGCACCCGCTGCGCGCGATCCTGCGCGCGCTCCGGGGCCGCTGGCTGCGGACGTTCGCGCTCGCCACGGTCCTCGGCGGCGCGGGGGCGGCGGCGGGCATGAAGGCGGCGAAGCCCGAGTACGAGGCGACCGGCATGCTGCGCGTGGCGCCGACGACGCCCCGCCTCCTCCGGGCCGACGACGACGGGCCGCTGCTCCCGCCGTTCTTCGACGCGTTCGCGAGCACGCAGGCGAGCTACCTCACCAGCCGCCCGGTGCTCCTGCGCGCCACGGCGGACGCCGAGCTCGCGGAGCTCGACTGGCCGACGGGCGACGAGGGCGCGGACCGGATCGCGCGGAGCGTGAAGGTGGACCGCCCGAAGGGCGTCGAGCTCATCAGCGTGACCGGCACGGGCCCGTCCGCGCCCGCCGCCGCGCGCGTCGTCAATGCGCTGCTCCGCGCGTACGACCTCGTGCACGGCGAGTCCGCCCAGCACACCGTGTCGCAGCGCGAGCGGGCGCTCGCCGAGCGCGAGGCCAGCCTCGCGGCCGACCTCGCGGCGAACGAGAAGCTCGTCATCGAGACCGGCGGCGAGTACGAGGCCCAGACGCTGTCGAAGGCGCACCTCGACAAGGTGTCGTACCTCCAGGAGCTCGACCGCCGCATCGCCGAGCTCGACGACTCCATCGCCCAGGAGGTCGCGAAGTCGGCCGACGGCGACCTGAAGGGCGCGGACGAGGAGATCATGCGCCTCACGGTGCTCGACAACGCCATGGCGGAGCTCCTCTTCGAGCACGCGCGGCTGTCGTCGGTGCTGGCGGGCCTGAAGCAGAGGTACCCGGACGACAACTCGCAGGTGCTCGCCGCCGCCCGGCAGATCGAGGTGCTCGACAAGGCCATCGAGGACCGCCGCACCCAGCTGACGCTCCTCGGCAAGAACGGCGTGCTCGCCAAGCGCGGCGACGCCGGCTCGACGCAGAGCGTCTCGCACCTCCGCGCGTTGCGCGAGAGCCTGGTCGCGACGCACGAGCGCATCCGGCTCGAGGCGGTCGAGCTCAACCGAAAGAGCCTGCGCCTGTCGGGCCTCGCGGCGGACCGCACCCGCCTCCAGAGCCAGCTCGAGGACGCCCAGCGGGAGCTCGAGCGCGTGCGCACCGAGAGCCGCGCGGACCTGCCGGGCCGCGTCTCGGTGGCCGTCTTCGCCGCGCCGCCGTCCGGCCCGGCCCGCGACCGGAGCAAGGCGCTCGGCGCGCTCGGCGGGGTCGGCGGGGCGGCGTTCGCGTTCGCGTTCGCCGTGCTCGGCGGGCTCCTGCGGCGCCGCCTGCGCTGGAGCGACGAGCTCGACGGCCTGCCGGGCCACGCCGAGGTCCTCGGGGTGCTGCCGTGGACGGTGCCGGACCGCGCGGCGTCGCGCGAGCGCTTCGAGCAGGCCGTGCGCCACGCGGCGCAGGTGCTCGAGGTCCGCAGCGCGGGGCTCGCGAAGCGGGGCCTCGTGATCGCGGTCACCGGCGCGGGCCGCTCCGGCGGCAAGACCACCGTCGCGACCGCGCTCGCGTCGGCGCTCGCCCGCGCCCGCCTCCGCACCGTGCTCGTGGACGCCGACGCCGGGGCGCGCGGCGCGAGCGCCCGCCTCGCGCTCCTCGACCGCCCGGGCGTCGCCGACTTCGTGGGCGGCGCCGCGGAGGACGACGTCGTCCACCCGACGCCGTACCCGGGACTCTCGGCGGTCCCCGCCGGGCTGGTCTCGGCCGACGACGCGCACCTGTCGCGGGCCCCCGTCACCGCGCTGCTCGAGCGCCTGCGGGACCGGTTCCAGGCCGTGGTCGTCGACACCGGCGCCGTCGACCTCGGCCTCGAGGGCGGGCTCGTCGCGTCCGTCGCCGACGAGACGCTCGTCGTCGTGGGCGCCGGCCAGCCGACCGCGAACGTCGCCGGCGCGCTGCGGCTGCTCGCCCGGTACGGCCCGCACCGTGCCGTCCGCCTCGTCTTCAACGGCGCGCTCCACGGCGATCCGGGGCTCCACCCGGCGCCGGCCGACGCGCCCGCGCCCCGTGCCCTCCCCCTCGCCCTCCCGGAGACCGCTTGATGTCCCGCCCCGTCCGCGCCCTGCTCCTCGACGACGACCCGTCGGCCCTCGCCGTGCTGCGGCACGAGCTGCTCGGCGCCGTCCCGAACCTCGAGGTGGACGAACGGTCGACGCCCGACGTCGGCGGCCCGGCCTACGACGTCTACGTCGTCGACAACGACTTCGACGGGCGCGCGTGCGCCGGCCACCTCCTCGAGACGATCCGCGCGACGGCCCCGGACGCGCTGGTGCTGGCCTGGTCGGCCCGGCTCGACGCGCCGACCCTCAAGCGGCTCGTCAACGCGGGGTGCGACGGCGCGTTCGCCAAGCAGGACCGCGAGGAGACGCGCCGCGCCGTCGGGATCGTCGCCGCGCGCGCGGACGCGCTCCGCCGCCCGGCGCGCCGCCGCGGCCGCCCGGTCGCGGCGGTGCTGGACGCGGTGACCACCCTCCTGCGAGAGTGGAACCGGCGGCTCGACTCCGAGGACGGGGCGGCCGCCCGCCCCGCGGCGAACCCGGGGGCCGGGAGGTGACGTTGCCCCGCGTCCTGCTCGTCGACGACGACCCGGCGTTCCTGCGGATCGCCGAGCACCTGATCCGCCGGCACGGCTTCGCCACCACCTCGGCCACGTCGTGGTCGGCGGCGGCGAGCGCGGCGGCGTCGTCGAAGCCGGACGTGGTGATGCTCGACCGCGACCTGGACGGCGTGGACGGGCTCGCGCTGCTCCCCGAGGTCGCGCGGCTGTTCCCCGCGACGCCGGTGGTCGTCGCCACCGGGCGTCGCGAGGTCGAGGACGTCGTGAGCGCCATGCGCGCCGGGGCGTTCGACTACCTCGGGAAGCCCCTCGACGAGGGCCGCCTCGTGGCGACGCTCTCGAAGGCCGTGGAGCACGGCGGCCTCCTCCGTCGGCTCGCGCGCCTCGACGAGGACGGCGGCGAGACCGAGTTCGAGGGGATGGTCGGCGCCTCGCCCGCCATCCGCACGGTGTACGAGATCCTGCGCAACGTCGCCCGGACCGACGTCACGGTCCTCGTGACGGGCGAGAGCGGCACCGGCAAGGAGCTCGTCGCGCACGCGCTGCACCGGCGGAGCCGGCGGGCGTCCGGGCCCTTCGTCGCGCTCAACATGGCGAGCGTGCCGCGCGACCTGCTCGAGTCCACGCTCTTCGGCCACGAGAAGGGCTCGTTCACCGGCGCGGAGCGCAAGCGCGACGGCGCGGCCGGCGAGGCCCAGGGGGGCACGCTCTTCCTCGACGAGATCGGGGAGATGCCGATCGACCTGCAGTCGAAGCTGCTCCGGTTCCTCCAGGAGAAGGTGTACCGCCGCGTCGGCGGCGGCGAGGACCTCAAGGCCGACGTCCGGATCGTGGCCGCGACCAACCGCGACGCGCTCGAGGAGGTCCGCGCGGGCCGGCTGCGCCTCGACCTCTACTACCGCCTCGCGGTGGTGCCGATCCTCCTCCCGTCCCTGGCGGAGCGCCGCAGCGACATCGGGCGCCTCGGGCTCCACTTCCTGCACGAGCTCTCCACGGTGCACGGCAAGGCCTTCCAGACCATCGCGGCCGACGCCCTCGCGCGGCTCGAGACCGCGCCGTGGCCCGGCAACGTGCGCCAGCTGCGCCACGTCGTCGAGCGCGCGGTCGTGCTCTACGACGGTCCGGTCCTCACGCCGGCCATGCTCCCGCCGGACCTCGAGGCCGACCCGAAGGTCGCGCGGCCGGCCGCGCCGCTCCCGCCGGTCGCGGTGCCGGTCCCGCCCCCGCCCGCCGCGTCGGTGCCGTACGTGCCGCCGTCGCCCACGGTCCCCCTGCCCGCGGCGCCGGTCGTGGCCGGAGGGCCGCCCGCGGGGCCGGCCGCGGCCGCGGGGACGTCCCCCGCCGTCGGCGAGGAGATCGTCCCGCTCGCGACCCTCGAGCGGAAGGCCATCCAGCGCGCGCTCGAGGCGTGCGGGTCGCCCGCGGACGCCGCCGAGCGACTGGGGATCTCGGCCGCGACGATGTACCGCCGCATCAAGGAGTACGGGCTCCGCGCGGACGGCGTCCCGTCCGGGGACTGAGCCCCCACGGGGCGGCCCCCTCACGACGAGGCCACGGAGGGGCACGCGGGCGCGCGAGGCCCGCGGGCGAGCAGGCCTTGCGTCCCGGGGCGCCCGAGCGGACGCGGTCGGGAGCGGGTCGACGCGCGGGCACGCGAGGCCCGCGGGCGAGCGGGCCTTGCGTCCCGGGGCGCCCGAGCGGACGCGGTCGGGAGCGGGTCGACGCACGGGCACGCGAGGCCCGCGGGTGAGCGGGCGTCGGGCGCGCGGGTCAGCCGCGGGCCGCGGTCGCGAGCGCGTCCACGAACGCCTGCACGAGCGCCGACGCGGACGGGAGGTCGCCGGACGCGAGCGCGTCCTCGCAGCGCGCCGCGGCCTCGGTGAGCGCGGGGAAGCCGTAGCTCGCGGCGGTCCCGCGGACGCGGTGGGCGACGCGACGGACGGCGCCGACGTCGCCCGCCGCGCGCGCCGCCTCGAGCGCGGCGACGACCGCCGGGCGGCCCTCGACGGACTCGCGGACGAACGGCGCGAACGACGGGACGGACGCGAGCGAGACGGACGCGAGGTCCGCGCCGCGCGCGCCGGACGGGGCGGGCGGCGGGACGGGCGTGCGCTCGCGGGCGCCGTCGGGTTCGGCGGTCGCGGTGCCGAGCATCGCGTCGGCCGCGGCGGCGAGGTCGCGGGGGACGATGGGCTTCGGCAGGTAGCGGTCGCAGCCCGCGGCGAGGCACTTCGCGGCGTCGCCGGCCATGGCGTACGCGGTGAGCGCGAGGACGGGCGTCCGGTCGCCGCGCGCGCGCAGCGTGCGGGCCGCCTCGTAGCCGTCCATGACCGGCATCTGCATGTCGAGGACGACGAGGTCGAACGCACGCGAGGCCCGCTGCGCGTCCGCGACGGCCTCGAGGGCGGCCGCGCCGTCGTCGGCGGTCTCGACGGCGGCGCCGCGCTCCTCGAGGAGGAAGCGCAGGATGCGGCGGTTGTCGGGGCTGTCGTCGACGACGAGGACGCGGCGGCCACGGAGCGTGGGCCGCGGCGCGCCGGCCGGCGCCGTCCGGGCCTGCGGGAGGCGCGCGGGCGCGTCCACCCAGCCGTCGGGCGCGACGCCGCCGACGTCGAGGCGGAGGGTGAACGTGCTCCCGGCGCCGACGGTCGAGCGGACGTCGATGTCGCCGCCGAGCAGGCGGGCGAAGCGGCGCGAGATCGCCAGCCCGAGGCCGGTCCCGCCGCGGAGCCGCTCCTCGCCGCCGTGCACCTGTCCGAACGGCGTGAAGAGCATCCCGAGCTTCTCCGGCGGGATGCCGATGCCGGTGTCGGTGACCGCGTAGCGCAGCCACGCGTGCCCGTCCGGCCCGACGTCCGCCGTCAGGACGAGGTCCACGGAGCCGCGGTCCGTGAACTTCAGCGCGTTGCCGACGAGGTTGACGAGGATCTGCTGCAGGCGGGTCGCGTCCGTCGCGACGCTCCGCGGCAGGCGGCCCTCGGCGCGGACGCGCAGGTCGAGCAGGCGTTCGGCCGCGCGGGCGCGGAAGAGCGCCTCCACCTCGGCGAGCACGCGGCACGGCTCGACGGCCTCGATACGGGGCACGACCTGCCCGGCCTCGATGCGGGAGAGGTCGAGGATGTCGTCGACCAGCGAGAGGAGGTACTGCGCGTTCCGGCGGAGGTGGTCGCGCCACTCCTCCTGCCGCTCGGCGCCCTGGCCCGGGCGCGCGAGCAGGTCCGCGTAGCCGACGATCGCGGTCATCGGGGTGCGGATCTCGTGGCTCATGCTCGCGAGGAACTCGCTCTTCGCCCGGCTCGCGGACTCGGCCTGCTGCACGGCCTCGCGGAGCCGCGCGGCGCTCTGCTCGCGCTCGCGGGCGCGCGCGTAGCCCTCGACGAGCGCCTGGAGGACCGCGACCTCCTCGGGGCGCCACGTGCGGCGGGAGCCGACGTCCTCGAAGGCGACGACGGCCTCGAGGTCGCCCGCGGACACGACCGGGAGCGCGAGGCGGGACGTGGTCGCGTCCACCACGACGCCGTCGCCGAGGTCGGCGACGACGCGACCGCGTTCGAGCTCGTCGCGCCACCCGGCCGGCAGGTCGTCGCCGTCGCCGGCCGGGGGCACGCCGGGCGCGGTCCACCGATGGGTGCGGCGGAAGCCCCCGTCGGCGTCCCGCTCGACGAGGAAGACCCGGCTGGCGTCGAGGGCGGCCCCGACGCGGCGCAGCATCCGCTCGGCGACGGGCGCGGTCTCGGTCTCGTGGAGGAACGAGGTCACGACCTCGCGCACGACCCACTGGAGGCTCGCGAGCCGGGCCTCGCGCCGCTCCTGCTCGACGCGCTCCGACACGTCGGTCTCGATGGCGATGAAGTTGCGCAGCGTCCCGTGGGCGTCGAAGACCGGCTGGGCGTCCACGCGGACCCAGTACCTGCGGCCGTCCTTCGTCCGGTTCAGCACGTCGACGACGAACGCCTTGCCGCCCCGGATGGCGCGTCGCATGCGGTCGACCGCCGACGCATCGGTCGCCGGGCACTGGAGGACCGCGCCCGGACGTTTGCCCACGACCTCGTCGAGGCGGTAGCCGGTCATGCGCGTGAAGCCGTCGTTGACCCACGAGATGACGCCCGACGCGTCGGTGATGACCACGCCGTTGCTGGTGCGCGACGCGACCATGGCGAGGCGGGCGGACTCGACCTCGCGGCGGCGCAGCTCCTCGGCCGCCCGTTCGCGGGCCGTCACGTCGCGGTACTGCCAGTAGTGGCCGCGGTACGTGCCCTCGACGTGGATCGGCACGTAGTCGCGCTCGAGGACGCTCCCGTCGGCCGTGCGGACGGTCTCGCCGTGCACGGGCTCGCGGCGGGCGAGGATCTCGTCGATGCGCGCCACGAACGCGTCCGGCTCGGCGAACAGGCCCTTCGACGCCTCGGCGGCGCGCGAGCAGTCGGCGCCGACCATCGCGTCCGGCGGCGCGGGGATCCGGAACAGCTCGCAGAACCGGCGGTTGGTCAGCACGATGCGGCGCTCCTCGGACTCGAGGAGGACGCCGGCCTCGCTGTTGGCGAGGAGGGCCGACAGGCGCGCGTTGGCCGCGCGGAGGTCCGCCTCGGCCGCGCGGCGCTGACGGTCGATGCGCACGCCCTGCACGATGCTCGTGCAGGTCGCGAGGAGGGGCTCGAGGTGGGCGACGAGCGCCTCGTCGTACCCGCCCGGGCGGTTGGCGAGGCCGACCATGCCGACCATCTCGCCGCCGCGGAGGAGCGGGACGCCGAGGAACCGCTCGAGCGCGGGGTGGCCGATCGGCCGTCCGCCCGAGCGCGGGTCGTGGGCGACGTCGTTCGCGATCACGGGCCGGCCCGACACGAGCGCGGCGCCGAACAGGGTCTTGAGGTTCCGGAACTCGAGGCCCTGGGCCTCGTGCACCGCGTACAGGGCCCGCGTGGTGTCGTCCCACGCGATGTTGGTGAGCGCGTGGGTCTTCAGGTACGGCGCGCCGTCCGGGTCGCGCAGCACCTCGGCGACGAAGCCGTAGCCGCTCTCCGTCAGCGCGAGCAGGGTCTTGAGGAGCGTCCCGAACAGCGCCCGAGGGTCGGCGCCCTGGATGAACTCGGCCTGCATCTGCGTGACGACCGAGAGCAACCGAACCGATGCATCGGTGGCGGACGCGGCCGACGCCGCGGCTCCGGCGGCGGCGCCCGGGGCGACCGCGGGCGCGTTGCTGCGGGCCCCGCCCGGCGACGAAGGGTGCGGCGGCATGGCTGCGTCAGCCCCCCCGGGCCCGTCGAGGTGCCGGCGCCCTGCAGACGGCGCCGACGACGCGGGGAGCGGGACGGACGCGGTGCATGGGACCGGAGACTCCTCCTGCGACCTCTCGCGACCTCTCGCGACTTCTTGCGACCTCTTGCGACCTCTTGCGAATCGAGGTCCGCTCGCGAAACGATACGCGAGCCCCCCCGGCATTCTCAACCTGCGGCCCGCGGCACCCGCCCGGGCCTCGCGTTGAGAGCGTAGGCCCGATTCCCGGCGTGGCACGCCCTTTGGAATGCGTGGGGCGTGATCTCGACCACCCACCCCTTCCCGTTCCTCCCGCCCCCCTCCTGCCGGCCGGAGTCGACCGGCGACCAGGCCCCCCGGACCGTCGGCACCTGGCTGGTCACCGGCGGCGCCGGCTTCATCGGCTCCCGCGTGGTGCGCCAGGTCCTCGCGACGACGCCGCACCGCGTCGTCGTGCTCGACCTGCTCACGTACGCGGGCAACCTCGCGACGATCGCGGACCTCGCGGACCACCCTCGCTTCGCGTTCGTCCGCGGCGACATCGCGAACGAGGAGTTCGTCCGGGGCGTGTTCGCGACGTACCGCCCGACGGCCGTCCTCCACCTCGCGGCCGAGAGCCACGTCGACCGCTCGATCGACGGGCCGCGGGCGTTCGTCCGCACGAACGTGTCGGGCACGCTGGAGCTGCTCGAGGCGGCCCGGCACCACTGGACCCGGCTGACGGGCCCCGAGAAGGACGCCTTCCGACTCCTGCACGTCTCGACCGACGAGGTCCACGGGTCGCTCGGCACGACCGGCGCGTTCGACGAGGCCTCGCCCTACGAGCCGAACTCGCCGTACGCGGCGTCGAAGGCCGCCGCCGACCATCTCGTCCGCGCGTGGCACCGGACGTACGGGCTGCCGACCATCACCACGAACTGCTCGAACAACTACGGGCCGTGCCAGTACCCCGAGAAGCTCATCCCCCTGCTGACACTCAACGCCGTCGAGGGACGGCCGCTCCCGGTGTACGGCGACGGCGGGCAGGTCCGCGACTGGCTCCACGTGGACGACCACGCGCGAGGCCTGGTGACGGCGCTCGAGCGCGGCGCCCCGGGCACGCGCTGGCTGTTCGGCGGCGGCGCGGAGCGGACCAACCTCGAGGTCGTCCGCGCGATCTGCGCCGCGCTCGAGCGGCTGCGCCCGGCCGCGACGAACCCCGCGCTGGCCGCGGTCGGCGCGACCCGCTACGAGGACCTCGTCACCCACGTCGCGGACCGGCCCGGCCACGACCGGCGGTACGCCGTGGACGCGTCGGCCACGCGACGGGGGCTCGGCTGGGCCCCGACCTTCGGCTTCGACGCCGGCATCGAGGACACCGTCCGGTGGTACCTCGAGCACGGCGCGTGGTGCACCGCCGTCCAGTCGCGCGGGTACCGGCGCGAGCGCCTCGGCGCCGGCGCCCCCGCGGTGGAGACCGTCCGATGAAGGGCATCGTCCTCGCGGGGGGCGCGGGCACGCGCCTCCACCCGGTCACGCGCGCCGTCAGCAAGCAGCTGCTGCCGGTCTACGACAAGCCGCTGATCTACTACCCGCTGTCGTCGTTGATGCTCGCGGGGATCCGCGACGTCCTCGTCATCACGACCCCGGACGACGCGCCGGCGTTCCGCCGGCTCCTCGGCGACGGCGGCGACCTCGGCATGCGGATCGACTACGCGGTGCAGCGGCGCCCGGAGGGGATCGCCCAGGCGTTCCTGATCGCGGAGGATTGGCTCGCCGGCGACGCGGTGATGCTCGCGCTGGGCGACAACCTCTTCTTCGGCCACGGGCTGCCGGACCTGCTGCGGGCCGCCGCGTCGCGGAACGTCGGGGCCACGGTGTTCGCGCACCCGGTCGCGGACCCCGAACGGTACGGCGTCGTCGACTTCGACGCGACGGGCCGGGCGATCCACCTCGAGGAGAAGCCGAAGGCGCCCCGATCGCGTTGGGCGGTCACGGGCCTGTACGCCTACGGGCCCGACGTCGTGGACGTCGCGCGGGCGCTGAGGCCGTCGGCCCGCGGCGAGCTCGAGATCACGGACGTCAACGCCGAATACCTGCGGCGCGGGACGCTGCGGGTCGAGAAGCTGGGGCGCGGGTTCGCCTGGTTCGACACCGGCACGCATCCCGCGATGCTCCAGGCGTCGACGTTCGTACAGGCGCTCCAGGAGCGACAGGGCGTGCGGATCGCTTGTCTCGAGGAGATCGCCTGGAGGCAGGGCTTCATCACCACGGACGACGTGCGGCGTCTCGTCCGCGGGTTCGGCAAGAGCGGGTACGCCGATCACCTGAACACCCTGATCGAGGAGGAGCAGCGTCGATGCGCGTGACCCGGACGGAGATCCCCGAGGTGGTGCTCTTCGAGCCCACGGTCCACCGCGACGATCGAGGCTACTTCCTCGAGACGTACCGTCGCGACCGGTACGCCGAGGCCGGCGTGCCGCACGACTTCGTCCAGGACAACCGCAGCAAGAGCACGAAGGGCGTGCTGCGCGGCCTCCATGCGCAGCGGGCCCGTCCGCAGGGCAAGCTCGTCCAGTGCGTCCAGGGCAGGATCTTCGACGTCGCCGTGGACCTGCGGCGCGGGTCGCCGACGTTCCTGAGGTGGGTCGGCGCGACCCTCTCCGGCGACGCGGCCAACCAGCTCTGGGTGCCGCCGGGGTTCGCGCACGGGTTCTGCGTGCTCTCGGCGACGGCGACCGTCGAGTACAAGTGCACGGCCCAGTACGACCCCACCGACGAGATGCGGATCGCCTGGAACGACTGGAAGATCGGCGTCGCGTGGCCCGTCCGGTCGCCGATCCTGTCCGAGAAGGACCGGGTCGCGCACGGGATCGACGACTGGCTCGACCTCCTGCCGTGGGCCCGGGCCGCCTGACGCCGACGGCCGGACAGCGCGGCGGACGCGGAGCGCGCGTCACGACTCGACGCGCTCGATGAGCTCCTCCTCCAGCAGGTCGTCGATCATCGTCGCCACGTCGGCCTCGATGCGCGTCCTCGACACGCGCGGGAAGGCGTCGTGGAAGACGGCGACGGCCTCTTCGCGGGTCACCGGGGTCGCGAGCAGGTTCCAGAGCGCCGCGACGGTCTGGTTCAGGCGGTAGAGGCTCCCGCGCGCCGGCTGCGCGAGGAACAGGCCGCCGCCGACCCGGCGCTCGACCGCCGCCGGATGCCGCCGGTACCGCGAGCTCACGGCGTCCGCCGCCGCGGAGGGGGCGTCGACTTCGCCGCGCCGAATGCCGCGCCGAACGCCGGGCCGAACGCCGCGTCGAGCCGCGCGACGGCGTCGGACGTCCGGCTGTAGCGCAGACGATGGCAGCGGGCGTTGCGCACGACGTGGTCGAGGGTATCGAGGATCTTCCCCGCCGGCACGTCTCGGGCGAAGTTCTGGAGGATGATCGTCTCGAGGGCGTCGGCCGGATCGACCGGCGTCAGCTCCGCCCGTCCGGTCGATCGCCGGTCGAGCAGCACGATCCCGCCGATCGGCGCCGACGCGCCGAGCGGGGCGAGCTCGCGGCCGCGGAGCGTCACGTAGAGCCGGTTCCGGTACCCGTGGCCCGCGCGCGCCGCGACGAAACGCCGGAACGCGTCGCTCACGTTCGCGGGGAGCGGCGGCCGCAGCCGCGGCACGATGCCGAGGGCGAGGCCGCGTCGCGTCGTCGTGTCGATCGGCAGCACGTCGTCGCAGAACACCCGTCGACCGGCCGCCGCGAGGTGCACCGTGAGCGTGCTCTTGCCGGCGTGCGCGATCGCCGGGAAGACGACGAGCCGCCGCCCGTACGCCACGGCGGCGCCGTGGACGAACAGCGTGTCGGGGTGCGCCTCGACGTACCAGTCGAGGAACTCGGCGTGGAAGCCGCAGAGCGCCTCGACGAGGGTCCGCCGGAGCTTCGCGCGGACGCGGGACGGACGGTCCGTCCAGCACGAGACGCGACGGTACCCCTCGGTCGTGCGCCGGACGCGGATCACCGGCGGCACGGCGTCGTCCGGCGGCGCCTCGACGACGTCCCATCCGCGGAGGATGGTGCGCACGGCGTCCAGGAGATCGTCGCAGCCGACGAATCGGACGGGCGAGCGGAGGCGGCCGAAGCGAACCGTCCGACGGCGGAGCGAGGGGGGCGACGTCACGAGGGGGACTCCCTCGTTCATCTTCCGGGCCCGATGCGCGTCCGCAAGCAGCGACGGCCGAGGACGATCGCCGAACACCGACGTCGGCCGTCGCGCCCGCGAGGACGGAGCGGTCGGACCGACGTCGGTGGTGCGCGGCGCCCGAGGGCGCCGCACGAGGGATCAGCAGGAGTGCGAGCGCGAGCCGCTGCGGGAGCGGGACTTCGACGACGAACGCGACTTCGAGCCCGACCGCGACGACGAGCAGGACTTCGAGCCCGACTTCGAGCCCGAGCGCGACGACGAGCAGGACTTCGAGCCGGACTTCGAGCCCGACTTCGAGCCCGACCGCGACGACGAGCAGGAACGCGAGCCGGACTTCGAGCCGTCCCCCGAGTGGCTACCCGAGTTCGACTTCGTCTTGCACTTCGTCTTCGGCGGCTTCGCGCACGGCGGCGGCGGGGGCGGGCACGGCGGCGGCGGGGGCGGGGGCGGGCACGGGGGGGGCGGCGGCGGGGCGCACTTGCCGGCGCTCGCCGTCCGCTCGCTGAGGATCAACATCGCGGGCGCGGCGAGGACCGCGGCGGCGCCGAGGCCGAGGCGGCGCAGCGCCGTCCGGCGCGAGCACGCGTTCACGTTCGAAGCAGACGAGTCGGACACGACGGATCTCCCTCACGAAGCGGCGCAGGCCCCAGCGGTCGTCGCTGGGGGCGAGCCCCGCCAACCGGGGGAGGCCCTTGCACCGCCCGTGCCGCGGTCGTAACCAGCGGTCCCGCCGTCCGCCGCGTCCAATCCGTTGGACATCTCGCCCGGCGGTGTCGATCCTTCGCGACGGACCCGCCGCGTCCCGATCGCCCTCTACCGGAGCTCCCGCAGGGCCCGGGCCCACTCGCGGTTGGCGGGATCGAGGCTCGACGCGCGCTCGAGCGCGGCGCGCGCTTCGGCGGTCCGCCCGCGATCGCGGAGTTCGCTGCCGAGCAGGGCCCAGACGTCGGGGTCCTCGCCGTCGGCGTCGGCGCGCCGGCGGAGGCTCTCGAGGGCCCGCTCCGGGTCGAGGCTGCGCAGTTCCGGGTACCAACGGCGCGCATCGCCGCCGGCGAACGCGGCGTCGAGGTGGGACCACGCATCCGCGCGGCGTCCGCCGGCCGCCAGCGCGAGCCCGAGTGCGCCCTGCCCGGCGGAGTCCGCCGGGTGGCCCTTGACGTGGGCCTCGAGGACGGGCAGGGCGCGCGCCGGGTCGAGCCGGACGAGCGACCGCATCCACTCGCCGTCCGCGGGCGCCTTCTTGTGCGCCGCGAGGTACTGGGCGAACGCATCCTCGTTCCGACGCGCGCCCTCGAGCGCCCGCGCGTACCGTCCGAGCCACTTCGCGCTCGCCGCGCCCGGGTCGCCCCCGATCCGCTGTTCCAGCACCGTGACCGCCGCGGTGGCGTCGAGCGCGGTGAGCTTGGCGATCCACTCGCCGTCATTGGGGTCGTGCGCGTGCGCGAGGAGGTACGCCTGGACCGCGTCCCCGTTCCGCCCCGCCAGCGCATACGCCTCGGCGCGGGCCCCGAGCATCTCGTCGTCCGAGGTCCCGTCGGTCCACCCCAGCACCAAGGCGAGTCCCCGCTCGGGATCGAGGCGCATCAGCTCGCGGAACGTGCTGCGCGAAGGAGCCCGCTCCGCAGCCGTCCGGAACGCCTCGAACGCGCCCGGGTTGTCGCCGGCCTGGCGGCGGAGCTCGCCCAGGAAGGACCAGGCCCACGGGTCGGACGGGTTCCGTCGGACCAGATCGTCCGCGCGGGTCCGAGCGGCCGCGGGGTCGACCCCGCGGAGCATGCGCAGGGTCGCGTGGTCGTCGGGACGCTCGGCCAGGGCCCGATCGAGGAAGGGGATCAGCGCCGCCTCGGTGCCGGCCTCGACGAAGAGCGCTCTCAGGGCCTCGAGGTCGTCGGCGTCCCAGGTGGACGACGACTCCAGCCCGAGCAGCGTGGCGGCCGCACCGTCGGGGTCGAGTCGGAGCAGCAGCCTCGCGAACTCGGCGTGGAACCCCGGCTCGAGGGGCAGCGCGCCTCGGACCAGCGCCAGGGCCCGCTCGCGCTCGCCGGTCGCCGCCAGCAACTGCGCCACCGCGACGGAGCGCCCGGCGGCGGCAGGTGCGGCGTCGAGGAGCTGCGCGAGGATCGGTCCCTGGCGAGCCGACGGGAACTCGCGGACGCCCGGGAGGAGTTGGTCGATCGGGACCCCGCGCGCGAGCGCGTCGATCGCGAGGCGGACGAACGACGCCTCGTCCCCACCGATCGCCGCGAGTTCGGCCAGCGACGCGGTCGCTCGCGCGTAGGCGCCGCCGTCGCCCGGTCGCCCGACCGCGACGGCCTCCAGGAGGGTCTCGGCGTGGCGAGGCATCGGCGCGCGTCGCCGCGGGGCACGCGCGGAGAGCGCGTCCTCCGGCGCCGGGATCTCGGCGAGCAGGTCGACCGGGGTCACCTTCCGCTCGCCGAACCCGACGACGCGCGCCGCCACGGCCCCGGCGCCGACGCCGAGCAGCGCGCCGGAGAGGAATGCCGTAGCCAGACGCATGGGGAAACCGGGGCTCCGGGGGGAGGATCCCTGCCCTATCGGCGCGGTGGAGGCGCGGACCCGAGCGGCTTCGCCGGAGGTCGGCTCGGCCGAGCCCCGACCCGCGGGACACCGTCGCCGCGCCCGGGGGGGCCCCGGTACACTCGCGCCGTGACCGACGAGGCGAACTGGCTCCTGATCACGCGCCTCCGCGCCGTCGCGGAGGCGGTCCGCACCGCCGCCGACGCGGCGGCGGCGGGGCTGGCCTGGCGATCGGCGGACGTGGCGGTCGCGGCCGCCGGCGTGGTCGATGACGCCGACGTGGCGCTCCCCGTGATGGAGCGCAGCCTCCCGGAACTGGAGGCGCTGCTGGACGGCTGGGCGTCCCGCCGCAAGCCGCTGTCCGCCTGGGACCAGGCCGTCCTGAA
This sequence comes from Planctomycetota bacterium, assembly GCA_046350655.1. Taxonomy (GTDB): domain Bacteria; phylum Planctomycetota; class PLA2; order PLA2; family JAEUHO01; genus JAEUHO01. The sequence goes on from JAXMAB010000007.1 coordinate 395,662, forward strand.
GCGCGCCATGAAGGCGTTCCACCGCCGTCTCGACCTGACGCGCGGGGACGACGAGGTCTCGTCGTCGCGCAACCCGCTCACGCGGGGAGAGGCGTCGGCGATCTCGGGCGTGCGCCCGCCGGAGAAGTACTCGGCCGACATCTGGGCCCTGCTCGTCGCACAAGGGCGGCTGGCGGAGGCCGGGGACGGCGTGCTCGAACCGACGGGACGCTGACGGGAGGCGGACCGAGCGCCGCGAGGTTGCGGGGAGGGCGCTCGGCTGGAGGCGGCCTGGCGCGGTGCGCGCGCAAGGATGGGCGACCGGGACGGGACGCACCCGCGCGCGACGTGCGATCCGTCCGGCGTGGGCCGGCCCGCCGCCTCGCCCGCACGGCGGGAGGCGCTCGCCCGGGTCGGCCGTGTCGGCCGCGGCGCGCGCATCGCCCACCTCGCACGCGTCGCACGCGTCGCACGCGTCGCACGTCCCGCACCGCTTTGCACGTCTCGCACGGATCGCACGCCGCGCCCACCGCGCACGCGGCGCCCGCCGCACCCGCAGCGCCCGCCGCACCCGCGGCGCCCGCCGCGCCGGCCGCGCACGCCGACCGGCCGCCGGCGGGCCTTGCGTACCCAGCAGCCCGATGCGCCGCCCGAGCCCGACGCGTCGACGGCCGTCGGCTCCGTGCTTGCGATCACCGGGCGGGTGTTTCAGAATCCGATGACGCGCGGCGCCCGGTGGGCCCTCGCGACCCCTGCGCCTGGGAGGGCGTTCCTTGCGGAATTCATGGATTCTCGCGGCCGTCGTCGCGGCGGGTGCCGTCGGGGCGCCGGCCCGGGCGGACGACGTGTGTGCGGGCGGCGTGTGCGCGATCCCGGGCGCCGAGGTGGCGCCGGCGACGGAACGCACGACGACGTCGGCGGTGGACGCATACCTGGCGACGTCGGTGTCCGACGCGGCGCTCGTGGGCGGTGCCGGGCAGGCGGGCTACGACGGCGGATTCTGGATCCGCGGCGGCTCGTTCCTGCTGAGGATCAACCTGACGCTCCAGACGCGCTGGGAAGGGTTCGACTGGGACGACTCCGCCCTCGAGGCGTCCCCGGGCGGCGACCTGTCGGGGTTCTCGCTGCCGCGGGCGACGCTGAAGCTGTCGGGCGATGCGACGTGCGGGATCCGCTACTACACCGAGCTCGAGTTCGGCCACGCCGGATCGCTCGACGACAACAGCGAGAACGACGGCAACACCTCGTGGCTCGGCTACTGGAACGAGTTCGCCGGCGTCCCCAACGACGCGGCGTTCGGCGTCCTTCGCGAGGGCTGGATCGAGTGGCAGGCGTGCCCGGAGGCGGCGTTCCGAATGGGCCTCGTGAAGACGGCGACGACCCGCCAGCTGATGACGCCGCCCGAGATGCAGCAGTTCGTGGACATCTCGATGTCGTCGGCCTTCGTCGGCTCGACGATGCCGGGTTACACGGACCGCAACCGGGACTACGGCTTCATGCTGCACGGCGCGTTCGGCTGCGACGATCAGGTGCAGTACCTGTTGGCGGTCACGAACGGCGACGGGCCCGTCCGCCGCAACGTGCTCGACGGCGGGACGTCGGACTGCTTCGCGTACTCCGCGCGGCTCAACTGGGACATCAAGGGTCACCTCGGGTACGAGGAAGGCGCCCTCCGGTCGCACGAGTGCGAGTGGGCGGCCTCCGTCGGCGCGTGGGCCCACTACTACACGGACCACCAGCAGGAGAACCCCTTCGTGAAGGCGGGCGACCGCCTCGCGTGGGGCTTCGACGCCGCGGCGGCGTGGGGCGGCCTGTCGTTCACCGGCGCGTTCAGCGGCGGGAGCTGGGAGAGCAGCCAGATCGGCCAGGACATGGACTGGACCGCGTGGTTCGTGCAGGTCGGCTACCTCTTCCCCGGCACCGCGTGGGAGATCGCCGCGCGCTACGGCTCGCACGAGGTCGAGTACCCCGCCGGCTCGGACCTCGGAGACTCGACGTGGGGCCAGGACGACTGGGCCGTCGCGGTCACGTACTACATCGACGGACACGCCGACAAGGTCACGCTGGACGCGACGTTCATCACGGCGAACGACGGGGGCGGGTACATCGGCGACGTCTACTCGGGGTCCAGCTCGGTCGACGAGAGCGATGGCGTCCTCGTCCGGCTGCAGTGGCAGCTGGCGCTCTGACCCACTCGGTCGTCGGAACTTCGGCGCCCGGCGTCTCTCGACGCCGGGCGCCGTCGTTTTCGGGCGACGAGGGTCGCGAACGACGGCCGGCAGCGAGGCCGGCCGGACGCCCGTCGCTCAGCGCGGACGCCTCGTCCGGCGTGACGCCCGCGCACGGAACGGCAGCGGCTCGTCGACGAAGGTCCGGTAGTCGGCGGTGAGTTCCTCCCCCGCGCGGATCCGCCGGAGCGCGCGGAAGCGACCGTCCTCGCCGGCCGCGAGGTTCGGGACGTCCGCGTGGTTCACGTACCACCCCACCGACAGGCGGTTCAGGTTCTTCGGTACGCCGAGCCACGCGCCGTCGACCATGCCGAAGTCCTCGTAGAGCGAGCGCATCGCCCGCGGCAGACGTCGGACGTCGTCGCGCCGGACCCAGGCCACCTGCTCGACCTCGCCGGCGAAGACCCGGGCCCCTCGTGGGATGTCCCGGACCGCGATCGCCCCCACTCCGTGGATCCGCGACGGGCCGATCCGCGCATAGACGCCGTCGTGGGGGGCAAGGGGGACCGGACGGACCTTCGAACGCATGGAGGACTCCGCGAGCGCGCGGCGCCATTGTCGTCGACGCGTCCGCCGGGTCGACTCCGAGACGACGAGCGTCCGCGCCGCAGCGCACCTCGACGCCGGCCGCGTCGACGTCAGCGCGCCGGGTTCCTGTGTGTCGGGCTCCAGCGGGTCGGGCTCCAGCGGGTCGGGCCGCTGCGTGTCGGTTCGTGCGCGTCGGTTCGAACGCGTCGGTTCGAACGCGTCGACTCCGGCACTTCGGATCCGGCACATCGACTCCAGCGCTTCGGCTCCGGCACTCCGGCTCGAGCACTTCGGCTCCAGCGCATCGGCCTTAGCGCCCGAGCGCCGGCGCACGGCGCCCAACGCGTGCGTCCCGGCACGTCCGCCCGCGCCGGTCGGTCCCGACCCTGCGATTCCGACACTCCGGACCCGACGATTCCGCTACGGCGTCCGCGACGGAGGACCTCGATCTCCCCCACCCGACGACCGAGGCCCGCCGAGATCCCGCGGCGGATCGGCCCCCGGGCGAGTCCCGCCGACCGACGTCGGCGGGTCCGATCCGGGGACGCTGGTCGAACCCGTCGACGCGGTCCGATCGCGCGTTCGACGTCCGCGTCCGCCCCGTCGGGAGGCGCGGGGACTTGCCGGCGGCAGCAGATCCTCCGGCCCGCGGAACTCCTCGTCCTCGAACTCCGGGGAGTAGCCCGGACCGCGATCGGCGAGGTCCCATCCCTCGCGATCACGGAAGACCGGCTGGCTCGCCGTGCCTTCCATGCGGATCAGGCCGCAGTCGAAGAACGTGTGATGCGCGGTGCAAAGGAGGATCAGGTTGTCGGCCTCGCGGTCCCCGCCGCTGGCGTGCGCGACAAGGTGAGCCTTCTCGAGGAACATCGAGTGATCGCAGAAGGGCACCGCGCAGCGGAACCCCTGGCGGGCGAAGATCTCGCGTCGGACCGCCATCGGGACGTATCGGCTGTGGTACGAGCGCGTGTCCGCGGCCCGGCGCGCCCCCGGCATCACCCGCGCGAAGTCGAACGAGTCGAGGAAGTGGTCGACGACCGTCTCGAACGTCTCACCATGGGTCAGGGTCCGACCGGCACGGCTCGATGCGATCTCGCGGGCCCGCTCGAAGTCGTCGCGGGCCTCCGAACGGACGAAAACCGTCACCGCACAGGCGGGCTCGTCCCCGATCCGGACCTGCTCGCGCCGCTCCCGCACGCGCCGCCGCAGCGTGCGCAGCGAGTCGTCGCGGGCCCAACCGCGCCAGTCGTCGTCGGACCGGAGCATCGCGGGTTGGGTGAGCACCTCGGCGACGCACGCCGCCGCGGCCACGGTGACGTCGCCGCGCCGAATCTCCTCCTCCAGGTCCGGATGGAGGCGCAGCGCGCGCCCCAGGTCGAGGAGCGCCCTCGCTTCCACGGCGGCGAGGCCGAACCGCTCGCCGAACTCGCCGACGTTGGCGCACCCCATCGACTCCCAGAGCTTCCCGTCCCCGAGGCGGGCGAAGAGGTGCGCGCAGCGGAGTTCCGCATCGCGCCGGTCCGCGACCGCCGCCCGGAACGCGGGCAGCACCTCGCCGAGGCGGCGGGCGTCGTCATCGATCGGGCTGTCGGGGGATTGGTCGATCACGAACAACACACTAACGATGGGGTCCGACAGGGGTCGCGGGCGGCGCCTCCGGGTCGAGGTCGCGACGTGCGGCGACGGGCGCTGGGCCTCGAGGGCCTGCCCACGCCGGCCCGGCGGCCCGCCTGCGATCCGCCGGCGGTCCGCCTGCGATCCGCCCCCCCCCCGTGTCGGGGTCCGCGCACCCGTCCGCCCGCCGTCCGATCGCCCGCTCTCCCGCTCGGCCCGCGCGGACCGCGGCGGCCGCCGCCCCCGAGCCGGCCCGTTCCCGTCCGTGCCCCGTCCGTGCCCCGTCCGTGCGCGTCGCGTCGGGCGCCGGAACGCACGGGCCCGCCCGCGCCGTCGCCCGCACGGCCCTCCCGCGGGGGCGTCGCGAGGCCCGCGCCTCGCCGGCGGTGCGGACGCCCCCCAGGACCTCGCGACGGCCCGCCAGCGACTTCAGCGCGGCGCCGAGCGAGCCCAGGCCGCGGTGGCCTCGAGCACGTGCGCGATCTCCGCGTCGCCGTGGGCCGTCGACACGAACCACGCCTCGTACGGCGACGGCGGGAGGTAGACCCCGGCCTCGATCATCGCGCGGTGGTACGCGCGGAAGAGATCCGTCTTCGTCGCCTTCGCCTCCGCGAGGTTCCGCGGCGCGGTCTTCGCGAACCAGAGCCCCATCATCCCGCCCTGCCGCGGCGCCACCGCGTCGATCCCCGCGGCGCGCAGCACGGCCTCGAGCCCGTCGGCGAGCCGCGCCGTCGTCGCCGCGAGCCGCTCGTACTGCCCGGGCCGCTGGATCTCGCGCAGCGTGGCGAGTCCCGCCGTCATCGCCACCGGGTGCCCCGCCAGCGTGCCCGCCTGATAGACCTTCCCCTCGGGCGCCACCATCGCCATCAGGTCCGCGCGCCCGCCGTACGCCCCCACCGGGAAGCCGCCGCCGATCACCTTCCCGAGCGTCACGAGGTCCGGCCGCACGCCGAACAGCGCCTGCGCCCCGCCGCGGTGCACGCGGAACCCCGTCATCACCTCGTCGAACACGAGCAGCGCGCCGTGCGCGTCGCAGAGCCGCCGCAGCCCCGGCAGGAAGTCCGCGTCCGGCCGCACGAACCCCATGTTCCCCACGATGGGCTCGACGAACACCGCCGCGATCTTCCCCGGGTGCGCCGCGAACGCACGCGCCACCGCCGCGAGGTCGTTGTACGGCACCGTCACCGTCGCCCCCACCACCGCCTGCGGCACGCCCGGGCTGTCCGGCGCGTCGAACGTGAGCGCGCCGCTGCCCGCCGACGACAGGAAGGCGTCGCCGTGGCCGTGGTAGCACCCCTCGAACTTGATCACCGCCTCGCGCCCCGTCGCCGCGCGCGCGAGCCGCAGCGCCGCCATGCACGCCTCCGTGCCCGACACGACGAACCGCAGCCGCTCGACCCACGGCATCGTCTTCGTCACGCGCGCGCCGAGCCTCGGCTCGTCCGGCGACGGCGTGCCGGTCGCGCTCCCGCGCCGCATCCGCCGCGTCACCGCCGCGACCACCGCCGGATGCGAGTGCCCGACGATCATCGGCCCCCACGCGCCGATCAGGTCCACGTAGCGGTGCCCGTCCACGTCCGTCAGCCACGCGCCCTTCGCCGCGCGGATCACCGGCGGCTCGCTGCCCACCGACTTGAACGCGCGCACCGGGCTGTTCACGCCGCCGGGGAACAACCGCCGCGCCACCGCGTTGAGCGCCCGGCTCCGCGGCCCCGCGCCGCCGCGCCCCGCCCCCGCGCGGGCCTCGCGTCCCGCCCCCCCGACCGGCCGCCCGCCCTTCGCGTCAGACACGGTCCCACCTCCCCGACGTGATCGCCTCGGCGGCGTGCGCCGCGAAGTACGTGAGGATCCACGTGGCGCCGGCGCGCCGGATGCCGAGCAGCGTCTCGTACGCCGCGCGGTCGAGGTCGAGCCAGCCGCGCTCGGCCGCCGCGTGGAGCGACGCGTACTCGCCGCTCACCTGGTACGCCGCCACCGGCACGTCCACCGCCTCCGCGATGTCGCGGATCCAGTCGAGGTTCGGCCCCGCGGGCTTCACCATCACGGCGTCCGCGCCCTCCTCGACGTCGAGCAGCGCCTCGCGCACCGCCTCGCGCGGGTTCGCCGGGTCCATCTGGTAGCCCTTGCGGTCGCCCTTGCCCGGCGTGCTGCCCGCCGCGTCGCGGAACGGCCCGTAGAACGCCGACGCCGACTTCGCCGAGTACGCGAGGATCGGCGTGTCGCGGAACCCCGCCGCGTCGAGGCCTTCGCGGATCGCCGCGACCTGCCCGTCCATCATCGCGCTCGGCGCCACGACGTCGGCGCCCGCCCGCGCGTAACACACCGCCTCCTGCGCGAGGAGCGGCAGCGTCGCGTCGTTGTCCACGTCCGTCGCGCCGCGCGCGGTCGCGTGCAGGATCCCGCAGTGGCCGTGGTCCGTGTACTCGCACAGGCACACGTCCGCCATCAGCACGAGCCCGGGGCACGCCGTCTTGAGCGCCGCGAGCGCCTGCGGCACCGGCCCGTCCGGGTCCCAGCCCGACGCGCCGCGCGCGTCCTTCCGCGCCGGGATGCCGAACAGGATCACCCCGCCGACGCCGAGCCGCTCGAGCCGCTTGCCCTCCTCGACCACCGTGTCCACGCTGAACCGGAACTGCCCCGGCATCGACGCGAGCGGCGTGCGGAGGCCGCGACCCGCCTCGACGAACAGCGGCGCGATCAGCTCGGCGGGATGGAGGCGCGTCTCGCGCGTGAGACGGCGCAGCGCGGGGGTCTGGCGGAGACGACGCGGACGGTGCACGAGGTCCATGGAGGCCACGGTACCCGACGACCCGGAACCGGTCCCGCCGGGAGACGGGCGCCCCACCGGGACCGCGCGGCCCGCGCGCACGCAGGCCCGACCGCCGCCGCACCCCCCGCGCGCCCCGGGCCCCAGTCGACACGCGGGACCGCGAGGCCCGCTCGAGGCCCGGGACCGCGAGGCCCGCCCGCCGCCACGTTCGGGCCGACGCGCCGCGGACCCGCGCGGCGCGGGGGCGGCGTCCCGCCGAGGACGGCCGAGGTGCGAGGGACCGCGAGGCCCGTCGGCCCGCACGACCCCGGGGCCGGCGCGACCGTGCGCCCCGGCGACGGCACGACCGCGTGGCGGCGCGACGTGACGACCGGACCGCGCCGCGCCGGGACCACGCCGCCGCACGCTCGCGCCGACGCAAGATCGCACCGAGGCACGATCGCGCGCCCGTCATGCCCGACGCGCCAACGGCACCTGGTGCCCCCGCAGGACCCGCAGCGCCCGTAGCGTCCCGCGGGAACGCCGCCGACGCCGCGCCCCCCGCGCGCCGCCGCGTCACGCGCGGCGACGACCCAGCACGGCGCGCACCGCCGCGACGAGGGCCTCGCGGCTCGCGTTCTCCGCGACGGTGACGTCATGGACCCCCGCCGCGCGCAGCGGCGCGGCCGCGGTCGCCCCCGCGGCGACGCAGGGCCCGCGCACGCCCGCCGACGCCCCGACGACGCGCAGCCACGCCTCGGCCGCCGCGCCGCTGCCGAAGACCCACGCGTCGGGCGGCGCGGCCCCGTCGAGGACGGCCGCGGCGAACCCTGGCGCCTCGGCGGTGGCGTACGCGACGACCTCGTCCACGACGAAGCCCGCCGCGCGCAGCGCCGCCGCCCCGGCCTCGTTCGCGCGCGCCCCGCGGAGCCAGAGGACCCGCGCCGACGGCGGGAGGCTCGTGGCGAGCCGCCGCGCGAGGACCTCCGCGCCGGCGGTGCCCACGACGTCCACGTCGAAGCCGATCAATTGCATGTGTCGCGCCGTCTCGGGCCCGACCGCCGCGCCGCGCCGTCCGCGCCACGCCTCGGCGGGCAGGTACCGGAACGCGCCTTTCGACGTCGCGACCACGTAGTCGTACGTCCGGCCCGCGGCGGCCTCGAGCGCCGCGGGATCCGGCGGCGGCGTCGTCACCGCGAACGGCATCGCGCGCGCCGCGAGGCCCGCGTCGGCGAAGGCGTCGCACCAGCCTGCCGCCGTGTCGGCGGTGGCGACGACCGCGACCGACGGCGGGCCGGCGGCCGGGCCTCGCGTCACGGGGTGACGAGCCGGGCCGCTCCGCGGGCGAGCAACCGAGTCGCCGTGCGCTCCCCCACCGCGGCGGCCTCGGCGAGGCCGCCCTCGTCCTGCTCCTCGAGGCACGCCGCGCCGTCGAGCGAGAGCACGCGGACGGTGAGCCGGAGCCGCCCGTCGGCGACGCGCGCCAAGGCGCCGACCGGCGCGTGGCACCCGGCCTCCAGCGCGTGCAGCACCGCGCGCTCGGCCGTCGCCTCGGCGGCGGCGCACACGTCCGCGACGCGCCGGACCCGCGCCTCCGCGCGCGCGTCGCCGCGCCGGATCGTGAGCGCGAGGGCGCCCTGCGCGGGCGCCGGCAGCATCACCGCGGGATCGATGCGCTCCGTGATCTCGTGCTCGAGGCCGAGGCGCGAGAGGCCCGCGCAGGCGAGCACCATCGCGTCGAAGCGGCCCTCGCGGAGCCGCTGCAGGCGCGTGTCCACGTTGCCCCGCAGGCCGACGATCTCGAGGTCGGGGCGGGCCCGCCGCAGCTGCGCCGCCCGTCGAGGGCTGCCGGTCGCGACGACGGCCCCGCGGCGCAGGTCCGCGAGCGGCCGTCCGTCGCGCGAGAGCAGGGCGTCGCGCGGGTCCTCGCGGACGGGGACCGCGCCGAGCGAGACCCCGGCCTCGTCGGCGACCGGCAGGTCCTTCATCGAGTGGACGGCGGCGTCGCAGCGGTCCTCGAGCAGCGCGCGGTGCAGCGCCGCGGTGAATACGCCGCGGCCGCCCATCGCCGCCAGCGGGGTGACCGCGTCCTGGTCGCCCTCGCTCTTCACCCACACCAGCGTGACGTCGTCGCCGAGGCGCGAGGCGATCCACTCGGTCTGCGTGCGGGCGAGGAGGCTCGCGCGGGATCCGACTCGAAGGGGCGATGCGCTCACGGAGGGTCTCCGGCAGGCGGGCGGGCGGGGCGGTCAGGGCGGTCGGGGCGATCAGGACGGTCGGGACGGTCGGGGCGAACGGGCGGTCGCCCGCGGGACGGATCCGCGGCGGGGTCGGACGCGGTGGCCGACGTCGGCGCCGACGGCCGCACGGCCTCGACGCGGCTCTCGATCGTGCCGTCGCCGACCTGCGTGGCAAGCCGGTCGCCGGGCCGCACCGCGGCGACGGTCTTGACGAGGGCGCCGTCGAGCCGCGTGAGCGACCACCCGCGCCCGAGCACGCGGAGCGGCGACAGCGCCTCGACGGCGGCGCGGCGGGCCTCGTAGGCCGCGGTCGCGCGGTCGAGGCGGCGCCGGGCGCCCGCCGCGGCGCGCGCCCCGAGATCGGCGACGCGGGCGAAGCCGCCGCGGTCGCGGCCGCCGGCGACGCGGCGGCGAGCCGGGCCTCGAGGGCGGTCAGCGACGCGCGCCCGTGCCGCGCCCGCGTCCAGCGCGCGCCGCGCGCGCGCCGAGGTCGGCGACGGCCTGCCGGCGGCGCAGGAGCTCCGCCGACGGACTGCGCGAGGCGAGCCGCGCGGCCAGCATGTCGAGCCGCGCGCGCCGCGCCGCGACGCCGGCGAGCGGGTCGCGGACGACGGGACGCCCGGCGACGGCCTCGACCGCCTGCCAGGCCCGGTCCACGCGCGTGCGGACGAGGTGGGCGAGACGCGAGGCCCGGCGGTCGAGCTCGGCGACGAGGTCGCCGTGGACCGGCACGACGAGCTCGCCGGCCTGGCTGGGGGTCGCCGCGCGGACGTCGGCGACGAGGTCGGCGATCGTGACGTCCACCTCGTGGCCGACCGCGCTGACCACCGGCGTGACGCACGCCGCGATCGCGCGGGCCACCGGCTCCTCGTTGAAGGCCCAGAGGTCCTCGGCGGAGCCGCCGCCGCGGCCGACCACGATCACGTCGGCGCCCGACGAGCGGTCCGCGAGCCGCAGCCCGCGCGCGATCTCCTCCGCGGCCCCGGCGCCCTGGACGCGCACCGCCACGAGGACGATCTCGATCGGCGGGTACCGGCGCTGGATCACCGTGACGAGGTCGCGGACCGCGGCGCCGGTCCGCGCCGTGACGAGCGCGACGCGGCGCGGGAGGTACGGGAGCGGCACCTTCCGCGCGGGGTCGAAGAGGCCCTCGGCGGCGAGCCGCTGCTTCAGCTGCTCGAACGCGACCTGCAGCGCCCCCACGCCGAGCGGGTTCATCTCGTGGACGACGAGCTGGTACTTCCCGTGCGGCGGGTAGACGTCGACGTTCCCGCGGCAGACGACCTCGAGGCCGTCCTCGATGGCGAACCGCAGCCGGCTCGCCGTGCCGCGCCAGGCGACGGCGGGCAGCACCGCGCCCTCGTCCTTCAGCGCGAAGTAGACGTGGCCCGACGAGACCCGCCGCGCGCCCGTCACCTGCCCGCGCACCCACACCTCGCCGAACTCCGCGGCGATCGTGCGCTGCAGCGCGAGCGTCAGCTCGGTGACCGAGCGGACCGCGCCGCCCGGCGCCCGCTGCGGGAGCAGGCCCCCCACGACGGCGTCAGTCCCGCCCGCCGGCGGCCGCGACGGCCACCTCGGCCGGGACGGGGAGGAACAGCGGCTCGATCTTCACGGCCTTCCCGGTGCGCTCGTCCACGTCCACGAGCACGGCGCCCAGCTTCAGGTCGCCGTCGGCCACCGCGAACGCCTCGTGGACGTTGGTGCGCATCTTCTTCAGGACGGCCTCCTTCACGCGGCCGATGACGCCGTTGTAGGGCCCCGTCATGCCGCAGTCGGAGATGAAGGCGCTGCCGCTCGCGCGGATCGTCGCGTCCGCGGTCGGGACGTGGGTGTGGGTGCCGAAGAGGAGCGAGATCCGCCCGTCGAGGAACCACGAGAGCGCGATCTTCTCGCTCGTCGCCTCGGCGTGCATGTCCACGACGACGACGTTCGTGTGCTCCTTCAGCGACGCGACGGCCCGCTCGGCCTCCTCGAAGAAGTCGCCCCACGCGTTCATGAACACGCGCCCCTGCAGGTGGACGACCCCGACCCGGATCCCGCGGGGCCCCTCGAACAGGCACGTGCCGCGCCCGGGCGCGGACTTCGGCCAGTTGGCGGGCCGCAGGAGCCGCTCCTCGCGCTCGTACAGCGGGAACGCCTCGCGCTTGTCGAACGCGTGGTCGCCCATGGTGACCACGTCGGCGCCGAGCGCGCGGATCTCGCGGTAGATCTTCTCGTTGATCCCGGCGCCGGCGGCCGAGTTCTCCGCGTTCACGATGACGACGTCGACCTCCCGCTCCTTCTTGAGGAGGGGCAGGAAGTGGGCCAGCGCGATGCGACCGGGGCGTCCGACGACGTCACCCACGGCGAGGATCCGGATCATCCCGACCATCCTACCCCCACCGGGGGCCCGCCCCCCGGTTGGACCCCGTCGTCCGCGGCGCGCGGGACCGGCCCGGTCGCAGGCGTCGCCCCGGGCCGCGCCGCGTGCGCCCGCCGCCCCGCGGCCCCGCGGCCCCGCGGCCCGACGGACGTCCGCTACCGCGTCCCCGGCCGAGCCACCGGCCGCGAGACCGGCCGCGAGACCGGCCGCGACACCGACCGCGCGACCGACGGCGACACGTCCTCGAGGGCGGACGGGACCGCGCGGTACCACACCCACACGCCGCGCTTCTCGCGCGCCAGGAACCCGGCGCGGTGCAGCGCCTGGAGATGGTGGGTCACCGTCGGTTGCGACAGGCCGAGCGGCGCGACGAGGTTGCACACGCACGCCTCGCCCCGCGGGTGCGCCGCGACCAGCGAGAGGAGGCGCAGCCGCGCGGGGTGCGCCAGCACCTTGAGCCGGGCGGCGAGCGCGCCCGCGTCCCGCGCCGCGAGCGGCGGGCGGGCGACGGGAGGGCAACCACCGGGACCGCAGCGCGCGTCGGCCATGGCGACATATTGACATGGATCGATGTCTCGCGCACCGTGGATATCGACCGCCGTCGATCTCCTCCGCCGGAGGCCCCGTGCCCCGCCCCCCCCACGATCCCGCCCCGCCGACCGCGAGGCCCGGCCCGGACCGCGAGGCCCCGTGCCTTCCGTGCGAGCCCCGGCTGGGCGCGTTCGACCGCCTGCTGACCGTCTGGATCCTCGGGGCCATGGCGCTCGGGGTCGCCCTCGGCACGGCCGTCCCCGCGCTGCCGGCGTGGATCCGTTCGGCGCAGGTCGGGTCGACGAACCTCCCGATCGCCGTCGGCCTCGTGCTCATGATGATCCCGCCGCTCGCGAAGGTCCGGTACGAGGAGATGGGCCACGTCTTCCGCGACGTGCGCGTCCTCGCGCTCTCGCTCGTGCAGAACTGGGTCGTCGGCCCCCTCCTCATGTTCGGGCTCGCGGCACTCCTGCTGCGCGACCATCCCCCGTACTTCGCGGGCGTCGTGCTGGTGGGGCTCGCGCGCTGCATCGCCATGGTCGTCGTCTGGAACGACCTCGCCGACGGCGACCGGGAGTACGCCGCCGGCCTCGTCGCGTTCAACAGCCTGTTCCAGGTGCTGTTCTACGGCGCGTACGCCTGGGTGTTCTTCCAGGCGCTCCCGCCGCTGGTCGGGCTCCCCGGGATGGTCGTCGAGGTCGGGTTCGGCGCCATCGCGGCGAGCGTGCTCGTCTACCTCGGGATCCCGTTCGCGGTGGCGGTCGCCGGACGCGCGGTCCTCGTGCGCCGCCTCGGCCGCGAGGCGTTCGAGACGCGGGTCCTCCCGCGGGTCGCGCCCGTGACGCCGGCGGCGCTGCTCTTCACCGTCGTCGTGATGTTCGCGCTGAAGGGCGACGTGATCGTCTCGCTCCCCCTCGACGTGCTCCGCATCGCGGCGCCGCTGACGCTCTACTTCGTCGTGATGTTCGTCGGCTCGTACTGGGCGTCGCGCCGCGCCGGCGCGGACCGCGCGCGCACGACGACCCTCGCCTTCACCGCCGCGAGCAACAACTTCGAGCTCGCCATCGCCGTGGCCGTGGCCGTGTTCGGGCTCGACAGCGGCGCCGCCTTCGCGGCCGTCGTGGGCCCGCTCGTCGAGGTGCCGGTCATGCTGGGCCTCGTGCACGTCGCCCGTCGCCTGGGCCGGCGATGGTTCCCCGACGCCGACGCGAGGCCCGCCCCGGAGCCGTCGTGACGAAACCCGCGCCCCGCGTCCCCACCGTCCTGTTCGTCTGCGTCCACAACGCCGGCCGCAGCCAGATGGCCGCGGCCTTCCTCGCCCACAAGGCGCAGGGACGCGTCCGCGCCCTCTCGGCCGGCAGCGCGCCGGGTCCCCGCGTGAACCCCGTCGCGGTCGCCGCCATGGCCGAGCGCGGCCTCTCGCTCGAAGGGGCCGTCCCCAAGCGGCTGACGGAGGTCGGCGTGCGCGAGGCCGACGTCGTCGTCACGATGGGCTGCGGCGACGTCTGTCCGTACTTCCCCGGCACGACCTACGAGGACTGGGCGCTCGCCGACCCCGCCGGGCAGGGCCTCGAGACGGTGCGCGCGATCCGCGACGAGATCGAGCGCCGCGTGGACGCGCTCCTCGCGCGGCTCGCGCCGCCCTGACCCCGACGGGGCCCGCCGCGCGGGGGGCGCGGCGACGGCCGGCCCTCGCCGCGGGCCCGTGCCGCGGCCCCCCCCTCGCGCGCCCGGCGCGATCAGTCGTCCCCGTCCCCCGGCCCCGACGGGGGACCCGACGGCGCGGGCGTCGGCGCCGTCTTCTCGAGCGCCTCCTGGACGAGCAACCAGGTCTCCGCGCTCTCCGGGTCGAGCTCCGCGGCGAGCGCCATCATCTTCGTGCCCGCGGCGGTGTTCTCGTCGCCGCCGAGGCCGCGGGTGTGCTGGCCGAGCGCCAGCCACAGCTCCGGGTTGAGCGGGTCGAGCTCGAGCCCCTTGCGGTAGAGGTCGAGCGCGGTCGAGCTCTCCTCGCCGGCGATCAGGTTGCCGTAGCGCAGGTACACGGCCGGGTTCTTCGAGCCCTTCTCGACCGCGAGCTTGAAGAACCGCTTGGCGCGCAGCGGGCGCTGGTAGCCCGCCGAGAACCCCGCGGCCTCGTAGCCCACGACGCTCTCGAGCTTCAGCTTCGTGTCGATGTACGCGTACCACTCCTTCTCGAGCGCGGGGAGGTCCGCGACGCCCAGCGCCTTCTGGAAGCCGCGCGAGAGCTCGTCGCCGCGGACGGTCACGTAGTCGCCGCGGACGTCGCGGCGGAGGTCCTTGGCCGAGGCGAGCGTCCGGTAGAACGTCTGGAACTTCTTGGCGTACTTCGGGGTCTCCATCATGAAGTGGACGAAGGTCCATCCCCACGTGTAGTCGTGGTAGCCGAGGGTGTTGTCGAGCAGCTTCGCGAGGGGCCGGCGCTCGCCCCGCGCGATGTCCGACTGCACCTCCGTCAGGCGCCCCTCCTGCAGGCCGCCCGTCGTCATCTTCTTCGCCGCGGCGTCCCACGTGCTGGCGCCGTAGTACTCCGCCATGGCCTCGCCGATCCAGTGCGGGATGTCGAAGCGCAGGTCGAACAGGTGCGCGAGGTAGTGCTGCGTCTCGTGGAACATCACCGCCTGCGTCTCGTGGGGCTGCATCCGGTCGTAGTAGAAGTTCAGCTCGCGCGGGGGGTTCGGCTGGTAGTACCCGATGACGCCGCGCGGCGCGCCCGAGACCTCGAGGAACGTCTCGTAGTCGTGGTAGAGGCAGACCTTCAGGCGCTCCTTCGGCTTCGGGACGTTCCACGCCCGCGTGAAGTACGCGAAGTAGCCCTCCATGAGGTCCATGTAGCCCTTCGCGAGGTCGGGCGGCAGGGTGTACTCGAACTCGAAGTTGGCGGTCTTCTCGCGGTAGCGGTTGCGCCACTCGCGGTGGGCCTTCGCCTCCTCGATGCGCTTCCGCGCCTCGTTCGCGCGCCGCGCCACGGCCGCGTCGCGCTCCGCCTTCGGGACCCACTTGCCGTCGTACGGCACGAGGCCCTTCTCGAGCTTGGCCTTCTCGGCGTCGTCCTTCGGGAGGTAGGCCCCGTCGGCCGCGGTCGCGAACACCTCCTTCACGAGCCCGGCCTTCAGGACGATCTCGCCGTTCTGCAGGTGCAGCTTGACGCCCCCGTCGGGGAGCTTCTCGGCCTTCGGGCAGTCCACCGTCCGCCCGTCCGCGAGCAGGACGGAGTCGGCGCGGGCGCGGAGGGCGGGGGCGAAGAGGGCCGCCCCGAGGACGGCCGCGACGAGCAGGGGTCGGCGCATGGGTTCAGTTCGCGAACGCGGTGTACGACTTGTCGATCGCCGACCAGTCCGCGTCGGTCCACTGGCCGAACACCTTGTCGAAGACCGCCTTCAGCAGCTCCTTCTCGCGGTCCTTCCAGTACGTCTCGCGGGCCTTGTAGCGCTCCTCCTCCTCCTCCTCGGTCTTCGGCGCGGCGGGCGCGGCCCCGAGTTCCGTCGGCTTCGCGTCGTTCGCCTTCACGACCTCGTCGAGGGCGAGGACGTAGGCCCTCAGCAGGTCCTTCGTGCGCGGGTTCGTCCGGCCCGGGCCCGCGAGCAGGTACCGGATGAAGCCGCCGGCCTGTTGCGACGGGCTCATGCGGTTGGCCAGCAGGTCGTCGGGCGAGGGCATCCCGCTCCCCATGGACTCGAACTCCTTGTAGAGCTCGCTGCTCGTCGTCTGCAGCAGCGTCCGCGGCATCACGAGCTTCTTCTTCTTCGCCGCGAGCTTGAGCGCGACGATCAGGTCGCCGTCCGGTCGGAACTCGAGCCGGCCCGCGCGCACGTACCCGCAGTAGACCCACTCGTGCAGGCCCCGGGACAGCCAGGGCGGCGGCGACAGCCCCGGGTTCTTGTCGTGGAGCCAGCGGTCGAAGACCGCGTCGGCGACGTGCTGGAACCCCCAGAACCCGTCGTCCCGGCTCAGCACGATCTCGGTGGACCAGCCCCAGCGGCTGCGGCTGCGCTCGGACAGCTCGGAGAACGAGCGCTGCTCGTCGCCGTCCTTGCAGACGCGGAGGAGCGCGGGCCCCGCGATCCCGTCCCCCCAGAACGGCAGCGTCGCGTCGGCCCAGGCCCGGATCGCCTCGGCCTGTTCGATCACCTTCGCCGTGTACTTGTCGTCCACGTGGGTGATGACGACGTAGTTCTTCGAGCGCTTCACGGTCCACCCCTCGGGCAGCCGCTCCTGCGCGATCCGGAGCTCGCGCTCGAACTTCTCGAGGCGCGCCTTCGCCCGCTCCTCCGGCGTCAGCTTCGACGTGTCGTCGACGAGCGACACGCGGTCGTCCCCCGTCGTCTCGCGCTTCACCGTCCCCGTCCGCGGGATCACCTTGAACGACTTGAGGCTGCCGAGCAGCATCGGCTGCAGCTTCTCCCAGTACTGCTCGAGCACCTCGTAGTAGGCGCAGTAGTCGATGTCGTCGGCGTGGTAGACGAACGCGATGCCGTGGCGGGGCACCGTCAGCTTCTCGTACTTCACCTCGTACCAGGTCGTCGCCGTCCCGTTGACCGTCGTGTCCTTCTCCTCGCTGATGTGGCGACCGCCCTCGCCGTCGGACTTCACGTAGTCCCGGAACGTCTTGTACGGGTTCTCGATCCGGATGACCGTGACGTCCCCGACCTGCGTCTTGCCCGTCATCTTCGCCTTCGGGTCGAACAGGATGACCTTCAGCTCCGGCCGGTGGCTCCACCCCTCGACCCGGTCCACGTACTCGCGGTCGGACTGGAACTTCAGGACGATGTACTTCTCCTCGCCGGCGATCGGGATCTCCCGCCAGCCGTTCGGCACCTGCATCGTGTAGCCGAGCTGCTCGTCCTTGTGGAGGTCGGCCGCCGCGGGTCGCGGCGGCGCGAACGCCGCCACCGCGGCCACCAACCCGACCGTCGCCCCCCACGCGGCCCTCCGCGCGGCCCCCGCGCCGACCGACGTCCCGCGCATCGTGCTCCTCCCGCCGCGGGGAGACGCCCGGCGTCCGCGCGCCGCCCGCGGCCGCACCGGCGCCGGGGCCCGCTCCCCGACCGCAGGATCGTACCCGAACCACGTCCCCGCCGAGGTCGCTCGAGGGGTCCGGGACGCGAGGCCCGCCGGCCTCCCGGTGCCCGGGTCGCGACGGGGTCCGCGGGCGCCGGGCCCCGCGGTCCGGGTCCCGCGGCCCGGGCCGCGCGGTCCGGGACGGCGGGGCCGGGCGCGGGGACCGGGGTCGCGAACGGCGGGCGGGACGGCTTCGGCGGGCGCGGGGCGCGCGCCCGCGGCGGCGGCGTCCGGGCGCGGCCGTCAGCGCGCGAACGACACCGCGCGGGTCTCGCGCACCACCGTGACCTTGATCTCGCCGGGGTACGTCAGCTGCCCCTCCACCGCCTTCGCGATGTCGCGGGCGAGGACCGCCGCCGCGTCGTCCGTCACGGCCTTCGCGTCCACGACGACGCGCACCTCGCGCCCCGCCTGGACCGCGTACGCGTCCGCCACGCCGGGGAACCCCGTCGCGACGCGCTCGAGGTCGCCGAGGCGCTTGAGGTAGCGGTCGGCGGTGTCGGCCCGCGCGCCGGGCCGCGCGGCGCTCACCGCGTCGCCCACCTGCGCGAGCACCGCGTACGCCGTCTCCTGGGGCACGTCCTCGTGGTGGCTCGCGATCGCGTTCACGATCACGGGCGACTCGCCGCACTTCCGGGCGACGTCCGCGCCGACGGTCGCGTGGCCGCCCTCGACCTCGTGGTCGACGGCCTTGCCGAGGTCGTGGAGGAGGCCCGCTCGGCGCGCCACCCGCGGGTCGAGCCCCATCTCGGACGCCATCGCGCCGCACAGGTGCGCGACCTCGAGCGCGTGCTGCAGCACGTTCTGCCCGTACGACGTGCGGTACTGGAGGCGGCCGAGCAGCGCGACGACGCGCGGGTGCGCGTCCCCGACGTCCGCCGTCGCCAGCGCGCGGCGGCCCACCTCGACGAGCTCCGCCTCGAGGCCCCGGCGGGCCTCCGCGACGGCCTCCTCGATCCGCACCGGGTGGATGCGCCCGTCGGCCACGAGCGCCGTCATCGCGCGCCGCGCGACCTCGCGCCGCACGGGGTCGAACCCCGAGATCGTGACGAGGCCCGGCGTGTCGTCCACGACGACGTCGCAGCCGGTCGCGTGCTCGAAAGCGTGGGCGTTGCGCCCCTCGCGGCCGATCACGCGCCCCTTCATGCCGTCGTCGGGCAGGGGGACCGACGTCACCGTGCGCTCGGCGGCGTGGCTCACCGCGACGCGCTGGATCGCGGTCGCGACGAGGGCGCGGGCCCGCCCCTCCGCGTCGCTCCGGACCGCCTCGACGTGGGCCGCGACGCGGCGGGCGTGCTCGGCGGCGAGCTCGCGGTCGAGGACTTCGAGCGCCTTCGCCTTCGCCTCGGCGGGCAGAAGCCCGCGGCCTCGGCCAGCCGGGCCCGCGCCTCGGCGGCCGCGGCGTCGGCCTCGCGGCGCGCGGCCTCGGCGTCGGCCGTCGCGCGGGCCGGGCGGTCCCGCGCCGCGGCCACGTCCGCCTCGCGCCGCTCGAGCTCCCGCTCCTTCGCGGCGTCGGCGGCCGGGACGACGGGCCGCACGAGCCAACGCAGCGCCGCCGCGGCCGCGCACGCGCCCGCCACCGCGCCGACGCCGACCGAGACCCAGTCCACGGCGGCCTCCTCGCGTCAGCGGGTCTGGACGAACAGCAGGCCGCTGCTCATCCAGCGCGTGATCGCGTCGCCCTCGGCGACGACCTTGCGGAACGTCCCCTCGGGGAACGGCACGCTCTGCCCGCCCATCTCGAGGGACCCCTCGTCGAACACGAGCTCGACGCGCCGGCTCGTGCGGTCCACGACGACGCGGGCCGAGCGCGCCTTGATGAACGACAGCACGCGGCCGTTCGCGGCGTAGGTCGTGGCCATGACGTCCGTCAGCCGCTCGGCCGACGCGCTGCCGACCTTCGCCAGCTGCACGTAGTCGCCGCCCGTCGGGGCGGTCCCCTGGAGGAGCTCGTTGAGCATCCGGCGCGCGCGGTCCACCTCGCGTTTGTCCGCCGACGGGGCCGCCGGCTCGGGCACGGCCGACGGGTCGGCCGCGGGCGGCTCGGCCGCGGGCGGCTCGGCCGCGGGCGCGGCGCGCCCGGTGGCGACCTCGCCCAGCTTCTTCCGCAGGCCGGCCGTCGTGCCCTTCTCGTCGGCGAGCTCGCGCTTGAGCCGCTCGATCTCCGGGTCGCGCAGCGCGCCTCGCCGCGGAGCCGCGTCAGCTCGGCCTCGAGCGCGCGCGAGCGCAACGCCTCGCCGCGCGCGCCGAGCACCTCCGCCTGCGCGGCCGCGAGGTCGGCGGCGGCCTGCGCGGCGGCCGCCGACCGCTCGTCGCGGGCCGCGATCGCCGCCTTCAGCTCCGCGTCGAGGCGCTCGATCCGGCCGAGGAGCGTGGCCCGCTCGGCGTCGGCCGCGACGGCGGCGTCGCGGCGGCCGGCCTCGACGCCCTTGTCGAACTGCACCGTCAGCTGCGTCGCGGTGTCGCCGGTCCCGACGACGTCGCGCTCGAGCTCGCCCATGCGCCGCACGACGAGGAAGAGCGCGCCGCCGAGCACCGCCATCGCGCCGAGCACGAGGATCGGGAGGAACCAGCGGCCCTCCTTCGCCGTCCGCTCGGACGCGTCGATCCGCGAGACGAGGCTGCGCTGGACCTGGGTCAGGCCCTTGAACGTCTCGTTCAGCGCGCCGGTCGTCTGGACCATCACCTCGCTGCGGTCGCCGCGCTGGAGCGCGCGGCCGAGCTCGGCCTGCATCTCCTGCGAGCGGCGCAGCGCCTCGGCGTTCGCCTGGAAGGCGGCCGCCAGGGCCGCGAGCGGCTCCGCGATCGCCCGGCTGCCGCCCGTCGACGCGGGCGTCAGCGAGACGTCGTTCGACGCCGCGAACGGGTCCTCGACCCCCCGCGACTCGCCCGGCGGCGGCGCGGGTCGCCGCGCCCGCCGGTACTTCCCGCCGTCGTCCGCGGCGTCGTCGTCCCGCGGCGACGAGGGCACCGGGCCGAGGATGGGCGGGTTCGGCCGGCGCAGCGGCGGCCCGATCGGGTCGAGGACGGGGTCGGCGTCGGCGTCGGACGGACCGCCGGCGGGCGAGGCGGGATGGTTCATCGGGACGTCCGCTCACAGCGCACGGATCTGCTCCACGGACGGGGAGGCCAGGAGCCCCGCCCACTCGGACCGCCGCATCCGACGACGGTGGAAGGCCGTCCCGTCCGACCGCACCACCGCCTCGGCGGTCTCGAGCGGGATCCGGCGCGGGAACGCCAGGGGCCGACGGAGCATCTTACCGGGGGGGATCGAGATCGCCCCCCGGTCGGCGCCGAGCATCCGCAGGGTCGTGGCCGCGGCCGACGTCGCGATCCCGGGCTTCTCGAGCCAGGCCCGCAGGTCGAGCGAGGCCGTCGCGAGCGGGGTCCCGCTGGGCGGGACGGCGGCGTCCGCGGCCGGCGGCGGCGCCACGATCCGGAACGCCCCCTCGGGGAACGCCAGCTCGACCGGCGCCGCGGACGTGTTGAACGCGAGCAGGGCGTAGAACGCGAGGCCCGGCGCGACGTCGGCCCCGAAGCCCGCGTTCCAGCGCTCGTCCTGCAGGCGGTCCCAGTCGGGGTGGTTCCACTCGGCGGACAGGACCGCCTTCACGCCCGGGGCGAGGTCGCCGACCCAGACGTCCACGTCCGCCGCGACCGGGGTGCGGGCGGGCAGGACGGTCGCGGCGCCGTCGCGCCGCGTCCAGTAGGTCGACGCGACCGTCAGCGCCGAGAAGAGCAGCAGCGCGGTCGAGGCCCCGAGCGCCACGGCCGTGCCCCAACCCGCGGGCACGACCTTCGAGGGGGTGCGGCGGGGTTGGGGCACGGGATCCGGACGGAGACGGGGGGCGGGCGCGGGCCGGAGGGCTACTTGCCCTCCCCCACGATCTTCGGATCGACCCACGTCGGGTCGCGCGGGGAGTCGTGGTCGCGGAACCACTGCTCGAAGTCGCGGAGCTTGGCCATCAGCGCGCCGTCCTTCGCCTTGGGCTCCTTGCAGTAGACCTGCATCGCCTTGACGATCGCGCCCTTGACCTTGTCCCAGACGACCTTCTGCGTCTGCTCCTCCTTCGTGCGGCCGCGCTCCGCGGCCGACTCGGGGCCGACGAAGGAGATCAGCGACTTCTTCACGAAGTCGTGGCGGACCGTGCCCTTCACGTCGGTGAAGAGGATGATCGCCTCGTACATCGCCTTGGTGCGCTCGGCGTCGCCCTTGTTCGTCGAGTACTTCACCCAGTCGAGGCAGTACGTGAAGCCGTCCTTCGTGTTGAGCAGCGCGATGGCCTTGAAGGCCTCGTCGTACAGCGTCGTCGGCGGGTCGTACTCCTTCGCCTTGAAGATCTTCGTCTCGAGGATGTTGATGATCTTCGGGGTGATCTCGGGACGGCACCAGCCGAGGATCTGCGCCGCCTTGATGTTGACGTCGTCGCGCAGGTTGGCGCTCGTGTTCGGCTTCACGTACTTCAGCTCGAACGCGTCGAGGAACAGCTTCTCCGCCTCCTTGTAGAAGCGGGTCGCGTCGGCCTCGAAGGTGGCCTTGCCGGCCTCGTCGTTCGGCACGAGGTTCGTGTACGCCTTCGCCAGCGCGTCGAGCGACGCGAGGATGTCCTGGTTGTCCGACTTGGACTTCTTCAGGAGCTCCTTCAGGCGACCGGCCTCGACCTCGGCGTCCTTGAGGGTCACCGGCGTCTTCGGGTCGAAGTACGGGTTGGCGATGCCGCCGCGCTTCGGCGCGTTCTCGGCCGGCGCCGCGGGCGCGGCCGGGTCGCCCATCGCCGGGTCGCCCATCGCCGGATCGCCCATCGCCGGGTCGTCCATCGCGGGCTCGGCCATCCCGGGCTCGGCCATGCCCGGTTCCGCGGGCGGGGCCGACGGCGCGGGCTTGGCATCGTCGGCGTGCGCGAACGACGCGACGACGACGAGGGCGGCACCGGCGAACAGCACGGTGCCTCGGCGGAACCACGGGAGCGAAACGGGGGCGAGCGTCATGACGATCTCCTCGACCGGCGGAGGATTGTATCCGTCCGGGGACGATCCCCGGGACGAACTCGGTTTCCGCCGGTCCGGACGGCCCTCGGGCGGCCGCCGGAACGGGGAAATGCAAGAACCCTGCCGAACGCCCCGACCGCCGGCCGCGGGGGCCCGGCCCCGTAGCATGCTTGGATGCCGGTCGGCCCCCCCCTCGTCTCGGTCGTCCTCAGGGTCCCCGGCCTCCCGGCCCCCCTGGAGGCCCTCCGGCGCCTGCTCGACCGGCCGCGGGCCTTCCTCCGATGGGCCGCGGCGGGCCCCCGGGACCTCGCCACGTGGAGTTTCGCGGGGGCCGACCCGGTGGAGGTCCTCGACGTGGCGCGCGCCGGCCCCGGCCCGCTCGACCCCTTCGCCCGCCTCGCGCGACGCTGGCCGCGGCGCGTCCGGCGGATCGGCCCCCGGCTCCCCTTCGCGGGGGGGTGGGTCGCCACCCTCGGCTACGAGGTCCGCAGCGCCGTCGAGCGGACCCCGCCGCCCCGCCGCCCCCCGCTCGGCTTCCCCGCGATGTCCTCGGCGCGGTACGACGCCGTCCTCGCCTGGGATCACCGTACGGGCGCGACCTTCTCGGCCGGCACGGGCGCCACCGCCGCCGCCGCGCGGGTCGCGGCGCGCCGCCTGCTCGCGCGCGTCACCGAGGCGCGCCCCCCGACCGGGCCTCGTGTCCCGCCCCCCCGACCGGCGCCCTCGACGACGACCCGGGCCGCGCCGACCGCGAGGCCCGCCGCGCGTTCCCTCGCGGCGCCGGCGGCCTCGCCCGCCGCGTACCGCCGCCGCGTCGCCGAGATCGTCGAGCGCATCCGCGCGGGCGACCTCTTCCAGGCCAACCTCTCGCAGCGGTTCGACGCGTCGCTGCGCGCCGCGCCGATCGACGTGTTCGCGGCGATGGCGGCGCGCTCGCCGGCGCCGTTCCTCACCTACCTCGACGTCGGCGACGGGCGCGTCGTCCTCTCGGCGTCGCCGGAGCGGTTCCTCGCGCTGGCGGGCGACCGCGCCGAGACGCGCCCCATGAAGGGCACGCGGCCGCGCGGCGCGACGGCCGGCGCGGACCGGCGGATGCGCGCGGCGCTCGTCGCCAGCGTGAAGGACCGCGCGGAGCTCGCGATGATCGTCGACCTCGCGCGCAACGACCTCGGGCGGACGTGCCGCCCGGGCACGGTGCGCGTGGTGGTGCCGCGGCGCGTCGAGCGGTACGCGACGGTGTTCCAGGGCGTCGGCGTCGTCGAGGGCCGGCTCGCGCGCGGGGCGACGGGCCTCGACCTCGTCCGCGGCGCGTTCCCGCCCGGCAGCGTGACCGGCGCGCCGAAGGTCGAGGCCATGAAGGTGATCGACGCGCTCGAGGGCGAGGGCCGCGGGCCGTACTGCGGCGCGATCGGCTGGCTCGACGAGGGCGGCGACCTCGACCTCGCGGTCGCGATCCGCACCGTGGTCGTCGCGGGCCGGCGCGCGAGCTATCGCGTGGGCGGCGGCGTCACGCTGCTCTCCGACCCCGAGGCCGAGCGCGTCGAGACGCTCACGAAGGGCGCCGCGCTCGCGCGCGCGCTCGCGGAGGCCGCCCGGTGAGCCGCGCCGCGTCCCTCCTCGACGACGTGGAGGCGTTCCTCCACCACCAGCAGACCGCGCGCCACCTCTCGCCGCACACGCTCCGCGCCTACACGGGCGACCTCGTCGAGCTGGTGGACACGCTCGAGGCCACGGCGCCGGTCGCCGCCCGCGACGTCGACGTCGTGGCGCTGCGCCGCCACCTCGCGACCCTCGCGGGGAAGGGCCTCCACGTCCGCTCGGTGGCGCGCAAGGTGTCGGCGATCCGCGCGTTCTTCCGCTGGCTCGCGGCGGAGGGCCGCGTCGACGTGGACCCCGCCGCGGCCCTGAAGGTCGCGAAGCGCGGCCGCCCGCTGCCGCGGTTCCTCACCCGGGCGCAGGTCGAGGCGCTCCTCCTCGCGCCGCGCGCCGACACGTGGGCCGGCCGGCGCGACCGCGCGATCCTCGAGGTCCTCTACTCGACGGGCGCGCGCGTGGCCGAGGCGTCGGCGCTCGACCTCGGCGACCTCGACGTCGCCGAGGGGACCGCGCTCCTGCGCGGCAAGGGCCGCAAGGAGCGGCTCGCGGGCCTCGGGCGTCCCGCGCTCGCGGCGCTCGCCGCCTACCTCGACGCGACGGAGCGGCTGCGCCGCCGCCGCCACCGCTCGGCCGTCTTCCTCAACAAGACCGGCGGACGGCTCACGGTGCGCGGCATCGCCCGCGTGCTCGACCAGCACGCGCGCGCCGCGGGCCTGCCGCCGGGGACGAGCCCCCACGTGCTCCGCCACTCGTTCGCGACGCACCTCCTCGAGGCCGGCGCGAACCTGCGCGAGGTGCAGGAGATGCTCGGCCACGCGTCGCTCGCCTCGACGCAGGTCTACACGCACCTCACGCTCGAGGCGCTGAAGAAGGTCTACGACGCCGCCCACCCGCGGGCCCGCGGGACCGCGGACGCGGGCGGCGCGTCGTCGGACGACGGCGGCGTCACCCCCGACGACGTCGACCCCGACGACGACGCTCCCGACGACGGCGAGGCGGGCGACGGCGAGGCGGGCGACGGCGAGCAGCGCGCCTCCGGGCCCGACGGGCGCCGTCGCGGGCGTCGGGGCGCGGATCGACGCGGCGACCGGTCGGACTGACCCCGGGCCCCTCGCGGCACGCGAGGCCCGCGCGCCTCCGGGTCCGCGCGCCCGGGCTTCACGGCCGCGAAGCGCGGGCCGCAGGGCCCGCGCGCCGAGCGGGTGTTCGGGGGGGTCGGGCCCCGAACACCGCGCGAAGGCGATTTCCTCGCAGCCCTCGAGCGGACCCGCGCCCGGGCGGACCCGCGCGCGCCGCGTCAGGCCGTCGGCGCGTCGGGGCCGGGGACGACCTTCCACCAGCGTCCGTGGTGCGTGACGACGTCGCCCGGGACGAGCTTGCGGCTGCGGCGCACCTCGACGGCGCCGTTCACGCGCACCTCGCCCTCCTGGATCGCCACCTTCGCGCCGCCGCCGGTGTCCGCGGCCCCGACCGCCTTCAGGAGCTGCTGGAGCTCGATGGACGACGCGCCGCCGCGCAGGGCGAACGCCTCGGGTTCCTTGGGCGTCGTGGCGCGGGCCGCCTTGCCGGGTCGCTTGGCCATCCGCCCATGGTACGCGGCGACCGCCCGCGACGGCCCGGAACCCGGGGCGGTATCCTGCGGGCATGGGCGACGGCATCCGGCTGGTGGACGAGCGGCAGGTCACCTTCGGGCTCGAGGGATGCGAGCATCCCGTGTTCGCGCCCGACGGGAAGCGGCTCGCGTACTACGGCGGCGCGTACGGCTGGATCCAGCTGTTCGTCGTCGGCGCCGACGGCCGCGGCGGCCGGCCGCTCACGTGCGACCGCGGGAACCACACCCAGCCCGACTTCGACCCCGACGGACGGTACGTCTGGTTCCGCGCCCAGCGCGCGAACGACGCGCCGTGGTCGATCCAGCGGGTCGCCGTCGACGATCCCTCGGACCGCGCGGTCGTGCTCGAGGACCGGAAGGTGTCGTTCAAGCACCCGAGCGTGTCCCCCGACGGCCGGTGGCTCGCGTGGTTCTCCGACGAGGGCTCGCCGGGCAACTACCACCTGTGGAAGGCCCCGCTCGCCGGGACGACGCTCGGGCGGCGCGTCCGCCTGACGTCGTCCGCCGAGCGCAACGACTGCCACCCGACGTGGTCGCCGGACGGGAAGCGCCTCGCGTTCCACGCCTACCTCGGCGTCACGGACGCGGCCGAGAGCCACGTGTTCACGTGCGACGCCGACGGCGGCGACGTGCGCCGGCTCACGACCGTCCCGGGCTTCCACAAGCACCCGTTCTTCGTCGGGCGCGACCTGATCGTCTTCCACACCGAGGGCGACGACGTGAAGCGGCGGCTCGAGCTGATCCACGCGGCCGACGGCGAGCCCGCGGGCCACCTGACGAGCGGGAAGCACCGCGACAAGCACCCGAGCCCGTGGGTCCCCGCCCGCGGGCCGACGCGGATCTGCTTCGCGAGCAAGCGCCGCGGCCTCGACGTGCCGGGCGCGGAGCCCACCTACGACGTCTTCTGGGGCGTCCTCGAGGGCGTCACCGTCCGGCGGTGATCCGCGGCGGGCACGCCGCCGTCGCGGCCGGCGCTCCTGCGCCGCGGCGACCGGGCGCCCCTCGGCGTCAGCGCCTCTGCACCGGAGCCCTTCGCACTGGAGCCCTTCGCGCCGGATGCGCGCGCCCGCACCGCGGGCCCCGCTGCGGCGGGCCGGGCCTCGCGTGCCCCCGCGGGGGTCGCGTCGGCGAGGAGGGGAGTACGCCCAACGGGATTCGAACCCGTGTTACCAGCTTGAAAGGCTGGCGTCCTAGGCCACTGGACGATGGGCGCACGGCGACCGCCGCCCCCACGGTGCCCGACCCTGCGGCCACGTCAAGCCCGGTCCGTCGACGCGGGGCGCGCCGCCTACTTCGCCTGGAAGAGCCCCGCGAGGAACCCCTGCCAACGGTCGCGGTCGCGGCCGACGGCGGCCCAGTCCACGTCCATGGCGCGGAAGTCCTTGCCCGGCCGCTTCACGTGCGGCGGGGCCGCGACGTCGTCGCGCAGCGGGATGTTGGCGATGGGCCCGGCGGCGAGGCGCCCCTCGTTCTCCTTCGAGAGCAGCCAGCGCGCGAACGCCTCGGCGTCGGCGGGGAGGTCGCCGCCGCGGACGAGCGCGACCGTGTTGGGGATCACGAGCGTGCCGGGCCGGCCGTCGGCCTGGTCCGGGTAGACCACCGCGACGGGGTCGCCCTTCTCGATCGCGACGCGGGCGTCGTCCGTGTCGGTGAGGCCCCACGCGACGCCGTTCGACGCGTCGGCGACGAGGCGCATGACCGCGCCGTTGCCGGGCACCAGCTTGACGTCGCCGGCGGCGGCGCGGGCCGCGACGTCGGTGAAGAACTTGCGGGCCGCGTCCGCGTCCTTGGTGAGGAGCGCGACCGCGTGGGTGTACGTCGTGCCGACCAGCGGGCGCGCCATCGCGACGCGGCGCCCCTCGCCGCCGAACCGCGGGTCGAGGACGTCCGCGACCGACGCGGGCCAGTCCTTCGGGTCGGGCAGCAGCTTCGTGTTGACGAGGAGGATGCGCGCGCGGCCCGCGAAGGCGACGAAGCGGCCCTTCGCGTCGCGCCAGCGCTCGGGGAACGCCTCGACGAGGTCCTTCGGCATCGGCGAGAAGATCCCGAGGTCGGCGAGCGCGACGGTGTTCATGATCTCGTTCGCCCAGACGACGTCGGCGACCGGGTGCTCGCGCTCGGTCTCGAGGCGCTTCGTGATGCCGACGCTGCGGTTCGCCTCGGTCTCGCCGGAGACGGCCACGGCCTTGCCGGTGGCCTGCCGGTACGCCTCGACGACGGGCTGCGACTGGTCCTGGTCCACCGAGCAGTAGAGCGTGAGCCCGCCCGACGGGCCGGGGAAGAGGAGCGGCTTCAGCACGTAGGCGGCCGCGGCGAGCACGAGGATCGAGCCGAGCACGAGGACCTTGTTCACGACGGCGTCCTCCGGGGACGCGCCCATCTTCCGGCCCGCGGGGCCCGCGGGGAAGAAGCGACGCGCGCGGCGCGGCGCGCGGCGGCGCCCGGGTGTCTCCCCGGCGGCACGCCCGGCGCGACGGCGTTCCCGCGGGGTGGCGCGGGGCTCAGAGGCCCGCGGCGCGGCCCCGGCGGTGGGCGCGCTTGAACTTCGCGGGGTCCACGCCGAGCACCTTCAGCTTCTTGTGCAGGTTCGGGCGCGAGATGCCCGCGAGGCGGGCGGCCGCGGCGACGTTGCCTCCGGTGCGCGCGAGGAGGTCCTCGACGTAGCGGATCTCGAAGCGGCGCTGCGCGTCGCGCAGCTCGAGCGGGTCGTCGCCCGCCTTCGGCATCCCCGCCTCGCCGGGCTCGGCCGCGGGCGCCGGCTCGTCGGCGGACGGCTCGCCGCCCGGCGCGCGTCGCAGCTCGCTCTCGACGCGCGCGTACTCCTCCGGCGCGAACCGCCGCTCGACCTCGATCCGCAGGCGCGCGTCGCCCGTCGCGGCGGGCGCGGCGACGGCGTGCTCGAGGATCTTCAGCAGGGCGGGCATCTCGAACGGCTTCGTGACGAAGTCGCGCGCGCCCCGCTTCATCGCGACGAGCGCCGTCTCGACGGTCCCGAACGCGGTCATCACGACGACCGGCGTGCCCGGCGAGGTCTCGGTGACGAGCGCGACCACGTCGAGCCCGGAGAGGTCCGGGAGGCGGACGTCGGAGAGGACGACGTCGTACCGCGTCGTGCGCAGGCGTTCGACGCCCTCGCGGCCGGTCGGCGCCGTCTCCACGCGCCAGCCCGCGCGCCCGAGCGCCTTGCCGAGCGCGTGCCGCATCGACTCCTCGTCCTCGATCACGAGGATCCGGCGCTCGGGGGCGGGGGCGGGGGCGCTCACGCGGAAGAGCCTACTGCGGCGGCGGCGGGGCCGCGACGGTCGCGCACGGGAGCCGGACGGTGAACCGCGCGCCGCCCTCCGGGGCGTCCCCCACCTCGAGCGTGCCCCCGTGCCGGACGACGATGCCGTAGGAGACGAACAGGCCGAGGCCGGTCCCGCCGTCGCGCGCGGTGAAGAAGGGCTCGAAGATCCGGTCGCGGATCGCGGGGTCCACGCCGGGCCCCTCGTCGCGCACCTCGAGGACGACGCGGTCGCCCTCGGTCCGCAGCGCGACGACCACGGCCTCGCCCTCGTCCACCGCCTGCAGCGCGTTCGTCATCAGGTTGAGCGCGACCTGGTGGAGCTGGGCCGCGTCGCCGAGCACGGGCGGGACGGGCGCGAGCTCGCGGCGGACCTCGACGCGCTCGCGGTGGGCCGCCGGGCCGGCCGTCCGGAGCACGTCCTCGACGAGCCCGCGGAGGTCGACGGGCGCGAGGGCGCGCGCGCCGGGGCGCGCGACGTCGAGCATGCTCTTGACGAGCCCGAGGCCGCGGGTCGCGGTCCGCTCGACGACGGCGAGGTCCTCGGCGACCGAAGGGTCGCGGTTGTCGGCGCGGGCGCTCTGCACGCACCCGACGATGCCCCCGAGGAGGTTGTTGAACTCGTGCGCGAGGCCGCCCGCCAGCGTGCCGAGCGAGGCCATCTTGGCGGCCTGCACGAGGCGGTCCTGCGTGGCGCGGAGCTCGTCGAGGGCCGCGGTGCGCTCGGCCAGGGTGCGCGCGAGGTCGGCGGTCTTGCGCGCGACCTCCGCCTCGAGGCCGGCGGTCGAGCGCGACAGCGCGTCGCGCATGCCGTCGACGTCGCGCGCGAGGGCCCCGAGCTCGTCGCGGCGCGCCGCCGTCGGGCCCACGGGCGTCGCGAGGTCGCCCGCGGCCATCCGCGCCACGTCGGCGCGCAGGCGCGCCACGGGCCGCAGGACCAGCCAGAAGAGCGCGAAGGCGAGCAGGGCGCCGAGGCCCGCGAGCAGCAGCGCGAGCCGCGTCGCGAGCCGCTCCCGCCGGTCGGCCGAGGACGCCTCGGCGCGCGCCGCGTCCTCGCGCCGCAGCACCTCGAGGACGCGCTCGATGCGGTCGGCGGCGCGGGCCTCCATGAGGTCCGTCACCGCCGCCACCCGCTCGCCCGTCTCGCGCGTGCGCGCGCGCACGCGGGCCGTGAGCGCCTGGCGCAGCGCGTCGACGTCCACGCGGTCGGGGTGGGTGCGGTCGCGGTACAGGGTCAGCGGCTCGACCTCGAGCCACTCGCGCGTCCGGCCGTCCACGTGCTCGACGACGTCCACCGTGAACGCGCCGCCGCTCCGCACGAGGTCGCGGGCGAGCCCGCGGAGCGCCTGCTCGGCCGCGACCTCGGCCCGGTGCGCGTCGTCGAGCGCCGCCGCGCGGTCGTGGGCCGTGAGCCGGAGCACCACGACGGCGCCGAGCACCAGCACGACCCCGGCGACGAGCAGGAGCGTGCGCGGGACCAGCGAGGCCCACCACGCGACGCGGCCCGCGGCGGCGGTCACCGCCCGCCTCCCGCCGGGGCCGCCGCGGGGCGGGCGCGCCGCAGCCGGTCGGCGCGCGCGAGGAACGGCAGCGGCGGGTCGAGGCCCTCGGCGGCGGCGGCCTCGAGGTCGACCCAGACCTCGGTCGTCCGCACGACGAGCCGGACCGGCTCGTCGCCGGGCGCCGCCGTGGACGCGCGCCGGGCGGCCTCCGCGGTGACGCGGCCGAGCAGCGCGGCGTCGGGCACCACGACCACGGCCGCGCCCTCGCCGAACCGCGCCCGGTCCATGGAGAGCAGCGGGACGCGCAGGCTGCGCGCGCGGGCCACGAGGCCCGCGAACGGCTCGCGGGTCTCGCCGGCGCCGAGCGGCAGGTCGAGGATCACGTCGGGCGGCACCGACGCGTCCGTGGACCACCGCACGCCGGTCGACGCCTCCGCGCGGGCGAGCAGCGCCGCGACGTCCGCCGGCACCTGCGTCCACGGGAGCAGCGCGGTCGGGGTCGGCCGTCCGGGCAGGAGGTCGAGGACGACGCGGGCGAGCCGCTCGAGGGGCAGTTCCGACCGCACGGTCGCGAACGGCGCCGGCCGGCGCGGCGCGTCCGGGAACGCGGCGAACCCGAGGGAGACCGCCACGTCGACGGACACGCACGGCAGCCGGCCGGTCGCCCCCTCGAACGCCGTGGCCGCGACCGACGCCGACGCGCCGCGCCCCATCGCGACGACGAACGGCGCGCCCGCGTCGCGGACCTCGCGGGCGGCGAGCGCCCACCCGGCGGCGTCGTCCGTGGCCGGCGCCTTCCGGCACGCCCGCGGGAGGTTGGCCTCCTCGAGGCCGAGGCGGAGGCCGTCGTACGCCTTCACGAGCGTGGCGTCGTCGTCCACGAAGACCGGCACGACGCACCCCGTGGCCGAGCCAGGGTCGCCCCCGCGCGCGGGCGCCGCCGCCGCCGCGAGGACGACGAGCGCCGCCGCGGCGACGAGGCGGCCGCGGGTCGGCCGGGCCGGGGGGGACGCGACGGTCCGCATGGCCGCCATCGGACCACGCCGGGCCCGCCTCGGCAACCGCAGCGGCCCCGCACGGCTTCGGCGCCGACCGGTCGCGTCGGTAGGATCCGGCGGTGCGCCTCGCCGCGATCGACATCGGGTCGAACTCGATCCACATGATCGTCGTGGACGCCGTGCCCGGCCGCGACCTGCGGATCGTCGCCCGCGAGAAGGACATGGCGCGCCTCGGCGACAGCGCGTTCGCGGAGGGCCACCTCTCCGCCAGCGTGCAGGCCCGCGCCCTGTCGTCGATCGCGCGGTTCCTCGAGCTGGCCCGCCGGCTCGAGGTCGAGGCCGTGCTCGCGTCGGCCACGAGCGCCGTGCGGGAGGCGGCCAACGGCAAGGCCTTCCTCGCGCTCGTGCGCAAGCAGACGGGCCTCTCGGTCTCGCTCCTCTCGGGCCAGGAGGAGGCGCGGCTCATCTACCTCGCCGTCCGCGACGCGATGGAGCTCAAGGGCCCGACGTCGCTCGTCGTAGACGTCGGCGGGGGCAGCACCGAGCTGATCCTCGGCGACGCGACGTCGATGCGCTGGGCCGAGAGCCTCCCGCTCGGCGTGCTCCGGCTCAACGCCCGCTTCCAGGGCGACCGGGCGCTCGGCAAGCGGAAGCGCCGGGCCCTGCGCGACCACGTGCGCGGCCTGCTCGCCGACGGCCTGCGGCGCGCCCGCGGCGCCCGCACCGGCCGCGTCGTGGGCACGGCCGGGACCGTGAACGCCGTCGTGCGCCTCCTCCTCGCCGAGGAGGGCTTCCTGGTCGAGCCGGACACCCCGGGCGTCCAGCGGATCCCGGCGGACGCGATCCACGAGCTCTCGGAGCGGATGCTCGGCATGCCCATGGCCGACCGCCTCGAGCTCCCGGGCCTCGACCCGGCGCGCGCCGACACGCTGGGCCTCGGCGCCCTCGTCGTCGACGAGGTCCTGGCCGGCGTCGGCGTGGACGAGATCCGCACGTGCCGCGCCGCGGTCCGCGAGGGGATGGTGCTCGACTACCTCGCGACGCACCCCGAGACGCCCGCGCGGAAGTCGTCGCAGGACGTGCGCGAGCGGAGCGTCCGCGACGCCGTGGCGCGGTACGGCGACACGATCGAGCACGGCGAGCAGGTCTCGCGCCTCGCGTTGTCGCTGTTCGACGGCACGCGCGCGCTCCACCGCCTCGGGCCCGCCGAGCGCGAGCTGCTGCACTTCGCGGCCCTGCTCCACGACGTCGGCCACCACGTCGAGCAGCGCCGCCACCACAAGCACTCGTACTACCTCGTCCGCAACGCGGAGCTGCAGGGCTTCGACCCGGAGGAGATCGAGCAGGTCGCCGTGCTCTGCCGCTACCACCGCCGCGGCGCGCCCAAGGACGACCACGAGGAGTGGGCCGGCGTGCCCGCGAAGGCGCGCGACCGCCTGCGCACGCTCATCGGGATCCTCCGCGTCGCCGACGGCCTCGACCGCGGCCACGCCGCCACCGTCGACGCCGTCGAGGTGACCGTACGCCGGCAGGCCGTCGTCGTCCGCGTCGTCGGCAAGGACGCGGTCGAGCTCGACGTGTGGGGCGCGCGCAACAAGGTGGACGTGCTCGAGGAGTGCCTCGGGCGCCGGGTCGAGCTCGAGGCCGGGCCCCGGCCGCGTCGGCGCTGACGGCCGCCGCCGCGGGTCGCGGCGGGTCGCGGCGGGTCGCGGCGCGTCCCGCCGGGTCCCGTCCCGTCGCGTCGCGCCGACGAGCGGCCCGCGGCGGTCCCGCCCCGGGGTACGCGAGGCCCGCTCCGCGCCCGGCCACCCTCCCGGCCCCCGCGGGGGCCGGCGCCGACGGTCAGTCGACCGCGTACGGGTCGACGTCGACGTCGAGCGGCGAGGTGACGCCGAGCGCGAGCAGCTCCGCGCCGCGCATGGCGATCATGGCCCCGTTGTCGGCGCAGAGCGCCGGCCGCGGGAACCGGACCCGCAGCCCCGCGGGGGCCCGCTCCGCGAGCACGCGCCGCAGCACGCGGTTCGCGGCGACGCCGCCCCCCACCACGAGGTCGCGCACGCCCTCGCGCGCCGCCGCGTCGAGGGACGGGCCCACGAGCGCGTCCACCGCGGTCCGCTCGAACGCGGCGGCCACGTCGGCGGGCGACACCGGCAGGTCGGGGCGGTTCGGGCCGTCGCGCCGGCCGCCCACGCCCTTCAGGTAGTAGAGGACGGCCGTCTTGAGGCCCGAGTAGGAGAACGGCGGGTCGTCCGGGCCGGGGCGGTACCGCGGGAACGCGACCGCGCCGTCGCGGCCCTCCGTCGCGAGGCGGCTGACCGCCGGCCCGCCGGGCTGCGGCAGGCCCAGCATCACCGCGACCTTGTCGAAGCACTCGCCGGCCGCGTCGTCGTGGGTCTGCCCGAGGCGCACGATCTCGCGCGGGCCGCGGCACGCGTACAGCGCGGTGTGGCCGCCCGACGCCACGAGCGCGACGAACGGGTACTCGAGGTCGGGGTGGTCGGCGCGCGCGGCGATCGCGTGGGCCTCGATGTGGTGCACCGCGAGCAACGGCAGCCCGCGCGCGAGCGCGAGGGCCTTCGCGAACGCGACCCCCACGAGCAACGAGCCCACGAGGCCCGGCCGCGTCGTGACCGCGACCGCGCCGAGGTCGTCGAGGGTCACGCCCGCCTCCGCGACCGCGCGGCGGACGATGACGCCGACGCGCTCCGCGTGGGCCCGGCTCGCGATCTCCGGGACGACGCCCTGGAATGCCGCGTGGAGCTCGTGCTGGCTCCAGATGACGTTCGACAGCACCTCGCGGCCGTCGCGGACGACGCCGGCGGCGGTGTCGTCGCAGGAGGTGTCGAGCCCGAGGACCAGCATCGCGCGCGGTCAGCCCTTCCGCGGCGCGGCGGTGCCGGGCTTGTCCTCGCGGATGTCCTGCAGCAGCAGGTTCTGGCCGATCAGCTCGAGCGCGCGCTCGAGCTGCGGGTCGAGCCAGTCCGCGGGCACGTCCGGGAACGGCAGGGGCGCGCTCCAGACGGCCTCCTCCTGGTTGTCGAAGGCCTGCCCCAGCTTCTTGCGGTCGTCCGGCGTCAGGTCGACGACGACGTCCGGCGGGAGGCCCGCGGGCGTCTCGGGGTGCTTCGGGTCGCGCGCGTACGAGCGGCCGTTCGGCGTCACGTACCGCGCGCTCGTCAGCTTCACGGCGGCGTCGCGGCCCGGGACCTCGGTGATGTTCTGCACGAGGAACTTGCCGTAGGTGCGCGTGCCGAGCACGACGCCGCGCCGGTGGTCCTGGATGCACCCCGCGAACACCTCGCTCGCGCTGGCGGTGTGGCCGTCCACCAGCACGACGAGCCCGATGTGGTCGGGGATCGTGTCGTCGGCGCGCGCGGCCTCGGTGCGCCGCGTGTTGCGGGCGCGGCCCGTCATCCGCACGATGTCGCCGGCGCGGATGAAGCGGTCGGCGATGCGCACCGTCGCGGGCAGCACCCCGCCGCCGTTGCTCCGCAGGTCCACCACGAGCGCGGTCACGCCGTCGGCGACCATCGCGTCGAGCGCCTGGTCGAAGTCGGCGGGCGTCGTCTCGACGAACTCCGAGATCCGGAGGTACCCGACCTTGCCGTCCTTGCCGATCCGGCGCGGGAAGACCGTCGTCGGGCGGATGTCGCCGCGCACGATGGTCACCTGCCGCAGCGCGGGCACCGCGCTCTCGGGCGCGTCCTTCGCCGCCGGCGACTTCACCGTCACGACCACGGACGACCCGACGGGCCCCTTCAGCACGCGGATGTTCTCGGGCTTCGACAGGTCCACCTCGGCCAGCGCCTTCCCGGCGACGTGGGTGATGACCTCGCCGATGCGCAGCCCGGCCGTGGCCGCCGGCCCGCCGGGGTAGAGGCCCGCGATCCTGAGCCCCTCCTTCTCGAGCACGTCGATCTTGACGCCGACGCCCGCGTAGTGCCCCGCGGTGTCGTCCACCCACTTCCGGTACTCCTCCGGGGGGATGAAGTCGTTGTACTCGTCGGGCAGGCTGCGGACGTACCCGTCCACCGCGGCATAGAACGCGTCGCGCGACTGCGTCTCGCTCAGCTCGTCCACGTACGTGTCGGCGACCATGCGCCGGACGAACGCGAACTCCTCCTCGTCCCAGACGACGGGCGAGGTGGGCTTCGCGTCCGCCGACCGGGCGACGTGGACGGCGACGAGCAACGCGACCGCGGACAGCGGCGCGAGGATCCAGGCGACGATCGTAGGCCTCATGGGACCCCCGGGGGACGCCGGCGATTCTAGACCCTCGGGACGGCCCCGGGGCCGACCGTTCCGCCGGCCCCGCCCGGCGGCCGGCCCCGGCCCCGCGGACGGTCGAGCTCCCGGGACCGCGAGGCCCGGCGGCCGCCGTCACCGCGGGGCGATCGGGACCGTCAGGGGCACGGCCCGGGCCTCGCCCGGCACCGCGACGCCCTTCACGAACGCCTGCGACTGCACGACCGAGCGGTGCGTCGCGCTCCCGGACAGCTGCGTCACCCAGAGCTCGCCGGTGTACGTCCCGGGCAGCAGCCCGCGCACGACGAACGTCCCGTCGGGCCGCGGCTCGGCCGACCACGTGAGCGGGCTCCACGCCGGGTCCTTCTCCGACGCGCCGCCGGGCGGGGCGTCGTCGCGCCGGAACGTGAGGTCGTCCACGCCCCCCGCGTCGCCGAGGCCCGTGAGCGTCACCTCGATCCACGGCAGCGGCGGCACGACGAGGTCCACCGGGACCGTCGCGCCGTCGGCGACGGTCACGGCCCGGGCGCCGAGCCCGGCGACGAGCTCGTCGCGCCGGCCTTCGGTGCCGGGGTGGAGGACCGCGCCGCGCGGCAACGCGACCACGAGCCACGCCCCGGGCGGCGCGCCCTCGACGCGATACGTCCCGTCGGGCGCGACGTCGGCGACGAGCTGCCCCTGCGACGCATGCGCCACGACCTTCATCGGTCCCGCCGGCGCGGGCCCGGCCACCGTCACGCGCCCCGCGAGCGTCGCGCCGCGGGACAGCGTCACGACGAGCGGCTCGCGCGCCACGGCGGGGTCGAAGCCCGCCCGGAAACAGACCGCGAGGCCCGGCGCACGCACGGTCAACGCGACCGGGCCCGGCGCGTCCGGGGCGACGCGGAAGGCGCCGTCCGCGTCCGTGCGGACCTCCACCACCGGCGCGTCGAGGCCCACGATCTCGAGGCCCAGGGTCCCGGACGCCGGCCGGTTCGTCGGCGCCCACGCGACGCCGCCACGCTGCACGCAGACCGACGCGTCCGCGACGGGCCGGCCCTCGGGGTCCACGACGCGCCCGCGGACGGTCGCCTCGCGCTCGAGCCGCACCTCGACGGGCGCCGACGCCGCGCCCGGCGGGACCGTGACCTTCGGGACCGACGCCTTCACGTAGCCCTCGGCGGCGACCTCGACGGCCACGTCGCGGGCCTCGAGCGGGCCGAGGTCGAAGCGGCCGTCCGGCGCGACCACCTCGACGGGCCCGAGCGCGGTCGCGAGCGCGGTCTCGACGAACTGCGCGAGCAGGTCCACCTCCGTGGCCGCGGGGCGCACCGCGAGGCGGAACCTGCCGACGGGCTCGCCGTCGGCGCCCACGACCCGCCCCATGAGGCGGCCGCTCGCGCCGAACCGCATCCGCACGTCCGCCGCGCCGGTCCGGGCGGGCGGCGTCATGACGGGCGCCAACCCGGGCAGGTAGCCGTGCACGGGCCCGGCGCCCGGCGGGACCGCCTCGATCACGAACGTGCCGTCGGGACGGACGTCGGCGTCGTAGCCCGCGAGGCCGCCGTCGCGCGTGACGAGGACGCGGGCCCCGACGGCCGGCGTCCCGTCGGCGAGCGACGCGACGCCGCCCACGCGGTCGGCGGCGGCGAGCGCGACCTCGGGCACGTCGAGGGTCCCCGCCGCGGGCACCGTCAGCGCGAGCACCTTCGACGCGTGGCCCTCGGCCTCGACGACGAGGACCGCGCGGCCTTCGGCGACGTGCCCCGCCTCGAAGCGCCCGGCGGCGTCGGTGACGACGAGCGCCTGCCGCCACGGCAACCGGTCCACGCGCGCGAGGACGAACTGCAGCGGGTTCGGCGGCCGGAGGGCGATCGCGACGCGCGCGCCCGGGCGCGGCGCGCCGTCGGCGCCGCGCACGACCCCGCGGACCGTGGCGCCTTCGCCGAGCACGAGATCGTCGAGCCGCGCCCGCTCCCGCGCGACGAAGGCGACCCCGCTGCGCACGGCCATCGCCCGGCCGTCGGCCTCGAAGAGCACCGCGTACCCGGGCCGCGGCCGCACGCCCTCGAAGCCGTACGCGCCGTCGGCGGCGGTCGTCGTCTCGAGCGTCGAGAAGCGGTCGTCGGTCCGCACGCCGAGGTAGACGAGCAGCGCGTCGTCGGGGACGAGGCGCACGCGGACGCCGGCGACGGGCGCCCCGGCGGCGTCGACCACGCGGCCCGCGAGCCGCGCGCCGTCCGCGACGCCGCCGTCGGCCTTCGACGCGAGGCCCGGGGCGTCGCCGGAGGTCGCCGCGGGCGCGGCGGGGCGCGACGCCGCGCCGCTCGTCGCCGCGGCGGCGAGCGGCGCGTCGCCGGGCGACGCCGTCGGGCCGGCGGCCGCGGGGGCGTCCGGCGCGGGGCCGTCGCCGTCCGCGCCGCCGCGGACGACGCCCCGCCGACGACCGCGACGGCCACGGCGGCGGCGACGAGCAGGGGTTTCAGGGACGTGGCCACGGCGAGGGTCTCCACGGGGGCGGCGAGCGGCGACGGGGGCGCGCCGGGCGGCGGCGCGCCCGCGGGCGCGAGCGGCGCAAGCACGAGGCCCCACGCGGCGCGATCGCCGGCGTGGCGCCGGTCGAGCTCGTCGCGCAGGCGCGCGAGCGCGCGGCGCGTGCGCGTGCGGACGGTCTCGACGGGCACGCCGAGGCGCGCCGCGATCTCGCGGGGCGGCAGGTCGTCGAAGTACCGCAGGCAGAGCAGGTGCGCCGCGTCCTCGGGCAACGTGGCGAGCGCGTCGAGCACGAGGCGCCGTCGCGCGAGGTGCGCGGCGACGTCGAGGTCGTCGGAGGCCGCCTCCGGGCGCGCGGCGTCGGTCTCGCGGCGCCGGCGGACGGCGTCCGCGCGCCGACGGTTGGCCGCGAGGCGGCGCACGATGCCGTGCAGCCACGCCCGCGGCGTGTAGCCCGCGCGGGCGGGTTTCTCGAGGGCCACGACGACGGCGTCCATCGCGAGGTCGTCGGCGTCCGCGTCGCCGCGGACGAGCACGCCGGCGAGCCGGCGGACGCCCTCGAGGTCCGCGAGGCCGATCGGGGGGGCGGGCGGCGGGGTCATGGCTCCCCCACCATGGCACGGCCCCGCGCAAGCGGTTCACCGCGGGGGTCCCCGCGGGCGCGGGGCCCCGGCACGCGCCCCGCGGGCGCGCGGGCCTCGCGGTCCCCCGCCGGGGGCCGCGTCAGTCGCCGTAGGTCGTGCGGCCGAACTCGACGGGCGGGTCGCTGCCGACGGCGAGCAGCAGGCCGACGGAGAGCCAGGACACGAGCAGGCTCGAGCCGCCGTAGGTGAGGAACGGCGCGGGCACGCCGACCACGGGGAGGAGCCCCGCGACCATGGCGAGGTTGACGACCACCTGGACGGCGAACATCGCGAACAACCCGACGGCGAGGAACCGCCCGCTCGGCTCGCGCAGGCGCGACGCGACGGACAGCAGCGCCCCGAGGAAGGCGGCGTAGAGGAGGAAGAGGAGCGTCACGCCGACGAAGCCGTGTTTGGCGGCGAACACCGCGAAGACGAAGTCGCTGTGGCGCTCGGGGACGTCGCGCGTCGCCTCCTCGGGCCCGCCCTCGTCGTCGGCGACGCCCGTGAGCCCGCCGAGGCCGATGGCGATGCGACCCTGGTAGGACTGGTGGTTCTGGGAGCGCTCGAGGGTCTTGGCGGCGGCGGAGTCGCCGTGCTGGGCGAGGAAGCCGAAGATCCGGTCGCGTTGGTAGTCCTTGAGCACGCCGGGGACCAGCGCGAGGAGGCCGGCGGCGACGAGGCCGCCCGTCGCGAGGATCGCGAGGTGGCGCAGGCGCGCGCCGGCGCCGAAGAGCAGCGCGAACGCGATCGGGACGAACAGGATCGCGGTGCCGAGGTCGGGCTGGCGCATGACGAGCAGGAAGGGCACGAGCGTGAGCGCGACGGGTTTCACGAGGCCGCCGAGGCGGCGGTGCTCGGTGGAGTAGCGCAGGGTCGCCGCGAGCATGACGACCAGGATCGGCTTCATGAACTCGCTCGGCTGCACGCGGAACGCGCCGATGCCGATCCACCGGCCGGCGCTCTGGCCGGTGCCCTTGAAGAGCACGAGCACGAGCGCCGCGAGCCCGGCGCCGTAGAGCACCGGCGCCCATTGCACGACGCGGCCGTACGGCGCGGCGAGCACGAGGAGCGACGCGGCGACGCCCACGGCGGCCCACCGCGTCTGGAGCCAGGTGTAGGGCACGCGGTGGCCCTCGGCCGCGGTCGCGATGGTGGCGATGCCGACGGCGGTGAGCGTCGCGGCGAGGATCGGCAGCGACCACGGCGCGCGGCGGAGGCGTTCGGAGAGGGTCATCGGCCGAACCACGCGGCGAGCAGGGACGCGACCACCGGCGCGGCGTGCTCGCCGCCCACGCCGGAGCGGCGGCTGTGGAGCACGACCGCGAACGACACCGTGCGGGCCCCGGGCTTGCTGGCGTACCCGACGAACCAGAGGTGCCACGGGCCCTTCGCCCGCGAACCCTCGGGCGCGTCCGGGTCCACCCAGTCGGAGTCGCCGTCCATCCAGTCCGACGCGCCCACCGTGGCGGTGCCGGACTTCCCCGCGACGGTCACGCCGGCGAGCTCCGGGCGGTCGAACACGCCCTTGGCGGTGCCGTACGTGACGCAGCCGCGCAGGCCGGCCCGCACCGACTCGAGCGCGCCCGCGTCGATCGCCACCGGGACGGACTCGAACGGGACGGGCCGCCCGCCGACCGTCGCGGCGAGCCGCGGGGTGGGCAGCCGGCCGCCGTTGGCGAGCGCGGCGCACGCGCGCGCCATCTGCAGCGGCGTGACGAGCACGGCCTGGCCGATGGCGATCTGGCGGAGCAGGGGCGCGCTCGGCGCCGCGGGGTACGAGCCCTTGGCGTCGCCGAACAGGTCGGCGCCGGTCCGCCCGCCGAACCCGAAGGCCGCGGCGGTCGCGGGGAGGAGCCGCGTGTTCGCGGCGCGGAAGTCGCGGTCGCTCGCGAGGTCGGCGAAGTAGCGGTTGCACGAGAACGCGAGCGCGCGCACGACGTCCACCCACTCGTGGTGGTGGCAGCGGGGGAAGATCGGCTCGACGTGCACGTCCTTCCCGGCGCACATGTAATGGCCGGGGAGGTCGCGGCCCGACGCGAGGAGCGCGAGCGCCGTGAACGGCTTCATGCTGCTGCCGGGCTCGACCTCGAGCCGGGCCACGCGCGAGAACGTCACCGCGGGCTTCGGCACCTCGGGGCCCGTCGCCTCGCCCCGGGCCTCGCGTCGCGCGACGACCTCCGCGGCCACGGCCTCGTCGTCCTCGATGCGGCTCGTCACCTCGTCGAGCTTGCCGTTCGGGTCGAAGCTCGGCGCCTCGGCCCACGCGAGCACCGCGCCGGTCTCCGCGTCCATCAGCACGGCGCCGCCGGACGCGTCGCCCTCGCCCGCGAACCCGTCCTGCGTGGCCGCCTCCCGCAGCGCGCGGTGGAGCACCTCGCACAGCCCGAGCGACAGGTGGAGCCGCACGTCCTCGCCGCGCACGGGCGGGTCCACGAGCGTGCGCTGCGTGAAGAGCCCGTCCGCGTCGCGGGCGATGCGCATGCGGCCCGGCGTGCCGCGCAGCGACGGCTCGTAGGCCGCCTCGAGCCCCATCCGCCCGATGCGCACGTCCGGCACGTGCATGTTGCGGCCGAACAGGGCGAAGTAGCGCTCGCGCTCCGTCGCGCTCTGGAACGGCGACACGACGCCGACGCACTGCGAGAGCAGGCCGTGGCGCGGGTACCAGCGCTCGGTGAACGTCTCGGTGCGGAAGCCGCGGTAGCGCTGGTCGCGGTCGAGCTCGAGGATGCGCTCCGCCTCCGGCGACAGCGACCGCACGTCGAGCCGCGCGCCCGCGGGCGTGTGGAACGTCATCATCGGCATCGGGCGGCCGAAGTGGTCCGCGCGGCGCTGGATCCGGAGGTCCTCGGCGTAGAAGTCGCGTCCCTCGAGCTCGTCGGCGAACTCGGCGACGACCTCCTTGACCGACACGCGGCTCCCGCGCTCGGCGCGGCGCACGCGCTGCAGCGCGCGGATCGTCCCCGGCTTCCGGTTCATGACGCCCTCGGCCACCTCGATCTCGATCTGCTCGAGGACGTCGCGCATCCGGTCGTCGGCGGCGCCGGCGAGGGTGCCCGGCGGCAGGCCGATCGCGTCCTCGAGCGGGGCGAGGTCCTCGACGGGGAGCGCTTCGAAGCCCGCGCCCTTCGCGCCGCACGAGCACCGCGTCGGCGGCGTGGGCGCCTTCGACTCGACGCCCCACCAGCGCGGGTCGCGCCGGGCCACGATCGTGCCGCAGACGGCGCACCGGTACCGGTGGCGCGACGCCCACTCGCCGGGCACGAAGACGAGCCGCACCGCGGCGCGGTCGAACGCGAGGGGCTCGCCGCCGGCGTCCACGATGCGGCCGCGGCCGGCGCCGACGTCGGCGAGCCGTTCGCGCTGCGTCCGGGCGTCCTCGACGGCCTGCGCGTGCCCGAACACCTGCACGTACC
This sequence comes from Planctomycetota bacterium, assembly GCA_046350655.1. Classification (GTDB taxonomy): domain Bacteria; phylum Planctomycetota; class PLA2; order PLA2; family JAEUHO01; genus JAEUHO01. The sequence continues at coordinate 437,711 of JAXMAB010000007.1, forward strand.
CCACCCGCAGCCACACGACGACGAGCGCCGCGACGGTGGCGAGGTAGAGGACGAGGAGCCTACGCTCGGGCCGCACGGCGGCGTCCCGTGAGGTCGTCGAGGGCGCCCGCGCGCTGGAGCAGCACGAGCAGCGGCCACGACACCAGCGCGGTCGAGAGCGCGGCGGGGAACGCCGCGAGCAGCGGCGCGAGGACGGGGCCGCCCTGGTGCAGCGGGAGGCAGCGCACGACGTAGAGCACGCGCGCGACGACGGTGGCCAGCGCGATCGACAGCGGGACGAGCGCGCCCGTGACGCCGCGCGAGTCGCCGTGGCGGCGGGCGAAGAGGAACGACACCGTGCCGAGCACGAACGCGTGCGTGCCGAGCGGGTCGAGCGAGGCGCAGTCCGCGAGGAGCCCGAGCAGGATCCCCCACTTGACGACGTGGTAGCCGCTGCCCTGCAGCGCGAGGAACGTCGCCATGGCGACCCAGAGGTCCGGGGGCGCGCGGTCGAGCCCGAGCCGCGCGACGGCGAGGTCCGGGAGGGCGCCGGCGAGGACCGCCCACGCGAGCAGGACGAGGATTCCCACGGCGGCGTCAGTCCGCCGGGCGCAGCACGAGCACGGTGGTGCTGCGGCCGAGGTCGAACAGCGGGTGCACGCGCACGTCGAGGACGCCGTCGCCGTCGTCGTCGCTCGCGCGGGTGACGTACCCCACGATCAGGCCGGCGGGGACGAGGCCGTCGTCGTGGCTCGTGAGGACCGGGTCGCCCGTGTTCACGCGGAGGTCGTCGGCGGCGCGGAGGTTGCGCAGCGGCACGTCGTCGTCGGCGCCGCCCCGCATCCACGCGGTGGCGCGCACGCCGTCGACGGTGCGGACGGCCACCGCCAGGCGCGTGTACGCGTCGGTCAGCAGCTGCACGCGCGCGGTGTGCGCCTCGACGTGCTGCACGACGCCGACGAGCACGCGGCCCTGCGCCACCGCCTGCCCGACCTCGACGCCGTCGGCCTCGCCGCGGTCGATGAGCAGGCTGCGCCGCGCCGACGCGGCGTCGTGCGCCCGCAGGATCCGCGCCGACATCGCGAGCGGCAGGCGCTGGAACCCCTGGAGCGTCTCCGCGAGCTGCCCGCGCTGGGCGAGTTCGTCGAGCACGCGCGCGTGCTCCTCGCGCTCGGTCAGCAGCATCTGCTCGAGCGCGCGCACGCGGGGCCCGTCGCCGGCGGCCTCGTCGCCCGGCTTCGCGGCGACCCACGCGTGGGGGTTCGCCATCTCGGCGCGCGCCGTCCACGCGAGGGCGGCGTCGACGCGGTCCTCGATCGCCGGGAACCCGGCGGGCTGCAGCACCGGCAGCGCGAACAGGCCGATCAGCACCAACGACCAGGCGTGACGTTTCCGGAGCCGCATGACGCCGCCTTCCGTACCCGAGCCCCGCCGACTCGAGCGCTGCGTACCGGGTGCAACCACCCGTGGGGGGACGAACCGCGTTGCCCCCCGAGTGGTGGTATTGAAACCCGTCCCGCACGGGGGTCAAGGGATCCTCGTTATCGTCCGATAACGCAAGCCCCCTCCCCGTCCGCGATGGCCTCGATCGGGGTCCCGGCTCCGGGCGTTTCCCCGCGCCGGTCCGCGGGGGCGGCGACGACGGAGCGCGGCGGGGACGGACTCGATCCGGCGCGGGGACCGCGAAGCCCGCTGCGCCGCGAGGCCGGCTCCGACGGGAGTCCGCGCGCCGACGGTCGGGCCACGGGGCGGGGCGGCGCCGACGACGACCGGGCCTCGCGGTCCCGGACCCTCGACCGCGGGCGGGACGGGTGCGCGGGGCCCGCCGGCGGTGGGGCGCGGGAGGGGGAGCGCCGAGGCCCGAGGGGTCGAGGGGTCGCCCGACGGGCGTCGGTCTACTCGTCCGCCTGATCGAGGGCGTTCTTGAGCTCGCCGAGCTTCTCGAGGAAGACGCCGGTGCCGCGGGCGACGGCGGTGAGAGGGTCTTCGGCGACGCGGACGGGGAGGTTGATCTCCTCGGCGATGACGCGGTCGATGCCGCGGAGGAGGGAGCCGCCGCCGGCGAGGACGATGCCGCTGTCGACGAGGTCGGCGGCGAGCTCGGGCGGCGTGGCCTCGAGGGTGTCCTTGACGGCGCCGACGATCTGGCGGACGGGTTCCTGGAGGGCCTCGCGGATCTCCTCGCTGGTGACGACGACCTTGCGCGGGAGGCCGTGCTTGAGGTCGCGGCCCTTCACGTCCATGGTCATCTCGCGCTTGAGCGGGTAGGCGCTGCCGATGCCGATCTTGATCTTCTCGGCGGTCTGCTCGCCGATGAGCATGTTGTAGGTGTTGCGCATGTGGTTGACGATGGCTTCGTCCATCTCGTCGCCCGCCACGCGGACCGGCTTCGCGGTGACGATGCCGGCGAGGGAGATGACGGCGACCTCGGTGGTGCCGCCGCCGATGTCGCAGATCATGGAGGCCTGCGCCTCGGTGATCGGGAGGCCGACGCCGATGCCGGCGGCCATGGGCTCCTCGATGAGGTACACGCGGCGGGCGCCGGCGCGTTCGGCGGAGTTGATGACGGCGCGCTTCTCGACGGGGGTGATGCCGTACGGGATCGCGATGACGACGCGCGGCCGGACGCCCCAGGTGCGGTCGTGCACCTTGTGGATGAAGTAGCGGAGCATCGCCTCGGTGATCTCGAAGTCGGCGATGACGCCGTCCTTCAGCGGGCGGATGGCGACGATGTTGCCCGGCGTCTTGCCGAGCATCTCCTTCGCGGTGTCGCCGACCGCGCGGCCGTCGAGCAACACCTTGTTGGTGCCCTTCTTCACCGCGACGACGCTGGGCTCGTTGAGCACGATGCCCTTGCCCTGCACGTAGACGAGGGTGTTCGCGGTGCCCAGGTCGATCCCCATGTCGATGGAGAACTTGCCGAGGAACCACTCGAAGAGGTTGGCCATGGAGGTCCGCGCCGCCTCGACGACGCCGCATTCTCGGACGACGGACCGCCCGGTCCGCGACGAGGTACCCGGTCGAGGCGAGCGGAGGATACCCCGCGGTGGCGACGACGCCGCACGTCGCCCCCCATCCCTCGTACGTCTTTCCGGTTCCTCCCCCACGGAACGCGATCCCCTCCCACCGCTTCGTCCGATAACCAACCCCACACCCGGGACCGCGGGGCCCGGTCGCCGGCGCCTCGTTCTCCGCCTGAGCCTTCCTCTCTGGATCCGGGGCGATCCGCGGCGCGGGCACTCGCGTCCGCGGTCCCCCATGCGCGGCTCGGGTTCGGCGTCCCGGTCGCGTCGGACGCTCCCTGTGCGCTCGCGGACTACCGCCCGAGTTCACGGTTCGCGGTCTCGGCTCGGGGACCGCTCGGCCGGTCGGTGGAGTTCGCGGTGCCTGTCGGGGGGCATCGTCGAGGCCGACTCCGGTGCCGCGGGACCTGGTGCGCCGCCGTTGGCGGTCCGGGGCCGCCGCCGCGCGCCGGGCATCTGGACCCGTCCGCGGCCCCCACCCGCGCGAGCGCCGGGGCGTCGGCCCGGATCGCGCCTCGAGGGGCTGCGGTGCGCGTCGAGGGTCGACGCGGCCGTCCTCCGACGCGTTCGACCCTCCACTCATCCCCTCCCGGGCCTCCCCGCGCGCACGCGCGACCTCATCGCCCGATAACACGCGTCCCTTCGCTCTGCTCCCCGTCCGTCTCCGGCGCCCTGCAGCGCGTTCCGCCGTCGGTCAGGTCAGGCGAGGAGCGACTCGGTGGCTGTTTCGGCAGGCGCGATCGTGGGCGAACACGGGTTTCGGTTCGCGCACTTCGGGCGCCGTTCGTCGGGAGGACCGTCGGTGCGAACTCGCGCGGGTCGTTCGGCTGCGCTCGTCGACGAGCCCCGAGGGGTCGGTCGGGCCGGCGGAGGGCGGATCACGGGGCGTGGGGACGCGGCGTGTCGCACCGGTCGTCCGCGTGGGCGGGGCTCGTGGTCGCCTCGCGTCGCCGTCGTCGGCTCGCCCGGCGCGGCTGCCGTCCCGCGGTGGCATCCCCTTCTGAGCTCGGCGACGTCGCCTCCCGCCGCGCCCGGCGGCGCGGTTCCTCCGCGACGCCGGAACAGCGCGGCGAGAAACATCAGAAGGGCGGGAGGTCACCTTGGGCCCCCTCTGCTCGTCGGTCGCAGCCTCACCGCGCGTCTCCCGCCGCGCCCGGCCGAGCGGCCCTTGGGGCCGCGAGGCCGGAACGGCGCGGCGAGCATCACGTCGCGCCGGTCGTAGTAGGTCCGAAAACGAGAAGGCCGCGACGCTGTGCGTCGCGGCCTTCGTCAGATCGGCCCAAACCGATCGAAGTTACTTCGTGGGCATCGGCTCCGCAGGCGCGGCCGCCGTCCCGCGGTGGCATTCCCTTCTGAGCTCGGCGACGTCGCCTCCCGCCGCGCCCGGCGGCGCGGTTCCTCCGCGACGCCGGAACAGCGCGGCGAGAAACATCAGAAGGGCGGGAGGTCACCTTGGGCCCCCTCTGCTCGTCGGTCGCAGCCTCACCGCGCGTCTCCCGCCGCGCCCGGCCGAGCGGCCCTTGGGGCCGCGAGGCCGGAACGGCGCGGCGAGCATCACGTCGCGCCGGTCGTAGTAGGTCCGAAAACGAGAAGGCCGCGACGCTGTGCGTCGCGGCCTTCGTCAGATCGGCCCAAACCGATCGAAGTTACTTCGTCGGCATCGGCTCCGCAGGCGCGGCCGCCGTCCCGCCCTTCCCGAACATGCCACGGTCGAACTTCTCGGCCATGGCCTTCTGGAGGACGAACACCGCCGCCAGGAGCAGCAGGGTCGTCACGTAGACGAGCCCGTTGCCCAGCCCGTCCTTCGGGGCTTCCATCTCGTCGTGCGTCTCGTACGTGTCCTTGGCCATGATCAGGCTCCCGGGGTTCGAGACCGCGTTACTTCGTCGAGGACGTGGCGATGTCGTCGCCGGGCATCGGCGAGCCGTTGCCGAGCGTCACCTTGCCGGCGGCCATCTTGGCCTGCGTGCTCATGATCGTGATCGTCGCGATGAACGAGTTGCCGCGCGACACCGCGTAGCGGTAGCCGACCTTGACGCCGTCCTCGGCGCCGAGGCTGATCACGACGATGTTGTTCGCGGCGTCCGCCGTGAGGACCTTGCCGACCTGCCAGGGCTGCTCGGTGCCCGGGCCACCCGGGTACGCCTTGCGGTAGGCCTCGAGCTCGAACGTGGCGCGCTGGAGGTCCGTCTGCGTCGTGGCGAGCTTCGCGAGCGCGTCCTTGAGCTGCTGGGTCGCGTCGCCGAGGTTGGCCTCGAGCGCGTTCTGCATCTTGACGGCCTCGTTCTTCTCGGCGAGGGCCTTCGTCAGGTTGTCGATGTCCGTCTTGCGGCTGTCCTGCAGCACGCCGACGAGCTTCTGCACGTTGTCGATCGTGTTCTGCGCGATCTGCAGCGCGCGGGTCGCGGCGGCGTGCGCGGCGAGCAGCGAGTCGAACTTCTCCTTCAGGGTCGCGTTCTGCGTCTGAAGGGTCTCGGCCTCGCGCTTGCGCTCCGCGGCGGCCGTGTCCGACGCGTTCTTGTCGGCCTGGGCCTTCGAGAGCTCCGTCTCGAGCGACTTCGACTTGTTCTTCTCCGTGTTCAGGTCGGCGGTCAGCTTCGCCGTGTCCGTGGTGTGCCGCGCCTTCCAGTGGTCGCTGTGCCCGAGCAGGGCCGAAGCCGACCCGAGGAACAGGGCAGCGAGGAGGAAGTTCAGGACCACGAAGACCTTCGCAACCGTGCTCATGCGAGCCTCCTGGCGAGTTACCGGCCAGTCCAGGGAGAACCGACCAGAGAGAACCGAATCGCGGCCGGACGGTCGTACGCGACCGTTCATCCGCGAATCGATCACGCCCGACCCGGACCCCGCCGTGGGGTACAGCCCGAACGCTGCTTCCGCACGCTCCGGCAGGACAACCCTCCCGGCAGCCCGACGGAACGGACGGAAGCGGGGATGTTTATGGCAAACGGCCGGTCCGCCGTCAAACACTTTCCCCCGGGCACCACGCGGCGCGGCGCGGCGCCCCCCCCGGCGACCTAACCCGGCCCACGACCGGCGGTTGCGTCGGCACCCGCCGAGGGCCCGCCCGCGGCCGTGCGGCCGACCGAAGGTCCCGAAGGTAGCTCCGCTTCGTCACGAACACGTCTCCGACCCAAAAAGGCGGCGAGAAGAAGCCCCCCGGCAGCCACCGCCCAAGGCGTGTTCCCCCACCGGAGATAGAGCGTCTCGTACCCGGGGTCGGCGTAGAGCGGGCCGGCGCACCACCCCTCGACGAACTGGGTCCGGCCCTCGCGCAGCACCTGCGTCCGCAGCCGGCCGCTCGGGTCCACGATGCAGGAGGGCCCGGTGTTGCCGGCGATGACGACCGTCACCGCGGTCTCGGCCGCGCGCAGTTTCGCGAGGGCGAGCACCTGCGCCGGCATGGTCGAGTCGCCGTACCACCCGTAGTTCCCCGCGTTGAGGAGGACCGTGGCCCCCGCCTGGCGCCACGCGCGGCACCGCGAGGGGAAGGCGACCTCGAAGCAGACGATCGAGCCGGCGAGCACGGCCCGGTTCGGCCCGCCCGGGCGCTCCGGCGGCGCCCAGCCGAGCTGGAACGGCGCCTGGTCCGGGTCGCCGGGCGTGATCTCCGGGATGATCGAGATCCCGTCGCGGAGCGTCCGCAGGAAGGGCAGCACGGTCCCGCCGGGGGTGTACTCGCCCCACGGGACCAGCACGACCTTCTCGTGCCGCCCCGGGACCTGCTCCCACGGCCAGCGGCCGTCGGCGGGCCAGGCCATGGGGTCCGGCGCCTCGTCGGGGAGCGCCGTGAGGTCCACGTAGACGACCGCGTCCGTCGAGTCGTGGTCGTAGAGGCCGGCCTGCGGGCCCTTCGCGCCGACGAAGTAGTGGTTCACCCCGAGCAGGAACCGCGACGGCTGCCCCGCGGGCACCGCGTCGCGGATCGCGCGCAGCACGCTGTGCTGCGCCTCGAACGCGTGCGGGAAGCGCTGCGCCAGCTCGCGGCTCACGAACGGCCACGGGATCATCGTCTCGGGCCAGAGCACCGCGAGGGCCCGCTGGTGCTCGTCGTTGAGCCGCTCGAGGGCCTCCGTCGTGCGCCGCAGGTGGCGCGCGAGGATGTCGTCCGCGTTCTGCTCCTTCGCGTTCTTCATGTCCTGCAGGATCGAGGCCTGCACGATCACGAGCGGGTCGGTGCGCGCCGCCGGCGCGCCGGGCCCCTCGAGCCGCGCGGCGACGAACCCGCGGCTCGCGGCGCCGTAGAACCACGCCGCGCCGCCCGCCAGGGCGAGCAGCACGCCCGACGCGACGAGCCCGCGCACCCGCGCGGCACGGAACCCGTCGTCGCGCAGGAGGCCGGGCAGCCCCGACGCCCACGCCGACGTCGCCGCCGCGAGCGCCGAGAGGCCGTACGCGCCGAAGTACGCCGAGAACCCCACGAGGTCGGGCCAGGCGGCGAACGCGAGCGACCGCGCCGGCCACGGCATGCCGCTGGCCCCCATCACGCACGCCTGCAGCATCTCCTCGCCGACCGCGGTCACCGCGACGAGGGGCAGGAACGGCACGCGCCGCCGCGCGCCGGCCCGCAGCACGAGGCCCCACAGCGTCCACACGCCCGCGAGCACCGCGGCCGCGCCGACGATCATCCACGGGTTCACGTACCACAGCCACCACAGCCCGGTCGCGAACCGCGCGAACCCGTAGACGAACGCCCATGCGGCCCAGCGCCGCCGCGCGGTGAACAGCAGCACGAGGAACGGCGCGTCCATGACGAACACGAGGGCCGGGGCGGGCCCGGGCGGCGCCACCAGCAACTCGAGCACCGCGCCGAGCACCACGCACGCGAGCCGCGCGAGCGTCGGCGCGCGCCGTCGCGCGGCGGGCGGCGGCGCGCCGAGCGGGGCCGGCGACGGCGCGTCCGGGAGCGGGACCGACGCGTCGCTCATCCCGCGCGCCCCCCGACGGGGCCGTCGGCGAGCGGCACGACGTCGACGATCGACGGCCCCGCCGACGCGAGGCCCGGCGCGTGCCCGTGCGCGGGCGCGCCGCACGTCGGGGGCGGCGGCGCCCCCGTCTCCGGCACGACGGCGACCCCGTCCGCCGCGGCCAGGGCGAATAGCTCGCCCGAGCCGAGGGACCGCACCGGCGTCGCGACGAGCCCGGGCGCGCCCGCCGCGGCCGCGACGAGGCGCACGGGCACGAACTGCCGCCGCGGGCCCGCGGCGGGCAGGCGCCCGTCGAAGCTCGCGCGCACCGTGGCGCGCGGCGCGAACGGCCGGCCGAGGCGCACCGCGAGCGCCGGCGCGACGAGCAGCTCGAACCCGACGAACGTCGCGGCGGGGTTGCCCGGGAGCCCGAAGACGAGGGTCTCGCCGCGCACGCCGAACCACAGCGGGCCGCCGGGCTTCACGGCCCAGCGGTGGAACCGCGCCGCGACCCCGCACGCGGCGAGCACCTCGGGGACGAGGTCGCGGTCGCCGAGGCTGACGCCCCCCGAGACGAGCAGGACGTCCGACGCGAGGCCCGCCTCGAACGCCGCGCGCAGGGCCTCGCGGTCGTCGCGCACGATCCCGAGGTACGTCGCGACGGCGCCCGCGCGCCGGGCCTGCGCCGCGAGCGCGTGCCCGTTGCTGTCGCGGATCGCCGCCGGACCGGGCCTCGCGTCGGCGGGCACCAGCTCGTCGCCCGTGCAGACGATCGAGACCGTCGGCCGCGCCGCGACCGGCACCCGCGCCGCGCCGGCCGCCGCGAGCACGCCCACGAGCGCGGGCGTGACCGTCGCGCCCGCGCGCGCGACGACGTCGCCCGCCGCGACCTGCTCGCCGCGCCGCGCGACGCAGTCGCCCGCGCGCACCGGCCCCGGGAGCCGCACGCGGGTCGCCGCGCCGCGGGGCCCGTCGAGCGCGGTCGCCCGCTCGACGGGCACCACCGTGTCGGCGCCCGGCGGGACGGGGGCGCCGGTCATGATCGCCACCGCCTCGCCGGGCGCGAGCGGCGTCGCGCGCGCCGCGCCCGCGTGGCCGGGGCCGACGACCTGGAGCTCGGCCGCGGGCCCCGGGAGGTCGCTCGCGCGCACGGCGAAGCCGTCCATGGTCGCGCGGTGGAACGGCGGCACGTCGTGGTCGATCGCCACGTCGGCCGCGAGGACCCGGCCCGCGGCGTCGGCGAGCGCGACGTGCTCGACGCGGCGACGGGGGGCCCCCGCCGCCGCCTCGACCGCGCGCTGGGCCTCGACGACGCTGTGCATCGTGGGATCAAACCACGGCGGCGCGCCGCGGCCCGTGTAGACTCCGGCCCTTCCCGACCCGGCTCCTTCCCATGCCCCGCACGATCCCCGGCGACCTCGACGGCCGCACCTTCCGCATCGCCGTCCTCGTGGCGCGGTGGAACGCCGAGATCACGGACCGGCTGCGCGACGGCGCGCTCGAGGTCCTCGCGGCGGCGGGCGTCGCGGACGTGACGGTGGTCGAGGTCCCCGGGACCTTCGAGCTGCCCGTGGCGGCGGCCCGCCTCGCGGCCACCGGGCGCTTCGAGGCGATCGTGGCGCTGGGCTGCGTGCTGAAGGGCGAGACGATCCACGACCGCGTGATCGCCGACGCCTGCGCGAAGGGCCTCATGGACGTCGCGACGGGCACCCGCGTGCCGGTCACGTTCGGCGTCGTGACGGCCGACACGCGGGCGCAGGCCGACGCGCGCAGCGACCTCGCGTCGGCGCCGGGCAAGGGCGGGCACAAGGGCCGCGAGGCGGCCGAGGCGGCGGTCCGGCTCCTCGACGCGCTCCGCAAGGTGGAGGGCCGCCCGTGAGGGTCCGCACGCGCGCGCGCGAGCTCGCGCTCCAGTTCCTCTACGGCCTCGACGTCCAGGGCCCCGACTACCGGGACCGCCTGGACGCGTTCCTCCACGAAGAGCTCTCGGGCAAGCCCGGCGAGCCCGAGGCGACGGCCTACGCCCGGCAGGTCGTGGACGGCGTGATGCTCCACCGCCCCGCCATCGACCTGCTGCTCTCCGAGGCCGCCCAGAACTGGGGCCTGTCGCGCATGGCCGCCGTCGACCGCAACGTGCTCCGCATCGGCGTCTACGAGATGCTGCACGAGAGCGAGGTGCCGACGAAGGTCGCGATCAACGAGGCCATCGAGCTCGCGAAGCGGTACAGCACCGAGCAGAGCGGCGCGTTCGTCAACGGCATCCTGGACCGCATCCGCAAGGACCGCGGGCTGAAGGCGTAGGAGCGACCGTGGGCCTCTTCGACAAGCTCAAGAAGGGTCTGCAGAAGACGCGCGAGATCCTCGCCGGCGGCCTGCGCCGCGCGCTCTTCCTCGGCCGCAAGCTCGACGAGGCGCTCCTCGCCGACCTCGAGGCCGCGCTCCTCAAGGCCGACGTCGGCCCGAAGACGACCACGGCGCTGCTCGAGGAGGTCCGCGCCGCATGGAAGGCGAAGACCCTCTCGACCAGCGAGGACGTCGAGCCGTTCCTGCGCGCGCGGATCGTCGAGCGCCTGCGCTCGGGCGGCACGAAGCTCGGCAAGGCCGCCGCGGGCCCCACGGTGATCCTCGTCTGCGGCGTCAACGGCTCCGGCAAGACGACGTCCATCGGGAAGCTCACGAAGTACCTGAAGGCGGGCGGCCGGCGCGTCGTCCTCGGCGCCGCCGACACGTTCCGCGCCGCCGCCGTCGAGCAGCTCGCCATCTGGAGCGAGCGCAACGGCGTCGAGATCGTGAAGCAGGCCACGGGCGCCGACCCCGCCGCCGTCGCGTTCGACGCGGTCAACGCCGCGCAGAAGCGCGGGGCCGACTACGTCGTCATCGACACCGCGGGCCGGCTCCACACGCAGACGAACCTCATGCAGGAGCTCGAGAAGATCCGCCGCGTCGTCAAGAAGGCGATCCCCGACGCCCCCCACGAGACGCTCCTCGTGATCGACGCGACGAACGGCCAGAACGCGATCCGCCAGGCCGAGCAGTTCCACAAGGCCGTCGCCGTCACCGGCATCTTCGTGACCAAGCTCGACGGCACGGCGAAGGCCGGCGCCCTCATCGCGGTCCGCGACGTCATCGGCGTGCCCGTGAAGTTCGTCGGGACCGGCGAGACCATCGACGACATCGCCGAGTTCGACCCCGACGCGTTCACGGCCGCGCTCTTCGAGGGCTGACGCCCCCCCGAGGGCCGACGGGGCCGCCCTCCGGGCCCGGCGGGGTCGCGCGGACCGGCTCCCGGGACGCGAGGCCCGCTCCGCCGCACGCGAGGCCCGTTCGGTCGCACGCGAGGCCCGTCGCGGTGCACGCGAGGCCCGTTCCGTCGCACGCGAGGCCCGTTCCGTCGCACGCGAGGCCCGCCCGTCGAGGGGTCCGCGTTGACGACAGGCCCCGGGCCCCGGACGCGGAAGGCCCGGCGGCCTCCGGCCGTCTACGGTAGGGAGCATGCCGCCGCCGAGCCCCGCCCCCGACGACCCGCCGGCGCCCCCCGCGCCGGGACGGCTGCTCGCGGCGGCCGTCGCGCTGGCGGTCCTCGTGCTGCCCGGGCTCCTCGAGCGCGGGTTCGGCGCCCCCGACGACGACGCGACGCGCATCCCGGCGGTGCTCGCGGTGCTGGCCGCGGGCCTGTTCGTCGTCGCGCGCCGCCCCGTCGCGGAGCCGTCGGCGACGCTCGGGGCGCTCGCGCTGATCGTCGCGCTGCTGCCGTTCGTCGCGGAGGCGATCGTGCGCCCGACCGCCGTGTCGGTGGGCGTGTTCGGCCCGACGGCGGTCGCGTTGTCGACGGCCGCGGCCCTCGTCGTCGGCGGTCGCCTCTCGGCGTCGGCGCGCCGCGCCGCGGTCGAAGGCCTCGCCGTCGCGGGCGTCGTGGCCGCGGCGTGGGTCGTGGTCGACCGCGTCGCGGGCCGGCCCGCGGTCGGGCCGTTCGGTCGCGCGGGCGTCGCCGGGCCCGCGCTCGCCGTGCTCGCGTTCGCCGCCCACGGCGCGCTCCGCCGCTCGCGCGCGGGTTCGCTCGCGGCCGGCGGCGCCGCGCTCCTGCTCGCGGCCGGGATCGTCGCCACCGGCAGCCGCACGGGCCTCGCCGCCGCGGCCGCGGGCGCGCTGGCCGTCGCGGCGGCGACGGGGCGAGGCCGCACGCGCACCGTCGCGCTCGCGGGGCTCGGCCTCGGCGTCGTCGGCATCGGGTTGCTCGCGAGCGGCGTCGCGGTGCCCGGCCTCGCCCGCGACACGGTGGACGTCCGCCTCGGGCTGCTGCGGGCCTCCGCGGCGCTCGTGGCGGAGCGCCCGCTCTCCGGCCACGGCGTGTACGGGTTCTCGACGCAGGTGCTGCGCGTGCGCGACCTCGACGAGGCGCGGATCTCGGCGGGCGGCCGCCCGCTCGCGGCCCACGCAGACGTCGCGCACGCGGCGGTCGAGGGCGGGGTGTTCGCGGGCCTGACGACGCTGCTGCTGCTCGCGGGCGGCGTGGTCGTGACGGCCCGAGCGGTCCGCGCGTCGCCGACCGGGCCTCGCGTCGCGGGCCTCGGGGTCGCGGTCGTCACCGCGGTCGCGTCGCTGGCCGAGGACCCGTTGCTGGCCGCCGCCGTCGCGCCGGTCTTCGGCCTCGTGGTGGGCGCCGCGGGCCCGGTCGTCGCCGCGCCGGACGACCGGCCGCGGCGGCGCCGCCTGCGGGGCGCCTTCCTGTTCGGGGGCGCCGCCGCGTTCCTGACCGGCGTGGTGGACCACGGCGCCGCGCTCGCGCAGCTCGGCACGCCGGCGGCGCTCGAGCGCGGGTCGTTCCTCGGCACGGAGGGGTTGCGGGCCCGCGGCTACGACGTCGCGGCCGCGGCGGCGCGACGGGGCGACTTCGCCACGGCGCGCGAGCGGTACGCGCGGCTCCTCGCGTGGGACCCGGGCGCCACCGAGGCCCGCCTCGACGTCGCGGAGACGTACCGGCTCGAGGGCCGCCTCGACGACGCGCACGCGACCCTCGCCGAGGCGGCGCGGCTCGACCCGACGCGGTTCGACGTCCCCCACCGCCGCGGGCACCTCTTCCTCGGCGGCGAGGCGCCGCCGTCGCGGCGCGCCCCGCCCGCGGGCGCGCTCGACGCGCTCAAGGCCTACAACGAGGCCGCGGCGCTCGCGCCCGGGCGCTTCGAGACGCAGGTCGCGTACGCGCGCGTGCACCGCCGGCGCGGCGACCTCGCGTCGGCGGACCACGCGCTCGAGGCCGCGGCGCGCCGCGGCCCGCGACGGGATGGGCGCGCCGGCGGAGGTGCTCGTCGAGACGTTCCGGCTCGCGGAGGCCGTGGGCGCGCCGCTCGGCGACGCCGCGAAGACGCTCGCGCTCGCGCTCCGCGCCGGGCCGCGCGCCGCGGGCGAGCTGCGCGCCGAGGCCGACGCGGCCCTCGACGCGGCGGCCGACGCCGACCGCGCGGCGGCCGCCGCCGCGCGCGCGCGGGCGAGACCGAGGCGAAGCGGCTCGACGACCTGGCGAAGGCCGACCGCGACGCGGCCGCCGTGCGGCTCGCGGGGCTGCTGCGCGCGGGGCTCCTCGCGCCCGCGGCGCTGCGGGCCGACGCGCAGCGGGCCGCGACGGCGCGCGACGGCGCGCGCGCCGTGACGCTCTACCGCGCGCTGCTGTCGGACCCGTACGGCGTCCGCGACGTGGGGCTCGTGCTCGAGGCCCGCGCGGCCGCGGCCGGCGTGGACGCGGCGCGGGCCGACGCGTGGGCCGCGCTCGGCCGCACGATGCTCGGCATCGAGGCGCTCGAGCGCGGCGACGCCGCGGCCGCGGCGCGAGAGTTCGAGGCCGCGCTCGCCCGCGACGGCGCCGACGCGCTCGCGTTGTTCGGGTTCGCGCGGGCCCTCGTCGCGCTCGACCGGCGCGACGAGGCCGCGCGGGCGCTCGAGCGCGCGGTGAAGGCCGACCCGGCCGCGTGGGACGCCGCGGCCGGCTCGGCCGACCTCGGCCCGCTGCTCCCGCCGCGCCGTCCGTGACCGAGGGACGACGCGGCGGTCGCGGGCCCCGCCGGACGGCGACCGGCGGGGCCGCCGCCGCGCGGTCCGCGGGACGCGACCGGGCCCGGGTCAGGCCAGGTCGAAGACGAGCACCTCGGCGCCGGCCGCGCGCGCCTTCATCTCGAGCAGCCCCGCGGCCGAGACCGCGAGCCCGTCGCCCGCGACGAGCGGCGTGCCGTTCACGTCGAGGGCGCCGCGCGCGACCTGCAGCCACGCGTGGCGGCCGGGCTCGACCGCGTGCACGACCGTGCGGCCGGGCTCGAGGATCGACGCGTGGAGCCGCGTCGACGCGTGGATCCGGAGGCTGCCGTCCGCGCCGTCGGGCGACGCGACGAGCCGCAGCCGGTTCGTGCGGTCGTCGAGCGGGAACGCGCGCTCGCCGTAGCCGGGCTCGACGCCGCGCGTGTCGGGCTCGATCCAGATCTGCAGCATGTGCACGCGCTCGTCGCGCATCGGGTTGAACTCGCTGTGGCGGATGCCGCGGCCCGCGCTCATGCGCTGCAGCGTGTCGGGACGGATCACGCCGCCGTTGCCGAGGGTGTCGCGGTGCTCGAGGGCGCCCGAGAGCACGTACGTGATGATCTCCATGTCGCGGTGCGGGTGCATGGGGAAGCCCTCGCCCGCGGCGATGAAGTCCTCGTTGATCACGCGCAGCGCGCGGAAGCCCATGTGCCGGGGGTCGTAGTAGTCGGCGAACGAGAAGCTGTGCTTCGTGTCGAGCCAGCCGTGGTTCGCGCCGCCGCGCTCCGCGGCGGGCCGCACGCGCATCGCCTCGGGGGGCACGGGCGCGCCGCCGGGCGGCAGGGCCGCGCCGAGCGCGTCGGGCCGGGCCTTCACGCCGCCGGCGCAGGCCGACAGGCCGGCGGCGCCGGCCGCGGCCGCCGCGGTCTTCATCACGTCACGTCGGGACAGGTTCATGGGGGGATCTCCTCGGACGCGAGGAGCCTACCCCCAAACACTTCAATGTCAAATCGTCCTAGGTCGGTCCCCCGGAGACCCCGGGGGGATCCCCCCCGCCGGCGAGCGCCGGCCCGGACGGCGGCCGGGCCTCGCGTGCCGTGGGGTCGCGCGACTGCCCCCACAGGCCGACGGCCACGAGGACGGTGGCGGCGCAGAGCACGTTGAGCCCCCACGCGAGGCGCCCGAGGGTGCGACCGACGAGCGACGCGTCGGCGGCCCACGCGAGGGCGACGGCGAGCGCGGCGCAGACCCGCGGGCCGCGCGCGCCGCGACCCGCCGACGCCGGGCGGCCGAACGCGCCCGCGCCGAGCACGGCGGCGGGCAGGATCGCGGCGACGAGGTGCGCCTTGCGCGTCAGCGGCGAGAGCAGCGCGGCCGCGATCCCGACCAGCGCGAGGTCGAGGGCCGCGCGGCGCGGCGCCCGCGACGCGGCCGCGCCGCGGGCGAAGTGCACGCCGAGCGCGAGCGCGCACGCGCCCGCGAGGGCGAGGAAGACGCGGTCCGCCTCGGCGCCGGACAGCGTGGCGACGCGCAGGGGCTGCGCGCCCGGCCCCTCGGCGACGGCCGTGTCGGTGGTGACGCGGTGGACGGCCGCGCGCAGCGACGACCCGTTCACCGGGCGCGTCTCGCGCGACGCCTCCTCGCGCGACCGCGTCTGCGCGAGGAACTCGAGGTTGAGCTCGACGGCGCGCGCGGGCCCGACCCACGCCGCGGGCACGCCGACGACGAGCGCCGCCGTCACGACGACGAACGCCGCCGCCGCGCGCACGCGCCGCGTGGCGAGCATCCAGAGCAGCGCCAGCGCGGGGGTCACCTTCAGCGCCGCGGCGAACGCGAACCCGGCCGCGCCCGCGACGTCGCGCCCGCGGACGAACGCGAGCGTCCCGGCGGCGCAGCCGAGCAGCACGAGCCCGTTCGCGTTGCCGTTCCCGAGGTCGTCGCCGACGAAGCGGCCCGCGAAGCCGAGGCCGACGGCGAGGGCCGCGACGACGAGGCGGCGGTCGTCCGGCGCGAGGGGACGCGAGGCCCGGCGGCCGGCCCAGGCCTCGAGGGCGACGCGCACGGCGAGCGCGGTGCCCGCGGCGGACGACAGCACCGCGAGGGTGAACCACGCGATCGCCCCGCCGGTCGGCCCGAGCGGGAGGAGCGGGCGCAGCGCGGCGGCCAGGAACGGCGGGTAGATGTAGCGGCGGTCGTCGTCCGTGTACGCGCGGGTCATGACGTCGGGCGCGTCGAGCGCGGCGGCGGCGCCCCAGTAGACGTTGAAGTCGTTGCTCGACGGCGGCTTGCCGCGCGCCGCGGCGCGGTCGGGGAACCCGCCCATCGCCTCGACGCGGCGGCGGCCGTACGCGAGGAGGCCGGCGAGGGCCGCGAGGGCGAGCACGATCAGCAACGCGCGGCGCCCGGCGGGCGGGAGGCGGGACATCGGGCAATCGCTCCGGCCGGTCGGCGCCCTCGGTTATACGACGATGGGAGCCGCGCCGCGGGGCGGGCCCCCGGGAGGTCGCCACGATGCCGTCCGCCGTGCGCCTCGTGGTGCCCTGTTTCGAGGAGGAGCGCCGTCTCGACCTCGCGGCGTTCCGCGCCGGGCTCGACGCCGCGCCGGGCCTCGCGTTGACGTTCGTGGACGACGGCAGCCGGGACGGCACGCGGGCCCGCCTCGAGGCGTTCGCGCGCGAGTCGGCCGGCCGCGTCGAGGTCGTGGCGCTGCCGGAGAACCGGGGCAAGGGCGAGGCGGTGCGGGCCGGGATCCGCGCGGCGTGCGCGCACGCGCCGGACTTCGTGGGGTGGTGGGACGCCGACCTCGCGACCCCGCTCGACGAGGTCGCGCGCCTCGAGGCGGCGCTCGTCGCGCGGCCGGGCACGTGGCTCGCGATGGGCGCGCGGGTGCGGATGCTCGGCACGGACATCCGCCGCCGGGCCTCGCGTCACGTCGCCGGGCGGCTCGTCGCCACCCGCATCTCCCGGGGCCTGCGCCTTCCGACCTACGACACGCAGTGCGGCGCGAAGCTCTTCCGGGCCCCGACGACGCCGGCCGCGCTGTTCGACGCGCCGTTCCTCACGCGGTGGTTGTTCGACGTCGAGGTGCTCGCGCGGCTGGCGCGCCGCCACCTCGACGGCGAGGGGCCGCCCGTCGGCGACCTCGTGGTCGAGGTGCCGCTGCGCCGCTGGTCCGACGTGCCCGGGAGCAAGGTGCGCGCCACCGACTTCTTCCGCGCCCTCCTCGGCGTCCGGCGCATCCGCCGCCACTATCACCTCCCCTGACGGAACAACGGGGTCGTAGACCCTGGTTCCATCGCCGGGGGGGCGCGGTCGTCGACGCGGGCTTCGCCGTCGCCCCCGGTCAGGGCTGCGCGCGGCCGCGCCCGAGGGTCCGCAGCAGCGCCGCGAGGGTCGTCTGCTCGTCGGGCGTCAGGACGGACAGGTCGCGCACCACCTCGGC
The DNA here is from genome assembly GCA_046350655.1 of Planctomycetota bacterium. Taxonomy (GTDB): domain Bacteria; phylum Planctomycetota; class PLA2; order PLA2; family JAEUHO01; genus JAEUHO01. The sequence goes on from JAXMAB010000007.1 coordinate 455,065, forward strand.
GACGTGCCGCGGGAACACGGTCTCGATGAGCTTCCGCCCGGCGTCCGTGAGGGAGACCGTCACGTACTTGCGGTTCTCCGGATTGCGCTTCCGGCGGACGAGCCCCCGCTTCTCGAGGTTGTCCACCACCATCGTGATGTTGCCGCCGCTCTTGAGCAGCTTCGTGCCGAGTTCCTTCTGGCACATGGGCCCGAGGTGGAAGACGGCCTCGAGCACGCCGAACTGGCTGACGGTCAGCGCCACGTCCGCCACGGCGCGGTGCACCCGTGTCGCCACCGAGTCGGCGGCGCGCATCAGCTTGATGAAGAGGTCGAGGGCGCGGACCTCGTCGGCCGGTCCGCGATGGCGGGTACCCATGTCGTTTCGACATTGAAACCGTCCGAGGGCGGTCCCGGGCACCTTTCCCGCCGGGAGGGACACCGCCCCGGTGGCCCCGTATCCTCCGCCCATGCGCACCGCCGCCCTCGCCCTGCTCCTCGCCGTCGCCCTGCTCGCGCGTCCGACCGCCGCGCACGCGGCCCCGCCGGACGCCGCGATCACCGCCCACGCGATCGAGATCCGCTTCGACCCCGCGGCCCACGCGTTCGTCGCGCGCGACCGGATCACGATCGCGCCCGCCGGCCCCGCGCGTTTGCGGTTCGTGCTGCCGAAGCAGGTCGCCGTCCGCGGCCTCTCGACCGCCGACGGCGCCGCCGTCGCGGTGACCCCCGTCGACGGCGCTCCCGAGGGCCTCGTGCTCCACGAGGCGCAGGTCCCGGAGGGCGTGACGTCGCTCACGCTCGCGTACGGCGGCGTGATCTTCGACGCCGTCGAGAAGAAGGAGAACCTCGCCTGGGTCGTCGGCGACGCGACGCGCGGCCTCATCAGCGAGAAGGGCATCTACCTGAACGGCGGCAGCGGCTGGTACCCCCGCACCGAGCGCGACCGGATGCTGAGCTTCGACGTCACGTCGTGGGTGCCCGCCCCGTTCCTCGTCGTGACGCAGGGCCGGCCGCCCGTGCGCTCGACCGTGCAGGTCCCCGCGGGCTGGGCGTCGGACACCGAGGTCGAGCCGCCGGCGATCACCGCCGAGGCGAAGGCCACCGTCGCGTGGGCCAAGAGCGTCGCGCTCGCCGAGATCCCGTCCGACGGCTGCGACCTCGTCGCCGGCCCGTACGTCGAGCAGGTCCGCGAGGTGAAGGGCATCCAGGTCGCGACCTACTTCCTCCCCGGCGAGGCCGCCGACGCGGGCCTCTGGCTCGACGCCGCCGCCGACGTCGTCGCGCGCTACGAGCCGATCCTCGGTACGTACCCCCACAAGAAGTTCGACGTCGTCGAGAACTTCTTCTCGACCGGGTACGGCATGCCGTCGTTCACCCTGCTCGGCGACGACGTCATCCGCTACGTCACCGCCGGCGCCAAGAGCACCGGCAAGATCCCGCCGGGCTACCTCGACCACGAGTACGTCCACGGCTGGTTCGGCAACGGCCTCTTCGTGGACCCCGCCGACGGCAACTGGTGCGAGGGCTCGACGACCTACTACTCGAACTACCTCGCGAAGGAGCTCGAGAGCCCGCAGGCCGCCGTGGACCACCGCCGCGGCGTCCTCGAGAAGTACGCGATCCGCATCACCCCCGAGAACGACTACCCCGTGCGGTCGTTCGCGACCAAGACCGAGGACAAGGACAACGACGTCGGGTACGGCAAGGCCTCGATGGTCTTCCACGTGCTCCGGCGCCGCCTCGGCGACACCGAGTTCTTCGCGCGCGTGAAGAAGCTCGCGCAGGACCGCGTCGGCACGTACGTCTCGTGGGACGACTGGCTCGCGACCCTCGACGGCGCGTGGGCGACGCCGTACCTCGCGCGCAAGGGCCTGCCGCTCGTGCGCCTCGCGTCCGCCACGACGTGGCCCGCCGCCGACGGCACCTGGCACGTCCGCGCGGAGGCCGTCGTGGACCAGCCCCGCGGCGAGGCCCCGTGGCCCGACATGGACCTCGACGTCGACGTGGACGGCGTGAAGGCCGGCACGCTGCGCCTGTCGGGGAGGAGCGGCGTCTGGCGCGGGACCTCGAAGACCCCGCCGAAGACCCTCGAGCTCGACGCCCGCTACGAGACGATGCGCGCCATCGCGCCCACCGACCTCCCCGCGTGCCTCAACCGCACCCTCGAGAGCCCGGGCGCCCGCGTCGTCGTGGACGGCACGCCCGCGTTCGACGCCGTCGCGAAGAAGATCTCGGCCGGCAAGGGCCTCCCCGTCGTCGCCGCCGCCGACGCGAAGGACGACGGCACGCCGAGCGTGACCCTGCTGCGGCTCGAGCCCGGCGCGACGTTCCGCTGGCCCGCCGACGGCGACGCGGTCGTCGAGGCCACGCCGACCTCGGTGAAGCTCGCCGGCGCCACCCACACCGGCGCGGGCCTGTCGTTCCTGTTCTCGGCGCCCGCCGTCCGCCGCCCCGACGGCACGCTGGCCGGCGCCCGCACGTGGTTCGTCGCCTGCGACGAGAAGGCGCTCGGCCGCGCCAACTACCTCACGTACTACGGCTGGGACCAGTACGCCGCGTTCCAGGCCGGCAACCGCACCCCCATCGGTCGCGGCTTCCTCGACCGCACGCCCGCCGGCACCCACCGCGCCGTCGTGACCGACGACGCCGCCGCCCGCGTCGCCGCCGACGTCGAGCACCTCGCCTCCGACGCCCTCGGCGGGCGCGCGCCCGGCACGCCCGGCCACGACGCCGCGCGCGCCTGGCTCTCGGACCGCCTCGAGGCCCTCGCCGCGGGCGGCTCGGTCGCGCTCGCCGAGCAGGCCTTCGCCCTCGGCGTCCCCGACCTCACCTCTTCGCGCGACCTCGCGATCACCACGTCGTCGGGCACCGAGGTGCTCAAGGACGCGTTCCGCCCGCTCTGGGGCAGCCCCGACCGCGCGCCGGGCGAGCTGCCCTTCGCCGAGGGCGCGGGCGCGGTCCCGCTCCCCGGCCGCCTGCCCGACACGTCGCCCGAGGGCCTCGCGCGCTTCTGGCGCCAGGTCGAGGACGGCACCGCGCCCGCGATCCTCGTCGCGCCGAGCCCCGAGGCCCGCGCCGCGCTCGCCCCGTTCCTCGACACGCCGACGTCGCTCACCGCCGCGTCCCAGGCCGAGCTCGACAAGCCCGGCCGCGACGGCAAGCCCCGCCCGCGCCCGCCGCTCCCCCAGTGGATCAGCGGCCGCCGCGCCCGCGCGTTCCCCGCGGCGGGCCCGATCCGCGTCCCCGTCCTCGTCCTCGGGGAGAGCGCCGTCGCCGCGCTCGAGGCGAAGAAGCCCACCAAGATCGACTTCGCCGTCACGTGGGGCCCGCCCGCGGCCGACGTCCGCGCGGGCCGCGGCGGCGTCAACCTCGCCGCGATCTTCCCCGCGAAGGACGCCCCCGCGACGAAGCCGACGGCGGTCCTCGTCTGCGCCCACTACGACTCGTTCGGCACCGTCGCCGGCAAGGTCTTCCGCGGCGCCGACGACAACGCCACGGGCGTCGCGTGCGTCCTCGAGGCCGTCCGCGGCCTCCCGGCCACGGTCACCTCGGGCGGCACCAAACACACCCTCATCGTCGTCCTCTTCGACGGCGAGGAGTGGGGCCTCGTCGGCTCGCGCGCCGTCGCCGCCACCCTCTCGACGGCCTACGACCTCCGCGCGGTCGTCGCCGTCGACTCCGTCGGCCGCGTCCGCGACGACACCGTCTTCGTCGTCGGCCGCAGCACCCACGTCGACCTCGGCGACGCGGCCGCCGCCGCGCTGCCCTCGGCCGGCCTCCGCGCGGGCGCCGACATCGACAAGTTCGCGTACGCCGACGGCAGCGACCACTTCCCCTTCCACCAGCAGGGCGTGCCCTCGATCCTGCTCTGGGCCAGCGACTACGGCGTCATGAACACCGCCGACGACGACCCGGCCCTCGTCGACCCGGTCGGCGTCGCCCGTCTCGCGACCGCGCTCCGCGGGCTGCTCACGACGCTGCTCACCCGCTGACGCATCCCCCTCCCGCGACCGCGAGGCCCGGCGGCCGCCGGGCCTCGCGGTACCCTGGGGTCGGAGGGTCGTCCCATGGGTGGGTCGGGGCCGCACGCGCGCACGGAGCGAACGCCGCCGTCGTCCCGCGAGCCGCGCCGTCCCGCGCGCGGCCGCGCGGCCGTCCGCGTGGGCGTCCGCGTGCTGGGGATCGCCGCCCTGCTCGGGGGCCTCGCGCGCGCGCACGCGGGCGACGCGCCCGGCGGCGGCGGCGCGCTCGTCGTCGAGCTGTGGCGCGTCCCGCCGGACGACGGCACGCGCGTCGAGCCCGACGTGTACGTCGAGACCCTGGCGCCGCCGCCGTTCGACCCGCCCCGGCCGATCCCCGGCCTCGGGGACCGCGTCGTCCGCACGCCGCTGCGCCTCGCGCCCGGTGGCGCGCGAGTGCTGCTGGCGGCGCTGCCGCCCGCCGACCCGGCGGACCGCGTCGAGCTGGTCGTGGACGTGCCCGGCGCGCGGCTCGTCCGCCGCCGCCTCGAGCTCCCGCGCACCGAGGACCGCTGGGTCGAGTCCTCGCACGACCACGTCGAGCGCGTGCGCCTCGACCCGGCGACGACGGTGCACGGCCGGCTCCGCGTCCCCGACGCGCGCTCCGTCGGCGTGTTCGTCGAGCCCGAGGTCGGCCCCGCGCGGTTCGTCGCGTTGGCGATCCTCGCCCCCGACGGCGTGTTCTCCGCGCGGCTCCCGGACGACGCGGTCCCCAAGGGCCCGTTCCGCGTCGTCGTGGCCGCGACGACGGCGGACGGCGTGACGCGGGTGGCCCGCGTCCACGGCACGCGGCATGCGATCCTCGAGGTCCGCGAGCCGGTCCCGGAGGCGTACGACGGCGTGACCGGCCGTTGCCCTGTGGAGGCCGGCGCGCCCGTCGCCTCGCAGTGGCTCGGCGCGCCGCCGTCGGGACGGGCCGACCGCGCGGTCCCCGCGCCGCGGACGGCGACGACGGTCGCGGACGCGCCGACGTGGTTCGGCCTGGGCGGGCTCGACGTCGGCCCCTGGCGACTCCGCGCGACGGTCCCGGCGCCCGCGGGGCCCGTCCACCCGGACCTCGCGGACGCGTTCGACGTCGTGATCCGCGTCCCGGCGGGGAACGTCGACCTCGGCGCGCCGCCTCGCCGGATCGACCTGACGACCCGCGACCTCGCGGGCGCGCCGCTCTCGACGTGGGCCTCCGTGGACGGCCCGAGCGCGCGGCTGTGGGTGCGCACCGACGCGACGGGCCGCGCGTCGGCGTGGGTGCGCGGCGACCGCGAGCACGTCGTGACGCTCGACGGCTCGCTCGAGCCCGCGCCGGTGCCGGCGTGGCGCGCCGTCGCGCGCACCGCCGGCGGCTTCACGTGGCGCGAGTCGCTCCACGGTCGCCGCGACGACGACGTGTGGCTGCGCGCCGAGGGCCCGATGGCGCGCGACCCGTGGCCCCGCGCGTTCGCGGCCACGTTGCGCGTGCGCGGCCCGGACGGGCTCCCGCTCGCGGCGCGGGTGCGGCTCGTCGGCCCCGACGGGACCGCGAGGCCCGTAACCGTCTACGCGTTCGGGCCCACGCCGACGACCTGGGTGGCCGAGGCCGTGGGTCGCGCGCCGCTCGCCGACGAGGTCCGCGTCGCGGCCCGCGGCGGTCCGCCCGCGCCCGGGTCCGTGCTCGAGATCGGCGGCGACGGCCTCTCGACCGTCCTCCTCCCGCTGCCGTCCGCCGGCCCGCTCGACGCGACCGTGTCGCTGGTCGTCGTCGCGACCCCCGCGTCGTCGAGTGACCCGCGCGCTCGCGAATGGAGGTCACGCGGCCCCCGCGCGGGCCCGGGAGCCGATCCCCATCGCCTCCTGCTGCGCCCGGCGATCCTCTCGCTGCGGCGGGCTTGCCCGCCTCGCGTCGGTCTCGCCGGGCTCGCGACGGGCACGACGGGGATCGGCTCCAGCGTCCGCTCCCCCGACCGGCATCCGAAGGGGCCCGTGGACGGACGTCACCAGCCGTCGGGAGCGTCCAACGAGACGTCGCCGTTGAGGAACGGGTTCATCGCGCGCTCGACCGCCATGGTGCTCGACGGACCGTGGCCCGAGTGCACGACGGTCTCGTCGGGAAGCGCGAGGAGGACGTCGCGGATCGTGCGCGCGTACACGCGCGCGTCGCCGCCGAGGTCGGTGCGGCCGACCGAGAGATGGAAGAGGCTGTCGCCGAAGAGGCCGATGTCGGTGCCGTCATGGAAGAGGAAGGTGCAGCCGCCGGGCGTGTGGCCGGGCGTCTTGAGGACGCGGAGGAGGCCGGCGCCGAACGGGAGTTCGTCGACCTCCGCGAGGTCGAGGTCGATGTCGGGGACCTTGAGCGGACCCATGCCGAACATCTGCGCGTGGTCGGGCATGAGGTCGAGGATGGGGCGGTCGGCGCGGTGGATGGCGAACGGGGCCTTCAGCGCGGCGCGGACGGGGACGACGGCCCCGACGTGGTCGAGGTGACCGTGGGTCGCGAGGAGGTACCGGACGTTCCCGCCGCTCTGCTTCACCGCGGCGAGGATGCGCTTCGGGTCGTCCCCGGGATCCACGACGACGGCGTCGCCGCTCGCGCGGTCCACGACGACGCGGCAGTTCTGCTGGAAGGGGCTGACGACGAGCTCGGTGATCGCGAGGTCCATCGCGCGGCACGGTACCCTGGGGACGGAGGGACGTCGTCGTGACGCACGGAGGCCGGGCCGGACGGGCGCACGGCCCCGCGGTCGAGCCGCCGACGGGGCCCGCCGACGAGGGCGGCCGGCCGAAGTAGACTCGCGGCGGAGGGACATGCGCAGGTCGGACCATCCTCGCCCGCTCGCAGGACGCGCCGTCCGCCCGCCGCACGGTGCAGGCCGTCGACGTCGTTTCGCGCCGGCGCTCGCGGCGCGGGTCGTCACCGGCCTCCTGGTCGCGACGGGCCTCGCCGTCGGCGCGGTCGGCAACCCGCGCTCCGCGACCGCGGGCGACGACCGCGCGACCCGCGCGTGGATCGAGGTCTCGGTGTTCGGGCCCGACGCGCGGGAGCTCGAGGGCGTCCGCGTCGAGATCGACCGCTTGCCGCTGCGCGCCGTGCGCCCCGGCTGGTTCCGCGCCGACCTCGGCGTGCTCGGCCGCGGCCGGGCGGACATCCCTCGCGTGCTCACGGTCTCGCATCCCGACTACGAACCCGACCATGAGCCGCTCGACCTCCCCTATCGCACCGACGGCACGCTGACCCCGGGCCTGCGCGTCGCGGTCGCGCTGAACCTCGACCGCCGCCGGCCGCGACCCGACCTCCGCGTCGTGAACGGTCGCGTGCTCGACGGCGCGGGCGCGCCGGTTGCCGGTGCGTCCGTCGTCGTGCTCGGCGACCGCCCCCGCTCCGTCGCGACGACGGCCGACGGCGCGTACACGCTGGTCGTCGCCGGCGACCGGGCCCGCCTCGAGGTCGTCGCGACGACGCCGGACCGCGGCACGAGCGCGGTCGTCGCCGTCGCGCTCGACGCGGCGACGACGACGCTGCCGCCCCTCGTGCTCGGCGTGGGCCTCACGATCGCCGGCACGGGCGGTGCCGCGCCCGACGTCCGGGGCGCCTTCGTGCTCGCCACGCCGCTCGTCGCCGGGGCCGCCGACGCGCCCGCCGGCCCCGAGGGGCTCCTCGCCGACGGCGCGGCGCGTCGGCCCGCGCGGCTGTCCACGCCGATCGGCCTCGACGGCGCGTTCCGTCTGCGCGGCGCGGCGGAGGGCCTCTGGCGCGTCGCGCGCGCGGGGCCGCGTCGCTTCGCGGGCGCGGTCCACCCCGACCTCGAGGACGCGTTCGCGACGGTGGTGCGCGTCCCCGGCCCGTCGATCGCGCTCGGCGCGCCGGCGCGGTTCCTCAGCGTGTCCGTGCGCACGGGCGCCACGCCCGTCGCGGACGCGGCCGTCGCGTTCGCCGCGACCCGCGGCCGCCTGGTCGTGCGCGCGGACGCGCTCGGCCGCGCGAGCGCGTGGGTCCGCGGCGACCGCGCGATCGAGGTCACCGTGACCTACCTCGGCGCGTCGACACGCACCGTGCGCTGGGCCCCGGGCGACGCGGACGCGCTCGACGTGGACCTCGCCGTCGCCGACCCGTTCGACGACCCGGACGTGCCCCCCACCGCGCCGACCGGTCCGCTCCTCCACGTCGTCGGCGACGACGGCCTCCCGATCGCGGCCGACCTCCGGCTCCTCGACGAGGAAGGGCGCGCCGTGCCGACGCGGTGCGCCGAGGTCCTCTCCTCCGACGCGTGGATCGAGCACGACGGCCGCTCCTCGCCGCGCGGCCCGGTGCGCCTCTTGACCCCGCTGCCGCCGACGCCCGTCCGGCTCGAGGTCTCGGGGCCGGACCTCGAGGCGCGCACGCTGGACGTCCAGTTCGGCGCGACGCCGGTCTACGTGCGCGTCCGCGCGCGCGTCCCCGACCCCACCACGGTGCGCTGACCCCTCCCGCGACCGCGAGGCCCGGCGCGCGGCGGTTCGGCGTCGGCGGTACGCTCGACGCCCCATGAGGAGCCCGAGGATCGTCGCCGCCTGCCTCGCCGTGGCCGCGCTCGGCGCGGGCCTCGCGGGGTGGCACCGATCCTGCGAGGCCCCGAGTCCCGGCGCCACGCCGGACGACGGGAGCGCCGGTTCCGTCGAGGCTGCTCCGTCGCGCGCGCCCGACCTCGCGGCGGGCGGCGCATCGCCCGTCCCGACGGCGCCGCCCCTCCGACGCGTGACGTTGCTGCTCGACGCATCGCTCGCGAAGGAGGTCTCCGACGTGGCGTTCGCGCGCTCCGACGGCAGCGCGCCCGCGACGGATCGCGGACGCTTCGTGCGCACGTCCGAACGCACCTTCGTCTGCGACGACCCTCGGCCCGGCCTGCCGACGCGGGCCGTGCCCGAGGTGCTCGTGCGACGTGCCGAGGACGCCCCGATCCGCGTCGAAGTCCCGATCCCGCGCACGGCCGCCGGCGGATGGCAGGAGCGCTACGACGTGACCGTCGCGGTGCGCGCGGAGACGCTCGCCACCTTGACGGGGCGCGTGGTCACGCCCGAGGGCGCGCCCATCCCCGACGCGTGGGTCGAGGTGTGGCCGGCGGAAGAGACGGCGGGCGGTCGGAGCGCGCCGCCGGTTCGCTCCGACGCGGACGGGACGTTCCGTATGGCGGTGGACCTCGGAGCGGCGCAGTCCCGGGAGGTGCGCGTCGAGGCCGTCGCATCCGCCCGCGGATGGGCCGAGGGGGTTCGCGCGACGCTCGACGGCGGACGGACTCGCGCCGCACCCGACCTCGTCATCGGCGCCGGCCGGCGGGTGCGGGGACGGGTGTCGGACGACGAGCACACGCCGGCCTACGCGCACGTCGTGGCGCAGCCGGTCCGGCGGGCCCCCGCGGACCCCGAGACCGGCGCTCGGCTCGTCTGGGACACGCCGTACACGCGTCCGGGCGAGGACGGCGCGTTCACGCTGCGTGGGCTGCCCGACGGCCCGGTGCTGCTCACCGCGACCCTCGAGGTCGGTCCGTTCGTGGACGTCCATCCTGACGTCGCGGTGGCGCAGGAGGTCGTCGTCGATGCTCCCGCCGACGACGTGCCCCTCGGCGCGCGCTGCCGGCTGCTCACGTTCGCCGCCGAGGACGAGGCCGGCCGGATCGACGAGTTCGACCTCACGATCGACGGCCGCGCCGGCGCGCTGCATCTCCGCGCAACGCCGGACCGCGAGCTCGACGTCGTCGTGCCGACGGAGCACCCGATGCGCCTCACGGTCCGCGCCACGGGCCACGCGCCGATCGAGGCCTCGCTCGACGCCGCGACGATCTCCGACCCCGTCCGGCTCCGGCTGTCCGTCGCGCCCGGCGTCGGGCCCCCGACGCCCGCGCGGCCCGACGCGCTGGCGAAGGTCGGCCGCTGGCTGCACGTCCAGTGCGGCGAGGGCCACGCGGAGGACCGATTCCCGATCCTCGCTCAAGTGCGTCGTCGCGGTCCCGACGGCCGGCCCATGGACGTCGAGGTCGCTTCAGACGCGCCGAACGGCGTCGCGGTCTGGCGGGGCCGGGTCCCGCGGAGCGGCGGCCGCGTCCTGCCCGTCGACGGCCTCCGGCGGATGGAGCTCGAGGTCAGCCATCCGCGGTTCGCGCCCCGGACGGTCGAGCTCTCGTTCGAAGGGCCCGACGACGCGGTCGAGGTCGTCCACCTCGCCTTGCCCTGACGCATCCCCCTCCCGCGACCGCGAGGCCCGGCGCGCGGCGCGCGGCGCGCGTGGGTTCACGGGATCGGCGGCGGTCGGATCCACGGAGCGGGCGCGTCGACCCGCCGCGGGGTAGAACGACCGCCACCTCGCGGCGGCGGAACCGCCCGAGGAGGACGAGACGATGCCCGATCCGGCTCCGGCCCCCGCCTCGACGCCGACCCGATCGGTGCCGGACGGCGTCCTGTACCGCCGGCTCCTCGCCGAGGCGCGGCCGTCGTGGCGGCACCTCGCGGGGCTGTTCCTCGTCCAGCTGCTCGCGACGCCGATCGCGCTCCTCGCACCGGTGCCGCTGCAGCTCGCGGTGGACCAGGTGCTCGGGCAGCTGCCGCTCCCGGGCTGGCTCGACGCGGTCGTGCCGGCCGGCTGGCGCGGCCCCGACGCGCTGCTCGCCGTGGCCGCCGGGATCGTCGTGGTGGCGGCGGTGCTCGCCCAGCTCCAGGACATGGGCGCGTGGGTCTACCGGACCTGGCTCGGCGAGCGGCTCGTGCTCGCGCTCCGCGGCCGCCTCTTCCTCCACCTCCAGCGCCTCTCGCTGGTCCACCACGACGCGGCGACGAGCGCCGAGTCGGTCTACCGGGTGCAGACCGACGCGGGCGCGATCGAGACCGTCGTCGTGCAGGGCCTCGTCCGGATCGTGACCGTCGCGTTCCGGGTGGTCGTGCTGGTCCTCGTGGCGGCCCGGATCGACGCGAAGCTCGTCTTCGTGGCGTTGCTCGCGGGCCCGGTGATGGTGCTGCTCGCGCGGCGCTACCGCGGCCGGCTGCGCGCGCGGTGGAAGGAGGCGAAGGCCGAGGAGACGGCCGCCATGGGCGTCGTCCAGGAGACGATGGCGGCCGTACGCGTCGTGAAGGCGTTCGGGCGCGAGGAGCACGAACGCGACCGCTGGCGCGCGCGCGCCGACGCGGGCGTGGCCGCGACGATGCGCGCGACGACCTACCGCGGGTGGTTCGACGTCCTCATGGGCGTGACCGCCGGCCTCGCGGGCGCCGCGGTGCTGTGGGTCGGCGTGCACGAGGCGCGGGCCGGGGCCGTCACGCTCGGGCAGCTCCTGCTCGTGGTCGGCTACCTCTCGCAGCTGTTCGGCCCGATGCGCGAGCTCGGCAACAAGATGGCCGACCTGCAGCGCGCGCTGGCCGGCGCCGAGCGCGTGTTCGCGGTCCTCGACACGGAGCCGGAGGTCGTGGACGCGCCGCACGCGCGGGCGCTCGCGCGCGCGACGGGCGCGGTGGAGGTCCGCGGGGTCACGTTCGGCTACGGCGACGGGCGGCCCGTCCTGCGCGACGTCTCGTTCCGCGTGCCCGCGGGCGCGCGGGTGGGCATCTCCGGCCGCACCGGCTCGGGCAAGTCCACGCTCCTCGCGCTCCTGTTCCGCTTCTACGACCCGGCGCAGGGGACGATCCTCCTCGACGGCGTCGACACGCGGACGCTCCGCCTCGCGGACCTGCGGCGCCAGCTCGCGCTCGTGCTGCAGGACACCGTGCTCTTCTCGACGTCCGTGGCGGAGAACATCGCCTACGGCCGGCCCGGGGCGACGGCGGCGGAGATCGAGGCCGCCGCGCGGGCCGCGGACGCCCACGACTTCGTGACGCGCCTCCCCCGCGGCTACGACACGCCGGTCGGCGAACGCGGCGTCCGGCTGTCGGGCGGCGAGCGCCAGCGGATCGCGCTGGCCCGCGCGTTCCTCAAGGACGCGCCCGTGCTCGTGCTCGACGAGCCGACGAGCGCGCTCGACGTCGCGACGGAGGCCTCCGTGATGGCGGCGATCGAGCGCCTGATGCGGGGTCGCACGACCTTCCTCGTCGCGCACCGCGCCTCCACGCTCGCGGGCTGCGATCTCCGCCTCCACCTCGAGGACGGGCGGCTGGCGCTCGCGGCCGACGCCGTCGCCGGCGTCGCGCCGGGCGCGCCGACGCCCCCCGCCTCGACGACCTCGTCGACGACGTCCTTCGCGACCGACGCCACCGACCCCGGTCCCGCGTGAGCGCCCGGGGGACGCGGGCCGCCCCCCCGCCCCCCCGCCCCCGCCCCCCCCCCCGGGCCGTAGGCCCACCCCCGCCCCGCGGCCCCCGGCCCGCCCCGGGGGGCCCCCCCCGGGGCGGCGGCGGCCCGCGGGCCTCGCCGCGCGCCAGGCCTCGCGTCGCCGGCCTGCGGCTTGAGCGCCACGAAGCCCGCGAGCCCCGCGGGGAAGCGCTCGCGACCGAAGCCCGCGACCTGCGCGCCGACGAACCCCGCCGCGACGAGGTCGTCGAGGACCTGCTCGGGGCGGAACAGCGCGAGCACGTGGGTCTCCTCGGTGCAGCGCCACCCGTGGCCCGCGCGGCGGAGCGTCGTGATGGCGCGCGTGAGCCGCCCCGCGCGTTCGGTGCGGCGCACGCGCACGACCCAGTCGTCGCCGGCGACGACGCGGTCCCGCGTCCCGTCCACGGTGCCGCGGCCCGGGCCGGCGACGTCGAAGACGAACATCCCGCCGGGCGCGAGCGCGTCGAACACGCGGCGGAACACGCGCCGCAGCGCGGATCGCCCGGCCCGCGGGTCGAAGCGGTAGCCGAGGACCTCGCCGAGGGCGACGACGGCATCACACCGCGGCAGTGCGGCATCCGCGAACGAGGCGCGGCGGAACGTGGCGCCGGGCGCGCGGCGGCGCGCGATCGCGAGCATCGACGGCGACACGTCGATCCCGACGACGCGGTGCCCGGCGGCCACGGCCCTCGCCGCGAACGCACCCGACCCGCAACCGAGGTCCACCACGGTGCCGCGGCGCAGCCCCGCGCGGCGCAGGCCCCCGAGGATCCACGGGGCCGCGCGTTCGGCGAACCCTTCGAAGCCGACGTGGTGCACGTACGCGAGATCGTCCGAATACCCGGTCGCTTTCATGCGCGGACCCTACCACCGTCCGGCACGGCCCGCCTCGGCCGGGGGTCCCGCCGCGCCGTCGACGCCGTCGCGCTACGATGTCGCCCCGACCCGGGAGGCGCCGCGATGCGAGCGCAATGGTGGACGTTCATCGCGAAGGCCGCTGCGAAGCGTGCCGTCGCGGCGATCGGGGTCGCGGGGATCTTGGGCCTGGCGGCCGGCCCTTCGTGGGCGGAGGACGCGCCGCCGCCCGCGACGCCGCCGACGGTGCCGCCGGTGCCGCCGGAGGCCGCGTCCCCGCAGACGGCCGACGACCGCACCGACGTCGTCCTCACGACGGACGCCCCCATCGTCCGGGGACGCAACCTGTTGTGGTGTGCGACCGGACAATTGGCCTGGGACGCCCTCGCCGATCTCGTCGGGACCGACGGTCGTCTCGACCTCGACGGCGCGCAGGACCCGGCGCTCGTGGACGCGCTCAACCGCCGCACGTTCCCCCATGACGCGCTCGACGCCGCGTCCGTCGCCGTCGCCGCCGGCTTCGGGAAGGACGGGGTCCTCGACCGCGTCCGCGCCGCGTGGGCGAAGTTGCATCCCGACGGAGCCCGGGCGCCGGAGCTCGTCACGGGGCCCGAGGAAGCCGTCGCGTTCGCGGCTCTTCGCAAGCAACTGCCGTTCGAGACGCCGTTCCGTCTGCTCCCGGAGCCGATGCACTTCGACGGCGGCGACCGACCGCTGACCGCGTTCGGGACGATGCACGACGACCACGGGCCCGACGCCGACGGACAGGCGATGCAGCTCCGCGTGTTCCCGCCACCTGGCGCGGATCCCGACGGCGACGAGGGAGCCGGCGTCGTCGAGCTCCGCCCGGCGGACCTCGCGGATCGCATCTTCCTCGCGAACCTTCCTCCCGGCGCGACGCTCGAGGACACGTGGAACGGCGCGTGGTCGCGCGTGGGCGCGCGCGAAGGCATCACGCCGAAGCATGCCGAGGACCTCGTGATCCCGCGGATCCGCCTCGACGTGCGGCGCGGCTTCCCCGGGATCGCCGGGGCCCACCTGCGCGGACGGCCGGACCACGTGCTCCGCGTCGTGCAGCAGGAGGTGACGTTTTCGCTCACCGAGCGCGGCGCGGCCGTCGAGTCCGCGGCCGTCCTTCTCGAGACCGAAGGCCTCGGGATGCGGATGCGGTTCGACCGGCCGTTCCTGCTCGCGCTCCTGCGTCGAGGCGCGACGCGGCCCTATCTGCTCGCGTGGGTCGGCAACGACGCCTGGCTCGAGCCGGCCGCGAAGGCCGAGCGCCTCGGCGCGAAGGACCTCGCGGCCCTCGGCGGCCGGTGGGTCCTCGATGACGAGGCGACCGTTCGGGCCGGAGTGGCCGCGGAACTCCGCCTCGACGGACCCGGCCCGTACCCGGACCCGAAGGACCGATCGCGCACGATCTCGTTCGAGGAGGCCCTCGCCCGCCGGGTCGCCGAACGCCTGTCGTCCCCCCATCCGACGACGGCGACGGTGACGATCGACGAACACGGTGGGTGCACGCTCGACCTCGGCTCGCGGCCGGAGCGACTCGCGATCCGCCGCGTGGGCGACCGATGGGTGCTCTTCCAGCCCCAGAGCCATCTCCGCTCCAGGCCGGCGGCCCCGGGCTCGCCGGAGGACCTTCGCGCGCAGGAGGAACTCGTCGAGCGCGGCCGCCCGGTCCTCCTGCGCTTCGACGGAACGCGGCTCGAGATCCCCGAGGGAGGGCTCTTCTTCAAGCGCCCCTGACCCCGTCGGCGAGCGGGCCTCGCGGTCCCGGGCGCGGATCGTCGCGCGACGGTACGATCGACGTCCCGACCCGGGAGGCGCCGCCATGGGTGCGCGCGTGGGGCACCGTTCCGCTCCGGTCATCGTCGCCGCGGGCATTGTCGCCGCGGGCATCGTCGCGGCGATCGTGACCGGCGCCACCCTCGTCGGATGCGCCTGCATCGAGGCGCGCGCGTGCGCGGCGCCGGGAGCGGCGGCGCTCGCCATCGACGTACGCGACGACGTCGTCGCGACGACGGACGTCCCCCTCGTCGCGGGACGCAGCGTGTGCTGGGTGGCCCCGCGTGTCGACGACGCGGAGGCCGCGCCGTCCCTCGCGCCGACGTTCGAGGTCGCATTCCACGACCGCGGCGCGCCGCTGCGATTCGCGACCGGCCGCGAGGTGCGCGCGTTCGGCGTCGATGGGGGCGACCGCGGTCGCGACGCGACGGTCCGCGCCGCCCAGGTCGTCGTGTTCCTCTCGCCGGACGGTCCGCCCGACGCCGCGGACCCGACGCTCGTGGTGTCGCTGCGCCCGCGGCCCGACGACCCCCTCGTCGTGCTCGCGCGCGGCGGCGGCGCGACGACACTCGAGGCGGCCTGGCGGCGCGCGCGGGCCTTCGTCGAACACGGCGCCCCGATGCCGCTCCGACCCGGCACGACGCACCTCTGGATCCCACGGCTCACGATCCCGGCGTCGCCCGTGCGCGGCGTCGGCGACGTCCCGGCGGCGCCGCCCGCCCCCCCCCCCCCCCCCCGGGGCCGCGAGCATCCGGCGCGTCGTCGCGGCCAGGCTGCCGGCGGCCGGCGCGTCGCGGGCCGCATGGGCGGCGGGCGTCCACTCGAGGAGCCGGCGGCGGCTCACGGCGAGGCGCCACAGCGTCCGCGCGATCGCATCCGTCGCCACGTACGCCTCGAACGGGAGCAGCGCCACCGTCGCGGCCCACCGCCCCAGGGCGAGGCGCGCGGAGGTGAGCCCGTTCGCGAGCGTCGGGCCGACCCGGGCGCCGCTCGCGCAACGCAGGACCGTCGAGAGGAGGCCGCTCCAGACCGGGGCCGCGAGGGTGACGAGGACCACCAGGGTCGAGGCGAGCGCGGCGCCCGGCACCACCGACCATCCGACCGCCGCGAGCGCCACGAGGGCCGGGGACACGAGGCTGCGCAGCAGGTTGTCGAGCAGCCGGAAGCGGGCGACCGGGCCGAACCGGTTGCGCTCGCGCGCGCCCCCGAGGACGGGGACCCGCGGCGCGAGCCAGGGCAGCAGCTGCCAGTCGCCACGGATCCATCGGTGCGCGCGCGCGGCGTGCGCCGGCACGTCCGCCGGGACGTCCTCGAGGAGCACCACGTCGGATACGAGCCCCGTCCGCGCGTGGAGGCCCTCGAAGAGGTCGTGGCTGAGCAGCGCGTCCTCCGGGACCCGCCCGTCGAGCGCGCGGTGGAAGGCCGCGACGTCGAGCAGTCCCTTGCCGGCGAAGCTCCCCTCGCCGAACAGGTCGTGGTGGACGTCGGAGACGATCGTGGCGTACGGGTCGAGCCCGCGGTCGCCCGCGAACAGGCGGGTGAAGGGCGTGCGCCTCGCGCCGGGGGGCGACGGCTCGAGTCGGGGCTGCAGCACCGCGTGCCCCTCCGTCACGCGGCCCTCGCCGTCGACCACCGCGCGGTTCAGCGGGTGCGCCATCGTGGCGACGAGCTGCGCGACCGACGTCGGGGGGAGGCACGAGTCGGCGTCGCGCGTCAGCACGTACCGCACGCGGGCGAGGCGGTCGACCGCGCCCACCCGCACGGGGAAGGCCGTCAGGTCGCCGTCGAGGAGGGCCTGCAGCAGCTGCTGCAGCTTGCCGCGCTTGCGCTCCCAGCCGCGGTACCGTCCGCTGCGCGGGTCGAGGCGCCGCGCCCGGTGGAGCAGCAGGAACGGGCCGGCGCCGCCGTGCGCGTGCCGGAGGTTCAGCTCGGCCACGCCGTCCACCGCCGCCTGGAGCAGCTCGCGGTCGCCCGGGTCCGTCGCCGCGTCCGCGTCGGGCAGGTCGGTGAGCAACGCGAACGCGACGTTCGGGTCCTCGTTGCCGACGAAGTCGCGCTCCAGGCTCTCGAGCACCGCGCGCGTCTCGTCGGGGCGCCCGAGCAGGAGCGGGACGACGACGAGCGTCCGCGCCCCGTCGGGGATCCCCCCGTCGAGATCGAGCCGCGCGAGGCGACGCGGCGGGACGATCGCGGTGACGATCACGTTGACGAGCGCCTCGGCCACCGCGATCGCCGGCACGGCGGCGAGGAGCACGGCGACGGCGCCCCACGCGACGCCGACCCGCCCCGCGACGAACAGGACGACGCCGACGAGCAGCGCCGCGGCGACCCCGGCGATGCCCCCGAGGTAGGCCGACGCCGGGTGCGCGAGCATCCACCGCGCGGGGAGCGCGCGGGGCGGCGGACGGTAGCCGGCGCGGGCCTCGAGGGCCGCGCGCCCCGGCCCCAGCAGGTGCCAGGCGACGTGGCGCTGCTTCGCGTCGGGCGCGGCCGGCGCGCCACAGGCCTCGACGGCGAGCGCCGCGACCGCCGCCTCGTCCCGCCCGCTCCCGCGGGCGATCGCCTCGACGGCACGCCGGGCACGGTCGCGCGTCTCGAAGTCGGCCGCGCGGTGCGAACCGCCCGGATCGCCCCGCAGGACCTCCTCGACGCGGCTCACCCGCTCGACGAAGGCCCGCCAGTCGAGCCCGGCGAGCTCCCGGAGCCCGAGCACCGCGCGCCGCGCCCGGCGTTCGTCGGCGGCCTCGGGTCGCGTGTCCCCGGGGCGCTCGGGGGGACGGGCGACGGGCACGTGCCGCGCGGCGAGGCGCGCGAGGTCCTCGAGGAGCGCCAGCCGCAGGCACGCGGGCAGGGCCCACAGCTCGCCCGTCGTGAGCGGCGTGACCCGCTGGTAGGCGTCCACGAAGCGCTCGAGCGACGCACCGTCCACCGGCCCGTCGTCGTCCTCGACGAGCGCGCTCGCGATCGCGTCCACGCGTCGCCGCCCGTCCGCCCGCGCCAGGCGCGGGAGCGAGCGCGTGAAGACCGGCGGAAGGTCGTGGCGGAGGACCTCGCGGGCGTCCCGCAGCACGTGGGCGTTGTCGAGCAGCCACTCCGCGACCGCCGAGCGCGAGGCGCGGGCGTCGGGGTCCGAGGCGAGCGCGCGCACGGCGCGCTCGATCGTGGCGCTCGCGGCGGCCGCGCGGGGCGCGACGTCCGCGGGTCCGCGCGGCGCGCGTCCGTCGCGCTCGACCGGGCCGTGGGTCCGCGCGGCCCGGCCGCCGGGCGGTTCCGGCGCCTCGAGCACCGGCTCGGCGCGGAGCGTCGGGTCAACCACGGCAGCCCGCCCTCGGTGCCCGGCGCGGGGGTCGCCGGAGCCGCCTCATGCAGGCGCGGTCCGCTCGGCCCGCGGCCCGACGAAGGCCGCGCCGTACGCCGCCGCCGCGTCCACGGCGGGGGCCGCCGGCAGGTCCTGCAGGATCCACAGCGACGTGGCCCGGTCCGCGATCAGCTCGCGCGCGACGCTCCCGTACGGGGCGAAGGCGCCGGTGCCGCGGCACCCGCCGCCGTGGGCGCTCGTGACCACGAGGTCCACCTGCTCCTCCGAGGCCGACCGGCACAACGCGCGCCCCACGTCGGACGCGACGAGGATGCGCGTGGTGACCGGGAGGTCCGGGGACGCCGCGCGCGCGCGGACCGCGTCGAGGTACGCGGCCCCGCACTCGCGATTGCGCGTCACCACGCGCTCGCGCAGGCGGACGTCGTCGGCCGCCGGCGGCATCGCGCCGGGCAGCTCGGGCACGGGCGCGACGTGCGCCAGCAGCAGCGTCGCGGCGTGGGCGCGCGCCATCGCGGAGGCCACCGGCAGCGCGCACTCGGCGCGGCGAGACGCGTCGAGCGGCACCAGGATCCGCGTGTAGCGCGCCGCGACGTCCGACGCGGCGTCGGGCGCCGCGCGCCGGGCGAGGAGGAACGAGACGCCGCCGGCGGCGAGGAGCTTGCCGGCGACGTCGCCGAGGCCGGACGTCGAGGGGCCGCCCGCGCCGTGCGGCGCGAGGACCACGAGGTCGATGCCGAGCGCGCGGACGACGTCGAGGATCTGCTCGGCCGGACGCCCTTCGCGCAGCTCGGTCGTCACCGGGACGCCCTGGGCGGCGAGCCGGCCCCGCCACGCCTCGAGATAGGCGCCCGCCTGCGCGTGCCGCATCCGCCAGTCGACGGGATCGACCGCGTGCTGCGCGCTCGGTGTTTCGCACTCGAGGACGTGCAGGAGCCGCAAGTCGGCCTCGAACGTCCGCGCGGCCGCCACGGCGTGAGGGATCGCGTGCTCGGCGGCCTCGGAGCCGTCGAGGATCAGGAGGTGTCGGCGCATGGAGGGGTTCCGCTTCGCGGGGCTGCCCCCCTTCGATGCCGACCCGCGGTCCACGGACACGAAATCGGCGGGCCGTCGCGCGCCCGCCGTCGGGCGATCGGCCCCCCCGCCGCGCCGCGGACGCGCGCACGACCTCCGCACGGCCCCCGCCGTGCACGCGCGGACCGCGGATCCCTCCTGCGGCGCCACGCCCGGTCCCGCGGCGCGCGGCCCCCTACTTCAGGAAGGAGCCGTCCTCGCGCAGCGCCTCCTCGAGGCCGCGCCAGAGGTCGCGCGACGCCGACGGCACGTCGGGCCCCGTGTACCGCACGCAGCGGTCGCCGACCGCGGCGCCGAGGCCCGTGTCGAGCGCGCGCTGCGCCATCTCGCGCCGGTGGAACTCGACGTCCATGGCCACCGGGCCTCGGGTCGTCCACGGCTTCCGCTTGTGCCGCTCGCGCACGGCCTGCTCCGCCGCCGCCTTGATCATCGGGAACGTGCGCTTCGGCGTGAGCGTCGCGCACGCCGACGGCCCGAGCACCTGCTTCACCTCCACCGTCGCGAGGTCGGCCCCGAGGTCGGCCCTCGCCTCGCGGCACACGTCGTCCGCGCCCGTCACGAGCACGACCGGCGTGCCGTAGTGGCCCACGATCGCCGCGTCGAGCAACGTCTCTCCCGCCACCTGGCCCTGCAGCCGGATCTCGTGGACGAGCATCCCGACCCACGTGTGCGACAGCAGGCCGCCCGGCGTCCCCGCGCGACTGTGGAACCCGACGAGCATCGCCGCCTCGAACCCGCCGGCCTCGATGCCCGTCACCTGCACCAGCGGCTTGTTCTTCGCCTGCGCGGGCCCGACGACCAAGCGCGCCGCGGGGTGCAACTCGTCCAGCAGCAAGTTCCGCATGTTCCCGTGGCCGTCGTTGACGTAGACCTCGGTCGCGCCGGCGGCGACCGCGCCCTCGACGGCGGCGTTCACGTCGCTGGTCAGCCAGCGGCGCGCCTTCTCGTAGTCGTTCCCCCCGGGGAGGAGGTGTTCGCGGTGGGCGACCCCGGTGGCGCCTTCCATGTCGACGGCGATGAAGACCTTCATCCCCGCAGCCTACCGGGCCCCCACCCGGACCGGAACGGCCGACGCGGCAGGGTCCGCCGTCCGCGCGCGTCCCCCCCGCGCCGCCCCCCGCGGCCCGAGGTCCCCATGCTCCGTCTCGTCGGCGCCGCCCCCACCGTCCTCGGCCCGGGCCACTTCCCCGCCGACGACCTCCTCCCGGACGGGGACCGCGCTACCGGGGGTCCGGACGCCGGCGGGGCCCCGCCCGACCGTCCCGCCCACCTCACCACTCCCCCGGCGTCGATCCGTGCCGCACAATGGGGGGCTCCCCCCGGACGGACCCCGTTGCCCGACATCTCCCCCATCCTTTCGGCGATCGCCGAGTGCGCGACCTGCAAGACGGACCGGAACGACCTCGGCAAGGTCGTCGTCGAGGCGATCCACCAGCGCCTCCCGCAGGCCGGGTGGACGGGGATCTACTGGCTGGAGGACGACGAACTCGTCCTCGGACCGTTCGTCGGCCCGCCGACCGAGCACACCCGGATCAAGGTCGGCCAGGGCGTCTGCGGCACCGCCGTCGCCGAGGGCCGCGACCAGGTCGTCCCGGACGTCCGCGAGCGCACGAACTACCTCGCCTGCTCCACGACCACGCGCAGCGAGATCGTCGTCCTGATCCGCGCCCACGGGAAGATCGTCGGCCAGATCGACATCGACAGCGACAAGGTCGACGCGTTCAGCGCCGACGACCACTCGTTCCTGAAGATGGTCGCGGGCGCCCTCGGCTCGCTGCTCGACGCGCCGCCGCCCGCGCCCCCCGCGAAGTAGGCGTCCGCCGACCCGCCGAAGGCCGCGGTCGCCCTCCCGGGACGCGAGGCCCGGTCGCCGACGAGGTCACCGCGGCGACGCGGCCCCGGCCGGCTCCCACCCGCCGATCCACAGCGCCTCGTTGCGCGCCGTGATCGTGACGCGGCCGTCGCGGTGGATCGCCTCGAGCGCGGCGAGCGCCGCCGCGCGGAGCGCCGGCCGGCCGAGCGCCTTCCGCAGGAGCGCCGTGAGGTCGGCCCGCGCGCGCAGCGCGGCCCGCTGCGCCGCGGACGCGAGCGCCGCCTCGCCGAGCGCCCCGAGCGCGGTCGCGCGCAGCGCGTCGTCCACGGCCGCGTCGCCGACGAGGACCCACGCGCGCTCGACGGCGCCCGCG
>JAXMAB010000008.1:0-436252 GCA_046350655.1 Planctomycetota bacterium
GCGACCTCCTGAACCCCATTCAGGTGCGCTACCAAATCTGCGCTACGCCCCGGCGAGTCGAACGGAACGCGGGGGAGTGTACCCTGGGGGCACCCGGGGGGGAGTTTTTGCCGACGCCCCCCGGCCGGAACGGAAACGGAAGCCGGAACGGAACGGCGCGGGCACCGGGACGGACCGAGAGGGGAGCCGAACATGGCCCTGCAGCGACGTGTGCTCGCGCTCGTGATCGCCGCCGTCGCGGGCGCCGGCGGCTATCTCGCCGGATCGCGCGCCGGCGGCGCCGCGCCCACGGACGCGGACCTGGCGACCGAGAACGATCGGCTGCGGGAGCGCGTCGCCGGTCTCGAACGCGACCTCGCGGGCCGGCCCGTCGCGCTCGCCGCCGGCGGCGGCGCCCGGCCGGACCCGGCGGCGGTCGCCGCGACGGGGCCGGCGGCCAGCGGGCCTCGCGTACCGGACGGATCGCCTCCGCGTCCCGGGGAAGAGGTGCCGTTCCCGACCCTGATCGACGGCATGACCCAGGACGAGTTCGTGAAGGCGGCGTTCCGCTTCCTCGAGGCGCAACTCGCCCGTGGCACGGAGGGCCACTTCGCGATCCTCAAGGCGATCGACGAACACCTGGTGAAGGACAAGGGGTTGCAGCGGATGTTCGGCTCGGAGGAGGACGCGGCCCGGCTCGCGTACCCGCTGCTGAAGTTCGCCGTCCACCACGAGGGGCAGGTGGTGGACCTGATGGCGACGGCGTTCCGCACCATGGCCGAGACGCCGCAGGCCTTCGCGGACCTGGACGACGACACCTTCGCGGTGTTCACCGAAGGGATCGCGATCGCGCTGCCCGGCGCGGTCGGGCCGGAGCAGCTCGCGAAGTTCTCGGGCTGGGTCGAGAAGGTCCTCGCGACGCCGGAGGGGACGTTGCCGAAGTCCGTCGAGGGGATTCGACGGAAACTGACCCGGCTCCTGCAGGTCTGGGCCCCGCCGCTCGGTGTGGACGACGCGATCGCAGCGCTCGCGCGGCCGGAGGCGCTGTCGCCGGAGCGCGTGGCGTCGATCCTCCGGCGGCTGCCGAAGGAGGCGCTCACGAGGGTCGATCTGATGCCGATCGTCGGCCCGATGATCGACCGTGGGGAGTTCGAAGCCCTGGATCTCCTGCGGCAGGTCGAGTTGCCGCCGGCCGACCTCGCGGCGCTCGACCGACGGGAGATCGTCGCGCTCAACCGCGGGGACGGGCTGCACGCGGGCGCATACCTCTACGCCACGCGCCGGGGCGACTTCGCGGCGGCGAAGGCGTTCTTCGACGCCTGGGGGGCGAGCCCCGACGTGGCGGGGGACACCTACGTCGTCGCCGCGATGAACGCCAGCGCGCCCGCGGCCTACCTGCGCGACGCGCTCGAGCGCCAGAAGGTCTCGCCGTCGCTGGCGGCCGGGGTGAAGGCGCACATCGAGCGATTGGAGAACTCGGCGGCCAGCCCCCGGTAGGATGGGGGGCGGTTGCGGCCGAGGAGGCTCCGCGTGGACGCGCAGGTCCGTTGCCCCCATTGCGGCGGGATGAACACGCCCGCGGCCAACAACGCGCCGTACTTCTGCCGCGAGTGCAAGCGGATCGTCGACCCCAACAAGACGATCGCCCGCCCGAGCGGGACGTTCGCGCCGCCGCCGGAGGACCTCCCGCCGCCGGAGCCCTCGTCGTCGCACCACCCCACGTCGGAGCCGGCCGGGCCGGCCCCCGGCACGAGCGCCGGCGGCGCCGGCGCCCCCTCGAACTACGTCTCGCGCTACGGCACGGCGATCCCGCGGCAGCTGTCGGCGCCGGGCACGAAGGCCGCGGTCGCCGGGTCCCTCGGCATCGGGCTGATGCTGGCCGCCGGCGCGGGGATCGTCGCCGGGATCGTGCTCGGATGGGTCGGGGAGAACGTGCTGCGGATCCCGCTGCTCTTCCCGTTCCTCGCGGGCTGGTCGATCAAGCGCGCCCTGGCGCTCGGGGCCGGCGGCGGCACCCCGGACCGGGGGCTCATCGGCGGCCTCCTCTTCCTCGCGATCGTCTTCGGGTCGTTCGCGCTGACCCGTTGGATCGAGTACCGCACCGTCGCCTCCCGGCAGACCGAGCACTACAGCGAGGTCTACGGCGTCTCCGCCGCGCGCGCGGTCGCGGAGCGCGCGGACGTCGTCGCGGGGCTGCGCGAGCACGACGCCTCGAGCGACGGCGAGGCCGACGGCTCGGTCAAGCTGCCGAGCGGCGCCCGCGTCGCCGTCCAGACGGAGCAGGACCGCCTGGCGGCCGCCTTCGCGAGCGGCCGCGTGCCCGCCGACGGGTACGACCTCGAGATGCTCGCCGCGATCGGCCGGACCGGCTTCCGCGGCCACCTCGAGTACGCGACCTCGAAGGACGGGGGGACCCGGCTGCGGCTGCTGCCCGGCTCCGGCGGCCTACAGCTGCCCGGCTTCGCCACCCTCGTGCTCTGGATCCTCGAGCTGGGCGTCCTGCTGATCACCGCGTTCTCCCGGTACGACGACTGACGCGCGCGTCCTCCGGTCGCGTCGGACGTCCCGTGACGTCGTCGCGCCGCGGCGAGAACGCGCGACGTCGCCGACGCAAGCGTTCGTCGGGGTGCGCGGACGCCGCGGACCGGCTTGCACCGCGGGCGCGGGATCGCTAGGTTCCGGGCTCGCGCGGGGGGGTGCCCGCGCGCCGGAGCCCCCGTGAGCCGTCCCACCGTGCTGCTCGTCGGGAAGGGCTCGGCCTCGTCGAGGCTCCGCACGCAGCTCAAGCGCCGCGGCCACCGCGTGCGCGTCGCCCCCGACTGCGGCGCCGCCCTCGAGACGCTGCGCGACGAGCGGCCCGGCGTGGTCGTGCTCGACGTCGCGCACGCCGGCTTCGCGGCCCCGTCCTTCCGCGAGATGGTCCGCGGCGAGCACCCGACGCTCCCGCTGCTCGACGTCCCGCCGCTCGAGGGCGCCGCGTCGGACCTCGCGCTCGTCGTCGCGCAGGTCGAGCAGGCCGTCGAGCGCGAGCTCGCGCGCGAGGACGCGGCGGTCCTCGCCGAGGGCGCCGCCGCGCGTGCCACCGACGAGGAGCCCGCCGACGCGCCGATCACCGGCTACCAGTTCGAGGACCTCACGAGCAGCACGCCGAAGATGCTCGAGCTCTTCGACCTCATCCCGCGGATCGCGCGCACCGACAGCCCGGTGCTCGTCCACGGCGAGACCGGCACCGGCAAGGAGCTCGTCGCCTCGGCCATCCACCGCCAGAGCCGCCGTCGCGACGGCCCCTTCTTCACCGTCAACTGCGGCGCGCTCAGCGAGAGCCTCCTCGAGAGCGAGCTCTTCGGCCACGAGAAGGGCGCGTTCACCGGCGCCTACCGCCGCAAGGAGGGCTGCTTCGAGCTCTCCCACGGCGGCACGCTCTTCCTCGACGAGCTCGGCACCATCTCGCCCGCGATGCAGGTGAAGCTCCTGCGCGTGCTCGAGCGCATGGAGGTCCGCCGCGTCGGCGGCGCCGACCTCGTCAAGGTGGACGTCCGCATCGTGGCCGCGACGAACGCGCGCCTCGAGGACGCCGTCGCCGCGGGCACCTTCCGCGAGGACCTCTACTACCGCATCAACGTCGTGCAGCTGACCGTCCCGCCGCTGCGCGAGCGCGCCGACGACGTCCCGATCCTCGCCGACCTCTTCTGCCGCAAGGTGGCCGAGAAGCAGGGCCGCGCCGTCGCGGGCTTCGACCGCGGCGCGCTCCGCCTCCTCACCGACTACCCCTGGCCCGGCAACGTCCGCGAGCTGCAGAACGTCGTCGAACGCGCGGTGATCCTCGCCGCGGGCCCGCGCATCACCGAACGCGACCTCCCCGACCGCCTCCGCCGCGCCGTCCCGAAGAAGGCCGCCGTCCCCTCCTTCGACGCCGACGACACGCTCGACGCGGTGCTCTCGCGCCTCAACACGTCGGTCGAGCGCGAGTACCTCCGCCGCGTCCTCAAGCGCTACGCCGGCCACCTCGGCAAGACCGCGGCCCACGCGGGCCTCAACCGGCGCACGCTCTACAACAAGATGTTGGCCCACGGCCTG
This sequence comes from Planctomycetota bacterium, assembly GCA_046350655.1. Taxonomy (GTDB): domain Bacteria; phylum Planctomycetota; class PLA2; order PLA2; family JAEUHO01; genus JAEUHO01. Next base: position 4,057 of record JAXMAB010000008.1, read on the forward strand.
CGCCGCGAGGACTTCCGCGGGTAGGCGGCGACCGGCCGACGCGGGCCTCGCGGCGGGATCCGGGTCGGGCGCGCGGTCGGGTGCACGGGACCGCGAGGCCCGCTGGCCGTCCGCGATCGTCGCGGCTGGTGGTCGCGGTCGCGATGCGCGACGGGCGTCGCGACGGGGACGCGGTCGTGTGCGCGGGACCGCGAGGCCCGCCGGCCGTCAGCGACCCCCGCCGGGCGTGGGCGTGCCCGGCGCGGGGTTCGCCTTCCGGGCGCGCTGGTTGAGGTCCTCCCGGAGCTTCCGGGCCCGCTCGAGCTCCGTCAGGGAGGGTTCGAGCTTGAACGTGCTCGGGTCGAAGAGCCGCGACGGCGGCTTGTACGTGGGCGGCGGCGTCCGGGGCTGGCACATCGAGACGAGCCGGAGGATCGCCACCGCGCCGACGAGGACGTACCAGGGGAGCGAGCGCAGCGGGTTGCGCGACGTGGCGGCCTTCCTGGCCGCGTGCGCGTTGCGCTCGGTGCGGCGCCCCGACGCCTCCGCCGACGCGTTCGCCGACGCCGCGGCCCGCTCGAGGAGCGTCGGCGCCCCCTCGCGCAGGAGCTGCGCCGTCGCCGAGTCGGCCCCGAGCCGGCCCGTCCGGTGGATGACGTCGCGTTCGCCGCCGAGGGGCGACGCCGGGTCGTAGACGCCCGCGGCGATCGACGTGAGGAGCAGCTTCGCCTCGCCGCTCCGGTCGGCCCACTCGTCGCCCACGCGGGCGAGCGTGTCGACGACGCCGAGCGCGAGCTCCCCGCGCATCGCGGGCGGCGCGAGCGCGAACGCCCGGTCGGCGAGCGACCGGGCGACCGCCGGGTCGAGGACCGCGATGGCGACGGCCAGCGCCCGGAACGTGAGCACGACGATCGGCTGGTCGAGGGTCGGCGCGGCCTCGAGCACGGCCGCGGCCATGCCGCGCAGTCGACCCCAGCGACGGGTCGCGACGAACCCCTGCGGGAGGATCGCGGGGAGGTCGGACGGCGCGTGCCGGAGGAGCGCGACCGCGCGATCCTCCGGCACGAGCCCGAGGAGCAGGTCGCCGCGGCCCTCGATGGAGGTCTCGAGCGCGCGTTGCCAGGCGCGCCAGAGCGAGGGGTCCGCGTGGGCGTCGCGCGCGGCCGCCTCGAGGGCGGCGACGACGGCCTCGTCGCGCGCCGCGCCCGCGGGCAGGGCGCGCGCCGCGTGCAGCGCCTGGGTCCACGTGGCGGGCAGGACGACGCCGTCGGTCTCCTCGCGCTCGCCGGCCGCCGCCGGCGCGTCGGCCGTCCCGGCGGCGTCCGCGGCGGCGTCGGTCCCCGTCGGCGCGGTCGTGCGGCCCGCGACCGCCGTCGCGTCGGCGACGAGCGCCGCGAGGTCGGCGTCGGGGAGCCGCGAGAGCAGCTCGTACGCGTCCCGGACGGCGCGGAACCCGGCGGGGTCGTCGTCGGGGCGGTGCAGGCGCACGCCCTGCGCGTAGGCGCGGCGGATCGCCGCGCGGTCGGCGGTGGGGGCGAGGCCGAGCGCCTCGAAGGGGTTCACGGCGCGTCCCCGACGGGGCCGGAGCGCTCGCCTTCGTCGTCGTACGCGCGCGCGAGGACCGCGTCGAGGCGCGCCGCGCTCATCCCGATGGCGTCGCGGTCGCCCGACGCGAGCGCCTCCTCGAAGGCGTCGAGGGCCTCCGCGACGAGCCGCCGCGGGACGCCCGTGAGCTCGGCGAACCGCCGACGGGCGCGCTCGATGCGCGCGCGGTTCGGGAGGAGGTCGCGGGGCGACACCTTGAGCGGCTGCAGCCGCGCGACGGCGTCCTTCACCTGCTCCTCGGTGAGGGCCCCGGGACGGCTCTGGATCACCTGCGCGACGCGGCGGCCGGAGTGGAGCACCGTCGCCTCGACCTCGAGGATCCCGTTGGCGTCGTACGAGAAGCGGATGTCCACCTCGCCGGCGTGCGCCTGACCCGGCAGGTGCCGGAGCCCCTTGACCTCGAACGCGCCGAGGAACGTGTTGTCGGCCGTCAGGCGGTGCTCGCCCTGGAACACCTCGATGGAGATGGTGTCCTGCTGCGGCGCGATCGTGTGGAAGCGCTCGACGCGGCTGACGGGCACGGTGACGTTGCGGTCGAGGATCGGGCAGAACGCGCCCGCCTCGACGCGGCCGCCGTAGGTGCGCGCGACCGCGACGCCGAGGCTGTGCGGGCAGACGTCGGTCATCACGACGTCGGCGACGGCGGCGTGGCGGCCCACGCGCGCGGCCTGCACCGCGGCGCCGAGCGCGACGACGCGGTCCGGGTCGAGGGTGCGGTTCGGCAGGCGGCCGAGCTCCTCGCTGACGAACGCGACGACGGCGGGCATGCGGCTCGCGCCGCCGACGAGGAGCACGTCGTCGAGGTCGGCGGCGGCGATCCCGGCGTCGCGCAGGCACCGGCGCACGACGGGGCGGAGCCGCGCGGTGAGCTCGGCGGTGGCCGCGTCGAAGTCGCCGCGCGTCACGACGACCGTCGCGCCGCCGACGTCCACCTCGACGCGGTCGGACGCCGAGAGCGAGCGCTTCGCGACCTCCACGCGCTGGCGGACGCGGGCCCGTTCGCCGGCGTTCCACCGGGCCGCGGCCCGCCGCTCGACGAGGTCGAGCAGCGCGTCGGTGTAGTCCTCGCCGCCGAGCCGGCTGTCGCCGCCGGACGCGCGGACCTCGACGAGGCCCTCGAACGTCTCGAGCACGGTCACGTCGAACGTGCCCCCGCCGAGGTCGAAGACGAGCAGCTTGCGCTCCTCGTCCGCGTGGCGGTGCCCGAACGCCAGCGCGGCCGCCGTCGGCTCGTTCAGGATGCGGTCCACCACGAGGCCGGCGATCCGCGCGGCCTCGATCGTGGCCTGCCGCTGCGGCTCGTGGAAGTACGCCGGCACCGTGACGACCGCGTGCGTGACCGGCTCGCCGAGGCGCGCCTCGGCCACGCGCTTGAGCTCGCGCAGCACCGCCGCGGAGCACTCCGTCGGGGTCCACGTGCGCCCGCCGAACGCGTACGTCGCCGCCGTGCCCATGTCGCGCTTGAAGAACGCGCGGCCGGCGTCCGGCGCCACCACGAGCCGGTCCTTGGCGGCGCGCCCCACGAGGACGGACCGGTCCGCCGCGATCGCGACCGCCGACGGCGTGAGGTGGTCGCCCAGCTCGTTCTCGAGGGTGCGGGGGCCGTCGTCGCCGAAGACCGCGACGAGGCTGTTCGTGGTCCCGAGATCGATCCCGACCCGCATCGCGTGGCCCGCTCCTCCGGCCGCGGCGGGAGGCCGCGGCGCGTCGGGAGTCTACCGAACCGCGTCGAGCGCGCCGATGCCTGCGCCGGTTCGGCCGCCGACCGTGGAGACGTTGGGGAGAACGGGCCCGCGACGACGGGCATCGTCATGCCCATCGACTCGCCGCGCGGGGCGCGCGGCGTAACCCGTTCCCCCGGCACGGGATGCGCCGTTTCTCCACCGGATCTCACCGGCGGCGATGGGCAACGCGATGCCCGTTCGGGCCCGCGTCGTTTCGTGGAGAGCGGTGACTTTCCCCGCGATCTCCGACGCAACTCCTGTCGTTACAAAGGGTTCGCCAAGGCGACGTGAACGTCGCGCGCCGGGCCTCGCGTTGGGCACGGCGCTCGCATTCCCTCCTGCGTTCTTTGAAAACAAGCACTGACGATCGGATGAGGCAGCAGCCGTGCACCGAAAGACGGCGGCGCCGGGCCGGGACCCCCGTGGTCCCGGTCGGAACGTGACGAGAGGGTTCAGCGCGGTGTCGGGGGCCGAATCACCCCTGCCCGCAAGGCGAAGCCATGAGCCCGCCCTCCGCACGTTCGCCGCGGCGCCGTGACGGTCATGAGGTGGCAAATCCCAGGAGAGCCGGTAGCCCCGAGAGGGGCCAACCACATCCACCGCTCCGGAAGACCTCGAGACGCAGGCGGGTCGGGACGTCATCCCGCCCAACGCGTGGTGGGGGAGCGGGCGCGAACCAAAGCGCCCGACAGGACGGTGGGGGAGAGTGCTCTGGAGGGAGGAATCGCAAGGAGGCATCGACGCTCCGGGCCCGCGAGGGCGCGGAGGACCGCACGAATTCGACGCCGGGATCGAGGCCCTGAAGCCGGACGCGTCCGCACGCACCTTAAGGAGCGAGGCGAACCGACGCGACCAACGGCAGGAGGGCAGAGGACGCCCGAGAGGGGGTCCGACCGGCGCGAGGAGAACGCCTCGAAGCGCGAAGCCCGTGGACGCTCGGGAGCCCGCGAGGGCGCCCGGAGGGACGGGGGTGGACGCCGCGAAGGAGGTACCCAAACCTCGCACGCGGCACGCCGTGGGGCCGGGAGGCTCCGCGGGATACGGGTCCCCCGTTCCGGCATGTGTCGTGGGGCACGAAAGCCCAGGGAAGGAAGCATCGTCGGACGCGCGGGCCCTTCGGGGTCCCCGCGACGGTGCGGGGGTGTTGCGATGGGCCTCTGCAGGGAAGCGAAAGCGCAAGGAGGGCCGGAGGACGGAGCGATCCGTCCCACCGACCCGGCTCGTGGAAGCCCGGAGGGCGTGAAGACGCCGCGCGGGCCGACGGAACCCATGTCCGTCGAAGCGAGTCGGGAGGGAGTCCTCGGAGCGCCGCGCAAGCCCAGGAGAGGGCCTCGGGTCCGCCGCAAGGCGGCCTCGCGGGTCGCACCACCGCTCAAGCCTTCGGAGGGCCGCAGCGGAATCGTTCGCCGAGACCGTCGTCAGGCTTCGTTGGGCCCTGCAGCGCATCGCGCTGCAGGGCCCCTTTCGTTTCCGGGGACCGCGGTCCGTTGCCGGGGACCGCTGGCGGACCGCCGCGGTCGCGGACGGCGTCGAGGGGACGCGGGCCGGCGACCCTTCGGGACCGCGAGGCCCGGTGGCCGGCGCGGCCCCGCGCGCGGGGCCGCGTCAATCCCCGCCGTCGCGCGCGGGGGCGTGTACCCTCGACCGGATGCCGCCGACCCCGCCGTAGCGCCCGGCCCCGCCCTCCCTCGGTCCCCCGCGCGCGGGGCCCGGGCGGTCGGGCCCCCGTCCGTGGCGCGTCGCGCCCGGCTCGGGCGCACGTCGTCGGCTCCCCGGCCCGTGCCCGTCCCCGCGCGCCCCGATCCCCGCCGCACGGACCGCGCTCCCCGATGTGCCCCGACACCCCCCTCGACCCCACGGACGCCGCCGCGCCCCCGGCCGCCCCCGCCCCCGACGCGCGGACCGCGGACGTGATCGCCGCCGACCGCGTCCGTCGCGACGAGATCGGCCGCCGGCGCACGTTCGCGATCATCTCGCACCCCGACGCGGGCAAGACGACGCTGACCGAGAAGCTGCTGCTGTACGGCGGCGCGCTCAACCTCGCGGGCTCGGTGACCGCGCGCAAGCAGCAGCGCTCCACGGCGTCGGACTGGATGGAGCTCGAGAAGCAGCGCGGCATCTCGGTGAGCTCGACCGTCCTGCAGTTCGAGTACCGCGGCCACTGCGTGAACCTGCTCGACACGCCGGGCCACCGCGACTTCTCCGAGGACACGTACCGCGTGCTCACGGCGGTGGACGCCGCCATGATGGTCATCGACGCCGGCAAGGGCATCGAGACGCAGACGCGCAAGCTGTTCGAGGTCTGCCGCCGCCGCGGCGTGCCGATCTTCACGTTCATGAACAAGCTCGACCGGCCCGCGCGCGACCCGCTCTGGCTGCTCGACCAGCTCGAGAGCGTGCTGGGCATCCGCTCGTTCCCCGTGAACTGGCCGCTCGGCTCCGGCGTGGACTTCCGCGGGGTGTTCGACCGCCGGGCGAAGCAGGTCCACTTCTTCGACCGCACGCAGGCGGGCGCGTCGCGCGCGGCCGTGGCCGTCCACGACCTCTCCGACCCGGTCGTCGTCGACACGATGTCGCCCGAGGCCCACGCGAAGGTCGTCGAGGAGCTGTCGCTGCTCGACGCCGCCGGGAGCACCTTCGACCCGGCGGCGGTGCTCGCGGGCGAGCTGACCCCGGTGTGCTTCGGCAGCGCGATCAACAACTTCGGCGTCGAGCTTCTGCTCGACTCGTTCGTCGACCTGGCGCCGCCGCCGCGCCCGCGGATGGCGGGCACGCGGCCCGTGCGGCCCGAGGACCCGGGCTTCTCGGGCTTCATCTTCAAGATCCAGGCCAACATGGACCCGAAGCACCGCGACCGCCTCGCGTTCATGCGCGTGTGCTCCGGGCGCTTCACCCGCGACATGCCCGTGGTGCACACGCGGACCGGCGACCGGCTGCGGCTCGCGAGCTCGCACCGCATCTTCGGGCGCGACCGCGAGACCGTGGACGAGGCGTGGCCGGGCGACGTGGTGGGCATCGTCGGGCGCGCCGGCCTCCGGATCGGCGACACGCTGGCCGACGACCCGACGCTGCACTTCGACGCGATCCCGTCGTTCGCGCCCGAGGTGTTCGCGTGGCTGCACAGCGGCAGCCCGGCGGAGTTCAAGGGCTTCCGCAAAGGCCTCGACCAGCTGCTGCAGGAGGGCGTCGTGCAGGCGTTCGCGCTCGACGAGGCGACGCAGCGCGTGCCGCTCCTCGGGGCCGTGGGCCCGCTGCAGTTCGACGTCGTGCAGTTCCGCCTGCAGGACGAGTACGGCGTCGCGTCGAAGCTCGAGCGCGCGCCCTGGACCGTGCTGCGGTGGGTCCACGAGGGCACGATCGACCCCGCGAAGCTCGTGACCGGCGCGCAGCTGGCCACGGACGGCGCGGGCCGTCGGGTCGTCCTGTTCCCGGACGAGTGGACGTGCCGCTACTTCACGGACAAGGCCACCGACGTGAAGCTGGCGACGCTGCCGCCCGGCGTGGCGGCGGCGGCCCCCTCGCGCTGACCGCCGCGCGCCGGCGCGCCGGGCGGCGGTCGTTCCGGCCGCGGACGCCGTCCGGTACGATCGCCGCGTGCACGGACGACCGACGGCCGCGTTCGACTGGGCGGTGGGGGGCGCGGTGATCGCCGCGGTCGCCTTCGCGTGGCTCGTCTACTTCCGCTGGAAGGACCACCACCCCGAGCCGGTGCGACACGTCGCGGGCGCGCTCCTCCTCGGCGTCGGGTCCGCGGCCCTCGCGTTGCTCCTGTACGCGGCGGTCGACGCCGTCGGCGGACCGGCCGGACCGGGCCCGACCGCCGGGTCGGCCTGGGCGTTCAGCCTCCTCGTCGTCGGGCCCGTCGAGGAGGGCGCCAAGTGGGCCGTCCTCGTGGCCGTGGTCACGCGGTGGAAGGCGTTCGACGAGGAGATCGACGGGCTCGTCTACGCCGCGACCATCGCGCTGGGGTTCGCGTGCGTCGAGAGCCTGCTGTACCTGCCGCGCCTGCCGTGGGAGGGGCGCGTGGCCCGGGCGCTCTCGACGCCGCTGTCGCACGCCGTGTTCTCGTCGGCGTTCGGGTTCGGCGTCGGGCACGCGCGGTTCGTCGCCGCGTCGCGCGCGGCGCGGTGGGGCTGGCCCCTCGCGACGCTCGCGGTCTCGGCCCTGGCCCACGGCGTCTACGACGCGCTGATCCTGGCCCACGACGCGACGCTGCCCGCCGCGGCGATCGTGTTCGCGCTCTGGGCGGTGCTGGTCCTGCGCGCGCGGCAGATCGTGGCCCGCCTCGAGCTCGCCGCCGCCCGGCGCCGCTGAACGGCGCCGCTGAACGGCGAGCGGGCCTCGCGTCCCCGCGACGGGGGCCGCGATCCCCGGGAGCGGGTCAGAGCAGGTCTTCGCGCTCGTCCTTGCGGTCGCGCAGCATCAGCGACTCGACCGAGTGCCGCGGGTCCTTCCCGTCGTGCACCATGAGGTAGACCTCCTCGCTGATCGGGAGCGCGAGGCCGTGCTGCCGCGCGAGCTCGCGGACCGGCGTGGCGGCCTTGACGCCCTCCGCGACCGTGCGCGTCGAGGCGATGACGTCCTGCGGGTTCTCGCCGCGGCCCACGCGCTCGCCGAAGGTGCGGTTGCGGCTGGTGGGCGAGTAACACGTCGTCATCAGGTCGCCCATGCCCGAGAGGCCGAAGAACGTGCGGCGCTCGGCGCCGAGCGCCGCGCCGAGGCGGGCCATCTCGATGACGCCGCGGGTGAGCAGCGCGGCCTTCGCGTTGTGGCCGAGGCCGAGGCCGTCGCAGATGCCGGCCGCGACGGCGATGACGTTCTTGAGCGCGCCGCCGAGCTCGACGCCGACGGCGTCGGCGTTGCTGTAGACGCGGAACGTGCGGCTCGAGAAGTGCTCGCGCACCGCGGTCACGACGCGGGCGTCGTCGCCGCCGACCACGGCGGTGGCGGGGAAGCCCTTGGCGACCTCCCAGGCGATGTTCGGGCCGGAGAGGACCGCGACGGGCCGGCCGGGCGCGACGGCGCGGAGCACCTCGCTCGGGCGCAGGCCCGTGCCCTGCTCGACGCCCTTCGTGAGCGAGAGCACGGGCGTGCGGGCGGGGAGCGCGGGCGCGTGCCGCGTCCAGACCGCGCGCAGGAACTCGGTCGGGACGGCGGAGACGAGCAGGTCGGCGCCGGGCAGCATCGCGCCGAGGTCGGCGCCGATGCGCACGCCCGCGGGGATCGGGTGCCCCGGCAGGAACCGCGGGTTCACGCGGTGCTCGTCGAGCTGCGCCGCGTAGGCCGCGTCGTGGCTCCACATCGCGACGTCGTGGCCGCTGCGCGCGAGGTGGATCGCGATCGCGGTCCCCCAGCCACCGTCCCCGACGACGACGATCTTCCGCACGGTGCGCTCCGGGCCTCGGGGGTCGGTGGGGGCGGCCGCGCCTACGCGGACGGCGGGCGGTGCGTGCGGAGGCGGACGCGGTTCTCGCGCCCCTCGAGCAGGCGCACGATGTTCGAGCGATGGCGCCAGACGACCATGATCGCGGCGACGGTCAGGAAAACGAAGATGCCGAGGCGGCTGCGGAAGGTCTCGGAGCCGTTGCGCGCGAGGAACGTGATCGGGATCGACACCATCGCGATGATGGAGCCGAGCGAGACGTAGCCCGTCAGCAGCAGCACGAGGCCCCAGAAGCCGACGGCGTAGAGCGCCGACCACGTCGCGAGCGCGGCGACGACGCCGAGGGCCGTCGCGGCGCCCTTGCCGCCCTTCCAGTCGAGGTAGGGCGTGAACACGTGGCCGAGGATCGCCGCCGAGCCGCACGCGACGCGGACCGTGTTCTCGCTCGGGTCGGCGCCGAGGAGCACCGCGAGGGCCGGCGACCACCAGGCCGCCGCGAAGCCCTTCATGCAGTCGAGGGCGAACACGAACACGAAGGCCGCGATGGCCTTGCGGCCCGACCAGAGGCGGGCCGCGTTGGTGGCGCCGACGTTGCCGCTGCCGATCGTGCGGAGGTCGACGCCCTTCGTGACGCGCGCGAACAGCCACCCGAACGGCACGGCGCCGATCAGGAACGCGAGGACGGTCGCGAGGATCTCGGCGAGCGGGGAACCGACGTGCACCGGTGCCTCCTGGGGAGCCCTTCGATCATACCCCCCGGACGGCCCTCGCGTCGCGTCGCGCGCGCGGGCGCGGGGTTCCCCTCGCGGCCCGGATCGCGTACCACGGGGGGATGGCGGTCCTCGGCGTGGACACCGGCGGCACGTTCACCGACCTCGTGGCCGACGGGCCCCGCGGCCTGCGGACCGCCAAGGTGCGGAGCACCCCCGACGACCCGGGCCTCGCGGTCCTCGAGGCGATCCGCCGCGTGGGGGGCTTCCGGCCGGGCGACCGCGTCCACCACGGGACCACCGTCGCCACGAACACCGTGCTGACACGGAGCGGGGCCCGCGTCGGCCTCGTCACGACGGCGGGCTTCGAGGACGCGCTCGTCGTCGGGCGGGGCCACCGTACCGGCCTCTTCGACCTGGCCCCGTCGCGCGTCGCGCCGCTCTTCGCGCCGCGCGACGTCGTGGGGGTGCGGGCCCGCGGCGACGCGGCCGGCGGCCCGCCCGAGCGCGCCCCCGCCGCCGACCTCGCGCGCGCCGTCGCCGCCCTGCGCGCGCGGCGCGTCGAGGCGGTGGCCGTCGTGTTGCTGCACGCGACCGCCGACGGCGCGGCCGAGGACGCCGTGGCGCGCGCGCTCGCGCCCCTCGGCGTGCCCGTCGCGGTCAGCCACCGCGTGTGCGCCGACGCCCGCGAGGTCGAGCGCGGCGAGACGACGCTGCTGGACGCGTACGTGGCGCCCCGAATGGCGGCCTACGTCCGCCGCCTCGCCGCCGCGCTCCCGCCCGGCGCGCTCTCGATCGCGCGGTCGGACGGCGCGCGGATGCCGGCCGCCGAGGCCGTGGCCGCGCCCGTCCGCACGCTGCTCTCCGGGCCCGCCGCGGGCGTCGCGGCGGTCCACGCGCTCGCGCGCGCGGCGGGCCTCGCGCGCGTCCTCGGCTTCGACGTCGGCGGCACCAGCACCGACGTCGCGTGGGTCGAGGGCGACGACCTCGCCGTGACGACCGACCGCACGCTGGACGGGTTCGCGATGTCGGTCCCGTCCCTCGACGTCCACTCCGTCGGCGCCGGCGGCGGTTCGGTCGTGGCGCTCGACGCGGGCGGCGCGCTCACGGTGGGGCCCGCGAGCGCCGGCGCGACGCCCGGCCCCGCGTGTTACGGCCGCGGCGGCCCGTTCACCGTCACCGACGCCCTGCTGCTGCTCGGCCGCGTCCCCGACGCGCTCGCCGACGGCGACGTCCGCCTCGACGTCGGCGCGGCGCGACGGGCCGCCGAGGCCCTCGCGCGCCGCGCGGGGCTCACGCCGCGGGCGCTCGCGCTCGGCGCGGTGCGCGTCGCCGAGGCCGCGACGGCGCGCGCGGTCCGCACCGCGTCGGCGGCCGCCGGCCGCGACCCGCGGGGCGCGGCGCTCGTCGCGTTCGGCGGCGCGGGCGGGTGCCTCGCGGCCGCCGTCGCGGCCCACCTGGGGCTCGACGAGGTCGTCGTCCCGTGGTCGCCCGGCACGTTCGCCGCGCAGGGCGCGCGCCTCGCGCCGCGCGGCGCCGACGCGTCGAAGGACGTGCGCGGGGCGGCGGACGGGCGCCTCGCACGCGAGGCCCGGCGGCTCGCGGGGACGCGCGGGACGCCGTCGCCGCGGGCGGCGAACGCGCCGCCTCGGTCGTCGTCGAGGTGGACGCGCGGTACGCGGGCCAGGGGAGCGAGCTGGTCGTGCCGTTCGGCCCCGGCTGGCGCGCCGCGTTCCACGCCGCGCACCCGCGCGCGGCGCGGCTGGGACGACCCGGGCCGCGGCGTCGAGGCCGTCCGGCTGCGGGCGCGCGCGCGCACGGCGTCGCTGCGCCTCGACGCGGGGGACGACGCGCGGCCGCCCGCCGCGGGCCGCCGCCGCCCGACGCCGGCCGCGCGCGTCGCGGGCCTCGCCGGGCGCGTCGCGCACCATCGCCGGGCCGACCTCGCCGTCGGCGCGGTCGTCGAGGGCCCCGCGGCGGTCGTCGAGCCCACCTCGACGACGTGGGTGCCGGCGGGCGCGACGGCCCGCGTGGCCCGGACGGCACGCTGCGCGTGCGGGGAGGCCGGCCGTGATCGACGCCGTGGACCTGCGCTCACGCGCGACCTGCTCGAGTCCGTCGCCGAGGAGATGGCGGAGGCGTGCGTGCGCACCGCCGCCAGCACCAACGTGAAGGAGCGGCGCGACCTCTCCGCCGCGGTGTTCGACGGCGAGGGCCGCATGGTGGCCCACGCGGCCCACATCCCGGTGCACCTCGGCGCGATGCCGCTGTCGGTGCGCGCCGCCCTCGCGCGCGTCCGGTTCGGCCGCGGCGACGTCGTGCTCGTCAACGACCCGTACGAGGGCGGCACGCACCTCCCCGACGTGACCGCGATCGCGCCGTGGTGCGACGCGCGGGGCCGCGTGCGGTTCCTCGTCGCGATCCGGGCGCATCACGCCGACATCGGCGGGGCCGTCCCCGGGTCGATGGCGCCGCAGGACGACGTCCACGCCGAGGGGGTGCGGATCCCGCCGGTGCGGTGGGTGCGCGGCGGCGTCCCCGACGACGACCTGACGCGCCTGCTGCTCGCCAACCTGCGGCGGCCCGAGGAACGGCTCGCCGACCTCGCGGCGAAACGCGGCGCGCTCGCCCACGGGCTCGCGCGGCTCGACGCGCTCGCGGCGCGCCACGGCGCGGCGGGCCTCGCGTCGCGCGCCCGGGCCCTCCTCGGCTACGCGGGCCGCATCGCGCGGCGCACCCTCGCCGCCCTGCCCGACGGCGCGGCGCGCGTGGCGTTGCGCCTCGGCGTGCCCGGCGCGGACGGCCGCCCGGCGGTCGTCCGCCTCGCGCTGCGCAAGCGCGGCGACGCGCTGCGCCTCGACTTCACGGGCACGACGGGCCCCGTCGGCGAGGGGCTCAACGCGTCGGCCGCCGTCACCCGCAGCGCCGCGTGGTACCTCGTGCGGTGCCTGTGCGGGGGCGACACGCCGAGCAACGACGGCCTGCTCGCGACGACGCAGGTCGTGATCCCGCGCGGCTCGTTCCTCGACGCGCCGTACCCCGCGCCGGTCGCCGGCGGCAACGTCGAGACGAGCCAGCGCGTCGTGGACGCGCTCTGGCTCGCCGCGGGGCGGCTGTGGCCCGACCGCTTCGGCGCGCCGGGCGCGGGCACGATGTCGAACTGGACCCTGGGCCCGACGGCGGGCGGGCCCGCGTTCCCGTCGTACTACGAGACCGTGCCGGCGGGCGCGGGCGGCGGGCCGTCGGGGCCCGGCGCGTCCGGCCTCCAGCAGCACATGACGAACACGCGCGCGACGCCGGTCGAGGTGCTCGAGGCGCGGCTCCCGGTGCGCGTGCTTCGGCACGGGCTGCGCCGCGGCTCCGGCGGCGCCGGCCGCCACCGCGGCGGCGACGGCGTCGTGCGCGAGCTCGAGGTGCGGGCGCCCGCGGTGTTCGCGTGGCTCATGACGCGCCGCGACGACCCGCCGCCCGGCGCCGCGGGCGGCGCACCCGGCCGACCGGGCCGCCTGACCGTCCGCCGCGACGGCCGGACGCGGCGCCTGCCGGCCCGCGGCCGCCTCGAGGTCCGCGCGGGCGACGTGCTGCGCATCGAGACGCCCGGCGGGGGCGGCTGGGGCCGCCCGGTCCGCGGGGCGGGCGGCGGGCCGGCGGAGCGGTCGACGGCGAACGGGCCTCGCGTCCCGGGCGCGCGACCGGCGTCGTCCCCCGCTCGGACCGGACGGCGCCAGTCCGCAGCCGCACCGTAGGATCCGGAGCGCCGGGGAGGCCCCCCGGGTCCGGAGGCCCTGCGTGGCGATCCCGCGGTCCATGGGTTGGCTGGTCGTCACCGGCGTCGTGGTGCTGACCCTCGTCGCGCTGTCGATGTTCGCGCTCGACCGCCCGGACGTCGTGTGGGCGGCCGGCAAGGCCCAGTGCCCGCACTGCCGCTCCGACGTCCACCCGTACGGCCGGCGCTGCCCGACGTGCCGCGAGGAATTCGACTGGGTCCCGACCTCGGACGAGGCCAGCCCGGTGTGCGCGCGGTGCCTCTCGCCCGCCCAGGACGAGTGGGTCCGCGAGCGCCGCCGCGTCCTCGGCGAGGAGAAGGCCGCGGCGCGGCTCGCCGAGGCGCTGCACGTCCCGGCCGCCGCCGCGACGGAGTACCTCGCGGTCATCGGTCGCGGGCAGTGCGGGTACTGCGGCGGCACGGGCGTCGACCTCGGCACGGCCGGCGCGAAGGAGCGCGCCCCGTGCCCGGTGTGCCTCGGCGACCGGCGGTGCATCGCGTGCGGCGGCGACCGGCGGGTGCTCGTGGGCCTCGAGGTGGCGGCGGTCGAGGCCGCCGGCTACGACGCGCTCGCGCAGACGCTCCTCGCGCCGAACAGCCCGCCGGACCTCGTCCGCCGGCAGCTCAAGGACGCCGCGGCGGTGTTCCTGCGGCGCCAGCTGGGCACGACGGAGGTCGAGCACCTCGTGTTCTGGCCCGACTTCCCGCCCACCGCGGGCCACGTCGTGCGGACGGCGAACGCCGTCGCCGCCGAGCGGCTGACGGTGGTGATGGGCGCGCTCTCGGGCGAGTGACGCGCGACCCGCGCCGCGGGCGGCGGGGATCCGGACGCGGTCGTCCTCGGGGGGACGCGGGGCCCGGTCGCCGTCGCGGCCCCGCGGCCCCTGAGCCCGCGGCCCCGCGGCCGGGCGGGCCTCGCGGTCACTTCGGCGGGGTCGCGGCGCGGGACGGCGGGGGGAGCGGGAGCGGCACGCCCTCGAGGTGCGACACGTCGAGGTGGAAGTGCGCGAGCACCGTCGCCGCGATGTCCTTCACGTTGTAGGGGCGGTCGGCGGGGGCCGGCGCGAGCGCGCGGTTCGTGAGGAGGAAGCCGGGGACGAGGTCGCGGTCGGTGCTGCAGTGGTCGCCGGACCACGGGATGGTGTTCTCCTCCACCGGCGGCGTGCCCTTGGGGCGCAGGTCGCCCAGCAGCGCGGTCTGCCACGACACGCGGTAGTCCGCGGCGAAGCCGAGTTGCAGCTCGGCGGCGTGGTGGGCCATGGGCCCGCGGTAGAGCTGGGTGAGGTCGTAGACGCGCGCGAGCGGCGCGCGGCCGGCGTGGCGGTCGTCGCGGAAGGCGAGCAGCTTCTCCGAGAGCTCGCGGATCAGGCCCGGCACCTCGTCGTCCGGGACGATGCCCGAGGGTTCGCGGCCGCGGCGGTTGAGGTAGATCTGCCCGAGGCCGAGCGCGTAGGCGCGCGTACGCGTCCAGTCGACGGCGTCGCTCGTGAGCGACTCGCTGAACCAGCCGTGCAGGTCGCCCTCGCCGACGCGGGCCTGCGGGTCGCGGTCCTTGAGGAACAGGTACCCCTCGTTCATCAGCCACTGGTTGATGTTGAAGCCGTAGCGGAACGACTGGAAGCCGTGGTCCGAGACGACGAGCAGGAGGTCGTCGGGGCCGAGGCGTCCGGCGACGTCGCCGATCACCTGGTCCATGCGGCGGTAGACCTCGAGCAGCGGGTCGCGGCCCGCGAAGAGCGTCGAGTCGCCGAACTTGGCGTAGGGGTGGTCGGCGTCGCGCAGCCACCAGAGGCAGTGGGCGGCGCGGTCGGTCTGGGTGAAGACGTGGAACACGAGCGACGCGGGCTTGCGCAGGCACGCGCGGAGCATCGCGTGGTCGCGGTCCATCAGCTCGAGGACGTGTTTGACGAACGTCGTCGGCGCGAGGAGCGAGTCGTTGAGCGGGAAGGTGGGCTCGAGCCAGCCCATGGTGGCGAAGGGCCCGTCGTCGGCCTCGATGGAGGCGGCGAAGTCGGCGGGGCTCGAGATCGGGAGCGCCGGCGCGCGGGGGTCGAGCTGGACCGGCTCCGTCAGCACCTCGAGGGGCTCGACGCTGCGCACGCGGAACCGCACGCGGCCCGACATCGTCCAGGGCGGCAGCGTCGGCGTCGTGAACGTCGCCTGCATCCAGGGCGAGACCTCGCCCTCGGCGACGGTGACGCGCGCGCCCGCGAGCTCGACGGTGACGGGGCCGGCGGGGAGGACGCGCTCGAAGACGAGCGGGACGGAGATGCGCGGGTGGCCGCCGGTCGCGTCGCGGCGCGTGCGGTCGAACGGGCCCTCGAGGTAGGTGCGGAACGTCGTCGCCTTCGGGCCGCCCTCGAGCTGGATGTTGTGGCCGTTGAAGACGGTGTACTCGCGGGTGAGCCCGAGCCCGCTGCGGTAGTAGGCGTACGCGCCGTTGGTGCCGGCGAGGTCGGGGGTGCCGAGGCCGGTGAGGAGGCGTTTGCCGGGCGCCGTCCGCGCCGGGAACGTGAGCGGGGGGCGCAGGCCGAGGACCTCGTAGCCGGCCGCGTTGACGAGGTCGAGGAAGGTGGGCGCGGCGAGGCGCGAGACGACGCGCGGCGGACGGGTGGGGACGAGGCCGAACAGGAACGGCGGCGCGGCGAAGTCCACCATGCCGTTCACGGGCCGGTAGCCCGTGGTGGCGGGGTCGCGGCCGACGAAGTCGAAGATGCCGTGGTGGGCCGGGCCGAGGCCGGTCTGCAGCGACGCCCACGCGACCGGCGACTCCGGCGGGATCTCGCTCTGGAGGTGGTGGAGGCCGCCGCGCGCGACGAGCGCCGCGATCGCCGGCAGCTCGCCGCGGGCCAGGTAGTCGGCCACGATCCGCGGGTCCACGCCGTCGAACCCGAGGACGAACAGGCGCGGGATCGTGTCGGCGTCGGCGGCGCGACGCCAGGCTCGGTCGCCGGCCGCGCAGGAGACGCCTTCGGCCGCCACGCCGAGGTTGACGAGCGCGAGGAGCAGCAGCGGGAGGAGGCGGGCGGCGGTGCGGATGGCGTGGGGGCCCCGGCGGGGCAACTGCCGGGCGCAGCAGGGGAGGCGATGGGGAGAGGCTCGACGTCGAGCGTACCGGGCCGAACGGAGAACGGGGCCCCCGATTCCCGGGACCGTGTACCCTCTGCGCATGCGCCGTCGTCGCCCCGTCGTCGCCCTCGCGGGCCTCCTCGCCGCCCTCGCCGCCCTCGCCGCCGCCCCCTCCGCGGCGACGGCGGCCGGCGACCCGGCCGCGGACGCGGTGAAGGCCGCCAAGGACGGCGACCGCGCCGCGGCGCTCCGTCTCTCGGAGGAGGCCGTGAAGGCCCGCCCGACGTCCGCGGCGGCCTGGGCGGTCCGCGGGTACACGCTCTCCTCGGCGGGCCGGAAGGACGAGGCGCTCGAGGCGTACGCGAAGGCGGCGTCGCTCGACCCGCGCGACGCGTTCTCCCGCGTGAACCGCGGCGCCGTCCTGCTCGAGCTCGCGCGCCCGGCCGAGGCGCTGCCGGTCCTCGACGAGGCGATCGCGATCGACCCGCGCAACGCGCGCGCGCAGAACCACCGCGGGGTCGCGCTCGAGCGGCTCGGGCGCCTCGAGGAGGCCCGTGGCGCGTACCGCGCGGCCATCGCGCTCGCCCCGCGCGACCCGGTCCCCTACAACAACCTCGGCGCGCTCGCGTTCCGGCGCGGCGTGGACGGCGCCGCGGCGGCGCACTTCGCGAAGGCCCTCGAGGTCGACCCGGGGTTCCAGGCCGCAGCGGTCAACGTCGCGCTGACGACGGCCGCGGCCTCGACGCCGTCCGTCGGGGCGCAGGCCGAGGAGGCGATCCTCGCGGCCGCGGCGCGGCCCGACGCCTCGTACCGGGTGAAGGCCAAGGCGAAGGGCGTCCTCGGCGCCCGTGCCGTGCGCGCGGGCGACTGGCCCACGGCGAAGGCGCGCTTCCTCGAGCAGGTCTCGATGGACCCGGAGGACGCCGGGGCGCTCAACGACCTCGCGGTCGCGGAGGACCAGCTCGGCGAGGCGCGCGAGGCCCTGAACCACCTCGAGGCCGCGCTGGAGCTGCGAGGCGACGACGCGACGCTGCGCAACAACATGGGCGTCGTGCACGTCCACCGCGGCGACTACGCGTCGGCGGAGGCCGCGTTCCGGCAGGTGCTGAAGGAGGAGCCGACGTTCCACCGCGCGTGGCACAACCTCGGCGTCGTCCTCGGCGCGCGGGGCGACCGCGCGGGCGCCGCGCTCGCGTTCCGCCGGGCGTCGGACCTCGCGCCGTCGGACGCCTCCACGCTCTACAACCTCGCGCTGCTCGCGCGCGAGTCGGGCGGCGACCGCGCCGCGGAACGGGCGGCGTACGAACGCGCGCTGCGGATCGACCCGAAGCTCGTGGAGGCCCACCTCGCGCTGGGCACGCTCCTCGCCGACCCCGCCACGCCGGCGGCGCTGCGCGACCCCGCGAAGGCGCGCGAGCACCTGACGACGTTCCTCGCGCTCGCGTTCCCCGACGACGCCGCGGGCCGCAAGCAGGCGACGGACTGGCTGGCCTGGCTCGACGCGACGCGCTGAACGGCCGGAGCGCGCGTCCCGCGCAGCCACGCCGCCAGGACGGGCCGTCGCCGCCCGCGCGGCCCCGTGGTCAGGCGCCGGCCGGGGCGTCGTCGGCGTCGTCGCGCGAGCGACGTCGGGGCGGCGGGGGCGCCTCGAGCGGCCGGAACACCCACCGCACGATGCCCGCGAGCGAGAGCCGCGACTCCGGGAGCCGCAGCGGGGGCGCGTCGGCGCGCGGCGCGTCGAGCCGCACCTCGCCCGCGAGGCGCTTCAGCACGCGGACCCGCGCCCGCCCGTCGTGGCGGACGACGACGAGGTCGCCGTCGGCCGGGACCGCGCGCGCGTCGACGAGGAGCCAGTCGCCGCGCTCGACGCGCGGCCACGCGTCGTCGTCGTCGGCCACGAGGACGAACGCGCCCACGCGCCACAGCCGACGGTCCACGTGGAACACGTCGATCGCCTCGACGTCCGTCGCGGCGACGCCCGGCGGCGGCACGGAGGCGAGCACGGGCACGCGCCGCCACGGGCGCCGTTCCTCGGGCTCGTCGGCCTCGGTCGGCGGGGCGGGCGGCGCCGCGTCGGGCGCGCGCTGCGGCATCGCGGCGGCCGCGGCGCCGAGCAGGCGCGGCAGCGCCTGCACGAGCGCCTCGCGCTCGCGCGCGGGCACGTCGCGCAGCACGTCGCGGCTCTCGCGCTCCGCGTCGCTCTCGGTGGGGGCGCGGCGCACGCGCTCGGCGAGCCGCCCGAACAGCGAGCGGTAGTCCGCGGGCAGGCCCATGGCCGTCGCCACGTCCTCCGACATGAACCCGGGCCGCTTCGCGATGTGGAAGATCGTCGTGGACAGGAGGCGGTCGCGGTTGCGGCGCGTGCGCAGGCGGTCCTTGGCGAGGCGCACGATCCGCTGGCGGACCGGCTCGGGCGTCCGTTCGAGCGCCGCGCGTTCCTGCAGCCGCGCGGCGTCGAGGCCGAGCGCGGCGGCGAGCTTCTCGACGACGTCCGGCGCCGGCGCGGGCTTGCGGCGGAGCTCGAGCATGCAGACGTACGACCCGGTCAGCCCCGCGCGGGCGCCGAGCTCGGCCTGGGACAGGCCGGCGGCGATCCGGCCGCGCTTGAGCTCGCTGGCGAAGTCGTCGGGGGAGGCGGGGCGGGGCACGCCCCCCATTGTCGCACGGTCACCAAAAAGAAAAGTGTTGACTAACTAGTTAGTGCGTCTATGATCCCCTTGTCGCTGATGGGTCGGGTGGTCCGACCTGCGGTGGCCGCGACGGGTTCGTGGGTCTCGCTGGCCCTGTTCACGGCTGGCGGGGTCCGGGTGGCGCGCCTTGGCTCCAACGGGAACGGGTCGGACGGGCCAGTGCGTGGCTGACCGGCGAACGCCGCCGATCAGGGGGCGGGCGAAAGCCCGCCCCCGTTTCGTTTCCAGGGGCCGTCGTCCGGGCGTGGCGCGGCGTGGGGGGGGCGGCGGCCCGGTTCCCGCCGAGGACCCGGTTTCCGCCGCGGAGCGGGCGCCCCCCGGTGCGTGCGCAACTCCTGTCCTGTCCTAGGGAACGGGCTGGCGGCGGAATGGCGCACGGCGAATTGTGGCGGAATTGCTGCCCCCCGGGTCGGCGCAATCGAACCCCCGGTGGAGGCCGAAAGCGCCCCGTTTCGGGCCTGCAGACGCGACTTCGGCCAGCCGATCCCCCGCAGGGGCGCCTGCTCGAGGACCCTCGCCGCGTTCGGCACGGGATTTCCTCTAGGTGGCTCGAGTCCCTGGCGGGGGGGCTCGGAGGGTTCCGGCGATGCGCACGATGAACGTCCCGGCGGCGGCTGGCAGTTCCACCCTGGCTGCCCCCGGCACGCCGCCGGCCACCCTGTCGCGGCGCCTCGCGCTCCGCCTAACGCTCGGCGGCGCCCTGCTCGCCGTCCTCCTGGCCGTCGCGGCGACGCCCGCGGCCGCCGACGACAAGGCCGACTACCGCGTCGTCGACCCGAGCGGCGTCTACCTCGGCAACCCGCGCCTGTTCCGCAAGCCGGTCCTCGTGAACTGCGACCGCGTCTACCGCGCGATCCCCGAGTACGTCGAGATCCTCGAGAAGAACCTGACGGACCGCGACGTCCGCTACCACTTCCTGATGCGCAAGGCGTCGGACAAGTTCGCGGCGGCGGTGCGCAGCGTCGCGTCCGAGGGCGGATACGACCTCGTCGCCGGCGTCGGCAGCGTCGTGCCCTCGAGCGCGGAGACCCCCGCGATCCCCGAGGCGACGGACGCCGCGATCAAGAAGCTGCCGGCCTGACCGCGGTCGTCGTGCGGAACCGGCCGGCCTCCCCGCGGCGCGCCGCGCGGCGCCGCGTCCCTCGCGTCCTCGCGGCGCTCGTCCTCGCGGCGGGCCTGCTCGCGGGCGGGCGCGCGCGGACCGGCGCGTCCGCGGGCCCCGACGTCGCCGGCGAGCGGCCGCGGGCCTTCGAGGCCACGTGGCGGGACGGCGACGGCACGGCGCGCGCGCTCTACCGGCCGCGGTTCGTCCCGGCGGGCCTCCTGCTCGCCGACGCGCAGGCCTTCGGGTTGGCGCCCCTGGCGCTCGCGCTCGACGGCAGCCGCGGGCGCATCCTCGTCAGCGGCGCGGAGGACCACTTCCCGATCGCGGCCGACGCGTTCGGCTACCTCGACGTGCCCACGCCGCAGGTGCTCGTCGAGGTCTCGCTCGTCGAGACGCTCGCGCGCTGCCGCAACGACCACGGCGGCCATCTCTGGTTCGACCGCGGGCCGGACGGTCCCGACACGTTCTTCCGCGCGTTCCGCGCCGACTTCGAGCCCTCCGCGTGGCTCCGCAGCGAGCTCGTGGGGGGGCTGCCCTTCCAGGGCGTGGACGTGCGCGGCGGCGGCACCGACCTCTCCGACGGCCTGTCGGGCACCCTCGACGCCGTGCTCCGCGGCCTCGCCCACGACGGCGAGGCCGACGTCCTCGCGCGGCCGTGCCTCGTCTGCACCGAGGGCGTCCCGGCCACGGTCTCCTCGACGCTGTCGCTCCCGGCGAGCCTGTTCTTCCAGAACGGGGCGGTCGTGCAGCAGCAGCGCGTCGACGAGCGCGCCGGGGTCTCGCTCGAGGTCACGGTCGAGGAGGTCGGACGCGACGCCGTCCGGCTCCGCCTCCACCCGTGGGTCCGCCGGCTCGAGGAGGCGACCTCGCCGACGGGGCCCGCGTCGTACCCGGTCCTCGGGGTCCGCGAGGCGACGACCACCGTCCGCGTCGCCGACGGCGAGACCGTGGTCGTCGCGGCGTTCGAGGGACGGCGGCTCGTCCGCGACCGCCGCGGCTACCCGGCGCTCGACCACCTCCCCGCGCTCGACACCGTCCTCTCGGCCCACACGACGGAGCGCGACGTCACGGACGTCCACGTGATGGTCCGCGTGCGGATCCTGCAGGCCGGACGCGACCCGGTGCCCGTCGTCCCGCCCGGCGAGGCCGCTCGGCTCGAGGCACGCCGCCGCGCCGTCGCCGCGGTCCCGCCGACGTCGCGCTGACGCCGGCGCGGGGCGGGGCCCGCCGCGCGGCAGTGCTCCGCGCTCGGCCCGCGGGGCCCCTTCGCCCGGGGTCCGGTCGCCCCGTGGGGACGCGAGGCCCGCTCGGCCGCGGGCGCGCGGCGCGCGCGCCGGCCGGACCCCGCGCGCCCGACGGGCGACGCCGGCCCGAAAAGGAACGCGGGGCCCCGTCGTCGCCGACGGGGCCCCGCGTGTGGAGGGAAAGGGACTCGAGGATCAGCGCCGGCCGTAGCCGCCGCCCCCCGCCGCCGCCACGGCCGCCGCGGCCACCGCCGCCGCCGCCGCCACGACCGCCGCGGCCACCGCCGCCGCCGTACCCGCCGCCGTCGCGGCGCGGCCCGCGGTCGTCGCCCATCGGACGATCACCGCCGCCCTCGCCGCCGTCCCGGAAGCCGTCGCCGCCGCCCTCGGGCGGGCCGTCGGCCTCGGCCGACACCGGCGGCGCCGCGGAGAGACCCTTCTCGATGAGCGCGGCCTTGCGCGAGAGCTTCACGCGGCCCTGCTCGTCGATCCGGATCACCTTGACCAGCGTCATGTCGCCCATGTTGAGGACGTCGGTGACGCGGCCCACGTAGCCGTCGGCCAGCTCGGAGATGTGGCACATCCCCTCGAGGCCCGGCTGCAGCTCGATGAAGGCGCCGAAGTCCTTCACCGACACGACCTTGCCGTTGTAGATCTTCCCGAGCTCGGCCTCGACCGAGATCATCTCGACCTGCTCGCGCGCCCGGGCGAGCGACTCGCCGTCGGCGGCGTAGATGCGGACGACGCCCGCGTCGTCCACCTCGATCTTCGCGCCCGTCTCCTCCTGGATGCGGCGGATGTTCTTGCCGCCGGGGCCGATGAGCATGCCGATCTTGTCGGGGCGGATGTTGACCGTCTCGACGCGCGGCGCGTACGGGCTGTACTCGTCGCGGGGCCGCGGCATCGAGGCCAGCATCACCTTGAGCACGTGGATGCGGCCCTCGCGCGCCTGCGCGAGCGCCTGCTGCATCAGGGGACGGGGGAGGCCCGTCGTCTTGATGTCCATCTGCAGGGCGGTGATGCCGAACTGCGTGCCGGCGACCTTGAAGTCCATGTCGCCCGCGTGGTCCTCGTCGCCGAGGATGTCGGAGAGGATGGCGACCTTGCCGCCCTCCTCGACGAGGCCCATGGCGACGCCCGCGACGGGCTGGCGGATCTTCACGCCGGCGTCCATCAGCGCGAGCGTCCCGCCGCACACCGTGGCCATCGACGACGAACCGTTCGACATCAGGATGTCGGACACGATCCGCAGCGTGTACGGGAACGACGAGTCGTCGGGGAGCACCGCGGCGAGCGCGCGCTCGGCCAGGGCGCCGTGCCCGATCTCGCGGCGGCTGGGGCCGCGGATGGGGCGGGTCTCGCCGACCGACATCGGCGGGAAGTTGTAGTGCAGGTAGTACTTGCGGCGCGCCTCGACGGTGTTGAGGCCGTCGACGATCTTCTCGTCGTCCGCGGTGCCGAGCGTCGCGGCCACGAGGGCCTGCGTCTCGCCGCGCGTGAAGAGCGCCGAGCCGTGCGCGCGGGGGAGGACGCCGACCTCGATCGTGATCGGGCGGATGTCCGTGGCCTTGCGGCCGTCCACGCGCTTGTCCGCGAGCGCGGCCTGGCGGATGAGGATCCGCTCGACCTCGTGCGTCGCGGCGCCGACGTCGGCGGCCGTGAACTTGCCCGCGACGGGCACCTTGTTCTCGGTGTCCACGAGCGCGGCCTTGATCGTCTTGCCGACGGCCTTGACGGCCGCCTGGCGGGCGAGCTTGGTCGGCTTGTGCAGGGCCTCGCGCAGCGGCGCCTCGAAGCCCGCGGTCACCGCGGCGATCGCCGCCGGGTTGACGGGCTTCTCGACGAACGGGACGGCCTTCCAGCCGGTCTTCTCGCGCAGCTCGCTGATCGCGTCGCAGATGCGCCCGATCACGGCGTGGCCGAAGAAGATCGCCTCGAGCATGACCTCCTCGGACAGCTCGTTGGCGCCGGCCTCGACCATCGTCACGGCGGCCTTCGTGCCGGCCACGACGAGGTCGAGCGGGCTGTGCTTCATCGTCTCGACGTCGGGGAAGGCGACGAACTCGTCGCCCTTCATGCCGATGCGGACCGCGCCCAGGGGGCCGAGGAACGGCATCGCCGACAGCGAGAGCGCGGCGCTCGCCGCGATCACCGACAGGACGTCGGGGTCGTTCGTCTGGTCGTACGAGACCACGAACGTCTGCACCTGCACGTCGTCCTTGAAGCCCTCGGGCCACAGCGGACGGATCGGCCGGTCCGCCATGCGCATCGTGAGGATCTCGCGCTGGCTCGGCGGGCCCTCGCGCTTCATGAAGCCGCCCGGGATCTTGCCGGACGCGTACGTCTTCTCGCGATAGTCGATCGTCAGCGGGAAGAAGTCGGTGCCCTCGCGCGGCGTGCCGGTGCTGGCGCCGGAGAGGACGATCGTGTCGCCGAGGCGGACCGTCGCGGCGCCCGCCGCGAGCAGCGCCAGACGCCCGGTCTCGATGATGAGTGACTTGCCCCCGACGTCGAGGGCGACCTGTTGAACGGCCACGGAACCTCCTACCTACGGATGCCGAGACGGGTGATCAGCGCCTGGTAGCCGGAGGCGTCCGTACGGGCGAGATAGCGCAGCAGCGCGGAGCGCTTGCCGACCATCTTCAAGAGCCCACGACGGGTGTGAAAGTCCTTCGGCGCACCCTTGAGGTGCTCCGTGAGGTGCCGGATGCGCTCCGTGAGGACCGCGATCTGCACCTGGGAGGAGCCCGTGTCGTTCTCGTGAACGCGGGCCGCCTGGATCACTTCCGTCTTCTTCTTCGGATCGAGGGGCATGTGCCCACCTCCTGCCACCGGCGGGCGAGTCGTGCGACGAGCACGACAAGCACCGCGGTCATCGGCTTGAAACTGTGAAGTTGAACGGGGGAGGGTACGACCGCGGCCCGCCCCTGTCGCCCATATCCGGACAGCCCCCCCGGCGCGCGCGACCCCGTCCCGACCGCGCCGCGCGCCGGGCCTCGGGTCCCGGGGCCCGGGGGTCAGTCCCCCGGCCGATCGTCGTCGGGGGCGCGGTCGCCGCCGTCGGCGCCGTCCG
Source organism: Planctomycetota bacterium (assembly GCA_046350655.1). GTDB lineage: Bacteria > Planctomycetota > PLA2 > PLA2 > JAEUHO01 > JAEUHO01. Next base: position 28,405 of record JAXMAB010000008.1, read on the forward strand.
GCGCGTCGTCCGGGGGGAGGGGCTCGTCGTCCGCCGACGCGAGGCCCGGCGGGGGGCGGCGGTCGAGGTCGTCGAGCCACGTCCGCAGCAGGCCCATGGCGACGCGCTGGTCCACGAGGCCGCCCTTGCGCGCCTTCTCGAGGGAGCCGCCGCCGGCGCGGAGGTCGTCCTCGGCGGCCCACGACGAGAGGCCCTCGTCGACGTACGCGACGGGCACGCCGAGGGCGCGCCCGAGCGCGTCGCCGAACGCGCGCGCCTCCGCGGACATCTCGGAGGGCCGTCCGTCGGCGTGGAGCGGGAGGCCGACGACCAGGCGGGTCGCCCGGGCCTCGCGCAGCACCGCCGCCACGCCGGCGACGGCGTCGGCGCCGTCCGCGCGGACGAAGGTCGGCAGCCCGCGCACGGTGATGCCGAGGGGGTCGCAGACCGCGAGGCCCACGCGCCGGCGGCCGTAGTCCACCGCGGCGACGCGGCCGATCACGGGCGCGCCCCGCTCACGAGACGAGGCCGTCGCTCCCGCGGCGCAGCAGCTCGTCGTGGATCCTGCGCACGTCCTCGCCGCGGCCGCGGCGCGCGACGAGCAACGCGTCCTTCGTCCGCACCACGACGAGGTCGGTGACCCCGAGGAGGGCGACGGTGGTCCCGTCCTCCGTGCGCACGAAGCAGTCGGTGGCGTCCACCGCGACGGTGCCCGCGGGGGCGACGTTGCCCGCGGCGTCCGGCGTCGCGTGGCGCGCGACGGCGTCCCACGAGCCGAGGTCGTCCCAGTCGAAGGAGGCCGCGAGGACCTCGAGGTCCTTCGCCTTCTCCATGACGGCGTAGTCCACGGAGATCGACGGGACCGCGCGGTAGGCCGCCGCCACCTTCGCCGGCGACGGGCGCGCCGACGCGCGCACCGGGGCGAACGCGGCCGCGCCCTCCGGGAACGCGACGTCCATGGCGGCCAGGAAGGCGTCCGGGCGGAACGCGAAGGTCCCGAGGTTCCACAGGAACCGGCCGCTCTTGACGTAGCGGTTCGCGGCGGGCCGCGGCGGCTTCTCGACGAACCGCGTGACGGCGTACACCTCGCCGCCCGCGGCCTCGGCGCGCGCCTCGCCGACCTCGAGGTAGCCGTAGCCCGTCGCGGGGAACGTCGGGCGGAGGCCGAGGGTGAGGATGCGGCCCGTCGCCGCGGCGCGGTCGAGCATGCCGCGCACCGCGAGCCGCCACGCGCCCTCGGGCGCGACGTGGTGGTCGCTCGGGACCACCGCGACGGCGCCGCGCGCGCCCGCGCGCGCGACCTCGATGGCCGTCCAGGCGAGGGCGGCCGCGGTGTTCCGGGGCTGCGGCTCGAGCAGGAAGCGGCGCCGCGCGCGCGCGGGCAGCAGGCGCGCGAGCGTCGGGCCGAGGGCCTTGCTCGCGACGACCCACGGGCCGTCGGCGTCGCACAGCGGGACCGCGCGGTCGTACGTCGCGCGGACGAGCGGCCGCGGGTCGTCGCCGTCGAGCGGGAGGACCTGCTTCGGACGCGAGGCCCGGCCGACGGGCCAGAACCGCGTGCCCTTGCCGCCCGCGAGGACGGCGACGTGGTGGGGGGCGGGTGCGCTCACGCGCCCATGGTGCCCGGGCGCGCGGCGCGGGCCAAGGGCGGGGCCGCTCGCGGGGTCAGCGGAACCAGCGCGGGATGCGGCGCGAGGTCGTCGCCGAGAACGGGACGGGGACCGGCTCCGGCGCGGGGTGGCGCGGCCCGAGGAAGGGGAACGGGTCGAGCACGGGCTTGGCGGTCGCGACCGGGCCCCGGATCCGGACGACGTACAGCGGGTCCTCGCGGAACACGCCCAGCACGTCGCCGAGCCCCGGCAGCTGCAGGGCGCCGGGGAGCAGCAGGCTCTTCAGGAACTGCGGGGCCAGCGTGAGGTCGAGGGTGCCCGCGAAGTCGTAGACGCCCTGGCCCTCCATCTCGAAGAGCGGGCCCGCGAGCACGAGCCGGTCGGCGAGGAGCCGCTCGTGGTCGATCCGGAACGCGAGGTCGGCGCGCGTGAAGCGCGGCTTGCGCGTGTCGGGGAACAGGCTCCCGAGGAGCGCGGGGAGGCTCGCGACCGGCGGCAGCTCGCCGAGGTCGGCGTCGCACACCTGCACCGTGCCGCGGGCGAGCAGGTCGTCGAACTCGCCCGTCGGGCTCTCGAAGTCGACGTGGGCGGCGACGGTGCCGGAGACCTCGAGCGTCGGGGCGATGTCGCCCCGGAGCGCGTCGAGCGACACGCCCGCGGCGTCGAGGACGCCCTCGAAGGCGACGGGCGCGCGCGTGTGCACCGCCACGTGGCCCGTGAGGCGGCCGCCGTAGAAGCCCGCCTCGAACGGCGCCGCCGTGAGGATGCCGTCGGCGTAGCGGACCGGGACGACGACCCCCGTCAACGCGAGGCCCGCGACGCGCGCGTGGTCGAGGCGCAGCGTGCCCGTCGCGGACGCCGCGTCGCCGAGGACGAGGCGCTCGATCTCCACGACGCCCGACGTCTCCTCGAGGCGCGTGCCGACGTCGAGGTCGAGGCCGCGGAGGAGGAGGCGGCCCCTCACCTCGCGGCCCCCGCGCGCGTCCGCGGCCGTGACGACGATCGGCGAGAGCTCGACGAGGCCGCGGGGCGCGCCGCCCGGCGGCGCCTTCGGGCGCGCGGTGAGGCCGAGCGCGCCGCGGACCGTGAGGCCGCCGCGCTCGTCCACGTCCACCTCGAGGCTCGGGGCCTGCAGCAGGCGGTCGCGGGTCGCGTCGGCGAAGGTCGCGCGGAGCGACGCGGGCAGCAGGCCGAGGAGCTCGGGGGTCACGGCGAGGTCGGTCATCCGCGCCGACAGGCGGCCCTCGATGCCGGCCGGGCCGTACCGGCCCTTGGGGATCGAGAGGCGGAGGCCGGAGCCCTCGAGCGAGAGGTCCTCCATCCGCACGTCGTCGCCGTCCACGGAGAAGCCGCCGCGCACGGCGACGCGGAGGTCGCCGACGCGCGCCTCGAGCTCGGCGTTGCGCACGGTCACCGCGGCGGTGAGCTCGCAGTCCGGGCTCGCCGGGTCGCGGCGCAGCCGCAGCGCCAGGTCGAGGTGGCCCGTGGGCGCGATGGTGACGCCCTCGGGGAAGATCGGGTCGCACGGCGACGCGCGCTGGATCGCGGTGAGCAGGCCCCGCGTGACCGCGATGTGCTGCGTGTCCACGCGCAGGTCCCAGCGCCCCTTGGCGCCGGCCGCGATCGTGCCGGCGATCGTGATGGGGGCGCGGCCGACGTGCCCGCGCAGCGCGAGGAGCTCGGCGTCCCCGCCGACGACGCGCATCCCGCCCGTGAGGCCGGCGACGTCGAGGCCCGTGTCGGCCGTGTCGCCGCCCAGGCGGATCGCGGCGTCGCGCAGCGTCACGTCCCACCGCGAGGGCCCGGGGTCGTCGCCCGCCGGCAGGTCGGCGACGACGTCGACGGTCCCGCGCGGGCGGAGGAAGGCCCACGTGTCGCCGAGCGCGCCCTTGCCCGCCTCGCTCGCCTTCACCGCCGCCTCGAGGTCGCCCTCGATGCGCGCGCCGCGCGCGCCGACGCGGACGCGGCCGCGGTGCGCGTGCTCGTCGATGACGGCGTCCACGGTCACGTCGGCCCCCGCCGCGCGCCCCTTCGCGCGGACGTCGAAACGACGGCCGCGGCCCGTGCCGTCCGCGAGCCGCGGCCGCACGAGCGACACGCGCGCGTCGAGCTGCCTGAGCTCGAGCGGGAACGGCGCGTACCGGAAGCGCTCGTCGACGAGGTCGACGTCGAGCTCGACGGCCGCGGCCCGGTCCGCGTGCGCGGTCTTCAGCACGTCGACCACGAGCCGGTCCACGGTCCCGATGGGCCGGAACTTGTCGAGGAAGCCCGCGAACGTGCTGCCCTCGACGGCGGCCTCGAGGTCGGCGTCGACCGGGATCTGCGTGGCCTCGATGGTCAGCGCCACCTCGGTGTCGCCGTCGCCCCAGCGGACGAACCCCGTCGGCCCGCCGGTCCGCGACCGCTCGTCGGCGCCGCGCACGCGGATCCGCGCGCCGCGGTGCCGGCCCTCGATCGCGTCGAACCGCACCTCGCCCGGCGTCACGGTCACGCGGCCGAAGCAGTGCTCCGCCGCGTACGGGAAGCCGTCGCGCATGGGCCGGCCCGACGGCGTGCGCTCGCCCTTCATCGGCTTGCCGAGGTAGACGAACGTCGCGTCGATCAGGTCGACGACGGCCTCGTACCGGAACGGGCCGCCGTGGTCCTTGCGCAGCGTCACGAGGACGTCGGCCCGCCCCGCGGCGGAGAACTCCTCGCGGATCTCGTCGCCCACGGGCCCGAGCGCCGCGAGCAGCGCCGGGTCGTCGAGCCGGAGGCCCTCGATGCGCAGGTCGAGGTCGACGAGCTCGCCGCCGTCCTCGACGCGGCCCTGCGCGCGCACCTCCGCGCCGGCGAGCGACGTCGAGAGCCGGCGGATGTCGATGCGGTTGCCCGAGAGCTCGAGCGAGAGGTCGATCTTCCCGAACAGCTCGTTGATCTGCTCGCGGGTGCGCGCGTCGATGGTCTCGGCGCCCGGCACCGCGCCGATGTCGAGGCGCACCGTGCCCTCGAACCGCGGGAACACGCGGACGCGGCCGGCCTCGACGTCCGGGTCGCGCGTGACGCGGACGGCGAGCTTGTGGGGCCCCTCCGCGAGCCGCTGCCCCTCCACGCGCGCCAGGAGCTCCGGCGCGAGCACCGCCCGGACCTCCGGCGTCAGGAGCAGGCGGTCCCAGAGCGCGAGCACGTCGAACTGGTCCCGCTCGAGGTTCGCCGTGCCCTGGAACGTGATCTCCTCGTCGCGGGCCATCCCGAGGCCCTGCGGCAGGAACCCGCCCTCGACGCGGACGGTGCCGTCCGGGCCCGGCGTGGCCTTCGCGTGGAACGCGCCGAGGGTGAGGACGTACCCCGAGCGGAACTTCGCGCTCGCGGCGTGGGCCCGCAGGCGGAACGTGCCGTCCGTCACGACGAGCGTGGGCGGCGGCGCGGGCCGCGCGCCGTGCTCGGTCGGCGGCTCGAACGGGAAGTCGAGCTCGAGCTCGCCGTCGGCGGTCTCGTGGGTCGAGATCACCGGGCGCACGAGCACCACCGACTTCAGCCGCAGCACGCCCGCGGTGATGGCGAGCGGGTCGTGGCGCAGCTCGACCGCCTCGGCCTCGAGGGTCGGCGCCGGGTCGTCCGGCCCCTGCACGCGGAGCCGCTCGATGCGGACCCCGTCGAGGGGGTGCGCCACGACCCGGCCGTGCGTCAGGTGGGGGCCGAAGATGTCGGTGAGCGCGGCCTCGGCGAAGGCCTCGAGGCGCGCGGGCTCCGGCCGCAGGACCGTCCGCTGGAAGAAGTACAGGCCGGCCACGAGGGCGGCGAGGAGGACGGGGCGGAGCCAGCGGGAGAACACGGGACGATGCTACGGGCGCGCGGGGCGCGTGCCGGGTCGAGGGCCGACCCGGGGGGACGGCGAGGCCCGGTCGGCGTCAGACGCGCCGCGCGGCGTCCTCGGAGGCCCCCGGCTCGGGGGTCGCGACCGCGGGGCCCTGCCGGTAGGTGCGCGCGACGCGGCGGCCGATGCCGCACAGGATCTCGTACGGGATCGTCCCGCACCACGACGCGAGGTCGTGCACCGAGACGCGCTCGTCGCCGTCGCGGCCGACGAGCGTGACCTCGTCGTCCACCTCGACGCCCGGGATCCCGGTCACGTCCACCATGATGTAGTCCATCGAGACGCGGCCCACGACGGGGGCGCGGCGCCCGCGGACGAGCACGTGCGCCTTGCCGGAGAGGCCCCAGCGGTACCCGTCGTTGTAGCCGACGGGGAGCGTCGCGATGCGCGCGCGGCCCGTCGTCGTGTGCGTCCCGCCGTAGCCGATCTTCGCGCCCTTGCGGTGGTCGCGCAGGTAGACGACCTGCGTCTTCCACGTGAGCGCGGGCTCGTACCCGTCCGCGTCCGCGTGCGGCGCGAGGCCGTACACCGCGAGGCCGGGGCGCACGAGGTTGAACTCGCCGGGCGCGGCGGCGCCGAGGCCGCCGCTCGCGAGCGCGTGCTTCCAGCGGGGCGAGATGCCCTCCATGCCGAGCACGTCGAGGACGCGGCGGAAGCGCGCGAGCTGGCGCTCGGTGTCCTTGCGGCCCTCGGGGGTCGCGTGCGCGAGGTGGGTCGCGATCCCCTCGAGCTCGAGGGACGGCGTCCGCTGGATCTCGCGCGCGAGCGCGGGCGCGCGCTCGGGCGCGCAGCCGAGGCGGCCCATGCCGGTGTCCACCTTCAGGTGCACCTTCACGCGGGCGCCCATCTTCTCGGCGGCCCGCGCGAGGGCGCGGGCGCGGTGGGCGGTGTGGATCGTGACGGAGATCCCGCCGCGGATCACCTGCTCCATCTCGCCGCGCACGATGGCGCCGAGGATCAGGATCGGCGCGGTGATGCCCGCGCGGCGCAGCTCGAGCGCCTCCTGCGAGTCGCCCACGCCGAGGGAGGTCACGCCCTGGCCGAGCAGGTGCCAGGAGACCGGGACCGCGCCGTGGCCGTACGCGTCGGCCTTGACCACGAGCATGACGTCGGAGCCGCCGGCGCGCTCCCGCACGCGGGCGAGGTTGCGCTCGAGCGCCGACAGGTCGATCTCGGCCCAGGTCCTCGCGTGCAGCACGGGCGAGCGGTCCTCGCGTTGACGTCCACTCCGAGGGTCGGGTGGGGACGTCCCGGGCTTGAGCGCGTTCCCCGGGGACGGCGCCGGGGCGGCGGCCGCGGGGGCGGGCTCCGGGGCGGCGTCGTCCGGCGGGGGCGGCGGCGGGACCGGGTTCACGGGGCCCGTTCCCCCCGCAGGCGCGCCTCGGCGGTCGAGGGCTGCAGGTACATCGGCGCGAGCGTGTCGGCGTCGTCCACCGTGCCCGCGGCGAAGCGCCGCCACGCGAGCCGCACCAGCGCCTCCGGGCCCGGCGGGTCCGTCCGGACGCCCGCGACGACGCCGGTCAGCGGGAGCGTCACGGCGAGCCGTTCGGCGTCCTCGCCGACGAGGACCGCCTTCGCGATCCCGCGCTCGGCGAGCACGCCGCGGATCGCCTCGGCGGTCCCGCGGGCGGGACGCGCGATGCGCTGGGGGAGGGGCGTCTCGGCCAACGGCGTGCCGTCCGCCGCCGCGGCGGGGGCGTGCCAGAGCGCGTAGTAGGCCTCGCCGTTCCGCGCGTCCCGGAGCGTGAGGAGCGGGAGCCGGGCGGTGCCGGCGACCAGCGCGAGCGCCTCGAGGCTCCCGACGCCGACGAGGGGGGTGCCGCGGCCGACCGAGAGGCCCTTCGCGGTCGCGACGCCCACGCGGGTCCCCGTGAACGAGCCGGGCCCGACCTCGACGGCGATCCCCTCGAGGTCGGCGGGGGTCAACCCGTGCGCCGCGAGCAGCCCGGCGACGGCCGGCGCGACGCCGCGGCCCCGGTCGGCGCCGGTCGCGAGCGCGGCCGTGACGACGCGTCCGTCACGGAGCGACACCCCGACGGTCGGGAACGGGCCGGCGGTCGCGAGCGCGAGCAGGATCATGAAACACCACCCTACGGTCGGGCTCCCCCAGTCCCGAGATTCCGCCGGAACGCTTGCAGAATACACGGGCGTGGGCGCCCGGCGGCCGAAGACCCCCGCGGCCCCTCGCGTTCCGGGTCCGGACGGCCGATGCTACCGGCCGGGCCTCGCGTGTCGCGGGCCCCGTCTCAACGAGGCGACGTGGCCGACTCCTTCTTCGGGACCGACGGGATCCGCGACGTCGCGGGCGAAGGCCGGCTGACGCCGGGGAACGTCCGCCGCATCGGGCGCGCCATCGCCGCCTACGCGAAGGCGAGGCTCCGGCCCGCGCCCCGGGTGTTCGTCGGCCGCGACCCGCGGCCGAGCGGGCCGGCGATCCTCGCCGCGCTGGCGGAGGGGATGGCGGCGGAGGGCGTGGCCGTCGAGGACGGCGGCGTGCTGCCGACGCCCGCCGTCGCGTGGTTCACGGTCGCCGGCGGCGCCGACCTCGGCGTGGCCATCACCGCGAGCCACAACCCGCCCGAGGACAACGGCATCAAGGTGCTGCTGCCCGGAGGCCTCAAGACGTCGCCCGAGGACGAGGCCGACCTCGAGGCGCGGATCGCGGCGGCGCCGCCGACGGGCGCGCCGGCGCAGGTGCGCGCGCGGCCCGACGCCGTCGACCGCTACGTGGCCGCCGCGGTGGTGCGCGTCTCGGCGGGCGGGCCGCTGAAGGGCCTGCGGCTCGTCGTGGACTGCGCGAACGGCGCGACGACGCGGACCGCGTCGCGGATCCTCGCCGCGCTCGGCGCCGACGTGAAGACGCCGGTGGGCTCCGACCCCGAGGGCGCGATCAACGACGGCTGCGGCACGCAGCACCCCGACGCCTGGCGCGCGGCGGTCCGCGCGGCCGCGGCCCACGGCGGCCTCGCGTTCGACGGCGACGGCGACCGCGTCCTCCTGTGCGACGAGACCGGCGAGGTGCTCGACGGCGACCCGGTGCTGCACCTCCTCGCGACCGACCTCGACGCCGCGGGCGCGCTCCCGGGCCGCCGGGTCGTCGCGACGGTGATGTCGAACTTCGGCCTCGAGGAGGCCCTCGCGGCGCGGGGCATCGCGCTCGACCGCGTGCCGGTCGGCGACCGCCACGTCGCGGCCCGCATGCGGGCCACGGGGGCGGCGCTCGGCGGCGAGCAGTCCGGGCACGTGCTCCTCGCGTGGGGCGGCGCGCTGCTCGGCGACGGCGTCGTCGCGGGCGTCGCGGCGCTGCAGGCCGCCCGCCGCCGGCGCGCGCCGCTGTCGCGCTGCCGCGCCGAGGTCGCCCGCTACCCGCAGGTGCTGCGCAACGTGCGGATGGCGGAGCGCGTGCCGCTCGAAGGCGCCCCGGCGTTCCAGGCCGCGCTCCGGGCCGAGGAGCGCACGCTCGCGGGCACGGGCCGCGTCGTCGTGCGCTACAGCGGGACCGAGCCCCTCCTGCGGATCATGGTCGAGGGCAAGGACGCCGCGGCCGTCGAGGCCGCCACGGGCCGGCTCGAGCGCGCCGCGCGGGACCTGCTCGGCTCGGGCTGAACCGCGCTCCTGCCGCGCCCTCGTCGGCCGGGCTGCGGCGAGGCCTGCCCGGCGAACGGGCTCCGCGTCGGGTCCGGAACCCGTCTCCGGGCCCTCCCGCCTCCGCCGCCCGCCCCCGCCTCGGCCCCCGCGGGCTCGCGACGGAGCCGAGGCCTCCGCCGCGCGGCCGTTCAGTCCCCCCGCTTCTTGAGCGTGTAGTAGACGGTCATCTTCGACGCGAGCCGGACGGCCTGCGTGGGCTGCGTCCGGAACCACAGGAAGACCTCTGCCTGCTCGTTCTCGCCCGGCGGCTCGCCGGGCTTCGGCGCGGGCACCGCGATCGCGTACGACCACTCGCCCGGGGTCTTCTTCATCGACTCGAGCGCGCGCGGGTCGCCGCGCAGCTCGCCGGTGAGGAGCCGCGACGCGGGGTCGTACGAGGTGGACGCGCGGATCGTCAGCTCCCACTCGCGCGCGAGGTCGGCGCTGTCCCAGAGCTCGCGCACGCGGTTCGCGACGCGCTCGCTCTTGCGCGGCCGGAGCATCACGCTCCCGCGCACGCGCTCCGGCCGGATCTCGACGAGGTCGGTCCCGCGCAGCGGGCCCGACCGGCGCCACTCGTCGAACCCGGCCTCGAACGGGAACGGCGTGTACAGGTCGGGGTCGGTGTCGAGCCACGCCGAGAGGTCCACCGGGTCCGGCGTGATCTCGAGGGGCAGCCCGCTGGCGAAGAGGGCCGCGGGCCCCGTCACGGTCACCTCGGTGTCGGTGAACTGCGGCGGCTCGTACTCGACGTTGGCGTACTTCGCGGACTTCAGCACCGTCGGCGTCCCGACCTTCAGCTTCACCGCGACGATGCGGTGCCACGTCGCCTCCAGCTCGGGGGCGAGGCTCTTCACCACGCTCGCCGCGCCCTCGACCGGGAACTGGAGCTGGTCGCCGCGGTTGATCGGGCCCACGCGCCCGCTGTTCACGCCCGCGGGGACCGAGAAGACGTAGCGCGCCGGCTCCGAGGTCTGGCTGAGCTCGCCCTTCACCCGCTCCACCTCGGCGCGCGTGCCCTTCAGCGTCAGCGTCACGCGGCCGCGGTCGTTGCCGCGCTCGACGCGGACCGTCGCGTCCGGCGGCACCAGCCGGACCGCCACCGACGCGGGGTCCTCGACGAGGATGCGGTCGCGCACCGCGTTCCAGAGCAGGACGGCGACGAGGACCGCGAGGAGCTTGAGCGGCGCGTCCGCGAGGAGCCGCGCGCGGAGCCCCTGGGCCGGCGCGCGCTCGACGACCGGCTCCGGGCCGCGGCCCGAGGGCCGCAGGGCCTCGTACGGCGACGGGCGCGGGTCCGCGCCGTTCGACGTCGCGGGGGCCGGGCCTCCGCTCGGCCGGGGCTCCGGGCCCGCGGCGCCGGTCGGTTCGGGGGGCGGCGCGGCGTCGTTCACGGGGCCCCCTGGGCGATGCCGGTGCGTTCGGCCATCACGACCGAGAGGTAGGCCGAGAGCCACTGCGGGTCGGAGTACGGCGTGAGCTCGCCGCGTTCGGCCACGTGGATGCTGCCCGTCTCCTCGGAGACGACCACCACGACCGCGTCGGACTGCTCGGAGAGGCCGAGCGCCGCGCGGTGACGGGTGCCGAAGCGGAACGGCAGGTCCGTCCGCTCGGTGAGCGGGAGGCGGCACGCGGCCGCGGCGAGCCGGTCCTTGCGGACGATGGCCGCGCCGTCGTGGAGCAGGGTCTCGGTGGAGAAGATCGTGTCGAGCAGCTCGGCGCGGATCATGGCGTCGAGGCGGACGCCCGTGTCGAGGTAGTTCGTCAGGTCCACGTTGCGCTCGATGGCGATCAGGGCCCCGATGCGGCGTTTGGCGAACGTCGTCACCGCCGCGACCACCTCGTCCACCGCGCGGATCTCGATCGCCTTCTCCGCCCCGCGGCGGCGGCGGCCGAAGAGCCCGCCGAACAGGTTCGACTCGCCGAGCCGCGCCGCGCCGTGGCGCAGCTCCGGCTGGAACAGGATCACGAGGCCGGTCAGGAAGATCGGCAGCGCGCGCGCGAACAGGTAGTCCACGACGCCGAGGTCGAGGGCCCGCGACGCGACCGAGAACCCGAGGAGCACCAGCCACCCGAACAGGGCGGGCCCGCGGAAGAAGCCGCCCGCGACCGTCTTCCGCAGGAACCGCAGCGTGACGTAGACCGCCGCCGCGAGGAGCACGATCTCGGCCCAGCCGGAGATCGTCTGCGGGAAGTACGACCGGACTTCGGGCATGGGGCGCGCGGATCCTACCCGCCACGGCGCGACCCTGCCACGCCGACATCAGGATCGACGCGCGGGCCGCGGGGGAGGTTCCCGCGAAACGGCCCCGTCAGCCGGCCGGCCGGATCCGCGCCAGGACCTTCACGACGTCCACCGTCTCGGCCACGTCGTGGACGCGGACGGCCCGGGCGCCGGCCTCGACCGCCCGGGCGACGCACGCGAGCGACGCGGCCAGCCGCCCCGCGACCGGCCGGCCCGTGATCGCGCCCAGGAACCCCTTCCGGGAGGCGCCGACGAGCACCGGGAACCCCGAGGCCACGAGGCGGGGGAGGTCCCGGAGCAGCGTCTCGTTGTGCGCGAACGTCTTCCCGAACCCGAGGCCCGGGTCGATCCACACGCGGGCGGGGGGGACCCCGGCCGCCAGGGCCGCCCGGGCGCGGCCCACGAGGTAGGCGAGGACCTCGCCGGTCACGTCGTCGTACCGCGGGGCGTCCTGCATCGTGCGCGGCTCGCCGCGCATGTGCATCAGCATCACGCCGGCCCCGTGCCGCGCCGCCGTCGCGAGGAGGGCGGGGTCGCCGGTGCCGGCCGTGACGTCGTTGACCCAGGTCGCGCCCGCCGCGAGCGCCGCGTCGGCCACTGCCGCCTTCCGGGTGTCCACCGACACCGGCAGCGCGAGCCCCGCCCGGCGGATCCCCGCGACGACCGGGACGACCCGCGCCGCCTCGAGGTCGGCCGGCACCGGCTCGGCCCCGGGCCGGGTGCTCTCGCCCCCGACGTCGAGGACGTCGGCGCCCTCGCGCGCGAGCGCGAGCGCGTGCGCGACGGCGGCCTCGGTGGTGTCGTGGCGCCCGCCGTCGGAGAACGAGTCCGGCGTGACGTTGACGATCCCGACGACGAGGGGACGCAAGGCCGCGCCGCCGTCAGTACGCGAAGCCGCCCTGGGGCTCGCCCGGCGCGGGCCGGGCGGCCGGGCCGACGTCGTTGGCCGGCTTCGGCGCGGCGGCGCCGGCGCGGCGGGAGCGGTCGTCCCGCTCCTTCACCGCGGCGCGGTGACCCGCGAGGTCGCCGCCCTCGAGCGCGAGGCGGACCTCGTCGGCCGAGAGCGTCTCGTGCTCGAGGAGCGCCTGCGCGACGCGGTGGAGCCCGTCGAGGTGGGCCGACAGCGTGGCCCGCGTGTCGGCGTAGGCCGCGTCGAGGAGGGCCTTGACCTCCTCGTCGATCAGCACCGCCGTCGCCTCGGAGTGGTTGACCGTGCGCGTGACCTCGCGGCCGAGGAACAGGTGCTCCTCGCCCTCGGCCAGCGAGATGGGGCCGAGCCGCTCGCTCATGCCCCACTTCGTCACCATCTGCCGGGCCAGCTCGGTCGCCTGCTCGATGTCGTTCGACGCGCCCGTCGAGATGTCGCCGAGCACCAGCTCCTCGGCCGCGCGGCCGCCGAACGCGGTCCGCAGGCGCGAGAGGAGCTTCTTGCGCCCCATGCTGTACTCGTCCTTCTCGGGCAGCCACATCGTCATGCCGCCGGCCATGCCGCGCGGGATGATCGTGACCTTGTGCAGCGGGTCGGTGCCCTCCTGCAGCTCGACCATCAGCGCGTGGCCGGCCTCGTGGTAGGCCGTCAGCCGGCGGTCCTCGGGCGAGATCACGCGGCTCTTGCGCTCGCGGCCGTAGCGGATCTTGTCGCGGGCCTCCTCGAAGTGGCGCAGCTCGACCGCGTCGCGCGCGTCGAGGACGGCCAGCAGCGCGGCCTCGTTCACGACGGCCTCGAGGTCGGCGCCGGAGAAGCCCGGCGTCGCGCGGGCGACGACGGAGAGGTCGGTGCCCGGCGCGAGCCGCACCTTGCGGGCGTGCACGCGCAGGATGGCCTCGCGGCCCGTCACGTCCGGGAGGTCGATCACGACCTGGCGGTCGAAGCGGCCGGGGCGCAGGAGCGCGGGGTCGAGCACGTCCGGCCGGTTCGTGGCCGCCAGGACGATGATCCCCTGCTCCGTGTCGAAGCCGTCCATCTCGACGAGGATCTGGTTGAGCGTCTGCTCGCGCTCGTCGTGGCCGCCGCCGAGGCCCGTGCCGCGCCGGCGCCCGACGGCGTCGATCTCGTCGAGGAAGATGATGCAGGGCGCGCTCTCGCGGGCCTGCTTGAAGAGGTCGCGGACGCGGCTGGCGCCGACGCCGACGAACATCTCGACGAAGTCCGAGCCCGAGATCGAGAAGAAGGGCACGCCGGCCTCGCCGGCGATGGCCTTCGCGAGCAGCGTCTTGCCGACGCCGGGCGACCCCACGAGGAGCACGCCGCGCGGGATGCGCGCGCCGATCTTCGTGAACTTGCCCGGGTTCTTCAGGAACTCGACGATCTCGCGGACGTCGGCCTTCGCCTCCTCCACGCCCGCCACGTCGTCGAAGGTCGTCGAGACCTTCTCCTTCACGTACACGCGCGCGCGGGAGCGCCCGAAGTTGAGGACGCCGCCCGGGCCGCCCGCCGACCGCGCGTTGCGCACGAGCATGAACCACAGCAGCAGCGCGATCACGAGGACCGGCAGCAGGTTCGCGAGGACCGACCCGACCATCGAGCCGCCGCGCTCGGCGCGGACGTTCTTCGGGCCGAGCTCCTTCGCCCACGCCTCGCGCTTCTCCGCCGTCAGGACCGACGAGCCGCGCTCGCCGGTGCCGATCACGCCCACCTTGAAGCCGCGGTAGGCCTTGTACTCGGGCACGTACTCGCCGGTGATCGACGTGTCGTCCACGATCGTGAGGCGCTCGACGATCTTCGGGCCCCGCGACCCCGGGGTGGCCGGGTCGCCCGGCGGGTTCATGATCTGCTGGTCGAGCTCGTAGAAGGTCAGGTCGACGACGTCGGGCGCCTTGACCTGGAAGAGGACGAGCCCGAAGACGACCAGCCCCAGGATCAGGAGCATCATCGGGACGTTGCGGCGGGCCCGCGGCGGGCGGGCGCCGTCCGGGTCGTGGGGGCGTTGCTCGGACATGGCGCCGAGTCTACCCCCCGGGAATGGGCCCGACCCGCCTCCCCCGACCGGACGGCGGCCGACCGGCCGCGGCCGCGGTCACGGAGCGGGGCCGGGGGCCACCGGGCCTCGCGGTCCCGGGAGGGGGCCGCGTCTCGGTCGTCGCGGTCGCGTCCGGAGCGGGCCCGTCACGTCCCGCGGGGGCCGATCACTTCCCGAGGGGGCCAGTCACTTCCCGAGGGGAAACGGCAGCTCGCGCGGGGCCGCGTCCGTCCGCGGCGCGAGCTTCCGACGGTCGGGCGGCGCCGCGTCGTCGTCGCCCACCGGGCGCTCGAGGCCCTGGACGATGCGGATCGCGAGCGTGCGCAGGACCGTGTCGGTGGCCGAGCCGTCGTCGGTCTCGCCGTAGCGGCCGGGCGCGTACTCCTGCCGCGCCTCGACGGTGTAGGCGCGCAGGACGGCGCCGGTGCGGCGCAGGGTCAGCGTGCACTCCACGGTGAAGCGCCAGCGCCGCGCGATGGGGGTGCGGGCGGTGTCGTCGTCCTCCGCGAGGACGTCGGAGGTGGCGCTGCGGATCGTGCCGGTGAGGATCGCGTCGGCCGTCGAGGGCGAGAGCATCCGCCAGGGCGTGCGCGCGCGGACCTCCTCGGCGACGGTCTTCGTGAGGCGCTGCTCGAGGTCGCGCCGGTAGGTCTGGTTGTCGAACTGCACGACCGCGATGGACGCCACGCCCGGCTGCTCGACCAGGCGGCGGGTCGAGTACCCGCAGCCGGCGAGCGCGCCGAACACGACGAGGACCGCCCCGACGCAGGCGCCCGCGACGACGCTCCGGGACCGGACCCGGAGCCGGGGGGGGACGCGGCCCGGGCGCGGGACCGCGAGGCCCGTCGCGCGACCGGTCGCTCCCGTCGTCGGGGCCACGGGCGTCACGGCGCCGGGGCGGACGCGTCGCGGGTGGTCCGCCGCGGGGGCGGCAGCGCGCCCGGCGTCGGCGGGGGCGCCGGCGTCGCGGTGACGGCCGGCGGCAGGATCCGCGGCGGCGGCGGCGGGGGCGGCGGCGGCATGGGCGGGGGCAGGATCACCGGCGGCTTCGGCGGGGCGACCGTCGGCGGGGGCGACCGGCGGCGGCGCGACCGGCGGGGCCGGCGTCGGCGGCGGGGCCGCGGGCGGGGCCACGACCCGCGGCGCGGGGACGGCGGGCGGGACCGCCGGCGTCGTCGCGGGCGGCGTCGCGACGGCGCGCGGGGTCGGCGGCGCGGTCAGGCCGGAGGACCACGTCTTGCCGCCCTCGACGTTGCCGGCGAAGCGTTCGTACGCGTCGGCGGCCGTGGCCTGGCCGCGGGCGCCGTAGAAGCCCGCGATGGCGCGGTCCTTCTCGGCGATCCGGCGGCGGCAGTCCGCGACGCGCTCCTGCGCGTACGCCACGTCGCTCGCGTACTCCGCGCGGCGCGCGGGGTCGGCGGCGATGCGCTCGAGGAAGGTCTCGTACTCGGCGAGCGCGGCCTCGACGCACGACCGCACGGGCCGCGAGGCCGACGCGGCGGGGTTGGTGGGCTCGCGCGGGTCGAGGTCGACGTAGCCGGCGTGGTAGGGCGCGCCCTGGTCGCGCGCGAGGTAGACGTCGCCGAGGCGCAGGCGGGCCTGGAACGACCACTCGCTGTCCGGGTAGCGGATGAGCAGGTTGCGGTACTGCAGCGCGGCGACGGCGTAGTCCTCCTTGCGGCGGTAGAGCTCGCCGAGGGTGAGGAGCGCGTCGTCGGGGTACTGGCCCTGCGGGAAGCGGTCGACGATGGACGCGAGGGCGTCGAAGGCCGCCTGGTCCGACTTGAAGATCTTCCCGAGGCCCGAGTGGGCCTCGTCGTAGTGCTTGAGCGCCGCGTCGTACGTCATCCGCTCGGCGTCGGCGAGGTGCGGGTTGACGGGGTAGTCCTTGGTGTAGGCGTCGAGGGCCGCGAGGCACTGCGACCACTCGGCGGCCTCGAAGTACTTCACGGCCGAGCGCCAGCGGGCCTCCTCGGCGCGCGGCGAGTCCTTGTGGTCCGTCGCGATCTTCCGGTAGTCGTCGCCCGCGTCCTCGGGGTCGCGTTCCGCCTCGGCCTTCGCCCACAGCACGTCGGCCTCGCGGGCGTGCGCGGCCTTGGCGGCCTCCGCCTCGGCGCGGGCCTTCGCCGTCGCGGCGTCCTCCTCCGCCTTCATCGCCACGGGATCGGGGGCCGCGGGGCGGCCGCCCCCCCGGGTGCCGCCCGAGACCGCGTCCGGCGACTGGTACGGGCGGCCCGGATCGGGGTCGCCGTGGAAGAGGTCGCGGCCTCCCGCGGCGCCGCCCTGGCAGGCGGCGAGGCCGCCTCCGGCGACGAGCGCGGCGAGGGAGACGGCGAGACGGGGGAGCGTGCCCTGGCCCATCCTCCGAACGATACCCGCGGGGAGGGGCCCGGCAACGGGTAGTCTCCGGCGCGATGTCCGCTCCCCGGGGTCACCGCGCCGAAGCCATCGTCGTGCGCACGGTCGATTTCGCCGAGACGAGCCAGATCGTCCACCTCGTGACGGCGGGCGGGCTCGTGTCGGCGCTCGCGAAGGGGGCGCGCGCGCCGAAGGGGGCCTTCCAGGGCGGGCTCACCCTGGGCGTGCTCGGCGAGGCCGACCTCCTGCCGCGGCGCGGGGCCGAGCTCGAGCTCCTGCGCGCGTTCCGCGTCTCCGACGGCCTCCGGGGCCTGCGCGACGACCTCGACCGCTTCGCCGCGGGCGGCCGCGTGCTCGGGCTGCTGCGCGACCTCGCGCGGCCGGGCCTCTCGAACGAGGCCCTCTTCCGCGCGGGCGTCACCGCGCTCAAGGCGATCTCGACGACGCCGTCCGCCCTCGCGCCGACGTGGGTGCTCGTGTTCGAGGCGCGGGCCCTCGCCGCCTCGGGCCACCGGCCGCAGCTCGACGCCTGCGTCGTCTGCGGCGACGCATTGCGGCGCGAGGTCGTGTTCGCGCCGGCGCTCGGCGGCGCGGCGCACCGCCGCTGCGCCGAGGAGGGCCCGCGCCCGTCGCTGCCCGACGGCGTGCGCGCGGCGCTCGCGCGCGTCCACACCGACCGCTGGGCGTCGTTCGTCGCCGCCCCGCTGCCGCCCGCGGCCCAGCGCGCCGTCCGCGCGTTGCACGACCTCTTCCTGCCCTACGCCTTCGAGGGCTCCGTCACCGTCTCCCGGGCCCTCCGCCGCGGCTGAACGCGTCGGCGGCGGGTCAGCCGAGCGCGGCGACGGCGGCGGCGGCCACGGCGGGGTCGTCGCCGACGGGGATCGCGAAACACGGCCGCGCCGCGAGGACGGCTGCGAGGTGCGCGAGGGTCGCGGCGGCCGTCGCCGGGTCGGTCGCGACGACGACCTGCGACGCGATCGGCGCGAGGGCCGCGGCGCCGCGCACCGGCGTCGCCGGCCCGCCGGGGCCGGGGACGAGGCGCGGCAGCAGGAACCCGCGCACCGCGAGCGGCGCCGGCACCCGCGGCGGCGTCAGCGCGGGCACCGACGCCTTGCCCATCACGGGGTCGCGCGGGCCGGGCATCGCGTCCGTCGGCAGGAGATAGAGGCTGCGGTCGCCGACGCGCGGCGCCTCGGGCCACGGGTCGACGCGCGGCGCGTCCGGCGGGCCCACGAGGAAGCCGCGGTCGTCCGAGAGGAGCCCGTGGCCCGCGCGGCGCAGCATCAGCGAGAGCGTCGTCTTGCCCGAGCCCCGCGCGGCGGGGACGAGCCACACGCCGGACCCGTCCGGCGCGCGCAGGCACGCGGCGTGGACGAGGAACACGCCCTCGCGCCGCAGACGCTCGGCGAGCGCGGGGATCGCGAGGCGCTCGGCCGCGAGGTCGTTCGCGGGCACGTCGGGCCGGACCCGCAGCGTGACGCCGCCGTCCGCGTCGAACGTCGCGGTGCCGACGCCGTCGGTCGCGATGCACGCGGGCGGCCCCGCGACCCAGCGCGTGCCGCGGGGCCGCGCGTCGGGCGGGACCTCGTCCGGCGCCGCCGCGACGACCCGCAGGACGACGGCGGGGCCCGCGGGGGCGGGCGCGTCGTCGTCGCGCCGCTCGAGCGCGGCGAGCGGGCCCAACGTCCGCGCGACGAGGTCGGCCGGGCCGCGCACCTCGACGCGGCGCGCGCCGGCGACGAGCGTCCCGCGCGACCCTGCTGCTCACGCCTGGCCCCTCCGCGGGCGCGTCGCCCGCGAGCAGGCCGGCCTCGCGCAGGCGCGCGAGCCACGTCGCGACGTCGGCCGCCGCGCGCGCGCGGGGTCGGCCCCGTGCCCGGCGACGAGCCTGTCCACGAGGCCCTCGACGGTCGCGCCCTCGGGGGCCGACAGCGCGCGCAGGAGCGCGGCGCCGGTCGCGTTCGCGGCGAAGTAGCGGCCCGTGGCGAGGTGCAGGACGACGGCCTCGCCGTGCAGTTCGGCGAGGCGCGCGCAGTCGGAGAGGCGGAGGCGGGCGGTCACGGGCGGGGCGTCCGCGGCGGGGCGGGGGCCGTCGGCGCGCGGCGGGGGCGCGCGCGGTCCGCCGCCTTCGCGGCCTCGAGCGCCGCGGCGATCCGCGGCGAGACCGAGCGGCCGCCGACGCGCACGGGCGTCGACACCGGCACGAGCGCGCGGTGGTGGTGGCAGATCGCGAGCGCGAGCGCGTCCGACGCGTCGAGGTCGCCGCCGAGGTTCGAGAGCCCGAGGATCGCGCGGGTCATGGCCTGCACGCCCGTCTTCGCCGCGCGGCCCGCGCCGCCGACCGCGCGCTTCACCACGTTGTTGGCGTAGTGCGCGACGGGGAGGCCCGCGTCGGCCAGGACGACGAGCGCGGCGCCGCGGCCCTCGCCGAGCCGCACGGCGGCGCGCGGGTCGCGCCCGAAGAAGACGTCCTCGACCGCGGCCGCGTCGGGCCGGTGCGTCGCGACGACGGCGCGCAGGCCCGCGGCGATGGTCGCGAGGCGGCGCTCGATCGGGTCCGAGGCCTTCGCGCGCACGACGCCGAAGCCGACGGTCACGAGGCGCGGCCCGTCGCGGTCCACGACGCCCCAGCCGCAGACGTGGGTGCCCGGGTCGATCCCGAGGACGCGGCGGGGCGGGGCGGGGCTCGGCACGCGGCGATGGTACGCGATCGGCGTGACGCCGCCCCGCGGGGGGACGCAAGCCCGGTCCATTCACGAGGGATGAGCCGCGACAGAGGCTGAACGATGCCCACCGGCCGGTTGGGGGCGATGGATGCGACCCGGGCGCGGCGCGGAGGCGACGAAAGCGTGTTCTTGCACCACATGGGATGAGAGGTGCGGTCCCCCCTGACGGGTAGCCCATCAGGCCCCCCAGGTGCCAACGGCGAGCTCGCGGGGCGGCTCAACTACGGAGGACCTGCCATGGACGACACTAGCACCGTGGCGGTGGAGGTGACACTGGGCGTGGACCTGGGGCCGGGCAAGTCCTACGCCTGCGCCCCCTCGACCAGCGGACCGGCCACGTACTGGAGCGATGGGTCGCCTCGACGCGAGGCGTTCCCGGGGGTCTTCGTCCTCGGTGTCCGACCCGGCTGGTGGTGGAGGCCGGGACCCACTCGGGCTGGGCCAGTCGCCTCCTCGCGCCGCGGGATACGACGTGATCGTGGCCAACTCCTCGACGGGTGCGCCTGATCGGGTCGAGTCGGCGGAAGAGCGACCGGATGGACGCGGAGTTGCTGGCGCTGCCTGGGGCGGGCCGACCCGGAAGTTGCTCTTCCCGATCCGGCACCGCGACGCGCAGCACCACGAGCACTTGGCGGTGTTGCGTTCTCGCAGGCTCCTCGTCGAGAAGCGATCCGCCCTGATCTGCCACGTTCGCGGCACCTCGAAGGCGATGGGTGAGCGCGCGCCGACGACCTCCACGGAAGCGTTCCCGCGTCGGGTTCGTGAGGCGGTCTGCGAGGAGAGCGTGCGCATGCTCGAGCCTATCCTCCAAACGCTGGACGGGCTGACCGAGACGATCCGCAGCTACGACGACATCGATCGAACGTCTGGGTGCGGAGACCTACCCTGCGACCCGCCGGCTCCAACTCATCGAGGGCGTCGGACCGCTCACGGCCTTGGCCTTCGTACTGGTCGTGGAGGACCCGTTCCGATTCGCGCACGCCCGGTCCGTGGGAGCCTTCGTCGGGCTCGGGCCTAAGCCAGTCGGGCGACATCAACCCACAACTCCCCATCACCAAGACCGGGGACCAGATGCTGCGCTGCCTGCTCGTCGGAGCCGCGCAGTACATCCTCGGGCCGTTCGCGACGGACAGCACCTGCGCCGCTATGGACAGCGCCTGATGGTCGTGGGCGGCCGGGCGGCCAAGAAGCGCGCCGCGGTGGCGGTGGCGCGCAAGCTCGCCGTGCTGCTGCTCCACCTCTGGCGTCACCCGGACGAGACCTACGACGCGTTGTACGACGCCCCACCGCTTCCGGGCGGGGACCCTGGACCCGAACTCGACCACGGAGGACCCTGCATGAGCTACGGCTCAGGGCTGCCGCCGGCGGCGCGCCCGCCCCTGACCGGGACGGCCCCTCCCCCGCGCCCGACATGCCGATCCCGGGCGACTGCGTCCTTGGCGTTGAGCGTCCTTCGAGGCTCAGACCTTGCCGGACAGCTTCCGTGTACCACCTTCGCAGCGCCCCCTTCATGCGGAACCCAGCATGCACCACCCCGGTGACCCGGGACGAGTGCGGATAGAACCAAGGCGGAAGGGTCAGGGCGGCGGGGCTGGAACCGGAAGGCAAGGCGCTACCGCCACGGCGTCCGCGCAGAAATTCTCTTGCTGCCTCTCATAGAACGCCGAGGAGCCTCCGCGCCGTGGCGCATGCGTTCGTGCTCGCCGGTGGCCCTGCGATACGCCCGGGTCGCAGCCGCGGCCCCAACCTCGTCCCCTCGTGCATGGGCCGGGCTCGGCCCGGCGGCCGGCGGGCCTCGGGGTCCCGCGGGCCGACGTGCCGGAAGCCCGGGGAATCGCGTACCCTGCGTCGGCGGCGCGCGTCGCGGCCGCGGAGGCCCCATGACGACGACGTCGTTCAAGAAGCCGCTCCCCGTGAAGGCCCTGCGGTGGACGTGCCCGCCGGCGCTGATGGCGCGGTGCGACGACGGGAAGGTGCCGTCGCTCGTCGAGACCGTGGGCCAGCCCGACGCGCTCGAGGCCCTGCGGCTCGGGCTCGACCTGTACGGGCCGGGCTACCACGTCTTCCTCGCCGGGCCGCCGGGGCTCGGCCGCACGGAGCTGGTCCGCGGGCTGCTCGACGAGATGCACCCGCGGTGCGCGCTGCCGAAGGACCGCGTGTACGTGAACAACTTCCGGCACCCCGAGCGGCCGCGGCTGCTCGAGCTGCCGCGCGGGACCGGGCGGCTGTTCGCCGACGCCGTGGCGAAGGCGGGCGAGCACCTCGCCGACGAGGTGCGGCGGCTCGTCGAGGACGAGACGTACGCCAAGCAGCGCGAGGCGCTCCACGCGACGTTCCGCGAGAAGGAGCGGACCCTGGTGGACGCGTTCGAGCGCGTCGTGGCCGACCACGGGTTCACGGCGGGGTCGTCGCAGTCGGGCCCGGGCGGCGAGCCGGACCTCTTCTACGTGATCGGCGAGCGCGGCGTGTCGATGAGCGACCTCGACCAGGCGATCCGCGCCGGCGCCGTGCCGCCGGAGAAGGAGGCCGAGATCCGGGCGACGCACGCGATGCTGCGGAACGAGCTGATCGGCACGATGCGGCGCGTCCGCGTGGTGGCGGGCGAGCGGCAGCGCGCGCTCGAGGACCTCGAGCAGGGCGCGGCGCGGCGGCTCGTCGAGGACGTCACGACGGAGCTGCGGGCCCGGTTCACCGACCCGGCGATCGCGGCGCACCTCGACGAGGCGAAGGCGCACTTCGTGGCGCGGTTCGGCGTGTACGCGCGGGCGCTCCTCGAGGCGGCGGAGGCCACGAGCGGCCGGCCGGACACGTATCGGATCGCGGCCGGCGAGGCCCTGCGCGAGTTCCAGGTGAACCTCCTGCTCGACACCACGGACCAGCAGGGCTGCGCGGTCGTGGTCGAGGGCAAGCCCACGTGGACGAACCTGTTCGGCCAGGTGGAGCGCGAGAGCGACGGCAGCGGCGGGGCCCGCAGCGACTTCCTGCTGATCCGCGCGGGCAGCCTGCTGCGGGCCGACAGCGGCTACCTGCTGCTGTACGCGCGCGACGTGCTGGCCGAGGAGGGGCTCTGGGACGAGCTCAAGCGCGTGCTCCGCGACGGCGAGCACGAGATCCGCGTGCCGGAGGCGCTCCTCGCGTCGAGCCCCACGGTGCTGCACCCCGACCCGATCCCCGTGAACGTGAAGGTGGTGCTGATCGGCGACGAGGCCACCTGGTACGCGATGCGCGCGGGCGACCCCGAGTTCGCCGACGTGTTCAAGGTGCGCGCGGTGTTCGAGGGCGAGGTCGCGCGGACCGACGACGCGCTGCGGCGGTTCGCGGGGTGGTTCCGCCGCTTCGAGCGCGAGGAGAAGCGCCGCCCGCTCGACGCCGAGGCGCTCGCGCTCGTGGCCGAGGAGGCGGTGCGCGAGGCGGGCCGCCAGGACCGCATCAGCGTGCGGTTCGCGCGGCTGGCCGACCTCGCGCGCGAGGCGGGCCACCTCGCGGACGTCGCCGGCGCGGCGACGATCGACGCGGGCCACGTCCGCGCGGCGCGGGCCGCGGCGCGGCGGCGGCACGGCATCGAGGAGCGGCGCGTGCGCGAGGCCGTCGACGACGGCCTCATCCTCGTGCAGACGTCCGGGGCGCGCGTGGGCCAGGTGAACGGGCTCGCCGTCTACGACTTCGGCGAGCACCGGTTCGGCAAGGTGGCGCGCATCACCGCGGCGGTGGGCGCCGGCCAGGCCGGCGTCGTCAACGTCGAGCGGATGGTGGACCTGTCCGGGGCGTCCCACGACAAGGGCGTGCTCATCCTGTCGGGCTACCTGCGCGAGACGTTCGGCGCCGACCGCCCGCTCGCGTTCACGGCCAGCATCGTGTTCGAGCAGAGCTACGGCGGCGTCGACGGCGACAGCGCGACGTGCGCGGAGGTCTTCGCGACGCTCTCGGCGCTCGCGCGCGTGCCCGTGCGGCAGGACCTCGCGGTCACCGGGAGCATGAACCAGCACGGCGACGTGCAGGCCGTCGGCGGCGTCACCGACAAGGTCGAGGGGTTCTTCGACCTCTGCGCGGCGCGCGGGCTCACGGGCACCCAGGGCGTCGTCATCCCGCGCGCGAACGCCCGCGACCTCATGCTGCGCGACGACGTGGTCGCGGCCTGCGCCGCGGGCAAGTTCTCGGTGTACGCGATCGACCGCGTCGAGCAGGGGATCGAGCTCCTGACGGGCGTGCCCGCGGGCGTCGGCAAGGAGCCGGGGCGGTTCGCGAAGGGCTCGTTGTACGCGCGCGTGGCGGAGCGGCTCGACCAGCTCGGCGTGGCCGCGCCGGCGCACCCGGCCTCCACGGTCGCGGGCGGCGCGGCGGCGGCGGCGATCACGCGCGCGGCCGCGCGCGCGCGGGCGGCGGCCGTGCGGGTGCGTCGCCGGGCGAAGACGCGTGAACGACGACGCGTGAGCCGCGGCGCGTGACCCCGCGCGGACGACGCGCGGCGGGACGCGGCGCGGGCGGCGCCGTGCGGACGGCGTGGGGCGGCCGGTCGGGACGCGCGGAGCGCGCGGGACCGCGAGGCCCGGTCGCCGGCGGCCGGGCCTCGCGGTCCGGTGGGTCGGGGGTCGCGTCGTCGCAGGGCCCGTGTCCGCGGGCGACGGCGTCAGCGCGGGACCCTACGTCAGCGCGGTAGAACGTCGTCGGGGGCGTCGAGGTCGCGGCGGGCCTCGAGGACGTTGCGCGCGAACGTGAGGTCGGCGGGGACCGTGAGCTTCACGTTGTCGGGGTCGCCGGCGACCGCGGTGACGGGGACGCCCGCCGCGACGAGGAGCGCGACCTCGTCGGTGGCGACGGTGCCGCGCTGCGCGGCGAGGTCGAGGGCGCGGCGGAGGACGTCGGCGCGGGCGGCCTGCGGCGTCTGGACGGTGCGGAGCGCGTCGCGGTCGAGGGTCTCGACGAGGCGGCCGGAGGCGTCGGCGCGGTGGACGGAGTCGCGGACGGGGAGCGCGGGGGCGGCGGCGCCGTCGCGGGCGGCGGCGTCGGCGACGCGGCGGACGAGGTCGGGGGTGACGAGGGGGCGGGCGGCGTCGTGCACGAGGACGACGTCGAGGCCGGGCGGGAGGGCGCCGACGCCGCGGGCGACGCTCTCCTGGCGGGTGGCGCCGCCCTCGACGACGACGGCGCCCGCGAGGGCGGGGTCGCGGCGGGCGAGCGCGCGGAGGGCCTCGAGGTCTTCCGCGCGGGCGGTGAGGACGGTGGGGAGGGTGCCGAGCGCGGCGCGGAAGGCGGCGGCGGCGCGGGCGACGACGGGGACGCCGCCGAGCAGCAGCAGCACCTTGGAGGTGTCGCCGCCGAACCGGCGCGACGACCCCGCGGCCGTGAGCACGAGTCCGTAGGTCGTCATCGCGCCGGATCGTACACGGGCGCGGGACGGGACGGTGCGCCGTGCCGTCCGCGCGGGGAGGCGGGTACCATCCGGCGACCGCCGCGGGGCGGCGCGGAGCGTGCGCGTGCGCGTCGGCATCGGCTACGACATCCATCCGTTCGACCCGAACCGGCCGCTCGTGATCGGCGGGGTGCGGATCGAGGGCACGTGGGGGCTCAGGGGGCACAGCGACGCCGACGTCCTGTTCCACGCGGTGGGGGACGCCTGCCTCGGGGCGGCCTGCCTCGGCGACCTCGGCGAGCACTTCCCGGACAGCGACCCGCAGTGGCGCGGCGCGCCGTCGTCGGTGCTGCTCGGGCACATCCTCGGGCTCGTGCGGGGGAAGGGGCTCGCGCCGTCGTACGTCGACGCCACGATCGTCGCGGAGCGGCCGCGGATCGCGCCGCACCGGCAGGCGATGCGGGAGCGGCTCGCGGCGCTGATGGGGCTGCCGCTCGACCTCGTGAGCGTGAAGGCGAGCAGCAACAACGGGATCGGCGCGATCGGCCGCGTCGAGGGCATCGCCGCGCTGGCGGTCGTGTCGCTCGTGCCGGCGGGCGGGGGCGCGGACGTGCCCGCCGGTCGGCCCGCGTCGGGGCCGGGCGCGTGAGGGCGGGCCGCGCGCTGCTCGCGTCGGTGCTCGCCGCGGGCCTCGCGTCGGCGGGGGGCGCGTGCAGCGCGTCGTCGCGCAAGAACGTGAAGGACGTCGCGGAGACGGTGTTCACGTTCCAGACCGGGACCGTGTCGGAGCTGAAGGCCCAGCGCGACGCCGGGCCGTTCCGCGACTACGCGGTGCCGCCGGCGGAGATGATGACGCTCGTCGAGGCGGTGCTGCGGTCGAAGGTGGTGGCGGTGTTCCCCGAGCCCCTCCAGCAGGTGGTCGTCGCGAAGGAGCGGGAGGGCAAGGAGGCGCTCGACGACTCGTACGCCCCGGCGTTCCGCTCGGCGGTCGTGGTGTTCGTCCACTCGGTCGAGGGCGACGCGGGCCGGTGTCGCGTCGAGGTGCACGCGTGCCACCGCGGGCCGTTCCGGCGGGGGAGCATCGACTGGGAGCGCGAGGTGCCGGCGCTCCTCGACGAGGCGGTCGCGAAGCGGCGGGCGCCGCTGCGGCCGCTGCGGTGACCCGGTGCGGACGCTGCTGCAGCGGGTGACCCGCGGCCGGGTCACCGTCGTCGACGGGCCGGCGCCCGAGGTGGTCGGCGAGATCGGCGCGGGCGTCGTGCTCCTCGTCGGCGTGGAGCGCGGCGACACGGAGGCCGACGCCGACGAGACGGCGCGGAAGGTCGCGGCGCTGCGCATCTTCCCCGGCCGCACGCCGATGGACCGCACCCTCCTCGAGGTCGGCGGGGCGGTCCTGGTCGTGAGCCAGTTCACGCTGGCGGCGTCGCTCGTGCGCGGCAACCGGCCGTCCTTCGACGGGGCCGAGGACCCCGCGCGGGCCGAGGCGCTCTACCTCCGGGTCGCGGCTGCCCTCCGCGCGGCGGGCCTCCCGGTCGCGACGGGCCGCTTCGGCGCGACGATGGCGGTGGACCTCGTGAACGACGGCCCGGTGACCTTCCTCCTCCCCGTCACCGGGGGCCGCGTCCGCGACACCGAAACAACGGGGTCGTAGCCCTTCGTTTCGCTGTCGGAGCGACGGGGTCGTGGAACAACGGGGTCGTAGCCGTTTGTTCCAAGTGGAACAACGGGGTCGTAGCCCTTTGTTCCAGTTGGAACAACGGGGTCGTAGCCGTTTGTTCCAGAACGTGACCGGAGGGGGGGCTCGCGCGAGGACGGAGGGTGAAACGTGCCCTCCTCGAACTCGGCCGCGGCGTCCTCGACGTCCTCTGGCCCCCGCGATGCCTCGTGTGCGAAGGCGACGCGTGGGACGGCGCCCTCCCCGGCCTGTGCGGCCGGTGCGGCGACCGCCTCGTCCGCATCGTCCACCCGTGCCCCCGCTGCGGACGCGAGGCCGGCGCGTTCGCCGCCGTCGCCCCGTGTCCCCGCTGCCGCGACGAGCCCACCGACCTCGACGGCGTCGTCGCCCCGCTCCGCTACCTCGACGGCGCCCGCGCCCTCGTCCTCGCGCTCAAGTTCCACGGTCGCACGCCGGCCGCGCGCCCCCTCGGCCTCCTCCTCGCCGACGCCGTCGCCTCGGCCGGCGTCCCCGGCGACGTCCTCGTCCCCGTGCCGCTCTCGGTGCGCCGCCGCCGCGCCCGCGGCCACAACCAGGCCGACGAGCTCGCCCGCGAGGTCGCCCGCGCCACCGGCCTCGCGCGCGACGAACACGCCCTCCGCCGCGCCCGCGACACGCGCCCCCAGAGCGGCCTCTCCCGCGCCCAGCGCGCGCGGAACCCCCGCGGCGCGTTCCGCGCCCGCCGCGACCGCGTCGAGGGCCGCTGCGTCCTCCTCGTCGACGACGTCGTCACCAGCGGCGCCACCGCCTCGGCCTGCGCCCGCGCCCTCAAGCGCGCCGGCGCCGTCCGCGTCGTCCTCGTCGCCGCGTGCCGCGCGTGAGCCCGCGCGTGACCGCGCACGCGAGCGCGTACGTGAGCCCGCACGCCCGCGAGGGTACGATCCCCGCGTGTCCGACGCCCCCGTCATCGAGATCGCCGGTCGCTTCGCCGACGCCCCCCGCGCCGCCGCCGCCGTCGAAGCCCTCAACCGCTGGTTCCGCTGGATCGTGGCCGGTGCGCCCGCGCCCGCCCCGCCCTTCGTCGGCTTCGACGTCGATCCCGCCGAATATGCCCTCACCCTCGGCGAGGACCTCGACTGGGAGCTCGGCCCGCACGCCCGTGCCGTCGGCCCCGACGTCCGCATCGCGATCCACACGTCCGACACGCACCTCGTCGTCGCCGGTCTCCTCCGCCGCATGGGCGCACTCGCCGTGAAGATCACCCGCGACGACGCCTGACGGGTCGCGCGACCGACGGGACCCGAGCCGAGCCCCGGGACCGCGAGGCCCGTGCGCTGGCACGCGAGGCCTGTTCGCCCGTACGCGAGGCCCCCTCGCCGGTACGCGAAGCCCGTGCGCCGGTACGCGAGGCCCGCCGGCCACCGGGCCTCGCGGTCCCGCGCCCGGGATGCCCCCGTCGCTGCGGCGTGCGGCTACTTCGGCTTCTTCTTGAACAGGTCGTCGAGCAGGTCCTTGCCCTTCTCGAGGCCCTTCTCGAGGTTGCCGTCGAGGCCGACGAGCTTCGTCGGGTCGAGCTTCGGCACGACGCGCGTGGGCTGGTTCGGCCGCATCGACACCGCGAGCGGGATCGTGCGGTCCTTGAGGTAGGGCTCGACGGCCTTGCCGGCGCTCCCGCCGAGCTGCAGCGGCACGTCGAGGTCGCCCGACCCGTCGAAGCCGACGTTGCCGGAGAACCGCAACGTCACCGAGGGCGAGACGAGCACCACCGGGTTCAGCGCGATGCGCTCGTTGCCGAGCGTGAACGTGCTCGACAGCTCGGAGAAGAGCAGCGCGCGCGACAGCTCGCCGAACGTCTTGCCGACGCCGGGGACGAGCTTCGTGAGCACGTCGAGGCCCTTGCCCGCGCCGCCGCCCGCGAGCGCGCCGAACAGCGTGCTGTCCTTCACCTGGCCCTGGGTCATGCGCACCGAGCCGGGGCCCGCGAGCGTCTTCGTCAGGTTCGGCGACGCGAGCGCCGCCGAGCGGACGTCGAGGTCGGCGTCGAGGAGGCCCGAGAGGACCGAGCTCGTCGCGCTCGCGGGGACGATGGCCGGCAGCACGAGCGTCAGCGCCTTGCCCGCGCCCTTGCCCGTGAGCATCGGCGAGGTGTCGAGGCCGCGGACCGCGACCTTCGCGGTCCACGGGCTCTCGCCCTTGCCGAGGTCGCAGGAGCCGTCCACGCGCAGCGTGCCGCGGTTGACGACCGACGTGACGGTCGCGGTCATCGGCGTGCCGGGCGCCGGCCGCGACAGCACGATCTTGCCGTCGCTCGCGACGATGCCGCCCGCGCCGAGCTTCTGGAACGTCAGCTCGCCGGACATCCGCAGCTCGCGGCCGCCGCCGCCCGTCGGGCCCATCATCGTGACGGTGCCGCGCAGGCGGCCCTCGCCCGCGGCGTCGTCGTAGGACGGCCCGAGGGCCTTCTTCAAGTGCTCGGCGACGCGCACGAGGTCGCCGTCCACCGCGATCGCGAGGTCGAGGACGCGGTCGTCGCCGCGCGGCACGACCGACCCCTTCATCGTGGCCGACGCGGTGGCCGAGGCGAGCGTCGTCTCGTCGATGCGGATCGCGCCGGGCGTGACGCCGAGCACCAGCCGCGGCTTCAGCTCGATGCGGGCCTCCTCGACGGTCGTCGCGTGGCCCGTCTTCGGGTCGCGCGCGCCGGTGTAGCGCAGGCGCTCCACGACGAGCGCGCCGGAGAGGAGCGTGCCCGGATTGGCGGCCGAGCTGTCGAGCGTGCCGGTCACCGTGCCGGCGAGGGTCGCGTCCGCGGGCAGGCCCGCGAGCCAGCCGAGGAGCGGCCGCGCCGCGGCGAGGTCGGCCGCGAGCGAGAGCTGCGCGCTCGTGAGCCCGCCGCCCTCGGCGGTCGAGGCCGTCGCCGCGCCCTTCGCGTCGAGGCCCATGCCCCGCAGCGCGAGGTTCGACACGGTCACCGTCTTGCGTGCCGAGTCGTGGGCCACGCGGAGGCCGCCGTCGAGCGTGCCCGGCGCGGTCGCGCCCGGGAGCCACAGGTCGCGCCCGGTGAGCGTGACGTCGAACGCGTCGGCGGACGCCGCCGCGCCGCGCACCGTCGCCTCGACGCGCCCCGCGACGCGCTGGCCGGGCGCGAGGTCGAACGCCTTCGGGAACGCGCGCGCCGCCGCCGCGAGGTCGACGGACGCCGTGGCGTCGCCCTCGATCCGCATCGGCTCGCCGAGCGTCACCGTGAAGTTCGGCGACGCGCGCAGCGCGAGCGCACCCGCCGTCAGCGTCGCCTTCGCCACGACGAGGCGGCGCGCGCCGCCGGCCCACGTGCCCGCGGCGTCGAGCGTCGCGGACGGCTCGGACCACGGCGTCGCGCCGTCGGCGCCGCCGTACACGAGCCCGGTCACCGTGCCGGACGCGGCCCACGCGAGCGAGGCCTCGTCTCCCTTCGCCGAGAGATCGAGCGCGACGGTGCCGCGCAGGTCGTCGTCGGGCGACGACAACGCGCCGAGCAGGCGCCCGAGCGTCGGCGAGAGCGTCACCGCGAGCTTCGCGGCCGCCTCGGTCCGCGCCCCGCCGGCCGCCGGGCCTTGCGTCATGACGCCCCGAGCGGAGCCCGTGAGGCTGCCGCGCACCGCGCGTCCCTCGATCACGAGCGGCGTCGTCCCGTCGCCGAACGTGAGGTCGCCCGCCGCGTTGCGCACCACGGTGCCGCGCACGGTGAGGCGCGGCTCGTCGAAGCCCGCGTCCTTGCGCGAGAAGCCGGTGGCCGTGAGCCCGTCGAGCACGAGCGCGAGGTCGACGCGCGTGCCGTCGGCCGTCGGGGCGGGGCGCGCCTCGAGCGTCGCCGCGCGCAGGGTGACGCGGCCGCCCTCGCGCGTGAACGCGAGGCCCGCGAGCCTCGCCGACGCGAGGCCCGTGCCGCCGCCCTTCGCGGCGAGGGTGAGGTCGGTCGCGACCTCGACGGAGCCCGTGAGCCCGTCGATGCCGAACGCCGAGAACGTCTGGGCGAGGCGCGCGAGGTCGAGGGCGGGGACGGTGGCCTTCACCGGGCCCGCGCCGTCGCGGTCGAGGCGCGCGTCGACGGTCACGGTCGCGTCGCCGCCGCCGGCCTTGGCGCCGCGGACGACGGCCGAGAAGCGCGCGCCGCTGCCCGCGCCGACCTCGGCGTCGAGGGTGATGCCGTCGACGACGTCGGGGGCGGGCGCGTGGCCCGCGACGGCGACGCCGTGCGCGACGACCTTGCCGTCGCGGACCGTGAGCACCGCGTGGAGACGGCCGCCGTCGTCCTTGCGGGCGGGCTCCTTGCGGCCGTCGTCGGGGAAGAGGCCGTCGACGTTGCTCGCGCCGTCGGCGCCGCGGATCAGCGTGAGGACGGGGCGGTCCACGGCGACCTTGGCGTCGATCGTGCCGGTCAGCGCCTTGAAGACGGCCACGTCCACCTTCACGCGGTCGACGGCGACGAGCGGGTCGCCCTGGTACCCCGCCGGGTTGTGGACCTCGATGTCGCGGAGCTCGATCCCGCTCCACCACGCGGCGGAGATGCCGCCGATGGTGACCTTGCGGCCGACGGCCGCGGAGACCTTCTCGGCGACCATCCGCCGGACGGGGGCGAGGCCGAGGGCGAGCGGCGCCACGGCCACGAGCACCAGCAGCGTGAGGACGAAGTAGACGAAGCGGCGGCGCCAGCGGCCCCGGCGCTTGGTCGGCGCGGCGGGCGAGGTGGGGGACGGGGGCGTCGGGGCCAGGGGGTCGGCCATGGGGATCGGTTCCGCGTCCCGGGGCCGTCGGGGAAAGAGGCGGGGCCACCGGGGAGCGCCGGATTCTAGGGGCCGTCGCGGGGGGTGGGCGGTAGGTTCCGGATGCCCCGGACCGGAGCCGTCCCGATGAGACTGTCCGACCTCGCGTCGCGCCTTGGCGTGCCCGTGGAGGGCGACGGAAGCGTCGAGGTCCGGCGGGCGTCGGGGCTCGACGAGGCCGGGCCCGGCGACCTCTCGTTCGTGCGCGACGCGAAGTACGCGGCGAAGGTCGCGACGACGAAGGCGTCGGCGTTGATCCTGCCGCCCGGGATCGGCGCGGGGAGCGTGCCGGTGCTGCGCTCGCCGGCGCCGGACCTGCACTTCCTGCAGGCGGTGATGGCGCTCCACCCGCGCGTGCGCCCGCCCGCCGGGATCCACCCGACGGCGGTCATCGACCCGACGGCGCGGATCGGCGCGGGCGCGTCCGTGGGCCCGTACGTCGTCGTCGAGGCGGACGTCTCGATCGGCGCGCGGGCCGAGATCGGGCCCCACGTCGTGATCCGGCGCGGCGTCACGATCGGCGACGACGCGTGGGTCCACGCCCGCGTCGTGATCCGCGAGGGCTGCCGGATCGGGCACCGCGTCATCCTGCAGGACGGCGCGGTGATCGGGTGCGACGGCTTCGGCTTCGCCCGCCGGCCGGACGGCACGCACCAGAAGATCCCGCAAGTCGGCATCGTCGTGATCGAGGACGACGTCGAGATCCAGGCCAACGCATGCGTCGATCGCGCGACGCTCGACGTCACCTACGTGCGCCGCGGCGCCAAGGTGGACAACCTGGTGCAGATCGCCCACAACTGCGACGTGGGGCCCGACTCGATCCTGTGCGGCCAGGTCGGCCTCGCCGGGAGCACCACCCTCGGTCGGGGCGTCACCCTCGCCGGGCAGGCCGCGGTGGCCGGCCACCTCCACATCGGCGACGGCGCCACCGTGCTCGGCCAAGGCGGCGTCATCAAGGACCTCGAGGGCGGCCAGATCTACGCGGGCACGCCGACGCTGCCCGTCCGCCTCCACCACAAGTTCCACGTCTCGATCCCGAAGCTGGTGGACCTCCCCGCCGACGTCCGCCGCCTCGAGGCGCGGGTCAAGGCGCTCGAGCAGCCCGAGCGCCCGTAGCCCGACGTGAGCGACGCGACGCCCCCGTCCCCGTCGGCCGCGCCCGTTCCGTCGGGCGGGGAGGGCTCCACGCCCGCGCGGCGCTCGCGGCGGCTCTCGCGCATGACCGCGTACGCGTGGTCGAAGCACTGGCCCGCCGAGGCCACGCTGGCCCTCGGCGGGGGGATCCTCTCGCTCGCCGGCTACTGCCTCCAGCGCTCGTTGTCGGCCCCCGACTGGACCCCGCAGGCCCTCGTCGTCGGCGGGCAGGCCCTCTGGATCCTGGCGCCCGCGTGGCCCCGCATCCTCGCGCGCGTGCAGCGGAACCGCGCGTTCGCGTGGATCGGCGTCTTCGCGCGCGGCCCGCTCCTCCTGATGGCGTTCGCCGCCATCACGCCGCTCGTCGGCGGCGCCCGCGACCAGGGCGTCGGCCCGTGGTGGCTCCTCTTCGGCGGGCTCCTCGTCGCCAACAACCTCGACGCGATCTACACGCCGCACCGCAACGCGATGATCCGCGCGAACTACGCGCTCACCGCCCGCGGCCGCATCTTCGGCATGATCCAGCTCGTCAGCATGGTCGCGATGGTCGCCGGCGCCATGGCCGCCGGGCAGCTCCTCGACCGCGACCCCCGTTGGGCCCGCGTCGTCTTCCCGGTGGGCGCGACGATCGCGATCGTCGGCTACGCGCTCATGGCGCGCATCCGCTGGCGCTACGACGGGCCCGTCGAGCTCCCCGCGGAGCGCGGCCTCGAACTCGTCCGGCAGTCGATGCGCGAGGCGGTGGCGGCGTCCGTCAAGACCCTCAAGCAGGACCCCGACTTCCGGCGGTTCGAGCTCGGGTTCATGCTGTACGGCCTCGGCCTCCTCGCCGCGACGCCGCTCTTCGTGACCCACTTCGCGAAGGTCTTCGACACCGAGCAGTGGGCGACCGCCGACCGGCTCGTCCTCCCGCTCACTCAGCTGGTCCTCATCGGGATCGTGGGCCGCCTCTCGGACCGGATCGGGATCGTGAAGGTCGCGGGCCTCTCGTTCGCCCTCCTCGTGCCCTTCTTCGTCGCGATGGCCCTCGTCCGGACCCCCTGGCAGCTCTGCGCGGCCAACGTCCTGTTCGGGCTCTGCATGGCGGGCGTCAACGTCTCGTGGTCCCTGGGCCCGCTGTTCTTCGCCCCCCGCGGCCAGGCCCACCACTACTCCGCCGTCCACATGGCCTGCGTGGGCGTCCGCAGCGTGCTCGGCCCCGTCATGGGCTATCTCGTGTTCCGGGCGGTATCGTTCGAGGCGGCGCTCGCGATGGCGGCCGCCTTCGAGGTGGCGGCGGCGGTCGTCACCTTCCGGCTCGCGCGCAGGGTGCACCTCACCACATGAACTTCGGCCCGCTCCGTCGCCTCTACCACTGGACCCTCGGCTGGGCCTCTCGCCCGGCGGGCGTGTGGGCGCTCTTCATCCTGGCGTTCGCCGAGTCCTCCTTCTTCCCGATCCCGCCCGACGTCCTCCTCATCGCGCTGGCCCTCGGCGCGCCCAAGAGGTCGTGGTGGTTCGCGGGGGTCTGCACCGTCGGCAGCGTGCTCGGCGGCATCGCCGGCTACGGCATCGGCATGGCCCTCGAGGACTTCGGTCGCTGGCTCCTCGGCGTCGTCAGCAACCCCAGGACGTTCGCCGCCGTGAAGGAGAAGTTCGACGAGAACACCTTCGTCGCGGTCGCGCTCGCGGGCTTCACGCCGATCCCGTACAAGGTCTTCACGATCGCCGCGGGCATCTTCCGCGTGGACTTCCCGACGTTCGTGCTCGCGAGCGCGCTCTCGCGCGGCGCCCGCTTCTACCTCGAGGCGACGCTGCTCCACTTCTGGGGCGACAAGGCCCGCGAGTTCCTCGAGAAGCGCTTCGAGTGGATCACGATCGGCGGCGCGATCCTGCTCGTCGGTGGCTTCCTCGCGGTGAAGTACCTCCTCTGACCGCCCTCCGGGGCGCGGTCGGGGGCGTGGGACCGCGAGGCCCGCTCGCTCGCAGGACCTCCCCGCTCGCCCCGCACGCGAGGCCCGCCGGCCGGCACCCGCCGGCGGGGCCTCGCGGGCCGGCCCGACGTCGACGTCACTTCCCGTCGCGCGGCGCCTTCTCCGGCTCCGGGGTCGCGGGCGGCGCGGCCGACGGGGGCGACTTGGCGATGCGGTCGATGGTCTCGAGGATCGCGCGGCGGATGCTCGGGTCCTTCTCGTCCTTCGCGAGCCGCAGCAGGCGCGGCAGGCCGTCGCGGCCGGCGATCGCCCCGTAGGAGAGGATCGCGGCCACGCGCAGGTCCGGGTCGGGGTCGTCGAGCATCGGCTCGACGTCGGCGCGCGCGTCGCGGGTGGCGGTCGCGCGGGCCTCGAGCCGCGCGATGCGGGCGTGGTGCGCCTGGATCGTGTCGATCGCCTGCGCGACCTCGTCGGCCGCCTCGGGATCGCCGCCCTTGAGTTCGGTGAGCAGCCACGGCAGCGCCTCCTCGAGTCGCAGCGTGATGCACGCCAGCCGCAGGTTGCGGCTCCACGGGGACGGCGGCACCGTCTTGCCCGCGAGGCCGGACACGATGCGGACGAGCGCCTCTCGGTGGCCGCCGCTGCGCAGCGCCTCCACGGCGTCCGTCGCGCCGGGCCCGGTGGGGGACGCGGCCATCTCCTCGAGGCGGGCGAGGTCGCCGTCGTCACCCGGCCGCGCGAGGCCGTACGCCGCGGCCTGGGCCACCGCCGGACGGAGATCGGCTCGTTTCGAGAGCTCGACGAGGAATGCCTTCCCGCCCGGTACGCCCGACCTGCTCGCGATGGCGTTCACCAGGGCCTCGACGACGACCTCGTTCGCCTCGGCAGGCGCGCCGCCGAGCGCTCGGGCGCGCGCGAGCGCCAACGTTGCCGCCGGATCGCCGGCCACGGCCCATCGCGCGAGGAGGAAGGCCGGCGGGGCGACGGAATCACGGGGGGTCGCCGGGTCGACGCGGCGGAGCACCATGAGCCAACGCGCGGCGGACCCCGCCGCCGCGGCCGACGGCTCCTCCGTGCCCGTTCGCCGGTCGAGTTCCAGCAGGCGCCGAAGCGCGGCGAACCCAGCGTCGGCATCGGCGTCGAGCCGGTCCGCGAGCGCCTGGTAGAACGCGCTCGAGTCCCTGGACTCGAGCACGAACTTCGTCCGCGCGTCGACCGGCGAGTGCTCCCACATCCGGTACATCGCGAGGAGATCGACGGCGAGCGTGACGCGGTCCTTGCCCGCGTACTCCTTGTGGACCACGGTC
Source organism: Planctomycetota bacterium (assembly GCA_046350655.1). GTDB lineage: Bacteria > Planctomycetota > PLA2 > PLA2 > JAEUHO01 > JAEUHO01. Next base: position 63,926 of record JAXMAB010000008.1, read on the forward strand.
ACGGCGGCCTCGACCGTGTCCGAGTCCTCCGGATCGATCCGCCGCACGGCGTCGAGCGCCCGCGGGTCGCTCGCAGCGCAGGCGACGCGCAGGGCGAACAGGCCGACGTCCCGCGTCGATTGGAACTCGCGGCCGTCCATCTGGGCGAGCGCGTTCTGCCACGCGGTCGACGAGGCCGCGGGCAGCGTGCGGGGATCCAGGCGCGCGAGCACTCGAAGGAGGCGGTCGGTGCGCCGGGGGGCCCCTGGGGCCCCGGCCGCGACGTCGGCCAGCGCGGTCAAAAACGTCGCCCGCCCGAGCAGCGCCGGTGGCGTCACGAGCTGGACCTCGTACTCTTGCGGGTCGATGCCCGATCCGTAGCTCGTGCGCAGCCACGTGCGCAGCAGCGCGGCGACGAGCACGTCGTCCTCCACCACCGCCGGGGGCAGCGGGACGGCGCCACGCACGAGCACGTCCACGCCGATGTCGGGTCGCGCCGCCTCCGGCGCCCCGAGCACGTAGGGCCACGCGGCCGCCGCGGCGGCCGTCGCGACGGCGGCGTCGCCCGCGTGGACGCATCCGACCGCCACCGCCGCGGCGACACGCAGGCGGAACTCCGTCGGCGGCGCAGCGACGAGGACCTTCAGGGCGGTAAGGCGGGTCGCGGGCGAGAGGCCGGGCTTCAGCTCGACGACCGGGCCGGTCTCGCGCTGCGCCACGTTCTTCGGCGAACCCGCGGCCTCGATCGCCGCGACGAGGTCGTCGTCGGGGTCGCCACCAGCCGACGTCGCGCGATCCAGCGCGGGGCCCGCCGACGGCAACTGGCGTTCCAGCGCGATCCGCAGCCAGAACGATGCGTCGGCGCCCCCCGCCGTCAGGCGCCGCTCGACCTCGGCGTCGTCCACACGGCGCGAGAGCTCGTAGCGCAGGACCAAACGCGAGGCCGCGAGCGCCGGATCGTCGAGCAGCGGCGCGACCGCCTTCACGAACGCGGGCGACGCCGTGGGCGAGGGCTGGACCTCCCGCAGGCCCGCGAGCGCCGCGGTCCTCACGAACCCGTCGCCGTCCTTCACCGCGGCCACGAGGACGCCGATCGCCTCGGGCGTCGCGATGCGCGCCAGCCCGCGCGCCGCGAACTGCGCGTGGTCGAAGCGCTCCGTCCGCAGGATCTTCGCGAGCGGGACCACGGCGTCCGTGCCGATGAGGCCGACGTCACGCAGCACGGTCTCGACCTCGCGGGCGTCGTTCCGCGCGTTCGCGGCGTCCACCCGCGGCAGGAGCGCGAACACCTTCGCCTCGAGCGGCGACGCGGCCGACGGCGCGTTCGCCGGCGGCACGACGTAGATCTCGCCGAGCGGCGAGCGGGCCTTGCTGCCCGCGGGCAACATCCGCGCCATCGCCTCGTGGACCTTGCGCTTCGCGTCGTCGTCGAGGCGGGCCGAGAGCCGCTCCGTGAGCGCGGACGCCACCTCGAGCGCGGCGGTCTTCTCGCCGCGCTGCTCGAGGAGCTCGAGCAGCCGCAGGCCCGCGTCGCGCGCCGCGTCCGACGCCGGCGCGAGGGCCATCACCTTCCGGTACATCGGGATCGCCGCCGCGACGTCGCGGTCGGCCGCCTCCGTCGTGCGCGCCTTCCGCAGCAGCGCGCCGGGGTCCTCCGCGTCCTCCGCGCGCGCCGTGCGCGCGCCCATCACCGCGATCAGGATGCCGACGAACGGGGAGAACCGACGCATGACCACCTCCTGACGAAGCCTGCGGGGATCGTCGCCCCTTGGACGGGGGGAGGTGTCACGCGGTCGAAACGACCCGAGACGGGCGGTTCGGGGTCCGGTCGGACGCGCGGGACCGCGCGGCCCGCGGGCCGGCAAGCGCCGGCGAATGGGCCTTGCGTACCGCGGACCAGGCCTCGCGTGCCGGCGAACGGGCCTCGCGTATCGGCGACCGGGCCTCGCGTATCGGCGACCGGGCCTCGCGGTCCCACGCTGCGGGCTTCGGTCCCGTGGAGCGACCGGGTCCCGTGGGGTGGCGCGCCGCGTCGTCCGACGTCACGGGTCGTAGCGGTAGCCGACCCCGTGGACGGTGTGGATGACGCGGGGCGCGTCGGCGTCGTCGCCGAGCTTGTCGCGGACGCGGGCGACGTGCATGTCGACGGTGCGGGTCGTGGGGAAGTGCTTGAGGCCCCAGACCTCGTCGAGGAAGCGGTTGCGCGAGAGGATCACGCCGGGATGGCGCGCGAAGAGCTTGAGGATCGCGACCTCGGTCTTGGTGAGCGAGATGGTGCGGTCGCCGCGGGTGAGGCTGTGGGCGACGAAGTCGACGTCGGCCTCGCCCATGCGCATGCGGTCGGCGGGGGGCGCGGCGACGGCGCGCAGGCGCGCGCGGACGCGGGCGAGGAGCTCCTTCAGCGAGAAGGGCTTGACCACGTAGTCGTCGGCGCCGAGGTCGAGGCCCTTGACGCGGTCCTCCTCGCGGCCGCGGGCCGTGAGGACGACGATGGGGGTGCGGTCGCCGGCGGCGCGGAGGCGGCGGCAGACCTCGTAGCCGTCGAGGCCGGGGAGCATGAGGTCGAGGAGGACGAGGTCGAAGCGCGAGCCGGTCGCGCGCTCGAGGGCGCGGCGGCCGTTGGGCTCGAGGTGGGGGCGGTAGCCCTCCTGGGACAACGCGTCCACCAGCGCGAGGCCCAGGGTCTCGTCGTCCTCGACGACGAGGATGCGCTCCTCTCCGGTCGCCTGCGTCATGGCGTTCCCCCGCGCGCCGCGGTCGGCGCGCTCCCCGACGGCGCGGGCAGGTCCACGACGAACCGCGCCCCGCCGCCGTCCCGCTCCGTCACGTCGATCGAGCCGCCGTGCGCCGTCACGAGGGCGCGCGCGACGTGGAGCCCGAGGCCGACGCCGGGCACCGCGCCCTCACGGGCGGCGGCGCCGCGCACGAACCGGTCGAAGACGCGGGCGCGTTCGGCGGGGGGCACCCCGGGCCCGCGGTCGAGGACCTCGATGCGGTAGCCGCCGTCGCGCGGCGCCGCGTGGACCGCCACCTCGCGGCGGTCGGTCGTGAACTTCGCGGCGTTGTCGAGCAGGTTGTGGAGCACGTGCGCGAGGGCGTCGGGGTCGAGGGCCAGGGGGCGGCCGGCGGCGGTCACGTCCACCTCGACGGCGAACCCCCGCCGTTCGAGCGCCGGCCGGACCGTCGCGGCCGCCTCCTTCACAACGTCGGCGGGCTCGACGTTCCGCGGGCGAATCGCCGAGGTGGGGTCGCGCTCGATCCGGGCGGCGTCGAGGACGTCGCGGACGGTGGCGCCGAGGCGGGCCATCTCGACGCGGATCCGCTCGGCGTAGCGGCGGGTGCGGTCGGGGAGGCCGGCGTCGTCGGCGATGAGCTCGGCCATGGCGGCCACCCCGGCGATGGGGGTCTTCATCTCGTGGCTGACGGCGGCCACGAAGTCGTCCTTCATCTCGCGGGTGCGGCGGGCGCGGCGGAGGGCCAGGAGGGTCGCGACGGCGGCCGCGGCGTAGACCGCGAGGCCCGCGGCGAGGAGGAGCCAGGGGCCGGAGCCCTCGAGGGGGCCCGGGGTGGGGACGTCGTAGACCCAGAGGCCGTCGAGCGGCGTGGGGGCCTGGGTGCGGGCGGCGCCGGCGGGGATGGTGTCGGGGCGGGTGGTGGCGCGGACCGTGCCCGGGAGCGCGTCGGCGAGGGCCGAGCCGAGGTCGTCCACCGCGACGAAGCGGACGACGGCGGGGTCCTGCGGGACCTTGGCGGCGATCACGTCGTCGAGCACGGCGAGCGGGGCGCGGGCGAGGCGGGCCAGCGCCCGGTGGGCGAGGCTCGCCTGCGCGGCGCGGGCGCGCAGCCGGCCCGCGAGCGCGGGCGGGAGCGTCGCGAGGCGCGGGTCGCCGACGAGCTCCACGGCGCGCACGAGCAGGTCGCCCGCGTCCGGGCCGCCGTCGGTGCGGACGCCGCGGCCGTCGGGGGCCGCGAGGAGACCCTCGACCGCCGCGGCGAGGTCGGCGCCCCCGGCCCCGCCCTGGACCTCGAGCGCGAGCCGCAGGTACGCGCACCACGGCGCGAGCGGCAGGCCGTCCTCGGTCACGCCGCGTTCGGCGGCCGGCGGCGGGGGCGGCGGGCGGCCGGTGTCGGCGCGGAGCGCGACGGCGGTCGCGTGGGCGGCCGCGACGGGGGCGAGGTCGCCGGCGTCCGGCGCCGTCGCGACGCGCTCCCACGTGGTCCGGGCTTCCGCGTGACGGCCCTGGCGCTCGAGGAACAGCGCCTGGTCGAACAGCAGCCGCACGGGCTCCGGGACGCCGGCGGCGACACGCTCGAACACGCCGGTCGCGTCGTGGAGGCGGACGCGCCCGATCTCCGGCCCGTCGCCGCGGGCGAGCCTCGTCGGCGCGTCGGCGGCCGTGTCGCGGACCGAGAGCTCCGCGCGCGCGCGGGCGCGCCGGCGCGCGAGGTCGCCTTCGAGGCGCAGCGCATGGCCGCCAAGCACGCCGAAGCCGACGCCCGCCGCCGTCAGCAGGACGGCGGGGAGGAGGAGGCCACGCGGGGGCGCCATCCCGTCAGCGTCCCACGCCGCCCCTCCCCCGTGTCACGACGCCGAAACAAACGTCTACGACCCCTTCGTTTCGCTGTCGACACCGAAACGAACGTCGACGACCCCGTTGTTTCGGTGTCGGCGGCCGATGCCCCCGGTCGGCAGGATTGTCGGCGGACGACGGGCCGCGTAGACTCCCCCCGGTTCGGGCGGCCGACGGGCCGTACGTACGCGCGGGGGTGGCCGGATGGACGAACGTCGCCGATCGGAACGCATCCCGACGTCGATCCCCGCGCGCCTGCACCTGGCGCACGGCCGCGACGCCGACGTGACGATCTCGAACGTCGGCGAGCTGGGCGCGCTGGTCACCCTGCACGACCTCGAGGTCGAGGTCCGCGAGGGCGAGCGCGCGCTGCTCGAGCATCCGCCGCTCGTGGACGGTCACGCGGGCAAGGGCATGGTCCGCACCGCGGCCGCGGTCGTGCGCGTGGACCTCGACCTCACGAACGACGCCGCGGGCCCGACGAGCGGCGTCGTCCGTCACGTCGCCCTCTACTTCGACGGCGGCCCGAAGCCCGTCGGCGTCCACTAGCCGCTCGCCGCGCGCACGCGCCTCGCGCGCGCTCCGCCGCGCCGCTCTCCTCCGCAGCCGCGCGCACCCGCTTCCCACGCGCCTTCCCGCGCCACTCGCCTCCGCATCCGCGCCGCCCGCTCGCGCCTCAACGCGCCCTTCCGCGTCGCTTCCGCATCCCACTTTCCGAACGACGGGGCGCTCGCCCTCCTCTCCCCCCTCCCCACCCGTAGGGGGGGGAGCGGGGGTCGGGGGGGTGGGTGGGGGGGGAAACGGCGGTGGGTGAGGGTCTCCTCACCCACCGCGCTCGATCCCCTGCGCCTGCAGCTCCGGCGTCCGCACGCCGCGCCACTCGTTGATCGTCGGCGTCACGACGAGATCGAGCGGCGCGCCCGACGCGACGAGGTCGTGCGCCGCGCCGCGCCGGAACGCGACCACGCGGATCGCGCCCGTCGGTGTCTTCAGCGCGAACGACAGGTGCTCGCCGTGCGGGCCCATCAGCTTCGGCCGGCCCGCCAGCTCCGCCCGCCGCAGCAGGAACTTCGGCTCCGGGTTGCCCGCGCCGAACGGCGCCAGCTGCCGCAGCTGCGACACGACGTCGAGCGTGAACTCGCCCGGCGCGGCCTCGGCGTCCACCGCGACCGCGTCGTCCGCGCCCTTCCCGTGGCCCTGCGCCGCCACCGCCGCCTCGAAGGCCTCCGAGAACGCCTGCACCGCCGCGCGGTCCACCTCGAGCCCCGCGGCCGCCGCGTGCCCGCCGTACCGCCGCAGGTGCGAGCCGCACGCCGTCAGCGCCTCGACGAGGTGCACCCGTCCCGTCGTCCGGCACGACCCGCGCCCGCCGTCGCCCTCGAGGCCGATCACGACCGCCGGCAGCCGGTGCGCGTCGACGAGCCTCGCCGCCACGATCCCGATCACGCCGCGATGCCAGCCCTCGCCCGCGACGACCAGCGCGCGCCGCCCGGCCCCGACGGGCCCCGCGCACGCCATCGCCTCCTCGACCACGCCCTTCTCGATCCGCCGCCGCTCCTCGTTCGCCCGCTCCAGCTCGTCCGCGAGCCCGCGCGCCGTCGCCTCGTCCTCCGTCGTGAACAGGTCGATCGCGTGGCTCGGCGTGTTCATCCGCCCCGCCGCGTTCAGCCGCGGCGCCAGCCGCCACACGATGTCCTCCGCCGTCAACGACGACGTCCCGACGCCCGCCACCTCGAGCAGCGCCCGCACGCCCGCGTGCCCGCTGCTCCGCAACGCGGTCAGCCCCGCCGTCACGAGCACGCGGTTCTCGCCCGTGAGCGGCATGACGTCGGCGATCGTCGCGAGCGCCACGAGCCCGACCGCGTCCACGAGGAACTGCCGCAGCGCCGGGTCGCGGCGCGCGCGCTTCAGCGCCTCCGCCACGCCCCACGCCAGCTTGAACGCGAGCCCGCACCCGCACAGCGGCGCGCCCGCGCCCTTCGGCCGGTCCGTCCGCATCGGGTCCACGATCGCCACCGCCCGCGGCAACGTCGGCCCCGGCAGGTGGTGGTCCGTCACCACCGCCTCCATCCCGAGCACCGCCGCGCGCTCGAGCGCCGCGTGCGCCGTCACGCCGTTGTCCACCGTCACCAGCAGCGTCACGCCGTCCGCCGCCAGCCGCTCCACCGTCGCCACCGACAACCCGTACCCGTCCGCCGCGCGGTCCGGGATCGCGTACGTCGCGTTCCCGCCCACGAGCCGCAGGAACCGCACCAGCAGCGCGGTCCCCGTCATTCCGTCCACGTCGTAGTCGCCGCAGACCGCGATCCGCTCGCCGTCGGTCACGGCCCGCGCGATCCGCTCCGACGCCACGTCCATGTCCGGCAGCTCGAACGGCGACACCAGCTGCGACAGCTTCGGCGACAGGAACGCCGCGGCCGCCGCCGGGTCCCGGTGCCCGCGCAGCCACAGGATCCGCGCGACCAGCGGCGCGACCACGAGCCGCCCCGCGAGCGCCGCGACCTCGTCCTCCGCCACGGGAGGCACGGCGTAGCGCGGCGGAACGGTCGGGGCGGAGGAGGTCACGCGCCGACGATGCTAGTCCCCTGGGACGACGCCCGATCCCGCCGGGGGACCCACCCCTCTCTCGGGACCGCGAGGCCCGCCGGCTCGCGGGCCGGCGGGCCTCGCGGTCCCGGGCCACCCGTCGGCGCCGCGTGGCGGTCCGCCGCTTCCTCCGTCACAATCGCGGGCCCGCCGCGCACGTCGCGTGGCGTCGCTCGCCCCGTGCCCGAAGTTCCCGACCCCCGAGATCCCCGCGTGCCCGCCGTCGCCCCCGCCGTCCGTCGCGTCATCGTCGGCACCGCCGGCCACATCGACCACGGCAAGACCACCCTCGTCGAACGCCTGACCGGCATCCGCACCGACCGGCTCCCCGAGGAGCAGGAGCGCGGGATGACGCTCGACGTCGGGTACGCCGAGTTCAAGCTGAAGGACGGCACCGAGGTGGGGCTGCTCGACGTCCCGGGCCACGAGCGGCTCGTCCGCACGATGGTCGCCGGCGCGACGTCGATGGACCTCGCGTTGCTCGTCGTCGCGGCCGACGACGGGCCCATGCTGCAGACGCGCGAGCACGTCGACATCCTCGACCTGCTCGGGGTGCGCCGCGCGCTGGTCGTCGTCACGAAGACCGACCTCGTCGAGCCCGCGCACGTGGAGATGGTCGAGGCCGAGATCCGCGCGATGCTCGCGGGCACGACGCTCGAGGGCGCGCCGATGCTGCGCGTGTCGTCCGCGACCGGCGAGGGGATCGACGCGCTCAAGCAGGCCATCAGCGACGCGATCCCGCCGCTCGACGACCGCGCCGAGGACGCCCGCGCGTTCCGCATGCCGATCCTGCGCGCGTTCGTCGCGCCCGGGCGCGGGACCGTCGTCACGGGCATCCCGGTCGCGGGCCGGATCGCCGACGGCGAGGCCGTCGAGATCTTCCCGACGCGGCTCACGAGCCGCGTGCGCGGGATCCAGGTCCACCACCGCGACGCGAAGGCGGCCCGCGCGGGCCACCGGACCGCGCTCGCGCTCGCCGACGTGCAGGTCGAGGCCGTCAAGCGCGGCATGGTCGTGGCGGCGGCGGGCACGTTCGGCCCGTGTCCGCGCGTCGCGGTGCGCCTCCGCGTGCTGCGCCGCGTGGAGCACGCGCTGAAGCACGGCATGGCGGTGCGCGTCCACGTCGGCGCCGACGACGTCCCGGCGCGGCTGCACTGCCTCCTCGGCGAGAGCATCGCGCCGGGCACGGTGGCGGCGGTCGAGTTCGAGGGGCGCGAGCCGTTCCTCGTCGCGCCGGGCGACCGGTTCGTGCTGCGCGCCGAGAACGCGACCGAGACGCTGGGCGGCGGCGTCGTCGTCGAGCGGCTCGAGCAGCGGCTGCCGCGCCGGCGCGAGGGGATCGCCGCGTCGATCCTCGCGCGCGCGGAGCGGCTCGACGACCCCTCGGTGCTCGTGGCCGCGAGCCTCGCGGCCGCCGGCGAGCGCGGCGCGGACCTCCCGTCGCTGGCGCTGGGCAACGCGCTGCGCGTCGAGGCCCTGGGCCCGATCGCGGACGCGCTCGTCGCCGCGGGGACCGTCGTGCGGGCGGGCCGCGGGCGGCTGTTCGCGCGCGACGGCTACCAGGCGCTCCGCAAGCGCGTCGTGGACGCGGTGATCGGGCTGCACAAGAAGGACCCGGGCGTGCCGTTCCTGCCGCTCTCCGCCGTCCGCACCGCGGTCGGCCGCTGCGACGGGCACGCGCTCGAGGCCGTCCTCGAGGAGCTCGGCCGCACGGGCGACCTCCGCCGCAGCCCCGAGGGTGCGGTCGCATGGAAGGGCCACGCCGCGGAGATGCCGGCGGCCGACCGCGAGCGCGCCGACCGGGTCCTCGCGGAGCTCCTGCGCGGGAAGGGGATGCCGCCCGAGGAGGGCGAGCTCTGCGGCATCCTCGGCTGGCCGGCGCCGGTGACGCGGAAGGTGTTGACGGTGCTCGAGACGCGCAAGGAGGTCGTGCGGGCGCAGGCCCTCTGGTTCCACGCCGGGTGGGTGGACGAGGCCAAGCGCACCCTGACCGCGCTCGCGAAGGCGAAGGGCGGCTTCACGGCCTCCGAGGCGCGCGAGGCGCTCGGCACGACGCGCAAGTTCATCATTCCCTTGCTCGAGGCCCTCGACGACCGCGGCTTCACGCGCCGCAACGGCGACAAGCGCACGGTGGTCGCTCCGACGACGTGACGGGCGCCGGGCGCGGACCGTCGGCCGCGGCGGTCGCGGACGTCATTCGTCGCGGCGGATGACCAGGAAGGCCATGCCGGTGTCGAGGGGCTCCGTGCGGAGCTCGCCCGGCTGCAGCGCGAAGACCGCCTCGCGGACCGAGGCCATCACCTGGGCCTGCGTGCGCGCGATCGTGTAGGAGCCGCTGTTGAAGGGCTTGCCGTCCACGCCGAGGTCGTCGGTGTAGTTGCGGATCAGGACCGCCATCGGCTCGCCGGCCGCGAGCCGGCGGAGCATGTCCTGGGCCAGCGCGAGCGCCTCGGGCCGCGTGCGCTTGAACGTCTGCCCGTTCGCGCCGCGGTACACGAACATGATCTGCGAGAACGTCGCGACGTCCTTGCGGGCGGCCGGGCCTCGCGGTCCCGGGGCAGGGGGTCGCGTCCCCGTCGGGCCGTCGCCGTCGCCGCACCCGGCGAGCGCGAGCAGCGCGAGGAGGGCGGCGGCGGCGCGGGTCATCGCGGAGGGACGCTCACTTGTCGCGGCGGATGATGTGGTAGCCGAACTGCGTCTCGACCGGGACCGGCGTCACCTGGCCCACCGCGAGCTCCTTCGCGGCCTTCTCGAACGCCGGGACCATCTTGCCGGGCCCGAACGTGTACGAGCCGGGCTTGCCGTTGTTCGTGTTCGGCTTGCCCGAGCCGTCGACGTCGCCGGTGAACTTCACGACCAGCTCGTCGAAGGAGCGGCCCGCCTGGATCTGCGCGATGAGCGACTCGGCGACCTGCTTGCCGACCGGCTTCGAGCGGAGGACCTTGCCCTCGTGCTGCGGGGCCGGCGAGTCGCTCGTCGCGATGAGGATGTGGGTCACGGTCCACTCGGGCTCGCCGGGGGTCGAGCCGGGCTTCTTCTTCGTCGGGGACGTCGCCGGGCCCATGTCGCAGGCGACGAGGGAGGCGAGGAGACCGAACGCGAGGGCGAGGAGCGAGAAGCGCATGGAGGGGGTTCCGGGGGCCGAGGGGGGAAGTCTACGGCCCCGTGCGCGGGGGGGTAGCATCGCCCCATGCGGAAGGTCGTCGTCACGGGCCCGTATCGAGCCGTCGCGCGGACCGGGGCCCCGACGTCCCGGTGGCGCCGCGCGGCCGCCGCGGGGGCCGCCCTCGTGGGCCTCGCGGCCGCGGGGCCGCGGTGGGCCCACGCCGGCGACGCGGTCGTGCTGCAGTCGGGGACCCGCCTCGAGGGGCGCGTGGTGGGGGAGTCCGCCGACGCGGTCGTGATCGAGCTGTCCGGCGGGCGCACCCGGATGACGGTCGCGCGGTCGCAGGTCGCGTCGATCGAGCGCGGGCTGCCCGACGCGCCGGCGGCCGCCCCGGCGGGCCAGGCGGTCCGCGACGAGTGGTACCTGCTCAAGGCCGCCGAGCGGACGGTCGGCGTCCGGCACCTGTTGCTGCTGCCGAGCGACCGCGCCGACCGCAAGGGCTGGCGGTTCGAGGAGCAGCTGACGTTCCTCGGCTCGGACCGCCTGCCCGGCGTGCGCGTCGAGCGCATCGAGGAGACGACCGAGGACTTCCGGCCGGTGCACCTGCACTACGGCGAGCGGGGCGAGGGCGCCGGCAACGGCGGCGCGCCCGGCTACGACGTGTTCCGCGCGGGGCCGGTCGTGGACGGCGTCTGGAACGCCACGGTGCGCGAGGGCACGCGCCAGCGGACGCTCGAGCTGAAGGGCCCCGCGGGGGCGCGCAGCCCGCTTGCGCTGCGCGAGGCCCTCGTGCGCGCGACGCCGCGGACCGCCGGCCTCGTCGAGGTGCCGCTGCTCGACCCCGCGCGGGGCGAGCTGCGCACCGTCCGCGCGGGGTTCACGACGCTCGACGCGGGCGCGTCGTCGGTGCGCGTGGACGTGCTGCGCCTCGAGGACGGCGACCGCGGCCTCGAGTCGCGGTGGTCGCCCGGCGACCCGCCGCGGTGCACGGTCGAGGACGTCGCGCCCGGCGTCGTCGCGGTGCCCGCGAGCCGCGCGCAGGCCGAGGCGGCGCTCCCCGCGCCGGTCGCCCCGACGGACCCCCGCGAGCTCCTGCGGCCCGCGGCGCTGCCGAAGACCGCGAAGGACGAGGGCCCTCGCGTCCTCACGCTGGCCGACGTCGGGTTCGAGCTGACGCTGCCGGGGCCGGGCTGGGTCGCCGAGCCGCTCGCCGCCCAGGCCGACGACGTCGGCCTCCGCGTCGTGGCCCGCGTCGCGAGCCGGCTCGACGCGACCGACGTGCGGATCGAGTGGGACCCGGCCGGCGCCGGGGGCGACGCGGCCGCCGCCGAGAAGGACCTGCTCGCGCGGCTCCGGCGCGTGGCCCGCGACCTGCGCGTCGAGACGCCGCGCGCGGCCGTCGCCGACGGCGTGTGGCGGATGCGCGTCGTCGGGACCGTCCGCCGCGAGGCCCTCTGGACCTGGATCCTCTGCGCCGACCGCGGCAAGGGGCGCATCACGGTGCTCGTCGCCTGCCCGGAACCGGCGGTGCGCGACGTGACCCCGGCCGTCGAGGCGCTTCTCACGTCGTTCCGCCGTCTGTAGGCTGGGCCCCCCTCGACGGCCGGCCCCCTCCGCGCGACCGGGACGTCCCCCGGCGCGCCGCGCGGTCCGCGTCGCCGCAGAACGAACCCCTACGGTCCGCCGGGGGGGGAAGGCGATAAGGTAAGGCGATGGCGACGCGCGCAGACCTCGAGCTGGCGAAGAAGCTGCTCGGGGCCTCGGTCCTCAAGGAGGACCAGCTGCGCGACGCGCTCGCCGCCCAGGCCGAGCTCCTCGAGGGCGGCAAGTCGTTCCCCCTCGACCGGATCCTCGTCGCCAAGGGGTACCTCCCGAAGACCGCGCTCCTGACGCTCGCCGCCGGCGACCCGATGGTCACGCAGCCGTTCAAGAACTACCGGCTGACCCGCGTGCTGGGCGAGGGCGGGTCGAGCGTCGTCTACGGCGGGACGTACCTCCCCAACGGCGCCCAGGTCGCGGTGAAGGTCTTCAGCGCGGTCCAGTCGCTCCGCGCCGACCTCCTGGCGCGCTTCTACCAGGAGGCCGAGCTCCTGGTCCGGCTCGAGCACCCGAACGTCGTGACCGGCTACGAGATCGGCAGCGAGGGCGGCCTCCACTTCTTCTCCATGGACTGGATCGCGGGCCCGACCGTCCTCGAGATGATCGAGAAGGGCGGCGTCCTCGACGGCACGACCGCGCTCTGGATCACCGTCCAGATGGCGCGCGCGCTCGCCTACCTGCACGAGCAGCAGCTGCTCCACCGCGACATCAAGCCCGGCAACGTCATGATCGACTCGTCGGGCCGCGCGCGCCTCATCGACCTCGGCCTCGTGCGCCGCATGGACGCGGACGCGCCCGCCTCCGCGGCCGACGACACGGTCACGGTGGGCACCGTCGAGTACATCTCGCCCGAGCAGGCCCGCGGCCGCGGCGACCTCGACGTCCGCACCGACATCTACAGCCTCGGCGTCACGCTCTACCACATGGTCGTCGGCGACGTGCCCTTCCACGGCGAGACGAGCTACGAGGTGATGGCGAAGCACATCCTGAGCGGCCTCGACGCGACGAAGGTGAAGAACCGCCGCATCGCGCCCGAGGTCCACTACGCCATCACGAAGATGATGTCGAAGGAGCGCGAGTTCCGGTACGCGGACTGCCGCGAGGTCGAGAAGGACCTCGCGCGGTTCCTGCCGCCGGGCGGCCCGCCGCCGATCGTGCTGCCCGTCCCGCCGCCCGAGGCGCCCCCGGCGCGCGTCTCGTCGCCGAAGAGCCCGGTCGTCCGGCCGGTCGTGCGCCCCGTGAGCGGGGGGAGCGGCCCCCGTCCCGAGGCCCGCCCGGAGCCCGGGACCCCGCGGCCCCGTTCCGCCGACGGCGGGGCCCGGCCGCCGCCGCTCCCGCGGCCGTCGTCGCCGACGCCGCCCCCGCGGGGGCCCGCGCCCGAGCGCCCGGACCGGCGTGAACGCCCGGACGACCCGGGCGGCCCGACGACGCCCACGCCGAAGAAGCCGATCGACCCGAAGCGGCCCCGCTCGTCCGGCGAGATCCGGCGGCGGTCGCACTGGTGACCGCATCCCCCTTCCGGGACGCGAGGCCCGCTGGCCACGACGCGAGGCCCGGTCGCCGGCGAACGGGCCTCGGGTCGAAGGTCCCGGGGGCGCGTCGGTTCCACGCTCCACGTCGTAGGGCGTGAACCGGACGGATTCGCTCCGCGCTCTCCCCCGCACGGGCGGAGTCGCGGTCGTGCCTCTCGGTGCGGCGCGAGCCTCGCCCCGGAGGGCGGCACGATGGCGTGGATCGCGCAGGGTGGGCGGGTGGCGGCGGTGGCCGCCGTCGCGTGGGTCGTCGGGACGCTCGCGGCGGCGCCGTGCCGCGCGGACGACGGGTGGACCGAGGGCGAGCGCGAGCACGCGCGCCGCGTGCTCGGCGACGCGGGGTCGGTGCCGGCGCACGACGTCGCGGTCGAACTGCCGCGCGCCGCGCTCGTCGCCGACGGGCCGGGCGCGCCGCCCGACCCGCGCACCGCGCCGGTCGTCGACGTCTACGGCCAGCGCGCCGCGAACGCGGCCCCGTACGCGCCGCCGAGCACGCCCATGTACACGCCGGGCGGCTTCGGCGCCGAGCGCGAGGGCGCGCGCGTCGGCCCGTACAACCAGCCCGAGTGGACGACCCAGCGCCGGTGGGCCCGCGTCCGCTCGTACGTGCTGTCGCCGTGGCAGGTCGAGGTCGAGTCGTGGTGGTACGGCAAGTACCCCGAGTTCGGCGAGGACGGCACGCACCTCTTCCAGGAGGAGATCGGCATCGGCCTCCCCGGGCGCTTCCAGCTCGACATCTACGGCAACTTCGAGAAGAAGCCGGACGAGGACGCGTACTACAAGGAGACGCAGCTCGAGCTGCGCTGGGCGCTCGCCGACTGGGGCTGCCTGCCGCTGAACCCCACGCTGTACGGCGAGTACAAGATCCGCGCGCGCTCCGAGGACCCCGACGTGGCGGAGCTGAAGCTCCTGCTCGCCGACGAGCTCTCGCCCCGCTGGCACTACGGCGTGAACCTCGTCTACGAGCGCGAGCTCGACGGCGAGGAGGAGGAGGTGCTCGGCGCCTCCGCCGCGATCTCGTACACCGTCTGCGACCAGCGGTTCTCGGTCGGCATCGAGGCCCAGGTCGAGCGCGCGACGGTCGCGGGCGCCCGCGACGACGCCGAGGTGGAGTGGCTGCTCGGCCCGAGCTTCCAGATCCGCTTCAGCGCGCGCACGCACCTCGACATCGTGCCGCTCTTCGGGCTCACCGAGGAGAGCAACGACATGAAGATCTACACCGTCTTCGGCATCGACGTGGGCCCGTGCTCCGTCGAGGACCGCTACGGCGGCCCGACCGCGATGCGCAGCCGCTGACCCTCCCTCACGGCGAGCGTTCCTCCGGGGCCGCGCGGGCGACCGCGCGGCCCCGCTCGTGCCCGGGCGACCCTTCGGCGCGACGCCGGGACGCGTACCCTCGGGGGGTGCCCGACCCCTGCCCCCGCTGCGCGACCGACGACGGCCGACGGGCCGTGCGGCGGATGGCGCTGCCCTCCGACGCGCGGAGCGACGCGATTCTCGTCGAGGTGGTCGTCTGCAGGGCCTGCGGCGCCGACGGGGCCGTCGTCGTCGAGGCGTCGCGCCGCGGCGCGCTCGACGCCGAGGCCGTCCGCCGCGACCCGGTCACGCTCCCGCCCGATCACCTCGACGCGCTCGACGACGCGATCGCGGCCTGCCCGGCGCCCCTCGACGAGCGCTGCGCGTGCGCGGCGCACCGCCACCTCGGTCGGACCGACGCGAGGGCCCGCTGGGTCGGCCTGCCCGAGGCGACGCGCGGCCTGCGCGCCGCGCTCGTCGCGCCACGCCGCGCGCCGGGCCTCGCGGTCCCGGACGGGGCCGCGGTCCCGGGAGGTGGGGGGGCGGACCGAGAGGCCGGCGCCGCGCTCGCGGCCGCGCTCGCGACGGCGGTCGCCTGGCGGCGCGTCGCGGACGTCGAGCGCCCGTACGCGGCGGAGGTGGCCGGCGCGCGGTGGAGGCTGGTCCTCGGCGACTTCCCCGCCCAGAAGCTCTACGCGCTCGAGGTCGAGGGCACGGTCGTGGGGACCTTCGACGACTGGCCGGCGGCATGGACGCGGCCCTGACGTCGTGGGGCGCCGGCGGCGGGGAAACGTAGGATCCCGCGGATGCCGCTCCTGCCCCCCGAGAGGCCCTGGTACGCGAACGGGCTGAAGTTCCGCTGCACGGCGTGCGGCAAGTGCTGCACCGGCGAGCCGGGCTACGTCTGGGTGCGGACCGACGACCTCGTGCGGATGGCGGGCGCGCGCGGGATGACCGTCGAGGCGTTCACGGCGAAGTTCGTGCGGAAGGTCGGCGACCGGCTGTCGCTCAAGGAGCGGCACAACGGCGACTGCGTGATGCTCGAGGACGGCAAGTGCACCGTGTACGGCGCGAAGCCGACGCAGTGCTCGACGTTCCCGTTCTGGGAGGGCGTCCTCGAGAGCCCGCGGACGTGGGCCGAGACCGCCGAGAAGTGCCCCGGGATGAACCACGGCGACGTCTACGACGTGCCGGACATCGACGTGCTGAAGGGCGGCGTGCCGGAGCCCCTGCTCGCGAAGCAGGCGGCCGCGCGCGCGCGCGCGACGGGTGGACCCGCGTCCGACCCGCGGGCCGAGGTCGAGGCGGTGCCGGAGGCGACGTCGGCGGCGGCGCTTGCCGACCTCGAGGCGTTGTACGCGGCGCTCGACGCGGAGCTGCCGCGCAAAAAGTTCCTCTGCCAGGGGAGCGGCGACTGCTGCGACTTCGAGCGGTTCGGCCGGCGGCTGTACGTGAGCACGCTCGAGGCGGAACACTTCTTCCGCCGCTCGCCGCCGCGGCGCGCGAACCAGGACCCGAAGGCGTGCCCCGCGTGGGGGCCCGACCGCCTCTGCCACGCGCGCGAGGCGCGGTTCCTCGGCTGCCGCACGTTCTTCTGCGGCACGTATCGCAATGGAGACCCGGCCGAGGTGCACGAGCGGTGGTACCGCCGCCTGAAGGAACTCCACGCGCGCCACGGCCTGCCCTGGCGGTACGAGCTCGTCACGACGTGGGCGAAGGAGCGCCGGCCCGCGCAGCGTTGACCTCCCGGGACGCGTCCCCCTCCTCGGGACGCGAGGCCCGGCCGCCGCGGTGCCGCGGTCGCGCGGGTACAGTGGCGTGGGCGCGGTCCGGTCCCGGACGCGCGGCCGGACGGGGAGCCTCGATGGACGCAAAGGCGACGGACACCGCCGAGGCGGCGCGCGCGCCGCTGGACGCGCCGCGCGCGGGCCGATCGCTCGCCGGGCGGCCGTCGATCGTGGGGCTCGTCGTGTCCGGCGTGGTGTTGGGCGTGGTGATGTACGTCGTGATGGGGCTGTTCATCGCCCGGGCCACCGCGCCGATGACCTACGTCTTCGCGGCGATCTGCGGCGTGGGTGGCGTCGTCTCCGGCCTGTTCCTGGCCCGCGAGTTCCGGAGCGTCGCGACCGAGTACGTCGCCGCCGCGGACCGACGCGAGTTCCTGGCCCGGCTCGACGCCGAGGCCCGGCGGTCCAAACTCGTGCTCGACCCGCCGGCCGGCAGCACGCCGACCGTGCCCGCGGAGGCACGCGTCGTCCCGGCGTCGCCGGCGCATCGCGGGAAGTGGTGGGACGTGCGGGTCGCGTTCGAGGGGGACCTCGCGGCCCTGACCGGGCCGCGGTACCTCGTAAAGCACCTCGCCAAGCGCCTCCGCTGACGCCGCGCGGGGACGCGAGGCCCGGGCGGTCGCCGATGTAGGCTGCCGGGACCGTGCGCGTCGCCCCCCTCGCCGTCCTCCTGCTCGCCGTCGCCGCGTCCCCCGCGCGCGCGGGGGACCGTCGCGCCGAGCGGGACGTGGCCCGGGCCGCCGCGGACCTCGCCGACGTCGCGCGCGCCGACCCCGCGCGGCGCGTCGCGGCCGTCGACGCCCTCGCGGGGGTCGCGCGCGAGGGGACCGTCGAGCGCGCGTCGGTCGTCGCGGCCCTGGTCCCGGGGCTGGCCGACCCGGTGCCGGACGTGCGCGTGCGGGTCGCGGGGGCGCTCGCGAGCGGGTTCCCGCGCGACCCCGCGGCGTTCGGCGCCGTCCGAGCGCGGTTCGCGACCGAGCGCGACGAGGCCGTGCTCGCGGCCCTGGTGCTCGCCGCCGGGGCGCTCGCGACGCCGGCCGACCTGGCGGTCCTCGACCCGTTCGTGACGTCGCCCTCGGTGCGGCTGCGGGCCGCGGCGGCGACGGCGATCGGCGACGTGGGCGGCGCCGCGGCGCGCGCGCGCCTGCTCGCGACGCTCGCGGCGCCGGGCGACGACCCCGACTTCGCGGTGCGCGGGGCCGTGTTCCTGGCGCTCGCGCGGTGCGGCGAGCGGGCCGACGCGGGCACGATCCTCGTGGCCTACCGCGACGGCGGGGGGGCGAACCGGTGGTTCGCGCGCGCCGCGCTCGCGACCGCCGTCGCGGCGCTCGACGCCGACCCGGTGCCCGTGCTCGACCGCCTCGTCGCCGACGAGGACGCCCGCGTCTCGAGCGCGGCGGCGGTCGCGTTCGTGCGGTGCGGACGGCCGGAGGAGGTCGTGCGACGCCTCGCCGACGCGCGGCCCGGCGTGCGCGCCGCGGCGGCCGCCGCGGTGGCCGACGGCGGCCTCGTGGACGAGGCGCCGCGCCTGCGGGCCCTCGCGACCGGCGACCCGGACCGCGCCGTGCGCTGGAGCGCCGCGCTGGCCCTCTCGCGCCTCGACGACCCCGCGGCGGACGAGATGTTGGTCGCCGGGCTCGCGAGCAACGACCCGCAGGTGTGGGCCGCCGCCGTGGCCGAGTGCCGCCGCAAGACGGGCCTCTCGCTCGGGCGCGACGCCGACGCGTGGGCGGCCGCGCTCGCGGCGCGCCGCAAGGGCGGGCGCCGGTGACCGGCGCCGAGGGCGAGGTCCCCGCCGCGTTCCCGCGCACCGCGAAGGCGCTGCGCGAGGCGCTCGACGCCCACGGGGTCGCCCCGCGGAAGCGCCACGGGCAGTGTTTCCTGACCGACGTGCAGGCGATCGACGCGATCGTGCGCGACGCGGCCGTCGCCCCGGGCGACGCCGTGATCGAGGTGGGCACGGGCACGGGCCTCCTCACCCATGCGCTCGTCGAGGCCGGCGCGTCGGTGGACACGTTCGACATCGACGCCGACATCCAGGGGTTCGCGCGGTCGCTGCGGACCTGGCCGGACCGCGTCCGGTTCCACCTCGGCGACGTGCTCGAGGGCAAACACGCGCTGTCGGCCGACCTCCTCGCGGTCCTCGCGCGCGCGCACGCGACCGCGCCCGGCCGCGTGAAGGTGGTCAGCAACCTCCCGTACAACGCCGCGACGCCCGTCCTCCTCGGCCTGCTCGCCCTCGACGCGCCGCCGACGGAGATCACGGTGATGATCCAGCGGGAGGTCGCCGAGAAGCTCCTGGCCCCGGCCGGCGGCGACGACTACGGCCCGCCGTCGATCCTGCGGGCGCTCGAGGCCGACGGGAGGATCCTCCGGCGGTTCCCGCCCCAGGTGTTCTGGCCGGCGCCGTCCGTGCAGTCGGCGCTCCTGCGGCTCGTGCCGCGGCCGGTCCGCGTGGTGCCGGCGGCGCGCGAACGGGCGTTCGCGACGTTCCTGGTGGGGGTGTTCAGCCGCCGACGCAAGGTGCTCTCGACCGCGCTCCGGACGGCCTGCCCCGCCCTGACCGCCGAGGCCGCGGTGGCGGCCTGCGCCGCGGCGGGCCTGGCGTCGTCGTCGCGGCCCGAGGACGCGTTGCCCGAGGCGTTGCTGGCGCTTTTCCACGAAGCGACGGGCTGACGGGCCCCGGGAGGGGTTGCCGTGTCCCCTCGCGGGGCGACACTTGAGGGACGCGCCGCCCCGCGCCGCGCGCTTCCCGCGCTCCACCTCCCAGAACGGCCCCCCTCCCCCGCAGCCCCCTTCCCCCGTCGCCCCGTTCCGCCCGCCCTCCATGTCCAAGATCCCGCAGGACGTCCTCGACCGCGTGCTCGCCGCCCACGACATCGTGGAGGTGGTGGGACGGTCGTTGCCGCTCAAGAAGACGGGCCGCGCCTGGAAGGCGTGCTGCCCGTTCCACGAGGAGAAGACGCCGTCGTTCACGGTGAACCCGGACCGGCAGAGCTTCAAGTGCTTCGGGT
The DNA here is from genome assembly GCA_046350655.1 of Planctomycetota bacterium. Classification (GTDB taxonomy): domain Bacteria; phylum Planctomycetota; class PLA2; order PLA2; family JAEUHO01; genus JAEUHO01. Next base: position 83,396 of record JAXMAB010000008.1, read on the forward strand.
GCGGCAAGGGCGGCAACGTCTTCGGCTGGCTGATGGAGCGCGAGGGCCTGAAGTTCTTCGAGGCGGTGCGCGCGCTCGCCGCGGAGAAGGGCATCCCCGTCCCCGACGCCGGCGGGCGCGGCGACGCGGGGCCCGACGTGTCGCGGACGCAGGACCTGCGCGAGGCCGTCGCGTTCGCCCAGGACCTGTACGTGCGGACCCTGTGGGGGCCCGCGGGCGAGCACGCGCGCGCGTACCTCGAGAAGCGCGGCTTCCCGCCGCCCGCGAGCCGCGCGCTGGGCCTCGGGCTCTCGCCCGAGGGCTGGGACGGGCTGCTCGTCGCGGCGCGCGCGGCGGGGTTCGCGCCGGACGTGCTGGAGGAGGCGGGGCTCGTCGTGCGGCGCGAGGGCCGCGAGGGCTGGTACGACCGCTTCCGCGGGCGGCTGATGTTCCCGATCGCCGACGTGTCGGGCCGCATCGTCACGTACGGCGCGCGGGCGCTGCGCGAGGGCGACAACCCGAAGTACCTGAACGGCCCCGAGACCGCGCTCTTCAAGAAGGGCCGCACGCTCTACGCGCTCGACCGCGCGAAGGACGGCATCCGCAAGGCGGGCCACGCGATCCTGATGGAGGGCTACACCGACGTCCTCATGGCGCACCTGTTCGGGTTCACGTCGGCCGTCGCGGGCATGGGCACGGCGTTCACGCCGGAGCAGGCCACGATCCTCGCGCGCCACGCGACGAAGGTGATCCTGCTGTACGACGGCGACGCGGCGGGCCGCGCGGCGGCCGAGAAGTCGCTCGACCTGCTCCTCGAGCAAGGGCTCGAGCTGCGCGTCGCGATGCTGCCCGAGGGCCGCGACGTCGACGAGGTGCTGCTCGAGGAGGGCGCGGACCGCCTCACCGAGATCCTCGACGCGGGGCTCGACGTGTTCGACTTCAAGGTCGCGCAGCTCGGCGCGGTGAACGACCTGAAGACCGAGCGCGGCCGCGCGACCGCCGCGTCGAAGATGGCGGAGATGCTCGTGCGGGTGAAGAGCCCCATGGAGCGCGACCTCCTCTTCTCGCGCGTCGCGGACCGCCTCGGCGTCAACGAGACGCTGCTCCGCGCGGAGGCGGGCCGCCTGGCCGGCGGTCGGCGGCTCCGACCGGACGGGCCGACCCCGGGGGGGACTCCCCCGGTCGTGGCGTCCCCCCCGGTGGACCCCCGGGCCGTGCAGCGTGCGCGGGATCTCCGCATGGAGCAGGAGCGTCTGATCGCCGGGGCGATCTACGCGCCCGAGCACCTGCCGGCGATCCGGCAGGCGCTGGCCCTCGAGGACATCGTGGATTCCGGTTTACAGCGCCTTTACGACGCGATCCTCGCGCTTTCGGGCCAGGGGCTCGTGCCCGGTCCGGAGGGGGTCGCGCGCGCAGTCGCCGACGACCCGGAGGCGAGCGCCGCGCTCGCCGGGCTCGACGCCGACCTTCCGTTCCACGAGTGGGTCCCCGACGCCCTCCGGCATCGCGAGACGCGCCGCGCCGAGGAGGCGCGGAGGCAGGCGGTCCTGCAATGGCTCGCCGGACCCGACTCCTCGGCGCACACTCGTCCCCCCGACACTCGGACCGAAGAGCCCTAGGAATTCCCCTGCCCATGGCGAACGTCGAAGGCCTGGTCCCCCCGAGCCCGCTGGATCCGTGGGAGCCCGAGATCACGGCGCTCCTCGAGCTCGCGAAGCAGAAGGGGTACCTGACCTACGAGGAGCTCAACACCGCGGCGCCCGAGCTCGCGCCCTCGCCCGAGATGATGGACCGCATCCTCATGGTGCTGGACCTCAACGGGGTCGAGGTCGTGGACGGGAGCGTGGGGGCGGTGCGCGAGAAGGACGCCCGGCGCGCCCGCGGCGAGGCCGTCGACAGCGAGAGCCTGCGCGACAAGAAGCCCAGCGCGCTCGAGCTCCCGATCACGACCGAGAAGATCGACGACCCGGTGCGGATGTACCTGACGCAGATGGGCGAGATCCCGCTGCTCACCCGCGACCAGGAGATCTCGCTCGCCAAGAAGATCGAGATCACGCGCAAGCGGTACCGGCACGTCACGCTCGACTGCGGCGTCGCGGTGGCCGAGGCCAACCGCATCCTGCAGGACGTCGCGCGCGGCGACCTCGCGTTCGACCGCACGCTCCGCATCGGCACCGCCGACCCGGTCAACAAGGACGACCTGCAGAAGCGGATGCCGGTCAACCTCAAGACCCTCGAGAAGCTCCACGCGACGCTGCGCGCCGACATGGAGGAGCTGGTCCACGACAAGCGGGCCGGCAAGGAGCGCCGCGAGGACCTCGAGGCCCGGATCCGCAGCCGCAAGATGAAGGCCGTGCACCTCCTCGAGGAGGTCGCGATCCAGACGAAGAAGCTGCGCGCCGTCCACGAGCACATGTACGAGCTCGCCGACGAGATCGAGGACACGCGCCGGCGCATGGTCGACCTCGAGCGCCGCGGCGGCAGCCACGACGAGATCGAGGAGGCCAAGGAGCGCCTCGTCGAGATCGAGATCCAGGCCCTCGAGTCGCTCGAGAAGTTCCTGTGGCGCACCCGCGAGATCCGCCACCGCTTCGCCGAGTACGAGGAGGCGAAGCGCAAGCTCTCCAGCGGCAACCTGCGCCTCGTGGTCTCCATCGCGAAGAAGTACCGCAACCGCGGCCTGACCTTCCTCGACCTCATCCAGGAGGGCAACACCGGCCTGATGAAGGCGGTGGAGAAGTACGAGTACCGCCGCGGCTACAAGTTCTCGACCTACGCCACGTGGTGGATCCGCCAGGCCATCACGCGCTCGATCGCCGACCAGGCGCGGACCATCCGCATCCCGGTCCACATGATCGAGACGATGAGCAAGATCCGCAACGTCACCAAGAAGCTGGTGCAGAAGATCGGCCGCGAGCCCACGATCGAGGAGGTCTCGCAGGCCAGCGGCATCAGCGTCGAAGAGACGAAGCGGGTGATGAAGATCAGCAAGCACCCGATCTCGCTCGACCGCCCGATCGGCGAGTCGGACGACTCGTACTTCGGCGACTTCATCGAGGACCCGCACGCCGAGAGCCCGGTCAGCGCCGCCACGCACGAGATGCTGAAGGACAAGCTCGACCAGGTCCTCCAGACGCTCACGTTCCGCGAGCGCGAGATCATCAAGCTCCGCTACGGCATCGGCGACGGCTACACGTACACGCTCGAGGAGGTCGGCAAGATCTTCAAGGTCACGCGCGAGCGCGTCCGACAGATCGAGGCCAAGGCGGTGCGCAAGCTCCAACACCCTGTCCGCGCCCGCAAACTCGAAGGGTTCCTCGACGTCTAGCGGTACGGGAGCTGACCAGCGGGGGGCGGGCGCGCTCGCGGCGGGTCGGGGTTCGCCGTGACGCGAGGCCCGGCGCGCAGCGCACCGGGCCTGGCGTCACCCTCCTCGTCGTCGGCCCTGCTGGGCCTCCTCCTCGTCGGGCGGCTCGGCGGCGTATCGGCGCGGCTGGATACAGCCGCCTCGCCGCGGCTCCCGCGACCCGTCGCGAATCGCGCCCGGCTGTTCAAGGGAGTCCCCTGAAGCAGCAGGAGCGCCGAGGGGACCGCGGAGCGGAGCGGACCGGAGAGAAGAGGGGTGCGGTCGGCGGACCCGGTGAGATTCCGTGGCCGGCAGCGGAGCGGGCGGGGCGGGGGACGGGAGCGGTACGGAGGGGCGGAAGGGGGGAGGGACGCGAGGCCCGGCGGGGGGACGGGGAGGGGTGAGGACCGGTCTTGGTGGCCGGGCAGACGGGGCTACCATCCCCCGCTGCCCTCGACGGGGCCCCCGCCCGTCCGGGGGAAGGCCCCGGAGCTCCCATGTCGATGACGCCTCGTGAGGTGATCGAGCGGCTGAAGGAAGTCCAGGAGCTCGACCAGCGGCTCGCTGCGCTCGACCGCGAGATCGATGGCGGCCCCAAGGCCGTCGCCTCGTTCGCCCGCGCCGTCGCCGCCGTCGACGCGAAGCTCGCGCAGCTCGACGAGCGCACGAAGCTGCTCCGCGCGCAGGCCAAGCTCCGCGAGAACGAGGCCAAGACCGCCCAGGGCAAGGTGGACCGGCTCAACGAGCAGGCCCGCGCCGTCAAGACGAACCGCGAGTTCACCACGATCCGCAGCGAGATCGCGAACGCGAAGATCGAGGTCGGGAAGCTCGAGGACGAGATCCTCAAGATCATGGAGGCCGTCGACGCGCAGGAGAAGCTCGTCGCCGCCGCCAAGGAAGAGCGCGCGAAGGAGCAGAAGAAGCTCGACGCCGAGCGCGCCAAGGTCGACGCCGCGATCGAGGGGCTCAAGAAGAGCCGCGCGGAGCAGGCCGTCGGCCGGCCCGCGCTGACGAGCGGCCTGCCCGCCGAGGCGCTCTCGATCTACGAGCGCGTGCTGAAGGCCCGCGGCCAGGCGGTCGTGCCGCTCGAGATCGACTACTGCTCCGGCTGCATGGAGCGCCTGACGCGCAACGACATCTTCGCGGTCCAGAACGCGTCGCGCCTCGTGCAGTGCAAGTCCTGCGGCCGGATCCTCTTCGCGCAGTAGCGCGTTCGGGGTCCGTCGGCCGGCGGCCGGGCCTCGCGGTCCCGGGAGCACGACGGCGTCAGGCGTCGCGGGTGTCCGTGCCGGCGGCGGCGCGGGCGCCGAGGCGCGCGAGGCGGGCGGCGACCCCGAACCGGAGGTCGATCCAGGCGAGCCAGGCGAAGGTCACGGGCAGCAGCAGCAGCCACGCGCCGGGCTCGCCGCGCCCGTAGCGCGCGAGCACGACGCCCACCGCCGCGGGCGGCGACAGGACGAGCGCCGCGAGCGCCACGGCGCGCGCGTGGCCCCGGCCGGCCCAGGGCACGACCGAGGCCACGAGGAGCAGCGCCGCGACGACGGCCGCCGCGGTCAGCGCCGGCGTCACGGTCAGCGGGCCGTGGTCGCGACGCGCTTGCCGGCGAGCTCGCGCACCGCCGCCATCACGTCCTGCTCCGTCAGGTGCGCCTTCTCGAAGAGCGCGAACGGGTCGCCCGAGCCGAGGTACTTGTCCGGCGTGCCGAGGATGCGCATGGGCACCGGGTGCGCGGACTGCACCACGACGTTGGCGATCGCGGCGCCGAGGCCGCCGGTCGTCGCGCCCTCCTCGGCCGTGACGACGAAGCCCGTCTCGCGCGCGGCGGCGAGCACCGCGTCGCGGTCGAGGGGCTTCACGGTGTGCATGAGGAGCACGCGGACGTCGAGGCCGTCCTCGGTCGCGAGGCGCTCGGCCGCGAGCAGCGCCGGGGCCGCCATCATGCCGTTGGCGACGATGGTGCCCGTGCGGCCGGGGCGCAGCTCGAGGGCCTTGCCGACCTCGAACGGCGTCTGCTCGGTCGTGAGGTTCGGCACCTTCTCGCGCCCGAACCGCAGGAAGACCGGCCCGTCGTGCTGCGCGGCCCAGCGGACCGCGCGGCGCGCCTGCCAGTAGTCGGCGGGCACGATCACGGTCATGTTCGTGATCGAGGCCATGTTGCTGACGTCCTCGACCGACTGGTGGGTCGGGCCGTCCTTGCCGACGCTGATGCCGCCGTGGCACGCGGCGACCTTCACGTTGCACTTGCTGTACGCGACCGTGTTGCGGATCTGGTCCCACGATCGGCCCGCGAGGAACATCGAGTACGACGCGACGAACGGGACCTTGCCCGAGAGGGCCATGCCCGCCGCCGTGTTGACCATGTTGTTCTCGGCGATGCCCATGTCGAAGAAGCGGTCCGGGAACGTCTCGCCGAACTTCTTCGTGAGCGTGGACTCCGCGAGGTCGGCGTCGAGCACGACGACGCGCGGGTCCTCCTTGCCGAGCGCGACGAGCTCGTCCGAGAGGCCCTGGCGCGTGAGTTCCCAGCCCGGGAACCGCGCCTTCAGCCGCGTCTGGAACGCCGAGAGGTCGTGTTTCTGCGGGCCGCCGATGGTGGCGATGGCCTCGTCGGCCGCCGCCGCGCCGGAGAAGCCCAGCTCGCGCAGCGCGACGACGAGGTGCTTCTCGCGGTCCGAGAGCGGCTTGCCGTGCCAGCCCGGCTCCGCCTCGAACGACGGGCACCCGCGCATCATGCGCGTCTGCCAGATCACGACCGACGGCTTGCCGTTCCAGCGCTTCGCCTTGTGCAGCGCGACCTCGATCTCCTGGAAGTCGTGGCCCCACGCCTCGATTACGTTCCAGCCGAACGCCGCGAACTTGTCGGCGAGCGGGTCGATCGACATCACGTCGTGCGTCCAGCCGTCGATCTGCGCCTCGTTCTTGTCGACCAGCAGCGAGAGGTTGTCGAGGTGGTAGTGCCCGGCGGCCATCGCGGCCTCCCAGCACTGCCCCTCCTGCAGCTCGCCGTCGCCGACGTTGACCCACACCCGCGGGACGAGGTGCCGACCCGTCGGCGCGTGCTTCTTCAGCCGGTCGCGGCGCAGCGACAGCGCCATGCCGACGCCGACCGACAGCCCCTGGCCGAGCGAGCCCGTGCCCACCTCGACGCCCGGGACGTAGTGGCGGTTCGGGTGGCCCTGCAGGTCGGTGCCCGTCGCGCGGAACGTGCCGAGCTTCGTGCGCGGGATGAACCCGCGGTGGGCGAGCAGCGCGTACAGCAGCGCCGAGCAGTGCCCGTTCGACAGGATGAAGCGGTCGCGGTCCGGGTCGGCCGGGTCCGTCGGGTTCAGCTTGAGCTCGTTGAAGAACAGCGCCGTCAGGTAGTCGGCGGCCGACAGCGGCCCGCCCGGGTGCCCCGAGTTGGCGACGTGCGTCATGGTCAGCACGTCGCGGCGGATCTGGCGGGCGATCTCGGCGAGCTCGGCGGGCGTCTTGGGGTCACGGGCGGCCACGGCAGCCTCCGGCGGGCGCGGGGGACGCCGACCTCGGCGGCTCACGACGCTCGATCCGGCGGCATGAAAGCACGGGGGGGCCGCGAGCCGCAGCGCGGAGGCGGGCGCCGCGCCGTCGGCGGCCGGCACCCCGTCCGGGACCCGAGCCCCCGGCGGGGGACCGCGAGGCCCGGTGGCCGGCGGGGAGCGCCGCCCCGGGGGCGGCCCCGGGGCGAAGGAAGTCCGTGCGGGCCGTAAGCCGGGTTCTGTCCCCCCCTTGCGAGGGGTGACCGTCATCGATCTCGACCCGCCGTCGCCGGCGGGCTCAAACGGCCTACCCGGGAGTCCTGCGGCGCGGGCCGCGCCGTGGGGTCCCTTGCGGGGCCCCGTCCTCCTCTATGTGGCCTTTCTCCCGGTGGGGTTTGCCGTGCCGAGGGCGTTGCCGTCCTCGCGGTGGGCTCTTACCCCACCGTTTCACCCTTACCTGATCCCCGTGAGGGGCCATCGGCGGTTTGTTCTCTGTTGCGCTGTCCCTGGGCTTGCGCCCGGCGGGCGTTACCCGCCACCGAACCCTGTGGAGCCCGGACTTTCCTCGAGGATCGCTCCTCGCGACGGTCCTGCCCGCACGGACCCCGGCATCCTCCCACGCCGACCGCGCCGCGCAACGCCGGCCCCGTGAGGGCCGCCGGGCCTCGCGTACCGGACGGGCTCCGCCGACCCGACGCCCCGCGGGCGGGCCTCGCGGTCCCGGCTACCAGTCCGTGTCCTTCTTGTGGTCGTTCCACCAGTCGCGGAACTGCTTCGGCCTCGTCAGCTGGGACTGGCCGGTGAGCGCCTGCAGCGCCTTGCGGAGCGCCGCGCCGTAGACCTCCCACTCGTCCTTCGCCTTGTCCGTCGCGATGCGGTCCTCGGGGCGGCGGCTCTCCTTGAGGTTCCAGCACGACTCGAAGCGGTCGATCATCCGCCGCACCGGCTCGAGGCGCTTCGCGTGCGGGACCTGCTTGAACCCGCCGAGCGCGTCGGCGGCGGCCGCGACCACCTTCGGGTCCTCGGAGCCGATGAGTTCGGTGAGCGGCTCGAGCGCGGTCGGCGACGCGATCACGGCGAACGCGTGGGCGATGCCCGCGTGGAGGCGGAACCGGCGGCGGTAGTCCTTGTGGTCGAGGAGCGCGGCGAGGGGCTTCACGAGCGACGCGTCGTGGACGGTCTCGACGTACGCGAGGACGCGCTTCTCGACGGCCTCGTCGTCGAACGCGAGCGCCTCGATGGCGGCGCGGGCGGCGTCGGCGCCGTCGAGCGCCTCGAGGGCCTCGAGGTCCTTGCCGATCTCCTCGCGGAGCTTCTCCGCGCGCGGGCTGCTCGCGTCCTTGCGGAGGCTCCGGCCGAGACGCTCGATCGCCTCGCGGCGGGCGATCTCGTTGACGGCGGGCGTGGGGGGCGGGCCGTCGGCCCGGGCGGGGGCGAGGGGGAAGCCCGCGACGGCGACCCCGACCGTCGGGCCGGCGACGGCGAGGCAGAGGGCGAGGAGGCGGGCGCGGGGCGACATGGTGCTTCCGTTGGGAACGCCGCCGACCCGCGGGGCCCGCGGGGAATCGTACCGCTACCGGCGGCCCCGGCGGGCCGCGGAGATCCGCTGGAGCGACGCGCGCTCCGCGTCCGACAGCCCGGGGAGGCCGACTTCGCCCACCTTCGCGAGGAGGCGGTCGAGTTCGGCGTCGTCGGCGGAGGGCGACGCGGGGGGCGGCGAGAGCGGCGCCGGGGGGCGGCGATCGGCGGCGCGGCGGGGGTCGCCGGCGCGGCGGAGCAGCGACCAGCGGCCTCGGCGGGACGGCCGTTCGTCGTCGTCGGGGGCCGCGCCGCGCTTCCAGGCGTCGGGGTCCTGCCCCCACGGGTCCACCGGCGCGTAGGGGCCGTCGGTGTGCCGCGCGGCCGCGAGCTCCTGGAGGCAGACCTGGAGGTTCGACAGCCCGATCAGGAAGAGCAGCGTCCCGCCGAAGCCTCGGTCGCTCATGCCCCACGCCATCAGCGCGATCGCGCCGAGGATGCCGACCCGCGCGGTCCAGAGCGTCGCCCAGTTCGGGTGGCGCCTGAGCGCGAGGGTCCCGCGGAGCACGCGGCCTCCGTCCATCGGGAAGAGCGGGAGGAGGTTGAAGCCGAGCAGCCAGGCGTTCGTGAACCAGAGGTACCAGCCGAGGTCGAGCGGGAACCCGTACGACCCGACGCGGAGCGGCGGCGCGCGGCCGTCGAGCAGGAGCCCGAGCAGGATCCACGGCACGTGCGAGAGCGGACCCGCGATCGCGACGACGATCTCCGCGCGCGGGTGGGGCGGCGCCGCCGCGAAGTGCGCGAGCCCGCCGAGCGCCGACAGCGTGATCGTCGGCGTCTGGATCCGGTAGCGCCGGCCCGCCCACGCGTGGCACAGCTCGTGGACGAGGACGATCAGGTAGAGGCCGACCTGGAACCCGAGGCCGAGCGCCAGGCCCTCGAGCAGGCCCACGCCCGGCCAGCGCGTCGTCTGGTAGACCGAGAGCAGCAACACGAGCACCGCCGTCCAGTAGACGCGGATCTCGATCCCGAACAGGTGGCCGAGGCGCCAGGAGTAGGCGAGGACGCGCCGCGCGCCGCCGAGGGGGTCGTAGGGGTCGTACACGGGCCGCCATCCTACGGTCCGGCCACGGTCCCCGGCCGGGTGCGTACCGTCCGGGCCCGTCCGGTACCCTCCATCCGTCCCCGCGAGGGGCGCGACGGCCGCCGGGCCTCGCGTACCCCTCGGGGGCCGCCGTCCCGTCCCCGACGCGCCCCGAGGTCCCATGTCCGACGACCCGCTGCTCCGGTTCCGGTCGCGATTCCCGATCCTCGAGAAGACGACCTACCTGATCTCCAACTCGCTGGGCGCCATGCCCGCGGAGACCGAGGTGGACCTGCTCGAGTACGCGCGGACCTGGAAGACGCGGGGCGTGCGCGCGTGGGCGGAGACGTGGTGGGACCTCGCGCGGGGCGTGGGCGACCAGATCGGCACGTTGTTCGGCGCGCCGAAGGACACGGTGTCGATGCACCAGAACGTCACGATCGCGGAGGCGGTCGTGATCTCGGCGTTCGACTTCCGGGGGCCGCGCAACGGCGTCGTCTACTCGTCGATGAACTTCCCGTCGGTGCGGTACCTGTACTCGGAGCTCGCGGCGAGCAAGGGCGCGCGCGTGACGGAGGTGCCGAGCCCGGACGGGATCACCGTGCCGACGGAGGCGATGCTCGCGGCGATCGACGAGACGACGCTGCTCGTGCCGATCAGCCACGTGCTGTTCCAGAGCAGCTACGTGCAGGACGCGAAGGCGATCTGCGCGAAGGCGAAGGCGGTGGGCGCGCACGTCGTGCTCGACGCGTTCCAGAGCGTGGGCACGGTGCCCGTCGACGTGAACGAGCTCGGGTGCTCGTTCCTGATCGGCGGGACGCTGAAGTGGCTGTGCGGCGGGCCCGGCGGCGGGTTCCTCTACGTCCGGCCGGACCTGATCGACGCGCTGACGCCGCGGTTCACGGGGTGGATGGCGCACCCGGAGCCGTTCGCGTTCGAGGGGCCGCCCATGCGGCGGACGACGGGCGCGTACCGGTGGATGAACGGCACGGCGCCGGTGCCGGCGCTGTACGCGTGCCGCGCGGGCCCGCGGATCGTGGCCGAGGCGGGCCCGGCCGCCATCCGCGCGAAGAGCGAGCGGCAGACGAAGCGGCTGGTGGAGGCGGCGCTCGCGCGCGGGTGGAAGGTGAACGCGCCGATGGACCCGGCGCGGCGCGGCGGCACCGTGGCGATCGACGTGCCGAACGCGAAGTACGTGAAGTTCGAGCTGCTCGCGCGCGAGGTGATCGTCGACTACCGGCCGGGCGCGGGCATCCGCGTGTCGCCGCACTTCTACACGTCGGACGAGGAGTGCGACCGCGCGATCGACGAGATCGCCGACATCCTGCGGACCGGCGCGTGGAAGAAGCACGAGACCGTCAAGACGGTGGTCACGTGAGGCGCATCCTCGACATCTCGCGGCCGGTGCGGGCCGGGATCCCGGTGTGGCCGGGCGACACGCCGTTCGAGTACCGGCGTTCGTGGAAGATCGGCGGCGGGTGCCCGGTGAACGTCGGGCAGGTGACGATGAGCCTGCACACGGGCGCGCACACCGACGCGCCGTACCACTTCGACGACGCCGGCGCGGCGATCGCCGACGTGGACCTCGCGAAGTACCTGGGCCCGTGCGTCGTCGTGGACGCGAGGCCCGCCGGCCGCGGGCTCGTGCCGGCGGACCTGCCCGCGGGCACCGAGGCCGCGCTGCGCGGCGCGCCGCGGCTGCTCGTGCGCCTGTACGCCGCGCGTCCGACGGGGTTCGACGAGCACCTGCCGCACCTGACGCCCGAGACGGCCGACTGGCTGGCGGCGCGCGGGGTCGTGCTGGTGGGGGTGGACAGCGACTCGATGGACGCGTTCGACAGCAAGGAACTGGCGGCGCACCATCGGCTCGCGCGCCACGGGATCGCGATCCTCGAGGGGATCGACCTCTCGGCGGTGACCCCGGGCGTCTACGACCTCGTGGCGCTGCCGCTGCGGCTCGAGGGGGCCGACGCGAGCCCCGTGCGGGCCGTGCTCGTCACGCGCGAGGGCTGACCGCGAGGCCCGGCCCGCGTCGTCCGCCGGGCCTCGCGTGCGCGAACGGGCCTCGCGTCGGCGAACGGGGGCTGCATGAGCCAGCGGGCCTTGCGTCGGCGGAGGGGGCGGCGGTCCTTCGGGTGGTTGCGGTGGGGGGACGGGTCCGTACCGTAGCGGTCTCCTGCGTCCGTCCCTGCGAGGTTCCCCATGGCCGACACCCCCGTCCCGTGCGTCGAGCAGCGAGCGTTGATGGCCGAGCTCGAGGCGTTGGTGCCGGTGTTGCGGTCGGTGGACCCGGCGAAGCCGAGCGAGGCCGAGAAGACGCTGTCGGCGACGGTGCCGTTGACGGGGCTGCGGGCGGCGCGGATCCGCGCGCTGGCGACGGTGGGGATGGAGCAGGGGTGGCTGCTCACGAAGGCGGCGGGGCCGAAGGTGAAGTTCGGCCGGCTGGCGAAGGATCTGGGCGGCTACAGCGTGGACGCGGTGTGGATGGAGGGGCCGGCGGCGGGCCACACGCACCTGAACGGCGAGATCAACCTCGGCTTCGCGTGGAAGGGCCACCCGACGTTCGACGGCCGTCCGCAGGGGTGGGTGGTCTTCCCGCCGATGTCGCACCACATCCCGACGGTGACCGGCGGCGAGATGTTGCTCTTCTACTTCCTGCCCGGCGGCAAGGTCGCCTGGGACCCTCCCCCGGCGAAGTGATCGCGAAACAACGGGCGGCAACCCCCGTGGCTTCCGCGTCGACAGCGAAACAAACGTCTACGACCCCTTTGTTCCGGTGTCGGCGCGCAGGCGGGACTCGAGGGGGCGGCCCCAGCGGAGCACGGCGAAGGCGAGGAGGAAGCCGCAGACCACGTCCACGACGTAGTGGTAGCGGAGGTACATCGTCGAGAAGATCAGCAGGATCACCGGCACCAGCAGCGCCCAGTAGGCCCAGCGCACGCCCTCGCGCCGCGCGATCACGAGGCACACGAACGACAGCGCGGTGTGCCCCGACGGCCAGCAGTCCTGCTTGATCCACTCCGCCGCGAAGATCGACGCGCGCAGCTCCTCCGCGAACCAGAGCCCCTCCATCGGCAGCGAGAAGTGCGCCGGGTACAGCCCCAGCTTGTTCACGTTCGGCCCCGTCGCGGGCACGAGGAAGTACCCCACGTACGACCCGTACAGGCACAACAACACGTCGAACAGCCCCCGCTCGAGCCCGCCCGCCGTCTTCCGCAGCACCATCGCGACGAGCATCACCAGCGGGATCGCGTAGTAGAACGCGTACACCGCCTGCAGCAGCTCGGTCAGCCACGGCGTCGCCATCCCGTCGAGCATCACGTTCGGGTTCCGCCCGAGGAACGCCCACGTGTCGAGCTCGTACAGCAGCCGCTCCTGGTGCCACGGGTTCGCGTACGGCACGACGAACGCCAGCATCAGGAACGAGAACGGCGCCACCCCGATCGTGAACGCCGCCCGCACGAGCCCCGGGGTCATCCCCGTCCTGCCGCGCACCGCCGCCGCCACCGCGAGCGTCGCCACCGACGCCCCGCCGTACCACGCGAACGACTTCCACGCCTCCGGCAGCGCCCCGACCCGCAGCACCGTCACCAGCAGCACGAACCCGTAGAACCCGAGGTGGACCTTGTCCACGGGGTGCAGCCACGGCGCGCGCACGTCGCCGGGCGGGGCCAACGGCGCGGGGGAGGAGGTCGTCACGCGCGGCGGAGGATACCGGGCCGCCCGGTGACGGCGACCCCTCTCCCGGGACCGCGAGGCCCGGCGGCCGCCGCGCCCCGCCGTCGGCCTGTCGGCGGGGGCCCGTAGCGTGGACGCGCCCCCGTGATCGGCCCCCCCGACCCCACCCCGCCCGACGAGCCGACGGCCGCCCCCGCGCTGCCGCCGCCGCCCCACGAGCCGCCCGCGGAAGCGGTCGCGTTGCTGAAGGAGCGCTTCGGCTTCCCCGGCTTCCGCCCGGGGCAGGGCGAGGTCGTCGCCGCGGTCCTCGCCGGCCGCGACGTCCTCTGCGTGATGCCGACGGGCGCGGGCAAGAGCGTCTGCTACCAGGTGCCCGCGCTGCTCCTGCCGGGCCTCACGTTGGTCGTGAGCCCGCTGATCGCGCTGATGAAGGACCAGGTCGACGGCCTCGTCGGCCGCGGCATCGCCGCCGCCGCCGTCAACTCGCTCGTGCCCGTCGCCGAGCAGGAGGCCGCCCTCGACCGCGCGGCCCGCGGCGAGCTGAAGCTCCTCTACGTCGCGCCCGAGCGCTTCAAGAGCGAGCGGTTCCGCGAGCGCATGGCCGGCATCAAGGTCTCGCTGTTCGCCGTGGACGAGGCCCACTGCATCAGCCAGTGGGGGCACGACTTCCGGCCCGACTACCGCCGGCTGGGCCCCGCGGTCGTGCTGCTCGGCCGGCCGCCCGTCCTCGCCCTGACCGCCACCGCGCCCCGCGAGGTCCAGGACGACGTCGTCACCCAGCTGGCCCTGCGGGAGCCCGTGCGGTTCGTCCGCGGGATCGTCCGCGAGAACCTGCGCTTCGAGGTCGAGCGCACCCGCGGCCGCGACGAGAAGGACGACTGGCTGCTCCGGCGCGCCAAGGGCCCGGGCGCGACCCTCGTCTACTGCGCCAGCCGCAAGAACGTCGAGCGGCTCCATGACCTCTTCAAGCGCCGCGGCCTCCCCGCGCTGCGCTACCACGCGGGCCTCTCCGAGGACGAGCGCACCTCGGCCCAGGAGGCGTTCCTCACGGGCGGCGCGTCGCTCCTCGTCGCGACGAACGCGTTCGGCATGGGCGTGGACCGCCCCGACATCCGGCGCGTCGTCCACTACGAGATCCCGCGCACCGTCGAGGCCTACGTGCAGGAGGCCGGCCGCGCCGGCCGCGACGGCAAGCCCGCCACGTGCACGCTGCTGTTCCACCCCGGCGACCTCCGCATCCAGGAGTGGTTCCTCGAGGCCGCCAACCCGTCGCGCGAGATCGTCACCGAGGTGTTCCGCGTGCTGCGCGAGGCCGGCGAGGGCCGCCTCGAGATGACCGCCGACGAGATCGCCGCGCGGATGCGCCTCGAGGCCCCGCCCGCGGCCGTCACCGCCGCCCTCGCCGTCCTCGACCGCGCCTCGGTGGTCCGGCGCGGCAAACGCGACGAGAACCGCGCCCGCGTCCGCGTGCTGCCGGTCGCCGACGACCTCTTCGCCTCCACGCCCGTCCCGCCGGGCCTCGGCCGCCTCCTCCTGTGGCTCTCCGAGACCTACGGCGAGGCCCGCGAACGCTCCATCGACCTCGCGGAGGTCGCGGACCTCCTCGGCCGCGCCGAGGACACGCTCCGCCGCGGCCTGCAGCGCCTCGCCGAGCTCGGCCGCATCGTCTACGTGCCGCCGTTCCGCGGCCGGGCCACCGAGATCAAGGCCGACGGCCTCCCCGAGGACGTGATCGGCGCCGTGGACTTCGACGCGCTCGACGAGAAGCGCGCGCGCGAGGAGAAGAAGCTCGCGCAGATCGTCGGCTACGCGCAGGCGCCCGGCTGCCGCGTGCGCAACCTCCTCGCCGCGTTCGGCGACGCCGACACGCCGCCCTGCAACCGCTGCGACGCGTGCGAGGCCTCGGCCGCGCGCCGCGCCCGCGGCGGCGCCTCGGCCCACGAGACGACGCTCGTCCTCACGATCCTGCGCGCGGTCGCCGCCCACGAGGGGCGTTACGGCTTCGGCCGCCTCGCCGAGCACCTCGTCGGCAGCCGCGCCAAGTCGATGTCGCCGCGCCTCCAGCGCGGGCCCACCTACGGCGCGCTCGGCACGCGCAAGAAGGCCGACGTCGAGGGCCTGCTCCACGACGCGCACGAACGCGGCTACCTCTCCCTCGAGGCCTGCAAGGTCGGCGAGTCGCGCACGGGCCACGTGGTCCTGCTCTCCGACTCCGGCCGCGAGGCCCTGGCGACGGGCTCCCTCGCCGACGCGTGACCCGAGGCGCGCGGGCCACGGGGTCTCGCGGGCCACTGGGCCTCGCGTACCCGACGCCACGACCGCGTCCCCGTCCCGCGCGCCGCGCGCGCCGGCGGCCGTCGTCAGCCGCCGCGCCGACCGAACCGCGCCGCGACCCGCGCGCGCAGCGTGCCGAACGCGGGCACCTCGCGCCAAGCCTCCCGGGCCACGCTCGTGACCTCCGCACGCGAGGCCCGGCCGTCGGCGAGCAGCCGTCGCACGTGGCGACGGTGCAGGCGGACCAGCGTCGCGCGCAGCGTGTCGCGCTGCGCCGGCGTGAGGAGGTGCCGCCGCCGCCACCACGACGACGCGACGGTCGCCTGATCGCGAGCCTTGCTCGCGAGCGCGAGGCTGACGTTGCCGCCGTGCTCGCGGTGCACCGCCGTCGGCGCGTCCACGAAGGCCGCCGGGCCCCGCGCCGCGAGCCGCAGGAAGAGGTCCCAGTCCTCGCCGTGGGCGAGGTCCTCGCGGAAGCGGCCGACGGCGGTGAACGCCGCGCCGCGCACGACGGCGGACGACGTCGTGACGACGTCGCGCACGAGCAGCGCGTCGAACACGGGGCCCGCGAGCGGGCCCTCGCCGCGCGCGGGGTAGGGGGTCTCGCGGCCGTCGGGGCCGCGCGTCGCGGCGGCCGCGTGGACTAACGTCGCGTCTGGCGTCCCCGCGAGCGCCGCGCGCGCGCGGGCGAGGTGGTCCGGGCGCCAGAGGTCGTCGTCGTCGAGGAAGGCCACGAGGGCGGCGGGCGTCGCGAGCCCGCGGGCCTCGGCGGCGGCGAACGCCGCGTTGCGCGCGCCGCCCGCCGTGCGCGCCGCGGTCCGCACGAAGGTGATGCGCGCGTCGCGGGGCAGGCGCGGGTCGCCCTCGACGGGCGGCCCCTCGCCGTCGTCGGCGACGACCACGCGCCACCCGGCATCGGTCTGCGCGACGACCGACGCGAGCGCGTCGGCGAGGAACGCGGGGCGGTCCCGCGTCGGGACCACGACGAGGACGTCGTCAGGCACGCGCGCCCCCGGCCTCGAGCACCTCGAGGAACCGCGCGACGTTGGCCTTCGCGTCGAAGCGCGCCGCGGCCGTCTCCCGCGCGCGGGCGGCGAGGGCCTCGCGCAACGCGGGCGCCGCGGCCAGCCGCGCGAGCGCCGCGGTGAGCGCCGCGGGCGCGCCCTCGGGCACGACGATCCCGTCGGTGCCGTCCACGACGAGCTCCGGCAGGCCGCCCGCGGGGGTCGCGACGACCGGCACGCCGCACGCCAGCGCCTCGCCGACGACGTTCGGGATGCCGTCGCGGTCGCCGTCGCGCGCGACGACCGACGGCGCGACGAGCACGTCGGCCCACCCGCGCAGGCGGGCCCGCACGTCCGGGGGCGGGCACGCGGGCACGACGACGCGCCGGTCGCCGCGGCCGCGGCGCGCGGCCTGCGCGGCGAGCGCCGCGCCGTCGGGCCCGTCGCCGACGACGCAGGCCTCGAACGCGATGCCGGTGCCGGCGAGGCGGCCGAGCGCGTCCACGAGGTGGTGGAAGCCCTTCTTCTCGACGAGGCGGCCGACCGCGAGGACGCGCAACGGGCCCGGCGCGCGCGGCCCGTCGCCCGGCCGGTAGACGTCGAGGTCGACGCCGTGGCGCACGACGACGACCTTCTCGAGCGTGCGCGCGTCGACGTGGCGCGCGACCTCGCGCCGGCCCGACTCGGTGCACGTGACGACCCAGGCCGCGCGTCGCACCTTGCCGTCGAGGCGTTCGGGCCCGACGAAGAGGTCGTACGCGTGGCCCGTGAAGCCGAAGGGCGCGCCCGTCGCCGCGGACAGGATCTCGGCCGCCGACGCCGCCCAGCGCGCGAAGTGCGCGTGGATGCGCTCGACGCGCCACGCGCGCCACGCCGCGGCGACCCCGAGGAGGGCCGGCGCGCGCCGCAGCCCCGACTCGCGCCGGGCCCGCCACGCGGCGAGCCAGGCCGCGCCGTCGCGCGTCGGGTGCACGACGGCCCGCGCGAGCGCGGGGACGGCCGGCGGCGCGTCGGCGCCCTCGGGCAGCCACGCGACGCGGGACGCGAGGCCCCGCACCTCGTCGCTCGTCGCCTCCTCGCCCGACCGGGCGAGCGCCAGCACGCGCACGTCGTGGCGCGCGGCCACGGCGGCGATCTCGCGGGCGACGAAGGTCTCCGTCAGCCGCGGCCAGGTGTCGACGACGTAGGCGATCCGCACCGGCGAATCGTCCCCGGCGGGCGGGCCCGTGCAAGGACCACGTGGGCCCGGGGCCGCGGGCGGCTACCATCGTCGCCCGTGAGCGGGACCCGCAAGCGCATCCACCTGATCCACACCGGCGGCACGCTGGGCATGGCCCCCGTGGACGGCATCCTCGCCCCCGGGCCGTACCTCGCGCGGATCCTCGGCGACGTGCCGGAGCTGTCGCGCCTCGCCGACGTGGACGTCGAGATCCTGATGAACCAGGACTCGACCGAGATGCTGCCGACGGACTGGGACCGCATCGGGACCGCCGTCGCGACGAAGCTCGACGCCTACGACGGCTTCGTCGTGATCCACGGCACCGACACGATGGCGTACACGGCCGCCGCGCTGTCGTTCTCGCTGCGCGGGCTCCCGAAGCCCGTGGTGCTCACGGGCAGCCAGCGGCCCCTGCGCTCGATCCCGACGGACGGCCGCACCAACCTCCTCTCGGCCGTCGACCTCGCGCGCCGCGACGTCCCGGAGGTCGCGATCTTCTTCGGCCGGCAGCTGCTCCGCGGCAACCGGGCGCGGAAGGTCTCGGCCGAGCGCTACGACGCGTTCGAGAGCCCGAACTACCCGCCGCTCGGCCGCGTCGGCCTCGACGTCGACCTCCACCCGCGGCTCGTGCGACGCCCCTCGGAGCCGTTCCGGCACCGGCCCGGCTTCGACGGCTCGGTCGTCTACCTGCCGGTCTGGCCGGGCGCCGACGGCCGCGCCCTCGACCGCGCCGTCGACGCCGGGACCCGCGTGATCGTGGTGGGGGCCTACGGCGTCGGGAACGTGCCCGGGGGCCGCGAGGGGTGGGCCGGCGCCATCGCGCGGGCGACGACCCGCGGGGCGGTCGTCCTCCTCGTGACCCAGTGCGGCCACGGCGGGGTCCGGCCGGCGCTCTACGAAGCCGGACGGGCCGCCCTCGAGGCCGGGGCGGTGGCGGGCCACGACCTCACCGTCGAGGCGGCCCTCGTGAAGGCGATGCACCTGCTCGCCCAGGGGTTGAGCCCGTCGGAGCTGCGCGCGGCGCTCCCGACCGACCTGGCGGGTGAACTGACGGCCGACACCGACGGGGGCGAGGGCTCCCCCTGACCGGTTCCCAGGATTGACGCGCCCCCGGGGCCCCCTAGAATCCCCACCCTCATCGGTCCCCCGTTGAGGAGTAGTTCAGTTGGTAGAACGCCAGACTCTGGATCTGGATGTCGGAGGTTCGAGTCCTCCCTCCTCAGCCAACCCGATCGCTTCCGCTCGCTGACCGTCGTTCCCTGGTTCGCTTCGGCTTTCGCTTCTCGTCTCGCGTCCCCCCCGGCAAAGTTCCTCCCCACCGAATTTCACGGCCCGTTCGTCCAGCGGTCTAGGACACGGCCCTCTCAAGGCTGAAACAGGGGTTCGAGTCCCCTACGGGTCATTCAAAAACGCAAAGGGCCCCGGCGAAGCCGGGGCCCTTTGCGTTTTTGAATGAGTTCCTTCGCCGGGCAGTTCGGCGTCGCTGGCGAGGCGCCCGTAGCCCCGGGAACGGGATCTCGGAAGGTGGGCCCGCGGCGATTGGAAAGGGCGTCGCCGCGCCGCCGTGCCCGGCGGGAGCCGAAGTAGGGACGGGTGTTGGCTCCCTGCGTCCCTCCGCATACGGAGACGAGGCGCGCGGCGAACGGCGAGCGGGTACGAGGCGGGCTGTGAGGCGCTGGCGTCGCCGCGCCGCCGTGCCCGGCGGGAGCGGAAGCAGGGACGCCTCCTAGCTCCTAGCCCGGGGTGGGGGCCCGAGAGCACGCCGGGATCCTGGGGCCCCCGGGCGGCGGCAATCGCGCCAATCGGTGTCCGGCACCGAATGGCGCGTGTGCAGGAGGACCGGGGGGATGGTGGGGGGGCTCGGGGGCCTGGACGGGGGCAGGGGGGCGCGACGGCGAACGGGCCTCGCGTCGGCGGAAGGGGGATGCGGTCCACAGGCGCGACGGGGGCCGGACGGGTGCCCGAGGGGGGCGCGACGGGAGCGGGATCGAACCCGGACGCTACGGGAAACGTCGCAGGTGAGCACGCCGCAAACGGGGTAGGCTACCGACAGCATGCTCGACCGATCGACCGTCCCGTCGCTGCTCGCCGTCGCCCTCCTCGCCCTCCCGGCCGCGCCGCGCGCGTGGGCGGGCCCGGGTGACCCCGCGCCGGCCGTCAAGCCGGCGCCCACGACCCCCAAGCCCGACGAGGACCCGCTCGCCGCCGCCTACGCCGTCGCCGACGGCGTGGACGCCGCGCTCGAGAAGGCCGTCGAGGCCGTCCGGCCGTGCTCGGTCACGGTGTGGAACTCGAAGCGGCGCCCGGGCGGCGAGGCGAGCGCGCCCGTGTTCGACCGCAACAGCGGCGGGTCCGGCGTGTTCGTCACGTGGAAGGGCAAGGGCCCGTTCATCGTCAGCAACGAGCACGTCGTGCAGGGCGCCGACCGCCTCGAGGTCGCGATGCTCGACGGCACGCTGCGCGAGGTCCGCGTGAAGGACCACGTCCAGGCGTACGACATCGCGCTGCTCGAGTTCGTCGGCCCGCCGCCGAAGGGCGTGCGGTCGGCGAAGCTCGGCAAGAGCGAGCTGCTGAAGGAAGGGCAGTGGGTGTTCGCCACGGGCAACCCCTTCTTCCTCGGCGGCGACGGCGCGGCGGTCGCCACCCTCGGCGTGATCTCGGGCCTCAACCGCACGCTCCGGGGCTCGTTCACCTACGCCAACGCGATCCAGCACGACACCGAGGTCAACCCGGGCAACTCGGGCGGGCCGCTGTGGAACCTCGCCGGCGAGCTCGTCGGCATCAACGGGATGATCTCGTCGCGGCCGTCGGAGCAGAGCATCGGGCCGTCGAACACCGGCGCGTCGTTCGCGATCCCGTTCCACCTCATCGCCGGCTACTTCGACGCCCTGCTGTCCGACAAGATCTCCGCGTCGGCCGGCATCCTCGGCCTCGACGTGAGCGACGCGAAGGGCAAGGACGGCAAGCCGGTCGGCGCCACCGTGAAGGGCGTGCGCAACGACTCGCCCATCGCGCGGAAGGGGGGCAAGGGCCCCGCGCCCGCGGCGGGCGACGTCGTGACGCGGCTGTGGCTGGGCACGTCCGCGCTGTCGCTGAAGTCGTACGACGTGTTCTGCGGCGCCGACCTCACCAACGCGCTCGCGTTCTACCCCGCCGGGTCGAAGGTGCGCGTGCGGTACCAGCGCGGCGGCAAGGACTTCACCTGGGAAGGCGAGCTCGGCGGGGGAGCGGGCTGATGCGCGCTCGCCGCGCCGCCGTCGCGGCGGCCGTCCTCGGCCTCCTGCCCTTCGCCGGCCGCGCCCTCGCCGGCCCGGCGGGCGTCGCGTCCGCCGTCGAGGACGAGTTCGAGGCGGCCATCAAGGTCGTCAACCCGGCGACCGTCTTCTGCGTCGCGCCGTCGAAGTACGGCGCCTCGCCCGGCTCGTCGGGCGTGCTGATCTCGCGCGACGGTTACGTGCTCTCCGACGCCGACGCGGGGGCCTACTACCGCCCCGTGCCCGCCGGCGACGGCAAGCAGCGCGCAGAGAAGGCGTGGGCCGACGACGTCGAGGTCCGCGTGCCCGACCTGAAGCGCGGCACCTACGGCGTGTTCACGGCGAAGCGCGTGAAGCGCGTCGAGGCCATCGACTCCTGCCTGCTCAAGATCGACAAGCCGCCGTCGGGCGGGTTCCCGTTCGTGCCGCCGGGCAGCAGCGCGCACCTCGAGGTGGGGCAGTTCACGTTCGCGGTCGGCACGTCGTTCCCGCAGGGCGAGGGCGACGGCTCGTCGTCGCTCACCGCCGGCGTCGTCGCCTCGCTCCTGCCGCTCGGCACGGGCGACCCCGCGGGCCGCTGGGCCGAGGTCATCACGAGCGCGGCGGTGAACCCCGGCGTCAACGGCGGCCCGCTCGTCGACGCCGACGGCGCGCTCGTCGGCATCATCTCGACCTGGGGCCAGGCGACGCCCGACGAGCCGTTCCAGTTCCTGGGCAAGGCCTTCCCGATCGACCGCATCCGCAACGCGTACAAGGACGTGCCGGCGTACGCGACGGTCTTCCCCGACCCGCGCTCGATCCCGGTGCGCGCGAAGCAGACCGCGCTCCTCGAGCAGGCCATCGCGGCCACCGCGACGACCGTCGCGCGGAGCGTCGTCAGCCTCTCGGTGTCGCGGAAGTCGGCGCTCGAGACGAAGCTGCCGCAGGCGAAGGTCGCGCGCTACCTCGGCCCCACGAGCGGCGTCGTGCTGACCGACGACGGCTACGTCGCGGCGAGCCTGTACGCGTTCGCCGACACGCTGCCGCTCCCGATCCCGCAGGCCGCCGGCCAGCGCGACGCCGAGCAGGCCGTCGCGGACGACCTGGCCGAGGTCACGTCGATCACCGCGTGGCTGCCCGACGGCTCGAGCGCGCCCGCGCACGTCGTCGCGCACGACCAGCGCCTCGGCGCCGTCCTCGTGAAGGTGGACCTCCCGCCCGGCGTGAAGACCGTGCCCCTCGAGCCCGCCCCCGCGGACGCGCTTCGCCCCGGCCGCCTCGTGATCGGCGTCTCGAACCCGTTCGGCGGCAAGCCGCGCCCCGCGCCCGTGGTGACCGTCGGCATGCTCTCGCGCGTCCACGCGGACGACGCGGTCGAGTGCTGGGGCGGCGCGTTCCAGACCGACGCGAACATGACCGACGGGACCGTCGGCGGCGCGCTCGTGGACGTGCGCGGCCGCTTCCTCGGGATGGGCACGCTCTGGCTGACCGTGCAGCAGGGCCGGAACTCCGGCATCGGCTACGGCGTGCCCGGCACGAAGCTCCTCGCGGCGCTGCCCTCGCTGCGCGCGGGGACGTCGTTCCTCCTGAACTCGGCGGTGATGAAGGTCGAGCTCAAGCAGGACCCGAAGCGCGCGGAGCTCGCGAAGGTCGTCGCGGGCGGCCCCGCCGACGTCGCGGGCCTCAAGGCCGGCGACGTGATCGTCGGCGTCGGCGGCAAGCCGGTGGCCGACCCCGGCGAGCTGCGCCAGCGCCTGCGGTTCCGGCGGCCCGGCGAGCGCGTCGTCGTCGCGTACGAGCGCGGCGGCAAGCGCGCCGAGGTCACCGTCGAGCTGGGCCGACGCGAGGCCCCGGCCGCCGCGACGAAGCCCACGACGCCGGCGCAGCCCGCCATGTCGGACGCGCCGCCGGCCATGACGGACCCGGCCCCGGCGATGGACGGCGAGGCCCCGCCCGCGATGTCGGACGCGCCGAAGCCCGCGCCCCCCGCGGGCGAGCCGGCGCCGGACGGCCCGTCCGCGCCGCCCGCCATGGGGGGCTGATCCCCGCGCGGGCGACCGGGCCTCGCGTCGGCGTCGGTCGCCGGCCGCGGCCCCGGCGGCTCGCCGCGTCCGCCGCGCCGCGGGCCTTGCGCCGCGCGTCCGCGTCAGAGGCGGATCTCGATGTCGTCCGGGTCCTCGACGTGGATGGTGTCCACGAACCGCACCCGCTGCGCCTCGGCGGACTCGAGCACCACGCTGTGCGTCCGCGCGCCCTGGCCGAAGAAGTCGACGCCGCGCAGCAGGTCGCCCGTGGTGACGCCGGTCGCGACGAAGAGGAGCCGCTCGCCCGGGGCGAGGTCCTCGGCGGTCCACACGCGGTCGAAGTCGGTGATGCCCATCTTGCCCGCGCGCTCGCGGTCGCCCTTGCCGTGCTCGACCAGGCGACCCTCCATGTACCCGCCGAGGCAGCGCACCGCGACCGCGGAGAGGACGCCCTCGGGCGCGCCGCCGATGCCCATCACCGCGTGGACGCCCGTGCCGCGCACGCACGCGCCGATGGCGGGGGCGAGGTCGCCGTCGCCGATCAGCCGGATGCGCGCGCCGGCCTCGCGGATGGAGGCGATGAGGCCCTCGTGCCGCGGACGGTCGAGGGTCACGACGACGAGGTCGCTCACCTCGCGGTCGAACGCGCGCGCGACCGCGCGCAGGTTCTCGGCGACCGGCGCGTCGAGGTGGACGCGGCCGCGGCAGCGGGCGCCGACGACGATCTTGTCCATGTAGCAGTCGGGGGCGTGGAGCAGCCCGCCCTGCTCGGCGGCGGCGAGGACGCAGATCGACGACGGCGCGCCGGTCGCGCAGAGGTTCGTGCCCTCGAGGGGGTCCACCGCGATGTCGATCGCGGCGTCGCCGGGCCCGCGCCGGCCGACCTCCTCGCCGATCCACAGCATGGGCGCCTCGTCGCGTTCGCCCTCGCCGATGACGATCCGCCCTCGCATCGGGACCTCGTCCATGGCGCGCCGCATGGCCTCGACCGCGACGCGGTCGCAGTGCTTCCGGTCGCCGCGGCCCATGTGGCGGGCGGAGGCCACCGCGGCGGCCTCGACGACGGGCAGGAGGTGGTGGGCGAGGTCGTTGCGCATGGGCGCATCCTACGCCGGGGGACCTTTCCCGACCCGCTCCGGGCACCGACGGGCCTCGCCGTCCCGTCCCCCGTCCGCGGCGCGAGCCGACTGTCCGGTTCGGTGCCGGTCGGAGGATAGACTCTCCCGCCGTCTCCCCGGGAGCGCCCATGTCCGGATCGTCGCGCCTCGTCCCCGCCGCGTTCGTCGTCGCCGCCGCCGCCGTCGTCTCGGTGGCCGTCGCGCCGCTGCCCACCGCGGACGCGAAGCCCGCGTTCTCGCAGAAGGAAGGGAAGCCGTGCGGCTACTGCCACACGAACCCGCGCGGCGGCGGCCCCCGCAACGAGAAGGGCAACGAGTACCAGCGCAACGGCTTCAAGTTCGCGACCGCGCCCGCGGGCAAGGGCTACGGCGAGGACGAGGCGTTCAAGTCGCAGGGCAACGCCGACCGCTACGAGTTCGCGCGCGCCGCGCTGCAGAACGAGCACTTCGCGGACGCGTTCCGCCGCATCGCCGAGCTGAAGCTCAAGGAAGACAAGAAGGGCACGGGCTACCAGAAGGCCGTGAACCTCGAGGCGATCGTCGAGGGCAAGGGACGCGACCTGATCCGCGCGGCGAAGGAGGCGATCGAGGGCGGCAAGGCCGCCGACGCCGCGGACGCGCTCGCGCGCGTCGAGCTCGAGTTCAAGGGCCGCGAGCCCGCGAAGGACGTCGCCGCGCGCCGCGCCGACCTGCTCAAGCTCCCGGGCGGCAAGGAGGCCGACGCGAAGGCGCGCATCGACGCGCCGCAGCGCGTGCGCCTGCTCGACGCGCGCATGAAGGAGGTCGAGGGCGACGTCGCCGCGGCCCAGAAGATCCTCGAGGACATGCTCGCGAAGTGGCCCGAGGGACGGTTCGCGACGGACGCCAAGACGAAGCTCGACGAGCTCAAGGCGGCCGCCGCGGCACCCGCGATGGGGGGGTGACCCCCGGACGTAGGGTGTTGTTCGGTTCGGGCCCCCGGGACGAAGCCCCGGTAGAAGTCGTGCATCCGGGGACCCGATTGTGTAATCTACAGGTCTTGGGAGGGCGGGCCATCCGGTCCACCACCTCTCGGGATGGGTCCAACACAGGAGGCAACGATGCGTCGCGTTCTCTCGATCCTCGCGGTGGCGGTGGTTGGTTTCGCTCTGACGGCCTGCAACAGCTGCAACAGCTGCAACTCGTGCGCGAAGCCGAGCTGCAACTCGTGCGCGAAGCCGTCGTGCAACTCGTGCGCGAAGCCGAAGTGCAACTCGTGCGCGAAGCCGTCGTGCAACACGTGCGCGGCTCCGAAGCCGGCCTGCGGCTGCTCGAAGTAAGCGCTAGCTGAGTCCGAAAGCGGGGACCGGCCCCGCGTGTCGTCCAAGACCTGGATGCACGCGCCCGGTCCCCGTCGTTCGATTTTCCGGGCACGCGCCCCGCGCGCGGCCGCTCGTCCCGCGTCGATCGCGGGATGCTGGCCGTTTCGCGCGATCCGGCCCGTCGGCCCCCTCCGGTCCCTGAGCGGATCCCGAGGCGTGCCGTCGAGCGGGCCCGACTCCGATCCCTCGCCGGGCCACCGGTCCGTCCCCGCTCCGCCGGCGGACGCGGTCCCCCGGTCGGCGTCCGCGGCGGCGGCGCGGCCGATGGACGACGTCGGCCAGGCGGTCGGCCCGGTGCGGGTCGCCGGTTCGCCGGATGCCGAGCCGCGGCCGGGCCCCCGGGCGCGCCGAAACCCGGACGCGCCCTCTCGCGGTGACAGTCCGCTGACAGGGACCCGTTCCCATGGCCCGGTCCAAGGTCGGGGCCCTCGCGCTCCGGGCCCGGAGCCGCTCCCGTGGGAGGGTGGCGGATCCGGGCCTTCGCCTCGGATCGCGTCTTGCCTTCGATCGGAGGGTCGTGGTTTGGTAGAGGGTGGGTTTCGTGGCTCGAGGTTCGTGGCGGACGGGTCGAACGGGTTCGTTCTTGGTGGGCCCGGTGCTCCGGGCGTGAACAGGGCAGGGACCTGCGGCGGGTTGCCCGCAGGGCCGTGTCGTGTTGCGTCTCGGGGGCCGGGTCCGTTCGGTGGAGGTCGCATGCGCAAGCCCTGGATCCTCGCGGCGGCGTGCTCGACGCTGGCCCTTTCCGGTTGCGTCTCCCAGCGCGCCGAGGCCGTCGCCCGCGCGCAGGCCGCGCCCGCGGGGGCCGAGGTCACCTCGACGCGCCTGGTCGCGGACGGGTCGTCGGCTCGTCTCTCGACGCCCGGCGTGGCGGCGAAGGCGCCGATCGGGAAGCCGATCAACGCGACCTGCCCCGTGATGCTCGGCAACCCCGTCGACCCGAAGGTCACCGCCGAATGGAAGGGCGTGACCATCGCGTTCTGCGACGTGAACGCCCGCTCGACGTGGTCCGCGGACCCCGCTCGGTACGCCGGCAACCTGCCGCGCATCTCCGGCTCGGGCGGCGACGGTGCGCTCGCCGCGCCGGTGGCCCGGCGCCGCACGCCGTCGACGGCCCGCGTCGTGGCCGCGATCCCGAAGGCCCCGCCCGTCACGGCGATCGGCTCGCCGGACGGCTCGCCGATGGCCGTGGCCGCGCCGGCCGCGTTCGCGATGGGCTCGCCCGACGGCGCCGCGGCGCCGCTCCCGGTCGCCCCGAAGGCCGTCGTGGTGGCGCCGCCCGCCGCCAAGCCCGCCGCGGTGAAGCCGCCGGCGTCGAAGGTCGCGCCGATCCTGCCGGGCAAGACCCCGGTCACCCCGCCCGCCGCCGTCCCGCCGCTCGGCGACGACCACGGCGAGGACTGCGAGGACTGCCCGGGCGGCGTCTGCCGCGTCCCGGGCATGTGATCCACGCGCCCCTCGGGGTGTACGTCGCGAGGGCCGCCCGTCGGGGCGGCCCTCGTCGTTTTCGGGCGGCGCGCGAGCGCCGACGGCCGCCGGGCCTCGCGGTCCCCCGACCGGACTGTCGCCCCGCTCCGTAGCATCGGCCCCATGGCGGCTCCCCGTCGAACCTCCGACGGCCGGCCGCACCCGGCCCGCCGCGCCGCGTCCGCGGGTTCGCCGGCGTCGGCCGGGCGGGCCTCCGGCGGGGCGTCCGCACCGAAGGCCGCGAAGGCGGCGCCGCGCCGCGCGGGGTCGTCGGGGGACCCGCGCGTCGCGGCGGCGGACCCCGTCGCCGCCGTCCCGGACCCGGCGGCGATCGCGGCGGCGGCGCGGCTGCCCTTCGGCCCGGCCGAGGTCGTCGCGTTCCGCGCCGCGTTGCTCGCCCACTACGACGAGCACCGGCGCGAGATGCCGTGGCGCGGCGAGACGGACCCGTACCGGATCTGGGTCTCCGAGGTCATGCTGCAGCAGACCCGCGTCGAGACGGTCCGCGAGCGGTACGGCGCGTTCCTCGCGCGGTTCCCCACGTTGCGCGCGCTCGCGGCGGCCACCGAGGCCGAGGTCCTCAAGGCGTGGGAGGGGCTCGGGTACTACGGCCGCGCGCGCAACCTGCGCCGGGCGGCGATCGAGGTCGAGTCGTTCCGCGGGGGGCGGCTGCCGTCGTCGTCCGACGCGCTGCGGGCGCTGCCCGGGTTCGGGCCGTACACCGCGGCGGCCGTCGCGAGCATCGCCTTCGGCGAGCCGATCGCGGTCGTCGACGGGAACGTGGCCCGCGCCGCCGCGCGGTGGCTCGAGGAGGACCGCGACCTCGCGCGCGCGCCGGCCCGGGCCCGCCTCGAGGCCGCGGCCCAGGCGCTGCTCGACCCGGCGCGCCCCGGCGACTGGAACCAGGCCGTCATGGACCTCGGCGCGACGATCTGCGCGCCGCGCACCCCGCAGTGCCTCGTCTGCCCCGTGGCGACGTGGTGCCGCGCGCGGGCCGCGGGCCGGGCCGACCGCATCCCGCGCCGCAAGCGCCGCAAGGCCGTCCCGCACCACGACATCGCCGCGGCCCTCGTCTGGAAGGACGGCGAGGTGCTCGTGGGACGGCGGCCGTCCGACGGGCTCCTCGGCGGCCTCCACGAGTTCCCCGGCGGCAAGGTCGAGGCGGGGGAGACGCTGGCGGCGGCCTGCGCCCGCGAGGTGAAGGAGGAGACGGGCCTCGCCGTCGAGGTCGTCGAGTTGTTCCGCACCGTCGAGCACGCGTACACGCACTTCACGATCACGCTGCACGTCTTCCACGCGCGCGTCCGGAGCGGCCGGCTCCGCGCGCAGGGCGTCGAGGACCTCCGGTTCGTGCCCCCGTCGGCCCTCGCGGACCTCGCGTTCCCGCGGGCGAACCGCCGCGTCCTCGACGACCTCGCGGTCACGGGCCCTCCGCCGTGGGCGGCTCGCGCCGGGAACGACGGACGGCGCGACGGGGCGGTCTGCTAGCATCGGCACGGGGCCGGCGGAGGGCCAGCCCCCGCCCGGGCCCCGGCCCGGGTCGTCCGCGGTCCGGAGACGCCCCGTGGCTCGCATCCTCGTCGCCGACGACGAACCGCCCATGCGGATGGTCATCCGGCACGCGTGCGAGCGCGCGGGCCACGAGGTCCACGAGGCGATCGACGCCCCGACGGCCATCGCCGCGTACGAGCGCCTGAAGCCCGACCTGCTGGTCCTCGACATCGGGATGCCCGGCGGCGGCGGCCGCTTCGTCCTCAACACGCTGCGGTTCGGCGGCACGAAGCGCATCGCGCCCGTCCTCGTCGTCACCGGCAGCATGGCGGGCACGGTGGACGAGATCCGCCGCACGCTCGGCGTCGAGGCCGTGATCCTGAAGCCGTTCCGCATCGTCGAGCTCGTCCGCGTCGTGCAGGAGCTGCTCGCGAAGCCCGCCGCGCCCGCGGCGCCGTCGTCGAACGAGGCGCCTCCCCAGGGCTGAGGGGCTGCGAAGGAATCGGAGATTCCTTCACGGCCGCGAAGCGCGGGCCCGCAGGGCCCGCACGCCGAGCGGGTTTTCGGGGGGTTCGGGCCCCGAAAACCGAGCGAAGGCGATTTCTTCACAGCCCTTGAGGCGGGTCGCCGGGCCCGCCCGGCGGCCGGAGCGGTCGCGGGGGACCCGGTCGGACGCGGGGGACCGCGAGGCCCGCTGGCCGCCACGAGCCGTCACGAGCCGGCACGAGCCGCCACGAGCCGCCAAGGGCCGCCCCGGGACACGGACCGCGCGGGCGTGCGTCGCCTCGGGCCTCGCGTACACTCCCCGCCCGTGCGCCGCGCCCTCCTCGTCGCCCTCCTGCCCCTCCTCGCCTCCCTGACCGGCGCCCCCGCGCCCGCCGCCGCGGAGGACCGCCCCGAGCCGAAGGCGGTCCCCGGCCAGGGGATCCTCCAGGGCACGATCCTGCGGACGGACCCGTTCTTCCGCTTCCTCCCGAAGGAGTCGGCGCGGTCCGGCATCGTCGGCACGCTCGAGGGGACGACCCGCGAGTTCGAGTCCATCAGCGTCGAGCTCGGGGCCGACCGGTCGGTGCTGACGGCCGCGCAGCGCGCCGCGTACGAGGCGTACCGCTTCACGCACGCCGTCGCCCGCGGCGAGCTCGCCACGACCGACGTGAAGGCCGACGGCTGCGTGGTGCGCCTGAAGCTCCGCGACGCGGTCTACGCGTGCGCGACGCGCCAGCTCGGCCGCACCGTCGTGTGGGTGCGCGGCGAGGCCACGAAGAAGGACGAGGCCGGCCTCGTGAAGCTGGTGCGCTCCGCCGTCGGCTGGGTCACGGGCGGCGGCGACGACGTCGACGGCTGGATCCCCGCGACCGTGAAGGCCACGTGGACGCGGGCCGCGACGTCGGACCTCCTCGTGACCGACGACGGGACGCTCGACGCGGCGACGCGCGACGCCGCGCTGAAGGCCGTGCGCGACGCGCACGCGTACGTCCGCCGCGTGGTCGCGGCCGGCAACGTCGGGCCGACGCCGCCCGTCGTGCGGCTCACGAAGAGCCGCGACATGATGGGCTTCCTCTCGGGGCGTCGCGACCTGCGCGACAAGGACGCGGTCCACGTCCCGTGGGCCGCCGAGCTGATCGTCGCGCCCCGCAAGGCCGAGGTGGACGTCGCGCAGGTGGCCGAGGAGGCCGCGGCGCAGATGCTCCAGCACCTGCTCGGGGCGGCGAACGGCGAGCCGGTCCTGTCGGGCCTGCGGCGCCAGGCGGCCGCGACCGCGACGGCGGGCGCGGCGGCCGCGCTCCTCGCGTCCGACGAGGCCGCGGCGTTCGACCGCATCCGCAAGAAGGAGGCGACGACGTGGTCCCGCCTCATGCGCATGAGCGGGCTCGCGAACTACCTCGCCGAGGACGCCGAGCTCCGCACGCTCGACGCCGAGCTGGCCGTCGGGTACCTCGCGTCGGGCGCGCCGGCGTCGAAGGCGTCGTTCGCCGCGTGGGTCGCGGCGTTCCGCAAGGTCGGCGACCCCGACGCCGCGAGCGAGGCCGGCTACGGCGCGCTCGACGCGTCGAAGTCCGACACCGAGTACTGGGCCTTCTGGGCCGCCAAGGCCGACCCGCCGAAGCCGAAGGGCGCGAAGGGCAAGTGACCGGCCGGCGCGCGGGCCTCGCGGTCCCGGGAGCGGATCGGTCCCCGCGGGGCGTGGGGCCGGCGCCGAGGCGCGCCGCGGGCGATCAGCCGCGGGCGAGGTTGATGTCCCAGAGGACCTGGTCGAGCCAGGCCCCGGCCTCGACGGTCGAGTAGCGCAGCGGCCGGTCGGCGCCGACGCACGACGGCACGGGGCCGAGGATCGTCCACGGCGTCGGGTGGCAGAACTGCACGACGGAGAGTCGCTCGCCGCGCTGGTCGCGGTCGGCGACGACGCGGTGCACGCCCGTCGCGATGCGCCCGTTCGTCAGCCGCTCGAGCATCATCCCGCTGTTGAGGATCGCGTGGCCGTCGGGCGCCGTCGCGTCCACCCAGCGCCCGCCGACGTCCACCTGGAGGCCGCGCGCGGTGGCCCGCGGCAGCGCCGTCACGAGGTTGATGTCGCCGTGGGCGCCCGCCCAGACGTGCTCGCGGTCGGGCGCCGCGTCCATCTCGGGGTACCGGATCGCGCGGCAGAGCGTGGGGCCGCCGTCGAGCATGGTGTCGAAGAACCGCTCGTGGCAGCCGATGCCCACCGCGACGATCCGCAGGAACCGCCGCTGCAGGTCGAAGAGCGCGTCCCAGAGCCGCCCGAGCACGGTGCCGATGCCGGGCACCTCGTCCTCGGGCAGCTCGCGGCGCTCGTAGCGGTGGGGGTAGGCGCGCCGCAGCGGATGGCCCGCGGGCAGCTCGAGGCCCCAGTTGAGCATCTCCTTCCAGTCGGGCTTCCGCGCGCCCGCCGCGGTCTCGACGAGCAGCCCCGTGTAGCCGGTCTGGCCGTGGGAGCCGGGCACGACGTAGCGCGTCTTGACCTCGGTGGGGAGGTGGAAGAAGCGGCGCAGGCCGTCGTAGGCCTCGTCGATCGTCTCGGCGGGCACGTCGTGCCGCGCGTAGACGAACCCCGTGCCGAGGCTGCGCATCACGCCGTCGACGACCGCGCGGCGCTGGGTGTCGGTGCCGCGCTCGAAGCGCACGAGGTCCACGTCGAGGATGGAGGCGTCGCGGGGGGCCGTGGGGGCGAGGTCGGTCGTCATCGGGGACTCCGGCGGGGTGCGGGGGACCGCGAGGCCCGCGCGCTCATCGTTCCTTCGGCGGCGTCGGGGGCGAAGGCTCGGGCGGGGTGGGGGCGGGCGCGGGGGGCGTGGGCGCGGGGGGCGCCGCGGGCTCCGGCCACGTCGCGCGGCCCCACGCGAGCCACGCGGCCTCGAGGGCGTCGGGGGGCGTCCCGAGCGCCTCGGCGAGCGGCGAGGCCTTCGCCTCGTGGAACGGGGCCTTCGCGCCGCGGAACGCCGCCCACGCCTTCGGCATCGCGTCGCGGTGCGTCGCGGCCGCGAAGTCGAGCACCGTCGCGAGCTGCACGTACCGCCGCAGCGCGGGCCGCGCGTCGGAGAGCGCGTCGGCCCACGGCTGGAAGGGGCTCTTCTCGTGCCGGGCCAGCGCGCCGAACGCGCGTGCGTACGGCGCCGTCACCGACCCGGGGTGCACGCGGGCCTGCAGCGCCGTCGCGAACGCCTCGTGGACCCAGTTGCCGTCGCACGCGAGGCCCTCGCGCTCGACGAGGAGCGCGTGGGCCGTCTCGTGGACGTAGACCGGCCGGTCCCACCCCTTCGCCGCGTCGTACGACGAGAACGCGCGGCGCAGCACCGTGTAGCCGTCCGACGCGGGCGGCGCGATGCCGACCGCGAAGTGGGCCGCGTGCCGCGCGATGCAGGCGAGGTAGCCGTCGCGGTCCGCCGCCACGTGGAGGACCGCCGGCGCGCCCCGGCCGGCGCCGAGCCCGTACGTCGCCGCGGCGAGCGTGCACGCCGCGTCGAGCCGGGCCACGAGTCTCGGCCCGTCGTCGCCGCGCAGCGCGGGGGCGTCCGTGAGCAGCAGCACGTGCGTGCCCGCGTGCGCGACCCCGTGGCCGTCGGGGAACGCGACGGCGAGGCGCTCCGCGACCGTCGGCTCGCACGCGCGCTCGCCGTCGGCGCCGCGCCGCAGCGCGACGGCGTCGAGCCGCACCGGCGGCAGGGTGCCGGGTGCGGCCCCTTCGATCGCGTCGAAGGCCAGGCGCAGCCGGCCGACCCGGCGGAAGTCGCCGACCACGCGGCGGCTCTCGTCGCGGAAGTCGCGCAGCGGCAGGACCACCTCGGGGGGCCCGCCGGGCGCCAGCCGGAACCGCCGGACGAACCCGCCCTCGCCGGCGTCGCCGGTCGTCAGGCGGACGCGCATCGGGCGCTCGGGGCCGGAGGCGACCGAGAGGCGCAACACGAGCGCGTCGAAGCCGCGCCAGTCGCGGGGCGCGTCGAACGCGCGCGCGACCTCGGCCTCGCGCGGGTCCTTCACGCGGACGTCGAGCCACGTCGCGGCGTCGCCCGCGGCCCCGTGCTCCTCGGCTGCGACGCCCGCGAGCGTCCACCGGTCGAGCGCGGCGTCGTCGAACTCCTCGACGACGACGCGCGTGCCGGCCGCGGGGGCGGACGGCGCGGGCGCCGGCGCCGCGGGGGCGGGGGCCGTCGGCGCCGGCGCGTCCGCGGCGACGGCCGGGCGCGGCCCCGCGGCCGTCGCGGCCCCGAACGCGAGGCCCGCGGCGACGAGCGCGGCGGCGGTCCGCGGGCGCCGGCGGCGAGGGGGGAGGAGGTCCCGGGACCCCGTGACGGCCACCGGGCCTCGCGGTCCCGACGGGATCGCCGTCCGCGACCCGGGCGTCCGGTCGGTTCGCGACGGATCGGGGGCGGAGAGGGCGAGGCGGCTGGGCATGGGGTCCCCGCGAGCGTTGTACCCGAGGGGCGGTCCGGCTCGCACGGAGCCGGTCCGGTCCGGCATCCGCGGGGTCCGCGGGCCCGGGGGTCCTAGAATCGCGGACCGCGTCCCGACCGGAGTCTTCCGTGCCGCGTCCGACCCGTCCGCTCCTGTCGTCGATCTCGACGAAGACCGTGATGGCCCTGACGGGCCTCGGTCTCCTCGGGTTCGTGATCGCCCACATGCTGGGCAACCTCCAGGTCTTCGCCGGCCGGGAGAAGCTGAACGCCTACGCCAAGACCCTGCAGGACCTCGGCCCGCTGCTGTGGGTCATGCGGGCCGGGCTGTTCGCCCTCTTCGTGACGCACGTGGCGTGCGCGCTGCGCGTCACGATGTGGAACAAGGCCGCGCGGCCGCAGCCGTACGTGAGCGCGAAGCCGCAGCGCTCGACGTACGCCGGCCGCACGATGCTGATGAGCGGCCTGATCGTGACGGCGTTCGTCGTGTACCACCTGCTGCACCTGACGTTCGGCGTCACGAACCCCGACCACCACGCGCTGCTCGACGCGAAGGGCCGGCCGGACGTGTACGGCGCGGTGGTGGCCGGCTTCCAGCAGTGGCCGATCTCGATCGCGTACGTGGTGGCGCAGGTGCTGCTGTTCTTCCACCTGTCGCACGGCGCCTCGAGCGCGTTCCAGACGCTCGGCGTGACGCACCCGCGGCTCGCCTTCCTGAAGCGCGGGTTCGGCACGGCGATCGCCGCCGTGATCCTGCTCGGCAACTGCGCGATCCCGCTGTCCATCGCCACGGGGCTGATCCCCTGCGGCGGCTGTGGAGCCCGCTGATGTCGCTCAACCTCGACGCGAAGGTCCCCGCGGGGCCGCTCGACAAGAAGTGGGAGAAGCGGCGCTTCGACCTGAAGCTCGTGAACCCCGCCAACAAGCGGAAGTTCAGCGTGATCGTCGTCGGGACCGGCCTCGCGGGCGGCGCGGCCGCCGCGACGCTGGCCGAGCTCGGCTACCACGTCGACTGCTTCACGTTCCACGACAGCCCGCGCCGCGCGCACTCCATCGCGGCCCAGGGCGGCATCAACGCCGCGAAGAACTACCAGAACGACGGCGACAGCGTCTTCCGGCTCTTCTACGACACGGTGAAGGGCGGCGACTTCCGCGCCCGCGAGGCCAACGTCCACCGGCTGGCCGAGGTGTCGACGGCGATCATCGACCACTGCGTCGCGCAGGGCGTCCCCTTCGCCCGCGAGTACGGCGGCACGCTGGCGAACCGCTCGTTCGGCGGCGCGCAGGTCTCGCGCACGTTCTACGCGCGCGGCCAGACCGGCCAGCAGCTCCTCCTCGGCGCCTACCAGGCGCTCGAGCGGCAGATCGGCGCCGGCAAGGTGACGATGCACCCGCGCCTCGAGATGCTCGACGTCGTCGTCGAGGGCGGGCGCGCGCGCGGCATCGTGACGCGCCACCTCCTGACCGGGAAGATCGAGACGTGGGCCGGCGACGCCGTCGTGCTGGCGACGGGCGGCTACAGCAACGTCTACTTCCTCTCGACCAACGCGAAGGCGTGCAACGTGACCGCGACGTGGCGCGCGCACCGCCGCGGGGCCGGCTTCGCCAACCCGTGCTTCACGCAGATCCACCCGACGGGCATCCCGGCGAGCAGCGAGCACTCGAGCAAGACGACGCTGATGTCGGAGTCGCTGCGCAACGACGGGCGCGTCTGGGTGCCGAAGGCCGTCGGCGACAAGCGCGCGCCGGGGCAGATCCCCAACGAGGAGCGCGACTACTACCTCGAGCGGCGGTACCCCTCGTTCGGCAACCTCGTCCCCCGCGACGTGGCGTCGCGCGCGGCGAAGGCCGTCTGCGACGAGGGCCGGGGCGTGGGCCCGGGCGGCCGCGGCGTCTACCTCGACTTCCGCGACGCGATCGAGCGCGTGGGCCGCGACCAGATCCGGCAGCGCTACGGCAACCTGTTCGACATGTACGCGAACATCACGGGCGACGACCCGTACGCCGTGCCCATGAAGATCTACCCGGCGCCGCACTACACCATGGGCGGCCTCTGGGTGGACTACGACCTGATGTCGACGGTCCCGGGCCTGTTCGTGATCGGCGAGGCGAACTTCTCCGACCACGGCGCGAACCGCCTCGGCGCGTCCGCGCTCATGCAGGGGCTCGCGGACGGCTACTTCATCCTCCCGTACACGATCGGCGGGTACCTCGCGACCGCGGGCAACAACCCGATGAAGGCCGACGCGTCGGCCTTCACGGGCACCGCCAAGGAGGCCGAGGACCGCGTCAAGCGCCTGCTGTCGGTGAACGGCAAGCGCTCGCCCGACTCCTTCCACATCGAGCTCGGGCGGCTGATGTGGGACGAGTGCGGCATGTCGCGCAACCGCGCGGGCCTCGAGAAGGCGCTCGCGCGCATCCCCGAGATCCGCGAGGCGTTCTGGAAGGACGTCCGCGTGCTCGGGAGCGGCGACCGCCTCAACCAGAACCTCGAGAAGGCCGGCCGGATCGCCGACTTCCTCGAGTTCGCGGAGCTGCTCGCGCTCGACGCGCTGACGCGCGAGGAGTCGTGCGGCGGCCACTTCCGCGAGGAGCACAAGACGCCCGACGGCGAGGCCCTGCGCAACGACAAGGACTTCCAGCACGTCTCGGTGTGGGAGTGGCAGGGCGAGGGCAAGCGGCCGGCGCTCCAGAAGGAGCCGCTGGTGTTCGAGACGGTCCACCCGGCGACGCGGAGCTACAAGTGATGGACATCGTCCTCAACGTCTGGCGCCAGGAGGGGCCCGGCATCCCGGGCCGCATGGAGCGGCACGAGGTCAAGGGCGTCTCGCCCGACATGTCGTTCCTCGAGATGCTCGACCAGGTCAACGAGGGCCTGATCCGCGAGGGGCGCGAGCCCATCGCCTTCGAGCACGACTGCCGCGAGGGCATCTGCGGCACCTGCAGCATGATGATCGCGGGCGCGGCCCACGGCCCGAAGAAGGGCGTGACGGCCTGCCAGCTCCACATGCGCACGTTCGCCGACGGCGACGTCATCGACGTCGAGCCGTTCCGCGCGGCCGCGTTCCCCGTCGTCCGCGACCTCGTGGTCGACCGCAACGCCCTCGACCGCATCATCGCGGCGGGGGGCTTCGTCTCGGTCAACGCGGGCAGCGCGCCGGACGGCAACGCGATCCCGGTCCCGAAGGAGGTCGCCGACGTCGCCATGGACGCCGCGGCCTGCATCGGGTGCGGCGCGTGCGTGGCGGCGTGCCCGAACGCGTCGGCGATGCTCTTCACGTCCGCCAAGCTGGCGCACCTCAACCGGCTGCCGCAGGGCGCGCCGGAGTGGGCGCGTCGCGTCCGCGCGATGGTCGAGCAGATGGACAAGGAAGGCTTCGGCGCCTGCACGAACCACTACGAGTGCATGGAGGCGTGCCCGAAGGAGATCCCGGTCAAGTTCATCGCCGAGATGAACCGCGCCTACACGAAGGCCACGCTCGCCGCCGAGAAGCAGTCCGGCGACGAGGCCGGGTACGGCTAACGCTCTCCCGGGACGCGAGGCCCGGCCCGCGACGGACCGGGCCTCGCGT
This sequence comes from Planctomycetota bacterium, assembly GCA_046350655.1. Lineage (GTDB taxonomy): Bacteria > Planctomycetota > PLA2 > PLA2 > JAEUHO01 > JAEUHO01. The sequence goes on from JAXMAB010000008.1 coordinate 120,147, forward strand.
GCCTACCAGTTCGCAGGTCGCCGCCGTGCGACGTCGATGACGGTGCCAGAGCGGACCGTCGTGCGTCGGTCCGCGGTGCCGGGCTCGACCTCGAGGGTCCGCTCGTCCACCTCGCCGACCGGCGTCGAGAGCTTCACGCGACAGGTGCCCGGCAAGAGGTTGAGGGCCCCACCGCCATTGGGACGCCCTCGGTCAGCGCCGCGGCGTGTTGGACCACGGCGCCGTCCGCGCGCGTGATCGTAAACGAGGAAGCCCTTCCGGACGCCGTCTGCGCCTCGGTCGCGGGACGGCCCATCCACGGCGGGGCGGAAGCCGCGGATCGGCGACGGAGAGGCGGAGCGTGCCCGCGCGCACGAGATCGAAGTCCGGTTCGACGTCGTTCGTGCCGTCGGGAAGGACGGCGGGCTCGTCGCCCGCGCGGAGGCGCGGCGCGATGGGGGGCTGGACGAACCCGCTGCCCGCCGCGGTGACGCGATATCGGCCCGGCACGAGGCCGCTCAGCTCGTAGGCGCCCGTGCTCGGGAGCACGACGGTCGCCGCGGGTGCGTCCGCCCACCGCGCTCCGCGACGCACGTCGGCGTGCGGCCGATCGGCGCGTGCGCGGACTCCGGCCGTCGTCTACGCTGGGGCGACCGACGACCGGGAAGGCTCGACGCGCCGCCCGGGCTCGCGGGCGCGGGAGGACGGCGATGGCGAGCGGCGCGCTGCGGAGCCTGCCCACGCAGGTGCTGATCCGATTGCGCAGCGGGCACGCGCCGGAGGACGTCGAGGACGGGCTGATCGCGTCGGGGATGAACCCTGGCGAGGCGCGTGGCGTGGTGAAGACCGCGCTGGAGACCCACTTCCGGGAGCTCGAGCGCCGTTCGAAGTCCGCCACCACGACCGGGATCATCGTGACGATCCTCTCCGCGGTCCTCTCGCTGGGCAGCCTGTTCGTCTGGAAGGCCGGCGGGCTCGGGGTGATCTTCATCGGCGGGCTCGCGGCCGGCATCGGCGAACTCGTGCGCGGCGAGCGAATCCGGCCGACACGTCCCGCGTACCTCGACGAACCCTGACGCGCCCGTCGTCGTGCCGGGCGGCGGGAACGGTCCACTGGCCGCCGGCCCTCGCGGCAGGATCGCGGGCGGTGCACTGGCACCCCGGGAGGGAATCGAACCCCCAACCTGCGGATTAGAAATCCGCTGCTCTATCCAGTTGAGCTACCGGGGCGCGAGCCCGAGAGTGTAACGCTCGATCGAAATCGCCCGCGCATCCGGGGCGTGGGACGGCGATCCCGGGCCCGCCCGCCGCTCGTCGAGGGGACCGGCGCCCACCGACGCCATACGCCCTCCTGCCGCCGCGCCGTGCCCTGGAGAGGGGGGCGGGGCGCCCGCGGATTCCATCGACCGGGCCCGACCTTCGGCGAGGATGCCGCTCCGACCCCGACCTCGGTCCCTCCCCCCGCCGCACGCTCCCCGTGACCACGCACCCGCCCTCCCCGACCCGCACCTCGTCCTCCTCGACTTCGGTCCCGCCGCCCCCCTCGGCGCCCGGCGCGTCGGCCGCGATCCTCGAGGACGCCCCGCTGCCGAAGCGGACGCGGATGATGATGCTGGTGGCTCCCCTCGTGGCCCTCCTGATCGCGTGGGTGCTCGTCCGGATCTTCGAGTCGCCGCGGAAGGCGGACGAGATGGCGGCCGCCGCCTTCGTCAGCGTCCTCGGGTTCGGCACGACCGTCATCTTCGGCTCGGCGATCCTCGGCCAGACCGGCTTCCAGAGCCTCACGACGTTCGACCTCGCCGTGGTCGTGCTCGTCCTCAACACGGCCCTCGCCGTCGTGTTCGGCGGGGCCTCGGACCTCCTCGAGAAGATCCCCGGCCTCGGGCCCGTCCTCACGCGCGCGCGCCTGCAGGCCCGCGCGAGCGCCGCGACGCGCCCGTGGATCCGGAAGTGGGCGACGGCGGGCCTCGCGTTGTTCGTCATCTCGCCGCTGCCCGGCTCCGGCGTCTTCGGCGGCAGCGTCGTCGGTCGCGTCGCCGGGCTCACCCGCTTCCGCACGTTCATCTCGGTCTGCATCGCCAACGCGATCGTGTGCGCGGTCTACGCGCTCTTCGCCGACGCCCTCGCCACGTGGATGCACCGCAACGAGATGACGACGCTGCAGCGCGTGGGGGCCTTCCTCGCCTTCGTCGCCCTGATGGGCCTGCTCCTGCGCTTCATCATCAAGTCCGGCACCGCGCCCGTCCCCGGCGACGTCCCCCCGACCTCGCCGCCGTCGGACCCGCCGCCGCCGTCCGCCTGACCTCCGCGCGGGCCCGGTCCCGCGACCCGTCCCGGAGCCTCCGATGCCGCGCACCCGATCCCTCGTCCGCGTCGGGCTCGTCCTCGCCGCGTCGATCACGCCCGCCTGGGCCGAGGACGCCGCCCCGGCGCCCGCGCCCGCGATGACCGACGCGCCGCCCGCGACGCCGACGCCCGCCGAGCGCCTGCGCGCCGCGCGGGCCGCCCTGCCGGCGCCGACCCCGGACCGCGCCTTCCTCTTCGAGGCCGACGTGTGGCTCGGCGAGGCGAAGTTCGGCGTCGCCACGTACGCCGCGAAGCCGGCGGGTACGAAGGAGCATCCCCGCTGGGAGGTCACGGAGCACTCCGAGACGCAGGGCGGCGCCAACCGCCAGCGGTCCGACACGACGGCGATCCTCGACCAGCAGCTGCGCGTCCTCTCGTACGAGCGCGCGATCCGCGTCGAAGGCGAGGCCGCCGCGACGACGAAGGTCGCGTTCACCGAGACGGGCGAGCTGCGCGTCGTCCGCACCGACCCCGAGGGCCAGGAGACCGTCACCACCGACGACGGCGCGATCGACGCGACCGCGACCCTCGCGGGCGTGATCGTCCTCCTGCGCGAGACACGCCTCCTGACCGGCGCCTACGACCTCCCCGTGTTCGTCCACGACTCCGGCACCGTCGAGACGGCGCGCCTCGACGTCCGCGGCCCGGGCACCCTCGAGTTCCTCGCGCTCAAGCGCGAGGCCCTCGTCGCGGGCTTCTCGCTCGGCGCGTTCGCGTTCGACGTCTACCTCGACCCGAAGGACCGCCAGCCGCTCGCCATCCGGCACGTCGGCCGAAACATCACGTTCCTCGCGAAGTCCCTGGACGTCGCGGAGGACGTCGAGCCGATCGCGACCGACGGCCCCGCCCCGACCGCGAAGGACTGCGGCCTCCGCCTCGCCCTCGGGCTCGTCACCGGCGACCTCGCGCTCGTCGAGCGCACCATCGACTGGCCCGCGTACCACGCGGCCAGCAAGGAGCGCGGCCTCAAGGAGGACGACGTCGAGGCGTTCAAGGCCATGGCCCTCAAGGCCTTCTCGCAGCTCATGCAGCACACCGACCGCCCGAAGGCCTACGCCGTCGTCCGCGGCGCCGGCGCGAAGGCCGTCGAGGAGCCGTCCGACGGGGGCGTGATCGTGCACCTCGGCGCGCCGCTCGACGGCGTGCGGTACCTCGCCGTCGCGACCGACGGCGCGTGGAAGATCGTGGACTTCCCCCTCCCGCGCTGATCGGAGGCCCGATGCCGCTCCTCCTCGTCGCGGTCCTCCTCGGCCTCGTCGAAGGCCTCACCGAGTTCCTGCCGGTCTCGTCGACGGCCCACCTCGCGCTCGCCCAGCGCGTCCTGCCGTCGCTCGGCGCCCACGACGCGTCGTTCCGCGTCGCGATCCAGGTGGGGGCGGTCGCCGCCGTCGCGTGGGTCCAGCGCGCCCGCTTCGGCGCGCTCCTGCGCCCCGCCGAGCCGGGCCGCTTCGGCGGCACGCGCGGCCTCGTGCTCCTCGCGCTCGTCACCGCGCCCGTGCTCGCCGTGGGGTTCGTGCTCCGCCACCGCGTCGAGGCGCTGCAGGAGCAACCGCTCGCCATCGCGGCGGCCCTGGCGGTGGGCGGCCTCGGCCTGCTCGCCCTCGAGCGCTGGCGCGGCGACCGCGGCACCGTCACGGTGGACGGCCTCGCGCCGCTCGCCGCGCTCGGGATCGGGTGCTTCCAGTGCCTCTCCCTCTGGCCCGGGATGTCGCGCTCGGCGTCGACGATCGCCGGCGCGATGCTCCTCGGCCTCTCGCGCCGGGCCGCGACGGAGCTCTCGTTCCTCGCCGCGGTCCCCGCGATCGTCGCGGCGACGGGCTACGCCGTCGTGAAGGACCCGTCGCTCCTCTCCGGCGACGGCGCCGGGCTCTTCGCCGCGGGGACGATCGTCGCCGCGATCTCCGGCGTGATCGCCGTCCGCGCGTTCACCGCGTTCGTCGCGCGGTCGACGATGCGCCCGTTCGCGTGGTACCGCCTCGCGCTCGCCGCCCTCGTCGCGTTCCTCGCGCTCGCCTGACGCGTGCCGCGCCGGCCGCTGGGTCCCATCGGCCACCGGGCCTCGCGGTCCCGGGCACCCGACCGTCGTCCGGTCCCGGCGACGTGCGGGCGGGGGACGGTCGTCCGCGGGGGACCGCGAGGCCCGTTCGCCGCCGCGTCGCTCGCGTCGACGTCGCCGCGTCCTCGGTCGCGCCGTCGCGACGGGGGCCGCTACCCGCGGCCGTCGGCGTCCACGGCGATGCGCGAGCGCGCGGGCATCGTCGGGCGGGTGCGCGGGACGCGGCCCTCCGCCTCCTGCGCCAGGTGCTCCGCGAGGTGCGCCACGATCCGAGTGAGGATCGCGTTCGTGCGGAAGAGGGCCTTCCAGGGGTAGCCCATGCCGCCGGCCTTCATCTCGGCCTCGAGCTGCTGGGCGAGGCGGGCGATGCGGCGAAGGCTCTGCGGGCTGGCCAAGGGCGGCCTCCAGCGTGGGTCACGACGACCCCCTGCCCCGAATCGTACCCGCAAGGACCCCCGGGACCATCGCCCGGGCACCCCCGGTGCGACGATCCGCGAGGTGGCGCGCGGCCTCGGGCCCGCGCGGGACCCGCAGGAGATCCCCCGCAGGCGATCAGTCGAGCCGCCAGAAGACGTGGAAGCCGAACCGGCTCTCCACGACGTCGTCGCTGCGGGCGCCGGGCGCCAGCCGGAGGAGCTCGCGTTCGATCTCCGGGGCCATGTGCTGGGCCGGCTCGGCGACGGTCGTGAAGTCGCCGATGTAGCCGCCGACGGCGCGGGACCCCGGCTCGTCGCTCGTGTCGGCCACGACCTGGTCCCACGACGACGGGTCGTCGACCAGGCGCTTGAACCCGGCGAGCGCGATCGCGAGGGCCTCGTCGCGGCTGCGTTCCCGCTTCGCCGCGCCGGGGCTGTCGCGGTGGCCGACGACGAAGTGGCGGACGCCCGCGCGGGCGTAGGGCTGACGGCGCGCCACCGCCCACCCCTCCGACGTCTCGATGGGGCCGATCCACTCGCCGACCTTCGCCGCGTACGACGCCGCGATGAACGCCTCCCAGCCCGGGAGCATGTTCGTGCGCATCGGCAGCGCGAACGTGCGCACGTTCATGATCTCGAGGGCGAGCCGCTCGACCTCGGCGCCCGCGTGCAGCTTCGCGACGGCTTCGGCCGCCTCGGAGTAGGCCTCGGCCCGCGTGCGGTGGGGCTCGGGCCGCGGGTCGAGCTCGACCCAGCGGAACAACATGCCCTCCATGGGCACCACGACGCGGGCCTCGATCGCGCGGCCCTCGTCGCGCGAGAGGCGCTGGAGGACGTGGAAGCCGGCCGGCGCCGGGACGGGGTCGCTGATCTCGCCGACCGCGAGCTTCGCGGCCGCCTCGACGACCGCGGCCTCGTCGCCCGCCCAGAACGAGCGGAACCCGCCGAACGCCTCGCCCGCGGACGTCACGACGTCGTCGCTGACCTCGCGCGCGATCGCGACGAAGTCGGCGCCGGGCGCGCGCAGGCGGGCGACGGTGGCCCGCGCGAACGCGAGCGCCTCGTCGCGCGTGCGCGCGGGCTTCGTCGGGCTGCGGGGCTTGTCGCGCACCTCGACGAACAGGTGGCGGATCGGGTACGTCGCCGTCTCGGGCGGCGCCTTCTTCGCCGGCGGAGGCGGCTTCGGGGCCGGGGACTCGCCGCAGCCCGCGAGGGGGGCGAGCACCGCGAGGCAGGCGGCGAAGAGGACGGGGAGCGTGCGGGCGGTCATCGCGTCGAGAGGTCCTCGGCCTTCTCCAGGACGACCTGGAGGCGTCCACGGTACTCCGACACGGTCCCGCTCACCCGGGCGAACCGGGCCTCCACGGCCGGCAGGTCGAGCGCGCTCCACACCTTCGGGTCGAGCACCACGACGGCGAACGGCCGGTTCGGGGCGTCCACGAAGAGCATCCGCCGCGGCTCGCGGTCGGTGACGAGGCGGTCGAGGCTGGCGAACAACGTCACGCGCTGGCCGAGGAGCGTCGCGAGCCGGGCGGTCTCGGCCGGCACCCCGAGCCGGATCGGGTTCGGCGGCGGCGTCGGGCCCGTCACGTCGGCGGCCCACGCGTCCACCTGCGCGGCGCGGCCCTCCCACCACGTCAGGCGCTCGTCGTAGTCGGGGTAGTGGGCCACGCCGTCGCTCCAGATGCCGAGCTTCTCGGCGCGGGCGGCGGCCTGGGCGGCCTTGAACCGCGCGTCGAAGCGCGGCGAGCGGCCGTACTTCACGAAGTACGGCGCCCAACCGGCCCGCAGGAGCACCTCCGCGAAGAGCTGCTCGCGGCCGTCCTTCGTCGCGAACACGTGCGCGAGCCGCCGGCCGAACCCGTCGCGGTCGCGCCCCGGCTCGTCGAGCTCGAGGCGCACCTCGGTGACCCCGGCGAACCACGCCTGCGCGAACGCCTTCGCGGCCTCGCCGGCGGGCGTGCCGTACTTCCGCGGGCGCGCGGCGTCGCCGCGCATCGCCTTCGCGTACGCGGCGAAGTCGCGGGCGGCCGCCTCGCGGTCCTCCGGCTTGTGGAACACCTCCTCCGCATCGACGCCGAGCACGCGCACGCTCTCGCGGGGCTCGTCGAGCTTGAGCGTGTCCGCGTCCACGACGGGCGTCGGCGCGAGCCGGAACGTGCCGAGGACGAGCGGGGAGGCGGCGTCGGGGGCCGTCGGGGGGGAGGGCTGCGGGCCCGGCGGGGGGGCGGCCGGCGGAGGCGCGACCGGCGCCGGCGGCGTCGCGGGGGCGGGCCCGTCGCCGACGGCGCCCCGGCCCCACGCGAGGCCCGCGGCGACGGCGGCCGCGGCCAGCAGGACGGCGGGGGCGCGCGTGCGGGCCATCCCGGGATCCTACGCCATCGGCCCGTCCGGCCCACGCCGCGACCCGGGCCGTCCCCGCCGCGGTCCCGTCCGGCTACGATCCGAGGCCATGACCGACCGCGTCGCCGCCCCTGCCGGCCACCGGGCCTCGCGTGCCCGGGCCTCGACCGCGGCCGGAGGGCGGCGGTCCGCCGTGGTCCGGCTGCTGGCCGCGCTCGCGCTGCTCGTCGCCGTCCGCGTCGAGGCGGGCCCGCCGGCGCCCGCGACGCCGCGCGGGCCCATGGACGTCTACGAGCGCGGGCGGGCCTCGATCCGCGACATCCTCCTGCTCGTCGCGGGCGACCTGAAGCTGAAGGCCGACGGGTGGGGGAAGCCGTTCGCCGCCGGCGCGCCGCGCGCGGTGATGGTGCTGGTCGTGGACCCGACGACGTCGATGGTCCCGGAGCTGCAGCGCATCCGCGACGCGATGCGGGACGTCGTCGCCGCGGGGCCCGCGGGGATGACCGTGGGGATCGTCGGGGCGTCGGCGGAGTCGTCGCTCCCGGGGAGCGTCGACGACGCGAAGAACACGCTGACGCTGCTGATGACGATCCCGCTCGACGGGCGGAAGAACCTGCTCGAGGCGGTGCGCGAGGGCGCGGGCGCGTTCGGCTCGACGGTGACCGAGCCGCGCGCGGTCGTGCTGGTGACGCGCGAGGGCGGCGACGGCGAGGACGACGTGGAGGCGACGCGGTCGGTGCTCGAGTCGCGGGGCGTGGCCTTCTACTCCATCGCGCCCGAGGCGGCGTTCGAGCGGCCGTGGGACTACGACTTCGAGCAGCGCGAGGTCGAGGACCTCGGGCTGTCGCAGCGGATGCACCCGATGCCGAAGCGCCGCAAGCGCGGCGAGCTCTTCTTCGGCGCCGACGTGGCGTTCCCGCTGGTGCCCTACCGGTGGGAGCTCGAGGAGTTCCCGTTCGCGCAGACCGAGTTCGACTTCCCGGGGACCCACGGCCGGTTCCCGCCGCCGTCGGGGTTCGGGTACTGGTGCCTCGCCACGCTCTCGTGGAGCACCGGAGGCCGCTGCTTCGTGCACAACTTCCGCGCGCCGGGCGCGCGCTCGAACGAAGAGGACCGCACGCTCTCGCTGTACGACATGGGGTTCCTCAACCTGTTCGCGCCGGACCTGCGCCCCCGGGAGAAGGTGCTGGCGTCGCTCGAGGGGATGCGGCGCGCGCACGTGATCGTGCGGGTCTGGGAGCACCTGGCGGACGACATGGCCCCCGTCGTGCGCGACCACGGGACGCTCGAGAAGCCGGGCGGCGGCGCGTTGACGCCGCGGCCGATGCTCCCGATCCGAAGCAGCACGCCGTTCGCGACGACGTACCGCGCGTGGAACGAGGTCGTGCGCGCGCGCGAGACCGCGGTCAACCGCAAGGCCCGGGTCGAGCAGGCGCTCGACTGGTGGGCCGACGAGGCGAAGCGCGAGACGACGGGGGAGGTCTCGCGGACCGACCCCCTGCGGCAGCGGGTCGAGGCGAACTTCGACCTGCTCGGCAGCCAACTGCTGAAGGTCCGCTTCCACTGGGGCGAGGTGATCGGGGCCCTCGACACGATCGAGCGCAACGCCTTCGACGGCGGGAAGTCGGTGACGTTGCGGCCGGAGCCGCTCGCGGCGGGCCTGGTCGTGTTGCGGCCGACGTACCGCCTGCCGGACGTGGTCCGCGCGTCGGCGTTCGTGGACGCGATGGCGTCCGTGCGCCGGATCGCGCAGAAGTACCACGGGACGCCGTGGGCCGTGGCCGTCGAGCGCGGGATGCTGTTCACGGTGCGCACGGTGGTGATCGACCCGCGCCCGGAGCCGCGTCCGGACCCACGTCCCGAGCCGCCGAAGAAGCCCGAGAAGCCGGCGAAGCCCGAGCCGCCGTCGAAGCCGCCTCCCCCTCCGCCGCCCGAGCGGCCGGGCAGCGGGGTGGGGGGGCCGACGACGAACAAGTGACGCGAGGCCCGGGTGCGGTCGGTCGTTCCTCCCGTGCCCCCTGGCCGTTACGCTTCCTCCGTCGGGGTGTAGCTCAGCGGTAGAGCCTCAGCTTTGGGAGCTGTATGTCGAGGGTTCAAATCCCTCCACCCCGACCACATAAGAAGGAGTAGGGACGCAACCGCTCCTGAGGAGCGGCCCGTGCGAACCCTCGACATACAGGGGGTAGGCGGCGCAGCGCGAGCGCAGCGAGCGCGTGGCGACGCCGGAGGGGGCGAGAGCCCCCTCATAAAAGGCGCGAGGTTTCCTCGGACCGGCCCTTTGGGCCGCTCCGAGGGTTCAAATCCCTCCACCCCGACCACGTCCCACGCCCACGGGCAGGAGCGAATCCGAGCGCTGGCTCGCGCAGTGCTCCGCGTCCGAAGCCTCACGTTCGTTCACCACCGAGAACCTGCGCAGGTCACCGCTGCAGGTCGTACGAGTGGCGGGTCGGGGTGCCCCCCTGACCGATCTCTCGGATCAACTCGAAGCCCGAAGACGTCGTCGAGACGACGACCGTTCGACGCGAGGGGTCCGAACGCTCCGGGGCGGCCTCGCGTTTCGTCGCGTCGAACCGGAGGACGACGTGCGCATCGTCGAGTCGCGCCCACCGTCCCGTCCCCTCCGTACGCAGACCGAATCGGGCCGCGACGTCGGTCAGACGGTCGGTTGCCGGGTCGTAGTCCAAGGGCGTCGTCCAGCGGAACTGCCCGTCGGACCGGAACTCGAACTCCAGCGGGAGCACGCGGTCCGTGTCGATCCCCAGACCGCCGAACACGACCTCGTGAGCCTCCGCGTAGGCCGCGGCCAGCGCGTCGTCCCGCCGCAAGACGTATCGGCCACGGAGCGCCGGCGCTGCCTTCGAGACCCCGGGCGCGTCCCGCGTCAGGAGCACCCGATCCAACGCGGCGCCGACGCCGATCGCGAGCACGATCGACAGGGGCCAGGCGACCTTCGGGTTCACGGGGCCCTCGCGCACATCCTACGTCGGCCGGGCGTGGGGCGGCGCGATGCGGAAGTCGCGCAGGCCGCCGACCGGTTCACATCGCGGCGCGTAGGCGCGCCAGACGATCGAGGGCGCAGCGGACCGCGCCGGACTCGTAGGCGGACGCGAGCGCGCCGTCGCAGAAGCGCTCGCCGCGGATCCAGGTCGTGAAGAGACGCCGGAGCGTCGCGAGATCGAGGCCTTCGATCTCCCGCGTGTTGTCCATGATCCGGCGGCCGTCGGTCGCCGCCCATTCCGGCCAGTCGAACGCGCAGACGAACCCGTGCGCGTAGGCCGCCTCGATGAACGCATTCGCCTCGGGTCCGTAGCTCCAACCGCCGATCGAGTTCCCTTGGCTCCGGCGGAGCGTCGCGAACCGGAAACCCTCGGCGTCGAACGTCGGCAGGAACGCCAGCAGCGCGTCGATCTCCACGGTCGTCAACGGCTCGTCGATCGACCAATCGTCCTTCGTCACGTCGGCCTCCGGCGCGGGACCGTACCACGACCGGGGGGCGCGTCGGACGGTCGGCGACGGCCACCGGGCCTCGCGGTCCCCCCGCTGGGGGAGCGCAAACGCGTCTCTTAGCGCCCCGTTAGCGCGATCGGACCCGAGACTCCCGTCGTGGCCCGCGTGGGCCGTCCGGAGTCCGCCATGGACGACGTCCTCTACCTCGCGCTCGGCCTCGCGCTGTTCGCCGCCGCGTCGTGGCTGCTCGGGAACGACCGGCCGGCGCCCGGAGGCCGGCCGTGAACGCGTTCCACGTCGTCGGGGCCGTCGTGGCCCTCGGGCTCCTCGTCTACCTCGCCGTCGCGCTGCTCGCGCCGGAGCGTTTCCAGTGAACCCCGTCGGCTGGCTGCAGGTCGCCCTCTACGTCGCGCTGCTCGCCGCGATCGCGGGGCCGCTCGCGGCGTACCTCGTGCGCGTCTACGACGGGCGGCCGAGTCTCCTGACGCGCGTCCTCGGGCCGCTCGAGCGCGGCCTCTGCCGCCTCGCCGGCGTGGACCCCGCGCGCGAGCGCGGGTGGCGCGCATACGCCCGCGACCTGCTGGCGTTCAACCTGCTCGGGTTCCTCGCCGTGTACGGCCTGCAGCGGCTGCAGCACGTCCTGCCGGGCAACCCGGCCGCGCTGCCCGCGGTCGCGCCGGACCTGGCGTTCGACACCGCGATCTCGTTCATGACGAACACGAACTTCCAGAGCTACGGCGGCGAGACGACGATGTCGCACCTCACGCAGATGCTCGCGCTGACGGTGCAGAACTTCGTGAGCGCCGCGACGGGGCTCGCGGTGCTGGTGGCGCTCGTGCGGGGCTTCGCGCGGCGCGAGGCGGAGACCCTCGGCGACTTCCGGGCGGACCTGGTGCGGTCCACGCTCTACGTGCTGTTGCCCCTGTCGCTCGTGCTCGCCGTGTTCCTCGTGTCGCAGGGGGTCGTCCAGACCCACGGCGGGACGGTCGACGCGACGCTCCTCGACCCCGTCCCGGCCGCGGACGGCGCCGTGCGCACGACGCAGCGCATCGCGGTGGGGCCGGCGGCGTCGCAGGTCGCGATCAAGCAGCTCGGCACGAACGGCGGCGGCTTCTTCAACCCGAACGGGGCGCACCCGTTCGAGAACCCGACGCCGCTCTCGGGGCTCGTGCAGATGCTGGCGATCCTCGCCCTCGGCGCGGCGCTGCCGTTGGCGTTCGGACGGCTCCTCGGCCGCGCGCGGGACGGCCGCGCGCTGCTGCTCGCGATGTTCGTCCTGTTCGTCCCGGCCGTCGTCGCGACGTGCGTCGCGGAGTCGACGCCGTCGGCGGCGTTCGCGCGCGCCGACGTGGACGGGGGCGGCGGGAACCTCGAGGGCAAGGAGGTGCGGTTCGGCGTCGCGGGGTCCGCGACGTGGGCCGCGGCCACGACGGCGGCGTCGAACGGCTCCGTGAACTCCATGCACGACGCCTACCGACCGCTCGGCGGGCTCGTCCCCATGGTGCTGATGCAGCTGGGCGAGGTGGTGTTCGGCGGCGTCGGGAGCGGGCTCTACGGGATGGTCGTCTTCGCGCTGGTCGCGGTGTTCGTCGCCGGCCTGATGATCGGACGCACGCCGGAGTACCTCGGGAAGAAGCTCGAGGCGTTCGAGATGAAGATGGCGTCGCTCGTCATCCTCGCCCCGGCGGCGGTCGTGCTCGTCGGCACCGCGATCGCGGCCGTCCACCCCGCGGGGCGGGCGGGCATCGGGAACCCCGGCGCGCACGGCTTCGGCGAGCTCCTCTACGCGTTCTCGTCCGCGGGCAACAACAACGGCAGCGCGTTCGCCGGGTTGTCGACCAACACCCCGTTCTTCAACGTGGCGCTGGCCGTCGCCATGTTCGTGGGGCGGTTCGTGCCCGCGCTCGCCACCCTCGCGATCGCGGGGTCGCTCGCCCGCAAGAAGTCGGTGCCCGCCGGTGCCGGGACGCTGCCGACGCACGGCCCGCTGTTCGTCGGCCTCCTGGTCGCGACCGTGCTGCTGGTCGGCGCGCTGACCTTCGTCCCGGCCCTGGCGCTCGGCCCGGTGGTCGAGCACCTGCAGGCGACCCGGTGACCGCCTCGGAGCCCGCCATGCACGCTCCCGACCCCGTTCCGACCCCGTCGTCCCTCCCGCCGGCCCCGGCCGCGCGGCCGGGCGGCGGCGCGTTCCCGTGGGGCGCCGTCGCGTGGGACGCGCTGCGCAAGCTCTCGCCGCGGCGGCAGGCGCGCAACCCCGTGATGTTCGTCGTCTGGGTCGGCGCGGCCCTGACGACCGCGCTGGCGCTGCAGGCGGTGATCGGTCGGGGCGAGGCGCCGGCCGGGTTCGTCGTCGCGGTGACGCTCTGGCTCTGGTTCACGGTGTACTTCGCGAACCTCGCCGAGGCCGCGGCCGAGGGCCGCGGCAAGGCCCAGGCCGACGCGCTGCGCGCGACGCGCCGCGACGTGACGGCGAAGCGGCTCGACGGACGCACGGCGGGGGCGCCGGCGACCGTCGTGCCCGCGACCGCGCTCCGCAAGGGCGACGTGGTCCTGGTCGAGGCGGGCGACGTCGTCCCGTGCGACGGGACGGTGATCGAGGGCGCCGCGTCGGTGGACGAGAGCGCCGTGACCGGCGAGAGCGCGCCCGTCATCCGCGAGAGCGGGGGCGACCGCAGCGCGGTCACCGGCGGCACCCGCGTGCGGTCCGACCGCCTCGTCGTCGAGGTGACGGTGGACCCGGGCGCCACGTTCCTCGACCGGATGATCGCGCTCGTCGAGGGCGCGAAGCGCAAGAAGACGCCCAACGAGCTCGCCCTCGACATCCTGCTCGCGGGCCTCTCCATCGTGTTCCTGCTCGTCTGCGCGACCCTGCTGCCGTTCTCGGCGTTCGCGGTGGACGCGGCCGGGCGCGGCGAGGTCGTCTCGATCACGGTGCTCGTCGCGCTGCTCGTCTGCCTGATCCCGACGACGATCGGGGGGCTCCTCTCGGCCATCGGCATCGCGGGCATGGACCGCATGGTCCGCAAGAACGTGATCGCGACGTCGGGCCGCGCCGTCGAGGCGGCGGGCGACGTCGACGTGCTGCTCCTCGACAAGACGGGCACGATCACGCTCGGCAACCGGCAGGCGGTCGCGTTCCTCCCGGCCGACGGCGTGCCCGAGGCCGCGCTGGCCGACGCCGCGCAGGTCACGTCGCTCGCCGACGAGACGCCGGAGGGGCGGAGCATCGTCGTGCTCGCGAAGCAGCGCTTCGGGCTGCGGGCCCGGTCGGTCGCGGAGCTCGACGCGACGTTCGTGGCGTTCACCGCCCAGACGCGCATGAGCGGCGCGGACGTCGGCGGGCGCCGCCTGCGGAAGGGGGCGCCCGACGCGGTGGCCGCGTTCGTCGCGGCGCAGGGCGGGCGCGTCCCCGCCGCGGTGACGGCCGCGGTCGAGCGGGTCGCGCGCGCGGGCGCGACCCCGCTCCTCGTCGCGGACGGCGCCACCGTCCTCGGCGTCGTCGAGCTGCGCGACGTCGTCAAGGGCGGCATCCGCGAGCGGTTCGGCGAGCTGCGCCGGATGGGGATCAAGACCGTGATGATCACCGGCGACAACGCGTTGACGGCCGGCGCGATCGCCGCCGAGGCGGGCGTCGACGACTTCCTGGCCCAGGCCACGCCGGAGGCCAAGCTCGCGCTCATCCGCGACTACCAGGCCCGCGGGCACCTCGTCGCCATGACCGGGGACGGCACGAACGACGCGCCCGCGCTGGCGCAGGCCGACGTCGCGGTCGCCATGAACTCGGGCACGCAGGCCGCGAAGGAGGCCGGGAACATGGTCGACCTCGACAGCAACCCGACCAAGCTCATCGAGGTCGTCGAGACGGGGAAGCAGATGCTCATGACCCGCGGCGCGCTCACGACCTTCAGCCTCGCGAACGACGTCTCGAAGTACTTCGCGATCGTCCCCGCGGCCTTCGTGGGCACCTACCCGGAGCTCGGCCGCCTGAACGTCATGGGCCTGACGTCGCCGTCGAGCGCGATCCTCTCCGCGGTGATCTTCAACGCGCTCGTCATCGTCGCGCTGATCCCGCTGGCCCTGCGCGGCGTCGCGTACCGGCCGGTCGGCGCCGCCGCGCTGCTGCGCCGCAACCTCCTCGTGTACGGGCTCGGGGGCCTGCTGGTCCCGTTCGCGGGGATCAAGCTCGTGGACGTCGTGTTGTCCGTCCTCGGTCTCGCGTGAGGAGCCCGCCATGACCCGCGCCCTCCTGCCCGCGCTGCGCCTGTTCGTCGTCCTCTCGCTGCTCACGGGCCTCGCGTACCCCTTCGCCGTGACCGGCCTCGGGGCGGCGCTGTTCCCGGATCGGGCCGAGGGCAGCCTCCTGCGGCGGGACGGCCGCGTGGTGGGCAGCGCGTTGATCGGGCAGCCGTTCGCGTCCCCGCGGTTCTTCTGGGGGCGCCCGGCCTCGACGACGCCGCCCTACGACGCCGCGGCGGCCGCGGGCAGCAACCTCGGGCCCACGAACCCCGCGCTCGCGGCGGCGGTCGAGGCGCGTCGGGAGGCCCTGCGCGCGGCGGACCCCGGGAACCCCGCGCCGGTGCCGGTGGACCTCCTCGCCGCGTCGGGGAGCGGGCTCGACCCGCACATCTCCCCCGAGGCCGCGCGGTGGCAGGTGGCCCGAGTCGCCCGCGCCCGAGGGGTCGCCGAGGACCGGATCGCTAGACTCGTGGAGGCGGCGGTGGTCGGGCGCACGTTCGGGCTCCTCGGGGAGCCCCGCGTGAACGTCCTCGAGCTGAACCTCGCCCTGGAGGCCCTGCCTTGAGCCGTTCGACGATCGCCGTCCTCGCGTGCGCGGCCGTGGCCCTCGCGGCCGCGGGGGCGCCCGGCGCCCTCGCCGACGAGGTGAAACCCAAGACGCTCGCGGAGTACCTCGAGGCGCGCCAGCCCGACTTCGCCCGCTTCGGCGTGCGGCCCTACGGCTGGGTCGCGGCGTCCGCGACGACGACTCTGACGCCGCACGGCGACCGGCGCGAGGCGCGGGTCTTCGACGACTACGCCGAGGGCGTGCACCTGAACCAGGCCTACCTCGCGCTCGAGCGCACCCCCGACGAGGAGCGCGCGTTCGACCTCGGCGGCAAGGTGGCGGGGATCTTCGGGACCGACGCGCGGTTCCTCCACGCCGCCGGCTGGATGGACGACCAGGACGGCGACGAGCAGGCGGACCTCCTCGAGGCGAACCTCGTCGCGCGCGCGGCCGTCGGGTGCGGGCTGACGCTCAAGGTCGGGCGCTTCACGACGCCGCTCGGGTACGAGGTGATCGAGGAGCCGAACGTGCCGCTGCCGTCGCGCGGCCTGCTCTTCGGCTACGCCATCCCGTTCACGCACGTCGGCGGGCTCCTCGCGTGGCAGGTGGACAAGACCGTGAAGCTCTCGTACGGCCTGGTCCGCGGCTGGGACGTGGGCGACGACAACAACGACGCGTGGTCGCACCTCTTCGGCCTCGGGTGGACGTCGCCGCAGGGCGGCGACACGGTGACGCTGCAGGCCATCGTCGGCGCCGAGCGGCCCGACGACGACCGCCACCTCCGGACGGTCGTCGACGCGGTCTGGGCGATCGACCTCTCGCCGACCTGGAAGGCCGCGTTCGCGGCCGACGTCGGGTACGAGCAGGACGCGGTGCCCGACGGCGACGCGATGTGGTGGGGCGGGGCCCTGTACCTCGCGTGGGCCCCGACCGGGCGCGCGACGTGGACGCTGCGGCTCGAGGGGTTCCGCGACCGCGACGGCACGAGGCTCGGCACGCCGGCGACCCTGAGCGACGTCACGTTCGGCCTGGACTGGCGGCCGATCCCGTCGTTCGCGAACCTGCGCCTGCGCCCGGAGGTCCGTTGGGACCACGCGTGGGACGGGGCGTTCTTCGACGGCGGTCGCGAGCGCGACCAGGTCTCGGCGACCCTCGGGGCGATCGTCACGTTCTGACGCGAGGCCCGGCGCGCGGGAGGTGTTCTCGGCGGTGAGCGACGACCGGCGGCCCTCCCCCGACGAGCTCCTGTCGCGTGCGCGCGCCGAGGAGGACCGCGCCCGGCGGGGCCGGCTGAAGCTGTTCTTCGGCGCCGCGCCGGGCGTCGGCAAGACGTACGCGATGCTCGAGGCCGCGCAGGCGCGCCGGCGCCGAGGCGACGACGTCGTCGTCGGCTGGCTCGAGACCCACGGTCGCGCCGACACCGAGGCGGTGGCCCGCGGGCTCGAGCGCGTGCCGCCGCGGGTCGTGGAGCACCGCGGCCTGTCGCTGCGGGAGATGGACCTCGACGCGGTGGAGGCCCGGCGGCCGGCGCTGGTGCTCGTGGACGAGCTGGCCCACACGAACGCGCCCGGCAGCCGGCACGCCCGCCGCTTCCAGGACGTCGAGGAGCTGCTGGCCGCGGGCATCGACGTGTACAGCACGCTGAACGTGCAGCACGTCGAGAGCCTGCGCGACGTCGTGGCGCGGATCACCGGCGTCACGGTGCGGGAGACGGTCCCCGACGGCGTCGTCGAGCGCGCCGACGAGCTGGAGCTGGTGGACCTCCCGCCGGAGGAGCTGCAGCGACGGCTGGAGGAGGGGAAGGTCTACGTCCCCGACCAGGCGCGGCGCGCGCTCGCCGGGTTCTTCCAGAAGGGGAACCTGATCGCGCTGCGCGAGCTGGCGCTGCGGCGCACGGTCGAGCACGTCGACGACCAGGGCGTCGCGTGGCGGCGGGCCGAGGGCGGCGGGCGGCCGTGGGGGGCGCGCGAGCGCGTCCTCGTCGCGGTGAGCGCGGCCCCCCAGTCGGCCGACGTCGTGCGCGCCGCCGCGCGGCTCGCCGCGAGCCTCCGGGCGCCGTGGATCGCGCTCTCCGTCGAGACGCCGGCTGTGGACGCGCTCTCCGCGGACGACCGCGCGCGGATCGCGGCGCACCTCGCGCTCGCGGAGGGCCTCGGGGCGGAGCCGCTCGTCGTGCGGGGCGACCGCGCGGGCGAGGAGATCGTGGCCGTCGCGCGGTCCCGCGACGTGACGCGCATCGTGGTGGGGAAGCCCGCGCCGCGCGGGTGGTGGGCGCGGCGTCGCCCGACGCTCGTGGACTGGCTCGTGCTGCGCTCGGGGCCCATCGACGTGCACGTGACGTCCGGCACGCCCGACGAGCGCCCGGCGCCGGCGGCCCGGGGCCCCGCGGCGCGGCCGCCCGCGCGCGGGCTCGTCGTCGCGCTCGCGGCGATCGCGGTCGCGACGCTCGTCAACCTCGCGGCGTGGCCGTGGCTCACGCTGGGCGACCAGTCGATGGTGTACCTCCTCGGCGTGCTCGGCGTGGCGTCGCGGCTCTCGCGACGGGACGCGCTCGTGACGGCCGCGGGGAGCGTGCTCGCGCTGAACTTCTTCTTCGTCCCCCCGTACTTCACGTTCGCCGTGTCGGACGCGCGGCACGTCGCGACCTTCGTCGTGCTGTTCGTGACCGGCGTGATCGTCAGCGGGTTCGCGGCCCGGGTGCGGGCGCAGGCGGCCGCGGCCCGCGAGCGCGAGCGGCGCACGGCGGGGCTGTACGCGCTCAGCCGCGCGCTGTCGGGCGCGGCCGACCCGCGGGCCATCGCGGAGATCGCGGTCCGGCAAGTCGCGGACGACGTCTCGGCGCCCGCGGTCGTGCTGCGCGTGGCGCCCGACGGCGCGCCCCAGACCGTGGCCGGCGCGGTGACCGGCGCCGACCCCGAGCGCGAGCGCGCCGTGGCGCGGTGGGTGCTCGACAACGGGCGGCCCGCGGGCGCGTCGACCGACACGCTGCCCGGCGCCGAGGGGTGGTACCTCCCGCTCGTGGCCGGCGACCGCGTGTTCGGCGTGCTCGGCGTCTCGCTCGCGGGGCGCGACGCGCCGCTGCCGGCCTCCGCGCGGCAGGCCCTCGAGACCGTCGCGGCCCTCACGGCGACGGCCCTCGAGCGCGCGAGCCTCACGGAGGCCGCCGAGCGCGCGCGCGTCGCCGTCGAGACCGAGCGGACCCGCAGCACGCTGCTCGCGGCGGTGTCGCACGACCTCCGCACGCCGCTGGCGAGCATCACCGGGGCCGCGGGCGCGATGCTCACCTCCGGGACCTCGCTCGACGACGAGCGCCGGCGCGCGCTGGTGACGTCGATCCGCGACGAGGGCGAGCGGCTCGGCCGGCTGGTCACCGACCTGCTCGACCTCACGCGCATCGAGGCCGGCGGGTTCGTGGTGCAGAAGGAGTGGTACCCGCTCGAGGAGCTCGTCGTGTCCGCGCTGGCGCGCGTCCGGCCCCGCCTCGCCGGGCGCGACGTGAGGCTGGCGCTGCCGAGCGAGGTGCTGCTCGTCTCGGTGGACGGCGTGCTGATCGAGCAGGTCGTGACCAACCTGCTCGAGAACGCCGCGAAGCACACGCCGGCGGGGACGCCCGTCGAGGTCCGCGTCGCGCTCGAGCCGGCGGAGGTCGTGCTCGAGGTCCTCGACCGCGGGCCCGGCGTGCCGCCGGGCGAGGAGCGACGCGTGTTCGAGCGGTTCCACCGGCTGCCGTCCGCGCGCGACGTCGAGGGGAGCGGGCTCGGCCTCGCGTTGTGCCAGGCCATCGTCCGCGCGCACGGCGGGACGATCGTCGTCGAGCCGCGGCCGGGCGGCGGGGCGGTGTTCCGCGTGCGGCTGCCGCGCGGCGACGCGCCGCCGCTGCCGCCCGACGAGCCCGAGGCGCCGCCGACGCCGCCCGACGAGCCGGGCGCGCCGCGCGAGCGACCGGGCCTCGCGGTCCCGGGACCGGGGAGCGCATCGTGACGACGTCGGGCCCGTTGCCGCTCGTCCTCGTGGTGGACGACGAGCTCGCCGTGCGGCGCGTGCTCTCGACGAGCCTGCCCGCGCACGGGTTCCGCGTCGTCGAGGCGGAGGACGGCGCGTCGGCGCTCCGGCAGGCCGAGCAGTACGTCCCGGACCTCGTGTTGCTCGACCTCGGGCTGCCCGATCTCGACGGCGTCGAGGTCGTGCGGCGGCTGCGGGCGTGGAGCGCGGTGCCGGTGCTCGTGCTGTCGGCGCGGGCGCAGGAGGCGTCGAAGGTCGCGGCGCTCGACGCGGGGGCCGACGACTACGTCACGAAGCCGTTCGGGTTCCCGGAGCTGCTCGCGCGCATGCGGGCGGCGGTGCGGCGGGGGGCGGGCGCTCGGGGGGCCGCCGGCATGGGCCCGTTCTTCGCCGGGCCGCTCGAGGTGGACCTCGAGCGGCGGCGGGTGCGCGTCGCGGGGCACGAGGTGAAGCTGACGCCGACGGAGTACCGGCTGCTGGCGGTGCTGGTGCGGCACGCGGGGCGCGTCGTCACGCAGCGGCAGCTGCTCACGGAGGTGTGGGGGCCGAAGAGCGCGGAGGCGTCGCAGTACCTGCGCGTGTACATGACGCACCTGCGGCGGAAGCTCGAGCCGGACCCCGCGGCGCCGCAGCTGTTCGAGACCGAGCCGGGGGTGGGCTACCGCTTGCGGGAAGCGGATGCCTGACGGCCGTCGCGGCGACCGGGGGGCCGTGATACGGTGGTGACCTGCCCCGCGGAGCCTTCTCGGGCTGGCGCCGCCGCCCCCGGGGCGCGCGATCGGCCTGGAGTCCCGGATGCCCGTCGATCGTCGCGTCCGCCGTCTCGCGGCGGCCTGCTTCGCGTTGCTCCCCCTTTCGTCGACCGGGTGCGGGCTCGCCGCGGCGATCGCGGTGCCGCTCATCACCGACGCGATCGAGGGCAACAACGACGACGGCGGCGACCCGACGATCCTGGACGTGCGGAACGACGCGTCGAGCACCGAGCACATGGTGCGGGTCGAGGTGGCGCGCGCGGACGGCGCGCACGAGCCCTACGCCTACGACGTCGACGAGGCGCCGGGCCGCGGCAAGTCGCTCAAGAACATCTTCGACCCGGGTCCGCACTGGGTCCGGGTCGTCTACGCGTCCGGGTGGCGTTCGCGCGCGCGGGCGATCACGATCATCAAGGACGACACGGTCACGATCACGTTCCAGCGCGTCGCGGCGGACTTCGCGGCGATGAACGGGACGTGGCTCGGCCGCGCGGAGACGTCGGGCGGCACGGCGACGACCTACGGCTTCACCGTGTCGGGCGCCGGCCTCGTGTCGGCCCGGACCGTGGACGGCGTCGGCGACGCCGCGACGGGGACGCTCGCCGAGACCTCGGACGGCGTGTTCCGCGTCTCGTGGAGCGACGCCACGGTCGCGGCGCTGGTGACGGACGCCTCGCACGCGCACGCCGGCCTCGTGCTCGGCAACGGCACCGTGGGGGCGCTCCAGAAGGGCGCCACCTCCCCGCTGCCCACCGGCGCCGACGCGGACGCGGTCGGCACGTGGTCGGGCACGCAGGTCCGCTTCGCCGGCGCGACGCTGGCGCCGGCGTCGCTCGACGCCGCGAACGCGACGATCTCCGCCCAGCAGCACTGGGACGGCTCCGACGGGTTCGGCTACGGCACGTCCGGCGTGGACGCGCTCGCGGTCGCCCCGGGCACGCTCGCCTACGACGGCGCCGCGGAGGACGAGCTCGCGGTCCCGCTGACGCTCCGCCTCTTCCTGACCGAGGACAAGACGTTCGGCTTCGCGCGGCTCGACCTCGTGACGGGCGCGACCTTCCCCGACACGTCGCGGTTCCAGCTCCTCGAACGCGCGCCCTGACGTCGCGTCGCGGGCCACCACCCGCCGCCGACCGCTCCTCTCCGATCGTCCGCCAATCATCGACCGGCATCGATTGGCGGATCGCACCGGGGGGAGCCGATCCGCGGCTGGTTCCGCCAAATGGGGACCGGTACCGAATGGCGGAACCGACCCGGGGGACCGCGAGGCCCGGTGGCCGGCATCCGCCAATCATCGACCGGCGTCTATTGGCGGATCGGACGGGGGGGCGATCCGCCAGGCGTCCGCCAATCAACGACCGGCATCTATTGGCGGATCGGACGGGGGGGCGATCCGCCAATAAACGACCGGCGTCTATTGGCGGGCATCGATTGGCGGATGGGACCGGGGGGGTGCCCCCGACCGGGCCTTGCGTCCCGCCCCCTGGATCGCGGGACGGTGGAGGGGGGAGACGGAGGGGTGCCCGAGGCGGGGCGGGCATCGAATCGGAGGGAGGCGAGGGGGGAGCCCCCGGCGAGTTGTCACAGAAGTCGGAGCCCGACGGTCGGACCTGACGTTTGGAGTCACCTGCACATGCGTTTCCTCGCCCTGCTCGCCGTGGTCTTGACCTCGTCGCTCGCCGTCGCCGGCGACCGCCCCCTCGCCGGGTGCTCGTGTGACAACGAGTGCCCGCTCGCCCAGGCCGTGCACAGCCACCGCACGTACGGCAGCGAGGCCGTCCTGACGTCGGCGCGCGTCCGCGCCGAGACCGTGAAGGTCGTCGTCCAGAACCTGTCCGCGATCTGAGGACGACGGGTCTCCATGTCCACCTCCGGAATCCCTGACGACACCGAGGGGTTCCGGAGGCTCTACGAGACGCACCGCACGTCGATCCACCGACTGCTCGCGCGTCTCGCCCGCGACGGCCACACCGCCGACGACCTGTTGCAGGAGACGTTCCTCACCGTGTGGCGCAAACGCGCCCAGTACCGCGGGGAGGGGAGCGTCGAAGGCTGGATGAAGACGATCGCCGTGCGCACCTACCTCAACGCCCGACCCCGCCTCGTCCGCGCGCTCGCCGAGACCGGCCTGCCGACGGACCCGCCGGCGCGGCCGGGCGTCGCCGCCGACGACGTCGGCGGTCGGATCGACCGCAACGCGCTGCTCGCGCAGGTCCGCGCCGCGGTGGACGGGCTGCCGTCCGGTTGGCGCGAGCCGTTCGTGCTCTTCCGCTACGAGGGCCTGACCTGCGCGCAGGTCGCCGAGATGATGGGGCTCTCGCCGAAGGCGGTCGAGCTGCGACTGGCCCGCGCGCTGCGCGCCGTCGCCGAGCGCGTCCGCGCCGTCGTGCCGCAGGCGCGGACCGCCGCGTTCGACGCGTTCGGCGCGCGCATGAACCTGGCGGAGGGCCAGGCGTCGTGAACCTTCGCACCGACCTCGACCTCCTCTACGACCTCGCCGCCGGCCGGCTCGCCGACGACGAACGCGCGGCCCTCGAGGCCCGCCTCGCGGTCGAACCCGAGCTCGCCGCCACGTGGGCCGACCTCGACGCGGTGCTCCGCGCCGGCGAGGAGCCGGTCCCGCCGTGCGACGTGCCGTTCGAGCGCCTGGTGCTCACGGACGCGCCGCCGCGCGCGACCTGGCGCGCGTGGCTCCCGCTCGCGGCCGCGGCGGCCCTCCTGCTCGCGCTGGGGGTCCGGTCGTTCTCCCGGGACGCGAGGCCCGGTCGCCCGCAGGGGCCGGTGAGGCTGGAGGCGGTGGCGATGGCGGCGGCGGACCTGCCGGCGGCGGCCGACGGTGCGTTCGCGGGCGTTGGGCTGCCCGCGGCGGCCCTCGGATACGCGCCGGCGGGCCCGCGCGGCCTCCGTTTCCTCGACCGCCTCGCGGACGGGCAGCGGCTCGCGGCCGCGTCCGGCCGCCCGCTCGTCGTGTTCCTGTTCGAGCCGTCGTGCCCGCTCTGCAAGCAGCTCGAGGCGACGACGTTCCGCGACCCGGGCCTCGCGAGCGCGGCGGACCCGTTCGTGCTGGCGCGGGTGCGCGCGTCCGGCGAGGGCGCGGCCCTGCTCGAGGCGCACGCGATCGGCTGGCCCGTGTTCGTCCTGTACGGCGTGGACGGGCGGGAGGTGAGCACGTTCGCCGGGACTCCCAACGTCGCGACGCTGCGCGACGCGCTCGGGAAGGTCGCCGGTCCGGACCTCGCGCCCGTCCCGTGGCCGACGGTGCGGGCGACCGCGCGCGCGCTGCGCGAGGCCGAGATCGCGCGCGACGCGCACGAGCGCGACGGCGCGCTCGACCGCGCGAAGGCGCTCGCCGTCGACCCGCCGCTCGCGGCCGCCGTGGCGGCGGCCACGCGGGCGGCGTCGGCGCCGGCGGCCCGCGCGCTGCGCGCGGCCCGAGAGCTCGCGACGTCCGGGTCGGTGGACGCCGCGGTGGCGAGGCTCGACGCGGCGCTCGCCGTCGAGCGCGGGGGGCGCTTCGAGCGCGACCTCGCCGCGGTGCGGGCGCGGCTTTCGACCGAACGGGCCTTCCCGGCCCTCGAGGAGACGCGATGAACCGCCCCTTCTCCCTCGCCGTCGCGGCGCTCGTCGTCGCGGCGGGCTCGGCTCTCGCCGCCGACCCGAGCCCCGTGGACGTGGCCGTCGAGCACTTCAAGGCCGGCCGCTTCGACGAAGCCCTCGAGGCCACCGAGAAGGTGGGCCACGACGACGCGCTGCGCGCCCGCGCGGCGTACCTCGCGGGCGAGGTCTCGCTCGCGCGCGGCGACGCGCTCGGCGCCCAGGGCTACTTCCAGGAGGCCGCCGAGAAGAAGCCCGTGGCGCCGGTGCTCGCGTCGCTCGGCCGCGCGTACCTGCTGCAGGGCAAGGGCGCCGAGGCCGTCGAGCCGCTCACGAAGGCCGTCGCGCTCGACGCGAAGACCGCGCGGTACCGCGCGTGGCTCGGCCTCGCGCAGCTCGCGTCGGGCCACGCGGACGTCGCGAAGAAGGAGGTCGCCGCCGCGCTGAAGGCCGCGCCGACCGACCCCGACGTCGTGAAGGCCGCCGTCGAGGAGCGCCTCGCGGCCCAGGACGCCGACGGCGCCTCGAAGGCCGTCGCCGCCTTCGCGAAGGCCGCGAAGGACCACCCGCTCGGGCCGTTCCTCGAGGCGGTCGTCCTCGACCGCGCCGGCAAGACCGACGACGCGATCGCCGCCTACGAGCGCGCGCTGAAGCTCGACGAGGGCTTCCTCGACGCGCACAAGAACCTCGCGATCCTCTGCGTGACGCAGAACCCCCTCTACTCGATCCCGAAGCGCACGGCGCTCGCGCTGAAGCACTTCGAGGCCTATTCGGCGCGAGGGGGGAAGGACGCGGAAGTCCTCCAGGTGTATGCGACGTTGAAGTCGTTCCTCGCCTCGCAGGGCGGGGACGGCAAGTAACGCCGCCACGCCACCGCGCGCCCGCTCTCGGGGCGGGCGGGACGTGGACCGCCGGCAGAAACCGATCCGACCCGATCCTCCACCGGCGCAACCCACCCCCGTCCGCCCCTCTCTCCCTGTCCCGCCCGCCGCCGCCCCCGGTTCCCGATGAACCGCCGCCCGCCGGGGCCGTTTGCCGGGACGGATGCGTGCCCCGCCCCTCCTCGCCGGCCTCCTCCTCGCGACCGCCGGCGCGGCCTACGCGCTCGGGACGGCGGAAGCCGGCGCGGGACCGCGAGGCCCGCTGGCCGCCGAGGTCGAGGACGACGCCGTCCCGCCGGAGGCGCTCCCGCCGGCCGAGGCGCCGCCGGCGCTGCGGGCCGGCGCGCCGCGTTCCGCCCGTCCCTCCGCCGCGGACGTCGGGACCGCGCCGCCGCCGCCGTCCGGGACCGCGCCGACGCCCGTCGAGCCGAAGCCCTCGCGTCGGGTCCTCGTGACCGTCGAGGTCGTGGACGCGACCACGGGTCGCGTGGTCCCGGGCGCCCGATGGACGTCGCGCGCGCTGCCGAAGCCTCCCGCACCGCCGGCGGGGGGGCTCGCGACGACCGACCCGTCCGCCGAGCCGATCGGTCGCGTCCTCGAGGCCGGTGAGGCGCGGGCGGAGGTCGAGTCGGTCCCGCCGTCGTTCGAGCGCGGCGCGTCGGCGGTGCTCGCGCCCGAGGGCGCGGACGTGTCGGACCTGCGCCTCGACCTCTGCCACGTCCCCGCGGGCTGGTGCGACGTCGGGCTCGACGCCGGCGACCTGCGCGTGTCGCGGTACGCGGCGTCCGTCCTCGTCGTCTGGCCGGTCGTCCCGGAGGCCGACGTCGTCGTCGAGTTCACCGTCGGCGGCGCCTCGCCGCCCGCGTGGATGGGCTTCGGCAGCGTCTCGGTCTCCGCGACCGTCGCCGGGGAGCGCGTCTCCGCGTCGGCCGAACCCGTCGTCGGCGGCGTCCGCGTCCACGGCGTGCCCGTGCTGCGAGGCGCGTCGGTCGAGCTCGCCGCGAGCGTCTGGGGCGAGGACGGCGGGCGTCAGGGCAGCGCCGAGGGCGTGCTCGGGACGGACGGGTCGCGGCCGCAGCGGTTCACCATCGACCTGCCGGAGGCGGCGTCGGACGAGCTGTCGTTCTCGGGGTGCTGGCGCTGCGGCGGCTGCCGATGCGGGGGCGCGGTCCGGCGGCTGCGCCGGTGGACCGGGGCGACGGGGTCGGTGGTCGCGACGGTCACTCGGCGCGACGGCCGTCCGGCCGTGGACGCGTTCGTCGTCGCGGTGCCGGTGGGCGCCGAGGCCGAGGAACGTCGCGGCGCCTGGTCCGCGCGCGTCGGGGCCGACGGCATGTGGCGCCTCGACGGCCTGCCGGTCGGCGCGTACGCCCTGCGCCTGAACGAGGCCGGCCTCGTGTGGAGCGAGACGCCGTTCGACGTCGTCGCCGACGCCCCGGCGAGCGTGGCGCTGCGCGAGGCGGCGGCGGCCTCGATCGACGTGCTCGTCGTCCACGAGGACGGCGCGCCGGCGGCCGGCGCGGTCCTCGAGGTGACGCCGTCGGCCGGGACCTGGGTCGAGCTCGGCGACGACGACGTACAACGCGTCGCGCCGCATACCGGCGCCGACGGCCGCCGTCCCGTGACCGGCCTGCCGGCGGGCGCGACGACCGTCCGCGCGACCTACGCCGGGCGCCGCGCCGAGGCAACGGTGGACGTCGCGACGGGCGCCACCGAGCGGCTCACGCTGACCGTGTCGGCGAAGTAGGGGCCGGCGTCGTGGGGCGGCCCGGCGGGCCACTAGGGGGCCGGCCGGGTGCGCGCCCTGCGGGCGAGCGGGCCTCGCGTCCCGGGAGCACGACCGCCTGCGAGCCCATTCCCAGGGTGCCTGGCGCGGCAGGGCGGCCGTTCGAACGGAGTCTCAGAGGGACGCCGAGGTCTCGCCGACGCGCAGGATCTCCTTCACCTCCTCGGGGCTCGTGGCGTCGAGGAGGCGCGTGCGGAGGAAGTCGCTGTCCATGAGGCCGCCGGCCTTGCGCAGGAGGCGCGACTGCGTGCCCGGCGCCGCGTCGGCGGGGGAGAGCAGCAGGAGGACGAGGCGGACGGGCCGGCCGTCGGGCGCGAGGTAGTCGACGCCCTCGCGCAGGCGCGCGAACGCGGCGCGGGGCTCGAGGAGGCCGGGGACGCGGGCGTGCGGCACCGCGACGGAGCCGGCGACGGACGTGGGGACGGCCTTCTCGCGGCGGAGGACGGCGTCGATGGCGACGCCGGTGTCGACCATGGCGCCCTCGCAGGCGAGGCGCACGAGCCGCTCGACGAGCGCGATGCGGTCCTCGAGCTCGGGGTCGAGGACGATCGCGCCCGGGCGCAGCACGTCGGCGATGGAGACGTCGCGGGACGGCTCGAACTCGTCCTTGATGTCGCCGATGAGCTCCTCGACGATGTCCTCGAGCGTGAACATGCCGACGGGGACGCCCTCCTCGTTGACCGCGATGCCCATGTGCTCGCCGGACTTCTGGAGCTTGCGGAGCGCGGCCTCGAGGAGCAGCTCCTGCGGCGCCCGCGGCATCTTGATCATGTCGCGGCGGAGGTCGGGGGTCCGGCCGGCGAGGAGGTCCATGAGGATCGTCTTCACGTGGACGAGGCCGATGACCTTGCCCTTGGGGCCGTCCACGAGCGGGTAGCGGGAGAGGCGCTTCTGCGCGATGACCGCTGCGTTCTCGGGCCAGGGGCGGGAGGCGTCGAGGCAGGTCGTCGCCTCGAGCGGCACCATGACGTCTTTGATGCGGAGCTCGCCGAAGTCGAAGGCGTTCTCGAGCAGCAGGAGGTGGTGGAACGAGAAGCCGCCGCGCTCCTGGGAGGCGCCGAGGATCGAGCGGAGCTCCTCCTCGGTGTACGTCACCTCGACCTCGCTCGCCGGCTTGACGCGGATCAGCCGCAGGACCGCCCGCGACGCGCCGTTCATCAGCGCGAGCGGGATGGCGAAGATCCGGTGGAAGATCCGGAGCGGGCGCGCGACGAACAGCGCGGACCGTTCGGCGTGCTGGATGGCGATGGACTTGAACGTCAGCTCGCCGACGATGATGTGGATGCCGCTGATCAGCAGGAACGCGGCGGTGGCCGACGCCCCGTGCGCGGCGGCGGACGACATGAAGCCGCCGGCCGCGAAGACGCGCTCGAAGATGCCGGCGAACGCGGGCTCCCCGATCCAGCCGAGCGCCAGGCTCGCGAGGGTGATGCCGAGCTGGGTCGCCGACAGGTAGTCGTCGAGCCGGCTGACGACGTGCAGCGCCTCCTTCGCCTTCGGCGCGAGCCTGCCTCCCGAGTCGACGAGCTCCTCGAGCCGCGTCGAGCGCACCTTCACGAGCGCGAACTCGGCCAGCACGAAGAAGCCGTTCAGCACCACGAGGGCGAACGCGGCCAGGATCCGGGCGGTGTCGTCGAGCATCGGTCTTCCGGGGGGGAGCGCGAGGGTACCCGAAGCCGGCCCGCCGTCGCCTTTACGGAAAATTGTCCTTCCCGGCATCGGGGCTTCGTCCGCGCCCCGGAACCTCCCGGCCGGCAAGGAGGGTCGTCCGCGTTCGCGGGCGTCCCGATCGTTCCGTCCACCGGGGTCCGACCCCGGGGTTTCACCCAACCGGGAGGGTTTCTACGATGGATTGGCGCACGTACGCGGCGGCCGGGGCCCTCGGCCTCGCCGCCTTCGGTGGCGCGGCTCGGGCCGACGACACGTCGGACCTCCGGGCGCAGCTCGACTCGCTGCAGCGCAAGGTCAGGGCGCTCGAGAACCTCGCGCCCTCGCAGGACGAGATCAGCGCGACCGTCGCGCAGTACATGACGACGTCGCCGCAGGTCGCGTACGTCGGCGGCGGCGCGGACGGCTCGGCCGGATTCCCCCTCGGCAAGAAGCCCTTCATCAAGGAGGGGCCCAACAAGCTCGAGATCGCGTTCCGCAACCAGGTCCGCTACGAGGCGTTCCTCTACAGCGACGACGCGGTGGGCACGCTCGGCGACACCGGGAACCCGGTGAGCGAGGAGGCGCCGCGCGACCGCTCGGGCTTCGAGATCGAGCGGCTGTACGTCGGCTTCGACGGCTCGATCTTCTGCGAGGACATCACGTTCAAGCTCGAGCTCAACTTCGACGCCGACAGCGGGACGGGCGTCGAGAAGCGCTACGCGTACATGGACTGGAAGTACTCCGGCGAGCACCACATCCGCGCCGGCGCGGACAAGGTCGCGTACTGCGCCGAGGAGAACCACTCGTCGTCCGTCCTCTCGTTCGTCGACCGGTCGATCGTCGGCAAGGCGTTCGAGGTCGGCTTCGACACCGGCGTCGCGGCGTGGGGCTACTTCGGGACGTGCGACTGCCCGAAGAACTTCATGTACAAGGTGCAGGTGATGAACGGCGAGGGCCTCATCAACCGCGGGTCGGTCTTCAACACCGACGCGTTCGACACCTACAGCGACAACCTGCTCCTCGCGGCGGCGTTCGAGTGGAACGTCACCTGCAACGACTGGAAGATGGACATGGTGGACCACCGCGCCTGCGACAAGCGGTGCAACCTCGACCTCTCCATCGGCCTGGCGGGCATCTACGAGAACGACGACGACAGCAAGCACGACCAGTGGGGCGGCCTGCGGCTCGGCGACAGCAACGACCGCGCGGAGCGCTACGGCCTCGACTTCTGGGTCCGCGGCCAGTGGAACGGCCTGTCGTGGCTCGGCGAGTTCATGCTCCGCAACATCCAGTACACCCGCGACAACGGCGGCGGCCCCTCGACGAAGCCGGAGCAGGAGGACATGGGCGCGTCCCTCACCGTCCACTACCGCTTCGCCGACAGCAACTGGGGCATCGGCGCCCGCGCCGGGATCATCTGGCTGGACGACGACTACCTGTCCGTGACCTCGGGTCCCCAGGGCAACACGACGACGGTCGCGCTCGAGGACACGATCACCGAGTTCGGCGTCGCGGTGAACTACTTCTTCTACGACCACAACAGCAAGATCACGGCCGACGTGAACTTCGTGCAGGACAACTCGGGCGTCAACAGCTCGAGCGCCGGCTACATGAACGGCGCGTCCCGCGGCGTGATCGTCGAGGACGGCGTGTTCCTGCGCATCCAGTGGCAGCTGAACTTCTGATCTCGCGCTGACGTCGCCCGGACCTCCTTGGCGACGCCGGCCCTCCCGGGGGGGCGCCTCTCACGGGGCGCCCCCCTTCTCGCACCCGCCCGAACCACCCCCGTCCGGCCCGCCGGGCCGATCCCGAGGAGTCCCCATGACCCGTCGCCTGCTGACCGCGCTCGTCGTCGGCGTGCTCTGCGCCACGTTCACCGCCTGCTGCGGGACCTGCATCAAGGACCCGCCGTGCTGCAAGAAGCCGGAGGCCCCCAAGTGAACCGCTTCCTCCGCGCCCTCGTCGCGCCGCTCGTCGCGGCCGCGGCGCTCACCGGCTGCTGCGCCGGGGGCAAGTGCATCAAGGACCCGCCGTGCAAGTGCGGCGAGAACCCCTGCTGCCTGACCCCGCTCCAGCGGAAGTCGCTCGAGGCCACGACCCACGCCCTGCCCTCCGGGCCGGTCGTCTACTCCTACGAGCAGAAGACGTACATCCTGTTCACCGAGAAGGGCCTCGCCGACTTCGAGAAGGACCCGGGCGCCTTCGAGGAGAAGGGGAGCGTGCGGCTGATCCGCAAGGGCAAGACGTTCCGCACGGACCTGAACACGGGGACCGAGGCGGAGCCGGACTGGGCCTCGCTCGTCGCGCGTGCGGTCCCGTACACGTGGAACCCGCCGCCGAAGAAGTGACCTCCGACGCACCGTCGTCGCTCCGGGCCGGGCCTCGCGTACCCACGCGGCGCCCGGCCCGCGTCGTTGCCGGCCGGGCCTGGCGGGGGAGATCCGGGGATCGCCGCGGATGGGAGGGGAGCGTAACGTATTTCGGGACAATAAGTTATGGACGCAGATTGGAGGCGGCCGAATTCTGCCGCCATCTTTACAAAGGCTTGAACATCCACGGCGAGGCTCCGGGCAGACCACCCAGGAGTCCTCGAGTGCGCAAGACCTTCTCGTTCGTGACCGCCGCCGCGCTGGCCGCGCTGGCGACCTTCTCCTCCCGCGCGGGCGCCGACAACACGGCGACGATTCCCGAGTACCAGACCGCCGGCGGCGTGTCCGGCGACCTGACGAGCATCGGTTCCGACACGCTCAACAACCTGATGACGTTCTGGGCCGAGGGCTTCTCGACGCTCTACCCGAACGTGAACCCTGCGATCGAGGGCAAGGGCTCGAGCACCGCGCCGCCCGCGCTCACGCAGGGCACCGCGCTCCTCGCGCCGATGTCGCGCGAGATGAAGGCGGAGGAGATCCAGAAGTTCGAGGCGAAGTACGGGTACAAGCCGACGGCGGTCCGCGTCGCGCTCGACGCCCTCGCGGTCTTCGTCGGCAAGGACAACCCGGTGCAGAGCCTGACGATGGAGCAGGTGGACGCGATGTTCTCGTCCACGCGCAAGCGCGGCGCCACGGCCGACGTCACGACGTGGGGCCAGGTCGGGCTGACGGGCGACTGGGCGTCGCTGCCCATCTCGCTCTACGGCCGCAACAGCGCGTCGGGCACCTACGGCTACTTCAAGGAGCACGTGCTCTCGAAGGGCGACTACAAGGCGACCGTGAAGGAGCAGCCCGGCTCCGCGGCCGTGGTGAAGGGCGTGACCGAGGACCGCGCCGGCGTCGGCTACAGCGGCATCGGCTACGCGACGGCGGGCGTGCGCGCGGTGCCGATCATCGGCAAGGACGGCAAGGCCCACGCGGCCGACAAGGCGAACGTGTACAGCGGCGACTACCCGATCTCGCGCGCGCTGTTCGTCTACGTGAACAAGGCGCCGGGCCAGGGCCTGCAGCCGCTCGTCAAGGAGTTCCTCCTCTACGTGCTCTCGCGCCAGGGGCAGGAGGTCGTCGAGAAGGACGGCTACATCCCGCTGACGCCCGAGATCGTCGCGGCCGAGCGCGCGAAGCTGAACTGAGCGTTCCGACCGCTGGTTCCCGAGGGGCGGGCCGTCGTCCGAGACGGCCCGCCCCGTCCGTTCCCGCGCGGGTCGCCCTCCCGCGCTCGCGTGCCGCACGGCGCCGCCCGATCCCGATCCGCCGCTCCCGTCCCCGAGGCCCACGACCGTGACCCCGGACCCCGCGCGCGACGCGCCCCCCTCGACGCTCCCGCCCCCGATCGCGGGGCCGCGCGCGACCGCCCGGAGCGTGAAGGTGGCGGACGCCGTCGCGGGCGGCGTCGTGCGCCTCGGCGGCACGCTCGTGATCGTCGCGGTGGTGGGGATCCTCGTGTTCCTCGTCGCGACCGTGGTCCCGCTGTTCCGCGGGGCGACCGTCGAGGCGACGGCGTCGGTCGGCAAGGTCCCGGTCGAGGGTCGGGTGCTGTGCCTCGCCGTGGACGAGTACCGGTTCCTCGCGGCCGCCGTCGGCGAGGCCCCCGAGATCGTGGTGTTCCGGCCGGACGACCCGGGGCGCGTCGTGGCCCGCGTGCCGATCGCCGGGCTCGAGGGCGCGCGGCTCGCGTCCGCGCGCCGGTCGATCCGCACGAAGGACCTCGCCGTCGGCACGACGGACGGTCGCGTGGCGCTCCTCGGCCTGTCGTTCGCGGCCGACTACGTCGTGGGGGAGGCGGGCGACGAGGTCCGGCGCCGGCTCGCGCTCGGTCAGCTCGAGACGACCGGCGACGCCGTCGTGAAGCGCAAGGCCGGCGGGACGCTGCTGCGGGTCCGGTGCGCGGTCGAGCCGCGGGGCGTCGTCGCGCTGCCCGGCGGCGGGACGGTGGTCGCGGTCGCCTACGCCACCCACGAGGACGGCGCCGTGGCCGCCGCCGTGACCGCCGACGGCCGGGCCCACGTCCTCCGGCGCGCGGAGGCCGAGGGCGACGCGCCCGCGGCGTTCCGCGTCGAGACGCTCGCCGAGGGCGGGGCGCCCGTGCCCGGCGGCGTGTTCTCGACCCTCGTGGACGAGGAGCTGCGCAACGCGTGGTTCGTGACGCGCGACGGCGTGCTGGTGCGCGTGGACGTCCGCGTCAGCCCCGCGGTCGTGCGGGAGGTGCGGCGGACCGACCGCGGCGACGGCGCCCGGACGACGGCGGCCGAGTTCGTGCTCGGCGACCGCTCGCTGGTGCTCGCCGACGACCACGGCCGGGTCGCGGTGTGGAGCCCGGTGCCGGTCAACGCGCGGCTGACCGCGAAGCGCGCCGACCCGGGCGACGGGCAGGTCACGGAGCCGATCCACGAGCTCGGGGTGCTCGGCGCGCCGGTCGTCTCGATCGCCGCGTGCCCGACGCGGCTCACCTACTACCTCGGCCACGCCGACGGTTCGATCACCTCGGCTTACCTCGTCAACGACCGCGTCCTCGCGCGCGTGCAGGCGTTCGCCGGCCCGGTCGGCGCGATCGCGGTCGGCCCGAAGGACGACGGGCTGCTCGTGGCCGGGCCGGGCGAGGGGTACCGGGCGTTCGACGTGGCCGCGCCGCACCCCGAGACGAACCTCAAGGCGCTCTTCTCGCCGGTGCACTACCAGGGCTACGCCGAGCCCCAGCTCCGGTACGAATCGTCGGCGGGCAGCGACGAGGCGGAGCCCAAGCTCTCCCTGACGCCCCTGCTCTTCGGCACGCTCAAGGCGACGTTCTACGCCATGCTCTTCGCGCTGCCGCTGGCCCTCCTCGGCGCGCTCTACACCTCCCAGTTCATGCACCCGCGCGTCCGCGCGGTCGTGAAGCCCGCCGTCGAGGTGATGGCGAGCCTCCCGAGCGTCGTGCTCGGGTTCGTCGCGGCGCTCGTGCTCGCGCCGGCCATCGAGAAGGTCGTGCCCGGGGTGTTCGCCGCCGTCGTCTCGCTGGGCGTCGTCGGCTTCCTCGCCGGCGTCGTCTGGTACTTCCTGCCTCCCGAGCTGCGCAACGGGATGGGGTCGGGGACCCGCCTGCTGCTGGCCGCGGCCCTGGTGGGCGGCACGGCCTGGCTCTGCGTCGCGCAGACGCCCCTCATCGAGCACCTCCTGTTCCAGGTGCGGGCGAAGGACGGGAGGGTGCTCGCGGACTTCCGGCAGTGGATGGACGCGCCGCGCTCGCCCGACCTCGGCGACGGGTCGAGCGCGTCCGGCCTCCCGCTGCTCCGCGTCACGCTGGCGGCCCTCGCCGCGACGGTGGGGATGTTCGCCCTGCCGCGGTTCGTCGGGCCGCGGCTGCCGGCCACCCTGGCGCCGCTCCTGCGGACGCTCGTGCAGATCGGCGTCGGGGCGGGCGTCCCCGCGCTGCTGGCGTTCGCGGCGGCGCCGCTCGTCGAGACGGTGCTCTTCGGCGGCGACTTCCGGTGGTTCCTCGTCGGCACCGACGATCCGGCGCACGGCATCGTCTACGACCAGCGCAACAGCCTCGTCGTGGGCATCGCGATGGGCTTCGCGGTGATCCCGATCATCTACACGATCGCGGAGGACGCCCTCTCCGCCATCCCGGACTCGCTGCGCTCCGCCGCGCTCGGCTGCGGGGCGAGCCCGTGGCAGGCGGCGACGCGCGTCGTGCTGCCGGCCGCCGTGCCGGGCATCTTCTCCGCCGCCATGATCGGCCTCGGTCGCGCCATCGGCGAGACGATGATCGTCCTGATGGCCGCCGGCGGCACGGCGATCATGGACCTCACGATCTTCAACGGGTTCCGGACGCTGTCCGTGAACATCGCGACCGAGCTGCCCGAGGCGCCGGTCGAGGGGACGCTCTACCGCGTGCTGTTCCTCGCGGGGCTCCTCCTCTTCGCGATCACCTTCGTCCTCAACACGGTGGCGGAGGTCGTGCGCCTCCGGTTCCGCAAGCGCTTCAAGGGGCTCTGACGTGACCGAACGGACCGTCCACCCGCCGCTGCCGCCGTCGCCGTTCGGGCGGCTCTTCCGCGACGGCCACCCCTGGGTCTGGATCACGCGCTGCGGGACCGCCCTCCTGCTGCTCATGGTCGTCGGGATCGTCGGGATCGTCGTGGTGAACGGGCTCTCGACGTTCTGGCCCCGGCGGCTGGTGCGGTACGAGCTGAAGGACGGCACGGTCGTCGTCGGCGAGGAGCTGAAGCGCGAGGTGCGGAAGGTCGGCCACGACAGCCGCGAGGAGGGGCAGGTGTTCCTCCGCGTCGGCAACCGCGACCTCGCCGGCAGCGGCGGCGACTTCCGGTGGATCCGGGCCGACGACATCGTCGCGACCTCGGCGCCGGAGGACCTGCTCGCCTTCGAGCGCATGGAGCACGGCCCCGCCTACGGCCGCGTCCGGCAGGTGATCGAGGTCGAGGTCGTCGACGGCAAGCGCACCAACCGGGTCGTCGCCGAGGGGGCCAAGGCCCGCGAAGCCCTCCTCGAGGGGATGGAGGCGGCCGCGGCCCGGCGCGAGGCCCGCCTCGAGCTGCAGGAAGGCGAGATGGACCGCGTGAGCCGGCGCCAGAACGAGCTCAACGACGAGCTGCGCCGGTTCCAGCGCGACGTGGACCCGCTCTCCGCCGGGGCCGCGGAGCGCAAGCGGGCGCTCGACGCGCGCAAGGCCGCGCTCGACGCCGAGTTCGAGAAGGTCGCGGCCAAGGCGCGCGCGATCATCGCGGAGGACAAGCGCCACCTCGTCCTGCTCGAAGACGGCGCGGGCACGGCGTTCCCGAAGCCCGTCCCGATGTCGCAGATCCTCCGCATCGACGCGGTCAACGCGCTGTCCTGGCCCGGGCGCGTCGCCCTCGCCGTGGGCCGGTTCTGGCGGTTCGTGAGCGAGCCGCCGCGCGAGGCCAACACCGACGGCGGCATCTGGCCGGCGATCTACGGCACCGTGCTGATGACGCTGATCATGACGATGTTCGTCGTGCCGTTCGGCGTGCTGGCCGCGCTCTACCTGCGGGAGTACGCGAAGCAGGGCGTGATGATCTCCGCGGTCCGCATCGCGGTGAACAACCTGGCGGGCGTGCCGAGCATCGTGTTCGGCGTGTTCGGCCTCGGCTTCTTCTGCTACCTCGTCGGCGGCTGGATCGACCGGTCGTTCTTCCCCGAGAAGCTGCCGACGCCCACCTTCGGCGGCGGCGGCATCCTCTGGGCGTCGCTGACGCTCTCGTTGCTCACGGTGCCCGTCGTGATCGTGGCGACGGAGGAGGCGCTGGCCGCGGTGCCGCGGGCGCTCCGCGAGGCGGCCATCGCCTGCGGGGCCTCGAAGTGGCAGACGATCCGCCGGGTGGTGCTGCCGCACGCGAGCCCCGGGATCCTCACCGGCATGATCCTCGCCATGGCGCGCGGCGCCGGCGAGGTCGCGCCGCTGATGCTCACCGGCGTGATCAAGCTGGCCGAGGACCTGCCCCTCGACGGCGAGCCGCCGTTCCTGCACCCCGAGCGGCGCTTCATGCACCTCGGCTTCCACCTCTACGACACCGGCTTCCAGTCGCCCAACGTGGACGCCTCGACGCCGCTGGTCTACAGCACGACCCTCGTGCTCCTGGGCCTCGTGCTCGTCCTCAACCTCGGCGCGATCCTCCTGCGGAACCGCCTGCGCAAGCGCATGCGCACGGGAGTCTTCTGATGCCCACCCCCGCCACCCTGCCCTCGGCCCCCGAGATGAGGCCCGCCCCGCCGCCCGGCGGTGCGCGCGCGGTCCTCGACGTGGACCACTTCAACCTCTGGTACGGCCCGACCCACGCCCTGAAGGACGTCTCGATGTCGTTCGGCGAGCGCCAGGTGACGGCGCTGATCGGGCCGAGCGGCTGCGGCAAGTCCACGCTGCTCCGCTCGCTCAACCGCCTCAACGACCTGATCGACAACCTGCGCACCGAGGGCGACGTCCGCCTGCGCGGCGACAGCGTCTACCGGCGCGGCGTCGACGTCATCTCGCTCCGCAAGCGGATGTCGATGGTGTTCCAGCGGCAGAACCCCTTCCCCAAGAGCATCTACGAGAACGTCGTCTTCGGCCTGCGCGTCGACGGCGAGAAGCGCAAGCCGGTCCTCGACGAGGCCGTCGAGCGCAGCCTGCGCGGCGCGGCGATCTGGGACGAGGTGAAGGACCGCCTCCACAAGAGCGCCCTCGAGCTCTCGGGCGGCCAGCAGCAGCGTCTCTGCATCGCGCGCGCCATCGCGACGCGCCCCGAGGTGCTGCTCATGGACGAGCCCTGCTCGGCGCTCGACCCCATCGCCACGTCGAAGGTCGAGGACCTCATCATCGACCTCAAGCGCGACTTCACGGTGATCATCGTCACGCACAACATGCAGCAGGCCGCCCGCGTGGCCGACGTCACGGCCTTCATGTACCTCGGCCGCCTCATCGAGATGGGGGAGACCACCCAGATCTTCGAGCGACCCCGGTTCTCCGAGACCGAGGCGTACATCACCGGGCGGTACGGGTAGGCTGCCGGGGGAGTCCCGTGATCTTTACAAAGACTTCACCGACCTCGGGCATCACGGAGGCCATGAACACCACCATGAACGCCGCCGGTCCGGTCAAGACCAGCCACAAGATCCTCGTCGTCGAGGACGAGCCCGACCTGCTCGACCTCGTCGTCTACAACCTCCGCAAGGAGGGGTTCAAGCCCGTGCGCGCCGAGACCGGCGCCAAGGCCCTCGAGCTCGCCCGCGACGAGCGGCCCGACCTCGTCCTGCTCGACCTCATGATGCCGGGCATCGACGGCCTCGAGGTGTGCCGCCGGCTCCGCGCCGACGACGCCACCAGCGAGATCCCCATCGTGATGGTCACGGCCCGCGCCGAGGAGAGCGACGCCGTCGTCGGCCTCTCCGTCGGGGCCGACGACTACATCAAGAAGCCCTTCGGCATGAAGGAGCTCCTCGCCCGCGTCCGGGCGGTGCTGCGCCGCACGGCGGCCGCCGCCGACCCGGCGACGAAGGTGCTGCGCGTGGACGACCTCGAGGTCGACCCCGCCAAACACGAGGTCCGGCTGCGGGGGCAGGTCGTCCAGGTCACGCCGACCGAGCTCCGCCTGCTCCACCACCTGGTCCGCAACCGGGGCCGCGTCTTCACGCGCGCCCAGCTGCTCGACAAGGCCGTGGGCCCGGACGTCGTCGTGATCGACCGCAACATCGACGTGCACGTCGCGACGCTCCGCAAGAAGCTCGACGACTACGGCGACCGGATCGCGACGATCCGGGGCGTCGGGTACAAGTTCGCCGAGCGCTAGCCCCGGAGGTCGAGACGACGATGCGGACTCCCTGGTCCTTCCGCGCGGGCCTCGTCGGCGGCGTCCTCGTCGCCCTCGGGCTCGTCGCGTACTGGGTGCTCCGCGTGCCGGAGATCCGGCAGGCCGCCGTGGCGCAGCTCGACCGCGACCTCGAGCGGTCGGCCCACGCGCTCGCCGCCGGCATCCTGCCCGCCGAGCTCGCGGCGCCGGGCCTCGACGCCCGCGTGAAGCTGGCCGCCCGCGGCGCGCGCCTCCGGTTCACCGTCGTCGGCGAGGACGGGCGCGTCGTCGCCGAGTCCGACGTCGAGGACCTCACGACCCTCGAGAACCACGGCGCGCGCGCCGAGATCGTCGAGGCCCGCCGCGACGGCGTGGCCGTCTCGCGCCGCACCTCCGGGACCGTCAACCGCGAGCTCCGCTACGCCGCCGTCCGCATCCCGGACACGCAGGCCGTCGCGCGGGCGGCCCTCGACGCCACCGAGGTGGACGCGTTCGTGCGCGAGGAGTCGCGGTTCCGGTGGGGGCCCGCCGCCCTCGCCACGGTCGTCGCCGCGATCCTCGCGGGCCTCCTGCTCGCGCCGACGGCCGCGGGCGTCCGCGCGGTCGCCGGCGCCCTCTCCGACCTCGAGGCCGGCGACCTCGCCACGCGCGTCCCCGTCCGCGGCCCCGACTTCCTCCGCGGCCTCTCCACCTCGTTCAACTCGATGGCCGGCCGGCTCCAGGCCGACGTCGAGCGCGAGCGCACCGAACGGGCCCGCCTCCAGGCGGTGCTCGACGACATGAACGAGGGCGTGGCGTCCATCGACCCCGAGGAGCGCGTCGTGTTCCTCAACCGCGTGGGCCGCGAGCTGCTCGCCGTCCCGCCCGGCGCCGCCGTCGAGGGGCTCCCGGTCCACCACCTCGTCCGCGACCCGGTGGTGCTGGTGACGATCCGCGCGGCGCTGCAGGGCGCCGAGCCGCCGGAGGAGGACGTCGTCTGGGACGGCGCCCCGAAGCGCCTCCTGCGCGTGCGCGCGGCGCCCGTCGAGCGCGGCGCCCGCGGCGCCATCCTCCTCGTCGGCGACGTGTCGACGATCCGCCGCCTCGAACGCATGCGGACCGACTTCGTCGCGAACGTCAGCCACGAGCTGCGCACGCCGCTCGCCGCCATCGCGGGCGCCGCCGAGACGCTGTCCGGGGGCGCACTCCACGACCCCGAGGCCGGCCCGAAGTTCCTCGACACGATCACCCGCCACGCGGACCGCCTCAAGGCGCTCGTCGACGACCTCCTCACCCTGTCCCGCCTCGAGTCGAGCCCCGAGTCGATCGAGCGCGTGCCCGTCGACTTCGCGCTGGTCGCGCGCCAGTCGTGCGACGCCGTCGCCGCCCGCGCGCGCGAGGCGGGCCTCGCGCTCGAGGTCCACGCCGACGCGGCGGTCCGCGTCCTCGGCGACCCCGAGGCGCTGCGGCGCCTCGTGGACAACCTCGTCGTGAACGCCGTCACCTACACCCCGTCGGGCGGCTGGGTCCGCGTCGCGGTGGCCCCCGAGGGCGAGCGCGCGGTCCTCACCGTCGCCGACAGCGGCATCGGCATCCCGCCCGAGCACATCGAGCGGATCTTCGAGCGCTTCTTCCGCGTGGACAAGGCCCGCTCCCGCGCGAAGGGCGGCACCGGCCTCGGCCTCGCCATCGTCAAACACGCCGTCAACCTCCACGGCGGCCAGATCGCCGTCGACAGCCGCCCCGGCGCGGGCAGCACGTTCACCGTCTCGATCCCCGTGAGCAAGGACGGGGACCACCCGTCCGACGCCCCGTGAGGTCCGTCCCATGACGCCGCTCCTGCTCGAGCCGCCGCCGTCGTCCCTCGCCTTCCCGGAGTTCTGCCCCATGACCCGTCACTTCCTCCGCGCCCTCGAGGACCTCTCGAAGGACGTCCTCGCCATGGGCGGCTCCGTCGAGTCCACGGTCGGCCGGGCCGTCCGCGCGTTCCTCGAGCGCGACGTCCGCGCGGCGCAGCAGGTCGTCGAGGGCGACCGCGACGTCAACCTCCAGGAGCTCCGCATCGACGAGGAGTGCCTCAAGATGCTGGCGCTCTACCAGCCGACGGCGCGCGACCTCCGCTTCATCACCGCCACGATGAAGATCATCAACGACCTCGAGCGCGTCGGCGACCTCTCCGTCAACATCGCCGAGCGCGGCCTCGTCCTCGCCGAGCTGCCGCCGCGCGAGACGCCGTCGGCGTTCGTCGAGATGGCCGACCGCGCCCGGGCCATGCTCACGGGCTCGCTCGACGCGCTCGTCCGCCACGACGCCGCGAAGGCCCGCGAGGTCCTCAAGATGGACTCCGCGGTGGACCTGCTGCTCAAGTCGATCTTCGACGAGCTCGAGCTCGAGATGACGCAGCACGGCGACCGCGTCCGCGCCGACATGCAGATCCTGTCGGCGGCGAAGAACGTCGAGCGGATCGCCGACCACGCGAGCAACGTCGCCGAGGACGTCGTCTACCTCGTCGAAGGGACGATCATCCGCCACCGCAGCTGACCCGACCGCGCGCGGCGGCGTGCCCCGCACGGGCGGGGCCGTCCCGGGTGGGGAGCTCGGGCGCGCGGGACCGCGAGGCCCGCCGGCCGCCGGGCCACGCGGTCGCGCGCTCGGGGTCGCGCCCTCGAGCGGGCGCGGGGGCGCGGCGGCACGGCGGCGCCGCGCCGGGCCTCGTGGGGCCTGCGGAGCGCCGCGACCGCGCAAGCGCCGCGACGGCCGGCCCCCGCTACTTCCAGCCGAGCGTGTCGAAGCCCCACCAGAAGGCGGCGGCGACGAGGGCGGCCGCGGGGATCGTGAGCACCCAGGCCCAGACCACGCGGGTCGCGACGCCCCACTTCACCGCGTTGAGGCCGCGCGTGCTGCCCACGCCGACGATGGCCCCGGTGATCGTGTGCGTCGTCGAGACGGGGATGCCGAGCAGCGTCGCGCCGTAGAGGCAGAGCGCGCCGCCGGACTCCGCGGCGAAGCCGTGGACCGGCTGCAGCTTGCAGATCTTCTGGCCCATCGTCTTGACGATGCGCCAGCCGCCCATGAGCGTGCCGAGGCCCATGGCCGCGTGGCACGACAGGACGACCCACAGCGGGATGTGCGAGGCGTGGGTCGGGTCGTAGCCGACCGCCGACTGCAGCGACACCGACGAGGCCGCGAAGACGGCGAGGATGATGCCCATGGTCTTCTGGGCGTCGTTGCCGCCGTGGCCGAGGCTGTAGGCGGCCGCGGAGACCAGCTGCAGGCGGCGGAAGACGCGGCTGACGCGGGCGGGGGCCCAGCGGCGGACGGTCCAGTAGGTCGCGATCATGATGATCAGGCCGATCAGCATGCCGAGCAGGGGCGCGACGAGGATGAACGCGCCGATCTTCACGATGCCGGAGACCTTGAGCGCCTCGACGCCGCCCCGGGCCATCGCCGCGCCCGCGAAGCCGCCCACCAGCGCGTGGGACGACGACGACGGGATGCCGGCCCACCAGGTGATGACGTTCCAGACGATGGCGCCCACGAGGCCCGCGGCCACCACGGGGATCGTCGCCGCGTCGGCCTGGACCACGCCCTTGCCGATCGTCGCCGCCACCGCGTTGTGGAAGACCAGGAACGCGATGAAGTTGAAGAACGCGGCCCAGATGACCGCCATGCGCGGGGAGAGCACCCGCGTGGAGACGACCGTCGCGATGGAGTTCGCGGCGTCGTGCAGGCCGTTGATGAAGTCGAACCCGAGCGCCAGCAGGACGATCAGGGCGACGACGATGGGCTCAGACATTCTTGAGGACGATCCCCTCGATCGCGTTCGCGACGTCCTCGCAGCGGTCGGTCGCCGACTCGAGCTCCTCGATGATGTTCTTCCACTTCATGACGAAGAGGGGGTCGTGTTTGCCGTCGAACAGGTTGGCGAGGGCGTGCTGCTCGATGCGGTCGCCCTCGTTCTCCTGCGTGTGGACGTCGCGGCAGCGCTGCCGG
The DNA here is from genome assembly GCA_046350655.1 of Planctomycetota bacterium. Taxonomy (GTDB): domain Bacteria; phylum Planctomycetota; class PLA2; order PLA2; family JAEUHO01; genus JAEUHO01. Next base: position 161,866 of record JAXMAB010000008.1, read on the forward strand.
ACGAAGTCGGCGTTCTTCATGTTGCGCATCGCCGGCATCATCTCGACGATGATCCCGGTGGCGTGCTGGAGGCACTGCGCGAGCTGCTTCGCCTCGTCGATCGGGCCGTCCACCTTGTAGAGGATCAGGCGGTTCACGGCGGTGTCGATGAGGTCGATGATGTCGTCGAGGCGGCACGCGAGCTCGTGGATGTCCTCGCGGTCGAGCGGCGTGATGAACGTCGTGTTGAGCCGCTCGATCACCTCGTGGGTGATCTCGTCGCCGGCGTGCTCGATGTCCTTGATCCGCTTGGCGCGGGCTGCCAGGTCGTCCCACCGGGTGAGGAGCTCGAGGAGCTCCTTGGCGCCCTCGTGGGCGTTGTTGGCGGACCTCTCGAAGAGGTCGAAGAAGACCATCTCTTGCGGGATGAGGCGGAACATGGGGGGAGGATAAAACCCCGGCCAAGTTCACGGCAAGAAGCGTCCGCGTACCGGCCGCCCTTTACCGGAGGGGTCCGGTCCTCCACAATGCCGCCATGGCCGACGCCGCCGCCACCGACCGGGTCCTGCGCGGGACGCTCGAGGACGGCGACGCCCGTCCGCTCGCGGGCGCCCGCGTCCGGGTCGAGGGCGGGGGCGACGAGGCCATCTCGGGCCCCGACGGCGGGTTCGGCGTCCGCGTCGTCCCCGGCCGCGCGGCGCAGGTGCTGCGGGTCACGGACCGCGGGCGCGAGGCGCGGCTCGTCGTCTCCACGGAGGCGCCGGAGGGCGTGCGGGTGGTCGTCGTCGCGCCGGACGCGGTGCCGTTCCGCGTGCTCACCCCCGCGAACGCCCCGGTGCCCACGCGGTTCGGTTGGCAGGCGCTCCGCCACGTCGCGGGCGGGCTCGAGGCGGGGGCGCTCGGCGACGGGCCGGCGCCGCGGTTCGCGGCCCGCGGGCTCGCGCCGGGCACGTACGCGCTCGTGCTGTGGGCGGGGCCGTTCCTGCCGACCGTCGTCGACCCCGTCACGCTCGACGGGACGACGTCGCCCGGCCTCGTGACCGTCGAGCTGATGCGCCGCGGCGCGTCGGTCGCCGGCCGCGTGCTCACGCCCACGGGCGTCGCGCGGCCCGGCACGCGGCTCTCGCTGCGCCCGGAGGACCCGACGCTCACGTTGCCCGCCGCGCGCACGCAGGCCGTGGCGGACGCCGGCGGGCGGTGGCGCATCGAGGGGCTGCCCGCGGGGCGGTACACGGTCCTCGTGGACGTCGGCCAGGGGCCGCCGAGCGAGCACGCGCTGAACCTGCTCGAGCGCGAGGAGCGTGCGCTCGACCTCGTGCCCTAGCCGGGATCCCGAGCGCCTCCCCGCTGGGCACGGCGATCCCCTCGCCGCGGCGGGCCGGCGCGCCTCGCATCGGGCTCGCCGGGCTCGCGACCGGCACGCCTCGGCCCGGCCTACTTCGGCGGCTGGGTCGCCTTGCGGCGCGCCGCGAGCTGGTTGCGCATGCCGGTGACCATCGCCCGCTCCGCCTCGGTGGGGTTGCGCTCGAGCGCGGCGGCGAGGTCGGTCTCGGCGTCGTCGAACCGGCCCATCGCGACGAGGATGCCGGCGCGCGTGATCCGCGGCGTCGCCATGGCGGGCGCCAGCGTGCACACGACGTCGACGTCGGCGAGCGCGGCCTCGAACTTCAGCGACGAGTAGAGCGCCAGGCCGCGCGTGTTGTACGCCGGGTAGTAGTCCTTGCGGCGCTGGATCGCCGCGGTCGCGTCGGCCACCGCGCCGTCGTAGTCGCCGCGCCACCGCTTGAGCTCGCCGCGCCCGGCCCACGCGCGCGGGTCGTCGGGGGCGATCCTCACGGCGGCGTCGTAGGCCGCGACGGCCTCCTCGAAGAGCGCCTTGTTGCCCGTGCGCAGCGCCACGCCGAGGATCGCGCCCCCGAGCCCGAGGCGGGCCTCCGCGTCGAGCGGGGCCATCGTCAGCGCGCGCTTGAAGCCCTCGACCGCCGCGGCGTACTCGCCGCGCTCGGCGGACGCCTCGGCTCCGCGCCGCACCGTCTGCTCGGCCGGGCGCTCGCCGTACGCGCGCAGCAGCCGGTCGGCCTGCTCCTTCGCGTCCGTGGCGTCACGGGTCGTCTTCGCGAGCCCGTGGGCCTCGCGCCAGGCGAGGAACGCGCGGAGCGGGTCCTCGGCCTTCTCGGCGGCGCGCGCGAGCGCCCGCCGCGCCTCGAGCGACGTCGGGTCGGCGGCGACCGCCTCCTCGAGGGCCGCCACGGCCTCGGCCACCTTCCCCGCGTCGAGGAGCGCCTTCGCGGCCTTCACGCGCTCGAGGGTCGTGCCGCGCACGACCTTCGTCGCGAGCCGTTCGACGTCGGCGTCGGCGTCCGCGCGGCGGGGGTCGCCGGCCGGCGCCGCCGCGAGGAACGCGCGCCACGCCTCGAGGACCTCGTCGTCGGGGCGGTTCGCGGCCGCGGCGCTGCGGGCCAGCCCGTGGAGCACGTCGGGGCTCGCGTCGCCGAGCGCCTTCGCGCGGCGCCAGGCCGCGAGCGCCTCGTCGGGCTTGCGCTCCTCGGTCCACCAGACCGCCAGCCGGCGGTGGGGCAGCGCGAGGAACGGGGCCACGACCGCCGCGCGGCCGTACCCCGCGCGCGCGCCCTCGCGGTTGCGGGCGAGCGTCGCGTCGGCCGCCGCCACCTCGCGGTTCGCCGCCGCCTCGAGCTGCACGCGCACGGCGGCCAGCTCGGCGGCGAGCGTGGGCGACGTCGCGCCGAGCCCCGACGCGCGGGTGGCCGCGGCCTCGGCCTCGGCGAGGCGGCCCGTCGCGCCGAGCAGCGTCGCGACGCCCAGCGCGAGGGTCGCGTCCGTCTCGCGGCCGCTCGCGGCGGCGAGCGACCCGATCGTCTCGGGGTCGAGCGCGGAGAGCCGGACCGACCCGGGCGCGCCGCCGCGGGTGTAGCCGAACCGGTCGCCGGTCACGTCGGTGGGGGCCACGGTGAACGGCTTCGCGCCGTGCTCGCGCAGCAGGATCGTGACCGCCTTGCCCGCGCGCGAGCGCCACTCCGTCGCCGCCGCCTCGAACACGCGGACGATCCGGTCGAGCGCCTCGCGGGCCGCGGCCATGCGGTCGGGGTAGACGTCGCCGAGGACGCCGCGGCCCGCGGCGTCGAGGGGGCGGCGCGCGCGCTCGACCTCGCCGGTGCCCGCCACGACGAGCGCGTCCGCGACGACGCGATCGAGCTCCGGCGCGAGCTCCTTGCGGCGCGCCGACAGGCCCGCGGCCCGGGCCGACGCGTCGGCCAGGCGCTGCGTCGCGCGCGCCGTGAGCTCCGGGTCGCCGAGCGCCTTCACGCGCTCGAGCGCGGCCAGCGCCGCGTCCTTCCGCGCGGGGTCGCTCGCCGCGTCGAGGGTCGGGCGGAGCGTCGCGTAGATCGTCTCGGCCCGGCTCTTGACCGCGGTGCGCAGCGTGTCGAGGCGCACGACGGCCCGCGTGAACGCGAGCGCGCGCGGGAACCGGGCGATGGCGGCGTGCGCCGCGCCGATCTCGTCGCCCGCCAGCAGCCGGTCGACGTCCGCCGCGATCGCCGACACGCGCCGCTCGGCGTCCTCCTCGACCTCGCGCTGGAACCGCTCGCGCTCGGCGGCCGCCCGGTTGCCGGCCTCGGACCCGCCGTACCGCGCCTCCACGGCCCGGAACCGGTCGATCACGGCCTGCGGGGCCGACTCGCGCGACTCGCGCAGGAACGCCAGCGCCTCGTCGAGCGCGACCAGCCCCTCGTCGCGGACCGTGGCCACGTCGGGCCCGGGGCGCGCCACGGGGTCGGTGCGGCCCGGCGTCGGGTCCGGGCCCGTCCTCGCTCCGCTCACCGTCGGGGGGGCGGGGTCGTCGGCGGGCGACGGCCGCAGCACCGCCCAGAGGCCGCCGCCGATCACGAGCAGCGCCCCCGCCGCCACGACCCAGCTCGGCACCGCCGGGGCGGCCGGCGCCGGGGCCGGCGCGGGCCGCGCGGGGCCGGGGAACGCCGGCGCGCGCGGTCCCACCGGCGTCTCGATGCCGATGGGCGTGGCGGTGCCGCCGGCGCCGTCGAAGGCCACGGGCCGCTCGAACGGCGACGACGCGGTCGGGCTGCTGGCCGGCCGCAGCGCCTCGAACCGCCCGCTCGAGAGGTCGGCGAGGAGGCCGCGTACCGCCGGGTCGGTCACCTGCTCCGGCCCGACGACGCGCGCGAGGAAGTTCGCCGCGCTGCGCGCGAACTCGCGCGGGTCGAACGCGCCGCCGCGCCCCGCGAGCAGCACCTCGATGGCGACGAGCGTCGCGCGCCCCTGCCGGTCCACGAGCACGAGCGACGGGTCGGGGAACGTCGCCGCGCGGCCGAGGGCCTCCATCTGCCAGAGCGCCTCGCCGATCCGCCGCAGGTAGGCGACCGCCTGCGTCGGCGTGAGCGAGCCCTTCGTCGCGAGGTGCTCGTCGAGGCGCAGGCCCTCGGGGACCGGGTAGACGGCCGCGTACGCGCCGTCGGCGCCGGTCGCCTCGACCACCGGGATCCAGCCGGGCCCCGTCAGCCGCCGCCCGTCCTCCATGGCGCGCACGAACTCGTCCACCTCGGTGGGCGCGTCGCCGCGCGTGCGCATACACGCCTGCACGAGGAACGTCTCGCCGTCGATCGGCCGCCGCCCGAGGAACACCGGCCGCTCCGGCGTGCCCCCCGCGGGCCGGACGACCTCGAGCCCCGCGATCCGCGACGGGATCTCCTCGCCACGCGCGGCCTCCTCGACGACGTCCTGCGGCAGCTTGCCGGCCGCGCCGAGCAGCTCGAGCAGCGGCGCGTCCACGCCGAAGCGGCGGTACGTCTCGCGCCGCGCCTCGGCGGCCGTCACGTCGGCGGCGGTGACGGTCCCGCGCTCGAGGGCTTCCTTCAGGACGCGTTCGCGGACGGCCGTGGCCAAGGACGTTCCTCGGGGGGCGCGGGACGGGAGGCGGGGGAGGCTACCAACAACCGAGACGGCGGCGCACGCGACACCGCGCCGCCCGAAACGAAGACGGCGGGCCCGTCCCGAGGGACAGGCCCGCCGTCCGCGAAGGTCCGGGGACCCGCGTCAGGCCGTCGGGATCACGAGAACAGCGTCTGGAGCTGCTCGAGCAACTTCAGGAGCTCGTCGAGGTTCCCGTCGAACTCGGGGAAGTCCGTCGGACCCCAGAAGCCCGGGTCCTCGAGGTCCGGCAGCGGCGGCACGCCGTCGCCGCCCGGGAGCGGCGGGACGTCGCCACCCGGCGGGAGCGGCGGGAGGTCGGGCGTCGGGGGAAGCGGCGGCAGCGGGGGCTTGCAGCCGCCCTTGTCGTCGCCGCCGTCGTCGCAGCCCTTGTCGTCGTCCCCGCACGGCGGGAGCGGCGGGAGCGGGGGCAGCGGCGGGAGCGGCGGCAGGCCGCCGTTCGCACCACCGCCCTTGTTGCCGCCGTTGCCACCGCCGGGAGGCGGCGGGGGCGGGGGAGGACCGCCGGCGCCGCCGCCATTGCCCGCCGCGGGCGGCGGGGGAAGCGGCGGCAGGCCCGGGAGCGGGGGCAGCGGAGGGAGCGCGCCCGCACCGCCGCCACCGCCGTTGGCCGGGGGCAGCGGGAGGATGATGATGATGAAGCCGCCGCCGCCGAGGCCCGGCAGGCCCGGGAGCGCGAAGCCGGGCAGGCCCGGCAGGCCGCCGCCGGCGTTCGCGCCGCCCGCGCCCGTGCCGCCGCCCGTCCCCGCGCCGCCGCCGAAGCCCGGGAGACCCGCGAACGGGTTGCCCGCACCCGCGCCGCCCGCGCCGGCGCCCGGAGCGCCGCCGCCGCCCGCGCCGCCACCGGCGCCACCACCGGCGCCGCCGCCGGCCCACACCGTGCCCGCCGCCATCGCCAGGGTCAGCGCGGCGACACCCACGGACGTCAGGATCTTCCTCATCGGGGACACCTCCATCGACCGGCTCGCGCCGCGTCGAAGCCTGTTGAGTCTACGCCGCGCCCGTTGCCGGGGCCAGAGTCCCGTCGCGGGGGAGGGTCGAGTCGCCCCTGCCCGCGCGCCGGCACTCCGTAAGGGGCCCGGCGTCGCAACGGAATGCACGTTGCCAAACACCGGGCCACTTCGCGGAATCTGGGATCCAAAGAGCAACTGACGGTCCCAACGCGAGGCCCGCCCGCCGCCGGCGCCGCCTCTCCCGCAACGACCGCGATCCGCCGACGGGCCTCGCGTACCCCCGGGGGGGCCGACCTCCCGGGCCGGCTCGCGGAGGGCGTCCCGAACCGACGTCGGGCGCCGGACGCCGGCCCGCCCCGCGCCCCTGCGCACGTTCGGCGCCACGGTGGCCGTGGACGGGGCGACCGCGCCGAGGGGCCCGGGTCGAGCTGCTTCGGACTCCGGACGATCTCGCCCACCGTGGGGCCGCGCGCCCGACCGGCGTCGACGCGCCGCGTGCGGACCGCGTGGACGCGCGGTCGACGTCCGCGCCCGCGAGGCCCGCGCGGCGTCGCGGGTCGCTCGTCGGCGCGCGCACATCGCGGGGGTCGCGCGGCGTGCCACGGAGCGGCGTCGGGGCGCCTTCACGAAACGAGGAGGGCGAGTCGTGGGACTCGCCCTCCTCGGCAGCGAACCGAAGCGTTCGGCGTCAGGGACGCCGAAAGCCGCTTAGCCGCACTTGCCCTTGCCGCACGCCATCTGCGGCGGGGCCGCCGGACGCGGGGCCGTCGGGGCCGGGGCCGTGTACGTCGGCTGCGAGTACGTCGGAGCCTGGTACGTCGACGGCGCCTTCGTCTGCGCGGGCTGCGGACGGTAGGTGGCCTCGTTCGACGAGCAACCGCCGAGCACCGCGCCGGCGACCGCGAGGACCGCGACGACGAGATCCTTGCGGATACGAGTGTTCTTCAGCATGGGGGATTCCTCCGGAAACAGGAGACAGTGGTACGGGAGAAGCGGGGACGCGGAGAAGATAGTCGCTCGGGGGGGCCGATGGAAAACAAGAAGGGCGGATCCGGCTTCCGCCGAATCCGCCCTCCAGGATCTACGAACGGAGCGAAGTGCTTAGCCGCACTTGCCCGCGCCGCAGGCCTTCGCGCCGCCGGCCGGAGCCGCCGGAGCCGGCATCGGGGCCGGGGCCGCCATCGTCGCGCCCTTCGAGCAGCCGCAGGCCGACGGAGCGGCCTGGCCGGCGCAGCAGGGCTTCTTGTAGACCGCCGGGCCCGCGCTGCAGCCGCAGCACGAGTTGCAAGCCGTCAGGCCGACCATCGCGAACGCGGCGACCACGCTGGCGACGAGACCACGAACGAGAGACTTCGACATCGTCCTAGAACCTCCTGGAAGTTTGATTCCCGGCCCTCCCAGGGGGCGCCGGGGTCTGATACCTGCCCGTACGGGGGCAAGTTGGAGCATAGCCAGATCCATCGGCAAGGCAAGAGTGCGGGGTGAGTCGTTCCGGCGGGGAGGCGGCCCGTCCCCCGGGTCGGGTCGGTCCGAATTCGACCGAACCGACGCCGCTGGGCCCCCCGGTGGCGTACCCTCCCCGCCCGTGACCGCCTCCGCCCACGTCGCCCACCTGCTCGCCGACGCCGCCCACGACGCCCCCGACCGGCCGGCGTTCGTCCACGGCGCGACCCGATGGACCTACGCCGACGCCGCGCACCGGGCCTCGCGTTGTGCGGAGCGGCTCGCGGCCGCGGGGGTCGGGCCGGGCGACGTCGTCGCGTGGATCGGCGACAACACGCCCGCGGCCGCCCTCGCCTACTTCGGGACCGCGTGGGCCGGGGCCGTCCTGGCGCCACTCCACCTCCGCCTGACGGACGCCGACCTGCGCCGCGTCCTCGCGCACGCGGGCGCGAAGGTCGTGCTCGTGGAGGCCGCGCACCGCGCGCGCGCCGAGGGGTGGGGACTGCCGCTCCTCGACCTCGGGGCGTGGGCGGGGCCGGACGGAGCCCCGTCGGGCGACGCGAGGCCCGCGCGGCCGCCGGTCGCCCGCGCCGCGAGCGACCCCGCCCACCTCTACTACACGAGCGGCAGCACGGGCACGCCGAAGGGCGTCGTCCTCACGCACGGCAACGTCGTCACGCACGCGCGGCTCGCCGCCGCCGCGCTCGACCTGACCGCGCGCGACGTCTGGCTGCACGCGGCGCCGATGTTCCACCTCGCGGACGCGTGGGCGACGTTCGCGATCACGCTGGTGCGCGGCGAGCACCGGTTCGTCCCGCACTTCCGCGAACCCGACGTGCTCGACGCGTTCGCGTCCGGCGTGACGGTGACGAACCTCGTGCCGACGATGTGGCACGCGCTGGTGCGGCACCCCGAGACGCCGCGGCGCGTCTACCCGTCGCTCCGCCTCCTGCTCTCCGGCGGCGCGGCGATCGCGCCCGACGTCGTGCGGCGCGTGCGCGCGCTGTTCGGCGCGGAGTACGCGCAGACGTACGGGCTGACGGAGACGAGCCCGTACCTCACGATCTCGCGCCTGACGCCCGAGGAGGCCCGCCGGCCGGAGGCCGAGGTGCTCGCGCTGCTCACGCGCGCGGGCCGGCCCATGGCGGGCGTCGAGGTCGCGGTGGTGGACGCCGACGGACGGCCCGTCGCGGCGGACGGGGTCGCGGTCGGCGAGGTGGTGGCCCGGGGCGCGACGGTGACGCCGGGCTACCTGCGCAACCCCGAGGCCGACGCCGCCGCGTTCCGCGACGGCTGGTTCCGCACCGGCGACCTCGCGCGCGTCCATCCCGACGGCCGCATCGACCTCGCCGACCGGACCGGCGACGTCGTGAACTCGGGCGGCGAGAAGGTCTTCACGACCGACGTCGAGCGCGCGCTCTCGGGGGCCCCGGGCGTCGCGGAGGTGCTCGTCGTCGGCACGCCCGACCCGCACTGGGGCCAGGTCGTGACGGCCGTCGTGGTGCCGGAGGGCGCGGGGCCCACCCTCGAGGGGCTCAAGGCCCACGTCCGCGGGACGCTCGCCGACTTCAAGGTGCCGCGGCGGCTCGTGCTCGTGGACGCCCTGCCCCGCACGGCGTCGGGCAAGCTCTCGAAACGCGAGGCCCGGGCGCTCGCGGCCGCGCGGCTCGCGCCGCCGCCGGCCTGACGCGGGCCCCGCCGGCCCCGCGCCGGACGGGGCGGGGGTGCCGGTCGCCGCGGCCGCACGGGCCTTCGCTCCGGGGCGTCCGGGTCGCCGCGTAGGATGCCGGCCTCGTCGCCGCGTCCTTGGCACAGCCGTTCCCTCGTGTCGTTCGGGAGGTTCCCGTGAAGGTCCTCGTCGTCGGTTCCGGCGGGCGTGAACACGCCCTGTGCGCGGCCCTGCGGAAGTCCCCGAGCGTCGAGCGCGTCTTCTGCGCGCCGGGGAGCGACGGCATCGCGGCGCTCGCGACGGTGGCGCCCGAGATCCAGGCGAACAACGCCGAGGGCCTGATCGCCTACGCGAAGACGATGGGCGTCGACCTCGTCGTGGTCGGCCCCGAGGCGCCGCTCGTGGCGGGGCTCGCCGACGCGGTCCGCAAGGCCGGCATCGCGTGTTTCGGGCCGGGCGCCGACGGCGCGCAGCTCGAGGGCAGCAAGACGTTCGCGAAGCAGCTCATGGTCCGCAACAACGTGCCGACCGCGGGCTACAAGACGTTCGCCTCGCTCGACGACGCGCGCGCGCACGTGCTCGGCCTCGACGCGTTCCCCGTGGTCATCAAGGCCGACGGGCTCGCCGCGGGCAAGGGCGTCACCGTCTGCGCGACGCGCGACGCGGCGCTGGCGGCGGTCGCCGAGGCGATGGAGCAGAAGAAGTTCGGCGACGCCGGCGCGCGCGTCGTCGTCGAGGAGTTCCTCCGCGGCGAAGAGGTGTCGGTCCACGCGATCACGGACGGGACGACGCTGCTGGTGCTCCCGAGCGCGCAGGACCACAAGCGCGTCCGCGACGGCGACCAGGGCCCGAACACGGGCGGCATGGGCGCCTACAGCCCGGCGCCGGTGCTCACCGACAAGCTGCTCGACGTCGTCGTGCGCACGATCCTCGTCCCGACGCTGCACGGCCTCAAGATCGAGGGCATCGAGTTCCGCGGCGTGCTGTACGCGGGCCTGATGATGACGCGCAGCGGCCCGAAGGTGCTCGAGTTCAACGCGCGGTTCGGCGACCCCGAGACGCAGGTGATCCTGCCCCGCATCCGCAGCGACCTCGGCGCGATCCTGCTCGCGGCCGCCGAGGGCCGCCTGACGGAGATCGAGGGCATCGACGTCGACCCGCGCCCGGTCGTCGGCGTCGTGATGGCGAGCGAGGGGTACCCCGAGGCCTTCAAGACCGGCAAGCCGATCACGGGGATCGAGGCCGCGGCCGCGATGCCCGACGTGACCGTCAACCACGCCGCCACGCGGCGCAAGGACGGAGCCATGATCACGGCGGGCGGCCGCGTGCTGACGGTGTGCGGCGCGGGCGCGACGCACGCCGAGGCGCGGGACCGCGCCTACCAGGGCGTGCGCGCGATCACGTGGGAGGGCGAGCACCACCGCGGCGACATCGCCCGCCGCGCCATCGAGGGCCTCCCCGCCGCGAAGTGACGTCCCGCCGGCCGCCGGCGGCGCTCGTCCTCGCGGCCGTCCCGACGGCGAGCGGACGTCCACGACGCCGTCGTCGCGCCGCGGCCCGACGCGCCGCGACGTCGTTCGCCGCGAAGGGACGCGCGGGGCGTCGCGCGCGCAACGCCCTCGTTGCGTGCGACGTCGACCCGCGTCGGTCGTCGCGACCGCCCGCGATCGATGGGTACGATGGGGGCGTCCACGAGGCCCGTGCGCCGCCGCGCGCCGGTTCGCCGCGGGACCCTCCCTCGGCCGACCCTCCGTGACGGCGCCGATCCGGCCCGCGGACGGAGGCTCCCATGACCCAGCGTCGTCGGTGGTGGACGGGGTCGCGCGTCGCGCCGGGCCTTGCGTCGGCGGTGATCGCGCTCGGATGGTGCGTCGGGGCGCGCGCGACGGCGGCGCCGGGCGACGACGCCTCGCCGATGGCCTACGCCGCGCTGAAGGACCGCGAGGTCGCCGCGCTCGCGCTCACGCCGGACGGCGACGTGCTCGCCGGGACGGACCAGGGCGTCTGGCGCGTGCGCGCGGACGGGACGGGCGCCACGCAGCTGTCGTTCGACGGGCTGCCCCTCACGGGCGAACGGCGGCCGGTGCTCTCGGTCGCGTGCGACGCCCGGGGCGACGTGTTCGCGATCCCGGGCCACGGGGCCGAGGGGCTGTTCCGGCTCCGCGCGGGATCGGGGCGATGGGAGAGCGTCGGGCGCGCGACGATCTTCGTGGGAGTGCCGCGCGAGCGGGCCAGCGCGCTCGCCGTGCTGCCCGACGGGACGCTGCTCGTCGGCGTGACGAACCCGAGCATGTACCGCGGCGAGACGGGGCCGGGGCGCGTGTACCGGTCGCGCGACGGAGGCGCGACGTTCGACGACGTCTCTCCCGACGGACTCGGCGGCGCGTCCGTCTCGGCCCTGACGGCGGGCCCCGGTCGCGAGGTGTGGGCGGTGGGCGGGCCGCGGCTCACGAACACGATGGACCCGACGCGGTGGGTGCTGATGGCCGACGACGCGCGGGCCTCGCCTCCGCGGTGGCGGGTCGGCGCGATCGCGCGACCGCCGAAGGGAGAGGGCTTCGCGGGCGAGACCGCCATCAGCGCGGTCGCGGTGGACCGCGACGGCGTCGGGTACGCGCTCGTCACGTCCGGGTTGAGGTTCGCGCCGGGGATCTACCGGTCGAAGGACCGCGGCGCGACGTGGCAGCCGGTGAACGACGCGCAGGAGGCCAACGCCCTCGTCACGACGCCGGACGCGCACGTGTACGTCGGATCGTACGGCGGGGTGATCCGCTCGCTCGACGGCGGGACGACGTGGACCGCGTTCGCCGGGCTCGGGAAGACCTTCGTCTCGAGCCTGCTCGTGGACCGCGCGGGACACCTCTGGGCGGGCACGACGAGCCACGGACAGCTGTTCCCGCTGCCGGGGCTCTTCCGCAGCCGCGTGCCGGTCGGGACCGGCGTCGCCGCGGGGGTGGCGGGGCCCGACGTCGCGGCGACGGACGGAACGGGGACCGGCGCCGCCGGCCCCGTGCTCTTCGACAACGGCAACCTGCTCGCCGTCGAGGACGGCCCGCGGGCGCCGACGACGTTCACCCTCGCGAAGGCCGCCGACGTCGCGCGCATCACGACGTACCACTGGCACGGCGGACGCGGCGCGCCCCCGGGGACCCTCGCGCTGCGAGGCGCGGACGGCCGGGTCTGGGGTCCGTACCCCGCGCGGGCGCAGGGCGGCCCGGGCCGCGCGGCGCCGCTGTACTGGGTGGTGGAGCCGCGGATCGGGCTCGCGCCGGGGACCTACACCGTCGTCGACTCCGACCCCGCGACGTGGTCGCACAACGCGCAGAGCGGCCACCGCGGCATGGTGACGGTCGAGGGGCCGCCCCCTCCGCCCCCCGGCCGGTGAGGCTCGGCCGGGCGGAAGCGACCGGGCCTCGCGGTCCCGGGAGGGGGATTCGTTACGAACGGCGGCGCCGGGCGATGCGGCGGCGCACGCCGCGCGTTGGTAGGGTGGGTCCCCGGAGCCTTCCCATGACGCGTTCCCGGTTCGTCGCGGCGTGCCTCGCGGTGGTGGCGTGCGTCGGCGCGAGCGCGCGGCCGGCGTCGGCCGACGCGCGGAAGGACGCGGCGCTCGAGGCCGCGGTGAAGGTGAAGAAGATCCCGCAGGTGCGGTTCGCCGACACGTCGCTGCAGGACGCGGCGAAGTGGTTGCAGATCGCGACGGGGTGGAACTTCGTCGTGAAGACGGCCGTGATCGAGAAGGCGGGCGTCGACCTGTCGGCGGTGAAGTACAAGCTCGAGCTGAACGACGTGACGGTGGCCGGGCTGCTGCGCGTGATGCTCGAGCCGCACGGGCTCGTCTGGAAGGTCGAGGGGAACATCGTCCACCTGACGACGAAGGCCGACGCGCAGGGCAAGCCGGTGCTCGTCCTGTACCCGATCAGCCACCTCACGTGGACGAAGACGAACTTCCGCGGGCCGGACATCGACCTGCACCCCTCGGGGTTCGTCGTGTCGGACGACACGGCCGAGGAGGAGGAGGACGAGGAGGACCCCTTCCGCGACCCGCAGCACGTGGCGGACCTCGTGAAGGAGATGGTGGACGCGACGTGGACCGAGGAGGGGTGGTCGCTGACGGCCACGAAGCAGTGGCTGATGGTGAAGGCGCCGCGGTCGGTGCAGCGGCAGGTCGCGCGCGCGCTCGAGCAGATGGTCGCGCTGAAGTAGCGCGGCGGGCGGGTCGGTCGGCGGAGCGGGCGTCGGGCCCTCCCGCCCGGTAGACTTTGGCGCATGAGTGCGCAGCCCGCCCCCGAGGACCCGCTGGACGTCTTCGAGGCCTTCCTCAAGCGGAAGGGCCTGAAGATGACCGAGCAGCGCCGCACGATGGTGGCGACGGTGCTCGAGCACGCCGGGCACTTCACGGCGGTGGACGCGCACGAGCGGCTGCGGTCGGCGGGCGAGCGGGTGTCGCTGGCGACCGTCTACCGGGCGCTCGGGCTGCTCGAGGAGGCCGGGATCCTCGAGGGGCACGACTTCGCGGACGGGCAGCGCCGCTACGAGCGGGCGCTCACGCGCGAGCACCACGACCACCTCATCTGCCTCGACTGCCGCGCGGTCGTGGAGTTCCAGAACCCGGCGATCGAGGAGCTGCAGGACAAGGTGCTCCGCGAGCACGGCTTCACGATGGTGCACCACGCGCTGACGATCTTCGCGTCGTGCGGCGCGCTGCGGACGTCGGGGACGTGCGCGCGGCGCGACGCGGAGCGGCGGGCGTCGGCGCGCGGCACGGCGAAGCGTCCGTGACCCCGGCCGGCGGCGACGCCGACGCGGCGCGCGACGCGCGGTTCATGGCGCTGGCGCTCGACGAGGCGCGGGCCGCGCTCGTGCACGACGACGTGCCCGTCGGCGCGGTCGTCGTGCGGGGCGACGAGGTCGTCGCGCGCGCGCACAACCGGCGCGAGGCCGACGCCGACCCGACGGCCCACGCCGAGCTCCTCGCGGTCCGCGCGGCGGCGGCGGCGCTCGGTACGTGGCGCCTCGACGGCTGCACGCTCTACGTGACGCTCGAGCCCTGCTTCATGTGCGCGGGGGCCCTCGTCAACGCGCGCCTGCCGCGGCTCGTCTTCGGCGCGACCGACCCGAAGGCGGGCGCGGTCGGCAGCCTGGCCGACGTCGCGCGCGACACCCGCCTCAACCACCGTCTCTCGGTCACCTCCGGCGTCGAGGCCGACGCCTGCGGCGCGCTCCTGAAGGCCTTCTTCTCCGCCCGCCGTCCGCGCCGCGCCTCGCCGCCGGCGTGACCGCTTCGGCTGTGACGCCGCCGGCGTGAGGCCGCCGGAGTGACGTCGCCGGAATGACGTCGCCGGGCGCGGCCTCCGCCTCGGGCGGCTGGGGGGCGATCCTGGGGGCGGGACGCGAGGCCCGGTCGGGGGCGTGGGGGGGGCTCGCTCGGTGGCCCGAGGTCGTTCGGGGGCTTCCGCGGGGCTTCGGCGGGGGGTGGAACGACCGGTGCTTGCCTTGGACGGGGCCGGGGGGCTGCCGTAGCGTCCGGGTCCCAGTCGTGCCCTCGCGCGGAGAGGTGCCAGAGCGGTCGAATGGGCTGGTTTCGAAAACCAGTGTAGTCGTAAGGCTACCCAGGGTTCGAATCCCTGCCTCTCCGCCACTTTCTTCGCGGGAACCGGGGAGCTCAGGACCGCTCGGCCGCGTCGCTCACGCGGTCGCTCCCCCGCGCCGAGCAGAAGGGGGGCGACGGTGCTCCACGACGCTCGACACGAGCGAGGGCCCCGACGCGGAGCGGGACCGCCTGTTCGTCCTCGGAGGAGCGGCGCCTAGGCGAGGCCCGCTTCCCGCGTTGCCGCCGGCGCGTGACCGCGTGTGCGGGGTCCGGATGTCGCCGCTCCGGTGCGGTCCCGCTGGTCTGCACCGCCCTCGTGGGGAACGATGTCATGGGCCGCGCACCGCGCGAGTCGGGGCATCGGTGCACCACGCGCCCGATGCGTTGGAGCCTCTCGACGCCACCGGGCGCGTCGGGTCCCGCCGATGTCGACAGGCCCCGCCGACGCGCCGTGGGATGCCCCGAGGTCCCGTGGCGGGCCGCGCGACCGTCTTCCGTGATGGGACGGGCGCAAGGAGCCGACGCGGGGACGTGGTCCTCTCGCGCGGGCCGGAAGCGCTCTCCTGGAGGCGCACGATGGGTGGGACGACGATCGAGGCATGGGATCGAGGCACGGGGCGAATGGCGGTCCTGCGCCGGGCCACGCGCGGGGCCGCGGCGCTGCTCGCGTTGTCGGTGCTGGCGTGTGGCTGCCGCGCGGCGAACACGGTGCGGACGAAGGCCGTCCGGGACAACGTGGACCTCGCGGCGGCCAGCAACGAGTTGCTGCTCCTGAACGTGCTGCGGGCGAAGGACCGTGTCCCCATGTTCTTCACGTCCCCGACCGGGCCGACCGACACGATCGGCGTGGAGTCCGGGCTCGAGTCGGAGATCCCGATCGGCCCGAAGTCCGGGAGCTCGTACGGGGCCAAGGTCGGGGTCTCCGGTTCCGCGAGTCGTACCTTGGAGACGGGGATCCTCGACTCCGACGAGTTCTGGAAGGGGGTCACCACGCCCGTGACCGCTTCGACGTTCGAGTACTACTGGTCCCAGGGATGGCAGCGCGAACTGCTCATGCTCCTCTGCGTCCAGAAGATCGTGAAGTCGACCAAGGACGATTCCGGAGTGGTCACCGAGTCGCCGCCCTACCAGAACTACATCGGAGGCCCGGGGCGGCACGACCAGTTCATCGGGTTCCGAGCGATCGTCCGTCAACTCCTCGACGCCGGTGCCGAGTGGTCGTCGAAGCCCGACGTCCGATGGGTCGGGCCCGCATTCGCGCCGAAGGACGTGTCGATCGAGCAGATCGCGGCCGCGAAGGAGCAGGGGCTGCTCCTCCTACCGTGTCCAGGGACCGGTCTCGAGAAGGAACTGTGCCCGACCGGCGGGCTCTGGCGCCTCGCGAAGAAGGACCTGGCGTACTACTTCAAGTTCCCCGCGCAGACGGACTCCAGGGCGAAGTCGCTCGGCGAAGCCAGGGCGTACACCCAGGACGCGCCCCGAAGCCCGCAGGGCACTCCAGCGGCTGCGCTCGAGGGGAAGAGTGAGGTCTCCTACGACCTGACGATGAGGTCGCCGGAAGCGATCCTCTACTACCTCGGCGAGATCGTGCGGGCACAGGAAGACGACGGGTTCGTCGCGTCCATCGCGGTTCGCTCGCCCAACGGGACGACGCGCGGCGAGGAGGCCGCGATCTTCATGCTCCGCTGCGGAGTCCCGGGCGACGACTGTCCGGGCCTCGGCGTCGACTACTGCGGACGGCGCTACGGGGTCCCCTGCGACGGCTCCGAGGGTCGGACCAAGCAGACGTTGTCGCTCGTCGCACAGTTCCTCGCGTTGACGAAGTCGGCCAAGGACCTCCCCTCGACCAACGTCGTGCAACTGATTGGGCGCTGATCCACGGAAGGCGCCGCCGACGCGACCCGGCCCCGGAGGGGACTTCGTCGGCCCGTGGAACTCGCTCGGCGGTATCGGCCAGGCCCGCGGGTCGGCCACGTCGACCTGCGTGGCGGTGAGTCCGTCTCACGGCCCGACCCCACGCCACCCTGAGGACACGTCGCCAGGCGCATCGGTCGCAGGCCGAGATCCCTGCCGGCCGCCCCACGGATCCTCGGGCGCCTCATGCTGGACTCTCGGCTCCGGATCGCGGTCGACGTCCTGGTGCTCGGGTGGAGCGACGTCGACGGTCCGGCGCTTCCATCCGTTCCGGTGAGCCTGCGCGGTGGGGCAATGGGGCATTCGCGGTACGCTCCCTCGACGACTCAGGTGGCACGACCTGGGCACCGCGAGCCCTCAGGACGACGCCTGGAGCCGCAAGGCGCCGGATCCGCTGTTCGCCTTCGCAGTCGAGCGCGTTCCCGGTCGCAGCGATCTCGCACGCGTCGAGAAGGAACTCGTCAAGAAGGGCGCCTCAGCCGACGAGGCGCGCGAGATCCTCGACCGCGCGTGCGCGTCCGTCGAAGCGTCTCGCCGTCAGGCGGGCGTCTACCAGATGCTGGTGGGCGGCCTCGTCGCGCTCGCCGGGATCGGCGTCACGGTCTGGTCGTATACGCGCGCCGACTCCCAAGGGGGGCGCTACGGCATCGCATGGGGGGCGATCGTGGTCGGGATCGTCGGGTTCTTCCGCGGGCTCTCGGCGTACCGCGAACGTCGTCCCACGCCGCTGCGCCGGGGTGGTGAGTCCGCTGCCGGGAAGTGAACCGCCGCCGTTGAGGGGGGCGGCACCGACACGGCACCATCGATCGACCGCCCACGAGCGCCTTCCTGCCAACACGACGAGCGCTACTTCGGCAGGGGCTGCAGGCGGGGCTCGACCCGGCGGCGCAACTCGTCGGGCATCGTCGGCAGGAGCACGCGCGTCGTGTAGCAGCCCCAGCGCTTGCCCTCGGCGTCCGTGATCATCCAGTCCGTCACGTCGTCGCGCGCCACGAAGTGCCGGTCGCGGTAGCCGACCCCCTCGACGGATCGCGGCTCGTTGTCCACGATCCCCTCGAACCCACCCTTCGCCGCCTTGACGTCGGTGATCCAGATGTGCTCCCCGCCGCCGTCCGGCGTCGCGAATCGCTTCTTCACCGTGAAGACGCGCCCTGGGGCCGCCGCCGCCAACTCGCGCTCGAACGTGGCGAGATGCGCCTTGGCCTCCGCGATCGCGTCATTCATCGCGGCGTCCACGTCGGACACGGCGACGAGGTTCGCGTCGTCGGACACGACGACCGAGTCGTCCCCCTGGCCGCAGGCGGCCGCGAGCAGCAGGAGGAGGAGCGCGCCCACGCGCGACGCCAGGGCGAGGATCGGTGACATGCGACTCCGTCCGGGTTCTCCCAGGGCCCGAGTGTACGCGACCCACCCCCGCGCGGGGCGCGCGGCTCGGCTCGGGCGGAGGCCCGCGGCCGTCGGGGCCGTCGCGGGGGAGGGTGGCCCTCGTCGGGCACCGCGGGTAGGATCCGCCCGGACCGACGGAGCGGAGACCCCGATGTCGTACCTCAACGAAGCCTTCGATGCGGTGGCGGCGGACCGGCCGCGCAGCGAGCGCGCGCAGTTCCTGGTCAAGACGTACGCGCACCTGTTCGGCGCCATCGCCGGGTTCGTGGTCGTCCTCGTCGCGTTGTTCTCCCTCGGATGGGCCCAGTCCATCGCGATGAAGCTGTCGAAGGCGTGGTTCCTCGCACTCGGCGGCTTCGTCCTCGTCTCGTGGATGGCGTCGAAGTTCGCCCACGAGGCCCAGACCCTCGCCACGCAGTACCTGGGGCTGGTGGTCTTCGTCGTCGCCGAGGCCTTGTTCTTCTGCCCGCTGCTCTGGGTGGCGGAGCGGAAGGCCCCGGGCGCCATCGAGAGCGCGGCGCTCGTCTCGCTCGTGGGCTTCGGCGCCCTGACCGCGATCGTGTTCGCGACGCGGAAGGACTTCACGTTCATGCGCGCCCTCCTGATGTGGGCCGGCGTCGTGACGACGCTCATGATCGTCGGCGCGATCGTGTTCCACGCGACGCTGGGCGTCGGGTTCTCGGTGCTGATGGTCGCGATCGCCGGCGCATCGATCCTGCACGACACGAGCGCGGTGATGCTCCACTTCCCGGTGAAGCGGTACGTCGGCGCGTCCCTCGAGCTCTTCGCGTCCGTCGCGCTGCTGTTCTGGTACGTCCTCCGCCTGTTCATGTCGTCGCGCAACTGACGCACCGGCGGGAGGGCGTTCGGGGCGTCCGCCTCGACGTCGGGAGGTACGACACGGGCGCGGTCGTCCGCCCCCTCGTGGGACGCGGCCGCGAGGGCGCCGACGGTCTCCGGGGCGGCCGCGTGGCCGAGGGAGGGGAGGATGGGCGGGCTCTTGGCGATCGCCGCGGGCGCGGACTCGGCGCGTGTTCCGCCCGCGATCGGCGGCCTCCTTTCCCTCGTCGGCCTCCCGTTCATCCTCTTCGTGTTCGTCGGGGTGTGGAAGGCGTTCGCGAAGGCCGGTGAGCCGGGCTGGGCGGCGTGGGTCCCGGTCTACAACATCTACGTCGTCTGCAGGATCGCGGGCCGTCCAGCGCGGTGGATGCTGCTCCTCCTCGTCCCGATCGTCAACGCGGTGATCGCGCTGACGCTCGGGATCGACGTGGCCCGACGCTTCGGGAAGAACGCCGGGTTCGGCATCGGGCTCGTCGTCCTTCCCGCGATCTTTTGGCCGATCCTCGGCTTCGGCCGCGCGACGTTCGACGAGCCGCCCCCGGGTCCCCTCGTGTACGCGTAGACGTTCGCGGCGTCGCGGACGCCCAGGGCCGTCACATCCGCCCAGACGGGCTCGCTTCGGTTCGACGGCTGACGCGCGACGGTGGGACCGGCGGCGGCCGGGCCTCGCGGTCCCGGGAGCCTGACCGCGTCCGAGGGGCGATCGGGCTCGGCGCGTCAGACCTGCTCGAAGGCGGGCAGCGCCGGCGCGAGCGTCGCGTGGGAGGAACGGGTCGCCACGACCTCGAGGACGGTCTGGGCGCGCGAGAAGCCCACGCGGAGGAGGCGGCGCGCGTCGGCGCCGTCGTCGAGCGCGAGCTCGGTCACGACGACGGCCTTCGCCTCGAGCCCCTTGAAACGATGGATCGTGTCGATCAGCACGTGGTCGCGGGTCGGACGGGTGCGCCAGCCGACGGGCGCGCGGCCGAGCGCCGCGACGGACCCGAGCACGCTGGTCTTCTGCGACCGCGGCGTCAGCACGACGATGTCCGCGGGGGCGAGGCGGTGGGCGAGCAGCGTGTCCACGATCCGACCCGTCGCCGCCACGACGTCGTCGAGGCCGTTCACCCAGTGCAGGCGGGGCCGGCGGTCGGCCGCGATCCCGCTCGGGCGCAGCTCGTCCGGGCCCGGCGCGAGCGAGGTCACCACGGCGCAGACCTCGTCGGTGTTGCGGCAGTTCCGCGAGACCGGGAAGGGGCCGAGGAGGCCGAGGTCGTCGGCGGGCGGCGGTCCGCCGCGGCCGTGGAGGTCCTGGGCCTCGTCGCAGAACGCGTAGAGCCGGCCGCCGCGACCGGCGGCCAGCCAGGCCTCGAGGGCGACCCACCAGTGCGCCTGGAAGTCCTGCGCCTCGTCCACGACGATCACGTCGTGGCGCGCGTCGAGGCGCTCCGCGGCGGACAGGAGCAGCTCGGGCAGGCCGCGGTCGTAGCCGTCGGCCGCTTGGTGCGCCGCCTCGACCTCGGCGTCGAAGCCGGCCTCGCGCGCGCGACGGCGGCACAGGTCGTGGAAGGTGCTCGTCGTGATGCCCGGCGCGGACGCCGTCGCGTCGCCGAGGAACCCGGCGAGCGGGCCGTTGAAGCACACGAGCAGCACGTCGAGGCCCTGCGCGGCGAAGCGGCGCGCGAGCTCGGTCGCGAGCAGCGTCTTGCCGGTGCCGGGCCCGCCGCGGACCCAGCCGCGGGGGATCCGCGCGAGCCAGTCGAGCGCGGCGTACTGCTCCTCGGTCAGGTCCACGACGCGCTGCTCCACCGCGCCCGCGAGCGCGCCGAGGTGGGCGCGTACCGCGCGTCGCGGCGCGAGCGCCTCCGCGATGCGCGCCACGCCGTCGTCGCCCAAGGGGGGCAGCCCGGGGCGGCGCGGGTCGGCGGAGGCGAGCGCGCCGCGCACGAAGCCGGGGAGGTCGTGGAGCGCGTTCGCGTCGAGCACGCGCGTCCGCGGCACGTCGGGGCCGAGCCCCTCCGGCGGCACCGTCGCGAACGGGAACGCGACGCCGTGCACGACGTGGACGTTGCGCGCGGCGATCCCCGGCATGCGGGCGAACAGCACGCGCAGCGCGTGTTTGCTGTCCTCGGCCTGCTTCATCGGGTCGGGGATCTCGTGGGCGTCGCGGCCCTGCCACCACCGGCCGGTGGGGCCGTCGCGGCCGATCTCGCCCGCCTTCGCCTCGAGCACCAGCACGCCCGCGCGCGGGTCGAGGATGACGAAGTCGGCCTCGCCGTCCTCGCCGCGACGACCGTGGCGCTCGCCGACCCAGCGCGCGCCGTGGACCACCACGACGTCGTCGGGCAGCTCCTTCTCGAGCTTGATGTACAGGTACTCCTCGGCTCGGCTCTCCGTCGGCCGCATCGGGCTGGGCACCATTCTCGCCATGCACCTACCCTGCGCGACGTGCCGCGACGGTGCAAGCCTCCGACCAAGCCCGGGCAGGGACGTGCGGTTTCCGCCGGAGAGCGAGGCCCACGAAAGCGGGGGGCGCCCCGGACGGGACGCCCCCCGCGGGGGTGCGAGTCGCGTGGCGACCGTCAGTCGTCGCAGCGGTCGCGGCGGTCGTCGTCGCGCCGATCGTCGTCCCGGTCGCAGCCGTCGTCGCGGTCGTGGGCCTTGCGCGGCTTCTCGATCCGCATCAGCAGCAGCTGCCCGCCCTGGACCAGCTCCGCGTCGGGTTTCGCGTAGTGCGCCTGCACGTCGAGGAGGTACGTCCCCTTGCCGAGGATGTCCGAGACGTCGATCACGCCCGACGACTCCTCGTCGATCGTGCGGAAGTCGGCGCCGCCGGTGGTGAAGCGCACCGGGTCGTGCTGCGCGAGGAGCGTCAGCGTGTCGGTCGCGACGTCGTAGCGCCACACCTTCGCGAGGTGCTCCTGGCCACCCGGGTCCTCCTGCAGGATCAGCTCGCCCTTCCGGTTCATGGTCAGGTTGTCGAGCATCCGCTGCCCCTCGGTCCCGTCGAGCAGCATCGACAGCGTCCCGCCGAGCTCCGGGTGCGCCGCGTCCACGAACGACAGGCGCCACAGCCGGCTGCTGCCGGTGAAGCTCGCGGTCGTGACGAAGTACAGGTCGTCCGGGTTGCGCGGGTCCCAGCAGGCGTCCTCCGGCCGGTTGAACTCGGTCACGCCCGCCGCGCGGCTCGTCGTCTGGAGCACCGCGCCCGTCGTCCCCGAGACGTCGCCCAGCGCGTACGCCGTGAACGCGGTCCCGGTCGGGATCCCCGTCACCGGCAGCTCCGCCGGGAAGCCGGTCACCTTGACGCCGTAGAGCACGCCGTTCGTGAGGCCCGCGAGGTCCACCGGCGTCGCGCCCGTCTTGTTCTTCGTCCCGACGTAGACGTAGAGCTGGCCGGCGCCGTCGTCGTCCGTCCCGACGACGACCGTGCGGTCGCCGGTGGCCGGGTTCGCGACGCAGTTCTCCCAGCTGAAGCGACCGAGCCACGGCAGCTGATAGCTCGTCCCGTCCATCGCGTGGGCATACGCCAGGCCCTCGGCGCCGCGCTCCTCGCCGTTCATGAACAGCCGGCCCTTGTAGCCGCGCTTCGTGCGCTGGTTCCAGAACGCCGAACGCTCCGGCAGGTCCGCCGAGCACAGCCGGTTGAACGCGACCGGCAGGCTCGTGTCCCACCCGGCCGGCGTCCACCGCGCCACCCGCTGGATCAGGTCCTCGCCGTGCAGCACCTCGAGCGTGTCCTTGTCGACGGTCCACTTCGACACGAACGCGCCCTTCGCGCCGTGCCGACGCGCGATGCCCGCGGTGTCGCCGAGCTCGTGGTGCATGAGCACGGTGAACGTGCCGTCGCACTCGTCCTCGAACGCTCCGAGGCCGTCCGGGATGCCCACCATGCGGTAGGGGGTCCCGTCGGGCCGCGTGTTGACGGTGTCGCCGACGGTCAGGATCGACGTGAACGACACGCCCGGCGCGACGGGCACCAGGTAGGGGGACTCGGTGCTCGACGGACCGGTGGCGGCCACGGCGAGCGCGGCGCCCGCGAGGACGGCGACGGCCGTCAGCGCGTACGCGCGGGGGCGGGAACGGGGCAGGTGCATCGGGAGGATCTCCGGTGGGGGGCTCGGACGCCCGGGATCCTCCTCGCGGCGTGTGGTCCCCCCGTCGGCGCGATGCGAATCTTCGGTCAAGAGCGCGCCGGGCGGCGATCCCCGCCCGCGACCGCGAGGCCCGCCGGCCGTTCGCGGCGCGGACCGGGCCTCGCGGTCGTGGACGGTCGCGTGGCCGCGTCAGGGGACGAGCACGACGCGCGCGGGCCGGGGCTCGCGCGTGACCGGCACCGACACCTCGACCGTCTCCTTCTCGCGCAGGCCCGCGATGCGGACCTCCGCCGAGCCGATCCACGCGCCCTGCGCGTCGTAGACCTCGGCGTGCACGCGACCGAGCGCGACCGCGTCCGCGGCGAGGCCCTCGCGCCACGTCGCGGGGGCGGGCGGCGCGGCGTCGAGGCTCGCGGGGAACTTCGGGCCGCGCGCGAGCGTGAGGACCACGGAACGGCTCTCGGCGCCGACCGCGTGCTTCGTGACCTTGAAGTGGCCGTCGAACGCCGCCGCGTCGACCTTCACGTCGTCCGGGGACAGCGGCGACACCTGGTGCCAGAACCCGCGGAGCGTGGCGCCCCAGTCCACGAAGATCGACGAGATCGCGAAGAGCACGGCCAGGGCGCCGAGTCCCGCGAGCGCGCCCATCACGAGCGTGCGCGTCGAGGGCGGCCCCGCCGGCGGCCGCGTCGTCGCGGCGACGATGCGCTCCTCGCGCCGCACGTCGCCCGCCGGCGTGACGGCGTACACGTTCCGCACCAGCTGGCCCGGGCGGACCTCGACGCTGTGGAGCGTCGAGTACGTCTCGCCGCGCACGTCGGTGGGCAACGTCGCGACGAGGGCGCGCAGCGCCTCCTCGAGGCGTACGCCGGGGTCGGGGCGCAGGGCGGCGGCGCGCACCGGCTCGGGCGAGGGCAGCAGGCTGAACGTCGCGCCGTCGACCTCGAGCGCGAAGTGGAGCGCCGAGGCGGCCTGCTCGGCCGCCCAGGCGCGGACGCGCTCCGCGGTCTCGGGGCGGCCGAGGCGGCCCTCGACGAGCCCTTCGACGACGAAGGTGCCCTCCAGGTGGCCGGCCGCCTCCGGTGCGCCGTCGGTGGTCACGAGCGGCCCGTGCCGCCGAGGTCGGGCACGTCCTGCGCCGGGGTCCACTCCTCCATCGACTCGGTCCACACGAGCGTCTTCGGGCCGAGCTCGCCGGAGGCCAGCAGCGCCTCGAGCTGCGGGCGCGGCACCGGCCCGTTCTGCTGGCCGCCGCGCTCGTAGTACCAGCCCCGGTCGACGTCGGTGTCCGGCAGGTCCGCGCGCGGGAGGCCCGGGACCGGCGGCGGCGCGCCGGCGCCCAGCGTCGGCGAGCGCTTCGTGTCGACGCCGAGGACGCGATCGTGCGTGTCGATGCGCTCGGTCGCGTACCGGCGGAACGACTCGCTCTTGAGCTTCTCCTGGCGGAGCTGCTCCTTGAGCCGCCGCCGCTCGGCGCCGAGCTCCTCGACGCGGCGGCGCTCCGCCTTGAGGTCGGACATCACGAGGATCAGGATCAGCCCGAGCAACGGCGCGAGGAACCCGATCACGCCCCATCCGATCGGGTTCCGCCCCTTGGCCGAAGCGATGGAGCCGCAGACCCCGGCGCCGATCAGTGCAATCAGCAGGTAGATCGCCACGCTCTCCGAACCTCCCTTGCCCCAAGGACGGGGCCGTCCCCTGCGCCGGTTGCCGCGCCGTGCCCTTCCGTTGCCACGGTCCGCGACGTCACCGACCGGTGCCGAGGGCGGCCATGATACCCGTCAGCGCGTGAAGAACTCAACCACCCCGAGGTTGTGGAGGAAGTGGAGGATCATCGGGGGGTACAGGCTCCGCGAGCGGACCCGGGCCAGCCCGAGGACCCACCCGACGGCGAACAGGTAGGGCAGGTGCAGGAGGCTGAGGTGCAGGGCCGCAAAGAGCGCCGCCGAGTAGACGATCGCCTTCTTCTCGCCGACCGCCGCGTGCATCCAGGGGAGGATCAGGCCCCGGAACGCCAGCTCCTCCGACACCGCCGGGAACACCGCCACCAGGAACACGACCGCCGCGTGCGACATCCCGGCGTCGCTGAACACCTCGAACGGGTCGCCGCTCGGGGCGCCCAGCGCCTCGAGGAGGCGCGCGTACCCGTAGTTGACCAGGAGCAGCGGCACGACCGCGCCGACCGCGGCCCAGCCCCAGGGCGACGCGAACCCGGTCCGCGTCAGGGCCGGCTTGAGCGTGGCGCCGTAGGTCACGGAGAACACCGCGGTCACCAGCAGCAGGAGCACGTCGAGCACGACCATGCTCGCCCCGAGGTGCTCGCGGCCCGCCGTCGCGATGACCACCGCCGTGCCCCCGAGCACGACCACGACGTACGTCCAGAACAGCGTCCACACCTGCGGGACCTTCTTCCGCAGGAGCTCGCCGTCGGTCGGCGGCGCGGGCCGCAGCGCGGGCAGCACGTCGCGCTCGTCCCGCCAGGGACGCGCGCAGACGACGCAGAAGTAGACCCGCGGCGCGAGCGGGGCCCCGCACCCGGGACACGGCATCCCGACCGCCAACGCGAGGCCCGTCCCGCCGCCGGGCTCGGCGGCCGGCACGAGGGCCGTGGGCCCCTCGCCGCCCGCAGGGGCCGCGGGCGGTTCGCTCGCGGGCTCGGGGGGAGGGCCTTCGGGGTCCGACACGTCGCGCCGTCGCTCCAGGGGAGGCCCGAGCGTACCCGATGGCGGGTCCGTGCGCGGCACGTCCGCCGTCGGGCGCCCGCCGCGGGCCTATCGGCTCGGGGTGGGGGCGGCGAGCTTGCGCTCGATCCAGGCCCGTTCGGGCGGGGCGAGGGACGGCGCCAGCGCCCGGATCGCCGCGTGGCTCGCGACGTCGCCGCGGTCGAGGAGCGCGTAGGCGGCCGCGAACCGCGCGATCGGCCCCTCGACTCCGTCGGGGCCGTCCGGGCCGTCGGCGGGCCGGGGCGCGCCGGTCGCCGTGAAGCGCGTCCCCGCGAGGACACGGCGCAGGATCGCCGTCGCGGCGTCGCCCTCGATGCGCGCGATCCGCGCCACGACGTCGGCGCGGCGCGCCTCGTCGCCCTGCGCGAGGAGGCGCGGGCCGGCGCGCGCGAGGACCGCGTCGCGGGTCGCGGGGAGTACGTCGCGGGCGCCGCCCCACGCGATCAGGAACAGGCCCGCGCCGATGACGACGTCGCCGGCCTCCGCATCGCCGTCGGGGACCGACGCGGCGATCGCGAGGTGCGCGGCGGCGTCGGCCTCGAGGGCCTCGCGCGCGGCGCGCCCCGCGGCGCTCGGCTCGGGCACGTCGCCGGCGAAGGCGAGGAGACGGAAGGCGAGCCGCGCGCGCGCCGTCGCCTCGGGGACGTGGGCCGCGAGCAACGCGCCCGGCTCGCCGCCCGCGGTGGCCTCGAGGAAGAGCGCGTCGAGGCGCGGCGCGGGCACGGCGGCACGCTCGCGCGCGGCGCGCGCGAGGATCGCCTCGACGCGCGCCGCGGTCGCCGGCGGCCACGCGGACGAGAGCGCGCGCACCCGGGCGGCGGTCGCGTCGTCGCCGCGGTCGGCGAGCGCGTCCACGAGGCGGTCCGCCTCGGCCACGAGGAACGGGTCGGCCGCGTCCGGCGCCGCGAGCACGGGTGCGCGGGCCTCGAGGTGGCGCAGCAGGCGGGCGTGCGTGACACGCCGGCCGAGCACCGCGCCGAGCGCGACGCCGTCCGCCACGACCTCGGGGACCGGGTCGGCGAGCAGCGCGTCGAGCCACGCCGGCAAGAGCCGGTCGAGCGCCTCGGGCGAGAGGGCGGCGCGGGCCCGCGGGACGTCGAGGAGCCAGCGCGTGAGCCCGAGCCGTTGTTCGGGGTCCTTCGTCGCGGCGGCGGCCGAGGCCTCGAGGTCGGCCCGCGCGACGGTCGCGAGCCATGCGGTCACGACGTCGGGGACGGGGCTCTCGAGCGACGAGCCGGCCCCGAGGAGCCGCCACGCGCGCTCGAGTCGCGTCGCGAGCGGCAGCGTCGGCGGCAGCACGGCGTCGGTCAGGGCCGCGCGGTCGTCCGCGAGGGACGCGAGGCCCGCGTCGCCGTCGGGCGGCAGCAGCTCGCGGACCCGCCGGACGCGGTGGGCCTCGGCCGCCGCGGCCCGTCGCCGCGCGGCGACCTCGGCGCGGGGCCCGCCGACGCCGTGCGCCGCGGCCCAGGCCGCGAGCGCCTCCTGCGCGTCGTCGGCGAGGCGCGCGTCGCCGGGCCAGCCGCCGCCGGCCCACCGCAGCAGCGCGCCGCCGTGCAGGCCGAGCGACGCGACGAACCGTTCGCCCGCGAAGACCTCGACCGTGGGCGAGCCGCAGCTGGTCGCGTCGTCGGCGAACTCCGGCGTCGTGAACCGCAGCGCCGCCACGAACGCCGCGACGGCCGCCGGGTCGCGGACGTCGGCCAGCGTCCGCTCCTGCGCCGCGACGCGGTGGCACGTCCCGCCCGTGCGCACGCGCACGCGCGTCGCGCCCGCGAGCGCGGGGAGCAGCGTGGTCCGCGCGTCGGCCGCCACGAGACACGCGGGCCGGCGCGCCGCGAACGCCGCGACGGCCGCGCGGGGCACGTCGGTCCCGAGGAGGCGCAGCGTCCGCAGCGCCTCGAAGCCCTCGGTCGGCAGCGACGTCGCGCGCGTCGAGACCGCGGTCAGCGTGCGCAGGGCCGGCAGCCGCGCGAGCGGCCCGAGGTCGTCGACCGCGGTGAAGGAGACGTCGAGGGTGTGGAGCGCGGCGAGCCCCGCGAGCGGCCGGAGGTCGTCGACCACCAGGCAGCCCGCCGCGTCGAGCGTGCGCAGGGCCGTCAGCCGCGCGAGCGCGCGCAGGTGCGCGACGTCGCGGCCGCCGAGGTCGAGCGACCGCAGCGCCACGAGGCCGCGCAGCGGGTGCAGGTCGGTGGGGGCGTCGGCGCGCGCGCCGAGCGCGAGCGACACGAGCCGCGGGTGGGCCTCGAGCCCGGCGAGCTCGCGCGGGCCCTTCCCCTCGAGGCCGTCGCCGAGGACGACGTGCTCGACGCCCTCGGGCAGGGTCGGCACCGGGTCGTCGGCGGCGCCCGCGTCCACGAACACGACGCGCGCTAGGTCGAGCCGCGCGAGCCGCGCGACCTGCGCCTCCGTCGGCCGCACGACGCGGACGCACGCGACGTCGGCGAGGCCGGCGTCGGGCACGGCGCCGAACGTGTCGGCCTCGGGCGCGAGGCCGTACCGCACGTGCTCGCCGATCCGCACGCCGCCCGCGATCGCCTCGCCGACCGGCGTGCCGACCACCGTGACGCCGACCAACCGCTCGCGGCCGTCGTCGCCGACGCGGAACAGCCGCCCGGGCGCCGACCGGAACACGAGCCGCGACGCCTCGCGCCGCACCCAGAACGCGCCGACCCGCACGAGGTCGTCGGGCGCGGGGCCGTCCGCGTCGCCGAGCGGCCGCACCGTCGTCGCGACCTCGACCCCGTCGAGGACCACCGTCGGCGAGCCGCCCGGCGCGGGCGGGGGACGGACGGCCACCGGGCCTCGCGTCGGCGGATCCTCGGCCGCCGCGGGAGCGAGGTGGCTCGCGAGCACGCACCCGATCGCGGCCAGCGTCTGACCGAGGCGGGCCGGCGGACCGGTCCGCGGACGACGCGGGGGGACGGGGGGCATCCGGGCTCCGGGGGGCGACGGGCAGGAAGATACGTCAGGGGGGTGGACCGCGAGGCCCGCGCGGGGGCGCCCCCGGGACGGGCGCTCGCGGGCGTCGCACGGAGAGAGAGAGGAGAGGCGACCGAGCGGGGTGGAGACGCAGCGGAGGCGGGAGGTCGGGGCGGGGGACCGCGAGGCCCGGCGGCCGGCACCCCCGGCCGCGGGCGGGCCGCCCCCGGCTGAACCCGGGGCGGTCGGAGGTGTCCAATGGGGACCCGGGGCGCGCGCACCCGGAGTCGAGGAGGTCCCATGCGTCGTACCGTCCCGTTCGTGTTGGCCGCGATGGCGCTGGGGCTCGTGGCGCCGAGGCCCGGGGTCGCGGGGACGCTGAAGGACGACGGGCGGGCGGGGCTCGTGACCGCGATGCAGGGCGTGGCGCTCGTGCGGCCCGTGGGGCGCGAGCGGTGGACGCCGCTCGACGAGCGCGCGCTGCTGTTCCCCGGCGACGTCGTGCGGACGGAGGCGCGGGGCGCGAACGCGCTCGAGGTGCGGACGAAGGACGGCGCGCGGCTCGTGGTCGGGCCGGGCGCGATGCTCGAGCTGCCGAACGAGGGCGGGCTGCGCGTGATGCGCGGCGAGCTCGAGGTGAAGGCCGGCGCGGCGGCGGCGAAGGTGACGGGGACCGGCGGGTTCACGAAGGACGTGGCGGCGACCGCGTGGCTGCGCGCGACGGACACCACGACGACGGAGCTGGCGGCGGAGCCGAAGTGGCTGACGGGCTACCGGTCTTCCACGAGTGAAGAGTGGATGGGGTCGCTGCTCGCGAACGTGGACGGGAAGAACGTCGCGTTGTCGGTCGGCTACCACAAGGTGACCGTCGAGATCCGCGACCAGATCGCGCGCACGACCGTCGAGGAGTCGTTCGTCAACGCGACGGACGGCACGCTCGAGGGGACGTTCTCGTTCCCGCTGCCGGCGGACGCCTCGATCAGCGGGTTCGGCATGTGGATCGGCGACGAGCTCGTCGAGGCCGACCTCGTCGAGAAGGAGCGGGCGCGCGCGATCTACGAGGACATCCTGCGGCGCAAGAGGGACCCGGGGCTGCTCGAGTGGGAGGGCGGGAACCTGTTCAAGGCGCGGGTGTTCCCGATCTTCCCGCACAGCGAGAAGCGGATCCGCATCCGGTACACGCAGGTGCTGCCGCTCGAGGGCGAGACGTATCGCTATCGGTACGCACTCCGCAGCGAGCTCCTGCGGGCCAACCCGCTGCGCGAGCTGTCGATGGCGGTGAACGTGACCTCGGCGGCGACGATCGCGGACGTCTCGAGCGCGACGCACCCGGTCGTGGTGCGCAAGACGGAGCACGAGGCGGTCGCGGAGTTCGGCGCCCAGCAGTACGTGCCGGAGCGCGACTTCGAGCTGGCGGTGACCGTGGGCCGCGGGCCCGGCGTCGCGGCGCTGTCGCACCGGCGGGGCGAGGACGGGTTCTTCATGCTGCTCGTCGCGCCGCCGGACCCGGCGGCGTCGGGCTGGCAACGCGACCTCGTGCCCGACGGCGCGCCGCTCGACCTCGTGTTCGTGGCGGACACGTCGGGCTCGATGGACCCGGCGGCCCGCGCGGCGCAGTCGGCGTTCCTCGCGGCGATGCTCGCGCAGCTGTCGGAGAAGGACCGCTTCCGCCTCATGGCGTGCGACGTGGAGCCGGTGTGGGTGGTCGAGGCGCCGACGCCGGCGTCGCCGGCCGCGGCGGAGAAGGCGCTCGCGGCGCTCGACGCGCGGTACTCGCTCGGCTGGACCGACCTCGACCGCGCGTTCGCCGCGTTGATCGGGAAGGTCGCCGCGGGGACGCAGGTGGTGTACGTGGGCGACGGCGTGCCGACGTCGGGCGACGCGGACGCGGTGGCGACCGCGGACCGGCTGAAGCGCGCGGCGGCGGGCACCGGGGCGACGTTCCACGCGGTGACGACGTCGGCGTCGTACGAGACGGTCGTGCTCGACGCGCTGGCGTCGGTCGGCGGCGGGTCGGTGCGGCGGGCCGAGGGCGCGCCGGCGGGGGCGGCGAAGGCGCTGCTCGGCGAGGTCGCGCGGCCCGGCCTGCGCGGGGCCAAGGTCGAGATCCAGGGCGTGCCGACGGCGAGGGTGTATCCCGAGACGCTGCCGAACGCGCCGCTCGGCACGCAGCAGGTGGTGCTCGGGCGGTTCCTGCCGGGCGCGACGGCGTCGACGGCGACGGTGGTGGTGACGGGGACCGTGGCGGGGCAGCCGGTGCGGTTCACGTCGCCGTTGGCGGTGCCGGCGGCGGACGAGGGCAACTCGTTCCTGCCGCGGCTGTGGGCCCGGCGGCACCTCGACGTGCTCCTGGCGCAGGGGCGGTCGCCCGCGGTGAAGGACGAGGTCGTCGCCTTCTCGCGCGAGTACCAGATCATGACGCCGTACACGTCGTTCCTCGTGCTCGAGAACGACGAGGACCGCGCCACGTACGGAGTCGAGCGCACGGTGAAGATGCGCGACGCGGAGCGCTTCTTCGCGGACGCCCGCGACAAGGCGGCGCTCGAGATCGCGCGGCAGCAGACGGCGGCGGCGAAGGGGTGGCGGCTCGGCCTGCGTCGCGAGATCCTCCGCGACATCGCGGGCCTGCGGCGCGATCGAGAGGTGCCGACACCGGTCGCCGAGGGTCGCGTCGAGCTCGAGGCGGACGGGCTGTTCACGCGGGAGTACGGCCTCGGGACGGGGGGGAGCGCCGGCCGACGGCTGCACTTCGCGTCTCGCGAGGCCGGGGCGAAGAGCGGGGAGGACTGGAGCGGCACGGTGGATGGACTCGCCGCCCGCTCCGAGGCGAAGCTCGCGGATTTCGCCGGGCCCATGCCTGCCCCCACGGCCGCCGCGCCGATGATGGCGCCGGGCGCGCCCCCGGGCGACGACCCCGGGATGGCGGAGTCCGACGGCGCGGAGGCCGGGGACGACGGGGAGAGCCCGGAGGCGACCGACGCCGACGCCCCCGCCGAGGAGCGCCTCGACAAGGCGAAGGACGTCTCGCGCCGGGTCATGGACCGGAGGGCGGGCGCATGGAACCGTCGCGGGCTCGGGCAGGCGTCGACCGCCGCATGGACCGGGGCGTACGACTTCAAGCCCGCGGGCGCGCGCGGCGATGCCGGGCGGAGCGCGCCCCGGTACGACGCGGCCGCGCTCGGCTTCCCGGGTCTCGGCGCGCCGCCGAAGCCGCCGGAGGACGAGACGGACCCGAAAGACTGGCCCGCGGAGGCCGTCGCGGCCGTGCGGGCGCTCGACCGCCGGCCGGCGCTGGCGGCGCTCGACGGCGCGCTCCGCGTGACGCGGACGACCGAGTCGCTCCAGCCGCTCCGTGGCACCGTCGCGGGTCGCGATCGAGCGACCGCGATCGGGACCGCGCGGACCTTCCTCACCCGGTACGACGGGTCGCAGGGGATGCCGTTCACGACGTGGCTGTCCGAGACGGAGCGCGCGGTGCTCGCGGACGCGCGTCGCCTCGGCCGCAAGCGCGCGGCCGCCGACGCGGACCGCGGGTGGGCGTGGCTGCCCGTCGGCGACTTCTCGCTCGGCGGCGTGCTCCGGTCGCTCGCGCGGCACGGCAAGCCCCCGACGGTCACCCGCGAGGGCGACCTCCTGACGCTCACCTTCGCGACCGACGCCGAGACGCCCCACCTCACGCGGTACGTGATCGACACGAAGCGGAAGGTGCTCGTCGAGCTCGCCGAGGGGACCGCGGACCGCGGCTCCTCGTCGCGCAGGTTCGCGGACTTCGTCGAGGTGGCCGGGGCGTGGTGGGCGACGCGCGTCGAGCAGCTCGACGCCGAGGGACAGCGCACCTCCCGCGAGACGCTCGTCGTCGAGAAGCTGGACGCGGCCGCCTACAGGACCGCGTTCGACGCCGCCGTCGCGGCGACGGCCGACGGCGTCTTCCTCGCGACGGCCGAGCCGACGGCCCTCGCCGCCAAGCAGGCGGTCCACGACGGCAAGGCGACCCTCGCCGATCGGCTGGTGATCGTGCTCGAGCACGGCGCCTACGGCCGTTTCGACGACCTCTGGAAGGCCTGGGCCGACGTCGAGCCGTTCCTGACGGGCAAGCCCGGCGCGGACTGGATGCGGCTCGCCCTCCTCGGCCGCAGCCGTCGGGGCGCCGAGCTCCTGCCCGCCGTCGAGGCCATGGCGAAGGCCGTCGCCGCGGGGACGGACCCGGCCGACGTCGCGCGGGCGCAGCTCCTGATGGCCGACGCCCGGTCCCTGGGCGCGACCGCGCACCTCGGCGTCGTCCGCACGCTCCTCCCGGTCTTCGCGCGGCCCGGCCCGTACGCCGACCTGCTGCCGAAGGCCGCGGCGCGCCAGCTCGCGGACGCGCTCGGGGAGGCCGGCGACGGCCTCGCCGAGCTCGCCGCGCGCAAGGCGCTCCACGACGCCGAACCCGACGCGCTCGACGCGGTGCTCGGCTACGCGAACGCGCTCCGCCAGCGCGAGGACCTCCTCGGCGCGCTCGAGACCGTGACGGCGCGCCTTGCCAACGGTGGGCCGTGGACGCTCGGCGAGGCCGACCAGCTCCGGTCGCACCGCGTGGGCTGGCTCCAGGAGCTGCGCGACCTGCCGGAGCTCGCGCGCACCGCCGAGGCGTGGGTGGCCGCCAACCCGCGCGCCACGGTCGCCTACCAGATCCGGCTCACGACGCAGTACCTGACGGGCAAGGACGCGGACGCCGACCGCTTCGTCGTGGCGCAGCTCGCCGCGCCGTTCCCCGCGAAGCCCGACGAGGCCGTCGACGCGGCCCGCGAGGCCGCGGTGTCGTTCGCCCTCGGCCAGGGATGGAACTTCTGGGCGCAGGCGGTGCCGGTCGCGACGCGCGCCGCGCTCGCCGAGCTGGCGCTGCGATCGGCCCACGCCGACGGCGTCGAGCGTCGCTGGGCGCAGCAGCTCCTGCACGACTGGCGGTTCCGCCAGACCGAGGAGGCGCGCGGCGTGCTCGCGACGCTCCGCAAGGAGCTCACCGCGCCCGGCGCCGCGGCGGCGCTCCCCCGCGCCCGGCTCGCGGACTGGGTGCACCTGACCGTTGAGGGCCTCGACGAGGCGGCGAAGACCGCGCTCGTGGACGCCCTGAAGGCGCGGTGGCGTGCCGCGCCGGACGACGTCGAGCGCGACGCGATCGCGGGCCTCGTGCTGACCCTGCTGCCGTCGGACGGCCGCGCCGAGCCCCGGATCGTGTTCCTGCGGGAGCGGTTCGAGCGGGCCGACGCCGGCCACAGGCTCGCCGCGGCGGCCGAGCTCCTCGACGCGTTGACGTCGGCCCCCTGGGAGGCCGCGCGCGAGGACGAGGCGTTCGCGCTCGCCGCGGCCCGGCTCGACCCCGCGCCGAAGGACGCCGCGGCGACGGCGCAGCGCGCGGCCGTGGCCGCCACGTCGGCCCGTACGCTGTCCGCCTGGGTGCACGAGGGCCGGCGGCTCGCCGCGCTCGGCACGCCGGAGGCCCAGCGCGCGCGCACCCGCGCGGCCGCGCTCGAGGCGGGCAAGGCCGCGCTCGCGAAGGCCCGCGCCGAGACCGCCGCACGGCTCGCGACCGCCGTCGCCGCGTCGCAGCCGCCGCTGCGCACCTGGTACGAGGTGGAGCGCCTCGGCTACGCGGCCGAGACCCTCGCCGACCTCGCCCGGGTCGAGGGCGAGGCGCGTGAGGTCCTCGAGGCCGTCCCGGCCGGTTCGGTGGAGCCGCTCGACGCGCACCTCGCCGACCGCGCCGCGGGCGTGCTCGCCTACGTCGCCACCCGGCGCACGGCCCCGGCCGGGCTCGCCGACCGCGTGCTGGCGCTCTTCCGGGCGCGCATCGTCGCGGAGGATCGCCTCCTCGACGACCGGCGCGAGGTGTTCGCGCTCCTCGTCGCGCTCGACCGCGTGGACGAGCTCGAGGCCGCGCTCAACGCGTGGATCCGCCCCGACGTCGTGAACACGGACCTGCGCGTCGCGCTCGCCCGCGTGCAAGCCGAGAAGGGCGACCTGAAGGCCGCCGCCGCGACGCTCGAAGCCGCCGCGACCGTCGGCGACCTCGACGCGTCCGCGTGGGGCTCGCTCGCGGGCTGGTACCTCGTGCTGAAGGAGGACGCCCGCCGCGACGCGGCGCTCGACCGCGTCCTCGGGGCCGAGCAGGCCTGGCAGCTCCAGCAGCGCCTCTGGCAGGAGGCCGCGCGCGTGTCGCGGAGCGGCGGCGGCGTGCCCGCCGAACTCGACCCCGAGATGCTGCGCGTCCTGCGGTTCCTGCTCACCAAGGCCGAGGACCCGGGCAACTACGTCGGCAACGCCCTGCAGCTCTACCGGCCGACGAAGGACTTCCGCGTCCTCGAGGCGCTCGCCGACGGCGTCACGGGGCACGCGCCCGAGGCGGTCTACCGCTACCTCCAGCAGGTGACGTCGATCGTCGGCGACATCCACGAGGAGGCGACGTGCGACGCGCTCGGCGAACGCCTCGCCGCGGCGCTCGCGAAGGCGACCCGCGACGTGGACCGTCGCGCGCTGCGGCTCGTCCTCTCCGCCGTCCACGCGCGCGCGGCCGCCGTCCCGAAGGCGGACCCGGCGCAGGGACGCAAGGCCCTGTCCGCGTTGACCGCGGCGTTCGAGGGCGGCCTCGTCCCCGGCGAGCGTCTCCTGTTCGCCCGCCACCTCGCGACCCTGCAGCCGTCCGTCCCCGGCGTCGCCGAGGAGCAGATGAGGCAGCTGCTCGCGCTCCGCGCCGGCTCCGACGGCGACCGCAACGAGCGCCTGGCCCTCGACCGCACGATCGCGGACGTCCTGTGGGCGCGCGGTCGGCACGACGAGGCCGCGGACCGGCTGTCGGCGGCGCTCGACGCGATCCGCGCCGAGGTCGGCGGCACGCTGCCGCCCGACGCGTTCGACGACTACGGCACCCTCCTCGGCTGGTGGCAGTCGATGGGGCGCTTCCGCGTCGCCGAGGACCGCCTGCGCGGCGACCTCGCGAAGGAGACGCGGTCGATGCGCCGCGAGCAACTGCGCCTGCGGCTCTTCCAGCTCTACGGCGCGGCGCTCGCGAACGGGGCCACGCTCTCGCTGGGCGGCGGCGTCGCGCTCTTCCGCGCGGGTTCCGCCGAGCTCGAGCAGTACCTGCTCGAGGGCCCGGCCTACCTCCTGGGCGAGGCGGCGCAGGCCCACGCGGCGCTGTCCGAGGCCGCGACCAGGTCCGCCCCGTCGGCGGACCCGGGCGCCGCGTACCTCGCGTTCGCGCGCGCGCGGCTCGCGACGCTGACCGAGCGGGTCCCGCAGGACGCGATGGACCTCCTGCAGCTCGTCCTCGCGCACCTCGAGCGCGTCGCGGGGCCCCGCGCGGCCCTCGAGCTCGCGCTCGACGCGTACGACCGGGACCTCCCGTGGCGCCACCGCAACCACCAGGGCGTCTGGGACCGCTTCTCGGGCAACCTCGCCGAATGGCGGCGCGTCGCGGCGGACGCCCGCGACCTCGAGCGCCGGCTGCTCCCGATCGTGCTGAAGCACCTCGAGGAGGAGCTCTCGGCCGGACAGCAGGGCGCGAACGCGTTCTGCCACGTCCGCAACACGACGTTCTGGACCGCGCACCGCCGCGACTTCCTCGCCGTCGCGAAGAAGGTGGCCGAGGTGAACGCCGGCCGCCCCGAGGTGGCGCTGTCGGTCGCGCGATACCTGGCCGACGGGCTGGAGGACCGCGCCGAGGCCATCGCGACGCTCGAGATGGTGCTCGCGCAGGGTCGCGACCCCGAGCCGGTGCGCCACACGCTGACGACGTGGCTGCGCGACGCGGGCCGCTTCGCCGACGCGTGGCCCCACGCGCAGCGCCTGGTCGCCGAGCGGCCGACGAACGCCGCGTACCGCTTCCTCGCGGCCGACGTCCTGCACGGGCTCCGCCGCGCGGCGGACGTCCGCGCGCTGCTCGAGGCCGGCGTCGCGCCGGCGAAGGCCGAGAAGCTCTGGGTCGACGACCTCGCCGCGGCGTACGGCAAGAAGGCGCTCGAGGTGGGCCACCCCGACCTCGCGGTCCTGTGGACCGAGGAGGCGCTGCAGCTGCGCCGCGACGCCGGCGGGTCGGTCTCGGGCGTGCAGCCCGAGCTCGCCGCGTGGTACGGGACGCTCGCGCGGGCACGCTCGGCCCGCGGGGAGACCGACGCCGCGGTGAAGGCCGCGACGGCGGCCGTGGTCGCGTGGGGGAACGACCAGCGCCAGCGGGGCGAGGCCCTCGACGCGCTGCGCGCGGTGCTTGCCGCCGCGAACGACCTCGAGGCGTGGCAGGGCCGGTACGACGCGGAGGTCGCCGCCGCCGGCACCGACGCGCCGGTGCTGCGCAAGGCGCTCGCGGCCGTCTGGACCGACCGCGGCCGCAACGACCTCGCGGTCGCGCAACTGCGGCTCGCCCGCGACCTCGACCCCCTCGACGGCGAGACCCACGGGCTCCTCGTCCAGGCCCTCGACCGTCTCGGCGACGCGAAGGGCGCGCTCGACGCGCTGTTCGCCTCCGTGCGGCTCGCGCCGCGGAACCTCCAGGCCTACGCCGACCTCGCGGCGCGGTTCGACCGCGTGGGCGACGCCGTGGCCGGCGAACGCGCGCGCACCAACCTCGTCGAGGCCGCCCCGAGCGAGCCCGAGGGCCACCGGATGCTCGCGGCGATCCGCGCGTCGGCGGGCCGCCTCGACCTCGCGGCCGAGCGCTGGCGCCAGGTCGTCCGCGTCCGCCCCGACGACCCGACGGGCTGGCTGTCGCTCGCCGACACGCTGACGCGTCTCGGCGACGCCGCGGGCGCGCGCAAGACGCTCGAACACGTCCTCTCGCGCACGTGGGAGGAACGCTTCGGCGACGTGAAGCAGCAGGCGGCGCAACGGCTCGCCCAGTTGCGGTGACGGTCGGGGTTCGGGACCGCGAGGCCCGGCGGCCGCCGGGCCTCGCGGCCCATGCCCTCGACGAGGCTCCCGACCTCGCCGATCGACCTCGCGTCCGCGGCGCGGAGGGGCGTGGTGCGCGTGCAAGGGCTACGTCGCGCGCACGCGGTGCAACACGAACGTTGCGCGGCGCGGCTCGGGGACGATGCACGCGACGGCTGCGTTCCCACGACGCGTGCGTCGCGCCGTGCTCCCCGCCGTCGGCCTCCTCGTCGCGGCGGCGCTGTCGGCATGCGGTGAGGCGCCGCCGCCGGCGCCGCGGGCGGGGGCCGCCGCCGCGGAGCGGGTCCGGTGCGGCGGGTGCCACGCGAACGAGGCGAGCGCGTGGGCCGGGTCGCCGCACGCGCGGCACGCCGTCGCGGTCGCGACGCCCGAGGGCGGCGCCGACGCGGCGATCGGGTCGCACTGGATGCAGGCGTACCTGCGGAAGGACGCGGACGGCGTCCACCGGATCGTCCCGACGTGCTTCGACCTGCGGGAGCGGCGGTGGCGGCCGGTGACGGACGTGCTCGCGGCGATCGCCGGAGGGGACGCGGGGCTCGTGACCGGGCCGTTGCCGGCCGTGGGGTCGCGGTCGTTCGACGCGGACTGCGCGGGGTGTCACGCGAGCGGCGCGCACGCGCGGTTCGACACCGTCGAGGGGCGCCTCGTGTCCTCGTGGCGCGACCTCGCGATCGACTGCGAGGCGTGCCACGGCGCGGCGGAGGGGCACCGGACCGGCCGGCCGGGGACGATCGTGCGGCTGCAGGACCTCACGCCGCGCGGGCAGGTGATGGTGTGCGGGCGGTGCCACGGCGGGCCCGCGAGCGACGGCGACCTCGGGCCGACGGAGGCCGCGACGGGGCTCGCGCGGCTCGGCGACCACGCGGCGCTGTTCCCCGACGGCACCGCGGGCGGGCAGACGTACCAGGTGGCGTCGTTCGTGCGGAGCCGGTGTTTCCTCGAGGGCGGGCTCACGTGCACGGGGTGCCACGACGCGCACGGGAGGACGCTGCGCCACGGGGGCGACGTCGACGCGACGTGCGCGGGGTGCCACGCGGACCGCGTGGGCGCGGCGCACAGCCATCACGACCCCGCGGGGCGCGGCGGGTCGTGTGTGGCGTGCCACCTGCCGACGTTGTTGTCGGGGCTGCTCCGGCAGCAGCACGACCACCACGTGGGCGTGCCCGCGCCGGGCGTCGCGGGCACGCGCGACGCGTGCTCGGCGTGCCACGCCGACCGCGAGCCCGCGGCGCTGCGCGCGGCGTTCGCCGCGTGGTGGGGGCCCGTGCCGGCGCGACGCGACGCCGTGGTCGCCGCGGTCACCGCGCTGCGGCGCGGCGACCCGGAGGCCGCCGCCGCGTTCGCGGCGCTCGCCGACGACCCCGACGCCCACGTGCGCGCGACGGGCGCGCGCGCGGGCCGGCCGCTCGCGGCCTACGTCCGGGACCCGTCGCCCGACGTCCGCGCGGCGGCGGTGCGGGCGGCGGCGACGACGGCCTCGAGCGACGACGTCGCGGCGTTCCTGCACGACGCCGAGCCGCGGGTCCGCGGGGAGGCCGCGACGGTGCTCGCGCTGCGCGGCGACCCGCGCGCGCGCGAGTTCGACGACGACCTCGTGCGCCTCGCGCGGGGCGACCGCGAGCACGTGCTCGTGCGCTACGCGCTGGCCCTCGCGCGCCTGCACGACCACCGGCCGGCGGACGCGCTGCGGTTCGTCGAACAGGCCCTCGTGTTCGAGACCCGGTCGCCGGACCTGTGGTTCGTCGCCGCGGAGGCGCACCGCGTCGCGCACCGCGAGCCGCCGTTCCGCGCGGCCGTCACCCGCGGCGTCGCGCTCGTCGGCGACGCGATCGCGCGCGGCGAGCCCGCCGAGGCCGCGCTCGGGCGGTTCGTCGCCGCGCAGATCGACGGCGGGCGCGGCGCGCTGGCCGCCGCGATCCTCGCGGAGGCGGCCGACGCGCTGCCCGACCCCGAGGTGCGGGCCCGGTTCGCGGCGCTGCGCGACCGGCTCGGCGGGCCGCGATGAGCCCGCCGTTGCAACGCTAACGATGCAATCACGATGCGTCGGCGCGCACGGGGAATGTCGCGCGCACGTTCGCGTTGCGTCACCGGCGACGTGACGTCGCCGGGAGCCCGTCGTGGCCGAACCTGCCGTCGGTGGTGCAGCGCGGAGCCGTGGTCGGCCCGTGCGCCTGGTGGTGCGGACGGGGCAGCCGGCGTGGGAGGGGAACCTCCTCACGCGCGTCGTCACCGTGGGGGACGTCGCCGTCGGCGGGCCGGACCCGGTCGTGATCGCGGGGCCGTGCGCGGTCGAGTCGCGCGCGCAGACCCTCGAGCTCGCGCACGCGGTGAAGGCCGCCGGCGCGACGATGCTGCGCGGCGGCGCGTTCAAGCCCCGCACGAGCCCGTACGACTTCCAGGGGCTCGGCCGCGCGGGGCTCGAGATTCTCGCGGAGGCGCGGGCCGCGACCGGGCTCCCCGTCGTCACCGAGGTGCTCGACCCGCGCGACGTCGCGATGGTCGCCGAGCTGGCCGACGTGTTCCAGATCGGCGCGCGCAACATGCAGAACTACCCGCTGCTGCGCGAGGTCGGGCGCGCGGGCAAGCCCGTGCTCCTCAAGCGGCACTGGGCCGCGACGCTGCTCGAGTGGCTCTGCGCCGCCGAGTACGTCGCCGTCGAGGGCAACCTCGACGTCATCCTGTGCGAGCGCGGCATCCGCACGTTCACCCACACCGACTACAACCGCAACACGCTCGACCTCAACGTGGTGCCGGCGGTGCGGCAGATGTCGTTCCTGCCGGTCGTCGTCGACCCGAGCCACGCGACCGGCGTGGCCTCGCTCGTCCCGCCGGTGTGCTTCGCGTCGGTCGCCGCGGGCGCCCACGGGCTGCTCGTCGAGGTGCTCGGCGAGCACACGCGGCCCGAGGACGCGCTGTCGGACGGCCACCAGTCGATCCGCCCCTCGGTCCTCGCCGACGTCGTCGCGCGGCTGCGCACGTTCGTCCCCGCGCCCGCGGGAGCGCCTGCGTGACCGCGGCCCGCGCCCGTGCCGCCGCCCTCGGCGTGGCCTCGGCGCTCGCGCTCCTCGCCGCGTGCGGCGGCGAGCCCGCGCCCGCGCCGACGGGCGCGACGGCGACCGCCGCCGGCGACACGACCGGCCTGCTGCGCGACGCCACCGCCCGCAGCGGCCTCGCGTTCGTGCACCACGTCGGCGACGGGAAGCTCGACAACCTCGTCGAGGCCGTCGGCGCGGGCGGCTGCGTCCTCGACGTCGACGGCGACGGCCGCCTCGACGTCTACCTCGTGGACCAGGGCTGGCATCCCGACGTGAGCACCGGGCCGAAGCCGGACGTCGCGGCGCGCAGCGCGCTGTACCGCAACGTCGGCGACGGCCGCTTCGAGGACGTCACCGCGCGGGCGGGCGTCGGCGACCCGGGCTTCGCGTTCGGCGCGATCGCGGGCGACGTCGACGGCGACGGCCGCACCGACCTCTACGTGTACGGGCTCGGCCCCAACCACCTCTACCGCAACCTCGGCGACGGCCGGTTCGAGGACGTCACGGCGAAGGCCGGCGTCGGCGACCCGCGGGCGTCCGTCGCCGCCGCCTTCCTCGACGCGGACCACGACGGCGACCTCGACCTCTACGTCGGCAACTACGTCACGTTCGACGTGGAGTACCGCCTCCACTACGCGCCGGACGGCTTCCCGGGCCCGCTCGCGTTCGCGCCGCAGCCCGACGCCTTCTACCGCAACCGCGGCGACGGCACGTTCGAGGACGCGACCGCGGTATCGGGCATCGACCGCATCGCGCCCGGCCGCGCCATGGGCGTCGCGGTGCTCGACGCCGACGGCGACGGGCACCCCGACCTCTACGTCGCGAACGACGCGTCGGCCAACTTCCTCTTCCTGAACGACGGGAAGGGCGCCTTCCGCGAGGCGGGCGTCGCGTCGGGCACGGCCTTCGGCTTCCACGGCGAGGCCACGTCGTCGATGGCCGGCGCGGTCGGCGACGTCGACGGCGACGGCCGCCCCGACCTGCTCGTGACCGACGGCGCGTTCGGCTCGCTCTACCGCAACCTCGGCGGGGGGAAGTTCCAGGACCGGGTCCGCGCGGCCGGGTTCGCGCAGCACGCGTCGGCCTGGGCCCACTGGGGCGCCGTCCTCGCCGACTTCGACGACGACGGCGCGGTGGACGTCTTCGCGGCCGGCGCCGACCTCCACTACGCGACCGGCCGCCCCGACCTCCTCCTGCGCAACCGGGGCGACGGCACGTTCGAGGACCTCGCCGACGCCGGCGGGCCGTACTTCCGCCGCGAGACCGTGAGTCGCGCGGCCCTCGCCCTCGACGTGGACGACGACGGGCGCCTCGACCTCCTCGTCACGCGCGTCGGCGCGGGCCCCGTGCTCCTGCGCAACGCCGGCGTGCCCGGGCACCACGGCGTCACGATCGCGCTCGTCGGCGCGCCGGCGGGCCGCGACGCGGTGGGCGCGCGGGTCGTCGTCGAGGCCGGCGGCCGCCGGACCGAACGCGTGCACCAGCTCGCGACGGGCTACCTCGGCCAACACGACCCGCGCGAGCACTTCGGCCTCGGCGGCGCGACGAAGGTGGACCGGCTCGAGGTGACGTGGGCCGACGGCACGGTCACGACGCGCACCGACCTCGCGGCCGACCGCGTGTGGCGCATCGAGCAGGGAGCCCCGAGCCGATGAACGACGCGAGGCCCGCCGACCGTCGGGTGTGCGCGGCGCGCGGGGGCGCGTGGTCGCGTCGCGGCGCGTGCGCCGCCGGGCTGCTCGCGGCGCTCGCGGGCGCGGTCGGGTGCGGGGCACGCGAGGCCCGGCCCGTGCCGGTCCCGGCGCCGCCGCCGGCCCCGCTCGTCGTGACGGTGGTGCCGGCGGGCCCCGCACCCGGCGCGGCGCCGACGGACGTCGGCGTCGGCCTGCCGGACGGCGCGCGGCTCCTGCGGCTCGACGTCGCGACGCCCGGCGCGGCGCCGGTCGAGCTCGCGGCGGGCCTCGCGTCGGCGGGCGAGGGCAGCGTCAATGCCGAGGGGACGCGCCTCGCGTTCGTCGGCCGCGCGAAGGCGGGGGGGCCCGCGGCCGTGTGGACGTGCGCGCCGGACGGCTCGGGGCGCCGCGAGGTCGCGCCGTCGCCGTCGGACCGCGGGGCGCCGGCGTGGTTGCCCGACGGGCGGCTCGTGTTCGCGGGCGTCGTCGACGGCCCCGCGCCGGTCGCGGCGTGGGGGCACGCGTGGGCGCTGTTCGTCGCGGCGGACGACGGCTCGCCGGCGACGCGCATCACGTTCGGGGCGGGGCTCGAGGTCGACCCCGCGGTGCTGCCCGACGGCCGCGTCGTGTTCGTGGGCTGGCAGCCGACCGACGCCGACGCGGGGGCGTTCGCCTTGTTCACCGTGCACCCGGACGGGTCGGGGGTCGCGGCGTACCACGGCGGCGACGGGGTCGGGACCCCGCGGCGGCCGCGCGTCGCGGCGGACGGGCGCGTCGCGTTCGTCACGACGGCGGCGGACGGGACGACGCGCGCGTGGGCCCTCGATCGCCGCTGGCCCGCGGGCCCGGCGAGCGAGGTGACGGCGGCGCGCGGGGCGCGCGTCGTGACGCCGCGGGGCGGCGACGGGTTCCTCGCGGTGGGGGAGGGTGGCCTCGGGACGATCGAGGGCGGGGGGGCGCCGCCGACGCCGGTCGCGGCGGCGTTGCCGGCGGGCACCGCGGCGTGGGCGGCCGCGACGCTGGCGCCGTCGCCGCGGCCGCAGGGCCACCTCTCGTTCGTCGACCCGAAGACGTCGTGGGGCCAGCTCCTGGGCCTCGACGCGCGGTTCCCGCGCACGGCGGCCGCGGCCCGCGTGCGCGTGCGGCGGTACGACCGCGCGGCGCCGCGGGTCGAGGGCGACGTGGTCGTCGAGGCGCCGCTCGAGGCCGACGGGTCGTTCTTCGTGCGGGTGCCGCCGGACGCGCCGCTGCTCGTGGACGTGCTCGACGCGACCGGCGCGGTCGTCGAACGCTCGCGGACGCCGATCTGGGTGCGCCCGCGGGAGACGCGGGGGTGCGTCGGGTGCCACGACGACGGCGACGTGTCGCCGCCGAACCGTCGGCCCATGGCGGTCACCCGCGACGCCGTGGCGCCCCGCGAGGAGGCGCGGCGATGACCCGTCGTCGTCGGCTCGTGGTCGTCCTCGCGGCCGTCGGCGTCGTCGCCGGCGTGGGCGCGTTCCTCGCGCGCGGGTGGGCGCACTCGCACGCGCGGAAGTTCGCGGCGCCGGGCGACCCGGTCGACGTGAAGTGCGCGCGGTGCCACGGCCCGGACGCGCCGGTCGAGGTGGGCCGGGCCTCGCGTCCCACGCCGTTCGACCTCGCGGCATCGCCCGACGGGCGGCGGGCCTACGTCGTGTGCCCGCCGCAGCACCGCGTGCTCGTGCTCGACCTCGCCGACCGCGAGGTGGTCGCCGAGGTGCGGCCCGGCGGCACGCCGGGCAGCGTCGCGGTGTCGCCCGACGGCCGGCGGCTCGCGGTCACCGTCGAGGACCGGCACGAGGTGGTCCTCGCCGACGCGGCGACGGGCGCCGTGACGGGGCGGCACGCGACCGGCACCGAGCCGCACGGGGTCGTCTTCGACGCGGCGGGCACGCGGGTGTTCGTCGCGAACGCGGGGTCCGACGACGTCTCGGTGATCGACCTCGCGACGGGGGCCGCCGTGCGGCGGCCCGCGGGCCACGAGCCGTACGCCGTCGCGCGGTCGCCGGACGGCGCGACGGTGGCCGTCGTCGCGCGGCGGTCCGACCTCGGGCCGCCCGACGTCCCGCCGTCGTCGGAGCTCACGCTCCTCGACGGCGCGACCGGCGCGGTGCGGCGGCGCGTGGCGTTGCCGTCGTGCCACATGACGGAGGCGCTCGCGTTCACGGCGGACGGCGCGCGCGTGCTGCTGCCGACCATCGAGGCGCGCAACCTCGTCCCGATCCTCCAGGTGGACCGCGCGTGGGTGATGGCGGGGGTGCTCGCGTCGGTCGAGGTCGCGACGGGCGCGGTCGCGCTGCTGCCGCTGACGGAGCCCCAGCGCGGCTTCGCCGACCCCGCGGGCCTCGCGTTGACGGAGGACGGCCGCCGCGCCCTGGTGCTCTCGGGGGGGACCGACGAGGTCGCCGTGGTCGACGTGGACGCGCTCGTGGCCGCGACGGCGGAGGGCGCGCCCGGGGCCCCGCGCCGGCTCTCGCTCGCGCTGCGGTACGTCCGCGACCGCCGCCCGCTGCGCAGCAACCCGCGCGGGCTCGCGCGGGCCGGCGCGTCGTTCGTCGCGACGGAGCGGCTGGCGGACGCGGTGGCGGTGCTCGACGCCGACGGCGCGGTCGTCGCGCGG
The DNA here is from genome assembly GCA_046350655.1 of Planctomycetota bacterium. Taxonomy (GTDB): domain Bacteria; phylum Planctomycetota; class PLA2; order PLA2; family JAEUHO01; genus JAEUHO01. Next base: position 206,597 of record JAXMAB010000008.1, read on the forward strand.
ATCGAGCTCGACCCGAGCCCGCCGGACGCGCTGCGGCGCGGCGAGCAGGTCTTCCACGACGCGCGCGCGGCGTTCCAGGGGCACTTCGCGTGCCGGTCGTGCCACCCGGGCGCGCACACCGACGGGCTCACCTACGACTTCGAGGTCGACGGCGTGGGGCGCGACGTCGTGCTGAACCGCAGCCTGCGCGGGCTCTCGGGCACCGAGCCGTTCAAGTGGACGGGCAGCAACGCGACCATCGAGAAGCAGTGCGGCCCGCGGTTCGCGATGGTGCTGTCGCGGGCCGACGTGTTCGACGAGGAGTCGCTGCGCGCGCTGGTCGGCTGGCTGCACTCGCTGCCGCCGCCGCCCCCGCGGCCCGGCGCGGGGCAGGTCGCCGACGTCGACCGCAAGGCCCGCGAGCGCGGCCAGCGGATCTTCGAGCGCGCGGCGCGGAAGAACGGGCAGCCGATCCCCCCCGCGGGCCGGTGCGTCACCTGCCACGTGCTCCCGCACGGGACCACGGGCCAGAAGGCCGACGTGGGCACCAAGGGCCCGCGCGACGGCACGGGCCTGTTCGACATCCCGCACCTGACGGGGATCGCGACGAAGGCGCCCTACCTGCACGACGCGCGCGCGACGACGCTCGAGGAGATCTGGACCCTGCCCGGCGTCCTCGACCAGCACGGCGTCGTGACGGACCTGTCGAAGGCCGACCTGAACGACCTCATCGAGTACCTGCGAGGGCTCTGACCGTGCGCACGCGACGCCTCGTCCTGTCGATCGTCCCCCTGCTCGCGGCGGCCGCGGGCCTGCTCGCGGGCCGCGGCCGGGGTCCGTCGGCGGCGGCCGACGGGCCGCCCGCGGACGCGCCGCCCGCGACCGCCGCGGCGGCCCCGGACCCGTGGGCGGTGCCGGCGGCGCCGCCGAAGGTCGCGACGCGGTTCGCGCGGTTCGAGACGCTCACGACGAAGGACGGGCTCCCGAGCGACCACGTCACCTGCGTGCTCGCGGACCCCGCGCCGGGCGGCGAGCTCGTCGTCGGCACCGACCGCGGGATCGCGATCCGGCGCGGGACGACGTGGACGCGCCACGACGAGGCGTCGGGCCTCTCGCACGACGTGGTGACGTCGCTCGCGCGCGACCCCGCGACGGGCGACCTCTGGGTCGGCACCGTGCGCGGCGCGACGCGCGTGTCGGGCGGCCGGCTGCGCGTCTACCACCAGCTGAACAGCGGGCTGATCAACGACATCGTCTACCACGTCGTCGTGGACGGCCCGCGCGTGTGGTTCGCGACCCAGGGCGGCGCCAGCGTGCTCGACGTCGCGTCGGGCGCGTGGGCCGTGTGGGACCACCGCAACTCGATCATGCACGAGCCGTGGTGCTACGCCGTCGCGATCGGCCCCGGCCGGACGTGGATCGGCCTGTGGGGCGGGGGCGTCATCGAACGCGAGACCGCGACGGGCCAGTGGCGCGAGTACCGCGACCCGGACGGCGAGCTCGAGCTCGACCTCGACCGCGACGACGGCCCGATCCACGAGGTGTCGTCGTTCGTCGCGTGGGACGCGGGCGTCCTGTGGCAGTCCACGTACTTCGGGATCGCGCGCTTCGACGGCCGCAACTGGCGCTCGTACACCGCGAAGGACACGGGCCTGCCGGGCGACTTCGTCCAGCACGTCGCATCCCGCGGCCGCACCGCCTTCCTCGGCACCGACCAGGGCCTCGGCGTCTTCGACGGCACGACCTGCCAGGCCTACCGCCGCGAGGCCGACGGCTCGTGCACCGTCACGACGCGCGTCGACGGCGGCCCGCCCACGACGGCGCGGCTCGCGACCGCGCCGGGCGACAACTACGTCGTGTGGGTCCAGCCCGGCGCCGACGACGTCTGGCTCGCCACCGGCCACGGCCTCTCCCACGGGTTCGCGACCGCGGACCCCGCCCCTTCGCTCCCCACCGACCCCGCGGCGCCCCGCCGCTGATCCCCCGAGCACCCCCGAGGACCCCATGGACACGACCACCCGCTCCCCCCGCGTCATCGGCCACGTGGACGCCGCCTTCTCGGCGGCCGAACGCGCCGAGATGACCGCCCTCGGCCTCCTCGACGCGCAGGGCCGCATCCTCGAGGTGGGCAAGCGCCCGCCGCAGGTCGAGCGCCAGCTCATCACGTCGCACGACGTGCTCAACGAGGCCTACCACTACGCGCTGCCGTCGTCGTTCAGCCGCGGCCTCAAGGTCACCCTCCGGCCGGGCCAGCGGATCCTCTGGCTGTCGGGCACCGCGAGCATCGACGACCACGGCGTCACCGTCTGCGTCGGCGACTTCCGCGCGCAGCTCTGGCGGACCTACCGCAACCTGACGCGCCTGCTCGAGAGCGAGGGCGCGACGTGGCACGACGTCGTGCGCACCTCCTGCTACCTGCGCGACATCGAGCGCGACTACGACGACTTCAACCGCGTCCGCACGCTCTTCTTCCAGTGCCTCCAGGTCGACCCGCTCCCGGCGTCCACGGGGATCCAGGCGCGGCTCTGCCGCAGCGACCTCCTCATCGAGATCGAGCTGTTCGCGGTCCTCGGCGCGGCGGAGGCCCCGCGATGAACGCGCACCGGGCCTCGCGTACCCGGGCACGGATCGGCCTCGTGGCCGTGCTCCTGGCCGTGACCGGCGCGTCCGCCTCGCGCGCGGAGGACGCGCCGCCGGTCGCGCCCCCGGCCGCGGCCCCGACGCCGCCCGCGATCCCCGACCCGGCGGAGCCCGAGCCGTACGGCCGCACCCCCGACGCCCTCGTGCCGCACAAGGGCGCGGGCGCGCCCGCCAGCCGCTTCTTCCTCACGCCGCCGACCTACCGCGGGCCCGGCGCCGACGACCCCGAGCCCGCGGACGTCACCGAGGTCCGGTTCGGCGTCCTCGCGCCGCTCTCGGGGGTGGACGCGCCGATCGGGCGCCGCATCGTGGACGGCTACACGCTCGCGATCGAGGACGCGAACGCCGCCGGCGGGCTGCGGCCCGGCGTGCCGTTCCGCCTCCTCCCCGCCGACGAGAACGACACGTGGGGCGCGGCGGGCAACGCGCTCGTCGAGCTCACGACGCACCGGGGCTGCCTCGCGGTGCTTGGGGCGCTCGACGACCAGAACTCCCACGTCATGACGCGCGTGCTCCTGAAGCTCAACGTGCCCATGGTCAACACCGGCGGCACCGACCCGACGCTCACCGAGCACATGATCCCGTGGCTCGTGCGCCTGCGCCCCGACGACCGCCAGGCCGCGTACCTGCTCGCGCGCAGGATCTTCCTCGAGGCGAACCACCAGCGGGTCGTCTTCTTCCGCGGCACCGACCGCTACGCGCGCCAGGGCGTCGGCGAGCTCGCCGACGCGGCGCGACGGCTCGGACGTCCCGTGGCGCTCGAGGTGCGGTACGGCCCCGACGACACGACGTTCAAGAAGCAGGTCGAGCGCATCCAGGAGGTGAAGCCCGACGCCGTGGTCATGTGGGGCCGCCCCGCCGCGACGGGCCGCGCGCTCGCGGCGCTGCGCGCGGCCGGCGTGACCGTGCCGGTCTACGGCCCCGACCGCCTCGTCGACGCCGACTTCCTCGCGGCCGCGGGCGCCGCGGCCGAGGGGATCACGCTCACGTCGCCGCTCGACCCGACGCGCACCGACGCGGCGTGGACGACGTTCCGCGACCGGTTCGCCGCGCGGTTCGGGTACGCCCCCGACCACCACGCGGCCACCGCGTACGACGGCGCGGCCTACCTCGTCGCGGCGACGCGGCGCGCGGGGCTCAACCGGGTGCGCGTGCGCGCGGCGCTCTTCGAACCCGCCACCTATGCGGGCGTCGCGGGCGACGTGCGCTTCGACGTCAACCACAACGACGTCCGCGCGCTCTCGATCGTGCGCGTCAAGGACGGGGCGTTCGTCTACGGCGCGCCGTGACCTTCCGGCGACCCCTCGTCGTGCTCGGCGCGCTGCTGGCCTGCGGCGCACCGGGCCTCGCGTCGGCGGGGGGCGACCTCCGCCCGGTCTCGCCCGCGGGCGAGGCGCCCCTCACCGTGGGCATCGTCGCACCCGCCGACCCGGCCGTCGCACGCGACCTCGCGGACGGCGCGACGCTCGCGTGCGAGGAGGCGACGCGCGCGGGCGGGTCGCGCCGCGCGTGGTCGTGCGCGCCGTCGCGGCGGCGTGGGGCAGCGCGGGATCGGTGACGGTCGCGCTCGCGCGGGCCGACCGCGCCGACGTCGTGGTGGCGCCGCCCGACGCGGCGACGGCCCACGAGGTCGTGCAGCTCGCGAGCAAGGTGGGGGTGCCCGTGTTGTCGACGTCGCCCGCGCGGAGCGTCGCGGGGACGGGGAGCCCGTGGTGCGTGGCGACGGGGGACGAGGAGGGGCGGTGGGGGTTCGGGACCGCGAGGCCCGCTGCGCCGCCGCTCGTCGTCGCCGGGTTCGCGCTGCGGTTCGGGCGCGCGCCGGGCCCGGACGCCGTCGCGGCGTACCACGCGGTGGTGTACGTCGTCGCGGCCGCGCCCACGCCCGCGGGCGACGCGCGCGCGCGGCGCGACGCGCTGCGGGACGCGGTTGCCGCCGCGCGTGCGCGGGCCGCCGGGTCCCCGACGTGGGGGCTCGGCACGATGCGTTGCGTGTCCTGGTAGGAGGTCCCGTGCGTTACCTCGCCGCCGCGTGCCAGACCGACCTGCCGAACCCGACGGACCGCGCGGGCATCGCGAGGAACGCCGCCGCGATGCGCGCGACCATCGAGCGGACCGTCGCGGGGTACGCGCCGTTCGGCGACGTGCGGCTCCTGGTGTTCCCGGAGTTCGCGCACGCCGCGCCGGTCTACGCGACGGCGCCGGAGCTCCTCGAACGGCTGGCGCTGCCGATCCCGAACGAGCACACCGACGCCTACGGGCGGCTCGCGAAGGCGCTCGGCGTGTGGGTGCAGACGGGGACGTTCCTCGAGCGCGACGACCGTTACCCCGGCGCGGTGTTCAACACGACGTGCCTGATCGGGCCCGAGGGCCTGCTCGCGCGCTACCGCAAGGTGAACCCGTGGATCCCGTGGGAGGTGCACGCGTCGCCCCTCGACGTGCCGGGCTACGCCGACGAGGTGTTCCCGGTGGTCGAGACGCCGATCGGGCGGCTGGGCGTCGCGATCTGCTACGACTGGTTGTTCCCGGAGGTGCTGCGGCAGCTGGCGGCGGGGGGCGCGGAGGTGCTCCTGCGCGTGTCGGCCTACATGGACCCCTGGGGGGCCACGCCGCCCATGGACTGGTGGACCGTCGTCAACCGCGCGCGGGCCCTCGAGAACACGGCGTACGTCGTCGCGGCGAACCAGGGCGCGAGCGCGGCCGCGTACCCGCCGTTCTCGTGGCCGGGCGGGAGCATGCTCGTCGACTTCGACGGACGGTTGATCGCGCAGGCCGACCCCGGCCCGGGCGAGAAGGTCGTCGTCGGGCCCGTCGACCTCGACGCGCTGCGGGCCGAGCGTCGTCGGCGCACGGGGCACGCGATGCTCGCGCACCTGCGGCCCGAGGCCTATCCGGTCTACCGCGCGCCGGGCTACCCGGCCGGGGCGGGCGCGCCCTCGACCGTCGCCGACAACGACGCGCGGATCGCGGCCCGCAAACGCACCGTGGACCGCTGACCCGCGGGCCCGTCCCCACGGGTGCCCGCCGCGGCGAGAGGATCGCCGGGCGCAGCAGGGAGGCTCCTAACGGATGCGGCGGGTGTTCCAGCGCGCGCGGTACTCGGTGTGGAGCGGGTCCGTCGGGTACCGCTCGGTGGCGGGATAGGGGTAGGTGCTCATGCCGTGGAACGGCAGGGGCTCGACCGCGTCGCCCGCGCCGGTGTAGGGGTCGCGGTCCTTGCAGTAGCCGTCCACGCGCAGGAGGAAGGTGCGGGCGTGGCCGGCGGGGAGCGGCGGCAGGGCCGCGGCGTCGAAGCCGAGCGTCACCTCCTCGCCCTTGCCGAAGACGACGAAGCAGTCGTCGGCGGCCCCGAGGAGCGGCGTGACGTCGCCGAACCTCGTGTGGTCGCCCGGGAGCGTGCGGAAGGGGATCCACGCCTCGCATACGCTGTAGTCGTAGAGCGTCGGGGCCTTGCCGTCGGGGCTGAACTCGCGCGGGTAGCCCTTGGCGTGGAGGTCGCCGGCGGCGACGGGCAGCGTCGTCACGCGCAGGCGGTCGCCGGCCGCGTCCTTCGCGACGAAGACGCGGTCCCAGTAGACCTCGAGGTTCGTCGCGATCCGGCAGCGGCCGCGCGTCGGCCCGAGGAGGCCCGTGACGTCGTAGGTCATGGTGCGCGGGGTGCCGGCGGGGTAGCCGAGCGTCGCCACCGGGCGCCACGCGCCGCCGACCTCGATCTCGAGCGTCGGGGGCGCCTGCGTGAGGCCGGCCTGTTGCGCGGCGTACACGGTCTTGCTGTAGCCGTACTCGATCCAGCCGGAGAGGCACATCACGAGCCGCTCCCCCGCGGCGACGGCCGGCAGGGCGTCGCCGAAGTCGAGCTCGACGTGGTGGGGGCGCGCGAGGCCGAGGAACCGCGGGTCCTTCTCGAACCCGTCCACGGTGTCTCGGTCGTCGGCGAGGAGCCGCGCGAGGACGTCGCGCCCGCGCTCGTCCACGGCGAGGCGCGGGAACACGCGCGTCGCGACGGCGTGGAGCCGGTCCGTCGGCATCGGCTCGGCGACGGCGAAGCGCTCGTCGGGGAACACCTCGAGGTCGGCCGGATGGTCGACGACGAGGAGGCGGGCCTCGTCGAGGTACGACACCTCCTCGAGGTTCTCGAGCAGCTGCACGACGAACCGGCCGTCGCGCGGGGCGAGGGAGGGCAGGCGGATCACCTCCGTCGGGTCCGGGGGCGCGTAGCCGAGCGGCGGGCCGGCGTAGAAGCCGAGGCCGCCCGAGCCGAGGCAGTCGGCGACGTAGCGGAACGTCTGGCCGTCCCACGCGAAGATCACGGGGCACGAGGCGATCTTGCGGTTCACCTCGACGATCTCGTGGAGGCGGCCCGTCGGCACCTCGTGTTCGCTCTGGAGCACGCCGTCGGGCCACCGGACGCGCACGAAGTCGGCCCGCGCGGCGTCGCCGAGGCCCACGACGAGCACGTCGCTCGCCTGGCCCGGGAAACCCGCGCCGGCCGTCACCGCGCGCCGCGCGAGCAGGTCGCCCGCCTTCACCTCGACGTCGGCCCCGAGGCCCCGCGCGTTGGTCCACGTGCGGCCCTCGACGCGGTCGGGCACGCCGCGCAGCCGCAGCCGCAGCGCGTGCCCGGCGACGGGCGCGGCGTTGCGCAGGTACGCCGGCGGCGCCCCGCGCCCCGCGAGGACCGCGTCCACGTCGCCGTCGCCGTCGGCGTCGAGCAGCGCGAGCGCGTCGCGGTCGCCGGCCGGGAGCGCGATCGGCTCGACCACGAACCGCCCGCCGCGGACCGCGCGGAACACGGTCGTCGTCGCGCCGAACGCGACCAAGTCGAGACGGCCGTCGCCGTCCACGTCGGTCGCCGCGACGGCGCGGGCCCCGACGCGCCGGGTGGGGACGTCGCCGACGACCGCGAAGGCCCCGCGACCGACGCCGCGGGCCAGCGCGACCTCGCCGTCGGGGCGCACCAGCACGAGGTCGAGGGCGCCGTCCGCGTCGAGGTCGGCCGCGGTCGCGCCGACGCAAGGCCCGAGCGCCGTCGCCCGCGGGTCGTCGACGAACGGGTCGAGGCGTCCGTTGCGCCACGTCCGGAGCCGACCGTCGGCGCCGACGGCGACGACGTCGAGGATGCCGTCGTCGTCGAGGTCCGCGGCGAAGGCCGTGCGCGGCGCGTCGCACGCGAGGCCCCGCGCGTCGGTGACGTCCTCGAACCGGCCGTCGCGGCGGTTGCGCAGGAAGCGCAGGCGCGCGCCCGCCACGAGCAGGTCCACGTCGCCGTCGTGGTCGAGGTCGGCGGCGCAGAGCGCGCCGCAGCCGGCGCCGGTCGCGAGCGGGCCCGCGGGGTCCGGCGCGAAGCGGCCGCCCTCGCCGCCGCGGTACGCGACGACGCCGTCGCCCGAGAGGACGAGGTCGAGGCGGCCGTCGTCGTCGAGGTCGGCGAACAACGCGGCGGCCGCGGGGCCCGCGCCGCCGAGGCCGGCGGCGTCGGTGACGTCGGTGAAACGCCCGCCGTCGTTGCGGTAGAGGTGTCCGGGGGCCGTGGGCCCGCCCACGTACAGGTCGTCGTCGCCGTCGCCGTCGGCGTCGCCGCACGCGAGGGCGGGCCTCGCGTCCCCGACGACGGCCACGAGCCCGACGTCGCCGGCGAGGCCGAGGCCGGCGCCCGCGGGCGGGGCGAGATCGCGGATCGCCTGGCCGTACCGGCCCGACTCGCCGTACTCCTTGTCGCCGCGGCGGCGGTGTTTGGTGAGCGCGGGGGTGCCGAAGCCCTCGGCGTCCGTCAGGGCGCGCACCTTCGCGAGGAGGGCCTTCGCCTCGTCGCCCTCGCCGCGGCCGTCGCGCTGCAGGACGGTGCCGAGGGCCGCCATCGCGACGGTGTCGTCCGGCGCGAGCGCGAGCGCGCGGCGGAGGTAGCCCTCGGCGGCCGCGTGGTCCTCCTCGACGCGCTCGAGCTCGAACGCGCCGAGCCACGTGTAGACCGACGGTTCGTCGGGGTCCACCTCGAGGAGGCGGCGCAGGTAGGGGAGGCCCTCCTCGAGCCGGCCCTGGAACCGCAGCACGAGCGCGGTGCCGAGGAGCGCGTGCGGGTTGGTCGGGTCCTCCGCGAGCACGCGCGCGTACTCCTCGACGGCGCGGACGAGGAGGTCCGCGCGGCGCGACGCGGCGAGCGCCAGGGCAAAGTTGACGCGCGCGTCGCGCCACGTCGGCGCGCGTTCGACGACGCGGCCGAGGAGGTCCACGGCGGCGAGCGTCTCCTTCTCCTCGTACCGCTCGAGGTGCGACAGCCCTTCGTTCTCGAGCGCGAGGAGGTTGTCGGCGCGCGCCGCGGGCGCGGGCGCCGGCCCGCCGCACCCCGCGAGGACGCCGATGAGCCCGAGGCGGCACGCGACGACACCGAGGCGGCGTCCGCGGACGGAGTGGGTGGGTCGCACGGCGCTCGGCCTCCGGCTCGGGCCGACGGAACCGTCGCGCCCCGACGGACGAACGTCGCGTCCCGTCTCCGCATGCCCTCGCCTCCTCCGCGCAACACTTCCGTCGCGCTCCCGCCAATCCATGCCGGTCGATTATTGGCGGGTCGTTGATTGGCGGATCGCCCCCGGCCCTCGCGATCCGCCAATAGATGCCGGTCGTTTATTGGCGGATCGCGGCGGATCGCCCGCCGGGCCTCGCGACCCGCCAATACATGCCGGTCGATTATTGGCGGGTCGTTGATTGGCGGATGGGCCCCCGGGCCGAACGGGCTCCCGGGTTGGTTCCGCCATTTCGTGCCGGTCCCAGAAGGGCGGAACCGGATCGCGGAGGCGAGCGGGCCTCGCGTCCCGGCGAGCGGGACGCGGTCCCGGAGGTCACTTCTTGCCGAGGACCTCGTCGATGAACTTCCAGACCTCGGCGTGCAGCGGGCTGTGGCCCGCCTGCAGCTGCACGCGCGAGACGTGCTGGTAGCCGAGCTCCTTCAGCTTCGCCTCGGCGGCGTCGGTCTGCCCCTCGATGCCCGGCTTCTGGCCGAAGACGTGGTCCTTGTGCTCGTCGTTCGCGCCCGTCATGAGGCGGACGACGGGCCCGCCGTCGGCGCCGGGCGCGGGCGGGCTCGAGATGCCCTGGCCGTCGAAGTTCGCGCACGCGGGCGCCGCGCCGCGGACGTGGGCCGGGTCCATGAAGAGCTTCCAGTAGCAGTACTTGCCGCCGCCGGAGAAGCCCGTCAGGAACACCTTCTCGTCGCCGCCGAAGCGCTTCGTCACGATCTCGAGGATCTTGTCCATCCCCGGGCCGTCGAAGTCCATGCGGCGGCTGTCGTACTCCTTCAGCAGCGCGGGGTCGTAGAACGGGTACTTCGCGGCGTCGAGCGCGTTCGTGTTCGTGAAGCCGCACGGCACGACGACGATGGCCGCGCGCGAGCCCCGCGTGCTCTTGGCGGCGTTGAAGTAGCCGAGGAAGCCGCAGCCCGCGCCCTCGGCCCCGACGAACACGGGGTACGTCTTGCCCTTCTGCCAGTCCTTCGGCAGCGCGACGTAGGCCAGGAGCGGATGGTCGGGCGAGCCGAGCATCAACTGGCCCTTCATCCCCTCGGCGAGCTCGATCCGGTCGTACTTCGACGCGCCGTCGGGGTCGGCCTTGCGCATCGCGGCGAGCGCGCGGGCGGCGGCCCACGGCCGGTTCGCCTTGAGCCCCTCGTCGACCATGCGCTGCGCGCGCGCGAGCCGCGGCTTGGCGGGCTCCCATCGCAGCGCGGCGAGCACCGCGGCCTCCGCGCGCGCCGGCGCGTCGGGGTTCGCGAGCGCCGCCGCGAGCTTGTCGTACGCCTTCGCGATCTTCGGCGCGGCCGCCTTCCGCAGCGGCTCGACCTTCGCCGCGGCGTCCGCGGCCTCCTCCGCGACCGCCTCCAGCGCCGTCTTCGCGGCCGCGAGCGCGGGCGCGGCCGCCGCGCCGAGGGCCTCGCCCTCCGCGAGCGCCGCCTCGGCCTCCGTCTTGCCGCCGACGTCGAGGCACGCCTTCGCGTAGGCGCCGAGCTCCGTGGCGACGTCCGCGGCGGCCTTGGCGTCGTCGTCCTTCGCGACGGCCGGGGCGACGCGGGCGGCGACGACGACGGAGAGGAAGAGGGCGAACGACGCGAACGCGCGGAGGATCCTCATGGACCCATTCCACCACCGGGGGGGCAGAAGTTCCACGGACCGCGAGCCCGGTCCGATCACGAGGGATGAGCCGCGACAGGGGCTGAACGATGCTCGCCGGCCGGTGGGGGCCGATGGATGCGACCCGGGCGCGGCGCGGAGGCGAGATTGCCGACCGGTCCGCGGAGCGGATGAAGGCCCGAGCTGGCGTAGGGCCTGAGAGGGAGGCCGTGTTCTGGCACCACGCCGACGAGCCTCCGCGCCGTGGCGCATGCGTTCGTGCCCGCCGGTGGCCCGCGAAACGCCCGGGTCGCAGCCGCGGCCCCAACCTCGTCCCCTCGTGGTCGGGCCGGGCGAGGCCCGGCCGCCGCGACTTCGTTGCGCGCGCGCGGGCGCGAGGGCCGTCTCATGGGGGTGATGGAGCTGCTCGTCCCCCTCGTCGAACGCGCCCGCGACGGCGACCGCGCCGCGTTCGGGGACCTCCACGCCCGGTTCGCGCGGCCCGTCTACCTCGCGCTCGTCGGCCTCCTGCGTCGCCGCGAGGACGCCGAGGACGCCTGGCAGGTCACCTTCCTCGCGGCCTGGCGCCACCTCCCGCGGCTGCGGCGCGCCGACCGCTTCCCGGGCTGGCTCTTCCGCATCGCCCGCAACGCCGCCCGCGACGTCGCGCAGCGCCGCAAGCGCTTCCCGGCCGCGTTGCCCGACGCGAGCGACCTCGTCGCCCGCCCGAACGGCCTCCCCGCGCCGCCGCCCGCCGCCGACCCGCTGCCCGCCCTCGTCGGCGAGCTGCGCCCCGAGACCCGCGCGCTCGTCCTCCTGCGCGCCGTCGAGGGCTGGAGCGCCGAGGAAGTCGCCGCCGCGTTCTCGTGGAGCGCCTCCACCGTCCGCCGCCGCTACGCCCGCGCCCTCGCGCTCCTGCGTGCCCGACTCGTCGAGAGGAACGGAACATGACCCACGACCTCGAAGCCCGCCTCCGCGCCGCGTACGCCCCGCTCGCGCCCGACCCCGCGCGCGGGGACGACCTCGCCGCCGCGCTCCTCGACGCGCCGCAGGCTCCGGCGCCCGGCCGCCTCGGTCGCATGCTCCCGTGGGGCGTCGCGATCGCGGCCACGCTCGTCGGCGCGTTCCTCCTCGCACGCGGCCCGGGACCGGCCGATCGCGCGCCCCGCCCCGCCCACGACGGCCCGGCCGTCACCGCGTTCGTCGACGCCCGCGGCCGCGCGACGCTGGCCGGCGTCGACGGCCGCGCGCTCCGCACGTGGGAGCTCGGCGACCTCCCGATCGACCTCGCGATCCCGGCCGAGATCGGCGCGGTCCTCGTGCCCGAGGTCGCGCCGTACGCGCCCCCCGTGGACTCGAACGCACTCCCGCGCACGCCCGATGCCCCGACGCTCGGCCCCGCGTTCCGCGGCCCCTCGCCGGTCGCGCTCGTGATCGACGCGGCCCCCGACGCCCCGTGGCGGCACGTCGAGACGATGTTGCTGGGTGCGGCGACCGCGCGCCTCGTGGACGTCGAGTTCCTCGACCCACGGCGCGACGGCCCGCCGGTCCTCAACCGTCTCCCGTTTGACTCGGGTCCCGACGGGATCCAGGACCACAACGAACTCGATCCCGAGGCACGCCTCGAACTCCGACTACGAGCCGTCGCGACCGCCGAGACCCCGATCGTCGAGTGGTCGAGCCGCGGCGCCACGGTGACGTGGCCGCTCGACGATCGCGGCGTCGCATCGATCAGGGACGGCGTCCGCACGCTCCTCGACGCGCACGGGGCCGCGGAGATCACTCTCGAGGTCTTCCCGCTCCCCCCCGACCGGGCCGCGTCGGTGTCCTATCACCGCGTGTTCTCGGTCCTGCGGGCGATCGCCGACGAGGGGAAGGCGCGCGTTCTCTTCGTCTCCGGCGCTCGGGGGCGGTCGAAGTAGGGGGACCGCGAGGCCCGGGCGATTCCGCTGGCGGTTGGCATACGAACAAGATACAAACAACGGCCGATGCGGCCGATCTCCAACCCCCCGAACCCCTGGGCGCGCGTGCACGTCGAGCGCGAGCATCCGGGTGCCTGGGACCCGGACTGGGTCGGGGAGCCGCCGTCCGACCCGCTGCAGGTCTACGAGGAGGAGGCGCGGTCCCTCATCGTCGAGAACGACAGCCCGGACGTCGGCTTCCGCTTCGGCGTGAACCCGTACCGCGGCTGCCAGCACGCGTGCGCCTACTGCTACGCCCGGCCGTCGCACCAACACCTGGGCTTCGGCGCCGGCACCGACTTCGAGCGGCGCATCGTCGTCAAGGTCAACGCGCCCGAGGTCCTGCGGAAGGAGCTCGCCCGCCCGTCGTGGCAGGGCGACGAGCTCGCGTTCTCGGGCAACACGGACTGTTACCAACCCCTCGAGGCGTCGTACCGCCTCACGCGCCGCTGCCTCGAGGCCTGCCGCGACGCGCGCAACCCCGTCGGGATCATCACGAAGGGCGTCCTCGTCCAACGCGACGTCGCGTTGCTCGCCGAGCTCCACGCGCGCGCGGGCGTGCGCGTGCACGTGAGCATCCCGTTCGCCGACCCCGTCGTCTCGCGCGCGCTCGAGCCCGGCCCCGCGTCGCCCGACCGCCGCTTCGCCGCGATGAAGGCGCTGGCGGACGCGGGGATCCCCGTCGGCCTCTCGCTCGCGCCGGTGATCCCCGGCCTCAACGACGCCGACCTCCCGGAGCTGCTCGAGCGCGCGCGTGACGCCGGCGCGCGCAGCGCGTTCCTCACGTTGCTCCGGCTGCCCGCGGAGGTCCTGCCGGTCTTCTTCGAGCGCCTCGAGGCCGCGTTGCCGACGCGGGTCGGCAAGGTCCGCAGCCAACTGCTCGACGTCCGCGGGGGCGCGCTGAACGACGCGCGGTTCGGCCACCGCATGGAGGGCGCGGGCCCGCGCTGGAAGGCGATCCTGGACCTCTTCACGCTGCACGCCCGCCGGCTCGGGCTCGCGACGGGCGAGCCGCCCGCCGGGAGGTCGCCGTTTCGCCGGCCGGCCACCGGGCCTCGCGTACCCCGGGACGTGGCCGCGGGCCAGGGATTGCTGTTCGACGCGTGACGCGCGTGTCGGTTCAGCGCGCGAAGCGCTCGTAGGTGCCGACGAGCTCCGTCGTGCCCACGACCTTGCCGACCATCGCCTCGAGGAGCTGCGCCTTCGTCGCGCCCTGCGGCACGTCGAGGCGCGAGCGGAGCGCGTACGCGGTGAAGCGGTAGCGGTGGGGGCCGTGGCCCGCGGGCGGCAGGGGCCCCGACCAGCCGACGACGCCGAAGCCGTTCACGCCCTCGCGCATCGCCGCGAAGGCCGCGGGGCGCTTCGCCATGCCGGAGAGGCCGTCGGGGAGCCGCGGGACGTCGGCCCGCAGGCCCCACACGAGCCAGTGCACGAAGGGCTCCTCGCCCGGCGCGTCCGGGTCGTCCACGATGACGACGATCTCCGCCGCGAACTGCGGGACGTCGGCCCACGCGAGCGCCGGCGAGCGGTTCTCGCCCTCGTCCGGGTGCGCGTGCACCGCGGGGATCGGCTGGTTCGGCGCGAACGCGTCGCAGGTGAGGTTGAAGACGCCGACCGGCTTGTCCATCACGCGGCCTTCCTCGCGACCGCACGCGGCGGAGGCGAGCGTCGCGGCGAGGAGGAGGAGCGCGACGTGGGGGGCGGGGCGGCGCACGGGCGGAGAGGATACGGTCGAGGTCAGGTCGCGGCGAGCGTGCGGAGGGCCTCGGCGCGGACGTCGTCGTCGGGGTCCACGGCGAGGGCCCAGTCGGCGGCGCGCCGCGCGACCGCCGCGTCGAGGCCCGCGAGCGCCCACAACGCGTGCTCCCGCACCAGCGGCTCGGGGTCGAAGCGGACGCGGTCGTCGAGCGCGGGCACCGCGGCGGTCGCGCCGACGTTGCGCGCGACGACGGCGGCGTTGCGGAGGAGGCCGCGGCGCTTGGGCCGCAGGAGCGGCGTGCCGCGGAACCGCGCGCGGAAGGCCTCGTCGGTGTCGAGCGCGAGCGTCGCCACGAGGTCGAGCGCGGGCCCGACGCCGGCCTCGGGGCGCAACTCCGGCCACGGCGCGGGCCGGGCCGCGCGATTGAACGGGCAGACCTCCTGGCAGACGTCGCACCCGAACACCCAGGGGCCGAGCCGAGGCCGCAGCCCGACGGGGATCGCGCCGCGGTGCTCGATCGTGAGGTACGAGATGCAGCGGCGCGCGTCGAGCACGAACGCCTCGTCGAACGCGGCGGTCGGGCACGCGTCGAGGCAGCGGACGCACGCGCCGCAGGTGCCGCCGGGGCCGGGGCCCGTCGGCGCGAGCGGGACGTCGACGAGCAGCTCGCCGAGGAGGGCCCACGAGCCGCGGCCCGGGCGGATCACGAGCGTGTTCTTCCCCACGAACCCGAGGCCCGCGCGCACGGCGACCGCGCGCTCGAGCATCGGCGCGCCGTCGACGAGGGCCCGCGCGCGGACGCCGCGGCCGACGCGCGCCTCGAAGCGCCGCGCGAGGGCCTCGAGGCGTTCGCCCACGACGACGTGGTAGTCGAGGCCCCACGCGTACCGCGCGACGCGGCCCGAGCGCCCGTCGGGGACGGGCGGCGGCGCGTCCGTCGCGTGCTCGACCGCGACCGTCACGACCGAGAGCGCGCCCGGGAGCAGCGCGTCGGGCCTCAGCGCGCGCTCGGCGCGGTCGGCGAGGTAGTCCATGTCGCCGTGGCGTCCCGCGGCGAGCCACGCGCGGAAGGGGGCCTCGGCGCCGTCGAGCCGCGCGACGTCCGTCACGCCGACGACCTCGAAGCCGAGCCCGGCCGCCTCGTCGCGGAGGATCGCGTCGGCGTCGGTCACCGGGCCGCGGCCGCCGCGCCGGCGCGTTTGCCGAGGTGCGCGAGCAGGGCCCGCGTCGCCGCGGGCGCGAACACGTCGCGGGCCCGGGCGTCGAGCGACGCCCGGGCGGTGCCCGCGGCGCGCTCGACGGCCTCGACGACCGTCACGGCGGCCCGCGTGGCCGCGGCGCGGCGCGCCTTCGAGCCGCCGCGCGCGCGCGCGAGCGACCGCACGCCGTCCGCGACGGCGCGCGCGTCCTGCACGGCGCCGAGCGCGTCCTGCAGGGCGCGCGTCGCCGCCGCGAACCGCGCCAGCGGCTTGCCGAACGCGGGGCCGAACGTCTCCGCGGCGTACCGCGTGCGCTTCGCCGCGACGCGCAGCCCGTGGAGCGCGGGGCCCTCCGCCGCCGCCAGCGGCCCGGCGATCGCCGCACGCCGCGCGAGCGCGGGCTCGACGGCGGCGGGCAGGCGGCCGAGGCCCGCCACCGCGAGCGGCGGGGCCTCGCGTCGGAGGACGCGGGCCGCGGTCGTCGCGACGAGGTCGGGCAGGCCCGCCAGCGCGGGCGCCGCGAGCGCGCGCGACAGGATCGAACGCTCGCGCCGTCGGCGCGCGGCGAGCACCTGGCGCAGCACGGCGAGGCCCTCGGCGTCCGCGTCGGCGGGCGCCGCCTCGAGCGCCTCGCGCACGACGTCGAGGTCGCGGGTCGGGCCCGCGGCGCGGCGCAGCGCGGAGAGCCGCGCCCGCAGGTCGCGGCGGTCGTCGTCGGGGACCTCGTCCTTGAACGCCGCCAGGACCGCGCGCAGCCGACGCGCGGTCGTGCGCACGTCGTGGACGCCCTCGACGGCCCCTCGCCGCGCGGCGGCGAGCGCCGCGGCCAGCGTCGAGGCGAGGCGCGCGAGCGCCTGCGCGGCGGCGCGCGACGCCGGTTCGTCGGGCCCGCACGCGGGCTCGAGCACGAGCCGGCCCGCGGCCACCTGCGCCGCGCTCGGCACCGCGATCCGCGCGAGCCGCAGGGCGGCCTCGAGCTTCGAGCCGTCGCGCGACGGCGTCACGCGCGCCGCGCGCGCGACCGTCCGCACCCATCCGTTGAACGCCGCGCGCGACCCCTCGACGAGCTCGACCTCCACCTCGCGCCGGGCCTTGCGTGCCGTGCCGGCCGCGATCGTGACCCGGTCGTCGCACACCTCGACGCGGAGGCCCGCCGCCGCCGCGACGACGTGCCGCGTGCGCCGGCCCGTCACGCGGGCGAGCGGCACGAGGGCGCGCCCCGCGACCGCCGCCGTGATCGTCGCGCGCAGCGGGCCGTCGGGGAGCAGGCGCAGGTCCGTCGCGCCGGTCGGGAGCGGCTCGGTGTGCTCCTCGCGTTCCACGACCCCGTCGGCGTCGGGCGCGCCGAAGCCCTTGAGCGTCGCCTCGCACCGTCCGTCGCCGCGGCGGCGCAGGCGCAGGCCGTAGCCCGCCGCGAGCAGCGCGCGCTCCTCGGTGTCGAGATAGACGTCGTGGACGGGCTCCGTCCGACCGGACCGGCCCGGTCCGATCCCGAGGCACCCGAGCAAGTTCCGCCGACGCGCCGCGTCCTCCACGCAGAACTTGGTCTCGACCTCGGTGGCTTCCGTGCGCCGGCGCATGCCGACGAGCGTAGGCGCCCGACTCCGGCCCGTCGAGGGCCGGGGCTGGACGAGCCCTGGACTCCCGACCTGAATCAAGGTGTGAGATCCCAACCCGACCCCCGGAGACACCGCATGCGTCCGTTCGCCCCCCTCGCCTTCGCCGCCACCGCCCTCGTCGCGACCGTCGCCGCCGCCGGCGACGCCGCGACCCGCCTTCCCTGGGACGGTTTCGGCGTCGGCTCGTTCGTCCACACCCGCACGACGACGACCATGAGCGTCGAGGGCGTGCCCCCGCAGACGAGCGAGGGCAAGCAGACGCTCGTCAAGGTCACGGACGAGGCCTTCACGATCAAGCAGGAGACCAAGATCGGCGAGGAGTGGATGGCGACCGAGATGCCGTTCCCCCGCAAGGCCACCGGCACCCCGACCGACGTGCAGGCGCCGAAGCCGGAGGAGCTGGGCGACGAGAACGTGGCCGTCGAGGGCAAGGACTACGCCTGCAAGAAGGTGCGCTTCACGGCGATGGGCATGACGACGACGACGTGGACCCACGCGACCGAGGGCGTGCTCAAGTCCGAGACGAAGGGCGCCGGCACCGAGACGTCGATGACGGTCACGAAGCTCTCGTTCAAGGCGAAGGCCGGCGACAAGGAAGTCGACGCCCGCGAGATGGTGATGCTCACGAAGGCGGGCGGCGCCGAGACGAAGGTCACGAGCTGGGACTCGAAGGCCGTCCCCGGCGGCGCGGTGCGCTCGGAGACGGTGTCGGAGATGGGCGGCATGAAGACGACCGTCCTCACCGAGACGATCGCCTTCGAGGCGAAGTAGGGCGGGCGAGCGCCGGTCGGGTGCGGGGGGACGCGACGCCGTCCCCTCCGCGCGCCGGCGCCGTCGGGGGCCCCGCGCCCCCGCTCCCCTGCGTCCGACGGCGAGGCCCGGTCCGCGATCCCGCGGGCCGGGCCCCGTCGTTTCGTGGGGGGGGGCCGGCGCGGGGCCGGCGGCCGCCCGCGAATCGGCCGACGCGCCCCTGCCCCTTGGCTAGCCTCCGACGCGGAGGTGACCGATGGCGCAGCACAAGGACGGTGGCGACCTGACTCCCCGCGTGGCCGAGGCGCTGCAGCGCCTGCACGCCCATGAGCTCTCCGGCGTGGTGCGGTACCTGCACTACGCGCACATGATCATGGGGGCGAACCGCATCCCGATCGTGGCGTGGCTCAAGGACCAGGCGAACGAGGCCATGGACCACGCGTGGAAGATCGGGGAGAAGATGACGGCGCACGGGCTGCACCCCGAGATGCGCGTCCACCCGATCGTCGAGACGGGCAAGCACAGCGTGCTCGACGTGCTCGCGGAGGCGCTGGAGTACGAGCGCGCCGGCCTCGAGGAGTACAAGGCGACGCTGAAGCTGGTCCTCGCCGACCGTCCGGACGACGTGGCCCTCGAGGACTGGGTCCGCGGGTTCGTCTCGGCCGAGACCGAGCACCTCGAGGACGCCTCCAAGATGCTGCGCACGATGTAGGCCTCGCGGCCGATCCGCCCTCGCGTTCCGTCCGCCAATAGACGCCGGTCGTTGATTGGCGGGCGGATCGCGCCAGCCGCCGTGCCTCGCGGTCCGTCCGCCAATCGATGCCGGTCGATGATTGGCGGATCGCGCCGGCCACCGGGCCTCGCGGTCCCCCGGGTTGGTTCCGCCCCTCGGAACGGGTCGGCGATCGGCGGATCGCGGCGCAGGTCTGCGCGCGCAGGCGGGCGGGTTCGCGCGGGGTGTTCGGTTTCGGCCGGGCGGAGGCTACGCTCGGTCGATGGCCACGCCGGACGCGTTCCTCGGACTCGACCTCGGGACCTCGTCGGTCAAGGGCGTCCTCGTGGACGGCGCGACGGGCGCCGTGCTGGCCGAGGCCGAGCGTCCGCTGGAGCTGGTCGAGGTGGGCATGCTCGGGGCCGAGCAGGACCCCGAGGCGTGGTGGGCCGCGGCGTCGGCGGTGCTGCGCGAACTCGCCTTCGAGGCCGCGTCGCGGCAGTTGCACCCCCGCGCGCTGGGCCTGACGGGCCAGAAACACGCGCTGCTGCCCCTCGACGCGGAGGGCCGGCCGTTGCACCGCGCGATCCTGTGGTGCGACGGGCGCGCGCTCGAGGAGACGGTGGAGGTCCACGCGAAGGCGGACCGGCTCCTCGGCAAGCGGACGGGGTCGCTGGCGTTCCCCGGCTACCTGCTGCCGAAGTGGCTGCGGCTGCGGCGGCACGCGCCCGACGTCGCCGCGCGGACGGCGCGGCTCGTGTTCGCCAAGGACTGGCTGCGCCTGCGGCTCACGGACGTCCTGGCGACGGACCGCACGGAGGCGTCGTCGAGCCTCTTGTTCGACATCGGGCGCAAGGCGTGGGCGCCCGACCTCCTCGCGATGTTCGACGTGCCCGCGACGCTGCTGCCGACCGTCGTGCGGTCGTCCGACGTGGCCGGGCGCGTGTCGGCGGCGGCGGCGGCGGAGACGCTGCTGCCCGTGGGCCTGCCGGTGGTCGGCGGGGCGGGCGACAACGAGGCGGCGGCGCTCGGGTGCGGCGCGGTGGGGGACGGGAAGGTCGCCGTCGTGCTCGGGACCTCGGCGACGGTGATCGCGCACCACGCGACGCGCGGGGCCGCCGGCGGGCTCGTGTGGGGCCGCCACGCGCTGCGGCAGGGCTACGCCGCCACGGGCGTCGTGTTGTCGGCCGGCCGCGCGCTCGAATGGGTGCGCCGGGCGGCGTTCCCGTCGGACTTCACCACGGAGGAGGTCGTCGAGGCCGCGGCGGCGAGCGACCCGTCGGCGGGTCCGCTCGTCTTCGTGCCGTCGCTCGCGGGCGAGCGGTCGCCGGTGCCCGACCCGACGGCGAGCGGCGCGTTCGTCGGGCTGCGGCCCGGCCACGGCCGCGGGCACCTCGCGCGCGCCGTCCTCGAGGGCGTGGCCCTCTCGGTCGCGGACGTGCTGCGGGTGATGCGCGGGGCCGGTGTCGCGGTGACCGAGCTGCGGCTCACGTCGGGCGGCGCGAAGTCGGCGTTCTGGCGCGGGCTCGTCGCGGCGGCCGCGAACCTGCCGGTCGTCGCGTTCGGCGAGGCGCACGGGCCGGCGACGGGCGCCGCGATGCTCGCGGCCCGGTCGACCGGGGAACACGGGGGTCGGCTGGCCGACATCGCCTCGCGTTGGCTGCCGCCGAAGCCGGCCGAGGCGCCGGTCGCGTCGGAGGTCGAGCGGTTGGGACGGCTCGGCCCGTGGCTCGCCGGCGTGCGCAACGCGCTGCGGTCCGTCGGCGCCCCGGCGGCTCCCTGACGACGTAAGGCACGTCGGGGAAACCGGTTGTGAACGGCCCGTGCGTTCTACGGGGTCGCCCCGACCCCCCGTAGAATCGCCCGGAATCGGTCGGTCGAGACCGCCCGAATCCCGCGGAATCCCCCATGTCCCAGACCGCCTTGCCCGCCGCCCCCTCGTCCGGGGTGCGGGCGCCCGTCGTGAACGACTGCTCGATCCAGGTCGCGACCGTGAACGGGTCGGGTAGCCAGACGGCGAACAACACCCTCCTCCGCGCCATCTTCCAGATGGGCATCCCGGTGTCGGGGAAGAACCTCTTCCCCAGCAACATCTCCGGCCTGCCGACCTGGTTCACGATCCGCGCGAACAAGCACGGCTACATCGCGCGCCGCAAGGAGATCGACGTCCTCGTCTGCATGAACTCGGACACGGCGGTGGAGGACGTGAAGAACGCGCCCGCCGGCGCGGCCGTGGTCTACGACGAGACGTTCGGCCTCGACAAGCACCGCACCGACCTCGTGTTCTACCCGGTGCCGTTCCAGCGCCTCGTGAAGGAGTGCTGCCCCGAGGCCAAGCTCCGCAAGCTCGTCGTCAACATGATCTACGTGGGCGTCGTGGCCCACCTGCTCGAGATCGACGTCGCGGAGATCGCGAAGGCGCTCGGCAAGGCGTTCTCGACGAAGCCGAAGGCGCTCGACCTCAACAAGGCCGCCGTCGACGCGGGCCTCGCGTACGCGAAGGCCAACCTCGTCAAGCGCGACCCGTTCAAGGTCGCCCGCATGGACAAGACGGCGGGCAAGATCCTGGTGGACGGCAACAGCGCCGCGGCGCTCGGCTGCATGTTCGCCGGCGTCACCGTCGTCACGTGGTACCCGATCACGCCGTCGTCGAGCCTCTGCGAGACGCTCATCGACTACATGAAGGAGCACCGCATCGACCCGGAGACGGGCAAGGCGACCTTCGCGATCGTGCAGGCCGAGGACGAGCTGGCCGCGGTCGGCATGGCGATCGGCGCCGGCTGGGCGGGCGCGCGCTCGATGACCTCGACCGCCGGCCCGGGCATCTCGCTGATGAACGAGTTCATCGGCCTCGGCTACTACGCCGAGGTGCCCACGGTGATCTTCGACGTCCAGCGCACGGGCCCGTCCACGGGCCTCCCGACGCGCACGATGCAGGGCGACGTCTTGAAGACGGCCTACGCGTCGCACGGCGACTGCAAGCACCCCTGCCTCTACCCCGACAGCATCGGCGAGGCCTACGAGTTCGCGATGGCCGCGTTCGACCTGGCGGAGGAGCTCCAGACGCCGGTGTTCGTGCTCACCGACCTCGACCTCGGCATGAACCTGTGGATGTCCGAGCCCTTCGCGTACCCCGAGAAGGCGCTCGCGCGCGGCAAGGTGCTCGACGACGCGGGCGTCGCCGCGATGAAGGACTGGGGCCGCTACAAGGACGTGGACGGCGACGGCGTGCCCTACCGGACGCTCCCCGGCACGCCCGGCGACGGCAAGGGCGCGTACTTCACGCGCGGCAGCGGCCACGACGAGTACGGCCGCTACACCGAGAGCGGCGCGACCTACGTCCGCAACCTCGACCGCATCGGCCGCAAGATCGACCTGATGAGGACGAAGGGTCCGGCGCCGGTCGTCGACGGCAAGGGCGCCAAGGTCGGCATCCTCGCCTACGGGACGACGCACTGGGCGATCGTCGAGTCGCGCGACCAGCTCAAGGCCGAGAAGGGCCTCGCGACCGACTACTGCCGCGTGCGCGCCTTCCCGTTCTCCGACGAGGTCCGCAAGTTCGTCGCCGCGCACGACCGCGTGTACGTCGTCGAGCAGAACCGCGACGCGCAGATGCTCGGCATGCTCCGCATGGAGTACCCCGAGCTCGCCACGAAGATGGTCAGCGTCCGCCACTACAACGGCCTCCCCGTCGACGCGCGCAGCGTCACGGACGAGATCGCCCGCCTCGAGTCGAACCCGGTCGCGAGCAACGGAGCCCGCTAGCCCATGTCCACCTCCACTCCCGCCGTCCCGCCCGCGCCCGCCCCCGCCGCCGGCCCCAAGGTCAACCGCCTCGGGCTGCCGGTCACCGACTACCAGGGCGCCAAGTCCACGCTCTGCGCCGGCTGCGGCCACGACGTCATCACGAACACGATCATCTCCGCGCTGTGGGAGATGGGCGTCGAGCCGTACCGCGTCGCCAAGATGTCGGGCATCGGCTGCTCGTCGAAGACGACGAACTACTTCCTCAACCGCTCGTGGGGCTTCAACGCCGTCCACGGCCGCATGCCGGCCGTCGCGACGGGCGCCCTCCTCGCGAACCGCAACCTCGTCAGCATCGGCGTCTCCGGCGACGGCGACACCGCGGCCATCGGCATGGGGCAGTTCGTGCACCTGCTGCGCCGCAACGTCCCGATGGTCTACCTCTGCGAGAACAACGGCGTGTACGGCCTCACGAAGGGCCAGTTCTCGCCCACGGCCGACTACGGCAGCAAGCTCAAGTCCGGCGTGGTCAACGACCTCCCCGCCGTGGACCTCTGCGCCCTGGCCATCGAGCTCGGCTGCGGTTTCGTCGCGCGCTCGTTCTCGGCCGACCGCAAGCAGCTCCTCCAGATCCTGCGCGCGGCCGTCGCGCACCGCGGCCTCGCGTTCATCGACGTGATCAGCCCCTGCGTCACGTTCAACGACCACCCGGGCTCGACCAAGTCCTACGACTACGGCCGCGCCAACGAGCGCCCCATTCACGAGCTGGGCTTCGTCCCGACGTGGGAGAAGGCCGCCGACGAGGTGGACGTGCCGGCCGGCGCCTCGATGGACGTCGACATGCCGAACGGCGGCACCATCAAGATCCGCAAGCTCGAGCGCGACTTCGACCCGCGCGACAAGGTCGCGGCGCTGAAGCTCCTCCGCGAGTGCCACGAGAAGAAGGAGTTCCTCACGGGGCTCTTCTACGTGAACCCGCAGGCCGAGAACTTCCTCGACCTCCTCGACCTCGGGCCCGCCGCGCTCGCGACGCTCCCGCAGTCGAAGGTCCGGCCGTCGAAGGCCGTCCTCGACCAGATCAACGAGGAACTGCGCTGATCGCGCGGCTCTCGCCCTGATCCCCAGAGTGTGATCCCCACACGGGGCGCCCGATCCGGGCGCCCCGCGTCGTTTCCGGGCGCGCGCGCGGGGCCGCATGGACGACCGCGGACAACGGGGGCGATCCGTCGCGGGGGCACGCGAGGCCCGAGGCACTCGGGCTCACTGGTACGCGAGGCCCGGTGCCCGGCCGCGGTGACGGCCACCGGGCCTCGCGGTCCCGCGCACCCGACCGCGCCCCCGTCGTCGTCGTGCCGCCCGCGCGCCGCGATCAGTCGGCGGCGCGTTCGACGACGAGGCGGCCGGCGTCGACGCGGAGGCGGACGTCGCAGCCCTCGAGCGTCGACAGGCGGTGCGCGACGACGAACGTCGTGCGGCCCTCCATCAGCCGCTCGACGGCCTCCATCACCTCGGCCTCGGTCTTCGCGTCGAGCGCGCTCGTCGGCTCGTCGAGCAGGAGCAGCGGCGCGTCCTTGAGGAACGCGCGGGCGAGCGAGAGCCGCTGGCGTTCGCCGCCCGACAGGGTGAGGCCGCGCTCGCCGACGACGGTCTCGTAGCCCTGGGGCAGGCGCAGCACGAACTCGTGGGCGCCGGCGGCGCGGGCGGCGGCCTCGATGTCGGCGAGGGAGGCCTTGGGGCGGCCGTAGGCGATGTTCTCGCGGATCGTGGTGGAGAAGAGGACGGGCTCCTGGAGGACGATCGCGAACTGCGCGCGCAGGTCGGCGAGGCGGTAGTCGCGCAGGTCCACGCCGTCGAGGCGGACGACGCCCGACGTCGGGTCGTAGAAGCGCGTGAGGAGGCCGAGGAGCGTGGACTTGCCCGAGCCGCTCGGGCCCGCGATGCCGACGCGGCTGCCCGCGGGGATCGTCGCGGTGGCGTCGGTGAAGACGGTGCGCCCGCCCGGGTGCGCGTAGGCGACGTGCTCGAGGGCGACGTCGCCGGTGGCGCGGGCGAGCGGGCGCGCGCCCGGGCGCTCGGTGACGTCGACGGCGGTGTCGAGGAGGCCGAAGACGCGGTCGAGCGAGGCGAGGCCCTTCTGGATGCCGGCCGCGCGGCTGCCCATGGTCTTGAGCGGGTCGTAGAGCTGGGAGAGGTAGGCCATCACCTGGATCAGCTGGCCCGTCGTGAGCGCGCCGGCCTCGACGTGGCGCGCGCCGAGGTAGAGCACCGCCGCCGTGCCCACGGCGAGGACGACGCCGACGAGCAGCCACAGCAGGCTCTCGACCCGCACGGCGGCCATCTCGGCCTTCACGCTGGCGTCGCCCCGCGCGACGTAGCGGCCGTGTTCGTGGTCCTCCTGGCCGAACGCCTTCACCACGCGGAGCGCGCCCAGCGTCTCGGACACGACGGCCATGGCGGCGCTCTCGCGCTCGCGCACCTCGGTCCACTGGCGGCGCAGGCGGCGGCGGAACACGGCGAGGATGCCGAGGAGTACCGGCGCCGCGGCGACGGCCACGAGCGTCAGGACGAGGTCGATGGAGCCCGCGACGAACAAGACCACCACGAGCTTCGCCGTGGCCCCGACCATGGGGACGAGCCCGTGGACGAGCACGTTCTGGATCGCGGGGCAGTCGTTCTGGACGCGGTAGATGGCCTCCGCGCTGCCGCGCGTGTCGTGGTAGGTGAACGAGAGCCGCTGCAGGTGCCGGAACACGCGGGCCCGCAGGCCGAGGGTGAGGCGGTCGCCGAGCCACACCTCGAGCATCCACGTCGCGAGCACCTGCACCTGCACGAGCAGCGCGATCGTGACGACGCCGCCGACCGCCAGCCACAGCAGGCCGTCCTTCGCGGCGAGGACCGCGTCGGGGACGAACCGCCCGAGGAAGGGCGGGAGCGGCTTCCCGCCCGCGACCTGGTCGAGCACGATCGTGACGGGGATCGGCAGGAGCAGCGCGAGCGGCGTCGCGAGCAACGCGATGCCGAGCAGCCCTGCGAGCCCGCCCCAGCGGGGCCGCGCCTCGCGCAGCGCGCGCCCGAGCGTCGCCGGGGTGGCGTCCCGCGGCGCGTCGATCGGTGCGGTGGGGGCGGCGTTCGTCACGCGCGCATTGTGCGACCCCGCTCCCGGGGACGCGAGGCCCGCTCGCCGCCGCCCGCCCTCCTTCGGGCCCGACTCGGTCGGACGACGGGGAGGGCATCCCGCGGCGCCGCGCCGACCGGGCCTCGGGCGGCGCGACGGAATCGCGTCCGACGCCGGGGCGCGGGCGGGTCAGTGGCTGCGGTTCAGGTAGATCGCCACGCCTTCGACGGTGCCGTCGTCCTGGTCGTTGCCGAAGCGCTCCTTCGTGTTGAAGGACTGGTCGACGGCGAAGTCCTGGAGGCCGTCGCCGTCGAAGTCGCCCACCGCGACGCGACCCGGGTTGGCGCCCGGGAGCGACGACGACAGGGCCGCGCCGCTCCGCCAGCCCACCTCCGGGACCGCCTCGAGGCCGCCGAGGTAGAGCTCCGCGACGCTGTAGCCCGACGCCCCGAACGACCCCGCGAGCCCGTCGCTGCCCACCACGATCACGTCCTCGCAGCCGTCGAGGTTGGCGTCGAGGCCCGCGCCGTACCGCCGGTTGTAGGTCGTGGGCTGCGTGTGCCGCTCCGTGAAGCCGCCCGCGCCGTCACCCGTCAGGAACGCCACGCCCATCCCGCGCGTGTCGCGGAAGCCGCCGCAGACCGCGACGTCCGCGCGGCCGTCGCCGTCGTGGTCGTAGACCGCGACGCCGAGGTTGTCGCCGTTGAGGCGGCCGAGCCCGCCGGTCACGCGGACCCCGCGCCACGCGAGCGGCGACCCGGTCGGGCCGGCGAGCGACGTCCACGCCACCAGGTTGTCGTCGCCGGCGAAGGCGTTGACCACGCCCGACGTCGTCGGGCAGGTCTGGCCGACGACGCAGGCGTTCGGGTAGGCGTCCACGAGCACGAAGTCGTCGCGGCCGTCGCCGTTCAGGTCGGCGAGCGCGACCATGTTCGGGCCGAAGCAGCCGTTGATGCCGTCGTGGAGGGACGAGGTCGCCACGTGCTCCTGCTGCCACGTCCCGTTGCCGAGCCCTCGGTAGACCCAGAGCGTGCCCTGGCCGCCGCCGCCCGACGTCAGGACCACGTCCACGACGCCGTCCCCGTTGACGTCGCCCACGGCCAGCGACGACGGGAAGTTCGACGCCGGCTTCGGGATCGTCGTCGACGTGGACGCGGTCGACGGGAACGTCGCGTTCGTGTTCAGGTAGACCTCGATGGTCTCCGTGGTGCCCGACCGGTAGGTGACGAGGTCGAGGTCGCCGTCGGCGTCCACGTCGGCCAGCTTCACGTCGTTGTACGAGCCGCTGGTCCGGACGTTGATCGGCGTCCACGTGTTCGTGTACGTGGCGCCGGTGTTCCGGATCCACTGGATCCCGTTCGACCACACCTGCACGACGTCGTCGCGCCCGTCGCGGTCCACGTCGCCCACCGCGATCCCGCGGCTGCTGCCGAGCGACCCGGGCGCGCCCTTCACGCCCTCGGCCTGGAACGCGATCGTCCGCAACGGGCAACGGAACGCGGCGGGCCTCGCGTACGTGCCGCCGTCGGGGTTCGTCACCCGCACCTCCACGGCCCCGGACAGCAGGACGTCCGGCGGCACCACCGTCGCGCGCGTCGCGTCGAGCCACGTCGTCGGGACGGGCACGCCGCCGGCGAACGTCGTCGTCATGCCGGGCTGGAACCCCGAGCCGGTCAGCGTCACGGGCCCGCCCGCCTTGGGGAGCGTCGAGGGGGTCACCGCGTGCAGCACCGGCCCCGGGTTGACGCGCATCGTCACGTCGCGCGAGGCCGTCTGCCCGGCGAAGTCCGTGACCTGCAGGCGGAACGTGAACGTGCCCACGAGCGTCGCAACGCCCTCGATCCGGCCGGTGTCGGGGTCGAGCCCGAGGCCCGGCGGCAGCGGCGCGGACCCCGGCGCGAGGTCCCACCGGTACGGCGCGCCGCCGCCGATCGGCTGCACGCGCGGCTCCATCCGGTACGGGAACCCTTGCGCGGCGTCGCGCCACGCGTCCGGGGCGATCCCGAGGGGCAGGACCGCGACCGCGAGGTCGAAGGTGCGCTCCGCGACCGCGCCGACGCCGTCGGTCACGCGGATCCGCGGCGTGTACGGGTTCAGCGCTTTCGTCGGGACCCCCGTGAGGCGACCGTCCGCGGTCAACGCGAGGCCCGGTGGCAGCGAGCCGCCGGCCAGCGCGAACGTGTACGGTTCGGTGCCGCCCGCCGCCTCGAACGCGTGGTCGTACGGCGCGTTGAACTGCGCGGGTTCGGGCGGGAACGGCAGCACGGTCAGTGGCCCGCGGCGGACCTCGAGGCCGAAGGCGCGGACGTCGGCCGCGAACGCGACGTCGCGCGCGGCCGCCGGGTCGGGCCCGTCGCGCACCTCGACGGTGAAGCCGAACCGCCCGGTGCGCCGGGGCCAGCCGCTCACGCGGCCCGTCTCCGCGTCCAGGCTCATCCCGGGCGGGAGCGCCCCGCCCGTGATGCGCCACGCCAGCGGCGCGTGGGGCCCGACGGCCTCGACGACGGCTTCGTACGGGAGGCCGGTGATCGCCGGCTCGAGGCTCGTGGTCGTCAGGGCGACGAGGTCGGCGGTGGCGGGGCGGCCGCCGCCGCCGCCTCCGCCGCCGCAGCGGGCGAGGAACACGAGGAGCGCGAACGCGACGATGCGGAGGGGGGAGCGCATGGCGAGGAACCTCGCCCGCCTCCGTTGAGGTTCGCGTCCCCGCGCGTCAGGGAATCGCAAAGCCGCGGGCCCGCCGTGGGGCCCTCGCGGTGCCCACGGGGAACCGCGTCCGCCGTCGCCGTCAGTGGCTGCGGTTCAGGTAGATCGCCACGCCCTCCACCGTGCCGTCGCCCTGGTCGTTGGAGAAGCGCTCCTTCGTGTGGAACGACTGCTCGACCGCGAAGTCGGGCCGGCCGTCGCCGTCGAAGTCGCCCACCGCGACGTGGCCCGGGTTGGCGCCCGGGAGCGACGCGGAGAGCTCGGGGCCGGTGCGCCACGCGAGGATCGGCACGCCGTCGGTCCCGCCGAGGTAGACCTCCGCGACGCTGTACCCCGCCGCGCCGAACGACCCCTCGCGTCCGTCGCCGCCCACGACCACGAGGTCGTCGCACCCGTCGAGGTCCGCGTCGAGCCCCGCGGCGTAGCGACGGTCGTAGGCCGTGGGCCGCGTGAAGCGCTCGACGAGGTTCCCCCCGCCGTCGCCGGTCAGGAACGCCACGCCCATCCCGCGCAGGTCCTGGTACCCGCCGCAGACCGCGACGTCGCGATCGCCGTCGCCGTCGTGGTCGTAGACCGCGACGCCGAGGTTGTCGCCGTCGAGCCGCCCGAACGACCCCGAGACGAACGTCGGCTTCCACGCGACCGGCGCGCCCGTGGCGCCGGAGAGCGCCGTCCACGCGACGAGCCGCTCGTGGCCCGGGAACGCGTTCGCCGTCCCGGCGGTCGCGGGGCACGCGACGCCGTTCGCGCACGCGCTCGGGAACGCGTCCACCACCACGAAGTCGTCGCGGCGGTCGCCGTCGAGGTCGCCGAGGGCCACCATGTTGGGCGCGAAACACCCGTACGTGGCGTCGTGCATCGACCCGGCCGCGGCGTGCACGAGCGTCCACTGGCCGTTCCCGAGCCCGCGGAACACCCACAACGTGCCCTGGCCGCCGCCGCCCGACGTCAACGCGAGGTCCACGACGCCGTCGCCGTTCACGTCGCCCACGGCGAGCGACGACGGGAAGTGCGAGGCCGGCTTCGGGTACGTCGTCGAGGTCGAGGCCGTGGAGGGGAAGCCGCCCGCGCCGTCGTTGCGGTAGACCTCGATCGTCTCGGTGGACGACGACCGGATCGTGACGACGTCGAGGTCGCCGTCCGCGTCCACGTCGGCGAGGCGCACGTCGTTGTAGGAGCCGCTCGTCCGGAGGTCGGTCGCCGTCCAGGCGTTGCCGTACGTCGCGCCGCCGTCGCGGATCAGCTGGATCCCGCTCGAGCCGACCACGACGACGTCGTCGCGGCCGTCGCCGTCGACGTCGCCGACGGCGAGCCCGCGGCTGCTCCCGAGCGACGGGGGCGCGCCCTTCACGCCTTCCGCCTGGAACGCGACCGTCGTGAACGGGTAGCGGAACGCACCGGGCCTCGCGTACCCCCCGCCGTCGGGGTTGGTCACCCGCACCTCCACCGGGCCCGACAGGGCGACGTCCGGCGGGACGACCGTCGCGCGCGTCGCGTCGAGCCACGCCGTCGCGACCGGCACGCCCCCCGCGAACGACGCGGTCATCCCCGGTTGGAAGCCCGAGCCCACGAGCGTCACGGCGGCGCCGGCCCTCCGCCGCGTGGGCGGCGTGACGGCGGTGAGCACGGGGCCGGGATTGACGCGCATCGTGACCTCGCGCCCCGCGACCTGACCGGCGCGGTCGCGGACCTCGAGCCGGAACGTGTACGTCCCCTCGACGGTCGCGGTGCCGGTGACGCGGCCGTCGGTGGCGTCCAACGCGAGGCCCGGCGGCAGCGCGTCGGGCGACGGCGCGACGGACCACGCGTAGGGGCCGCCGCCGCCCACGGGACGCGCGTCGGCGGCGGCGAGGAAGGGGAAGCCGCGCGCGGCGTCGGGCCAGGGCGCGGCGGCCACGCCCAGCGGCAGCACGACGACGACGAGGTCGAACGCGCGCTCGGCGGTCGCGCCGCCCGCGTCGGTCACGCGCACGCGTGGCGCGTACGCGCGCGCGGCGGCGAGCGGGACGCCGGCGAGCGTGCCGTCGTCGGCGAGCACGAGGCCCGCGGGCGCGTCCGCATCCGCGAGCGCAAACGTGTACGGCGCGTCGCCGCCCGCGGCCACGAAGCGGTGGACGTAGGGCGCGGCGAACTGCGCGTTGTCGAGCGGGAGCGGCAGCAGCGTCAACGGGCCGCGCGCGACGTCGAGCGTGAAGGCGCGGCGCGCGGCGGCGAACGTCGCGTCGCGCGCGCCCGCGGCGTCGGCGCCGTCGCGGACCTCGACGGTGACGCGGAAGCGGCCGGCCCGGCGCGGCCAGCCGGTGACGCGGCCGGTCGCGGCGTCGAGCGCGAGACCCTGTGGCCACTGGCCGGCGACGAGGTGGAAGGAGAGCGGCGCGTGGGGGCCCGTGGCGTCGAGGGTCGCGTCGTAGGCGACGCCGGCGGTCGCCGACGGGAGCGTCGTCGTCGTGAACGCGACGAGCTCGGGCGACGACGGCGACGTCGGGCCGCCGCCGCAGCGGACCAGCGGGACGAGCGACAGGACGAGGGCGGCGACGAGGGGGCGGGCGCGGGTTCGCATCGGCGAGGTCTCCGTCCTTCCTCGCGCGAGACGGGCGCCGGTTGCGGTCGGGGTCGTCGGCGGCGCGCGCCCGCGGGCGGGCGCGCGGACGGTGGACGCAGCGGGCTGTCCGGTCGGGACCCCGGGGTGGCTATTCCCCCCGGTGGCGGTCCCCTGTCCCGCGGCTACGATGCCGCGCTTGGGCAGCGGTCGCGGTCCCGGGAGATTTCGATGCACATGCGCTGGCAGCGGTTCGTCGTGACGGTGGCGGTCCTCGCGTCCCTCGTGGTCGGCGTCGGCTGCGGCGGCGGCGGCGGTGGGGGCGGCGGCGGTCCCACGATGCCCGGGACGCTCGCAGCCGTCGCGCTGCAGGGCGGCGCGACCCCGGCCGGCGGCACGTACGGCGGATTCGTCCCCGATACGAAGCTGGCCGCGGCCGACGGCGGCTGGGTCGCCTTCGTCGCGGACGTCGTCGGCGGCTCGGTGACGAAGGGCCTCTTCGTCGTGCGGCCGAACGGCACGGTCGTCCTCGTCTACGGCAAGGGCGAGACCGTCCCGAACACGAACGGCGGCTCGGGCACGATCGACGACTTCGAGCGCATCTGGATCCGCCCGGGCGGCCTCGTCGTGACCCACGTCTCGATCACCGGCGGCTCGACCGAGGGCTTCGTCACGGCCCGCGTGGACAACAACGGCAACGTCGTCGAGAAGGCCGGCGCGATCTACCTCGGCCGCACGCTGCCGAACCCGATCCCGGCCGGCAACACCGGCACCCTCGTCGCGATCGACGAGGACGCCACGCAGGTCGACGACCAGGCCGACATCTTCTTCCACGGCACCGGCAGCAACGGCGGACTCCACGGCGTGTTCACCTCGAACCGCGCCGGCACGCAGCTCGCCCGCATCGCGATCTCCGGCGAGACGGTCCCCGCGGCCGGCACGTTCGGCTTCGACTTCCCCGCCATCGGCATCGACCAGGACGGCGCGCTCGTCGCGTTCGCGGCGTCGCTCACGACGAGTCCGTCCGAGGCGATCTACGCGACGCTCGACGGCATCGGCTTCGTCCGCCTCGCCGCGAACGGCGAGACGCCGCCCGCCTCGGGCGCGCGCGCGTTCGACGACGTCTACACGGACGGCCCGCTGCACGTCACCTACGCCGGCGGCCAGGGGCCCGCCTACGTGACGTGGCGCGGCAGCGTGACGGGTTCGACGCCCGAGCACGGCATCTACTCGTGCCTGTGCGCGAACGGCGGCGGCCTCGCGCTCGGCGCCGTGCAGGCGGTGGTCGGCCCGAACACGGTCTTCACCGAGGCCGGCCTCGGGATCATCACGAACGTCGCGCTCTACGAGACGGCCGTCGATCCGAGCCGCGTCACCCTCTCCGTGGACCTCGCCGGCGGCTCGACGAGCCGTCTCTTCCTGAGCGCCGTCCCCGGCGCGTCCTTCGCCGAGATCTTCCGCCAGGGCACGTCGGCCCCGGGCGGCTCGACGTTCGCCACGCAGTACCCGTCGACCCTCCTCGACGGCGTCACCACGGACCGCGGCGGGTCGTTCGGATTCACCGCGACGCTGACCGACAACACGTCCGGCCTCTTCTGGGCGATCTTCGGCGTCGGCTTCTTCGACGTCGCGAAGGACGGCGACACCGCCGCGGGCACGGGCGGCGGCGTCTTCGCCGCGTTCTCGTCGCCGTCGTCGGTCGCGGCCGCGATCGACACGCTGGCGTTCCGCGCGTTCCTCAACGGCGGCTCGGCGGCGACCGGCATCTTCCGCCAGGGCTGACGCCCGGCGTTCAGTAGGCCCGCCGGGCCCCGTTCGCGCGCCACGCGTCGAACGGGGCCCGGCCCTCGACCTCGAGCGCCCGCCGGAAGGGGATCCGCCGCGCGTCCGGCGGCGCGGCCACCTCGGCGTAGACGAGCGCGTCGTCGAATCCCGCCGCCGCCGCGTCCTCGCGCGACGCCGCGAACCACACCGCGGCCGGCCGCGCCCAGTAGAGCGCCCCGAGGCACATCGGGCACGGCTCGCACGACGCGTACACCACGCACCGGTCGAGCTGGTGGGACCGCAAGGCCCGGCTGGCGGCGCGGATCGCGACGATCTCCGCGTGGGCCGTCGGGTCGTGGGTCGCGGTGACGAGGTTCGTCCCCTCGGCGATCACGACGCCGTCGCGTGCGACGACCGCCCCGAACGGGCCGCCGCGGCCGCTCCGCGCGTTCTCCGTCGCCAGGGCCACGGCGCGGGCGAGCAGCGCGGCGTCGGACGCGGGGGGCGTGGGCGGCATACGCGCCCAGCGTAGCGGCCCGGGTCGCGTCCGGGGCCCGCCGCCGTGCGCGGCGAAGCGGCGGTCGTGGGCCGCGGACGACCGGCTCGGGGGCCTGCGGGGGGGCGGCGCCGGGCCCGTCGCGGCAATCCCTTCCCGTCCGGCGGGCCCGCGTTATCCTCCGCGCGAGACCTGATCACCTCGCGGAGAGGTGGCCGAGTGGTCGAAGGCGCACGCTTGGAAAGCGTGTATACCGGAAACGGTATCGCAGGTTCAAATCCTGTCCTCTCCGCCACCCACTTGGGCCGGTGATTTTCATCGGCGCGGTGGCGTTTGGGTGCAACCGGACGGCGCCTGCCCAGGGGAACCGTCTCCGAGACCGTGCTGGCGCCTCGCAAAATCTGCGTCCGCGGCCGGACCACCGGAGCGCGGCGCAGCGCCGCACTCCGGTGTGTTCCTGCGGCCGCAGCGGCCGCGGAACTGGAGTGCGGGGCGAGGAACGAACCGGGCCCAGCCGCCGCTGCGGGTCGAGGATGCGGACCGCGCGGTGGCCGTAGGGCGCGGCCCTTGAGGCCGCCCGCGAGATGCGGGGATGGAGAGACGGAGCGGAAGGCCGGCGGGCCTCGCGTACCGAGGAGGCGGTTCGAGGACGGGAAGGGGATCGGAAGACGGAGAGGAAGAGGGAGAGGCAGAGGCAGAGGAAGAGGGAGAGGGAGGCGTGTGCGCGGAAGCGGGGAACGGAAGGCGGACGGTGGGAGACTGCGCGGATGGGCGCGCAGGACCAGGACCCGACCGAAGCGGAGGGACGGCGGGGCATCGACCCCTCGCTGGGCGTGGCCCTCGGCGTCGTCGCCATCAGCTTCGCCCCCGTGTTCGTCGAGGGGATCCGGCCCGAGGAACTCGGGCCCACGGGCATCGCGTTGTGGCGGACGGCGCTGGGGGGCGTCGCGCTGCTCGCGCTCGCCGTCGCACGGCGGGAGCGGCTGCGGCCCACGCGCGCGGTGCTCGGGTTCGCGCTGCTCGCCGGCGCGCTGTTCGCGGGCGACCTGTGGGTCTGGCACCGCGCCATCCACCGCGTCGGCGGCGGCCTCGCGACGCTCCTCGGCAACGTGCAGGTGTTCTGGACGGGCCTCGTCGGCGCGTTCGTGTTCCACGAACGGTCCGGCAAACGGCTGCTCGCCGCCGTGCCCCTCGCCGTCGCGGGCCTCGCGCTCGCGACCGGCATGCTCGAGGGCGGGGCCTCGCGCGCCGACCCCGTCGGCATCGCCCTCGGCCTCTCGACCAGCGCGTTCTACGCGACGTACCTCCTCGCCGTGCGGCGCGCACAACGCCTCCCCAACCGCCTCGGCCCCGTCGCCCAGATGACGTGGACCTCGTTCGCCTGCGCCGCCACGTGCGCGCTCCTCGCCCTCGTCGACGGCTCCCGCGCGTGGCCCGCCACGACGTCGGCGTGGGCGCTCGCCGCGGGCCTCGGCGTCGTCGGGCAGGGTTTCGGCTGGGTGACCATCGCGACGTTCGTCCCCCGGGTGCCCGTGGGCCGCGCGGGCCTGCTCCTCCTGCTCCAGCCGGCGTTCTCGCTGGTCTGGGCCGCGTGGTTCTTCGGCCGCCACCTCACCCCCCTCCAGACCGTCGGCGCCGTCCTCACCCTCGCCGCGATCTACGTGGGCTCGACCGCCCGGTATCCTCGCTCGCCGGCGCCCGCCGCGCCGAGCGACTGACCCGACCCCAGGAGACCGCCATGCCCGACGTGCCGAACATGGACGACGCCAACCTCGCGCTGCGCCTCTACGAGCTCCGCCGCGAGCCCGAGCTGCGCAAGGCCCGCAAGATGGTCGGGGACCTCCTCGACGGCGCCTCGTGGGAGACCGTCCAGGCGGTGCGCCAGTACGCCCACAAGGAGAACGCGCACTTCCGCCAGGTCACGTCGTACTGGGAGATGGTCTGCTCGTTCGTGAACCGCGGGATCTTCCACCCCGACGTGTTCCTCGACACGTGCGGCGAGGCGCTCTACACGTTCACCGCGCTCGAGCCGCACATCGCGAAGATCCGCGAGAGCGCCCCGCGCTTCCTCGTGCAGACCGAGACGGTCATCGCCGACCATCCGGCCGTGAAGGAGCGCGTGGACTCCATCCGCGCGATGCGCGCCCAGTGGGCCGCGCAGGCGGCGGCCGCCGCGGCCGCGAAGAAGCCGGCGAAGAAGCCGGCCAAGAAGAAGTAGCGAACCGCGACCCTCGGGACCGCGAGGCCCGCCCGCCCATGGATGCCCCGGCGCCCCTGGCGGGCCTCGCCTACGACGACCTCGCGACGCTCCTCGCCGCGCGCGGGATGCCCGCGTCGCACGCGGAGCGCCTCGCGGGCGCGGCCTTGCGTCGCGGGACCCTCGACCTCGCGTCGATCGCGGGCCTCGGGCCCCGCGGCGTCGCGGCGCTGTCGCCCGCGCTGACGCTGCGCGCGACGTCCGTCGTGCACCGCACGCCGTCGCTCGACGGCACGACGAAGCTGCTCGTGGGCCTGCCCGACGGCGAACGCGTCGAGGCGGTGCTGATGCCGCTGGCGCGGTCGTGGAGCGGGTGCGTGTCGTCGCAGGTGGGGTGCGGGGCCGCGTGCGCGTTCTGCGCGAGCGGGCTCGAGGGCCTGCGGCGGTCCCTCGAGCCCTTCGAGATCGTCGAGCAGGTGCTGCACCTCGCCGACGAGGCTCGCGCTCGCGGGCAGAAGCTCACGAACCTCGTGTTCATGGGGATGGGCGAGCCGATGCACGCGTACGACCGCGTGGTCGGCGCGATCCGTCGGCTCACCGATCCGCGGCTGCTCGGCTTCGGGCCGAGCCGCATCACCGTGAGCACCGTCGGCGTGGTGCCCGGGATCCTGCGGCTGGCGCAGGAGCGGATCGGCTGCCACCTCGCGGTGTCGGTGCACGCGGCGGACGACGCGCTGCGCCGGCGCCTCCTGCCCGTCGGCGGGCAGTGGTCGGTGGAGGAGGTCCTCGACGCGGCGGAGGTGTTCCGCGTCACGACGGGACGGTTCGTCAACCTGCAGGTGACCCTGCTCGCGGGGATCAACGACGGCGTCGAGCACGCGGCGCAGCTCGCGACCGCGATCCGCGGGCGGTCGTTCCACGTGAACCTGATCCCCGTGAACGCGGTGCCCGGCACGCCGTTCGTCCCGCCGACGCAGGAGGTGCTCGACGCCTTCCGCGGCGTCCTCGTCGAGCGGGGCGTGATCGCGCACGTCCGGACGCGCCGCGGGAGCGACGTCGCGGCCGCCTGCGGGCAGTTGCGACGGCGGGCCGCGGGGGCCGGTCCCGCCGAGGACGCGTCCACCGGCGGCGGGCCCGCGGTGACCCCGGGGGCGGGGGCCGGCGCAGGCTCCGGCGCAGGCTCCGGCGCTGGCCCGGGGTCGGCGCGGACCTTCCGTGGGCCGCGGGCGCCCTTACAGTAGGGGGCTCTCCGCCGTTCCGAGGACGGTCACGTCCCAGGGGGCAGGCGCCTTCGAACCGGGTCAGGTCCGGAAGGAAGCAGCCCTAAGGAGTCACGCAGGCGTCTCTGGGGTGCGTGACCGTCCTCGGTGCGGTGGAAAACGGGTGTGGCGCTGAGGAGGGGTCGGCCGCGCTTTCGGCGCCCCGTGCCGCGCGCCCGCGGCGGGGAGGTATCGAGGGCAGATACGATCCCCGCCGCGTGCGCCGCTCGCCCCCGGAGTCCCGACGCGGGATCTGACCTTGCGCGGGGCGTCGAAATCGCGGCCGTTCGCGAAGGGAAGGGCCTCACCGGAGCGGAGCGGAGGCAGAGCAGAGGCGGAGCGGAGTTGAGAAGAGGCGGAGGGGGTAGGGCGGTGGGGGACGCGGGTTCGTAGAGTGGAGCCGTGCGCCAGAGCGTCCACGTCGCGATCGCAGCGGGCCTCGCGTTGGCGGGGATCGGCGCGGTCGTGTGGTTGCGGGGACCGCTGGGCGGTTCGGCGTCCACGTCCGATGTCGGACGGACCGACGCCCCGTCGACCGGTCAGGTCCCTCGCGCCCAGGATGGGTCCTACCGCGCGGTGATGCCGATCAAAGGGCCGGTCGTCGGGACGGCGGTGGACGAGGATGGAGCGCCCGTGGCGGGTGCGCTCCTCGAGTTGCGCGCCGTGTCCGGTCGAGTTGAGCAGGCGATCAGCGACGACCACGGGCGATTCGACTTCCCTCGGCCGGAACGGCTTCCTGGTGAGTACGTCGCGGTCGTTCGTGACGGCGTCGATGTCGGCGCAGCCTGGGTCGATGATCGAGGTGGAGTTGCCGCCGCTGACTTCAACGTCGTTGTACGAGGCGGCCAGTCGCTTGCCGACCTGGAGGTCAGCGTCGAGACGCCGGTCGGGATGTCCCCGGACGGAATCGTGGTCGAGTGCCGGTGGCCCGGAGCCATCGAGTCCGTCGTTCCGAAGGCGGAGGGCCGCGCGCGGTTCCGCGTCCTCGCGGGCCCCGTTGCGGTCCACGTCCAGTGGCGCGGTGGATCCTTCGCGACGACCGTCGTGGTGCCGCCCGAGGGCCGGTCGGTGCGGCTCGCGCCGATGCACCACGCGATCTCCGGGCGTGCCATCGGGCCCGACGGCGAGCCCGTCGTCCGACGCGTCAATCTGGTCGCCGTGGCGCACGTGCCGCATCCGATCACGGGGGGCCCGAGCGAGGTCGTCTTCGACCGCGAACTCAGCTTGGCGTTCTCCACCGGCCCAGGCCTGGCCACGCGCGATCTTCGGGTCCCGCTTCGCGAGGTCATGACCGGCCCGGACGGGGCGTTCCGGTTCGACGACGTCGGCGAGGGGACGTACGTCGTCACGGCGTCGTCCGATCCGACGATGCGCGCGGGCGTGGCGTGCGCGGCCGGCGACACGGCGGTGCGGCTCGTGGTCTACGACTTCGACGTGACCGGCGACAACCGGATCACGCCGAGGGGGCCCACCGGCGAGGCCCTGTTGGGCGGCGGTCGGTTCGCGGCCGGGACCGTCGTCGGTGAACTCGTGGTTCGCGACGGGACCCCATGGCGGGGGGTCTCGAAGCTCGAGGTGGACGACTCGGACGCCGGAGTGCTGACGATCGGGCCGGTGGTCGTGGATGCGCGGGCGCCGCTCGACGCGCTGCTGCGGATCGCCGGCTGCCGCCCGACGCGCGTCGAGCGACTCCGGCTCCCCTCCGCGAGCCCCGTGGCCGTCGCCGTCGAGCCGTGCGGTGGGATCGTCGG
The DNA here is from genome assembly GCA_046350655.1 of Planctomycetota bacterium. GTDB lineage: Bacteria > Planctomycetota > PLA2 > PLA2 > JAEUHO01 > JAEUHO01. The sequence goes on from JAXMAB010000008.1 coordinate 244,820, forward strand.
GACCCTCCGTGGCGTCGGCATCCGCGACTCGCAAGACGCGAAGGCTATGGCGTCCCCCTCGTCGGGAGCCGCGGCGGACCTGCACGTGACGTCGGAACCAGGCACGACGGCGTTCGCGCTGTCGGGCCTCGAGCCGGGTCGTTACGTCGTGCGTGTCGTGCCCCGCCGTGGGGGGCCGCCGTGGTCGGTGGCGCCGGCCGAGGTGGAGATCCGTGGCACGGAGATCGCCCGACTCGACCTGACCGCGGTCCCCGGCGCTGCGATCCTCCTGCCGTTCAGACCTGCTTCGACGCTCCGCGACCGCGTGACCGTACGTGCCGTGGACCCGTCCGGCCAGGTGCGGGCGGAAACAACGGCTACGACGAGGGATCTCGAGTTGATCCCGATCGAACGGTGGCTCGAGCCCGAGGCCCACCTCACCGGCCTTCTGCCCGGTCGCTACACGCTCGAGGGCACGTGGGACGGCCGGCCCATGCCGTCGCGGACGATCGACCTCACGGCCGGCGCGACCGCCGTCGTGGCCCTGCCGCTGAAGTAGGGCCGCCCGAGGGCGGGGTCGACCCGCCAATCATCGACCGGCATCTATTGGCGGATGGGCCTCGCGTACCGGGGGCCGATCCGCCAATCAACGACCGGCATCTATTGGCGGATCCGCCAGTAAACGACTGGCATGGATTGGCGGACGGGCCTCGCGTACCGGGGGGGGAGGGGTTGGTTCCGCCCATTGGGGACCGGCACCGGATGGCGGAACCAGCACGGGGGCCCCCGGGTCAAGGGGGGCCCGCGGGGAGCCGAACACGGGAGGAGAACGCGGCCTCGCCCAGGGCGGGACCGTCGGCCGGGCCCCCTTCGGCTCGCCGGACGGCCTCCTTGAGCGCCCGCGCGGGGACCTGCCGCCGGCTGTCCGGTGTTCCTAAGCGTAGCGCCTGGAACATCTTAGGACGTCGCGGTGTCAACTTGTGTATTGCCGTTTGCCAAAATGGGCACTCGGGTGTAAAAAAGTGTCACGTCCGGAGCCGACAGGCGGCCCCGGCGGGCGTGGGTCGGGCGCGGCATGTACCTCTTCACGGGACAGCGCGACCACAAGATCGACGGGAAGGACCGCATCGTGGTCCCGTCGGCCTACGCGAACGCCATCGCGGCGACGGGCAAGGGGGTCGTCTACCTCGTGCCCGGCCCCGACGGCGGCTGCCTCGAGGCCTATCCGGGCGACGTCTTCGAGGCGATGGCGGGGGGCCAGGTCCCCAACCGCTTCGACGGGGACCTCGCCCGCAAGCGCGCGTTCTTCAGCAACGCCGAGCGCTGCGAATTGACCGGTCCGGGACGCATCTCGATCCCCGACCGGTTCCTCGCGCTCTTCCCCAAGCGGGAGGTGCGCATCTGCGGCTTCAACACGTACCTCGAGCTCTGGGATCCCCAGCGCTGGGAGGTCGAGGTGGGCAGCGGGATTCGCGTCGAAGGGAAGCAGGCCGACGGGGGGAAGCCCCCTCCGAAGGCGTAGGGCTCGGTGTCGGCCGGGTCCGACGATCTTTCTCTTCTCCATCGGCCGGTCCTCGTCGCCGAGGTGCTCCAGCACCTCGGGGCGGAGGGCCGTGAACGGTCGCTCGTCGTGGACGGGACGGTCGGGTACGGCGGCCACGCGGAGGCGATGCTCTCCGCGTGGCCGTCGTGCCGGCTGTTCGGCCTCGACCGCGACCTCGTCGCGCTGCAGTCCACGAAGACGCGGCTCGCGCGGTTCGGCGCCCGGGTGCGCCTGTTCCACGCCTCGTACGCGGACCTCCCCGAGGTCCTCGAGGAGGCGGGGGAGGGGCGGCCCGACGCGGTGCTGCTCGACCTCGGCGTCTCGTCGCCGCAGCTCGACGTGCGCGGCCGCGGGTTCTCCTTCCGGGCGGAGGACGACCCCGCGGACATGCGGTTCGACGCGTCGTCCGACGCGCCGACCGCCGCCGACTTCGTGAACCGCACGGACGAGCGCGAGCTCGCCCGCGTGATCTTCGAGGACGGCGGCGAGCGGCGCGCGCGCGCGGTGGCCCGGGCGCTCGTCGCGGCGCGCCCCGTGCGGATCGTGCGCGACCTCGTGCTGGCCATCCAGCGCGTGGTCCCGCGCGACGCCTCGGGGCTGCACCCCGCGACGCGCACGTTCCAGGCGCTGCGCATGGCGGTGAACGACGAGCGGGGGCACCTGCGACGGGGGCTCGAGGCGGCGCTGGCCGCGCTCGCGCCCGGCGGGCGCCTCGCGGTGATCTCGTTCCACTCGGGCGAGGAACACGCGGTGAAGGAGGCGTTCCGCGCCGCGCAGGCGACGGGACGTGCGCGGGTGGTCACGACGAAGGGGGTCCGGCCGACGGAGGAGGAACTCGCGGCGAACCCGCGGGCCTCGTCGGCGCGGTTGCGGGTGGCGGAGGCGGTGGCGTAGCGGCGGTCGGGATCGGGACGTACGGGTCGGGCAACACGGGTCGGGTGGCGGAGGGCGGACTTCGGTGAGGACGTTCTTGGCGACGCTCGTGGGGGCTGCGGTGCTCGCGACAGCGGTCGTGAGCGTCCGCCTGCACCTCCACGTCGCGCACCTCCGCTACCGCCTGTGGGCCCTCGACCAGGACCGCGTCCGCGCCGAGCGCGAGCAGCGCCTCGCGCGCGCCGACCTCGAGGCCGCGAAGGCCCCGCGCCGGCTCCTCGAGCGGTGGACCGCGATGCGCGAGGAGGCCGCCGAGGCGGTGCCCGTGCCGGCCCCGGTGCCGGCGGCGACGGCGCCCGCCGCGCCCGAGGCCCCGCCGGCCGCCGACGACGCCGGGGACGCGGAGCCCGACGCCGACGCGAGGCCCGCGCCGACGCACCGCCCGGCGCCGCGCGCCGACGCGCCCGACGAGCCGCCGCCGGCGGACGGGGAGGACGGCCGATGAGCACGCCGGTCCGTCCCGTCACCGAGCTGCCGCGCACGGTGCCCGTGGGGCTCGCGCGCACGACCCTGCGCGCGGTCCAGCGGACCCGCACGACGGTCGTGTTCGGCCTCGTCCTCGTGCTCTTCGCCGCGCTCCTCGTCCGCCTCGGGAAGGTGCAGCTCCTCGGCGGCGCCGGCTACCGCGGGATGGTGGACAACCAGCAGTCGGTGGTGAACGTGACGCCGCTGCGCGGGGCGATCCTCGACCGCGTGGGCCGCGTGCTCGCGCTGTCGCGCCCGGTGCGGAACGTGTTCGTGGAGGCCGGCGGCGTCATCGACCGCAAGACGGACTCCGTGCTCCTGGCGGTCGAGGACGTGCCCCGGTTCGCCGTGACGCTGTCGGAGCTGCTCGAGGGCGTGCCCTCCGCGAAGGAGATCCGCGAGCTCATCCAGAAGCGCCGGATGGACGCGTTCAGCCGGAGCGGGTCGGCCATGGTCCCGGTCCGCCGCGCGATCGACGACCCGCGCCTGATCGAGCGCCTCGACGAGGCGAAGGCCCGGCTCCCCGGGCTCGTCGTCCGCCACGCGGACCGTCGCGACTACCCGAACGGCTCGTGGGGCGGCCACCTCCTCGGCGTCGCGCGCGCCCCCGACGCCGACCGCGCCCCCGAGGGCATCGACGGCATCGAGCAGGGTCTCGACGGCTTCCTCTGCGGCCAGACGGTCCGCCGCCTCGTCCCGCGCGACGGCCGCGGCCGCGCGTTCGTCACGCCGCGCACCGTGGACGCCCGCGAGGACGCCGACGGCCGCACCGCGTGGCTGTCCATCGACCTCGTCGTGCAGGGCTTCTGCGAGCAGGCCCTCGACCGCCTGATGGACGAGTGGAACCCCATGGGCGCCGTGGCGATCGTGATGGACCCGTCGACGGGCGACGTGCTCGCCCTCGCGCAGCGCCCCGGCTTCGACCCGTCGGACGCCGCCGGCGCCGCGGGCCTCGACCTCGCCGCGCAGTGGCGGACCGAGGTGGGCTCGACGTTCAAGCCGATCACGGGCGCGCGGGCCCTCGACCTCGGGCTCGTGGGCCCGCAGGAGACGTTCGAGCTGCCGCGGTCGCGCGAGTTCCGCGTGGGCCGCGCGGTCACGACCGTCAAGGACGCGCACGAGGGCGAGGCGCTCGAGTCCGGCACGCTCGTCGAGGTGATCGCGCACTCGAACAACCCCGACGCCGCGCTGTGGGCGCAGCGGATCGGCGCCGAGGGCATGCAGGCGCTGCTCGCCGACCTCGGGGTCGAGCGGCCGTTCCCGCTGCTCGGCCTGCCGAAGTCGCGCGAGGGCGTCGGCATGATCCCGTGGAAGCGCCTCGGCGAGGCCGACCACCTCCGTTGGGGGTTCGGCCACGGCTTCACGATGACGCCGCTGCGCCTCGCGGCGACGTTCTGCGCGTTCGCGCGCGACGACTTCCGCACCGTGACGCCGCGCCTCGTCCTCGCCGTCGGCGGCGAGACGGTGCCCGACCTGGGCCTCGGGCCGTGCCTCGCGCGCAACCCGGTCCACCAGGGCGCGCTGCGCGCCGGCCTGCGCGCCTGCGTCACCGACGGCACCGGCAAGAAGTCGGTGCTCTCGACGAAGTACGCGATCGCCGGCAAGACCGGCACCGCGAAGAAGCCCGTCGGCGACGGCCAGTACTACTCGTGCTCGTTCGTCGGGTACGCGCCCGCCGAGCGGCCGCGCGTCGTCGTGCTCGTGATGGCGCAGGAGCCGCGCGCGAAGGCCGACGGGATGAAGCCGTACGGCGGCGCGGTCGCCGGCCCCGCGGTGAAGTTCATCGTCGAGAAGACGCTCGAGGACTACTTCGGCCTGCCGACCGCCGACGGCTCGGGCCGCGCCGCCGTCGTGTCCGTCCCGGACGCGGCGCCCGCGTCCGCGCCCGCCGTCCCGCTGTACGCCGTACCCGCCCGGGAGGGACGATGAACCTCGCCGCCGCCCCCGTCCCCCGCAGCGCCGGCGCGCTCGAGCGCCTCTTCGCCGGCCGCGCCGAGGGCGTCCGCCTCGTCGGCGCCGACCCGTCGCTCCGCGTGACGGGCCTCGTCGACGACTCGCGCGAGGCCGCCGCCGGCACCGCGTTCTTCGCCCGCCACGGCAGCAAGGCCGACGGCGTCGCGTTCGTGCGGGCCGCGCGGGCCGCCGGCGCGGCCCTCGTGATCGCCCGCGAGGTCGTCGCCGCCGACGTGCCGACGCTCGTCGTGCCGGACGTCGACGCCGCGCTGCGCGAGGCCGCCGACGCGTGGTACGGCCGGCCGCAGGACGTCCTCGACCTGGTGGGCGTCACCGGCACCAAGGGCAAGACGACGACGTCGTACCTCGTCCGCGCCGCGCTCGCGGCCGCGGGCCGCCGGTGCGCCGTCATCGGGACGATCGCGTACGACGTGGGCGACGGCAAGCCGCGCGAGGCGCCGAACACGACGCCGGGCGCGCTCGCCCTGCGGCGGCTGCTCGCCGAGGCCCGCGACGCCGGCGCGACCGCCTGCGTCATGGAGGTCTCGAGCCACGCCCTCGACCAGGGCCGCACCGAGGGCCTGCCGTTCAAGGTGGGGGTGCTCACGAACCTCGCGAGCGACCACCTCGACTACCACAAGACCCCCGAGGCCTACTTCGAGGCGAAGGCGCGGCTCTTCTCGGGCCTCGCGCGCGCCTCGGCCGCGGTCCTGAACCGCGACGACGTCGCGTGGGCCAAGTTCGCCGCGCGGGCGCGCTGCCGCGTCGTCACCTACGGCACGGGCGCCGCGTGCGACGTGCGCGCGTCGGGCATCGAGCTCGCCGCCGACGGCACCGCGTTCCGCCTGCGCGTCGCGGGCGAGAGCGAGGTGGACGTCCGCACGCCGCTCGTCGGCCGCCACAACGTCAGCAACTTCCTCGCGGCCGTCGCCGCGGCGTCGTCGCTGGGCATCGAGGCCGTGACCGCCGCCGAGGGCGCCTCGACGGTGCGCGGCGTCCGCGGCCGGCTCGAGCGCGTCGAGCCCGCGGGCGACCTGCACGTCTTCGTCGACTATGCCCACACCGAAGACGCCCTCCGGCAGGTGCTCGGCTTCCTCCGCACCGTCGGCGCGCTCCCGCTCACCTGCGTGTTCGGCTGCGGCGGCGACCGCGACCGCACGAAGCGCCCGAAGATGGGCGCCGTGGCCGCCGACCTCGCCGACCGGGTCGTCGTGACGAGCGACAACCCGCGCACCGAGGACCCCGCCGCCATCCTGCGCGAGATCGAGGCCGGCTTCCCGGCCGCCGCGCGCGAGCGCGTGGTGACGGTGCCCGACCGCCGCGAGGCCATCCGCCGCGCGGTCCTCGAGGCCCCGGCGGGCTCGACCGTGCTCGTGGCCGGCAAGGGCCACGAGGACTACCAGATCCTGGGCACCACCAAGGTGCCCTTCGACGACGTGGCCGAGGCCCGCGAGGCCCTGGCCCAACGCGCCCGTGGTACGGGCGAGAGGCCGGCCTAGGCCGGCGAGGAGCTCCCATGCGTCCCTTCCGTCTCTCCGAGGTCCTCCGCGCCACCGGCGGCGAGCTCACGGGCCCCGTCGCGGGCGACCCCGTGATCCCGGTCGTCACGACCGACAGCCGCCGCATCGACGCCGGCGCGCTCTTCGTCCCGCTCCGCGGCAAGAAGCAGGACGCGCACCAGTTCATCCCGCAGGCGTTCCTCTCGGGCGCGGGCTTCGCGCTCGCCGCCCGCGACGCCGACCTGCCCCGCGTCGCCGCGACGGTGATCCGCGTGGCCGACACGACCAAGGCGCTCGGCGACCTCGCGCGGTTCCACCGCAGCCGCTTCGACGTGCCGGTCGTCGCCGTGACGGGCTCGTGCGGCAAGACGACGACGAAGGAGATGCTGCGGCTCGTCCTCGGCGACCACGTCGTCGCGAGCGAGAAGTCGTACAACAACGAGATCGGCGTCCCGCTCACGCTCTTCCAGATGGACGAGCGCACCGAGGCCGCCGTCGTCGAGGTCGGCACGAACGCGCCGGGCGAGATCGCGCACCTGGCCGGGATCGTCCGCCCGACCGTCAGCGTCGTGACGAACGTCGAGGAGGCCCACCTCGAGCGCCTCGGCTCGCTGCGCGGCGTGATGAAGGAGAAGTCCGCGCTGCTCGCCGCCCTCCCGCAGGACGGCGCCGCCGTCGTCAACGCCGACAACTACTGGTGCCGCGAGATGATCGAGGAGGTCCGCTCCTACCTCGTCACCTACGGCACGTGGGAGGACGCGGACGTCTACGGCAGCAAGCCCCGCGTCACGGCCGACGGCGTCGCGTTCGACCTCTTCGACCGCATGCCCTTCGAGGTCCCGGCGCTCGGCATCCACAACGTCCACAACGCCCTGGCCGCCGTCGCCGTCGCGCTCTGGCTCGGCCGCGACCCGGTCGAGGTCCGCGACGCGCTCCTGCGCTTCCGCGCGCCCGAGATGCGCATGCGCAAGGAGGTCGTGGGCGAGGTCGTCCTGATCAACGACGCCTACAACGCCAACCCGCGCAGCATGGAGGCTGCGGTCGTCGAGCTGTCCGCCCGGCCGGTGACGGGCCGGCGCGTCGCCGTCGTCGGCGACATGCTCGAGCTCGGCGACCAGACCGAGCGCTGCCACCGCGAGCTCGGCCGCAAGCTCGCGAACGCCAAGATCGACGTCGTCGTGGCCGTCGGCCCGAGCGCGTCGTGGGTCGCGGAGGAGGCCGTGAAGGCCGGCCAGCCCGCCGACCGCTGCTTCCACCACGGGTCCGTCGAGGAGGCCCGCGCGCACGGCGCGCTCGAGCCGCGCCCCGGCGACACGTGGCTGTTCAAGGCCTCCCGCGGCATGGAGCTCGAGCGGCTGTTCGCGCACGTGCGCGCCCGCCTGCTCGAGCGCGACGGGCTGCCGGCCGACGAGGCCGCCCCGGCGCCCCGCGAGAACCCGGCCGCCGTCGCCGTCCCCGCCGAGCTCCCGCCGCACGGCTGACCCCGCGGGACCGCGTCCCCCGCGGGGGACCGCGAGGCCCGCCCGCCGTCCGTCCCGTCCCGTCCGTCCCCTCCGGAGGCCTGCGTGCTCTACCACCTGCTCCTGCCGCTCGAGTCGGTGGTGCGGGCGTGCCGGCTGATCGAGTCGATCTCGTTCCGCGCCGCGTTCGCGGCCGTGCTCGCCTTCCTCGTCGCGATCTACGTCGGGCCCGGCATCGTCGCGACGCTCGCGGCGAGGAAGATCGCCGGCACCGCGCTCACCGGCAGCAAGGACGTCGACGCGGAGCGCCTCGCGAAGGCGAAGATCCCGACGATGGGGGGCGTGATCCTCCTCGTGGGCGTCGGCCTCTCGTCGCTCCTGTTCGTCCGGCTCGACACGCCGTACACGTGGGCCACGATCCTCTCGTTCCTCGCGTTCGGCGGCCTCGGCGCGGTGGACGACTGGCGGAAGCTCACGCGTCCCGGCAGCCAGGGCCTGTCGGAGCGCGCGAAGCTCGGCGGGCAGGTCGTCATCGCGCTCGCGGTCATCTCGGTGCTGTACGGCCTCGGCGCGGCGGAGTCGGGGCGGCCCTTCCTGCGCGGCCCGGAGCTCAAGCCGTCGCCGTACCCGCGCACGTGGGTCAAGGAGCACCGCGTCGAGGCCGGCGAGACGCTCGCCTCGATGGCCGCGCGGTACCTCGGCGACGAGGGCCACGCGAAGGACGTCGCCGCGGCCAACGGCCTCGTGGCCCCGGACGGGGCCCTCCTGGCGCCGGTCGTCGGGTCGGTGGTGAAGTTGCCCGCCCGCTGGACCGACGACGACCGCCACCGCGCCGACCTCCAGCTCCCGTTCTTCAAGCGGTTCTGCCTCGACCTCGGGCTCCTGCTCCTGCCGTTCGCGGTCCTGGTGATCGTGGGCGCGAGCAACGCCGTCAACTTCACCGACGGGCAGGACGGCCTCGCGATCGGGTGCACCGCCACCGTCGCGGTGACGCTGACGGTGACCGCGTACATCGTCTCGCGCGCCGACCTGTCGCGCGACCTCTTCCTCTTCCACGTGCCGGAGGCGGGCGAGCTCGCCATCATCGGGGCCGCCCTGTTCGGCGGGTCCCTCGGCTTCCTCTGGTTCAACGGCTACCCGGCCACCGTGTTCATGGGCGACACGGGCTCCCTCGCCATCGGCGGGATCCTGGGCGTGCTCGCCGTCGCCCTGCGCCACGAGTTCACGCTGCTCCTCGCCGGCGGGCTCTTCGTCGCGGAGGCCGGGTCGGTGGTGCTGCAGCGGTCGTGGTTCAAGCTGACCAAGCGCGCGGCGATCCGCCGCGGCGACCCGAACCCGACCGGCCGGCGCATCTTCCGCTGCGCGCCGCTGCACCACCACGTCAAGATGGGCGGCCTGCACGAGAACAAGGTGACGGTCCGCTTCTGGGTCGTCTCCGTGATCTGCGCCGTCCTCGCCCTCGCCGCCCACAAGATCCGGTGACCGCGGAGCCCGACCCCACGTGAGAGGAACCCTCGCCCGCCCGATGCCCTGGGTCCGCGACGTCGCCGTCGGCCGGCAGGACGTCCGCGCGCTCGGCCGGACCGTCTTCGGCATCGCCGTCGGCCTCACGGCCTTCGGCCTCGTGATGATCTACTCGTGGACGGCGGTGAAGTTCGCCGACCGCCGCCCGTCCTTCTCGCCCGACGCGATCCTGCGCAAGCAGGTCATCTGGGCGTTCATCGCGCTCACCGTCGGCCTCGTCGTGTCGCGCATCCCGCTGGCGTGGATGCGGCGGAACGTCGTCGGGCTGATGGGCGTGCTGCTCGCGCTCCTCGCCGCGACGCTGGTGCCCGGGGTCGGCGTCGTGCGCAACAACAGCCGCCGCTGGCTCGAGCTCGGGCCCTTCACGATGCAGGCCAGCGAGTTCGTGAAGATCGCCGTGATCCTGTACCTCGCCGACCGGCTGGCGAAGCGCGAGGAGGACCCCCTCGAGGAGCGGACGCCCTGGCCGGCCCTGCTGGCGCCGGTGGGCCTCGCCGTCGGCATGATCCTGGCGGAGCCCGACCTCGGCACGTCGCTCTTCGTCGCGGCCCTCGCGGTCGTCCTCCTGGGCCTCGCGGGGATCCGGTTCGGCAAGCTCCTGCCCCTCGCCCTGATCGCGATCCCGTGCATCATCGCGTTCGCGGCCGCCAACTTCCACCACGTCGGCGAGCGCCTCGCGTTCTTCACGAAGGGCGTCGAGAACGACGAGCAGCAGTGGCGCGGGCTCGTGGCGCTCGGCTCGGGCGGCGTCCTCGGGACGGGCCTCGGGGCCGGCACGCAGAAGCTCGGCCGCGTGGCCGAGATGCAGAACGACTTCATCTTCACGCTGATCGGCGAGGAGCTCGGCTTCGTCGGCTGCGCGTCGGTGATCATCGCGTTCATGGCGCTGGTCGTGTACGGCAAGCGGATCGCCGAGCGGGCCCACGCCGCCGCGGGCCTGTTCCCGTTCTTCCTCGCCTGCGGGGCGACGTTCGCCGTCGGGTTCCAGGCGCTGGTCAACATGGCCGTCGCGACGGGCAGCGCGCCGAACAAGGGCGTCTCGCTCCCGTTCATCTCGGTGGGCGGCAGCAGCCTCGTGACGGCGTTCGTCGCCGTCGGGCTCCTCGTGAACGTGGCGCGGACGGTCGCGGCGGAAGAGGCCGGCGACCCCTGGGGGTAGGCTTGGCCCTGGTCTTCCTCGCGGGCGGCGGCACGGTCGGGCACCTCGCCCCCGGGTTCGCGGTCCGCGACGCGCTCCGGGCCTCGGGTCACGACGCGGTGTTCGTCACCCCGGGCGAGGCGCGCGAGGCCGCGTGGTTCCCGCCGGACGACCCGCCGCGCCTCCGCGTCCCGGCCCCGCGGCTGCCGCAGGGCCTCGCGTCGAAGGCGTTGTTCCCGCTCCGTATGGGGCGGGCGATCCTCGCCGCGCGGCGGCACCTGAAGGCGGCGCGGCCCGTCGCGGTGCTCGCCCTCGGCGGCTGGCCGTGCGCCCCGACCGCGCTGGCCGCCTCGTTCCGCGGGGTCCCGCTCCACCTCCTCGCGACCGACGCCGTGCCCGGGCTGGTCGTGCGCCGGCTCGCCCGGCGGGCGACCACGGTCTGGTTGACCGACCCGCGCGCGGCGGCCGGGCTCCCCGAGGGGACGCGCACGCGGGTCGTCGGGGCCCTCGTCCGCCGCGCCGTGACCTCGGCGGTCCGCGACCCGGCGCGGTTCGGCCTCGCCGACGGGAAGGCGACGCTGTTCGTGGTGGGCGGCAGCCTCGGCGCCCAGGGCCTCAACGTCCGGGCCCGCGCGGGGCTCGTCGCCGCCGTCCGCGCGCGGCCGGGCCTCGCGTCCCGGGTGCAGGTGATCCATGCCGCGGGGACCGACGCGGAGGCCGACGCCGCGCGGGCGGACTACGCGGCGGTGGGCCTCGCGTGCCACGTCACGCCGTTCGTCGCCGCGGTCGGCGCGGCGTACCGGACGGCCGACCTCGTCGTGTGCCGGGGGGGCGCCGGGACCGTGGCGGAGCTGGCGGCGCTCGGGCGGCCGGCGGTGATCGTGCCCTACCCGCACCACGCCGACCGGCAGCAGTTCAAGAACGCCGAGGGCCTCGTCGCGCGCGGCCAGGCGACGCTCGTGGAGGAGGGGGCGCTCGACGAGGCGACGTTCGCGCGGGAGGTGCTCGACGTCCTCCTCGACCCCGGGGCGCTCGCGCGGCGCGTGCCCGCCGACACTTCCTCCGCGGGGAACGCCGACGGCGCCGCTACGATCGCCGCCGAACTCGTCCGATCCATCGGGACGTCGGGTGGCGAGCCGCTCGCGTGACCCACGGCTTCCGTGAAGCCGGCCCGCCGGCCCGTCGTCCCCGTCGCCCCGTCCCCTTCGGCCCGTCCCCGCTGGCGCCCCCGTCCATGATCTCCCCGTTCGCGACGATCGCGTCCACGTCCACCCCGGGCGCCGAGCGCCCCTTCCCCTCGGCCGCCGGGCGCCTCGCCCTCGAGACCACCGGCCGCGCCTACCTCGTCGGGATCGGCGGCTCGGGGATGAGCGGCGCGGCGGAGCTCCTGCGGGCCCGCGGGTACGCGGTCCGCGGCAGCGACCGCAGCGCCTCGCCCCGCACGGCGCGGCTCGCGGGGCTCGGCATCGGCGTGGACGTCGGCGACGACGCGGCGCCGCTGCCGGCGGACACCACGCTCGTCGTCGCGACGGCGGCGGCCGCGGCGGGGCACCCGCAGCTGGTCGAGGCCCGGCGCCGCGGGCTGCCGGTGTGGAAGTACGCGGACTGCGTCGGCGCGTTGATGGCGGGCCGGCTCGGCATCGCCGTCGCCGGCTGCCACGGCAAGACCACGACGTCGTCGCTCGTCGCCACGACGCTGTGGCGCGCGGGGCGCGACCCGTCGTTCGTCATCGGCGGCGAGGTCCGCGACCTCGGCGCGAGCGCGCGCGCCGGCGGCGGCTCGCACTTCGTCGTCGAGGCGTGCGAGTACGACCGCTCGTTCCACCGGCTCGCCCCGACGATCGGCCTCGTCACGAACGTCGACGCGGACCACCTCGACTACTACCGCGACCTCGACGAGATCCGCGAGTCGTTCCGCGACTTCGCGCGGCTGCTGCCCGCCCACGGCGTGCTCGTCGTCCACGAGGACCACGCCGACGTGTTCCGCGGCGACCGGCGGCTGCTGGCCCGGCTCGAGACGTACGGCCCGTCGGAGGGCGCGGACTGGCGGTACGAGGACGCGGGCTTCGACGTGGCCGCGGGCCGGCTGCGGTTCCGGCTGCGGCACGGCGGCGCCGTCGTCGCGTCGCCGACGCTGCGGCTGACGGGCCTCCACAACGTCGCGAACGCGACGGGGGCCGCGGCGGCGCTCGTGGCCGCCGGCTGCACGCCCGACGAGGTGGCCGCCGGGTTCGCCGCGTTCGGCGGCGTCGGCCGCCGCCTCGAGACCGTGGCGGAGGCCCGCGGCGTCCTCGTCCTCGACGACTACGGCCACCACCCCGCGGAGATCGCCGCGACGGTGCGCGGCCTGCGCGCGCGGTTCCCCGGCCGTCGGCTCGTCGTCGTGTTCCAGCCGCACCAGGCGAGCCGGACGCGGCTGCTGCTCGACGACTTCGCGGCCTCGCTCGCCTCCGCCGACCTCGTGCTGCTCGCGCCCATCTACGCCGCGCGCGACTCCGAGGAGGACCGCCGCGCGGTGTCGTCGGCCGACGTCGCCGCGCGGGTCGAGGCCCGCGGCGGCCACGCGGTCGCGCTCGAGAGCCTCGCCGCGGTGGAGGCGCACGCGGCGTCGATCGCCCGTCCCGGCGACGTCGTGGTCACCATGGGCGCGGGCGACGTCGACGAGGTGGCGCGTGGGCTCGGCCGCCGACTTCGCTGACGCCCGCGCGCGCGCGGCCGCCCTCGCGGGCCGCACGTCCTTCCGCATCGGCGGGGTGCCCGAGCTGCTCTTCGAGCCCGCGACGGTGGCCGAGGTCGCCGAGGTCGTGGTCGCCTGCAAGGCGGCGCGCGTGCCCCTGCGCGTGCTCGGCGGCGGCTGCAACCTGCTCGTCGCCGACGGCCCGCTGCCGGGCGCGGTCCTCGCGACGACGCGGCTGCGCCACGAGCGCGTGCTCGACGACCGCGTCGAGGTGGGCGCGGGCGGCTCCTTCCCCGGGCTCGTGTCGCGCGCCGCGGAGCTCTCGATCCCGACGCTGTCGGGCTGCCCGGGCATCCCCGGCCAGGTGGGCGGCGTGGTCGCGATGAACGCGGGCGGGCGGTTCGGCTACGTCGCCGACGCGCTGCTCGAGGTGTTCGCGGTGGACCTCGACGGCCGCCCGTTCGCGCGCCGGGTCGAGCCCGGCGACCTCGGGTACCGCACGAGCGTGTTCCTCGGCGCGGCGGTGGTCGTGGGGGCCGCGTTCCGCCGCGACCCGTCCCTCGACCGCGACGCGGAACGGCGGCGGTTCCTCGAGGCGTCCGCGTGGAAGCGGTCCACGCAGCCGATGTCGGCGGCGAGCGCCGGCTGCGTGTTCAAGAACCCGCCCGGCGGCCGCTCCGCGGGCGCGATCATCGACGCGGCGGGCCTCAAGGGCGAGCGCGTCGGCGGCGCGATGGTGTCGCCGGTCCACGCGAACTACATCGTCAACGACGGGGACGCGACGTTCGCCGACGTCGAGGCGCTGATCGGCCGCGTGCGCGAGCGCGTGGCAGCGCAGACCGGCGTCCACCTCGAGCTCGAGGTGCAGGTCTGGCGCTGACGGCGCGGGCGCCCGCGCCGCCGGACGGGCCTCGCGTGCCGTCGCCCGGGCCTCGCGTCCGCGGAGGCCTCACTTCCCGTCGGTCACGACCGCGAGCGGGACCGTCGCGCGCTTGAGGAAGAGGAGCGCGAAGCAGGTCCCGACGGTCTTGTCGGTGCCGGCCTCGTCCCAGTGGCCGTCCTTGTGCCGGCGCAGGAGGATCTGGACGGCGCCCTCGAAGTACCAGTCGCGGCCGCCGACGGTGCGGACGCGCGAGAAGATCGCGGCGCGCTCGAGGGCGTAGAGCGCGTAGTAGGGCCAGGTCAGGCCGGGGTGCTCGGCGTTGCGGTCGACGGCCCAGTGCGCGTCGAGCCAGGCCCAGCCCGACAGCACCCGCGCCTCGACCTCGTCGACGAAGCTCGCCGTGGCCTTCGGGCTCCTCGCCGCGAGCAGCTCGTGGCGCGCCAGCTCGAGCGACGCGATGCCCGCGCAGACCATCGACAGCCAGGGTTTCGTCTCGCGGGTGGAGTAGAGGAACCCGGTGACCTCGGGCACGGTCACCGTCGGCGGCGCCGCCGCGGTGCCGCCCGACGCCGCGGGGGTCGGGTCGCCCTCGCGCACGAGCGCGAGCGCCGCGCGCGGGCCCTTGCGCTCGCGCACGACCTCGAAGTGCCGCGTGAGCCCGTACCACGTCGTGTCCTTGACCGGGAAGCCGAGGCGGGAGGCGGCGCGCAGGCCGAGCGCGCCGTACTGCGTGTTCGACGAGTCGAACTTGAGCACCGCGTTCGGCGCCGACGGGTAGCCCCACGAGCCGGGCGACTCCATGTCGCGCTCGAGGTACCCGGCGACGCGCTCGCACCACGCCCGCTGGTCGGCCGACAGCGCGCGGCGCCGCGCCTTGATGCGCCCGGCGGCGAGCATCGCCTCCTCGCCCGGCGGCGCGAACGCCTCGTCGAAGGCCATCAGCGCGAGGGCGCGCGCGTAGGTGCGCGGCGGCGGGTTGCGCGCGACGATCCAGTCGAGGCCCTTCGCGACCGCGGGGTCCTCGCGCTGCACGCCGCAGGCGGCGAGCGTCAGCACGCAGAGCGCCGTCGTGCCGAGGTCGTGCTCGCCGAACGCGGGGTAGCTGCCGTCGGGCTTCTGCCAGCCCTTGATCGTCTTGACGCCCGCGTCGATCGCCGCGTTCACCTCCGCGTCGAAGCCCGGGTACCGCGCGACGCGCACCTCGCGGAGCGTGAGGTCGAACACCCCGTCCATCCGCCCCGCCGGCTCCGCCTTCGAGCCCAGCGCGATCCGCTTGCGCGCCGACATCCGGATGCGCGCCGACGTGACGACGCCGCGCGCGGGGTCGAAGGTGCGCGTGCCGTCGGCCTTCCCGTCGTCCACGACGAGCCGCACGTCCTTGTCGAGCGCGCCGCGCGCGTCGAACGTCCACGTGAACGGCACGTCCACGCGCCCGTCGTCGCGCACCGTGGCCGACGCCGTCCCCTTCGCGACCACGTCGGCGGCGTCGCCGAGGTCGATCCGCCGCGTCTGCGGCGACGGCGCCGACGTCAGGCCCGTCGGCAGGTGCAGCGCGAGGATCGCGAACAGCTCGTCCGCGCGGGCGCTGTTCGGCAGGTACTGCCCGTCGTGGAGCTCGTGCCCGTACACGGTCCGGACCGTCGTGGTCCCGAGGACCTCGCGATCGGCCGCGAACGTCACCGGCGCGACGTCGTAGACCGCCACGTCGCTGCGCGCGAGCTTCCACGCGAGGGCCAGCGGGGCCGGCGGGCCCGGGCACGCCGACCGCCCGCCGACCGCGAGGCCGGTCAGCGCCACGGCCGCGGAGAGCCATCGCCGCATGGACGCCCGCAGCATACACGCCGGGTTCCGCGCGCGGCGCGCCCATCGCGGCGGTACAACGGGTGCGTGGCCCGCACCGGGCCCGGAGGACGCATCATGGCGGCCGGCAAGAAGCGTGGGGCGAAGCCGTTCGGGGCGGTCGCGAACCCGAAGGCGAAGAAGGTGTCCGAGAAGGACGCCCACCGTTCCGCCGTGCACGGACGCGCGGCGCAGGGCATGGGCTCGGGCGGTCGGTCGGGCGGCACGAAGTCGTCGGGCGGCAAGGGCCGCGCGAAGGGCGGCCCGACGCCCTCCGAGCACGCCGCGCACCGCGGCGCGGGCGGCAAGCCCGCCGGCCGCCGCTGACCGCACCGGTCGCGGGGCCTCGCGACGGGGGCCGACACCGGTCCCCCCGAGGCCCCGCGACCTCGAGCGCGCTCGCGCGCGCGGCCGCGCGGGGCGAGGAGGACCGCGGCGCCGGCCGTGGTGAACCGCCGCGCGGGCCTTGCGTTGAACGGGGTGGGGGCCGTTCCATCGTGCGACGGGTCGTCTACGCGCTGCTCGTGGTGCTCGCGCTCGGCGCGGCGTGGTGGGGGCTCGGCGCGACCGACGACGCCCCCGGCGACGACGCGGCGGGGAGCGCGGCCGAGGGTCCGGGACCGCGAGGCCCGGCGGCCTCCGACCTGCGCGGTTCGGGCGCGGTCCTGCCGGCGGACCCCGCGCTCGACGGCGGCCCGACCTGGCCGCCGCCGATCGTGGGCCCGTACCGCGTCGAGGTGCTCGGTTCCGTGCCGGTCGAAGGGGCGACGGTCACCGTCCGCCGTCCGGACGGGACGGTCTTCGCGACGAAGACGACCGACGCGACGGGCCTCGCGGTGTTCGATCCGGCGCCGGCCCCCGAGGACCTCGTCGTCGCCGTGCGGTCGGACGGGTGGTCGGCCGCGGCGTTCGTCGAGGCGAAGAACCCGCGACAGTTGCTCGTCGAGCCCTCTCGGGAGGTGCAGGGCACCGTGGTCGAACGGTGGGTCGTGGCGAAGGGCAACGCGGCCGGTGGCGCCGTGGACGCCACGGATGCGTCGCGGCCGGTCCCGGGCGCGCGCGTCCGCGTGCTCGGGGCGGCGAGGGGCCGCGCGGTGCTGGGGGAGGGCGTGACGGACGGCGAGGGTCGCTTCCGGATCGATCGGATCCCGGGGCGCTTCGATGGGGCCTCCGACATCGTGCAGATCGCGGCCGAGGCTCAAGGCGGCCGGCTGAGGGGGGCCACGCGCTCCTCCTGGCGGGCCGATCACGTCGAGATCGTCGTGGCGCGGGGGCTGCCCGTCGTCGGCGTCGTCGTCGACGCGGACGGGCGCGCGGTGCGCGGCGCGGCGGTGTGGCTCGAGCCCTTCCGGCGGGACGGCGAGTGGCGTTCGCGCATCGGTGACTCCACGGTCACGGATCACGCGGGACGGTTCGACGCGTTGCTCCCGGCCGGGGAGGGATCGTTCGTGGTCCACGCGGAACCTCCGTTCGACCGGCGCCTGTCGGACGGCGCGGAGGTGCCGTGGGCCGGCCGCTTCCGGCGGCCGGGCCGGAGCGCGCCGTTCGCGATCACGAAGGACACGCCGCCCGTGGCCGTGGGGCGCGTGGCGCTCGGCCGGGCCGGCGGCGTGATCGTGCGCGTGCGCGACGGGGCCGGCGCGACCGTCCCCGACGTCGGCGTGACCCTCGAGCGCGGACGCGTGGTCGTGCCCGCGGGCGACGGCGCGGCGTACGGAGGGCGCGTGGGCCCGGCCACGTTCGTCGCCGTCGGCCTCGAGGGCGGCGCGTGGACGGTCCGCGTGCACGGGCGCAACGTCACCGCGACGGCCCGGTCGGTCGAGGTCGTCGAGGGGCAGGACGTCACGGTGGACGTCGTCGTGGTCCCGGGCCGGCGCGCGAAGGGGACGGTGCTCGCCGCGGACGGGCAGCCGCTCGCGGGCGCCCCGATCGAGGTCCTCGCGCCGGCGGAGCCGCCCGCGACGGGCTGGGTCGTCGTGCGAAACGCCACGTCGGGCGACGACGGCACGTTCGACCTGTCGTTGCTCCCGTCGGGCCCGCTGCGGCTCCGCGTCGTCGGGGCGGGGCACACGACGTCGGGGGACGGCGTCGAGCTCGACGACGCGGGCGCCGACCTGCGCGTCGCGACGACGCGGCTCGGGCGCGCGCGCCTGACGCTCATGACCGCCGACGGCCGCCCGCTGCCCGCGACGGCGACCGTGACCTTCGGCGACCCGGCGTACCCGGACCGGACGACGACGACCGACGCGCCCATCGTCGGCGGCGTGCTCGTGCTCGAGGGGCTTGCGGCGCAGGCGGGCGAGGCGGCGATCGACGTCGAGGGGTACGCCCCGTTCTCGCGCCGCGTCGCCGTCGCGCCGGGCGACGACGTCGACCTCGGGCGCGTCGTGTTGACCACCGGGCATCGCGTCGTCGGACGGGTGACCGACGGGAGGGGCGCCGCGGTGGCGCACGCGCGCGTCGTCGCGGCCGGCGGCCGGCTCGAGACGACGACCGACGCGGACGGGCGCTACGTGTTCGAGGGCGTGCCCGACGGCGTCGTGGGCGTGAGCGTCGTCGCCGAGGGATTCGAGGAAGCGGCGGAGAGGGTCGCGGTCCGGGGCGGGGAGGCGCGGCTCGACGTGGTCCTCGCGCGGGCGGCGCTCGTCGAGGGCAAGGTCATCGGCCGGGATGGCGTCGGGGCGGGCGGCGAGCGGCTCGAGTTCGTC
The DNA here is from genome assembly GCA_046350655.1 of Planctomycetota bacterium. Lineage (GTDB taxonomy): Bacteria > Planctomycetota > PLA2 > PLA2 > JAEUHO01 > JAEUHO01. Next base: position 263,421 of record JAXMAB010000008.1, read on the forward strand.
CGCCTCGACGGCGAGGACGGGGCCGGCAAGGGCGACGTCCACGCGCTGCGGACGGACGACGACGGGACCTTCGAGGTCGTCCTGCCGCCGGGTCGGTACCGGGTCCAGGCGCGCGAAGTGGACCGGCCGGGCGACACGCTGGCGGAGGTCGAGGCGGAGCGGGGGGTGACCCGCACGCTCCGGCTGACGCTCCCCCGGTAGGCGCGTCGTCGGGCTCCGGCGGCCTCCCCTCGGCGCGCCCGTCGGGAGCGCGGCGAGCGGGCCCGCCGCACCCCGGGGATCGCCGGGCGCCCCAGGGAGGCCCCGGGGGAAGGCCCTCAACCTCCCGCCCCCCGCGAGCCGATGGCAGGATGGGTGGGCGGTTGCTCGGGGGGCGGTCTGTCCACGGAGTCCCTCCATGGCCCGCCCTGGTCGTGTCGCGCTCGGTTCGTTGCTCGGTGCCTTCGCGTGTGCGCTCTTCGCCGCTTGCGGCGGCGGCGGCGGCACGAGCGCTGCCACGGTGCCCGATCCGGGGGGCGGTGGTGGTGGGGGCGGCGGGGGCGGCGGCGGTGGGGGCGGCACTCCCGGCGGCGGCGGCGGCACGCCGGCCCCGAGCTACCAACCCCAGTTCCTCGCGGCGGACCTCCGCCTCGACAGCGACGTCGCGGGCGCGGCGTCGAGCATCGTGCCGGACGTCGCGTGCGACGGGAACACGGTGGCGGTGGTCTGGCAGGACCAGCGGGCCGGCCTGCCCGAGGTCTTCTACCGCACCTCGCTCGACGGCGGCGTCACGTGGATGGTCACCGACGCGCGGCTGCCGCGCCTGCCGGCGGGCCTCGTCGCGAGCACGAACCCGCGCGTCGCGGTCAGCGGGCTCACGGTCTACGCCGTGTGGCAGGACCTGCGCAACGGCGCCGCCGACGTGTTCTTCAACCGCTCGCTCGACGGCGGCATGACGTGGCTCGTGCCCGACGTGCGCCTCGACACGGACGTCGCCGGCGCCGCGGTCTCGGACGCGCCGCGGCTCGCGGTCGCGGGCACGAACGTCTACGTCGTCTGGCAGGACGCGCGCAACGGCGCGCGCGACGTCTACCTCAACCGCTCGGCCGACGGCGGGACGACGTGGCTGCCGGCGGACGTGCGGCTCGACACGAACGCGGCGGGCGTCGCGGGCTCGCTCGAGCCCCGCGTCGCGGCGTCCGGCACGTACGTCTACGTCACGTGGTACGACCAGCGCAACGGCCTGCCCGACGTCTACGCGAACGCGAGCGCCGACGGCGGCGTCACGTGGCTCGCGGCCGACGTGCGGCTCGACACCGACGTCGCGGGCGCGGGGATGTCGCTGCGGCCGACGGTCGCGTGCAACGGCGCGAACGCGTACGTGGTCTGGGAGGACCGCCGCAGCGGCCTCGGCGACGTCCGCTGCTCGCGGACCGTCAACGGCGGCGTCGCGTGGTCGGCCGCCGACGTGCGCCTCGACACCGACGTGGCGGGGGCGGCCGCGTCCACGGTGCCCGTGGTCCAGTGCAGCGGGACCGCGGTCCGCGTCGCCTGGGTGGACCAGCGCAGCGGGCTGCCGGACGTCCGCTTCAACCGCTCGGCCGACGCCGGCGCCACGTGGCTCGCCGCGGACGTGCGGGTGGACGGCGGCACGGCGGGGGCCGCGGCCTCCACCGCGGTCGTGATCGCCGGGAACGCCACGGACGTCTTCCTCGCGTGGACGGACGACCGCGACGGCGCCACCGACGTCTACCTCGCGGGGTCCGTCGACGGCGGCGCCACGTGGACCACCGACGTCCGCCTCGACACCGGCGACGTCGCGGGCGCGTCGGCGTCGTCCTCGCCGGCGCTCGCGAACGCCAACCGCCGCGTCTACGCCGTCTGGACCGACGTCCGCGCCGGCGGCGACGACATCCACTTCAACACGTCGCCCTGACCCGGCTCACGGCCGGAAGAGGCGCTTCGACGCGAGCACGCCGACGACGGCGACGCCGAGCAGCGTCAGCATCCCGGCGCGCGCGCCCGCGAACACGACCACGATCCCCCCGACGAGGAACGCGGGCACGAGGGCGAACAACAGCCGCTCGAGGCCGGCGGACTCCTTGCGGAAGAACGCGGTGAGCGGGTTCGGGCGCTTCGTCGCGGGGTCGCTCATCGCCGCGAGGGTCGCCCCGGACGGCGGGAGGGTCAAGGCGGGGGCCGGCGTTCGGCGTCCGTTCGGTGGGGACCGGGCCCGGCGCAGCCGATGGACAGAAGTGTGAACGTGCCTCCGGCGCGGGACGCTCCCCCGTCGGATGCTCCGTCGCCCCCGCCATGCCCCCGACGTCCCCCGACCCCCTCCGTCGCCTCGTCGCCCTGGGCTCGACCCGGACGGGCCGCGCGCTCGGCTGGGCCCTCGGCGGCGCGCTGACGCTGCTCCTCTGCACGTCCGTCGTGCGTCAGGCCCGGGTCGCCGTCGCGCGGATGCCCGCGTACCGTCTCGGACCCGAGGCGGTCGTCTTCGTGGACCTGCCGCCGCACGTGGACGAGCGGATGGCCGGCGCGCTGCGCGACGGGCTCACCGCCCTCTGGCCCGCGGAGCTCGCGCGACGCCCGTGCATCTTCGACCCGGCCCTCGACCGCCGCCTGCGCGAGCTGCTCGCCGCGCACCCGATGGTGCGCGACGTCCTCGACGTGGACGTGCGCTTCCCGTCGGAGGTCCGCGTCCGCGCGACCGTGCGCACGCCGCTCGCCTGCTTCACCGCCCGCTGGTCCGACGACCGTCGCTCGGGCGCGCCGACGTACGTCCCGCTCCCGGTGGACAACGACGGCGTCGTCCTCGAGCCGGACACCTACGCGCCGTTCCTGAAGCAGCACCGCGCCGTCATGGTCACGGGCGTCGAGGCCCGCTGCCCCGGCGTCGGCCGCCGCTGGACCGACACGAAGGAGCAGGTCGCCGAGGGGCTCGCCGCGGCGCGCGTCGCCAACCGCCTCAACGAGGAGCTCATCGGCCTCGCCGCCCCGAAGGTCGAGTCCGTCGACGTCGCGGGCTTCCCGGGGACGCCCCGCTCGCGCATGAAGGGCGAGGTGGTCCTGTTGCTCTCCGACGGCCGCAGCGTGCAGTGGGGGCGCACCGAGCGCGACCTCACCGGCGTGACGCGCGAGGACCCCTACGACGTCAAGCGCGACCGGCTCCTCGACCTGCTCGCGACGCGGCCCGTGACCGACCGTCGCCCGCTCGACGTGCGGTACCCGGCCGGCCTGCGCGACCTCGGGCTCCGGTCGGACGGCTGACGGCGCCGCGCGCGCACCCGCCGCGCGGGCTCCGGCCGCGCACGGTCCCCGCGCGCCCCGACGGAGGATCGGCGTGAAGGACCGCGCGGGCCCCGTGCTCGCGGCCGTCGTCGCGGCCCTCCTCGTCGGCGCGCTCGCCGCCGGCGACGTCCCGCTCGTCCCCCGCGACGGCGGCGCCGTCGCGGCCGCGGTCGTCGCCGCCGTCGCCCTGTTCGCCGCGGTCGTCGTGCCGACGACCCGCGCGGCGCGGCCGGTCCACGTCGCGTCGGCGCTCGCCGTGGCCGCGCCGGCCGTCGTGGCGCTGCATCGCGCCGCGGGGCCGTTCGACCTGCCGTTCGGGTTCCTGGCCGTCGCCGCCGCCCTCGGGATCGCGGCCGCCGCGGGGGACGCGCCCGCGCGGCCGCCGTCGTCGCGGCGACGGCGCTCCTCGGCGGCGGCGCCGCCCTCGACGCGGCGGGGGTCCTCGCGCTCCCGGCGACGTTGCGGGCGCCCACGTCGCCGCTCGCGCGCGCGCCGCCGGCGACGACCTCCTCGGCCGGCGCCGCCGCGCTGGTCCCGACGACGTGGACGCGTCCGCCGCCGCCGGACGCGCCGCGCCGCGTGGGCCGGTTCGCGCGCGCCCCCGCCCTCGACGCGTGGCCCGTCGCGCCGCCGCCCGGCGCCGCGGCCCGGTACGTCGCCGTCCCCGACGGCGCGGTCACCGACGTCGGGCGCGCGGGCCCCGCGGTCCTCGTCGTCGGGGTCTCGGACCCGCCGGTGCTCGCCGGCGCGGGGTCCGTCCGCGCGGCGCGGTGGCGCGCGGAGGACGTCCTCGACCTCGACGCGTTCGACGCCGTGGTGCTCGCGGACGGCGCCGACGACCCGCGGGCCGGCGAGCTGCTCGCGGCGTTCGCGCGGCGGGGCGGGCTCGTCGTCGGCCCCCCCGCGTCGCGTCCGTGGCCCGCGTCCCTCGCGCGCCGCCTCGGCCCCGAGGCGCCGGCGGCGGCCGGCGTCGCGGCCGCGATCGGGTTCGGCGCCGGCCACGTCGCGCGCGCCGACGGCATGGCCGACGTCGAGGCCCTCCTCGCGGCCGGCCTGCACCGCCCCCGCCTGTTCACCGCGTTCGACGGCGCGACGTCGCCGCCGCCGCCGCCGCGCGGGGCGCGCGGGTTCGTCGCCGACGACGGGGCGGCCCGCGACCTCCTGACGTTCGCCGCGGTCGCCACGGCGGTGCTGGGGCTCGCCGCGGCGTGGCTGCGGCGACGGGCCGCCGCCCTCGTGGTGCTCTCGGCGCTCTCGACCCTCGAGGTGGCGGTGCTGCCCGCGCCGTCGTTCGACCCCGTCGTGGACGCGACCGTGCTCGAGACCGGCGGGCCCGGCGGCCGGCGGGTCGAGGCCTACCTCGTGTCCGCGGGGCCGCGCGGGTGGGTGGGGCCCGGCGGGCCGGGCCTCGCGTCCCCCGACGCGGTCCGCCTGCTCGGGTTCCGGATCGTCCGCGACGGGGACGTGCTCCGTCCCGCCCTCGCGCCCGACGCGACGGGATGGGTCGTCGTCGAGCGGGCCGCGGGGGGCGACACGTCGGGCCTCGCCCCGATCGACGAGCTGCCGGCCTGGGCCACGTCGGTCCTCGGGCGGACCGGACGCGTCGCGATCGGCGGGCGGGCCTGGGCGGGGGACGAGGACGGCCGGCGAGCGGGCCTCGCGTCCCCCGCGGCGGGACTGCCTCCCCCGGCGCGGGTCCGAACCCTGGTCCTCCGCCCCCGGTGACCCCCCGGGATCGGGGGGGCGGCGCGCGGAAGCGGTGGTCCCCGCCTTGACCGGGGGCACGCTGCGGATACCCTCCGCCCTTCACTCTCCGCCCGGGCCCCGCAATCCGCGGGCTCGCTCCGTCGCGGCGGGAGAGGACCGGACCGCACCATGACCACGACCTGCGCCACGACCCTCCGGGCTTCCGCCCGCTGGCACCTCGTCGACGCCTCCCAGGAGGTCCTCGGCCGCATGGCCACGCGCATCGCGCGGATCCTCCAGGGCAAGCACAAGCCCACCTGGACCGCGCACGCCGACACGGGCGACTTCGTGGTCGTCGTCAACGCCGAGAAGGTCCAGATCACGGGCCGCAAGGCGGACGACAAGGTCTATCGCTACTACACCGGGTACCACGGCGGCCTCGTCACCGTCCCGTACTCGTCGATGATCGAGAAGCACCCCGAGGACGTGATCAAGCTCGCGGTGCGCCGCATGCTGCCGAAGACCGACCTCGGCCGGCACATGCTCACGAAGCTCAAGGTGTTCAAGGGTGCGACCCACACGCACCACGCCCAGGACCCCCAGCCGCTCGCGCTCGGGACGTCCAAGGCGGCGCGTACGGCGAAGAAGGCGAAGAAGGGCTAACGCATCATGGCGGACGCGAAGAACGTGATCTGGGGTACGGGTCGGCGCAAGACGGCGGTGGCGCGCGTGCGCCTCGTGCCGGGCAACGGCACGATCACCATCAACGACAAGCCGGCCGACGAGTTCTTCGTGACGACGGACCAGCGCGGCTCGCTGCGCTCGCCCCTCGTCGCGTGCGACGTGGTCGGGAAGTTCGACGTGCACGCCCGCGTAAACGGCGGCGGCCCCCAGGGCCAGGCCGACGCGGTGCGCCACGGCCTCGCCCGTGCCCTCGTGAAGTCGGACGAGACGCTGCTGCCCAAGCTCCGCGAGGCCGGTCACCTCACCCGTGACGACCGCCGGAAGGAACGTAAGAAGTACGGGCAGCGCGGCGCGCGTGCCCGCTTCCAGTTCAGCAAGCGTTAGTCGCGAGACCGTAGGGAGTCGGCGCCCGGCGACGTCGTCGCCGGCACGCGCCGAGTTCCTCGCGCGGGCGGCTCTGCGGGTTCCCGCGGAGCCGCCCGTGTTCGTTGGTGGGCTCGCACGCGACGACGGGCCCGGACGCTGGGCCGCGTGACGCGGGGGAACCCGCAGGCCCGCGCGGGACGTGTTCCCGTTGCGCGGGCTGTTCCACGATCGGCCGCAGCGGCCGATCGCGGGCCCGCGCCGGACCGTGTCGAGGGGCGGGCGGCGCGGGATTCGGCGACCCACAGCGCACCGAGATCCTGCCGCCACCGGTCCACGCGTCGGCGCCCGGCGACGGTCCTTGCCGCGCTCGCCCGTGTTGCTCGCGCGGGCCGCTCCGCGCTCGGCCGCAGCGGCCGATCGCGGGCCCGCGCCGGACCGTGTCGAGGGGCGGGCGGCGGGATTCGGCGACCCACAGCGCACCGAGATCCTGCCGCCACCGGTCCACGGCACGGCGACCGGCAACGGTCCTCGCCGCGCTCGCCCGTGTTGCTCGCGCGGGCGGTTCTGCGGGTTCCCGCGGAGCCGCCCGTGTTCGTTGGTGGGCTCGCGCGCGACGACGGGCCCGTCCGCTGGATCGCGTGACGCGGGGGAACCCGCAGGCCCGCGCGGGAGGTGCTCCCGTTGCGCGGGCCGTTCCGCGCTCGGCCGCAGCGGCCGATCGCGGGCCCGCGCCGGACCGTGTCGAGGGGCGGGCGGCGCGGGATTCGGCGACCCACAGCGCACCGAGATCCTGCCGCCACCGGTCCACGCGTCGGCGCCCGGCGACGGTCCTTGCCGCGCTCGCCCGTGTTGCTCGCGCGGGCCGTTCCGCGATCGGCCGCAGCGGCCGATCACGGGCCCGCGGCGCTCTCGTTGCGGGGGTGACCACCTCGCCGGGAGGGCGGAGGAGGGGCGCCGCCGACGGAACGCCGGGGGGAGTAGACTGCGGCCATGACGAACCCCGCCGACGTCGCCCCGCTGATCAACGCGCTCGAGCAGAACGTCCGACGCGTCGTCCTCGGCAAGCCGGACACGGTCCGCCTCGTCCTGACCGGCCTCCTCGCCGGCGGCCACGTCCTCCTCGAGGACGTCCCCGGCGTCGGCAAGACCGTCCTCGCGAAGGCCCTCGCGCGTTCCATCGACTGCGACTTCCGCCGCGTCCAGTTCACGCCCGACCTGCTCCCGAGCGACGTCCTCGGCGTCTCGGTCTACGACGCCCCGACGGGCCGGTTCGAGTTCAAGCCGGGCCCCGTCTTCACGCACGTCCTGCTCGCCGACGAGATCAACCGCGCCACGCCCCGCACCCAGTCCGCGCTCCTCGAGGCGATGAACGAGCGCCAGGTCAGCGTCGACCGCACGACCCACACGCTCCCCGAGCCCTTCCTCGTCGTCGCGACCCAGAACCCGTACGAGTTCGAGGGCACCTACCCGCTCCCCGAGAGCCAGCTCGACCGCTTCCTCGTGCGCGTCCGCATGGGCTACCCGTCGCTCGCCGACGAGAAGGCCATCCTCGCCGCGCAGCGCGAACGCCACCCGCTCGACGCCCTCAAGCCCGTGGTCACGGGCGCCGACGTCGTCCGCATGCAGGAGGCCGTCCGCGCCGTCCGCATGGAGCCGCCCGTCGTGGACTACCTGCTCGCGGTCGTGCGCGCGACGCGCGGCCACAAGCACCTGACCCTCGGCGCCAGCCCCCGCGCCTCCCTCGCGCTCTCCCGCGCGACGCAGGCCCGCGCCCTGCTCGAGGGCCGCACCTACGTCCTCCCCGACGACGTGAAGGCCCTCGCCGTGCCCGTGCTCGCCCACCGCGTCCTCGGCACCGGCGCCGGCGGCGACGCGACGGCCGACGAACGCGAACGCGTCGTCGCCGACGTGCTCGACGCCGTCGAAGTGCCGCTGTGACGCGTCCCCCTCCGGGACCGCGAGGCCCGGTCGCCGTCCGGGCCTCGCGGTCCCGCCGCGCGGTCGCCGCCGTCGTCGTCGCGGCCTGCCTGGCCGCGACCGCCTGCGGGCGCGACGCGCCGCCCGCCTCGCCGGCGCCGGCCGCCGTCCCCGCGGCGCCGCACCCCGCCGAGGGCGCGGCCGCCGCGGTCCTCGCCGCGGTGGACACGGCCGACGTCGCGCGGTTCGCGGCGCTGTCGGCGGACCGCAAGGACCCCGCCGCGCCGCCGGCGCGCGCCGACGACGTGCGGGCGACGCTCGAGGACCTGCACCAACGCTACGGGCTCCGCGCCCGGACGGTGGCCGCCGCGACCGTCGTCTCGGCGACCGAGGCCGACGTCGAGGTGGCCCTCGACGGCGGGGCCGCCGTCGTCGTCCTCACGCTGCGCCGGGCCGCCGACGGCGTCTGGCGCCTCGTGGGGCTGTCGGAGTCGGCCGCGCCGACGATGCCCGGCGACGGCCCGCCCGCGACGGGGCCCGCGCCCGCGAAGTGACGTCGCGCCCACGAACGGACGGCGCGCCGGGACCGTTCGGCCCCGGCGCGTGACCCGTGTCCGGCTCGCCTACCGGCGCGCCTTCGCGACCGCCTTCCGCGCGGCCGGCTTCTTCGGGGCCGCCTTCGCGGCCTTCGGCTTCGCGGCCTTCGCCTTCGGGGCGGCCTTCGCCTTGCCGGCCTTCGCCGCCGCGCGCTCGGCGATCGCCGCGTGGGCCGCCGCGAGCCGCGCCACGGGCACGCGGTAGGGCGAGCACGAGACGTAGTCGAGGCCCGCGCGGTGGCAGAAGGCGATGCTCTTGGGGTCGCCGCCGTGCTCGCCGCAGATGCCGACCTTCAGGCCCGGCCGCGTGCGGCGGCCGCGCTCGACCGCGATCCGGATCAGCTCGCCGACGCCGTCCTGGTCGAGGGACTGGAACGGGTCCTCGGGCAGGATGCCCTGCTCGACGTAGGCCGGCAGGAAGCTGCCCGCGTCGTCGCGGCTGTACCCGAACGTCATCTGCGTGAGGTCGTTCGTGCCGAACGAGAAGAACTCGGCCTCGTGGGCCACGTGCTCGGCCTGGAGCGCGGCGCGCGGCACCTCGATCATCGTGCCGAAGACGACGGGCAGCTTCACCTTGGCCTTCCCGAGCACCTCGTCGGCAACCTTCGTGAGCCGCTCACGCAGGATCGCGAGCTCCTTGCGCGTGCCGACGAGCGGGATCATCACCTCGGGGCGCACGGGCCGCTTGGCCTTCGCCTCGGCGGCGGCCGCCTCGTAGATCGCGCGCACCTGCATCTCGTAGATCTCGGGGAACGTGATGCCCAGGCGGCAGCCGCGGTGCCCGAGCATCGGGTTCATCTCGTGCAGCCGTCGCGCGCGGTCGCGCACGACGCCCTCCGGGAGCTTCAGGCTCTCGGCGACGGTGCGCACCTGCTCGGGCTCGTGGGGGAGGAACTCGTGGAGCGGCGGGTCGAGCAGGCGGATCGTGACCGGCTTGCCCTTCATCTCCTTGAAGATCCCCACGAAGTCCTGCCGCTGCATGGGCAGGAGCTTCGCGAGCGCCGCGTCGCGGGCCTCCTTGGCCTCCGCGAGGATCATCTCGCGCACCGCGGTGATGCGGTCGCCGTCGAAGAACATGTGCTCGGTCCGGCAGAGGCCGATGCCCTCGGCGCCGTACCGGTACGCGACCTCGGCGTCGCGCGGCGTGTCGGCGTTCGTGCGGACGCCGAGCCGGCGGATCCCGTCGGCCCACCCGAGCAGCGTGTCGAACTCCTTCGTCACGACCGCGGGCTTCGTCGGCACCGCGCCGAGCAGCACCTCGCCGGCCGTGCCGTCGAGCGAGATCACGTCGCCGGCCTTCACGACGACGTCGCCGGCGGTGAAGCGCTCCGCGTCGTAGTCGATGCGGACCGTCCCGGCGCCCGCGACGCAGCACTTGCCCATGCCGCGCGCGACGACGGCCGCGTGCGAGGTCATGCCGCCCGTGGCCGTCAGGATGCCCTGCGCGGCGTGCATGCCGCCGATGTCCTCGGGGCTCGTCTCGTTGCGGACGAGGATCACCGCGTCGCCGGCGGCGGCGCGCTTCTCGGCCTCCTCCGCCGTGAACACGACCTTGCCCGTGACGGCGCCCGGGCTCGCGGGCCGGCCCGTCGCGATCACGCGCCGGCGCGCCGCGGGGTCGAACGACGGGTGGAGCAGCTGGTCGAGCTGCGTGGGCTCGACGCGCGACACGGCCTCCTCGCGCGAGATCCGCCCCTCGTTGGCGAGGTCGTGCGCGACCTTGACCGCGGCGGCGGCGGTGCGCTTGCCCCGCCGCGTCTGCAGCATGTAGAGCTTCTCCTCCTCGATCGTGAACTCGATGTCCTGGATGTCGCGGTAGTGCCGCTCGAGGAGCGTGCGGATCCGCATCAGCTCGGTCAGCGCCTTCGGCAGGTGCTTCGCGAGGTCCGCGATCGGCTCGGGCGTGCGGATGCCCGCGACGACGTCCTCGCCCTGCGCGTTCATCAGGAACTCGCCGTAGAAGACGTTCTCGCCCGTGGACGGGTCGCGCGTGAACGCGACGCCGGTGCCCGAGCGCTCGCCGAGGTTGCCGAACACCATGGCCTGCACGTTGACGGCCGTGCCGCCGAGGTTCGTGATGCCGTGGATCTTGCGGTACTTCACCGCGCGGTCGCTCTCCCACGAGCCGAACACCGCCGCGATCGACCGCTCGAGCTGCTCCCACGGGTCCTCGGGGAACGCCTGCCCGGTGTGGGCCCTGTACGCCTCGAGGTACTTCGCGATCACGCCCTCGAGGGCGGCCTCGTCGAGGCCGGTGTCGAGCTCGGTGCCCGCCTCGCGCTTCGCGGCGGCGAGCACGTCCTCGAACGCGTCGTGGTCGACGCCGGCGACGACGTCGCCGAACATCTGGATGAAGCGCCGGCGCGCGTCGAGCGCGAACCGCCGGTTGCCGGACATCTTCGCGAGCCCCTCGACGCACGCGGCCGAGAGCCCGAGGTTGAGGACCGTGTCCATCATCCCGGGCATCGAGACCGCGGCGCCCGAGCGCACCGACACGAGGAGCGGGCGGTCCGGCCGCCCGAACCCGCGGCCGAGCTCCTTCTCGAGCCGCGCGATCGCCTTGCGCGCGCCGGCCATGACGTCGGCCGGCACCTTCCCGCCCGACGCGTAGTACCGCGGGCAGACCGTCGTCGGGATCGTGAAGCCGGGCGGCACCGGCAGCCCGAGCCGGCACATCTCGGCCAGGCCCGCGCCCTTGCCGCCGAGGAGCTCCTTCCAGGTGCCGTCGCCTTCCGCGCGCCCGGGACCGAACTCGTAGATCGTCTTCAAGGCGACCCTCCTGTGCCGTGGGGCGGGCATTGTGCGACAGGGTCGGGACGCAATCGACCCCGTGCCCGTGCGACGCGCCCCGCGCGGGCACGGCGTCGGTCCGGTTTGGGCGCCGCGCGCGCGCCGTCGCGCGGGGGGCGGGGTCCGGGCCGCGGTCGGGGGCCCGCCGACGCGAGGCCCGTGCGCCCGCGAGGGCCCGACGGGGACGCCGTCGCGCCGGCGACCGGGCCTCGCGTACCCGCGGCCGGGCCTCGCGTACCCGCGGCCGGGGCCCGCGTCGCGGGGGAGGGGCTTCGTCCGACCGCGCGCCCGACGGGCGACGCTCTACCCGGGCGAGCCGATGGGGCTGCCGCCACCATCCGGCGTGCCGTACGGCGCGCCGTCGGGAGAGCCGGGGCCGGGCGCGGGCGGCGGCGGGGGCGGCGGCGCGTACGGGTCGGGGGCGTACGGCGCGGGCTCGGGCGGCGGCCGCCCGCCGGGCGCGGCGCCGCGCGGCGTCTGCGCCTCGGGGGCCTCGGCGTCCTTCTCGCCGCGGAGGCCGGTGAGGACCGCGGCCTCGATCCCGCCGAAGTCGTCGAGGTACCAGTACTCGTGGATCGCGAAGCCCTGGATGCGCTCCCGCGGGATGTCGCGCAGGAACGACGCCGTCGAGTCGGACGGCGAGATCTTCATCTCGACCTCGCCGGTGGGGGAGATCTGGATCAGGTCGGAAGTCGTCGGGACGAACTCCGCGACGGGCTCGCCCTCGCCCTTGAGGAAGAGCTCCCAGGTCGTGAGCTTCACGAAGCGCGGGCGGGCCTGCTGCTTGCCCGCGCGGATCGTCACGACCGAGACCTTGTCGCCCGCGGGCTTCTCGCTCACGAACTCGCTCTCGAGGAGCAGCTGGATCTCCTTGCGCTTGTTCGTCGCGACCGTCGAGCGGGCCTGGACGTAGTCGCCGACGTCGATCGTGCGGCCGACCTGCTGGGAGAGGCGGCGCTTGAAGGCCGGGGAGAAGGCGTTCCACTCCGCCTCGGGCTGCTCGGCCCGGACCATCGCCTTCAGGTAGTCGTAGGCCGCGCGGGGGGTCTCCCGGTTGAGGGTGGCGTCCCGGACGGCCTCCCGTTTGGGGGTGGCGCACCCGGCGAGCGGGAGGGCGAAGGGGGTGAGGGCGAGGGCGGCCGCCACGAGGCCGCCCCGGAGCGCGCGGGGGTGCATGGGGGAGGGGAACGTAGCACGTCCGACCCCGTCCGGCCCGCGTCGTCCCGCCGACCCGGGACCCGCCCGCGGAAAGCCCGTTGGCGGTGGCGGCACGGTGCGTGCTATACGTTGCCCCCCCTCCCGGAGCGTCCCCCCGGACATGTCTTCCGCGCAGAAGCCGATCGGTCAGATCCTGATCGAGATGGGGGTCCTCGACGAACGCAAGGTCCAGGAGGCCCTCGAGTACCTCAAACGCGCCAAGCCGGGCACGAAGATCGGCACGGCGTTCATCGAGCTGGGCTTCTGCGACGAGGCCCAGGTCACGAAGGGGCTCTGCCGGCAGTACCGGCTCCCGTACGTCGACCTCTCGCGCCTGCGGATCCCTCCCCCGGTCGCCGACCTCGTCCCGAAGAAGATCGTCCAGGACTTCAACGTCGTCCCGGTGAAGCTGCAGGACGGGAAGCTGATCCTGGCGGCCGACGACCCGATGGTCACGTTCGTGGCCGACGACCTGCGGTTCGCGCTCAACCGCGAGCTGGTCTTCGCGCTGACGACGCCGACGTCGATGCGCAACGCCCGCGCCGAGACGTACGGGCTCGGCGAGAAGACCGAGGCGCCCGCCGCGGCCGCGAAGGGGAAGAAGGAGGAGCCCTCCGACCCCGAGGCCCCGGTCATCCGCCTGGTCCAGGACCTGATGGAGAAGGCGCTGACGGCCCGCGCGTCCGACATCCACATCGAGCCGTCGGCCGACCGCGTGCGGGTCCGCTACCGCGTGGACGGCGTCTGCTTCGAGGCCGCCAGCCTCGACTCGGAGCTCTCCGGCTCGGTCGTCACCCGCGTGAAGGTCCTCGCGAAGATGGACATCGCGGAGAAGCGCAAGCCGCAGGACGGCCGCATCCAGACCGAGCTGTTCGGCCGCCCGATCGACATGCGCGTCTCGTCGGTGCCCGCCTCCCGCGGCGAGAGCGTCGTGATGCGCATCCTCGACCGCGAGCAGGGCCTCGTCGACCTCGACCGGCTGGGGTTTATCGGCAACGACCGCGACCGGTTCGAGCGCATCATCCGCCGCCCGAACGGCATCTTCCTCGTCACGGGCCCGACGGGCTCGGGCAAGACGACGACGCTGTACGCCGCGCTCAAGACGCTCAACAAGCCCAACGTCAAGATCATCACCGCCGAGAACCCCGTCGAGTACCACCTCGAGGGGATCAACCAGTGCGAGGTGAAGCACCGGATCGGGCTCGACTTCCAGCGCATCCTGCGCGCCATGCTGCGTCAGGCGCCCAACATCATCCTGGTGGGCGAGATCCGCGACAAGGAGACCGCCGAGATCGCGATCCAGGCCTCGCTGACGGGCCACCTCGTGTTCTCGACGCTGCACACGAACGACGCCCCGTCGGCGCTGACCCGCCTGATCGACATGGGCGTCAAGCCGTTCCTCGTGTCCACGGCCGTCATGGCGGTGATGGCCCAGCGCCTCGTCCGCCGGCTGTGCCTCACCTGCCGCCAGCCCATGGCGCCCGAGCCGTCGCTGCTGCGGTCCGTCGGCCTCACCCCCGAGGACCTGCAGGGCCGCACGATCTACCGCGCCGTCGGCTGCCGCGAGTGCCGCTTCGAGGGCTACCGCGGCCGCGTCGGCCTCTTCGAGCTGCTCGAGATGGACGGCCGCCTGCGCGAGGCGACGTTCAAGCGGCAGAGCACGATGCGCCTGCGCGAGCAGGCCCGCCTGACCGGCGGCCTCAAGAGCCTCCTCGAGGACGGCGTCCGCAAGGTCCTCGAGGGCGTCACGACGATCGAGGAGATCCTCACCGTCGCGAAGCGGGAGGACCTCACACCGGCAACGACGTAAGGCCCGCCGTCGTCCGCTGGTTACCGGGTTGCCGCTTCGGCGGCCGCCCAGGGCCCCGAGACCCCCGACCCGGCCCCCGCGCCGGGCCCGTCCCGCGGCCCGCGCGACCGATCCCCCTTCCCCCCTCCGACCCTTCCCGCCGACCTCCCCCCGAACTCCCCCGCGAAGACCCCGCCGCATGCCCCTCCAAGGCCCCGACCTGTACCGGCTCTTCGACCTGATGGTCGAGCAGAACGCCTCGGACCTGCACATCACCGTCGGCCGCCCGCCGGTGCTGCGCATCCGTGGTCACCTGCGGAACCTGACGATCCCCGCGCTGACCCGCGAGGAGACGACGGCGCTCGTCCGGGAGATCTGCCCGCCGGGCAAGTGGGACGAGTTCCAGCGCGTCTGGAGCGCCGACTTCGGCTACGCCTACGGCAGCAAGGCGCGGTTCCGCGTCGCCATCTTCCGCAACAAGGGGATGGACGCGATGGTCTGCCGGTTGATCCCGACGAAGCTGCTGTCCTTCGCGCAGATCGGCCTGCCCGAGCGCGTGGTGCAGCTGCTCGACCGGCCGCGCGGCCTGGTCCTCGTCACGGGCCCCACGGGCTCGGGCAAGACGACCACGCTCGCGACGATGGTCAACCACATCAACGACCACCAAGACGTCCACATCATCACGATCGAGGACCCGATCGAGTACTTCCACGAGCACAAGAAGTCGATCGTGACGCAGCGCGAGGTGGGGACCGACGTCCCCACGTTCGGCGAGGCGATCCGGCGCGCGCTGCGCGAGGACCCCGACGTCATCATGCTGGGCGAGATGCGCGACCTCGAGACGATCGCCACCGCGATCACGGCCGCCGAGACCGGCCACCTCGTGTTCGGCACGCTGCACACGACGGGCTCGGCCCGCACCGTGGACCGCATCATCGACCAGTTCCCCTCGGAGCAGCAGGAGCAGGTCCGCGTCCAGCTGTCCGTCGCGATCGTGGCCGTGATCAGCCAGGTCCTCATGCCCCGCGCCGACGGCAAGGGCGTCGTCGCGGGCTTCGAGGTCATGATCATGACCCCCGCGATCGAGAACCACATCCGCAAGAAGGAGACGTTCAAGGTCCCGAGCACGATCCAGACCAGCCGCAACCTCGGCATGTTCCTGCTCGACGACCACCTCTGGGAGCTCCACACGCAGGGCGTGATCGACCAGCCCACGCTGCTCGGCCACTGCCAGAACCCCCGCGCGATCCGCGAGAAGCTCGGCCTCTCGCCGGAGGCCTGACCCGGTGGCCGACACCTCCTACCGCTACACGCGCACGAAGAAGCTCCTGGGGCAGATCCTCAAGGAGATGAAGGCGTGCCACGAGGGCATGATCCAGGAGGCCCTGTCCGTCCAGAAGCGCGAGGGCGGGCAGCTCGGCCAGATCCTCGTGCGGCTCAAGCACATCCGCGAGGACCAGCTGATCGCGGCCCTCGGGAAGCAGGCCGGCTTCGAGACGGTGGACCTCACGAAGGTCGTGTTCACGCCGGAGCTGGTCGAGTCGATCGACGCCAGCACCGCGCGGATCTTCGGCGTGGTGCCCGTGCGCAAGGAGCCCGGCCGCCTGACCGTGGCCATCGCGAACCCGCAGCACTCGACGGTGCTCGACGACCTGCGGTTCCTGACCGGCGGCGAGGTGGTGGGGGTGCTGGCGCCCGAGGCCCAGGTGAAGGAGGTGGTCGAGCGCCACTTCGCCCAGACGGGCAACGAGATGACGTCGCTGGTGCAGGAGGCCGCGCAGTCGGCCCCGCGCCCGACGGGCCGCGGCGGCAACGTCGACCTCGCCGACGCCGAGGCGATGGCGAACTCGGCCCCGGTCATC
The DNA here is from genome assembly GCA_046350655.1 of Planctomycetota bacterium. Lineage (GTDB taxonomy): Bacteria > Planctomycetota > PLA2 > PLA2 > JAEUHO01 > JAEUHO01. The sequence continues at coordinate 279,581 of JAXMAB010000008.1, forward strand.
AAGCTGCTGCAGTACATCCTCTTCCAGGCCATCCGCGACCGGGCCGCCGACATCCACCTCGAGCCGTTCGAGCACGACTTCAAGATCCGCTACCGCGTGGACGGCGTGCTCTACGACCTCGAGGCCCCGCCGCCGCACCTCGCGCCCGCGCTGATCTCCCGCGTGAAGGTCATGAGCGGCCTCGACATCGCGGAGACCCGGCTGCCGCAGGACGGCCGCATCGAGCTGACCATCGGCGGCCGCTCGGTCGACCTGCGCGTGTCGACGCTCCCCACGATGTTCGGCGAGTCGTGCGTCATGCGCATCCTCGACCGGAGCGTGGTCGCGCTCGACCTGACCAACATCGGCCTCCGCGCCGAGGAGTCCGACGCGATCAAGCGCCTCCTCGCGCTGCCCCACGGGATCGTGCTCGTCACCGGCCCCACGGGCTCGGGCAAGACGACGACGCTCTACTCCTGCCTGAACACCGTCAACGACGTCGGCGTGAAGATCATCACGACCGAGGACCCCGTCGAGTACGAGCTCGACGGCGTCGTGCAGATCCAGGTGAACGAGGAGATCGGCGTCACCTACGCCGCGTGCCTCCGGTCGATCCTGCGCCAGGACCCCGACATCATCCTGGTCGGCGAGATCCGCGACCTCGAGACGTCGTCGATCGCGGTCGAGGCGTCGCTGACCGGCCACCTCGTCTTCTCGACGCTCCACACCAACGACGCCCCGCTGGCCGTGACGCGCCTGCTCGACCTCGGCGTCGAGCCGTTCCTGCTCGCCGCGACCGTCGAGGCGATCGTGGCGCAGCGCCTCGTCCGCAAGGTGTGCACCGGCTGCCGCGTGACCTACGCGCCCTCGCCCGACGTCCTCGCCCAGCTCGACCTCAAGCAGGCCGACGTGGGGGACCGCCGGTTCGCGTACGGCCGCGGCTGCGCGACCTGCAACGGGACCGGCTACAAGGGCCGCATGGCGATCTTCGAGATCCTGCTGCTCTCCGAGTCGCTGCGCCAGATGATCATCGACAACGCGTCCTCGGACGCCATCCGCGAGCAGGCCCGCCGCGAGGGCATGCGCACCCTCCGCGAGTCGGGCCTCCTGGCCATCTTCGACGGCCTCACGACCGTGGAAGAGGTGCTCCGCGAGACGAACACGGACTGAACGAGGAAGACCGATGCCGAAGATCCCCGCCGGAAGCTCCCCCGCCGCCAAGGGTCCGGGCCGCGGCGCGCCCGCATCGGGCCCCGCCGTCCCGAAGGCGCAGAAGCCCGTCAAGGGCAAGGCGTCGGTCAAGGCGCTCACGCAGTTCACGACCCAGCTCTCGACCCTCCAGGACGCGGGCCTGCCGATCGTGCGCAGCCTCAAGATCCTCGAGGGGCAGATGGAGCGGGGCCCGTTCAAGTCCACCCTGGTGGAGGTGACCGAGGACGTCGAGTCCGGCTCCCCGCTCTCCGACGCGCTCGCGAAGCACCCGCAGAGCTTCGACGGCCTCTACACCAACATGGTGAAGGCCGGCGAGGCCGGCGGCGTGCTCGACGTGATCCTCTCGCGCCTGGCCGGCTTCATGGAGAAGGCCGACCGGCTGCGCAAGAAGGTCAAGGGCGCGATGATCTACCCGGCGGTGGTGCTCTTCGTCACCGTCTCGATCCTGCTCCTGATCATGATCTTCGTGGTGCCGAAGTTCGAGGAGGTCTTCAAGCAGATCCCCGGCCTCGGCGAGCTGCCCCAGATCACCCAGGTCCTGCAGGCGATCTCGAAGTTCCTCGTCCAGCGCTGGTACGTCGTCTTCGGCGGCATCTTCCTGCTCGTCGTGCTCTTCAACGTCTACAAGCGGAGCAAGGGCGGCCGCCGCGTCCTCGACCGCGTGCGCCTCCGCCTGCCGATCGTCGGCCGCCTCACCCGCAAGATCGTCGTCGCGCGCTTCAGCCGCACGCTGGGCACCCTGATCGCGTCCGGCGTGCCGATCCTCGAGGCGCTGACGATCTGCAAGAACACCGCGGGCAACGTGGTCCTCGAGGAGGCCCTCGAGAAGGTCCACGCCTCGGTGCGCGAGGGCGAGTCCATCGCCGAGCCGCTCGGCGAGTGCGGCATCTTCGACGACATCGTCGTCAACATGATCGACGTGGGCGAGGAGACCGGCGAGCTCGACAAGATGCTCATCAAGGTCGCCGACAACTACGACGAGGAAGTGGACGTCGAGGTCGACTCGCTGGTGAAGATCATCGAGCCCATCCTGATCCTGTTCATGGGCGGCGCGGTCTTCATCATCGTCCTGGGCCTGTTCCTCCCGCTGATGAAGCTCATCCAGGGCGTCGGCCAGGGCGTGAAGTAGGGTCCGGGACCGCGGGGCCCGGCGGCCGGCGCCCCGCGGCGCCCGCCGTCGCGGCCGGCCGGGCCTCGCGGTCCCGCGAGGGGCCGCGGGGGCCCCCGCGCCGTCCGCCGGGCCCGGGCGTGCCCGGCCCGCGTCCCGGGGGCGTAGACTGACCCGCGATGTCGCTCCGGACGAAGATCCTCGCCGCGGTCGTCGGACTCAACCTCGTCGTCCTCGTGTTCGCGGTGGTCGTCCTGCTGCTCGGCGTGGGCGGCGAGGAGCGGCGGGCCGAGATCCTCCGCCTCGTCGAGAAGGTCCGCGTGGACCCGGGCGACGGCGAGGCCGCCCGCGAGCAGCGGCGCCACAACGGGGACCTGCTCTGGACGGCGCGGCCGGGGCTCGGCGAGTGCGTCCTCTGGCTCGAGGAGGACGATGACCCGCTCGTGCTCGAGCCGCGGCCGCACACCGACGCGGGGTCGCTGTCGCCGACCGAGGAGGACCTCCAGCGCGCGGTCGAGTACCACCGCGCCGCGCGGCGCGACGGTCGCAACCTCTACTTCCAGGACGAGCTGCTCGTGCTGCTCGAGGGCGGGCGCGACGCCGAGCCGCCGCCCGGGTCGCCGATCCCGCCGGGGCGCCAGAGCCTGTACGTGCGCTGGGCCAGCGCGGGCGCGCTCCTCGGGCGCGCGCGGGCGCTCTACTTCACGCTGCTCGCGGGCATCGTCGCGGTCACCACCCTTGGCTGGGTGCTCCTGTCGCGGCTCGTCGTCCGCCCGCTCGCGCGGCTCGCGTCGGCCGCCGACCGCGCGGCCGGCGGCGACCTGTCGGCGCGCGTCCCGACGTCGGGCACCGGCGACGAGATCGACCGCACCGCCCAGGCGTTCAACCGCATGGCGGCCGAGGTCGCCGAGCACCAGTCCCAGCTCGAGGACCGCGTGATGGCGGCCCTGTCGCGCGTGCGCAAGGCCGAGCAGCACCTCGCCATCGCGCAGCGGCTCGCGGCGACGGGCAAGCTGGCGTCGGGCATCGCCCACGAGATCAACAACCCGCTCGGCGGCATGCGCAGCGCCGTGAAGGCCCTGCAGCGGGGCGACCTCGACGCCGCGAAGACCGTCGAGTACCTCGAGCTCGTCCAGGACGGCCTGGCCCGCGTCGAGGAGACCGTCAAGAAGGTGCTGCAGTTCACCCCGCGGACCCCGACGCCCCGCGCCACCGACCTGCGCGACGTCGCGCGCAAGGCGGGCGCGCTCGCGCGGCACCGCCTCGACCGCCACGACGTCCGCTACGTCGAGCGCATCCCGGACGAGCCGGTCCGCGTGTACGGCGACGCCCACGAGCTGCAGCAGGTCGCGCTGAACCTCCTGCTCAACGCGGCCGACGCGATCCCGCCGCGCGCCGCGGGCGCGCGCGACGCCGACGGCCGGCCGAGCCAGGGCCGCGTCGAGCTCACCGTGCGCGAGGAGGGCGAGAGCGCGGTCCTCGAGGTCTCGGACGACGGCATCGGCATGACCCCCGAGGTCCAGGCGCAGTGCTTCGACCTGTTCTTCAGCACGAAGGACGTGGGGGAGGGCACCGGCCTCGGCCTCGCCGTCGTGCACAACATCGTCACGAACCACGGCGGCCGCATCGACCTCGAGAGCGCGCCGGGGAAGGGCACCCGCTTCCGCGTGGTCCTGCCCCGCGACGGCCCCACGATGGACGGGCCGGCGGCTCCCGCCCCGACGGCGGCCGCCGGCACCGGGGGGGGAGCCCCCGCGGCGCCCTGACCGGCGCGTCCCCCGTGACGCGCCGGTGAGGGACGCGCGGGACGATGTACGATCCGACGCGGGCCCGAGGGGCCCGCCGCACGTCCGCTCCGGAGATCGCGATGGACCGTCGTTCCGCCCTCGTGGGGTTCCTGGCCGGTGGGTGGGTCGCCACCCTGGTGGCGTTCTGGGGCGGGTCGCCGCTGCCGTCCGCCCGCGCGCAGGACGCCACGCCGCCCCCGGCGCCCGGCAACGATCCGCTGAGCCCGAACGGCCCCGGCCGGACCATCAACCCCGACGCCGGCACCCGCGACCGCGGCATCCCCAGCCCGGGCAACAGCACGTCGGCCATGAACAACCGCGCGATCGCGCTGGCGGGCTCGATCGGCAGCGGCGAGTCGGTCGTCTACTACTTCGACACCGAGCTCCAGCGCCTCCTCGTCTACCAGTACCGGGGGGGTGACCCCCGGAGCGACCGGAGCGGCCTCCGCCTCGTCGCCGCCCGCCACATCGACTACGACCTGAAGCTGGAGGGGTACCGCGACCTCTCCGAGCGGAGCCGGGACGAGCTCCGGGACGACTACGAGAAGATGACCCGCGCCCGGGCCGGGGCTCCCGGCGGCGAGATGCCGGTCAAGAAGGTTGATTTGCCGGGCGGAAAATGACACTCTGTTGGGGTCCGATCGCACGGCCCGGGTGGGTTGCCCGGGGGTGAGGTCGGCGACCCGGTGATCCCATCCCCGGCGATCCCCTGACATCTGCGACTCTTCGGGAGCCCAGCGTGGCCAAGTCCAAGAGCGGCGAGTTCTACACGTTCGACGAAGTCCTCCGGCAGCTCAACATCGACGAGAACCGCCTCAAGCGGCTGGTCTCCGAAGGCGAGATCCGCGCCTTCCGCGAAGGCGACCAGATGAAGTTCAAGCGCGCCGAGATCGACAACCTCGCCGGCAAGGGCGGGCGTGGCGGCTCCTCGGACACGTCGCTGTCCGAGATCAGCCTCGAGGACGAGCCGGCGCGCGGCCCGTCGAAGAAGAAGGGCGCCGAGACCCTGACCGACGACCTGCTGAACGAGCCCGACCTCACGAAGCGGGCCGGCATGAAGACGGCCGAGATCTCGAGCCAGGACACGTTCATCGACAAGGGCGGCGACGTCGGCATGTCGACGGAGCCGATCGACTTCACCGAGGACGTCGGTGGCGACGAGCCCGAGGAGATCGGGTCCGAGGCCTCCGCGAAGAAGAGCAGCCGTGGCGCCCCGCCGCCGGCCCAGCGCCGCGCGCCGGTCGCCGACGGCCGCACGCACCCGGGCATCGTCGCGATGCTGGTCCTCACGGCCGTCGTCTGCGTGCTCGCCGCGCTGATCACGACGAGCATCGCGAAGGAGCAGAGCAACGACCTCTCGCGCTGGTTCGCCGAGAAGTTCACGGACTACAAGAAGGCGCCGGCGCCGATGCCGGGCAACTAGTCCCCGCTCGATCCCTCGCGAGCCCGGCGACCCGCGTGGTCGCCGGGCTCGTTTCGTTTCTGCGCCTCGTTTCTGCGCCGTCGGTCCGGCGCCGCGCGCCCCGTCGGGACGCTTCGGGACGCTTCGGGACGCGGCGGGACGGGGCGGGACGGGGCAGGACGGGTCGGGACGCATCGGGCACCGCCGCGGCCGGGCCGGGGACACCGTCGATCCCGCGGGTCCGCAGAGCCCGGTCCGCGATCGGTGCGTGGGCGGCCGTCCGTCGCCGTTCGAGCACGGTGGGGGGCGGGGCCTTCGGGGACGGGGCACGGTCGACTCCGCGGGCACGCGAGGCCCGGCGCGCGGCGTACGATCCGCGCGCCCACGGAGGCCCGCGGATGCCCGGCCCGTACGCCGATCTCTCGCACCGGTTCGCGTTCGACGAGCGGATGCTCGCCGTCGCGGTCGAGGGCTTCACCGACGCGATGTGGCGCGCGCGCCCGGCGCCCGACGTCGGGAACTCGGCCCACTGGATCCTCGCGCACCTCGCGGCGACCCGCCGTCAGCTCGCGCGGCGGCTCGGGGCCACGCTGCCGACGGCGGCGTGGGAGGCGTCGGTGGCGCGCGGCGCGCCGGCGGGGGAGGTCCACGGCGCGACGCCCGCGGCCCTCGTCGACGACCTCCGCGCGACGGGGGGCGAGGTGCGGGCCCGGCTCGACGCGTTGACGCCGGAAGCGGCGGCGGCGCCCTTCGGCCGCACGCTCCCCGACGGCAGCACGACGGTGCTCGACGCCGCGCGGTTCGTGCAGCTCCACGAGGCGTACCACCTCGGTCAGCTCGGCCTCTTGCGGCGGCTCCACGGGCTCCCGGGCTTCGCCTGACGCCCCGCGTTCGCGCGCGACGCGCGGCGGGCGCGCCGTCGGTCGGGGCGCCGGTCCGGTCACGCCGGAGGCACGATCCCGCGGTCGCGGTACGAGACGAAGCGGCCGTCCCCGATCACGATGTGGTCGAGGACGCGGATCCCGAGCAGCTCGCCGACGGCGAGGAGGCGGCGGGTGAGGTCGTCGTCGACGGGGCTCGGCTCGGGGTCGCCGCTCGGGTGGTTGTGGACGAAGACGACGCCGCTGGCGCCCTCGCGGAGCGCGGGCCCGAAGGCCTCCCGCGGGTGGACGGGCACGCTCGAGAGCCCGCCGTCGCCCACGACGTCGTCGCGCAGCACGCGGTTCTTGGCGTCCACGAGCACCGTCAGGAACCGTTCGTGGCGCAGGTGGCGCATCCGGGCCACGTAGCGGTCCACGACGTCCGCCGCGCTCCGGACGGGCGCGCCGCGGGCCCACGGCCGCTCGAGCCCGCGCCGGCCCAGCGCGAACGCGGCGGCGATCCGGAGCGCCTCGGCGGGCGCGAGGCGGCCGCGGAAGACCAGCTCGCCCGGGGTCGCGATCGCGACGCGGGCGACGTCGCCGAACGTGGCCACGAGGCGCTCCGCGCGGGCGACGGCCCGTCGCGACGGGCCCGTCCCGCGGCCGAGCACGAGCGCGAGCAGCTCCGCCGACGCGAGCCGGTCGGGCCCGGCTTCGGCCGCGCGGACGACGAGGGGCTCGTCGGCGGGCGGCCCGCCGGCGCCGGCGGCGGGCGGCTCGGGGGCCGGGCCGCCGATCGCGGGGCCGCCGATCGCGGGGCCACCGAGCGCAAGGCCGCCGGGCGACGGCAGGCCGGGCGGGGGCCGGTCGGCGGACGCGGCCGGCGCGGGCGCGAGGGGCTGGGCGAGGGACTCGGAGGGGCTCACCCTCGGTCCTCGCGCGAGCGGGCGCGCGGTTGCGCGAAATCGCGCCGCGGGGCCCGGGCCCGGCGCCCTCGCGGGCGGCCGGGCCTCGGGTCACGGGGCGGGGGTCAGCTCGTGGCGTCGGCCGCCGCGGCGGCCATCAGGTTGTGGCGGTCGCGGGCGCGCACGATGCGGCTCTCGATCACGGCCACGAGCGACGACACGCACATGTAGAGCGCGAGGGCGCCCGTGTAGTTGTAGAGCAGCACCGAGAAGATGATCGACATCCACTTCGCCATCTTCATCTGCTGCGCCTGCTGCTCGTCCTGCGGCGGCGGCATCAGCTTCTGCTGCCAGATGGTCAGCGCGATGTAGACGATCGGCAGCAGGTTGATGCTGCGGAAGCCGCCCGGGGGGAACGGCAGGAACTCGAGGAGGTTCTTGCCGAAGTCCACGAGACGGTCGGGGCCCGAGAGGTCGCGGATCCACGCGAAGGCCTGGTGGCGGATCTCGTACTCGGCGCGCAGCGACGAGAACAGCGCGAAGAAGATCGGGATCTGGAGCAGCATCATGAGGCAGCCGAGCGGCAGCTTCACGTTGTGCTCGCGCATGAGCTTCTGCTGCTCCTCGCGGTACTTCTTGAGGTTGGTGCCGTACCGGGCCTTGATCGCCTCCAGCTTCGGCTTCAGCTTCGACATCTTGCGGCCGTAGGCGCGCATGCTGAGCTGGTTGCGGATCGAGAGCGGCATCAGGCCGCCGCGGACGGTCAGCGTCATCAGGATGATCGCGAGGCCCGCGCTGCTCGTCAGCGCCTTCCACAGGTCGAAGATGAAGAGCAGGAACCGCGCGAGGAAGTCGGGGGCCGCGGGGTAGACGATGAGCCCGCCGAGCGCGGCGTACCGGTCCTGGGCGAGGATGCGGCGCGACAGCGGGCCGGCGTAGACGCGGAACGTCGAGGGCGTCGCCTGGCCGGCGGCGCCGACGGGGGCCGTGAACTCGACCCACGCGCGGTGGAAGACCGACGCGGCCTCCTCGAGGCGCGCGAGCAGCTCGGTCTCCTCGGCCGGCACGCGGCCGCGGGCCTTCATGTACGCGTTGAGGCGCTCGAACGCGGCCCGCGTGTCGCGATCGCGCGCGTCGCCGCCGTCGACCCACGTCGCGTCGACGAGGGGGCCGGTGCGCTTGTCGCCCTCGGACCAGACCGCCGCGAGGAAGTAGCTGCTCGCGACGCCCGCGAGGCGGAAGGCCCGCGTCTCCCGCCGGACCGAGTTCAGCTCGACGCGCGGGAAGCGCCACTCCGCCCACTGCGGTTCGTCGTGGACGTCCACGACGTAGGCGACGGGCTGGACGCCGGTCGCGCCGCTGCGCGAGGACATGGCGACGTGGTTGCTGGGTTCCTTCACGAGGCCCGCGGCGCCGAGGAGGCGCAGGGAGCGCGTGGCCCCGGCGGCGGGGGCGCCCTCGACCTGCTCGAGCGCGACGGCGACGGTCAGGTCGAAGCGGTCGTCGTCGGTGGGGACCGTGAACGTCTTGCGGACGCGGAGGCCGTCGCTGGTGAGGAACGAGAAGACGACCTCGGTGTCGGTCTGCCGCTCCACCGTCCAGTCGGTCGAGCGCAGCGCCTCGGCGTCCTTCGCGTCGAACGCGAGGCCGCCGGTCAGCAGGTCGTCGTCCACGGGGAGCACGACGTCGAGGTGCTGGCGGCCGGTCGTGGCGTGGCTGTCGCCCGGCGCGTACTCGTACGCGTTCCGCAGCGTGATGCGACGGACCGCGCCGCCGCGCGACGTGGCCTCGAGCTCGAGGAACTCGCCCTTCGCGGGCTTCATCACGAACGTCTTGGGCTCGGCCTGCTGCTTGCGCGCCGGCGCGGGGGCCGCGGCGGGGTTCGCCGCGCCGTTCGCCGGGTTGGCCTGGCCGTTCGCGGGCGCGACGGGGGCCGGCTGCGTGCCGTCGGCCGCGACGGGGGCCGCGGGCGCGGGCGTCTTCGGAGGCGCCTTCGGCGTCGGGAACAGGATCGGCCACAGGAACATCACGCCGATGGACAGCGTCAGGGCGAGGACGAAGCGGCGTTCCACGGACGGGCGGCCTCCCGGGGGGTCGAACGGGGCATGGTAGCGGCGGCGTGGGCATCCCTCCTCCGAAGCCGGACCGATCCCCCCTCCGGGGGTCCCCGCCACCCGTCCCGCCCTCCGCCCTCCTCCGCGGTTGGCTGGCAAGGGGGCCGTGCATCCTCACGCCCCGCGCCCCTCCCTCCGCCCGCCTCTGCGGTTGGTTCGCGGGGGGGCCATCCCTTCTCTCGACCAGCGTCCCATCCGCCAGGGGCCTCTGCGGTTGGCTGGCGAGGGGTACTTCCCTGACGAGACGGCTGCGAGTCGCGACGGCCCGCGGGAGGCGCGCCGAGCGAGGCTAGGGCTGCACCGCGTCCTGCGAGCGAGGCGCCCGACGAGGAGGAGGCCCAGCAGGGCCGACGACGAGGAGGGGACCGAGGGCCGCTTGGGGCCCGAGGGACGACGAACCCCGGGCCGCCGCGAGCGCAGCCGTTCCCTCCGGACCAGATCCCGCCCTACCCGTGGCCTCGCTCGATCACCGTCCGACCAACAGGCGATCCCCGAGGAACTTAGGAATCTTGTCGATGGCGTAGATCTTCTCCGCCGTCTTCTTGTGGTCGTAGTCGAGCCGGTAGAAGCGGACGACGTGGCCGTCGAAGGTGACGTAGGAGGTGCGGACGTCGCCGTCGCGGGGTTGTCCGACGCTGCCGACGTTGATGAGGACCTTGCGGTCGCCGAGCTTGCGGAGGTCGATGGCGCCGTTCACCGCGTCGGGCGACGCGTGCTTCATGTCCGACGAGTAGATGTGGGGGATGTGGCTGTGGCCGATGAAGCAGACCCGCTTCATCAGGTCGAAGATCGCCTGCATCTTCTCGCGGTTGCGCGCGTCGGCGGGCGTCACGTAGTCGCGCGTGGGGATGCGCGGGCTGCCGTGCGTGTACATGACGTCGCCGTCCTCGACGACCTGCTGCATCGTCCCGAGGAAGTTCCAGAGGTCGTAGTTCTCCTCCTTCGGCGCGTCCGGCGAGTTGAGCTGGTCCTTCGTCCACTCGATGCTCTCCTTGGCCTTCGGGTTGAAGTCCTCGCCGTAGAACATGACCGCCTCCTCATGGTTGCCCATGATGGCGACCTCGCTCTTGAACAGCGCCTGGAGGCACTCGCGCGGGTTCGGGCCGTACCCGATGATGTCGCCGAGGCAGACGATGCGGGTGATGCCCTTGCCCGCGGCGTGGTCGAGGACGGTGGTCAGCGCCTCGATGTTCGCGTGGATGTCGGCGACGATGGCGACGGTCAAGGCGCGCGATTCCGGAGGGGGTGGAGGAAGCGGGGACGAACGGGAACCGACGTCCGGGGGACGGCCGCGGACGCGCCGGCCTCACGGGGCCCGGCGCCCGGGACTGTACCCGCCACCTCCGCCGAAGTCGCGGGGATCGTGGGCGCCCCCGACCGGTTGGGGGTCGGACCCCGATCTCCGCATGGGACCCACGATCCCTGGGTGGTAGGCTCGCCCGCCGCGCGCCCGGACCTCCCCCGGAGCCGGGCCGATCGGGCCCCCGACCGGGCCTCGCGTCCCTCCCCCCTCCGCTTCCCCTCACCCTCCCCGCACGGTTCCCCCGATGAAGTGCCCGTTCTGCAAGGTGGACGACGACAAGGTCGTGGACTCGCGCGCCAGCAGCGACGGGTTCGCGATCCGGCGCCGGCGCGAGTGCGTCGCGTGCGGCCGCCGCTACACGACGTACGAGCGCATCGAGGAGAGCCCGCTGCGGGTCGTCAAGAAGGACGACCGGCGGGAGCCGTTCGACCGCCGCAAGATCCTGACGGGCCTCATCAAGGCCTGCGAGAAGCGGCCGGTGTCGCTCGACGTGCTCGAGGCGGTCACCGAGACCATCGAGGGGAAGGTGCTCGAGGCGTTCGACCGCGAGGTGCCGTCGTCCTACATCGGCACGCTGGTGATGTCCGAGCTCAAGAAGGTGGACCAGGTCGCGTACGTGCGGTTCGCGTCGGTCTACCGCGAGTTCAAGACGGTCCAGGAGTTCCTCGACGAGCTGCGGCCCATGGTCGAGGGCGGCAAGGGCGGCGACGCGCGGCCCGACGCGAAGGACCCGAGGCCCGGTGCGAAGCCGGCCGACGGCGACGCCGGCCCCCGGCGCGACCGACCGAAGGCGTGAGCCCGCGCGCGCCGCGGTGAGGCGCGGCCCGGGTCGGCGGCCGGCGACCCCTCCCGGACCGCGAGGCCCGGCGGCCCCCGGCTCGCGGGAGCGTCCCCGCCCTCTGTCATCCTCCGCGGGCCCGTGAGCCGCATCACGCAACTCCGCACCCGGGACGGCCGCGTCGTCCCGTTCGACCTCCGGCGCGTCGCCGACGCGATCTACCGCGCGTCCCGATCCGCCGGCGCCGACGACCGCTTCCTCGCCGAGGAGCTGGCGGGCGTCGTCGTGCTGTACCTCGAGCGCGGCGCGGCGGGCCGGATCCCGGCGGTGGCCGACGTCGCGACGACGGTCGAGCGCGTGCTCGTCGACACGGGCCACGCGGCCGCGGCGCGGGCGTACGCCGCGCAGCGCGAGCGGCGGCGCGCCGCGCGCGAGGGCGGCGTCGTCGAGGTGGACGGCGACGAGGGCGAGCCGGCGCTGCCGCTCGTCGGCGGCGAGTCCGGCGGGCCCGTGCGCGCGTGGAGCCGCGAGCGCATCGCGGCGGCGCTGGTCGACGAGGCGGGCGTGGACCCCGCGACGGCCCTCGACGTCGCGCGGGCGGTCGAGGAGCGCGTGCTCGTGCGCGGCGTGCCCCGCATCGGGTCGTCGCTCGTGCGCGCGCTCGTGGACGCGGAGCTGTTCGACCGCGGGCACGTCGCGCTGCGCGACCGCCAGCGCGTCGTCGGCCTGCCGAAGAGCGACCTCGGCCGCCGGCTGGCCGAGGGCGCGTCGGACCGGCGGGCGGCCGACCCGGCGGCGCTGGCGGAGTCGGTGGGCGAGGTCGTGTTGCGCCAGCACGTGCTCGAGGAGGAGATCCCGGCGGAGGCCGCGGAGGCCCACCGGCTCGGCGACCTCCACCTCGCGGACCTCGGCACGCCGCTGTCCGCGCGCCACGTCACGCTCTCCATCGAGGCGCTGCTCGCGCGGCACCTGCGGAGCGAGGGGGTACCCCGCGCGCTGGGCCCGCGCCGGTTCGGGGCCGCGCTCGGCGAGGCGGCGCTGCTCCACGGCGCGGCCGCGTCGCGCACGTTCACGCTCGAGGACGTCAACGTCTTCCTGGCGCCGTTCGTGGACCGGCTCGAGGAGGACGCGTTGCAGCTCGAGGCCCGCGAGCTGCTGCTCTCGCCGGCGTTCCTCGCGTTCCCGCGGCGCGGGGGCCTCCTGCGCCTCGAGCTGGTGCTCACGGCCGAGGTCCCGCACCGGCTCGCGGCCCGCGAGGCCCTGCCGCCCGCGCCGCCAGGCCGCACGCTGGCCGACTTCGACGACGCCGCGCTCCGGGCGGGCAAGGCGATCCTCCTCGCGGCGGCCGAGTTGCGCCGGGAGGGGGCCGGGGCCCGCCTGCCGGACCTCACGGTCGTCGTGCCGCGGGGCGGGCCGCGCGATCCCGCGACGCGGTCGTTCCTCCAGGTCGCCCTCGGCCTCGCGGCCGAGATCGGCGAGCCGGTCTTCGTCTTCGACGGGGCCGGCACGCCGTCGCGCGGCGGCCGGGCCCAGCGCGCGTCGAGCGCCGACGTGCCCGACCCCCTGCGCCACGAGCGGGGCGACGTCACGGTGGCCTCGCTCGGGTCGGTGAACCTCGTGGCGGCCGCGCTGCGTGCCGGGCCCGACCGCGTGGACGCGTTCCTCGAGGACGTGGACCGGCTCGCGGTGCTGGCGGTGGCGTCGGCGGCCGCGCGCCGGGGCCTGCTCGTGCGCGGCGGGGCGTCGCCCGACGGCTCGTTGTGGGGCGTGCGCCGGGGGGTGGAGCCGCTGCTCGACCCCGACGGCGCGCTCCACGTCGTCGAGCCGGTGGGCCTCGACCGGGCCCTCGAAGTGCTCTCGGCGGGCGACGCGGAGGCCCGGGCCGACCTCGCGGCGCGGATCGCGCACCGGCTGAAGGTCCGCGTCGCCGACGAGGCGCGGCGGCACGACCTGCCGGTGGTCGTGGCCGAGATCGGCGACCCGGAGGCCGCGCGCCGGTTCGCGGCCACCGACGTCGAGCGCTTCGAGACGGTGCGGGCCGCGTTCGCGGACGACGACGACCCCACGTACCGCCGCACCGTCGAGCTGGGCGAGGGCCGGTTCGTCGAGGCGTCGGGGCTCGTGAGCCCGCGCGGGGGCGGGCCGCGCCGTCGGGTGCGGCTGCGGCTCGAGGGCGACCGCCGGCCTTCCCTCGACGCGCTCTACGCGGGCCTCGAGGCGTCCGCGGCCGACGCGCGGGTGCTCGAGCACGTGCTCGACCCGTGGCCGCGGCGCTGGGTGCGACCCTCCTGACGGCAGGCTCCGGGCGCCCGGCTCCGGACGGCGGGCGCGGGACCGCGGGGCCCGGCGGCCCCCGGGCCCCGCAGTTTCCCCCGCGGCCGACCGATCCGGGGAGGATGGGGGGGCGGAGTGTCCCCGGGTGGCGTTTCACTACGCCGCCCCCGGGTCGCAGGAGCCTCGGACCGCCCCATGAAGATTCGTCGCCTCGAGCTGCAGGGCTTCAAGTCCTTCTGCGACCGGACCGTGTTCGAGTTCGGCGACGGCATCACGTCCGTCGTCGGGCCGAACGGCTGCGGCAAGAGCAACGTCGTCGACTCCATCAAGTGGGCGCTCGGCGACATGAGCCCCAAGTCGCTGCGCGGCAAGCGGATGGAGGACGTGATCTTCGCCGGCTCGGCCGGGCGCAAGCCGGCGGGCCTCGCCGAGGTCACCCTCGTCCTCGACAACACCGACGGGAGCCTGCCGAACGAGCGGCAGGAGGTGGCGATCACCCGGCGGCTCTACCGGTCCGGCGAGAGCGAGTACCTCCTCAACGGCGACGCGGGCCGCCTCAAGGACATCCGCGAGCTCTTCCTCGACACCGGCCTCGGCGCCGAGGGCCACTCCATCATGGAGCAGGGCCAGATCGACGCGCTCCTGCGGGCCAACTCGACGGACCGCCGCGGCATCTTCGAGGAGGCCGCCGGCGTCTCCCGCTACAAGCAGCGGAAGAAGGAGGCGGAGAGCAAGCTCGAGAAGACGAGCGAGAACCTCGAGCGCATGCGCGACGTCCTCGACCTCGAGGAGAAGCGCCTCCGGTCGCTCAAGACGCAGGCCTCCCGCGCGAGGCGGTACCGCGAGCTGGTGGACGACCTCCGCCGCAAGAAGGTGACAGCCGCGGTCCTGCGCTGGCGCGGGGTCACGGCCGAGCGCGCCGCCCTCGAGCAGGCGATCGACGCGGCCCGCCTGCGCGAGGAGGCGGCCGCCGCCGACCTCGCCGCCCTCGAGGCCGAGACGACGAAGCGCGGAGAGGAGAAGGAGACGGCCCGCGGGCGCGTCCACGAGCTCGAGAGCGCCATCGCGCAGGCCGCGGGCGACGCCCGCGCCGCCGAGGACCGCGTCGCGTACACCAAGCGCACGCTCGACGACCTGCGGGCCCGCATCGAGACGGCCCGGCGCGTCGCGGCGGAGTGCGAGGAGAAGCGCGCGGCCCTCGAGCCGGAGGCGGCCGCCGCCGACGCCGAGGCCGCGGCCGGGCGCGAGCGCGTCGTGGCGCTCGAGGCCGACGTGACCGCCGTCGAGGCCGACCTCGCCGCGCTCGAGCGCGAGGCCGAGACGGTCCGCGCGGCCCACGAGGGCGCCAAGCGCGCGGTGCTCGACCTCCTGCAGCGCGTCTCGCGCGCGCGCAACGCCGAGACCGAGCGCCGGACCGAGATCCGCCAGGCCGAGGCCCGGCTCGCGCGGCTCGCGGAGCAGCGCGCCGACCTGAAGGCCCGGCTCGCGCGGGTCGAGGGCGAGGCCGTCGAGCTCGAGGCCGCCGCGGTGAAGATGGACGAGGCCGCCGCCAGCGCCGGCAAGGCGCTCGCCGAGGCCGAGGAGGCCCGCGCCCGCCACGGCGAGGAGGCCGAGGGCGCCGAGCGCCGCCGGTCGCACCTCGCCGAGGAGCGCGCCAAGAAGGCCGAGCGCCTCGACGTGCTGAAGCGCATGGCGGCCGCGTACGAGGGCGTCGAGGGCGGCGCCAAGCTGGTGCTCGAGGAGGCGGCCCGCCGCGCCGAGGGGGACGGCGTGCTCGGCCTGCTCGCCGACCGCATCGAGGCCAGCAAGGACGGCGCGCACCTGCTCGACCGCCTGCTCGGCCACGCGGCCGGCGCGATCCTCGTCAAGACGACCGCCGACGCGATCCGCTGGCTCGAGTGGCTGAAGGGCCGCGGCGGCGCGCGGGCCCGGTTCCTCGCCCTCGACCTGGCGCGCGAGGACGCGCCGTCGCTCCCCTCCGCCGTGGGCCCGGTCCGCGGCGACGACGCGGTGCTGCGCCTCGTGGCGTCGGCCGCGTCGGGCTGCGTCCTCGTGCCGGACCTCGCGGCCGGCGTCGCGGCGTGGCGCTCGACGCCCGGCGGCACCAACGCGGTCACGCCCTCGGGCGACCGCGTCACCGCGTCCGGCGCGCTCGTCAACGGCGCCGGCGCCCAGTCCCTCGGCCTCGTCGAGCGCGCCGGCGAGGTCCGCCGGCTGTCCGACGAGGTCCGCGCGCTCGCCGCCCAGGTGGACGAGGCCCGCGCCGCCGCCGACCAGGCCCGCGCCGCGCTCCGCGCCGACGAGGAGACGGTCCGCCGCCTGCGCCAGGAGCTGGCGCGCCGCGCCGAGGACCGCTCGCGCCACGGCGCGTCGCTCGCCCGCGTCGAGAAGGAGCGCACGCACCTCTCCGACACGCTCTCGGTGGCCGAGAGCGAGGCCCGCGAGCTCGACGAGGCCAAGGCCGAGGCCGAGGTCGGCGCCGCGAAGGCCCACGAGGAGGCCAGCGGCCTCGAGGTCGAGCGCGCCGCCGCCGAGGGCAACGCCGCCGACAGCATGGCGTCGTTCGTCGTGCTCGAGGGCCGCATGAAGGCCGTGGGCGAGCGCCGGATGTCGGCCCGCCTCGCGGTGGGCGACGCGCGGTCGCGCGCCGACGCCGCGGCCGGCCGCGCGTCGCGCCTGCGCCGCGACGCCGCGCTCCTCGCCGAACGCGCCGAGGGCGCGCGGACCGAGGCCGAGGCGCTCGTCGCCCGCGTCTCCGCCGGCGAGGTCGAGATCGCCGAGGCCGAGGCCGTCTTCCGCGACCGCGACGCGGCCCGCCGCCGCGACGCCGACCTCCTCGTCGAGGCCCGCAAGGCCGTGGACGCGCTCGACCGCGGGCTGCTCGACGCCCGCAGCCGCACCGTCGAGGTCCACGCGCTCCACGAGAAGCTCCGCGAGGAGCTCGACGGCTTCCGCCGCCGCGAGGCCGAGCACCGGATCCGCATCGAGGCCCTCGTCGAGCAGGTGCGCAGCGAGCACGGCGTCGAGCTCGAGGCCGCCGCGGCCGACCCGACGCTCGCGATCCCCGCGGCCCCCGTCGAGGGGACCCCGGCGGAAGGCGCCCCGGCCGTCGATCCCGCGACCCTCGACCCGGTCGCCCTGGATGCGGCGATCGCGGACCTGAAGCTCCGCATCGACGAGCTCGGCAACGTCAACCTCAACGCCATCACCGAGATGGAGGAGGCCGAGCAGCGCGTCACGTTCCTGAAGACCCAGGAGAAGGACCTCCTCGACGCGAAGGAGCAACTCGGCGCCGCCATCGTGCAGCTCGACCAGCTCTCGGTGACCCGCTTCACCGAGACCTTCGAGAAGGTGCGCGAGCACTTCCGCGAGACGTTCCGCCGGCTCTTCGGCGGTGGTCGCGCCGAGATCACCCTCGAGAACCCCGCCGACGTCCTCGAGTCCGGCATCGACATCGTCGCGCGGCCTCCTGGGAAGGAGCCCCGCAGCATTGGCCTGCTCTCGGGTGGCGAGAAGACCCTCACCGCGGTCGCCCTCCTCTTCGCCGTCTTCCGCGCCAAGCCCTCTCCGTTCGCCATCCTGGACGAGGTGGATGCGGCCTTGGACGAGGCCAACATTCGCCGGTTGGTGACCCTCCTCTCCGAGTTCACCAAGGAGAGCCAGTTCCTCGTGGTGACCCATGCCAAGACCACCATGGAAGCGGCGGACATGCTGTATGGCGTCACCATGGAAGAGCCCGGGGTCAGCAAGCGCGTCGCCGTCAAGTTGGGAGCCCAAGAGGCCACCGCCGCGGGGTAGGCGATTCGCATCGGGCGGGCGTCTTTTGCGGGATCTGATTCAGGGGGGTGCGGGCTCGCTGGCGCACGGCCGGGCCGCGCGGAACGCTCGCTTGCGTCGCCCCGCCTCAAAGGACGCGGCGCTCGCTGGCGCGCGCGAGGTTTGGCGTGATCTGATCCAGGGGGGTGCGGGCTCGCTGGCGCACGGCCGGGCCGCGCGGAACGCTCGCTTGCGTCCGCTCCGCCTCAAAGGACGCGACGCTCGCGTTCCGCGGAGAGTCCCCCGAGGGCCACGGCGTCGGCGTGCCTCGGATGTGGCGGACACAGGCAAACGGGATCTACCCTTGCGCGGCCGGGCGCCATCGAGCCCGTTGACAGGCACGTCCCTCCTGTAAGGGCTTCTGAACCCTGATTGCTCTTCGTGGGTGCGGACGCGTCACGGGGCGATGGATGCGTCGCGGGACGGGCCACGCGATAGGGGTGTTCACCGCGCGACGGCCTCGGTGGGGGGAACGGTGCCCGCGGGTGCGGACGCGTGGGGGGGCGACGGACGCGTCGCGGGACGGGCCACGCGATAGGGGTGTTCACCGCGCGACGGCCTCGGCGGGGGGAACGGTGCCCGTGGGTGCGGACGCCAACGTCGCGGAGCCTCGCGGAACGGGCCTCGCGTTGGAGGAGGGAGGCGCTGCGCACCGGACGGGGTCGGTCCTGGGGCTTCGGACGGGCCACCGTGAGAGGGACGTAGGATGGAGCCATGAACGCCGACGCGAAGGAGCCGCCGAAGGACCCCTCGCCGTTCCAGCTGGAACCGGAAGAGGTCGCCGCGCGACCCATTCCCCCCGTCGTCGAAGACTCCCCCGAGACCGTCGCCAAGGAACAGGCGCCGCCCGCGGAGGCCAAGGTTGTCGGGAAGGATGGCGAAGAACGCGTCATCTCGACGAAGACCCTCCGCGAACGGAAGGACCCCTCGTCCCGCACGCACTCCGGACCGCTGCCGCTGCCGCCGGGCTGGCCCCGCGAAGCGCTCTCGTTCCCCGTGCGCGCCGTTCGCGTGTTCGCCGTCGGCGTCGCCGTCTGGGTCGCGGCCGACCTCGCGGGCGCGGTCAATGCCCTCCTCGGGTGGATCGCCGTCGTCGCCTCGACCCTGCTCGCCGCCCGCTGGCAGCTCCGCGCGGTCGTGCGCACCGCCACCGGCGACGACGTCGCGCCGACCCCGACCGCCGCCCCGCGCGAGGACCCCGACGCCCCCGCGCCGCGCGCCATCGGCCGCACCGACTTCGACCTGAGCCGCCTGCGTCCGCTCGCCTGGTTCGGGCTCTCCCTCGTGCCCGCGCTCATCCCGTTCCTCGCGCCGTACCTGCGGGCCCCGTCGAACCCCGTGCGGACCGGCGGCGAGACCGCGTTCCTCGTCGTCGCCCTGGCGCTCGCGCTCGGCGTGATGGCGCCGTCGCTCCTGTTGTCGGTCGCGTTCGACGACCGCGACCTCGAGAAGCCGTGGCACGCCGTCCGGTGGTTCCTGCGCGGCCCGCTCGCGTTCGTCGCGCTCGGCCTGTCGTGGGCCGTCGTGATCGCCGGGTCGCTGCTCGTCTTCGCGCGCTGGGGCTCGCTCGCCGGCACGCTCCTCGTGTCGGTGCCGGTCCGCGCGGCCGCGGTGTACGCGCTCCTGCTCTCGGCGCGCCTCCTCGGCGTGCTCGGACGGCGCTACGAGCCCTGAGGGGCCTCGGGCGCGGCGGGCCTCGCGTCGGCGGAGGCCGGGGTCGCCGCCTCGATCGCCGGCAGGCCGAGGTAGGCCAGCACCGCGCGCAGGTCCGCCGCCTCGGGGATGCCGGGCGGCGTCGGCCGCGCGCCGAACTCGCCCCCGCGGATCCGCAGCGCCTGCATCCCGAGCCGCGTCGCCGCCGCGATCTCGGCGTCCGGCCGGTCGCCCACGACCAGCACCTCGTTCGCCGCGAGACCGGAGCGCGCGAGCCAGGCCCGCATCAGCTCCTCCTTGCCCCGCCGCGTGAACACGTCGTCGAAGAGCACCTCGTCGAACGCGCCCTCGAGGCCCAGCGCCTTCACCTTCTTCTCCTGCGTGCCCGGGTGGCCCATGGAGAGCAACACGAGCCGCGCGGTCGCGCGCACCCGCCGCAGCACCTCCGCCGTGAACGGGAACGGGGCCAGCGGGCCGGGGTCGCGGTCGTAGAACGCCCGCCGGCCGGCCTCGGCCACGCGCACCGGGTTCACCGCGCGGAAACACGCCGCCACCGCGTCGTCGAGGTCGTGTTCGACGCCGACCAGCGACAGCCGCGCGTCGAGCACCTCGTCGACCGTCGCGCGCGCGCCCGCCTCGACCATCGCCTTCGCCGCCTCGCGGTGCGCCGGGCCGACGCACTGCGTGAAGCAGTCGTACAGCGTGTCGTCGAGGTCCATCACCACCGCGCGGACCGTCGGAGCCGTCCCGCTCATCGCGCGCCCTCCGCGACGGTGAAGCCCTCCGGCACGAGGCGCACGTCGATGGGGCGCCCGCCGGCCGACGTCAGCGCCGACGCGAGGCCCGGCGGCTCGCGGTCGTCGCGCAGCACCACGAGCACGCACCCGCCGCCGCCCGCGCCGCACACCTTCGTGCCCAGCGCGCCCGCGGCGCGCACCGCCGCGTCGAGCGCCGCGATCCCCGGCGTCGAGACGCCCGGCGCCATCCGCACGCGAATCGCGCCCTCCGCGACGACGAGCGCGAGCGCGCCGTCGAGGTCGCCCGCGCGCAGCGCGCGCGCGACGCGCGCCGACACGTCGGCGATCTCCGCCAGCGCGTCCACCGTCCGGGCCTCGCCGTCGAAGTAGGCCCGCATCACGCCCCAGTTGGTGATCCCCGAGTGGTGGGGGACGCCCGTGTAGACGAGGCGCAGGCGCCGCGCGAGCGCCGCGAGGTCGACCCGCAGCGGCTCCACCGACACGCCGCCGATGCGGCCGGTCAACGCGAGGCAGCCGCCGAACAGCGGCGGGTAGTAGTCCTGGTACCCGGTCGGCGCGCGCAGCATCGCCGTCTCGACGTCCTGCGCGAGCCGGCGCACCTCCTCGAGCGGCCGCGGCCGCCCGACGGCGTGCCCGAGCGTCGCCATCGCGCACGCGAGCAGCGCCGACGACCCGCCGAGGCCCGCGCCCTGCGGCGACGTCGTCGACGCGCGCACCGCGACGCCGCCCTCCGGCACGATCGCGGCCACCGCGCGCAGGAGCAGGCGCACCGACGGGTCCACCGTCGCGGGATCGGCCGCGGCCGACGCCACGCGGGCCCGCACCTTCGCGTCGAGGCTCTCGACCTCGACCTCGCCCTTCACCGCGCCGCCCGCGCCCGCGAGCGGCTCGACGCGCACCACGGCCGGCAGGTCGAGGGCGACGTTCACCGTCGTCGCCTCGGGCAGCGTGTGGGGGATCGGCCAGAGATCGATCGTGCCGCCCGCGAGGTCGATCCGCACGGGGGCGCGACCCACGACGGTGCGCATGGGGACGAACGATTACGCCCTTCCCCGCCCGGATGCAATGTTGCGCGGTGGCCCGCCCGCCCCGCCGGTACAGTCGGGGCCCCCTCCGACCGATCCCCGCCCGCACGAGGACGCACCCATGAGGCCCCGCATCGGCATCGCCTGCTCGACCATGGACGCGGTGGACGGGCGCGGCGTCCGCCGCATGCACGTGCCGGCGCCCTACGTCGCCCGCGTGGTGGAGGCGGGCGGCCTGCCCCTCCTCTTCCCGGTCGTCGATCCCGCCTTCGTGGACGACTACCTCGGCCTCGTCGACGGCCTCCTCCTCATCGGCGGCGACGACGTCGACCCGGCCGCGTACGGCGCGACCCCGCACCCCGACCTCGGCCCCGTCGACGTCGAACGCGACCGGTTCGAGATCGCGCTCACCCGCGCCGCCGCGGCGCGCGACGTGCCGACCCTCGGCGTCTGTCGCGGCCTGCAGGTGATGAACGTCGCCCTGGGGGGCACGCTCCTCCAGCACCTCCCGGCCGAGGTCCCCGACGTGCTCGTGCACGGGGGCCGCTACGACGTCTGCCACGACCTCGCCGTCGTGCCGGGGAGCCGGCTCGCGCGGGTCCTCGGCGTGGCGCGCACCGAGGTGAACTCGCACCACCACCAGGCCGTCGCGATGGCCGCCCCGTCGCTCGTCGTGACCGGCACGTCGTCGGACGGCGTCGTCGAGGCGGCCGAGGACGCGTCGCGCCGCCTCTTTCTCGGCGTCCAGTGGCATCCCGAGCGGATGGAGGGCGCCGACTCGACGCGCCGCCTCTTCGCCACGCTGGTCGAGGAAGCCGCCCGGGCCGCGGCGACGCGGAGCCCCGAGACCGCCGGACGTCCGGCCCGCTGACCCGATCCCCGGACCGCGAGGCCCGCTCGATTCCGGGACCGCGAGGCCCGCTCGGCTCCGCCGGCCCGCGCGGCCCGCTCGGCTCCGAAAGCCGGCGCGGCCGCCGCGACGGCCACCGGGCCTCGCGGTCCCACGCAGGGTTCCGGTCCCCCGGGGGGCCGCGTTCGCACAGGCGCGGGACGATCGCGGCACGCCGCCCGCGCGGTCGTTCGCACAGGGGACGCCGCGGGAACGGTCCCCGCCCCCCCGGCGTCCAACGGGGGTAGCATTCACCCTCTCCCCCGGCCGGACGCCCGGATCCCGCGATGACGAAACTCGAACGCTCCCTGCTCGTGGCGACCCTGGCGGTCGTCGGCGCCGCCGCCGGCGCCTGGTTCGCGCTGCGCGCCACCGAGAAGCCGGCGACGCCCGCGGACGGGGCGAGCGGCGCGATCCCGACGCCGGCCGCGCCCGGGGGCCGTGGCGCGCCCGGCGCCATCCCGGGCGTCGCGGACCCGGCGGACGAGCCCGACGACTCGGCGCTCGCGGCGCGGCCGGGCACCGGCATCCCGGCGGGGCTTCGGACGCCGACGGGCGTCGACTACTCCGACCCGAAGTTGCTCCAGAACCTGATCCGCGAGCAGCTGGCGCTCGAGAACCCGCGGTGGGACCACGTCGCCGACTGGATCGGGCGCGTCGAGGGGCCGATCGACCGCGACATCAAGGACGCGCTCCTCAACGCGCTGCAGTTCGGCAACGCGGCGGGCGCGATCCAGGCGCTCGAGCGCGTGCGCGACGGCACGATCGTCCCGGACCTGCTGCGGGTCCTCGACGACCCGAAGCTCGACGCGCACGACCGCGGCAACGTGCTCGCGGCGATCGCCGGGGTGCCGGGCGCGGACCTGCACGAGGCGGTCACGGGCATCGAGTCGCGGCTGTCGGGCGACTTCGCCCACGACGGGCCGTACCTCGTCGCGATCGCGCGGCTCGGCGGGCTCGAGGGCGCCCGCGCGCTGTCGGACGCCGTGAACGCGACGAACGACCCGTCGCGGTTCGGCGCCGAGGTGTGGCGCAGCTTCGACCTGCGCCGCAGCAAGGAGGCGTCGGACTACCTCGCGAGGGTGCTCACCGACGCGCCGCGCTCGGAGGCGGCGCTCGTGTCGCTGCTGGACCTCACCGGACGGCCGGGCGCCACGCCGGCGCTCGTGACCGCGATGCTGGCGCTCGACGCGCCGGAGCAGCGCGAGCCCGTGCGCCGCGCCGCGCTCGTCGCCCTCGGCAAGACCGGCGACGACGCCGCGGTGACGCGGCTGATCGAGCTGGCGGAGAAGGGCGCGGACTACGCCAGCGTCGCGGCGCGGGCCCTCGGGACGACGACGTCGCTGTCGGACGCGGCGCGGACGAAGGTCATCGAGGTCGCGAAGACGACCACGAACGACTACCTGAAGCAGAACGCCGTCGAGGCGCTCGGCGCCACGCGGACGGTCGCCGCCGTGCCCGTGCTGACCGACCTCGCGAAGCACGGCTCGGACCTCGTGCGCCGCGAGGCGGTGCGCGCGCTCGGGCGCATGGGCGCGGAGGCGGCGGGGGCCGTCGAGGCCATCGGCGCCGCGTACGGCAGCGGCGACGAGGCGATGCGGCAGCAGGCCGTGCTCGCGCTCGCGCAGATCGCGACCCCCGAGGCGAAGGGGGTGCTCGAGCAGGCGCGCGCGTCGGAGGCGTCGCCGATCGTCAAGAAGACGGTCGAGGCGGCGTGGCGCGCGCTGCAGGCCAAGCTGGCGCGCGAACCGAAGTGAGGGCCGTCGCCGCCCTCGGCCGCGCGCTCGTGGTGGGGCTCGCGGCCCTCGTCGCGGCGGGCCCCGCCGTCGCGGGCGAGACGCCCGCGCGGACGCTCGAGAAGGCGCTGAAGGCCGACGAGGCCGCGCGGCGCGCGGCGGCGGTCGCCGAGGCGGGCCGCGTCGGCGGCGCCGCGCCCGCGGACGAGCGCCGACGGTTGGCGCTGGTGCTGCGCAAGGTGCTCGAGGGCGACCCGGACGCGGGCGTCCGGCTCGCCGCGGTCGCGTCGCTCGCGAGGCTGGCCGACGAGGCCGCGTGGGTGCCGGTGCTCGTGGCCGCGATCACCGCGAAGGACGACGCGGTGCGCGCGGCGGCGACGACGGCGGTCCTGACGGGCCGCGGCGACCTCGTCGGCGTGGCGCGCAAGCTCCTGAAGGAGGACCAGGACCCGACGTTCCGCGCGGAGGTGGCGCTGCTGCTCGGCCGCCGCCGTCGCGTCGACGCCGTGCCCGCGCTCCTCGACGCGCTCGCCGACAAGCACCCGCGCGTCGTCACCGCCGCCGCCGAGGCCCTCGAGGCCGTGTCGGGCGAGGCGTTCGGGTACGAGGTCGCGCCGTGGGCCGCGTGGTGGGAGAAGGCCCGGGTCCCCGCCGCCGCCCCCGCGCGCGCGGGCGAGACCCTCACGCAGGAGGCCGGGCCGCCCGTGGTGCCGCCGCCGCCGCCGCCCGCGCGCGGGCTCGTGCCCGACCTCTACGGCCTGCCGCTGCGCGCGAAGGACTACGTGTTCGTCGTGGACGTGTCGGGGTCCATCGGCGCCGAGGGCCTCGAGACGGCCAAGGGCGAGCTGGTCCGCGCGGTCGAGCGCCTGCCGTCCGACGTGCGGTTCGCCGCGTTGTTCTTCGACGAGCAGGTGCGCCTGTGGCACCCGGAGATGGTGCCCGCGACGCCGACGCACAAGGCCGACCTCGCGCGGTTCGTGCGCGGCATCCCGCGGGGCAAGCGCACCGACGTGATGACGCCGCTCAACGCGGGCCTCGCGATCGTGGCGAAGCGGGTCGCGGCGCGCGAGGCCGCGAAGGAGCCCGCGCCCGAGCCCGTGACGATGGTCGTCGTGAGCGACGGCCAGGAGAACGTGCGCGGCACGCCCGGCGACGCGGTCGGCGACAAGCTCGAGCGCCTCGACCTCTCGCACGCCGTCGTCCACGCGCTCGTGCTCGGCGGCAAGGACAACGCGCTGATGGCCGCGCTGGCGCGGCGCGCCGGCGGGGTCTACCGCGTCGTGCCCTGACCGTCGGCGGGCGGCGCCGGCGTCTCGGTCGCGGGCTTCCCGCGGCGCATCTTCTCCTCGACCGGCGAGCTCGTGAGGCCGAAGAGCTGCGCGAGCGCGATCGCCGCGCCGATGCCGAGGATCACGATCCACACCCAGCGCTTGAGCGCCGGGGCGGGCGGCTTCTCGCGGGCGGCCTGCGCCATCCGCTCGCGGACGGAGCCGGTCCCGGACGAGCGAGGGGGCGGGGGAGCGTCGGGGGCGACCATGGCCGCGAGCGTACGCGACGGCGGCGGGGGAGGGGAGGTAGAGTCGCGGCCATGGAACTCGTCCTCGAGACGGCCGGCGAGAGCCACGGCGCGTGCCTGGTCGCGATCCTCGCGGGCATCCCCGCGGGCACGCCGGTGGACCCGGCGTTCGTGAACGCGCGGGTCGCCGCGCGGCAGCGCGGGTACGGCCGCAGCGCCCGGCAGCGGGTCGAGTCGGACCACGCGCGCTTCCTCGCCGGCGTCCGCGACGACGTCGCGACCGGCAACCCGATCGCGATCGAGGTCGCGAACCGCGACACGACCTACGTCGGCCGCCCGCCGGTCCACACGCCGCGACCGGGCCACGCCGACCTCGCCGGCGCGCTCAACCGCGGGATCCTCGACGCCCGCGAGGTGGTCGAGCGCGCGAGCGCGCGCGAGACCGCGGTGCGGGTCGCGGCGGGGGCCGTCGCCGCGGCCTTCCTCGAGGCGCTCGGCTGCCGCGTGCTCGGGCACGTCGTCTCGATCGGCGGGGTCGCGATGGGCGGCGACGACGTCGGCGGGCCCGTCGGCGACGACCTCGAGGCCGCGCGCGCGCGGCGCGACGCGTCCGACCTCCACGCCCTGGGCCCGGCGGCATCGCAGGCGACCGCCCGCGCCCGCATCGCGGACGCCGGCACGCGGGGCGACACGCTCGGCGGCGTCGTCGAGGTCGTGGCGACCGGCGTGCCGGCGGGCCTCGGCGGGCACGAGCGGCCCGAGGAGAAGATCTCGTCGCGCCTCGCCGCGGCGTGTATGGGCATCCAGGCCGTCCGCGGCGTCGAGCTGGGCCTCGGCTTCGCGGCGGCGGCCCTGCCGGGCTCGGCCGCGCAGGACGGGATCCTGCCCGCGGACGGCGACGGCCCGCCCCGCCGCGAGGGCAACCGCGCGGGGG
Organism: Planctomycetota bacterium; assembly: GCA_046350655.1. GTDB lineage: Bacteria > Planctomycetota > PLA2 > PLA2 > JAEUHO01 > JAEUHO01. The sequence goes on from JAXMAB010000008.1 coordinate 305,630, forward strand.
GCATCGAGGGCGGCACGACGAACGGTCTGCCCGTGGTCGTCCGGTGCGCCATGAAGCCGCTGGCGACGCTGCGGAACCCGCTGCCGAGCGTCGACCTCCGCACCGGGGCCGCCGCCGACGCCCGGGTCGAGCGGAGCGACGTGACCGCGGTCCCGTCGCTCGCCGTGGTCGCCGAGGCGGTCGTCGCCCTCGAGCTCGCCCGCGCCGTCCGGCGGCGGTTCGGCGGGGCCCACCTGGACGAGGTCCGGGCGGCGCTCGCCGCCCACCGGCAGCGGATGGCGGCCGTCGGCCGGCGGGGTGGGTAGGCGTCCCCGCGGCGTCCGGCGAGGGGCCGAACCGGCCCTCGGGCGGGGCGCGTAGGCGCGGCGCTTGCCATCCCGCCGTCCTCCGCTACCTTCCCGTGGCACGCCGGCGTAGCTCAGCGGTAGAGCATCGGTTTTGTAAACCGAGGGTCGCAGGTTCAATCCCTGCCGCCGGCTCTCCGTGCGACGCCGGTCGCGGTCTTTCTCTTCCCGGGCGGATACCCAAGCGGTCAACGGGGCCAGACTGTAAATCTGGTGGCATTGCCTTCGAAGGTTCGAATCCTTCTCCGCCCACCATCGCCAGGATTTGCGCGCGAATCGGCATCTGCGGTCGATTCTTCGCGCTTTGCGTCCTGGCGATCCGACGCGACCGAGCGCCCGCCGTTCGGGCCCTGAGAGGCCTGGAACGGCCCCGAATCCCCCCGCTGAAGGCAAGCAGAAGGCAAGCAAGGCCGGCCGGCCCCTCGGGCCACGGCGCCGCGCAGGTCGAGCAGCGTGACGTCGGTATAGGCCTTCATCGTCAGTTCGACCGACGAGTGCCGGGCCAGCGCCTGAGCGATCCGCGGGTGGACTCCCGACGCCGCGAGCGCCGAGACGAACGTCGTGCGCAGCGCGTGGAAGTCCACGACGCGGCCCTCGGCGTCGGTCGCGTCCGGGACTGCCCGGCCGCTGGAGTCGGCGACCCGCTCGCCGTCCGGCCCCACGGCCGGCGCCGCGATGCCGGCCGCCAGGAGGTCGCGCGCGAACGTTCGGACGTCCGGGACGTGCGCCGCGAGGGGACGGTCCGCGGGCCCGTCGCCGGGCCGCCGGCGCCGCTCGGCCGCGAGGGCCCGGGCGAGCGCCGGCCGCAGCGGCACGCGCTGCTCCCGGCGGGCCTTCGCCGACCCCGCCGGCACGATCACCTCGGCCGCGTCGGCGGGCTCGAGGACGAGGTCCTGCCAGCGGAGCCGCTCGAGCTCGCCGCGGCGGAGCCCGGTCCCGACGGCGACCCGGTAGACGAGGGCGCGACCCCGCCCCGCAGCCCGCAGCCGCGCCGCAGCGCGCTCGCCGACCTCGGAGCCGACGCGGCGCGCGGACGCGCCGGCCGCCCGCCGCGCGGCCTCCTGGCCGGCCGCGGCGCGGGCCTCGTCGAGCGGGCGCGAGCGCGTCGCGCGCCGCAGCCGCGCGACCTCGACGCGGGTCCGGGCCCGGCGGACGCGGCGGCGGTCCGCCTCGACGTTCGACGGCCGCAGCCCGGCAAACGGGTTGAACGCCGCGCGGTGCGTCTCGACGAGCCAGCGGCCGAACGCGCGCAGCGCGACGACGCGCCGGTTGACCGAGCGCGGCGAGAGCCGCGCCGGGCGACCTCGACGGAACTGCGCGCGAACGGCGCGACGTCGAGGTCCGGCATCCGGCCCGGGCGCCACGGCCGCGGGTGGCTCGCGCGCATCGACTTGTAGAGGCGGCGCCGCGGTCGCGCACGTGCTCGGCGACGGCGCCGCGGGCCTGGACCGTCGAGAGGTAGCCGCGCACGTGGCGCCAGAACGGGAGCGCGCGGACGCCGTCGACCTTCGTCGGCGCGAGGCCGACCGCGGCGCGGCGGAGCCGCTCGCGGACCTCGCCGGCGAGGCGCTCGGCGTCGGTGCGGTTCTCGGTCCGCAGGTTCTGGCGGATCCGCCGGCCGTTCTCGCGGTAGTCGATCCACCACGTCGCGACCTCGCCGCGCTCGACGACGCGGCCCGTGGCGGGATCGACGCGCGTCCACGTCGGGTGGAACAACCGGACGAGGTCGCGGTTTGCGCGCTTCGTCTTCCGTCGGGTCGTGGCCATGCTCGCCTCCTACGCCGGGTCGCCCGCGGTTCATCGTGCCTGCCGGGTGCGACGGTCCGCGCGAGCGCGGGCCCTCGAGCGCGCCGCGGCGGCGCGCGACGTCGTCGACGAACGCGCGCCAGAGGGCGTCGCCGGCGGGCCCGACGCCGAGCGCGTGGTCGAGCGCGGGGATCCCGGCGTCGGCCGCGCGGACCTGGACCTCGGTCCGCTGGCCGGGTGCCGGCGTGCCGAGGACCGCCGCGGCGACGTCGCGGGCCTCGTCGCGGAGCTGCGCGCGGGCCGCGCGCGAGCTCGACGCCGGCGCCGACGTCGATCGTCACTCGCGCGGGGCCGCCGCGGGGTCCTCGTGGATCCGCGCGTGGTGGACGACGATCGTCGTCCTCGAGTCCACCGCGGCCGGCGCGTGCGCCGGGCGAGGACCTCGTCGCTGGCGGCGGCGACGAGCCGCTCGAACATGGCCACGACGGCGCGGCATCGGTTGCGCGCGGCCTCGCGGGCCGGGCCCTGCGGGGCGTGCATCGCGTTCATCGCGAGCGCGAGCAGCGCGCGCGGCGCCGCGTCCTGGCCGGGGTCCACGCGGACGTCCCGGACGTCGATCGACTCCGCCGGCGGGACGTCCCGCCCCGCGGCCCCTCTCACCTTGGCCACCATCGTGCACCTCCGGCGCGCCCCACGGGACGATCCCGTAGGTATGCGCGTGTGTGACACGATACCACCCGCGAACACCTGCGCAACCGGTAACCCGTCGGGGGTCAGCCGCGGCGCTCTCGGGGCGGGGTGAGCTTGTACTTCCGCTCCAGCACCTCGAGCCCGCGGACGACGGCCAGCCGCACGATCGCCGAGCGGCCGAGCGTCACGCCCGTCGCGTTGACGTCGGAGTCCGCCGACATGGCTTTCTCGACGGCCGCGAGTCGATCGACGATCGCCGAGGGGATCCGGATCGAGATGTGTGAGTCCTGAGAACGGTCGGGCACGTTGAACCTCCGCCCCTGAGTCTAGGCCCGGGGGACGCTCTGTGCGCGCCGGTGGGCGCGTGTGGGACCTACGCCGCATGGGCGCCCCCGCGCCGGGGCCCGCGGGGGCCCCGGACCGTCGGCGCGGGGGGGACCTCCCCCCCGACGTCGCGCACCCGGCGGGACCACCCCGCCGTCCACCCCGCGAGCCACTCCCCGAAGAGGTGCCGAGGGACGTCGGACAGGGCCCTTCGTCCCTGCCGCCCCTCCCGGCCGTCGAGCCAGCCGAGGGCCGGGCCCGCTCGCGGACCGCGGCCAGCCCCAGGGCGACCAGGCCGGGCCGCTCGGAAGCCTCCCAGGCGGCCCGGGAGCCCTCCGCCGACCTCGGAGCCGTCCGGACGGCCGCGGCCCCGCCCCGGCCCGCCGGCGGGCGCGGGAGCCCCTCGCGGCGCCGTCGTCGAGGACGGCGACGGCCGCGGGGAGCTGGCCCGGCCGGGCGGGCGGAGGGGGCGGGGCATCGCGGGGCCGGGCGTCCGTCACCCCGACCCAAGGGCAGGTCGAACCGCTCGAGCGGCGGCCGGCAGCTCGCACGGATCGCTTCCGCGAGCGCGCGACCGAGGTTCACGAGCGGCGCCGAGCGGCCGTACGCGCGCCAGACGGCGTCGCGCAGGAGGCTCACCTGCCGCTCGAGGTCGGGTGCCGGCGCGAGCGCGACGGCCGCAACGGCGCTCACCGCGTCGAGCGCGTTGGTCGACCCGTGCCACGTCGGCCCGCCGACGCGGTCCATCGCGCCGCGGTTCGCCGCACGGGTGCTATCGCCGAGCGTCGCGACGCCGCGCAGCGCCGAGACGTCCGCCGGCGTCGCCGCCAGCGCCACGCGCACCACGGACAGGCCGGCGCGCACCTCGTCGGCGAAGAGGGACATGACCCCGTCCGCCGGCGACCCGTCGATGAACACGAGCACCTGGCCCTCGACGAACGCGAGGCACGCGCGCGCGAGGTCGACCTGCAGCGGCGGCGGGCCCGCGTCGTCGGAACGGGCGTCCGCGCGCAGCAGCGCGACGAGCAGCTGCACGCACATGAAGTCGTCGCCCTCGCGCCACGCGGTCGCGGCGCCGGCCTCGAATCGCAGCCCGCGGGGAAGGGGGATGAGCGAAGCGTTCAAGCGGCACCTCCGGTCTTCTCGGTCCAGCCTTCGGGGGGCGTCGGCTCCGCGAAGCCCTCGGGCGGGTTCGGGATCTGCTCCCGGATCCGATCCGCGAGCGCGCGCAGCAGGCTCGCGTTGTTGGTCGCGCCAGGGCCAGCGCACCCGAGCCACTCGACGGCCGCGATGCCCGGCGTTCGGACAATCGCCGTGAGGCTGCACGCGAGCGCGCGCAGCGCGCGGGACCACGCCGTGAACGCCTCGCGCGCCGCCGGGTTCCAGCTCACGCCGCCGTCGCGGTTCTCGCGCGCGCCCTTGCGGAGCCACACGTCGACCTCCCGCGGCGGCGCGTCGACGAACGCCTGGATCCGCGCCTCGACGTCGGCGAGCCTCGCCGCGGCGAGCTCCACGGTCGGCGCCGACGCGTCGAGGACCTCGTCGAGGACCCCGTCGACGAGGGGCGCGATCGCGCTCAGCGTGGCCTCGGCCGCGCCGATGCCGGCCGAGAGGATCAGCGTGCGCGTCGCCGCGCGCAGCGCCGGCCGACGCGGACGCGCGTCTCGAAGCGACGGCGGCGCCGCCTCGAGCAGGTCGATCATCTGCATCGGGTTCGCGCAGCGCGCCGCGATCGCGAGCGATCGGAACGCCTCGGCCCAAGGGGGGCAGGGGATTAGCCGGCGCGGGGCCGCCGGCGGGGTGGGGGAAGCGGGTTTCGTCATGGGCTACTCCAGGTCGTTGGTGTCGAAACGGGTGAGGTCGGGGTTGACGTGCTCGCGCAGCGCGTCGGCGAGCTCGCGGCACACGTCGTTGAGCGCGAGGCGGTCGTCGTGCGCGGCGCGGACCTCGCGCACGAGCTGCATGCCGAGCGCCGTCAGACGGCCGCGCGGCGCGAGCGCGATGCTCGCGACCTTCGAGAGCGCGTCGACGGCAGCCGTCGACTGCATCCACGACTGCGCGGCCATCGTCCGGCGTGCGTCGCGGTTCGCGCGCACGCCCTCGCCGAGGGCCTCGACTTCGCGCAGTGCCGTGACGTCGACCGGCGTCGCCTCGAGCGCGGCCGCGCAGCGCGTGCCAGCGCGGATCGTCGTCGCGAACCACCCGGCCTCGAGGGCCCGCCATCGCGGCCGCCGAGGGTGGGGCACGACGCGGCGCTCGAAGACCGCGAGGCCCGCGCGGGCCACCTCGCGACGGAGCCGGTCCGCCGTCGCGGCGATCGCCGCGACCTCGGCCGCGTCCTCCCGGTCCACGGGCTTCTCGTCGACGAGCGCGCCGGCGACCTCGAGCAGGTCGGCCGGGTGCGTCGACGTCGTCCAGGCGTCGTCGGCCGTGCGCACGCGCAGCAGCCGGTCGGGCAGCGGCAGGACTCATCGCGCACCTCCCGTCGTGTCCCACTTGACCGGCGCCGGCGGCTCCGCGAAGCCCGCGGGCGGCGTCGGGAGCAGCTCGCGGATCCGGTCGGCGAGCGCGGACCGCAGCCCGGAGCCGAGCCGGAGCTGCACGATCGTGAGGTTGAGCCAGCCGACGACGCCGGCGCGCGCGCCCTTCGCGACGGCCAGGAGCGGCGCCGCCGCGGCGTCGATCGCCCACACCCAGCGCGTGAACGTCTCGGACGCGTCGGGGTCCGTCGTCGTCGTGCCGTCGGGCAGCTCGCGCGTCTTGCGATCGAGCCACGCGTCGACGTCGCGCGGCGGGTGCTCGGCGAAGTCGCGCGCGAGCGCCTCGGCCGCCTCGAGGGTGGCGCGCGGCCTCGTCGGCGGTCGGCGTCGCGGCGTCGAGGATCCCGTCGACGAGGGCCACGACCTGAGCGCGGATCGCCGCGGCCGGATCCTCGGCCCGCGCGAACGGCGCCGCGCGGTAGGCCGCGCGGATCGCCTTCGCGACGCGCACGAGCACGTCGATCGGCGCGCCGGCCTCGTCGAGCATCGCGGCCATGAGCGCGGGTTCGCGGCATGCGGTCCAGGCCGCGTCGAGGCTCACGAAGCCGTCGGTCCACTCGGGGTAGGGCCGCAGCTTGCGCGCGGGCGCGGGCCTCGCGGCGGCGGTCGGGGGCTTGGTCTTCACGGGGTGGGTTCCCTTTCGTGACGGGGGTGGCCGCGCGCCGGACGTGGCGCGCAGCGGGGGCGGGGCGGTGGACGCGGCAGCGCGCACGCGAGCGCCCGCGCGGCGGTCTGCGCGGACTCGAGCGCGCGGCGACGCTCGCGGTCGGCCTCGGCGTGGCACGCGGCGCCGCAGTAGCGGCCGAGGTTGCGGCCGACGAGCGCGCGCGGCGCACCGCAGCGCGCCGCGGTCGCGGCGGATCCCGAGGTGCCGGCGCTGGCGGCACCGCGCCGAACACGTGCGTCGCAGCTGGCCGCGCCCGCGTCGCGGCGGCAGTTCGACGCCGCAGGCCGAGCAGCGCCGCGGCACGGGCGGGGTGGCCCCTGGGGCGACGGCCGCGCCGTCGCGCGCCGTGGCGGCCACGGGCGCGCCCTGGGCGGCCACCGCGGGCCGCTCGACGGACGCGGATCGGGGCTCGACGGGGGCGGCGGGGACGGGTTCCGCCCGGGGGGGAGCCCCGGCACCTTGGTAACCCGTGAAAATCTGTGCGAGGGGCAGCGCGCGCTGTTGGGGGCCCCGATCGAGATGGACCCCTCCCCCCCGGGGGGGGGGGGGGGGTACCCCGGGGGTGGGGGGCGTGTGCGTCCGCGCGCGGGCGTCGGCGGGGCTCACGCGCCGCACCGCCGCTGCAGGTCCTCGACGTCGATGCCGCGCGCGCGCGCCGATCTCGTCGAGGTCGGCGTCCGTCCTGCTCGCGAGCTTCTCGGCTTCGCTGAGCCAGACGCGCGCCGTCAAATGCGACGCGCCCCGTCTGCAGGTTGCCCGCGGCCTGGGCGAGGTGCCGCCCGATCGTCTCGCGGTCCTTTGCGCTCGCCCGGCGTGGCTCCTGCGGCGTGCCCTCGTGCGATGCCGCCTCGGTGGCCTCGGTCCGCCGCGCGTCGAGCGCCGCGCGCTTCCACTCGAAGACGTCGGCCTCGAGGGCGGGCGGGGATCGCATGAGGTAGCCGAGGCACCACGGGAGGTCGCCGCCGACGGCCGCGAGCAGCTCGGCCGCCGCGTCGTCGCACGCGCTCCGCACACGGCCGGCCCTCGCGTGAAGGGCGGCGGCCAACGTCTCGACGGGGTCGGCCCGGTCCGGGTCCGGGCTCTGCGGGGGCGAAGGCGAGGCGGTGGTGGTGGTGGATCGGGTCGCCCCCCCGGACCCCCCAAGATCACCACCACCACCCAGAGGGCTCGACGTCGTTCGAGAACCAGAGGCAACCCCGGACTCAGAACCAGACCCGGACCCGGACTCGGACTGTTTCGTCATGGGTTTCGTCGTGGGTTCCGTTTGGGTTTCGTCGTGGGTTACGTGGTCGGTTTCGTCGTGGGTTTCGTCAGGCCCGCCGCGGTGGGCGTCGTCGTCTGCTCGCGGACCGCGGTATGCGCCTCGCCGGTCGCGCACGGATCCGGCCTTGCGAGGCCGGCCGCCCTGGGCGCCGTTCTTCCGCGCGGCGATCGCCTTCGCGTTGAACGCGCCGAAGTCGTGCCACCACCGTCCGTCCGGGGTCACGTCGATCCACCCGCACGCGACGAGCGCCTCGACGAGCAACCCGGGCTTCCCGTTCCAGCCCGCTTCCAGCTCGAGGTCGGCGTCGCTGAGACCGGCGAGCGATCCCGCCGGGTCGCCGCGGCCGTCGAGGAACGCGAGCGCGCGGGCGACGCACTCGCCGCCGCACATCGGGCCGCGAACGGGATCGTCCGGCCATCGGTGCCCGGCCTGGGCGAGATAGCGTTCCAGCCGCCGTCGTTTCGACGACAGCCAGAACGCGTCGAGGATCCGTGCCGTTGCCACGCTAGGTGCCTCCCCACGGGGTGCGGTCCGCGTCGTTCGTGCAGCCGCTGCGCGCGAGCTCGACGAGGTCCGGCGCCGGCTCCCACCCGCGGCCCCGCGCACCGATCACGGCGTACTCAGCGGCGTCCGCGGCCGAGCGGAACGGGCGCGGCGGCCGGCACAGCGTGCCGTCGCGAAGGCCTCGCGCGATCGCGACGCCCTCGGCGTACATCTCCAGCGACACGCGCCGCAGGATCTGCTCGAAGGTGCGGGGCTCGTCGTCGGTCACGAGGTCGCACCTCGCGCGTCGTCGATGGCGCGGGCCGCGCGATCGCGCAGCGGCGTCGGCGCCGCCGGCGGCTCGATCGCGCCGGCCTCGAGCTCGAAGCGGACGCGGGCCCGCAGCGCGCGGCCACGCGACGCGACGTCGGGGACCTCGGCGAGATCGGCCACGACGTCGTCGAGTGTCCGGATCCCGTCGATGAGGCCCAGCCCCTTCGCCTCGGAGGCGATCCAGACGGCGCCGCTCGTGACCGTCTCGAGCTGCTTGGGGGTGAGGCCGCGGCCGGTCCGCACGGTGCGCAGGAAGTGCGCATTCAAGTCGCCCACCAGCTTCCGCTCGTACTCGAGGATCTCTGGCGTGATCTCGGTGCCGGGTTCTCCAGCGCCCTTGAGCGGTCCCGTCGCAACGAGGTGGACCACGATCCCGAGTTCGCGGCACAGGCCGCTCTCGTCGACCAGGACCTGATACGCCCCGATCGACCCGACGAGCCCGGTCGCGTTGCACCAGACCTTCGTCGCCTGACAGGCGACCCAGTAGGCGGCCGACGCGCAAATGTCCTCGATGAACGCGTGGACGGGCTTCCTCGTCGCGGCCTCGGCGACGTCGGCGGCGAGGTCCGCCGTCCCGTCGACGTAGCCGCCCGGCGAGCTGATCCTGAGGGCGATCGCCCGGACGTCGTTGCGCGACCCGGCGTCGCGGACCTGTGCACGGGCCACGCGTGTCGAAGCGCCGAACCAGCCGCCGTCCTTCGACATGACGCCGTCGATCGACACGATGGCCACGCCGTCCGACGTGACCCAAAGCGACGAGCGTTCGCGCTGGGAGCCGAGCGGGAGCGGGCCGGCGCTGCGCGCCGCGCGGAGGATCTCAGCGAGCCGGCGCGGCTCCGCCGCGAGGTAGCCGGACGGAAGGCCGCGGCTCGGAAGGATGGGGGCGGTGGACATCGTGGCTCCGATCAGGTGAGGGGGTGGGCGGCGAGGAACGAGCGCAGCGCGCCGTCGGCGTGTCCGTCGTCGCGGACGCTCCACCGCGTGACGAGCCGGTACGCGGTCTCGGCCGCGGTCGCCTCGTCGTCGGCCGTCGCGAGCGTCGCGAAGTCGACGATGAGCTCGACGACGTCCTCCTCGCGGGCGATGGGCACGCCGAGCCATGCGCGAGCGCGGCACGCGCGGGCCGCCGCGGCGATCCCCGGGAAGGCGTCGAAGTTGGGTGCGTCCGCGGCGAGGCCTTCGACCGCCGCGACGAGCGCCTCGAGGGCCGCGGCGACCGGCGCGCTCGGCGCGTGCTGGACGACGTAGTGCAGGAAGCGGGCCCGCACGGACGCAAGCAACCGCTGCAGGAGCATTCGGCGGCCGACGAGGTCCTCGTCGACGGCCAGCCGCGCCGCGATCGCCGCCGCGCGGGTCGCAACGCCGACTCCCGTCGAGGACGTGTCGAAGTACGCGTTGGGCGGGATCCAGTCGAGGGGCATTGCTCAGCTCCGGGTGAGGGTGGGGGACTCGGGACGCGTCACGCGGCGCCGCCGATCACGTGGCGGTCGACGAGCGCGCGGAGGTCCTCGGGCCGGAACCGCAACGCGCGGCCGATGCGCACGTACGGGATGTCGCCGGCGGCCGCCGCGCGACGCACCCAGCGCGGGCTCATGTTGATGAGCTTCGCGGCGGTCGCGAGGTCGACGGCGAGCGGCGTCGTGGCCACGGGCGCGGGCCCGGCCGCGCTCACGCGCTCGGGTTCGACGACGTCGGCGCGCAGTCGCCGGCGGGGGGCGGGGGCGAGGCTCACGACGTGGGCCCTCCGCACGCGTGCGCCATCGCGAACGGCCAGGACCGGCACGCGGGGCAGGTCGGCACTCGGGCGAACTCGACGTGCCACCGCTGCGCGTCGGCGAGCGCCGCAGCGCGGGAAGGCGCCGACCACGGCCGCCCGGCGTGCGCGTTCGCGTCGGCCGCGAGCGCCGGCCGCGGGGCGCGGCCTCGCGCAGTCGGGCTGGGGACGAGCGTGGCGGCGGTCACGTGCGCACCCCGCCCGGGCGGGGCAGCAGCTGCAGGACCGGCGCGGGCGCAAGCGCCGGGCGCAGGATCCGCTCGACGTCGGCCAGGTCGATCAGGTAGCGGCCGGTCGGCGTCCGGACCGCCGGCAGGATCCCCCGCTGGATCCACGCGACGACCGCCTGTCGGCCGCAGCCGATGAGCTCGCCGACGTCGGAGGGGCTAAGTCGGGTTGTTGCGTTGAGCACGCGCCCGATCTAGCGCGTGCGTAGAGCCGAAAGGGCGGAAGAACCCGCGGTGTGGGGTTTGTGGGGTTTGTGGGGTTTCGCCCTACGCCACGCGAGTCCCCGCGCGGGACGCCGCAGCGGGCATCCCCAATGCCGCCTCGCCGGCGCCGAGAGCGTCGAGGGCCTCGGGGAGGATCATTCGGCGCTTGCCGACCCGAACGACATACGCGGCGAGCACTCGGAAGTCCGGGTGACTCTGACGCTTCAGTCCCCCCGCAAGCGCCTTGATCGCCTTTCCGCGACTCGCGGCGTTGTCGAGACGGTACCGGCGGGTGAGAGCGCCGGAACTCCGCAGCCGGTCGTACACCCGGTGGATGAAGTCCGATTGCCGGATCGGCGTCGCGGATCGCGCCGGCGCGTCGGACGTCCTCGGCGACGCCGCCGCCGCAGCGCGCATCGCGTGGAGCTCGACGCGGTCGGGGAAGTCGAGCAGCGCGGCCTCGAGCTCGGTCCGCAGCGCCACGAGCGCCGACCGCAGCTCGTCGAACTGCAGGAAGTCGAACGGCTGTACCTCAACGTGCACGAGGCTGACGCGCGGCCCGATCGCCCCGTTGCGCGCCTGGAGGTTGCGGACCGCGCGGCTGAGCGCGACGACGAGGCGCTCGACGGCGCCGGCGCGCTCCGGGTCGACGACGCGCAGCGCGTCGATCGTCGGCGCGCAGCACGCGAGGACCGCGGCGCGGGCGCCCTCGAGGGCCGCGGGCTCGCGCGGCAGGTCGTGCTCGTCGAGCTCGAGGACGACGTCGTCGAGGATCGCCGTCGCGCGGCTCGCCGCGCGGATCGCCGGCGCGAACGCGTCGAGGGTGGCGGGCGACGTGGCAGGCTTCGTCGCGACGGTGGGGGGCGTGCTAGCGTTTCGGGACGTCCTGGGGTTCATGTGACGTTGGCCTCGGGGCAGCGGCGCCCGGCCTTCGCTCGGCCGGGCGTCGCACTAACCTGGGTGGCGGTCTCACCCGCCCCCTGCCGTAACAAACCGCCCGGGGGAAATCGTGAGAAATCGCGTCGGGGTCCGCGGCTTTCCCGCTGGCCCGCGGGCCGGGCCGGAATCGGCGGACGCATCGCGCGCGGAAGTCAACATCGATCCGGCGTTGTCGTCGGCGCACTCCAGGTCGAAGCTACGGCGCGCCCGGGGCCTCGGTCGTCGTGCCGATATCCGCGAGGACCGCGTCGTCGAGGACTCTCTCGTCCTTGTTTCCGAGGGTCCCATTCGGGAGCTTCGCATACTCAATCCGGAGCCCATCGATGACTTGACGGGCTGAGCTGCCGACGAAGGGCCGAAGTGCTCCTAGATTGCGAATGCGGGCGCTCGGAACGTCCCCGGCATACCTGAGGTTGACGTACGCACGGAAGGCCACGCGCGCACGGCGGCGCCAGCGATCCTCGGCCTCACGTTGCTCCCGCCGCGCTCGCTCGGCCGCCCTGTCTTTCCTCCTGAAGTGCGCGTCGAGGAGGTTCATCAGAGCGGGGACTGCGCCCGCGATCGCACCGATGAGCACGCCGAAGAGGGTGTCGTTCATCTGTCCCCCGTCCTCCCCCCGTTGTGGTGAAGCGGGCCCCGGGGCGAAGGGGGAAGCCCACCGCCGGGAGCTACCCGGCGGGCGGGGCCCGCGCCGGTCAGCATCCGGGGTGGGGGGGACGGTCGCCCGCCGCCCTCGGTTTGATCTCGACCTTTGGGCTCTGCGGCGCGCGGTCGAGACTTGCCCGGAAGGCGGCCCACCTGCCGTCGGGGTCGCGTCGCCCGCCGTCCAGCGCGGCGGCGTAGGTCTTTGCGATGAGGTCGGCGACCTCGAGCCCGCAGGTCCCCTCGTCTCCTGCAATGGAGATGTTCAGGCGGCGCGTCGGGGCGATCCCGAGCACCTGCGCGAGCCGCGCCTTTGCGGTGGCCCCGCCCGGCGACACCGCCATCCGCGCGATGATCTCAAGGGCAAGCGCGGAACGGATCCCCGCGCGCCGATCGACGACGACTCGCATCAAGGGGTAGTCGCCCATGGACTCCAGCTGCCCCGCGCCAGTACTGAGCACGTGGAACAGCGTCATTGCATACGCGACGTCTTGGTCGTGCCAGCGTTCGATGTCCTCCGCCGCAAAGTACGGGCGCAGGTCCGGGGCCCCGCCGACGTCGAGCGCCTCTGGTGCGTCCAGCAGCGGACGCACGAACCCGAGGAGGTCGGTCCGCAGCGAACGCACGGCGGGCTCCTCCCATCGCGCCGCCGCGAAGTGCACGATCCATCCCCCCGCGAATACGGCTCGACGCACCGATTCGAGCATCGCGTCGGTGACGAGGCTCGGGACGAGTTTGCGTCGCTTCCCATCGCGACTCACGGCGGGCGCGAGTTGGCCCGCAACGTCTCGCAGCCGATCGCGTTCCTCCACGAGGTCGGCGACGATCAATGCCGCGACGAGGGACAGGTCGCCGCGCGTCTGAAACTGTCCGCTCTCGTCGCAGAACACGAGGCACGGGACGCGCCGGACCAGCGAGCGCTCGTTCGGGTTCAACCCTCGTCTCCACCCTCGTCGAGACGGCCTAGCGCGGGCCCCAGCGGGGCGAGGACCGCCGACCGCCGGGGATCAGCCGGGGGCGGGGCCCGCACCGGAGAGGATGCCGGACGGGGGGGACGCGCCGGCATGCGTCGTCGGGTACGCTTCCTCGATGCACCGCACCGTCCGCGTCGGTCTCGTCGTCCTGGGGGCCGCGATGGCGGCGGACGGACTCGCGGCCTCGGTCGGCATGTGGCCGGGCGTGGTGCCTTCGGCATTCGTGCGCCGGCCCGTCGAGCGTCCCCGACCGACGATGTCTCCGATCGACCTCAACGCCGACGAAGGGTCGGCCCACTACAGCTGGGGGGGCAACGTCCTCATGAGCGAAGCCGAACTCGAACGATGGCGGGCGTGGGAGGCCGAAAGCGCCCGCGCATCGGCCGCGTGTCAGCAGCGGCTCAGGGACACCGCGATTGCCCCGATGGCGGCTGGCCTCGCCCTCATCGCGGTCGGCGCGTGGCCACGGCGACGCGATGCGAATCCGGCCGATGCCGCGACGACCTCGCCTGCGGGCACGCCGGCGAGCTGAGGTCGGCCGCCGAGCGCGCGGCGCGGCGGGTCGCCGGGCCGCGTGCGATGTCTCCGGCGGATCCGCTTCTAACGACTGGCGAAGGCGAGGCGCGGCTTCGAGAGCGCTAGGACTCTCGCGTCGGTCAGTGCAGCAGTTGGAAGCGTACCTCGTCGAGGCTCGGTTCGTCGCCCCAGTCGAACTCGGACTTCGTCCAACGCAGCATGCCCGTGACTCGCACGCGTAGATCGATGAGGGATCGAACGGTTGGACCGTCGGGCCGCACGAGTAACAGGCACCGCCGGTAGTCGTCTGGCAGCATTGAGTCGCGGATCTCGTCGTACGTCCGCGCCTCGGCGACCGGGATGCGCGGCTTGACCACGAAGACCTGTCCGTCCAGTTCTCGGATCACGCCCTCGAGCTCGATCCGCTTGCGCGGACCGTCGTCGGGTTCCGCGCGCTGGAAGCGCCCCCAGGTCCAGGCTTCCGCCCGCTCGACGGGGCGATCGACCGGTCGATCGCAGCAGTCGCGGCGGGCGCACGCGCACGTCATTGCAAACAGCACCGCCAGCGCGAAGAAGGTCCGCATGATGTCTCCGAGGCGCCTGAGGTCGGCCGCGGCGCGGCGTTCCGGGCCGTGATGCGTCCGTCAGATGTTGTTCACGATCGCGACAGCCACGAGGGCCAGCGCAAGGACGACGAGTAGGATCTTCCCCCAGACGGGCATGCGCGCGCGCAGCTGATCGTCACCCGGCCGGTCGTCGTACGGCGTCTCGCCGCCTGCCCGACGCATGTAGTCGCGATCGCGAATGCCCATGGAGAGCCCTCCCGCATCCGAGTATGCCAGGGCAGGAACGGGGGGGGCTCGACGAGAGCTCGGCCGCACGGGGGGCGCCCTGGGGCCGCCACGCCTCGCAGATGCCGGGTACGCTTCCTCAATGCACCACGGCGTCCCCGTTACTCCCCTCGCATGGGCTCGCGGTCCGGTGCCGACAGTGGTCTGGGTTGTCCTCGTTGTGCTCGCCGCTGCGGGGGCTATCGGGTTTCGTCGGCCGGACGGACTTCGCTCCCACGGACTGATCGCTGCGGCGATGATCCAGTTGATCGCCATGATCGTCACGCTCACCGCGTTCGACCCCTTCCTCGAGAAGGATGCGGCTTTCCTGGGAATCGCGAGGAGCGCGTATCACGAGGTCTGGATTCTCGCTCTCCCTGCTGCGGCAATCGGCGTCGTGGTCGGGTTCTACATCGCGCTGCTGCGGGGAGGGCGACTCGTCGGTCTCGCATTGGTCGCCGCGTGCATGTTCTCCTTCTGGTACTCGGCCGACTTCAACGTCTAGCCTCGTTAGGCGGCGTCGCTGGATGGGGCGCCCCTCGCCGCCCACGCTCCAGACTCTCCGCCCCGACATGCGCCGCCCCGCTCGGGTAGGTTGGCCAGCAGCGCCCACACTGCGGCCTTCTCTCGGTACTGCGGATCCGACTCGACGATCCCCATGCAGCCTCTCGATCGATGCGTCGGGCCTCTCCTCGTCTCACGTCTCGCACAGACGACTTGGAGCAGCCCGGTCGGTGTGCCCCGGGGCGAACGGCCGCTAGCTGGTAGACGAGATCATCTCCAGAGACTTCATCGCCTCCGGAGATCCCCACCGGATCCCGGAGTGTTCAGCCAGCATCACCAAGAACGCGTCGAGCGGCATCCACTGATCTCCGGCGCGGCGCCGCGCGCCGTCGTTGTCGCAGGCCTTGTGCGCGATCCGGAACGGCAGGGCAGCTCCCGGGGCCCACTCGCCGCTGAAACCGACGATCGCACGAGTCCCGTCGGTGACGGGCTTGTGGCAGAGGTCGCAGTCGATGGCGCCTTGCGCGCGCCCCTCGTGAATCGTGACCTTGATCATGGCGCGGATCCTACGGCGGAGGGGGGGCGGCGCAACCGGCGCCGGCGAGCCGTCACGGCCCGACCCGCCGCATCGGGACGACGGCCGCGGCCGGGACCGGCGCGAGCAGGGCCGCGGCGGCGGCGGCGAGCGCCTCGCGGGCCGGGTCCGCCGGGGGGAGCACCGCGGCGCGTGCGGCGAGCTCGGCCGCCAGGGCGACGCGGTCGCCGGGGGCGTCAGAAGGCAAGCGGAAGGCAAGCAACGACGCCGGATCGACGTAAGTCGTTGATCCATCGGGGGTTTCGGGGCGATGCGCTAAGCCTGTAAATCTGGTGGCATTGCCTTCGAAGGTTCGAATCCTTCTCCGCCCACCATCGCCTGCCTCGGGGTCGCGCCGCAGGCGCGACCCGAGGGAGGCGATGGTGGATTCTCCGCCGCGGCTGGTTCCTCGCTCGCGCTGAATGCCCTGAAGCGGAGCACGGGATCTAAGGAGCCGAGCGGCATCTAGTCCGGATACCGGACGGGCGAGCTCGGCGCGCGGCCAGAGGCATCTGCACCATGCGCGAGTCTCCGCCGCGCTGGTTCCTCGCTCGCGCTGAATGCCCCGAGGATCGGCACGGGATCTAAGGAGCCGAGCGGCATCTAGTCCGCATACCGGACGGGCGAGCTCGGCGCGCGGCCAGAGGCATTTGGACCATGCGCGAGTCTCCGCCGCGCGTGCTTTCGCCGGACCCTTTTGCCGTCGCACCGCCGCCTGCCGCACGGTGCCGCCGTCGAAGGCGCAGCCGAGGGTGCGGTGCCGACCGCGCGCGAGAGCCGGGGCGCTCGCACCCCACATTGACCCCACGAGCATTGCCGCCGCGCGCCGGTCCACGGGGTCCCGCCGCGCGGCGCCACGTTCGGATACGCTCCGTCGATGCAACCCGCCCCCCGCGCAGGTCTCATCGTCCTGGGGGCCGCGATGGCGGTCTACGGGGCAGCCTGCCTCACGGGCGGATGGCTTGGTATGCCGCCATGGTGGGAACGCAGCGTTCGGTTCGAGTACCGCCCGACGGGGCCATCCGGGACGGGCGATGCCGCCCAACGGGCAAGCGCGAACCGGGGCGGAATCAATGCCCGTGCCAGGTCGAATGGTGACGAGTCGCCGGAAGGCGCAACGGTCCGCCTGGAGGCGGTTCCGACGCGCGTCGTCGAGCCGCGCGACCTCGCGTCGTACAGCGTCGCCTTCCTCGGCTCGCTCCTGCTCGCGATCTACGCACTCCCGCGCTCGTGGTGGCTCACGCTGCAGGACTTCGCGCTCGCCGAGCATCGAACCGACTACCCGACACTGCGGTTCTACGTTCTGGGATGCGTCATCAATTTTGCCATGGGCGCGCTGACCATGATCGCGCTGTTCGGGACGTTCGGGTCCGCGTTGATTCTGATCCTGGAGACGATTCGGGTCCTTCGGCATGGCGTCTGAACTGAGGGCACATGCGGAAACGCAACCACTCACGGCCGTGGCGGTGAGCTGAGCGGATGGACATAGGCCCTGCGACCGGATACGCCGACTCCGTCCGGCAGGCCGAGGCCCGCCTCCATGTCGCCGCCCGAGATCCGCTCGCGGCCCTCGCGCGGGCCGTGGGTGAGAGGGAGTGATGTGTCGTCGCGGTCGGCCTGTCGCCACGGCGGCGGGCAGGTGCGGCGACGTGAGGGCCGTGCCGTACGGCGTCACGCGAACGCGAGCTCGATCCACTCGCGCTGGGGTGGGTGCAAGCGGGCACTTCTCCGTTGCGGATCAGTCGAGGCCCTGGAAGTGACGGATCGCGTCGGAGATCTGGAGGCTCCGCACGAACGCATCCGCCCCAACCACGCCCTTGTGGACGGGTTCCGGGTAGCCGGTAAGCCATTCCAGGCAGCCGAAGAAGTGCATCACTGGATCCGGGCTCCCGTCGAGGTTGGCCGGTGAGGGCGTCGAGTTCAGCGACGCGGATGCCGCGAAGTCCGCGGCCACACTCAGCCCCGCAAGTGCACACCACCGCGCACCTTCTGCATGGGCCTTCCCTTCGCGCTTCCACCAGGCGAGGCGCTGTGTTGCCAGTTCGGAGAGGTTCGAGAGATCTCGACCGTCCCAGGCCGTGTCCCCGGTGAGCTGGGCGAGCGCGTGGAGCACGTCGAATTGCAGCATCGCGCTCGGGCCGAGCACGTGGACCAGGAGATACGGAATGGCCACCCGCGCGTTCAGCGCCGTCAGCACGCGCACGGCGAGACGCTGTTGCATCACGATGGAGCCCGCCGGCCAGCCAGCGACAGCGATCCACGGCGGGATCGCGAGAACGCCGAGTGCATGGGGAACGATCGCGTTGCCCCACCGTGCCGCAGACGCGACGGCGAGGTCCTGCGCCTTCTGGTCTCCCAGCGCCGCACCAGAGCACTCCTGGTAGGCGAGCTCGGCCTGGGCGCGTTCGGACAGGACGCGCGCCGCATCCAGAGCGGTCAGGCCCGCGCGGCGAAGCACGGCGCCCACGTGAGCTCGCCAGCCCGACCGCATGAGCTCGTCGAGGATCATCCATCGCGACACACTTCCGGCCTCGGACGCCGCGTACCGCCGAGCAACGTCGAGACAATAGGCGACGCCGTCGTAGGCCACGCGCTCGCGGCTGTCGGCCGAGTGGTCGTCCCGATGTGCCTGACGGGCCTGTGCGAGCCGCGCAGCGTCGCCCTTCTCGATCAGCAGGTTGATCGCGGGTTGCTGCATCTCCGGGCGAGCGTCCTCGAAGTACGAGAAGGCACTCATCACCGGATCCGGCGCTTCACCCGCCGACGACGGCGACAGGCGGAGCAAAACGGTGAGGGCGATCGCAAGCGTGCGCATGGCGACGTCTCCAAGTGCGCCGATTCTACGGGGAAGGAGACGGGCCCCGCGGTCGGCTGGGTTGCGAACGCCTCACACCCATCGGTCGCGTCGGCCGAGGACTCCGCGGACTCGTCGGGTGCGACCTGGGCTCGCGTCCCGGACCGTCGCGCGCGCCCTGCAGGTCTCCACCGCTGGGACGCGATCGCAGGCCCGGACGCGCCGCGTCGGCTTCTGGTAGGTTGACCGCATGCTCTCGGCCGTCCGGATCGGACTCGTCGTCGTGGGGGCCGCGATTGCGACCCGTGGCGTGATCGGCGTCATCGACCTCGCGGTCGGGTGCACGTGCGGCGGGACTACGTCGGGCGCGACAGCCTCGCGGCCCGCGCTCGTCCGTCAGTTCTCCTCCACGCTCGAGCCGATCGACTTCGAGTGGACCAGCCGCCCCGTCGGGAACTCCGCCGGACAGAGCCGAACTTCTCGCGCACTGTCGGACGCCGGGATCGACCCGCGGACCGTGTTCCTCGCAGGGGACGCCTTCGGCATGGGCGATGTCGGGACCCAGGCCGACGGGCTCGTCGGCGCGCCGACGCTCCCCAGCCCGCTCACGCTCGGCCCGAGCCTCGACCGTCGGTCGACGCACGGCGCAGTGGGGTGGACGACCGCCGGCCTCGCTCTCCTCGCCGCCGGCGCTTGGCCGCGACGCACCCGCGCGAGGGTGCCGTGACCTGGTGCTGGGATCGCCGCGCGCGCCGCGTCGTCGCGACCGCGGTCCTGGTCGTGGCGGGGGGCGTCACCGTCGCGGGATGCACCGGGGACTCCGAGCATCCCGGCCAGTACGCGCGCGCGATCCCGCCCCGCGGTCACCCGACCGGCGTCAAGTTCGACCCGGTGGTGATCAGCGGGCGCACCACCATCGCCTGCATGGGCGGCGGCGACACCGCCGTGCTCGACGCGCTCGACGCGATCCTCCCGCCCGCCGGGATCCGCTACTCCACCGTCGGGTCCGTCTGGTGGGAGGTCACCGTGCCCTGGGCCGACGCCGAGCGCGCCCGTGCGCTGCTTGCGGCGGCACCGACCCTCGACCGCCACGGCGACCTGACGGCCGGCGAGGCCGTACTCCTCACCGCGCGTGCACCGGCGTCTCGACCGGCTCGGTGAAGGGGCGCGTCGCGGTGCCGGCCACCGCGGGCCGGCGGAACGGCCTCGCCCGCCGTCGTCGCGCGGACGCCGGGGATGCCGAACGGGCGATCCACCGGCGGGGGTACGCGAGGCCCGGTGGCCGTCAGCTCCGCCGCGGGCCCGTCGCCGGCAGGGGGCGACGTCCACGGGGTGGGGTGAACGGACGAACGGAGGGTGGGGGGAGTGGGATACGAGAAGGACAGCCACTGGTCGGCCGCCGGGCCTTGCGTCCCGGAAGGTTGCTGGTTGTATTGAGCAAGCAGATGCGGCGATCGCGGGGCGGGGATCGGTCGGGTGGGGGAGCGTGGGCTGGTCGAGGGGGTGCCACGCCCCCGGCCGCCGGCGCCGACCGGAGGGGGCGCCCGCGACGGCGCTTGACGGTCGCCGGGGCGCCGGTACTGTCTGCCCCTCCACGTGAGACCTCCCGGGGTCTTGCGCGGAACCCGGACATTCCGCGTGCGGGTGTAGCTCAATGGTAGAGCTCCAGCCTTCCAAGCTGGTGACGTGGGTTCGATTCCCATCACCCGCTCCAGGTCGGCAGGACCGCGCCAGGGGGCCGCACTTCCGCGGGGCGTTCGGGGCACTCGATCGTTCGGACGCCACCAAGCTGGTGTAGCTCAGTGGTAGAGCACCTCCTTGGTAAGGAGGAGGTCGAGGGTTCAATCCCCTCCACCAGCTCCACCGGCGGGCCGGACGACCGAGGCTGACGCGCCTCCGCAAGGGGACACGTCGGCTCCCGGGCCGCTCGGGCGGCACGCTCCCGAGACCCGCCTTTTCGGATCAGACCCAGCACCGACGATCGACCGCCGTCGGACCCGGAGACTCAGTCGCCATGGCCAAGGAAAACTTCAACCGGAGCAAGCCCCACGTCAACGTCGGGACCATCGGCCACGTCGACCATGGCAAGACGACGCTGACGGCCGCGATCTCGCACGTGATGGCCGCCATCGCCGGCACGAAGGCGAAGAGCTACGCGGACATCGCGAAGGGCGGCACCGTCCGTGACGACTCGAAGATCGTCACCATCTCGGCGGCCCACGTCGAGTACGAGACGAAGAACCGTCACTACGCGCACGTGGACTGCCCCGGCCACGCCGACTACGTGAAGAACATGATCACGGGCGCCGCGCAGATGGACGGCGCGATCCTCGTGGTCTCGGCCGCCGACGGCCCCATGCCGCAGACGCGCGAGCACATCCTGCTCGCCCGCCAGGTCGGCGTGCCCGCCATCGTCGTCTTCCTGAACAAGGTCGACCTCGTCGACGACCCGGAGCTCCTGGACCTCATCGAGCTCGAGCTCCGTGAGCTGCTCAAGGAGTACAACTTCCCGGGCGACGAGATTCCGATCATCCGCGGCGCCGCGGTGGCCGCGCTGCACTCGAAGTCGCCGAGCGCGACCGATCCGGCGTGCCAGCCCATCATCAAGCTGATGGAGGCGGTCGACGCCTACATCCCGACGCCGACGCGCGACGTGGACAAGCCGTTCCTGATGCCGGTCGAGGACGTGTTCTCGATCGAGGGCCGCGGCACGGTCGGCACGGGCCGCATCGAGCGCGGCGTCGTCAAGGTCGGCGAGCCGCTCGAGATCGTCGGCCTGCACGACACGGCCAAGACGACCTGCACGGGCGTCGAGATGTTCAACAAGACGCTCGACTCGGGTCAGGCGGGCGACAACGTCGGCCTCCTCCTGCGCGGCGTCGAGAAGAAGAACCTCGTGCGCGGCATGGTGCTGGCGAAGCCCGGCAGCGTGCAGCCGCACACGGAGTTCGAGGCCGAGATCTACGTCCTCACGAAGGAGGAGGGCGGCCGTCACACGCCGTTCTTCAACAACTACCGGCCGCAGTTCTACTTCCGCACGACGGACGTCACCGGGGCCATCGAGCTCCAGGGCGGCGCCGAGATGTGCATGCCGGGCGACAACGCCCGCATCAAGGTCGTCCTCATCCAGCCCATCGCGCTCGAGGAGAAGCTCCGCTTCGCCATCCGCGAGGGCGGCCGCACGGTCGGCGCCGGCGCGGTCACCAAGGTCCTGAAGTAGGTCAACAACAGAGCTCGGCTCGACCCCGCGGACGTCCTCCGCGGGGTCGGGTCGTGGCGAGGTGAGTCATGGCGAAGGCCGAAGCCCGTGGCTACGTGACGCTCGAGTGCACCGTCACCGGGCTGCGCCTGTACCGCGTCCAGAAGAAGCTGAAGGGCAACCCCTACAAGCTCGAGCTCATGAAGTACAACCCGGTCCTCCGGACGCGGACCCTCCACAAGGAGGTCAAGAAGTAGGCGACGGTCGCCCGCGGACCGGCTCGCTCTTCCCCTTTCCCCGAACCCGGACGGCAGTAGCTCAACTAGGCAGAGCAGCTGATTCCAAATCAGCAGGTTGGGGGTTCGATTCCCTCCTGCCGTGCCACCTCACGCGGCCCCCCGGGGGGCCGTAGCCCTGCGGGGCGCGCGAGGTGGCAGCATCCGCCAGCGACGCAGGCGACCGCACCCGGCGACCTGACGAGCCACTTCCCGAGCGCGCGAACCAGGACGGACCACACGATGGGCCTCGACATCTACAAGAAGGGCCAGGGCTTCTGGGCGCGGTTCTCCGCGTACCTGCTCGGCGGCCTCCTGGTCGTCTTCGGCGCGTTCGCCCTCTACGGCGCGATCAACGTCCCGAACCAGTACGTGCTGGTGGACGGCCTGCCGCTCGTCGGCGTGGTCACGGCCTACAAGGTCATCGCCGTCCTCGTGGCGCTCGGCGGCCTCCTCGGCCTCCACCTCCTGCTGAACAAGCCGGCCTCGGTCGACCTGATGATCGAGACCGAGCAGGAGATGAAGAAGGTCGCCTGGCCGACCGGCAAGGACGTGTGGAACGCGACCCTCGTCGTGGCCTTCGTGAGCGTGACGCTCGCGTTGGTCATGTGGGGCCTCGACGTCGTGCTTCGGAAGATCTTCCTCCTCGTCTTCGGGCGGAGGTGACCGGTGGCCCGTCGCTGGTACGTCGTGAAGGTCCAGAGCGGCCGTGAGAACACGGTGCAGGCCGCGCTCGAGCGCAAGGTCGCCGTCGAAGGCAAGACCGAGCTGATCTCGCGCGTCCTCGTGCCGGTCGAGACCGTCACCGAGGTGAAGGCGGGCCGCAAGCGCACGCGGAAGAAGAAGCTCTACCCGGGCTACGTCCTCGTCGAGGTCGCCCAGGACGAGCGCGGCAAGGTCCCGTCCGAGGTCTGGGCGCTCGTCCGCAGCGTGCCCGGCGTCGGCGACTTCGTCGGCCCCTACGGCAACCCCGACCCGCTGCCGCCCGAGGAGGTCGATCGCCTCCTCGCGATCGTCGAGCGCAGCAGCGACAAGGCCCCGCAGGTGCAGATGGCCTTCAAAAAGGGCGACGCGGTCAAGATCAAGGAAGGGCCCCTCGAGTCCTTCGACGGCGTGGTGGACGAGACGATCCCGGCTCGGGGGATCGTGCGTGTGATCGTGACCATCTTCGGTCGCTCCACGCCCGTGGAACTGGAGTACTGGCAGGTCGAGCCCGTCTAGTCGGGCGACCTCGGAAGGAAGCGCGTCATGGCGAAGGAACTCAAGGCCAAGGTCAAGTTGCAGTGCCCGGGCGGCTCGGCCACGCCGGCTCCGCCGGTCGGCCCGGCCCTCGGTCAGCACGGCGTCAACATCGGCGAGTTCGTCAAGCGCTTCAACGACGCGACGAAGGAGATGAAGGGGACGATGATCCCCGTGATCATCTCCATCTACTCGGACCGCTCGTTCGACTTCATCACCAAGTCGCCGCCCGCGTCGGAGCTGCTCAAGCAGGCCGCCGGCATCGCCAAGGGCAGCCCGGTCCCGCACACCGACAAGGTCGGCAAGGTGACGAAGGCCCAGGTGAAGAAGATCGCCGAGACGAAGCTCAAGGACCTCAACGCCAACGACGTCGAGGCGGCGATGCGGATCGTGATGGGTACCGCGCGTTCGATGGGAGTCGAAGTCAAGGACTAGGGGAGCCGCTCACGCGCGGATTCTCCTTTGCGCGGCTTGCTCTGCGGGCGCCCGAAAGGGTGCCCGCAGTCATTTCGGGGCTCGCGGGTGCGGTTGCGGGGGTAGGCGGGGTGACCCACGGCGCGCCCGCAGCGCCGCGCTGCACGCGGCTGCTTCGAGTGCACACCATGCGCGACGAGCGGGGATCCGAGGGGCGCGCGCGTCACGCGCGGATTCTCCTTTGCGCGGCTTGCTCGGCGGGCGCCCGAAAGGGTGCCCGCAGTCATTTCGGGGCTCGCGGGTGCGGTTGCGGGGGTAGGCGGGGTGACCCACGGCGCGCCCGCAGCGCCGCGCTGCACGCGGCTGCTTCGAGTGCACACCATGCGCGACGGGCGGGGATCCAAGGGGCGCGCTCGCCACGCGCGGAGTTGCCTTTGCGCGGCTTGTTCTGCGGGCGCCCGAATGGGTGCCCGCAGTCATTTCGGGGCTCGCGGGTGCGGTTGCGGGGGTCGGCGGGGGTGACCCACGGCGCGCCCGCAGCGCCGCGCTGCACGCGGCTGCTTCGAGTGGACACCATGCGCGACGAGCGGGGATCCAAGGGGCGCGCGCGTCACGCGCGGATTCTCCTTTGCGCGGCTTGCTCTGCGGGCGCCCGAAAGGGTGCCCGCAGTCATTTCGGGGCTCGCGGGCGCGGAGGCGGGGTTCGGCGGGGGTGACCCACGGCGCGCCCGCAGCGCCGCGCTGCACGCGGCTGCTTCGAGTGGACACCATGCGCGACGAGCGGGGATCCCAGGGGCGCGCGCGTCACGCGCGGATTCTCCTTTGCGCGGCTTGCTCTGCGGGCGCCCGAGGGGGGGCCCGGCGACGTTGTGGGGTTCGAGGGTGCGGGAGCGGGGGGGCGATCGCCGGCGTGCCCGTGGGGGGGCGAGGGGGGATTGGTCGGAGGCTCGGGACCGCGAGGCCCGGTCGGCGCCGGGGGGGGCGGGACGGGCCTCGCGGTCGGGAGCGCCCGACCGATGGGGCGACCGGGGGGCGCGGGTCCACGGCCGGGGGCGTCGGGGGGCGGTCGGCCACCGGGCCGCACGCTCCCGTGAAAAACCTTTCCGTTCCTCGGGCCTTCCCTACCTTACTCCGCTCCCCGGGCGATCCGCCCGAGGAACCCAGAAACGTCCCCGTCGCGCGCCGAAACGCCGATGGGGATCCCCCCAAGGGGGGCGCTCGCGACACCGCGCTCGGGCCCGCGCCCGGGTGGGGGAGAGCGGAAGGAGACGCGGATGAAGCGACATGGCAAGCGGTTCCTCGCCGGGCTGAAGACCTTCAGCCGCGAGAAGCGCTACGGGGTGGACGAGGCCCTCACGGTCCTCGCGTCCTTCCCCAAGGCGAAGTTCGACGAGACCGTCGAGCTGGCGATCCGCCTCGGCGTCGATCCCGGCAAGACGGACCAGTCGATCCGCGGGAGCGTCTCGCTGCCCAAGGGCATCGGCAAGGCGCGCTCGGTGATCGTGTTCGCCGAGGGCGACCTCGCGGCGCAGTGCACCGCGGCGGGCGCCATGGCCGTCGGCGGCGCCGACCTCGCGAAGAAGGTCGAAGAGGGCTGGACCGACTTCGACGTCGCGATCGCGCACCCGTCGATGATGCGGTTCGTCGGCAAGCTCGGTAAGGTGCTCGGCCCCCTCGGCAAGATGCCGAGCCCGAAGTCCGGCACCGTGACCGACCAGGTCGTCGCGGCGGTCCGCGAGTTCCGCGCCGGCAAGATCGAGTTCCGCAGCGACCCGGCCGGCAACGTCCAGGTCGGGCTCGGCAAGCGGTCGTTCGCCGCCGCCGACCTGAAGGCCAACGTCGAGGCCTTCGTCGAGCACATCCGCAGCCTGCGGCCGGCGTCCGTCAAGGGCACCTACATCCGCAAGGTGACGCTGTCTTCCACGATGAGCCCCGGGGTCATCCTGGACATCCAGGGCTAGGAGCCGCGCCGTGGCCAAGATCCTCAAGAAGATGCTGGCGTCGCAGGTCCTGGACGCCATGAAGGGCACCAACGGTGCCGTGTTCGTCAACGTCGCGCCGATGTCGGTCGAGCTGTCGAGCCGCTTCCGCGGCTTCCTGCGGCAGAAGGCCGGCGGCGCGCGCCTGCGCGTCGTGCAGAACCGTTCGGCCCGTCACGCGCTGACCTCGGTGGGCTACCCCGCCAAGATCGCCGAGATGATGAAGGGCCCGACCGCCGTGATCTTCGGCGGCGACGGTCCCACGAGCATCGCGAAGTCGCTGGCGGAGTGGGTCCGCCAGGACAAGAAGCTGGTCGTGAAGGGCGCGGTCGCCGAGGGCGAGATCTACGACGGCAAGGCCGTCACCGCCGTCCTCGCGAAGATGCCCGACAAGAACACGCTGCGCGCGATGCTGCTCGGCGCGATCTCCGGTCCGGCCCGCGGCCTCGCCGTGGTCCTCGGCGCCGCCGGCGCCGGCGTGGCCCGCGCGACGCAGGCCCGCATCGACAAGCAGGGGTTCGCGGCCGACGCCTCGTAACCCCGTCCCCGTCCCGCAGACATTCTCCGTTTCCCAGGTTTCCCAGGTTTCCGTCCAGGAGCGTTTCCCATGTCCGACGTCACCCTCACCCCCGAGCTCGAGTCGATCTTCAAGTCGCTCGACGGTCTCACGCTGGGCCAGGCGGCGCAGCTCGTGAAGGCCCTCGAGAACCGTTGGGGCGTCTCCGCCGCCGCGCCCGCCGCGGTCGCGGTCGCGGCCCCGGCCGGCGGCGGCGCTGCTGCCGCTCCCGCCGAGGAGAAGTCGACCTTCGACGTGATCCTCAAGAGCGCGGGGCAGCAGAAGATCAACGTGATCAAGGTGGTCCGCGCGATCACCGGCCTCGGCCTCAAGGAGTCGAAGGACCTCGTCGACGGCGCCCCGAAGCCGGTCAAGACCGGCATCTCGAAGGACGACGCCGAGAAGGCCAAGAAGGAGCTCACCGAGGCCGGCGCCGAGGTCGAGATCAAGTAAGCGCCGCGTCGGGCCGTTCGCGGCCCGACCCGACGCCCGCCCCGTGGCACCGCCGCCGACCTGGCCGGTGGGGCCGCAGGGCTCGCGTTCCTGGACGTCACGCCACGCCGGGGGGGGATCTCCCTCCCGGCGGGGCGTGTTCAGGGTCCGGTGTTCGCCACCCCGAGGACGTCCCGCGGCGTCCTCCCCCGGTCGGGTGATCCCGGCTGACGGCTCGCTCCGCTGCGTCGCTCCGCTTCGCGGTCCCCCGATCGCGTCGTCGGACGTTCGGCGCTGGCGCCAGGGCTCCCCGGTACGACCCCCGGGCCCCGGGTGCGCCCGGTCGGCACCCCCGGTCCGACGTGCGCCGATCGGCGGCGGGTGATCGACCGGCCACCGGGGAGGCGTGCAGGATCCGTTGTCGCGGCCCGGCGGGAGGGCTGGAGGCGGCCGGGCCTCGCGGTCCCCCGGATCGCCGCTCCCGACCCGCCCCCGCGATCCCGCGGACGCGCGACGCGGCACCCCGTTCGCCGGTGGACAGACCTCCGCGATGTCGTACGCTGCGCGGCTCGGGAGGAGTTTCCTCCCGAAAGTCTGGGATCCACGGACTCCGTTCGCGACGACCTTTGGCCGGGGTCGTCCGCAGCCCGGGACGTGGATCGTGCGGCCCGTCGATCGTCTTCGATCCGTCCGCTCGCGTCCTTCGGGGCCGGGTCGGTACGTCCGCGGCGCCGCGCCCTCCTGACGGAGGACGTCGTCCCGCGACGTCCCGCGCCGGCGCCCTCGCCAGGAGGTGGTGATGTCGCCGTCGAATCCCGCGTCGTCTGCCGGTGGGTCTCAGGGCAACGGGAGCGCCGCGCCGCGCGGCGAGGCTCCGCTCTCCGCCGTGCACGCGTGGCCGCTGCGCCGCTTCGGCGCGAACCGCGAGTTCGAGGTGCCGGACCTCGTCGAGCTGCAGACGCGCTCCTACGCCGCGTTCCTGCAGGAGGACGTGCCGGCCGACCACCGGGCCGACGTCGGGCTCGAGTCGATCATGCGCGAGGTGTTCCCGATCCCGTCGTACGACGGGACGATGTCGCTCGAGTACCTCGGGTACGACCTCGGCGCGCCGCGCTACACGCCGGACGAGTGCCGCGAGCTGCGCCTCACGTACGGCCGCCCCTTCAAGATCCGCGTGAAGCTCCAGAAGGAGACCGCGGTGGAGGAGGAGGTCTACCTCGGCGAGATCCCGATCATGGTCGGGGGCGGCGAGTTCATCGTGAACGGCACCGAGCGCGTGATCGTCACGCAGATGCACCGTTCGCCGGGCGTCGACTTCTCGGTCGACACGCACTCCACCGACAAGAAGCTCCACTCGTGCTGGATCATCCCCGAGCGCGGCTCGTGGGTCGAGCTGAACGTCACGAACAAGGACGTGCTCGCGGTCCGCATCGACCAGTCGGGCAAGTTCCCGGCCACGACGCTGCTGCGCGCGATGGCCGAGGAGTACGGCCGCGACCAGGACCTGATCCGCGCCTTCTACCCGACGGTGAAGGTCGCCACGTCGAGCCGCACGTTCCGCAAGCAGGTGACGGGCAAGCACGCCGTCGTCGAGGTGCGCCTCGACGGCGAGGAGAAGCCGCTGGTCGAGGCCCTCGAGCCGGTGTCGGCCGAGGCCGCCGAGGCGATGGCCCGCGCCGGCGTCGAGCACGTCGAGATCATCGAGGACCTCGACGACCCGCTGATCCTCAACACGGTGCTCGAGGACACGACCGAGAGCCACGAGGAGGCGCTGCTCAAGATCTACGGGCGCCTGCGCCCGGGCAACCCGCCCCAGATCGAGAAGGCGAAGGACCTCTTCAAGGAGAAGTTCTTCGACCCGTCGCGCTACCGCCTCGGCCGCGTCGGCCGGTTCCGCCTGAATCGCAAGTTCGGCACGACGTTCAGCGAGGACGAGCAGGTCCTGCGCAAGGAGGACCTCGTCAACGCGGTCCGCTACCTCGTCGGGCTGCGCGGCGGCAAGGGCGAGGTGGACGACATCGACCACCTGGGCAACCGCCGCATCCGGCCGATCAGCGAGCTGGCCGGCGACGAGCTGCGCAAGGGGTTCCTCAAGCTGCGCCGCACGGCGCAGGAGCGCATGAACATCGAGGACCGCTCCACGGTGACGCCGCGGACGGTCATCAACGCGAAGACGATCTCGTCGTCGATCGAGTACTTCTTCGGGCGCGGCGAGCTGTCGCAGGTCGTCGACCAGACGAACCCGCTCTCGCAGCTGACGCACGAGCGGCGCCTCTCGGCCCTCGGACCAGGCGGCCTGAACCGGAAGCGCGCGGGCTTCGAGGTCCGCGACGTGCACATCTCGCACTACGGGCGCATCTGCCCGATCGAGACGCCGGAAGGCAC
This sequence comes from Planctomycetota bacterium, assembly GCA_046350655.1. GTDB lineage: Bacteria > Planctomycetota > PLA2 > PLA2 > JAEUHO01 > JAEUHO01. Next base: position 334,478 of record JAXMAB010000008.1, read on the forward strand.
GAACATCGGCCTCATCTCGTCGCTCGGCATCTTCTCGGGCGTCGACGAGTACGGCTTCCTCACGGCGCCGTACCGCGTCGTGAAGCACGGCAAGGTGACCGACGAGGTCGTGCGCCTGCGCGCCGACCAGGAGCTCGACGCGGTGCTCGCCCCGGCGGACACCGAGGTCGACGCGGCGTCGAAGCTCGTGGGCGAGCAGGTCCTCGTCCGCAAGAACGACGACTTCCTCCTCGTCGAGCCGAACAAGGTCCAGTACATGGACGTCTCGCCCATGCAGCTGGTGGGCGTGTCCGCGGCCCTCGTGCCGTTCCTCGAGCACGACGACGCCAACCGCGCCCTCATGGGCTCGAACATGCAGCGCCAGGCGGTGCCGCTGATCGAGACCGAGCCGCCGCTGGTCGGCACGGGCATGGAGAAGCCCGTCGCGTACAACTCCGGCATGATCGTGAAGGCGAAGCGCGGGGGCAAGGTGACCCACGTCGACGCCCTCAAGATCGTGATCGACGGCGTGGACGCGTACGAGCTGCGCAAGTTCACGGGCCTGAACGAGCGGACCTGCCTCAACCAGCGTCCGCTGGTGTCGCTCGGCGACACGGTCAAGGCGGGCCAGGTGCTCGCCGACGGCGCCGCGACGCACCACGGCGAGCTGGCCCTCGGCAAGAACGTGCTCGTCGCGTTCATGCCGTGGGACGGCTACAACTTCGAGGACGCCATCCTGGTGTCCGAGGACCTCGTCAAGCGCGACACGTACACGTCGATCCACATCGACGTCTACGAGATCGAGATCCGCGAGACGAAGCTCGGCCGCGAGGAGTTCACGAGCGACATCCCGAACGTCAGCGAGCGCGCCCTGCGCAACCTCGACGAGACGGGCGTCATCCGCGTCGGCACGCGCGTCGAGCCGGGCGACATCCTCGTGGGCAAGGTCGCCCCGAAGAGCAAGAGCGAGCTCTCCCCCGAGGAGAAGCTGCTCCACGCGATCTTCGGCCGCGCCGGCGAGGACGTGAAGAACGACTCCCTCGAGGTGCCCCCGGGCGTCGAGGGCATCGTGATCGCGACGAAGAAGTTCTCCCGCAAGATGAACCTCTCCGAGGAGGAGCGGCAGGAGAACAGCAAGGCGATCCGCGAGGCCGAGCGCGAGTTCGAGCAGTCGTACCGCAAGGAGCTCGACGGCCTCGTCGAGGCCATGAAGACGGGCTCGGGCGCCCGCCTCGTCGACCCGCAGACCCGCCGGCCGTTCACGACGAACGGCGTCGAGAACGTGCACGCGCTCAAGGAGCTGCGCGACCGCCTGGCCGCGACGGTCCGCGGCGCGGGCCTCTCGCTCGACGACGCGCTGCACGGCGTCCTGCGCGCCCACCTCGTCAAGATCGACGAGGCGGAGGCGAAGAAGAACAAGGTCGTCAACCGGCTGTCGCGCGGCGACGAGCTGCCCACGGGCGTGCTCGAGCTCGTGCGCATCTACCTCGCCACCCGCCGCAACCTGTCGGTGGGCGACAAGATGGCCGGCCGCCACGGCAACAAGGGCGTCATCAGCCGCATCCTGCCCGTCGAGGACATGCCGTTCCTCGAGGACGGGACGCCGGTCGAGATCGTCCTCAACCCGCTCGGCGTGCCGAGCCGCATGAACGTCGGCCAGATCCTCGAGACGCACCTCGGCTACGCGGCGCGCCTCCTCGGCACCCGCGTCTGCACGCCCGTCTTCGACGGCGCGGGCGAGGACGAGATCAACGGGATGCTGCGCGAGGCGGGCCTGCCGACCGACGGCAAGGTGCGCCTGCACGACGGCCGCACGGGCCAGCCGTTCGACCAGCCGGTCACGGTGGGCTACCTGTACATGATGAAGCTGCACCACCTCGTGGACGAGAAGATCCACGCGCGCGCGACGGGGCCCTACAGCCTCATCACGCAGCAGCCGCTGGGCGGCAAGGCCCGCTTCGGCGGCCAGCGCTTCGGCGAGATGGAGGTCTGGGCGCTCGAGGCCTACGGCGCGGCGTCCGTCCTCCAGGAGCAGCTCACGGTCAAGTCCGACGACGTGGACGGCCGCATGAAGATCTACGAGGCCATGGTCAAGGGCGAGAACATCCTCGAGGCCGGCACGCCGGTCTCGTTCGACGTGCTCTGCAACGAGATCCGCGGCCTCGCCATCAACATCGACCTCGAGAAGGCGGCCCTCTAGGCCCCGCGGCGCAAGGAGACACCCATGATCGAGTCCATGTTCAACCGGGTGAACGACTACACCGCCGTGAAGGCGTCCCTCGCCTCGCCGGAGACGATCCGCTCGTGGTCGTACGGCGAGGTCAAGAAGCCCGAGACGATCAACTACCGCACGTACCGCTCCGAGAAGGACGGTCTGTTCTGCGAGAAGATCTTCGGTCCCGAGCGGGACTGGGAGTGCTTCTGCGGCAAGTACAAGGGCATCAAGCACAAGGGCATCATCTGCGACCGCTGCGGCGTGAAGGTCACGCACAGCCGCGTGCGCCGCAAGCGGATGGGCCACATCAGCCTGGCCGCGCCCGTCGCGCACATCTGGTTCTTCAAGGCCATGCCGAGCCGCATCGGCACGCTGCTGGCCATGAAGACGTCGAGCCTCGAGCGCGTCGTCTACTTCCAGGACTACGTGGTCGTGGACGCCGGCGACACCCCGCTGAAGGAGCGGCAGCTCCTCACCGAGGAGCAGTTCCGCGAGGCCCGCGAGAAGTACGGCGACGCCTTCAAGGCCGCCATGGGCGCCGAGGCCGTCAAGGCGATGCTCGCCAAGATGGACCTCCAGAAGCTCTCGCGCGAGCTCCGGGCCGACCTCGCCTCGACGAAGTCGAAGCAGAAGGCCAAGGACATCCTGAAGCGCCTGCGCACGGTCGAGGCCCTCCGCGACTCGGGCAACCGCCCGGAGTGGATGGTCCTCGACGCGATCCCGGTCATCCCGCCGGACCTGCGCCCGCTCGTCCTGCTCGACAGCGGCAACTTCGCGACGTCGGACCTCAACGACCTCTACCGCCGCCTCATCAACCGCAACAACCGCCTGAAGAAGCTGCTCGACCTCAACGCCCCCGAGGTCATCATCCGCAACGAGAAGCGGATGCTGCAGCAGTCGGTGGACGCGCTGTTCGACAACGCCCGCTGCCGTCGCAGCGTGCTCGGGTCGAGCAACCGCCCGCTGAAGTCGCTGACCGACATGATCAAGGGCAAGCAGGGCCGGTTCCGCGAGAACCTGCTCGGCAAGCGCGTCGACTACTCGGCCCGCTCCGTGATCGTCGTCGGCCCGGACCTCAAGCTGCACCAGTGCGGCCTGCCGAAGAAGATCGCGCTGGAGCTCTTCCAGCCGTTCATCATCCGGCGGCTCAAGGAGCTCGGCTACGCCGACACGATCAAGTCGGCGAAGAAGATGCTCGAGCGCAAGGACAAGGAGGTGTGGGACATCCTCGAGGAGGTCATCCACCACCACCCGGTGCTCCTGAACCGCGCCCCGACGCTGCACCGCATGGGCATCCAGGCGTTCGAGCCGGTGCTCATCGAGGGCAACGCGATCCGCATCCACCCGCTGGTCTGCACCGGGTTCAACGCGGACTTCGACGGCGACCAGATGGCCGTGCACCTGCCGCTCTCGTACGAGGCGCAGGTCGAGGCCACGACGCTGATGCTGTCGACGAACAACGTGTTCTCGCCGGCCCACGGCGGCCCGATCATCTCGCCGTCGCAGGACATCGTCCTCGGCATCTACTACCTGACCACGGACCACAACACGCTGCAGAAGCGCGTGCCGGTCTGCGCGACGCAGAACGAGGTCTTCCTCGCCTACGCCCACGGCAAGCTGCGCGTCCACGACCACGTGACGCTGAAGCTGGCCGAGGGGACCATCGTGGCCCGCGCGCCCGGCAAGTGGGAGCCCATGGCCCGCGTCGAGACGACGGTCGGGCGGGTCGTGTTCAACGACATCCTCCCGCACGGGATGCCGTTCTACAACTACCCCCTCACGAAGAAGAACATCCAGGGCGTCGTCAGCGACTGCAACAAGCTGCTCGGCAAGGGCCCGACGCTCCGCCTCCTCGACGAGATCAAGGAGCTCGGCTTCAAGTCGGCCACCCGCTCCGGCATGTCGTTCGGCAAGAACGACATGAAGGTGCCGGCCGGCAAGCCGAAGATCATCGACGAGGCCGAGGCGCAGGTGCAGGGCATCGAGAACAACCTGCGCAAGGGCGTGATCACGCAGGGCGAGCGCTACAACCAGATCATCGACTGCTGGACCCACGCGCGCGAGCGCATCGGCGGCGAGATGATGGAGTCGCTGCGCAAGGACGAGCGCGACGGCAAGCCCTACCTCAACCCGATCTTCTGCATGGCCGAGTCGGGCGCCCGCGGCTCGATCGAGCAGATCCGCCAGCTGGCCGGCATGCGCGGCCTCATGGCGAAGCCGAGCGGCAAGATCATCGAGACGCCCATCAAGGCGAACTTCCGCGAGGGCCTGCACGTCCTCGAGTACTTCTCGTCCACGCACGGCGCCCGCAAGGGTCTCGCCGACACCGCGCTCAAGACGGCCGACTCCGGCTACCTGACGCGCAAGCTCGCCGACGTCGCCCAGAACGTCGTCGTGGCCGAGGACGACTGCGGCACGCTGAACGGCATCAGCAAGGCCGTCATCTACAAGGGCGACAAGCTCGAGGTGAGCCTGGCGCAGGCGATCAAGGGCCGCGTGGCCCGCGACACGATCATCGACGTCGTCACCGACGAGGTGATCGTCCGCGAGAACGACCTCATCACCGAGGAGGTCGCCCGCCGCATCGAGGACATGGGCTACGAGAAGGTGCGCGTCCGCTCGCCGCTGACGTGCGAGGCCGAGCAGGGCGTGTGCGCCCGCTGCTACGGCATGGACCTCTCGCGCAGCCGCCCGGTCGAGATGGGCCTCGCGGTCGGCATCGTGGCCGCCCAGTCGATCGGCGAGCCCGGCACGCAGCTGACGATGCGTACGTTCCACATCGGCGGCACGGCCAGCCGCACGGTCGAGGAGAGCGAGATCCGCGCCTCCGCCGGCGGCAAGGTCAAGTTCCAGGGCCTCGCGGTCGTGGTCGCCCCCTCGGGCGAGCCGACCTCGATCAGCCGCAACGGCGAGATCCTGCTCGTCGACAGCAAGGACCGCGAGCTCGACCGCTACGTGGTGCCGCTGGGCGCGGTCATCCGCGTCCAGGACGGCGACACCGTCCGCGAGAAGGCCGTGCTCGTCCGCTGGGACCCCCACAACGTGCCGATCCTGGCGGAGCGCGACGGCGTGATCCGCTTCGACGACGTCGTCGAGGGCAAGACCATGCGCGAGGAGATGGACCCGGGTTCCGGCGTCCGCCGTCGCGTCGTGATGGAGCACAAGGGCGACCTGCACCCGCAGATCGTCATCGAGGACGACAAGGGCCAGCCCATCGCCCTCTACCCGCTGCCCGAGAAGGCCCACATCGAGGTGGAGCCCGGCGCGAAGGTCAAGGCCGGCTCGCTGCTCGCCAAGACGCCGCGCGAGATCAAGGGCACGCAGGACATCGTCGGCGGCCTCCCGCGCGTGACCGAGGTGTACGAGGCCCGCAAGCCGAAGGACCCCGCGGTGATGAGCGAGATCGACGGCGTCGTCGAGCTCGGCGAGAAGCGGCGCGGCAAGCGCACGATCGTCGTGAAGTCCGAGGGCGGGCAGGTGGTCGAGCACGTGGTGCCGCACGGCAAGCACATGCGCGTCCACTCGGGCGACCGCATCCGCGCGGGCGACGCGCTGGTGGACGGCCCGCTCGTCCCGCACGACATCCTGCGCATCACCGGCATCGAGGCGCTGCAGAACTACCTGCTGCGCGAGGTGCAGAACGTCTACCGGAGCCAGAACGTCACCATCGACGACAAGCACCACGAGATCATCATCTCGCAGATGCTGCGCAAGGTGCGCGTCGAGGACCCGGGCGACACCGACATGCTGCCGGGCGCGGTCGTGGACAAGTTCCGCTTCCGCAAGAAGAACCGCAAGGTGATCGAGTCGGGCGGCAAGCCGGCGCGCGCCGAGCCCCTGCTCCTCGGCATCACCAAGGCCTCGCTGCAGAGCGAGTCCTTCATCTCGGCCGCGTCGTTCCAGGAGACGACGAAGGTGCTCACGCAGGCCGCGCTCGCCGGTCGGATCGACCACCTGGTCGGCCTGAAGGAGAACGTGATCCTCGGGCACCTGATCCCGGCCGGGACCGGGTTCAAGTCGTACACGAAGACCCGCGTGCGCAAGAACATCCCGCTCGAGGAGTCCCTGGCGGGCTTCGCGGAGGTCCCCGAGGACCTCGAGGCCCTCAAGGAGCTCAAGGAGCTCCTCGGCGGCGGCGGGGGGGACACCCCCGGCGGCGGCGAGGCGGCTGCCCCCGCGAGCTGACCTTTCCCGTTCCCACCCGTGCCCCCGGCGTCCGTCGCCGGGGGCGCCCCTCGCCCGGGGTGCGACCGAACCTTCCTCCCCGGGCCGTTCGCGCCTACCATCGCCCCCTTTCCCCTCGGAAACTCCGTTCCATGCCGACGATCAACCAGCTGGTCCGCAAGGGCCGCCGGAAGATGCGCGCCCGGTCGAAGAGCCCGGTGCTCGAGTCCTGCCCCCAGAAGCGTGGGGTGTGCCTCGTCGTGAAGACGACGACGCCCAAGAAGCCGAACTCGGCCCTCCGGAAGATCGCCCGTGTCCGCCTCTCGAACGGCCGTGAGATCACGGCCTACATCCCGGGCGAAGGCCACAACCTGCAGGAGCACAGCATCGTGCTGATCCGCGGCGGTCGTGTGCGCGACCTCCCGGGCGTGCGCTATCACATCATCCGCGGCACGATGGACTCGGCCGGCGTCGACGGCCGGAAGCAGCAGCGGTCCAAGTACGGCGTGAAGAAGGGTAAGTAACGATGGCCGGCAAGTATTTCGAGTCGTTCGAGGATCACGCGCGTCCCGACCCGCGGTACCCGACGAGCGCCAACGTGGGCAAGCTCGTCAACTGCATCATGAAGTCGGGCAAGCGCTCCCTCGCGCAGAAGATCGTCTACTCGGCCTTCGACCTCATCAAGGCGAAGGTCGCCGACAAGGACCCGGCCGAGGTCTTCGAGGCGGCGATCGAGAACGTGAAGCCCGTCGTCGAGGTGCGCAGCAAGCGCGTCGGCGGCGCCAACTACCAGGTCCCGGTCGAGGTGAGCCGCAAGCGTCAGCGTGCGCTCGCCTTCCGCTGGATCCTCGAGTCCGCGCGCGAGAAGAAGGGCAAGCCCCTGCACCGCTCGCTGGCCGAGGAGCTCCTGGCCGCCTTCAACCGCGAGGGCGGTGCGATGGCGAAGCGCGATAACACGCACAAGATGGCGGAGGCGAACAAGGCCTTCGCTCACTTCGCCTGGTAATCGCAGCGGAGAACGACCCGCGCCGGATCGGTGCGTGTTCGATTCTCCCTTGCGCGGCTTGTCCTGCGGGCGCCCGAAAGGGTGCCCGCAGTTCGTTTAGGGCCCCCGAGTACGGCTGCGGGCTGTCGCGGGCCCGACCCACGGCGCGCCCGCAGCGCCGCGCCGGAGGCAACCGCCGCGGCCCACGCCCGGAAGCGGCACGCGTTCGGCCGATGAGCGGCGGGGTCGTCGTGGACTCGCGTCCCGCGCCGTCGGTCCGCGAGGCCCGACCCACGGCGCGCCCGCAGCGCCGCGCCGGAGGCAACCGCCGCGGCCCACGCCCGGAAGCAGCACGCGTTCGGCGCGCGATCAACGGCATCGTCGTGGATTCGCATCCCGCGGCGTCGGTACGCGAGGCCCGGTCGCGGAGGGGGCGCCGCGCGCGCGGACATCGATGAGACCGGCGGGCGGCCGCGAGGGCCGCGCCCTACGGGCCAACGCATCGGACGATCGGCCCCGTGGCTCGGGGGCCGGTGTCCCGGTCGATTCGTCCGCCGAGGGCGAACATCGCGCAGACGTGTCGCAGATGAACGGAATCGCGGTTCTGCCGTAGGGGCTCGCCTTGCGCCCGCCCGCGCGAGACCGTGCCTGGACGCATCGCGGGCTCGGGCACCCGTCCCTCTCGCGATCGACGATCGGGGTACGCGAGGCCCGGCGGCCGGCGGGCCTCGCGGTCCGAGACGTGGATCTACCCCGAGGCGCACGCGGCTGCGACGGGACGCAGCGAGGGTGACGACTGGAGGGGCGCGAACGGTCGCGTGGGCCTTCGCGAGAACGCGAGGGGGGCGTCCCTGGTGGCCCGGCCGCGATTCGTCGTGGCTCGCGGGAGGGACCGCGACGACTGCGTATCAAGCGGAGACGATACGCTGAGGAGCGGCCCGACGACGACGAGTCCGCGAGGAGGAGGAGGGTGGCCCCCTCGGCTCGGTGTCTGGGCCATCCCGACCCCCGAGCCCGACGAGCGCGGCCGCACGCGCAGGATCAGATCACACCTCTTCTCTGGTCTGGCGGGTTCGCGAGGAGATCGCGCGGAGGAACGGGGGGCGTAGGATGGGGGGATGCCAGAGAAGCACGCCAGAGACCTGTCGTCGGTGCGGAACTTCGGGATCGTGGCCCACATCGACGCGGGCAAGACGACCCTGTCGGAGCGCCTGCTCTTCTACACGGGCAAGGAGCACCAGATGGGGGAGGTGCACCACGGCACCGCCAAGATGGACTACCTGCCCGAGGAGCAGGAACGCGGCATCACCATCACCGCCGCGGCCACCACGTTCCACTGGCGCGGCCACGAACTGCACCTGATCGACACCCCCGGCCACGTCGACTTCACCGCCGAGGTCGAGCGCTCGCTGCGCGTGCTCGACGGGGCCGTCGTCGTGTTCGACGCGGTGAACGGCGTCGAGGCCCAGTCCGAGACGGTCTGGCGCCAGGCCACCCGCTACCACGTGCCGCGCTGCTGCTTCGTCAACAAGATGGACCGGCCGGGCGCCGACTTCGACCGCTCCGTCGAGAGCATCCGCGCGCGCCTGCACGCCACGCCGGCGCCGATCACGATGCCCGTGGGCCGGGGCGAGGACCTCGCGGGGGTCATCGACCTCGTGACGCGCGAGTTCCTGACGTTCGGCGCGGCGGACCAGGGCCGCACCGTCACGCGAGGCCCGGTGCCCGCCGACCTCGAGGCCGAGGTGGAGGTCCGCCGGCAGGACCTCGTGGACCTCGTCGTCGAGCACAGCGAGTCCGCCGGGGAGAAGTTCCTCGCGGGCGAGCCGCTGACGGTGGCCGACCTGAAGGCCGGGCTGCGGCAGGCCACGCTGGCCGCGAAGCTCTTCCCGACCCTGTGCGGGGCGGCGTTCAAGAACATCGGCGTGCAGACGGTCCTCGACGCGGTCGTCGACTACCTGCCGAGCCCTCTCGAGGCCGGCGCCATCGACGGGACGGACCCCGCCAAGCCGTCGCGCGTCGAGCACCGCGACCCGGACCCGGACGGCCCCCTGTGCGCGCTGGCGTTCAAGATCGTGGGGGACAGCCACGGCGACCTCACGTTCACGCGCGTCTACTCCGGGACGTTGACCCAGGGTCAGGGCCTCTGGAACCCGCGCCTCGGGAAGCACGAGCGCGCGATGCGGCTCCTGCGCATGCACGCGAACGAGCGCGAGGCGGTCGACCGCGCGGTCGCGGGCGACATCGTCGCGCTGGTCGGCCTCAAGGAGACCGCGACCGGCGACACGCTGTGCGACAAGAAGGCGCCGATCGTCCTCGAGTCGATGCACTTCCCCGAGCCGGTCATGTCGATGCGGATCGAGCCGAAGACGAACGCCGACCGCGACCGGCTCGCGGAGGCGCTCGCCCGGCTGTCGCGCGAGGACCCCACGTTCCGCTCCCACGTGTCGCCGGACACGGGCGAGACGCTGATCGAGGGCATGGGCGAGCTGCACCTGGAGGTGCTGATCCACCGGCTCGTGCGCGACCTCGGCGTCGCGGCGAACGTCGGCAAGCCGCGGGTCGCGTACCGGCAGACGGTCGCCGGCTCCGGCGAGGCGACGTTCACGTTCGAGCGGCAGATCGCCAGCAAGACGCACGTCGCGACGGTGACCGTCCGCGTCGCGTCGGCGCCGGGCACCGGGGGGGTGGGCTTCCGGAACGAGGCGCGGCCCGACCGCGTCCCGGTCGGCTGCGTCGCCGCGGTCGAACGGGGGGTCCGGGGGGCGTCGGGGGGCGCGGCCGGGTTCGCGTGGCCCGCGATCGACGTCCAGGCGACCCTGCTCGACGGTTCGACCCACGAGCTGGTGCCGCCGAGCGAGATCGCCTTCGAGGCCGCGGCGTCGAAGGCGTACGAGCAGGCGTTCGAGGCGGCCACCCCGGTGCTGCTCGAGCCGGCCATGCGGATCGAGGTCCACACCCCGAACGCGTACACCGGCAACATCCTTGCAGACCTCAACCGTCGTCGTGTCCTGATCGAGAGCAACGAGCAGGTGGGGGACGGCCGGGTCCTCGTCGGCCGGGCCCCGCTGTCGGCGATGTTCGGCTACTCGACGATGGTCCGGTCGCTGTCCGAGGGCCGGGCCGGGTACTCGATGGAGCCGGCGGGCTACGAGCCGGTCCCCCCGGACGTCGCCAAGGGCCTCTTCTGACCGGGGGGGCCCCCGGAGGCCGCCGGGCCTCGCGGTCCCGGACCCCCGACCGATCCCTCGGCCGCCGGGGGAGCGCCCTGTGCTCGGATTGACACCGCGGGGTCCGCGTCTACTCTCGGCCCCTTCACCGCCGTTCCCCCGACGCGTGTTCCGAGTTCCCCTCGGGACAGACCTTCGGGGCCAAGGCGGCCGACGTGCTCGCGCACGTCGCGAACCGCTCCCCCCGATCCCCGAACTGTCCCGGCAGGTCCCATGACGATCCCGACCCAGCTGATCAAGATCCGCATGGAGGCGTTCGACCACGAGGTCGTCGACAAGAGCGCCGCGGACATCGTGGACACCGCGAAGCGGACGGGCGCGCGCGTCGCGGGGCCGATCCCGCTGCCGACGCGCATCGAGCGCTACACCGTGCTGCGTTCGCCGCACATCGACAAGAAGGCGCGCGAGCAGTTCGAGATCCGCACGCACAAGCGGATCCTGTTCATCAGCGAGCCGACGGCGAAGACGATCGACGCCATCAGCAAGCTGAACCTGCCCGCCGGCGTCGACATCCGCATCAAGGTCTGATCCCCGGCCGGCTCCGGCGCGGCGGACCCCACGAGGGGCGTCGCACCGCAGGCGGCCCCAACCGAACCACGACGAGAGCAACGAGGATCCCATGGCCGAGGTCAAGACGATCGACGCGGGCTCCGGTGCCTCCGGCACCGCGACCCTCGACGAGGCGGCGCTGCTGCCGAAGACGCGCCGCGAGTCGCGGGGCTTCCACCCCGTCGTGCTGCGCGACGCGGTGATCCAGTACGAGGCGAACGCCCGCGTCGGCACCGTGCAGACGAAGGAGCGTCACTTCGTGAGCGGCAACACGAAGAAGATGTTCAAGCAGAAGCACACGGGCAACGCGCGTCAGGGCGACGGCAAGGCCCCGCACTTCCGCGGCGGCGGCGTCTGCTTCGGCCCGCACCCGCGCTCGTTCCGCCAGGAGATGCCGCGGCGCGCGCTGCGCAAGGCCCTCGCGGTGGCCCTCGCGCGCAAGCTCGCCGACGGCGAGGTGACGATCGTGCGCGCGCTCTCGTTCTCGAAGCCGAGCACGAAGGGCTACATGAAGCTGCTGGAGACGACCGACGCGGGCCACGCGCCGCTCCTCGTCACCGCGGCCGCCGCCGAGCCGAACATCCTGAAGTCCGCCCGCAACATCCCGGGCTCGCGCGTGCTCCCCGCCGCCGAGCTCAACGCGCGTGACGTCGCCGCTTGCACCCGGCTCCTCCTCGGCGAGGGCGCCTGGGACGCGATCGCGTCGCGCATCGGAGCGTCCCGGTGAAGCCGACCGACCCGCGCCAGGTCATCCTCCGCCCCGTCGTGACGGAGAAGTCGCTCCGCACGTCCGAGCGGACGAACGCCTACACCTTCGAGGTCCACCCGAAGGCGAACAAGGTCCAGATCCGCTCGGCCGTGGAGTCGATCTTCAAGGTCGACGTCGTGGACGTGCGCACCGCCGTCCGGTCGGGCAAGCCCCGCCGGCTCGGCTTCCGCTTCTCGCGGACCCCCGACCGCAAGCGCGCGATCGTCGTGGTGAAGCAGGGCCAGTCGCTCGACGTCTACTGACGCCGCCGACGAACCCACCGACGAGCGCCCCAGGAGCCGAAGATGCCCATCCGCCGCGTACGACCGACCAGCAACGGGACGCGCCAGATCACGTTCCTCGACAACTCGGACCTCACCAAGGGGAAGGCCCCGGAGGCCCGGCTGCTCCTCGCCCAGCGCAAGAGCGGCGGTCGCAACAACCACGGCAAGGTGACGCTCCGCGCCCGCGGCGGCGGCGCCAAGCGCCGCTACCGCCTGATCGACTGGAAGCGCGCCAAGGACGGCGTCGCGGCCAAGGTCGCGGCGATCGAGTACGACCCGAACCGCAACGCGCGCCTCGCGCTGCTGCAGTACGCCGACGGCGACAAGCGCTACGTGCTCGCGCCGCTCGGCCTCGAGGTCGGCACGGTCGTGATGAACGGCGTCAAGGCCGAGGCGAAGCCCGGCAACTGCCTGCCGCTCCGCAGCATCCCGGTGGGCCTCACGGTCCACGCGGTCGAGCTGGTCCCGGGCCGCGGCGCGCAGCTCGCGCGGGCCGCCGGCACGGGCGCGGTCTTCACGGCGAAGGAGGGCGAGTACGCCCTGCTGACGCTGCCGTCCACCGAGATGCGCAAGGTCCACCTCGACTGCCGCGCGACGGTGGGCCAGGTCGGCAACCTCGACGCGAACCTCGTCGTGATCGGCACCGCCGGCCGCCACCGCCACATGGGCTACCGCCCGATCTCGCGCGGTTCGGCCCAGAACCCCATCGCCCACCCCATGGGCGGCGGCGAGGGCCGTCGCAAGGGCGGGCGTCACCCCGTGTCGAAGTGGGGCGTGCTGTCCAAGGGCGGCAACACCCGCAAGCGCAAGAAGAACTCGAGCCGCTTCATCGTGCGTGGTCGCCGTCGCGGCCCGCAGGTCGGGAGGTAGTCCATGGGCCGCAGCCTCAAGAAGGGCCCCTATGTGGACGCGAAGCTCTTCGCTCGCGTCGAGAAGTCCGCCGGCGGGTCGAAGCGCGAGCCCATCAAGACGTGGGCCCGTCGCAGCGACATCGTCCCGGAGTTCGTCGGCCACACGTTCATGGTCCACAACGGGAACCGTTTCGTGAAGGTGTACGTCACGGAGGACATGGTCGGGCACAAGCTCGGCGAGTTCGCCCCGACGCGCATCTTCCGGGCCCACTCCACCCGTGTCACCGAGACGGCGCCCGCTGACGCCGGCAAGAAGTAGGAGGCCTCCCGTGTCCCGCAAGGATCGCGGCCTTATCCGCATCGTCGGCAAGCAGTTCACGGCGATCCACCGCCACGCGCGGATCTCGCCGTTCAAGGCCCGCCCGGTCGCCGACCTCGTGCGCGGCAAGCCCGTGGACGAGGCGCTCTCGATCCTCGAGTTCCAGCCCCGTCGCGCGTCGCCGATGTTCCGCAAGGTCATCCTGTCCGCGAAGGCGACGGCCAGCAACGACCTCGAGGTCAAGCTCGGCAAGCTCGTCGTGGCGGAGATCCGCGTCGACGGCGGCCCGCTGCTCGGCGGCCGCCCGCGCTTCATGGCCCGCGCCATGGGCCGCGCGTTCCCCATCCGCAAGCGCACGTCGCACCTGATCGTGACGCTCGCCGAGGCCGAGATCGCCGGCAAGGCCGCCGGCGGCAAGAAGAGCACCAAGAAGGGCAAGGGCGACGCGTCGCCGGCCCCGGTGAAGGAGTAGCACGTGGGCCAGAAGACCCATCCCATCGGGTTCCGCACCGGCATCTACCTCGACTGGTCGAGCCGCTGGTACGCGCCCAAGAAGGACTTCGCGCGCCTCCTCAAGGAGGACCGCGTCATCCGCGAGTTCGTCAAGAAGGAGTTCGCGGGCGCGGGCATCCCGAAGGTCGAGATCGAGCGCAAGGCCGACGCCCTGCGCGTGATCGTCCACACGGCGAAGCCCGGCATCCTGATCGGCCGCAAGGGCGTCAAGGCCGAGGAGCTCAAGACGCGCCTCGAGGGCATGCTCAAGCGGAAGGTCGGCCTCGACATCCTCGAGATCCCGAAGCCCGAGCTCAACGCCACGCTCGTCGCGGAGGGCGTCGCCGAGCAGCTCATGAAGCGCGCGTCGTTCCGCCGCACCATGAAGCGCGCCATCCAGCAGACGATGGAGCGCGGCGCGAAGGGCATCAAGCTGCAGGTGGGCGGCCGCCTGGGCGGCGCCGAGATCGCGCGCATCGAGAAGCAGATCCGCGGCTCGATCCCGCTGTCCACCCTCAAGGCCGCCATCGACTACGGGACCGCGACCGCGAAGACGACCTACGGGACCATCGGCGTGAAGTGCTGGATCTACACCGGCACCCTCCCGAAGGCCGAGCCCGTGCGCCAGGAGGGCAGCTGACATGGCGACGATGCCGAAGCGGGTCAAGTTCCGCAAGTCGCAGCGGGGCAAGATCAAGGGCGTGGCCCAGCGGGGCAACGTGGTCTCGTTCGGCGAGTGGGGGCTCCAGTCCCTCATGCCGGCGTGGATCCCGGCCAACACGATCGAGGCCTGCCGCGTCGCCGCCGTCCGCGGCGCGCCGGACGGCCGCCTGTTCATCCGCATCTTCCCGCACAAGTCGGTGACCTCGACCCCCGAGGAGACCCGAATGGGTACCGGTAAGGGCGAGCCCGACTACTGGTGCGCGGTCGTCAAGCCGGGCACGGTGCTGTTCGAGCTCGGCGGCGTGACCGAGGAGATCGCGCGCAAGACCTTCAACAAGGTGTCGCACAAGCTGCCGGTGAAGACCCGGATGGTGCGACGGAGGCACGGGGCGTGAAGACGACCAAGAGCAAGGCGGACGAGGTCCGGAAGCGCGGGTCCGAGGACCTGCGCGCCGACATCGCCCGGCTCAACAAGGAGGTCTTCGACCGCCGCTTCAAGGGCGGGACCGAGGAGAAGACCGACCGCGGGTTCCTGCGCCGCACGCGGCGCGAGGTGGCCCGCATCAACACGATCCTGCGCGAGCGCGAGCTCGGGCGCGCCGGCGAGCCGGCCGCGGCGAAGGAGTGACGCAGCCATGGCGACGACGAGCACGCGCACCCCGCGCCGCACGGTGACCGGCATCGTGATCTCGGACAAGATGGCGAAGACCATCTCCGTCCAGGTGACCGACAAGGTGCGTCACCCGAAGTACGGCAAGATCACGACCCGGATCGAGGTCTACAAGGCCCACGACGAGCACGGCAAGGCCAAGGCGGGTGACACCGTCGAGATCGCCTTCGCCCGCCGTCTCTCCAAGACGAAGCACTGGCGACTCGTCCGCGTGGTCTCGGCCGCGCGCGTGGTCGCCGTCCGCGGCGAGGAGGAGATCGCCTCCCTGCCCGGCAAGCAGGCCCCGAAGCCGGCGGTCCCCGCGACCGGCGCGGCGGGGGAGGTGAACTCGTGATCCAGATGCGCACCTGGCTGGACGTGGCCGACAACACCGGGGCGAAGCTCTGCTGCGCCATCAAGGTGCTGGGCCGCGGCAACAGCCGTTTCGCCGAGGTGGGCGACATCGTCGTCGCCTCCGTCAAGAAGGCGCTGCCGTCGTCGGAGATCAAGGCCGGCGCGGTCGTCCGCGGCGTGGTCGTCCGGACGCGCAACAACACGCGTCGCTCGGACGGCTCCTACGTCCGGTTCGACAGCAACGCCATCGTCCTCGTGGACGAGGAGAAGAACCCGCGGGGCACGCGCATCTTCGGCGCGGTCGCCCGCGAGCTCCGCAACAAGGGCTTCATGAAGATCGTCTCCCTGGCGCCGGAGGTGGTGTGATGGCGCGCATCAAGAAGGGCGACCTCGTGATGGTCCGCTCGGGCGCCGAGAAGGGCAAGCGCGGCAAGGTCCTGCGCGTGCTCCCGGACGAGGGCAAGGCCCTCGTCGAGGGCGTCCGCCTCGTCTACAAGCACCTGCGCAAGAGCCAGAAGCACCCGCAGGGCGGCCGCATCCGCCGCGAGGCGGCGATGTGGCTCAGCACGCTCATGCCCGTCGACCCGACGACGGACGCGCCCACGCGCGTCTCCTCGAAGGTCGTCGACGGCGCCAAGGTCCGCGTCGCCCGCAAGAGCGGCGCCTCCCTCGACGTCGCGGCCAAGGGCCGTGGCTCGAAGGGCTCGGAGGCTTAGCCCGTGGCCGTCAAGTTGACTCCCCGCCTGCTCGAGCGCTACCGCAAGGAGATCCGTCCGCGGCTCGCGACGCGCCTGAAGGTCGACAACGACCTCGCGCTCCCGCGCCTGCTGAAGGTCACCCTGTCGATGGGCGTCGGAGGGGCCGTCGAGAACAAGAAGCTCGTCGAGACCGCCGCCCAGAGCCTCACCACGATCGCCGGCCAGAAGGCCGTGGTCACCCTGGCCAAGACGTCGGTGGCCCAGTGGAAGGTCCGCGACGGGATGCCGATCGGCGCGAAGGTCACCCTCCGCGGCGCGCGCGCCTACGAGTTCATGGACCGCCTGATCTCGGTGGTCATCCCCCGCATCCGCGACTTCCGCGGCTGCCCGACGAAGTTCGACGGGCGCGGCAACTACAGCCTCGGCATCGCGGAACAGTCGGTGTTCCCCGAGATCGAGGTCGAGAAGACCGAGGGCCTCTCGGGCCTCAACGTGACCATGACGATCTCCGGTGGCTCGGACGCGGCCAGTCGCGCCCTGCTCGAGGAGTTCGGCTTCCCCTTCGTGCGCGAGGAGGTCGGTACCCGTGGCTAGGACCTGTCTGATCGTCAAGCAGCGGCTGAAGCCGAAGTTCTCGACGCGTCGTTACAACCGCTGTCAGTTCTGCGGCCGTCGTCGCGCGTTCTATCGCAAGTTCGGGGCGTGCCGCGTGTGCTTCCGCCAGATGGCGTTGCGCGGCGAGATCCCCGGCGCTCGCAAGGCCTCGTGGTAGGAGGCGCCCACCCATGTCGATGACCGATCCGATCGCCGATCTCCTGACCCGGATCCGTAACGGGATCCGCGTCCGCGCCTCCTCGGTGGACGTCCGTCCCTCGAGGTTCGTGAAGTCCGTCGCCGAGGTCCTCAAGCGCGAGGGCTACGTCGAGGACGTCCGGACCTCCGACGGGGTCGACGGCCGCCCCGGCCTGCGCGTGTACCTCAAGTACGACGTGGACGGCAACCCCGTCATCTCGTCCATCGGGCGCGTGAGCAAGCCCGGGCGTCGCGCCTACAAGGGCGTGCGCGAGCTCCCCAGGATCCTCAACGGCCTGGGCATCTGCGTGCTCTCGACGAGCCGCGGCGTCTTCTCCGACCGCGAGGCCCGTGCCCAGGGCGTCGGCGGCGAGATCCTCTGCGAGGTCTGGTGACCCCATGTCGCGCATCGGCAAGATCCCCGTCTCGATCCCCGCGGGCGTCACCGTCTCCGTGGACGGCCCGACCCTCAAGGTCAAGGGCCCCAAGGGCGAGCTCACCCGGACCCTCGACGGCGGCGTCACCGCCAAGGTCGAGGGCGCCCAGGTGGTGCTCACGCGCGCCGGCGACGAGCAGTCGCACCGCGCGCGGCACGGCCTCTACCGCGCGCTCCTCAAGAGCATGGTGGACGGCGTGTCCACGGGCTTCGAGAAGCGCCTCGAGATCGTCGGCGTGTCCTACCAGGCGAAGCTCGCCGGCAAGACCCTGACGCTCAACCTCGGCTACTGCAACCCGGTGGTCATCGAGGTCCCGAAGGGCCTGACCGTCGAGTGCCCGCAGCCGACGCTCGTCATCATCCGCGGTCACGACAAGCAGCTCGTCGGCCAGTTCGCCGCCGAGATCCGCCGCAACCGTCCGCCGGAGCCCTACAAGGGCAAGGGCGTCCGGTACGTCGGCGAGGTGGTCGTCCAGAAGGCCGGCAAGTCCTTCGTGGGCGGGGAGAAGTAGCCCGTGAAGCTGCAGAAGCGTCTCGCCAAGCGTCGCCAGTCCCGCGCCTATCGCGTCCGCGCGAAGGTCCGTGGCACCGCCGACCGTCCGCGTCTCTCCGTGCACCGCACGCAGAAGCACGTGTGGCTCCAGCTGATCGACGACGCCGCCGGCAAGACGCTGGCGAGCGCGTCGACGAAGGCCCTCGACCTCGGGCCCAAGACGGCCAACGTCGCGGCCGCCAAGGCCGCGGGCGAAGACCTCGCCCGCCGCGCCGCGGCGATCGGCGTCAAGGCCGTCCGGTTCGACCGGGGCCCGTTCAAGTACCACGGCCGCGTCAAGGCGGTGGCGGACGCCGTCCGCGCCGCCGGCATCTCGGTGTAACGGAGCCCGGTCTACCGAGCACGGGTTCTCGAGCATGGTGTAGGCACCCGCCGGGTGCCGGAGAGGACTGCAGGAATGCGTCGCGAGATCGACTTCGTCTCCCCCGAGGGACGCACGCTCACCGAGACGGTCGTCAAGGTGAACCGCTCGGCCAAGGTCATGAAGGGCGGCCGCCGCTTCGGCTTCTCCGCGCTCGTCGTGGTGGGCGACCACGAGGGCACGGTGGGGGTCGGGTTCGGCAAGGCGAACGAGGTGCCGCCGGCGGTCGAGAAGGCCGTCGCCGACGCCAAGAAGCGGCTCGTCCGCATCGCGGTCGTCGGGACCACGGTCCCGCACGCCGTCATCGGCCGGTACCGCTCGTCCACCGTGAAGATCATGCCGGCCGCGCCGGGCACCGGCTGTATCGCCGGCCAGGGCGCGCGTTCGATCCTCGAGGCCGCGGGCGTCAAGGACGTCCTGACGAAGGCCTACGGCTCGACGACGGCCGTCAACCTGGTGAAGGCCGCCTTCGACGGCCTGATGCGGCTGCGGACGCGCGACCAGGTCGCGCGGGCCCGCGGCGTGGAGCTCCGATGAACCTCCAGGACGTCTACTCCATCAAGGTCCCCCGCATCGACCGGCGTCGCGTCGGTCGCGGCTGGGGCTCGGGCCTCGGCAAGACCTCCGGCCGCGGCGAGAAGGGCGCGGGGCGTCGCTCCGGCACCCAGTTCCGCTCGCGGTTCGAGGGCGGCCAGATGCCGCTGTACCGCCGGCTCCCGAAGAAGGGCTTCAGCAACCACGCGTTCCGCCTCCGGTTCGAGGGCGTGAACGTGCGGGCCCTCGAGGCGGCCTTCCCGGCCGGCGCGACGGTCGACATCGACGCGCTGCGCGCGGCGCGGCTCGTCCCGAAGAGCGCCACGCTGTGGAAGCTCCTCGGCGACGGCGAGATCGCGAAGTCGCTCAAGGTGAAGGCCGACGCCGCCAGCGCCGGCGCCCGGGCCAAGATCGAGAAGGCCGGCGGCAGCCTCGAGGTCGTCGCGGGCGACGCGCGCGCGCGCCTCGAGGCGGGCGTCGCCCGTCGCGAGGTCCAGGTCAAGAAGCGCGCCGTCAAGCTCGAGGCCTACAAGGCCGAGGCCGCGAAGGGCGTCAAGCCCAATAAGGCCGCGCCGAAGGGCGCCAAGGTCGCGAAGGCCGCGAAGCCCGCCGGCGCTCCGAAGCCCCCGGCCCCGAAGAAGGACAAGGAATAGGGATGGTCGGGCGCCTGTTCAACCTCTTCCGCGTCCCCGACATCCGTCACCGGCTGTGGGTGACCTTCCTGTTCCTGGTGCTCTACCGGGTCGGGATGAACGTGCCGCTGCCGGGCACCAACATGCCGTTCCTCGGCAAGCTGCTCTCGGCGGGCGAGGAGGGGACCGACTTCCTCGTGATGGTGAACATGCTCTCGGGCGGCGGCATCGCCGGCTGCGCGCTGTTCAGCCTCGGGATCATGCCGTACATCAGCGCGAGCATCATCTTCTCGCTGCTGGTGAAGGTGATCCCGAGCCTCGAGGCGATCGCGAAGGAAGGCTCGGCGGGCCAGCGGCGGATCAACCAGTGGACGCGGTTCGCGACCGTCCCGCTGGCGATCATCCAGGCGTGGATCGTCGTCCACAACGTCTACCAGGCCGAGTCCGTCATGCAGGGGTACGGCGCGCAGCGCCTCCTCGCCCCGGGCTTCGGCGCGGCCATGGCCGGCATGCTCGCCCTCACGGCGGGGACGATCGTCCTCATGTGGATCGGCGAGCAGATCACCGAGCACGGCATCGGCAACGGCATCTCGCTGCTGATCATGGCGGGCATCATCGCGCGCCTGCCGCAGAGCGTGATGTCGATGGTCCACCACCACCCGTCGCCGCTGACGCCGATCATCCTGGTCGCGCTGTTCCTCGGCGTCGTCGTCGTGGTCGTCTACATCACGAAGGGGACCCGCAAGATCCCCGTGCAGTACGCGAAGCTGGTCCGCGGCCACCGCGTGTTCGGCGGCCAGCGCCACTTCCTCCCGGTGAAGGTCAACCAGGCCGGCGTGATGCCGGTGATCTTCTCCTCGAGCCTCCTCGCCTTCCCGCAGATGATCAGCTCCGGCCTCGGCTGGAAGTGGCTCGACGGGGTCTTCGGCTTCGGCTCGTGGTTCTACACCGTCCTCGACGTCGCCCTGATCTACTTCTTCTCGTACTTCTGGACGTCGCTGATGTTCAACCCGGCCGAGATGTCGAAGAACATGAAGGAGAGCGGCTCCTTCATCCCCGGCATCCGGCCCGGTCGCCACACCGCGGACTTCCTGCAGAAGGTCATGACGCACATGACCCTCGCGGGCGCCACGTTCCTGGCGGTGATCGCGCTCGTCCCCAGCTGGCTCGCCCGTCGCGCCGGCGCGGACGCGGCCCCGCAGATCGCCCAGTTCCTCGGCGGCACGTCGATCCTGATCGTCGTGAGCGTCGCGCTGGACCTCGTGGACAAGCTGAACAGCCACCTGCTCATGCGCCGCTACGAGGGCTTCATGGGCGGCGAGGCCGACAGGACCTGATCCATGCGGCTCGTCCTCCTCGGTCCCCCCGGGTGTGGCAAGGGAACGCAGGCCGCGAGGCTCTGCGCCCGCGAGGGCGTGGTGCACCTCTCGACCGGCGACCTCCTGCGCGCGGCCGTCGCCGCGGGCAGCCCGCTCGGGCTCCGCGCGAAGCCGATCATGGACGCCGGGAAGCTGGTCCCGGACGACCTGGTGATCGGGCTCGTGCGCGAGCGGCTCGAGGCGAAGGACGCGGCCAAGGGGTTCCTGCTCGACGGGTTCCCGCGCACGATCCCGCAGGCCGACGCGCTCGACCGCGAGCTGGGCACCGCCCGCGCGCTGCAGGCGGTCGTCTACTACGTGCTCGGGGACGAGGAGATCGTGCGGCGGTCGCTCGGCCGCGGCCGCTCGGACGACACCGAGCCCGTGATCCGCGAGCGCCTGCGCGTGTACCGCGCGCAGACCGAGCCGCTGGTCGCCCGCTACCGGGCCGCCGGGCTCCTCGCCGAGGTGGACGCGTCGGGCACGATGGACCAGGTCGAGGCGCTGACGAAGGCCGCGGTGGCGCGGCGCAGCGGCGGCCGGGCGCGATGATCGTGTACAAGTCCCCCCGCGAGATCGAGACGATGCGCGAGGCAGGGCGCGTCGCGCGCCTCGCCCTCGACGCCGCGCGCGCGATGGTGAAGCCCGGCGTGTCCACGCTCGACATCGACGCCGAGGTCGAGCGCGTGATCCGCGCCCACGGCGCGACGCCGGAGTTCAAGGGCTACCACGGGTACCCCGCGTCCTCCTGCATCAGCGTCAACGAGCAGGTCGTGCACGGGATCCCGAGCGGTCGCCGGCTGAAGGAGGGCGACATCGTCGGCATCGACGTCGGCGCCCGCCTCAAGGGCTACGTGGGGGACAACGCCGCCACGATCTGCGTCGGCAAGGTCAGCGCCGACGCGCGCCGGCTCGTCGAGACCACCCGCGAGTGCCTCGAGGCGGCGGTCGAGATGTGCGTCCCCGGCAAGAAGCTCTCCGACGTCGGCCGGGCCGTGCAGTCCCTCGCCGAGTCGCGGGGCTTCACGCTCGTCCGCGAGTACTCGGGCCACGGCATCGGGACCCGGATGCACGAGGACCCGTCGGTCCCGAACTACGTGGACGCCGCGACGCTGAAGCGCGACCTCGTCTTCCGCGAGGGCCTGTGCATCGCGATCGAACCCATGCTGAACGCCGGCGCCGCCGACGTCCGTACGCTGGACGACGACTGGACCGTGGTGACGCAGGACGGCTCGCTGTCCGCGCACTGGGAGGACACGATCGCCATCACGAAGGACGGACCGATGGTCCTGACGAGGGCCTGACATGCCGAAGGAAGACGCCCTCCGGCTGGAAGCCAAGGTGGTCGAAGCCCGCCCGAACGCCATGTTCGTGGTCGAGCTCGAGAACGGCCACCGCATCCTCGCCCACGTGTCGGGCAAGATGCGCATGAACTTCATCCGGATCCTGCCTGGGGACCGGGTGACCGTCGAGATGAGCCCCTACGATCTCTCCAAGGGCCGCATCGTCTACCGCGAGTAGGCCCCGGAGAGAGGAGCAACGCCATGAAGGTCCGTTCGTCCGTTCGTCGCATGTGCGAGAAGTGCCGTATCATCCGCCGCCACGGCAAGGTGCGGGTGATCTGCACCGACGTGCGCCACAAGCAGGTCCAGGGCTAGGCCCCGGCCCCCAGAAGCACCCCCGGAGTATCCCCGCCATGGCCCGCATCGTCGGCGTCGACATCCCCAACGAGAAGGTGACCTGGGTCGCCCTGACCTACGTCCACGGGATCGGCAAGAAGACCGCGTTCGACATCCTGGAGGCGGTGGGGGTCAACCCCCAGCGTCGCGTCAAGGACCTGACGGACGACGAGCTCGCCCGGATCACGACCGAGATCGAGAAGAACTACGTGGTGGAGGGCAACCTCCGCCGGCAGGTCCAGCAGAACATCTCCCGCCTGAAGGAGATCGCCTGCTACCGGGGGATCCGGCACCGCCGTGGCCTCCCGGTCCGCGGCCAGCGCACCCGGACCAACGCCCGCACCCGGAAGGGCCCGCGTAAGACGGTGGCCGGCAAGAAGAGCGTGAAGGAGCTGCGGTAGATCACCGCCGCGCGCGGGCGACCCGGGGTATCCCCCGGTGCCTGGGGGTTCGCCCCTGGGCAACGCCCGTGCCCAAAGTTGTCGAGGGCGGCGGCTCCGCTACCCTCAAGGTTTCCTCAACGACCCCCCCGTCGAATCCGACGGGCCCCTCGAGATCCCTCGAGGCGCCCGGGATCCCGTCGGGCAGGAGGCCGCATGGCGGGCAAGAAGAAGATTCGTCGGAACGTGCCGCGAGCCGTGGTGCACGTGCAGGCTTCGTTCAACAACACGATCGTCACGTTCACCGACCCCAACGGGGAGACCCTCTGCTGGGACTCCGCCGGGACGATCGGGTTCAAGGGGTCGCGTAAGTCCACCCCGTTCGCGGCGCAGCGCGCCGCGGAGCGCGCCGCCGAGAAGGCCCTCAAGATGGGGGTCCGCGAGGTGGACGTCCGAGTGAAGGGTCCGGGCACCGGTCGCGAGTCCGCGATCCGGAGCCTCCAGGCCCGTGGCCTCAAGATCCGCGCCATCGAGGACGTCACGCCGCTGCCGCACAACGGCTGCCGTCCCCGCAAGCGCCGCCGCGTCTAGCCCGTCCCACCGTTCCCTCCGGTCGGGACCGGCCCCCGTGGCCGTCCCGGCGCCCGCCGCAACAGGAGTTCCGTACCTCACATGGCTCGGTCTATCGGTCCGAAGTGCCGCCTCTGCCGCCGCGAAGGCGTGCAGCTCTTCCTCAAGGGCGACCGCTGCGACACGGTCAAGTGCGCGGTGAAGAAGCGCGAGAAGGTCCCCGGGATGCACGAGTTCCGGCGGATGAAGCACACCGACTACGGCATGAAGCTCCGCGAGAAGCAGAAGGTGAAGCGCTACTACGGCCTCACCGAGCGGCAGTTCCAGCGCGTGTTCCGCGAGGCGGCCCGCCGCGACGGCAACACGGGCGAGACGCTGCTCGTCCTGCTCGAGCGCCGGCTCGACAACGTCGCGTACCTGCTGGGCCTCGCCTCGTCGCGCGCCACCGCGCGGCAGATGATCGCCCACGGCAACGTGAACCTGAACGGCAAGCGCATGGACATCCCGTCGGCCCTCGTGTCCGTCGGCGACGTCGTGACGCCGGGCAAGCGGGAGTCGGCGAAGGCCGCGGTGAAGCGCTCGTTCGAGGAGCGCGCCCGCCACGTCCCCGCCTGGCTCACCCGCGACGACGCGGCGCTCGAGGGGAAGGTCACGGGCCTGCCGACGCGGCGGGACGTGCCCCTGGAAGTCAACGAACAGCTGATCGTGGAGTTCTGCTCGCTCTAGCGGTGAGGGGGGATCGCCGGGGACGCCGCGAGGATCGCGGCGCCTCCGGCGGTCCCCGGCGACGCGACGGGCGCGGGCCTGTCTCCTCCGGTACGTCCACCGGAGCCGACGACTCGAGAGACACGGAGGTACCGATGCGGATCCGCTGGCGGAATCTGGAGCTCCCGACGAAGGTGGTCGCCGACCCGGCGACCCGCACCGACACGTACGCGAAGTTCGTGGCGGAGCCCTTCGAGCGCGGGTTCGGCGTGACCGTGGGCAACGGCCTCCGGCGCGTCCTCCTGTCGTCGATCGAGGGGACCGCGGTCACGTCCGTGAAGATCCAGGGCGTGAAGCACGAGTTCAGCAGCCTCGACGGCATGAAGGAAGACGTCACCGACGTCGTCCTCTCGCTGAAGCGCCTGCGGATCCGCTTCCACTCGGACGAGCCGAAGGTGCTCACGATCGAGAAGAAGGGCCCGGGCCAGGTCACCGGCGCCGACGTGAAGTGCGGCAGCGACTGCGAGGTCGTGAACAAGGACCTCGTGATCGCGACCCTCACGAGCGACCGCACCTTCGAGGCCGAGATCGAGGTCAAGAAGGGCCGCGGCTACGTCACGCAGGAGGAGAACGCCCGCGAGGAGCACGAGATCGGCCAGATCCCGCTCGACGCGATCTTCTCCCCCGTCCAGCGCGTCCGGTACCGCACCGAGAACACGCGCGTCGGCAAGATGACCAACTACGACCGCCTGGTCATCGAGCTCTGGACGGACGGCACGGTGACGCCGGAGATGGCGCTGGTCGAGGCCGGCAAGATCTACCGCAAGCACCTCAACCCGTTCATCCACTTCTTCGACGTCGGCAAGGAGCTCGGCACGCCGGGCGCGGCCCCGTCGGTCGCGGCCCCGTCGGCCGTGAGCGCCCCGGCCGCGGGCGGCGAGGGCACGGACGACCTCCGTCGCAAGCTCGCCCTGCCGGTCTCGTCGCTCGACCTCTCCGTCCGCGCGGGCAACGCCCTCGAGGCGGAGGGCATCCAGACGGTCGGCGAGCTCGTCGGCCGGACGGAGGAGCAGCTGCTCAAGCTGAAGAACTTCGGTCGCACCTCCATCAAGGAGGTCGAGAAGAAGCTGCAGGCGATGGAGCTGTCGTTCGGGATGGACGTCGCGTCCGTCCTGGGGTCCAAGTAGCCCCTCGCGGGGCGAGGAAGCGTAGGGCCTCCTCCGAGGCCGTTCTCGATTCGTCGCGGCCGGGACAGCGTCCGGCACAGGAAGGTCCGTCATGCGTCACCTGGTCGCCGGCAAGCCCCTCAACGTCGACTCCCAGCACCGCCTCGCCCTGCGGCGGAACCTGGCCCGCAGCCTCTTCCTGCACGACCGGATCGTCACGACCCCCGCGAAGGCGAAGGCCGTCCGCGGGTTCGTCGAGCGCCTGATCACCCGCGCCCGCAAGGCGGTCGTCGCCCGCGACGCGAAGGACAAGGGCGCGTGGCTCCACCAGGTCCGCACGATCGCCCGCGACATCCCCGACAAGGTGGCCCTGCGCCGCCTGCTGACGGAGATCGCGCCGCGCTCGAACCGCCCCGGCGGCTACACCCGCATCGTCCGCGACTGGAAGAACCAGGTGGGCGACAACGCCCCCCGCGTGATCTTCGAGCTCGTCGACAAGCCGGTCGCGGCCCCCGAGGCGCCCGCCGAGGGCTCGGCGGAGGCGAAGAAGGCCAAGAAGGCGGCGAAGGCCGCGGCCGCGAAGGCCTGACGCGAGGCCCGTGGCGCCGGCGCGCGCGCTGCCGGCCGCGTCCCTCCGGTCCCGCTCCGCGCCCGGTCGCGCGGGCGGGCCGCCCGGCCCCGACCACGTCCGCGCGCCCGACCCGGGCGCCGTGCCCGCGGGGCGACGCCGATGACCTCCGACGCTCCCGCTCCGCCCCCGGCCGTCGACGGCGCCCGCGCCTGGGACTTCCTCGTCGCGTTCTTTGCGAGCCGGCGGTCGTTCCTGGCGGTGTTCGCGCGGTACGAGGCGCGCGTCCTGCGGTTCGCGCGCGAGGCGGGCGTCCACCGCGACGACCTCTCGCTGCCCGCGGCCGACCTCGCGGCCCTCTTCCACCCGGGACGCCTCCAGCACCTCCGCGACGTGCGGTTCGCGGCGCTCCGCTCGACCGCCCACGCGCTGTTCCGCGACCAGGGCGCGGTGGACCCCCTCGACACCGTCGCGAGCCACGCGTTCCACGAGCTCTCGATCCTGCTCGAGGAGCACCTGTCCGTCGTCCGGTTCCGCGACCTCTCGGACCGTCGCCGGTACGCGCAGATGTTCGAGGAGGTGAGCGGCTACTACCCGACGCGCCTCCGCCGCATCCGCAAGCTGTTCGCCGACGGGCTGCGCCTCATCGAGGAGGTGCTGCCGTCGTGGGGGAGGGACCGCGTGCTGATCCGCAGCGCCTACCTCTTCGGCGAGCGCCTCACGCGCGGCGCGTTCGAGGAGGGCGGGCTCGCGGGCCTCTACGCGCGCATGTACCCCTCCGGCGGCGCCGCCGAGGGCTTCCTCGAGGTGGGCCGCTCGTTCCTCGCGTCGGGGTTCGAACGCGAGGCCCGGCGCGCGCTGACCCGGGCGGCCGACCTCGAGCGTCCGTCGCGGGGCGCCCGCCGGGCCCGCGACCGCCGCGCCGTCGCGTGCGCCGCGGAGGCCCGGCGCCTCCTGCGCGAGCTGCCGCCCGAGCCGGCGGCGCCCGCCGCGGGTTTCTGACCGGTCCGCCCTTGCGCCCCCTGCCCCCCGGCGTTTCATGGGCCCCGTGAGCGTCCCGCCCGCCCCCGCCCCGACCGACGTCGCCGCGCCCCGGCCGGGCCGCCGGGTCCACCTCGTCAACTTCGGCTGCCAGATGAACGAGCTCGACGCCGAGCTGGTGCTCGGCGACCTCGCGCGGCGCGGGTACGCGCGCACCGACGACGCGGCCGACGCCGACGTGATCCTCGTGAACACGTGCTCGGTCCGCGAGCACGCCGAGGACAAGGTCTGGAGCCTGCTCGGCACCTACCGCCCGCTCAAGGCCGCGCGGCCCTCGCTGCGCATCGGCGTCCTCGGGTGCATGGCGCAGCGGGTGAAGGGCGAGATCTCGCGGCGCGCGCCGTTCGTCGACCTCGTCCTCGGCACGAGCAGCTTCCGCCACGTCGTCGAGGACCTCGACGACCTCGAGCGCCGCGGCGGCCGCATCCTCCGCACCGACCGCCGGCCCGCGCCGGAGCACCTGCCCGACGCCGACCGCGAGATCTCGGTCCGCGAGCACCACCACCGCGCGTTCGTGACGGTCATGCGCGGGTGCGACCACGTCTGCACCTACTGCATCGTGCCGTTCACCCGCGGCCGCGAGGTCTCCCGCCCGATCGACGACGTGCTCCGCGAGGTGGAGCGCCTCGTCGCCGACGGCGTGCGCGAGATCACGTTCCTCGGCCAGAACATCAACACCTACGGGAAGGACCGTCCCGACGAGGGCGGCCTGTGCGCGCTCCTCGAGCGCGCGGCCGCGCTCGAGGGGCTCGACCGCCTGCGGTTCCTCACGAGCAACCCGTTCGACATGACCGAGGACATGATGCGCCGCTTCGGCGCGGTGCCGAAGGTCATGCCGTGGCTCCACATCCCCGCGCAGTCCGGCGCCGACACCGTGCTCCGCCGCATGAAGCGGACGTACACCGGCGACGAGTACCGCGAGGTCGTCGGCTGGGCGCGCCGCCACGTCCCCGGCGTCGAGATCACGTCGGACTTCATCGTCGGCTTCCCGGGCGAGACCGACGAGGAGTTCGCCGCGACGCTCCGCCTCCTCGAGGACGTGCGCCCCGTGCAGGCGTACGTCTTCAAGTACAGCGTCCGGCCGAACACGCTCGCCGCCCGCACCCTCGAGGACGACGTCCCCGAGGAGACGAAGAAGGCGCGCAACCTCGTGCTGCTCGAGGCGCAGGACCGCATCGCGCAGGCGGCGAACGACGCCCTCGTGGGCCGCGAGGTCGAGGTGCTCCTCGACGCGCCGAGCAAGACCGACCCGACGCGCCTGACCGGCCGGACGCCGGGCAACCGCATCGTCCACGTGCGCACGGCCCCGGAGCACGCGGGCCGCCTCGCGCGGGTGCGCATCGACGACGCGACCGCGCACTCGCTGCGCGGCACGCCCGTCGCGGTGGAGCCCGCCGCGCGGGCCTGGACGACCCGCCGCTGACCCGCGCCGCCGACGAACGTCCGTTCCTCGCGGCGGCCGTCGCGCTGGCGGCCCGCGGGCGGTTCCGCGTCGAGCCGAACCCGCCGGTCGGGGCGGTCGTCGTGCGCGGGGGCCGCGTCGTCGGCCGGGGCTGGCACCGCGCCTACGGCGGGCCGCACGCCGAGGTCGAGGCCCTCCGCGCGGCGGGCCCGCGCGCCCGGGGCGCGACGGTCTACGTCTCCCTCGAGCCGTGCTCGAGCACCTCGCGCGGGAAGAAGACCGCGCCGTGCGTCGACGCCCTCGCCGCCGCCGGCGTCGCGCGGGTGGTCTGGGCGCACCGCGACCCCGACCCGCGCAACGGCGGCCGGGCCGCGCGGGCGCTCGCGCGGGCGGGCGTGGCGTCCGCCGGCCCCGTCCCGGTCGAGGGCGCGGCCGAGCTGCTGACCGCATTCCGCGCGGGCCTCGCGCTCGCGCGCCCGTGGGTCCTCTGGAAGTGGGCCTCCTCCCTCGACGGCCGCGTGGCCCCGGCGGCGGGCCGCGGCGGCACGCTCTCGAGCCCGGCGTCCATGGCGCTGCTGCACGAGATCCGCGGGCGCGTCGAGGGCGTGGCGGTGGGGGTGGGGACCGTGCTCGTGGACGACCCGCGGCTCACGTGCCGCCGGCCCGGCGGGCCGCCGCACGGCCGCGCGCAGCCGGCGGCCGTCGTGTTCGACACGCACGCCCGCACGCCGCCCGGGTGCCGCCTCGTCGCCGAGCCGGTCCCCGGCCGTCCCGTGCTCCTCCTCGTCGGCGACGCGACGTCGCCGCGGGCCCGCGCCCTCGCGCGCCGGCCCGGCGTCGAGGTCGTCGAGGTCCCGGTCGCGGGCGGGCACCTCGAGCCCGCGGGCGCGCTGGCCGCGCTCCACGCGCGCGGCGTGCGGCGCCTGCTCCTCGAGGGCGGGCCTCGCGTCGCGGGCGCGTTCCTCGCGGCCGGCGTCGTCGACCAGGTCGCGGCGCTCCTCACGCCGCGGCTCCTCGGGGCCGACGGCGCCCCGACGGCCCTCGCGGGCACGCCGTTCACCGACCTCGCGACGGCGCCGACGTTGACCGGCGTCCGCGTCCGGCGCGTCGGCGTGGACGTGCTCGTCGAGGGCTACGTCGCGCGCGGGGTCAACGCGGCCGGGCGTTCGTGACGTCGCTGAACCGGTAGCGGATCCGGTGCGAGCGGATCTCGTCGCGCAGCTCCATCAGCGACGGGTCCACGGGGTCGAGGTACGACGCCCGCGTCGCCCACTCGTCGGCCCGCGCGAAGACGCGCGCGCTCCAGTAGAACTTCGCCGCGTCGAACAGCAGCCGGAACTGGCGCTTGTCGAGGTCGGCCAGCAGGGCGAGCACCGCGTCGCGCTCGCTCTCGTCCTTCCGCACGATGCGGCGCAGGCGGCCCAGCTCGCGCCGGGCCGCGCCGTACGCGTCGTCCGCGGCCTCGGCGGCCTTCCCGACCTTCGTGACGTTCCCGCGCGGCATGATCTCGCGCGCCTCGTCGGCGTGCCGGTCGCCGAGGCCGAGCTGCTTCTTGGCCTCGGTCATCCGGGTCACGATCTCGCGGCGCCGGTCCACGTCGAGCGCGAGCCGGTCGGCGTCGTCCTTGGCCTTGCGCTGGTCGGCGTCGCGGGCCGCGATGCGCGCCTCGAGCGTCGCGAGCAGCGCCGCCGCGCGCTTCGGGTCGAGGGCGTGCGCGAAGTCGAGCTGCAGCCCGCGCAGGACCTCGAGCGCCGTCGCGACGTCGCCGGCGTCGGCCGCGCGCTCGGCGCGCGCGATGCCCGCGTCCACCGCGCGACGCTCCGCGTCCGCGACGGCGTCCTGGTACGCCTTCCCCTCGATGGCGCCGAGGGCGAGGGCCTTCTCGTACTCCGCGCGCGCCTCGGCGAAGAGGCCGAGGTCGCCGGCCAGCGCCGCGAGCGCCAGACGCCCGGGGCCGTCGTCGGGCTTCGTGAGCGCCGCCTTCACGCGGAACACGCCGAGGGGGGCCAGCTGCACCCACGGGACGCGGCGCCGCGCGCCGGGCCCGACGAGCAGGACGACCTCGTTCGCGTCCGTGGACTCGACGACGCCCTTCAGCGTCGAGCCGGCGACGAGCGGGAGCTCGACCGGCGCGCCCGCGACGGGCGCCACGGGCGCGTCCTCCGCGGCGCGGGCGGGGGTCGCGAGGCCGGCGAGGGCGACCCCGAGCGACACCACGAGCCCGGCCACGGCGCGAGGGCGCGCCGACCGAACGCCGACCGAGCGTTGACGGGACATGTCCGCTCCGGGTCCGACCCGACCCAAGGGTACGAACGTCCCCGGGGGACGCGCCCCTCGATCAGGGCTGCCGGGGGAGCGGGGCCGGCGGGGGCGGCGGCGGCGGCGGGTACCCCCCGGGACGTCCGCCGGGGGCCGCGGTCGTCGGGACCGCATCGCCCTCCGCCGAGGCCAGCACGCGGTACTTCTCGAGGAGCTCCGCGGCGCGGATGCGGGGCTGCCGCTGGGCCACGGGGTCCGTGATCTTGAGGTAGTGCTCGAGGTCCGCGACGGCGAGGCGGTACGAGCGGCCGCGGGCGTACGCCTGGGCGCGCTCGACGTACGACGCCGGCACCGCCGGGTCGAGCTCGATGACGCGGTCGTACTCGCGCACCGCGCCCACCGAGTCGTTGTTGCGCATCAGGACGGAGGCGAGCAGGAGGCGGAGCTTCAGCTCCTTCTCGCGCGCGCCGCGGATGCGGTCCTTGAAGTACGCGCGCTGCTCCTCGGTGAGGTCCGCGCCGCGCTCCTTCTGCATGGTCTCGAGCTGCTGCTGCCAGCTCTGCTGGCTGCGCACGCTGATGTCGATGTACTGCCGGGCGTACGCGATGCCGGCCTGGTCGTTGCCGGCCATCAGGTTGGCCTTCGCGAGCCCGCCGATCGCGTACGGGTTGTCGGGCGACCGCGCGAGGACCTCCTGGTACAGCGGGATCGCCTTCGACACGAGCTCGTTGCGCCGCTGCACCTGCTCCTGCAGCTGCTGCCGGATCTTCTGGCCGTCGGCGTTGGGCTGCTCGAGCTTCTCCTGCAGCGCGCGCACGTCGCGGTCGTAGTAGTCCGCGAGCTGGACGTAGACCTCGGCGAAGTCCTTGAGCACCTCGTGCCGGCGGTCGCCGAGCGTCGGGTGGCTCCAGTCCCAGTCCTTGATCTTCAGGAAGATCTGCTCGGCCTCGCGCAGGTTCGCGGGCGAGCCGGTCATCGCGAGCGACTTCGCGAGGCCCCAGTTGGCCTTCGGGCGGTTCGGGTCGAGCTCGAGCACCTTCCGCCACTGCACGATCGACTGCGCGTACTTCCCGCCGTCGTAATACGTCTGGGCGGCGTCCTCGAAGTGCGCGAGGCGCGCCTTGTCGTCCTCCTTCTCCTGGCCCTTCTCGATCTGCTGGTCGAGCTCGGTCAGCCCGATGCAGCCCGTCAGGCTGCCCGGGCCCGCGACGACCGCGGCGACGAGACAGGCACGGGAGAGGAACGGCGGGCGCGCGCGCATGCAGGGTCTCCGACCGACGTCCGACGACGATCCCGGGGCGCCGTCACCGCGCCGTCACCCCCGGGGAGCGGTCCCCCGGGGGCGTCGGGCGGTTTCCGGCTACTTCAGCTCGGCCGCGACGTCGTAGATCCAGTCGCGGTTGCCGAGCGTGTAGTCGAGGACCTCGCCGGGACCGAAGAACAGGCCCAGCTCCTTGGCGGCGGCCTCGGGGCTGTCGCTGCCGTGGACGAGGTTGAACGAGGACGAGATCGCGAGGTCGCCGCGGATCGTGCCCGGGGCGGCGTCCTTGCCGAACGTCTTGCCCATCATGCCGCGCACGACGGTGATCGCGTTGAGGCCGCGCAGCGCGAGGACGACGACCGGGCCCGACTGCATGAACGCGACGAGGCCGGCGAAGAACGACTTCGCCTTGTGGTCGGCGTAGTGGCGCTCGAGCAGGTCCTTCGAGAGGCGGGCGAGCTTCATCCCGGCGATCTGCAGGCCCTTCTTCTCGAAGCGGCCGACGATCTCGCCGACGAGCCCGCGCATCACGCCGTCGGGCTTCACGAGGACGAGGGTGGTCTCCATCGGGGTCAAGGTCGTGTCTCCATCGGAGCGTGGCTCCGGGGGTGGGTGGGGGGGAATCCGGGCAGGGTACGGGAGGCCCGGCGGCCGACCAGCGGGGGGCGGACCCCCGGGCGTCTTGACGCTGCCCCCGGGACCCGTAGCGTGCGGGCCCCGCGGTCCCTCGACCCCGGCCCGGAGCCCCCGCGTGACGACGATCCTGGCAGTGACCCGCGACGGGCGCTCGGTGCTCGGCGGCGACGGACAGGTGACCCTCGGGACCCAGGTCCAGAAGCACGGCGCCGTGAAGGTCCGGGCCCTCCGCGAAGGCCGGGTCCTCGCGGGCTTCGCCGGCGGCGCCGCGGACGCGCTCGCCCTGCTCGACCGGTTCGAGGGCAAGCTCGAGGCGGCCGGCGGCCAGCTGCTCAAGGCCGCCGTCGAGCTCGCGAAGGAGTGGCGGACCGACCGCGCGCTCCGCCGCCTCGAGGCCGTGCTCGTCCTCGCGGACGCGACCACGGTCCTCCTCGTGTCCGGCAACGGCGACGTCGTCACGCCCGACGACGGCGTGCTCGCGGCCGGCAGCGGCGGCGCCGTCGCGTGCGCGGCCGCCCGCGCGCTGCTGCGCCACACGAACCTCGCGCCCCGCGCGATCGTCGAGGCCTCCCTCGGCATCGCGTCCGAGCTCGACCTCTACACGAACGGCCGCCTCACCCTGCTGGAGGTCGCGAAGTGACCGCCCCGTCCGTCGACGACCTGACCCCGGCCCGCATCGTCGCGGAGCTCGACCGCTGGGTCGTCGGGCAGGCGGCGGCGAAGCGCGCCGTCGCCGTGGCGATCCGCAACCGCTGGCGGCGGATGCGCCTCGCCGCCGACCTCCGCGAGGAGGTGACGCCGAAGAACATCCTGCTCGTCGGGCCCACGGGCGTCGGCAAGACCGAGATCGCGCGCCGCATCGCCGGGCTCATCCGCGCGCCGTTCGTGAAGGTCGAGGCCACGAAGTACACCGAGGTCGGCTACGTCGGCCGCGACGTCGAGTCCATCGTCCGCGACCTCGTCGAGGCCTCCATGGCCCTCGTGCGCGCCGAGTCGCGCGTCGCCGTCGAGGCGAAGGCCCGCGACGCCGCCGAGGAGCGCGTGCTCGACGCGCTCCTGCCCGGCAGCCGGCCCACCGACCCGTCGCTCGACCCGTTCGGCTTCGCGCGCGCCGCCGCGCCGACGGCCGCCGCCGCGCCCGACGGCGCGGCCACGCGCGCGCGCCTGCGCGAGCGGCTCCGGGCGGGCGCGCTCGACGACCGCGACGTGGACGTGCAGGTCGAGGAGGGCGGTCAGGCCCTCGGCAACGTCTTCGGCGCGCCGGGCCTCGAGGCCGCGGGCCTCGACCTCTCCTCCCTCCTCGAGAAGATGGGCTCGGGGCGCAAGAAGACGCGCCGCATGAAGGTCCCCGAGGCGCTGAACGTGCTCGTCGGCCAGGAGGCCGACAAGCTCCTCGACCGCGACGCCGTCGCCGCCGAGGCCGTCCGCCGCGCCGAGCAGACCGGGATCGTCTTCCTCGACGAGATCGACAAGGTCGCGGGCCGCCGGACCGCGGGCGGCGCCGACGTCTCGCGCGAGGGCGTCCAGCGCGACCTCCTGCCGCTGGTCGAGGGCACGACCGTCGCGACGCGCCACGGGCCCGTGCGCACCGAGCACGTCCTCTTCATCGCCGCCGGCGCGTTCCACGTGAGCAAGCCGTCCGACCTGATGCCCGAGCTCCAGGGCCGCTTCCCGATCCGCGTGCAGCTCGAGCCGCTCACGGAGGCCGACTTCGTCCGCATCCTCGAGGAGCCGAGGAACGCGCTCGTGAAGCAGTACGCCGCGCTCCTCGGCGCCGAGGACGTGCGCCTCACCTTCACGCCCGACGGCGTCCGCGAGCTCGCCCGCGTCGCCGCGGCCGCCAACGCCGCGCACGAGAACATCGGCGCGCGGCGGCTCGCGACGGTGCTCGAGCGCACGGTCGAGGAGATCGCGTTCGACGCGCCGTCGCTCGCCGGCACCGAGGTCGTCGTCGACGCCGCGTTCGTCCGCCGGCGCACGGCCGCGCTCCTCGCCGACGAGGACCTCGCGCGCTACGTGCTCTGACCCCGCCCGGCTCGTCCGGCGGGGGCACTCGGGGGTCCGGGACCGCGAGGCCCGCGCGCTCGCGGTCCCGCGTGCCGGGGCCGCCGTTCAGCGCGGTCGGGCGGCGCGCACCACGAGCCGCACGGCGTCCGCGTCGCGGTCGGATGCGACCTCGAGCACGACCGGCCGGCCGTCGTCGCCCACGATCTCGGTCGCGTCGTCCGTGCGTCGCAGCGACCACCGGCCCTGCGGCACGCCCTCGAGCACGAACCGACCGTCCGCGCCGACGACGGCGACGACCGGCGGAGGCGCGTCGCGGGGCTCGGTGGTGGGCGCGGCGAGCGCCTCGCGCGCGAGGACCAGCGTCCCTTCGACGCGCACGTCGGCGTCGCCCGCGACGACGGTCCCGCGCACGCACACGCCGGGCACCACGACCCGCGCGGGCCCTCCGTCGGCGGTGACCGTGACGCCCACGCGCGGGCCGGTGAGCGGCGCGCGCGCGGGTTCGCCGTCGGCGGCGGGCATCGCGGGGCGGCGCACGTCGAAGTGGTGCGGGCCCTCGGCCAGGCGGTGGGCGAAGCGGCCGTCCGCCCCGAACGGCACGACGATCTGCCCGCCGCGCCCCGGGTCGAACCCGGCGTGCAGCGAGCCCGGCCCGCGGACGGGGGCGCCGCTCGCCCAGACGAGGCCGCCGGTCCACAGCGGGTCGGCGACCTCCGAGCCGAGGTCCACGGTCAGGGCCGCGCCGTCCGCGACGTCGAGGTTGCGCAGGTGTTCGTCGGCGCCGTTGCCCGCGCCGCCGACCTGCGCGAACAACACGCCACGGCCCGGCGGGAGGTGGTCGAGGAGATAACGACCGTCGGGCGAGGCGTGCGTCTCGACGAGCGTGTCCGTCACGCCCTCGCGCTCGATGCGGATCCCGACCTCGATGCCGACCGCCGGGCGCCCGTCGCGCCCGAACACGCGGCCGGTGATCGACGCGGTCCCGATCGCGAAGACGAGCCGCCGCCGCGTGTCGGCGTCGTCGCGCCCGGCGTGGACGAACGGCCACCACCGCTTCGCCTCGCCCGGGCCGTCGAGCCACAGGCGGTAGGTCCCGTCGGGGAGCGACGCGAACCGGCCCACGCCGTCGCCGTCGAGCGGGAGGCGCCGTTCGGTGAGCGCCGCGTCGGTGGCCGCGTCGAAACACTCGAGGCGGAGGGCGGCCCGGGCCGCGGGGGCGCCACCGAGGAACGCCGCGACGTCGACGACGGGGTACGCGACGGCCACCGCGGCGGCCTGCAGGGGGCGGTCCGCGAGGTCGTCGCCGAGGCGTGGATCGGCCGGGGTCTCGGCGGCCGGCCCGTCCGCGCCGCGCGGGCCGCGGGCGCCTCGCCGCGGGGGCCGCTCGGCGATCGCGTTGCGGCCCCCGCGAGGGACGGGCCCGGCGCGGCGACGACGCCCGGCGGCGCGGCGTCGCCCCGCGGCGCCAGGGGCCCGGCGCCCGCGTCGGCGGTCTCGGCGGGGGCCGGCCTGTCCGCGGCGCGGGACGCCCGCCACGCGATCCCGCCGGCGACGAGCACGGCGACGCCCGCGAGCGCCCACGCGACCGCGGGGCCCGCCGTCGGCGGTCCCGCGGTCGCGGGCGACCCCGCCGGCCACGCGTCGGCCGCGGGGCCCGCGAGGAGGAGCGCGTAGGCGCGCCGCGCGTCGCCCCGCGTGCGCGGGTCCGCGTCGAGGAGCACGCGCAGCTCGTCCAGGCCGCGGCGCAGGCGGCTCTTCACGGTCTCGACCGGGACGCCGAGGCGCGCGGCGATCTCGCGCGGCGGCAGGCCCGCGTCGTGGCGCAGCATCACGGCGGTGCGGGAGGCCTCGGGCAGGCGCGCGAGCGCCGCCGCGAGCGCCGCGTAGACCTCCGCGCGCTCGGCCAGGTCGGCGGCCGAGGGGAACGCACGCGGGGCCCGCGCGGCGGCGACGGTCTCGCGGCGGGCGCGACGGCCCTCGCCCCGGCGCAGCCGCGCGGCGGCGTTGCGGACGACGCGCGCGAGCCACGATCGTCGCGCCCCGTCGTCCACCGGGCCTCGCGTCACCGTGGCCACGAGCGCGTCCTGCGCGGCGTCGTCCGCGTCGGTGTCGTCGCGCAGCAGCGCACCGGCGAGCCGCCGGGCGAAGCGGGCATGGTCGGCGAGCGCGGCGTCGGGGTCCGCGGCGGGCATGCGGGCATCCTCGCGTGGGGGGGACGCCGTGGAAAGCCCGCGGGGCGCGGATCGGGGGCGCCGAGCCCTCCGTCCACACCCCGGGACCGCGACGTCCCCCGGCTAGACTCCGGGGCAACGACCGGAGCCCGCGACCATGAAGACCGTCCTCCGTTCCCACACCTGCGGCGCGCTGCGCGCGACCGACGTCGGGGCCCGCGTCACGCTGTGCGGGTGGGTGAACTCGAAGCGCGCCCAGGGCGGCGTCGCCTTCGTCGACCTGCGCGACCGCCACGGCGTGACCCAGGTGACCTGCAGCGGCGACCGCGACCCGCGGCTCCTCGAGGCCGTCTCGGCCCTGAAGCCCGAGTGGTGCGTCCGCGTCACCGGCACCGTGATCGCGCGCCCGCCCGAGGCGACGAACGCCCACCTCCCGACGGGCGCGGTCGAGGTCGAGGCCGACGGCGTCGAGGTGCTGTCGGAGTCGCCCGTGCCGCCGTTCTGGCCCACGGACCGCACCGAGGCCAACGTCGACCTGCGGCTCGAGTACCGCTTCATGGACCTGCGCCGGCCGCGCATGACGCGGATGCTCGTCGAGCGCGCGCACATCGTGTCGTTCTTCCGCCGGCACCTCGAGGAGCAGGGCTTCCTCGAGGTCGAGACGCCGCTGCTCACGCGGAGCACGCCCGAGGGCTCGCGCGACTTCCTCGTGCCGAGCCGCCTCCACGCGGGCACGTTCTACGCGCTGCCGCAGTCGCCCCAGCTCTTCAAGCAGCTGCTGATGGTCTCGGGCTTCGACCGTTACTACCAGATCGCGCGCTGCCTCCGCGACGAGGACAATCGCGCCGACCGCCAGCCCGAGTTCAGCCAGGTCGACATCGAGGGCTCGTTCGTCGGCGAGGAGGACGTGTACGCCCTCATCGAGCCCGCGATCCGCGCGCTCGTGAAGCGCTACCGCGGCCACGACCTGCCCGCGGCGTTCCCGCGCCTGCGCTACGACGACGTGATGGCGCGCTTCGGCAGCGACAAGCCCGACCTGCGCAACCCGCTCGAGATCGTCGACGTGTCCGCCGAGGCCGCGGCCCTCGGCTTCCGCGTCTTCGCCGACGCGGTCGCCGCCGGCGGCGTCGTCAACGCGCTGCGCCTGCCGGGCGCGGCCGCGACGGTCTCGCGCAAGGACATCGACGGCTGGGAGGCCGAGGCGAAGGCCGTCGGCGCCAAGGGCCTCGCGTGGGCGAAGTGGGGGGCCGACGGCGTGTCGGGCTCCGTGTCGAAGTTCCTCGCGGGCGACCCGGGCAAGGCGCTCCTCGCGAAGGCCCACGCGAAGGAGGGCGACGTCGTCCTCTTCGGCGCGGGCGCGTACGCCGGCGTCAAGAAGGTCCTCGGCCACCTGCGCAAGCCGTGCGCCGAGCGCCTCGGCCTGATCGACAAGCAGCGCACCGCCGTCGCGTGGATCACCGACTTCCCGCTCGTGGAGTGGAACGACGAGGAGGGCCGCTTCGACGCGTGCCACCACCCGTTCACGACCGCGCGCGACGCCGACTGGCCGACGATCGAGCGCCTCTGCCGTCTCGCGCCGACCGACCCGGGCTGGGACAAGGCCGCGATCGCGGGCCTGCGCGCCCGCGCGTACGACCTCGTCATCGACGGCTACGAGGCCGGCGGCGGCAGCATCCGCATCCACCGCAGCGAGCGCCAGGCCGCCCTGTTCGCGCTGCTCGGGATCACGCCCGACGACGTCGCGCGCCGCTTCGGCTGGTTCGTCGACGCGCTGCGCTACGGCGCGCCGCCCCACGGCGGCATCGCGCTCGGCGTGGACCGCCTCGTGATGCTCATGCTCGGCGAGGAGGCGATCCAGGAGGTCATCGCGTTCCCGAAGACCGCCCAGGCCCGTTGCCTGCTCACCCGCGCGCCCGCCGGCGTCGACGACAAGCAGCTCCGCGACCTGCACATCAAGCACGCGTCCCCGTAGCCCGTCGCGAGCCCGGCCGCCCGAGCGCCGGGCCGCCGGGCCGCGGGGCCCGCGCCGTCACGCCCTCGGCGGCGCCGGGACGTCGAACAGAGGCGCCTTCGCGGTGCGGTCGAGGTGCGCGCGCAGCCGCGTCGCCACCGTCGCGTCGCCGACGGCCAGCACCTGCGCCGCCGCGAGCGCGGCCTGCTTGAGGCCCACCTTGCCGACGCCGGCCGTCAGCACGGGCACGCCCGGCGGCATGTAGACGCACGAGTCGATGCCGTGCTCGTCCATCGGCACGCCGATCACCGGCACGGCCATGTTCGTGAGGCCCGCGAGCGCGCCGGGCAGCGCCGCCGCGAGGCCGGCGACGCCCACGTACACCTTCGTCCCCGCGGCGAGCGTGCGCGCCACGAAGCGGCCCAGCTCGTCGAGGTTGCGGTGCGCGCTGCACACCGACACCGACGCGGAGACGCCGACGGCGGCGAGGGTGTCCACCATCCCGGCGCCGTGCACCGCGTCGAGGTCGCTGGCGCTGCCGAGGACGATCTGCACGAGGGCCATGGGGGCTCCGGGGAAGGGCGAGGGCGGCGCGAATCTACCGGAGCCCTCCGTCAGCCCGTGGACCGCGGCGGTCCCGTCGCCGCCCGACCGCGCCCCGAGGCCCGCCGCGCGCGCCCTTCGCGGGCCGTCGAGGCCGGAGCGGGCCGCGGGTCAAGGGCTGTGAAGAGATCGCGCGCGGCGGACGCCGTCGCGCGCGACGGTCGCGACGAGGTGCGCGAGGTCGGCGAGGCGCGTCGTCAGCCGGTGGTCGCCGTCGCCGAGGAGGTGCAGGTCGAGCGGCCGGTGCGGGCACGCGGCGACGAAGTCGGCGCTGACGCGCCACGGGACGCGCTCGTCGCGCGCCCCGTGCACGATCAGCGTGTCGGTCGCGTAGCGGGCCGCGAGCCGCGCGTCGGACCGCGCGGCCGCGTCCACGACGAGCTCGTGGCGCAGCGGGACCGTCATCCACTCGTTGCGGTACGTGAGGCGGCCGGTGCGCGCCCACGCCGCCGCGGCCTCCGGCCCGACGTCGGCGAGGAACCGCTCGACGAAGCCGAACGCCGGCGCGACGAGCACCGCCGCGCGCGCGCGCCCCGGCCGCTCGACGGTCCACCAGGCGGTCGCGAGCCCGCCGAGGCTCGAGCCGACGGCGACGAGGTCGGCGCCGGCGGGCACGACCGCGTCGACCGCGACGTCGAGGTCGCGGACGAGGTGCGACAGCGTCAGGTCCTCGATCGAGCCGGAGGACGCTCCGTGGCCGCGCGCGTCGAACGCGAGGAACGACGCGCCCGCGTGCGCGGCCGCGGCCCGCAGCGCCGTGGCCTTGGCCCCGCCGCGCACGCTGCCGAAGCCGTGGAGGACGACCCACCAGCGCGCGGGGTCGCGCCGGTCCACGTCGGCCGCGAGGCCGCCGCCGTCGGGGTGGGGGAGCCGTTCCATCGACGGGATCGTCGCACCGGCCGGCCCCGGGGGCTCGGGACGCCCCGGGCCTCGCGTCCCGTTCCGGCGTCCCCCGGGTATCCTGACCTCGCCCCCGCACGGTGCGGGGGCATTTCGTTTTCGACGTCCGTGTCCGCCCCGGCGACGCCGGGGTGGTGGAGATCCCCACCCATGTCCTCGCTCCTCGACCTCGTCCTCCCCGACGGCACCGTTCGCAAGGTCCCGGTCGGGACGACGACGGGCGACGTCGCGAAGGCCATCGGACCCGGGCTCGCGAAGGCCGCCGTCGCCGGCGTCCTCGACGGCGAGGTGTACGACCTCGGCCGGCCGCTGCCCCACGGGGGCAAGTTCCGGATCCTGCGCCGGCAGGACGCCGAGTCGCTCGAGGTGCTGCGCCACTCGGCCGCGCACCTCCTCGCCATGGCCGTCCTCGACCTGTTCCCCGGCACCGACCTCGGCTTCGGCCCCGCCACCGAGGACGGCTTCTACTACGACTTCAAGCCGCCCCAGCCGTTCCAGGAGGCCGACCTCCCGCGGATCGAGGCGCGCATGCGGGAGATCGCGGCCGAGAAGCGGCCGTACGCGCGCACCGAGTGCGACAAGGGCGCCGCCAAGGCGCGCCTCGAGCGCATCGGGTACGCGCTGAAGCTCCCGCACGTCGACGAGATCCCGGAGGACGCGATCTCGTTCTACGACTCCGGCGCCTTCACCGACATGTGCGAGGGACCCCACGTCCCCGACACGTCGTGGATCGGCGCGGTGAAGCTCCTCTCGGTCAGCGGCACCCACTGGCGCGGCGACGTCAACGGCGTCCCGATGCAGCGGGTCCGCGGCACCGCGTTCTTCACCCAGGAGGACCTCGACGCGCACGTGAAGCGCCTCGAGGAGGCGAAGCTCCGCGACCACCGCCGCATCGGGCGGGAGATGGACCTCTTCTCGTGGCACGAGGAGGCCCCGGGCGCCGTGTTCTGGCACCCGAAGGGCATGGTCCTGTGGAACACGCTGGTGGAGTTCGTCCGCGGCGAGCTCGCGCGCCGCGGCTACGGCGAGGTCAGCACGCCCATGGTGCTGTCCGACGAGCTGTGGAAGAAGTCCGGCCACTGGGACCACTACAAGGACAACATGTACTTCATGGAGGTCGACGAGCGTTCCTACGCCGTCAAGCCCATGAACTGCCCCGGCTGCTGCCTCGTCTTCGGGACCACCCCGAAGTCGTACAAGGAGCTGCCGCTGCGCCTCGCCGAGTTCGGGCGGGTCTACCGCCACGAGCTCTCCGGCGTGCTGCACGGGGCCATGCGCGTCCGCACGTTCACCCAGGACGACGCCCACATCTTCTGCGACCCCGACCAGATGGGGGCCGAGATCGCCGACATGATCGACCTCGTGAAGGTCGTCTACCCGGCCATCGGCTACGACATGGCGGGCGTGAAGGTGAAGGTCGCGACGCGTCCCGCGCAGCGCATGGGCCTCGAGTCCAACTGGGACAAGGCCGAGAAGGCGCTGATCGACGGGCTCGTCGCGCAGGGCCTCGACCACGAGATCGCCGCGGGCGAGGGCGCCTTCTACGGGCCCAAGATCGAGTTCCACGTCACGGACTGCATCGGCCGCACCTGGCAGTGCGGCACGATCCAGGTGGACTTCTCGATGCCCGAGCGGTTCGGGCTCGAGTACACCGGCCGCGACGGGAACAAACACGTCCCCGTCATGCTGCACCGCGCGATCCTGGGCTCGATGGAGCGGCAGATCGCCGTGCTCGTCGAGCACCACGCGGGCAAGTTCCCGCTGTGGCTCGCGCCCGTGCAGGCGCGCGTGCTCCCGATCACCGAGGCGCTGAACGACTACGCCCGCGGCGTCGTCGCGAAGCTGGCCGCGGCCGGGGTGCGCGTCGAGCTCGACGCGTCGAGCGACAAGGTGGGGGCCAAGATCCGCCAGGCCACGATCGAGCGGATCCCCTACATGCTCGTCGTCGGGCAGCGCGAGGCCGCGGGCGGGCAGGTCGCCGTCCGCGAGCGCTCGGGCGACGACAAGGGCGCGATGACGGTCGAGGCCTTCCTCGACCTGTACCGCGCGCGCCTCGCCGCGCGGACGTGATCGGCGCGGGGGAGGGGGCCCGGCTCCCTCCCCCGTCCTTCCGTCCGTCCCGCGCCGTCCGACCGGGGGGCCGGGCCGTCGCGGCTTCCCTCGGGGGCCCGCCCGGTCGCCCGTCCCCCCCTGCGGCGCGCTTCGGGCCACCCGGCCGACGGGGTCTCCGACCCCCTCGGCGGGCGGATCCCGGCACGCCGCGGGGGAACGGGGGATCGAGTCGTACCCGCCGGGCCCCGGGTGTGGCATCTTGAGGGGCTCGCACGTCGCGGCGGCGTCGTGTGACGGAGGGTCCGGGCCTCGGGGCCCGCCCCCGACGACCCGTCCCGCCGACTCGGAGGATTCTGACCATCCGTCCCGACGATCGTTCGATGCCGGCGCCCGCGGCCGGTCCGCGGATCAACGAGAGGATCCGCATCCGTGAGGTGCGCCTCGTCGATGAAGAGGGGAAGCAGGTCGGCGTCGTGCCGACCGAGCAGGCGCTGCAGATGGCGCAGGAGAAGGGCCTCGACCTCGTGGAGGTCGCGCCCAACGTCCGCCCGCCCGTCTGCAAGATCATGGACTTCGGCAAGTACAAGTACGAGCAGAACAAGAAGGCGCACGACTCGACGAAGAAGCAGCACAAGACGAAGCTGAAGACCGTCCGCCTGCGTCCGAAGACCGACCCGCACATGACCGACATCCGCGTCGCGCAGGCGCGGGAGTTCCTCGAGCGCGGCGACAAGGTGCAGGTGATGATCATGTTCCGCGGGCGCGAGATGGCGCACCAGGACATCGGCGTCGCCCACTGCAACGAGGTCGCGAAGCGGCTCGAGGACATCGCGAAGGTCGAGCAGTCGCCCCGGACCGAGGGGCGCCGCATGACGATGCTCCTCACGCACAAGTAGCCGGCGCCGCGCGGGCGCCCGGGACCGAGGCAGGGGCCGGCCGCTCGCGGTCGCGCCCCCCCCGCGCCCGGCGCCTCGCCGGTCGATCGCGCGCTCGCGGCGCGGTCGGCCCCGCCGCAGCGAGGGTGGGGGCGGCGGCGACCCCGGGACCGCGGTCGCGCTCGTGGGCACGCGAGGCCCGGCGGCCGCCGGGCCTCGCGTCCCGGAGGGGGGATCCGTCGCCGCCGTCGGGTCGGTCGCCCGCGGAGGGGCTTCGGGGCGCGAACCCCCGGGCGCCTGCGCGGGGGGCCGGTTCCTTGACGGGCGGGTGAAAGTGGCTACCTTCGGACCCTTTCCCCCCCGGGTTCCCGCACCATGCCGAAGATGAAGTCGAACCGCTCGATCGCGAAGCGCTTCCGCGTCACGAAGAAGGGCAAGGTCAAGCGGTACCGGGCGGGTGGCAGCCACCTCAACTCGCACAAGCGTGCGAGCCGCAAGCGCAAGCTCCGCAAGAGCGGGACGATCCAGGGTCGGCAGGCGGTGACCTACCGGCGGATGCTCGGCGGGATCTGACGAACGGACCGACGGCCGGCGGGAGCCCCGCTCGGCGGAAGTGTTTGGCGGCCCGCGGGGCCCCGTAGGAGAC
This sequence comes from Planctomycetota bacterium, assembly GCA_046350655.1. Taxonomy (GTDB): domain Bacteria; phylum Planctomycetota; class PLA2; order PLA2; family JAEUHO01; genus JAEUHO01. The sequence goes on from JAXMAB010000008.1 coordinate 378,196, forward strand.
TCGACCGATGGCGCGCGTCACGAACGGTCCGGCGAAGAACCGCAGGAAGAAGCGGCTCCGGAAGGCGGCGAAGGGCTACTGGGGCGGCCACAGCCGGCTGCACAAGGTTCTCAAGGAGAACCTCCACAAGGCCCTGCAGTACGCCTACAAGGGCCGCAAGCTCAAGAAGCGCACGTTCCGCAGCACGTGGATCGTCCGCCTGACGGCGGCCGCGCAGGAGCGCGGGCTCTCGTACAGCCGGTTCATGAACGGGATCAAGAAGGCGAAGATCGACCTCGACCGCAAGCAGCTCAGCGAGCTCGCCATCGCGGACCCGAAGGCGTTCGACGCCGTGTTCGCGAAGGCACAGGCCGCCCTGGCGTAGGCCAGCGCGCGGCCCACGACGAGGGCCGCGGGTCGTCACTCCCCGGCCCTCGACAGGGCCAGCCCGCCGCGGGCGCACCCGCCGCGGGCCCCCCGAACCGGGGGAGGAGGAGCCACGACCATGTCCGACCGACCCGCCGATCCCCGCATCGCCGCGCTGCGCGACGAGGCCGCGGAGGCGATCCGCGCCGCGACGACCCTGGAGGCCGTCGAGGCGCTCCGGCTCGCCTGGCTCGGCAAGAGCGGCCGCCTGCAGGACGTCCTGCGCGGCATCGGCGCGCTGCCGCCCGCGGAGCGCGGCCCCGCCGGCAAGGCCGCCAACGAGGCGAAGGGCGCCATCGAGGCCCTCCTCGCCGCGCGGCTCGAGACGCTGCGCACCGCGCGCGAGGCGTCGCTCGCCGACACCGAGTGGGTCGACGCCACGCAGGCCGCGGCCACGACGCGCGTCGCCCGCGGCCTCGTGCACCCGCTCGCGGCCATGCGGCGCGAGCTCGAGGACCTCTGCCTCGCCATGGGCTTCGAGGTGCTCGACGGCCCCTGGGTCGAGGACGAGCGCCACAACTTCGAGGCCCTGAACATCCCGCGCGACCACCCCGCGCGCGACAACCAGGACACGACGTGGCTCGAGGGCGGGCTGCTCCTGCGCACCCACACGTCGCCCGTGCAGATCCGCGCCATGGAGACGCGCAAGCCGCCGATCCGCGCGGTCGCGATCGGGCGCGTGTTCCGGCACGAGGCGCTCGACGCGTCGCACGAGAACACGTTCCACCAGATCGAGGGGATCCTCGTGGACGAGGACGTCCACGTCGGGCACCTCGTGTTCACGCTGCGCACGCTGCTGTCCGAGGTGTTCCGCAAGGACGTCGAGGTGCGCCTGCGCCCGTCGTTCTTCCCGTTCACCGAGCCGAGCTTCGAGATGGACGTCCGCTGCCTCGTCTGCGGCGGCGCGGGCTGCCCCGTGTGCAAGCGCACGGGCTGGGTCGAGCTGCTCGGCTGCGGCCTCATCCACCCGAACGTGCTCAAGGCGGGGGGCATCGACCCCGCGCGCTGGTCGGGGTTCGCGTTCGGCCTCGGCGTCGACCGCCTCTGCATGATGCGGCACGCGATCGACGACATCCGGCACTTCGCGGCCGGCGACGTCCGGTTCCTGGCGCAGTTCGCGGGAGGGCTCCACGGATGAAGGTCTCCTGGCGATGGTTGTGCGAGCTCGCCGACCTCGCGGGCGTCGCGCCCGACGAGGCCGCGCGGCTGCTCCCGCTCCGCACGGCGGACGTCGAGGGCGTCGAGCGCCTCGGCGCCCTCGACGGCGTCGTGACCGCGCGGGTGCTCGACGTGGTCCCGCACCCGAACGCCGACCGGCTGCGCCTCTGCACCGTGGACCACGGCGCCGCGGCGCCGCTGCAGGTCGTGTGCGGCGCGCCCAACGTCGCGAAGGGCCAGACGGTCTGCTTCGCGCGCGTCGGGACCACGCTGCCGAACGGCCTCACGCTCAAGAAGGCCAAGATCCGCGGCGTCGAGAGCGAGGGCATGATCTGCGCCGAGGACGAGCTCGGGCTCGGCACGGCGCACGACGGGATCATCGTGCTGCCCGAGGGCCCCGTGGGCCGGCCGGCCGCCGAGGCCCTCGGCGGCGCCGACGGCGGCGTCGGCGAACAACACCGGCATCACGAACCGGCCCGACCTGTGGGGCCACCTCGGCGTCGCGCGCGAGTGCGCCGCCGTCTTCGGCCGGGCCTTGCGTGCCCCGACCACGGCCGCCGCCGAGGCCCTCGTGGCCGCCGCGACGGGCCCCGCGTTCGACGTGGCGATCGACGACCCGGCGTCGTGCCGGCGCTACGTCGGCCTCGTCCTCGAGGGCGTCGCCGACGGCCCGTCGCCCGACGCGGTGCGCCGCCGGCTCGAGGCCGTCGGCCTGCGCAGCGTCGGCCGGCTCGTCGACCTCACGAACCTCGTGATGCTCGAGACGGGCCAGCCGCTGCACGCGTTCGACCTCCGCGAGGTGCGCGGCGGTCGCGTCGTCGTGCGGCGCGCGCGCGCCGGCGAGACGATGCGGACGCTCGACGGCAAGGACCTCGCGCTCGACCCCGAGGACCTCGTGATCGCCGACGCCGAGCGCGTGCTGGCGCTCGCGGGCGTCATGGGCGGCGAGGCGTCCGGCGTCCGCGCCGACACGACGGCGGTCCTGCTCGAGTCGGCGTGTTTCGACGCCGCCCGCGTGCGCCGCGCGGCGATCCGCCACGGCCTGCGGACCGACGCCTCGGCGCGGTTCGAGAAGTCCCTCGACCCCGAGGGCTGCCGGCGGGCCGCCCTGCGGTTCGTCGAGGCCCTCGCCGCGCAGGCGCCCGGCGTGCGCGTGACCCGCGCCGTCGCCGACGTCTACCCGCGGCCGTACCCGGCCGTCGAGATCGCCCTCGACCCGGCGCTCGTCCGCCGGCGCCTGGGCGTGCCGGTCGCCGAAGACGTCGTCGAGGCCCGGCTCGCGTCGGTCGGCTTCGGCGTCACCCGCGGCACGCCGACGTGGCGCGTGCGCGTGCCCTCGTGGCGCGCCACGAAGGACGTGGCGCTGCCCGAGGACCTCGTCGAGGAGGTGGGGCGGCTCCACGGCTACGAGCACGTCCGCCCGCAGGCGCCGGTGGCGCCCATGCGGCCGCTGCGGCCCACGCCCGCGCGCGCGCTCGAGCGCGACGGTCGCGCCGCCCTCTCCCTGGCCCTCGGGTACGTCGAGATCGCGACGTACGCCTTCCACGGCGCCGCCGAGTGCCAGCGGCTCGGGACCGACCCCGCCGCGAACCTCCGCCTCGTGCACCCGCTGTCCGCCGAGCAGGACCGCCTGCAGACCACCTGCACGCAGAACCTGCTCTCGACCGCGGCCCGCAACCAGCCGCGCGAGGCCTCCCTCGCGCTCTGCGAGTGGACGCGCGTCTTCGTCCGGCAGGGCGCCGACGGGGCCTCGCGTCCCGAGGAAGTGCCCGTCCTCGGCCTCCTGCGGGCCGAACGCGACCTCGCCGACGACCCGAAGGGGACGACGTTCCTGGCCGCCGTCGGCGACGTCCTCGCGCTGCTCCAGCGCTGGAACGTGCCCGACGTGACGGTCGCCGACGCCGGCGACGTCGCCCTCGTCGACGGCCTGCCGCCCCCGCCCTGGCTCCACCCGGGCCGCCGCGCCGTGGTGCGCAGCGCCGGCGCGGTCGTCGCGCTCGTGGGGGAGGTGCTGCCGAAGGTCGTGGCGGCGTTCGGGCTGTCCGGGCGCGCCGCCGTGGCCGAGGTCCACCTCGGGCGGGTGCTCGCCGCGGATCGCGCGGGCCGGGTCTACCGCGGCGTCCCGCGGTTCCCGTGGTCGCCGTTCGACGTCGCGGTCATCGTGCCGCGGAAGACGCCGGCGGCCGACGTCGCGAAGGTGCTCGCCGGGGTCGCCCCGGGCACCGTGCGCTCCGTGACGTTGTTCGACGTCTATGAGGGGGCCGGCATCCCCGAGGGGCACCGCAGCCTCGCGTTCACCGTCACGTTCGGCGACGACGACGGCACGCTCAAGCCCGCCGCCCTCGACAAGCTCCAGGCCCGGTCGATCGAGGCCCTGCGCCGCGCCGGGTTCACCGTCCGCACCGCCGACACCCCGTCCTGACGCGCCCCGCCGGGGACGGCCGCGCCGTCCCCGGCCCCGCCCGCGCCGGCCCGCGTCCGCCCACGGGGGCGGCCCCGCCGCCGCGCCGCGGGACGCGGCCGGCCCGGGAGGCAGCCCCGGCGTGGGACCGCGAGGCCCGGCGGCCGGCGGGCCTCGCCGTCCCTCGCCGTCGACCGTCCGCGGGTTCGCGGGTCCGACGAGACGAGGGGCCGCGCCCGCGGACCACGGGGAACGTCGCGTGCGGCGCGGGCGCCCGCGCGCGGCCCACGGCCCCGCTCGCGCGTCCCGGGAGCGCCGGCCGACCGCCGCGGCCCCGCCCGCGGGCCGTCCGGGCCACCCGGAGGGCGCTCGGCGTCGGCGGCTCGAGCCTGCGCGGCGCCGCGCGGCCCGGCGCAGTGCGGCGCGTTGCAGGCGGGCATCGGGGCGGGGCATCGGGGGCGGCACGTCGGTGGCGGCGACCCGCGGGCGTGCGGGCCTCGCGGTCCCGTGCGGGGACCGCGTCTCGGGGCCGTCGGAACGTGGCCGATCGGCGTCGCTGAATCGTCCTTGCGTCCACCCCAACCTGTCGTAGCGTATGCGGCGACGTGCCCCTGTCGCTTGCGCGCCGCGGTCACCGGGACGTCCCGGGCCCGCCCTGCGCCAAGCTCCCACGGCGGGAGGGGCGACGTCTGCGCGGAGGCGGCATGCGTCCGACTTGGATCGTGCTCGGGCTGGTGGTGGGCATCGGGGCGGTGGCGTACGTCCGCCTGCGCGAGAAGGCCGGCGAGGCGAAGGGCGCGCCGCTGGCCCGGACCGCGAACGCGGCGAACGCGCCCGCCGGCGGGAACGCGCCCGTCGAGGGCGGCGAGCCGGCGATGTCGGTCGCGCGCGCGTCGGAGCCGGCCGCCGAGCCCGCGCCCGCGTCGCCCGCGCTCGCGAAGCCGGCCGCGCCGAGCGAGGCGTCCGCGACGCCGGAGGAGGCCGCGGCGGCGGAGGTGCGGGCGAAGCTCGACGCCGCGCGCCGCGCGAGCGACACGGCGACGGCCGACGGGCTCGAGAAGCGGCTCGAGACGGAGCTCGCGGAGACGCTCGAGGCGCGGCGGTACGTGCTCGCGCGCGGCGCCGCGCTCGCGAAGGACGCGCTGCGCGAGGACCGTCCGCTCGACGTGCGCGTGCCGATCGCGGACCGCGCGCGGCGCGACCTGTCGCGCGGCCTGATGCTGCCGGAGATGTTCGACGCGGCCGGGCAGCCGATGGACGCGCGGCGGCAGGTGATCGCGACGATCACGTCGCTGAACGCGCTCGTGATGACGTGGCGCGCGGGCCTGCCCGGCGTGACGACGACGTACGAGGTGAAGCCCGGCGACAGCCCGGTGCGCATCGTGTCGCGGCAGAAGCTGTCCTACGGGCCGAACGTGCTGCTGTTCTGGAACCACGGCGGCAACCTCGACCCGGCGCGGCTGCGCGCCGGCGAGGTGCTCGTCGTGCCGACGGAGGCCCTCGAGGCGCGCGTGGACCGCGCGCGCCACCTGCTCGGCCTGTACCTCGGCGGCGTGCTCGTGAAGGAGTTCCAGGTGGGCGTCGGCAAGGCGACCTCCCCGACGCACCCGGGCGTCTACGTCGTGACGGACAAGTACCTGAACCCCGACTGGCACGTCCCGCCGGAGCTGGCGCAGCCGGGCCAGCCGCGCGTGATCCCGTACGGCGACCCGCGCAACGAGCTCGGCGACGCGTGGATCCCGATCTCGTCGACGGAGCACCCGACGGGCTACGGCATCCACGGCACGACGCGCCCCGACACGGTGGGCACGGACTGCAGCAACGGCTGCGTGCGGCTGCGCAACGCCGAAGCGATCGAGATGACGAGCTGGCTGCGCACGTCGAAGAACGAGGGCGCGGCGTCGCGGGTGATCATCAAGTGACGTGACGTCGCCGGCGCGCGGCGTCGACGTCCCGATCGCGTCGAACGGGCCTCGGGTCGGCGGAGCACGCTCCGCCGACCCGAGGCCCGACTCGTTGGAGGGATCCCGCGGCGCGGGTACGCGAGGCCCGGTGCGCGAAGGAGCGCGGCGGGGGCGCGGCGGGGGCGCGGAGGAGGGGCCGCGAGACGCCGCGCGAAGGCTCGGTGGTCCACGTGGGCGCGTGCACGCGACGCGTCGCGAGCGACGACGCGCCGCGCGCGGGATCGCGCCCACGTGCCACGGTGCGCACGTGCGCGGCGACGGGTCCTGCGGCACGCAGGCGCTCGAGGTCGCGCACGCGCTCGAACGCGCCGAACGTGCGCGCGACGCGCCCTCCGATGCGATGGCGAGCCGGTGGCCGGCACGCGAGGCGCGCCGACCTGCGCGGGCGACGTCAGACGCGCAGGAACGGCGCGTGGACCGCGCGCGGCAGGCCGATGTCGATCTCGACGATGCGACCGGCGTGGACGCGTCCCGCGGCCGTCGTGCAGCCGAGCTTCGGCATCCCCATGGCCGCCGTCACGTCGGCGAGCACCGCGACGGGGAGGGCGAGGCCGTCGTCGGCATCGAGGCCCGACGGCACGTCCACCGCGAGACGCGGGCAGGCGGCGGCGTTGAGGACGCCGATCGCGGTCGGGTAGGGGGCCTCGAGGGGGCGCGCCAGCCCGACGCCGAACAGGGCGTCCACGACCAGCGAAACGCCGCGCAGGGCCTCGGCGAGCCCGTCCGGGGCCGCGCGCGGCACCTCGATCACCGGCCCCGCGGCGGCGGCGAGCGCGGCCTCGGCGCGGGCGTCGTCGGTGCGGGGCGCGTCGTCCGAAAACCGCAGAATTCGCACGCCAATCCCCCAGGAATCGAGGAATCGCGCGCATCCGTACCCGTCGCCGCCGTTGTTGCCGGGGCCGCAGACGACCGCCACCGGGCCCGGTCCGCGGCGCAGGTCCGCGGCCAGGGCGGCGACGGCCCGGGCGGCGTGCTCCATCAGGGCGAGGCTGGGCACGCCGGCCCGGGTCGCGGCGAGGTCCGCGGCCCGCGCCTCCGAGGCCAGGACGGGGCGGTGGGGGGGATACGGGCACATTTGCGATTTTCCGCGTGGGTCGTAAGTCGGCTTCTGGAAACAGGTTACAACGCTCTCGCGCAGGAGTTGCGGAATCCTGATCGTGGGCTAATCTCCTGAACTCGCAACGAGCCGAGCGACGAAATGTCGCACGTCTCCGCGCGACGCTTCCTCCGACGCCGAGGCGGGTCGGAAAAAGCGCGGCACGTCGCAAGACGGTCCGTAACGTTCGCCGCCTCATCGCGGTCGCCACCGGCGCCGCGACAGGCTCTCTGACATCGGAAGACGGTTCACGAAGCACGGGGAGGCGAAGGCCTCTCTGTGCGAGGTTTCGTCGCGGCCCCTTCGGGGGACGCGCGGAGCCCTGTCACATGGCCTTGTAAGAAGAATCACGAACAAGGGATCCTGCGGCGGCCGCAAGGCGGTCGCAGTCTCCTTTATGACTCAAATCATGAAGGGTTTGATCCTGGCTCAGAACTAACGCTGGCGGCGTGGCTTAGGCATGCAAGTCGAACGGCAAAGTCCGCAAGGACGAGTAAGTGGCGAAAGGGTGCGTAATACTCGGGCAATCTGCCTCTGGGACGAGGATAGCCGCGGGAAACTGCGGGCAATACTGGATAGGCTCACGGGGGCTGCGGCCCTTGGGAGTAATCGGTGGGGATCCGCAAGGACCTTCCGCCCAGAGAGGAGCTCGAGGCCTATCAGGTAGTTGGCGGGGTAACGGCCCACCAAGCCTACGACGGGTACCCGGACTGAGAGGTCGGCCGGGCACACTGGCACTGAGACACTGGCCAGACTCCTACGGGAGGCTGCAGTCGAGAATCTTCCGCAATGGGGGCAACCCTGACGGAGCGACGCCGCGTGGAGGAAGAAGGCCTTCGGGTTGTAAACTCCTGTCACGACTTACGAAAATGCAGCGTGTAACATCGCTGCACTGACAAAGGGTCGGAAGGAAGCCACAGCTAACTTCGTGCCAGCAGCTGCGGTAATACGAAGGTGGCAAGCGTTGTTCGGATTCACTGGGCATAAAGGGCGCGTAGGCGGTTCCGAAAGTGATCTGTGAAAGCCCCCGGCTCAACCGGGGAAGTGCAGGTCAAACTTCGGTACTCGAGGCTGGGAGGGGAGACTGGAACTCTCGGTGGAGCGGTGAAATGCGTAGATATCGAGAGGAACACCGGTGGCGAAGGCGAGTCTCTGGTCCAGCACTGACGCTGAGGCGCGAAAGCGTGGGTAGCAAACAGGATTAGATACCCTGGTAGTCCACGCCGTAAACGATGAGCACTAGGTAGCGGCGGGATCCGTCCCGTCGCTGCTGACGGAAATCCATTAAGTGCTCCGCCTGGGGAGTATGGTCGCAAGGCTGAAACTCAAAGGAATTGACGGGGGCTCACACAAGCGGTGGAGGATGTTGCTCAATTCGAAGCAACGCGAAGAACCTTACCTGGGTTTGACATGCAGGGATTAACCCTATGAAAGTAGGGGGATTGCCTTCGGGTGTAACCTGTACAGGTGTTGCATGGCTGTCGTCAGCTCGTGCCTTGAGGTGTTGGGTTAAGTCCCCTAACGAGCGAAACCCCTGTCGTTAGTTGCCATCGGGTCATGCCGGGCACTCTAGCGAGACTGCCGGTGTCAAACCGGAGGAAGGTGGGGACGACGTCAAGTCATCATGGCCCTTATATCCAGGGCGGCAAACGTCCTACAATGGCCCGTACAAAGGGAAGCAAAGCCGCGAGGCGGAGCAAATCCCAAAAAGCGGGCCCTAGTTCGGATTGCAGGCTGCAATTCGCCTGCATGAAGCTGGAATCGCTAGTAATCGCGGATCAGAACGCCGCGGTGAATATGTTCCTGAGCCTTGTACACACCGCCCGTCAAGCCACGAAAGTCGGAAGCACCCGAAGTCGCCGATCCAACCGCAAGGAGGAAGGCGCCGAAGGTGAGTTCGATGATTGGGACTAAGTCGTAACAAGGTAGCCGTAGGAGAACCTGCGGCTGGATCACCTCCTTTCTAAGGACGACAAACCCGACACGGGGTAACCCGCGTCGAGGTACGGACGCTTCTCTGTTGCTCTCGTGACCGTCTTCCGGTTCTCCGTGGACGCGCGTCGGCATGCAGGCCTCGAGCCTGCGGCCGACGCGCGTCATTCTCGTCCAACGCCTTCGGGCTTGGACGGGGCCGGTGCAAGTCGCCGGCGCCACGGTCTTTGACATTGGGATCAGGGGTTCCGAGCAAATCGGAACCAATATAAGCACGTTTCACGAGCGCAAAGCCGTCCCGCTCAGGGACGGTCGAGGGTACGAACGATTTGATACCGACCGCGGAGTCCCGAATACTCCGTGGTCAAGCTAGTAAGGGTGTGCGGAGGATGCTCTGGCGCTGAGAGGCGACGAAGGACGTGGTCAGCTGCGATAAGCTCCGGGGAGGTGCTAACAACCCGAGATCCGGAGATCTCCGAATGCGGGAACGCTGCGCGGGTCGATTCCGCGTAATCATGCGATGAATTCATAGTCGTATGAAGCTAACGGGGCCAATTGAAACATCTAAGTAACCCCAGGAAGAGAAAGAGCCATCGATGCCCCCAGTAGCGGCGAGCGAACGGGGCTCAGCCTAAACCATGTGCATGCCAAGGCCAGACCGTTGTGCACGTGGGGTCGTGGGACTTCTGCCCGGTGCCTGGACACCGGCGCAAGTTGAAAAGCGTGGATCTAGCCGAAGCTTCTGGAAAGCTGCGCCACAGCGGGTGACAGCCCCGTAGGCAAAAGATCCAAGCCTTGCGAAGAAGCACCCGAGTAAGGTCGGACACGCGAAACCCGGCCTGAATCCGGCGGGACCATCCGCCAAGGCTAAATACTCCTCAGCGACCGATAGTGAAGTAGTAGCGCGAGCGAAGCAGTGAAAAGAACCCCTGTTAGGGGAGTGAAATAGGACCTGAAACCGCACATCTACAACCTGTGGGAGCCCTATGCCAGCCTTCGGGCTGGAACGGGCGACCTCGTACCTTTTGCATAATGGGCCCGCGAGTTAATCTGTACGGCGAGGTTAAGGGCTTAAGGCCCGGAGCCGAAGCGAAAGCGAGTGCGAATAGCGCGATTCAAGTCGTGCGGATTAGACCCGAATAGATGTGATCTATCCATTGCCAGGATGAAGCGGCCGTAACAGGCCGTGGAGGTCCGAACCCGTTGGTGGTGAAAAATCATGGGATGAGCGGTGGATAGGCGTAAAAGTCGAGACAAACATCTCAATAGCTGGTTCTCCCCGAAATGTATTTTGGTACAGCGTCGCGCCAATAACCGACGGAGGTAGAGCTACTGAATGGGCAGGGAGCCCTCACGGGTATCCGGCCTAACCAAACTCCGAATTCCGTTGGTCGTACCGCGGCAGTGAGTCCTTGGGGGATAAGCTCCATGGACGAGAGGGAAACAGCCCAGATCGACGGCTAAGGCCCCTAAATCATGCTGAGTGCGAAAGGAAGTGGGAGTGCAAAGACAGCCGGGATGTTGGCTTAGAAGCAGCCATCATTTAAAAAGTGCGTAATAGCTTACCGGTCGAGCACTCCTGCGCCGATAATATACGGGACTAAGCATGATGCCGAAGCCTCGAGTGTGCACCGTCTGCGGACGGTACACGCGGTAGGGGAGCGTCGGACGAACCTGCGAAGGAAGACCGTAAGGACTTCTGGAGGATGTCCGAGTGAGTATGCGGGCACGAGTAACGAGAAACGCAGTGAGAATCTGCGTCGCCGTAAACCCAAGGTTTCCTGGGCAAGGTCATTCCTCCCAGGGTCAGTCGGAACCTAAGGCGAGGCCGAAAGGCGTAGTCGATGGAAGACGGGTCAACATTCCCGTACCAGTGCGCGTGCGTTCGATGCCAAGGAGGGGTGGAGGAGGCTAGACGAGCCGGGGACCAGTGGTCCTGGTTCAAGCCCGTAGGGTGGAGCGTAGGAAAACCCGCGCTCCGTATGCCCGAGAAGCGATGACGAGGCCGATTTCGCGCCGAAGTCGTCGATGCCATGCTCCCTAGAAAAGCTTCGTGGCTAGCACGAGTACTGACCGTACCGCAAACCGACACAGGTGGGTGAGGTGAATATCCTCAGGCGCTCGAGAGAACCATGGTTAAGGAACTCGGCAAATTTGCTCCGTAACTTCGGGAGAAGGAGTGCCTTTTCGTGTTAGGGGCTTCGCGCCTCGAAGCATGAGAGGGCCGCAGTGAAAGGCGAGCTGGAACTGGTTATCAAAACCACAGGTCTGTGCTAAGGCATGACGCCGATGTATACAGACTGACGCTTGCTCAGTGACGGAAGGTCAAGGTGAGCGGTTAGCCGCAAGGCAAAGCTGCGAACTCAAGCCCCGTTAAACAGCGGCCGTAACTATGACGGTCCTAAGGTAGCGAAATTCCTTGTCGGGTAAGTTCCGACCCGCATGAATAGCGTAATCACAGCTCGACTGTCTCAACCATGGACTCGGTGAAACTGCAGTTGTGGTGAAAATACCATGTACCCGCGGCTAGACGGAAAGACCCCGTGAACCTTTACTGTAGCCTATTATTGGGTTTAGACATTCCATGCGTAGGATAGGTGGGAGACGCCATACCGACGGGTTCCGGCCCGAAGGAAGTCAACGGTGAAATACCACCCTTGGGGTGTTTGAATTCTAACCTCGTTCCGTGAATCCGGGCGAGGGACCGTGGTAGGTGGGCAGTTTGGCTGGGGCGGTCTCCTCCAAAACAGTAACGGAGGAGCCCAAAGGTGCACTCAGTGCGGTTGGCAATCGCACGTCGAGCGTAAAGGTATAAGTGCGCTTAACTGTGAGACCGATGGGTCGAACAGATGCGAAAGCAGGGCTTAGTGATCCGGCGGATCCGGATGGAAGGGACGTCGCTCATCAGACAAAAGGTACTCCGGGGATAACAGGCTGATCTCCTCCAAGAGTCCATATCGACGAGGAGGTTTGGCACCTCGATGTCGGCTCATCGCATCCTGGGGCTGAAGGAGGTCCCAAGGGTTCGGCTGTTCGCCGATTAAAGCGATACGTGAGCTGGGTTCAGACCGGCGTGAGCCAGGTCGGTCCCTATCTGTCGTGGGTGTAGGAGGATTGAGGAGACGTGACCCTAGTACGAGAGGATTGGGTCGCACCGACCTCTGGTGTGCCGGTTATCGCGCTAGCGGTAGCGCCGGGTAGCTATGTCGGGACAGGAGAAACGCTGAAAGCATATAAGCGTGAAGCCAACTCCAAAACGAGTCCTCCCTATCAGGCCCCTCGAAGACCACGAGGTAATAGGCCGGACGTCGAGACGCCGTAAGGCGTGTAGCGGACCGGTACTAATCGGCCGATCGGCTTGACCACTTTCTCTTGCTCGGCCTGCTCCGCAGGCATGAGCCAGAGAAACCGAGAGCGTTCCGCGTCGGTTCACGTGTTCAGCACGTGTCCACGCACCTTCGAGCGCCGTGAACGTGCTTGCGTTCCCTTGCTCACCCCTGATCCCTTTTCTTTTGCTCCGAGCGGCGCTGTCGCCGTTCGAAGCAGGCATCATTGCCCGGTGCCTATACCCGCGGGGTTCCACCCGATCCCATTCCGAACTCGGCCGTTAAGCCCGCGGGGCCGATGATACTGTCAAAAACGGGAAAGTAGGTCAGTGCCGGGCGTTTCTTCCGAGCCCGAGGTCGTCTTCGACGACCTCGGGCTCGCTTCGTTTTCGGACCTCGGGTCCGCGCGCGCGCGGCGTTCGCGCACGCGCCCCGCAGGCGCCTCGGACGCCGCTCGACGGGGGCTCGGCCGGCACGTGCACCCGGCGGCGTCCGCGCCGCACTCGGTGTCGCCGGCGGAGGGGGCCGCGGACCGCCGGGCGGGGGCGTCGCCGGCGCCCGACGCGGGGTCCCGCGCCGCGAGCCCTGTCTCGAAGACCGTTCCCGACGCGTCGGGGCGCGCGTCCGTGCGCGCCCCCGGCCCCGTCCTTGACCCCCCGATCACCGACCGTAGACTCCCGACCGTCGCGACTGGACCGGGCGCATAGCTCAGTTGGCTAGAGCGCCGCTCTGATAAGGCGGAGGTCCTTGGTTCGAGTCCAAGTGCGCCCACCATCCACGCGACTTCCGAAGGGGAGTGCGGACGGAGGGGCCTGGTCCGTCGCGCGCGTGCACGGGGGTGTAGCTCAGTTGGTAGAGCACCGCCTTTGCAAGGCGGGGGTCGCCGGTTCGAGTCCGACCACCTCCATTATGCTCCGCGTGCAGTTCGGCTTCGCGGCGTCGATCCACGGAGTTCGGACATCTCTGGTGGTGCTCGTGCGGGCGCTGTTCATCGGAACGGGCGCGGCCCGCTCCGCCGTGCACGCGGGAGGGGGCGGGCCTCGAACATCGGTCACCGGAAGAAGCAGTTCCGTCACCGGACCTCGGACGAGCGTGCAGTTCGGCTCCGCGGCTTCGATCCACGAAGATCGCACATCTCTGGTGGTGCTCGGACGCGCGCTGTCCATCGGAAGGGGCGCGCAGCTGCGCGACGGCGACCACGTCTGACGTAGGGGCGCCCCTTGTGGGCGCCCGCCGGTCGCGGCGGTGGTCGGCGACGCGAGTGCGGTTCCGAGGCAGGGACTACGGCCCGTCGCGACGGCGGGGTGGCGAGGTGTCCGGCAGGTCCCGACGTGGCCGACGCCCGCGGGGATCTGCGGGTCGTGGTGGTGGTCGGTGACACGGGTGCGGTTCGCAGGGGCCGCCTTGGATCGTGGCGCGAGGTGGGACGCGAAATGTGCCGCGTCAGGGGGGCGCGCCGGCGCGACCTCGGCCCGGCGGCGACGGCCGCGCGCGGGGGCGGACCCGGGCGCTCGGCGGGGGACTGCGGGCGCGCGGGCCTCGCGTGCGGGGGGCGCGACGGGGCCCGGTGGGGGGCGGAGGCTCCGGCCCCCGGGGGAGGGCAGGGACGCGAGGCGCGGGCCGCGGGAAGGAGTAGGGTGAGGGCCGTCGTCCAAGGACCGGAGGGCCAGCCCGTGCTCCGAAACGCCGTGCTCGTGTGCGTGTGCGCCGTCTCCGCCGTCGTCCCGTTCGCCGCGGCGACGCCCGCGCGCGCCGGGATCGAGGAGATCGACTACGCGACGTACGACGCCAAGATCACCGACAAGAAGGGCGTCACGACCGAGGTCACCGACCTCGGCTACGCGACCGGCGCCAACATCCTCCTCGCGTATCGCGGCGAGGCCGAGGTCGAGATCCCGTTCCGCCTGATCCGGACGCTCGAGATCGGCGAGTACGTCGCCGAGCAGCGGCGCGCGCCGGTCACCGTCGTGCTCCGGTCCGGACGTTCGGTCTCCCTCGAGATCGACAGCATCGAGGAAGGCCGCCTGCTCAAGGGCAAGGCGGAGTTCGGCGAGTACCGCATCCGGACCGGCAAGATCCGCCGCATGGAGCTCGTCGCGCTGTCGCACACCGACCGAGCCTGACGCCGCGCCGCCGGCGCTCGCCGGGGCGGCCCGCGCCCGCCCGCCGCCCGGACCACGCGGCGCGGTGCGGAACGGCCCCCCGGTCGTCCCGGCCAGGACGGCTGCGGCGGGGGGGCGCCCCCGCCCGTCCTCCGGGTATCCTCCGGCCGAACGTGGACGACGGCTCTCGCTACCTCCTCTCCTTCGACACCTTCCGCCTCCCGCACCACCTCACGGACGTGCTGGTCATCGGGACGGGGGTGGCGGGCTACTCCGCGGCGCTCGCCGCGGCCGACCTCGGCACGCGCGTGCTGGTCGTCTCCAAGGGCGAGCTCGACGCCAGCAACACCGGCTGGGCCCAGGGCGGCGTCGCCGCCGTGACGAACGGCAAGGCCGAGGCGTTCGAGGCCCACGTCCAGGACACGCTCGACGTCGGCCAGGGGCTCTGCGACCCGGCCGTGGTCCGCGACGTCGTCACCCACGCCCCGGAGCGCATCGCCGACCTCGTCCGCCGCGGCGCCCGCTTCGACGGCGAGCCCGGCTCGCCGGCCCTCGCCCTCGAGGGCGGCCACAGCGAGCCCCGCGTGCTCCACGCCCGCGGCGACGCGACCGGCGCCGAGATCCGCGACACGCTCCGCCGCGCGGCCCAGGGCTCGCCGAACGTCGACCTGTGGCCCCGCACGTTCCTCGTCGACCTGCTGACCGACGAGGACGGGCGCTGCCGCGGCGCGCTGCTGCTCACCCCGCAGGGCCTGCGCTCGGTCTGGGCCGGCGCGGTCGTGCTCGCCACCGGCGGCTACGCGCAGCTGTTCCGCGAGAGCACGAACGTGCCCGGCGCCACCGGCGACGGCATCGCCGCCGCGCTGCGCGCCGGCGCGGTGCTCCGCGACCTCGAGTTCGTCCAGTTCCACCCGACGACGCTCTACCTCGCCGGCGTGCCCCGGTTCCTCATCTCCGAGGCCGTCCGCGGCGAGGGCGCCCACCTCGTCGACGACAAGGGCCGGCGCTTCGCCTTCGAGACCGACCCGCGCGGCGAGCTCGCGCCCCGCGACGTCGTGTCGCGCGCGATCCTCCACCAGCTCGCGCGCGACGACGTGCAGGGCGTGTTCCTCGACATGACGCACCTCGGTGCGCGCATGGCGACCCGCTTCCCCGGCATCGCCGCCGCCTGCCGGGCCCACGGCCTCGACCCCACGCGCGACCGCATCCCGGTCCGCCCCGCCGCGCACTACACGATCGGCGGCGTCGTCGTCGACCGCGAGGGCGCGAGCACCGTCCCGGGCCTCTTCGCCGCGGGCGAGGTCTCCGCGAGCGGGCTCCACGGCGCCAACCGGCTCGCCTCCAACTCGCTGCTCGAGGGCCTCGTCCTCGGCCACCGTACGGGCCTCGCGTCGGCGGCCGCCGCGAGCGCCTCGCCGCCGCGCGCCATGCACCTGCGCGGCGCGGGCACCGGCGCCGGCCCCGAGGGCCACCTCGACGAGGAGGACCTCCGCGCCTCGCTGCGCGCGCTCCTCTGGCGCATGGTCGGCATCGAGCGCCACGGCGGCGCGCTCACCGGCGCCGTCGCCGCGGTGGGGGGCTGGGAGGGCTTCGCCCGCCGCGTCGGCCCCGACACCGTCGAACGCTTCGTCCTCCTCGACATGCTGGCCGTCGCCCGCCGCGTCGCCGAGGCCGCCCTGCGCCGCGAGGAGAGCCGCGGCACCCACTTCCGGCGCGACTTCCCCGCCCGCGACGACGCCCTCTGGCGTTGCCACCTCCTCCACCGCAGCGGCCAGGCCGTCTGGAAGGCGCCCGCGGCGGCCCTCCCGCCCGCGGTCCCGGCCGCCGGAGCCCGTCCTTGAGGATCGACCCTTCGTCCGGCATCCGCCGCGGCCGGGACCGCGCCGTCCTCCTCGGCCTGCAGCTGCCCCGCGACCCCGTCACGTACGACGCGCCCCTCGAGGAGCTCGCGCGCCTCGCCGACACGGCCGGCGTCGAGGTCGTCGAGCGGGTCGTGCAGCGCCGCGCCAAACCCGAGGCGAAGACCCTCATCGGCACCGGCAAGGCCGAGGAGGTCGGCCTCCTCGCGAAGTCCGTCGGCGCCACGCTCGTCGTGATGGACCACGACCTCTCGCCCGGCCAGTCGCGCAACCTCGAGAAGATCATGGGCCTGCGCGTCCTCGACCGCACCGAGCTCATCCTCGACATCTTCGCCACGCGCGCCCGCAGCGCCGCGTCGCGGGCCCAGGTCGAGCTCGCGCAGATGGAGTACTCGCTCCCGCGCCTCAAGCGCCTCTGGACCCACCTTTCCCGCGAGACCACGTCGGGCCAGGCCGGCGTCGGCCTCCGCGGCCCCGGCGAGCGCCAGCTCGAGATCGACCGGCGCCTCGTCCGCCTCCGCATCCGCGACCTCCGCCGCGAGCTCGAGGAGATCCAGGCGCGGCACCTCCGCTCCGTCGAGGCCCGCGAGCGCCTCTTCACCGTCGCGCTCGTCGGCTACACGAACGCGGGCAAGAGCACCCTCATGCGCCGCCTCACCGGCGCCGAGGTCCTCGTCGAGGACCGCCTCTTCGCCACCCTCGACACGACCACCCGGGCGTGGGACGTGAGGCCCGGCCGCCGCGTGTTCCTCTCCGACACCGTCGGCTTCATCCGCAACCTGCCGCACCACCTCGTCGCGTCGTTCCTCTCGACCCTCGACGAGGCCCGCCGCGCCGACCTCCTCCTGCACGTCGTGGACGCCCACGACCCCGACGCCGTCGCGCACGTGGACGTCGTCGAGGAGACGCTCTCCCGCATCGACGCCGGCGGCGTCCCCCGCATCACCGTGCTGAACCAGGTCGACCGGGTCACCGAGCCCCTGGCCCTGCGCGTCCTGCGCGACCGCCTGCCCGAGGCCGTCGAGGTCAGCGCCGTCACCGGCGAGGGGCTCGACGCGCTCGCCGCGCGCGTGCTCGAGCACCTCGACAAACGCGCCCGCGACGTCGTCGTCGTGGTGGACGCGGGCAACGGCAAGCTGCTCGCGCGCCTGCGCGGGTGGGGGAACGTCGTCGACGTCGCCTACGAGGGCGCCTCGGCGCGCGTCACCGTGCGCCTCGCCGCCCGCCACTTCGGGCCCATCCGTCGCGAGGGCGGCGAGCTGTTCGAGACCGACGGGCGGCCGATCCCGCCCGAGGTCGAGCCCTGGGAGCCGACCCCGCGCGCGTGACGCGAGGCCCGGCGGTCGGCGGGCCTCGCGGTCCCGGGTGGGGGACGCGTGCCTCGGCGCCCCGTGCCCCGTCGGGTCGTACGGTCCCGCGTGCCGCGGGTGCGGGCGGGAAGACGAACCGGCCGCGCGCGGGGTCCGCGCGCGGCCGGTCGTGGGGCCCGAGGGGGCCGGTCGGTCAGGCCTCGTCGGCCGCCGACGGCTTCTGCTTCTTCGCGTCGCGCGCGGCCTCGCGGGCGGCCTTCGCGGCCGCCTGCTCCGCCGCGGCGCGCGCCGCGGCCACCGCCGCCACCTGCGCGGCCGCCTTGGCCGCCGCCTCGCGGTCGCGCTGGGCGATCTGGGCGCGGGCGTCGTCGTAGGCCGCGTCCACGTCCGTGCGGCGCGACCACGGGATCACCGCGGCGCAGCCCCACACGCCGACGAGGACCGCGAAGCCCACGGCCCAGAGCAGCCACAGGCCGAGGGTCGAGAGCACCGGGACCAGCAGCAGGCCCCAGAAGATGCCCATGAACCAGCCCTTCGCGATGCCGACGGCGACCGTCGTCGCGAGCGCGACGCCCGCGAGCACGAGGGCGTTGTTCTTGCGGGCCGGCCAGGTCAGCGTCCAGGCCTGCGGGCGGTAGGCGCGCGCCTTGTTCCAGAACCAGGGGAGGAACAGGAGCAGGGGCGCCGCCACGCCGATCGTCGAGTACGAGCCGACGACCACGCCGGTCAGCATCGTGAAGGCGAAGCCCTCGAGGAGGCTGCGCTGCCCGAGGTTGACGACGAACAGCACGACGAGGGTCAGGAAGACCGTCAGCGACGTGCGGATCGTGCGGGCCAGCGTCTGGTTCACCGCGTCGTCGAGCATCTTGCTCGTGATCGAGGGAGCCTTGCCCCGCAGCTCGCGGATGCGGTCGAACGTCACCACGGTGTCGTTCACCGAGAAGCCGACGAGGGTGAGGAACGCGGCCACGAGGCCGAGGTTGATGCGGGCGTCCACGAGGCCGAACGTGTCGACGAGGCAGACCGCGCCGAGCGCGATCGCGACGTCGTGCACGAGGCACAGCACCGCGGAGAAGCCCATCGCGTACGAGCGGAACCGGAACGCCACGTACACGATGATCGCGGCGAACGACAGGATCAGCGCGAGGAGCGCGTCGTTGCGCATGCGCTTGGCGACGCCCGGGCCGACGAGGTCGTTCACCGGGAACGGGTCTGCGAGGACGATGTCGTCCGCGCCGTCGCGCGAGATGCCGGCGTCGAGGAGCGCCTGGCGGAACTCGGCGCCGCCCAGGAACTCGCGCAGGTCGAGGGTCAGGACGCTCGGGTCGTTCTCGACCGCGGTCGAGGCGTTGCTCGCGAGCGCCGACTTCCACCCGATCTCGAACATCCGGGCCTCGCTGCCCTCCGGCCGGCCCGCGTCCTTCACCTTGACGGTGCGGTTGACCGTGCGGGCGGGCTGCGCCTCGCGGCGGCCGTTCTCGCCGCTCGGGTTGAAGTACGGCATGCGCGCGAACGCGGTCTCGAGGACGTCGGCCTTGAGCACGTCCTTGGCGTCCTCGATGGCGATCTTCAGGCGGAGGCCGCCGTCCACCGCCTTCCACGGGTCGTCCGGGCCGGTCGACTTGTACGCGGTCGGCTTCTCGACGACCCACGAGGGGATGAGCTTCGGGCCCATCACCTTCTCGACGTACGCGCGGAACGCGTCGAGCTCCTCGGACTCGGACATCGGCTGGCCCTCGGCGCCGCCGGTCAGCGGGTGGCGCAGCTCGACCCAGCGGCCCTCGGAGCGGACCGTGACGACCTCGGAGCCGTCGTACGGGCCGACGGCGACCTCGCGCATCTCGCCGGACCCGACGGTGGCGCCCTCCTTCGGGATGCGGACGGTCTGGCGGCCCGCGTCGAGCGCGGCCTTGACCTCGTCCACCGGGATCGGCCGGTTGAACCGGGCCTGGATCTTCATGCCCCCGGTGAAGTCGATGTCGTAGACGGTCCGCGCCGGCGCCATCAGGAAGTAGGCGAGCGAGGCCGCGACGAGGATCACCGACACCGGGATGAAGCGCGAGCGGAGCGCCATCCACGGGATCGTGGGGACCTTCGCCTCGCCGAGGAACGTGAGCTTGAGGTTCGGGTTGCGCTTCAGCCACGTCTCGAAGATCGCGCGGGCCACGTAGATGGCCGTGAACATCGAGGCGAGGAGGCCGAGCGACAGCGTCACCGCGAAGCCCTGGATCGCGCCGGACCCGAACACGTAGAGGAAGATCGCCGTGAAGAACGTCGTGACGTTCGAGTCGACGATCGTCGTGAAGGCGCGCGCGAAGCCCTCGGACACGGCCTGCGCGGTCGAGCGGCCCGCCTTGAGCTCCTCGCGGATGCGCTCGAAGATCAGGATGTTGGCGTCGACCGCCATGCCGAGCGTGAGCACCACGCCCGCGATGCCGGGCAGGGTCAGCGTGGACTTCAGGAACGCCATCGCGCCGACGAGCAGCACGAGGTTCAGCAGCAGCGCGACGTTCGCGATCATGCCCGCGGCGCGATAGAAGATCGCCATGTAGGCGAGCACGAGGAGGAACGCGAGGACCGTCGACACGAGGCCGCGGCGGACCGCCTCGCCCGCGAGGGTCGGGCCCACGCGGCTCTTGGCCTCGAAGCGCGGCGTCACCTTCAGCGAGCCCGACTGCAGGGTCGCGATGAGGTTCTTCTGCCGCTCCATCAGGTCCTCGTAGCGCGACCGGCCCTCGGCGCCGATGTAGTTGCCGCCGCCGCCGCCGAGCGACACGATCACGGTGTCGCGCAGCGGGCTCTGGATCACGGGGGCCGAGTCGTACTGCCCGTTGAGGACGATCGCCATGGGCAGGCCGACGTTCTCGCCGGTCCAGGCGTGGAAGACGTTCTGGTACTCGAGCTTCACGTCGAACGTGACGCCGGGCTGGCCGCGGCGGTCCTGGCCGGGGCGGACGTCCGCGAGGATGCGGCCCGACATGCGCTGCGCCTCGTCGGCGGGCTGCTCGAGGACCGCGAAGTCCTCGGGCCGGCTCGGCGGGGCGGCGTTGTCGCCGCGGAAGCGGGGGACGAGGTAGTAGCGCGCGTCGAGCGGCTGGTACGGCTCGCCGCGCTCGCGGGCCTGCTTGAAGCGCTCCACCTCGCGGGCCTTGAACTTCGTGAACCCGTCCGGCGAGTCGTCGAACGTCTCGCGCTCGGAGCCGTCGGTCGTCGCCGGGCCCTGCGCGCCCACCCAGACGCGCGAGCGCTTGCGCACCTCGCCGTCGTCGCTCTGGAACTCGCCGTACGACGGCAGCACCTCGATGCGGAAGTCGAGCTCGCCGAGGGCCTCGACCACCTTCTGGATGCCGTCGGCGTCCACCTCGGCGGGCACCGAGATCTCGAAGCGGTTCTCGCCGAGCGAGGTGAGGTTCACCTCCGCCAGGCCGTACTTGTTGATGCGGCCCTCGAGCAGCCGCAGCGTGGCGTCCACGACCGCGGCGTCGGACTCGCCCGCGCCGAGGGCCTTCGTCTTGCGGGCGCCCTCGATGTCGAGGTGGAAGCGCAGCGTGGTGCCGCCGCGGAGGTCCTGGCCCAGCGCCATGCCCCACGGCTTCTCGGGCGTGCGTTCCCGCTGGAACGCCCACCCGAGCGCCCCGACCACCAGTGCGATGAGGATCCAACGACCCAGGACCGGCTTCTGCTCCGTCATGACACGACTCCTTCGGTTCGGCTGCGACGCGACGACCTGCGACTCGACCCGCCACGCGACGGCGCGGCGGGGGGCGGCCGGGTCCACGGGACCCCGCCGCGGGCGCGGTCAGTAGCGGCGGTTCTCGTCGGCCCCGCGCGGCGCCTGCTCGAGCGCGGCGGGGACGGGGGCGGGCGGGCGCGCCGCGGCGCCGGCGCACCGGACGCCGAGGGGCGCCGGCACGATCCGGGCGGCCACGGCGAGGTCGACGCGCGGCGGGTGCCCGGCGACCACGAGGCGGTGCACGCCCCCGAGCGCGAGCGACGACGCGTCGAGCGTCGGCCCGCCGGCGGGGTCCCCGGGCACCGACGCGGACCACGCGACCAGCAGCCGCGGCGCGATCGCGACCAGGGTCACGAGCGCGAGCGCTCGCACCAAGGGCCGGCGGTCGCGGGGCGCGGCGGCGGTCACGACTTCGGCGACTCCTTCGCGACCGGCGCCGCGGGCGCGTCCTTCGGCACGACCTTCCAGATCGCGACGCGGTCGAACCACAGCCGCACGCCGTCGTCCACCTCGAGGCGGACGCGCGTGTCGTCGGTCCCGACGACCTCGCCGTGCAGACCGGCCGTCGTCACCACCTTGTCGCCCTTCTGGAGGGCGCGGATCAGTTCCTCGCGCTTCTTCCGGTCCTTCGACTGCGGACGGATGAGGAGCACGTAGAAGATCAGGAACATCACCACGAGCATCGGCAGCATGCCGCCGAGCGGGCTGCCGGACGCCGGCGCGTCGCCCGCGCCGCCGGGGGCGGTCGTCCCGCCGGCCGGGGCTCCACCTGCGGGGGCTCCCCCTGCCGGAGCGCCCCCCGCGGGAGCGGGCGGAGCCGCCGGACCACCGTTCGGGGCCGGACTGTCCTGGGCGAGGAAGATCGGCGCGTACACGTCGGGCACAGGGCGTCTCCGAGAGCCACGTATCGTAGGGCGGCCGGGCCGCCGCGGGGAGGAAAGGTCGCAGCCCCCGGTTGACCGCCCCCCGGGGGCGTCCGACCATGCCCGGATGCGCATCCTCGCGGCCCTTTCCGGTGGGGTGGACAGCGCCGTCGCCGCCGCCCGTCTGCAGCGGGAGGGGGCCGACGTCGTCGCGGTCCACTACCGCACCGGGGTCGCCGCCGAGGATCCCGCCGCGCCCGTCCGCACCCGCTCCTGCTGCGGCGTCGACGACGCGCGCGACGCCCGGGCCGTCGCCGCCCGGCTCGGGGTGCCGTTCTACGTCGTGGACGTCGCCGACGCGTTCCGCCGCGACGTGATCGACGCGTTCGTCGCCGACTACGCCGCGGGCCGCACGCCGAACCCGTGCATCGCGTGCAACCAGCACGTGAAGTTCGGCCGCCTCGAAGACCTCGCGCGCGCCGTCGGCGCGGAGGCGGTCGCGACCGGCCACTACGCCCGCACCGTCCCGCGGCCGGGCGCGCCCACGCGCCTCCTCCGCGGCCTCGACCCCGCGAAGGACCAGTCCTACGTGCTCTACGGCCTCTCCGAGGCGCAACGCGCCCGCGCGCGGTTCCCGCTCGGCGATGCGACGAAGGCCGCCGTGCGCGACGAGGCCCGCGCCCTCGGCCTGGGCGTGGCCGACAAGCCGGACAGCCAGGAACTCTGCTTCGTCCCCGCCGGCGACCACCGGGCCGTGCTCTTCGACCTCGCCCCGTCCCTGCGCCGCCCCGGGCCCGTGCTCGACGCGTCGGGCCGCGAGGTCGGCCGCCACGACGGCGCCGCGGGCTTCACCGTCGGGCAGCGCAAGGGGCTCGGCGTCACCGGCGCGGCGCCCGTCCACGTGCTCGACGTACGGCCCGCCGACGACGTCGTCGTCGTGGGCCCGCGCGCCTCGCTCCTGCGTCGCGTGGTCCGCACGGGCCCGCTGCACTGGGTGGACGTGGACCCCGCGGACGGCGCCGCGCACGGGCCGTGGCGCGTGGACGTCCGCATCCGCCACGCCGCGCCGCCCGCGCCCGCGACGCTCGTCGTCGCGGCCGACGGCTCCGCGCGCGTCACCTTCGACGCGCCCGTCTTCGCGCCCGCGCCGGGCCAGGCGCTCGTCGCGTACGTGGGCGAGGCGGTGCTCGCCGGCGCGCCGATCGAGGGCTCCGAGGCCGCCGATCCGGCGGACGCCCCCGCGGTCGCCGGGGGGTGACGCCGTCGCCGCGGACCGCCGCGAGCCGGTCGCGGGGGGAACCCCCGGGATCGCGTCCCGCCCCGGGGACCGCGAGGCCCGGTCGCCGTCGTGGCCGCGTACGGGCCTCGCGTGCCCCCGGGTCGGTGCGGCGTCGCGACGTTCCGCGGGGTTCCTCGCGTGGCCGCGCCGCGGAGGCGCCGCGGCGCGCGCGTCAGACGACGTCCTTCAGCGCCTTCCCGGCCCGGAACCCGACCGTACGCCGCGCCGCGATCATGATCACCGCCTGCGTCTTCGGGTTGCGCGCCTCGCGGGCGGGGTACTTGCGCACGCGGAAGGCGCCGAAGCCCTGGATCGAGACCTCGCCGTCGCCCTTCAGCCCGGCGGCGATCGCCGCGGTGACCGCGACCACGGCGCGCTCCGCCTCGGCCTTGCTCGACCCCATCTGGCGCGCCACCGACTCGACCAGGTCCGCCTTGTTCATCGGTTCCTCTCCCGGGGGCGCCCACGCGGCCGCGCGTCGTCCGCGCGGGGGCGGGATGGTAGCGGATGCGTCGGGACGCGCCAACGGTAGACTCCGGCGGTGAACCCGGGCCCCCCTGCGCGCGCTCCCCGGTCGATGACCGTGCTGCGTTCGGCCGTGCTGTGCCTGGCGCTGGCCGCGGCGACGTCGGCCGCGGTGTCGTCGCCGTCGGTCGAGGTCGAGGCGCCGCTCCTCGTGGTGGACGTCTCGGAGAGCATGAACGGCGCGGCCGACGCGCTCGGCGACGCCGCGACGGAGCGGTTGCTCGTCGCCGACGGCGCGCGTCTCGCGTGGCCCGGGGAGGCCGGCGTCACCCTGCCGCGCGGGCGCACGCGGCTCGCCACCGGGCTGCGCGCGGCGCTCGAGCACCTCGCGGGCGGCACGCGCGACGTGTGGCTCGTGACCGACGGGCGCTCGACCGAGGGCGGCGTCGCGGACGCGGCGCACGCGCTCGCCGCCCAGGGCCACGCGGTCCACGTCGGCCCGCCGCCCGCGCCGTCGGCCGACGTCGGGCTCGACCTCGTGCGCGTGGTCGCCGCCGGGGACGACGGCGTCACGGTGCGCGCGCGCGTCGTCGCGTCGGTCACCGGCCGCGCGCGCGCGTGGCGCTGCGCCGTGCCGGCGCGGCGGTGGACGCGCGCGAGGTGTCCGTGGTCCCCGGCGCGGACATCGAGGTGGAGCTGCGCGACCGCGCGCCGCTCGCCGCGGCCACCGCGTTCGAGGTCGCGCTCGAGCCGCTCGACGGCACGCCCGACGACGACCCCCGCGACGACCGGCTGTCGCTGCTCGTGCGCGCGGCCGCGCCGGTGATCGTCGTGCTCGACGCGGGGCCCTGGCCGGCGGGCGTGCTCGGCGCGCCGCCGTTCCTCGACGGCGCGCGGCAGGACCCCGCGTTCCTCGACGGGGCCGACGCCGTGGTGCTCGCGGGCCGGCCGTGGGACGCGATCCGCGACGAGGGCGCCGCGCGGCTCGCGGCGCTCGTCGCGAACGGCGCGGTCCTCGTCGTGCTCGGCGGGCCGTCGTCGTACGGGCCCGGCGGCTGGCGCGGCACCGCGTTCGAGCGCCTCCTGCCGCTGCGGTCGTCGGCGCCCGAGGGCGGCGAGACCGCCGTCGTCGTCCTGCTCGACCGCAGCGGCAGCACGGGCGAGGCCGCGGGCGCGTCCGGCACGGCGGCGCTGCCGGTGCTCGTGCGCGCGGTCGGCGCGCTCGCCGACGTCGCACCCGCCGACGTGCGGCTCGCGGTGCTCCCGTTCGCGTCGCGCCCCGACGCCGCGCCGCTCGCGCCCGGCTGGGTCCGCGGCGGCGACCCCGCGGCCCGCGCCGCCGTGGTGCGCGCCGCGGGCGCGCTCGCCGCGCAGGGCGGCACCGACCTCGACGCCGCGCTCGCCGCGGCGGCCGACCTCGCGACGTCGTCCGGCGCGCGCCGCCGGCGCGTCCTCGTCGTGACCGACGGCGACCCCGACCACGCGCTCGACGCGACGTCGTTCCCCCGCGCGCGCGAGGCGCTCGCGCGCGCGGAGCGTCGAGGTGTCCGCGGTCGTGCGCGGCGACGCGCGCGCGGCCGCCGCCCTGCGCACGCTCACGGCCGCCGCCGACGACGTGGCGGTGGTCGACGACGCGACCGCGCTGCCCGCGGCGCTGCTCGCCGCGTTCCACCGCGCGCAGGCCCGCGACGAGCTCACGCGCGACACGTTCCACGTCGCCGCGTTCGAGGGGGCCGAGGGCGGCGCGGCGCTCGCGCGGCTCGCGCCGACCGCGCTGCACCGGCTCGAGGCGTCCCCCGACGCGCGGCTGCTCGCGGCCGCGTCCGCGCCGGGCCAGCCCCCGCGCCCGTTCGCGGCCGCGCGCGCGCTCGGCGCGGGCCAGGTCGTCGCGCTCGCGTGGGGCCCCGCCCTCGAGGGCGACGCGGAGGCCGACGCCGCGCGCCGCGCGCTCGTGCCGTTCGTCGTCGCGTGGGCGGGCCGCGCCGACCGCGGGCTCGCGGCCGACGAGGTGGGGGGCGGCTGGTCGTGCGCACGCGGGCGGGCCTCGGCGCGCTCGTCGCGCGGCGCGGCGACCCGCCGCGCGAGGCGACGCTCGTCGAGGTCGAGCCGGGCGTCTACGCGGGCGCGCCGCCGGCGGCGGCCGACGACGAGGAGCCCGTCGAGGTCTCGGCCGCGGGCTTCCCGTCGCGGCCGCTGGCGCTGCCCGCGCGGCCGCCCGAGGAGCACCGCGGCGCGGGCACCGACGACGCGGCCCTCGCGGCGTGGGCCGAGGCCGGCGGCGGGCGACGCCTGGCGCCGGGCGAACGCCCCCGGCGCGCCGCACGCGCGAGCGGTGGCCGCTCGCGCCCTTCTTCGGCCTCGCCGCCGTCGTAGGCTTCCTCTTGGAGCGCGCCCTCGTCGCGGCGCGTCGGAGCCCCGCCCCGTGAGCGCCCCCTTCGCCGCCGCACGGGCCTCGCCGTCGTCGCGGCCGGGATCGCCCTCGCCGCGGCGGGCTGCGAGGGCGGCCGCTCGCGTCGCGCGACGCCGCGGACGACGCCGCCGCCCGCGCCCGCCGAGGCGCCCGTCGACCGGCCGTTCGACGAGGGCTCGAAGGCCACGCGCGACCGCGTGGACGCCGCGATCGCGCGTCTCGCGTCGGTGGACGGCTCCGCGTTCGCGGACACGGTCCGCGTGCTGGTCGCGTCGGGCGACGCGGCGATCCCGCCGCTGCTCGAGACGCTGGCGAAGGGCGAGCCGCGCGCGCGGGCGCGCGCCGCCTACGTCCTCGGGTTCCTGCAGGACCGGCGCACCGTGCCGGCCCTCGTCGCCGCGGCGACCGACGACCCCGACGCGACGGTCCGCAGCGACGCCGGCGCGTCGCTGCTCGAGTTCGGCGACCCGCGGGGCTTCGCGCCGCTCGTGGACGCGCTCTCCGACGCGGACGCGCGCCGTCGCGTCCGCGCGATCGACGCGCTCGCGGCGGCCAGCGGCGGCACGCGCCTCGGGTACGAGGCCGACGGCCCGCCGGACGAGCGCGCGGCCGCGGTCCTGCGCTGGCGCGACTTCCTCGCGCGCAAGCGCGCGGAGCTCGAGGACGCCGACGCCGTCCCGACGGACGTCCCCGCGCCGGACGAGCTCCCGAAGGACGACGGCGCGCCGGGCGCCGCGGGGGGCGACGCGCCCCGCGAGAAGCCGGTCCGCGACGGGCGCGACCAGCGGCCGAAGCGGCCCTGACCGGCGCGCGCGGCCCGTCCCGCGCCGCGGCGGCCCGTCCCGCGCCGAGGCGGCCCGCGTCACGTCGCGAGGCGTTTCCGGAGCGGCGCCCAGCGCGGGTCCTTCCGGAGCCCGTGCAGGTCCGGGTCCTCGTCGAGGTGCGCGCCGTCGTCGAAGCCGAGGTCGAGCGCCTTCGCGAGCTCGACGAACGCCTCGTCGGGGCGTCGCAGCAGCGCGTACGAGCACGCGAGGTCGTACCGGAAGTCGGCGCGGTCCGGGGCGCGCGCGCAGAGCTCCTGGTCCACCGCGAGCGCCTCCTCGAGGCGCCCCGCGCCCGTGCACGCGTACGCGAGCGCGCGGAGCGCGTCGAGGTCGTCGGGGTGGGCGCGGGCGTGCTCGCGCGACAGGGCGACCTCGAAGTCGAGGCCGAGCTCGTCGAGGGGGTCGGGCCGGCGGGGCATGGCGCGCAGGGTGGCACGGCCCCGCCGTCTCGGCAATCCACGGGCCCGGCGCCCCGGGGCGTAGGATCATGGCGACATGACGGCCCCCGTCCCCGGATCCCCGCCGAGGTCGCGCGCGCCCGGGCCTCGCGTCCCCGCGGGTCGGGGGACCGGTCGTCCCCGCGGGCCGCGCGCGACGGTCGCGCTCGTCGTCGCCGCCGTGCTGTCGGCGTGCAGCGCGCGGCCCGCCGAGCGCGTGCGCCGGCCCGTCGAGGCGCCCCTCGACCTCGCCGACCCCGTGGCCCGCGGCGACGTCGCGGCGCGCGAGGGCCGCACCGACGACGCGGTGGCCGCGTACGAGGAGGCCATCGCGCGGGACCGGTCCGCGGTGCGCCCGCACCTGCGCCTCGTCGCGACGTGGTCGGCCGCGGGGCGGCGCAGCGTGGCGCGCGACCGGTACGCGCGGGCCGTCGCGTCGCCCGGCGCGACGGAGGCCGAGCGCGTGATGGCGGCGAGGCTCGCGACCGACGGGTCGCCGCCCGCGGTGCGCGCCGTCTACGTCGAGGCCGCGAAGGCCTCGCCCGACAACCCGTGGTGGCGCCTCGCGCTCGCCGAGATCGACCTCGCCTCCGCCGACGGCTGGATCCGCAAGCAGGCGAAGGCGCGCGCCGACGGCGACCGGCCGGGCACGGCGGAGGCCGAGGCGACGGCGCAGCGGGCGCTCGCCCGCGCGCAGTCCGCGGTCGAGAACGCGGCGGCGCGCGCCCCCGACCTGCCGGAGGTGGCGCTCTACCGCGGCCTCCTGCGGTCCCTCGAGAGCGAGCTCCTCGCGACCGCGTCCGCGCGCGCGGCCGCCCAGCGCGCCGCGGCCGACGCGTTCGCGCGCGCGGTGACGCTCGACCCGTCGAGCGTGGACGGCTGGGCCAACCTCGCCGACGCGCGGCGCCGCGTGGGCGAGCCCGCCGAGGCCCTCGCGGCCTACCTCGCCGCGCTGCGGCTCGCGCCGTCCGACCCGGAGCTGCGGTCCGGCGCGGGCGCGGTGCTGCACGAGCTCGAGCGCGACGGCGACGCGGCCGCGCAGTTCCTCGAGGCCGCGCGCCTCGCGCCGAAGGACGCCGCCCCGCTGATCGCGGCCGGCGACGCGCTCGCCGCCGCCGGCCAACCCGACCAGGCCCTCGAGGCGTGGGGCCGCGCGCTCGACCGCGACCCGAAGGCCCTCGAGGTCTACCCGCGCCGCGGCGCGGTCCTCGAGACCCTCTCCCGCACCGCCGAGGCCCGCGAGGAGTACGCCGCCTACCTCGAGCGCGGCGGGCCGGACGCGGCCCTCGTCCGTCGTCGAATCGAGCGCCTGACGTCCCCGGAGGCCCCGAAGTGACCGCGCCCAACCCCAACGCCACCGGCGCCCGCTGGGCCGTCGCCGCCCTCGACCACGGCACGGCGCTCCTCGGCTACGCCGCCGTCCCCGAGGTCCCGCCGCCCGGCGGGGGCTGGCGCCGGCTCTACCTCAAGCCCGACGCGATGCCGCTCGCCGCCGTCGGGAGCGACGACGGCGCGTGGGCCAGCCTCGGTGTCGAGCTCGCGTGCCCGCGCGACCGCCTCCTCGCGCGGGCCGTCGACCTCCTCGCGGCGCTCGCGCCCTACGAGGTCGCGCTCGACCTCGACGCGGGCTCCGCGCGGTTCGACCCCGACGCCGTCCTGCGCGTCGCGCTGCGCCTCTTCGTCGACGGCTGCCACGGCGGGGTCGTGCGCGAGGCCGTCGGCAACGTCGTCGAGGCCGCGGCGGCGGCGCGGAAGGTGCTCGGCATCACGGGGTAGGTCGGGGGTCCGGGCCCGCGAGGCCCGCCGGCCGCCGGGCCTTGCGGGCCCGGGAGGCCGTGCCCGTGCGTCCGCGCGCCGCCGTCACCTCGCGACCTCGAGCTTCGCCTCGCCGACGTGGACGACGGTGCCGACGGTCGCGGTGGCCGTGGGGAACAGGCGTTCGGCGAGCCGCTTCGCCGGCACCGGCAGGACCGCGCGGGCCTTCCCGTCCTTCGCCTGCACGACGACCTCCGCGACGGTCTTCTCGTTCGCGCGGTCGTGGCGGCGGCGCATGGCCTCCTCGGGGTCCCACGCGGGGTCGCGTTCGAACGGGAGCGGGACCGTGCGCGGGACCTCGACGGCGAGCGTGACGTCGGTGCCGTCGGGGAGCGGGCCCGCGACGGAGAGCTCGACGCCCTCGGCGACGCGGGTCGCGGTGACGGCGAGGTCGGGGACCGGGATCGGGAGCGCGAGCGCGGGGTCGCCGAGCAGGACGTACATCGACGCGCCCTCGGGCTTCAAGTGCGAGAGGTCGACCTTGGCGCCCTTGAGCATCGTGGCGGCGCCGAACTCGATCACGCGGCGCATCACGTCCTTCTCGGGGATGGGGCCGAGGGCGGACGTGACGGCGGCGGCGATCAGGTCGCCGAGGCGGCGGCCGTCGCCGAGGAACATCTCGCGGGCCAGCTCGCGGCCCATGACGGAGTTCCACGCGGGGTGGCAGACGCGGGTGGCGCCGCCGTAGGCGAGCGGGCCGAGGGGACGGTCGAGGAGGCGCTCGCCGACGCTGCGGACCTCGGGGTCGTCGTAGAGCGCGGTGGTGCACGCGATGACGAACATCGCGGGCGGGGTCCCGCGGATCGCGACGCGGTCCACGTGCTGGTTCTTGAGGATCGGGTAGCGTTTGCCGTCGACGCGGAGGTCGTCGAAGCCGTTCCACCAGCCGTGGCCGACGTAGGTGAAGAAGAGCGAGCCCTCGTTGAGGTCGTCGAGGACCTTGTCGTTGAACTGCGCGGCGGGCCAGCCGTAGTCGCTCATCGCGCGCGCGAACGTGACGGAGACGTCGTAGACCGCCGGGATGTGGGTGGCGACGATCTCCTTGAAGAGGTTCTCGAGGAGCGCGTCGATCTGGGGGCCGAAGCGGCCCTCGCTCGTGACGAAGCGGACGGCGCGGCGCGTGGCGTCGGTGGGTGGCGTCGTCTCGGCGCGGATCACGCGCGTCACGTAGGCGTCGAGGGCCGCGGGGTCGGCGAACGGCAGGCGGCCGATCGACGCGCGGACGGCGCCGCCGTCGTCGGTGACGTAGGGCCGGTCCGTCGCGGTGGCGCCGTTGTAGACGGTGCGGGCGTACCGCGTGGGGATCGTGTCGGGCGTCGCGCGGTCGCGGTCGGCGTCGCCGACGAGCACGACGTAGCGGGGGCCCGCGAGCGCGAGGCGACGGATCGCGGCGATCAGGCCCGCCGCGTCGCCCGGCGGCGCGAGGTCGGCCGTGGACACGACCGCCGACGACAGACCCTGCGACGCGCGGTGCGCGGCGAGCCGGCGCGCGCCCTCGATCAGCGGCGGCGTCGCGATCGCGAGCCACCGGCCGCGGTCGGGCGATGCCGGCCGGGTCCACTCGATCGGCTTCGGGCCCGCCCATCGGACGACGGTGGAGGCCGTCGGCTCGAGGACGCGGACGCGCGCGAAGACGCCGTCGGGGAGGGCCATCCGCAGGCCGTCGTGGGGCCCGACCGGCACGTCCACGTCGATGCGGTCGACCCACAACGTGCCGACGTCGTCGCTCGTGTCGTACGGGTCCGCCGGCTTCTCGACGGTCGAGCGGTCCTCGAGGGAGAGGGTCGACGCGTCGCGGGGGGCCTGGTCGCCGCGGACCGAGAACGTGAGGTCCACGGGCCCGGTGCCCGCGGGGCCGACCGCGGTGCCGAGGTCGAGGTCGCCCCAGCGCGCGGCGAGCCCGATGGGGCCCGTGTGGGTCCGGAACGCGTGCACGCGGATCGTCACCGTGCCGTCGGGCTGCGCCTCGGGGACGGAGATCTCCACCTTCGTCGGCTGCCCGGCGACGACGCCCGCGAGGAACCACGTCGGGGCCGCGACGTCGTAGACGGCGGGGTCCGCCGACGCGATCGAGCCGAAGACGCGGTCGGCGTCGAACGTGAACCGCTCGACGGCGATCGAGTCCGCCGCCACGAGCGGCCACGCCGCCGGCGGCGTCGGGGCGGGGGGCGGGTCCTGGGGCGGCCGGGGCGGGGCCGGCCAGACCCGCCACGCCACGCGTCCGCCTTGGGGCCCGATCACGAGGCCTTCCGGGCCGACGGCGACGATGCCCGTCGAGTTCCCGTCCCACGGGCCGATCGGGGCGACCTCCGTCCACGGACGTCCCATCCAGCCCCGCGGCGGGTACCGGACCAGCGCGGGACCGCGATCCACGGAGACGAAGGCGTACGTCGGCTCGTCGTCTCGGTCCGCGACCGCGGACCGCGGGCCGGCGACGCCGGCGACGAGGGTCAGGACGAGGAGGGCGCGGAAGACGACCGGCGCGGACGGGACGGGGCGTCGCATCCGGACGAGTCTATCGGCGGCCGGGACCGTAGGATCCGGGCGTGTACTCCCTCGGCCGCGCCCTCCAACTCTTCGGGCTCATCCTGCTCCCCGCCGCCCTCCTCTACGGGCTGTCGTCGGACGACCGGGGTGCCGTGGGCCGCGAACTGGCGATGCTGGCGATCGGCGGCGTCGCGTTCCTGCTGGGGACGCGCCTCGCCCGCCCGCGCTGACCGCGGGCGCACCGTCCGCCGAACGTCGATCCGCCGATCATCGACCGCCGCGTACGGGCGGATCCGCCAATATTCGACCGGCACGTATTGGCGGATCGGCCGCGACGGGGGGAGGTGCCCCCCGGCCGACGTCCGATCGCGGCCTCCGTTCGCGGCGTCAGCTCGCGGCGGCGTTCGCGGGGCGGACGGCCTTCTCGAGGGCCTCGGCGCGCGGGTGCAGCTGGATCGCTTCCTTGATGCACACCGAGACGCAGAGCTTGTCGCAGCCCTTGCACGCGTCCGGGTCGACGCTGGCGACGTTGAAGAAGCCGCCGTCGACCTTCACGTACGAGATCGCGTCGTAGGGGCAGATGTCGATGCAGAAGTCGCAGGCCGTGCACCGCTCCGGGTTCACGACCGCGATCCGGTCCGCGTCCGCGCGCTTCTTGAACCGCGTCGCGACGTTGCCCTCGTAGTCGAGGATCGCCTCGACCGGGCAGACGTATCCGCAGAGCCCGCAGTCCACGCAGATGTCGTCGTGGATCGTGTGCAGCTCGTTGCGCTTGCCGGTGATGGCGTCCACGGGGCACGCCTTGACGCACGCGGTGCAGCCGATGCAGGTCTCGACGATCGTGTACGACATGGGGTCTCGCGGGGGTCTCGCGCAGGCAGTCTACGAGCCCCGTAGGATACGGGGGCCCCCGTACGGATCCAACGTCGCGCGGGCGTTCCCCCCGACGCCCCGCGGCCGACCGTCCACGCCCCCGATCGCGCCTCGCCCCCCTCGCCCCCGACCGGGCCCGGAGCCCTCCCCCGTGAACCCCAACGGCCGCGTCCTCTTCGGCCTGCTCGTCCAGGCGGGCTTCCTCGCCCTCGCCGTCTACCTGGTCGTCTCCGGCGACGCCCTCCCGGGCGCCTCCCACGTCGCCCGCGTCGGCCTCGCGGCCGCCGTCCTCGCGGTCGGCGTCCTCTACGGCGAGATCTCCCGCGTCCGCGCCGACATGGCCCGGCTCATCCGCGCGCTCCAGCAGGACCTCTCCGCCGCCAAGGACGACCGCATGGCCATCGACGTCCTCGTCGCGGCCCTGTCCGCCGAGGACCCCGAGAAGCGGGCCCTGGCGCACAAGCACCTCGTGCGGCTGACCGGGCGCACCTTCCCCCCCGACCCGCAGCCCTGGCTCGCGTGGTGGAAGTCGGCGCGTCCGACGTGGGGGAGCGCCGCCCCCGGGGCCGCGGTCGGGGGTTCGGGGACGCAAGGCCCGGCGGCCGGCGACCCGTCGTAGGGCGCCCGGCGCGTCTCGGACGGCTCGCCCCTCGCCGTCCGCCCGCGCCCCCGGTAGGCTCTCGTCCATGGCCGGCGGCGTCCCCGCGCAGAGCGACCTCCCCGACGTCCTCGAACCGCTCCGCGCGGACCTCGAGGCGGTGGGGAAGGCGTACGCGCGCATCCTCGAGTCGCGGGCCCCGCAGGTCGCCGAGATGGTGGCCCACGTCGGCCGGTTCACCGGCAAGCGCCTCCGTCCCGCGCTCACGTGCATCGCGTCGCGGATCGTCTGCGGCGCGGTCCCGCCGGACGCCGCCGCGGTCGCGGCCGTCGTCGAGCTGATCCACACGGCGACGCTGGTCCACGACGACGTGCTCGACGCCGCCGAGACCCGCCGCAAGGTCGCGACGCTGAACGCCCTGTGGGGCAACGACACCGCGGTGCTGCTCGGCGACGTGCTGTTCAGCCGGGCCTACCTCGCCGCGGCCCGCCTCGAGGACCGGTTCGCGAGCGTGTACCTGTCGGAGGTCGTCGGCGAGATCCTCGAGGGCGAGATCCGCCAGAACCGCGAGCGGCACAACCTCGACCTCGACGAGGCCGCCTACCGTTCCATCGTCCGCGGCAAGACGGCGGCCCTGTACGAGGCGGCGCTGGTCGTGGGCGCCCACTACGGCGGCGGCTCGCGCGAGCAGGTCCAGGGCCTCGCGGCCTACGGCCACCACCTCGGCATGGCGTTCCAGATCGTGGACGACCGCCTCGACCTCGCGGGCGACGAGGCCACCGTCGGGAAGAGCCTCGGCGTGGACCTGCGCGAGGGGAAGCTGACGCTCCCCGTGATCCTGTGGCTCCGGGGCCGGCCGGCGCGCGAGCGCGACGAGTCGCGCGCGCTCGTCGAGGCCGCGGGGCGCGACGAGGCCGCCCAGGCCCGCCTCGTCGGCCGCCTCCTCGCCGACGGCGCGCTCGGCGCCGCGGACGCCGCCGCCCGCGACGAGGTCGCCGCCGCGCGCAGGCCGCGCTGGCCGCCGTGCCCGCGGGCCCGGACCGCGAGCTGCTGCGCACGATCGCCGATTACATCGTTCGCCGCGCACTGTAGGGCGCGCCGGGTCTCGTCCGCCGCGCGCGGTCCGGCGCGCGAGGGATCGTCCGCCGCGCGCGGGAGCCGCGTGCGACCGTCGTCCGCGGCGATGGCCACGGCGCCGTCGGATCGCGTACCCGGGCGGTCCCGCGCCCCGGAGCGCGGTCGAGCCCCCGGGACCGCGAGGCCCGGTCGGCCCCGTCGGGCGGCACCGGACCTTCCGTCCCGGGGCCGGGGGCACCGCCCTACAATGACGGTCGGGTCCCGGGTGCGGGTCGGTGGTCGGGTCGGTCGCGGGAGGCTCCCATGCGGACGTCGGCTTCGGTCCTCGGTGTGGTCGCGGCGCTCGGCCTCGCGTTCCTCGGGCTCTCGGCCTGCGGCGGCGGCGGCGGGGGCGGCGGCGCGCCCGACGCGGCGTTCGTCACGGCGGACCCCCGCGGGCTGACGCGCGCGGGCGACGTCGGCGGCGCGCTGCCGGGCGTCGGCGGCGCGAACGGGGGCGACCTCGCCCCGGCCGCGCCCGGCGCGGAGGCCGCGGACGCGGGCGGCGACGTGGCGCGCGAGCTGGCCGAGGCCGACCTCTCCCGCGTGTCGGGCGACCTCCTCTTCCTCGCCAACGCCCACCGCGGCCTCGTCGTCGTCGACCTCGCGACGAAGACCGTCCGCGGCCGGCTCGCCCTCGGCGGGTTCCCGCACGAGCTGCTCCTCGTGGGCGCCCGGGCCCTCGTCTTCGTCGCGGATCCCGCGACGGGCCTCGCGTCCCTGGTGGACGTCTCCGTCGCCGACCCGTCCGCCCCGACCGAGACGGCCCGGTTCGCGCTCGGCGGCGCGTACCGCGCGGCCCGCCTGGTCGGGTCCGTCGTGGTCGCCGTCACCGACGTCGCGGTGCGTTCGTTCTCGGTCGGCGCGTCCGTCGTCGCGGTGGACCAGGTGACGCTGCCCGCGCCCGCGGCGTTCGTGCACGCGACGCCGACGGTCTTCGCGATCACGTCGTGGGGCGACGGCTTCTCGACCCCGGTGATGCTCGTGGACGTGTCGGACGCCGCCGGCGACCTCGCGCTCCGCGGCTCCGTCTCGGTCCCCGGCTGGGTCGGCGACGAGCAGAAGCTCGACGTCTTCGGCGGCGTGCTCCGCGTGGTGACGCACGACGGGAACGACGGCGCGCTCTCGCGCTGCCTCACGTACTCGCTGGCCGACCTCGACGCGCCGACGCTCCTCGGCTCCCTCGACCTCGTCCGCGGCGAGCAGCTGTTCGCGACGCGGTTCGACGGCGCCCGCGCCTACGTCGTCACGTTCGAGCAGGTGGACCCGCTGTGGGTGCTCGACCTGTCGAACCCGGCGGCGCCCAAGGTCGCGGGGCAGCTCGTGGTCCCGGGCTGGTCCACGCAGCTCGTGCCGACGGGCGACGGCCGCCTCGTCGCGGTCGGCGTGGACCCGGCCGACGGCTGGCACACGATCGTGTCGCTCTTCAGCGTCGCCAACCCGGCCGCGCCGGCGCTCCTCGACCGCGAGGACTTCGGCTGGGGCTGGTCCACCGCGTTCCACGACGTGAAGGCCCTCGGCGTGTTTCCCGCGGACGGGTTCGTGACGGTGCCGATGTCCGGCGAGAGCGAGCGGCTCGCGGTGCTCGCGCTCGGGCCGGCGGCCCTCTCGCTGCGCGGCGACGTCGCGCTGGACGGCCCGGCCGTGCGCGGTTTCCCGCACGCCCGCGGCCTCGTCGCGGTCTCGAACGAGGAGGTCGCGGTCGTCGACCCGCTCACGCTCGCCGACCGCGGCCGCGTGACGATCGCCGAGCACGTCGTCGACGTCGTCCCGCGCGCGGGCGGCGACCTGTCGCTGGTCGCCAAGCGGCGTTCCGGCCGCCTCGGCGACGTCGTGCTGCCGCTCGTGCCCGAGCGCGCGTTCCCGTACGGCGACCGCGTCGCCGTCGTCGGCTGGGACGACCTCGGCCGCGCGGCCGTCGTCGTCGACCTCGCGCCCTCGACGCCCACGGTGTCCGCGCGGTTCGCGCTCGGCAGCGCGTGGTTCTCGATCTGCGACCCGGCGTGGGGGATGGCCCGCCCCGACGGCATCAGCGTCGCGTGGGGCGGCGCCGCGACCGACGCGGTCCTCACGGACGACGGGCACCTCGTCGTCCACGGCCTGCCCGGCGGCGCGCCGACCCCGATGCCGATGCCCGGCGGCGGCGGCAAGGTGATGCCGATGGGCAACGCCCCGTCCGGCGCCGCGAGCAACGTGACCGACGGCTTCGTCGTGCTCGACGTCGTCGCCGGCGCGCTCGACGCGCCCATCGAGGTCGTCGACGGCTACGTCACCGGCTTCGTCGCCGACGACGGCGGAGACCTCGTCGTCACGGTCGGCGGCGGCGCGTCGTCGGACCGCCTCGGCCGCCCGCGCATGCGCCACGACCTCGTGCGCGTCCACCTCGCCACGCGCGCCACGACGACCGCGGTCAACGTGCCGGGCTACGTCGTCTCCGCCGCCGGCGACCTCGTCTACACCGTCGAGGAGACCTGGGACGACGGCTGGACGTGGGACCGCGGCGTCGTCGCCGTCTCGGTCGTGGACGGCCTCGCGACCGTGCTCGACCGCCACGCCCTGCCCGCCGACGCTTACGACGTCCGCGCGAGCGGCGCGACCCTCGTCTACACCGTCTCGTCCGGCGTCGACGTCGGCCCGCTGCCGCCCGTCGACGGGGGCGACGTCGCGTGGGGTTCGCCCGGCGGCATGCCGTGGATGCCCACCACGACGATCGGGTCCGTGCGGCTCGGGGCCACGCTCGCCGCGGGGCCCTCGCTCCCCGCGCCCGACGCGTTCCGCGCGGTGGTCCTCGTCGAGGACGGCGCGGTCCTCGTGGTCGAGGACGGCACGCGCCTCGTGCGATTCGACCTCGCCGGCGCCTCCGCCACCCCGACGTTCACGTCGGCCCTGGTCGGCTGGCCGCTCTCGATCCGGCCCGGCGTCGTCGCGGGCACCTACGTCGTGGCGCTCGGCTACGCGGGCACCGCGACGGTCCCCTGACGGCGAGGGGCGGCGACCCCGCGCTCCGGTACGCGAGGCCCGGCGGCCGCCGGGCCTTGCGTTCCCGCGCACTCGACCGCCTCCGGCGCCTTCCGCCAGTAAACGACCGGCATGTATTGGCGGATCGACCGCGAGGCCTGGCGGCCGGCATCCGCCAATGAACGACCGGCATCTATTGGCGGATCCGCCAATCATCGACCGGCATCGATTGGCGGATCGACCGCGAGGCCCGGCGGCCGGCATCCGCCAATAAACGACCGGCATGTATTGGCGGATCGACCGCGAGGCCTGGCGGCCGGCGGCATCCGCCAATCATCGACCGGCATCTATTGGCGGATCCGCCATTCAACGACCGGCATCTATTGGCGGATCGCGCCCGGGTCAGCTGTCGGGGAAGAGGGGGACGCTGATCTCCTCGCGCGGCGGCGGCGACTTGCGCGCGGCGAGGATCGTGTTGCGCATCAACATCGCGACGGTGACCGGGCCGACGCCGCCGGGGACGGGCGAGACGCGGCAGCCCTTCGCGACGAGGCCCGCATAGTCCACGTCGCCGACGACGCGCGTCTTGCCGGGCGCGGCGGGGTTCGGGACGACGTTGATCCCGACGTCGACGACGATCGTGCCCGGGCGGACCATGTCCGGCGTGATGAGGTTCGGCCGGCCCACCGCGACGACCAGCAGGTCGGCCTCGCGGGTGTGGCGCGCGAGGTCCTTCGTGAACTTGTGGCAGACGCGGGTCGTGGCGTCGCGCGCGAGGAGCAGGAGCGCCACGGGCTTGCCGACGATCTCGCTGTGCCCGACGACGACCGCCTCGGCGCCGCGGATGGCGGCGTGCGACGACTCGAGCAGCGCGATCGACGCGAGGGCGGTGCACGGCGCGAGGCCGTCGCGGCCGTGGACGAGCGCGCCGAGGTTCGTCGGCGTCACGCCCTCGACGTCCTTCTCCGGCGCGATCGCGAGCTGGAGCACGCGGCCCGGCAGGTG
The DNA here is from genome assembly GCA_046350655.1 of Planctomycetota bacterium. Lineage (GTDB taxonomy): Bacteria > Planctomycetota > PLA2 > PLA2 > JAEUHO01 > JAEUHO01. Next base: position 416,612 of record JAXMAB010000008.1, read on the forward strand.
CGGCGGCAGGGGCAGCTGGAGCAGGATCCCCGTCACCGCCGGCGACGCGTTGAGCGTCTCGAGGGCGGCGCGGACCTCGGCCTCGGAGGCGTCGCCCGGCAGCGTGTGGAGGTCGTACTGGATCCGCCACGCCTCGGCGCCCCGGCGCTGGCCTCGGATGTAGGCCTCTGTGGCGGGGTTCGTCCCGACCTGCAGCGCGACGAGGCGCGGCCGGCGGCCCTCGCGCAGGAGCCCGTCCACCTCGGGCGCGAACTCCGCGCGCAGCTGCTGGGCGAGGGCGACGCCGTCGAGGTCCACGGGGGCTCCGGGTGGTCGGCGGCGGACGGGGGGGGACGGCGGGCCGCGCCGACCGCGACCCGACCGACAGCGGGTACCACGCCCGCCGCCGGGTGCCAAGCCGCGCCGTGCTACCTTCGCGGCGTGGCCGGTCCCGACACGCTCTCGGTCCTCTATGACGCCGACGCGATCGGGGAGGCCGTGCGCGGGCTCGCCGCGCGGCTCACGCCGCGCCTCGCGGGCAAGCCGACCTACGTCGTGCCCGTCATGAACGGCGCGCTCTTCTTCGCCGCCGACCTCCTGCGCGCGCTCCCGCGCGAGGTCCCGATCGTCGGCTTCGGCGTGGCGTGCGTCGCGTCGTACGGCGCCGGCACCGCGCCCGCGGGGCCGCCCGAGGTGACCGCGTTCCCCGCGCGCGACCGCCTCGAAGGTCGGACCGTCCTGGTCGTGGACACGATCCTCGACACCGGCGCGACCGCCGACGCCGCGGTCCGCGAGGCCCGCGCGCGCGGCGCGGCCGACGTCCTCTTCTGCTGCCTCATCGAGAAGCCCGCGCGGCGCCGCGTCCCCGTGGTGCCGGACGCCTGCGCGTTCTCGGCGCCCGACCTGTTCCTCGTCGGCTACGGCCTCGACGCGTCGGGCCGCTTCCGCACCCTCCCGTACGTCGCCGCGCTCGCGCGGGCGTAACCCGGCCGCAGCACCGCCGCCCCCCCCGGGGCCCGGGGGGCCGGAGGCCAGCGGGCCTCGCGTCCCCACGCCCCCGACCGGTCCCGAGGCAAGGTCCGCGGGCCGGGGCCATCCTCCCTCCGGACCCGGGATGGGTGCGCACGTTCCTTCGCGGAGGGTGGCATGCGTTCGACGTTCCGATGGGCCGGTTTCGTGCTCGGGTTCGGGGTCCTCGTCGCCTGCGGCGGCGGCGCCGGCGGGGGCGCGGCCGGGGGCGGGGGAAGTGGGGGTGGCGGGGGAGGAGGGGGCGGCGGCGGGGGCGGCGGGGGCGGCCTCGTGCCGCAGGCGAATCCCGTGATGTTCGTGACGCAGGTGCCGACCGCGCAGGGGTTCGGCTCGGTCGTCGAGACGTTCAACAACCACCGGCCGTCGTTGACGTCGTGCCCGCGCGGGGGCGCGTTGTGGATCCGCTACCCCGACGGGTCGCTCAAGAACCTGACGGCGGCCGCGGGTTACGGCGAGACGGGGCTCCAGGGCGCGGGCGCGATCGCGGTGCGCGAGCCGTGCGTGCACTGGGGCGGCACGAAGGCGGTGTTCTCGATGGTCGTGGGCGCGCCGACGCAGCAGTACCAGGTGCAGACGTACCTGTGGCAGTTCTACGAGATCACGGGGCTCGGGGCCGCGGCGACGCCGGTGATCACGAAGGTGCCGTTCCAGCCGGCCTACAACAACGTGAGCCCGTGTTACGCGTCCGACGGGCGCATCCTGTTCACGTCGGACCGGCCGCGCGACGGCCAGGCCCACCTCTACCCGCAGCTCGACGAGTACGAGTCGGCGCCGGTGGTGACGGGCATCTACGGCCTCGACCCGACGACCGGCGCGCTGGCGCTGCTCAACCACGCGCCGTCGGGCGCGTTCTCGGTGGGCGTGGACTCGGCGGGGCGGGTCGTCTTCACGCGGTGGGACCACCTGCTGCGCGACCAGCAGGCCGACGCCGAGCGGCAGGGCGGGTACGCGTACGGCGCGTACGACTGGTCGGACGAGAGCGCGGCGGCGGTGCCGCTCGCGACGGCGACCGAGGTGTTCCCGGCGCCGCGGTCGTCGTGGATCTCGTTCGTCAACGCGAACCCCGGCTACGCGGGCGACCTGGCGGGATGGAAGCCGCACCTCGTGGGCATCGCGTTCAACCTCTTCCAGCCGTGGGCGATGAACCAGGACGGCACCGACGAGGAGACGATCAACCACGCCGGCCGGCAGGAGCTGGGCGGCTACGTCGACCGCGCCTTCGACGACGACCCGAACCTCGTCGAGTTCGCCGGCGTGAACGCGCACTCCGCGAACCAGGTGCACTACTACCAGGGCTTCTTCCAGGTGCGCGAGGACCCGACGCATCCGGGGCAGTACCTCGGCGTGGACAGCCCGGAGTTCGGCTTCCACGCGTCGGGCCGCGTGCTGCGGGCCGTGGCGCCGCCGGGCCTGAACGCGGAGCAGGTCTACCTCGAGGCGACCACGCACCCCGACACGTCGGGCTCGACGCCGACGCCCGCGCACACGGGGCGGTACCGCAGCCCGACGGTGCTGACCGACGGGACGTTCCTCTGCGTGCACAGCACCGAGATCGGCCAGGACCAGAACGACGGGACGACCGCGGCGCCGACGTCGCGGTACGACTTCCGCCTCAAGACGATGACGTTCGACGGCACGTACTGGAAGGCGGGCGCGCCGCTGACCGCGGGGCTGCAGGCGTCGGTGTCGTGGTGGAGCCCGGACGTGATGACGACGTGGTCCGGCACGCTATGGGAGCTCGACCCCGTGGAGGTCGTGGCGCGGCCCGTGCCGCCCGCGACGAAGGAGGCGGCGCTGCCGGCGCCCGAGGCGAACGTGCTCGCGCAGGCCGGCGTGTCGGCGACGGCGCTGAAGGCGTGGCTGGAGGCGAACGGGCTCGCGTTGATCGTCTCGCGCGACGTGACCACGCGCGACCGCGCCGACCGTCAGCAGCCGTTCAACCTGAAGGTCGCGGGCACCGCGAAGCAGACGCTCGGCGCGTCGGGCAAGGTCTACGACGTCTCGTACCTGCAGATCGTGCAGGGCGACCTCCTGCGCGGCCTCGGCAAAACGACGGTGCCCCTGCCCGCGGGCCGGCGCGTGCTCGCGCGGTTCCTGCACGATCCCGCGGTGGACCACCCCGCGCCGTCGGACGGCTCGGCGCCGCCCGGCAGCGTCGAGGTGGAGGACGACGGATCGATGGCGGCGCTCGTGCCCGCGCGCCGCGCGGTCTCGTGGCAGTTGGTGGACGACGCGGGCGAGCCCGTGGTGCAGGAGCGCTACTGGGTGACGTTCCAGCCGGGCGAGGTGCGCGTCTGCGCGTCGTGCCACGGCGTCAACCAGTTCGACCAGGCCGGCAACCCGCCGCCCACGAACCCGCCGAAGGCCCTGAAGCGGCTCCTCGACCACCTCAAGGCGAAGGGGAAGATCTGACGTCCCCGCACGCGAGGCCCGGCCCGCGCCGTCGTCGCGGCCACGCGCCGACGGCGGCGGCCGCGGCGCCGACCACCACGAGCCCCCGCGCGATCCACGCGTCGCGTGCCGCGACCTCGGGCCGCACGCGGCCGGACTGCGTCCACGCGACGTTCCGCGTGAAGTCGGGCGCGACGGCCTCCGGGGCCGCCGGCCACCAGACCGGCGTGCCCGCGCGGCCCGCGAGCAGCGCGGCGCCGTAGACCGCCGCCGCGGCCCCGAGGACGACGAGCCCGACGCGGACGAAGGGACGCATGGGGGCGAGTCTACCGACCGACGCCGGCGGCCGCCGGGTCACCGGGCCCGGGGCGACGCGGCGCCGGTGCGGGCCTCGTAGGCCTCGAGGGCGGCGCGCGCCGCCTCGACCGTCGGGTCGGGGTCGGGCAACGCGATCCAGACGTACTGGTCGTTCGGGAGGCGATTCCGCAGGCGCTGGGGGGCGTCCGACTTGAAGCGGATCCACAGGCCGTCGCGTGCGTACAGCGCCGGCTTGAAGTGGTGGGCGGGGGTGCGCCGTCGCGCGACGGCGCCGACGATGGCGTCGGGATCCTCCTCGCGCACCCGTTCGACGCGGCGGACGATCGCGAACGGGAAGGCCCACGCCTTGCGCCGATGCCGCAGGCGGATCTCGTCGTCATCGACCTCGATCACGGTGAACGGCTTCCACGCGGCGGCCGCGGCGAACGTGAGCGCGATCGTCGTGGGCAGCCACACGAGGAGCAGCGCGGGGCGCGGCTGCGGGAGGACGAGGGCCCAGCCGAGCAGGGCGACGGTCGCGGCGACGAGGATCTCGACGACGAGCACCGTCACGTCGAGGACGTTGCGGCGGTAGCGCACGGGTTCCATGCCCCGACCCTACCGTGCGCCGCCCGCCGGCGCTCCGACCGGTGGGGCGGCTCCTGCCGCGCCGGGTGCGCCCGTGGTCCGCGACGACGGCGGATCCCGTCGCGCGGCCACGGGGTCCGGAGTCGGACGAGGCCGCGGCGAACGACGGCGCCTGGCGAGGTCTCGACCGGTGCGCTACGCCTCGCCGTGGAAACCTGCGCTCTCGAAGGTGCCGGTCGTGGGGTCGTACCGCGCTTCGAAGAACGAGTCCCCGCCGTCGAAGACCATCAGCTCCTCCTGCCGCGGGTCGAAGCCCTCGGCCGCGAGGCTCTCGATGTCATCGATCGCGGCCCCGTGCACCTCGATCCATCGCTTGCCGTCCTCGATCGTCCCGACGTACTGCCGGAAGTACCGGCTGAGGGGCCGTCGGAACTCGGGGGCACGCGTTCGCATCGCGTCCGGGAGGCGCGCCTCGAGGGCGGCGACCTGCGCCGGCGTCGGCATCCAGCCGCCCGGCTTCGACGCCAGGATGACCCCGCGATAGCCCGGACCGACGACGTCGACGGGCCCGAGCGGCTGCGGAGCCGGGGTCGCAGCGACGACGGGTCGGGCGACAGGGGCCGCGCGCTCCCGCACCGACAGCCCCCGCTCGCGAGGAGGACGGAGGCGAAGACGGCGACGGTGCGCCACGAACGCGTCGGCGGAACGGCATCGAGCATCACGGAAGCCTACTCCGGGTGCGCGGTTCCTCGCGCCACAGCCCGCGTTCGCGTTGCCGGCCGGCACCGGGTCGACCGGGGCGTCGCGGCGGACGAGGTCGTGCGGAGGGCGCCGCAGGGGTTGGGCGGGGCCGTGCGGGAGCGATCCTCGGCTACGCGCGGACGACCCATCGACCGGTCGCCGCATCGAAGGCGAGCCGGTCCTTCGTCGCCTCCCACCACGCTCGGAACGCGGCAGCGGCCCGCTCCATGAAGACCCCCTCGCTCTCGAGGTGCGGGCCCGTCTCGGCGCGGCGTCGGGCCTCCTCCTCCGGCATGTCGAAGACGGCCTTCCCGGCGATCTCGCTCAACTGCTCGGCCGCTCGCTCCCGCGCGTACGGCGCGAACCCCTCCGGGCAGAGGCGGCCGGGCGCGGAGGCCGCGGCCAGCTCGTCCGGCGTCGACGGACGGCACGGGAAGGAGGTCCTCGCCTCGCTGACGATCCGGACGAGGACGCCGACGCCCTTCACGCGGCCGAACTTCACGAGGGCGTCGGCGATCGCGGCGAGCTCCTCGGGCTCGCGCGACGTCGCGAGCCACGACTCGAGCCGCGGAGCGGAGTCCCGCGCGTCGAGCCAGCGGAAGAAGTCGGCGAGCTCGCGTCGGTGCTCCTGTGCGAGTTCGGGTCGCTCGTCGAGCGTCGCGCTCACGGACGAGAGCACGCGCGTCTTGTCGGGTGCGTCGGCGAGCGCACGCAGGATCGGGGACCCGAGTCGTCCCGCGGCGGCGGCCTCGAGCAGCGCATCCGTCGCCTCGTGGATGCCCTCCTTCTGCATGCTCCCCAGTGCCTCCGCGAGGGTCGCCTTGCCCGCCAGCACCACGTCGCGGATCGCCGGCACGTCTTCCTTCTCGGCGAGGAGCCCGACGGCCCAGCACTCGATGCTGCCGCCCGCGTGCTCCGAGGCGCGGATGCCCGCGAGGAGGGGCTCCAGCGCGTCGTGCCCGAGGAGCGCAATCTCCTCCGCACAACCGGTGCCGCACCGCGCCCGAGAGGCCTGGTCCACCAGCCGGCGCACTTCCGCTGCGGTCTCGTCGCGCGTCCGCTGCACGCCGGCGAGCGGGTGGATCGCGTGGGCGAGCGCCAGGAGGCGGGCCGCGTGCGCGGGCGGCGCGGTCCGCGCCGCCACGACGAACGTGTACGCGTACACCCTCCAACCCCGGGCGTACGCCTCTGCGCACGCCTTCAGCGCACGATCATCCAGTTCGGCGTGCCGCGCGAGCTCCTCGGCCGCGGCGCGCCCGTGTTCGGCGAGGAACTTGGCCGCCTTCGCGCGGACCGTGTCGTCGGACGACATCAGGTCCTGGATCGCCCGGGCGCGCGCGTCGGCGGCTTCGTCCGCCCGCGCCGCCGACGGGGCGAAGGCCGTGCTCCGCGGAGCGGCGATCGACACGGCCACGGCAAGCACCGTCAGCACGACGGCTCGGTGGGTGGACCTCATCGCGCTGGCTCCACGGACTCGGCGTGCAGCCTACCGCCGAGGCCCGAGTCGGAGGGCGGTGACTTCTCCGGGGCTCCCCCAGACCACGCCACGTCACCCGAGCGCATGCGGTGCGGGGCCGGACCCGCGGCGGAACGGGCCTTGCGTCCTATGATCGGGCGGTTCGGGACGACCCGGGAGGCTCGGGACCGCATGGACCGGTGGCGCTACTACGACCTCACGCACGCGCGGCACGACGTCATGAACCCCATGACCCCCGCGCGGCTCGACGAGCTGGGCGACGCGCTGCGGCTCGAGCCGGCGCACCGCGTCCTCGACGTCGCGTGCGGGCACGCGGAGCTCCTGCTCCGATGGCACGCACGGTTCGGCGTCACCGGCGTCGGCCTCGACGCGTCGCCGTTCACGATCGCGCGCGCGCAACGGCGGGTGGAGGAGCGCGCGCCGGGCGCGGGCATCGAGCTCGTGCACGAGCGTGGGGAAGAGTTCGCGCCGAGCGAGCGGTTCGACGTCGCGTGCTGCGTCGGCGCGTCGTGGATCTGGGGCGGGCACGCGGGGACGCTGCGCGCGCTGACGGGGTTCGTGCGGCCGGGTGGGGCCGTCGTGACGGGCGAGGTCTACCGGAAGGAGCCGCCGCCGCCCGCGTACCTCGACTACCTGCGGGCCGACGAGCCCGAGACGCCCGAGGTCCACGATCTCGCGACGTGCCACCGGCTCGCGCTCGACCAGGGGCTCTCGCTGGTGTGGTTCGCGGGCTCCACCGACGCGGAGTGGGACCGCTACGAGCTGCTGCAGTCCGCGGCGGTGGACGAGTTCGCGCGGACGCACCCGGACGACCCCGACCTCGAGGCGCTGGTGACCGAGCGGCGTCGGCACGACGCGGCCTACCTTGCGCACGGACGCCGTTGTCTCGGGTGGGCGCTCTGGGCGTTCCGCGTGCCGCGGTGACGGGCGGTCCGAAGGCGACGGAGGTGACGGTGCGCACGACGTGGATTCGCGCGGTGCTGTCCCTGCTCGTGGCGGGCACGCTCGCCGGGTGCTGCCGCCGCTGCCCTCCGTGTTCACCGACGACGGTGGCGTCCGGCTTCGTGCCCGGGCATCGGGAGCTCCCGGACGCGACGCGGCAGGCGGTCGTCCGCCGTCTGCGCGTCGGGATGACGATCGACGAGGTCCGCGCGGTGCTCCGTCCGTTCGCGGACTCCGAACCCCATGGGCTCGGAGGGCACGGGTGGGTCACGTTCGGCTTGCGTGAGGGCAGTCTGTTGCTCCACTTCGACTACGAGGGCGGCACCACGTCCTTCGGGGACGGTCCGGCTGAAGGGATGTCCACCGATCAGGTGCCGGCCTTCCTACGGAAGCCGATGGAGATGTGGCTGGCGCTCGGCGGTGACTTCGCGCCGGACGGGGCGAAATGAGGATTGTGGGGTTCCCGCGCCGGCACGGCTGCCGCGGTCGTCCCGCAGGACGAGGCGGCGGGGTGCCGCGCGCGCGGGCCGTCGTGGGCTCGGTGCTCCTCTCGACCCTGTGGCTCGCGGCGGCCTCGTGCGGCCGCGACGCCGGCCCGCCCGCGGGCGAGGCCCGCGCCCCGGAGGCGGATCGTCGTTGGATCTCGGTCTGCGTCCACGTCGATCCGGACCCGAGCGGGCGTCGCGTGCCGGATGCCCTGGCACGCGCGGGCATCCGTTGCTACGCGCAGGGTTCGCTGAACGTGGCGACGTGGTACGTCCCGATGGCCCGTCGAGCGCGTGCGGTCGAGGTGTTGCGTACGGATCCGACCACCGCGGATGCATGGGTCATGGACGAAGCCGACGCGACGATCGAGTTCATGGCGTTGCCGATCGAACTCCCGGAGAAGTAGCGCCCGACCGCGCGCGTACGGGGCGACGCGGCCAGGCCGCAACGAGGATCAGGATCACCCCGACCCCGAGGCCGATCCGCGCGAGCGGAGACGGGAAGAGCACGTCTTGGTTCCACGCTTCGGAGCGCTCGGGTGGAACCTGTCCGAGGAGCGTCCACGCTTCGCGAACGTACCCGATCATCCCACGGCCCAACACGACCAGCACCCCGACGATCAGAAGTCGGAATCTCGCCTGACTCACGTGTTGCTGCTGCGCCGACGCGGCCACGCACCGACCGCGCCGAGGCCGACACCCGCGGCCGTCAGCGCCCCGCCGACGGGCGCGTCCCGGGGGCGCGGGTCGTGGGAGGGAGCATGGTCGGCGACCCGTACATCGCAATGTCCGTCGGAGCCGAGTTCTTGTGTGATCGTCTGCGTGCAGACGACCCACCACGGCGGCGTCCCCAGCCATCCGCCCGTCAGGCTGGCGGCGCCGTAGATCGCCATCACCGCACCGACGGCGAGGACCAGCAGCCGACGGATGCCGAGGCTCATGGGGGCAACGTACCCGAACGACTCGCAGCGTGGAGCCGGCCCTGTACGCGGCGATCGCCATGTCGCGTCGCTCCGCCTCCAGGCGTCACACGACGTTCGGTCCTCGGCTTCCGCCGGGCCTCGCGTCCCTCGCGGCACTCCCCGCGGGCCCGGTCGAGCTCGATCTCGTGGTCCCGCGTCAGGGGATTCTGTCACCCTCGATCTCGCGGCGCCGCGTAGCGGCGTTCAGAGCGAGACCGGAGCAGTCACGGAGGGCGCGTCGTCGGCTCGGCCTCGCGTCCCTCGCGGCGATCCCCGCGGGCCCGGTCGAGCCCGATCTCGTGGTCCCGCGTCAGGGGATTCCGTCACCCTCGATCTCGCGGCGCCGCGTGAGGGCGTCCAGAGCGAGACCGGAACAGCCCGCGGAGCAACATCCAGCCTGCTGCGGCCGCCTTGCGGCCGCATCCCAAGGCTGGTGGGCGCAGAGGGACTCGAACCCCGACCTCGTGCGTGTGAAGCACGACGGCCTCGCGCATAACCCGAGTGACGGTAACGAGTTGCGGGAACCCGACCCCGCTGCTTGCCCGTCTGCTTGCCCGTTGCCCCCTCGGAACCGTCCCCGGCCGACCCCGCGGCCCTCGCCCGGGCGCTGCTCGCGGCGGCGGCGACCGCGGCTGACCCGCGTCCGCTCATCGAGGCGGCGTCGGCGCTGCTCGCGTCGGCCGCGTCCACCCCCGCGACCCCGCCGCGCCGCGTCGGGGGTGCGTTGGGTCGCCCCGACCTCTGCGGCGCGTCCTGGGGCCGTGCTCGCGGTCTACGGGGCATCCTCGGGCGCGGATCCAGACCGCCGCGACCCTGCCCCGGCCGCCGCAGCAACCAGGGTGACGAACCCCCAGCACAGCCACGCCGCACACCCGGCGAGCAACCAGCGCCATGCGACCGAGTAGAGCCGCAGGAACCCGCGCGAGACGTCCGCCGGAAAGCCGAAGATCGGGCAGACGCCGAAGAAGTAGATCAGGACCGTGACCGGGACGGTGAAGAGTCCGGGCCGCATTCCTCGGACGTGCCGCCACCGTTCCCGAACTGACCCGTGCGGGGTGTCCATGTCCGGACGATACCAGCCGCGCGTGGCGCGACGACCGGCAAGGCCACGCGAGGGGAGGGGGGACTAGCCGTTCGACAGATTTTTCGGGTTCGTGTTTTTCACCCGGGGCGCCCTACACCCGTGCGCGTCCGACCCGTCCTGGGGCCACGGGCGCGGCCTATCGGGCAGCGGCCGAGCGCGGTCTGTGGCCTATCGACAGTTGCGCGACGCGCGCCGTTGCCGGTCCTCTTTCCGCACGGCACGCAGAAACGAAATGTACTCCTTCGGCGTCTCGAACAGCCGCCCGGGTCCGCAGGGAGAATCGACGTCGTCCAACCCGTCCACGACCGCCAGTAACTCCTCGTCGGTCATGTGGTCCCACTCGTCGTCCTCGTCGGGGGGCCCCTGCGACCCTCGAAGCGGCGGCGGCATCTGGCGCGGCGCCGATGGCGGCGAACTCCCGCTCGTGGCGGCGTTCAACCGATCCAGTTCCATGGGAGCCGCCACCTGCGCTGTTGGCGTGGCGACACTCGCCGCCTCAGTCGTCGGCGCTGGCCTGGACGGCACGACGATGGCGGCGGCGGCGCCATACCCGATGACGAGGGTAGCCAGCGTCCCGAAGGGCCAGCCGATGCGGACCCTCACGACGCCGCCCCCGTCCGCCGCCGGGGCCACGCGCCGACCGCGACGAGGGCGAGGCCCGCCGCCGCGACTGCGCCAGCGACTCCGAGCCGGTTCTGCGCCGGTTGGTTGTCCAACTCCTCGTCACCGGGAAGGGGGGGCGGTTCGACGCCGAAGTCGCTCCCTGGCGACAGGTACACGGAGACGACCGCCTCGCCGACGGGGGCTACCGAAACCCACGGCGGCGTCCCGAGCCACCCGCCCGTTAGGCTGGCGACCCCGTAGACCGCCATCGCGGCCCCCAGGACGACGAGACCGATGCGGACGGCGCGGCGCATGGGGACAGCGTACCCGGCGGGGCGATGGCTCGACGGTCCGTGAGTCGTTGGCGACGGCGGCCGCGTGCCGCTCCGGCCCTGGACGCGCGAGGCCGGGTCGGTCCGTGGGGTGGGTGTCCGGCTTTGACGGGGGGCAGGGGGGGATACCACCCCGTGAAAGGGGGTCCCCGTTCCAAGAGTGGGACCCCCTCTCAACCGATTCCGCCGAAAACCTTGCGGGCTACCCGTTGCACTCCGACCCGTCGCCGGTGTAGGTTCCCGCGACTGGTGGATAGGAGACTGGACCGATGGCTGACGTTCCCCCGAACAACTCCGCCGCGCGGCGACTGTTGAACGTGCTCAAGGTCGCCGAGGGTTGTCAGCCGAACATGGCCGCGCATAAGGCATGGGCCGCGGCGTTCAACTTACCGGAAGGAGACTTGCGATCGATCTACCGCAGTCTCGCGCAGCTGTCCGATCTCGCCGTGGAGGTGCGTGACGCGGTAAAGGCGCAGCCGATTGATCAGGACCTACATCTGCGCTGGGTGCCGTTCGTGGAAGGCGCGTTGGCATCGGCGAATCTAACGCAGGGGTGGGAGTCGGTGAAGGTCAGACTCTCGCCGACGAACCTGACAAGCCTCGAGTTCGTTGCGCACTTCGATCGACTGCCCGCCGTCGAGCCGCTGCTCCCGGCGGAGGTCTTGAAGGAACTGCTGGCGGAGACGCGCCGACTGTTCGAGGTGGTTGAGCGCGATGTCGAGGATGAGGGATTGCGCCGCGACATCCTGCGGCGATTGCGGGGTATCGAGAAGTCGATCATTGATTACCGGATCACCGGCGCCCGTGGCATGACGTCTGCGGCGATCGAGGCGACGGGCGAAGCGGCGTACGCATGGGTGCAGGTCGGCGGCACGGTCGGGCGCGCGGCGCTGCGGGGAGTCGTGACGTTGGCCGCCCGGATCTGCTGGAAGGTCACGCTCAAGGCGCCGCTCTTGCCGCCTGGGATGGAGATCGAGTTGGGCGCGGGGGGCGACGGAGCGCCGGTCGCTCCGCAGGTGAAGTGACGTTTACAGTCCGTTGACGGCGCTCTCGCCGATCTTGGCGCGCTCATCTGCGTGGATGTCGTCCGTTCCGATTTGCAGGAAGTACGTCGCGAAGCGCGCACAAAGATGGTCGGCGTACCGCGGGGAGATTGTCGCGATGTAGTCCCCACACTCCGGCCTCACTGCAAGAGGGGTCGTGTAGGCGTGCGTTAGCAGTGCAACGTGGTGCGGGGACACCGGATCGTCGGGATCCAGCCAAGGAAGGAGGTGGAGGAACGCAAGATTCGCATTGCATAGATCCTCGCACCAGTTGCGGAGCTTCTTCTTGGCGTCGGCGTTTGCGCTCGCGACCCGCCGTCCGTCAGCCGCGTAGGTGAAGCCGGGCTTCCCCAGCGTCCGCGCGTGCATTCCGAGGGCATCGGCGAGCGGGACCACTGCACAAACCACGACGTTCGCGATCTTTCCCTGCGCGATAGGGCAGGCCGGCGTCACGACGACGCCCGGCAGAGGGTCGGTGCCCGCGCGAAACAACCCCGAGTAGATATCTCCGCGGCGCAAACGCGGAGCCTCGCCCTGCGGCGGAGTCAGTGCGTAAAGCGTTTCGGCCGTGAGGTGCGCCAAGGAAACCTACGGTCACTCGCCGGCGAAGATGTCGCCCGCATCTGCGAGCAGGCGCGCCACTGCGGCCCCGTTGTACGACGCGCGGAGGGACCGGCGACGCGCGGGTGACGCGCAAGTGTTGCCTGTTGCCGTCGGAGCGACGGACGCGCTTGCGTAGGAGACGACAGACATCTGACCGCTCGCGGTCGGAAGGGTCGTCAGCGGAACCGAGTTCGTGCGCGATCCGCCAGTGGCGGCCGGGTCCGTCGGAGCCGGGGTGGGGCTATCCGGGGTCATTGGACATCTCCAGTTTCACGCCCGGCACGCGGGAAGCCAGCCAGACGAGGATATCGCGGGCGGCGTCCGGCCGGAGGACGAGCGTCGCAACTACGGATCTCTGGACGCCTGCGAACTTCGCGGTGTCGGGGATTTGGAACTTCCCATCCAAGGCAACAAGTTGCAGTGGCGCGGGGAGAATCGCCGACTGCGCCCATAGGTGCAGTGCGAGGTCTCCAAACGCCGTGGGTCCGCCATATGCGCCGTGAACCGGCACGGTGACGTGACCCGGGGCGAGCACGTACTCAAAGCGGTACTCGTCGAGGATCTGCGCCTTCTGCGGCGGTGCGTCGGGGGGAGTCTCGGGCATGGCAGTTCCTTGGGGTGGTGGACGTTAGCACGAGGTCGCGGGCCGGTGAATCCGTGTGCCCGTCCGTCGCTGTTGGTCGACTCGCGCAGGAAGTTAGGACTCCGAACTAATCGCACGATACGTGCGACAATCGGACCGTCCTGCGCGTTCTACGCAAGGTGGCCCATGCCCGACGAGGTCCCGTCCTTCGATGACTTCGAGCGCCTGTACGGGGACCCGGCGCACCCCGCGACGGATCCACGCAAGGGAGCGGCGGTCTCGTAGGGTCGCGCTAGTGCCGCGGAAACCCCTGGCCCGCGAGGCGTCGGTCGGTTGTGACGCGAGTGGCGGGATTCGACCTTCGCGGTGATAGAGTGGGCGGATGCTCCCGGGACCGATCTATCCACGAGTCCAAGGTGCGTGCGCCCGCGCAACGGGCGAGGCCCACTGCCGCGCCTATCTCTGGTGAGGCCAATCCGTGGGACTTCTCGCCGCGCTCCGACGGATGTTCAGGCCCGAACAGACGGATCCCTTGACGGTCGTCGCTCGAACGCGGTTCAGCGCTGCACTTGACTCGTTTAACGCCGCACACGTCGAGGCCTTGCGCTTCGCCGCACCGTCAGACGCCGAAGAGGGCCCGGTCCTCGCCCGGGGCGATAGACGCCGTGACACGGCGCCCGCTCCCGGCGGCGAGGCCCAGATTGCTGGCGGCCACGCGGACGATGCACTCGACGCGCACCGCGTCGCGATCCGAAGACTAGACACCGCGTTCGACGCGCTGATTGCTGCACTCGCGGCGCTCTCGCGTGCTGACGCCCTCTACGAACACGCTGCCGAGGTTTGTGATGCGAGCGCTCGCGTGTTCGCCGTCCACGCGGAGAACTACGCCGACGCGGCGTCTCGCGCGCTGGGGTGTGCGCTCCACTGCAAGACTCGTGCATTGGAGCACAAGTGGGAGGCGATTCTGTTGACGGATTCTGCCGAGCGTCGGGTTGGCGACGATGCGGCAGCGGCGACCGCACAGGCGCTAGCGGCAAGGGCGGCCGCAGAGCGTGAGTGCCTTGTCGCAGAGCGCGGTGCGGAAGCAGCCACCGAAGCGCAGGCGCACGCGGAGAGGCTCCGCATGAAGGCGACTTCAGCGATCTCGCAAGTCGGGGCCTCACTTCGGGGAAGAGCTTCGCGCGTGACGGCCTCAGAGGGGTAGGCCGCGAGCGTCAAGGGTGTCAGGATCGAATCGATTTCGGGAGCAGTAATGGTCTCGACGGCAGATCAGAGGTTGCTGGCGCGCGCGAGGCGTGGCGATGGTCCGAAGTTGCTCGCGTATCGAGCCACGCGCCTTTACCGCGCGGCGTGGGCCCGCATGGAGCGGTGCTACGGTCGGGACCGGTTGCTTCGCGTTCGTGACGCGATGTCGACCGGGGTCGACCTAGTCAAGCTCCGTTACCCCGAGAGCCGCGCGTATCTCGACCTCTCCAGACTCTGCGATCTGTCACCCGTACCGCTTTCCGCCCCGCCGGACCCCACGGTGGACGGCGACATCGGGACGGTCGAGTACCCGATCTTCGCCGATGCGGCGCGGCATCCGACAGGGTTCGACTATGAGGCGATTGAGGCCGCCGTCCTGAAGCAGAACCGTGAGTACCTCCGCGCCGTGAAGTCGAGGAAGGCGGGGCAGGGGCTGGAGTCGGTGCAGCTCGCCGCATCCCTCGTGAACCCGGGGCCTGACCATCCCCGCGCGGTGCTGATCGTGGATCTTTCCGCCCCGATCAAGGACATCGAGGCGGACATCATGTTCCTGCGGTCCCGCCTCAAGATCCGCGGGCGCAAGCACGGCGCCAAGTGGGGGACGGCGGAGTGGAGCCAAGCATTCCTCGCCTACGCGCAGTCGGTCCGCCGTGTCCGCAAGACCGACATCGCCCGTGACGTTCTCGGCCGTCCGAACGAGGCCGCGCACGTCGCGGAGGCCGACGTCCGGCGCGTCGTCGGCCGGGCGCGGAAACTGCTGGCAGAGGTCATGGAGATCGTTCGGCCCAAGGCCCGCTTCTTTCGGAAGTCCGCCCGGCGGCCGGGGTCCCGCCTGTTCTTCGCCACGCGGGCGCGGATCGGGAGACCCGAGCCCGAAAAGTAGTCGTTCATCTGCTCGGGTTAGGGGTGCCTAGGAGGCTCTATGTAGAGGGGCATGAAGCCCACCCCTCGCATCCCCATCGGCGAAGCCTCACGGCTCGTCCACGTCTCCCTCGACACCCTCCGGCGCTGGGCCGCCTCCGGCCGCGTGCGCTGCTGGCGCGGCCCCGGCGGGCGGCGCTACTTCGATCCCCGGGAACTTCTGGCCCTGCTGACGCCCCACGCGGGCGGTGACCGGTGAGCGGTCCGTGGCTTCCCGAGGACGGGGTCCGGGTCATCGTGGACGCCCTCCACGCGGCTGACTGCGGCCCCCGTCGCGTCGGCGCCCGCTGGACCGCGCGTTGCCCGGCGCACGCCGACAAGACGCCGTCGCTGGCAGTCGCGGTCGGTCGGGAGGGTCCGGTACTCCACTGCTTCGCGGGGTGCGACCCTACCGCAGTCCTTGCGGCCATGGGAATCGGGTGGCCGAACGTGCTGGGCGGAACGGGGCGTGGCCGCCGCGTGCCGCGTCGCCCGTCGTCGCCGCCCGCGCCTCCGGTTCGGGTACTAGAGGCGGAACTCGCCGCGACGTGGGGCGCGGCTACCGGCGTCACGGACGACGCGGTTGTAGCCGAGTGGCTCCGGGGGCGGGGCCTGGACCCCGCAACCGTGCAGGCGGAAGCGCTGGCGCGGGCGCTCCCGGCGTCGGGTCCGTCGCCGACGTGGGCCATCGGGCCGGATGGGCGGTGGCACGAGTCGGGTCACCGGTTGTTGTTGCGGATGTTCGACGCGGCCGGGCGGCTGGCGTCTCTGCGGGCACGGCGGGTCGTGGTCATTCCGGACGACCCCCGCAAGGCGATTGCGCCGATGGGGGGCTCGCTCGGCGGGACCGCCCTCGCGTGTTCCGTGGGCCACGCCATGCTGCTCGGCACCGCTCGCCCGAGTCGGGTCATCGTGACCGAGGGCGACCCGGACTTCCTGACGTGGGCCATCCGTGCCGTGACCGTTCAGTCCGACCGCTACGCGGTCCTGGGCGTGGTCTCGGGGTCCTGGGACCAGTCCATCGCGGACCGGATCCCGACCGGCGCGACGGTGTGCCTCCGACTGCACCGCGACGACGCGGGTGCCGGGTACCGCCGGGGCGTCGTGTCGACGCTGTACGGCCGCGTGAACGTGGTGGAACTCGAAGGGAGCGCTCGATGAAGACGCCGGATGACAACGACATGCTTCGGAGTGGGGGCCTTCCGGGAGACCCGTTCGAGGGGGCGACCCCGGTGGGACCGAACGGCGGCCCGCCGCTGCCCTGGCGCACGCTCCGGGAACTCGCCGACGCGGGGCGTGACAAGCCCCGGGTGTGGCTCGTTCCGAGCCTCATTCCCTTCGGGTCCGTCACCATCGTCTCCGGGCACGCGAAGCGGGCCGGGAAGACGACGTTCGTCTGGATCCTCGTCGCCGCCGCGGCGAAGGGGGCTCGGTTCCTTGGCGTGGACGTGGCCCGGACCTCGGCCGTCATCGTCTCGGAGGAGGCGGACGTGGACCTCACGGAGCGGCTGGCCCTTCTTGGACTGGAAGACGCCCGCAGCGTCGTGCTCTCGCGGGGTGCGCTGCGAGAGGCCGTCGCGTGGCGGGACCTCGTTGTCGATGCGGTCGGGAGGGCGCACGCCATCGGCGCCCGGATCCTCGTCGTGGACACGTTCGCCCACTGGGCTCGGCTCGAACAGGCCGCCGAGAACGACGCAGGGGCCATTACGGAGGCCGTCCGGGTGCTCCAGGCGGCGGCGGACGCCGGGCTCGCTGTCCTGCTCGTGCACCATACGGGCAAGCGGGGCGAGGGGGACGGCGTGCTGTCCATGCGCGGGTCGTCGGCTCTCGCGGGCGCAGTCGAAGGGGTGTTGGAAATTCGGCCGGTGCCAAGCCATCCGGACCGTCGCTCGTTCCTGCTGGAGTCGCGCCACTCGGGCCGCCGTGAGCTTGTGGCCGAGCTTGCGCCGTCGCGCAATGACTACGTCCTCGTCGGGGACGCCGTCGTGGTCGAAGCCGACGAGACCAAGGCCGAGGTCGTCGCCTTCTTGGACAAGACCCCGGGCTGGCATCCGTTGTCCGCTGTCGCCGCGGCGGTCCGCGGGAAGCCGAAGCCGGTGTCCACCGCCTTGAAGGCGCTCGCGGAGGCAGGCGCCATCCTCAGACACGGTCGCGGCGTGAAAGGCGACCCGGTCATGTTCGCGAAGGTGGGAACCATCCCCCCAGTCTGCGACGTGAAGGGAAAGCCGAAGCGGCCCATCGACCCACCCAAACCGGACGCGAGGGGAGAGTCTTCCCCCAGTCCCGCAGATTCCGATTCCTCTTCCCGCCCTTTAGGGCGGAAGGGGAATGGAATCGGGAATGGGGGGGACTCCCGCGAGCCCGGGAAGGGGGGTGCTGGCCGATGACTCCCCACTTCGCGCTACCGGTGTTGGCGACCTTCACGAAGGGTCGCAAGACGCAGAACCGGGTCACCCTTGACGACCATGGCGGCCGGGTGTTCCTCAACATCAGGCAGTGGTACCAGTCCCCCGATGGAACGTGGCGGCCGACCCGACGCGGGACGACGTTCGACGTTGAAGAACTCCATGAACTTCAACGGGCGGTCCAAGAGGCCGTACAACGGACCCTTGGGGGGAAGGGATGAAGGTTCACCCTACCCCCTCTGCAACAACCCGCTTTCCCGCGCGCCCGCTTGCGATGCATGGGTGGGATGCCACGAAGCATGACGGGGCCCCCCGCGTGCAAACGTACATCGGCGGCCCATCCCAGCGATCCAAGCGGTCCCGTCGTGTGTATGGCCCTGGTGTTCGACGGGATACCCGGGCGCATGGACTCCATGACGCCGGGTATCGGCGCGGTGGGGGTGGTGCATGAGACCCATACCGCCGAACGCGAGGGCCATGGGCCGGTTGCTCAAGGTAAAGGAGGTCGCCGCCCGGATCGGCGTTTCGACTCGGACGATCCAGACGTGGATCGGGACGGGGCGGCTGACACCCATCCGGTTGTCCCGCCGGGTGCTGCGCATCGATGAGAACGAAGTCGAGGCGTGGATCCGCCGCGCCGCATCCGAGGGAGAGGCCCCTTGACGAACGATATCGAAGTGACTACAAATACAGGCATGGCAAACGTCCATCCGACTTCCGTCCGCCTTGAGACCGCCGCCATCCGGCGCATCGAGGCTCTCATCCCTTTGCTCCAGAAGACACCGTACGGCGAGGTCGCGCGGCTGACGCGGTCCAAGGTGTTGCGGATCGCGGTGCTGCGGGGCCTCGATGCCCTGGAGTCCGACGTCTCCACAAAGTCCAAGGCGAAGTAGGGGGCTCCCATGCGGATCTACCGACCGACGTTCAAGCGCAACGGGAAGACGAGCACGTCCGCCGTGTGGTGGGCGCAGTTCAGCGTCGGCGGGAAGGAGTACCGCCGGTCGCTCCAGACCCGCGACGAGCGGATCGCGCATCAGAAGGCCGCGACCCTCATCACGGGCATCGAGCGGCAGTCGGCCGGACTGACGGACCCCTTCGAGGCGCACCGGCTCCAGGGGATCGCGAAGCACGTCACCGACTTCGAGGTCACGCTCAAGGCGAAGGGCGTGACGGCAGCGCACGTCTTGAGGCGGATCAAGGCGATCCGGGCCTACGTCGAGGCGGCCGGGGTGCGCGACCTGAACGGGTTGGACTCGGCGACCGCGTCGTCCTGGCTCTCGACCTTGACGGATGCGGGGCTCGGCGCGCGTGCCGTCAACGACCGGACCCGGTCCCTCGTCCACTTCGGGGGCTGGCTCGTCCGGTCGCGCCGCTTGCCCGGCAATCCGTTCGCCGACCTGTCCCCGCTCAACGAAGCGGCGGACCGACGCCGGGTCCGGCGGGCCCTCTCGGCGGACGAACTCTCCCGACTTGTGTCCGCGGCCGAGGGACGCCCCTTGGCGGCGGCCCGGGCGCAGCGGATCCACGCCGGGGTCACGGCGCGGGAGGAGTCGCGCCTCGTCGCGCAGGGGCGGGCGCGCGCCGTCCTCTACGCCGTCGCGGCCGGGACCGGGTTGCGGCGCGGCGAACTGCGGAAACTCCGCTGGCAGGACGTCGATACCGCCCGGGACCTCGTCCGGGTCCCGGCGGCGACCGCCAAGGCGAAGCGGGACCAGTCCGTCCCGCTCCGTCCCGACCTCCGGGTGGCGCTGGACCTCGTCCGTCCCGCGGACGCGAAGCCGTCCGACCTCGCGTTCCCCGGGGGGGCGTTCCCGACGCATCGGACGTTCGCGCTCGACCTCGCGGCGGCCGGGATCGTCTCGCCGGACGAGTCGGGCCGCGTCGTGGACTTCCACGCACTGCGCGGGACGTTCATCAGCAGCCTCGCCGCCGCGGGGGTCCATCCGCGGGTT
>JAXMAB010000009.1:0-392228 GCA_046350655.1 Planctomycetota bacterium
CGCGCGGCGCTGGCTCGCCGCGACGGGGTGCGCCCGCCTCGCGCTGGCGGGCGGCGTGTTCGCGAACGTGCGCGTGAACGGGCTCCTCGGGGCGCTGCCGGGCGTCGAGACGGTCCACGTGTTCCCGCACATGGGCGACGGCGGGCTCGCCGCGGGCGCCGCGCTCCACGTCGCCGACGCGCGGCCGGCGCCGCTCGCGCACGCCTACCTCGGGCCCGCGCCGAGCGACGCCGACTGCGTCGCGGCGGCGACCGGGTCGGGGTTCGACGTGTCGCGGCCCGCCGACCCCGACGCGGTGCTCGCGGCGCGGCTCGCCGCGGGCGCGCCCGTCGTGCGCGTCGTCGGGCCCATGGAGTTCGGCCCGCGGGCCCTCGGGCACCGCTCGATCCTCGCGCCCGCCGCGCGCGCCGACGCGTCGGCCCGGCTCAACGCGGCCCTCGAGCGCGACGACTTCATGCCGTTCGCGCCGATGCTGCGCGCGGAGGAGGCCGACGCCGCGTTCCCGGGCCTCGCGCCGCTCGCGTCCGCGGCCCGGTTCATGACGATGGCGCTGCCGGCGAGCGAGGCCTTCCGGCGCGCGTGCCCTGCGGCGGTGCACGTCGACGGCACGGCCCGGCCGCAGGTGGTGCACCGCGCGGAGGCGCCGGCGCTGCACGCGTTGCTCACCGCGTACCATGCCGCGACGGGGGCGCCCGCCGTCGTGAACACCTCGTTCAACATGCACCAGGAGCCCATCGTCGCGTCCGCCCGCGACGCCGTGCGCTCGTTCCGCCGCAGCGGGCTGCCGACGCTGCGCCTCGGCCCCCTCGTGCTCGAGCGGCGCGACCCCGCGGCCGACCGGGCCTCGCGTCCATGAGCGGCCCGACCGCCGCCCCGCCGCTCGCGCCCCCGACGGGCACGGCGCCGACGCCGCGCACCGCGTGGGTCGTCGCGGCCCTCGTCCTCGCGTGCCTGCCCTACCTCGTCGGCCTCGGCGCGCCGCCGCTGTGGGACGCGAACGAGCCGCTGTACGCCGAGCCGCCGCGCGAGGCGCTCGAGACCGGCGACTGGCTCGCGCCGCCGTGGAACTACAAGCCGTGGTTCGTGCGGCCGCCGCTGTCGTCGTGGGCGACGATGGCGGGGTACGCGGTGGCGGGCGTGAACGAGACGGGCGCGCGCCTGGCGGGCGCGTGGGCGGCGGTGGGGACGCTCCTCGCGACGTTCGCGCTCGGCGCGGCGCTCGGCGGCCGGCGCGTCGGCCTGCTCGCCGCGGCCGTGCTCGCCGCGACGCCGCGCGTGTGGCTGTTCTCGCGGCAGCTGCCCGGCGACGTGTGGATGACGACGTGCCTCGTCGCGGGCTTCGCCGCCGCGGTCCCGACGCTGCGGGGCGACCCCCGCGGGCGCCGGCGCCTGCTCCTCGGGCACGCGTGCGTCGCGGTCGGCGTGCTGGCGAAGGGGCCCGTGATCCTGGGGCTGTACACCGTGCCGCTCGCGCTCGCGGCGCGGTTCGGGCGGCCCCGCGTCGCCGTCCGCGACCTCCGGCCGTTCGCGCTGGCGGGGCTCGTGCTCGCCCTCGCGGGGCCGTGGTTCGCGTACATGGCGTGGCGGTACGGCGTGCCGTACGTGCGCGACTTCTTCGGGTGGCACCACGTCCGGCGCGCGATCTCGGACGACGTCGGGGCGCGGCCGCCCTGGTACATGCTGCAGGCGGTGCTCGGCGACGGCCAGCCGTGGGTGCTGCTCGCGCCGTTCGCGCTGCGCGCGGCGCGGCGGCGCGGCGACCGCGACCCGGTCGGCGTGCTCGCCTGGGCCGGCGCGCTGTTCCCGCTCGTGTTCTTCAGCATCCCGTTCGGCAAGCGGAACGTGTACCTCCTGCCGTGTTACCCGATGCTGGCGGCGGCGCTGGCGCCGTTCCTCGCGTCGCTGCTGCGGGGCGGGCACCCGCGCCTCGTCCGCGCCGCCGGCGCGCTCGCCGCCGCCGCCGCGGCGACGGGGACGACGTTCCTCGCGCTCGCGCGCGCGCACGTGCCCGCGGACGTGTCGGCGGCGGCGCTCCCGTTCCTCGTGGGCCTGCCCGTCGCGGGCGCCGTCGCGGCGTTCGGCGGGCTGCGGCGGAGGGCCGCGGTCGTGGTCGGGGTCCTCGTGGTCGCGCCGTGGGCGGCGACGCTCGCGAGCGCGGCCCTCCTGCCGGCGCTCGGGCGCTACATGCCGGTGCCGCGGCTCGCGGCCGCGCTGGTCGCGGAGGCCCGGCCCGGCGACCCGGCGGTCGTGTACGGGGTGGGCATCCACTCGTTGATGTTCTACGCCCGTCGCCCCACGGTCACGGCCCACAACCCCGCGGAGCTCCTCGCCGCCGTGCCGCCCGGGGGCCGCGCGTACGCGCTGGGGGAGGAGGACGAGCTGGGCGAGGTGCCGAAACACGCGCCGCTGCGCCTCACCGAGGTCGCGCGGGCCCCGCAGTTCCGCTTCCACTTCGGGCGCAACGTCCTCGGCCACGGCGACAGCGTGCGCGACCTCGTCCTCGTGCGGGTGGAGCGGACCGCGGACGGCGCCGGGGAAGGCGCGGCGCCCGGCCCGCGTTAGGCTCGTCGTCCATGCCGACGACCCCCGCCCCGCGCCGAGACCTCTGGACCGGGATCGCCCTCCTCGTCGCCGCCGTCGCCGCGGGGGCGTGGTTCTTCACCCGCCCGCCGGCGCCCGCGGCGCGGCCCTCGCCGCCGCCGGTCGTCGTCGTGGAGGAGGACCTGCCGCGGGCGTCCGACGGGACCGCCGCCGTGCGGCTGCGGGTCGTGGGCCCGGCCCTCCTGCGCGTCGAGGTCACGGCGCCGGCCGGCACCGAGGTGAAGGCCGGCCCCGAGCGGCCGGTCGAGCTCGAGCCCCGCGACCTCCCGGACCCGGCCCAGACCACGGCGTGGACCCACGCCGGCGGCACGGCCACCGAGACCGTGCGGGCCTACACGTCGGGGATGTACGTCGTCCACCTCGCGCCGCCGGCCTCCGGGCCGCTGCACGTGCGCGTCACGAAGGGCGACTGGCGGGCCGAGACCTCCGGGAAGTAGCCCGGTTGTCCCCGCTCGGTGGCACCATCCCTCCGTGGCCACGCCCCTGCCTTCCTTCGAGATCCACCCCCTGCTCCACGCGAGCGGCGCCCGCTCGTACGTCGTCGTCGAGCCCACGTCGCGCGACGCCCTGGTGGTGGACCCGATCCTCGAGGACGTCGGCGAGGTCCTGCGGGTCGTCGGCTCCCGCCGCGCCACGCTGCGGTTCGTCGTCGACACGCACCTCCACGGCGACCACCTCTCCGGCGCCACGCTGCTCCGCGAGAAGACCGGCGCCGAGGTCGTGATGGGGGCGGCGACCGACTGCCGCGTCGCGACCCGCAAGGTCGGCGACGGCGACGTCCTCGCGCTCGGCGAGACCGGGCTCCGCGTCCGCGCGGCGCCGGGCCTCTCGCCCGAGGCGATCGTGCTGCAGGGCCCGGACGTGCTCTTCACGGGCGACACGCTGCTCGTCGGCACGATCGGCGTGCGCGACGTGCCCGGCGACGACGGCGCGGCGCTCTACGAGACGATCCAGCGCATCTTCGACCCGCTGCCCGACGAGACCGTGATCCACCCCGGCCACGACGACATGGGTCGGTCCCGCACGACCATCAAGGCCGAGAAGCGGGGCAACCGGTGGATGCGCGAGAAGGACCGCGACAACTTCCTCGCGCGTTGGGCGTCCGACCCGCGGCCCGTGTCGAAGGTCGCGAAGGACATCGCCGCCGCGAACCGCGAGGGCGTCACGAGCGCGTCCCCCGAGCTGGCGCCCGTCGCGTCCGTCGGCACGCCGGCGAAGGGCGCCGGGCCCGTCGTGGCGCCGCAGGGGATGGGCGCCGGCAAGACGGGCGGCCTCGTCCCGTCGGGCCTCGCCGAGGTGTTCGTGGTCGTCGGGGCGGTCAGCGTGGCCGGGTGCGCGCTCGGGTTCCTCGTGCACCCGCTGCTCCACCTGATCCCGGGCGTCGTCGGCGTCCTCGCCATCGTCCTCGGGATGGTGAGCGCGTCCCGTCGGCCGAAGAAGACCCACGACGGCTTCTACTACACCGGCCCGCAGGCCCGCGCGTTGCGCCGGTAGACGCCGGTCGACGCCGGTCGACCTCGGAGGCAGGCGCGGCCCCCGCACGGGACCGCGAGGCCCGCCGGCCGCCGGGCCTCGCCGTCCCGGGCCCCGAGCGCGACGTGTCGAGCCGCGCGTGCGCCGCGCGCCCGACGAGCGGCCGCGGGGGCCGCGGGGGCCGCGGTGGCCGCGATCCCCGCTTAGCGATACGCGCGGCAGGCCGCCAGCACGCGCAGCACGTACCCCGTGCCGTACGCGCGGTGGTACGAGTAGAGCTGGTAGTCCCACCACGAGCCGTCCGGCTCCTGCAGCGGGACGAGGGTCGCCGCGATCTTGCGCGCGTGGTCGCGCGCGACGTCGGCGGGCACGAGGTCGAAGAGGCGGCTGGCGTAGTAGTAGCCGTAGAAGCAGAAGTAGCCCGAGTTCTGGAACCACGTCTCGTGGGGGATCGGGTACTTGCGCGCGATGAGGAGGAAGCGGCCCTTCTCGTGGAGGTCGTCGAGGGCCTTCACGAGCTGGCGCTCCGGCACGTCGCCGCCGAGCCGGCGGATCGCGCCGAGGGCCACGGGCGTGCGCGCGAGGCTGCCCTGCGTGTGGTTGATGCCGCCCTGCGGGTAGTAGCGGTGGTCCCACGAGTAGGCGAAGGCGCCGTCCGGCTTGCGGGTCGTCGCGAGGAAGTCGAGCGCGCGGCGCACGACGCGCGCGGGGACCTCGACGCCCTGGTCGGCGGCGCGCTTCATCGCCTGCAGCACGGTGCCCGTGGTGAAGCTCGTCGAGCCGTGCTCGGGCCGGCGCGCGGTGATGTCGAAGTTGTAGTAGCCCCAGCCGCCGTCCACGAACTCGAAGCGCACGAGGAAGTCCACGGCCTCGGCCGCGGCCTTGCGCAGCGCCGCGGCGCGCGCGGCGTCGGGGGCGCGCGCGAGCTCGCACGCGAACGCGTCGAGGGCGTAGGCGTGGGCCCAGACGTTGTAGAGGACGTCGGGCGAGATGCGGCGGGCCTTCGTGTGCTCGCGGAGGAGGAAGTCGAGCCCGCGGTCGCCGGCCGCGCGGGCCTTCGGGTCGTCGGGCGCGGCCTCGCGCAGGCCGCTGACCGCGAGCGCCGTGACGGCGACCTCGAAGGCGTAGTACGAGCCGGGGACCGGCGCGTAGATGTCCCAGAGGTTGCTGGCGGGGGAGCCCCACGACCCCGACGGGTTCTGCGTCGCGACGAGGTGCGCGACGCCGCGGGCGATCGCCGCGTCGAGCGTCGCGAGGTCGGGGCCGCGCACCGTCCCCGGCGCGGGCGCCGGCTCGCCGGACCGGGGCGCGACGCCGCCGAGCGCGCCGAACGCGAGCGCGGCGACGGCGACCAGGATCAGCGCGACGGCGGCGACGAGCTTCACTTCGGCGGGCTCGCGAGCACGGCCTCGCCGCCGGCGAGGCCCTCGAGCACCTCGACCTTGCCGTCGGAGGCGTCGCCGAGCTTCACGTCGCGGCGGACGGGCTTGCCGTCGCCGCCGAGCACGTGCACGAACCGCTCGTCGCCCTCGCCGCCGACGGACTTGACGGGGACCGTGACGACGTCCTTCGCGTCGCGGACCACGATCTCGAGCTTCACGGTGAAGCCGGGCAGGAACCGGGCGTCGCGCCCGTCGACCTCGACGGTGACGGGGAAGCCGCCGTCCGAGGCAACGGGCGCGACGGTGCGGACGCGGCCCGCGAGCCGGGCCTTGTCGTCGGCGGCGGGCTTCAGCGTGACCGCCGCGCCGGGCTTGACCGAGAGCACCTTCCCCTCGGCGACGGCGGTGCGCGCCGTGACGGCGCCCGGCTCGACGATCGTGAAGAGCGGCGTCTTCGCGCGGAGCTTGCCGCCCGGCTCGAGCTCCTTGAGCGTCTCCTCGGTGCCCTGCCACTTGCCGCGGACGCACGCCCCGGGGACCGCGAGGCCCGCGCGCGGCGCCTTCACGACGAGGGCGTCGCGGTCGCGCTTGAGGTCGGCGAGGGCCTTCTCCTGCTTGGCGAAGCCGGCCTCGGCCCGCGCGAGCTCGAGGCGGCTCTGCTCGAGGGCGAGGGCGGCCGTGGCGACGGCGCGCTCGAGCTCGAGGGCCTCCTTGGCGGCGCCGAGCTCGAGGGCCCGCTGCTCGTCGGGGAGGTCGACGTCGACGAACCACTGGTGGCGCGAGCGCTGGAACTCGAGGCCGATCTTCGTGCGCTCGAGCTGGCGGCGCGCGCGCGCGAGGACGATCTTCTCGGTCTCCTCGACCGCGTCGCCCGCGCCGTACATCTTCTCGAGCTGGGCGAGCTCCTCCTCCTGGTCCTTGATGGAGTCCTCGGTGCCCTTGAGGCGCAGCTCGGAGTCCTTGGTGCGGATCGCGCGCTCGGCGTCGACGAAGCGCTTGAGCGCCTTCTCGGCGCGGTCGCGCTCGAGGGTCGCGCGCGCGAGGCCGGCGTCGGAGGCCTCCTTCGACTTCTTGGCCTCCTCCTGCTGGCGCGCCAGCGCGCGCCGCGCGATCTCGACGTCGCGCGCGACGACCTCGAGCTGCTCGTCGAGCTTCTTCGACGAGAACCGCACGAGCACCTGGTCCTTCTCGACGGGGCCGCCGCGGACGGCCTCGACGACCTCGAGCTCGCCGCCGTACGCCTCGGGCTCGTACGCCACCTCGGCCGCGCCCATGGGCTCGAGCACGCCCGCGACGTCGAGGGTCACGACGAACGGGCCCTTCACCGCGTCCACGGTCTTCGGCCGATCGGCCTTCGGCGACTCCGCCTTCGGCGTGTCCGCCGTCGGGGCGGGCGTCTCGGCGGCGGGGGCCTCGGCCTTCGCGGGCTGCGGCGCGGCGCCGTCCTTCGGGGCCTCCGCGGCCGGCGGCGAGGCGGCGTCCTCGGCGGCGGCGAGGCCCGGGAGGGAGACGGTGAACGCGAGGAGGGCGGCGGGCACGAGCAGGCGCATGGCGGGCTCCAGCGGGACGGACCCGGCGCGGCGGCGACGGGGGCGCGATCGGGGGACGGGACTCGGGTGGGGGGCGGCGGCGACCCCGAGGGGCCGCCGGGGCGTCAGACGCCGCGGACGAGGACGCGACCGCGGGCGGTCGGCGACGCGGGCCGCGCGAAGAAGAACAGGCCGGACAGCCGCGCCCCCTCGCCGGGGCGCACGACGGTCGGCGTCCCGTCGGGGTGGGCGGCGGAGGCGCCGGTGGCGAACTCGACGTTCGTGTCGAACGAGCGGAGGACCACCTCGACGGCCGTCTTCTCCGGCGTGCTGCCGAGGAACGTCCACCCGTCGTGGGCGCGACGCGGCGGGGCGTCGGCGGGGAGCGGGGCGAGCGTGAGCGTCCGGGCCTCGGTCATGGCGGTCTCCGGGCGGGGAGGTTACCCGCTCCGGTGGACGCCGAAAACAGGCGACGGGGAGGGCCTCGGATTCGTGCCGCCGGCCCGGTGCGCCGCGGGTAGGGTGACCCGGCCGTGCGCTGGGCCTCCGCATCCGCCGTCGGCTCCGACCTGCCCGCGCTCCTCGATCGCGTGGTGGGCGAGGTCCTCCGCGCCCTCGCGGGGAAGCCGGCGCACGCCGCGTTCGTGTTCCTGGGCCCGGACCACGCGTCGCGCTCCGCGCTCGTGCGGGACCGCGTGCGCGACGCGCTCCCGGGCGCGTCGCTCGTCGGCGGCACCGCGATGGGGGTCGTCGGCGGCGGGCGCGAGCACGAGTCGCCCGCGGCGCTCGCCGTCGCCGCCGCGCACCTGCCCGGCGTCGAGGTGCGCGCGCTCCACGTCACGCAGGAGCGGCTGCCGAGCCAGGACGCGCCGCCGGGCGCGTGGCAGGCGCTGTTCGGCGTGGCGCCGGCCGCGCGGCCGTCCTTCGTGTGGGTGGCCGACCCGTTCTCGATCCGGCCCGACGCCCTCGTGGCGGGGCTCGACTTCGCGTACCCGGGCCACGTGACGGTGGGCGGGCTCGCGAGCGGCGCGTCGGGCCCGGGCGAGCAGGTGCTCTTCTGCGACGAGCGGCTCGTGCGGACGGGCGCGGTGGGCCTCGCGTTGAGCGGCGACGTCGTCGTCGTCCCCGCGGTGGCGCAGGGCTGCCGGCCGTTCGGGCCGGTGATGCGCGTCAGCGCGTGCCAGGACAACCTCCTGATCTCGCTCGACGGCGAACCCGCCATGGACGCGGTGTCGCGCGTGCTGCGCGAGGCCGCCGAGCGCGACCGCAGCCTCGCGCGCGTCAGCGCCCTGTTCCTCGGCATCGACGCGGACCCGTTCGCCGCGCCGGACGACGAGGGCCCCTGGCTCGTGCGCAACTTCCTCGGGCGCGAGCGCGACGGCGCGGGCCTGTTCGTCGGCGAGATGCTGCGCCAGGGGCGGCGGGTGCGCCTCCACGTCCGCGACCGCGTCACGTCCGCCGAAGACCTCGACCGCACGCTGCGGCGGTGCGCCGAACGCACGGGGCCCGCGTGCGCCGGCGCGCTGCTGTTCTCGTGCCTCGGTCGCGGGATGGGGCTCTACGGGGTCCCGGACCACGACACGCGCGCGTTCCAGACGCGCTTCCCGGACGTCGCGCTCGGCGGCTTCTTCTGCAGCGGCGAGATCGGCCCCGTCGGCGGGACCACCTACCTGCACGGGTTCACGTCGTCGTTCGGGCTGTTCCTCCCGCGCGACGGCGCCGGCGGCACGGCGGGGGACGCGGGCGGCGCGGGGTCGCGCTGACGCGCCGCCGCGCGGGCGAGGGAGGGGCAGGCATGGACCCGGACGCGCCCGGCCGCCCCCTGCGCATCGCGCACGTCACGCTCGACGGCAACCTCCCGCGGTACGGCATCGGCCTCGCCGTCGTGTCGCTGGCGCGGGCGCTCGCGCGCGCGGGGCACGAGGTGACGCTCCTGTGCCGCCCCGACGCGCGCGCGAGGTCGCGGCCGCGCCCCGGCTGCGCGTCGTGCCGCTGCCGCGGCCCGCGGGGCCGCTCCCGGGCTCGTGGGCCTACGCGCGGGCGGTGCGCGCCGCGCTCGCGCCCGCGGTCGACGTCGTGCACGTCCACGGGCTCGCGCGGATGGCGTGGTGGGTGCGCGGCGCGCGCCCGCCGCGGCGCGCCGCTCGTGCTCACCGCGCACGCGTCGGACGAGCTGGGGCCGTCGGCGTCGGCCGCCGGCGACGCGCCGCGCGCCCGCGCGCGTCGCCACGCGCGGCGCGTGCGCGCGGTGCTGCGGCGCGCGGACGCGGTGCTCGCGCCGTCGCGGTTCATGGCCGACGCGGTCGAGGCCGCCGGCGCGCCGCGGGTCGACGTCGTCCCGCTCGGGCCCACGGACGAGACGCCGGCGCCGCCGGCCCCGCACGAGGGCTTCGTCGTGCTCGCGCTCGCGCGGTTCGTGCCGGTGAAGGGCCTGCGCCTGCTCCTCGAGGCGTTCGACGCGGCGTTCCGCGACGTGCCGGCCGCGCGCCTCGTGCTCGCGGGCGACGGTCCGGAGCGCGCCGCGCTCGAGCAGGAGGCCGCGGCGCGCGGGCTCGCGGCGCGCGTGCGCTTCCCGGGCTACGTCGAGGGGGCCGCGCGGCGCGCGCTGCTCGCGGAGGCCGACGTCGTCGCCGTGCCCACGCTGGGCGCGTACGAGACGTTCGGCCTGTCGGCCGTGGACGGCGCGGCGGCGGGCGCGGCGGTGGTCGTCGCGGACGGCGGGGCGCTGCCCGAACGCGTCGCAGGGGGCACCGGCGTCGTCGTCCCGTCGGGCGACGTCGCCGCCTGGGCCGCCGCGCTTCGCGGGTTGTTCGCGGCGCCCGACCGCCGTCGCCGGCTCGCGGCGGCGGCCCGCGCCGCCCTGCCCGACGATCCGTGGATCGCGGTTGCGGCGGCGCATGTCTCGGTGTACCGTCGGGTCGGGTTGGGACGCCTCCTTCCCGGTGCCGGAGTGGGCCCTTCATCGGGGCTTCACACCTGAAACCCGGGGGAGGGGGAAAGTCCTTGGACGGGGGGTGGGGTAGGTGTAGTGTTTCCCTTGGTGGCGAGGTCGTTCGGCACGGCACCGATCTACGTCCGGAAGGTCCGGACGTTGGCCGGGGCCGGGTCAACCGCAGGATCCTTGTGGGTCCGGCGGGGCAGGTTCAAGAACGAGCCTGTAACGACCGATCCGCCGAGTTAAGCCGCCCTTTCCGGTTTGTCGGGGACCGAAACCCGTGAAACCAAGGGACGTTTTCAAGGAGGTTCAAGGTTATGCGGTCAACGCTCAAGAATGCCGGCCGGCTCAGCGCCGTGGTCGCGCTGGTCCTCGCGGTCGGTTTCCTGGCGGCTGGCTGCTCGAGCTGCAACTCGTGCGCGACGTCGTGCAACACTTGCGCGACGAACACGTGCGCGACGAACAGCTGCGGGTGCCCGCCCCCGAAGCCCGTGTGCGAGGCGCCCGCTCCGGCGCCCTGCGCCTGCGCTCCGGCTCCGGTTCAGGCCTGCGGTAACTGCGGCGCGTTCCCCGCGAACGCCAAGCCGGGCGAGGCCTGGTGCTGCGTGTACATCCCGCCGGTCTACAACACGGTCTCGAAGCAGGTCTGCACCTGCCCCGAGTCGTGCACGAAGGAGTGGGTGCCGCCGACGTACAAGACGGTCACCGAGCAGGTGATGGTCGAGTGCGAGCGCGTCAACCGCATCCCGGTCCCGGCCGTGTACGAGACGGTCACCGAGACGGTCTGCGTCAAGCCCGAGTGCCAGGAGCAGATCCCGGTCCCGGCCGAGTACCAGACGGTCGAGGAGTGCTTCGAGGTCTGCCCGGCTCGCACCGAGTGGCAGCGCATCGACTGCACCGCCGCTGACACCGCCGCCGGCAAGTCCGAGTGCTACGCCCTCGTGACGATCCCGCCGGTGATGGAGAAGCGCACGAAGCAGGTCTGTGTGAAGCCCGAGTCGTGCACGACCCGCACGATCCCGGCCGAGTACACGACGGTGTCCAAGCAGGTCTGCAAGCAGCCCGAGACCTGCCGCGAGGAGATCATCCCCGCCCGTTACGAGACCCGCGAGAAGCAGGTCGAGGCGACCTGCGGCTACTACAAGGACATCCCGGTCCCGGCCAAGTACGAGACGGTCACCGAGCAGGTGTGCGTCTCCGAGGGCCGCTGGGAGTGGCACCTGAACACGAACTGCGCCGTGCCGGTTCCGGCTGCCGTGAACCCGTGCGCGCCGGCGATGCCGAAGTAACCTCCTGAGACGTCCCCTCTGGGGGCGCCGAGGCCCCGCGCTCGCAAGAGCGCGGGGCCTTTTTGTTTTCCGGCCGAGGGAGGAGTGCGGCGGACGCGACCGTCCGGAGTCCCACGGCCGCGTCCGGCGTCGGGGGACGCGAGGCCCGGTCGCCGTCGGGTCGGAGAGGCTTCGCGGGGGAGCCGCTGCGGGCCCCGGGAGCGGGGCGCCGACGATCCCATCGTCGCGCCCGGCCGGCGGGCCCGCCGGTCCGGCCCTGACGATCCGGCGGCGGCGCCGCGGACGGAGCACGGACCGTGGGGGGGCCGACGCGGGGCTACACCCGCTCGACCCGTCCACACGGGGTGGGCCTCGACGGTTCCGCCGCGAGCTCGACGCTCGCCGTCGCGGCGGGGGGGCGGCGACGGGCGGTCGGACGTGGCGTCCGCCGCCAGGCTCGCCGCGGCCGTGGGGCGCGGTCGCCGACGGGCGCGTGACGGGCCGCCAGCGGGGCCATGCCCCTCGAGCGCGGCCGCAGCGGGCGCGTGCGGCGGCGTGGAGGAGGCTACCGAACGCGTCCTGCTCGGCCGTCCCCGCGCGGGTTCGGTCGGGCGGGAGCCTCACCGACTGGGCGGCTCCATGGACGCCGTGGCTCCGGCTTCGCCGTGGCTCTGGCTTCGCTGGGGCTCGCGCTCGACGCGCGGAGGCCCGGACCGACTCCGAGGCGGCCCGTGCTCATTCGGGGCTCTGCGGGGCGCTGGCGGGCTCCAGGCGGGAACTGACTTCCGTCGGCCGACCGAAACTCGGGTCGTCGCGAGAGGTGCAGCCTTCGAGCGACCGATAATGTGATCACCCGCCCCAAAGTTGCGTCTGATAAGCAGCCGTGTGTCCGAGAATGCACTAGTCGCCCAGGATGTGACGGGCGAACTCGAGGCTGCGCGTCGCCACGCGCTTCGCGTCCTCCGCGTCGGCCGGGGTTTGCGGTACGCGTTCGGCGCCGTGGCCGCTGCCGGTCAGCGGATCGAGGGTGGCCTCGAGGCCGGCGGTCCGGTACGCGGCGACGAGCCGTTCGCTCTGGGCGTACGGGATCGCCCGGTCCTTCGGATGGTGGAAGAGCAGCACCGGCGGATCGTCCCGGCTGACGTAGGTCAACGGCGATGCGCGCCGCAGCAGGTCCGGGGCGGGGCGCGCGCTGCCGACGAGGACCTCGCGGAGGCGGCCGACGGTGGGGTTGTCCACGAAGGCCGTGTCGGTCAGGTCCACCGGCGCGTACCGGACGATCGCGCCGCGCGGGCGCGGCGTCCCCTCGACGGGGGCGAGCGCGAGGTGCAGCGCGACCCAGCCGCCCAGCTTCGCGCCGCTGACGAGGATCCGCGTGGGGTCGATCCCCCACGCGGCGGCCTGGTCCCGGCAGGCGCGGAGCGCGGCCCGGCCGTCGTCGACGGGCGTCGGGTACGCGCCCTTCACCGGGCCGCGGTACTCGACCGTGACCGCGGCGTAGCCGGCGCGGGCCCACGCCTTCACCTCCTCGAGGAGGTCCGCGCGGGCCGTCGGCGTGTACGGCCCGGGATGGAAGCAGACGACGACCGGGCGCGGCGACGTGCGGGTCGCGGGTCGGGCGAGGTCGAGGTGGAGCGGCGTGCCCCCGGGGCGCGCGTAGACGAGGTCGGCGAGCACCTCGACGTCGTCCGGAGGGGCGTCGACGGATTTCGCGGCCGCGGCGTCCCCGGCCGCGAGGGTCGCGTCGAGGAAGGCGAGGGCCTCGGTCTCGACGCGGGCGCGCTCGGCCCCCGCGAAGCCGTGGCCGCCCCCCGCGACCGCGACGAGCCGTTCGCGGACGCCGACCGCCGCGAGGCGCGCGTGCAGCGTCTTCGCCTGCTCGAACGGGACGACGGGGTCCTGCTCGCCGTGCACGGACAGGACGGGCGGGTCGCCGGCGCTCACCCACGTGAGCGGCGAGGCCGCGGCGAAGACCGCGGCGCCGCGGTCGCCGGTGCCGAGGAAGTCGACGAGGAGGCCGCCGGAGCCCTTGCCGTACCGCTGCTGGAGGTACGGCTCGGCGCCCCGCCACGCGCTCCACGCGCCGAGCGCGCTGGGGGCGCCGAAGGCCACGGCGGCGGCCACGGCGCGCGACGCCTCGGCGTGCCCGCCCATGCCGTCGAAGCCGTCCTTCGGGCCGAGGAGCGCGACGAGGAGGGCGAGGTGGCCGCCCTCGCCGTCGCCCCACACCGCGATCCGTGCGGGATCGAGGTGCCACGCGGACGCGCGGGTGCGCAGGAACCGCACGGCGCACGAGACGTCCTCGACCGGCGCGGGGAACCGGAACCGCGGCGCGAGGCGGTAGTCGGCCGACGCCGCGACGTAGCCGCGCGACACGAGCGTACGCGCCGTCGGCTCGAGGTCCGCGCGACCGCCGCGCTGCCACCCGCCGCCGTGGAGCAGCAGCACCGCGGGGAACGGCCCGTCGCCCGCGGGTCGCAGGACGTCGAGCCGGAGGTCCTCGCCGCCCGCGCGGCCGTACACGACGTCGCGTTCGACCCGCGGCGCGCCCGCGGCGGCGGCGGCCGGTGCGGCGGGGGCGGCGGGCGGGGCGGCCGGGCCCACGGGCGGCGCGTCGGCGGCGTGCCCGCGGCCCGACGCGCCGAACGGGGTCGCGACGACGAGCGCGACGGCGAGCGCGACGACGCGCCCCGCGCGAGGATCGCCGCCCTCGGCGTCCCGCCTCGACCCCGGGGCGAGGGACGACGACGGAGGCGGGACGGGGCCGGCGCGCGCGACATCGCTCCCATGGAAACGCCGCGGGCCCGCGCGCGCCACCGCGGAACCGCGGCGCGGGTACGATCGGACCATGACGACCGCGCGGCGCGATCCGGGGCGACGGCACGCGGTCCGCCGCGCGCGGGCCGTGGCGAGGGCGGCGATCGTGGCGCTCCTCTCGTCGGGCGTCGTCGCGTTCGGCGTCCCGCGCGGGGCCGGTGCGGCGGGCCGTCGACGGCGACGGCGGCGCCGCCCTCGTCCGCCGACGCGCGGCGGCTCGTGGACGCGGTGTTCGCCGCGGCGCCGGAGGCGCGCGCGGCCGCGCTCGACGCGTTGGCGCCGTTCGACGGGCTCGGCGAGGCCGAGATCGAGGCGTGGCGGAAGCCCGTGCTCGCCGCGGCCGCGAAGGCCACGCGGTCCGCGGGCACGAAGGCGCGCAACTTCCTGTACGAGAAGCCGGAGAGCGGGCTGTACCTCGTCGGCGGCGCCGCGGCCGGGCGGGGGCTGCTGGTGGCGCTCCACGGGGGCGGCGCGGGCGCCGGCGACGCGGGGCAGGCGGCCTCGGCGTTCGGCGGCGCGGCCTCGGCGGCCAAGCTGCTCCTGGTGGCGCCCGAGGTGCTCGAGAAGACCGAGCGCGGCTGGACCGACCCGCCCGCCACGGAGCGGTTCGTCGTCGAGCTGATCGAGGCGATGTGCGTCGAGAAGCGGCTCGACCGCGACCGCGTGGTGCTGACGGGCCACTCGATGGGCGGGTACGGCACGTGGACGATCGGCGCGGTGCACGCCGACCGGTTCTGCGGCCTCGCCGCGTTCGCGGGCGCGCCGACGTGCCTGCGCGCGGCGGAGGGCGCGCCGATCGACGCCGTCGAGGACGGCGTGCTCGCGAACCTGCGCAACCTGCCGGTGTTCGTCTACCAGTCGCTCGACGACCGGCAGGTGCCCGCGGAGAGCAACGAGTTCGCGACGAAGGCGCTCGCCGCGCTGGCCGCCGCCGACCCCGGCGGCTACGTCCACACCTACGAGCGCGTGGACGGCCGGGGTCACGACTTCCCGGCCGCGGGGCCGGCGCCCGGCGTGGCGTGGGCGGCGCGGACGCCGCGCGTCGCGCGGCCCGCGAAGGTGGTCTGGCAGCCGTCGCGCGCGTGGAAGCGGCAGTTCTACAACCTGCGCTGGGACCGGCCCGAGCTCGGCACCGTCGTGACGGTCGAACGCGGGCCCGACCCCGCGTCGCCGTCGGTGCTCCGCGTGCGCGTCACGACGACGGGCCGGACCGACGGCCTGTGGGTGCTCCTCGACGACGCGCTCGCGCCGGGCCGCGCCGCGGGCGGCTCGGGCCCGCCGCTCGGCGAGGTCGTCGTCGAGGTGAACGGGAAGGAGGCCTGGCGCGGCCCGTTCCGTCGCTCGCTCCGGACGCTCGTCGAGTGCGCGCTCGAGCACGCGGACCCCGCGCTGCTGTTCACGGGCGCGGTGCCGGCGTTCACGGCCGGCCGCTGAGACGCTGCGAAGGCGTCGGACGGTCCTCCACGGCCGCGGAGCGCGGGCCCGCAGGGCCCGCACGCCGAGCGGGCGCTCGGCGGGTTCAGGGCCCGAAGCCCGCGCGGAGGCGATTCCGTCACGGCCCTCGGGCGGCGGCCCCGTCGCGCGCGCCGCGCCGCCGCCCCGGGGGCGCCTTCGCCCCGCGGGGACCGGGCGGGCCTCCCTCGGGTATGGTCGTCGCGTCCATGCGCACCCGCAACCTGACGCTCCTGCTCTCCGACGTGAAGGGGTACACCGAACGGCAGTCGCGCTCCTCGCGCCAGGAGATCGAGGAGGAGCTCGTCCGCCACCGCACGCTCCTGCAGCCGATCTTCGAGGGCTTCGGGGGGCGCGTCGTGAAGACCATGGGCGACGCGTTCCTCGTGGCGTTCGAGAGCCCGACGGACGCGGTCCACGCGGCGGTCCAGGTGCAGAAGGCGCTCGACGCGCAGAACGCCCGCGTCGCCGACCCCGCGCGCGCGACGCACGTGCGCGTGGCGATCTCGACCGGCGAGGTGACGGAGGACGAGGCCGGCGACGTCTTCGGCGAGCCCGTGAACCTCGCGGCCCGCCTCGAGGGCATCGCCGAGGCCGGGACGATCTACCTCACCGAGACCACGTTCCTCTCGATGAACCGCAACGAGATCCCCACCCTCGAGGTGGGGCACCGCGTGTTCAAGGGGATCCCCGACGAGGTGAAGGTCTACCGCATCCTCGACGACTACGTGGCCCGCGCGCGGCTGCTCTCGCCCGCGGAGATGCGCCACGCGGCGCGGGTCGCGTCGGCGTCCGCGCCGGCCGCGGCCGCGCGCGGCCGCGGCCTCGTGCTCGCGCTCGCGGGCGCGCTGCTCGTCGCGGGCGGCGGGATCGTGGCGCTCCTCGTCGCCCGCCGCGACCCGCCCGCCGCGCCCGCGCCGGCCGCGGCGGCCCCCGACCTCCTCACGGCGATGGCCGCGGCCGCGGCGAAGGACCCGAGTCAGATGGCGGCGCTCGGGCTCCTGCTCAAGAAGAACGTCCTCGGCCTCGCGAAGGAGGGCAGCTTCGACGCGGCCCGCGACCTCGCCCGGAAGGCGCACGAGCTGGCGCCCGCGCTGGTGGGGCCGCGCGACCTCTGGATCGACATCAACCGGATGGAGCTCGAGGACGCCGTCGAGAAGGGCACCGTGGACGCGCTGGTGCACCAGAACCCGCCCGCCTGGTACGACGCGCACGTCCTCGCGCTGCACGAGCGGTTCGCGAACGTGCCGCGCTACCAGTGGCTGCGGGCCACGTGGTTCCTCGCGTCCGACCCGACCCGCGCCGAGACGGCGGACCTCGTCGACGCCGCGCTCGCGGCGAACGACGACGCGCGCAAGAGCGAGGCGCTGCGCACGCTCCTCGTCGCGGCGGTCGCGGCGACCGTCGGCGACGCGCGCCTGCACGGCCGCTACCAGGACCTGCTCGAGCGCGTCGAGAAGCCGACCTCGCCCGGTCCCGTGAAGCCCGGGCCCGGCGGAGGCCGCCGCACGGTCCCGGGCCGCCGCGACCGCTGAACCCCGCGGGCCGCGCCGCGACCCCGACGGCCGCCGGGCCCATGGCCCGGGAGCCCGACCGCCTCCCGCGCCCGGCCACGGGCGCGACGCCGGCGGCCGCGACGCGGGGGCCCTACTTGCCCCGGCCGTCCGTGGGGGGCGCCGCGTCGTCGCCGGTCGTCGGGCGCGGGGTCACGGGCACGACGGGCGGCGTGGTCGAGCGGCGCAGGAAGAGCAGCGCGAAACACGTCTGGACGAGCGGGCTCTCGTGCTCGTCGGTGACGTTCATCGTGCCCTTCTGCCCCTCCCAGTGGCCGTCGGCGCCCTGCGCGCCGAGCAGGAAGGCCGCGCCCTCGCGGTACCAGTCGTGTTTGCCGACGTGGTCGAAGCCCGTGAGCGAGCCCACGCGCTCGAGGCCGTAGAGGTAGTAGAGGTGCCAGGGCGCGCCGCCCGCGGGGAACGTGGGGTTCGCCTCGACGGTGAAGACCTCCGCGAGCCAGACGAGGCCGTCGAGCATGCCGGCGTCGAGGCGGTGGGAGGCCTCGGGGGTCAGCTTGCCGGCCTCCGCCAGCCGCTCCTTCACGATGGCGAGGGCGGCGATGCCCGCGGTGGTCATGGAGCCCGTCGCGAGCGAGGTCGGGCCGTCGGGCGTGTAGCGCCAGCCGCGGGCCTTGCGCTTGCCGCCGGACCGCCAGCGCGGCACCTCGTCGGCGCCCGGCTCCCACGCGTCGTTCTCGAGCCAGAGCTCGCCGTCGAGGCCGTCCTTCTCCTGGTCGCCCAGCACGAACGCCATGGCCCGCGTCCACACCTCGGGCGGGACCGCCGCGCCGCACCGCGCCGCGGCGTTGAGCCCGAGCAGCGCGTACTGCGTGTTCGACATCTCGGCGTCGCCGGCGGGCGCGCCCGACTCGATGCCCGGGTAGCGCCAGCCGCCCGGCTTCGCGACCTGCGTGCGGACGAGGAACTTCGCGAGCTCGTCCACGAGGGCCGCGATCGGCGCGGGGTACTTGCACGGCGTCTTCTTGCGGGTGACCGTCGTCCCGTACCGTCCGCGCGCGACGTCGGTCTCGTCCTTCGCCTCCGGGTGGTACATCGCCTCGAACGCGAGCAGCAGCACCGAGGCCGGGTAGACGAGGACCTTCTTGAGGCCCTTCATCTTCGCGTAGTCGGCGAGGCACCAGGTCCGGGCCTTCTCGAGGGCCTTGTCGTCGGCCGGCACGCCGCACTTCGCGAGCGTCAGCATCGCCAGCGCGTTGACGCCGAGGTCCATCGGGTCGTACTGGTTCGCGGCGAGCCGGTCGCCGTAGGCCGGGAACGCGCCCGTGGACTTCTGCCGCTTCCGCACCCAGGCGACGCCCTTGTCGATCGCGTCGTTCACCTTCGCGTCGAACGCGCGGCGCTCCGCGAGCGCGGCCTCCTTCGCGGCGGCGGCCTTCGCCTTGCGCGCCTCGTCGTCGGGGGCGTCCGCGGCACGGGCCGCGTGGAGCGGGAGCAGGGCCAGCAGCAGGAGGGCGGCGCGGCGGGGGAGGGCCATGGCCCGACTCTACTCCCGGCGCGCCCGCGACCCCACGGCCCCGGGCGGCGCGGGCCGCCGGCGTCGCGGCGCCGTGCCCGGGGTCAGGCGGGCGGCCGCGCGGGCGGCGCGGGACGCGGCCCCGACGCCTGCGCCAGCGCGCGGCGGCGCCGCTCGGCCAGGAGCACGTACGTCAGCGCCACGGCGAGCACGCCCACCGGCAGGCCGGGGACGAGCTTCCCCGTCACGGTGACGCGCTGGGCCATCGCGAGCGCGGTGACGAAGCAGAGGGCGATCGCCGGGAGGATGGCGGCCCGGCGCCCGGCCCACATCGCGGCGCCGCAGCCCACCAGGCCGAGGCCGATCGCGCCGCCGGAGCCGGCGGACGCGACGCTGCCCTTGAGCCCCCCGATCACGCCCCCCGCGAGGACGAGGACGCCGAAGACGAGGACCATGGCGGAGAGGCGGCGGTCGTTCATGCCGTAGTCGTACCGGACCGGTCGGGGGCCGACGAGGGAACGCGGCGCGGGTCGGCCGGACCGGGCCGACGGGGGCGGGCCCCGGGGGCGGGGGACGGGGTTGGTAGTGTCCCGCGCGGAGGTGATCGTGACCGCGAACGAGGCCCTGACCCGCAAGGCGATCGACACGATCCGCACCCTCGCGATGGACGCGGTCGAGGCCGCGCGGTCGGGCCACCCCGGCACGCCCATGGCGCTGGCGCCGCTCGCCGTCGCGCTGTGGACCCGCGTGATGGCGTACGACCCGCGCGACCCCGCGTGGCCCGACCGCGACCGGTTCGTGCTCTCGGCGGGCCACGCGAGCATGCTGCAGTACGCGGCGCTGCACCTCGCGGGATACGACCTCTCGCTCGACGACCTGAAGGCGTTCCGCCAGTGGGGGAGCAAGACGCCGGGCCACCCCGAGGTCCACGACGTCCCGGGCGTCGAGACGACGACCGGGCCGCTGGGCCAGGGGATCTCGACGGCGGTGGGCCTCGCGTTGGCGGAGCGGATGCTCGCCGCCCGGTTCAACAAGCCGGGCCACGAGATCGTCGACCACCACACGTGGGTGATCGCGGGCGACGGCGACCTGATGGAGGGCGTGTCCGCCGAGGCGTGCTCGCTCGCCGGCCACTGGGGGCTCGGCAAGCTCGTCGTCTTCTACGACGACAACAAGATCACGATCGACGGCACGACGGACGTGTCGTTCACCGAGGACGTCGGCAAGCGCTTCGAGGCGTACGGCTGGCACGTGCTGCGGGTCGGCGACGCCGCGACGGTGGACGACCTCGTCGCGGCCGCCGAGGCCGGCCGGCGCGAGACGACGCGGCCGACGCTCGTGATGGTGCGCACGCACATCGGCTTCGGCAGCCCGAACAAGCAGGACTCGCCGAAGGCCCACGGCGAGCCGCTCGGCAAGGACGAGATCCGGCTCACCAAGCGCGCGTACGGCTGGCCGGAGGACGCGTCGTTCCTCGTCCCCGACGACGTGCGGGCGTGGTTCGCCGACGCGGGCCGCCGCGCCGCGGCGAAGGCGACGGCGTGGCGCGCGCGGCTCGCGGCCTACCGCGCCGCGTTCCCCGCCGACGCGGCCGCGCTCGAGGCGGCGCTCGCGGGCGCGCCGCTGCCGGCGGACCTCGACGCGGCGCTCGCGGGCGTCGGGGCCGACGGCAAGCCCGTCGCGACGCGGAAGGCGTCGGCGGCGGCGATCCAGGTGCTCGGCGCGAAGGTGCCGACGCTGGTCGGCGGCAGCGCCGACCTCGCCGGCAGCAACGGCACGACCATCGCGGGCTCGCCGGTCGTGCAGCGCGGCGCGTACGGCGGCCGCAACCTCGCGTTCGGCGTGCGCGAGCACGCGATGGGGGCCGTCTGCAACGGGCTCGCGCTCCACGGCGGCTTCCGGCCGTTCTGCGGCACGTTCCTCGTGTTCAGCGACTTCCTGCGGCCCGCGATCCGGCTCGCCGCGCTGCAGCGCCTCGGCGTCGTGTACGTCTTCACGCACGACTCGATCGGGCTCGGCGAGGACGGGCCGACGCACCAGCCGGTCGAGCACCTCGCGGCGCTCCGCTCGATCCCGGGCGTCACCGTCTTCCGCCCGGCCGACGCGGTCGAGACCGCCGCGGCGTGGCGGCTCGCCCTCGAGGCGGGCCGGCCCGTGGCCCTCGCGCTCTCCCGGCAGGACCTCGCGCCGCTCCCGGTGCCCCGGCGCGTCGCCGTCGAGGGCGCCGCGCGCGGCGGGTACGTCGTGCTCGACGCGCCGTCGCCCGCGGTCGTGCTCGTCGCGTCGGGGTCGGAGGTCGGCGTGGCCCTCGGCGCCGCGCAACGGCTCGCGACGAAGGGCGTCGCGGCGCGGGTGGTGTCGATGCCGAGCCTGTGCCGGTTCGGGGCCGAGTCGGCGGCGTACCGCGAGGCGGTCGTCCCGCGGGGGCTCCCGGCGGTCGTCGTCGAGGCGGCGACGTCGTTCGGGTGGCACCGGTTCGTCGGCCCGGACGCCGCGTTCGTGACCATGGAGCGCTTCGGCGCCAGCGCGCCCGCGCCGCGGCTGTTCGAGGAGTTCGGGTTCACGCCCGACCACGTGGCGCGCGTCGCCGAGCAGGCGATCGCGGCGCGCCGGGGCTGATCCGGCGGCCGGCGGGGCCGCGCCCGGGCCCGCCGGCCGCCCGCCGGCCGCCCGCCGGGCGCGCCGGGGTGCGCCGGCCCCCCGATCCCCGGGGGACGCGGGTCCCGGGGGGGCCCCGGTGGGCTTCGCGCACATCCCGGTGCAGGCCCCCCCGACCCGGATCATCCCCCCCTTCGGTGTCGGCCCCACGGCGGCACCGCGCCCTGCGGGGGGCCCTTCCGCCCGCGTTCCCTCGGAGACCGACATCTTGATGCGCCGACTCCTCGCCGCCGCGGCCCTCGCCGTGGTCACGAGCGCCTTCCTCGCCGCCGACGCGCGGGCGGAGGGCCACAACCTGACGGGCCAGCCGGCGCCCGAGATCTACGTCCAGCAGGGGCTCTACACGCTGCCCACCGGCGTGACGCTGCAGTCGTTCCGCGGCCGCCCGGTGGTGCTGAAGTTCTTCTTCACGAACTGCCCGGCCTGCCGCGAGTCGCTGCCGGAGTTCGAGCGGCTGTTCCGCCAGTACGGCACCCGCGCGCAGTTCATCGCGGTCGCCTACGACAACCGCTACGCGGTCGAGTCGATGTGGCGCCGCATGGGCTACACGATGCCCATCGCGATCGACGAGTACGGCCTCACGGCGCAGCGCTACGGCATCACGACCTACCCGACGTCCTACCTCGTGGGCGCGGACGGCGTGGTGCGCTCGTACGACGTGGTCACCGGCGGGCTGATCGAGCGCGAACTCGCGCGCGCCGGTGTCGTCGCCCCCGCCGTCGCCGCGTCGTCGGCCGGGACCGCGTCGAACCCGTCGGTCACGCCGGCGATCGGCGCCGCCCCGACGAACCTCGGCGGCCCGTCGGCGCCCGTCGCGGCCGGTGGCGGCGAGCGCAACGTCGCCGAGCTCGGCGAGATCCCGTCCGCCCTCACGGGCGTCGCCGACGCCGCCCGTCAGAACGACTACGGGGCGGTGCTGCGCATCGTCCAGAAGCACCTGGACGCGGCCACGGACACGACCGAGGTCGTCCAGGCGGCGAACCGGATCGAGGCGATCGCCATCCAGCGGAGCGAGCGCCGCAAGGCCAAGATCCAGGAGCGCTGGAAGCTCGGCGACCAGATCGGCGCCTACGACCAGATCGGCGTGATGATCGAGGACTTCCGCGGCACCAGCCTCGAGCGTTCGCTCAAGGAGTGGTCCGAGCGCGTGAAGGCCGACCTCGTCGCCCGCCACGTGATCGCCTCGTCGCGCTGACCCGCCCGCGTCCCCCGCACCCCCGTTCCCGGAGCGTCCCCATGCGTCTGCGCCTGCTCGCGCTCGCCCTCGCGTTCGCTTCCTTCGCACCCTCCGCGCCCGCCCGTGCCGGCGGCGGCACCGTCCTCGACGGCCAGGCCGCGCCCGAGCTCGCGCTGGCCGACGGCCTCAACGGCGCGAACGCCCAGACGACGATCGCGTCGCTGCGCGGCAAGGTCGTGTGCCTCAAGTTCTGGCTCACCGGCTGCCCGGTGTGCCGCGGCACGCTCCCCGAGTTCCAGCGGATCCACGAGCGGTACGGCCGCTCCGGGGTCGTCTGCCTCGGCGTCGTGATCGACAACGCGGACGGCGTGCGCGGCTACCTGCGCGAGGCCGGCTGGACGTTCGCGGTCGGGTGCGACCCGGACGGCCGCAACGCGTCGCGCTACGGCGTGAACCGCTACCCGGCGGACTACGTGATCGGCGCCGACGGCGTCGTGCGCGCGAGCAACGGGTTCCCGAAGGACGTGATCGAGAGCGAGCTCCGCAAGGTGCGCGCGGCCGAGCTCGGCGCGATCCCGGCCGGGCTCGAGGGCGTCCGCGAGTCCGTCGAGGACGGCGACTACGGCGAGGCCCTGCGCCGCGCCGAGGCGGCCGGCAAGGCGCCGACGGCGTCGGCCGAGGTGAAGGCGTTCGTCGAGAAGGTCACGGGCATCGCGCGGACGCGCCAGGACAACCGCCTGGCCCGCGTGGACGCGCTGAAGGCCGCCGGCAAGCTGGTCGAGGCCAAGGCCGACGCCGAGCGCATCGTCACGGACTTCAAGGGCACGTCCCTCGAGGCCCGCGCCCGCGAGCGCCTCGAGAGCCTCTCGCGCTGACCGCAGGGGCCGGCGACCTCGCCGGCCCACGGCGGCCCGTTCCCTCGACGGCGCGGCGTTCCGCCACCGCCGGACGTGGCACGCCGCGACGGCGCCCGAAGGCGCCGACCCGGGGGACTGCGAGGCCCGTGCGCCCGCAGCCCTCGGTTCGGCGTCCGGGGCCGCCCTCCGGGCCCCGAGACGCAGCCGTCCCACGGTTCCGGGGGCCGACGGCCACCGGGCCTCGCGGTCCCCCGCGCCCGACCGCATCCCCCGGACGGTGCGTCGGAACGTCGAAGTTCAGTTGGGGCGTACCCCATCCGACCGGCAGGGGATATACTCCCCCGGTCGATCGGATCGCCGGGGGGCGTCCGTCCTCGGAGGGTTCGTGTCCATGGGCCGTGCCACTCGTCCGTCCGTCCTCGGCGCGTTCGCACTCGCCGCCGTCGCCCTCTCGTCCTTCGTCGGCTGCCGCGCGGCCCCGCGCGGCCCGAACGCCGAGTACGTGGAGATCATGAAGGGCCGCCAGCCCTGCGACTGCAACGAGAAGGGGCCGTGGTGCGACTACCTCGGCGTGATGCGCGGCGAGATGCCGTGCCCGGCCTCGGGGCGCGGCACCTGCACGCCGGACTGCGGCTGCGCGCCGAAGCGGGACTGCGGGTGCGCGCCGAAGCCGGCGTGCGGTTGCGGGCCGATCTCGGCGGCGCCGACGACCGGGATGCCGGCCGGGGCGAAGCCCGGCGAGGCGTGGTGCCGCGTGCTCGTGCCCGCCGTCTACAAGGACGTGACGGAGCAGGTCACGACGGTGTGCGCGACGACCACGCAGGTGTGGGTCCCGCCCGTGTACGAGACGAAGGTGAAGCGCGTGCTCGTCCAGCCGGCGTGCACGACGTACCTCGAGATCCCCGGCGTGACGCGGTCCGTCGAGCGCTGCGAGACGTGCGGCCCGGCGCGCACCGAGACGCGCGCGACGACGAAGGCCGACGCCTGCGGCCGCTGCGTCACGACGTGCGAGACGGTCACGCTGCCGCCGGTGCAGCGGACGAGCCTCGACGAGGTGTGCATCCTCGAGCCGACGCGCCAGGCGGTGGTCGAGCCGGCGGTCTACACGACGCAGGTGTGCGAGGTCGAGGTGAAGCCCGGCCGCTGGGACACCGTCACGACGCCGCCGATCGTCGAGACCGTGACGAAGCGCGTCTGCGTCAGCCCCGAGCGCTGGGAGTGGAAGCAGAACCCGACGTGCACGGTCCCGACGCCCGCCCCGGCGGCGCCCTGCGCCCCGGCGACGAAGTAGCCCGGATCCCACGCCCCCCGGAGTGCATCCAAGGGGGGGACGGCGAACGGCGGCGCGAGGCGCCGCCGTCCCCCGTGATCGTGGTCGCGTGACCCTGACCCCGTGATGGACCAACCCTTCGACCGTCGGTCCGGGCGCTCGCCGCGGACCCCTGGAGACCCCCTGATGCGTCAGATCCTGCTCGGCGCGGGCGCGCTCGCGCTCGTCGCCTCCTGCTTCCTCGCGGCCCGCGACGCCGTCGGCGAGGACCCCGCTCCGAAGCCCGTCGCCGCGATCAAGGACGTCATGCTCTCGATGAACGAGGGCGAGCAGAGCGTCGTCGGCCACCTCCGGGCCGACTTCGGCGGCACGCTGGACGACGACGGCTGGAAGGTCGCGAAGGCCCGCGCCACGATGCTGATGGAGGCCGCGAACCTCCTGTACGGCATGAAGCCGCCGCTGGGCGCCG
Organism: Planctomycetota bacterium; assembly: GCA_046350655.1. Classification (GTDB taxonomy): domain Bacteria; phylum Planctomycetota; class PLA2; order PLA2; family JAEUHO01; genus JAEUHO01. The sequence continues at coordinate 24,916 of JAXMAB010000009.1, forward strand.
ACGACGCGGCGGGGCTCGCGAAGTGGAAGCAGCACGTGATGGACTACCGCGGCTGCGCCGACGCGGCCCGCGACGCGGCGGAGAAGAAGGACGCCGCCGCCGGCAAGGCCGCCATGATGTCGATGGCGAAGCGCTGCAAGGAGTGCCACGCGGACCACCGCAAGGAGGAGTAGCCGCGCGGCGTCACGGCGGGCGCGGCGACGCGCCCGGTCCCGTGGGCTCCGACGACGGACGCTCGTCCGGCGTCACGCTCCGTCGAAACGCGCGATCGAAGCGCTCCATCGAAGACGACGGCCGCCGTCCCGGGTCCCGGGGCGGCGGCCGTCGCGTTTCCGGGCGGGGGGGCGCCGGTCAGGGGATGCGGCGGGCGACGTGGTAGCCGAACGGGGTCTCGAAGACCTTCGTGTGCTCGCCGACCTTGAGGTCCGCGATGGCCGCGTCGAACGCCGGGACGAACTTGCCCGGCTCGGCGATGCCGAGGCTGCCCGAGCGCTCGCCGGCGCCCGGCTCCTCGCTGTACTCGCCGACGATCTTCTTCCAGGCCGACGGGTCGGCCTCGAACTTCGCCAGCGCCTCCTCCGCGCGCGCCTTCGCCTGTTCCTTCGTGCGCGTCACCGTCGGGTCGGCCGCGGCGCCGCCCTTGTAGAGGACGACGAGGTGCTCGACGCGCATGCGGAAGAACGGGCGGCGCTGCACGACGGCGTAACCGACCGGCGTCTCGAGCGGCGCGCTCACGTCGCCGACGGGGAGCGTGAACGCCGTGTCCTCGAGGACCTTGAACTCGGGCCGCACCCCGCCGCGCTGGAGGACCTGGCTCTGGAAGCCGGGCGCCGCGGGGGCGCCCCCGAGCACCGCGGGCAGGTCGGCCGGGGCCACGCCCGACTTCAGCTGGGCGGCGGCCTTCGTCGCGTCGGCGAGGGCGAGCTCCTTCGCGCGCGTGACGGACGGGTCGCGGGCGACCTCCTTCCACGGGAAGAAGACGATCACGACGGTCGCGCGCGTGCGCGCGACGAGGTCCGCCGCCTGCTCGAGGTCGAGGCGCTGGACGACGTGGAAGCCGAACGGGGTCTCCACGACGCCCGAGACCTGGCCGGGCTTCAGCTTCTCGACGGCGTCCTGGAACGCGGGCGTCATCGCGCCGCGCTCGAAGAAGCCGAGGAACCCGCCCTGGCTGGCGGCGAACTTGTCGTCGCTGTAGGTCGTCGAGAGCGCGGCGAAGTCGGCGCCGTCGGCCGCCGCCTCGGCCGCGACCTTCGTCGCGAGCGCGCGGGCCTCCTCCTTGGTGCGGGTGACCGTCGGTTGCGCGCGCTCGGCGCCCTTGTAGGCGACGAGGATGTGCCGGGCGGCCCACTCCGTGGGCTCGTCCGCGCGGACGGCGGGCGCGCACGCGGCGACGACGGCCGCGGCGGCGAACAGGGTACGGAGGGACGTCGAGCGCATGGGGGACTCCGGCGGGACGAACGGAGGACGGTAGCGCGGCCCCCGGCGGACGCCCCGTTCCGGGCCCCCCGGGGGCGGTCCTCGGGTCAGAGCGGGTCCGGGCGGCCCAGGCGCTCGTCGAGGAAGGCGCGCATCCGCGCGCGGACGGCGGGGAGGGCCAGGATCGAGCCGTAGTGCCCCCACGGCAGCACGATCGTCTCGGGGTCGCCGAGGGCCTCGCGGAGGCGCTCGCCGGTCCAGGTGGGCACCGAGGTGTCGTGGTCGGCGAGGACGAGCAGGACGCGCTCCGGCGGCACGTACCGCGCCAGGGCGACGGGGTCGGTCCGCACGGCGCGCCGCATCTCCTCGCGCAGCGCCTCGGTCGAGAGGCCCGTCCGCTCGCGCCCCTCGGCGACGAGGCGGCGCAGCTGCTTCTCGGACGACGTCGTGAGCACGTCGGGGAGGGGGCCGCCCGCCAGCGCGATCACGTGGGCGCGATACCGCGGGTCGGCGCCGGCCACCATCGCGACCTGGATGCCGCCCGCGCTGATGCCGAAGGAGCCGACGCGGGTCGGGTCGACGTCGGCGTGGGTCAGGAGCCAGTCGAGCGCCTGCACCTGCCCGGACACGTCCGCGGCCAGGCGGTCCTCGACCTGCGCGACGCCGCGCTCGGGGTCGACGCGCAGCTCCCCGCGGCGGACGACGAGGACGTGGTACCCCTCCGAGGCGAGGTCGAGGGCGAGGTCGCTCACGAGGAGCGCCTCGCCGCCGAGGATCGGCGACATCACGATCGCCGGGCGCGGCGCCTTCGCCGGCACGGGCCGCCACCAGCGCATCGAGATCGGCGCGCGCGCCTCGGGCGGGGCGTCGGGTCCGTGGCGGGCCGGCAGTGTGACGTCGCACGTCTCGAGGCGCGGGCGGCGCGCGACGATCTCGACCCGCGCCGCCGGGACCGGGCCGGGCCTCGCGTACCGGGCCACCACGTCCGGCGGCGGGGCGCGGTCCGGCTGCGGGCCGGCCGCGGGGCGCGTGCGCGCGCACGCGGCGCCCGCGAGGGTCGCGAGGAGGACGACGACGACGGGGAGGCGCACGGGAAGACGGTACGGCGAGCGCCGGGCTCCGTCCGGAATCCGCGCCGTCGCGGGCCGACGGGGGGGGCGAGGGGCGGGCGGGCCGCGTCGGCGGCGCGGCCCCGGGAACGGGCGCCGTGACGAACGGGCCGCCTCGACGGGGCGCGCGCCGTCCCGCGTCCGGACCCGCGGGCGCGCCTTCGTGCCGCGCCCCGGGGGCACGCGGGGCCGACGTCGCCCCGCCCGTCGCGCGGGGGTAGCGTGAAGGGACCCTCGGAGATCGTCATGCGCGCCCCCCGCCTCGCCGCCCCGTTGCTCGCCGCCGCCGTCCTCGTCGGGCTCGTGGGCCCCGCCGTCCTCACCCGCGCGGACGACGTGGACCTGCCGAGCACGCTCGACGGCGTGAAGACCGCGATCGCGGAGAAGCACTACGGCCGCGCGCTGACCGACCTGCAGGTCGTGATGGCCGAGGTCGCGCGGCTCCGGACCGACGTGCTGAAGGCGCGCCTGCCCGCCGCGCCCGAGGGGTGGACCGCGGGCGAGGCCGAGGGCCAGGACGCCGCGGCGCTCGCCGCCATCGGCGGCGGGACGGTCGTGCGGCGGCGGTACGAGAAGGGCGACGCGCGCGTCACCGTCGAGCTGATGGTCGGCGGGTCGATGTGGGCGGCGCCGCTCCAGACGATCCTCTCGAACCCGGCGTTCGTCGGCGGCGGCATGAAGGTCGTCACCGTGAAGGGCCACCGCGGGCTGCTCGAGGTCCGCGCCGAGGAGAAGCGCGCGACGTTGAGCCTCCTCCTCAACAACGTCCTGAACGGCGTGCTCAAGATCGAGGGCGACGGCGTGACGCGCGAGGACGTCGAGAAGACGTTCGGGAACGCGTTCGACTACGAGGCCGCGGAGAAGGTCGCGGCCGACTGATCCGCCGCGCGGGCGCGCCGGGAGGCCGGTGGTGGCGTCGCGGGGGCCGGGCGGGCAGAATCCCCCCGTCCCTGCGGAGCCGCCATGGAGCGCGTCATCCCGGTCCTCGGCCTGGCCGTCCTGGTCGGCGTCTGCTGGCTGCTCTCCGACGCCAAGAAGGCGATCGACTGGCGCATCCCCGCCTGGGGGCTCGGGCTCCAGCTCCTGTTCGGCGTCGTCGCGCTCAAGACGCCCTGGGGGCGCGACGCGTTCGAGGCGGCGGGCCACGGCGTGACGACGCTGCTCGGCTTCGCGCGGACCGGCGCCGAGCTCGTCTTCGGCGGCAACCTCATGGGCGGCACGATCGGCCAGGGCGCCGACGGCGCGCCGATCTCCGTCGGCTGGGTCTTCGCGTTCCAGGTGCTCCCGTCGATCCTCTTCTTCAGCGCGCTGATGAGCGTGCTGTACCACCTGCGGGTGCTTGAGGTCGTGGTCCGCGGCATCGGGACCGCGCTCCGCCGCGTGATGAACGTCTCCGGCGCCGAGGCCTTCAGCGCCGCCGCCAACATCTTCGTGGGGCAGACGGAGGCGCCGTTCGTGATCCGGCCCTTCCTGCCGAGGATGACCCGCAGCGAGGTCTTCTGCGTCATGACCGGCGGCTTCGCGACGGTCGCGGGCGGCGTGATGGCGGCCTACATCGGCATGTTCCACGCGCAGAACCCCGCGTTCGCGGCGAAGTTCGCGGGCCACCTCATCGCCGCGAGCCTCATGTCGGCGCCCGCCGCGCTCGTGTGCGCCAAGCTGATGCGCCCCGAGACCGAGGAGCCCGTCACCCGGGGCGCCACGAAGATCGTGATGGAGCGCCCGGCCCGCAACGTCGTGGACGCCGCGGTGACCGGCACGCGCGACGGCCTCGTCCTCGCGGTCAACGTGGGCGCGATGCTCATCGCGTTCACCGCGCTCATCGCGCTGCTGAACGCCGCGCTCGGCGGCGTCGGCGGCTGGTTCGGCCAGTCGGGATGGTCGCTCGAGGGCGCGCTGGGCGCGCTCTTCAAGCCGCTGGCGTGGCTCATGGGCGCGCCATGGGACGAGGCGGGCCGCGTGGGCGAGCTCGTCGGCGTGAAGACCGTCATGAACGAGTACATCGCCTACCAGCGGATGGCGCCCATGACCGACCTCTCCGACCGCTCGCTCGTGGTCGCGACGTACGCGCTGTGCGGCTTCTCGAACTTCGCGAGCATCGCCATCCAGGTCGGCGGCATCGGCGCCATGGTCCCCGAGCAGCGCGAGACGCTCGCCCGCAACGGCCTCCCGGCCATGGTCGCGGGCAGCATCGCGTGCTTCATGACCGCCTGCGTCGCGGCCGTCCTCCTGTGACCGCGAGGCCCGACCGCCGTCCCGCGGCGCCCCTGCCCGCCCCGACGGCGGCGGCGCGCCGTCCCTGGGCGGCCGCGTGGATCGTCGTGGCGTTCCTCGCGGCGACGCTGCCGTCGCTCCACGACCGGCCGGTCACGAAGGCGGCGGAGGCCCGCGCGTGGGTCGTGGCGCGCGGCATGGCCACGACGGGCGACCTCCTCGTGCCGGTGTACCAGGGCGAGCCGCGCCTCAAGAAGCCGCCGCTGCAGTCGTGGGTGCAGGCGGGGCTCATGTCGGCGCTGGGGGACGCGTCGGCGTGGGTGGCGGGCCTCGGGACCGTGCTCGTGGGCCTCCTGTTCGCGCTCGCGCCGTGGTGGCTCGGGAAGGCGCTCGGCGCCGAGTCGGCCGGGTTCGTCGGCGCGCTGCTGCTCGCGGGCTCGCGGGCCACGCTGACGTGGGGCGGGAGCCCGGAGCACGACGTCCCGTTCGCCGCGTGGACGGGCCTCGCGTTCGTCGGCCTCGCGCGCGCGTGCGCGCCCGACGGGCGGCTGCGCCACGTCGCGGCGTCGGGCCTCGCGTGCGGCCTCGCGCTCCTCACGAAGGACCCGTTCGCGCCCGCCTTCGTCGCGGGGACCGCGCTCGTGCTGCAGGTCCGCGCGCGCCGCGTCGCGCCGGGCCCCGCGGTCGCGTGGTGGGGGTTGTTCCTCCTCGGGACGCTGCTCCCGATCGGGGCGTGGGTCGCCGCGCTCGCGGTGCGGCTGGGGTCGGTCGGCGCGTTGTTCGACGAGGCGCTGCGGCAGGCGTCCGGCGCGGGCGGGGCCCACACGAAGGGGTTCCTCGCCGGCCTCGTCTACCACCTCGGCACGCTGCCGAAGACCGCGCTGCCGTGGTCGCCGGTGGTGCTCGGCCTCGTCGCGGCCTTCGCCGTCCGCGGCCGGCGCGACCCCGCGGCCCGCGCGGCGCTCGTCGACGCGCCGCGGTTCGCGGCGGTCGCGACGCTCGTCTGCCTCGTCGTGCTCACGCTCACGCCGGCGAAGCAGGAGCACTACGTGCTGCCGGCGCTCGTCCCCGCGGCGCTGCTCGCCGGGCACGTCGTGCTGCGCGCGGCGCGCCGGGCGCCGGGCGGCGCCCGGACCGTCGGCGCGGTGCTCGTGGGCGCGGCCGCCGCGTACGCGATCGCGCGCGTCGTCGGGGCGCGCGCCGACCTCGGCGCGGTCGACCTCGCCGGCCCGGCGCGGTACGGCGCCGCGCTCGTGGCCGTCGCGGGGTTGCTCGTCGTGGCGACGCCGCGGTTGCCGGTGCTCGCGTCGTCGGCCGTGCTCGCCGCGGTGCTGCTCGGCCTCGGCCAGGTCGCGGACGTCGCGCGCGACGGCGAGACCGAGGACCTCCGCGATGCCGTGTACGAGGCCACGGTCGCGCCGGGCGGCGCGGCCCTCGGCGAGCTCGTCGTCCCCGGGCCCGCGCGCCTGCCCGCGACGCGCACGCTCCTCGGGTTCGAGGAGGGCGGCGGCGAGGCGTTCGACACGCTGGTCGCATGGCAGGACGCCCCGTACGTCCGCGTGCGCACCCTCGACGACCTGCGCGCGCGGATCACCGCCGACCCGAAGGCGCTCGTGGTGGTCCGCGCGACGAGCGCGGGGCGGATCGCGCCGCTGCTCGACCGGCTGCGGCCCCTCGGGACGCTGGCGCCGCGGCGACCCGGGTCGGACCGGGACCGCTACTACCTCTACGCCGCCGACGAGCCGTAGGGCGCGGCCGAGGGCGCCGACCCGTCGGCACGGAGCGACCTCTCGCGGGCCCCGAGGGGGGCCGCGTGCGTCGCGCGCGGGGGGAAGCTCCTAGACCTAGGAGCGCTTGCGCTTGACGGGTCAACCCACCGGCGTGGTCATGAGGATCTCGGGCAGCCGCCCCTCGGCGAGCGCCCCGAGCGCGAGGTCGAGGTAGGCGACCCGCTTCTCCTCGGGCTCGGTCATCGGCGCGTCGTTGTCGACGGTGCCCGCGTACCGGAGCACGTTCTTCGCGTCGAGCACGAACACGTGGGGCGTGCGCTTGCCGCCGAAGACGTCCGTCAGCTTCTGCTCCCCGTCGAGGAGCACGCGGAACGGCAGCTCCTTCGTCTCGACGTAGCTCTTGATGTCGTCGGCGGCGTCCGTCGCGTTCGACGCGACGAGGTACATCCGCGCGCCGCGCCGCGCCGCGGCCGTGACGAGGCGCTCCTCGAACAGCTTGCTCGTCGGGCACTTCGGCGACCAGCACACGAAGACGATCGGGGCCTCGGCGGCCTTGCCGACCCACGTCGCGACGTCGCCGACCGTCTTCCAGTCCGCAACCGTCGTCTCGTCGGCCACGAGGCCGTGGGCCCGGCCCGCGGCGATCGCGAGCGCGACGACCTTCGCCTTCACGAGGCCCGCGTCGCCCTTGAGGCCCGGGACCTTCTCGAGGCCGTCCGTCGCGGCGAGGGCCGCGGTCGCGCCCAGGGCCTTCGCGGCCGCGTTCACGGCGGCGAGCGCGTCGTCCGCGGTCAGCGCGCGCGCGGTCGCGAGCGCGAACGGCTTCCCCTCGAGGTCGGTCGCCGTCAGGTCGGGCGCCTTCTCGCCGATGGCGAGGACGTCGCCGGGGCCGGGGCCCGGGTTGGGGGCGGGCGCCGCCGGCGGGTCGCCGGCAAGGGCGGCGGGGGCCGCCGCGAGGGCGACCAGCGCGAGGAGCAGGGCGAGACGGGGACGACGCGACACGCGGTCGGACGACGGGCGGTGGAACGACACGGGGGGGCCCTCCAGGGCGAGCGGACGCACGGTCCCTCGCGGGCGACCCGGATCGTACCCGGCGGCCGGGCTCAGGCCTCCGGGTCGTCCGGCCGGGCGGCCTTCCGCGCGCCCTTGAAGGCCGCGCCGACGGCCGCGAGGCCGAACGTCGCGAGGTGGCGAGCCTCCTTCACCGCCGTCGCGGACGCGCGCGGGTCGGCGGCGGTCGCCACCGCCTGCGCGGCCACGCGACGGAACGCCGCCACGACCTCGTCGAGGCGCGCGAGCGCGGCCGCCACCGGGTCGGAAGGCCCCGGGTCGGCGGGTCGCGCGTCGGGGGGAACCGGGTCGGGCGTCACCACGGGAGGGGCACGTCCGCCGCGAGGAACCGGGTGAGCACGCGGGTCATCGCCGCCGCGTCGTGGCGGCCGCAGACCTCGCGCACCGAGTGCATCGAGAGCATCGGGTTGCCGACGTCCACCGTGCGGATCCCGGCGCCGGCCGCGACGATCGGGCCGATGGTGCTCCCGCACGCGAGGTCGGCGCGCGTGACGAACTCCTGCGCGGGCACGCCCTCGAGCCGGCACAGCGTGCGGAAGTACGCGCCCGTCTCGGCGTCGGTGCCGTAGCGCCGGCTCGCGTTCGTCTTCACGACCGGGCCCTCGTTGAGCCGCGGCGCGTGCACGCCGTCGTGCTTCTCGGGGTGGTTCGGGTGCACGGCGTGCGCCATGTCGGCCGAGACGAGCATCGAGCGCGCGATCGCCTGCGGCAGCGAGGCCGCGCCGCCCGCCGCGGTCGCGATCCGCTGCAGCAGTCCCGCCGTCCACGCGCTCGACGCGCCCTCGGCGGTCTGGCTGCCCACCTCCTCGTGGTCGAACAGGAACGCGATCGCCGTCGCGTCCGACGGCGGCGCCGCGATCACCGCCGCGAGCGCCGCGTGGCACGACGCGAGGTTGTCGAGGCGCGCCGACGCGAGCAGCTCGCCGTTCCGCCCGACGTACGCGGCCTTCGCCGTGTCGTACAGGCCCACGTCGAAGCCGCGCAGGTCGCCGACCTCGCACTCGGCCGCGCGCGCGAGCGTGTCGAGCGCCGCGCGCGTCGGGTCCTCGCCCGCCGCGAGCTGCCCGAGGCTCGGCGAGAGGTGGCGGTGTTTGTCGAGCTTCAGCCCGTCCTCGTTGACGCCGCGGCCGAGGTGGATCGCGAGCGTCGAGATGCGGCAGAGGGGCTCGTCGACGCGGACGAGCGCCGTCGCGAGCGACCCGCCGCGGTCGAGGGTCACGCGGCCCGCGATCGAGAGGTCGCGGTCGACCCACGTCGCGAGGATGGGGCTGCCGTAGACCTCGACGTCGAAGAGGACGTGGCCCGCCGACGCGAGGCCCGGGCGCGGCTTCAGGCGGAGGTTCGGCGAGTCGGTGTGCGCGCCGACGAGCCGGAACCCCGCGTCGGCCGGGGCTTTGCGTCCCATGCGGAAGGCCGCGACCGTCGAGCCGTTGTGCAGCACGACGTACGCGCGGCCCGCCTCGAGGCTCCACGGGTCGCCGTCGTAGAGCACCTGGAACCCCGCGCGCACCGCGGCCCCGACGGCGACGGCCGCCGCGTGGTACGGCGACGGGCCCGCGTCGAGGAACTGCGGCAGGTCGAGGTCGAGGGCCGGGCGGTCGGCCCGGGGCTTGGCGGACTTCATGGGGGCTCCGGGGTCAGGGCGCGACGAGCGCGAACCGGTCGACGTCCACGACGCCGAGGTCGGTGATCTTGAGGTGCGGGATCACGGGCAGGGGCAGGAACGCCAGCTGGAGGAACGGCTCGCCGAGCGGGCAGCCGAGGGCCTTCACCGCGGCGCGCAGCGCGCGCAGGCGGTCGCGGACCTCGCCGAACGGGCGGTCCGAGAGCAGGCCGGCGAGCGGCAGCGGCAGCTCGGCCACGATCTCGGTGCCCGCCGCCGCGACGAAGCCGCCGCCGAGGGACCGCAGGCGGTTCACGGCGACGGCCATCTCCGCGTCGCTCGCGCCGACGACGATCACGTTGTGGCTGTCGTGGCCCACGCTGCTCGCGAGCGCGCCGCGGCGGAGGCCGAAGCCGCGCACGAAGCCGCGCCCGACGTTCTGGTTCTTCCCGTGGCGCGCGAGGACGGCGACGCGGTGCACGCCCTGCGCCGGGTCGGGGAACCGCTCGCCGTCGCGCCACGGCAGCGTCAGCGACAGCGCGTCGGTGACGATGCTGCCCGCGATCACGCCGATGACCGGGCCCGTAGGCCCCGAGGCCTTCGTGCGGAACACGTCGGCCGTGACCGGGCCGAGGCGGAGCGAGCCGCGGCCGACGTCCGGGACGCGGCGCGTGCGCGCGAAGGTCGCCTCCGTGACCGGCTCGCCGCGCGCGATCACCGAGGCGACCGCGCAGGTCTCGAGGTCGTCGAGGAGGACGAGGTCGGCCCGGTAGCCCGGCGCCACGAGCCCGCGGTCGCGCAGGTTGAAGCCGCGCGCCGCCGACCACGTGGCCGCGCGGTACGCCGCCGCCGCGGGCACGCCCTCGGCGATGGCCGTGCGCACGAGGTGGTCGAGGTGGCCCTCCTCGGCGATGTCGAGGGGGTTGCGGTCGTCGGTGCAGAACGCGAGGAACGGCGACGTCACGGGCGTGAGCAGCGGCGCGAGGCGGCGGACGTCCTTGCTCACGCTGCCGTCGCGCAGGAACACCTGCAGGCCCTTCCTGAGCTTCTCGCGGGCCTCCTCGAGGCGGGTGCTCTCGTGGCAGTTGCGGATGCCGCACGAGGCGTACGCGTTGAGGTCGCGGCCCGTGACGAAGGGCGCGTGGCCGTCGACGTGGCCGTCGGAGAACGCGGCGAGCTTTTCGAGCACCTCGGGGTCCTTCGCGAGGACGCCGGGGAAGTTCATCAGCTCCGCGAGCCCGAGCACCCGCGGGTGGCCGCGCAGGGGCACGAGGTCGTCGGCCGACAGCCGCGCCCCGCTCGTCTCGAGGTGCGTCGCGGGCACGCACGACGAGAGCTGCACGAACAGGTCTATCGCGAGGCCGCCCGCGGCGTCGAGGAAGTACCGCAGGCCCTCGAGCCCGAGCACGTTCGCGATCTCGTGCGGGTCGCACACGGCGGTCGTCGTCCCGCGCGGCAGCACGCACGCGTCGAACTCGGCCGGCGTCACCAGGGTGCTCTCGACGTGGACGTGCGCGTCCACGAAGCCGGGCACCACGACCTTGCCGCGGGCGTCGACGACGCGACGGCCCTCGTAGCCCTCGTACGTCCCGACGATCGTGTCGCCGGCCAGGGCGACGTCGCCCTCGGCGACCTCGCCGGTCACGACGTCGAGGATCCGCCCGCCCTTCACGACGAGGTCGGCCGGCTCGCGGCCGAGCGCGATGTCGATGCGTCGGGCGAGCGTCGCGGCGTCGGGTTTCATGCCGGGATTCTCGCCGGAACCGGGCGCCCGCGCGACCCTGCCGCCGGGTGGGGGCGGCGGTCCCCCGCCGCCCGGCGCGGCGCGGCCCGCGCCCCGTGGCGTCACGAGTTGAAGAGGAAGTGGCAGACGTCGCCGTCGCGCATCACGTAGGCCTTGCCCTCGGTGCGCAGCTTCCCCGCGTCCTTGATCGCCTTCTCGGACTTCAGCGCCTCGAGGTCCGCGACGCTGTACACCTCGGCGCGGATGAAGCCCTTCTCGAAGTCGCTGTGGATGACGCCCGCGGCCTGCGGCGCCGTCGCGCCCACCGGGATCGTCCACGCCCGGACCTCCTTCGGGCCCGCCGTGTAGAACGACTGCAGGCCGAGGAGGTGGTAGGCCGCGCGGGCCAGCGCCGACAGCGCGGGCTCCTTCATGCCGAGGCTCCCGAGCATCTCCATCCGGTCCGCGTCCGACAGCTCGCCCAGCTCGCTCTCGATCTTCGCGCAGACCGGCACGACCTCCATGCCCTCGGCCGCCGCGCGCTCGCGCACGCGCTTCGCCAGCGGGCCCTCGCCGAGCACGTCCGTCTCGTCCACGTTGGCGACGTACAGCACGCGCTTCGCCGTCAGGAGGCCCAGCGTCCGCATCATGCGGCGCTCCTCGGCGTCGAGGCCCTCGAGCGTCCGCGCGGCGTCGCCCTTCGACAGGACCGGGAGCAGCTTGGCGAGCACCGCCGCCCGCAGCCCCGCCTCCTTGTCGCCGCTCTTCGCCGACCGCTCGGCCTTCGGCAGCGCCGTCTCGACCAGCTGGAGGTCGGCGAGCGTCAGCTCGGTCTCGATCGTCTCGATGTCGCGGATCGGGTCGACCGTCTGCTCGACGTGGATCACCTGCTCGCCGCCGGGCAGCGACTCGAAACAGCGCACCACGTGGAGGATCGCGTCCACCTCGCGGATGTGCGACAGGAACTTGTTGCCGAGGCCCTCGCCCTCCGACGCGCCGCGGACGATGCCGGCGATGTCCACGAGCCGCAGCGCGGCCGGCACCAGCTTCTCGGTCGGGATGAAGCGCCGGATCGACTCGAGCCGCGGGTCCGGGATGCTGATGACGCCGACGTTCGGCTCGATGGTCGCGAACGGGTAGTTCGCGGCGAGCGCGCCCGCGTGGGTCAGCGCGTTGAACAACGTGCTCTTCCCGACGTTCGGCAGACCGACGATTCCGGCTTCCATGTTCGTTCGACCTCGGCGCGCGCGAGGACCCGCGCGGGTTCGGGATGCTACGGGCGGGCGCGGGGATGTCCCGCTCCGCCGCGGTGGGGGTGGCGCGGGACAGGGCGGGCGCGCGGACGGGAGCAGCGGGTCGGGACGGGGGGGCGGCCCGTGGACCGACGGCGGTCACGCCGGGGGGACGCGAGGCCCGGTCGGGGGCCGTGGGCGACCCGGGCGCATCCCGAGGCGCCGCGGCCGGGTCGTCGCCGCGGGGCAGGCGGCGCCGAGGGGAGCCGGCGTGGGGCTCGTGGGGCATCGCGGAGGCCGCGACGGGACGAGGGACCGAAGCCCACCGAAGCCCGCCGTCGGGAGCCGCCGGGCGACCTCGAGGGAGGCCCCCGCCGTCTCGACCGGATTCCCCGCGTGCGGATTCCCCGCGTGGTGCCGAAGCCGGGATTTGAACCCGGAAGACCGTATTAGGGTCACTAGGTCCTGAGCCTAGCGCGTCTGCCAATTCCGCCACTTCGGCCTGAAGTCAGCGCGAACGGTGGAGAAGGTACCGGGGGCAGGGACGGGGTCAAGGCCGGGGCCCGGGGCTGCCGTACACTCCGCCCCTCCGGGAGGCTCCGTGGACCGTCGCTCCGTCCCCCTGGCGCCGCGTCGACGGTCCGTCCGACGCCGGATCCTCGCGGTCCTCGCCGCGCTGCTGGTGGTGGCGGTCGCGGTCTGGGCCTTCGTCGTCCGGCCCCGGGAACCGGCGATCGCGTTCCTCAACCGCCTCGCCGGGCCGGCCCCGACGTGGGACGACCTCGCGAAGGCGGGCGCCCGGCTCCCCGTCGAGCCGCGGCCCCCGACGGTCGTCCGGCCCGTGGCCCGGGCCGACGCGCCGCGGGTGGTGGCCGTCGCGGGCGTCACGCCCGAGGGCGTGCGCGACCCCCGCGTCCTGCGCGTCGTCGAGGCGCTGGCCGCCGCCGGCTGCGACGTCGTCGCGCCCGAGCTGGCCGGGCTCGCGCGGCCCGGCGAGGACGAGACGCTGGTCGACGACGTCGTCGTCGCGTGGCGCCGCGCGCTCGCGGGCGACGGCGGGACGTCGGGGCCCCGACGGCGCGTGGCGTTCCTCGGCGTCAGCCTCGGCGCGGGGGTCGTCCTGCGCGCGCTCGCGCGCGGGGCCGAGGGCGACCCGGCGCCCGCGACGGTGGCGGCGGTGCTGCTCGTGGGCCCGCCGGACGACACGGTCGCGTTGGCCCGCGCGTGGTTCCGCCGCGCCGTGGCCCCGGCCGACGCGAAGGGCCTCGACGAGGCGCGCAGCGACGCGGGCCTCTTCGCGCGACACGGCGTCGCGCGCGCGGCGGCCGCGCGGCTGCTCCCGGCGGCCGAGCTCGCCCCCGTGCGGGCCTGGCTCGACGCCGTGGGGGAGACGCCGTCGTCGGGGCATCGCGAGCCGGCGGGCCTCGCGTCCCCCGAGGCGGCCCGGTTCGTCGCGTCGGTGAAGGCCGAGGACCGCGTCGCCGACGACGACCTCGCGTGGCTCCTCGCGGCGGCGACGCCGTTCCTCGAGGCGTCGTCGCCCGCCGCCGCGCCGTCGCTCGCGCGGGTGGCGGCGCCGGTGTTCGTGGTCCACGGCGTGGAGGACGCCCTCGTGCCCGTGACGGAGGCGCGCGCGCTGGCGGCGCGGCTCACCGCGTCGTCGGCGGTCGAGGTGCTCGAGAGCCGGTTGTTGTCGCACGTGGACGTCGCGTCGCCGGGGCTCGCGGAGACCTGGCGGCACGTGACGTTCGTGCAGCGGTTCCTCGACGCGGCGGGCGCGCCGTGAGCCGGCGCGCGGGCCTTGCGTCGGCGTGGGTCGTCGTCCTCGCCGCGTGCGCGGGGCCGCGGCCGGACTCGCCGGCCGGCCGGGCCGAGGCGCTCGCGACGCGGCTCGCGGGCCGTCCGCAGGCGCGGCGGCTGTCGTGCGAGTCGCGCAGCGCCGCCGACCTGCTGGCCGCGCACGGGATCGCGGCCACCGAGGCGCAGGTGTTCGCGCGGCTCCCGCGGTCGGACAACCCGGACCTCGGGTTCGTGGGCGACGTGGACGGGCCGCCGGGGCGGCTGCCGCCCGAGGGATACGGCGTCCACGCGGAGCCGATCGCGGCCGCGCTGCGGTCGTTCGGGCTGGCCGCGACCGCGGTGCGCGACCGCGACCTCGCGTGGTTGCGCGCGGAAACCGAGGCCGGGCGGCCGGTGATCGCGTGGGTCACGGGGTCGTGTTCGTTGTCGCGCCCGGTGGACCTCGTGGACGCCCGCGGGACGCCGTTCCGCTGCGTGCGCGGCGAGCACACGGTGCTCGTGGTCGGCGTGCGCGGGACGTCGGTGCTCGTGGTGGACCCGGGCGAGGGCCGGCGGACGACCTTCGATGCGGACGAGTTCGACGCGGCGTGGGCGCTGCTCGGCCGACGCGCGGTGCGCGCGGACCCGCCGCCGTCGCCCGCCGCGCGCTGATCCCGGCCGATCCCGGTTCCGTGCGCGCGACGCGGGTGGTACGGTGCCCGGATGCCGGACGGCGCGACCGCCCACGAGCCTCGCACGCGGTGGGCGCCGTTCGTCGTCGGCGGCCTCGTGGGCCTGCTGTCGGCGTGGTGGGTGTTCGTGCGCCGGCCCGCCGAGGACCGCGTCGTCGCGCGACCGCTCGCGCCGGCGGCCGAAGCCGCGGCGTGGACCGAGGAGGGCGAGCGTCGCGGGCGCCCGCTCGAGGCGTTCCCCGACCCGCCGGGCGACGGCGAGGTCGTGTCGGCGCGGTACTGGGTGTCGCTGCCGGCGTACGACATGGAGATCCGCCGGCGCGGCGCGCGCGTGACGCTGGGGATCCGCGGCACCGACGTGCAGGTGGCCGGCGGCGCGTGGACCGCGTTCGGCGAGGGCCGCATCACGGGCGACCCGCGGTCGTTCCGGCGCGCGGTGGCGACGATCGTGTGGTCGTGCGTGGGCCTGCGGTACCGCGGCTCGACGGACGGCGTCGCGCGCCTCACGTTCGCGGACGACGGCAAGAGCCTCGTCGTGGCGTACCTGCAGGGCTACGAGGCGCTGCACGCGCCGATCGCGGACACGTACGTGAAGGCCCACGGCCGGCTGGCGGTGGGCTCGAAGCCGCCGTACGGGGCGATCCTCGGGCAGGTGCCGTTCACGTCGCGGCTCCGGAAGGCGGCGCCGGACGCCGAGGTCGTCGTCACGGGCCGCGTCCTCACCGTCGAGGGCGACGCCGTGCCGGACGCGCTCGTGCAGCTGAAGGGCGTGGACCGCACGCGGACGCACGCCGACGCCGAGGGTCGGTTCCGCCTCGTGTTCCGCGGCGCGGACGCGCCGTGGACGCAGTCGGTCTGCGCCGGCGCGGCGGGCCACCGCAACGGCGAGACCGTGTTGTTCACGGGCGATCCGACGGAGGGCGTCGTCGTCGAGCTGGCGGCCCTGCCGCCCGGCGACCACCCGGCCTACACCTGGGTCCACCCGGCGCCCGACCGCGACGGCGACGACGTCGCGGCCTGCGGCACGTGCCACTCGTGGCAGTACACGGAGTGGCTCGGCAGCCGCCACGCGCGCATGGCCGACCACGGGCACGTGTCGTTCGAGCGCGAGCGCATGCGCCGCGTCGCGCCGGAGGCGCCCGACGACTGCGCGGCCTGTCACCAGCCCGCGTGGGCCGCGACGTCGGGCAGCGGCGTCTACCAGCCCCGCGGCGTGCTGGCGGGCAACCACTGCGACTTCTGCCACAAGGTCTCGCACGTGGACGACGTGCGGAAGCCGGGCGTGTTCGGCTCGCTCGTCCTCGCGCGGCCCGATCCCGCGCGGACGGACCGGCCGGGGCGCATCCACCAGGTGTTCGGGCCGGCGGCCGACGTCTCGTACGCCTACATGGGCGCGTCGTACAACCCCGGCCTCTCGACCTCGCACCTGTGCGCGGGCTGCCACCAGGGCGGGGGCGTGCCCGGCCGCCCCAAGCTCGACACGTTCGAGGAGTGGCGCGGCTGGGCGGCGGCGCGCGAGGACGCGCGGTTCCGGTCGTGCCAGGACTGCCACATGCCGGGCGGCGTCGACGACGCGGACGGCCAGCGGATCGACCTGTTCGCGTGGGAGTCGATGCACCGCGCGCCGGCGTCGGTGCACAGCCACGCGTTCCCCGGCGCGACGCCGTCGCTCGGCGCGTCCGCGCTGAAGCTCGAGGTCGCGAAGACCTGGGACGACGCGGCCCGCCGGTGGCGCGTCGCGGTGACGGTGACGAACACCGGCGCGGGCCACGCGGTCCCGACGGGCACGTGGACGAAACACGTCGCGGTGGGGGTCTGGGCCCGCCAGGGCGCGAGGTGGCTCGCGGCCGACGGCGGCGAGCGCGCGGACCTGGTCGCCGAGGGCGGCGACGGACCGCTCGAGGCCGGCGACTGGCGGCGCCCGCCGGGCCGCGTGTTCGGCTGGCGGGTGAAGGGCGGCGACGCGACGCCGCCGGACTTCTACGCGCCGCCCGCGGCGGACGCGCTCGAGGACCGTCGCCTGCACCCCGACGCGCCGGTGCGGATCGACGCGACGTTCGTGCCCGCGGGCGACGGGCCCGGCGCGCCGCCCGAGGTGGAGGTCCGCGTCGTGCACCGGCGCGGGGCGCTCGGCGCGGGCGTCCACGAGACGCCGTGGGACCGCAAGCCCTACGACCCGTCGCCCGAGGTCGAGTGGACGAGGATCGTCCGATGACCGTCCGCCGTCTCGTCCGGTTCGCCGTCGTCGCCGCCGCGGGCCTCGGCGTGGGCTGCGGCCCGACCGGCCTCGGCGAGGAGTCCGTCGGCCCGCCGCCGAAGACCCCCGCGCCGACGATCCCGCCGCGGACCGACGGTCGAGGGCTCGACGCGTGGGCCGCGCGGCTCTCCGACCCCGACGCCGCGGGGCGGCGCGACGCGCTCGAGGCGCTGTCGCAGCACGCCCCGTCGGCCGGGGAGCACCTCGAGGCGGTCGCCCCGCTCCTCGCCGACCGCGACCCTGCGGTCCGCTGGGCTGCGGCGGAGCTCGTCGGCCGCGTGGGCGCGCCCGCGGGCGCGCTCGCCGACGCCCTGGTGCGGCTCCTCGACGACCCGGTCGCGGGCGTCCGTCGGGCGGCCGCCCGCGCGGCCGGACGCGTGCCGGCGGCGGCCGCCGGCCTCGCCCCGCGGATGCGCAGCGACGACGGCAGCGCCCGCGCACCGGCCAAGGCCGCCCTCGTCGCGCTCGGCCCCGACGCGGCGGAACCCGCGGCGGTCGCGGCGGTCCTCGGGCCCCTCCTGGCTCCCGACGACCCGGCCCGCGCCGAGGACGCCGCGGACGTCCTCGCGGCCCTGGGCCCGGCCGGCGTCCCGGCCCTGTCGGCGGCGCTCGCGCACGAGGACGGCTTCGTCGTCGTCCTCGCGGCGGGCGGGCTGGCCAAGGTCGGGCCCGCGGCGGCCCCGGCGGTGGACGCGCTCGCCGCGGCGGCGCGTCGCCGCAAGGGGGATGCGCGCGCGTCGGCCCTCGACGCGCTCGTGGCGGTCGGCGGTCCGGCCCGCGCGGCGTTGACCGCGCTGGCGGCGTCGCCCGACGAGGCGCTCGCCGCCGCGGCGGCCGACGCGCTCGCGCGTCTGCGCTGAGAGGCTGCGAAGGAATCGGAGATTCCTTCGCGGCCGCGAAGCGCGGGCCCGCAGGGCCCGCACGCCGAGCGGGTTTTCGGGGGGTTCGGGCCCCGAAAACCGAGCGAAGGCGATTTCTTCTCAGCCCTTGAGCGGGTCTTCGGGGGGCGGGCCCCGAAGCCCGAGCGAAGGCGAGTTCTTCCCAGCCCTCGAGCGGCGCACGCTCGCGGCGGGGGGGACCCGAGGCCCGCGGCGCCGCGCGGCTCGGACCCGTCGCGCCCGCGCCCGCACCCCCGCCCGCGGGCGAGGCCCCACGGCCCGCCGCGGGCACGGTCCCGCCGCGTCCGGACGGTGCAGGACCCGGTGGTCGCGGGTGCGCGTCGTGCGGGCGCCGACGCGGCTGCGGGGACGCAGCCGGGGAAAGAGAACGGGCCCCGACCTTTCGGCCGGGGCCCGTTCGGGACTCGCGCGGAACCGTGGCGCTCTAGAGCTTGTAGAAGAAGTTCTCGAGGAGCTGCAGGTTCAGCAGGTAGTTGAAGCCGCGGGCCATCAGGTGACGGCGCGGGTAGTCCTCGGCCGACGAGACGTAGCCGATGGCGGCCGTCGCGGCGGACTGGACGAAGAACGAGTCGTGCTTCTCGGCGATCTCGACCAGCTGGTCCAGCTTCGTCCGGTCCTTCATCAGGCCGAGCGAGTAGACGCAGAAGGCGGCGATGTCCGGGTTGCCCGTCTCGGTCATGCGCTTGATCAGGACGTCGCTGCTGCCGCGCTGGCCGAGGAAGGCCAGGCCGAGGGCGCCGAACGAGATGCCGTCCGGCGACTTCGTCGTCTTCACGAGCGACAGGATCGGGCTCTGGGAGCGCTCGTTGCCGAGCATGCCGAGCGCCATGGCCGCGTAGCCACGGAGCAGCGGGTGGGAGCCCTCCTCCACCTGGCGGCGGAGGATCTCGTTGCCACGCTCGTCGCCGAGGATGCCGAGGGCGATCATGCCCGCGGCCTCGGTCGTCGCCATCTTGTTCTTGCCCTCGACCGCGTCCTTCGCGATGTCGAACGCGTTCGGAGCCTTGGCGATCGCGAGCGCGAGGATCTCGTACTCACGGACCGCGTTGCGCTCCTTCTTGAGGTCGAGCTCGAGGCGGCGGATGGCCACCGCGTCGCCCGTCACGGCCGCGATGCGGCCGAGGGAGATCGCGGCCATGCCGCAGACGAACTGGTCGTTGTCGTTCTCGAGGGCGTGGGCGAGCTTCTTGACGATCTCGCGCGTCGGCTTGTCGAGGACCTCGCGCTGGGCCGGGATCGCCTTCTTCAGCTCCGTCACCTTCGCCTGGACGTCGACCGGCAGCGGGGCGCCCAGCGAGGTGTCGTACGGCGCCGTCAGGGCGTCGATCTCGCGCTCGGCCGCCGTGCGGTAGTCGAGCACGCCCAGGGCCATGGCCGCGGAGCGACGGATGTCGATCTCGCGGTCGGTGAGGGCGTCGAGGAGGATCTCCTGGCCGTCCGCCAGGCTGCCGCGCCGGCCGAACGACTCGGCCGCCATGGCGCGCAGCTCCGCGCGGTACTTCTTGTTCTTGAAGACCTCGGTCAGCGTCCGCTGGCTCTCCGGGCCCGGCGTGAAGCCGAGGGCCATGATCGCGGCGGAGACGAGCTCGAAGTCGGCCGACTTGTCCGACGAGACCATCTTGGTCAGCATCGGGATGGCCATGTCGCTGCCGACCGCCGTGATGGTGATCGCCAGGAAGGCGCGGACGTCCGACTCGGTCTTCGGGTCCTCGGCGAGCTTCGCCATCGGGAGGATGGACGTCTCGTCGGCGACGTAGAAGAGGCCGAGCGCGGCGGCGCGGGCCACCAGGTGGTTCTTGTCGTTGATCGCGTTGACGAGGATCTCGCGCGCCTCGGCGCGGAGGGCGTCGTCGCAGGCGACGCGGCCGATCGTGATCAGCGCGGCCTCACGGACGAACACCTGCGGGTTGTCCTTCAGCGCGAGCAGCGGCTTCCAGAGCTTCGTGCGGACCACGTCGGCCGACAGGGGCTTCGCGCCGCGGGCCACCGGGCCCTCGTGCGAGACGACCGTCGAGACGTAGCGGTGCGGGAAGAACTCGATGCGGTTCAGCGCCCACCAGGTCTCCCAGGTGGAGTCGTCCGACGCCTGCTTCTTCTTCGCCGGGCCGTCGCCGTTCGGCGTCGTCGGGTCGGGGGGCGTCGCGGTCGTCGGCGCCGGCGTGGACGGCGTGGTCGGACCGGTCGGGGTCGTCGGGGTCGCGGGCGGGCCGTCCGTGCCCGTCGTGGGCGGGGGCGTGGAGGGCGGCGGCGGCGGCGGGTCGCTCGGCTCACGCAGGCCCGGGGGGACCGCGCCGCCGGGCTTCTTGAAACGGATGCAGGCGAGCGCGCCGTCGGGCATCAACACCGGCGTCGCGAGCAGCGCGGGCAGGATCCATGAACGCAACCGCATCGGGAAACCTCCTCGGGTAGGTCCGGGGCAGATCGTGGGGGGACGGGGCAGGAGCGCCCCGCCGGTGGGAACGCTACAAAAGCCATACCGCACCGAAAATCTCCCAAACCCGGTGCTTTGGCCGACTTCGGGCGGTTTCGGTCCGTGGGTCCGTGGCGGGACCGCCACGGATGTTACCCCCCGGAAACGCACGGCGCCACGGAGGCCGATCGGGCCGGGCGGCCGGTCGGCGACGGCCATCGGGCCTCGCGTCGGCGGACGCCCGTCCGCCCTCCGGTGCGGGGGGCACGGATGTCGGCGATTCCGCACCGGTGCCGGGTACGATCCGCGCCGCTCCATGCCTCGGAGGGCTCCGGTTCATGCGGATGGGTCGTGGCATCGCCGTCGTCGCCGGCCTCGTGTGCCTGGCGGCGGCTCCCGGCTGCTCTCGGAAGCTCTCGTCCGGCGGCGGCGCGATGGACACGATCTTCTACGACTGGCTCGGGATGGATCGCGGGACCGCGTACTACTACAACGTCGTCCTCAACGCCCACGAGAAGAAGAACTTCGCCTACAAGGACACGGCCGACCCGTACCTGGCGGACAAGTGCGTGGACGCGGTGCAGCGGCTCGGGACCGCGGAGTACACGCGGCTCGAGGGCCAGGTGCAGGTGATCCTGCTGCTCTCGGACGTGCTGATCGAGGACCCGGTGTCGCTCGCGAAGGACCAGGCGGCCGGGTCGTTGGCCCTGCTCGCGACGCGGATGCCGGTGGTGCCGTACACGCCGCGGCCCGAGCGCGGCGACCGGTTCCTCGCGCAGCTTCGCGAGCTCCGCGAGGTGCTGCACGACCCCGAGGGGCGGCGGCGACCCGACACGCCGGCCACGAAGCAGCGCGTCGCGGCGATCGTCGAGGAGATCGGCACGTACCAGATGCCGAACCTGCAGCTCACGAAGGACGCGCTGCGCTGGTTCCCGTCGTACCCGTTCGTCACGCAGGAGACCGACCCGGCGCTGCGCGAGGTGTTCGACCGCGCCATGGTGCGGCGCTCGCGCGAGGTCGTCGTGGCGTCGCTGACGGGGGCCGTCTCGGACGGCGCGCCGCACGTGCGCCGCGCGGCGGTGCTCGGGCTCAAGACGGTCGGCGACGCGCGCGCGGTCGACACGGTCGCGGAGCGCCTCGACGCCGAGAGCAACGCGCTCGTGCGGGGCGAGATCGCGGAGTACTTCGGCGCCGTCGGCGGGCCGACGGCCGGCAAGCGTCTGGTCGGGCTGCTCTCGGACGACGACGGCGGCGTGCGGCACAAGGCGCACCTCGCGCTCGTCCGCGTGGCGGGCACCGATCTCGGGAAGGAGCGCGCGCCGTGGGAGGCGTGGCTCGCGCGCGGAGGCGGGGCTCGACGGCCGTCCCGGCCACGCCGCCCGCGCCGCCGGCCGCGCCGCCGATCGCGCCGCCGGTCGTGCCGCCGCCCACCCCGCCGCGCGCCGCCGCGCGCCCCCGCCGGTCGTCGTGCCGCCGGTCGTCGGGCCGCCGGCGGCCGAGCCGCCGCCGATGCCCGCGCCGCCGCCTCCTCCGCCGCCCCGCGTGCTGCCGCCCCCGCCCACGACCCCGCCGCCGACGATGCCGCCGGGCGTGCCGGCCACCCTCCCGCCGCCGACGCGGCGCAGCCGCTGACGCCTCGGCCTTCGTGGGGTCCCGCCGCGCGTCCGTCCTGCGCTGGGTCGCCCGCCTCCTCGGCGTGGCGTTGGTGGTCTACGTCGTCGCGACGCAGGTCCGCTGGACCGACGAGGTCTCGCTGGCCGACGGGTCGAAGGCGACGGGGACCGTCGTCGCGCACGACGGCGGCTGGCGGGTGACGGCGGCGGACGGGGCGGTCCGCGACCTCGCCGACGCGGAGGTCGCCCACGAGACCTTCGGGTCGCGGAGGATCCCGTCGATCGCGTTCGGGCTGCCGACGCTCGTCCGCCGCCTGTCGGGGTCGCTCCCGACGGTCGCGTTCGTCCTCGGGGCGCTGCTGGCGCTCGCGATGCTCACCGCCTGGCGATGGCGGTGGCTCGTGGAGGCGCTCGGGCTCGCGCTCTCGGTGGGCGAGGCCTTCCGCTACACGTTCTATGGGATCTTCTTCAACCTGTTCGTGCCCGGGGCGACGGGCGGCGACGTCGTGAAGGCGTGGTACGCCGCGCGGCGCACCGGCCGGGCGACGAAGGCCGTCGTCAGCGTGCTCGTCGACCGGCTCGTGGGCCTGTTCGCGCTCGTCCTGTTCGCCGCGGCGATCCTGTTCGTCGGCCCGGAGCGCGAGGGGTTCGCCGTGCCCCGCCTCTTCGTCGGCGGCGTCCTCGCGGCCTCGCTCGTCGGCGGCGGGCTGGTGCTCTCGCGGCGGGCGCGCCGCGCGCTCGGCCTGTCGGCCCTGCTGAAGCGCCTGCCGTTCCAACGCGTGTGGGCCGAGGTGGACGCCGCGGTACGGCTCTACCGCGGGCACCCGCGGGCGCTCGCCCTCGGCCTCGCCGTCTCGCTGTTCAACCACGCCGGGACGTGCGGCTGCGCGTACCTGCTGGCGCGCGCGCTCGGGCTCGACGAGGTCCGGCTCGTGGACGCGCTCGCCCTCGTCCCGGTCGTGAGCCTGCTGTCCGCCGTCCCGCTGCTGCCCGGCGGCTGGGGCGTCGGCGAGCTGGCGTTCGCGTACTTCTTCGCCCCGGTCGGCGTCGCGCCGTCCGAGGCCGTCGCCTGGTCCGTCGTCTTCCGCCTCGCGATCCTCGCGTCCGGCCTGCCCGGCGCGGTGCTCTGGCTGCTCTCCCGCGAGCACCCGCGCCGCGACGCCATGGCCGCCGAGATGGACGAGGCGGCCGACGCCGCCGCGCAGGCCGCCCCCTGACCCCCGCCTCCCTCGGAGCCCTCCCTTGACCGCCCCGTCCCCGCGCCCGCCCCAGCTCACCGTCGTCGGCACCGTCGCGCTCGACGACGTCGCGACCCCCGCGGGCGCCGCGAACGCCGTCCTCGGCGGCAGCGCCACGTACTTCTCGGTCGCCGCGTCGCTCTTCACCCGCGTCGGCCTCGTCGGCGTCGTGGGGGAGGACTTCCCGCGGCCCTTCCGCGAGCTGCTCGCCTCGCGCGACATCGACCTCACCTGCCTCGAGGTGGCGGCGGGCCGGACGTTCCACTGGGCCGGGCGATACGACGGCGCCATGAACGCCGCGACGACGCTGCAGACCGACCTGAACGTCCTCGCGTCGTTCTCGCCGAGCCTCGCGCCGCCGCACCGGCGGAGCCCGTTCGTGTTCCTCGCGAACACGGCGCCCGCCATCCAGCTCGCGGTCCTCGCGCAGCTCGCGACCCCCGAGGGGGGCGCGCCGCGCCTCGTCGTCGCCGACACGATGAACCTCTGGATCGACACCGCGCGCGACGGCCTCCTGGCCGTCCTCTCGAAGGTGGACGGCCTGCTCGTCAACGACGAGGAGGCCCGCTCGCTCGCGCGCGAGCGCAACCTGATCACGGCCGGCCGCAAGCTCCTGACCTACGGCCCGCGGTTCGTCATCGTGAAGAAGGGCGAGCACGGCGCGTTCCTCTTCGGCCGCGACCGCTCCTACGCCCTGCCCGCGTACCCGCTGGAGGACGTGCGCGACCCGACGGGCGCCGGCGACAGCTTCGCGGGCGGGCTGATGGGGGCGCTCGCCGCCTCGGGGCGGACGTCCACCGCCGACGTCGCGCGCGCGATGCTCTACGGCGCCGTCACCGCCTCGTTCGCGGTGAGCACGTTCAGCCTCGACGGGCTCGCCGCGGTGCGCCGCACCGACGTGGAGGCCCGCGCGGAGGAGCTCCGCCGCTTCGTCACGCTCTGACGCGCGTCCCCCCGCCCGCGTACACCGGGCCCGTCCCGAGGCCCCGCGTGCTCCGACTCTTCGTCGCCTGCGCCCCGTCCGCCGCGAGCCGCGCCCTCCTGGCCGAGGAGGGCGCGCTCCTGCTACGCGCGGCGCCCGCCCTGCGGGTCGTCGGCGCCGACGACCTGCACTGGACCGTGGCCTTCCTCGGCGCGACACCCGACGACCGCGTCGAGCCGCTGCGCGCGCGCCTCGCCGAGGTGGCGGCCGCGCAGTCGCCGTTCGAGGTCCGCATCGAGGGGCTCGGCGCCTTCCCGAGCTACCACCGACCGCGCGTGTTGTGGGCCGGGCTCGAGTCGGGGCCCGGCGCGACGGCGCTCACGACGCTGGCCCGCCGCGTCCGCCGCGCCTGCCTCGCGGCCGGCTGCACGCCCGACGCGAACGGCACGTTCGAACCCCACGTCACGCTCGCGCGGTGGGGGACGCGAGGCCCGGGCGCCGGCGGGCCGCCTCCCCAGGCGCTGGAAATGTTGTTGACAACGGGTGCCTTACAGGGTACTTACACCCCCGAGTTGCTGTCGGACCTGCTTCTTATGGTCTCGGAAGCGACTTCGCTCTCTGACATCGAACTGGGTGCAAGCGATCCCGACGCGGGGAAGCCCGCCTCGGGCCACCCCGCCCCCGCTCACGCCGGGCCGGGTTCCCGCCGGCTGGGTTCCCGATACCGCGTCCTGGCGTCGTGGGCGTTCGGGTCTCGCGCGGCTTCGGCGGGGACGGGTTCTGCTGGAGGCCGCCCGGAGGGACCCTCCTGACCGCCCGTGCGGGACCGGTCGGCCGGACCCGCGCCGTGTCGGCCCGTTCCGTGTCGGCCCCGCTCGAAGGGGGCGGCCGCCGGATGCGGGTCGGGGGTTCGGGTTCCGCAGGGATCCGGGTCCCAGCGGCCCGGGTTCCGCGCGGACGGGATCCTCGCGGAAATCTGGTCCCGCCGGATGAACCGAAACCGGCGGGGGGGCTCGAGCGAGATCCACGGGGCCCGCGTACGCGGGGTTTCGGTTTCGCGGGTCTGCGGGAGCGCGGGAGCGCAGGAGCGCAGCAGCGAGGGTCGCAGCACTCAGGTCCACGCAAGACAGCCACACAAGCCGCCGCAGGCCGCCGCCAAGGACGGTTGGGTGGCCGCAGGAAACAAGCCGCAGGAAACAGGTAACGAGTCGCAGGTAGGTCGCAGGTCGACGGAAGACGAAGACGAAGACGCAAGACACGTCGGGTTGGACGAGGACGACGGGACGGGCGCGAATGTCCGCGACCGTGACGTCGTCCCCGGACCCGCAGACCGGAGCCGTGCTCCGGAGAAGGATGGTTCCGATGGTCGCGCCGCACGCGGGGACGAATTCGACGGACAGGACCGCGGCCGAGAAGGCCGCTCTCACGGAGAAAGCCATGGCTGACAAGACCGCGCACGATCGTGCCGCCTCGGACCGGGTCGCCTCGGAGCGGGCCGCCCACGGGCACGAGAAGGAGGCCGCGAAGGACGGCCGCGGCGTCGCCGCGGAGCGCGCCCTCTCGCCGGCGGAACGCGCGGAGAAGGAGAAGGAGGCCAAGAAGCTGGCGGCCCAGCGCACGGCGGCCCTCGACACCGCGCTGTCGGCGATCGAGAAGTCGTACGGCAAGGGCACGATCATGCGCCTCGGCATGACCGGGGGCGTCGAGGTCGCGGGCATCTCGACGAACAGCCCGTCGCTCGACCTGGCGCTCGGCGGCCGCGGCATCCCGCGCGGGCGCATCACGGAGGTCTTCGGGCCGGAGTCGTCCGGCAAGACGTCGCTGTGCATCCACGTGATCGCCAACGCGCAGAAGGCCGGCGGCGTGTGCGCGTTCATCGACGCGGAGCACGCGTTCGACGCGTCCTACGCGAAGAAGCTGGGCGTCAACCTCGACGAGCTCCTGGTCTCGCAGCCGGACACGGGCGAGCAGGCCCTCGAGATCGCGGAGGCGCTCGTCCGCAGCAACGCGGTGGACGTCGTCGTCGTGGACTCGGTCGCGGCCCTCGTGCCGAAGGCCGAGATCGAGGGCGAGATGGGGGACCAGCACGTCGGCCTCCAGGCGCGCCTCATGAGCCAGGCGCTCCGGAAGCTGACCGCCGCGATCCACCACTCCAACGCGGTCATGATCTTCACGAACCAGCTGCGCATGAAGATCGGCGTGATGTTCGGCAACCCCGAGACCACGTCGGGCGGCAACGCGCTGAAGTTCTACGCCTCGGTGCGCATCGACATGCGGCGCATCGGCGCCCTCAAGGAGGGCGAGAAGGTCATCGGCAACCGGACCCGGGCGAAGGTGGTGAAGAACAAGATCGCCCCGCCGTTCCGGCAGGCCGAGTTCGACATCATCTTCAACGAGGGCATCTCGGCCATCGGCGACCTCCTCGACCTCGGCGTGGACGCCGGGGCCATCGAGAAGTCGGGGACGTGGCTCTCCGTCGGCGCGACGAAGCTCGGGCAGGGTCGCGACAAGGCGATCCAGTTCCTGAAGGAGAACCGCGACGTCTACCGCCAGGTGGAGCACGAGGTGAAGAAGGTCCTCGGCTTCCCGGGCTACGGCGGCGGCCCCCTCAAGGACATGCCGACGAAGCCCAAGGCCGGCGCGGACGACTGACGCGCGGTCGCCCTGCGGGGCCGGCCGGCGCGCGGCTCGTGGCGGGGGCCTCCCCGCCGCGGGCCGGTCCGCTCGGCGGCCCCGGACCGTCCGTCGAGCGGGCGGTCTCGCGTCGCGACGACCGGGCGCCGGTACCATGCCGCGCATGGCCCGCCGCAAGACCCTCACCCACGTCGACCCGAAGGGCGCCGCCCGGATGGTGGACGTCTCGGCGAAGCCGGAGACCGCGCGCACCGCGACCGCCCGCGGGTTCGTCGCGCTCTCGGCCGAAGCGCTGCGCCTGGTGCGCGCGAACGCGCTCAAGAAGGGCGACGTCGTCGCCACCGCGCGCCTCGCGGGCATCGCGGCGACGAAGCGGACGGCCGACCTGATCCCGCTGTGCCACCCGCTGCGGATCGACGGCGTCCGCGTGGACGTCGCGCCGACGCGCGGCGGCGTGGCGGTGACCGCGGAGGTCACCGCGCGGGACCGCACGGGCGTCGAGATGGAGGCGCTGACCGCGGTCGCCGTGGCCTGCCTGACGGTCTACGACATGGTGAAGGCCGTGGACCGAGGCGCCTCGATCCGCGAGGTCGAGGTCGTGGCGAAGGCCGGCGGGGCCTCGGGTCCCTGGCGGCGTCCGGGTCGCTGACGCGTTCGCTCGTGGCAGCCCCCGTTCCCGCTACAGTGCGCGGCCCATGAGGTTCCTCGCATGTTGACCGTCGCGATCGCGGGCGCCACCGGCGCCGTCGGAGAAGAGTTCCTCGCCGTCCTCGCCCAGCGGAAGTTCCCCGTCGGGACCCTGATCCCGCTCGCCTCCGCCCGCTCGGTCGGCAAGGTCGTCCGGTACGGCGGTCGCGCGTTCCCGGTCCAGGACCTCGCGACGTTCGACTTCCGCGGCGTGGACGTCGCCTTCTTCTCCGCGGGCGCCGACCGCAGCCGCGACCACGGTCCGCGCGCGGCGAAGGCGGGCGCCCTCGTCGTCGACAACTCGTCGGCGTTCCGGCTGGACCCGGCGGTGCCGCTGGTCGTCCCCGAGGTCAACCTCGACGCGGCGAAGGGGCACGGCGGGCTGATCTCGAACCCGAACTGCTCGACGATCCTGCTCGTGATGGTGCTCGCCCCGCTGCTCCGCCAGGTCCCCGTGCGCCGGCTCGTCGTCTCGACGTACCAGGCGGTCTCCGGGTCGGGCGCCCGCGGCCTGTCGGAGCTCGCCCGGCAGCAGGACGAGGAGCGGGCGGGGAAGCCCCCGTCCCTCGACGTCTACCCGTACCCCATCGCCTCCAACGTCCTGCCGTTCGTCTCCGGCTTCGGCGACGACGCGCTGACGACCGAAGAGTGGAAGATGGTGAAGGAGACGCGCCGCATCCTCGGCCGCCCCGACCTCCGCATCTCGGCCACGTGCGTGCGGGTCCCGGTCCGCCGGGCCCACAGCGAGGCCGTGAACGTCGAGTTCGAGCGCCCCGTCCACCCGGACGAGGCGCGGGCCTGGCTGGCGGCCGCGCCCGGCGTCCGGGTCGTGGACGACCCGGCTCGGCTCGCGTTCCCGACGCCCCGGGACGCGGAGGGGAAGGACGACGTCCTCGTCGGCCGCATCCGCCGCGACCCCGGCTGCCCGAACGCCCTCGACCTGTTCCTCTCCGGCGACCAGCTCCGCAAGGGCGCCGCCCTCAACGCGGTCCAGCTGGCCGAGGCCCTCCTGCCGGCGGCCGCCCGCCGCTGACCCGCTCCCCCCCCGTTCGGCCGGTGTTCGGCCGGGCGTCGGCCCTTGCTTGCCTTGACACCCTTCGACGGGGGGACGTACCGTTCCCCCCTTCCCCCGCGAGCGCTTCATGGACCACGCCGATCTCGAACGCCTCGTGAAGCTCATGAACGAGAACGACCTCGTCGAGCTCGAGATCGAGGAGGAGGGGCGGACCGTCCGCCTCCGCAAGGCCCCCGGCGTGCCGCTGGCCATGCCCAACGCCATGCAGCTGCTGCCGCAGATGCAGCCGATGCACATGGCGCCCGCGCCCGCCGCGGCCGCGGCGCCCGCCGCGGCGGCCCCCTCCGGGCCCCCGGCCGGCACCGTCGAGATCCGCTCCCCGATCGTCGGCACCTTCTACAAGGCGGCCAGCCCGGAGTCCCCGGCGTTCGTCTCGGTCGGCGACCGCATCAAGACCGGCGCGGTCGTCTGCATCGTCGAGGCGATGAAGGTGATGAACGAGATCCAGGCCGAGGTCTCCGGCGAGATCGTCGAGATCCTCGTGGAGAACGGCCAGGCCGTCGAGTTCGACCAGCCGCTCTTCCGCGTCAAGACGGCCTGACGCCGGCCCCCGGACGACCCTTGTTCAAGCGCATCCTCATCGCCAACCGGGGCGAGATCGCCCTCCGCGTCATCCGCGCGTGCCGCGAGCTCGACATCGAGAGCGTGGTCGTCTACTCGAAGGCGGACGCCAACGCGCCGTGGCTCGACCTCGCGGACGACGCGATCTGCATCGGCCCCGCGCCGAGCGCGAAGTCGTACCTGTCGATCCCGAACATCATCAGCGCGGCCGAGATCGCGAACGTCGACGCGATCCACCCCGGCTACGGGTTCCTGTCCGAGAACTCGCACTTCGCCGAGATCTGCCGCTCGAGCAACATCGAGTTCATCGGCCCGAGCGTGGACGCGATCCACCGCATGGGCAACAAGAGCGAGGCGAAGGCCGCGGCGAAGAAGGCCGGCGTCCCGCTCGTCGAGGGCAGCGACGGGCCCGTCGCCTCCGAGGCCGTCGCCCTCGAGACCGCGCGGAAGATCGGCTACCCGGTGCTGATCAAGGCCGTGAGCGGCGGCGGCGGCCGCGGCATGCGCGTCGCGCACAACGACATCTCGCTGGTCAACAGCCTCCTGTCGGCCCAGGCCGAGGCCGAGGCCGCGTTCGGCGACCCGTCGGTCTACCTCGAGAAGTACCTCGAGGCGCCGCGGCACGTCGAGATCCAGATCATGGGCGACCGTCGCGGCGAGGTCGTCCACCTCGGCGAGCGCGACTGCTCGATCCAGCGCCGCCACCAGAAGGTGGTCGAGGAGGCGCCGAGCCCGGCGCTCTCGCCGGACCTGCGCAAGAAGATGGGCCGCGCCGCGGTCCGCCTCGCCAAGGAGGTCGGCTACCACGGCGCCGGCACCGTCGAGTTCCTCGTGCAGGGCAAGGAGTTCTTCTTCATCGAGGTGAACGCGCGCATCCAGGTCGAGCACCCGGTCACGGAGATGCTGACGCGCGTGGACCTCGTGAAGACGCAGATCCTCGTCGCCGCCGGCGAGCAGCTGCCGTTCAAGCAGGACGACATCACGTTCGAGGGCCACGCGATCGAGTGCCGCATCAACGCCGAGGACCCCGACCGCGCGTTCGCGCCGTCGCCGGGCCTCATCACGGCCTACGCCGCGCCCGGCGGGCCGGGCGTCCGCATCGACTCGCACGCGCGCGCCGGGTACCGGATCCCGCCGAACTACGACAGCATGATCGGCAAGCTGATCGTCCACGCGGCCGACCGCGAGCAGGCGATCCGTCGCATGCGCCGGGCCCTCGACGAGTACCTCATCGAAGGCGTCAAGACGACGATCCCGCTGCTGCGCCGGATCCTCGGCAACTCCTACTTCACGGCGGGCGACTACTCGACGCGGTTCCTCGACCAGATGCTCTCGGCCGAGTCCTCGGCGCGCTGACGGCCGGGGGGGCCGGGGGCCGTCGCACCGGTCCCGGGCTCGGTCCGTCGGGCCCGGCGCGCGCCGCCTCCGGGCCGAACGCGGCCAGGGTCGGGATGCACGGTGCGGTGGCCGTCGGGGCGCCGGCGGGAGGCGCGACCGGGCGGTCGGTCGGCGGTGCGCGCGGCCGGCGACCGGGCCTCGCGGTCCCCGGGAACCGGCCGCATCCCCAGGGGGGGGACCGCGAGGCCCGCGCCGCGCCGGCCCCTGCGGCCCGGGGCTCGGGGGCCGGCTCCGCGCCCCGGGGGTTTCCCCGGTTGCCATCGAGGACCGGAGGGTGTAGGTTTGCCCCCTTCGTTCGACATCTGCCGGGGTGGGACTACGTCATGATCACGAGGCAACTCTGGACGCGGGTCGCGGCGGCCTTGGCCGTCGTCGTCCTGCTCGGCGGGCGAGCCATCGCCGCCGAATCGGACTCGCTGCGCGTGGAGGCCGGCCGCCTCACGTCCGCCGCGGGGGTCTCGGACCCGAGCGCCGTGCTGCGCCCGGGCCTCGAGTACGCCGTGGACGGCGCGCGTGAGGTCCGCCTCTCCGGGCCGCACGGCGCCTCGCTGCGCGCGCTGCCCGGGACGCGGTTCTCCGTGACGACGGTGGACGCCGAGCGCGTCGGGGTGAAGCTGGTCTCCGGCGTCGTGAGCGACGCGACGGCGACCGCGGGCTACCTCGACGTGGCGACGCCCGCCGGCGTGCTCCGCGCCGACCGCGGCGTGGTCTTCGCCCGCGTGGCGAACCGCAACGTGTACGTCGAGCACCAGGCCGGCTCGAAGGGCTCGGCCGGGCTGTTCAGCCCCGGCGCTCCGGCCGTGGGCCTGGCCGCCGGCACGTTCCGGATGATGGCCCTCGACGCCGGCGACACGATGCCCTCGAAGACGCCGGTCGTCCTCCCGACGCCGGCCCCGGCCCTCGCCTCGACGACGCCGGCGCGCGCCGGCGACGGCGCGGCCAACGTCGCGACCCCGACCGCGCTCGCCACGGCCGCGCCGCCGGCCTACGACCCGTCCTGCGGCCCGAACCCGTGCGCCGACCCGGTCTACGTCGCGCCGGCGCCCTGCGCGCCGCCCCCGTGCGCGCCCCCGCCGACCTGCGGCGGCTGCGGCGAGATGATCCGCCACTCCGGCGTGCCCGTGCCGGTGCGCGCGGACGACACCGGCCGCTCGCCCCTGACGTCGGCCCTCGGCCAGGACGCCTGCAGCCCGGACGGCGTGTGCGCGTGCCACTGCGGCAAGATCCCGTACGTCCACTACGTCGAGGGTCTCGAGTGCGACGTGTCGACGTACCGCGTCGGCAACGCCCTCGTCACCGTGCGCCCGGCGAGCCGCGTGCGCGTCCACCGGCTGCCGGACGGCAGCCTCCAGATGTGGGCGCCGAACATCGGCTGCGACCTCGCCCTGATCGAGCTGAACGACAACCAGTTCGGCTACATCGGCGACGACGGCTTCATCGTCATCAACTGCAACGGCCAGATCGAGTACTTCCGCGGGCTCGTGCACCTCTACCCGCACCGCGACTCGCCGTACCGCGACACGAACCCGCCCGGTGACGAGAAGAACGTGTCCGAGGACGCGATCGAGCTGCCCGGTCCGCAGAAGGGGAGCGTTCGATGAGCCGGGTCGTCACGCGTTCGAGGGTCGTCACGGTCGCGGGGCTGTTCGCCCTCACGGCCCTCGCCTTCTCCACCGTGTCGCGCGCCGACGGGGACGACCCGTCGGTCGGCGCCGGCAGCGGCACGGGCCTCGGCGCCCGCGTCGCCGGCCCCGTGCTCCCCGGCGTCGCCCCGCGCTTCGTGGACAGCGGCGTCGAGGGCCGCGTCCTCGGCGCCGTGAACCGGACGCCGGTCGAGGGTCGCCTCTCGCGCACCTCGCTGGCCGTCCCGACGTCGCTCGGCACCCCGACGACCGAGCAGGCCGTCCCGTACCGGGTCGAGCCCCGCGACGCGAACGGCAACCCGCCGAACGCGTGGGACCTGCCGCCCGAGGAGCCGGACCCGCGCGACTTCGAGCGCGCCGAGACGTTCGACGCGATCGCCTCGCCGCACTACGAGATCCGCGAGGAGATCTGGAACAACCCCGAGGACCTCGTGACCAACACGGGCCTCTCGCGGTACGGCGGCGTCGCGTACGTGCCCTTCTGGGGCCGCAACACGCTGCGCTGGGGCCGGCTGTCGGTCTTCCCGTTCGCGCACATCGAAGGCGTCTGGCACAGCAACCTCGGCCAGGGCGACACGAGCGACGGCGAGCAGGTCTTCGAGATCATGGCGAGCGTCGGCGCCCTGGGCGAGTACTGGGCGTCCGGCGGCAAGACCAAGATCAAGGCCGCGCTGCGCGCCGACTACCACTGGTACGACACGCTCTACGACGACGCGGTCACCTACGTCGGCGGCGCGTCGGTCGAGACGAAGCTGTCCGCGTACCACACGATCGAGGTCGGCGGCGAGGTGGAGCGCGCCCGGCGCGCGTTCGACCTCGACACGACCGGCGGCGCCGAAGAGAACATGTTCGACCGCGAGTCGGTCTTCGTGAACGGCCGCTGGGACCGCTTCCTCTCCAATGACCTCCGCCTGGAGGCCGGCGCCTCGTACTCGTGGATCGACGAGATCGACTCCGACGTGAACGGCGGCGACTACGAGGAGCTCGACGCGTTCGCCCGCCTCGGCTGGGCGATCATGCGCCACGAGTCGTTCGCGTACCTCGAGGGCCGGTACGAGGAGCGCAACGCGTCGCAGTCGAGCGACGCGTCCGACCTCGACCACGCCTACGAGGTCCGCGTCGGCGTGAACGGGATCCAGCCCCACGCGCGCACGCGCCGCGTCGTCGGCAACATCTACGCCGGCTGGCGCACGGAGACGTACACGCCGTCCGACAACCCGGGCAGCCTCGGTCGCGGCCAGGACACGGAGGCCGACCTCCTGACCCTCGGCGCCGACCTGACGTACCGCCCGACGGCGTACACGAGCGGCTACCTGTCGTTCCAGCGCACCAACACGTTCTCGGCCGTGTCGAACTACAACACGGTGGACTCGCTGACCCTCGCGGTCACGCAGAACCTGTCGCGCCGCGTCGTGGGCCGCCTGGCGGTCTCCGGTTCGCGGATCGAGCCGCAGGACCGCAGCGAGTCGTGGCGCGTGTCGGCCGGCGCCGGCATCCGCTGGGTCCTGTCCGACAACGTGGACGCGACCGCCGACTACGAGTACATGCACCGGTTCGAGGGCGGCGGGTACGACGAGGCCGACGCCCAGCGGGTGGCGGTCGGCCTGACGTTCCACCTCCGCTGAGTTGGGCCACCTCCGCTGAGTTGGGCCACCTCCGCTGAGTCTGGCCATCTCCGCTGAGTTCGGCCGTCTCGGCTGAGCGGCTTCGGCGCGGCCCCCCCGCGCGCGATGCACTGCGACCGCCGCCCCCCGGGGGTGGCGGTCGCGGCATAGAATGGGCGCCGCATCGGGTCGGACCGGTGCGGCCGAGGGCGCGGCGTGGGGCGGGTCGCCCTCCGCAGGGTCGTCGGCCGCGATCGTCGGAGGTTGCCTACATGCGTGCGTCGCCGGTCGTCGTCGCCCTGGGCCTCGTCCTCGCCACCTCGTGGGGGACGGTCGCGTCCGCCGCGGACGCCCCGCTCCCGCCGCCGGCCCGTCCCGGCGCCGCGGGCACGTCGCCGACGCCGCGCCCGATCCCGCAGGACCCGACGACGCAGCCGAAGGCGCCGGGGCTCGTCCTCTCGGCCGACTACCGGCTCGCGCAGGGCGACGAGGTCGAGATCGAGGTCGTGCTCCCGAAGGCCGTCGAGGAGGTCACGACGAACCCCTTCAAGGAGGGGCGTCGGTTCATCGTCGCGCCCGGCGGGCGGCTGTCGGTCCCGCAGGTGAAGGACGTCGAGCTCATGGGCCGCTCGCTGGCCGAGGTCCAGAAGGACATCGTCGACCGGTTGCGCGGCGCGGGCGTCGCCGAGAACCCCGACGTGTTCGTGCGCGTCACGGCCTACGCGCCGCGCTACGTCCGGCTGGTGGGGGCGGTTTTCCGCAAGATCGAGGTGACGCCGTTCGGCCGCCCGAACCTCCTGACCGTCTTCGCCGAGGCCGGCGAGGCGATGAAGGACGTGGACGTCGGCGCGGTCACCGTCGTCACCGAGGGGCGCCCCGCCCGTCGGGTGAACTTCCGCAGCATCCTCGCCGCGGGCGGCGCGACGCCGGACGCGCTCCTCGACGCGGGCGACATCCTGATCCTCGAGCGCGCGGTGAAGGTCGAGCCGGCGGTGGCCGTCGTCTACATCGGCGGCGAGGTCGCCAAGCCCAACGTGTACATGCTGCAGGAGCCGGGCGGGTCGAACCGCCCGATCACGGTGCTGCAGCTCTTCCTGCGGGCCGGCGGCGCGACGCAGTACGCCGACATCAAGGACGTCACGCTCCGCCGCGTGGACGGCACCGTCCAGCGGGTGAACCTGAAGGCGATCATGGGCGGCCAGGCGCCCGACATCGCGCTCGTCGCCGACGACATGGTGATCGTCAACGACTGACGCCGCTTGAACCCCGTCCCGCCCCCCGCCCTCGACCTCGAACGCGCGCCCGATGCGGGGCACACGGTGCGGGAGTACGTCGGCGCGATCTGGCAGCGCAAGGGGCTCGTGCTGCTCCTCGCGGCGCTCGGCGCCGCGGCGGGCTGGTGGCAGGGGCAGCGGTCGCCCGACGTCTACGCGGTCTCGACGCTCGTGGACATCCAGAAGCCGAAGCCGTTCGGCGGCGCGGCGCCCACGCAGGCCTTCGGCGAGTCGTATCACGAGAGCCAGCTCTACTACCCGACGAAGTGGTCGCTGCTCGCGAGCGGCACCTACGTCGAGCGGCTCTTCGCGGCCGCGGACGGCCCGCAGGGGCGCCGCTACCCGATGTGGGACTGGCTCACGTGGCCCGTCTACCTCGACAAGTCGCCCGACGCCGCGCGCGAGGCCTTCGGCCCCGAGGTCCAGAACGTCATCGAGTTCGAGGCGCTCGCGGGGATCTCCGCGAAGGACTTCCAGCGGCGCTACTCGTTCCGGCGGTACGGCCTCCACCCGTCGCCGTCCGCGCGCTACGACGACCCGTCGGACCTCGCGCGCTACCTCGCGAGCCACGTCGTCGTGAAGCCCGAGAAGGGCACGACGCTCGTCTCGATCGAGCTCGAGGGCGAGGAACGCGAGGCCCTGGCGCCGCTCCTCAACCTGCTCGTCGAGGTCTTCTGGCGCGAGCAGCGGAGCGAGACGCAGCGCCGGCTCGAGCGCGAGCGGAGGTTCTGGGCGAAGAAGCGTCGGGAACTCGGCCGCGACGCCAACGAGGCGGACGCCGCGACGATCGGCGACCAGACCCCCAACCCTCCGCCGGGCGAGGACCCCGTCGCGAAGGCGGAGGCGGCCCTGAAGCAGTGGAAGCTCGAGAAGGGCAGCGGGGCCCAGCGCCTCGACCTGCGCTCGGCGTTCCGCCGCGACCAGGTCGTCGAGGGCGAGGCCAAGCTCCGGTCGCTCGACGAAGAGCTCGTCGTGGCCCGGCCCGACATCGAGGCGCTCGTGCCCGACGCCCGACGGATGGCCGACCAGGCCCTCGCCGCCGCGGTCGGCGGGTCGTCGGCGCCGCCCACGCGCGCACAGGCCGCCGCCGCGGCGCGCGCGACCGACCTCGCGTGGCTGCAGGCCCTCGACGCGGTCGAGACCGAGGCCCGTGGCCTCGCCGACAAGGGGCCCGCGGGCCGGCTCGAGGCCCTCGCGTTCGTGACGGCCGACCCGACGGTGACGGCTGCGACGGCCCGCTGGCGGGGATT
Source organism: Planctomycetota bacterium (assembly GCA_046350655.1). Lineage (GTDB taxonomy): Bacteria > Planctomycetota > PLA2 > PLA2 > JAEUHO01 > JAEUHO01. Next base: position 60,953 of record JAXMAB010000009.1, read on the forward strand.
CATGGACGCGCGCTCGGACCTCGCGGCGGCGGACGCGCGCAAGGCGATCGTCGCGGCGGTCCGCGACGTCGTGCTGCGGCGGACCCGCGAGCTGCGGATCCTGCTCGGCCGCCGCCTCGAGATCCGCGAGCGCCTGCGCAACGACGACGAGGACCTCGACGCCCAGTGGAAGCTCTCCGAGGAGCTGAAGGGCCTCCAGGGCACGTTCGACGGCCTGACGGCGCAGCTCGCCAAGGTGGACGCCGAGCTCGAGCGCATCCGCGCGCAGATCACGATCGAGAACGACGCGCGGCCGCTGAAGGTGATCGAGCTGGCCACCGACCCCGGCCGCCCCGTGAAGCCGAACCGTCCGCTGCTGTTGGGCCTCGGCGCGGCCGTCGGCCTGCTGCTCGGCCTCGGTTGCGCCCTGCTGGTGGACTGGCTCGACGACACCGTCAGCGACCCGGACGACGTCACGCGTCACATCGGCGTCCCCGTCGTGGGGTCGATCCTCTCGCTGCCGTCCCGTACGGCGGACCGCGTCGCCTCCGAGCAGCCCCGCTCGCCGGTGGCGGAGGCGTTCCGTGCCGTCCGCACGTCGCTCGAGTTCTCGCTGCCCGGCGACGCGGCCGGCGGCCGCGTGCTGCTGGTGTCGTCGTGCTCGCCGCGCGAGGGCAAGACGACCGTCGCGAGCAACGTGGCCCTCGTCTTCGCGCAGGACGGCAAGCGCACGCTGCTCGTGGACGCCGACCTCCGCAAGCCGCGCGTGCACGAGGTCATGGGCGTGGACAGCGCCCGCGGCCTCTCGAACGTGCTCGTCGGCCGCGAGCGGCCCGAGGACGTCGTCCTGCCGACCGCGCACGAGAACCTGTGGGTCCTCCCCGCGGGCACGCTCCCGCCGAACCCGGCGGAGCTCCTCGGCCGTCCCGCGGTGAAGGCCCTCTTCGACGCGCTCCGGACGTCGTTCGACCGCATCGTCGTCGACACGGCGCCCGTCGGGATCGTGACGGACGCCGCGGTCCTCGCGCGCGTCGCCGACACGATCCTCCTCGTGGTCGCGGCGGGCCGCACCAAGAAGCGCTCGGCCGAGCACGGCGCCGCGCTGCTCGCGACGGTCGGCGCGCCCGCCACCGGCGTGATCATGAACATGGTCCCGCGCGGCAGCCGTTGGGCCTACGGCGGGTACTACGACCGCGGCGCGCGCGGCTACTACGGCAGCCGGAGCGACGGCGGCGGCGGCAGCAGCGGCGACGCGGGCTGACCCGTGGGACGGACGCTCGTCGCGCTGCTCGGCCTCGCGACCTTCGGGTGGGCCGTGCACGAGGCCGTGGGCCGCGAGGCGTGGCGTCGAGCGTGCACCCCCGCGGAGGTCGAGGCCGCCCGGGCCTCGCGGTTCCCCGACGCCGGCCTCGTCGTGCTGCCCGCGGACGCGGCCGACGTCGAGACCCTGCGCCGGGCCCTCGTCCTGCGGCCGCGGGACCCGCGCCTCCTGGCCGCGCTCGCCGCCGCCGGCGACGACCCGCTGTCCCCCGAGGCGCTGGCGCTCGCGGTGCGGGCGTCGGTCGTGGCGCCGTACGCCGGCGGCGTCGCGGACGCGACCACGGAGCGGCTCCTCGCGGCGGGGGAGGCCCGCGCCGCGGCGGCCGTCCTGTGGCGCGACCGCGCGCGGAGGGCGGTCTCTTCGGGGCGACCGGACCGCGACGAGGTCGCGCGGGAGGCGGCGCGCTCGCTGGCCGCGGCCCGCGAGGTGCTCGAGGCGGTGCTCGCGGTCGACGCGGCGCTCTCGCCGACGACGCCCGGCCGCGCGCCGGTCACCGAGCGCGCCGCCGCCGCACGCCGCCGGCTCGACGAGCTCGGGGACGCGCCGTGAGCGGCGGGCCCCGTCCGGCGGCGGTGGGACTCGCCGCGACGTTCCTCGTGGCGGTGGTCGCGGCGGGGGGCGCCGCGGGCGGGGCGACGACGCCGTCGTTCGCGACGGCGTTCGCGGCCGCGGCCGTCCTCGCGGCGGGCCTCGCGTGCCTCGCGGCCCGGGGTTCGCCCGGCCTCTCGCCCGCGAGCTCGACGCCGGAGGCGTGGGGCCTCGCGTGCGCGGCGTGGGCCGCCGTCGCGGCGGTGCCGCTGCCCGCGGCGGTCGTCGACGCGCTCGCGCCGTACACCGCGGCCGCGCGCGTGGCCGCGGTCGGCGACGCCGCCGGTCCGCTGAGCCTCGACGCGGGCGCGACCGCGCTCGCGGCGCTCGGCCTCGTCGCGTGGGTCCTCCTCGCGCGCGGCGCCCGCCGGCTCGTGGAGGCGGGCGGGGCCGTGGCGCTGGCGCGCGCGACCGCCGCGGCGGTGGTGCTGCACGGCGGCGCGGCGCTCCTGCGCGGCCGGTACGGCGAGGACGACCCGCTGCTCCTCAGGTGGGCGATGAAGAGCGCGCTGAACGCGTGGGGGACGTTCCCGAACCGCACGCAGGCGGCGGCGTTCCTGCTCGTGGGCGCGGGGGCGGCGCTCGGCCTCGCGGTCCGCGGCCCGCGTCTCCTCGACCGCGGGCTCGGGGCCGTGGCGGTGGCGGTCGCGACGGCGTCGGTGGCCGCGTCCGGGTCGCGGGCGGGGGTCGCCGGCGTGGTGCTCGCGCTCGCGGGGGTGGCCGCGGCGCGTCGCGGGCGCGGGCGGGTCCTCGTCGCGGCCGCGGCCGCGGCGGCCGTCGTCGTCGGGGTCGCGGGGGCGGCCGGGGTCGGGCCCGCGGCACGGGCGCTCGCCTGGCGGGCGAACGAAGGGACGCGGTTCGAGATCTGGTCCGGCACGGTGCACCTCGCCGCGCGACAACCCGTCGGCGTCGGGCTCGGGGCGTTCCCGTACGCCTACCCGGGCGACGGGCGCGGTCCGACCGACCGGTGGGCCGGCATCGCCGAGAGCGACGTGCTGCAGGCCGGCGTCGAATTCGGGGTGCCGGGGGCGCTGCTCCTCGGCGCCGCCGCCGTGGCGGCCGTCCGGGCGCTGCGGCGCGATCGCCGGGCCGTGGGGCCGTCCGGGCTCGCGCCGGCGCTGGCGGTCGCGGGCCTCGTCGCCGCCGTGCCGGTCGCCCTCACCGGGTCGCCGTTCCACGCGCCCGCGGTGGCGGCGGCCGGCGCGGTCGCGTGGGCGGTCGCCCGGGGACTCGTGCGAGGGCACGACGCCGCGGGGCCCCCGGGATACCGTACGCCCTCGTCGTAGGAGTCACCATGGCGCGCGTCGTGATCACGGGCGGTGCGGGGTTCATCGGCTCCCACCTCGTCGAGGCGTTCCTCGCGCGGGGCGACCGCGTCGTCGTCGTCGACAACCTGCTCACCGGCTCGCGGCAGAACGTCGCCCGGCACGAGGGGTCGCCGAGCTTCGAGTTCGTCCAGCGCGACGTGTGCCAGGGGATCTTCCTGACGGGGCCGGTGGACGCGGTCCTCCACTTCGCGAGCCCCGCGAGCCCGCGCGACTACCTCGAGCACCCGATCCCGACGCTGAAGGTCGGCGCGCTCGGCACGCACGCGGCGCTCGGCCTCGCGCGCGCGAAGGGCGCGAAGTTCCTCATCGCGAGCACCAGCGAGGTCTACGGCGACCCCGAGGTGCACCCGCAGAGCGAGACGTACTGGGGGCACGTGAACCCGATCGGGCCCCGCGGCGTGTACGACGAGGCGAAGCGCTACGCCGAGGCCATGACGATGGCCTACCACCGCGTGCACGGCATCGAGACGCGCATCGTGCGCATCTTCAACACCTACGGCCCGCGCATGCGCCTGCGCGACGGACGCGCGCTGCCCGAGTTCCTGTCGCAGGCGCTGACCGGCCAGCCGATCACCGTGCACGGCGACGGCTCGCAGACGCGGTCGTTCTGCTACGTCGAGGACACCGTCGCCGGGATCCTCACCGTGCTCGACAAGGCGGGGCCGGACCCCGTCAACGTGGGCGCGCCGGGCGAGATCACGATCCTCGAGCTGGCGAAGAAGGTGATCGCCGCCACGGGCAGCCGCTCGACGATCACGCACGTGCCCGCCATGGTGGACGACCCGCGCCGCCGCGAGCCCGACCTCACGCGCGCCCGCGCGCTCGGGTGGGGGCCGAAGACGCCGCTCGCCGCGGGCCTCGAGCGCACCGTGGCGTACTTCCGCGAGGCCCTCGCGGCCGAGCGGCGCTGACCGCCGTGGCGAGCCCGCGCCCCCGCCTGCTCGCCGTCGCCGGGGCGCGGCCCAACTTCGTGAAGGTGGCGCCGCTCGTCGCGGCCGCGAAGGCGGCGGGCTTCGCCCTGCCGTGGGTCCACACCGGCCAGCACTGGGACGAGGCGCTCTCCGACGACGTCCTGGCCGACCTCGGGCTGGGCGCCCCCGTCGCGTCGCTCGCCATCGGCCCCGGCACCGCGAGCGCGCAGACCGCGCGCATCCTCGACCGCCTGCCGCCCGTGCTCGCATCCGAGCGGCCCGACGTGCTCGTCGTCGTCGGCGACGTGACCTCGACGCTCGCGGCCGCCCTCTGCGCCGTCCACGCGGGGGTGCCCGTGGCCCACGTCGAGGCGGGCCTGCGCTCGTTCGACGAGTCGATGCCCGAGGAGCGCAACCGCGTCCTCGTCGACCACCTGAGCGCGCGGCTCTACGTGACGGAGCCGAGCGGCGTCCGCAACCTCGCGCGCGAGGGCATCGACCGCCGCCGCGTGCGCCTCGTCGGCAACCCCATGATCGACGCGCTGCGGCGGGCCGCGCCCGAGATCGAGCGGCGCGCGGGCCCGCCCTCGGGCGAGGCGGTCGTCACGCTCCACCGGCCGAGCAACGTGGACGACCCGCGGAGGCTCGCCGCCTGGGTGCGGGCCCTCGCCGACCTGGCGGCCCACATGCCCGTGCGCTTCGCGGTGCACCCGCGCACGCGGGCCCGGCTCGAGGCGGGTCGGCTGGCGGCGCGCCTCGAGCGCGCCGGGGTCGTCGTCACCGAACCGCTGGCCTACGTGGACTTCCTCGCCCGCGTGCGCGCGGCGCGGATCGTCCTCACGGACTCGGGCGGGATCCAGGAGGAGGCGGCGTTCCTCGGCGTCCCCTGCCTCACGCTCCGCACGACGACGGAGCGCCCGCTCACCGTCGAGCGCGGGACGAACCGGCTGGTGGGGACGACCCGGCCCGGCTCGCCGCGGCCGTCGCCTCGACGCTGCGGCGTCCGCCCCGCACGCGCCCCCCGCGGCGGCTCTGGGACGGGCACGCGTCCGACCGGATCGTCGCCGACCTGCGCGCCTTCGTCTAACGACGTCATACGTACCGGGCCGTCGTAACCCTCTACCCCAGCGTAGGTTGTGTCGACGGTGGGCAATCCTCTCGCCGATCCGGGGGGGCGTTCGTTACCGTTCGCGCCCGCTCGGCCCGGCCCGAGGTACCGCCCCCGGGGGCGTGGAGGTTCCGTTCTTCATGGCGAAGTACCTGGTCACCGGCGGGGCGGGCTTCCTCGGCAGCAACGTCGTGGACGCGCTGCTCGCGGCGGGCGAGAAGGTCGTCGTCTACGACGATCTCTCGACCGGCAGCAAGAAGAACGTCTTCGACTGGAACCCGAAGGACGTGAAGGTCGTCGAGGGCGACGTGCGCGACGGCAAGTCGCTCGCGAAGGTCGCGAAGGGCTGCGACTATCTGCTGCACTTCGCCGCGATCACCGGCGTGGCGCGCTCCGTCGAGGACCCCGAGACGACGCTCGCCGTCAACGTGGACGGCACGATCAACGCGCTGCACGCGGCCCGCGAGGCCAAGATCAAGCGCGTGATCGTCGCGTCGTCCGCCGCGGTCTACGGCGAGAGCCCGGTCCTCCCGAAGGAGGAGACGATGCTCCCGACGCCGTACTCGCCGTACGGCGCGAGCATGCTCATGGGCGAGGACGTCGCCCGCGTCTTCTACACGACCTACCGCCTCGAGACCGTCTGCCTCCGGTTCTTCAACCTCTACGGCCCGCGCCAGGACATCACGAGCGAGCACAGCGGCGTCGTCGCGCGCTTCATCCACGCGCTGCTCACCGGCAAGACGCCCATGGTCTACGGGGACGGCAAGCAGTCGCGCGACTTCACCTACGTCAGCGACGCGGTCGACGCGGTGCGCCTCGCGTGCACGGCCCCGAAGGCCGAGGGCGAGGTCTTCAACATCGGCTCGGGCAACCGCATCACGGTCTCGGGCCTGCTGAACATCATCGGCTCGCTCCTCGAGCGCGAGATCATCCCCAGCTACGCCGACCCGCGGCCCGCGGACATCCGCCACAGCCTCGCCGAGACCACGAAGGCGCAGGAGGTGCTCGGCTTCCGGCCGCGCGTCAACATCCAGCTCGGGCTGGTCAAGACGCTGGCCTGGTGCCGGCGCAGCCTGGGCAAGAACGTGAAGCTGCCGCCGCCGCGGCCGTCGAGCGCGATGCGCGACACGACGGACTGACGCGACGCGGGCGACCGGAGCGCGCGCCGGCCCTCGGGCCTGGCGCGGGCGCGGCGGGAGGTCCGATGAAGCGCATCCTGATCACCGGCGGGCCGGGCATGCTCGGCACGGCCCTCGTGCGCGAGTGGACCGGGCGCGCGATCCTCTTCCCCGTCGGCATCACGCAGTTCGACCTCCGCGACGCCGCCGCCGTGGGCGACGCCGTCCGCCGCCTGGCGCCCCAGTGGATCATCCACACCGCGGCGTTTACCGCGGTGGACCTCGCCGAGAGCAGCGTCGAGGAGTGCACGGCGGTCAACGACCGCGGCACGGCCCACGTGGCCGTGGCGGCCGCCGCGTGCGGCGCCAACTCGTCTACGTCTCGACCGACTACGTCTTCGACGGCACGAAGGGCGCGCCCTACCGCGAGGACGACCGGACGAACCCGATCAACGTCTACGGCCGCACGAAGCTGGCCGGCGAGGCGCACGCGCGCGGCGTCCCGGGCCACCTCGTCGTCCGCACGCAGGGCCTGTTCTCGCGCACCGGCAAGTCGTTCGTCAGCGCGATCCTGGGCGCGGCGGCCGCGGGCCGCGCCATCAGCGTCGTCGACGACGTCACGACCGGCGTGACGTTCGCCGAGGACCTCGCCCACGGCATCCGCCTGCTCGTCGAGGCCGGCGCCACGGGCACCTACCACGTCTCGAACGCCGGCGCCGTCGTCTGGGCCGACTTCGCGCGCGCCGTCCTCGACGAGGCCGGTCGCGCCGACGTCCCCGTCGCCCGCACGTCCGCCGCCGCGACGGGCCGCGCCGCGAAGCGCCCGCCGTACTCCGCGCTCGACGGCTCGAAGTACGCCGCCACCGTCGGCGCGCCGATGCCGCCCTGGCGCGACGCGCTGCGCCGCGCGCTGAAGGACCCCGCCGCCCGCACGGGCGCCTGATGGCCGAGGCCGCCGTCCCGCGCCGCCGCCGGAGCCGGGTCCCGCGTCGCCGGCGGCCCCTCGGCGGCCCCGGGCCCCGCGGCCCGCCCAGGTCCCGGAGGCGCTGCGGGGGAGCCCCTCGCCGCGCTCGCGGCGATGCTGCTCGCGCTCGTCCTGCGGCTGCCCGCACGGTCGCTCCCGATCGAGGGCGACGCCGTGGCCTACGGCGCGCTCGCGAAGTCGCTGGCCGCCGGCGAGGGCTTCACCCTCGACGGCGCGGCCCACGACCGCTACCCGCCGGGTTGGCCCGCGGTCCTCGCGGTCCCCGTCGCCCTCGGTTCGTCGGTCACCGCCGCCGTGCGCGGCACCGCGTGGCTCCTCGGCGGCCTCGCCGCGGCGCTGCTCGTCGTCCTCGGCGCCCGCTGGTCGCGCGGACGCCTGTCGCTGCCGCTCCTCGTCGCGCTCGCCGCGGCCCACCCCGACCTCGCGCTCTACGCGGGGGGCCTCGTCCCGGGCTCCGAGGCGTTGACCCTCGTGATGCTCCTCGGGGCGATCCTCCTCGCGGGGACCGCGAGGCCCGGCGCGCGGCGCGCCGCCCTCGTCCTCGCAGGCCTGCTGCCGCTCGTCCGCTACGACGCGGTCCCGTTCGCCGCCGCGGCCGCGTGGCTCGCGTGGACGTCGGCGACCGGGCCTCGCGTGCGGCGCGCCCGGGGGATCGCCCTCGGCGTCGCGTTCGGGCCGTTGCTCGTGTGGGCGGTGCGCACGTGGGTGGCGACCGGCGCGCCCTGGGGCGCCGGCTACGCCCACCACGGCCTCGACCTCGGGCGGCTGCCGAAGAACCTCCTCGTCTTCCTCGGGCTGATGGTGCCCGTGGGGAGCCTCGTGCTGCTGCTGCCGTACGCGGCGAAGGGGCTGCGGACGTTGTGGCGGGCACGCGAGGCCGGCCGCTCGTGCGGGCCGTCCTCGTCGCCGCGGCGGCGCACGTCGCGGCGGTGCTCGTGTTCGCCGGCCCGACCGGCAGCGCGGGGGCGCGCTGAGGTTCTCGTCGGGGTCGCTGCGCTTCGGCCTCGCCGCGTGGCCGTTCGTGTTCGTCGCGGCCGCGATGGGGGTCACCGTCGAGAAGCCGCCGCTGCGGCGGTTCGTCGTGGGGGCGACGTGGCTCCTCACGGTGCCGCTCGCGCTGCACGCGGTGTCCGGCGGGCTCCAGCGCGCGCTGCCCGTGGGGCCGCTGGCCGCGGGCCGGCTCCACGCGCTCGCGGAGGCGTTCGACGCGGCGGTCGCCGCGTCGGGGCCGACGGACTGGATCGGCTACGACCTGCTGCCCCGGACGAACGAGGGCGTCGAGGTGTTCCTCGGCGAGCGCGCGCCGCGCCGGACCACCGGGACGTTCGCGGCGGTCAAGGACCCGGCGCCGCGCGGCCGGTTCCCGCGGGCGCCCTCCCTGCCCGTGGACGGGCCCTTCCCGAAGGACGGACAGGTCCTCCTCGTCACCGACGTCCCGCGCGACGGCACCGTATTCACGGGCGACCGGCCCGATCTCGGCGTCGGCGGGAGGGGCATCTTCCACCGCATGCGACTGCTCGAGGTCGACGCCGGGCGGGCCGGGACCTTCCGCGTGGACGCGGTGAAACGACCGTCGCCGCGCTGACGTCGCGTGCAACGCTTCCGGTGAAGCCGCGGGGACGGGGGCCGGAGGCTGTCGCTTGGCGGTGCGCCGGGGGGCCCGTACGCTTTCCGGGACATCCCGGCCGTCGCGACCATCGGGGTCGCGGGGCGCGCCCGGGCGGAGCATGCGATGCGGAAGCTGATCTCGCTGGTGCTGGGGCTCGCCGTGTCGGCGACGCTCGTGGGTTGCGGTGACAAGGGCGGCGGAGGCGGCGGCGGCGGAGGCGGTGGCGGCGGGGGCGGCGGCGGCCCGGCCGGGACCTGGGTGATCGACGGCGGCGCGTTGAAGGACGCGATGATGCCGAAGATCAAGGAGGAGTACGAGAAGGGCCGCAAGCAGTTCGAGACGATGCCCCCCGAGCAGCGCGCGATGGCCGAGAAGATGATGCCGACCCTCGACAAGATGGCCGAGGGCATGCTCGAGATGTTCGGCAAGATGCAGGTGGACATCACCCTGAAGGACGGCGGCGAGTTCACCTACTCGGCGGCGCTCCCGGGCGAGAAGACCGAGACCGGCAAGGGCACCTGGAAGCTCGACGGCGAGAAGGTGGTCGTCAAGCTCACCGAGAAGGACGGCAAGCCCGCCGAGGAGAAGGACAACGACAAGGCGCCGCCGCTGAAGTGGAAGGGCGGCAAGCTGATCCTCGAGGACGAGAACATGACCGTCCCGCTGAAGCGGAAGTAAGGTCCCCCGTGGGCGGGGCCGCGAGGCCCCGTCCGCTCCTCCCTGCGGCGGCGCGGCCCCGGTGCGCGCCGCCGCGTCGTGCCCGGAGCCCCGTTCCGTGACGTCGTCCCGTCCGCCCACCCTGACCGTCGTCGTGCCCGTGTTCAACGAGAAGGACACGGTGCGCGAGATCCTCCGCCGCGTGCGCGCGTCGCCCGTGGACAAGGAGATCGTCGTCGTGGACGACGGCTCGACGGACGGCACCCGCGAGCTCCTCGCGCAGGAGACCGGCGACGACCTCCGCGTGATCCTCCACGAGCGCAACCGCGGCAAGGGCGCCGCGCTGCACACCGGGTTCGCGGCCGCGCGCGGCGACGTCGTGATCGTGCAGGACGCCGACCTCGAGTACGACCCGGCCGAGTTCCCGACGCTCCTCGCGCCCATCCTCGACGGCCGCGCCGACGCCGTGTTCGGGAGCCGGTTCCTGTCCGGCCCGCACCGCGTCCTCTACTTTCGCCACCGGCTCGGGAACGGGCTGCTGACGTTCCTCTCGAACCTCGCCACGAACCTCAACCTGACCGACATGGAGACCTGCTACAAGGCCATCCGGCGCCCGCTGCTGCAGGCCCTGCCGCTGGTCGAGGAGCGGTTCGGCTTCGAGCCCGAGGTGACGGCCAAGCTCGCCCGGACCGGCGCGCGGATCTACGAGGTCCCGTGCTCGTACAGCGGCCGCACGTACGAGGAGGGGAAGAAGATCGGCTGGAAGGACGGCGTACGCGCCCTGTGGTGCATCTGGAAGTACGGGGTCCTGCGCCGATGAGCGGCCGCGGGCCGGTGCCGCGGGCCGTGCTGCTCGTGGTCGTCGCGGCCGCGCTGCTCGTGCGGGGGCCCGGGATCACGGACGTCGGCGAGGGCGTCGACGAGTCGTACTCGGTCCGCGCGACGCGCGCGATGCTCGAGGGCCGGTTCTCCTACCGCGACCTCAACGACTTCGCGATCGACGCGTACCAGGCCAAGCTGACCCCGGTCGCCGAGGCCGTGGCGGTCCCGTTCGTGGCGGTCCTCGGCGACGCGCCCCTCTCGTTCCGGCTCCCGAGCCTCCTCGCGTCGGTCGCGCTGGTCGTGCTGCTCGTGGGCTTCGCGACCCGGCGGTGGGGGCGGCTCGCGGGCGTCGTGGCGGCGGCCCTCGCCCTGTTCGACTACCGCTCCGTCTACTACGCGCAGACCCACCGCTACGTCGCGCTGACGCAGCTGCTCGTCCTCGGCGTGGTGGCGCTGCTCGTGCCGCCGACGGCGGCCGGCGCGGGCGAGGCGCGCGCCGCGGGACCGACCGACGGGGCCGGCGCCGCGGGCCGGGGCCGGCGGGCGGGCCTCGCCGTCGGGCTGGCCGTCGTGCTGGCGGTCCTGGCGATCCACGGCCACCTCCTGGCGGTGCTCGTGTTCGGGCCGCTCGCGCTCGCGTGCGCGCGCGAGGACCTCCTCCGCGCGCCCCGCCGGCTCGGCCGCGTCGCGGCGCTCGGCCTCGCGTGCGCGTGGGGGCTCGGGATGCTGCTCGTGTTCCGCTCGGTCGCGATCGAGCGGTTCACGGTGCCGCCGGGCGTGCGCGGGTCGTTGGCCTCGACGGCGCGCGCCGTCCTGGGCCTCGGGCCCGCGGTGGCCCTCCTCGGCCTCGGCGGCGCGCTCGCGGCGTGGCGCGCGCCCCGCGCGGACGCGCGGATCCTCGCGACGACCGCGCTCGTCGCGGTGGCGCTGTACGCGCTCGGCGGGGTGCGGGTGGCCATGCAGCCGCGCTACCTGCTCGTCCTGCAGCCCGTGGTGCTGCTGGTCGCGGCCCGCGCGGGCGGGGCCGTCCTGGCGCGGCTCGGCGCGCGGCCGGGGCTCGCGCACGCGGCCCTCGTGCTCCTCGCCGCGCCGGGCCTGCTCTCGACCGCGTGGTACCTCCACGGCCGCGGGGGCCGCGACGTCGAACGGCCGGTGCACGCGGCCGTGACCGCCGCGGCGGCCCCGGGCGACGCGGTGCTGTGGGACGTGCCGCGGCTCGATCCCTTCGCCTTCCGCCCGCGCACGCCCCGGCCCGTGCCGCCGAGCCACGCGGTGATGGACGACCCGGCGGGCCTCGCGCGGCTGTGGGCCGACGGCGTGCGGTTCGTCGTGCGGTCGTCGGCGAGCGCCGACCGCCCGCTCTGGACCGCCGAGGCCCGCGCGCGGCTCGAGCCGATCACCTCCTCGACGGCGGCGACGTCGCCGGCCGGGGCGCTCCTCGGCGAGGGCGCCGACGAGACCGTCACGCTCTACCGCCTGAAGCCCTGACCGCGGCGGACGGTGCCGAGCCGGTGACACGACCGCGAGGCCCGCGGCGCGACGGCGAACGGGCCTCGCGGTCCCTCGCGGGGGATCGCGTCCCGTGGCCGCGGGCGGGTCAGCAGGTGTAGATCGTCCAGAGCATGCGCAACGCGACCTGCGCGGCCTTGCGCTTGTTCGTCCCGACGCCCTTGCTGACGCCGACGCGGGCCTGGAACGAGAGGGGGAGCTCGATGCAGCGCAGGCCGGCCTGGAACCACGCGACCGCGAGGTCGACGTTGAAGCTGTTGCCGCCGGTCAGCCTCGCGTCGCGCACGCGTTCCCAGGCCTCGCGGCGGAGCACGCGGTAGGTGCAGCCGACGTCGGAGAGGCGCGTGCCCCAGAAGCGCAGCTGGAGCAGCTTCGCGACGATCTGGTTGAAGGGGTTGAGGAGCCAGTCCATCTGGCTGTCGGCGGAGGAGAGCTCGCGGGTCGTGCGCGAGCCCATGACCACGTCGAAGTGGACGAGGTAGGCGAGCATCTTGTCGAGGTCGCGCGCGTCGAAGGTGCCGTCGCCCTCCGCGAGGACGACGATCTCGCCGCGGGCGGCCGCGGCGTCGAGGGCGGCGCGACACGCCCAGCCGAAGCCCTGCCGCGCCTCCGCGACGACCTCGGCGCCCGCCTCGGCGGCGACGCGCGCGGTGCCGTCGCGGCAGTTGTTGTCGATCACGACGACGGACGACACGCGCGGGTGCGCCTTGAACTGCGCGACGGCCGCGCCGATGGAGGCCTCGTCGTCGTAGGCCGTGAGCCCGACCGCCACCCTGAGCCCGTCCACGGGGCGCTGGAGGAGGCGGTGGGGCGGCTTCATGAGGTTGTAGAGGACGAACAGGTCGAAGCCCGCGAGGACGGCGCCGACCGCGAGGCACGTGAAGGTCGCCTCGAAGAGCCCGACGGTGAACGCGGGCGGGCGGACCCCGGCCTTCCCGAGCACCCAGAGCGCGACGAGCACCGCGAGGAGGCCGAGCCCCACGAGGAAGAGGGTGCCCCCCCAGAGGGCGAGGCGGCCGCGGAGGAAGCGGAGGATCGGCACGGGGCGAGTCTATCGGGCGGGCTCGAAGAACCCCTCCATGTGGCCTCCCTGCCGCGCCCGGCGATGGGCTCGCCGCGGCGGGCCTGCGCGCCGATCCGCCCCTCGACGGGTCGAGCGTCGGTCTCCGGGGCTTCTCCGCCGCGCGTGCCCGCCTCGCGTCGGTCCCGCCGGGCTCGCGACGGGCATGACGCGGGTGGGCTCCGACTCGCCCCGTGGCAGGATGGTCGTTCCATGTGGTCCATCGGCGTCACCCGTCGGAACTACGGCGCCGAGAAGACGGTCTACGGCGCCGTGCACCCGGGCCTCGCGTACCGGCGGGTCGGGTTCGTCCCGTTGCAGCGGGTGAGCGCCGACCCGTTCTGGCGGCACGCCACGGTGGTCGCCGCGCCGTCGCGCGTCGACCTCGTCCACCTGTTCAACGACACCCCGCTCGCCTGTTCGCGGCCCTGGATCACGACCTTCGAGGACCGCTACCCCTTGGGGCGCGACGGCCGCTGGCGGCGCCTCGCGCTGCGGCAGGCCGCCGGTCCGCGGTGCCGCGCCGTGGTCGCGTTCACCGAGGACGCGCGCCGCCGCCTGCGCGCCGACCCGGTGGCGGGGCCGGTCCTCGACGGGAAGTGCGAGGTCGTGCTCCCGTGCGTGCCGCGCGAGGACGCCCTGTTCGCGCGCCATCGCGCCTTCCTCGACGCGCAACCCCCGGGGGCGGGGCCGCTGCGGCTGCTGTTCGTGGGCGTGAAGGCGTTCCTCAAGGGCCTCGAGTTCGTGCTCGACGCGGTCGCGCCGGCGCTCGCGGCGGGCGAGGCGACGCTGACCGTCGTCTCGGCCCTCGAGACCGACACCTACGTCTCGCGCGCCGACGCCGCGCGCGTCGCGGCGTGCCGCGCGCGCCTCGCCGCGACGGCCGGCGTCACGCACCACGAGCGCCTGCCCGCGCGCGCCGTGCGCGAGGCGATGGCCGACCACCACCTCCTCCTCTTCCCGACGCTCGACGAGACGTTCGGCTACGTCCTGCCCGAGGCGTTCGCGACCGGCCTCGACGTCGTGACGACGGCGACGCGCGCGATCCCCGAGATCGTCGCGCCGGACGACCGCGCGCGCCTGATCACGCTGCCCGTGGACGCGCTGGGCGGCTGGACCGGCGTGCGCGCGTGGCGCACGGCGGGCGACGCCGCCTACGCCGCGGCCTGGGCCGACGCGCGCGAACGCTGCGTCGAGGGGATCCGCGCGCGCCTCGCCGCGGTGCGCGCGGACCCGGGGTCGCTGCGCCGCCGCGCCGACGGCCTGCGGGCGCGGTACGAGGCGGTGTTCTCGCCCGAGGCGCTCGGCGCGCGCCTGGTCGCGCTCTACGCCCGCGTCGCGACCCGGCCGCTCGGCCGGTCGTGATCGGGGGGCGGCGCGCGCCCCGCGGCCAGCGCGAGGAGGTCCTCGGCGCACGCGGACGCGACGTCGGCCTGCGTGGGGACCGGTCGCGGCGTGGGGACGCGAGGCCCGGCGGCCCACAGGCCCTCGAGCACCGTCGCGACGCCTTCGGGGTCGTCCGCGGCGACGCGCGCGGCGAGCGGGCCGAGCACGTCCGTCGCCTCGTTCGCCGCGCCGACCACGACGACGGGCCGGCCGAGCGCCGCGTACTCGTAGACCTTCTGCTGGACGAACTGCGACCCCGACGGCGGCGGGACGGTGAGCGGCAGGTACAACGCGTGGCACGTGGCGGCGATCGCGAGGGCCTCCGCGTTGCCGCGCACGCCGTGGGCCTCGACGACGACGCCGTCCGGCGCCGCGAGGTCCGGGCCCGCGTGGGGGCCGACGGTGACCCACACGACGCGCCCCTTCGCCTCGGGCCGGCGCGCGAGGAAGCGCGCGAGGCCCGCGAAGAGCGCGCGCGGGTTGGAACCGGTGCCGGCGTCGCGTCCGGGGCGGAAGTCGAGGCGACGCAGGCGGCTGCCGCCGTCGGAGTCGGTGAAGCGCCCGACGTGGCCGATGCGCAGCGGCGGCGGGGGCGGCACGGTGTCGCGGTCGGTGGGGGGCAGCGTCCCGACGCCGTTGCGTCGCACGCGGATCCGCGCGGCCCGCGCGGGGAACCGCGCGCGCCACCGCGCCGCGGCGGCCTCCGCCGTCGCCCACACGAGGTCGGCCTCGCCGAACCACCGGCGCTCCTCGCGCCGCTCGGCCCACCAGTGCAGCCGCGTGGGCCACCACCGCCCCTCGGCCTCGCTCATGGGGTCGCGGAAGTCGGCGACCCACGGGATCCTCAACCGGCGCGCGATCGTCCGGCCCACCGCGTGGGCCTCGTACGGCTGGCTCGACGACACGACGACGCGGGCCCCGACCTCGCGCGCCAACACGAGGCCCGCCGCGATCGCGGGCGCGCGCCACGGCGTCTCGGGCTCGCGCAGCGCGCGGTGGCAGAGCGTCCACGCGACGCGCCGCGGGAGCGCGCGGGCGAGCGCGCCCGCGACGCCGCCGAGGGTCGGCGTCGCCACGCGTTCGACGCGGCGGCCGGCGAGTGCGTCGTCCGAGCCGGGCACGACCGGGTAGCCGTGGAACCGCGAGCCGTCGTCGGCGGGCGCCGTGAGCAGGGCCGGCTCGACGCCGTGGCGCGGCCAGGCGCGCATCCACGAGGTGATCCGCCGCACGCCCGGGCCGCCGAGCGGCGGGCTCTGGTGCGCGACCACGAGGACGGGGACGGGGGCGTCGGCCACGGGGCGAGGATCCCACGGCGGGCGCTCGGGCGCACGTTGCGCGCCGTCGGGCGCGGCGTGCGACGCACGGCGGACGGCGGGGGGCGGTACACTCGGGCCCCCCTGAGACGGCGGACCCGCTCCCGATGACGGTCGAGACCCTGGCGCTCCGGTGCACCTCCTGCGGCGCGTCGCTCGCGATCCCGAACGGTCCCGAGCGCGTCACCTGCACGTTCTGCGGGACCGCCCTGATGGTCGTGAAGCAGGGCGGCGTCGCGTTCCTCCAGCGCGACGTCGAGGTCATCCGCGAGGGCGTGGCGGAGATCCGCACCGGCGTGGACGCGCTCCTCGACGGGCAGGACGACGTGCACCGACGGCTCGCGCGCATCGAGCGCGCGACCCGCGAGCGCGCGATCGTCGAGGAGTTGGAGGAGCTCGAGAAGCACGGCCAGACGATGGGCGTGGTCTGGGTGTCCGCGTTCGGAGGCGCGGTCCTGCTCGCCGTCGCATTCGCATACCGCCTCTCGGATCGAGGGGGCCAGGACATCGGCTCGGTCGTGCTCGGGATGATGGGGGGCTTCCTCCTGCTCAACGGGCTCCTGCGCCTGCGAGGCGCGCGACGGCACGCGTGGCTGAAGGGCGAGCTCGAGGCGCTCGACGCCGCGGCCGAAGGCGACGACGGAGGGTCGTACGCGTGAGCGCCCCCGACGCCGCGCCGCGGCGCGTGGTCGTGTGGGCCCATGCGAGCGTCCTCGACCGAGGCGGGTACGCGCGCCGCGTGCTCGACGCCGCGGCGACGTGGCGTGACGCGTTCCCCGCGGCCGCGGTGACGGTCGCGACCGTCGAGAGCCCGCGGGCCTTGCGTGACCCGACGACGCGGGCCGAGGTCCAGCGCGGCCTCTCGGCCCACGGCGTCGACCTCGTGGTGGTGCACGGTTGGCCGAGGCGCTGGGGCCTCGCGCGCCTCGCCGACGGCTTCGCGGCTCGCTCGGCGGCGCGCTTGTTCGCCCGGACGGGGGCCGACCTCGTGCACGCGCACGGGCCCCGCGCCGCGCGGTCCGCGCTCGCGGCGGCGCGGCGCGTGCCGTCCGCGCGCGTGATCGTCGACGTCCACGGCGATCGCGCAGCCGAGACGCGGCTCGAACGCGGCGAGGCCGACGAGGTCGCGACGCCGCCGGACCCGGCGGAGCGGGCGGTGGTCGCGTCGGCGGCAGGGGTGTTCCACGCGAGCGAGGCGCTCGCCGCGCGGTTCCCCGCGGGGCCGGGCCGTCCGAGCGCGGTCGTGCCGTGCCTCGTCGACGACGCGCGCATCCCGCGCGACGACGACGCGGAGGCGGCGCGGATCGCGGCGCGGCGCGCGTGGGGGCTCGCGGGCGACGAGTGGGTCGTCGCGTACGCGGGGTCGCTCGCGTCGTGGCAGGAGGTGCCGCGGGTGGCCGCGATCGTGCGGCACGCGGCCGACCGGGTGCCGCAGCTGCGGTGCCTCGTCGTGACGCCGGCGAAGGCCGAGGCCGCGGCGCTGTTCGCGCGGGCCGGGCTGCCGCGGGGCAAGGTGATGGTCGTGTCGCCGCCGTCGGAGGAGGTCGTGCGGACGCTCGCCGGCGCCGACGCGGCGGTGCTCCTGCGCCGGCCGGCGCTCGCGAACCACCTCGCGTTCCCGACGAAGCTCGCGGAGTACCTCGCCGCGGGCCTCGACGTCGTGGCGAGCGACGCCTGCCCCGCGGTGGACGCGGCGGTGACGTCGTCGCCCGGCCTCGGGCAGGTCGTCGCCTGGACGGCCGACGACGCCACGTGGGCCGCGCGCGTGGCCGGCGCGGCGCGGCCCGGCACCGCGGCCGAGCGGGCCTCGCGTCGTGCATACGCGCGCGGCGCCCTGGCCCGGTCGGCGGCGGTCCCGTCGTACCGGCGGGTGGGGGCGTCCGCGGTCCGCGGCTGAAGCGGGGTGCGCGCGGGCCCGCGGGCCTCGCAACCCTTGCGCCGGGGGCCGCTCCCGCCGACGATCCGAAGCCCCCATGCGCACGATCCTCGTCACCGGCGGCGCCGGCTTCATCGGCAGCAACTTCGTCTCGCGGGTCTTCCGGGACCGCCCGGACTGGAAGATCCTCGTCCTCGACGCGCTGACGTACGCCGGCAACCTGTCGAACTTCGCGCCGGCCATGCGCGACCACCCGCGCTTCGAGTTCTGGTACGGCGACGTCAACAACCTGACGCTCGTGGACAGCCTGGTGGCCCGCTCGGACCTGGTCGTGCACTTCGCGGCCGAGAGCCACGTCGCGCGCTCGATCGCGGACGACCGGATCTTCTTCCAGACCGACGTCATGGGCACGCAGTCGGTGGCGAACGCGGTCGTGAACCACCAGAAGAAGGTGGAACGGTTCGTCCACATCTCGACGAGCGAGGTCTACGGCTCGGCGGTCCGCGAGCCCATGGACGAGGACCACCCGCTCCTGCCCTCGAGCCCGTACGCGGCGGCGAAGGCCGGCGCGGACCGCCTCGTCGACTCGTACGTCCGCACCTACGACCTCCCCGCAGTGATCATCCGGCCGTTCAACAACTACGGCCCGAACCAGCACCTCGAGAAGTGCGTGCCGCGGTTCGTGACGTCGGCGCTGCTCGGCGAGCCGCTCGAGCTGCACGGCGGCGGCGGCGCGGCGCGCGACTGGCTCTACGTCGAGGACTGCGTCGACGGCGTGCTCGCGTGCCTCGAGGCGCCGCTCGACCGCGTCCGCGGTCAGGTGATCAACCTCGCGACCGGCACCGCGACCTCGGTGAAGGACATCGCCGACGAGATCCTCCGCATCGCACAGCGCCCGACCACGCCGAAGGTGTCCGTCGGCGAGCGGCCCGGGCAGGTGCTCCTGCACATCGGCGACCCGGCGCGGGCGGCGAGCCTGCTCGGCTGGCGCGCCAGGACCTCGTTGCGCGAGGGCCTCGCCAAGACGTACCGCTGGTACGAGGCGCACCCCGAGTGGTGGGAGCCCCTCCGCTGGATGCGCCAGGTCCGCATCCACCTGCCCGACGGCCGCGAGGAACTTCACTAGCCCGGCCCATGCACGAGGGGACGAGGTTGGGGCCGCGGCGGCGACCCGGGCGTGACGCGGAGCGGCGCGCAGCCGCGGCGCCGTCGGGCACGGCACGCTCGTCGAGCGGGCGCCGACCTGGTCCGCGGGTGCGTCGTCGTCTGCGCCCGCCCGACCGCCCCGGGGTACCGTAGGCCCATGGCCCGAGACCTCGTCGTCGTCACCGGAGCGGGCGGGTTCATCGGGAGCCATCTCGTCCGCCGCCTCGTCGCGGACGGATGGCGGGTCCGCGGCGTGGACCGGAAGGCGCCCGAGTTCGAGCCGACGGCGGCGCACGAGTTCGAGCTCCGCGACCTGCGGCGCGCGGACGAGGCCCACCTCGGGCTCCGCGGGGCCCATCACGTCTTCGCGCTCGCGGCGAACATGGGGGGCATCGGCTACATCGAGGCGCACAAGGCGGAGATCGTCCGCGACAACTCGCTGATCGACCTCCACACGCTCGAGGCGGCCCGCGCCCACGGCGTGCGTCGGTTCCTCTTCGCGTCGTCGGCGTGTGTCTACCCCGCGGGGCGGCAGGACGTGGTGGACGTCGCCCCGCTCCGCGAGGAGGACGCCTATCCCGCCGACGCCGAGGACGGGTACGGCTGGGCGAAGCTCCACACGGAGCGGCTGTGCCGGCACTACCGCGAGGACTTCGGGCTCGACACCCGCGTCGCGCGGTTTCACAACATCTACGGGCCGCTCGGCGCGTGGGACGGCGGACGCGAGAAGGCGCCCGCGGCCGTGGCGCGGAAGGTCGCGATGGCCCGCGACGGCGACGAGATCGAGGTCTGGGGCGACGGCCGGCAGACGCGGTCGTTCTGCCACGTCGCGGACTGCGTCGAGGGCCTCGTGCGCCTGATGGCGTCGGACTGGCCGCACCCGCTGAACCTCGGCACCGATCGCCTCGTCTCGGTGGACGACCTCGTCGGCATCGTCGCCCGGGTCGCGGGGCGGCGGATCCGGCTCCGCCACGACCTCACGAAGCCGGTCGGCGTCCGCGGGCGGAACAGCGACAACACGCGACTCCGCGAGGTGCTCGGGTGGGAGCCGTCGATCCCGCTCGAGGACGGGCTCGCCGAGACGTACCGCTGGGTCGAGGCGCAGGTCCGGGAGAGGGCGCAGCGGGCGCTGGCCGGCGGTCCGCCGTGAGGGCCCCCGAGGCGGGACGTCCATCGGGCCCCGCGACGGCGTTGCGCTTCCAGGCGTTCGTCTTCAACTGGCCGGGCGAGAAGCAGCGGGCGCCGGCGCTCGAGGCCCATCTGTCGCCCCACGTCCCGGTGGTCGTGGTGAACTCCGACGACGCGCGTCGCGGGGAGTTCCCGCACTGGGTCCACGTCGGCGCGGACGCCTACTTCACGCGCCAGTGGGACGAGGCGCTGCGGCGCTTCACCGGCGACGCGCTCTTCCACGTGCAGGCCGACGCCTGGATCGACGACGTCCCGGGGCTGCTGCGCGACGCCGAGGCGGCGTTCGCGCGCGGGGCCGGCGTCTACGCGCCCGACGTGGACTACACGGCGCACACGTACGATCGCGCGCGCCTCGTCGAGGTCGCGCCGGGCCTCGACGAGGTCCCGAACACGGACTGCACGTGTTGGGTCATCCACGGCGACGTCCTCCGCGCGACGCCGCGGGTGGACCCCGAGGCGAACCGTCTCGGCTGGGGGATCGACTACCTCGTCGCCGCGACAGCGCAGCGGCTGGGGCGCACGGTGGTCCGCGACTACCGCCGCAAGGCGAGCCATCCCCGCGGGACCGGCTACGACCCGCGTCGGGCCCGCGACGAGCTCCGCGCGCTCCTCCGCACCCTCCCGCGGTCCATCGCCCGCGACGTGGACCGTCTCCGCCGCCTCCGGGACGACCTGCACGTCCGGTGACCCACGGACCCCTTCAGCTCCCCTCGCGTGCGCGGTACGGCGCGACGCCCGCTTCTGGCCGAGCGCTGCCTGGATCTCGTGGGGCGCGCCGGAGGGTTGGTCGGAGGGGGTTGGGCGCCGAACATCGTGCAGGGCAAGGCGGAGACCTACGCGGGTCGGGCCTCGGCGCCGCTCTCGCGGATGGCCCGGGACGCCGCGCACGCAGCCGTGGAAGCCGAGCTCGACCCGAGCTTCCGACTCATGGACGTGGACGAGCGGACTCGGCAGGCCGCCGAGTCCGTGGTGTGCGAGGGACAGGGGACGTTCCGTGCGCGCGTCCGCGACGCGCACGGGCGACGGTGCGCGGTCACCGGTGAGCACGCGGAGCCCGTGCTCGACGCGGCGCACATCCAGCGATGCCTCGGTCCACGGAGCAACCAGGTCCAGAGCGGGCCGCCATGGACGAAGGAGTTCCATGCGCTCTTCGACGCGGGATCCGTCGGGGTGACGCCCGACTTCCGGGTGCGCGTGTCGTCGGCGAGCCGCGCACGGTGGAGCCATGGGCATCGCTACCACCCGAACGACGCGAAGCCTGTCGCCGTCCTGCCCGCGTCGCCGGCCGCGCGTCCGAGCCCCGAGGCCCTCGACGGGCAGCTCGCCCACGTGTTCGTGGCTGGGTCCGCGTGGCCGCGCCCGCCGGGCCGTCCGCGGCGAACCGAGGCCCTCCGGCGCCGGCGGCGGGCACGCATGGGTCCCCACGCCGCCTCCTCGACCCCGGCACGAAGGTCCTGTCGGTGGGTGTGGATAGAATACGAACTACATACATACAAGCGCCCGGAGTCCCGCCCATGTCCCGACGCCTTTCGGCCCCGTGCCTAGCCCGCGCCGTCTCTCCCAGCGCGCCTGCCGTGAAATCGCAGGAACGGTCCGGCGTGTGCTCCGCGACCTCGAGCGCAGGCCTCAGCTTCGGGGAGGGTTCGGTCTACCGCTCGCACCAGCCTGGGCGCCGGGCACGCTGTGCGCGGTTGCGGGCGCGCACGGACCGGAAGCGGTCGTCGCTCGACGCCGGTGGTGCGCCGAACGTACGGCGCGCCGCGCCGCGCCCCCTTCGACCGCCGTAGGACGACCTTTGGCTCCAAAACGCTCGTTTTCGAGGAGGGCCGGGCACGAAGGCTGCCCGGGGCGGGGGCGCGGCAGGTCCATCGCCCCGCGACGACCGTCGTGCGTCCGAAGAGGCGCGATCGGAGGGCGGCGTTCGTCGCGCCTTGGCGGGGCGGGCGAGGCTCGGCCGCAGCGATCGGCCGGCGGTCACTTGCGATCGACGCGCGCGCAGGTGAGGAGGACGTAGATCTCGATGGCCGGGGAGGTCTTGTCGTCGGGCAGCGGCTGGCTGCGGTAGGGGAGCACCAGCGTCTCGCCGTCGCGGGGCAACACGCCGTAGTCGGAGTGCCACGTCGAGGTCCCGAGGGTCACGCCGCCGGTCGTCGTCGCCCCCTCGTCCCACTCGGCGCGGAACTCGTACTTCATCGACGTTTGACGAAGTGACAGCTCACCGGAGACGCCGGTCTCGACGTACGACGTCTCGAGCAAGCGCATCTCGCCCGTCGGCTGAACGGTCTCATTGCGGAGCTGCTTGACGAATCGCTTTCGTACCTGCTGGACCTTCGCCGACCCGCCGTCGGACACCGTCACCCGCTGCTCGCCGAGCAACGTCGTCATGCCCCGCGTCTTCAGGCCGGCGAGCAGTTCGGCCCAAGGGCGCGGCGTCCAGGCGCCCGACGCGCCCGTCGGCTCCCATGGCGATGCCGTCTCCACCGTCCCACGCACCAACGCGTCGACGCGTACCACCCGCACGTCCAAGACCCACGCTGCCGGTGCCGGCGCCGCGGCCTCGCCCTCGGCCCGCGCGCGCGGGCCGTCCGACGCCGCGCTCCCGAACAGGATCGCCAACGCAAGCCCGACGCCACCCCATCGCGTTCCATGCGCCATCGACGTGCCCTCGCCTTCGGAGAGCCGCATCGTACGACCCCGCGAACGGCGGTGCCGGTCGATTCTCCCGAGGCCCCGGGCCCCGACGGGCGAAGTCGCGTGGCTAGCGAGGACCATCACTCCCCGCCGCGCACCACCGCTCTCCGCGGCGTGGGACGGCCCCGTAGGAAGGGGTAGGCCAACGGCCACCGGGCCTTGCGTCCCCCCGCACCGGAGTGCCCCGGGGAGTTCCGCGCTGAGGTACGACCGCGCCTTGCGCCGGCGCAACACTCGCGTCTCCACGATCTCGCTGATCTCGCGAACGGAGGCTGCGGTCGGCGGGTGTGGGGGCGAGCCCGGCGTCGGCGCTGGTCGCTCGCGTGCGGGGGCGGTGCGGTCACCGCCCCGCACGCGCGGGGGTCAGCCGAGCCAGGTCGCGGGCCGGCCGAAGGTGCCGCCGAAGACGAACTCCGGCAGCTCCTTGCGGGTGCGCGGCGCGGCGTCGCGCGGACGGAGGGCCTCGGGGAGGGTCGCGGGGTCGGCGAGGTAGCCGATCGCGAGGCCGGTGAGCGGCTCGACGCCGGCGGGGACGCCGTACGCCTCGCGGACGCGCTCGGGCAGGATGCCGATCATCTGATGGACGTAGAGGCCCCGCGCGGTCGCCTCGAGCGTGAGGCTCGCGCTCGCGAGGCCGAGGTCGTGCTGCGCCGCGGCGTTCGGCTTGCCGGTCCGCGCGAGCGAGAGGCTCGTGCAACCGAATGCGAGAACGGGCGCGAACCGCGCCCAGACCCGGTTCCCCTCGACCAGGCAGGAGAGCGCGACTTCGAACGCCGCGGCGTCCGCGCGGGTGGCGACGATGTACCGCCAGGGCTGCTCGTTGTACGACGACGGCGCCCAACGCGCGGCCTCGAAGAGCGACCGCAGCTCTGCGTCGGGCGGCATGCGGTCCGCGAACGCGTACGGGCTCCAGCGGCGCGCGATCAGGTCGTGGACCGGGTGCTTCGTCGGGACCAGCTTGGGGTGCGACATCGGACGGCTCCATCGGGCCGTCGACGCGGCCCGTCCCACGGTACGACGCCCCCGAGGGCCCGGACGTTACCTACGATCCTCCGCCGGCCCTGCCGTCGTGGATCCTCCGCCGCACCCTTGGCGTACCGCGAGATCGGCCCGGCGTCGATCGCGCGGGCGATCGCCGCGCGTCACCGCGGCGGGCGGAGGGTCTCGAGGAGGAGCGGACGGGGGAACTCGTCGCGGTTGTAGAAGCGGTCGCCGAGCGGGACGGAGGACGTCACCTCGTAGCCCGCGGGGCCCGGCGGCACGGGACCGTCCTTCGCGGGGACCCGCAGCCGATACAGCACCGGCGGACGGCGCCGCGCGACCTCGCCCTCCCAGAGCGCGACGAAGGGCGGGTAGTAGAGCGTCCCCGACCACGCGGACGCGAGGAACGAGTAGCCGACGAGCGGCGCGTCGGCGGGCACCCGCGCGGCGACGTCGCGCGCGAGCGCGAGCCGCACGTCGGTGCGCAGCGCGACCGTCCGCGCCGACAGGACCGCGGCCAACGCGGCCCCGACGCCCGCGAGCGCCAGGGCGGCCGCGGGGCGCGCCCCGAGCCGGCGACGCAGCAGGAAGAGCGCCACGAGCACCGCGGCGGTCGCGCCGCCGAGCACGAGCGCCGTCGAGGGCCCGAACCACGCCACCAGCCCGCCCACGGCATGGGGTGCGGCGAGGAGCGCCGGCGCCGCGGCCCACTCCGACGCACCGGAGGCGGTCGCGCGGGCGGCCGGGCCTCGCGGTCCCTTCGCGCGACCGGGGGCCGTGTCGACGAACGTGGCCGCGAGCAACGGGAGGGTGGGAAGGACGCGCCACGGGTCGGGGAAGGACCCCGCGAACGCGTAGCCCGCGACCGTCGCGGCGACCACCGCGACGGACGGCCGGCGCGGGCCCGCGAAGGTGCCGACGAGCACCGCCGCGACGAACCCCGGCGCGAGCCAGCGGCCGACGCCGTGGTGCCCGAGGAAGACCGCCTGCACGAGCACCGCGAGGCCCTTCGTGCCCGACTGCGTCTCGTCGGTGGCGACGTACGGGCGCAGGACGAACGCGAGCGGCGCGTCGCGGAACACGAAGACGGCCACGACCACCGCCGACGCGAGGCCCGCTGCGACGCCGAGCGCCGCGCGCGGGAGGTCGCGCCGGCGGTCCGCGCTCGCGAGCACGCCGACGAGCGTCCCGACGCCGAGCGAGAGGCCGAGCGCCTTCTGCGAGAGCGCGACCGCCGCGACGAGGCCCGCGAGGAACCAGCGGCGGCTCAGCGCCGCGAGCGCCCACAGCGCGGCGAGCGCGAGGGCCGTGCCCTCGCCGAGGTCGCTCGCGAGGTGCCCCACGACGGGGGGCGTCAGGAGGAACGCGAGCAACACGAGCCCCGCCGCGCGGGCGCGACCCGCGAGGCCGGCCGCGACGCATCCCGCGAGGACCGCCGCGGCGAGGAGCGAGCCCGCGAAGCGCGCCGCGGGATAGGGCACGCCCACCGCGACCGCCGCGGCCGCGAGCGCGTTCTGGGGCAGGGCGAGCGCGACCGCGAGGTCGTGGTCGTAGGCGTCCTGGTCGCCCGCGCCCGCGAGGCGACGCACGGGCGACGACCAGTAGCCGTCGTCGGGCGCCTCGAGGCCCGTCGCGCTGCGGCGCAGGAGGTCGTGTGCGCCGGGTTCGAGCGCGAACACGACGGTGGCCGCGAACGCGAGGCCCACGAGCACGGCGACGACGACGCGGCCGTTCACGACGCGAGCCCCGGCAGGACGGCGATCAGCTCCTTGCGGGTTGCAACGATCTCGGTGGCGCCGTGGCGCGCGAAGAGCGCGCGGAGCGAGGCCTCGTCGAAGCGGCCCGTGCTCGACGCGACGCCGGGGTCGGTCGCGCGGCGCGCGATCGCGCGCACGACCGCGTGGCGCGACTGCGCGAGGTTGCGGTGCGGCTCGGCGAGCACGACGTGGTGCCGCGCGGCCCGGCGCAGGCGTTCGACCACCGGGTCCACGTCGGGCAGGAACTGGTAGAGCGCGCCCAACATGAGCACGACGTCGCCGGTCGGGAGGTCGTCGCGGGCGACGTCGAGGCGATGGGCCTCGACCCCCGCGGCGCGCAGCGCGTCCACGAAGACGGGCGAGACGTCGACGCCGACGTAGGCGCGCCCCGGGAGCACGCGACGGATGCCGCCGTCGCCGCATGCGACGTCCACGACGCGGGCGCCCGGCGGCACGTGGCGCGCCACGAAGGCCTCGCGCGCGCGCAGGGCCCCGCCGTAGAGGAGGGCGAGCACGCCGCGGTAGAGGCGCGGGTGGCGATAGATCAGGCTCGTCACGCGAGCGCCCGCACCGCCGCCGTCACGCGGCGGCGCCGCGCCGTGAAGCGCGCCAGCGCGCCGAGGTAGCGCCGCACGTCGCGCGCGACCTTCACCGTCGAGACCTTGTCGTGGCGGCGGTGGAAGTCGACCGGCAGCTCGGCGATGCGGCGGCGCGCGAGCGCCGACACCATCATCACCTCGGTGTCGAAGAACCAGCCGCCCTCCTCGATGTGGGGCAGCAGCGGGAGCAGGCGGTCGCGGCGGAAGAACTTGAAGCCGGTCTCGGTGTCGCGCAGGCGGTGGCGCAGCACGGTCCGCGAGAGGTGGCGGTAGCCCACGGAGAGGAACGTGCGCACGTCGAAGCCCGGGCGCGTCTTGACGTAGGTCCGCACGCCGACGACGACGTCGGCGCCCGCGTCGAGGAGCGCGACGGTGGGGGCGACGTAGGCGACGTCGACCTCGAGGTCGAGGTCGAGGTAGCCGCAGTAGCGCCCGCGCGCGGCCTCGAAGCCCGTGCGCAGGGCGGCGCCGCGGCCGCGGTTCGTCGCGTGGCGCAGGACGCGCGGGGCGAGGTCGGCGAGGCCCCGGGCCTGCGCCTCGACCCACTCGGCGGTGCCGTCGCCGCTGCCGTCGTCGACGAACACGACTTCGACGGGACGCCCGAGCGCGCGCAGCGCCGTGGCGATGCGGGGCAGGCTCCCCTCGAGCACCGACGTCTCCTTGTACGTCGTGATGACGAGCGAGAGGTCGGGCGCGGGCGCCGCGTCAGGCACGCGGGAGCCCCCGCGCGACGTCGCGCAGCGCGGCGATCACCTCGTCCTGCTGCGCGTCCGTCAGGTCGGGCCACAGCGGCAGCGAGAGCGTGCGGTCGCCGATCTCGCAGGCGACCGGGAAGTCGGCCGGGTCCGCGTGCAGCGCCTCGCGCACCCACGTGAGCTGCGGCAGCGCGCGCCAGTTGACCGCCACGCCGATCTCGCGCTCGGCCAGCGCCGCGAGGACCGCGTCGCGGTGGCCGCGCGGGGCCCAGGCCGTCGCGAGGTGGTACGCCGACGTCGCCTCGGCCCGCACCATCGGCCGGCCCCAGCCGGGCAACGCGTCGATGGCGGCCTCGTAGCGCCGGGCGAGGGCCTCGCGGCGCACCCGCTGCGCGTCGAGGCGCGGGATCTGGTGCACGAGCAGCGCCGCGAGCACGTCGGGGAGGTTGGCCTTCACGCCGAGGTCGACAACGTCCCAGTGCCGGTACCCCTTGGTGCCCTGGTAACGCTCGGCGGCCGACGCGGTCATGCCGTGCTGCCGCAGCCGCCGCGCGCGCTCGGCGAGGTCGGGGTCGCGCAACGCGAGCGCGCCGCCCTCGCCGCACGTCAGGTTCTTCGTCGCGTAGAAGGAGAAGGCCGCCGCGTCGCTCGCCCGGCCGGGCCGCACGCCGCGGTAGATGCCCTCGACGCAGTGCGCCGCGTCCTCGAGGATGCGCACCTTCCGGCTGCCGAGCACCGCGCGGATCGCCTCGAGGTCGGCCATCTGGCCGTACAGGTGCACCGGGATCACGCACCGCGTGCGCGGCGTCAGCGCGCGCACGACGCCCGCGGCGCCGAGGCAGCCGGTGTCGGGGTCGACGTCGGCGAGGACCGGCGTCGCGCCGGCGTGCAGGACCGCCGTCGCGGTCGCGACGAAGGTGAACGCGGGGACGATGACCTCGTCGCCGGGTCCGACGCCGAACGCGCGCAGCGCCACCTCGAGCGCCGCGGTGCACGACGTCATCGTCAGCACGTGCGGGACGCCGAGGTAGGCCGCGAGGCGCGCCTCGACCTCCCGGCACTGCGGGCCGGTGGTCAGGAAGGTGCTGCGGAGGACGGCCACGACGGCCTGGACGTCCTCTTCGCGGAGCGCATGACGGTAGAACTCGACGGCCATCCCGCCATGCTCGCCGGGATCCGGCGGGAAGGAAGTCCGGGCCCGTGCCGGCCGGCGGGCCTCGCGTACCGTGGCCCGTGGCCGCCCACCTGGCCGGCGGCGCGTACGCCCGCGGGGCCGTCAGGGGCCCGGTGCGAGCCAGCGCCGCGCGCCCCGGAGCAGGGGCCCCAACAGCGGCACGCGGCCGACGAACTTGCGGCGGCGCTTGGCGTGGAACCCGGCCCAGAGCGGGTCGTCGGAGAGCGGCGGCCACTTCGCGCGCGCGGCCTCCGCCACGCGCATCGCGTCGGCCGGGTCGGTGTCGAGGAGGTCGTGGGCGAGGTCCATCGCGAGCCGCGCGAGCACCGGGCCCGCGACCTCTTCGGGCACGAGCCGGACCGGCGGGTCGCCCGCGAACACCGCCGCCTCGCGCAACGCGAGCCGCGCGCGTTTGTACGCGACCGTGCGGCTCGCCTGGCCCGCGTGCACGCGGTAGCGCAGCACCACGTCGTGGATCGGGTGCGGCAGGACGCCGCCCGCGACGAGGCGCAACCAGAACGCCCGGTCGTCGGAGCCGCCCACCGCGCGGTCCTCGGGGAAGCCGCCGCAGCGCACCGCGTCGGCGCGCCGCAGCAGCACCTGCCCCGGCGTCGTGATCCCGAGCCGGTCCCACGCCTCGGCGTACGTCGTCGCGGGCCGGTGGTCGGGCCCGGGCGAGACCGTGCTTCCGTCGGGCGACGCCCCGAGCCACGCGAGCCGGCCGTACACGAAGCGGCCGGGAAACGCCGCGAGCGCCGCCGCGCGCGCCTCGAGCGACCCCGGCGTCAGCACGTCGTCGTGGTCGAGGAACGTCACGTACTCGCCGCGCGCGTCGGCGAGCCCGAGGTTGCGCGCGCGGCCCACGCCGCCGTTGCGCTCCGCCCGCACGCGCACGACCGCGCCGTCGTCGCCCGCGTGCGCGCGCGCGAGGCCCTCGAGGATCGCGAGCGACCCGTCCTTCGAGCCGTCGTCGACGGCGACGACCTCGAGCGGCCGCCACGCCTGCGCGAGGACCGACCGCACCGCCTCCTCGACGAAGCGCGCGCCGTCGTAGACGGGCATCACGACGGACAGGAGGGGGCGGTCGGTCGGCACGGGGCGCTTCCGGGGCGGCGAGGGCACCATAGAGGTTGGAGCGCCCGCCGTCCATGTCGCCCTATGACCGCCGCCATGTGGACCTCGCCGACGAGACCTCGTCGTGGACCCACGTCGCCCGCCAGGTCGGCCGCGACGCGCTCGTCCTCGACCTCGGCTGCTGGGACGGCCTCCTCCTCGCGACGCTCGCCGAACGCGCCGGCTGCCGCGGCGTCGGCGTCGAACGCGACCCCGACGCGGCCGCCCGCGCCCGCACCCGCGGCGTCGAGGTCGTCGCCGCCGACCTCGACGACCCGGCCTGGCCCGTCGCGCTCGGCGGCCGCCGCTTCGACGTCGTGGTCCTCGCCGACGTCGTCGAGCACGTCCGCGATCCCCACGCGGTGCTCGTCGCGATCCGCGACCACGTGCTCGCCCCGAACGGCCGCGTCGTCCTGTCGGTGCCCAACGTCGCGCACGGCAGCGTCCGCCTCGGCCTGCTCCTCGGCGCGTTCGAGCGCGACGACGAGGGCATCCTCGACCGCACGCACCTCCACTTCTGGACCCGCGACACCTTCCACGCGGTCCTCGCCCGCGCCGGCCTCGGCGTCGCCGTCGAGGCCCGCGTCGAGAAGCCGCTGCAGCCCGAGGTCGTCCAGAGGGCCCTCGAGCGCGCGGGCCTCGCGTCCGACGCGCTCGTCCGCCACCTCGTCGACGACCCCGACGCGCGCGCCTTCCAGTGGGTCGTCACCGCGACCCCCGCCGCCGCCGGGCGCCCGCCGCCGCCCGCGCCACCGCTCCATCGCGACCCGCTCCGCGTCGGCGACCGCGCCATCGCGCGCCACGTCCGCAAGATCGGCGAGCTGCAGGCGCGCGTCCGCGTCCTCGAAGAAGGCGGCCCGCTCGGCTGGGTGCGCTACCTGAGGCTCAAGTGGCGGCAGCGTCGCGCGCGCCGCGACGACGCGCGACGAGACTGACGACCGCGAGCAGCGCGGCCAGCGCCGACGCGGGCCACCACCCGAAGCGGTCGGGATGGTGGAGCGTCACGACGTAGCGGCCCGCGGCGGGCACCGGCACGAGCACGAGGCCCATCACATCGGGACGCGCGGCCCCCGGCGAGGGGACCGCGAGGCCCGCCGGCCCGCGGTCGGCCGCGACCGTGACGACGAGGTCGCGCGTCCACGCCGCGTCGAAGCGCAGCCAGCCCTCGGACGGCACCTCGACGGTCGTGGTGCGGGTCGGACCCGCGCGCACGTCGGCGACGACGCGGACGCCCTCGAGCGGCGTGTCGGCCTCGTCGCCGGGGAGCGCGGGCCCGTCGCCCGCGACGAGCACGCGGCGCAGGGCGCCGGGCCCGCTGCCGCGCGGCGGGGCCATCGCGGCCGACCACGCGATCACCTGGTCGGGGCCGGGGACGCCGTCGGCGCGCAGCGACGCGAGGCCCGTCGCGAACCCGATCGACGACGCCGCGGGCGCGCGCGCCGTGGTCGCGACGCGCCCGTGCGCGAGCGTCGCGACGGTGGCGCCGCCGAGCAGCTCGAGGTGGCGACGGAACGCGGGGTCGTCGACGCCGCGGTCCTCGGCGGCGGCCTCGACGGTGGCCCGCATCGCGTCGTAGGTCGCGGGCGCGGCCTCGCGGAACCCGCCGAGGAACGTGCGCAGCGGCGTCTCCGCGGCCACCTGCCACTCGCCCGCCGTCGCGCGGCCCTCCGCGTCGGTCGCGACGAGGATCGCGCGCTCGCGGCCCTGCCGCGCCGCGAGCTCGCGTTGGTCGCGGGCGAGCGGCGCGAGGTCGGCGCGGTACGGCGACGCGAGGTTGCCCACGCCGAGGTCGACGACGAGCAACGCGACCCCGACGACCGCGAGGCCCGGTCGCCGCAGCGCCCCGAGGCCCGCCGCGACCGCCGGCACGAGCACCGCCGGCAGCAGGAGCAGCGCGCGCTCGCGGACGAACCCGGGCCCGCACCACGACACGACCGTCGCCGCGAGCAGCGCCGCGAGGCCCGCGCGTCGCGGGCCGTCGCGCCGCGCCACGAGGCCGAGGACCGCGAACAGGAGCGTCGCGAGCCCGAGGTAGCCCGTCGCCGTCACCTCGGGGCGCGGCGACCACGCGACGAGGAAGCGGAGGGCC
Organism: Planctomycetota bacterium; assembly: GCA_046350655.1. Taxonomy (GTDB): domain Bacteria; phylum Planctomycetota; class PLA2; order PLA2; family JAEUHO01; genus JAEUHO01. The sequence goes on from JAXMAB010000009.1 coordinate 91,956, forward strand.
TCGGGGTTGGGCCGGCCGGGCCGCACCAGCTCGAACGCGCCGGGCGCGGTCCCCGCGCGCGGGAGGCCGTCGAGCGCCCAGGCCGCGAGCACGGGCGCCGCGCCGAGCACCGCCACGACGGCGGCGGCGACGCCCGCGACGACCACGCGCCCCGCCCGCGGCGCGGAGGTGACCGCGGTGGCGACGAACGCCAGCGCGCACAGGACCGCGACCTGCACCGCATAGGCAGGATGGGCCCCGACGAGCAGCGCCCCGGTCGCGCCGAGGAGCACGCCGTGCCGCAGCCCCTCGCCGCGCCCCGCGCGGATCGACGCCGCGAGCGCCGCCGGCGCCAGCGCGAGCACGGGCGCCGCGGTGAGGCTCCCGAGGTGCGCCAGCGTGTTCACGAAGAACGGGCACGCGGCGTACGCGACGCCCGCGAGCATCGCCTGGCCGCGCGTCGCGCCGGTCGCGCGGGCGAGCGCGTACGCGGCGGGCGCCGCGAGCAGCTGCCACGCCGCGGTCACGACCTTCACGGCCACGCGGACGTCGTCGAGGGCCGCCGCGAGCGCCGCGGCGGGCAGGTAGAAGGTCGCGCCGTAGTACCGCAGGAGCGGAAAGCCGAGGTACCAGGCGTCGGTCCACGAGGGGACGCGGCCCGCGCGCAGCTCGTCGGCCACGAGCGCCGTGTGCGCGGCGTGCAGGTCGAGGTCGAACCCGACGAGCGCGCCCGGGCTCGCGTGCCACCGCACGAACGTCCACGTCGCGAGCAGCATCAGCACGAAGCGGCCGAGGGCGGTCGCGGGCACGAGGGACGCGAGGCCCGCCGGCCCGCGGGCCGCCGCGCGCGCGGCGCGCACCGCGAGGACCGCGGCGAGCAGCAGCGCGAGCGACGCGAGCACGCCGTCGACGCCGACCGTCGCGGGGACCGCGTCGGCGAGCGTCGCGCGCGTGACGGCGCCCGCGGCGATAAGGCGGGCCTTCACGCGCTCGAGCCAGCCCACCTGCAGCACCGTGGCGGCGAGCGCGGCGATCGAGGCGGGCGCGAGCAGGCCCGGGCCCCGCGGGCCCGGCGGCGCGAGCGGGGGCGTCGTCATGCGGGGCCGTCCGCGGGGGTGCCGCGGGCCTCCGGCGCCTCGAGGTCGTCGAGGCCCATGCGGACGAGGCGCGCGTACGCGCCGTCGCGGGCGACGAGCGCCGCGTGCGCGCCGCGCTCGACCACGCGGCCGCGCTCGAGCAGCACGATCTCGTCGGCGTTGCGCACGGTCGAGAGGCGATGGGCGATCACGAGGAGCGTGCGGCCCGCGGCGGCGCGCGCGAGCGCCGTGGTGACCGCGCGCTCGCTGTCGGGGTCGAGGTGGCTCGTCGGCTCGTCGAACACGAGCAGGGCCGGGTCGACGACGAGGGCGCGCGCGATGCACATGCGCTGGCGCTCGCCGCCCGAGAGCCGCGCACCGCCCTCGCCGAGGCGCGTGTCGAGGCCCTGCGGCAGGCGCCGGACCACGTCGGCGACGGCGGCGGCCTCGAGGGCGGCCCAGAGCCGCGCGTCGTCGGCGTCGGGCGCGACGAGGCGGAGGTTGTCGCGCACGCTGCGGTCGAAGAGGCGCGGCTCCTGCGGCACGACGCCGACGCGGCGGCGCCACGCGTCACCCGCGTAGGTCGCGAGGTCGGCGCCGTCGAGGACCACGCGGCCCTCGGTGGGGCGGCGCAGGCCGAGGACGAGGTCGACGACCGTCGACTTGCCGGCGCCGGAGGGCCCGACGAGCGCGACCGTGCGGCCCGGCTCGAGCGCCAACGAGAGGCCGTCGAGGACGAACGGCCCGTCGGGCCGGTAGCGGAAGCGGACGCCGTCGAGGACGAGGCGGTGGGGGCCCGCGCCGGGCCGGGCCTCGCCGTCGCGTTCCGGGTCCGCGCCCGCGTCCGTGAGGAAGGCCTCGAGCACCGGGACCGCCGAGAGGTCGGCGGCGAGGGCGGCACGGGTGCTCGGCAGCGCGAGGAAGCGGGGGAGCAGCCGGTAGAAGGTGAAGACGTACGTGAGGAGCGGCGCGGGCCCGCCGCCACCGCGCATGGGCAGGACGGTCGAGCCGAGCCAGAGCATGCCGAGCACGACGATCGCGCCGCAGAGCTCGCTCGCGGGCGGGATCGCGTCGAGGGCCTCGCGCTGGCGGCGCTGCGCGTCGAGGAAGGCGCGGTTGCTGCCGTCGAAGCGCTCGACGGCGTCGTCGGTGCGGCCGAGGACCTTCAGCAGCTTCAGCGCCGCGAGCGTCTCGTGGACCGTGGCCGAGAGCGGGCGGCTCACCTCGCGCATGCGGCGGGCGTAGCGCTCGACGGGGCGGCGCAGGAGGCGGATCGCGCCGGCCGTCACGACGAGGAAGGCCATGGCCGCGACCGTGAGCGCGGGGGCCATGTAGAAGAGGAGCGCGAGGTAACAGGCGGCCATCGCCGACACGACGCCGAGCTGCACGAAGCCGGTCGCCGCGTGGGAGAGGCGGTCGGTCTCGCGGAGGATCAGGGTGTCGTGGTCGCCGGAGGAGCGGCCCTCGAGCCACGCGACGGGCGCGCGGGCCACGCGCTCGAAGATCCGGCGGCGGGCGGTGGCGGTGACCGCGGTGCCGACGCGCTCGCGGAGCGCGGCGGCGAGCCACCACATGACCCCGCGGATCGCGATGCCGCCGAGGATGAGGCCGACGAGCACGGCGCGCTGCCCGTTGGGCGAGAGGCCGCGGAGCAGGGGCACGACCCGCGAGAACGGGCCCAGCCGGTCGGGCAGGCCGGCGTCGGAGACCGAGAGGAGGACCATGAGGAGGCCGAGCGACGCGACCTCGAACGCGCTGGCGAGGCAGCCGAGCACCATGGACGCGAGGACCCGGCCACGGTGGGGCCGGAGCCAGGTCCAGAGCGGGCGCCAGGCGGGCCCGGTGTCGGCCGAGGGGCTGCGCGTCATCGGGGGCGATGGTATGGGGGGCGTCGGCCGACCCCCACATTGGAGCCGTTCCCCCGTGCTGGTCTTCGTGTGCCGTTCGCATCCCGAGCCGACGCAGACGTTCCACCGCCGGATGGCGGCGGCCGTCGCGGCCCTCGGCGTGCCCACGACGCGGGTGGCGCTGCGGCGGGCGCGGGGGGCGCCGCCGGGCCCGGCGGACGACGGCACCCGGTTCCTGCGGGAGGAGGGCGCGTCGGCGTTCGCGGCGTTCCTGCGGCGGCCGGCGCGCGCGCTGGCGCTGCTCCTCGGCGGGGTCCTCCGCGCGCGGTCGGGCGACAAGGAGGGCGGGCGCCTCGGCGCGGTCGCGGCGTGGCGCGACGGGCTCGCGCTCGCCGACCTCGTGCGCCGGCGGGGCGACGTCGCCCGCCTGCACGCGCAGTTCGCGGGCTGGGACGCGACCGCGGCACGCGTGGCGGGGGCGCTGACCGGCGTCGCGTTCTCCTTCGAGGTCCACAACCCGTACCTGCTCGTCGTGGGGCGCGGCGCGCTCGCGGCGAAGGTGCGGGCCGCCGACGTCGTGACCGCCATCGCCGGGACGACGCGCCGGCGCGTCCTCGACCTCGTCCCCGAGGCGGCCGACCGCGTGCGCGTCGTGCGGTGCGGCGTCGACGTCGCGCACCCGCCCACGCCGACGGCCTCGACCCCGCGGTTCGACGTCGTGGCGGTCGGCAGCCTCGTGCCGCGCAAGGGGCACGACGTGTTCGTGCGGGCGGTCGCGCGGCTCGCGGCCACGCGCCCGGGCGTGCGGGCGGCGATCGTGGGCGAGGGGCCCGAGCGGCCGCGGCTCGCCGCCGCGATCGCGGCCACGGGCGCGCCGGTGACGCTCCTCGGCGCGCTCCCCGAGGCCGACGCGGGGGCCGTGGCGGCCGCCGCGCGCGTGGCGGCGCTCGCGTGCGTCGTCGCCCCGGACGGCGACGAGGACGGCGTCCCCGTCTCGCTCATGGAGGCGATGGCGGCGGGGGTCCCCGTCGTGTCGACGCCGGTCGGGGGGATCGCCGAGCTGCTCGACGACGGCCGCGCGGGGCTCCTCGTGGCGCCCCACGACGCGGCGGGCCTCGCGTCGGCGGTGGGCCGGCTGCTCGACGATCCCGCGCTCGCGGGGCGCCTCGCCGCCGCGGGCCGCGACGCCGTCCGCGCGCGCCACGACCTCTCCTCCTGCGCCCGCGACCTCGTCGCGGCGCTCGGCGTGGCCGCCGCGCCCGTCCGGCCGTAGGCTCTCCCCGTGCCGCCGGTCCTCGCGATCGTCACCGAGCTCCCGACGCCGTACCGGGCGCCGCTCTATGACTTGCTCGCCGCGCGCGGCGTCGTGACGCCCCACGTCCTCTACCTCGTCGCGCGCGAGGTGCTGCGCGCGTCGTGGGCCGTCGACGTCTCCGGCCACCGCCACGAGCACCTCAAGGGCGGTTCGCTCACCGTGCGCGGGCCGAAGGGACCCTTCACCTGGAAGTGGACCCGCGGCGTCGCGCGCCGGCTCGACGCGCTGCGGCCCGACGCGGTGCTCGTGTCGGGCTGGGCCCACGGCGCCATGCACGCGGCCTCGCGTTGGGCCGTGCGCCGCGGCGTGCCGTCGCTCGTCGTGAGCGAGAGCCACCTGCGGCCGCACCGGCTCGCGCTGCGATCCTGGGCCCGCGACCGCGTGGCCCGGCCGCTCGTGCGCCGCGCGTCGGCGTGGCTGCCGGTGTCGTCGAAGGCGCAGGCGCTCCTCGAGCACCTCGGCGCGGACCCGGCGCGGTGCTTCGTCGTGCCGAACGCGCCCGACGCCGCGCGGTTCGCCCGCGCGCGCGCCGACGTCGCGCGCCGCGCGGCCGTGCGGGCCGAGCTGGGCGCGGGCGACGAGCCCGTGACGCTGTTCGTCGGGCGCCTGATCCCCGCGAAGGCCGTCGACGTGCTCCTCGACGCCGCGGCCGCGCAGCGGCCCGTGCCGCGGACGTGGATCGCCGGCGGCGGGCCCCTCGCGGCGCGCCTGCGGGCGCGCGCGATGGCGCTCGGGCTCGCCGACCGCGTCTCGTTCCTCGGCGAGACGCCGTACCCGCGCGTCGTCGAGCTGGCGGCCGCGGCCGACGTCGTCGTGCTGCCGTCGGCCCACGAGCCGTACGGCGTGTCGCTCCACGAGGGGATGGCGGCGGGGTGCGCCGCGCTCGCGAGCGACGCCGTCGGCGCGGCCGCCGACCTGGTGGACGCGACGACCGGCGCGACGTTCCCGTCCGGCGACGCGGCCGCGCTCGCGCGCGCGTGGGCGGCGCTGCTCGGCGACCGGGCGGGCCTCGCGTCCCGGGGGATCGCCTCTGCGTCCCGTGCGGCGGGGCGGGCCCTGCCGTTCGCGGCCGGCCAGGTCGAGGCCGCGGTCGCCGCCGCGCTCCGGGCGGGCCCCGCGGGCGCCCGCGTGGTTCCATCGGCGTCATGAGCGCGCCCGACCGCCCCGTCGCCGAGCCGGCCGTGGCCGCCGCGGGGCGGCTCGTCGCGACCCGCGCGACGGACGCGCCGGCGGTGTACGTGGCGTGGCGCGAGCGGGCCGCGGCGTCGGCGGGGACGGCGCTCGAGGCGCTCGCCGCCGTGGGTCGGCGGGCCGTCGTCGACCCGGCGGGCGTGAGCGGCGTCCTGTGGCGCGGCGGGCCGCTCGACGCGCGCCTGCCGCTCGAGGGCGTCGTCGGCGTGCCCGCGGGCGGGCGCGTCGTGTTCGAGGACGGCGCCGCCCGCGTCGAGGGGCCGGCGACGGTCGCGCCGCCGTGCGACGTCGCGACGCTCGAGGCGCGGCTGCGGACCGAGGTCGCGGGGCCGGGGTTCGCGGTGCTGACGCGGGGCGGGCACGCGAGCCTCGCGTTGCTGGCGCTGCGCGCGCTCGCGGGCGAGCCGGAGGCGGACGCGTTCACCGTGCACTGGCCCGGCGCGCCGGAGCCCGACGTCGTCGAGGCCGGGCGGACGGCCCGCGTGCTGCGCGCGCGGCACCACGTGCTGCGGCCCGACGGCGACGAACCCGAGGCCGCGCTCGCGCGGTGGCTCGCGACGTGCGACCTGCCGTCGCTCGAGGGGTTCCGCGCGGCGCTCCTCGACGCGGCGCTCGCGCGCGCGGGCGTCGCGCGCGCGGCGACGCCGGTCGGGGCGGCGGCACTGTTCGGCGTCGGCGAGCCGTTCGCCTCGGTGGCGCGCGGGGGCTGCGGCTGATGCTGCGCTCGCGGCCGCCGCGGGCCGTGCCGGACGCGTTCGACCTCGCGGGGCTGAAAGCCGTCGAGCGCGCGGCGCTCGCGCGCGTACCGGTCCACGCGATGCAGATCGAGGTCGAGCTGCTGCCCGCCACGACGCGGGCCGCGTTGACGACGGCGGGGCCCCGGCCGCCGGACGGCACGCCCGGCGGGTTGACGCCGCGCGTCCGGGCGGTCGCCGAGGCGGCGCTGCGCGCCACGAACGACACCGAGCTGCGGACGCCGCCGACGCGCACCTTCCGCCCATTCCTCGCGGCGCCGGTCGTCGAGGCGGTCCGTGGCCTGCCCGTCCGGGCGCGGTTCGGGCGGCCGGGGTCGGGCGGGCCGCTGCGGACGTGGCTGCGGCGGGCGCACGGCTGGGGCAACCGCACGCCGGCCGCGGGGTTCCACCGCTCCCTCGACCGCTGGATGCGCGGGCCGTGGGCGGGTTGGCTCGAGACGACGCTCGCGCCGGCCCGGCTCGCCGCGCAGGGGCTCTGGAAGCCCGAGGGCGTGGCGCGGCTCGTCGCGACGTGGCGCGCGTCGGCCACCGGCGAGGCGTCGCGGGCGGTGTTCGTCGTCGCGACGACGGTCGCGTGGGTCGACCGCGTGCGGGGGGGCGGCCGGTGAGCGGGCCTCGCGTCGGGGTGCACGCGCTCGCGCTCCGGACCGGCGGCGGGGTGACGTGGCTGCGGCGGCTCGTGCCCGCGCTCGCCGACGTGTGGCCCGAGGCGTCGCTGCACGTGCTCGCCCGCGCCGAGGTCGCGGGGCCGGTCGCCGCGGTGCGCGCCCGCGCGACGTGGACGGTGCGGCGCGCGCCCGGCGGCGCGGCGCGCGCGCTCGTCGAGGGCGGGTTCGCGCGCGCGTGGGCGCGCGGCGCCGCGCTCGACGTCGTGCTCGTCGCGGCGGAGGCCGGGCCGTCGGCGTGGCCGTGCCCGTGGGTCGTCGTCGCGCAGAACGTGAAGGTCGCGACCGGCCGGGGCCTGCGGTACGCGCTGCTGCGGCGCGCGGCGCGGGCGGCGGTGCGGGGCGCGGCCGCGACGGTGTTCGTGTCGGAGGCGCACCGGCGCGCGGCGGCGCCGGTGCTCGCGCCGCGGCGCGAGGTCGTGATCCCGCACGGGGTCGTGCCGCCGCCGCCGGGCCCGTTCCCGCGGCCGATCGAAGGCCCGTACGTGCTCGTCGTCGCGACGGGGTACGCGCACAAGGACCTGCCCACGGCGGTCGGGGCGGTGCGCGCGGCGCGGCGGGCCGGGCGTCCCGAGAGGCTGGCGTGGGTCGGCGCGCCGGTGGACGCGGGGGTCGTGGCGGCGGTGCGCGCGGCGGCGGCGGACGACCCGGACCTCCTCGTCGAGGTGGGGCCCGTCGACGCGGCGGCCCTCGAGGCCTGGTACGCCCACGCGGCCGCGCTCGTGCTGCCGAGCCGGGAGGAGTCGTCCGGGATGCCGGTCGCCGAGGCGCTCGCGCGGGGCGTCCCGGTGATCGCGAGCGACCTGCCGGCGCTCGTCGAGACGGCGGGCGGCGCGGCGCGGCACCACCCGGTCGGCGACGTCGCGGCCGCGGGGGCGCTGCTGACGCAGGTCCTTTCGTGCCCGGGGGATATGGCGGGGCGGCTAGAATCCGGGCGCGCGTGGGCGGCGACGCGGACCTGGGCGGAGGCCGCCCGGCGCTACCGCCGCGTGCTCGAGGAGAGCCTCGTCCGCGCGACCGGCCCCGCCGCCCGATGAACGCCCTCCTCGAGAACCCGCTCTGGATCGTCGCGGCCCTCGCGGCCCCCCTGATCCTGCTGGTCCTCCCGTGGCGCACGGGGTGGCTCGGCACCATCGCCGTGCTCGCGTGGGCCGACTCGTCGATGGTGTTCGGCGACGTGCCGCGGAAGATCCAGGTGCGGTTCGCGCTGCTGGCGCTGCTCATCGTCCAGGGCGCGATCCGCCTGCGGGGCCGCGGCCGGGGGGCGGTCCCGGCGCTGCCGCTGGTCGCGATCACGGTCCTCGCGGCGCTCTCGACGTGGTGGTCGGAGACGCCGCTGCCGACCATGGCGTTCGCCGCCAGCTTCGTCCTGTTCACCGTGATCGGGCACGCGTTCGTCGCCCGGTACGGGGCCAGCGGGCCCATGGCCCGGGCCACCGTGGACCGCGTCGTCGTGGTGATGCTCGGGCTGATCGCGCTCGGCTTCGTGCCCGCGCTGCGCGTGGACGCGCTCCTCGTGTCGGGGCGCCTGCGCGGCTTCTTCGGCAACCCGAACGGCCTCGGGCTCACGTGCGCGCTCCTGGCGCCGTTCGCGGCGCTCGCGTTCTCGCGGGCGAAGGGCGCGCGCCGCGTCGCGGCCGGCGGGCTGCTCGCGACGCTCCTGGCGCTCGCGTTCTTCTCGGGCAGCCGCAGCGGCTTCGGCGGCGTCGTGCTCGGGGTCGCGACGACGTGGTTCCTGCTGCACCCGTCGCGGTTCCTGCTCGGCGCGGTCGCCGCCGGCGTCCTCGTGTCGCTCGCGTCGCTCGCGGGCGGCGACGTCGACCTCGACTCGGGCCCGGTCGCGACGCTCGCGCGCACCGACACCGTCGCGCGCATCTCCGGGCGCCTCGAGCGCTGGGAGGCGGGCCTCGCGCGGTTCCGCGAGGCGCCGCTGCTCGGCCACGGCTTCCGCTCGAGCTTCGGGTACGGCACCGCGACCAGCGTCGACCCGGACGCGCCGGTCGAGGTGACGACGTCGGGCACGAACTACCACAGCCAGCACGTCGAGACGCTCGTCGACCTCGGGGCCGTGGGGGAGGCGCTGTTCCTCCTCGTGCTGTTCGGCGCGTTCCGCCGCGCGCGCCGCGTCGCGGGCCGGCGCGACGAGCCCGAGGTGGCCGGCGTCGGCGCGGCGCTGGCGGGCGCCATCGCCGCCGCCACCATCGACTCGTTCTTCCACAACTGGTTCTTCGCCGTGAGCCCGTACGCGTTCCTCTTCTGGTCGTTCGTCGGCCTCGCGGCGGGGCTCGACGCGAACCGGCCGGGCGCCGTCGCGACGCCGCCGCGGCTGCGCCCGCTGCCGCGGGCCATGAAGGTGGGGGTCCCGTGAAGCAGGTCGTCCAGGACTTCCGCACGGGCACCGTCCGCCTCGTCGAGGTGCCGCCGCCGGCCCTCCGCGCGCGCTGCGTCCGCGTCCGCACCGTCGCGAGCGTCGTGAGCCCGGGCACCGAGCGCATGCTCGTGGCCCTCGCGCGCCGCTCCCTCGTCGGCAAGGCGAAGGACCGCCCCGACCTCGTCGCGCGGGTGTGGCGCAAGCTCAAGCGCGACGGCCTCGCGTCGGCCCTGCGCACGGTGAAGGACCGCCTCGGCGCGCCGGTGCCGCTCGGGTACGCCGCCGCGGGCGTCGTCACCGACGCCGGCGACGGCGTGGCCGGCCTCGTCGTCGGCGACCGCGTCGCGTGCGCGGGCGCGGGCTGGGCCAACCACGCCGAGGTCAACGTGGTCCCGCGCAACCTCGTGGCCCGCGTGCCCGAGGGCGTCGCGACGGCCGACGCGGCGTTCGCGACGCTGGGCGCCATCGCGCTCAACGCCGTGCGCGCGGCCGAGGTGCGCCTCGGCGACCGCGTGGCCGTCGTCGGCGCGGGCCTCCTCGGCGCCCTCGTCGTGCGCATCCTCCGGGCCGCCGGCGCGCGCGTGCTCGCGGTCGACCCCGAGCCCGCGCGCCGCACGCGGGCCACCGCCGACGGCGCCGAGGCCGTCGCCGCGCCCGAGGTCGCCTCCGTCGCCGGGAAGGCGTTCACCGGCGGCGCCGGCGTCGACGCGGTGATCGTGGCCGCCGCGTCGGCCGACGACGCCTCGCCCATGGCGCTCGCCGCCGACCTCGTGCGCCGCGCGGGCCTCGTCGTGGCGCTCGGCGACGTGCCGCTGACCGTGCCCCGCCGGCTCGTGTACGCGAAGGAGGCGACGGTGCGCGTCGCGACGTCGTACGGCCCCGGCCGCTACGACCGCGCCTACGAGGAGGGCGGCCGCGACTACCCGCTCGCCTACGTCCGCTGGACCGCGGGCCGCAACCTCGAGGCGTTCCTCGGCCTCCTCGCGTCCGGCGCGGTCAAGGTCGCCGACCTCGCGTCCGACGTCCCGCTCGACGACGCGGTCGCGTCGTACGAACATCTGCTCGCGGGCCGCACGGGCGGCAAGGCCTTCCGGTTCGTCTACCCGGACGCGCCGGCGGCGCCCGCCGCGCCGCTCCCGCGCCCGGCCGCGCGCGCGGCCGAGGGCCTGCGCACCGCGCTCGTCGGCGCGGGCGCGTTCGGCCGCGGCATCCTCTGGCCCGCGCTCACCCAGGCGGGCCTCGTGCCGACGAGCGTCGCGACGGCCAGCGGGCCCAGCGCCGCGCAGACGGCCGCGAAGGCCGGGTTCGCCGCCGCGACCACGGACGCGCTCGCCGCCGCCACCTCGGGCGACGTCGACGTCGTCGTCGTCGCGACGCCCCACGACAGCCACGCGGCGCTCGCCGCCGCCGCGCTCGGCGCGGGCAAGCACGTGTTCGTCGAGAAGCCGCTGGCCGTCGACGCCGCGGGCCTCGACGCCGTGGCCGCGGCCCTCGGCGGCGCGAAGGGCCTCCTCGCCGTCGGCTTCAACCGCCGCTTCTCCGACGCCGCGCGCCGCGCGAAGGCCTTCCTCGACGCGGTGCCCGGGCCCACGGTGTTCACGTACCGCGTCAACGCGGGCCCCGCGCCCGACGCGGGCTGGCACGGCGACGCGCACGTCTCGGGCGGGCGGATCGTGGGCGAGGCGTGCCACATGGTCGACCTCGTCGCGTTCCTCTCCGACGAACGCCCGGTGCGGGTCGCGGCGGTGGGGACGCGAGGCCCGGTGGGCGCCGCGGCCACGGACGACGTCGTGCTGACGATCGAGCTCTCGGGCGGGTCGATCGCGTCGATCGTGTACCAGGCCGCCGGCGACCCGAGCGCGCCGAAGGAGCGGCTCGAGGCGGCCCGCGGCGACCGCATCGCCGAGATCGACGACTTCCGCGCGCTCACGCTGCGGTCGGGCGGGCGCGCGCGCCGCACGAAGCTCTCCGGCGAGAAGGGCCACACGGCCTGCGCCCGGGCCTTCGTCGCCGCGGTGAAGGCGGGCGGCCCGCCGCCCATCCCGTACGACGTCCTGTTCGCGGTCGGCCGCGCGACCGTCGTGGCGCGCCGCGCCCTCGTGTCGGGACGGTTCGAGCGCGTCGGATGAGCGTCGCGCGCTGGCTCGAGACGGTGCGGCGGCTGCGGCCCTCGCAGGTGGGCCACCGCGTGGTCGCGCGCCTGCGCGCCCTCGGGCCCGCGCCGTCGCCGCGCGCCCTCGCGTGGCGCGGCGTCGCGCCGCTGCCCGCCGACGCCCGGCGGCCCGCGGGGTTCCCCTACGACCGGCCCGACGGCGACGGCTGGCGGTTCGCGGGCCGGCGCGCGGTCGCCTCCGACGCGGGCCTCGTGTGGGAGGCGACGCCGACGGCGCTCGAGCGGTACCACGCGGCCTACGCCGAGACCGTCGCGGCGCTCGCCGCCGAGGGCCGCCTGCCCGAGGCGCGGCGCTGGCTCGCCGCGGTGCTCGCGGGCGCGCCGACGCACCCGTACGTGCGCTCGCGGCGCGTGCTCGCGCTCGTCGAGGCGGCGGCCCACGGGCTCGCGGACGCCGCGCCGGTCGTGGCCGCCGACGCGCTGGCGATCGCGCGCGCGCCGGAGTGGGACGTGCGCGGGAACCACCTCGTGGCCAACGGCGCGGCGCTCGTGCGCGCGGGCGCCGCGCTGCGCGGCGCGGGCGCGCGGCGGTGCGCGGCCCTCGGCGCGTCGATCCTCTCGACGTGCGCGCGCGAGCAGGTGCTCGCCGACGGCGTCCATTACGAACGCAGCCCCGTCTACCAGGGGCTCGTGCTCGAGCACTTCCTCGTGGCCCTCGAGACCGCCGCCGCGCGCGGGAAGCCGCCGCCCCGCGGGATCGAGGACGCCGCCGCGCGGATGGCGGTCGCCCTCGACGAGCTCGTGCTCCCCGACGGCGCGTACGCGCGCTGGCGCGACGGCGCGCCGGGCCTCGCGTTGCCCCTGCCGGCGCTGCGGGCCTGGGCCGCGCGGCGCGCGGGCCCGCTGCCCGCGCCGCGGACCGGGACGAGGTCGTTCCCCGCGGCCGGGTTCGCGATCGTCGAGGCCGGCCGCGACGCGGTCACGCTCGTCGGCGCGCCGCCGTGCCCGCCGGACCTGCCCGCGCACGGGCACGCCGACGCGCTGGCCTACGAGGTCGTGCTCGGCGGCGTGCGCGTGGTCGCCGGCGCGGGCACCGCGGCGTACGGCGCGGGGCCCGACCGCGACCGCGACCGGCGGCCGGGCGCGTTCGCGGGCCTCGTCGTGGACGGCGAGGCCCCGGCGGACCCGTACGGCGCGTTCCGCATGGGCCGGCGCGGCTGGGCGCGCCACCTCGAGGGCGGCACGCGCCGCGGGTGGGCCTGGGCCTGCGCGCACGCGGGCTTCCCGCGGGCGACGGGCGTCGTGGTGCGTCGGTGCGTGGCGCTGTCGCCGCGCGGCGCGGTCGTCGTGCTCGACGAGGTGTCGGCGCGCGGCGCGCACGCGCTCGGGTACGCGGCGCCGCTGGGCCCGGACCTCACCGCCCGCGCGGCCGAGGGCGGGGCGATGATCGAGGGCCGCGGCGGCGCCTGGCGCCTCGTCACGGCCGGCGGGCCCGTGCGCACCGAGGACGGCGGGTACGCCGTGGCGCTCGGCGGGCGCGTCCCGCGGCCGGTGCTCGCGTGGACCCACGCGGGGCCGTGGCCGGCGCGGGTCGTGCACGCGTTCGTGCCCGGCGCCGGCCCGGCGCACGTCACGACGTCGACGATCCTCGGCGGCGAGGTGCGCGTGATCGTCCGCTCCGCCGCGGGCGAGGAGGTCGGGTACCTGCCCGCGGGGCAACGGCCGTGAGGCGCCGCCGGATCGCCCTCGTCACGCAGTACTACCCGCCGGAGATCGGCGCGCCGCAGAGCCGCATGCTCGAGACGGCGATCGCGTTCGCGCGCCGCGGGCAGCGCGTCACGGTGCTCACGGCGTTCCCGAACCACCCGACGGGCGTCGTCCCGCCGCGCTGGCGCGGGCGGCTCGCGAGCGCCGCGCGGCAGGACGTCGAGGGGGGCGCGCCCGTGCGCGTGCTGCGCGCGTGGCTGCTCGCCGCGCCGAACCGCGGCGCGTTCCGCCGCACGCTCGCGCACCTGACGGCGGCCGCGACGACGTTCGTGCGCGGGCTCGCGGGGTGCGGCGGGGCCGACGCGATCGTCGCGACGTCGCCGCCGCTCTTCACGGGCCTCGCGGGCCTCGCGTTGGCGCGGCTGCACCGCCGCCCGTTCGTCCTCGACGTCCGCGACCTCTGGCCGGACGCGTTCGTCGACCTCGGCCTCGCGCGCGAGGGCCGCGTCGTCGCGCTCTTCCGCCGCCTCGAGCGGTTCCTGTACCGCCACGCCGACCACGTCGTGCCCGTCACCGAGGCGTTCCGCGCGCGCATCGAGGGCCACGGCGTGCCCGCCGCGCGGCTGACGGTGGTCCGCAACGGCGTCGACCTCGCGCGGTTCCCCCGCGCGTGGGACCCCGCGGAGGTGGCCGCGGCCAAGCGCGCGTACGGCGTCGAGGGCCGCTTCACGCTCCTCTACCTCGGCGCGCACGGCGTCGCGCAGGGCCTCGACCGCCTGCTCCCCGCCGCCCTCGACGCCGGGCCCCGCACGACGTTCCTCTTCGTCGGCGAGGGCGCCGAGAAGGCGAAGTGCGTCGCCGAGGCCGCGCGGCTGCGGCTCGGGGACCGCGTGCGGTTCCTGCCGGGCGTCCCGCGCGACGAGGTGCCGCGCGTCTACGCGGCGGCCGACGCCTGCCTCGTCGCCCTGCGCGCGACCCCGCTGATGGAGACGTTCCTGCCGAGCAAGGCCTTCGAGGCGTTCGGCGCGGGGCGGCCCGTGGTCGCGGCGGTGGCGGGCGAGGCGCAGGCGCTGCTCACGGCGGGGCCCGGCGCGGTCGTCGTGCCGCCCGAGGACGCCGCGGCCCTCGCGCGCGTCGTGCGCGCGTGGGCGGCCGACCCGGCGGCCGTCGCGGTGCTCGGCCAGGCGGCGCGGGCGCGGGCCGAACGCGAGTGCGACCGCGACGCGCTCGCCGCGACGTACCTGCGCGTGATCGAGGGCGCGATCGGCGCGTTCCGCCCGCGGCGGGAGGGCCGGCGGGCGGCGCGTCCGCACGGGCCGGACGCCGGGGACCGGTCGGGGGGGGCGGGCGGGGGCCCGGTCGGGGGGGCCGCCGTGACGGGCCGGGTCGTCGTCACGGGCGCCACCGGGTTCACCGCCGGCGGGTCGTGGCGGCGCTGCGCGCGGCCGGCCACGACGTCACCGCGTTCGTGCGCGGTTCGAGCGACCCGGCGACCGTCGCGGCCCTCGGCGTCCCGACGGCGGTCGGCGACCTCGACCGTCCCGAGACGCTCCGGGCGGCGCTCGACGGCGCGGCGGCCCTCGTCAACGTCGCGAGCCTCGGGTTCGGCCACGCGCCGGGGATCGTCGCGGCCGCCGCCGCCGCGGGGATCCGCCGCAGCGTGTTCCTCGGCACGACGGCCGTCCGGACGCGGCTGCCGGCCCCGACGAAGGCCGTGCGGCTCGAGGCCGAGCGGGTCGTGCTCGGGGGCGGGGTCGGCGCCACCCTCCTGCGCCCGACCATGATCTACGGGGCGCCCGGCGACCGGAACCTCGAGCGACTGATCCGTTTCGTCCGGCGGTTCCCGGTGGTGCCCATCCTCGGGCGCGGCGACGGGCTCGTGCAGCCCACGCACGTCGAGGACGTGGCCGCGGCGGTCGCGGCGGTCCTCCCGCGCGCCGACCTCGCCGGGCGCGACTTCGACGTGCCGGGGCCTTTGTCCTTGACCTTCGAGGCCCTGATCCGCACCGTCGGGGCCGTGCTGCGCCGGCGTCGCCTCTTCCTGCACGTCCCCGCGTCCGTCGGACGCCTCGTCGCGTCCCGCGAGCAGGTCCTGCGCCTCGCCGAGGACAAGTCGGCCGACCCCGCCCCGGCCCGCGAGGCGTTCGGCTACGCGCCGCGCCCGCTCGTGGACGGGCTCGAGGCCGAGGCGCGCGCCCTCGGGTGCCTCCCGTGAGCTTCGAGGACGCCCCCGTCCCGCTGCTCGTCGGCGCGGTGGTCGCGGCGCTCGTGACCGGCGTCGTCCGCTGGCTCGCGCTGCGGCGCGGGGTCGTGGACGAGCCCGACCCGTCCCGCCGCCTCCACACGGCGCCGGTGCCCCGGCTCGGCGGCGTCGGCATCGCCGCCGGCCTCGCGGCGGCGCTCCTCGCGGCGTGGGGGCTCGTCCCGGAGCCGGAGGACTGGCTGCTGGCCGCCGCGCGGGGCACGCTGTCGCGGGTGGCGATGGTGCTGGCGGCCGCGTTCGCGGTGGGCCTCGTGGACGACCTGCGGCCGCGCGGGAAGGGCCTGCCCGCGTGGACGAAGCTCGTCGCCCAGGCGGGCGTGGGCGCCCTCGCGGTCTTCGTCGCGCGGGCGCGGTTCGACGGGACGCCGTGGGGGCCGTGGGGCGAGCTGCCGCTCGGCGGCGCCGCCGAGGTCCTGACGGTGCTGTGGTTCGTCGCCGTGCTGAACGTCGTCAACTTCATGGACGGCAGCGACGCCATCGTCGCGGCGATGGCGGTCGTGATCCTCGCCGCGGCCGGCGGCGAGCACCCGGCCGCGGCGGCGGGGACGCTCCTGCCGGCGGCGGCCGCCGCGTTCGGCTTCCTCGCGTGGAACGCGCCGCCGGCCAAGATCTTCATGGGCGACGGCGGGTCCCACCTCCTCGGCGCCGCGATCGCGATCGCGCCGTGCGCGGTGCCGGCGCCCGGCGGCCAGGTCGTCGTGCCGGGCGCGCCCTGGGTGCTCGTCGGCGCCGCCCTGCTCCCGTCGATCGTGGACGTCGCGGAGGCCCTGCTCCACAAGGTGCGGCACCGCATCCCGATGTCGCAGGCCCACCACGACCATCTCTACCAGCGCCTCGTGAAGGCCACGGGGTCCCACGGCGCGGTCGCGCTCCGGTACGGCCTGCTGACCCTCGCCGCGGTCCTCGTCGTCGGGCCGCTCGCGCAGGCCGCCGGCGTGCCCGTCGCGTGCGCGGTCGGCGCGGCGGTCCTCGCCGTCCACCTGGCGGACGGCCACCGGCGCACGCGCGGCGTGAAGCGGCTCGGCGGCACGTGAACCTGCCGGTCGCGATCCGTCGCCCGTTGGTGCTGCTGCTCCACGCCGCCCTGTCGGCCGCGGCGTTCTACCTCGCGTTCGTCCTCCGGCTCGGCAGCCCCGACCTCGTCGTCGAGGACCCGGGCGCGCGGATCCCGCCGTTCGACTACGGCCCGCACTTCTTCGCGATGCTCCCCTGGGCGGTGCTCCTGCGGACGGCCGCGCTGCAGGTCTTCGGCCTCAACCACGGGCTGTGGCGGTACGCGAGCCTGCACGACCTGGTGCGGCTCGCGTACGCCGTCGGCACGTCGTCGCTGGCGCTCTTCGCGCTCTCGTCGTTCCTCGTCCGGTGGAACTACCTGCCGCACACGGTGTTCGTCATCGACGCCGCGCTGTCGATGCTCCTGCTCGGCGGCGTGCGGTTCGTCCGCCGCGTGATGACGCAGCGCCGTTCCGACGGCGCGGGCCCGCGCACGGTCATCGTCGGCGCCGGCGACGCCGGGGAGATCCTCCTGCGCGAGCTGCAGCGACGGGGGCTCGAGACCCCGGTCGCGTTCGTGGACGACGACCCGGGCAAGACGGGCCGCTCGATCCACGGCGTACCGGTGCGCGGGCGCGTGGACGACCTCGGGCGCGTGCTCGCCGACACGCGCGCGACGGACGTCGTCGTCGCGATCCCGTCGAAGTCCGAGGCGATCCTGTCCCGCGCGGTCGCCGCGGCGGGGGAGGCGCCCGTCCGCTTCCGCGTGCTCCCCGGCGGGCCGGGCCCGGTCCGCGCGGCGTCGCTGCGCGCCCTCGACGTCGCCGACCTGCTCTCGCGCCCCGTCGCCGCGCTCGACGTCGCGCGCATCCGCGCCGACGTGGCCGGCCGCCGCGTCGTCGTGACGGGCGGCGCCGGCTCCATCGGCAGCGAGCTGGTGCGGCAGTGCCTCGCGCTCGGCCCCGCGGCCCTGACGGTGCTCGACCGCGACGAGAACGCGCTCCACTACCTCCTCGACGGGCTGCCGCCGGAGCTCCCGCGCGACGTGCTGCGCCTGCGCGTCGTCGACGTCTCGGACGCCGGGGCGCTCGAGCGGGCGCTCGTCGAGGCGCGGCCGTCCTACGTGCTGCACGCGGCCGCCTACAAACACGTGCCGCTGATGGAGGAGAACCCCGTCGCCGCGGTGCGCAACAACGTCGCGGTCACGCGGCGGGCGCTGGCGCTCTGCGACCGCCTCGGCGTCGGCAAGATGCTGCTCGTCTCGAGCGACAAGGCGGTGCGGCCCACCAGCGTGATGGGGGCCACGAAGCGCGCCGCCGAGCTCGCGCTGCGGGCGGCGCCCGCGGGGCCGACCGTCCGCGTCGCCGTGCGGTTCGGGAACGTGGTCGGCAGCGCGGGCAGCGTCGTGCCGCTGTTCGTGCGCCAGATCGAGCGCGGCGGGCCCGTGACCGTCACGCACCGCGACGCGACGCGGTTCTTCATGACGATCCCCGAGGCGTCGAGCCTCGTGCTGCAGGCGGCCGCCATGGCCGAGGGCGGCGAGGTCTACCACCTCGACATGGGCCGGCCGGTCCGCATCGCGGAGCTGGCGCGGCGCATGATCGCGCTCGCGGGCTTCGACCCCGACCGCGACATCGAGGTGCGCGAGGTGGGCCTGCGGCCGGGCGAGAAGCTCCACGAGGAGCTGCTCGCCGACGACGAGACGGTCCTCCCGACCTCGCACCCGCAGGTGCGGGTCGCGCGGCCGACGCCCGTGGACGGCGTGGCCCTCGCCCGCGACCTCGACGCGCTCGAGGCGGCCGCGGCGGCGGGCGACGTCACGACCACGGTGCGCGCGCTGAAGCGGCTCGTCCCCGAGTACGAGCCCACGAACGCGGAGATCCGGCGGATCCTCGGCCCGTGAGGTGCCCGCCCCTCGTCGCCGCGGTGCGGCCGGCGCAGGCGCTCAAGCAGCTCCCGGTGCTCGCGCCGGTCGCGTTCGGCCACCGCCTGCACGACCCCGTCGCGGTCGGCTCCGTCGTCGCCTGCGCGGTCGCGTTCACCCTCGTCGCGAGCGGCGGCTACCTCGTCAACGACGTCGTGGACCGGGCCGACGACGCGACGCACCCGCGCAAGCGCGCGCGGCCGGTGGCCGCGGGCACGTTGTCGCCGCGGACCGCGCTCGTCGCCGCCGGCGTCCTCGTCGCGGCGGGCCTCGCGGTCGCGGTCCTCGGGTCGACCGCCGCGGCGGCCGCGGCCGTCGGCGCCTACCTCGCGGCGACGCTCGCGTACTCGCTCGGGGCGAAGCGGGTCGTCGCGCTCGGCCCCGCCGTCGTCGCGCTGGGCTTCGTCCTGCGGGTCCTCGGGGGCGCGTGGGCGGCGCCGGTGACGCCGTCGGGGTGGCTCGTCGGGCTCACGGCGGGCCTCGCGTCGGCGCTGGCGGTGGCGAAGCGGGAGAACGACGCCCGGCGTCGCGACGGCGAGGCCCCGCGGGCCCTGCGCCGCGCCACGGACGCGCTGCTCCTCCTGGTCGCGGCGGGCTACGCGGCGTACACGCTCGCGCCCGGCACCGTCGCGCTCCACGGCACGCGGGCGCTCGCGTTCACCGTCGTGCCGGTCGCCGGGGCGCTCGCGCGGTTCCGCGCGCGGCTGCGGGCGGACCGCACCGGCGCGGGGCCCGCCGACCTCGTGGTCACCGACCCCGTGGCGCTGGCGCTCGGCGCCGCCTGGGCCGCGGCGTGCCTCGCGCTCCTCGCCTGACCGACGACGCGGGCGGGCGCGCGGCGGCGCCCGCGGAAATCCCCTCGCCGGGCCGCGGGGCTTGGTTCCATGGGCGCGTGCTGTCGAACTTCGGCTGGATCCTGCCGGGCCGTCTCGCGGGGATGGCCTATCCCGACCGCGACGCGGGGCGTGCGCTCGTCGCGGCGGGCGTCGGGGCGGTGCTGTCGCTGACCGAGCACGCGCCCGTCGACGCGCTCGCGGGGGACGGCCTCGTCGTGCGGCACGAGCCCATCCTCGACTTCGAGGCCCCGACGCCGGCGGTCCTCGCGCGGTGCGTGGGGTTCGTGCGCGAGCGGTGGGCGGCGGGCCAGGCGGTCGCGGTGCACTGCATGGCGGGGCGGGGCCGCACGGGCACCGTGCTCGCGGCGTGCCTCGTCGCCGAGGGCATGGACGCGGACGCCGCGATCGCGCTCGTGCGCGCGAAGCGGCCCGGTTCGATCGAGACGCGGGCGCAGGAGGCGTGCGTGCGCGCCTTCCGGCCCGCGGGGAGGGACGCGCGGTGAGCGGCATCCGGACGGCGCTCGCGGGATGGAAGGGGCGGATGGGCCAGGTGATCGGGCCCGGGCTCGAGCGGGCGGAGGGCGTCGCCCTCGTGGCCCGGGTCGAGGCCGGCGACGACCTCGTCGCGACGTGCCGCGCGGCGCGCGTGGAGGTGGTCGTCGACTTCACGACGCCCACGGTCGCGGCCGCGAACGCGCGGCGGATCCTCGAGGCCGGCTGCCACGGCGTCGTCGGCACCACCGGGTTCTCCGCCGCCGACCTCGACGACCTCGACGCCCGGGCGCGGGCCGCGGGCAAGGGCCTCCTCGTGGCGCCCAACTTCGCGGTGGGCGTGATCCTGATGCAGCGGTTCGCCGTCGCTGCGGCGCGGTACTTCCCGCGCGTCGAGATCGTCGAGGCGCACCACGACGGCAAGGCGGACGCGCCGTCGGGCACCGCGCTGCGCACGGCGGACCTCCTCGGCGCGGCGCGCGCGGGCGGCGGGCCCGCGGCCGGCGAGGAGGGCGCGCGCGGCCACGTCCGCGCGGGGGTGCACGTCCACAGCCTGCGGCTGCCGGGCCTCGTCGCGCACCAGGACGTCGTGTTCGGCGGGCCCGGCGAGGTGCTGACGATCCGCCACGACGCCATGAGCCGCGAGTGCTACCTCCCGGGCGTCGTCCTCGCGGTGCGGGCCATCTCGGGGCGCGTCGGGCTCGTGCGCGGGCTCGAGGCGCTGCTCGACCTGTGAGCGGCCCGCGGCTCGTCGCGGCGGCGCTGCGCCTCGTCTACATCGTGGACACGGCCGGGGCCGCCGACGGCGCCCGCGTCGACGCCGTCCTGGGCCACGGTGCGACCGCGGTGTGGCTGCGGGAGCCCGGCGCGACGGGCCGCGCGCTGTACGACGCCGCGGGGTCGCTCCTGCTGCGCTGCCGCCGGCTCGGGGCGGTGCTCGTCGTCGGCGACCGGGCCGACGTCGCGATGGCCGTGGGGGCCGACGGG
The DNA here is from genome assembly GCA_046350655.1 of Planctomycetota bacterium. GTDB lineage: Bacteria > Planctomycetota > PLA2 > PLA2 > JAEUHO01 > JAEUHO01. Next base: position 112,470 of record JAXMAB010000009.1, read on the forward strand.
GTGCAACTGGGCCACCGGTCGCCGCCGGCGCGGAGCGTCCGGCCGTGGGTCCGCGGGTGGATGGGGGTGTCGTGCCACACCGCGTCGGAGGTGGCGGCGGCCGAGGAGGCCGGCGCCGACTACGTCGTCGTGTCGCCGGTGTTCGGCGTGCCGGACAAGGGCGCGCCCCTCGGCGTCGACGGGCTCTCGGCCCTCTCCGCCGTCGCCCACGTGCCCGTCGTCGCCCTCGGCGGCATCACCGGGGACAACGTCGGGCTGCTCCGGGGCGAGGCGGTCGCGGGCGTCGCGGTCATCCGGTCGCTGCGCGACGCCCCCGACCCCGCGGCGGCGGCCCGGCGGCTGTCGGCGCGGTGACCCCCCGGTGAAGACCCCCGGACCACAATCCGGGGCTCCGCATGTCCCGCCTCCGCCTCGCCGTCCCGCTCCTCCTGGCCGCGCTCGTCGCGTCCGGCGCGGCGTGCCGGTGACGCGACGCCCGCGGGGCGCGCCGCGCGGCGGGGTCCGCGCTCGACGACGCGACGGGCCTGCCCGACGTCACCGGGCCCGTCGGCGAGGACGGCGAGGCGCCGGCGGGCGAGGTCCTCCCGACGGACTCGCCGTCGTCGAGCACCGAGCCGGGCCCGTACGCCGACGACGAGCGGTACGTGGCCCTCGCGGACGGGTTCGACGACCGCGTGAAGGCCGCCGCGGACCGGCTCGACCTCGTCGCCGGGCTCTCGTTCCGCGACCGGGCCGCGCCGCGCGTCGTCCTGAAGCCGCTGCGGGCCGAGACGCCGGCGTGGAGCGTCGAGCGCGAGGTGGCGGCGGGCCGGCGACGCTCGCTCGTCGAGGTGAACCTCCGGCCGCTCGTGTCGGGCCGCGAGGACCCCGACCGCATCCTCCTCCGCGCGCTCGCGGAGGCCGCGCTCGTGCCCGCGTCCGGCGCGCCGCCCCCGCCGCGGTGGTTCACGTCGTTCGCCGGCCACTTCGCCGCCGGCGACACCGCCGACGGCGTCGAGCGCCTCGCGCGCGCGACCGCGCGCGGGGGGCCCGCGGTCCGCGTGGACCCGGACGACCCGGCCCACGCCGAGCCGACGGCGCTGGCGGTGGCGCTCCTGCTCGCCGAGCGCAGCACGCCGGCCGACGTGCGCCGGCTCCTCGCCCTCGTCGCGGACGGCGACGAGCCCGTGCGGCTCGTGCGGAAGGCTCTCGGCGACCCGACGGCCCCGTTCACCGGCGACGGCCGCGAGATCCTCGAGGACGCCATGGCCCGCGTCGACCTCGAGAGCGACCGCCTCGTGGCGCGGCTGCGCGAGGTGCTCGAGCGCCTCGGCCCCGCGGGGCTCGAGGCCGCGCTCGAGGACGAGGCCGGCCGCGTGACGCCGACCGACCGCGTGCGCGCCGAGGTCGAGGCGCTGCGGCTCGAAGGGGCCCTGCGGACCGGCGACGTCGAGGCCGGGCACGCGGTGCTCGGCCGCGCGCCGTGCGAGCGGCGCTTCCTCGCGCTCCTCGACGACCCGTCGGCGTACGTCATCGACGCGGCCCGGCTCGAGATGCTCGACGGCGGCGACCCGGCGCGCGCCTACGACCTCCTCGCGTGCTTCGACCGCGACTACCCGACGAGCCCGCTCCGCGACGAGGCGTTCGAGGAGCTCGAGCGGCTCCTCGCGCGCCTGCCGGCCGACCTCGAGGCGGACGGCCTCGAGCGGGTCCTCGCGGAGCGCGGGCCCGCCGGCCTCGCGACCGCCACGATCGTCCGGCGGGTGGACCGGCTGCTCGCCGACGCGAGGCCCGGCGCGGCGCGCCGCTTCCTCGCGGCCCTCGGCGCCCGCGCCGACGACGAGGCCCTGGCGGGGGTGCGGGCCCGCGTGGACGCCGCGGAGGCCGATCCCACGCCCGCGGACCGCGACCGCAACCGCGCGCGGGTCGCCGCCTGGGTGGACGCGCCCACGCCCGCGACCGAGGCCGACGTCGTGGACGGCGGCGCGGTGGCCGCCGACGCGCTCGTGGACCGCCTCCCGCCGGCGGCGGGCGAGGAGCGGGCGAAGGCCGTGCGGCTCCTCCTGCGCGCCGCCGGGACCGCGCGGGCCGTGGCGCTCCTCTCGTCGGAGTGGTCGGGCTCCGTCGAGCGCTTCCCGACGGACCTCGAGGTGCTCGCGTCGGCCTGCGGGTACGCCGACCTGCGCCGCACCGTCGAGGCGCTCTTCCCCGCCGCGCGGACGGACGCCCGCGCGTCCGCCGAGTGGGAGCGCGTGTGCCTCGGCATCGACCCGGTGCGGCTGGCGAGCGACGACGGGCTCCTGATGCGGCTGTACGCGCCGGAGTTCGCCGTGCGCCGCGCGGCGTTCGAGGAGGTCACGTCGGGCTCGGCGCCGGTGCGCACCCCGCTCCTCCTGCGGCACTTCGCCCGCGACCCGGCGGTCCTGCTGCGCCGCCTCGCGATCCGCGTGGCCGGCCGCGAGGGGCTCGGGATGATCGCCCAGGAGGCGCTCGCGGACCCGTCGGGCATCGTGCGCCAGGCCGCGTGCGCGGCGATCGTCGAGTCGCGCTGGTACGACGCCGCGCCCGACGTCGCGCGGCTGTTGCGCCGCCCCGACCCCGACGAGCGCGTGCAGGACGCGGCCGCCGTCGCCCTCGTGCGGATCGCCGCCGAGCAGCCGGGCTGGGTCCGGCCGGTCGTCTCGGTCGTGCGCGTCGCGGACGTGCGCCTGGCGGACGGCGTGGCCGCGCTGCTCGTGGACCTGCCGAAGGAGCCGGTCGCGGCGGCGATCGCCGGCGAGCTCCGCACGGAGGCCGTCGGCCCCTCGGCGCGGTTCGACCGGGCCGCGCTGTTCCGCCTCTTCACCGCGTACCGGCGCGCCACCGGCCGCGAGAGCGGGTACGACCCGAGCCTGTCGAGCGAGGAGGTGCAGGCGCTCGTCCTGTCCCTCCCGGAGAACGGCGGCGCGCCCCCGGGTCGGTGACGCGGGGCGCGTCGCGGGAGGGTCCGTGCGCCGCCGCCTCGTCGCCCTCGCGTTCGCCGGCCTCGTCGCGGGCGTCCCCGGCGGGCCCCGCGCGGCCCACGCCGACGGACCGGCGGACCCCGTCGCGAAGGTGCCGCCCGACCTGCGCCCCGAGGTGGACGGGCTCGTCGCGCGCGGCGCCGCGTGGTTGCGCCGGCAGGCCGGCCCCGACGGCCTCTTCCGCTGGAGCGTCGACGGGCAGCGCGCCTTCACCCACTGGGACGCGGCCGCGTGCGACGAGGGCCTGACCTCGCTCGCCGTGCTCGCGCTCGCGCGCGCGGGCGTGCCGCGCGCCGACCCCGTCGTCGTCGCGGCCCTCGACGCGCTGCGACGGCGGGTCGTGTCGCCGGTGCCGGCGCCGGCCGGCGCGGACACGCGGACCTTCACGTACGCCGCCGGCGCGTTCCTCTGGATGTTGTACGAGGTGCGCCCGGCGGGCTTCGGCGACGCGGCGGCCCAGGCCGCGCTCGGCCTCGCGCACGGCGTACACGACGACGGCGGCTGGAGCTACCGCCTCCCGCGCGTGCGCGTCGAGGGCGGGTACGCCCGCGTGCTGCCGGACCCGGTCCTCGGCGAGCCGTCGGACGTCTCGAATGCGCAGTTCGCCGTGATCGGCCTGCTCGCCGCGGAGCGCCTCGGCGTGTGGCGCGGCGACGCGCCGTGGACGGCGATGCACGCGGGCCTCGTCGCCGCGGCGCGCCCGGACGGCGCCCACGGCTACCGGCGCGACGACGCCGCGGGCGACGTGTTCCGGGCCGGGCGCCGCCTCACCACCGCCATCGCCGCCGCCAACCTCTTCGTCGCGCTGCGCCGCCGCGGCGCCTCGCGCGCCGACGCGCTCAAGGACCCCGCGTTCCGCCGCGCGCTCCTCTGGCTCGACCGCCATCCGTACGCCGACGCCGCCACCGGCCGCTGGGCCGCGCGCGACGTCGGCGACCAGACGGGCCGCCCGCCGTACTACGAGATGCTCGCGTTCGAGCGGCTCGTCGCCTTCACCGGGCTCGAGCGCGTCGGCGGCGCGGACACGTTCCGGGTCGCGGTGGCGTCGCTCCGCGCGCTCGAGCGCGCCGAGGGCGGCTGGCCCGGCGGCACGGCCGAGGCGGCGTTCCGCAACGCCGTCGAGCACACGACGCTCGCGCTCCTCGTCCTCACCCGCGCCCTCGACGCGGTGCCCGTCACGTCGCCCGACCTCACGACCGGCGACCTCGTGGGCGGCAAGGACGCGCTCGAGCCGCACTTCTCCGACCTCGTGGCCCGCGCGGTCCGCGCGCCCGCCGGGGCCGACGGCGACGCGCGGTTCGCGTGGCAACGCGCGTTCGTCGCCACGGGGCTGCGCGGCCTCGAGGCCGTCGTCCGGCTGCAGGCCGACGGCCCCGCGGAGCTCGCGCCCGCGGCCCACGGCCTCCTGCGGCTCCTCACGGGGTTCCCGGTCGACGCGAAGGCACGCGAGGCCCGGTCGCTCGCGTGGGCGCGATTCCTGTTCGCGCACCGCGCCACCCTCGTGCCCTCGGCCGACGGCCTCGGGTTCGTGGATCGCTGACGACCGCGTCCGGGCTGGCGGGGGCCCGCGGCCCCGCCTACGGTGGGGCGATGCCGCCGCCCGAGCCCCCTCGCGACGCGTCCCGCCCGGCCGAGCCCGCGCGCGACGAGGACGCGTGGATCGGCGCCATCGCGCGGCGGTTCCCGGCCGGGCCGCGCGTGCGCGTCGGGCTCGGGCACGACGCGGCGGTGGTCGCGTTCGACGGGCGCGACGTCGTCCTCAAGACCGACACGGTGATCGACGGCGTCGACTTCCGCCTCGCCGCGTGCGGGGCGCGGGCCGCGGCGCGCAAGGCCCTCGCGGTGACGGTGTCGGACCTCGCCGCGATGGCGGCCCTGCCGCGCGCGTGCGTCGTGTCGGCGGTGCTCCCGCGCGGCATCGACTTCGCGACGTTCGACGCGCTGGCGGCCGGCTTCGAGGACGGCGCGCGGGAGACGGGCTGCGAGGTCGTGGGGGGCGACACGAGCGTCGCCGACGCGCCGCTCGTGCTCACGGTCGCCGCGATCGGCGAGCCGGGCCCGCACGGCGTCGTCACGCGGGCGGGCGCGCGGCCGGGCATGGACCTGTCGGTCACCGGCCCGCTCGGCGGCTCGATCCTCGGGCGGCACCTGACGTTCGCCCCGCGCGTGCGCGAGGCCCAGGTGCTCGCGTCGCTCGGCGTGCCCGCGGCGATGATGGACCTGTCCGACGGGCTCTCGACCGACCTCCCGCGGCTCGCCGCGCGGTCGGGCGTCGGCGCCGAGGTGGACGTCGACGCCCTGCCGGTCCACGCCGACGTGGCGAGGCTCGGCGACGGCGTGCCGGCGTGGCGCCACGCCCTCGACGACGGCGAGGACTTCGAGCGGCTCGTCGCGCACCGGCCGCTCGAGGCCGGCGTGCGGGCCGCGCTCGCGGCGGCGGGGGTCGTGCTCCACCGCGTCGGGCGGGTGACCGACGCCGCGGCGGGCCTCACGCTCCGGGCGGGGGGGCGCGTCGAGCCGTTGCGACGCGGGGGGTACGACCACCTCCGGTAGGGCGGGTCGCGCGGCCACCGGGTCGCGTCCGGCGGGCGGCGCGGCGCGCGGCCTCGGGTCGGGCGCGCCCGTCTCGGGACGGCGCGTTCCCGTCCGTCCGGGCCGTCCGCCGCGTAGCATCGGGGGATGCGCCTCGTCCTCCGCTCGACGTCTCGCGCGGCGACCGTCGCCCTCGGCCGCGCCCTCGGCGCGTCGATCGAGCCGCTGCCGCGCGGCGGGTTCGTCGTCGTGCTGCTCGGCGACCTCGGCGCCGGGAAGACCGTCTTCGCCGGCGGGATCGCGGCGGGGCTCGGCGTGCCCGCGACGTCGCCGGTCGTCAGCCCGACCTTCACGTTCGCGCGCGGGTACCGCGGCCGGGTCCCGATGTTCCACCTCGACGCGTACCTCGTGCGGTCGGCGGGCGACCTCGAGGCGTCGGGCTACGAGGAGCTCGGCGGGGAGGGGCGCGTCACCGTCGTCGAATGGGGCGACCGGATCGCGTCGGCGTTGCCCGCCGACCGCCTCGAGGTGACGATCCTGCCGGACCCGGGCGCCGCCGCGGCCGCCCCGGCCGCGGCCCCGCCCGCGGGCGTCGCCGCGCCCGCGGGGGCATCGCGGCCGAGCCGCCGTCCGGGCGGCGGCTGGAGGTCGTCGCCGGCGGCCCGGAAGCCGAGCGCGTGCTGGCGCGTCTGAAGGCCATGCCCGCCGTCGCCGCCGCCGAGGTCGCACCGTGACCGCGCCGCGGGCGCGGCGCCTTCCTTTCGGGACCGGCGTCGCCCCGCGGGCCCTCGTCCGCCGGGCGCTGCTCGTGGTCTGGGCCCTCGGCGGCCTGTCGGCGATGCCCGGGCGCGGTCCGCGCCTCGCCGAGGCCGAGGACGCGCCGACGGCGCCGCCGCCCGCCCTGCGCGTGCGGACCGCCGAGGGCCGCGTGCCGCCCGGGGCCGTCGTCGTGGATCCGGCGCCGTGGCCCGCGGACCGTCCCGGCGGCCCGCCCGGCACCGTGGTGGACGAGGACGGGCCGACCGTCGCGGTCGCCGACGCGGAGGGCCACGTCGCCGCCCTGCCGCGGCCGCGGACGCCCGGCGGGGTCCTCGTCGTGCGGCGGCCCGGGTCGGCGCTCGCCGCGGTCGACCCGGCGCGCGACACGGTCGTGCTCGAGGACGCCGCGCCCGTCACGGGCACGCTGCGGCGGGCCGACGGCGCGCCGGTCGCGGGCGTCGTCGTGCTCGCGTACCCCGACAATGCCGCCGCGGGCCCGTGGGTGCGGCGGACCGTCCCCGACGCCGCGGGGGCGTTCCGGTTCGCCACGCTGGCCGCCGGCGCGCGGGTGCGCCTCGTCGCGCGGCGCGCCGACGGGGCCTGGCTCGACGCCGGCGTCGCGACGGCCCCCGCGACCCGCGGCGGGATCGACCTCCCGCGCGGCGCGACGGTGCGCGGGCGCGTGATCGACCTCGACGGCGGGAAGCCGGTCGCCGGGCTCACGCTCCGCTGGCGCGCCCTCGAACCGCGTCCCCGCGCGGACGCCTCGGGCCCCGGCGGGCCGGGCCTCGCGTCGGCGGGCCCGGGGTCGCGTCCCTCGGCGGACGGGACGGGGGGCGCGGGCGCCTCGGCGCCGGCGGACGAGCCGACGTCGGACGCGCCCCGTCCCGCGCCCGACCTCGGCACGCTCGGGGAGACGACCACCGGTGGCGACGGACGGTTCGCGGCGACCGACCTGCCCCCGCGTCGGTACGAGGTGGGCCTGTCCGACCCGGACCTCCTCTGGGACGGCGAGGCCCCGCGCGTGGACGTGACCACGCTGGGGACCGTGCGGCTCGAGACGTGGTGGGTGCGCCGCCGCGGCGCGATCGTCGGGACGGTGGAGGACGGCAAGACGCACACGCCGGTCGCGGGCGCGCGCGTGCGGGCGCTCGCGGCGCCGGACACGCCGGACGTGCCGGGCGGGCTCGGGCCCGCGGACGCGGTGCGCACGGACGAGGCCGGGCGGTTCCGCGTCGCCGGGCTCGCGCCCGCGACGGGTTGGCGGCTCGTCGCCGCGGCGGAGGGGCGGTCGTCGGTCCTGGTGGGCCCCGTGGACGTCGCGGGCGGCCGCGACGAGCGCGCGGGCCTCGTGCGCCTCGTGCGCGGCTGGTCGCTCGACGTGCGCGTCGTGGACGCGACGGGCGCGGCCGTCGTCGGCGCGCGGGTCGTGGCGAACCCGTCGTCGCGACCGGCCGAGGCCGCCGGCGACGCGACGCACGACGCGTTCGTCCGCGCGGGCACGAGCGACGTCGAGGGATGGGTGCGCCTCGCGGACCTCGCCGAGGGCGACCACCAGGTCGCGGCGGAGGGCGCCGGGATCGTGCCCGCGACGGTGCTCGTGCCGGAGACGGCGCCCGGTTCGTCGCGGTCGGTGCGGCTCGAGGTCGCGCGGACGGTCGCGGTGACGGGCCGCGTGGACGCCGTGGACGGACCGTTGCCGCCCGTCCGCGTGCGGGCCGTCGTGCGCGACAGCGCGGCGTTCGCGACGCAGGAGGTCGTGCGCGTCGCGACGCCGGACCGCGCGGGGCGGTTCCGCCTCGACGACCTGCCGCCGACGCCGGTCGACGTCGAGGCCACGAGCCCCGACGGCGCGTACCTCTACGCGCGCCGCGAGGGTTACGTGCCCGGGAGCGACGACGCGCTGGTGCTGCCCGTGCCCGCCGCCCGGCCCGTGTCGGGCACGGTGGGGAACCTCGCGCGCGGGGGCGCGCGCGCGACCGTCCGGCTCGAGGCGCTGCGCTACGACCCGCTCCGCGAGGAGCACCGGCCGGTGCTCGTGGCGCAGGTCACGGTGCCGACCGACGGCGACCACGCGCCCTTCGCGTTCGAGGGCGTCGCGCCCGGGATGTACGCCGTGCGCGCGCTGCAGGGCGGCCGCGACTCGGGGCCGGTGCCGGTCGTCGTGGAGGGGCGCGGGCTCGACGGCCTCGAGGTGCGGCTGCCGTCGCCCGCGACCGTCGAAGGCCTCGTCGCCGACGTGCGGCTCGGGGCGGACGCGTTCGGCGCGACCGTGCGGCTCGTGCGGCTGCAGGGCGGCGGCCCCGCGCCGGGGATCGCGCCGCGGGCCTCGACCACCGACGCGTACGGGCACTTCGCGTTCGACGACGTCGCGCCGGGCCTCTGGCGCGTCGAGGTGTCGGACCGCGACGCCGTGGGGACCGAGACCGAGGTGCGCGTCGCCGAGGGCGAGCGCGTCGTGCTGCCCGACCTGCGCCTCGGCACCGGCGGTCGCGTCGAGGGCAGCGTGGCCGACGATCGGGCGCGCGCGGTGGGGGGGCTGCCCGTCCGCGTGCTCCGCCTGCCGGACCTCGAGGAGCTGCCGCGGTTCGTCACGCGCGCCGACGGGTCGTTCCGCAGCGGGCCGCTCGCCGCGGGCCGGTACCGCCTGCTCGTCGCGGCGGGCCTCGCCGAGCGCCCCGGCATCGAGGCCGAGGTCGAGGTGGTGGACGGCGAGACGACCGTGGTGGACTTCGCGCGGGTCGGCGGGAGCCGGATCGACGGCGCGGTCCGCCGCCGCGGCTCGCCGGTGCCCGGGATCGGCGTCGAGGCCGTGGCCGACGTCGCGCGCGGGTGCGAGGAGGTCGTGCTCAAGACGGTGACGGACGCCCACGGCGAGTACCACTGGGACGGGCTCGCCGAGGGCCGGTACGTGCTGCGCCTCGTGGACGGCGGCGTGCGGTCCGGCGTGCCCGTGCGGCTCGGGCGGAACGATCGCGTGACCCGCGACCTCGAGCTCGGCGAGGGCGGGATCCGCGGCGTCGTGCGGCTCGCCCGCGGCGACCCGGTCGCGGGCGCCGAGGTCGTCGCCGTGCCGATCGTCGCGACGGGCGCCGAGCTCTCCGGCGGCACGAGCGGCCGCGTGCGGACCCGGCCCGACGGTCGCTTCGAGCTCTACGGGCTGCCCGTCGCGCGGTACCGCCTGCACGTGACGCCGGTCGACCGCCCGACGCGCACCGTGCCGAACGTGATCGCGGAGCCCGCCGGCCAGGAGCAGGACGTCGAGGTCGTCCTCGGGATCGGCGGACGACTCGAGCTCCGGCTGCGCGACGACCGCGGACGGCCCGTGATGGCGGCGGAGGTGTGGGTCGAGACGCCGGCGGGCGTGGCGCTGCACCCGCGCCCGTACTACACGCAGCCCTCCGGCCGCCTCGACGTCGACGGCCTGCCCGAGGGCCCGGCGCTCGTGCGCGTGTACGCGCGGGGCTACGGGCGCCCGGCGCCCTCGTCGGTCGTGATCCGAGAGGGGCTCGCCGCGCCGCTCGAGATGACCGTGCGGCCCGCGGGCGCGCTGCGCGTGACCGTCGCCGCGGGGCGCGACCCGCTGCCGCGCGCGCGCGTCGAGGTGCGGCGCGCGGCCACCGGCGAACTGGTGCTGCCGCGCCGCGCGCTGCGCCGGCCGGAGGACACGACCGGCTGGGGCGTGACGCCGCGCACCGGCGTCCTCGTCGTCGACGACCTCGAGGAAGGGGCGTACCGCGTCACGGTCAGCGGCGGGACGACGTGGGCCCCGGCCACCGTGCCCGCGACGGTCGCGCCCGGTCGCACCACCGACGTCGGCGTCACGCTGCCACCGCGCTGACGGCGCGCGGCGTCGCCCGCGAGCGCGGGTCGCGGCATCCGTCGCGTATGCTCGCGGCGTGGTCGCTGCGCGCCGCCCCCCGCCGTCGTCCCCCCGCGCGGACGCCGCCGGATGACGCCCCACGACGCCGACACCGAGCTGATGCTCCGCGTGAAGCGCGGCGACCCGCGCGCGTTCGGCGAGCTCGTCGAGCGGTTCGTGCGGCCGCTCGCGTCGTTCTTCCACCGCCTCGGCGCCGACGCCGCGACCGCCGAGGACTGCGCGCAGGACGTGTTCCTGAAGCTCTTCCGGACGCGCGAGGCGTACGAGCCGCGCGCGAAGTTCTCGACGTACCTGTTCAGCATCGCGCGCCACCACTGGATCGACGTCGTCCGCCACCGCGCCGCGGGGCCGACCACCGTCTCGTCGGACGCCGGCGGCGGCGACGACGCCCACGGCTCGCCCGCCGACCGCCTCGTCGCCGGCGACACCGAGGTCGACGCCCGGGCCCGGGCCGGGGAGGTCGCGGCCGCCCTGCGCCGGGCCGTCGCCGCCCTGTCCGACGAGCAGCGGGAGGTCTTCGCCCTCGTCCAGCAGGAGGGGATGCGCTACCAGGAGATCGCCGACCTCCTGGGGATCCCCGTCGGGACCGTGAAGTCCCGGGTCCACGCGGTCATGCACACGCTCCGCGAGCGCCTCGCCCGCGAGGGATTTGAACCGTGAGCGCCCCCGGTCCGTTTGACCCGTAGGACCCCGTACCCCTTGACCCGTCCGAACGACCCTAACCCGTTGAACGACAAGATCTTGGATCTCGTGCTGGGCCAGTTGCCCCCCGGGGGGGCCGAGGCCCAGGGCATCGACGCGGACCCCGCGGCCCGTGCCGAGCGGGACCGCTGGGCCCGGTGGGCGTCGGCCGCCAAGGCCGCCCACGAGTTGTCGCTCGACCCCGCCGCCGGTCAGCGGATCGCCGCCCGCGTCGTGGCCCGGGTGCGCGAGGAGGAGGCCCGTGCCGCCCGTCCGGCCGCCCGCCGCTCGTTCTGGGGCCGCGTCCTCGCCGCGTCGCTCGCCGCCCACGCCGTCTTCCTCGGCGTGTTCGCGCTGCGGGCGCACCGCGCCGAGACGACGCCGGTCGAGCCGTTCCTGCTCTCGCCCCGGTGGGACGTCGCGGCGGGGGACCCCGCCGGCGCCGAGGAGCGCGGGCTGCTCCCGCTGCCGGAGGCCCCGTCCTTCGACGGCGCGATGGCGTCCGAGCGCGACCTCGTGCCGTCGGACCTGCCGGACGAGGCGCCGTTCCCGTCGCCGGCCGCCACCGCCGTGGGCCCGCACGCGATCGGCCTCCGCGCCGCGTCGCCCGCGTTCCGCGCCCGCACGAGCGACCCGGTGAAGCGGGCCATCGAGGCCCGGCTGTCCGCGCGCGGGTCCCTCGATACCATCCGCCGCAGCCTCGAGGCGCTCGCCCGGACCCAGCGTCCGGACGGGTCGTTCGCGGCCCCGGCCGGGACCGACGTCAGCGACGCGACCGCGCTCACCGTGCTGCCGTTCCTCGGCGACGGGAGCTCGAGCCGGTTCGGCGCCCACCGCGAGGTCGTCGCGAAGGCCGTGGCGTTCCTGCGCTCGCGGCACGACGCGGCCACCGGCACGGTGGCGGGCGGCGACGCGGTGCTGTGGGCCCTCGCCGAGGACCAGTGGCTCGCGGGCGGCTTCCGCACGCCGGCCGAGAACCGCGCCCCCGCGGCGGACCTCCGCGCGCTCGCGTCGCGCCTCGCCGCCGACGGCGCCGCGCCCGCGCCGGACTCCCTGCGCGCCGTCGCGTTCGCCGCGGCGGCCCGCGCCCGCGTGGTGGACGCCGCGCCCGTCGCGACCCTCGCCTCCGCGACCGTCGCCGACTGGCTCGCCGCCGACGTGCGTCCCGAGACCGCGCTCACCCGCGGCGCGGCGCTCGCGTCGGGCGCGCCCGTCGAGACGTTCCGCCGCTTCTCGGTCCGCGCGGCGGCCACGCTGCGCACGCTCGTCGGCGAGGACGGCCTCGTGACCGACACGTCGCTCGATCCCGCGGCCCGCGCGCTCGCGACCGCGCGCGCGGTGCTCGCGCTCCAGGTGCCGTTCCGCGCGGAGTGACGCGCGCGAACGCCGACGGCCGACGGGCCTCGCGGTCCCGGGACGTGACGGCGGTCCCGAGCGTCGGCGCCGTGCTCGCGCCCGCTTGCACGATCACGGACCGAACGTCCTCCGCAGCGGACAACCGTCCTCTCCAGCGGCACGTGGTGGTGACACCGTGACCAGGACGCGCCGTCCCGGCCCCCGGGAGCGCGCCGGGGGGCCGGCCCCCGAACCCCGCGAATTCCACGGTTTCCAAGGCCTGACGGTTCGTCTGCGTCGGATGGTGCGGAGTTTGCGGGAATCCGGGAACCAAGTCGGACGCGCAATCGTCCGATGAGGTGGGTATGGGCGTGGGCCCGTGCCCGTGTGCGACGGGCGTCCGTCGGCGTGCCGCCGGGCGACCCGAGAAAGGCGTGTGGCCATGGACACTCGGTTCCTCTGCATCCAGCACGGTCGGCAGTACTTCGAGGTCGTGCTCCAGGGCGAGCAGATCTTCGTGGGGTCGCGCGCCGAATGTGAGCGCTTCATGAAGATCCACGAGGAGAAGGTCGCCCGCGCGCAGGCCGACGCGCTCCGTGACCCGCGCAGCCGCGCGGTGCCGGTCCGCGTCTTCCGCCAGTCCCGCGCTCGCGCCTAGCGCGCGATCGCACGACGTCCCGCACGCACGTCGCTCCGGCGACGGTCGCGGGACGGGATCCACCTTCGAGCGGCGCGAGAGCGCCGCTCGAGTCATGTCCGGGCCGCGCCGTCCGGGCGGTCGACCGGCCGCGGGCCGGGGCGGCGCGGGGCGAGCGATGCGACGGACGCGCGGGGACGCGTCGCGTCGGGGTCATCGCCCGGTCACGAGCGACCCGTCACGAGCGACCCGTCACGAGGGACCCGTCACGAGGGACCCGTCACGAGGGGATCGCCCGGCGCGGCGTTGCGGCGGTGACACGGTGCCGGTTCCATGGGGACATGCTGCGTCCCCGCGGTCCCTCGCCCGCGCGTCTGCTCGCCGCCGCGGTCGCCGCGGTCGGGCTCCTCTGCACGCGAGGCCCGGCCCGCGCCGAGGACGCCCCGGACGCCGCCCCGCGTACGCACCTCGAGGCCGGCGTGCTGCCGCGGGCCGACGTCGTCGTGATCGGACGCGTGCGGGTGCTCGTCCCGTCGCGGGGGATGGGGAGCATGGCGGTGCTGCGCGTGGACGCGGAGCAGGTGCTGCGCGGTCGCGCCGACCCGTCGTTCACGCTCTTCGTCGGCGGCAGCCGGAACACGGCCGACCCGAACCGGCCGTCGGAGGCGTGGTTCGCCGGGTCGGGCGGCGGTCGTTACGCGCTGTTCCTGCGCCCGTCGCCGAAGGGGTCGGGCTTCGGCCTCGAGGCCGCCTTCTCCGTGGACGACGCCGAGGGGAAGGAGAAGGCCGAGGTCCTCGCGCGCGAGCTCGAGGTGGCGGCGATCGAGGACCCGACGGAGCGGAGCGCGCGGCTCGTCACGCTCTGCCTCGACCTGCTCGGCACGTCGCGGACCTGGAGCCGGCTGCACGCGGCGCGCGAGCTCGAGGGGCTGATCGCGCAGCAGCCCGCGTTGTTGACCCCGGCCGCGCGGCTGGAGCTCGAGGCCGTCGCGCGCAAGACGTTCGACGAGGTGCTGCGCGCGCGGCTCGTGCGGGTCCTGCGGGGCGCCGCGCCGAGCGGGGGCGAGGACGCCGGCGCCGACGGCGCGCCCCGGCGCAGGAAGCCCCTCTCGGCCGAGTACCTGCGCGCGGCGCGCCGGCTGCCCGAGGTGGTGGACCCCGAGGCCCGGCTCGCGGCCGTGACCGAGCTCTCGACGCTCGGCGGCGAGGGCGCGGGGCCCGACCTGCTGCGGATCGCGACGACGGACCTGACGCCCGCCGTGCGCGAGCGGGCCGCGGTCCTGCTCGGCGACGTGGGGGCGCGGGACGCCGCCACGCCGCTGCGCGATCGTTTCGCCGAGGAGCCCGACCCGGCCGTGCGCGAGGCCATCGTCCGCGCGGTGGGGCTCCTCGGCGACGACGGCGACGTCGCGTGGCTCGAGGCGCGCCTCGACACGCCGTCCCTCGTGAAGCCGGTGGCGTTCGCGCTCGCGCGCGTGCGGACGCCGGCCGCGCTCGCGGCGCTCGACCGGGTCGCGGCGCGCGGGACGGCCGGGGCTCCGCCGGAGGAGGGCCTCCCGCGGCTGGTCGAGTACCTTCGCTCCGAGGCGTTCGCGGACGCCGAGCGCGTGGCGGGACGGTCCGTCGGGCCCCGGGCCCGGCGCACGCCGGCGGCGATCGGGCCCGCGGGCGCGGACGTCCCGCCGCCGCCCCCTGTCTGCCCGCCCGCCGCTGCCCCGACTCCGGAGGAGACCCCGCGGACCCGATGACGACGACCCCGACGAGGTGCTGGCGGTCCCTGGGCCTCGCGTTGGCGTGGGTCGGCGGCTGCTTCGGTCCCCGGGTCGCCGGGGCCTCGGACGCCCCGCCGCCGCCCCCGGCGCCGGCGGTGACCGCGTCGCCCGACGGCCCGATGGCCGCGCCCGCGCCGGTGGGGGGCGTAGGTTCGGGGGCCCCGGGGGTGGCCGGCCCCGGCGACGCTCCCCCGGGCGTCGGGACGGCGGGGCCCGCGACGGGACGACCGACCGAGCTCCCGAGCGCCGAGCTGCCGCCGGCCACGGGCGAGGAGCGGCGGATCACGCTCGCGGAGGCGCTGCGGCTCGGGGCGGCGCGCAACCTCGAGCTGCTCTCGGGCGCGTACGACCCGCTCATCGCCGACCGCGCGATCGACGCGGCGGACGGCGTCTTCGACACGCTGCTCACGGCGGACTTCGCCGGCGGGCGGCGCGAGTCGGTCTCGAACTTCTCCTTCAACGGGACCGACGTGACGCAGGAGGACTTCTACGGCGCCGGCGTCGGCGTCTCGCGCGCCCTGCGCAACGGCGGCCGGCTGTCGGCGGTGTTCCGCGCCGACCGGCTGCGGAGCAACTCCGCCGTCGTCGAGCGCAACCCGTCGTGGACGAGCGAGCTGTCCGTCGAGTACGCGCAGCCGCTGCTGCGGGGCGCGGGCGACGTCGCCATGGCGGACGTGCGCCGCGCGCAGAGCGCCTCGCGCGCGGCCGACCACGCGTTCGACGCGCTGACCGACAACGTGCTGCTGCAGATCGAGGCGGCGTACTGGGAGCTCGCGTTCGCGCACGCCCAGCTCGCCGCGCGCCGGAAGTCGGAGTCGGTGGCGGCGAACCTCCTCGCCGAGACGCAGACGCGGTTCGACGCCCGCGTGGCGACGGTCCTCGACCTCGCGGACGCGCGCGCGGGCCTCGAGTCGCGGCGCGGCGACCGGCTGTTCGTCGAGGGCGCGCTGCGGAAGGCGGACGACGTCCTCCGCGCGCTGATCCTGCCGTTCGACGGGAGCCCGGGCGCGGGCCCGCGCCTGGTCCCGACCGACGACCCGGTCGCGGTCCCGCCGTCGGACCGGCTCGACCCGCGGGACGTCGAGCGGTACGTCGCGCAGGCCGTGCGCGGCCGGCCCGACCTCCTCGCGGCGCGCGCGGCGCTCGACGCGCGCGACGTCGACGTGGACGTGGCGCGGAACGACCTCCTCCCGCAGCTCGACCTGGTCGCGCGGCTCGCGGTCGACGGCCTCGACCGGCACCTCGGCAGCTCGCTCGAGGAGACGTTCTCGGGGCAGGCGACGACGGGCACGCTCGGGCTCAACTTCAGCATGTACCTCGGCCGCCGCACCGCGCAGGCGAAGCTCTGCATCGCGCAGTGGTCGCGCAGCCAGGCCGCGCTGAGGGTGCGCGAGCAGGAGAACCGCGTGGTCGTGGAGGTGCGCGCGGCGCTGCACGACCTCGCGACCGCCCAGGCCCGCCGCGTGACCGCGGGCGGCGAGATCGCGGCCGCGCGCGAGGCCCTCGACGGCGAGGCCCGCAAGGAGCGGAGCGGCGAGAGCACGCCCTACCGGGTCCTCGAGAAGGAGGACACGCTGACGCAGGCCGTCACGCGCGAGAACCGCGCGTCGATGGACGTGCGCATCGCGACCGCCCGCCTGTGGAAGGCGATCGGCATGCTGCGGGAGGCGCGCGGCATCCCGCGGCCCGCCACGGCGGAGTGACCGCGGGGCGGGCGTCGTCCGCCGCTACTCCATCACCTGCGAGAAGTCCGGCGTCGCGCCCTCGTCGAAGACGACGTCGATCACGGCGAAGAAGTCGGCGCGCGTCGACATCGTCTGGATCCGCTCGCGCAGCCGGCGCGCGCCCGGGAAGCCGCGGAGGTAGAGGCTCGCGAACTTCCGCATCTGGAGCGAGGCGGCGTGCTCGCCGCGGATCGTCGCGGTCTCGTCGAAGAACTCCGCGAGGACCTGCCGGCGCTCGGCCGCCGTGGGCGGCGGGCCGAGGCGGCCCTCGCGCAGCGCGCGCGCGCCCTGCGCGAAGATCCACGGGTCCCACAGCGCGGCGCGGCCGATCATCACGCCGTCCACGCCGGTGTCGCGCACCATCTCGAGCACGTCGCGCGGCGTGACGACGTCGCCGTTCCCGAGCACCGGGATCGTGAGCGCCTCCTTCACCGCGCGGATGGCGTCGCGGCTGGCGCGGCCGGAGTACTGCTGCTCGCGCGTGCGGCCGTGGACCGCGACGGCCGCGGCGCCCTCGGCCTCGAGGGCCTTCGCGACGTCGATGCACTGCCGCGCGTCGTCCCAGCCGGCGCGGATCTTCACGGTGACCGGCACCTTCACGTGCCGCTTGATGCCGGCGACGACGGAGGCGGCCGCGCGGGGGTCCTTCATGAGCGCGGAGCCGGCGCAGCGGTCCACGATCTTGCGGACGGGGCAGCCCATGTTCACGTCGATCGCGTCGGCGCCTCGGTCGACGAGGATCGCCGCGGCGCGGCCCATGACGTCGGGGTCGGAGCCCGCGATCTGGACGATCCCCGGCCGCTCCTCCGGCGAGAGCGCGGCGATCTCGAGGGTGCGCTCGTGCCCGCGCACCACGCCCTCGGCCATCACCATCTCGGTCGCCGACAGCCCGCACCCGAGCCGCCGCGCGATGCGCCGGAACGCGATGTTCGTGAACCCCGCCATGGGCGCCAGCACGAGGGGCGGGTCGACGACGAGGTCGGAGCCGAGGTGGATGGGGCCCGGCACGCGGTCGAGGCGGGGCATCTCCTCGGTCGCGGTGGGGGCGGGCGGCGGAGGGCGGAACGCGGAGGGGTCCAAGGCTGTAGAATGTCCCACGGGCTCACGGTTGCGCTAGGCTGGTTCCTCCCGCCCGTCCGTCGCGCCGCACCGTGCGTCCCAGGGTGCGCGGGGCGGTGCGCGCGGGCGCCCGGCGGGGCGCGCAGGGGACCGGACCCCACGAGATGACCGACCGTCGCCGACCGTCCCCGCCCTGCCGCGCGTCCCGCGCCGCCCTCCCGTCGGCGACGCGCGCCCGGGTGGTGTCCACGGTGCTCGGGGCCGTCGTGGCGGCCGTGCTCCTCGCGAGCCCGCTCGCGGCCGCGCCCCCTCCGCTCACCGACGCCGACCGCGCCGCGTACTGGCTCGACCGCATCCTGCGCGGGCCCGAGCCCGCGCGGCTCGTCCTCGCGGACTTCCACCAGGGGGTGCTGTCCGACGCCCAGGCGAACCTCGAGCGGCTCGCCGAACCGGCGCTCGACCGGCTCGCCGACGCGGCCCTGCGCGCGCGCGTGCAGGCGAACCCCGACATCAACCCCTGGCACGGGGTCCTCGTCGTGCTCGCGCGGATCGGCCCGCGGCGGCCCGAGGTCGCCCGCGCGTGGGCCGCGCCGGGCCTCGTGCACCCCGACCGCCAGGTGCGCGAGCAGGCGCTCACCGCGATCGTCGCCCTCGGCTCGCCCGTGGACGCGCCGGCGCTCCTCGACGTCGTGCGCCGCGACGCCGCCGACCGCGTGCTCGCGCCCGTCGCGATCTCGGCTCTCGTGGCCCTCGGCCCGCCGTGGGACGGCA
Organism: Planctomycetota bacterium; assembly: GCA_046350655.1. Taxonomy (GTDB): domain Bacteria; phylum Planctomycetota; class PLA2; order PLA2; family JAEUHO01; genus JAEUHO01. The sequence goes on from JAXMAB010000009.1 coordinate 130,604, forward strand.
AGGCCGCGCGCGCCGCGCTCGAGGCCGGGCGCGACGACGGCGCCGGCGTCGGCAGCACCGCGTGGGCGACGGCGGTGGCGGCCCTCGCCGTGTCGAAGGCGCCGTCGCGCGACGCCGTCCTCGCGTGGACGGCGCTCGTCGCGGAGACCGGCGGCCCCCGCGCCACGCTCTCGCGCCAGCGCAACGCGGCGCTCGCGCCCGACGACCCGGACGTCGTCCCGCTCGCGGCGACGCGGACGACCGGCCGGCTCGTCGCGGCGGTCGCGAGGGCCCGGCTCTCGCGCGACGGCGCGGCGCCCTACCGCGCGGCGGTGGACCGCGACCTCGCCGGCGACGACGTCGACCTGCGCCGGCTCGCGGAGACGGGCCGGCCCCGCGACGAGGCCGCGCGCGCCGCCGCCCTGCGGACCCTCGCCGACGTGGGCGCTCGGCTGCGCGCCGCGCCCGCGAGCGTCCCGCCCGACGACGTGACGGCGGCCGTCGTGCAGGTCGTCGCGGACCGCGCGGACGGCGCCGGCGCGGCCCTGGCGGGCGTGCTGCCCGCGATCCCGGTGGACGCCGCGTACGGCGAGGCGCTCCTGCGCGCGTTCGACGGCGCGCGCGCGCTCGGCGTCGAGCCCGTCGCGTACGTCGCCGCGTTGCTCGCGCGCGGCGACCGCGTGCACCTCGAGCTGGCGATGCGCCTCGTGCGGCGCGCGGCCGACGGGCCGTACCTCGAGGTCGTCGAACCGTGGCTGGCGGGCGTGACCGACCCGGCGGCGCGGAGCGAGGGCCGGCGCGCCGCCGTCTTCCTCTACGCGGTGGCCCACGCGAAGGGCCGCCTCCCGGCGGGGCGCGCCGACGAGGTGGCGCCCCGAGTTCGGTCGTGGGGCGAGGACCCGTCCGACGCGTCGGCGGCCGGGCTGCTCGGCGGCCTGCTCGACCTCGGCCCCGCCGGCGAACGGGAGGTGGCGCTCGGGCTCGCCGGACCGGGCCGTCCCGCGTACGTCGAGGTGCTCGCGTCCGACGGCGGCCGGCGGGTGGGCGCGGCGGTCATCGAGGCGCTGCTCGCGCCGTTGTCGGCCCGCACGCCCGCCGCGGAGCGCCAGCGCATCTTCACCGCGGTGTTCCGGGCCGCGGGGCCCGACGCCGTGCCCGCCCTGACGGCGGCCGTCGCCCGGCTGGCGCCGACGGACCGCCCGGAGGGTGAGGCGCTGCTCCGCCTCGTCGGCCACCGGGCCTCGCGTCCCTGACGCGGGCGAGCGGGCCTCGCGTCGCCGGGCGCCCGACCGCGCCGGCGTGACCTCGCGGGCGAGCGGGCCTCGCGTCCCCGACGCGCGACCGGGCCCGCATCGCGGCCGTGGCCCCGCTCGGCGGGCCCCGCGCGGAGGAGGAGGCGACGGGGCGGCGCGGGGCTATCCTCGGGACCATGGCCGCCGGGTCCCCCGTCGATGCGCCGCCGCCTCCCGCCGAACCTCCGCGGTCCGGCGTGGACCGGCGGCAACGGCCGACGCCGATGTTCTCGCGATACCTCCTGTTCGGGCGGCGTCGCGGCGGGCGTCGCGACGGCGAGCGCGAGCGGATCTACGTGGACCGTCCGGGCCCGTGGGTGACCGCGGCCTTCCTCGCGGTGTGCCTGCTCTCGGTCGCCGACGCGTACCTGACGCTCCACGAGCTCTCGCGGGGCGCGACCGAGGCCAACCCGGTCATGCGTGCGGCCCTCGACCTCGGCAACGGCGGGTTCGTGCTGGTGAAGACGCTGATGACCGTGCTCGGCGCGGCGTTCCTGGGGCTCCACAAGACGTGGCCGCTCGGGCGCGTCTGCCTCGGGATCGCGGTGGCGGGGTACCTGTTGCTGACCGGCTGGCACATGTACGGCCTGTTCTGGGTGCTCCCTTCGACCGCGACGTGACCCGGGCCCGGCGATCGCGTACCATCGCGGCGCTCTTTCGCCCGACCGTCGCCGCAGCTCATCCCGAACGGTGGAGGGATCCGACCCTTTGAAACCGTGGCAACCCGGGAACGGCCTTCGGGCCGCCGCCGGGTGCCAACGCCGGCCCGCGCTCCTCGCGCGGGGTCGATGAGACCGACGTCGTCGCCCACCGCGGGCGGCGGCGGCGCGTCCACGAAGGCGTCGGGCGCCGGGCGCGTGGTCCCTCGGTCCGTCGAGGGCGCGCGACGGCGGGAGCGCGTCGATGCCGGGCCCGGACGACCCCGTGCCCCCGACCTCCCCGCCCGTTCCCCCCGCTCCCGAGCCGACCCCGCCCGGCCCCGACGGCCGCCGTCCGGACGCCGCCGGGCGCGGGCGCGTCGGCCTGCTGGCCCGTCTCGCCGCGGGGCCGGTGGTGTGCGACGGGGCGATGGGCACGCAGCTCTACGCGCGCGGGGTGTACCTCAACCGGTGCTACGACGAGGTCAACCTCACCGCGCCGGACCTCGTCGAGGGCGTGCACCGCGACTACGTGCGCGCGGGCGCCGAGGTGCTCGAGACGAACTCGTTCGGCGCGAACCCGGTCAAGCTGCACAAGCACGGGCTGGCGGACCGCACGGAGGAGATCAACCGCCGCGCCGCCGAGATCGCGCGGCGGGCGGCGGGCGACGCGGTGCTCGTGGTGGGGGCCATGGGCCCGCTCGGCATCCGCATGGAGCCGTGGGGCGCGACGAGCCTCGGCGAGGCGCAGGCGTCGTTCGCGCGGCAGGCCCGCGCGCTGGCCGAGGCGGGCGTGGACGGCTTCTGCCTCGAGACGTTCGGCGACCTCACGGAGATCCACGCGGCGATCCTCGCGTGCCGCGAGGTGGCGCCGGAGCTGCCGGTCATCGCCCAGATGACCGTCGACCGCGAGGGCGTGGGGTTGTTCGGCGCGCGCCCCGAGGACTTCGGCCGCCGGCTCGACGCGTGGGGCGCCGACGTGATCGGCGTGAACTGCTCGGTCGGCCCGCAGGTGATGCTCGGCGTGCTCGAGCGGCTGCGCACCGCCACGTCGAAGCCCCTGGCGGTGCAGCCCAACGCGGGCCCGCCGCGCGAGGTGGACGGCCGCACGATGTTCCTGTGCACGCCCGACTACCTCGAGAAGTCGGCGCGGCGGTTCCTCGAGGCGGGCGCGCGGCTGCTCGGCGGATGCTGCGGCACGACCCCCGAGCACGTCCGCGCGCTCGCGAAGGCCGTGAAGCGCGGGCGCGCCGTCGACGCGGGCGGCGGCGCGCGCGCGGCGGGCGTGGTCGCGGCCGCGCCGGCGGCGGCCCCGGCGGGGGTCGAGCCCGCGCCGCTCGCGGGGCGGTCGCGGCTCGGCCGCGCGCTCGTCGGTCCCGAGCGCCCGCTGCTCGTCGAGCTGCTCCCGCCGAAGGGCCGCGACGTCGCGCCGGTGCTCGAGCGGGCGGCGCGCCTCCGCACGCTCGGCGTCACCGCGATCAACCTGCCCGACGGCGCGCGCGCGGCGGCCAAGATGAGCCCGCTGGCGGTGGCCGTGCGCATCCAGGAGACCACCGGCGTCGAGGCGGTGCTGCACGTCTGCTGCCGCGACCGCAACCTCCTGGGCCTGCAGGCCGACCTCCTCGCGGCCAGCGCGCTCGGGATCCGCGACGTGCTGCTCATCACGGGCGACCCGCCGATCCTCGGCGACTACCCGGACGCGACCGCCGTGTTCGACGTGGACGCGATCGGGCTCACGAACGTCGCGACGCGGCTCAACCGCGGGCTCGACCTGGCGGGCAACCCGACGGGGCCGTCGACGGGGTTCGTCGTGGGCGTCGGGCTCAACCCGACGGCCGTCGACCTCGACCGCGAGATCGAGCGGTTCCGCTGGAAGGTGGACGCGGGCGCCGAGTACGCCATCACGCAGCCGGTGTTCGACCCGGACGCGCTCTTCCGCTTCCTCGACCGGCTCGGCCCGCTGCCGATCCCGGTGCTCGCGGGCATCTGGCCGCTCCAGAGCGTGCGCAACGCCGAGTTCCTCGCCACCGAGGTGCCCGGCGTGACGGTGCCCGACGGCGTGCTCGCGCGCCTGTCGGCCGCGGGCGACGCGGAGAGCCAGCGGCGGGTCGGGAACGACCTCGCCGTCGAGATGGCGCTCGCGGTCGCCGACCGCGTGCGCGGCTGGCAGCTGAGCCTGCCGTTCGGACGCGTGGACGCCGCGGAGCGGTTCCTCGCGCCGCTGCGCGCCGTGCACCCGACGGCGGGCGTCGCCGAGGAGGTCCGCCCGTGACCGTCGCCTGGCCCGCCGCCTGCGCCGACCGCGCCGCCACCCTGCGCCGCCTCCTCGCGGAGCGGATCGTCGTGCTCGACGGCGCCATGGGGACGCAGATCCAGGCGCTGGCGCTGCCGGAGGCCGCGTGGCGCGGCGCGCGGTTCGCGGCGCACCCGCACGACCTGCGCGGCAACTCGGACGTGCTCGTGCTGACGCAGCCCGCCGCGATCGAGGCGATCCACCGGGCCTACCTCGAGGCCGGCGCCGACGTCGTCGAGACGTGCACGTTCAACGCCAACCGCATCTCGCAGGCCGAGTACGGGCTCGAGGCGCTCGTCCCCGAGCTCAACCGCGAGGCCGCACGGCTCGCGCGCCGCGCCGCGGACGCGGTGACGGCCGCCACGGGGCGGCCGTGTTTCGTCGCGGGTTCGATGGGGCCCACGAACCGCGCCGCGTCGATCTCGCCGGACGTCGCCGACCCGGGCGCGCGGGCCGTCGACTTCGACGGCCTCGTCGCGGCCTACGCGGAGCAGGCGCGGGCGCTGCTCGAGGGCGGCGTCGACGTGCTGCTCCCCGAGACGGCCTTCGACACGCTCAACCTGAAGGCCGCGCTCTACGCGATCGACGAAGTGACGGCTGGCCTCGCGGTCCGGCCGCCGCTGTTCGTCTCGCTGACGATCCCCGACGCGTCGGGCCGCACGCTCTCGGGCCAGACGGTCGAGGCGGCCTGGGTGAGCATCGCGCACGCCCGCGCCGACGCCGTCGGCGTGAACTGCGCGCTCGGGGCCGAGGCCATCCGGCCCCACGTCGAGGACCTCGCGCGCCTCGCCGACACCGCGGTGCTCTGCTACCCGAACGCGGGCCTGCCGGACGCCATGGGCGCCTACCGCGAGACCCCCGAGACGATGGCCGAGGTGCTCGGCGACCTCGCGCGGCGCGGCAAGGTCAACGTCGTCGGCGGCTGCTGCGGCACGACGCCGGCGCACGTCGTCGCGATCGCGGCGGCCGTGAAGGGCCTGCCGCCGCGCCCGGTCCGCGCGGTGCGCGACCCGCTCACCACGCACCTCTCGGGCCTCGAGCCGACGCGGCTCGAGCCGAACGGGTTCTTCTGCGTCGTCGGCGAGCGCACCAACGTGGCCGGGTCGCCGAAGTTCGCGGCGCTCGTGCGCTCGGGCGACCTCGAGGGCGCCGTCGCGGTCGCGAAGCAGCAGGTCGAGGCCGGGGCCAACCTCCTCGACGTCTGCCTCGACGAGGCGCTGCTCGACGGCCCGGCCACGATGACGCGGTTCCTGCGGCTGATCGCGGCCGACCCGGCCGTCGCGCGCGTGCCCGTGATGATCGACAGCAGCGACGAGCGCGTGCTCGACGCGGGGCTCAAGTGCTGCCAGGGCCGCTCCGTCGTCAACTCGCTGTCGCTGAAGGACGGCGAGGTCGCGTTCCTCGCGCGGGCCGAGCGGGTGCGCCGGCTCGGGGCATGCGCGGTCGTGATGGGCTTCGACGAGCGCGGGCAGGCGGCCGACCGCGCGCGCAAGGTCGAGATCGCGACGCGCGCCTACCGCCTGCTCGTCGACCGCGCGGGCTGGGCGCCCGGCGACGTGATCCTCGACCCGAACGTGCTCGCGGTCGCGACGGGCCTCCCCGAGCACGACCGGTACGCGCTCGAGTTCATCGAGGCCGTGCGCGAGATCAAGGCGACGCTCCCCGGCGCCAAGACGAGCGGCGGCATCAGCAACGTGTCGTTCGCGTTCCGCGGCAACCGCACGGTCCGCGAGGCGATGCACTCCGTGTTCCTGCACCACGCGATCCGCGCGGGGCTCGACATGGCGATCATCAACGCGGGCGCGCTCGCGGTCTACGCCGACATCCCCGCGGACCTGAAGGAGCTGGTCGAGGATGTGCTCCTCGCCCGCCGCCCCGACGCCACGGAGCGCCTGCTCACGTTCGCGCGCGGCGCGACGGCCCCCGAGCGCGAGCGCGCGGGCCCGGCGGCCTGGCGGTCGCTGCCGGTGGGGGAGCGCCTCGCCCATGCGCTCGTCCACGGCGTCGACGACTTCGTGGCGACGGACGTCGAGGAGGCGCGGCAGGCGTCCGCGCGGCCGCTCGACGTGATCGAGGGCCCGCTGATGGACGGCATGCGCGTCGTCGGCGACCTGTTCGGCGCGGGCAAGATGTTCCTGCCGCAGGTGGTCCGCAGCGCGCGCGTGATGAAGAAGGCCGTCGCGCAGCTGACCCCGTACATCGAGGCCGCGCAGCGGGCCGGGCCCGCGGTCGCGCGGACGAAGGTGCTGCTCGCGACGGTCAAGGGCGACGTGCACGACATCGGCAAGGGCATCGTCGGCGTCGTGCTCGCCTGCAACGGCTTCGACGTCGAGGACCTCGGCGTCATGGTCGGGACCGAGAAGATCCTCGAGCGCGCCGTGGCCGGCAAGGCCGACGTCGTGGGCCTCTCGGGGCTCATCACGCCGTCGCTCGAGGAGATGGTGCGGGTCGCGGAGGCCCTCGCGGCCCGCGGGCTCGACCTGCCGCTGCTGATCGGCGGGGCGACGACGAGCGCGGTCCACACCGCGGTGCGGATCGCCCCGGCGCGCCCGGGCGCGGTCGTCCACGTCCCGGACGCGTCGCGGGCCGTCGAGGTGGTGTCGGCGCTGACCGCGCCGTCGCCGGCCGACCGGGCGGCGTACGTCGAGCGCGTCCGCGCCGACCAGGAGCGGCTGCGCGGCGAGCACCGCGCGCGCGAGGCCACCGGCCGCATCGTCCCGCTCGCCGAGGCGCGGGCCCGCGCCCTGCGCAGCGACTGGGCCGCCGTACCGCGCGAGACGCCGGCGTTCACCGGCGTGCGCGCGTTCGACCCGTTCCCGCTCGCCGACCTCGTGCCGTGGATCGACTGGACGCCGTTCTTCCAGGCCTGGGAGCTCAACGGCCGCTACCCGTCGATCCTGTCCGACGGGCGCCTCGGCGCGCAGGCGCGGCGGCTCTACGACGACGCCCGCGCGCTCCTCGACCGCATCGTCCGCGAGGGCCAACTCGTCGCGCGCGGCGTGGCCGGCATCTTCCCCGCGGCGAGCGTCGGCGAGGACATCGAGGTGTACGGGGGCGGCGGGCTCGCGGCCGTCTTCCACACGCTGCGCCAGCAGGGCGTCCGCGACGCGTCGGCCCCGTGCCTCGCGCTCGCCGACTTCGTGGCGCCGCACGGCGCCGCGGGCGGGGGCGACCATATCGGCGCCTTCGTCGTGACGACGGGCCACGGCCTCGACGCGATCGTCGCGGCCGCCGAGGCCGCGCACGACGACTACCAGGCCCTCCTCGCGAAGGCGCTCGCCGACCGGCTCGCCGAGGCGTTCGCCGAACGCCTCCACCGGCTCGTGCGCGAGGCGTGGGGGTACGGCGCGACCGAGAGCGCCGCCCTCGACGACCTCCTCCGCGAGCGGTACCGCGGCATCCGCCCCGCGCCGGGCTACCCCGCGCAGCCCGACCACACCGAGAAGCGCACGATCTTCCGCCTCCTCGACGCCGAGGCGCGCACCGGCGCGCGGCTGACCGAGACGGACGCGATGTGGCCCGGCGCGTCGGTCTGCGGGCTCTACTTCGCGCACCCCGAGGCGCGCTACTTCGCGGTGGGCCGCGTCGGCCGCGACCAGGTCCTCGACTACGCCCGGCGCAAGGGCATCACGGTCGCCGACGCCGAGTCGCGGCTCGCGCCCGTCCTCGGCTACGAGCGCTGACGCCCGTGCGCCGCCGCCCCATCCCCGGCCGCATCCCCCTCCCAGGACCGCGAGGCCCGGTCGCCGCCGTCACCCCTGCAGCGGCGATCCGCCAATAAACGACCGGCATCTATTGGCGGATCCGCCAATAGACGACCGGCATCGATTGGCGGATCGGACCGGGGGGATGGTCGGCAAACGCGCCAAACGGTGTCCGGCACCCAATGGCGCGTTGGACCGTCGGCCGGCGGGTCGGCGAAGCGGGCAACGTCCGCCGGCGATCCGCCAATAATCGACCGGCGTCTATCGGCGGATCCGCCAATAAACGACCGGCATCTATTGGCGGATTCGACCGGGGGGACGGTCGGCAAACGCGCCAAACGGTGTCCGGCACTAAATGGCGCGTTTGGCGGATCCGCCAATCAACGACCGGCGTCTATTGGCGGATTCGACCCGGGGGTACGCGAGGCCCGGTGGTCGCGAGCGGAGCGCGGATCAGGTCGAGCGGGTGTCGGAGGGCTTGCGGATCAGCCAGATCGCGACGCCCGCGAAGAAGATCGGGATCGCGAGGAACTGCGTCCACGAGAGCGTGTCCGCGATCACGAACCCGCGGTCGGCGATGCGCGGGGCGGGGCCCGCGTCGCCGCGGAACACGTCGAGGGCCGCGCGGCCCACGGCGTAGAGCATCAGGAACAGCGCCGTCACCCGGCCCGTGGCCTTCGCCCGCTTCCCGACGAACCCGAGCACGAAGAACAGCCCGAGGGCGAACACCGCCTCGTAGATCTGCGTCGGGTGGATCTTCCGCAACGCGGCGTCGTTGGCCGGGCTGCTCGCCCACGCCACGACGGGCGTGCCGTCCTCGAACAGCTTGGCCACCGGGATGCCCCAGGGGGCCGTCGTCACCTTGCCGAAGTCGTCGCCCGCGAGGAGCGGCGCCATCCACCCGACCGCCAGCGCGAGGCAGGCCCCGCGCACCAGCACGTCGAGGAACGCGAAGCCCTTGAGCTCGGTCTCCTTCGGCAGCCACCACGCCAGCCACGCGAGCACCATCGTGACGCCGCCGAACAGCAGGAGGCCGCCCTCCCAGATCTTCAGCAGCTTCAGCGGCGTGCGGGTGAACTCGTCGTAGTGGGCGATCGCGTACGCCAGCCGCGCGCCGAGCAGGCCCAGGAAGAGGATGGCGAAGCCGACGTTGAACGTCCGCTCGGGGTCGATGCCGAGGCGCTTCTGCGCCGCGCGCCGGGTCCACCAGGCGCCGACGAGGAAGCCGACGACGATCAACGTCCCGTACGTGTAGATGTCGATCCCGCCGAAGATCGGGATCGTGAACAGCTTCTGACGCACGGTGTCCCCTCCCGGGCCCCAAGGGTCCGAGCCAGCGCTCGCCGGGGCCTAGTTGCCGCCGGCGTCGAGGTGCTTCTGGTAGGCGGCCAGGTCCATCAGGTCGTCGAGCTTCGTGCCCGCGGCGACCTTGAGCTTGGCGAGCCAGCCCTTCGCGAAGGGGTCCTTCGCGAGCGGGGACTGGTCGTTCGCGAGGCCCGCGTTGACCTCGAGGACCTCGCCGGCGAGCGGCGCGTAGACCTCGCCGACGGCCTTGACGGACTCGACCTCGGCCAGCGTCTCGCCCTTGCCGACCTTCTTGCCCTTGGCCGGGAGGTCGACGAAGACGAGCTCGCCGAGGTGCTCGACCGCGAAGTCGGTGATCCCGACGACGGCGGTCGTCCCCTCGAGGCGGACCCACTCGTGGGTCTTGGTGTAGCGGACGTTGGCGGGACGGTTGGCCATGACGGCGGCTCCGGGGACGCCCTAGCGGGCGCGCTTGTAGAAGGGACCCTGGACGACCTCGACCGGCTGGCGCGAGCCGCGGACGTCCATCTCGAACTTCGTGCCGACGGGGGTGTGGGACATCGGCACGAAGCCCGTGCCGATGTTCTTGCCGACCGTCGGGCTGGCGGCGCCGCTGGCGATCGTGCCCAGCTTGGTCGCGCCGTCGAAGAGCTCGTAGCCGTGCCGCGGGACGCGGCCGGAGTGCGCGACGAACGACACCAGCTTGCGGGACAGGCCCTTGGCCTTGATCGCGCGCAGCGCCGGGATGCCGATCGTGTCGTCCTTCGTGAGGTCGAGGCCGAAGTCGAGGCCGGCCTCGAGCGGGTTGATGTCGAGCTCGATCTCGTTGCCGTAGAGCGGCATGCCCGCCTCGAGCCGCAGCGCATCGCGCGCGCCGAGGCCGATGGGGCAGACGCCGAAGGGCTTGCCGGAGCCGAGGAGCGCGTCCCACAGGCGGCGGCCGTCGTCCTTCGCCGGGAACAGCTCGAAGCCGTCCTCGCCGGTGTACCCGGTGCGGGCGATGAGCATCGGGAGGCCGAGCACCTTCGCCTCGGTGAACGCGTAGTAGCCGAGCTGCGAGAGGTCGGCCGAGCACAGCGGCTGGAGGGTGGCCTCCGAGTCGCGGCCCTGGATCGCGATCATGGCCTGCTCGTCGCTGACGTTGGCGACCGTCGCGCGGTAGCGGCGCGTCGCGCACTGCTCGCGCACCCAGGCGTCGTCGCGGTCGCGGTTGCCGGCGTTGATGACGATGTGCACGACGTCGGCGCCGCGGTACACGATCACGTCGTCGTTCGGGAAGCCCTGCTCGTTCAGCAGGAAGCCGTACTTGGCCTTGCCGAGCTTCATCTTCCCGAGGTTCGAGCTGAACACGCGCTCGACCAGGGCCTCGCGGTCCGGGCCCGTGATCACCAGCCGGCCCATGTGGCAGAGGTCGAAGATGCCCGCGTGCGCGCGGACCTGCTTCACCTCCTCGAGGATGCCCTGGTACTGGACGGGCATCTCCCAACCGTGGAAGTCGACGAGTCGGGCCTTGGCCTCGACGTGCGCGGCGTTGAGCGGGGTCTTGCGCATGGGGCGTCCGAAGAGCGGGCCCGGCGTGGGTCGGGCGGAGGCGGGAACCTACCACGGGGACCCGGGGGGCCCAAGCGGGGGGGGCCTCCCGGGCGGAAGCCGGCGGGCCGCGCCGTCCCGAACCCTGGCTGCTCCCTCAGGACCCGGCGTCCATGAACCGCCCGCCGGTCGCGTCCGCGAGGTCGGTCATGAACTCGCGGTCGGCCCCCTTGGTGCCCACGAGCACGGTGTCGACGGCGACCCGGCGGAAGCGGTTGGCGCGCACGAACTCGTCGATCAGGCGGAACCCGCGGTCGTACGTGCCCATCGACGGGACGCCGTCGGAGAGCAGCACGATCGTGTCCACCTCCTCGGCCGCGACCGCGACGAGACCGTCGTAGAAGGCGCCGAAGCCGCGCGGGACCTCCTTGCCGAGCCACTCCGACGCCTTGCGGGCCGAGGCGGGGCCGGCGGGCGCGAGCGTGCCGAGGGCGCGCGTCAGCTTCGGCGCCGGCGGGTACTCGCCGGGGTAGCGGTGGATGAAGAGGTCGTAGACGGTGCCCTTGCCGAGCGCGGCGGCGACCTGCGTGAACTCGGCGCGGGCGGCGTCGGCCTTCGAGCCCTTGGCGCCCGCGCGGCCCGCGTCGCGCATCGAGCCGGAATAGTCGAAGAGGAAGGCCAGCTGCGTGGACTGCACCGGGAGGCGGTAGAACGCGGCGGTGCGGCGGTCGTCGGCGTCGGCGGCCGCCGGCGGGCGGGCCGCGCGGCGGAAGCGGCCGAACCGGTCCGGCGCGGGCCGCGCGCCGAGCGCGAGGTCGGGGCCCTTGGTGCTCCACCACGCGGCCCAGAGGTCGGGGTCGCGGCCGACGGCCTCGCCGGTGAGCGTCTCGAGCGCGCGGACGACGTCGCCGACCATCCGGCCGCTCTCGCGGCGCAACCGCTCGACGAGCAGGGGGACGAGGGCCTTGTCCCACAACGCGAGGCCCGCCTCGTAGCAGGCCGCCCGGACCCGCCAGGACGGGTCCTCGACGAGGCGGGCGAAGAGCGCCATGGCCGCGGCGCGCGTGTCGCCCTCGGCGAGGCGCACGAGCGCGTCGGCCAGCGCGATGCGGGGCTCGACGGCCTTGTCGGCGACGAGGCCGTCCACCCGCGCGACGAGCACGGCCGGGGCGGCGGCGGCCAGGCCGTCGACGGCGCCGGCCCGGGAGAGGGGCTCCTTGCGCGCGAGGCCCGCCTCGAGCGCCGCGACGACGGTCGCGTCCTTCGAGAGCTGGCCGAGGGTGCTCAGCACGGCGCCGGCCGCGGCGACGTCGCGCGCGCCCGCCGCCGGGAGGAGCACGGTGGCGCTCGCGGCGTCGCCGACGCGCTCGAGCGCGCGCGCGATCGCCGACAGGACCGTCGGGTCGCCCTCCTTGGCCGCCGCGGCGGCGAGCGGGGCGGCGGCGGCCGGACCGCCGCGGACGCCGAGCGCCGTCGCGACCCCGCGACGGACCTCGGGCGACGTGCGGTCGACGAGCGGGCCCGCGACGAGCCACGCGCGGGTCGCGTCGGCCTGCGGCCCCTCGAGGAGGTCGATGAGCGCCGACACCGCGTGGTCGCGCACGTGGACGAACGGGTCCGCGAGGACGCCGCAGACGACCTCGGCGGCGGCCGGGCCGCCGAGCCGGCCGATCGACCGCAGCGCGCCGGTGCGCGCGCGCTGCTCATAGGGGTCCTTCGCGTGCTTCTCGAGCGTGGCCCGCAGGGTCGCGAGGTCGCGCTCCTCCCGCGGCGCCCCGGAGGCGGGCGCCGCGAGCGCGGCGAGCACGACGACGACGGCGGCGGCACGGACGCGCGGGAGGAGGCTCACGGCGGCAGGGTCGCTCCGGATCGTGAAGCGTCGACCAAGGGACTCGGTAGGCCCGGTGGACGCCGGGTCAGGGGTTCCAGCGCCACTTCACGATGGTGCCCTTCTGGACCATCGAGCCGGCGGCCTGCATCTGCCAGTAGACGAGCCCGTGGGGCCGTCCCAGGTTGATGAACGCGCTGCCGCTCGACCCGAGGCCGACCGCGAGCAGCGCGGCCTGCGCCTGGGCGGGCGTCTTGCCGACCAGGATCGGCACCATGACCATCTGCGGCACGAGCGGCGTCGCGACGCGGATCTGCACCGTCGAGCCCGCGGGCCGGAAGATCCCGACGTTCGGCGCCTGGTCGAAGACCTTGCCGACGGGGTTGAGCGACGCGACGAGGTCGACGTCGACGACGAAGCCCTTCGACTCGAGCGCGGCCTTCGCGGCGGCCTGCGTCATGCCGACGACGTTGGGGACCATCACGTTCACCGGCCCGACGAACCCCTTGCCGATGCGCAGGATGATGTTCGCGCCGGCCGCGACGCTCTGGCCGCCGACGGGGGTCTGGCTGACGACCTTGCCCCAGCTCGGCGCGAGCGCGACGACCTCGACGATCGTGTGCTGCAGGCCCTTCGCGTTGAGCGCGGCGATCGCCGCCGCCTTCGTGAAGTTCGTGAGGTCGGGGACGAGCACCTGCGGCCCGAAGCCCGGCGGGACCCGGATCTCGACGCTCGTGTTCGGCATGACCGAGGCGCCCGCGTTCGGGTTCTGGTCGAACACGATGCCCGGCGGCTTCCCGAACGCGGCGACGATCTTCACGTCGACGTTGAGGCCCGCGCCCTGCAGGATGGCGATGGCCTGCGCGGTCGTCTTGCCGACGACCGGCGGGACCGCGACGAGCAGCGGCTTGCTGATCTTGAAGGCCACCACGGAGCCGGGCGGCAGCGGGGTGCCCGGCGGCTGCGACTGGTCGTACACCTTGCCGACCGGCTTGCCCGGGGCGACGACGTCGATCGGGTTGGCCTGCAGGCCGGCGCCCACCACCGCGGCGATCGCCTGGGCCTTCGTGAGGCCGATCAGCGGGGGGACGATCTTCTGGACGACCGGCGGCTTGGCGATCTTGAACGAGACGGTCGCGCCGACGGGCCACGGGATCCCGGCGTTGGGCGACTGGCTGTAGACCTTGAACGGCGGGTGGCCGTTCGTGACGACCTCGACGCCGTTGCCCGCGAGGCCGACGGCCGCGAGCTTGGCCATCGCCTGCGCCGGGAACAGCCCGTCGAGCTCCGGGACCGCGACGAGCGCCGGGCCCGCCGGCGGACGCGCGAGCTTCACCGTGACGACGGTGCCCATCGGCACGTTGCTGAACGCCGGGATGTTCTGGCTGTAGACGCGATGGGGCGGGTGCGACGGCGTCACGACCTCGACGATCGAGATCGAGAGGCCGGCCTGCGCCGCCAGGACCAGCGCGTCGCCCTTCGTGCGGTTGAAGAAGTTGGGGACCGGCGTGACCGTCGGCGGCGGCAGGGGCTTCGCGACGCGGAAGGCGAGCTGCGTGCCGACGTCGAGCATCGTGCCCGGGATCACCTGCTGCGCGAACACGCGCAGCGGCGGCACGTCGTTCGTGGCCTCGAGGATCGGGTTGCCGACGAGACCGAGCGAGGCGAGGAGCGCCTCGGCCTGGCCCTGCGTGAGGCCCACGAGCTCGGGGCACGACACCTTCGTCGGGGGCGCGTCGGGGGCCACCGGCTCGGGCGGCGCGTACTTGACGATCTCGACCTTCACCGCGGAGCCCGTCTCGGCCGACGCGCCCGCCTCGGGCATCTGCGCGCGGACGAGGAAGGCGTCGGCCGGCGGGCCGTCCACCCACGCGACCTCGAGGTCGAGGTTGGCGCCCTCGAGCGCGGCGCGCGCGGCCGACTCCGTGAGCCCGAGCAGGTTCGGGACCGCGACGACGGCGGCGCCGACCTCGCCGCCCGCGGGAGCGTCGCTCGCCGCCGACACCACGACGACGACGGTGCCGTAGCGCGGCATCTCGGTGCCCGGCATCGGCACCTGACCGACGACGAGGCCCTCGGGGACGCCCGGCAACGCGACCTTGGCGACCCGCGCGTGCAGGCCCGCCGAGGCGACGGCCTGCATCGCGTCGGCCGGCGGCATCTGGGTGACCGGCGGCACGCTCGACGTGGGGGGCAGCGCCGGGTCGGGCACGAAGGACAGCGTGAGCCGCCCGCGCAGCGCGAGCGGGGCGCCCATGGTGGGCGTCTGGCCGACGATACGGCCGCGGTCGGCGGCGCCGCCGGGCACGGGCTGGAACTCGAGGTCGTAGAGCGAGCCGAAGCCGTTCGAGGCCTCGACCGTCGTCATGCCCGTCACCTTCGGCGCCGTCCCCGGCGTGCCCTTCTTGCGCACGTCGATCACGACGGTCCCGCCGCGGGGCAGGAGCGACGTCGACGCGGGGGCCTGCGCCGCGACGGTGTCCTCGGGCACGCCGTCCACCTCGACCGTGGCGACGACGAACCCGGCGGCCGAGAGCGCGGCCTGGGCGTCCGCGAGGGGCTTGCCCGCGACGTCCGGCACCTCGAGGAGGTCGTCGTCGGCGCGCGCGACCCGCGGGGCGACGAACGTGGCGAACGCGAACGCGAGCAGCGCGGCGAGGGAAGCGAAGAACGCTCCCGGCAGGGTACGACGCATGGACGACTCCCGTCAGAGGCCCGAGAGTCTACCCAGGGGGCGCCGGGAACCCCCGGGTCCGTTTTCGGGGGGCGCAACCCGCGCCCCAGCGGGGGGGTTGAAAGCCACGTCCCCCCCAAGGAGTTCCCGATGAACCGCATCGTTCCCGTCGTCCTCGGTCTCGCCGCGCTCGTCGCCGCCCCCGCCCTGGCCCTCGCCGGCCCGGGCCAGGGTGCCGGCCGCCGTCCCGTCGCCGAACGCGACGGCGCCGGTCGCGATGGCCTGGCCCGGCGCGGTCCCGGCGCCCGTCGCCTCGCGAAGTTCCGCCACCGCGCCCACAAGGTGATGAAGGCCCTCGACCTCACCGAGGAGCAGAAGGCCGCGCTGAAGACCTCGCGCGAGGCCGCCTCGACGGTCCGCGACGACCTCAAGGCGAAGATCCAGTCGATCGTCGCCGCCGCGCGACAGGGCGAGAAGACCCCCGAGGCCCGCAAGGCCGCCCGCGAGCAGATCAAGGCCGCGATCGAGGGCGCGCTGAAGGCCGTCGAGCCGTCGGCCTCGCGCTTCGTCGGCGCCCTGTCCGCCGAGCAGAAGGCGAAGCTCGCCGAGAAGGCCAAGGCCCACGGCAAGACCTTCGACGAGGCCAAGCTCGTCAAGCTGGTCGAGGGCGTGCTCATCGCCCCGAAGGGCCACGCCGGCCACCGTCACGGCCGCCGCTGAACCGCGGTTCCGTTCGCTCGACCGGCCGCGGGCCTCCGGGTCCGCGGCCGGTCGCGTTCCCGCGGATGCGTTCGCTACGCGGCGGGGGCGGCCGCAGCCGACTTCGTCCGGCGGCGCGCCCCCCAGACGGTGACCGCGAGCACGACGAACGCGACGGTCCCCACGACGTAGCTCACGTTGTGCACCACGATCACCGTCAACACGTCGAGGTGGCGCTCGGCGGGGATCCTGGACTTGATCGGCTCGAGGAGGGCGAGGTGCCCGTTCCCCGCGAGCGCGCGGCCGACGAACCCGCCGATCGCCGCGCACGACGCGGTGAGCACCAGCGCGAGCGCCACGGGCTTCATCAACGACGCGGCGCTCCGCTTCGGCCACGCGCCCGCGCGCGCGGCGAGCGCGAGGAGGACGCCGCCGAACAACCCGACCCACCACGTCGCGATCACGCCCCACAGCAGCGCGAGGACGGTCGGGTCGGTGCTGTCCACGATCGTCGGGTGCAGCACGGTGAAGTGCTCGATCGCGATCCGCGCCGTCACCTGGTCGTGCAGCACCCCGTACACGACGCACGCGCCGACGCACAGGGCGATGATCGCGAACGCGCCGCCGCCGTCGGGGGCGCGCGCGCCGGGCGCCCCGGCGTCGTGGGGGAGGTCACGGGCCATCTCGCACCGCCTTCGTCGGAGATCACCACCAACCCAGGTGCTGCTGTTCTAGCCCCGGGGCCCTCCGGACGCACCGACTCCTCTCCTCCGCGCCCTCCGCGGCCCTCCGCCGCCGCGAGCCGTCCTCACGCGTCCCTCACATCGCGCCGTCCTCGGTCGCGCCGTTCGCTCCCGGTCCGACCGCCGCATCCCGGGTCCGCCAACGCGAGGCCCGCCGGCCGCCGCGGGCTCGCGTGCTCGGTTCGACCGTGCCCGGCCGTTGACGCCCTAACGTTTGCGTCGGTACTCCGGCGCCTCGAACTTGATCTCCTCCCCGGACTTGAGGCGAACGGCCAGGACGTGCGCGGTGACCGGGAGCGACAGGGTGACCTCCTTCGGCTTCGAGATCCACTCGATCGGGCCGGGCGCCGAGACCTCCGCGAACCGCGTGAAGTGCTTGAGGGAGTCGTTGCCGAACACGCCCGCGCGCGAGATCTCGGACGACCACGTCACCTCGTACACCCAGTACGTCTGATCGTCGTCCGAGAACGGGGGACGCTGGGTGATCACCACGCGGACGTCCGCGGACGCGATCTCGCGCTTCAACCCCGCAGAACTGAGCGAGAAACTGATGACGCCGGCGTACCCGTCCATCAGGAAGTCGTTGCCGAGGCCGCTGCGTCGGTTCTTCGACAGGAACCATTCGCCGGTCTCCTGGTAGACCACCTTGGCCTTCGCCGGGAAGCGAAGCGTCGCGGGCCAGCCGGCGGTCGGGTCGGACTTCGGCTTCGGGGCCGGCGTAGCCGGCTCGGGTGCGCTCGTGGGCGGGGGCGGCGGCTGGTGCTTGGGCTTCGGCTTCCGCGGGTCGATCAGTGCCTTGATGCGCGTGTGCATGGCGGCGATGTCGGACGTGAGGTCCGAGAGCGCGGTACGCCCGCGAATCGTCCCCTCCTCGAGCTTCGCGGCCTTCTCGAGCTCGACGATCCTCGCGTTCGCCGCCTGCACACGCTCGAGGAGTTTCGACGCGATCTTCGGCTTCTTCCGGTCGAGTGCGGTGAGCTCCATCTCGATCCTCGTGATCTGCTGCTCGAGGCGTTCCTCCCACGCGACCTCCGGCGGAACCTGGGGCGGCGCGGGCTGCGGCCCCGCGTCGAGCCCCAGCGCGGGAAGCCCCAGGGCCGTGATCATCGCGGCCACGAGAACGATCTTCTTCGCGATCCCCATACCCACGGTCTCCTCGGAGCGTCGTCCGTCCAAGCTCCCGGCCCATGAAGTAGCACGCCGCATCGGGTTGTACACACCTTCCGATCCCATCGCCGCCAAGCGCCAGCCGGACGGTCCGCCAACGGAGGTCGGTCATCGACGGGCGGGTCGCAACGCTCGTGCACGATGCGGATCGCGCAGGCGCCAGACCGCGTAAGTAGCAGCAACGACTTACGCTCGCCGGTCGGGGCTGCTCGCACGGATTGCTCGCACGGCGGGGACATGCCGGCCGGCGAGCGCCTCCCAGTGGCGGCACCTAGACGCCCGGCCGTCGCCGACCCTCGTTCCCCTGCGGGGAGTCGTCCCTGTGTCGCAGCCCGATCCTCGCATAGACGGCCTGCCAGAATCGCGGGCTGTCGGGGTCGAGCGACTCGCAGAACCGGGCGAACGACTCCTCGTGCTCGATCGCGCCGTACGCTGCGGGCATCGTCCGGGTGTCGCCATCCATGATCGGGAACGCCCACTCGACGACGTCCTTGCCGACATGGAAGTCACGGACGAAGTTGCCCATGAGAAGCATCGGAATGCGAGCGTACAGGTCTACACCACTCGCCCACTGACTCCTGAGCTCGGGCGTGCCGGAGAACCTCAAGTACTCCCGAGCGATGCGCAGCTTGAGGGCCGCACTGATCAACGCGAGGTCGTACCCTTTGAGCAGTGCCGCGGACTTATGTCGATGCGGGGTCTCCGCCGCAAGCGCGCTCTCGACGACGCTCAGAACGTACTCTGCTTCATCGAGCGTCAGCGATTGCACGACCCGGCTCCGTCACGTCGGTATGGGCTGCGGACTTCCCCGAGGAAGGTGGAACTCGGGGTCTGTGGAAACGCCGCTGGGCGGAGCCCGTGAGAGAAAAGGGGAAAACTGTGGAATGAAAGGAGTGGGTTCTTACGCTGTTGAGCAACCGACCGGCGGGACGAGGATAGCGGCCGAGGGTGACACACCCGCGGCGACCATGTCCGTATAGCCGGTGCTGCGACACGAACCGGTGCAGCGCCCTCCGCCATACGACGTGTGCCTCTTCAGCATGCTGTCTCCTCGGCACCCCGTGCCGTCGCCCTCGTCAATCCGCGGCATCTGCGTCGCCTGCAGCGCTTGGGATCTTCGCAATGAGGTCAGTGTCGTCTAGGATCCGCGAGGGGATGGTCCGCACGAGAGCCTCAACCTCTCGTTGGTCCTCGGGACTGTCGGCTTCAGCACCGCACCACTTGTCCCACCGGTCTTGCCAGTTCCTCTCGAGTTCCACGAGTTCGCAGACGTCGTCCCACGTACTCAACCTCCGTCTCCTGTCGCGGTAGTCTGCGTACTCCCTCAGCAGGTCCGATCGAAGGCGCGTGACTTCGAACCTGTACTCGCGCGCCGCGCGGCGTCGCTCTTGCTGAATTCGTAGTCGCTCGGCCTCGACGATGGCAGCGACGTCCGTCGCGGACGCCGGTGTCCCGTCCTCGCCGGTAGCGAGCAACCCCCTACGGCGAGCGGAGCGCTCTGCGAGGGACTCCCCAACCGGGACCCACTCGTCAACGCACCTTGGGCCTCGCGGCGGGAGCGGATGCGCAGATGCATCCCTGCGGTCGCCTCCAACGAGCGCCTCGGCTCTGGTGCGCGCAATCTCGTAGGCGTCATCGCTTAGATCGACGTACTTGATCGCCTCGTCATCTTTGAATCGGCGGAGCGTTGACACCATCTCCTCGATTCGACGCGTCGTTGTGTCCCAGAGCGGTGTCCGATCCTCGAGGCAGAACTCGTCGGCGCGCTGTTGCGACGTGACCTCGGGATCTTTCTTGGCCGGCGTCGTCGGCCGCGGTGCTGCGTCGCGCGACGCTCGCTGTTCTGTGAAGCCGGCGAGGACCGGCGCGGGCGACGGAGGGGGCGGAACGGCGGCGGCGTCCGCGTACGATGCGTCGGGCACGGCGGGCGTCGTCGAGCGGACGAACTGCGCGGCGGCCGCAAGGGCTGCCAGCGACAGCACGACGACTGCGTTCCCGATCTTCATGTTCTCTCTCCGCTCGCTCGACTTCCGTGGATCCTCATCACTCGGCCGCGAATTCGAGATCATCGTCTCGCAACCCCTCGAGCAGTTTGCCGCGCTCTTCAGTCGTGAGTGGGAACCAACGGCGGGACGGGATCGAGATCGCGAGTTCATGGAGCTCGCGGGCGTCTTCGGGCGAATCCTGGTCTGCGCGTATCCAAGAGTCGTACCGCTTCATCCAGGACGAATACTCCGCGCAGAGTTCGAGGAGATCGGCGACCGTCTCGACACGCCTGCGGTTCTCACGGTGTCCGTCGAGTTCGCGGAGCAACTGCAGTTGAAGCCTAGCGACTTCAAAGTAGTAGCCACGTGCCGAAACCCGACGTTGGCGTTGGATCACAGAGCGGAGCGCCGCGGAGCCTTCCATGTGTTCCCGCGGCCATGGTTCATCGTCGGATGTGGGCGCACCGCTGGCGACGAAGCCCTGTACGTCGACCGGCTCCAGCAGCCAGTTGTCGATCCCTGCCGGATAGCGATCCGGTAGAGGGGGGCGCCGAGGCAGAACTCCGGCGACTTCGAGCTCACGACTCGACGCAGCTTGAGCAGCCCTGTACTCGTCGTCTGACAGGCGGGCGAGCGGAATGGCCTGGTCGTCGTCAAGGCTCCGGAGGACCGCCGCGGCCGCGTCAATTCTCTCCGTCACAGGGTCGACAAAATCCGCTCGGAGCTCGGGTAGGTAGATCGGCGCATCGAGGTCGGAGATCGCAATCTGGCTCATCTCCTTACTCCACGAGTCACGGAGCGCGTCGCGAACGGCGGCATCGGAGAACACCTTCGTGTCGGCGAGCGGTGCGGATCCAACGAGTGGAACGCCGTGGTCACGCTCACGACGCGGCGCCGCGGCGAGAATCGGCGCTGGCGACAGGGTCTCCGGTTGCGCCCGGCCATCGTCGGTGGACGACACATCGAGTGCGGCAGGCGGCGTCGAGACGAAGAACTGCACGGCGGCCGCGAGGGCCGCCAGCGACAGCACGACTACGAATGCGCTCCGGATTCTCATGTGGCCTCCCGGGGACTTCCGACGTCACTCGGTGCGGACATGCGCATCCGGAAAGGAGTCCAGCATTGCGTTGTCGAAGACCTCCTGCAAGTCCTTGGTGCGATCGAGCGTCCAGTGCCGCCGCGGATTCGACCTGACGATGCTCTCAAGTTCTGAGTCGTCCTGGGCGCTGTCGGCCTCCGCGAACACCCAGGCCTGCTGACGTTGAATCCACAGGCCAAACGCTCGGCCAAACGCGGATGCATCGGCTCGGGTCGACGCCCGACGCCGCTCGTCTCGATGGCCTGCATACTCGCGGAGCGACGCCGGTCGAAGCCGTGCCACCTCGAACCTGTACTCACGCACTGCGCGTCTGCGGAGCCGCGCGACTGCGCCTGCGAACGAATCTCCGTCTGCCTCGTCGACGCCAGTGAGATCGATAGGCTCCCGCGCCCACGCGTCCACGTCTTGTGGCTCCCGACTCGGAAGAACGTCCGGCGGCAACGGCCGAGTTGGCGAGAGGTCCTGACGTTGACCGAAGACTTGTTCCTGGACAACGCGGTACTCGTCGTCGTTCAGGTACACAAACTCCACCGCGAAGTCGTCGGTGAACGTCCGCAGTTCGCCGACGGCGCGTCGGATTCGAACGAGCACGTCATCGTCTAGGGGACTCGTCGTGGGCAACAGTGGCGAGCGCAGCGTTGCCTCCGTTGGTCTCGTTTCGCCGGGGGTGGTGGCCTCCTCGGCTACGGCTCCGATAATCCGAGCGTCGTGTGGGGGCGTCCGCTCGCACGCGCCGGCTAACACCGCGGCCGGCGGCACGCTGGCCCGCAGCGCGCCCGAGTCGTCCATGGGCAACGCAGCGGTCACAGCCGTGGGAGTCGACCCGATGAACTGCGCGGCGGCCGCGGCACCGACCGCGAGCATGACCACTGCGAGTAGCGCTCGCGCCAACTCCATGCTCTCGGCCTCCTCTACCCGTTGTTGTCCTAGTGTCCTTCGTCCCCGTGGTGTGCACCATCGGGGTTCGTGAGTGTGCTCTGCGTCCCCGCCGGGGCGGTACCCCTCCAGGCTGCGCCGCGATGGACGCCGACCCAGGGGGCCGGAAACGAGGAGGTCGTGCAGACGTCAGTCGGTTTCCGGACGCACCGGAACTCAAAGGCGAAGTCTGCCGTGTGGGGGGCGGCGCTCCTGCTCACCGCGATGCGCGCCCTCGCGCGCGCCGAGCGCGCGCGTCGAGATCGAGTTGCGCGAGGAGCCAGTCGGCGGTCTCGGGGTCGGCTATCGCGTTCGCGAGGCGCCTGAGCGACGCGTGGACTGTGCGGAGCAGTGCCACGGAACACGACGGCCGGCTCGGACCGGGCCAGCCCCAGGGCGCGTTGTCCCCCGACGGCAAGGCGCGTGCGCCTCGCGGGGACGCGGGCGAGAACGGGCGTGTCGCTCGAACTCATCGTCGCTCCATCCAGCGCGCCGGACGGTCGCTCGTCGTGGGGGCGGGCCGACGCGAGCCTTCCCCGTGCCGTCGACCTAGTCCTTCACGTAGTCCACGTAGCCGATCATCATCTCGTCCCAGGTCTGGTCGCCCCAGGTGACGGTGGCGGTGGGATCGGGGTTGTAGGGGTTGTTGGCGGAGTTGTCGAAGGTCGCCGTGCAGTGCAGGAGCGAGAAGCGCGGGATCTTGATCGGCGTCGCCAGACGGTAGGGGGTCTGCCAGTTGAAGTCGTACTTCGGCACGTCGCAGATCACCGTCTCGGGCCCGCCCTTCACGGAGCGGAACGCGTACCGGAAGGACGTCCCGCGCACGTGCATGTGCGGCATGAAGGCGAGCACGCGCACGTCGAACGGGACGGGCAGGGAGCCCTCGGCCTTGTAGTTCGCCTCGCCCGGCGGGATCCGCAGGTCGAGCGCGAACGCGCCCGCCGTGAAGACCTCGTTCGTCGGCGGCTCCTTCTGGAAGACCAGCCCGATCTTCGTGCGGTCCTCCTGCGCGATGCCGTTCGGCGTGTAGTGCATCTGGAAGAGGAGCGTCGCCCCCGCGGGCAGACGCTTCGCCATCCCGTCCGGATAGCGGATCCCGCGCGCGCCCGGCACCATCGCCGCGAAGAACCCGAGATGGGGGGCGAACGCGCCGCCGCGGCGGGCTCGCTGGCCCGCCGGCACCGCCGCCACGAGGACGTGGTGCACGACGTCGGGCGCGCCCGGCTGCACCTCGACCGCCTTCACCCAACGGTCCTCGGGGAACGACGTCTTGAGCTCGACGTACCGATAGGGGACGACCCCCTCGGCGGGGACGGCCTGCGCCGTCGGGAACTCGTAGACCGCGTCCGGCGTGCCGATGTCCCAGGCGTCCTTCGCCGGGACCGCCGGCGGGGCCGGGGCCTTCTCGAGGTCGCCCGGGGGCGCGCCGGCGTCGATCCACGCGAGGATCGCCGACTTCTCCTCGACGTCGAGGCGACGGTCGTTGAGCCACGTGCCCTTCTCGCCGGCCGCGTGCCAGGGCGGCATCCGGCCGTCGGCGACGGCCGCGCGCATCGTCGCGGTGCGCGACTTCACGTCGTCGTAGGTGCGCAGCGGGAACGGCGCGCCCTGCTCCGGGGCGTGGCACGCGACGCACCGCTTGTGCACGATCGACGCGACCTTGCCGGCCCACGTGGGCGCGTCGGCCGGGGCCTCCGCGGCGGGCGCGAACGTCAGCGGGCAGCCCGGCGCCTCCGTGGACTCGACCGCCACCGCGCGATGCCCCAGGACCGCCGACACGGCGTCGAGCAGGTAGTTCGCCGACGGCTGGGCCTTGCGTCCCCCGACGCCGTACTGGTCGTCCGCCGCCCCGACGTACCGGATGCGCCAGTTCGCGTCGAGCACCGCGACGGCGGTCGTCGTCGCCGCGCCGACCCGCTGCGCGATCGCGCCCGTGACGTCGCGCAGCACCGGGAAGTCCCAGCCCGCCTTCGTCACGAACGCCTTGAGCTCCTCCACCGACATCTCGTGGTCGCTCGACATGCCGACGAACCGGACGCCCTGCGGCGTGAGGTCCTTCGCGATCGCCGCGAGCCGCGGCGCGTAGACCATCGACACCGGGCACCCGGGCGCCGTCCACGCGAGCACGATCGCCTTCGCGTCCTTCCACTCCACGAGCGAGCGGGCCTTGCCGTCCAGGTCATCGAGCGTGAAGTTGTGGAGCGAGTCCACGCGCGCGGTGGGGAGCGCGCCGCGCTTGTCGCGGTCGCCCGCGCGCGCGGGACCGACCGAGACCAGCACGCCGGCGAGGACGGCGACGACGACCGACGAGACGACGAAGGCTCGGGACAAGGCGGGGGCTCCGGCGGACGCGGCCTTGGAAGGTACCAAGGTCCCGGGCGGGCCGGGGGTAGCATCGGCCACCATCGCCGCACGCGCGGGACGTTTCGCCGCCCGTCGGGGCGCGTCCCGGGTCGGACCCGCCCATGCCCTCGCCCGTGACCCTCCCGACGTGCAACTCGTTGTGGGTCGGGTCCGCGCTCGGCCCCCTCGAACGCACTTGCCTCCGCTCGTTCCTCGCGCAGGGGCACCCGGTCCGGCTCTGGACCTACGGGCCGGTGGACGGCGTCCCGGAGGGCGTCGAGGTGCGCGCCGCGGACGACGTCGTGCCCGCGGACGCGATGGCCCCGTACCGCGCGGCCGGCGCGCTCACGGTCGTGGCCAACCGGTTCCGCTACGCGCTGCAGCGCGCGTCGCTCGGCCTCTGGGTCGACTGCGACGTGCTCTGCCTGCGCCCGCTGCCCGACACGCCGTTCCTCTTCGGGCGTCAGGACGAACGACGCCTGAACACCGCGGTGCTGCGGTTGCCGGCCGACCACGCGATCGTCGGGGACCTCCTCGCGATGTTCGAGACGCCGCGTTTCGTGCCCCCTTGGGCGCGGTGGCGCCAACGGGTGCGGTACGCGCTCGGCTACCGGTTCCGTCCCGGCTTCGGGATCGCGAACCTGCGCTGGGGGACGACGGGCCCGGGCGCCTTCACGCACTACGCGGAGGCCCGCGGGCTCACGGGCCTCGCGGTCCCGAAGGACGTCCTCTATCCCGTGGGGCTCCGCGACGCCGACGCGCTGCTCGACCCGAGGCCCGGCGCGGTGCGGCGCTTCCTCACGCCACGGAGCCTGTGCATCCACCTCTGGCACCGTGCGCTCACCGAGCAGACGGCCCCGCCGCCCGCCGGCTCGTTCGTGCGCGCGGTGATCGACGGGACGTGGCGCGACGCGCTCGCGGAGGCGCGGCCGTGAGCGGGCTCGTCTCGGTCGTCGTGCCGACCTATCGCGAGGCGGCGAACCTGCCGTTGCTCGTGCCGCGGCTCGCCGACGCGATGGCCCGCGCGGGCCTCGCGTGGGAATGCGTCGTCGTCGACGACGACAGCCGCGACGGGACCGAGGCGGCGTGCGCGGCGCTCGCGGCGACGTTCCCGGTGCGGCTCGTCGTGCGGCGGGGCGAACGCGGGCTCGCGACGGCCGTGCTCGCGGGGTTCCGCGAGGCGCGCGGCGACCCGTTCGTCGTGATGGACGCCGACCTCTCGCACCCGCCCGAGGTGGTCCCGACGCTCGTGGCGGCCGTCCGCGAGGGCCGCGGCGACCTCGTGTTCGGCAGCCGCGCGGTCGAGGGCGCGTCGACGGACGAGCGCTGGGGGCTCGTGCGGCGGCTCAACTCGTGGGTCGCCACGTGCCTCGCGCGCCCGTTGACGCCGGCCGCCGACCCGATGTCGGGCTTCTTCGCGCTCTCCCGCGCGACGCTCGCGACGGCGGCGCCGCTCGACCCCGTCGGCTACAAGATCGGCCTCGAACTGTCGGTGAAGTGCGTCGGGAGCCGCGTCGTCGAGGTGCCCATCCACTTCGCCGACCGCGCCCACGGCGAGAGCAAGCTCGGCGTGCGCGAGCGGCTGCGGTACCTGCGCCACCTCCTGCGGCTCTACGCGTTCCGCCTCTCGCGACGCGCCCGCGCCGCGCGGCGTCAACCGCCGGTCGCGCCGCCGAGCGCGTAGACGCGGAAGCCGCCGCCCTCGAACGCGACCGGATAGGGGAGCACGTGGTCCGCGGCCGCGACGTAGTAGCGCGCGCCGAAGTCGCGCGCGGCGCGCGAGACGGTCGCGGCCGGCAGGCGGTAGGCGTCGGCCTCGAGGCGGCGGAGCGCCGCGCCGCCGTCCGTCCGCAGGTCGGCGACGCCGGCCAGGTTCGCCAGCCGCGCCGCCCACGCGAGGATCTCGCGATCGGTCTGCGGGACGCACTTGAAGCTCACCACCTGCGCGCGCTCCGTCGCGAGGTGCGTCCGCGAGAGGAACGGGTCGACCAGCACCGTCGCGTCGACCGGCGCGTGGTCGCGGACCCACAGGAGCGCCGCCCGCACGCCCGACGGCATCGTCCGCAGGTACACGGGGTCCGCCCGCGTCGACGTCGCGAGCGCGCGCGCGTCGCGCGCGAACGCGGGCACGAGCGTCGCCCACACGAGACACGACGCCGCCACCGCCGCGACGCGCGCCCGCCCCCGCGGTCCCGGCACGCGCTCCGTGACGAGCGCGCCGGCCACGAGCGTCGCGCCGAGCGGCCACATCGCGTCGGGGAAGCGGAACCAGTAGACCTTCAGCAAGTCCACGCGACCGCACGCGAGCACCAGCAGCCCCACGGCCGCGAACACCGACGACGCCAGCGCGTACCGCGCGACGAACCGCGTCGTCGCCGTGCGACCGGAGCGGAGCCCCGCGAGGAGCACCCCGAGCGACAGCCCCCCGCGCAGGATCGACCCCGGCGTGTCCCAGTGCGGCGGGTACGTGTGGTGCGGGACGCGCAACAGGACGTAGATCTCGCCCGCGGCGCGGTGGTCGACGCCGGCGGCGGCCTGGAACATGCGCGCGATCGAGACGAGGCCCGGCGTCGCCGCGACGAGGCCCGCGACCACGGGGAGCAGCCATCCGGCGGGGGTACGCGAGGCCCGGTGGCCGTTCGTCGACGCGTCCGCGACCGGGTCGCGGCGGCTCCAGAGCAGGGCGAGCACGAGCGTGCCGGCCGCGTACGTGCCGACGAGGACGTGGCAGCTGACGGCGAGGCCCGTGAGCCCCGCCGCCGCGACCCACCGGCGCCGATGCGCGAGCAAGAGGGCGCCGAGGACGGCCGCGTACGCGAACGTCTTCGTCTCGAACGAGCCCACGATCCACTCCTCGGCGACGACGGAGCGGTAGCGCTGGTAGAGGACGAGCAGCGGCGCCACGAGCGCCGGGTGGACCCGAAGGCGCCGGAAGAGCGCCGCGAGGGCGGCGCTGACGCACGCGATCCCGACCAGCCGTCCCACGACGGCCGCGGGCAGGATCCCGATCGACTTCGCGAGCGAGCCCGCGACGACGTTGTAGAGGTCGCGGTAGGGGACCGGCAGGTCGAGGTACCAGTCGCCGGGGATGAACGACGGGTCGCGGGCGTGCAGCGCCGCGACGAGGACGTCGGCCTCGTTGTGGTCGAGCAGGTGCCGGAGGGCGGCGGCGAGCACGAACGACACCGCGGCGAGCCCGACGTAGGTGAAGTACCCGGCGGGCGCGCCCGTCGTCGGCGACGTCGGCGACGTCGGCGGGGGGAGCGGGGACGGCGCGGTCATGCGAGGACCGCGGCGACGGTCGGACGCTGGACGCCGCGCCTCGCGTTCACGCCGCACCCGCGGTCGTCGCGCCAAGGGCCCGGCGTCGTTGCGAGGGGCTCGATCACGCCGCGCATTCTCGCCGCGAGCGTCGTCCGACGCGATCTTCCCGAGGCGGCGGACCGCGCGGCGCCGCCGCCGGCCCCGCTCACTCCGGCGGCGTGCGCCGCGTCCGTGTCGCGGACGCTCGCGCGGGGGCGTCCTGCGGTCCGAGCCGGACTTCGACGGCGTCGCCGACCTTCGCCCCCGCGCGCGCGAGCACCGTTGCGGGGACGAGGAGCCAGTGCCGCGACGACCGGGCGACGACGTGGCTCTCGAAGGCCACGCCGCCGATCTCGGCTGCCGCCGCGTGCCCCCTCCGCCCCGGGCGGAGGGCCTGCGCACGGGTGCCCCAGCGGTCGGCGGGATCGAACGGCACCTCCACCGCGGCGCCCTTGTGCCCGTCGAGGATCCACGCGCGGAATCGGTCGAGGCCCATGCGGTCATCCTAACGCGACCGGTTCGGCGGCCCCTCCGGAGCGATCCCGGGCCGCCCACGTCGCGCCTCACGGAACGGTCCCGTCCGCGTTGCGCGAGGGCGTTTCGCAAGGTCGTTCGCTCGCCCGGCCCGCGTTCGCGGGGAACGGCTCGCCGGTCCGGAAGCACCGTGAAGGTGCGGCGGTCGCGACCGCGAGAAGGGCCTCATCGCCCGACGGGTCGCCGTCGTAAGTCGCCCGGTTCCGGTTCGAGCAGCCTTTGGCCTCCACTCGGGAAGCGCGCCGCTCCGCGACACGCAGTGCGTGGGGCCGGTCATCGCGAGGGGCCGGGCTCGACGAGCGGTCCTTCATCACGGGGCAGGCGTTCGAGCGCGCGGACGCCGATGGTCCGAACGCGGTCGTCCGCGCTGCCCGACGCCATCCAGGCTGCGGGGAGCAGGGTCCCCGCGAACCACGGGTCGTCGGCGACGAGTCGTTCCGCCGCCGTGAGCGGCCGCGCGGCGCGTACGGTCGGGTTGGGCGTGCGCGCGGGGGGCTCACGGAGCGCCGACGTCGTACGACGCGGGGCGGCGCCGTCCTCGGCGCCGGCCGCAGGGGCGGGCGGCTCGTCGCCGATCAGGACGAGCGCCGCCAGCAGGCGGACCTGCGGGTCCGGGTCCGCGAGGGCCTCCTCCAGCACCCGTCGGCGCGCGCACGAGTCCGGCGCCACCGCGGCGCGGAGCACCACCTCGCGCCGGTCACCGTGCCCGTCGCCGCATGGGCCCGCGACGGGGACGCAGGTCGTCGCCTTCGGGCAGCGTGCCGCGCATGCACCGACGGCCGACGCCCCCGCGAGCGCGACCAGGGCCCACGCGACCGTGATCCGAGACGGGGGGGCGAGAGACACGACAAGAGCATAGTCGCGTGATGCGCCAACTGGCGATCCTTCGACTCGAAGCCGCGAGGTCTGCCCGGCGAAGGACGCCGCCCGACGGGCGGCGAGCGTCGCGTCGCGTGCGAGAGGCCGGACTACCGGGCCTGTCCGCGCGCCTTGTCGAAGCCCCACAACGCGCGGTCGAGGGTCCGCAGGTCCACGCCGGCGCGTTGCGCGAGATCGCGGCAGGTCGCGACGTAGTCCGGCCAGAAGCTCTCCCAATCCGACGGGAGCTTCACGACGCCCAGCGAGTGGAACGCGCGTTCGTCCATGAGCGGGTAGGGATCGCGATGGCACAGGTGGAGGATCGCGCTGGCGGTGCGGCACTGGACGCCCTCGAGCAGCGTGAGCGCCCGCAGGCGCAGCGCCTCCACCGGGGTCCCGAACGCGAAGCGGGTCACCTCACGGACGGTCTCCTCCGCGTTGCTCGCGTGGCGCTTCGCCGGTCGCTTGCTCTTCCAGCCTGCGATCGTGCGGAACTGCTCGCCGGTCAGGTACCCCTGCCGGCGTCCGGCCTTCGCGACCGCGAGCACGGCGTCGTCGCCCGACGGGTCGCCGTAGTGCGCCGCCCAGCGCCGGACCTCCTTCAGGGGGAACTGCAGCTCGAAGGTGGGCATGGCGGCTCCGGGAGAGGTCGCGCCCGGCGGGCGTGACGGCACGCCTCGGTCGCACGAACGGCCGACATCGCGCGGCCGCGTTCGAGGCCGGATCGCGTGACGTCGGCCGTTCGCGTCGCCGCCCGCGCACGCTATCCTACGCCGCCTGCCCACTCGGGCGGCGCTCGGGAGGTCCGAGCCCAACCTGCGAGAGGTACCTTCGATGTCGCGTCGTACGCTTGCCCGGGTCGCGCTCGCCCTGTTCGCAGCCTCCTCGTCGGCCGCGTGTGGCGGCGGCGGCGGCGGCAACAACCCTCCGGCGCCGGTCGCGGTCGTGGACCAGGAGTTCGATCCCACGAGCGTGAACAACTTCTCGAGCTGTGATACCGGGTACTGCCCGGCGCAGACGTTCACCGTGGGGATCACCGGCACCCTGACCGGCTTCGATCTCTACATCCGCCGGATCGCGATGGCGGGATCGGTGACCGTGGACCTGCGGGCCACGAACGCCGGGGTGCCGCTCACCGACGACGCGAACTTCTACGAGGCGTTCACCTTCGACGCGTCGGTGCTGCCCGCGTCGACCCAGTTCGTCCACTTCGAGCTGACGGCCCCGATCCAGGTGATCGCCGGCGAGGTGCTGGCGATCACGATCCGCGACACGGTCTTCGGCTCGGGGCAGCTGGTCGGCTGGGACGGGAACGCCTTCCCGGGCCCGTACGCCGGAGGGGCGCAGTTCGGGCGCGCCGGCGCGTACACCGAGCCGTACGTCGTCGAGTTCACCGGGAACGGCGACCTGGGCTTCCGCACGTACGTGATCCCCGACTGACCGGTCGCGCCGCACGAGCTCACGGCGCCGCCTCCCGCCGGCCGTCCCACGTGCGCCGTTGCGCGCCCGGAGCCCCGCGGCCGGTCGGGCCGGAGGCGTCGTTCACCCCTGCCGGCCTGTGAACAAGTCGGCGGATCTCGCTTCGGTCCCGGGCGTCGGGCGATCGACCTCCCGGCGTGACCGACTCGCGGTTCGCCGGCACGGGTCCGAAGTCTCGCGTGCGGCCCGCCCCCGTCGCGCCCGCCACCCGTGCCTCGGCGCCCGAGACCCCGCGCGCTGTGCTCGAGCGGCACCACGTCGTCGGCGCCCACGGCGTCGAGGTGGTCGAAGGGTCCAACGGGAGCGTCGTCGGGGACGAGGTGGGGCCGCGGCCCGACGACTCCGGTCGGCTCACGGCGATTCCGGCCACCTCACGTCCGGCGGCCACACCTGCGCCCCGTTCGAGCGACAGGTGCGCGCGGTCTGCGGGCTCGTGCTCGGTTCGGTCGAGTCGCTCGCGCGGGCCGCGGACAGGGCGATCCTCCACCGTGACCTCCGGGCGTGCGGGACGCCCGACGGGGCGGCGGCACGGTCGAGCCCCGGGACCCGCCCGCACCTCGACGGCAAGCTCGACGGCAAGCTCGACGGCAAGCTCGACGGCAAGGAGGAGGCACTCCCCGGCCGGAGGATGGAGCACCCCGCGGCGCTCGACCTCGACGTCGCGTGGGTCGAGGCGGGGGTGCGCGAGGTGCGGGCGTCGATCTCGGACGGCGGCGCGACGGGCGTGGTGGGGTCCGTCGCGGACCCGACCGGCCCTGCCCGGGCCGGGCGGTCGCGGGCGCGACCTGGCGCGCCGCGCTATCGGCCGTCCGCCGGGGGCCCCTCCATCGAGAGGATCTCGCGCTCGCTGCGCTCGAGCAGGAGCCGCAGGGTCGGATGCTGGTAGTCGCGGCGGACGGTGATCGCGTAGAAGCTCTCGAACAGGTCCGGCACCGTGCAGTGCTCGACCAATTGCCCGGTCGCCAGCTCGTCCCGCACGACGACGGTCGGGAGCAGAGCGAGGCCCGCCGTGTCGCGCGCGAGCAGGCGCATCGTCGCCATGTCGTCCACCTCCGCCAGCACCCGGAACGACAGGCCCAGCTGCTCGCAGAGCGCGTCGAACTCCGTGCGGATCCCGCTCTCCGGACCGGGGAGGATCAGGAGGGCGTCCGCCAGGTCCCGCTCCAGGCGGAACGGCTTCCTCCGCGGACGGCCGACGAGGCTCACGCCCTGACGGGCGATGCGGCGGCAGCGCCAGGCGCCGCCCTCGTCCCGAGGCGCGGGGCGGTTGGAGAGCACGAGATCCAGCGCGTGCTGCGAGAGCTTGCTCAAGAGGTCGTCCAGGCTGCCGGACTGCAGCCGGAGGCGCGCGTGCGGCTGGCTGAGGATCGGGGTGACGAAGGACTCCTGGAAGTTGCGCGAGAGCGTGGCGACCGCGCCGATCCGCAGGACCTCCTCGGCGCTCCGCCCCGACTCGAGGGTCGCGACGAGCTCGTCCCCGGCGCCGAAGATGCGTTCCGCGTAGCCCAGTGCGAGGCGCCCGGCCTCGGTCAGCACGAGGCGGCGCCCGGCGCGATCGAAGAGGTCCACGTCGAGCGCGCGTTCGAGTTGGCGGATCTGCGCCGACAGCGCGGACTGGGACACGTGCAGCCGCGACGCCGTGCGGGTGAGGTTGCCGTCCTTCGCGACGGCCCAGAAGTAGTGGAGGTGGTGGAAGTTGAGCGGGTGCGTGGTCACATCCATCGTTCTACGATTAAGAACGCAAAGATCCATATTATGTATTCATGGAGAATGATAGTGGGGGGTACCCTTCCCCCCCATGAGCGCGTCGATCCTGCCCGCGGGCGTCCTCCCTTGCCTCGCGCTGAGCATTCCTCTGAGCTTCGGGGCGGCGGCCCTGCTGGTCTCCCGATCGGTGCCGTTCCGCGCCGCGGCTCGGTCGTCGGCGCTGTGCGGCGTCCTGGCCGTGGCCGTCGCGTTGGGCCTGCTGATCGCACAGGGTGCGGCCCCGTCGTCGCAGGCGTCGGACCCGATCGCGACGGCCCTCGCGCACGCCGTCCGGCTGGACGCGGTCGCCGCCCTCATGCTCCTGCTCGTGTGCGCGATCGCGGTCGTGATCGTGCGCTACTCCCGGACCTACCTCCGCGGGGATCCCTGTCAGGGGCGATACGAACGCGCGCTGCTCGCGATGCTCGGGACCGTGACCCTGTTCGTCGTCTCGGACAACCTGCTGGTGATCGCGCTCGCGTGGATCGGGACGAGCCTCGCCCTCCATCAACTGCTCACGACCTACCGCGAACGACCGCAGGCCCTCGTGGCCGCCCACAAGAAGTTCCTGCTGAGCCGCCTGGCCGACGTCTGCGTGCTCGGCGCCGTCGGGCTCCTCTGGCACGGAACGGGGAGCCTGAGCATCGACGCCCTGGTCGACTGGGCGCGGGCGCACCCGGACCTCTCCCCGTCGTCGCGGACGGCCGCCGTCCTGTTGGCCCTCGGCGTGGCGTTGAAGTCGGCCCAGCTCCCGTTCCACGGGTGGCTGATCCAGGTGATGGAGGCTCCGACCCCGGTGTCCGCGCTGCTCCACGCGGGCATCGTGAACCTCGGGGGCTTCGTCCTGATCCGCCTCGCGCCGTTCCTCGCGCACGCGGACGGCGCCCGGCTGCTGCTCGTCCTCATCGGCACGGCCACGGCCGTGCTGGCGTCCCTGATCATGACCACCCGCGTGAGCGTGAAGGTGGGGCTTGCGTGGTCCACCTGCGCGCAGATTGGGATGATGCTGCTCCAGTGCGGGCTGGGGCTGTGGCACCTCGCCCTGCTCCACCTGCTGGCGCACTCGCTCTACAAGGCCCACGCCTTCCTCGGCTCGGGAAGGGTGGTCGCCGGCTGGCGGGCCCAGGCGAACGGCGGGGGCACCGGGCCCCTGTCCCCTACGCGTACGTTGGCGGGCGTCGCGATCGTGCTCGCGGGTGTGGGGGCGACGTGCCTGTCCGTCCTGGCCGCGGCGAGAGTCCTCGGACGCCCTGACCCGAGCCTGGTGCCGGTGGCGATCCTGCTGGCGCTCTCCCTGTCGTCCCTGGCCATCGAGGCGGGCCGGGGAGGCCTCCGGGTCCTCATCGGCGTCGCGGCCATGAGCCTCGGCGTCAGCGCGCTCTACCTCGCCTGGCACGCGGTGTTCTCCGGCCTCGGGGCCCTGCCGATGGACGCGGGCCCCTCCGGCGTCGGCCTCGGCGTGGCCGTCGGGGCCTTCTCCGCGTTGTTCGTCGTCCAGCTCGTCCTGCAGCTCCGGCCGGCGGGGCGCCTCGCGCGCGCCCTCCAGCCCAGCCTCTTCGCGGGGCTGTACCTCGACGAGCTCTTCACGAGGATGACCTTCCGGCTCTGGCCTCCGGGCCCGTCGCCGAGGACGGCGACCGTCGCGCTGCCGACCCTGTCCCGATCGCTGGAGGCCTCGTCCTGATGCCCACGAGCGACACGAACTCCTCCGCGGGCCTCGCCTCCGGGTCGAGGTCCCGCGACGACGACGAGGCCCGCATCGCGGGCGCCATCGAGCGGGCGTGCGCGCGCATCGCCCCCACGTGGCCTCTCGACCGATTCATCGCCGTCAATCCCTTCTGGAGCAGCGTCGACCGGCCGCTCCCGTCCCTGGCCGCCGAACTCGAAGCGCTGTCGGGGGCGCGGCTCGTGATGCCGCGGGCCTGGTACCGCGAGGAGTGGCGCCGCGGCTCCTTCCGTGCGGAGCATCTGCGGGCGGCCCTCTCCGAGGGTCGATCGTCCGCGACCGAGGCGGAGCTGCTGGCGTCGCTCGAACGGGACGTGCCCGCCACGCCGAGGCGGGCGCGAGTGATGGACGTCCTCGACCAGCAGCGCGATCTCCGGCACGCCATGTCCTGGCGCGACTTCGTGACGCACACCATCAGCCAGTGCTGCGCCGCGTACTTCGACGACGGTCAGGCTCAGCTGGGCCCGGATCGCGAAGGGGGGCTCTACGCGTGCTGGCACCGCTTCGCCGTGCAGGACCGCTCGCCGGTGCTGCTCATGGGGCTGCGGGAGGCGGGGCGCTGGGCCCGCGAGCTGCCGGACACCGCGCGCGAGATGTGCACCGTGGCCGTGTCCGGCCTCGCCGTCCCCGAGACCGAGCTCGAGGCCTACTTCACGAGCCTCCTGCTCGACGTGAACGGATGGGCGTCGTGGTGCGCCTACCGTCGCTTCACCGCTCGCCTCGCCGGCGGGGACGACGACGGCATCGTCGACCTCCTCGCCATCCGGCTGGCCTGGGAGTGGCTGCTCCTCCGCTCGTCGGAACGAACCCTCGCCTCGCGATGGAAGCAGGCCCAGGCGGAGTGGCCCGCCCTCGAGACGCGCGCGCGCGCATCGCAGGCGGACGACTGGGTCCTGCAGCGAGCCCTCGAGATCGCCTGGCAGGAGGGCGTCTGCCGTCGGCTCCCCTCGGGCCTCTCGGCCCCCGCGCCGGACGGTCTCGACGCGGTGCAGGCGGTGTTCTGCATCGACGTGCGCTCCGAGGTGTTCCGAAGGGCGCTCGAGAGCGAGGGCCCCGGCCTCCGGACCCTGGGCTTCGCCGGCTTCTTCGGCATGCCCGTGGAGTACCTGCCGGTGGCCGCCGCGACGCCGCGCCCCCAGCTGCCGGGACTCCTGTCCGCCAGCCTGCGCATCACCGACACCGGCGTCCCGGCGGAGCTCGGGGAACGGCGCAGGGCCCGCCTCCGGCTCGGAGCCGCGTGGAAGCGCTTCAAGGCCGGCGCCTTCTCGAGCTTCGCGTTCATCGAGTCGATGGGGATCGCCTCCGCCGACGGCCTCCTGCGGGACGGCTTCGGCCTCGGCCGGCGATCGGACGACGCGGAGCGCGCGGGCCTGTCCGAGGGGGAGCACGCGTCTCGCAAGCCTCGCCTCCGGCAGCGCGCCGACGGCTCCGAGCTGAGCGTGGAGGACCGCTGCAGGCTCGCGGCGGGGATGCTGCGGGCGATGAGCCTGACCCGCGGCCTGGCGCGTCTCGTCGCGCTCGTGGGCCACGGCAGCGCCTCGCAGAACAACCCGCACGCCGCGGGCCTCGACTGCGGAGCCTGCTGTGGCCAGACCGGCGAGGTGAACGCCCGCGCCGCCGCGGCGCTCCTCAACGAACCCGAGGTGCGCGCCGGCCTCGCCGGGCTCGGCATCGCGGTGCCCGCGAGCACGCACTTCGTGGCGGGCCTCCACAACACCACGACCGACGAGGTCACGCTGTTCGACCTGGACGAGGTGCCGGACACGCACCGCGAGGACGTGCGCGAGCTGGGACGCCGGCTCCGAGCGGCGGGGGACCGCTGCCGGCGCGCGCGCGCCGCGAAGCTGGGCCTTCACGAGACGACCGAGGCCGGGCTGCGCGCATCCGTCGAGCGTCGTGCGCGCGACTGGGCCGAAGTGCGCCCCGAGTGGGGCCTGGCCGGCAACGCGGGCTTCATCGTGGCCCCGCGTTCGCGGACGCGACACATGGACCTCGAGGGACGCGCGTTCCTGCACGACTACCGCTGGCAGGACGACGAGGGTTTCGCGGTCCTCGAGCTGATCATGACGGCGCCGATGGTCGTGACGCACTGGATCAACATGCAGTACTACGCGTCCACGGTCGACAACCTGCGCTACGGGAGCGGGAACAAGGTGCTCCACAACGTCGTCGGGGCGCACCTCGGCGTGTTCGAGGGCAACGGTGGCGACCTGCGCATCGGCCTCCCCATGCAGTCCCTGCACGACGGCGATCGGTGGGTCCACACGCCGTTGCGCCTCAGCGTGTTCATCGAGGCCCCGCGCCCCGCCATCGACGCCGTGCTCCGCAAGCACGCGAAGGTGCGGAACCTCGTCGACAACGGGTGGATCCACCTCTTCCAGCTCGACGCCGCCGAAGGCGCGGTCAGCGCCCGGCGCGGCGAGGCCTGGGTCCCCGTGGCGGGGAGCGATCGCTGAGCCCGTGGACCCTCGCACCGTCGGCACGACCGGCCTCTTGACGCAGGGGTACCGCGGGGCGAGCGTCGCGCTGCTGACGCAGCACGGCAAGGAACGGGTGATCGGGCCGGCCTTCGAGTCCGCCCTCGCCGCGCGCGTGCGGCTCGTGGGGGACTTCGACACCGACTCGCTCGGGACGTTCACTCGGGAGATCCCGCGGAAGGGCAGCCAGATCGAGGCCGCGCGCACGAAGGCGCGGATCGGGATCGAGCGCTCCGGGCTCGTTCTGGGGCTCGGGAGCGAGGGTGCGTTCGGCCCCGGTCCGCTCGGCCTGGTCTCCCTCGACGTCGAGCTGGTGGTCCTCGTCGACGCCGCGCGCGGGATCGAGGTCGTGGGCCGCGCGCAGGCGCCCGCGCAGCACGTTCGCGCGGAGGTCGGTACGCGCGAGGAGCTCGTGGACGCCGCCCGTGCCGCCGGGTTCCCGGGACACGGCGTGGTGCTGAGCACGGAGGGCGACGGCGTCGCGCGGGCGTGCAAGGGCCTCCGCGCCTGGCCGTCGCTCGAGGCCGCCTTCGACGAGCTGCGGTCGACGCCGCCGCACGGTCCCGTCTTCCTCGAGAACGACCTGCGAGCGCACATGAATCCGACTCGGATGGCGACCATCGCCGCGGCGACGGCGGACCTCCTGGAGCGGCTGCTGCGCGCATGCCCGGCGTGCCGGTCGCCGGGCTACGGGTCGATCGCGAAGCGCTTCGGGCGGCCGTGCCGCGACTGCGCATCCCCGACGCACGAGGTCCTCGCGGAGGAGTACGGATGCGTCGCCTGCGGGCATCGGGAACTGCGCCGGGTGGAGGAGCTCCACGGCGATCCCGCGAGCTGCGACGTCTGCAACCCCTGACCACCCGTCGGGGCCCGCGGGCCGATCGGAGGCGGTCCGCACCCGGAGTCGTGGCTGCCGGGGCCCCTGACCGGAGGGCGCGGCGCCTCGCGTGCCCGGCCGCCCGAGCCCATGGGCGGGGATGGATCGCGCCGGACGCCCGGTACGCGACCGGTGTACACTGTCGGCGTGAAGCGCGGCGTCGTCGGTTTGCCGTTGCTCGCCCTGCTCGGGATCGCCGCGTGCGGGGGCGCCGAGCCCGTGCGGCCGCGGGTCGAGTCGCGGCGGCCGATGTCCGGCACGACGGTGGCCGCCCTCGTCGGGCTGTGGGACGACGGTCTCGAGGGCGAGAACACGAAACTCGACCTGCGGGGCGACGGCAGCGCACACGTCGTCTCGATGGCGGTCGTCCCCGCCACGTGGACGCTCGACGGGGACGCGCATCGCGTCACGATCACGTCGCGGCGCCAGGCCGACGGTTCGACGGTCACGCAGCACTTCGCGTACAAGCCCGGCGACGACGTGCTCACGGGGCGCCTCTCCGCACCGGGCGGACCGGAGCGTGTCTTCCGTCGCGCCTCGCGCGACGCGGTCGAGTGGTGGTCCCGCGTACGCCCGCACGTCGAGGCGGAGGCGACGAGGAGGGGTGGCCGGTAGGTCTTCCGCCGCAGCGGGACCGTCGGGAAAGGTCGTCGCGGCCGGAAGCCTCGCGTGCAGGTCTCCCTCGATCAGCGCGCGGGGGGAGGGACGTCCGTGCCGACCTCGACCGCCTTGAGCTCGGCCCAGGGGAGGGTGACACGTCCGCCCTTGCGCTGGAACACGGCGACCTGACCGTCGATGTCCGTCGCCTCGACGCGGAGGGCCTCGAGGGCCGACCCCTTCGCGAGCGTGACCTTGAGGAAGGTGGCGCCGACGAGCGCGACCCGCTCGTCCGAGCGCGGCGACGCCGGCACGTCCGTCTCGACGACCGCGGCGCCCTGATATCGCATCCGCGCGAAGGTCAGGCGCAGGGTCCACGTGCTCGCGTCCACGTCGTAGGCCATCTGCACCGGCGCGCAGTCGGTGAAGCGCCAGCGCCACAGCTCACGCGCGTAGGTGTCGACGGCGACCACCGAGACGTTTCGCGCCGTGGGGCGTCCGTCGAACGACGATTCGAGCCACCCGGAGAGGGCGGCCGGGGCCGGCAGCGCGCCGGAGAGGGCGACGGTGTCGTGATTCCAGTTCGTCCAGTAGGGCGCGGATCCGCCCGAGGCCGACGCGCTCTTCTCGCCCGCGCCGGCGGGCTGGACCGTCTGCACGATGGGGCCCACGAAGCGAACGCCCCGGATCGAGTCGAGGTTGTCGATCTCCACGCGGACGATGGTGGGCTCCACGCGCGCCCGCGTGTCGACCGGCTGCCCCGAGGCCTCGGAGACGAGGAGGGCCGAAGGGACCGCGACCGCTGCCAGGGCGAGGGCGAGCATCCAGCGTGAGCGCGTGCGCATGAGGTCGTCTCCGGGAAGGGGGCCTGCCAGCCTGATCCGTCAACCCCTTGGATGCCGGCGCACCGTTCCAGGGTCGGCGCGTCGATCGCCGGGCTACGTGGGCGGCCTCGCGCCGCGCTCCTGTCCTCCCGCTGCAGGGACCCGGTGCCGGCGTAGGAGACCGTGGGCCCCGTCCCCGCGGACCGTGGTGGAGGTCTGGCGCGCCCGCTCGGCCTCGCCATCGAACGGCAGAGACCGTGCGCGTGCTTCCCGGGCCACCGAGCCGCCGCGAGGGCGACGGACTCCGGCCGGCCATCACAACGTGGATGCGGACCGACAAGACCGAAAGGCCACACCGGGCCCTCGGGCGGGCCACGCCGCCCGAGGGGCGGCCCCAGAACCTGTCAGGCCGCAGCGTCGCGGCTTGCCCCACGAGGGACGGGCTTCTTCAACTCCGACCTGGCTTGCTCCGGGGAGCACGAGGCAGACACCGATCACCGACCTGCGCTGCTGCCGAAACCGTTCTCCTCCTCGTAGTCGCGCAGCACATCCTCGGCCGAATCCGCGGTCCCGAGCGGAACCACTTCACCGCTCTCGGCGAGCACAAGAACCGGGCAAAGCCCCAGCAGTTCGTCCATGGGGTCGCCGGACGCAAGATGGTCCGCGCCGAGGAAAAAGAACACCCAGCCATACTCTTTGGTCAGGACTTCGACAAGCACGATGGAGTCGGTGGTCCTTGTCCGCCAGAACTCGATCGCCCGGGACTGTGCGTCCTCACGAGTGATCATTTGCCCTCGAACCCGAGAAACTCCGTCTCGGGCGACGGGGAGGGGGAGTCGGCTCTTCGCATCGGCCCAGTTGTCGTGAACGTCGTGCGACGTCGTGAGCACGGGCGGATTGTACGCCACCCCACGCATGCAGCCAGGGGGCTTCCGCGTCTGGCCCCGCGACGCGTAGCCGGCGCGAGGCCAGCGAGCGACTTGCCGCCCCGGGGCCTCCGAAGTCGCACCGCGTCCGGACGACCGGGCCACGATCGCCCTAGGGGTCGCGCTGCTCGGGGCCCCTGCCCCTCCGGGAGTGTGTGCCCAGGCGCTGCTCAACGCTCGATCCGAGGCCCGGTGGCTTCATGCAGGTGCCCGCGACGGACCTGAGTGTCGGGATCACGGAGATGGCGACCACCTACCTCGGGGTGACCGGCGACCCGGAAGGGCGGGGGTACGTCGTGTTCAAGCGGGACCGGTTCACGGATCCGACGCGGCGGTAGTGCGGGTGCCACATGTCGGTTCCATGTCGCCGGACGATCGCGAGCGCACGTTACCCGGCACCAGGCGAGAGCGCCTACGAGCGACGTCGCTTGCGCCGAACTCCATTCTCCCTCTCGTACTCACGCAGTTGCGCTTCGATCGTATCCGCAGTCCCCAACACGATTTCCGAGCCATCGAGCGCGAGCACGAGGACCGGTGCGATGCCAAGGAGCTCGTTGTCGGGGTCGTCGGACTCGAGCGCCTTCGTGCTGTAGAAGCTGAATACCCATCCATATCCCGTGTCCGTCACGTGTGTCAGCGTCAGGGGCTCGTCAACATGCTTCTGGAGCAGCGCCGCGGCACGTGCCTGAGCTTCCTCGCGAGTGATCACGTCCATCTCCCCGTCGGGCTGCGCGCCTGCCGCCCACGCAGGGCCGGTCATCCCTTCCGTTCGACCCTTTCGGTGCACCTCACACGCGAGCGCGTCTCTCGCCCGCGCCGGTCGTCAAGGATCTCGATCCCCGCACGCCGGAAGCTCACAGCTTCGTGTTGAGCGGCATCAGGCTGTCGGCCACGACCATTTCCGAACCGAGCGGGGCCTTCACCCGCAGGCGGAGCGTCACGGTGGACGTGTCGCGGAGTTGCCCATGGGCGAACGTCCCCGACACCCCGATCGTCAACTTGCCTTCATTCACGTAACTGCTCGTTCTCAACGCGGGTAGCTCGCCCTTCACGTCGAACGAGGAGGCCCAGTCGACCTCGAAGAGAAGCCGTTCCGGCGGGACCGTTGCATGCGAGGCGAGGAAGTTGAAGGCGAACCCGCATCCGATCCCATACTCGCCGCTCGGCACGCCATCGATCGCCGGGTAAAGCGTCGGTGCCGAGAACCACTCGATGATCGGCGGCTTGGGGTCCGCGGCGTCGCCCCCCACGCGAGTTCCAACGAGCCATGCCGCCAACGCCGCGAGAACGACCACCGCCGCCCCAATCAGCGCACGAGGTTTTCGCATCGCAGAACCTCCCTCGTTCACGTCCCCGGCGGAGGCCGTTGCGCCCGCCGGACGCGTCACCCGCGGACACCATCGAGCCTACATCGAGTTGCGCGAGAACGGCCTGTTCAGGCGATGCGTCCCCGGTGGGCGGTTCCGCTCGATGCCGCGGGGCTCGGTGGGAGCGCTGGCTACGCCACCCACCCCGATCCTGTGTGCTCGCCTGTGTGCTGTTCTTCTGACACGTCGCTGCGCGTCCCTGCACGATCGGCGGTCGCGGGGCCACGGCGGTCGCTCGCCCCGTCCCGCCACAGCCGCCACCCGTGGCCGCCACAGCGCGCACTCGGGGCCCCGACGGGACGCGTCGGGGAACGCTCGGGGTCGCGGCCGGACGGGTGCCACGCGGCGCATCCAAGTTGGCGAGAGTCGGGGACCAACGGGTCCGAGTCGCACGAACGACCGCGCCGCGCGCCGGCCCGCGGCCAGCCGAGCTCGTCGCGGACCTCATGGACGGCGACCGCAACCTGCCCATCATGCGACTGATCGCCACGCAAAGTCTCTTGGGCCCGCTGCATGTGACCGCTAAATGGCGTTGCCGCTGCGGCGAACTCAAGACTACAGAGTTCCGGTCTTCTCCTTCCACCAAGCGTCGGCAGTTGTGCGATAGGCACCACTGAAACAGCCCGGAGAGGACTGTAGAGTCCGCAGTACTAATGAGACTAGTTGTTGGCCAACTCGATCCGGCGCTCGAGTGAGGATGCGCCACGCTTGGCGCATCCAGCCGTCAGCGTTGGAGAACAGTAGAGCCCAAACGAACTCGTCGCCGTTCCATCTGTGCGCGCTACGACCGGTGCTCATCAGGCTGAGTCCAGCGCAGAACTCCACTGAGTCAAAGAGGACGTATGCAGTACTCCCCAGTTCGCCGGCTTCGGGCCCCCAACTTGCGAGTACCCCGCGAGGCTCCAGCAGGTCAAGCAAACATCGTAGTACCTCGACCCCAGATGCGAGTCTGAGCGTTGCCCGATGCTTGGCTGCGTGCACTGCCGGCCATGCCACGCTCTGGAAGAGGATCGCATCTTGCATGGTCTACCAACTATCGCCACCGAATGCGTTCAACTTCATTGGAAATTGTCTCCGAGAGTGTTGTGTCCCTCACGAAAGGACCTGCGCGAGGAAGGTGGAAATCGGTGGAGGAACTCGCCGTGAATTGAAGTGGATTAGACCACGCACGACCGGCGCGCGGGCCGCGGACTCACTCGGGCGGACGGCTTGCTCGACATCGCACGCACACGGAATGCGCCGACCGAGCGGGCGGCGCGCGCCTTCGTCCCCCTCGGGTGCCGACCCAGGACCACGGCGACGCCGGCGGAAGGAATCGCGAC
The DNA here is from genome assembly GCA_046350655.1 of Planctomycetota bacterium. Taxonomy (GTDB): domain Bacteria; phylum Planctomycetota; class PLA2; order PLA2; family JAEUHO01; genus JAEUHO01. The sequence continues at coordinate 172,834 of JAXMAB010000009.1, forward strand.
GGGCGCCCTCGAGAGGGCGGACCGGAGCGCGAGTCCGACCGGTGCGGCGGAACGCGGAGACAGAAAACGAGATGGTGGAGGCGGGGGGAATCGAACCCCCGTCCCGGAGCGGGCCGTGGCGAGCGACTACGCGCGTAGTCCGCAAACGATGTCGCCCTGGGGACGCCTACGGACGGGCTCCTCCCAGGACCAGCCGGAGATGTCTCACCCCTCGTACGTCCGGCGGCGGACGAGGAGCCAGCCCACGAATGGCGGACCGACCCACCCCGTGGGCGAGGGCAGGGATCCGTCGTGCTTAGTTGTTCAGACTAGGCAGCGAGAGCAAGGTTGCTGTTGGCAACTTTGTGTTTCCGGGGCGGATTTACGAGGGGGGACCCGGAGTCCTCGGCGCGCCTCCCGACACGACGCATCGACCGGTCGAGTCCATTCGCCCCCGTGTCGGAGAGACGCGAGGGGAGAGACGACCGCGGTGTGGGTACGGCAGCCCGATGGGGAGAAAGAACGGCGAGCCCGAAGGCTCGCGTGCATCCTATCGACGATCGCGGGGAGGGCGCGGTTCCGTCCCGGCGCGGCGGGCCGGGACCGCGAAGAGGGGCCGCGGGCGCTCCGCGGCGGCCGTGCAGCGGCCACGAGAGCTCCGCGAGGGCTCCGCAGGCCCGCCGTGAGGCCCCTGAAAACGGCCACCGGGCCTCGCGGTCAACGCCGACGGGTCGCCCGTCGGGTCTCGCGGTCGGCCTCGCGCGCCTTGATGTCGTCGCGCTTGTCCTCGTGGCGTTTGCCGCGGCCGATGCCCAACTCGACCTTCACGCGGGAGCCCAGGAAGTAGAGCGAGAGGGGCACCATCGTCGTGCCGGCGCCCGCGAGCAGCGTCTCGAGCTTGCGGATCTCGCGGCGGTGGAGGAGGCACTTCCGCGGGCGCGTGGGCTCGTGGTTGCGGTAGGAGGCCTGCGGCAGCGGGTTGATGTGGACGCCGTAGAGCCAGACCTCGCCGCGGTCGAGGCGGGCGTAGCCGTCCTGGAGGCTCGGGGTCGCGTTGCGGAGCGACTTGACCTCGCTCCCGAGCAGCACCAGGCCGGCCTCGACGACGAGCACGATGGCGTAGTCGTGGCGCGCCTTGCGGTTCGTCGCGACGACGACGCGCTCCTTCTTCTCGGCGTTCTCCCGCTTCGGACCCGGGGGCTTCCCCGGGCGGCGGGCGTCGGAACGAGGGTCGCTGGGGGGCGTCACCCGGGTATCCTACGCCGCTTCCATGCGCCTGACCCCCGTCGTGCTCCTGCTGGTGCTCGTCTCGGGGTGCGCGCGCCCGAGCGGCACCGTGTCGGAGCCCGACGCGCCGCCGCGCCGGCGGACCGACGGCCCCCGCAGCGTCCCGTTCGCGGGCGGCGACCCGTCGCTCCGCGGATGGGTCAAGGTGGACGACCTCCTCTGGGTCCGTGAGGAGGACGAGGACGCCTTCCGCCGGGGCCTGCTCCGGTGCGGGACGGCCCACCTGCCGTTCGACGAGGCCGACCGCATCGAGAAGACCCCCGAGGACGGCTACGTCCTGCGGACCGACCACGCGGTGCTCCGGACGAACGTGCCGTTCTGCCGCGCGGCGACCCTCGCGAAGGAGGTCGAGCGCCATGTCGAGCGCGTCCTCGACCTCTACGGCGGCCCGCTCGACCTGCGCTTCCCGGCGGACCCGCTGCGGATCGTCGTGGCGGCGCGGCGCACCGAGTTCGAGGCCGCGCTTTCGGCGCGGATGGCGTCGCCGCCGCCGTGGGGGGCCTTCTACCAGGCCGTGGACGGCACGGTCTACGCGTGCGACGAGCCGCTCAAGAGCGGGGGCCTCTCGGTCGTCGCGGACCTCCGCCACGAGACGACCCACGCCGTGCTCGACCTCGGCCGCCCCGACCACGGCCGCGAACGCATGTTCCACCGGCCGCACTTCTGGCTCTGGGAGGCCGCCGCGATGTGGACCGAGGGCCTCGGCGACCCGCCGAACGCCCGCGAGGGCGCCGAGCGGTTCGCCCGCTTCCGCCGCCGCGCCGCCTGGGGCGACGTCACGCCGCTCGACGAGCTCTTCGCCCTCGGCCAGGACGGCTTCCTCGGCCGCCACTACGACCAGACCGCGACGCTCTTCGCGTGGATGTGGGACCTCGACGGCGGCGCGCTGCGCCCCGGCCTTCTGGCGCTCCTCGTCCGCGTGATGGACGGGAAGGCCGAGCGCGACGACTTCCCGCGGCTCGTCGGGCGCTCGGTGGACGACGTGGAGGCGCGCTTCAAGGCGTCGCTCGGCGGCTGACGTGCGCACCGTCACGTTGCGCCCCGGCCGGAGCAAGCCCCTGTGGCACGGCCACCCGTGGGTCTTCGCCGACGCGGTCGCGACCGTGGACGGCCCCGACGACCCCGACGACGATTGGGTGCGCGTCGCCGACGCGAACGGGAAGGTGATCGGCCGCGGCTGGTACTCGCCGCACTCCGCCATCCGCGTCCGTCTCGTCGACCTCGGCCCCGACGGCGCGCCCGAGGACGCCGTGGTGGCCCGCCGCGTCGAGGCCGCGGTCGCGCTGCGCCGCCGCCTCCTCCCCGATGGCTGCGGCACCGACGCCTATCGCCTCGTGCACGGCGAGGGCGACGGGCTCCCGGGGCTCGTCGTGGACCGCTACGGGCCGGTCCTCGTCGCGCAGTTCGCGACGCGACCCCTCGTCCGCCGACGCGAGGCCCTGGCGCGCGCGCTGCTCGCCGCGACCGGCGCGACGTCGCTCGTCGGGCGCGCCGGCGGCAAGGAGGAGGAGGAGGGCGTCGAGGCGACCGCGTTCGCCGCGGGCGCGCCGCCGCCGCAGCCGACCGTCGTCTCGGAGGACGGCGTCGCGTTCGAGGTCGACGTCGTCTCCGGCCAGAAGACCGGCCACTACGCCGACCAGCGCGAGAACCGCCGCCTCGTCGCCGAGGTGGCCGCCGGCAGCCGCGTGCTCGACCTCTTCTCGGGCACCGGCGGGTTCGCCCTGCGCGCGCTGCGCGCGGGCGCGCGCGCCGTCGAGGCCGTCGACGCCTCCGCCGCCTCGCTCGCCGCGGGCGCGCGGAACGCGGCCCGCAACGGCGTCGCCGCGGGCCTCGCGTCGGTCGAGGCCGACGTCGGCGAACGGCTCGACGCCCACGCGCGCGCGAAGACGACCTTCGACGTCGTCGTGTGCGACCCGCCGCGGTTCGCGCCCACGAAGGCCTCGCTCGAGCGCGCGCTCCGCGCCTACCAGGCCGTGCACGGCAAGGCGCTGGCGCGCGTCGCGCCGGGCGGGTTCGCGGCGCTCTTCTCGTGCTCGGGTGCGGTCGACAACGAGACGCTCGCCGAGACGATCCGCGCCGCGCTCCGCGACGTCAACCGCCGCGCGACGGTGCTGCGCGTGCTCGCCGCGGGCCCCGACCATCCCGTCGCCCTCGCCGCACCCGAGGGGCGCTACCTCAAGGGCTTCCTCCTGCGGGTGGACGCATGATCACGCCGCGCGGCGCCGACGCGATCCGCAAGGTGGTGGGCTACACGCTCGCGGTCGTGCTCACGGTGCTGCTGTTCCGCGTCCTCGGCCGGACCGCGAACGGTCGGCAGAGCCCGGCCGACCCCGAACTCGTCGTCCTGGTGCTCCTGGCGTCCGTGGCGATCCTCTGGGTGCGCGCCGCCAAACGCATCCGCCGCGGCGCGCCGCCGTCCGACGGTCCCGACGAAGACGCCGGCCCGCCGATCGCCTGAACGGGACCGCGAGGCCCGCCCGCCTTCCGGGACCCGAGGCCCGCTCGCCTGCGTGGCGTCAGTACCCGACGACCTTCGCGGTCGCGTCGTCGAGGCGGAAGATCGACAGGAGGATGCCCTGGTCCTTCGTCTCGACGGCGCGGAACGTGCCGCGGACCTCGATGGGCTCGCTCGTGTTCGGCAGGCCGCGCTCGTTCTTGCGCAACGTCACCTGCACCTGGCCGTTGATGCCGGCGGGCATGCCGAAGCAGCACGACATGTGGTTCGGGACGACGCAGAACTCGTGGATGTCGTCGAACTCCGCGATCGGCAGCAGGAACCCGCGGAGCACGATCGCCTTGCCCTCGAGCGCCTTGATCGGGTCGGGGAGCGAGGCGAGACCGGGCTCGTACTCGTAGGCCGTCAGCACCGCCCAGTCCACCGCGTCCTTGGTCGCGGGCGCGGCCTTGCCGGCGAAGACGACGTTGCCGAACGCCGGGCCCGCGGGCTTCCCGGGCATCGGGTCGTCCGCCGCGTGGACGAACGCGGTCGCGAGCCCGAGGGCCGCGAGCAGGGTGGCGACGGCGACGAAGATCCGGTCCATCCCGAGATGCTACCCCGGCTCGCGGGCGGAGGGCACGCCCGAGGGCGCGGCGCCGTGCCGGTGCTCCGGGTCGACCCCCGGATCGGGGTGCTGGTGGGGGGCGTCGGCCGGGTGCGCCCCGTGGTCGTGGTCGAGCCCGAACCACGACGCCACCGCGCCCATCCCGAGCACCAGCGCGATCCCGAGCAGGAACGCGACCGCCGTCCGGCGGCTCGACTGGCGCTGGGTCTCCGGCACGAGGTTGCTCGCGGCGACGTAGAGGAACGTCCCCGACGAGATCCCGAGCAGCGCGGGGAGCGCGACGGCGTGCAGCTCCTGCGAGACGAAGCCGGCGGTGATCGCCCCGATCGGCGTCACGAGGCTGTCGATCAGCGTCCACATCACCGCGCGCTTCCGCGACATGCCGGTGTGGAGGAGGATCGCCAGCGTGTACGCGCCCTCGGGCAGCTGGTGCGAGAACACGGCCCCGGTGACCACGCGGCCCGTGGCATCGCTCGCCATGAACCCGGCCCCGACGGCGACGCCGTCGAAGAACGAGTGGACGAGGATGCCCGCGAGCGCGAGCGTGCCGATCGGGTGGAGGTGCGTCGGCCCGCCGCTGCACGCGTGGAACGACACGAGGTTGTAGAGCAGGTAGAAGGCCGCGAAGCCGCCGAGCGCCCACATCGGGGCCGCCGAGGGCGCGACGTGCACGGCCTCGGGGAAGAGGTGCGTGATCGCGGTCGTGGCCATCGCGCCGGCGGCCAGCGAGATCGCCACGAGCGACCAGCGACGGACCCACGCCTCGCGCCACAGGACGAGGCCCGCGCCCGCGAAGTTGGCGAGGCCGGCGACGAAGCCGAAGAGCGTGACCTGGAGGAGCATCAGGCCCCGCAGGCGTGGCCGTCGCGCGCCGGGCCCGTGCCCGCGATGCGATGGCCGCAACGATCGCACGCGACGGAGCGCGCGAAACACGGGGTGCAGAAGTAGTCCCCGTAGGCGAGGAACGTCTTGAGCCGCGCGATCTCGCGGAGCAGCAGGGCGCGGTCGGCGTGGGCCGGGTCCACGTCGGCCACGACCGGCGACTCGCGGCCGCAGTCGCCGCAGCGCGCGCGCGGCAGGAGGTGGAGGTGCCGACCGCCGGGCCGCTCGACGTGCACCCGCGAGCGGACGCCGGTGCCCGCGCAGAGCGGGCACGTCTCCTCGAGCCGCGCGCGCAGGGCCGCGCGGATGAACTCGCTCTTGTTGGGCAGGCCGTCGAGGAGCGCCGCGGTCTCGTCGTCGATCTTCAGCGCGACGAGGGACCGCTTGCGGGAGCGGGCGGGGGGCATGGGACCTCCGAGGTCCACCATCTAACGACGTTAGACGCCCGTTGGCCCGTTCTCGCCCGCCCCTCCCGCACGGGCCTCGGGTTCGAGGCCCCCCTTCCCACCCGGGAAACGGCCCGGCCGTCGGTCCCGTGCCCCCGCGCCGGGCGAAGGCGCGGGGGCGGGCCGCGGGCCGCGGGCCGGGCGTCAGATCCAGTAGACGTCGAGGTAGGAGCGGTAGGGGTCGGTGACGTCCACGTCCACCTCGACGCGCAGCTCCGCCTCGTCGTCGAAGCCGGTGACCCACCCGCGCATGTAGCCGGGGGCGCGGTCCACGTCGAAGTCGAAGTCCTGGCCGTCGACGTCCATGTCGCCGGCGACGTAGGTCGCGTGGCGGTAGTCCACCTGGAAGTCGGGGGACGACACGTAGCCGCTCGTGACCGTCATGGCGTAGGGCTTGCCCTCGACGTCGCCGACGATCGAGCCGGCGTCCACCTCGAGCGTGACCTCGAAGTTGCCGACCCAGCCGCGCACGCGACGGCCGCGCACCGGGTCGTGGACGATGCCCAGCTCGACGTCGCCGCCGCCGACGAGGCCGTCCTGGAAGAGGTGGAAGGCGGTCGCGAAGACGCCGACGCCGAGCGCCTCCTCGTCGGTGAGCGTGTCCGCGAGCGCGGTGAGCTCGTCGTCGATGGGGAGGACGTAGACCTCGTCCTGCGCGACGCCGTCGTCGTCGAAGCCGCCGGTGATCACGAGGCTCGAGCCCGCGGGGCCGCTCGAGGGGATCACGGCCGCGCGCAGCGCGCCGCGGCGGGCCGCGACGTCCTGCGCGCCGACGGCGGTGGCCGCGCCGAGGCGGTAGACGAGGCTCTCGCGCACCGGCTCCGTGGGCGCGAACGCGCCGCCGCGCGTGAAGCCGCCGACGAGCGCCGCCTGGCCGTTGGCGAGGCGGACGGCCGCGGCGTCGAAGACCGCCGGGCCCGCGAGGTCGCCCGCGGACGCGAAGGTGCGGGTCGCCGGTTCGTAGACCTCGGCGTCCTCGACGCCGAAGCCGGCCCCGTCGCAGCCGCCGGCGATCCAGACGCGGTCGTTCGCCGGGTTCGCGTCGGCGCCGTCGAGGAACACGGCGCTGTGCAGCGAGCGCGCGGTCGCGAGCGGGCCCGCGGTCGGCGTCCACGTGTTCAGGGCGGGATCGTAGAGCTCGGCGGTCGCGAGCGGGACGCCCGCGCCGTCGCGGCCGCCGACGACGAGGACCTTCCCGTCGGGCAGCAGCGTGGCCGTCGCGTCGCGGCGGGCGACGCCGAGGGGGGACGCGGGGGCCATGGGGGAGCCGGCCGCCACGAACAGCTCGCACGACGCGAGGCCCGCGCCGCCGGCGTCCTCGCCGCCGGCGACGAGCACGCGGCCGTCGAGGAGGCGCACGGCGACGTGGCGGCTGCGGGGCGTGACGAGCGTGGCGCTCGTGACGGCCCACGTGCCCGCGGTCGGGGTGCCGGCGTTCGGGGTGAAGACCTCGGTGACGCCGCTCGGGCTGCCGCCGACAACGAGCACCTGGCCGGAGCCGAGCGTCGTCGCGGTCGCGCGCGCGCGCGGGACGGGCCTCCCGCCCGTGCGCAGGACCGCGTTCGTGGTGGACGAGGCCGACAGGTCGTAGACCTCGCAGGTCGCGAGCGGCGCGCCGGCGGCGCCGATGCCGCCGACGATGAGGAGGTCGCCGTTGGCGAGCGTCGCCATCGCGTGCGCGGCGCGCGCGTCGTTGAGCGCGCGGTCCACGGTCCCCGGGTTGGGATTGGTCGTGGCGTCGCCGCCCCCGCCGCCGCACGCCGCGAGCGTCGCGGCGAGGCCGAGGAGGACGGCCGCTCGGGCGCGGGCGCGCGCACGGCGGAGGACGGGGGCGGGCGGGCGCGGCATGCCGCGCGAAGACCGTTGTGACGTCACCGACAGAGCTCCGGACTGCCCACCCGGCTCCATTGAACGCGAGGCCGAGGGTCGCGGGGCCCCGGGGCCGGGGCGAGGCCGTGGGGCCCCGGGGAACCGCGCCCGAGGAGGGAGGATCGGCGACCGGGCCTCGCGTGCGCGGAGGCGGGCCGCGGGTCAGGCCCGTCCGAGGTCGTGCGGGATCGGCGGCCCCACCGCGACGCCGCGCACGGTCAGGACCGTCGAGAGCGGCAGCACCTCGACGCCGCGGGCGACCGCGCGGCCGAGGGCCTCGGCGTAGTCGGGGTCGATCTCCCATGCGGGACGAAAACGGTCCACGTCGGGGCGGTGCACGAAGAAGACGAGCACGGCCCGGTCGCCGGCCTCGACGCACTCGGCGAGGTCCTCGAGGTGCTTGCGTCCGCGTTCGGTGGGGCTGTCGGGGAACCGCACCTCGCGGCCGACGGCCATCGACGTGTTCTTGACCTCGACCCAGCAGCGGCGCGGGCCGTCGGAGAGGAGGAGGTCGATGCGCGAGCGGCGGTCGCGGCCGTAGACGACCTCGCGCCGGTGCTCCCGGTAGCCGCGCAGCGCCGCGACGCGGCCGCGGGCGACGGCGGTGGTGACCGCGCGGTTCGGGATCGCCGTGTTGACGCCGACCCAGCCGCCGTCCATGAGGATCTGCTCCCACGTGAAGCGGACGGCGCGGGTCGGCGAGCCGGAGTCGGAGCAGCGCACGCGGCGCCCGGGCCCGACGCAGGTGCGCATGGACCCGGAGTTGGCGCAGTGGACCGTGCGCACGGTGCCGTCGGGCCGCAGGACGTCGGCGAGGAAGCGGTCGCGGCGGCCGAGGAGCACGCCCTCCTCGAGCACGCTCGGGTACCGCGCGTCCTCGACGTCGCCGTCGCCCGCGTCGGCGCTCACGCCGACCACAGCTCCCGGATGCGGAGCAGCCGGCGCACGCCGCGCGCGACGAGGAGCACCGCGCCCACGAGGCAGACGACGAAGCCGACGCGCAGCAGCAGGTCGGCGAACGTGCGGGCCTGGGCCTCCGTGAGCCCGGCGCCCGTCGGGATGCGGACCAGCTCGGTGCGCGTCATGACGAGGACGGCGACGCCCGCGGCGGCGAACGACGCCGCGGCGTCCACCGCGAGGCTCGCGACGCGCTCGCCGCCCGAGACGAGGAGGAGCACGTTGCGCAGCGCGAACAGGCCGAGCGCGACGTCGAGGAACGGCACGAGGGCCAGCACCTCGGGCGACAGGATGGGGGTGCGCTCGTCGCCCGTGCCCAGCGCGAACAGCGCGTCGCGGAACGACGGGACGTTGACGAGCAGCGCCACGAGCGCGAGCAGCACGAGCGAGAGCGCCGCGTCGCGGCGCGTGCCCGGCATCTCGAGGCGCAGGCGGTGGAGCAGCGACGGCACGCGGTCGCGGCCGAGCAGCGCCAGCGCGACCGCCACGATGCCGACGTCGATGAAGAAGATGCCGAGGACGCCGGAGCCCGTGGCGACCGGCGAGTCCTTCGGCAGCGCGCCGATGATGCCCGGCACGAAGGCCGTGCCCGCGCCGACGAGCGTGAGGACGATGGCGAGCACGAGGTGCGCGGCGAAGACGAGCGGCACGAGGCGCCCGAACGCGACGCGCCGGGCGACGTCGCCCGAGGCGGTCTCGCCCGTCAGCGCGGCCGCGAGGCGCTCGGGCGGGCCCAGCGCGGCCAGCGCGCGGTCGACGGCGCCGGCGGCCTCGGCCCCGCCCTCGAGCTCGACGCGGTCCTCGATGAGCGCGGACACCTCGGCGAGGACGGACGCGGCCGACTTCGCGGGCAGCACGTCGCGCAGGCGCTCGAGGTAGTCGGCGACCCGCGCGCGGGGATCGGTGGGGGTGCTCATGGGGTCCTCCCGACGACCTGGTCCGTGGCGTCCCGCACCCGCCGCCACGCGTCGAGGAGCTCCGCCCGCACGCGGCGGCCGTCCTCGGAGAGCCGGTAGTACTTCCGGGGACGGGCCCGGCTCGTGTCCCACGTCGCCTCGAGGGCCCCCTGCTCCTCGAAGCGGCGCAGGATCGGGTAGAGCGTGCCTTCCTCGGTCGCGAACCCGGCCTCCCCCAGGAGGCGGACCAGCTCGTACCCGTACCGTGGCTCCTCGAGGAGCGAGAGGGCGACGAGCTGCAGCACCCCGCGGCGGAGCTCGGCCTCCGTGCGGGGGTCCTTCGGCGGGGGGGGCGTCGGGTCGGTCATCCGTCCGGGGAAGGATACCCAGCACCGCCCAGGAATCGGAACGTCAAGGCTCCGGCCCCCTCGGTCGATTTCCGCCGTACGATGGCGGGATGCGCCGGTGGACGCCCCTCCTCACCCTCCTCGCGGGTCTCGCCGCGGGCTCGGTCCGCGCCGACGACGCCGCCCCCTCCGCCACCGCCCCCCGGGACGTTGGCGCCCTCTTGGCGCGGCTCGACGCCCCCTTCCTCGCCGAGCGCGAGGGCGCGATCGAGGCCCTCGTCGCCCTCGGACCGGCGGCGCGGCCGGCGGTGACGGCCGCCTTCCGCGACCCCGCCTGCCGCCGCCGCGCCGAGCTGGCCCGGGTCCTCGCCGCCGACGGCACGCCGGAAGCCCTCGACGCGCTCCTCGACGTGCTCCCGACGGTGACCGACCTCGCGACGGAGCGCGCCGTCCAGCGCTCGCTCATCGAGCACGCGGAGCACGTCACCGACACCGTGCTCGCGTACCGCGACGACCGCGGGAAGGTGCCGCCGTCGGTCGCGACGGTCGCGGCCCTCCTCGTGCGCGCCCGGATCGAGGCGAGGTTCCTGTCGCGCAAGTCGGCGTCGGGCAGCACCGGTTCGTACCCCGGCCAGTTCGACGTCCTGAAGCCCGACCGGCGCCGCGCCGTCGAGATCTGCCGCGACATCCTCCGCGACCGCGCCGCGAAGGTGCCCGGCGTGTTCCCGGTGGGGACGTACGCGTTCCTGCGCCCGCCGCCCTTCCTCGCCGAGCGCCTCGAGCTCCAGAGCATGGCGGTGCACGCCCTCGCCGAGCTCACCGTCGAGGACGACCGCGACATCCTCGACGAGCTCGAGGACACCTACGTCGACCTCTACCTGCGCGGACGCGCGCTGCAGCGCCAGCAGGGCCGGCGCGACGCCGAGAGCGCCCTCGCCGACGGCGTGCTCGCGGTGCTCGTCCGGCGACGGCCCGCGGGCCCGGTGCGGCGCGAGGCGCTCGACGACGGCCTCAACCGCCGCTTCCCGCCGACGTGGAAGGAGCTCGCGATCCACCTGATCGACGTGCTCCGCACCGACCCCGACACCGACGAGGACGCCGCGCAGCTGGCGCTGCAGATCGGCCGCTTCGACCTCGCCGTCGACATCTACCGGCGCCTCCTGCGCCTCACGAGCGGCGGCATCGCGCACTACAACCTCGCGTGCGCGTACGCGCGCTGGTCGCGCGAGCCGCGGCCCAACGACGACCCCGAGTCGCTCCGCGAGCGCGCGATGGACGAGATGGAGGCGGCCCACGCCGCCGGCTACCTCGACTGGGTGTGGATGGGCGAGGACCGCGACCTCGACCCGATCCGCGACATGCCGCGGTTCGCCGCGCTCGTCGAGCGCATGAAGCAGTCGTTCGTGATGCCCAAGAAGGCCGGCGGGCGCTGAACGACCCGCGGGGACCGCGAGGCCCGGCGCGCGGCCGTCCGGCGGGGGACCGCGAGGCCCGGCGCGCGGCGCGTCAGCGCAGCGCGCGGACGAAGAGCTGCGAGAGGACGATCGCCGCGTAGGCCGCGCCGAGCGCGCCCAGGGCCAGCGCCCAGTCCGAGCCGGGCGCGGCGCCGCCCGCGAGCACGGCGTCGAGCCAGTAGTAGCCGAGCAGCATCTCGAGCACCTGGCGCTTCACGGGCCCCTTGCGCGGCACGCGGTCGAACACGGCCGACAGCACCACGGGGAACGCGAACAGCGCGGGGAACGTCACGCCGCCCGCGCCGAGGAGCGCGAGCACGCCGCCGCCGCCGAACGCGACGACGGTCGCGGCGCGGGCCACGAGCCGCGCGCGGGCCTCGCGGTGCGGACGGTCCTCCGCCGCCGAGAGGAACGTGATCCCGCCGGCGTACAGCCCCACGAGGAGCGGGCCCGCGAGCGCGAGGGGCGACGCGAGGCCGGCGACGACGAGCGGCACGACGCCGGTCGCGGCGTTGAGCGCGCGCACCGACCCCATCACGACGGCGCCGGGGACGACGCGGCGCTTGGCCGCGAGGTCGTAGGCCGCGGCCGCCGCGAGCGCGCCCGCGACCGTGACGCGGTGGCCCGCGGGCCCGCCGCCCAGCGCGACCGCCCCGGCCGCGAGCAGGACGACGACCACGAGCGCGGCGGCGGGCGGGATGCGCCCCGAAGGCAACGGCCGGTCCGGGTGGAGCGTGCGGTCGCGCCGGCGGTCGGCGAGGTCGTTCGCGCCCATCCCCGCGAGGTAGACGAGCACCGACGTCGCGGCGAGCAGCAGCGCGTCGCGCACCCCGAGCGGGGCCGCGCCCGACCCGAGGCCCGGCCCGCGCGCGAGGAGCGCGCACGCGACGGCGTCGAAGGCCGCGGTCGGCGCCAGGGGGGCGCGGACGAACCGGAGCCAGTCGCGCGGCCCGCCCACGTCAGCCGCCGAAGAGGTTGGTGACGTCGTTCTTGAGCGCGAACACCATCAGCAGCATGAGGAGGGCGAAGCCCGCGAGCTGCATGCGGCCGATGGCCTCGTCGGAGAGCCGCTTCCCGCGGATCGCCTCGACGATCAGGAACATCATCGTCCCGCCGTCGAGGACCGGGATCGGGAGGACGTTGAGCACCGCGAGGTTCACGCTGATGAACGCGAGGAAGACGAGGAACGCCGAGAGGCCCTTGCTCGCGGCGCTCGACGAGATCGTCGCGATCGTGACCGGGCCGGAGACGTTCTTGCTGAACGAGATGTCGCCGGTGAAGAAGCGCGCGATCGTGCGGAAGACGTTGCGCACCTCCGACACGGTCCGCTTGAGCCCGAGGCCGATCGCGTCGGCCGCGCCGTCGACCGGGACGACGGCCAGCGCCTCGGACCGCTCGACGTTCGCCGCGGCGCCGGGCGCGCGCTCGACCATGCGGCGCGGCGTGACCCGGACCGTGCGCGGCGCGGCGTCGCCGGTGCGGACCTCGACGTCGACGGGCGAGCCGTCGAGCGTGCGGCCCGCGGCGAGCAGCTCGTCCCACGACGTGATCTTCTTGCCGGCGATGGCGAGCACCTCGTCGCCGGGCAGCACGCCGGCCTTCGCGGCCGGGCTCTCGCCGCCCGGCAGCTCGAAGCCCGCGGGGTTCACGCGGACCGCCGCGTCCTTCGCGGGGCTCCCGCCCGTCGGCGCGCCCGTGGCGAAGTCGTCGACGAAGGACGCCACGGCCTGGCCGTCGGCCAGCGCGAGCGGGAGCGCGACGGCGGCGCCGGCGCGGCGCACCGTCAGGGTCGCGACGCGGTCGCGGGCCCAGAGGTCCGCGCGGCCGCGGAGCGGCGCGTCGTCGGCCGCGACGAGCACGTCGCCGACCGCGAGGCCCGCCGCGCGGGCGGTGCCGCGCACGGCCGAGACGACCGGCGGCGTCCACGGGCCGACGCCGAGCTTGAACGGGCCCGACGTGGCCTCCGTGCCCTCGCGGCGGAGCGACACGATCACCTTGCGGCCGTCGGGGCCCTCGACCTCGACGGAGGTGAGGTGACCGAGGCTCGCGAGCTCGAGCGCCGCGTACGCGGCCGCGCCGCCGACCACGCGCCGGCCGTGCACGCGGCCCGGCGTGGTCGCGCCGAACCGGACCTCGCCGCCGGCGTCGCGGACCGTCAGGACGGCCGCGGGGTAGATCTGCAGGCCCTGGAGCCCGCTGGTGGGCTCGACTGCCGGCGCGACGCGGAAGGTGACCGGCTGGCCGCCGCGCACCACCTCGAGCGCCTCCTCCTCGCCGCGCGGGGCGAGGATGACCTCCTGCCGGAGGTCGTAGAACGTGCGCAGCCGCTGGCCGCCGTACGTCGAGAGGACGTCGCCGGGCTGCACGCCCGCCGACCACGCCGGCCCGCCGGGGATCACGTCGCCGACCACGGCCGGGGCGTCCTCGTAGCCCGCGCCGTACGCGACGCTGAGGCAGACGATCGCGGCGATCACGTTCATGACCACGCCCGCGACCGCGATGAGGAACCGCTGCGGGATGCTCTTGCCCGGGAACTCGTCGGGCAGCGGCTCGCGCGCGGGCGCGAGGCCGGACGTGGCGCTGCCGTCGCCGCCGATCTCGCCGGCCATCTTCACGTAGCCGCCGAGCGGGATCGCGGCGATGCGGAAGTCCATGGCGCCGGCCGCGGGGTCGGTCTTGCGGGCGCCGAGCGTGAAGCGGCGCTTCCCGCCCTTCTCGCGCTCCCAGCCGAAGAGCCGCGGCCCGAAGCCGATGGCGAACGTCTCGACGCGGGTGCCGGTCACCTTGCAGGCGAGGAAGTGGCCCAGCTCGTGCACGAAGATGAGCGCGCTGATCCCGAGGATCGCGTACACGATCGAGAGGAACGAGTGGCTGGCGCCGGTCAGGTTCAGGGCGATCGCCCCGGCCACGGCGTACGTCAACGGGACCATGCGGCGGCAACCTCCTCGCGCGCCCAGGCGTCCGTGCGGACGAGGTCGGCGAGCGTGGGATCTGCGACGAAGGGATGGGCACGGAGGGCGTCGGCGCAGGCGGACGCGATCCGCGGGAACGGGAGCGCCCCGGCGAGGAACCGGGCGACGGCGACCTCGTCGGCGGCGTTCAGGGCGGCGCCGGCGGTGCCGCCGCGGCGCGCGGCCTCGAAGCCGAGGTCGAGGCCCGGGAACACGTCGCGGTCGGGGGCGAGGAACGTGAGCTGACGGTAGTCGCGCACGTCGAACGCGGGCCGCGCGGCGGGGAGGCGCTCGGGGAAGCCCAGCGCGTACCGGATCGGCGTCCGCATGTCCGGCGGGCCCATCTGGGCGACGACGCTGCCGTCCACGAACTCGACCATGCTGTGGACGATCGACTGCGGGTGCACGACGACCTCGATGCGGTCGGCGGGCACGTCGAACAGCCACCGGGCCTCGACGACCTCGAGGGCCTTGTTCACGAGCGTGGCGCTGTCCACGGTGATGCGCGGGCCCATGGTCCACGTGGGGTGCTTGAGCGCCTCGGCGGGCGTCACGCGCGCGAGACGCGCGGCGTCCGCGCCGAGGAACGGGCCGCCGGACGCGGTGAGGATGAGGCGGCGGACCTCCGCGCGGCGGCCGGCGCGCAGGCACTGGTGGATCGCGCAGTGCTCGCTGTCGACGGGGACGATCTCGGCGCCGTGGCGCGCGGCGGTGGCCGTCAGGAGCGGCCCCGCGACGACCATCGACTCCTTGTTCGCGAGCGCGAGGCGCTTGCCGCGCTCGGCGGCGCGCAGGCTCGACGCGAGGCCCGCCGCGCCGGTGATGCCCTGGACCACGACGTCGACGCCGGGCCCGTCCACGAGCGAGACGACCGCCGCCTCGCCGACGCGGACCTCGGGGTCGCCCGGCCGGAGGTGGGCCCGGAGCGCGTCGGCCGCGGCGGGGTCGACGAGCGCGATGACGGGGGCGCGGAGGCGGCGGGCGAGCGCGAGCACCTCGGGGCCCTTCTGGCGCGACGCGAGGCCCCGGACCGCGAACCGGTCGGCGTGCGCCTCCAGCACGTCGGCCGCCTGCGTGCCGATGCTCCCGGTGGCTCCGAGGACGACGACGCCGGTCACGGGCAGGAGGGTCCTCGGGAAACGTCGGCGGGCATCGGCACAGCGTACCGGGACCGCGGGGGGAAACCCGCCCGTTGTCGGGCCCCGCATGGGGGCATAAGCCGCGCGGGGGGGCCCCGGCCGGGGAGCGCGGGGGGGGCTCCCGTAGGCTCTCGGGACCGGGCGGGCGCCCGGGCGCCGGAGGCTCACGTGGGCAAGCTGACCTATCAGGACGCGGGCGTGGACGTGAAGGGCAAGGCCGCCATGCTCACCGGGATCGCCGCCGCGGTGCGGTCCACGTTCACCGAACGCGTCTGCAACGAGCCGGGCGCGTTCGCGGGCATGTTCCGCGCCTCCTTCCCCGGGATGACGGACCCGGTCCTCGTCGCGACGAACGACGGGGTCGGCACGAAGACGAAGATCGCGCGCCGCGTCGGGAAGCACCGCGGGATCGGCGCCGACATCGTCAACCACTGCATCAACGACGCGCTGGTCCAGGGCGCCGAGCCGCTCTTCTTCCTCGACTACTTCGCGTCCGCGCGGCTCGACCGGCCGGTGTTCGAGGCCGTCGTCGAGGGCGCGGCCGAGGCGTGCCGCGCGGAGGGCATCGCGCTGCTCGGCGGCGAGACGGCCGAGATGCCCGACGTGTACGTCGCGGGCGAGTACGACTTCGCGGGCTTCCTCGTGGGCGTCGTGGACCGCGCGAAGGCGTGGCCGAAGGGCGTCGCGGCGGGCGACGCGCTCGTGGGCGTCGGCTCGAGCGGGCTCCACACGAACGGGTTCTCCCTCGTGAACCGCCTCGCCGACCGCGGCGACCTCGACCTCGCGAAGGACCCGGGCGGCCTCGGCACGACGCTCGGCGAGGCCCTGCTCGCGCCGCACCGTCCGTACCGCAAGCCCATGCTCGCGCTGCGCGACCGCGTGCCGGTGCACGGGATCGCCCACATCACGGGCGGGTCGTTCAAGAAGAACCTCCCGCGCGTGCTGCCCGACGGCGTCGGCGCCGAGATCGACCTGCGCTCGTGGACGCCGCCGCCGCTCTTCCGGCACCTCGCCGCGAAGGCGGGGCTCTCCGGCGAGGAGCCGTACGAGTTCCTCAACATGGGCTGCGGGCTCGTCGTCATCGTCCCCGCGGCCGACGCGCGCCGCACCGTGGACGCGCTGACGTCGCTCGGCGAGACCGCGTGGGTCGCGGGCCGCCTCGTCGCGGGCGGCGGCGTGCGGCTCGTCTGACGGGCCGCGCGGCGCGCGCGTCCTCGCCGGGCCGGCGGCGCCGCGCACCGGCCGGCGGGCGGGCCTCGCGTCACTTCGGCGGGGGAGCGGTGGCCTCGGGCGGCTTGCGGGTCGGGCGCCAGATCGGGCCGTCCTCGTGGCCGCCGCGCTCGTCGTCGCCGCGCAGCTCCCGCAGCGGCGGCGGCGCGGTCGGGTCTCGGTCGGCCTCGTTGACGCCCTCGGCGGTGAACGCGTACCCGGCGCCGTCCACGTAGAAGGAGCGCAGGACCCGCGCCTCGCCGCGGACGGGCAGCGCCACGACCGCGAACGTCGCCGCGGTGAGCTTCGGGTCGACGGCGGCGCCGCCGCGGCCGAACTCGCGCTGGCCGGAGGGGAGCGTGGCGGTCGGGAGGAGGACCTCGAACCGGTACGACCCGCGGCGCAGGTGGGGGCCGTCGACGTCCCGCTGGACGGGACCGGGGACGAGCCCGGCCGCGACGAGGTCCTCGAGGGAGCCGTACTCGGCGATGCCGTCGGCGTCGTCGTCGCGGCGGCGGGCCTCCCGGAACGTGGCCTCGGCGCGCGCGAGCGCCGCGACCTCCTCGAGGGCGGCCTGTTCGCGCGCGACGACCGCGTGCCCGTCGTCGCGGCTCGAGAGGACGACGAGCGTGCCGCCGAGCGCCGAGGCGAGGAGGACGGCCTCGAGGACGCCGAACCGGAGGGCGCGGGGACGGACGGGCATCGGAGGAAGGTACCCCGGGGGGACGCGCGCCCCGCGGGTCGAACCGAGGACGGGCGCCGTCCGTATACTCCGGGCGTGGGCCCGGGCGAAGACGACGTCCGTTCATCGCCGCCGACGGGCGGGGGCGTGCCCGGAGGGCCCGCAGCCGTCGGCCCGGGGGCGCGGGGGCCGGCGACGCCCCGCACCGGCCCCGGGGGAGGGCCGTCGCCGGCGGCGCCGCGCCCGGAGGCCGAGCGGCGCCGCGCCGCGGACCGGCGGACGTTCCTCGCGGTGGTCGCGGCCCCGTTGGCGGTGCTCGGCGCGGCCGCGCTGCTCCTGCGCGACGTCACGTCGCTCCTCTACGGCATCGCGATCGCGCAGGCGGCGGCCGTCGTGTTCGCGGCGCGCCGGCAGCGGCGCGCCGGGACGCGCGCCGCGGAGACCGGCGTCCCGCGGGTGACGCCGACGCTGCTCGGGCGCGTCGCGCTGCCCTCGACGTGGGTCCTCGTGATCGTCGCCGTGCTCGTGCGCGAGCCGGTCCTGCGGTGGTGGGCCTGCGTGCTGTTCGGGCTCACGCTCGCCGCGTGGCCGCTGGTCCGCGCCAACCTCGCGCGCGTCGAGGTGTCGCGCGCGACCGACCGGCGGGCCCGCGTGGACGCCCCGTGCGGGTTCGAGCTCCGCGTCGAGCACCGCGGCCCGCGGACCGCGCGGGGCCTCGTGGTGGACGACCGCGTCGGGCCGTTCACGCGACCGCCCGCGCTGCAGGCCGTCTTCGACCGCGTGCCGGGCCGGGGCAGCGTGACGCTGCGCACCCACGTCGTGATGGAGCGGCGGGGGTGGAAGCGGTTCCGGCCCGTGCGCCTCGCGACGCGGTTCCCCCTCGGCCTGTTCGAGGCGTCCGTCGACCTCTCGGCCCCCTGCGAGGTGCTCGTGCGGCCCCGCGAGGGCCGCCCGACGCCGGCGCTGCTCGCGCGGCTGCGCGGCGCGACGGTGGAGCAGGCGGCGTCGAACACGCAGCTCGGCACCGACGAGTTCCACGGTCTGCGCGCGTGGCGCCAGGGCGACGACCCGCGCCGGATCCACTGGCGCACGTCCGCGCGCCGCGGGATCGTGACCTACGTCGAACGCCGCGACGAGGGCTTCGGCGACGTCGTGGTCGCGCTCGCGCGCAGCCCGTCGCGCGGGCCCGAGGCCGACCGCCGCTTCGAGGCCGCGGTGTCGATCGCGGCGACGGTCGTGCGCGCGGCGCTGCGCGACCGCCTGCGCGTGCGCCTGGTGCTCGGCGAGCCCGGCGCGCCGACCCCGCGGCGCGTCCGCGGCCGCGGCGGCCTCGAGATGGCGCTCGACGACCTCTCCGAGGTGAAGGCCGACGGCGCGCGCCGCCCGCTCGCGGCGCTCACGGCCCTCCTCACGCGGGGCCCGGCCACCGTCGTGTGGGTGTGCGCGACCTCCGACGCCGGCCTCGCGCAGACGCTCGCCGACGCCGGCGCGCCCGACGCGCTCGTCCTCGCCGCCGACGCGCCGACGCTGTCGCGGCACGTGCGGGGGATCCGATGACGGCCCCGCCGCGCCTCGCCCCCGCGCTCCTCGTCCCCGTGCTCGTGGCGGCGCTCGCGGCCGCGGCGCTGCCCGGCGTGCCGTGGGCGCCGTTCGGGGTCGTCCTGGCGGCGGCCGCGGTGAGGCTCCGGCGGTCCGCGCACCCGCGCCACGAGGAGCGCCCGCGCTTCTGGCTCGTCTTCTGGACGCTGGCCCCGTGCTGCGCCGCGACGGCGGTGCCGATCCTCACCGAGGGCGCCGGCGCGCCGATGGGGCCGGTGCTGCTGTCCGTCGGCCTCCTCGGGCTCGCGGCGGCGCTCCTCTCGCCGCCGACGCCGGCGGGGGTCGCGCGCACGCTCGCGATCGCCGTCGGCCTCGTGACGGGCGTCAGCGTCGCGGCGCCCGGCCCGTTCGCCGTCGTCGCGGGCCTCGTGTTCCTCGCCACCGCGGTCCCGGCCCTCCTCGCGCTCCCGTCGGACGGCCGGACGCTCGCGGCCGCGACCGACGGCCACGTCCGCCGCCTCCACGCGGCCGACGACGGACCGCGCCCCGCGCTCGCGCGCGGCCTCGTGGGCATGACGCTCCTCGGCCTGGCGCTCGCGCTCGGCGGCGGGCTCCATGCGGTGCTCCCGACCGCGTCGTCGGGCCAGGACGCGCGCCCGCCCGCCGACGCGTCGGCCGCCGCCGACGACGGGCGCGGCCGCGCGGGCTCGCTGCGTCCCGACGACGCGATCACCGGCGGCGGCGCCGCCCCGCGCAGCGGCTTCGCGAGCCTGCTGCGCACGAGCCAGCTCATCGAGCTCACCGTCCGCGTGGACGACGGGATCCGCGGCCCCGAGCCCTTCTACCTGCGCGGCATGACGTACGACGCCTTCGACGGGAAGGCCTGGTCGCGGACCGCGACCGCCGACGCGGCCACCGTGCTCGGCGCGGCCGACGACGGCTGGGTCGACGTCGCGCCGCCGTCGCCGTCGCGCCCGCGGTGGCGGCTGCGGGTGGAGGACGTCGGCGGGCGCGCGCGCGCCACCGCGCTGTGGACGCTGCCCGGCACCGAACGCGTGCTGTTCGAGGACCGCGCGCGCGCCACGGGCCTGCGGCGGTGCGCCGACGGCGCGCTGTTCGTCGAGCGTCCCGGCGCGTGGGACGCCGGCGCGGTGTACCTGACGGAGGGCCCGGCGACGGGCCGCGACCGCACCGACCTGTGGACGCGCCGCTGCGAGGCCGCGGTGGCGCCGTCGCCCGCGTTCGTCGCGCCGCCGCCCGAGGCGCCCGCGATCCTCGCGCTCGCGCGCGAGGTCGCGGGGGACGCGACGACCCCCGCGGACCGCGCGGCCCGCGTCGAGGCGTGGCTGCGGTCGCCGCGGTTCACGTACAGCCGCTCCGGCCTCGACGTGGACCGCACGCGGCCGGTCGCGGACTTCCTCCTGCGCGCGCGCGCGGGCCACTGCTGGTGCTTCGCGTCGGCCATGGCGCTGATGATGCGCAGCCTCGGCCAGCCGGCCCGGCTCGCGGTCGGCTACCGGCCGGGCGACTTCCTGCGGACGGCCGGCGTCTGGACCGTGCGCGGCACCGACGCGCACGCGTGGTGCGAGGTCTACTACGAGGGCGTCGGCTGGATCGTCTACGACCCGACGCCCGGCCCGGCGCGCGGCGACGGGTACTCCGCCGTCGAGGGCGGCGGCGGGACGCGGGGCGACGGGCTCCTCGACTGGTTCTCGGCCCACGGCGCGGGCGGCCGCGCGCTGCGCGCCGCGGCCGGGGCCGTCGGCGCGACGCTGGCCGCGGTGCCGTGGCCCGCGTGGGCGGCCGCGGGGCTCGTCGCCGCC
The DNA here is from genome assembly GCA_046350655.1 of Planctomycetota bacterium. GTDB lineage: Bacteria > Planctomycetota > PLA2 > PLA2 > JAEUHO01 > JAEUHO01. The sequence continues at coordinate 193,356 of JAXMAB010000009.1, forward strand.
GCGCTGCTCGCGCGCTGGGCGCGCCGCCGGCGCGCGCAGGCGGCGCTCGCGGCCGCCGGCCTCGCGGGCGCGGGCGTGGACGGCGCGTACGCGCGGGCCCTCGCCGCGCTGGCGGGGCTCGGGCTCGTCCGCAAGCGCCCCGAGACCCCGCGCGAGTACCTCGCGCGATCGGGCCGCGTGGTGCCCGACGTCGCGCCGCCGCTCCGGACGCTCACGGACGGCCACGACGAGGAGCGGTACGGCGGCGCCCCGCCCGAACCTGCCCGCCGCGCGGCCGCCGACGCGGCCGCCGACGCCGTCGCGCGCGAGGTGCGCCGCCGCCGCGACGCGTAGGGCCCGCGGCCGCGCCGTCGCTTCGAGGGCGCGCCCGGCCGGCGCGATACGCTCGGGGGATGGCCTCCCGCTCCACCCGCGCCGACGCGCTCGCCGTCGCGCGCCGCCTCGTCGACGCCGGGCACCGCGCGCTGTTCGCGGGCGGCTGCGTCCGCGACCGCCTGCTCGGCCGCACCCCGGGCGACCACGACGTCGCGACCTCCGCGACGCCGGAGGAGGTCGAGGCGCTCTTCCCGCGCTCGCTGACGGTCGGCGCCCGCTTCGGCGTCGTCGTCGTGCCGGTGGACGGGGGCAACGTGGAGGTCGCGACGTTCCGCGCCGACGGGCGGTACGTGGACGGCCGTCGGCCCGAGGGGGTCGTCTTCTCCGACCCGCCGACGGACGCGTCGCGGCGCGACTTCACCGTCAACGGGCTCTTCGAGGACCCCTTCACCGGCGAGGTCCTCGACTACGTCGGCGGGCGCGCCGACCTCGCCGCGCGGCTGCTGCGCGCGATCGGCGACCCCGAGGCCCGCTTCCGCGAGGACCACCTGCGGCTCCTGCGCGCGGTGCGGTTCGCGGTCCGGCTCGGGTTCGCGATCGAGCCCGCGACCGCGGCGGCGATCCGCCGGCTGGCCCCGCTCGCCGCGGACGTGTCGGCCGAGCGCGTCCGCGACGAACTGGTGAAGATCCTCGTCGCCGGCCGCGGCCGGGCCTTGCGTCTCCTGCACCGGACCGGGCTCCTGCCCGTCGTGCTGCCGGAGATCGCGGCCATGCGCGGCGTCCCGCAGCCGCCGCAGTTCCACCCCGAGGGCGACGTGTTCGTGCACACGGCGCTCGTGCTCGACCACCTCGACCTCTCGGGCCTCGCCGACGAGGACGCCGAGGACGTCGTGCTCGGCGCGCTCTTCCACGACGTCGCGAAGCCGCCCACGAGGACCGTGGACCCCGACGGCCGCATCCGCTTCAACGGCCACGACCGCCTCGGCGAGGAGATGTCGCTCGCGATCGCGGAGCGGTGGCGCCTGCCGCGGCGGCGCATCGACCGCGTCGCCGACCTCGTCGGCACCCACATGTCGTTCCCGAACCTGCCGAACATGCGGCGCCACAAGCTGCGCGAGTTCCTCGGCGCGCCGGACCTGCCGCTGCACCTCGTGCTGCACCGCGCGGACTGCGGCGCGAGCCACGGCGACCTCTCGCTGGCGGCCTTCTGCGAGGCGCAGGTCGCGGCGTTCCGCTCGGAGCCCGTGCTGCCGCCGCCGGTCGTGACCGGGGCCGACCTCGTCGCCGCCGGGTACGCGCCGGGCCCGCGGATGGGGGCGCTGCTGCGGTGGCTGCGGGCCGAGCAGCTCGACGGGCGCGCCCCGACGCGGGACGAGGCGGTACGCCGCGTGCTTGCAACGTTTCCGCCCGGCTCGAACGAGGTGCCTCCGACGTGATCCGACTCCCCCCGAGGACAGTGCGTGTCGCAGCGGTGACGGCCCTCGTCCTCGGGGCCGCGGTCGGGCGCGGGTGGGGGGAGGACGCCCCCCCGGACCCGACGGCCCTCCTCCGGACCGCGGAACGCGGGTCCGCGACCCCGGCCGAGCGGCTGGCCGCGGCGGACGCGCTGGCGACCCTCGGGACGATCCCGGACCCCGAGCGGGCCTTCCGCGTCGCGACGGCCCTGGTGGGCACGGGCCCGGCGCCGGCCGGGCGGCTGGCGCTCGCCGCGCTGGACGCCGCGTTCGTGCGCGTCGAGGCCCGGCGCACGCTGGCGGCGGCGGTCCGGGGCGCGCTCGCGACCGAGACCGACCCCGCCCGGCGGTCCGACCTCGCGGCGGTGGCGGTCCTCGCGGGGGACCGCGAGGCCCTGGCGGCCGCGACGGTCGCCACGCCGCTCGCGCTCGAGGTCGTCCGGCGCGACGCCCCCGAGTGGACGGGGACGGGCGCCCTGCCGACCGCCGACGCCTGGGCGGCGCACGCGAAGGTCGCGGCGCTCCTCGACGCCGCCACCGAGGACGATCCCGCGGTGTCCGGTCCCGGGCTCGACGGCCTCGTCGCCGCCGGGCCGGCGGCGATGCCGCTCCTGCTCGCGACGGCGACCTCGCCCGCGCCCGCGGCGCGGACCCCTGCCGGCCGCGTGCCGCGCCGGGTCCGCGCGATCGTCGCGCTCGGCGCGGCGGGCGACCGGCGCGCCGTGCCCGTCCTCGTCGGCTGCCTCGTGGACACCGACGACGGGTGGGTGCGCGCGGCGGCGGCGACGGCGCTCGGCGACCTCGGCGACCCGCGCGCGGTGGCCCCGTTGTGCCGCGTGATCTTCTACCTGGGCGACCGCCACCGGCCGCACGACGGGTGGGAGTACCCGGGCGCGTCCAACGTCGACGTGCCGTGGGAGGCCTGGGCCGACGTCCCGTACTTCGCGGTGGACAGCGCGGCCGCCGCGTCGCTGCTGCGGCTCGGGGTGCGCGCCGCGGCGGAGTGGCTGATCGAGGAGCGCCTCGACCCGCGGACCGGGCGCTGGCGCATCCGCGTCACGCAGGACGCGATCGACGCGATCCTCGCCGCGTTCCCGGACGCGCCCAAGGGGTACGAGCCCGACGCGGGCTACCCGCAGCGGCAGGCCGCGGTGGACGCCCTGCGCGCGTGGTGGCGCGCCGGGCCCGTGCTCCGCGCCCCGATCGACGAGGCGTCGCCGGAGGTGCGCGCGGCGCTCGACGAGCTCGCGATGTCCGTCGGCGGGCCCGGCGTCGGCGTCATGTTCCTGATGATCAACAAGAAGGCGGCGATGCTCGTGGGCCCGCCCATGACGCCGTCGATCCTGAAGGTGCTCGCCACGAGCCGCCGGAAGGTGCAGCGCGCGGAGCTCGCGCTCGTGCTCGGCGGCGTGCGCGACCGCCGCGCCGCCGCGCCGCTCCTCGAGCTCACGCGCGACCCCGTGCCCGCGGTGCGCGCGAACGCCGCGGAGGCGCTCGCGACCTATGCGGACCCGGCGCACCCGGGCGTGCTCTCGAACGCGACCGACGTGACGCCGGACGCGATCGTCGCCCGGCTCGCGGAGCTGCTCGACGACCCCGAGCCGGGGCCGCGCGCGTCGGCCGTGAAGGCGCTCGTCACGGTGCGGCCTTCGGACGCGATCGTGACCGCGCTCGACGCGCACGTGCCCGCGAAGCGCCCCGAGAACGACTTCGGCGACTACCGCCTGGCCGAGGAGGTCGCGCGGATGGTGCACGCGGGCGTCGGCACGGAGACGGTCCTCGCGCGCCTGAGCGACCCCGACCTCTTCCGGCGCCGGTTCGTGTGGGAGCTGCTGCACGTCGCGCTGCGGCTCGACCCGCGGTCGTTCGACCCGGCGGTGGACCCGGCGGCGCCGGGACGCAAGGCCCCCGACGCGGCGGCCGTCGCCGCGGCCCTCGCGCGGAGGCGCGGCCGATGAGCGCGGCGCCCGTCACGCTCCGCGGGGTCGTCCGTCGGCTCGGCCGGCGCACCGTGCTCGACGGCGTCCACCTCGAGGCGCCCGCGGGCCAGGTGCTCGTGCTGCTCGGCGAGAGCGGCGCGGGGAAGTCGACGCTCCTGCGCCTCGTGGCCGGGCTCGACACGCCGGACGCGGGCACCATCGAGATCGGCGGCCGGGTCGTCGCCGACCCGAAGAGCCGCGTGGCGCCCCACGCGCGCGGCGTCGGGATGGTGTTCCAGACGCTCGAGCTGTGGCCGCACATGACCGTGGCCGAGAACGTGGCGTTCGGGCTCCCGGGGCGGCCGCACGGCGCGCGCGCCGCGACGCACCCGCGCGTGCTCGCGGTCGCGGAGGCCGTCGGCCTGCCGCGCGACCTGCTGGCGCGCCGCTCGCCGACGTTGTCGGGCGGCGAGCGGCAGCGCGTGGCCATCGCGCGCGCCCTCGCGACGGAGCCCGGCGTGCTGCTGTACGACGAGCCGCTCGCGCACCTCGACCCGAGCCGCCGCGGCGAGATCCGCGGGCTGGTGCGGCGGGTCGCGGCGACGCGCACGACCACGGTCGTCTACGTGACCCACGACCCGGCGGAGGCCCTCGAGGTGGGGGACGTCCTGGTGGTGCTGGCGCACGGCCGCGTCGTCGACGAGGGCGCGCCCGCGGACGTGTACGCCTGCCCGCGCTCCCTCACGTCGGCCCGCGCGCTCGGCGCGGTGTCGCCGCTGGCCGCGCGCCGGCGCGACCCGGACACGGTCGAGTGCGTCCTCGGCGCGGTCGGGGCCCGCGGCGGGCCGGGCCTCGGGTCCGGGTGGTTGCTCCTGCGCCCCGAGCAGGTCGGGGCGCGCGCGGGCGGCGACGCCGTGGTGACCGAGGACTTCGCGGTCCCCGGCGCGCACGCGTTCCGCGCGCGGTTGCGCGACGGCGCGACGGTCGAGGGGCGCACGACGTCCGCGCTCGCGCCGGGGACGGCCGTGACGGTGGCGGTGACGGGGACGGGCGTGCTGGTGCCCGCCGAGGAGGTCGCATGAACGGGTCCCGCTCCCGCATCGCGTCCGCGTGCGTCGCGGCGGTCGTGGTCGCCGGCGTCCTCGCCGCGTGCGGCGACGACGCGCCGCGTCCTCCCGCGCCGCCGGCCCCGGACGCCACGACGTCGTCCGCGCCGGCGGCCGCGGTCCCGGCGGCGGCGCGCCGCCCGCGGCCGGGGCGCCGGCGGCTGCGCCCGCGGCGTCCGGCCGGCCGGCGTTCGCGTCGGCGGAGGAGTGCGGCTCGTGCCACCAGGAGATCTACGCCGAGTGGAAGGCGTCGTGGCACGGCCAGGCCATGACCGACCCGCACTTCCTGCGCCTGTCCGAGGGGCTCAAGCAGGAGGAGTGCATCCGCTGCCACGCGCCGGTGCCGCTGCGCGAGATGGACAACTGGGAGACGCCGATCGCGCGCACCGAGCGGCGCGAGGACGCCGTGTCGTGCCTGTCGTGCCACCAGTCCGGCGGCAACGTCGCGGGCCCGCACGGGCTCACGGGGCCGTGCCGGCCGGTGAAGGACCCCGACCAGACCGACGTCACGAAGGTCTGCTTCGCGTGCCACAACCAGCACAAGACGGGCGACGAGTGGCTGGCGGGCCCGTACGCGCCCGACGCGCCCGCGCCGCGGCGCGTGGAGGCGAAGACGTGCCTCGACTGCCACATGCCCGTCGTCGAGCGCCCGCTCGTGCCCGGCGGGGCGGTGCGGCGCGGACGGAAGCACACGTGGCCGGGCGGCCACGACATGGCGCAGCTCGAGCGCGCGGGCAAGCTCGAGGTCGAGACGAGCGCGGTCGAGGGCGGCACGCGCGTGCGGACGTGGTTCACGAACGTCGGCGCGGGGCACAACATCCCCTCCGACGCGCGCCACCGGTCGTTCGACGTGTTCGTGAAGGTCTGGGACGCGGAGGGCCGGGTGATCCTCGACCCGCTCGACCCGGACCCGGCGAAGCAGACGCGGGCGATGACCGCGCGCTACCGCCTGCAGTACCGCAACTCGAACCTCGCGGACACGCAGGTGCCGCCGCTCGCCCGCGTGTCGGGCCTCGGCGCGTCGAAGGGCTACGTGGACGTGCCCGTGGCGAAGGGCCGCGGCGAGGCCTGGCTCGTCTACCGCCTGACGCCGGAGGACGCGCTGACGACCGAGAGCCTGACGCTGCGCGCGTGGAAGCTGTTCGTGGCGCGCCGCGTGGCCACCGTCGAGTTCACGTTCGGGGGCTGACCGTGTACCGCGTCGCCGCCGCCCTCGCCGTCGTCTTCGCCGCCGGGTGCGCGTCGGCCGCCGCCCGCGCGCCGGTGGACGTGCCGGCCGGCCGCGCGCCGACGCCGGACGACGCGGTCGCGCGGGAGGTCGGCGCGCTGCTGTCGGGCGACGTCGCGGCGGCGCGGGCGGCGGAGGCCGACCTCGTCGCGCTGGACGCGTCCGGACGCGCGGCGCTGGCGCGGCACGCGGCGACGATCCCCAACGAGCGCGACCCGCGGTGGCTGCACGTGCTCGACGCCCACGGGCTCCTGCCGGCGCTCTCGCCCGACGAGGCCGTGGCGTTCCGCCTCGCCGAGGCCGCCCGCGGCGAGCCGGGCCTGCTCGCCCGCGCGCGCGCCGCGCTCGAGGCGCAGGCCCGCCGCGACCCGGCGCCCCTCGTCGCGCGGCTGCGCGGCGGCCCCGGCGCCGACCTGCTCGCGCTCGCGCTCGGCGACGCCGGGGCGACGTCGGCCGCGCCCGCGTTGCTCGCGTTGTACAAGGACCCGCGCGCGCCCGCGGAGCGACGCGCGGCCGCCGCCGCGCTCGCGACGTGCTCGCGCCGACGCGCGGCCCGGACCCGGACGCCGCCGGGCTCGACGCCGACCTCGAGGCGGTCCGCGTCGGACCCCGCGTGGACGCGGTCGCGGCGCGGCCGAGGCCGGCGCCGGCCGCCGAGGAGGCACCCCGTGGACCCCGCTGACCGTCCGATGGCCCGACGCCCTCGCGCGCGATGGCTCGCGTCCGCCGTCGTCGGCGCCGCCGTGCTCGCGACCGCCGGCGTCGTGCTCGTGCCCGCGCCGCGCGCGTCGCGGGCCGACGAGCCCGCCGTCGCCGCCGCCGAGCGCGCGCTGGAGGCGGGCGACGTGCCCGCGGCGCTCGCCGCGTTCCGCGCGCTGGCGGACGCCCCGACGGCGCGAAGGACCCGCGCGTGCTCGCGGGCCTCGGCGCCGCGCTCGTGCGCTCCGGCGCGCCGCGCGACGCCCTCGACCCGTTCGGCGCGCTGGTGCGCGCGCGGGGCACGCCCGCCGACCGCGTGGCCTACGCGGACGCGCTGCTCGCCGTCGCGCGCGGCGCGGTGGCGGCGGGCCCGCGATCGGGCCTCGAGGTGATGCCGTACCTGCGCGACGCGCTCGCGCAGCTGGCGGAGGTGAAGGACCCCGACGCGGCGATCGCGACCCGCGCGGCCCGCGTGGAGGGCGAGGCGCGGTGGCTGCTCGGCGACGCCGCCGGCGCGCGGCGGGCCCTCGCGGCGCCGGGCCTCGCGTCGGACGTCGGGGCCCAGGACCTGCTCGCGCGGGCCGCGTACGCGATGGGGGACTACGCCGCGGCCGCCGCCGCCTGGACGGTCGCGGGGCACGCCCGCGGCGTCGCGCTCGCCCGCTCGCTCGCGAAGGACCCGGGCGCGATCGAGGCGTACGCCGTGCTCGTGCGCGCCGCGCCGACCGACCTCGACCTCGCCGACGAGGCGAGCCGCGCGGCGATGGTGCTCGGGGCCGTGGACGCGTTCGACGCCGCGCTCGCGGAGCCGCCGCCGGGCACCGCGGCGATGCTGCGCCTGCGCGGCCGGCTCATGGAGCGCGCCGGGAAGATCGTCCCCGCCGTCGAGCGCTACCGCGCCGCGAAGGACCTCGCGCCCGACCAGGTCGAGCTCCTGTCCGACTTCGCGCGCGCGCGGCTCGCGTCGGGCCCCGACGACCCGGCGGCCGTGGACGAGGCCGTGACCGCGTTCATCGCCGTGCTCGCGAAGCGCCCGGACGACCCGTGGGCCCGCCAGGGCCTCGAGTTCGTCGCCCGGCGCGACGCGGACGCGGTCCCGCGGGAGTGGCCCGACCGCCGGCGGCTCGACCGCACCGTGACGGCCCTCGCCGCCATCGCGACGGCCGACCCGTCGGACGGCACGGCCTGGGTGAACCTCGGGAACGCGCGCCGCACCGCGGGCGACCTCGACGGCGCCCTGGCGGCGTTCGAGCACGCGGTCGAGGGCAACCCGTACGACGCCGCCGCATGGAACGACCGCGGGATCGCGCTCGCGGCGGCGGGCCGGAAGGCGGACGCCCGGGCGTCGTACGAGCGCGCCGTCGAACTGGACCCGGGCGCGGTCGCGTCCCACCAGAACGCGGCCCGGCTCGCGCGGCTCGCGGGCGACCTCGACGCCGCGGACCGCCATGCGGCCGCGGCCCTCGCGACGGCCCGCGTGCTGGGGGGCCACGCGCAACTGTATCGTTCGATCCTCGACCGCGTCTGGCGGACCCGCCGGGCGGCCTCCCGTTGACCCGGCGGGTCGGCCCCGACGGCCGCGGGACCGGCCCCGTCCCCCGTCCGTCCCGGCGGCGCGGGACGACGCCGGACGCGCCGGTCCCGGGGACGAGGATCGGCTGTCCGGCGGCCGGGGAGGTCGTGTACGATCCGCCCCGTGGTCATCAGGGGCCGACCGAGCCCCCCGGCCGGTGACCGGTCCGTCGCGGAGCCCGATCTGATGAAGCCGAGCCTGACCCGACCGTTCCTCGCCGCCGCGCTCCTGGCCCTGCCCGCCCCCTTGGCCCTCGGGGCCGACGCGCCCCCGGCGCCCGCGGCCCCGGCCGCCGCCCCGGCCAAGCGTCCGCTCGACCCGAAGGAGCGCGAGAAGCTGGTGCCGCTCCTGCGCGGGTACCTCGACGTCGAGAACCCGGACGGGTTCAAGGCCCGCACGCAGCTCGTGGACGCCCTCAAGAAGCTGCGCGAGAGCGGGTGCGACGTCCTCGCGGACCGCGAGGCGCTCATGAGCGTCGTGTACCCGGCGCGCGCCTACGCGCCGGCCTTCGAGAAGTCCCTCGTGAAGGGCGACAAGGAGAGCCGGATCGACCTCGACACGTCCACGAACATCGTGGCGGTGGCCTGGGGCGACCTCCGCCTCTCCGTCGGGCTCCCGGCGGGCTACGAGGACGCGCGGAAGGGCAAGAAGCTCCCGACCCTCGCGCCCTACCCGGCGATCGTCACGCTGCACGACCTCGAAGACTTCATGAACGAGAAGGGGCAGCAGAAGGACCCCGGGTCGGAGGTGATCAAGCGCCGGTGGCCCCGCAAGGCGACGAAGATCCCCGACGGGTGGCTCATGTTCGCGCCGGTCGTGACGCGCGCGCAGTTCGTCAAGCCCGACGGCAAGCTCGACATGCAGCGCATCCCGCTCCGCGAGCTCTGGACGCGCTACCACGTCGACGTCGACCGGATCGTCCTCGAGGGCGGCGGCGACGCGGTGGCGCTCGCGGCCGCGCAGCCCAACCTGTTCGCCGGCCTGGTCGTCCGCAACGCGGACAAGGCCGACGTCGCGTGCCCCGAGCTGGTCCGCAACCTGTCGACGCTCCCGATCTACGTCGTCGGCACGCCCGACGCGCCGCTCGTCAAGTCGCTCGAGGCCGGCGGCTACCCGAAGGACCTGCTGAAGGTCGGCGGGGCCGAGGGCCTGGCGGACTGGCTCGCGTCGAAGGAGGTCCGCCGCGTCGTCCCGAAGACCTTCAAGTGGACGGTCCGCGACGCCGACATGCACTCGTTCGCGCACTGGGTGAACATCGAGCAGGTCGAGGCGGGCGGGTCCGCGCCGCCGCGGCTCGCGGTCGAGGTCGTGGACACGGCCGAGGCCCCGAACACGATCCGCATCACGTCGTCGGGCATCCGCTCGGTGAGCCTCTTCCTCTCCGACGAGATCGTCGACCTCAACCGCGAGGTCAAGCTCGTCGTCAACGCCACGCCGGTGCGCGAGGTGAAGATCCACAGCCCGCGGAACGCCGAGGGCCTGGCGGTGAAGCTGCCGGCGAAGTTCGACGCGCAGCGGACCCTCGACAACGTCTTCGACCTCATGCCGGAGTTCTGGCCCCGGCGCCGCATGTACTACGGCTGGACGTTCCCGCTCGCGTTCATGAAGGTCCCGGTCCGCACGGACCGCGACGAGAACGCGGGCGAGACGAAGCCCGGCGGCGACGCGCCGCCCGCGCCGACGACGCCCCTCGACCCCGCCGCCGAGCTGCGCGAGAAGAACGCGCAGCGCTACTTCACCAAGGCGTCGGAGAACGAGGAGATCGGCGACCTCAAGAAGGCGCTCGACCTCTACCGCAAGGCGGTCGCCGAGGGCGAGTCCTCCGTGAAGGAGAAGGCCGAGACCAAGGTGAAGGAGCTCGAGGCCAAGGTCGGCGCGGACGCGCCGCCGCGTTGACGTCGTGAACGGGTCCCCCGTGCGCCCGGCGCCGCCGCGCGGCGTCGGCGACGTGCTGGCCGCCGCGTGCGCGGGCGCGGCCGCGCTGGTGGTCGAGATCGCCGTCGTGCGCGCGGTGGCGCCGTGGTTCGGCCAGGGACCCTACGTCTGGGCCAACGCCGTCGGCGTCACGCTCCTCGCGCTGGCGCTCGGCGCCGCGGTGGGGGGGCGCTGGGCCGCGCGCGACCCGGACGGCCGCGCGCTGCCGTGGGCGACGTCCGCCGCCGCGCTGTGGCTGGCGTCGGCCGCGTCGCTCGTGGCCCCGCTGGCCGCCTGGCTCGTGCCCGTGGACGTCGCCGCGGACCGCCCGCTGCCGCTGTCGCTCTGGGCGAGCCTCGTGGCGACCGTCGTCGTGCTCGGGCCGCCGGTCGTGGTGCTCGGCGCGGTCCCGCCGGTGCTGGTCGCGCGCGCGCGCGGCGAGGCCGGACGCGCGGCGGGCCGCCTCTCGGCCGCCGGCACGCTCGGCGCGCTCCTCGGGTGCGCGGCCACCGGGCCGTGGCTGGTGCCCTCCGTCGGCTCGCGCGGCGCGCTGGCGGTGGGCGGGGTCCTGGCGGCGGTCGTGGCGCTCGGGACCGCGAGGCCCGTCCGCTCGCGCGGGCGCGGGCACGCGAACGCCGTCGCGGACGCCCGCTGCCGCGCGCCCGTCGCGACCCTGGTGCTGCCGGCGATCGCGGGCCTCCTCGTGACCGTGCTCGAGTTCACCGCGTTCCGCGCGCTGACGCCCGCCGTCGGCGGCACGAACGCGACGTTCGCCGCGTCGATCGCCGCGGTGATGGCCGCCACCGCGCTCGGCGCGTGGTGGGGGGGCGGCTCCCCCGCCGGCGCCGCCGACCGGCGACGCCTGCGCTATGCGCTCGTCGCGGGCTTCGTGGTGCTGCCGCTGTCCGTGCGGCTCGCGACCGCGACGGCCGGGTCCGTCGGCGCGTTCCCCGCGGCGCTCCTCGGGTTCGGGCCGGCCCTGTTCGCCGCCGGCGCGATCGGCCCGGTCTCGGTGCGCCTGCGGATCCTCGCCGGCGACTCGGCGGGGCGCGCCGCCGGCGCGGTCCTCGCGGCGTCCACCGCCGCGAGCCTCGCCGGCTGCTACCTGACGCCCCTCGTGCTCCTGCCGGAGCTCGGGGTGCGGTGGACGTGCCTCGTCACGATGGCCGCCGGGTTGGCCGCGACAGGGTGGCTGCGATGGCTGCGCGGGGTGCGAACGCCCGCCGCGGGCGAGCTCGACGGCGACGCTCCCGAGGGTGCGGCGGCGGACGTCGCGGTCGCGGGCGGACCGGGCGGGTCGCCGCGGACCGGGCCTCGCGTCCTCGTCGCGGGGTGCATCCTCGTCGCGTGCGTCGTCGCGGTCGTGACGCGCCGCGGGCCGCTGCGCCACGACGAGGGGCAGGTCGACGAGCTCGAGTCGGCGTACCAGACGGTGCGCAGCGTCGAGACGCGCGAGGTCGTCCCGGTGACGCTCCCCGGCCGCCACCCGCTGTTCGGCGGCGAGCGCGAGGTGCGCACGCGCTTCCTCCGCTTCGACGAGGACGCGACGTCGTACCAGAGCGTGGCGCTCCCCGACGACGCGGCCACGCTCCTCACCGCGGGGCGCTACTACGACCACCTCGCGCTCGGCGCGTGGTTCGACGGGATGCCGTGGACGCGCCCGCAGGGGACGCTCCGCGTGCTCGTCGTCGGCTACTGCGGCGGCACGCTCCACCGCACGCTGCGCGCGACGGCGCCCGCGGGGCGGCGCGTCGAGGTCGTCGGGGTCGAGCTGGACCCGGCCGTCACGGCGCTCGCGCGACGGCACCTCGGTCCGTTCCCCGAGGGCCTCGAGCTGTACGAGGGCCGGGACGCGCGCGAGGTGCTCGACCGGCTCCCCGACGACCGCGCGTTCGACCTCGTGCTCGTGGACGCGTACCAGCGCACGCAGTACGTGCCGTTCCAGCTCGCGACCGTCGAGTTCTTCCGCGCGGTCCGCGACCGGCTCGCGCGGCACGGCGCGGTGGCGATCAACCTGAACGCGCCCGACGGCGTGTCCGGCGCGCTGCTCGACGCCGTCGCGGCGTCGCTCGCGAAGGCGTTCGGCGGGCGCGACGACGTCTGGCTCGTGCCGAACCTCCAGTACACGACGAACGCCGTCGTGTGGGGCACGCTGCGCGGCGGGGCTCCGAGGCTCGCGGCCGACGTGCCCGCGGCGTTGCTGGTGCCCGCGTTCACCTTCGAGCGGTTCCTCGTGCGCTCGACGCGCGCCGGGATCGTCCTCACCGACGATCGCGCGCCGGTCGAGCAGCTCGCCGACGAGGCGTTGCTGCCCGTGAAGGGGATCCGATGAGCGCGGCCGCGCGCCCGATCGCCGCGGCCCTCGTCGCGCTCGCCGCGGCGCTCGCCGCGGCGGCCCCCGCCACGGCCGGGCCGGCCTCGGCGGAGGCGCGGGCCCGCGCCGAGACGGCGTTCTGCGACGGCCGACTCGACGACCTCGACGCCGCGCTCGGCACCGGCACGACGCCCGCGGACCTCGAGCCGTTGGTCCTGCGCGACCGGTGGTGGCGCGTGCGACCGGACGCGCCCCGCCCGACGCTCGCCCCCGACGACACGTCGCTGTCCGCCCGCCGGATCCGCTGGTGCCTCGACCGCTCCGGCCGGGGCGACACGCCGTACCCGATGCCGAGCGACGGCGAGGTCGACGTCTACCCGCGCCTGACGCTCCTCGTCCTCGACCGGTTGCGCCGCGAGACCCGCGGCGCCGAGGGCCTCCCCGAGGCGAGCCCGCTGTGGGACGCGAAGGACGAGGCGCTGCAGTACGTCTGGCGCTGGTACGGCGAGCGCGCCTACCGCGGCCCGAGCCTCGCGTCGCTCTCGCCCGACGACCGCGCGGCCACGGAGGCGGCCCAGGCGCGGTTCGAGGCGGTGGTCGCCCGGAACCGTCTGCTGGCGGTGGGGGGCGTGCTCGGGTTCGTCCTCGCCGTGGGGGCCGTCGGGGTCGTGCTCCGGCCCCGGCGCAAGATCGCCCCCGCCCCGACCGACCTCTAGGTGGGGGGGCACCCCCCCGCCGGAGGCCGTCGTGCGCCGTCTCGCCGCCCTCCTGGTCACCGTCGTGATGCTCGCGACGACCGTCGCGTGCCAGTCCGACGACCCGCGGCCGACGTACACGTACCGAGGCTCGCCCGCGCCCCGGACCTCCGCGAGCCGGCTGCCGCCGCCGTCCCGGCGCCTGGTGGCGGCGCCGAGCCCGGTCTACCCGACGCCGTCGCCCGCCCGACCGCGCCGCGCCTCGACCTGAGGGACCTGCGTCGTCCCGCAGCCGGGTGCTGCGGCCGCTGTCCTGTTGCGCTGACGCCGCCCGGCCGGGCCGACGGCCGACGAGTCCTCGCCGACCGCCCGGGCGCCGCCGGACGTCCACGCGCGGCACCGCAGGCCGCCCGGCGGCGGCGATCCCGTTCCGCCAACGCGAGGCCCGCCGGCCGTCGCAGACGCCCGCCGGCCCGACCGGACCCGGCCTAGGCTGCGGTCCTCCGGGCTGCGGTCCGACGCCGACCCGCGCAGCGCCCCAGGTCCGAGCGTGCTTCGGCGTCCGCGGGCTCGGCTCCAGGGAGACGGACGCTCGACTGCGGGGGGCGACCGACTCCCGAGCGGCTCGAGCGGGACGACACCCGCAAGGCGTCGGTCCCCGGTGCGGTGCTCGAGCAACCGGGACTTCGTCCTCACCGCCTGGTGGACGCGAGGTCGGCCCCGGAGCGGCCCTGCATACCAAGCATTCTCGGACGCAGCGGCCTCGGCGACCTCCACAACACACCATAATATCAATTATCGGACGTTATAGAATCTGATTCTCCGAAGGGTCGGCCGGCCGATCCCGGGCCTGGGCGGCCGTGGCCAGGTTGGTGCCAGGTTGGAGGCCACGTTGCGCGGCTCCGGGTCTAGGCCGCGCCAGGACGCTGTCCGCGGGCGCTCCCTCGCCACCCGGGTCAGGGCCTCGAGGTGTTCGGTCCCGGGCGGTATGCGGCGGTCACCGAGCGCCGCCCCGTCGCGACGGCCGCCGGTTGAAACTCGGTCGCGCGCCCGAGTCGCGCTCGGCCCGCGCCCGATACGCGAGGTTCGAGCGGCTCCGGGGCGCGCGCGACCGACCGGACCGAGGCGCGATGGGCCCGGCTCGCCGGGCCCGCAGGCCCGGGCCGGGAGTTCGCCGACCGTCGCCCTGGACCGGCCCGCGATCGAGCGTCGGACCCGTCCGGCCTGGCCCCGCGGCTCGAGGCGCGGTCCCTGGGGCGGGGTCGCCGTCCTCGGGTCGCGGTCGGGTGGGTGGCGGTGTTCCGAGGCTTCGGCGGGGGCCCCGGCGGGCGAGCGCGGGCGGCGGTGCGCGTTCGCACGGCGGGGGGCCACGCCGGCGGGAGCATCGCCCCCCCACCGGCGCAACCCGAGTCCCGGGCTTCGGTTGGCGTCGTTACAACTCCGGCGCGCGGCGGAACCCGAGTTGCTGACCACGGCCCGAGGAGGTCGCCATGGGTCGGAACGCCGCTCGAGGGGTCGCGGGACTCTTGGTCGCGGGCGCCGCGCTCGTCGCCGGATGCGGGGGCGGCGGAGGCGGTGGCGGCGGGGACATGACCGTCCCGTCGGTGGTGTCGGTGCGCTTCGTCGGGCCGAACGGCGCGGACGTGGGCGCCGTCCACAAGGACTTCGTGCCGCGCAACGCGTGGATCGAGGTCCTGTTCACCGCCGAGCTGGACCCGGCAACGGTGGCCGAGCCCGGGATCAAGGTGCGGGCGGGCCCCTACTTCGACCAGCCGTCGCTCGGGACGTTCCACGTCCAGGGCCACCGCGTCCTGTTCGACCCGACGCTGCTCGGCAACGGCGGCGCGCGGCCGTTCGGCTTCGAACCCGAACAGACCCACCGCATCGACGTCCCCACCGGCGTGCCGTCCGGCGAGATGGTCCGCAGCAGCGGCGGCGTCGCGCCGGTCTCGACGTTCACGATGGAGTTCCGCACGACGACGAACTTCGTCCGCGACGACGTGCCCCCCCGCCTGGTCGCGCACCGCGTCGTGACGCCGCTGCCGGCCCCGAACGGGCGGCTCTGGTCGAACACGGTCCTCGAGCTGGAGTTCGACGAGGCGATCGACCCGCGGACGCTGCGGCCGTCGCTCGCGTGGGGCGCCGCGGACCCGATCGACAGCCTCGACATCCGGTTCTCGACGGGGTACGCGGTGAACGACGCGGCCGGCGTCACGGGACGCCCGATCCCGGTGCAGGTGCTCCCGTCCCCGGACGCGAAGCGCGTGCGCCTCGTGCCGCTCTATCCGCTGGCGACCGGGCCGTACGTCTTCGAGATCCACGTCCTGCCGGCGCTGCGAGACCTCGCGGGCAACGCGTTCTCGCCGTCGGTCAGGGTCGGGCCGTTCACCTGCGTCGGCGAGGCGACCGAGATGGCGCCGGCGCTGCTCTCGGAGTCGTTCTGGACGGAGGCGAACCGCGACCCGGTGACGTCGGAGCTGCGGTGGGCCGACGGGTCGATCACGGGCGACGCCATCACGTCGCGCCGGGCGTACGTCCTCAGCGCGAACTACGTGAACCTCGACGCCGGGCTCGGCGTCCTCGGCGCACGCCTCGTGTCGCCGGCGCCGCTGATCGGCGCGGACCTCGACCTGGTCGCCCCGCAGCCCGTGCCGAGCGCGTTCGGCCGCCGGCTCCAGCTCGCGTTCGACGTCAACGACCTCGGTCCGTCCGGGACGATCACGTCGATCGGCTGGGGCCCGGACCGGAACGCGACCTTCGTCGCGACCTACCCGTCGGTCACGATCCGCCTCGGGCACGCGGCGGCGAACGTCGGGCTCGCCCTGACGGAGACGTTCGCGGACAACTCCGACGGGCCGCTGACGATCGTCTACCGAGGCCCCTACAACGTCGCCCAGCGCGCCAACGTCGGCAACGAGGCCCTCGCGCCGGTGCCGTTCGCCCCCGGCACCGCGTTCCAACCGCTGTTCGACTTCACGGGCTTCGTGCCGTGGCCTGCGCTCCAGAAGTTCGTGGACTGGGACACCGGCCCGAACGGCGCCGCCTCGACGCGCGCGCTGATCCTCGAGGTGGACGCGGTGGCCGGCAGCACGTGGCAGGAGTGCCGCGCGTACTTCCGCGGGCCGCTCGCGATCCCGGCGGGCGCCCCGCCGCCGCCGACCGGGCGCCGTCTGGTCGCGGCGTCCGGCGGGTCGATGGCGAGCCCGGCGTGGACGGCGGTCACGCCGAACCCGGACCCGACGGTGCAGGACACGGCGTTCACGATCTCGAAGGTGGCCACGCGCGTGCAGTCGCGCTTCTACACGCCGGACCCCGTCTGCAAGGACGGCCTCGCCTACCCGCCGCCCTACTCGACCCAGCGCACGTTCGGCACGAAGTCGGACTACGGCCCCATGCAGTTCCTGATGTCGTCGCTGCCGACGGGGACCGAGGTCGTCGTCGAGTACCAGGGCGCGACGGTGCTCGACCCCCTCTCGGACCGCACCCAGCCGGACCTCACGTACCCGACGACGCCGTGGACGACGGACCCCGACGACTGCGACGGGTACCCGTACCTTCGCTGGCGGATCGCGTTGCGGGCGAGCCCGGTGACCGGCGAGCGCCCGACCGTCGGGACGGCCGCGCTGCCGATCCGCGAGACGCCGTGAGGGGCGCGGGGCGGCCGGCGGGCCCGCCCCCGCCGGCCGCCCCCCACCGACCTGTCCCCCCCCCGGGCCCCGCGGCCCGGGGACCCGTCCCGCGTCAGAGCGCCGCGGGGCGGAGCTTCTCGGGGTCGTAGGCGTACCGCTTCATCGCGTCCGCCCGTTCGCCCTTCTTGCCCTTGCCCTCGGCCGCGAGCGCCTCGAGGGCGCCCAGCACGACCGACGGCGCGTCGATCTCGAAGTGCCGGCGGAGCGCCTCGCGCGTGTCGCTCATGCCGAAGCCGTCGGTGCCGAGCGGCACCAGCCGGCCGGGCAGCCAGCGCGCGATCATGTCGGGCAGGAGCTTCACGTAGTCGGTGACCGCGATGAACGGGCCCTTGGCGTCGCCGAGCGCGTCGAGCAGGTAGGGCCGGCGGGCCGGCTCGTCGGGGTGCAGGCGGTTCCACCGCTCGACGTCGAGCGCGTTGCGGCGCAGCTGCTGGTACGACGTGACGTTCCACACGTCGGCCGAGACGCCGTGGTTGCGCGCGAGGAGCTCCTGGGCCTCCAGCGCGAAGTTCGCCGCGCAGCCGCTGCCGAACAGCTGGACGTGGCGCTCGAGACGCTGCGGCGCGTCGCGGAGCTTGTAGATCCCGCGGAGGATCCCCTCCTTGACGTCGCCCGGCATCGGGAGCTGCGGGTAGTTCTCGTTCTGCAGCGTGACGTAGTAGAAGACGTCCTGCGTCTCGCGCACCATGCGCCGCAGGCCCTCCTCGACGATCACCGCGATGTCGTAGGCGAACGCGGGGTCGTAGGCGATCAGGTTCGGGACCGCCGTCGCGAGGAGGTGGCTGTGGCCGTCCTCGTGCTGGAGGCCCTCGCCGTTGAGCGTCGTGCGGCCCGCCGTCGCGCCGAGCAGGAAGCCGCGGCCGCGCGCGTCGCCGAACTGCCAGACCTGGTCCCCCACCCGCTGCATGCCGAACATCGAGTAGAAGACGTAGAACGGGATCATCGGCGCGTCGTGCGTCGCGTAACACGTGCCCGCGGCGAGGAACGAGGCCATCGAGCCCGCCTCGGTGATGCCCTCCTCGAGCACCTGGCCCTTCTCGCTCATGCGCAGCCGCAGGAGCATGCCCGCGTCGGTCGGCTCGAACTGCTGCCCGTGCGGGTCGTAGATCCCCACGCTGCTGAACAGCGGGTCCATGCCGAAGGTCCGCGCCTCGTCCGGCACGATCGGCACGATCCGCGGCCCGATCTCGGGGTCGCGCAGGAGCTTCGTGAAGAGCGACACGAACGCCATGGTCGTCGAGACCGGCTTCGGGCTGCCCTTCGTGAACTCCTCGTACAGCGCGCTCCCGGGGAGCGGCATCGAGGGCGTCGGCACGACGCGCCGGCGCGGGATCAGGCCGCCGAGCGCGCGGCGGCGCTCGAGGAGGTACTTCACCTCGGGGCTGTCGGCGCCCGGGTGGTAGTAGGGCATCGACGGCAGGTCGGCGTCGCGGATGGGCAGCTCGAGGCGGTCGCGGAACGCGCGCAGCTCGGCGAGGTCCATCTCCTTGATCTGGTGCGCGCGGTTGCTCGACTGGACCTTGCCGAGGTCCCAGCCCTTGACCGTGTGGGCGAGGATCACCGTGGGTCGGCCGCGGTGCTCGACGGCGGCCTTGTACGCCGCGTAGACCTTCGTGCGGTCGTGGCCGCCGCGGCGCAGGCGCCCCATCTGGTCGTCGTCGAGGTGCGAGACCATGGCGAGCAGCCGAGGATCGGCGCCGAAGAGGTGCTTGCGGATGTAGGCGCCGCCCTCGGCGCGCATCTTCTGGAAGTGGCCGTCGAGGAGCTCGTTGAGCCGCCGGCGCAGCAGGCCCTCGGCGTCGGCCGCGAGCAGCGGGTCCCACTCGCGCCCCCACACCACCTTGATCACGTTCCAGCCCGCGCCGCGGAAGACGGTCTCGAGCTCCTGGATGATCTTGCCGTTGCCGCGCACCGGGCCGTCGAGGCGCTGCAGGTTGCAGTTGACGACCCACACGAGGTTGTCGAGGCCCTCGCGCGCCGCCAGCGACAGCGCGCCCAGCGTCTCCGGCTCGTCGGTCTCGCCGTCGCCGACGAACGCCCAGACCCGCGAGGCGCTGGTGTCCTTGATCCCGCGGGCGTGCAGGTAGCGGTTGAACCGCGCCTGGTAGATCGACGCGATGGGCCCGAGGCCCATGGACACCGTCGGGAACTCCCAGTACTCGGGCATCAGGCGCGGGTGCGGGTACGACGAGAGGCCCTTGCCGCGGTCGGTCTCGCGGCGGAAGTTCTCGAGGTGCGACTCGCCGAACCGACCCTCGAGGAACGACCGCGCGTAGATGCCGGGCGAGACGTGGCCCTGGTAGTAGACCTGGTCGCCGGCGGCGCCGTCGTCCTTGCCGCGGAAGAAGTGGTTGAAGGCGACGTCGTAGAGCTCGGCCGACGACGCGAACGTCGCGAGGTGGCCGCCGAGGCCGTGGGAGCGCGCGTTCGCGCGGACGACCATCAGCGCCGCGTTCCACCGGAGGATGGAGTCGATCCGCTCCTCCATGTCCTCGTCGCCCGGGTAGGCGGGCTCGTGCTCGACCTGGATCGTGTTGACGTAGTCCGTCGCGAGCAGCTGGTCGGGGACGAAGCCGCCCCGCCGCGCCTCGTCGAGCAGCATCGCCAGGAGGTACCGCGAGCGGTTCGGGCCGCGGACCTGGTGGACGGCCGCGATCGACTCCACCCACTCCCGGGTCTCCTCGGGGTCGATGTCGTGCTGCACGGTCGAGAAGAGCGTCACGTCGGCGGCTCCGGACGGCGCGCCCGCCCGGCCGGGGCCCTCGCGGCGGGGACGCCGCGGAGCCGGACCGGGCGCGACGCGCCGGATTGGGGGGGTGGCAGACTCTACCGCGCCCCGCCGGGCCCGCCTCGCGACGGGCCGCCCGCGGGGCGCACGCCGGTCAGCGGGCCACGCCGTGCGCGCCCGAACCGTGCGTCCCACGCCGGGCCGCCTTGCCGCGCCGGGCGTGCTCGACGTACGAGATGATCTTGTAGACGAGCCGCGCGGCGACGAACTCCGAGAGGATGCGGTCCTTCTCGGGCATCACCTCGACGACGTCGAAGCCGACGACCTCGAAGCGGGCCGCGGCGGCCTGGATCAGCTCGACGAGGTCGGACCACGACAGGCCGCCCGGCTCGGGCGTGCCCGTCCCCGGCAGGATGCCCGGGTCGAGGCCGTCGACGTCGATCGAGAGGTAGAGCGGCCGCCCGGCGGGCCCGAGGTCGTCCACGACCTGCGAGATCCACGCGGCGCGGGTCGGCTCGCGGCGCAGGTGGTGCGCCCAGAACGTGCGGATGCGGGGCTCGTTCGCGAGGTACTCGGCCTCGCCCGGCGACGCCGAGCGGATCCCGACCTGCACGACGCGGGCGGTGTGCTCGACGATCTTGCGGAAGATGCAGCCGTGGCCGTACTCGGTCCCGCCGAACCCCGCGCGGACGTCGGCGTGCGCGTCCACGTGGAGCACCGCGAGGTCGGGGTGGACGGCGGCGACGGCGCGGATCGGCCCGAGGGAGATGCTGTGCTCGCCGCCGAGGCAGCCGAGGACGCGGCGGCCACCCCCGAGGAGCTCGAGGCAGCGCGGCTCGAGCAGCCCCGCCAGGACGTCGGGCGTCGCGGCGGTCGTGACGGGCTCCGCGGTGTGGATGCCCTCCTTCCACGCCTCGACGCCGGTCTCCTCGTCCCACAGCTCGAGCTGCGTGGACGCCTCCAGGATCGCCTGCGGCGCGCGGGCGGCCCCCTTCTTGTAGGTCACCGTGCGGTCGTACGGCACGGGCAGGAGCACGTACCGCGCGCGGTCGAGCGCGGCGTCCTCGTCGGACAGGTTCAGGAAGGCGGGACGGGGCACGGGATCACGGCTCCGCGGCGACGTCGGGGGGGACGGTGAGGGGTCGGGTGAGGCTGCGCTTCACGTGCGTGACCTCGAGGAACCGCGCGACGGCCGTCGCGTGGGCGGCCGCGGGGTCCTCGCCGGGCGGGATCGGGATCTGCGCGGCGGCGAGCGACTCGTGGCCGCCGCCCGAGCCCTTGGGGGCCGCGACCGCCCGGGCCACGAGCCCCGCGTCGGTCCCGTCCTGCTCGACGGCGCGGATCGACGCGTACAGCACGCGCGCGTGGCTCCCGGTCACGAACGACCAGGTCATGCCCTCGAGGCGGAACAGGAGGTCCGCGACCTCCGCCACGAGGTCGGGATGCTCGATCTCGCCGAGGTGCGTCGTCACCGCGTTGCCGTGCACGAGCGCGTGGCGCAGGCCGCGCTCGAGCACCTTGAAGTACTCCTGCGGCACGCGCGCCCGCTGGATGCGGCCGAGCAGCTTCAGGTCGGCCAGCGGGTACAGCCGCGTGAACACGTCCTCGTCCGCGGGGGACGCGTTGCGGGCGAGGTCGGCGGTGTCGGTCTGGATGCCGTACACGAGGGCCGTCGCGATCCGCTCCGGGATCACGAAGCCGTTCGCGAGCAGCATCTCCCCCACCAGGCTCGACGTCGCGCCGTAGGACGCGTCCACGAGGGAGAGCTTCACGCCGGGGCACGCGGGGCCGTGCCCCGGGTGGTGGTCCACGACGACGTCCGGGACCACGCCCTCGGGCAGGCGGCACGTGCCGGCCCCGGGCTGCGTGTCCACGACGATCACGAGGTCGTGGTGCCGGTACGACACCTTGAACGCCGGCACGATCTGGATCTTGAGGTACCGCATCATCGCGCGGTTCTCGGCGCGGCCCACGCTCCCCGTGAACGCGATCACGGGGTCCACGCGGAAGATCCGCTTGATCATGTGCTTCAGCGCGCACCCGCTCCCGAGCGCGTCGGGGTCGGGGTTGTGCTGCAGCTGGATCAGGGGCCGGCGCCGGCCCCGCACCACCTCGAGCAGGGCGCGGAACCGCCGCTCGGCCGGCGAGGCCGTCGGGATGCCCTGCAGGGTCGGGACCACTTCGAGCGACAGGGGCGGGCTCCGGCCGGCGCGTGCCGCGGCGCGGGACGGGCCCGCGCCGCGACGACGACCGGGGTCAGGCTACTTGCGCTGCCACGCCTGCAGGCAGCGGGTCACGACGCGGACGCCGAAGCCCGTCGCGCCGCGCGACGAGGTGGCCTTGTTCGTGTCGGTCCACGCGGTGCCGGCGATGTCGAGGTGGGCCCACGGGGTGCCCGCCACGAACCGCTCGAGGAACGCCGCGGCGGTCAGCGCGCCGGCCTCGCGGCCCGCCGAGTTGCGGATGTCGGCGTAGACGCTCTTGATCTGCTCGCGGTACTTGTCCTTGAGCGGCAGGCGCCACACCGGGTCGCCCGACGCGTCGCCCGCGGCCGACAGCCGCGCGGCCAGGCGGTCGTCGTTGCTGACGAGGCCCGCGCACGCGCTGCCGAGCGCCACGACGCACGCGCCCGTGAGCGTCGCCATGTCGATGATCGCGGACGGCTTCGGCGAGAGGTGCTTCGTCGCGTACGCGAGCGCGTCCGCGAGGATCAGGCGCCCCTCGGCGTCCGTGTTGACGATCTCGATCGTCGTGCCGTTCGACGCCTTGAGGATGTCGCCCGGCTTGAACGCGTCCGCGTCCGGCAGGTTCTCCGACGCCGGCACGAGGCCGACGACGCGCAGCGGGAGGGCCAGGCGCGCGACCGCCTGCATGACGCCGATCACGGCGGCCCCGCCGCACATGTCGAACTTCATGTCCTCCATCTTGTCGCCGGGCTTCAGCGAGATGCCGCCCGAGTCGAACGTGAGGCCCTTGCCGACCACGGCGACCGTGTCGACCTTGCCCTTCACGCCCTTCGGCTCCCACGTCATCACGATCAGCTTCGGCGGCTGCGCCGACCCGCGCGCCACGCCGAGCAGCGAGCCCATGCCGAGCGCGGCCATGTCGGCGCGCTCGAGCACGCGCACGTCGACGCCGTGCTTCTTGCCCATCGCCACCGCGCAGTCCGCGAGGTACGTCGGCGTGCAGACGTTGCCCGGCTCGTTGCCGAGGTCGCGGACGAGCAGCACGCTGTCCGCGAGGACCTGCCCTTCGTCGGCGCCGGCGCGGGCCGCGGCGAGCTTCGCCTTCGGGGCGAGCAGCGTGATCGCGTCCACCGAGCGCTTCGTCTTGTCGGCCTTGTAGCCCTCGAAGACGTAGAGGCCGAGGCGGAGGCCCTCGACGACCGTCTCGGCGGCCGCCGCCGCGTTCTTCGCGTCGGGCAGCACCGCCGCGACGGTCTTCGCGCCCGCGTCCCGCGCGCAGCGGATCGCCTCGCCCGCGGCCGCGCGCAGCACGTCCGCGTCGCCCTTGTCGCCGATGCCGGCCAGCACGACGGTCTCGATGCGCGCGCCCGGCTTGTCGTGCAGCGCGACGACCTGGCCGCCGGCGCCCGTGAAGGTCTCGCGCGCGGCCACGGTGCGGGCGGCGCCCACGAACCCGGGGCCGGCGTCCTTCACGAGGGACGCGACGTCGGCGCCCTTCGGGACGAACAGGATCGCGGCCTTCGCGGTCACGCGGGACAGGGACTCGGCTTCGACGCGGAACTCCATCGAGACTCTCCGGGGGGAAACCGCCCATGGTAGGGCCGGGGGGGCCGCTTCCCTCCGATTCGGGGAGCGACCCGGGGGGGTGGACCGCGAGGCCCGGTGGCCGGCCGGTCCCCTCCGCGGACTCATTCCAGGCCCCCCCTCGCGGGACGGCGCGGGCGACGGCGGCTATGCGAGCGGGGACGGCGGGGCCCATCCGCCGGTCCGCCCATCCGTCGGTCCGTCCGCCCGTCCGTCGGCCCGTCCGTCGGCCGCCGGCTCCGGCGCCGGGCGTCCCGCGGGCGCGGCCGGGATGGCGGCGGTGCGCCGCGCGAGGTCAGCGCGGCGGGCGCGTGTACCCGAGCGACCGCACGATCTGGAGGATCTCGCTCCAGGTCGGGAAGGGCTTGCCGGTCGCCGCCTTGAACTGGTTCACCGCGAGGATGAACTCCATCGTCTCGGCGTCGAGGTCGTAGCTGCCGGCCGTCTTCCCCTCCATGGCGCGACGGTCGGGCAGCGCCCGCCGGTCGAGGCCGGAGCGGCGTTCGACGGCCACCGGCACCTGCTGCTTGCGGCGGTCCTCGCCCCGCCGGTCCGGTCCGCGGCGGCGCTCCGGAGCGGGCGCGGGCACGGCGGTCGGGGCGGGATCGGTCGGGGGGGTCATTTGGTGACGCGGACCTCCACGGGGACGGTGGCCCCGTCGGGCACGTCGAGGGTCTGTTCCGACCGGCGGCCGTCCGCGGTCTCGGCCCTCAGGATCACCGACCCGGGCCGGACGGGCAAGAGTCCCGCGTCCTGCGTGCGGCGGCGGGTCGGTTCGGCGCCGTCCTCCCCCACGTACAGGACGGTGTCGACGGTCACGCCGCGACCGTCCTCGCCGACGATGCCCGTCAGCTTCAGGTAGGACTGCCGCCGCAGGACGACCGGGGGCAGCAGGGTCGGCCGTCCGGGGGCCACGTCGAAGGCGGGCACCTCCGTCGCGACGAACCCGAGCGCGCTCACCTCGGCCGTGTAGTGGCCGGCGAGGAGGCCGTCCGTCGTCGCCTGGCCCTCGCGCGCCACGATCACCGCGACGCGCCGCATCGCGGTCGTCTCCTTGCCGTCCGCGGTCTTGTCCACGGTCTCGACGTAGAGATGCACCTCGGCCGGGTCGACGACCTTGCCCGCCGCGTCGCGGATCGCCAACCGGATCCCGCCGCCGGCCTGCATCGTCACCGAGGCCTTCGTCGCCTCGCCGGACTTCACCTCGACGCGGGCCGGGTCCGAGATCTGCGTGCCCGACACCACCGTGACGTCGTAGTGCCCGGGCCGCAACCGCTCGACGACGACCTTCCCGTCGCGGATCATCGCCGCTTCCTGCTTGCGGGTGCCCGCCGCCTCGCGCGGCTCCACGATCACGCGGCCGGACCACGGCTTCTTCTGGCCGTTCTCCTCGGGCCCGCCGACCACGGTGAGGTCGAGCCAGCCGCCCGCGCTCTGCACCTTGTACGTCTCGTCGGACCCGGCCTTCACGCCCGAGAAGTACTCGGTGTCGAAGGTCGGGTGCGTGAAGCGCAGGTTGTAGGGCTCGAAGGACAGCCCCGCGATGCGGAAGCGGCCCTTGGCGTCGGTCCGGCCCGTGCGCGCGTGCGTCCGGTAGCGCCAGTGCTGCGAGTACTGCGCGACGTGCTCGAGCGCGATCTCCACGCCGTCGATGGGCTTGCCCGCGGCGTCGACGACGGTGCCGGAGACCTCCTTGCCCTTCACGAGGTAGTAGGTGACCTCCTTCGTCTCGCCCGGCATCACGACCGTGCGCACCTTGCGCGCGACGTCCTTGCGCCCGAGGGTCCCGCCCTGGTCGGCCTCGAACCGTTTGTCGGGGTCGTTGTCGGTCCACATGTACTCGGGGTGCGTGATGACGACCTCGATCTGGACCTCCTTCATGAGCGGGCCGAACGTGAACCACCCGTCGGGGCTCGCCTTCAGGTGGAAGCCCGTGTCGCCCGGCGGCGGCTCGAGGCCCCACACCATGGGCCCGAGCACGTGGCCGACGTACCGCTGGAAGATCGAGAACGCGTTCGTCGCGGTGACGGGCTCGGGGCCCGGCCGGTCGCCCTGGTTCGCGCGGTGCTGGAGGTAGACGATGACCTCGGCCCCGCCGACCGCGAGGCCCGTCTCCTGGTCCACGATGCGGCCCTTGAGCCAGCCGGCGCGCGCGATGCGCACGACGTGGCCCGTGCCCGGGCGCAGCGGGGTGTCCTTCGTGTGGGCCACCATCCCGGGCGCGAACTCGCGGCTCCACGCGACGAGCGCCACCACCCGCGCGTCGCCGACGGCGAGGTGGAAGCGACCCTGGGCGTCGGTCCGCCCGCGGGCCGCCGTGCGGTAGTCGCCGAAGACCGGCAGCTCGATGCGGTCGCCGACGTTGTCGGCGTCCACGGTCTCCATCACGACCTTGGCGTCGGAATCCACCGCGACGACGAGGACGTCGGCGTCCGCGACCGGCCGGTCGCGGTCGTCCACGACCACGCCGGCGTAGGTGCCGCCCACGGTGGCGTCGGCGAACTGGTCCGGGTTGGCCGGCCGCGGCGGCTCGGCGGCCCGGATCGGGGTGTCGAGGTCGGTGAGGACGACCTCCCGATCGGCGGTGAAGTAGCGGACGAGGCCCCACGCCCCGGCGGCGAGGGAGGCCACGATGACGACGGCGAGGAGGCGGCGGGAGTTCACGTGCTTCGGATCCGCGATTCCTGGATGGCCCGCGGCCATGCTACGCGGCGGCAGGGCCGCGGTGTATCGCCGCCGTCACGAGGCGCGCGGCCGGTCCGCGGCGGCACGGGCCCCCGACCACGGGCCACCGTCCACGGGCCCCCGTCCACGGGCCAGCGTCCACGGGCCCCGATCCACGGACCCCGATCCAGCGACCCGGGTCAGCGGATCCCGAGCGCCGCCAGGTCCACCGGCCCGCCGACCTCGACGCGG
The DNA here is from genome assembly GCA_046350655.1 of Planctomycetota bacterium. GTDB lineage: Bacteria > Planctomycetota > PLA2 > PLA2 > JAEUHO01 > JAEUHO01. The sequence goes on from JAXMAB010000009.1 coordinate 219,676, forward strand.
TACGAGTCGCTGTCCTCGTGGTGGGTGCTGAACTCGATGATCTCCGCGTCGTCGAGCCCCGTGAACCGGTGCACGGTCCCGGGCGCAACCCGCCGGTGGTCGCCCGGCACGAGGATCATCTCCTCGCTCCCGAGCTCGAGCAGCACGCGCCCCGAGATCACGTAGAAGACCTCGTCCTTGTCCTTGTGGTAGTGCAGCGAGCAGCGGTGCCCCTGCTTCAGGACGAGCTTCTTGCCGCAGTAGTCGCGGTTGACGATCCAGTGCTCTTCGCCCCAGGTCTTCGGGACGATGTGGGTCGGCGTGGCCATGGGGTCGGATCCTACCGTCCCGGACGGGGACCGCACGGCTCCCGCCGGCCACCGGGCCTCGCGGTCCCCCCGCCGGGGCCCGCCTCGTCCCCCACCACGCCCGCCCGGCCCGCGGCCGCCCCGGTCCGGCGCGTCCTCAGTCGAGACCGGCCGAGCGGATCAGCCGCTCCACGACGCCGGCGAAGTCGATGCCGGCGGCGGCCGCCGCCTTCGGGAGCAGGCTGCGGGCCGTCATGCCCGGGATCGTGTTCACCTCGAGGACGACGAACTGGCCGTCCTCGCCGAGGATCATGTCGGTGCGCGAGACGCCGCGCAGGCCGATGAGGCCGTGCACCTTCAGCGCGAGGGCGCGGCCGGCGGCCTCGACGTCGGGCGGGAGGTCCACCGGGCAGAGCTCGGTGGCGCCGTCGGCGTCGTACTTCTCGCGGTAGTCGAAGAACCGCGCCGACTTCGGGCGCAGCTCGACGAGCGGCAGGGCGAGCGGCCGACCCCGCTCGAGGTCGTCGAGGACGCCGCCCGTGAACTCGCGGCCGCGGGCGAACGCCTCGACGAGCAGGCGGTCGGCGGTGCGGCCGAGGGCCTCGAAGGCGAGGGTCACCGCGCGCGGGTCGTCGCAGACGCGCACCTCGAGGCTCGACCCGCCCAGCGGGTCCTTCACGACGACGGGCGCGCCGAGCTGGTGGACGACCTCCTCGGCGAGGGCGGGGCGCCCCCGCGCGAGCTCGTCCTTCGTCACGACCCGGAACCGGGCGGTGCGGACGCCGTGGAAGCCGAGGACCTCCTTGGTGTGGATCTTGTCCACCGCGAGCGCGCTGCCGCGCACGCCGCTGCCGGCGAAGCGGATGCCGGCGGTCGCGAGGCAGGCCTGGACGGTCCCGTCCTCGCCGAAGCGGCCGTGCAGGATCGGGAGCGCCACGTCGGTCTTCCACGCGGCCAGCTCCCCGAGGGCCGACCAGGGGTGGTCGTGCTCGCGCCACGGCGTCTCGGGGCCGAGCGGGTCGAACGGGACGACCTTGCCGCCCTTGCCGGGCTCCGACGCCCGCACCGCGACCTTCCAGCGCCCCTCGCGCGTGATCACGACCGGCCGGACCTCGTACCGGCGGCGGTCGAGGGCGTCGACGACGTTGGCGCCGCTCCGCAGCGAGACGTCGTGCTCGCTCGAGGGCCCCCCCATCAGGACGGCGACGCGGATGCGGTCCATGCGGTCTCCGACCGGGCGACTGTACCCCGTGATTCGGCTCCGCCGGCGCCCCGCTGAAGCGCCGCTCCCCGTCGCCTCCGTGCCGCGCCGGGCGATCCTCCCGCGGCGTCGGACGTCGCCGCCTCGCGTCGGTCGCGCCCGGCGCGCGGCGGGCCCGCGAGGGTACGTCGCCGGGCGCCCAAGTCAGCGGAGGTGGTCGGGGCCGTCGGCCTCGAGCGGGCGCAGCGACGGCCGCGCCGGCGCGGGCCGGCCGGCGGCGCGGTGCCACCGCGCGATCTCGGCGGCGACGAGCGCGCGCGCGGTGTCCGGGCTGTCGTCGCCCGTCGCGTTCTTGACCGGCGCGAACTCGCGCGCCCGCTCGACCTCGTGGACCGCCACGCGCGGCGCGAGCGGCAGCAGGTCGAACAGGAACTGCTCGAGCTTCGTCGCGTTCGGCGCCGCCGGGGTCGCGACGGTCCCGTCGGGGCCGAGGCAGGCCACCTTCTTGGTCGCGCGGTGCCACGGGAGCATGAACCCGGGCTCGGCCAGCAGGCGCCGCAGCCACGGCAGCGAGAACGCGTGGACGGCGATCGACCCGAGCACGAGGTCCGGCGCGCCGCCCTCGGGCAGCTCGCTGTACTCGAGGATCCGCACGCGGCCGTCGAGCCCGCGGCCGTAGACCCCCACCTTCTCGCCCGGGCTCGCCTTCCGCACCGCCTTGCCGACGATCGTCGCGTGGCGGTCGAGCATCCACCCGAGGAACACCGGGTCGAGCGGCCGGCCGAGCGCGTTGTCCACCTGGAACGTGGTCAGCGCCTCGACGCCGAGCCCCGCGAGCCAGTCGAACACGCCCGCCCGCTGGCACGCGTCCACGAGGCCGCCGTGGCCGTCCGGCGCGAGCGCGAGGCGGCCGGGCGCCGCCAGCAGGGCGCGGCCGTCGGCGTCGAGGGCGGGCAGCTCGCCCTGCCGGACGAGGCGGACGAGCGCGGGGTCGAGGCCCCCGAACCGGATCGCCTCGAGGTGCGCGCGCGTCGCCTCCTCGGTGTCGCGGCTCACGAGGACGACCAGGGGCACGGGACGCGAGGCCCGCCGGCCCGCGGCCGCCACGCGCTCGAGGAGGATCGCGTAGAGCGACCGGTCCGGGTCCGGCCCGAGGACGAACGTGCCCTTCGGACCCGCGAACCCGAGCCGCGAGCCCTGCCCGCCGGCGAGGAGGACCGCCGCGACCTTCCCGGCGGCGAGCAGCCGCTGCCCGAGGTCGGCGAGCCGCGCGACGAGCCCCGCCTCGTTCGCCTGACGGCGCGCCGTCAGCGCCTCCGGGGGCCGCAGGTCCGGCGGCGTCGGGGCCGGAGGGCTCGCGAACGCGCGGGCCACGCGGTCCCAGGGCACCCGACCGACCTCCTCGAGGAAGGTCGCGCGCGTCGCGGGGTCCAGCGTCGCGGCGTGCGCGACGAGGTGGGCCTGGCCGGTCGCCGCGAGGGTCGCGGCGAGGTCGGGGGGGACGCCCGCGGACGGGCTCCCGGCCGGCGGGACGGCGTCGCGTGCCACGGGTCCCTCCCTCCGTCGGCCGGCTGCCACGCCCCGGGCCGGCGAGGCCCCGAGACCAAGCGCCGCGCCGCCGGCCGCGGCAGCGCCGGCCCGCCGGGGCAGCGGTCAGCCGTTGAACTTGCGGAACACGACCGTGACGTTGTGCCCGCCGAACCCGAGCGAGTTCGACAGGATCGCGTCCACGTGCGCCTTGCGGGCCACGTTGGGGACGTAGTCGAGGTCGAGCTCCGGGTCCTTCTCGTCCTGGTTGATCGTCGGGTGGATCACCTGGTCGCGCAGCGTCAGCACGCACATGACCGCCTCGGCCGCGCCCGACGCGCCGAGGAGGTGCCCGAAGAGCGACTTGCTCGACGAGATCGCGAGCTTGTAGGCGTGGGGACCGAAGACGGTCTTGATCGCCTGCGTCTCGCAGAGGTCGTTGAGCTCGGTCGAGGTGCCGTGCGCGTTGATGTACTGGACGTCGGTCGGCGCGAGCTTCGCGTCGGCCAGCGCCAGCTTCATCGCGCGGGCGGGGCCCGCGCCGCCCGGCGAGGGCGCCGTCATGTGGTAGGCGTCGGCCGACATGCCCGCGCCCCCCACCTCGGCGTAGATCCGGGCGCCGCGCTTGCGCGCGTGCTCGAGCTCCTCGAACACGAGGATGCCCGAGCCCTCGCCCATCACGAACCCGTCGCGCAGCTTGTCGAACGGACGGCTGGCCTTCGCCGGGTCGTCGTTGCTCCGCCGCGACATGGCGCGCATCGTGTTGAAGCCGGCCATCCCCATGGAGGTGATGGTGGCCTCGGTGCCGCCGGTCATCACGACGTCGCTCTCGCCGTCGCGGATGCTCCGCAGCGCCGCCGCCATGGCGTGGTTGCTCGACGCGCACGCCGAGGCCGTCACGTAGGACGGCCCGCGGAGGTCGTACCGGATCGAGAGGTTGCCCGCGACCGAGTTCGCCATCATCTTCGGCACGAAGAAGGGGCTCACGCGCTGCGGGCCCTTCTCCATGATCGTCGTGTGGGTGTTCTCGATCGTGTCGAGGCCGCCGATGCCGGTGCCCATGATCACGCCGGAGCGGTCCGGGTCGTGGAGGTGCGTGCCGGAGAGGCCCGCGTCCTTCCACGCCATGTCGCCCGCCGCGATGCCGTAGAGGGTCGAGAGGTCGAGCTTCTTGACCTCCTTCGCCTCCACCCAGGCCTCGGGCACGAAGTCCCGGATCTCCCCCGCCACCAGGCAGGGGAATTCCAGGCCCACCGCGTCGAACCGGGTGATCCGGCCGATCCCGCTCCGGCCCTCGACGCACGACCGCCAGGCGGCCTCCGCGTCGTTGCCGCAGGCGTTGATCAGCCCGATCCCGGTGATGACGACCCGACGACCCATGGGCTCGACCTTCGCCGTCAGGCCTTGGCCTGGCCGTGCGCCTCGATGTACTTGATGGCGTCGCCGACGGTCTGGATCTTCTCCGCGTCCTCGTCGGGGATGTTGAGGTCGAACTCGTCCTCGAACTCCATGACGAGCTCGACGGTGTCGAGGCTGTCGGCGCCGAGGTCGTTGATGAACGAGGTCTGCTCGGTCACCTTCTCCTTCGTCGCGCCCATCTGCTCGCAGACGATCTCGATCACCCGATCACGGATCTTGGTGTCAGCCACGTTGCCTCCTGCTGCTTCCGGTGTACCGAGGACGCTTGCTCCGCCCCGGGGGACACCCCCCGGAGACCGGGCAATGTCCTACATCACCATCCCTCCGTCCACGCAAATCACCTGCCCCGTCACGTAGGACGCGGCCGGCGACGCCAGGAACCGGACCACCCCGGCGACGTCCTCGGGGGTACCGAGGCGGCCCAGGGGGATCCGCTTGCCCAGCTCGTCCGCGGCCCCAGCGGGCAGGCCGGCGGTCATGTCGGTCGTGATGTACCCCGGGGCGACGGCGTTCGCCGTGACCCCGCGTCCCGACAGCTCGCGGGCGACGGCCTTCGTGAAGGCGTCGATCCCGCCCTTACTGGCGGCGTAGTTGGCCTGCCCGGCGTTGCCCATGAGGCCCACGACGGACGAGATGTTCACGATGCGGCCCCGCTTGCTCTTCATGAGCGGGCGGGTGGCCGCGCGGGTCGTCAGGAAGACGCCCTTCAGGTTCACCGCGATCACCCGGTCCCACTCCTCGTCCGACATCCGCATCAGCAGGTTGTCGCGGGTGATCCCGGCGTTGTTCACGAGGATGTCGAGCCCGCCGCCGTGCGCCACGGCGGCCTCGACGACGGCCTTGACCCCCGCCGCGTCGGCGACGTCGGCCTTCACGAACTTGCAGGCCTCGGGGCGGCCGGCGGCCGCGACGGTCTCGGCGGCCGCGGCGTCGTTCGTGCCCGTGAAGGTCACCTTCGCGCCGTCGGCGACGAGGGCCACGACGATGGCCCGGCCGATGCCGCGGGTGCCGCCGGTGACGAGCGCGGAGGCGCCTTCGAGCGGACCGGTCATGCGGGGCTCCCGACGGCGAAGGCCGCGAACGCGTCGGCGTTCGGGACGGCCTTCATCTCGATGGACGCGTCGATCTTGCCCACGATCCCCGACAGGACGAGCCCGGGCGGGGCCTCGAGGCCGCGGGCGAACCCCGCCGCCCGGACCGCCCGGACGTCGTCCATGAACCGGACGGGGCTCGTGACCTGCGCGATCAGGTTCCGGCGGATCTCCGCCGGGTCGTCGTGGGCCCGCCCGGTCACGTTCGACCAGACCGGGAACGACGGCCGGGCGATCTTCACGTGCGCGAGGGCGGCCTCGAGGCGCCGGGCGCCCGGGGCCATCAGCGGCGAGTGGAAGGCGCCCGCGACCTCGAGCCGGATCGGGCGGCGGACGCCGAGGCCCTTGGCCTCCTCCTCCGCCGCGCCGAGCGTCGGCAGGTCGCCGCTGATCACGACCTGGCCCGGCGCGTTGAGGTTGGCGACGACGCAGACGCCGCCGGTGCGCGCGGCGGCGGCGGCGCAGGCCTTCGCGGCGACGTCCTCCTCGCAGCGCAGGGCGCTCATGCCCGACGGGACGGCGGCGCTCGCCTCCTGCATGCCGATCCCGCGCTCGCGGACCAGCACCAGCGCGTCCTCGAGGGTCAGGGCCCCCGCCGACCACAACGCGGTGAACTCGCCGAGCGAGAGGCCGACGGCCCCGCCGACGACGCCCGCGGGCAGCTTGCCCGAGGCGCGCAGCGCCGTCACGACGGCCGCGCCCGTGGCGAGGATCGCCGGCTGCTGGACGTCGGTGCGGAGCAGCTCGGCGGCCGGCCCGTTCGCGCAGACCGCGCGCAGGTCGAAGCCGAGCACCTTGCCCGCCCGCGCGAACACCTCGGCCGCGGCATCGGAGACGGCCGCGACGTCGGCGCCCATGCCGACGTGCTGGGCCCCCTGGCCCGGGAAGAAGAGGACGGTGGAGCCGCTCACGCCGGCGTCCCTCCCGCGGGGCCGGCGGGCGTGGACATCGGCGACGCCGCCAGCTCGGCCGCGACCTTCTGGTCGACGCCGGCGAGCAGGTAGTCGCGCGCCGCGCGCACCGCGTTCGCGACCGCGCGCCCGTCGCTGCGCCCGTGGCCGATGATGTACCCGCCGCGCACGCCGAGCAGCGGCGCGCCGCCGTACTCCGCGTAGTCGAGCTTGCGCACCATCTCCTTCAGGATCGGCAGGACGCCGGGCGTCGTGGGCGCGGCCTCCTTCAGCATCCCGAGCATCATCTCGCCGAGGCCCTCGGCGGCCTTCAGCATCACGTTGCCGACGAAGCCGTCGCACACGATCACGTCGGCCACCGCCGCGAAGGGGTCGCGCCCCTCCACGTTGCCCATGAAGCCCGGCATGGGGTGCTTCTTGAACAGCTCCCACGTCTCCTTCACGAGCTTGTTGCCCTTGTGCTCCTCCTCGCCGACCGAGAGGATGCCCACCTTGGGCTCCGCGACGCCGAACGCCGCGCGGCTGTAGTGGCGCGCCATCACCGCGTACACGTACAGGTGCTCGGGCCGCGCGTCGACGAGCCCGCCGCAGTCCACGACGACCGACACGCCGTGCCGGCGCGGGAACGGGACCGCGATGCCGAGGCGCGACACGCCGTCGATGCGCTTGCAGAACAGCGTCGCCGCCGCCACCGCCGCGCCCGTCGACCCGAGGTTCACGACGCCGTCCGCGGCGCCGCTCGCGAGCAGCTCGGCCGTCACGCGCGCCGAGTTGCGCGGCTTGTGCTTCATGGCCCGCACGGGCTCTTCGTCCATCGCGACGACGCCCTCGGAGGCCACCAGCGTCACGCGGGCGGGCTTGCCGCCGCGCGAGGCGAACTCGCGTTCGAGGACGGCGACGTCGCCCACGAGGAGCAGCTCGACGTCGTCGAAACGGCGGACGGCCTCCAGCGCGCCCTCGACGGGCGCCGCCGGGGCCTTGTCGCCACCCATGGCGTCCAGCGCGATGCGCACGCTAGCGCGTCTCCGTCGTGCGGCGGGCCCGGTTCGTGGGGAACATCGGGATCGTCATCTTCCGAGGGGGTCGTCGGGGCGTGCGACCGGCGCGCGACGCTGCCGCCGGGGTTCGAGGTCGCGGGGCGGGTCGCGCCCGGGCGCGTGCCCGGCGGCGCCCACCCTCGCGGGCGGGGAGGCCCGCTATTCCTTCTCGACCACCTGACGCTTCGCGTACTGCCCGCAGTTGGGGCACACGCGGTGCGGCGGGCGCTTGTAGTTGCAGTTGTCGCAGGTCGACAACGCCGGCACGGCCAAGGCCGAGTGGGAGTTGCGCTGACCGCGGGTGCGTCGAGTCGTACGTCGCTTCGGGACCGCCATGGCACTGCTCCGAGAGTTCCGCCGCGTGGACGCAGCCGAAGCGGGGGACCTTACGCCCCACGGCCCGGGGGTCAAGGATGGCGTGGGGTCCCCCCCCGGCGGGCCGCCCCACCGACGGGCTCCACCGGGGGGATGTCGGGTGCCTGGGATCGCGAGGCCCGTTCGGCGGCACGATCGGCCACCGGGCCTCGCGGTCCCCCGCAGGGCTCCGCGGTCCCGGAAGGCCGGCCGGGTCCGCCGTCCCCCACCCCGGAGCAGCCCCCGGGGGCGGAGGACGGCCAGGGCCGGCGAGGGCTACTTCATCCGGGCGCGGAGGGCCGCCTCGGCCGCGGCGAGGGCCTCGGCGACCTTCGCGCGCGACTCGCCCTGGCCCTGCGCGAGGTCGGGGCGCCCGCCGCCCTTGCCGCCGAGGACGGCGACGACGGCCTTGAGCACCTCGCCCGCGTGGACGCCGGCCGCGACGCCGGCCGCGGTGGCGGCCACGAGCACCGGCGCGCGGCCCTCGGCCTCTCCGACGAGGACGGCCGCGCCGACGCCGAGGGGCGCGAGCGCGTCCCACAGCGGGCGGACCGCCTTGCCGTCGACGCCGGGCACGTCCGCGAGGACGACCTTCGTCGCGCCGATCGTGATCGCGTGCGCGGCGAGCGACTGCGCCTTCGCCGCGCCCGCCGCGGCCGCCGCCTGCTCGGCGAGCTTGCGGAGGTCGCGGATCTCGTCCTGGAGCGCCTCGATGCGCGGGGCGAGCTGGTCCGGGGGCGTCTTGAGCATCCCGGAGAGGTCGCGCAGGCGGTCGCGGTCGGAGGACGCCGCGGCGACGGCCCCGAGCCCGGTGACCGCCTCGACGCGACGCACGCCGGACGCGACCGCGCCCTCGGACGTCACGCGGAACGAGCCGATGTCGCCCGCGCGGCGCACGTGCGTGCCGCCGCAGAGCTCGCGCGAGACGAACGCCTCGCCCGTCGTCGCGCCGGGGACGGTGACGACGCGCACGCGGTCGCCGTAGTTCTCGCCGAAGAGCGCGACGGCGCCGGAGGCCTTCGCCTGCTCGGTGCCCATCTCGGTGGTGTCCACGTCCTCGTTGGCGAGGACCCAGCCGTTGACCAGCGCCTCGATGCGCGCGACCTCCTCCGCGGAGACCGGCTTGCCGTGGCTGAAGTCGAAGCGCAGGCGCTCCGGCGAGACCAGCGAGCCCTTCTGCTGGACGTGGTGGCCCAGCACGCGCTTGAGCGCCTCGTGGAGGAGGTGCGTCGCGGTGTGGTTGCGGCGCGTGGCGTCGCGCGCCGCGCGGTCCACCCGCGCGAGCACCTTGTCGCCGACCGCGAGCGTGCCCGCCTCGAGGCGGCCGAGGTGGAGCGTGAAGCCCTCGTTGCCCTTCGTGTCGCGCACGACGACGCGGGCCGGCGCCGCCGGCGCGACCGTCGCGAGGACGCCGCGGTCGCCGACCTGGCCGCCGCCCTCGGCGTAGAACGGGGTGCGGTCGAGGATGACGGTCACGTCGTCGCCCGCCGTGGCGCGCTCGACGAACTTGTCGCCGCGCACGAGGCCGACGACGGTGCCCTCGCCGTCGCAGCCCGCGTAGCCGAGGAACTCGGTGGGGCGGCCGCCGCGCGACTTCACCTCGCCCAGCGGGCCGGTGTCGAACACGTCGCCGGCCATCTTGCTCGCGGCGCGCGCGCGCTCGCGCTGCACCTCGAGCTCCTTGTCGAAGCCCGCGCGGTCCACGCGGAGCTTGTGCTCCTCCTCGGCGATCTGCGTCAGGAGGTCGATGGGGAACCCGTACGTGTCGTGCAGCCGGAACGCGATCGGCCCCGGGACGACGCCCGTCGCCTTGAAGCGCGCGAGCTCGTCCTCGAAGTAGCGCAGGCCCTTCGCGTAGGTCGCGCGGAACTGCTCCTCCTCGGCGCGGAGCACGTCCTGCACGGGGCGGACGCCGTCGACGAGGTGCGGGTAGCCGTCCTTCATGCAGGCGACGACCGACGGGACGAGCTCGGCGAGGAACGGCTCCCCCACCGACAGCAGGATGCCGTCGCGGATCGCGCGGCGCAGGATGCGCCGCAGCACGTAGCCGCGGCCCTCGTTGCTCGGCTTCACGCCGTCGGCGACGGAGAAGACCGCCGTGCGCGCGTGGTCGGCGATGCGCCGCAGGCGCTGCGCCGCGGGGCCCTTCGGGTCGTAGGCCGTGCCGACGATCTCCGCCGCCTTCTTCACGACGGGGAACACGACCGGCGTGTGGAACGGCGCGACGTGGCCCTCGAGCACGGCGAGGATGCGCTCGAGGCCCGCGCCCGTGTCGACGTTGCGGCGGCCGAGCGGCAGGAGGTGGTCCTTGCCCTGCCGGTTGAACTGCGGGAACACGAGGTTCCAGAACTCGAGGAAGCGGTCCGAGTCGAGCTCGTCCACGCCGAGCGGCGGCAGCGGCTCGGTCGGCCGCGCGTCGTAGTACATCTCGGTGCACGGGCCGCAGGGGCCGTCGGGGCCGTCCGAGGGCGCGTTCGCGGGCCAGAAGTTGTCCTTGGCGCCGAACCGGTAGATGCGGTCCGCGGGCATGCCGTGCTTGCGCCAGATCGCCGCCGCCTCGTCGTCGTCGAGGTAGACGGTCACGACGACGCGGCCCTGCGGGATCTTGAGCACGCCGAACGCGAACTCCGCCGCCCAGGCGATCGCCTCCTCCTTGAAGTAGTCGTCGAAGGAGAAGTTGCCGAGCATCTCGAAGAACGTGAAGTGCCGCAGCGTGCGCCCCACGTTGTCGATGTCGCCCGCGCGCAGGCACTTCTGGACCGTGCTCGCCCGGCGGAAGGGGTGGCTGCCCTTGCCGAGGAACATGTCCTTGAACTGGTTCATGCCGGCGCCCGTGAACAGCAGCGTCGGGTCGTTGGCGGGCACGAGGGACGCGCTCGGGTAGGCCGTGTGGCCCTTGCCGGAGAAGAACGACTGCCAGGCGTCGCGCAGGCCTTGCGGGGAGAGCGTCATCGCGTGCGGTCCCGAGGGGAAGGGGACGACCGTATCACGGCTCCCGCGGGCCGCCCCGGTCCGTGCCGGGGACCGGAGGCCGTTCCCGGCACGCGAGGCCCGGCCCGCGCGGGTCCCCCTGCCCCCTCACTTGGCGCCGGGTTCCACCTCGGGGACCACGACGAGTCGTCCGTCCCGGAGCTCGAGGAACCGCCGCACACTTCGCGAGTTGTCGCCCTCCTGCGACCAGTCCACGACGGCGATCAGGGTCCGGTCGCCGACCGTCAGCGTGAACGGCCGCGAGGACTCGATGTTCGCGACGGTCTCGAGGCCGAGCCCCGTCGCCTTCGCGGCCGCGGTCCCCGCCTCGGCCCGGATGAGCTCGATCTGCCGGAGTTCCTCGAACTTCGGCGTCGACGTCGCGACGGCCGGCGGTCGCGTGAGGACGCCGTGCAGCGTCAGCCCGATCACCACGGCGACCCCGATCGCCACCGCCTGGACGTTCGTCATCGATCCCTCCGGGTGGGCATCGTACCGTACGCGCCCTCGGTTCGACCGGCGCGGCACTCGATCGCAGCCCCCGCCCGTTCGCTCCGATGCCCGGCACGTGGGTCAGCCCCGTCGCACGCGACGGCCGCGGCCGGTCGCCAGGTCGATCCGGTACCTCGTCCCGCCGACCTCCTCGACCTCGAGCGCGTCGCCGAGGAGGACCGCGTCGCCGCGCAGGACGTCGAGCGCCTCGAACCTCCACGCGCGGACCCCGTCGAGGCCGAAACACGCGACGGAGAGCTCGCCGAACGCGATCACGTGCCGTCCGTCGGGCGCCGCGAGCACGCCGAAGCAAACGACTTGGTCGGCGCACGCGTGCCAGCCCACGGCGAGGTCCGGCAGCCGCAGCGCGACGACCCGGTCACCGACCGCGACGACGCACCGGTCGGCCACGCACGCCACCGTGCGGGGATCGATGCTCGCCCCGCCGCCGCGGGCCCCGACGGCGACCGCACCGCGGACGGTGCCGTCTTCGGTGCACGTGACGCCGAGGACCGTCGTCGGCTCGCCGTCCGGGTCGAGGCGCCGTTCGACCGCGTACGCGTGGACGTTGTCGGCCGAACCGAACGTGTAGGTCGGTTCGGCGACGACCTCGAGGACGTACGGGCCGTGGGTCCATCGCATCGCGTACGTCCTCGGGTCGGGCCTGCGCGAACGACCGTCGATGATCGCCGAAGATCCTCGCCGGCGCGGGCGCCGGCCCGCCCCGCCGGCGAACGGGCCTCGCGGTCCCTCGCACCCGACCGACCCCGGCGGTCGACGCGGGCGCTCGACGGGAGTCGCAGGTGCGGCGCGTCAGTCGCTCCCGCCGCCGTCGCCGCCGCCTCCATCCCCGCCGCCGCCATCGCTCCCGCCCCCCTCGCTCCCGTGACCGTCCCCGGCATCGACGTGGTCGTAGCCGCCGGGGCCGCCGTCGAGGACGTCGTCCGCGGCGAAGTGCTCGTTGCCGTGGAAGAACGTGTCGGCGACCTCGGCGCGCGCCTCCTCGTAGGTCGGGCCGTCGCCGATGGGCGTGGCGTCGGTGTACCGGGTCCGGTCACCGAAGAACGCGTGGGCGTACGGTCGATCGGCGCCGAAGAAGTGGAGGTCGCCCCAGGTGCGGTCGATCTGGTCTGGCGTATACGCCGACTGCGCGCCGTACCGTCGGCGCAGCTCCCGCGCCATCTCGCCCCTCATCTTCCGCAGCCTTCGCTTCCGCCGCCATGCGTCGAAGATCATCGCGGTCCTCCGGAGACGGTCGGCCACCCCGAGGCCCTCACGGGTGCCGCAGCAGGAAGGACCCGATCGAGCAGAAGACCAACAGCATCGCGAACAGGCACCCGGGCGTGAAGATGGCCATCCGGAAGGCGCTTCGCGGCGCGCCCATCCAAGCCAGATAGCTCTCGAGCACCGGTCCGGCGCAGAACGCGACGCTCAGGATCGCCGCCCCCTCGGCGAGGTGCACGAGGAACGCCCGGTCGACGTCGACACGGCGGAACGGCGGCCCGAACCCTACCGCGAGCGCCGTCGCGAGCACGAGCGTCGCGTTGTAGACGAGGCGCAGCTTCTCCCACGCGAGGAAGACGTCACGGGCGGAGGCCGTGTCCTCGAAGACGAGCGGGACGCGGTCGTCGGCCGCGTTCACCCGAAGAGCCCCAGCACGAGCCCCGTGAGCGTGAACTGCACCGCGTGGTACCCCGCGTCGATGCCGAGGAGGCCCCACGAGCGCGCGGCGAACTGGTAGTTGATGCCGAAGGACGTCGCCGCGACGCCGAGCCCGACCGCGGCGCCGACGCGGACGCCCTCCGCCACCGTCGGGTGCGGCCCGAGCAGGCACGCGACGGTCCACGCGCCGAGGAACGCGAAGAGGTAGGCGAACCCGAACACCGCGCCGGGGTGCTTGCCCTTGCGCGTGCCGGGGCGCGGCTCCTCGCCGGGCGCGAGCACGCCGGCCTCGCGCGCCCACGCGCGCCCGAAGACCGGCGGGGCGTACCAGAGGCCGCCCACCATGAACGTGACCGCGGCGACGGCCACGGCGAGGAAGTTGACGTCGAACATCCCGGTCTCCCTTCGGTTGGGTCCCGGAAGATACCGCGCCGCCCTCCAACGGCGAGGCATCCGGCACGCGACGAGCGCCGTAACGGGGGCGTTGGTCCCCCTTCCCCCCGACCCGCGCCGCGGGCCGGACCGGAGTCCCCCCCATGATCGTGTCCCGCCGCGCGCTGCGCGCGCTCGTCCCCCTCGCCTGCGCCGCGACCCTCGCGGTGTCGCCGCTCCCGCCCCCGACCGCGTCGGCCTCGAGCCACAGCGAGGCGCCCGGCACCGCCGCCGACCGCCTCGTGGACGGCACCGACGTCTACGCGTTCGTGAGCCCCGACGCGCCCACGACCGTCACGATCCTCGCGAACTACATCCCGCTCGAGGAGCCCGCGGGCGGCCCGAACTACAACACGTTCGCCGACGACGCGCTCTACGAGATCCACGTCGACAACGACGGCGACGCCCGCGAGGACCTCACGTACCAGTTCCGCTTCACCACCACGACCAAGAACCCCGGCACGTTCCTCTACAACACCGGCCCCATCACCTACGACGCCCCGAACGACACCTACGCGGGCCTCAACGTCGAGCAGCGGTACGAGCTCTCGCGCGTCGTCGGCGACCGCCGCACCGGCGTCCGCACGGTCCTCGCGACCGGCGTCCTCGTCGCCCCGAACCACGTCGGCCCGAAGTCGATCGCCGACTACGCGAGCCTCGTCACGCCGGCGATCCGCACGCTCGGCGACGGGACGAAGGTGTTCGCCGGCCCCCGCGACGACCCGTTCTTCGTGTTCCTCGGCCGCGTCTTCGACCTCGTCAACATCGACCCGGTCGTGCCCGGCGGTCAGGACGCCCAGTGCGGCGCGGTCCCCGGCGGCGACCATCTGAAGGGCTACAACGTCCACACGCTCGCGCTCCAGGTCCCCAAGACCCTGCTGACGAGCGACGGCAGCGCCGGCACCGACCCGAACCTCCCGACCTCCACCATCGGCATCTGGTCCACCGCGAGCCGCAAGCAGGTCCACCTCAACCGCACGGAGGGCCGCGCGGCCATCGAGGGCGGCGCCTGGGTGCAGAAGAGCCGCCTCGGCATGCCGCTCGTCAACGAGGTCGTCATCGCGCGCCTCGACAAGGACAAGTGGAACTACAGCGAGCCGAAGGACGACGCGCAGTTCCTCCCGTACGTCACGAACCCCGAGCTGCCGACGATCCTCAACACGCTCTTCCCGAGCGTCGCGGTGCCCACCGCGCCCCGCAACGACCTCGTGAGCGTGTTCCTCACCGGCCTCGCGGGCGTCAACCAGAAGGGCACGGCCTGCGAGTACCTCCGCCTCAACATGGGCCACGCGCCGAGCGTGTCGCCGCACCGCATGGGCCTCCTCGCCGGCCAGAACGACGGCTTCCCGAACGGCCGCCGCCTCACCGACGACGTCGTCGACATCGAGCTGCAGGTCGTGATCGGCGCGCTCGTCCCGGGCTTCTCGGTCACCCCGCTCGGCGCGAGCCCCCGCTCGCTCGGCGACACGGTCTGCCAGAACGACGTGCCCTTCCTCGCGACCTTCCCCTACGCCGCGCCGCCGCACGACGGCGTGACGCGCGCGCACTAGGAGCCCGCCCATGCGCACCCTCCGTCGCCTCGCGCTCCTCGCGCTGGCCGCCCTCGCCTCGCTCCCGCTGACCGCCTGCGGCGGCAGCGGGGGCGGCGACGGCCCCGGCGTCGTCGGCCGCCTCACCGGCGACCCCGACGGCGAGGTCTCGCCGCAGCTCCAGTCGCTCGTCGAGAAGGCCCTCGACCGCACCGAGACCGACGACCCCATCGACGACTGACCCCGCGTCGTCGCCCCGGCGACGGGGGCCCCTCCGCCCCCGTCGCCCTCCCCTCGACCGTCCCCTCGCCCGACGCTCCGGAGCCTCCCCGTGCGCCTTCCCTCCCGCTCGCTGCTCCTCTCGACGCTCGCCCTGCTCGCCCTGCCGTTGCCCGCCCTCGCGCACGACTTCTGGGTCGAGGCCGCGCCCGCGACCGCCGACGCCGGTGCGCTCGTCCGGCTCCACCTGCGCGTGGGCGAGGCCTACGAGGGCGAACCCGTGACGCGAAACGCGGAGCGGATCGAGCGCTTCGCCCTCGTCACCGCCGACGGCGACGTCCCGATCGTCGGCCAGGAAGGCGCCGACCCCGCCGGCCTCCTCCGCCCGACCGACGCGGGCCTGCACCTCGTCGTCTACCGCAGCCGCCGCACCTCGATCGAGCTGCCCGCGGCCAAGTTCGAGGCGTACCTGCGGGAAGAAGGCCTCGACGCCGTGATCGCGGCGCGCAAGGCCGCCGGCACCAGCGCCATGCCCGGCCGCGAGGTCTACTCCCGCTGCGCGAAGTCGATGTTCCGGACCCGAGGCCCGGCGGCCGCCGGGCCTCGCGGTCCCGAACCCCGGTTCGATCACGCGACCGGGCTGCGCCTCGAGCTGATCCCGGACGCCGACCCGACGACGTCCGCCGGCCGCGGCGCCCTGCCGCTGCGCCTCCACCTCGACGGCGCGGCCCTCGCGGGCGCGCTCGTCGTCGCGCGTCCGAAGGCCGACCCGTCCGCCGAGCGCCGCGCGCGGACCGACGCCGAGGGCCGCGTGAGACTCGAACTCGACCGGCCGGGGCCGTGGCTCGTGACGTCGGTGCACATGCTGGCGGCGCCGAAGGACACGGGCGCCGACTGGGAGAGCCTCTGGGCGTCGCTGACGTTCGAGGTGCCGGCACCGCCCGCCCCGAAGTAGGGAGTAGGGAGTAGGGAGGCGGCGTGTTCCCGGGACCGCGAGGCCCGCGCGCCCGCCGGTCCGCTCGGAGTGCGTCCGCGCCCGCAGCGCACCCCGCCCGCGCGGCGCGTCAGGTGTTCGCGGCCGGGCTCGGCGGGTCCGCGCGGCGGAACGTCGCCACGAGCCGGATGGGGCCGACGAGGTGGTCGTTGAAGGCCTCGAGCTCTTCCGCCGGGACCCACAGCTCGTCGTGGATCTCGCCGCCCACGCGGCGGATCGGGTAGCGCGCGGCCCACGCCTCCTCGACGTCGAACGCCAGCACGAACCCGGCGCCGCTCGCCTTCACGTTCCAGTCCCGCGCGATCTGCGTCGCATACGCCTCGTTGCAGACCGGATAGAAGATGGGCTGCTCGGGGAGCCGCGGGGGGAAACGCCGCCACCCCGACGCCTCGATCAACGCGAGCTCCTCCGGGCCGACGGGTCGCCAGAGCGGACGCAGCGGGGGGTTCGCGCCCGAGGTCAACGCACGGGACACAGCAGCGGGCTGCCGTGCTCCTCGCAGAGGAACTCGCTCCCCCACCCGTGCGGGTCGTTCAGCACCCGGAAGACGAGCGGCGGCGCGACGTCGCGGGCGTGGAGGAACGGCCGGGTCAACATCACCACCTCGCCCCACTTGGGGGACGGACTGCCGTGCCGGACCCCGATCCCGTTGCCCGCCGCGAGCTCCGCCGCCAGGAGCGGCTCGAGGTGCGCGCACGGCATCGGCCTCGGCGGCGCGGGCGTTCGTTGCGGCGGGTTCACGGCGCCATCGTACCGGCGCGGGGATCGCGGCGACTTCATGCGTCCTCCCCTCGGTACTGCAGTGCGACGTCCACGTGGCGCGGGAGCACCGGCTCGCTCCCGTCGAGGTCGGCCAGCGTCCGCGAGACGCGCATCGCGCGGTGCACGCCGCGCCCCGACAGCAGCATCCGCCGGGCCGACGACAACAACCGGTCCGTCGCCTCCGGCGTGAACGCGGTGGCGGGGCCGAGCGCGCTCGGCGGGATGCGGGCGTTCCACGCGCGCGGCAGCCCGAAGCGCGCCTGCCGGTCGAGCTGCGCCTCGCGCGCGCGCAGGACCTCGGCGCGGCGCGCCTGCCCCTCGGCCGCCGACGGCGCCGCGACGAGGGCGGCCGCGTCCACGGGCTTCACGCCGATCCGCAGGTCGAAGCGGTCGAGGAGCGGCCCCGAGACGCGGCCGCGGTAGCGCGTCGCGAGGCCCGACGGGCAGCGGCACGGCCGCACGCCGGACCCCAGCCACCCGCACGGGCACGGGTTCATCGCGCCGATGAGCACGCCCTCGGTCGGGAAGCGGGCGCGGCCCGCCGCGCGGCCGATCACGATCTCGCCGTCCTCGAGCGGCTGGCGCAGGCCCTCGAGCGTCGGCCGCGGGAACTCCGCGAGCTCGTCGAGGAAGAGCACGCCGCGGTGCGCGAGCGCGACCTCGCCGGGCCGCGGCACGCTGCCGCCCCCGAGGAGCCCCGCCGCACTCGTGGTGTGGTGCGGCGCGCGGAAGGGGCGCGTGGTCGCGAGCCCGCCGTCGAGGAGGCCCGCCGCGCTGTGGACGCGGCTCACCTCGAGCGCGTCGTCGTAGGTGAGCGGCGGCAGGAGGCTCGCGACGGCCCGCGCGAGCAGCGTCTTGCCCGCGCCGGGCGCGCCGATCAGCAGCAGGTTGTGCCCCCCCGCCGCCGCGACGACGGCGGCGCGCACCGCCATCGCCTGGCCCCGCACCTGGTCCACGGCGGACGGGTCGTACGGGTCGGGCGTCCACGCCGAGGCCTCGACCGGCGCGAGGCGCGCCGTGCCCCGCAGGTGCCCGACCGCGTCCGCCAGCGTCTCCACGGCGCGGACGACGACGCCCGGGACGGCGGCGGCCTCCGCGGCGTTGCGCGCCGGCACGAGCGCCTCCGAGAGCCCCGTGGCGCGGGCGGCCTCGACCGACGCGAGCACGCCGCGCACGGGCCGCACGCGGCCGTCGAGCGTCAGCTCGCCGATGCACAACGTCCGCCCGAGGACCTCCGCGCGTCCGACCGAGCCGCACGCCTGCAGGATCGCGAGCGCGATCGGCAGGTCGAGGGCCGGGCCCTCCTTGCGCGCCGACGCGGGCGCGAGGTTGACCGTCAGCGTGCCCGCCGGCCAGGCGTAGCCCGTGTGGACGATCGCGCCGCGGATGCGCTCCTTCCCCTCGCGGAGCGCGCCGTCGGCCATGCCGACGAGGCGGAACACGCCGTGGTCCCCGCCGCCGGGGACGGAGACCTGGATGTCGACGAGTCGGGCGTCCACGCCGAAGAGCGCGGCGCCCACGCTGCGGGCGAAGGCGACCATGTCCGTACTCGCGCGAGCCGGGCCCGCGGGTACGCAGAATCCCTCGCCCGTGCCCTACGCGATGTCGGACGTCATCCAGCCGGGGAGCTTCGCGGCCTGCGCCAGCCACGCCGAGAGGCGCGCCTCGTCGAGGGTCTCGGGGGTCACGTCGATCCACCGCGCGTCCCGGCCGGTCCCGCCCGCCGGCGGCGGCCGCAGCGACACGCCCTGGAAGAACGTGACCTTCAGGTAGCTCGTGAACGCGTGCAGCCCGACGATCCAGCCGCGGCCCTTCCGCCCGTAGAACGGCGAGTTCCACTTCACCGCCCGGCGCACGCCGGGCACGACGCGCACGATGAGCGCGTCGAGCCGCCGCCCGAGGTCGCGCTTCCAGCCGGGCAGCGCGTCGAGCCAGGCCCGCACGGGTCCGTCGCCCTCGCCCTTCGCGATCTGCGGATTGCCGCCCCGCAGCAGCCGCGGCCCCGCGGTCGCCGACGTCCCGTCGGCCGCCGTCCCTCGCCGCGCGGTCCCCGCCGCCGGACGGGCCTCGCGTCGCGCCGCCCGCTTCCGCGGCTTCGCTCCGTCGTCGCGTCGCGCCATGGCTCGACCTCCCGGGCGCGCCGCGCCCCCGACGTCACGCCTTCGTGCGTCGTCCGTTCCGCTGCTTCGCGGGGCCCTTCGTCGCCGGCTTCGCGGCCGCCCTGCGCTTCGTCGCGGCCGCCGCCTTCGGGGCCGGCTTCGCGCGCGCCCGCGGCCCCGAAGGACGTTCGTCGGCCAACGCGACGGCCTTGCGCACGTACCCCTCCAGCGCCGCCTTCGACGGCAGGTCGCCGAGCGACGTGATCCGCCCGAAGTTGCCCATCCCCTCGGCGGGCTTCGCGCCCACCACGGTCGCGCCGTGCCAGAACCACAACGCGCAGTGGGCCTTGAACCCCGCGATGCCGCACACGATCTTCCCGCCGCGCAGGAAGCTCGGCATCCCCCACTTGAGCGCCTCGTCGAGCCCCGGGTGCGCCCCGTGGATCACCGTCCGCAGGTGCGCGAGGATCGGCCGCGCGAACGGCGCGCGCGCCGCGATGTACGCATCCACCTTCGGGTCCTTCGTCGCCATGTCCGCCTCCCGGCCGCCGCGGGCCGCACCGCGCGCGCGGCGCCGGCCGAACGCCCGAGGATACGTCGGCCGGCCCGGCGGCGCTCGACGCGGCCGCCGCGGGGGACCGCGAGGCCCGCCGGCCGCCGGGCCTTGCGTCCCGGGAGCCCGACCGCCGTCCTGCGGGGACCGTAGACTCGCGCCCGATGGCCGCGCCGCTCAAGGACTTCTTCTCCGCCGAGGTCGTGCGCGCCGTCGCCGACGAGCTGTCGGCCGCGCACCGGCCGTTCCCGCGCGCGGCGTTCGTCCGCGACGCGACGCGAGGGCTCCAGGCGCTCGAGCTGATGGACCGCGGCCGGCACGTGATGCGCGCGATGCGGGCGCACCTGCCGGACGACCCCGCGGAGGCGATCGGCATCCTCGAGCGGTCGCTCGGGCCGCCGCTCGACGCCACGGGCCCTCGCGAGGCGGCGGGAGAGGGGCACGGCATGGCGCCGTTCCGCTACCTCCCGCACGTGTTGTTCGTGGCGGAGCACGGGCTCCCGTGCTTCGAGGCGTCCATGCGCGCACAGCACGCGCTCACGCAGCGGTTCACCGCCGAGTTCAGCGTGCGACGGTTCCTCGAGGCCGAGCCCGCGCGGACGCTCGCGCGCCTCGAGGCGTGGACGCGCGACCCGAGCCCGCACGTGCGGCGGCTCGTCTCGGAGGGCACGCGCCCGCGCCTGCCCTGGGCGGGCCGGCTGCGCGCGTTCCAGCGCGACCCGAGCCCCACGCTCGCGCTCCTCGAGCGGCTGAAGGACGACCCCCACCCCTACGTCCGCCGCAGCGTCGCCAACCACCTCAACGACATCGGGAAGGACCACCCCGCGCTGCTCGTCGAGGTCGCGACCCGGTGGCTGCGGGGCGCGTCGCCGGAGCGGCGGCGGCTCGTCGAGCACGGGCTGCGCACCGCGATCAAGCGCGGCGACCCGGCGGCGCTGCGCGCGCTCGGCTTCCGCGCCGCGCCCGACGTCGAGGTCGTGCGCGCGACCGTCACGCCGGCCGCCCCGCGCATCGGCGGCGCGGTGCGCATCGACGTCGAGGTCCGCAACGGCGCGGCGCGCGCGGCGGACGTCGTCGTCGACCTCGGCGTGCACTTCGTGAAGGCCGACGGCGGCGCGAAGCCGAAGGTGTTCAAGCTGCGCGCGGTGCGCCTCCCGCCCGGCGGATCGGTCGTGCTCGGCCGGCGGATCGCGCTCGCGCAGCTCTCGACGCGCACGCACCGGCCCGGGCACCACGCGGTGGACGTCCGGCTGAACGGCCGCGTCGTGCCCGCGGGCGGGTTCACGCTCCGCGCGTGACGGCGCGCGGACGGGGTCGAGGGACCGGGACGCGAGGCCCGGCGGCCTCCCCCGGTCGCTCCGCCGTCCGGTCGCGGCCCGCCGCCGCCCGGTTTCGGGATTCGGGGCCGGAACCCGGGGGTATCCTCCCGCGTCGAACCCTGTCGGAAGGCTCCATGACCCGACGCCGCCCCCTCACGCTCGCGCTCCTCCTCCTCGCCGCGGCCGTCCTCGGCCCCCGCTCGTCCCGCGCCGACGACATCGACGACGCGACGACCCGGAAGGCGGTCGAGGCCGCCCTCGAGAAGGCCCCGGAGGACGACCTCCCGGCCCTGTGGGCGCTCGCGAAGGACCTCGCGAAGGACAAGGGCGCCGTCCCGGCGCTCCGCGCGCTGGTGGACGCCGCGTCGCCCGCCCGGCGGCTCGTGATCGGGCGCGCCCTCGTGCTGCTCCAGGACGAGGCGAAGGGCGTCGAGATCCTCCAGGCGCTCGCCGGCGACGACAAGTCGGCGCCGATGCTCCGCGTCGCCGCGCTGAAGATCCTCGAGCGCGAGGGCGAGGCGGAGCAGGCCGAGTGGCTCCTCGCGACGATCGACGGGACGCTCGAGCCCAGCGTGAAGATGGCGATGGCCCGCACCCTTTGGCGCATCGGCGGCAGCAAGAAGGGCAAGGCCAAGGACGTGATGCTCGAGTACCTGAAGAGCGAGGACCGCGCCCGACGCGAGGAGGGCGCGCTCGCCCTCGGCGAGATCGGCGCGACCGCCGAGGCGAAGCCCGTCCTGGCGGAGATGCGCGGCGAGCCGACCGAGCGCGGCCGCAGCGCGGCCCTCCTGCTCGACCTCCTCGCGCGCGAGACGGTGGCCGAGGCCGCCCTCCGCGCGCCGCCCCCGGCCGCGCCGCCCGTCGCCGCGCCGCCGGCGGCCGCCGGCACGCCCTGGCCGCTGCTCGACGAGATCCGCCAGATGCTCGAGCAGTACTACGTGGACCTCGACAAGGTCCACGACCCGAAGCTCGAGGACGCGGCCGCGAAGGGCTTCACCGAGGCGCTCGACGAGCACAGCGCGTACATGTCGCCCACGGACTACGCCAAGCTCCTCGAGGGCCTCGATCCGACCTACGGCGGCGTGGGCGCCTACGTGGCGATCGACGCCGACAACGGCAGCCGGTTCACCGTGAGCCGGCCGATCTGGGGCGGCCCGCTCTACAAGGGCGGCATCCGCGCCGGCGACGTCGTCGTCGCGATCGACGGCGAGCCGACGGCGAACCTCGCGCTCGAGGAGTGCGTGCGCCGCCTGAAGGGCCCCGCGGGCACGAAGGTCGTGCTGTCGGTCGTCCGGCCGGGCTGGACCGAGAAGCAGGACTTCACGCTGACCCGCGCCAACATCACCATCCCGAGCATCGCGTACGACGTGCTGCCCGGCGGCGTCGGGTACCTCGCGATCCTCTCGTTCGGCGAGGACACGCCGCGCGAGGTCCACAAGATCCTCGACGAGTTCACGAAGGCCGGCGTCCGCGGGATCGTCATCGACCTCCGGGGCAACCCCGGCGGGCTCCTCCGCGCCGCGGTGGACATCGCCTCCGAGTTCCTGCCCGCCGGCGTGCGCGTCGTGTCCGAGAAGGGCCGCGACAACGTGTGGCCGGAGCGCGTCCACGTCGCGACCGGCGTCGGCGAGGGCCGCCCGGCGTGGCCGCTCGTCGTCCTCACGAACGGCGGCACCGCCAGCGCCTCCGAGATCCTCTCGGGCGCGCTGCGCCACCACGGCCGCGCGCGCCTCGTGGGCACCCAGACGTTCGGCAAGGGGTCGGTGCAGGTGCCGCTCGAGCTCAAGTCGCGCCCCGGCGAGCCGTACACCGACGTCGAGCGCCCGACCGTGACGTCGTACTCCGACCTCAACGGCAACGGCCGCTTCGACCCGGGCGAGCCCGCGCGCCGCGCGAACATGAAGAACGGCCGCTACGACACGGCCGAGAAGTTCACCGACGCCAACGGCAACGGCGTGTGGGACGCCGGCGAGGAGTTCGTCGACGCCAACCAGAACGGCGTCTACGACCCGGCCGAGCCGTTCGAGGACCTCAACAAGAACGGCAAGTGGGACACCGGCGGCGCGTTCAAGCCGACGGTCGCGAAGTACTTCCTCCCCGACGGCACGAACCTGAAGGGCCACACCGAGATCCTGAAGGGCAAGGTCATCCGCACGGGCGGCCTCGTCCCGGACGTCGAGATCAAGGACGACACGCGGGACTTCTGGGAGCTCCAGGCGCAGTCCGAGCTCTACCGGACGGGCGCGGCGAAGAAGTACGTCGACGAGGTCGTCGCCGCCGACCCGGCCCGCGCCGAGGCGCTGTCGCGCTCGGACCGCCACGACCCGGCGAGCTACCCGGGCTTCGACGCGTTCTACGACGGGCTCGGCACGAAGCTCTCGAAGCAGGCCGTCCGCGCACTGGTGCGCATCCGCGTCCGCGAGGCCCTGAGCGACCGCCTGGGCCGCGCCCTCGACGGCGACATCGTGGACGACGCGACGCTGCGGGCCGGCGTCCTCGACCTCCTCGCGACCCTGAAGGTCGACCCGAGGTCGGTCGAGGACCTCGCGTTCCTCGCCGACCTGCCGAAGCCGAAGGCCGAGGGCGACAAGCCCGCCGAGAAGCCCGCGGACGGCACGCCGACCCCGCGCTGACCCCGCGGGGCCCGACGTGGCGATCGACCTCCTGACCTTCCCCGGGCTCGCCGGTCCCGGGGCCGGCGTGCCCGGCCTCGTCCACGGCGTGACGCAGCGCCCCGGCGGCGTGAGCCGCGGGGCCTACGGCGAGCTGAACCTCGGCCGGTCGTCGGGGGACGACCCCGAGCACGTCGCCGAGAACGGCCGCCGGCTCGCGGCGGCGCTCGGCGCGTCGGGCCGCGTCCGCTTCCCCCACCAGGTGCACGGCCGCGCGGTGGTCGTCCTCGACGCGCCGCCGGACGCGCCGCTGCCCGAGGCCGACGCGGTGGTCACCGACGTGCCGGGCCTCGCCGTCGGCGTGCTCGGGGCCGACTGCCCGGGCGTGCTCGTCGTCGACCCGGTGCACCGCGCGCTGGCCGTCGTCCACTCGGGCTGGCGCGGCACCGTCGCCGGCGTCCTCGTCGCCGCCCTCGCCACGATGCGCGCGCGCTACGGGACCGACGCCGCCGACGTCCGCGTCGGGATCGGGCCCGGGATCTCGGCGCGCCGGTACGAGGTCGGCCCGGACGTGGCCGAGCCGTTCCTCGAGGCCCTGCCCTTCGCGCGCGGCTGCGTGACGCCCGGCCGCGGCGACCGCGTCTTCCTCGACCTCGTCGGCGCGCTGCGGCGGCAGGCGGAAGCGTGCGGCGTCCCCGCGGGCCGCATCGAGGCGATCGACCTCTGCACGTTCGACGCGCGCGACCGGCTGTTCTCGCACCGTCGCGACGGCGCGGCGACCGGCCGCCACGGCCTCGTCGCGATGTGGACGACCCCGTCCGCCTGACGCGAGGCCCGGTCGCCGCCGCGGCCGGTCAGATCGCGACCTTCGCCAGCGTCTCGCGGAAGCCCGACTCGAGGGCCTCCTCGAAGTCGAAGACGTCGCGGAAGTCGTCGCGGCAGTCGTCGGCGGTCTTCTGGAGGAGGTCCTCCTCGATCATGTGGAACACGATCGTCCCGACGTCGTCGGTCTTCGTGATCCCCCACTCGGACAGGACCGCCCGGGCGAGCAGGCCGAACGTCTCGACCGCGAGGTCGCGGAACCCCTCGAGCAGCTGCACGCCGGAGACGTGCTTCTGCCCCTTCTCGCGCCGCTGGATCGTGAAGTCGAGCGCCTCGAGGACGAACGTGTACGCCTCCACGCGGAAACGCGGGTCGCGGCGGACGATGTCCTGCAGGATCTGGTCGCGATCGCGGTCCACGGGCGGCTCCGAGGGCCCCGCCGCTCGCGCGGCGCGCCTCCTTAGTCTACGGCTCGCCGAGGCGAAAGGTTGACAGCCTGACGCGGCCCTAACGGGACCCGGGGCCCGGTGGCCCGGCGCGGGGCGGCGGCGTCAGCGCCGGAGCGCGAGCGCGGCGTCGAGCATCAGCGCGGCCGGGCTCACGTTGCGGCGCACGTAGCCGGCGAGCCGCGCGATGCGCTCGAACGCCGCCTCGGCGCGCGGCGGCGGGAGCGCCGCGAGCGGCCCCGCGTCGCGGCCCGCGAGCCGGTCGCGGAGCAGCGTCTGGAGCGCGTGGAAGACGTCCTCGAGCGCCTGCCGCACGCGCTCGCCGGGCGCGCCGTCGGGCGCGGCGTCGCCGTCCTCGCGAGCCTCCTCGTCGGAGCCGGCGAGCCCGCCCGCGCGCGCCTTGAGCGCGGCGAGCGCGGCCTCGGCCGCCGTCGCCGCGCCGGGCACGCGCGAGAGCGCCGCCCCGCAGAGCGCCTCGACGACGACGTCGGCCTCGAGCGTCGCGAGCCGTTGCGCGCGGGCCGTCGAGCCCCCCGCCCATCGCGCGACCGCGTCGGCGCGCGCCGGGTCGACGCCCGTCGCGACGAGGCGCGCCGCGATCGTCGCGGCGTCGGGCTCCGGGAACCGCAGCCGCTGGCAGCGCGACTGCACGGCGTCGGGCAGCCGGTCGGGCCGGGTCGTGACGAGCACGAACGTCGTCGTGGCGGGCGGCTCCTCGAGGGTCTTCAGGTAGCGCGCGACGGCCTCGGGCGCCATCGCCTCCGCGGGGTCCACGACGAACACCTGGCGCCGGCCCTCGAGCGGCGACGCGTGCGCGCGCTCGAGCAGCGTCGAGAGCGCCTCGACGCTGATCACCGTCGCCTTGTCGCGGCCGCGGCGGTGGAAGTCGGGGTGCGCGCCCGAACGGACGCGCCGGCACGCCGAGCACGCGCCGCAGGGCCTCGCGTCGGCCTCGCAGAGGAGCGCCGCGGCGAACCAGCGCGCGGCCTCGCGCGGGCCCGTCGCGTCGGCCGACTCGAACAGGTAGGCCGAGGCGATCCGCGTGCCGGCCGCGATGCGCGCGAGCCGGACGCCGGCCGGCCCGAGGTAGGCGGGCGGCGCGGCCGGCGCGGCGGGGACGGCGTCAGAGGAGGTCACGGACCGCCTGCCACACGAGGCCCTCGACCTCGTCCTCGCCGCGGTTCGCGTCGATCATCACGAAGCGGTCGGGGTCGGCGCCGAAGAGCGCGCGGAACGCGGACCGCACCCGCCGGCGGTAGTCCGGGCCGCGCCGCTCGACGCGGTCGAGCGGGCGGTCCATGCGGCGCGCGGCCACGGCGTCGTCCACGTCGAGGAGGATCGCGCGGCGCGGCTCGAGGCCGTCCGTCGCGATGCGCGTCGTCACGCGGACGACGGCGGGATCGACGCCGCCCCCGCCGCCCTGGTAGGCCTGGGTGGCGTAGTGCCAGCGGTCGCACACGACGACGTGGCCCGCCGCGAGCGCGGGGCGGATCTTCTCGACCACGAGGCGGCGCCGGGCCGCCTGGTAGAGGAGCACCTCGGTGGTCGCGTCGAGGTCGCCGACCGCGGGGTCGAGGAGCACCGCGCGCAGCCGCTCGCCGACGGGCGTGTCGCCCGGGTCGCGGACCCGGACCACGGTGCGGCCCGCGGCCTCGATCCGCGCGGCGAGCCGCCGGCACTGGGTGGACTTGCCGCCCCCGTCGGGGCCGTCGATCACGAGGAAGAGTCCGTCCGGCATGGGGCCGCGATCCTACGCGGGCCGGGGGTCGGGTCCCCTCGCCGGCCGGCGGGCCTCGCGGTCCCGCGCCCCCGACCGCGTCCCCGGCCGGGCCCCCCGCGGCCGCGACGCCGGTCAGAGGCGTCGGACGAGGCCGTCGAGGGTCGACTCGAAGGCCGGGTCCACGTCACGCCGGGCGCGGACCTCGGCGAGCGCGCGGCTCGCGGCGCTGTGCGCGCGGAGCCCGAAGGCCTTGGCGAGGTCGGTGAGCGGGAGGGCGGCCGCGCGCCAGACGAGGTACATCGCGGCGCGTCGGGCCTCGAGGACGTTCGGGTGTTTCGTCGGCCGGTCGAGGACGCGGCGGTCCACGCCGAAATGCTCGGAGACGACGTCCTTGGCGCGGCGGACGACCTCCTCGCGGGGGCTCGACGGCGACGCGACCGCGGCGACCTCGGGGAGGTGCGCGACGTCGAGGGGGCGTCCGAGGCGGCGCGAGACGTAGGCCCAGCGGTCGACGAGGTCGACGGCGCCGGGGAGCGTCGTCGCGCGCGCGAGGACGGCGTCGCGGACGGCGTCCGGGAGCGGGACGCCCCAGGCCCCGGCGCGCTCCGCGAGGATGCGCTCGCGCAGGGCCGGCGTCGCGGAGGACAGCCGGAGGACGAGCCCCGCGAGGAGGCGCGACCGCAGGCGCTCGGAGAGGCCGGGGAGGCCGTGCGGGTGGCTGCGGGCGGTCACGACGACGCGGACGCCGCGGCTCCGGGCCTTGTCGAAGAGCGTCTCGAGGGTGCGCTGGGTCGTCGGCCGGTCCTCGAGCTCGTCGAGCCCGTCCACGACGACGAGCCGGCGCGACGCGAGGTCCTCGTCGATGGAGGCGAGCGCCGCGAGGTCGCGTTCGCGCACGGCGGGGACGACGCGGGCGGTGAGCGCCCGGGCGTTGAGCAGGAGCGAGGCCGCCGGGTCCTGGGCGGAGGACGCCGCGTGGAGGGCGCGCACGAGGTGGGTCTTGCCGGTGCCCGGCTCGCCGTAGAGGTAGAGCGTGGCGGGGCTCGCGACGTCGCTGCCGTGGAGCGCCTGCGCGACCACCCGCACGACGAACGCGTTCTCGGCCTCCGCGACGAACGAGAGGAGCGTCGGGGCGGGCTGCGCGTCGCGGAGCGCCGCGCGCCACGCGGCCTCGTCCTCGGGGATCTCGTCGCGGACCGTGCGCGTGGCGGCGAGGCGCGACGACACGGTGACCTCGACGTGGACGCCGTCGCCGAGCACGCGGCCGAACGCGCGGTCGAGGAGCGCGCGGTAGTTGAACTCGAGCCACGTGCGGTGGACCTCGGTGGGCACCGCCAGCGTCACGCTGCGGCCCGAGACCTTCACGACCTCGGCGTCGCGGAACCACAGCCGGTAGCGGTGGCGGCCGAGGGCCGCGACCAGCTCCTCGCGGGCGCCGTCGAGCAGCTCGGCGTAGAGGGCGGCGCCGGCGCTCAACGGTCGCCCACCGCGGCGCGCGCCGCCGAGACCGCGAGCTTCACCGCCGGCGACGCGGGGTCGAGCCCCTCGGCGCCGAGCGCGGCCTCGAGGGCCTCCTCGGGGCGACGGAGCTCGAGCAGGAGCCGGCTCAGCTCGAGGCGCGCGGTCACGCCGCCGGCCTTCACGCGGGCGTCCTCGCCCTCGAGCAGGTCGATCAGGAGCGTCTGCACCTTCCACTCGCGCGCCGCCTCCTCCTTGCGCCCGGCGCGCAGGAGCGCCTCGGCGTAGCGGGCGTGGACGTCGAGGTTCGGCGGCTTGCCGCGGGCGGCGCCGAACGGCGTGATCTGGATCATCTCCTCGCACACGCGCAGGATCCCGGCGTCGTCCTTGCGGTCGACGTACCAGGCGAGGAGCTTCGCGCGGACGTCGTAGTTCTCCTGCGCGATCTCGGCGAAGGCCTCGAGCTCCTTCATCGCCTCGGCGGTCTTGCCGTCGCCGAGGTAGAGCTTGGCGAGGGCGCGGTACGGGTCGCCTTCGCCCACCCACCGCGGGAAGCAGCGCTTGGCCGCCTCGTAGTGGGCGACGGCCTTCGCCGAGTCCTTCGCGGCCAGCGCGAGCTTCGCGAGCGCGAGCCGCGCCCCGAAGTCGTCGCCGCCGAGGGCGAGGAAGCGCTCGTACTGGGTCCGCGCGTCGTCCTCGCGGTTGGCGCGGCGGGCCAGCTCGGCCCGCAGGAGCACGACGTCGAGCGCGTCGGGCGTCAGCGCGCGGGCCTTCTCGAGCGCGGCGCTCGCGTCGACGACGCCGCCGCGCTGGAAGTGGGCCCACGCCAGCCGCGCCCAGGCCGCCGCGTCCTTCGGGTCGGCCTCGACCCTCGCCTGCGCGGCTTTCTTGCTCTCGTCGTCCCAGCGCGGCACGAGGCGGTACCCCTCCACCAGCGTCCCGACGTAGGCCGCGAACCGCGCGTCGAAGTCCGCGAGGGGGACCTTCAGCACCTCCTCGAACACCTTCTCGGTCGTGACGTCGTCGGCGAACCGCCGCAGCATCCGCTGGATCGCCTCGAACCCCCACTCCTTCGTCACGAAGTCCGCGATGAGGCCGCCCTGGAAGTAGGCGAACATCACGTCGGGCCCGCGGAAGGCGTGGTTGATCTCCGACATCTTGAGGAGCCGACCGTTGCGCCAGCGGTCGAAGAGGTCGCGGTCCATCTCGCGGCCCCACTGCGCCTTGTGCGACTTCTCCTCGTGGACCGACAGGCCCTCGGTCAGCCAGCGCGGCACCTGGCCCTTGCTCATCTGCAGCGTGACGACGTGGGCGAACTCGTGCCAGGCGGTGCGCGCCCACGAGAACTCGCCGACGCCGCGCGAGAGCGGGCCGTCGAGCGTGATCACCTGCCCGAAGCACACGCCGAGCGCGGGGATGTTCGGGACGCCGACGCTGCGGGCCGAGAAGTCGTCGTGCCGGTGGAACGACTCGACGAGCACCGGGCCCTGCGGCGTGAACCCGTACTTCGCGGAGAGGTCGGTCCAGGCCCGCTCCAGCAGCGGCAGCAGGTACGGCGTCAGCACCGCCGACTCCTCGGGGTGCTGCCGGATGACGAACCGCTCGCCCTTGGTCTCGACGAACGTCTGGAGCACCTCGAGGACCTGGAGGAAGTTCTCGCGCGTCACGTCGTTCCACTGCTTCGCGGCCTTCGTCGCGGCGTCGAACGCCTGCTTCGCCTCGGCCTCGCGCCCGAGGTTCATCAGGTTGCCCCCCTGGATCACGTAGGACTGGTCGTCCGTGGGGTCGACGGCGATCGCCTTGGTGGCCAGCTCGGCCGCCACGTCGAACCGGCGCTGACGCTCGCCGACGAGCTCCGACGCGATCGCGTAGAGCCGGCCGTACGTCGGGTCGTCGGCGAGAACCGCCTTCTCGAGGGCCGCGAAGCCCTCCTTGTCGCCGGTGATCAGCAGCCGCGCGGCGCGGACGGCCCGGGCCTCCTTGTCGGCCGGGTTCACCTTGCGGGCCTGCTCCCACATGGCGTCGGCCTTGTCGTAGTCGCCGTCGCCCACGTGGATCGAAGCGAGGAGGTTCATCGCCGGGACGAACGAGGGGTTCACCTCGAGCGCGCGGCGGCACTGCCGGACCGCCTCGTCCTGGTTGTAGAAGAGCAGCGCGCGGCGGGCCTGCCCCACGCGCGCCTCGACGACCATGGGGTTCTGCTTGAGCACCAGCTCGTAGTACTTGCCCGCGGTGCTCTGGCTCTTCGCGCCGCGGTTCGCCTGGTAGACGTCCGCGAAGGCGAGCAGCGCGTCGAGGTCGTGCTCGTCGGCGTCGATCCGCTTCTTGAGGAGGCGCAGCGCGCCGACGGTGAGGTCGTCGGCGGGGTTGGGCGACAGGCGCGTCGCGCGGAGCGCGGCCTTCGCGACCGCGGGCAGCTCGTCGGGCCGCGGGTCCTTCGCGTTGTAGGCCTCGATGATCGCGTCGTACTCGGCCAGCGCCTCCCGGCGCCGCCCGCGCTCCTCGAGGACCGCCGCCCGCGCCGCCCGGGCCACGAGGTCGTCGGGCCGGGCCGCGACCGCCGCGGTCGCCGCGGCCAGCGCCTCGTCGTGCCGACCGAGCCGGGCGAGGAGGTCGAACCGCAGGGCCTCGAGCCCGCGGTCGTCGGGCTGCTTCGCCACCGCCGCGGTCACGAGCTCGAGGGCCTCGGTGTACTTGCCGGTCCGCGTGTAGACCCGCGCCTTGAGCAGGGGCGGGAGCGGGTGGTCGGGCACCCGCGCCGCGAGGCGGGACATCCGCGTCAGCGCCTCGTCGTGGTTGCCGCGCCGGAACGCCGCCCAGCCCTTCTCGACGTTGCGGTCCACGAACTCGGCCAGGTCGTCGTCGACGGGCCCCTCGCCGGGCTTCGGGTCGCCGGGCTTCGGGTCGCCCGGCGGCGGGGCGGCCGGCGGCTCGGCGGGCCGCGGGTCGGCCGGCTTCGCGTCGCCGTCCCCGGCGGTCGCCACCGGTTCGAGGAAGGCCCAGGGGAGGGCGACGCCGGCGACGAGGCCGACGGCACCGAGCGCGCGACGCAGGAACGGCATGCCCCGAGTCTACTCGCGTCCGCAAGCCCGTCGCGGCCCCCCCCAAACGTTCCGGCCACCCGTCCGGGGTGGCACCCTCCTCCGTCCCGCGCCCCGCCCGGGGTCGCGGCCCGGAGCCCCCCCCATGACCGCCCCCGCCGACCGCCGCTTCCGTCCGTCCAAGCGCCTCGCCGCGCTCGGCGGCTACGCCTTCGACGAGGTCAACCGGCGCGTGGACGCGCTCAAGGCCCAGGGCATCGCCCCCATCGACTTCGGCGTCGGCGACCCCACCGTCCCGACCCCGGCGCTCGCCCGCGAGGCCGCCAAGCGCGCCGTCGACGCCCGCGCCACCGCCGGGTACCCGGCGTACGAAGGCGACCCGACGTTCCGCGAGGCCGTCGCCGCGTGGTCGAAGCGCCGCTTCGGCGTCGCCCTCGACCCCAAGACGGAGATCTGCGCGACCATCGGCAGCAAGGAGGCCGTCTTCAACGTCCACGAGGGCATCGTGGACCCGGGCGACCTCGTCCTCTGCCCGTCGCCGGGCTACCCGCCCTACAAGCGCGGCACCGCGTTCGCCGAGGGCACGCCCTGGTTCTACCCCCTCACGAAGGCCAACGGCTTCCTCCCCGACCTCGACGCGATCCCCGCCGACGTCGCCGCGCGCGCGCGCGCGATCTGGGTCTGCTACCCGAACTCGCCGACCGGCGCGGTCGCCGACGGCGCCTTCTACCGCAAGCTCCTCGCGTGGGCCGCGAAGCACCAGATCCTCGTCCTCTCCGACGAGGCCTACAGCGAGATCTGGTTCACGAAGGAGGCCCCGCCCTCCATCCTCCAGTACGGCAAGGAGGGCGTGCTCGCGTTCTTCTCCATGAGCAAGCGCAGCGCCATGACGGGCTGGCGCGTCGGCTGGGTCGCGGGCGACGCGCGCCTCGTGGCGCTCTTCCGCAAGGTGAAGACGAACATCGACTCGGGCACCGCGACGTTCATCCAGGACGGCGCCTCCGCCGCGCTCGCCGACGAGGCCCACGTCGTGGCCTTCCGCGACGAGTACCGCAAGAAGCGCGACCTCCTCGTCGCCGGGCTCACCGCCGCGGGCCTCCCCGACTGCACGCCGGCCTCGACGCTCTACGTCTGGCAGAAGGTGCCGGCGGGCATGTCGGGCATCGAGTTCGCCCAGCGCCTCCTCGACCCCAAGGTCGCGGTGGTCTGCACGCCCGGCGAGTGGCTCTCCGATCCGGTCGCCGACGGCACGAACCCCGGCGCGGGCCACGTCCGCTTCGCCCTCGTCCCGAGCGTCGCCGACACCGAGCGCGCCGCGGCCGCCATCTCGAAGCTGCGCTTCTGACGGACCGGGCCGCGACCCGGCGGCCCGCCTCCGACCCCTCCGCTCGCGCCCCGCGCGCCGTCACGCCCCCGTCGGGCTCCCCGCGGGGTCCTTCGGGACGCGGTCGTGCTCCGGGACCGCGAGGCCCGCCGGCCACGGGTCCCCGCGGGCCCGGAAGGCCTCGCGGTCCTGCGCGCGCGACCTTCCCCCTTGCACGCGGGGCGGGCCGTGGCACGCTGTCGGCGGCTCGGGCTCGGGTCACGGACGGGAGTCCCCCTGTGAAGACGTATCTCGCCGCGGTCGTGACGGTGGCGGCGGTCCTCGGCCTGCGCGGCGCCCCGCCGCGCGCCGACGCCGGCTGTTGAGGCTCCTCGGGGTCGGGCGGTCGCCCGGCCGCGCCCACGATCGGGGCGCCTTCCGCCGGAGGAGGGGTCGACGGCGGCGGCGCGTCGCGCGGCCGCGCGTCGGTGTCGATCCCGCGTCTGACGGGGTTCGACTGGCTCGAGGTCGACGTCAAGGCGTTCGCCGCGGCCACCGGCGAGGGCTCGGAGACCGCCGCGAAGACGCCGGTCGAGCACGTGCGGCGCGCGCTCGGGATCGAGGCGGCGGAGCAGGCCGGCGACGCGCGGCCCACGCTCGTCTTCTTCCACTGGCGCCACGACGCCGACCCGGCCCGGCTCGAGCCGGAGGCGAAGACGAGCCTCGCGCTGTGCACGAAGGTGCTCGACCAGGAGGCCAGCGCGCGCTGGGGCCTCCTCTTCCGCTGCGTGCAGGTCGACCCCACGACGTCGGACGCGCGGCTCCTCGCGGCGATCGGCGCCGACGGGAAGCCCGGGTTCGTCGTGCTCGACGCGGCGACCGCGAAGCCCACGATCCGCTTCGGCGACGTCTCGACCCCCGCGAAGTTCGTGAAGGCCTGCCAGGACGCGATCGCGAAGCTGCCCGCCGCGAAGGCCGCGCTCGACGCGGCCCTCGCCGCACAGACGAAGACGCTGGCCTCGGCACGCGCGGCCGCGAAGGCCGACAAGTACGCCGACGCGCTCGCGCTCTACGACGGGCTCCTCCACGGCAACGTGCGCGTGGGACCGTCCTACGACGCCGCGTTCCTCGAGCAGCAGAGCGTGCTCGAGAAGGCGGAGCGCGCGAAGGCCGCGAAGGGCTCGAAGGACGGCGACGCCCGCTGACCGCCGTAGGGCCGCGGCGTGCGCCCCCGCCCCGCGACCCGTCGCCCCTCCGTCGGGCGCCCCGCGGAGCCCCTCGGGCCGCGGTCGTCCTTCGGGACCGCGAGGCCCGCCGGGCCTCGCGGTCCGGAGCAGGGATCGCGACCTCGACGGTGGCCGCCCGGCGGCGGCGCGGCGGAGGTCGGGGTCCGGGACCGCGCGCGGGGACCCGCGTCGCGCGCGGCCCGGACGTCAGGCGGCCCGGACGTCAGGGCGCGACGTCGACGGTCACGACCTCGACCGCGGGCAGGCCGAGGAGCCGGGCGCCGGTCTGCTTGCCGCGGACCCGCACCTTCTTCCCGTCGAAGCCCTTGAGGTCGCCCTTCGACCACTTGAGCGCGTGCGACGGCTTCTCGGCGGCCGTCCAGAGGACGAACGCGCCGCCGCCGTCCCAGCCCGGCGCGGCCTCCCAGCGCAGCGTGCCCGTGGTGTCGACGTCGACGACCTCCGCGGGCGCCTTCGCGGCCGCGGGCGGGGCCTGGCCCAGGCGCTTCTTCGCGAGGATCTCGTCCGCGAACGCGACGCGGATCGCCTGCTCGCGGCGGAGGTCCTCGAGGACGACGTTCGCGAGCGCCTTCGTGCGGTCGCTCGCGCCGACGCGGGCCTTCACGGCGTCCGCGAGGCGGTCCTCGAGCGCGGCGACCGGGCCGACGTCGTAGCCGCCGGCGGCGCGGAGGTCGGTGAGCGCCTTGCCGACGAGCGCGAGGTCGTCGCGCAGGCCCTTCTCGTCGCCCTCGGCGGCGACCTTCTTCGTCGTCTGCGCGCGGAGCGCCTCGCGGGCCGCGCGGCGCTTGCGGCCCTCCTCGATGCGCTCGGCGTTCGCCTCGACCGAGCCCTTCTCCTCGACGTAGGCCGCGAAGACGTAGGCGCGGATCGCCTCCGGCGCCTCGACGAGGACCCAGTCGCCCTCCTTCGCGAGGATCGGGAGGACGGTGCCGCGCTCGAGGCGGTCGCGGAACGGCGGCTGCTCGAGGCCCGGGCCGCGCCGCAGGTTCACGCCGTGCCCGGTGACGCGCACGTGCTCGCTGTCGACGGGCTCGGTGAGGTCGGCGGCCACCGCGCCGGAGAACCCGGCGGGCAGGCGCACGCCGAGCCAGTCGCCGGCGCGCTCGACGATGACGACGACCGTCCCCTGGTCGAGGCTCTGCACGGCCTGGTCGTCCTGGCGCGGGCCGACGCGGAGGTTGACGCTGTCGCCGCGGATCACGCCGACGGTCCACGCGGGGTCGAGCGCCGGCGCGGCCGCGGACGACGGTTCGTCGGCGCGGACGGGCGCCGCGAACGCGGCCAGCGCGACCGCGACGGCGGCGAGGGCGAGGGAGCACGGCAGGGCGGCCGCGCGGGGGGACCGGGCGCACCGGACCCGCGGGCGGGGCGAGAGACGACGGGACCGCATCGGACCTCCGTTGACCGCGACGGCGTCGGCGGGTTCGCTACAGGCCCCCGAGGGTACCCATGTCCGCCGACCGCGACGTCCCTTTCCCCTACATGCGCTGGGCGAAGCGCCACCTCACCGGCTTCACCCCGAGCAACCTCGGCATGAGCGGCATCGCGGGGCTCACCCCCACCGACGTCGCCCCGGCCGGCCCCACGCCGTACTGGATGCCGGAGGGCGAGTTCGGCGACCCCGACCTGCGCGCCGCCCTCGCGGCCCGCGACGGCGTCCCGGTCGACCACGTCTTCGTGAGCGCGGGCGCCTCCCTCGCGAACTTTCTCGTCTACCTGGCGGAGGCCCGCGGCGCCCACGTCGCCGTCGAGACCCCGGGGTACGAGGCCCTCCCGCGCTGCGCGGCCGCCGTGGGCGCCGGGGTCACCGGGTTCCGGCGCGACCCCGCCCGCGGGTGGCGCGTCGACCCGGCCTCCCTTCGGGCGGCGGTGCGGCCGAACACGCGCCTGATCGTCGTGACCGACCTCCACAACCCGTCCGGGGTGCGCCTGCACGCCGACGACCTCGCGCTGCTCGTCGCCGAAGCCGAGCGGGTCGGCGCCGCCGTCCTCGTGGACGAGGTCTACCGCGAGCTCGACCTCACGGTGCGGCGGACGGCCGCCCTCGGTCACCCGCGGGTGATCGTGACCAACAGCCTGACGAAGGCCCACGGCCTCGGCGGGCTCCGCATCGGCTGGATCCTCGCGACCCCGGACCGCATCCAGCGCATCACCGAGTGGAACGACCTCGTCTGCCCCGCGCACCCCGTCCCGTCGATCGCGGTCGCGAAGGCCTACCTCCCCCAGGCCGACGCCCGCGTGGCGGCGACGCGCGCCGCCATCGTCGACCGCGTCGCGCGCGTCGACGCCTGGGTCCGCGGCCGCAAGGACGTCACGTGGACGCGGCCCGACGGCGGCATCACCGGCTTCCTGCGGCTGCCGCCCGGCACCGACGCCGAGGCGTTCGCCGCCTTCGCGTTCGAGCAGCACGGCGTCCGGGTCGTCCCGGGCTCATTCTTCCAGGCGCCGGACCACCTCCGGATCTCGTTCGGGCTCATCCCCGCCAACCTCGACAAGGCGCTCGGCGTGCTCGGCACGGCGCTCGACGCGTGGGCGGCGCGCCGCCCCGCGCCGTGACGGACGCTCCCCCCCTCCGGGACCCGAGGCCCGGCCGCCGCCGCGACGGGGCCCTCGTGGCCCTGCTGCTCGTCGGCCTCGCGCTCCTGCTCTGGCGCGCGCACGTCGCCAACGTGGACGCGCCGGCGCGGGCGAAGAAGGCCGCGCTCCACGCGGCGGTCCTTCAGAACCGGGCGCCGGACCCGTACCAGTACAAGCTCCACACGATCACGTGGGCCGTCGAGCGGCTCCACCGCGCGACGGGCGTCGACGTGTTCGACCTGTACGCGGCCAACGCGCTGCTCTCGCTGGTGGTGCTCCTGTTCGCGCACCAGGCGTGGCTGCGGGCCCTCGTGGGCCCGCGCGAGGCGCTGCTCGGCACGTTCCTGCTCGCGGGCCTCGCCCACGGCCTCTTCCTCGACTACTACCACCACCCCTACGACCTCTGGGGCGTCGCGGGCTTCTGCCTGCTCGCGCGCGGGCTCGCGCGCGGGGCGGGCCTCGCGTTTCTGTGCGTCGGGTCGCTCCTCCTCGGGGTCGTCTGGGAGAAACACGCGCTGCTGCCGCTCGTGTGGCTGCTGCTGCGGCGCGGCGAGGGCGGGACGTGGCGCGCGCTGCTGCCGCGCGCGGCGCTGTTCGGCGCGTGCGCGGTCGCGGTGCCGGTGGCCGTCCGCCTCGCGCTCGGCGGCGACCGCGCGCTCGTCGACGTCACGCCGCTCGACGAGCAGGACTGGTTGAAGATCGCGCTGCAGCAGGGCCCGTACGTGCTGCCGTTCCTCGCGGTGCTGCTCGCGACGTGGCGCGCGCAGCCGCGACTCGTGCGCCTGCTGTGGCTGTACGTACCGGCGATGTTCGTCGCCTACGCGGCGAGCCGCTTCATCCTGTACGAGCTGCGCTCCTTCTGGGCGTTCGCGCCGGTCTTCACGGCGACGACGGCCGTCTTCGCGGCGCGCCTCGGTCCGCCGGCCGCACCGCCCGCCGAGGCGTGACGGGCCTCACTTCGGGACGACCTCGACCTCGGTGCCCGCCTCGGCCTCGACGGTCGCGTAGAGCCATGCCGACGGGCTGCGGGCCTTCCCCTTCACGGTGAACCGGCCCGCGGGGAGGCCCGCCACGACCCACCGGCCGTCGAGCGCTGGCCGCGCTTCCTGCGGCCCCGTCGGGCCGAGCACGTCGAGGAGCACGAGTCGCGCGTCCGCCGGGAGTTTCACCCGGATCGTGATCGTGCGGGACGGCTGCATCGGCACGACGATCGGCGCCTCGGTGACCTCGACGTCGGGCAGATAGCCGCAGCGGTCGTCGTCGTCGGTCGTGGGCACGAACACGGTCGCTCGACGCACGGGGACCCTCTCGACGACGCATCGCCCATCCTCGCCGACCACCCCGGCCCGCACGGTGCGATCCGCCGGCGGACCGAACCACAGCGTCACCGCGCGACCGGGCTTCGCGTCGACCGTGAACCGCCACGTCGCGGGCCGTTCGAGCGTCAGGACCACGTCGTCCTCGCCGGCCTTCACGACGCGCAGGACGCGTGGCTCGGGCTCCTCCCCCTCGGCCCGCAGGCGCGCGACCAGGCGGACGTCGCCGACCGGCGCGCCCTCGAGGGCGAACCGCCCGTCGGCGTCCGTCCGCGCCTCGTCGCTCGAGAAGGACGACCCGCCGCGATCCCACTCGACGCGGGCCGCGGCGACGGGCGCGCCCCGCCCGTCCACGACGCGCCCGCGGATCGTGCGCGCGGCCTCGAGCGCGATCCGGCTGTCGGCGGGCGTCCAGTCGCGCATCGAGACCGATCGCAGGTCCGCGCGTCCCGCGGGGGGCGCGACCTCGAGGCCGTAGCCGTCGGCGGCGCGCAGCGGGCCCACGGTCACCTCGCCGGCATCGTCCACGACACGGGGATCGTCGTAGAAGAAGCGCTCCGACCCTCGGCCCTCGGCGTGCTTGCGGACGACCCGCACGGTGGCGCCGGGCACCGGGCGCCCCTGCGCATCCACCACGGCGAGCGTGTACCGAGACGCCGTCGTCACGATGATCTCGACCGCGTCGCCGCCCGCGTCGGCGGCGACGCCGTCGAGGGGGCCGAACGGCGCGGGCGGGTCCACCGCCACGACGCACGCCCCCGCCGGGAGCCCCTTCACGACGAACCCGCCGTCCGCACCCGTCGTCGAGCGCGCCACGCCCCGGACCTGGTCGCCTCCGTCGCGGTTCCTCCGCTCGAGCATCTCCGTCGCCTCTCGCTCCGTCTCGTCGGACGGGACCTCGCGCGGCGCGACGGCGACGCGCGCACCGGCGACCGGCTTGCCGGCGCCGTCCACGACGCGCCCGCGGACCTCCGCGCCGGCGGCGAGCCGCAGTTCCACGACGTCCACGCCCGGGTTCACGGTGACGAGGCCCGGCGCCGGCGACGAGCCGTCCGCGGCGACGGCGCGCGCGACCGCGACGACCTGCTTCGTCGGGCGCCGCGGAAACTCGAAGGTGCCGTCGTCGATCGTGTCGGCGGTGGTCCGCGCACCCGAGGCGACCGCGCAGTCCGCGGACCGCACCGGCGCGCCGTCCGGCCCGAGGACGCGCACGGTCACGCGGGCGGCGCGCACGAGGACGAGGCGCACCTCGGACGTCCCGACGTCCACCGTCGTGAACGGGCGGTCGTCGTCCTCCCACGGGCGGACGTCCGGCCCGTCGGCGCGCAGGAGGATCGGCGCGCGAGGCAGGCCGCGGAGGACGAACCTCCCGTCGTCGTCGGTCCGCGCCCCGGCACGGAAGTCGCCGGGCGGCGGCTCTTCGCCCGCCTCCGGCACCCGTCGCGCCCGGACCTCGGCGCTCGCCGGCTTCCCGTCGCCGTCCACGACCCGGCCGCGGACCACGCGGCCGGGCGGCAGCACCAACCGCGTCCGCTCGGACGTGAGGTCCTCGCCTTCGAGGCCCGCGAGGTCGTCGCGGTCCGGCGGCGCCGTCACCTGCAGCCCCATCCGGGCACGCCGCGACACCCCCGTGAACTCGACCCGTCCGTCGGACGCGGAGCGCTCCGATCGGGGCCGGAACGACCCCTCACGCCCGGGCGAACGGGGGAACAGGAGGACGGTGGCCCCCGCCACGGGCTTCCCGGCCTCGTCCACGACGGTCAGCTCGACGTTCCGCGGCGGGGCGCGTCGCAACACCACGTCGCCGGCGCCCGCCGCGACCACGACGATCTCCTCGACGACGACCGCCTCCTCGTCGACGAGGCGCAACCGGTGGCGGCCCTCGCCGAGTCCCTCCAGCGTGAACGCGCCGTCGGGCCCCGTCGTCGCGCGACCGTCCGGGTCGCGGTCGAAGCCGGCCACGTCGAGGTCGCCGTCCCGCGCGCGCTCGCCGGCGGCGGCCTGCACCTCGACGCCGACGACCGGCGCGCCGTCGGCCGCGACGGCCCGGCCGCGGATCGACCGGCCGGCGGGCAACGTGAGCTCCACCACCGTCGCGTCCGCCGCGAACGCGTGGTCCCGGACGGGCCCGAGCGGAGCCGACGGTCGTCCGCGCCGGCGGCGGCGCGCACCGTGACCTTGCCCGCGCCGCCGATCCTCAACCGTGCGCGCCCGTCGCGCAGGCGCTCGCGCGTCCGCTTCCCCCCGTCCGCCGTGACCTCGACGACGGCTCGGGCCACCGCGGTCCCGTCGGGCCCCTTCACGCGGACCTCGACCTCGCGGGTCGAACCGCGCAGCCGGACGGGCTCCGCGGCGGGCGCGCCGGCCGCGGACGCGGGGTCCTTCAGGAACGCCTCGATGCGCGCCAGCGCGTCGTCGCGCGCCGCGCGGTCGAGCTCCGGCGCGTTCACGACGACCACCTCGACGACGACCCGTCCGACGACCGCCATCGACGACTCGGCCGGGATCTCCTTCCCGCCGATCGTGACGCGCTTCGACGCGGTGTGGCCCGTCAGGCGGCCGTCGGGTCCCGCGCCCTCGGCGACCGTCCCCGAGACCTTCATCGGGCCCTCGTCGTACGTCCCCGACTTCACCGTCGACCGCTCCTGGCGCTGGAACCGCAGCGCGTCCTCGGGGGTCGCCCAGGCGGTGGCCATGGCGATCATCTGCCGCTCCTCGGCCGGCAGGGCGCCGACGAGCACCTTCGCGTCGTGGAACCCCTTCAGGAAGTCCGCGCGCTCCTCCGGCGCGAGCGCGGCCTCCTGCGCCTTCAGCGCGGCCTCGGTCAGGCTCACCGACTGCGTCTGCCACCCCGCGTCGCCG
This sequence comes from Planctomycetota bacterium, assembly GCA_046350655.1. Taxonomy (GTDB): domain Bacteria; phylum Planctomycetota; class PLA2; order PLA2; family JAEUHO01; genus JAEUHO01. The sequence continues at coordinate 259,938 of JAXMAB010000009.1, forward strand.
ACGAGGGGCTTCAGCCGCTCGAGCACGGCGTCGAGGTCGGGCGCGGGCACGGCCGGCCCGCCGGCGAGCCACTCGGCCGGCCGCTCGATCGACCGCGCCGACGCCGGCGGCGCCCGCATCACGGCCTCCACGCCCTCGCGGCCGCGCGCCGCGAGGACGGCCTTCAGGAACGCGTGCCCCTGCACGTACCCGAACGCCGCCTCGGCGACGAGCGCCTCCGCGATGCGGCGCAGGCGCTCGTCCTCGATCGGCGGCATCGCGGTGATGGACGCGGTGAAGCGCGTGAACGCCTCGGGGATCCCCCACGTCGCCGCGACCTGCTCCGCCACGAGCTGCGCGTGCCCCTCGACGAGCGCGCCGAGGACCTTCACGCCCTCGGCGGTGCGGAGCGAGAGCTCGCGGGCCCGCAGGTCGAACCGCTCGAAATCGAGGGCGTGCGTGACCTCGTGCGCGAGCACGACGCGGAGCTCCGCCTCGTCGGGCGGCGCGCCGCCGACCGACCGCGCGAGCCGCGCGGCGCCGCCGTCGAGGACGTGGACGCGGTGCGCCCCCGGCTCGTACTTCGCGACGAGCGCGTCCGCGAGCCCGGACGCGGTGGCCTCGAGGTCGGCCCCCTCGCCGATGTTGCGCAGGATGGGCGCGAGCTCGTCCTCCAGGACCTTCCGGAGGGTCGCGCGGCTCGAGAGGACCCACGTGGGACGCGCGCGGAACTTCGCGCCGCACGCGGCCTCGACGGCGGCGATCGCCTCGGCGAACCGCCGCTCGAGCACCGCGGGATCGGTCCACGGCGACTTCGCCGCCGCGGCGGGCGGCGCCGCCGGCGCGTCCTCGGCCCTCGCGCGGGCGCCCCCGACGAGCAGGAGCGCGACGATCACGAGCCCGGCGAGGCGCCCTCGGGTCCCGTGCCACGGTCCGGCGCCGACGAGCGTGCGGGTCCCCATGCGTCCCTCCGGGCGCGCCCGACGCGCCGTCGACGACGCTACCCGACCCTCCAGCCGGTCGCAACGCCCTCCGCCGCGCCCCCACGCCGAACGGGCCGCCGCGTGCCGTGGGCCGGCGGGCCTTGCGTCCCGGGAGCGGAGCGGGCCTTGCGTCCCGTCAGGCCGACCGCGCCGGTTCGACGCGGCGGCGCAACGCGTGGACGGCGCCGGCCGCCATCACGAGGCCCTCGACGCCCCAGAACGTGAGCAGGCCGGTCCAGACGCCCTTCGTGAAGCCGTAGGAGTGCAGGCCGATCTCGAGGAGGTTGACGCCCCACCATGAGAACGCCACGACGGCCCCCGCGAGGACCGTCATCTGCGCGAACCCGAAGGCGCGCCACAGCCCGCCGAGGCGGCCGTGCAGCGCGGCGAGCTGGACGAGGCAGATGAGCAGCGCGCCGTTCTCCTTGGGGTCCCAGCCCCAGAAGCGGCCCCACGAGTCGTTGGCCCAGATGCCGCCGAGGATCGTGCCGACGACCGAGAAGACGAGCGCGAAGCAGACGACGCCGTACGTCATCCGGTCGACGGCCGTCGCGGTCTCGCCGCGCATCCACCGAGGGGCCACGAGCCGCCCGACGACCTGGACGTGCGCGAACGCCGACGCGAGCAGCGTGGCCGCGTACCCGATGCCGATGCAGGTCACGTGGAGCGCGAGCCAGAAGTTGGTGTCGAGCACCGCGACGAGCTGGGGCATCGTGTCGGACGCGTGGATCTCCTCGTACCGGTTCGAGACGAACAGCCCGAGCGCGCCCACGAGCGGCGCGAGCGCGAGCGCGATCCCGCGCCGGGTGATCCACTCGGTGAACAGCGACGCCGCGGCCGCGAACGCCGCGATGAAGAGCGTCGTCTCGTAGAGCGTGGACATGGGCGGCCGGCCGCGCAGCACGCAGCGGATCACGATCCCCGCGACGTTGAGGGCGAGCGCCGCCAGCGTCAGGCCGACGCCCACGCGCACGACCCAGCGCTCGCGCCACATCCAGGTGACGGCGAGCACCAGGAACCCGAGCAGGTAGCCCCACAGCGCCCGCCGGAACGGGTTCAGCTCGTTGAGGAACACCTCGAGGTCGATGCGGCCGCCCTCGCCGCGCGCGGCCGCCAGCGCGTGGACGTGGTCGGAGACCTGCCGCAGCGCCTGCGTCGCGACCGAGGGCTCGTCCGCGGCGGCGGCGACCGCCTCCCACGCGCGGAGCACCGCGAGGCTCTCGTCGGCGACGGGCGCGCCCGACAGCGCGGCCTCGATCACCTCCGAGGGGCGCAGCCACGTCGGCGCCCGATCGGGCGGCGCGGAGGGCGGGATGGACGCGAGGCCCGACGCGAGGCGGCCCTGGTCGCCGAGGCTCCGGAGGAGCTGCTGCGCGGTCGTCGCGAGCGGCTGCGGGCCGGACGCCGCGGCGCGCAGCCTCGGCGCCGCGACGAGCAGCTGCGTGAAGCGGACCGGCTTGCCGTCGGGGAAGAGCGCGTCGAGGCCCGGCGCCGAGCGCGGGTCGAGCACGCCGCGGGCGAACTCGAGCAGCCACCGCAGCTCGAGGTAGGCGCGCACGTTGTCGCGGAGCTCGACGACGCCGTCCTCGACGTGCGTGCGCTTCGCGCGAGGGAGCTTCTCGTAGGCGTCCGCGCGCTCCCACAGACGGTCGCGGGCGTCGTACAGGTCGGTCCACGAGTACCGGTCCCGCTTGTTCTTGCCCGCGACGTGCGCCATCCCGACCGCGGCGAGCACGGCGTCGTCGTCCACGACGAAGATCCGGTGGGTCTCCGCGCGCTCCGGCCGCAGCAGGATGTCGAGGACGACCTCCATGGACGACAGGCTGTCGCCCGCCGCGTCGGCGCCGCCCTTCTTGTGGTTGAGGCGCAGCAGCAGGACGTCGGCGAACGTGCCGAGCGGCATGATGCGCCCGCCCTCCTGGATCGGCAGGCGCTCGGCGATCGAGAGGGCCTCGGCGGGCCAGGGCCGCGCGGGCGCCGACGTCGCGCCCGACGCGACGCCCGCGATCGCGACGGCGAGCCCCGCCGCGAGCAGCCCCACGGCGGCGAGGACGCCGGCGCGGCGGCGCGGCGCGGGCGGACGGACGGGGACGACGAGCGGGCTCATGCGGCGCTCCCGTGGGCGGCGGTCCGGCGGGCCGCCGGCGCGGGCGGCGCGGCGGGCGGACTGGGAAACGACGTGGCGGGCGAGCTTGCGCAGGAAGTGCATCACCAGCCCGACGCCGATGATCGTGCACGCGATGATCGGCACGCGGTCCGACGGGTTGCGGACCACGGAGAAGCCCGACACGACCGTCCCGTCGGCGTCGCGGCCGTACGACGACTGGTAGAGCGTGACCCCGCTCTCCCGCAGGGGCTCGTTCATCGTGATGTGGACGGCGCGCTCCGCGCCCGCGGCCGTGCGCGTCACGTAGGACGAGTACTCGCTCGGGATGTCGGTGCCGGGATGTTCGCGCGCGACCGCGCGATCGAGGCGCACCGTGAACGGCAGCGCCCACGAACGGCGGCGAAGCTCGAGCGCCCAGGCGCGCCCGCCGACCTCCGCCGAGAACGCCGTCTCGGCCTTCCCCCAGAGCACGCCCTTCACCGACGCGCCGCCGTCGCGGGGACGGAGGTCCACGTAGCACGCGGCGACGTTCGCCTCGGCCTGCTTCGGGTCGTCGGGGAGCGGCACGAGGACCACGTCCTCGGCGCCGATGCCGGGCCCGGGCGAGCGGCGCGCGTCGGAGTTCCGGAGCCACGACGAGACGACGACGTCGAACGGGAGCGCGGGCGACGTGAACGTGGCGACCCTCCCGTCGGTCGCGCGCTCGAGGTCCCGCTGCGGGACGACGTGCTCCTTGCGGGCCCCGACGTCGACGACCGCGAGCTCCCAGTCGGTGTACGACTCGAACTCGCTCGCCGACGCGCCCTCGCGCAGGCGCACGGCCCCCTTCTCGGAGGCCGCCCACTCGACCGCGGACCCGACGAACAGCACGAGGATGCCGACGTGGGCCACCAGCACCCCGAGCGTCGACGCGCCGAGCCGCATCCGGAGCACGCCGCCGACCAGCAGGTTCACGGCGAGCGCCACGATCAGCGTCGCGCCGCCCGGCAGCGGCAGCGGGACCACGCCGAACAGCTTCACCGTGAAGACCACGGACTCGAAGTAGGTGCGCTGCACGTCGTAGAGGCTCATGGTCCGCTGCTGCAGCGTCCCGACGAGCACCACGAGGAACATCGCCGCGAAGATCCCGACCGAGAGGTGGAACGAGCCGAGCCCGCGGAGCACCCGGTTCGCGAGCGGACGGGCGGGCGTCACGGGGCCACCTCCATGGAGCGACAGAACGCCTCGACGGCCGCGCGCGCGGCCTTCGCCCGGGCCGCGGGGCCGGTCAGCTTGACGAACACCAGCTTGTCGCCCCGCTCGACGATGACGCCGAACAGGAGCGCGTCGTCGAGCTCGACGCCGCGCATCGTGTCGGTCAGGTGCCCGGTCAGCTCGACCGCCGTCGCGCTGCGCCCGAGCATCGGCAGCTTCGGCAGCGCGTCGACCTCCTCGGGCGTCGCGTCCGGCAGGCCGAACTGCGATCGCCAGCGGTTCACGTTGATCCGCACGCCGTCCGCGACGGCGCCGAACTCGTGCGCGGTCACCTCGACGTCCTTCGCGCCGCCGACGTAGAACGTCGCGAGGCGCATCGGGCGCTCCGGCCCGGCGACCCAGCCGGCCGGGACCGTGAACCGGTAGCCGCCCGCGGTGACGGTCCCGGCGGCCGTCGGGGCGGGGGCCGGGCGCGGCGCGGGCTCGTCGTTCGTGCGCGCGGGGGCCCGCGCCGCGTCGGCGGTCCCGGCCGGCGGGGGCACGAACCGCGAGCGCACGGACGCCGCGAAGGCGAAGAACCGCTCGGCCTCGGCGTCCACCGCCGACGCGGCGCCGGCGGTCTTCAGCACGAACTGCGTCCCGGGCAACGACAGGATCAGCCCGAGCAGCCGCCCGTCGACGACCTTCTCGCCCGCGCCCCCCATGCCGCCGTACGGTCCGCGCAGGTCCACGAGCACGCCCTCGCGGCCAAGGAACGGCTTGCGCGGCAGCGCGCCGAGCCCCGCCTCGCCCTCGGGCGGCAGGCCCATCTGGCCGCGCCAGCGGTCCACGTTGGCGGCGAGCGTCCCGCCCGCGCTCGACAACGCGACCTCGAGCGCGTCGTCGCCGGGCCCGACGCGGAACGTCGCGATGCGGCCCGGGGCGCCGCTCTCGACGCGGGTCCACGTCGGCGGCACGTCGTACGTCCACGGTTCGACCAGCCCCAGGCGCTCGACGGCGGTCACCCCGAGCGCGGGCGAGCCGCGTTCCGGTGCGCGGTCCCGGACCTCGTCGATCCCCCGCGGTCCGTCGTCGCCGCACCCGGTGACGAGGCAGGCCCCGACGACGGCGAGGCCCGCGAGGCACGCGGCACGCGAGGCCCGGCCCGCGCCGCGGCGCGCATCGCGCGCGCGCGACGGCCTCGGGGACGACTCCGCGAGCGACACCGTGGGCGACACCGTCGTCAAGGGAACGCTCCGATCCGTGGGGCGGGGCGAGTATAGGGGCCGTGGTCGGGGAGGTCCGCGGAAGGCCGGGCGTTCACCGGGCCTCGCGGTCCCCCGCACGGATCGGGGTCGTCGTGGCGCCGCGGGTCCCCCGGGAAACCGGGCCGGTTCGCGGGGCCGCCGCGGTCAGTCCGCGGGGCGGCCCGTCCACGCGGCCGTCGCGGCCGACGCGACGACGCGCCACGACACCCCGGCGCGCTGCGCGGCCAGGCGGCAGTCCTCGTACTCCGGCGTCGCCTCGTCGCCCCAGGGCGTGGTGCGCACCTTGACGTGGATCGGGCCGTAGGGCGTCGGCACCGCGGCGGTGCGGCGCGGCAGCACCGTGCGCGCGACCGACGTGCGGCGCACCCCCAGCGTCGGCGTCTCGCGCAGGAGCACCGCCTCGAGGTCCGCGGCCGACGCGGGCGCCGCGAGGACCGACAACACGACGCCGGGCCGGCCCTTCTTCATGGTGACCGGCACGGCCCACGCGTCGAGCGCGCCCGCGGCGAGCGCCTGCTCGATCGCGTGACCGACCTGCTGGCCCGTCGCGTCGTCGAGGTTCGTCTCGAGCAGGATCGCGTCGGTGGGCGTGCGGTCGCCGCCGGTCTCGCCGAGCACGAGGCGCACGACGTTCGGCAGCTTCCCGCCGGGATGGTCGCCGGCGCCGATGCCGACCGCGCGGGGCACGAAGCCCGCGGGCGGCTCGAAGCCGCGCGAGAGCGCGCGGACGAGCGCCGCGCCGGTGGGCGTGACCTGCTCGAACGTCTCGCCCGACGGGAACGTCGGGTGCCCGAGGAGGAGGTGCGTGACCGCGGGCGCGGGCAGCGGCAGGTCGCCGTGCGCGGCCTTCACGCGGCCCGTCGACCACGGCAGCGCCGACGTGCGCACCTCGAGCACGCCGAGGCGCCGCAGGCCCACGCAGGTCCCGACGACGTCCACGATGGCGTCGAGCGCCCCCACCTCGTGGAAGTGCACCGCCTCGGCCGGGATCCCGTGGACCTTGCCCTCGGCCTCGGCGAGCAGCGTGAACGCGCGCACGGCGTCGGCGAGGCCCTCGGGCGAGAGGCCCTTCGCGCGGCGGACGATCGCGAGGACGTCGGCGAGCGTGCGGTGCGGGTGCGCGTGGCCCGCGTCGCCCGCGGCGACGGGCCCGTGCGCGTGCGGATGCCCGTGCGGGCGTCCGTGCGCGTGCGCGGCCCCCGTCGCCTCGGGCGCGGGCACGCGCGCGCCCGCGAGGACCACGTCGACCTTCGTCGCGGCGAACGCGCCCTTCGTCACGCGGCGCGCGGCGAGCGTGACGCCGTCGAGCCCGAGCGCCGCGACGATCTCCTCGAGCGACGCCAGCGGGAGCCCGGCGTCGACGAGCGCGCCGAGGCACATGTCGCCCGCGACGCCCGCGGTGACGTCGAGCCAGGCGACGGTCGTCGGGGCGCCCACGTCAGGCGCCCGCGCCCGACGGCGCGCCGATTGCGGCGTAGACCTCGGCCGCGTTGTACGACGAGCGCACGAAGGGCCCGCTGGCCACGGAGAGGAAGCCCATCGCCTTGCCCTCGCGGCCCCAGGCCTCGAACTCCTCGGGCGGCACGAAGCGCTCGACGGGCAGCTGCGCGAGCGTCGGGCGCAGGTACTGCCCGAGCGTCAGGATGTCGACGCGGTGCGCGCGCAGGTCGGCGAACACGCCGCGGAGGTCCTCGGCGGTCTCGCCGAGGCCCAGCATGAGCCCGGACTTCGTGTGGACCTTCGGCTGGCGGTCCTTCACGCGGGCGAGGAGCGCGAGGCTGCGCTCGTAGCGCGCGCCGGGCCGCACCTTGGCGTAGAGCGCGGGCACGGTCTCGGTGTTGTGGTTGAAGATGTGCGGCCGCGCGTCGGCGACGGCGTCGATGCAGTCCGGCTCGCCGCGGAAGTCCGGCGTCAGGACCTCGATGACGGCCTTCGGCAGCGCCGCCCGAAGCGCCTCGATCGTGCGGACGAAGTGCCCCGCGCCCTGGTCGGGCAGGTCGTCGCGGTCGACGCTCGTGACGACGACGTGGTGGAGCGCCATGCGGCGCGCGGCCTCGGCGACGCGCTCGGGCTCGTCGGCGTCGAGCGGCAGCGGCTTGCCCTTCGGCACGGTGCAGAACCGGCACGTGCGCGTGCAGAGGTCGCCCATGATCATGAACGTCGCGGCCTTGCGGGCCCAGCACTCGTTCTGGTTCGGGCACCGTGCGCTCTGGCAGACGGTGTGCAGGTCAAGGTCGGCGACCAGCTCGCGCACCTCCCGCGTCGTGTCGCCGTTCGGCAGGCGCTTCTTGAGCCACGGGGCGAGGCGTTCGCGGGGGGGGACGGTGGGGTCGCTCACGCGTGCGATGGTACGGTCGGCCCCGGGGACCGCGAGGCCCGGTGCGGGTGGGGTCCGGCCGCCGCGGGCGTCACGGCCGCGGGAGTTCGACCTCCGGCGCGCCCACGGTCACGGGCCCGGTGCAGCGCACCCACCCCTGGCCCGTCCGCACCCGCACGACCGCCGGGAACGTCCCGGGCGGCAGACCGTCCACCTCGAAGCGGCCCTCCGCCACCCGCCGCGCGGCGAACGCCATCCCCAGCGGCCCCACCACCCACGCGTCCTCGACGGTCGCGCCGTCCACCTGCCCGCCCTCGAACACCGGCCGGCGGAAGCGCGCGACGCCCGGCGCCGTCAGCGTGAGCGTCGGCGGCGTCGGTCCGGGCACATAGTCAGGGAGGTAAGCGACGCGCGGGTCGTCGGGCGTCGGCGGGATCCACAGCTCGTGCGGGACATCGGCGGCCTCGATCCACTCGAAGCGACCGTGTTCGTCGGCGGTGAGTTCCGCACGATAGGGAGCGGGACTGACCGCGCGGAGGACCATCGTGCGCCCCGCGGCGCCGTCCACGGCGAACTTGAGATCCGCATGACTCGATGCGCGCAGCACGACGGACGGTCGCTCGGGCGTCACCACCGCAACGGGCTGGACCACGAGCGCCGGGCGGCGTTCGGGTCCCGCGCGTTGATTCAAGAGCAACGTCGCCCGTCCGATCGGCACGTGCGGGATCACGAATCGGCCGTCCGGGTCCGTCTGCACGCGGGCGTCGAACCAGGTCTCGGGCGCCGTGACGGAGCGCGTCACCAACCGCACGGACGCGTCCCCGACGCCCACGCCGTCGCGTTCGACGCGACCCGAGACGGTGTAGGCCGCGGGCAACCGGATCGGCTCGGTCGGGGTGAGCCGCGTTCGCGCTCGGACCACCGCCGCGAGGTCGAGGTGCGTCGGCGGAAGCACTTCGAGCGTCCCGACCGACTCCGCCGGCACGGCGAGCAAGGTCGCGCGCCCGGCGACATCACTCGTCGCGCGGAACACCGACGGTCGCCCGTCCCGGTCACGCTCGCGGCGCTCCACGGTGAACGTGACGTCCACGCCGACGACGGGCGCCCCCGCCGAGCCCAGCACCGAGATCACCACGTCGGCCGCGCTTCCCACGCGCAGGACGACGTCGGACGCCCCCGCGACGGCGCGTACCGCGGCCGCGGAGGTGTTCGGCAACGGGACCGAGGCCACGGACAGCCAGCACGGCCCGGCCGCGAGGCCGTCGAGTCGGAACGCACCGGACGCGTCGGTGACGGCCTCCGCGGCGGCCCACGGCGCGCCGAGGACCCCGCCCTCGACGCGCGCGGCGGCCACGCCGCGGCCCGCCGCGTCGAGCACCCGTCCGGACGTCACGACCGCGAGGTCGAGATCGACGATCAGGGGATCGACGGGGGCCACGGGCACCGTGACCGTGCGCGGCGCGAGCCGCCGACCATCGGCGAGCACCGCGCCGAACACGGTCACGCGGCGGTCGAGGGCGTCGAATCGCAGCTCCGTGTCCTCGGTGCTCGCCGAGGGCATGACCACCACTCGCTCCGGGGCGTCGCGGCCCGCCCTCACCGCGCGGGCGCCCAGGGCCGACGCCGCTGCCGGCCCGCGAACGCGGAGTCGGACGAGCGCGTCCGCGGACGGGATCGCCGACGTCCGGTCGAGCACGACCACGGGGCTCGCCGGCGTCGCGAAGCCGAACTCGGACGTCGCATGATCGCGGTCCGGAGGCCGCCTCACGGCGCGCAACGTCACCGGCCCCGACGGCAGGTGACGGACGCGGAACGTGCCGTCGTAATCGCAGTCCACGATGTTGAACGGCCGATTCCAGTCCCCCGACAACGCGATCACGCGTCCGCCCGTCACGGCGCGCGCCCCGTCGGTGACCCGGCCCGTGGCGACCCATCCCTCGGCGAGGGTGAGGACGATCGGCGAAGCGTCCGTGACCGTCGTCGCGGCGGCCGCGAGCGTGTCGAGTTCCGGGGGCGGTTCCGCCTCGATGCGCAGAGGGAACGTCGGCGACGCGAGCCGCAGGCGGCACCGACCGTCCGCGCCGGTCCGTTCCGAGTCCTCCGGCCACGGCGTGGACGAGCGCGGCGTGTCCGGGGTCCACCCGACGTCGGCTCCGACGACCGGCGTCCCGTCCGGACGTCGGACGAGGACGTCAATCTCGACCGGCGGCTGGTCACGTGCGGCTCGCGGCCTCGCGGGCTCGGCTGCCACCGGGTACGCCGCGACGGGCTCGATCGCCTCGCCGCGCAGCGGCGCCCGCAAGCGAGCCTCGAGCGCGGTCAGCAGCCCGTCGGCGTCTGGGCCTTCTGCGGCGTACCCGCTCCAGGCGATCCGGCCGACCAGGGACCCGACGACGACGTCCCCTCCTCGAGCGCGGCGGATCCGCCCGTCCGGTTCCATCCGATCCTGGCTGATCGTGCAGCCGCGCGCGCGGCGATCGAGGCCCGCGCCATCCGCGGCGGATTTGACGACCGCGGTGCGGACCGTTTCGAACACGTCCGGAAGCGATGCGTTCGTCGCGGCGTGCGCCGCCCCTGCGGCGAATCGGCCGGCGGCCGCCGGGTCGCGGAACTGGAGGATCGCGACGTCCCACCGTCCGCCGCGCGTGTCCTGGCGCTCCTCGCGCAGGAGGTCCACCGGAAGATCCTCGGGGCGCGTCGCTCGCAGCCTGCGCCCGAACACCTCTCCCACTTCCGGACGGCTGGGTCCGTGCCTGGTGTGCGGGAACGGCGCGAACACCGCATCGACGACGCGACCGAGGTCGAGGTATGGCGGCAAGCCCTCCGTGGGGTGGAGCCACTCGTCGGGCGCGATCACGTCGCGCAGCCGGTGGGGCGGCGACGCGAGGACGCGCCGCACGCCCCCGGCGCCGTCACGGGCGGACACCCGGCGGAACAGCTTCAGCCCGAGGATCTCGGGCGTGCGGTCGAGCGGGAGCAGGAATTGCTCCGTCCGGTCGACCATCTGCGGGACGACGTCGGGAGCGCCCCATCGCTGCGACGCGCGTTCCGCGACGAGGGTCGCATGTCCCTCGCGGACGGCCTGCAGGCTCTTCGCCTCCTCGAAGCCCGTCGGCGCCGCCGCTCGGGCCCACTCGAACCGCTCCGCCTGCCAGGCGGACACCAACGCCGTGACGCACCGCAGCCGGTCAGGGACGTCCACCTGCGATCGATCGGTCCGTGGATCGCCGCGATTGGCCGGCGCGAAACAGACGACGTGGGCCCGCGGGTCGTGCGTGAACAACCTCCAGAACGAGGTGTCCCGCGCATCGCGAAACCGCTGGGCGATCGCCTCCGCGCTCGGGTTCGCGGGCAGGGGCGCCTCGCGGAGCACCAACTCGAGTTCCCATCGCGTCACGACTCGCAGGGTCGGCCGGCGCCGGAACTTCTCGCCGACGATCTCCTCCACGACGGTGCACGTCTCGTCGAACCAGCGCGTCAACGCCGCACGGTCCGGCCACGGCGCCGCGCCCTGCTCGACGACGGGCTCGGCCGGAACCGCAGGCGGTGCGGCCGGCGGCGCGTCCTCGGCCCACGCGGGCCCGCGGACCGCGCCCGGCGTCGCGAGCATCACGAGGAGCGCGAGCGGGGCGGAGCGGCGTCCGTGCACGGAAGGTCGCTGGCGAGGGGTCATCGTCGGCCTCCGCTCGGTCCCGGGCGCGTTCGATCCCACAGGGCGATCGTACCCGCCCCGCGGCGTCCGCGGGCGAGCGACCGGTAGAGCGCCGCGGTCTCCGCGACGAGGCGCGCCGCGCCGAAACGGGTCTCGACCTCGGCGGACGCGGCCGCCGCGAGCCGGGCCTTCCGGCCCGGGTCGGCGAGCAGCGCCGCGAGGCTCCACGCGAACGCCTGCGGCTGCCCCGGCGGCACAAGGACGCCCGTCCGGCCGTCGTCCACCACGTCGGGCACGCCCCCCACCGCCGTCGCGACCACGGGCCGCCCGAGCGCCATCGCCTCGATCAGCGACAGCGGCGTCCCCTCGCTGCGCGACGGGAGCACGACCGCGTCGCTCGCGATCGCCCACGTCGCCGCGTCCGCGACCGCGCCCGGGAGGAGCACGCGGTCGTTCAGGCCGCGCTTGCGCACCGTGCGCGCCACCGCGGCCCGCATCGGCCCGTCGCCCGCCATCACGACGCGCCCCGCCTCGGGCGGCAACCACGCCGCCGCCGCGACGAGCCCGAGCGGGTCCTTCGCCGCGACGAAGCGCCCGAGCCAGAGCGACACGGGCCGGCCGTCGGGCGACAGTCGGCGCCGCAGCGCGGCGGCCCCGACGGGGTCGGCCCCGCGCCGCAGCGCCTCGACGTCGAGACCCGGCCCGATCACGACGACGCGCGCGTCCCTCGCCACGCGGTGCCGCGCGAGGTCGGCCTTCTGGCGCGCCGACAGGACGACGATCGCCGTCGTCGTGGTCGCGAGCGCGCGCTCGGCCCACCGCGTGCCGAACGCGAGGCCGCCGCCGAGGTCGAGGTGGTGCCCGTGGAGCGTGTGCACGACGACCGGCACGCGGGCCGAGAGCGCGGCGCTGCGGCCGAGCGCGCCGGCCTTGCCGAGGTGCGTGTGCACGACGTCGGGCCGCAGCAGCGCGAGGCGGCGGCGCATCCAACGCCAGGCCCGCGCGTCGCCGAGGGGCGCGACGCCGCGCCCGAGGCCGGGCACGACCTCGACCTCGACGCCGAGCGCGCGGAGGTCGCCCGACGCGTCCTCCTCGCCGTCGGCCGGCGCGCCGGTCCACACCGGGCCGTCGATCCCCTCGCGCGCGAGGCCGGGCACGAGCGCCGCGAGTTGCCGCAGGGGCCCGCCGCGGTTCAGCCGGGTGATGATGCGGACGACGCGCACCGGTCAGCCCCGCCGGACCTCGGCGACCGCCTCGACGAACGCCCCCGCCGCCGCCGCGACGTCGTCGTCGTCCACGTCGTAGTGCGTGACGAACCGCACGCGGTCGGGCCCGGCGGGGAGCGCGAGCACGCCGCGCCGCGCGATCGCGTCGCACAGGGCCTTCGCGTCGACGCCCTCGATCCGCACGATGACGATGTTCGTGTCGGGCGGCCCGGTCGGCGCGGTCACGCCCGGCGCCGCGAGGAACCCGTCCGCCAGCCGCCGCGCGCGGCGGTGGTCGTCGACGAGACGGGCGCGGTGCGTCCGCAGCGCGACGAGCCCGGGTGCCGCGAGCACGCCGACCTGCCGCATGCCGCCGCCCAGGAGCTTCCGGGCCTCGCGTGCCTTCGCCACGAAGGCCGCGTCCCCGACGAGGACCGACCCCGCCGGCGCCCCCAGCCCCTTCGAGAGGCAGACGCACAGCGAGTCGGCCACCGCGCCGTATTCCGACAGCGCCGTGCCCGTCGCCACCGCCGCGTTCCACAGCCGGGCCCCGTCGAGGTGCACCTGCGCGCCGCGCTCCCGCGCGACCGCGTGGAGCGTCCGCAGGTGGTCGAGCGGCACGACGGCGCCGCCGTGGAAGTTGTGCGTGTTCTCGAGCAGCAGCAGGCCGCAGCGCGGCCGGAAGCCGCCCGCGGGCCGCAGCGTCGCGCGGACCGCGTCGGGATCGAGGCAGCCGCGCGCCGACGGCAGCGTGCGCGCCTGCAGCCCCGACAGCGCCGCGAGGCCCGCGAGCTCCCAGTCCACCATGTGCGCGGTCGCCTCGACGACGACCTCCTCGCCCGGCCGGCCGTGCACCCGCGCCGCGATCTGGTTGCCCATGCAGCCCGTGGGCACGAACAACGCCGCCTCGCGGCGGAAGAGGTGCGCCGTCTCGGTCTCGAGCTCCTTGACCGTCGGGTCCTCGCCGAAGACGTCGTCGCCGACGACGGCCTCCGCCATCGCGCGCCGCATCGCGGCGGTCGGCCTCGTGACGGTGTCGCTGCGGAAGTCCGCGGGCGTGTGGGCCATGCCGCCACCCTACTTCGGCGGCGCCTCGACCTCCACGGTCCGGTCGTCGTCGGTCCCGGGCGCGCCGTCGGCCCCGTCCGACCGCAGGGTCCCTCGCCGCCCGTCCGCCGCGCGGCGCCACCGCAGCGGGCGCCCCCACCCGTCGGGCTCGAGCGTCCCGACGAGCCGCGACCGGCGGCGCAGGTCGTCGAGCGCGACCGGCAGCGTGCCCGTGAGCGCCGCGTGCTCGACGAGGGCGGCCGCGACGTGCGCGAGGACCGCGTCGGTCGCCCGTTCCGGGTCCACGACCGACGGGTCCGCCGTCGACGGCCGCAACGACGGCCCCGAGCCCTCCGGCGCGCGCCAGGCGAACGCCGCCAGCGCCGCGAGCCCGGCCCCGAGCACGGGGAGCGGCCCGCGCGCGCCGATCCGCAGCCCGTCGCCCTCCGTCGCCGCCCAGACCGCGAGCGGCCGGAGGCCCGCGGCCACCCCGCGCGTCGGCGGCGCGTCCGCCACGGGCCACGGGAACGGCGCGTCGGCGCCCACCGTCTGCGCGAACGGCACCCACGTGTCCCACGCGCGCGCCAGCCACGTCCCGAGGTCGACCTCGAGCGCGGCGACCGCGCCGGCGGGCGCCGGATCGGGCCGCGCCGCGAGCGACGCCTCCCCCGCGAGGTGCCGCGCGACCGCCTCCCGCAGCCCGTGCGCGTGCGGCGCCACCAGCACCACGTCGTCCACGCGCGCGAACGCGAACCCCCGGACCGCGAGGCCCGGTCGCCCGTCGAGTCCCTCGAGCACGTGCATCGTGACGCCGCGGAACGGGATCTGCCGCCACCGCGCCGGGGCGCCGTCGTCGACCGCCGCGGCCACGATCGCCGGCGCGGCCCGCGCGACCGCGAGGTCGAACGCGGCGCGGTCGCGCACCGCGACGGCGAGGCCCACGTCGGGCAGCAACCCGCCCTGCGGCGAGGGCCCCAACCAGAGGCAGAGGTCGTCGCCGAGCGGCGCGAGGCACGTCGGGACGTCCGCGCCCGCGCGCTCGCGGAACGACCGCCGGGCCGCGTCGAGGCGCTCCGCGACGTCCTCGTCGGCGACGGCCGCGACCGCGACCGCCCGGGCCCACAGGTCGGCCGGCGCGATGCCGAGGCGCGCCGCGACGGCGGCCTGCGCCGGCGCCTCGGCGCGCGTCCGGCCGGGGCCCGCGCGCCCGGCGGCCAGCGCGAGCAACCGGGCCTCGCGTCCCGGGGCACGGATCGCCACGCGCTCGACGAGGTCGTCGCCCTCGACGGCGAGGCGGTACCCGAGGACGAGCACCCCGGCGAGCCCGAGCGCGTCGGCGAGACGGCGCGACGGGGTCCCCGCGGCGAGGGACGGCGCCTGGTCGGCGATCGCGCCCGGGTCGGCGACGGCCGTCGCGAGCGCGCCGTCCGCGCCGGCCCCGCCCGCGGACGTGAGCGCCCCGGTGTCGGCGAGCGAGCCGGAGGGCCGCGGCGACGCGGCGGCGTACGCGTCGACGCCCGCGGGGTCGTTCGTCGCGACGACCACGGTGCCGCGCACCGCGTAGACGAGGAGCGGAGCGCCGCCGTCGCGCGCGAGCGTCCCGCCCTCGGGGGTCGAGGTCGCGACGAGGCCGTCGTCGCCGGCGGCGGCGAACGCCTCGAGCGCGTCCACGAACGCCGACAGCCGGGCCCCGAAGTCGAGCGCGACGACGAAGCGCGGCCCGGCGTCGGGATCGACGGACAGCCAGGCGACCTGCACGTCGCCCTCGAGCGCGCCGGCGGTCGACAGCGCGCGCGCGAACCGCGCCGGGCACGCGGGCTCGCGTCCTCGCGGGCGCGCGCGAGGAACGCCGAGACCTCGCGCTCGACGTCGGCGAGGAACGGGGCGACGTCGGGCGCGCGCGCGAGCCGCCCCGCGGCGGTGCCGGCGCACGCGTCGAGGAACGCGCGCGGGCTCGGCACGCGCGCGAACGCGAGCGTGGACGCGGGGACGCGGGCGGCCAGCGCGAACGCCTCCGACGGCGCCGCCCGGGCCGGGCGCAACGCGAGCAGGAGCGCCGTCGCGGCGACGAGGGCGGCGCGGCGCGCGGGCCGCGCCGGGGTCAACGGGCGGGCGTCGCGGCGAGGGCCTTGCGGATGCGCGCGAGGCCGTCCTCGATGTTCTCGACGCTGTTCGCGAACGAGAACCGCAGGTAGCCCTCGCCGTGGCCGCCGAAGCAGGTGCCCGAGAGGCACGCGACGCCGGCGTCGTAGAGCAGCCGGTGCGCGAGGTCGGTCGACTTGAGCCCGGTCTTGCTCGTGTCGGGGAAGACGTAGAACGCGCCGTCGGGGCGCTTCACCGAGAAGCCCGGGATCGCGTTGAGGCCGTCGCAGATGAGGTCGCGGCGGCGGTGGAACTCGGCCACCATCGCGCCGACGGCGTCCTGCGGGCCGCGGAGCGCGGCCACGCCCGCGCGCTGCACGAAGTTCGCCGTGCACGAGTTGCTGTTGACCATCAGCTGCGAGAAGCGCGTCGCGCACTCCTTCGGCATCACGCCGTAGCCGAGGCGCCAGCCGGTCATGGCGTACGTCTTGCTGAAGCCGTCGAGGATGACCGTGCGCTCGCGCATCCCGGGCTGCGCCGCGAGCGACGCGTGGCGGCCGCCGAAGAGGATGCGCGAGTAGATCTCGTCGGACAGGACGACGAGGTCCTTCCGCTTCGTGACGATCTGCGCGATGCGCGGCAGGTCCTCGGGCGGCACGATCCCGCCGGTCGGGTTGCCCGGCGTGTTGAGGATCAGGAGGCGCGTCTTGTCGGTGACGAGGCGCTCGAGGACGTCGAGGTCGACGCGGAAGCCGTTCTTCGCCGTCAGCGGCAGCGGCACGCGCTTCGCCCCGATGAAGTCGAGCATCGACTCGTAGATCGGGAAGCCCGGGTTCGGGTAGATCACCTCGTCGCCCGGCTCGACGAACGCCAGGAACATGTAGAACATGATCGGCTTCGCGCCCGGCGTCACGACGACCTCGTCGGGGTGCACGGGCTGCCCGAGCCGCGCGGCGATGTGCTCCGCGACGGCCTCGCGGATCTCGGGGATGCCGGGCGCCGCGGTGTAGCCGGTGTGGCCGTCGCGCAGGGCCTTCGCGGCCGCGTCGACGATGTGCGGCGGCGTCGGGAAGTCGGGCTGCCCGATCTCGAGGTGGACGATCTTCTTCCCCTCGGCCTCGAGCTTCTTCGCCTTCGCGAGCACCTCGAAGGCGGTCTCGGTGCCGAGCCGACCCATCCGCTCCGCATACTTCATCGGCGACCTCGGGCCGCCTCGGCGGGCCCGACGGGCGCGACGACGCGGCGACAGTCGGGGCCTCGCCGACGGCGCACCGGGCCGGGTCGGACGACCCGGATCACCGATCCCGCGGCCGGGGGCGCGTCACCGGGGGCCGGCGGCGCGTCGGCGCGGGTTCGTCGCTGGGAACACCCCGGGGGAACAGGACACGACGGCCGTCGTCGGGACGGCGACCTTCCTGGGCGGTGGTGGAGCTGAGGGGGTTCGAACCCCTGACCTCGTGAATGCCATTCACGCGCTCTGCCAAACTGAGCTACAGCCCCGAGGACCGCGCCAGGACGGAGGATGGTGCCGGGGAGCGGCCCGAAGGTCAAACTCCGGAACGACAGCCGCCGGCGAACGGGCCTCGCGTGTCGCACGGACGGTTCCGCCGGACGGGAGCCGGGCCGGGAACGCGCTTCGGCCGGAGTGGTCGGTTCGGTAGACTCCGGGCCGCTCTTTGCTCGACCGACGCCTACGGGTCCTGCGCATCGACCATCAGCCGTCCCGACGGGGCGGCGCCGGTGCGCGGAAGAGGGGTGTGAATCCCCCGCGGACCCGCCGCTGTGACCGGGGACGACCCCGGGACGATGACGCGAGGCCCGCTGGGCCGCGCGTCCGCCACTGGACCCGCGTGACGCGCGGGACTGGGAAGGCGGTCCCGAGGGAGGACGATCCGGGAGCCAGAAGACCGGCCCGCAGGCGAGACCTCCGACGATTCCTCCGGTGTTCGAGGATTCGGCGCCCGGCCCGGGCTCTCCGTGCCGGCGCGCGCGGATCCGTCCCCGCCGCGGTCACCGCGGGGCCCGGAGGGAGGTGCCCCATGCGCTCCCTTCCCGCTCGTGTCCCGTCCCCTGTCCGCGCGCGTGCGCGGACGGTCGCCGCCGCGTCGCTCGCGGCCCTCTCCTTCGCCCTGCCGTCGTGCGGCGGCGGCGGCGCCGAGCGCGCCCCGAGCGCGCCGTTCGTGGCCGGCAACCCGGACCTGCCCGTCGGGCCCGCGCCGACGCCGGTGCCGGTGCCGCCGACGACGTTCCCGCGGTCGCCCGTGTGGACCGAGAGCGCGTACGGCCTCGGCCGCACGGCCACGTTCGGGTCGTTCCCGAGCGACCTCGTCGCGTACCGCGGCACGTTGTTCACGACCGACGCCGACCAGCTCGAGGCCGGCGGCGCGACCGTCGTCCCCGTCGACGTGGGCGGGCCGACGCCCGCCGTGTCGCAGCGGTTCCGGCCGACGACGATCCTGCCCGCCGACGTCTTCGACAGCGCGGGGCACGCGTTCGACCCCGACGCCCCCATCGGCTTCGGCGCCTACGTGAACGACCTCGCGGTCGCGAGCGACGAGGTCGGCTTCGCGCTGGTGAGCGCGGGCGGCAGCGACTCGGACCCGGCGCTGTCGAACCTCGTGGTGTTCGACCCGACGCGCGGCGTGGTGGTGCAGGTGCTCGACCTCGCGACGACGGTGCCCGCGGCGGGCCGGACGGACTCGACGGGCGCGGCGCTGCCGGCGCCGACGTTCCGGCAGTCGCAGGCCGAGGGCGTCGTGTTCGTCCCGACGGACGGCACGGACCGCGGCCGGCTGTTCGTGACGATGGCGAACATCGTGTTCGGCGCGCCGAGCTACGGCGCGGTGAAGTACCCGGGCACGGTGCAGGTATTCGACGTGGACCTCGCGGACCCGGTGCCGGTGCGCCGCATCGCGTCGCCGGGCTTCGCGACGCGGACGCTCTACACGCACGACCACAACCCCGTCGCGGTGACGCGCCTCGACCTCGCGTGGGGCGGCGCGCGCGTCCTCGTCACGAACGCGGGCACGACGGCGTACGACGCGTCCTTCCGGCTCCTGCCGGCGAGCCCGGCGTCGGTCGAGGTGTTCGACCCGGTCTCGCTCGACCCGCTGGGCCGGTTCGACCTCGGGATGGTGGGCCTCGCCGGCAGCCGGCCCGCGGTCGGGCGCGACGGCGCGGGCCACCGCGTCGCGTTCTTCGCGTCGTCGGTCCTCGGCGAGGTGTACCTGCTGCGGCTCGACGGCGTCGTCACCCCCACCGTGGACCCGACGACGGTCGCGGTGCTGCGCGGCGCGACGAACCCGATCCCGATCGACCCGGACGAGGCCGGCGGCCCGGGCGGCAACGTCGCGGGCCTCGGGCTCGCCTCCGACGGGCGGACGCTCGTCGTGAGCGGGTTCGGCGACCTCTTCGCGTTCCCGGTCGCGAAGCCCGGGCGCCTGCTCGCCCTCTCGCTGCCCGCCGACCTCGTGGACGGCGCGGGGATCACCGGCGCGTACGTGCCCGGGACGACCGCGGTCGCGACCACGCCGGGCCGCACGCTCGGCGGCCTCGTCGTCGGCGCGTTCCACGAGGACGGCCCGGAGGTGTTCGTGGCGGGCTCGGGGACGTTGTCGCCGACGACGTTCCTCGGCACCGGGCCGGCGAGCCTCGGGACGCTCAAGACGTTCGGACGCATCCGGTAGCCGGGTCCGGGCCCCTCCCGCGGGGCCCGGCGGACCGCGCCGGGGCGGATCCGGCGCGGTTTGCCGCCGGGGGGCTTGGGGCCCCCCGTACAATCCGCGCATGGGACGGACGAAGACCCTGCGGATCGCGCTGCTCGCGCTGGCGACGACGGCGGTGGCGTGGCTCGGGACCCGGGTCGGCCACGCGGCGCCGACGGCGGAGGCGCGCTACCGGGCGGTGCACGTGATCGACGTGCGCGACGAGGTCGAGCCGGCGCTCGCGGCCTACCTGGAGCGCAGCCTGAAGGCCGCGGTCGCGGCGAAGGCCGACTGCATCGTCCTGCGGATCGAGTCCCCCGGCGGCCGCGTGGACTCGATGGAGCGGATGATCGACGCCGTTCTCGCGGTGCCGAAGACGGTCCGCACCATCGCGTGGATCCCGAAGGAGGCCTACTCCGCGGCGTCGCTGACGGCGATCGCGTGCGACGAGGTGGTCATGGCGCCGGGCGCCCGCATGGGCGACGCCCAGCCGATCTTCATGACCGAGAAGGGCATCGAGCCCGTCGGCGAGAAGGCCGAGACCGTCCTGCGCGCGCTCGTCCGCCGCCTGGCCGAGGACAACGGCTGGGACCCGATCGTCGCCGAGAAGCTGATCAGCAAGGACAAGGAGGTCCTCGAGCTGCGGCCGCGCGGGACCGACCGCCGGCTGTACGTGCACGGCGAGGACTTCGCGTCCGCGCGCGACGACGACCTCGTCGGCGGCGTCCCGAAGCGCGACCTCGAGCGCGTGCGCGTCGCGATCCCGAAGGACCGGCTCCTCACGATGACCACCGACGAGGCGCGCGACTTCGGCTTCGTCCGCCGCACGTTCCCGGACGAGCCGACGTTCCTCGCGGCACTGAAGGCCGACGGCGCGACGGTGACGCTCGTCGAGATGTCGTGGCGCGAGAAGGCGAGCCGCTGGCTCCTCGGCGTCACGGGCGTGCTCGGCGCGCTGGTGATGCTGTGCGTCGGCATGACCGTGTTCCAGGGCATCGGCGTCTCGACGATCGTCGGCGTGTGCGCCCTGCTGCTCGTCGGGATGGTCACCGTCACCGCGGACCTCCCGAACGGCTTCCCCCTGCTGCTGATCGGGATCGGCATCCTGCTGCTCGCGGCCGAGGCGTTCCTGCTGCCCGGCTTCGGCATCGCCGGGATCCTCGGGATCGTGGCGACCGCCGCGGGGTTCCTCTCGCTCGCGACCGGGTTCACGCTCGACAGCCCCGGCACGCTCTCGTGGGACGTGTTCGCCGGCTTCCTCGGGCAGTTCGCCGCCACGCTGGTCGTCGGCGGCGTGTTCCTCGTGCTGATCTCGCGCGTCGTGCCGTCGCTGCCGTTCGCGCGCCGCCAACTCCACCTCTCGGCCGACGGGCTCGGCGCGGGCGCGGTGGCGGTGCCGGGCGACGTCGCCGTCGCGGTCGGCGCCACGGGCACCGCCACGACCGACCTGCGCCCCGCGGGCCGCGCGACGGTGGACGGCCGCGTCGTGGACGTCACGAGCGAGGGCGGTTGGGTCGAGGGCGGGACCGCCGTCCGGGTCGTGCGCGTCGAGGGCGCCCGGGTCTTCGTCCGCCCCGCGGAGGGACGCGCCCCGTGATCCAGTCCATCGGCTTCACCATGGCCGGCTTCGTGCTGATGGTCGCGGAGGTCCTCTTCCCGTCCCTCGGGCTCTTCGGCCTGCTCTCGGTGTCCGCGATCGTGTTCGCCGACGTGATCGCGCTGCGCGAGGTCGGCGAGACCTTCTTCTGGGTGCTCGTCGGCGTCCAGGTCGTCGCGATCCCCCTGATCCTCAAGGGCGCGTTCTGGGCCCTGCCGCGCCTGCCGTTCGCGCGCGGCATGGTCCTCGAGGCCCCCGCCGCCGACACGAACGCCGGCGTGCCCCCCGCGGCGCACCTCGTCGGCGTCGAGGGCGTCGCGCTCACCGACCTCCGCCCGTCGGGCACCGCGTCGCTCGCCGACGAGCGCCGCACCGTCGCGGCCGAGGCCGGCTCCATCGACGCCGGCACGCGCATCCGCGTCGTCGCCGTCGAGGGCTACCGCATCGTCGTCCGTCCGGTCGCCGAGGGCCGCAGGGCCTGACGCCCCGCGCTCCCCGGCTCCGCACCGCTCCCCGTCCGTCTCCCCCCCAACGTCCCTTCCCGAGGTCCCCATGACCCCGCTCGCCGCCGACCTGCCCGTCAGCCAGATCGTCCTGATCCTCGGGGGCGTCGTCCTCCTCGTCTTCCTGTTCATCCTGCTGAAGTTCGTGAAGCTGTGGATCCAGGCCTACTTCAGCAAGGCCGACGTCTCGATCTTCAGCCTCGTCGGCATGTGGCTGCGGAAGGTCAACGCCGGCGTGATCGTGAACAGCAAGATCATGGCGGTGCAGGCCGGCCTCAAGGTGGACACGACGGCCCTCGAGGCCCTCTACCTCGCCGGGGGCCACGTCCCGAGCGTGATCAAGGCCATGGTCGCGGCCGACCGCGCCGGCATCCCGCTCGACTTCAAGACCGCCGCCGGCATCGACCTCGCGGGCCGCAACGTCCTCGAGGCCATCCAGACGAGCGTCAACCCGAAGGTCATCGACTGCCCCGACCCGAGCAAGGGCGTCGACACGATCGACGCCGTGGCCCGCAACGGCATCCAGATCAAGGTGCGCGCCCGCGTCACCGTGCGCACCAACATCCGCCAGCTGGTCGGCGGCGCCACCGACGAGACGATCATCGCCCGCGTCGGCGAGGGCATCGTCGCGACGATCGGCTCCGCGACCGACCACAAGGAGGTGCTCGCGACCCCCGACCGCATCAGCAAGTCGGTGCTCGCGAAGGGCCTCGACGCCGGCACGGCCTACGAGATCCTCTCCATCGACATCGCGGACGTGAACGTCGGCGACAACATCGGCGCGCGGCTGCAGGCCGACCAGGCCGAGGCCGACAAGCGCGTCGCGCAGGCCAAGGCCGAGGAGCGCCGCTCGCTCGCCGTCGCCCGCGAGCAGGAGATGCAGGCCGAGGTGGTCGAGAACCGCGCGAAGGTCGTGCTCGCCGAGGCCGAGATCCCGATGGCGATCGCGAACGCGCTGAAGAGCGGCAACATGGGCGCGCTCGACTACTTCAACCTCAAGAACCTCCAGGCCGACACCGACATGCGTCGCAGCCTCGGCGGCGGCGAGCGCGCCGACGGCGGCAAGGCGACGTGAGCCTCGCGTCCGCCCTGACCGGCGGTCTGCTCCCGGTCGTCGCGCGGTTCGACCCCGACGACTGGGGGCTCATCGTCTTCTTCCTGATCGCGGGCCTGATCCGGCTCGTCGACATGATCCGCGGGAAGGCCAAGCGCGCCCCGCGGGCCGAGGAACCGGCCCCGGCCCCGAAGCCGCCGCCGCGCGCGGAGCCCGCGCCGGACCCGTGGCGTCGGGCGCCGGCGCCGCCGCCGGCGCCGGTCGAGCGCGCCCCGGCGCGGCCGGCGCCGCGCCCGGTGACCCACGACGTCGAGGGCCCGGACCACACCCTCGTCGAGCTCGGCGCGTGGAAGCCCCACGAGTTCGAGAGCGAGCGGAAGGCGAAGGACAAGGCCTCCGGCAAGCCGCGGGCGAAGGCGCCGCCGCCCCCGCCGCGCGACGCGAGGCCCGCCGCGGGCCGGGCCCTGCTCGTCGGGAACCTGACCACGCCGCGCGACCGGATGCGCGCCGCCGTGGTGTGGAAGGAAGTCCTCGACCGGCCCCGCCGGCTCCCGCTGCGACGCCCGCCGTCGCGGCCCCAGCCGTAGCCGCTACCGCAGGCGGATCCCCGCGATCCAGACGACGAGCCCGGCCACCAGGCCGAGCGCGAGGACGACCACGACCGACGTCGGCGGGCGCAGCGGATTGATCCGCAGCTGCCCCATCTGACGCATGGCCATGATCACCTTCACGACGCGGGGCCCTCGCGGCCCTGCGGAGCCGCGTCGAGCGGCGGCGCCGCGTCGGCCGGCGGCATGGTCGCCGGGCCGTCCGGCACGGCCTCGGGCGCGACCGCGATCGCGGGCCCCTCGGGCGGGCGGTCGACGATGCGGCCGTCCACGAGGTGGACGACGCGGTGGGCCTGCGCGGCGAGCGACGCGTCGTGCGTCACGATCACGAGCGTCTGGCGCTCCGCGGCGTTGAGGTCCCAGAGCAGCCGCCGCACCTCGAGCGCGGTGCGCCCGTCGAGGTTGCCCGTGGGCTCGTCGCAGAGCAGCACCCGCGGCCGGTTCTGCAGCGCCCGCGCGATGGCGACCCGCTGGCGCTCGCCGCCGGAGAGCTGCGACGGCCGGTGCGTCTCGCGCGACGCGAGGCCCACGCGCGCGAGCGTGAGGCGCGCGCGGGCCAGCGCCGCCGCCCGCTCGGACGCGCTCGCCTTCACGATCATGGCCGGCAGCATCACGTTCTCGAGCGCCGTGAGCTCGGGCAGCAGGTGGTAGAACTGGAAGACGAACCCGATCGCCGACGCGCGGATCGCCGCGCGCTCGGCCGCCGAGAGCGACGCGCGGTCGCGGCCCTCGAAGACGATCGAGCCCTCCTCCGTCTTGTCGAGGAGGCCGAGCACGTGCAGGAACGTGCTCTTGCCCGAGCCGCTCGAGCCGAGGATGGCGAGGATCTCGCCCTCGTGCACGTCGAGGTCGGCGCCGCGCAGCACCTCCACGCGGTGCGGGCCCATGCGGTACGACTTCCGGAGCCCGCGGGCCGACAACACGACCCGGGGCGGCGCGACCGGCGGGGTCGCCGGGTCCGGAGCCGCGTCGGCCGGGACGGGCGCGTCGGCCTCCGGGGCGGCGGGCGCGGGTACGGGCGCGGCGGACGTCGACGCCGCCGCGTCGACGACCGGCGGCGGGGTCCCGTCGGACAGGCCGGCGAACAGCGGCTCGGGCTCCGCGCGCTCGGGGAGCGGCGGCGCGGGCCGAGAGGGGACGACGTCGGGCTCACTCATGGCGGAGCGCCACCACGGGGTCGAGACGGGCCGCGCGCAGCGACGGCAGCAGGCTCGCGAGGAACGCGACCGCCATGCAGCCGCCGGTGATCCACATCATCGCCGGCACGTCGAAGAGGTACGGGATCTCCTCGAAGCCGTAGACGTCGGGCGGGAAGAGGTCGATCTTCGTCGTCTCGCGGAGCCAGTCGCGGAAGGGGTTGAGCGCCCGCGTGAGCCCGATCCCGAGGAGCACCCCGAGCAGGCCGCCGAGCAGGCCGATCAGCACGCCGCTCAACAGGAACACCGTCATCACGCCGCGCGCCGTCGCGCCGAGCGCGAGGAGCACGCCGATGTCGCGGGTCTTCTCGATGACGGTGAGCGTCAGCGTCGCGAGGATCGTGAACCCCGCGAGGAGGCCGATGAACGCGATGACGATCGCGAGCAGCATCTTCTCGTTGTTCACCGCCATCAGGATCGAGCCGCGCTGGTCCTGCCAGCTCGCGCCGGACATGCCCGCCACGCCGTGGTCGGCGCACCAGCCCACGATCGCCTGCTTCGACTGCTCGACGCGCTGGTAGTCGGGCACCGAGATCGCGACCTCCGAGTACGGCACCTTCTCCGGCGGCGTGTCCGCCGGCTTCGGGGCCCGCCCGCCGCCCGGCGGCGGGGGCGGGAGCGGCGAGCTGAACTTCCACAGCATCGCGCGGTCGAAGTAGACGCGCGCCACGTCCGCGTCGCGCTCCTTCGAGTCGTAGACCGCCGACACCACGACGTCCTTCGAGCTGACCTTGTAGTCCGGGTTCCCGTCGGCGTCGGTCGTCTCACGGACGATCGTCAGCGGGACCTTCCGGGCGAGATAGGACTTGGCCTCGTTCTTCACGTCCGGCGGCAGGCCGATGAACCGGTTGAGGAACGTCAGGCTGAACATCCCCTTGAGCGTCTCGGCGTCGCCGTCGGGCCCCCATCGCGCGAGCGACGACGGGCTCGAGAACGGGTCGCGCGGGTCCTCGGCCGCGACCACGAGGTGGACGAGGCCCGAGACGTCGCGCAGCCCGCGCCGACGGCTGTCCTCGACGAAGCGCTGCTCGCGGCGCCAGTCCACGCCGACGCCGGTCATGAAGTGGTAGCCGGTCCCGGTGCCCGAGACGCGGCGCGTGGACTCGTACGGGTGCGCCACGTACGCCGTGAGCCGCGGCACGCACGCCACGACGTCCGGGCTGCGCTGCAGCATCCGCTCGAGCTCCGGGTAGTCCGGCGGCTGGTCGGGCCCCGTCGGCGAGAGCTCGACGTCGGCGAGCGTGCCGCGGATGACGCGCTTCGTCTCGGTCGAGAAGCCGGTGAATACCGACCACACGACGATCATGACCGCCACGCCGACCATGACCCCGACGACCGACAGCCAGTTCACGAGGCGCGTCCGGAAGTAGCGGACGCTCAGGAAGCGGCGGTACACGGGGCGGGCTCCGGGGGCGAGCGGACAGGCTACGCGAGGACCGTCACCTCGGGGTCATTTCCCGGTCGGCCCGGCCGGTCCGCGTCGGCGGGACCTCGACGGCGAACGGGCCTCGCGGTCGCCCTCCGGCGGACCGCGTCCCGGGGCGACCGCGTCGGGACCCCGTGGACCCGACCTCGGCCGGACGGTCAGCGACCGCCGGTCGCGTCGTGCAGCGGCACCTCGCCCGGCTTCGTCGGGGAGACGCGCACGAGCGTGCGGATCGTCTGGACGTAGTCGTCCGCCGCGAGCCCGCGGAAGCCGACGAGCGCGACCGCGACATCGGGGAGGTCGTCGCGCCGCAGCACGACGCGGCAGCCGTCGTCCCGACGGTGGACGAGGATCGCGTCGGCGCCCTCGAGCATCTCCTCGGGCGTCTGCGCGGACGACGTCGGGCAGGTGGTGCGCCCCGCGGCGTTCGTCTGCTCGCGGGCGAGGGCCTCGAGCCGGCGCATGTCGGCGCGGCGGGTGATGAACAGGTTCATCCGCACCAGGCCGTCGGTGTAGGCCACCCAGGCGACCGGCAGCTTCTCGCCCGAGACGTCGCCGCGGGGCGGACGGTCGTCGTACCCGAAGTCCGCGCGGCGAAACCGCGGCGGCAGCCGCGTCGGCTCGTAGATCGGCACCGTCACGCGCGCCGCGAACGCCGCGAAGTCGGCGCCGCCGGCGTCGGGCGCCGTGCGCGCCGGGAGGGCGCGGACGGGGACCGGCGTCGGCGTCCAGCCCGCGAGGTCGCGCCCGACGAGCTCGACGGACCGGAGCACCTCGCCGGCGCCGTCGCGCTCGACGAGCCGCACCAGCTCGCCCGTCGAGACGCGGAACCAGGCCCGGCGCGACGGGCCGCCGTCGCGCGACCACTCGAAGGACACCGCGCGCTCGTCGCCCTGGCCCTCGACGACGGGGCCGGCGGTGAGCGGGTACGCCTTCAGGAACTGCTCGACGTCGCCGAGGAGGTGGCGCGTGAGGTCGCGGCACGGGGCCGGCAGCACCGGCGCACCCGGGCGGTCGAGCAGCCGGATCTGGCACAGGTCGGCCTGCGCCGGGTCGCGCGCGAACAGCCGCTCGCGCGTCCACATCTGCTCGACGATCCGCCAGCGCCCGTCGCTGAACCCGCGCTGCGCCGCGCGGGTGAGCATCGCGTCGGCGTCCTCCGCCGCGCGCTCGTCCGGGCCCGACCGCGGCAGCATCGCCAGCGTCCCGGCCCCGAGCCCCGCGCCGAGCAGGACGGCGAACCCGAGGGACGCGAGGGGGGACGGACGTCGCACGATCGAGAGGTCTCCGGCGGGACACGCGAACCCCGACGGACGCGGTCGCCCGCGGGCCACGCGCCCGCGAACCGACGCGTCCGCCCCGGCCTACGGGCCGTCGAGGGGGTCGAACGAAGCGTTCACGATCGAGGCCGACGTCCAGTCCTCGCGCGCCGGGTCGTTCACGACGCGGACGCGCGGGGGCGGCGACTTCGCCTCGGGGTGCAGGGTCTCCCAGGCCGGCGCCGGCCCGCGCGACCCGGCGCGGAGCGCCCCCCCGACCACGAACACGACCGCGGCGGCCGCCGCGGCGGCGCCGACCATCGCGAGCAGCCGACCCCGCTCGCCCGCGAGGCGCGTCCACGGCACGACGCGGGCGGGCGAGGCCGCGGCCTCGAGCACGCGCGCGCGCAGGTCGGCGGGGACCGGGGGAGCGGCCATCCCGCGCAGCGCGGCCTCGACGGCCGGCGACAGCGTCCGCATCCGGGGATCGGGGGCCGATCCCCCATGCGTCCTGCCGGGCGACGCGCCGCCGTCCGGGCCGCCCACGAACGGGGGGCCCTCGAACGACGACGGCGTACCGGGGGGCGGACGGGTCATGTCGAAGGGAGGACGCTCGGTCACCCCGGGATGTTCCGCGCCCGGGGCGGCCGTGTCCAGCGTCCCCCGCCGACGCTTCTCTCGGTACCATGCTCGCTTCGACGTCGCGCCCGCTCCGCCCCCCCGGGGTGACGGGCGCGGCACGGCGACCGCTCCGTCGGGCGTCCCTCCGTTCGCGGCGGGGCCCCTTCGTTTCCTTGACCCCCCGGGCGGTCTCCGTACCTTGCTCGGCCCGGTCGGAGGTACGCCCCAGATGTCCATCGCGATGCTGTCCAAGGGTCTCGTCGGCACCAAGCTCGGCATGACCCAGCTCTACGAGGACAACGGCGACGTCGTGCCCTGCACGCTCGTCGAGGCCGGCCCCTGCACGGTCACCCAGGTCAAGAAGGCCGACGGCCCGGACAAGTACGAGGCGATCCAGATCGGCTTCGGCGACCGCCGCGAGAAGCTGACCTCGAAGCCCCAGGCCGGCCACTTCAAGAAGGCCAAGGTCGAGCCGAAGCGCTTCCTGCGCGAGGTCCGCCTCGCCCCGGGCGCCGTCGGCGAGACGAAGGTCGGCGACGCGCTGACCTGCGCGATCTTCGCCCAGGGCGAGTACGTGGACGTGATCGGCACGATGAAGGGCCGCGGCTTCAGCGGCGTCGTCCGCCGCCACGGCTTCGCGACGCAGAAGGAGTCGCACGGCGCGCACTACCACTGGCGTCACGCGGGCTCGATCGGCTGCCGCAAGCCGGAGCACACCCGCCGCGGCACGCGCATGGGCGGCCAGTTCGGCAACACGCGCAAGACGGTCCAGAACCTGCTCGTCGCGCGCGTGGACGCCGAGAAGAACCTCCTCTACATCCGCGGCGCGATCCCGGGCCCGACGGGCGGCATGGTGATGATCCGCGCGTCGAAGAAGCGCAAGGCCAAGGTCGCGTAACGCGTCCTCGCACGGAACCTGACGGGCCCCGCGGACGCGTCCGCGGGGCCCGTTGCGTTTCCGGGGCGACGCTTGCGTGACCGGCGCGGCCGTGTCGTCTCCGGCACGTCCCGGGACTCCGGCACGTCCCGGGACCGGTGAGGGCCCCCTTCGGAAGGGCCCGCCCGGGGACGGCGTCGTGTGCGGCCCCGCCGCGCGGGCGCCCTTCGGGCCGCGGTCGGGTCCCGGGACCGCGAGGCCCGGCGGCCGGCGGGCCTCGCGGTCCCGGGAACGGGGCTCGCGTCCGCTCGCGCGCCGCTACGCCGACAGCAGGCGCGTCTTCACGTAGTTCTCGCCCTTCTTCGTCAGCTTGAAGAGGCCGGCGCCCAGCGACTCGACGAAGCGCTTGCGGTCCGTGAGGTCGTCGAGGATCGCGTCGAGGTCGCCGGGGACGCGGAGGCCGAGCGCGGCGAAGCAGCCCGCGATCTCGCGCTCCGTGAACGTCTCGAGGCGCTCGTAGTTCCACAGGTAGAAGGCGAGCGCGACGACACGGCGATCCGGCTCGGCGGCCTCCGGGCCGAGGCGGCGGAGGAAGCGGCCGAACTCGGGGGACCGCGGCACGAACGCGGCCGGCGTCGGCGCCGCGGCGGCGGGCGCGGGCGCGACGTCCGGCGCGGCGGACGCGGGCGCGGGCGGGGACGCCGGCGCGGCGGCGGCCGCGGGCGTACGGCGCCCCCGGTCGGCGGCGCGGGCGACGAGGGGCTCGACGGCGGTCTCGTAGAACGCTCGGGAGCCCTCGTAGGCGAGACGGAGGGTGCCCAGGCGGATGTGGACGCGCACGTCGTGGGACATCGATGGATCCTGCGAGCGAAGGAGGCGCTTCGACATGCAAGCGCGAGGACACGACCAGGGAGAAGCGGGCCGCGACGGGCCGGGGCGCGTGCGCTTCGTCACCGAAGCCGCGGAGGCCGGCGTCGCGGGGCCGGGAGTGTAGCCGAGCGGCGCGGCGCACCCCACCGGGAAACCGCGCTCGGGCGGCCGGAAGGCCCGGGGGACCCCGGTGACGGTGCAACCCCCGAAGGGGCCACGACTTCCGGCGACGGACGAATCGAGTGCGAGCCACCGGGGGGGGCTCGAAGTTGCCGTTCTTGCGGCCCGCCCCCCGCCACCGCAAGATGCGCGCGACCGCCCCGCCGGTCCCCTGGAGTGACGACCGTGATCCACGTGTGGCCCGACGTCGCCGCTGCGACGAGCCCGGCCTTGAAGGTCCGTGACCAGCTCGACTACCTCGTGTGGATCGCGGCGACGGTCGAGCCCTTGGGCTTCCACGGGGGGCCGGACCTCGAGACGTGGCGCGGGCGGGTCCAGCGCGCGTACGCCGCGCTCGTCGACTCGATGGCGCCCGGCCACGGCGACCCGCTCCCGCCGGACGTCCCCCCCGCCGTGCAGCCGGGCACGTGGCCCGACGTCGCGGCCGCGACGATCCCGGGCATGACGATCCGTCACCAGTTGTCGGTGATCGGGAGCATCGCCGCGCACACGCGCGAGGACCGCGGCTTCCCGCGCACGCCGGCCGAGACGGCGACGTGGACGCAGCGCATCCAGACGGCGTACGACGCGATGGACCACGGTCCGTCGATGCCGGTGCCGCCGACCGCCCGCACCCAGCCCCCGCCGCCGCCGGCGCCGGCCGCGAAGGGGAAGCGGCGGACGACGGCGACGGCCACCAAGCCGTCGGCGGGCGCGAAGAAGGCGGCGCACCGCCCGCCGGCCGCGAAGACGGGCGGGAAGAAGGCGGCGCCGAAGAAGGCGCCCGCGAAGAAGGCGGCCCCGAAGAAGGCGGCCGGCAAGCGCAAGCGCTGACGGCGACGCCGGCGGGGCGGCGATCACGGGCGGATCCTGTCCCCTTGCGGGGGTAGATTCCGTTCGTGGCGGTGCGCGGTCGCGTCGGGACGACGCCCGCGTCCGCCCGGAGCCCTCCGTCGGTGATCCCCCCATCGATGATGATGCCGAGCGACGCCAGCGGTCGTCTCTCCGTCCGCTTCGTGGACGAGCACTCCGGGCGCAACGACCTCCTCGGGCGCGTGGCCGCGCTCGAGGCGATGGCCGCCGTCGTGGCGCGGCGCCTCGAGGGCGCCCGACCGGGCTCGCGGTTCCCGCTGCTGCGGCTCGTCGGTCGCCCCACGCCGCTCACCGCGGTCGAGTGCGACTCGCTCGCGCGCGAGGTCACGCGGCTCCGCCACCTGCTGTCGGCGCTGCCGGCGACGGCCGACCCCGCGCCCGACGCCACCGACGCCGCGCCGGACGCTGCCGCGGACGACCCGGCGCCGATCGATGCGGACCCGCTGGCCGACGCGATGCCGCGGGCCCAAGGGGCGCGTGACCCGTCGCCGCGGACGCTCGCCGACGCGTTCGCGTGGCCGCTGTTCGTGCTCGAGCACATCGCGCGGCTCGGCGCGGCGAGCCGTCGCGGCGCGCGCTTCGAGGTGGGCGACGCCGCGGCCTTCGCGCGCGACCGCACGCCCTTGAGCCCCCACGCGGCGCGCGTCTGAGCGGCTGTGAAGGAATCGGAGATTCCTTCACGGCCGCGAAGCGCGCGCCCGCAGGGCCCGCACGCCGAGCGGGTTTTCGGGGGTTCGGGCCCCGAAAACCGAGCGAAGGCGACTTCTTCACAGCCCTTGAGCGGCTGTGAAGGAACCGGAGATTCCTTCACGGCCGCGAAGCGCGGGCCCGCAGGGCCCGCACGCCGAGCGGGTTTTCGGGGGGTTCGGGCCCCGAAGACCGAGCGAAGGCGACTTCTTCCCAGGTTCCGACGCGCGCTCGCGATCGAGGGACGAGTGCCGACGGAGGGAATCGAACCCTCACGTCCCGTAAGGGACTCGGGTTTTTGAAACCCGTGCGTCTGCCGTTCCGCCACGTCGGCTCGGCCTCGAAGGCTAGAGGCTAGGGACGATCGCCGGGCGCGTCAACGCGGACGCCGGGTCCACGCCGCGCGCGCCGACCGCGTGCGTCAGCCGCGGCGACCGGCGCCGCCCTCCGCGTCCGCGTCGAGGGAGCGGTAGCAGGCGTCGCACATGCCGTGCGTGACCTCGAACGGGCCGCGCGGGGCGAGCGGCAGGAACTGCTGGACCGGCAGCCAGCCGCCGTCGCGGGTGCGCACGCGCTGGCACCACGCGCACACGCAGACGAACCCCGTGCCCGCGTCGTGGAGCCGCGCGAGCGCGTCCGTCGCCCCCGGGCCCGACGCGGCGTGCAGCCGCACCAGCGCGCGGCCGAGCTCGGCGTGCTCGGAGAGGAACCGGACCCGCATCGCGTCGAGGAGCCGGAGGTCGCTCGCGGTCGGCCGCGCCACCTCGGGCGTGTCGCGGACGAACGTCTCGAGCTCCGCGAGTCGTTCGACGACCGCGCCCGCCGCGACGTCGTAGACGCGCACGACGAGGTCGGCGAGGTCGGCGCGGGTCCGCAGCGACGGCGCGAGCTCCGTCGCCGTGCGCACGCGCACCCCGGGCGACGCCGCCCCGGGCCCTCGCAGCGCGAGCATGGCGAGCGCGAGCTCGACCGCGCGCCGGGCGGGCCCCGGCGGCGCGGACGCGACGGCCACGCGCGCGTGCAGCACGACCTCCTCGACGCGCTCGCCGGCCGGCGTGGCCGTGAGGTCCGCGAGGCGCCGTCCGGCCTCCTCGACACGGCCCGCGTCGAGCAGCATGCGCACCCGCGTGCGCCCGATCCCGCGCAGGACGCCCGGCTCGACCGCGCGCTCCACGCCGGCCTCGGCGCGGTCGAGGGCCGCGAGCGCGTCGTCGATCGCGCCCGACGCGTGCGCGATGCGCGCGAGGTGCCGCTCGCGCATCACCGCGACCTTCGCCCGCCAGCCCGGGTCGGCGCGCGGCTCGAGGTCGCCGAGGGCCTCGACGACCTTGCGCACCTCGTCCCACGCGTGCCCCCAGCCGTACAGGTGCGCCAGCTGGTCGAGCAGGATCGCCTCGCCCCACGCGTCGCCCGCCGCGACCATCCGGCCGAGCGTGTACCGCGCGAGGACGAGGGCCTCGGCCTCGCGGCCGCGGTTGAGGCACATCCACACCAGGTTCGCGAGCGCGCCGCGCTCGACCCGCGTCCCCGAGCTGCGCGCGGCGACGAGCACCTCCCGCAGGAGCGCCTCCGCCTCGTCCCCGCGGCCGTCGACGTCGAGGCGCTGGGCGAGGACGGCCTTCGCGGTCCAGGTGAGCTCGCCGGGCGGGAGCCCGAGCTCGAGGGCGCGCCGGAGCGGCGCCTCGAGCCGCGGGTTCGCGCCGGTCCGGTCGAACAGGAACCGCCACCGCTCGACGGCGCCCGGCCGGCGCGGGTCGAGGGTCTCGGGGACCCCGAGGTACGCCTCCACCGCGAACGCGCGCGACGGCGCGTCGAGGCGCGCGAGGGCGTCGATCCCCTCCGCGAGCCGCTCGAGGTCGGCGGGCGGCAACGCGGCCGCCGCGCTCCGCCACGCGGGGTTCACCGGGCCCGCGAGCAGGCGGCTCACCGCGTCGGTCACGACCCGCCCTTCGCCCGGTCGGCGAGCAGCGCCTCCGCGGCGCGCCGGCCGCTCTCGAGGGCGCCCTGCAGCGACGGCGTCGCGCGATGGTCGCCCGCGACGTAGAGCCCCGGCCGCACCGTGGCGGGCTTCGCCGGGACCGTCGGCGGCAGGAACGTCGGCAGCGCGTGCGGGATGCGCAGCGTGCGCAGCAGCCGCC
Source organism: Planctomycetota bacterium (assembly GCA_046350655.1). GTDB lineage: Bacteria > Planctomycetota > PLA2 > PLA2 > JAEUHO01 > JAEUHO01. The sequence continues at coordinate 293,323 of JAXMAB010000009.1, forward strand.
ATCGCCGCACCTCGTCGCCGAACCAGCGTCCGATCTCGGCGCGCACCGCCTCGACGTCGACCGGGCCCGCGCCGAGCACCGTCACGCTCACGAGCGCCGCGCCCGGCGGGGCGTAGCCCGGCGCGACGGCGGAGAGCACCGCGAGGTCGTTCACGATCCCGCCGGGCTCCGCGTTCAGCACGAGGACCGGCTCGCCGAGCGGGTCGCGGTCGGCCGCGAAGTGGAGGCAGGTGACGCCGCGCATCTCGGGCACGTCCACCTGCAGGAGCCCGCGCGCCTCGGGCGCCTCGGTCGCGACGACGACCGCCGACGCGCCCACGGGCTCGCCGGTCGAGAGCGACACGCGCGTCGGCGCCACGGCCTCGACCCGCACGCCGGTGCGGACGGACCCGGCGGGCAGCCGCGCCGCGAGCTGGCGCGGGATCGCGCCCATGCCCTCGGCGGGCAGCGTGGCCTCGCCGAGCGCGAACGCGCGGAAGAGGTACTCGAGCAGCCGGCTCGAGGTCGCGAGCCCGCGCTCGAGGAACACGCCCCCGAAGAACGGGCGGAAGAAGCGGTCCACCGCGCTCGGGGTGAAGCCGCGCTCGGCGAGCCGCGCGGCCGCGGACGTCTCCGGGCGGGCGAGAAGGTCGTCGTACCCGACGTCGAGCACGTCGCCGCGCAGCGCCCCGACGCGACGCTTGTCGGCGAGGCTCCCGATGGGCGAGAAGACCGCCGCGAGCGCGCGGAACGGCCGGCGCCACGGGTCGACGACGCGGTGGAACCGGCCTTCGTAGCGCACGAGGGCCCCGGGCTCGAACTTGTGGAGCGCGAGCGCGGCGAGGTCGAGGACCTGCGGGACCTCGGGGTACGACGTGAGGAGCACCTGGAACCCGCGGTCGAGCCGGAAGCCGTCCACGACGTCGGTCCGCACCCGCCCGCCCACGGCGTCGGACGCCTCGAGCACGACCACCTCGACGCCGCGGCGCACGAGATGCGTCGCGCACGCGAGGCCCGCCACGCCGCCGCCGACCACGACCACCGGGCTCGACACGATCACGTCCTCCGGAGCGCCGAGGCTACCGGCGCCCGTCCGGGACGCCTCCCAACGCCGGACGGTTCACCGCCCCGCGCGGAGCACCGGGGCCGGCGCGCGGCCCAGCTCGTGGGCGAGCGCGTCGGCGAGGTCCGGCCGCACCCACCGGAAGCCCGCCGCCGCGAGGCGCGCGGGCGCGACGCGCTGGCTCGGCAGCAGCACCGCGTCGGCCATCTCGCCGAACGCGAGCCGCGCGAGCGGCCGCGGCATCCGGAGCAGCGCGGGCCGGCGCATCACGGCGCCCAACGTCGCCGCCAGCTCGCGCCACCGCACCGGTGCGGGCGCGACGACGTTCACCGGGCCCATGAGCGTCGGGTCGAGGATCGCGTGGTGCACCGCCCCCACCGCGTCGTCGAGCGCCACCCACGGGACCCACGCGCGGCCGTCGCCGAGCGGCCCGCCGAGCCCCCACGCGAACGGCGTCCGCATCCGCGCGAGCGCGCCGCCCGCGGCCCCGAGCACGACGCCGAACCGCGCGAACACGACGCGGACCCCGGCGTCGCGCGCCGGCGCGGCCGCCGCCTCCCACGCGCGCCCCACGTCGGCGAGGAACCCGTCGCCGGTCGCGGCGTCCTCGTCGAGCACCTCGTCGCCGCGGTCGCCGTAGACGCCGACCGCGCTCGCGACGACGAGCACCTCCGGGCGGCGCGGCAGCGCCGCGACGGCCCGCGCGACGGTCGCGGTGCCGTCCACGCGGCTCGCGAGGATCTCGGCCTTGCGCGCCGCGGTCCAGCGTCCCGCGGCGACGGGCGCGCCCGCGAGGTGCACCACCGCGTCCACGTCGCCGAGGGCCGCCGCGTCGAACGTGCCCGCCTTCGGGTCGTACGCGACGCCCCCGCCGCCGCCGCGGACGAGCGGCACCACGTCGTGCCCGCCGGTCGTCAGGAACGGCACGAGCGCGCTCCCGAGGAAGCCGCGCGCGCCCGACACGGCCACCCGCCGCCGCGGCGCGGCGCGGAACCGCGCGTGGCGCTCGAGGTCGTCGCGCGTGCGCGCGTGGCGGAACCGGAAGAGCCGCGGGAGCATCCGCCGCACCAACGGCCCGCCGAACCAGCCCCCGAACGGCGGGAACGGCATCGCGTACCGGATCTCGTCGTGCAGCACGGACGCGTCCGGCCCGTCGGGCGCCATGTGGTGCTCGTGCCGCCACGCGCGGAACGGGCCGGCCTCCTGCACGTCCACGAAACGGCGCCCGGGCTCGGCGTCGCACATCCGGGCGCGCCAGCGGCGCATCCCCGGCGGGCCCGGCACCTTCATCTCGAGGAGGCCGTCCTCGATCGTGCCCTCGCGGCGGACGACCTCGACGCGGTCCCACGGCGGCGCCAGCCGCTCGAACGCGCCGGGCCTCGCGTGCCAGGCCCAGAGTTCCTCCACCGGGACCTCGAAGCGACCGGATGCCTCGAATCGACCCGGGGCCTCGAAGCGACCCGGGGACGCGCCCCGACCGGCGGCCTCGCGTCCGGCGTGTCCGCCGTCCGGCGTCACTTCGTGGCGAGGAGCCCGACGAGCAGCTCCTGCACCTGCGCCTCGACGGCGAGCGGCGTCCCTTCCCAGACCACCTTGCCCGACCGGTCGATCACGTACGCGGTCGGGAAGGCGCGGATGGAGAACGCGTGCAGCGACGAGCCCTCGGTGTCGTGGAGGTACGCGAAGCGCAGGCCCTGGTCGCGGATGGCCTTCGTCGCGTCGGCCTCCGTCGCCATGCGCCCGTTGTTCACGTAGACGATGGAGAGGCCCTGCGGGCCGTACATGTCGTGCCACTGCTTGAGGTACGGCGTCATCTGCGCGCACGACGGGCAGGTCTGGAACGCGAACATCAGGAACACGACCTGACCGCGCATCCCCTCGAGGGTCGGCGCGAGGCCGGGCACGAGCCACTTGCCGTCGGTGCCGAGCGCGGGCGGCGTCGTGCCGACGTACGACCCGTAGAGCGGGTCCGTCGCGCTGGTGCCGGCGGCCTGGTGGCCCGGCGGCAGCGCGACCGTCCCGCCCTTCGCGGTCGGCACCGGCGGCTGGTACGTCCCCGGCGGCGGCGCCGGCGGCAGGACGGGCGGCGGCGCGGGCGGCATCGCGGGGGGCGGCGGCGGAGGCGCGCCGTCGACCGGCTCCCAGCCCGACGCGGGCGGCGGGTCCTGCGGCGACGGGTCCTGCGGGGACCGGGCGCCCTCGGACCCCACGGGCTCCCAGCCGGGGACGGCGGGGTCGGTCTTCGCGGTCTCCTTCGGCGGCTTGCGGCGGGCGTCCTTCCGCTTGCCGAAGGACGGCGGCTGCAGGCCGTCGAAGTCGTCGAACATGCCGCTCTCGCAGCCGGTCAGCGCGAGCGCGGCGAGGAGGACCGAGAGGAGGCGGAGGGGGCGACGCATGCCCCCATGATCGGGTGTCGAACCGGGGTCGGCAAGCGACGCGCGGACGCTGCCCCCCACGCGGGGGCCGCCCGGTCAACGGCGGGGCCGCGATCGGGCGGCCGCGAGGCCCTCGAGGAGCCCCGCGAAGGCCCGGAACGACCCGCAGTGGACGATCCCCGGCGGCCGACGGCGAGGCCCGGCGGCCCCCGCCCCCCCGACCACGAGGGGCACCCCGCGGGGCAGCGCGGCGCGCAACGCGGCCAGCTGCCGCCACGTCCGCGGGCCTCCGTGGGCCGCCGAGACGGCGATCGCGACGGCGGCGGCGTCGGTCTCGAGCGCGGCGGCGGCGACCTCGGCGACCGGGGTGTCAGGCCCGAGCGACCGCGTCCGCACGCCGGCGCCCGCCGCGACGAGGGCCGCCGACGCCAGGCCGAGCACGTGCCGCTCGCCCGAGAGGGTCGCGAGCACGACCGTCGGCGCGCGTGCGGGCACGCGCACGAGCGCGGCCAGGCGCGCGAGCGTCGCGCCGACGACCTCGCTCGCGAAGTGCTCGTGGCGGATCGGCAGCCGGCCCTCGGCCCAGCGCGCGCCGACGCGCGCGAGGAAGGGCGCGAGCGCGCCGTCGAGGAAGGCCGCGGCGTCGGGGGCCGACGCGGCGCCGCGCTCGACCGCGCGCGCGAGGCCCGCGCCGTCGAAGCGGCGCAGGTGCGCCCACCAACCGCGGGGCGGCGGCACGTCGGGCGCGACCCGCGCGCGCAGGTCGGCGAGCGACAGGCCGACGACGTCGGAGGGTCGCGCGCCGGCCCCCACGGCCGCGGCCACGAGGCGGACCCACGCGACTTCCTCGGCCGCGTAGCGCCGATGACCCGACGCGCGGCGCGCCGGCCGCGGGCGTCCGTAGCGCCGCTCCCACGCGCGCAGCGTCTCGACGCCGACGCCGGTCGCCGCCGCGAGGCCGCCGATGGAGAGACCCGCGACGGCCGCCGGGCCCGCGGCGCGCGGCGCGTCGCCGGCGCGACGGGCGGACGGCGTGGGGCGCGCGGCGGGCGTCACGACGGGCGAGGACTCCGACGCGACGGACAAGGAACGGCCCGGGCCGCTCGCGGCGGCCCGGGCCTCGCGTCCTCCGCAGGCTACTTCGGCAGGACGACGCCGTCGATCACGTGGATCACGCCGTTGCCGGCCACCACGTCGGCCGTGGTCACCTTCGCGCCGTTCACGGTGACGGCGCCGTCGGCGGCCTTGACGATCGTGAGCTTGCGGCCCTCGACCGTGGCCACCTCGACCGTGCCGACCTTCAGGTCCGACGACAGGACGCGGCCGGACACCACGTGGTACGTGAGCACCGCCTTGAGCTGCGGGACGTCCTTGAGCAGGCCGTCCACCGCGCCGGCGGGCAGGGCCGCGAACGCGGCGTCCGTCGGGGCGAACACCGTGAAGGGACCTTCGCCCTTCAGCGTGTCGACGAGGCCCGCGGCCTTCACCGCGGCCACGAGGGTCGTGAACGAGCCCGCGCCCACCGCGGTGTCGACGAGGTCCTTGCGGGGCAGGAGCACCGTGTCGATCACGTGGATGAGGCCGTTGGAGGTCTCGAGGTCGGCGCCGATCACCTTGGCGCCGTCCACGCGGACCTCGCCCTCGCCGGCGCCGACGAGCAGGCTGCCGCCCTCGACGGTCTTGGCCCACGTCGAGCGCGCGAGGTCGGCCGACGTCACGCGGCCGGGGACCACGTGGTAGGTGAGCACCTTCGTCAGCGCGGCCTTGTCGGCGAGCAGGCCGGCGAGCACGTCCGCCGGGACCTTCGCGAACGCCGCGTCGTTCGGGGCGAACACGGTGAACGGCCCGGGACCCTTGAGGGTCTCGACGAGGCCCGCGGCCTGGACGGCCTTCACGAGGGTCGTGAACGAGCCGGCCGCGACGGCCGTGTCGACGAGGTCGCCGGAGGCCTTGCCGGCGGGCTTGGCGCAGGGGGGGTCGCCGGCGAACGCGGCGGCGGGGACGACGGCCGCGAACGCGGCGAGGAGGACGAGACGCTTCATGGGGATCCGCTCCAGGGGTTGACTGCGGGTGCACCGTAGGCGGGCCCGAGGGTGTACAGGTTCATTTCTGGACACGATCCGACCACGCTCCCCCCGGCCGGACCGTCCGGTACCCTGGCGGCGGAGGTCCGCCATGCGCCGCACCGCCCTCGCCGTCCTCTTGGCCCTCTGCGGGGGGGCCCTCGCCGCCGGCGAGGAGCCGGCGCCGTGGCCCTCGCCCGACGCCGCGGGCACGCCCGCCGCGTACCGGCTCGACTTCGAGGACCTCCCGAAGGACCACGCGCTGCCCGAGGGCCTGCGCGTCGCGACCGGCGACTTCAAGGTCGTCGACGACCCGCTCGCGCCGGGGAAGAACCACGTGCTGCTGCAGGACACCCGCGTCGAGACCTACGGCCTCGCGCTCGCGACCGGCGAAGGCCGCGCCTGCGCCGACGGCAAGGTCTCGGTGCGCTTCGTCGCGGTCTCGGGCAAGGACGACGCCGCGGGCGGGGTCGTCTTCCGCGCGCGCGACCCCGAGGGCTACTACCTCTGCCGCGCGAACGCGCTCGAGGACAACCTGCGCCTCTACGTGATCAAGTACGGCCGCCGATGGGACCTCGCGAGCACGACGATCCCGCCGCCCGCGCTCGGCTCGTGGCACACGCTCGAGGTGACGTTCGAGGGCGACCGGTTCCGCGGCGTCTACGACGGCACCCACGTCGTCGAGGCGAAGGACGCGACGTACGCGAACGGGTGGTGCGGCGTGTGGACGAAGTCCGACTCCGTCACGCGCTTCGACGACCTCGCCGTGACGCCGGCCGCCGCGAAGGCCGCCCCGCCGGCGCCCGACGCGCCGAAGCCGCCCGCGGCGCCCGAGCAGCCGGCGCCGCCCGGCATGGGTTGACGTCAGCGCTCGGGGAGGTGCAGCGTCGCCCGCAGGTCGGCGTCGCGGCCCGGCCGCCAGACGAACGCGTCGAGCACGTAGTGCGTGGCCTGCGGCAGCGCCAGGAGCGGCACCACGAGCGACAGCGCGGCCTCCGGCAGGTCGAGGGCCGGCAGCGGGAACCACCCCGCGTGCTGGTGCCAGACGAGGCCGTCCCAGCACGCCTCCTCGACGTACGCCACCGCGACGAGCAGGCCGACGTAGAGCGCCGCGCCGGACGGCGCGAACACGCGGCCGAGCGCGCCCGGCGCCCCCGCGAACCGCGCGCGGCCGTAGCGGTGGACGAGCGCGAGGTAGGGCACGCCGTGGGCGAGCACGTTGCTCGCCGTGAACACGACGTCCGAGTCGAGCCAGACGATGCCGCCCCACCACGTGACGGCGGTCGTCGCGAGCACGAGCGCCTTCGCGCGGTTGACGCCGCGGCCCGTCGCGAGGAGGAACGCCTGCCGCGCGCCCCACGCCACGAGGAGCGCGGCGTACGCGACGCCCGCGACCTCGACCACCCGGGACGCGAGGCCCGCCGCGAAGTCGTCCGGCCGGAACCAGACGAACGACCGCGGGAGGTGCGCGTGCCACCACAGCAGCGGGTACAGCGAGGCCGCGTGCACGGTCGCGTGGTCGAGCGCGCGGTCGAACCGCGACGTCTCGCCGGCGCGGCGGGCCGCCCACGCCATGAACCCCCACGGCTGGCGCACGAAGTGGAACGCCGCGACGTAGGCGAGCGCGCGCCAGAACACGTCGGGGCCCTGCGCGTGCAGCAGCACCCCCGCCGCGAGGCACGCGAGCGGCGTCAGCAGCAGCAGCCCGCCGCGCCGCGCGCGGACCACGGGGTCGAGGTAGGCACGGAACGCGGTCCCCCACACGTGCGCCACGTCGCACCCGACCACCAGCAGCAGGAACCCCCACGGCGGCAGGTCGGCGTGCAGCGTGCCGGTGCGCCACGCGACGAACGCGACCACGGCCGACACGACGACCGGCCCGAGGAACCAGAGCAGGTCCTCGCGGGCCGAGAAGACCCAGCCGTCGCGCCAGCGGCCGCTCACAGCCACGTCGCCTCCTCGCGTCCGAGCGCGGCGAGCACCTCCTCGGCCGCGCGGACGCCGGACGCCTGCGCCTCCTCGAACAGCGGGAGGCCGCCGAGGTCGGCGGCGGCGACGTGCACGCGCCCGCGCGGGCGCGCGGCGGCCTCGCGCACGCCGCCCCAGAGGAACCCGGGCGACGGCCGGACCATCCCGTGGGCCCAGCGCATGACGTCGACGGAGAGGACGTGGTCCGCGAGGTCGTCGTGGGCGGGCGCGAGGTCGGCGAGCACGCGGTCGCGCCACGTCTCCCAGGGCGCCGCGAGGATCGCGCGGCGCGCGGCCGCGACGTCGGGCCCGGCGAACGGCAGGTACCACGTCCAGACCGTGTCGCGCGCGGCGCGGTCGGTCTGGTGCGTCGCGACGACGTACCCGAGCGCCTCGCTGTCGAGCAGCACGTTGTCCCAGCACACCGGGTGACCCCGCGACGCCGGCGTCGCGTCGAGGTGCACGTTGGCGACGACCCACGGCGACGTGACGAACGCGTCCGCGGGGTCGGGGCCCTCGCCGAGGAGCCGCCGCGCGACGAACCGCGGGAGCGCGAGCACGACGCGCGCGGCGGTCGTCGCGTGCGCGGTCCCGCGGACGGCGTCGCGCCACGACACGACGACGCGGTCGCCCGCGGGCGCGAGCGCGGTCACGACGGCCCCCGTGCGGGCGCGCTCGCCGAGGCCGCGGGCGAGGTGCGCGACGAGGCGTCCGTTGCCCTCGGGCCACGTGAGGAACGGCGCCGCGTCGTCGCCGGGCGCGGCGATGCGCGACGCGAAGTAGTGCAGGCCCGCCCACGCCGAGACGAGGTCGGGCGTCGCGCCGTAGTCGTCGCGGCAGGCGTAGTCCACCTCCCAGCGGACGAGCCGCGCGGTGTAGCCGCGGCCGGCGAGCCAGGCCGCCATCGACGTGCGGTCGAGCGCGAGGAGGTCGTCGTCGCGGGCGCTGGTCGCCGTCGGGATCGCGAACGCCCGGCGGCCCGCGGCGTCGCGTCGCGCGGCGAGCGAGGCGACCTCGGCCTCGAACCGCGCCCACTGCGCGACGTCGTCGGCGGTCGCGAGGTCGCGGGGGAACAGCCCCTCGTGCCACGTGCCGCCCGCGAACACGCGCTCCTGCGGCGCGCGGCAGAGCGCGCCTTCGTCGGCGACGGCTCGGCCCGCGGCGTCGTACCCGCGGATCACGCCCGCCTCCTCGAGGAGGCGGCCGAGGGCCCGCTGCTCGCGCGTGGGCCGCGGCACGTAGTGCGCCCCCCACGGGCACGGCAGGCCGCCGACGGTCCCCGAGGCGGCGGTGCCGCCGAGCGTGTCCTCGAGCTCGAGGAGGCGCACGTCGTCGACGCCCGCGCCGAGGAGCCGCCACGCCGCCGACAGCCCCGCGACGCCGCCCCCCACGACGACGACCTCGGCCGCGTCCGCGACCGGCGCCGCGGCGGGCGGCGCGCCGTCGCGCACGAGGTGGCCGCGCGCGTCCGACGGGCCCACGATGCGGCCGCCGACCCGGCGCGCGCCGCCGCAGCCCCCGAGGGAGAGGGCCGCGACGCCGGCCGCCGCGCCGCGCAGCACCGCGCGCCGCGTCACCCGCCGGGCGTGCGCCATTTCCCCCCCTCGTAGTAGCGGACGAGGAGCTGCGTGTCGAGGCGGTTGGGCTCGACGTCGACGGGGCCGAGGTCGGGCGGGAGGTCGAAGAGGCCCTTCATCGTCGTGGGGTCGAGCGACCGGAGCCCCGCGGGCACGCGGTCGGGCACGGGCAGCGCGCGCCGCGACGCGAGGAGGAAGCCCCAGTCGCCGTGGAACGAGGGCACGTACGCGCGGTAGGCCCGCACCGCGAGGCCGACCGTCTCCATGGTGCGCGCGATGCACCAGAAGGCCTTGCGGGTGTCGAGGATCGACGTCGCCTGGCAGGCGACGACGCCGTCGGGGGCGAGCACGCCGAGCAGCCGCTCGTAGAACCGCGTCGTGTAGAGCTTGCCGACGGCGAAGCTCGCGGGGTCCGGGAAGTCGAGCACGACGACGTCGAACAGGCCCGCCTTGGCCTCGAGCCAGGCCATCGCGTCGTCGTTGACGACCGTCACGCGCGGGTCGTGGAGCGCCCGTCCGTTGAGCGCGGACACGAACTCGTGGTCGCGGGCGAGGTCGGTCATGGCGGGGTCGAGGTCGACGAGCACGACCCGCTCGACCTCCGGGTGCCGCAGCACCTCGCGCACCGCGAGCCCGTCGCCCCCGCCGCACACGAGCACCCGGCGCGGCGACGGCGACGACGCCATGGCCGGGTGGACGAGGGCCTCGTGGTAGCGGTACTCGTCGTCGCTGCTGAACTGCAGCGCCCCGTTCAACCACAACGCGTGGACGCCCTCGCCCTGCGTGAGGACGATGCGCTGGTACGGCGTCGAGCGGGCGAAGACGACCTCGCCGCCGAAGCGGACCGCCTCGACGTGCGTCGTCACCCGCTCCGCGTACGCGCCGGCGACCAGGAGGACCAGCACCACCGCGGCGCAGCGGGCCCGCAGGGGCCCGGGCCGCGCGATCCGCGCCTCGAACAGGTAGGTCGTCCAGAGGCCGACGAACGCGTTCGCGAGCCCGAAGGCGATCGTCGTCCGCGGCAGCTGCAGCGACGGCACCAGCACGAGCGGGAACAGCATCGCCACGGCGAGCGCCCCGACGTAGTCGAACGTGAGGACGCGGCTCACGAGCAGCTTGAACGAGAGGTCCTTCTCGAGGATGCGCAGGAGCAGCGGCACCTCGAGGCCCACGAGCGTCCCGGTGCCGAGGATCTCGGCCCAGAGCACCGGCCGGAACCACCGGCCCATGGGCGACGCGAGCACGAGCAGGATGCCGAGGGTGCCGCCGATCAGCGCCACGGAGGCCTGGACGTCGACGAACCGCTCGACGACGCGGTCGCCGATGAACTTCGACAGCCAGGCGCCGAGCCCGAGGGCCGAGAGATAGAGCCCGATGGCCGTCGAAAACTGCGTGACCGAGTCGCCGAGGAGGTACGACGCGAGCGCCCCGGCGGCCAGCTCGTACCCGAGCCCGCACCCCGCGATGACGAACACCGCGACGTAGACCGCGCGCAGGCGCACCGCCGCCGCGACGCCCTCGTCGGGCGCCGGGACGCCCGCGTCGGCGGGCGCGTCCGCGGGGACGGGGCCTGACACGGCCGCCGCGTCAGCCCTGCACGGCGGCCGCGACGATCATCGCGATGCCGAGGAACACGGCGCCGACGAGGATGCCGACGGCCACGTTCTGGTCCTCCTCGAGCTCCTTGCGCAGGCTGAACGGCGAGATCTTCACCGTCAGCCACAGCGCGAAGAGGAAGAGGAAGATGCCGACGAGGCCGAAGATCGCGGCCGCGGCGAGGTGCTCGAGGAACCAGCGCGCGTCGCGCCCGCCCTCCTCCGCCGCGAGGACCAGCCCGGCCGGCAGGCCGGCGCCGAAGATCGACAAGGAACCCATGTCACTTCCCTCCTCGGAAACCACCGCCGCCGCCGAACCCGCCGCCCCCGTATCCGGAGCCCCCCGAGCCACGCCCGAGGTTCCACCCCTGGAACGAGACGCTCTTCCACCACCCGGCGAGCCCGCCGCCGAGGTAGGTCGCGACGAGCAGCCCGCCATAGATCACGTACGCCCGGAAGCCCTTCATCGTCAGTCCTCCGTCGCCGAGCGCATCGGGTGGTCGCTCTCTTCCCAGCGTCGCACCTCGAACGAGGTGCGGCGCGACGACACCACGACCGGCGGGAGCAGCAGGCCGCCGATCACGAAGAGCCCCGGGAAGAACACCCCGACGTGCTCGTGGCCGCGCACGCCGCCGACCACGAAGAACGACACGAGGATCGCGAGCAGGTAGAGGCCGCCGACCTTCCACCAGCGCGCGGTGAGCCCCTCGTAGGGGTTCGGCTGGCTCGGGGCGACGCCCGTCGCCTCCGGGAGCCGCACGCCGAACGCCGCCTCGACCTCGGCGCGGTCGACGTAGCGCCCCGCCGTCACGTTCTTCTCCTTGCCCGACGTCTCGACCGTCAGGAGGAAGGGCGGCGCCACGAAGTCGTCCGACGTGACCGTCTCGCCCACCTCGACCTGCCAGTAGACCTCGCCCTGCACGTGGTCGACGCGGGCCTTGCCCTGCTGGAAGTGGCGGAACGTCTTGCCGCGCAGCGAGGGCCCGACCGGCGTGCGGGAGAGTTCGGCCGGGTTGACCGGGTCGACGATCGCCCAGTGGTGCTGCCACTCCACGAGCCAGCGGTAGGCCCCGCGCGTCGTGCGCAGGAGGTACTCGCGCCACGGGTACCGCGTGCCGTCCACGGTCACGCTGCGCACGAGGTAGGCGAGCAGCTGCACGTCGGTGTCGGCGAGCCGGCCCCGGGCCCCGAGCGGCAGCTCCGGCTTCGCCTTCAGCGCGGCGCCCACGCCGAGGACGTGCGCGATCCGCTCCGTCGCGTCGAGGAGCCCGCCGCAGCTCGCGCAGACCACGCGCAGGCTGCCGGGGTCGCGCAGCTCGACGACGCCCGCGCACCGCGGGCACGACAGCCGCCGCGCCTCGACGCGCCGCTCGACCTCGGGGGCCTTCGTCGGGTCGAGGCCGAGCTCCTCGGGCCGCACGGTGCGCCCGACGTAGACCGCCTCGCAGCGCGGCGCCTGCCCGTAGTCGAGCGTGCCGAACACGTCGCCGGGTCCGCGCAGGTCGGCGTAGCGGTACCTCGTGCCCGGCAGGCGCGCCGCCGGGACCTCGCCGCGCACCGTCACCACGCGCGCCTCGCCGATCTCCGCGACGACGAGCGGCCGCCCCGCGACCTCGACGCCGACGCCGGGGGCGACGTCGTCCCACGGGGGCGCCGAGCCCGCCGCGTCCGGCACCGCGGCCGTGAGCAGCGTCTCGCCCTGCGCCTCGGCGTACCAGGCCCACGTGCCGTCGTCGAGGAGCAGGGCCCACTCGTTCCACGGGCCCGCGCCGTGGTCGAGTTGCACCTGCCCGAGGCACGTCCAGCCCTTCCCCGCGACCTTGCCCGACGCGCCGAGCTCGAGGGGCGACGCGATGGGCGCGACCTCGGCGACCTTGCCGAGGAACGCGAGGTCCACGTCGGAGCGGTACGACGCGCCGCCGCACGAGCCGCACGTCACGACGAGCGTCGCCGCGCTCGAGAACGTGAGCGGCGCCCCGCAGCCCGGGCACGCGGTGAACCGGTCGGTCATCGCGGCGCCTCGCCGCGGGCCAGCTCGCGCACGACGACCCGCTGCGCGCCGAGCAGCTGCGCGAGCCGCTCCTCCCACCGCCACGGCGCGCGCGCGCGGCAGCAGTAGAGGTCGAACGCGGCGAACCCGCGCTCCGGGAACGTGTGGACCGCGAGGTGCGACTCCTGCAGCAGCAGGAAGCCCGTCACCCCGCCGGGCGCCGGGAACGCGTGCCACACCGGCGCGCGCAGCGGCCGCAGCGCGGCCTCGCGCACCACGGCGTCGAACACGCGCGCGAGCACGTCGAGCGAACGGAGGCCCTCGGGGCGGCACCCGTAGGCGTCCACGGCCCAAGCCTGCCCGGTGCTGACGTCCGCCATCCGCGCAGCGTACCGCACGCCGCGCGACGGACGCTATCGCAGCGTCGGACGCCCGCCCCACCCGGGCCGCACGACGACGGCCGACGAGCCGCGCCCGGTCGCCGTACGGTGCGCGGGTTCGTCCGCGCGCAGGCCCGCCGCCGGCCGCTCGACGCCGTCGAGGCACAGGCTCGCGCCCACCAGCGCGTCGACGAGGCCCTGCGTCAGGCGCTCGGACGCGACCACGCGCGCCGACGGTCCGGGGCCGGCGTCGGGGGGCGCGGGGGGGAGTTTCGGCGAGACCATCTCCCCCGTGCATCGGTCGGGGCGGCGCGCCGGTGGAGTGCCGCCCGCCCGGCCACGCGCCCCGGCCCCGGACCGCGGTCCCCCTCCGGGACCGCGAGGCCCGCTGGCCGCGGCTCGGGCCGAAGTCACGCTTCGGGACCGCGAGGCCCGCTCGCCGCGGCCCCGCCCGGCCCCGTGGGGCCGGCCGTCGGGCCGTCGGGCCCCTGGCCGTGTGGCCGTCGGCCCCTGCGTCCGTGTCCCGTGCGCGGACGCCGGGCCCGCGGTCGGGCGGGCCCACGGGCCCCGGACGAGGCGCCGGGGCCGACCTTCCGCCGTCCGCGTCCGCGCGCGGACGCGATCGACGCGACGCGATCGACGTGACGCGATCGACGTGACGCGATCGGACGGGCGGGTCGGCGATCGGGCCCGCGCAGCCGCGCGGGCCCGCGAACGCGGCTACGCCGAGCGCGGCTTCGCGAGCGCGACGCGGCGGCCGTGGTGCGACAGCGCCTGCGCCTGGACCGCGTTCTTCGCGGGATCCCACGTCTGGCCCTTGTCCTCGAACATCTTGCGCACGCGCGCGAGGTTCGCGGCGCCCGCGCGACGCTTCTGGGACTTCTTCTGGTCGAGACGGTTCTTACGGTGCTTGTAGCCGCCGCTGCCGGACATGGGGTGCCTCTTTCGATACGGGGAAGCCACGCATGGTGGCCCAAGGCGCCCCGGACGCAAGGCCCGGGCGGGGACGTCCCCCGTCGCGCCGGCCACCGGGCCTCGCCCGGCCCATGCACGAGGGGACGAGGTTGGGGCCGCGGCTGCGGCCCGGGCGTATCGCAGGGCCACCGGCGGGCACGAGCGCGTATCCCACGACGCGGAGGCTCCTCGGCGTTCTATGAGAGGCAGCAAGAGAATTTCTGCGCGGACGCCGTGGCGGTAGCGCCTTGCCTTCCGGTTCCAGCCCCGCCGCCCTGACCCTTCCGCCTTGGTTCTATCCGCACTCGTCCCGGGTCACCGGGGTGGTGCATGCTGGGTTCCGCATGAAGGGGGGCGCTGCGAAGGTGGTACACGAGCTGTCCGGCAAGGTCTGAGCCTCGAAGGACGCTCAACGCCAAGGACGCAGTCGCCCGGGATCGGCATGTCGGGCGCGGGGAGGGCCGTCCCGGTCAGGGGCGGGCGCGCCGCCGGCGGCAGCCCGAGCCATGGCTCATGCAGGGTCCTCCGTGGTCGAGTTCGGGTCCAGGGTCCCCAGCGCCGGAAGCGGTGGGGCGTCGTACAACGCGTCGTAGGTCTCGTCCGGGTGACGCCAGAGGTGGAGCAGCAGCACGGCGAGCTTGCGCGCCACCGCCACCACGGCGCGCTTCTTGGCCGCCCGGCCGCCCACGACCATCAGGCGCTGTCCATAGCGGCGCAAGGTGCTGTCCGTCGCGAACGGCCCGAGGATGTACTGCGCGGCTCCGACGAGCAGGCAGCGCAGCATCTGGTCCCCGGTCTTGGTGATGGGGAGTTGTGGGTTGATGTCGCCCGACTGGCTTAGGCCCGGGCAGAGCCCGACGAAGGCTCCCACGGACCGGGCGTGCGCGAATCGGAACGGGTCCTCCACGACCAGTACGAAGGCCAAGGCCGTGAGCGGTCCGACGCCCTCGATGAGTTGGAGCCGGCGGGTCACGGGGTAGGTCTCCGCACCCAGACGTTCGATCGTGTCGTCGTAGCTGCGGATCGTCTCGGTCAGCCCGTCCAGCGTTTGGAGGATAGGCTCGAGCATGCGCACGCTCTCTCGCAGACCGCCTCACGAACCCGACGCGGGAACGCTTCCGTGGAGGTCGTCGGCGCGCGCTCACCCATCGCCTTCAGGGTGCCGCGAACGTGGCAGATCAGGGCGGATCGCTTCTCGACGAGGAGCCTGCGAGAACGCAACACCGCCAAGTGCTCGTGGTGCTGCGCGTCGCGGTGCCGGATCGGGAAGAGCAACTTCGGTCGGCCCGCCCAGGCGCGCCAGCAACTCCGCGTCCATCCGGTCGCTCTTGCGCCGACTCGACCCGATCAGGCGCACCCGTCGAGGGTTGGCCACGATCACGTCGTATCCCGCGGCGCGAGGCGACTGGCCCAGCCCGAGTGGGTCCCGGCCTCCACCACCAGCCGGGTCGGACACCGAGGGACGAAGACCCCCAGGAACGCCTCGCGCGTCGAGGCGACCCGGAATCGCTCCAGTACGTGGCCGGTCCGCTGGTCGAGGGCGCAGGCGTAGGACACCCGGTCACCAGGTCCACGCCCAATGTCACCTCCACCGCCACGGTGCTAGTGTCGTCCATGGCAGGTCCTCCGTAGTTGAGCCGCCCCGCGAGCTCGCCGTTGGCACCTGGGGGCCCTGATGGGCTACCCCGTCAGGGGGACCTGCCTCTCATCCCATGTGGTGCAGGAACACGCGGTCGTCGCCTCCGCGCCGCGCCCAGGTCGCATCCATCGGCCCCAACCGGCCGATGGGCATCGTTCAGCCCCCGTCGCGACTCGTCCCTCGTGAATGGACCGGGCTGGCCGTCCTCGCGCCCCGGGGCCGCCGTCCCCCTGCGGGCCGGCCTACGGGCCGTCGAGGACGACGCCCTCGGCCCGGAGCGCCGCGAGCACCTTCCGGTCGCGGATCTCGTCCTTGAGCAGCGCCTCGGTCGGCGACAGCCGGCGGACGACCAGGGGCTTCAGCTCCGCGATGGCGAGCACGGCGTCGAGGGCCTCGGCGCGCGGGAGGCGGAGCACGACGCCCCGCTCGAGCGTGCCGAAGGTGACCCCGGCGGCCCAGGCGCGCACGGAGGTCGCGACGTTGCCGGGGACGGGCCCGCGGGCCTTCTCCGAGAGCCACGTCAGCAGCTCCTCGACGTCGCGGCCCTCGGCCACGGCGTCCTCGATGCTGTCGCGCGTGAGCCGGAAGTGGACCACGTCGCCGGACTTCACGCGCTGGGCGTAGCCGCCGAGGCGGTGCACGCAGCCCGCGACGTCGCCCTCGGGCAGGACGACCACCTCGAAGTCCGGCGTGACGAGGAGCGGCTTGCCCGCGTCCTCCTCGACCGGGGCGAGGCCGAGCACCTTCGCGCCGAGGGTCGAGAGGCGCAGCCCGAGCACCTTGTCGCCGCGGACGGCGACGTCGACCATCCCGAGCACGTGGAGCGTGCGGCGCCACGTGAGCGCGAGGTCGGTGCGCAGGTCGGGCACGCCCTCGCGGACGGCGTCGAACGCGGAGAAGTGGCGGTCGCGGTGGCGGTCGCGGATGCGGCGCGCGTCGAGGGAGGCGAGGTAGCGCAGCCGCGCGACGACGAACAGGGTGTCGCCTGCCCACCAGCGGGCGGGGTCCTCGGCGAGCAGCTCCGCGACGATGCGGCGCATCTCGCAGAGGTGGAGGCTGCGACCGCGGGGCCCGGGCGCCTCCAGCGCGAACGTGTACAGCGCCCCCACCTGCGCCTCGAGCGGGCGGGTCGCGAACCGGTCGGCCTCGTCGCGGCAGGCGAGGAACCCGTCGCGGTCGGCGTGGGCGAGCCCGAGGTGGTCGGCGGCGGCGCGGATGACGGCCCAGACGTCGCCGCGCGACGCGACGGCGCTCTCGCGGAACACGAACTGGTCCTCGATGCGGCGCTGGGCGGCCTTGTGGACCTCGCCCTCGCGCGTCACGCGGACCGGCCCGCGCCGGATCTCGGTGAGGAACGTCGCGAGGTCGGCGACCAGGTCGCCGCCGGGGCGGACGACCTCGTCGGCCTCGGGCTCCGGGGGCGCCGCGCGGCGCAGGAGGTCCTCGACGACCTCGTGGAAGATCACGAGGGCCTCGTCGTCGCACGTGATGCCGTACTCGCCGAGCGAGAGGCGCGAGACGGTGCCGAGGCCCGCGGCCTCGAGGCGTCGCGCCAGCTCGCGGCGGTCCCAGGCCTGGCCCTCCTCGGGCGTCAGCGTGCTGCGCAGGAGGACGCCGCCCTCGCGCTCGAGCGCGCGCGCGACGAGGGCCGCGAGCGCGGGCGGCTCGAGCGCCGCGAGCCGCGGGGCCGCGCCGGCGGGCGAGAGCAGCACGGCGGCGTCCTTCACCGTCGGCTCGACCGTGAGGCCCGGGAACCGCGCGGCGAGCGCGCGGCGGTCCGTCGCGCCGAGCGACGCGGCCCAGCCCGCGAGCGAGAACACGCTGCGGACGCTGCGCGTCTCCTCGCGGAAGAGCGCGGTCAGGAGGTCGCCGAGCTCGACGGGCGCGGCGTAGACCGCGCGGCCCGCCGCCGCGGCGCCGCCGCGGTCCATCACCTCGGCGACGAACCCGCGGCGCGCGAGGGCCTTCAGCGCGCCCTCGGCCTCGCCGTACTCGAGCGCGAGCGGCTCCTCGCCGGGGACGCGGCGGAACAGGCCCGGCAGGTCGCTCCGGTAGTCCGGGCGGCGGAGCAGCACCAGCAGCACGTCGAGCACCTTGCGCGTCAGCGTGCGCACGCGGCGGTAGAGCGTGCTCTCGTCGACCATGACCTCGGCGAGCTGGCGCACGATCTCGCGCTTCGGCAGCTCGGGCGGCTCGCCGCCGGACCAGAACGCGTAGACGTCCTTGAGGTCCTGGACGCGGACGGCGTCGAGGTGCTCGAGCAGGCGGACGCCGCCGCGGTCGCGACGGGAGGCGATCGCTTCGCTCACGCGACCTCGCTCGCGCCCTCGAGGGCGTCGGCGGCGGGCGGGGACGCGACGGTGATCTCGTACGCGTAGCCCTGCTCCGTCAGGAACAGCTGGCGGTGCTGGGCGAAGGTCTCCTCGGACGTCTCGTGCGAGACCAGCGTGTAGAAGCGCGCGGTGCGCCCGTCCTCCTTGGGCCGCAGGATGCGGCCGAGGCGCTGCGCCTCCTCCTGGCGGCTGCCGAACGTGCCGGACAGCTGCACGAGCACGCTCGCCTCCGGCAGGTCCACCGCGAAGTTGCCGACCTTCGACACGACGAGCACCGGCAGGCGGCCCGCGCGGAAGTCGTCGTAGAGCGTGCGGCGGGCGTCGGCGGGCGTGCTCCCCTCGACCAGCGGCGCGCCGAGGCGCCGCGCGGCGGCGTGGAGCTGGTCGAGGTACTGGCCGATGACGAGGATCGGCTCGCCCTTGTGGCGCGCGACGGTCTCCTCGAGCACCGCGAGCTTCAGCGGGTTCTCGGACGCGAGGCGGAACCGGTCGCGGCGGTCCGCCGCGGCGTAGCGCGCCCGCAGCGCGCGCGGGAGCGGGACGCGCACCTCGGTGCAGAGCGCCTGGGCGATGAAGCCGCGCCGCTCGAGGAGCTTCCACGGCAGGTCGAACCGCTTGGGCCCGATGAGGCTGAACACGTCCTCCTCGCGGCCGTCCTCGCGCAGCAGCGTCGCCGTGAGGCCGAGGCGCCGCGTCGACTGGATGCCGGCGGTGACGCGGAAGACGGGCGCGGGCAGCGTGTGCACCTCGTCGTACACGACGAGGCCCCAGTCGCCCTTGCGGAACAGCTCGAGGTGCGTGAAGCCGTCGGTCTTGCTGCGGCGGTGCGTGAGGATCTGGTACGTGGCGACCGTGACGGGCCGCACGTCCTTCGTCGCGCCCGTGTACTCGCCGACCTGGTCCTCGGTGAGCTCCGTCTTCTGGAGGAGCTCGCGCCGCCACTGCGTGACCGCGGTCTGGTTCGTCGTCAGCACGAGCGTGCGGCGGCCCACGCGGGCCATGGCGCCGATGCCCACCACGGTCTTGCCGGCGCCGCAGGGCAGCACGACGACGCCGTTGCCGCCGAGGGGGCTGCCGTCGCGCCAGAACGCGGCGACCGCGTCGAGCTGGTAGTCGCGCAGCCCGAACGGCCGTCCGTCGGGGAGCGACGCCCGCACCTTCACCTCGAGGGGCGCGCCCTCGACGTAGCCGGCCGCGTCCTCGACGGGCCAGCCCATCTTGACGAGCGCCTGCTTCACCTCGCCGCGGTGGGCCTCCTCGACCGCGAGGCGGCCGTCGCCGCGCCGGGTGAGCAGCCCGCGGCCGAGCGGGTTCGACGCGACCTCCTCGAGCAGGAGCGGGTCGTCGGCCGTCAGCACGAGGCCCGGCCCGTCGTCGGCCCGCGTGAGCCGGAGCCGGCCGAACCGCGTGTGGAGGTCGCGGACGTCGCGGACGACGTTCTTCGGCAGGTCGAAGCGGCTGAACCGCTCGAGCGTCGCGATCATCTCGTCGGCCGTCAGGCCGGCGGACGCCGCGTTCCACACCGAGAGGGGCGTGATCCGGTACGTGTGGACGTGCTCCGGCGACTTCAGGAGCTCGCAGAAGGGCGCCAGGGCGTCGCGGCACGCCTCGGCCGCCGGGCCCCCCATCTCCAGGAGGAGCGACCGGTCGCTCTGGACGATCAGGGGCTGATCGGGGCGATAGGCCATGGGCGGGCCGGCGATCCCCCGCGCGCGGGGAGGGCCGAGGATTTCGCGGGGATTTCCGAGGTAGAAAGGGTCGAGGGTAGCCCGAGGGGGAGGCCGGTCAAGGAGACGCGGCCGCTTCCCGGGGGGGCAGGTCCCCCGGCTGGACGGGCCCGGTCCCTTCGTCCCGATCCGTCACAAGTTCTTCAGGGGTCGTAGGTTGCGACGGACTTCGTCGTGCAGCATCCCGTTCGTCGCCACGAGGTGCTTTCCGAACAGCCAGTCGTCCCCACCCCGGAAGTCCGTGATCGTGCCGCCGGCGGCCAGGACGATCGCCGCCCCCCCGGCGACGTCCCACGGGTGGAGGTAGAGCTCCCAGTACGCGTCGAACCGGCCCGAGGCGACGTAGGCGAGGTCGAGCGCGGCGGAACCGATGCGCCGGACCCCGCGCGTCCGCCGGGCGAGGTGCGCGAGGTTGTCGAGGTTGTCGTCGGCGAGCCGGTCGATGTCGTACGCGAACCCCGTCGCGACGAGGGCCTCCGAGAGCATCGGCGTCACGCTGACCGAGATCGGGCGGTCGCCTTCGTAGGCCCCCTGGCCCGGCGCGCCCCAGAACGTCTGCCGCAGCGCGGGCGCGTGCACGACGCCGAGGACCGGCCGGCCCGCCTCGACGAGCCCGAGGCTCACGCAGAACGCGGGGATCCCGTGCACGAAGTTCGTCGTGCCGTCGAGCGGGTCGACGACCCAGACGGGCCCGTCGCCGTGGTCGGCGCCGGAGCCCTCCTCGGCGAGGAGCCCATGGTCGGGGAACGCCTCGCGCAGCCGGCGCGCGATGAGCGCCTCGGCGTCGCGGTCCGCCGCGGTGACGAGGTCGCGCGGCCCCTTGCGGGCGATCTCCGCGCCCGTCAGGCGGCCGAAGCGTTCGAGGAGCAGGTCGCCCGCCTCGCGGGCGATCTCGAGGGCGGTGTCGATCAAGGGGCCTCCTCGGCCTTCGCGCGCAGGCGGGCCCAGTACGCGACGCGCCGGGCGACCTCGCGTTCGTCGCCGACCTCGACGGGGGTGTAGAAGCGCGCGCCCGCCAGCGCGTCGGGCAGGTAGGCCTGCGGGACGAACCCGCCGGGGAACTCGTGGGGGTACCGGTACCCCTCGCCGTGCCCGAGGGACCGCGCGAACGCGGTGGGCGCGTTCCGCAGGTGCGTCGGCACGGGCGCGTCGGGGTGCGCGCGCGCGGCCTCGTGCGCCGCCCCCATCGCGCGCACGACGGCGGCGCTCTTCGGGGCCGCGGCCAGGTACACGACCGCGCGCACCATCGCCAGCTCGCCCTCGGGGACGCCGAGGAACTCGACGGCCTGCTTGGCCTCGAGCGCGATGCGCACCGCGTGGTGGTCGGCGAGCCCGACGTCCTCGCACGCCATCGCGACCATCCGCCGCACGAGGACGAGCGGGTCCTCGCCGCCCTCGAGCATCCGGGCCATCCAGAACAACGCGGCGTCGGGGTCGCTGCCGCGCAGGGCCTTGTGGAAGGCCGACAGCGCGTCGTACGCGAGGTCGCCCCCGCGGTCGTACGTGGCCACCGCCCGCTGCGCCGCCACGGTGACGTCCTCCACCGTGACGACCCGGTCGCCGCGCTCGACGGCCCGGCCCGCCGCGAGCTCGAGCGCGCCGAGCGCGCGGCGCGCGTCGCCGCCGGCCACGCTCCGCAGCGCGTCGCCCGCGCCCGGCCCGAGGGCGACCGCGCCCGCGAGCCCGGCGGGGTCGGCGAGCGCGCGGGCCACCACGGCGTCGAGGGCCTCGGCGGACAGCGGCGTGAGCACGACGACGCGGACGCGCGACTGCAGCGCGCGCGTGAGCGAGAAGCCCGGGTTCTCGGTCGTGGCCCCCACGAGCACGACGGTGCCGTCCTCGACGTGGGGCAGGAACGCGTCCTGCTGCGCCTTGTTGAAGCGGTGGATCTCGTCCACGAACAGCAGCGTGCGCCCGCCGCGGCGACGGCGCTCGCGGGCGGCGTCGATCACCGCGCGCACGTCCTTGACGCCGGACGTCACCGCCGACAGCGCGACGAACGTGCCCTGCACCTCGTGCGCCAGCGCGCGCGCGATCGTCGTCTTGCCCGTGCCGGGCGGCCCCCACAGCACCACGCTCGGCACGCGCCCCGAGCGGGCCGCCTCGGCGAGCAACGTCCCCGGGCCCGTGGCGCCCGGCTGGCCGATGACGTCGGCGAGCCGCCGGGGCCGCAGCCGCTCCGCGAGCGGCGCGTCCGGCGGCGTCGCGGGGCCGGGCGCCCCGCCGCGCGCGGCCTCCGGCGCGTCGAACGACAGCCCGTCGCCGTCGGGGCCGGCGTCCGGGTCGTCGTCGGCGGGCCGGCTCATTCGTCGAGCAGGATGCGGGCGACGTCGTCGCCGACGGCGCGTCCGTCCACCTTGCCGTCGTTCACGAGGACCGCGAACGCGTACCCGCGCCGGCCGTCGCGACCGTCCACGTACCCGGCCAGCGCGTGGACGCCGGTCCGCCCGAGGGTCCCGGTCTTGGCGCGGAGCCGCGCGCGGTCGCGCACGTCGCGGAACCGCTTCTGCAGCGTGCCGTCCTCGCCGGGCACGGCGAGCGAGTCGCGCAGGAGCCCGCCCCAGAGCAGCTCGGCGTCCGCCGACGCGAGGAGGCGCGCGAGCGACGTCGCCGTGAGCCGGTTCGCCGTCGACAGCCCGGAGCCGTCCACGATCCGCTGCCCGCGGCCGTCGAGCCCGCGGCGGGCCAGCGCCGCCGCCACCGCGCGCTCGCCGCTCTCCCACGAGCCGACGCCGTCGCGGGCCGCGCCGGCGGCCTTGAAGAGGAGCGACGCGTAGAGGTTCTGGCTCCGCCGGTTCATCACGCGCAGCGCGGGCGCGATCGGGTTCTCGACCGCCGCGATCTCCGTCGCGCCGACGCGGTCGGCGGCCGAGGCCGCCGGCCGGGCCCCGCCCGCGACCTTGACGCCCGCCGCGTCGAGGGCCGCGAGCATCGCGCCGCCGGTGAACGCGAGCGGGTCGGGCACCGGCGCGTCGAAGCTCGCCTCGAGCCCGGGCCCGATGGACCCGAACACGCGCAGCCGCCCGTCCGCGGTGAACGCGCCGCCCACCTGCGCGGTGCGCTCCTCGACGGTCCGCGCCTGCGCGTCCACCGGCCACGGGCCCGCGGTGCTCGGGAACACGACCTGCGCCGGCCGACCCGGCGAGGCGGCGCCCCGGACGACGACCGTCGCGCACCCGTCGTTGAACGTCAGCCCGGCCACCGGCGCGCCGTACCAGTCGTCGAGGTCGCTCGCCGACCACGTCGGGTGCACGAACACGCGGTCGAACGGCGCGTCGTCGAGCACCAGCGCCCCGGTCACCGACCGGATCCCCAGCTTGCGCACCGCGGCCGCGAGCTGCGGGAACGGCCACAGCGGCTCCGTCGGGTGCTCGCGCTTCGACAGGCTCGGGTCGCCGCTCCCGACGAGCACGAGGTCGCCCGCGAGGACGCCGGTCGCGGGGTCGACCGCGCCGCGCCCCGCGATCGACGTGCGGAAGCGGTACCCGGGGCCGAGCGCGTCGAGCGCCGCGACCGCCGTCGCGACCTTCGCGACCGACGCGGGGATCAACGCGACGTCGCCCCCCCGCTCGAACACCAGCGCGCCGCTCTCGAGGTCGACCACCGCGACGCCCAGCTTCCCGGCGCGGACGCCCGCCTGGTCCACGCGGCCCCCGAGGCGCTGCGTCAGCGGCGCCGCCCCGGTGCGCTCGCGGGCGGCCGCGGGCGCGGGCGCGAACGCGCCGGCCGCGAGGGCCGCGGCGAGGACGAGGGGAAGGACCCGGGAGGAACGCATGGGTCGACCCCCGACTGTATCGGGTGGGAGCCCCGCCCTCCGCACGGGCCCGGCGACCCGCCCGCCCGCGCCGCGCGCGGGCCGCGGTACCGCGACGAAACCGCCCGCCGCGCCCGCGGTACGCCCCTCGTGCCCCCGCCCGAGTCTCGCGTGTGTCGCCCCCTCCCGCCGACCGTCCCGCCCCCCCGACCGGCCCGCGGACGCCGGGGCCTCGGCGGCGCCGTCGCCGTCGGGCTCGCCCTCGTCCTCGTCCCCGCGCTCCCGCCCGCGGGGTCGCTCGACCTCCGGGACCGCGAGGCCCGCGAGGCCCGCGCGGCCGACGCGCCGCCCGCCCGCGGCCCGCCCCGCGACACCGGCGCCGGCGCGGTCCGCCCCCGCCCCCGCCGCCCCGACGTCGCGTCCCTTCCGGATGGGGTTCACCCGGTGGCCGTCGGACCTCACGGTCGAGGGCGTCCGGCGCGCCACCGACTTCGCGCACGCCCACGGCGACCTCGTGTCCGTCATGGTCATCGGCGGCCTGCCGTGGCCCGAGGCCCTCGCCGGGGCCGCGTTCCCGGCGGACGTGACGCGGACCCTCTCGTACCGCCCACCCGGCGGGCAGGCCGTGTTCCTCTCGATCTCGCCGCTCGACACGACGCGGCGCGCCCTCGCGCCGTACTGGGGCGAACGCGACAACCAGCCGCTGCCCGCGCCGTGGGCCGGCCGCGCGTTCGACCACCCCGACGTCGTGAAGGCGTTCGTCGCGTTCTGCCTGCGCGCGGTGGACCTCGCGCGCCCCGCGGTGCTCGCCGTCGGCGTCGAGGACAACGTCCTGCTCACGACGGATCCGAAGGCCTGGCCCGCGTTGAAGCGGCTGCACCGCGCGGCGTACGCGGCCGTGAAACGCGCGCACCCGGACCTCCCCGTCTGCTTCACGACCGACGTCAACCACTACCGAGGCCTCGCGAAGGAGGCCGACCGCGCGCTCCAGGAGGTCGAGGTCGCCGACCTCCTGCGCGACAGCGACCTCTTCGCGATGAGCGTCTACCCGTTCATGAGCCTCGCGACGCCGCGCCCCGTCCCCGACGACTTCCTCGACTTCGCGCCCGCCCTCGGGAAGCCGATCGCGGTCTCGGAGTCCGGGATGACGTCGCGCGACGTCCATCTCGCGACGTACGGCGTCACGCTCCGCGGCAGCGACGACGAGCAGCGCCGCTGGGTCGAGCTGCTGCTGCGCGTCGCGGCGCGCGACCGCTACCACTTCGTCGTGCAGTTCGCGACCACCGACTTCCCGGCGCTCGTCGCGCGGCTGCCCGACGCGACCGCCGACCTCGTGCGGATCTGGTCGTTCACGGGCCTGCAGGACGACGCGGGCGTCGGCAAACCCGCGCTCGCGGCGTGGGACCGCTGGTTCGCGCTGCCCCACGCGGCGCGGTAGGGCGCCGTCACGAAACGAGAGGGTCCGATCCGTGGCCGCGCGTCGGGGCGCGCAGCGCGAGGAACGACGAGGCTCGCGGGTTCCTGACCCGCGGACGAGGCGTGACGCCGCGCGGCGCGCCCCGCCGCCGGCCGAATCGCGTCCGATGTTCCGGAGCAGGCCCTGACGACAAGAGCGTGGGACCGCGAGGCCCGGCCGCCGGCGCGGACGCGCGGCGGGCCCGGCGGCCACCGGGCCTCGCGGTCCCGGACCCTCGAGCGCCCCGCCGCGCCCCCCGCGCCGCCCGCGCCGCCCGCGCCGCCCGCGCCGCCCGCGGGCGTCACAGCCCGCGGAACTCCTCCGGCACGAGCGGCACGTCGCCGCGGCGCGCGGCGTCGATGACGGCCAGGAGGCGGGCGCGGTCCGCCGGCAGGCGCCCGCCGAGCGGCAGGTAGTTGCTCGCGTGGTTGCTGCGGAAGACCGCGCCCGTGAGCCGCATGCGGTCGACGAGCACGCGCAGCTCGTCGAGGGTCTCGTCCGGCGACGGGAGCTCGACGTCGCCGCGCGCGACCTCGTCGAAGAACGGCGTGCCGGGGACCGGCGTGACGCAGAGGCACGAGACGAACCGCGGGTCCATGCGCGTGAGCGCGTCGGCCGTGGCCTCGGCGTGCTCGCGCCAGCGGGCGCGGCCGCCGATGCCGAGCAGCACCATGACGCTCATCTTGATCCCGGCGGCCTGCGCGCGCCGCACGGCCTCGACCTCCTCGTCGACGGTCGCGCCCTTCACGATGCGCGCGGCGGTGGCGGGGTCGCCGGTCTCGAGGCCGAGGTAGCCGATGGTGAGCTTCAGGTCGCGCAGGCGCGCCAGCTCGGCGTCGGACTTGCGCAGCACCGAGACGGCGTTCACGTAGGACCCGACGCGCTGCAGGGCGGGGAACGCGGCGTTCAGCGCCTCGAGCACCGGCACGAGCCGCGCGGTCGCGAGCGTCATCGCGTCGCCGTCCATGAGGAAGACGCGGCGCGTGTCGGGGGCGAGGCGGCGCGCCTCCTCGACGTCAGCGAGCACGTCGGCGAGCGGGCGCGCCTGGAACGTCTTGCCGCGGTACATCGCGCAGTACGTGCACTCGTTGTGGCTGCAGCCGAGCGTGACCTGCAGGAGCAGGCTGTCGGCCTCCGAGGGCGGGCGGTAGACCGGGCCGACGTAGCGCACGGGTCAACGGCCTCGCTGGAGGAAGGCCCACGCGTCGGCGACGACGGCGTCGAGGCGGCTGCGGTCGGACGCGCGCCAGCCGAGGTCGCGGGCCGCGCGCGAGGGGTCGGCCACGAGCACGGCCGGGTCGCCCTCGCGGCGCGGGGCGGTCACGACCGGCACGCGGCGGCCCGTGGCCCGCTCGGCCGCGGCGACGACCTCGCGGACGCTGGCGCCCGCGCCCGTTCCGAGGTTCCACGCGCCGCCGCCGCGGCCGGCCTCGAGCCGCTCGATGGCGAGGAGGTGCGCCCGCGCGAGGTCGACGACGTGGACGTAGTCGCGCAGGCAGGTCCCGTCCGGCGTCGGCCAGTCGTCGCCGAAGACGCGGAGCGGGGTCCCGTCGCGCGCGGCGAGGAGCGCGA
The DNA here is from genome assembly GCA_046350655.1 of Planctomycetota bacterium. Taxonomy (GTDB): domain Bacteria; phylum Planctomycetota; class PLA2; order PLA2; family JAEUHO01; genus JAEUHO01. Next base: position 319,748 of record JAXMAB010000009.1, read on the forward strand.
GCGGGATCAGGTGGGTCTCGGGGTCGTGCCGCTCGCCGAGCCCGAGGCTCGGCTCGGCGCCGGCGGCGTTGAAGTACCGCAGCGCGGCCACGTCGAGGCCCGACGCCGCGAGCACCACCTCGGCGCGGCCCTTGCTCGCGCCGTACGGGCTCGTGGGCCGTTGGGGGTGGTCCTCGGGGATCGGGACGCGCTCCGGGTTGCCGTAGACCGCGGCGGACGACGAGAAGACGAACCGCCGCACGCCCGCGCGCGCGACGGCCGCGGCGAGCACGCCGGTGGCGACGACGTTCGCGCGCTCGTACAGCGCCGGGTCGCGCACGGACTCCGCGACCGAGATCCGGCCCGCGAAGTGGAGCACCGCGCCGACGCCGTGGGCGCGGCACGTCCGCGCGACCAGGTCGGCGTCGTCCACGGAGCCGACGACGAGGGGCACGCCGCGGAGGGCCTCGCGGTGCCCCGTCGAGAGGTCGTCGAGGACCACCACGCGCCGGCCCGCGGCCACGAGGCCCGCGACGGTGTGGCTGCCGACGTAGCCGGCGCCGCCGGTGACGAGGACGGGATCGCTCACGCGGCCCCCGGGACGGCGGCGCCGGCGAGCAGCGCCGCGGGGAGGGTCTCGGTCGCGCGCGCCGCGACCGCGCGGCCCGCCCACTTCTCGAGCACCTTCCGCGCCGACGCGAGGCCCGGCGGCCGGCGGTCGGCGTGGTGGCAGTCGCTGGCGAGGAGGTCGATGGCGCCCGCCTTCGCCAGCGCCTTCGCGCAGTCGCGGGCGTCGTCGCGGAACGCGCCGGTGAGCGCGCCGGCGGTCACCTGCAGCAGCGCGCCCTGGGCCCGCAGCGCCACGGCGTCGGCCGGCCGGTGCCAGAACGACGGGTTGCGCTCCGGGTGCGCGATGACCGGCGTGACGCCCTCGAGGCGGAGGTTGAAGAGCACCTCGGACGCCTCGGGGGGCACGTGGGTCGGCGGGAACTCGATCAGGACGTAGCGCCGGCCGGCGGGCGCCGACGGCGGCGAGAACGTGGGCAGCCGCCCCGCCCGCGCCAGCGCGTCGAGGTCGGTCCGGTACCACACCTCGCCCCCGAGGCGCAGGTCGATGGCGATCCCGGCCGCCGCCGCGGCCGTCCGCAGCGCCTCGACCGCCGCCTCGGCGCGCGCGCGGTCCACGTCGTACATGGGCCCGAGCGCGTGGGGCGTCGCGCACAGCACCGTCGTCCCGTCGGCGACCGCGGCCCGGAGCATCGCCAGCGACTCCTCGAGGTCGCGGGCGCCGTCGTCGAGGGCCGGCAGGACGTGGGCGTGGAGGTCGAGCACCCGTCACTTGCCCCGCTGCAGCGAGGCCCGGCGCTCCTCGACCCACTGCTTCCACCAGTCCGACACGCGGTTCTGGAGCGTGCGCATCGCCGCGCGCGTGACCTCCGCGTCGGGGACCGACGGGAACCGCGGGAAGACCCGCTTCTCGACGTCCGTCACGCCGCCGCGGGCGACGACGTCGCGCATGGCGCGGTACGCCGACGCCATGACCTCGAAGTCGGGGTCGAGCACGAAGCGGTAGAGGTAGCGCTCGGGGGTGGGCTCGCGCCTGCCGACCGCGAGCAGCGCGTCGACGGCCTTCAGCTTCACGTCGCGCGAGCCGGTCGAGTACGACCAGCGGCGCCACGACTCGCGCGAGGCCGCGACGTCGGCGGCGTTGGCGACGGACTCGACGCCCGTCGGCAGGTCGACGTGGCCGGAGATGCGCGACAGCGCGTCGCGGATCGTCTGGTACTCGAACACGTCCGTCGACTCGACCTCGACGAGCGGCAGCAGGTAGACGAGGCCGAGCGGCGACCCGAGCTCGCCGAGCGTCTCGGCGGCGAGCATGCGCACCTTCGGCACGTCGTCGTAGAGCGCGATCTGGAGCAGCGGGATCTCCGGCGGCGTGATGGTGCCGTGGATGCGCACCGCCCACGCGCGGCACTCGGGGTCGGGCTCGACGTCGGGGTGCACGCGGCGCAGGAGGTCGCCGTCGATCCGCGTGAGGAACCCCATCTGCGTGCCGTCGTACACCGCCCGCAGCGCCTTCAGGCGGACGACCGGGTCCGGACCCTTGGCCGCGCGGAACACCTGGTCCCAGTCGATGCGCTGGGGCCCGTCGGCCTTCGGCGCGGTGCGCGCGTCGGGCGGGCCCTTCTTGAGCTCCTCGATCATCCCGAGCACGTCCTTGCGGTCGGCCTCGGGCAGCTGGGGCACCATGCGCTCGAGCGTGGTCCGCAGCTTCTCCCAGTCCTTCTTCTTCGCGTAGCACGCCCGCAGGCGGTCGAGCACCTCGAGGTCGCCGGGCCGCACGCGGGCCAGCGCCTCGAGCTCGGCCACGGCCCCGTCGAGGTCGCCCTTCTCGGCGAGGCACACGGCGAACGCGAGGCGGTACTGCGGGTTGTCCGGCTCGCGCGCGCGCAGGAGGCGGGCCTCCTTGAGCGCCGACGCCACGTCCTTGCGCTGGAGGTGCACGTTCATCAGGAGGAACCGCACGCGCAGGTCGTTCGGCTCGCGGTCGAGGCGCTCGTTGAGCAGCTTCAGCGCGCGGTCCCAGTCCTTGCGCGCGAGCGCGACCGACATGAGGACCTCGCGGGCCTCGAGCTGGTCCGGCCGCACCGCGAGGACCGCCGACGCCTCGCGCTCGGCCCCCGCGAGGTCCTTCGCCTCGGAGAGGAGGATCGCGAGGCGGACGCGGGCGAAGTAGAAGCCCGGGTTCTCGCGGAGCACCATCTCCATCTGCCGGCGCGCGGCCGAGGGGTCGCCGTTCCAGTACTGCGCGCGCCCGAGGAGGTACCGGTTGAGCACGCTCGGGTCGCGCCCGACGCGGCTCTCGTAGCGTTGCACGACCGCGTCGAGGCCCTTGCGGCGGCGGGCGTCCTCGAGGAGCGCGGTCTGGTTGGCCGTCTCCTCCTCGACCTCGAGCTCCCACGGCTGCTTCGGCGCGTCGGCCGCCACCGCGGACCGCGACGGGAGGACGGCGGCGACGACGGCCGACGCCGCGAGCGCGGCGACGACGAGACGACGGAGCGCGGGCTTCACTTCGGCTGCCTCCCCCACCACGCCGTCACCGCGGCGACCACCTCGTCGCGCCGCGCGGCGACCAGCGCCGCCGCGTCGAAGCGGGGCAACGTCGCGACCCACGCGGCGTCGGCGCGCGAGCTCCCCTTCGCCTGGTCGGCCAGCCGCGAGAGGAAGCGGTACGCGGCGGTCCACACCGCCTCGTCCGCGTCGGTCACGAGCGCCCAGCCCAGCTCGTACGGCCGCACGTCGGCGGCGCGCGAGGCCGCGTCGAGGGCCCGCAGCTTCGCGTCCCGCGCCTCGACGCCGCCCCACCACGTGAGGAACGCCTGGGCGAACTCCTCGGGGGTCTCGGCGGTCGCGTTCGGGGCCGAGCCGGCGAGGCGGTAGATCGCGTGGCGCGCGGCGCGCGCGAGCTCCTCGTCCTTCGAGAGCGCCGCGGGGGCGAGCGCCGCGATCCCGAGCGGGTTGCGGAGCTCCGCGAGCACGTCGGCGGCCTTCGCGCGCACGCGGCCGTCCGTCTCCGCGGTGTTCCACACCGGGATGCGGACCAGCGGCGCGGTCTCCGCCGACGGGAACCGCTCGAACACCGCGAGGGCGAGCATCCGGTTCGCCGCGACGGGCTCGTACTGCGGCGTGAGCCGCTTCAGGAGCGCGAACGTGAGCGGGGGCCCGATCACGAAGTCCTCGCGCGCCGCCTGCAGCAGGAAGAGGAGCGCCCGCGCGCGGGCCTGCGCGTCGCCCTCCTCGAGCTGCCGCGCGACGAGCTCGGGCGTCGGCTTCACGGGCTGCGTCGCGCCCGCCGCCTGGGCCTTCTGGCGGTTGAGCCCGTCCACGATCCCGTCCACGCGCTTGCGCTCCTCGTCGGTCTTCGAGAGGCGACGCAGGCGCGCGAGCACGTCGAGGGCCTCGTCCGGGTCGAGCGTCTTCTGCTTCGACACGATCGAGAGCCACATCCACAGCGGGTCGGGCTTGTCCGGGTACTCGTTCGCGACGGACTTCAGGAGCGCGAGCGCGGCGGCGACGTCGCCGGCCTCCGCCGTCAGACGCGCCTTCAGGAGGCGCATGCCCATGTTGCGGGGCGTCTTCCGGATCAGCACCTCGAGCGCCGCGAGCGCCTCGGCCGGCCGCCCCCACGTCGCGAACGCCTCGACGATCTGGACGCGCGCGCTGTCGCGCGACGGGTCGACGTCGAGCACGCGCTGCAGCATCTTGATCCCCTCCTCGTACCGCTTGGCGTCGATGAGGAGGTCGCCGAGGGGCTGGAGCGCGTCCACGTAGCGGGGCTGCAGGGCGACGGCCTGCCGGAGGTCGGCCTCGGCGCCCACGACGTCCTTCGCCAGGGCCTTCAGCACGCCGCGGTCGCGCAGCGCGAACCACATCCGCGCGTCCATCTTGAGGACGTCGCCGTACGTGACCAGCGCGTTCGCCGTGTCACCCGCCTTGCCGTAGGCGCGCGCGAGCAGGTAGACCGACGGGAGGTCGTTGACGCGGCTCGCGCGGTTCTCGTACCGGGGGACCACGGCCTTGGGGTTGCCGCGGACGAACTCGGCGTCCTGGGTCGCGATGCCGTCCTGGACCTCGCGCAGCCACGGCGGGTTCCCGCCCGCCGGCGCGTCCGCCGCGACGGCGGTCCCGGCGAGGCCGAGCAGCACGAGGACCGCGGCGAGGGCGCGGAGCACGGGACGGGCCGGGCGGGAGGCCAGACGAGGGGAACGGCGCAGCATGGAGGCTCCGCGGCGGGAAGCCCCGGATTCTAGGCGCGGCCCGGGCTCCGGTCCCGTTCCCCGTGGGCCCCGGGGCCGCCCCGCGCCACCTCCGCGAGCACCGCGGGGAACCCCGGGTACGACTTCGCCACCGCTTCGACGCCCGCCAGGGTCACCCCCGCGACCCGCAGGCCGAGGACGCCGAACGCGAGCGCGAGGCGGTGGTCGCCGGCCACGCGGACCGCGCCCCCCGTCAGCGGCCGCCCCCGCACGACGAACCCGTCGTCCGTGCCCTCGGCGTCGCCCCCGAGCGCGCGCACGGCGGCGACCGCCGTCTCGATGCGGTCCGACTCCTTGTCGCGCAGGTGCGGCGCGCCGACGACGCGCGTCTCGCCGTCGGCCCCCGCCGCCAGCGCCGCCACGAGGGGCGCGAGGTCCGGGCTGTCGCGCAGGTCCACCTCGCCCGCGCCGACGAGCCGCGTCGGGCCCGTCACGACGGCGTCGCCGTCCGGGCCCGCCTCGACGCGCGCGCCGAACCGCGCGACGACCCCGAGGGCCGCGACGTCGGGCTGCGCCGACCCCGCGCCGAGCCCGCGCACGCGGGCGCGCCCGCCCGTCAGCGCCGCCGCCGCCCACCACACCGCCGCCGACGAGGCGTCGGGCTCGACGACGAACCGCGCGCACCGCGGGGCCCCCGCCGCCACGACGCGCACCGGGCCTCGCGTCCCGACGGGGCATCCGAACGCCGCGAGCACGTGCTCCGTCAGCCCGAGGTAGCCGCGCGACACGCCCGCGCCCACGAGCGTCAGCGCGAGGCCGCCCTGCCGCGGCGCGTTCAGGAGGAGCGCCGACGCCGGCTGGCTCGACCGGTCCGCCGGCATCGCGACGTCGTGGCGGTCCCATCGCCGCCCGAGGGCGCGCAGCGCCCCCGTCGGCCGCCGCCGCGCGTGCGCGCCCAGGCGCGCGAGCGCGCGCAGGAGGACGTCGTGCGGCCGCGCGCGCAGGCGCGGGCGGCCCGTCAGCAGCGTGCGCGCGCCCGCCGGGCGGAGGCCCGCCGCCGTCACCGCGAGCCGCAGGCCGGTGCCGTTCATCCCGAGGTCGAGCCGCCGGCGGTCCCGGCCGCCCTCGAGCGCGCCGTCGTCGGCGACCGCCCCGCGCACCGACCCGACGGGCGGGACCGGCCGGCCGACCAGCGCGGACAGGGCGGCGGCGAAACGGACGACGTCGTCGGGCACGGGCCCGCTCGCGACGAGGTCGGTCGTGGTCCCCCGGTCGCCGAGGACCGCCAGCAGCAGCGCGCGCTGGTGCAGCGACTTGCTCGGCGGGACGTCGAGGACGGCCTCGACGGGGCCCGTCGCGGGCGGGACGGCGAGGGTGGCCACGGGGACGACGCTACCACCGGGGACGCGAGGCCCGGCGCGCGGGGCGGACACGCCCCGCCCTCCGGTCGGGAACCGTCCCGGTGCCGGGTACGATCCGCCCCCCGTCCCCGGAGGAGTCCCCGCATGCCCGCGGCCGCCATCACCGAGACCCGCCTCGACGGCCTGAAGCTCCTCCACCGCGGCAAGGTCCGCGACGTCTACGAGGCCGGCGTGCACCTCCTGATCGTCGCGACGGACCGCGTCAGCGCGTACGACTGCGTGCTCTCGCCGGGCATCCCCGACAAGGGCCGGATCCTGACGTCGATGTCGCGGTACTGGTTCGACGCGCTGAAGGGCGTCGTCCCGAACCACGTCGTCACGACGGACGTGGACGCGATGCCCGCGGCGGTCCGCCGCCACGCCGACGTCCTCCGCGGCCGCTCGATGCTCTGCAAGCGGCTGACGATGTTCCCCGTCGAGTGCGTCGTCCGCGGCTACCTCACGGGCAGCGGCTGGAAGGACTACAAGAAGACCGGCGTCGTCGCCGGCCACCGGCTGCCGCCGGGCCTCCCCGAGTCCGTGAAGCTCGACCCGGTCCTCTACACGCCGAGCACGAAGGAGGCGGTGGGCCACGACATCACCGTCGACTTCGCGACGACCGAGAAGATGGTCGGCGCGAAGGAGGCCGCGGCGCTGCGCGACCTCACCGTCGCGGTGTTCCGCCGCGCGACCGAGCTGGCCGAGGCCCGCGGCATCCTGATCGCCGACACGAAGCTCGAGTTCGGGCGCGACGCCTCGGGCACCATCACGCTCGGCGACGAGGTGCTGACGCCGGACTCGTCGCGGTTCTGGGACGCCAAGAAGTACGCGCCCGGCCGCGGCCAGGACTCGTTCGACAAGCAGCGCATCCGCGACTGGCTCGACCGCGCCGGCTGGGACCACACGCCGCCCGCGCCGCCGCTCCCCGCCGACGTCGTCGCGGAGACCACCGCCACGTACCGCGAGATCCACCGCCGCCTCACCGGCCGCGAGCTCGCCTGACCCACGCCCGGGGCCGACGGCCCCCACGGAACCCGACCATGTCCAACGGCCACGACCCCCGCAACGCGCCCCCGCCCCCTCGCCCGGCGGCGCCGTCCGGCCCCGGCGACGTGGACATCCGGCCCCCCGTGGTCGGGATCGTCATGGGGAGCGACAGCGACCTGCCGGTCGTGCGCCGCTGCCTCGACGTGCTCGAGCAGTTCGACATCCCCTACGAGATCGAGGTGCTCTCGGCGCACCGCACGCCGGAGCGCGCCCACGCGTACGCGAGCACCGCGCGCATGCGCGGCCTCAAGATCGTCGTGGCCGCCGCGGGCGGCGCGGCCCACCTCGCCGGCGTGATGGCCTCGCTGACGACGCTCCCGGTGATCGGGATCCCGATGCCGTCGGTGCTGTCCGGCGCGGACTCGCTCTACTCGACGGTCCAGATGCCGGCGGGCATCCCGGTCGCGACGGTCGCGATCGGCGAGGCGGGCGCCACGAACGCCGCGCTGCTCGCCGCCGAGATCCTCGCGCTCGCCGACGAGGACCTCACCCACAAGCTCCTCGTCTACCGCGCGGAGCTGCGCCAGAAGGTCGCGGAGAAGAACGAGAAGCTCCGCGCGTCGCTCGCCGAGACGCCGAAGTAGCGCCGCCGCGCGCGGCGGTCGCCGTCCGGGGACCCGAGGCCCGGTGCGCGCCGGGCCTCTCGGCCCGACGGCGTGCCGGGGCGGGCCCCGCGCGTCCGGGGGGCTCGAGGACCCGCGCCGTCCCGTGGACCGGGGGACGCCTTCAGGCGCCGGTCCCCGGCGGTCGATAGGGACGCCGCACCCGGGGTGTGGTGACCCCGGGAGGAGTGTCTCCTCCCCATGCCTCTGCGCGGCAATCTCCAGAATCTCCGACTGGGCGACGTCCTCCAGACGGTCCTCGCCTCGGGCGGTCGTGGTCTGCTGCGCGTGCGCAGCGGGACCCGCCGTGCCGTCCTCCACCTGAGCGACCGCGGCCTCCGCGTGCTCGAGCCGGAGGTCCTCGACGACCGCATGGTGCTCGACGCGTTCGTGCGCCGCGGCGCCGTGCAGCCCGACGTGCTCGAACGCGCGCGGCGGCTCGCGGGGAAGGGCGGCGACGGCTCGGTGCTCGAGACGCTGCTCATCGGCGGGTCCATCGACCGGCAGCCGTTCGACGCGCTCCTCGGCGAGGCGGCGGAGGACGCGGTCCTCGACGTGCTCGCGTGGAACGAGGGCGACTTCGTGTTCGACGAGGGCGCCGAGCCCGCGCGTTCGCCGGGCCGCGTGGCCGAGGTGTCGCTCGACCCGAGCGGGCTCCTGCTCCGCGCCGCGCAGCGGCTCGACGAGCACGCGCAGCTGACGGGCCGCATCGGCGCGAACGCGCTGCTGCTGATGCCCGCGGACGGCAGCCTCCGGCGGCTCGCCGGGACGCCGACGGTCGTGCACGCGCGCCTCGACGGGCAGCGCCTGCTCGACGAGATCGCGCTCGAGGCCGGCATCACGCTGTTCGAGGCCCGCAAGGCCGCGGCCGCCCTCGTCGACGGGGGCGCGGCGCGCGTCCCGACCGGCGAGGAGCTCGCCGCGGCGTCGGCCGCCCGCGAGGCCGCCGGCGACGTCCGCGCCGCGGCGGCCCTGCTGCGCCAGTGGCAGGCGACGGCGCCCGACGACCCGGCGCCCGTCGAGGCCGCGCTGGCGCTGGCCGGCCGCACCTCGAGCACGGAGGACGAGACGGTCGCGCTGCGCGCCCTCGGGCACCTCCACCTGCGGGCGAACCGCCCGGCGGAGGCCCACGAGGCCTTCGAGCAGCTCGCGAAGAAGCGGCCCGGCGACCGCGACGCGCTCGACGGCAAGCGCCAGGCGGCGCGGGCCATGGGCGACCTCGACGAGTTCGCGCGCTCGACCCGCACCGTGGCGTCCGCCGACCTCGACGCCGACGACGCGCCCCACGCGGCCGACATCCTCGGCGAGCTGCTCGCGCTCCGCCCCGACGACGTCGAGGCGCGGCTCCTGCGCACGAAGGCGCTGACGCGCGCCGGCCGGCGCGACGACGCCGTCGTCGAGTTCGGGCACCTCGCGGACTCGCTGCCGAAGCGGTGCACCCGCCGGCTCGAGCGCGAGGCCGCGACGTACGCGCGGAGCACGCTCGCGCACCTCGCCCCCGAGGAGACCGAGCTGCTGACGCGCTTCCAGCGCATGCTGGACGCGCCCGAGCGCAGCAAGCGCATCCTGACGATCACGGCCGCGCTGGCGGTGGTGCTCGCGGGCGTGGGCTTCGTCCTGTGGCCCGCCTCGCCGGCCGCGCTCCTCACGGAGGCGCAGACGGCCGCCGAGAAGGGCGAGCTCTCGCGCGCCATGGAGCTGCTCGAGCGCATCCAGACCGACCACGGCGACTCGCCGGAGGCCCGCGAGGCCTCCTCCCTGCGCCAGCGCTGGACGCCGACGACGCCCGCGCCGGGCACGTCGCCGGCCACGACGGCGAAGTCGACCGCGACGGTCCTGGCGGCGGCCGAGAAGGCCGCGGCGGCGTTCCCCCGCTGGCCGCGCACCGACGCCGTCGCCGAGACGGAGGCGCTGATCTCCGCCCTGCGCGGCAGCGGCGTGGACGGGCCCGCCGCCCGCCGGGTCGCGGCCGAGAAGGTCGGCAACGCGCTGCTCGAGGCCGTGACGACGCTGCGCCGCGACGCGCAGCTGCGCCGCGACGCGCTCGACGCGATCGCGAACCTCGCGCAGCACCCGGTCCAGAACGTCACCGTCCTCGGCGAGGCGCTCGAGCGCGCCCGCGCCGCGATGGACGCGTCGTGGTCGGCGCAGGCCTCCCGGGCCGGCGAGGCCGCGCGGCGGCTCACCGCGATGATCGAGGGCGGCGCCGTCCCCACCACCCTCCCGGACGAGGTCCGCGGGCTCGAGGTGGACGTCGCGGCCGCGACCCGCGCCATCGGCAACCGCCTCGACGACGTGAGCAAGCTCGCCCGCGAGCACCACCGCCTGCGCGTGCTCGACGTCTACGAGACCGCCCGCACGGACGGGGCGCGCCGCCTCGCCCGCGGCGACCTCGCCGCGGCGCGCGCCGAGCTCAACCGCCTGCGCGAGCTGGTCCTCGCGACCGAGAAGGACCCGTCGCTCCGCCCGCTCCTCGACGGCCTCGAGAAGCGCGGCGTGACCGAGTTCCTCGCGATGCGCGAGTCCATGGCGAAGTCCATCGACGAGGGCCTCGCGTCGGCCCTCGAGGCCGAGCGCACCGGCAACCTCGCCGGGGCGTCGGCCCAGTACGCCCGCCTCGTGCGCCAGTTCCCGCAGGTCCGCTTCGACGACGTGTTCACGATCCCCCTCCGCGTCGAGTGCGTCCCGCCCTCGGCGAAGGTCTCGGTGAACGGCAAGGCGGTCGACGGCGACGGCAGCGGCACCATGGTCGTCCGGTACGGCTGGGGCGCCTCCGCCACGCTCTCCGTGAGCGCCGAGGGCTACGAGCCCGCGTCCGTCGTCCTCGACACGTCCGCCGAGCGGCCCCGCGCCGACCTCGCGGTCCGCCTGATCCCGGCGCGCCGCTGGGCCGCCGCGCTGCCCGGCACCGTCGAGGCGCCGGTCTTCGCGAGCGCCGAGGGCGTCGTCGTCGCGACCCGCGCCGGCCGCCTCGAGTGCCGCGACGCGACGTCCGGCACCGTGCGCTGGACGGTCGAGACCCGCTGCGTCGAGGGCGTCCGCGGCCGCGCCGCGCTCGCCGGCGACCAGCTCCTCGTCCCGCTGCTCGACGGCCGCGTGGCGCGCATCGCGATGTCCACCGGCGGCGCGCTGCCGCCGTTCCAGCTGAAGGAGCGCCCCGTGGGCGACGCCGCGGCCAGCGGCAACCGCGTGGCGTTCGCGATGGACGCGTCCCTCGCCGTCTTCACCGACGGCGACAACCCGACGTACATCCCGCTCCCGGCCCCCACCACGGCGGGCGTCCTCTCGGCCCTGGGCGCGTTCTGGATCGGCGACGCGACCGGCGGCATCACGCGCGTCGACGCGTCGTCGCTGCTCGTGTGCACCGTGCGCCCGGGCGGCCGCACCGCCGTCGTCGGCCTCGCGAGCGACGCCCAGCGCGTGTACGCCCTCACCGAGGACGGCGCGCTGCACGCGGTCGGCGGCGCCGACCAGTCCGTCGCGTGGACCCGCCCGGGCCTCGGCGACGTGGTCGGCAACCCCGCCGTCGCGGCGGGCGTCGTCGCCGTCGCGGAGCGCAACGGGCGCGTCGTCCTCCTCAAGGTCGCCGACGGCTCGCCGAAGGGCGTCCGCGAGACGGGCTCCCCCGCCCGCGAGGGCCTCGTCGCGGCCGGCGACCGCGTGGTCGCGGCCCTGGCCGACGGCCGCCTCTGGGTCTACGACGCGGCGAAGGACGCGGTCATCGTGGACGCGCCGCTCGAGGGCACCGCCCGCATCGGCCCCGCCGTCACCGACAACGTCGTGATCGCGCCCGCCGCGGGGAACGGCATCGCCGCGCTCCCGCTGCCGAAGTAGCGCGCCCCGCGCGACGCCCCCGTCGCCCTCCGGTCGCCCGCGCCCGTCGCGTGACGTCCCGGGCCGCGCGCCGCGGCCGCGTCACTCGACGACGAACAGGTCGTCGCGCACGCGGCCCTCGGCGAACGGCGTCGGCACGCCGAGCAGCCGGCCGATCGTGGGGCAGAGGTCGCGCGTGGCCCGCGGGGCGCGCGCGACCGCGCCCGCCCGCACGCCGGCCCCCTCCGCGACCAGGGCGACGGTCCGCTGCGACGCCGACCCGTCGCCGCGCGAGAACCCGCCCGCGGCGTTCTGGGCCGCGTCGCGCCCGAGGTCGGCGACCACGATCAGCGTCGTCGTCGTCGCGAGCGCGGGGTCGGCCGCGATCTCCCGCCGCAGCCGGGCCAGCTCGGCGTCGTCGCGCTTGAGCACGTCCCAGTAGCCGTAGAGGTCCTTCATCGCCACGTCGGCCTGCCCGAGCCGCACCACCAGCAGGCGGGGGCGGAACACCTTCAGGACCGCGAGGCCCGCCCGCAGCGCGCGCGCGTCGAGGCCCGCGGGGCCCGAGAGGCCCGTCGCGCGCCGGTCCACCTCCTCGAGCAACGCGCGCTCGAGGCGGCGCTCCTCGGCCGCGGCGGCCGCCGGCACCGCCGGCGCGCCGCGCCGCGCGGCGGCGGTGGCGTCGCGCATCGCGTCGAGGAGGGCCAACGCGCGCGCCGGCGTCGGGTTGGGCCGCCCGAACCGCGCGAAGAGCCCCTTCATGGGCTCGCCGAACGGGCCGTCCCCCACCGCGACCGACGGCGCCGCCGCGGCGCCGAAGTCCGCGTGGCCGCTCGCCGCGAGGTCGAGGGCCTCGCCGTCGGCGTACGACGCGAACCACACCGCGCGCGGGTCCGGCGTCCCCTTGCGGGCGTACTCGAGGACCGTGGGCCACGACGGGCGCGTCGGGTTCGGCGTCGTCGCGGGCACGTCGCGGCCGGTGAGGATCGCCTCCGTCGCGTCGACGGGGTCGGCGCCCCCCGCCTCCCAGCCGTCGCTCACGACCCCCGCGCGGCCGATCTCGCGCACGGTGGGCATCAGGTCCGGGCGGCCGAGCATCTCCTCGGTGCGCACGCCGCCGCCCAGCACGACGAGCACGACGTGCTCGGGTCGCGCGCGGGCCGGCGCGGCCGCGGCCTCGCCGCGACCCGGCGCGCCGCCGACCCGCGCGGCGACGAGGGCCGCGAGGCCCGCGGCGAGGGCGACGGCGCGGAGGGGCGGGCGGCGGCTCATCGCGACGCGTACTCCGCGCTGGTGAGGAGCGCCCGCAGCACGAGGTGCGGGCCGCCCGCGGGGTCGAGGAGCGCGGCGCGGTAGACCTTCGCCTCCTCGGCGGTCGGCGCGCGGCCGAGCGTGCGCAGGAAGCGGTCGGCGAGCCACGCCTCGGGCTGCGGCAGGTCGACCAGCAGCGGCAACGGCACCTCGCCGCTGTCGAGGAGCGCCGTCACGACGACCGCGCGTCCCGCCCCGCTCCCGGGGAGCACCGCGCTCGCGCGGGCGAGCGCGGCGGCCTCGCCCGTCGTCGGCCGGCGCCCGAGGAGGTCGGCGAACGCCGCGCGGACGAACCCGAGGTCGGTCGCCGGCCGTCGGGCCTCGCGTGCCCCCGCCCACGCCTCCGACCCCACGAGCGCCTTCGCGAGCGTGACGGTGTCGTCGCCCGAGCGCGCATCCGGGAGCGCCGCCGCGTCGGCCTCGGCGAGGAAGCGGCGCGCGAACCGCCGCGCGGCGACGGTCGCGAACGCCTGGCCCGAGAGCATCCCCGCGAGCGCCGTGGGGTCGCGCCCGACGTGGAGGTCGTCGGGCCCCACCGCGCGCTCGAAGAGCCGCGTCGCGACCGCGCGGGCGAGGGCCTCGCCCGGCGGGTGCGCGCGGAGGAACGCCGGGTCCAGCGCGAGCGCGGCCTCGGCCTGCGCCGGCGTCAGCTCGCCCGCGGCCAGGCGGAACGGCAGCTCGTGGACCGCGGGCGAGAGCGGCTCGGCGTCCCCCACGAGGCCGAGACGGTACGCGGCGTCCTCGACCCACGCGCGCCCGGCCTCGAGGGTCGCGAGGAGGATCGTCGCGACCTCGCGGGCGGGCTTCTTCGCGTGGAGCAGCGCCTCGGGCGGCGTCGGCGGCCGGCCGAGGACGTCGCCGTAGACCGACCGGACGCGGCGGAGCGCGGCCGCGTCGAGCGCCGCGAGGCCCGAGGGCTCGACGGCGTCCGGCGTCGTCGGCCCGGTGCGCTCGAGCACCTCGAGCACCACCGGCTTCGCGCCGCTCCACACCTTCCCGTCGAACACGCGGAGCCGCAGCACGTACGTCCCGCCGAGGTCGGGGCGCAGGCCGGTCGTCTTCTCGCTCCGCTCCGTCAGGACCGCCTTCGAGCCCGGCGGCCGCGCGAAGAGCTCCCACCGGTAGACGAGCGGGTCGTCGTCGCGGTCGTACGACGCGCCGCCGTCGAACCGCGCCTCGACGCCGGGCTCGCCGCGCCGGTCCTTGCCCGGCTCGGGCTCCGGCGGGAGGTTCCGCACCGTCGCGCCCGCCGCGAAGTCGAGCAGCACGTCGTAGCCGTCGTCGTCGGTCCGGAAGAAGACGCCGCCGGCGTGCGGCAGGCCGCCCTCGGCCTCGTCGACGAGCTTCAGCAGGAACCGGCTGCGCCACGGCGCCTCGGGGTCGAGCAGCCGGCGGATCGACGCCAGCTCCGCCTCGCGGCGCGCGAGGTCGGCGCGTTTCTCGGGCTGCGGCACGCCCAGCCGGAACGCGCCCGCGCCCGCGGCGCGGTGGCACGACGCGCACTTCGCGTCGAGCACCGGCGCGACGTTCACGACGTAGAACCCGAGGTCGGCCTCCGGCGCCGCGATCGGCGGATCGCCGGCGCGGCCGACCTGCGCGAGCGCGCCGAGGAGGACCGCCGCCGCGGCGGCGAGCGTCGCCCGGGCGCGGCGGCGCGCGGGCCGGAGCCCGGGCCGATGGTGCCCGTCGCGAGCCCGGCGAGACCGAGGCGAGGCGGGCAAGCGCAGCCGGGAACGCCCGGAGGCGGGTTCCTGACCCCTCTTCAGGGGCGTCGACGGGCTTCCCGGCGAGCAGGCCCGCCGCAGCGAGAGGATCGCCGGGCGCAGCAGGGAGGCCGTCGGCATGGGCTCCAAAGGGTCAGGCGTCCCGGCGGGCGAGCCGCATCGCGGCGAGGACCGGGCGCAGGAGCCGCGCGAGCGCGCCGCCGCACGCGACCTCGTCGAGCGAGAGCACGACCATGCCCATCACGCCCGCGCCGAAGAGCGCGCCGCCGAGCATCACGCTCCACTGGAACGGGCTGCCGAACGACCGCGTGAGCCACCAGCCGCCGACGTCGAGCACGATCCCGGCGAACGCGGTCAGCGGCAGCAGGACCGCCACCGGCCCGCGCCACCGCGTCCCCGTGAAGACCCACCCGACGAGCGCCGCGAGCACCGCGAACCCGAACAGGTGGTTGTGCGTCGTCGTCGTCAGTTCGGCGAGCGGCATCCCGGCGCCGCGCGCCGTCGAGGGCAGCACGTCCTCGTACGTCTCGAAGGGCAGGTCGGCCTTCACCCGCGCCAGGCCGCCCTCGTCCACGCCGCGCGCGTGGCAGCCGCCGCACGTCTTGGCGCCCGTCAGCACCGGCGCGACCTCGGCCCACCGCGCCCGCGGCGCGCCGGCCTCGACCCAGCCGAGGAGGAGCCGGTGCGCGGCGACGCGGTCGTCCTCGGTCTCGCCGAGGAACGTGTACATGCGCCGCGGGTCGGTCTCGGCGCGCGCCGGGTCGAGCGCGAGATGCAGCCGCGACTTCAGCGGGTCGCCGTGATAGCGGACGAGCACCGCGTCGGGCCCGGGCAGCGAGCCGCCGCCGGCCGTCACGATCAGCTGGAGCTGCGCGGCGCCGTAGAACGCGAGCAGCAGCGTCAGGAACGCGCCGAGCACCAGCCGCCGCGGCCCCGGCAGGGCCGCGAGGCCCTCCGCGGACGCACGGGACGGCTCGGACGGGGACGCGTCGCTCATGGGGCTTCCTCGAGGCGCAGCCGCTCGGCTTCGAGGGCCTCGACGAGCTGGCGGTGTCGGTGCGCGGTCGCGTTCGCGACCCCGGCGTCGAGGGCGGCGCGCGCGCCCCCCACGTCGCCGAGCGCCGCGCGCGCCTGCGCGAGGGTCAGGCAGGCGGCCCCCTTGTCGCCCGCGAACCGGTCGCAGTAGAGCGACAGCTCGCGGGCCGCGTCCTCCGGCCGTCCCGCGGCGAGGTACTCCTGCCCGAGCAGGTAGTGCCCGAGCAGGTCCGCCGGGTCGGCGGCCACCAGGGCCTCGAGGGTCGCGAGACGTTCCGACATCGTGGCCGGGAGGATACCCGCTCCCCCCCGAGCCCGGCACGGGCCACGGCGCACGGGCGGCCGGGAACGCGACGACGGCATCGGACGGACGGGCTCCGCGCGGCGGCCGGCCCCCGCCGGTCCGTCACGGAGACGCAGAGGCAGGCGCCCGCGGAACGGATACCGCCCGCGGCCGGGCGGCCCGTCCGCGCGCGCCGCCGGCGGGACCGCGCCCCGCGGGGCGCACGGCGCCGCGCGGCGGGCGGTCGAGGGTCCGGGACCGCGAGGCCCGGCGCGCGCCGGGCCTCGCGTCCGGGAGGACCTCCGCCGTCCCGTCAGCGCTTCTTGGCCTTCGCGACCGGCTTCTTCGCCGGCGCCGCCTTCGCGGCCGGCGGCTTCGCGGGGGCCTTCTTCGCGGGTGCGGGCTTCGCCGCCGCCTTCTTCGCCGGCGCGGGCTTCGCGGCCGCCTTCTTCGCGGGGGCCGGCTTCGCGACGACGACGGACGTCTTCTTGCCCTTCTTCGCGATCGCCGCCGCCATGGTGGCGCCCATGTCGGCCGGGCTGTCCGCGACGAGGATGCCGGCCGCGCGGAGCGCCGCCTTCTTCTCGGCCGCCGTGCCCTTGCCGCCGCTGATGATCGCGCCGGCGTGGCCCATACGACGGCCCGGGGGCGCCGTCGCGCCGGCGATGAAGCCGGCGACGGGCTTCTTGACCTCGGCCTTCACGTAGGCCGCCGCCTCCTCCTCCGCCGTGCCGCCGATCTCGCCGATCATCATGATCGCTTCGGTGCCCGGGTCGGCGTTGAAGAGCTTCAGCGTGTCGAGGAACGTGGTCCCGATCACGGGGTCGCCGCCGATGCCGACGCACGTGCTCTGGCCGAGCCCGCGGTTCGAGAGCTGCCAGACCGCCTCGTACGTCAGCGTGCCCGAGCGCGAGACGAGGCCGACCTTGCCGGGCTTGTGGATGTAGCCCGGCATGATGCCGACCTTGCACGCGCCCGGCGTGATGACGCCGGGGCAGTTCGGGCCGATCAGGCGCGCGCCCGCGCGCGTGACCGCCTCCTTCATCCGCACCTCGTCGAGGGCCGGGATGCCCTCGGTGATGCAGACGATGAGCGGGATGCCGGCCTCGGCGGCCTCGACGACGGCGTCCGCCGCGAAGGGCGGCGGGACGAAGATCATCGTGGCGTTCGCCTGCGTGGCCGCGACGGCGTCGGCGACGGTGTCGAACACCGGGATGCCCTGGACGTCCGAGCCGCCGCGACCGGGCGTGACGCCGCCGACGAGCTTCGTGCCGTACTCGCGGCAGGCGAGGGAGTGGCGCGTGCCGGCGTCGCCGGTGATGCCCTGGCAGAGGAGACGGGTCTGCTTGCCGACGAGGATGCTCACGAGACGGCCTCCACGATCTTCTTCGCGGCGTCGGTCAGGTCGGTGGCGGGGACGATCGCGAGCCCGCTGGTCCGCAGGATCTCGCGGCCCTTCTCGACGTTCGTGCCCTCGAGGCGCACGACGAGCGGCACCTTGAGGCCCACGGCCTTCGTCGCCGCGACGACGCCCTCGGCGAGCACGTCGCAGCGGAGGATGCCGCCGAAGATGTTGACGAGGATCCCCTTGACCGCGGGGTCCTCGAGGATGATCTGGAACGCGTTGGTGACCTGCTCGGTCGTGGCGCCGCCGCCGACGTCGAGGAAGTTCGCCGGCTCGCCGCCGTGGAGCTTCACGAGGTCCATGGTCGCCATCGCGAGGCCCGCGCCGTTCACGAGGCAGCCGATGTTGCCGTCGAGCTTGATGTAGGAGAGCCCGGCGTCCTTCGCGCGACGCTCCGTCGGGTCCTCCTCGTCGACGTCGCGCATGCCGGCGACGGCCGCCTGGCGGTAGAGCGCGTTGTCGTCGATGACGACCTTGCCGTCGAGGCAGACCACGCGGCCGTCCTTCGTCGTGACGAGCGGGTTCACCTCGACGAGCGACGCGTCGCGGTCGAGGAACACGCGCACGAGGCCCTGGAGGACCGCCGCGGCCTTGTTCACGAGGGCCTTCGGGAAGCCGAGGCGGAACGCCATGCGGCGCGCCTGGAACCCGTGGAGGCCCGCCCGGGCGTCGATCGTCTCGCGGACGATCGCGTTCGGGTCCTTCTCGGCGACCTCCTCGATCTCCATGCCGCCCTGGCTCGACGCCATGAGGATGGGCGTCTCGAGCCGGCGGTCGAGCAGGACCGCGGCGTAGAACTCCTTGTCGAGGGGCAGGCCCTCCTCGACGAGGAGCCGGCGCACGATCGTGCCGCCGGGGCCCGTCTGCTTCGTGACGAGGGGCTTGCCGAGCAGCGCCGTCGCGACGCCCTTGGCCTCGTCGGCCGAGCGGACGAGCTTGACGCCGCCGGCCTTGCCGCGGCCGCCGGCGTGGATCTGGGCCTTGACGACGCCGAGGGCGGCGCCGAGCTCGGTGAACGCGGCGGCGGCGTCGTCGGCCGTGGCGGCGGAGCGGCCCCGCGGGACGGGGAGCCCGGCCTCGCGGAAGAGGGCCTTCGCCTGGAACTCGTGGAGCTTCACGGTCACCTCCGGGGGGAGCGGGGATGCTACGCCCGGGGACGCCGGGGGCCCTAGCTCCGGCACGGGCCCGCGCGCCGCTCGCGCCGCCCCTCGGCGGGGCCCCGCGGGCGCGGGACGCAGCGGACCTCGCGGTCTCCCGCGTAGGATCGCGGCCCGTGGCCCTCCGTCCGCCCCCGCGCGCCGTCGCCTCCGCCGTGGCGGCCCTCGCCCTCCTCGCCGTGGTCCTCGCGGGCGCGCCCGCGTCCGCGACGCCGCCGCCGCCCGCCGAACACGACCCCGAGATCACGAAGGCCGAGCTCTCCGCGTGGGTGAAGGCGCTCGCCGACGACGCGATGGAGGGGCGCGAGTCGGGCGAGCCCGGGTGCGACGCCGCGTCGGAGTGGCTCGCGGCCGAGTTCGGCCGCCTCGGGCTGCGGCCGGCGGGCGACGGCGGCACGTTCTTCCAGCAGTTCACGATCCCGCGCGGCGTGAAGGTGCTGCCGGCGACGACGTTGACCGTGACCGGCAAGGGGGGCAAGCCGGTCGCGTTCCGCCTGGCCGAGGAGTTCGCCCCCGCCGACGTGTCGGGGCCCGGCGACGTGACGGCCGACGCGGTGTTCGCGGGCTACGGCATCCGCGCGCCGGAGCACGGGTACGACGACTACGCCGACCTCGACGCGAAGGGGCGCGTCGTCGTGGTGCTGCGGCGCGCGCCGGCGTGGGAGGACAAGAAGAGCCCGTTCGCGACGCCGCAGGCCCTCGAGAAGTTCGCGTCGTTCCAGGCGAAGGCCGACGCGGCGGCCGCCGCGGGCGCGGTGGCGCTCGTCATCGTCAACGACCCCGCGTCGTCGACGACGAAGGAGAAGGACGACCTCAAGCCCGCGGGCGGCGGGCAGGCGGGCAAGCTGCCGGTCGTGCAGGTGGTCTGGAAGGGCGCCGGCGCGCGGCTGTCCGACGCGCTGGGGCTGCCGCTCGCCAAGCGCCAGGCCCAGCTCGACGGCAAGCTGATGCCGAAGAGCGAGGCCCTCGACGGCGTCACCGTGCGCGTCCACTGCGCGCTCGAGCCCGAGGTCCGCAAGGTGCGCAACGTGGCGGCGCTGCTCGTGCCCGAGCGGACCGTGACCGCCGACGCCGCCGGCGCCGCGGGCCCGGCGGCGGGCGAGCCGAAGGAGACCGTCGTCGTCGGCGCCCACTACGACCACGTCGGCCGCGGCCGCTTCGGGTCGCTCGCGGGCGCGGCGGCCGACGGCAAGATCCACAACGGCGCCGACGACAACGCGTCGGGCACCGCGGCGATGCTCGAGGTGGCGGGCTGGCTGACGGCGCGCCGGGCCGAGCTGTCGCGCCGCGTGCTCTTCCTCGGGTTCTCCGGCGAGGAGCTCGGGCTGCTCGGCAGCAAGAAGTACGTCGAGGCGCCGCTCGTCCCGCTCGCCGACACGGTCGCGATGCTCAACCTCGACATGGTCGGTCGCCTCGACGAACGCCTCTACGTCGGCGGCACGGGCACGTCGCCGCTCTGGCCCGACGCGCTCGAGCGGCTCAACAAGGCGGGCCCGCGCCTCACGCTCAAGCTCTGGCCCGGCGGCAAGGCGCCGAGCGACCACGAGTCCTTCTACGGGAAGGACGTGCCGGTCCTCTTCTTCTTCACCGGCCTCCACGGCGACTACCACCGTCCGAGCGACGACTGGAACACGCTCAACTACGACGGCCACGCGAAGGTCGCGCGCCTCGCGGCCGCCGTCGCCCTCGAGGTCGCGACCTGCCCGACGCGCCCCGCCTTCACGAAGTGCGACGCGGGCGGCTTCGAGGTCGGGCCCTGGCTCGGCCTCTCGGTGGACCCGAAGCCCGACGGCCTCGTGGTCTCCCACGTCGACGACAAGAGCCCCGCGAAGAAGGCGGGCGTGAAGGAGGGCGACCGCCTCCTCGAGTGGTCCGGGGCGCCGCTGAAGGACGCGAACGCCTTCAACGAGTTCCTCTCGAAGTCGAAGCCCGGCGACAAGCTCGAGCTCACGATCGAGCGCAAGGGCAAGAAGCAGAAGCTCACCGTGACGATGGGGAGCACCTGACGCGCGCGCGCGTCGTGTCGGTCCCTCGGCCGATCGGCTCGAGCGCCGCGCCATCGCGTCTCCCGCCCGACATCCCACGCGGAAACCTGTATGATCCACCCGCACCGCGGGGGACAGACATGAGCTGGAGCCGATGGTCGGTCCTGCTGGTGATCGCGACGCTCGGAAGCCAAGGAGTGCCGCCGGCCGTCGCGACGGCAGATGACCCCCCCGGTCCTGCCGCTCCGCCGAACGCCCCGGTCCCTCCACCGCAGGCGGCTCCCGGTCTTCGAGTCGCGAGACGGTCGGCGCCCGAGATCGCGGCGCAGGTCGTGCGGGCCGCGTCCGAGATGAACGCGGCGAAACTGGCCGTGCTCGCGACGGAAGCCGAGCGCGACGTGTGGCTTGTCATTGACGAACTGGAAGCGCTCGGTGACATGGCCGCGGCCCGGGCGTTCGGCGCCGCGCTCCCCAAGGAGTGCGGAACCCGCGTGCTCGCATATCTCGGAACCGATCGTCCGGCGGCGACTGCACCCACCGTCCGCGCCCGTCTTCAGGCGCTCGACGCGGTGAAGGAGCCGATCGACGGACTGCCGTCGTGGTTCCAGGGGGACGTCTCGCCGCCTGCAGGCACCGTCCTGGAGTTGCGGTGCTACTGGGCGTTGGCAAGGGCGCTCGCTCGAACCGGATCGACGACGCCCGCTTTGAACACCTACCAGCACGCGACGCGACTCGCGCTGGCGCTCGACTGTCTCGAGATCGAAGCGAGCACGATGGCGGAAGCGCCCGGCGTCGCGCTCGCTGCCGGCTTCTGCGACACCGCGCGAAGACTGCTCGAGGAACTGCTCTCCAGACAGGAGGTCCGAGGAACTCCGCTTGCGCGGACTCGGACGCGACTCAATCTGGGGCACGTCGCGGCCAACGCCGGAGACCTCCCTCGGGCGCAGCGCGAGTTCGAGGCCGCCATCGCCGGATTCCGCGCCCTGAACCGCCCCGTCCAAGCCGCATCCGCCCGCTCTGCCCGGGCCGCTGTGCTCGCGCTGGCGGGCTCCTTCAGCGAGTCACTGCATGAGCAGAGCCGGGCGCTCGCGGAACTGGAGACGCTCGCGCCCGAGTCGACGGCTCTCGCCGAGTGCCTCCTGCGACTGGGGAACCTGCACTGGGCGATGTCCGACAGGCGCACGGCACGGACGTGGTACACGCGCGCGCTCGCCCGGATGGAAGCGCTGAAGGATGCGCAGGGCGTGGCCAGCGCCAAGGGCAATCTCGCCCTGTGGGAACACGAGCAGGGCGAGTCCGCCGCGGCGCTCCAGCTGCTGGAGGACGCACGAGACGCGTTCGCCAAGTCCGGCGATACCCTGAATGCCCTCTGGGCGGACGAGAACCGTGCGCAGGTCCTCTCGGACGTCGGCGACCCGACGGAGGCGCAGGCGGCCCATCAGGGCGTTCTCGGCAAGTTCGTCGATCGGAACCTCCCGGTCGGCGCGGCCTGCGCCCTCGAGGGGATCGGCAGAGCCTGCATCCGCGCCCATGACTTCGTCAAGGCAGCGGAGCACTTCCAACGCGCGCTCTCTGAGGCAGAACGACTCGACGCTTACCTGATCCGCGTATCCGCGATGGCCGGGCTCGTGGAGGCCCATTCAGGCGCAGGCCGCGCGAGAGAAGCCGTCGCTGCCGCGCTCGCCCTCGTGGACGCGCAGCGACGGTACTATGCCGAACTGCCGCAGTCCGGAGGCGTTGGCTCGGACTCCCGCATCGTGGATGCATTCGAGTCCGCGATCGACGCAGCGTTCGACTTGCAGGACAAGGCGGCGATGCAGCAACTGATCGAGGCGGTTCGCGGACATCGCCTGCTCAAGGCGATGGGCGGACGCGAGCGACTCCGCCAGGTCGTGATGCCGACCGACATCCGAGCCAGGGAAGACGCGCTCCGAACCGCCGCGATCGAGGCTCTCGCTCGACTGCGCTCCGCGTTCGGCGGAGGCAACACGAGAGAGACGCGAGACGAGCTGCGCCGAACGTACGAGACGAACCTGGCGCAGGCGGCCTTGGTCTGGCAGGAGTTCCTCGCATCCCTCGAGCTGGACACGCTCGCCGGCCTCCTGACGCCACGCACGTCCGACATCTCGGCGATCCAGGCGCGCCTTGCACCCGACGAGCAGTTCGTCTACTACGCGTCGGGCCGGCGACGGCAATACGCGCTGGTGATCTCCAAGTCGACCGCGACAGCCCACAGACTCGAAGACCTGAACTCACTTCGTGCGGAACTGGACGCCTTCCACCCCGATGACGACACGGTCGATCCATCGGCTGCGGCGCTATCGCTTCGCAGGAAGCTGCTCGATCCGCTGGCGATCCCCAGGTCGACGCGTACGCTTCTCATCTGCCCCGACGAGTTGACGGCGTACGTTCCGTTTCTCCTCCTCGACGACACGCGAGCATACGCATTCGAGCCATCCGGTTCCGTCTACGACGCACTGATGGCAGACCGGATCATCCGGGGCACCAAGGCACTGATCCTCGCGAACCCATCGTATGCCGCCCTCGTCCCGGAGCGCCTTGCCGCCGCCCGGAACATGACCTCGCCGTTGGCCGCGTTGCCGGGGACGCTCAAGGAGATCCCCATCGTCCGGCGGGACGCGGCGGACATCGTCCTGCAGGGCGACGGAGCTACGGTGCCTGCACTCCGAGACACCCTGGCACGGCACGCGACGACTCGCTTCTCGGTCGTGCACTTCGGATGTCACGGTATCGTAGATCGACAGCACCCGGCGCGGTCGGTCCTGGCTCTTACCCCCACCGCGGCCGACGATGGGCTACTCGACGCGGCAGAGATCTTCCGCCTGCGCATCCGCTCCGACCTCATCGTGCTCTCGGCATGCGACACCGCATCCGACCGCCACGACCGTGGTGAAGGGCTCTCGGGTCTCGTGCGGGCGTTCTTCTACGCGGGCACTCCCCGGATCGTTGCCTCGCTGTGGAAGATCAACGACTCGACCGCCCCGAACACGATGGAGCAGTTCTACCGCGAGTTTCGCTCCGGTGTGGGCGTAGCGGAGTCGCTCCGCCGCGCCCAGAGAGGGACGAACGTACCCGCAGCACGACCGCGATTGTGGGCCTCCTGGGTCCTGTTCGGTGTTCCGGGCGTGGCCCGCGCCCCATGAATCGGAGGACCGATGGGTTCGCCGGGCCGCGCCCTGAACATTGACCGTGGCACCGCGCCCGCTACTTCTCCAGTGACAGGTAGACGTCCGTGTCGAAGCAACTGATGTTCGACTGGATCCCGTAGTACATGCGGACGCGCACGCGGTAGCGTCCGTTATGCTCATCGGCGACCGCGTCCTCCCATCCGTTGTTGTAGTAGGTCGCGTGGACTCGCCTCAAGAACGTCTGCGTCCCGCAGGAAAGCACCTCGCTGAGTCGAACCGGGTGGTTTCCGGCCTTCATCTGCAACCGGAAGGCGAGAGTGGGGACCTTCGCGACGGGGATTACGTCCTGGGGAGCCGCGCTGTTCGGGGGAATGTCAGCCGTCGGGGAGTAGGCCGCTGGATTCGAACAGTCGACGTCGTCGCACCGGTTGACAATCGTCTCTTCCATCTCGATGTACTCGTCCTCATCATCGTTCTCGAGCCTGAAGAGTTGGAACGGCAGTGGGTCCGGACGACCGTCCCGAGTCGCCTCCCCGAACGACGGCGCACCGCCCGTCGGCGCAGATCCCTGGCGACAGCAGCATTGATGCGATGAGTTGCACGCGCCGAGCGAGAGCACTGCGCTGAACCCGACGATCGCAAGCAGGATCTTGGCGTTCACGAGAGTCACCTCCTTCTGGTCCTGAGACACGGTGCAGACTCACTCTTGGCGACCCCGACGACCGCACCACACGTCATCGGTTGCCACGACCTCGAAATCCCGCCGCGAAGCAGCCGACCGCCTGAAGCACGCGTGCGTTATTGGCGCAGCAGGACTCTCCATGGAGCGGGCCGCCTAGATATGGAAGCGGCGCGGAGTACCTCGGGACTCGATTCGTGAACGACGAACCGGCGTCGAGGGTAGCACCCTCCGCCATCACGGTGATCCGCTCGTCGTTCGGCCCAAGCTGGAATCGGAATCCATGCCGATCGCATCCACTCGAGCCACAGCACTTGCAGCGGGCGACATCGTGATCGCATCCGAGATTGTGACCAAGTTCGTGCGCGAGCGTCAGCATGGGCGCGGCGGCGCTGACGTTGACCACCGAGAGTGCATCGTCTCCGCGACTCGACCGTGGGTCAGCGATGAACTGCGCCCATCCGGCCGCCATGCGCTGATCCTCGACGAACACGGAGAGGAGGTCTGCGTTGCCGCGCCTGTCATGGAGGACCCGATACTCGCCCTGGCCGCGGATCGCACCCTCAAGGAGCGCGCCGATGCCCTCGGCTGGCTCGGTGAACTCGACAGCGAAGACATCGAGCAAGTGAAACTTGAACGACGTGACGCCACTCCACTCCAGCGCCGCATTCGCGCAGGCGACCGCCGAGTGAGCGGCGAGGACCACGCCCGTCTCGTCGAGGACGGTCTTCTTTGCCTGTTCGGTGTATGCGACCGATACGTCGACCGTATCGCCACAGGCGGCTCGTCGCTCGGACGCCGCGGCAAGTTCGCGTCCGCCGGCCCGACGCACACCGCATCGGAGAGCGGTCGGGTGGAACTGGTTCCGCAGGAGGACGAACTCACCCCGCAGTGAAGTAACTTGGAGCGTCCCGACGTCCGGCGACCAGACGATCAGGTCGAAGCGCCGCTCGTCGCTGGGTAGTACCGCAGAGTCCCGGATGAGGGGCTGAACAGTGGTCAGGACGGCATCGCCTCGGAGATCCCCGACTACCCGACCGCGCCAACTCGCGCCCGAGTCGAACCGGTCGGCCGTGGCGAACTCGATCGCGACGACCCGGTCGAACCATGGAAGGGTCGCCCTGAAGTTTGTCTCGGACGCGATCGCGCGGGAGAACCGCGGGTCGACGACGAACGCACGCCCGCCGAGAGCGGTAACTCGGGCCAGGACGTCCGGTTCGGGCCGACCGGCAGCAACCGGCGCGGAGAGATCGATCACCGGGACGAGCGCCGGTTCATCGCCCGCGACCGACGGGGCCGTGTGCACAGTGCACGCGGCGAGGACTGCGACGGCTCGAGATACCCAGTTCCAGCGCATTGGCCCCCCCGGCCGCAAACCGCGCTCGATCACCGTACGCGGTCATTGGTAGCAGAGACCCCGTTCAACGTCCATAGGTGGACTCCTCCGCCACGGTGGTCAGTCCGTTCGCAGCCCACGAGTCTCGGCGGATCGGCCGATGGACCCTTGCCGGTGGCTGAACCGGACGCCGACGCGCGCGTGGTGCCGACTCCGTCTGCCGACTCGGCTTCGCTACCCGGCGACTCCCGGGGGCACCCGGATCTGCCAGTTCGCTCTCCGCTGCCGCGCTCGGGACCGGTCGGCAATCGCGGACGATTGACGCCCCCCCCGGGTGGCAATCGCCTACGCGTCGTGGCCGTGTCGTCAGGCGTCGATGGGAGTTGGAGGGCAATCTCTCGATCGACGACATCGACGCGCTGGGCGTCGTGAGACTTGCCTCGAGAGGGGGCGCGCATCCCACCCGCCGCAAACCCACGTTGTCCCCTCGAAAGCGCGCGACGTGAGACCCGCCAGTCTGGGAATCGGGGACAGCATGGTTCGGGACTCGATTGTCAGCCGAGGCCGCCGGCGAGGTCGCCGGAGGTCATGGCGAGGTAGGCGACGTGGCCGCCGTCGGCGTCGGCGACGGAGGGGTGGCCCGCGCGGAGGAGCAGGCTCGCGGCCGTCGACGAACGGTAGCCCGTCTCGCACATCGTGAGGACCGCGCGGTCGCGCGGGACCTCGGACAGGCGGCGCGGGAGCACCGTCAGCGGCACGTTCACCGCCCCGGGGACGTGGCCCGCGGCGAACTCGGCGGCGGACCGCACGTCGAGGACCCACGGCGCGCGGCCCGCGGCGACGGCGGCGGCGAGCACGTCGGGCCCGGTGCGGGGCAGCCGCGCCGCGACGTCCGGACGGGCGGCGAGCGCCGCCGGGACGTCGTCGAGCACCCCCACCACGTCGTCGAAGCCGACGCGGCCGAGCCGCAGCACCGCCTCGGGGCCCCTGCCCGGCGGCGCGAGCACGACGATCGGCACGGACCGGTCCGGGGCCGGCCGGTCGAGGACCGAGCCCGCCGTGGACGCGAACCGGCCCACGAGCCCCACGTGCAGCGAGCCCGCGACGTGGCCGGCCGCGAACGCGCCCGCGGGCCGCACGTCGAGGAGCGTCGCCCCCGCCGCGCGGTGCGCGAGCACCTCGTCGATCCCGAGGCGGCGACCCGCGGCCGCGGCGGCGGGCGACCAGGTCGGGCGCCGCCGGCGGTTGAGCGCGGCGTCGTGGGCGAAGTACGCGGGCAGCTCGGGCAGGTCCTTCGTGACCATCCGGACGAACTCGTCGCGCGTGCGCGCGAGGAGCGCCGCGTTCGTCCGCTTCTGCACGCCGAGCGGCGAGCACGGCTCGGCGCCGAGCGCCTTGCCGCACAACGAGCCCGCGCCGTGCGCCGGGTACACGACCGTCGCGTCGGGCAGCGGCAGGAGCTTCTCGACCAGCGAGCGGTGCAGCTCGCCGGCGAGGTCGGCCGGCGTGGGCCCGCCGCCGCCCGTCGCCGCGAGGTCGGGGCGGCCGACGTCGCCGACGAACAGCGTGTCGCCCGTGAACACCGCCGCGGGCGCGGAGGCGTCGCGCGCGCGGTCGAACCCGAGGACGCAGACCGACTCCGGCGTGTGGCCCGGCGTCTCGAGGAAGACGAGGCGCACGCCGGGCCCGAGGTCGAGCACGTCGCCGTCGTGGACGGGCACCGACGGGTAGTCGGTCGTCCCGCGGGCCCCCACCCGCACGTCGGCCCCCGTCGCCTCGGCGAGCTCGAGGTGGCCCGACACGAAGTCGGCGTGGAAGTGCGTCAGGATCACGTGCGCGATCGTCAGCCCCTTCGCCGCCGCGTCGGCGAGGTAGCGGTCGACGTCGCGCTGCGGGTCGATCACGGCCGCGCGCCGCGTCGTCTCGTCGGCGACGAGGTACGAGGCGTGCGACAGGCACGCGAGGCTGTACCGCTCGAGGATCACCGCACCGGTCTCCGATCCGCGCGTCCGTGCCACCCGCCGGCGGCCGCGCCGGCCACCGGGCCTCGCGGTCCCGGGAGGACGACCGCGTCCCGACGCCGACGGGGGCGTCGCGGGAGTCTACCGCACCGCGGAGCCGCCGACGGGCGCCCGAGGACGCCCGCGGGTCGTCGGAGCGCCTACGGCTCCTCGAACACGCCTATTGCTCCTCGAAGACATACGCGCCGCCCACGCGGCGCAGCTGGGCGCCGAGGACGATGGACGGGTCGCGGCGGCTCACCTGGTTGCCCATGCCCATGCGGGCGTCCCCGTTCGCGGCGATGCGGATGCGCACCGGCAGGTCGGGGCTCGTCGTGCGCGTGAAGCGGATCGTGAGCGTGCGGCGCGCGAGCACCGAGATGCCCGTGCCGACGAGGACGCGCGGCGCGTTGCTGAAGTCCACCTCGCCGGGCTTGCCGAGGAACGTGAGCTTGCTCACCGCCTCGTTCTCGCCCTCCTTGTCGTCGCGCTTGACGAAGCCGATGCGCGCCGAGATCGAGAGGTTCTGGATGAAGTACTCCTTGCTCGCGACGATCTCGACGTCGTCGCCGAGCACCCAGAAGCGGCGGCGGATGTAGCCGTCCATCGGCGCGAGCTCTTCGTTCGTGAGCGAGATCGTGCCGCCGGCGGCGTCCACGCCCCCGTCGGCCGTGGCGCCGCCGTCCGCGCCGGCCGCGGCGCCGCGACCGCCGCGCCGGGCGTCGCCGCGGCAGCCGGCCGCGACGAGCGCGAGCAGCCCGAGGGCGACGACGAGGCCGGTGCGGGAGGGACGTCGGGCGGGTGCGGTCATCGCGGGGTCTCCGGGGTCGGGCGCGCGGCGCCCGCGAGGTGGCGGCGGACATGGTGCTCGACGTAGCGGCCGACGACGTCGGCCTCGAGGTTGACGGGGTCGCCCGGCCGCTTCTCGCCGAGCCCCGTCACCGCGAGCGTGTGCGGGATCAGGTAGACCGTGAACGCGTCGTCGTCGCACTCGCCCACCGTGAGGCTGACGCCGTCCACGGTGACCGAGCCCTTCGGCAGCTGGCTGCCCGCGAGCGCGGGCGGGACGGCGATCCGCAGGCCGACGTCGTCGCCGCGGCGGGTGACGGCGGTCACGGTGCCGACGCCGTCCACGTGTCCCTGCACGAGGTGCCCGCCGAGCGCGTCGCCCAGCCGCAGCGCGCCCTCGACGTGGACGAGGTCGCCCACGCGTCGCCGGCCGAGCGTCGTCTTGCGCAACGTCTCCGGGATCGCGTCGAACGCGAGGCGGGTGCCCGCGACCGCGCCCCCCCCGATCTCGACCACCGTGAGGCAGCAGCCGTCGATCGCCACGCTGTCGCCGAGGCCGGTGCCGGGGAGGGGCGCGGCCAGCTCGACGACGATCCGGAGCGCCCCGGCCTCCCCCGACGGGGCGGGGACGACGGCCGTGACGCGGGCGCGCTGGGTGACGATGCCGGTGAACATGGGCTTCGTGAGAGTATGCCCGGACGAGGTCACGTGCACGCCACCGTCGTCACCCTGTTCCCGGCCCTCTTCGCCCCGCTCCTCGAGCAGTCGGTGTTCGGGCGGGCCATCCGCCGCGGGCTCGTCCGCGTGGACTTCGTGGACCTGCGCACGTTCGGCGAGGGCCGCCACCGCGTCGTGGACGACCGACCGTTCGGCGGCGGGCCCGGGATGGTGCTCATGGCCGAACCCGTGCTGCAGGCCCTCGACGCGGCGCGGGCGCGCCATCCGCGCGGCGCCCGCACGATCTACCTGACGCCGCAGGGCCGCCGCCTCGACCAGGCCCTCGTCCGCGACCTCGCGGACGCGCCCGGCCTCGTGCTGCTGTCCGGGCGCTACGAAGGCGTCGACGAACGGGCCCTCGAGCTGGCGAAGCCCGAGGAGGTCTCCATCGGGGACTACGTCCTCTCGGGGGGCGAGCTCGCCGCGATGGTCCTTCTCGACGCCGTCGCCCGCCTGCGCCCGGGGGTCCTCGGGGACGAACAGAGCCCCGAGCAGGACTCGTTCGGCGCCGGCGAGGGCCTCCTCGACCACCCGCACTACACCCGCCCGCTCGAGGTCCGCGGCCTGGGGGTGCCGGAGGTGCTCCGGGGGGGCAACCATGCCGCCATCGCGGCCTGGCGGCACGAACAGGCCCTCCGCCGCACCCGCGAACGCCGCCCCGACCTGCTGCGCTGACCCCCCGGGTCCCGCGGGCCCCGCCGGCCGACGGGCCGTGCAAAGGTGGGTTCGGCCCCCGGGGCGATGTACCTTCCGCCGCTTCCCCCGTGACCGCTGGGGGGATTCACGCGAGTACGGTTCGGAGTCCCGTTCATGTCGTCCCGTATCCAGCACGCCGAGACGCCCTTCTTCCGCAAGGCCCCGCTCGACTTCCTGGTCGGCGACACCCTCGAGGTGTCCGTCCGCATCCCGGAGGGCGACAAGGAGCGGATCCAGGTCTTCGCCGGCCGCGTGATCCGCAAGCGCGGGATCGGGCTCGCCGAGACCTTCACCGTCCGCCGCATCGTGATGGGCGAGGGCGTCGAGCGCATCTTCCCGATGCACAGCCCCCGCATCGCGGGCGTGCGCGTGTCGAGCCGCGGCGCCGTCCGGCGCAGCAAGCTCTACTACCTGCGCGGTCGCATCGGCAAGGCCACGCGCCTGCGCGCGATCCTCGGCGAGATCGCCGCGGACGCCGCCGTCGCGGTGCCGGCCCCGAAGGCCGAGCGCACCGAGGAGAAGCCGGCCGCCAAGAAGGCGCCGGCGAAGAAGAAGTAGCCCCGACGACCGCGTCGTCGGCCGCCGCTTCCTCCCGCGCGACCCGCCGTCGCCGCGTCCTCGGGGAGGGTCCGTCCCGGCGTCGCCCCACCCGGCCTCGGGACGGCGGCCCGGTGCGTCGGACCGCGAGGCCCGCTGCGGATCGCGCCGGCCCCTCGGACGGGACTCCTCGAGGAGTCCCCCGTGCCGCGCTCACGCCCCGCCGTCGCCACGCTCCGTCGTCTCCTGCGGGCCGTCCTCGCGCTCGCGGCCTGGGTCCCGACGCGCGCCCGCGTCGCGCGGTCCCGCCCGTCGGGCGCACCGCCGCGCGGCGGCGGCGCCGACGCGGACCGGCTGGGCCGTCGGGGGGAACGCGCCGCGGTCGCCTGCCTGCGGGCCCACGGGTACCGGGTCCTCGCGCGGCGATGGCGGTCGTCGCCCGCGCGGGCGCGACGGGCCGGCGTGGTGGACGTCCTCGCGCTCGACGGCGAGACCCTCGTGCTCGTCGAGGTGAAGGCGACGCGGGACGACCCCGAGGCCGCCCTCGGCCGGGTGGACCGGCGCAAGCGGCGGCGCCTGCGCGGCGCGTGGGAGGCGCTGGCCCGGTCGCCGCGGTTCGCGGCGCGCCCGCGCCGCCTCGACGTCGTCGCCGTCGGGCTCGGCGGGCGCCGGCCCGCGTGCGTGCTGCACCGCGGGTTCGCGCCCCTGTCACGGTGAAGTGGCATCGGGGGGCCCCTGCGGTCACAATCGGGGGCTCCCCCGCCGAGAGCCGTCGATGATCGATCTGAAGGACCACCTCGACGCCGCCCGCGTCCGCGACCTCACCGGCACGACGAAGGACGCCGTCCTCGCGGAGATGGTCGAGCTCGTCTCCTCGAGCGACGCCGTCACCGACGCGCCGTCGCTCCTCGCCGCGGTCCGCGAGCGCGAACGCGTCCTCTCGACCGGCATCGGCCTCGGCATCGCGATCCCCCACGCGAAGATCCCCGGCGTCACGCGGTTCGTCGTCGCCGTCGGCCGGCACGCGCCGGGCATCGAGTTCGACGCGATCGACGGGAAGCCCGTCCACATCGTCGTGCTGATCGCGGGCCCGCAGGACGCGCAGGACCGCTACCTCCGGCTGCTCGCCCGCCTCTCGGGCCGGCTGCGCCAGGAGGACGTGCGGCGGAAGATCCTCGCCGCCAAGTCGCACGCCGACGTCGTCGCGATCCTGTCCGCGCCCTGATCGCGCGGCGGGCCTCGCGGTCCCGCGCCCCCGACCGCGCCCCACGGCCGCGCCGGAGCCGACGGAGCCTGCGGGGTGCGGCTCAAGGGCTGTGAAGAAATCGCCTTCGCTCGGTTCTCGGGGCCCGCCCCCCCCGAAAACCCGCTCGGCGTGCGGGCCCTGCGGGCCCGCGCTTCGCGGCCGTGAAGGAATCTCCGATTCCTTCACAGCCCCTCAAGGGCTGTGAAGAAATCGCCTTCGCTCGGTTTTCGGGGCCCGAACCCCCCGAAAACCCGCTCGGCGTGCGGGCCCTGCGGGCCCGCGCGCTTCGCGGCCGTGAAGGAATCTCCGATTCCCTCACAGCCCCTCAGCGCGCCGGCCGCAGGCGCAGGACGTGGAACCCCTCGTCGGTCCGCAGCAGCGCGAAGCGACCGACGCGCACCGGCGGCTGCGGATAGAGCAGCGTCGAGCGCAACGGCACCACGACGAGCCGGTCGTCGGCGTCGGGCTCCCACCACGCGGTGCAGGCCTCGACGGGCCGGTCGCCGGGCTCGAGCCACGCCACCGTCACCCACGCGCCGTCGGGCGTGGCCTCGAGGTGCGTCGCGAACGGCGTCAGGCGCGCGCCGCTGTCGTCCGACGCGCGCGACGCGGGCGACGCGACCCGCCGCGCGGGGTGCCACACCGACGGGTCCTCGCTCGCGGGGTCGCGGGCCGCGCGCCGGTCGAACACGATCGTGCCGACGCTCGAGCGCCGGTCGCGCGACGTCCGCGCCACGTGGATCGCGTCGCCCGACACCGCGATCCGGGAGTCGCTCTCGAGCATCCCCCACACCGTGCGGTCGAACCGCGAGCCGTCCACGGCCGTCGTGGCGGCGTCCGCGAGCGCGCCGGTGAGGTCCGGCCGCACGACGCGGATCTCGTCGGGCGCCGTGACGAGCGCGACGAGCGCGCCGCCCGCGAGGAGCCGCGGCCGCACGATCGCGTGCTGCGCGGACTCGTCCACGAGCCGCGACCACGCGGGCCAGCCCGACGCGACGTCGATCCCGACGAGCCACGTGGCCGACGGCGACGCGCCGTCGCGGAGCAGGTGGAGCGCGCCCGACGCGACCGCGCTCGGCGGCGGCGCGAGCGGCGCCAGCGCCGACGGCGGCACGTCCGCGTCGGGGTCGGTGCGCAGGTGCGACGCGCGGACCGAGCCGGTGCGACGGTCGAGCAGCCACGTCCGGTCGGGGTCGCGCGCGTCCACGACGAGCGCCGACCCGACGACGCGCGGGAGCCCGAGCGCCTGGTTCGGGAGCGCCGCGCGCCAGCGCTCGGCGCCGCTCGTCGCGTCGACGGCGACCACCGTCGTGTCGCGCAGCGGGCCGCTCCCGTGAACGCGAACACGGTCCCGTCGGCGCCGACGAGGTCGCGCACGATCCCGGGCGCCGTCCCACGTCCACAGCGGCGCGGACGTCGCGGTCGCGGGGTCCACCACGCGCACGCCCGTCGGCGACGCGACGACGACGCCCGTCGGCCCGCACGTAAGCCCGCGTCGACGCGAACGCCGCGCGCTCGGCGTCGGAGCGCGCCTCGACGGGCACCGCGACGACGGCCGGCGCCCCGTCGCGCCGCACGTGGAGCCGCAGCGTGCGCCCCGCCGAGCGGCCGCGAGCCGCCGCGTCAGCGCGTCCACGTCGGCGACCGGGTCGTCGCCGACGGCGACGACGAGGTCGTCCACGCGAGGCCCGCGCGCTCGGCCGGTCCCGCCGACGTGACGCCGAGCACGCGGACGCCGCGCTCGCCGCGCGCGCGCTCGAGGTCGCCCACCCGCACCCCCGCGTAGCCGCCGTCGGCCGTGGGGACGGCGCGGCCCGGCCCCGGCGCCGCGAGGTCGAACACCTCGAGGTCGACGCCGCGCCGCACGAGGGCGACCGCGAGGCCCGCGTCGGCGCCGGGCCCGTCGGGCGCCAGCGCGGTCGCGGAGAGCAGCGCGTTCTTCGACGGGGCCCCGCCGCGCCCCCACAACGCGACGTCGTACCCGCCGCCCTCGTCCGGCGACGCCGCGACGAACGCCGCCTCCGCCCGCAGCCGCCGGTCGAGCGCGGACGCGCACGCGCCGGTCGCCGCGCGCGCACGCGCGCGGCCGCGCGGGCCTCGGCGAGCGCGGGCCGACCCGCCCGCGGTCGCCGGACGCGGCGGCGGCGTCGGCGCCGACGGCGCGCAGCGCGGCGGCGACCGAGGGCGCGACGGCGAGGCCCGGCGTGCGGCGCGTCCGCAGGTCCGCGGCGACGGCGCCGAGGCCTCGCGGTCGCCGGCGTCGAGGGCGCGCCCACGCGGCGGGCGCGGGCGACGAACGCGGCCACCGTCGCGGGGTGGCCCTCCGCGAGGCGCTCGAGGGCGGCGTCGCGCGCGGCGTCGAGGGCCGCGGCCGCGCGGGCCTCGCGTGCGAGGAGCGCGGCCTCGCCCTCGGGGGTCTCGGCCGCGAACGGGAGGAGCGCCTCCGCGGCGTACAGGTCGCCGCGGATCGCGACGCGGCCCGCGGGGTCGGCGTCGAGCCGGGCCGTCGCGCCCCACGGGAGCCAGCGCTCCACGAGGTCGACGAGACCCCGCCCCTCGCGCCGCGCGACGAACGCGCGCCCGACGCGCGCGAACGACGCGGCGCGCGCGGACGGCGGGAGGACGTCGAGCGCGTCGAGGGCCTCGAGCGCGCGGGCCGGCGAACGGTCGTCGAGCGGGCCGCCCTTGAGCCCGAGCCACGCCTCCGCCGCGGCGCGCTGGCGCGCGTCGTCGAGCTCCGCCGACCGCGGCGCCGCGCACGCGCGCGCGGCGCGCCCGCGAGCGCGGGCCCGCCGGGCGCCCACCGCGCCGCGCGGCGCGCGCGCGGCATGGACGGCCGGGCCGCCGTCGACCGGCGTCGCGAGGGCCGCGCGCTCGGCGTCGAGGTCGCCCACGACCACGAGGCGGGCGCGACCGACGACGACCCAGCGCGTCCCCGCGCGCACGACGTCGCCGTCGGGGAGCGGCGGCGAGCCGTCGGCCACGACCGCGCGCGGGTCGTCCTCGCGCCAGGGCCGGTCCGGCGCCGGCGACCACGTCGCCGTCCGCAGCGTCCCGTCGCGGGCGGCCACGACGCGGTCCCCCTCGGTGGACGGGAGGCCGCGCGCGACCGCGACGTCGGGCGGGCCGCCCTCCGTGGCCTCGCGCGCGACGGTCCCCTCGCGCCGCGGCCACGCGGGGAGCGTCGGGAACCCACGCTCGGTACCCGACGCGAGGTCGCGGAGCTCGAGCGCGCGGTCGAACCCCGCGAATCGCACGACGGCCCGGCCGTCGGCGCGCACGCCGACGCCCGCGACCACCTGGGCCTCGGGCGCGAGGGGCGGCGCGTCCGCGCGTTCGTCGTCGCCGCGGGGCCGGACGCTGCCGACCCACCGCAGGCGTCCCGTCCCGAGCTCGAGCGCGACCGGCGCCGGCGCGTCGGGCGCGCCGACGATCCACGCGCCGTGGGCGGCCACGGGCGCCACGCGGGGGTCGAACGCGCGGGCCCACGGCACGTCGTCCTCGCGGACCTCGTCGTCGTAGCGGTACCGCGGGAGGCTGCGCACCCAGCGCACGCGCCCGTCCACGGCGTCCACGCCGGCCGCGTACCCCGTGCCCGGCACCACGAGCACCTCGCCCGCCGCGATCGCGGGCGGGAGCGCGCGGGGCACCGCGCGGACGCGGTCCTCGAGGAGCGCCCGCTCCTCTCCGCCGAGGATCGTGAGCCCGCTCTCGCCGCGCGAGAGGAACGTGACGAACCGCGGGCGGCCCGTCGCGAGGTCGAGGCAGGCGAGCCAGCTCTCGACCCACGCCCGGCGCGCCGACAGGACGACGTAGACGCGGTCCCCGACGACGACCGGCGCCGACGCGACCCCGACGTCCACCGCGCGGAGCACCGCGTCCGGGTCGTCCGAGAGCCCCGTCGCCCACCGCGGGCGGCCGTCGGCGCGCCCGAGCGCCACGAGCGACGACCGCGTCTCGCGGCCCAGCTCGGCCGCGGTGACGCCGTCGCCGCGATGGCGGAACGACGACGCGCGCAGCGGCGGCGCGTCGCCGAGGACCACGAGCGCGAGGTCGCCCGCGAGCACGGCCGCGCGGGGCGCGACCTCCCAGGGCCGGTAGCGCGCGGCGGCGGTCCACTCGTGGCGCGCGGGCGCGGGGTCGGGCCACGTCCACCGCACGAGGCCCGACTCGAGGTCGAGCGCGCGGGCGGTCCGCTCGGTGACGAGGACGAGGTCGCCGCCGCCCACGGCGACGGCCGCCGTCGGCGCGAGCGCGTCGTCCGCGGGCGGCGGCGGCGTCGAGGCCGGGCTCGTCGAGCGCGCGCTCCCAGACGACACCGCGCCGCGGCGGCGGCGCCGGACGTCGCGGCGCGCGCCTCGGCGGCGAGCGCCGCGCGGATCGCCTCGATGCCGGTCGCGATCCGGTCGGCGAGCGGCGCCGCCGGCGCGCCCGCGCGCCCGGCCACCGGCACGGTCGCGAGCCCCGCCGCGCGCCGCGCGACGAGGGTCACGCCCGCTCGTCGCGCAGCAGGACGCACGCGTCCACCCAGCGCGCGGCGACCGCGGCGCGCCGCGACGGCGGCGCGTCGGGCCACAGGCGCAGCCAGCGCTCGAACGCCTCGGCCGCCTCCGTCCCGCGCCCGCCGGAGAGCGCGAGGTCGCCGACGAGCAGCAGCGCGGTCGAGCCCGCGCTCGTCACCGGCGCGCGCCCGCGACGTCGCGCAGCCGGTCGCGGTCGCGCGTGGCGCACGCGCGCTCGAGGTCGTCCCGCGCGCGCTCGCCCCAGCGCCGCTCGACGGTCTGCCGCCCGGCCGCGGCAGCGCCGCGAGCGCGCCATCGCGACGTCGCGCGCCGGCCACCACAGGCCGTCCGTCGGCCGGATCGACGTCGGCGCCGCGCGCTCCTCGAGGGCCGGCAGCCGCGCCGAACGAGCCGGCGCGGTCCGCGAGGTCCATCCACGCGTGCGCCGCGGCGACAGGTCGGCGGCGCGGCCGGCCGCCCCGACGGCGAGCGCCAGCGCCGCGGCGTCGGCGCGCGCGCCTCGCCGTCGAGGTCCTCGTGCGCCTCGGACAGCGAGAACGGCGTCGCGTCGGCGGGGACGCGCGCCGCGGGCGCGGGCGGCGCGGTCGCGGGCGCGTCGCCCGCGAGGACCGACCGCGCGCCGACGACGGCCGCGACCGCCACGACGAGGGCCGCGAGCGCTCTCCGGACCGCGAGGCCCGCGGGGACGGAGACGTCCGTCCGGACCGCGAGGCCCGGCCCGCTCCGGCGGAGCGCCGCACGCGGTCGGACGGGGAGCGGCCACCGGGGCACCGCGCGAGCCTACCACGCCCCGTCGCGGGCCCCGCCGGCGCGGCCTCGCGGTCCCGCACCGCGGCCGCGTCCCCCGCGCCGCGGCGGCGCGTCCGCAGGGGACGGCGCCGCGCGGGCCGCGGGGGTCCGGCCCCGCGAGCCGCCGGGCCTCGCGGTCCCCGCCGTCCCGCCGCCCGTCGCCCGAGGACCGACGAGGTCGCGCCCGCGCCCGGCACGCGGCGGGGTCTCGCGCGTCGCGGACCGTCGGCGCGGCCGTCGACGACCAGCCTCGGCCGCGACGCGCGCGCGACCTCGCGCAGGTCGTCGAGGCGAAAGGCGGTCGAGCTGCGGCGAGGAGCTTGCGCGCGGGTCCACCATGGGAAGCGCTCGGGATGGCGCGCGACGTGGCGGACGAACGCGACGACGACGTCGCGGTACCCGCGCTCGTGCGCCTCGGGGTTCGTCTCGAGGACGGGGAGGGCGGCGACGAGGTCCATCAACGCGAGGTCGGGGCGCGCGGCGTCGATCACGGCGCCGAGTTGCGCGCGGCCCTCCAGCCGGGCCTCGACGCGTCCGAAGGCGAAGCCCTCGGAGGCGAGCAGGCCGAGGGTCGCGGGGAGGCCCCGCGCGATCGGGAGGTGCCGCGCGAGGTCGATCACGTGGCCGAACTCGTGCGCGCGGAGCACGTCGAGCGAGCCCCAGGGCGCGTCGCCGACGGCCGCGACGTAGCGGCGCGCGAGGCGCAACCAGAGGCCCGCGGGGTCGTCGAAGGCGAAGACGCCGTCGGCGTCGTCGGGCGCGGGCGGCGAGGCGGCGACCGCGTCGAGGCGGGCGGCGAGCGTCGCGTCGACCGCGCGCACGGTCGTGCGGAGCGCGTGGTCCTCGCGGCGGGTCGCGTCGGCGTCGAGCCAGACGCCGTCGGGGAGCGCGGCGCCGGAGAGCGAGCCGCCCTGGAAGTCGACGTACGCGCGGATGGTGCGGTCGTAGCCGAGCATCACGTCGTGGTCGAACCGGCGGCCCTGCGTGACGAGCGGGCGGCGCGGCGTGAGCGACGCCATGGAGAGGAGGATGACCTCGGCGGGCTTCCCCTCGCGCTGCCCGAGCATCAGGTACTTGCCGTAGCGCCGGAAGTGGGCGACGACGGGCGAGGTCGGCGCGGCGGCCGCGTGGTCGAGCCACGCGCCGAGGAGCGGCACGCGCCGCATCCCGTCCGTCGGGCGGTCGAACGCGGCCGCCTCCGCCGGGGCGAGGTGCGTGCGCGCGGCCGCGGCGATCGCGCCGAGGAGCGCCTCCACGGGCGCGCGCGGCGCCCCGGAGGCCGGCGCGCGGTAGCCGTCCTCGACCGCCGCGCGGACCGCCGCCTCGAACGCGACCTCGCGCCGCACGTGGTCGCGGTACGCCACGGCGTCGGGGCGCGTCGCGGGGGCGAGCGCGGCGGCGGCCTCGTCCACCGCGCCCACGCCCACGAGGGCCTCGGCGAGCGCCAGGAGCGTCGCGTCGGGCGCCGGCCCGTCGGTGGCGCGCGCCGCCTCGGCGTCGAGCCGCTGCCAGGCGTCGCGCCGGACGTTCGCGGGGTCGGTCCGGGCCTCGGGCGGCACGGCGCGCCGGAGCCACGCGAGCGCCTCGGCGCGGCGGCCGAGCCCGAACAGCAGGCGGCGGAGGTGGCGGTCGACCGGCACCGGGTCGCAGCCCGCGGCGAGCGCGCGACGGTAGAGGTCGGCGGCGGCGGCCGCGGCGCCCGCGCGCTCCTCGAGCACGCCCGCGAGCGCGAGGGCCTCGCCCGCGCCCGCGCGGAGCGCGATCGCGCCGGCCTCGGTCCGCAGGCGCGCCTCGACGGGCGGGCTCACGCCGTCGCGCACGAGGTCGGCGAGGCGGCGGGCCGCCCGCGCGCTCCTCGGCTGGAGCCGGAGCGCCTCGAGCCCCCACCGCGCGGCGTCGTCGCGGGCGCCGCGGCGGGCCGAGGCCCGCGCCGCGAACGCCGGCGGGCGCGGGTCGAGCGGGTCCTCGGCGGCGGCGCGCGTGGCCGCCTCGAGCGCGCGGGCGCCCGCGTCGCCCTCGAGGGCGTCGCGACACGCGACGAGCGCCGCCTCGCGCCGCACGAAGCGCGGCCCCGTGGCGAACGCGCGCTCGGCGGCGGCCCGCACGGCGTCGTGGCGCTCGCCCGCGTCCGCGTACGCGAGCGCGCGCTCGAGGTCGGCCCACGCCGCGGCCGGGCCCGACCGCACCTCGCGGACGCGCTCGAGGCGATCGGCGGGGTCGCGGCGCGCGTGCGCGCGCAGGACCGTCGCGAACGGACCGTCGGGCAGCGCGTCCACCGCGCGGCGCACCGCCTCGGTGCGTGCGCGCGCGAGGCCGAGTTCGACCCACAGCCACGACCGCTCCGGCGCGGTGACGTCGAGGCCGCCCGCGGCCTCGAGGAGGCGCTCGGCCTCGTCCGGCCTCGCGTCGCGCAGGGCGCGCTCGGCGGCCGCCACGTCGTTCGGCAGCGGCGCGAGCGACGCGCCGATCGCGGCCGACCCGAACGCCGCGCCCTCGCGACCCTCCCGCAGGCCCGTCCGGCACCCTCCCAACGCGGCGAACACCGCCACCAGGGCCGCGCCATGCACGGCGTAACCGAAGGCCCGGTAACGGGTTGGGACGACGATGGGACGCAACGTTAGGGGTCCGTTTGACAGGCTCGTGTTTGGGTTGTATTCTGTTCGTATCCAACGCAACCCGGAGATCATCGCATGTTCCGCCCCACCCGCCAGCCCGCCCTGTCGATCGGTGCCCACGGCCTCGTCCGTGCGCAGCTGTGGTCCGAGCTGCCGACGCTCGTCGGCGTCGTCGCCGCGGTCCTCGGCGCCCTGTTCCTGTAGCCCGCGTCCGCGGGCTGCCCGTGCAGGGCGCATCCGCGGGAAGCGCCCACGGGAGCACCGGAAGGAGCTTCCGCAGGGGTTTCCGAGGAGTGCCCCACCCGAGCGTCGCGAGCCAGACCGCCTTTCCCGTGACCCCGTACCCGCCCGCTCCTGAAGCCGCGGGAGCCCCCCTGGGGCCCCAGCCCGCGCCCGGCACGACCCCGCGCTCGACGCGCGTCGGGCCGACGGGGCGAGCGGGGTCCGCTCCGGTGGGGCCGAACGGCCGAAGAACGAACGTCCGCCTACGGTCGGCCCCGAGTCCGACCGATTTCCAGCCTGGGAGGTTGCCGTGAACTACACGCCGAAGCAGTTGCAGATCATGAAGTTCATCCAGGAGTACCGGCGGGAGCACGGGACCTCGCCGACCCTGGAAGAGATCGGAACGTGCCTCGGGATCCACCGCGTCACCGTGCACCAGCACGTCGGCGCGCTGGTGAAGAAGGGCGCGGTCCAGAAGCTCGCGCAGCGGTCGCGGTCCATCGAGATCCTCGACCGCGAGTTCCTCCCGAAGCCGGCGTTCCGACTGCTCGGCGCGATCGCGGCCGGCCGCCCCATCGAGGCGATCG
This sequence comes from Planctomycetota bacterium, assembly GCA_046350655.1. Taxonomy (GTDB): domain Bacteria; phylum Planctomycetota; class PLA2; order PLA2; family JAEUHO01; genus JAEUHO01. The sequence goes on from JAXMAB010000009.1 coordinate 360,134, forward strand.
AGGACGCGGAGGCGTTCACGCTCGACGAGCTGCTCCCCATCGATCCGTCGAACGCGTACCTGCTGCGCGTCACCGGCGAGTCGATGATCGAGGACCACATCGCCGACGGCGACCTGGTGATCGTCGAGCCGCGCAACGCGGCCCGCGACGGCGAGATCGTGGTCGCGGTGCTCGAGGGCGAGGCGACGCTCAAGCGCCTCTACCGCGAGGGCCCCGACATGTGGCGCCTGCAGCCCGCCAACGCCTCGATGAGCCCGATCCTGGTCCGGCCGCCGCAGCGGCTCGAGATCCGCGGCGTCGTCCGCGGCGTGCTTCGCCGGTACTAGCCCGGCGCGCCCCGCGGGCCGCCGAGCACGAGCGGACGCGGCGCGCGCCGCGGTGGCAGACCCGCCGTCCCGCGGGGAGCCCTGCGGCCACGAACGCGTACGCCAACAACGCGTGCGTCATGAGCACGTGCGCTAAGCACGTGTCGGCGCCGCACCCCTAGCCCGCGGTGCGGCGTCTCCCTGGCGTGGCGCGAGCCCTCGCGGTCGTCGCCTCCGCGCCGCGCCCGGATCGCGTACATCGACCCCGCCGGGCCCGTGGGCGGCGGGCGCCCCCCGGGGGACGCGGGCAGGACGGCCGGCGGCCGCGCGCCCCCGCGCGCGGGTGCACGCGCGAGGGTCGGGGGTCGTTCAGCGTTCGACCGGCGTGACGGAGACCTGCAGGCGCTGGCCGCGGCGCCACACGTCGAACAGGACGGGGCGACCGCCGGCCCCCTGCGCCCACAACGTGCGGAGGAGCGCGCCGCGGGTCGGCGTTGGGACGCCGCCCACCGCCAGGAGGACGTCCCCTTCGGCGAGGCCCGCGCGCCGCGCCGCGGAGTCGTCCGCGAAGCGCGTCACGACCTGCCCCGCGCCGCCCGGGACCGTGATCGCCTCCCGCGCGGCCAGGTCGCGGACCGACGCCCCCACGCTCGCGCGCCGCGGCGGGCGGCCCGTCGCGCGGATCGACTCGAAGGACGGGACCACGACGTCGACGGGCACCGCGAAGGAGATGCCCTGGTTGCCGATGGTGCGCGAGAGGATCGCGGTGTTCACGCCGACCACGCGCCCGCCGGCGTCGAGGAGCGGTCCGCCGCTGCTGCCGACGTTGACGGCCGCGTCGTGCTGGATGAAGTCCTCGAACGGGTTCGGGGTCCCGACGTCGGAGCGCTCGAGCCCGCTCACGATGCCGGCGGTGAACGAGCGCGCGAGGCGGTACGGGCTCCCGACCGCGATCACCCAGGCGCCGAGGCGCAGCGAACGCGGGTCGCCGACGGGCAGCGTCGGGAGGCCCGCGGCGTCCACCTTCAGCACCGCGATGTCGATCACCGGGTCGGTGCCGACGACGCGGGCGGGGAGCCAGCCCCGGCCCTTCACCTGCACGTAGATCGACTCGCCGCCGCCCACCACGTGCTGGTTCGTGACGATCCACCCGTCGGCGCCGAGCACGAAGCCGCTGCCCATCGCCTCGTCGGTCGGCCCGCGGTCGCCCGACGACGGCAGGTCGCGGGGGCGCGAGAGGTAGGACATCACGTGGACGACGGCGCCCTCCGAGGCGGCCGCGACGCCGGAGAAGTCGGCGGGGCCCACCGGCGCGTTGGGGGCGGCGAACGCGGGCGGCGTCCCGGGGACGGCGCGGGCCACGAGGGCGCCGAGGGCGGCGGCGGCGATCAGGGCGGGGAGACGGCGCATGGGGGCTCCGGACGGGGACCGCGCGACGATACCCCCACCCGGGGCCGCCCCGCCCGGTCGCGCCGGCGCTCGCGCCCCGCGGGGGGCGCGGCCTCGGGTCAGGACGCCGCGTCCGGGTGGCCGTACTCGGCCAGCTTGCGGTAGAGCGTGCGCAGCCCGATCTTGAGGATGCGCGCGGCCGCGGTCTTGTTGCCGTTGGTGCGCGCGAGGGCGTCGAGGATCAGCACCTTCTCCGCGTCGGGGAGCGACGTCCCGGCCGGGATGCGGATCACGTCGCCCTCGGGGAGGTCCTCGACGCGCTGCGCGCCCCCCACCTCGGACGGCAGCGCCTCCACGCCGATCTCGGGCGTCTCGGTGAGCACCACCGCCGCCTCGACCACGTTCTCGAGCTCGCGGACGTTGCCCGGGAAGTCGTAGGCCGTGAGCACGCGGAGCGCGTCGGGCGAGAAGCCCGTCGTCGCGCGGCCGTGGCGCTCGGAGTACGTCCGGCGGAAGTGCTCCGCGAGGAGCCGGACGTCGCTGCGCCGCTCGCGCAGCGCGGGCAGCCGGATCGTGACGACCTTCAGGCGGAAGTAGAGGTCCTCGCGGAACGTGCCCTTGCGGACGCGCGCGTCGAGGTCGGCGTTCGTGGCCGCGACGAGCCGCACGTCCACGCGGATCGAGCGGTTGTCGCCGACCCGCTCGATCTCGCGGTTCTGCAGCACGCGGAGGAGCTTCACCTGCGTGTGCAGCGGGATGTCGCCGACCTCGTCGAGGAACAACGTCCCGCGGTCCGCGGCCTCGAAGCGGCCGGGCCGGTCGCCCGTCGCGCCCGTGAACGAGCCCTTCACGTGGCCGAAGAGCTCGCTCTCGAGCAGCCCCTCGGAGAGGGCCGCGCAGTTCACGCGGACGAACGGGCCGCGGCTGCGCGCGCTGACCGCGTGGACCGCCTCGGCGACGAGCTCCTTGCCCGTGCCGGACTCGCCGAGCAGGAGCACCGTGGCGTTCGTCGGCGCGACCTTCGCGACCGTGCGGAACACCTCCTGGATCGCCGGCGACTCGCCGACGAACCCCTTGCGCCACACGCCGTCGCGGGCCAGCGCGTCGCGCAGCGGCTCCGAGGCGGAGCTCTCCTCGCGCGCGCGCAGCGCCGAGTCGACGACCGCGCGGAGGCGCGGGAGGTCGAGGGGCTTCTCGAGGAAGTCGTAGGCCCCCTCCCGCATCGCCCGCTTCGCCTTCTCGATCGTGCCGTACGCCGTCATGACGACGACCGGCGTGCGCGGGTGCAGACGGCGCACCTCGGGCAGGAGGTCCATGCCGTCCTTGCCGCCGGGCAGGACCACGTCGGTCAGCACGAGGTCGAACGGCTCGTTGCGCAGCGCCTCCTCGGCGCGCTCGTAGTCCTCCGCGAGCCGCACCTGGTGGCGGGCCGAGAAGACCTCGCCGAGCGCGGCGCGGGCGTTCGGCTCGTCCTCGACGATCAGGAGCCTTGCCACGGGCGTCCTCCGTCCCGGGCCGGCGCGGGCGCGCCGCGGGGGGCCGTCGCGGGCTCGGCGTCGATGGGCAGGTGCACGACGAACCGCGCGCCGCCGCCCGGCCGGTCGAGCACCTCGATCTCGCCGCCGTGGTCCTGGATCGCGCGCCGGGCCAACGGCAGGCCGAGCCCGTGCCCGCCCCGCTTCGTGGTGAAGAACAGCTCGAACATGCGGGCCCGGTCCGCGGCCGGGATCCCGGGCCCGTCGTCGTCGACGACGGCGACCGTGCTGACGGGGTCGTCGCGCGTGGTCACCCAGACGTGGCCCCCCCGCGGCGCGGCCTCGAGCGCGTTGCGGACGAGGTTGTGGAGCGCGCGGTCCACGCGGCGGGGGTCGAGCCGCAGCGTGCGCCGGCTGCCGCGCTGGAGCGCCAGCGAGACGCCGGCCTGCGCGGCCGTCGAGCGCAGGCGCTCGACGACGGCGCTCGCGACGTCGTCGAGCCGGACGGCCTCGCGGCTCGGGGGCCCGCCGCGCGACACCTCGAGCAGGTGCGTGACGAGCTCGTCGAGCCGCCGCATCTCGGCCAGCATCGCGTCGGTCTTCGCCAGCAGGTCCGCGCGCGACGCGTCGGGGTCGGCCACCCGCTCGCGCAGGAGCTGGAGGTTCAGCGACAGCGCGTTGAGCGGGTTGCGGATCTCGTGCGCGATCCCGGCGCCGAGCGCCTCGACCGCCTCGCTGCGCGCGCGCAGGACGCGCCGCTCCTCCGTCCGCACGCGCTCCGTGATGTCCTCGAGCACGAGGCCGGCGCCGAGGACCGCGCCCCCGCGCTCGTGGAGCGGCGTGAGCACCGCGCGCACCACCCGATCGGCGAGCGGCACCTGCGGGAACTCGAGCGGCACGCCCTCCCGCAGCACGCGGTCGAGGGCCGCGCCCCAGTCGCGGTTGCGGTCGGCCCGGAGCGCGGGGAACACCTCGAGGAGCGGCCGCCCGAGCGCCTGGTCCCGCGGCACCGTCGTCCGCGCGAGCGCGCGGTTCCAGACGATGACCCGGCCGGTGCGATCGACGACGGCGACCGCGTCCGGCAGCGCCTCGCTCAGCTGCTCGAGCGCGAGCGCGTAGTCGCCTTCCGGGAGCACCCGGACGAGGACTTCGGTGTACAGGGTGAACCAGCGACTCACGGAGGCCTCGTCACGGATCGTATCCGGGCAGGCCTCGGTCCCGGCCTCGCGGGCGGGGGCGCGCACCGACCGCGGGCCCGCCGACGGGGCGGACGCGCGCGGACGGCCTCACCCGCCGGTGGCACGCCGCGAGGGCCGCACCGAGCCCTCGACGCGCCACCACGTGCGCTCCCGGGCGGCGACGCCCGCGGCGGCGGCGGTCCCGAGCCCGAGGTCCACGTCGTACAGGCGGTTCGTCACCCGACGCAGCGCGGCGACGCTGGCGGCGCGGACGCGGGGGTCGGGGTCCTCGATCCGGTCGATGAGCGACGGCACCGCCGCCCAAACGTCCCGACGGCCGAGCTCGGTCGCCGCGGCGGCACGGACCGCCGGCGCCGGCGCCACGAGCTGGACCCGCTCGAGGCGGTCCGCCGGCAGGTCCGCGAGCACCGCGGCCAGTACCGGGCCGACACGCGACGGGCCCGGCGTCCCCCGCTCGTCGTCCGCGGCGCGCCCCAGCAGGTCGAGCGCCGTCTCGCCCTCGGCCACGAGCCGCTCCCCGGCCCGGGACCGGACCGTGAAGTCCGCGGCGTACAGCGCGGCGATCCGGGGGTCGGCCCCGGCGGACCCGGAGGTCCCCGGCTCACGCTGCGGCCGCTCGGGGGTCGCCTCGCGCCCCACCGCCCGGCACCCGGGGAGGGTGGCGACGGCGAGCGCCACAGCGACCAGCAGCGAGGGCCGGGAGAGGGTCACCCCCCTAGGCTACCTCACCCCGACGCGCCCGACGACCCGGGGGCCCCCGGAAGCGACGTCGGCGGCGGCCCGCGTACGATGCCCGCGTGAGCCCCCCTCCCCCGGTTCCGGGCCCGTACCCGAAGACCGCCCGCCTGCGGCTCGAGCGCGACTTCGCGCCGCTGCGCCGCGCGGGGCGTCGCGTGACCGGTCAGCAGGCCGCCTTCCGGATCCTCCCGAGCGACCGCCCGACGGCGCGTCTCGGGCTCGCCGCGCCCCGCGCGTACGGGAACGCGGTGCGGCGCAACCGGTTCCGCCGCCTCGCCCGCGAGGCCTTCCGTCGCGTGCGCGGCGAGCTGGCCCCCGTCGACATCCTCGCGAGCCCGCGGCGCGACCTGCGCGAGCCGACGCTCGAAGGGCTCGTCGCGGACCTCCGCCGCGCGGCGGGGCGGCGCGCGCCGTGAAGGCGCTGCTCCTCGGGCTGCTCACGCTCTACAAGCGGCTCCTCTCGCCGCTGCTGCCCCCCGCCTGCCGCTTCCACCCGACGTGCTCCGTCTACGCCGCGGAGGCGATCCGGCGCCACGGCGCGTGGCGCGGGCTCTCGCTCACCGCCTCGAGGCTGTGGCGGTGTCGGCCCGGCGGCGGCGCGGGCGACGACCCGGTGCCCCACGCCTGATCCGGGCCGCGGGGACCGCGAGGCCCGCGGCGCCACGGTGCCGCGCGGGTCCGCGTGGGCCACGGCCGGGAACGGAACGGGGCGCCGGGCCCGAGGGCTCGGCGCCCCGCGGGGGCGCGATGCGCGGTCGCGGCTGCGACCGGAGGGTCAGCGGGCGGCGCCCGCGTCCTTCGGGACCAAGAGGTCCTCGTTCGTCGAGATCTTGTAGTCCGCCTTCACGCGCGCCCAGTCGTCGTACAGCTCGTAGAGGAGGCGCAGGACGCGCCCCTTCCGGTCGTGCGTGCGCGACGTCCGCGACTGCTGCCACTCCGGCGTCTCGTCGTACGCCGCCTGGCGCACCCACTCGACGAACGCCTTGCCGTGGAACTCCTCCGGCCCCGGGTCGGCCTGCGCGGCCACGACGACGAGGTAGGCCGCCTTCGTGGGCGCGTCCACGCCGATGCGCGGCGTGTCCCGCAGCACGAAGCGGCCGACGGTGCCGACCTCGGTGGACCTCGTGCCGTCGATCTGGCGCACCGCCGAGTAGCCCATGCTGCGCACGTACGCGCGCCGCGCGAGGGCGTCCTTCTCGGCCTGCGACGCCGACGCCGGCGCCTTCGGGGCGCGCTGGCCCAGCGACGTGGCGCCGACGAACGGGCCCGTGCGGTCCAGGACGATCGGCAGCTTCCGGGCCGCCGCGGCCGCGGCGACCGCGTCCTCGAAGGCCTTCACCTTCGCCACGCCGTCGGCCGCCGCGGGCGCGGGCGCCTTCGGGTCGACGGGCGCCGGCAGGAGCGCCGCGCGGATCTTGTCGAGCTCGCGGGCCGCGCGGTCGAGCGCGCGCGTCTCGAGGTAGCGGTCCCAGAACTCGGGCTTGCCTCGGACCTCGGACAGCTCGGCGTCGCGCTCGCTGTGCCGCTTCACCGACCGGACCGCCACGAGGGCCGGCCCGCCGTACAGCGTCTTCGGCGTCACGTCGTAGTCGCCGTCCTTCAACGGATCGAGGTACGACGACAGCGCCGGGTACCCGAGCACCGGGAGCGCCTCGATGGCCTGGCGCTCGAGCGGCGCCGGCGTCGTGTAGAGGGTCAGGAACTGCGCGCCCTGGGCGCGATCGGCCTCGCCGGGCTGCAGGTCCTGCCACGCCGCGAGCTGCGCCGCGAACGTCGTCGGGGCGCGGTCCGGGCCCACGCCCTTGCTGCCGCCCGCGAGCCACGTCTGGTACTCGGCCTCGCGGTCGCGGGCCGTCTTCAGCATCGCGTCGAGGAGCTTCGCGAAGAACTGGTCGCGGAGCGCGACGTAGCGCCACCCGCGGTCGAGGTACGTCTTGTAGAGCTTGTTCACGCCCGGGTCGGGCATGCCCGCCGTGTTCGACGGCGGCGGGGCCTTGCGGTCCCCGAACGCGTCGGCCGACGGGACCGGCCAGCCCGCCGTGCCGGCGGGGACCGCCTTCTGCTCGATCAGCTGGCGCCGCAGGTCGGCCCCGTAGCCCTTCACCGGGTCCTTCGGGTCCACCTCGGGGGCGTCCGCGCCCTCGCCGTCCGTCACGCGGTATCCGGTCGAGAGCTGCGAGAGGAACGTCTCCCACGCGTCGGACTCGGTCGGCCGGAACTGCGGCAGCTTCTCCCACGCCTTCGCGAACAGCTCGTCGGGGACGAGGCTCGGGACGACGTAGACCGCCTCGAACTCGCGCTTGCGCGGGATCGCGAAGTCGCGGCGCACCGAGACGAAGAACGCCTCGACGTCCGTGGCGTTGCCGTCCCGGACGTCGTCGTCGTTGCCCTCGACGCCGTCGGCGCCCGCGCTCGTGGCCTCGAAGCGGCCCGTCGAGAAGCGCACGTCCAGCGGGCGGTTCCACGCGTCGTTCCGCGCGTCGGCGGCGAGGTACGGCGCGAACGCGACCGGCATCGGGACGATCATCGCGTCCGCCGTCGGCTTCGCGGACAGGTCGTCGTCGGTGCCCGTCTTCGCGTCGGCGCCGGCGCTGCGCAGCGTGCCGGCGGTCTTGTCCCACGCCACCTCGGTCCCCCACGCGTCCTTCGGGACCTCGAGGAGCGGCGCGGGCGCGGCGGGCTTGCCGTCCTTCGCGGGCGGGGCCTTCGTGAGGTCCGCGACCGCGTCGGGCCACCCGCCGGTCTCGCGGAACCACGTCCGCATCGCCTCGCCGACGCGACGGAGCGTCGCGAGCGTGTCCACGACCTTCGCGGCCTCGGGCACCACGTCGTCCGCGGTCCCGGCCTTGCCGTCCGGACCGACCGACGTGAGCACGCCGGCGTCGCCCGCCTTGGCGTAGACGAACGCCGCGCCCCACGGGTCGTTCGGCAGCTTCGCGCCCAGCGACTTGCCCGGCTCCTTCGAGAGGAACTCGGCCTCGTCCGCGGGCCACGCGCCGTTCTTCTCGCGCCACGCCGCGAGCGTCGCGTTGTGCCGGCGCACGTCGCGGATCGCGTCCACGGCCTTCTGCAGCGCCGCGACCTGCGTGCTGATGGCGGAGCGCGTCTGCTCCTCGGGCCGCACTACGTCCACGAACGCCGAGCCGGGCAGCGACGCGGCGACGAGGTCCACGCGCTCGCGCGACGCCTTCCAGGCGTCGAACGCCTCCTTGCGGTCCACGGCGTACCGGTCCGTGGCCACGAGGTCGCCGAGGAACTTGTCCTTGAGCAGGACCTCGCGGACCGTGAGCTCGAAGTCCGCCTTGTTCAGCGGCCGGCCCGACGTGCGGGAGATGCCCTCGATCACCTCGTCGTAGCGCTCGGGCGTGAACCCGCCGCCCCGACCGGCCCAGCGCGAGATCAGCTCGCGGACCGTGTCGCGGACCTCCTCGTCCGACACGCGGTACCCGGCCTCCTTGGCGGCCTCGACCTGCGCGATGTGCATCCACGTCCCGAGCAGCTTGCGCGACGCGCGCTCGTCGAGCATCTCGCCGGCGAACCGGATCGAGGGGCCGATCCCGCGCGCCGAGTAGAAGGCGTCGTACCGGCGGAAGACCGCGAGGAACTCCTCGTGGGAGACCTCGCGCGTCTTGCCCGGCGCCGGCTCGAACTTGCCGCCGAGGTCTTCCTTGCCGACGGGGCCGTTCCGGGAGCAGCCCCTGGCGGCACCGGTCACGGAGAACGTCGCCAGCAGGAGGACGACGATCCCGATGAGCACCCAGCGCTCGTACTGCTTGACCTGCTTCCAGGCGCGAGACATGCGACCTCCGACGTCGGCGGACCGGGAAACGCGCGAGGATACCGGGGTCTGACGCGGGGTCGAAACCCGGGGGCGGGTGTCCGACCGGGATTTTGGCCTCGGCGGGCGCCGGACCCGGGGGCCCCCCCACCACCCCGCGGCCCGGGACGAGGTCGCCGCGGGGGACCGCGAGGCCCGGCCGCCGTCGGCCCCGCCGGCCGCCGGGCCTCGCGGTCGTCGGCCCGGGATGCGGTCCCCGGGGCGAGGACCGTCCGACGAGGGGTGCGGCGGCGCCCGCGGGGGCGGTCCGCGTCAGAGCCGGGCGAGGTCCTTCGCGTTCGGGAGGTCCTCGAGGCCGGCGAGGCCGAAGACCTCGAGGAAGCGGACCGTGGTCGCGTAGAGCAGCGGGCGGCCGGGCTGGTCGCTGCGGCCGGAGACCTTCAGCAGGCGGCGCTCGAGCAGCTGCCGCAGCGCCTCGCCGCACTGCACGCCGCGGATGCGCTCGATCTCGGCCCGCGCGACGGGTTGCTTGTAGGCGACGATCGAGAGCGTCTCGAGGAGGGTCGCCGACAGGCGGTCGGCGGCCGGGCGCCGCCACAGCCGTCGCACGTACTCGGCGTACTCGGGCCGCGTGACGACGCGGTGCCCGCCCGCGACGTCCTGGATCTCGACCGCGAGGCCCGCCGCCTTCCACCGGGTGCGGATCGCCTCGACGGCCTCCTTCACGTGGAGCGCGGACGGGAGCCCGAGGAGATCGCGGATGCGCTCGGCCGTGAGCGCTTCGCCCGCCGCGAGGAGGAGGGCCTCGACGGCGCCCTCGAGCCGCTCGGGCGGCGGGGGCGGGCCGTCGGCCTTCTTCGCGCGGCGACGGCCGCCGTCGCCCTCGTCGCCCTCGCCCGGCTCGTCGCCGCCGGCGGCGTCGTCGTCACCGACCGGGGCGTCCGACGCGGGCAGGTCGCCGGCGGCCGGCTCCGTCGCGTCGGCGGCCGCGGGGTCGCTCGCGCCCGGCACCCCCTCCGCCGGCGGGCCGCCGGCCGCGGCGTCGGCCGGGGCACCCGCCGGGGCGTCGGTCGGGGCGTCGGTCGGGGTCGAGGGATCGGACGGGGGGCGGCGCTTGGGGCTCACCGGCGACAACCTACCGTCCGCCCCCCCCGCCCGGAAGCACGCTCCCGTCCGGCGCGAAGTACCGGACGCCGTACCGCGCGCGCGTCCGCGACGACCAGCGCTCGAACTCCGCGCGGGTGACCGGCGCCTTCGCGAGGTCGTCCTCGAGGCGCGGCAGGAGGCTCGACGGGGCGCCGCCCCACGCGGGCACGCGCTCGACCACCTTGTAGAGGTGCCACTCGACGGCGGCGCCCGTCGCGACCTCGAGGGGCCCGAGGACCGAGCCCGGCGCGGCGGCGAAGAGCGCGGCCTCGAGCTCGGGCCGCGCGAGGTCGCCGCGCGCGATCGGCGGGATGACGCCGCCGAGGCTGCGCGACGGGTCGACGGAGACCTCGAGGGCCGTGAGGCTGAAGTCGGCGCCGCGGTCGAGCTTCGCGCGCACGGCGTCCGCGGTGGCCCGGTCCTTGACGACGAGGACGCGCGCGACGACCTGGTCGCGCAGCCTCGCGGACAGGCGCACCACGCGCGCGAGCGCGAGGCGGGTCCGCAGCCGCGGCTCGAGCACCTGCGCGCGCCAGCCCGCGACGTCGAGCCCGTAGTAGGCCCGGACGGAGGCGTCGAGGTCGGCGGACGGCCCGAACCGCTCGACGAGCTGGCGGCGCCGCGCGTCCACCTCGGCGTCCACGGCGGCGACGAGGACCGCGGGCGGGACCGTGACGCCGAGGGCGCGCGCCTCGATCCCGACGATGCGCTCGTCGACGAGCTCGTCGAGGCCGTCGAGCCACGCCCGCGCGCGCGGGCGAACAGGAAGTCGGAGAGCTCGGCCTTCGTGACGCGCTCGGCCCCCACCGCCGCGACCGGCGCGGCGACGTCGACGGCCGGCCCGCCGCTGCCCGACGGGCGCGCCCGCGCGGCGCAGCCCGCGAGCGCCCACGCCGCGGCGCACGCGACCGCCGCCCCGACGGCGGGACCGCGCCGCGCGACGCGCGGGGGCCGCGGGGACGCGCGACGCGTCACTTGGCGAGCTGCTTCTCCCACGCGACGCGGGCGGCCGTGCACGCGGGCTTCGCGCCGGGACGGCAGTTCACGATGTCGGGGTCGCGCATGCCCGGCCAGAGGGCCTGGAGCATGGTGTTGGCGAAGGCCCGGCCCATGTCGTCCTTGCCCACGAGCATGGGCAGCAGGTACTTCTTGCTGAACTTCGCGCGCGGGCGCGCGAGGCCCTTGCCCGCGGCGTCGAGGTCGGGGTCGTAGCGCTGCGCCTGGTCCCAGACGACGGCCTTCGCGGCCTCCTCGCGGACCTCCGCGGGCGCGGTCTCGTCCTTCACGACCTCGACGAGGTCCTCGAGCCGGATGCGGTCGGCGGTGTTGCCCAGCCGGTCGTTCGAGTACCGCAGGAACGTCCGGACGAGCGCCGCGCGCGCGTCCACCTCGGCCTCCTTGCGCAGGGCGTCGAGGTGCTTGCCGAGCGCGTCGATCTGCGCGCGCCGGTCGGCCGCGGTGCGCGGCGACGACGTCGGCGTGCCGGCGGAGGCGACGACGCCCGCGCCGACCGCGGCGACGACGAGCGACCACAGCACGGGGGCGGTACGACGGCTCACGCCCGGATCCTACCCCGGCGCGAGCCACGGGGCACGCGCCGGCCCGCGCGGGGGTCGGGCGCGGGCGCGCCCCGGTGGCCGCCGGGCCTCGCGTGCGGAGCCGCCGGGCCTCGCGTCCGGTGGCCTCGGCCGCCCCGACGTCCCGGCCCCGACGTCCGGCACCCGGGCGTCCCGGGCCGCGGCCTCCCGACCCGCGCCGGCGGCCGGCGGACGTCCGTCAGCGGGCGCCGCTCATCCCGCGGCGGTACGCGTCGGCGGCCTTCTTCCACGTCGAGTCGTCCTTGGGGTCGTACCGCTGGATCGCCGAGTCGGTGAACCGCCAGAACGACTCGAGGATCTCGGCCACCAGCGTGCGGGTGAGGAGCGCCTTCTCGCCGGGACGGACGAGCAGGGGCAGGAGCTTGTCGCGGCAGAACGCGAGGCGCTTGTTCCGGCCCTCGCCGGGGAACAGGTCGGGGTCGAGGCTGCGGTGCGGGATCGACTTCAGCGCGTCCCGCACCCGCTCCTTCAGCTTCGGCGGCGCGTCGTCGTCGGCGAGGAACTCGGCGAGGTCGGCCACGCGGGTCCGACGCGAGGCGGCGAAGTCCTCGGCCCGGGACAGGGCGAGGTAGCCGTCGACGCGGGCGATGCGGGGGTCCTCGCCCGCCCGCGCGACCAGGGCCGTGAGCTGCGCGTCGAGCCCGTCGATCCGGGCCCGTCGGACCTCGAGCCGGCTCGGCGCCGCCGGGGCGGCGCGGACCGGCAGGCCCGCCGCCAGGACGGCGGCGAGCCCGAGGCACCCGGCGAGGCCGGCGCGGGCGCGCACGTCAGCGATAGCGGACCGAGATGTCGTAGCGGGCGCCGGCGCAGCGCTCGCACAGCGTGGTCGCCTGCATGCCGTTCGACAGCATGTAGGTCTTCACGCCCTCGCCCTCGCACTTCGTGCAGGCGGCCTTGACCTGCTTCGGGTCGACCTCGAAGAGGCCCGACTTCTCGACGAAGACCGCCCACCAGAACGAGACGCGCTCGTCCGTCGAGAGGTCCTTCCACCAGTCGTCGCGCGACGGCGGCTCGGGGAGCTTGAGGACCGGGGCGGGCCCGCCGCCCTGGTTGCGCTGCGGCTGCACCTGCTTCGTGCCCGTCTTCGGGGTGACCTTGGGCGGGTAGACGAAGCGCGTGCCGGACGCGTACTTCGCCGTGCGCCACGACTTCTTCTCGCGGCCCTCCCAGAACGTCTTGACCTCCTCGGCGGTGATCGCCGGGTCCGACTTCTGGAGCTCGGTCACGAGCTTCTCGAACGCCTCCGTGGTCGCCTCGCGGCGGATCCACGCCTGGACGTCGTTGAACGCGGTGTCCTTCGGGGCGACGCGCTTCTTGATCAGGTCCTCGCGCAGGATCTTCTCGAGCCGGTCCGCGACCTTCGTCGTGAAGTACGCGGTGCGCCGCTTCGCGAACAGCGCCTTGAGCTCCTCGAGCTTCTTCTTGGCCGCGTCGCCGATCGTCGGGTGCTTGGCGGCGAAGCCGTCGATCGCCTCGCGGACCCGCTTCCACTGCGCGGCGCCGACGCCCTGCTTCAGCTGGATGATCTCGTTGACCGCCTCCTGGTCGCGGAGGATCGACTCCATGCGGGTCGCGCCGTCCTGCGCCTGCTTGCGCTTCGGGTACGCCTCGTCGGACGCGGCGTTCTCGTAGCCCTCCTTGGCGGCCTGGTACGACCCGGCGGCCTCGCAGAGCTGCGCGAAGCTGAACCAGCTGCGGGCGTCCGACGGCTGGATCTCCTCCTTGTACTTCTCCGCCAGCTCGGCCGCGGTGTAGAGCTCCTGCGGCTCGCACTCGCCCTTCGCGCGCGACACCACGCGGTTGAGCGGGAGGCGCATGCCCTTGTCGGCGAGGGTGCGCACGATCAGCGCGCCGCCCTCCTCCTTGAGGATCACGCACTTGATGACCACGACCGACCCGTTGTCGAGACGGAACGAGACGAGGTCGCAGGCGATCGTTACCTCGCCGACCTCCTCCATGCCGAGGTCGCGCCGGATCCGCTCCTTGTCCGCGGGGTCCACGGCGTCCCACGACAGCTCGCGGCTCGCGCCCGCCAGGTAGTCCTCGACGACGAGCACGTCCTCGCTGGTGCGGTCCTTGAGCACGCGGCCCTTGATCGCCTCGCCGCTGCGCAGCCGGACGACGTCGGCGGAGACCGCGGGGGCGGCGCACGTCGCGACGACGAGCGCGGCCAGGGCGGACAGGAGCTTTCGGCGCAGGCGCATGGGGACCTCCGTCAGCGGGGCGGGTCGAAGACGTTGCGGGTCAGGAACATCGCGGGCAGGAACCCCTGCTCGAACTCCTGGCCGCGGTAGAGGATCCGGGCCTTCGCGACCCAGGCCGGGTCCCCGTTGGGGCTCTTGTCGAACGTGATCGTCACGGTGAAGCCGAGCTGCGACGTCGGGGCGTTCGTGATCGCGGCCGGCGGCAGGTTCTTGTCGGCGCGGTCCACGGCCTCCTGCGCCATCGCGCGGACCTCGGGGCGCACGAGGTCGAGCTTCGCCTCGACGTCGCGCTCGACGCGGTGCGCCACCGCGAGGGTGAACACCGCGAGGATGCTCACGCCGCCGACCAGGAGGAGGCCCATGGCGATGAGCACCTCGAGGAGCGTGAACCCGCGGCGGTCGGCGGGCGGCGTGACGGCGGCGGGCAGGGCGGCGGCGGTCACCGGATCGTCCCCTTCGGCACGTAGCGGTCCTTGAAGACGAGCGGCACCTCGGTGGAGACCGACGAGCCGACGTAGACCGGCGCGCCCGCCTCGTGGGTCACGGCCTTCGTGCCCCGCTGCCCGCGGACCGCGACGGCCCGGCGCTCGTTGGGGTCGATCTGCTCGAACGACGTCGAGCACCACTCGCCCTCGACCTTGAACCAGCGGATCGCGGGCCCCGGCGCGAACAGGGGGTCGACCGACACCAGGCCGACGCGCTTCTCCTCGGCGGAGAGGCCCTCGGCGAGCACGGTCTCGCCGCGCCCGAACCCGAACTCGCCCTCGACGCCGAGGGTGAGCTCGATGCGCGCCCACGCGGGGAACACGTCGTCGCGCACGTCGGCGACGCTGTCGGCGCTGCGGAAGAGCGGGAACGACTTGTCGAGCGCGCGGGTCGAGTCCCAGACCTGGCCGACGTAGGGCTGCCCGTCCGTGACCGCGCCGCTCCCGCCGCCGTCGTTCCACGACCGCGCGAAGATGTTGCGCACCGTGACGCCGAAGTGGAGCACGCCCTCGTGCATCGGCCGCCCGGCGGCCCGGATCTTCGCGAGGGAGTCGAAGTTCTTGGGGTTGAGGAGCGTCTTCTCGCCCCCCGCCGGCGCGCGGAAGAGCCGGTACAGCGTCAGCATGCCGCGCGGCCACTCGGGGCCGAGGACGACCGGGCTCGCCGACGGCGCGCGGCGCGCCGGGTCCGGGTCCTCGGGGACCGCGATCCACACGACCTCCATCATCCCGCCCGGCGCGACGAGCGAGGCGACGGTCGACGACCCGGTGAGCGTGTCCACGGCGGACGGGTCGTACACGCGGGCCGGGACGCCGGGCGTCACGGGGACCGAGCCCGCCTGGCGGAGGAGCGGGTCCTCGCCCTCGCGGGCGTTGGTGCGGACGAACGCGACGTAGAAGAACGTCCCCCACGACTCGTCGAACTCCGCCAGCTTGATCCGTCCCATCCGGAACTGGATCGGGGGCGGCGGCAGCGACGACGGCGAGACCGCGGGCTCGGCCGACGACGACGCGGTCGTGTCCGGCGGCGGCGGCGGCAGCACCTCGGGCGAGGCGGCGGGCTGGACGGCGGCGAGGTCCGCCCGGATCACCGGCAGGATCGCCTGGAGCCGGTCCTGCATCCGCGTGTCCGCGGTGCCCTCGGAGAAGATCGTCATGCCCTGGCCGAGCAGCGCGACGACGGCGAGGCCGAGCACCGCGAACAGCGCCATCGCGATGAGCAGCTCGAGGAGGGTGAAGCCGCGGCGCGTCACTTCGGGGCCTCCGGGGTCGGCGCCGCGCCCGGGGAGAACGTCGGCGAGGACAGGCTGCCGTAGAGCCCGAACCGGATCAGCGTGGACGACGAGCCGGCGAGGTCCGCGGGGCCCTGCAGGCGGACCTCGACGTCGGCCTTGTGCACCATGGGGTCCAGCCGGCCGTTCACGAAGACGATGCGCGTGGGCGACGGCGTGCGGAACAACGTCACGCCGAACGGGAGCCGGCGCACGTCCTCGTCGGACCGGAAGATGCCCGAGACCGTCAGCGTGTCGAGGGCCCCCACGAAGTTCGGCCCGGTCGTGAGGCGGGCGCTGCCGGACGGCGGCACCCACATGCGCATGGCCCGCCGGGACGGCGCGGCGCCCGCGCGGTCGGCCTTCGTGCGGTCCACGCCGTTCACCTGCATCGTGCAGTCGCGGCCGTCGAACAGGACCCGCAGCTGCGCCCACTGCCCCGCGCCGAGCGCGCCGCCCTTCGTCGAGAAGGTGCGCCGCGGCGGCGCGGCGGCGGTGACGCCCTCGAGCGCGTCGGCGGCGACCTCGGCCACCTCGAACTTCACGTCGAACGCCGCCGTCCGGCCCGTCGCCGGGAGGAGCGAGACGCGCCAGATGACCTGGCCGTCCTCGTCGGAGGTGAGGAGGGCCATGTCGCGCCCGGCGAGGTCGGGCTTCACCCAGCACTCGACCTCGACGCCGTCCGTCATGGTGAAGGCCGAGCGGCTGCCGTACTCGACGGTCGAGCCCGCCGCGAAGACGGCGCACGCGCCGCTCTTGCCCGCCGGGTCGAGCCGCACCGAGCCCGTGGTCTTCGCGACCGTGGGCTCGTTCGCGTTGACGAGCCACTCCGGCTCGAGCTCGAAGTTGGCGGTCAGCACCGTGCGCTGGACCGAGGTCTGGACCTCGATCCGCTTGTCGCCGTCCACGTCCACCGTGCGGAGGTCGAGGGTGGCGCGCTTGCCGCCCGCGCTCGTGTTGAGGCACCGACGGCCCGACTCGGCCACGATCTCGGCGGCCTGCTGGGCGACGGTCGTCCGTCCCGCGTTCGTGAGGAACCCGATCCCGAGGCCGAGCAGCATCGCCGCGAGCGCCATCACGATGACGATCTCGATGAACGAGAAGCCGGCGGCGCCGCGGGCGCGGGCCGTCGTCGTCGGGGAGGGGCGGGCCGCCGTCGTCACGTCGCGCTCACTCCCACGCCTTCACGTCGTCGTCGGTGTTCGGCTTCCCGTCCTCGCCCATGGAGTAGAGCTGGAAGCCGTTCGCCTGCGCGAACGTCCCCGTGGAGTTCTTCCACGGCTTGGGCTCGACCGCTTCGCCGCTCGCGTTCAGGTAGCTCGGCGGGTTCTTGTCCGCGTCCTTGTAGTCGGCGTCCGTGAAGTAGACGAGCGGGTTGTCCCAGGGGTCCTTGATCTCCCACAGCTTGAGGTCGCCGTTCGACGCGAACGGCTTGTCCAGCGCGTCCTCGTCGGTGTTGCACTTGTCCTCGTCGAGGTCGGGGTTCTGCCCGAAGCCCGGCGTGTACAGCGCCTGCACGAGCGCCTCGATGCCGCTGTTCGTCGTGTTCGAGGGCACCGGCCGCCCGAGCTTCATCGTCGGGCCGAGGACGGTCGAGAGCTTCTGGAACTCGGACGGCGGGTACGCGCGGTACTTGCCCTTCCAGAGGTCCACGTTGGCGCGCACCTTGTTGAGGAGCGCGTGGGCCTTCGTCCTGGCCGACTGCTTGAAGGCGATCATGTAGACGCCGATCCCGAGCCCGACGAGGACCGCGATGATCCCCATGACGACCAGGATCTCGACGAACGAGAAGCCGGCCCGGGCGCGGGCGCGGCGCGTGGGGCCGTTGCCGCGGGTGCGCATCACTTGGTCCTCACGACCCGCACCTTGTCGATGCGGATGTCCCACTTCTCGGCCTTGGCGGACCACCCGCCGAGCCACAGCTCCTGCTCGCCGCGCGCGCGGCGGAACGACGACAGCTTGTCGGAGACGAGCTCCTGGCCGTTCAGGCGCACCGTGAGCTGCGTGCCGTCGTCGCCGCTGCGCAGGATCTCGACGAGGGCCGTGCCGCCCGAGCCGTCGTCGGGCCACTCGAGCTCGACGCCGTCCTTCGCGACGTTCTTCATCGCGCCGTCCTTGTACGCCGGGTCGGCGCCGCCGCCGATGCGCAGGGCGACCTTCCCGCGGTTGTAGAAGACGCCGATGCCCTGGTTGCGGCCGAGGCCCTTGCCGGCGCCCGACGGGGGCTGGATCACCACGCCGAACACGACCTTGTTGACGGACGTGTCGCGCTTCGGGATCGACACCCACACCTGGACGGTCTCGAGCGACTCCTTGCCGAACAGGCGCTTGATCTTCGCGCTGACGGTCGGGTCCTGGTCGTTGCCGTCGTCGGCCGCGCCGGCGCTCCGGTTCTGGTCGCGGTACACGAGCCAGCCCTCGTCCACGCCCACGCGGATGCCGTGGCTCTGGGAGAGCTCCCAGTCCGACGAGAGGTTCTCGGTGAACTCGACGACCTTCTCCTCGAGGGAGAGCCAGCGGGTCACGGTCTTGCGGGCGGCGGCCGCGTACTTGCGCCAGACGTCGTCCTCGCCGGCGCCCTGCAGGTCGACCACGGCCTGGAAGTCGCGCAGGCACTGGTCGTACCGCGTGGGGTCGTTCACGCCGAGGCGGTAGTTGCAGTAGCCCTTGATCGCGAGGGCGCGACGCTCGTCGCGGACCTTCGCGAGGACGTCCTCGGCCGTCTTCAGCGCGTCCTCGAACCGCCGGCGCTCCGCCTTGTGCTGGTTCTGGATCTGCGTCAGCGCGAGCCGCAGCGCGAAGTCGGCGTTGCCCTTGAGGTCGCCCTTGAGGGCCGACAGCTCGGTGGCGGCCGCGCGCTCGGCGAAGCTCACGGCGGCCTGGAAGTCGGCGCCCGCCTCGGCCAGGGGCCGGCCCTCGCTCACGGCGAGCTGCGCGACCGACAGGCGCGTCTCGGCCAGCCAGCCGTCGAGCTCGTGGTAGTCGGACGCGAGGCCCAGCGCGGCCTCGAACCGGCCGCGGGCCCGCGGGGCGTCGCCCTGCTGCCGCGCGACCCAGCCGGCGAGGAACTCGACGTAGGCGCAGCGCTCCGCCTGCTCGCGCGCGCGGTCCAGCGCCGCGGAGGTCTCGTCGAGGTTGCCCTGGCCGAGCTGCAGGAGCGCGCGGCCGAGCTCCGCGGAGACCGTCTCGTCCGGGTGCCGCCCGCGCTGGGCGCCGGCGCGGAGCGCCTTCTCCGCGGCGTCGAACGCGGCCGCGGCCGCGTCGCCGTGGCCGAGGCGCCATTCCGCGAGGCCGAGGTCGAACAGCGCCTCGGCGCGGTGCCGGCGGGCCGCGGCGCCCGCGGCGCCGTCGCCCGGGACCACGGCGGCCTGCGCGAACGCGTCGCGCGCGCCGGCGACGTCGCCGGCCGCGTACTGGGCCGCGCCCTTCACGAGCAGCGCCCGCACGTCGTAGGCGTCGACGCCGAGCGCCTGCTCGGCGGCGGCGCGCGCGGCCGCGAGGTCGCCGAGGCGCAGCATCGCCTCGGCCTCGCGCACCGCGAGCTCGCCGCGCCCGCTGTCCGCCGCCTGGCGGTACGCCTTCAGCGCCCCGGCGTGGTCGCCGAGGTAGCCGAGCGCGTCGCCGCGGCCGACGAGGGCCTCCTTGAGGCCCTTCGTCGCCTCGAGGGCGCGCACGTAGTAGGCGTCGGCGCGGTCCGCGAGCCTCAGCCGCTGGAGGAACAGGTCGCCCACCCACGCGTTCCCCTCGGCGGCGGCGTTGCCCGAGGCCGAGGCGAGGAAGCTCGCGAGCGTCGCCATGAGGCGCGTCTCGTCGTGGACCGCGCGGTACGCGTCGATCAGCGCCTCGAGCACCTCGGCGGGCTCGCGGTGCTCCGCGGCGCACTTCGACAGGGCGAGCTCGAGGGCCTCGATGGCCTTCCGCCACCCCTTGCCGTCCTCCTTGCCCGACGCGCCGAGCGTGGCCATCTCGGCGGCGACCGCCTTGAGCCCCTCGACGTTGAGCCCGGACAGGACCGGGTTGCCCGCGCGGCGGCACGCCTCGACGAACAGGTTCTCGACCGTGCGGCGGAGGAACCACTGCTCGTGCTTGCTCGCCTCGAGCGTCGCGACGCTCTGCCCGCGCGCCTTCCGCGGCGTCGCGAGGAACTTCTTCGCCTGCTCCTCGTTGCCGAGGTACGCGAACTCGACCTGCAGGCTCTCCCACGACTTGTCGAAGGTCGGCGTCGAGCCCTTCAGCGCGAGGTTCCAGCGCGGGCTCTTCGGGTCGTCCCAGCGGGGCGACCCCTCCTTCACGCCGTCCACCGCGCGGATGTAGACGTAGACCCGCGCGCCGTTGGACACGATCCAGTCGAACACGTCCTCGGGCTGCGGCGCCCACGTCACGTAGGCGTCCGGCGGGACGTCGGGGAGCTTGCTGCCGTCCCCCATCGTCACCTTCGGCGGCTCGGGGGCGCGGTACGCGCGGCGCCCCGCGGGCGCGACGCCCGGGATCGTGGGCGGCAGCGGGAACGCGAGCCCGATGGACGGCGGCTCGGCGATGCGCTCGGGCGGCAGCGGCCGCGTGTCGGACTGCTCCTGGAAGGCGTTCCGGAGGCCGCGGGGCAGCTCGGTGCGGGCGAAGACCTGCGGCGCGAGCGAGAGGGCGGCGGACGGGTCGGCGGCGGCCGACAGCTTGAGCGGCTGCGGCGACACGTTGACCTGCTTCGGCGCCTCGGCGCGCAGGAGGAACGCCATCGCGAGGAGGGCGAACGACCACAGGAAGAGGCCGCGCTCCTTGCCGAGCGGGCGGTCGAGGGCGGCCGTGACGACGAGCGCGCCGAGCCCGAGGGCGAGGAAGATCAGGAAGGTGACGAAGAAGCCGGCGGCGAGGACCATCGGTCACTCCCCCTCGTTCTCGAGGCCGAGCGGGACCTCGGCGCGGACGCGGATGCTGTAGGCGCGGATCTCGGCGCGCACGAGCCCGTCGCGCTTGTTGGTCTGCTTGAGCGTGCAGGAGCCCAGCGGGGTCGGCCGCGCGGGGTCCGTGAGCACGTTCAGGATCGCGCGGACGGCGTCCGGCGTGCCCGTCACGGTGACCATCACCGGCCACTCGGAGACGAACGCGTCGGGCCCCTGCGCGGCGAAGCGCACCTCGGGCTGGAGGATCTGCACGGCGTCGATCGACCGCACGCCCTCGCGGATCGCGACGTCGACGACGGTCGCGATGAGCGCGAGGTTCGCGAGGCGGCGCGGCAGCTCGGCGCGGTCCACCGCCGTGACGGACGAGAGGCCGAAGTCGTCGGCCTGCGGCGCGACGTCCACGTCGGCGCGGTTCGCGCGGACGGAGAGCTCGGTCACGACGTCGGCCCGGACGCGGGAGAACCCGACGTTCGGGTCCTGCGACCGGAGGATCTGCACGAAGTCCGCGCGACGCTGCTCGTAGCGCGCCGTCGCCTGGTCCTTCGCGGCCGCGTCGTCGTCGAAGCGCGCCGCGTCGGCCGGCAGGCTCCCGCGCAGGTGCGCCGCGCGCAGGGCCTGCGTCACGAACGCCTCGATCACGTCCTCGGACTCCCCGTGGCGCTGGTCCACGAGCGCCGCCTTCCGCGCGACCTCCTTCGTCAGGAGGTCGCGGTTCCCGCGGGCGCCGTCGAGCTGGCCCTGGGTCGGCGCGACGAAGTTCTTGATCTGCCGCACGCGGGTGTCGTTCTGCGAACGCCCCGCGTCGGGGTCGGCCGTCACGATGTTGACGACGATCAGGCCGGCGAGGAAGGCGCCCACCCCGTAGAGCACGGGCACCCAGAAGGACCGATACCGCTGCCAGAGCTCGTCCACGGCGTCACTTCCCTCCCGCGTCGGCGGCGGACCCGACGAACGCGTTCCAGTCCTGGGGGTCGATCTGGTCCTTCGGGATCACGATCGTGACCCCCTCGGCGGTCGCGCCGCGCACGCCCGTCGGCTCGCCGCCCTCGGCGGGCACGTCCGGCTTGGCCTCGCGCAGCATCCACGGCGTGGACTCCTTGTCGTCCTTGCGCCGGAAGAGGGTGCCGGGCAGCACGTCGAGCTCGAAGCGCCGCTCGCGCGCCTGGTACGTCTTCTTGATCTGCACGACGAGCCGGCGTTCGGGCGCCTTCGCGCGGCACGCGGCGACGAACTCGTTGAACACCTTGTCCGGGGCCGCGCTCTCGCTGACGAACCCGACGACCTTCACCGAGGCGCCGCGCTCGTGGCGGGTGAACGCCCGCTCCTGGAACCCGCCGGCCTTGCCGGGCTTCGGGAAGAGGAGGGACGCCGACGGCAGCGCGTCCTCGACGACGAGGCTCGTCTCGCCGAGGAAGACCTCCGGGTGGTCCTTGATGGCGTCGTCGAGGAGCGCCAGCGTGTCCGACAGCAGGACGCCCGGCAGCGACAGCTGGGCGAGCCGGCGGTGCTTCTCGCGCGCCTCCTGCTCGGCCTTCGCCAGCTCGACGAACGTCGTGTGGGGCTTGTTCGCCTTCCGCTCCTCGTCGCCCTTGTAGACCGAGCTTTGGCGCGCGACCTCGGCGGCGGCGTTCTTGCGCGCCGACCAGAGGACGCCGAGGGCGCCCGCCGCCACGACCGCGGCGGCGATGGCGAAGACGCCCTTCGTCGCGAAGTCGCGCTTGCGGCGCACCTCGTCGGGGAGCACCTCGAGCCGGAAGGCCGCGGGCTCCGAGAGCATCTGCGCCAGGCCGAGGGCCGACGCGAACTCGTGCGGCGCCGCCTCGAGCGCCTGCTTCTCGTCGTCCGGCAGGCCCGACAGGTCGCACGCCTCGAACGGGTTGAACCGCTCGACCGGCACGCCCATGGCCTGCTTCAGGTACGCGTCGAGGCCCTTGAGCGACGCGCCGCCGCCCGCGAGCAGCACGCGGTCCACCTTCAGGTCGGGCATCTTCGTCTGCGCCCGGCCGATCATCAGCGTGGACTGGATCAGCTGCGCGACCTGGCCCGCCGTCGCGACCATCGCGTTGGCGACCTTCTCGGCGGTCGGGTCGGCGTACCGCGCCTGCGCGCGCGGCGTGACGTCGCCCTTCGTGAGCTTCAGCGTCTCGGCCTTCGCCTCGGGCGTCGAGAACGCCGCGGCCACCGCCTGGGTGAACGCGAGGCCGCCCGGCGTCGCGTTGCGGGCGAACAGGAGCTCGCCGCCGCGCTGGAGCGCCATGTCGAGGCCGGCCGCGCCCACGTGGACGAGCAGGCACGTCTCGTCCTCGCGGTACGTCGCGTTGACCGCGAACGCGCTGAACAGCGCGACCGACCGCGGGCAGCCGCCGGTGACCTTGAGGCCCGCGCCCTCGAGGGACGCCATCAGCGGCTTCAGGTACGCGTTGCGCGCGAGGCAGACGAGGACCGTGTCCTCGCCCCGCGTGCCGTCGGGGTCGGGGAGGTTCAGCTTCCGGTAGTCGGCGGACACCTCGCCGCCGGACTGCCCGGACACCTCCATCACCTCGAACTTCATCAGGTTCCGCAGGCGCCAGTCCGGCACCGGCGGGACCTGGTTGTAGCGGATGATGACGTCGCGGCCGGAGAGGCCGAGCGTCGCCGCCTGGCCGCGGAGGCCCTTGCTCGCGAGCAGCCGCCCCGCCTCGTCCCGCAGCGACTCCTCGAGCCGCTGCGAGAACGCGCGGGTGACCGCCCACTGCGCACCCTTCTTGACGACCGCCACCGCCCGGAGGCTGTGGCTGCCCACCGTCACGCCGAGACCGGTCTTCGCCATGTCCGGTGCGCTCCTACTTCGGGAACCGGGCCGAGACCGCCGCGTCGCCCATCAGGGCGTCGCGCCGGGCCCGAGCCTGCTTGATCTTGTCCACGACGGCCTGGTCGTCGCCCTGGGCGGCGGCCGACTCGAGGTCGCCGTAGCGCACGACGACCGTGTCGTAGTACGCCAGCGCGATCACCTTCAGGTCCGGCTCGCCCTCGCCGGTCGGCGCCTCCTGCTCGAGGAGCTCCGCCAGGCGCACGAGCCGGCTCACCTCGGGCGCGGCGCGGCCGAGGTCGAACTTGGTCCGCATCGCGCGCAGCTCGGCCGCCTTCGTCTGCACGTACAGCTCGCGCGGCGTGCCGTTGGCCGACCGCGGGAACTGGGCGGCGAGCGCCGCGACGCGACGCTCGGCGTCCGCCAGCGAGGGCGCGTCGCCGAACACCGTGAACCGCTCGACCGCCGCGTCGAGGGCCGCGACGTCCTTGTCGGCCGCGTCCGCGATCCGCTGCGCGGCCTCGCGGGCCCGACGCACGACCTCCTCGTCGAACGGGTAGCGCTGGGCCACCGCGTCGAGCGCGGTGAGGCCCGTGCCCGGCGTGCCCTGCGCCAGCGCGAGCGCCTTCTGCAGGTCGCCCTGCGCCTGCTGCCGCTCGGGGTCGAAGTCGGTGACGACGCGGAACGAGGCCGCGGCGCCCGCCGCCGACACCACGACGCGGACGAGGCCCGCGTCCGCGGCCTCGGTCGTCGCGGCGCGGCTCGCGCCCTCCGAGACGACGTCGAGCGCCACCAGCGTCGCCGGGCGCTTGAGCTCGGCGTTGGGCTGCGGCGCGCCGAGGAGGACGCGCCGGGCGCCGTCCACCTTCGCGCCGGCCTCGGGCGACACGCGCACCGCGCCGGTCGCGGCCAGCACGCCGAGCCCGTCCTCGAGGTGCGCGCGCGGGAAGTCCGCCGCGAGGCCGACCTCCGTCGCGCCGGCGACCTCGACGGCCGCGGTCAGCAGCCCGGCGTCGGCCTTCCAGGTGACCGTCGCGGGGACGCTGCCCTGCTCGTCGACCAGCCGGCCCTTCACGGTGAGGCCGCCGTCGGCCGCCGTCGCCGGCCCGTCCGCGCGGAACGCGTCGGCGCCGCCGACCGTCCGCCCGTCGGACAGCTTGGCCCACGGCGACGCGCCGACGAACAGCGCCGTCGCCGTCCGCTTCACGTCGAGCCCGCCGGTCGCCGCGACCGACGGCTCGTACCCGCGGGCGCCGGTCAGCTCCGGCGCCGCGGGCGCCGGGACCGCCTCGACGCGCACGTCGTCGAGCGAGAACGAGCCGTCCGGCGACACGACGACGACGAGGCGCCCGCGACGGGCCCACGCGGGCCGCCGCACCGACGCCTCGAACGCGGTCCACGCGCCGGCCTTCTCGGGCTCGCCGACCGGGACCGTCTGCGTCACGGCCGTGGCGCCCGACTCGGTGCTCGCGCCGCGCACCCACTGCAGGCCGAGGTAGGCCCGGCCCGCGCCGTTGCGCTGGGCCCAGCCGGAGACCTTGTACGTCTCCGTCGGCGCGAGGTCGAGGTCGTCGACGCTGCGCACGACCGCGCGGCCCGCCCCGCGGCCGTCGTGGCGCACCACGAGGTAGCCGCCGCGCCCGGCGCGGCCGCCGGACGTCGCGCGCGCCGCCGTCGCGGGGACGCCCTCGTCGGCGATCCACGAGACGCTCTCCTCGCCGTCGAAGCCGCCGTCGGTGAGCAGGTTGGCGGTGTCCACCGCCGCCGACCCGCCCTCGCTGGACCGGTTGCCGAGGACGAACGCGCCCGCCGCGAGCGCGCCGATCAGCAGGACCGCCGCGATCACCCCGCCGGCGCCGCCGCCGCCGCGGGAGACGTCGAGCTCGGACATCATCCCCCAGCCGCCGTCGTCCTCCTCGAGGCCCTCCAGGGCGACCTCGATGTCCTTCATCGCCGGGTCCTTGAAGACGAACTTCGCCCCGCCGATCCGGACGCGCGCCCCGTGGGTCAGCAGCGTCTCGGTGACCGGGGTCCCGTTGACCAGGGTCCCGTTCGTCGAGCCGAGGTCGCGGATCGTGTACCCGTTCAGGTCCTTCACGATCTCGGCGTGGTGCGACGACGCCATCTTGTCGGAGAGCACCACGGTGTTCGACTCGCGCCGGCCGAACGAGGTCCGGGCCGCGGTCAGCGGCACCCGGTCGCCCTTCCGGTCGCCCGCGGTCCACTCGAGGTAGCAGGCCGAGGCCTCCCCCGACGCGACCGCGCGCTCGTCCTCGAACCGGATCTTGGTCAGGCCGACCTCGATCACGTCGCCGTGGCGGAGGCGCCGCCGGTCCACGGGGGCCCCGTTCACCCGGGTCCCGTTGGTGGACTGGTTGTCGATCACCTCCCACCCGTTCCCGGCGACCGGGGCCACCTGACAGTGGCGACGGGAGGCCTTGCCTTCCGTGTCGAGCGGGATGGTGTTCCCGGCATCGCGACCGATCGAGACGACGTCCGTCCCGAGATCCACGGTGCGACCCGGGTCACTCCCGGATCCCGTGGAGATGATGAGACGCGGCATGGAGCGTGGACTCCGAGAATCGCCCGGTCGAGAACGCCGGGACGTGCGGGCCGGGGAACCTACTCGTTCGTGCCTGCTGCTTGCAACGGATATTCCGAACTCCGACGCGCGGCGACGCGAACGTCCAACCCATTTCCCCAGCCTCGGTTAGGCGCGCAGGGTCGCGGTCGGCGGCGGGACCTCGCCCCCGACGTCCACCGCGAGATCCGTTCGGCGGGCTTCACGTTGTAAAGAAACCCTACCGAGATGGTCACTCCGTGACCGGATCCTCGTCGTCCCCCATCTCGACGGGATCGGGGCCCTCGGCCCCGTCGGCGCCCTCGACGACGTCGGCCGCCGCGCCGCGCCCGCCGGGCTGCTCCTCGTCGAGCCCGTAGCGCTCGAGCTTCTTGCGGAGGCCGAGCCGCGACAGGCCGAGCTCCTCGGCGGCCCGGCTCTTGTTCCACGCGTGCCGCTGGAGCGAGGCCCGCAGGACCCGCCGCTCGAGGTCCTCCACCAGGGTCCGCAGCTGCCGTCCGGCGAGCCGCTCCGGGTCGGGGGGCCGGTACGCCGTGATGCGGGGGCTCAGGTGCTCGGGCCGGATGCTGCCCCCCCCGTGGAGGGCGGCCACCCGCCGGATCTCGTTCCGCAGCTCCCGGACGTTGCCGGGCCAGTCGTAAGCGAGGAGCAGCTCGAGCGCGGCCGGCTCGAGCGCCGGCGGCGTCCCGCCCCCCTCCGCCAGGAAGTGGGCCACGAGGGGCTCGATGTCGTCCTTGCGGTCCCGCAGCGGGGGCAGGGTGATCACCACGCCGGCCAGGCGGTAGTAGAGGTCCTCGCGGAACCGCCCGTCCTTCAGCATCTCGGAGAGGTCGCGGTTCGTCGCGGACACGATGCGGACGTCCACGGGGACCGAGGCCTTCCCGCCGACGCGCCGCACCTCGCCCTCCTCGAGGACCCGCAGCAGCTTCTTCTGCATCTCGAGCGACGTCTCGCCCACCTCGTCGAGGAACAGCGTCCCCTTGTCGGCCTGCTCGAACAGGCCGGCGTGGTCGCGGACGGCCCCGGTGAACGCGCCGCGCACGTACCCGAAGAACTCGCTCTCCATGAGCGTCTCGGGGACCGCGCCGCAGTTCTCGCCGACGATCCGCCCCCGCCGCCGCGGCCCGTTGAAGTGGATGGCGCGCGCGATGAGCTCCTTGCCGGTCCCCGACTCCCCCACGACGAGCACCGGCAGCGACAGGTCGGTCACGCGGTCCACGAGGCGCAGCACGTCGCGCATCGCGGCGCTGCGGCCCACGATCTGGTCGTAGCGGTACTTCAGCGACAGCTCGTCGGCCTGCTTGACGAGGTCCTCGCGGGCCTGCCGCAGCGCGGTCGTCCGCTTCTTCAGCACCTTGCGCAGCCGCTCGTTGAGCCGCTCGGCCCGCCGCGCCTGCCGCACGGCCTCGCGGCGGCGGTCCGCGGCCTCCTTGCGCTGCCGGCAGTGCTGCAGCGCGAGGGCCGCTTGCGCCGCGAACGCCTCGAGCAGCGCGACGTCCCGCGCGTCGAACGCCCCCGCGCGGTCCGCGTCGTCGAGGTACACCGCCCCGAGGGCCGCCTCGCCCGCGAGCAGGGGCACGCACACGACGCTCCGCAGGTTCATCCCGACGATGCTCGCCGCGCGCTCGAACCGCGCGTCCGCCACCGCGTCCGCGGTCACGATCGAGTGCCGGTCGCGGATCGCCGTCTGCGCCACCGTCACCGACACGGACGCGGCCGGGTCCTCGAGCGGCAGCCCGCCCGGCCGCCGGGCGCGGCGGACCGTCACGTGGTCCTCCGCCGACAGCAGCAGCAGGCCGCGCGACGCGCCGAGCAGCTCGATGGCCGCGTCGAGGATCGCGTCGAGCAGCGCGCCCTCCTCCTCCGCCTCGGCGATCCGCCG
The DNA here is from genome assembly GCA_046350655.1 of Planctomycetota bacterium. Taxonomy (GTDB): domain Bacteria; phylum Planctomycetota; class PLA2; order PLA2; family JAEUHO01; genus JAEUHO01. Next base: position 387,871 of record JAXMAB010000009.1, read on the forward strand.
GTTGAGCGCGACGAGGTGGTTCAGCGCCCGGACCTCCCGCCGCAGGTCGGCGAGCTCGTCCCGCGGGGTCCGCGACGGCGGCACCGGCGCGCCGACGGGCCGCGCGACGGTCAACATCTCCTCTCGCACCTCGGGGAACGAGACGGTCAGCACCGCCTGCCCGACGCCGACCCGGTCGCCCTCGGTCAGCCGCCCCTCCGACACGGGGGTCCCGTTCAGCGTCGTGCCGTTGCTCGACTGCAGGTCCTCGAGGTGCCACCCGTCGGGGTGCCGGACGAGCCGGCAGTGCCGACGCGAGGCCCGCCGGTCGTCGAACGAGACGTCCACGGCCGGGTCGCGGCCGACGACGACCTCGTCGCGGTCGAGGTCGTACACGCGCTCGCCCTGCGGCGTCTTGACGAACAGCCGGAGCTTCGACATCGGGGTCATCTAAGCAAGTCGCGGGCCCGTCCGATACGGCGGCGACCGCGGCGCGATCCGGGACCGCGGCCGTCCGGCGGCACGACGCGAGGCCCGCTCGCCTCCGGGCCCGGCCCGCGGGACGCAGGCCCCGCGGGGGCCCGGCCCGGGCCCCGTCCGCCGCGCCCGCCCGTCGGGCCCGCGCGCCCGCCGGCGGCGGCGCCGGCCGGCCCCGCGGGTCAGCCGGGCGGGAGCGAGAGGGCGATCGCCGCGGCGGCGGGCCGCCGTCTCGGTGCGCAGCGCGGTCGCGCGAGGCTCGCGCGGGCGAAGCCGGCGCGCGCCGCCTCGTCGAGCTCGGCGGGCGTGAACCCGCCCTCGGGCCCCACGAGGAGGACGACGCGACGGGCCGTGCCGAGCGTCGCCGCGAGCGGCGGGAGCGCCGGGTCGGTGTCGAGCAGCACCCCCGCCCCGTCGCCGCGCGACGCCAGCACGGTCGCGAGCGGCGCCGGCGCCGCGACCTCGAGGAGGCGGGCCCGGCCGTTCACCTTCGCGGCCTCGATCGCGAGCCGCGCGTACCGCTCGCGGCGCCGGTCCACGCGGGCGCCGACGTCCTCCTGCGCGCGCGCCGTCCGCAGCGGCACGACGGTCGTCACCCCCAGCTCGGCCAGCGCGGCGACGAGGTCGTCCGCGCGCGCGCCGTCGGGCCACGCGGTCGCGACGACGACCTCGCGCCGCGGCACGCGGTCCGGCGCGGGGCCGAGCACCTCGACGTCGGCGCCGTCCCGCCCGGTCGCGACGAGCCGGCCGAGGCGCGTGGTCCCGACGCCGTCGAAGAGGACGACCTCGTCGCCGACCGCGACGCGCCGCGCGCGGACGAGGTGGTGGCTCTCGTCGGCGGAGAGCCGCACCACCCCCGCCGCCGGCAGCGGGTGGTGGTGGGCGCGCTCGGGCCCGCCCCCGCGTCGCCCCCGCGGTCGCCATCAGCGACCGGGCTCCCGCGGGGCCCCGTCGGGGCTCCCGGGCGGCCCGTCGGGCTGCCGGGCGCGGCGGGCGGCGACGGGGCGGCCGGCGGGCGCCGGCGGCGGCAGGGTGCCGGCGGCCGGCGCGGGCTCCGGCAGGCGCGGCGGCTTCGGCGGCGCGTCGAGCTCCCGCTCGAGCGCCGCGGCGCGCGCGAGGCCCGCCGTGTCGCGTTCCGTCGGCTTCTTCAGCGCCTTCACCGCGTCGGCGTACCGGCGCAGCGCGGTCCGCGCCTGCGCGGCGGCGGTGGTCGCCACCTCCTTGCGCGCCGGGTCGGGGGTCGCCTCGCGCCAGAGGCGCACGAGGATCGCCGCGGCGAACAGGTCCACCTCGGGATAGTCGTGGTCGCGGTCGAGCGCCCGCAGGCGGTCCACGGCCTGGATGCCGGTGAGGTCGTGGTCGCTGCCGAGCTGGGCCGCGAGCTCCGCGATCCGCAGCCACCCGAAGACGAAGTCGGGGAAGGTCGCGACCGCGTCCCGGTACCGCAGGAGCGCCTCCTCGGGCCGTCCGTCGCGGCGCAGGGTCTCGCCCTGCTCGAAGAGCCGGCGCGCCGCGGCCAGGCTCTCCCCCGACGCCTTCGGGTCCATCGCGACGAGGTTCGCGAGCTTCTCGCGGTCGTCGTCGGCGTACGGGCCGTCCGGCTCGAGCGCCAGGGCCTCGCGGTACTCGTCGGCGGCACCGCGCACGTTCTTCTCGAACCACTCGTCGTACGCGGCCACCCGCGCCGGGTCGGGGGGCGTGCCGTCCGCGGCGGGCCTCGGGCGCGGCCGCATCTGGTGCGCGAGGAAGAACGCGCTGCCGCGCTGGCGCCGGCACGCCGCGAGCGCGCTCCGGATGCCGGCGTCCGCGGGCGCCTTCTCGTGGGCCGCCGCGTACGCCTTCAGCGCGCCGTTGAGGTCCTGGCGCGCGGTGGCGACGTCGCCGAGGAGCTGGTCGGCCGCCGCCGCCAGGGGGTCGGCCTTCAGCGCGAGCGCCGCCTGGGTGGCCGCGCGGTCCCACTCGTTGCCGTCGAGGGCCTTGCGGCCCTGCTCGACGAGGATCGCGGCGAGGGCCCGCGACGCCGGCCCGCGGACCGGCTCGACGGAGGCGGCCGAGACGGCGTGCTTCGCGGCGGCCTCGAGGTCGCCCGCGAGGCGGTAGAGCTGGGAGAGGTCGAGCGACGTGCGCGGGTCGCGCGGGTCGACGCGCGCCTCGGTCAGCTCGCGCTGCGCCTCGCGCAGGAGCGTCGTGCGCTCGCCGCCCGAGAGGGACATCGCCTGGTACACCGCGGCCTTGCCGCGCTGCGCACGGCCGGCACGTCGGGGAACCGCACCGCGGCGGCGTTCAGGCGGCCGAGCACCGCCGTGCTCTCGCCGCGCTCGGTCGATTTCCGCCGCGAGCAGCGCAGGCCCGGCCACGCGAGGTCCGGCCGGTCGGCGAGCGCGCGCGCCCGCTCGGCCACCGCGTCAAGCGCCCGCGCGCCGCCGCGAGGGCCGGCGCGTCGTCGGTCCCGGCGGCGATGCGGCCCGCGCGCCGTCGCCTCGGTGCGGTCCACGACGAGGCGGTGGTAGGCCACGAGCGGGTCGTCCGGCGACTTCCGCGCGAGCGCGTCGAGGTCGCGCCGCGCGCCGCCCGCGAGGTCGGCGTGCCGCCCGCGCAGGAGCGCCCGCAGCAGGCGAGCCGTGTCGACCACCTGGGCGGCGCGGCTGCCGGCGGGCACCTCCACGCCGGCCAGCGCGACGGCCTCGCCGAGGCGCGCCGCGCCCGCGTCCTCGTCGCCCGCGACGAGCAACGCGATCCCGCGCAGGAGCGCCTCGGCCGCCGCGCGCTCGAGGTCGGGGCGCCGAGGACGGCGTCCCGCGGCGGGCGCGGCGCGGCGCGCCTCCTCGTCGAGCACCAGGAACCCCACGTCGAGCCGCGGCGGCGCCAGGCGCACCACCTCGGCGACCGCGCGCGCCGCCTCGGCGGGCCGGCCCGCGCGCTCCTCGGTGACGGCCTCGAGCACGCCCGCGCGGGCCTCGAGGTTCTTCATCCACGCGGCGCCCTGCGCCGCCTCGCGGGCCTTCCCGTACCGGACGCGCGCGTCGTGGAAGCGGCCGAGCATCAGCAGGACGTCCGCCGCGCCGACGTGCAGGTCGGCCTCGGCCGCGCCGGCCTCGATGGCCTTGTCGTAGAGCCGCAGCGCCTTCTCGAAGTCGGCCGGCTCGCGCGAGAGGCGCGCGCTCGCGGCCGCCGCGTCCGCGATCCGGCGCCGGAAGTCGAGGTAGACCCCGCGGGCCTCGGCGTCGCCGGGGAAGAGGTGGGCCAGCGCCGCGTACTTGCGCTCCGCCCCCTCGACGTCGTCGCGCGCGATCGAGAGCCGCAGGTCGACGAGGCGCAGCTCGCGCGGCGTGCCGAGGCGCCGGCTGGCGGCGTCGAACACGACCTTCGCCTCGGCCTCGCGCCCCGCGTTCGTCAGCGCGACGACGAGCATGCCGACGGTGTCGGGGTCGTCGGGGCGCAGCGCGAGCGCGTGCTCGAGGGCCGCGGCGGCCTCGCCGCTCCGCGACGGCCCGCCCGTCGTGAGCAGGAGCTGCCCGAGCCGCCACCACGCCTCGAACAGCCGCGGCGCGAGCGCCGTCGTCTCCTGCCACGCGGCCGTCGCCGCCTTGAAGTCCGCGTCGCGGTCGCGGGGGTCGCCCGGGAGCTGGGCGCGGGTCTCGAGCGCGTTGGCGACGGCGCCCTTGGCCCGCCCGCGGAGCTCCGCGCGGTCGCGCCACGCGCCGGCGTCGGCCGCGGCGGCCGCGTCGGCGACCGCGTCGAGCGCCGTCGTCAGGGCCTCGTCCGCGCGGCGGCGGGCGCCCTCGGCGTCGACGTCGCGCCGCAGCAGGGCCTGCGCCGCCACGGTCGTCGAGAGGACGACGCGGGCCTGCGCGACGAGCTCGAGGCGGCCGAGGGCCTGCGCGCGCGCGCGCGCGCGGCGG
>JAXMAB010000010.1:0-332282 GCA_046350655.1 Planctomycetota bacterium
CATGGCCGCGGTTCGGTCGGCCGCGGGAGGCGCCTCGCGGCGTCACCCGTCGCCCGCGTGTCGGGAGCACGCGATCCTCCTCGTTCCTCGCGAGGCGCCTCCCGGGCGCGCGCCCGAGCACGGGTCCCTCGTTCCGTCGCAGGCCCTCACTTCGCGGGGGCGGGGGTCGCTTCCAGCGCCTTCCAGAGCCCTTCGAGGACGGCCGGCGCGTTGCCGTACACGCCGAACGGGCCCTCCTTGGCCCGCGCGTCGTCCGCCGCGTCCTTCAGCGAGCGGAGCAGGCGGGCCCGGCCGTCGGCGTCCACCAGGGTGAAGAGCGTCTTCGCGTGGTCCATCGTGAGGGAGGGCGCGTCGCCCGCCTCGACCCAGACGCGCAGCGCCTCGAGGAGCCAGCGCGTGGCGTCGCCGACGTCCTTCGCGCGGCCCTTGCTCGCGAGCACCGCGAAGCAGTTCGCGCGCAGGGCGAGGTCGGGTTCGGCGTCGGCGCCCTCGCCGCGGACGGCCCACAGGCCCTCGACCAGCGTCTTCTCGAGCGGCGCGAGGAAGCGCTCCGCGACCACGCGCCGGCCCCACGAGCCGTCGGCCTGGTCGTAGCCGAGCCAGTCCTTCGCGAACGCCATCACCTGCGCCTCGTGCGCGTCGATCGTCGCGCGGTCGAGGCGCTCCGCCAGCGCGAGCTCGTCCATGCCCATCGTCAGCGCGAGGTCGTTCCTGGCCGTCACGCCCGCGAGCGTGGCGCCGAGGCGATAGGCGAACGCGGCGTCGCGTTCGGCCGCGGCCCGGAGCGTCTTCAGGCGCTCGACGAGCGCCTCGTCGTCCCAGCGGCCCCACGCGCGGCGCAGCGTCGGGTCCGACGCGTACCGCCACAGGCTCCCGAGGTCGATCTCGCGGCGGATCCCGTCCCACGCCGTGAGGTGCACGAAGCGCTTGCGCGCCTCCTCGAGGCGGGCGTTCGCGGCCTCGAGGCCCTCGTCGCGCGCGACGCCGTGGAGCTGCGCGGCGAGCGCCTCGGCGACGAGCGCGAGGGCGCGCGGGTCGCCGGTGTCGTCGCCGTAGGCCATCGAGAGCGCGGCGATGGCGTCGAGCGCGCGGCCCGAGCGCTCGCCTTCCGCGACGCCGAGGGCCTTGCGGGCCGTGAGCAGCGCGTCCGCGCGCCGCACGACGAGCGCGACCGCGCCCGTCGCGGGCTCGCCGCCCGCCGCCTCGACGGCCGCGGCCTTGGCGGCGGCGGCGTCGCCGGCCTCGAGCGCGGCCTGCGCGCGGCCGAGCGCCTGCGCGCGGGCGAGCAGCGCCTTCGCCGCCGCGGGCATCTTCTCCGGCGCCTCCGCGGCCGCGAGGGCCGCCGCCGCCTCCGCGGCCTTCCCCTCGGCGAGGAGCGCGGTCGCGCGCTGGCACGCCTCGCTGCAGCGGGCCTCGTCGATCTCCTTCGCGAGCGCCGCGACCGCGTCGCTCGTCCCGTGCTCGGCGACGAAGCGGTCCACGACGCGCCGTGCCTCGTCCACCTTGCCCGCGGCGAGGTACGCGCGGGTGTCGGTCGCGAGCGCGCGCGCGAGGTCGGGGCCGCCGCCCTTGCGCAGCATCGACACCGCGGCGAACGCGACGCCCGCCAGCACGACGACGCCCACGCCGACGGCGACGAGCAGCCGGCGCGACGACCGCTCCTGCCGGTCCGCGAGCCGCCCGAACGCCTCCTGCCACTTCGCGGCCTCGCGGCCCGACGCGGTCGTGAGCGCGGCCGTGCGCTCCTTCGTCGCGGCCTCGTCGATCACGGTGTCGCGCACGACGTGGCGGTAGACGGGGTCCTCGACGTCCTGCACGACCTTGTAGAGCTTGATCTCCTCGCTCTCCGCGCCCCGCGGGCGGAACGCCTTCACGAACGAGTTCGGCACCTCGGCCTTGTTCATGGCGAGGAACGTGGCCTCGGTGAAGTAGATCTCGCCCGGCTGGGTCGCCTTCTCGATCTTCGCCGCCACGTTCACCGGGTCGCCGAACACGTCGTCGTCGGTGACCGACACCTCGCCGGTGTTGAGCGACACCTTGATCTCGATCTGCTCGTCGGGCGGGACCGCGGCGTTGTGCTCGCGCAGGCGGTGCTGCATCAGCATCCCGCACTGCAGCGCGTTCGTCGGGCTCTCGAAGAGCACCATCAGCGCGTCGCCGATGCTCTTCACGATGCGGCCCTCGAAGTGGGCCACGATCGGCATCAGGAGCGCGTTGTGCTGCGCGAGGCGCTTCATCATCGCGTCGCGGCTCACGGTGCCGGTGTGGCGCGTGAAGCCGGCGATGTCCGTGAACATCACGGTGAGCGTCTTCTGCGTGTGGGTGCCCATGGGGCCATCGTAGCCCCGGCGACCGGGGGTCGGCCCGGAGCGGCGGTGCACGCGAAGGACCCGGTCGGGGGCGGGGGACCGCGAGGCCCGGGGGCCGACGGGCCTCGCGGTCCGAGGAACCCGACCGCGCCCGGGACGCGGCCGCGCGGGACGACGTGCCGGCGGCGCGACGACGCGGGCGCGGCCCGGCCCCTGTCTCGAAACCCTGCCTGCGGCGCCCGGCGATCCTCTCGCTCCGGCGGGCGTCCTCGGCGGAAGGGCTCCTCGACGCGTCCGGAACCCGCCTCCGGGCCCTTCCGCCGCCGGACCCTTCCGCTTCCGTGCGACCCGTCTCGCGTCGGTCTCGCCGGGCTGGCGACGGGCCCTTCCGAAGGAGGGTCTAGCCCGGGACGACGATCACCGGGCAGCGGGCCCGTCGCAGCAGCCGCTCGACGACGCCCCCGACCCGCAGGCCCGTGAAGCGTCCGCGCCGGCGCCCGCCCACGACGATGAGGTCGGCCCCCCACTCGTCCGCCGCGTCGAGGATCGCGCCCGCGGGCTGGCCCTCGACGACCTCGACGTCGACGCCGGACGCGTCGAGCCCGCGGGCCGTCGACTCGAGGCGGCGCAGCGACGCCGCGTGGACCACGCGCAGGTCGCGCGGGCTGCCGTACCCGGCCACCGAGCCCTCGACGACGGACGGCACCCACTCGACGACGTGCAGGAGGCGCAGCGCGCCGCCGGGCGCGAGGAGCTCGCGCGCGACCTCGACCACGCGCGACGACGAGGGCGCGAAGTCGAGGGCGACCAGGACGCGGCGGAAGGCGCTCACGAGGGCCCGACCCTACCCGGGCGCGGCCCGCGCATCAACCGAAGCGGTCCCCGCCCGTGATCGGACGGCCGTTCAGGAACTCGCGGGCCGACATCGGCTTGCCGCCCGGGGCCTGGAGGCGGACGACGCGCAACACGCCTGTCGCACAGGCCACGTCCACGCCGTCCTTGCCGGCCGCGATGACGAAGCCGGGCCCGACGGCGACGGGCGGCGCGACGCCCTCGAGCACGACGGCGCGGTGGAGGACGAGGGGGAGCGGCTCGCGGCCGCTCGGCGACATCCAGCGCGTGGTCGCGCCGGGCCACTCGGCCATCGCGCGGATGTGGTCGCGCACCTTCTCGGCGGACCGCGTCCAGTCGATGACGCCGTCCTCCTTCGTGAGCTTCTTCACGTACGTCGCGCGGGCGTGGTCCTGCTCGACGGGGTCGATCTCGCCGGCGGCCCAGCGCGGGAGCGTGCGGACGAGCAGGTCGGCGCCGGCCTCGGCCATGCGGGTCGAGACGTCCTCGAGGGTGTCGTCGGGGCCGATGGGCACCTCGACGGTCGCGAGGACCGGGCCGCGGTCGAGGTGCTCGTCCATGCGGAAGAGCGTGACGCCCGTGACGCGCTGGCCGTCGCGGATCGCCGCGGCGATGGGGCTCGCGCCGCGGTAGAGCGGCAGGAGGCTCGCGTGGACGTTGACGCAGCCGCGCGGGGGGAGCGCGAGGAGCGTGCCGCCGAGCTTCTGCCCGAAGCCGGCGGTGACGATGACGTCGGGGGTCGCCGAGCCGATCTCGTCGCGGGCGTCGCGGCCGTTCACGTCGGCGGTCTTGAGGACGGCGAGGTTGAGCTCGTCGGCCGCAAGGGCCACCGCGGTCGCGCGCAGGCGCTTGCCGCGGCCGGCCTCGCGGTCGGGCTGCGTGACGACGAGCACGGGCGCCATGCCCGCGCCGCAGAGCGACCGGAGCGCGGGGACGGCGAACGCGGGCGAGCCCATGAACACCACGCGCAGGCCCGTGGTCGTCTTGGGCTCGCTGGCCTCGAGGGCCTGGGCCGCCGCGAGGTCGCGGTCGACGGCGCCCTCGGGCTGCATGGCCTCCTCGTGGACCTTCACGGCGATGTCGCCGGTGGCGCTCTCCTGCACGACGCGCACCTTGCGCAGCTTCACGAGCTCGAGCAGCGCGAGGAACGCGCCGATGACGTAGCCGCGGTCGGGCTTGGCGCCGACGAGCGCGCGGAACGACATCGAGCCGCCCTCCGCGACGAGGCGCTCGAAGATGATCCCGACGAAGTGCGTGATCGGGAGCCGCTCGCGCGGCATCGCGACCACGGTGTCGTCGCCGGTCTCCTTGAGGAGCCGGCGGAACGCGTCCACCAGCGCGAAGAGGTCGACCTCGATGGGCGCGTCCTCGGGCCGCGCGTCCTCGGGGGTCGCGCGGACGCCGAAGCGGCCCTCCTGGGCGCGGGCGCGCGCGTCGAGGCCGCCGGCGGCGTCCTTGAAGCGCTTGTAGGCGAGCAGCTGGCGCACGAGGTCGAGGCGCGGGTCGAGCTCGTCCTCGTCCACCTCGACGTCGCGCGGCAGGAGGGAGCGGCTCTTGAGGACGAGCAGGTGGCTCGCCATCACCAGGAACTCGCCGGCGCGGTCCACGTCGAGCGTCGAGAGGCCCTGCTCGACGTGGCGCACGAACTGGTCGGCGATCTGCGCGAGGGGCAGCTCCTGGATGTCCACCTCGGCCTGCTGCACGAGGTGCAGGAGCAGGTCGAGCGGGCCGTCGAAGGCGTCGAGGGCGATGCGGAGGTCAGCCACGGAGGCCTCGCGGGAGTTCGAGGACGAAGCGGAGGACGACGTCCACCGCCGGGTTCAGGATGCGCCCGAGGTGGCCGGTCGCGAGCAGCACGAAGAAGATCACCGGGCCGATCGTGTCCATGTGGCCCCAGGCGATCGCCGCGCGACGGGGGAGCAGGCCGCCCACGATGGTGCCGCCGTCGAGCGGCGGCAGCGGGATCAGGTTGAACAGGCCGAGCACCACGTTCATCGCCACGAGCTTCCGGAGGATCTCGTGGCCGAGGCTCGCCCCCACCCCGACGCCCGCGGTCAGCGTCAGCGCGACCGACGCGACGAGGGCGAGGAGGAAGTTGCTGGCGGGGCCCGCGAACGCGATCAGCGCGGAGCCGAGGAAGGGGTTGCGGAGGCGGAAGGCCTGGTAGGGGACCGGCTTGGCCCAGCCGATCGGCAGCTGGTTCGGCAGTTGATAGAGGATGATCAACGGCAGGGCCACCGACCCGATCAGGTCGAGGTGCGGGACGGGGTTGAGCGTGACCCGCCCGAGGGCGTACCCGGTGTCGTCGCCCAGTCGGAGCGCGACGAGGGCGTGCGCGCACTCGTGGACCGAGAGCGCGGCGAGGAAGACCCCGTAGGAGACGAGGAGGGCGGTCCAGTCCACGGCCTCGGTAGCGTACCGGCCCCCCCCGGCGATCGGGCGCCCTTCCCGGGTCGCCCGCCGCCGTCCGACCTACAATCGAGGGGCTACGCGGCCCCCGGTCCCCCCATGCCCTCCCCGGCGAATCCCCCGTCCGTCCCTCCGGCCCCCGCCACGGGCGGCGTCCGGCTGTTCGTGATGGACGTGGACGGCACGCTCACCGACGGGACGCTGACGTACGGGCCGGACGGCGGCGAGTGGAAGTCGTTCCACGCGCGCGACGGGATGGGCGTCCACCTCCTCCACCTCGCGGGGATCGTGCCGGCCATCGTCACCGGCCGCCGCAGCGACATCGTCGAGCGCCGCGCGCAGGAGCTCGGCATCCGCGAGGTCGTGCAGGGCGTGAAGGACAAGGCGGGCGAGGTGCGCCGCCTGCGCACCCGCCTCGGCCTGCCGGCCCACGCCGTCGCCTACGTCGGCGACGACCTCTCGGACGTCCCGCCGATGCGCGAGGCCGGGTTCGCGGCGGCCCCCGCCGACGCGGCGCCCGAGGTGCGGCAGGCGGCGACGTTCGTCGCGGGCAGCGCCGGCGGGCGCGGCGCGGTGCGCGAGGCCGTCGAGGCGCTGCTGCGCCGCGAGGGCCGCTGGGACGACGTGCTGGCGCGGTGCCTCGCGGGCGCGGGGAACCTCTCGTGAAGCGCGTCGTCCTCTTCCTCGTGCTCGCGACCGCGGGCCTGTCGGCCCTCGTGGTCGCGGCCGGCGGCGTCGGCGGCAAGAACGCGGGCACGCCGGACGGTCCGGGCGTGACCCTCGGGCCCGGGCCCGTCGCGACGGGGCCCTCGACGACCGTGCGCGTCGACACGCTCCCGCTCGGCGACTCGAAGCCGAAGAACGCGCCGCGCGTCGAGGTGCAGCCGCTGGGCGCGTTCAGCACGTCGATCACGGCGCCCCACGACTGGGTCGACCCCGTCACCCGCGAGCGGATCTCGCTGCCGTACTACACGAAGCTGTCGGTGCGCATGGACGCGCCGTCGGCGGAGCCGTCGCCCGGCGCCGGCGTCCCGTGGTTCCGTTGGGACCGCGTCCACGTGACCGGCTACCGCGACCCGAGCACGCTCACGCGGCGCGAGGTCGAGGCGCTCGTGAAGGACCCCGCGATGCGCCGCGACCTCGTGCTCTACGAGATCGACGCGACCGAGGGCACCGCGAACGTCCGCGTGACCGCGATCGCCGAGGGCCGCAAGGCGCTCCCGCCGCGCTTCGTGCTGAAGCTCACCAAGGACGTCCGCATCCACGTCGTCCCCGACGACGTCCACCTGCAGACCTCCGACCTCGTGATCGACCAGGGCGCGGGCACCATCGAGGGCAGCGCCGAGATCATCGCGACGGGCCCGGGCTTCACCGCGAGCGGCACGGGCCTGCGCCTCGACAAGGCGTCCGGGCGCGTCGAGCTGGTCCGCAACGTGCTCTTCCGCGCGGAGCAGCTCACGGACGAGCGCGGCCGCATGCCCGCGCTCGACCTCGGCGCCGGCCCGTTCCGGCCGCGCCTGCTCCGCACGAAGGGCTCGCTGGTGCTCGTCCGCCACGGCGTCGCCCCGGAGCGCGAGACGTACGAGGCGGTCCTCTCCGACGACGTCCGCGTCGAGGCCGCCGACGGGAGCACCCTCTCCGCGCAGCGCATCGTGCTCGACATCGTCCCGCGCGACGACGCGAGGCCCGCCGCGGCGCCGGAGCCGAAGAACGACCCCGCCGGCCGTCTCGCGCCGCCGAAGGGCCGCTTCCGGCTGCGGTCGATGATCGCCGAGGGCGACGTCCGCGTCCGCGGCGAGGAGCGCCCCGGCGACGACGGCAAGCCCGGCGCCGTCGTGACGATCGAGACGGAACGCCTCTCCGGCCGCTTCGACGACCCGGCGCGCGCCGTCGCGACGCTCGAGGGCCGCACGGTCCTCTCGTACGCGGGCCTGCTCACGCTGCCCGGCGGGTCCGGCGCCCGCGGCACGGTCGTCGCCCGGTGCCGCCAGGGCGTCAGCTACGGCCCGCCCGTCGCCGCCGCCGACGCCAAGATCTGCGACGTCGTCGTCGACCTCGTCGGCGCCGTCGAGATCGACGGCACCGTGCCGCCGACGGAGGGCAGCCAGCGGCTCACCGCCGAGCGCGTGCGCCTGATGCTCCGCCACGCGCCCGCCCCGACCCGCAAGGCCCCCACCGAGGCCGCGTCCGTGGCGGCCGCGCGCGGGCCCGCGAGCGACCTCGTCGCCGTCGCGTTCCTCGCGCGCGGCGACGACGTCCGCATCTCGGGCCCGGTCGTCTCGGGTCGCGCGCGCGAGATGAAGGCGTTCGACCTCGACCGCCCGGACGCCTGGCGCCTCGTGCTCGCCGGCCCCGACGCCTACCTCGAGGTGGACGAGGCCACGACCGCGCCGAACGCCCGCGGCCGCGACGCCAAGCCCGCCGCCGCCGCGCCCGCGGGCGCGAAGAAGGCCCGCGAGACCTGGGTCCCCGACCGGCTCGAGGCGACCGGCGGCGTCCGCGGCGCGCTCGCGCCGCGGCCGGGCGACGTGCCGGTCACGTTCGACGCGGCCACGCTCACCTACACCGAGGCGACCGGCGGCGAGCTCCGCGGTCCGTCGGGCGGCCGCGCGCACCTCACCTACCCGGGCGCCAAGGGCCGCGACCAGGGCGTCGAGGCGCCGCTCGTCGGGTTCCGGGTCGGCGACGACGCGACGAGCGTGTGGACGCGCGGCGGCACGAAGGCCGTCGTGTGGACCGACCCGCGCGACGACGTCGCGCCGCCGCGGCGGGCGCGCCGCACCGTCGTCCTCCGCGGCGGGTCGTCGCTGGAGATCAGCGCCGGCCGCACCGCGGCGGCGGAGTCCACCGTCACCGTCGCGGCGCGCGACGGCGCCTCGCTCGAGAACCGCGTCGACGGCGTCGCGGGCGACCGCCTCGAGGCCGCGACGCTCACCGTCACGCTCGCGCGCCGCGCGGCGGCGGCCGCGCGGCCCGCCGCGGCGCGCCCGGCGGCCACGGGACCGGTCGCGCGTCCGCCGACGCAAGGCCCGGCGGCCGCCGGGCCTGGCCGGCGCGCCGACGCGCTGGACGCTCGTCTGCGACGACGTGGACGTCGAGCTCGCGGGCCGCGGCGAGGGCCTCGAGGCGCTGCGCTCGTTCGTCGCGACCGGCCGCGTCGAGGCCGCGAGCGACGCCCAGGCCGACGGCTCCTCCCAGCGCTTCGAGGGCTCGCGGCTGACGGTCCGCGCGCAGGGCGGCCGCCACCTCGGCCGGCTCGAGGGGACCGTCGAACGACGGGCGACGCTCGCGGCCACCGACGAGTCGCTCCCCCAGTGGGTCTCGTCGCCCACCGTGGACTTCGTGCTCGACGGCGTCTCGATCCTCTCGGCGACGTTCGCGCCGCCGGTCTCCGCGCGGTTCCACCACCGCCTCGACGGCCGCGGGATGTTCGAGAGCCTCGGCGCGGCGACGGGCACGGGCCCCGCGGCGGCGGCGGCGCGCGCCGCGCCGGCGGCCGGGCCCGCGAAGACGCCGGCCGACGCGCCGGTCGAGCGCGTCGCACTCCGGGCCGACGCCGGGCCGCTGACCATCGAGCGCAAGAGCGCGGGCAAGGACGGCCTCACCGTCGTGACGCTCGTCGGCACCGAGGCGTCGCCCGTGGTGCTCGCGCGGTCCACGCGCGACGCGGGCGCGCGCGAGTTCGGCGCGCCGGTGAAGCTCGCGAGCCCGAAGATCGAGCTCACGATGAAGGGCCTGCTCGGCGTCGCCGACGCGGCGCCCGAGAAGTTCCTCGCGACGGGCCCCGGCACCCGCGTCGAGATCCCGAGCGACGAGGGCCCGATCGTCGCCACCGGTCGCAACCTCACGTTCGACCGCGCGACGTGGGAGCTGCGGCTCGACGGGCCCGACGGCGTGTTCGTCACCAAGCCGCGGCTGCGCGTCTCGGGCCGTTGGTTCTCGTACAACGTGAAGACGGGCGCCCGCGACGTCGGGGCCCCGTCCGCGGAGGCGGCGCGATGAACCCGGTCGCGTTCTTCGAGATCGGCTTCGGCGAGATGGTCGTCGTGGGCATCGTCGCGCTGCTGCTGTTCGGCGGCCGGCTGCCCGAGGTCATGCGCACGCTCGGCGCGTCGTACCGCTCGTTCCGCCGCGGCTTCGACGACCTCTCGCGCCAGGCCATGCGTCCGGACCTCACGGCCCCGCCGTACACGCCGATCCCGCCGGCCTCGACGAAGCCGGTGCCGGCGAACGCGAAGCCGTCGGTCCCCGCGCCGTGGGCCGCGTCGGCGTCCGCCCCCGCCGCGGCGGTCGCCCCCGTGGCGCCCGCGGCCAGGCACCCGCCGCGCCCGCGGCCCTCGTGCCCGCGGCGCCGGCGCCGGCGCCGATCCCGGCGCCGCCGTCGGCCGCGCCGCGGCGCCCGCGGCCGACGACGACGTCCCGTTCGTCTGACGCCGGCCACCGGGCCTCGCGGTCGCGGGAGCCCGAGCGTCGAGCCTCGTCGCGAGACCGCCGTCCTCCGGCCCGCACGACCCAGACGGCCCGCACGGCCCGCGGTCTTCGGGGGACCGGCGTGGCCCGACGGCGCGCGCGTCGCGGCCGATCAGCGGCCGTTCTTGAGCGTCTTGCTGACCTCGGCCTCGGCGCTGTCGAACATGCGCTGCCACGAGGTGTCGGCCGCGGCGTCCACGACCTTCACGTGCTCGGACAGCACGCGCTGGATCTCCGGCGCCTCGGCGACGAAGAAGAAGAGGCTCGTGCCGAGCGTCGCCGTCAGCGTGTCGAGGAGCTCGCGGCAGGGCGGCTCCGCGACCGCGAACGTGCGCGTGCGGCCGAACACGGCCAGCGGCACCACGCGGTGGCGGTGGAGCACGTCCGGGCGCAGGCCGGTGAACAGCTCCTTCTCGAACTTGTAGCCCGCCAGCGGGTGCGCCGGCATCTGGTAGTGGACCGCGACGAGGCGCGCCAGGTCCCAGGGCGTCAGCACCGCCGCGTCGAGCAGGGCGGTGGAGAACGGCTCGTCGGCCTCGAGCGCGCTGGAGAGCAGCTCGTCGGCCTTGGGGCGGGTCAGGACGCCCTGGTTGACCAGGAGCTCGTCCAGCGGGCGGCGCAGATACTTGTCGAACGGATCCACCGGGGGGTCTCCCGCGAACCTATCGGCCCCCCGTGCCCTCGGACTTGAGCGTTCCCCCGGCGCGGCCGTCGCCGCGCCGGGGGGACCCGGACCCGAAAGCCCCGCGGGGCACCCGGTCCCCCGTCGGCCGCCCGGTCAGATGTCGAGGTTCGTGACCTCGAGGGCGTGCTGCTCGATGAAGAGCTTCCGCGGCTCGACGCTCTCGCCCATGAGGAGGCCGAAGAGGCGGTCGCCCTCGGCGACGTCGGACATCTTGACCTGGAGGAGCGTGCGGCGCTCCGGGTCCATGGTCGTGTCCTTGAGCTGGTCGGCGTTCATCTCGCCGAGCCCCTTGTAGCGCTGGACGTCCACGCCGCGCTGGCCGGTCTTGCGGACCTCGTTGAGGAGGTCGCGCAGGCTCGCGCCCTCGACGGGCTCGGCGCCCTCGGAGAGCAGCCGCCAGACGGGCTTCGACTTCTTGCCGTCCTGCGCCGTCGGGACCACCCACGTCTTCGGGTCGAGGCCGAACTTCTCGATGGCCTTCGCGGCCTTCCCGATCTCGACGTGCTCGTAGATCTTCGCGACCATCACGTCGACGCCGTCGCGGGTCTTCGGGTCGTCGCCCTCCTCGAAGATCTTCGGGTCGCGCCCGAGCGCCTTCGCCAGGTCGTCGATGCGGCGCTTGAGGCCCTCCTCGGTGCGGACGAACTCGGTGACGAGCGGGACGGCGCGCGGGCCCCGCGCCTTGTCGACGGTGCCGTAGGTGCGCCAGATCGCGAACGGGAGCTTCCCGTCCTTCTCCGCCGCGAGGTAGTCGGCGAAGGCGACGTTGCGGCGCTCGACCGGCCGCGCCATCTCCTCGAGGCGCGACAGCGCGTCCACGAGCTGGAAGAACTCCTTGCCCTCCGTCGAGCCCTTGCCGGCGACGAGCTCGAGCTTCGAGCCCTCGCAGCCGAGCTTGAGCAGCTTCGCGCGGAGCGCCCGCTCCTCGAAGACGTACTCCTCGGTCTTCTTGCGCGACACCTTGAAGAGCGGCGGCTGCGCGACGAACACGCGGCCCGCCTCGACGAGCGGCAGCATGTGGCGGAAGAAGAACGTCAGCAGCAGCGTGCGGATGTGGCTGCCGTCCACGTCGGCGTCGGTCATGATGATGACCTTGCCGTAGCGGAGCCGCGAGAGGTCGAAGCCCTCGCCGGGCGTGTCCTCGCGGCCGATGCCGGTGCCGATCGCCTGGATCAGCGTCCGGATCTCCTCGTGGCCGAGCATCTTGTCGAGCCGCGCCTTCTCGACGTTCAGGATCTTGCCGCGCAGCGGGAGGATGGCCTGCGTCCGACGGTCGCGCCCGCTCTTCGCGGTGCCACCGGCGGACTCGCCCTCGACGATGAACAGCTCGGTCGACTCGAGGTCGTGGTTCTGGCAGTCCGCGAGCTTGCCGGGCAGGTTGCCGCTGGCGAGCGCGCCCTTGCGGCGGACCAGGTCCTTCGCCTTGCGCGCCGCCTCGTACGCGCGGTACGCGAGCACCGCCTTCTCGCAGATCGTCTTCGCCGCCCGCGGGCTCTCCTCGAGGAACGTCGCCAGCGCGTCGCCGAAGACGCTGTTGACGATGCCCTCGACCTCGCCGTTGCCCAGCTTGGTCTTGGTCTGGCCCTCGAACTGCGGGTCGGGAACCTTCACCGAGATCACCGCGGTGAGGCCCTCGCGGAAGTGGTCGCCGGACGGCTTCTCGTCGGGCGAGAAGTACTTCTCGCGCTTGCTGTACTCCGCGAGCCGGCGCGTGAGCGCGGTGCGGAACCCCGAGAGGTGCGTGCCGCCCTCGACGGTGTGGATGTTGTTCGCGAACGTCTGCTCGACCTGGCTGAAGCCGTTGTTGAACTGGAAGGCGATCTCGACCTGCACGCCCTCGTGCTCGCGGTCGACGTAGAAGACGTCGTTGTGGAGCGTCTCCTTGCCCTCGTTGAGGTAGGTGACGAACTCCTTGATCCCGCCGTCGTAGCGGAACGTCTCGACCTTCGGCGGGTCCGTCCGCTCGTCCGTGAAGTGGATCTCGAGCCCCTTGTTGAGGAACGCGAGCTCGCGGAGCCGGGTCGCGATCGTCCCGGCGTCGAACACCGTCACGGGGAAGATCTTGGGGTCGGGCTTGAAGTAGACCTTCGTGCCGCGCTTGTCCGTCTTGCCGCGGACCTCGAGCTTGGTCATGGCCTTGCCGCGCTCGAAGGCCTGGAAGTGGACCTTCCCGCGCTGGTAGACCTCGACCTCGCACCGCTCGGAGAGCGCGTTCACGACGCTCGCGCCGACGCCGTGGAGGCCGCCCGACACCTTGTACGCGCCGTGGTCGAACTTGCCGCCGGCGTGGAGCTTCGTGTACGCGACCGTGACGCCCGGCAGGCCCTGCCCGGGGACCTCGTCCACCGGGATGCCGCGGCCGTCGTCGGTGACGATGATGCCGTTGTCGGCCGTCACGCGGACCTGGATCGTCTTCGCGTGGCCGGCGAGGTGCTCGTCGACGCTGTTGTCGACGATCTCGTAGACGAGGTGGTGCAGGCCGCGCGTCGTCGTGTCGCCGATGTACATGCCCGGACGGCGGCGGACGGCCTCGAGGCCCTCGAGGACCTGGATCTTGTCGGCGCCGTAGCTGTCGGGCCCGTCCGGGCCCTTCTCGGGGACGCGCTCGACGGGCTTCTCCTTGGCGGCGGCCTCGTCGCGCTTCTTCTTGTCGTCCTTCTCGGACTTCTCGGGCTTCTCGGGGCTCATTTCGGTTCCTCGGCCGTCGCGACGAAGCGCAGGGCCACCACTCGGTCCGTGGGGAGCTGGGTTGCGAGCGCCCGCAGCAGGCGCTCGGCGTGGAAACGGGCGAGCTCGTCGCGCAGCGACGCCGACGAGACGCCCACGAACAGGGTGCCGTGCGACAGGGAGACGGGCACGGCGCGCGCGCCCCACGACGGGTCGGCCACGCGCGCCCAGGCCTCCTGGATGCGGTGCACCTGGGCCCGCGGCGGGAGTGCCATGCCCCGGATCGCGGCGGGCACGACGTCGCCGATGAGGCGCGCCGGGCCGCCGCGAGGCGGCTCGCGCCGCTCCGGGGAGGTCCCGCGCGCCGGTCGGGCGCCCGTGGCCGAGGTCCTCGGTCGCGTCACTCGGTCACCGACACCGGGCTCACGACGTAGACGTACTCGGCGCCGTCCGACAGCTTCGCGGGCGCGCGGGCCGACGTCACCTCGAACCGGACGACGCGCTGGGGGTCCATCACCTTCAGCGCGTCGAGCAGGTAGTCGGGGTTGAAGCCCAGCTTCTCCGCCGCCTCCGTGTACGCGACCTCGAGCTCGACCTTCGCCTCGCCGACGTCCGGGGAGCGCGACGACAGCGTCAGGCGGTTCGGACCGAGCTCGAGCGACACCGAGCGCATCTCGCGCGTCGTCAGGAGCGAGGCGCGGCGCAGGGCCGTCGCGAACGGCTCGACCTTGACCTCGATGGCCTTCGCGCTGGCCTGGGGGATCACCTGCTCGTACGGCGGGAACGCGCCGTCGATCAGGCGCGACGACAGGATCGCGCGGCCGACGCGGAAGAAGATCCGCCGGTCGTGGACGGCGACGTCCACCATCGCCGCGTCGTCGGTCGCGAGCCGGCCCACGAGCGACAGCGGCTTCGTGCCGACGATCACCTTGAGCTCGGTCGCCGGGCCCGAGGCGACCGCGTGGACGACGCGCGCCAGCCGGCGGCCGTCGGTCGCCACGACCTCGAGCTCGGTCTTGGTGAACCGGAACTGGACCCCGTGCAGGGCGAACCGCCCCGGCTCGCGGGCCGTGGCGAACTGGGTGCGGTCGATCATCCGCCGGAGCACCCCGAACGGCACCGAGGCCGACGGCGTCCCGGGGAACGGCTCCGAGGGGTGCAGCTCTTGGGCGTCCTCGCCGTGGACGCGGAAGTGGCAGCCGGGCGCGTCCACCTCGAGCTGACCCTCGCGGCCGACCAGCGTGAGCTGCTTGCGGCCCTCGGCCACCTCGCGGAGCACCGACACGAGCCGGCTCGCCGGGACCGCGACCGTCCCCTCCTCCTCGACGACGATGTCCTCGAGCCGGAGGCCCAGCGTCACGTCGAGGTCGCTCGCCTCGATGCGCACCCCGTCCTGACGCGAGGCCCGGATCGCGACGCACTCGAGGATGCGCTTCGGGCTCTTGGGGGAGGCCACCGCCGACGCCAGGCCGACGGCGTCGAGCAGCGGAGCGGTCGCGAGGGTCAGGCGCATGGGGTCTCCAGTCCGCGGGGCGATCGATCGGTCCGTCGAGACGGTTCCGGCGTTCCGTCGGGCCCCCGGGGCCCCCCGCGAGACGTCGTCGCCGACGGCTGGGCGACGAGCCCGTTCCGACGGTTCCGGAGGATCGAGGGGAAGGATCGGGTCTGGGGAAAGAGGAAGAGAGAAGAGTCTTCTCTATTCCTCTTCCTACAGAGGGCTGACGGTTTGGGGAAGGTCCCGAAGGTCGGTGGATGTATCCATAGAATTCAGAACGAGTTACGTCGGTCCTGAACCCGTCGGGACACCCACCGCGACCGGCGGAGAATTGTACGAATGGGGGGGGATGCGGAGGAGCGAATTCGGGACTTTTTGAGCGCCTCTCGCCCCCACCGTCCTCGCGCGAGAATCGTCCCCGTTTCGCTCCCCCCGCGCTCGCCGGAGTTCCACCGGAAACGCACGGTGGACGACTCCACCCGTGGGGGATGGACGGGATCGTCTCCGCAAGATCTGGGGGGACGACGAGCGGACCTTCGGCCCCGGGTGCGGGAAGTCTGTGGACAAGCGTCCCAACTGCTTTCCTGGTCGAGGGTTACGACACCTCGAAAATGTGGAATCCCACCCCCCATCCCCTGGGGCGTGCGGAGGTCGAACGGACGGAAGGCCCGGTCAGCGGGTGCGGATGCGATCCCGGAGGCGCTCGACGGTCTGGCGGAACGGCTCGTCCGACCGGACCCGCTCGGCCACGCGCTCGACCGCGTACAGCACGGTCGTGTGGTCGCGGCCGGCGAAGAAGTCGCCGATCTCGACGAGCGACATCCCCGTCTCCTCGCGGGCGAGGTACATCGCGATCTGCCGCGGGAGCGAGACGCTCTTCGTGCGCTTCTGGGAGCGGAGGTCGGCCACCTTCGACCCGAAGTGCGTGGCGACGACCGTCGCGATCCGCTCGATGCCGAGCGGCGCGGTCTCCTGGCGCAGCAGGGGCTCGAGCGCGACGCGCGCGAGCGCGAGGTCGATCGGGACCTGGTCGACGGTCGCGCGGGTCCGCAGGCTCGCGAGCGCGCCCTCGAGCTCGCGGATGTTCCGGCGCGCGATGTCGGCGACGTACCCGACGACGTCGTCGGGGATCGCGAGGCCCATGGACTCGGCCTTCCGCCGGACGATCGCCATCCGCGTCTCGACCTCGGGCGGCTCGATCTGCGCCACGACGCCCCAGCGGAACCGCGAGACGAGCCGGTCCTCGAGCGTCGGGATCTCGGTGGGTGCGGCGTCGCTCGAGAGGATGATCTGCTTGCGCTGCTGGTACAGCGCGTTGAACGTGTGGAAGAACTCCTCCTGCGTCCGCTCCTTGTTCGCGAGGAAGTGGATGTCGTCGATGACGAGCATGTCCACGTTGCGGAACCGGGCGCGGAAGGCCTCCGTCGCGTTGCGCTGCACCGCCGAGACGTACTCGTTGGTGAACTGCTCGCACGACAGGTAGGCGATGCGCAGCCCCGGGCGGCGGCGCAGCACGTCGCGGCAGATGGCCTGGAGCAGGTGCGTCTTGCCCAGCCCCACCGCGCCGTAGAGGAACAGCGGGTTGTTCTCGGTGCCCGGGTGGTCGGCGACCGCGCGGGCCACGGCGTGCGGCAGCTGGTTGCTCGGCCCCACGACGAACTGGTCGAAGGTGTAGTGCGGCTGCAGCACGACCGTCGGGAGGTCGGCGCCCCCCACCGTGGACACCCCGGTCGGGCCGGCGGGCCGTCCCGGGCCGCGGGCCGGCTCGCCGTTCGTCGCGGCCGGCGGGAACAGGGGCTGGTCGGCGCGCGGGCCTTGCGTCGGCGTGCCGGGCCGTCCGGCCCCCGGGGAGCGGTCCGCGGGCGACGCGTCCACGGGCGACCCGCCCGCCAGGGGGGCCGCGCTGCCGTCCGCTCCCGCGTCCGTGCCGGCCGGGGACGCGGGCGCCTGGCCGTCCACGTCGAATCGGACCGTGATGGGCCGGCCGTAGACGTCGCGGGCGGCCGCCTCGACGGTGGTGCGGTACTCGCGGGTCATCCACTCGGACAGGAACTGGTTGGGGACCCCGAGGACGACGACGTCGCCGTCGCGCGACAGAAGGGTCGTCCGGGCGAACCACGTCTCGAACTGCCGCTTGCGCAGGCGCGTGCGGATCGCCTCGAGGATCCGGCGGAGCTCTTCGCGGTGGGGGTCGGCCGGGCCCGTCATCCGTCGTGTCCTGCTCCGAGAGGGAAGGGGGGGAGCGCGTCGGGGACGTCGGGTCCGCCGCAGCGAGGGCGGGAACCTACGGGCGCCTCGCGGGCGCGTCAACGCCCGGCGCGTGCCCCGTGAGAATTCGATCAGGGAACTCGGTGTTCACGATCGCGGGCGCGGCGTCCGTGCCGGCGCGCGGCCTTGCGCGGCGTCACCGCGCCATCGAACGGAGCCGCGCCACGACGCCCGTCACGACCGCGCGCACTCGCTCGACGTCGTCGTCGCCGACGCCGTCGCGCACGCTGAACCTCAACGTCGAGGCCGCGCGACGCGGCGAGAAGCCCATCGCGAGGAGCACCGGGCTCGCCTCCGTGCCCCCCACCGCGCACGCGCTGCCGGTGGACACGGCCACGCCCTCGAGGTCGAGGTTGACCAGCAGGGCCTCGCCCTCGCAGCCGTCGAACGCGACGAGCGTCGTGCTCGGCAGGCCGCCGGCCGCCGGCCCCACGACGGACGTGCCGGGGATGGCGAGGAGGCCCTCGACGAGCCGGCGGCGCAGCGCGGCGAGGCGGGCCACGCGCTCGGCCCGGGTGCGGACGGCGTGCTCGAGCGCGACCGCGAAGCCCGCGGCGCCGGCGACGTTCTCCGTCCCGCCGCGGACGCGGTCCTCCTGGACGCCGCCCCGCTGGACGGGCGAGAGACGGGTCCGGCGGCGCACGTACAACGCGCCGATCCCCCGCGGGCCGCCGAACTTGTGACCGCTGAAGCCGACCAGGTCGGCGCCGAGGGCCTCCACGCCGACGTCCACGAGCCCCGGGGCCAGGGCCGCGTCGGCCACCGAGACGACGCCCCGCGCGCGGAGGGCCGCGGCGACGGTCGCGACGGGCATCACCGCCCCGGTCTCGTGGTTCGCGACCATCAGGCACGCCACCACGGTGCCGGGGGTGGCGGCCGCGAGGAACGCGTCGGGGTCGACGCCCCCGTCCGGGCGCGGCGCGACCCGCGCGACCTCGAAGCCCTCCGCGAGGAGGAGGTCGGCCGCGTCGAGCACCGCCGGGTGCTCGACCGCGGAGACCACGACCCGTCGGCCGACGCCGGCGCGGGCCCGGGCGGCCCCGAGGACCGCGAGGTGCAGCGCCTCGGTGCCCCCGCTCGTGAACACGATCTCGCGCGGGCGGCAGCCGAGGCTCGCGGCCACGCGGTCCCGCGCCGCGTCGAGGGTCGCGCGGGCCCGCCGTCCCTCCTCGTGGGCCGACGACGGGTTGCCCCACGCCTCGACGCCCGCGCGGGCGACCGCCTCGGCCGCCTCCGGGAGCATCGGGGTGGAGGCGTTCGCGTCGAAGCAGAGGCGGCGGGGCATGGCGGGGCTCGACCTTCGCGCGCAAGATACGGTCCCGTCGCACTTTCCACGAACGCACAACCGTGTCCACCCCCGGCCGCCTGCTGTCGTCCCTCCCGCGCCGGCCGCGCCGCCCGCGGCCCGTGGTCGTCGTGGACAACTACGACTCGTTCACGCGCAACCTCGCGCACCTGCTCGCGCAGCTCGGCGCCGACGTGGTGGTGGTGCGGCACGACGAGGCCACCGTCGCCGAGGTCCTCGCCGCCCGCCCCGCGGGGGTCGTCCTGTCGCCGGGGCCGCTGTCGCCCGCGGAGGCCGGGATCTCGGTGCCGCTCGTGCGCGCGTGCGCGCGCGCGCGGCCGCCCGTGCCCGTGCTCGGCGTGTGCCTCGGCCACCAGGCGATCGGCGTGGCGTTCGGCGGGCGGGTCGCGCGCGCGTCGTGCCCCGTGCACGGCCGGGCGACGACGGTGCGATCGACGCGCCGGGGCCTGCTCGCGGGCCTGCCGCGCGCGTTCCGCGCCGCGCGGTACCACTCGCTGGTGGTGGACGAGGCGACGCTGCCCGCGGAGCTCGAGGTGACGGCGCGCTCGCCGGAGGGCGAGGTGATGGCGCTCCGCCACCGCGCGCTGCCGGTGGAGGGCGTGCAGTTCCACCCCGAGTCGTTCCTGACGCCCCACGGGCCCGCGATCCTCGCCGCGTTCCTCCGCCGCTGCGGCCTGCGGCCCCGGGCGGTCCCGGTCGTGCGCTGACGCGGCGGACGGACGCGCACGCCCGCGGACTCCGGCCCCGCACGGCCGCCCGGTACCATCGGGGCATGGACGCCTACGCCGACCGCCTCGACGCCGCGATGACCCAGAAGGCCTCGCCCCTCTGCGTCGGTCTCGACCCCCGCCTCGACAAGCTGCCGAAGGACGTGACCGCCGCCGCCGGCGGCGACGCGGGCAAGGCGCTGCTGCGCTGGTCGCTCGAGATCCTCGACCTCGTCGCGCCCCACGCGGCGTGCGTCAAGCCCAACATCGCGTTCTACGAGGCGTACGGCGTCGCCGGCCTCTCGGCCTACAGCGGCGTCGTGCGCGGCGCCCGCACGCGCGGCCTCCTCGTGATCGGCGACGTGAAGCGCGGCGACCTCTCGACGACCGCCGAGGCGTACGCCGCGGGCCACCTCGCGCCCGGCGGCGACTTCGAGGTGGACGCGATCACCGTCGCGCCCTACCTCGGCGCCGACTCCCTCGCGCCGTTCGTCGGCGCGGCCGTCGCGGCCGGCAAGGGCATCTACGTCCTCGTGCGGACGAGCAACCCCGGCGCCGGCGACCTCCAGGACCTCGACGTGGGCGGCGTCCCGCTCTACCAGCGGACGGCGGCCCTCGTGCGCGCGGCCGGCGAGGCGCACCGCGGCCGGAGCGGGCTGTCGTCGGTCGGCGCCGTCGTCGGCGCCACGTGGCCCGCGCAGGCGAAGGCGCTCCGCGCCGCGCTCCCCGACACGCCCTTCCTCGTCCCCGGGTACGGCGCGCAGGGCGCGACGGCCGCGGACGTCGCGGTGGCCTTCCTCCCCGGCGGCCGCGGCGCGGTCGTGAACGCGTCGCGCAGCGTCACGTTCCCGACGCCGAAGGACCCCGCGACGCCGTGGCGCGCCGCGGTGGAGGCGGCGGCGCGGACCGCGAAGGAGGAGCTCCATGCCGCGGCCCGACGCATCGCCTGACGCGACGTCCGTTCCGGGGACGTCCGCCGCCGCCGGCGCGTGGTGGGACGCCGCGTTCGGCCCCGCCTACCTCCTCGTCTACCCGCACCGCGACGACGCCGAGGCGGTCCGCCACGTCGGCGGCCTGCTCGCCGCCCTCGGGCTGGGCGCGAACGCGCGGGTGCTCGACCTCGGCTGCGGCGAGGGCCGCTACGCCCGCGCGCTCGCGAACCGCGGCTGCCGCGTGACGGGCGTGGACGTCTCCGAGGCGCTGCTCGCCGAGGCGCGCCGCCGCTCGCCGGGCCTGCCCGGCGCGCCGACGTACGTCCGCGCCGACATGCGCGCGCTGCCGTTCGCCGCGCAGTTCGACGGCGTCGTGTCGCTCTTCACCTCGTTCGGCTACTTCGACGACCCCGCCGACGACGCGCGCGTGCTCGCCGAGGTCGCGCGCGTGCTGGTGCCGGGCGGCCGGTTCGTCCTCGACTTCCTCCACGCGCCCGTCGTGCGCGCGACGCTCGTCCCGTCGAGCGTCGAGGAGCGGCGCGGCGTGCGCCTGCGGATCACGCGCCGCATCGACGAGACCACGCCGGGCGGCCCGTACGTCCGCAAGACGGTGCGCCTCGAGACGGTCGCGGGCGGCGACCCCGTGGGCGTCGTCACGGAGCGCGTGCGGCTCCACACCCCCGCCGCGCTCGACGCGCAGCTCGTCGCCGCGGGCCTCGAGCCCGTCGGCGCGCCCGCGTCCGACCTCTCGGGCGCGCCGTTCGACCCCGCGACGTCGCCGCGGTGGGTGCGCGTGGCCCGGCGCCCGGCGGCGGGGCCCGCTCGGGGGCTCGGGACGTGAGGCCCGCCGCGCCGCCGCCCGCCGACCTCGTGGCCGCGCTCGTCGCGCACCAGCGCGCGGTCGGCGCGGGCCCCGCCGCCGAGCGCGCGGCCGCGGCGCTCGGGACGGGCGCGCGCGCGGTCGTGACGGGCCAGCAGCCCGGGCTGTTCGGCGGGCCGCTCCTCGTGCTGCACAAGGCGCTGGGCGCGCTCGCCCACGCGCGGCGGCTCTCGACGCCCGCGCGCCCCGTCGTCGCGGTGTTCTGGGTCGCGTCGGACGACCACGACTGGGACGAGGTGAACGCGGCCACCGTCGCGGACGCGTCGGGCCAGCCCCGGGCGCTCTCGCTCGCGGTGCGCGGCGACGGGCGCAGCGTCGGCGACGTGCCGCTCGACCTGGCCGCCGTCGACGCGGCCCTCGCCGCGCTCGCGGCCGCGTTGCCGGCGACGGACCGCGCGCGCGACGCCGTGGCCCTCGCGCGGCCCGCCGTCACGCCGACGGACCTCGGCGCCTGGGCCACGACGGTCCTCGCGCGGCTCCTCGGCGACGCCGGGCTCGTGTTCGTCACGCCGCGGCTGCTCGCGCCGTGGTCGGGCGACGTGTACGCGCGGCTCGTGGACGGGGCGGCGGCGATCGGCGCCGCGGTGCGCGCGGAGGGCGAGCGGCTGCGCGGCACGGGCGCGCCCGCGCCGCTCGCGCCGCGCCCGGACGAGGCGCCGCTCTTCCTCCGCGACGGGCCCGGCGGCCGGCGCCAGCGCGTCGGGTTCGACGGCGACCGCGTCCGCCTGCGCGGCGAGCCGAGCCCCCACACGCGCGCGGGCCTCGCGTCCCTCGTGCGGTCGGCCCCGCATCTCGCGAGCGCCGACGTCGTCGGGCGCGTGCTGCTGCAGGACGCGCTGCTGCCCGTGGACGCGTACGTCGCGGGGCCGACGGAGGCGGCGTACCTGCGCCAGGTCGCGCCCGCGCACGCGGTGCTCGGCGTGCCCGCGCCGTCCGTGGTCGCGCGGCCGTCGGCCGCGTGGCTCGACGCGCGCGCGGCCGCGGCGCTCGCCGCCGCGGGCCTCACCGTCGACGCCGCGCTGGCGGGCGCGGTGCCGCCGCCCGCGCCCGCGCCGGCCGACGACGCGGACGCCGCGCACCTGCGGGCGCTCGCCGACGCGGCCGAGGCCGTGCGCGCGCGCCGCGAGGCGGAGCCCGGCGTCCCCCGCGCCCTCGCGGACGCCGCGCGGGCCCTGCGCGCGGCCGCGGACGCGCACGTGCGCGCGACCGGCGCGGCGGGCGAGCTCGTCGTCGCGCGGGCGGCGAAGGCGGTCGCGGCCCTGCGCCCGCGGGGCGAGCCGCAGGAGCGCGTGCTGTCGCCGCTCTCGCTCGTCGCGCGGCACGGCCTCGACGCCGTGCGCGCGGCCTGGGCCGACCTCGACCGCTGGGCGCCCGCCGCCGGGACCGCGGGGCCCGCGCGCCTCGTGACGCTCGACGGAGCCTGAAGCCCCGGGCCGGCCGCGGCGACGGCGCCTCCGCCCGGGGCCCGCGTAGGATGCGCGTTCCATGGCGACCCCCTCGCTGCCCGACCCGGTGGACGTGCTCGCGTTCGGCCCCCATCCCGACGACGTCGAGATGTGCGCCGGCGGGACGATGCTCAAGCTGCGCGCCGCGGGCCACCGCTGCGCGATCGTCGACCTCACGCGCGGCGAGGCCGGCTCGCGCGGCACGCCGGAGTCGCGCGCCAAGGAGACCGAGGAGGCGAGCCGGCTGATGGGCCTCTCGGGCCGCGAGAACCTCGGCCTGCCCGACGGGGGCCTCGAGGTGACCGCGGCCATGACCGAGCCCGTCGTCGCCGCGATCCGGCGGTGGCGCCCGCGGCTCGTCCTGGCCCCGTGCCCGGTCGACCTCCACCCCGACCACGAGGCGGCCGCGCAGCTGGTGCGCCGCGCCTACTACCTCGCCACGATCGGCAAGGCGAAGGGCGGCGGGCTGCCCGCGCACCGGCCCGACGCGATCGTCCACTACTACGGGCACAAGGAGCCCGAGCCGTCCTTCGTGGTGGACGTGTCGGAGGTGTGGGCCGAGAAGCTGCGCGTCGTCGCGTGCTACGCGTCGCAGCTCGGCACGGACGGCGCGAAGGGCCCCGAGACCAACATCTCGTCGCCGAGGTTCCGGCAGCGCTACGAGCTGCGCTTCGCCTACTGGGGCTCGCGGATCGGCGCCGACTTCGGCGAGCCGTTCCTCGCGGAGCGCGTGATCCCGCTCGACGACCCGGTGACCGCGCTGCGCAAGCGCGACGGGATGGTCCGGTGAGGGTCGGCATCGTCTGCTACCCGACGGCCGGCGGCTCCGGCGTGGTCGCGACGGAGCTCGCGTGCGCGCTCGCGCGCCGCGAGCACGACGTGCACGTGCTCTCCTACGCGCAGCCGTTCCGCCTCGAGGGGTGCGACCAGCGCGTGCGGTGGCACGAGGTCGAGGTCACGACGTACCCGCTCTTCCGGTACCCGCCCTACGACGCCGCGCTCGCGTCGCGCATCGTCGAGACCGCCGAGGAGGAGGGCCTCGACGTGGTGCACGTGCACTACGCGATCCCCCACGCGCTCGCGGCGCTGCTCGCCCGCGACGTGCTCGCGCCCCGGCGGCTGCCCGTCGTGACGACGCTCCACGGCACCGACATCACGATCGTGGGCCAGGACCGCGCGTACGCGCCGATGACGAAGCACGCGATCAAGAGCTCGGACGCGGTGACGGCGGTGTCCGCCTGGCTCGCCGGCGAGACCGACCGCGTGTTCGGCTCGCTGCGTTCGGTCGAGGTGATCCCGAACTTCGTGGACACCGAGCGGTTCGCGCCGGGCCGCGACGGCCAGCGCCGGCGCGCGTACGCCAAGTCGGGCGAGGCCCTCCTCGTCCACGTGAGCAACTTCCGGCCCGTGAAGCGCGCGGTCGCCGCCGTCGAGGTGCTCGCCGCGGTCGCGAAGCGGCGGCCGGCGGTCCTGCTGATGGTCGGCGACGGCCCCGAGCGCGCCGCGTGCGAGGCCCGCGCGCGGGCCCTGGGGGTGCGCGACCGGGTGCGGTTCGTCGGCGCCCAGGCCGACGTCGAGGCCCTCCTCCCCCTGGCGGACCTCTTCCTCCTGCCGAGCGAGTTCGAGTCCTTCGGCCTCGCCGCGCTCGAGGCCATGGCGTGCGGCACGCCCGCCGTCGCCTTCGCCTCCGGCGGCCTGCCGGAGGTCGTGACCGACGGGGTGGACGGCCGCCTCCTGCCCCCCCACGACGACGTCGCGATGGCGGAGGCCGTGCTCGACCTCCTCGAGGCGCCCGAGCGCCTGGCGGCGTTCGGGGCCGCGGCGCGGGCCAGCGCCGTCGCCCGGTTCACCCCGGACCAGGTGGTCCCGAGGTACGAGGCCGTCTACCGGCGCGTCGTGGAGGCGGGCGGGCCGGTCGCGTAGGCTCTTGCCCATGCCGCGCCGGAGCGAGTCGCCCTTCGACACCTACCTGCGCGAGATCCAGGCCTACCCGCTGCTGACCGGCCCCGAGGAGCGCGACCTCGCGCGGCGCATCCAGGCCGCCGCGCCGACGACGCCGGCGTGGGGCAAGCGCCGCCGCGCCGCCGAGGCGTCGCCCCTCGCGGCGCTGCAGCAGATGATCGACGAGCAGCACGCGCAGGAGGCGCGGTTCGAGCTCACGGTGCGCAACCTGCGGCTCGTCGTGTCCGAGGCGAAGCGCTGGGCGGGCCGCGGGCTCTCCCTGCCCGACCTCGTGGAGGAGGGCAACGTCGGCCTCTTCCACGCCGTCGAGCTCTTCGACCCCGAGCGCGCGATCCGGTTCTCGACGTACGCGACGTGGTGGATCCGGCAGGCGATCCGTCGCGCGCTCGTGAACTCGGTCCGCACGGTGCGCATCCCGCGGCACATGTCGCAGGAGCTCGCGCGCTGGCGCGAGTTCGCGCGCAAGTTCGAGCAGCGGGAGGGCCGCGCGCCCGACCCCGACGAGGTCGCGCGCGCGATGCCCGGCAGCGCGGCGAAGCGCAAGATCCTGAAGCGCGTCTACGGCAGCGTGGGCCTCTCGGGCGCGACCGTCTCGCTCGACGCGCTCTTCGACGAGGACCACAAGATCGCGGACCCGCGCGCCGTCGCGCCCGAGGACGCGCAGCTCGACCTCGGCGACCGCGAGCGCCTGCGCGCGGCGCTCTCGACCCTCGACCCGCGCGAGGCCGACGTGCTGCGCATGCGGTTCGGCCTCACCGGCGAGACGTCGTCGCTCACGCTGCGCGAGATCGGCCGCCGCCTCTCGCTGTCGAGGGAGCGCGTGCGCCAGCTCGAGCGCCACGCCCTCGAGCGCCTGCGCCGCGCGCTCGACCCCGACGCGGGGAAGGCGTGACGCTGCGCCGGCCCGGCCCGACCGCGGGCGCGGCGTGGGTGCCTCCGACCGGCGCGGCCCTCGCGGCGGTCGAGCACCTCTACGTCCACGTCCCGTTCTGCGCGAACAAGTGCCCCTACTGCGACTTCAACTCGCACGCCGGCCGCGACCGCGAGATCGGCGCGTACGTCGACGCGCTGCTCGCCGAGACCGCCGCGCGCGCGACGGGCCTCGCGCCGCGCACGATCTTCGTCGGCGGCGGCACGCCGACGCACCCGGACGCGCCGACGCTCGACCGCATGCTCGCGGGGATCCTCGCGCGGCTCGACACGTCGCGCCTCGAGGAGACGACCGTCGAGGCGAACCCCGGCACGTTCACGCCCGAGAAGATCCGCGCGCTGACGCGCAACGGCGTCGACCGCGTGAGCCTCGGCGTGCAGTCGTTCGACGACCGTCGCCTCAAGGTCCTCGGCCGCATCCACGACAGCAAGGACGCGGTCCGCAGCGTCGCCATGCTGCGCGACGGCGGGGTCGCGCGGATCTCGCTCGACCTGATCCTCGCGACGCCGGGCCAGACGCTCGGCGAGCAGCAGCGCGACGTGGCGCGCGCGATCGCGCTCGAGCCCGAGCACGTCAGCACGTACGTCCTCACGTTCGAGGAGGGCACGGCCTACACGCGGATGCTGCGCGAGGGGAAGCTGCCGCGGCCGAGCGACGACCGCGACCTCGCGCACCTCGACGCCGCGTGCGGCCAGCTCGCCGAGGCCGGCTACCGCCGCTACGAGGTCAGCAACCACGCGCGGCCCGGCGCCGAGAGCCGCCACAACCTCGGCTACTGGCGCAACGCGCAGTGGCTCGGGCTCGGCGCGGGCGCGCACTCCCACGTCGGGGGCCGCCGCTGGAAGAACCACGACGACCCCGCGGCCTACGCGGCGGCGATCGCGCGGGACGGCGCCGCGGAGGCGTGGAGCGAGACGCCCGACGCCGCGTCCGGCGTGCTCGAGTCGCTCATGATGGGCCTGCGCCTCGTCGAGGAGGGCGTCGACCTCGACGCGCTCTCCGCGCGCCACGGCCTCGACGTGCGCGCGCTCCACCGCGAGGCGCTCGCGCGCCACGTCGCCGCGGGCCACCTCGCGCTCGACGGCGCGCGCCTGCGGTGCACGCCCGCGGGCCTCCGCGTCCTCAACACGGTGCTCGTGGACTTCGTGCCCTGACGCGCGGCGCGGGGCACGGGGCGCGGGGCGCGGCGACCGGGTCGCGCGCCGCGGGCCCGAGGTCAGCGGCCCTTGAAGCGGCCCATCACGTACGCCTCGCCCTCGGGGGAGAGGCTGTACAGGCCGCGCTTGCTGCCTTCCTGGAGGTGCTTGATCTTCCGCTTGAGGATGCCGAGCGCGTTGTGGAGATTCTTCGGCTCGGGGATCGACAGCTTCTGGAAGCACCAGACGATGTCCTCGCCCGAGACCTCGCGCTTCTCCTGGACCTTCTGCAGGTAGTAGATGAACAGGAGGATGCGGTCCTGGATCGCACCGCGGCCCTCGCGGAGCGGGCGGGCGGCGTAGAACTCCTCGAGCGACTCCTTGGCCCCCCCGGTCGTCGGGGCGGCGGCGGCCGGGGCGGCGACCGCGGCGGGCGCCGCGACCTCGGGGGTCCCGACGGCCGCCTTGAGGAACGCCTGGAAGCGGGCCAGCTGCTTCTCGACGAACTCCTCGCTCCCGGCGAACTCGAGGTCCACCCCGTCGGCGGTGAAGCGGAAGACGGTCTCTCCGGCGGTCATGGCGATTCCTCGGTGCGGGAAGGGGGGGAGGGCGGATTCTACGGTCCGCGACACGGGATCGGGAGCCGGGGGCGGCCCGCGCGCCGGCCGCACCGCGACCGCCGGCCGGCCCCCCCTCGGGCGCACGGTCGAGGGTCGGGGACGCAAGGCCCGGCGGCCGCCGCGGGCGGGGCCGGGGGAGCTGCATGACCGGGGGGCCACGTCGTCGTCCTCGCCGTACCGCGCTCGGCCTCGCAGCCCCACTCCCCCGGCCCCCCCGCCCCCCGCCCCCGCCCTCCACCCCCCACCCCCCACCCCCCGCAGCCCCCGCCCCCGCAGCCCCCACCCCCCGGGCCCCCGACTCCCCGCGGTGGCGTCCCCGCCGGTCCGCGGGTCCCGGTCGGCGCCCGGGGCCGCCGCCCGACGCGGGACGGCACGGAGGTCCACTTGGTACCCTGCGCGCCGCATGAGCGAGCCCCGGGCGCGCCCGATCGTCCCGCCGCCGGCCGGAACGCCGGTCCCCGGGGCGAAGTTGTCGGCGGAGTCGAGCGGCGCGGCCGCGCTCGACCGCGTGCTGCCCGAGGCAGCGTACCGCGCGCGGTTCGCGACGGAGATCGCGCCGCTGCTGCGGCTCGAGCGGCTGCTCGACGCGGGGTTCGGCGCCGAGGGGTCGCGCGCGTTCTGCGTGCGCGTGATCGCCGAGGCCGAGCGCGTCGAGTACGGCCTGCTCGAGGTGGGCGCGCGCGACAGCCGCGCGTTCGCGTACGTGAGCGAGGTCGTGACGCAGCTGCGCTGGTGCGCGAAGGCGCTCCACGCGCTGCTGCACCTGCGCGGGCGCATCCGTCGGTACCTCGGCGAGCGGGGCGACCTCGACGTGTTCCGCGCGGACCTCGACGCGTGCATCGCGTGGGTCGCGGGCCGCGTCGAGGCGCTGCTCGTCGCGCTGCGCGCCGAGGTGCAGGGGCCGCTCGGCCTCGCGGTGCCGGACGACGCCGCGGACGCGACGACGCTCGACGGCGAGGACGTGCGCTGGCGGCTCGCGCAGGACCTCGACGTGCCCTCGAGCCACGACGAGCGGGACCGCGTCGCGGGCATGTGCGCGGCGTTCCTCGCGCTCGCGGACGAGGTGGAGCGCGTCGCGGTGCCCGACGGCGACCTCGACGCGCTCGGCGCGCTGGCGCGCGGCCCGTTCGGGCCCGCGCGCGCGCAGGAGCTGCGGGTGCGCATGCACGCGGTGCAGTCGAGCTACGACTCGACCGTCGCGGGCACGCCGCACGAGGGCGCCGACCCGCGGCTCCCGACGTTCCGCGGCTACGTGAGCATCCTGCTGCACCTCCTCGAGGCGGTCACGTACCTGCTCTCGGCGCACGGGCGGCTCGCGTCGGACGTGCGGTCCGCGGCGCTGCGCGACCGCGTGCGCCGGCTCGTCGACGAGGGGCTGCTGCTGCGGTGGTCGCTGCGGTTCGGGCTCGTGAACGCGGCGCGCTGCTTCCGCGAGGCGCGCGAGGTGGCGCAGGCGCTGCTCGCGCGCGCGACGCGCGTGCGCGAGGTGTCCCTCGCGCTCCCCCCGGGGCGCAAGCTGCACCTCCGGCCCGCCGGGCTCATCGTCCGGGTGGTGCAGCGGCACGGGCTGCCGGTGGAGATGGGGATGGGCGACCAGACGGTGGACGCCCGGCAGCTGATGGACGTCATCCTGCTCGCGGCCGGCAACCCGTCGGAGACCCGGGTCCGGTTCCGGGGGGACGAACGTCCGCTCGCCGACCTGCAGGCGCTGTTCGAGCACCGCCTGGGCGAGGAGGGCACCGATCGGTTCCCGCCGTCCCTCGCATACCTTCGCGAGCCCGCCAAGTCATCCTAGGCTGTGCGCGAAGGCTGCTCCGCGACGAGCCCGACGACCGTCCCGGTGCGACGGGCGCGTCCGGCGCGGCCTTCGGACCGAGCCCAGGAAGCGCGGCGCGTCGGACGCGCCCGATGGAGACGAGCCATGAAGTCAGCGCCCCCCCGTGTGTTCATCGCCGCGTCGGCGCTCGACGGCGTGCTGCGTGCGCACAAGGCGGCGATGGGCGGCGCGAAGGAGCCGTGCGGGCTCATGCTCGGGCACGTCGAGGGGCCGCGCGTGCACGTGGACGAGGTCCGCGTGCTCGAGAACGTGCACCCCACGCCGGACCGCGCGTTCCTGCTCCCCGCGACCGGCGCGGTCGCCGCGGCGCGCGAGGCGCGCGAGCGCGGGCTCACGGTGCTCGGCGTGTGGCACGGCCACCTGCGCGGTCTCGCGCGGTTGAGCGAGTCCGACGCGGCGGGCCTCGCGTCGGCGGCCCGCGGCGCGGCGGCGCGCGGGACCGAGTCGCCCTACGTGTTCCTCGTCTCGGGGCACGGCGCGGGCACGAGCGTCGTGGTGCGCGCGTTCGTGCACCTGCGCACGCGGCCGCGCGAGGTGCGTCTCGACATGCTGCTGCCGTCGAAGGCGAAGTCCGCGTAGGCCGCGCGCGAAGCGCTCCGCGGGTCGCGCGCGGACGCGCGGCGACGCCTGCCGCGCCGGCGCGGGCCTTCAGCGGCCGATGCGCAGGCGGTCGCCGAGGAACTCGGGCAGGCCCGCGTCGCGGATGCGCGCCGCCGCCGCCTCGACGTCGTACTCGACACGATGCACCTCGAGGGTGCGCGTCTTCACGTCGAAGATGCCGTACGCCGCGCGCGGGTCCTCGTCGCGGGGCTGGCCGACGCTGCCGACGTTCATCACCGCCTGCGCCGCGTCGCCGAGCTCGATCACGTCGCCGATCATGTAGGTGACCGCGGTGCCGCTGCGGAACGTCACGGGGACGTGGCTGTGGCCCACGAACGCGTACGGCGTGCGCAGCTGCGAGAACGAGAGGTGCGCGTCGTACGCGCTCTGCAGGTAGTCGAACGCCTCGGGGTCGTGGATCGTGCCGTGCGAGACGGTGACCTCGCCGCGCATGACGAGCGCGGGGTGACGGCCGAGCCACTCGAGGTCGTGGCGGTCGAGCACCTTGCGCGTCCAGAGGATGGCGTCGCGCGCGAACGGGTTGAAGTACTCGAGGGGCAGGCGGCCCGCGGCGGCCCAGTCGTGGTTGCCGCCGACGAGGACCGTGGGTTCGAGGTCGCGCACGAGGCGGATGACCTCGCGAGGCGAGGCGCCGTAGCCGACGAGGTCGCCCGTGCAGAGCAGGCCGTTGAAGGGCTGCTGGTCGAGGGCGTCGAGGACGGCGCGGAGCGCCTCGACGTTGGAGTGGATGTCACCGAGGATCGCGTAGCGCACGGCGGTTCCGGTCGCGCCGCGGGCCCCCACGCGGCCCGAGTTCGCGAGGGGCAGAGGGTAGCGGGCCCGGCGGGGCCTGCGTGGTCCGGTCAGAGGCGAAGGCGGCGGAGGCCCGCGATGGCGACCCCGATCGCCGCGATCCCGGTCGCGGCGGCGCGGAGCACGTCGGTGGCCGCGAGACTCGCCGTGACCGGAGGGGGCGCGAAGGCCCGGAGCAGGCCGAACTCCCCCACCTGGCCGACCACGAAGCTCGTCACCCCGGCGATGGCGCCGACGGCGCCGCCGGACATCGAAGCGACCGCGCTCGCGACGAGGCCTGGGAGGACGATCGCGAGGGCGGCGCTGACGACGCCCGCGAGCGGAATCGATACTGGCCCTCGCAGAAGCATGCTAAATACAATTGTAGATAGCACGGATAGGCCCAAGAGGAGGCCGGCGGCGACGAACTGCGCCGCCCAGGCCCCCCACCAGAGCCCGCCCGCCCCCGCGCTCGAGCTGCGCAGGGAGGCAGACCAGCCATCATCCGGGTCTCGGTAGGCGCCGAGGGCCGCCGGCGTCCCCACGGCCCAGAGCAGTCCGACGAAGGCGCCGGTCTGGCAGCCGATCAGGCCGGCGCGCACCGGGTCCGGGGTGAACGCGAAGACATCGAAGACCCGCCCGACCAGGACGAGGGCCGCGGCGGCGAGGCCTGCGCGCACCCAGGCGAAGCTCCGGAGCTGAAGCGCCAGCGACTGCGTCGCCCAGACGGTCGTCGGCGGGAGTGCGGCCCACAGCGCCATCCCCCCAGTGTACCGCGGCGACGCCACCGGGCCGAGCCCGACGTTCCCCGGGGAACCAGCGGCGATCTGTGCCACCAACGCCCCCATCGAGGCCCGCGGCGTCCGGTTTCCGACCCTGCTCGGAGGTTCCCCGGGGAACAGGGTCGGACAGCGGGGGTGCATCGGCCCCTGGACGAGATGGGGTCCACGGCCTGAGGGAGCGGCGTTGCCGACGGAAACACGGCCCCGCAGGGAGGGTTCCCCGGGGAACATCGGCCCCCCGCCTGGAGGTTCCCCGGGGAACACGATCCGCCCTCTGTCGGAGGTGCGGGTACTCTGAACGCCCTCGGAGGTCCCATGAACATCCCCCCGCGTCGGCTCGGTCGTGGCCTTGGCGGTCTCCTGCAGAGCACGGTGCCGGAGCCCACGGCGGAGGAGATCAAGGCGGCGGACGAGCTGCCCGTCGAGGCGATTCGGGCCAACCCGTATCAGCCGCGACGCCATTTCGACCCGGAGGCCCTCGAGGAGCTGAAGGCGTCGATTCAGGAGCATGGCCTTCTGCAGCCCATCGTCGTGCGGAAGGGCCCCGCGGGGGGCTACGAGATCGTGGCCGGCGAGCGGCGCTTCCGCGCCTCGAAGCTCCTGGGCCGGACCCACGTCAAGGCGATCGTCCGCGAGGTGGATGACGCGGGGATGCAGACGCTGGCGCTGGTGGAGAACCTGCAGCGGGCTGACCTGAACCCGCTGGAGAAGGCGCGAGCCCTCAAGGCCATGATGTCGTCCCAGGGCCTGACGCAGGAGGGGGTTGCGGCGCGGGTGGGCAAGGACCGGACCACCGTCGCCAACCTCCTCCGGCTGCTCGAGCTCCCCGAGGAGGTTCGGGTGCTCCTGGAGGACGGTCGGCTGACGGCGGGCCAGGCGAAGGCCGTGCTCCAGATCCCGGGCGACGCGAAGCGGCAGCAGGCGGCCGCGCTGGCCGTCGAGAAGGGGTGGTCGTCGCGGGAGATCGAGCGGTTCGCGCGCCTCGCTCCGGGCGCCAAGCGCCGGCCGGCGAAGGCGGTCGACCCGTTCCTCCGCGACCTCGAAGAGCGGCTCCGCCGTGCGCTCTCGGCCGCCGTGCGCGTCCGGAGCCACGGCAAGGGCGGCACGATCGAGATCGACTATGCCGACCCCGTCCAGCTCGACGCCCTCCTGGATCGACTCGGCGCGCTCTGACCTCGGGGGGAAGGCGGCACACACCCCGGCCGACGGTCCTTCCGCGCGGTGGGGGGGCGCGACCGGCGAGGTCGTCGCACCCCTCCGTTCTGGGCCGCGGGCCAGCGCCCGGCCGGAGCCCCCGTTCGCGACGTTGCTCCGTGAGCCGGCCATCGCGGGCGTCGCCGACCGTCACGGCGGCCGGGCCTCGCGGTCCCGGGACGGGGTCCCTGGGGGTGGGAGGGGCCGCCCGCAGGCCGCTCGATCGATGTTCGTGCAATGTAAGGTTGCGGCTCGCCCGGTCGCCTCGCTTCGAGGGGGCGTCGAGTGGGGCGAGCCGCTGCGGGTCCCGTCGGCCACTGGATCGCGGCACGCGGGGACCGGTCGGTGGGGGAGGGGAGCGCGGGCGCGAGAGGGCGCCAGGTCGCGGCGTCCGCGTCGCGGCGGTCGGGCCGCGGCGCACCGAAGTTAGCAGATGCTAGGAAACGAGGCGGGAACGGGCGGTCCACCGACGAAACGGGCCCGCGAGCACCGCGGGCCCGTGGGCGTGTCGGGGGCGAGGCGGCGCGTTACTTCGCGCCGCCCTCCATCGCGGGCGGCGTCTCGCCCATCGCGGCGGGGGCCGCGGGCGGCGCCGGCGGCGGCTCGTCCTTGCGGTACTTGTCGAGCTTCAGCGCGCCGAGGGACTTCTCGTCGTCCTCGAGCGGGCCCGTGCAGGCGCGCGCCGCGTCCTTGTCGTAGACGATCGCCTTGACGATGCGCGGCGCCGCGACGATCTGGTCGGCGAGCTGCGGCTTCTTGCCGCGGATGTCCGGCTGGTCCTTCGCGAAGGTCGCGAGCCCGACGATCCGCTCGAGCGTGGACATCGAGGGACCTTCCTCGACGCGCGCGAACGGCGTGTTCTCGAAGTTGAGCGCGTTGCTCTCCTTCGTGACGAGGAGGAACTGCTGCGGGTCGTCGTCGCTGTCGGCGACGCCGTGCCACGAGGTGACGGTGCCGGCCGCGTGCAGTACGCGGAAGCGGCCCGACTCCGGGGCGCGCGTCTCGCCCGGCGTGGGCTCGTCCCACGCGACGCGATCGTCCTCGGAGGGCGTCGCGGCCTTGGTGCGGTCGTCGCCGACGCGCACCCAGTTCTCGTCGGCGCGATCGCGGCGCTGGAAGAGACGGACGCCGTCGAGGCCGCCCGCGCACACGCGGTCGAGGAACGCCTTCACGGCGATCGGGCTCGCGCTGCCGTACATCTTGAGGCGCAGGTCGCCCGCGGTGGTGCGCAGGACCACGGTGGTGTCGGGGTCGACGTCGACCTTCTTGAGCGCGTTGTCCTTCTCCCACGCGCGCAGCGTGGCGATGTCGGCGAGCGCGCGGCGCACGACCGACGGCGCGTCGGTGGCGGAGGTGCCCGACCCGTCCTTGTTGCGGATCGCGCGGCCGAACTGCGACCAGTTCACCTGCGCGTCCGGGAACTTGTCGCGGAGGACCTCGAGGTGCTTCTGCGCGTCGGCGAGGTAGCCGTCGACGTCGGCGCCCGCGCCGGCAGCCATGCGGCCGTACGCCTGCGACATGCGGACGTCGGCGATGAGCGCGTGCACGTGGGCCGCGAGGCCCGGCTCGGACTCGGCCGTCGGCAGGAACTCCTCGAGCGCCTTCACGTGCTTGTCGCGGACGCCGAGGTCGACGTCCTCGGCCGGGTTGAGCCAGCCGCGGGTCGAGAACGCGTCGCGGTAGCCGGACTCGATGGCGTGCAGGCGCGCCCAGCGCTCGAGCTCGCGGCCGGTGTTGACCTCGCGCAGGATCCAGAAGGCGCCGCCGGCGACCAGGATCGCGGTCACGACGAGGGCCCAGGTCCGCACCTTGCGGATCACCTCGGGATCGATGGGCTCGTGGTGGGTGTCCACCTTCGGGGCGGGGGCATCGGCCATGGCGGGCTCCGGACCGCGCGGCAGGTCGCGCCGCGCGGGGTGGGACGGTGTCTTCTCGGGCTACTTGCCGGCGCGTTCGCGGTCGCGCTGCGTGTTCGGGTGGTCCGGGAGGGGCATGTACGCCTTCAGGTGGTCGAGGGCGAGCGTCTCCTTGAGGAGCGCGCGCGCCACCACGAGCCGCTGGACCTGGTTGGTGCCCTCGTAGATCTGCGTGATCTTCGCGTCGCGCATGTACTTCTCGACCGGGTAGTCGCGCATGTAGCCGTACCCGCCGAGGATCTGCACGGCGTTCGTCGTGACCTCCATGGCCACGTCCGTCGCGAAGAGCTTCGCCTGCGCGGCGAGCTTGCTCGTGTTGCTCGCGCCCGCGTCGATCGAGCGCGCGGCCGCGTAGACGAGCTGCCGCGCCGCCTCGACCTTCGTCGCCATGTCCGCGAACATCTGCTGGATCATCTGGAACGACGAGATGGGGGCGCCGAACTGCTGGCGGCCCTGCGCGTAGACGAGCGCGTACTCGAGCGCGCCCTGCGCGAGGCCGACGGCCTGCGCGGCCACGCCGGGGCGCGCGCAGTCGAGCGTCATCATCGCGTGCTTGAAGCCGAGGCCGCGCTCGCCGCCGAGGATGCGGTCGGCGGGGACGCGGCAGCCGCGGAAGTGCAGCTCGACCACGGGCACGCAGCGGATGCCCATCTTGTCCTCGGCGCGCCCGATCTCGAACCCCGGGTCGCCCTTCTCGACGATCACGCCCGAGATGCGACGGCTGCGCGACTCGGGGTCGCTCACCGCGAACACCGAGTAGATGTCGGCGGCGCCGCCGTTGGTCGTCCACTTCTTGTCGCCGTCGATCGTGACGTGGCCGTCCGCGACGACCGCGCGCGTCGAGAGCCCGCCCGCGTCGGAGCCGGCGCCGCGCTCGGACAGGCCGAACGCGATCAGCTTCCGGCCGGACGCGATCTCGGGCAGGTACTTGCGCTTCTGCGCGTCGGTGCCGCCGAGGATGATCGGGAACGAGCCGAGCGCGTTGACGGCGAACATGACGCCCATGCCGCCGCACGCGCGCGAGATCTCCTCGACCACGAGGCAGAGGTCGAGCACGCCGCCGCCGCCGCCGCCGAACTCCTTGGGGATCCAGACGCCCATGAGGCCGTGCTCGACCAGTCGGTCGCGCACCTCCCACGGGTACTCCTGGAGACGGTCGTACTTCGCCGCCACGGGGCGGACGAAACGCTCGGCGACGTCCCGTGCCTTTTCCTGCCAGGCGCGGTTCGTGGGGGTCAGCAGCGGGTCCAGGGGGCACCTCCCGGGTCGGTCGCGTCGGCGCGTTCGCCGGGCGAAGTCGAGCCGCGAAGTATAGGGTTGGCCCTTCGCCGGATACCAGGCGAGACGGGGCCGGACCCAGGGGTGCCGGGGGGGCTGCCGCGCTGCCGGGGGGGCGGCGCGGGGGCGCGGAGGGGTCGGTCAGGCCGCCGCGGAGACCGACGGGAGGTCGCGCCGCTTGGCGTATCCCTCGTCGAGCCGGTGCCAGTGGCTGATGGCCGCCTCGCCGCGGGACCAGCAGAGGTAGACGATCTCGCCGCCGACGTCGCCGTAGAAGTCGATGAAGCCGCGCTCGTAGTCCTTCACGGTGCCGCCGAGGGCCTCGATCTCCTGGATCAGCCCCTGGAAGCGGTCGAGCACGTCCCCGACGTCCCGGTCCCTCCGGCGGAGGTCGGCTTCCCCGGCAGGGGACGCGTCGGCCCGCGCCTTCGAGGCCTCGTACGCCGCCAGCGCCTGGTTCACCTCGGCGTACGTCGCCACGATGTCGTCAGCGATGCGACCCACGAGCGGGAGCATCCGGTTGGCTTCGTCGACGGTGAAGATCTTGCCACGCATGGCGGGACTCCAACGGCCGGCAACCGGCCAGAACGGAGCTCTGGGATGCAAGACCCGTGCCGAAACGGACCTCGCGGTCTCCACGATCGACCTTCGGTCGCGAGAACGTGAGGGCGGGCCGGGCGGTGTGCATCACGGATGCTCCACCCCTGTAGACGCGCGAGAACCCCGCGTGGATGACAAGAGTTTTGTCCGAACCGACTTCCGGCGTCACGTTCGTACGTTGTTCGTCTCCGTGCGACGGGCGGAAGCGCCCGTCGGAGCGCACGTCCACCGGGGGGCCCGGCGCCCGGGTTCCGCACGTTTCGTCGAGGAGTGTCCCCCCCGGGGGACGAGGCGCGGGCGCCGGTCGCCGCCGCGCCGCTTTGACGCCCGGAGGAGGCCCCTCTACCGTGGGGGACTTCGTTTCGTTCGCCGTGGGACCCGCCGGAGCGCTCGTGACCGACCAGATCCGCAAGATCCAGGAGTACGTCTACCTCAAGTACGTCGACCCGGGTGACCACGGGACGATGGACGAAGAGGCGGCGCTCCGCGTGCTCGAGGAGCACTACCGCAAGCCGGCCAACGCCGACAACTCGGAGTGCTACTACGTCGGGATCCTGCTCTTCGAGCACGGGTTCGACTTCGACGACGAGGCGAAGCGCGCCTCGCACTTCCAGCGCGCCCGGTGGTGGCTCGAGCGCAGCCGCAAGCTGTCGGGCGAGGCGTGGGACGTCATCGACGACCGCCTCGCGGACATCGTCGCGTTCTTCGAGGACCAGGGCCTGCCCCTCGAGCCCCTCGACGACGTCGCGGCGCCCGCCGCCCACGTCGCGCCGACGCCGGTGGCGCTCGCGAAGGAGATCGAGGACCACGGCCCGATGGTGCTCGTCGCCGCGGGCGCGTTCCAGTTCGGCCCCGAACGCGAGGCCCGCACGCTGCCGGCCTTCTACATCGACAAGCTGCCCGTCACGAACCGGCAGTACGGCGCGTTCTGCCGCGCGACGCAGTACCGCTGGCCGAAGTACTGGACCGACCCGCGGTTCAACGGCCCGGAGCAGCCCGTGGTCGGCGTGAGCGCCGCCGACGCGCTGAAGTACTGCAAGTGGGTCGGCAAGGACCTCCCGAGCGAGGAGCAGTGGGAGAAGGCGACGCGCGGCACCGACGGCCGCATCCGTCCCTGGGGCGAGGAGCCCACGACGCCCGCGCACGCCTGCTTCGGCCGCGACCCCGAGACCGGCGGCACCGCGCCCGTGACGGCGAGCCCGAAGAGCGCGAGCCCGTGCGGCGCGCTCGACCTGCTCGGCAACGTCTGGGAGTGGACGTCGTCGGCCATCGCCGAGGGCGAGGGCCTGCAGGTCGTGAAGGGCGGTTGCTACAGCGACCCCGTCACGATCCTCCGCGCGGACCTCCGCCTCGAGGCGGGCGCGAAGGACAAGTTCGAGAACATCGGCTTCCGCTGCGTGAAGAACGCGTAGGACCTGCGCCTCGCGTGGACGCCGACCCGGCCCCGCGCGAGGACGCACCCGAGCCCGCCCCGCGGCCGGCGCGGCGTCCGCGGTACCGCGGCACGCACCCGCGCACCTTCGCCGAGAAGTACAAGGAGCACGATCCCGCGCGGTACCCGGACGAGGCCGCGCACGTGCGCGCGCGCGGCCGGACGCCCGCGGGGACGCACGTGCCGATCCTCGTGGCGGAGGTGCTGGAGGTCCTCGCGGTCGCGCCGGGCGACGTGGTCGCGGACCTCACGCTCGGGTTCGGCGGGCACGCGTCGGCCTTCCTCGCGCGCCTCGGCCCCGCGGGACGCCTCCTCGCGTTCGACCAGGACGCGCCCACGCTCGAGGCGACGCGCGCGCGGCTCACGGCCTCGGCGCCCGCCGCGCGCACGTCGTGGCACGCGGTCCATCACGCGGCGCTGCCCGACGTGCTGCGGGCCGAGGGGCTCGACGGGTGCGACGTCGTGTTCGCCGACCTCGGCGTGTCGTCGATGCAGGTCGACGACCCGGCCCGCGGCTTCTCGTACCGCCGCGAGGGCCCGCTCGACATGCGCATGGACCGGCGCCGGCCGCGCACCGCGGCCGACGTGCTCGCGTCGCTCGACGCCGCGGAGCTCGAGGCGGCGCTGCGCGCCCTCGCCGACGAGCCCCGCGCGGCCGCGGTGGCCGCGGCGATCGTCGCGGCGCGCGCGCGGGCGCCGCTCGCGACGACCGCGGACCTCGCGACGGCCGTGCTCGCGGCCCACGGCCTCACGCCCGACGCGTGGAAGGCGCGGCAG
The DNA here is from genome assembly GCA_046350655.1 of Planctomycetota bacterium. Lineage (GTDB taxonomy): Bacteria > Planctomycetota > PLA2 > PLA2 > JAEUHO01 > JAEUHO01. Next base: position 38,283 of record JAXMAB010000010.1, read on the forward strand.
CGACGCGAGCCCGACGCGCCGCACCCGGCCGCGCGCGCGTTCCAGGCCCTGCGGATCCTCGTCAACGACGAGCTCGGCGGGCTCGACCGGCTCCTGCACGCGCTGCCGTGGTGCCTGCGACCGGGCGGCCGCGCCGCGGTGCTGTCGTTCCACAGCGGCGAGGACCGCCGCGTGAAGCACGCGTTCCGCGCGGGCCTCGACGCGGGCCTGTACGACGCGGTCGCCGACGAGGTCGTGCGCGCGTCGCCGGCGGAGATCGCGTCGAACCCGCGCGCGTCGCCCGCCAAGCTCCGCTGGGCGCGCCGCGCGCGCTGACGGCCCCGCGCGCGGTCAGCGCGCGGCGACGTACACGGCGAGCACGACGAGGTAGTTCGCGAGCATGAGCAGGTACATCCCGCGCCACGCGGGGTGGTTGCGCTCCGTCGCGAGCGACGACGGGTCGCGCAGCAGCGCGCGCGCGGTCCACGCGCCGCCGGCGGCGAGGAGCCCGCCCGCGGCGGCCCACGCGCCGAACGGCCGCTGCAGCACGCCGGCGAGCGAGAGGAGCGGGTAGAGCAGGAACGGCAGCGCGAGGAAGGGCGCGACGACCCGCGCGGCGGGCGCGAGGCCGAGCACGACGGGCAGCGTGCGGCAGCCGTGGGCCCGGTCGCCCTCGACGTCGGCGAAGTCCTTCGTCGTCGCTGCGCCGAGCACGAAGAGCCCGGGCACGAGCCCGAGCGCGAACGGCTCGACCGACGTCACCGGCGCGAGCACGGCCCAGCCGGCGACGGGCACGAGGAAGCCCCGCGGCACGGCGATGGTCGGGTTCGCGAGCCACAGCCGCGCTTTCGTGCGCCACGGCGGCGCGCTGTACGCCCACGTCGCGACGACGCCGCCCGCGACGCAGGCGACGAACGCCCACCGGCCGGCGAGGAGCGCGTGCAGCCCCGCGACCGCGAGGCCCGCCGCCGCGCACGCGTGCCCGAGCCGCAGCGCGCCCGCGACCGTCGCCTCGCCCGCGGGGATGGGGCGCGTCGGCTTGTTCACGCGGTCGATGTCGGCGTCGAACGCCTGGTTCCACGCGTTGCTCGCCGCGTTGGCGAGCACGGCCGCCAGCGCCGCGAGCGCGACGAGCCCGGGCCGGAACGCGGCGCCCGTCGCGGACGCGGCCGTGGCGGCCCCCGCGACGACGCCCACGAGGGGCGCGAGCATGGTGAAGGGACGGATGAGGCCGGAGATCGTGCGGGCGTCCACGCGCGGAGTGTACGCGCCCGCGCGTCGGGGGCCGCGCGCGCGTCAGCGCGGTCCCGCGGCGTCCGGGTCGAGGCGCATCCGCACGAAGTTCAGCGGGAGCCGCTGCGCGCCCATGGCGCCGGAGACGTTGCCCTTCTGCTGGTAGTAGTGCCCGACCACGTGCAGGACGCGCCCGCGGCCCACGGTGAACGTGAGCGCGATGGCCGTCCCGCGGCCGCCGGGCTGGCGGGCGAGGGCCGGCGCCTCCGCGAGCACCTCGACCGCGTCCGGGCGCGCGATCTCGACGTCGAACGACGCCTGCTCGAGCCACCAGCGCGGCGTCATCCCGGCGTCGAACACGCCCTCGAGCAGGCGGTGCGCGGCGGCGCCCTCCGCGGGGACGACGTCGAGGATGAGCTCCGGCAGCGGGTGGATGCGGCCCCGCGTCCGCAGGTAGCCCGGGAACGCGGGGATCACGAGGTTCGCGAGGGCCCAGTCCGTCGTGAAGAGGTAGCCGCCCGCCGACACGAACTCGCGCACCGCCCGCACGACGCGCTCCTGCTCGTGCGGCCGCAGCACGCTCTCGCCGCAGTTCCAGAACACGAGCTTGTGCTGCTCGAGCGGGTAGCCCGGCAGGTCGTACGGCGCCTTCAGCGTGAACGGGAGGCCCAGCTCCTCCAGCGTGACCTCCATCTTGTCGAAGGAGCCCTTCACGACGAGGATGTCCTGCGTCCGCAGGCCCTTGAGCACGCGCCCGAGCGGGCCCGCGCCCTTCGCGATGGCCGCGCGCACGCGGGCGGCGGCGTGCTGGTTGACCTCGCGCGCGCGCTCGGCGTCCTCGTTCACGTGGTCGAGGTCCGCCGGCGGCGGCTTCTTCGCGACGACGTTCTTCTCCGCGATCCGCAGCCGCGTCACCGCGCCCATCGGGCCGATCGTCGGCTCGATCGCCGTGGTCGGCAGCGGGCCTTCGTCCTCCGTCGGCAGGGCCGCGTCGCGGTCCTCCGACGGCGTGAGGTCCGGCATCGGCAGCTCGGCCGGCTCGGGGACCGGCACGTCGTCGAGCACCGGCGCCTCGACCTCCTCGGGCGGCGCGTCGAGCGGCAGGCGGTCCTCGGGGCCGCCGGACTCGAGCGGGTCGTCGTGCGACGTGCTCGCGGTGACGATCCCGTGCACCTCGTGCCGGTCGCGCGGCGACGTCGCGGGCGCGAGGAGCGACAGGAGGAGGAACGCGAGCGCGTGCGCGGCCGCGGACGCGATCCACCACGGCGAGCGCCGCAGCATGTCGAGGAGGTCGTCGTCGAAGCTGCGCTCGCGCGGCACGCCCGGCCTCGGGGCCGGCGCCGTCGCGGGGGCCGCGGCCGAGCGGGCCTCGCGTCCCGGGGAGGCGAGCGCGTCCACGTCGAGGTCGTCGAGGTCCGGCGGCGACGCGACGAGGACGATCGCCGGCGCGCCGGCCGCGGGCCCGGTCGCGGGGGCCGCGATCTCCGCGGGCGGCGGCGCCGCCGGCGGGACCTCGCGGGGCCCGTCGGCGACGGGGGACAACCCGACGAGGGTGAGGGTCGCGGCGCCGAGGCGCACGCCGTCGCCGACGCGCAGCGTCACCTGGCCGGAGCCGTCCGCGCGGACGAGGAGCACCTGCTCGCCGACGTGGACGAGCACCGCCTCGCGCGGCGCCCATCCCGCGTCGTCGCGTTGGATCGCGGCGGTCTCGCCGGCGCCCACCACCGCCTCGGCGCCCGGCCAGCGGACGTCGGCACGGTGTCCGTGGACCTCGATCCGAAGGACGATCACCGGGGGGCTCCACGGCCGAACGGCCACAGGTTGGAACGTAGCAGGGGGCCCGGCGGTCGCGGCCCTTCCCCGTCAGATCGGACGCGGACGACCCCCGGCGGCGTCCGCCCCGCAGGCGATCCCCGCGAGGAGGGCGGCGGCGGGGCCGTGGCGGAGCCCCGCGGCCGCGGCGCCGAGCGCGTCCGCGAGCGGGGGCCCGGCGGTGGCGTCGCGCGCCGCGGTGAGCGTCGCGAGGAAGGCCGAGACCGGCGGGTGCAGCGCGGCGGCGACGGCGACCGTCCCGAGCGCGACGACGATCGGCCGGCGGGGCCCGACGGCCGCGGCGAGCGCGGCGAACGCCGCGGCGAGGAGCGCGAACGTGACGGTGGCGGCCGTCGAGTCCGCGAGGAAGGCGCCGAGCGTGGCCGGCGTCGTGCGGACGACGGCGTCCGCCCAGGTCGAGAGCGCGCAGGGGAAGGGGAGCGGGCCCTCGGCCTCGCCGGGGGCCCGCGCGGGGAACAGGAGCAGGGCGACGATCGCGACGGCGGCGGCGGTGACGAGGGCGCGGCCTCGGCCGTCCCAGCGCGGGCCGCGGCGGGCCCACGCGGTGCCCGCGGCGAGCGCCGCGAGCGCGGCGAAGGCGACGCGGGGCGTCCCGTCGACGGACGTCGCGAGGTCGGCGCCGCACGCGGCGGCGGCGGCGAACCCGCCGACGAACGCGCCGCGGCCCCGCAGCGGCGCGACGAGCAGCGCGAGCGCCGCGGCCGCGGCGAGCGCGACGGCGAGGGTCACGCCGACGGCCGGCTCCGTGGGGCCGGCGCTCGCGAGGCTGCCGACGGTCGCGCGCAGGTGCTCGAGCAGCGCGGGCGCGGGGCCGCTCGGGTCCGCGAGCAGCGCCGCGGTGCCGACCGAGGCGACGGCGGCGAGCGCGAGGAAGCCGCCGCTGCCGGCCGGCCCGCGCGGCGCGCCGCCGCGCGGTTGCGCGAGGCCCGCGAGCGCCGCGGCCGCGAGGAGCCACGCGACGAGCCCGCCCTCGAACGCCGCCGCCGACGCCTGCGCGGCCACGACGGCGAGGCCGCCCTCCGCGAGCCATCGGTCGCGACCGTCCCACGCCGTGGCGACGGGGCCCGCGAGGTGCGCGAGGACCAGCAGCGCCACCGCGGCGCGCCCCGCGACGCGCGAGAGCGCGCCGCCGCGCCGTCCGGGCCACAACGCGACGAGCCCGAGGCACGCGACCGCCGTCGCGGTCGCGAGGTCGGGCACGACGCCGTACGCGACGGAGAGCCCGTCCGGCGCGGGCGTGCCGCGCCACACCGCGGTCAAAAGCGCGCGCGCGGCGTCGCCGCGCCGCGTGAGGAGCGACGCGGTCCCCTCGCTGCCGGCGGCGAACCGGCTCGCCGCGGCCGCGACGAGCAGCAGCGCGCCGACCCACGTCCACGGTCGCGCGGCGCGCCGCGTCTCGGGACGCGGCGACGCGAGCACGAGCGCGGCGCCGCCGAGCAACGCGAGCGCGACGGCGCCGGCGAGGTCCGGCGCGGTGGTGCGCAATGCGGGCGTCGCGGGCCCGTGCGCGCGCGCGACGAGCACCACGACCGCCGTCGCGAGCGCGACCCGCAGGCCGCGCGACGCGGGCCGCGCCGCCGCGACGAGCGCGAGGCCGCCCGTCGTCGCGAGGAGCGCGAGGGCCACCGCGTCGGGCAGCGTGAGCGCGGCGAGCGACGCCGTCACCGACGTGTCGGGTCCCGCCGCGTACCCGCCGGGCACGACGCGGAGCGCCGTCGCGAGCACCGCGAGGACGCCGGCGACGACGAGCGACGCGACGCCCGAGGGCGACGCGAGCGGCGCGCCCGGCGCGTCGCCGCCCGCGCCGACGACGACGGCCGCGCCGCAGCGGCGGCAGGCGAACCGCGAGCCCGGCGCGAGGCGCGTGACGTTGTAGCGGGCGCCGCACCCGGCGCAGCGCTCGACGCGCATGGCGTCCGCGGGACCCGTCGTCGGCGTCGTCATCGCGGGCCCAGGAGCAGGTCGCGCGCGGCCTGCAGGCGGCGGAACTTGCGCTCCGCGAGGGCGACGAAGTCGGCGTCGAGGTGCGCGACCTTGTCGGGGTGCAGCTTCAGCGCGAGCGCGCGGTACGCCCGCTCGATCTCCGGCTCGAGGGCGTGCGGGCCGACGCCGAGGATCGTCAGCGCCTCGAGCGCGGTCGTCGGGAGGGCGTCGTCGTCGGTCGGCGGCGGGGGCGGCGCCGGCGGCGGCGTCGTGCGGGGCGGCGGGCGCGGCGGCGGGGCCGCGGCCGCGGGGGGCGCCTCGCGGGGCCGTTCCCACGGGACGCGACGCTCGGCGTCGGTGGGGGGCGGCGGCGGCGGCTCGCCCGGGGCCGCGAACCGACCGCTGCCGTGCGGGACCAGCGGGATCACGGTCCGGCAGCCGGGGCACGTGAACTCGACGATCGGCCCGCCGTCGATCACCGCGCGGGGCCGCAGGATCCCCCGTCCGACCACCTCGCCCGAGGTGTACGGGCGGGCGCAGCGGCGGCAGCGTCCGGCGGTGAGGGTCAGCCCGGGGTCCATGGGGGGCTCCATCCTACGAAGTCCCACCCGGGGGGGCCTCACCCGGCGCACATCCTTGACGGCGGGGCCGGGTTCGCCCACCATCGCCGGGCTCCCCCTCTCTTTCGTGAGAACTGTTCATGAGGCTGCACGTCCGCAACTCGACGAAGAAGCGCCGGAAGCTCGGGTTCCGCGCGCGCATGAAGACCAAGAGCGGGCGGAAGATCGTCAACCGCCGCCGCCGCCTGCACGGGACCTTCCCGTAAGACGCCGGCGGGCCCCCGGGCCCGCGATCGACGGGGTTCGAGCGAGTCGGCCCGGCGCGAGCCGTCGCCGTCGGTCCCGCCGTCCGTGGCCGCGCGCCGCCGACCCGGGCCCGTCCGCCTTGGCCGTTCGACGCCGGCCCCCGGGCCTTGCGTCCCCCGCGCCCCGACCGCGCGCCGTCCGGCGCCGGGCCCGCGCGCGGCGGGCCCCCTCGCGATCGACCGGCCCGCCCGTCGGCTACCTTGAGCCCTCCGCGTGGTGCCCGGGCGCCGTCCCGGGACCGCGAGGCCCGGAGCCTTCCGTGGACGCGCGCGACCCCGCCCGGCTGACCCGACGCGACGTGCTGACGGGCGCCGTCGCCGTCGGCGCCGGGTTCGCCGTCGCCCGGCGCGGCGAGGCCGCGCCCGCGCCGATGCCGACGCGCGCGTTCGGCGCGACGGGGCGCACGGTGTCGGCGTTCGGCCTCGGGTGCTTCTACCTCGGCGCGTCCGCGTCCGACGCGGAGGCGGTCACGGTGCTGCGCCGCGCGCTCGAGCTGGGCTGCACGTACGTGGACACCGCGCCGTCGTACGGCCGCGGCCAGAGCGAGCGTCGCGTCGGGCTCGCGCTCGAGGGGCGGCGCGACGGCGTCTTCCTCGCGACGAAGACGCTCGAACGCGACCCGAAGGCCGCGCGACGCGAGCTCGAGGAGAGCCTGCGGCGGCTGCGCACGGACCACGTCGACCTCATCCAGGTGCACTGCGTGCGCGACGCGGCGGACCTCGACGTCGTGTTGTCCGACGCCGGCCCGCTGCCCGCGCTCCTGCGAGCGCGCGACGAGGGGCTCGTGCGCCACGTCGGCGTGACGGGCCACGAGGACCCCGAGGTGATGAAGAAGTGCGTCGAGGGCTTCGCGTGGGCGTCGGTGCTGCTGCCGCTCAACCCCGTGGACCTCGCGTGGAAGTCGTTCGTCGAGGGGACGCTCCCCGCGGCCGCCGCGAAGGGCATCGCGCGCGTGGGGATGAAGGTGTTCGCGAGCGGGCGGCTGCTCGTCGGCGACGGCGCGCCGTCGGCGGCGGACTGCCTCCGCTTCGCCTACGGGCTCGACGTGTCCACGACGATCGTCGGGTGCGCGTCGGTGGCCGAGGTCGAGCTCGCGGCGAAGGTCGCGACGGAGGCGAAGCCCCTCGACGCCGCGGAGCGCGCGGCGCTCGTGGCGGCGTGCAAGCCGTACTCGGGCAAGACCGGCCGCGGCGTCGAGTGGTACAAGCGCGCGTGAGCGGGCGTCACCGGCGGCGCAGGTAGACGAACTGGTAGACGACGGCGACCAGCACGCCGCCGCCGATCACGTTGCCGAGCGTCACGGGCAGGAGGTTGTCCACGAGGAAGGCGCCCCAGGAGAGGTGCGGCGCGTCGGCCCCGGCGGCGTCGGCCGCGCGCGCGAACAGCGCCGCGGGCACGGCGAAGAGGTTCGCGACGCTGTGCTCGAAGCCGCACGTCACGAACGCGGCGATCGGCGGGATCGTCACGAGGACGCGGTCCGCCGAGGTGCGCGCGGAGAGGTTCATCCACACCGCGAGGCACACGAGCGCGTTGCAGAGGACGCCGAGCGCGAGGGCCCGCGGGAAGCCGAGGGCGCACTTCGCGTCGGCGGCCGCGATCGCGGCGGCGCCGACCTGGCCGCCGGCGAACGCGTGGAACTCGGCGACCGTGGCGAGGCCCGCGGTGCCGAGGGCGCCCACGGCGTTGCCCGCGAGGACGAGGGCCCAGTTGCGGAGCACGCGGCCCGCGCCGAGCCGGCCCGAGCGCCAAGCCATCACGAGCAGGACGTTGCCGGTGAAGAGCTCGGCGCCGCCGACGACGACGAGGACGAGGCCGAGCGAGAACGCCACGCCGACGAAGAGGCGGTGCACGCCCCACGGCCACGCGCCGGGCCCGCCGGCCGCGACCGCCGTCGCGAACATGCTCCCGAGCGCGATGAACGCGCCCGCGAGCACCGCGAGGGCGAAGGTCGTCGACGCGGGGAGCGCGGCCTTCGCGACGCCGAGGGCCTCGGCCCGCTCGGCCATCTCGGGAGGGGTGAGCGCGTCGAGGCGCAGGGCGCGGTCGTTCACGGGCGGCTCCTCCGGCGGACGGCGGCCTTGCGCGCCTCCTCCGCCCACAGCACCAGGCTCCCCGTCGCGCCGATGGCGAAGACCTCGGTCCACGGCAGCGCGGTGGTCCGGAAGACGGCCTGGAGCGGCGGGAGGAACACGACGGCGGCCTGCAGCAGGTTGGCGAGGACGAGCCCGCCGACGAGCCAGGGGTTGCGCAGGATCGAGGCGTCGAGCGCGGAGTGCCGCGCGGAGCGCACGTTGAGCACGTTGAACCACTCGCACACCGCGAGCACGGTGAACGCGGCGGTCTGGGTGACGGCGAGGGGGAGGCCCTGCTGGAGGTGCCAGGCGTAGAACCCGAGGACGGACCCGGCGATGGTCAGCGACATCAGCACGGTGCGGACGAGGGCCGTGCGGTCGAGGAGCGGCTCGGCGAGGGGCGGCGGCGGGGTGCGCATCTCGTCGCCCTCGGCCGGCTCGAGCACGAGGTTGATCGTGATGACCGTCTCGGTGACGACGTTGTTCCACAGGATCATGGCCGCGGTGAACGGGAGCGGCATCCCGAGCACGATCGCCCCGAGGAGCACGAGCACCTCGGCGATCGACGTGGACACCTGCAGCAGGATGGCCTTGCGGAGGTTGCGGCCGACGATGCGGCCCTCGCGCACGGCCGCGACGATCGTCGAGAAGTCGTCGTCGGTGAGGACGACCTTGCTCGCCTCGCGCGCGGCCTCGGTGCCCGAGCGGCCCATGGCGACGCCGACGTCCGCGCGGGCGAGGGCCGGCGCGTCGTTCACGCCGTCGCCGGTCATGGCGACGACCTCGCCGCGGGCCTGCAGGGCCTCGACGATCCGCAGCTTCTGCTCGGGGCGCACGCGCGCGTAGACCGTGACGTCGCCGGCCTCCGCGGCCAGGGCCGACGCCTCGGCGCGGTCGAGGTCGCCGCCGGTGCGCGCGAGGTCGCCGTCGCGGGCCAGCCCGATCTCGCGCGCCACCGCGACGCCGGTCGCGAGCTGGTCGCCCGTCACCACGACCGCGCGGACGGACGCCGCGCGGCACTCGGCGACCGCGCCGGCCACGCCGTCGCGCGGCGGGTCGGTCTGGCCCACGAGCCCGAGGAAGGTCGCGCGCCCGGCGAGCCCCGCGAGCCCGCCCGCGAGGTCGCCGCCCTCGACCGTCGCGCCCGCGAGCACGCGCAGGGCCCGCGAGGCCATGTCGTCGGCCGCGGCGACGGCGGCGCGGCGCGCGGCGTCGTCGAGGACGGCGGGGCCGCCGGGCCCGTGCCGCGCGCCGCAGAGGGCGAGCACGGCGTCCGGCGCGCCCTTCACGTGGACGACCGGGCCTCGCGGTCCCTCGCACGCGACCGCCATGAGCCGCGTGGCCGCGTCGAACGGCACCTCGCCCCGCCGCGGCCGCTCCCGCCGCAGGGCCGCGACGTCCACGCCGGCCTTGCCCGCGAGCGTCACGAGCGCCGCCTCGGTCGGGTCGCCGACGGGCTCGACGCCGCCCGCGGCGCCGGCCTGCGGCGCGAGGCTCGCGTCGTTGCAGAGCGCGAACGTCTCGACGAGGGCCCGCAGCGCGCCCTCGACCGGCGCGTCGCCGTCGCCCCGCCGCAGGCGCCCCGTCGGCGCGTAGCCGCGGCCCTCGACGTCGACGCGCGCGCCGTCGGCCGGGTGGACCTCGACCGCGGTCATCTCGTTGCGCGTCAGCGTGCCGGTCTTGTCGGTGCAGATGACGCTGACGGAGCCGAGCGTCTCGACGGCCGACAGCCGGCGCACGATGGCGCCGCGCTCGCTCATCCGACGGACGCCGACGGCGAGGGCGATCGTGAGCGCGACGGGGAGGCCCTCGGGCACGAGCGAGACGACCTGGCTGATCCCCACGAGGAAGATGCGGCGCGGGTCGAGGCCGCGCAGGAGGCCGGCGGCGACGACGACGACGAGCAGGACGCCGGCGACGACCAGCAGCAGGCGGCCGAAGCCGTCGATCCGCCGCGCGAGCGGCGTCGGGGGCTCGACGGCCGCGGCGGTCAGGGTCGCGATGCGGCCGAGCTCGGTGGCGGTGCCCGTCGCGACGACGACGGCGAGGCCCCGGCCCGCGGTCACGTGGGTGCCCGCGTAGACCATCCCGCGCCGCTCCGCGAGGTCCGTCGCCTCGCCGGCGGCCGCGGGATCCTTGTCGACGGGCGCCGACTCGCCGGTCAGCGCGGCCTCGGCGGTCCGCAGCCCTTCGGCCTCGACGAGGCGCGCGTCGGCGGCGACCTTGTCGCCCGCCGCGAGCACGACGACGTCGCCGGGCACGACGTGGCGCGCGTCCACGACGTGGTCGCGGGCCTCGCGTCGCACGCGCACCTGCATCACGACGAGCCGCCGCAGCGCCGCGAGCGAGCGCTCGGCCCGTCCCTCCTGGTACGCGCCGACGACGGTGTTGAGCGCCACCACCGCGACGATCACGCACGCGTCGACGACGTCGCCCATGGCGAACGACACGCCGGCCGCGACGACGAGCAGCGCGACGAGCGGGCTCCGCACCTGCCCGAGGAGGATGGCGAGGCGCGAGCGGCTCGAGGGCTCGGGGAGCGCGTTCGGGCCGTGGCGCGCGCGGCGCCGCTCGACCTCGGCCGACGCGAGGCCCCGCGCGGGATCGACCTCGAGGCGCGCCGCGACCTCCTCGAGGGGGAGCGCGTGCCAGCGGGGGGCGCGGGCCTCGTCCACGCCTCCCTCGTACCGCGCCCCGTGGGGGCCGCAAGCGCAATCGGCCTTCGGGGCCCGGACCGGCGTCGTCCGGGCCGCGGGTCAGCGGCGCCGGCGGCGCGCGCCCGCGCGGCCCGGGCGGTAGCCGACCGTCGGCTTCGTCCCCGCGTCCTCGGCGTGCGAGTACGTGGCGTCGGCGGCGGGCTCGGCGGCGGCCGGGTCGTCGTCGCCGTCGCGCGCGGCGGCGGCCTGCGCGGCGCGGCGGCGCGCCTCGAGGGCCTCGGGCGGCGGGCGCGACGGGATCAGGCACTGCGGGCCCTCGCCCACGAGGTCGGCGCGGCCGGCGTCGAGGAGGGCCTGGCGCACCGCGAACCAGTTCTCCGGGCGGAAGTACTGCATCAGCGCGCGCTGGGCCACGCGGTCGCGGAGCTTCTTCGCCGACGGGACGGGCTCGAGCGTGAACGGGTCGAGGCCCGTGTGCCACATGCACGTCGCGACGTCCATGGGCGCGGGGATGAAGTCCTGCACCTGCCGCGGCCGGTAGCCGCTCGACTTGAGGAACATCGCGAGCTCGATCATCTCCTTCGCCGTCGAGCCCGGGTGGCCCGCGATGAAGTAGGGGACGAGGTACTGTTCCTTGCCGGCGCGGCGGCTCGCGTCGGCGAAGCGGCCCGCGAACTCCTCGAACGAGGCCTGCGACGGCTTCTTCATGGCGGCGAGCACCGTGTCGCTGGTGTGCTCCGGCGCCACCTTCAGGTGCCCGCCGACGTGGTGGCGCGCCATCTCGTCGACGTACTCGGGCGAGCGGTTCGCGAGGTCCATGCGGATGCCGGACGCGACGAACACGCGCTTCACGCCCGGCACCGCGCGCGCCTGGCGGAGGAGATCGATCGTGGGCGCGTGGTCGGTGCCGAGCAGCGGGCAGATCTTCGGGTGGATGCACGAGAGGCGGCGGCACTTCGCCTCCACGTCCGGGCGCGTGCACCGCATCTTGTACATGTTGGCGGTGGGGCCGCCGAGGTCGCTGATCGTGCCCTTGAAGGCCGGGTCCTTCGCGATGCGCCGCACCTCGCCCACGATCGACGCGGCGCTGCGGCTCTGGATGATGCGGCCCTGGTGCATCGTGATGCTGCAGAACGTGCAGCCGCCGAAGCACCCGCGCATCGTCGTCACCGAGTCCTTGATCATCTCGAACGCGGGCACGGGCTCGGCGTAGCGCGGATGGGGGCGGCGCGCGTACGGGAGGTCGTAGGCCGCGTCCATCGCCGCCTCGGTGAGCGGCAGCGTCGGCGGGTTCTGCACCAGGAGCCGGTCGCCGTGGCGCTGCACGACGCGGCGCGCGTTCAGCGGGTTCGTCTCGTGGTGGTGCAGCGCGGTCATGCGCGCGAACGCGCGCGGGTCCTTGCCGACCTCCTCGAAGGAGGGCAGCTCGACGGTCGTCTGGTCGCACGCCGCGTCGTCGAAGCGGTGCGCCGGGAGCGTCTCGCTGCGCCCGAGGAGGTAGGCGACGCCCCGCAGGTCGCGCAGGGCCTTCACGTCCTCGCCGGCCGCGAGGCGCCGGGCGATCTCGACGATCGGGCGCTCGCCCATCCCGTAGACGACGAGGTCGGCCTTGCTCGAGACGAGGATCGACGGGCGGACCGTCTCGCTCCAGTAGTCGAAGTGCGCGATCCGCCGGAGCGACGCCTCGACGCCGCCCGCCACCACCGGCACGTCGGGGAACGCCTCGCGGCAGCGCTGCGCGTAGATCGCCGTGGGGCGGTCGGGGCGCAGCCCGATGCGCCCGCCCGGCGAGTACGCGTCGTCGTTGCGCCGCTTCTTGTTCGCCGTGTAGTGGTTGATCATCGAGTCCATGTTCCCGGCGCTGACGGCGAAGAAGAGCCGGGGCCGCCCGAAGGCGCGCCAGGGCTCGGCGCTCTTCCAGTCGGGCTGGGGGAGGATCGCGACGCGCCAGCCGTTCGCCTCGAGCACGCGGCCGAGGACGGCGGCGGCGAACGACGGGTGGTCCACGTAGGCGTCGCCGGACACGAAGACGACGTCGGGCCGGTCCCAGCCGAGGGCGCGCATCTCGTCCGGGGTCGTGGGGAGGAACGGGGCGGCCATGCCGCCACCCTACCCGGGGCCCTGCGCGGCATCCGTCCGGGACCGGCCCCGGGGGTGGCGTGGACACGTCCCCCCCTGCCCGGGACCGCGCTCGTCAGGTACCGTACGGGGATGAAGCGCGCCCTGCTCGTGGTCGTCCCGTTCGCCGTCACCCTCGTGGCCGCCCTCTACTTCTTCGGCGTGTTCCAGCACCACGAGACGGTCTCGACGCCCGCCCCGGCGCCGGCCCCGACCGACCCGTCGCTGCCGAGCGAGGCGGCGCTGGTCGCGCCCGAGCCCACGGGCGAGCCGGAGCCCGACGTCCCGACGATCTCGACGCCGGTCCGCGTCCTCGTCCTGGCGGAGGGGCCGCGGTCGTTCACCGGCTGGTGCTTCCAGCTGTGGCGCGCGTCGTCGCGGATCGAGTGGCAGGTCTGGTACGCGACGCCCGCGCCCGAGGGGGTGCCGCTTTCGTCCACCGGCCTCCCCGCGCTCTCGGGCCCCCCGACGACGACCGACGTCGACGGCGCCCAGGTGCTCTTCGTCGCGGCGGTGGACCCGTCGCGGATGCCGGCCTCGTTCTGGTCCCACGTCGCCGAGCGCGTGACCAGCGGCCGGCTCGGGCTGCTCGTCGTCCCCGACCACCTGACGGGGCGGCCCCTCGCCGACGAGCCGAGCCTGCGCTCGGTGCTCCCCGTCGCGAGCGTGCTCGCGCTCGCGCCGCTCGAGAAGGGCGGACGGCTGATCCCCGGCGTGTTCGACACGCCGCGCCCGTTCGAGGTGACCGCCGACGGCACGAAGCACCCGACCACGCGGATCGTCCCCTTCGAGGGCTGGAGCGGCAAGGTGTGGGGGCGGCTCACGCGCGGCAAGGACGGCTGGTCGACGAAGTTCGTCAGCCCGGTCGAGCGCATCGCGCCCGGCGCGCGCACCCTGGTCGAGGTGGTCGGCGGCGACCTGCGCTGGCCGGCCGTCGTGGCGTCCGCCGGCGACCACGGCCGCGCGCTGTGGGTCGGCGGCCTCCTCGACATCGACTGGAGCGCCTACCGCTCCGAGTACGGGACCGAGCGCATGCGCGCGATGATGATCTCGTGGGTCGCGTGGCTGGCCCAGCCGCGGGCCTGACGCGCGCGACGTCAGCGGCCCGCGGGTAGGGCGCCGTCCCTCGGCGGGGCCGGCGCGCCCGACTCGAGCGCCGCGAGGAGGGCCCCGTCCTCCTCCGTCGCCTCGCCGCCGGTGCGCCGCGCGAGCTCCACCGCGCGCCGCAGGTCGTCGGCGGCGCCCGGCAGGTCGAACCCGACGGCGTGCTTCAGGTGCGCCGCGAGGCGGAGCACGCCCGCGCGGTCGCGGGCGCGCGCGAGGCCGCGGCGGAACCCCTCCGTCGCGGCCTCGGCGCGCCCGGCGGCCGCCGCCGCCGCGGCTTCGAGCAGGTCCTGCCGCGCGCGCAGCGTCCGCCAGGGGAACCAGTCGCGCGGGACCGTGCGGCCCTCGGCGAGCCAGCGCGACGGCGAGAGGTCGCACAGGCCCGTGCGCGCGGCGAGGCGGACCGCGTCCGCGGCGGCGACCGCGGCGGCCGCGAAGTCCCGCGACCGCGAGGCCCGCGCCACGCGCTGCTCGGCCGCCCAGAGCTCCTGGGCGCCCGCGACCGGCCACGCGCGGACGAGCGCCGCGTTGAGCGCGTCGAGGACCGCCTGCACGGCCGCGTCGCGCGCGGGGTCGCGCGGCGCCGTCGCCGCGGCGTCGTCCACGCGGCGCAGGAGCGTCACGAGGTACGCGTCCGGGAACGCCGCGAGGGCGCCGGACGCCCGCGCGTCGTCGAGCGCGCGCACGAGCAGCCGCGGCGCGTCCGGCGGCCCGAGGCCGACGAGGGCCGCCACGATGTCCGTCCCGGTGTCGGGCACCACGGACACCGGCACGGCGTTCGGGTCGAGCTCCTCGGTGTAGAGGAGGAGGCCCGCCTCGGGCGGGTCCCAGGCGCCCGCCAGGGGCCCGCCGCCGAGCCCGCGGCCGAACGCCGCGTACCGGCGCGCCTCGAGCGCGTACCGCGCGAACCGCGGGTCGAACACGCGCGCCGCGAGCGCGGCGAGGGCGACCGGGTCGGCCGCGGCGGCGAGCGAGCGCAGCTGCGAGCTCGCGCGGCCCACGGCGGCGCGCTGCGAGTCGTCGTCCACCGCGTCGCTCGGGCGGAAGTAGGGCGTCCGCCCGAACCGCACGTCCACGTCGCGCTCGAAGCCGGCGAGGAGCGCCGCCGCCTCGGCGGACGACGCGCCGCGGCCCGCGAGCACCGCCATCGTGTCCACGACCTCGCTGGCCTCGTCGACGCCCCGCCCGAGCCACGCGAGCGCGCGGCGCCGCAGGTCGGCGTCGGCGCGCAGCACCAGGCGTCGCGCGGCCTCCTGGCACAGGTCCTCGTCCTCGAGCCGGTCCGACGCGAGGGCCCACAGCGTCTCCGTGGACGGCGGGTCCGACGCGTCCGCGCAGCCGCGCAGCGCGTCGAGCCGGAGCGAGGCCGGCTGCTTCGGGTCGGTCACCACGGGGAGCAGCAGCGCGACGAGGTCGCCGTGCTCGACCCTCGGGAGGGTGCGCACGGCCTGCGCGCGGAGCTCCGGGTCGGGGTGCGCGAGCATCCGCCGCCAGAACGGGTCGGTCCGGGCCGGGTCGGTGGCCGGCGCCTCGGAGAGCACGGTCATGAGCTCGTTGAGGAGGGCCGTGGCCGAGTCCGGCAGCGAGGCCGCGAGCTCGAGCGCGAAGTCGAGCGCGCTCACGTGGCGCACCTGCCGCAGGTTGCGCAGGAAGACGCCGGGCGCGCTCGCGTCGCGCCACCGCGCGCGGATGTAGCGCACGCCCTCCGCCCCGTCCACGGACGTGAGCGCGGGCGCGACGTCGCCGGGCTTGAGGCCGAGCGAGAGGTCCTCCGCGGCGCGGCGCACGAGCGCGGCGGCGCGGTGCCCGCGCATGCGCGACGTGCGCGAGCGGATCGCGTCGAGCACGTCGCGGCGCCGGGCCACCGGGCCCTGCGTCATCAGCTGCTCGAACAGCGCGTACGCCGCGTCGTCGGGGGCCGCGGCCAGCGTGTCGAGGAGCGTCCGCTCGAAGGCCCGCGTCGGCTCGGTCAGGAGCGCGCGCGACAGGGCGGCCCACGCCGACGCCTCGCCGCGGGCGCGCCGCTCGAGCAACACGTCGGCGGCGCGGCTCGCGGCGTCCACGTCGGGGTCGTCGAGCGCCGCGACGAGCCGCGGCGCCGCGATCTCCTCGGGCTCGTCGGCGAGGGCGGTGACCGCCGCGGCGCGCACGTCCGACGGCCGGCCCGCCGCGCGCAGCGCGTCGGCGACCTCCGCGCGGCCGACGCGCCGCAGCAGCGCGAGCTCGCCCGCCGCGGCCTTGAGCACCGTCTCCGGCGGGTCGGCGAGCACGAGGTCGCCGAGGCTCGCGACCGCCAGCCCGCGCTCGAGCGACGCGAGCAGGCGCGTCCCGTGCTTCGGGTCGTCGAACCGCCCCTCGCGCAGCGCGCGCAGCGTGGGCCCGACCAGCGCCGCGCCGACCTCCGGCAGGCGGGCCTCGAGCGTGACGCGGGCCTCCTCGTCGATCTCCGCGCCGCCGGTCCGCTGGGGCCGCGCGAGCGCGTCCACGGCCAGCTCGACGAGCAGCGCGCGCGTCGCGACGGGCGTCGTCGGGCGGCCCAGCAGCGCGAGCAGGGCCTCGGTGCCCGCGCACCGCTCGGTCGCGCGCACGTAGCCCTCGCACGCCACCCCGAGCCCCGCGCGCACCTCGCGGCCCTCCGCGGGCGTGCCCCACGTCTCGGCGACGAAGGCCTCGAGGAGGTCGTCGGCCTCGGGCCCGTCGTGCGTGGCGAGCCACCGCACCGCCTCCACGCGCACGGCGGGCGCGCGCGCGAACGCGGCGGCCGAGGTCGCGAGCGCGAGGAGGCGCGGCGCGTCGTCCCCGCGCAGGCGGTGCAGGCGGAACCGCAGCGCCAGGAGGTCCGCGTCCCGGTCCGCGGGCAGCGCGACGCGGGCCTCGACGGCCGCCGCCGTCTCGAGCGCGAACAACGCGCGCAACGCGGCCGCGCGCACCGCGCCCGACGGGTCGAGCGCGAGCCGGGCCAGCGTCGGGACCGCCGCGTCGGAGCGCCCCGCGCCGAGCGCGCGCGCCACCGCGGCGCGCACCTCGAACCGGCGCGCGTCCGCCGCCGCCGCGAGCACGGCGTCGGCCTCGGGCGCGTCGCTCGCGCCCACCACCTCGACGAGCGCCCCGCGCGCCGCCTCCGGCGCGTCGCCGCGCAGCAGCGCCCGCGCCGCCTCGCGCAGGCCCGCGGCCCCGGACAGCAGGAGCGCGTGCGCGGCGGCCGCCGCGACCTCCGGCGACGGGTCGCCGAGCGCCGCCATCGCGCGCGCCGCCCGCGCGGTCTCCTCGGGCGTCGCCGGCAGCGCCGCGAGGCCGGGCGGCAGGCCCGCGTCGCCGTCGGCCCGCGCGGGCCGGGGCGCGGGCCCCGCCGTCGCGGCGAGCGCGGCGACGAGGCACCCCGCGACGGCGACGCGGGCCCGCGTCATCGGGCCGCCGCGGCGACGAGCTCGGCGATCGCGTGCGGGACCTCGTCGGCGACCTCGCTCGCGAGGGTGCCGCGGTCGCCGCGGGCGGCGGCGCACCGGTCGCCCGCGCGGCCGTGCACGTGGACCGCGAGCCGCGCCGCGCCGAACGCGTCGCCGCCCGTCGCCGGCAGGCCCGCGAGCATCGCCGCGAGCACGCCCGCGAGCACGTCGCCCGTCCCGCCCGTCGCGAGGACCGGCCCGCCCGTCGTGTTGCGCGCGCAGCGCGGGCCGTCGCACACGAGCGTCCCCGGGCCCTTCAGCACCGCGACGGCCCGCGCGCCCTGCGCGAGCCGCCGGGCCCACGCCTCGCGCGGCACCGCGCCGCCGCCCGACGGCTCGCCGAGCAGCAGCGCGGCCTCGCCCTCGTGGGGCGTCAGCACCGTCGGGGCCCTGCGCGCGGCGAGCTCCGCGAGCCGGCCGCGCAGCGCGTGGAGCGCGTCCGCGTCGAGCACGAGCGGCCGCGCCACGTCGCGCGCGAGCCACCGCACGAACGCCTCGATCGCGGGCCCGCGCCCGAGGCCGGGCCCGAGCACGACGGCGTGGGCGCGCTCGAGGTGCGGGCGCAGGGCCTCGACGGCCTCCGCGGCGGGCGCGCCGTCGGCATCGCACGGGAGCCCCACCGTCATCGCCTCGGCGAGGAAGCCGGCGACCGTCGCCTGCACGGCGCGCGGCACCGCGACGGTCACGAGGCCCGCCCCCGCGCGCAGCGCGCCGCGGGCCGCGAGCGCCGGCGCCCCGGCCATCCCGAGCGAGCCGCCGACGATCAGCACGCGTCCGACGGACGCCTTGTGCGCGTCCGCGGGCCGCGGCGGCAGGGGCGGGAGCGGCGCGTCGTCGGGCATGCCGCCATGGTACGCGAGGCCCGGTCGCGCCCGCGGCGCGCGGCGCCCGGCGGCGGCCGGGCCCCGCGGTCCCGGACCCCGGACCGCGTCGTCGGCTACGCCACGTCGGTGTCGGGGCCGGGCAGGCGCGGGAACCGCTGGGGCTGCTCGGCGACGAACGCGCCCTCGGCGGGGTCGTAGACGTGGCGTACGACGACGACCTCGTCGCGGCCGACGTCGAGGGTGACGAACGAGTTGCGGCCGCGCTCGGTGCAGCGGCCGCGGTAGGTCGTCGCCGTGCCGGCCTGGACGAGGAGGAAGGGACGTTCGACGTGCCGGGCGACGTGCGTGACGGGCATGACGACGGTCTCGTGCCGGTGGCCCGTCAGGACGGCGTCCACCCCGAGGCGCTCGAACGCGCCGAGCGCGCGGCGCGCCTTCTGCACCGCGAGGCTGCTGCGGCGCCCCGGCTGCTTCGTGAACGGGTGGTGCGCGACGACGACGCGGAAGGCCGTGCCGGGCAGCGCGGCGAAGCGCTCCTCGAGCAGCGCGAGGGCGCGCTTGCGCGCGCGGCCGCCGTCGATGGCGAAGCCGCGGGTGGTGTCCATGCCGGAGATCGCGAGGTGGTCGTCGAGGAAGCAGGGCGCGGCCTCGTCGGCGACGTGCTCGAGGAAGCGCGCGTGGCGGCGGTGGAAGCGGAGCCAGGGCGCGAACGGCACGTCGTGGTTGCCCGGCACGACGACGTACGGCGACGGCAGCGCGTCGAGGAAGCGGCGCGCCTCGCGGAACTGCTCGGGGTGCGCGCGGCGCGTGAGGTCGCCCGACACGGCGACGACCGACGGGGTCAGCTCGGAGATCGCGGCGAGCAGCGGCACGGTGCGCTCGGTCACGCCGGGGCTGCCGAAGTGCACGTCGGAGACGTGGACGATGCGGCGGGTGCCGTGGCGGGGGCGGGACATCAGCGGGAAGGCGATCCTCGGCGCCGCCGCCGGCTGCGCGCGCAGCGCGAAGAGGCGCCGCGGCGAGCGGTGGGGGAGCGCGACGACGGCCATGGTGCCTCCGATGCGAGGGTGGGGGGCGCAGCGGAGCCGCGACGGCGCGGTTCCGTCCGGAGAGTGGACGTGATCCGTGCCCCCGGGGTTCCGTGTCGGCCGCCGGGCCTCGCGGTCCCCCGGCCCCGGTTCGTCGCACGCGTCGCGGCGCGGGCCCGCGACGGGACGTTCAGAACGCGACGTCCATGCGCCCCACGGGCTCGCCCGCGAGGTTCGTGACGATCGTCGGCGCGTGCTTCTTCGCGAGCGCCGCGAACGCGTCGTCGTCGAGCAGGCCGCGGCGGCGCAGCACCTCGAGCACGACGAGGCGGTACCCGCGGTCGGCGCCGTCGTCGGCCTTGACCGCGAGGCCCAGGCGGCGATCGGCCGCGCCGACGACGAAGACGCCCTCGGCGCCGGCCTTCGCGAGCACGCGGCCCTTCGCGGCCAGCATCAGGTCGGTGTCGAAGCGGTCCTCGCCCGCGACCATCTCGGGGTGCGCGATCATGGCGCGCGCGACGCGGCGCGCGGCCGCGGCGAGGTCGAGGGGCATCCCGTCGGGGTTCGCGACGTTCGCGATGGAGCGCGCCATGGCCTCCATCGGCACGGCGAGCGCCGGCGCGCCGCAGCCGTCCACGCCCGCGAGGACCTTCTCGCGCGGCACGCCGCCGAAGAGGACGACGTGCGACGCGATGGCGAGCTGCACGGGGTGCGTGAGCTCGGTGTAGGTCTCGAGGGGCGCGCCCTTGTGCCGCGCGGCGAGGAGCATGCCCGCGTGCTTGCCGGAGCAGTTCGAGTGGAGCGAGGTGATCGCCACGCCGTCGCGCGTCTGGGCGAAGGCGACCTTCGGGTTGACGCTGCGGTGGCCTCCGCAGCGGAGGCACGTCTCGGGGACGCCGCCGGCCTTCAGCATCGAGCGGACGGCGTCGAGGTGGCGAGGCTCGGCGCTGTGGCTGCCGGCGGCGATCGCCAGCTCGGCGTCGCTCAGGCCGAACGCGTCGGCGGCGCCGCTGCGGACGAGCTCGAGGGCCTGGAGCGGCTTGCTCGCGCTGCGGTAGAAGACGACCCGGCCGGGGTCGCCGCAGACCAGGGTCGGCCGGCCGTGCTCGATGACGACCAGGATGCCGGTGTGGACGGATTCTTCGTGGCCGCCCCGGGTGAGGCGGACGAGGGGTTCGCTTCGGGCCATCCCCCCATCGAACCATCCCGGGCCGCGGCGGTACGATCCGGGGCGCCCCCGGAGCCGCCGCCATGGTCGAGATGGTCCTGCACCGCATCCTGTTCAGCGAGACCACCGACCAGCAGTACATCTACCTGAAGGAGAAGGAGGGGGACCGCTCGTTCCCGATCGTGATCGGGTTCAACGAGGCGCAGGCGATCCACCGGTTCGTGAACCAGCAGTCGGTCCCGCGGCCGCAGACGCACGACCTGATGACGAGCATGGTCGCGGTCCTCGGGGCCCGGCTGTCGCGGGTGGAGATCACGAACCTGAAGGACTCGACGTTCTACGCGGTGCTCCACCTCGTCGCGGCGGACGGGCGCGTGGCGGAGGTCGACGCGCGGCCGTCCGACGCGATCGCGCTGGCGACGGCGGTGAAGGCGCCGATCTTCGCGGCGGAGGCGGTGATCGAGGAGTCGGCGGCGGCGTGACGCGAGGCCCGGCGGCCGTCGGGGCCTCGGGAGGACGGAGGGGACCATGGTGCGGACGCGACGGGGGGCGGTCGGGCGCGCGGCGCGGCTCGTGCTCGGGCTGCTCGTCGCGGCGGCGACGGCGGCCGGGGTCGCGCCGGGCGCGCGGCGGGCGGTCGCGGAGGACGGGGTCGCGGTGTTCCGCGGCGAGCCGGACCTCCGCGGGCTCGAGGTCGAGCGCGTCGAGTGGATGGGGATGTTCCTCGCGTCGGCGCGCGTGGGCTGGGCCCGCGAGACGCTGCGGCGGCGGGGCGAGGGCGGCGACGCCGCGTTCGTGGCGACGAGCACGGTGCGGCTGCGGCTGCGCGCGATGGACCAGGTCACGGACGTGCGCGAGACCGAGGAGCGCGTCTTCGACGGGACGCCGCCGTACGCGCTGCGGTCGGCGCGGCACGTCGAGGCCGAGGGGGACGCCGTCCGCGTGATCGAGGTCGCGCGGGACGGCGGGTCGCTGCGGCGGACGGTGACCGAGGACGGCGTGGCCCGCGCGCTCCCGCCCGTCGAGGGCGTCTTCACGCTGCGCGACGACCTCGCGCTGCGGACGTGGTGCCGCGCGGGGCCGAAGGTCGGCGACCGCGCGCGGTTCGTCACGTTCGACGCGGACGAGGCGCGGCTCGGCGAGATGGCCGTCCGCGTGACGTCGGTCGCGCGGCCCGGCGGCCCGGGGTCGGCGGCGTACGAGCTGGTGACCGTGGACGACGACGGCAGCGAGGGCCGGCTGTCCGCCGACGAGACGGGCCGGATCCGGTGGATGTCGTTCGGGAGCCGCATCGAGGCGCGGGCGGAGACCGAGCAGGAGGCGACGCGGCTCGCGGAGGGCGAGGACCTCTTCCGCCTCACGGTCGCGCCGGTCGACCGTCCGCTCGGCGACGCGCGGAAGGTGGCGCGGCTGGTGCTCGAGGCCGAGGGCGACCTCGCCGTCGGCCTGCTCGACGCGCCCCGGCAGCGCGTGCGCCGCGAGGCGGGGGCGGGCGTCGTCGTGGTCACGCTCGGCGCGAAGGACGCGCCGTCGCCCGCGAGCGACGACGAGGTGCGCCGCGCGCTCGAGGAGACCGTGGAGTACCCGATCCACCTGCCCGCGGTGAAGGCGCTGGCGGCGGGCGCGGTCGCGGGCGCCACGGACCCCGCCGAGCGGGTCGCGGCGCTCCTCGCGTTCGTGGACGGGTTCCTCGTGGACGCGGAGGTGCCGGGCACCGTCTCGATCGCGCGGCTCCTCGCGGCCCCGCGGGGCGACTGCACCGAGCACGCGGCGCTGTTCGTGACGCTGGCGCGCGCGGTCGGCGTGCCGGCGCGCGTCGTCGGCGGCGTCATGTACCTCGGCGACGAGGAGCGGGCGTTCGGCGGGCACGCGTGGGCCGAGGTGGCGCTCGGCGGGTCGTGGATCCAGGTGGACCCGACCTGGCGTCAGTCGACCGTCGACGCCACCCACGTCGTGCTCGAGCGCGACCGTCCCGGAGGGAGCCCGGGGCCGCCGTTCGGCACGCTCTCCTTCCGCGTGCGCGAGGTCACGTTCGCGACGCGCTGACCGGGTCGCGGGCCCGCCGGGGCTACCGCGCGGCGAGCGCGGTGGCGGTGTCGAACCACTCCTCGAAGGCGGCCACGCGGCCCCGTTCCACGCGGAAGTGGTGCATCCAGCGGACCGTGTACGCGCGGCCGGAGCGGCGCCAGCGGCCCGTCTCGTGGCCGACGACGAACACGTCGTCGCCGGCCGCGAGGAGCCGGTCGACGCCGAACGCCTCGATGGCGACGTTCGTCGCGATCGCGCCGAGGAACTGCTGGAGGCCGGCCACGCCGACGAACCGCCCGCCGTACGGGTGTTCGCTCGGCGCGTTCACGACCCACGTGGAGTCCGGCGCGGCCAGGGCCACGAGCGCGGGCCCGTCGCCGGCCCCGAACGCGGCATACACCTTCTGTACGACCTCGGTGGGGTTCATCGCCCCACCGTACTCCCCTCCCCGACGCCGAGACAACGGGGTCGTGGAACAACGGGGTCGTAGCCCTTTGTTCCACGATCGACGGCGGACGAACGGAGCCACAGCGGGTTACGACGTTCGTGGAACAACGGGGTCGTAGCCCTTTGTTCCACGTGTCCGTCGTCTCGGCGTCGGCCCGGGGGGTGTCAGCGGAAGTCGCGGCTGGAGGTCGTCACGAGCGTCCGCAAAGGGATCAGGGCCCGCACCAGGAGGTGGACGACCACGCCGTCGCGTTCGACGGTGCCGGTCGCCACCAGCGCGCCCGCGTGCCGGGCCGCGGCGCGGTACCGGTCGTACACCGCGGGCCGCACGATCAGGTTCGCGATCCCGGTCTCGTCCTCGAGCGTCACGAACAGGATCCCGCTCGCCGTCGCGGGCCGCTGCCGCACCAGCACCAGGCCCGCCACCGCGGCCCGCGCGCCGTGGGGCGCGCCCTCGGGGTCCGCGAGCGTCGCCGCGGGCCGCACCCCGCGCGCGGTCAACACGTCGCGGACGAACGACAGCGGGTGCGCCTTCAACGAGAGGCCCGTCGTCCCGTAGTCCGCCACGACCTGCTCGGGCAGCGTCGCCACCGGCAGGGCGCCCCCCTCCCGGGCCTCGCGTCCCGCCCCCCCGACCGCGTCCTCGGTCGCGGCGCCCGCGGCGCCGGCGCCGAGCCCGTCGAAGAGCGGCAGCGTCTCGTCGCGGAGCGCCGACGCGTGCCAGAGCGCGAGCCGTCGCTCGAGCCCCATCGAGCCGAACGCGTCGGCCCGCGCGAGCGCGCGCAGGGCGCCCACGGGCACGCCCGCGCGCCGCCGCAGGTCGCCCATCGACGCGAAGGGCCCGTCGCGCCGCGCGTCGGCCACGGCGTCGGCGTGCACCTTCGGGAGCCCGCGCACGAGCCGCATCCCGAGCCGCAGCGCGGGCCCGCCCGACGGGCGCGGCTCGAGGCGGCAGTCCCAGCCGCTCGCGTCGACGTCGACCGGGCGCACCTCGACGCCGTGGGCGCGGGCGTCGCGCACCAGCTGCGACGGCGCGTAGAAGCCCATGGGCTGGCTGTCGAGGAGCGCGGCCGTGAACGCCGCGGGGTGGTGGCGCTTCAGCCACGCCGACACGTACACGATCAACGCGAACGACGCCGCGTGCGACTCGGGGAAGCCGTACTCCGAGAAGCCGTGGATCTGGCGCAGCACGCGGTCGGCGAACTCGCGCGGGTACCCGCGCTCCACCATCCCCGCGACGAGCCGCCCGCCGAGCAGCTCGAGGTCGCGGCCCTTGCGCTTCCACGCCGCCATCGCGCGCCGCAGCCGGTCGGCCTCGCCGGGCGTGAACCCCGCCGCGACGATCGCGAGCGCCATCGCCTGCTCCTGGAAGAGCGGCACGCCGAGCGTGCGCCCGAGCACCTTCTCGACGGCCGCGCTCGGGTACGAGACGGGCTCCTCGCCGCGCCGCCGCCGCAGGTAGGGGTGCACCATGTCGCCCTGGATGGGCCCGGGCCGCACGATCGCGACCTCGATGGCGAGGTCGTAGAGCGTGCGCGGCTTCAGCCGCGGCAGCATCGACATCTGCGCGCGCGACTCCACCTGGAACACGCCCACGGTGTCGGCTGCGCACAACATGTCGTAGACCGCCGGGTCCTCGGGCGGCACGTTGTGCAGCGCGAGCGCGCCGAACGCCTCGGTCCCGGGCGTCACGCCCTCGAGCGGCGCGTCGCCGCGCGCGCCCTCGACGTGGGCGAACGCCTTGCGCACCGCCGTCAGCATCCCGAGGCCGAGCACGTCCACCTTCAGGATGCCGAGCGCCTCGATGTCGTCCTTGTCCCACTCGATGACCGACCGGTTCGGCATGGCCGCGTCCTCGAGCGGCACCGTCTCGCACAGCGCCCCGCGCGTGATCACGAACCCGCCGACGTGCTGGCTGCGGTGCCGCGGGAACCCCAGCAGCTCCTTCGCGAGCGTCAGGAACCGGGCCATCGCCGGCGCCCGCGGGTCGAGGCCCGCCGCGACCGCGAGGTCGTCGCCCTCGATCGCGTCCGACCAGCCGTCCACGGCCTTCGCGAGCCGCTCCACCGCGTCGGTCGAGAAGCCCAGCGCCTTCCCCACGTCGCGCACCGCGCTGCGCCCGCGGTACGAGATCATCTCGGCGGTGAGCGCCGCGCGGTCGCGCCCCCAGCGCGCGTACACGTGCTGGATCACCTCCTCGCGCCGCTCGTGCTCGAAGTCGATGTCGATGTCCGGCGGCTCGCCGCGCTCCTTCGACACGAACCGCTCGAACAACATGTCGAGCCGGGCCGGGTCGAGCGCCGTGATGCCGAGGCAGTAGCAGACCGCCGAGTTCGCCGCGGCCCCGCGCCCCTGGCACAGGATCCCCCGCGACCGCGCGAAGGCCACGAGTTCGTGCACCGTGAGGAAGTACGGCTCGTAGCGCAGGTCCGCGATCACCGCGAGCTCGTGCTCGAGCACGGCCCGCACGCGGTCGGGCACGCCGCGCGGGTACCGCCGCGCCGCGCCCTCGTGGGTCAGCGCGCGCAGGTGCGCCGTCGGCGGCACGCCCGGCGGGCACGTCTCGTCGGGGTATTCGTACCGCAGCGACGCCAGCGAGAACGCCGCCGCCCGCCGCGCGACGTCGACGCTCCGCGCGAGCGCCTCGGGCGCGCGCGCGAACCGCGCCGCCATCTCCGCCGGGTCCTTCAGCCGCCGCTCCGCGTTCGGGAACAGCCGGAACCCCGCCTCCGCCACCGTCGTCCCCGCGCGCACCGCCACCAGCACGTCGTGCAGCGGCCGCCGCGCCGCGTCGTGGTAGTGCACGTCGTTCACCGCCACCAGCGGCACGCCCGTCTCCGCCGCGAGGCCCTTCGCCCGCCGCAGCCGGCCGGCGTCGTCCTGGCCGGCGTGCAACGCGACGCCGAGCGAGAGCCGGTCGTCGTCGAACGCCGCGTGCAGCCGCGTCACCGTCGAGAGGAAGGCCGCGTCCGGGTCCGGCGGCGCCACGGCCACCGCGAGCAGCCCCGCGCCGTGCGCGAGCACCTCGTCGAGCGTGACGTCGCACCCGCCCTTGCCCGCGCGCCGCTTCCCCACGGTCAGCAGCCGGCACAGCCGCCCGTACGACGCGCGGTCCGTCGCGTACAGCAGCACCGCGTCCTCCCGCGGCATCCCGCCCTCGCTCGCCGCCGCGATCCCCACTCGCGCACCCACCGCCAGCGGGAACGACAACGCCTGCGCCGCCACGTGCGCGCGCACGATCCCGCCCAGCGTCCCGCGGTCCGTGACCGCGACCGCCGCCAGCCCGCGCGCCGCCGCGCGCTCCACCAGTTCCTCCGGATGGCTCGCCCCCTCGAGGAACGACGCGTTCGTCGTCACCATCAGCTCCGCGTACGCCGCCTTCCGCGGCCGCGGCCGCCGCGCCCACGACGCGCTCGTGTCCGGCCGCCCCTCCCCGCCCGCGGGCACGCCGTGCGCCGGCTTCACGCGCCGCCGCTGCTTCCACGGGTGCGGGATCACCTTCGACGGCGGGAGCTCGGGCACGCGCGCCTCCTACGCCCACTCGCCGTGGACGAACCACCGCCCCGACGCCGTCTCGAGGAACATCCACAACCGCCGCCCCTCCGCCGTCGTCGCCACGACGTACGCCCGCTCGCCCGCCGGGAACGGCCCCGCCTCGGCCTCCCACCACCGCGGCGCGATCCGCTCCGCGCCGGTCGCCTCCACCCCCTCGAACGTCGTCCCGCGCCAGCGGAACCGCGCGGGCACGACGACCTCGTCGCGGTCGCGCGGCCCGTCCCCCTCCGCGTCCGCCGCCGCTTCCTCCTCCTCTTCCTCCTCCTCGGGACCCTCCCCGTCGTCGAGCGCCTCCACCGGCTCCGGCGCCGCGAGCAGCAGCGACGGGCGGTCGGAGGGACCCACGACGACGCGAGGCCCGCCGGCCGATCGTCCCGCCGCCGCTCCTCCCGCCGAGGACCCGCCCGCGCCCGCGGCGGGGCCCCCGAGCACGGGCACCCGCCGGAACGCCGCCTCGGGCACGTGCGACGCCACGGCCTCCACGCGCACGATCTGCGCGGGCCCGAGCCGGCCCGCGAGCGCGTCGAGCAGCTCCGCCACCGCGCGCTCGGGCTCGGGGCCCTCGACGTCGTCGTCGCCGGTGAACGAGGGCGCGTCCGCGGGCCGACGCGCCCCCGTCCGCGGCGCGACGAGCTCGATCGCGTCCACGCCGTACCCGAGGTTCGCGTCCTCGATCGCGGGCGCGAGCAGGGCCCACAGGTGGCGCGCGTCCGACGAGCGCCGCGACAGGGCGCGCCGGATCGTCACCGGCGGCGCGTCCGAGCGCGTGAGCGTCGCCTCGAGCGCGAGGGCCCCGAGCGCCCGCGTCTCGAGCTGCGCCGCCAGCGCCTCCACGAGGGCCCGCGTCGCGTCGCGCACCGCCTCGAACGAGCGCACGGGCCCGGCGAACGTCCGCGTCACCCGCAGCACCGCCGGCGGCCGGAACGCGACGAGCGGCTCGTCGGCGTGCCCGAGCGCCTGGTCGAGCCGCCGCAACACGACCTCGGGGAACCGCGCCGCCACCTCCGTCCGCGGCAGCGCCACGAGCCGCCCCGCGTCGTCCACGCCGACCTCCTCGAGCACCTCCACCGCGTCCGCCGGCAGCCGCAGCGCCACGAGCGGCAACGCCGCCAACGCCGCGCCCTCCGCGCCCGCGGGCACCACCTCGCGCGCCCGCGACCCGTACCGCGCCCGGGCCCACGCGCACCCCGTCGTCGACGCGATGGCGCCCCGCGCCGCCACGCGGTGCCGCGTGATCCCCGTGACGAGGGCCTCGAGCAGCCGCTCCTCGCCCTGGAACAGCGGCCCGCACCCCGTCACGTCGAGCCACAACCCGTCCGGCGGGTCGAGCGCGACGAGCGGCGCGAACCGATAGGCCCACCGCGCCATCGCGCCCAGGGCCTCGCGTTCCCGGAGCGCGTCCCACGTCTCCGCGATCACCTCGTGCCCCGGCAACAACGCCCGCGCCTCCGCGAGCCCCATCCCGACGGCGACGCCCGCCGCCGCCGCGACCGCGCACCGGTGCACGACGAGTTGCCGCCCCCGCTCCTCGACGGTGGTCAGGAACGCCGGCGGCGCCGGCACGGCGGACGCCCCCCGCGTCGCCCGCGACGGTCGTTCACCGCCGCGTACGCGTGCGTCGTCGGCGACGGGCCTCCGCGGGGCGACCAGACTCAGGGCGACCTGCCTCGGGGCGACCTGCGTCGGGGCGCCCTGCGCCGCTGCTGCCGCTCGCGTGTGGCGTCGCCGCAAGAGGTCGGTCGAGAACGACGGCAGGCACAACGCCAGGATCCGTCGCGGTGTGACCCCATTCCTCGGCGTGCCCCCGTTCTCCGGGGTGGAACCGCTCTCCGCCGCCGGCGAGCGCGGGCACCGTCCCTCGTTCGATGACTCCATGGACGGCATCCCAGACGAGGACGACCGCCGGGCCCTCGGGTCCGAGCGCCGTCCGAAGAGAGGAATCTCGCAGCGACAACGACGGGGACGACGACGACGGGGACGACGCCGACGCGGACGGAGGCGACGTCGCCGCCGGCGACACGACCGACGCCCGCGTCCGCGCGGCCGCGCCCTTCGCCCGACGCAACGCGATCGACCACGCACACGACCGCGGCGCACCGGGCCTCGCGTCGGCGTCGATCGCCGTCCGCGTCACGACGAACCGCACCGCCGCGGCCGACGGCACGTCGAACTCCTCGGGCGGCCGCGCCAGCACGACGAACGCGTGGCCCGCCTCCGCCGCCACCTGCAACCGTCGACTCGCCGCCATGGTGAACCCGCGCCCGTCCGCCACCACGGCGGCCACGGCGCGACAACGCAACGCGAGATCGAGCGCCCACAGCCGCGCGCCACTCTCCGACTTCACCGCCTCCGACGCGACCCGCCCCCGCGCGCCCGCGACGTCGTCGGGCATCGCGACGAACAACGAACGCGCGAGCAACCGCGCGCCCCTCGGCCCCGCGCGCACGAGCGCGCGACCGTACGGCCACACGCGTCGTCCGATCCAGAGCACGGGCCCGGTTCGTCCCGACCCGTGGCGCTCGCCCGCCGCGCCGGCGAGCGGCGCGCTCAACACCTGATGCGCCAGGTGCACGAGCAGCGACAGCGGGGGCGTCCACGCGTCCGACGGCGCGCCCGCGGCCTTCGATCCTCCCGCCTTCGATCTGCCAGCCTTCGAGCGTGCGGTCGGGGGTTCGGGTACGCGAGGCCCGCCCGCCGCCGGCCCCTCCTCGGTCGGATCGGGGGCGCGCCCCCCTGACTCCGCGAGCAAACCTGCTGCCTCGGGCAACCCGAACCACTCGGTCACGAGGCCGCGGGGGAGACCGCCCGGCAGCCACGCATCGACCGACGGCCACCCCGTTGGCACGACGTCCGTCGGCAGGAGCACGCCGTCCGTCGGCGAGAGCACGCCGCCTGTCGGAGGGAGCAGGACGTCCCTCGGAGGGGCCGCGGCGCCGCGGGGGGCTCCGGGCGGGGCCCCACCGCCAGCGGCCCGATCGCCAAGGGCCAAGTCGGGCCTCGTCGGGCGTCCGGGCGGCCCCGAACCCGCGGATGCCCCCGGAGGCACCGGGCCTTCCGCTCCCGAGCCCCGGGTGGCGCCGCGTTCGAGCCGCTCGATCTGCGCCCGGAGGGCTTCGAGGGTCTGGATGCGCTGGGGCGAGGGGGGGAAGGCGACCACGGGGCGGATGATAGTACGTTGTTAGGTGGTTGGCAAGGGGGTGGGGGAAGTCGCCCGGGGGGCCCGGAACCGCGAGGCCCCGGCCCCTCGGCGGGGGATGCTCGGCCCATGGCCCGCAACGTCCTCGGCACGCCCCTCGCGTCCTGCTGCACGCGCCCCATGACGGGGTTCTTCCGCACCGGCCGCTGCGACACGGGGCCCGACGACGTCGGCTTGCACCTCGTCTGCGCGCGGATGACGGAGGCGTTCCTCGTCTTCTCCGTCGAGCGCGGCAACGACCTCGTCACGCCGCACCCGGAGTTCGGCTTCCCGGGCCTCAAGCCCGGCGACTGCTGGTGCCTCTGCGTGCAGCGGTGGAAGGAGGCCCTCGAGGCCGGCGTCGCGCCGCCGGTGCGGCTCGGCTCCACGCACCTCTCCGCGCTCGAGTTCGTGGACCTCGCCGACCTCAAGGTGCACGCGCTCGACGACCCCGACGCGCCGTGAGGAACGTTTGATTCTCCTAACGTCGCACTTCAGGAAGATCAAACGTGCGGCGTCCGTCGGGGAACGCGAACGCGCGCCGCGGGCCGCGCGCGTCG
The DNA here is from genome assembly GCA_046350655.1 of Planctomycetota bacterium. GTDB lineage: Bacteria > Planctomycetota > PLA2 > PLA2 > JAEUHO01 > JAEUHO01. Next base: position 68,299 of record JAXMAB010000010.1, read on the forward strand.
GTCGCGAGCGCGGCCACGAAGTCGGCGGGCGGTGAGGTCTCGCCGGCGCGCACGAACGGCGGCCGCGGCGTGAACACCAGGGGCTCGATCCCGCCCTCCGCCACGCGAGGCCCGGCCGCCGTCCGGCGTTCGACGTGGCGGTACACGCCGCCGTCGAGCGCCTTCGAGAGCGCCTCGAGTCGCGTCCAGCCGCGGAAGAACGCGAGGCGCCGCGCGAGTTCGTCCGTCGCCGCGGCCACCGCCGCCGCGTCGTCGGCCGCGAGGTAACGCGCCGCGATCTCCGCGTGCTCGGGCACCTCGCGCAACCGCTCCACGTCGATGCCGAGCGGGTCGCGCCGCGCGAGCGCGAACAACGCGAGGTCGTCGGCGTCGGCCGCGCTCCAGACGAGGTCGGCCGCGGGCTCGACGAGCCGCGGGCGCGCCTCGCCCACGCGCCGGAACCGCAGCGCCGTCGGCGCCGCGCCCACGTACCGCGCGAGCACCGTGCGCAGCGCCGCGCGCCGCACGACGAACCGCGCGCCGTGGCGCGGGTCGTGGAACCGCGCCGCGCGGGCCCGCTCGCCGTCGTCGAGGAGCGCGCGGCCGGCCTCGACGACGTCCGCCGCCGCGTCGAGGGCCACGGCCCACACGTCGACGCCGTCGCCGACGTCGAGGGGCCCCGCGGGCGCCGGCCCGAACGTCATCACGGGCAGCGCGGGCGTCGGGAACGGCGGGGGCGGCGAGCGTTCGGCCATGGAGAGCGTCGGCGTTCGGGGGCGTGGGGCGTGCGCGGGAGGCAGGGGATCGGGCAGGCGGCCCCCGCGAGGGACCGCGAGGCCCGGCGGCCGGCGGGCCTCGCGTGTCGTCGCGGGGGTCGCGTCGCGTCAGACGGGCACGGGCGCGGTCCCGTGGTCGTGCCCGTGGCCGTGCTTCGGCGGGTGTTTCGGGAGGTGGTCGAGGAACTCGCGCAGCGCGCGGTTGAAACCGACGCGCGCCTCGAGGTTCGAGAGGTGGCCCGCGGCGTGGAGCTCGTGGAAGCGCGCGTGGGGGATCGCGGCGGCCATCGCGCGGGCGTCCGACGGCGGGGTGATCGCGTCCTCGCTGCCGACGAGGACGAGCGTGGGGCACGTGATCGCCGGGAGCAACTCGGTCGCGTCGCGGCGCGCGGCCATCGCGAGCTGGGCGTCGGCGACCGCCGCGGGGGTGGCCTGGCCGATCATCGCGAAGACGGCGTTCTTGAGGCGGAGGTCGGCGTGGGGGCCGAGCAGCTTCGGGAGCAGCTGTTCCGCGACCCAGCCGACGCCGCGCTCGAGGGCCTCGCCCGCGAACGTCTCGCGCTTCGCGGCGGCCTCGGGCGTGTCGGAGGTGGCGCGCGTGTCGCAGAGCACGAGCGCGCGGACGAACTCGGGGCGCGCGGCGAGGAGCTCGAACGCGACGTACCCGCCCATCGACAGGCCGACGACGGCCGCCGACGGGATGCGCAGGTGGTCGCAGAGCGCGAGGACGTCGGCGGCGTGGTCGGCGAGCGTCGAGCCCGCGGCGCGCGCGGTGCTCTCGCCGAAGCCGCTCGCGTCGATCGCGAGGACGCGGTGGCCCGTCGAGAGCGCGTGGACCTGCTCGGTCCACATGCCCGCGTGGAGCGGGAACGCGTGCAGCAGGATCACGACGTCCGGGCCGTGGCCGGCATCGAGGTAGTGGATGTGGGCGCCGCGGAGTTCGAGGTTGGGCATGGGGATCTCCCGCGCACCCTACTCTCTCCGCCGTCCGCGGGCCCCCCCGTGCCGGTTCCGCCATTTGGTGCCGGTCCCAAAATGGCGGAACCACCCGCCTCCCCCCCGGTCCCATCCGCCAATAGACGCCGGTCGTTTATTGGCGGATCGCGCCCACGCGCGCAGCCGCCCACCGGCCGAAACCGGCGGTGGATGCAGGGCTTTCGGGCCCCGTCCACCGCCGCCGCCGGCCGCCCATCCGCCCATCGACGCCGGTCGTTGATTGGCGGATCGTCGGATCGTCGGCCGGCGGATCGCCGCGGGTCGGCCCCCCCCGTGCTGGTTCCGCCCTTCGGTGCCGGTCCCCGAATGGCGGAACCGACGCGTCGCGCTCGCGGTGGGGTGCGCGCCGGCGGGCTCGGTCCGCGGGGGTCAGTCCTTGCGCAGCGCGTCCAGGAGGGCCTGCGTGGCCGCGGGGTTCATCTTCACCATGAGGGGCCAGCCGCGGCCGGCCCACTCGAGCACGAGCACCGCCCGCGGGTCCTCGACGGGCTCGCCCGCGGGCGTCTGCCCGCGGTAGCTCGGCATGACCCGCAGCGCGAGGTCCTCGTCGACGTGCGCCTTCACGCCGGTGCCGCCGAGCACGCCGAAGTAGACGCCCGCCTCCATCGCGGCCGGCTCGTCCTTCGGCTCGTAACGGCTCGACGCGACGGCCTGCTCGAGCTCGGTCGCGAGCCGCGTCGTCACCGCGCGCGGCGCGCGCACGACGGCGAGCTCGCGGTCGCCTCGCCGCAGCCGCAGGGTCAACGTCGCCTTGTCGCGCTCGACGCCCCACGCGACGCCGTCCGTCGCGACCACGGCCCGGTACTCGGAGACCTCGAAGCCGGTGCCGTCGAGGTCCGCGACGACCTTCGGCGGGGCGAACAGCTTCGCCGTCACCGCGCGCTCGACGCCGTAGAGATCGCTCTTCCCGTCGGAGAGGATCGCGAGCATCACGTCGTCCTCGAGCCACCGCACGTACTGGATCGCGAAGCCGCGGACGCCGCCCGAGTGCCACGTGCGCGTCGTCCCGGTGTCGGTCGGGCCCACGAACCAGCCGCAGGCGTAGCCGTCGAGCGCCGGCGCGTGGAGCTTGGCCTTCGCGGCCTTGTCGAGCACCACGTCGCCGCGCAGCGCGCGGTCCCATCGCACGAGGTCGTCCGCGGTCGAGACGACGCCGCCCATCCCGCGGTAGCCCCAGCCGTAGAACCAGTTCGTCGCCGTCCACTCGTCGAGGCAGTCGTCGCACGCGCGCCGCGCCGCGCGATCGGACGTGATCCGGGCCCCGTCGTTGACGAACCCGGTGTCGACGAGGCCCGCGGGCGCGAACAGCTCCTTGTGGCAGTACGCCTCGAACGACGCCCCCGTCACGACCTCCACGATCGCCGCGAGCAGCGCGTACCCGACGTTCGAGTACGCGAACGCGGTCCCGGGCGGGGTCTCGAGCGGCGGCGCGAGCACCGTCTCGAGGTACGTCTCGAGCGTGCCCTTCCACGCGTACGGGACGCCGAGGTTGGGGTCGAGGCCCGCGGTGTGGTGCAGCAGGTGGTCGACGGTGACCGCCTTCTTGTCCTTCGGTGCCTTCGGGAAGAACTTCGTGATCGGGTCCGACGTCTTCAGCTTCTTCTGCTGCTCGAGCCGCAGGATCGCGGTCGCGGCGACCTGCTTGCTCGTCGAGGCCAGCTCGAAGATCGTGCGCGCGTCGTTCGGCCGCTTCCCCGCGCGGTCCGACGTGCCCCATCCCTTCTCGAAGACGACCTCGCCGCCCTTCGCCACGAGGACCATCCCCCAGAACTTGCCGCCGCTCGCGGTCTCGACCGCCTGCGTCACCGAGGTCGCGAGGGCCGGGTCGATCCTGCGCGGCGGCGGCTGCGGCGTCGGCTCCTTCGCGTCCTTCCCGAACGCGGGCCCCGCGAGCCACGGGACCGCGAGGCCCAGGGCGAGCAGGCGCGCCGCTCCCCGTCGCGCGAACCCCCGCTGCGTCCGGTTCCCCGCGGTCCCCGCCGCCCCGATGCCGTGGTCCATGGTTCCGCTCCCGGTTCCGACCCCGGGAGAGTCTGCCACATCCGTCGCGGGACGTCGGCCGAGGGGGGCGCGTGGGGCCGCGGGGCGTCAGCGGCCCCGGAGGACGCGCAGCTCGGCCTCGGCTTTCCGCGTGACGCGGTCGCACATGATCGAGCAGAGGGCCTCCGTCGTCTCGTCCGACAGGGCGTAGACCGACTTGGTCCCCTCTTCGCGGCGCGTCACGAACCCCGCCGCCGCCAGCAGCAGCAGGTGCTTGCTCGCGTTCGCGTGCGAGAGGTCGGCCGCGGCCGCCAGCTCCATCACGCTGTGCGGGCCCGTGCGCAGCAGCTGCAAGAGCTTCAGCCGCGCGGGCTCGCCGAGCGCGCGGAACTGCTCGGCCACCGCGTCGAGCATCGGGAGCGAGAGCGGGGCGTGGGCGGACTTCGCGCGGGGGCTCACGGGGCCTCCTTCTTCTTCACGGGACCGGTCTCGGCCGGGAGGTCGGCGCGGAGCGACCACGCCTTCCAGGAGCCGTCGAACCAGCGCACGTCCTTGTACCCGAGCAGGTAGCGCAGCGTGAACCACGCCTGGCTCGCCTGGTGGCCCGTCCGGCACGACACGATCACCGGCCCGTCCGACGCGAGGCCCAGCCCCGCGTACCCGGCGCGCAGCTCGTCCGGGCCGCGCCACCACGCGCCGCCGCCGTCGACGACGACGTCCTCCGTGTACGGCCGCGACCGCGACGTCGGGATGCGCCCGCCGCGCACCTCCGGGCCCTTCTCGCCCTCGAACGCCTTCGTCGGCCGCACGTCGACGATCGCGGGCCCGCCGCCGCGGCTCGCCGCGACGACGTCGTCGAGCGTCACGCCGAAGTCGAAGGCCCCGGGCCGCGCCACGTACGTCGCGGGCGTCGGCGTCGGCGCGTCCTTCGTCACGGGGCGGCCCTCGGCCGTCCACGCGCCGAACCCGCCCTCCATCACCGCCACCCTCGCGTGCCCGAGCGCGACGAGCACGAGCAGCAGGTGCGTCGGGTCCTGCAGCTTCTCGCCGCCGTACACGACGACCTCGGTGTCGGCCGTGAGGCCCCACGCGCCCGCCTTCGCCGCGAGCGCCTCCACCGGCAGCATCTCGTCGGCCACGCCGCCGCGCGTCTCGCGCGTCGCCGCGATCGGCACGTGCACCGCGCCGGGGATGCGGCCCTTCGCCACGTCCTCGGCCTTCTCGCGCGTGTCGAGCACCGCGACCTGGCCGAGCCGCGCCGCGACCCACGCCGTCGACACCACCGTCGGCGCCGTCAACGCCGCGGGATCCGTGGCCCAGCGCGCGGGCCGCGGCGCCGCCGGCGCCTTCCGGCCGGCGAGCCGCGCCGCGAGCGCCCGGGCGCGCGCGCCCTCCTCGGCGACGCGCCGCTCGGTCGTCGGGCCGCGCAGCGACGGCGGCATCCACGCCGTCGCCTTCAGCCCGTCGAGCCCGTCCTCGAGGATCCGCACGTTCGTCCGCCCGCGCCGCGCGAGCTCGACCCACGCCTGCGCGGGGTGCGTCATCCCGTCGCTCACGAGCACGACGGTCTTCGCCGCGTTCGCGTCGAGGAACGCCGCGCCCTCGGGCCCGAGCAGCCGCACGAGGTCGAGGTTCACCGCGCCGGGCACGTGGAACGCCGCGAACTCGTCCGCGGGCCGCACGTCCACGATCGCCAGCGTGTCGGGCGCGTCGAGCAGTCGGCGCGCGAACTCGTCGGGGGCGAGGTGGTCCTCGCCGGCCTCGACCTGCGCCGCCCAGGAAGGCGCGGTCGTCTCCCGGGCCATGGGCCCGGCGGCCGCCGGGCCTCGCGGTCCCGGGAGGGGGCCGCGGTCCACGACCGCGATCACGATCGCGACGCCGAGGACCGCCAGGGCCGCGAGGAGCTTGGTGCGGGTCGAGTCCATGGGGGCCTCCGTCACGCCTGCGCGCGCGCGCGACGCGCGGCGAGGACCTCGACGACGACGAACGCCGCGAGCGCGACCGCGACGACGAGGAGCGTCGTGACGCCGGTCGAGAGCCCGAAGCGCTCGGGCAGCGTGCACACGCCGCACGCGCCCGCCGTCGAGAACGACGCGAGCGACGGCCACGCGAACGCGTACGCGAGCGAGCCGAGGGCCGCGCCGCCGAGGAACACGAGCGCGTCGCCCTTGCCGGACGCGAGCCCGACGAGCGCGGTGCCCGGGCACCAGCCGCCCATCACGAACCCGACGCCGAAGATCAGGCCGCCGACGACCTGCGGGCCGAAGAACGTCTCCATCCGGTAGACGGTCGTCGGGTCGACGAGGCCGAGCGTCACGAGCGCGCGCAGGCCGAGCAGCGCGGTGACGATGGCCGAGAACATGACCTGGATCACCGCGAAGTCGCGGCCGTAGAAGACGCCGGTCAGGCGGCGGCTGCTCGAGAAGCCCGCGCGCTCGAGCCAGAAGCCGAACGCGAGGCCGAGGACGCCCGCGAGCACGAACGCGGCCGTCGTGTCGAGGCGGCCGTCCGCGAAGAAGGTGGCGAGGGGGACGAGGGGCGACATCAGTTCCACTCCTTCCGCACGAACCACGCGGCGCCGAAGCCGCCGGCGAACACGGCCATCGTGAAGGCCCACGACCCGTCGAGCAGCAACGCGCCGCCCGTGAGCGACTGGCCCGACGTGCACCCGCCCGCCATGCGGCTCGCGAAGCCGACGAGCACGCCGCCGACGAGCGCGAGCACGAGGCGGTGCCGCACGCTCGCGGTCGGGCCCCGCTCGACCTGGAAGCGCGCGCGGCGCGCGGCGCGGGCCGAGAGGAAGCCGCCGACGAGCACGCCGCCGGCCATGAACACGAGGTAGTGGCGCAGGGCGGGGCCGCCCTCGAACCACGACCCGAGGTAGCCGTTCGACTCGACGGCCTTCGGCGCGACGACGTGCGTCGCCTGCGCGGCGCCGCGGGCGATCGCGCCCGACGCGCCGAGGCCGGTGCCGAGCGTGACGAACGCGAGCAGGAGCGTCAGGCCGAGGCCGACGCCCGCGAGGTACGGGTTCCAGAAGCGTTGCGGGGCGGGAGCGAGCGGGGCGTTCATGGGCGGCTCTCGGGAGGGGTCGCGCGAGGGGCGGGGATCAGCAGCCGGCCGGGCGCTTCTTGGGCGCGGTCGGCGGCGTGGGGGTGGTGGGGGACGCGGGGGCGGCGGGGGCCGCGGGCGAGGCGCCGGGCTGCGGCGCAGCGGGCCTCGCGTCGGCGGAACCCGACTTCGAGGGGAGCGGGGCGTTGCCGACGGCCTCGACCTCGCGCCAGAACGCGGCGGTCCCGCCCGCGAGCACGCGCACGGCGCGGCCCGGCAGCGCGGCCGAGAGCAGGCCGGCCACGGCGTACGCGGCGGTGCCGTCGCGGTCGGCGATCACGACGCGGAGCGCGGGGTCGAGCGCGCGCACGTGCGCGACGATCGCGTCGGGGTCGACGCGGACGGCGCCGGGGACGTGGTAGTCGTCGAAGGCCCACTGCGGGCGGACGTCGAGGACGGCCCACGCCTTCGGCTGGTCGGAGAGGCCCGCCGCGAGCGCGAGGGGCGACGTCGGCTCGGGCAAGAGGAACCCGGCTCCGGTCGTAGGCGTCGCGACGGGCGTGTTGGGGACGGGCGCGGGGCAGACGGCGGCGAGCTTCGACGTGCCCGCGACCGGCAGCTTCGCGGTGAGCCAGGCGTCGAGGCCGCCGTCGAGGCTCGCGATGTCCGTGAAGCCGAGGCGCTCGGCGAGGCCGACGGCCATGCTCGAGCGGTAGGCGGAGTTGCAGACGAAGAGGACGGGCGCCTTCGGGTCGAGGACCTGGCCGAAGTGGGGCCAGTCGGAGAGCGGGAGGTTGGCGTAGTCGCCGATGCGGGCCTCGGCGGCCTCGCCCGGCGTGCGGACGTCGACGAGGATCGGCTCGGTGCCGGCCTTCATGGCGGTGGCGAGGCGTTCGGGCGACCAGAGCTCGGTCGTGCGGACCGCGAGGCCCGCGGCGCGCCAGGCGTCCATGCCGCCGGCGAGGTGGCCGTCGACGGTGTCGAGGCCGATGCGGCGGAAGCGGAAGGTGGCCTCGGCGACCTCGGCGTCGGAGCCGACGAGGAGGAGGCGCGCGTCGAACGGGATGACGATGCCGGTCCAGGTGTCGAGGCGGCCGCGGACGGCGACGTTGACGGCGGTCTCGACGTGGCCGGCGGCGTAGGCCTTGGCGTCGCGGAGGTCGACGGCCCAGGCGCCGGCGGCGAGCTTCGCCCGGAAGTCGGCGGGCGAGAGCGCGGGCGGAAGGGCCGGCGCGCCCTCGACGACGGGCGGGCCCGCGCGGTTCAGCGCGACGTTGAACTTGAAGTAGGCGGGGGCGACGGGGAGGCCCGTGACGACGCGCGAGACGAACTGCGCGCGGCTGATGGGCTCGAGGTAGGGGTTCGTGGCCTTCTCGGCGCCGATCGTCGAGACGGTCTCGGGGGAGAGGTGGGCGCCGCAGAGGGAGCCGGCGCCGTGGGCGGGGAGCACCTTCGTCGCGTCGGGCAGCGTCTTGAGGCGGGTGATCGAGTCGAAGGCGGCGGTGGCGAGCTTGACGGGGGTGGACTCGCCGCCGACGAGGTCGGGGCGGCCGATGCCGCCGATGAAGAGCGTGTCGCCGGTGAAGGCGTACATCGGGTTCACCGCGGCGCCGGGGACGTGGAGGAGGAGCGTCATCGAGTCGAAGGTGTGGCCCGGCGTGGCCCACGCCTCGACGGTGGCGGCGCCGACGGCGACCTTCTGGCCGTCCGCGAGGCCGACGTGCTCGAACCTGGAGCCGCTCTCGGCGGAGATGTAGACCTTCGCGCCGGCGCGTTGGAGCTCGGTGTGGCCGGCGACGAAGTCGGCGTTGGTGTGCGTGAGGAAGACGTGGGTGACCTTGGCGCCGAGCTGCTTCGCGTCGCGGACGTAGTGGGCGACGTCGCGCTGCGGGTCGACGACGGCGGCCTCGCCGCCGCTCACGACGAGGTACGTCAGCTGGGAGAGGCAGCCGAGCTGGTACTGGCGGACACGGACGCCGTTCGTCTCGGCGTCGAGCGTGACCTGGGGCGAAGCGGCCTCGTCGCCGTGGGTCGCCTTCTCGGCGTCCTCCGCGAAGGCGCGGCGGCCGGGGAGCGTGGCGGCGGCGAAGGCGGCGGCCGCGGCGAGGACGACGGCGAGACGGGACGTGCGGGACATGGGCGGGGCTCCGAGGGGCACGCGGAGTCTATATACAACTAGACGGTTGTCAAGTCGTATAGCGACGAATCCGCTGCGACCCCCCGGGGCGAGGGGGCGCCGGGGGCGTCAGCCGGGGGAGGGCGGCGCCTCGAGGCGGCGCCGGAGCTCCTGGATGCGGGCGACCGCGGCCTTGAGCTCGCCGTCGAGTCGCTTCACGTCGGCGAGGTACCGGTCGGCCTGTTCGTCGAGCCCCCGGATCCGCCGCCAGGCCGTGAGCTCCGACGCGAGGTCGAACGCGGCGTCCGTCGCCAGCTTGCCGTACGTCAGGAGGTCGCCGTAGACGCCCGCGAGCTTCAGCGCGGCCTGCACCTTCGGGTCGGCGAGCAGCGCGTTCAGGACCTCGCCCGCCGCCTCGACCTGCTCGCTGCGTTCCTCGGCCGTCGCGGCCTGCGCGCCCGCGAGGGTCTGCTGCAGGCGGAGCTTGGCGCCGTCGAGCGACTCGATCGTCGAGCCGAGGACCGCGCGGTCGTCGTAGAGGGCCTTCAGGCGGGCGTCGAGCGCCGCGAGCCGCGCCGCCTTGTCGGCCGCGTTCCCGCCCGCGACGTTGACGCGTTCGTCCAGCGTGCGGAGGATGTCGGCCTGCACGCCCTTGCGGTGCGCGACGAGCCTCCCGCCGAGGCGTTCGACGGTCTTGTCGGCCGCGAACTCGATCACGCGCTGCTCGGCGCGCGCCTCGGCGTCGCGCCACGACGCTTCCCACGTCGTGCGGTCGCGCTCGGCGGTCTCGTGCTGCTTCGCGAGCCGTCGGAGGGCTTCCTGCAACCCCTGCACGCGCTCCCGCTCGCGCGCGAGGTCGGCCTCGAGCCGGGCCCGCTCGTCGCCCGACAGCGGCCGCGCGGCGGCGGCGAGGGCCTCCTCGGCCGCCGCGCTGAACGCCGTGACGGGACCCTCGGCCCACGCCCGCGAGGTCGCGTTGTGGGCCGCGAGCTCGGCCTGCAGCGTGGCCGCCTGCGCCACCAGCCGTTCGCGTTCCGCCGTCAGGCTCTCCTGGCGCGCGACGAGGGCGTCGCGCTCGGCACGGCAGCGCGTCAGCGCGTCGTCGTCCGACGGCGCCTCGCAGCGTTCGTTGAACGCGGCCACGTCCTGCTGGAACGCGGCCTCGCGTGCCTGGAAAGCGGCGACCGCTTCCGCCTGCGCGTCGATGCGCGCGAGCAGGGCGACGGCGCGGTCGATCAGCGACCGTCCCCGCGTTTCGAGCGCGACGTACTCCGCGTCCAGGCGAACGCGCGCGTCGCCGGGGAGCCGGTCCCAGGCGGCGTCGATCCGCAGCTTCTGGGCGTAGGCGCGCTCCCACTCCGGGGCCACCTTCAGGCGCGCGTCGTCCACGGTGGGCTTCCACGGGGCGGTCGGTCCCGCCCCGTCGGCGCGCGCGAGCGGGACGGCAACGAACAAGAGCAGCGCGAGGCTCGCGAACCCGAGGGACGGCGTCCGCGCGGTCCAGATCGGCCGGCGCGCTCGACGGTGGGACGTCATGACGACCTCCCGAAGCCGGCGCGCTCGCGCAGGGGCGGCGCGGCCACCGGTCGGGCCGTCCCTCGCGGGACGACAGCGGTGCGCCGGACGCCGACATTCTATCGCGAGCGACGCACGCGACGGCGGTTCGACACGCGATGTCCGCGCCTTCGACGCTTGTGTCGGATCGCGATCGGCGTCGAGCGCCCGCGCCGTCGACCCCTCCCGGCGACCGGCGGAACCTCGGGTGCATCGCGTCCGTCGTACGGGGGGTTGCGTGGCGCGAGGCGGCCGACGATCCTGCGGGAGGAGGGTGCGCGTGACGAAGCGACGTGAAACAACGACACGGGTCCGGGTCGCGGGGCGAGGTCTCGCCGTCTCGGCGCTCCTTCTCCTCTGGGCGCCCCGTGGGGTCCGTGCCGAGGACGCGCCGCCGGCGGCCGCCGAACCGACCCCGGCCGCGAAGGTCGAGGCCGAACGCGCCCGGCTCCGGTCGAGCGACGCCGACGACCGCAAGAGCGCGGCGTGGGCGCTCGGGCTCCTCGGTCCGGCAGCGGCCGCCGCCGCGCCGGACCTCGTGGAGGCCCTCGACGATGACGTCGAGCCGGTGCGCGAGGCGGCGTTCGACGCGATCCGCGCGCTCGGCGTGCCGTCGGCGGCGACGGTGGCGGAGATCGTCGCGCGCGCGAGTCGCGCCGACCCGCGGTACGCGGCGCTCGCGCTCTGGGCTTCGGTCGCGTCGGGTCAGCGCTCGGGCGCGGACCTCCGCGCGGTGCTGCTCGACCCCGCAACGCGCGAGGCCGCACGTTCGGCGCTCGTCCTTCGGGGCGTGGCAGCGCGCGACGTCTGGATCGCGCTCGTGAAGGACGGCACATGGCGTCTGCGCGAGCTCGGCTTCGAGGGGCTCTCGACCCTCGGCGCGGACGCGGCCCCCGCGCTCGACCTCGTCCTGGCGGGCCTCGACGACGTTGCGGTTCCCGTTCGCGAGGCCGCCTGCGCCGCGCTCGGCGCCCTCGTCCCGACGCAGGACCGCGCCGCCGCTCGTGCCCGGACGCTGCTCACGGATCCCACGCTCGCGTTCCTCCCGCGGTTCCGGATCGTCGTCGGTTTCACCCATCGCCTCCCGGCGCCGGACGCGGATGCGGTCCTTCGCGCGGAGTTGTCGGACGATCCCCAACGTTCAGACTTCGACGCACTGGCCAGCCGCGCGTTGGCGGCGTCGGGCGCTCGCGACGACGCAGTCCTCGACGGCCTCGCGCGCGATGCGGCTCCGACGGATGCCTGGCCGATGCCCAATCGGCGATCGAAGCTCCCGGATCGCCCCGACTACGGCCGGACCGATCGGATCACGCACTTCCGCGTGGCGGTGAATCCGCTCGAGGTCCTCCGTGCGGCCGGGCCGAAGGGCGTCGCGTCGGTCGTACGAGCGAAGTCGACGGAGCCGGACCGGCGCGCCTACGTCCTGGCGGCGCTCGGCTCCGAGGAAGCGCGGGCCGCGCTCGAAGCACTTCTCGAGGATCGCGCCGCTCGTGTGAGCGCCGCTTGGTGCCTGGTCCGGCATTGGGGCGTTCGGGCGTCGGCGCGCGCGGTCGAGATCGCCTTCGGGGACTTCTCTCCCTGGCCGTTCGATGGCGGCGCGAGGCCTTGGGTCCATTCGCACCTGGATCGCGACACCTGGGTGGAGTGGCTCGCGCACACGGACGCGGCAGCACTCTCCTCCCTCTGGCTGGCGCGGTGGGACCGTGAGCAAGCGGGTCTCGAGCAGCGGGGCGACTTCGGCCGCTTCGACCCCGAGTTTGACGGGGCCGAAGACCTGATCGTGCTGTTGAACGCCCTGGGGGGCGGTGCGAAGCCCATCCTCGACGGGCTGATCGACCGACTGTGCTCCCGCGAGTGGGCGGCTGCCCATCGGGCGAAGTGGGTCCTTCTCAGGTCCACCCGAGACCTGGCGACGGCGATCGTTCCACTCCTCGAGGCCCGGCGCACGGCCACGCAGGATGACGAGATTCGCAGCCGCATCGACGCGGTCCTCCATCCGATGCGCGCCGTCGCACCGAAGTGACGCAAGGCTCGGCGGCCAGCGGGCCTCGCGTACCCCCGGATCGCGATCCGCCAATAGACGCCGGTCGATGATTGGCGGGTCGATCCGCCAATCGATGCCGGTCGTTTACTGGCGGATCCGGGGAGGCCCCCGTGCCGGTTCCGCCATTCGGTGCCGGTCCTGAAATGGCGGAACCGGACGCGGCCGAGGGCTCGGCGGCGAGGGGGGGCGGTCAGCGGCGCGCGACGGGGATGCGCGCGGTCGTCGGCTCGCCCGGGCGGATCACCACCGGCAACTCGAACGGCTCGAAGCCGGGCATCTGGTCGGGATCGACCGACACCACCCGCTCGCCCGCGTCGATCTGGACGTCCGCGACGCCATTCTTCACGGAGATCGCCTGCTCGAACTCGCGCCCCCACACGACGAGGGTCCCCTCCTTCAGCGGCTCCCCATCGCCGTCCACCACGGTCACGATCAGCCGCCCCAACGGCTCGAGCGCCACCGCCACCGACGTCGTCTCCCCCGACGCGACGCGCACGTCGGGGGTCCACGTCTCCGAGTAGCCCGGCGCCCCGAGCTTCAGGCGGCCCGCCATCGGTCGCACGCGGTATCGGTGCACGCCGTCCGCCGCCACGTTCGGCGCCGACGGCGTCACCGCCGAGATCGTCCGCCCCGTCCGCATCCCCACCAGGTCGCAGACCTCGAGCGGCGCGCCGGACCGCGCGTCACGCACGCGCACGACGACCTCGCCGTCGGGGAACGCGACCGGCTCCGCCGACTCCATCGGCGCGTGCCGGCAGGCCGTCGTCCCGCACACGACGACGATCGCCAGTCCGCACGAACTCCACGTCGATCGACGGGCCCCCATCGGTGTCTCCTCCGGACGATCGTCTCAAAGTACACGGATCTGCGATCCCCGAGCCGACGCCGACGCAAGGCCCGGCGGCCAGCGGGCCTCGCGTACCCCGGGATCGCGATCCGCCAATCGATGCCGGTCGATCACGGGCGGATCGTCCATCGGCGGATCCGGGGAGGCCCCCGTGCCAAACGCGCCATTTGGTGCCGGACACCAGATGGCGCGTTTGACCGCGGGCCCGGGTCGGAGAGGTTGTCGGAGACGGCGAGCGGAAGGGAAGGAGCGGGCGACGCGGCGGGCCCGGTCAGCGGGCGATGCGGTCGTACGTGATGACGACGTTGACGTCGGTGCGGCGGAAGACGAACTGCTCGGTGCCGTTGAAGGTCACCGTGCCCACGTTTGCGGGTTGGCCCGGGAAGGTGAGCGTCACCGTGCCGCGCCCGAAGGTGAAGGTGCCGGAGTCGTCCCAGAGCATCTTGCCGCCCGCGGTCGCGAGCGAGCGCACGGACCCGTCGGCGCCGAACGTGATCTCGTTCGTGATCGCGTTGTTGCGGAACCAGAAGACGCCGCGCCACGTCCCGACGAGCTTGTCGGCCTCGGTGCGCGGACGGGGCGGCGGGGGCGGCGGCGCGGGCTCGGGCGCCGGCGTCGGCGCGGCCGTGCGACGGCCGCCGATCGCCGCGACCGCGCGCGCGGCCACGGCGCGGACGTCGTCGTCCGGGTCCTCGTCGGCGACGCGGCGGAGCTCGGGGAGCGCGGCCGCGGCCGCAGCGCCCAGCGCGCCGAGCTGCTTCGCGGCCGTCAGCCGCTCCATCGCGTCGTCGGCGCGCAGCCGCGCGATGAGGACGGCGGTCGCCGCGTCTGGCGCGGGTACCCGCGCCGGGCCGCCGTCCGGCGGGGGCGGCGCGACGGTGTCCGGGGAGGCGATGAGGCGACGACGCGCCTCGAAGATGGCGCGACGGACCGCCTCGTCGCGCTCGATGCCGAGGCGCATGGTGAGCGCGGACGCGACGTGCTTCGACGCCGGTGCCGCCGACTCGAGGCCGCGCGCGGCCCAGCGACGGATCGCGGGCGTCGGGTCGTCGAGCAGGCGCGCGAGCGCGAACGGGTACGTCGCCGTCGCGCCGTGCGCGAGCGCCGTGACCGCGGCCTCGCGGGTCGCCGCATCGGGGTCGAACGTCTGGTCGAGGCGTTCGAGCGTCTCGGCGGGCGGGGCCGGCATCGCGGGGTCGAGCGCGGCGGCGGTGCGCCACGCGGCCCCGCGGACGTCCGCATCGGCGTCGGTCTGCGCCATCGCGCGCAGGCGCGGGGCCAGCGGCCGGAGCTCGGCCGCGCGGCCCTTCAGCACGAGGAGGGCCGACATCCGCTCGATCGCCTCGCGGCCGTCGAGGCGCGCGAGGAGCGTGTCGACCGCCTCGGGGGCGAGCGCGGGATCGACGAACCCGAGCGCCTGCGCGGCCTGGCGCCGCACGTCGGCGACCGGATCGAAGCGCGCGACCGCGCGCAGCGGCGGCACCGCGTCGCGCGCGAGCGGCCCGAGGTGTCCGAGGGCCGCGACGGCCTCGTTGCGCACGACGTCGGACGCCGCGCGCAGCGTGCGCACGAGCGCCGGCACCGCCGGCGCCCCCGCATCCCCCGCGTGATAGAGGACGTACCCCGCCTGGTAGCGGATGTCGTCGTTCGGGTCGTCGAGCAGCGTCGCGATCCGCGGGACGAGCGGGCCCAACGCGTCGCGGCGCTGCGCGAGCGCCTCGAGCGCGCGCAGCCGCGGGAGCGGCTCGGCCGCGCGGTCGAGCGCGACGGTCAGCAGGGCCTCCGGGTCGTCCGCGGCGCGCGCGACGACGGGGGCGAGGAGCGCGACCCCCGCGACGACCATCGTCGCGAGGCGCGTCCACGGGCGGGGCCCGCGGACGCCGAGGAGCGTGCGGGAGCGGGACGTCATGGCGACCTCCCAGGTCCGGCGGCCCGTGTCGGGGCGGCGCGGCCACCGGTCGGGCCGTCCCTCGCGGGACGACGTCGGCACGCCGGACCCCTCCATTCTACGTCGCGCGCGACGCGCCGGTCCGCGCGTCCGCGGCGATCCGCGCAGCGCAATCGTCGTCGTAACGGACGCGACGCTACCGCTGCGTCACGGCCGCTCGGTCGCAGGCTTCTCGCCCGGCGCGGGCAGCGGCGGCCACGCGCCGCCCTCGGCCTCCGCCTCCAGCAGGTCCTCGACGCTCGGGCAGCGATACACCACGCGCCCGCCGTTCGCCGCCAGCCCGCCCGTGTCGGCCGTCGGGCCGTACGTCGAGTAGAGCGGCCGCCCGAGCAACCGCAGCAACATCGTCAGTTGCGCGCGGTGGTGCGCCGTGTGCGTCAGCCGCCGCACGATCACCCACGCCCGCGATCGCTCGACGTCGAAGAACCGCGTCGGCGCGAGGAACCACGCGTCGTCCTTCGCGCCGAGCGCCTCGAGCCTCCGGCCCGACGCCTCCGCATACCGCTCGAGGAACGCGCCGCGCGTCTCCGGCGACGGCAGCGCCGGCAGCCCGACGTCGATCCCGAGCATCGTGCGCATCCACCCGTCCTCGCTCGTGCACTGGTGGACCATGTGCTCGTGCGGCGTGCGCGTCCGCGGCGCCGCGCGGAACGCGAGGTCTTCGTCGCGGAACGTGGACCACACCGACAGCGTCTTCAACCGCTCGGTGGCGTACGTCTCGACCAGGAACGCGAACGTCATGGGACCTCCGTCGACGAACCCAAGAGCCTAGTCCAAGGGTGCCCGTCGCGAGCCCGGCGAGACCGACGCGAGGCGGGCGAGCGCAGCCGGGAAGCCCCGGAGGCGGGTTCCTGACCCCTCTCTTCCGAGGCGCTGGCGGGCTTCCCGGCGAGCAGGCCCGCCGCGGCGAGAGGATCGCCGGGCGCAGCAGGGAGGCCATGGGAATCGGCTCGAGTGCGAAGGTACGCGAGGCCCGCTCGCCTCCAGCGACCCGCGTCCACGAGTCGTGCGCGGGCCTGCGGGCGAGCGGGCCTCGCGGTCCCGGGAGGGGGGGAGCGGGTCGTGTCCCCGGGGGGCTCGGGGGGCGCTCGCGCCAAGGCTGGATCGACGCGGAGCGGTCGGTAGGGTGCTCGCCGGCTCGAAGCGCGCCCCCGGATCCGCGGGAAGGGTTCAACCCGGCTTCAAGACGTCATCCCATCCACGTTCTTCGTACGTGCCCGTTTGCGGATTCGGGCCAGATCACGGAGAACGGTATGTCCAGCAAGCTTCCGGCGCGACCCCACCTCGACCACCTGCGGCGACAGGCGAAGGCCTTGCTCGCCGACCTCGCCGCGGGGCACGCCGCGGCGATCGAGACGATCCGAACGCACCTGCCCGCGGCGAAGAAGTGGAGCGCAGAGCGGATCGCGAAGTCGGGGCTCCGCCTCGCGGACGCGCAGTCGGCGATCGCGCGCCAGAGCGGGTTCGCGGCGTGGCCGCACCTCGCGCGCCACGTGGAGACGTTGCGTGCGCTCGAGGGCACGTGGGCGTTCGAGCGCCTGACCGTGGACGGCCAGGACGTCCCGGCGGCCATGACGGGCACGTCGCGGGTGCTGATCGACGGCGATCGGTTCCGGACGGAGGCGCCCGAGGGCGTGTACGAGGGGATCTTCAACCTCGACGTCGAGGCGGAGCCGCACGCCATCGACATCGAGTTCGTCGAGGGGCCCGAGGCGGGCCACTGGAACTACGGGATCTTCCGGCTCGACGGCGACCGGCTCGAGCTGTGCCTCGACGTCAACGGGAAGCCGCGGCCGGCGGAGTTCCGCGCGCCGGCGGGGAGCCGTCACGCGCACGAGGTGCTGCGGCGCGTGGTGCGCACGCGCCCCGAGAAGGTGGAGGGCGGCGTCGCGTCGCCGCGCGAGGCGGCGGCCGCGGGGTCCGCGCGCGTGCCGTACGTGCCGTCGCCGACGCTGACGCGGCTGCAGGGCGCGTGGAGCGCGGTGCGGCTCGTGCGCGACGGCATGGAGGTGCCGGCGGCGGCGCTGAAGACCGCGTCGCGGACGGCCAAGGAGAACGAGGTCGAGATCGTCGTGGGCGGGAAGGTCGCGGTGCACGCGTTCGTGCGGCTCGACGAGACGGCGACGCCGATGCGCGTCGAGTACCACAACGTCGGCGGGCTCGCGAAGGGGACGGTGCAGCACGGGCTCTTCCGCTGGGACGGTGACGACGCGTGCTTCTGCATCGCGCCGCCGGGCGCGCCGGCGCCCGACGGGTTCGACGCGCCGAAGGGCAGCGGCCGCTCGTTCAGCCAGTGGCGGCGCAAGCCGGCGTCGGCGCGCGGCTGACGGCACGGTGCACGGGCGCGGCCCGGGGCGATCGCTCCGGGCCGCCCCCGGTCGAGCGTGGCCTCAGCAGACCCACGGCCGCATGCCGGCAACTCCGGCGCTCTGCGCCCACTCGCTCTTGCGCGACCTACCTCAACGATGTAAGATGCTTGGTGGTTGAGGGCATGTCGGGTGGTGAAGTTACTCTGGGACGAACAGATCTCTGGGATGCGAAGCCAGTCATGCACGTCGGAACTCGATCCGTCGCGAGGTAGATGACCCCTGGTTTCTGGTACGCTCCTCGGCCCTTCTCGGACCACAAGATGAACACGCTCACCCCGGACCAGGCCCGACTAGTCGGTTACCTGCTCGACCTCGCAGGGGACGCGGACCTGCTGGAGTTGGCGCTTCTCCAGACGGCGAATGCTCACGGCGGCGAAGTCAGCCTGGAGGATGTCGTTCGAGCGATCGTCGAGTTGAAGAACGCGGCCACGGCCGGGGACCTCACTCATCGGTGACGCCTAGTTGGGGGAAGTGGATTGCCGCTCGCGTGGACAACCATATCTGTCCTCCTCTTGTTGCTTCCCGGACTGACGTTTTTTGTCGGGCTGCAGACATCTCGGTCGATCACTCGTGAAACCAGGACCCGTACGATTACGACCGAGCTCGCATGGCTGGTCTTGGCGGCGTTCTGCGTCCATGTCGTCTTGCTCTCGCTGTTCTGGGTTCTCGGGCGTCACATTCAGGCCTTTGATATTGATCTCACGAGCGCGCTCGCAGTCGTTGTTGGACCCGATCCCCAAACCATGCCCGCAGCACGCATCGCGCAGAATGTCACCCAGCACGCTCCGCTGCTCACCTTCTATGTGCTCGTCAGCGCGGGACTTGGACTCGGAATCGGGGCTTCGACCGCACGCTGGGGGATGCGTTACCTCGGTCGGTTCCTCCGGCACTCCTGGGTTCAGGACTGTACGCCGAGCGCTGCGAAGTCGGAGATCACGTATGCCCACGTCCTGACTAAGGTCCGATCTGATGGTCGTGCGCTGGCGTATCGAGGCATCCTCACGCACTTCGGGCTCACCGACGATGGGAAGTTCAGCTACGTCCTGCTGAGAAATCCACGTCGCTTCTACATCAAGCTCGGGGAGAAGGCGGAGGTCACGCCGGACTCGCAGGTGATTGGTTCGACGCGCCTGCAGGATGAGAGGCACGATCGCGATCTGCTGCACGTCGCTGGCGACTCTATCGAGAATGTCGTGCTGGTCCCGAGGCCGTTGCCGGCGAGTTCGAATCCCCCGAGGTCTGTTGCGGAGTGGGAGCAGTTCGTGAAGCGCGTGGTTTCCGAGATGCCGCAGGCCGGCGTCACGAAGCCTGCAAGAGGCGAGACTTCACCCTGAGCGGTTCTGAGGCTTCCGGTCCTCGATTGGTGCGGGCAACGGAGTCGGCGGGGAGTCTCAATGGCCAGCGGGCCTCGCGGTCCCGGGAGGGGGATGCGGCCGCGGGTCAGACGCCGGTCACGTGCACGACCAGCGAGCGGCGGTGGGGCGCGGTGCGGTGCTCGACGAGGAAGAGGCCCTGCCAGGGGCCGAGCGCGAGCGCGCCGCGCGTGACGGGGATCGACTCGGACGTGCGCGTGATCGCGCTGCGGAGGTGCGCGGCCATGTCGTCGGGGCCCTCGGCGTCGTGGGTGTAGCGCG
This sequence comes from Planctomycetota bacterium, assembly GCA_046350655.1. Taxonomy (GTDB): domain Bacteria; phylum Planctomycetota; class PLA2; order PLA2; family JAEUHO01; genus JAEUHO01. The sequence goes on from JAXMAB010000010.1 coordinate 87,593, forward strand.
GGTCGCCGTCGGGCGCGAGGCGCGCGAGCCACGCGAGGAGGTCGCGGGCGGCGTCGGGGCTGGCGTTCTCCTGGATCAGGAGGCTCGCCGACGTGTGGGCGCAGAACACGACGCAGAGCCCGGTCTCGATGCCGGCGCGCGCGACACACGCGCGGACCGCGTCGGTCACGTCGTGGAGCCCGCGGCCGCGCGTGACGACGTCGAGGGTCTCCTGCCGTTGCCGCATGCGCGCGAGCATCGCCGCGGGCGGCGACGGGGGCAAGCGGGCTCGCCGCGCGGCGTCGGCGGCCGTGCAGCCAAACACGGGACGAGCGGCGCGGGGCGAGGCGAGGACTGGGGCGGTCGGGGGAGCGGGACCGCAGGGCCCGCGCGGGGGCGAGTCGTCGTGGGGCGGCACGGCGTGGGGCCCCGAGGCAGGGGGTGGGTAGGGAGCGTCACCAGGGACGGCGACAATCCCGCCGCCTCGGGAGGCGACGCCGTGCCCTACGAGCATCGTGACGAACCGTTGCTGTCCTCCGGGCCGTTCGCGGCCCGCCTCGCGCGGCACGTCGCCGTCGCGTCGGTGCTCGTCGTCGCGAGTCTTGCGATCGGGACGGTCGGGTACCACCACTTCGCGCGGCTCCCGTGGGTCGACGCCTTCCTGAACGCATCGATGATCCTGACGGGCATGGGGCCGGTGGACACGCTGCACACGACCGACGCGAAGCTCTTCGCCGCCGCGTACGCGCTGTTCAGCGGGCTCGCCTTCCTCGGCGCCGCGGGCACCGTCGTCTCCCCGATCCTCCACCGGGTGCTCCACCACTTCCACGCGAGCGAGGAGGACGCGGACCCGCCCTCCCCGACGGCGTGAGGGACGACCCGCGCGGCGGGTCCCGACCCGGAGCGGGGGCCGGGCGCGCGATGGCGGCGCGGGGGGCTCGCGGTGAGGCGGCCCGCGGGCGAGCGGGCCTTGCGTTGGCGGAGATCGGTTCGGAAGGCGGGTCAGGGGCGCCCGGAGGCGGGGCGTGAGGCGGCGGCCGGCCCGCGTCCGACGCGCGGCGACTTGCTGCTGGCATCGAGGGCGCCCGTTTGTTCGACTGCCTCGCCCGGCTGTCCCGGGTTCGGAGCGTGTCGCATGTCCGTCCGTTCGTGGTTCCTCGCGGTTCTCCTGCTCGCCTCTGCGTTCGTCGGGCGCGCCGTCGCGGCGCCCGAGGAGGGGCTCGATCCGGGGCGACGCGCGCTCACCGCGACGTGGAGCCTGTCCGCGACGGGCGACGCGACGATCGAGGCGAAGGTGCGGTTCCCCGAGGCCGAGATGGCCGACGTGAAGGCGACGAGCCCGGATCCGCGGCGGTTCTTCGAGCGGATCTGTCCGTCGCGTCCGGACTACGTGATGGACGCGAACCCGACGGTCGCGTACGCGGACGGGGCGCCGGCGCTGACGGCGAAGGGGACGCTGCGCGGCTTCGCGCGCCATCGCGGGGCGGGCGCGTGGGAGGCCGACCTCGGGCGCACGTTCGGGGACGGCGCGGCGGAGGACGGCGGGCGGGCCTGGACGTTCGTCGTGGCGGGGCGCCTCGACGGCGAGAACGTGTACGGCGGGCGGGTGCGCGTCGTGCTGCCGGAGGGGGCGACGGCGGCGTCGTGGGACGCGGCGGGTCATCGGCTGGGCTGGAACCTGCCGAGCGCGGCCGCGGCGGGCGCGGGGGCCGTGACGGGTCGCGTCGAGTGCGCGCCGCGCGTGATCTCGGCGGCGTACAAGGTCTACACGTTGGCGAAGGGCTTCTCGGCTCGGCGCGTCCCGCTGGCGGACGGCAGCGAGATCGTGTTCGGGGCCGACATGGCGACGCCGTGGGTCGGGCGCGTGGCGCTGACGAACGCGGGGCCCGGGGCGGTGAAGGACCTGCGCGTGCGTTGGAAGCTGGAGGAGTACACGGCCGAGTGGAGCGCCGCGGAGAAGTTCCCCGGGCTGCTGCCCGGTCAGACGGCGGTGAGCGTCTACTACCCCGTGATCCAGCCGTCGATCGCGCGGCTGCGCGACGACACGAAGGCGAACCTGCTCGTGAAGTGGACGTGGACCGACGAGGCGGGCAAGACCCACGAGGACGACGACGCGGGCCGGATCACGTTGTTCGGCGTGAACAACTTCGCGTTCAGCGACCTCGGCCTCTCGAGCCAGTTCGGCTCGTTCGCCGAGCTGATCCGCAACGGACCGCTCCTGGCCGCGTGGGTGAGTCGCAACGACGGCGTCGTGACGCAGTTCGGGGCGATGGCGAACAAGAACGCGGGCGGCGTCGCGGCGTCGGTGAGCGACGAGAACGCGCTGAAGGCGATGCAGGCCTGCTACGAGCTGATGCTCATCAACAACCTGACGTACCAGTCGCCGCCCGCGACGGTGCGTGACCGCGGCAAGAGCTTCGACGCGAGCGTCGTGCAGACGGTGCGGTTCCCGCGCGACGTCATCAAGAACCGCTCGGGCACGTGCATCGACCTCGCGATCCTGTACGCGGCGATGCTGAACGCGGTGGGCCTGAACCCGATGCTCGTGCTGATCGACGGGCACTGCTTCCCGGCGGCGATCCTGCCGAGCGGAGGGATCGTCGCCGTCGAGTCGACGGGCGTCGCGGGCGGGCTCGCGGGCGGCTTCATGCCGTTCTCGAAGGTGCTCGAGCTCGGGACGAAGGAGTTCACCGAGGCGCGCAAGGGCGGCCGCTACATGCTCGTCCCGGTGCAGGAGATGTGGGAGGCGGAGATCCTGACGCCCGAGCTCGAGGAGCTTCCCGCCGACATCCTCCAGCGGTGGGGGATCACGGGGACGCTGCCCGCGTCCGGCGCGGGCGGGGCGCGCCGGCGCCCGGCCCGGGCACCGCGCCCGGCGGCGGCCCCGGCGCGACGCCGGCCCCGGCTCCCGATCCGGCGCCCGCGCCGGGGGCGACCCTGCGCCCGCGCCAGCCCCGGCCGCGCCGCCCGCCGCGATCGTCTACGACACGTCGGCGGTCGCCGCGGACGGGTGGAAGGTGATCAAGGAGGGCTACGACGACCGCGTGCGGCAGCAGTACTGGGTGCTCGAGGCCGTCGGCGACAAGAACGGCTACAACGCGTTCTACGTGGCCTGGTACGACGCCGACGAGCTCGAGCTCTTCGTCTCGACCGCGTTCTGCAACCCCGGTCGCGTGAACGCGGGGGCCCGCACGAAGGCGAGCGTCGACGTCCCCTGGGGCGCGATCCGCGACAAGGCCCGCCGCGCGGTCGTTCGCCCTCGTCGCGACTGACGCGCTGCGCCGCCCCGCGTTCCGGACCCGGCGGCCGTCGCCGGGTCCGGGGCGCCACCAACGAGCGACGAGCGTCCGGGAGCGCGGGGCGTGGTGTCGTTGCGTCCGCCGCGGGGCGCCGCGAACAGCCCGTTCGGGCGTCGGTCGCGGTACCCTGGGGGCCCCAACCGCGGAGGGATGGCCGAGCGGTCGAAGGCACCGGTTTTGAAAACCGGCGTGGGCTCAACACCCACCGTGGGTTCGAATCCCACTCCCTCCGCCAGTTTCCTGCGTTTTCGAGGCCGTAGGGCTACGTAAGCGCAGGATCACGGTCGCGCCGTGAGGCGACATGGCGCGACCGTGCGTGACCCTGCGCGAGGGTGCGTAGCCCTCCTGGGAGCCCTCCAAGGTCCGGCGGTCCGCGCGCGTGCCGGCGGCCGACGCGCCCCCCGGACTCGCGGAGGCGTCAGGCTGCCGGCTCGTCGTAGGTCAGTCGGAAGACCATCTCGGAGAGCCAGCGCCGGAACGACTCGTTGTCGCTGAACTGGCGGAAGAGCTCCGTGTCGTCCTTGAGGACTGCGTTCATGACACGCGACAGGGCCTTGGCGTGTTCGACCTTGGCGTTCTCCCGGTCCGAGTTGCGTTTCGCGTTCCGGTAGGCAGGGTCCGCGGCCACGCGAGCGGGGATGTCCTCGGTGATGAGCTTGTGCACGCGGTCCTTGTCGGTCCAGGGGATGTTCCCGAACTGGTCGTTGAAGGTCTTGAGGATGTTCGAGAGACGGTCGAGCTCGGGCTCGGGCTTGTGGCCGCCCCCGGTGGTCGGCATCGGCTCGATCTCCGCATCGGCATCGGGGAGTTGGATCTTGGCCACCGCCTGCTTCTCCACGCGGTAGCTGTCCATGTCGATCGCCTCGAGGATTCCCTTGGCCAGGTCCTCCTCGACGGGCGCCGGCAGCTTCGGCACGAGGAACGTGAGGAAGATCGAGAGCTTCTCCCACTCCGGACTGGTGTAGGGCAGGATCGACGAGAGGAACCCGTAGGTCCGTAGGAAGGCCTTGGCCTTGAGGTACTCGGACGGACTCTGATCGGTCGGTCAGCGCATAGGCGAACAACAGGGTGCTCCGGTCCTCGGGGTCGGGGATCAACCAGCCCGATCCACCGAGGTGGGAGGCGAAGTCGTGCTCGAGGGCGTCGCGGAGCTCGCCGCTCACGAACTCGTCGCATCGCCGCCCGAGCACCGTCAGGTGTCGCTGGGCCTCCGACCTGCTCATGCCCGGATCCGGATGCCGACCTCCGAAGACCGCCGGGTCGATCGTCAGGTCGATGTCCTCCGAGAACCGCTGGATGAGCCCGAACGCCTTCGAGAGCGAGGTACCGCCCTTGAAGACGACCGCCGGCTGGCCGGTGGTCGAGGTGGGCTGGTAGAGGCGGAAGATGCGTTGGAGTGCGAAGCAGACCCACGCGTCCTTCTCGACCACTTCGACCGCCACGGGTCTCGGCAGGACCCCGCGCGGGTCGGACGCGACCGAGGTGAACAAGGAACGCCGATCCGCGGCGCTCAGCGTGGCGATCGCCTCCATCCCCATGCCTCCCACGCCCCCACGCGGCGGCGGTCAGTTGTCCTCTAGCAGGCGTGCGAGCGCCCGACGTTGTGTCTCCGTCGCGCTCGGCGAAAGGCGCCGCAACCGCCGAAGGTCGACGTCGGACAGTGTGCGTCGAAGCTGCCCGAGGACGCGTTCTTCCATCGCGTCCGGCCCCAAGGCGCGCAGGGCCTCCAGCACCGTCCCTGCGACCTCGCCCGCGGCGGCGAGCCGCCGCGCGGTCACGTGCCGGAACTCCACGGCGATCCCGAGCACGTTCAGGCGTCGGGAGGGGCCATCGGTGACGAACGTGGGCACGGCGGGGACCTGCGTCGATAAGCCGAGGCGCTGCAGCGCCCCTTCACCGGCGATCTGCACTCGACTCCCGGTCCGACGCGCAATGGCCGCAACCACGGCCTCGATGGGCGGCGGCACCGGCCCGAATCGCCCGCTCGGTCCCGGCCGATCGTAGAGTCCCTGCGCGAGGCGCCGAATCTCACCGGCGCGTTGGAGGCGATGGAGCGCCCCGTCGATGCCGCGGCGCGTGCCCAGGTCGCTGAAGTCCGCCGGGATCCAGACCGCGCCGGCGCCTCGCCGCCGGACGCGTTCCAGGATCTTGGGTGTGGTGCGGGGGGTGGCCATGCGGAGGAAAAATAGCATGAAGTTCTTCCACGGTCCATGGCTTGAACCTCGATCAACGCTCTTAAGACCTTGTCATGTAGGATCTTAGGATCGAAGTGAGGTGCTCGCCGTGACGTCAACACGGATGTGCTGTATGCTGACGAAAACGACAGAGTCTGGCGTAGGATGCGCCCCGTAGGAGCGAGACGGCAATGAACACCCTGGCCTCGACGCGTGAGCACTACCGCCTGAGCCAAGCGCAATGGGCTCGGGTGGTGGGTGCCGCACGATCGACGGTGTCTGCATGGGAGAGCGGCGTCGCCGAGCCGCCGCCGGCGGTCCTGGCGGCCTATCGCAAACTCCAGGAACTCATCCAACGCGGCGACCACGCGCAGATCGAGGCCACGCGCGAGCATCTCCTGGGGATCATCGCGCGCGCGGAGCGCGAAGCGGAGCGGTTGAACCGCGGCCGACTCGGCGAGAGCCCCCTCGTGAAGCTCGTCGCCGTCAGCGCTGCGGCCATCGCCATCGGGATGCTGTTGGGCCATCTGTTCCGCGACGAGCCGGATTGACGCTCGAGCGACCGTCGCGTCTCGCGCTCGCCGCATCTCTCCCCTCCCCCCGCACCCCCCACTTCTCCCGGCGAGGGATGCGGGACCGACGGCCGGGGAGCGCCCCGTTGTGGGGGGGCGCGGTCGTGGGTCCAATGGGCGCCTCGGGAGGTGGCCGATGATCCGCAACTGGGTCCGACGCGCCGTGCTGATCGGCATCGTCGCCTGCGGCGGCGGAGCGGCCGCGCGGGCGGGCGACGACGCGGCGCCCGCGTTCGATCCCGCGGACGCGAGCGTGCTGCGGGAGCCGGCGAAGGACCCGGAGGGCGTGGCGAGGCTGCTCGCGCGCGCGAAGGCGTTCGCGCGGAGCCCGAGGGCGGCCGCGGAGGCGCTGCGCGCGAGCGGCGTCGAGGTCGAGGGCAGCGTCGGCGTGAAGGCCGAGACGGTGCTCGGGCTCGAGGCCGCGACGGCGGCGGGGAACGCGGGCGGGAGCTGGTCGCTCGGGTGGCGCGACATGAAGTGGAAGGGCGGCGCCGGCGCGAACGACCGCACGATCACCAACGCGGTCGAGCTGACGACGGCGGTCGCGCCGGACGGGACGCGCTTGAAGCGCGTGTACCAGGTCGGGCTCGTCTATCCGGACAACCGGTCGTACCTCGAGGCGATGGGGATCGACGCGCGCAGCCTGCCCGGGATGCAGACGACGCTGAAGGTGATGCGCGCCGCGCTCGAGACGGCCCCCGTCGAGACGGGCGAGAAGACGGCGCCGCCGACGGTGCTCGACGCGGTCGGGAAGGCGCTCTACGAGGAGCTGCCGGCGATCTTCCGGTCGGCGACGAAGTTCACGCAGTTCGAGGTGCGGTCGGGGTGGATGGTCGAGGACCCCACGGGGCGCGTGTCGGTGACGCACGTGGAGGTGGAGCGGCGCGACGCGGGCGAGACGCCCGGCGAGCCGCGGCGCTGGGAGGAGGTGTCGGCGGGCCTCGACCTCGACCGCGCGATCCCCGCGGGGGCCGTGGCGGTCGCGGGCACGTTGTCGCTGGCGGCGAAGTGGTCGCCCGGCAAGCCCGCCGACGACCCCGACCCGCGGCAGCGCGCGCTCGCGGACGCGATGGAGCGCGGCGACGCGGAGATCGTGGCGGAGGCGCTGAAGGCCCGCCTCGCGCCGGTCACCGACCCGGCCCGCGTGCGGGCGGCGATCGAGGCGCTCGAGAAGGCGGGGACGGCGGCGGCGGGCGAGCTGGGCCGCGTCGTGGGGCTGCGCGGCCCGCCCGAGGTCGGCGGTGTGTCGCTCCACTACGACCCGGGCCTGCTCGCGACCGCGGTCCCGCCCGACGACGCGGTGCGGACGCTCGACCGCATGCTCGACGGGATCGCGAAGAGCCCCGAGGGGTTCGTCGTGCGGGGGCTCGCGGGGCGGATGCGCCTCGAGGCGGTCAGCCTGCGCGCGCTCCTCGACGATCCCGCCGCCACGACCGTCGGCCCGCTCGAGCGGCTCCGCGGGATCGTCGTGGACGCGTCGGGCGACGTGGTGCTGCTCGGCGAGCGCGGCGACGCGCCGATCGACCTCGACGTGTTGACCGTCGCGGCGCGCACGATCGGCCGCGACGGCACGTTCCCCTACGTCTCGCTCGACCCCGACCCGGACGACTTCGCGGGCCCGCAGCGCACCCGCGTCGGCGGGCTGCCCGACGGGCTGCGCGACACGGCGTTCGTGAAGACGATGCTCGAGGCCGACTACGCGATGAAGCGGATCACGCTGGGCGTGGACCGGCCCGGCGTCGAGGGCTTCCGCTCGTGGCACGACCTGATCGCGGCGACGCCGCCCGCGTCGGGCGCGACGGCCGCGTCGCGGTCGTGGCTCGTGCCCATGACCTCGCGCGTCGCCGACGCCTGGACGTTCGAGCGCGGCGGCCGGCGCGTGTGGCTGTTCGACGCGCGCGTCCAAGTGCTCTCCGAGGAGATGAAGCGCGTCGCCGACCTGCTCGTCGGCACGGGCGACGCCGACCCGCTGGCCGCCGAGGCCGCCGGCGAGTTCACGCGCTGCTACGACGCGCTCGCGGAGCGCCGGCCCGTCTTCCGGGCGCTGGCGGGCCTGTTCGACGCCTCCAAGCTGTTCGCGCTGCTCCGCCGCGACCGGGTCGCGCACCCGCTCCTCGACCGCCTGGCCGCGCGCACGCCGCGCCGCGTCGAGGTCGCGGCGTCGTACGACGGCGTGGGCCCGGTGCCCGTCGCGGGCACGACGATCGCGCTCTCCGGCGGCGCCGAGGCCCGCGTGCGCGTGCGCGCGCGCGACGTCCGCGCGTCGGCCGACCTCGCGCCGCTCCTCGACGCGCGCGGCGGCGGCGACGTGGCCGTCACGTTCCCCACGACCGTCCCGCTCTCGGGGCGCGACGCGCTCGCGGAGCGCGCGGAGGTGCAGTTCCACCGCGCGGTCGCGCTCCTCGCCGACGACCGCGTGGACGACGCGGACGCGCTGCTCGACCGCGCGCTCGAGGACGACCCCGAGAACCCGGGCGCGCGCGTGCTCCGCGCCGTCGCCGCCGTCGGCCGCGGCGACCTCGACCGCGCGCTCGCCGACGTCGACGCCGCCATCGGCGAGGTCCCCGAGGCCCTCGGGATGCGCGGCCTCCTGCGCGTGCTGCGCGGCGACCTCGACGGCGGCAAGGCCGACACCGAGGAGGCGCTCCGCCGCTTCCCCGACGACGAGGCGACGCTGGGCTGGGGCTCGGAGGCCCGCCTGCTCCTCGCCGACTTCGCCGGCGCCGAGGACCTCCTCTCCCGAAGCCTCGCGATCGACACGACCGACGCCGCGGCCCGCATGCAGTGGACGCAGCTCGACGTGCTGCACCGCATGGGGCCGACCGCCGCGCGGGCCCGGGTCGCGCTCCTGCGCCGCGTCCCGTACGCGATCCTCGCCAAGTACTTCGAGGGCGCCGCCGCGCTCCTCTCCCTCGACGTCGCGCGCGCCGTCGCGCTCCTCGAGCAGGCCCGCACCCGCGTGCTCGCCGCCGAGGGCGCGCCCGGCGTCGCCGAGTTCCACCTGCGCGACCGCATCGAGGCGGTCCTCGCGTCCGCGCTCGCCGGCGCCGCATCGCTGCCCCCGCCGATGCGGCCCACCTCGTCCCTCTCGGCGCGCGCCCTGCTCGACGAGATGGTCGCGCGCCACCCGGACTGGACGACGCCCCGCCTCCTCCTGCTCTCGGACCCGGCGGTGATGGACGGCCAGGCCGCCGAGGCGACCCTCGAGCGCATCCTCGCGAGCGCCGGCGACGACCCGCTGATGGACGACTTCGCCACGCTGTTCGGCGCCGGCCGCGCCAAGGCGTGGGCCGCCGTGACGATCTGGCGGCGCGTGATCCAACGCGGCGTCTCCGACGTGCGGCTCGCCCCGGTGCTCGAACGCGTCGCCGAGGCCTGCGGCGACGGCTACGAGGCGAGCCTCCTCCGCGCGATGCAGGCCGGGCTCCACCGCGAGCAGGGCGCGGTCCTCCCGCTCGGCGAGCGCCTGTGCGCGATGCCCGTCCCGCTCTCGAACGACCCCACGACGCTGCTCGCCACCTGCACCGCGATGCAGCTCTACCTCCAGGCGCCCGTCGCCGACGCCGCGCGCGCGCAGCGCGTCGCCGTCCTGCGCCGCTTCCTCCGCGCCACCGACGTGGACGAGCTCCACCCGTCGTTGTGGCCCGTCCTCTCGCAGCTGCGCCTCGGCGCCGCCGTCGCGCTGGGCGAGAGCCTCGCCGCCGCCGACCCGGCCTCGTCGAGGTTCGAGGCCGCGCGCGTCGCGCTCGTCAACCGCCGCCTCGACGTCGCGGGCGCGCGCGCCGCCGTCACGGCCGCCTACGACGACGTCCGCCGCGACCTCGCGACCGACCTCACGCCGTTCGTGGCGGAGATGGCGGCCTACATCTTCCGCGCGCACCTCCCCATGGACGCGCTCTACGCCGCCGCGCGCTCCGGCGCGCGCCTCGACGCCGACGGCGCCACGCGCGACCGCATCGACGGCGAGGTCGCGGCGTGGGCCGACGACGAGGCGAAGGCGCTCGCCGCGCTGCGCGGGCCCGACCGCGCGCTCGAGCTCGTCGAGCGCGCCCGTCGCCCGTCCGACGTGCGGATGCTCTCGACGGTCGCCGACCTCCTCGGCGTCGTCGCGCAGCTCTCCGACGGCACGGCCGACGCGGGGAAGGTCGCCGCGACGCAGGCGAAGCTCGCGGCGCGGGTGCGCGGGATGTCGGCGCCGATCACGCGTCGCGACTGGGTCGCGTGGCGCGATCCCGCGGCGTCGCCGACCGCGCCGAGGGACGGCGGCCCCGTTCCGCCGACGCGAGGCCCGGTGGCCGGCGTGCGCCCGGGCCTCGCGGTCCCGGAAGGTGGATCGCCGTCGGGAACGTCGGACGGCTTCGGGCCCTCGCCCGTCCTCGTCGCGGCCGCCGTCGGCGGCGTGTTCGCGGCGATCGCCGTCGTGCTCGTCGCGCGCGCGCGGGCCCGGCGGCGGGCCGGGGATCAGTCGAAGCGGTAGATTCCGACCGAGGAGGCCTCGGGGCCGTCGCTCTTCCCTTCGCGCAGCCAGGCCGCGAGGCGGTGGCCGGTGGCGTCCCACGCGAGCGGCGGGGTGACGGATCCGGGGCGCGCCTCGAGCACGCGGACCTCGACGCCGTCGGCGACGCGGTGGACGTGGACCTGCGAGGTGTCGAGGGCGAGGAGGCGGCCGTCGGGGGAGAGGGCGAGCGCCTCGATGCGGCCGTCGGCGGTGACCTTCCGCAGGAACGACCCGTCGTCGGCGGCGTAGAGGTTCACGGCGCTGCCGTCGGCGACGGCGATCACGTTGCCGCCGATCGAGAGGGCCAGGGCGTCGCTCTCCGCGATCGCGGGGAGCGGGATCGCGAAGACGCGCGCCCCGTCGGCGAGGGCGCGGGCCTCGAGGGCTCCGCCGCCGCGCGGGCGGACCAGGACGCGCTCGTTCGGGAGCGCGTGCAGCGACATGACGCCGCCGGCGTCCTCGGGGAGCGCGAAGGCGGTCGTCGGGGTGCCGTCGTGCAGGTCCATGCGCAGGACCGCCGTGCCCGTCGCGAGGTAGGCCTCGGGGCGCGAGGGGGCGACGGCGACGTGCTGCACGCCGTCGGGCAGCGCGACCGGCGAGGGCGTGAGCGCCGGGAGCGTCACGTGGCGCCACGCGCCTTCGACCTGATGGAAGACGTGGTCGCCGGCGACGTGGACCGCGCCGACCCACGCCGTGTCGGGCGTCGCGGTGGCCGCGGCCTTCGGGTCGAGGGGGACGCGGCGCAGGCCTTCGCCCGCGACGAGGACGGCCTCGCCCGCGAACACGAACGTGTTGGGCGACGGGCCGGCGATCGGCACGCGGCGCTCGAGGCCCTGGAAGCGGTCGTGCGACGCGTCCATGTCGAAGGCCCATCGGCCGTCGGTCCAGACGAAGATCGACTCGCGGGTCGTCGGCGCGCCCGCCGCGTCGGTGGCCTCGCCGCGCACGACGAGGCGCGGGCCGTCCGCCCCGGCGTCGGCCTCGAGCGCAGCCGACTGGAACTTCGTCCCGGCCTCGAGGTCGACCTGCGAGCGCGCGAGGCCGGACCGCTTCGCCGCCGCACCGATCTCGCGGGTGAACTCCTCGAGGGTCATCTCCGCGGGGCTCCTCGGGAGCGCCATGCGCTCCTGCACCGCCCGGGCGTACTCGGGTTCCTTCCGGAAGCGCTCGAGTTCGTGCTCGAGGTCCCCGCGCATCTCCTTCGCACGCGCGGCCGGGACGAGGCCCATGAGCACCGACACGTCGCCCGAGTCCGCGAACCGCCGGAACTCCGCGAACAGAGCGGGGCCCGCGACCGCCGGGTCCTTCGAGCGCCGCGCGTCGTCGCCGCCGCCGGGCCGAGGCTCGGCCTTCGCGGTCCCCGCGGGCGCGTCCTTGCGGGTCGGCTCGTCGCGGCCGCACGCGGTGGCCGCGACGGCGAGGCCGCACCCGATCCCGACGACGACCTTCGGGATCCACGACGTCGATCGCTGCGGCATGAATTACCTCCGGGAGACGCGGAGTCTCCCATCACGGCCGTCCCGGCGCCCGGGCCTTGCGTCCCCCCGGTGCCATCCGCCAATCGATGCCGGTCGTTTATTGGCGGATCCGCCAAAAAACGCCGGATCCGCCAATAGATGCCGGTCGATTACTGGCGGATCGATCGTCGGAGGAGGGACCCCCGGTCGGGCGGCGACTGCGACTACTTCGGAGGGGGGCGGAGGCGCTTCGCGGTCACCCACTCGTCCCACTCGGGGCCGTAGTCGTCGTAGTGGACGCGGGCGAAGTCGTCGGCGACTTCGAGGACGACGCCGGGCCAGAAGCGGCCCTTCCACTCGATCTCGACCCGTTGGCCGACGCGCACGTCGATCGGTTGCGGCGGGCGCACGCGCGCGCGCGCGACCCACTCGTCCCACGACGTCTCGAAGCCGAGGTAGTGCACCTTCGGGCGCGAGCCGTCCGCCTCGATCACCTGCGCGCGCCACCAGCGGCCCTTCCACTCGACCTCGACGTACTCCCCGGGCTGCCACGCCGACTTCAAGCGGCCGCGCGCCCGTTCGAGGTCCACCCGGGCGAGCGCGAAGTCCGCCGGGAACGACGTCGAGCGGCGGGCCTCGCTGCGCTGCGACGCGCGGAAGCGCATCTCGCGCGCCACGTAGGCCTCCGCCTCGGCGAAGGTGACGGTGCGGTCGAAGTCCGCGTCGGGCGCGCCGTCGCCCCCGAGGCACGCGACGAGCGACTCCGTGAACGTCCACGCGCCGGTGCTCACGTTGCTCGCGGCCGCGGAGGCGAAGCTGGCGGCCCGGACGGTCGGCGTCCCGTCGTACCCCGCGACGACGCGCGCGAGCGCGCCGGAGTGGCAGCAGTCCGCGGCGAGGAGCAGCCGCTCGCCCTTCCAGTTGGCGCGGAGCATCGCGCCGAGGTCGTCCACGCCGAGCGCCGTCGTCGCGGGCGACGACGTGTCGGCGTCGACGTTCGCGAAGAACACCTTCCCCTCGCGCTGGAGCCCGTGCCCGGCGAAGTAGACGAGCAGCGTGCTGCCCGGGCCGGCGGCGACGGCGGCCCGCTCGATCGCCGCGCGGCACGCCGCGAGCGTCGCGGCGCGGTCCTCGAGGAAGGTCAGCTGCGCGCGGGGGACCCCGCGTTCGAGCAGCGTCCGCTCGAGCACGCGGTCCATCCGGCCTTCCTTCGGGAAGCTCGAGAGCGACGGGTCCTGCCACTCGAGGACGCCGATCAGGACGGCCCACGTCTTCGCGGGGTCCCACGCCGCCGGAGCGGGTTCCGCGCTTGCCGGCCGGACACCGATCGCACCCGCCAGTCCGAGCACCGGCACCAGGAAGAAGGTCGCGACGCGCATCGAGGGCTCCGTGGGGCCGCCGCAGCCTACCGGGCCTCGCGGCCCCTGGGAGCAGGCCCCCGGTGCCAGACGCGCCATTTGGTGCCGGACACCATCTGGCGCGTTTGGACGCAGCGGCCACCGGGCCTTGCGTCGACGCGCCGGCGACCGCTACCGGTGGGGTGCGCCGAGGGCCGCCGATCGTCGTCGGACGGCGCCCCCCCGTGCCGGTTCCGCCATTGGGTGCCGGTCCCGAAATGGCGGAACCGGACGCGCCGACCGGGGCGCGGTGTCAGCGCGAGGCGGTCGTCTCGACGAGCGAGCTGGGCTCGAGCGTGGACGGGGCCGCGTCCGACGCCCGGAACGACGCGAAGACGCGCTCCAGGTAGGAGGCGAGCGTCACGATCGTCGGGCCGTAGCCCGCGTGATACATGAAGTTCTCGAGGTCGTAGCCCATCGCGCCCGCGTCGCGGTACCGGGCGTCGGGGTCCATCGCGACGGCGCGGTCCACGACGTGGGCGAGCATCGGCGGCACGTCGTCGACCAGCGACGCGATGGGCGGCACCGGGCGCGTCGCGACGTGGGCGAGCCACGCCTCGCGCGTGCGGAGCTCGACGGGGCGCGGCCGACGGCCGACGAGCATCTCGTGGAGGACGAGGCCCAACGCGAAGAGGTCGGAACGCCCGTCCGTCGGCTCGCCGCGGGCCTGCTCGGGCGAGAAGTAGGAGTACTTGCCGAGCACGCGGCGGTCGCCGCCCTCGCGCGCGAGGCTGCGCGCCTTGGCGACGCCGAAGTCGCCGATCTTGACCTCGCCGAAGCGCGTGACGAGCAGGTTGCGCGGCGAGACGTCGCGGTGGACGATGCCGAGCGGCGCGCCGTCGGCGCCGCAGCGGGTGTGCGCGTACTCGAGGCCGCGGCAGACGCGGGACGCGATGAACGCCGCGAGCTCGAGCGGGAGCCGTTGGCCGCGCGCCTCGTGCCACCCCAGCACGTCGCGCAGGTTCACGCCGTCCACGTACTCCATGACGATGTAGAGGAGCCCGTCGACGCGGCCGAGGTGGTAGACCTGCACGATGTTCTGGTGGACGAGGTCCGCCGCGAGCTTGGCCTCGCCGATGAACATGCGCACGAACGCCTCGTCGCGCGAGTAGGGGTCGAGGATCGTCTTGACCGCGACGGTCTTCTCGAAGCCCTCGACGCCGTGCTGCACCGCCTGGTGCACCTCGCCCATGCCGCCCTTCGCGATCGTGCGGACGACCGAGAGGCGCAACGAGCCGAGGATCTCGCGGGGACGCGACATGGAGGGACTCCCTGGGCGACGCGAGCCCGCGGGTGCGGGGACGACGTCGTCCACGTGCGGGCGGCACGTTTGCAACGCGCGTTCCGCGGGGAAACCGGGAATCGGGAACGGCGCGAAACGGAATCCGGGGGCCTCGTTCCCGGCCGGTAACGGAAGCGACCGGGAGGGCGTGCGGGGCCGCTCGCCGCCCGTGCGGTCCCGCCCGGACGAGGGACTGTCGGGCGCGGGAGGCGGCCGGGTAGAGTCCTACCTTCGTGCGAACGCTCGTCGTCATCGATGGCCCGAACCGCGGCGCGGTCCTCGAGATCGGGCCGGGCGAGACGCGCATCGGCCGCGACCGCAACGTCGAGCTGGTGCTCCCGGACGCGCGGGTGTCGCGCCGCCACGCGGTCCTCGCGGTCGCGGCCGACGGCGGCTGCAGCGTCACCGACCTCGGCAGCAAGAACGCCACCTATCTCAACGGCATCCGCCTCACGGGAAGCCGCGTCCTCGCGCCCGGCGACGAGCTCCGCCTCGGCGACACCACCCTCGTCTTCGTCGACGCGACCTCGGGCCCCGCGCCGTCCGCCGCGGCGGCGTCGGGCGACCCGGAGGGCGAGACGGTCTGCCTGCCGCCGGGCGAGGACGGCGCCGACGTCGCCGCCGCGGGCGCGCCGGGTCACGCGGGCCGGCCGCGCTACCTCATCGGCGACAGCGACGGCATCCGGCTCGTGTCGGAGCTCGTGCAACGCTGCGCGCCGCTCTCGACGACGGTGCTCGTGCTGGGCGAGAGCGGCACGGGCAAGGAACTCGTCTGCGAGGCGCTCCACCGCCTCGGGCCCCGCCGCCGCCGCCCGTTCGTCGTCGTCAACTGCGCCAACCTCGAGCCGTCGCTGCTCGAGAGCGAGCTCTTCGGCCACGAGCGCGGCGCGTTCACCGGCGCCGTGGCGCGCAAGCTCGGCCTGCTCGAGCTCGCCGGCGACGGCACCCTCTTCCTCGACGAGATCGGCGAGCTCCCGCTCGGCGCGCAGGCCAAGCTCCTCCGCGCCATCGACCGCCGCCAGTTCCACCGCGTCGGCGGCGCCGAGACGCTCACGACCGCCGCGCGGTTCGTCGCCGCCACCCACCGCGACCTCCCCGCGCTCGTCCGCGAGGGCAAGCTGCGCGAGGACCTCTACTTCCGCTTGAAGGTCGCCGAGATCCGCCTCCCGCCGCTCCGCGAGCGCCGCGGCGACCTCCCGCTGCTCGTCGAGCACCTGCTCCACGAGCTCCGCCCGCAGGTGCCGACCGCGGTGCGCGGCCTCGCGCCCGACGCCCTCGAGGTCCTCGAGCGGTACCCCTTCCCGGGCAACGTCCGCGAGCTCCGCAACCTCCTCGAGCGCTGCCTCATCTTCACCCGCGGCGAGCTCGTCACCGTCGACGACCTGCCCGCCGAGGTCGTCGAGGCCGCGCGCCCGATCCCGGCCGCGACGCACGCCGCCCTCGGCCCCACGCCGCCGCCCGCGGCGGGCGCCGCGTCGGTCCCGCTCCCCGCGGACGGCGCGACCCCCTCCGAGCGCGCCGCGCCCCTCGGTGCGCTCGTGGACGTCGAGCGGGCCCACATCGAGCGCGTCCTCGCGCGCACCGGCTGGAACAAGACGCAGGCCGCCGCGCTCCTCGGCATCGACCGCAACACGCTCTACGCGAAGATCCGCGCCCACCGCCTCGCGCCCCCGTAGGCTCCGGGACGCCGTCGCAGGCCGCGGGATCCGCGGGGGCGTGGTCCCCCTCTCCGGGACGCGAGGCCCGCCGGCCGCCGGGCCTCGCGTCCCCGCGGATCGCCGTCCGGCCCGAGGATCGACGCGGGTCGTCGAGGGTCGCGCCGCTCCGGCCGCATCCCGCCGCGGGGGACCGCGAGGCCCGCTGCGACGCGGCACGCGCGCGTCGGCGGCGGTGCGGCGGTCCGCCGCACCGTCGCGTTCCTCCGCGGCGCCGCCGTCGCGGAACTCCGCGAAAGCGTCGGAAACCTGGCGAGAAACGTGGGTTTTCGCCGGTTTCCCGACGGCACGACCCTTGCTCCCCGGGACGCACCGCGCCCTTGGGTCAGGGCCGCCATCCGGCGGCCGGGGGGGCGCAACGAGTCCCAGGAGGTCGCTGCATGTCCCCGTCCGTTCGCTCGTCCCGCTCCGCCGCGCTCGCGCTCGGCGTGGCCGTCCTCGGCGCGATCGCCGCGCCGATCGCGCTCACCGCCGTGCTCCCGCCGACGTACAACGTCGAGCTCGTGGCGTCGCTCCCCGGCGCCGCGACGTCCGTCGTCGTGGACGGCAACCACGCGTACGTGGCGCGCGGCGCCGCGGGCTTCGACGTCGTGGACCGCACGAACCCGGCGAGCCCGGTCGTCGTCGCCAACGTGCTGCCCGGCGACGGCGCGGCGGTGTACATCCGCGACGTCGCGGTCCACGCGGGCCACCTGTACGTCGCCAACTGGGACGACGTCGCGAACGGCGCGACGGGCAAGTTCACGGGCGTCTACGTCTACGACCTGACCTCGCCGGGCGCGCCCGTCGAGGTCTCGCGCATCGACTGGGGCACGCGCGCCTTCTACCACCAGGCGGCGATGGTCTACGACCTCGCGGTCGCCGACGTCGGCGGGACGCCCTACCTCTTCTGCGTCTCCGAGATCACGAGCGACGTCGAGATCTTCGACGTGAGCGACCCGTCGCTCCCGGTCTGGGCGACCTCGCTCGTGCGTCCGAGCACCGTCGGCGGCATCGCCGAGGACGTCGCGGTCGTCGGCGAGACGGCCTACGTCGCGTGGCTGCAGGGCGGCGTGACGTCGCACGACCTCTCGGACCTCGGGGCGATCGCGGCGAACAACGCCGTCGCCACGACGTGGGGCGACGTCCAGTACCCGGCGCTGCTCATGCAGCACAAGGGCGCCATGGGCGACGTCCGCGGCATCGCGGTCACGCCCGACGAGCAGCTGATGGCCGTCACGGACGACTACGGCAACGGCAAGCTGCGCCTCTACGACCTCTCGACGCCGGCCGTGCCGGTCGCCCTCGGCACGTTCGACTCGGGGACGCTCGCGTCGCCGTTCGACGTGCGCTTCTCGGGCAACCGGGTCTTCGCCTCGTGGGGCGCCGACGGCCTCCGCGTGTTCGACGTCTCGACGCCGACGACGCCGAAGGAGATCGCGCGCTACGACACGGCGAACGCGCGCCGCACCGCGCTGGTCTCGAGCCAGGTGTTGCTCGCCGACGCCACCGAGGGCACGAAGACGCTCTCCTTCCGCGACCAGGTCGCCATCGTGGCCGCGACGTGGAGCCGCAGCGCGAAGCGGCTCACCGTGAAGGCCACGAGCACGGCGGGCGCCGTCGTGCCGCCGGCGGTGCTGACGGTCGTCGGCCGCGGGACGATGACCTACAGCACGACGACGGAGCAGTTCTCGTTCACCCAGAACGTGAACTCGAAGCCGGCGTCGGTGACCGTCACCTCGACGTGGGGGGGCTCGGCCACCCTCACGGTCACGCAGGTGCGGTAGCCGCGTCCTCGGGCGGGGCTTCGGCGGCGCCTGGCGTGGGGCCGGCGTCGTTCGGGGCTCCGCCTCCTCTCGTTCCCTCGTCCGTGCCGGTCGTCGCCCCGCGCGTCGATCGGGGACGGGTGCGGGAACGAACGAGGCCCGGGGGCTCGACGGCCACCGGGCCTCGCGGTCCGTCGCGCGGGATCGCCTCCCGTGCGGCGGCGGGTCGTGCGCGTTCGCGCGCTACTCGACCTTGTGGAGCTTCGGCGCGAGCCACTTGCGCTCGAGCGCCTCGGGCTTGGGCCAGTAGAGGCGCAGCGCGATCCAGAACGGCCCCTCGGGCGACGGCAGCCAGTTCGACTCGAGGTCGGCCCCGGGCGACGTCGGCTGCACGTGGATCGTCACGCCGCCGTCGGCGTCGCGCTTGAGCTTCGGGAGCATCGGCGAGTTGATCAGGTAGCGGTGGATCGGGTTCGCGAAGAGCAGGCTCGCCGGCAGCTTGTAGAGCGTCGCGGACCAGAAGGCGTTGACGGGCGGGAGCGCGTCGGCCGCGAACCGGAGCACGTAGCGGTGCTTCGAGCCGTCGAGCGGCTGCCCGTCGGCGTCGGCGCGGAGCGCGGGGTACATCGCCTCGGCCTCGGAGTTGGCGTAGATGCCGAGCACCGCGCCGGCGAACCGGTAGAGGTAGTTGTTCTTGAGGTGCGCGCGGTCGCCGAAGACGTCGCCCGAGGTGACCTTGCCCGCGGTCACGAGCTTGCCGAGCTCCTCGAGGTCCTTCCACGCGTCGCGGACGCCCTCGCCGAACGCCTTCGCGAGCTCCGGCGCGAGCTTCTCGGCGACGAAGGGCGTGCCGCCGCCGATGCCCATGGCGGCGAGGCGCGCGCGGAGGTCGGTCTCGCTCGGGTGGGTGGGGCAGTCGCGCAGGACGAAGTCGAGCAGCTCGAAGAACCGGAGCGACGTCTTCTGCGTGTCGGGCGTGAGCGGCGCCGGGAAGGCCGGCGCGGGCGCGGCCGGAGGGGCCTCGGTCTTCAGGAAGGACGAGAGGGGCTCGACCGCGTACTGCGCCTGGATCTTGCGGACGTTCTCGATGTCCGAGGGCTCGAAGAGCTGCGTGCGGTAGATCGCGAGGCCGTACTGCGTCTCGGAGCGCAGGACGTGGTCGATGCCGGCCGGCGTCTCGCCCTTCCAGCCCGGGCCGGCGAGGAGGATGCGCCCTCCGCCGTTGCCCGTCGTGCGGCTGCCCGCGTAGCCGAAGTTGAACGTGTAGGCGTCGATGAACTGGATCGAGAAGTAGCGGTCCTTCTCGATGGCGGGCACCGTGAGGACGAGGGGCTCGGCGCGCAGGTCGAAGCCGAGCATCGAGTACGGCGTGTCGGAGTTCGGGGTCTGGACCGCGACGTCCTCGGGGGTGAAGACGCGGCCGACGCTCTCGATCCGGTTCCGCGGCCCCTTGTACTCGGGGTTCTTCGTGTCCACGTTGTAGGCGTGGAGGATGCGGTAGCTGTCCACGAGCGGGAACCCGTAGACGTAGGCCTCCTTCGCGAGCGCGCGGGCCTGCTCGGGGGTGCAGGCCTCCTCGGCCGCGACGCGGTGCGCGGCCGGTCCGGCGCACGCGAGCAGGAACCCCAGCGCCGACAGCGACTTCGAGATCCTCATGGGACGGTGCCCTCCTCCGACGGAAGCGTTGCGCGGGGCCGCGCCGACGGCGCGGCGCCCGCGCCCGCGCCCGAGTATCCGCGCCGCGCGGCCTCGCGCCGCGCGCGGCGCGTGCGCTTGCGCACCGGGCCGATCCGAAATGCGCAGGTCGCACCCGACGGAGGTCCCCGTGACCGCAGTCCGTCGCTACGATCCGCCGGACCGGGCGACGCCCGTCGGCCCGGGGCTCATTCGCGGGCCGCCACGCTCGCCCGCCCGGTCGGAGGTCGTCATGCGCATCGCCTGTCTCGTCGTCGCCGCGTTGCTCGCGTTCGGCTCGAAGGGGTTCGCCGAGGATCCGGGTTGGCCCCGCGTCCACACCGTGGACGCCGGGCAGGTGACCGTCTTCCAGCCGCAGATCGAGGCGTGGGAGGGGTACACGACGCTGCGGTTCCGCGCCGCGATCGCCGTCACGCCCGCCGGGCGCCAGGGCCCGGTGTACGGGATCCTCACGGGCCAGGCCTCGACGACCGTGAACTGGCAGGACCGCTCGGTCTTCGTCTTCTCGCCCGTCTACGACCCGCTCCGGTTCCCGGCGGCGTCGGCCGACGACGTGGCCGCGTGCACCGCGGTCGCCGCGAAGGTCGCCGACCCCAGCAAGACGTGGGAGCTGGCGCTCGACCGGGTGCTCGCCGGCCTCGAGCAGACGAAGGACAGGCAGCGGCCCGTCGAGGTCAACCTCGACCCGCCGCCGATCCTGTACGCCGACCACCCCGCGATCCTCGTCGTGTTCATGGGCCCGCCCCAGTTCAAGCCGATCCCGGGCTCGAGCCTGATGTTCGCGACGAACACGAACTGGCCGGTGGTGATGGACCCCAAGGGCGGCCGCACGTACCTCCTCGACGAGGGCAGCTGGCTCACCGCGCCCGACGTGATGAAGGGCCCGTGGACCGCCGCGAAGACGCTGCCCGACGACCTGTACCGCCTGCCCGACGACGAGAACTGGAAGCGCGTCAAGCAGAGCGTGCCGGGTCACCTGCCGACGGTGATGCCGACGGTGTTCGTGAAGGACCAGCCGTCCGAGCTGGTGATCACCTCGGGCGACCCCCAGCTGGTGATGGTCGCGGGGACGTCGCTGTTCTACGTCCGCAACACCGACTCCGACCTGTTCCTCGACGTGTCGTCGGGCAGCTACTACCTGCTCGCGTCGGGCCGGTGGTTCTCGGCGCCGGGCCTCGGCGGGCCCTGGGCCGCCGCGACGAAGACGCTCCCCGCGGACTTCGCGAAGATCCCGATCGACAGCCCGAAGGCCGACGTCCTCGCGTCCGTGCCCGGCACGCCGCAGGCGGAGGAGGCCGTCCTGATGGCCTCCATCCCGAAGACGGCGCAGGTGGACCGCGCGAAGACGACCATCGTGGTCACGTTCGACGGCGCCCCGAAGTTCGCGCCCGTCGAGGGCGCCCAGGGCGTCAGCGTCGCCCAGAACACGACCGACGTCGTGTTCCAGGTCGGCAACGGCTTCTACTGCTGCCGTGACGGCGTGTGGTTCGAGGCCGCCGTCGCCACCGGCCCGTGGGCCGTGTGCGTGAAGGTGCCGGCCGCGATCTACACGATCCCGGCGACGAGCCCGTACCACAACGTCACCTACGTGGTCGTCTACCAGTCGTCGCCGACGACCGTGACCACGGGGTACACGGCCGGCTACACCGGGGCGTACGTCGCCGCGGGCCTCCTCATGTTCGGCGCGGGCTACTGGGTCGGCCAGCAGGCCGCCAGCAACTGGTGGGCGACGCCGTACGCCGCGTGGCACTACCCGCCGGCGTACTACGCGTACGGCACGGCCGCGCGCTACAGCTACTACGACGGCTCGTACGTCCGCGGCGCGGCCTACTACGGCCCGTACGGCGGCGCGGGCTACGAGGCGCGCTACAACCCCTCGACGGGCACGTACGCGCGCGGCGCGGGGGTCTACGGTCCCTACGCCGGCGCCGGCACCGTCGCCGCGTACAACCCCGCGACCGGCGCGACGGCGCGCGGCGCGGCGGCCTACGGCCCGTACGGCTCGGTCGCGGCGGCGAGCGGCTACAACCCGACCACCGGTCGCGGCGCCGCCACGTACCAGCAGTCCACCCCGTACGGCTCGTGGGGCCAGTCGGCCGTGACGAACGGCGACCAGTGGGCGCGCACCGCGCACGCGAGCACCGCGTGGGGCACCACCGGCGCGTGGCAGACGTCCGGCGGCGGCGCGGGCGCCGTCCACCAGGGGGAGGCCGGCAACACCGGCGTCGCCAAGACCGCGAACGGCAACGTCTACGCGGGGCACGACGGCAACGTCTACAAGTACGACCCGAGCAGCGGCTGGCAGAAGAACACGGGCAGCGGCTGGGAGGACCCCAGCTGGCAGAAGCCCACGCCGCAGGCGCAGGCGCAGAAGATGGCGCAGCCGCCCAGCACCTGGGACCGCTCCGCCAGCGCGAACGAGACCCAGCGCCAGCTCGACACGTCGGCCTACAACCGCAACTACAGCAACTACCGCGCGAACGGCGGTGGCGGCGGGAGCGGCGGTGGCCGCACCTGGGGCGGTGGCGGCGGCGGTGGTGGTGGCGGTGGCGGCGGGCGCCGCTGGCGCTGATCGCGCACCGCATTCGTCGCTCCGGGACCCGCGGCCACCTCGGTGGTCGCGGGTCCCTTCGTGTCCGCGTCCCCCTTCCGGGACCGCGAGGCCCGCCGGCCGGCGGGCCTCGCGTGCCCGCGGGCCCGATCGAGGCCCCGAGGAGGTCGCGCGGCGGGGCGACGCGTGCGCCGCGGCGGCGTCGCGGATCCGTACCGATCCGTGCCGACATCCGAATCGCGCTCGTGCCGGGCGCCTTGCGGCCGGCTGCGCCCGTGGTGCGAGACTGGTCGCGACGTCGCCGCGAGAATCGTCGCAGTCCGCGACGGACGGGTGGGGACGCCTCGCGGGAGACGAACGATGCGCGCGAAACGATGGGTCCTCGGTTGCGGCGTCGCCGCCGTCCTCGGGGGGAGTCCGGTGCTCGCCGACGACCCCGCGCCGGTGCTCGACCGGACCGTGCTGCCGGTGGCCGCGCCGCCGCGCCCGGTCTACACCGAGCTCGACGTCCGCAAGGTGAAGCCGCCGGCGCACTTCCGCGTGGACGCGCCCGCCGGGGCGCCGAACGTGCTGATCGTCCTGCTCGACGACGTCGGCTTCGCGACCGCGAGCGCGTTCGGCGGCCCCGTGCCGACGCCGACGCTCGACCGGCTCGCGAAGGGCGGCGTGTCGTACAACCACTTCCACACGACCGCCCTCTGCTCGCCGACGCGCGCCGCGCTGAAGTCCGGGCGCAACCACCACATGGCGAACATGGGGTTCATCACGGAGATGGCCACCGGGTTCCCGGGCAACACCGGCCAGATCCCCGCCAGCGTGGCGCCCGTCGCGGAGATGCTGCGGCTCAACGGCTACAGCACCGGCGCGTTCGGCAAGTGGCACGAGACCGCGGCGTGGGAGACGAGCGTCTCGGGCCCGTTCAACCGCTGGCCGACCCGGCAGGGCTTCGACAAGTTCTACGGCTTCATCGGCGGCGAGACGAACCAGTGGGCGCCGTACATCTTCGACGGCGTGACGCCGGTCGAGCTGTCCGGTGACCCGGGCTACCACTTCCTGACCGACATGACGGACAAGGCGACCGCCTGGATGCGGTACCAGAAGGCGATGACGCCCGAGAAGCCGTTCTTCATGTACTACGCGCCCGGCGCGACCCACGCGCCGCACCACGTCCCCGCGGACCGGATCGCGCGCTGGAAGGGCAGGTTCGACCAGGGCTGGGACAAGCTGCGCGAGGAGTCGCTCGCGCGGCAGCTCGCGCTGGGCGTCGTCCCGCCCGGGACGAAGCTCGCGCCGAAGCCGGCGGCGATCAAGGACTGGGCGGCCCTGTCGGACGACGAGCGCAAGCTCTTCGCGCACCAGGCCGAGGTCTACGCCGCGTTCATGGAGATGGCCGACGACGAGGTCGGCCGCCTCGTCCGCACCATCGAGGACCTCGGGGCGCTCGACGACACGCTGATCTTCTACGTCGTCGGCGACAACGGCGCGAGCGCCGAGGGCGGCGAGAACGGCATGTTCAACGAGTACACCTACTTCAACGGCGTCCCCGAGCGGGTCGAGGACATGCTGAAGGTGGCGGACCGCTGGGGCGGGCCGATGACGTACCCGCACATGGCGGCCGGCTGGGCCGTCGCGTTCGACACGCCCTTCACGTGGACGAAGCAGGTGGCGAGCAGCTTCGGCGGCACGCGCAACGGGCTCGTGATCCACTGGCCGAAGGGCATGAAGGCGCGCGGCGAGCTGCGCACGCAGTTCAGCCACGTCGTCGACGTCGCGCCGACGATCCTCGAGGCCGCGAAGCTGCCGGAGCCGAAGATGGTCAACGGCGTCCCGCAGGTCCCGATGGACGGCAAGAGCCTCGTCTACTCGTTCGACGCGCCGAAGGCGCCCGAGCGCCACACCACGCAGTACTTCGAGATCGCCGGCAACCGCGCGATCTACCACGACGGGTGGTTCGCCGGGACGATCCACCGCGCGCCGTGGGAGCGCGCGCCGCGGCGGCCGCTCCTCGAGGACGTGTGGGAGCTCTACGACGTGCGGAACGACTTCAGCCTCGTGAACGACCTCGCGGCGGCGAAGCCCGAGAAGCTGAAGGAGCTCCAGGCGCTCTTCCTGCAGGAGGCGGGGCGCAACCACGTCCTCCCGATCGACGACCGCATGTTCGAGCGGGCCATCGCCAGCATGGTGGACCGCCCGGACCTCATGGCGGGGCGGACCTCGCTGACGCTCGGCGAGGGCATGACCGGCATGCTCGAGAACGTCTTCATCAACGTGAAGAACCGGTCCGTCACCCTCACGGCCGACGTCGAGGTCCCCGAGGGCGGCGGCAACGGCGCGATCCTCGTGCAGGGCGGCCGCTTCGGCGGCTGGGCGCTCTACGTGAAGGACGGCGTGCCCGGCTACCACTACAACTTCCTCGGGCTGCAGCAGACGTCGGTGACGGGCACGACGGCGCTCGCGGCGGGCGCCCGCCGGCTCCGCCTGGAGTTCGCCTACGACGGCCCGGGGCCCGGGAAGGGCGGCACCGCCACGCTGTTCGTCGACGGCGAGAAGGTCGCCGAGGGCAAGATCCCGCACACGCAGGCGGGGATCTTCTCGGCGGACGAGACGGCCGACGTCGGCATCGACCTCGGCACGCCCGTGGTCGAGGCGGTCGGGTCGGAGGCGAAGTCGCGCTTCACCGGCAAGATCGCGAAGGTCCTCGTCGAAGTGAAGTGACGCCCGGGGCCCCGCGCCCCTCCGGCCCCGCCGCCCGACCGTGGACCCCACGGCGGGCGGCGGGGCCCTTCGTGTCGTCCACGCTCCGTGCGGCGCGCGCGACCGTCGCCGGACGCAGGTCCCCCGCGCCGGTCCCGCCCTTTGGTGCCGGTCCTGGAATGGCGGGACCAGACGCCGGCGACCGCGACCGGTGGGGGCCGCCGATCGTCGCCGGACGCCTCCCCTTCCCGGGACCGCGAGGCCCGCCGACCGCCGGGCCTCGCGGTCGCGCGGGTCGCCGTCCGCCGCCCCGGACCGTCCGCCGAGGCGCGGGCGCGTCACAGCGACGCGAGGACGTGGTCGATCCAGGGCGCGTGCGCGTCGACGCGGCCGTACACGCCCCCGTCGCCGCAGGGCCGCACCGCGTCGGCGGTGGCGCGCGACGTGACGCCGGCCAGCTTCCAGCGCGCGCCGACGCGCACGTAGGCGGGGCCGCCGCTGTCGCCGTTGCACGAGTCGCGGCCGAGCGCCTTGCGGCCCGCGACGAACTCCGTGGCCGGGTCGAACTCGAGGCGGTCCGCGAGCGCGGCGAGCGTCTCGGCGGGCTTGCGGCGCATCGCGCCGATCGGCACGTTCACCTGCCGCTTCGTGCCGAAGCCGAGGGCCGCCTCGGGGTCGTCGTAGCCGAACCCGACGAGGTGCACCGACGTGGCCGCGACGAGCTCCTTCGTCGAGACGCGGCGCGCCGGCGCCGTGCGCGCGGGGCGCTCGAGGACGAGCAGCGAGAGGTCGTTGGCGCCGTCGGGCCGGTAGCGCGGGTGCACGCGGGCCTTCACGACGCGGACCTCCTCCTCGGTGCCGACGGACACGTCGGTGTCGCAGGCGAGGCGCACGCGCGTCGGGCGGGGGCCGCCCGCGACGCAGTGCGCGGCCGAGAGGACGGCGCGCGGGTGGATCAGCGTGCCGGAGCAGAAGAACTCGTCGTCGTCGCCCACGAGGGCGCACTCGGGGAACCCGCCCGTCGGCACGCGCGCGCCGCCCACGATGCGCGCGAGCCGCGCCGCGTGCGCGACCGCGCGCGCGACCCGCTCGGCGCGGTCGTCGAGCGCCGCCTCCTCGACGTAACGCGCGAGCACGTCCGCGATCGCCTGCACGTCGCGCGAGAGCCGGCGGACCGCCGCGCGCGCGTCCGGTTCGCCGGCGGTCCGGCCGCCGCAGCCACACGATCCCATGGGTCACCTCGCGGAGACGGGAGGGCGCGACGCGGGCCGTCTCCGGGGCCGGCGTCGGGGGGGCGGATCAGCGGCGCCGGGCGACGCGCCCCGCGCCGGTCCACGGGACGGCGGCCCGGCGGAGCGCCGTCGGGCCCGTGAGCCGCGGGTGCTGGTCGAACCGGAGCGCGCGGAGCTCGTCGTCGGTCGCCTGCACCAGCGCCTCGAAGGTGAGCGGTCGCGCGCCGCCGCGGCGCTCGCGCAGCACCCGCGCGAGCGTGAACGTGAACGCGCCGAAGCTCTGCGCGCCGTGCTCGTACTCGAACGAGAGCTCGTGCTCGCGGCAGGCCTCGAGGATCATCGGGAGGTACGGGCCGCGGTGGCCGCGCTCGGTCTTCAGCCGCTCGAAGGTCGCGTCCGGCTGCCGGCGCAGGCGCGTCGCGCAGCCGAGCCGGCGCACGACGGCGGGCCCGCCGGGCGTCAGCCGGTCCACGAAGCGACGGTTGCCCTTCGCGAGCGCCTTCCCGGGCGCCGGCAGGAGGTCCGCGAAGCGGCGCTCGACCCAGATGCCGCGCGCCGCGTCCCACCGCAGCGCGCGGTGGCGCACGTCGTCCGGCGGCGTGACGCCGCGCACGCGGGGCCCCGCGCCGCGCGCCAGGCCGCCGGCGTGGCAGCAGTCGAGGACCATCACGAACCGCGCGTCGTACGGCAGCTGCGCGTAGAGCCGGAAGAGGTCGTCGTCCACGAGGCCGGTGCCGCGCGGGTCGGACCAGTCGAAGTCGTGGGTGACGAGCACCTCGTCGACGCTGTCCACGACCTCGTCCGGGCCGTACGCCGGGACCTGCGCGCCGTGGCCGCTGTAGAAGAAGCAGCGTTCGTCGCCGGGCCGCGCGTCGTCGAGCAGCCACGCCAGCCGTTCGCGCAGCGCCGCCGCCGTCGCGCGCTCGTCGAGCAGCAGCCGGATGCCCTCCGCGGGGAACCCCGACTCCTGCAGCACCGAGCTCATCAGGAACGCGTCGTTCACGCACCCGCGGAGACGGTCGGCCTCCCGCGGGTAGCGGTCGATGCCGACGAGCAGCGCGCGCCGGTCCGGCGCCCGACGCGGGCCCGGCGTCGCGCGCGCGCGGCGCGCGGGGGGCGGCGCCGCCCCGGGCGGGGCGAACGCGCGGGCGCCGTCCTCCGCGAGCGGGCGGAAGACCGTCTCCGCCGCCGCCTCCGACGCGAGGTAGCCCACGGCGTCGTGGCCGGTCGCGAGGCGCTCGCTGCGCTCCACGAAGCGATCGTCCACGACGCGGATCCGCGCCGTCAGCACCGGGTCCTCGGGGTTGAACACGTTGACCCAGCGCCGCACCGCCGGCATCGTCAGGTAGCCGCCGAACTCGTTCCGCACGAAGGCGTTGCCGACCTGCGACCCGATCGTCAGGAGGACGGCGCCGCCGGCCCCGCCCGACGTCGCCGCGTCGGTCAGGGCGTCGTACGCGATCAACGAGCCGAGGCTGTGCGCGACGATCAGGTCGGGGCGGTGCGCGGCGACGGCGTCCGCGACCACCTGCCGCGTCGCGCGCCGCAGGGCCGCGTCGCGCGCCCACAGGACGACCATCCCCGCCGTCCACCGCAGCCCCTCGGGCAGGTCGAACATCCCCCGCGCGCGGCCCTTGCCGAACCATCCGTGGACGATGCCGCTGCCCAGCATCTCGCCGAGCGCCGCGAGCACCTCGTCGAGCGGCACCGGGCGGTCCGCGAACAGGTCGTCGTAGCGCGGGAAGTCGAACTCGACGGGCCGCGGATCGCCCGCGTCCGCGAGCGCGCGGCGCACGGCCGCCTCCCACCGCGGCTGCCAGACCTCCGCGTCGCTCTCCTGGTGACCGAGGCCGTGGAGGCACGTCACGCGCACGGTGGGGCCCGGCATTCCTCGTTCCTCCCGCACCCTTCCCGACGTCGCGCGACCGCCCGCCGCGCGCGTCTCCGCCCTCCCTCACGCGGTCCCGGGTCCGCGACCGCCACGGGTTCGCGACCTCCCGCGCCCGACCGCGCGCCGACGGGGTGTCGCGACGGACCCCGGGACGCGAGGCCCGCTCGACGGCACGCGAGGCCCGGCGGCCGCCGGGCCTCGCGGTCCCGCGCGCCCGACCGCGCCGCCGTTCACGGCACGTGCGTGACGGTGAGGCGCGGGTGGAGCGCGTCGAGCACGTGGTGGCTCGAGACGATGCGCGCGAAGTCGTTCGCGGCGTCCCCGTCGGTCGCGGCCTCGAGGCGGATCCGGAACGTGGAGGTGGTGCGGCCCGCGAGGAGGTCCGCCCGCACCCACTCGGCGACGTCGAGGTCCCACGAGGGCGCGCTCGGGAACGTGAGGATCGCGGCGGCGAGCGTGCCGCCGGCGACGTCGCCGGCGTCGAGCGCGGCCCCGGCGTCGACGTGGTCGAGGACGAAGTCGCCCAGGGCGAAGGGGTCGCCGACGGAGTTGCCGGCCTCGAGGTGGAGGATCGCGTCGGTCACGGCGCCGAGGCCGGTCAGGTCGAACGCGACGAACCCGACGAGCGTCTCGCCGAGGTCGTTGTCGCCGATGGAGAGGTTCGAGGCGTCCTGTCGGACGCTGCCCCCGACCACGTAGCCCTCGATCGCGGGGACCGCGGGAGCCTCCACGACGACGGGGACCGGCGGGGCGAGCGGCGCGCCGCCGCCGCTCCCGCCCGCGCCGCCGCAACCGGCGAGCGCGAGCGCCAGGAGGAGCACGGGGGCCGTGCGGGGGGCGAGGCGGGTGCGGGGGGGCATGGCGGGCTCCGTGCGCGACGGGACGAAACGCCCGGCGTCGCGCTCCGCCTAGGAGTCGTGCCGACCCGTCGGAGTTGCCTCCCGGTGCACCGACCCCCGCCTCGCGGGCGTACACTCCCGCGCCACGGGGCGTGCCGGAGCGTCGTGCCCCGGGCCCCGCGGTCCCGACGGGCCGGAGGTCGCGTATGAGGTGGTCGAGGTCGGTGCTCCTGGGCGCGCTCGTCGCGCACGGCGCCGCGTTCGCGGCGGACGCCCCGCCTCCCGCGGCGCCTCCTGCGCCGGCTTCCGCGCCGGCGCCGCCGGTGCCGATGCCGGCGCCGCCGCCGACCGCGCCGGACGCGGGCGCGGTCGCCGCGCGCGTGGTGGCGGCGTTCGACGCGCGCGACGACGCGGCGCTGCGCGCGCTCGCGGCGAGCGACACGCCGGACCCGTGGGTCGTGGCCGACCTCGTGCTCGCGAAGGGTCGCGCCGACGCGGCGGAGGCGTTCGCGAAGGCGGCGCCGCGCGCGGACGTCGAGGCGCTCCCCGCGTACGTCGCGTCGCGGCGCGGCGTGGCGGACGACCCGGCGCGGCGGGCGCGGTTCGAGCGCATGAGCGCGGCGCTCTCGGGGCAGCGGGGCGACGTCGCGCTCGAGGCCGCGGGCGAACGGGGCGCGGACCCGATCGTGGACGTCCTCGGCGTCCGCCTCGAGATGGGGCGCGGGTTCGGGCACCGGCTCCTCGCCGCGCTCGACGCGGCGGAACCGGCGTTCCTCGCGGCGGCCGAGGCGGCGGGGCGGCTCGGCTGGCTCGCGCGGGAGGGCGCGGCGCTCGACGAGGCGGCCAAGGCGGCCTACGCGGCGCGACGCCTCGACGCCGCGCGGGCGGCGTGGACGCGCCAGCGCGAGGTCGCGGAGCGGCGGGGCAACCGCGCCGCGTTCGTGGTGGCCTCGACGCTCGTGGGCGACTGCTCGCGGGAGATGGGCGACCTGCCGGCGGCGGCCGCGGCGATCGAAGCCGCGCTCGCGGCGGTGGCCGACGCGCCGGGCGCGCTCGACGCGTTCGGCGGGCCCGAGCGGCTCGCGACGATGCTCGGCTCGGTGGAGAGCGAGCTCGGGCGGTTCGACGCGGCCGTCGCGACGTTCGACCGCGTGCTCCCCGTCGCGGAGGCGTCCGGCGACGCGGCGTGGGTCGCCGGCGTCCTGTCGGGTCGCGCGGTCGCGCGCGTGCGCGCGGGGCAGCCCGCGCGCGCGGTGACGGACCTCGAGCGCGCCGTCGCGGCCCTCGAGGGAGGCGGCGACCCCGCCGGGCTCGTGCTCGCGCGGGTGCGGCTCGGCAGCGTGCTGCGCGCGACGAAGGAGCCCGAGAAGGCCCTCGTCGTGCTGCAGCGCGCGGCGAAGGAGGCGGACGCGCTCGGCGACCCGGCGGTCGCGGCGGCCGTCCTCGAGGAGACGGCCGGCGCGTCCCTCGAGACGGGCGACCTCGCCGCGGCGCGGGCGGCGTACGAGCGGGCGGTCGCGGCCCGCGAGGCCGCGCACGACGCGGACGGCGCGTTCGCGGCGCGCGCCGCGCTCGTGGACGTGCTCTCGACGCGCGGCGAGGGCGTCGCGGCGGTGGCCCTCGTCGAGGCGGCCGGCGCGGCCGCGCGGACGGCGGGCGACCGCGCGGGCGAGGCGTCGTACCTCGGGTTGCTCGGCGCGCTCCACACGCGGCTCGGCGACGGGGGGAAGGCCGCGGAGGCGTTCGCGGGCGCCGTGGCGCTCCACGAGGCGCTCGCGGCGGCGGGCGGCGCGCCGGAGCAGGCCGCGCTCGCGTCCACGTTGCTCGAGGCGGCGTCGGTCGCGAGCACGGGCGGCCGGCTGGTCGAGGCGCGGGCCACGATCGAGCGCGCGGTGGCCGCCTACGAGCGCGCGGGCGACGCCGCGGGCGTGACCTCGGCGCGCGCGGTCCTCGCGGAGCACTGGACGCGGCTCGGCGAGCCCGAGAAGGCGCTCGCGACGCTCGAGCCGGTGCTCGCGGCCCTCGCGCCCGACGACGGCAGCCCCGCGGCCGCGAGCGCCCGCGCCGCGGCGGCCGGGGCGTACCTCGCGACGGGCCGGCTCGACCGCGCGCTCGCGCTCTTCGAGGAGGTCCGGCGCGCGCACGTCGCCGCGGGCCGCCTCGACGCCGCGGTCCGCGCCCGCGCGGACCTCGGCGACACGCTCGCCGAGGCGGGGCGGTACGCGGAGGCCCTGGAGGTGCTCGTGACCGCGCGCGCCGAGGCGGAGGCGCGGGGCGACGCGAGGACCATCGCCGGCGTCCTCGCCCGGCTCGGATCGGCCCAGTACCGCGCGGGGTACTACCCGGAGGCGCTCGCGAACCTCGAGGCCGCGCGCGCCGCGCAGACCGCGCTGGGGGAGCGCGTGAACATCGCCAGCGCGGTGAGCAACCTCGGGCTCGTGCACGCGGCGTTCGGGCAGTTCGACGAGGCCCTCGCCGCGCACCGCGCCGGTCGCGACCTCCAGGTCGCCATGGGCAACCGCGCGGACGCGGCCGCCTCCTCCTTCAACATCGCCCTGGTGCTCCGGCGCCGCGGCGACCTCGCGCGGGCGATCACCGGCCTCGAGCAGGTGGAGGCCGAGTACGCGGCCATGGGCCGCCGGCGCGACGTCGCCGGGGTCCTGCTCGCACGGGCCTCCCTCGCGTCGGATCTCGACGACGAGGCGCAGGCGCACGCGCTCGAGGCCCGCGCCCTCGAGCTGTTCCGCGCGTGCGGCGACGAGGTGGGGGCGTCGATCGCGCGGATGAACGCGGCGGGCCGCGCCCTCGACGAGGGGGAGGCGGCGGCCGCGCTCGCGACGTACGAGCAGGAGCTGCCGGGCCAGGAGGCGCGCGGCGACCGCACCGCCGCGGCCGCCACGCGGCGGTTCCTGGGGTACGCGCTCACCGCGCTCGGCCGGCACGCCGAGGCGCTCGCGTCGATCGAGCGCTCGCGCGCCGCCTTCGAGGCGCTGCACGACCCGTCCGGCGTCGCGCAGGCGCGGCAGGCCGCGGGCCTCGCGCACGAGGCCGCGGGCGACCTCCCGGCGGCCCGCGCGGCGTTCGAGGACGCGCTCGCGGCGCTGGAGGCGCTCGGCGACCGGCGCGAGACGGCCGCGACCCTCGCGTTCCTCGCGCGCGTGCGCGCGAGCGAGGGCGCGTCCGCCGACGCCATGGCCCTCGCCCGCCGCTCCCTCGAGGCCGGCGCGCTCGTCACGCGGGGCCTCGGCGCCGAGGAGGGCGTCGGCGGCCGCAGGACCCTCGCGCTCGCGAGCACGGTCGGCGCGCGCGCGGCCGTCGCCGCGGGCGACGCCGGCGCGCTCTTCCACTTCCTCGAGAGCGGGCGCGCGGGTGCGCTCCTCGAGGGCCTCGAGGCCCGCGAGACCCTCTGGGCGGCCGCGGTCCCTGCGCCCCTCCGCGCGGAGGAAGCGGACGCGCGCGCCGCCGAGGGCCTGGCGCTCGAGGCGCTCCGCCGCGCGTCCGACGCCGGCGACCGCGCGGCCGCGCGCGCGGCGAAGGCCGAGGTCGAGTCGGCCCGGCTGCGGCTGTCGGCGGCGGTGTCGCGCATCCAGCGCGAGGCGAAGGCCGGCGCCGACCTGCTCTACCCGCAGACGGTCGGGCTCGCGGCGCTGCAGGGCACCCTCGCCGCCGGCGACGCGTTCGTCTCGTACGCGCTCCTCGAGGGCGACGCCCTCGCGCTCGTCGTCACGCCGACGGAGGCGCGGATCGTCGGCCTCGGGCCCACGGCGAGGATCGTCGAGACCGTGGAGGGGCTCGCGCTCGACGACGCGTCGACGGACCCCGCCGCCGGCCTCGCCTCGCTCGCCGCGCAGGTCGTCGCGCCCCTCGCGCTCCCGCCCGCGGTCACGCGCGTGCTCGTGTCGCCGGCCGGCGCGCTCGCCTACGTCCCGTTCGCCGCGCTGCTCGCCGACCGGACCGTCGCGTACGCGCCGTCGGGCACCGCCCACGCGTTCCTCCGGCGCGACGAGGGTCTGCGCGGCGAGGGCGTCCTCGCCCTCGGCGACCCCGCGTACGACGAGGGCGCGCGTTCGGCCGGCGCCGTCGGTCGCGGCGGGCTGCGGCTCGTGCGCCTGCCCGGGACCGCCGTCGAGGCGACCGCGCTGGGCACCCGCGTCCTGCTCGGGCCCGATGCCACCGAGCCGTCCCTCCTCGCGACGCTCGCCGCGCGGCCCCGCTGGCGCGCGCTCCACCTCGCGTGCCACGGCCTCGTCGACCCGGACCGGCCCGCGTTCTCCTCCCTCGCGCTCACGCCCTCGGCCGGCGACGACGGGCTCCTCACCGCGCTCGAGGTCTTCCGCACCCACGTCGCCGCGGACCTCGTGGTCCTGTCGGCGTGCGAGACGGGCAAGGGCAAGATCGTCGAGGGCGAGGGCCTCGTGGGCCTCACGCGCGCGTTCATGTTCGCGGGCGCGCCCCGCGTCGTCTGCTCGTTGTGGAAGGTGGACGACGACGCCACCCGCGCGCTCATGACGAAGTTCTACGAGCTGTGGAACCCGAAGCCGTCCGCCGGGACGGCGGCGCTCCCGACGGCGGAGGCGCTGCGGCAGGCCCAGGCGTTCGTGCGGTCGCAGCCGCGGTGGAAGCACCCCTTCTACTGGGCGGCGTGGGTGCTCTGGGGCCCGCCGTCCTGATCCCGCGCGCGCGCGCCGACGGGCGCCGACGCGGCGGCGGTCGTGGCCTTCGGACCGCGAGGCCCGGCGGCCGCCGGGCCTCGCGGTCCCGACGCGGGGGGTCGCTCCCCGAGGCGGACCGGATCGGTCTCGGGGTCCGTCCGCAGGGGCCCGCCCCGCGGGATCCAGATTGCGCAGGGCGGGTGCCGCTCGCCGGGGCCATCGGAGTCCGCTCGACCTAGGATCATCGACATCCGAACCCGGGGTCTGGTCGCCGTGACGTCCGAGCCGCCGCCCGCCGCCGTCCCGCCGACCCGACCCGGTCGGGGCGTCGTCGCGCGGATCGTGTCCGAGCCGCTCGTGCACTTCCTGCTGCTCGGCGCCGCGCTGTTCGCGGTGTACGGCTGGGCGGGGGAGCGATCCGGGCGCGCGGCCGCGCGCCCCGTGGTCCGCGTGACGGACGCGGACGTGAAGTGGCTGAAGGAGACGTGGACGCGGCAGTGGCTGCGGGAGCCGACCGACGACGAGATGCGGCGGCTGGTGACCGAGCACCTGCAGGAGCAGCTGCTCGCGCGCGAGGCCCGCGAGATGGGGCTCGACGAGGACGACGTGTACGTCCGACGCCGGCTCGCGCAGAAGGTCGACTTCGTGCTCGCGGACACGTCGCGGCTCGCGGAGCCCACCGAGGCCGAGCTCCGGGCGCTCCACGCGGCCCGGCCGGCGTGGTTCAGCGGCGCGAGCCGGACGACGTTCACGCACGTCTTCTTCACCGACGCCCACCGCGCGGAGGCGGTGGCGGCCCGCGCCCGGCTCGAGGCGGGCGGGAGCCCGTTCGACCTCGGCGACCCGATCCTCGTGGACGCCGAGCAGCGCGAGGTGACCCGCGAGGACGTCGCGGCGCAGTTCGGCGCGGCGTTCGCCGACGCGCTGGCGGCGCTGCCCGTCGGGAGCTGGCAGGGGCCCGTCGAGTCCGGGTACGGCCAACACGTCGTGAAGGTGACGGCGCGCACGGAGGGCCGGCCCGTGCCGTTCGACGAGGCCCGGGCGCGCGTGGCCGAGCGCTGGCGCGACGAGCGGCAGCGCGACGACCGCGCGCGCTTCTTCGCGCGGCTGCACGAGAAATACGACGTCGTGCTCGACGACGCCGCGCGGCCGTGGGTGGCGATGCCGGGGGTCGGCGAGGGGGGCAAGCCGTGACGCGGGCCGCCCTCGTCGTCGTCGTGGCGCTCGTGGCGCTGACCTCGGTCGCGTCGGCGCACGAGCTGCGCCCCGCGTACCTCGAGCTGCGCGAGACGGCCCCGGGCGAGTACGACGTGCTCTGGAAGACGCCCATGGTCGGGGAGGCGCGACTCGACCTCGTCCCGGAGTTCCCCGAGGGCTCGCGCGCGACGTCGCCCATGGCCACGCGCAAGCCGCCCGGCGCGGCGGTGCAGACGTGGACGCTCCGCGCGCCCGGCCTGCGGGGGGGCGCGCTCCGGATCCGCGGGCTCGACTCGACGATGACGGACGTGATCGTGCGGGTCGCGCACGCCGACGGGACGTCGTGGACGAAGCGGCTGACGCCGCAGCAGCCGTCCGCCACCGTGCCGCAGGCGCAGGGCCGCGGCGAGGTGTTCGTCGGCTTCCTCGGGCTCGGCGTCGAGCACATCCTGTTCGGCCCGGACCACCTGCTGTTCGTCCTCGGGCTGCTGCTGCTGGTGGACGGGCGCGGGATGCTGCTGAAGACCGTGACCGCGTTCACCGTCGCGCACTCGATCACGCTGGCCGTCGCGACGCTCGGGCTCGCGAGCGCGCCCGCGGCCCCGCTGAACGCGGCGATCGCCCTCAGCATCCTGTTCCTCGGCCCCGAGATCGTGCGGAAGTGGCGGGGGGGCACGAGCCTCACGCTGCGGCACCCGTGGGTGGTGGCGTTCGCGTTCGGGCTGCTGCACGGCTTCGGGTTCTCCGCGGCGCTGTCCGACACCGGGCTGCCGCGCGCCGACCTCCCGTGGGCGCTCCTCGCGTTCAACGTGGGCGTCGAGGTCGGGCAGGTGGCCTTCATCGCGCTGGTCCTCGCGCTGCTGCGCTCGTTCCGTCAGCTCGAGCTCGTCTGGCCGCGGTTCGCGACGCGGATCCCCGGGTACGCGATCGGCACGCTGGGCGCGTACTTCGTCATCGACCGCACCGTGGCCCTCCTCGGAGGCCTCGCGTGACCCCGCTCCTCCCGCCTCCGCCCGGCCTCGCCTGGCTCGGCCCGCTGACGGTCCTCGCGCACGCGCGCGGCGGCGAGGCCGCGAGCTTCCTGGCGGGCGCGGGGCACCCCGTCTCGGGGCTCGACCACGTGCTCGCCATGGTGGCGGTCGGCCTGTGGGGCGCGCAGCTCGGCGCGCCGGCGGTCTGGCTGCTGCCGGTGACGTTCCCGATGGTGATGGCGTTCGGAGGGATGCTGGGCCTGCTCGGCGTGGCGCTGCCGGGCGCCGAGATCGGCATCGCGGCGTCGG
Organism: Planctomycetota bacterium; assembly: GCA_046350655.1. Taxonomy (GTDB): domain Bacteria; phylum Planctomycetota; class PLA2; order PLA2; family JAEUHO01; genus JAEUHO01. The sequence continues at coordinate 123,742 of JAXMAB010000010.1, forward strand.
CGATCGTCCTCGGGGCCGCGGTGCTCGCCGAGTGGCGGCCGCCGCTCGCCGTCGCGGCGGTGCTCGTCGGCGCGTTCGCGGTGTTCCACGGGCACGCGCACGGCACCGAGCTCCCGGCGGGCGCCGACGGCTTCGCGTACAGCGTCGGCTTCGTCGTCTCGACGGGCCTCCTGCACGCGGTCGGCATCGCGATGGGCCTCGTCCACCGGTGGCCGGCGGGGCGCGCGGCCCTGCGCGTGGCCGGCGCGGGCGTCGCCGCGGCGGGGGCGTGGTTCCTCTGGGGCGCGGTCACGTGAGGCGCGCCGCCTGCCTCCTCGCCGCCGCGCTGCTGCTCGCGACCGCGCGCGAGGCGCACGCGCACCTCGTGAACACGGGCTTCGGCCCGTTCTACGACGGCCTGGCCCACCCGCTCGTGGTGGTCTCCGACCTGCTCCCGGCCCTCGCCGTGGCGCTGCTCGGAGGGCTGCGGGGGCCGGGGACCGGCCGGCAGGTGGTCCTCGCGCTGCCGGTCGCGTGGCTCGCGGGCATGGCGCTCGGCGCGGCGACGCCCCTGCCGCCGCCCCCGCCGGCCTCGGGCGCCGCGCTGACGGCGCTGCTCGGCGTGCTGGTGGCGTCCGACCGGCCGTGGCCCCGGGCCGCGGTGGTCGGCGCCGCGGTGGTGGCGGGGGTCGCGCTCGGGCTCGGCAACGGGCGCGAGCTCGGTCCCGTGGTCGGCGGGCGCGCGGCGCTCGTCGGGGTCGCGTGCACGGTGTTCGTGCTCGCGTCGATCGTCGCGGGCCAGGTGGCCGTGCTGCGTGCCCGCGCGGCGCGGATCGTGGTCCGGGTCGCCGGCAGCTGGGTGGCCGCGACCGGGTTCTTGATGCTCGGGTGGACGCTGCGGTAGCGGCGTCGTCGGACAGGTTCGGTTCGGAAACCTCGTACTGGGAGACGGACACATGAACACGAGATGGCTCTGGGCCGCGGCGCTCGCCGCGTGCTCGTTCGGGGCGTCGGCTTCGCCCGCGACCGCGGACGAGGAGGCCGGACACCCCTGCTGCCCGCCCGACAAGGAGGCGATGGAGAAGGGGCACTCCGCCAAGGTCCCGTACTCGCCCTACGTCGGGCGCAGCTTCCCCACGCGGCCGCTGTTCGGCGACCAGCACGTCCACACGGGCTACTCCATGGACGCGGGCGCCTTCGGGTGCCGCCTGTCGCCGAAGGACGCGTACCGCTACGCCCGCGGCGAGGAGGTCTCCGCCTCCGGCGGCCAGCGGGCCAAGCTGTCCCGGCCCCTCGACTGGCTCGTGGTCTCCGACCACTCCGACAACATGGGCTTCTTCCCGGCGCTGTTCGCCGGCAAGCCCGAGGTCCTCGCGAACGCGACGGGTCGCAAGTGGTACGACCTGATCCAGGCCGGCAAGGGCGCCGACGCCGCGATCGAGATCATCGTGTCGTTCTCGCAGGGCACGTTCCCGAAGGAGCTGATGTACTTCCCGGGCACGAAGGGCTACCGCACCGCGTGGCACGAGACGATCGACGCCGCCGAGGAGGCCAACGAGCCCGGCCGCTTCACCGCGTTCATCGGCTTCGAGTGGACGTCGAACACGGGCGGCAACAACCTCCACCGCAACGTGGTCTTCCGCGGCAACGGCGCGCAGGCGCGCCTCGTCGAGCCGTTCACGGTCTACAAGCCGTTCGGCAGCGACAACCCCGAGGACCTCTGGAAGTGGATGGCCGCGACCGAGGCGAAGACGGGGACCGAGGTGCTCGCGATCGCCCACAACGGCAACCTGAGCAACGGCCTCATGTTCCCGGTGGTCGAGTCGTTCGGGAAGAAGCTCGACCGCGCGTACGCCGAGACCCGCCAGAAGTGGGAGCGGCTCTACGAGGTGACGCAGACGAAGGGGGACGGCGAGGCCCACCCCTTCCTGTCGCCGAACGACGAGTTCGCGAACTTCGAGCGCTGGGACAAGGGCAACCTCGACGGCAGCGTCGCGAAGACGAAGGAGATGCTCGAGTTCGAGTACGCCCGCAGCGCGCTGAAGAACGGCCTCAAGCTCGAGTCGATCCTCGGCGTCAACCCCTACAAGTTCGGCCTGATCTCGGGCACCGACACCCACACGGGCATGTCGTCCGCCGAGGAGGAGAACTTCTTCGGGAAGACGACGCCGCAGGAGCCGAGCCCGGAGCGCATGCTCGCCAAGTTCGTCGACAACCCGAAGACCGGCGTGAAGATCATGGACTGGGAGGTGTCGTCGGCCGGGTACGGCGCCGTGTGGGCCACGGAGAACACCCGCGAGGCCGTCTTCGACGCGATGCAGCGCCGCGAGACCTACGCCACGACGGGCCCCCGCATGGTGGTCCGGTTCTTCGGCGGCTGGGACTTCGAGCCCGCCGACGCGCGCACGCGCAACCCCGCCGTCGCGGGCTACACGAAGGGCGTCCCGATGGGCGGCGACCTCGCCGGCGCCGCGGAGGGCAAGGCCCCGACGTTCCTCGTGGCGGCCCTGCGCGACCCGATCGGGGCGAACCTCGACCGCATCCAGATCGTCAAGGGCTGGATGGACGCGAAGGGCGAGCTCCAGGAGAAGGTCTACGACGTGGTGTGGGGCGACGCCGACAAGCGCCAGCCCGGCGCCGACGGCAAGCTCCCGCCCGTCGGGAACACCGTGGACGTCGCGAACGCGGTCTGGACCAACACGATCGGCGACCCCGAGCTGATCACCGTGTGGAAGGACCCGGCGTTCGACCCGAAGCAGTCCGCTTTCTACTACGCGCGCGTGCTCGAGATCCCGACCCCGCGCTGGACGGCGTACGACGCCAAGCGGTTCGGCAACAAGCCGCTGCCGGGCACCGTGATGACGCTCCAGGAGCGGGCCTACACCTCGCCGATCTGGTACACGCCGGCGAAGTGACCGCGCTTCCCTGACGTCGGTCGCGGCGCGGCGGGGGCTTCCCCGCCGCGCCCTTTCGTTCCCGGAGGGGCGCCGACGCGCCGGCCGCCGGGCCTCGCGGTCCCCGCGGGTCGTCCGTCCGCCGCACGATCCGGATTGCGCAGCGTCGGACTTCGTGCGCGCACCCATGGGGGGCCGCGGGACGCCGGGCATAGGATCTCGTGCGTGGGCGCGCCGGAACCGGCGCCCGACGGAGGTCCCCATGGCCATCTCCACCGCTGCTCCTTTCCTCGTCTGCGTCGCCGCGCTGGCGGCGTTCGCCCCGCCCGTCCGCGCCGACGACGCGCGCGGCGCGCTCGACCTGTTCGAACGCGCGGCCTCGCCGATGCCGCCCGCGCCCGGCGCGGCGGACGCCGGACCCTCCGGCGCGCGCCCGTGGGACGACGGGCGCGCCGACGCGGTGCGGACCGGCGGCGCGGAGGGCGCGCCGGAGGCGGGCGCGGAGGGCGGAGGGGCCGAGGACCTCGCGAAGAAGCTCTCGAACCCGGTCGCCGCGCTCATCAGCATCCCGATCCAGTTCAACTACGACGAGGGCTACGGCCCGGACGACGACGGGTCCGTCGTGCGCGTGAACATCCAGCCCGTGATCCCGATCACGCTGAACTGCTCGTGGAACCTCATCTCGCGCACCATCGTCCCGATCATCAGCCAGCAGGACATGTTCCCGGGCGACGACGGCGCGTCGGGCCTCGGCGACATCCTGCAGAGCGCGTTCTTCTCGCCGAAGGAGCCGACGGCGGGCGGGATCATCTGGGGCGCGGGCCCCGCGATCCTGTTCCCGACCGCGTCGGAGGACCGGCTCGGCGGCGGCAAGTGGGCCGCGGGCCCGACGTTCGTCGTGCTGACGCAGAAGTGCGGCTGGACGGTCGGCCTGCTCGCGAACCACCTGTGGTCGTTCGCGGGCGACGAGGACCGGGCCGACGTGAACGCGACGTTCGTGCAGCCGTTCCTGTCGTACACGACGAAGGACGCGTGGACGTTCGGCGTGAACACCGAGTCCACGTACGACTGGGAGGCCGAGGCGTGGTCGGTCCCGGTCAACTTCACGGTGGGCAAGCTGGTGAAGCTGGGCCGCCTGCCCGTGAGCCTCACGGGCGGCGTGCGGTACTGGGCGGAGTCGCCCGAGGGCGGCGCGGAGGGCGTCGGCTTCCGGTTCGTCTTCACGATCCTGTTGCCGAAGAAGTAGGCCTCCTCCCGAAGCCGTAGGCCTGTTGCCGACGCGGCAGGCCTACGGCCGCGACCGCGGGCCCGCCGTCGGCCGGGAAGGCCTCCCTCCGGCGACGGGAGCTTCCGGTCGATCGCCGACGCCGGAACAGACGTCGACGACGCCCTCGTTCCGGTGTCGCCCCCGGCGTCGCGGAACGACGGGCCACGACCCCGTCGTTCCGGATGCCGGGGGGGCGGGGGCGGGCTACTTGTGGCCGTGGCCGTCGGCGTGTGTGTGGGGGACGAGCATGAACTCCTCGGAGGTGTACGTGCGACCGTCCGCCTCGAAGGAGACCTTCACGATCGAGGCGAACTGGGCGCCGACCAGCCAGGCGGCGTCCGCGCCGGTGTCGCCGGGGAAGATGAAGTAGTTCGTCCGGCCGTCGCGGACGTTCGCGACGCCCGCCTCGTCCTCGTTCTTCGCCGCGTTCCGGACCCGGAGCTCGACGACGCGTTGGCCGACGTCGACGAACTGCACGCGGACCGTGGCCGCGAGCGGCAGGTCGAAGGGCGCCGTGATCGCGGCGTCCTTCGCGAGCCACAGCTCGAGGTCGCCCTTGTCGTCGTGCAGCTTGAGCTCGAGGTGACCGGCGAGGACGCCCTCGGGCCCGTGGAACGCGGCGACGACGCCCTCGTGCGGCGTGGGGCCGTGCTCGTGGCCGTGGCCGTCGAGGGGCAGGCTGCCGCGTTCGTCCACGCTGCCGTACCGGACGCGCAGGACGATGCGCTTCAGCGCCGGGGCGTCGGCGCGGGGCGTGACGTGGACGTGGAGCTTCCCCCCCTCGACGGTGGCCTTCGCGGGCGCGCTCGCCGGCCCGCCCTCCTGCCCCTCGACCCAGGCGTACAGGCCGACGGTCGCGACCGTGACGCCGGCCGGCGCCTTCACGAGGGCGACCTCGAACGCGCCTTCCTTGCCGGGGACGACGTCGCCCAGCCGGACGACGGCGAGCTCGTGCCCGGCGAGGGTCAGGCGACCGAGGTCCACGGCGGCGCCGTGGTCCGTCGCGGCGGCCGTCGGCGGGGTCGCCGCGGACGGTGTCGCCGCCGGGGTCGGGGCGGGGGCGGGCTTCGTCGAGTCGCCGCAACCGGCGAGGGCGACGAGGAGCACGAGGGCGGGGACGGTGGAGCGCATGGGGGAACTCCGCGGGGGACGGTCAGGGACGGGGGACGGTCAGGGACGGGAGACGACGACGGGGTCGGTGACGGCGGCGCGGGGGCCGCCGCCGAACAGCGCGAACCCGACGGGGACGACGAACAGGTTGAGGACGGTGCTGCTGACGAGCCCGCCGAGCATCACGACGGCGAGCGGGTGCTGGAGCTCGCTCCCGATCTCGCCCTTCGCGAGGACGAGCGGCACGAGCGCGAGCGCGGACGAGATCGCCGTCATGAGGATCGGCACGAGGCGCTCGAGCGAGCCCTGGACGACGGCGACGTCCTTCGGGACGCCCTCGCGTTCCATCAGGTGGTAGTAGTGGTCGATGAGGAGGAGGCCGTTGCGGATCGCGATGCCCGCGAGCCCGATGAACCCGACGAGCGACGCGATGGAGAGGACCGGCGGCACGTAGCCCCCGCGGAACAGCGCGACCGCGTTCCCGAGCACGGACGGGGAGTCCGCGACGAAGACCGCCGCGACGCCGCCGACCAGCGCGAGCGGGAGGTTGACGAGGCAGAGGAGCACCGGGCGGACGGCGCGGAGCGAGGCGAACAGCACGCCGACGACGAGGACGAGCACCGCCAGCGACGAGAGCAGGATCCGGTGGCTCGCCTCGGCCTGCGCCTCGAACTGCCCGCCGTACTCGACGAAGGTCCCCGGACGGGCGGCGACGATCGGGTCCACGCGCCGACGGATCTCGGCCACCAGGTCGCCGAGGTTGTGGCCCTCGGCGACGTTGCACGAGACGACCGCCTTGCGCTTGACGTTCTCCCGGGCGATCAGGCCCGAGGTGACGTCCTCGCGGACCTCCGCCACCGACGAGAGGCGGAGCATCGCGCCCGACGGCGCGCGCAGGAGGAACGCCTCGACGTCCGCCGGGTCGTCGCGCCACGCGTCGCCGAGCCGGAGCACGACGTCGGAGCGCGCGCCGCCCCGGTGGATCACGCCGACGTGCCGACCGAGGAACGCCGTCTCGACCTGCCGCGCGGCGTCGGCCGGCGTGAGGCCGTGCCGCGCGAGGGCGTCGCGGTCGAACGCGATCGGCAGGTGCGCCGCGCGGATCTCGCGGTTCGCGACCAGGTCGCGCACCCCCGGCAGGCCCGCGAGCGCGCGCTCGCAGTCCTTCGCCATGCCGCGCAGGGTCGCGAGGTCGTCGCCGAACAGCTTGATCGCCACCGCGGCGGGCGTGCCGGAGAGGATGTGGGAGAGCCGGTGCGCGATGGGGCCGCCGATCTGGGCCGTGAGCCCCGGGGTGGCCTCGAAGAGCCGGACCAGCGCGCGGTGCACGTCCTCGACCCGCGCGCCGGGCCGCAGGCGGACGTCGAGCTCGCTCGCGCTCACCGGTTCGGCGTGCTCGTCGTTCTCGGCGCGCCCGGTGCGGCGCGTGACCGACGCGACGCCGGGGAGCCTCCCGACCTGGGTCTCGACGTGACCCGTGATCCGGTCGGACTCGACGAGCGACGTGCCGGCGGGGGTGTTGAGGAACAACGTGACGCTGCCCTCGTTGAACTCCGGCAGGAACGACGACCCGAACGTCGAGACGAGCAGCAGGGACCCGGCCACGGCGGCGAGCGCGCCCGCGACGACGAGGGACTTCCGGCGCAGCGCCCACCCGAGCCCTCGCGCGTAGCCCCGCTTGAGCACGCGGACGAGCCACGCGTCCCGGCCCGACTCGACCGCCTTCGCCCGCCCGAGCAGCCAGTAGCAGAGGACCGGCGTGACCGTGACCGCGACGACGAGCGACGCCGCGAGGCTGATCACGTACGACGCGCCGAGGGGCCGGAAGAACCGTCCCTCGACCCCCGACAGGAGGAAGAGCGGGGCGAAGACGAGGACGATGATCGACGTCGCGACGAGGATCGCGGAGCGAACCTCCACGCTGGCGTCGTAGACGACCTGGAGCGGGGGGCGGCGCTCGGCCGCCGGCAGCGCCGCGTTCTGCCGCAGCCGGCGGAAGACGTTCTCGACGTCGACGATCGCGTCGTCCACGAGGGACCCGATCGCCACCCCGAGCCCGCCGAGCGTCATCACGTTGATCGACGCGCCCCACGCGTGGAGGATCAGGAGGGCGGCGCCGATCGACAGGGGCAGCGCCGTGAGCGTGATGAACGTCGTGCGGAAGTTCAGCAGGAACAGCACGAGGATCAGCACGACGAAGATCACGCCGTCGCGGAGCGCGTGGAGGACGTTGCGGACCGCGACCTGCACGAAGTCGGCCTGCCGGAACACGTGGCGGTCGAGCCGCATGCCCGCGGGCATGGACCGCTCGAACTCGTCGAGGGCGCGGTCGATCGCCTCGGTGAGTGCGAGCGTGTTCACGCCCGGGTTCTTCTGCACCGTGAGGATCACCGCCTCGCGACCGTTCGCCGACCCGGTGCCGCGGCGCGGGGCGCCGCCCTCCCGCACGTCCGCCACGCGCGCGAGGGTCACCGGCGTGCCGCGCCACTCGCCCACGACGGTCGACGCGATGTCGTCGACGGTCTCGGCGCGCGTGAGCGGGCTGATCGGGAGCTCCCGCCCGCCCACGTCGGCGAGGTAGCCGCCGCCCACGGGGGCGTGCGCGGCCGCCGCTGCGGCGGCGACGTCGTCGAGCGAGAGGCCGTGGCGCAGCAGGTCGTCCGGACGGACGTGGACCTGGAACTCCGGGAGCGCGCCCCCGAGCGCGGTCACCTGCGCGACGCCCCCGATGGCGAGGAGGCGCGTGCGGAGCTCGAACTCCGCGACGCGGCGCAGCGCGAGCGGGCTCGCGCCGCCGTCCGTGGCGGTGAGCGCGAGCAGCATCACCTCGCCCGTGATGCTGGTCACGGGCGTCATCTCGGGCGGATGGACGTTCTCGGGGAGGGCCTCGCGCGCCTGGGCCAGCTTCTCCCCGATGAGCTGCCGCGCGCGGTAGATGTCCTCGCCGAAGTCGAACTCCGCCCACACGATCGACAGGCTCGTCGCCGACGACGAGCGCACGCGCCGCACGCCCGGGAGCCCGTTGAGCGCGCTCTCGATGGGGAACGTGACCGCGCGCTCGACCTCCTCCGCCGCGAAGCCCGGGGCCTCCGTCATCACCGTGACGGTGGGGGCGTTGAGCTCCGGGAAGACGTCGAGGGGCATGTGCCGCAGGTGCACGCCCGCGCCGACGACGACGCCGAGCGCCAGGATCAGCACCAGCCAGCGGTTCTCGAGGGACCAGCGGATGAGGCGGTTGAGCACGGGTCAGTCCTTCCCCTCGTGCCACGTGCCGTCGGCGTGGAAGTGGCCGTTCGCGGGCGCCTTCCCGCTGCCGGTCAGCCGGAGCTGGTGGATCCCGGCGCGGACGACCTCGTCGCCCTCCGCCACGTCGGCGAGCACCTCGACCCACCCGTCCGACCGACGCCCGAGCGCGGCCACGGTCCGGATGACCTGGTCCGGCTTCGCGGGGTCGCGGCGGAACAGGAGCATCTCGAGCTCGTCCGACACGACGCACGCCGTCGGGACGAGCGTCTCCTCCGACGGGCTCCGCTCGAGCAGCACGGCGGCCGTCGCGGACGCGCCGTCCGGCCAAGCCGAGGCGTCGCCCGGCAGCGGCGCCTCGACGAGCACGGTGCGGGTGCGCGGGTCGGCGAGAGGCCGCGCGGCGCCGAGCCGGCTCTCGACGTGCGCGCAGTCCGCGCAGCCGATCTCGATGCGCGCCTCGGCGTCCGCCGGGATCCGGGCGACGTCCGCCTCGGGGACCTCGCCCCGGAACACCATCCGCTTCGGGTCCACGACGCGGAGCATGGGCGCGCTCGCCTCGACCCACTCGGCCTCCGAGACGAGCACGTCGGCCACGATCCCGTCCGCGGGGGCGCGGATCGGGACCGCCTCGATCCGGGTCCACGCGGGGCCGTCCGGCGCGGGCGCGACCAGCTCGGCCACGCCGAACCCCGTGAGCACCGCGAGCGTGCGCAGCTGCTGGCGGACGCTGCCCTCGAGCGTCCGCCGCCGCTGCTCGAGGAGCTCGGTCTCGGCGCCGACGGCCTCGGCCCGCGCGGCCGTGCGCGCGCGCTCGAGCGCCAGGGCCGCGATCGCGTCCCGGGCCTCGTCCCAGCGGCGCGCGGCGTCGAGGGCCGTCGCCTGCGTCTCGACGTGCTCCCGTCGCGCGGCGAAGACCGCGGACGCCGGCAGCCCTCCGCCGTCCGTCTGCGCGGACACCGTCTCGATCCGCGCACGGGCCTCGCGTACCAACGCCTCGGCCTGGGTCAGGTTCTCGCGGGCGGCGGCCTCGCGGTCGCGCGCGGCGGTCCACGCGGTGGCGGTCGCGCGCGCGACCTCGGCGAGGGCCGGGCCCTCGGCGCGCGTGCGGGCGAGCTCGAGGGTCGTCCGCGTGACCGCGGCCTCGGCCTCGGCGAGGGCCTCCTGGGCCGTGCGCAGGTCCGGCGACAGCACCTCGGCGACGACGTCGCCCTTCGCGACGCGTTGCCAGCGCGTCACGCGCGTCGTGGTGCGGCCGCGCGCCGGCGCCCGCACGACGAACCGTGCCTCCGGCGCGATCTCCACGCGTCCCGGCACGCGGAGGCGGGTCTCGAGCCGCCCTCGGCGGGCCTTCTCGAACGTGATGCCGAGGTTCGCGACGACCTCGGGCGGGAGGGGGATGCGGTTCGTGATCGCGGGCGCCGCCGCCGTCGGCGCGGGGGCCGGGGCGGCGGGACCGCACGCGGCGAGCAGGACGAGGGCGGGGAACGACAGGGCGAGGGAACGGGAACGCATGGGGACCTCCTCCGTGGGGCGCGGACGTCGGCGGCGGCGGGGCCGCGGACGGGGACCGGGACGGCGACGACCGCGGGGGCGCGGTCGCGCGGCGGGCGTGCACGCGATCGGCGGCGGGCCTCGCGGTCGCGAGGCGGCGGCACGATCGGGACGGGGAGGTCCGGTCTAGACCTGCAGGCGGCCGAGGGCGATCAGGACGTCGAGCGCGCGAACTGGATCGGGCGGTCGGGCGCGTCGGGTACGCGAGGCCCGGGGCGCGTCCGTCGGCGCGTCCAGGCCGGACGCCGCGGGGAGGGCCGCGAGCGCGGGGCAGGCGAGGACGGTCCCGGCCCCGGTGACGGCGCCGCGCGAGCGCGCGAGCGCGGCCGACGGGTCCTCGCCGTGCACGTGGGACTCGTCCGTGGGCGTCGTCGGATCGCCGTCGCCGGGGGCCTCCGACGGGCGGGGCGCCGGCGAACCCTGCGTCGCACGTCGGGGCGCCGCGGGGGCGCTCGTCGGCGTACGCGGGGACTCACCGTGCACGGGCTTCGTCGCGGAAGCCTGCGTGGGCGCGTGGTGCGCGGGCCCGTGCTCGTGGTGCCCGTGTGCGTGCTTATGCGCGTGTGCGTGCCCGCGCCCGTGGTGCGCGGGCCCGCGCCGGTGGGCCCCGCCGCGGTGCGCATGGGGCCCGCGTTCGCCGGGCCCGTGCGGGGTCGAGCGCGTCGCCGTCGGGCGCAGCGGCGTGTGCGTCGTGCGCGCGTGCGACGGACCGTGCGTGTGGGCCCGATGGCCGTCCTCGTGCGCGTGGACCACCGGCGTCGCGGGCGCCCAGAGGCCGACCACCGCCCAGAGGGTCACGATCGTGGGGAGGAGACGCCGCACGGACGCAACCTAGCCCGGACCGGACGGGTCCGCAACCGGGTCGTCGTGTCCCGATCCGGCTGCGGCGCCGGCTCGGGACGCGACGTCGGCCTCGGACGGGCGCCGACGGGATCGCCGGGGTCGCCGGGCGCGGAGCGCTCACAGCCGCGTCGAGCGGAGCCGGAGCGCGTTCAGGACCACGGAGATCGAGCTGAGCGTCATCGCGCCGGCGGCGACCGCCGGGCTCATCACCCACCCGAGGGACGGGTGGAGCGCGCCGGCGGCGAGCGGGAGCGCGAGGGCGTTGTAGCCGAACGCGAACGCGAGGTTCTGCCGCACGTTGCGCGCGGCCGCGGCGCTGAGGCGCCGCGCACGGGCCACGCCCCGGAGGTCGCCCTTCACGAGCGTCACGGCCGCGCTCTCGATCGCGATGTCGGTGCCCGTCCCCATGGCGAGGCCGACGTCGGCCTGCGCGAGGGCGGGCGCGTCGTTGACGCCGTCCCCGACCATCGCGACCCGGTGGCCCCGGGCCTGCTGGCGCGCGACGACCGCCGCCTTCTCCTCGGGGAGGACGCCGGCGTGGACCTCGTCGATGCCCAGCTCGGCCGCGATCGCGTCGGCCGTCACGCGGTCGTCCCCCGTCACCATCACGACGCGGACCCCGTCGCGCCGCAGCGCGGCGAGCGCGTCGGGGGTCGTGGACCGCACGGTGTCGCCGATCGCGAGGACCGCGGCGGGCCGCGCGTCGATCCCCACGAACACGGCGGTCGCGCCCGCGCGCCGCATCCCGTCCGCGCGGTCCCGGAGCGGGCTGGGGTCGATCCCGTGCTCGGCGAGGAACGCGTCGGTGCCGACGACGACGCGGCGCCCCTCGACGGTGCCGACGACGCCCCGGCCGTGGGTCGCGCGGAAGTCGGTCGCCCCCGCCGCCGTGAGGCCGCGGCGCGCGGCCGCCGCCGTCACCGCCGCCGCGAGCGGGTGCTCGCTGCCGCGCTCGACCGCCGCCGCCAGGCGGAGCGCGTCGGTCTCCTCGCCGGTCGGGCTCCAGGTCTCGACGAGGCTCGGCTTGCCGGTGGTCAGCGTCCCGGTCTTGTCGACGAGGAGCGTGTCGGCGTCGCGGAGCGACTGCAAGGCCTCGGCGTCGCGGAACAACAGCCCCATGCGCGCGCCGCGCCCCATCCCGACCATCACGGAGAGCGGCGTCGCCAGGCCGAGCGCGCACGGGCACGCGACGATCAGGACGGCGGTGGCCGCGGCGACGGCGTGGGGGAGCGCGGGGGCCGGTCCCCACGCCCACCACGCGAGGAACGTCCCCAGTGCGAGGACGAGGACCGCCGGCACGAACCACGTGACGACCCGGTCGGCGACCGCCTGGATCGGCGCGCGGCTGCGCTGGGCCTCGCCCACCCGGGCGACGATCCGCGAGAGCACCGTGTCGAGCCCGACGGCGGTCGCGCGGGCCACCAGGGAGCCGGTGCCGTTGAGGGTGCCTCCGACCACGCGGTCGCCGGCCCGCTTGCCCGCGGGGAGCGGCTCGCCCGTGAGCATCGACTCGTCCACCGCGCTCTCCCCCTCGACCACGAGGCCGTCCACGGCCACGCGCTCCCCGGGGCGGACGCGGAAGCGGTCGCCCGGCGCGAGGGTCGAGAGGGGCACGTCGCTCTCGGTGCCGTCGTCCGCGACGCGTCGCGCCGACGTGGGCGCGAGCGAGAGGAGCGAACGGAGCGCGTCGCCGGTCCGGCGCCTCGCCGACGCCTCGAGCACCTGCCCGAGGAGCACCAGCGTGACGATCACCGCCGCGGCCTCGAAGTAGACGCCGGGCACGCCGTCGTCGCCGAGGTAGGCCGCCGGGACGATCCGCGGCGCGAGGGTGACGGCCGCGCTGAATCCGTACGCGACGAGGACCCCGATGGCGATCAGCGTGAACATGTTCAGGCTGCGGTGCACCAGCGAGTACCAGCCGCGGCGCAGGAGGGTCCAGCCCGCGCCGAACACCACCGGCGTCGCGAGGAGGAGCTCCGTCAGCGGACGGACCGGGCCCGGGAGCGCGTGCGCGAGGCCGAACGCGTGGGCGCCCATGCCGAGCACGACGAGCGGCGCCGTCAGCGTCGCGGCGAGGAGCAGCCGCCGGCGCATCCGCCCGGCCTCGAGGTCCTCGACGATCGCGTCGTCGTGCGTGGCGACGCGGGGTTCGAGGTGCATCCCGCACTTGGGGCAGTCGCCCGGGTGGTCCTGCGAGACCTCCGGGTGCATCGGGCACGTCCAGACGGTCCCGGCGGCCGCGGGGCCGGCGGCGGGCGCGGCCGGGGGCGCGGGATGCGGCGGGTGGACGAGGGGGGCGCCGGGGGCCCCGGGGCCGTGGGTTCCGCCGCAGCAGGGGGTGAGATCGATCGTCGCGCGCATGGGGGTCTCCGAGGGACTCACCCACGCAGACGCACGACCCGTCCGATCGATTACACCCCTCGGGGACGGCCCGGATCGGCGCACGTGCAGCGGAGGCATCCGTGCGTGGTGCAGGCCCCGCACACGTCCTCGAGCCGCGCGGCGAGGGCGCGCCGGGCGCGGTGGACCCGGACCGCGGCGTTGCCGGGGGTGATCCCCAGCGTCCGCGCCACGGTCGACACGGCGTCCCCGTCGAGCTCGACCCGGCGCAGGAGGTCCGCCTGCTCCGGGCGCAGCGTCGGGAGCAGGCCCGCGACGCACGCGCACACCGTCGAGCGGAGGGCGTCCTCCGTCTCCGCGCCGAGCTTCGCCGTGGAGGCCCGGCGCGCGATGCCGCGCGCGCGCGCGTCCTCGCGGCGGACGTGGTCGAGGAGCGCCCGTCGCAGCACCCGGTAGAACCAGGCGACGACGCGCGTGCGGTCGCGGGGCCACCGGTCGCGCTTCAGCGCGTTGGCGAACGCGGTCTGCAGCACGTCGTCGGCGTCCGCGGCCGAGCGCACGCGGCGTCGGAGGAACCGCTCGAACCGCTCGCGTTGCTCGAGCAGCGCCGCGATCGGCGGGGCCTGGTCGTCGGAGTCGCGCACCGCGTCAGCCTCCCCCGTGGTGGTGACCGTGGCCCGACGGCGGCGGGGCCGGCTTCGGCGCCGGCGGACGGTCGGGCGCCGGGACGACCCGGAGGTCGATCCCGTCGCGCGCGAGCGCCTCGGCGGTCGCCGGCGCCGCGGTCGTCCCCGGAGGCGCCTCGTACCAGCCGGGGTCGGCGTCGCCGACGAGCGCGTCCCGCACCTTGAGGACGGTGAACATGCCGCCCATCGGCACGTACCCGTGGGGGCCTTCGGCGCCGAGCATCGGGATCGCGTTCGGCAGCGGCTCGACCGCGGGCGCACCCGCGCCGCCGGCCGGCGCGAGGTGACGACGTACGGCCGCGTCGAAGGCCGCCGCGTCGGTGCCGAGCAGGTTCGGCAGCCCGTGGCCCATCTGGTTCATCGTGTGGTGGGTCATGTGGCAGTGGACCGCCCAGTCGCCGGGATGGTCCGCGACGAACTCGAGGACGCGCACGCTGCCGGTCGGCACAAGGACGGTCGTCTCGGGCCAGCGCCCGGCCGCCGGGACGTCGCCGCCGTCGGTCGCCACGACCTCGACGCTGTGCCCGTGGACGTGGATCGGGTGGTGGTCCGTCGCCGACAGGTTGCCGATGCGGATCCGCACCCGTTCGCCGCGCCGTGCCACCATCGGCGTGGTCCCGGGGAACACGCGGCCGTTGAAGGTGAGCACGTTGAAGTCCGACATCTCGTTCGGGTCGGGCCGGCGGAGCCCCGCGTCGATGGCCCACTCGCTCAGGAGGTAGGCGTAGTCGCGGTCGGGCGGGGGCGACGTCGGCCGGCGCGGGTGCACGACGAACATCCCCATCAGTCCCATGGCCATCTGGACCATCTCGTCGTGGTGCGAGTGGTACATGAACGTGCCGTGCTGGGTCAGCGTCAGCTCGTAGACGAACGTCGCGCCCGGCGGGATCGCGGGCTGGGTGAGCCCGCTGACGCCGTCGAACCCGTTCGCGACGTGGAGCCCGTGCCAGTGGACGGTGGTCGGCGCCGGCAGGCGGTTGGTCACGTAGACCCGCAGGCGGTCGCCTTCGACGGCCTCGATCGTGGGGCCGTGCACCCGCCCGTTGTAGCCCCAGCAGCGGGCCACGAGGCCGGGCGCGAACTCGTGCTCGACCTCCTCCGCGACGAGGTGCATCACCTTCACGCCGTCCACGAGACGGTGACCGAGGGTGGTGCCGTCCGGCGTGACGACGGGGCGCGGGGGCGCGGGCTCGCCGCCGCCGGCCGGCGCGGGCGCGTCGCCCGGCGCCGCGACGGCCGGCCGGAGCCCGCACCCGATCAGGCCGGCCGCGAGGGTCCCGGCCCCGAGGAAGTCTCGTCGCGTGGTCGGCACGTCAGTCTCCTTCCTGGGACGGCGAGGCCCGGGTGCCCGCGGGGGTCGGCGGCGTCGCGTCCGCGAGGCTCCCGGCGAGCAGCTCCTCGAGGTCGAGGCGGGCGAGCCAAGCCGCGCGGAGCGTCGCCACGTACTCCTGCTGGGCGTCGAGCTCGTGGCGCTTCGCGGTCAGGGCGTCGAACGCGCCGAGCTGCATCGCCTCGTAGCGCTGGAGGGTCTCGCGGACGAACCGCGCGCGGAGCGGGAGGTAGCGGTCGCGGAGCAGGGCGGCGCGTTCGCCGGTCGCGCGCGCGCGCCCGCGCAGCCGCCGCGCCGCGGACTCGACCCGCAACCGCAGGGCGTCCCGCTCGGCCGCCCGGACCGCGATGACCGCGTCGGCCCGGGCCGCGTCGGCCTGACCGTGGTCGAAGATCGGCACGGAGAACGACACCGCGGGGCCCACCCCGAACGCGGCGTCCGGCCCGTCCTGGCGTGCGACCGCCCCGAGCTCGAACGTCCGCATGCCGGCGCGCCGCGCGGCGAGGCTCCGCCCGTGGACCGCGGCGTCGAGGAGGGCCTCGGCCTCGCGGCCGTCGAGGCTCGCGCGCCATGCGCGTGCCTCGACGTCGTCGAGGGCGAGGGGGGCGAGTTCGTCCCGCGACCCGTCGGGCACGACGAACCCCGGCGGCGGCCGCGAGTCGCCGAACAGCGCCGCGACCGTCTCGCGGGCCTCCTCCGCCGCCGCCTCGGCGTCGAGGAGCGCGAGCCGCGCACGCAGCTCCGCGTCCTCGACGAGCGTGCGCTCGGGGGCCGTCACGTTCCCGGCGGCGTGGAGCCGCTCGACGAGCTCCCGGGCGGACGTCGCCGTGGCGAGCGCGTCGCGCCGCAGCGAGGCGAGGCGGTCGGCGGCACGCACCTCGGCGAGCGCCCGCCGGACCTCGAACGCGAGGTGGACGAGGTCGCGCGCGACCGCGGCCTCCGTCGCCGCGAGCTCGGCGCTCGCGACGCGCGTCCGCAGGGGCCGGAGGAAGAGGTCGACGAACGGCTGCGCGAGCGCGAACTCGAGCTCCGGGCGGCCCGAGACGTCGAGCGCGTCCACGGCGAAGACCGGATTCGAGACGAGGCCGGCCTGCACGAGATCGGCCCGAGTCACCCCGAGCCGCGCGAGCGACGCGCGGACCGACGGGTTGGCGAGGACCGCGAGCCGGACGGCGTTCGCGTCGGTGAGCGGCGCCGCGGCCAACGCGTGCGCGGCGGCCGCGCCCAGCGCGTCGGGCGCCACCTCGACGCCGGTGCGGGCGGACGCGTCGTGCAGGGCCCGACGGCGGAGCTCGCCGCCCGACGGGGCCGGTGCGGCGCAGCCGCCGGCCACGACGAGCGTCCATGCGAGCGAGGCGAGGGAGCACGTCCGAGAGCGTCGGGTCATGCGAGCGCTCCGCCTGGGCGCGGCGCGTCGAGGGCGGCGGGGATGTCGCGCACCGCGCGTCGTCGGGACGCTCAACCCCAGCGGGGCGACGGACCGCCAGGCCCGGCGCGGGGCGGGGCGAGTCGGGAGCCGCGCGCGCTCGATGCCATGCCCGCACCCTACCAGCGACGGCGGGGCCGCGTCGCCGGCCCGCCCCCGCCGCGCCTCACGCGTCCCGCGGGCCCCGACGCCTCGTCCCACCTGGGACAACGGGCTACGAACCCGTGGTTCCACCATCCCCCGGTCCGACCGCGAGACGAAGGGCTACGACCCCGTTGTTTCGGCGTCGACGGCGAGACGAAGAACTCCGACCCCGTTGGCTCGGGTCAGCGGGAGGAGAGGTGGACGCCCAGGAGGCCGGGGCGGAGGCGGAGCTCGAGGCGCTCGGGGCCGCGGTAGAGGACGACGGGCACGTCCTCGCGGCCCGCGGTCTGCGCGGCCTTCACGGCGGCGCGCAGCTCGTCCGTCGTCGCGACGGGCTTGCCGTCGTAGGTCGAGAGGTAGTCGCCCGCCTTCACGCCCGCACGCGCCGCGTTCCCGTCCGCCACGACGTCGGTCACCCGGAGCGTCGGTGCGTCCACGAGGCCCGTGGGCGCGCGGTACAGGACGAGGTACGCCCGCACGACGTGCGTGGCGGCCGCGACCTCGCCCTCCGGCGGCGGCTTCTCGTCGGCGGGAAAGGCGTAGGGCTCGGGGACGTACCGCAGCGTCGCCGCCGTCCCCGCGGGCAGCGCGGCCGTCAGGTCCACCTCCCACGGCCGCACGACGTCGCCCGGCGCCCATCCGGCGCGGGAGAACTGCCACGTGCCGAACTGCGGGCGGTTCGGGTTGAGGTAGCAGTCCGTCTTCCAGAGCGTGTCCTCGAACCGGGCCGCCGCCGCGCCCTCGGCCGGCGGCGCGCCGCTCGCCGGCGCCGGGGGCGCGCCGACGACGAGCGCGCGCTTCGACGGCGTGAACTCGCCGACCTGCGAGTGCCCCGTGGTCGTGCAGCGGAACCGCGCGGCCACCACGTCCGCGCCGAGCGTGACGGGCCTCGGCTCGAAGAAGTCGCGGAAGTGGTTCTCCGCGGAGCGGTACTGCGCCGTCCCCACCCACAGCGGCACCACCTCGCTCGCGACGCGCCCCGGCGTGCCCGGGTGGAAGTCGAGCGCGACGCTCATGAGGTAGCCGCGACCCTTGTAGAAGTTCGTGCCGGCCGCGATCTCGAACCGCCGCCGGCCCGCGAGCAGGGGCCGGAAGTCCGTCACGTCCACGACCCAGTGGCACGGCGTGCGGTACGACGTGATGAACGGGACGATCCCGAGCTTCCGTCCCGCGTCGTCGACGACCGACACCTCGCCGTTGCGGTCCCACTCGTCCCACGCGTCGCCCGCGTCGTGCAGGTCGAGCGTGAGCAGCACGCGCCCGAAGGCCCACGTCGCCGGCGGGAGGTCGACCTCCGCCTCGTGGGCCGTCTTCCGGTGGTCGGTCCGCACGTGGTGGAACACCTCGACGTGGAGCGGCGGACGCGGCGCCGTCGTGGGCTCCGACGCCTCGAAGCGCAGGCCCGTGACGTCGAACGTCGTCGTCGCGTCCGCGCGCGTCCCCGCGCCGACGGCCAGGCGCGCCTCGAACGGCGCGAGCCCCGCGACGAAGGTCCGGTCGTACACCGTCGCGCCGGCGACCGTCACGGTCACCTCCGCGCCGCCCGCGACGTGCCGCACGTCGACCGTCACCTCCGCGTCGACGCCGCGGAACTCGACGGGCGCCACGCGCTTGACCACCTCGCGGCCGTCGAAGTGCAGCGAGACCTCGCGCTGGGGGCGGTTCTCGTAGTTTCCCCACGGCGTGAACGTCTCCTCGCTCGGGGGGTTGTGGACGTCGAACGCGACCGCGAACGCGCCCGCGAGGTTCGGCGACGTCCACTCCAGCACGAAGGGGGCCGGGCCTCGGGTCCCGAAGGCCTTCGTGTCGAGGAACAGGAACGCGCCGCCGTCGCCGCCCTCGGCGACCTTCATCCGCGCCGTGAGCGTGCGGCGCGCGAACAGGCCCGGCGTCGCGAGGTCGAACCCGACCGCGTTGGACTGGCCGGGCGTCCGCGCCGCGTCGAGCAGCCGGAACCCGCCCTCGATCGCCGAGGGCCCCTCGCCCGCGCCGAACCGCGCGAGGTGCGGCACGAGCGGGGCCTCGGGCGTCGCCGGCGCGTCCGCCGCGCGGGCCGCGGAGGCGAGCACGAGGATCGGGAGCGCGAGCAGGCATCGACGGAGCATCGGGCACCTCGGGTCCGTCGCGATGCTACGCGGGGGGCCCCGCGGACGGCCCTCGGGGCGTGCCGTCCCGGGGTCGTCGCGGCCGCGCGGCGCCGGTACGCTGCGGTCATGGGCATCGGCGGCCGGCGCGACCTCGTGGTGGGACGGGCGACGCGCCGCGTCGTCGACGGCCGCGACCGCGTCGAGGCCACCGTCGCCGGCGTCCCGGTCTTCTTCGAGTCGTCCGACGCCGAGGTCGCGCCCGCCGTCGAGGCGTTCGCCGGACCGTTCCTCCTCGCGGCGCTCGAGCGCCGCGTCCGCCTCCGCCTCGAGGAGCCGCCGAGCGCGACCTGGCTCGCGAACGCGCGCCGGCTCGGCGCGCTCTTCCGCCGGTGGTGGGGCTACGACGGCCCGGACCCGCTCGCCGGCGTCGAGGCCCGTCCCGACGCCGGGCCGCCGCGCGCCGAGGGCGCCCAGTGCTTCAGCGGCGGGATCGACTCGTTCCACACGCTCCACCACAGCCCCCACCGGCGCGACGTCCTCGTCGCGCTCCACGGCTTCGACGTCGCGCTCGACGACGACGCGCGGATGGACGCCTTCGCCCGCTCGCTCCACGCCGTCGCGGCCGCGACGGGTCGCCGCGCGATCGTCCTCCGCACGTCGATCCGCCGCCACCCCGTCCTGCGCCGCCTCTCGTGGGACCGCGAGCACGGCTCGATCCTCGCCGCCGCGGGCCACGCCCTCTCGTCCACCGTCGGGTCCCTCGTGATCCCGGCGTCGTGGTCCACGGCCTGGCCCCACGGCTGGGGCTCGCACTGGGAGAGCGACCCGCTCTGGTCCGGCGACCGCCTCCGCGTGCTCCACGACGACCCGTCGCTCGAGCGCTGGGACAAGGTCCCCGGCGTCCTCGGACCGCTCCTGTTCGAGCACCTCCGCGTCTGCTGGGAGAACCGCGCCGCCGCGGGGAACTGCGGCCTCTGCGAGAAGTGCGTCCGCACCCGCGTCGTCTTCCTCCGCGCCGGCGCGCTCGACCGCGCGGCCCGCTGCTTCGCGACGACGGAGCCGTTGCCGAGGTCGATCGACCGGCTGGTGCTGAACCGCAAGCAGCTCGAGGTCGTGTGGGAGGCCCACTACGTCGGCTGGTCGCTCCCGCCCGACGTCCAGGCCGCCGTCGAGCGGCTCGTCGCGCGCAGCCATCGCGCGCTCGACGCGGGGCCCGTCGTCCGGCTCGGGCGGCGCCTCCGCAAGACCGTCCGGCACGTGCGGCGGCTCTGGCACCGCCGTCCGAGGTAGCGGTCGAGGGTCCGGGACCGCGAGGCCCGGCGGCCGGCGGGCCTCGCGGTCCCGGGCGCGCGACGGCGCGAGGTCGCACGGCCCCGCGCCGTCGTCTATCGTCGGCGGCCCCGTGGACCTCGCCGTCGTCCTCCCCTGCTTCTTCGTCGGCGCGCTCCTCTACACGAGCGTGGGCCACGGCGGCGCCACGATCTACCTCGCGATCCTCACCCTCGTCGGCATCGCCACGGGCCCGCTGGTCACGACCGTGCTCGTGCTGAACATCCTCGCGGCCGGGATCGCGTTCGCGAACTTCGGCGGCGCCGGCCATCTGCGGCTGCGGCTGCTGCTCCCGTTCCTCCTCACCAGCGTCCCCGCCGCGTACCTCGGCGGGTCGGTGAAGCTCACGGGCCACGTCGAGCAGGCGGTGCTCGGCGGCGCGCTGCTCCTCGGCGCGCTGCGCCTCCTCCTCTTCTCGCGCCCTCCGGACCTCGGGGTGCCGCGCGAGGGCGCCGTGTTCGTCGTGGGGGCGCCGCTGCTCGGCGCGGTGCTCGGCTTCCTCGCGGGCGCGACCGGCATCGGCGGCGGCATCTTCCTCTCGCCGATCCTCCTGCTGCTCGGCTGGGCGACGGTGCGCGAGACCGGCGCGATCTCGAGCGCGTTCATCGTGCTCAATTCGCTGGCGGGGCTCGCCGCGCGGTGGTCGCGCTCGCCCGTCGACGGCGCGACGCTGGCGCCGCTCGCGGCCGTCGTCGTCGTGGGCGCGGCCGTCGGGTCGTTCGCGGGCGCGCGGAAGATCCCGCCGCGCGCGCTCCAGGTGCTCCTCGGCGTCGTGCTCCTCGTGGCCGCGGGCAAGGCGCTCCTCTGAGCGGGGCCCCGGGGGCGCCCGGGGCCCCGCTCGTCGCGCGAGGGCGGTCGCCTCACGCGTCCCGACGCGCGGCCCGCGCCGTGGCGGCGCGGTAGTGCGCGTAGCACACGGGCAGGTACGTCCCGTCGCCGCCGAGCCGGACACGCGGCCCGCGCGTCGTCGGGCGCCCGCCGGCGAGGCGGAGGTTGAACACGGCCTTCCGCGTGCACGAGGCGCACGTCGTCTTGACCTCCTCGATCGTGTCGGCCACCTCGAGCAGCCGCCGGCTGCCCTCGAAGAGGCGGCCGCGGAAGTCGGTCCGCAGCCCGTAGCAGATCACCGGCACGCCGGGCACCCGCGTGCGCTCGCGCAGGCGGTCGACGACGGCCTCGGAGAGGAACTGCGCCTCGTCCACGAGGAGCGCGTCCACGCCGCGCAGGCGCGCGGCCGGCAGCGTCGCGTCGGGGCCGAGCACGAGGTCGGCCTCGCGGGAGAGCCCTGCGCGGGAGGCGACGGTGCGCGCGCCGTCGCGGACGTCGAGCGCCGGCTTCGCGACGAGCACGCGCTTGCCCTGGCGCTCGTAGTTGTGCGCGACGGCGAGCAGGTTGAGCGTCTTGGCGCTGCCGACGGTGCCGTAGCGGAAGTAGAGCTTCGCCATGGCCGCAGCCTAGCGGGCCCCGCGGATCGACGCCACGGACCGGGCCTCGCGTACCCGTGGGTCGGGGCCCGCGTCCCGGCGGGGCCTCCCGCGGCCCGGCGCGACGGAGGCGTTGCAAGGACCGATCCCGTCCGCTCCGCGCGGCTTGAGCGGCGCGCGCGGACGGCCGATGGGGGGGCATGGCGACCGCCGAGGCGAACCCGCGCACGTTCCACGCGCCCGCGGCGCGCCGCGACGACGATGCCGTGCGCGCGGAGGCCCTCGCGTTCGTGGCCGACGGCCCGCTCGCCGCGGTGCTCGACGCGATCCCGTCGCTGATCCTCGTGCTCGACGCGCAGCGGCAGGTGATCTTCGCGAACGCGGCGGCGCAGCGCGTCGCGGCGGCGTACGGGACGACGCCCGTGCTCGGGCGGCGGCCCGGCGAGGTGCTGGCGTGCCGCAACGTGGCCGACGCGCCGTCGGGGTGCGGGACCGGCCGCGCGTGCCGCACGTGCGGCGCGGTGAACGCGCTGCTCGAGGCGCTGCACGGGCGGCCCGCGACGGAGGAGTGCCGGATCGGGACGCGGCGCGGCGACGCGCTCGACCTGCGGGCCACGGCCACGCCCTTCCGCTGGGGCGGCCGGGAGTACGCGCTGATGGTGCTCGACGACGTGAGCGACGCGAAGCGCCGCGCGGTCCTCGAGCGCACGTTCTTCCACGACATCCTGAACACCGCGGGCGGCGTCTCGGGGATCGCCGGGCTGATCGTCGCCGACCCCGACGCGTGCCGGGAGTTCCGCCACGACCTGCTGTCGTCGGCGACGCAGCTCGTCAACGAGATCAAGTGCCAGCAGATGCTGCTCTCGGCGGAGCAGGGCGAGCTGGTGGTCGAGCGCGTGCTCACGGGGACGCGCCGGCTGCTCGAGGACGCGCGGCAGCTCTACGCGCACCATCCGGTCGCCGAGGGCCGGCGCCTCGAGGTGGCGCCGGGGACCGACGACGTCGCGCTCACGACGGACCCGGCGGTCGTCGGGCGGGTGCTCGGCAACCTCGTCAAGAACGCCCTCGAGGCGTCGGCGCCGGGCGAGGTCGTCGTGATCGGCGCGCGCGCGACCGACGACGGCTGCGAGCTGTGGTGCCACAACGGCGGCGTGATCCCGCCGGAGCACCAGCCGCAGGTGTTCCAGCGCAGCTTCTCGACCAAGGGCGAGGGGCGCGGGATCGGCACGTACAGCGTGCGGCTGCTCACGGAGCACTACCTGCACGGACGCGTCGGCTTCACGTCGTCGCCGGAGGCCGGGACGCGGTTCACGGTGGCGCTGCCCCGGAGCCTGCCGGCGCAAGCGCCGCGCTGACCTCACGCCGGGTGGTCGTGGCGGTGGTGCGCGTCGGGGACGTGCGCGTGCGCGTGGACGATCGGCGCGTGGCGGTGGCGGTGCGCGTGGGGGACGCCGGGCGGGTCGTCGGGGGCGTGGTCGTGGCGATGGTGGTCGTCGTGGACGTGGAGGTGGTCGTGCTCGAGGGCCTCGTGGGGGTGCGCGTGGTCGTGCCGCTCGCGGAGGAGCACGGCGACGCCCGCGGCCATCAGGCCCATGCCGACCACGTCGAGGGCCCGCGGCGTCTCGCCGAGGACGGGGACCGCGGCGAGCGCGCCGACGAACGGCGCGGAGGCGAACAGGACGGCGTGGCGGGCGGCGCCGAGCGCGCGCATGCCGAGGGTCGCGAGGACGAGCCCCACGCCGTACGCGAGCACGCCGACGAGCGAGGCCGCGGCGGCGGCGCCGACGCCGGGGAGCGCGTGCCCGAGCCCCACGGCGAGCGCGACGTTGGTCGCGCCGGCGACGAGGCACTTGGCGCGGGTGATCGCGACGGGGTCCTTGCCCGACAGACGCTGCGTGAGGTTGTTGTCGACGGCCCAGAGGAGGCACGCGCCGCCGACGGCCAGGACGCCGAGCGGGTCGGTCGCGCCGCCGGACGGGTCGAGGGTGAGCGTGGCGGCGCCGGCGAGCACGAGCGCGAGGCACGCGAGGCCCCGGCGGCCGAGGTGCTCGCCGAAGGCCGCCACCGCGACGACGACGGTCAGCGGCGCCTCGAGGTTGAGCAGCAGCGAGCCGACGACGCCCGACACGCGCGCGAGCCCCACGAGGAGCAGCACGGGCGCCAGCACGCCGCCGAGGAGCACGACGCCGGCGAGCGTCGGCAGGTCGCGGCGGTCGAGCGGCGCCTCGGGGCGGCCGCGGAGCGACGCGAGGAGCGGCGTCAGGGCGACGAGCCCCAGCCCGCCCGCGAGGTAGAGCGTGCCCGCGATCGAGAGCGGGCCGGCGTCGGGGAGGAGCCGCTTGGCGAGCGGCGCGCTGACGCCGAACAGCGCCGCCGAGAGCAACGACGCGACGGCGCCGCGCGCCGCCGACGGGCCGCGGGGCTCCGGCGGCGCGGACGACATCGGGGGACGCGAGGCCCGGCCGCCGTCAGCGCGGCGCCAGGTCGGCGCGCTTGGCGCGGACGGCCTCGAGGGCGAGGGGCACGAGGCCCGCGCCGGCGTGCTCGTCGACCCACGTGAGCAGCTGGGCGCGCATGCGGGGGTCCCAGAAGCGCCGGAGGTGGGAGGCGACGCCCTCGGCCGCGACCTTCGGGTCGGGCTCGGCGGCGAAGAACGCCGCGATCTCGTTGGCCATCTTGACGAGCTTCAGCGGTTCCATGGCGGTCACCGGCTCGCGGTGGGCGCGGGGGCGGGCGCGGGCGCCGCGCCCGGGAGCAGCGACGCCTGGTGCTCGAGGAACTCGGCGAACCGCGCCTGCCACTCGGCGGGGCTCGACGCGAGCGCCACCTGCACGGCGGTCACCTTGTACTCGGGGCAGTTCGTCGCCCAGTCCGAGTTCTCGGTGGTCACGACGTTGGCGCCGGACATCGGGTGGTGGAACGTCGTGTAGACGACGCCGGGCTGCATGCGCTCGGCGACGCGCGCGCGCAGGACCGTCTCGCCCGCGCGGCTCGTGACGCTCACGCGGTCGCCGTCGCGGATCCCGCGCTGCTCCGCGTCGTGCGGGTGGATCTCGAGGACGTCCTCCTCGTGCCAGCGCGAGTTCTCCGTGCGGCGCGTCTGGGCGCCGACGTTGTACTGCGAGAGGATGCGGCCCGTCGTCAGGATCAGCGGGAACCGCGCGGTCGTGCGCTCGGGCGTCGGGACGTAGGCCGTCAGCAGGAACTTGCCCTTGCCGCGGACGAACGCGTCGACGTGCATGACGGGCGTGCCCTCGGGCGCCGCCTCGTTGCACGGCCACTGCACGCTGCCGAGCCGGTCGAGCTTCTCGTACGAGACGCCGTGGAACGTGGGCGTCAGGCGCGCGATCTCGTCCATGATCTCGGACGGGTGGGCGTACCGCATGGGGTAGCCCAGCGCCTCGGACAGCGCGACGGTGGCCTCCCAGTCGGCGAGGCCCGCGCGGGGCGGCATGACCTTGCGCACGCGCGAGATGCGGCGCTCGGCGTTGGTGAACGTGCCGTCCTTCTCGAGGAAGCTCGAGCCCGGCAGGAAGACGTGCGCGAACCGCGCCGTCTCGTTCATGAACAGGTCCTGGACGACGATGCACTCCATGGAGCGGAGCGCCGCCTGGACGTGCTCGGTGTCCGGGTCGGACTGGGCGATGTCCTCGCCCTGGACGTAGAGGCCCTTGAAGCTGCCGTCGAGGGCCGCGTCGAACATGTTGGGGATGCGCAGGCCCGGCTCGGGGTGGAGCCGGACGCCCCACGCGCCCTCGAAGAGCGCGCGCACCGCCGGGTCGGAGACGTGGCGGTAGCCGGGCAGCTCGTGGGGGAACGAGCCCATGTCGCACGAGCCCTGCACGTTGTTCTGGCCGCGCAGGGGGTTCACGCCGACGCCGCGGCGGCCGAGGTTGCCGGTCACCATGGCGAGGTTCGCGATGGCGATGACCATCGTCGAGCCCTGGCTGTGCTCGGTCACGCCGAGGCCGTAGTAGATCGCCGCGTTGCGCGCGCCCGCGTAGATCCGCGCGGCGCGCCGCAGCGTCTCGGCGGGCACGCCGATGACCTCGGCCAGCGCCTCGGGGGAGTGCTCGGGGCGCGAGATGAAGGCCTTCCACGCCTCGTAGGCCGGGGCCTCGCAGCGGGCGCGGACGAAGTCCTCCTTCGCGAGCCCCTCGGTCACCACGACGTGGGCGAGGGCGTTCGCGACGGCGACGTTCGTGCCGGGCCGGAGCTGGACGTGCACCGCCGCCTCGACGTGCGGCGTCCGCACGAGGTCGATCACGCGGGGGTCCACGACGATCAGCTGCGCGCCCTCGCGGAGGCGCTGCTTCATCTGCGACGCGAACACCGGGTGGGCGTCGGTCGGGTTGGCGCCGATCAGCAGGACGACGTCGGCGTCCTCGACGGAGTCGAAGTCCTGGGTGCCGGCCGACTCGCCGAGCGTCTGCTTGAGGCCGTAGCCCGTGGGCGAGTGGCAGACGCGGGCGCAGGTGTCGACGTTGTTGTTGCCGAAGGCGGCGCGCACGAGCTTCTGGACGAGGTAGGTCTCCTCGTTCGTGCAGCGCGACGACGTGATGCCGCCGACCGAGCCCGGGCCGTGGGCGGCCTGGATCCGCTTGAACTCCGAGGCGGCGTGGGCGACCGCCTCGTCCCACGAGACCTCGCGCCACGGGTCGTCGATGGAGCGCCGGATCATGGGCTTCGTGATGCGGTCGGGGTGGGTGGCGTAGCCCCACGCGAAGCGGCCCTTCACGCACGAGTGGCCGTGGTTGGCCCCGCCGTCGGCGTTGGGCACCATGCGGACCACCTCGGCGCCCTGCATCTCCGCGCGGAACGAGCAGCCGACGCCGCAGTACGCGCACGTCGTGACGACGCTGTGGTCGGGCTGCCCGTGCTCGATCAGCGACTTCTCCATCAGCGTCGAGGTGGGGCAGGCCTGCACGCAGGCGCCGCACGACACGCACTCGCTGTCCATGAAGGGCGTGCCGCCGGCCGAGACCTGCGAGCCGAAGCCGCGGCCCTCGATGGTCAGCGCGAACGTGCCCTGCACCTCGTCGCACGCGCGGACGCACCGCGAGCAGACGATGCACTTCGTGGGGTCGAACGTGAAGTACGGGTTCGACGCGTCCTTCTCCTGCTCGAGGTGGTTCGCGCCCGTCGTGCCGTAGCGCACCTCGCGCAGGCCGACCGCGCCGGCCATGTCCTGCAGCTCGCAGTGGCCGTTCGCGGGGCACGTGAGGCAGTCGAGCGGGTGGTCGGAGATGTAGAGCTCCATGACCCCGCGGCGCAGCTCGGCGAGCTTCTTCGACTGCGTGCGCACCTTCATGCCCGGCGCGACGAGGGTCGTGCAGGAGGCCGGGTAGCCGCGGCGGCCCTCCACCTCGACGAGGCACAGGCGGCACGAGCCGAAGGCCTCGAGGGAATCGGTGGCGCACAGCTTCGGCACGGCGACGCCGGCCTCGGCGGCCGCGCGCATCACGCTGGTGCCCTCGGGCACCGTGACGGGGACGCCGTCCACCTCGAGCGTGACGGGCTTGCCGTCCTTGCGGGCGGGGGTCCCGAGGTCGTGTTCGTCGGCGCAGCGCATGGGTCAGGGCCTCCCGGCGCCCGGGCGCGCGGCGGCCGCGTGCTCGAGCCCGAAGTCCTCGGGGAAGTGCTTGAGCGCGCTCTTCACGGGCAGCGGCGTGAGGCCGCCGAGCGCGCAGAGCGACGCGTGGGTGAGCGTCTCGCAGAGGTCCTCGAGCAGCGCGACGTTCTTCGCCCGCTGGGTCCCCGCGACGATCCGGTCGATGACCTCGACGCCGCGCGTCGAGCCGATGCGGCAGGGCGTGCACTTGCCGCACGACTCGACGGCGCAGAACTCCATGGCGTAGCGCGCGAGCGCCGCCATGTCGCACGTCTCGTCGAAGACGACCACGCCGCCGTGGCCGAGGATCGCCTCCTTCGTCGTGAGCGCCTCGTAGTCGAGGGGGACGTCGAGGTCGGCCTCGGGGAGGTAGGCGCCGAGCGGGCCGCCCACCTGGACCGCCTTCACGGCCAGGCCCGAGCGCGTCCCGCCGCCGAAGTCCTCGATCAGCTGCCGCAGCGTGAGGCCGAACGGCGCCTCCACGAGGCCGCCGTGCTTCACGTTGCCCGCGAGCTGGAACGGCAGCGTGCCGCGGGAGCGGCCGGTGCCGAGCGCGCGGTACGCCGCGCCGCCGTGCGCGAGGATCCACGGCACCGACGCGAGGGTGACCACGTTGTTCAGCGCCGTCGGCTTGCCCCACAGGCCCGCCACCGCGGGGACCGGCGGCCGGTAGCGCACGATGCCGCGCTTGCCCTCGAGGCTCTCGAGGAGCGCGGTCTCCTCGCCGCACACGTACGCCCCCGCGCCGCGGCGCAGCTCGACGTCGAACGCGCGGTCGCTGCCGAGCACGCGCGGCCCGAGGAGGCCCGCGGCGCGCGCGCGCGCGATCGCCTCCGTCAGCACGCGCTCCGCGTCCGGGTACTCCGACCGCAGGTAGATCCACCCGACCGTCGCGCCGAGCGCGACGCCCGCGATGGCCATGCCCTCGAGCAGCAGGTACGGGTCGCCCTCCATCACCATGCGGTCGGAGAACGTGCCGGAGTCGCCCTCGTCGGCGTTGCAGACCACGTACTTCTGCGCCGCCGGCGTGTCGAGGACGGTCTTCCACTTGATGCCCGTCGGGAAGCCCGCGCCGCCGCGGCCGCGCAGCCCCGACGTCGTGACCTCCTCGACGACCTGCGCGCCGCTCTTCCCGAGCGCCGCCCGCAGGCCGGCGAGGCCGCCGTGGGCCTCGTACGCCGCGAGGTCGAGGGGGTCCGTCACGCCGCACCGCGCGAACACGAGCCGCTGCTGCCGCGCGAGGAACGGGTGCGCCTCGGGCCGCCCGATGCGGAGCGGGTGCGTCCCGCCGGTGAGCATCCCCTGCGCGAGGAGCCCGGGCACGTCGGCCGCGCGCACGGGCCCGTAGCCCACGCGACCGGCGGCCGTCTCGACCTCGACGAGCGGCTCGAGCCACAACATCCCGCGCGAGCCGTTGCGCACGATCGTGACCGGCGTGCCGCGCCGCGCGGCCTCCGCCTCGAGCGCGCGCGCGACCGCGTCGGCGCCGAGCGAGCGGGCCGCCGCGTCGCGGGGGACGTAGACGCGCACGGGCGCCGCGCTCACGACGCACCTCCCGGCCGCGCCGCGGGCACGTCGGGGAGCTCCGCCGCGAGGCCGGACGCGGTCACGCGCCCGCGCAGCTCGCCGTCCACCATCGCGGACGGCCCGAGCGCGCAGTTGCCGAGGCAGTAGACCGGCTCGAGCGTCACCGCGCCGTCGGCGCGCGTGTGCCCCAGCTCGGTGCCGAACCGCGCGCACACGTCCGCCACGAGCTCGTCGGACCCGACGGCCTGGCACGCCTCCGCGCGGCACAGCTTCACGACGTGCCGGCCGGGCGGGGCGTCACGGAAGTCGTGATAGAAGGTCACGACGCCGTGCACGTCCGCGCGCGAGAGGTTGAGCGCGTGCGCGATCCGCGGGAGCGCGTCCGGCGGCACGTACCCGAGCGCGTCCTGCACGGCATGGAGGATCGGGAGCAGGGCCCCCGGTCGGCCCTGGTGCGCCGCGAGCGCGCGCTCGACGGCCGCGGCGGCGTCGGGCGGGAGCGCGGGGGGGGCGGTCGGCGTCATGACAGTCCTCGGGACGGTCGCCTAGCGTAGCGCGTCCACGATGGGGCGCACCCTCGCCGGAGGCGTCTCGACCGGGGGGGCTCTCCCTGGGATCGGACCGGGGGAGGCGTCGCCGTACCCGGGGGGGCGGAGCCCCGGGGGGGGACGCAAGGCCCGGCGCGCGGCATGCCGGGGGGCAGGCGAGGCCCGGGGGCCCCCGGTCTCCGCCCCGTCGGCCGCTCGTGATTCCCCGAGAGGCCCGGTGTCACCGGGGGTTCGATGGCATCATCGCGCCATGACCGCCGCCGGACCGCCCCTTCCGCCGGAGCCGCCGACCTCGGTCCGGGCGGGGTCGGGGCCCGGGGCCGTCGCGTCGGTGCCCGTCCGTCACGTCGCGGTTGGGGCGGGGCGCGGCGGGGCCCCGGACCGCGAGGGCCCGGACGACGTCGCGGTCGAGGCGCCGCTCGAGCTGCGGTTCGCGGGCACCGCCGCGACCGTGCTGCTCCGCACGCCCGGCGACGACGAGGACCTCGTGCACGGCTTCCTCCTCGGCGAGGGGATCGTCCGCAGCGCGGCCGACCTCGTGCACGTCGCGCGGCCCGCGGGCCTCCCGCCGGGCGAGGCAGGCAACGTCGTGGACGTCACGCTGGTCCCCGCGCTCGCCGACGTACACCTCGACCGCGGCCTCTACTCGTCGTCGGCGTGCGGCGCGTGCGGCAAGCGGTCGCTCGCGTCCCTCGAGGTCCACGCGGCCCCGCTCGCGCCCGGGCCTCGCGTGCCCCGCGCCGTGCTCGCGTCCCTGCCCGACCGGCTGCGCGCGGCGCAGCCCGCGTTCGCGCGCACGGGCGGCCTCCACGCGTGCGGCCTGTTCGCCGCCGACGGCGCGCTCGTCGCGCTGCGCGAGGACGTGGGCCGCCACAACGCCGTGGACAAGGTGGTCGGCTGGGCGCTCCGCGCGGGGCGCGTGCCGCTCGCGGGCCACGTGCTCGTGGTCTCGGGGCGCATCTCGTTCGAGCTCGCGCAGAAGGCCGTGGTCGCGGGCGCGCCGGTCCTCGTGGCGGTGGGCGCGCCCTCCTCGCTCGCGATCGACGTCGCGCGCGCGCACGGGCTCACGCTCGTGGGCTTCACGCGCCCGACCTCCTTCAACGTCTACGCGGGCCCCGAACGCGTCGGCGACTGACGCGGCGCGGGCCGGTGGGCCCTCGCGTCACGATCGTTGGAGCTGTGCGAGGATCGTCTCGTCGCGGATCTCGGTGTCGGCGGCGAGGAGCAGCGCCTTGCTCAGGATCAGGGCGAGCGTCCGGTCGCCCTCGAAGGGGAGGTAGACGTCCTGCGGATCCGCGTCCGCGCCGCGCGCGGGGACGATGCACAGGTATGCGTCGTCGGGCTCCATGCGGATGTTGCCCGAGCCGAGGTGAATCTTGTAGGTGCGAAGGTCGCCGCGCACGACGAGATAACGGTCGGTGAACGTGCACCGATCCCGGAGGGCGAGCCGCGGCACGAGCGCCTCCAGGACCTCCCTGCGGGTCACGGCCGTGGCCGAGAGCTCGCCGAACGCGAAGTGGTTCCACGCGGAGATCGCCCTGCCGCCGGGGCCACCGTCGGACCACGTCGGGTCGTTCCCGACGCTCGCGACCCCGACGAACAGATCGACGTCCCGCATCACCTCGGAGAACGCGAGCGGCGGGACGTCGGCGAGGGGCAGCGGCTCCCCATGCGTCTCGAAGCCGCCGCCGCCGACGTGTGCACTGCTCGGCGGGACGTCCGCACGATAGAAGCGCACTTGGTCGGTCGCCAGCCGGAGATACGTGCCGGTCTCGTTCGTGTCCACGCCGTACTCGTCGCCGCAGCCCTCGACCCAGAACTCGGCGCGCAGGCCGAAGGCGGGGAGCGTCACGGACGTCGCGTCCACCGTGTCGTCCACCATCAACCGCAGCTGGTCGCGCCAGCCGCGGGCGTCGCAAAGGGCGTGGAACTGGTGCTGCCGGACGACGTGCGCGGCGAACCGGTTGGAGTAGACGCGCGTCGTGACCTCGGCCGGAGTCAGCGGGTAGATCTCGCGGTGCGCCTGCTTGAAGGGTTGTGTGATGCGGTGGGTCGCGAGCCATGCCCGCCACGCCGCGGCCTCGCGCGGGCCGGCGGTCAGCGGGTGCCAGAGCTCGACGCGCGTGCCGTCGGGCGGCGGCGGGAGGGGGCGGTCGTCGGCGTCCACGAGCACCCCGTCGAGCCATGCGGCGGCGCGGACCCCTTCGGTTTCCGGTCCGACGAGACGCCAGATCAGGCGCCGTGCGAGGACGCCGACGAGCGGGTGGTCGAGGTACCGCTCCCGCCAGGTCGCGACCGGCCACGACGCGCGACGCAGGTACGAGCGCTCGATGCGGTCGCGCTGCGCGGGCAGCATCCGCTCGAGGTCCTTCGCGGCGTCCTTGAGCGCCGCCACGGCGTCGGCGTGCGTCGCGCGCACCGCAGCGGGGGGCGACTTCTGCGGTCGGCCGTCGGGTCTCAGCCAGCGGAGCTCGGTGGACGTGGTCCCTGTCACGCGGAGCTCCGCCGTGGTGTCCCCGAGTCGCTCGCGACGCACGCCCACCTCCGTGAGGCCGTACGTCGGGATCCCGAGCTCCTCGACCTCCTCGCGGGTCATCCCGAGGCGCTTCGCAGCGGCGGCGAGGGCCTTCTCGATCTCCTTCAGCGCGGACCGCGACTTCCCGCGGACGGTCAGGATCGCGAGCTCGGCGATGCCCGTCGTCCCCGGCATCGCGCCCAGGGCCCAGACGCACGCGTTGGCGACGCGGGGGGCCCGCGGGCCGAGGCCGACGAACTTGCGCAGGCAGGTGAGCGCCAGCCGGCCGAGCGCGCGGGCGAGGGTCGCGTCCTCGATCTCGCTGCAGCTCCAGGCGAGACCCTTCAGCAGGTCCTCGCTCGACGGATGGAGGCGCCAGCGCGCGGCCTCGTCCGCTGCGTCGCTCGTGCTCGCGCCGGCGTTCGGCTGTGCGACCGCGTCGAACCACCGGACGAGGCGCCCCGAGGCCGCAGCGGGCAGCCCCGCGACGCACGTCCGAGCGCGCTTCGACCACGCCGCCGTCGGTTTCGGCATCGTCGCGGTCCGGGCGTGGAGCAGGAGCGCGCCCCACGCCTCGCGCTCCGCGTCGGACACGGCCGCCAGCTCCGCCAGCACACGGTCCGCCCACGGCTCGCCCGACACCAGCGCGATCCGCTCCCCTTCGCCGAGCACGGCGCGCAGGCGTTCGGCGATCGCGAGGGCCTCGCGCGACCCCTTGTCGGCCAGCGTCGTGATCGCACGCCGGAGGCCGGAACAGACGTGTTCGGGGAGGGCGACGTCGTCTCCGCGCCCCTCGAGCTGACGCAGCACGAGTTTCCAAGCGGCGATCCCCCCGACGTCGCCCCAGTCCTGGGCCTCGGCCAGCTCGATCAGTGCGGCGAACTCGGCGGGCGCGAACGGTAGGGTCGATCGCAGCAGGGCCGCGAGGGCCGCCTCGACCGCGTAGCGGGCCTCGCGCCGCGGATGGCGGCTCCCGGACCACGTCTCACCGAACCCCCAGAACTCCGGGGGTTGCGCGCGGATCCACGCCACGCGCTGCGCGAGCGCGAGCGCGTACGCGCGACGCACGGCGCCGTCCGCCCGCGCGATCGCGTCCCATGCCGGCACCTCCTTCAACGGGCGGGACGAGTACGACGGCAGGCTCGCGAGGGTCGCCGCGTGTGCCGCCAGCACCGCGTCGATCCGGGCGTGGAGCTCGCCGTCCGGCCCGGCCGGTCGCGGGAAGCCGTCCTGCCCCTGGACGGAGCGAAGCCGCGTGTCCACCGGGTCAGCCTCCGACCAGCGGCATCAGCCGCAGGAACGTCACCCGCGTCGTCGGCTGTACGACGACCTGCGCCTCGAGGGACGTGGCCTGCACGTCGTCGACCAGGACGAGGATGCGTCGGCGCTCGAACGCCTCGACCGCGCGCTCGAACTGGGCCTGCCAGTCGACCCGACGACCGCGGGCGACGTGCCAGCCGCCCGGCGCCTCCGTCGCGTCCGCCGGGCGCACGAGGCCGACGAAGGTGGTGGAGGCCCGGGCGTTGTGGTCCTTCACCTCCTGGAACACGCGGCTGCGGATCAGCTCGCGGACGGTCAACCGCTCCGTGAGGAGCTCGAGCGCCCACTCGCGCACGTCCTTCGCGCCGGCCAGCGTCTCGTCGCGGATCGTCACCGTGGCCATCGGATCTCCCCCCGGATGCCGGGGCGCTCGTCCCGGGGAGCGTACCCGACGGCCGGGGCGTCTGCGCGGCACCTCGGCAGGCAAGGTACACTCGACCTTGGAGGGCTTGGCATGCGACGGCAGGCCGGAGAAGTCAGGAATCCCCCGAAGGCGCGCAGGGCGAGCCTCGCGCCCGTCGGCTGGCTGATGGCGATCCTGTTCGTCGTCGCCGGCGGACCGCGAGCCGCGGACGGTGGCGACGCGGAGCTCGCGTCGTTCCTGGTGCAGGGCGCCCGCGAGGATCTGGCGAAGAAGCGGTACGACGACGCGCTCAAGAAACTCGCGAAAGCGAGGGTGGAGGACCCGGCGTGCCTCGAGGCGTCGTACTGGACGGGGGTCGTCCACGACGCGCGCAAGGACCCGCGCGGCGCCCTCACGGCGTACCAGGCGTTCATGACCGGCTACCGCGAGAAGCAGGCCGGCGGCACCGCGTCGAAGGACGAGGACGCGCTGGCGACGAAGGCCTCCGCGAGGCTCGACGTG
Organism: Planctomycetota bacterium; assembly: GCA_046350655.1. GTDB lineage: Bacteria > Planctomycetota > PLA2 > PLA2 > JAEUHO01 > JAEUHO01. Next base: position 157,784 of record JAXMAB010000010.1, read on the forward strand.
CTCGCCGCCAGCCAGACCGAGCTCGGACGGCTCCGGGACGACTACGTCCGCCAGCTCTACGCCTTCGCCGAGGAGAACTTCGTACGCGACCCGGCCGTCACGACGCGCGCGCTGCGGCTTCTCCTCGAGGCGGACCCGAAGCACGTCGCCGCGCGGAAGCTGCTCGAGAAGCTCGGCGTCGCGGAGGCCGCGGAGGTCGCGGCGGACTCCGACCCGTTCGGCATCCGGGTGTGGGAGGACCTGATCGGGAGCCGGTTGTTCGCCGAGGGCGACGGGTTCGAGTTCGGCGAGGGAACGATGGCGTTCGAGCGGTCCGTCGGACAGGCGATGACCCCGCGGCAGATGGACCGCACCACCCCGAGATTCGTCCTCGACGCCGAGTTCCGCTTCGTCCGGGAGTCCAATGACCGCGTCTTCGGCATGGTCTTCGGCAGCGTCGGCAATCGCATGTACATGGCGATGGTCTGCCCCCAGAAGGTCGATCTGGTGTTCGTCGAGCGCGGCGGACGGTCGACCCAGATCTTCGCCAGCAAGATGCTCGACGTCCCGGCCGAGGTGGACCGCTGGATGCGGGCCACCGTCGTGGTGGACGGACCCAAGATCGAGGTCCAGCTGGACGGGAAGACGATGCTCGAGACCGACAGGATCCAGCACTCCGACCTCGACGGGATCATCGGGGTCTATGCGCAGCAGACCCGCGTCGAACTCCGCCGCTATCGACTCGGGAGGCGGCCGTGATCCCTCGCGTCCGGTTCGCCCTCGGGCTCGTCGTGTCGCTCCTGATCGCGTCGGCGGGCGCGTCGTTCGCGGACCGCGCCTCGGCCGACTTCTACGTGCAGCGCGGGGAGAAGGCGCTGCGGGAGAAGGACTGGGCGACCGCGACGGAGCAGCTCCAGAAGGCGATCGAGGAGGACGAGCGTCACGTCCAGGCGCACGGCGCGCTCGGCGAGGCCCTGCTCGGCGCGGGGGACCGCGCGGCGGGGCTCGCCGCGCTGCGCAAAGCCGTCGCGATCGCCGAGGACACCAAGCCGCTGCCTCCGGGGTGGGTCGCGCCCCTCGCCCGATTCCGGAAGCGGCTGGCGGAGATCGACACCGCCGGCGTCGCGCTCGACCGGCTCGTCGACAAGTACGTGTCCGACCTGCTCTCGTTCGGCGAGCGCTGGGCCGCCAAGGACTTCGAGACGGTCTCGGTCGCCGTGAAGGAGCTCCGTCGGCTCCGCCCGGGCGACCCGCGGGTGAAGACGCTCGGCGCGAAGGTCGAGAAGGCCGAGGCCGCGTCGTGGGTCCCGCTCTTCAACGGCAAGGACAAGACCGGGTGGCTCTGGCTCGACGCGAGGGAGTGGTTCGTCGCCTCCGGCTCGTTGGTCGGCGACGTCGAGCAGAAGGCGATGATCGCGAAGTCGAAGGAGTCTTACGCGGGAGACTTCGACCTGCGGGCCGAAGTCCGGATCGTCAAGCGATACGGGCCCGGGGCGAGTTTCGGTCTGCTGGGGGCCTTCAAGGGCGACGCCGACCACGCCTCCCTCGGGATCCTCGGCGAGCACTTGCTCTACGAGGAGGTCACGGGGCCGCGGGTCGTCGACAAGAAGTTGGAGGTCAAGCCTGGGGCCGCGACGCCGCCGTTCGACCCCGAGCAGTGGAACGTGTACGAGCTCCGCTTCCGAGGCGAGGAGATCGTCGTGGCCGTGAACGGCACCGTCCTCGGGAAGTACCCGCGCCCACCCGCCCGCGATCGCGGCGAGGTGGGCATCCGCATCCAGCACGTCATCGCCCACTTCCGTCGGATCGAGGTCCGTCCGCGGTGAGCCTCGCCGACCCCGTCAACCCGGCACGCACGGCATCGGAGGATCCCATGACATCGTCGGTCGTTCCGAGAGATCCCGGGACTCGGCCGTGGAGGTCGTTCCGATGGGGGCGGGCGCTCGTCGCGGTCTGCTTGCTGGTCGCCGCGGCGGGGGTCCCGCGGGGCGGCGGCGTCGCCTTCGCGGGGGATCCGGAGATGGCGCGCTTCCTCCTGAAGGGGGCGAAGGCGGACATCGCCAAGAAGTCGTACGACGCGGCGTTCACCAAGCTGCAGCGGGCGGAGACGGAGGACCCGTCGCTCGCCGAGGCCGCGTACTGGCTCGGGATCGTCCTCGAGGCCCGCGACGACCCGAAGGGCGCGCTCGCCGCCTACCGCCGCTTCGTCGCCGCCACGGCGGCGAAGGGGAAGAACGCGGCCTCGAAGGACGAGGTCGCGCTGGCGAAGCGCGCGTCGGACCGCATCGATGCGATCGCCGCCGGGGAGGTCGAGCGCCGGAAGCTGGACGATGCCTTCGTCGAGGCGGCCTTGACGTTCGCGCGATCCAGCCTCACGAAGGACCCGATCCTCGCCGCGGTCGCCCTGCGCCACGTCGTGGACCTCCGGCCCGAGCACGCGGAGGCGAGGAAGCTGCTCGCCCGCCTCGGGGCGCCCGCCGTGAAGGCCCCGGCGGCGTCGTCGTCGGCGCCGTCGGCGCCCGGTGGCCCCGGGGCGATGACGGCCCCCGTCCCGACGGTGGCGAACCTCCGCGCGATCCGCGCGTGGAAGGACCTGCTGAAGGACGGCGTGTTCACCACCAACGACGACTGGGTGTTCGGCAGTGACGGCGTGCTGAGCGTGCAGCACCACGGTGGGATGCTCCGGAATCCCGCGTCGCGGCTCGACACGCTCCCGTCGTACGCGCTCGAGGTCGAGTGCCGCGTCGTCGAGGCGTTCCAGGGCATCCACGGTCTCGGGTTCGGCTTCGCGTTCCAGGAAGACGGCGGCCGGCGGTTCTATGCGCTGTTCGTCAGCGGGAACGACGTGAACCTCATCTGGTCCGAAGGCAACGAGGACGGCACGGTCCTGAAGTCGAGGCTCCCGGACGTCGGCGCCGGCGGCTGGTTCCGCCTGGGCGTCCTCGTCCGCGGCCTCACCATCCAGGTGTTCGTGAACGACGAGCGCATCGGGCAGCACGAGGACACCCGGCGCAAGTCGCTGGTCGGGGAGCCGACGATCTTCGTGCAGAACTGCCGCGGCGACATCCGGAACTTCCGTCTCGGGACCCCGCCGTGAGCCTCCTCCGACGTTGCTGCTGGCCCCTGCTCGCGATCGCGGCCGTGATCGGTGCGGTCGCCGTCCACGCCGATCGCAAGGCGGCGGACTTCTTCGTCCAGCGGGGGGAGAAGGCGCTGCGTGCCAAGGACTGGGCCGAGGCGCAGGGGCTCTTCCGGAAGGCGATCGACGAAGAAGCCGGCCACATGCCCGCGCTCAACGGCCTCGGCGACGCGCGGTACGGCGCCGGGGAACGAGCCGGGGCGATCGAGGCCTGGCGGCAGGTCGTCGCTGCGAGCGAGGGCGGCGCCACGGTCCCTCCGGCCTGGACGGAGGTCCTCGCGCGCGCCAAGACGCGACTCGCCGACCTGGAGGCCTCCGAGGCCGCGTTCGCGAAACTACTCGACGGTCGTGTCGCGGCGCTGCTCGAGCTCGCGGACCGGTGGCGGGAGAAGGATCCTGACGTGGCGGTCAAGGCGCTGCGCGAGGTCCTGCGGCTCAAGCCCGGTCATCCGGGGGCGACCGAGGCTCTCCAGGGGCTGGGCGGAACCGCCGCGTCGGAGTGGACGACCATCTTCGACGGGGCCGACCTCTCCGGGTTCGTCGAGCCGGATCCGACGGTCTGGAAGCTCGTCAACGGAGTGATGGTCGGCGACCTCACGGGCGGAACCTACATGTTCTGGACCCAGGGACGGAGCGAGGGCGACTTCGACGTCCGGATGGAGGCCCGGATCACCAAGGCATACACGGCGCGCCGCGCCCTCCTGCTGGCCGGGGCCGTCGCGTCGAAGTACCAGGCCACGCAATGCGGCGCGCTCGGCCCGGAGCTGGTCGTCCGGGAGACCGACGGCGAGATGGGCGATGAACGTAGCGAACTCGCGCACCGCGAGTCCATCGCGGCGCTCCCGCCGGCGTACGACCTGTCGGATTGGACGAGCTACGAGCTGCAGTTCCGCGGCCCGAAGGTCCGGTTCGTCCTGAACGGGACGCTGCTCGCGGAGTGTCCTCGCCGGCCGAACCGGACGCAGGGCAAGGCGGCCATCGTCCTGCAGGATGCGCGCGTGGAGGTGCGGAGGTTCCAGGTCGCGCAGCGATGACGGACGCCTCCGGCCCGCCGTCGATCGACGGCTATCGCGTGCTCGGTCCCCTCGGGAGAGGGTCCATGGGGACCGTCTGGCGGGCCGTGGACCGAAGCGGACGCGAGGTCGCCGTCAAGCTCCCCGACCGCGCCGTGCGCGTGCCGGCCACGCAGCGCGACGAGATGTTCCGTCGGGAGGCTCTCGTCGCGCTCAACCTGCGGCACCCGAACCTCGTCCGCGGGCTGGAGATCGGGACGACGGACGACGGGCGGACCTTCCTCGCGATGGAACTCGTGGAGGGGGAGACGCTCGGCCACGTGATGCGGACGCTTGGGCCGCTCGGCGAGGGCGACCTCCTGGCCGTCGGCCTCGCCCTCGCGGGCGCGCTGGAGCACGCGCACGCGCGGGGGCTCCTCCATCGCGACGTCAAGCCCGAGAACGTGATGCGGCTCGCGGACGGGTCGTGGAAGCTCATCGACCTGAGCCTCGTCAGCGAGCGCGGATACGGCGAGCTCGGTTGCGGGAGCCCGGGCTACGCGAGTCCCGAGATGATCCGGAAGCAGCCGGTCGGGCCCGCCTCCGACCTGTTCGCGGTCGCCGCGACCCTGGCAGCGGCGGCGCTCGGCCGCACCTACTTCGCGGGCAGGGACGTCAAGGAGGTCCTGCGGGCCACGCTTCGGACGCCCATCGAGCTCCCGACTCACGTGAACGGCGAGCCGCTGTCCACGGGGCTGCGAGCCGTCGTGGCGCGGCTCGGGCGCGCGGATCCCGCGGATCGCTACGCGTCGGCGGCGGAGCTCCGGCTCGATCTGGAGGCGATCGCGCACGGGCAGCGGCCGCTCGGCGCCTATCTCGGACGGTTGCCGGAGCCGCGGGCGCCCGTCCCGCGCGGGACGCGCGGGACCCGCGTCCGGGTCGTCGCGCCGGCTGCGCTCGTCCTGCTCGTCGGGACCGTCGCGCTTCTCGTCGGCCGCGCGGTGCCGCGCGAGACGTCCGCCCCTCGGCCGGCGGTGCCGCCGGTCGCCGCGCGCCCCGAGCCCGCCCCGTCGGCGGGCGACCCGGGCGACGCCGAGGTCGGTGCGGTCGTGTTGTACGTCCAGGCGCATCCGGACGACGCCGCGCGGGGGCGCGCGCTGATCGCGGCGAGGCTCGCGGCCGCGCCGACGACCGCGCAACGCGCGCGCCTCGACGAGGCCTCGGCGATCCTGGCGGCGCACGAGCGCCGGCGGGCCGAGGCCCTGCTCGCGGCGCAGACGGAGCGTGCGCGCGGCCTCCTCGACGCCGGTGACGTCGCCGGGATCGCGCGAGCCTTCGCCGACTGGCCGGCCGACCTTGCCGGGACGGCGCCTGCCGCCGAGGCTCGGGCGCGGTCGGCCGCGTGGCGGGCGCAAGCCCTCGAGGCCGGGGCGGCGCTGCTCGCGCGCGCGACGGGGCTCCTGGCGCGCCCGGCCACCGACGCCTCCGCGGGCGCCGATCTCCGGGAGCTCGGCACGGCGATCGACGCGTTCCTCGCGTCCCCGGCGCGCGACGCCGACCAGCGGGCCGCGCTCGCGGCGTCCCGCGCGCGGCTCGTCGAACGCGAACAGGCGCTCGGACGCGCGAGCCGGGCCGCGGTGGCGCGGGCGATGCTCACGACGGCGTTCGCGTCGGCGCCGGAGAGCGGTGCGGTCCGTGACACCCTAGGACGCGTCGCCAGCGAGGGTGGATTCGACCGCGGGCTGACCGTCGCAGCCTCCGCGGTGCTCGCGGCCGCGCACGCCGTCGAGCGGGAACTCGCGGACCGCCTGCGTCCGACGCGGGACCGGGCGTGCGCCACCATCGCGGGCGGTCGCGTCCTGATCGGCGTGCCGTCGGCCAGCACCAGTCCCGCGGAGCTGTTCGGGCCGACGCCGGAGTGGGGGCTGCCCTCCGGGCTCCCAGCGACGGCGCTGCTCGACCTCACGGCCGCCGTCCCGGACCCCGAGGCGGCTGGCGCGTGGCTGCTGTTCCACGGGTTCGTGGAGGCCGCCGAAGCGACCGCGCCGCCGGACAGCCCCACGCGCCTCCTCGTTGCCGTCGCGCCTCCGCGCCCGAAGGCGCCGGAGCGCGTGCTCGAGGGTATCTGGTCCGAGCTGGCGCGGCGGGTCCCGCTGACGATCCGTCCCGTCGGGAAGGCACGCCCCGTCGCGCCGGCGTCCGACGAGCCGCTGCTCCGCGCATGGGCGGCCGCGGTCGCCTCGCCCGCACGACGGTCCGCCGTGAGCGCCGCGCCCCCTGGACTGTCCAGCGCCCGAAGCGCCTTCCTCGTCGACGATCTCTCGACCGCCTGGCGTCTGCTCGAGGAGGCGGTCGTCCAGGCGCCGGACCATCCGGAGGTGGCGCTCCTGCGCGCCGGCGTGCTTCACGCCGCCGGCGCATCTCGTCCGTCGGGCGCCGTCGCGTTCCTCGCGTTCTCGGAGGCGCGACGAGCGTGGGAACTCGACGGGATGCTCCCGGCGGGGCCGCGGCTCGTCGCCGACACCGGTCTCCGGCTGGCGGGTCGCTTCCGCGGGGACCTCGCGCGGGCGATCAAGGGCGTGCTCCTCGTCGCGTGCGAGGACGCCTTGGAGCGGGGGCAGGGCACCCCGCCGATCGCGATCCACGTCGCCGCCGCTCGACTCGAGGAAGGCCGTCCTCGGGACGCGCTCACGGTGCTCCGGCGCGCGGTGCGGGAGGTCCCGGGCGACGGAGAGCTCTGGGCCTGGATCGGGCGGGCGGAAGCGGACGCCGGCGACACGCCGCAGGCCATCGAAGCCCTGCGGAGCGCGCGACGGATCCTCGGCCTCGCGTTCCCGGACTGGGCACGCGTCCTCGCCGACGAGCTCGCGCGGCGGTGACCGGCGCGGCGCGCGCCTCGACGGCGGACGCCGGGCTCCATGACGCGGCGCGACGCGCGGCCGTGCTCCCGGGACGGCGAGGCCCGGCGGCCGGGCCTTGCGTACCTGGACCAGTGGCCGCGGCACGGCGCGATACGGGGCGGCGTGGTACAGGGGACCCATGGGTGCCGATCGCGTTCACCCGCGGGCCGGGACACCGGCCGGTCCCGCGGACCTCGTCCACCTCCCGCGGCTCGTGACCGCGTACTACACGCGGACGCCGGACCCGTCCGTCGCGGCCGAGCGCGTCGCGTTCGGCACGTCGGGCCACCGCGGGTCCGCGTTCGCGGGGTCGTTCAACGAGGCCCACGTGCTCGCGATCGCGGAGGCGGTGTGCGCGCACCGCGCGGCCGCGGGGATCGACGGGCCGCTCTTCCTGGGCATCGACACGCACGCGCTGTCGACGCCCGCCCAGGCGAGCGTCCTCGAGGTGCTCGCGGCGCGCGGCGTGACCGTGCGCGTCGACGCGGCGGACGGCTTCACGCCGACGCCGGTCGTGTCGCACGCGATCCTCGCGTGGAACCGCGGCCGCACGCGGGGCCTCGCGGACGGCATCGTGATCACGCCGTCGCACAACCCGCCGGAGGACGGCGGCATCAAGTACGACCCGCCGCACGGCGGCCCCGCGGACGCCGCGACGACGAAGGCGATCGAGGCCCACGCGAACGCGATCCTCGAGGGGAAGCGGCCCGCGCCCGCGCGCGTGCCGTACGAGCGCGCGCGACGCGCCGCGACGACCGAGCGGTTCGACTACGTGACGGCCTACGTGGACGACCTGCCGTCGGTCGTCGACGTGGACGCGATGCGGCGCGAGGGCGTCCGGTTCGGCGTGGACCCGCTCGGCGGCGCGGGGGTCGCCTACTGGGGCCGGATCGCGGAGCGGCACCGGCTGCCGCTGACGGTGCTGTCCGACGAGGTGGACCCGACGTTCCGCTTCATGACGCTCGACTGGGACGGGCGGATCCGCATGGACTGCTCGTCGCCGTCGGCGATGCGACCGCTCGTCGCGGCGAAGGACCGCTTTGACGTCGCGTGGGCGTGCGACACCGACCACGACCGGCACGGCATCGTCGCGCGGAGCGCGGGGCTGCTCGACCCGAACCACTTCCTCGCGGTGACGGCGTCGTACCTGTTCGCCCACCGGCCGCGCTGGGGCGCGCAGGTGGGCGTCGGCAAGACGATCGTGAGCAGCAGCCTGATCGACCGGGCGGCGGCGCGGCTCGGCCGGCCCCTGCTCGAGGTGCCCGTCGGGTTCAAGTGGTTCGTGGACGGGCTGCTCGCGGGCACGCTCGGGTTCGCGGGCGAGGAGAGCGCGGGCGCGTCGTGCCTGCGGCGCGACGGGACGACGTGGACGACCGACAAGGACGGGATCGTGCTCGGGCTGCTCGCGGGCGAGATGACGGCGGTGACCGGCCGCGATCCCGGCGACCTGTACCGCGACCTCGTGCGCGACCTCGGCGCGTCGGCGTACGCGCGGATCGACGCGCCGGCGTCGCCGACGCAGAAGGCGGTGCTCGGCCGCCTCGCGCCCGCGGACGTGCCCGTGGCGATGCTCGCGGGCGACGCCGTCACCGCGCGGCTCACGCGCGCGCCGGGCAACGACGCGCCGATCGGCGGCCTGAAGGTCGCCACCGCGCACGGGTGGTTCGCCGTGCGGCCCTCGGGGACGGAGAACGTCTACAAGCTGTACGCCGAGAGCGCGCGCGGCCCGGAACACCTCGCGCGGATCCAGGACGAGGCCCGTGCGATCGTGTCGGGGCTCTTCCGCGCCGCCGGCGCCTCGTAGGGTCTTCCGGCCCGCGCGACCGGGGGCGGGACGCACGGGACGGTTGTGTTGCGCGCGTTGCCGGGGCCGCGGGCCCGGTGGGAACCCCTGCGGGTGCAGGGGCGTTCCCTACGATGAGGAGGACGGCAGTTCGCCGCCCTCCCCGGGGGTCCATGTCGTCCGCCGTTCCCCCTCCGCTCGGGTCCGGCCGCGGCGTCCGCCGCGGGCTGGAGTGGCTCGGCTGGGTCGCGGGCAGCATCGCGCTCGCGGGGGCGATGGCGCAGGGGGCGGGGGCCCCCGACGTCGTCCCGCTGTGGCCGATGGCGGGGATCGTGGTGGGCGTGTTGTTCGCCCTCCCGCGGGCGCGCGCGCTCGCGATCGTCGCGGCCGCCGCGATCGGGAACGCGGTGTTCGACCTCGCGGTCCAGCACCGGCCGCCGGCGGCGGCGGCGATCTCGGCGATCGGCGCGGTGCTCGAGCCGATGGTCGTGTTCGTGGTCCTCCGGCGCGTCGGCGTGCGCGGCCTCGAGCTCCGCTCGTTCCCGGAGCTGGCGTGGTTCGCCGGGCTCGGCGCGGCCGTCGCGCCGTTCGTCACGTCGATCGTCACGTTCGGCGGGTACGAGCTCCACCACGGCCGGCCGCTCCTCGGCGAGGCGGTGCTGACGTGGTGGATGAGCGACGCGCTCGCGATCCTCGTCCTCGCGCCGCTGACGGCCGCGGTGCTCGCCGGGCGCGCGCGTTGGCCGCGCGGCCGCGCGGGCGAGAGCTGGGCGGCGCTCGGGGTCAGCGCGGGGTTCGCGTTCCTGCTGTTCGGCCCGTTCTTCGACGACCTCCCGACGGTCCTCAAGTTCCCCTATTGGATGTCGGCGGTGTTCCTCTGGGTCGCGCTGCGCGCGGGGCGGTGGGGCGCGATCGTGGGGACCGCGGCGCTCGCCTTCGTCGCGGTCGGCGGGACCTCGCGCGGCTACGGCCCGTTCGCGGCGGCGGCGCGGACCGACGCCGGGCGCGTGGCGCTCGCGCAGGTCTTCGTCGCGCTGGGCTTCGTCCTCACCGTCGGCGCGTCCCTGCTGGTCGAGCGGCTCGAGACGGTCGTCGAGGCGTTGCGGTCGCGCCGTCGCGCGCTGGCGACCTCGTCGGCGACGCTGCGTCGCGAGCGCGAGCACCTCCACGCGGTGCTCGACGCGATGGCCGAGGCGGTCGTGGTATGCGACGCCGCGGGCGCGCCGGTCCTGCGCAACGCCGCGGCGATCGCGCTCCGGCTGCACCTGCCGAGCGGCGTCGGCGGCGGCGCCCGGGCCTTGCGTCCCGACGGCCGGACCCCGTTCCCGGCGGACGAGCTGCCCGCGTGCCGCGCGCTGCGCGGCGCGGTGACCGACCGCGTGCGGATCGCGGGCGCGTCGGAGGCGGACGGGAGCGTGCGTCAGCTCGAGGCGAACGCCCGCCCGCTGCGGGCGCCCGACGGCACCGTACGCGGCGCGGTCGTCGTGTTCACCGACGTCACGTCGGTCGCGGCGGCGGAGGTCGAGCGCCAGCGCCTCGTGGACGACCTCCAGCGCACGGTCGCGGAGGTGAAGGTGCTGCGGGGGATCCTCCCGATCTGTGGGTATTGCAAGCGGATTCGGGACGAACAAGGGGACTGGACCCGTCTCGAGACGTTCGTCACGGAGCGTTCGCAGGCGTCGTTCAGCCACGGCGTCTGCCCCGACTGCCTGCAGCGGGTGCTCACGACGCCGGGGGGTCGGCCCGCCGGTTCGTCCTGAACCGCCCGACGTCACGGGGCTACGCTTGGGATGCGCGGGGGGTGGCTCGATGCGATGGCGGTGGCCGAAGCCCTGGGAGATCGTGATCCCCGTCGCGGGGCTCGTCGTCGCGGTCCTCGGCGTCGGCTTCGCCCTCCGCGCCGCCGACGCGTCGGCGGTCGCGACGTGGCGGCGCACCCTCGAGCAGGAGCGCGACGAGCACCGCGCGCGCGTCGACGCCTGGCTCGACGCGGGGCGCATGACCGCGCGGCTCGCGGCCGGCTACCCGACCGCGCGGTACATCGTCGAGGGCCGGTCCGAGGGGCCTCAGCCGTTCCCCGCGACGGAGGGCGCGGTCCCTCATCTCACGCGACTCCTCGCGGACCTCTGCCGCGAGAGCGGCTTCGACGCGGCGTTCGTCGTCTCGGCGGCGGGCGCCGTCGTCGCCGCGACGCCGGGCGCCACCGCGGCGGCGGAAGACCTCGCGCTCGCGCGCCAGGCGCTCACCTCCGAGGCCGCCACGGCGGCGCTGGCGCACGGGACGTCGGGCGCGAGCGCGCGATTCGCCGCGCCCATCCGCGCCGAGCGGCACGGGGTCGCGCCCGCCGGCGCCGTGGTGATCCGGGAGGACGCCGCGCGTCGGCTCTATCCCGCGATCGACCGCCCGGCGGACACCGACGTGCCCGTCGAGGTCTTCCTGGTCGAGCGGACGGCCGAAGGCTTCCGCGCCATCGGGCCTGCCCGCACCGAGGCCGGGCGGCCGGTGATCGCGGAGGCCCGCGCACCGCAGGACTGCCTCGAAGGGGACGACGTCGAGGCGGAGCACAGCGAGACCGGGACCGACGGCGCGGGTCGCGAGGTCATCGTCGCGCACGGGCGCCTGCGCACGGCGCCGTGGACGATCGTCTGCTCGGTGCTGCGCGCCGACGCGCTCGGGCGGAGCCGCGGGACCGTCCTCTCGCTGGCGTTCGGGACCGGCGCCGCGGCCCTCGGCCTCGCGCTGGCACTGGTCGGGATCCGGCAGCGTCGCCTCGCCGAGCAGCGCGTCGCCACCCTCGCGGTGGCCGCGCGGCTCGAGGACGCGCTCGACCGCGGCGACGACGTCGCGTTGTTCGTCCGCGAGGACGGGATCGTCACCGAGGCGCACGGCGCGGTCCCTCAGGTGTACGGGACCGACCACGCCGCGCTGATCGGCCGCAGCCTCGCCGACCTGGTCCCGCCGGCCCGGCGCATCGAGGGCGGCGGCCGCGTGCCGTCCGCGGGCGCGCGGGTGGACGAGACCGTCCACCAGCGCGCGGACGGCCGAGAGGTCCCGGTCGAGGTCACCTTCCAGCGCATCGAGGGCGGCGGTCGCGACGCCGTCGCGCTCGTGCGCGTCCGCGACGTCACGGCGCGGCGCCGCGACGAGGACCGGCTCCACGCCGTCAACCGGCTCCTGCGGATGCGGTCCGCGCTCTCGCAGGGGCTGTCCGTCGCGACGGACCGCGGGACCGTCCTCGCGACGACGTGCCGCATCGCGGCCGAGCAGGGCGGCTTCCGGCTCGCGTGGATCGGCGAGCCCGCCCCGGACGGGCGCGTGGTCCCGGTCGAGGTCGCGGGCGGGGCCCGGGCCCACGTCGGCGCCCTCGCGTCGCGGTGGGACGGCGCGCCGGCCGGCCGCGGGCCCGCGGGGCGCGCGCTCGCCGAGCGGCGGACCGTGGTGTGCGCGGAGGTCGCCACCGACCCCGCCTGCGCCGGCTGGGTGGACGCGGCGCGGGCGGCGGGGGTGCGCTCCACCGCCGCGGTGCCCGTGGGCGCCGCCGCGGGCACGACCGCCGCCGCCGTGCTCGTCCTCCACGCGACCGAGCCGTCCGCCTTCGACGGCGAGGTCCTCGGCGTCGCCGAGTCCATCGCCGCGGACGTGGCCGGGGCGCTCGACCGCCTCGCCGCCCGGGCCGCCGAACGCGACGCGGGCGAGCGGCTGCGCGCGAGCGAGGCGGCGCACCGCCTGCTGTTCGAGTCGAACCCGTCGCCCATGTGGGTGTTCGACGTCGAGACGTTCCGGATCCTGCGGGTGAACGACGCCGCCGTCGCGGTCTACGGCTGGTCGCGGGAGGAGCTGACGAGGATGACCGTCGTCGAGATGCGCCCCCCGGAGGACCGCGCGCGGTTCGTCGAGCACGCGACGCGCCTCCGGTCCGGCGTGGAGGAGCCGAGCGAGTGGCGCCACGTCCGCAAGGACGGCACCGTGTTCCCGGTCCGCGTCATCCACAGCACGATCGAGTTCCTCGGCCGGCCGGCGCGCCTCGTCCTCATCGAGGACCTGACGGAGCGCCGCCGCGCCGAGGAGGCCACCCGCACGCTCGTCCGCGCCGTCGAGCAGAGCCCGGTGTCGATCGTGGTGACGAACCGCGCCGGCGTCATCGAGTACGTCAACCCGCAGTTCTGCCGCGCGTCGGGGTACGAGGCCCACGAGGCCCTCGGCGCCAACCCGCGCATCCTCAAGTCCGGCCGGACGCCGCCCGAGGTCTACGCCGACCTCTGGCGGTCGGGCCTCGCGGGCCGCACCTGGCGCGGCGAGCTCGTCAACCGGCGCAAGGACGGCCGCGAGTACACCGAGCTCGCCACGATCGCGCCGGTCCACGACGCGGCGGGCGCCGTCACCCACTTCGTCGCGGTGAAGGAGGACCTCACGGACCGGCGGGCCATGGAGGCCCGCGCGGTCTCGGCCGAGGCGCGGTTCCTCCAGGCGCAGAAGCTCGAGGCCGTCGGCCAGCTCGCCGGCGGCGTCGCGCACGACTTCAACAACCTCCTCTGCGTGATCCTCGGCTACGGCCAGATGGTCGCGACCTCGCTCGGCCGCGGGCACCCCGAGGCCGGCAAGGTCGAGCAGGTGATCGCGGCCGGCAAGCGGGCCGAGTCGCTCACGCGGCAGCTCCTCGCGTTCAGCCGCCGGCAGGTCCTCCAGCCCCGCGTCGTGGACCTCCACGAGGTCGTGCGCGGCTTCGAGAAGATGCTCCGTCGCCTCATCGGCGAGGACGTCGAGCTGCGCACGCGCTTCGAAGCGGCCTCGCCCGTCGTCCTCGTCGACCCGGGCCAGCTCGAGCAGGTGCTCCTCAACCTCACCGTCAACGCCCGCGACGCCATGCCCCACGGCGGCCACGTCACGATCGGCACGCGCTCGGTGGACGTCGTCGGCGACCTCGAGATCGGCGGCGAGGTCGTCGAGCCGGGCCCGTGGCTCGTGCTCTCCGTCGAGGACGACGGCACGGGCATGGACGCGGCCACGCTGGCGCGCATCTTCGAGCCGTTCTTCACCACCAAGCCCGCGGGCCACGGCACCGGGCTCGGGCTCCCGACCGTGCACGGCATCGTCCGCCAGAGCGGCGGGCACGTCGGCGTCGAGAGCACGCTCGGCAAGGGCTCGACGTTCTCCATCTACCTCCCGCGCTTCGCCGGCCACGTCGAGGCGGCCGCGCCCGTCGAGGTCGACCTGAAGGCGTTCGCCGGCCACGAGACCGTCCTCGTCGTCGAGGACCAGGACGGCGTGCGCGAGCTGGTCCGCGCCTGGCTCGAGGGTCTCGGCTACGCCGTGATCGTCGCGACGGACGGCGCGGACGCGCTGGAGGTCGTCGAGCGGCTGCAGCGGCCGGTGGACCTGCTCCTGACCGACATCGTGATGCCGCACCTCGGCGGCCGCGAGGTCGCCGAGCGCCTCCTCGCCCGCTGGCCCGGCCTCCAGGTGGTCTACATGTCCGGCTACACGAGCGACGTGATCGCGCGGCAGGGCATCCTCGAGACGGGCGTGCGGCTCCTCGAGAAGCCCCTCTCGCAGGCCGCGCTGGCGAAGATGGTGCGGGAGACGCTCGACGCGCGCCGCTGACCGGCGCGCATCGGGATCGTCGCGGCGCCGCGGGCCGTCGGCGCGAGGACCGGCGTAGAATGGCGCCGGGGTCCCATGCACGTCGCGACGACGACCCGCCTTCCCGGTACGCGAGGCCCGGTCGCCGGCGTGCCCGTCCGCGTCGCAGCGCTCCTCGCGCTCCTCGCGTCCGCCGTCCTCCGGGGCCCGGCGACCGCGGGGCCGTCCGCGCCGGCGGACGGCGACGCCGCGCGGCTGGTGGTGCTCCTCGCGGCCGACACCCTCGATCCGGACATCGGCGAGAGCGTGGCGACGGACCTGCGGCAGGTCCGCGCGACGCTCGAGGCGGGGGTGCCGGCGTCGCGGCTCGTCGTCGTCGAGCGGACGGGCGCGGACGTCGCGCCCGCGGCGCTGCGCGCGGCGATCGCCGCCCTCGAGGTCCGGTCCGACGACGCGCTCCTCTGCTACTGGGCCGGCCACGGCGCGTGGGCGGACGCCGGCGCCTACCTCCGCCCGCGCGGCGAGGTGCTCCCCCGCGACGACCTGCGGAAGGCGCTCGTCGCGCGCGGCGCGGGCCTCACGGTCCTGCTCACGGACTGCTGCGGCACGTACGTCGGCGAGACGTTCCTGTTCGCGCCGCCGCGCGTCGACCCCGACGTGTTCCGCGACCTCTTCTTCCGCGCGCGCGGCGTCGTCGACGTCACGGCCGCCGCCCGCGGGCAGGTCGCCGTGGGCGACCGCGCCACGGGCGGCGTGTTCACGCAGGCGCTCGTCCGGACGCTCACGGGCACGCCGCGCGCGACGCTCGACGCCGACCGCGACGGCGTCGTCGCGTGGTCGGAGGCGGTGGAGGCGCTGCGCGCGGGCACCAAGGACACGCTCGCGATGTTGCACCCGCGCGGCCTCGTCGTCGCGGGCCGCGCCGTGCAGGGGCAGACGCCGCACGTGTTCGGCGACCTGGCGCGCCCGGGCCCGCCGGTCCCGCGCGCCCCGAAGCGGCTCGGCGTGCGGACGGAGGCGGGGAAGGACGGCGCGCGGGTCGTCGAGGTGCTCGCCGGCACCCCCGCCGCGTGGATGGGCGTGCGCGCGGGCGAGCTCGTCGTCGAGGTGCGGGTGCTCGGCGCGGAGGGGGGCGAGGACGCGAGGCCCGTGCGCTCGCCGGACGACCTCGGCGCGGCGCTCGGGGCAGCCGGCGCCGGCGGGCTCGTCGTGCTCGTGCTGCGGGACCCCGCCGTCCCGGATCCCGCGCGGCGCGATCGCGAGGTCCCGGTGAGACTCTCGCCATGAGCCGCCGCGGGCCCCTCGCCGTCCTCCTCGTCGCCGCGCTCGCCGGCTCGGCGGCCTGCGGCGGCGACCGCGCGCCGCCGCCGCCGCCCGACGTCGTCGCGCGCGGCGCGGGCGACGGGCCGCCGCCGGCGGTGCCGTCGGCCGCCGAGCCCGTGCCCGACAGCGTGACGGTGCTCTGGGCGACGGACCGCGCCCGGTTCGCGCCCGACGCCGCGTGGTACGCGCGCCGGTTCCTGCCCGCGGCCGTCGCCCTCGCCGTCGGCGCGGGCCTCGCGGTCCGGATGCGCCGGATGCTGCGCGAGAGGTACCTCTGGCGGGCCCGGGCCGCCGCCTGGCTCACCGCGGCGGCCACGCTGGGGCTCGCCGCGCACGGCGGGCTCGACGCGCTGCGCGCGGCGAAGCGGTCGGCGCGGCTCGCGGTGCAGTACGGCGACGAACGCCTCGCCGTCGCCGGCCGGCCGGGCCTGCCCCTCGAGACGGGGCTCGCGCAGGTCACGATCCCGCCGCACCACGTCGTGGGCGAGGTGGAGCGCCCGAGCGTGTGGCGCGGCGACCTGTTCGAGGACCCGCAGGAGCACATGGTCGTCCACGGCATCGCGCCGCAGCCGGAGGACGCCTGGTTCACGACCCTGCGCGACGTGGTGGCCGGGAGCGACGCGCAGGACGCGTTCGTGTTCGTGCACGGCTACAACGTCACGTTCGAGGAGGCGCTGCTGCGGACCGCGCAGATCGCCTACGACCTGAAGTTCCGCGGGGCGCCGATCTGCTTCTCGTGGCCATCGCAGGGCGGCGTCGCCGAGTACACGGTGGACGAGGCGAACGTGCGGTGGGCCACGCCGCACCTCGAGCGGTTCCTCGTGGCGCTCAAGGAGCGGTCGGGCGCCGCCCGCATCCACCTGATCGCGCACAGCATGGGCAACCGCGCGCTCACGGAGACGCTGCAGCGGCTGCGGGCCACGCTGAAGCCGGGCGAGACGCTCTTCCACGAGATCGTGCTCGCGGCCCCGGACGTGGACGCGGACACGTTCCGCGACGACCTCGCGCCCGCGCTGCTGCCCACGGCGAGCCGCGTGACGCTGTACGCCTCGTCGCGCGACGCGGCGCTGCAGCTCTCGCGCAAGGTGCACGGCTACCCGCGGGCCGGCGAGGCGGGCGACGGGCTCGTCGTCGTGCCCGGGCTCGAGACGGTGGACGTGTCGGAGGTCTCGGGGAGCCACTCGTACATCGGGAACAACGGCCGCGTGCTCGACGACCTCGGCGCGCTGCTCCTGCGGCGCGCGAAACGCGCCGCGGGGCCCGGCCTCGTCGCGCAGGTGCTCCGCGGCCTGCCGTACTGGCGGCTGCAGGGGACGTCGCGGTGAGGCGCGGCGCGCGCCTCCTCGCGGGCGCGCTCCTCGCGCTGCTCGCGCCGCGCCCGGCGCGGGCCGACGCGCCGCGGACGTTCGCGCTGCTCGTCGGGTGCACGTCGTACCCGTTCCTCGAGCGGACGCTCGACGCGGCGACGTACGACGCGAAGGTGCGGTTGCGCGGGCCCGCGGCGGACGTCGCGGCGTTCGCGGACGTGCTGACGACGACGCTCGGCGTGCCGGCCGCTCAGGTCACGACCCTCGTCGGCTGGGACGACGCCGCGCCGCTCTCGAACCCGACCCGGGAGAACGTGCTGCGCGGCCTCGTGCGCCTCGCGCGCGCGGTGGCGCCCGGCGACCGCGTCGTGTTCCTGTTCGCGGGGCACGGCAGCCGCGTCCCCGACCTGTCGGGCGACGAGGCCGACGGGCTCGACGAGGTGCTGCTGCCCGCCGACGTCCGCGCCTTCGAGCCCGCGGGGCGCCGCGTGCCGGGCGCGATCCTCGACGACGAGGTGGGGCCGCGGCTCCGCGCGATCCGCGACGCGGGCGCGACGGTGTGGGCGGTCTTCGACTGCTGCCACGCCGGCACGATGGCGCGCGGCGGCGACGGGCCGACGCGGTCGCGCCACCTGCCGGGCGCGCTGCTCGGGGTGCCGGCGCCGACGACGCGGGGGCGCCGGACCCGTCGCCCGGCGCGGCGGACGGCGACGACCTGCGCGGCATCGCCGCCACGTACGCCGTCGGCGCCGAGGCCCGCGCGGTCGAGATGCGGCTGCCGCGCGGGGCGACCGACGCGGCGTGGCGGGGGTTGCTCTCGTTCGCGCTGGTCGAGGACCTCCGCCGCACGAAGGGCGCCGGCGACCTCGCCGCGCTCGACGCGCGCCTCGCCGCGGCCTACGACGCCGCGGGGTTCCACGGCGCGTCGCCGTCCACGGAGGGCGACCGCACGCTCGCGCCGTCGGGCCCGGGCGCCGCGCTGCCGCTGCCGCGCGACCTGCCCGCGCTCGCGGCGCCGGACGCCCGCCTGCGCCTGGCGCGCGTGGACGCGCGCGGCGACCCGCTGCCCGGGGCCGGCGACGGGCCCCGCTTCGACGACCCGCGGTTCCCGTGGGGGCCGCCCGCGACGGCGGACTGGCTGCTCGTCCACGACGCGGGGGGCGGTTCGCGCTGCGGCCCGCGGCGACGGGGGCGCCCGCGGGCGCCGCGGTCGAGGTCGGCGCCGACGGGAGGGACGTCGTCGCGGCCCTCGAGCGGATCGTGCGCGCCGAGAACCTCGTGCGGTGCGCGGCGGCCGCGCCGCTCCCGCCGCGGTCCGCCGGGGCGCCGGCCGGCGCGGCGTCGCTCGACGTGCGGCTCGAGGTCGAGGGCGCGGCCGGCGCGCGGCGGCTCGCGGACCGCGGCACCCTGCGGCCGGGCGATCGGCTCCGCCTCGACGTGACGAACGACGGCGGCGTCGCGCTCGACGTGTGGGTGTTCCTGCTCGACGCGGCGCACGGGTTGAGCGTCGTCGCTCCCGGCGACGGCGAGACGCCGCGGCTGCGACCGGGCCTCGCGTTCCGGACCGTGGACGCGTTCGTGAGCGACACGACCCTCGGCGCCGAGCGCCTGCTCGCGATCGTGGTGCCCTCGGACCCCGCCGCGCCGCCCGTGGACCTGCGGTGGCTCGCCGCGGCGCCCGCGGACGCCGCGGGCGCGCGGGCCCGCGCACCCGGCGGGGGCGGCGGGCTCGGCGCGTGGCTCGCCGCGTACGCGTTCCCCGACGCGGCGGCGCGCGGCGCGCCCGCGGGCGCCGCGGCCCCGGCCTTCGTGTCGGTCGCGTGGACGACGACCTGGGGCGACGTGCGCGTGCCCCCGTTCCCGGGCCCCGCGGACGCGGGGCCGTGGCGTCCCGCGTCGATCGCCCCCGACGCGGACCCCGGCGCGTGGCTCGCGGGCCCCCGTCGCGTCGTGCGCGCGGTGGCGACGGGCGACCCCGCCCGCGCCGACGTCGTCTGGTCCGGCGCGGAGACCGTCGAGGTGGTCGGCGTGGACCCGCGCGGCGGCCTCTCGCCGCTCGGCGCGGCCGGGGCCGCCGCGGGCGGACCGGTGCCGCCGATCCTCCTGCGGTTCCTCCCCGACGGCCGTCGGGCGGCCGCGTACGACCGCGACCTCGACGGCGTGCCGGACCTCGTGCTCCTCGACGACGACGGCGACGGCGTCGCCGACCGCCGCGAGGTCCGCCGCGGGGCCGCGGGCGCGTGGGCGCGCGACGACGGCGGCGGGGTTCCGTGGCTGCGCGCGGCCCACGTCGCCTGGCCGGACGATGCGACCGCGGAGCGCGCGGTCCGGGCGCTACGATCGCTCGCCCCATGACCCTGCGCGCCCCCGCCGTCGCCGTCGTGCTGCTCCTCGCCGCCTGCGCGCGGCCGTGCGGACCGTGCCCGCCGTGCGGCCCCGCGACCCCCGCCGCGGCCGACGCCGCGGTCGCGGCCGACGCCGCCGACCTCGAACGGGCCCTCGACGCGATCCTCGCGGACGACGCGGGCGCCCCGGCGGCCGTCGACCGCGCGACGACGCTCGTGGAGCGACGGCTCGCCGACGGGCGGTTGCGTCCGGCCCTCGACGTCCTCGCCGCGCGGTTCCGCGCGCGGCATCCCGCGGCCGCGAACCGCGTCACCGACGCGGGTCGCGTGACGGCGTTCGCCGGCGCGCAGCTGTGGCTGCGGGGCCGGCACCCGACGCTTCCGAGCGTGGCGGCCCCGACGTGGGCGGCCCTCGCGGACGCGCACGCCGCCTTCCTCGCGTCGTCCGCGGTGCCGCGGGCGGCGAGGTCGCTCGCGGACCCCACGTTCGTCGCCGAGCTCGAGGCGGCGGGCGGCGCGCCGTTCCTCGACGGCAACGACGTCGAGGTGCTCGTGGACGGCCCGGCCTCGTGGGCGGTGCGCGAGCCGCTGCTGGCGGGCGCGACGGGCGACCTGTGGATCGCGTCGTGGGCGCTCTACGACGACCGCACGGGCCGCGAGGCGGTGGACACGTTGCTCGCGCGCGCGGCCGCCGGCGCGCGCGTCACGTTCGTCGTGGACGGCCAGACCGCGTCGCTCCCGCCCTACGACGATGAGGTGACGCGACTCGAGACCGAGGCCCTCCGCCGCGGCCTGCCGGTGACGGTCACGCGCTGGCGCGACGCGGCCCGCCCGTTCGACGGCATGCACTGGAAGCTGCTGATCGCCGGCGACGCCTTCCTCGTGGGCGGCATGAACTTCGGCGACGCGTACAGCCACAAGGACCGCGCGCCCGGGCGCGGCTGGCGCGACACCGACGTCGTGGTCCGCGGGCCGGCGGTCGCGGAGGCGCGCCGGTCGTTCGCGGCGCGGTTCCGGGGCGCGCCGTCGTCCTCGCGCCACGTCGCGCCCGGCGGCGACGCGGCCCCGTCCGCCGACGCGAGGCCCGCCGGCGAGCGGGTCGCCGTCGTCGTGCACGCGCCGGGCGACGACGACCCCGTGCTGAAGTCGCTCCTGAAGGCGATCGACGGCGCGACGCGGACCGTCGACCTCGAGCACGCCTACGTGGTGCGAGTGCCGTCGGTCGAGGCGGCCCTCGTCGCCGCCGTGCGCCGCGGGGTGCGCGTGCGCGTGCTGACGAACTCGCTCGAGTCGTGCGACGAACCCGTGGTGGCGCAGGCGATCGTGCGGTCCGTGGGCCCGCTCGCCGACGCGGGGGTCGAGGTGTGGCTGCGGCGCGGCAGCACGCTCCACTCGAAGTTCGCCGCGATCGACGGCGTGTTCGCGCAGGTGGGGTCGTACAACCTGCACCCGCGGTCGCTCCGCCTCGAGCACGAGGTCGTGGTGAACGTGCTGGGCCCGCGGACCGCGGCGCGCCTCCACGCGGCCTTCGAGGCCGACCTCGGGGCCGCGACGCGGGTCCGTTCGTCGGCCGACCTGCCGCCGCTCGAGGACCCGCTCGCGCGGCTCGCCTGGTGGCTCTGCCGCGATCTCCTCTGACGGCACGCGAGGCCCGGCGGCCCTGACGGCCACCGGGCCTCGCGGTCCCGGGAGGGCGACCGGGTCCTACTTCGCGCCGTCCATGGCGGGCGACGCCGCCTTGGCCTTCGCGCGTTCCTCGGCCGCGGCCTCCGCGGCCTTGCGGCGCACCTCGGCGTCGGCGCGTTCCGCCTCCTCGCGGGCCTCGCGCTCCTTGCGGTGCTCGGCGGACTCGAACCAGGGCACCGCCGGGGCCGGGACCTCCGGCACCCACTTCGAGAGGAGGCCGACCTTCCAGAGACCGCCGGCGATCAGCGCGAGCAACAGGAGCACGCCGACGATGCGCGGCCACGGGGAGCGCTTCTCGGCGTACGGGTCGACGAGCGACCGCTCGGAGCCGGGCGGGAGCGTCGCGACGTCGGTGAGGGAGCGGCCGAGCGGGAGGTTGATCTTCGTGAGGGTGTTGACGGCCCAGCCGTTCGCGTCGAGCAGGGGCCCGAGGTTGCGGCGGCGCAGCTTCATCCACGCGATGATCATCGCGGGGCCGCTGATGAGCAGGACGATGCCGACGAGGCCGAGCGGCATCATGGCGCCGAGGCCGAAGAACGCGTTGAGGAACGCGCCGAACGCCGTCGCGATGCCGCCGATGGCGACGCCGAGGGCGGCGATCGTGCCGATCTCGAACTTGGGCTTGGGGGGCACCGGCGGCGCGCCGGCCTTGCCCGCCTCGGCGGTCGCGAGCGCGGTGGCCTGCAGGTTGGCGGTGGCGGCCTCGTCGGCGGCGGCGGCGCGCTTCGCGACGGCCTCCTCGAAGAACCGCAGGACCTTCTTGTAGGGCGCCCAGAACGCCTGGCGGATGCTGATCGGGTTGTCCACGATCTTGGCGACGGTGGCGTCCCAGTCGCGGCCCTTGCGGTCGTAGAAGAGGCCGTTGCGACCGACGAAGAGGTTGTCGCCGTCGCCCGCGGTCATGGCCGCGGCCACCTGCATCTTCTGGCCGTCGGGGCGCGAGCAGTCGGCGTAGACGAGGTAGGAGCGCGCCATGCCGCCGAGCGTGCCGTGTTTGCCGCCGTCGTTGACCTGCACGCAGAGGTCGCACGAGCGGCCGTCCACGAAGAGGGTGCCGACCTGGAACGTGGCCTTGCGGCGCGCGTAGAAGTCGGTGAAGGCGACGAAGTTGTTGGCGAGCTTGTGGAAGTCGCGGTGGCAGCGGGCGAGCTTCTCGAGGTCGGTCAGCGTGTCCACCTGCGGGGCGACGGAGAGGTCCTCGGCGACGGCCTTCTGCAGGGCCTCCTTCGCGCCGGAGGCGAGGATCGCCGACACGCGCGCGGCGCCGAGCCTCTCGACCTCGACGCCGGCCTTGCCCGCGAGCCACGCGCGGTGGGGGGCGAGCGTCGCGACGACCTTGGCCCACTCGGCCTCGGTGAGCGACGTCTTGTCCTTGCCGAGGATCGGGGCCACGGCGTTCGCGTGGAGCGCGGCGATCGCGTCGGCCCAGGCGGGGTTGACGCCCGTCACGAGGGGCAGCGGCTTGCCGGGCTCGGCGAGCGCGACGGGGAGGCCCGTGACCTCGGCGGACGTGATCGCGAGGTCCTTGGCGGCCAGGGCGTAGTAGTCCTCGGTGGTGCGGGCGAGGGCGGCGACGGCGCGCGCGTCGTAGGCGGCGATGCGGCAGCGGAGGAAGTAGTCGTCCACCTTCGTGCGGACGGCCTCGACGGCGGCCGACGCGGCGGCGGTGCCCGCGCCGAGGGGCAGGATCGTCTTGGCGTCCTTCGTGCCGGCGTCATTCCAGGCGGCGAAGGCGGCGCACGCGGCGAAGAACGCGTCCACCTTCGCGGCGTCGAAGCCGGGCTTGCCGCTGCGGTCGGGGACGCCGCCGAGGCACGCGAGGACTTCCTCGCCGACCGCGCGGGCGGCCGGGTCCTTCACGGTGTCCGGCGGGACGACGCCGTCGCCGTTGAGGCGCGCCTTCGCGAACAGGTCGGCGGTGCGGGCCGCGTCGTCGACGGACAGGGCGTTGGCCCCGGGCTTGCCGAGCCCCTCGAGGACGTGCTGCGCGGCGTCGAGCAGCCGCTTGCCCTCGGGGGTCGCGGCGTTCAGGTTCGCGAGCGGCACCGCGTCGGCGCCCTGGACGAGGGTCTCGGGGTCCTTGAGGACGCGGCCGAGCCACCGCGACGCCGCGATGATCTCGGGGGCCCGCACGCGGCCGTCCTTGTCGGTGTCGAGCAGCGCGAGGGTCCGCTCGTCGAACTCGAGGCCCTTCACCGGGCAGGCGAGCGCGACCCACAGCTTCTGGTCGAGCTGGTCGAGGTGCACGAGGTCCACGCCGCGGTCGAGGCGGACCTGGTCCACGCCGCCGGCCCGCCAGAACCGCCACTTGTGCTTCGCTTCGTTCGCCACGGCCGCCTCCGGAACCCGCCCTCACCCCCGTGAGGGACGTGTGAAGAGGGCGATCCTACGGGGCGGGAGACGCCGGCGCGACCCCGGGACGGTCGGTGGCGGGGCGTCGTCCAAGACGGGCCGCGGAGCGACCCGCGGGCGAGGAGGCGATCCCATGGCGACGGTACGCAAGGCCCGGTGGCCGGCGGTGGCGGTGGTCGTGGCGGCGTGGTTCGGGGCGTCGATGTCCGGGGGCATCCCGCCCCTGCGCGCCGAGGACCCGCCGGCGCCGCCGATGGGCGAGCCGGCGCCGGCGCCGGCGGAACGGCTTCCCCGGGCGACGCCGGTCGAGGACCGGTCGGAGGCGCCGGCGGTCGTGGAGGTGTTGCTGGGGGACGGCCTGCGGGTCGAGGACCTCCTCGCGATCGTGGCCTCGACCACCGGCCGGTCGATCGTCTGGACCGAGACCGACAAGACGATCCACCGGCAGTTCAAAGGCGCCGGCCGCCTCCGCGTCCGGGCCGACGAGCTCTTCTCGGTCGTCCGCGACCTCCTGGCGACGCACGAGGTCGCGATGATCCCCCTGGGGCCGCCGGACCGTCCCTTCTGGTTCGCGACCGATGCACGCACTCTCGGGAACCACTTCTTCCTCCGTCAGTACGCCGAGCCCGTCCTCCTCGACGACGACCGCGCCCGGGACCTGGAGCACCACGCGGGTCGGTTCGTGAGCGCGGTGGTCCCGGCCCCGATCGCCGACCTGCGGGAGGCCCGGACCGCGCTGCAGCGCCTCCTCACCGGGAACAACGTGGGCTCCGTGACGGAGCTCCCGGCCGCGCGGGCGTTCCTCGTCACGGATTTCGCCCCGCAGGCGGTCGCGGTGTACCGCGCGGTGCAGGCGATGCGGTCGCGCGGCGGTCCGCCGGGCCCGGACGACCCGCGGATCGACGCCTACACCTTCGAGACGCTCGGCGCCCGCGACACCGCGCTCGGCACGCTGCGGGACCTGTTCGTCGAGCGGGCGGGGGCGCCGCAACCGACCCCGGTCGCGGCGGCGGGAGGCCCGACGTTCAGCGCGCGGCTCGGCGATCTGCGCCTCCTGGCGAAGGGGACCTCCGCCGAGCTCGAGCTCGTCCGCGTGGCCGTGACGGCCTGCGGGGGCCGGTTCGACGGGGCCTCCTCGTCGCCGCGGTGAACGATCCGGCGTCGGCCGGGTAGGCTGCCCCGTCGGCCGCCCGGGACGGGGAGGGCCGCCGGGACCCCCTCCGCCGTGATCGACGTCGCGCACCTGTCGAAGACCTTCCGCGTCGCGCGCAAGGACCCGGGCTTCCTCGGGTCCCTGCGCTCGATGTTCCGGCGCGAGGTCGTCGAGGTGACGGCGGTGCGCGACGTGTCGTTCCGCGTCGCGGAGGGCGAGATCGTCGGGCTCATCGGCGCCAACGGCGCGGGCAAGACGACGCTCGTCAAGATGCTCGCGGGGATCGTCCGTCCCTCCGGCGGGAAGGCGTCGGTGCTCGGGTTCGACCCGTGGGCGCGCGACGACCGGTTCCGGGCGCAGATCGCGCTCGTGATGGGCCAGAAGGCCCAGCTGTGGTGGGACCTGCCGCCGGCCGACTCGCTGCTGCTGCTCAAGGAGATCTACCGGCTCCCGGACGCGCAGTACCGCGAGACCCTCGACGAGCTGACGACGGTCCTCGGGCTCGGCGACGAGCTGCGGACGCCCGTGCGCAAGCTCTCGCTCGGCCAGCGCATGAAGGCCGAGCTCGTCGCGGCCCTGCTCCACCGCCCGCGCGTCGTGTTCCTCGACGAGCCGACGATCGGCCTCGACGTGACGGCCCAGCGCGCGGTCCGCGACTTCCTGCTGCGGTACCTCGAGCGCCACCGCCCGGCCATCGTGCTGACCAGCCACTCGATGGACGACATCGAGCGGCTGTGCGCGCGGGTGCTGATCCTGAAGGACGGCGTCCTGGTGCACGACGGCGCGCTGGCGGAGGTCGTCACGCGGTACGGCGACGACAAGGTGGTGACGGTCACCCTCGACCCCGCCACCGCGGCCGCGCCCGACGCGCGGGCGCTCGACGGGCTCGGGACGGTCCTCGAGGCGTCCGCGACCACGGTGCGGCTGCGGATCCCGCGCGCGCGCGTGGCCGCCGCCGCGGGCGAGCTGCTCCGTCGGCTGCCGGTGGCGGACCTCCTCATCGAGGAGACCGACATCGCCACGATCATCGAGCGGATCTTCAGCGAGCGCGGGAGGCCCGGGGCGTGAACCTGCGGCTGTACCTCGACGCCGCGGCGACCCAGGCGCGTCGCTCGCTGACGTACCGCATCGACTTCTGGGTCGAGGCGGCGGTCGTGTTCTTCGTGTCCCTCGGGGTCGCGTGGTCGCTCTGGACCGCCGTCTTCGACGCCACGGGCGCCACGCGCATCGGCGGCTTCGACCGGCCGGGGATGATCCTCTACGTCGTCACCGTGCTGCTCGCCGCGAAGCTCGTGCGCGGCGCCGACCTCGGCGACGCGGCGGTCTCGTCCGACGTCTTCGAGGGCGGGCTGACGCGGTACCTGCTCTACCCGGCCTCCTACCGCGGGCTCAAGTACGCGGAGCACGTCGGCGGGCTCGCCCCGGCGGTGGTGCAGCTCGTCCTGTTCGGCGCGCCATTCCTCCTGCTGCTCGCGACGCCGGAGGCGCCCGTCACCCTCGGGAGCCTCGCCATGGGCGCGATCTCGCTGATGGTCGCGAACCTCCTGTGCTGGCTGCTGCTGTTCCCGTTCCACTGCGTCGCGTTCTGGGCGGAGGGCGTCTGGACGCTGGTCCTCGCCGTGCGGTTCGTCGGCGACCTGCTCGGCGGCGTGATGATCCCGCTGGGGGCGTTCCCGGCGTGGACCCAGCGCTGGCACGCGGTGCTCCCGTTCCGCCACCTCTACGCGGAGCCCGTCGAGACGCTCCTCGGGCGGCGCGACGCCGCGGCGTGGGCGGCCGACCTCGCCGCGGCCGGCGCGTGGTGCCTGGTGCTCGCCGTCGTGGGGCAGGCGACGTTCCTCGCGGGGCGGCGCCGCTACACGGGCCCGGGGATCTGACGTGCGCCGCTACCTCCGCCTCTACCTGCACTTCCTGCGCTTCACGTTCGCGCGGTCGGCCCAGTTCCGCCTCGACTTCGGCTTCCGCGTGCTGATGGACACCCTGTGGTACGGCCACTACCTCGTGTTCTTCGCCGTGCTCGGCGCCGCGACCCCGTCGCTCGGCGGCTGGGACGTCCACCAGGTGCGGGTGTTCACCGGGACGTTGTTCGTCGTGGACGCGCTCCAGATGACGTTCGTCGCGAACGGCATGTGGACGTTGCCCATGACGATCAACCGCGGCGACCTCGACTACCACCTCGTCCGGCCGGTCTCGACGCTCTTCTTCGTCACCGCGCGCGAGATCTCTGCGTCGTCGTTCGTGAACCTGATGATGGCGGCGGGGGTCCTCGCGTGGGCCCTCGCGACCTACCCCGGGCCGATCCCGACGTCGACGCTCGTCGTCTTCGTCGCGATGCTGCCCCTGGGCCTCGCGATCCACGCGGCGTTGCACCTCGTGTTCCTGGTGCCGCAGTTCTGGACGCAGTCGTCGAAGGGCCTGCGCGACGTCTTCTGGTCGGCGGTCAACTACGCGTTCCGCCCCGACGGCATCTACCGCGGGTACCTCCGCCGCCTGCTCACGACGTTGCTGCCGCTGGCGGTGATCGCGTCGTACCCGGCGCGCGTCGTCTTCGAGGGCCCGCGACCGGGCCTCGTGCTCCACATCCTGGCCGCGGCCGTGGGGTCGTGGGCGTTCGCGATCTGGCTGTGGGGGCGCGGGCTGCGCGCCTACGGCAGCGCGTCGTCGTGACGGTCTACTGCCGCGGGGGCACGGGCGGGTAGCCCTGGGCGCGGAGCGGCAGGGCCGCCGCGTCCTTCGGCGACACCGAGGGATCGGTGACGGGCCACCCGATCGCGAGGTCGGGGTCGTGCCACGCGATGCGGATCTCGTCCGACGGGTCGTACGGCGTCGTGACCTTGTACTCGACGTCGGCCGTGTCGGAGAGCACGCAGAAGCCGTGCGCGAGGCCCGCCGGGACCCAGAGCTGCAGCGGCGGGTCGGCGGTGAGCGTCGCGCCGAACCAGCGGCCGTAGGTCGGCGAGCCGGGGCGCAGGTCGACGGCGACGTCCCAGATCTCGCCCGCGACCACGGAGACCAGCTTGCCCTGGGGGCGTTGCCGCTGGGCGTGGAGGCCGCGGAGCGTGCCGCGCACGCTGCGCGACCGGTTGTCCTGCACGAACGGGCCCGGGATGCCCGCGTCGGCGTAGCGTTGCGCGTGCCAGGTCTCGAGGAAGAACCCGCGGCCGTCCCTGAAGACCTTCGGCTCGACGAGCAGGACGCCCTCGATCGGGGTGGCGACGACCCTCACGTGCGCGGGCCCTCCTCGAGCCGCCGGCGGAGGTACTCGCCGTAGGCGCTCTTGCCCATGCCCTCGGCGGCCCGTCGGACGCCGGCCTCGTCGAGCCAGCCCTGCTGCCAGGCGATCTCCTCGAGGCACGCGACCTTGAGCCCCGTGCGCTCCTCGAGCGCGTGGACGAACTGCGACGCCTGGAGCAGCGACTCGTTGGTCCCGGTGTCGAGCCATGCGTAACCGCGGCCGAGCCGCTGCACGCGCAGGGTGCCACGGCGCAGGTACTCGCGGTTGACGTCGGTGATCTCCAGTTCCCCGCGGGCCGAGGGGCGCAGCGCGGCGGCGATCGCCGGCGCGTCGCCGTCGTAGACGTACAGGCCCGTGACCGCCCAGCGCGAGCGCGGCGCCTTCGGCTTCTCCTCGAGCGACACCGCGCGGCCCGCGGCGTCGAACTCGACGACCCCGTACCGCTCCGGGTCGCGGACCTGGTACGCGAACACGGTCGCGCCGGGCCCGCTCCGCACGGCGTGCCCGAGCACGTCCGGGAGCCCGTGGCCGTAGAAGAGGTTGTCGCCCAGCGCGAGCGTGCACGGGCCGCCGGCGAGGAACTCGCGGCCCAGCAGCAACGCCTGCGCGATGCCCTCCGGCTTCGGCTGCGTCGCCCACGCGATCCGCAGCCCGAACGACGCGCCGTCGCCGAGCAGGCGCCGGAACGCCTCCTGCTCGTGGGGCGTCGTGATGACGAGCACGTCGCGGATGCCCGCGAGCATCAGCGCGGACAGGGGGTAGTAGACGAGCGGCTTGTCGTAGACCGGGAGCAGCTGCTTGCTCACGGCCTTGGTGACGGGGTGGAGCCGCGTCCCGGCGCCGCCCGCGAGCAGGATGCCCTTCATCGACGTTCCCCCGTGGGGAGCACGCCGAGGCGCTCCCGGTCGTAGCCCTTCGACTGGACGGCGGCGCACCACGCGCCGTGCGTCAGGTACCACGCGACGGTCGCGTCGATCCCGCGCTCGAACGTGTGCGTCGGCGCCCAGCCGAGCTCCGCGCGCGCGCGCCGCGCGTCCACCGCGTACCGCCGGTCGTGGCCGGGGCGGTCGGTGACGTGGCGCACGAGGTCGAGGTAGCGCCCCGTGGCGCGCGGCCGCTGCCGCTCGAGCGCCGCGCAGATCGCCTCGACCACCTGGAGGTTCGTCCGCTCGGCGTCGCCGCCGAAGAGGTAGCGCTCGCCCGCGCGGCCGTGCTGCAGCGCGAGGAGCAGGCCGCGGGCGTGGTCGTCGACGTGGAGCCAGTCGCGCACCTGCCGACCGTCGCCGTAGACCGGGAGCGGCTTCCCCTCGAGCGCGTTGAGCGTCATGAGGGGGATCAGCTTCTCGGGGAACTGGTAGGGCCCGTAGTTGTTCGAACAGTTCGTGACGACGACGTGCAGGCCGTACGTCTCCTTGTACGCCGCCGCGAGGTGGTCCGCGGCGGCCTTGCTCGCGGCGTAGGGCGACCGCGGCGCGTGGGGCGAGCGTTCGTCGAAGCGGCCCTCGGCGCCGAGGGTCCCGAACACCTCGTCGGTGGAGACGTGCACGAAACGGAACCGCGCGCGCTCCGCCGGCGGCAGCGCGTCGGCGTGCGTGCGCGCGCCGACGAGCATCTCGTGGGTGCCGACGATGTTGGTGCGGACGAACTCGCGGGGACCGTCGATGGAGCGGTCCACGTGGGACTCGGCGGCGAGGTGGAGCACGAAGCGCGGGTCGAACCGGGCGAACGTGTCCGCGACGCGGGCGGGGTCGGCGATGTCGCCTTCCACGAACGCGAACCGCGGGTCCGGTTCGAGGTCGGCGAGGCTCTCGCGGTGGCCGGCGTAGGTCAACGCGTCGAGCACGACCACGCGCCACGGGGTCGTCGCGAGGGCGGCGCGCACGACGTTCGAGCCGATGAAGCCGGCGCCGCCCGTGACGAGGAGCGTGTCCATGGGAACCACCCGGGTCGCGGTGGGGGGGCCGACGACGTCCCCGGGCCCCCGGGGTCCGTGGTGGCTCCTCATCCGCTCCCGCCGCCATGATCCCCGGAACCCCTCCGGGCGGCAACATCACGCGCCCGTCGCCCTCTCCTCGGGACCCGTCGCCCCCGTCGTGCGGCGTCCGACCTTCGCGCGCGGTCCCCGCAGGGCGTCGAGCCCCCTTGTCGCCCGCGAATCGCGTCGGGCCTCACGTTGTGTCCCTTGGTAGCGAGCGCCGGAACCGCCGCGCGAGGAGATGACCGTGGCAGCGCCAAGATGGAGACGCCCGGCCGATTTCTCGGCCGGGCGTCGAGGATCAGCGCAACCGAGCGATCGTCAGAGCGCGAGCTGCCACTGCAGGCGGATCAGCACCGCGTCGCTGTCGAACGTCGAGTTGTACCCGGCGTACGTGTCGGCGAGCGCGTTGCTGTCGTCATCGCCCTCGGGGGTGATCATCGCCACGTCGAGGGTCACCTTGTCGGCGTGCCCGTCGATGTAGTAGTTCACGCCCACGGCGATCTCCGAGCCGCCGTGCATGAAGTCGCCGTCGTCCTCGAAGGTGATCTCGTAGTACGAGTAGCGGGCGGCGATCTCCCAGGCGGTGCCCGGGAAGAGGTAGCCGGCCTGCGCGAGCCACGAGAAGCCGTTGAGGTTGTTGTTGTTGTTCGGGTCGTCCCAGCTCATGGCGTTGTAGGCCGCCGTGAACGAGAAGCCGCCCCAGGCGAAGGCCGCGTCGACGCCCCACGTGAGGCGGTCCGCGTACTTGAAGAACGAGTTCTCGTTCGCGTGGTCGGTGTAGTAGTGCGCCCAGGCGCCGATCGAGGCCGCCCACTCGCACTCGTGCGAGCGCAGCGCGCCCTCCTCGTAGCCGAGGTGACCCTTGATGTCCCAGTTCACGCGCGCCGAGTAGGCGAAGCAGTCGTCCGTCGTGCCGTCGAGCACGTTGCGGTGCACGGGGCCGTCGCCGTTCGTGACGCCGAGCATGTACTGCCACTCGCCGTCGCAGCCGAAGGCGCCGTGGAGCAGGAAGCCGTAGTCACGGTTGCGGTCGCTGTAGCCCGGCATCGTCTGGCCGATGAAGGCCGAGGCCATCGAGATGTCGACGAACTGCTGCATCTCGGGGGGCGTCATGAGCTGACGCGTGGTCGGCGTCTTGACGAGACCCATGCGGAAGATGGCGTACGGGCTCGTCTCGTACTCGATCCAGCCCTCGCGCAGCGTGCCGTAGTCGATGAAGTCGAACGTCTTGTTCGGGCCGCCGATGATCACGCCGCCCGGCAGCACGTCGCCGAGGACGGAATCTTCCGCGCTCGTGTTGTTCTGGGCGAAGTCGCCGGCGTGGCCGAACTCGAGCTCGGCGTAGTAGTGGACGTCGCAGGTCGCGTCGCCCGAGAACTTCAGCGTGGCGCGCGGGAGCGAGAAGCCCGACAGGTCGCCACCCGGGCGCGGCTCGACGGCGGTGTCGTCCCAGTCGAAGCCCTCCCAACGCGTCTGCAGCGTCAGGTTGATCTTCATGAGGAACGAGCCGCCGCGGATCCAGAAGCCGCCGTCGTAGCCGGCCTGGCCCGCGCCGCCGACGAGCGAGGCGTCGGCCTTCGACGAGGCGAGGTAGGCGTCCACCGCCGACTGGACCTCGCGGGACGACGAGTCGGCGAACGCGGGGGATGCCCACGCGCACGCCACGACGGTCGCTGCCGCCGTGAGGAAATGCCGCATGTCTGAACCTCCTGTGGGGTCGCCCTCGGGGCGGCCCTAGACCAACCCGCCGCCCTCCCGGCGCGGGCACCGACACCCTTGTAGTCGGCCCGCCGAGGGGGCAGCAAGAGACTACGTCGTTGCAGACAGACCCGGGGGACCTGCGGGGTCAGCGATCTCCCCAGGTGACCCGGCGGTCGTACGTCAGGCGGCGGTCGACCCGCGCGTCGAGCGACTCGAGGACGGCGGCGACGTTCGGGGTCGGAGTCCCCCGGTAGAGCTCCTTGCCCGCCGACCGCACGACGACCTCTTGGCCGGGGGCGATGAGGTCGCCGTGGAGCCAGATCGACAGGTCGCGGACGTCTCCCCCGGTCACCGAGACCTCGAACTCGTTCCCCTTGCGCGAGGCCCGGACGAGGGCGCGGTCGGTCGGCCGGTCGCAGTGCAGCCAGTACAGGTCGAGGACGGGGAGCCGGCCGAGGCGCCGGTCGAGGTCCGTCTCCGGGAGCGGATAGGGCGCCTCCGCCTGCTCCCAGACGA
Organism: Planctomycetota bacterium; assembly: GCA_046350655.1. Lineage (GTDB taxonomy): Bacteria > Planctomycetota > PLA2 > PLA2 > JAEUHO01 > JAEUHO01. Next base: position 189,753 of record JAXMAB010000010.1, read on the forward strand.
TCGTCTCCGGCTCGGCGTCGCGGCGCTGCTTCCCGAGCCACTTCAGGCACGCCGACGGCTCCCCCGGGGGGAACGTGTGCGGGAGGTCGGGATACGTTGTAAATTGCAACTTCGCGTAGCCGGTGGGGTCGGCCTTGCGGAGCTCGAGCAGCCGGTCCCACGCATAGAGGTACGTCCCGGGCATGCAGTTCTTGTCCGCCAGCCCGATGAACCAGTACATCGCGAGGTTGCGGACGTTCGGCACGAACCCGTGCTGGAGCTCCTGCACCTCCGCCGCCGTCGCCACCTGGCTCTTCGGCGCGGCCATCAGCACCCCCGCGCAGGGCGCGGCGCCCGCGAGCAGGTCCGGGTGCCGCCCCGCGAGGAACCACGAGCCGGTCCCGCCCATGCTGAACCCGCACGCGTAGACGCGGTCCGGGTCCACGTCGTGGCGGACCTTCGCGATCTCGAGCAGCGTCAGCACGAACCGCTCGCCGTGCACGGTGTTCCACGTGTCGTGGACCAGCTGGATCCCCTGCGGGTACATCGCGAGGCACTCGGGCAACGTCCATTTCCCCGCCGCCTCGCCCGCGTCGCCCGCGCCCTCGCCGCCGCCGTGCAGCCCGACGACGAGGCCGTTCTTCGCGCCGCCCTGTCCCTTCTGGAGCCACGTCGCGGGACCGTACGGCGTCGGGATCGACGTCGCGTCCTTCCCGCCGCCGCGCCCCGGCGGCCCCGGCGGGTTCGCCTTCAGCGCCTTCCAGAAGACGTCGCGCACCGCGGGCAGCGCGCCTTCCCGCAGCGTCATCTTCGAGGCCCTCGCGACGAGGTCGGCGCGGACCGCCGGGTCCCACCGCTCGAACTTCGTCTTGGGCCGCGCCTTCGCGAAGTCGGCCGCGAGCACCTCGAGCGCCTTGCGGTCCCCGGCCACCGCGAGGTCGATCGGGCCGGCCGACGCGTCGCGCGGCGCGGCGCCGCACCCGACGACCGCGAGCAGGCACAGGCGGACGGCGAGGGCGCGACGGGGACGGGAGCGCATGGCGGAGGTCCGGGGTCGGTCGTGGGGTGGGGTACGCGAGGCCCGCCGGCCCGCGAGGTCCCGCGCGGCGCAGCGGGCCTCGGGTCAGCCGCCCTCGGGCTCGGGCCAGTGGAGGTCGTCCTGTCCGACGAGGGGGAACCCGTTCCCGAGGAGCACGCGGCCGGCCATCTCCAGGTCGTCGGCCTGCAGCGCCAGGATCGGGTGCCCCTCGGCCTGGAGGATGAGGCCGTAGACGTACCAGAGGTTCACCTCGGCCCCGAGGAGCACCGACAGCACGCGCTGCATGCCGAAGCGCGGCCCGGGCGGCAGCATCACGCCCAGGATCTCGGTGATGCACGCGCCGTAGCCGGCGGCCGTCAGGATGTCCACCGCGCCGTCGGGGCGGTCCACGACGAGGCGCACGACGGCGTGGTCGGCGGACTCGAGCACCGAGATCCCGCGGATGCGGACGTCCTGGTCCGTCAGCAGCTGCATCGCGCGGCGCAGCGCGCCGAGGCGGTTGGTCAGGAAGAAGGCGACCTGGCGCAGGCGCGGCTCGCTGCGGTCGCGGGCGGTCTCGGCGGCGGGCATGCGCCCATGCTACGGCGCGGGCGACCCCGGCGGGAGGGGGCGCGTCAGGCGTCGGTGCCGGCGCGCTCGGGCGCCTCGCCCGGCACGAGCCACCCGTCGCGCAGCGCCTGCGCGCGCGAGACGACCTCGGCGAGGGACGTCGGGCGGCCGAAGTGGTAGCCCTGGCCCCAGTCGCAGCCCAGGCTCCGGAGCGCGGCGACCTGCGCCGCGGTCTCGACGCCCTCCGCGATCGTGCGGAGGCCGAGCGCGGCGCCGAGCGCGATGATCGACTGCGCGAGCATGGCGCCGTTGTCGCCGTGGACGAGGCGCTCGACGAACTCGCGCGGGATCTTCAGCACGTCCAGCGGGAAGCGGTGGAGCGACGAGAGCGACGAGTAGCCGGTGCCGAAGTCGTCGATGCCGATCCGGACGCCCAGCCGGCGGAGCGCCTCGAGGCTCGCGCGGACCGTCTCGGCGCGCTGCACGAACACGCTCTCGGTGAGCTCGACGCACAGGAGCCGCGGGTCGTAGCCGGTCTCCGCGAGGAGCTCGCGGAGCGCCTCCGGGAACCCGGCGTCCTGCAGCTGCCGCGGCGACACGTTGACCGCGAGGATCGGCGGCCGGCCGCGGGGCCACGAGGCGAGGACGCGGCTCGCCTCGTGCACGGCGCGCCGCAGGACGGCGAGGCCGAGCGGGACGATGAGGCCGGTGCTCTCGGCGAGCGGGATGAAGCGGGCCGGCGGGACCGGCTCGCGACCCCGCGGCGACCAACGGGCCAGCGCCTCGACGCCGACGACGGCGCCGGTCGAGAGACGGTGCACGGGCTGGTACTCGAGGTAGACGTCGTCGTGCTCGATCGCGCTGCGGAGCAGGTTGTGGAGCTCGAGGTTCTCGCGCGCGGCCGCGTGCATCGAGGGCTCGTAGACCTCGTACACGCCGCGGGCCCGGCCCTTGGCGACGTACATCGCGGTGTCGGCGTTGCGCAGCAGCGTCTCGCCGGTGTCGCCCGGGACCGCGACCGAGAGGCCCACGCTGGCGGTGACGAAGACCTCGTGGCCCTCGATCTCGAAGGGCTCGCGGAACGCGGCGGTGAGGCGCTCGCCGATCCACGTGGCCCCGCCCGCGTCGCCGAGGTCCTCGGTGAGGACCGCGAACTCGTCGCCGCCGAGGCGCGCGGCGGTGTCGGACTCGCGGATCTGACGGCGGATGCGCTGCGCCACCTGCACGAGGAGGTCGTCGCCCGCGCCGTGCCCGAGGCCGTCGTTGACGGTCTTGAAGTCGTCGAGGTCGAGCACGCAGACGGCGACGGACGTGCCGGTGCGCGCGCAGCGGGCCAGCGCGTGCTGCACGCGGTCCGCGAGCAGCACCCGGTTCGCGAGGCCCGTCAGCGGGTCGTGGAACGCCTGGTGCGTGAGCTGGTCCTCGAGGGCGGCGCGCTCCGTGACGTCGCGCACGTTGGCGACGAGGCCGTGCACGGGCGGCTCGTCGAGGAGGTTCGTCAGCGTCACCTCGAAGCGGCCGGCGCGGCCGTCCGCGGCCGTGGCGACGCCCTCCGCCCGCTGCGGCTCGCGCGGGCGCGCGATCGACCGCTGGAGCAGGTCGCGGATCCACGCGGCGCCCGGCGCGCCGATCGCGTCGGCGAACGGGCGGTCGAAGCTCGGCGTCCGGCCGTCCTGCGTCTGGGCGGTGCTCGTCCAGCGCACGCGGCCGTCCGCGTCGAGCACCCAGACCGCGTCGGCGGCGTGGCGCACGAGCGCGGACAACCGCGCCTCGCCCATCAGCCGCGCGCGCTCCTTCAGGAGCCGCGCGTTCTGCCGGAGCGTCAGCACCTGCCGGACCGCGATGGTGGCGGCGATCACGGTGACGCCGACCGCGAGGTCCGTCGGCGCGCCCGGGTGACCGAGGGAGCACTCGAGGATCAGCACCGCGCAGACGAACGCCGCGGCGGCGAAGGGGAGCGGATGGAGCGGCACCGTCTCGCCGTCCTCCTCCCGCGGCTCGGTCGCGCCGACGCCGGCCCGGTGCTGGACGTCCACCGCGACGGCGAGCGCCGCGTACCCGACGGCCCAGCACGTGTCGGCGAGGCCGCCGGTCGCGTACACGCCGCGGGCCTCGAGGACCGACCAGACCGCGTTGCCGAGGAACTGGACGAAGATGCCGAGGCGGAGGGCGCGGAGGGCGCCCGGGTGGATCCCCGCGGGGCGCCGGATCACGATCGACGAGAGGCCGATGAACGTCGTGAGGTCGCCGATCGGGTAGGCCAGCGGGAGCAGCGACCCGTCGGTCGCCACGTGCCCCGGCGACCAGAGGTAGTGCGAGACGATCACGACGGCGCTCGTGCCCGTCGTGACCAGGTCGAGCAGGAGGCGGTGCCGTTCGGCGCGGTACCGGAACGGCTCGCCGAAGCTCCACAGGCCGCCGAGGATCAGCGGGTAGTAGAGGAGGTAGGGGACGTGGACCCACGGCGACGACGAGGGGTCGCCGCCGAGGCCGTCCTCGACGAGGCTCCACACCCCGTCGCCGATCGCCTCGCACGCGAACGCCGCCGCGACCATCCCCCAGGCGCGCCGCGCGCGGTCGCCGCGGGGGAACCGCCGCGCGACCGCGGCGCCCAGCACCGCCACGAGGATCGGCAGGGGCAGCAGCGCCGCGTTGGTGATCGCGCGCCCGACCGCCGCCGGGACCGGCATCCGCCGCGCGACCTCGTACGCGACCGCGTACAGGATCGCGACGAGCCCCCATCCCGAGGCGCCGCGGACCGGCGCCGCGAGCGGCCGGCTCGCGTCCGGAGGAGGGGGGGAGAGGTCCGGCATGGGCGTCCGTCGCCACGGACGCCGCTCCCCTTCCGGCGGTGGGTTCACCGTCGGCACAGAGCGCCCCCCGGGCCGACCCCTATCGACCGGCGAACGCGGGAACTTGACCGGGGGACCGCCGGCCGCCGGGCCTCGCGGTCCCGGGGTTCGCCGCCGGCGACCCGGGGGGCCCCTCCGGCGCTACTTGGGCTCGACCGCGTTCGCGACCGTCGCCGGGGGCCAGGTCGGGAACCGCGGCTGGTTCTCCTTCCACCACGACGCCACCTCGGCGGCGCTGTGGAGGTCGGCCTTCGCCAGCGACGCGATCGTCTGGACGAGGCGCATCTCGACGAACGTCTTCTCGATCGTGAGGTCGAGCACCTTCACGTCCTGGACGACGCCCTCCTGGACGGTCCCGATGACCGGGTCGGCGATGAACGACGTCTGCGCGACCTCGACGTCGAAGTCCTGGATGTAGGCCTGCTGCGTGAGCTGCGAGAAGTTCGCGCCGGGCGAGGCGCCGTGGCTGACGAGCCGCGTCACGAGCCACACGACGGCGTGGGCGTCGCCCAGCTGGCCGAGCGCGGCCGCGGCGTTCGCGACGATGGACGGATGCTCGCTCCACAACGCCTTCACGAGCGGGAACGCGACGTCGGGCCGTCCGAACGACGCGAGCGACGCGACGGCGGCGTGGCGGACGTCGTCGTTGCGGTCGCGCGCGGCGACGGCCCAGAGCGGCCGCAACGCGCTCTCGTCGCCGAGGCGGCCGAGCTCGCCCGCGGCCCACGCGCGCACCTTCGGCTCCGGGTGCACGAGCAGGCCCGTGGCCGCGTGCAGGCGTTCGGCGACGGGGGCGGCGGCGACCTGCTGCGACGCGGCGCGCGCGAACCCGGCGTCCGCGGTGGCGGCGGTGCGCATGGCCGCCGCGAGGTCGGTGGCGCGCACCTCGATCTGGCGCCGCTTCCCGCGCGCGATGCGGTCGACCTCGGCGGGCAGGCGCCAGGCCCCCTCGTAGAGGACGAGGCCGCGCGCGCGACGCGCCTCGGCGGTCGTGAGCCAGCGGTCGCCGACCTTCTCGTACCCGAGCGCGCGACGCGCGGCCGGATGGTCGGGTTCGACCTCGAGGATCGACGCGTACGCGGACGCGGCGACGTCGGCGAGGCCCTTCGCCTCGAGCGAGGCCGCGAGGCGATAGCGCGCCGACACGTCGGTCGCGGGCAGGGCGTCGAGGGCGCGGCGGGCCTCGGTGCGGGCGCTGTCGCCCGCGACGACGGACGCGACCGAGGCCGCGGGCAGCCGCACCTCGCCCGCGGAGGTCCGGACGATCACCTCGGCGCCGGTGCGCTCGACCGAGCCCTCGACGACGACGCCGTCCTTGGTGGTGACGACGTCGGCGCGGCCGACGGGCAGGCCGGCGATCCCGAGGACCGCGAGGCCCAGCGCGACCGGGACGCTCCCGCGGCGGACCGGGGTGGCGAAGCGGCGGAGGGACGAACCTGCCATGGGGGGCTCCAACGACGACCCGACGTCTCCATCCAAACGCGGGCGGGAGATGCTCGCACGCCCGGCTCGCGCTGGTCCTCACCGGGGGAGGCATGGTTCCATCCATCCATGCGGCGCGCTTCGATCCTGCTCGCCTCGATCGTCTTGGCCGGGTGCGGCGGCGGTGGAGGCGGCGGCGGGCCGGCGCCGACGCCCGCGCCGGTCGTCACCGCGTGCAGCGGCCCGATCCCGTCGGCCGCGGGTGCGGTGGTGACGGTGAGCGGCACGGACTTCCCGGGCGATCCCGGGGACCCGGTCGAGGTCCGGCTCCGCGTGGACGACGGCAAGCCGTTCGGCGGCTGCGGGGAGACGACGGTCGCGTTCGTCGCGACGCGCGTGGACGCGACGACGGTCCGCGGGACCCTCGACCCGTTCGTGCTCACCCGCGACGTCGCCGCCGCGGTGGAGGTGGACTTCGGCGGCGGGACCGTCGCCGTGTCCGCGCCGGCGATCGTGACCGTCACGGGCGTCGCGAACGCCGCGGCGGATCACGACCTCGACGGGGTGCCGGACGCGTGCGACCCGCGCACGTTCACGTTCGAGAGCGACGCCGTCGGCGCGCGCCCGGCCGGCGCGACGTCGTGGGACGGGCTGACGACGTTGCTGACGGTGCGCGACGTCGGCGGGGACCACGCCGCCGCGTACGCCGCGACCGGCGACATTCCCTACGACCGTCTCGAGGCGTTGCGCCTCGACCACCCGCAGCAGGACGTGGACGTCTACCTCGACCTCGAGACGAACGCCGGCGTCTTCAACTGCGAGCTGTGGAGCGACGGCTCGTACCGCGGCGCGGCCGGCGCGGGCCTGATCGTCCAGGTGCAGGCGTCCGGCCAGGTCGTCGGGTACCAGCGCCTCTGGAACTCCATCCAGACCAACGTGCCCGGCCCGATGCTCCCGCCGTCGGGCCGCCTCCGCCTCCGCGTGCGCAAGGGCGAGGGCTCGACGACGACGGTTCGCTACGACCTGTGGAACGGGACCGGCTTCACGTCCGACGCGTTCGTGTGGACCGTCGCCGACGACCGGCAGTTCCGGGGCCAGGAGTTCGCCCTCTGCAACTACCTCGTCAACCCCGCGACGCGCGGGCTCAAGCGCGTCACGGTGGTGCCCGCGATCCCCGCGGCCGAGCTCACCGTCGCCCGCTCGCCCCTCACGTCCGCCGACGACATGCTCTTCCAGCGCGACGGAGCGGGCCTCGCGTCCATCCCCCTGCGCCTGCTCCTGCGGCCGCCCGCGTTCGGTGTCGTCGAGGCCCGCGTCGTCGGGTCGTCCACGGGCGTCCCGCTCGAGGGCCACGACTGGGGCGCGCACACGCTCGCGGTCCCGGCGGCGGCCGGAGGCCTGCGCCGCGACCTCGTCGTCGCGGGCGTGCCGACGGGCGGCAACTACGACGTGCAGGTGCGGCTGCTCGACGACGCCTCGCCGCCGAACGTCGTCGCGCAGCAGGTGCTCCGCGACGTCGCGGTGGGCGACGTCTGGGTCGCGGCCGGGCAGAGCAACACGTCCGGTTACTCGGGCACGTACTCCGGCGCGGAGGCGCCGATCCCGGAGGTGCATCTCTTCGGCAACGACGGCCGTTGGAAGCCGGCGAGCGAGCCGATGGACGACGGCGCGGACCAGACCGACGTGATCTCGGCCGAGAACCCGACGGTCGGCTTCCAGCTGGCGTTCGGCAAGGCGCTCTTCCAGGCGACCGGCGTCCCCGTCGCGCTCGTGCCGACGTCGCTCGGCGGGACGAACCTCTACGCGCAGTGGCAGCGGGACCCCGCCCACCCCGCGTCGCGCATCACGCTGTACGGCTCCATGCTCCACCGCGCGCGCACCGCGTGTCCCGCCGCGCCCCCGCGCGGCCTCGTGTGGTTCCAGGGCGAGTCCGACGCGATCTCGAACCGGACGCAGGCGCAGTACGCCGGCGACCTCGCGACGTTCGTCGCGAACGCGCGCGGCGACCTCGGCGCGCCGGGGCTCGTCTTCCTCTGCGGGCAGCTGGGCACCTACAGCGCCGCGACGCTGGCGTCGTGGCTGCCGGTCCAGGAGGCGCAGCGCCGCGTCGTCGCGGCCGACCCGCACGCCGCGCTCGCGACGGCGGTCGACCTCGCGCGCCCCGACGGCATCCACTTCAACGTGCTCGGGTACGGAACGCTCGGGCGGCGGTTCGCGCTGGGCGCGCGCCGGGTCGTCTTCGGGCACGCCGTGGACCCGACCGACGACCTCCTCTCCGCGACGGCGGGCCCGGGCGCGACGTCGGTGGTGCTGCAGTTCGAGGCGCCCGTGACGGGCGGCGCGACGACGCTCTTCCGCGTGACCGACGCGGGCGGCGCGGTGTCCGTCGACTCGATCTCCGCCGCGGGCGCGACGGTGACGCTGAACCTCGGCCGCGCGCTCGGCGCGTCGCCGACCGTCTCGTACGGCTGGTCGGTGGACCCGGCCGCCGCGTGGCTCAAGGACCCGTCCGGCGCGGCGGTGCCCGTCTTCGACGCGGTGCCCGTCGGGCCGTAGGCAACGTCACCCCCTCGTGCTCCCGGGACCGCGAGGCCCGGCGGCCGGCGAGGTCAGGGGCGCTTGAACACGAGCGCACCCTGCGGGATCTCGAGGCGCGTGCCGTCGAAGCGGAGGTCGACGCGCACCCCGGAGGTCACCACGGCCTCGGCGGCCTTGGCGTCGTCGCGTTCGGGCTCGGACTTCCGGGGCTCATCCGTCTCGACGAGTTCGCGTATCAGGTGGAACAGGACGAGTCGTCCTTCGACGCGACGCAGCACACCGCGGAGCGGCGTGCCCCCGCGCTCGAGGATCAGCCACCCCGTGGGCGTGACGGTGGCCGTCGCGCCACGGTTGGCCCCCCGTGCGAGCGCCTGCGCGGTCCCTCGCGCCACGGCCTCGTCGAGCGTCATCGTCCGGCCCGCGTGCTGCGGGTCGGGGAACGGACCCGGGCCGTTGAGGCGCAGCGAGGCGATCGCCTCCATCCGTGCGCTGGCCTCCCGATCGAGGACCCATCGACCGTTCATCGCGGCGAGGTCCGCGGCGGGGAGGGGCTCGGCCTTCGCGACCGGCTCGAGCCAGGCGTCGTTGCCGACCCACGCGAGCAGGTAGGGCCGCGTCGCGCCCCGGCGCAGGAGCGCGAGCAGGAACGGCTGGTCGAACTCCATGCGCATCGCGAGCCCGACCGTGTCGACGATCACCGCCGCGGACTCGACCGCCGCGCCGCGCTCGGTGAGCGAGAACGTCACCTCTTGCTGCGCGACGCGGAGCACGTGGTCCGGCCGTCCGCGCAGGTGGGCCCCGGCGATGCCGGGGAAGCCGCGCCGTACGTCGAGGCGGATCCGCGGGATCACGAGGTCCTCGGCGTGCTCCAGGGTCAGGCCCTCGCGCCCGCCGACACACGCCCACGCCGCGTTCCAGGTCTCCTCGAGGGTCCCTCCCGGGGGCAGGTTCGAGAGCAGGATGCGATCCTCGGTTCGCTCCGGCAAGAGTTCGACGACGCCCACGCCGTCGCCGCGGCGGAACTTGGCCTCCGTCGGGAGGAACACGCGCACTTGCTTCGCTTGCGCGTCGGCGTCGGGTCCGTGGTCGTCGTGGATCATCCCGAACGCGGTCAGCGGGCGGTCGCCGCCGTCGAAGTGCATCGGCTCGGGGAGCACGCGGAACGGCGTCTCGAACGGCAGTTGCTTGCGGAGCGCCGCGAACGCGACGGCCTCGTCGGGCGCCGCGACGATCTCGGGCGCGCGGGCCCCGTCGGGATGCAGCTTCGTCCACGCGGCGCGGACGCGGTCGAGGACGCCGTCCTTCCCGAAGCCCACGGCGACGGCCACGGACGCGGCGTCGAGGGCGTCGTGGGGGAACGTGCGGCGGTTGAGGGCCTCGACGAGCGCGGGGTCCTGCGCCCCCTCGAGATCGAGGCGACCGTCGGTCCCGACGAGGTCGGCGAGGGCGTCCCACGCCAGCTGCCCGGTGGCGCACCAGAGGACGTTGCGCCCGGTGACGATCGGCGCCTCGGTCGCGAGGACGACGTCCGTGCGATCGTCCGCGGCCGGCTCGGCGACGGGCTTCGGCTTCACTGCCGGCGGGGCGTCCTCAGCCCGTGCCCGTCCCGCCACGGGCCCCACGCTCCCCACGACCCCGATCGCCGCGACGAGGCACGTCGCAACACGCATCCACACGCTCGCTCGCATGGCGGCGCCTCCCGGGTCGGGAGCCTGATCCTACCGCCGAGCGACGATCCGCGCTCGGCACCGCGTGGCCCGCCCGCCGGCGACGTCAGGGGCGACGGAAGGCGAGTTGCGAGCCCACGAACAGGAGGCCGCCGTCGAGGCGGACGGGCCACGCGTCGGTGCCGTCGGGACGCGTGGGGGCCACGACGGCCCCGTCCCGGACGGCCAGACGGCGCACGTCGCGACCCCGAGGCGTCGTCAGCGTCAGCACGTCGCCCACGACGTCCGCGCCGTGGGCGCTCCCGACGAGCCGCGGCCGCTCGGTCGCGGTCCACGCCTCGAGGTCGCGGACGTAGGCCGCGCGGGCCTCCGGCGTCGCCGCGTCGGGGAACGAGCCGGCGATCCTGAGCATTGCGCGCGCCCGGGCCCGCGCGGTCGCGTCCACCTCGAAGACCCACCGGCCCGCGAGCCGCTGCCGCCACGCGTCGGACAACGGCTCGAGCGGGGGCCACGGATCGAGCCACGCGTCGTTGCCGACCCACGCGAGCAACGTCGGCGCGCCGTCGGGCCCGAGCACCGCGACGAGGAACGGCTCGTCGAAGGCGAACGACATCGGCGGGAGCCAAGAGGAGGCGAGGTTGTCGAGCGTCGCCGCGCGCACGCCGCGGCCGTCGAGTCGGAACCGAGGCGCACCCGTGGCGGTGGCGGGGTCCGGCGGCGCCGCCGGGACGTCGCCGACGCCGCGCACGGGCGACGCCGGGATCGTGAGCCGTGGGATCCAGAGGTGCGTCGTGCCGGGTCGGAGCGGCATCGGGGCGCCGTGTTCGACGAAGGCCCGCGCGCGCCGCCAGGCCGCCTCGAGTGTCGTCGCGCCGCCGCCGCGCGCGAGCACGACGAGGGGGTCGTCGGGCCGCGGGCGCAGCGACACCACGAGCGTCGGGTCCGCGGCGTCGGGCGGACCGTCCGGCGAGAGGAACACGACGACCTGGGCGGCGCGGACCGTCGCGTCGCGACCGCGGTCGCCCCCATCGACGCCGAACGCGCGCACCTCGCGGCCGGTCGCGAATCGCAGCGGCGCGCCGCGGTCGTGGAATGCGACCTCGAACGTCGGCGCGAGGGACGGCGCGGCCTCCGCGTCGTCGACACGCGGGGCCACCCAGCACACGCTGCGTCCCGCGACGAGGGGGACGTCCGTCGTCGCGACGACGTCGTCGCGTACGTCGATGGCGAGCGCCGCCGCTCCCGGCGCCGCGCACGCGCGCGCCTCGATGCAGGCGCATCCGACGAGGGTGGCGCCGGTCACGATCGCCGCGACGATGCCCGCGGCGACAATGCCCGCGGCGACGATGACCGGAGCGGAACGGTGCCCCACGCGCGCACCCATGGCGGCGCCTCCCGGGTCGGGACGTCGATCGTACCGTCGCGCGACGATCCGCGCCCGGGACCGCGAGGCCCGCTCGCCGACGGGGTCAGGGGCGCTTGAAGAAGAGCCCTCCCTCGGGGATCTCGAGCCGCGTTCCGTCGAAGCGCAGGAGGACCGGGCGGCCGCGCTCGACGAGTTCCTCCTGCGCGCGAAGGTCCTCCGGCGAGCCCGGGGCCGCCGGCCTGGAGCGGAGATGGCTCTGGGGCTGGAAGAGCACCCATCGGTCGCCCACGCGGCGGATCGCGAGTCGCTCCGGCCGCGAGCCGAGGTCGAGCGTGCACCCACCGTGTTCGTCGATCGTCACCGTCGCCGTCGTCGGATGGGGGGACGACAGGCGTTCGGCGACCCGGCGGGCGAGGGCCTCCTCGAACGAGATCGTGCGCGATCGGTCCTTCGGGTCCGGGTACGGGCCGGGTCCGTCGAGGCGGAGTTCCGCGGCCACTCCGGCCCGAACGGTCGCCTCGTCATCGAGGACCCACCGGCCGCCGAGGGCCGCGAGGTCCTTCGCGCCGAGGCGCTCGGCCTTCGCGGCCGGCTCGAGCCAGGCGTCGTTGCCGACCCACGCGAGCAGATAGGGCCGCGTCGCGCCTCGACGCAGGAGCGCGAGCAGGAACGGCCGGTCGAACCGCATCCGCATCCCGAGGCCTTCGGTCTCGAGAAGGACGGCCGCGGACTCGACGGCCGCGCCGCGCTCGGTGAGCGAAAACGTCACCTCCTGCTGCACGACGCGGAGCACGTGGTCCGGCCGTCCGCGCAGGTGGGCCCCGGCGATCCCGGGGAAGCCGCGCCGCACGTCGAGGCGGATCCGCGGGATCACGAGGTCCTCGGCATGCTTCGGCGTGATGCCTTCGCGCGCGCCCACGCGCGACCACGCGCCGTTCCACGTGTCCTCGAGCGTCGCGCCGGGAGGAAGGTTCGCGAGGAAGATGCGATCCGCGAGGTCCGCCGGGCGGAGCTCGACGACGCCGGCTCCCTCGTCGCCGTCGGGATCCGCGCCAGGTGGCGGGAACACGCGGAGCTGCATCGCCTGTCCGTCGGCGTCGGGCCCGTGGTCGTCGTGCATCGTCCCGAACGCGGTCAGCGGTCGGTCGCCGCCGTCGAAGTGCATCGGCTCCGGGAGCAGACGGAACGGCGTCTCGAACGGCAGTTGCTTGCGAAGAGCCGCGAACGCGACGGCTTCCTCGGGCCCCGTGACGAGCTCCGGCGCCCGGGCTCCGTCGGGATGCAACTTCGCCCACGCGGCGCGGACGCGGTCGAGGACCCCGTCCTTCCCGAAGCCGGCGGCGACGGCGACGGACGCGGCGTCGAGCGCGTCATGGGGGAACGTGCGGCGGTTGAGCGCGTCCACGAGCGCCGGGTCCTGCGCGCCGTCGAGGTCGAGACGACCGTCGGTCCCGACGAGATCGGCGAGGGCGTCCCAGGCCAATTGTCCGGTCGCACACCACAACAGGTTGCGTCCCCGGACGATGGGGGCGTCCGTCGTGAGGACGACGTCGGTGCGGTCGTCGGCCGTCTGCGGGGACGCGGCCTCCGGCGGCACCGGCGGCACCGTCGGCGGCGTCGCGGGCGGCGGCGCGTCCTCCGCCCACGAAGGGCCGGCCGCCAGGCCCAAGATCCCCGCGACCCCGATCGCCGCGACGGCACGCTTCGCAGCGGCCTTCGCGATGAACGTCCACCATTGCGCTCGCATCGCGGCGCCTCCCGGGTCGGGGCGACATCGTAGCGCGACGGCGTCGACGGCGCGGCGGGACCCCGGCCGAGGCGGGCCGTGCCGGACGGTGGTAGGGTCCGCGCATGAAAGCGACCGGGTATTCGGACGATCTCGCGTACGTGCACCACGTCGGCTTCGAAGGGTTCGCCGAACGCGCGGCCCCGTGGATCCTCGGGGGCCTGCGCCGCGCGGGGCTGCGCCGCGGCACCGTGGTGGACCTCGGTTGCGGGTCGGGTGCGTTCGCGGCGAGGGCCGTGGCCGCCGGGCACCGCGTCGTCGGGATCGACGTGTCGCCGTCGATGCTCGCGATCGCGCGCCGCCGCGCGCCCGGCGCCACGTTCCGCCGCGCCTCGTTCGCGGATGCCGCACTGCCGCGGTGTGATGCCGTCGTCGCCCTCGGCGAGGTCCTCGGCTACCGCTTCGACCCGCGGGCCGGGCGATCCGCGCTGCGGCGCGTGTTCCGCCGCGTGTTCGACGCGCTCGCGCCCGGCGGGATGTTCGTCTTCGACGTCGCCGGCCCGGCCGCGGCACCGTGGACGGGACGCGGGACCGCGTCGTCGCCGGCGACGACTGGGTCGTGCGCGTGCGCCGCACCGAACGCGCGGGGCGGCTCACGCGCGCCATCACGACGCTCCGCCGCGCGGGCCACGGGTGGCGCTGCACCGAGGAGACCCACGTGCTCGCGCTGTTCCGCCCCGAGCAGGTCCTCGACGACCTCGTCGCGGCGGGGTTCGTCGGCGCGCAGGTCGCGGGCTTCGGTCGCGAGCGCTTCCCCGCGGGGCTCGCGGGCTTCGTGGCGCTCAAGCCGCAGGCCGGCGACGCGAGGCCTGGCGCGCGGCGAGGCCCGCGGGCCGCCGCCGCCGGTCGCGCGACCGACGGCGGCGGACGGGCCTCGCGGTCCCGGAGTTCGACTTCGGCCCGGGTCAGGGGCGCGAGGCGGTGAGCGGGAGCTGCACCTCGAAGAACTGGCGCTCGCGCTCGACGAAGGGGCTGTTCCAGCCCATGGAGCGCACGGGCCCGGCGGCCGCCCACTCGGGGTGACGGGCGAGCCAGGCCTCGAGGGCGGCGCGGGCCTCCTCGAAGGCGCGCGAGCCGAGCGGGCCGCGCACGCCGATGCTCGCGACCTGCGACGCCGGCACGTCCACGACCTCGACCGCGCCCTCGCGACCGGTGCGGCCGATGGCGGGGCTGCCGTAGAGGAAGCCCATGGCGCCCGACGACGAGCCGTCGGTGCGCTCGTAGTCCATCTGGACGGGCGCGGTCATGGCGATGTCGTTGCGCTTGATGTGGTTGAAGAGCGTGAAGAAGCCGCTGTTGCCGGCGCCGTCGGCGCGGGCCATGCGGTAGGCGGGATAGCGCTTCAGCTCGACCTCGCCGACGGTGGTGGGCGTGGGCCAGCCGGCCGGCGTCTCGGCCTCGCGCATCGGCTCGAAGCGGAAGTCGTCGCGCAGCTCGAGGAGGAGGCGGCGCAGGGCGGTGACGCCGCTCACCTCGCCCGAGGCGGCGGCGGCCGACGCGGTGGCGAGGCGGGCGCCGGCGCGCGAGTCGTTGCCGAGGCGGCGGACCGCGTCGTCGACGAGGGCGAGGGCGCCGGCGCGGTCACGCGCGTCGAGGGCGGCGGCCGCCCGCTCGAACGTCGTCGCGAACCCGGCGCGGTCGAGCACGACCGACGACGCGGGGACGGCCGCGGCGGCCGTCGCGCGCGCGGGCGCGGGCGCGGGGGCGGGGCCGCGGCGCCGGTGCGCGGCGTGGCGAGGGCGAGGACGCGGTCGAGGGCGGCGCGCAGCGTCCACGCGCGGTCCACCGGCGCCGCGCGGGACGCGACGGCGGCGAGGAGCGCGTCGCGCACGTCGGCGGGGACGACGTCGTCGGCGAGCGTGGCGACGGAGAGCGCGGCGAGCTCGTAGGCCGCGGCGCACGCGGCGTGGTTGCCGCCGTTGTAGAGGGGCACGCCCACGTCGAGGGCGCGTTCGACGACGCCGACGGCGCGCGCGAGGCGACCGGCGGGGGCCGTCGCGGGCGCGGCCGGCGGGAGCAGCACCGCGCCGATCACGTGGACGACGCCGTTGCTGGCGTCCACGTCGGTGGCGAGCACGGGGGCCGAGCCGAGCAGCAGGCGGCCGCCGTCGAAGCGGGCGGTCACCGTCGGGCCGAGGACCGTCTTCATGGGCGTGCCGCGCGCCAGGTCCGCCGCGGTCACGCGGCCGGGGAGCACGTGGTACGAGAGGATCGCGGCCAGCTGCGAGACGTTCTCGGGCTTGAGGAGTGACTCGACGGTCCCGGCGGGCAGAGCGCGGAACGCCTCGTCGGTCGGCGCGAGGACGGTGAACGGGCCGGGGCCCGAGAGCGTCTCGACGAGGCCGGCGGCCTTCACCGCGGCGACCAGCGTCGAGAACCGCGGGTCGGCGACGGCGACGTCGACGACGGTGCCGCGCGCGGCGGCGGCGGCCGGACGGGCCATCCAGTGGCCGAGCGGGACGGCGGCGGCGAGGGCGAAGACGACGAGCGACAGCGACGAGCGGGCCATGGGGGCCTCCGTGGGATCGAGGCCCGAGTTGTAGCCCCTCTCTGGACGGTGTGGGCGGAGTGATGGCTAAAAATCGACCGAAGCGGCCGGTTCCGCCATTCGGTGCCGGTCCCCATCTGGCGGAACCGGCGGATCCACCGGGGGGGGCGATACGTGCGGGCTGGCGCACGCTGCCCCGGCTGCCTCGAATGGAGGCTGTGCACCGCGCGCTCGCGAGGATCGAAGGGGCGCAGGGCGTCGACGCGAGGAGCCCCAGCAGGAGGGTTCAGCTGTCGCGTGCCGAAACTCGGCTCGGCGCCGTGCATGGGCCACCTCTCGCAAGCGACGACCCATGAGCCGCGCA
Organism: Planctomycetota bacterium; assembly: GCA_046350655.1. GTDB lineage: Bacteria > Planctomycetota > PLA2 > PLA2 > JAEUHO01 > JAEUHO01. The sequence goes on from JAXMAB010000010.1 coordinate 205,803, forward strand.
CGCGGCGCTTCCCTCGTGCACCGCGACCGTGGCGAGCGTGGGGGCGGCCGATTGCGGGCCGGTCCCGGGGGTCGTGAAATGGGCGTCCGTCGTTCCCGTCCGTGGGGTTGCCATGCCGCGACGACCGCTCGTGCTCACCGCCACCGTGTTCGCGGTAGGAGTACTCCACACACCTGCGCGCGCCGAGGACGCCCCGCCCGGTCCCGCACCGGTTCCCGCGCCGGAGGTCGAGAGGGGGGCGGCGCTGCAGCGGGCCGGCGTGCTCGATGACCAGGCCCAAGCGTTGCGCGTGCAGGGGAAGCCTGCCGAAGCCATCGCGGCAGCCCGCCAGAGCCTCGCGATCCGCGAGGAGGCGCTGGGTCCGGACCACCCCGACGTCGCCACGAGCCTCAACGCCCTCGCGGAGCTCCTCTACGAGAGGGCGAACTCTGCCGAGGCGAGGCCGCTGCTGGAGCGTGCGCTCGCGATCCGCGAGCGGGTGCTGGGCCGCGACCATGCCGACCTCGCGCCCGTGCTCAACAATCTCGCGACGCTCCTCGCCGATGCAGGGGAGCACGCGGCAGCACGGGCCCTCTACGAGCGTGCCTTGACGATCTTCGAGAGGACCGCCGGGACGGAACATCTCTTCGTCGGACAATGCCTCAACGACCTTGCGACGCTGCTACGCGACCAAGGGGCCTACGCCGAGGCCAAGCCGATGCTCGAGCGCGCGCTCGCGATCTACGAGAAGGTCCTCGGGCAGGGCCATCCTCGCGTCGCATCGGTTCTGAGCAATCTGGCCGGCGTCCTTCGTGAGCAGGGAGCGTATGCGCAAGCGGGGCCTCTGTTCGAACGCGCGCTCGCGATCCGCGAGAAGACGCTGGGGAGGGAACACCCTTCGGTCGCCAAGAGCCTCAACGCGCTCGCGGTGCTCCGATTCGACCAAGGGCGCTACGCGGAGGCGGGCGTGCTTCACGAGCGCGCGCTCGCCGTCTTCGAACGGGCGCTCGGGAAGGACCACCCCGCGGTGGCCTCGAGCCTCGGCAATCTCGCCGTGCTCCGGACCGCGGACGGCGCCTACGCGGACGCGAGAGTCCTCTACGAGCGGGCGCTCGCGATCGTCGAAAGGGCGCGCGGCAAGGACCACTCCGAGGTGGCGGCCATCCTCCTGGGGCTCGCTTCGGTGCTCCGAATCCAGGGCGGGGATGCCGAGGCGCGGCCGCTGCTCGAGCGTGCGCTCGCGATCGACGAACGGGCGCTGGGGCCTGCGCACCCCTACGTGGCCTCCTGCCTGGACGCCCTCGCCGCGGTCCATTTCGACGAAGGCGACTACGCCGGGGCACGAGAACTCTTCGAGCGCGCGCTCTCGATCCGGGAGGCTGCGCTGGGGAAGGCGCACCCTTCCGTCGCCACCAACCTCGGCAACATCGCGGCGACCTTCCACGCGCAGCGGGCGCACACGGAGGCGAAGGCGCTCTTCGAGCGAGCGCTCGCGATCCTCGAGAAGGCGCTCGGACCCGAGCACCCCGCCGTCGCGAACGGCTTCCAGAACCTCGCCGAGTCGCTCAGGGCGCAAGGGTCCTACGCGGAGGCGACGGCGCTCTACGGACGCGCGCTCGCGATCGACGAGAGAGCGCTCGGGAAGGACCATCCCAAGGTCGCCGTCACGCTCAACAACCTCGCGGCGCTCCACAGCAACCAGCGAGCCTTCGCGCAGGCGAGGCCACTCTACGAACGCGTGCTCGCGATCGACGAGACGCACGCGCGCACGCAGTTCTGGGCGCTGAACGCGATGCAGCGTTTGGCATTGGTACGGCTCACGCGCCACCATCTCGACAACTGGATTCGGTTCACCCGCGAAGCAGGCCTCTCCGGCCACGCGGAGGCACTTCGGATCCGCGGGATGGTGTCGCGCGCCGAGGCGGCCGAGCGTGCACTCGTGCGGCGTGCCACCGGCGAGCAGCGGGCGGCGCTCTCCTCGCTCCAGGCCGCGACTCGGCTCGCTGCCCGGCTCGCGAACGAACCGCCAGCCGGGCGGGACCCGGTGGCTCGGGCCGCTTGGCAGGAGCGCTATGCGACGGCCGCCGCCGAGCGTGAACGTCTCACGCGACAGCTCTCGTCGCAGTTCGCGTCCGCGCGTGCGGAGCTCGAACGGCTGGACCTCGCCGAGGCCGACGTCCGCCGGGCACTCCCCGCCGACGGGGCGCTCGTCGACCTGCTCCGCGTGGGCGACGGCTACGTCGCCTGGGTCCTGGGCGCTGCGGGCGACACCGTGCGCGTCGAGGTCGGCGCCGCCGACGGGATCGATGCGGCGTGCGAGGCCTTCGTCACCGCGATCACCGACGACGTGGGCGACGAGCCGTCGCGCGAGGCGATCGCGAAGGCGGGCGCGGCCCTGCACGCGCTCGTGTGGGCACCGCTCCGGGGCAAGCTGGGCGCCGGAGTCAGACGCGTCGCGCTCTGCCTCGACGCCGCGCTCGCCTCCGTGCCGTTCGCGGCGTTGCCGGGGAGTGAGCCGAACACCTACCTCGGCGACGAGCTGGAACTCTCGCACGTGTCCCATCCGTTCGATCTCGTGCCGCGCGCGGGCGAGCGCCATGGCACCGGGGCCCTCGTGGTCGGCGGCGTGGACTACGACCGCGCCGACCCAGGCTCCACGAAGGCGCCGCTGCCCGAGAGGCCCGCGGAGCTGGCTTCGCTCGACCGTGCGCCTCGCGGAGGGACGTTCGTGCGGATCCCCGCGACCCGGGTCGAGGCCGAGGGACTGCGGGAACGATTCGGAGCGGCGTCGACGACGCTGTTGCTCGGCGCCGACGGAACGGAGGGCCGCCTCCGCGAGGGGGTGAAGGGAAAACGATTCGTGCACGTGGCCACCCACGGCTTCGTCCGGACAGACCTGCGCGCCGGGCTCTACGACCGCAAGATCAAGGAGGCGTTTCTCTCGGCGGACGCCGAGCGCCAGTTGTCGGTGGGACACGACCCGATGCTCTTGTCAGGGCTGGCGATGGCGGGCGCCAACCCGCGCGACGGGGCGGGGGGTGACGACGGGATCCTCACGGCGCTCGAGGCCTCGTATCTCGATCTCGACGGGGTGGACCTCGTGACGCTCTCGGCCTGTGAGACGGCGAGGGGGACCCCGGAGTCGGGCGAGGGGGTGCTCGGATTGGTGGCGGCGTTCCAGATGGCGGGGGCGCGCAGCGTGCTCGCCAGCCTGTGGAAGGTGGACGACGCGGCGACGCAGCGGCTGATGGACGACCTCTACAGGCGGATGCTGCGCGAGGAGGCTCCCCGATCGCCCGCCGAGGCGCTACGGGAAGCCGCCCGGGCCCTGCGCACCGCGACGGACGGCTCGGGCAAGGCGCGCTACGCCGCACCCCGCTACTGGGCGGCGTTCGTCGCGTACACGGGGTAGGCCGGCGGGCCGGGGAACGCCGGTCGATGGCTGGGGTCGCGAATCGAGGCCCATCGGCCTCGGGAGGGCAGACTCTCCGCATGGGCGCCGGCCGACCGATGCGGATGTCGTGGCACGACCTCCTCTTCGCGCACGCCCCCGTGCCGGTCGCGGCGCTGCGCGCGGTCGTGCCCGCCGGCCTCGAAGTCGACACGTTCGACGGGGCCGCGTGGCTGGGCGTCGTGCCGTTCCGCATGACGCGCGTCGGGCCCCGCGTCCTCCCGCCGCTGCCCGGGCTCCACGCGTTCCCCGAGCTCAACGTGCGCACGTACGTCACCCGCGACGGCCGGCCCGGCGTCTGGTTCTTCAGCCTCGACGCCGCGAACCGCGCCGCCGTGTGGACCGCGCGCACCTTCTTCCACCTGCCGTACTTCCGCGCCGCGATGACGTGCCGCGCGGACGGCGACGGGATCGCGTACGTGTCCGAACGCACCCACGCGGGCGCGCCGGCCGCCGCGTTCCGCGGGCGGTACCGGCCCGTCGGCGACCCGTACGCGACGCGTCGCGGCGACCTCGATCACTGGCTGACGGAGCGCTACTGCCTCTACGCGGCGCGCGCCGACGGCGCGCTGCGGCGCGTCGACATCGAGCACGCGCCGTGGCCGCTGCAGCGCGCGGAGGCGGCGCTCGAGGTGAACACGATGGCGGCGGCGGCCGGCTTCGCGTTCCCGCTCGCGGCGCCGCTGCTGCACTTCGCGCGGCGGATCGACGTCGTGTCGGGGCTCCCGGTCGCGCTCCCTTGACCGCGAGGCCCGGTGGCCGGCGGGCCACGGGGCTCCGCGGTCGACGGGCCTCGCGGTCAACGCGGGGTGGTCGGCGCGGCGATCGGGAGCTCGATACGGCACCCGTCGCGCGCGAGGCGCAGCGTGACCGTCACGGGGAGGGGCGAGACCTCGTAGCGCGGCGCGTTGCTGCCCCCCAACGCGACGACGAGGCGGTGGCCCGCGACGACGTCGGCGGCGAGGTCGGGCAGCACCACCTCGACGTCGTAGGGGGCGCCGGCGACGACGGGGACGCGTCGCGCGAAGCCCTCGCGCAGCGAGACGCGGCGCGTCCCGTCGGCGAGGAGGATCGCGGCGCCGTCGGACCCGACGTCGATCAGGCGGACGTGGACGTCGGCGTCGAGGGGCGCGGCGTCGCCCGCGAGGGAGACCGCGAGACGCGCGCGCACGGCGCCGCGGATCGCGAGGGGCGCGGCGAGCGGCGGCGTCGCGCACGCGACGACGCCGGGATGGTCGAGCACGCCGGCGCGCTGGTCGCGCGGGCCGGAGGGGAGCGCGGGGTCGAGGTTGGCGCCGCCGACGGTGGGGACGGGGCGCGCGGGATCGTGGCGGAACGCGAGCGACGTCGTCGCCGGCGGCGGCGTGTCGGCGAGCACGCCGTCCGCGCCGAGGAACAGCGTCGTCGGCGTGGTCGCGGGCGGCCACGCGTCGCCGGACTCCCAGCGGTCGCTGCCGAGAACGGCCCAGCGGACGCGCGGGGTCGGCGGCGTCGCGACGCCCTTCAGGTACCGCGCGAACCACGCGGCGGTCGCCGCGCGGGCCACGCCGTAGGTGGCCGCGTCGTACGCCCCGGCCGCGCCGGCGGCGAAGGAGGTCGTGAGGTGGTGCGTCCACGGGCCCATGAGGAGGCGGTGCGCGTCGCGGACGTCGGAGGCGCTCTCCGCCACGAGGCGCGCGAAGTCGGCCGGCATCTCGCCGGCGTGCAGGTCGTACCAGCCGCCGATCATCAGCGTCGGGACGGCGATGCGCTCGGGCGCGGCCGCGCGCGCGACGAACCGCCACGCGACGTCCTCGAGCGGGTGCTCGCGGATCAGGCCGCCGGCGCCGAAGCCGAGGCGGTCGATCGTGCGCGCGTACTCGTCGCGGAGCACGCCGCCGGGGTGGAACGAGGCGTAGCTCCAGCCGAACGCGCTGACGATCGGCACGGTGCACCGCAGGTGGGGCGGAGCGGCCTCGGCGGTGCGGAACTGCTGCTGGCCGAGGGCCGACGCGCCCCACGTGCCGACGTGGCCGTCGCAGAAGGGCTGCGCGGCGGCCCACTCGACCGTGTCGAACCCGTCGCGGCGGCGGACGTCGTAGCCCGGCTTCGTCGGGACGTCGCGCGAGCCGTGGCGGCCGCGGACGTCCACGACCACGAAGGCGTAGCCGTCCGGGTCGTCGAGGACGAGGCTCGGGGCGAAGCGCTCGCGGCCGTAGGGCGTCTGCACGAGGATCACGGGCCGGCGGACGTCGTCGGCCGGGGCGTGGACGTCGGCGGCGAGCGCGCCGCCGTCCGAGAGCGGGATCCGGACGGTGCGGCGCACGAACGGCCGCGGCGGGGAGGTCGGCGGCGCGGCCGGCGCCGGCGGGGCGGGGGCGTCCTGCGCCGCGGCGGGCCTCGCGGTCCCGAGGGGCAGGATCGCCGTCCCGAGGAGGAGGGCGAGCCACGGGGATCGGCGGGTGGGCATGCCCCCTTCGTACCCGGGACGGCGGCGGCAGGTTCCGGCCCGTCCGGTCGGGCCCCCCGTAGACTGGAGCGCGATGTTCTACGTCTGGCTGGCGATCACGGCGGAGGTGCTCGGGATCGCCACGGCGGTCGTCGCGCTGTTCCAGGTTCGGACGTCGCAGGGCGCGATCGCGTGGCTGGTGTCGCTGGTCGCGATGCCGTTCCTGGCGGTGCCGGCGTACTGGGTGTTCGGGCGGCGGCGGTTCCGGGGGTACGTCACGGCGCGGCGGCGGCACCTGAAGGAGATGGTGGCGGAGGCGCAGGCGGTCGCGCAGCGGCACGCCTCGCGCGGCGTCATCGACCCGCCGCAGGACCCGGCGGACCGGCTGCTCGTGCGGCTCGCGCGCCTGCCGTTCACGCGGGGCAACGAGGCCTCGCTGCTGGTGGACGGCGAGGACACGTTCCGGTCGCTGCTCGACGGCATCGACCGGGCCACGCGGTACGTGCTGGTGCAGTTCTACATCCTGCGCGCCGACGGGCTCGGGCGGGCGCTCAAGGAGCGGCTCGTCGCGAAGGCGAAGGCGGGCGTGCGGGTGTACGTGCTGTACGACGAGGTCGGGTCGCTGGGGCTCCCGCGCGCGTACGTCGGCGAGCTCACGCAGACCGGGGCGGTGGTGCTGCCGTTCAACACGCGGCGCGGGCGCGCGAACCGCTTCCAGCTGAACTTCCGCAACCACCGCAAGCTCGTGATCGTGGACGGGCGCGAGGCGTGGGCGGGCGGGCTCAACGTGGGCGACGAGTACCTCGGTCACGACCGGCGGTTCGGACCGTGGCGCGACACGCACGTCCACGTGCACGGGCCCGCGGTGGTGTCGCTGCAGGTGGCGTTCCTCGAGGACTGGCATTGGGCGTCGGGGGCCGGCCTCGAGCTCGACTGGGAGGCGCACAAGGTCGCCGACCCGGGCCTGCGCGTGCTCGTGCTGCCGACGGGCCCGGCGGACCAGGACGAGACGTGCTCGTTGTTCTTCACCGACCTGATCCACCATGCGCGGACGCGGCTCTGGATCGCGTCGCCCTACTTCGTGCCCGACGACGCCGTGATGTCGGCGCTCGTGATCGCGGCGATGCGCGGGGTCGACGTGCGGATCCTGCTGCCGGAGCGGAGCGACAGCCTGCTGGTGTGGCTGGCGCGGCACGCCTACGTCGAGGCGTGCGAGCGCGCCGGGGTGAAGCTGTTCCTCTACGCGCGGGGCTTCCTGCACCAGAAGGTGATGGTCGTGGACGAGCGCTTCGCGGCCGTCGGGACGGCCAACCTCGACAACCGGTCGCTGCGGCTCAACTTCGAGCTGACGGTGCTGTTCGACGACGCGGGGTTCGCGCGCGAGACCGGCGCGATGCTCGCGCGCGACTTCGAGGGCGCGACGCCGCTCACGTACGCCGACGTCGTCGCGCGCGGGCGCCTGTTCGGGTTCGCGGTCCGGCTCGCGAACCTCTTCTCGCCCGTCCTCTGACCGCCTCCCCCCCGGCTCGTGGAACAAAGGGCTACGACCCCGTTGTTCCACGTTCGCGGTCGTGCCTCCCCGGGACGCGAGGCCCGGTCGCCGACAGCGAAACGAAGGGCTACGACTCCGCTGTCTCGGCGTCAGGAGGAGGTGATGCGGATCCGGGGGGCGGGGCCGGAGGAGGGGGCGACGCCCGCGTCGAGCTTCATGCGGGTGCGCATGTCGGTCGCGCTGTCGGCGGCGGCGATCGCGGCCTCGGCGGTCACGGTGCCGGCGCGGAAGAGACGGTAGACCGCGTCGTCGAACGTCGAGGCGCCCTCGGACGCGGCCTGCGTCATCGCCTCCTTGAGCTCCTCGATGCGGCCCTCGCGCACGAGGTCGGCCGCCCGCGGCGTGCCGAGCAGCACCTCGAACGCCGCGACGCGTCCCTGCCCGTCGGCCCGCGGCAGGAGCCGCTGGCTCACGATCGCCTTGAGCTCGAGCGACAGGTGGTGGAGCACGCTGCGCTCGGCCGTCGCCGGGAACAGGTTGACGAGCCGCTTGAGCGCCTGGTTCGCGTTCGTGCTGTGCAGGGTCGCCAGCACGAGGTGACCGGTCTCGGAGACGTGCAGGGCCGCCTCCGCCGTCTCGGCGTCGCGGATCTCGCCCACGAGGAGCACCGACGGGGCCTGCCGCAGCGCGTGTTTGATCCCGGTGGCGAACGACGCCGTGTCGAGGCCCACGTCGCGCTGGCTGACGAGGCTCTTGCCGTGCGGGTGCACGAACTCGATCGGGTCCTCGAGCGTCACGATGTGGCCCGGCTGCGTCGCGTTGCGCAGCGCCAGCATCGCCGCCAGCGTCGTCGACTTGCCGGTGCCCGTCGCGCCGGTCACGAGCACGAGCCCGCGGGGGAGCTGCGCGAGCGCGCCGAGCACGGGCGGCGCGCCGAGCTCCTCGAGCGTCGGGATCCGCGACCGCAGCCGGCGCAGCACCAGACCGGGCTCGCCGCGCTGCCGGAACGCGTTCACGCGGAACCGGTCGCCGCCGGGCACGGCGTAGGCCGCGTCCGCGTCGCCCTCGGCCGAGAACTTCGCGAAGTCGTCGGGTGGCAGCGCGGCCCGCACCAGCGCCGTCAGCGCCGGCGCGTCGAGCGCGACCCCGCCGCCGACCTCCACCCACCGGCCGTGCGCGTTCACCACCGGCGCGTGGCCGACGGCGAGGAACAGGTCGGTGCCGTCGAGGGCCGCCATCTCCGCGAGCAGGTCGTCAAGCGCCATAGGCCGTCTTCCTCACGCTCGGGGCCGCGCTCGCGCCGCCCGCGCCCGCCGTCGCGTACGACGTGCTCGGCGGGGCGCCCGCCGGCGCCACCAGGTCGATCGCGCCGCAGTAGTCGAGCTGGGCCTGCTCGGCGACCTGCTTCGTGATCTTGCCCTCCATCGCCAGCCGCGCGATCGTGCCCGACAGCGTCTGCATGCCGAGCTTCGTGCCCGTCTGGATCGCCGTCTGGATCTGGTGCACCTTGCCGTCGCGGATCAGGGCCTTCACCGCCGGCGTGGCGACGCAGATCTCGTGGGCCGCCACGCGCCCCGGCTTGTCCGCGCGCGGCAGGAGCACCTGCGCGACGATGCCCTCGAGGCTGCCCGCCAGCTGCGTGCGGATCTGCTCCTGCTGGTCCGCCGGGAACACGCTCACGATGCGGTCCACGGTCTTCCACGCCGACACCGTGTGCAGCGTCGCGAGCACGAGGTGCCCGGTCTCGGCGGCGGTGAGCGCGAGCTCGATCGTCTCGAGGTCGCGCATCTCGCCCACGAGGATCACGTCCGGGTCCTCGCGCAGCGACGCGCGCAGGGCCGCCGTGAACGACTTCGTGTTCGCCCCCAGCTCGCGCTGGTGGACCATGCACGCCTTCGGCCGGTGCACGAACTCGATCGGGTCCTCCACCGTGATGATGTGGCCCGGCTCGCGCTCGTTGATCCAGTCCACCATCGCCGCGAGCGTCGTCGACTTGCCCGACCCCGTGGGCCCGGTCACCAGCACGAGCCCGTGCGGCCGCTCGGCGAACCGCGCGATCACGTCCGGCAGCGCCAGCGACGCGAACGTCGGCACCGAGCTCGGGATGATGCGGAACACCGCGCCCATCCCGCGCTCGTGGAAGAAGACGTTCACGCGGAACCGCGCGACGTCGTGCAGCGACAGCGCGCAGTCGAGCTCGAGGTGCTCCTCGAGCTTCTTCTTCTGGCTGTCCGTCAGGACCTCGTACAGCGTCTGCTGCACGAGCTCCTTCGGCACGCCCGTCGGCGGCACGTCGGGCACCGTGAGCGGCACCACGTCGCCGTGCACGCGCATCATCACCTGCGCGCCCGCCGACACGTAGAGGTCGGACGCGCCCGACTGCTTCACGAACGCGAGGAGCTCGGCGAGGTCCATCACGCCCTCCCCTCGCCCGCGCGCGCGCAGGAGACCACGGTCCGCCGCGCGTCGTCGCGCGTGCAGGCCAGCACGTAGCGCAGCGACCGCCCGAACGCCGACGCGAGGCCCGCCGCGCCCCAGGCCTCGCGGACCTCCTCCGGCGTCCGCCCGGTCCCGAGCACGACGACGCGCGCGCCGCCCGACGCGGCCAGCAGCGCCTCGCGCGGGGGCGGCGCCCCCGGCCCGGGCACGACCACGAGCACGTCCGGCAGGCACGCGAGCGCGGCCTCGACCGCGGCGCCGAGCCCGCCCGGGCCCGCGGCCTCGACGTGCACCGCGCCCTCGAGCCGCGGCGTCCCCGCCCGTCCCGCGACGACGACCCGCGCGCGCGGCGGCAGGCTCGAGAGCACCCGCGCGGCGAGCGTGAGCGCGCCGTCCTCGTCGGCGTCGTCGATCGCGAGCACGCCCGCGCCGCCGCGCACGAACGCCGTGAGCGCGGCCACGTCGTCCGACGCGAGGCCCGGCGGCTCGCCGCGCAGGAGCGGCGTCGCGTCGTGGATGGCGACCGTCGCGACCTCGCCGTCGAGCGCCGCCACGACCGACGCGCACAGCCGCACGTCGTGCCCGCCGATCCGCGTCGTGAGCGCGCCGCGCCGCAGCGGCGCCGACCGCGCGGGCAGGTCGGCGAGCGCCGCGAGCCGCGCCACGACCGCGCTGCGGCTCACCGCCGACAGCCGGTCCACGTCCTCCCAACGGCCGTCGATGCGCAGCGACAGCGTGCCGCCGTCGGCCGCGGGCCGGATCTGGAGCGCGTCGGCGCGCCGGCCCACCGCCTCCACGAGCCGCGCGTGCAGGTGCAACGCGCCCGACGTCTCGACGACCTCGTCCTCGTGGAGCGGGTGGCCCGTGTCGGCGCCGAAGACCGCCCGCAGCGCCGCCAGCACCGCCGTGGACGTCGCGACCGCGGGCCGCACGCCGCGGCCGAGGGCCTCCGCGAGCGCGTCCACCGCGCGCGCGTCCGTCGGGTCCGCGAACGCGACGTCGACCACGTTCTCCTCGGCGTGCACGAGGAGCGGCAGCGCGCGGTGGCGGCGCAGCACCGTCGACGGCGCCCGCCTCACGAGCTCCGCGTCGACGCCCTCGGGCGTCGGCGTCACGAACGGGTACCCGAGCTCCTCGGAGATCGCGAACGCGATCTGCTCCTCCGACGCGAGGCCCGCGGCGACCACGCGGTCGGCGAGGGCCTGGCGCCCGGTCGGGTCCGGCGGCAGCGCGTCGAGCGCCTCGCGCGCGACGAGCCCGCGGCCGACGAGGACCTCCTCGAGGGCGAGACGCGACGTCAGTCCGCTCATCTCAACGCCCCACGGGCGCGACCAACGCCGCGCGCACGTGCTCGACCACGTCCTCGAGCCGGAACGGCTTCGGGACGACGTAGGCCGCCCCGTACGCCTGGGCCAGCCGCGCGCCCTCGCCGCCGGGCATCCCCGTCACGACGAGCACCGGCACGTCACGCGTCGCCGGATGCCCCCGCAGCCGCGCGAGCACCGACAGCCCGTCGAGCTTCGGCATCAGCAGGTCGAGCACGATCGCCGCCGGCACCAGCTCGAGCGCGAGGCGCGAGGCCTCCTCGCCGTCCGTCGCCGTCGCCACGGTGAACCCCGCGGACTCGAGCCCGATGCGGAGCAGCGTCAGCACGGCCGCGTTGTCGTCGGCCACCAGGATCGTCGGTGCGGTCACGGGAGGTCCCCCCGAGGTCGGGGACGACCTCGCCCTGTCCCTATCGACGTTCCCGTCGTGCGGCTTTCACGGACGATTCCGCTCCCGTGCCCTCACGCCTTCACATCTTCCCCACATCTGCCATGCGCGGCCTGTCTACGATGGCGTCGTGACGCTCCGCCGGCCGCTCCACGTCCTCTTCCTCGTCGCGATGGCGGTGGGCGTCGGCGCGCGCCCCCCGTCCGCGAGCGCGGAGGACGCTCCCCCCTCCCCGGGACGCGAGGCCCGGTCGCCCGCGCGGTTCACCGGGCCTCGGGTCGGCGGGACGCGGGCCGCGGCCCTCGCGCGGTTCGGCGGCGACGCGGCGAGCGAACGCGCGGTCGAGGCCGGCCTCGACTGGCTCGCGCGGCACGTCGGCGACGACGGGACCTGGGACGCCGACGGCTTCCCCGCGCGGTGCGCGGCGAAGGGGCCCGCGTGCGACGGGCTCGGCCGCGGCCAGCACGGCGAGGACGTGCCCTGCCCGTTCGACGCGCCGATCTCCGCGCTCGCGACGCTCGCGTTCCTCGGCGCGGGCCACGGGCCGTGGGTCGACGGGGACGTGCACGGCCCCCTCGTCGAGCGCGCGCTCGCGGCGCTCCGCGGCGTCGGCGACGCGTGGGGGCTCCCGCTCGCGACGCAGGCGCTCGCGGAGGCCGAGGTGCTCGAGGGCCGCGGGCGCTTCGTCGAGGCCGTGCGCGCGTCGGCCGCGCGCCTGCTCGAGGCGCGGCAGCCCGACGGCGCGTGGGCCTACGCCGCGGGCTTCCGCGCCGGGTCCGACGTGCCGTACACCGCCCTCGTCGTGCCGGCGCTCGTCGCGGCGCGCGACGTCGGCGTCGAGCTCCCGGCCACGCTCGCCGCCGACGTCGACCGCTGGCTCGCCTCCCTCGAGGACGATGCGGGCCGGCTCGCCTACCTCGCCGACGGCCGTCGGTACGGGTACACGCCCACGTCCGCGAACGGGCTCGCGGCGGCCGCGGTCCGCGGCTGGCTCGAGGTGGGGCGCGACGGCACGCGCCATCGCGGGCACCTCGCGCTCGCCGCGAAGGACCGGCCCGACTGGTCGATCTCGTGGAAGGAGCTGGCGGTGCCCGGCCGCGGCAAGGTGAAGGTGCAGGTCGGGCACCTGTCGCTCTACGAGTGGTTCCTCGGCACGGAGGCGACGTTCCAGGCCGGCGGCGAGGCGTGGAGCGGGTGGTTCGCGCGCCTGCGGGGGGCGCTGCTCCCGCACCAGGTCGCGTCCGGCTGCGCGCGCGGGTCGTGGGACCCGCTCGGCACCTACGAGCGCCAGACGGGCGGCCGCGTGTTCGCGACGGCGCTCGCGGTGCTCATGCTCGAGACGCCGTACCGCCACCGTCGGCTCGCGGACCCCGTGGCCGCGCCCGCGCCGCGGGGGAAGTGACCCCGCGCCGGACCGTCAGGCCCGCGCGTCCGCCGGCGGCGCGAGCCGGCCCGCGAGCGTGACCTCGAGGCCGCGCGGCTCGACGGGCGCGAGCGCGAGCGTGAAGCCGTGGCGGTCGAGCACGTCCTTCACGATCGCGAGGCCGAGCCCGCCGCCGCCCGGGCGCCGGGTGCGGCCGGTGACCCCGCGGTACGCGCGTTCGGTCACGCGCGCGACCTCGTCGGGCGGGATGCCCGGGCCGTCGTCGAGCACGCGGAGGCGGAACCCCGTCGGGGGCGTCCCGGCGGTCTCGAGGACCACCGCGACGTTCGCGTCGGCGTACGAGACCGCGTTGTGGACGACGTTGCTGACGGCCTGTTCGAGCAGCGTCACGTCGCCGAGCACCTCGACGGCCGCCTCCGGCACGGCGTGCTCGAGCGCGACGCCGCGGCCGCGCGCGACCGGCGCGTGCCGGTCCACGGCCCGCCGCAGCACCTGCCCGAGGTCCACGCGGTGCCGGTCGAGGTGGACCTCGCCGGCCTCGAGCCGCGCGATCGCGCCCAGGTTGTGGAGCAGCATCCCGACGTAGTGCGCCTCCTCGAGCGCGCGCTTCACGCGTTCGCCGTCGGCCGGGCGGCCCTCGGTCGCCTGGTCGCGCAGCGCGGCGAGGTGGGCCTGCAGCACCGTGAGCGGCGTGCCGACGTCGTGCGTCGTGTTGCCGACGAAGTCGCGCAGCGTGCGCTCGCGGGCCTCGACCGTCGCGAGGTGCGCGCGGATCGCGCCGCCCGCGCGGTCGAACGCGCGCGCGACCGACGTCACCTCGTCGTCGCCGGCGACGACGGCCTCGGCTGTCCCGGTCCCCGGCGAGGGCTGGCCGACGTGCTGCTCGAGGCGCCGCAGGCGGCGGACGACCGTGCCCGCCGCGAGCCACACGGCGCCGAGCACGCCGAGCGCGAGGCCGATCGCGCCGACCCACAGCGTCGAGAGGTCGCCCGCGTCCTGCGGGCGCAGCCGCCGCACGAGCACGATGGCGCACGGCCCGTCGGGGGCGGTCGTCCGCAGCGCGACCTGGCGGCCCTCGCGCTCGCCGACGTGGTAGTCGGCGGCGGCGATGCGCGCGCCGTCCGTCAGCGCCTCGATGAGCGCCGGCGGCAGGGGCGGGGCCGCGGCGTTGTGCGAGACGAACGACGCGTCGTAGGCCCACAACCACGTGCCGTCGCCCTCGCGCGGGCGACCGGGCCTCGGGTCGTCGGGTCGCGGGCCGCCGGGCAGCGGCGGGCCGACGGGCCCCTTCTCGGCGGGCCCGCGTTCCCCGGGCCCGCGCTCGCCGGGGTTGGGGCCGGCCGGGCCGACGACGTCGGGGCCGGCCGGCGGGCCGCCGGGACCGCGCGGCGTCGGGCCGTCGTCGGGCCGTCGCGGCGCGTCGTCGGGTTGGCGGTCGTCCGGGCGGCGATCCTCCGGGCGGCGGTCGTCGGGCCGACGCGTCGGGTCGTCGGGGCGGCGGTCGTCGAAGCGGCGGAACGGCCCGCGGACGAGCGGCATCGCGCCGGGCCCGGGCACGAACACGACGAACCGGCCCGGGTCGGCCTCGCACCGCGCGCGGCCGCCCGCGTCGAGCGTCGCGACCGCGAACTCGAGGAGCGCGTCGTCGAGGCGCGCGTCGCGCTGCCGCGCCGACACGACGAGCCACCCCGCCACGAGCAGGGCGGCGGTGCCGGCGACGGCGACGACGAGGCGGGCGCGCAGCCTCACGACGGCTCCTCCGGCATCGCGTGCGGTTCGAGGCGGTATCCGACGCCCCACACGGTCGCCAGCTGGCGCGACGCGGGGCCGAGCTTGCGGCGGATGCGCGAGACGTGCACGTCGAGCGTGCGCTCGGCGCCGTCGCGCTCCGCGTCGAGCACGTGGTCGACGAGCCACGAGCGCGAGACGGCGGCGCCGGGCTTGCGCGCGAGCGCCGCGAGGAGGTCGAACTCGAGCCGCGTGAGCGCCACGGCCTCGCCGTCGACCGCCGCCGTCCGGGCCTCGAGGTCGAGCACGAGGCGGCCGACCTCGACGCGCGCCGTCTGCCGCATCTCGGGGCGGCGCAGCCGCGCCTCGACGCGCGCGAGGAGCTCCTCGGGCCAGAACGGCTTGCTCACGAAGTCGTCGGCGCCGAGCGCGAGCGCGCGGACCTTGTCGGGGGTCGCCTGGACCGCCGAGAGGATCAGCACCGGCAGCGCGCTCGACTTCCGCAGCTGCTTCAGCACGTCGAGCCCGTACGCGCCCGGCAGCATCAGGTCGAGGATCGCGAGGTCGAATCCGACCGGCGAGGTCCGCATCGCGACGTCGCCGTCGCGCAGCCACGCGACCTCGTGGCCGGCGCCCCGCAGCGTCTCGACGACCTGTTCGCCGAGCCGGCGGTCGTCTTCGACGAGAAGGATGCGCGGGGACACGCGAGGGGGCTCCGGGGGACGAGCGTACGGCACCGGGGCCGGCGACGGCAGGGTGGGCCCGCGACCTTGCGATTCCCTGAAGGCGACGCCCGCGCGGCCCGCAAGGATTCCGCAAGGTGGATCGGCGTCCATGGGGTGAGGTCCAGGTGGACCCGACGAGGAGCCCCCGATGTCCCGAACCATCCTGCGCCGCGCGCTCGCGCTCGGCCTGCCGGCCGCCCTGGTGGCGGTCGTCGCCACGACCGTGTGGGCGGAGGACGCCGCCCCGACGCCCGCGCCGAAGCCGGCCGCCGAGGCCCCGAAGGCGCCCGAGCCGCCGAACCCGGCCGACGAGCCGGAGTCGATGCTCGACCTGCTGCTGCAGAAGTACGACGCCAACAAGGACGGCTTCCTGACGAAGGCCGAGTACACGCGCAGCGCGAAGGCGTTCGCGAAGCTCGACCGCAACCAGGACGACGTGCTGACGAAGGCCGACTTCCCGAAGCACGGCGCGCACATGGGTCCGATGGGAGGCCCGATGGGGCCGATGGGCATGGGCCCGGGCGGCATGGGACCGGCGGGCATGGGCCCGATGGGCGCGGGCCCGGGTCCGCGCGGCGACGGCCCCATGGGCATGGGCCCGATGGGCCGCGGCCCGCGGGGACCGCGAGGCCCGATGGGTCCGATGGGCCGGGGTCGTCGCGGGGGGATGGGCCCCGGCGCGATGGGCCCGAACGGCATGGGCCCCGGTGGGATGGGACCCGGTGGGATGGGACCCGGTGGGATGGGACCCGGCGGCATGGGACCCGGCGGCATGGGACCCGGCGGCATGGGACCCATGGGCGGTCCCGGCATGGGCCCGCAGCGCGGCGAGGGTCAGGACGGCGAGGCCTGCTGCCCGACGTGTGGTCAGGGCCGCGGTCCGATGGGCCCGCGGTTCGGTCGTGAGGGCGGCCCGGACGGCCGTCGCATGGGCCCCGGCCGCGGTCCGCGCGGCGACGACGACGGGGACGACGACGACGACGACGACGCGGACGACCGCCGTGGCCCGCGGGGCCCGCGTCCGGGCCGTGGCCCGGGCATGGGCGAGGGGCGGCCTCACCACCCCGACGCGCCGAAGCCGCCGGAGGCCCCGAAGGCCCCCGACGCGCCGAAGTCGCCCGAGACGCCGGTCACCCCGCCCGTGAGCCCGACCGAGGGGGCGTGATCTCGAGCTGCCCCTCCGGCCGCGCCTTCGCACCGAGGTGCGGCCCGCCGCCGCTCCCGACGCCGCCCGCGGGCGACGTCGGGGGCGGCGTGCCTTCGCTCGACCTGCCGCCGGCGCCCGAGGCGCAGGGCGACGGCGCGTCCGCGTCGGTCGCCGCGCCCTCGCCCGACGGCGCGCCGCCGCCTGCGAACGGCGACGGGTCGCGTTCGACCGCCGCGTGACGCGCGGCCGCGTCAGCGCTTGAGGCGGTCGGCGAACACCTTCTCGAGCTTCTCGAGCTTGGGCGCGATGACGACGCGGCAGTAGCCGGCCCGCGGGTTCGCGTCGTAGTAGCCCTGGTGGTAGTCCTCGGCCTTGTAGAAGGCCTTGTAGGGCGTGATCTCGGTGACGATGGGCCGGTCGAAGGCCTTGGCCGCCTCGAGCGCCGCCTTCACCTCCTCGGCCGTCTTCTTCTGCGCGTCGTCGTGCGTGAAGATCACCGAGCGGTACTGCGTGCCGACGTCGGCGCCCTGGCGGTTGAGCGTCGTCGGGTCGTGGGTCTTGAAGAACACCTCGAGCAGCTGCTCGTACTTCACCTGCGCCGGGTCGAACCGCACCTGGATCACCTCGGCGTGGCCCGTCTCGCCGCTCGACACCTGCTCGTAGGTCGGGTTCGCGACCGTGCCGCCCGCGTACCCCGACGCGACCGACACGACGCCCTTCAGCCGCAGGAACACGGCCTCGGTGCACCAGAAGCAGCCGCCGCCGAACGTGGCGAGCGCGGTGGGAGCGGGGGGCGGGGTCGTGGCCATGGCGGGGGTCTCCTGCGACGGCGGCGCGTCGGCGGGGGCGGTGGGGGCCTTGGGCGCGGCGTCCGCTCCGGCCGCCGGCGCCGCGGCGGGGGGCGTGGCGGCGGGCTTCGCCGGCGGGGGCGCGGGCGGCGGGTCGCACGCGACGAGCGTGGCCGCGAGGGCCGTGGCGACGAACAGGGCGGCGAGCGGGCGGGCGGGGCGCATGCCGAGAGGGTAGCGCCGCCGGCCGGGCCTCGCGTCCCGGAACCCTCGACCGCGATCCGGCCGGTCCGTCAGGCCCGGAGCAGCCGGAACGCGTGCGTCCACTGGTTGCGCAGGAACCCGGGGAGGCACCAGAGGATGCAGAGCGGCTCGATCGCGCGCGCGGACGCGACGCCGCCGACGTCCTCGGCGTCCCAGCCGAACTGCGTGAGGATCGCGCGGACCTGCTGCTTCGCCGCCGCGTCGTCGCCGCAGATGAACATCGTCGGCTTCTCGCCGCCCGGGAACTTCGGGTTCACCATGTACGCGCTGCCGACGCAGGAGAACGCCTTCACGAAGCGCGCCTTCGGGGCGCGGCGCGCGAGGCGCTCCATGAGCGACTCCGCGTGCGTCGTGAAGAACGGGAGGACGCCGTCCTTCGGCGGGGCGTCGGCGATGGGGTTCGTCGCGTCGATGACGACCTTGCCCGCGAGCGCGTCGGGGCCCGCGAGCGCGATCGCGTCCTCGGCGGCGGTGCCCTTCACGGCGAGCACGACGACGGACGCGGCCTTCGCGGCGTCGGCGAACGTGCCCACGCGGCCCTTGGCGCCGGCCTTCTGCTGCCACGCGGCGAGCTTCTTCGGGTCGCGCGAGCCGCGGAAGACGTCGTAGCCGTGCTTCAGGAAGCCGTCCGCGAGGACGTCGCCGACGGTGCCGGTGCCGAGGATGCCGATGGTCGCCATGGGGGTGCTCCGGAGGACCGCCGGAGTGAACGCGACGGGCCGGGGTCGTGCCGAGCCCGGGCGGGGGCGGTTCCGGCCGGAGCGCGGGGAGCCCCCGGGTGGGGTCGGGGGCGCCGGCGGTCGATACGAAGGGGATGGACCGCCGCCTCGCCCTCGTCGTGTGGCTGGTGATCGCCGCGCCGGCCGCCGCGCCCGTGCCCGCCGTCGCGGACCCCGCGCCGCGCGCCGCGCGCCCGCCGCGGGTCGATCTGTCGGCCCAGCAGACGCCGCTGCGGCAGCAGGGCTCGCGCGGGACGTGCTCGGCGTTCGGGTCGATCGCCGGGCTCGAGGCCGCGTACAAGCGCAAGGGCTACGGCGACCTCGACCTCTCGGAGGAGTTCCTCGCGTTCGCGGGGAAGACGATGTGGGTGGACGTGCAGTGGAACCGCGTGGCCCGGCGCGGGACCGACGTGCCCGAGAACCACCTCGGCGCCGCGACGGGGAGCACCGGCACGTTCCTCGTCGAGATGCTCGGCGGCGGCTTCGCGACGCCGACGGAGGCCGACCTCGCGTACCGCGCGTCGTACGCGGGCACGCTCGACGGGCACGAGCGCCTCGACGACCCGTGGTGGCAGGTCGCGTGGAACGTCGACCTGTGGAACCTCGACCCGGCGCGCCTGCCGCGCGCGACGCTCGCGGCGCCGCGGTGGTACCGCGTGACGGACTACCGGTGGATCTACCTCGGGCGGCGCGAGGGCGACCCGACGTACGCGGAGCCGTTCGAGGAGGTGCTCGCGTCGGGCCACGAGATCGTGTGGGACGTGGGGGTCCGGCGCGGGGAACGCGAGGCCCTGTGGCGATTCGACCCCGCGCGCCCGCCCGACGAGGCCCACGCGCTGCTCGTCGTCGGCTACGACCGCACGAGCCGCGACCCGCGCGACCACCACTTCCTCCTCAAGAACTCGTGGGGCCCCACGGCCCACGCGGGCGGGCTCACGCACGTCGCGTACGACTACCTGAAGTACGGCCTCGGCGCGTTGTGGATCGCGGACGTCGCGGCGCCGTCGCCCTGGCCGCCCGCGCGGTTCGTCGGCCGCTGGCACGTGTCGTTCGACGGCGCGCCCGCGGTCCTCGCGTGGAACCGCGTGCCGGGCGTCGTGCAGCGCGGCCTCGAGCAGTCGCGCGCGATCCACCCCGACGAGCCCGCGATGCGCGACCGCCGCGTCGGCAACCTCTACCCCGCCGCGACGGTGCGGCCCGTCCAACGCGTCAACGGCGAGGCCCGCGACGACGGCACGGCGACGTTGTGGTTCGACCCTGAGACGCCCGCGCTCCGCTACGACGTCCTCTCGGGCCGGCGGATGGACGTGCGGCTGCTCGGCGGGCCCGCGGACGTGTTCGTGGGGACGTGCGCCGACGAGGCCGGCGTCGCGCGACCGTGTTACGGGCGGCTCGCGGGCCCGCTGGGGACCGCCGGCGCGCCCCGCGAGCGCGGCGCGGCCGACCTCACGGGCCCGTGGCGGGTCGTCGTGGACGGCGCCGAGGGACGGCTCGACTTCGGCGACGCGCCGGGCCTCGGGTCCGGAGTACGGCTCGTCCTCGAGGCGTACGGGTTCTCGCGCACGGTGGACGCGCGGCCCGACCCGGCCGACCCGCGGGCCGTCGTCGTCACGTCGGACCGGCCGGTGGGGGGCACGTTCACGCTGCGGCTGTCGCTCCTCGCGCGCGAGGACGGCGTGCTCGTGGGCGAGGCCCGCACGACGGAGCCCGACGGCGGCGGCGCGCGCACCGTCGGCGCGTACGCGGTGCGGGCGCGGTGACGACGCTCGCCGCGGGGTCGGCGCCCGGGTAGCGTGGCGCGCCGTCCCGGAGGCGTGGCGCATGTGCGGCATCGCGGGCTACTTCCGTCGCGACGGCGCGCCCGCGTCGGCGGACGTCGCGGGGCGCATGGCCGCCGCGCTCGCGCACCGCGGCCCCGACGGCGCGGGGGCGTGGGCGGACGGGCCCGTGGCCCTCGGCCACGTCCGCCTCGCGATCCGCGACCGGTCCGAGGCCGCGGCCGAGCCGATGGTGGCGCCCGACGGCGCGGGCGTGCTCGTCTACAACGGCGAGGTCTACAACGACGGCGAGCTGCGGGACGCCCTGCGCCGCGAGGGCGTCGCGTTCCGAAGCCACGGCGACGCCGAGGTGGTGATGCACGCCGTCGCCCGGTGGGGCGCGGTCGAGGCGGCGCGCCGGTTCGACGGGATGTTCGCGTTCGCGTGGTGGGACGCCCGCGCCCGCGCGCTCTGGCTCGTGCGCGACCGTTTCGGCACGAAGCCGCTCCACGTGTGGGTGCGGCCCGACGTCGTGGCGTTCGGGTCGGAGGCCCGCGCGTTGCGCGCCCTGCCCGGCGTCGTGCTCGCGGTGGACCGGTTCGAGCTGGCGCGGCGCGCGGTGCCGTGGGTCTCGACGGCCCGCCCGCCGCCGTTCCTCGGGCTCGACGACGTCCCCGCCGGCGGCGCGTGGCGCGTCGCGGCGGACGGCCTCGTGCGCGACGTCCACACCGACGTCGTCGAGGCCGTGGACCCGCGGCGGATCGTCGAGGCGGCGCGGGAGCCGCTCGTGGACGCGCAGGCGCGGCTGCGGCGGACCGTCGAGGAGGTCGTGCGCGCCCACGTCGTGAGCGACGTCCCGGTCGCGGCGTTCACGAGCGGCGGCGTCGACTCGAACCTCGTCGCGGCGATCGCCCGCGAGGCCCGGCCCGACCTCGTCGCGTACACGATGGACAGCGGCGGGCCCGAGAGCGAGCTCGCGGCCGCGTCGCTCGTCGCGCGCCACCTCGACCTCCCGTTGCGGCCCGTCCACGTCGACCGCGCGGCGTTCCTCCGCGCGTGGCCCGAGTCGGTGGAGCGCGAGGAGCTGCCGCCGCTGCACGAGAGCCACGTCGCGGCGCTGCTGCTCGCGCGCGCCGCGCGCGCCGACGGGATCGCGGTGGCGCTCACCGGCGAGGGCGCCGACGAGATCTTCGGCGGGTACGACTTCTTCTACCGCACCTACCGGCAGTGGGCCCGCGCGACGCGGCCGTGGTCGCGCCTCACGCACGCCGGGCGCACGCGCCGTCGCGAGCTCGACCGCGTCCCGTTCCGCTACCAGGCCGTGCGCAGCGAGCGCGAGACGCACGCCCGCCTCGAGCCGATCCTCACCGCCGACGACGACAGCCGGGCTCGGCGGCTGATGGCGCGGTTCGCGCCGGTCGGGTCGCTCGCCGACCGCGCGGTCGCGGCGAACGCGGTGGACGCGATGCGGCGCTACCTGACGCCGATCCTGATGCGCCACGACCGCACCACGATGGCGTCGTCCATCGAGGCCCGCGTCCCGTTCGTGTCGAACCGCATCGCCGACCTCGGGCTGCACCTGCCCGTCCGGCACCGGCTGCACGGCCGGGTCGGCAAGTGGCTCTACAAGCGCGTCGCCGCCGAACGGCTGCCGCCGTCGATCGTGTGGGCGCCGAAGAAGGGCTTCCCCGTCAACATCGCGCACCACCGCGGCACGGCGGCGCTGCTGCGCGACGGCTGGGTGCCCGAGGCCTTCGGCTGGTCGCGCGCCACGGTGGACGAGCTCGTGCCGCGGATCGAGGCCGACCCCGTGCGGCGGTTCCCGATGGTCAGCATCGAGCTGTTCGGCCGGATCTTCGAGCGCGGCGAACGCGTCGCCGACCTCGGCGAACGCCTGCTCGCGCTCGCGCGCTGAACGACGCGGGGGCCGGACCGCGAGGCCCGGCGCGCGGCACCGGGTACGCGAGGCCCGGTGCGCGACGTGGTAGAACGAGCGCGGAGGGACGAGCCACGCATGGCGCACCGCATCGACCACGACGGCGACGACGCCCCCGCGGCATCGCGCCCGGGTCCGTCGGGAAACCACCCGTGAAGCCCGCCCCCGGGCCGAGTTCGTCGGCGCTCGTCCCGTGCCCCGCGTGCGCCCGCCCGCTCTCGCCGGCCGCGACCTCGTGCCCGCAGTGCGGCCATCCGATGCGGGCCGCGGCGACGGCCCCGCCCTGCCACGCGTGCGAAGCGCCGGCGACGATGCGGTGTCAGCGGTGCGGGGTGCTGAGCTGCGTGTTGCACCTGCGCAGCGTCTTCGCCTGGCACGGGCGGGGGGGCTCGAACGAATGGCGGTGCGCGAAGTGCGTGGCGGTGGCTCGGGCCACGATGCGGTGGACCGTCGCCGCCGTCGTGGTCCTGGGCGGCGCTGTGCTGTTCATGTTCTTCTCGTTCCTGCGACGAAGGGAGGCGATTGGGGTCCCGCCTCTCTCGCCTCCGGACAACGCGATCCCCTTGCCGCTGAAGTGAGCCGCGCGGTGCCCTGCGGGCGCCGAACGATCGGAACGCCCCGAGCGACGGCCGTTTCTGGTAGAAGCGGTCGCCCGTCCTGCCGACGGGGGAGCCGCCCCGCGCCGCATGTCCAGGATCGCCCACGTCTGGCCGGAGCCGGTGAGGACGGGCGAGGACCCGGCGACCGGCGCGCCGGTGGTCGAGGTGGCGATGACGGTCGAGTGGCCGCGGCGGCTCCGCGACCTCCTCGAGGGATGGAAGGTGTGGCGCGCGCGGCGGCAGCGTCTGTGGATCCGGCTGCCGGCGGGGACCTCGGTGTCGCCCGTCGCCGTCGGCGACGCCGCGGTGCTGCTGGCGCTCTTCGGCGCGATGCGGCGCGCGCACGTGCTGCACGTCCACGGCGAGGTGAGCGCCGAGCGGCTGCCGTCGGCGACCACCCTCGCGGAGGTCTGGCACCGCCGGCGCCCGGACAAGTACCGCGTCCCCGAGCTGCGCGCCGACCGCGCGACGCCCGCGGTCGCGGCGCGGGGCCCGGCGATCCTGCCGTTCTCGGGCGGGCTCGACTCGGCGTACTCGCTCCTGCGTCACGCCGGCCCCGGCCGCGGGCCCGACGTCGTGCCCGTCGCGACCGCGATGATGGTCGCGGGCGCCGACGTCCCCGTGGACGAGCGCGACGCGTTCGACCGCGCCTTCGCGCGCGCGAAGCACCTCACCGACAGCCTCGGGGTGCCGCTCGCCCGCGTGACGACGAACCTCCGCTCGGCGAAGCAGAACTGGACCCACAGCAACAACACGGCGCTCGCGGCGCTGACGGGCCTCTTCCGCGCGACCCACGGCGTGGGCCTGCTCGCGGTGGGGTTCACGGCGACCGAGGCGAAGGCGTGGTGGCCCGCCGACGTCGAGGACCCGCTCCACCTCTCGACCCCCGCGTTCCCCGTCCGCGCCGACGGCCACGAGGCGGACCGGTTCGAGAAGCTCGTCGCCGTGGGCGGGTGGCCCGAGGCCCTCGCGCACCTGCGCGTGTGCTTCCGTCCGGGCGTCTGGGACCGCAACTGCGCCGACTGCTTCAAGTGCCTCACGGTGATGTTGTTCGCGCGGCTGGCCTTCGGCGGCGCGATCCCCGCGTTCCCCCGCGGGTTCACCGACGCCGACCTCGACCGTATCGTCGCGATCGGCGACCACATGAGCGGCATCCGCCTCCGGCAGTTCGCGCGCCACGCGAAGGCGCGGGGGTCGACGGACCCGCTCGTCGCGCGCGTCGAGGCCGCGCTCGCGCGGTACCCCGACCGGGGCGCGACATGAGCCCGACCCGCGCCGCGGACCTCCACCGGCGCCTCGGCGCGACGTTGCGCGCGACGCTCGACGCCCTCGTCCCCGCGGCCGCGCCGGCCCTCCTCGTCGGTTCCGGCATCACCAACGTCGGCGACGCCACGATCGCCCTCGCCACGCGACGCTGGCTCGCGTCGCGCGCGACGCCCGTCCTCGAGATGGACCGTCGCACCTACGACGCGCGGGCCGCGGCGCGGTTCCTCGGCGCCGACGGCACCGTGCTCCTCGCCGGCGGCGGCACGATCGGCGACGTCTGGCCGTCGCAGGCGGCGCTCCGGCGCCGCGTACTCGCCGACCTTCCCTCGCACCGCGCCGTCCAGCTCCCGCAGACCGTCCACTTCAGCACGCCCGAGGCGATGGACGCGGTCCGCGGCGCGTACGCCGCCCACCGTCGCCTCACCCTGCTCCTGCGCGACGCCGAGAGCGTCGAGCTCGTCCGCGCGCGCTGGGGGCTCGACGCCACCCTCGCGCCCGACATGGCGTTCCTCCTCGGCGACCTGCCCGCGCCGCCGCCGACCCGCGACGTCGTCTGGCTGCTCCGCACCGACCAGGAGTCGACGCGGGTGACGCCGGAGCGCACGCTCGGGCCGTCCCCCGAGCCGACCGCGGTGGACTGGCCGGCGCCGCGCGCGATCCGCCGCCGCCGCCTGCGCCGCCTCACCGCGAAGAGCCTCGCGCTCCTGGGCGGCGCCGCGCCCCGCCGTCGCGCCGCCATCGCGCGATGGGACGCGCAGGAGGTCGCCGACCGGTTCGAGGTCGGCTGCGCGCTCCTCGCCTCGGCGCGCGTGGTCGTGTCCGACCGGCTGCACGGGAGCCTGCTCGCGATGCTCCTCGGCCGGCCCGTGGTCGTGCTGCCCGACCGCCACGGCAAGCTCCGGTCCTTCCACCGCGCGTGGACCGACGGCTGCGCCGACGTGACGTGGTGCGACACCGTCGCCGAGGCCCGCGCCGCCGTGGCCGCGCACCTCGCCGCCCGCTGACCTCTCCGCTCGCAGCCCGCCGCCCCGGACCGCGCGACCGTCGTCGGTTCCGCCAAACGGGGACCGGCACCCAATGGCGGAACCGGCACGGGGGGGCCGGCGAGCGCGGGCTACTTCGGCGTGTCGGGCGCCGCGGCCTTCGCCTTCGCGGCGTGTTCGGCGCGCATACGCTCGGCGAGCTCGCGGATCCGTTGCGCCGACGACTTCATCGGCGCCCAGCCGAACCAGTGCATGTAGTCCGGGTTCGCGTGCATCGCGCCCTGGAACGCCTTCTGGCGGTGAAACAGGAACATCCGGTAGAGCTCCTGCTCGATCTCCGTGGGCGACTCGTAGAAGAGGAGGAGGTCGGGGTGCTTCGGACCGTCCGCGGTGCGCGGCAGGACCTCGTCGGCGTAGAGGTCCTCGACCACGCGGACCGACTCGGCGAGGAGGTGCGTCGTCTCGCGGACGATCTGGTCCGCGTTGTCGAGCTGCGCCTGCCCGAACGAGTACGAGTGGCACTTCGCGCAGGTCTGGAGCATCTTCTCGCGCGCGAGGTTGAAGGTGCGGACGTCGAGCCGCGCCAGCTGCAGGTCCTGGATCGCCTTCACGCGCGCGGCCATGCCGGCGTCGTCACGGCCCCACGGGCCGAGGGCCCGGACGATCGTCATCGTGTCCTTCGTCCACGTGTCGTCGGGCACGGGGAGGCGGAGGCCGAGGAACCCCCAGCCCGTGACGACCGCGTGGTCGCCCTCCTGCATGTGGCAGGTCTGGCAGACGGGGGCCCGGCCCTTCTCGCCCTGCAGGTGGTGGATGACGCCGTGTTTGGCCGAGCGCCACATCTCGTACTGGCTGTGGTCCTCGCCCATGTGGCACGTCTCGCACGCCTCGGGCTTGCGCGCCTCCTCCTTGGAGAAGAGGTGGCGTGTGTGGCACGCGTCGCACTTGCCGACGCTGCCGTCCGGGTTCTTGCGGCCGACCGAGTGGCACGACGCGCAGGCCGCCTTGCGCACGCTCTCGGGCTGCAGCGCGAGCATCGGGATCGCCTCGATGGAGGCCTCGCCGAGCGCGTGTTTGCCCGCGGAGAACTGCTCGACCTGCTTCGCGTGGCACTCGGCGCAGACCTTCGGCGTCGGGCGCTTGGCCTTCGCCGCGTCGTTCTCCGTCTTGTGCTCGCTGCCGTGGCAGGTCTCGCACGCGACCGGCGTCGGCGCCTTCGCGTGCGTGCTGTCGCGCCACTGCTGCACGACGCCGGGGTGCAGCCGCTGGTGGCACTCGATGCAGCCCGGGTCCGGCGGGGGGCCCGCGACCGGCGTCGCCGGCGCCGGGGGCGCCGCGGGCGCGTCCGCCGCCTGGGTCGCGCGCATCAGGGTCGTCGCGACGACCAACGCCGCCGCCGCCGCACCCACCCACGTCGTCGTGCGCATCGGAGCCTCCGCGCGGGGCCCGCCGCCGGGCCGATGCGTCGAGTATCGCCCCGTGGGCCCGCGCGCGCACGCGCGGACGCCGCGCGCGGCGCGACGATCGGGGAGGATTACGGTCCGCTTTCCGGCGCGGGTACCGTCGCCGCGGTGACGTCCGCGCCGCCGCCCGATCCCGTCCCCGCGATCCGCCTGCCGTGGGTGCGCGCCTTCGCGCTCGGCCGCGTCTTCGCCGTCCTCGGCATGCAGACGCTGCTCGTCGCGGTGGGCTGGCAGCTCTACGAGCGCACCGAGAGCGCGTGGGCGCTCGGGCTCGTCGGCGTGTTCGAGCTGATCCCCGTGCTGCTGCTGTTCGTGCCCGTCGGGCACCTCGTCGACCGCAGCCCGCGCCGCCGCATCGCGATGTTCGCGCACGCGCTCCTCGGCCTCGCGTCGGTGGGGTTCCTCGCCACGACCGCCGCGGACGCGCCGCTCTGGTGGACGTGGGCGCTGCTGGTCGTGGTGGGGGTGGCGCGCGCGTTCGCCGCGCCGTCCGTCGGCACGATCCTCCCGCAACTGCTCGACCCGCTGCAGTTCGCGCACGCGAACGCGTGGATGTCGGCGGCCTTCCAGGTCGCGTCGGTCGCGGGGCCCGTCGTCGGCGGCGCGTTGATCGACGCGACCGGCGGTGCGCAAGCGGCGTTCGTCGCCGGCGCCGTCGGCCAGGCCGTGTTCCTCCTCTGCCTCCTGCGCGTGCCGAAGCCGCCCGTGCCGGCGGTCGTGGGCGGCGGCCGCGGGCTCGCGGCCCTCTTCGCCGGGTTCTCGTTCGTCCGGCGCACGCCGGTGTTCCTCGCCGCGATCACGCTCGACCTCTTCGCCGTGCTCCTCGGCGGCGCCACGGCGCTCCTCCCGATGTTCGCGAAGGACGTGCTCCGCGTCGGCGCGACCGAACTGGGCTGGCTGCGGGCCGCGCCGGGCCTCGGTGCCTTCGTGACCGCGATCGCGATCACGCGCATGGCCCCCTGGCGCCGGCCGGGCCGCGTCCTGCTCGCGGCCGTCGCGGGGTTCGGCGTCGCGACGGTCGGGTTCGGGTTGTCGAGGTCCCTGGCCCTCTCGCTCGCCTGCCTCTTCCTCACGGGCCTGTTCGACGGCGTCAGCGTCGTCGTCCGCATGACGCTCGAGCAGATGGTGACGCCGGACGCGCTCCGGGGCCGCGTGGCCGCCGTGAAGTTCGTCTTCATCGGGATGTCGAACGAGCTGGGCGGCTTCGAGAGCGGCGCCGTCGCGGCGGCGTTCGGGCCCGTCGCGTCCGTCGTGATCGGCGGCGTCGGGACGTTGCTCGTCGTCGCGGCGGTCGCGTTCAAGTGGCCCGCGCTCGCGCGGATCGGTCCGCTCGCGACGCTGCGCCCCGCCGACGACGCCGCGCCGGCCCCGCCGTCGGGCTGACCCGCGGCCGAGCGGGCCTTGCGTCCCCACGCGGCGACCGGGCCTCGCGTCCCCGAGCCCGGGATGCGGGTCAGCGTCCCGCGGCTTCGCGCGCGGCGGCCTCGCGGGCCAGCGCGCCGTCCACCGTCGACTCCGCCGTCGGCACCTGCTCCGGCCCGATGGCCACGTCGCCGACGAACGTCGCGCCCGGCTCGAGCGAGAGGCTCGCCCCGCGCAGGCTCCCCTTCACCTGCGCCGACTTCGCGATGCGGATCGACGTCAACGACATGGCGTCGCCCTGGAGGACGCCTTCGACCTCCAGGGCGTCCGCGCGCACCGAGGCGTAGACGATGCCTTTCTTCGTGATGCGCATGCGGTTCGCCGTCGCGAACCGCCGCACCGCGACGTACTCGGCCACCACCATCGCCTCGGTGATCACGCGGGTGTTGCAGTGACGACAGTTGACCGACTTCGCCGTCTCGTCGACGTCGAGGGGCAGGTCGCACTGCGTGCAGAGGATGTGGCGGACCGCCACGGGCGGACGCCGGTCCCGCGGGCTAGTGGCGGGCCACCGCGACCGGCGGGGAGGCCGGGCGCGCCACGCCGTCCGGCACGCGCGGGGCCGCGGCGCCGATGTTCGGCCCGACCTCGCACCGCCCGACGAACGACGCGCCCTCGACGACGAGCAGCTTCGCCGCGCGCACGTCGCCGCGCAGCTGCGCGGTGGCGCGGAGCTCGACGCGGTCGTCCGCGGTGAGGTTGCCGTCCACCTGGCCCTCGAGGGCCACGCTGCCGGACTTCACCTCGGCCTTGAGCTTGCCGCCCTTGCTGACGAACACCTTGCCCGTCGTCTGGATCGAGCCCTCGAACTGGCCGTCCACGCGCACGGCGCCCTGGAACGTCAACTCGCCCTTGAACTGGGCGTCCGGGCCGATGACCGTCGTGAACTCTTCGGGTTTCGTCGAAATCGGATCCGCCATGAGCGTTCTCCCTCGGGGGACGACCGCCCAGCACCGCTGGCACCCGCGGAGAGCCTACCCGCGAGGGGGGCCCCCGTGGCCGCGTCCCGGCGTCTGCGCGCGGCGCCGCGTCGTCGGGTCCCCCGGCTCCGCGCCCTCCGCCGCCCCCTCGGGGACCGCGTCCCCCTCTCCGGACCGCGAGGCCCGCCGGCCGTCACGGCCGCGGGAACGGCACCGCGCGCGGGTCCGTCAGGTCGCCAGGCGGCGGTAGGCGCGGTCGAAGTAGAGGAGGGGGCCCTCGGCGGCGTCGCGGACGGCGGTCGCCGTCACCTCGCCCAGCACGAGCACGTGCGTGGCCGTGTTGTGGAGCGCCGAGACCTTGCACTCGAGCCACGCCGCCGCGTCGGCGAGCACCGGCACGCCCGACGGACGGACGTCCACACGCGAGCCCTCGAACCGGTCCGCGTCGGGCGGCAGGC
Source organism: Planctomycetota bacterium (assembly GCA_046350655.1). Taxonomy (GTDB): domain Bacteria; phylum Planctomycetota; class PLA2; order PLA2; family JAEUHO01; genus JAEUHO01. The sequence continues at coordinate 234,864 of JAXMAB010000010.1, forward strand.
CCCAGCCCGAGAACCGCGCGGAGGCCGCCTCCATCGACGCGCCGAGGATCGACACGCCGAAGTGGCCCGACCGGCGGAGGTGCGCCAGCGTCTCGGCGCCCTCGTGCAGCGAGACGAGCACCGTCGGCGGCTCGAGGCTCACCGAGAGGAACGCGCTCACCGTCATGCCCGCGCGCCGGCCCTCGTAGGCGGACGTCACGACGGTCACGCCGCTCGCCCACCGTCGCATGGTCGTTCGCAGGGCTTCGCCGAGGGGATGGGGCACGGGGTCGCTCCGCAGGGAGGCGCCACCCTACGCGAACCGTCCCCGCGGGGAAGCCCCCGGCGGCGCGCCCGCGGGCCCGGGGCGCCCGCCGTACACTCGCCCGGTGCACATCGACGACCTCCGACGCGACGTCCTGCCGACCGGCTGCCGCGTCTCGGCCCGCCTCGTCGCCGAAGGGGGCTACGCCGGCCCCGCGCGCCTCTGGTACGAGACCGACCCGGCCTTTGCCGACGACCTCGAGGCCGCCCCCGAGGCCTTCCTGCTCGCCGGCGCCGCGGCCGCCATGCGCCACGGCGAGCCCCGCGTGACGATCGACGCGCCCGTCTGCCCGCGCTTCGTCGCGGGGCTCGAGGACGTCCTGCGGCTGTTCCACGCGTGGGAGCCGGCGTTCCGCCCCGTGCCCGTCGAACCCCTCGGCGGGCTCGTGGCGCCCCGCCCGCGGACGCCGCCGCGCGCGGCGCTCTTCCTCTCGGGCGGCGTCGACAGCCTCTCGCTGCTCCGCACCCATCGCGCGGCGCTCCCCGCCGGCCATCCCGCCGCGCTCGCCGACGCCTTCTACCTCGTCGGCCTCCATCCCGACGACGTCCGCGGCGACGCGCCGGACCCCGAGCGGCTCCGCGGCCACCTCGAGCAGCAGGCGCGCCTCCGCGCGCTGTGCGACGCGACGGGCCTCGCGCTCGTGCCCGTCCGCACGAACGCCCGCGCGCTCTGCCCCGACTTCCACGCGTGGAAGTACCTCCAGTTCGGCCCCTCGACGTGGGCCGTGGCCCACCTCTTCCGCCGCCGCGTCACCGACGTCTGGCTCGCCTCGCACGGCTACGGCGCGGCGCAGGGCCGCTACTCGTCGCACCCGCTCGTCGACCCGAGCCTCTCCTCCGCCGCGGTGACGCTCCACACCGGCGAGCCCCTCGTGTTGCGCCAGGCGAAGCTCGACACGGTCGCGGCGTGGCCCGAGGGCCTCGCGGCGCTCCAGGTCTGCCTCACGCACGACCCGCTCCCGCCGGGCGTCGCCAACTGCGGCCGCTGCGAGAAGTGCCTGCGCACGCGCCTGAACCTCCTCGTCGCGGGCGCGCTCGACCGCGCGCCCACGTTCCCCTCCCGCGGCCTCGGACCCGACGAGCTCGCGAGCTACTCGCCCGCGAGCGACCCGCGCGGCTACTTCACGGGGCCGCTCGTCGAGGGGCTCCTGCGCGTGGGCCGCGTGGACCTCGCCGACGCCCTGCGCCGCCGGCTCGCCCACGCGCGGCGCAAGGCCCGCCGCCGCGCGTCGTGGTGGGGTCGCGCCCTACGACGCCTGCGCGGACGACGGTTCCGCGGACGGAGCTGACGACCGCGTCCCGTCGGGTGCGCCGCCGGGCCCCGCGGGCCCCGCGGGCGCGCGGGCCCACGCCCGGAGCATGGCCGTGATCGTCGTCGCGGCGCCCACGAGCGCGACGACGAACACGGCGAACGCGCCCCATTGCGGCTGGACCGGCGCGTCGGACGGCGAGAAGACGCCCTCGAGCGTGCCGAGCCGCGCGAGATGGCGCGCGACGACGGCGGCGAAGAGCCCCACGACGAGCACCGTCCCCGCCACGGCGTCCGGGCGCGCGGTCCGCGCGACCAGCACGGAGGCCGCGAAGGGCGCCGTCGCCCCCACGACGTGGAGGACGACTCCGCTCGCGCCGAGCGCGCCGGCGAGCCGCGCGTCGAGCGCGAGCCGCGCGAGGCCGGCGACCGACGCCAAACGGGCGGTCCCGCGGAGCACCCGCAGGCCCGCGTCGCGGACCACCTCGTCGCCGCGCGCGAGGCGTCGCGCGAGGAAGGCGCCGAGCGCCGCCGCCGCGGCCAGCGTCTGCACGGCGCGCGGGACCCAGACGAGCGGCTCGGGGTGCAGGGCCCAGCCGGAGGCCGTGCGGGCATACGTCGCGGCGACGAGGTCGGGGCGCTCCGCGAGCGCGAACGTCGAGCCGAACGTGGCGCCCACGGCGACCATCCCCGCGAGCGCGACGTGGAGGCGCACGGACGCGCCGCGGGCCGTCGCGGTCGCGCGCGCCGCGCCGTGGAGGCACGCGTAGGCCGTCATCGCGAGCAACGGCACGAGGACGAACGGGACCGCGCTCGCGACCGCCGCCGCGTAGACCACGCGTCCGTAGGAGAGCTGCAGGAACAGCAGCGGGGCGACGCCCAGCGAGACCGTCGCCGCCATGGCGACGGGCAGCCCGCGGAGGAGGCGCCGGACCGCGGGGCGCGCGAAGACCGCCGGCCCGCGGACCGCCGTCGCCGTCACGGCGCCGCCGACGAGCGCGCCCATCGCCGCGAGGTGCAGCCCCAGCGTGAGCAGGTGCAGCGCGGCGAGGAGGCCCGCGGGCGCGGGCAGGGCGGACGGGTCGGGGACGGCGAGGACGGGCGTCATCGCGCCGCCTTCGCGGCGCGCGCGAGGAGGTGCGCGACGAGCGCGTCGCGCTCCTCGTCGCCGCCCGAGAAGAGCGGCATCTCGTCGAACGAGACGCTCGCGAGGAGGTCCTTCGCCTCGTCGGCCGCCAGCCCCTCGAAGGACTTCGTCTTGTCGCCGAAGCCGCCCGCGACGTGGCAGACGCCGCAGCGGACCTCGTACACGAGGGCGCCGAGGTCGCGGCCCGTCCGCCGCGCGCGCTCGGCGAGCGGCGTGCGGTCGGCGCGGGCGAGGAGCCACGCGGCGAGGGTGGCCCGCTCCGCGGCGGTGCCGGCGAACGGCGGCATCGGGGCCCGCATCCGGTGGAGCCCGCCGAGCAGCCCCTCGACGAAGGCGGCGTCGGTGCCGGCGAGCGCGGGCAGGACCGGGTTGTAGCCCGACAACGTGTGGCACGCGCGGCACTGGTGGAGGAAGAGGTCGCGGCCGTCGTCGCCGGTGCGGTACCGCATCGCCGCGAGCGCGCCGTCCTTGCGCAGGCGCGGGACCTCGTCGACCCCGATGCCGTGGCCCCACACGACGCCTGCGACGACCCACGGCTTGCGCGCGCCCTCGCGCCACCACTCGAACGCGCCGAACCAGCCGAGCCCGAGCGCGAGCAGCGCGGCGGCGACGGCGACGCGCCCCGCGCGCGGCCGCAGCGCGACGGCGAGCAGCAGCGCGCCGAGCGCACCGGACAGGAGGTGGAACACCTGCAACGCGCGCGCCGGGATCGTGAGGCGGTCGCCGACGGCCGCGGCGAGGTCGGCGGGCAGCGCCGCGGCGTACCATCGGTGCGCCGCGACCGCGCCGACGAGCCCGGCGAGCGCCAGCACCGCATCGGCCCGCACGAGCCGCGCGCGGGCCGTCGCGTCGGGGGTCCGCGACGCCACGAGCGCGCCGAAGAGGCCCGCGAGGAGCAGGCAGGCTGCCGTGCGCAGCGCCAGCGACGGCAGGTACGTCGGGTTGAAGAAGGCGTCGGCGGGCGCGCCGGTCTCGGGCCACGCGCCGGGCGTGAGCATGAACGTGACGATGCCGTTGATCACCGCGAGGCTCGCCCACGCGCTGACGAAGTAGACCCACCCGATCGCGCGGTGGGTCCGCGGCGAGAGCCGGTCCCATCCGTTCGCGTAGAGGATCGCCGCGAGGATCTCGACGAGGAACAGCGTCCACTCGACCGCCCAGCCCCAGACGAAGGTGCGGAGGAGCACGCCCGTCGCGGTCGGCGAGAGCAGCCCGATCACGAACCAGATGCCCACGCCCGACAGGGCCCCGAGGACGAGCGTCGTCGGCGCGAAGAAGGCGGACAGCCGGCGCACGTGCGCGCGCAGCGCCGCGTCGCCCGTCCGGTCGGCCCGACGTTCGAGGAGCACGAGCGACAGGCCGCCGCCGATCGCGAAGTGCGCGACGAAGACGTGGAGGACCGCGACGGCCGCCATGAGCGGTCCGTAGGCGACGTCGGGGTCCCAGACCGGGAAGTCCATGCGGCCGCCACCTCCGCCTCGTCGGCGCGCTGCGCCCGGACGGAGCCGGACGAGCGCGCGCGGGCCGAGCCCGGATGCTACCGGGACGTCGGGACGGCGGACGGATCGCGCGTCGGGCCCCGCCGGGCGAGGCGGACCCGGCGCTCGAGCGCGTCGGCGACGAGGTCCGCGGCGGCGTGCAGCGCGCCGAGCGCGACCGCGAACCCGACGATCGAGAGCAGCGTGGGGACGTGCGTCAGCCCGTGGACGGCGAGGCGCAGCACCCGGCCCGGCCGCGTCAACACGTCCCACGAGTTGAGCCGCGGGACGAGGCCGAGCCACACGCCGAGCGCCACCGTGGGCGTGAGCGCGAGGCGGAACGTCGAGCGCGCGAGCCCGCGCGCGACGAACGCGCGCTCGACGGGCCGGACCGCGAGCACGTAGGCGGCGAGGCCCACCGCGCCGTAGCCGACGAACATCGCGCCCCAGAGCGCCGAGAGGCGGAGCGCCGCGGCGTCGTGGGCCGCGCGCGCGGTCAGGTCGCGGAACGGCGCGTCGAGGACGAAGTGGCGGATCTCGGTCAGGAGGTACGGCGCGTTCGGCAGCAGCACGAGCCCCGCGAGGGCGAGCGCCACGGTGCCCGCCCGGCGCGACGGCGTCCCGGAGCCCTGGCGCAGCCGGCGCGCGACGACGACGCCGAAGGGGATCGGCAACGTCGCGAGGAACAGGTTCCAGAGCGTCCAGGCCATGTCCGACGGACTCCGCGCGCGGGACCGGGAGCATAGCCCCTCCGGACGGTGCCGTCGGGGACGTCGGGCCGGCATCCGGGCCTCGCGTGCGGGCCACCGGGCCTCGCGTCCCCCCGCCGGGGGCCGCGGTCGCGACGGTTCCGTGGGGCGGTCAGGCCTGCGCGAGGCGGCGGGCCTCGATCCGCGCGGCCTTCCGCGCGACGAGGCGGGCCGCGACGTCGCGGGCGCGTTGGCGGCCGAGGGGCCGGAGCCAGCGGTCGAGCGGGTGGAGCGCGACCTGGCGGTGCCACGCGAGGAACGTCCGCTGCTGCACGAGGTACGGGTCGTCGTCGGCGAGGCCGAAGCGGCGCTGGAAGTGCGCGAGCCCCGCCGCGGTGCCCGCCTCGCTCCAGCGGTGGAGGAAGTAGGGGAGGTCGTCGGCGTCGAGCCGCGTGGGGCGGTCGTAGGTGACGAGCGCGTCGGGCTCCATGACGATCGCGTGGCCGGCGGCGCGCACGGCCATCGAGAAGTCGAGCTGCGCCTCCGTGGCGCCGAGGTAGGCCTCGTCGAGGGGGCCGAGGGCGCGCAGCACGTCGGTGCGCACGAGCATCGCGTGGAACTCGGCCTGCTCGCACGGCCCGCGGCGCACCTCGCGGCGCACCTCCGCGACCGGGCGGTGCATCGCCGCGTGCGACTCGACCATGCGGCGGCGGCCGTCCACCTCCTCGAGGTGGGCGAGGCCCGCGGCCATGTGGACCTTCGTGTGGAGCGGGCGGTCCACGCAGTAGAGCGGCGCGACGACCGCCGCGCCGGTCGCGACGGCCGCGCCGAGCAGCGCGTCGAGCCAGCCCGGCGCGACCACGACGTCGTTGTCGAGGAAGACGACCCACGGCGTCGTCACGTGCGCGAGGCCGGCGTTGCGCGCGGCGTTGGGGAGCAGCAGGCCGCCGTCGCCGACGAGGCGGACGCCGCGGGTCGCCGCCTCGTGCTCGAGGTGCCGGCGCAGCGCCCGCGGAGCCCCGCCGTCGACGACGACGACCTCGAAGGGCGGCGGCGTCGCGGCGAAGAGCGCGTCGAGGGTCGCGCGCGTCGCGCCGAAGCGCTCGCGCGGGACCACGACGACGGTGACCGGCGGGCGCGTCACGGGCGGGCCCCCGCGCGGGCCGCGGCGAGCGCGCGGCCGAGGGCGAGCCCTTCGTGGAGGCACGCGTCGGAGTTGACGTAGGCCCACCCGCCGAAGCGGCCGACCGTGTGGACGTCGTGGCGCGCGAGCCACGCGCGGACGGCGGCGACGCGCGCCGCGCGGTCCGGCGTCGGCAGCGGGTAGCCGTGGCGCACGTCGACGTCCACCGTGCGCACGACGCGCTCGGGCGACGCGAGCTCGCCGAGCGCGACCAGCTCGCGGACGAAGCGCGCGGCGAGGTCGCCGGGCGGCAGCGGCTTGTCCGGGGTCGTGCTCACCTCGCCCACGATGACGTGGCGGGGCCGCGCGCGCAACGACGGCGACGACGTGTGGTTGCGGGCCACCTTGTGGGCCACGCAACGGTCGTCGGCGACGTAGAGCCGCTGCACGTCCGACGTCTCGGGCCCCTCGACGACGACGCCGACGACGCGGAGCGCCACCGCGCGCAGCCCCGCGACGGCCTCGCGCACGTCGTCGGGGGCCGCGGGCGTGCGCGCGACGAGCTCCGGCAGCGGCAGCGTCGAGACGAGCGTGCGCCACGGCAGCGTCGCGCCGTCGGCGAGCGTCACCGTGCGCGCGACGACGTCGACGCGCGTCACCTCGGCGCGCAGGCGCACGTCGGGCAGGCGTCGCGCGAGCGCGCGGAAGATCGCGCCGAACCCGCCGTCGGCCGGGTACCCGACCACGCTCTCCTCGACGAGCGGCACGCGCCGCGCGGCCGGCCCCGCCTCGTCCGGCGCGGGGCGCGGGCTCGCGATCCGCTCGCCGACCCAGTCCGTCGCGAGCGTCGCGAGGTCGTGGCCCCAGAGCTTGCGGTTGTACGGGCGCAGGAACGCGTCGGCGATGCCCGCGCCGAACCGGCCCACGAGGAACGCGTCGAGGTTCCGGGCGCCGCGTCCCCCGTCCGCCGACGCGAGGCCCGCTGCGCAGCGGGCCGCCGTCGCGGCGTCGAGCGCGCCGAAGTGGCGCTGGAACGGATAGTCGACGCGGCGGTCGCCGACCTGGCAGACGGCGCGCCGGCGCTGCTCGACCATCGGCACCGCGTCGAGCACGAGCGCGCGGACCTCGGGGTGGGGCGTCCAGAACGAGTGGCCGCCGACGTCGAGGACCGCGCCCTCCACCTCGAGGCTCGCGGAGAGGCCGCCGACGTCGCCGCGCCGCTCGAGCACCGTGGCGTCGCCGTCGAGCCCGAGGGCGACCGCGAGGCCCGCGGGCCCGGCGCCGAGGACGAGCGTGCCGCGCGGGGGCGGGCTCACGGGCGGAGCCACGCGCCGCGGCGCGGCCGCGCGTCGGAGGCGACGCGCTGGTAGCGCTCGCCGCGCGCGCGGTACCAGCGGATCCCCGCGCGGAACCGCGCGCGCGGGCCGCGCAGGCACGACCAGCCGTACCGCGCCGCGCCCGCGAGCACGGCCCCGAGGCCGCCGCGCGCCGGGTCGGGGTGGAGGCGGGCCTGGGTGCGGCCGAAGCGGAACGCGCGCCGGAACAGCCACGGGAGCTCGAGCTGGTGCGGCTCGACGACGTGGCCCACGACCGCGTCGGGGACGTGGACCGACGCGGCGCCCTCGCGCGCGAGGCGCTCGAGGAGCTCCGTCTCGCCGCCCATGAGGTCCGTCGCGCCGCCGCGCGAGCCCACGCGGTCGTCGAAGCGGCGGCCCGCGAGCGCGGCCGCCCGGATCGCGTAGTTGGGGCCGAGCGGCAGCCGCGGGCACGGGCCCTCGTGGGCCTGCGGGGCGTGGGCGGCGAACGCGCCGGCCGCGAACGTGTGCGACACGAGCCACGCGGGCGCGCCGGGCGGGTAGCGCGGCTCGACGGGCCCGCCGAGGATCGCGGCGTCGGGCCACCGCTTCGACGCCTCGACGAGGGCGCGCAGCCAGCCGCGCGCGGGCTCGACGTCGTCGTCGGTGAAGACGAGGAGCGCGCCGCGGGCGGAGGGCAGCGCGCGGTTGAGCGCGCGGTTCTTGCCGGGCGACGGCTCGGTGAACGCGGTCAGCGGCAGGCGGGTCGCGGCCTCGGCGAGGACCGCGGGGGTGTCGTCGCGGCTGCCGTTGTCCACGACCAGGATCTCGTGCGAGAGGCCGGTGACGTCGAGCGCCGCGAGGAGGTCGAGGGTGGCGCGCAGGCGCGGCGCGCGGTCGCGCGTCGCGAGGAGGATCGTCGCGTCGGGGGCGGCGGCGGGCGGCACGGCGCGGGAGCGTACGCGGCCCGGCGGCGGAAGTCGCGGCGCGCGAGGGTTCGCCCCGGGCCACGGGGCCCGGGGCGGACGCGGGCGCCGCGGCCGGCCGGGGCCTGGCGTGCCGCCGCGGGGTGACGTGGCCGCGGGGCCTCGATCGGCGGCGACCGGGCCTCGCGGTCCCGGGGGCGGGCCGCCGTCCTCGGAGTGATCGGACGGACCGCGGCTTACGGGTCGATCACGTAGCCGAGCAGGTACTCCTCGGCGTGGAGGTGGTCGAACGACTTCACGCGGTCGGGTTTGCCGCCGTCGTTGGGCGCGAGGATCGCGGCGAGCGCGCGCACGGCCTCGGGCGCCGCGTCGGTGTCGGGGTCCTCGGCGATCGCGAGGAGCGCGTCCACGGGGTGCGTGCGCGCGGCGAGGCGGATCGCCTCGACGAGGTTCCAGAGCGTGGCCGCGCTGCCGCCCCGGCCGAGGCGGTCCGCGAGCGCCGTCGCGTCGTCGCGGCGGCCGAGGAGGCCGAGCGCGATGCCGAACTGGCCGCGGGCCTCGACGTTGGCGGTCGTGTCGAACTGACGACGCGCGAGGGGCGCCGAGGCCGCGTCGCGGAGCATGCCGAGGGCGACGGCCGCGTAGCCGCGGACCTGCGGGTTCGGGTCGTCGGCGAGCGTGCGGCGCAGGAGGTCGATGCCCTGCGTGGCGCCGGCGAGGCCGAGCGCGATCGCCGCGGCGGCGCGCGTCGTCGCGGCGGCGCGCCCGTCGAGCAGCGCGCGCTGGAAGACCGGGACGGCCTCGGGCGCGTTGGCGATCGCGAGCGCGAGCATCGCGTGCTCGCGGAGGTCGCCGTCGCGGCGGACCTCGGCGAGGAGGAGGCGGACGGCGACGCCGGCGTCGGCGGCGCGCGCGATGCGGCCGAGGCTGACCGCGGCGGCCGCGCGCACGCTGCGGTCGCGCTCGCGGAGGAGGACGCGGCCGAGGCGCACGCAGGCCTCGCGGACCGGCGCCTCGAGCGCGGCGAGGCGCTCGCCCTGGAGCCGCTCGAGCATCTTCTCGAGCGCCTCCGACGTCTCGCGGTCGCGGGGCGCGCGGGCCGCGCCGTCGGCCGGCGGGACCGCCCACGGGAGCACGCCGAGGGCCTGCGCGGCCGCGCGGCGCACCTCGACCCGGCGGTCGTCGAGCATCTCGAAGGCGATCGCGCGGACGTCGAGGCCGCGGCGGGCGAGCGAGGTGAGCGCGGTCGCGCGGTGCGCGGCCGGGCGGTCGAGGTCGCGCACGACGCGCTCGAGGGCCGCGGCGCCGGCGGCGTCGCGCGTGGCGCCCAGGGCGAGGAGGACCGCCTCGTCGAAGGGCGGTTCGCGGCCGTCGTCGGCGCGCAGGAGCTCGACGAGGAGGCCGTCGGCGGCCTCCGGGTAGAGCGTCGGCATCGCGAGGGCCACGAGCCCGCGGACGTGGCTCTCGACGGACGCGTCCTTCGCGAGGCGGTGGAGCATGGGCACGAGCGGCGTCGCCGACGCGTAGGAGAGCGCGTTGCCCACGTGCATCGCGTGCACGAGGTTGTGCGTCGTGAGGCCGTGGCGGATCATCGGCTCCATGTCGGCGGCCTCGGCCGGCGTCGCGAGCCGGAGGGCGGCCGCGACCGCGGCGCCGCGCAGGCGGTAGCAGCCGGCCTCGCGCGCGAGGTCGAGCAGGCGCGCGCGGACCTCGGCCCGCTTCGCCTCGGGGACCGCGGGCGCGGCGTCGCCGGTGAGCTCGGCGCGGTGGTCGGCGGGCGCGAGGAACTCGAAGCGGTGGACGGCCCACCAGACCTCCCACGCGCTGTCGTCGCGCGCGGGCGCGCGGCGGCCGCGCTCGCCGGCGTCGTCGCCGGGTGCGGCGCGGTTCGGCGCGGTCGTCGGCGGCGTCGCGCGCGCGACGCGCGGGGGCGCGGGGGGCGTCGGCGCGGGCGGCGTCGCGGGAGGTTCCGTCGGCGTCGTGTCCGTGGGCGGCGGCTCGGCGGGCGGCGTCGTGGCCGGCGGCGTCGCGGTCGGCGGCGGCGTGGGCGGCTCCGTCGGCGTCTCGGGGGCCGGCGCCGGCGGTTCCTCGGGCGTCGTGGGCGGCGGCGTCTCCGGCGCGGGCTCCGCGGGCTTCGTCGGCGGCGGGTCGCTCACGGGCGCCGGGTCCGCCGGCTCGCGCAGGTTCTCGGGGATCGCGCCCACGGGGAGCACGGTGCGCGAGCGTCCGACGGGACCGTCGCACGGCGAGCCGCTCGCGGGCGCCACCCCGAGGATCACCGCGACGAGCCCGCTCGCGGGCGCGAGCCACGTCCCGAGCCACGACGTCGTTCGTCCGCGCATGGGGACCTCCGACCGAGGGGCGCCGTCTGCCGCGGCGCACCGCCGGTGAGAACGACGGATGTTCGCGGCCGGCGCGCCCGAAAGCCATCGCGAGGATCGCGGGATTCGTAACGAGGGGAGCCGCGGGCCCCCGGACCGGGGGGCGCATCGGAACGGAGCGCGGTCGGCGGGACCGGGGGTAGGCTTCCTGGATGCCCCTCGATCTCGCCGCGACCCTGCCCGCCGCGGGCCTCTCGCCCGCCGAGGCCGCCGAGGTCCTGCGCGGGGCGGACGCCCGGGACGCCGTCGACGTCGGCCCGGGCGACGGGGGGCGGTTCGTCCGCGCGTGCGTCGTCGTGGCGGGCGACCCCCGGCTCATGCCCCGGGCCTTGCGTCCCCTGCTGGCCGTCCTCGCTCCCCGTCGGGACACGCTCTCCCCGTTCGCCGGCGCCGTCGCCTCGCACCTGCGAGGCATCGTCGCGTGGCGGCTGGACGGCGACGTGCCGGTCGCGATCGACGAGCTCAACCGCAGCCTCGAGGCGCTCGAAACCCTCGGTGGAACCGGGCCTCTTGCCTATGCGGGCCGCGTGCACGACACGCTGGGCCAGTTGCTCCACCACCAGGGGCTGCTCGTGGACGCCCGGGAGGCCTTCGAGCGGGCCTTGGCCGCGAAGGAGGCGGGGGGCGACGTCGCCGGGCGCGCGCTCACGCTCGGCAACCTCGGTCGCCTGTGCATGGCGCTCGGCGACTTCCGGGCGGCGGCGCGGCACCTGACCGACGACCTCGCCGTGGTCGAGGCGTCCGTGCCCCCGGCCCCCCGGGTGGTCAGCCAGCTGCTCAACCAGCTCGGCACGTGCCGGACCGAGCTCGGCGAGCTCGACGAGGCGCGGCGGTGCCTCCTCGCCGCGCGGACGGCGGCCCACGCCGTCGGCGACGCGATGGGCGTCGGGTTCGCGGAGGTGGCGCTCGGCCGCCTCGCGATGCGGGCCGGCGACCTCGACGGCGGGGCCGGCCACGCGACGGCCGCGGGCCGCGCCCTCGCGACGCTCCCCGAGACCGCGCCCGGCCATCCCGAACTCCGCGGCCTCGTCGCGCAGCTCGTCGCGCGGACGCGGTGGGCCCGCGACGACGCGGCCGGCGCGCTCGTCGCCGCCGAGGAGGCGGGCCGCGCGTTCGAGGCCTCGACGCGCGCGACGCCCGTCGAGCGCGCGGAGCTGTTCGAGCTGCACGCGTCGCTCGCCGAGGCGTCGGGCCGGCGGCGCGAGGCCGTGGCGTCGCTGCGTCGCGCCCTGCGCGCCCTCGACGCGACGTCGGCCGAGGCGATGCGGGCGCGCATCGACGACGCGTTGCGCCGGCTCGACGAGACCGCGTGGATGCTCCACGCGAGCGGGCGCTTCGTCGGCCACGCGCAGCTCGAGGAGCTCCTCGGCGAGGCGGGGCGCAGCGGCTTCCGCGGGCACGAGGAGGAGGTGACCGTCCTCTTCAGCGACCTGCGCGGCTTCACGCGCGTGAGCGAGACGCTCGCGCCCGACGTGCTCGTCGAGCTGCTCAACCGCTACTTCGGCCACATGACGCGCTGCGTCGAGCACTTCGGCGGCCGCGTCGACAAGCTGATCGGCGACGCCGTGATGGCCGTGTTCGACGCGCGGCCCGGGACGCCGGGCCACGCCGACCGCGCGGTCGCGGCCGCGCTCTACATGCAGGCCGACCTCGCGCGGTTCAACCGCGCGCTGCGCGGCGTGGGCCCGCTGCGGGCCGGCATCGGCCTCCACGCGGGCCGCGTCGTCGCGGGGCTGCTCGGCTCGCCGCAGAAGCGCTCGTACACCGTCATCGGCGACGTCGTGAACACGGCCTCGCGCGTCGAGGGCATGTCGAAGCTGCTCGACGCGCCGATCCTGCTCACGGGCGACGTCGTCGCGCGGCTGTCGGAGCCGACGCGGCTCGTCCTGCTGCCGCTGGGGCTCTACCGCCCCGTCGGGCGCTCGGCGCCCGTGGCGGTCCACGCGGTCGCGGGGCGCGCCGACGGCAGCCCCGAGGCCCGCGCCGGCGCCGCGCGCGCCGAGGCCGCGCACCTCGCGCTCGCCCGCTTCACCGCCGGCGACCTCGTCGACGCCGAGCGCCGCTTCGCCGCGCTGCGCGACGCGCCCGGCGCGGGCCGCGGCGCGTTCGCGCGCATGGCCGCCGAGGCGGCGCGCCGCCTCTCGGGCGGGCCCGCGCCCGCCGACGACCCCGTCCTCGACCTCACGGAGAAGTGACCGTGCCCACCTCCGCCTCGCTCCGGCCCCTGCTCGCCCGCGCGCTCGGTCGCCTCGTGCGCCACGTCGGCGGCGCCGACGCCGGCGCCGGCGACGACCTGGCGGGGCTCGTGCGCGCCTACTTCCGCGCGAAGGCCGAGCGCGGCGGCGCGGCCGTGGGCGCCGCCCTCGGCCTGCCCGACGCCGAGCTCGCGCCGTTCGAGGCGGCGCTCCGCGACGTCGAGCGCACGGCCCGTCGCCTCGCCGAGCCCGCGCCCGGGCCGACGGACGAGCGCAACGCCGTGCTCGCGGGCGTGCGGCTCGTGTCGTGGCTCGAGACGGTCGCGCCGCGCGTCCCCGGCCCGCTCCTCGACGGCGAGGTCGAGGCGCTCGTCTCGGCCGACGTCGGCCGCAAGCAGGTGCGCGCGCTCGAGCTCGTGGTGCGCAGCCTCGTCACCGAGAGCTACGGCGACCAGGAGCGGCTCCTCGCGCGCCTGCGCGAGGCCCTGAGCCCCAAGGTCGTCGCGCAGTGGCAGGCGGCCGCCGACGCGGGCGACGTCCTCTCGGGCTGCTCGTTCGGCGAGCTCGCGAGCCTGTTCGTCAACCGCGAGGAGTTCGCCCGCTACGAGTCGCTCTACGCCGAGACGCCGTTCCTCACGCTGCTGAAGGAGCGGCGCCGCACGCTGCAGGCCTTCCTCGACGACGTCCGCCGCTTCCGCAACGCGCTGGCCCACAACAAGCGCGTCACGAACGCCCAGCTGACGCTCCTCGACCTCTACTACGAGGAGGTCGTCGGGCCCGTGCAGACCGCGTTCGACCAGGGCCGCACCAAGGTCGACCCCTCGGCCCACCTCGAGGTCGGGCGCGAGGACCTCGACCGGTTCGCGGCCGGCCTGAAGGAGGACGTCGCCGTCGTGCGCGACGACCTCGCGGCGCTGCGCGCCGACCTCGCCGCGCGCCTCGGCGTCATCGCCGACGACACGCGCGCGGTGCGCGAGGCCACGCGCGGCCTGCAGGGCAAGCTCGCGCTCGTGCTCGCGGGCGTGGCGGTGCTCGTGGGCGCGGCCTTCCTCCTGCTGCGGCAGGGCGGCGACACGCGCGCGGCCGTCGAGGACGTGCGCGGCGCCACCGCGCGGACCGAGGAGGCCACGAAGGCGACCACCGACGCCGCACGCGAGGCCCGGGCGGCGGCGGAGCGCACCGAGGCGGCGACGAAGGCCGCCGCCGAGGCCGAGGCCGCCGCGGCGAAGGAGCTCGCGACGAAGGTGGACGCGGGCGCCGCCGCGGCGAAGGAGCTCGCCGGCAAGGTCGACGCGACCGCCGCGGCCGCGGAGGCGAGCGGCAAGCGCGTCGAGGCGGCGGCGGACGCGACGACGAAGGCCGCGGACGCGGCGAAGGCGGCCGCCGAGGGCGCGAAGGCCGCGGCGGAGGCCTCGGCCGCGTCGACGGAGAAGGTCGTCCACACGCTCGAGAGCCTGAAGGCGGGCTTCGACGCGCTGGCCAAGCAGGGCGGCGTGATCGCCGACGCCGACCGGCCCGAGGCGCACTACCACAACGCGCGCGTCTACGAGCAGCGCGGCGACACGCCCGCGGCCATGGCGGCCTACCGCCGCTACTTCGCCGCGGCCGACGGGCTCGGCCTGCTCGACCCGCACCTCCGCTACCAGGCCCTGCTCCGCGTGCAGCAGGGGCCCGGCGGCGCGCGCGAGGCCTACGAGGCGATGCGCGCGACGTCGAAGGACGACGTCACGGCGTTCGCCGCGACCCTGCTCCTCGACGGCGAGGCCCGCGTGGCCGCGCTGACCGCCTGGGCGGCGGCGCACCCGACGTTCGCGCCCGCGGCCTACGAGCTCTCGCGCGAGTTCTCCGCCGCGCGCCTCGGCACGCAGGCCCTCGAGGACCGTCGCCTCGAGCGCGAGCACCTCCGCCGCTTCCTCGAGCTCCGCACGACGGGCAGCTACCTCGCGCACTTCCTCGACCAGAGCGTCGCGGCCGCGCAGGTGGACGACGCCGAGCGGCGGCTCGCCGCCGCGGCGTCGCTCGACGACGCGGTGCTCGCGAAGCCGGTGTCGGTCGTCGCGATGTTGTCGAACCAGCAGTGGACGCTGACCTTCACCTTCGCCGAGCCCGTGAAGGAGATCCGCTGGCGCGCCGGCGGCAAGGGCGAGTTCACGAGCACGGGCTTCCTCGAGGGCTACCAGGCGCCCGGCGGCGGTCCGCTGCCGAAGTACGCGGTCGAGCTGCCCCTCGACGCGCCGCGCACCGACCTCGAGGTGCGGTACGTCGACGCGCGCGGCCGCGACCGCGGCCCGTTCCCCCTCGTGTTCGACCCGGCGGCGCAGGTCGTCGTCGGCGCCAAGCGCGCCCTCGACATGACGCGGTCGTCGTGGCTGTCGTTCCGCGACTACGACGGCAAGGTGCTCCTCTACTTCACGGGCCTGCTCTCGTACCGCGGGGCGTTCGAGGAGATCCGGTACGGCGTCGACGTCGAGACGCCGGACCGCAAGCTGCCCTTCAGCGCGCCGGACCCCAAGAACCCGTACGCGGTCAACACCGACGACCTGCTCTACCTCGAGGTGCCCGCGGGCACGAAGTTCGCGACCGTGCAGCTGCGCTACAAGGACGGCACCACGACGGAGATCGTGAAGATCAAGCGCTAGGGGCTCGGGCCCGCGCCCGCCGCAGCACGGGCCGCTCGACGAACGTCCACGAGAGCCAGGCCGCGGCGTACGACCCGGCGAGCCCGACGAGCGCCACGAGGGCGACGTCCGCCGCGCCGCGGCCGGGCCGCAGGGCGGCGACGACGCCGAGCAGCACCGGCACGTGCCAGAGGTAGAGGCCGTACGAGAGCGTCGCGGTGGCCCGCAGCGGCGCCGCGTCGAAGGCGCGGCCGAGGGTCCGCGAGCGCGCGAGCCCCACGAGCAGGGCCCCGACCGCGACGGGGAACCCGGGGAAGCGCCCGTGGACGCCGGGCAGGTGACGCGAGGCCCAGGCGGCGTCGAGGGACGCGAGGCCCGCGCCGGGCCCGCGCCAGGCGAGCTCGACGACGAGCGCGGCGAGGGCCGCGAGCGCGAGGACGTCGCCGCCTCGGCCGCGCGGCGGGTCGCCCGCGGGCGCGACGACGAACGACCCCGCGAGGACGCCGACGAGCAGGTGGGGGAGGAGCCCGAGCGGCGAGCGCTCGGGCAGCCACGTCGCGGCGAGGCGCACGAGGTCGCTCGCGTCGGCGGGCACGTCGGGCCGCGGCACCGTCGCGACGACGACGGCCTGCGCGGCGAGCACGAGCAGGAGCGCGCCGAGCGTCGCGAGGCGGCCCGCGCGCAGCGAGCGGCCGCGCGCGAGGGCGAGGCCCACGAGCGGCAGCAGCGCGTAGAACACGCCCTCGACGCCGAGGGACCAGCACGGGCTGTTGCCCTCCACCGGGAAGTAGGTGACGGGGTGGAACGCGCTCGCGAACGCGAGGCCCGCCGCGAGCCGCACGCCGTCGCGGGTCGTGAACGCCCCGAAGGCGAGGAAGGAGACGACGAGGCACACCGCGTACGCGGGGACGATCCGCGCGGCGCGGCGGCGCGCGTAGTCGCGCAGGTCCGGCGGCGGCCCCCCGCTCGCGAGCGCGCGCCACCACGGCCGCGCGAGGAGGAAGCCGCTCAACACGAAGAGGACGACGACGCCGAGCGGGCCGTGGCGGCCGAGGAGCTTGCCGACGCCGCGCTGCGGCAGGTCGAGCAGCAGCACGACGTGGTGCCCGAACACCCAGAGGCACGCGAGCGCGCGGACGCCGTCGGCCCCGGCCAGCGTCCGCGACGGGACGGCCGGCGCGGGCGACGGACCGTCGCCCGCGGGCGCGCGCGGGCGCGACGGGGACGCGTCGGGGATCAGCGCTTGCGCTTCCCGTAGGAGAGCTTCGGCCACCAGTCGGCCTGGCCGCCGGCGAGCAGGCCCATCAGCGGGAAGATCGAGCAGTAGTCGTCGCCGGGCCCGAACTCGGCGCGGCCGACGCGGAGGATGCGGCCGTCGGCAGTCTTGGTGAACGCGCTCACGCCGGGCCAGGGGTGACCCTCGGCGTCCTCGAAGCCGAGGTGGCGCGCGAACGTGGTGCCCGCGGTCGACGCGACGGGGAACCGCCAGCCGCGGGCCTTGGCGAACGCCTTGAGCGCCTTCGGGGCGTCGGGGCTCGTCAGCAGGAAGCCCGCGCGGTCCTGGAGGTGGTCGGCGAGGCCGGAGAAGCCGTCGGCCCACATCGTGCACATGGGGCACCGGGCCCCCATGTTGTGGACGACCCAGAGGTCGGGCTTGCCGCCGAACGCGTCGGACAGCCGCAGGGGCTTGCCGTCCGGGCGCGTGAGCTCGTAGTCGGGCAGCTCGAGGGGCTCGACCTTGCGGCGCACCTTGTCGAGCGCGGCCTTCGCGCGGAAGACGGCCTTCTCGGCCGCGAGCACCTGCTTCTCGAGGGCCTTCGCCTTGCGCTCCGCCGACGTGACGCGTGCCATGGGGGATCTCCGGGGCCGGCGCGCATCGTACCCGTTGCGCGTCCGGCCCGGTCGCGAACGCCGACGCGCGGGCCGCGGGTGGGGGGGATCGACCCAGCCCGTGGGAACGATTCCGCAGCGCACCGTCGCGCGCGGCCCGCGCCGGCGGCCGTCGTCGGCGCGAAACGGGCCTGCGCGGTCCCGTACCGCAACGACCCTGTTGCGATCCGCGGGCCGACGGACGGCGCGCGGGCCTCGCGGTCCAAGGGCACGCGGCTTGCGCCGCCGGGTCCCTCGTCCGGAGGCCCATGCCCGGACGCGGGAGCCTGTCCATGATCGAGGTCCGGATGCACGGGCGCGGGGGGCAGGGCGCGGTGCTCGCGTCGCTCCTCCTGGCCCACGCGGCGCACCGTCGCGGCTACCACGTGCAGGTGTTCCCCGAGTTCGGCGTCGAGCGGCGCGGCGTGCCCGTGACCGCGTTCGCCCGGCTCGACCGCAAGCCGATCCGGCTGCGGACGCGGGTGACGAAGCCCGACCACGTGCTCGTCCTCGACCCGGCGCTGGCGCACTACGTGCCGCTGACCGACGGGCTCAAGGCCGGCGGGACCGTGGTGATGAACGCGACGGCGCCGGCGGCGCTCGACGTGTTCGGGCGGCAGTTCCGCCTCGCGTGGGTCGACGGCAGCGCGATCGCCGCCGCCCACCGCATCGGGACCGCGTCGGCGCCCATCGTGAACACGACGATGGTCGGCGCGTTCGCGGCCGCGACGGGGCTCGTGGGACGGGAGGAGCTCGCCGAGGCCCTCGTCGAGCTGTTCGGGGCGAAGGCCGACGTGAACCGCGCCGCGGCGTTCGCGGCGTTCGACGCGGTGGCGGTGGCGAACGAGCCGGCGGCGCCGGTGCCGGCGGGAGCCTGACGATGAAGGACGTCAACGGACGGGTGACGCTCGAGACGCGCGCGGACCTGCCGCCCACGGCGATCTCGTTGGGCGGGACCGCGTGGAACCGCACGGGGTCGTGGAAGTTCCTCGAGCCCTTCTACAAGGACCTGACGCCGCCGTGCGCGAACGCGTGCCTCACGGGGCTCGACGTCGTCGCGATGATGTCGGCGGTCGAGGCGGGGCGCTGGGACGACGCGGCCCGCGTGGTGCTCGACGTCAACCCGTTCCCGTCCGTGACCGGCCGGGCCTGCCCGCACCCGTGCGAGCAGCCGTGCAACCGCAAGGCCTACGGCGGCGGCGTCTCGATCCGCGCCGTGGAGCGGCAGGTGGGCGACCACAAGCTCGCGGCGGACGTGCGGCCCGAGCTGCCGCCCGCGGTGCACCCTCGCGTGCACGTCGTCGGCTCCGGGCCCGCGGGCCTGTCGGCGGCGGTGGCCCTGCGCCGGCTCGGCCACCCCGTGACGGTGCACGAGGCCGCGCCCGAGGCGGGCGGGCTGCTGCGGTACGGCATCCCCGCGTACCGCGTGCCCACCGAGGTCGTGCGGGCCGAGGTCGCGTGGGTGCGGAGCCTCGGGATCGAGGTGAAGACGGGCCACCGGCTCGTGCGCCGCGAGCTCGACGCGCTGGGGCCGACGATCCTCGCGGTGGGGTTCGGCCGGTCGCGCGCGCTCGGGATCCCCGGCGAGGACCTGCCGGGCGTCCACGACGGGCTGCCGCTGCTCGCGGCGGTGCGCCGCGGCGAGCCCGTGCGCCTCGGCGCGACGGCGGCCGTGATCGGCGGCGGCAACACGGCGCTCGACGTCGTGCGGTCGCTGAAGCGCCTCGGCACCGCGGGGACGGTCTTCTACCGGCGGACGGCGCGGGAGATGCCCGCGTTCCGCCACGAGGTCGAGGAGGCGAAGGAGGAGGGGATCGCGTTCGAGTTCCTCGTGGCGCCGGAGCGGATCGAGCCCGCGCCGGGCGGCCGCCTGCGGCTCACGCTCGTGCGGATGGAGCTCGGGCCGAAGGACGCGAGCGGGCGCGCGAAGCCCGTGCGCAAGCCCGGCAGCGAGTTCACCGTCGAGGTGGACGCCGTCGTGAAGGCGCTCGGCGAGGTCCTCGACGAGGAGGCCCTGCCCGAGGGCCTCGCGACCGCCGACGGGCGCATCACGACCGACGAGGGCGGGCGCGCCGGCGAGGGCCTGCGGTTCGCCGCGGGCGACTGCGCCGGGCGGCTCGGCGCCACGGTGAGCGAGGCCATCCGCAGCGGGCGCCTCGCGGCGCACGCGATGCACGCGGCCCTGACCGGCGAGGCGGTGCCCGCCGCGTCGCCGCTCGCGGACAAGGGGTCCGACCCCGAGGTCGCGAAGTTCAAGCTGCTGCACATGGCCCGCTTCGCGAAGGCGCCGCCCCACGCGCCGCCCGTGGCGGACGCGACGACGCGCGCCGCGGCGTTCGCGCCGGTCGAGGGCGGGCTCGGCGAGGCCGACGCCCGCGCCGAGGCCTCCCGCTGCTTCAAGTGCGGCACCTGCGTCGAGTGCGACGTCTGCTACCAGCTCTGCCCCGACATCGCGATCTCGAAGCGCCCCGAGGGCGGCTACGCGATCGACCTGGCGCACTGCAAGGGCTGCGGCGTGTGCGTCGAGGAGTGCCCGCGCGCCGCCGTCCACATGAGGAAGAGCTCATGAGCGACCCCACGCCCGCCGCGGCCCCGAGCCGCACCGCGATCCTCACCGGCAACCAGGCCGCCGCCCACGGCGCGTTCCTGGCCCGCACCCAGGTCGTCTCGGCGTACCCGATCACGCCGCAGACGACGATCATCGAGTCGCTCGCCGAGCTCATGGCCCGCGCGACGTGGCCCGCGAAGTTCGTCAACGTCGAGTCGGAGCACTCGGCCATGGCCGTGTGCATCGGCGCGTCGGCCACCGGCGTCCGGGCCTTCACGGCCACGAGCGCGCAGGGCCTCGCGTTGATGCACGAGCTGCTGCACTGGGCGGCCGGCGGCCGGCTCCCGATCGTCATGGTCGACGTGAACCGCGCCATGGCGCCGGGCTGGAGCATCTGGTCCGACCAGACGGACAGCCTCGCGCAGCGCGACACGGGCTGGGCCCAGCTCTACTGCAGCAGCGCCCAGGACGTGCTCGATCACGTGATCATCGCGTTCCGCCTGGCGGAGACGCTCGACGTGCCGGTGATGGTGGTCGAGGACGCGTTCGTCCTCTCGCACACCGCCGAGGCCGTCCGCCTGCCCCCGCAGCCGCTGGTCGACGCCTTCCTGCCGCCGCGCGCCGCGAAGTGGAAGCTCGACACGAAGAAGCCGGCCGCGTTCGGCGGCCTGCTGTCGCCCGACTGGTACCAGGAGGTCCGCCAGGACCTGCACGACTCCCTCGTGCGGATGGAGGGCGAGGCGGCCCGGTGCTACGCGGAGTGGGAGCGGCTCACGGGCCGGTCCTACGACGTCGTCGAGGCCTGGAACCTCGCGGACGCGCGGACGGTGCTCGTCACGAGCGGCACGGTGTCGTCGACCGCGCTCGACGTGATCGAGTCGGACTGGGCCCGGCGCGAGCGCGTCGGCCTCGTCCAGATCCGCATGTTCCGGCCGTTCCCGGCCGCGCGGCTCCGCGACATGCTCGCGGGGGTCGAGAAGGTCGCCGTCATCGACCGCAACTGCTCGTTCGGCCACCACGGCGTCTTCTTCCAGGAGCTGAAGTCGGCCCTGTACGGCCTGCCGGACGCCCGCCGCCCGAAGGCCTACGGCTACGTCATGGGCCTCGGCGGCCGCGACATCGGCGTCGACGCCATCGAGGACGTCGTGCGCCGCACGCTCGCGCGCCCGACCCCCGACCCCGAGACGACCTGGCTCGGCGCCGTGCTCCCGGCGGCGCCCGCCGTCCCCGTCCCGCCCGCCCCGGAGTCCGTCCGATGAGCGACCACGTCAACGAGGTCCTGTCCCGCGAGGAGATCCTCCGGCCGGGCCACCTCGCGTGCCCCGGCTGCGCCGTCACGCCCGCCTACCGCTGGGCCCTCAAGGTGCTCGGCCGCGAGACGATGGTGACCGCGCCCGCGTGCTGCTTCGCCGTGATCGACGGCGCGTTCCCGTTCAGCGCGTCCGGCGTGCCGTTCCTCCACGCCGCCTTCGAGGCCGCCCCCGCGTACGCCAGCGGCGTGCGCGCGGCGCTCGACGTCACGGGGAAGTCGGCCACGAACGTCCTCGTGTGGGCCGGCGACGGCGGCACGTTCGACATCGGCCTGCAGTCGCTGTCGGCCGCCGCCGAGCGCGGCGAGGACATGATCTACGTCTGCTACGACAACGAGGCGTACATGAACACGGGCATCCAGCGCTCGTCGGCGACGCCGGCGCACGCCTGGACCATGACGACGCCGTCGAAGGCCGGCAAACGCGAGCCGAAGAAGCACCTCGGCGAGATCATGGCCGCCCACCGCATCGCGTACTTCGCCACCGCCTCGGTGAGCCATCCCGAGGACTTCGTCACCAAGATGGAGAAGGCGAAGGCGACGAAGGGCTTCCGCCTCATCCACCTGTTCTGCCCGTGCCCCACGGGCTGGAAGGCCGACAGCCGCCACATGGCCGAGCTCGGCCGCCTGGCCGTCGAGACGGGCGTCTTCCCGCTCTACGAAGTCTTCGACGGCGAGCGGTACGTCATCAACCACGCGCCGTCGTGGCGGCCCATGCGCGAGTACGTCGCGCTGCAGGGCCGCTTCGCGCAGCTGACGGACGCCGACGTGGCCGACATGGAGCGCGAGGCCCGCGCGGGCTGGGCCCGCCTCGAGCGCCATGCCGCCGCCGGCGCCGACGCCGCGGCGGCCGCCGCGCCCGTGACCCCCTGACCCGATCGACGTCCGGCGACGAGGAGCCCCGCCATGACGCCCCGCACCCCCGCGACCGCCGCCCCCGTGGTCCCGTGCCGCCGCCTCGACGCGGCGTTCACCGTGGCCGAGCACCGCGACTGCCCCTACTGCGTGGGCGGCGCCGCGGACGTGGCCACCGGCGACCACGCGCGCTTCTGCACCTTCCGGCCCGGGGTCGACCCGGTCTGCTTCGGCTTCCCGGACGCGCTGCGCGACACGCTGCCCGCGCCGCGGCCGCTGCCGCCGCCGACGCCCGTGGCGGTGCCGTGCCGCCGCGTGGAGGCCGCGTACGACGTCGCGGGCCACCGCGACTGCCCGTACTGCTGCGGCACCCCCGACGACGTCGCGACGGGCGACCACGCGCAGTTCTGCACGTTCCGGCCCGGCGAGGACCCGATCGCGTTCGGGTTCCCCGACGGGTTCGGCCGCCAGACCCAGGCGTAGCCGCGTCCGTCCGGAGGGGATCTCGCCGCGTCCGCGACGGACGGGCCCAAAGTACGCAAGGCCCGGGCGCCCGCCTACCGTCGCGGCATGGCCCTGATCGGACTCAACGGCGTCACGCTCGCCCACGGCGGGCCCCCGCTCCTCGACGGCATCGGCCTGCAGATCGAGGACGGGGAGCGCCTCGGCCTGCTCGGCCGCAACGCGTCGGGCAAGTCCACGCTCATGGGCGTGCTCACCGGCGAGGTGGCGATCGACGACGGCGAGGTCACGCGCCGGCAGGGCGTGACCGTCGCGCGGCTGCCGCAGGAGGTGCCGCGGGGCCTCGCCGGGACCGTGCGCGCGCTGGTCGCCGCCGCGGTGCCGCCGCGCGAGGAGGCGTGGCGGACGCGGGCGCGGCTCGACCAGCTGTTCGAGGGCCTGCGCCTCGACCCCGACGCCGACGTCGCGCGGCTGTCCGCGGGCCTCTCGCGCCGGGTGCTGCTCGCGAAGGCCCTCGCGTCGGACCCCGACCTGCTGCTGCTCGACGAGCCGACGAACCACCTCGACGTCCCGAGCATCCAGTGGCTCGAGGAGCACCTGCTCGAGCGCGAGAAGGCCACGCTGTTCGTCACGCACGACCGCGCGTTCCTGCGCCGGCTCGCGACGCGCATCCTCGAGCTCGACCGCGGCCGCCTCACCTCGTGGCCCGGCGACTACGAGAACTACCTCCGCCGCCAGCAGGAGCGCGCCGACGACGAGGCCGCGCGCCGCGTCGCCGCCGACAAGCTCCTCGCGAAGGAGGAGGCGTGGCGCCGCACCAACGTGAAGGCGCAGCGCAACCGCAACCAGTCGCGCGTCGAGGCCCTCGAGAAGCTGCGCGCGGAGCGCCGCGACCGCCGCGACCCGACGGGCACGGTGCGCATGGGCATCTCCGAGGCCGAGCGCTCGGGGCGGATCGTGTTCGAGGCCACGGGCCTGACCGCGGGCCACGGCGCGACGGCGGTCGTGAAGGCCCTCGACCTCGGCGTCATGCGCGGCGACCGGCTCGGCCTCGTGGGCCCGAACGGCACGGGCAAGACGACGCTCCTGCGCACGCTCCTCGGCGAGCTGCCGCCGCTCGCGGGCCACGTCCGCCGCGGCACCAACCTCGAGGTCGTCTGGTACGACCCCCTGAACGCGGCCCTCGACCCCGACAAGAGCGTGCGCGACAGCGTGGCCGACGGCGCGGACCAGCTCGACATCGACGGGAAGCGCCGCCACGTCGTCTCCTACCTCGCCGACTTCCTCTTCGCGTCGGACCGCGCGCACCAGCCCGTGCGGCTGCTGTCCGGCGGCGAACGCGCCCGGCTCCTGCTGGCGCGCCTCTTCGCGAAGGCCAGCAACGTGCTCGTGCTCGACGAGCCGACCAACGACCTCGACGCCGAGACCATGGACGTCCTCGAGGACGTGCTGCTGGCCTACCAGGGCACCGTGCTCGTCGTCAGCCACGACCGCGACTTCCTCGACCAGGTGGTCACGGGGCTGCTCGTCTTCGAGGGCAACGGAAGGGTGCGCGAGGTCGTCGGCGGGTGGACGGAGTGGCAGCGCATCCAGCGCAAGGAGCGCGCGGGCGCGAAGGCGGCCGACGCGAAGCCCGCCGACGCGAGGCCCGGCGGCAAGCCGGCCGCGCCCGCGCCGAAGGCCGCCCCGAAGGACCGTCGCGAGCTCGAGCGCGTCGAGAAGAAGATCGCCACCCTCGAGGACGAGCAGCGGCGGCTGCACGCCGCGATGGAGGACCCCGCGTTCTGGTCGGGGCCCGCGGACCGCATCGAGACGACGCAGGCGCGCCTCGCGGCGCTCGCGCCCGAGCTCGAGGCCGCGTACGCGCGCTGGACCGAGCTCGGCGGCTGAGGGCCGCGGCCGGGCCCCCGCCGGCCACCGGCCCCCCGCCGGCCACCGGGCCTCGCGTACCGGCGCCGGCGTCCGCGCCGCCGCTGTCCGCCGGAGGGGGCACGCGTAGCATCTCCCTCCATGCCGACCGCCGCCCGCCCCCCGATCCGCCTCGCCCTCGTGGGCGTGGGCAACTGCGCCAGCTCCCTCGTGCAGGGGATCCACGCCTACCGCACGCGAGGCCCGGCCGACGTCGTCGGGCTGATGCACCCCGAGATCGGCCCGTACCGCGTGACCGACGTCGAGGTCGTCGCGGCCTTCGACGTGGACGCGCGGAAGGTCGGGAAGGACCTGCGCGACGCGGTGTTCGCGCCCCCGAACAACACGATGGCGCTCGCGGCGGACCTGCCCGCGACGGGCGTGATCGTGCGGCGCGGGCCGGTGCTCGACGGCGTCGCGCCGCACATGGCCGACCACCCGCCCGAGCGGACGTTCGTGGTGGCGCCGGGCCCCGAGCCGACGGCGGCGGAGGTGACGGCGGCGCTGCGCGCGTCGGGCGCGCAGCTGATGGTGATCTACCTGCCCGTGGGGAGCGAGCGGGCGGCGCGGTGGTACGCGCAGTGCGCCCTCGACGCGGGCCTCGGCCTCGTGAACGCGATCCCCGTGTTCCTCGCGAGCGACGCCGCGCTTTCGGCCGCGTTCGCGGCGAAGCGCCTGCCGATCGTCGGCGACGACGTGAAGTCGCAGCTCGGCGCCACGGTGACCCACCGCGTGCTCGCCGACCTCTTCCGCCGGCGCGGCATCCGCGTGGACCGCACGTACCAGCTGAACACGGGCGGCAACACGGACTTCCTCAACATGCTCGACCGCCACCGGCTGGCGTCGAAGAAGCGCTCGAAGACCGAGGCCGTGACGTCGGTGCTCACCGACGGCATCGCGGCCGACGACGTGCACGTCGGCCCGAGCGACTACGTGCCGTGGCTGAAGGACAGGAAGGTGTGCTTCCTGCGGCTCGAGGGGCGGATGTTCGGCGGCGTGCCGCTCGAGCTCGAGCTGCGGCTGGCGGTCGAGGACTCGCCGAACTCGGCGGGCGTCGTGATCGACGCGGTGCGGTGCGCGCGGCTGGCGCTCGACCGCGGGGTCGGCGGCGTGCTCGAGGGGCCGTCGGCGGCGTTCTGCAAGCGCCCGCCGACGCAGCACCCCGAGGACCGCGCCTTCGACCTGCTCGAGGCGTTCGTCCGCGGCGACGGGCCCGCGCCGCGATGATCCACTACCTCTGCACCGAGAAGCACCCGTACACCCTCGGGCGGTTCCTCGCGCGGTGGGGGAAACCGCTGGCGCCGCGCGTGCGGATCGTCACGTACGAGCAGACGCGCTGCTGGCTGCGCGGCGGCTCGCTGGGGAAGCGGTGGACCGGAGGCGGCCTCCGCGGCGTCGTCAACGCGTGGTACGCCGGGCGCGGCGCGCCGCGCCCCGCGACGGCCCTGCCGCGGCCGCCCGCGGGCACGTGGATCTTCAGCGACGTGGACCGGCTCTCGCCCCAGCACCGCGAGGAGGCCGCGGTGTTCCGCGACCGCCTGGTGGCGGCGGGCGCCGCGACCGCGCTGCACAACGACCCGCTCGAGACCATGGGCCGGTACGAGCTCCTGCGCACGCTGCGCGAGGCCGGCGTCAACGACTTCGACGTGTACCGGTGCACGGAGGCGCGGCGGCCGCGGCGCTACCCGGTGTTCCTGCGCACCGAGGACGACCACGTCGGCGCGGCGTCGGCCCTGCTCGAGGACGAGGCCGCGCTCGACGCGGCGCTCGCGCGCCTCGGGGCCGACGGCCTCTCGCGCGAGCGGCGCCTGATCGTCGAGTTCCACGGCGAGCGCGACGACCGCGGCCTCTACCGCAAGTACGCGGCGTGGTTCGTGGGGGGGAAGGTGCTCCCGGGCCACCTCTTCTTCGGCCCCGACTGGATGCTCAAGGAGCCGAAGGTCGTCGACGAGCGGTCGCTGCGCGAGGAGCGGGCCTATCTCGAGGAGAACCCGCACGCCGAGGCGCTCGCGCGCGCCGCCCGCCTCGCCCGCGTCGACTACGGCCGCGTGGACTACGCCGTCGTCGGCGGCCGCGTGCAGGTCTACGAGATCAACACGAACCCGGGCGTGCCGAGCTCGCCCTCGCCGGGCCCCGGCGCGCTGCGGACCGACATCGACGCGGCCTTCACCGCGCGGTTCCTCGAGGCGTTCGCCGCCCTCGACACGTGACGCCGTTCAGGCGTGCCCGCGGCCGTGGCGGCCGCTCGGGCTCGTGGGCAGGCCGGCGGCGTGGAGGTGCGCGAGGTCGCCGAGCGCGGTGCAGCGCGGGGTCGCCCACCGGTCCGACCGCTCCTCGAGCACGATCGTCGTGACGGACGACGGGGGCAGCCAGAAGCCGCACCAGAAGCGGTCGACGGGCAGGTCGAGGAGGTGCGGCAGCCACGTCAACGCGACCCCGCCGTGGGCCACGACCACGACGTGGTCGTCGTTGCGCGCCGTCACGCGGTACCGGCCGCCCTCGCGCGCGTAGCCGTGCCGCGCGAGGAGCTCGTCGGAGAACGCGTGGAGCCGCGCGATCTCCGCCGCGAAGGCCGCCGCCGCGCCGGGCGCCGTGGCCGTGCGGACGGTCTCGCCGGGCACGTCCCACGCCGACAGCCGCCCCCACGCCGCGTCCTCGACGTGCCAGTCGAGCTCGTTGAGCCGCGGCTCGACGACGGGCACGCGCCCCGTCGCCTCCGCGAGGTGCGCCGCCGTCTCGCGCGCGCGCCCGAGCGCCGACACGTACAGGTGCGTCGGCGGCCGCGCGGCGAACCGCGCGGCGAGCGCGCGGGCCTCGCGTCGGCCCGCCTCGGTCAGCGCGTCGCGGTCGTAGTCGGGGTCGGCGTGGCGGATCAGGTCGAGGCGCATGGGGGCGTTCCGGGGGCGTCGAGCACGAACGGTCGCGTGCCACGGTACGCGTGCTCCACGTCGTTCCACACGGTGAGCAGCGCGCGGACCGGCCGGTCGCCCGCGAGGGCTTGGGCCCGCGCGCGGTGGGCGGCGCCGCACGCGCGCCGCCACGCGGCGTCGGTCGCCGCGCGGACGAGCGCCGCGTCGAGCGCCGCGGGCGCGTCCGGGTCGGCCCAGAGCGGTCCCTCGGGGGACGGCGGCCCCGCGTCGGGGACCGCGAGGCCCGGTGGCCGCCGGCCCTCGACGCGCTCCGCGACGAACGGCGACGGCGCGAGCACCGCCGGCCGCCCGAGCACGAGGGCCTCGTCCACCGCGCGCCCCCACGACTCGAACCGCGAGGCGTGGACGAGCACGTCGCCGGCGAGCGGCGCGGCCTCGAGGCGCTGCGGCCCCGCGAGCACGATGCGCGCCGCCACGTCGGGCGGGGCCGCGCGCGCGGCGTCGGCGCAGCGTGCGGCGTACCCGGGGTCGGTCGCGGGGCCCACGACGAGCAGGTGGGCCCGCGGGACGGAGGACGCCACGCGGACGAACGCCTCGATCACCTCGAGCGGCCGCTTGTACGGCACCAGCCGGCCCACGGCGTAGAGCACGACGTCGTCCGCGGCGGCGCGCGGGACGAGGCGGCGGCGCCAGGCCGCGCGACGGCGCGCGAGCCCGCCGCGGGCCGCGAGCCGCACGAGGAACGGGCTCGGCGCCTGCGGCACGACGTGGACGCGCGCGGCGAGGTCGCGGGCGCGCGCGGACGCGGGGGCCGTGCGCAGGAGGGCGTCGCGCTCGGCCGCGGTGGCGACGAGCACCGCCGCGGCGTCCTCGAGGAGCGCCGCGCACGCCGCGGCGCGCGGGCCCGGCGGACCGCCCGCGACCTCGGCCTGAACGCTCGGCCACAGCGAATGGAGCGCGACGAGCGTGGGTCGCCCGAGCGACGTGGTGACGCGCGCCGCGGGCAGGTGGTGCGCGAGCACGGGCGCGTCGCCGAGGAGCGCGTCGAAGCGCCGCCGCCACGCGGGGTCCGCGACGTACCGCTCGGCGAGGTCGTCGAGCGAGCCCGCGGGCGCGTCGAAGGTGACGACGCCCTCGGCGGGGGCGACGCGGGCCGGGCCTCGCGTCCCGGGGCAGAGGATCGTGAGCGGGGCGCTGCCGGCCCGGGCGGGCGCCGCGAGGAAGCGCCGGACCGCGGCGGCCTGCTCCGCGACCGCGTACCCCGCGCCGCCCGAGCGCCGCGCCGCGTCGCCGCCGCGGCGCGCCACCGCGGGCTCGTGCGCGAGGAAGCTGATCCGCGGGGCGGGGGCGGCGCGAGGGGACACCGACCCCGAGCCTAGCCCGGCCCATGCACGAGGGGCGAGGTTGGGGCCGCGGCTGCGACCCGGGCGTATCGCAGCGCCACCGGCGAGCACGAACGCGTGCGCCACGTCGCGGAGGCTCCTCGGCGTGGTGCAGGAACACGGCCTCCCTCTCAGGCCCTACGCCGGCTCGGGCCTTCATCCGCGCCGGTCGGCATGGTCGCCTCCGCGCCGCGCCCGGGTCGCATCCATCGGCCCCCACCGGCCACTGTGATTCGTTCAGCCCCTGTCGCGGCTCATCCCTCGTGAATGGACCGGGCTTGCTCGGCGGCGCCGGGCGCAGCGTCCCGGCGCCGGGCGCCGGTGGGGCGCGGCGGGGTTGAGGGCCCCGCGGGCGGGACGTACCCTGCGCGGGAGGAGCGACCGTGACCGCCGACGCGATGCCCGCCGTGCCCGAGCCGCCGGCGAACGTCTCGCGGGCGGATGGGCCGCGGTCGTGCCTGCTGTTCGTCGCGCACCCGGACGACGACGCGATCTTCGCCGGCGCGCTGCAGCGCCGCGCGACGGACGCGGGCGCGACGTTCACGGTGGTGTGCCTCACGCACGCCGACGGGTCGCCGCGCGCAGAGGAGCTGCGCGCGTGGCAGCGGCGGCTCGGCACCGACCCGGCGCGCGTGCACTTCCTCGGGTTCGAGGACGACCCCGAGGACCGTCGCCAGGGACGCTGCTCGATCGACGCGTCGGTGGCGCTCGCGGCGGTGCGCGCGCTCGGGCTGCGGCCCGACGTCGTCGTGACGCACAACGCGCGCGGGGAGTACGGGCACCCGCACCACCTCCTCGTGCACCGCGTGGCCCGCGCGGCGTTCCCCGACGCGGTGCGGCTCGAGTTCGGCGAGGGCCTCGACGACGTCGACCTGAGCGTGGCGTGCGGCGACAAGTGGGGGGCGGTGGCGGCGACGTTCGCGTCGCAGCGGTCCGTCGTCGCGACGTTCGCGCGGGCGACGGAGACGTTCGCGGCCGTGCCGCGCGAGGCGGGCCGGGCGGTCGCGGCGCGGTGGCTCGGCGGCGAGGTCGTCGCGCCGGCGACGGCCGCGCTCGACGGGTTCCACCCGACGGTGCGGGCGTGGTTCGCGCGGACCCTCGGGCCGCCGACGCCGCCGCAGGTGCGCGCGTGGCCCGCGATCGCGACGGGCGGGCACGTGCTCGTGGCGGCGCCGACGGGCTCGGGCAAGACGCTCGCGGCGTTCCTGACGGCCGTGGACGGGCTGCTGCGGCAGGGGCCGGCGCTCGCCGACGCGACGTCGGTGCTCTACGTCTCGCCGCTGAAGGCGTTGGGCAACGACGTGCAGAAGAACCTGCTCGCGCCGCTCGCGGCCCTGCGGTCGCTCGACCCGTCGTTGCCCGAGGTGCGCGTGCTCGTGCGGACCGGCGACACGCCCGCCAAGGAGCGCGCGGCGATGACGAAGCGGCCGCCGCACGTCCTCGTCACGACGCCGGAGTCGCTCTACCTCCTGCTCTCGACCGACGGCGGGCGCGGGCTCCTCGCGACGGTCCGCACGGTGATCGTGGACGAGGTGCACGCCGTGCTCGGCGACAAGCGGGGGAGCCACCTCGCCCTCTCCCTCGAACGGCTCGACCGGCTGGCGGGCGGGCCGCAGCGCATCGGCCTGTCGGCCACGCAGAAGCCGCCCGAGGACGTCGCGCGGTTCCTGGTGGGGGCGGGGCGGCCATGCGCCGTCGTCGACGTCGGCCACCGCCGCGACCTCGACCTCGCGGTCGAGCTGCCGTCGTCGCCGCTCGAGACGGTCTGCTCGCACGAGGTCTGGGAGGAGCTGCACGGCCGCATCGCCGACCTCGTCCGCGGGCACCGCACGACGCTCGTGTTCGTGAACACGCGACGGCTGGCGGAGCGGCTCGGGGCGCGGCTCGGCGAGCTCCTCGGCGCGGACGCGGTCCGCAGCCACCACGGCAGCCTCGCGCGCGAGCGCCGGCTCGAGGCGGAGCAGGCCCTCAAGGAGGGGCGGCTCAAGGCGCTCGTCGCGACGGCGTCGCTCGAGCTCGGCATCGACGTCGGCGAGGTCGACCTCGTCGTGCAGGTGGGGATGACGCCGTCGATCGCGGTGTTCCTGCAGCGCGTGGGCCGGTCGGGGCACGCCGTGGGCCGCACGCCGAAGGGGCGGCTCTTCCCGCTGACGCCCGACGAGCTCGTCGCCGCGGCCGCGCTGCTGCGCGCGGTGCGCCGCGGCGAGCTCGACCGCACGCCCGTCCCGCGCGCGCCGCTCGACATCCTCGCGCAGCAGGTCGTGGCGGCGTGCGTCGCCGAGCCGTGGGACGAGGCCGCGTTGTTCGACGCGGTGCGCCGGGCCTGGCCGTACCGCGACCTCGCGCGCGCCGACTTCGACGCGACCGTCGCCCTCCACACCGAGGGCCGGCTCGCGCTCCTGCACCGCGACGGCGTCGGCGGGCGCCTGCGCGCGACGCGGCGCGCGCGGCTCGCGGCGCTGCTCGGCGGCGGCGCGATCCCCGACGTCGGCGAGTACCGCGTGCTGCTCGAGCCCGAGGGCACGCTCGTCGGCACGCTGAACGAGGACTTCGCGGTCGAGGCGTCGCGCGGCGACGTCTTCCAGCTCGGCAACGCGTCGTGGCGGATCCTGCGCATCGAGCCCGGCGTCGTCCGTGTGGCGGACGCGGCCGGCGCGCCGGCGTCGGTCCCGTTCTGGCTCGGGGAGGGGCCGGGCCGCACGCGCGAGCTCGCCGCCGCGGTGTCGGCGCTGCGGGCGCGCGGCGACGAGCCGGCGTGGGTCGTGGCCGAGAGCGGCGTCTCCGAGGAGGCGGCGCGGCAGGTCGCCGAGTACGTCGCCGCGGGGCGCAAGGCCCTGGGGACCGTGCCCACGCAGGGGCGGCTCGTCCTCGAGCGGTTCTTCGACGAGTCGGGCGGGATGCAGCTGGTGCTGCACGCGCCGTTCGGCAGCCGCGTCAACCGCGCGCTGGGCCTCGCGTTGCGCAAGCGGTTCTGCCGCGGCTTCGGCTTCGAGCTGCAGGCGGCCGCCGACGACGAGGCCATCGTGCTCTCCCTCGGCACGCAGCACGCGTTCGACCTCGCCGACGTCTTCGACTACCTCCAGCCCGAGACCGCGCGCGACCTCCTCGTGCAGGCGGTGCTGCCCGCGCCGATGTTCGGCGCGCGCTGGCGCTGGAACGTGGCCCGCGCCCTCCTCATGGCGCGCTTCGACCACGGCCGCCGCGTGCCCGTCCCGCTGCAGCGCATGCGCGCCGAGGACCTGCTCGTGAAGGCGTTCCCGTCGGTCCTCGCGTGCCCCGAGACGCTGACGGGCGGCGACGTCGAGGTGCCGTGGGAGCACCCGCTCGTCCGCCAGACCCTCGAGGACTGCCTCCACGAGGCCATGGACGTCGACGGCTTCCTCGAGGTGCTCGACGGCCTGCGCTCGGGGCGCGTCGAGCGCGTCGCGCTCGACCTGCCCGAGCCGTCGGCATTCGCGCGCGGCGTGCTGGCCGCCAAGCCCTACGCCTTCCTCGACGACGCGCCCCTCGAGGAGCGGCGCACGCAGGCCGTGCTCGCGCGGCGCGTCCAGCCCGACCGCGTGAGCGACACGCTCGGCGCCCTCGACCCCGAGGCCGTCGCGCGCGTGCGCGAGGAGGCCTGGCCCGACCCGCGCGACGCCGAGGAGGTCCACGAGGCGCTCCTCTGGATGGGCCACGTGACCGACGCCGAGGCGGGCCCGTGGCGCCCGTGGCTCGACGCGCTCGCCGCCGCGGGCCGCGTCGAGCATGCGGACGGCCGCTGGCGCGCGGTCGAGGCGTCGCGCGACCCCGTCGTCGTGCTGCGCGGGCGGATGGAGGCCCTCGGGCCGG
The DNA here is from genome assembly GCA_046350655.1 of Planctomycetota bacterium. Lineage (GTDB taxonomy): Bacteria > Planctomycetota > PLA2 > PLA2 > JAEUHO01 > JAEUHO01. The sequence continues at coordinate 267,302 of JAXMAB010000010.1, forward strand.
TCGAAGGCGACGACCCCGCCTTCCTCGCGCTCGAGGCCCAGGGCCACGTCCTGCGCGCGCGCCTCGGCGGCCGCGACGTCTGGTGCGACCGCCGCCTGCTCGCGCGCATCCAGCGCTACACCCTCGACCGCCTCCGCCGCGACATCGAGCCCGTCCCGGCCGCGACCTTCCTCCGGTTCCTCGCCGCGTGGCAGCACGTGGACGCCGCGCACCGGCTCGAGGGCCCCCGCGGCGTGGCCGAGGTCGTCCGCCAGCTCTCGGGCGTCGAGGTCCCGGCCGCCGCGTGGGAGGCGCAGGTGCTCCCCGCGCGCGTGCGCGACTACCGCCGCGACTGGCTCGACGCCCTCACGCTGGGCGGCGAGGTCGCGTGGGGGCGGCTCTGGGGCGAGGGCGCGTCGTCGCTCCGGGCCGCGCCGGTCGCGTTGTTCCCCCGCGAGGACCTCCCGCTGTGGACCGGCCTCGCGCCCTCCGTCGCGCCGGCGGCCCTCGACGGCCCCGCCGCCGAGGTGCTCGCGGCGCTGCGCGCGCGCGGGGCGCTCTTCCCGCAGGAGATCGCCGCGCACGCGCGCCTCCTGCCGTCGCACGTCGAGCGCGCGCTCGGCGACCTCGCGGCCCGCGGGCTCGTCACCTGCGACGCCTGGGCCGGCCTGCGCGGCATGTGGACGCCGCCCTCGCGCCGCCGCCACGCGGTCCCCGTGATGGGGCGGTGGTCGTGTTTCCGCCGCGAGGGCGCGCCGACCGAGGTGACCCCCGAGCTGGCCGAGACCGTCGCGCTCCGCCTCCTCGCGCGCACCGGCGTCGTCTGCCGCCGCACGCTGCTCCGCGAGCGGCTGCCCGTGCCGTGGCGCGACGTCGTCCGCGCATTGCGCCTGCTCGAGCTGCGCGGCGGCGTCCGCGGCGGCCGCTTCGTCGCGGGGATCGACGGCGAGCAGTACGCGTTGCCCGAGGCGGTGACGCGGCTGCGCGCCGCGCGCCGCGACGGGCCGGGCGCGCCGGTCGAGGTGAGCGCGGTGGACCCGCTCAACTACACCGGCATCCTCGTGCCCGGCGACCGCGTCCCGCCGCAGGTCCGCCGCCGCATCACCGTCGGCTGACCGCGTCCGCGCGAGTCCCCGCGTCCCTCGGGGCGCGACCCCTCTCCGGGACCGCGAGGCCCGGCGGCCGCCGCGGACGGCGTCGCGGGACGCAACTCGACACCTTGCCTCGATGCACGGGCGACACCGTGCCGTGAGGCGGGGTCCTTCGGGACGTCCGTGCGCCGTCGGCAGCGCGGGCGCACGGCGCGCGCGGTCGTCCGCCGCGACCGGCGGGCGGGCACAAGGCCCGCACCCTACGGGTTGCCGCGTCGGACCACGGGAACGGTGGATCGGTCGGCGACGTCTCGGGCGCGTCGAACGCCGGACCGAATCGTGCCGCAAACGCGTCCCAGAGGGTCCGCATCGCGATTCTGCCGTAGGGGCGGGCCTTGCGCCCGCCCGGGCGGCACCTTGCCTCGATGCACGGGCGACACCGTGCCGTGAGGCGGGGTCCTTCGGGACGTCCGGGCGCCGTCGGCAGCGCGGGCGCACGGCGCGCGCGGTCGTCCGCCGCGACCGGACCGCGCCAGCGTCCGAGCGCGCCCCGGTTCGCGCGTGCCCCTGGTTCGTCCTACGTCGGGCACTCCGCGTCGAGGATCGCGAGGAACTTCTGGTAGAGGTCGTCGGCCTCCTTCGCGGAGTCGGCGACCGCGGTGAGGCCCGTGCGGCCGCACTCGGGCAGCGCGCTCATCATGTGGAAGACGATCCCCTTGAGCCGCGTCTGGTCGAAGTGCAGGCCGTGGCGCAGCGCGACGTCGAAGAGGTCCTCGGGCGTCAGCTGGCGGTACCGCTCGCCCTCGACGTGGTCCGACGCGACGAAGTGCTTGCGCTTCCCGTCCGGCGCCGTGAAGTGCGCCGCCACCGGGTCGTAGGTGCCGTCGGTCAGGAACTGCAGCGTGAGGAACGGGTGCGTCGTGCCGCCCTTGCGCAGGTTGATCTCGATCGCGTAGGCCTTCCACGCCTCGCCGGGCGCGCGCGCGACCACGAAGTCGAGCGCGAACCGCCCGATCACGCCCTCCTTGCCGAGCCGCACGCCGATCTTCTTCGCCTCGCGGCTGATCAGGCCCGCGTAGGAGTCGTCCGCGGGGAAGCGGCAGCCGAGGTAGCTCTGGCCGCTGGCGCCGCCGAGCATCTGGTCGTGGGTCGAGAGGAGCTCGACCTCGCCGAGCGGCGTCACGCGCAGCTGCACGCTGGGGCTGCGGATCTCCGGGGCCTCGATGCGCTCCTCGACGATGCCCTGCTGCTCCGCCAGCTTCTCGAGGAACACCTCGTACGCGAGGCTCTGGAGCTCGAAGGCCATGCGGGGCAGGGCCGCGCGGACCTCCTCGCGCTCGCCGGGCGCGCCGGACGGCGGCAGCCCCACGAGCGACAGGTTGGCGTTGCCCGTGCCCGAGACGCCCTCGTTCACCTTGATGACGACCTTCTTCATCGACGGGCGCTCGCGCCGCATCGCGACGATCGCGTCCACGAGGTGGTCCTCGGTCGAGAGGTCCTCGCGGCCGATGGGGTGGGGCACGCCCTCCTCGCGGAAGAGGCGGCGGGCGCTGCTCTTCGTGCCGAGGTGCACGAGCCGCGGGTCGCAGCCGTACATCGGCACGCCGAGCCTCATCGCCAGCTCGCGGTCGGCCCACGTGGTCGCGAACGGCACGAGGTGCGCGCGGTCCGGGTTGGGGACCAGGGCGCGCAGGCGCTCGAGCATCCGCGGGCGGTCGAGGAGCTTGCGCGAGAGGGGCCGCGACGAGGCGTCGAGCGGCGAGACGAGGAAGAGGCGCTTGCGCGCGTGGCTCGAGATCACGCCGGGCATCAGGTCGAGGTAGTAGTCGACGATGCTCGGGTGGATGGCCTGGCCCGTGACGTAGACGAGCCGCGCGCGCGGCTGCCGCAGGAGGAGGAGCAGGAAGAGGAACCGCTCCTCGTACGCCTGGAGCTCGCTGCCCTTGAGCGCGACGTCGGTGTCGAGCGACGGGACGACGACGATGGTCTGCTCGTCCTGGTTGAGCGCGCGGATCGACGTCCACAGCGGGACGAGCTTCTGCTGGAGCGCGTCGAAGCGCGCCTGGTCGCGGACCCAGGCGGAGGTCGGGGCGGGGTTCGGGCTCATGGGGGGGCTCCGGCGGACGGAGGAGGATACCGGGCCCGCCGCAAGGCCCCACCGTCGCGGGCCGGGCCTCGCGTCCCCGGGACACGACGCGGTCCCCGGGACACGACGCGGTCCCCGGGACGCGACTCGGTCCCCGAGCGGGCGCCCGCGGGGCCCGGGGGTATCCTCGCGCACCGCCGCCCGGGTCGGGCGGCCCCCCGCGAGAGCCTCCCATGGGTCGTCAGTGGCTGCAGAAGAAGCGCGAGATCAACGCCGCGAAGCGCGGGAAGATCTTCACCAAGCTGGTGCGCGAGATCACGGTCGCCGCGAAGGCCGGCGTGCCCGACCCCACGATGAACGCCCGCCTGGCGGTGGCCGTCGAGGCGGCGCGCAAGGCCTCGGTGCCGAACGACACGATCGCGCGCGCCATCAAGAAGGCGAGCGGCGGGGAGGGCGCGGAGCTCGAGCTGGTCACCTTCGAGGGCTTCGCTCCCCACAAGGTGCCGGTGATCGTCGAGTGCATGACCGACAACCGCAACCGCACCGCGCCCGACATGCGGGTGCTGTTCCGCAACGGCCAGATGGGGGCGAAGGTCGGCTTCTTCTTCGACCACGTCGGGATCATCGAGGCCACGCACGAGGGCAAGGCGATGGACCTCGAGTCCGTCGCGATCGAGGCCGGCGCGCAGAACGTCGAGCCCCTCGAGCACCCGCCCGAGGACCACGTGGGCGCGCGGTTCTTCACGGACCGCACCGACCTCGAGGCGGTGACGAGCGTGCTGCGCAAGGGCGGGTGGTCGGTGACGGCGTCGGAGATGGGCTACGTCGCGAAGGAGCCCATGGAGCTCCCCGAGGACCAGCGCAAGGACGTCGAGGCCTTCCTCGAGGCCATCGACGACCACGACGACTGCCACCGCATCTACACGGCGCTGAAGTAGACCCGGAGGCGAGCGGGCCTCGCGTCGGCGGAACGGGGGACGCGGTCCCCCGCGCCGCCGGACCGCGTCGGCGACCGGAGAAGACGCCGCGTCAGCGACCGGGGAGGCAGTCGTCGGAGGGGATCCCCTCGCGGGCCGTCTTCACGATCCCGCCCTCGACGTCGAGGCGCACGGGCGTGCTGACCGACCAGTCCACGCCCTCCGGCAGCCGCACGTGGTGGACGAAGCCGCCCTGCGGCAGCAGGTGCACGTGGCGGGCGGGTGCGGACGTGGTCTTCTCGGGGAGCCGGACGAGCGTGATCTCCCGCTCGCCGCGGTCCTGCGTCGCCATGATCTGGAGACACTGCGCGCACACCTCGCACGAGTCGCGATAGAGGATCCAGACGCCGTCGCGGGGGTTCTCGAGCTTGCCCCAGACGCCGACGTCGGTGTCGCGGATGTGGCGGCCGACCCACGACGGCACGTCGGGCACGATGTACTTGGGGAGGACGCCGCCGCCCGCGTCGCCCGGGCGCGCCTCGCGGTTCAGCACGATCGGGAGCGCGGCGCCGACGGCGAGGGCGAGCAGCCCGACGAGGACGTCGAGCCGGCCGCCGCGCGCGAGCCGCCACGGGCGCGCCCACAGCAGCACCGCCAGCATGCCGAGGTCCACCGCGAGCATGACCCACGGCGGGACGGTGATCGTGGCGCCGAAGCAGCCGCACGACGCGGCGCCCGCCGTCACCTGCGAGACGAGCACGCCCGCGAACGCGAGGAGGAGCAGCGCGGCCAGCGGCCAGAAGCGGCCGGGGCGCAGCAAGGTGCCGAGGCCGACGAACGCCTCGACGCCGAGCACGACGGCGAACGTCGTCGCGAGGGGGAAGGGGAGCGTGCGGACGAGCGGCGGGAGGTCGGCGGGGGTGCCGAGGAGCGCCTTCAGGAGGCACCCCGCGACGATCCACAGGCCCGCGACGCGCGCGGCGAGCGCGGCGGAGAGCGGCGGGCGGGCCTCGGCGTCCATCGGGGGCTCCTACAAGTCGGGGGGAGCATCGTCGCCGGGCGGGGGGCTGTCCACCCCGCGCCCGGGCCACGGGCCCGTCACGGGCGGGGGGCCGCGCGGCGCTGCCGCCCGACCTCGTACAACATCGCCGCCGACGCGCTCCCGACGTTGAGCGAGTCCACGTCGCTCGCCATGGGGAGGGCCGCGGCGACGTCGCACGCCGCGAGGACCGCGGCGGCGATCCCGTCGCCCTCGGCGCCGAACACGACGCAGACGTCGCCGCGCAGGTCGACGGTCTCGACGGGGCGGGCGGTCGGCGCGGGGTGGGCGGCGACGCAGGTCACGCCGGCGGCGCGGAGGCGGCCGAGCGCCGCGACGAGGTCCACGGGCTCGACGACCGGCGTGCGGAAGACGGTGCCCATCGACGTCCGGATCGCGCGCGTGAGGAACGGGCTGCACGACGTCGCGCCGACGACGAGCCCGTGCGCGCCGAGGCCCGCCGCGTTGCGCACCACGACGCCGACGTTCTCCGCGCTCGCGAGGCCGTCGAGCGCGACGAGGAGCCGCGGGCGCGTCGCGTCGCGCAGGAGGTCGTCGAGGGTCGGCGGCCGCGGCACGTGGCCGAACGCCTTGACCGGCGCCGACACGAACCCGGACACGCGCCGCACGCCGTCGTCGTCCGGCGCGAGGAAGACGTCGATCGTGTCGGGCCGCGCGTCGAGCGCCGCGCGCAGCCGCTCGAGCCGGGCCGGCGTCGTGAGCATCGAGGTGACGGGGTACGGGCTCGCGAGCAACCGGAGCACGACGGCCTCGCCCTCCGCGACGAATTGCGCGCGGCGCTCGAGGTCGCGTTGCCGGCGCAGCGTGCGGAACGGCTCGAGGCCCGGGTGGGCGAGGTCCGTCGCGTCGAGGAGGTGGAGCGTCGCCACGGCGCGATTCTGCGGCCCGCGCCCGGCGCCGCCAACGTCGGTCGCTCCACGCGGTGCGTCCCTCGACGTCCTCCGGGGAGCGGTCGTGCCCCCGGGACCGCGAGGCCCGGTCGCCGGCGCCGCGACCCGCGGGTCCGGCGGCGGCCGGCGGGCCCCGTCCGGGCGGGCGCCGGACGTCCGCGGGGGCTCACGCCGACGGGAAGTTCTGGAGCGTGGCGAGCGCCCCGAGCAGGTCGAGCGCGAGGGCGAGGAACCACGGCGCGCTGCGGCCGAAGCCGGCGCGGAACGCGCCGACGAGCGCCACGACCGCCGCGATCGCGTTCGCGAGGACGAGCACGGGCCAGAGGTCGGTCCACAGCGACCACGCGTCGGTGCCGCTCAGCTGCGCCGTCGGGTGGCCTCCCTTCACCGCGAACACCCACGCGGCGAGGCCGAGCGTGACGAGTCCGGGGAGCCCCGCGAGCGCGGCGCCGTTCGCGTGCGGTCGGGCGCGGACGATCGCCACGAGCCATCCGGCCGCGACGGCGACCCACGCGACGACCAGTCCCGGATCGATGCGCCCCCAGGCCAGCGTGTCCATGCGCGGCTCCCGGCGACCTCGTCGAGCGTACCACCCACGCGTGGCCGCCCGGGGCCCGCGGACGGGGTCCGCGAACGATCCCGCCGGGCCGCCCCGACCGATTCCGGTACGCTATCCACCGGAGAAGCCATGGCCCGCGTGACCGAGATCGCCCGCGCCGACACCGCGTTCGAGGCCCAGCGACTCGTCTCGCTCCTCGGCGAGGTCGGCATCGAAGCCGAGGTGGACGGCGTCCACATCGGCACGATGTTCGGCTCCCCTCCCCTCTTCGGGATCCGGGTGCTCGTCGCGGAGGCCGACGCCGAACGCGCCGCCGCCGCGCTCGCGGAGCTCGCGCCCGCGCCGCACGACGAGGACGAGGTCGCCGCCGACGGCGACGTCGGCGACACGGCCGAGGACGACGTCGAAGAGGACGCCGACGGGGCGGTCGTGGGGGAGGTCGCGGACCCCGCCGGGGCCCGAGCCGAGGACGCGGGCTCGGGGTCGTCGGCGAGCGCGGCGGCGGACCCCGCGGTGGAGGCGGGCGACGGGAACGCTGCGACCCGTGACGAGGCGGGCGCCGTGCTCGAACCGTGGCCCGCCGCGAAAGCCGAGCGATGGACGCGCCAGCTGTACAACATGGCCATCGGCGCTCTCCTACTCCTCGTGGTCTACGCGCCGGTCGGTCTCGTGCTGCTGGTCTACGTCGCCGTGCAGTGCGTGGACCCGCCGTACGGCGTCCTCGACGCGCCGCTCGCGCGGCGTCGCCTGCGTTGGGCGCGGGTTGCCGCAGGGGTCGGCGCCGCGCTCGTGGTCGCCGCCGGTCTGGTCTACGGATGGGGGCTCCGGATCGGCTCCTAATGGGCCCCGCGCGCGCTGCGGCGTCACGCGAGGGGCTGCGCCCCCGTCGCGAGCGCCACGATCCGGGCCCCCTCGCGGGCCCAGTCGTCGCGCGTGAACCCGTACACGCGCCGGTCCGCGGGGCGCCGGTCCGTCCCGAGCATCGCGCAGCGCAACGTGCCTTCGAGCCGGAAGCCGACCCGTTCGGCCACCTTCCCGCTGCGTTCGTTGCGCGGGTCGGTGATCAGCTCGACGCGGACGGCGCCGAGGGCCTCGAAACACGTGCGCACCAGCGCCGCGGTGGTCTCGGTCACGATCCCGCGGCCCACCGCGTCGGTGCGCAGCCAGTAGCCGATCTCGAACGAAGGCAGCTCCCACTTCACGCGGTGCAGCCCGGTGCCCCCGAGCAGCCGCTGGTCCGCGCGGTCGAAGATCCCCATCGTGAAGTCGGTCCGCGCCTCGAACGCCGCGCGCAGCCGGCGGCAGGTCTCGGTGGACGCGGCGACGTCGGGGTGCCAGTCGGTCCATGGCAGCCACGGGCGCAGCTCGGCGAGCGACGCGTTCACGGCCGCGTGCAGCGCCGGCCCGTCCGCGAGCTCGTACGGCCGCAGGACGCACCGCGCGGTCTCGATCCGCGACGGCACGACGGGGGTGGGCGGGGGTTCGGTGGCCATCGTCGGAGCATAGCCGACGGCGACCGGGCCTCGCGGTCCAGAGCCTACTTCTTCGCGTCGCGGGCCGCGATCCAGCCCTTGACGATCGGGTACCACGACGACGCGTAGAAGCGGTCCACGATCTCCTGGTAGGCCGCCCAGCCCGCGGCCTCGTCGCCGGACTGCATCGCCTTGCGGCCCGCCTGCTGGCGCGCGTCGGCCTCCGGCTGGTGCTTCGCGCGCAACGCCGCGTACGCGTCCATCGCGGGCTTCGCCGCGGACGCGAACTCGAACTGCGCGCGCCAGGCGAGGAAGGCGTCGACCCACGCGCCGCCGCCGTCCTTCGCGATGGCCGCCGCGTGCGTCGGGGCGTCGGCCTTCGCCGCCGCGTCGATGCGCGCCTCGAGCGCGGCGAGGCGCGTCGACGCCTTGCCGGCGGGGAGCGTGCGGGCGCGCCGGGCCGCGGCGATCGCGTCGCGCCAGCCGCCCTCGGCCGCGCGCGCCTCGCCGAACGTCACGAGCGCGTCCGGGTCGTCGCTCGTCAGCGCGTCGAGCCAGAGCACCGCCTCGCGGACGGGCAGCCGCGCGAACATGTGCGCCGCGGCGGCGTCGTCGAAGAGGCGCAGCGCGGGGAAGCCGTCGTCGAGGAACGCGGCGTGCGCGTACGTCGCCGACGAGAAGTCGACGATGCCGTCGTTGCGGCCGTGCACGATCGCGATCGGCACCCGGCGCTGCGCCGCGCGCACCGCCGCGTCCGCGTACGCGCGGGGCTCGGCCTGGAAGATCAGCCCGCCCGAGACGGGGAACGCGCCCGCGAAGCGCTCGGGGAAGTTCATCACGAGGCTGTACGCGAGGAACGCGCCCTGGCTGTGGCCGCCGACGAGCACCTTGCCGAGGCCGAGCTCCTTCCCGAGCTCGTCGACGGCCTCCGCCACGAGGGCCGGGCTCTGCCGGTCGGTGCCCGGGAAGCCCTGGTAGGTGCTGCGGCCCACGAAGTCGGTGTACGTGTAGTTGAACTGCGGGGCGTCGGGCGGGCTGCCGTCGACCCACGTCTCGCCGTCGATGCCGAGCAGCACGAAGCGCTTCGCGAGGTCGGGCCACGCGCCCGCGACGGTGTGGACGTAGGCCTTCGAGGTCATGTTGCTGCCGTGCAGCAGCAGGAGGCACGGCGCGCCCTTCCCCGCGGGCGGGCTCTCGGGCCACCGCACGTGGTACGCGAGCGACGCCGACGTCAGCCCGTCCACGACCGCGCCGGCCTTCGGCTTCGCCTTGCGCGCGTGCCCCGCGAGCGGGGTCCCGAACATCGCCCACGCGCCGCCCTGGCCGTCCGTCGTCGTGACGCCCGCGAACGACTTCCTGTCGGCCGCGAGCTCGAGCCAGCCGGCGCCCGCGAAGGTCGGCCCCTTCCACCGCAGCGTCAGCCGCCGGCCCTTCACCTCGCCGGTCACGTCGACGGGGCCGCGGAACGGGTAGCGCCCCTCGACCTTCGCGCCGCTCTGCGTGATCACGAACGGCCCGCGCTCGGTGATCCACGTCCCCGCGAAGCTCGCGACCGCGCCGGCCTCGGCCTTCGGGTCCTGCCGCACGAGGTTCCACGTCCCGCGGTTCCCGTTCGGCCACGCGTACGTCCCGCGCAGCACCGTGCCGGTCGCGTTCGCCTCGAACGTCGCCTCGCCCTTCGCGGGGCCGCCCTCGTCGAGCGTCGCCTTCAGCGTCCGCCCCGCGCGCGTGCCCGCGAGCCGGAACCGTCCGCCGTCGCCGTACGTCCCCTCGACCGCGTCGCCCTTCGACGTCACCTGCACCGCGCCGAACGTGCCCCACCACGTGCCCGTGAGGTCGGGGCTCTTCTCCTCCGCGCGGGCCGGCCGCGCGCCCAGGACGACGACGAGCCACACGACGATCGCGGCGTGACGCACGGCGGCCTCCGGCCCTCGGGGGGCTCCACGATCCCCCTACGATGCCGTGGACCGCGGGATCGGTTCACGCGCGATCCGCGCGCCGGGGGCTTCCCGCCGTCGCGGGTCCGTGGTTCGCTGCGGGCCCCCCGAGGACCGACCCATGGCGAAGCAGACGAAGCCCCCGGCGAAGGACCGCGAGGCCCGGCCGCCGACGAAGACGAAGCCCGCCGCCCGCACGCCGGCCGCCGCGCCGAAGGCGACGGCGCGGAAGGCCGCGCCCGCACAGGGGGCGGCCGCGAAGCGCACGGTGGCGAAGGGCACGGTGGCGAAGGGCACGGCGGCGAAGGGCGCGGCTGCGAGAGACACTGCGCCGAAGGCCGCCGGTCGCCCCGCGACGGTCGAGGCCTACCTCGCCGCGCTGCCGCCGGACCGGCGGGCCGCGGTCGCCGCGGTCCGCGACGCCGTGAACCGGGCGCTGCCCGCGGGGTACGAGGAAGGGATCGCGTACGGGATGATCGGGTGGCACGTGCCGCACCGCCTCTACCCGGCCGGGTACCACTGCGACCCGAAGCAGCCGCTCCCGTTCGCGGGCCTCGCGTCGCAGAAGGGCCACATGTCGCTGCACCTGATGGCGGTCTATCTCGACCCGCCGCGGCGCGACGCGTTCGTCGACGCGTGGAAGCGGACGGGCAAGAAGCTCGACATGGGCGCGGCGTGCGTGCGGTTCAAGGCGGTGGACGACCTCGCCCTCGACGTGATCACCGACGCGATCGCGGCGATCCCCGTGACGACGTACGTCGCGGCCTACGACGCGATCCGCAGCCGGGGGGCGAAGCGCGGGTGACGGCCGGCGCGCCCGCGGGAGCGCCAAGGACGGTTCGGTCCCGCGCCCGCGAGCGAGCCGGTCGGCCGGTCGGTAGGATGCCGCCACGTCCCGAGCGCACGGGGCGCGGCAGGAGGTCTCGATGCGGATCCACGGACGCGGGTGGTGGTCGGCGGTGGCGTTGGCCGTCGTCTGCGGGCTCGGCAGCGTCCCCGGTCGCGCCCCGACGGCGTCCGCCGAGGAGCCCGCCGCCGCGAAGCTGACCCCCGCGCAGCTGAAGGAGCTGGTCGGCCCCGTCGCGCTCTACCCCGACGCGGTGCTGTCGTCGCTGCTGCCCGCCACGACGTTCCCCCTCGACGTCGTCGGGGCCGCGCGTTGGCTCGACGCGCAGGGCGGCACCACGGAGGCCGTGCCCGAGGACCGCGGCTGGGACGGCAGCGTCCAGGCGCTCGTCCAGTACCCGGACGTCCTCAAGTGGCTCAACGACAACCTCGACTGGATGGAGCAGATGGGGAGCGCCGTCGCCACCCAGCAGGGCGAGGTGCTCCAGGCGATCCAGGACTTCCGCCGCGAGGCGAAGGACGCGGGCAACCTCGTCACGGGCGAGCAGCTGACCGTGAAGGAGGAGCCGGCCCCCGAGGCGCCCGCGGGCACCACCGTCATCGTCATCCAGCCGACGAACCCGCAGGTCGTGTACGTGCCCGTCTACGATCCCGTGGTCGTCACGCGTCCGGTGTACGGGCCGCCGCAGCCGCTGCTCGAGTTCACCCTCGGCTTCGCCATCGGCGTCGCCGGCGCGTGGGCGTGGCACGAGATCGGCTGGGGCTGGTGGGACTGGCACCACCACAACGGCTACTACGGCGGCATCTACGTCCACAACGACATCCACTACTGGGGCCGCCCGCGCCCGCCGGGCTGGTACGCCGGCCCGAACCGCCCCGGCTACTGGCGCCCGCCGCCGACGTACCGCCCGCGGCCCGTGCCGTACGGCGGCTACCCGGTGGTGCGCCCGTCCCACCCGCGCCCCGTCTACCCCGCGGTCCGCCCGGGGACGACGCGGCCGGTCGTGCCGCCCCCGACGACGCGTCCGGGCTACGAGCACCGTCCGCACACGCCCTCGCCCACGCCGACGCCGTACCCGACGAAGCCGAAGTACGGCAAGCCGGGCGCCGTCGACCCCGGCTACGGCAAGCCTCCGCCGGTGGACCCCGGCTACGGCAAGCCCGCGCCGGTCGATTCCGGGTACGGCAAGCCGGGCCACAAGCCCGTCACGCCGACGCCCCCGATGGTCTCGCCGCAGCCCGTGCCCGCCAAGGGGTACGACCCGGCCTCGCACCGCGGCAAGGACAGCCTCCACAAGACGCCGCAGCCGACGCCGCAGCCGACGCCGGTCCCGCACCGCAAGCCGACCCCGACGCCGACCCCGCAGCCGCAGCCGGTGCCGCAGGTGCCGAAGGTCAAGCCCGCGCCGCAGCCGGTCCCGCCGACGAAGCTGCACCCGACCCCCGCGCCGCAGACGCGCGACTGGTCGAATCGCGGCAAGCAGAGCAAGCCGAAGCCGACGCCCACCCCGACGCCGACGCCCCCGCCCCCGAAGAAGAAGCGCTGACCCGCGCCCCCGGAGCCTCCCGATGAACCGTTCCACCGTCGCCCTGGCCCTCCTCCTCGGGGCGGCCTCGTTCGCCTCCGCCCGCGCGTTCGCGGGCGACGAAGCCCCCTCCGGCGCCGCCCCGGTCCCGGCGGTCCGCTCGTTCGCGACGCCCCAGGACGCCGCGAACGCCCTGGCCGATGCGTTCGAGAAGAACGACGACCAGGCCCTGCGGCTCGTCCTCGGGGCCGGCAGCGAGGACCTCGTCGAGAAGGGGTCGGACCCCGTCGTCGCGTCGAGCCGCAAGGCGATGGCGACCGACGTCAAGACGAAGCTCGGCACCGACGTCGGCGACGACGGCCGCGTGACGCTCCTGCTCGGGGACGAGGGCTGGCCGTTCCCGATCCCGCTGCTCAAGGTCGGCGAGCGGTACACGTTCGACGTCGCCGCGGGCCGCGAGGAGGTGCTCGCGCGCCAGATCGGGCGCCACGAGCTCGAGGTGATCGGGCTCTGCCGGACGTACGTCGACCTGCAGGCCGCGTACGCCGCGAAGGACCGCGACGACGACGAGGTCCGCGAATACGCCCAGCGCATCCTCTCGTCGGAGGGGAAACACGACGGGCTCTACTGGCCCGACTCGACCGACGACGACCCGTCGCCGCTCGGCGTGGCGCTCGTCCCGCTGAAGTCGGCGGGCCAGGACGCGCGCAGCCCGTACGCGGGCTACTTCTGGCGCATCCTCAAGGGGCAGGGGGCCGAGGCCCCGGGCGGCGCCCACTCCTACGTCATCAACGGCAACATGATCGCGGGCTTCGCGCTCGTGGCCGTGCCGGCGGAGTACGGCAAGACGGGCATCATGACCTTCCTCGTCAGCCACCACGGCAAGGTCTTCCAGAAGGACCTCGGCGAGAAGTCGCTCGACGTGGCCCGTGCGATGGACGTCTACGACCCCGACGAGACCTGGACCGAGGTCAAGCCCGGCGAGGAGATCCTCCCCGCGGGCGGCGCGTCGGTCGCCCCGCTCCCGGGGAAGTGATCCCCCTTCCGGTCCCTCGAGACGGCGCCGCGGGTCGTCCCGCGGCGCCGTCGTCCTGGACGGGGCCCCCGCGGCCGTCGTGCCGCGTCACGTCGGGCCGGCCCACCCCGCGAGGCGCGCGAGCAGCCACCAGACCGCGCGCCCGACCCGCTGGGCGCCGTCGTCGTTCAGGTGGCCGCCCGCGTCGCGCGCGTACCCCTCGAAGAGCTTCTCGCCGCCGCCCGGGTGCGTGACCGCCTTCCCGTCGGGGGCGTGGCTCTCGAGGTCGGCGACGTCGAGCAGCGCCTGGCCGTGCTCGCGCACGTGGGCCCGGATCAGGTCGTTCAGCGCGGTCCGACGGTCGGCGCACCGGGCGGGCTGGGGGACCGGCACCGTCCACCACACGAAGCGCACCTTCGGGTACGCCGCCGCGAGCTCCTCGTACGCGGCCTTCCAGCGCGCGAAGATCGCCTTCGGGTCCGACCGCTCCGTCAGGTCGGCGTAGCAGAGCTTCATCATCGCGACGTCGACGTGGTCGCCGAACTCGTCGCGGACCCGCGCCGCGAACGCGTCCACCTTGCCGAGCGCGTCGCCGTTCTGCCCGAGCACGAACTCGCCGATGCCCCGGTTCCGCGCGAACCACGCGGCGCGCACCATGGGCTGCACCGCGACGGCGTACCGGTCCGCGTCGGCCTCGGCCAGCAGCCGGAGGCCGCGCAGCACGTCGAACCCGACGGACTGGTGCCCGAAGAGCACGCGGAGCCCGCGCGCGGCCTTCAGCGCGTCCTCCGGCACGACGTCGTCCTTCGCGTCCACGCACGCGTGGTCCACGACGATCGCGGGCGGGACCTTCTTGCGGGCGGGCTCGGCGCGGGCCTCGCGTGCCGACGGGTCGCCTCCGAGGCTCCCGAGGAGGACGACGCACGCGAGCAGCGGGGCGTGGGGACGCACGGGGCACCTCCGCGGGCGCTCGGGCCCGCCGTGGGGGGCAGCCGCCGCCGGCACGGGCCGGACGCGCCGGGCCCGCGCCGGCGCCGGGACCGCCAGTCCGCGACGGTTCCGTCGCGCGTCGTCCCGTCGGGGACGGGCCTACCCGCCCGTCGAGGTGCGGCGACGACGGCGCGCGGCCGCGAGCATCACGACGCAGAGGACCGCGATGGCGGCGAGGCCCGCCCAGACCTCGGTGCGCAGGCCGGGCCCGGCCGCCTCCGCCGCGTCGAGGGCTCGGCCCCCGCCGTCGAACGAGGCGACGCCGACCTGGACCAGCTTGAGCTCGGGGCCCTCGACGCCCTCGCAGCGCCACGTGTGGGCCGTGCGTCGCACGGGCGACGCCTCCGCGACCGAGGTCGCGACCTCGAACGGCGCGGCCACCACGAGCGCGGCGGGGCCCTTCGTCGCGAAGACCTCCTTCTTCCGCGCCCGCGGCAACGCCGCCGCGCGCGCCGCGTCGTCGAGCGACCGCTGCGGCAGGAGCGCCACGGTGACGCTGCCGAACACGGGCACGTCCTTCGCCGACGGGTCGAGCGGGCGCAGGCCGGTCGTGCTGACGTCGGAGTCACGGCCGAACTTCGACGCGTCGAGGAACGCGACGTACCACGCCGTCGTCGCGTCCGACGCACCGCCGACGGGGGCGCCGCGCGGCGGGACCCAGGTGGAGGGGCCGGGCGTGGGCCGCTCGCCGCCGCCGTTCAGCGCGCGGACCGTCGGTGCCCAGGCCGCGTCGCCGACCTCGCGCGCGGCGAGGGCCTCCCAGGTGTCGTCGTCCCGCGCGGCGACCGGTCGCGCGAGCCGACCCGCGAGCGGACCCCATTCGATGGTCGCCGTCGCCTGCACGGGCGCGGTGCCGGGCGCCGGGACGTCGGCGCGCGACGTCGCGGGCGCGACCCCGAGGGCGAGCACCGACCCGACGACGACGCGCAGCGCGAGCGAGCGGGCCATGGCGCCACCTCCCGGCGCATCGTAGCCGAAGCGACGTCGGCGCGTCGGCGCCGCAACTTCCGGCGCACGGACCGGGTCGGTGCGACGTACGATGGCCGACCGTCCCGGGAGCCGGTTCCCGGGGTCCCGCAACGTCCTACGAGGTGTCCCGTGGCCAAGGGTCAGGTCAAGCAGTCGAAGAACAACAAGCCGAAGCTCACCGTGAAGGAGAAGTTCGCGAAGAAGGCGGCCAAGAAGGCCGCCAAGATGAAGTAGCGCGCCCGCGGTGTTCCCGAGGGCGCGCGCCCGAAGATCGCGCCCGCCGGTGCTCCTGGGGCGCGCGCCCGAAGGCGCGCCCGGAGTGCTCCTGGGGACGCGCCCGAAGGCGCGCCCGGAGTGAACGCCGAACTCGGCGGCCCGGCGGGTGCTCCCCGCCGGGCCGCGCTCGTGCCCGCCGTTCACTTCGGGAGCGCGTCCGCGCCCGCGCGGGCCGCGGGCCCGTCGCGCCGGACGCGCAGGTCGCCCGCCGCCGCGTCGCGGAAGCCGGGGTCCTTGCCGTAGACGCCGTCGTCCTCCTCGACCGGCGGGCGGACGAGCGCGCGCGTGCGCGCGGGCGCGTCCTCGCACCACCACACGTTGCGCGCGAAGCGGAACGAGGCGGGCTCCGTGCCCGGGCCCACGTTGACGCCGCCCTCCGCCCAGCGGTCCGAGCGGAAGGCGAAGACGTTGTCGGTCACGACCCCGCCGCGCGCGGGCACGAAGCCCGGCTCGCGCGTCTCCTGCAGCACGCGCAGCGCCCAGCGGCCCGGCAGGTAGACGGTGTTGAAGCGGAACACCGCGCCGTCCACGCCGACGAACGCGATCGGCGCGGCGCTGCCCACGAACGTGTTGCCCTCGACGACGAGGTCCTTGGCCTCGAACTTCGGCCCCTTCCACGTCTCGAGCGGCGGGCGGAAGAACGCGAGGCCCGTGCTGCCGCCGGCGTTGACCGCGCGGGCCCCGGCGTGCTCGAAGCGGTTGCGCCGGATCGTGACGTCGCGCGTCGCGCCCTTGGCCTGCACGCCCGACGCCTGGTCCGCGCCGGGCTCGTGGCGGAACGTGTTGCCCTCGATCAGGCCGCGCTGGCAGCCCACCATGTCGACCGCGGAGCCCCCGCGGCCCCAGCGCTCGACGGTGCACCCCTCGACGCGGAAGTCCACGAGGCCGGACAGCTTGATCCCGTCGCGGTTGCCGTCCGGGCCGACGTCGCGGACCACGAGGTCGCGGAGCACGACGTGGTGGGCCGGCGTGTCCGGCGTGCCGCCGTCGTCGAAGTTGAGGCCGTTCCCGGTCGCGCCCTCGAAGACGAGGCCGCGCAGCTCGAACCACGCGGCGTCGGAGAACTGGAACCCGTTGGTGCCGCCGCGGAACACCGGCGGGTGCGCGGCGTCCTCGGCCTCGAGCACGACGGGCCGGTCCTTCGCGCCGGCGACCCCTTGGAACGCGAGGCCGCCCGCGTAGGTGCCCGGCGCGACGCGGATGCGGCGACCGGGCCTCGCGCCGGCGACGGCGGTCCGCAGGGCCTCGATCGTCCGCACGGTCGTGACGTCGTCGGCCCGCGCGAGCGGCGCGCCCGCGCCGATCACGAGCGCCAGGAGGAGGAACGGGTGGGCGCGGCGCGGCATCGGCATGCGCGCGAGTCTACCGAACGCGGCTCGCCCGCGGGGCAACCCGGGCGCCGCGGCGTACGATCCACGGGTGCGCGTCGGCCGACCTCAGGTGACGGACCTCCCGACGGGCCGGCGCGTGTCCGCGACCGTCACGTGGGAGGGACCGCACCGTGGCCCCACCACGATGTGGTTCGAGGTGGACGCGCCGTTCGCCGCCGACCTCGACCCGACGGCCGCGGCGTTCGCGGTCGCGGCGCTGCCGCTCGCCGTGGGCCTCCACGAGCACCGGCTCGTCGTCGAGGGTGCGCTCTGCCCGACGCTGCACCGGGGCCTCGCGTGGGCGGCGAGCCAGTTGGCCCGCTGGTACGGGCCCTGCGGCGTCCCCGAGGTCACGGCCACCGACGGGCCGATCGCCTGCGGACGGCGGACGCCGCCGCGGGCCGGCTTCCTCCTCTCGGGCGGCGTCGACAGCCTCTCGCTCCTGCGTCGCAACCGCGCCGAGGTGCCGATCGACCGCCCGCGCGCGTTCCGGGACGCGCTGTTCCTCTTCGGCTGGCACTCCGACGACTTCGACGGTGACCGGCCGCGGCCGGAGCGGCTGGCGTCGTTCGCCGCGCAGCGGGCCCGGCTCGAGGGGCTCGCGGCGGCGACCGGGCTCACGCTGGTGCCGGTGCGGAGCAACGTGCGCACGTTCCACCCGACGTACGCGTGGTCGCGCGACTTCGGCTTCGGCGCGGGCATGCTCGCGACGGTCCACCTCTTCCCCCGGCGGTGGTCGGAGGTCTCGATCGCGTCGGGGGGCTTCCCCGGCGTGCACCCGCCGCACGCGTCGCACCCGGTGCTCGACGGGAGCTGGTCGTCGGCGGCCGTCGCGGTGCGCCACGGCGAGCCGGACCGCACGCGGTTCGAGAAGCTGCGGGCGCTGGTCGATTGGCCGCCGGGCCTCGCGGTCCTCGACGTGTGCCTGCATCACGACGCCGCCGCCGGGCCGCGCCCCAACTGCGGTCGCTGCGAGAAGTGCCTGCGCACGCGCCTCGCGTTGACGGCGCTCGGGGCCGAGGGCCGCGCGCCGACGTTCCCGCCGGGGCCGCCGTCGGTGGAGGAGGTGCGGGAGATGCGGTTGGCCGCGGGGTTCAGCCTCGCGTTCGTGCAGGAGCTCGCGGCGCCCCTCGCGGCCCGGGGGCACGCGGACCTCGTCGAGGCGCTCGAGGTCGCCGTCGCGCGGGCCGAGGCGAAGGACCGCCGCCGCAACCGGCCGTGGCGGCTCGTCTTCCGCGAGGTGCGGCGGCGGTGGCGGACGTTCCGCGGGCGGCCGTGACGGCGCGGCGACCGGGGGGGCGCGAGGGGATCGCGGCGTGCGACGTGTCCCGGCGTTTGAATACGGACGTCCCCGCGCCGAGGACCGTGTGCCGAACCTCCGTCGCGTCCTCCCCGT
The DNA here is from genome assembly GCA_046350655.1 of Planctomycetota bacterium. Classification (GTDB taxonomy): domain Bacteria; phylum Planctomycetota; class PLA2; order PLA2; family JAEUHO01; genus JAEUHO01. Next base: position 285,681 of record JAXMAB010000010.1, read on the forward strand.
CGCGCTGCTCCTCGCCCTCGTCGGCGCGCGCGACGTCGCGGGCCACGGCGGGCAGTACCGCGCGCCGGGCGGCAACGTCCCGCCGACGCTCCCTCCGCCGACGACGGGTGCGCCGAGCACCTGGTGGGACGCCAACCTCGACCTGATCGCCGGCGAGGGCCCGACGGCGGGCCCGGTCACGTCGGGCGGTGCGGCCGACGCGGAGCGCGTGCGCAAGGTGCTGCGGGACGACCGCGTGGTGCCGTTCCTGCGGCGCGTCGTCGACGGCGGCCTCGGGCCCGACCCCGACCTCGTCGCCGCCGCCGCGCTCGCGCTCGCCAAGACGACGTCGGAGCCCGCGGACGTGGAGCGCATCCTCAGGTTGTCGGACGACCCCGCGCGGTCGGCGCTGCTGCTCGAGGCGGCCGCGCTCGCGCCCGGGCTGCTGCGCCGCACCGACCCCGCGCTGCAGTTCGACGGCCGCCTGCTCGACCGGGTGCGGCGGCGCTGCCTCGAGGTCTACGACGGCGCGACGCGCGCCCCGCGGCGCCCGCGCGCGCTCGCGGTCCTCGCGCTGGGCCTGCTCGGCGACCAGCCCGGCGTCGCGCCCGACGCGTCGACGCCGCGGCTCGACGTGCCCGCGGCGCTCCTCGCGCGCCTGAAGGAGACCGACGACGTCGAGTTCGAGGTCGCGCTCGTCTTCGCGCTCGGGATGCAGGCCAGGGCGACGGTGGACGCCGCCGCCGTGACCGCGATCCGCGACCTCGCGACGACCGGCGCGTCGCCGCCGCGGGCGCGCCCGCCGGTCGTCCACGCGCACGCGCTGCTCGCGCTCGCCCGGCTCACCGGCGCCGAGTCGAGCGGCCTCCTGCTCGGGTTCCTCCGCGCGCGCCACCTGCCCGGCGAGGTGCGGCAGGGCGCGATCGTCGGGCTCGGCCTCGTCGGCCGCGGCCTCGACCCCGTCGCGCGCGTCGCCGCCCTCGCCGAGATCGCCGAGCACGCCGACCGCGGCAACCCCGACACGGTGGGCCTCGCGCTGCTCACGATCGGCCGCCTGCTCGCCACCGCCGTCGACGATCCGGCGGACCGCCTCTCGGTCGCCTCGCCGGCCGCCGCGCTCCTGGTCCGCGAGATCGCCGACGGCGCGGCCGCCTCGCGCCGCATCGCGTGCCTCGCGACCGGCTTCGCGCTGCGCGCGCCGGTCGCCGCGACGCAGGACGCGCTGCGGACGGTCTTCCGCGAACGGGCCGTCGCCGCGCTCGCCGCTGCCGCCGACGACGGGGGCGGCGACCCCGAGCTGCGCGCCGCCGCGCTCGTGGGCCTCGGCCTCGCGCGCGACCCCGGTTCGCTGCCGCGCCTCGCGGCCCTCCTCCCGCGCCGCGACGTGGACGTCGCGCTGCGGGCGCGCGCCGCCACCGCCCTCGGCCTGCTCGGCGACGCGACGGCGGTGCCGCTCGCCGCGCTGCGCACCGCCCTCGCGCCGACGTCGCCCGAGGGCGTACGCCGCGAGGCCGCCCGCGCCCTCGGCCTCCTCGGCGACGCGTCGGCGCTGTCGGTCCTCGTCGAGGAGCTCCGCGCCGACCTGCCGGACGTCGTGCGGTCGCGGTCCGCGGTGGCGGTGGGCGCGTTGCGCCGCGCCGTCGCGGTGGACCCGCTGATCGCGCTCGCCTCCGACCGCGGCGCGGGCGACGTCGCGCGCGCGATTGCGGTCGCCGCGCTCGGCCTGCTCGCCGACCCCGAGCGCGTCCGCAGCCTCTCGCGGTTCTCGACCGACCTCGGCAGCGTCGCCGTCACCGACGCGCTCGGCACCGCGCTCTCGCTGCTCTGACGGCCGTCAGGCGACCCGCACGCCGACCGCGAACCCGTCCTCGAGCGGCAGCATCGTCGCGCGGAAGCGCCCCGAGCGCGCCAGCGTCTCGTTGAACGCGCGGATGCCGGCCGCCGCCGCCGGGTCGTCGCGCTCGAGCGGGAACGCCGCCCGCCGGAACACGTTGTCGGCCACGACCGTGCCGCCGAGGCGCAGGTGCCGCCCGGCCCACGCGAGGTACGCGGGGTAGCTCGCCTTGTCGGCGTCCACGAACACGAGGTCGAACGGGCCCTCGGCCTCGATCGCCGGCAGCCGCTCGAGCGCCGGGCCGACGTGGACCCGCACGCGCGCCGCCACGCCCGCGCGCGCGAACGACGCCTCGGCCACCCGCGCGTGCCGCGGGTCGAGCTCGAACGTGTCGAGCCGCCCGTCGGGCGGCAGGGCGCGCGCGAGGCAGACGCCCGAGTAGCCGCCGAGCGTGCCGATCTCGACGATCCGCCGCGCGCCCGCCATCCGCGCCAGCACCTCGAGGTGGCGGCCGTCGAACGGCCCGATCGAGATCGGCGGCAGGCCCTCGGCGCGCGAACGGGCCCGGATCTCGGCGAGGACCTCGTCCTCGGGCTCGAGCAGGCGCTCGACGTACGGCGCGATGCGCGGGTCGACGGCGCCGAAGCCCTTGGAGACGGTCGATGGGGGGGGAGCGCTTGCCCGCGCGGGGGCCGGGTCGGGGCGGGGGTCCATGGCGACGAGGGTACCGGGCCGTGGGCGGGGTGTCCGGGCCGGGACCCCCGCCGCTATCCTCCCGCACGGGAGGGTTCGTCCATGCACGTCGCCGTCCGTGTCTGGATCGCCGTCGGGCTCGTCGCGGGGCTCGTCGCGGGGCTCGTCGTCGCGTCGGGGGCGTTCGCCGGCCCCGAGAGCCGCGAGGAGAAGGTCCGCAAGGACAAGGCCCGCGTCGAGGCGGCGGGGTGGTGGATCTACCATGACCTGCCGAAGGCGTTCGAGGAGGCGAAGGCGACGGGCAAGCCGCTCGCGGTCGCGTTGCGGTGCATCCCCTGCGAGGAGTGCGTCAAGCTCGACGACGACCTGGTGGACAAGGACCCGCGGCTCAAGCCCCTCCTCGAGCAGTTCGTGCGCGTCCGCGTCGTGGGCACGAACGGGCTCGACCTGAAGACGTTCCAGTTCGACACCGACCAGTCGTGGCTCGTGTTCCTGCTGCGCGCGGACGGCACCGTCTACGGGCGGTTCGGCACGCGGAGCGACCACAAGGAGTGGGCCGACGACGTCTCCGTCGAGGGCCTCGCGCGCGCGCTCGAGGGCGCGCTCGAGCTCCACAAGGCGTTCCCCCGCGACCAGGCCGCGCTGGCGGCCAAACGCGGGCCCGAGCCGTCGTTCCCGACGCCGGAGGCGTACCCCGAGCTCAAGACGAAGTACAAGCCGACCCTCGACTACGAGGGCAAGGTGGTGCCCTCGTGCATCCACTGCCACCAGATCGGCGACGCGGAGCGCGCGCTGCGGCGCGAGCGCGACGGCGCGATCGACGAGCGCGTCCTGTTCCCGTTCCCGCACCCGAAGGTCGTGGGGCTCGTGCTCGACCCGCGCCAGCGCGCGACGGTGAAGGCCGTCGAGGCCGGGTCGGCCGCGGCCGCCGCCGGGTTCCGCGAGGGCGACGTGATCCGGACATTCGCGGGCCAGCCGCTCCTCTCGATCGCGGACGTGCAGTGGGTGCTCCACGGCGTCGACCCGGCGGGCGGCGAGGTCGAGGCCGTCGTGGCCCGCGGCGCCGCCGAGGCGCGGCTGACGCTGAAGCTCGCCGCCGGCTGGCGGCGGGCCGACGACCTCTCGTGGCGCGTGAGCTCGTGGGGCCTGCGGCGGCGCGCGCTCGGCGGGATGAAGCTCGAGGCGCTCACGAAGGCCGAGCGGGCGCAGGCGGGGCTCCCGAAGGCCGCGCTCGCGCTCCGCGTGGCCCACGTCGGGCAGAACGCGCCCCACGACGCGGCGAAGCGGGCGGGCTTCCAGAAGGGCGACGTGCTCGTCGCCGTGGACGGCCGCACCGACCTCGGGCGCGAGACCGACCTGCTCCGCTACGCGCTCAACGACGTGAAGCCGGGGGCGACGCTCGTCTTCGACGTCCGCCGCGACGGCAAGCGCCTCGAGCTGTCGTTCGCGACCACGCGCTGAACGGCCGCGGTCGACCCGAGGGCGCCGAGGAAGCGGTCTTCGCCCGGTTGTCGGGGCCCGAACCCCCCGAGCGTCCGCTCGGCGCGCGGGCCCCGCGGACCCGCGCTGCGCGGCCGTGAGGGGAGCTCTGATTCCTCCGCCGGCGTTCGGCCCCGTACGCTCTCGGGATGCCGTCCGTCCGCCCCGCCCGCCGTGCCGCGACCCCGGGCGCGCTCTCCCTCGCGGAGGCGCGCGCGCGCGTGCTCGCGGCGCAGGGGTTCACGACGGCCCGGCCGCGCGGCACCGTGGGCGTCGCGCACGTCCGGCGGACGGTGGACCGCCTCGGCCTGCTCCAGCTCGACTCGGTGCAGGTGCTCGTGCGCTCGCACTACCTGCCGGTGTTCTCGCGCCTCGGCCCGTACGACCGCGGCCACCTCGACCGCCTCGCGTACCGCGACCGCGCGCTCTTCGAGTACTGGGGCCACGAGGCGAGCCTCCTGCCGGTGCGGCTCCACCCGCTGCTGCGCTGGCGCATGCAGCGCAAGCCGTGGGCCGCCGTCGCCGCCCTGCTGCGGTCGAGGCCCGACGCCGCCGAGGCGGTCCTCCGCCGGATCGACGCGGAGGGCCCGCTCACGTCCTCCGACGTCGGCGGCGACCCGCGGCAGGGCGCGTGGTGGGGCTGGGGCCCCACGAAACACGTGCTCGAGTGGCTGTTCCACACGGGGCGCCTCACGGCTGCCGACCGGCGCGGCTTCGAACGCGTCTACGACCGACCGGAGCGCGTGTTGCCCCGCGAGGTGCTCGAGGCGCCGACGCCGTCGCCGGACGACGCGCGCCGCGAGCTCCTGCTGCTCTCGGCGAAGGCCCTCGGCGTCGCGACGGCGCGCGAGCTCGCCGACTACTACCGGCTGCACAAGCCCACGGCCCGCGCGCTCGTCGAGGGGCTCGCCGCCGACGGCCGGCTGCGCCGCGTGCGGGTCGAGGGCGTCCCGCACGACGCGTTCGTCCTCCCCGACGCGCCCCCGCCGCCGCGCCGGGTCGCCGCGCGCGCCCTCCTCGCGCCGTTCGACCCGCTCGTCTTCGAGCGGGACCGCACGGAGCGCCTGTTCGGGTTCCGCTTCCGCCTGGAGCTCTACGTCCCGGCGGCGAAGCGCGTCCACGGCTACTACGTCCTGCCCTTCCTGCTCGACGACGCGCTCGTCGCCCGCGTCGACCTCAAGGCCGACCGGGCGCGCGAGGCCCTCGTCGTGCGGGCCGCGCACCTCGAGCCCGGTCGCGACGCCGACCGCGTCGCCGCGGCGCTCGCCGCCGAGCTCGCCGACCTCGCGCGCTGGCTCGTCCTCCCGCGCGTCGTCGTGGAGCGGCGAGGGACCCTCCACGGGCCCCTGCGCGCCGCCGTCCGCCGCGGCGCGACGCCGGAGCGCGTCGGGTAGGCTCTTCCGCCATGTCCCCGTCCGACGTGCCTCCCGCCCCGCCCTCGATCTTCACCCGCGCCGGCCTCGAGGGGCTCCGCGCGCGCATCGCCACGCTCTCGCCGGCGTCGAAGGCCGTGTGGGGGAAGATGGACGTCGCGCAGATGCTCGCGCACTGCCGCGTGCCGATCCGCGTGGCCCTGGGCGAGCTGAAGCTGCCGCGCAGCCTCTTCGGCAAGCTCGTGGGCTGGCTGGCGCGCGGCGGCGCCCTGGGCCCGGAGCCGTTCGCCCGCGGACTGCCCACGAGCGCGCCGTTCGTGGTGAAGGACGCGCGCGACTTCGCGCAGGAGCGCGAGGGCCTGCTCGAGGTCTTGACGCTGATGAGCCGCGCGGGCCCCTCGGGGATCACGAAGGACCCGCATCCCTTCTTCGGCAAGCTGACGCCGGCCGAGTGGGACACGCTCCAGTGGAAACACGTGGACCATCACCTGCGTCAGTTCGGCGCCTGACGCGCCCGGACGCGCCGCGGGCCGCCGCGTCGATCGTCCGTCGGCGCGACCGGCGGGCGGCCGCAAGGGCCGCGCCCTACGGGCCGCCGCACCGATCGACGCGATCGACGGATCGAACGCGGCGAAACTGATCGCGACGCGGTCGTCGTTCCGGACCGCGAGGCCCGGCGGCCGCCGGGCCTCGCGGTCCCGGAAAAGGGGCCGCCGTCCCGAGGGGCTCGCACGCCGAGGTGCGATGCGCCACGGTGCGGTGCGCCGCGGTGCCCGGCCCGTCGGGGCCGGCGGCGCGGGTCAGCTCACGCGCTTGATCAGGTGGAACCCGAACGGGCTCGTGCGCGGGTCGTGGTCGGCCATGCCCACCGCGCCGACCTCGAGGGCGAAGCCCACGTCGCCGAACGCGGGCACCATGCCGTCGCGCGGGTACTCGCCGCGGGCGGGGCGCACGCCGCGGTTCGACATCGCGTACGGGCCGCCCGGGGGCGGGTCCTCGCTGTTCGCGCGCTTCAGCGCGGCCCAGTCGCCGCCCTTCTGCACCTGCGCGAGCAGGTCGTAGGCGAACTTCCGCGCGTCGGCCGCGTTGCGCTTGCCGTCGGGGAAGTCGGCGCTCTTCACGCCGATGAGGATGTGGTCCACGGAGATGCGGTCGGGGGCGGCCATGGGGGCGTCCGGGGGTGACGTGGTCCGGCGCACTCTACCGGGCCGACGCGACCGCGGCTCACTTGCCCGCGGGCGGGGCGTCCGGGGCCGCGGCCTCGACGGCCGGGGCGTCGACGTCGAGGGTGATGCGCGCGGAGAACACGAGGGCCCGGTCGAGGAACCGCCGACCCTCCTCGAGCACGACGCGCGGGTCGGGGACGACCTTGCCGCGGAAGAGGACGACGTCGTTCACGACGACCTCGACGTCCTTCGCGAAGTCGAGCATCTGGTCGCTCGCGAGCACGGTGACGCGCTTCACGCCGCTCGTCCGCACGACGACGCGGTTGCCGTCGCGCGTCGCCTCGACGCGGGGCAGGCCGCCGCGCACCACGCCGGCGTCGTCGAACGACGCGTTGCGCTCCGACGGGCCCGCCTCGTCGATGCGGATCCAGCGGAACGTGTTCGCGGGGAACCGGGCGGCGCCGTCGACGTCCGACGGGTCCACGGTCCACTCGACCTTCCTGGGGTACGGGTCGCGCGGGTGCTTCGCGAGGAAGGCGCGCACGTCGGCGGCGAACCGGAGGAAGAGGCGCGGGTCGTGGCCGGCGTCGTCGACGAGGCGCCAGTCGAGGTCGAAGCCGGCGGCCTTCATGCCGTCGACCCCCTCGCGCACGTGGGCGACGTCGAAGATCGTGTCCTTGGCGCCGTTGATCGCGAGCCACGGCAGGTTGCGGAGATTCGCGAACCGCGTCACGCCGCCCGGCGAGCCGATGACCGGCACGGCGGCGGCGACCGCGGTCGCCTCGGCCTCGACGGTGCGGTAGGTGCCGCGGCCGCCGTCGCTGTCGCCGCAGACGAACACGCGGTTCTCGTCCACGAGGAACGACGTCTTCACGACCCGCAGCGCGTGGTGGACGAGGGCCCGCGGGCCCGGCGCGCCCCACTCGACGCCGTCGTAGGTCGAGGGCCCGACCACGATCATCCCGCGGTCGTCCACGGCGGGGCGGAACATCTCCGCCTCGCCCGCGCCGCCGCCCGGCGGGCCCTGGCGGACCGCGCCGTGGAGCCACACCATGACCCCCGCGGGCTTGCCCGGCGCGTACTTCGACGGCAGCAGGTACGTGAACTGCCGCGACGTCCCGTCCGGGCACGGCCAGTCGAACGTCCCGCGGTCCTTCTTGAGGTCGCCCTTCGCCTTGCGGGCGCGGAGCGTCTTCACGAGGTCCGCGGCGTCCTTGGGCGTCTTCCACTTCGCGAGGAGCGCCGCGAGCAGCGGCTCGGCCTTCGCGTCGTCCTCCTCCTCGAGGTACTTCTGCTCGGCGGGGCCCGCGTGCGCGCGCGGCGCGGGCGCGGCCCCGACGACGACGGCGAGCGTCGCGAACGCGGCGAGGCGGGCGGGAACGCGCACGGGCACCTCCACGGGCGGCGCGGCCGCGGCCCGGGCCCGAGGGGGCGCCCGCGCGGGGCCGTCGCACAAGGCACGGTACGCCCGGCCCGCGCGACGTCCAAGGGGGCCAGGGTAGGCTGCCGGTCGAGGGGCCCGAGACCATCATGCCGGACACGTCCATGACCCGTCGCACCGTCCTCGCCGGCGCCGCCGCCACGGGCGGCGCGCTCGCCGCATCCGTCGCCCTGCCGGGCCGCGCGCTCGCCGCGCCGCAGGACGCGGCCCCGGCGCCCGCGCCCGCGCCCGCGCCCTCCGCCGACGGCAAGGCCGCGCGCCCGTTGAAGCTCCTCATGCTCGGCGGGACGTCGTTCCTCGGGCCCGAGATCGTGACGCGCGCCGTCGCGCGGGGGCACACGGTCACGTTGTTCAACCGCGGCAAGACGCACCCGTCGCTCTTCCCCGACCTCGAGAAGCTGCGCGGCGACCGCGGCGGCGACGTCTCGGCGCTCAAGGGCCGGACGTTCGACGCGGTGATGGACACGTCGGCCTACGTCCCGTCGCACGTCACGCGGATCCGCGAGGTGCTCGGCGAAGGCGTCGGCCACTACACGCTCGTCTCGACGATCAGCGTGTACCCCGCGGTCGGCAGCTCGCGCGACCCCGTCGACGAGTCGAGCCCGGTCGCGGACGTCCCCGCGGACGCCGTCGCCGCCGAGAAGCTGACCAACGAGACGTACGGCGCGTGGAAGGCCCGCTGCGAGCGCGCGGCCGAGGCGGGCTGGCCGGGCCGCGTGGCGCACGTGCGCCCGGGCCTCATCGTGGGCCCCAACGACCCCACGGACCGGTTCACGTACTGGCCCGCGCGCATCGCGCGCGGCGGCGACGTGCTCGCGCCGGGCGACGGCACCGACGAGGCGCAGTGCATCGACGTGCGCGACCTCGCGGCGTTCCTCCTGCGCTGCGCCGAGGACGGCGTGGTCGGCACGTACAACGCCGTCGGCTTCGAGGGCCGCGTCTCGTTCGCCGAGCTGCTCCACGGGGCGAAGTGCGCGCTGCGCCACGACGTGACGTTCACCTGGGTCCCGGCCGCGTTCCTCGAGGCGCAGAAGGTGGGCCCCTGGCACAACCTGCCGCTCTGGATCCCGCCCGAGGGGAACGGCCACGTGAGCGCGGAGAAGGCCCGCGCGAAGGGCCTCGGCTTCCGCCCGCTCGCCCAGACGATCGCCGACACCGCGGCGTGGGTGCGCGAGACGAAGCGCGACGTCGCGTGGGGCACGGGGCGCAACCCGGGCCTCTCGCCCGCGCGCGAGGCCGAGGTGCTGGCGGCGTTCCGCGCGAAGTGAGGGCGCGCCGCGCGGGGCGCGGGCCGCGGCCCGCCGTCGTCACCGATCCGCGCCCGCGACCGCGAGGCCCGTCGTGCGCCGCGCGCGCGCGAGGAGGTCGGCGTCGCGGACGGGCAGGTCGCCCGCGTGGTCGAGCAGGCCCACGACGTTGAAGAGGTCGAGGAGGTCGGCCGTCCGGCGCCATCCGTCGGGCAGGCGGCCGCCGCCCCCGACGTAGGCCGCCGCGAACGCGTCCGTGAACGCCGCCGGCACGTCCCACCGCAGCAGCTGCCCGACGTCCATCAGCGCGGGGCCGGCCCACGCGAACTCGAGGTCGAACACCAGCACCTCGCCGGTCGCCGCGATCCACTTCAGGTTCGCGGGCTTGAAGTCGCCGTGGACGAACGCGGCGGACGTACACGCCCGCGCGAGCGCGGCGTGACCGTCGTCCCACGCGCGGCGCACGGCGGCGGCGAGGCGCGGGCCGAGCCGCGCGCCCGCGGCGCCCGCGAGGGCACCGTCGGCCCACGCGAGCAGGGCGTCGAGGGCCGTGGGGTGTGTCGGCTCCGGGCGGAGGACGCCCGAGGACGTGCCGGACGCGAAGAAGCCCCACGTCGGGAACACGAGGCTGTGAACCGCCGCCGCGACGCGGCCGACGGCGGCGCCGGCCTCGGCGGTCGCGGGCAGCGGCTCGTGCGCGACGAACTCGAGGAGCATCACGCGCGCGTCCGGGTCGAGGTCGAGCACGCGCGGCACGCGCACGAGGCCGGCGAGCCGCGCGTGGGCGGCGGCCTCCTTCCCGAGGTCGTGGTCCGCCGCGACGGCCAGCCGCGCCACGACGTCGCCGACGCGGACGGTGCACGCGCGGAGGCCGCCCGCGAGCGCGACGTGGGGCGCGGCCGCGAGGCGCGGCCAACGGGCGAGGCGCCGGCGGACCTCGGCCGCGTCGGGCCAAGGGCCCGTCGGGGCGCGCTCCCACGCGGCCTCGGCCCAGGAGAGGCGGGGCACGGCGTCGGCGACGGTCCACCTCCCGGGACGCGAGGCCCGGCCGCCGGCGGCCGGGCCTCGCGTCCCCACGACCTCGACCGCGTCACATTGCGGCGGGGCGGCCCAGGCTCTGTCTGAAATCTGCTCCGTCGCGAGCCCGCGTGGGCCGAGGCGAGGGCAGGCTGCGGAGGCGAAAGGGCCCGGAGACGGGTTCTTCACCCGATGAGGAGCCCTTTCGCCGAGCATGCCTCCCCGCAGCCCGGCGCCGCGCGGGCGCAGCAGGAGCGCTTTTCAGACAGAGCCTAGCGCCGCGAGGGCGGCGGCCGACGCGGCGTCGTGGGCCCCGGCCTCGTGGTGGGTGCGGAGCGTGCGGTCGGTGCGCCACGCGGAGAGCGTCGCGCGGAGCACGAGGTGCGCGAAGACCGCGGTCACGAGCAGGAGCTTCGCGAAGAAGTCGAGCACGAAGCGCAGCGACGACAGGTCGAGCGCGTAGAGGAACGACGTGGACGACTCGAACGCGTCGCCGACGTCCTCGAGGGTGAGGAGGTCGTCCTCGACGAGCTGGTCGAGGCGGCTGCTCATGGCCGTGGCCTCGTCGAGGCCGACGAGGCGGAGGCCCGCGACCTTCTCGACGGTCGCGAACGCGAGCAGGAGGCCGATGCCCACGAGGCCCGTCAGCCCGACCGCGCGCTTGACCGCGGTGATGCGCGCGACGTCGTCGGCGTCGAGGCGGGGCTGCACGAACGTGCGGGCGCGGAGCGCGTACAGGACCGGGCTGCCGGCCCAGAGCAGCATGCCGAACACGAGCAGCGGGCTCTGCGCGGCCTGGTTGACCACGACGAGGAGCACGAGCCAGAAGAGGAGGAAGAGCGGCGCCGCGCAGACGAGCAGCCAGCCCGGGAGCGGCGCGGCGGGCAGGAGCGACTTCACGCGCAGGCAGCCGTTCATGGCGCCCGGGATCAACGACAGGACGGCGGGCAGGAGCGCGAGGTAGGCGCTGCCCGAGACGACGAAGTCGAGCGCGAGCGTGCGCAGCGCCTCGAGCTTCTCGAGGGGGAGGCCGTCGACGACGCCCGGTGCGACGGCGCCGACCTTCGCGGCCGCGTCCGCGACCGCGTGGCTCGCCTCGACGTGGTAGAGCCACCCGACGGGGAGCAGCGCCTCGACGAACGGCAGGACGAACGCGACGATCCACGCCGTCGCGAGCGCGCCGGACGCGTGGCCCGGCCGGGTCCACCGGCGCAGGCCCGCGAGGCACGCCGTGGGCATCGTGCCGACGGCCAGCAGCCCCGCGACCTCGAGGGCCGCGCCGAACGGCGTCAGCTCGCCGAAGCCGGCCTCGACCTCGTCGAGCACGGCGAGCGCGAACGCGACGAGGGTCGCGCCGAACGCGACGAGGAGCAGGCTGCGGCGCCACGCCGCGTAGCGCGCGACGGTCGGGTCGGCGATGCCGTCGCGGGCGAGGGCCTCGAGCTCGCGCGGCGAGGGCGCGACCTTCGAGAGGTTCCACGAGAGCGCGCGCTTCACGTGGACGAGGGGCGAGACGTCGGCGGGGCGGTCGGCGGCCAAGGGGGGCTCCGGCGGGGACGCGGGGCGGGGCGGAGTCTCGCACGCGGCCGCGTCCGGCGCACGGTCCCCGGCGGCGGGCGGGTCTCGCCCGGCCCCGACACGACGGGACGGGCCGGGCTGGCGGTCCCGGGAGGGGGTCAGCGGGCCGAGATCGCGGCCTTCACGGCCTCGAAGCGCGCGTTCGGGACGGTGACCGCGAGGTTGTACTGCGCGACGCGCCAGCGCCCGTCGGCGCCGAGCACGAGCACGCCGCTGCCGCGGAGCGGGCCCATGCGGGCGTGCTCGAGGTCCTCGTCGAACCAGGCGACGCCGCCGCGCACCTCGACGGCGCGCCGCGTCGTCGCGAGCGTCCAGCCGACGCCGCCCGCGAACCGCCCCGCGACGAACGTCCGGAAGGCGTCGCCCTCCCAGCGCTCGGTGGCGTCGGTGCCGAGGAAGACGCCGTCCGGGGCGAAGCGCGCGAGGAGCGCGTCGGCGTCGGCGCGCGCGGCGGCGGCGTGGAAGGCGTCGAGGGTCTCGTGGACGGGGCCGCGGGTCATGGGACGGCTCCTGGCGGGGGAAGGGGGGCGGGGCGCCCCGTGGCAGACTCGCACGGGATGGACCCGTTCGTGCACCTCACCCCGGCCGACGCGCGGCGCGTGCCCTGGCGCAACGGGCGCGGGGTGACCGAGGAGATCGCGATCGGCCCGGCGGGCGCGACGTTCGAGGCGGGGGACTTCGCGTGGCGCGTGGCGCGCGCGGGCGTCGTCGAGGACGGGCCGTTCTCGGCGTTCCCGGGGTTCGAGCGCGTGCTGGTGGTGACCGAGGGCGCGGGGCTGCGGCTCGTCCACGGGGGCGCCCCCGCGGTGACGCTCGCGCCGCGCGTGGCCCACCCCTTCCGCGGGGACGACGCGACGTCGGCCGCGTTGGTGGCGGGCCCCGTGCGCGACCTCAACGTCCTCGCGCGGCGGGGCGTGTGCGTCGCCGACGTCGAGGTCGTCGCCGCCGGGCCCGCGCAGGCGCTGGCGTTGGCGCCGGGCGTCGCGCTCGTGCACGCCGTGGGCGGCGCCGTCGTCGTGACGGGCGCCGGCGGGAGCGTGCGGCTCGCGGCGGGCGACAGCCTCCTCGCCGCGGACCTGCGCGCGGCGACGACGGTCCGGGTCAACGTCGCCGACGGGGCGTGCGCGATCGGGGTGCGCGTGGGGTGGACGGCGGCGGCGCGGTGACGCCGCGGACGCGCGCCGCGAGGGCCTTCGGCGCCTGCGCGAGGTACCCGTCGCGCAACAGGTCGGCCAGGAGGTCCCAGCGGACGTCGTCGAGGTCGAGGCGGACGCCGACCCACCCTTGCGCGCCGACGTACGCGGGCACGAAGACGTGCGCGGGGTCGTCGCGGACGAGCCGGGCCTGGACCGCGCGCGTGGCCTTCACCCACGCGGCGACCCGGCCGTCGCCGTGGTGGTCGAGGGCGCGGTAGGCGAACGCCTTCCCGCGCACGCGGAACGTGAGGTGCCCGTGCCCCGCGGGGTCCACGTCGACGTCGGGGAGCCCGCGCACGAGCGCGCGCAGGCGCGTGAGGCGGGCGTCGGCCGTCGCGAACTGCTTCGGGGTGAGCGCCATCGCGACGAGCGTACCCGGGGGCGCCGCGCGCGGCGGCGCCCCCGGGGTCGGACGGTCAGTAGCGGTAGTGCGAGGGCTTGTACGGGCCCTCGGCGGGCACGCCGAGGTACTCGGCCTGCTTCTTCGTGAGCTTCGTCAGCTTCACGCCGAGCTTCTCGAGGTGCAGCCGCGCGACCTTCTCGTCGAGGTGCTTCGGCAGCGTGTAGACCTTCTTCTCGTACTTCTCGTGGTGGTTGAACAGCTCGATCTGCGCGATCACCTGGTTGGTGAAGCTGTTGCTCATCACGAAGCTCGGGTGGCCCGTGGCGCAGCCGAGGTTGAGCAGCCGGCCCTCGGCCAGCACGATCACGCCGTGGCCGTCGGGGAACACCCAGCGGTCGGTCTGCGGCTTGATGTTCTCGCGGCGGATGCCGGGCACCTTCGCGAGGCCGGCCATGTCGATCTCGTTGTCGAAGTGGCCGATGTTGCCGACGATCGCGTTGTTCTTCATCCGCGCGAGGTGGTCGGCGGTGATCACGTTGAGGTTGCCGGTGGCGGTGACGAACAGGTCGGCGTACCCGACCACGTCGTCGATCGTGAGGACCTGGTAGCCCTCCATGGCCGCCTGCAGCGCGCAGATCGGGTCGATCTCGGTGATCACGACGCGGGCGCCCTGGCCGCGCAGCGACTGCGCGCACCCCTTGCCGACGTCGCCGTAGCCGCAGACCACCGCGACCTTGCCCGACAGCATCACGTCGGTGGCGCGCATGATCCCGTCGACGAGCGAGTGGCGGCAGCCGTAGACGTTGTCGAACTTCGACTTCGTCACGCTGTCGTTCACGTTCATCGCCGGGAAGGGCAGGCCGCCCGCCTCCTGCAGCTGGTAGAGGCGGTGGACGCCCGTCGTCGTCTCCTCGCTCACGCCGCGGATGCCCGGGAGCATCTTCGTGAAGCGGCCCGGCCGGGCCGCGAGCGACGCCTTGAGGCACTTCACGAGCTCGATGAAGTCCTCGCCGTCGCTCGCCTTCGTCGCCGGGACCTTGCCGGCCTTCTCGTACGCCGCGCCCTTCATCACCATCATGGTCGCGTCGCCGCCGTCGTCGAGCAGCATGTTCGGGCCGTCGGCGTCGGGCCACGAGAGCGCCTGCTCCGTGCACCACCAGTACTCCTCGAGCGTCTCGCCCTTCCAGGCGAAGACCGGCACGCCGCGCGGCGCGTCGACGGTGCCGTCGGGGCCCACGGCCACGGCGGCGGCCGCGTGGTCCTGCGTGCTGAAGATGTTGCACGACGCCCAGCGCACCTCGGCGCCGAGCTCGACCAGCGTCTCGATCAGCACGGCGGTCTGGATCGTCATGTGGAGGGAGCCCGTGATGCGGGCGCCCTTCAGCGGCTGCTGCTTGCGGAACTCCGCGCGCACCGCCATCAGGCCGGGCATCTCGACCTCGGCGAGGCGGATCTCCTTGCGGCCGAACTCCGCCAGCGCGAGGTCGCGCACCTTGAAGTCGGTGGGGGTGAGCACCTTGCGGCCGCCGGCCTTCGCGGGCTTGCGGGTCGTGGGCTTCGGCGTCGTCGTCTCGGGGGTCATGGGGCCTCTCGGGTGGGGGGGAGCAGCGGGGAAACGGGATCGACCGGGCGCGGCGCGGTCAGCGCCGTCCCGCGGGCTTGCGCCCGTGGACCAGGAACATCGGGAGCTCGCGCGCCTCGCCCGCGGGCGAGGTCACGCGGTAGCGGTCGGCGGCGGTCGCGTGGCGGAGGTCCACGAACCCGGCGCGGGCGAGCGCGCCGACGACCTGGTCGGGCTTGAGCCCGAGCCGCAGGTCGCCCATCGTCTCGCGCATGAAGTCGGCCTCGTGGGGCTGCAGGTCGCTCACCACGAACGGGCCGCTCGGCTTCAGCACGCGGAACACCTCGCGCGCCGCCGCCGCGACGTCGGGCAGGTGGTGCCACACGAGGTTGCTGAACGCCGCGTCCACCTCGCCGTCGCGCAGCGGCAGCGCGTCGAGCTCGCCGCGGCGGAACTCGACGCCGCGCGCGCCCGCCTTGCGCCGGGCGGTCGCGAGCATGCGCTCGCTGTGGTCCACCGCGACGACGCGCGCGCCGCGCTGGGCGAGCCAGCCCGACAGGAACCCCGCGCCGCACCCGAGGTCCGCGACGACCGGCCCCGCGGGCCACGCCTCGGCGAGCACCTCCGCGCGCAGCGTGCCGAGGGCGAACTCCTCGCCCACCTCGACCCACCGTTCGGCGAGGCGGTCGTGGGCCTCGCGGCTGCGCCGCCGGCGCTGCTCGAGCACGGCGGCGAGCGCCTTCGCGTCGGCCCGGCTCTCCGCGCCGTCGAGCGAGGGCTTCACGACCGCCGCGAACAGCTCGGGGGTCAGCGGGCCGTCCTCGGACGGCTCCACCAGCGAGTGGAAGCTCCACGTCCCCTCGCGCCGGTCGCGCACGAGCCCCGCGCGCTTGAGCCGCGCGAGGTGGTTGCTGGTGCGGCTCTGCGCGAGCCCCGTCACCGCGCACAGCTCCTGCACCGCGAGCTCCGCGCGCGCGAGCAGCACCACGAGCCGCAGCCGGACGGGGTCCGACAGCAGCTTCAGGGTGGCGGGGAGGTCGGCGACGGGGGCGGCCACGGGTGCATCACCATATCACGGGAGCGTGATATAGGCCCCGGGACCGCGAGGCCCGGCCGGTTCCGCGCCCCGGCGGCCGAAGGGCAACCCCCGGGCGGGGGACCGCGAGGCCCGCTCGGCCGCCGGCGCCGGGGGCCCGGCGCGGGGGCTCCCGCGCCGGGTCCGCATCGCGGCGGTCCGGGTCGCGTCGAGGCGGTCCGGGGGCGTGGTCGAGGCGGTCGGGCGGGGCCGCCGCCGGCGCGCGTCTCACTTCGCGGGCGCGACGTCCTTCTTGAGGTTCTCGTAGGCCTTGACGAACTCGTCGCGGGCCTCGGCCCACTTGTCGGCGCCCGCCGCCTTCATCGCCGCGAGCTTCTCGTTCAGCTCCTTCCAGCGCGCGTCGAGGGCCTGACCGGCGACCTCGCTCCGGGCGGCGGCGGCCGTCTTCGTCTCGGCCCACGTCTTCTCGAGCGACGCGAGGCCCTCGGTGAAGCCGGTCTCGGCCTTGGCGCGCTGCGCGACGCCGTAGGCCTTGAGCGCGTCCCAGGTCTCGCCGGCCTCCTTCTTGACGGCGTTCCACTTCGGGTCGTCGCCGCAGCCGGCGAGGGGGGTGGAGCCGAGGACGGCGAGCAGGACGAGCGGGATCGGGCGCATGGGGCGACCTCCGGGGAGGGCGGCGCCCGGACCTGCCAGACGCCGTCCCCCCTTGGATGCTACGCCGCGGCCGACGGCCGGAGGGGCCGCGATCGGCCCCGACCGGTCGATCCGCGCGCCGACCGGACCCGCGGCGCCGCGGGCGGTCGGCCGCCGGGCCTCGCGGTCCCCGCGCGGGGCCGCTTCCCCCGGGGCCCGCGTCCTTCGGGGGCCCGCGTGTCCGGGATCAGCCGAGCGTGTGGAACACGCGCTGCACGTCGTCGTCCTGCTCGAGCGTGTCGATCATCTCGAGGACGGCCTTCGCCTCGGCCTCGGGGAGCTCGACGTGGTTCAGGCAGACGTACTCGGTGCCGGCCGAGAGCGGGTGCAGGCCGCGCTCCTCGACCGCGCGCTGCATGCGTCCGAGGTCGGCGAAGGCGCAGCGGAGCACCAGCTGGGCCTCGCCCTTGTCGCCGACGCCCGCGAGCATCTCGTCGAGGCCGTGGTCGATCATCGCGAGCTCGAGCTCGTCGGCGTCGATCCCCGTCGCGTCGAGGCGGAAGACGCCCATGCGCTTGAAGTTGAACGCGACGCTGCCGACGTTGCCGAGGTTGCCGCCGTGCTCCTTGAAGTGCGAGCGGACGTTGGCGACGGTGCGCGTCGGGTTGTCGGTGGCCGCCTCGACGAGGACCGCGACGCCGTGGGGGGCGAAGCCCTCGTAGACGATCTCCTGGTAGTCCACCGCGTCCTGCCCGGACGCGCGGCGGATCGCCGCCTCGACCTTGTCCTTCGGCATGTTCGCGGCGCGGGCGTTCTGCATCGCGCGGCGCAGCGCCGGGTTCGACTCGGGGTCGGGGCTGCCCTTCTTGACCGCGATCGCGATGTCCTTGGCGATCCGGGCGAACTGCTTCGCGAGCCGGTCCCAGCGCGCGAACATCGTGACCTTGCGCTTCTCGAAGATCCGACCCATGGCGTGTTCCGGGAGCCTCTCGCGGGGACGTCTCGGGCACCATACCCCGGGGCGCCATCGGCGCGGGGCTCTTCCCCACCCGGCGGGGGGGCGGGGTCAGCGGGCCCCGGCGCGGCGCTCGGCGCGGGTCGGCGTGCCGGCGACGGGCGTGCCGGGGACCGTCTGCGGGAACCGCACCACGTGGATGCGCCCGCCCCGGGCGTCGACGAGGAGCACGCCCTCCGCGCCGAACACGTGGGCGTACTCGAGGAGCTGACGGCGCGTGGTCCGGTCGTGGACCGACGCCGAGCCCTCGCCGCCCTTCACCTCGGCGACCCAGACCGTCCCGCGCCGGGCGACCAGGGCGTCCGCGCGCACGACGAACCGCTCGGGCCGCCCGTCGAGCTCGACGACGCCCTCGCGGTGGACCTCGGTCGCGAGCACCGCGAAGCCGGCGCGTCGCAGGAGGTCGAGGGCGCGCGCCGCGCCCGCGGCGCCGAGGCGGCGGGCGCGGGCCGAGCGCCGCGCGAGCAGCCGGCGCGCGAGCCGGATCCCGGCGCGGAAACCCACCGCGAGGCAGAGCGCGACGGGGAGCGTCCAGGCCCACGGCGGCACCTGCGCGAGCGCTCGGATCACCCCGTCCGACGTGGAGCCCATGGAGGATCCATCGGCTCGGCGGGGCCGCGTCGGTACGGGCCTCGCGTCGGCGGGCGGTCGTCAGGCGCGCGGGCGCGGCGTCCGGCCGCCCCGCCGCGGGCTCACGCGCTCCCGTGGCACTTCTTGTACTTCTTGCCGCTGCCGCACGAGCACGGGTCGTTGCGGCCCGGCCGCTCCTCGCGCTTGACCGGCGCCGGCTTCACGAGGTCGCCGTCGACGTACAGCCAGCGGCGGTCGGCGCCGCCGCGCGCGAACCGCGCGCGCTCGTGGTGGACGAGGACCGGGCCGCCCCGCCGCTCGGCGTGGCTCGCCATGAACTCGACCACGCCTTCGTCGTCCGTGGGCCCGCCGCGCTCCGTGGCGACGATCTTCAGGCCGTGCCACGTCGACTCCTTCGACCACCGCTCGGTCGCGCCGCGGTCGCTCTCGCGCGCGACCTTCGGGTCGTACGTCGCGAAGATGTGGTCGATCTCGCCCTTCACGTAGGCCGTGTAGCGCGAGCGCATGAGCGCCTCGGCCGTGGCCGCGGGCGCGCCCGCGATCACGGGGCCGCAGCAGACGTCGTAGTCCTTCCCGGAGCCGCAGGGGCAGGTGGTCATGGGGGGAGAGGCTACACCGGCGCGGCCCGCGGGCGAGGCGTGGCCGCGCCGCTCCCCGGCGGCGATCAGCCCCGCTCGGCGAGCAGGCGCTCGACGCGCGCCTCGTCGAGGGGCACGAACCGGCCCGTCGCCGCGTCGAAGTCGAGGACCTCGGCCCGGGCGATGTCGAACCACCACGCGTTCAGGCGCAGCTTCCCGGCGGCCTCCGCCTCCCGCACGATCGGGTACGAGCGGAGGTTCTCGAGCTGCAGCCGCACGCTCCGCTGCGACAGGTGGTCGTAGGGGGCGACGCCGGGCGGCGTCGGGCCGAGCCCCTCGAGCGCCGGCGCGCCGTGGCGCAGCCAGGCGGCGAGGTGCGGCTCGTGCTCGTGGGGCTCGCCCGCGTACAGCGACCGCATGGCCGCGCACGAGGAGTGCCCGCACACGACCACGTCGCGCACGTGCATCGCCGCGATGGCGAGCTCGATCGCCGCGGGCACCGACGCGCCCGCGCGCGTCGCGGCCGTCGCGGCGGCGTACCGCGGCACGAGGTTGCCGATGTTGCGGACCACCAGCAGGTCGCCCGGCTCCACCGACGCGAACACGTTCGGCGCGACGCGGCTGTCGGCGCAGCAGATCAGGAGCGCGTCGGGCGCCTGCGTGAGCGCGAGCCGCGCGAACGTCTCCTCGTACCCCGCGGGGCGGGTCCGGCGGAACTCGGCGATGCCTCGGAGGAGCTTCTTCACGGGCCGGAGCATCGCAGACGGCGGCACCCCGTCGAGCGATGCAGCGACCCCTCGGGACCGCGAGGCCCGGCGGCCGTCCGTCCCTCGGGGCCCCCGGCCGCGGCCGCCGGGGCCCTCCTCGGGTCATGGCTTCTCGTGGCAGCGGTCGCAGGCGACCTTCGTGTTGGCCGGGATCGTGTAGTTGCGCCCGTCGATGCGGATCGTCCGCTCGGCGGAGGTCACCGAGAGGGACGTGCCGCCGAGCGTGCTGCCGTGGCACATGCGGCAGGAGACCTTGTCGTTCTTGTAGGACGAGTCGTGGCTGCCCGCGAAGGTCGAGTCCGTCGCGTGCATGACGTGGCACTTCGCGCAGGCCACCTGCTCGCCGGCCGAGAACGCGACCGTGCGCTTGCCGACGGTGTAGCTCCGCGCCGCGGCCGCCTTCGAGAGGACCGTCCCCCCGAGCGTCGCGCCGTGGCACGACTTGCAGGCCGCCGGGTCGCTCTCGTAGGCGGCCCCGTGGCCCGTCGTCGCGAACGTGGAGGTCGTCGCGTGCGGGACGTGGCAGGTGGCGCACCCGACCTTCACGCCCGAGGCCAGCAGGTAGGTCTTCCCCGACACGGTGTAGGAGCGGTCGGCCGCGGCCTTCGACATCGCCGTGCCCGCGAGGTCCTGGCCGTGGCACATCGCGCAGCCCGTCGGGTCGTCGACGTACCCGGTCTTGTGCCCCGAGCTCACCCACGCGGTGTCCGTCGCGTGCGGCACGTGGCAGGTCGCGCAGCCCACCTGCGTCCCGGCCGCGATCTGGTACGTCTTGCCGCCGACCGTGTAGCTGCGGGCCGCGGCGGCCTTCGTGACCGTCGTGCCGGCGAGGTCCTGGCCGTGGCACATCGCGCACGCCGTCGGGTCCGCCGTGTACTTCGCGCCGTGCGTCCCGTCGACCCACGCGAGGTTCGTCTCGTGCGTGAGGTGGCACGTGGTGCACGACACCTGCGTGCCCTTCGCGACCTGATAGGTCTTGCCGCCCACGACGTAGGTCCGGTCCGCGGCGGCCGCCGAGCTCGGCGTGCCCGCGAGGTCCTGGCCGTGGCACATCGCGCAGCCCGCGCGGTTCGCGAGGTACTGCGCGCCGTGGGTGCCGTCCACCCAGGAGAGGCTCGTGTCGTGCGTGACGTGGCACGTCGCGCAACCGACCGCCGTCCCGCGCGGCAGCGTCACGGTCGCGCCCGCGACGTCGTACGTGCGGTCGGCGGCCGTCCGCGAGAGGTCGGTCCCCTCGAGCGAGGCGCCGTGACAGCCTTCGCAGCCGGCCGGGTCGGCCGCGAACCGCGCGCCGTGATCGCCCGAGATCCACGCCTGGCTCGTGTCGTGCGACGCGTGGCAGAGGCCGCAGCTGACGGCCTGGCCCTTCGCGATCGTCACCACGCGGCCGTTGCCGAGGTCGCGCACGCGCTCGGCCGCGGCGCGCGACAGCGGCGTGCCCGCGAGGTCCTTGCCGTGGCAGGCCTGGCAGCCCGCGGGGTCGGCGGCGTAGAACGACGCGTGCCCGCCGACGGCCCACCGCGGGTCGCCGACGTTGTGGAGGCCGTGCGGGCCTTGCGTCGTGAGGGGGAGGCTGCCCGCCACGTGGCAGACGTCGCACTCGACCAGCGCG
The DNA here is from genome assembly GCA_046350655.1 of Planctomycetota bacterium. GTDB lineage: Bacteria > Planctomycetota > PLA2 > PLA2 > JAEUHO01 > JAEUHO01. The sequence goes on from JAXMAB010000010.1 coordinate 306,820, forward strand.
CCCGGGTGGCCCTGGAGCGTCGTCGGGAGCGCGTGGTCCGTCGACGTCGCGAACTCCGCGTGCGAGGTGCCGTGGCACGTCGCGCACGCGAGGCCCGCGTGGCCGCGGGCGTCCTTGTAGCGCGTGCCCGCGCCCGCGCCGAACCGCGAGTCGTCGCGGCGGATGGGCGACGCGGCCGCGGCGTCCGTCGTGCGGAACGCGCGGTTGAGCCGCAGCCCGTCGGCCGCGAACGAGAGGCCCGGGCCGGTCAGGTGGTCGAGGGCGTCGCCCGTGTGGCACGACTCGCAGCGCGGCTCGTCCACCCACGAGCGGCGCGTCGCGCCGTCGGCGGCGCCGTCGAGGCTCCCGCCCGCCGCGAGGACCGTGCTGCCGCCGACCGCGCGCATGCCGCCGTGGCACGCGCCGCACGAGAGCCCGGCTTTCGCCATCGCGCCGCCGGCCATCGGCTCGGTGGCGTGGCAGACCGCGCACGACGCGCCCCCGCCGTCGTCGGCGACGAAGTCCGCGTGCGCCCGGTGGAGGGCCACCGAGAGGCTCGGGAGGCCGGGGTTGCTGCCGAGCGCCGCGACGCGGTTCGCGCGCGTGTCGTGGCAGACGGTGCAGGCGACGGCCGCGCCCGGCGCCGCGAACTGGGTGCCGTGCTTCAGGTCGTGGACGCGCAGGATGTTCTGCTTCGCCTGGCGGTCTCGGTCCGGGTCCGTCGACCACGTCACGTCGGGGCGGCCCGCCGCCGCGCCGCCCGTCACGTGGCAGCCGACGCAGCCGTGCTTCGACGACACCGCGACGACGACGTCCGCGTGGCCCAGCGTCGCGCCGCTCGCCTTCGAGCGCGCGGTCACGCGGAAGGTCGCCCGTTCGTTCGGCAGCCCGGCGTCGTCGACGGGGAAGAGCGGCAGGCCGTCGGCCTCGAAGCGGCCGCGCGCGGACGCCCACGCCATGGGCTGCGGGCCCGCCGGCACCGCGTCGCCGGGCATCGTCAGCCCCCGCAGGCCCTGTCCGGGCACGAGCGTCGTGCCGAAGGGGAGGCCGGGCCGCAGCGACCACAGGTCGGTCTTCCCGACGCTGCGCGAGTTGATCGAGCCCGTCGCGTCCGCGACCGCCTCGTACGTGACGTCCACCGTCGCCGGGTCGAGGACCGAGGGCGAGCCGCCGTCGTCGCGCACGATCACCTGCGCGCACAGCGTCGTGTGCGGCGGCAGGTGCCCGAACGTCGTGTACTCGCCGTTCACCCACGACACCGCGTCGGCGGCCGACGCGAACACGTGGTAGGGCGGCTGCTCGGGCACGCCGCTGCCGCTCGAGCCGCCGCCGCCGGTCCCGCCGTCGCCGCCGCCTCCGGCGTCGCCTCCGCCCCCGCCGCCCCCGCCGCCGCACCCGGCGACGAGCGCCGCGCACACGACGGCGGAGAGGACGGCGCGCACGCGGCGGACGGCCCCGCGGGCGTGGGGGGAGTTCGGATGCGACATGACGGACCTCGCGCGAGGCCGCCCGCCCGTGCCCCCACCGGCGGAACGGCCCCCAGCGCAGAGTCACCCCCTGCCGCCGTGGATACGTCCGGCGCCGCAAACCCGTTCGCCGTCTCGATTTGCAGCGGAACTGTTGCACGTTGCGACGCGTATCCGTTCGCGACCCTGCGTCTCTGCCCTACGGGTGTCGGGTGGGCCTGCTGGAGCCCGTCCATGGTCCGTTCCTCGCCGCCGATCGGTTCTCCTCCTCTCGCCGCGGCTCCGCGTCTCGCGCGGGTGCTCGTGGTGATCGCCCTCGCCGTGCCCCTCGCGTTGACCGCGTGCGGCGGCGGCGGCGGGGACGGCGAGGACGACGACGGGGGAGGCGGCGGCGGGACGGGCGTGCCCGCCACCGCGAGCGTCGCGCGCGGCGCGCAGCTCTACGACACGTGGTGGGAGGTCACGGGCGCGAACCCGCCGTCCGGCACCCACCTCGCCTATCCCCTCGTCGGCACGCAGACCGGCGCGATCACGTGGCGGTGCGCGGAGTGCCACGGGTGGGACTACAAGGGCGTCACCGGCGTCAACGCGACGGGCGCGCACTACACCGGCATCGGCGGCGTGCTCGCGGCCGCGGGCGACACGGCCGCGACGGTGTACGCCGCGATCGAGGGCGCGGCCAGCGCCCACGACTTCGCCGCGGTCCTCACCGCGGACGACCTCTGGGACGCGGTGGCGTTCGTGAAGAGCGGCGCGCTCGACCCCAGCCCGTGGATCAACGCCTCGACGGGCGCGGCCCTCGGCGACGCGACCGCCGGCGCCACGTTGTACGCGTCCCGCTGCGCGTCGTGCCACGGCGCCAACGGCGCCTCCCTCGACCTCGGCGCGGGCCAGGACGTCGGCGACCGCGCCGACGCGGACCCGTGGCAGGTGCTCCACCACATCCGCTGGGGCGTCCCCGGCACCGCGATGCCCTCCATGGAGACGGCGGGCCTGTCGCACTCGCAGCAGGCCGCGATCCTCGCCTACGCGCAGACCCTCGGCGCCGTCGTCCCCCCGCCGCCGCCGCCCCCGACGAACGTCTCGTACGCCACCGACGTCGCGCCGATCTGGACGTCGCGCGGGTGCACGGGGTGCCACGGCAGCTCCGGCGGCCTCTCGCTCTCGGGCAGCGTCACGGCCTCGCGCAACGCCCTCCTCGCCGGGCGCGTCAACACGACGACCCCGTCGTCGAGCCTCGTCCTGACCAAGCCGCTGACGGGCAGCGGCGTCTCCCACGGCGGCGGCAAGTTCTTCTCGAGCACCTCCGACGCGGACTACCAGAAGATCCTCGACTGGATCACGCAGGGCGCGCTCGCGAACTGACGCGCCTCGCGGCGCGCCCCGCGGGGGGGCGGGGCGCGCCGCGGTACGATGCGCGCGAGGTCGCGCGCGCCATGAGGAAGGTGTTCTTCGTCTCCCGCGCGTTCCCGTGGGACCGCGTCATCTACCCCGGCTCCGGGCCGCCGTTCGCGGAGGCCTACGGCTGGCCGGTGCGCCGGGTCGACGAGCTCGACGCGACGCCCTGCGACGCCGCGATCGTCGAGAACCGCCTCGACGCCGCCGACGTCGCGCACCTCGACCGCTTCCTCGCGCGGCCCGCGGACCGTCGCCCCCCGCTCCTCTTCAAGTGGAGCGACCCCGAGATGCCGCACTCGCGCGACGCGGGCGTCCGCTTCCTGCTCGGGAAGGCCGACCACCCGGGCGTCCACTTCCTCTCGGTCTACGACCCCGCCGGCCCGCTCCGCGACCTCGCGGCCGGCCTCCGCCGCTCGCGCGTCCTCCGCGCGCCGTTCCCGTACGACGCGCGCCGCGAGGTCGACGTCCCCCTCGAGGACCGCTCCCGGCGCCTGTTCCTCGCCGGGAAACACGACGCGCGCCTCTACCCCGCCCGCGGCCGCTGGGTGCGCCGCCGCCGCCTCGACCCGGTCGCGCGCCTGCTCGTCGCGCGCCTCCCGCACCCCGGCTACCCCGACCTCGGCCGCCCGGCGCGGCACGACGTGCTCGGCCCGCGGTTCGTGCCGTACGCCGCCCGCCACACGCACTTCTTCGTGGACGGCTCGCGCCACGGCGTCGAGCTCATGAAGTACGTCGAGTGCGCCTACGCCGGCTGCGTCCCGCTCGGCGACGTCCCGGGCTCGCTCGCCGCCGTCGTCGGGGACGACCTCGTGCGAGCGCCCTCGGGCGTGCTCGCCCTCCTCGCGGCCCTCCGCCGCCCGCTCGACGAGCTCCGCGACGTCGCGGCTCGCTACCGCGCCGCGCTCCGCACCGCCCGCGATCCCGCCCGCCTCGACGCGGCGCTCGACGCCGCGCTCGCCGACCTCCCGCGCGCGTGACCCGCCGGCGCCGGCCGCGCCGCGCCCGGGCCGCGCCGCGTACGCTGGCGGCCATGCGTCCCCGTCTCGCCGTCGTCACGTGCGCGGAGTACCCCGACCTCTGCGACGACGACCGTCGCCTGCTGCCCGCGCTCGAGGCCGTCGGCCTCGACGCCGAACCCGTCGTCTGGGACCGCGAGGCCCGGTGGCCGCGCTTCGACGGCGTGCTCCTCCGCTCGCCCTGGGACTACTTCCTCGCGTCGCCCGCGTTCCTCGCGGTGCTCGACGGGCTCGCCCGCGCGGGCGTCCGGTGCTGGAACGACCCCGCGCTCGTCCGCTGGAACGCCGACAAACGCTACCTCCGCGCGCTCGAGGCGCGCGGCGTCGCGACGGTCCCGACGCTCTGGTTCGACGCGCCGCCCGCGCCCGCCGAGCTCGCCGCGCGCGTCGCCGCCGCGGGGTGGGACGAGGTCGTCGCGAAGCCGACCGTCTCCGCGGGCGCGTGGCGCACGCTGCGCCTCGCGCGCGCCGACCTCGCCGCGACGTCGCTCCCGGCGCTCCCGCCGTCCGGGGGCGCGGGATGGATGGTGCAGCCGTTCCTGCCCGAGGTCGTCGCGGACGGCGAGCTGTCGTTCGTCTTCGTGGACGGCACGTTCAGCCACGCGGTCCGCAAGGAGGCGAAGGCCGGCGACTTCCGCGTGCAGTGGACCCACGGCGGCCGCGAGACGCCGGTCGAGGCGTCGCCGGCGCTCGTCGCGCAGGCGGCGGCGGCGCTCGCGGCGGCGCCCGACGCGGGGCTCTACGCGCGGGTCGACGGCGTGGTCCGGGGCGGGCGCCTCTGGCTCATGGAGCTCGAGCTGATCGAGCCCTACCTCTACCTCGGCCACGCCCCGACCGCGGCCGCGCGCCTCGCCGCCGCGCTCGCGCGCCGGCTGCGGGCCTGACGCCGCGCACCGGGCCTCGCGGTCCCGCGCCCTCGACCGGGCTACGCCCCGCGCGGCGCGACGCTCGCCTCGCCCACGGGCCTCGCGACGACGCGCCCCGACGCGTCGAACCGCGCCACGAGGTCGCCGCGGGTCGCCGTCACCGTCGCGCCGTCGAGGTCGCCCCGCGCCGCCGCGAGCGCCCGCCAGGCGTCGGCGCACGCGGCCGCGCGGGTCGGGCCGTCGGCGTCCGCGAGGAACCACGCGACGAACGACGCGGGCTGGAGCACCTCCCACCACGCCGCCCCCGCGCCGACCGCCGCGTCCCGGGCCGCGGTCACCGCGTCGAACGCGAGGCCCGCCGGCCGTCGGAGGAAGACCACCTCGAACCGCGCGGTCCGCGCGCGCCGGCGGAAAGGCGCCGCGAGGCGCGCGAGCAGGCGGGGGAGGGACACGGCGGGCTCCGGCGGGGCCGACGCGCTCGGCGCGACGGCGCCTGCCTACTTGTAGGCGATGGCGGCGCTGGCGGCGCCCGCGAGGTGGACCTGGTCGAAGCGGCGGAACCCGACCTCGCCGCACCAGCGGCGGAAGTCGGCGCCCGAGTAGTCGAAGGCGTCGCCGAACTCGATGAGCATGTTCAGCGACATGAGGAGGCCGAAGACGTTCTCGCGGCGGCGGTCGTCGATGAGGGCCTCGATCGCGATCAGCGCGCCGCCCGGCGGGAGCGCGGCGTGGGCCGACCGGATCAGGTGCATCTTCTTCTCGAGGTTCCAGTCGTGGAGGATCATCCCCATGGTGAGGACGTCCGCCTTCGGGAGCGGGTCCTTGAAGAAGTCGCCCGACGCCGTCGCGATGCGCGACGACAGGCCCGCGGCGGCGATCGCCTTCCTCGCGATGGGCTCCACCGGCGGCAGGTCGAACGACGTGAGCGAGAGGTGGGGGTGGCGCTTCGCGACCTCGACGCAGAGCAGGCCCGTGGCGCCGCCGACGTCGCAGAGCGTCTTCCACCGCGAGAAGTCGACCTTGGCGGCCAGGGCCTCGAAGTTGATGCGCGAGAGGCCCGTCATCGCGCCCATGAACTGCTCGAGCTTCGGCAGCTCGGCGTAGAGCTCCTCGAAGATGCCCTTGCGGCCGTGCTTCACCTCGTTCTGCGGCTTGCCCGTGCGCAGCGCGTCGGGCAGGTCGTGCCAGAACCGAAAGAGCCGCGCGTTGAGCATCTCGAGGATGCCGCCGACGTAGCGCGGGCTCGCGCGGTCGAGGTAGAGCGCGCCGGCGTCGGTGTTGTGGTAGCGACCCGCCGCGCCGTCGCCCTCGCGGGCGAGGAAGCCCATGGCGACGAGCGCGTCGAAGAAGTCGAGGCGGCCGCGGGGATGGATGCCGATCGCCTCGCCCAGCTCGTCGGCGGAGAGCTTGCGGTCGCGCAGGTGGCCGAACACGCCGAGCTCGACGGCGGTCAGGAGGACCTTGGACGACCAGAAGGAGAACGCGGTCTGGAGGATCGGGCCGACGTCGGGGGTGCTCATGGGACCGGGAAGGTCCCATTCCGGTCGGTCCGATGCAAACGTCGGGCGCGCGGCGGCCGCCGGCGTCAGCGCGGGTGGGCGCGGAAGAAGTCGAGGAGGCCGCGCGAGACGGGGCCGCCGGGTCCGCCCGGCCAGGCGTGGTCCTCGCCCTCGACGAGCCAGAGCGTCGCGTCGGCCCGCGGGCCGCTCCCGGCGTACGCCGCGCTCCGTACCGTGAGGCCGTCCATCCCGGGGACGTCGGCGACGACCGGGCCTCGGGTCGCGCCGTTGCGCCGGGCCCACGTCGCGACGGGGTCCGCCGGTCCGCCCGTTAGGGCCGGCGCGGCGACGCGGCGGTCCGCGCTGCCGTGCACGTGGAGGAGGGGCACCGCCTCGCCCGTCGCGGCGACCGGCGGCAGGTACCCCGCGACCGGCGCGATCGCCGCGAGCAACCCGGGCCGCGACGCGGCGAGCCGGTAGCAGAACGCGGCGCCGTTCGAGAACCCCGACGCGAACACGCGCCGCGGGTCGATCGCCTGCCGCGCGCGGAGCGCGGCGAGCAGCGCGTCCACGAACCGCAGGTCGGCCGAGCCGGCGCCCGCGACGTCGAAGCGGCCGTCGAGGGCCTCCGGGTAGGCGACGACCATCGGGACCGCGCCGGCGAGCGCGTCGAAGCCGCTGCCCCGCGCGACGTCGTCGGCGTCGCTGCCCGCCCCGTGGAAGACGAGCAGCAGCGGGACCGGCCGCGCCGGGTCGAGGCCCGCGGGCACGTGGAGCCGGTACGAACGCGGCGTGCCCGCGACGTCGAGGGTCGCGCGCGCGCCGGCGGCCGCGCGACCGCCCCCGCGCCCGGCGGCGCACGCGGCGAGGAGGAGGAGGGCCGACGGCAGGGCGACGCGGAGGAGGCGCATCCCCCGACGGTACCGCGGCGCGCCGGGCCTCGCGGTCCCCGGGGGCGGTTCGGGCGGGGCGTCTTTACGCGCCCCTGACGTTCGCCGGGGACGCTCCCGCGCCATGGACCTCTTCCGCCACGCGCGCGACGTCGAGACCTACCCCGCCGGCACGACCCTGCTCCGCCAGGGCACGCCCGGCGACCGCATGTTCGTCGTCCAGGAGGGCGAGGTCGCGATCGCGGTCGGCGACCACGTCCTCGAGCGGGTGGGCCCCGGCGGGTTCTTCGGCGAGATGGCGCTGATCGACCACGCGCCGCGGAGCGCCACGGCGACCGCCGTCACCGACGTCCGGGTCGTGCCCGTCGACGAACATCGGTTCGTGCGGATGATCCAGGACACGCCCGGCTTCGCGCTGCAGGTGATGCGCGGCCTCGCGCGCCGCCTGCGCGAGATGGACGCGCACGCCTGAACGGGGCCGGGCCGCGGGGCCCTCCGCCGCGGGGCGTGCCCGATCGCCGCCCGGCCGGTATCGTCGCCCGCCGAGGTGACCATGGCTCCCGAGGCCCGCATCCGCCCGTCGCGCCGCCCCGCCGTCCGCCGCGTGGCCGCGTTCCTGCTCGTCGTCGCGACGGGCCTCGTCGCGTGCCCGCCGCCGGCGCGCGCCGGCGACCTCGACGCGGCGCAGCAGCAGCGGCTCGCCGCGCTCGCGTCGTCGGTGAAGCAGATCGAGACGAACGTGACGCTCGCGCAGCAGGCCGCGGGCCCGGGCGACGGCCGGATCCAGCCCGCGAAGGCGCGGCTGGTGCAGACCCGGCTCGCGTCGCCGGCGAGCCTCGTGCCCCAGGTCCGCGAGGCGCTGCGCGCGTTGCCCGCCGATCACGCCGACGTCGCGGCCCTTGTGGCACGGCTCGACGCCGCGGCCGCGGCGATCGCGGCCCTCGAGGCCCGCATGGGCGCGGCGCCCGCCGCCCCCGCGACGGGGACGGGCACGAAGCTCGACCCCGTCCAGGCGAAGGCGCTCGCCGACGGCTCGTTCCACGTCCGCGAGGTGGTGGGGCTCGCCGCGGCGGTGGACGAGGTCGTGAAGGAGGTCGCGGCCGCCGCCGACCCCGACGCGCTCGACCACCGTCGCGTCGCGGCGGCGATGAACACCGTGGCGAAGGCCCGCGAGCGCGCGGCGCAGGCGCATACCCACCTCGATCCGCTCCCGGCCGACGGGGCGGGCGTCCAGGCGGCGCTCGACGAGCTCGCGGCGGGCCTCGCGTCGCTCGCGACCTCCGAGGCGAAGCTGAAGCCGACGCACGAACGCCTCCAGGCGCTCGTGAACCCCGCCACCTGGCCGACCCTCGACGCCGACGTCCGTCGCCTGCAGGAGCTCGGGCAGATGTTCGGCGACCCCGCGAACACGTTCGGCGGCGACCGGCGGCGCGCGGCCGTGCTCGTCGGCGAGCACCCGGCCGCGGTCGCGGAGCACGCGCGGCTCGTGCAGGCGTACGCGGCGTTCGTGCGGCAGCGGACCGAGGCCGGGCGGCGCGTCGAGGGCGCGGCGCGGTTCTGCGGCGACGCGCTCGCGAGGTTCGGCGCTGCCGCGGACGCGCAGCGGCAGGCGGCGCCGCCCGCGGTGGACGCGGCGTTCGCGGCCCTCGCGCGGCTCGTCGAGACCGCGGTGAAGGAGGAGAAGCCCGCGTTCTTCGGCGGCGGCATCCCGCAGCAGGTGGACGTCGTCGCGGGCGAGGTCGCGTTGCTCGCGGCCCTCGATCCGAAGGCGGGGGAGGCCGCGGCGGCGCGCCTCGAGCAGGCGAAGGCCGAGCTCGCGAAGACCCAGGCGTCGCTCGCGGCGAAGATCGTCGAGGCCAACGTCCTCCCGCCGGACGGGTACGCCGGCGCGGACCGCGCGGCGCTCGAGGCCGAGGCCGCCGCCGCGTGGAAACGCCTGCAGCCCGACGCGGTGGTGCTCGCGACGCGGATCCCGTCGAGCGCGTGGCGCCGCGAGACGATGTGGCGTCGTCAGGGCACGACCTGGTACCGCGTCGACCGGTCGCACCTGCAGGTCCAGCTGATCGTGGGCCACGACGACGCGCTCGCGGTGATCCGTCCGGTGGACCTCTGGATCGACCACCAGGCCGGCGACGAGCGCACGGCGGTCCCGATGGACGCGCCGAAGGACCCCGTGCCGCCGCACCGCCTCCTGCGCCGCTCCGTCGTGAAGTGAGCGGGTCCCCGCGGGCCCGGGCGCGCGGCCCGGGCCCACGGGGCGGACGACGTCAGTCGTCGATGGGGAGGCCGCTCGGGACGGTCTCCGGTTCCGCGGCCGACAGGTCGAGGGCCGCGGTGTCGGTCAGGCTGCCGAGGAACGCCTCGAGGTCGGCGACCTCGGCGTCGTCGAGCCGCACGCCGCCGCGGACCCGCCCGTCGATGGCCCGGGCGCGGGCGTCCTGGCGCAGCGGGTCGGTGTCGACGAGCGACCGGATCGCCGGCGCGAGCTGGCTCGCGTCGTAGGCGAAGAGGCTCTGCCGCGGGTTGCGGTAGTGCCGGATCGCCGCGCCGAGCGTGGTGTACGCGCCGTCGTGCATGAACGGGCCGGTGAGCGCCACGTTGCGCAGGCCCGGCGTGCGGAAGCGGTAGGCGTCCGCGGGGTCGCCGGTGATGAACGCGCGGCCGGTGTCCTCGAGCGCGAAGTCGTGCCCGGGGCCGACCTGCGGCACGCCGATGGCGTGGTGCTGGCCGTCCGTCAGCGCGGGCCCGCGGTGGCAGGCCGCGCACCCCGCGCGGCCGAAGAAGAGGACGCCGCCGCGCTTCTCGGCGTCGGTCAGCGCGGCGCGGGTGCCGGCGAGGAACGCGTCGAACGGCGCGCCCCGCGTGTCGAACGCCGCGACCTCGAAGGCCGCGATCGCCTGCGCCACGTGCCCGACGTCGTAGTCGCTCCAGCGCACGACCTCCGGGAACGCCAGCGCGAACAGCTGCCGGTACCCGGCGATGCCCGGTTCCGCGCCGTCGTCGGTGCCGACGAGCCGGCGCATGACCCGCGCCCACGCCTCGAGGTCGGTCGGCGCGTCGGCGAGCTCGTTCTCGCCGGGCTGCCCGCGCATCTCGTCGTGCGAGAGCAGCGGGAACAGCGCCTGGGCCGCCAGCGCGCTCCCGAGCCGGGCCGCGATCGTGGCCGCGGTCGGCACCGGCCCGTTGAGGACCGCCGACGGGGTCACGAGCGTGCCGTCGGGGCGCCGCAGCACGCGGCTGTCCCAGAACATCGCGGGCTGGCCCGCGATGCGGAGCAGCGACGGCGCGTTGCGCGCGATGAGCCGGCCGCGGTCGAGGACGCGGTCGGCGCCCTTGCCGAGGCCGCCGGTCCCGATGGACACCGACAGCCCGTCCCCGGCCGCGAAGTCGACGTCGTGGCAGGTGTAGCAGCTGATGTCGCGGTTGCCGGAGAGCACGCGGTCGAAGAACAGCGCCTGCCCGAGCGTCACGAGGTCGGGGTCCTGCGGCGCCGGCGCGGCCATGGGCCCGGCGCCGGCCTGCGCCGCCAGCCCCGCGAGCTGGGTGTCGAGCGGCGAGTCCACGACCGGCGGCGTCGGGTCGACGGGGGGCACCTCGACCGGCGGCTCCTCGACCGGCGTGACGGCCGCCTCGGCCGTGGCGCCGCCGCCGCCGCACGCCGAGAGCCACGGGGCGCTCGCGAGCAGCAGCGCGGGGAAGAGGCACTTCGAACGGACGCGGATGGACATGGGGACCTCCGTTTCGCGCCGAGGCCGCGCCGGCGTCCGCTCCTCGGACCGACCGACGGGGTCTGCGACGCCTTCGTCGAAACCGCGGGGCACCCTAGTCGCGGGCCATGAGACCCCCGTGAGCCCCGCATGAGATCCGCTCACATCGGGAGGGACCCACGTCCGGGCCCCGTGACGGCGGCGAGACCGGCCCTCGCGTACGCTGCGGGGATGTCCCGTCGCGCGGTCCCCGTCGCGTTCGCCGTCGGCGCCCTCTTCGGCGCGCTCCTCACCTACCTCGTCGTCCGCGCGCCGGGCGACGTCGCGCCGTCCGACGACGCGGTCGCGCGCGACGCACGCGAGGCCCGGCCGGCGGCGCGCGACGGCGACGCACCGGGCCTCGCGTCCCTCGGGAAGGGCCGCGCGTCGGCCGACGCCGCGGCCCGCGACGGCGCGGCGCGCGCCGCCGACGCGCGCGACGGGCGGGCCGTCGTCGACCCGAGCGGCGACGCGCTCGGCGACGAGCTGCCCGTCGTCGAGGTGGTCGTGCGCGGCGCGGCCGGCGTGCCGGACGACTGGAAGGGCACCGCCTACGCGCTGCCCGCGGGCGCGTCCGGCGCCGACGCGGAGCTTGGCGTCGCGCACGTGGCGGTGACCGTCGGCGCGCCCGCGCGGCTGCGCGTGCCGGCCGTGGGCCGCTACGACGTGGGCGTCACGTGGCCGGGCGCGTTCGTGCTCGTCGAGGAGGTGCGCGTGGAGGGCGGCTCGCCGGTGCGCGTGGACGTCGCGTTGCCGCCCTGCGCGCCCGTCACCGTCATCGCCGAGGGCGAGCCCGGGCAGGCCGACGGCGCCGCGTCGGGCGTGCGCGGCGGGCTGCGCTTCGTGCCGCGCGGGGACGGCCCGGCCCGCTCGTTCCCGGGGCGCGGCGAGCGGCCGTGGGACGTCGTCGAGGCCTCGCTCGAGAGCGTGCCGGGGCGCGCCACGTCGCCGCCGCTGCCGACGAACGCGTCGTACGACGTCGAGGGCGACGTCTACCGCCTCCTCGAGATGGACTTCGGCGGGTCGAAGGCCACCATGATGATGAACGCGGGCGACGAGCGGTTCGTGCCGACGCCCGCGACCGTGCGCGGCGGCGGCGAGGTGCGGCTCGTGCGCGAGGGGCTCGGCGCGTGGAACCTCGTGGTCCGGCTCGAGCCGACGCCGTGGCCCGCGCCGCGGCTGCGCGCGCGGCTGCGCTTCACGCTCCCGGGCGGTCGGGGCGCACGCGACGAGGACCTCGACGTCGACCTCGCGGGCGGGGGCGTCCCGGGCTCGCAGCAGCGGTGCGCGCCCGGCGTCGCGCGCGTCGCGTGGTCGGGGCCCGGGATCGTGCCCGGCGAGGCGACCGCGACGGTCGGCGGGCCCGGCAGCACCGTCGAGACGACGGTCCTGCTCCGTCACGACCCGTCCGCCGGCGACGAGGCGGGGCTGCCGCTCGACCTCACGCGGGTGCCCGCGGGCGCGGGGCCGCTCCTCGCGGTCGCGTGGGGCGGCGCGGGATTCCTCGCCGAGGGCGGCGACCCGCGCGCCTCCGACGGCGGCCCCGAGGTGCGACAGGAGACGCCGAAGCCGCCGCGCGACCTGCTCGGGCCCGGCTGGCGGCGCGCGACGGGCGTCTGGCTCGTGGCGGGCGACCTCGTGAGCCGGCCCGGCCCGCCGCCGTCGGGCGGCGACTGGCGCCCCGACGTCGAGCGCGGGGGCTACGTCGCCGTCGTGCCGGACCCGAACCCCGAGAGCGGGCTCGGCACCCTCGCCGTGCGTCGCGCCGACGGCCTGCCGCTGCTCTCGGTGGGCGGGATGCGGCCCAGCGGCCGCCCCGTGCCGAACCCGAACGAGGGCGCCGCGCCGACCGCCGCGTTCACGGTCGGCGTGGCGCCCGGGACGATGCTCGGGCCCTTCCCGCCGGGCGAGGTCGTGCTCGAGGCGCGCCTCGGGGCCGTGCCGCTGCCGCCCACGACCCTCGTCGTGCGCGCGGGCCGCGTCACGACGTGGACGCTCCGCTGGCGACGCTGACCGCGCCGGTCCGGGGCGGTGAAGCGATCGCCTTCGCCCGGTGCTCGGGGCCCGAATCGCCCGAGAACCCGCTCAGCGCGGGGGCCGCGCGGGCGGCTCGGGCTCATCGGGCGCGTCCGGCGCGCCCGGACGGCCGGGCTCGGGCGGTCGCGTCGGACCCTCGCGGCCCTCGGGCCGGGCCTCGCCGCCGTCGCGGCGCGGCGGGCCGGTGCCCGCGACGAGCCAGGCGCCGTCGCGTCGGCGCACGAGGCCCGGGTCGGCCACGCCGACGCCGGTCCACGTCGTCGGCGCCGACCAGGTCGCGCCGTCGGCGCTCGTCGCCGCCCAGAGGCCGCGTTCGTCCGTCCCGAGGAACGTGATCGTCGTGCCGTCGGACTGCGCGTTGCCGAGCCACCGTCCGCGCCCCTCGACGTGCACGTCCGCCTGTCGCGTGAAGGCGAGGCCGTCCGCGCTCGTCGCGTGGTACCCGACGCCCGGGCGCGGCCGGTCGGCCTCCGGCGGCATCGGCGCGCCGGGCCGCGGCGTCCCCGTCCCGCCGTCGGGCGCGTACAGGTGGAACACGCCGCGGTGGAGCACCACCGCGCAGTCCACGACGGCGCGGCCCTCGACCGCGAACCGCACGCCCGGCTCGACGACGTACGCCACGCCGTCCTTCGACACGGCGGAGTGGATGGCGGGCGGCGTCGCGGCGCCCGGCCGCGGCCGCAGGGGCACCGACGTGAAGTAGAGGCGCACGCGCCCGTCGGGGAGCGGCACGAGCGTCGGGTCGAACGGGAAGCGCATCCCCTCGGGCAGGCCCTCGACGCGGATCACCGTCGGCGCGGAGAACGTCGCGCCGTCGTCGGCCGACGTCCGCACGGCGACCCGGTCGAACGCGGCGTCGTCGTCCTCGGGGAAGTGCTGGTGCGCGGCCAGGATCCGCCCGTCCGGAAGGCGCGCGAGCGACACGACCCCCGCGCGCGGGAACGTCGCGAGCGGCGTCACGGCGCCGTCGCGCGCGACGCGCGCCACGCGGACGTCGCTGTCCCACGGGCCCGGCCGGTCGCGGTTCGGGCGCCCCGCGCCGTCGAACGGCGGCGCGTCGCCGCGCGGCGCACCGGGCCTCGCGTCCCCTCGCGGCGGGCCGCCGTCGCGCGGTCCCTGCGGTCCGCGGCGGTCCGCGCGGCGCGGCTCGGTCTTGAGGTACATCCGCCAGCCGCCCTTCCAGCGCACGACCCACGGGTCGGTCAGCTGCTCGTCGTCGCCCGCCTGCAGCCGCACGCCGGCCTCGCGCGTCCACGCGAGCCCGTCCGACGACACGAACGACACGATCGCGTTCCCGGCCGCCTTGCCCTGCTCGAACGCGTACAGCCGCAGGCGGCCGTCGTCGAGCGCCACGGGCGCGACGGTGCCGTAGCCCTCGAGGTCGAGGTCGCGGTCGTACGTGAACCCGAGCCCGTCGGCCGACGTCGCGATCTCGGTGCGGCCGCGCGCGAACACGTAGCAGAGCCACCGGTCGCCGACGCGGAACACGTCGGGGTCGACGAGCGCCGGTCGCCGCAGCGCGACGCCGGCCTCGCGGAACCGCACGCCGTCGTCCGAGAGCGCCACGTGGATCTCGTGGTCGCCGCGCGTCGCCGCGGGGTCGCCGCCGGCGTCGGACGCGAGGTAGTAGAGGCGGAACGCGCCGGGGCCGACGCGCACCACGCACGGGTCGAGCGCCTTCGCGGTCGGCAGGCCCTCGACCGCGAACGGCGCCGGCGTGAACGCGAGCCCGTCCGTCGAGACGCGCAGGCCGGTGGACTCGCGGCGGCCCGGCCCGCGGTCGGCGTCCACCGCGTAGAGGAGCACGCGGTCGCCGTCGGCGACGGCGCACGGCACCGACGCGTGGGCCCAGCGCACGCCCTCGTCGCGCGTCCACGTCAGCCCGTCGGCGCTGCTCGCGCTGACGACGCGGTGCACCCACGGTCCGGCGGTCGGTTCGCCGCCGGGGCCGGCGCTCGCGACGTCGCGCGGCGTCGGCAGGGCGAAGGGGGCGATCGTCAGCGCGAGGACCGCGAGGCCCGTCCGGCGGCAGCGGCGCATGGGGAGGCTCCAGGGGACACCCGAGCCTGCCCCGGGCGCCTTGCGGATTCCTGACGACGGGGCCCGGGCGTCCCGGTCCGCGCGCGGTCGGGCTATGCCGGCGCAGGGATCGCGGAGGTCCTATGCGTCGCCGGACGTGGCAGCGGATCGGGTCGGTGGCGCGCGCCGTCGCGCGCGCGGCGTGCGTCGCGCTCCTCGTGACCGCGTGCGGCGGGGGCGGGCCGGTGGCGGCGCGGGCGCGGGCGGTGGGGGGGCGCCGGGCGGCGATCCCCCGCCCGACCCTTCGCCCGACCCGGCGCCGGCGTGCGTCGCCCTCGACCTCTCCGGCCCCGCGGTCGGCCCTCCGTCGATGACGCCGTGCGCGGGCGGATGCGCGTGTACGTCGCGCGGGCTCGTCCCGCTCGACGACCTCGGCCCCGGCACCTACCTCGGCCGGACGGGCGGGCTCTACTGCGGCGGCTCGAACACGCGGCCCGCCGCGCACGAGGCCGCGGGGCTCGCGATCGCGTCCGCGATCGGGCCGCGCGACGCCGCGGGCGTGCCGTCGCCGTCGGGGAAGTACGTGTTCGTGTCGCTCGGGATGTCGAACACGACGCAGGAGTTCGCCGCCTTCCTCCCGCTCGCGGCGGCCGAGCCGGGGCGCGACCCGCGGCTCGTGCTCGTGGACGGCGCGCAGGGCGGGCAGGCGGCGGACGCGTGGTCCGATCCGTCGAACGCCGTGTGGACGACCCTCGACGCCCGGCTCGCCGCCGCCGGCGTGACCGGGGCGCAGGTCGCCGTCGCGTGGCTGAAACTGGCCGTGAAGTCGCCCACCGGCGCGTTCCCGCAGGACGCCGACGTGCTCGCGACGGCGCTGGCGCAGACGCTCCGCGCGGCGAAGGCCCGCTACCCGAACCTCGTGCTCGCGTACCTGTCGAGCCGGATCTACGCCGGGTACGCGACGACGAACCTCAATCCCGAGCCGTACGCGTACCAGAGCGGGTTCGCGGTGAAGAAGGTGATCCTCGACCAGATCACCGGCGATCCGGGCCTCGCGTTCGACGCGACGCAGGGGACCGTCGTCGCGCCGTGGATCGCGTGGGGTCCCTATCTCTGGGCCGACGGCACGACGCCGCGTTCGGACGGCCTGACGTGGGCCTGCGCCGACCTTGCGGCCGACGGGACCCACCCGTCCGCGGCCGGGCAGGCGAAGGTCGCGCAGCGCCTCCTCGACTTCGTCCGGACGGACAGCACGGCGTCCCTCTGGTTCCTCGGGCCCTGACGGCCGCCGGGCCCCGCGGTCCCGGGAGGGGGCCGCGTCCCCCGTGGCGGGGGGCCGACGGGCCCGTACCCTCTCTCCGGGCGGGCCGCGCGGCGCGCCCGGGAGGGCCACGATGATCGAGGTCGCCGGGTTCTCGAAGTCGTACGGCGACACCGTGGCGGTGACCGACCTCTCGTTCGAGGTGCGGCCCGGCGAGATCGTCGGGCTCGTCGGCCCGAACGGCGCCGGCAAGACGAGCACCCTGCGCGCCCTCGCCGGGATCCTCAAGCCGGACGCGGGGACGCTGCGCGTCGCCGGCCACGACCTCGTGCGCGACGCGGTCGCGGCGAAGCGCGAGCTCGCGTACGTCCCGGACACGCCGCACCCGTTCGACCTCCTCACGGTCTCGGAGCACCTGCGGTTCGCGGCGCTCGCCTACCGCGTGGACGTGGACGAGGCGCGCATCGAGGCGCTCCTGCGCGAGATGGAGCTCTTCGAGAAGCGCGACGACCTCGGCTCGACGCTCTCGCGCGGGATGCAGCAGAAGCTGGCGATCGCCTGCGCGTTCCTCCACGCGCCGAAGGCCGTGCTGCTCGACGAGCCGCTGACGGGGCTCGACCCGCGGGCGATCCGCGACATGCGCGCGTCGATCGTCGCACGCGCGCGGGCCGGCGCGGCGGTGCTGCTGTCGTCGCACCTGCTCGAGCTGGTGGAGCGGCTGTGCGACCGGGTGCTGATCCTCCACCGCGGGCGCCGGTTGGCGTTCGGGACCCTCGACGAGATCCGCGCCGCCGTCGCGGCGGAGGGGCGCGCGTCGCTCGAGGAGGTCTTCCTCGCCGTCACCGACCCGGCCCGCTCGGCCCCGGACGCGCCGACGCCGTGACGCAC
Source organism: Planctomycetota bacterium (assembly GCA_046350655.1). GTDB lineage: Bacteria > Planctomycetota > PLA2 > PLA2 > JAEUHO01 > JAEUHO01. The sequence goes on from JAXMAB010000010.1 coordinate 323,885, forward strand.
CCGCTCGTCTACCTGTACGTCACGACGGCCGCCAACGGCGTCCGCCGTTTCGTCGCGCGGCTGCGCCAGCCGCGACGGCTCCTGACGCTGCTCGCGACGCTGGGGTTCGTCGCGTTCGTCGCCGTGAACGCGACGAAGGCGACGCACCGGTACGCCGACACGTCGCTCGACCCGTCCGCGGTGCTCCGCGCGTACTTCGGGCTCACGTTCGTGCTCGCGCCGCTGTCGGGGTTCGCGGAGCGCGGGCTCACGTTCTCGCTGGCCGAGGTGGATTTCCTCTTCCCGGGGCCGTTCCGCGCGCGCGCCCTCGTCCTCTACCACCTCGCCCGCGGCCTCCCGATGCTGCTGCTCGGCGCGGTCTTCCCGCTGGTGCTCCTCGGGTTCCGCGTCCCGCGGCCGGCGGTCGTGTGGCTGGGGGCGGCGCTCGCGAGCGTGGTCGCGCAGCACCTCCGCGTCACCGCGTCGTTGCTCGCGCTGCACGTGGGGGAGCCGCTCTACCGGCGGCTGCGAGGCCCCGTCCGCACGCTGTCGATCGTCGGCACGCTCGCGCTGATCGCGGTGCTCGCGTCGCTCGCGGCGGACCGCGGCGGCCTGCGCGGCGCGATCGCGGGCTTCGCGAGCTCGCCCGCGGCGCGGGTCGTCCTCTGGCCCGCGGCGGCCGTCGGCGACCTCGCGGCGCCGTCCCCTCCGTCGGGCGTCCTCGTGCCGCTACTGGGCCTCGGCGTCGCGGTCCTCGTCTCGCTCGTGCCGCCGCTCCTCCTGCAGATCGGATTCCTCGAGGCCTCGATCTCGACGAGCGCGAAGGCCGCCGAGGTCCGGCAGCGCCTGCGGCGCGGACGCGGGCTGTCGGCGACGGTCGTCGGCGACCGGAAGGTCCGCGCCGCGCGCGCCCCGACCTCGCGCTGGTGGCGCGGCGCGGGCGCGATCGCGTGGAAGAACGCGCTGGTCGCGCGCCGGTCCGCGCGCACGATCCTCGTGTCGGCCGCGATGATGCTGATCTTCTTCGTGCCCGCGATCGTCGCCCCCGACCCTTCGCCCGTGTTCCCGCTCGTGATGGGGGCCGTCTTCCCGCTGTTCCTGTCGGGGTCCCTCGCCTTCGACTTCCGCGCGGAGACCGGCCATCTCGCGGCGCTCAAGGCGCTGCCGCTCCCGCGCTCGTCGATCGCCGCCGCGGAGGTCGCGGTGCCGACGGCGGTCGTGCTCGGGTTCCAGGCGGCGTACGGGCTCGCACTCGCCGTCGCGGGCCGCGTCCCCGTCGCGTGGGTCGTGGCGGGGTGGTTCGCGGTGATTCCGCTCACCGCCTCGCTGGTCGCGGCGACGAACGTGGCCGCGCTCGCCGGCTCGAAGGGGCTCGGCGTGACGCTGCTGCACCTCCTCTTCTACGCGGCGGACGGCGTCGTCCTCGCGCTCGCGGGGGGTGCCGTGGCCGCCCTCGGCGGCGGGGTCCCGGCGGTGATCCTGGCGCTCGTCGTCGCGCAGACGGGGGTCCTCGTCGGGATGATCGCGCTCCTCGGCCGCGTCTTCGGGTCCGTGGACGTGGCCGAGGACGCTCCCCCGTGACGCAAGGCCCGGTCGCCGCCGGTATCCTCGCGCTCTCCGGAGGAGATGTCGGGTGATCCCGCCCCGCGCCACGAGCCTCTCGATGGTCGTCGCCGCCCTCGCGGCCGTTGCCGACCCCGCGGTCGTCCTCCCGCCGCCGCGACGACGGCGTCGGCTCCTGCGGGTCGCCGCGTGGGGCCTGGGTGCGCTGGTGCTGGCCGTCGGGGGGACGGTCGCGGTCGTCCACGTCCGCGCGGTCCGGACGATCGAGGCCTATCGCGCGCGCTTCGAGCGCGAACGGGTTCCGGTGGAGGCGCGCGATCGCGGGCGGCCGGCGCTCCTCCCCGCCGACGGATCGGGCTCGGCCGAGGACGCGGCGGACCGCTACGTCGCCGCGATCGACCGCGTGCCGCCGAGGGACCGGGACGCGCTCCGCGCCCCCGAGGACGTCAACGACGATTCCGACGAGCCGCCGGTCGACGCCTCTCCGGAGCATCAGGACCAGGTCATCGCCGCCCACCCCGAGCCGATCGAGGCGCTGCTCGCGGTCCTTCGCGCGCCGAGCCGTCCCCCGCCCCCGATCGTCGACCACGTCGCCCGGAAAGCGGAGCTGGATCCGATGGTGCGCCGGAGCCACGGGACGTTCTGGGCCGAAGCGGTCGTCCGCCGGCACGTCGCGCACGACGAGCGTGGGCCCGCGCTGCGCGTGATCGCCGCGCTCATCGCACTCGGCGCGGATCTCGAGCGGACCGGCGGAGCGCTGTCGCTCTTCCTGGGTGCGACCCCCATGCGGGCGGGCCTCCTACGGTTCGCGGACGCCTCCGCTTCGGGACCCTTGCCCGTCGACGCGGCTCGCGAACTCGCGAACGTCCTCGACCGACTGGAGGCGGCGCGGCTGCCCTGGTCCGACTACGTGGACGTGGAGCGCATGACGTTCTTCGGGCTCTGGACGGCGCACAACCTCGACGGCGACGCGTTCGTCAAGACCGGGTGGCGTCACCTGTGGTCGTTGCGGGTCTTCCGTGCCGCCGCGCTGGAGGAGGGAGACGCCGCGTGGAGCCGCATCGCGGCGCTGCACGCCGGGGACGAGGCGGACCTGCACGCCGCCCGGGAAGAGTCCTTCATCATCACGAACGGCGTCGAGAACAAGCTCGCCGGGATGCACCTGATCACGGCGCCCATGGTTCTGCGACAGGCCCTGCGCCTGTCGACCTCCTGGCGGCTGGCCCGCACGGCGCTCGCGCTGCGGCTCCACGCCGACACGCACGGGCGGCTCCCGGATCGACTCGACGCGCTGGTCCCCGCGTTCCTCCCGGCGGTGCCGACGGACCCGTGGAGTGGTCGACCGCTCCGGTACGTTGCGGGGCCTCCGGCGCGCGTGTGGTCCGTCGGCCCCGATCGCGTGGACGACGAGGGCAAACCCAGCGACGATCCGGACGATGCCGGATCCCACGGCGACGAGGTCGTCGTCGTCCATCCGCCGCGCTGACGACGCTTCGCGCGCGGATGCGCCGACGCCCCTATGTCCCGGCGGCCCGCCGGCCACCGGGCCTCGCGGTCCCGCGAGAACGACTGCCGCCGGCTTCGGTGACGCGAGTGCGCTCTGCGCCTTGCCCGAAACGCGCGCTGAGGCTATACTGCACGCGCGAACTTCGGCGAGGCCCTCGCCACGGTCGCGGGAAGGAGGCCGACGTGGACCCGATTGCACCGACGTTCCGTGATGCTCGTCGAGCCTCCCGGCGTCGCGGGCGTAGGTTCTCCTCACCCGCCGGATCGCCCCTTTCCTGCCGTCCGCCGGGATCGTCGGCGACGTGAGTCCGCACGCCTCGTGAGTGAACGGCCCCGGGCCGGCACGGTCACGGGTCGATGGGGCCCGTCGTCGCGGATCCCCGGGGAGCCCGACCGTCCACCGCCCGAGGCGGGGAACGTCCCGAGCGCGCCCATCGCGCGGCTCGCCCCGAGGTCCATGTCGAAGCATCGCCGCGGGAGGCGCACGTCGCCCCCGCCCTGTCACGTCCTCTCCACGAGGACGACGGGGTGTCTCCTCCGTCGCGCCGGGCCGTCTCGCCGACGGCACGCACGCGACCGATTCGTCTCTGCGGTCAGGTGGCCAGCGCGATCCCTCGCGCTCGCCGGCCTCTCGGCCGACGAGGCGCCTTCCGCCACGTCGTCGCCGTCGGGCCCGCGCCCGACGCGTCACGTCTCCGGGTCGTCGTCGCGCCGTTCGACGCCGGCGCCGTCCTCGCCGTCCCTCCTCGCGTGGCTCAAGGCCGTCCGGCCCCGGTTGCGTGCGGAGCTCGCCGCGGGCCTCCGCCGCCGACGCGTCCTGACTCCGTCTGCCGTCGCGCGGGAGGTGAGCGCCGACGTCCCGCGCGCGACCGTGCGCACCTGGCTCGCGGGCGCGCCTCCCGCGCGAGGCGCGGCCCGCTCGACCTCCTCGCGCGCACGCCCGGCGTCGCGCGTCGCGGTCCTCCCCGACGTCCACTTCTCCGACGGCGTGTGCGTCGGCGTCGTGATCGGCGCGACCGACCGCGTTCTCCCCGACGCGGTCGGCCGGCGACATCGGCTGCGGGATGGCCGCGGATGCGTTCGACGCCCCCGCGGCGCCGCTGCGCGAGTCGTCGCGCGCGCGGTCCTCGAGGGCCTGGCGCCGCGCGGTGCTGCCCGTGCGGCACGGCGGGCCGGCGTCGCGCGTCGCGCTCCTGCCGCCGCTCGACCCCGACGCGCTCTCGGCCCTGGGTCCCTTGCGACGGTGGCCGCGCGACGGCCGCGTCGAGTTCGCGACCCTCGGTCGCGGCAACCACTTCCTCGAGCTCCAAGCCGACGCCGACGACCGCCTGTGGGTCATGGTGCACAGCGCCCCGCGCCGTGGGGCCCGCGATCCACGCGTTCCACGACGCCCGCACGCGCCGCGCCGACGTCGGCCTCCCCGGCCTCCCGGCCGACGGCGACGACGGCCGCGCCTATCTCGCCGACCTGCGTGGGCGCCTGCCTACGCCGAGGCCAGCCGCGCGGCGATGCTCGACGCGACCGCGAGCGTCCTCGCCGACGTCCTCGGCGCGCGTCCGGTGCCGGGCTTCCCGCGTTTCGGCTGCCTCCACAACCATGTGCGGCGAGACGCACGCGGGCGAGACGCTGCTTGTGCACCGCAGCGGGCGCCGTGAAAGCGCGGCCGAGCGCGGACCGTCCCGGGCTCCATGGGCACGTGGTCGTTCCACACCGAGGTCGCGGCGCGGCCGCGTCGATGGCGTCGTGCTGCACGGCGCGGGCCGCGTCCTCGCGCGGCGAGGCCCGCCGCCGCGTCTCCGGGTCGCCACGCTGCGTCGCGAGATGGGCGACGTGCTCGACCGGCGGCGCGCACGCGACCTCGTCGAGGAGGCGCCTCGGCCTACCGCGAGATCGGCGCCGTCCTGCGCGCGCAGGCCGACCTCGTGCGGGTCGTGCGCCGGCCTGGCCGGTGCTCGTCCACAAGGGGACCTGACGTGTCGGCCCGCCCGTCCTCCTCCCGGGACCGCGAGGCCTGCCGGCCACCGGGCCTCTTCGCGGTCCCGGGAGCACGACCGGGAGGTCGATTCCCGTCCGTTCGTGAGAGCCGCGCTCATCTTCGCGCCGGCGGGCCGGCGGGCCGGAGCGGCCGCGCCACCTTCCGGAGGTCGCCGGGTTTCAGCCCCGGACGTCCTCTCCGCCGCCGCTGGGTGCCCGCCCGCCGCCGTCCCGCCCGCGCCCCCGGGCCGGGCGCAGGGGCCGGCGTCCCGCGGCGGGGTCGGCGACGTCGCGGAGGGTCGTCGTCGATGAATGGCACGTGGATCTCCCGTCGCGGACCGGGCCTCGCGTTGGCGTGTGTGGCGGCGGTCCTGTCCGTCGGCCCCGGGCCGCGCGCCCGCGCCGAGGATGCGCCCGCGCCGGCGCCGAAGGGCGGGCGGAAGCCGAGGCTCCCGGTGGACGGGCCGGAGGCGGCGCTGTCGCGGATCCTCGGCCGGCCGACGGACCGCGGCGTCACGTTGAGCGTCCGGTCGACGACCGACCTCGAGGCCTGCGTCGACGTCGGACCCGCGGGCGGCACGGCGACGACGACACCGGTGAAGGCGCTGCCGGCCGACGTCGCGGTCGAGTTCGAGCTGACCGGCCTGACGCCGTCGGCGGCGCACACGTACCGCCTGCGGACTCGGCGGCCGGGGACGACGGCGTTCGCGCCGGCGGGCGAGGGCACGTTCCACACGCAGCGCGCCCCGGGCGCGACGTTCACGTTCGCGCTGCAGGGCGACTCGCACCCGGAGCGGCAGGGGCGGATGTTCGAGCCCGACCTGTACGTGCGCACGCTCGGCAACGTCGCGGCGGACCGGCCGGACTTCTACCTGCTGCTCGGCGACGACTTCAGCATCGACCCGCTCCTCGAGCGCGGCGCGCCCACCGCGGCCGACGTGGACCGCATCTACGCGCACCAGCGCGGGTACCTCGGGCTCGTGGGGGCGTCGGCGCCCCTGTTCCTCGTGAACGGCAACCACGAGCAGGCGGCCCGGTACCGGCTCGACGGGCGGCCCGACAACCCGTCGGTGCTGGCGGGCCGCGCGCGCGTGGCGCACTTCCCGCTGCCCGCGCCGGACGCGTTCTACACGGGCAACGCGGAGCCGGTCGAGCACGTCGGGTTGCCCCGCGATTACTACGCGTGGACGTGGGGCGACGCGTTGTTCGTCACCCTCGACCCGTACTGGCACTCGAAGATCGCGGTGGACGGCGAGGGCGGCGCCAAGCGGGGCCGGGGCGAGGCCGCGGGCAAGGGCAAGGGCCGCGACCTGTGGGAGGTCACGCTCGGCGAGGCGCAGTACCGCTGGCTCGAGAAGACGCTCGCGACGAGCCAGGCGCGGTGGAAGTTCGTGTTCGCGCACCACGTGCACGGGACCGGCCGCGGCGCCGTCGAGCAGGCGCGGTGGTACGAGTGGGGCGGGCAGGACCCGCGGGGCGGCGACGTCTTCGCGCAGAAGCGGCCCGGCTGGTCGGCCCCGGTCCACGGGCTGTTCGTCCGGCACGGGGTGACGATCTTCTTCCAGGGGCACGACCACCTGTTCGCGCGCCAGGAGCTCGACGGGGTCGTCTACCAGGAGGTGCCGAACCCGGCGGACGCGACGTACACCGCGTTCAACCGCGAGGCGTACCTCTCCGGCGAGATCCGGCCCAACTCGGGGCACGTCCGCGTCGTGGTGGCGCCCGCGTCGGTGCGCGTGGACTACGTGCGCGGCGTGCGCCCGGGCGAGGAGGCCCGCGCGGGTGGGAAGAACGGCGACGTGGCGTTCTCGTACACGGTGGCGGCCCCGCGGAAGGGCGCGCGATGACCCGCGCCGGACGGCTTCCCGCGACGCTCCTCGCGCTGGCCGCGCTGATGGCGCTCCGGCCCGCCGGCCCGATGGTGCACGCGGAGGACGCGCCGGGCGGCGCGCCCCGCGGCGGCCGCGGCGGGCGCGGGGGCGAAGGCGGCAAGGGCGGGCCGCCGGGCGTGTTCCGCACGGACGTGCCCGACCACGAGGTGGACGCGGTGCTCGGGCGACCCACGCGGACGTCGGTCGTCGTGAGCGTGCGCGCGACGGCGGCCCTCGAGGTCTGCGTCGCGTGGGGCCCGGCGGGCCGCGACGGCACGCGCCGCACCGACGTCCACGCGCTCCGTCCGGACGAACCGGTCCTCGTGCCGCTGCCGGGGCTCGAGCCCGACACCGCGTACGTCGCCCGCGTGCTTCGGCGCGCCTCGCCCCCGTCGCCGTGGGCCGAGGGCGAGGCCCTTGCATTCCGCACGCAACGCCCGGCCGGGTCGTCGTTCACGTTCACGGTCGTCGCCGACTCGCACCTCGACCAGGCCACGGACCTCACGGTCCTCGACGGCACCCTCGCCAACGTCGCGGCCGACGTCCCCGACTTCCACGTGGACCTCGGCGACACGTTCATGACCGACAAGTACCGCGACGACTTCAAGGCCGCGCTGCCGCAGTACCGGGCGCAGCGCTGGTGGCTCTCGCGGGTCCGTGCGCCCGTGTTCCTGGCGCTCGGCAACCACGACGGCGAGACGGGTTGGCGCGACCGCGGCACCGCGGACGACATGCCGCACTGGTCCCTCGCGCAGCGCAAGCGCTACTTCCCCAACCCGGAACCCGACGACTTCTACGCGGGCAACGACACGCCCGACCCCGTCGGCGGCCGGCTGCAGAACTGGTACGGCTGGACGTGGGGCGACGCGCAGTTCCTGGTGCTCGACCCGTACTGGAGCACCCGCAACCGCAAGGGCCGCGACGGCGACGGCTGGACGTGGACGCTCGGCGAGGCGCAGTACCGCTGGCTCGAGAAGACCCTCGCGACGCGGCCCGCGCGCTACCGTTTCGTCTTCCTGCACCACCTCGTCGGCGGGCTCGGCTTCGAGGCCCGCGGCGGCCTGGAGGCGGCGCGACTCTACGAGTGGGGCGGGCGCTCGTTCGAGGGCGCGGAGCAATTCGCCGCGAAGCGGCCCGGGTGGAGCGCGCCGGTGCACGACCTGCTGCGGCGCGCCGGCGCGACGGTCGTGTTCCACGGCCACGATCACTTCTACGCGCGGCAGGAGCTCGACGGCGTCGTGTACCAGCTGGTCCCGCAGCCGGGCCACCCGGGCGGCGACGCCGCGAAGATGGCCGCGGCGTACGGCTACGTCGCGGGCGAGTTCCTCCCGAGCCCCGGGCACGTCCGCGTCCGGGTCACGCCGCAGACGGCCACGGTCGAGTACGTCCGCGGGGGACCGCGAGGCCCGGCCGCCGCCGCGACCGTCGTCAAGGCGTACACCGTGCCCGCCGCGGGCGCCGCCCCCGTCACGCCGTCGAAGTGACCGCGCACGCCGGCGCGCGCA
>JAXMAB010000011.1:0-146008 GCA_046350655.1 Planctomycetota bacterium
GCCGGCGGGCCAGTGTAGAGCCCTGCCCCCCTCCGGACCATCCGCGGTCGCCGCGACCCGGGTCCGCGGCCCCGCCGGTCGCCGGCCCGGCGCGCGTGCGGCGGGCCGCCGCCCGCGGTACCCTCGCGACGGAACGGACGGGACCGGACGTCGGGCCCGCCGAGCGAAGGGACCCCATGGACGTGCCGATCGCCCCGCCCGCCCCGGACGCCGACGGCGGCGCTCGGGCTCCCGGGACCGCGAGGCCCGGTCCCCGGCAACTCGGGCGCCGGCCGCTGTGGCGCCGGCGGCCCGCGGGCGACGCGGTGCGGGAGCCGGCGCCCGCGTGGACGATCGTGTTCGGCCTCGGGCTCCTCGTCGTCGCGGGGATCGTCGGATGGCGCGCGTGGCACGCGCCGCGTCCGCCCGAGCCCTTCCCGCTCCGCGTCGTGGACGAGGCCGGTCGCCCCGTCGAGGGCGCGATCGTCGCGCTGACCCTCCCGCCGTCCGGCCTCGGCTTCGCGCAGGTGTCGGACGCCGAAGGGCGCGTCCGGTTCGGCGACGAGCCGTTGTGGCCCACGTACGCGATCACGCCCGACGACGGGACGGGCCTGGTCAGCGTCATCCCGCGCTCCGAGGACGGGGGCTTTCGCGCCGCGCGCGTCGGGACGCGGTGGTTCCGCGTCGTGTCCGCGCAGGCGGTGCGACGCGGCGACGTCGTGCGCCTCGCGTCGGTCCCGGTCGTGGCCCTCGAGGCGCACCTCGACACCGAGGACGGGCCCGTCGTGCTCGTGGACTTCCGCCGGGACGCCGGGAACCTCAACGCGCCCACGATCCCCGGCGACCCCGACGGCCTCGTCCGCGTGCCCGTCGTGGACGGCGGCACGCACGGCGAACTCGTCACCCCCGACGTCGAGGGGATCTGCACGAGCGGCGTGATCTTGGTCCGCGACGAGCCCGTCGGCGTGCGCCGGGTCGTCGTGCGGGCCGCGCGGCCCCTCGTCCGCGTCGCGCTCGAGACGTCGGACGGCGCGCCGCGGAAGCTGACGCGAGGCGACATCGGTCGGCGGCGCCTCGGCGACGACGCGGAACGTCGGGTGCGCGTCTTCACCTGGTACCGGTTCGCGGACGGCCGGTTCGGCGACGCGTCGGGGATCCTGCCGGTGGTCGTCGGCGGCGACCTCGCGTTCGCGGCGCTCGACGCGCGGTTCGGCGTGGCCGTCCGCGTCGAAGGGGACGGCTGGGCACGCCACGAGTCCGTCACCGCCCCGCCGCCTCGCGTCCGGCTGCGGCGGTCGGTGCTCCGCGTGCCGCTCGCGACCCTCGGGGGCGTGCCCGCGGAGGACGTCGCACGCCTCCGCGTCCGCGGCCCGATGCACTGGGCGACCGTCCCCGGCCGCCGCGACGGCGCCGACCTCGTGTTCGACGACGTGCCGGCGGGCGGCTGGGACCTCGTCGTCGAACGCCCGCACCCCGACGGCGGATGGTCGACCTTCTCGGAGATCGGCACCCTCACCGTGGACGTCGACGGCCGGCTCGCGAGCGGTCCCGAGCTCCAGCCGCGCTGACGCGGCCGACGGCGGGCCTGCGCCCCACGCGGGACGGCCGCGAGGGCGTGAAGTACGATCCGCGCCCCCGGGGGGCTCCCCGCCCCCCGCGCCCCCCACCCTTCTCCGCACCGTTCCGCCCCCTTCCTCTCCTGGTCCCGCCCCATGAGCCCGCGTTACGAGCCCAAAGAGATCGAGCCCCGCTGGCAGCAGCGCTGGGCCGAGGCCCGCGTCTTCTCGCCGCAGGACGGCGACCCGCGGCCGAAGAAGTACGTCCTCGAGATGTTCCCGTACCCGTCGGGGAGCGGGCTCCACCTCGGGCACGCGAGCAACTACACGATCGCGGACGTCATCGCGCGCTACGCGTGGATGAAGGGCTTCAAGGTCCTGCACCCGATGGGCTGGGACGCGTTCGGCCTGCCGGCCGAGCAGTACGCGATCGAGAAGAAGATCCACCCGGCGCAGGCGGTCGAGGAGAACCTGCGCAACTTCAAGAGCCAACTGACGCTGCTCGGCGGCTCGTACGACTGGACGCGCGAGCTCTCGACGACGGACCCGGCGTACGTCCGCTGGACGCAGTGGATCTTCCTGCGCCTGCTCGAGAAGGGCCTCGCCTACCAGGCGGAGGTGGCCGTCAACTGGTGCCCGGCGCTCGGGACCGTCCTCGCCAACGAGGAGGTCATCGACGGCAAGAGCGAGCGCGGCGGGCACCCCGTGGTGCGGATGCCGATGCGGCAGTGGATGCTGCGGATCACGGCCTACGCGGACCGCCTGCTGGAGGGCCTCGACCGCATCGACTGGCCCGAGAACGTGAAGCAGATGCAGCGCGAGTGGATCGGGCGCAGCGTCGGCGCCGAGGTCGTGTTCCGCGTCGAGGGCGCCGGCGAGTTCAAGGTGTTCACGACGCGGCCGGACACGTTGTTCGGGGCGACGTTCTGCGTGCTCGCGCCGGAGCACCCGCTGGTGGCGCGGATCACGACGGACGCGCAGCGCGCGGCCGTGACGGCCTACGTGGAGGCGGCGGGGCGGAAGAGCGACCGCGACCGCATGGCCGACGCGAAGGAGAAGACCGGCGCGTTCACGGGCGCGTGGGCGGTCAACCCCGCCACGGGCGCGAAGGTCCCCGTGTGGATCGCGGACTACGTCCTCGCGACGTACGGCACGGGCGCGATCATGGCGGTCCCGGGCCACGACGCGCGCGACTGGGCGTTCGCGCGCGCGTTCGGCCTGCCGGTGGTCGAGGTGATCTCGGGCGGCGACGTGACGAAGGCCGCCCACGAGGGCGACGGCACGCTCGTGCACAGCGGCTTCCTCGACGGGCTGCCGGTCGAGGAGGCGAAGGCGAGGATGACCGCCTGGCTCGAGGCGAAGGGCCTCGGCACGAAGGCGGTCCGCTACAAGCTGCGCGACTGGCTGTTCAGCCGCCAGCGGTTCTGGGGCGAGCCGATCCCGGTGCTCCACCGCGCGGACGGCACGACGGTCCCGCTGCCCGACGACGCCCTGCCGGTCACGCTGCCGGAGGTCCCGCGGTACGAGCCGACGGGGACGGGCGAGAGCCCGCTCGCGGGCGTCGACGCATGGGTGAACACGCGCGACCCCCGCGACGGCGCGCCTGCGCGACGCGAGACGAACACGATGCCCGGCTCGGCCGGCTCGTCGTGGTACTTCCTGCGCTACATCGACCCGCGGAACGCGACGGCCTTCTGCGACCCCGCGAAGGAACGCGCGTGGATGCCGGTCGACCTCTACATCGGCGGCACCGAGCACGCGGTCGGGCACCTGCTCTACGCGCGGTTCTGGCAGAAGGTGCTGTTCGACCTCGGCCTGGTCTCGACGGACGAGCCGTTCCGGCGGCTCTTCAACCAGGGCATGGTCGTCGCGGCGACGTACCGCGACGCCGACGGGCGGGTCTACCCGCGCGAGGCCGTCGAGACCGTCGACGGCGCGCTCCGCGTGAAGGCGAGCGGCGCGCCGGTCACGACGACGCTTGAGAAGATGAGCAAGTCGAAGAAGAACGGCGTCGGCATCGACGAGGCCGTCGCCCGGTACTCCGGCGACGCGGTGCGCCTCGCCGGGCTGTTCCTGGGCCCGCCCGACGCCGAGAAGGAGTGGACGCCCAACGCGATCGAGGGCCCGTGGCGCTTCCTGCTGAAGGCCTGGCGCCTGCTCGTCGGCGACGAGGACGGCCCCGGCGTGCCGCTGACGGACGCCCCGGCGACCGGCGCGCTCCGCAAGGCGGTGCACCGCGCGATCGACGGCATCACGAAGGACATGGAGGCCGTCGCCTTCAACACGGCGGTCTCGAAGCTGATGGTGCTGCAGAGCGAGCTGCAGGGCCACGCCCCGCTCCCGCGCGACGCGGCGGAGACGTTCGTGCGCCTGCTGGCGCCGTTCGCCCCCCACGCCGCCGAGGAGATGTGGGCGACGCTCGGGCACGCGCCGTTCGTCTCCGTCGCGCCGTGGCCGGTCGCCGACCCCGCGGCTCTCGTCGACGACACCCTGACGCTCGCCGTGCAGGTGAACGGCAAGGTGCGCGGCGACGTGACCGTCGCCGCCGACGCGAAGGAGGCCGACGTGCTCGCGGCCGCGAAGGCCGTCGAGAACGTGCGCAAGCACCTCGAGGGCAAGGCGATCGTCAAGGAGATCGTCGTGCCGAAGCGCCTCGTCAACTTCGTCGTCCGCTGACTTCGTCGTCCGCGGACGCTCGGGCCGGGGGGTGCGTCCCCCCGGCCGCGCGCCCGAGCCGACCGATCCGCCCTGACCGGAGATTCACGGGGGCCACGCACCGGCTTCGCCATCGCCCACGACCCTGCGCCCCTCGGTCGAGCCCGGACGGGCTCCGGAGGGCGTACGGATGGCGATGCGCGGACGTGCGAAGTGGCTGCTGGGCGCGCTCGCGCTCCTCGGCGGCGTGGGGTGCGGCGGCGGCGGCGACGACGGCGCGCCCGGGATCCAGGGCCCCCAGGGCGAACAGGGCCCGCCGGGCACGCCCGGCGCCGCGGGCCAGGACGGCGATCCCGCGTTCGACACGCGCCGCCCCCTCTCGAGCCTCGTCGCGGTCACGCTGCCGACCGCGCCGACGTTCGGCGTGCTGCCGAACGCCACGCTGCCGTTCCCCGCGCCCCCGCACATCCCCGCGTACGTCAAGAGCCTCGTCCGGCTCTACGCGACGAACCTCGTCCCCGCCGACTTCCAGTTCCCGCTCGCGGCGGCCACGTCGGACGACGTGCGGGTGATCGCCGGGCTCTCGCACAACGTGGTCGTGAAGTGGCTCGACCCGCTCACGTGGGACGACGGCAACGACAAGCCGCGGTTCGGCGCCAACTGCGACTACACGGCGTACTTCGGCGACGGCTGGAACGCCGACTGGACCGGCAGCGTCGTCAACAGCCCGCCGCAGTGGCGCGGCAGCGGCACGAGCGCCTGGATGTGGTGCAACCACGAGTACGTCTCGGGCACGGCCCCGGGCCTCGTGACCGCGCCGTCGAACCAGCAGCTGACGCTCGCGCTCTGGCTCAAGGACCGTGAGATCCTCGCCAACGACGTCCGGGCCAACGTGTGGCTGCAGGCCGACGTCGACGCGTTCATCCGCCGCGAGAAGCGCGAGCTCGGCGGCTCGTGGTTCCGCATCGTCCAGGACCCCGGGACCGGGCAGTGGCACGTGGACCGCACGGCCAGCGCCCAGCGGTTCGACGCCACCAGCGCGACCCAGACGAAGGTCGTCGGGTCCGCCGTGTCGGCCGACGCCGACGACGCCGGGGCCGCGCTCGCGGCGGGCGTCGTCAGCGGCACCCTCGGCAACTGCTCGGGCGGCCAGTCGCCCTGGGGCACCGTGTTCTCCTGCAACGAAAACGTGCAGGACTACTACGGCGACCTCGAGGCCTGCTGGGACAGCAACAACAACTTCGTCGCCGGGACGGGCTTCGACCCCGGCGCCGCGGTGAACCCGACGATCGCCGCCTCGACCGCCGACACGGCCGAGTTCGGGCGCACGTCGGAGCCCAACCAGCGCCACCCCCGCGACTCGACGGGGTGGATCGACGAGTTCGACGTCGCCACGTCGGGCACGCCGCTCGCCACCAACGAGTGGTACGGCAAGACGACCGCCGGCGTCGGCCACCGCAAGGTCGGCGTCTTCGGCCGCGCGCGCTGGGAGAACACCACGTTCGTGACCGACGCGCAGTGGAAGCTCCCGGTCGGCCAGCCGGTGGTGATCTACGCCGCCGACGACCGGCGCGGCGGGCGCATCTTCAAGTGGGTCAGCGCCTCGCCCTACACGGCCGGCATGACGAAGGCCCAGGTCCGCGCGCTCCTCGACACCGGCGCGCTGTACGTCTCGCAGTTCGACGGCCTCGACAACGCGACCGGCCTCACCCTGACCGCCGGCAACGCGACCCCGACCGAGGCCGCCCCGGGCAACGGCCGGTGGATCCGCCTCTCGACGGCCAGCACCGACGTCGCGCCGAACGCGGCCGCGCTCGGCGCCGGCACCACGGTCGGCGCCGCGCTCCAGAGCAACACCTGGAACAGCCTCGGCGGCTTCCCGAACGACGACGCGGTCCGCCGCGCGCTGTTCACCGCCTGCGCGAAGATCGGCATCGTCGAGCTCAACCGCCCCGAGGACGTCGAGTGGAACCCGGCGGACCCGAGCGGGACCCCGCGCCTCTACGTCGCGTTCACGAACTTCAACGGCGGCCTGGCGCTCAAGGCCAACGGGACGCTGAACCTCGCGCCGCGCGAGGCCAACCGCACCGACCGCGACGGCGCGATCTTCGCGATGCAGGAGACGAACGCCGCCACGCCCGCGACCTCGCTCACGTTCGCCTACTTCCAGGTCTGGAAGGGCACGAACGGCACGGGTGTGTTCGACGCGTCGTCGGCCGACAACCTCGTGATCGACCGCGACGGCGGCGTCTGGTTCGGCACGGACGGCAACTTCGGCCGGAACGCGCGCGCCGACGCCCTCTACTACCTCGACCTCGACCCGACCCACAAGACGGGCCAGCCGGGGATCCTCACGCCGACGTGGGGGAAGAACTTCCGCGTCGTCGCCGGCCCGAGCGACTCCGAGGCGACGGGCCCGTGCCTGTCGTCGGACATGCGCTCGCTGTTCTTCAACGCCCAGCACCCGGGCGAGGGCAGCACCGTCCAGAGCACCTGGCCGCAGATCCGCTGACCGCCCGACCTCCGTCCGAGGGGCCGCCGCCAACCCCGGCGAGCCTCCTGCCCCACGGGGCGTCGTCGCGAGACGCCGCCCCGTCTTCCGTTCCCCGACCGAGCGCCGCCCCATGACCGACTCCGCCGACCCGGCCGTCGCACCGCCCGACCCTCCGTCGGTCGGCCCGCTGGCCGCCCTCCCGATCGTCGTCGCCCTGGTCATCGGCGGCCTCGCCTCGCTGTTCGCCTGCGCGCCCGGGTCGTCCGCGCCCGACGCGACGCCGCCGACCCTCGACGCGGCCTACGACCCCCTCGCGTTCGCCGCGGCCCGCGCGGGCGTCGTCGCGAACCTCGAGGCCTCGATCCCGCCGCTCTGCTACACGCGGACGGGCGGCGCCTCGAACCCGTGCTGGGCGTGCCACACCGCGCCGCTCGCCCCCAACCAACTCGAGGACGCCGACCTGCAGGAGGCCTACGCCTTCAGCGACGTCGGCCTCGAGAACCACTGGACGAACCTCTTCGTCGACCGCCGTCCCGCGATCGCGGCGACGTCCGACGCCGACGCGCTCGCGTGGATCCGCACCGACAACTACGCCGCGCTCCGCGCCGCGCTCGCGGGCCGGGCCGGCTACCCGGGTTGGAAGCCCGACCTCGACCTCGCCGCGGGCTTCGACGCGGACGGCTTCGCCCGCGACGGCAGCGGCTGGCGCGCCGTGCGGTACACGCCGTTCGTCGGCACCTTCTGGCCGACCAACGGCAGCAGCGACGACGTGTTCGTCCGGCTCCCGCGCGCGTTCCGCACCGACGCGACGGGCGCGCCGTCGCCCGCGCTCGAGCGCGTCAACTACGCGATCCTCGAGGCCGCGATCGCCGGCGACCCGCGGCAGGCCGACCGCGACGTCGTGCGCGCCGTCGGCCCCGTCGACGAGGGCGCCGCCGGGCTCGACCTCGACGGCGACGGCCGCGTGGGCGGGACCGTGACGACGCTCCGGGGCCTCCCCGCGCGCTACGTCGGCGGCGCCGACGGCGTCGTGGTGCGGCGCCGCCTCTTCCCCGAGGGCGTCGCGTTCCTCCACACGGTCCGCTACGTCGACCCGGACGCCCCCGACCTCCGCTCCGCGCGGATGAAGGAGGTCCGCTACATGGTGAAGGCCGACGACCCCGACGCGTGGGCGCGCAACCGCGCCGCCGAGAAGGAGCTCGCCGAGAAGGAGGAAGGCCGCGTCCCGGTGTTCCGCGGCGCCGCCGACGTCGGCCTCGGGAGCGCGTCCGGCTGGCGGCTGCAGGGCTTCATCGAGGCGGCCGACGGCCGCCTGCGCCTCCAGACCGACGAGGAGACGCGCTTCTGCATGGGCTGCCACACGTCCATCGGCGTCACCGTGGACGCGACGTTCTCGTTCGCGCGCAAGGTGCCGGGCCCCGACGGCTGGCGCACGCAGGACCTCCGCGGCCTCGTGGACCGCCCCCAGGTCGGCCACGCCGAGCCGGAGGCGCTCACGTACCTCCGGCGGGTCCGCGGCGGCGACGAGCTGCGCGCCAACGAGGAGATGCTCGCCCGGTTCTTCCCCGGCGGGGTGCTCGCCGAGGCCGAGGTCCGCCGCGCCGCGCGGGGCGGCGACCGCGACCTCGCCTGGCTGCTCACGCCGTCGCGCGCCCGCGCGCTCGCGCTCGCGAAGGCCTACCTCGCCGTCGTCCGCGAGCAGTCGTTCGTCCTCGGCCGCGACGCGGTGCTCGCCCCCGCCACGCGCGTCCACCGCCGCATCGAGGGCAACGGCGGGACCGAGCTCGGCGCCGCGGGCCTCGTGTTCACCGACGGGACGCTGTTCCTCGACCACGATCGCTGACGCCCGCGGCGCGCTGAAGGGCCGCGACCCAGCGTTCGATGCGACGCGGGTCGCGGAACCGCACGTGCGCTCGCCCCGCCAGCGTGCGCGCGTACCGCCGCCGCACCCGGCGATGCGACGTCAGCGACCACAGCAGGATCGACTCCCGCGTCAGGAACGTCCGCGCGAGCGTCTCGCGGTTCCCGTTGCAGCACGGCACGCCCTGCCAGGCCCGCGCGAACGAGCGCGCGACCAACCGCCGGAACGTCGTCGCGTGCGGCAGGTCGAGCCACACGACCAGGTCGGCGCGGTGCACGAACCGCCGCTGCACGTCCCCGTAGTTCCCGTCCACGACCCACGCCGCACCCTCGACCACCGGCGCGAGCCGGCGCGCGAGGTCGTCGCGGGGCCGCTCGACCCAGCCCGGCGCCCAGTGGAGGTCGTCGAGGTGCGTGGCCTCGACGCCGAGGAGCGCCGCCAACCGGTCCGCGAGCGTCGACTTCCCGCTGCCCGTGGGCCCCACGACCCAGACGCGCGGCGGCAGGTGGGTCGGCGGCAGGGGCGAGGTCGGGTGCACGGAGCCCTCGGGGGGACGCGGTCCGGCTCGAAGGTACGCGAGGCCCGGCGGCCGCCGGGCCTCGCGGTCCCCGGACCCCGACCGTCGCCCGCCCCCCGCCGCCCCCCGCGGCCTCCCGCGATGCGCAGGACGCCTACGGACCGAGCATCCGCTCGACGAACGTCGCGGCGTCCGGGGCCGCGAAGACGGCCTCGCGGCGGGCCGGGTCCTTCAGCGCGCCGGCGATGGCGCCGAGCACCTCGACGTGGCGGCGGTTGTCGCCCGACGGCATCAGGATCGTGAAGACGGCGTGCACGGGCTTGCCGTCGATCGCGTCGAACGCGAGGCCCGCGCGCGAGCGGCCGACCCACATGGCCTCGGTCGCGACGTTGCTGTGGCGGACGTGCGGGACGGCCATGCCGAGCCCGATGCCCGTGGAGAGGATCGCCTCGCGGTCGAGGAGCGCGTCGAGGACCGCCTTCTCGTGGTCGGGGTGGACGCCCGCGGCGTGGCAGGCGAGCGCGCCGAGGCGGCGGACGACCTCGCGCTTCGCCTCGCTCGGCGCGAGGTCGAGGACGCGGTCGGGACGGAGCAGGGTGCCGAGCGACTTGCGGACGCGGTCCACGGGACCTCCGGGCGACGCCGGCCCGGGACGCGGGCCGGCGAAGCGGAACGGTATCATCCGCCCGCCGCGCGGCCTCGCGGCGACCGGCCCGCCGATGCCCACGCGCACCCTCACCCTCGTCGTCTTCGCGTTCGCGTACGTGCTCATCGCGGCGCGTCGTCACGCGTGGCTGCCGGTGGGCCGCCCGACGGGCGCCCTGCTCGGCGCGGTGCTGATGGTGCTGCTCGGCTGCCTCACGCCGGACCAGGCCTACGCGGCCGTCGACGGCAACACGATCGCGCTGCTGTTCGGGATGATGGTGCTGCAGGTCGAGCTGGACCGCTCGGGGCTCCTCGACGCGATCACGTCGTCCATCGCGGCGCGGCGCTGGCCCGCGGCACGGCTGCTGGTGGCGGTGGTGTTCGGCGCGGGCCTGCTCTCGGCGCTCCTCGTCAACGACGCGGTCTGCATCATGGCGACGCCGCTCGTGGCGCGCCTGTGCCGCGCCGGGCGCCTCCCGCCGCTGCCCTTCCTGCTCGCGCTCGCGACCGGCAGCAACGTCGGCGGGACCATGACGCTGACCGGGACCCCGCAGTGCATGCTCGTCGGCCGGTTCTCGGGGCTGTCGTTCGCGCGGTACGCCGCGGTGATGGCGCCGGTGGGCCTGGCGCTGCTCGCGCTGACCGCCGCGTTTTTCGTGGTCGCGTTCCGGCGCAGCCTCGCGGGCGTGCGGACCGAGCCGGTGGCGCCGGCCACCCCGCTCGACCGGCCGCGGGCGCGCCGGTTCGTCGCGTGCCTCGCCGCGGTGGTCGTGGGGTGCTTCGCCGGCCTGCCCCTCGCCTGGGTGGCGCTCGCGGGGGCGTGCCTCGTGGCGCTCCTCGAGCGCGGCGAGCCCACCGAGAACCTGGCGCGGCTCGACTGGCCGCTGCTCGTCTTCTTCGCGTCGTTGTTCGTGGTCGTCGGCGGCCTGGCGGCCGCGGGCTGGGTCGACGACGCCGTCGCCGCGCTCACCCCGTGGCTGACGTCGGACCCCGCGTCGCGGCCGGGCCCGTTCGCCGCGTTCAGCGTCGCCGCGAGCAACGTCTTCAGCAACGTGCCGTTCGTGCTCGTGCTCGGGCACGGCTACCCCGGCGCGTCCGACGCGTTCTGGTACCAGCTCGCGCTCACGAGCACGCTCGCCGGCAACCTCACGCTCGTCGGCTCCGTCGCCAACCTCATCGTGGCCGAGGCCGCCGCGAAGGAAGGGACCCACGTCGGGTTCCTGGCCTACCTGAAGGTGGGCGTGCCGCTCACGGTCCTGACGACGGTCGCGGGCCTCGCGTTGCTCGCGCTCTTCGGCTACGCCTGAGCGGGCCCCGCGAGGGCCCCGGGGCGCCCTGCCGTCGCCGCGGGTTCCGCCCGGGCCCCGACGGGCGGGCGCGCCGCGCCCCAGCACCGGCGGGCGCTCGGGGGATCCGGGCGCCGCGCACCGCGGAAGGGAGCTCGGTCCCGCGCGTCCGGTCTGGGCGTCAGCCGCCCATCGCCGGCGGGGCGGGCGTCTCGCCCATGCCCGGCGCGGGGGCCGGCGCCTCGCCCATGGCGGGCGCGGGGGCCGGCGCCTCGCCCATCGCGGGCGCGGGCGTGTCCCCCATCGCCGGCGTCTCGCCCATGGCGGGCGCCGGGGCCGGCGCGTCCCCCATGGCGGGCGGCGCGTCGGCCATGGCCGGCGGCGGCGTGTCGGCCATCGCCGGCGGCGGCGTGTCGCCCATCGCGGGCGGAGCGTCGCCCATCGCGGGAGGCGTCTCGCCCATCGCGGGCTCGGCGGGGGCCGCCGGCGCCGCGCCGGGCACCGGCTCGCCGACGTCGTTCGAGAGCACGATCCCGAACACCGCGCCGCCGTGCTCCTTCCCCGACGTCCACGCCGGGGCGGGCTTCCCGACCTGCCACAGCCGCACCACGCCGTCGGACGCGCCGCCGACGACCCAGCGGCCGTCGCGCGAGACCGCGATCGAGGCGAGGCCGACGTCGCCCGGCAGCTCGTACGTCGCCGCAGCCTTGCCGTCGGCCGTCGTGAACGCCTCGACCAGCTTGCCGTCGCCGCCGACGAACAGCGTCGCGCCGTCGGGCGACAGCGCGAGCGCCGTCACGGCGCCGTGCTTCGTCGCGAACGTGCCCTTCGCCTCGCCGGTCGCGAGGTCGAACGCGCGCACCGTGGCGTCGCGGCCGCCCGCGTACACGACGTCGCCCTTCGGCGAGAGGGCGAGCGCGAGGACCTCGCCGGGGTTGCCCGGCAGGTTCCGCAGCTCCTTGCCCGCGGCCGCGTCCCAGACGCGCACCGAGTGGTCGCGCGACGCCGAGCAGACGCGGCTCCCGTCGGCCGTGACCGCCAGCGCCGTGACGCCCGCGGTGTGGCCCTCCCACTTCGCGGTGGACTTGCCGGTGCCGACGTCCCAGACGAGCACCTTCCAGTCCTCGTCGCCGGCGTAGACCGTCTTGCCGTCGGCCGAGACCGCCAGCGCGGTCACGCCGCCGGCGTGGCCCTCGAACCGCCCCATCGGCGAGAGGTCGTCGCCCTTGAAGGCGCGGACGCTCTTGTCCGCCGACCCGGTGAAGATGCGGCTCTCGTCGGGCGCCATCGCCACGGAGAGCACCGGGCCGTCGTGGGCACCGGCCACGGGCGCGACCGTGCCGTGGTGCAGGTCTACCGCGCGCAGCGCCTTGTCGGCGCAGGCCGTGTAGGCGAACAGGCCGGCGACCGGCCGGTCGCGGACGACGGCGGGCGGCGGCGTGGGCGCGACGGGCGGCGGCGCCGGCACGGGGACCGCGGGCGCCGGCGGGACGGCGCCGGGCGTCTCGAAGACGAGCACGCCGCGGTCGCCGCTGGCGTCGCCCGCGAGGTAGCGGCCCGGCATCGTCGGGTCCACCGCGAGCGACTCGAGGCTCGTGCCGGGGTCGGGCAGCGTCGTCCACGTCGCGCCGGCGTCCGTCGAGCGGACGAGCGCGCGCGTGCCGGTCGTCAGGTTCTGGAGCTGGGCGACCAGCTCCGCGCCCTCCGGCGTCGGCGACGCGACGAACGCGGTCACCTGCGGCTGCGCGGGGACGCCGGTCAGCGGGACCTCGGCCCACGCCGGGGCCTTGCCGTCGGCGGCGGGCTCCATCCGCAGCACGCCGATCCCGTCGGCCAGGTAGACCAGGGCCGCGCCCTGGATGGCGACGGCCGCGCCGCGGTTCCAGCCCTCGCGGAAGGCGCCCTTCGCGTCCCGCAGGCCGGCGTCGAGCAGCGTCCAGGTCGCGCCGCCGTCCTTCGACTCGTACGGCCCGCCGTCCTTCTCGTCCTTCGACCACGTGTCGCCGAGCGTCCGCAGCGACACGAGGAGGTGCTTCGGGTCCTTCGCGTCCACCGCGAGCCCCGACGCCCACGCGGTCCGCTGGGCGACCGAGCGGCCGATCTCGATCCGCTGCGCGTCCCAGGTCTTGCCGCCGTCCTTGCTCACCGAGATCTCGCCGGCGCGCTCCCACAGCGCGTACCACGTGCCGTCGGCGCCGCGCACCAGCTGCCGGACGTCGTCCTCGACGTCCGTCGGCACGAGCGTCGGCACCCACTTGGCGCCGAGGTCCGTCGACGTCCACACGCCGTGGCCCGCGGCCATCCACGTGCCCGGCGCGCCGGGGACGCCGACGAGCGCGGTGATCGGGGCGCCGACGTTGCCGGGGCGCGTCCACGTCGCGCCGCCGTCCTGCGACGCGAACACCCAGCCCGTGTCCGTCGCGGCCAGCATCTGCCGCCCGTCCGAGGGGTGCGCCGCCGCGTGCGTGATCGCGGGCACGGCGTCGGGGAGCTTCTCGGACAGCGACGTGAAGGTGGTGCCCTTGTCCGTCGAGATCCACAGGCCCGTCGTGCGCGACGTCAGGAAGACCGTGTTCTTCGCGTGCGGGTGCACCACGACGCCGTGGGGGTCGAGGTCGGCGTGCAGCGGCCCCTCCCACTTCGTCAGGTTCTCGGTCCGGAAGAGGCCCTGGCCCTCCATCACGGCGTAGACCTGCTTGCGGTTGCCCGCGTCCACGTCGACCGAGAGGCAGCGGCCCTCGAGGAGGGCCTCCTTGCCCCAGGTCGCGCCGCGGTCGCGCGAGCGCCACAGCCCGCGCGACTCCGCGAGGAACACCTCGCCGCTCGCCATGGGCGTCATCGCGTACGCGCGGTGCACGCCGGGCCCGCCGGGCTGGGTCGGGCGGAACCGCAGGCCGCGGTCCTCCGACAGCCACGCCGAGCCCGTGAGGCCGCCGACCAGGACGAACTTGTCGGACTTGTCGAGCGAGATCGGCCACGCGTCGTGCCCGAGCCCCGAGTCGAGGAGGTACTTCCCGTCGCCCGTGCCGGCGATCTGCGTCCACGACTTCGCGCCGTCCTTCGACTCGAACAGGCCGCCGTAGTAGCCGCGCGTGATCGTGCCGGCCAGCAGCCGCTTCGAGTTCGACGGGTCCACGGCCACGCCCGCGAGCCAGCTGCGGCTCTGGCTCCGGTCGAGGGAGAACGTGATCGTGCCGGCCCCGACGTTCTCGAACGAGCCGCCGGCGTTCGTGCTCCGGAACAGCTTGCCGCGGGAGACGACGTAGAGCGTCTTCTCGTCCTTCGGGTCGAGGGTGATCTCGAACGCGTCGCGTTCGCTCGCCATCTCGTCGAGACCCTGGCGGAGGGCCCGCCACGTCTTGCCCTTGTCACGGATCTCGACGAGCCCCATCCGGCTCGACTTGTTGCCGAACGCGCTCGCGTACCAGACGTCGCTCTTCGGCGCGATCCGCAGCGCCGTGACGCCGCGGACCGACAGGCCCGCGGTGCGCGACTCCCATCGCGGCGCGTCCGCGGCGCGCGCGGGCACGTTGAGCCCGAGCGCGAGGACGACGGCCCCGACCGCGGCGCCGACGCGCCGCGCACCGACACCCGCCCGACCGACGTGCTGACCCATGGCGTGTCTCCGGGACCCAATGCGGCGCCGCGGGCGGCCCCCGAGCCAACCGGCGGGTGCCCGACCGCAGGGCGATGGTACCGCTCCGGGGGGCGGCGAACCATGATCCCTTCCGCGGTATCGTCTGCGGGTGCCCTCCCCCCGCGCCGCCGCCTCCCCCCCCGCCGTCCGCGACGCCGCGCTCCGGCTCGTCCGTGCCCTCGGTCGGCCGCCGGGGACGCTCGCGCTCGACGTGCCCTGCGGCACCGGCCTGCTCCTCCACGACCTGACCGCGCTGGGCTTCGTCGCCCGGGGCGGCGACCGCGACCCCGGGCCCGCCCGCGCCGCCGGCCTCGCGGCCGACGCCCTCGACCTCGAGGCGCCGCTCCCCTACCCGGACGGGCGCTTCGGGCTCGTCACGTGCGTCGAGGGGATCGAGCACGTCGAGGCCCAGCGGCCGCTCCTCGCCGAGCTCGCCCGCGTCCTCGCGCCCGGCGGCGCCCTCGTCCTCACCACCCCGAACGTCCTAGGACGTCCGTCCCGCACGTCCCTCGCGCGCCACGGGTACGCGCGGTTCTTCCGCCCGACCCCGCCCGGCGCCCCCACGCCGTTCGAGCACGAGCACGTCCATCCCGTCGACGCCGTCCGTCTCGACCACCTCCTGCGCGCCGTCGGTCTCGTCCCGCAGACCTGGGACGGCGACCACGGCGCGGGCCCGCGCCCGTCGCTGCGCCATCGCCTCCTCTTCCGCCTCGACGCCGCCCGCCTGCGCCGCCACAACCCGCGCGCCGACCTCCTGGCCCACCCGGCGATCTACCACTCGCGGGTGCTCGCGGTCTCGGCCCGCAAGCCCGACGGACCGCCCGGCGCCTGACGCGGCACGCCGTCCCGGGGACTCGCCCTCGGGACGCGACCCCGGGCCTCGACCGCGAGGCCCGTCCGCCCGCACCCTGCGGCGGGGCGCGCGCTCGCCGCCCCGCGGGCGGACGTCGGCGCCGCCGCGGCCCGCGCGCGGGTCAGGACGGCTTGCGGCGCGTGCGCGGCGGCCCGCTCGGCTTCGCGCGCGCGGCGGCGGTGGCGCGGGCCTCGCCGGCGGCGGCGAGCAGCTCGTCGAGGTACGCGATCATGCCCGCGCGGTGCTCCGGCGGACCGAGCACCTCGGCGTCGGCGCCGAAGCGCGCGACGAACGCATACAGCCATCGCGCGCGCGGCCCGGTGCGGAACGTGCGCACGACCGAGCCGTCGGGCCGGACCTCGACGTCCTTGCGGGCGGCGGCCTCGGTGGCGCGCTGGGCCACGCCCTCGGCGAAGCGGACGCGGACCGCGACCTCCTCGCCCGACTCCGCGTACATCTCGTCGCGGCGGTACCGCTCGGTCGTGAAGTCGTCCGGCACGAGGTACTCGCGGTCGGTCAGCACCACGTCGCGGATGCGGTCCACGCGGAACGGCAGCTCGCGGCCGCGGAGCGCGTCGCGCGCGACGACGTACCACGTCCCGCGGTGGTCCACGAGGCCGTAGGGCTCGATCTCGCGCTCGGTCACCGCGTCGCGGCCCGCCGTGTAGTACACGATCCGCGCGGCGACGTTGCGGGCCATGGCGGCCTTGAGCCCCGCGATCGTCGCGGTGACCGGCTCCGGCACCTCGCGCCCCACGACGGAGCGGTCGAGCGCGTCGAGGACGGCGCGCTCCCCGCCGCGCAGCACGGCCCGCAGCTTCTCGCGCAGGCGCGCCGCGGCGTCGCCGAACGGCGGCACGCGGCCGCTCCCGACGCCGCGCAGGGCGAGGCCGATCGCGAGCGCCTCCTGCAGCGTCAGGTGCACCGGTCGACGCAGGTGCTCGGCGAACTTGATCCGCACGCGGTCGCCGTCGATCTGGAACACGAAGTAGTTGTGCGGCAGGTACGGCGGCACGCCGCACAGCGTCAGCACGTCGGTGATGTCCGCGCGGACCTCGCTCTCCGCGACGCCGAACATCGACGCCAGCTCGCCGAGGCGGATCCCGGGGCGGGCCCGGATCAGCGGCACCATCGCGAGGCAGCGACGGATGCGGTCGAGGGCGAGGGACGACATGGGAGCGGGATCCTACCGGATCGCGACGGTTTGCGGGAGACGGGGGGCGGCCCGACGGACGCCCCCGTCAAACCTTGCGCGGCTCGATCACCGACCACGCGCGCGGGCACGCGAGCAGCTCGCGCAGCCGCGCCGTCACCTGCGCGGGCGTCGGGTCGAGCACGGCCGCCAGCGCCTCGGCGAGCGTCGCGTCCTTCGCGTCGAGGCCGAGCAGCAGCCCGGCCGCGCGCTCCGGCGCGTCGAACGACCGCAGGTACCCGCCGACCGAGCGGCGCTTCACGCGCGTCAGCTCCGCCTCGGTGACCGGGGCGGTCGCCGTCGTCGCGAGCTCGTGCTCGAGCCGCGCGCGGAACGCCGCCTCGTCGTCCACGTCGCCGCCCACGGCCGCGAACGCGAAGTCGTGGTCGGCGCTGTAGCCCGCCCCGAACGACTCGTCGACGACGCCCTCGCGGTAGAGCGGCGCCTCGACGCGCCCCCCGTCGGAGAACAACACGTCGAGCGCCATCTCCGTCAGCGTCTCGTGGCGGACGAGCGCCGGGCCTCGCGTACCCACCGGGGTGTCCTTGATCCCGAGGGTGACGTTGGGGCGCGTGACCGACAGCGCCTGCCGCCGCTCCGCCGACGCGGGCGCGGCGGGCTCGGCGGCCGCGGCGCGCCGGTGCGGGGCCCCCGGCGCCCCCGGCGCCGCCCCGGGCCCCGAGGCGGTCAGCCGCTCGCTCGCCGCGGCGAGCACGGCGGCGGGGTCGACGTCGCCCGCGACGAAGAGGGCGAGGTTGCGCGGGTGGTAGTACGCCGCGTGGACGCGGAGCAGGAGGTCGCGGTCGATCGCGGCGATGGTCGCGGCGCTGCCCGTGATCTCGTGGCGCACCGGATGGTCGCGGTACAGCGCGGTCATCAGGTTGGCGTGGCTCCGCCAGCCCGGGTCGTCGTCGTACATCGCGATCTCCTGCCCGATGATCCCCTTCTCGCGGTCGATCCCCGCCGGGTCGGCGTGCATCGTGCGGAGGGTGTCGAGGAGGGTCGCGAGGTTCTCGTCGAACCGCGACGTGCAGCCGAAGAGGTAGGCCGTGAGCCCGTACGTCGTGTACGCGTTCGCGCTGGCGCCGCGCTTCGCGTACAGGTCGAAGACGTCGCCGTCGGGCGTGGCGAACATCTTGTGCTCGAGGAAGTGCGCGACGCCGAGCGGCATCGGCGCGCCGTCGGGGAACGTCGCGTCGAGCGAGCCGAACCCGACGCGCAGGACGGCGTAGGCCTTCGAGAAGCCGGGCATGGGCCGGACCACGACCGGCGTCCCGACGGGCGTCGCGGCGCGCAGGACGACGCCGCCGCGCATCGGGACGGGCTCCGAGGTGAAGCCCGCGGGAAGGCGGCGCCGCGCCGAGGGGGCGGAGAGGGTCCGGGACCGCGAGGCCCGCGCGCCCGCGGCCGGGCGTGCGGCGGGCTTCCGCGGCGTCCCGGCGGCCCGCGGGGTCCGGGTGGTCCGGGTGGTCCGGGTGGTCGAGGCGGACGCGGCGGTGCGGCGGGCGGGTCGCTTCACGAGGCACCTCCGGTCAGGAAGAACGACGCGGCCGGGGCGAGCAGCTTCCCGACGCGCTTCACGTCCGCGGGGGTGACCGCGAGCAGCGCCGCGAGCTGCCGCTCGGGCCGCGGGTCGGTGCCGAGGGCCGACGCCTCCTGCAGGAGGCCGAGCACGCCGCCGCGTTCGTCGCGCAGGGCCGCGGTGCGCGCGACGGCCGCCTCGCGCACGGCCTCGAAGGCCTGCGTGTCGAGCGTGCCGCCGGCGACCTCCGCGAGCAGGGTGTGGATCAAGCGGCGCGCCTTGGGCTCGTTCCGCGGCTCGACGCCGGACTGGACGAGCAGGAGCCCCTTCGACTTCACCCAGCCGGCCTGGGCGTAGTAGCAGAGCCCGTGCTGCTCGCGCACCACCTTGAACAGCCGCGAGACCGCCGTGCCGCCGAGGACGCCCGCGAGGACGAGCGCCGCGGCGAGCCGCGGGTCGTCGGGCGGCAGCGGCGCGCGCCAGGCCATCGCCAGCTTGCCCTGCGTGACCGCGTCCCGCTCGACGAGGCGCGGCGCGCGCGGGGGCGCGCGGCGGACCGACGCGGCGGGCGGCACGGTCGCCACGCGACGCGCGCGGCCCTCCCACAGCAGGTGCCGCGTGACGAGCGCCTTCGCCTTCGCCGGGTCCACGTCGCCGGCGAGGAAGATCTCGACGGGCGCGGTCGCGAGCAGGCGGCGGTGGAGCGCGCGCAGCGCGACGGGCGTCGCCGCGGGCAGGTCCTCGAGCCGGCCCTCGACGTCGAGGGCGTAGGGCTCGCCCCGGCACGCGGCCTCGAGACAGCGCCGCAGCGCGTACCGGCCCTTGTCGTCGCGCAGGGCCGCCAGCGAGCGGTGGAGGTTGCGCGCCTCGGTCGCCACGATGTCCGCGGCGAGCGCGTCGCCCTCGACGCGGGGCTCCGTGAGCACCTCGCGCAGGAACGCGAGGCCCTCGGCGAGCGTGGCCCCGCGCCCGGGGAGCCCCGCCGTCGGCCAGTCGAGCGTCGCCGACAACGTCTGGCGGTCGCCCAGCTTCTCGACGCCGACCGAGAGGCCCGCGCCGTAGAGGTCGGCGAGCCGGTGCGCGAGGGCCTCGCGCGACGGGTGCTTCGCCGTGGCCGACTCGAGGACCGAGCCGAGGAGCGAGGTCGCCGTCGCCTCCGGCCCGAGGTCGCGGTGGAGCGCCACCCGGCAGACCGTGGTGGCGAACCGGTCCGTCGGGAGGACGTGGAGGCGGATCCCCCGGGGGAGCGTGACCGAACGGGGACGTTCCGGTGCGACAGTGGGGATCGGCACGTGGCTCCCGTCTTGCCTGGGTATCCTGCCCGGGCCCTCGGGGGGGCCCCGAGCCGGCGGCGCAGGATCCCATCGGATCGGGCGCCGTCCACCGCGGTCCCCCGAGATTCCCGCAGGGTCCCCGACTTGTCCAACGCCGCTCTCCCGTCGCGCTCCCGCCGCCGGACCTCCTCCCCCCGGTCGGCTCGCCTCCTCCTGGCGCCGCTGCTCGCGCTGCCGCTCGCGTTCCTGGCGCCGCCGCTGCAGGCCGCCGACGCGCCGCCGCTGCCCCCGCCGCCCCCGGCCCCGACCGCGGGCGTCGAGGACACCCTCATGTTGGGCGCGCGGTACTTCGACCAGGCGATCGCCTACGTCGCGCGCGGCGGCACGCTCGGTCGCGCGGTGGACCTCTACGCCCACCTGGACGTGAAGTGGGACCTCGAGGACAACCACCACGAGGGCGAGCAGAAGGTCTGGTTCCAGACCCCGGACCGCATGCGGACGGAGATCGTCGCGGCCGGCAAGGCCCAGACGAAGATCCTCCTCGGCGACAAGGCCTGGAACATCCTGCCGAACGGCACGGTCCGCCGCGTCCACGGCACGCCGGACGCCGCGCCGCAGATGAAGCAGATGGCCGAGGACCTCCTGCGCGTGCAGGACCTCACGGCCTTCGTGACCCTCGAGGGCCTCAAGGGCCCCGGGATCACGTTCCAGTTCCAGGGCACCACGAAGGGCGACGGCCTCTACGCCGGCAACTGGCTGAAGGTCGCGCGCCGCGCGCCGGACGGCCGGAAGATCACGTTCTGGCTCGGCATGGAGACCGCCCCGGACGGCTCGGTCCGCGCCACCGCGCCCGGCGTCGTCCGCATCGACGGCGACCCGGCCACCGGCCTCTGGACCGAGGACTGGATCTTCTCCGACTGGGACGCGCCGCGCGCGCAGCCGCGCCCCTACCGCTACCCCGCCCGCCTCCAGGCCTGGCGCATCCACCCCGACCCGGCCAAGGTCCGCGAGAGCCCGCCCAGCCGGTTCCTCTTCGCGGCGGTGAACGACATCCAGATCAACGCGGGGATCCCTCCCCAGGTGTTCACGCCGCCCGCGGAGACGCCCGGCCGCTGATCCCCCGGACCCGCGAGGCCCCACCCGGCGCGCGGGGAACGCGCCAGCCGCCCACGCCACGAGCCGATGAATCCCGGTACAAGGAAAGCCCCATGAATCGCACGACGTTCGCTGCCGCCACGTTCGCCACGCTCCTCCTCACCGCGGGCCTCGCCGTCGGGCCGACGGTCGACGCCGCCGACGCCCCGCCGCCGCCGGTCGCCCCGGGCGCCGAGGATCCCTTCGCCGCCGGCGAGCGCTGCGTCGACGAGGCCATGCGCTGGATCGCCAAGGGCGGCCAGCCGGTGACGGCGCTCCAGACGCTCGTCGCCGACCTCGACTACGCGTACGACGACGGCAGCACGAAGGACGAGCGCCGCATGGCGCTCTGGTACCAGGCGCCGGACGCGTTCCGGGCCAACTTCCAGTACCAGGGCCGCGACACGTCGTTCCTGCTCGTGCGCGACCAGGGACGCATGATCCGCGACCGCATCCGCGTCACGAACCTCAACACCAGCCCCACCATGAAGGAGCTCATGCCGATGCTCCGGAACTACCGCATGGTGCTCCAAGAGGTCGGTCGCCTGCTCGCCCCGAAGAGCCCGGGCGCGCGCTTCCGCCTCGAGGGCGTGATCCCGAACGCGCAGGCCACCGGCGGCCAGTGGTTCAAGGTCGTCCGCACCGCCCCCCGCGAGCCGATGATGACCTACTTCTTCGGCGCCGGTCCGCGCCGCGACGGTCCGGGCCTCCGCGCGATCGCGCCGGACCGCCTGATCATCCACGGCGAGCCCGGCTCGAACTACCAGGGCGACGAGTACCGCCTCGAGGGCTGGGCCCGCGACGGCGCCGAGGCCGCCCGCGAGGCGATCCGCTACCCGAACAGCATCCGCCTCTACGCGATCGGCATCGACCCCGAGAACAAGCCGACGATGCGCGCGAACATCTACTCGCTGACGCTCAACACGGCGATCGACCCCGAGATGCTCGCGCTGCCCGACTGATCGCGACGCACCCGCTCCTCGCGCGACGGGCCGCCCCTCGGGGCGGCCCGTCGTCGTTTGGGGGCACCGAGCCCGTCGGGGTTTCGGGGCACCGAGCCCGACGGGGCACCCGTGCCTCGGCGGCCCCGTGCCCGCACGACCCGGTCCCGGCTCACGGACGGCGATCCCTGGGACCGCGAGGCCCGGCACGCGGCGCACGCCGGCGTACACTGCGCGGGCCGAGCCGCGGCGTGGGAAACGCGCGGTGCGGCGCACGGAGCCGTGATGGGCCACGTCCGCCCGAACGCCCGATCTTTCGTCGCGGCCGCGAGCATCGTCATCGTCGGCGCTGCGGCGGTGTTCGTCGTCGCGAGCCGCGAGCGAACCCGCGCGCCCGCCCCGACCGCCGACGCCGCGCCGCGACCCGAGGTCGCCACGCCTCCCGATCCGGCGGTGCCGCCCCCTGCAGCCCCCACGCCCGCGGCGGTGTCCGCGGTCGCACCGGCCACGGCGCCCGAGGACCCGTTCGTGGCCGGCGAACGCTGCGTGGACGAAGCGATGGCCTGGATCGCGCGCGACGGGCCCGTGCTCGCGACCGTCACGACGCTGGTCGTGGAGGCCGAGGTCACGCGCGGCGAACCGACGCCGAGCGGCCCGTCGTCCGAGAGATACGTCTACCGGGCGCCGGACCTGTTCCGGAGCCATTGCACGTTCCACGGGCGGGACAGCGCATTCCAGCTCGACGGCGACGAGTTCCGACGGCTCGTGGACCGCCTTCGGATCGAAAGCGGACCGCGATTCCCGTGGGACGCTGCCGAGGCCGAGGTTCGAGCCCAGCGACGGTGGGTCCGGGCGTTGGCCGTCGCGTTGGCACCGCGCGCCGCGGGCACGAGGTTCCGCCTCGGCGGCGTCCTTCCCCATCCGGAGGCGCCGGGCGGCGCGTGGTTCGAGGTCGTGCGCACCGCCCCCGGCGACCCCCCTCAAACGCTCTACTTCCGCACCGCGCCGCGACCGGACCGCCGGGGGCTCCGGGCGATCGCACCCGACCGCATCGTCGTCGACCCGGACGCCGACGTGCCGACCGGAAGCGTTGAGTACGCCTTCGGCGGCTGGGAACCCCGCGCCGCTGACGAACGGCCCGCCGCCTACCGTTTCCCGACGGAGTTGGTTCGCACGCGTCGGTCGCCCGACCCGACACGACCGACGGTGTCGCGCGCGACGGTCCGCGTCCTGCGAATCGACGATCCCATCGAGCCAGAGCTGTTCGGCGCTTCGATCGTCCGACGCGCGCCGCCCGGCGGCCGTTGAAGGCCTCCGCCGTCGTTCGGCGCTCGTGGATCCGTCGCGCGCGGGGTCCGGGGCCCGTGCGGTCGGCCGCCCCGGTCAGCGGTGGAAGTAGCGCTCGAGGTCGCGGCGCGTCATCGCGAGGCGCGTGGGGCGGCCGTGAGGGCAGGAGTGCGCGTGGTTCAGCGCCTCGGCCTGCGCGAGGAGCGCGAGCACCTCGTCGGGGTGCAGCGGATCCCCCGCCATCACCGCGCCGCGGCACGCCATGCGGTCCACGACGGCCGAGAGCAGCGCCGCGCGGTCGAGCCCCTCGCGCCGCCCCGACTCGAGGAGCGAGAGCAACTCGTGCAGGAGGCCCTCGGGGTCGGGGCGACGCAGCACCGCGGGCACCGCGCGGACGGCGACCGCGTCGTCGCCGAAGGCCTCGACCTCCCAGCCGAGCTTCGCGATCAGCTCGCGTTCCTCGTGGATGCGGGCGGCCTCCGCGCGCGACAACGTCACGACCGCGGGCACGAGCAGGTGCTGCACCTCGAGCGCGCCGGTCCGCAGACGGTCGCTGATGCGGTCGAACAGCACCCGCTCGTGGAGCGCGTGCTGGTCCACGATCACGAGGCCGTCCTCGCTCTCGAGCACGAGGTAGGTCGTCAGCACCTGGCCCACGGGCCGCAGCCGCTCGCGCGCGCCCGCGGTCCCGCCGTGCGGGAGGGCGTGGTCGTGCGCAGGGGCGTGCGCCGGGCCGTGGCCATGTTCGTGGGCGTGCTCGTGGGCGTGATCGTGGCCGGGCGCCGGCGCCGGCGGGAACGCGGTCGCGCCGCCGCCCGCCCACGCCGAACCGGGCGCCCCTGCCCCCCACCGGGCCTCGCGTCCCGCCCCCTGTCCTCCTCCCCCGTGGAGGAACCCGAACTCGGCGGCCTCGATCGTCGAAGGCCGCACGCCCGTCGCGGCGGCGCCGACGTCGACGCCGGGGCGCGCCCCCTCGAGCACCGCGCGCAGCGTGCGCCGCACGGTCTCGTGGACGACGGACGGGTCGCGCCAACGCACCTCGGCCTTCGTCGGGTGGACGTTGACGTCGACGCGCGCCGGGTCGCAGGTGAGGAAGAGGAAGACGATGGGCTGCCGGTCGCCGGGCGGCACGAGGTCGCGGTAGGCCTCGCGGAGCGCGTGGCCGACGGTGCGGTCGCGGACGTAGCGGCCGTTCACGTAGACCTGCTGGAGGCGCGCGTCGCCGCGCGTGACGCCCGGCGGCGACAGGTAGGCCTCGACGTGGACGGGGGCGTCGTCGGCGGAGCGCGCCTCGAGCAGCGAGCGGGCGAGGTCGTCGCCGTGGAAGCGGCCGATGCGGGCGCGGCGGCCCTCGCCGGCGGCCGTCGTGACGACGGGGCGGCCTTCGTGCTCGACGAGGAAGACGGCCTCGGGGAAGGAGAGCGCGAACCGCTCGAGCGTGTCCACGACGTGGCCCAGCTCGGTGGCGGCGGTGCGGAGGAACTTGCGGCGGGCGGGCACGCCGGCGAAGAGCCCCTCGACGACGATGACGGTCCCGGGGGCGGCGGCCGCCGGGCGGACCTCGGAGAGGGCGCCCTCGCGGTCCTCGACGAAGCCGCCGGTAACGGCGCCGGCGGGGCGCGAGGTGATGGTGGCGCGCGCGACGCTGCCGATGCTGGCGAGGGCCTCGCCGCGGAAGCCGAGGCTGGCGATGTGGTCGAGGTCCTCGACGCTCGCGAGCTTGCTGGTGGCGTGCGGGAGGAACGCGGCCGCGAGGTCGTCCGGGTCCATGCCGCAGCCGTCGTCGCGGACCTCGATGCGGGCCTTGCCGCCTTCGGTGAGCCGGACCTCGATCCGCCGGGCCCCGGCGTCGAGGGCGTTCTCGACCAGTTCCTTCACCACCGAGGCGGGACGATCTACCACCTCCCCAGCCGCGATCTGATTCACCACATGCACCGGCAACGCACGAATTCGGCCCATGGAGGGACGCTAGCCGAGGGAGGGGACGCCCTCTACCGGAGGCGGGGCTTGGTCGGGGGAGGGCGGCCGCGCTGGGGGCGGGTCGGGGTTCGCGGTGACGCGAGGCCCGGCGCGCAACGCGGCGGGCCTGGCGTCACCCTCGGAGTTCGTCGGCCCTGCTGGGCCTCCTCCTCCTCGGGCAGTTCGCTCGCAGGACGCGGTGCAGCCCTAGCCTCGCTCACTGCCGCTCCCGCGACCCGTCCCCATCGCGGCCGATCCGTCAGGGAGGACCCGCGAGCAAGCGGCAGAAGGGGAGGGGAAACGGACGTTCGCTTTGGGACGAGGGGCCGGCGAGCAAGCAGCGGAGGCGGACGGGAAATCGCGGGTCGCCGTGGGACGGACGGCCGCCGGGCGAGCGACAGAGAGGCGTCGCGCGCGGTGGAGGAGATCGTTAGGAGTGCTGAGGAAGGGGCGGGGGGTCAGGCGCCGCCGGTGAGGACGACGATCAGACGCTCGGCGGCCAGGCGAGGAGGGACGCCGCCGCCGCGCACGCCGGCCTCGGCGTCCACGAAGGCCCGGTGACGCGCCAGGAGGTCCTCGGGGTCGCGGCGACCGACCTGCTTGATCACGCGCTCCACCACGAAGCCGGGGAGGCCCGCCAAGGAGGGTGCCGACGCCGGGTCCTCGCCGCGCGCGGCCGCCTCGGCCACTGCCATCGCCCGACGCCACGCCGCGTGCAGCACGCTCACGAGCATCGGGAAGATCGCCTCCGCCCGCACCGCCACGCGGCCCTTGCTGTCGGAGAGCCCGCGGTCGAACGCCGCGCCCGTCAGGTCGAGCGCGCGGTTCACGTCGCGCTCGAGCACCGCGTCCGCCAGCACGTACGCGGGGTCCTCGCGCGTCTCCCCCACCGTCGCCGCGACGTCGGCCTCCACGATCGCCGGCCGCGTCCCGACGTACGCCGCCAGCGTCGCGAGCGTCACCGCGAGCCCCGAGAGCCCCGCGCCCCGCCGCAGCACCAACGCGTGCGCCGTGCGCGCGTCGAGCGCCTTGCCGTGCTGCGCCTTCGCCCGCCGCACCAGGAACTTCACGACCTCCGTGTCGTACACCGACCCGCCGCGCGCCCACGGCGGCGGCGCGTCGTACAGCCGCCGGCAGTCCACGAGCGCCGCGCCGGTCTTCGCGATCGCGTCCGCCGACACGCTGCCCTTGCCCTTCACCGGCTTCCGCGTCACGAGCACGAGCACCGCGCCGGGCTGGGCCGTCGTCGCCGCCTGCTTCACGAGCGTGGTGATCGGGCTCGCGCGCCGGCCCGGCTTCACGGCCTTGCCGTCGCCCTTCGCCTCGCCCGCGGGCGCGCGCGCGGGCCGCGCCGGGGCCGGCGCCTCGTCCTCTTCCTCCGCGTCCTCGCCGGCCTCCTCGTCGTCGTCCGCCGCCGCGCCCCCCAACGCCTCGGCGCGCCGGATCACGACGAGCTTGCCCTCGCCGAACAACGACGGCGTCGCCAGCTCCTCGAGGACGGTCGCGATCCGCTCCGAGTCGGCGGGCAGCCCCGCGTCGAGCGTCACGACCGCGCCGCCCGGGTCGCCGTCCGGGAAGAGCGCCTTCGTGATCACCCCGACGCCCTCGTCGGCGAAGAACGCCTCCTCCCCCGCGAACACGACGACCGGCGGCAGGTCCGCGGCGCGCGCGAACCGCTCGGCGACGTCCGGGCCGGGGACGGGGAGGGCGGCCATGGGTCGGGAGTCTACGGCCTCCGACCCCCGCCGGCCGCGGTCGGGCGCCCGGGACCGCGAGGCCCGCCGGCCGCCGGGCCTCGCGGTCCCGGGAGGACGCCGGCGCGCCGACCGGTCAGCGCGCCAGCACGTCGAGGATGCCGGCCGCGCCCACGAGCAGGGCGACGATCCCGTTCACGTTGAAGAACGCGACGTTGACGCGGGTGAGGTCGCGCGGCGAGACGATCGCGTGCTCGTAGGCGAGGAGGGCCGCCGCGACCCCGACGGCCGCGAGGTAGGGCCAGCGCAGCCCCGCGAGCCACGCCACCGCGACGAACGCCGCGATGCAGACGACGTGGCAGGCGAGGGCGACGCGCAGCGCGCCGGGGATGCCGAGGCGCGCGGGGATCGAGTGGAGGCCCTCGCGGCGGTCCACCTCGGCGTCCTGGCACGCGTAGATGACGTCGAAGCCGGCGACCCACAGCAGGACCGCGAGGCCCAGCGCGAGCGGCACCCGGAGGTCGCCGACGAGCCCGCCGGCGCCCGCGACCCACGCCCCGAGCGGCGAGAGGCCGAGCGCGAGCCCGACGCCGAAGTGCGCCGCGGCCGAGAACCGCTTGAGGTAGGAGTACCCGAGCAGGACGGCGAGCACCGCGGGCGAGAGCAGCAGCGCCGTGCGGTTGAGCAGCGCCGCGCACGCGACGAACACCACGAGGCACGCGACGGTGAAGGCCTTCGCGTACCCGACCGAGAGGGTGCCCGCGACGAGGTGGCGGTTCGCCGTGCGCGGGTTGCGGGCGTCGACGTCGCGGTCGACGATGCGGTTGAACGCCATGGCCGCGCTGCGCGCCGCCACCATCGCGACGACGACGAGCCCGAGGACGCGCGCGCTCGGCCAGCCGCCCGCCGCGAGGACGAGCGCCAGCAGCGCGAACGGCAGCGCGAACACGCTGTGGGAGAACCGGATCATCTCCAGCGTGCGCCGCAGGCGTCCCGCCGCGCCCGCCGTCGCCGGCGCTCCCGCCGCACCCGCCGCCGTCATGCGCCGCCCCAACGGGTGATGAGGTCGCGCCGGACGCCGAGCCGGTCGAAGACCTTCTGCACGACGAAGTCGACGAGGTCGTCGGTGGACTTCGGCCGGTGGTAGAAGCCCGGCGAGGCCGGCAGGATCGTCGCGCCCGCCTGCGAGAGCTTCAGCATCGCCTCGAGGTGGATGGTCGAGAGCGGGGTCTCGCGCGGCACGATCACGAGCGTGCGGCGCTCCTTGAGCGCGACGTCGCACGCGCGCTCGAGGAGGTTGGTGGACGCGCCGACCGAGACGCGGCCGAGGAGCCCGGTGCTCGCGGGGCAGATCACGGTGCCGTCGACGACGAACGTGCCCGACGCGATGTCGGCGGCGACGTTCTCGGGCCGCCGGTAGCGGATGCGCGGGACCGCGGCGGCGCCGAAGAGCGCCGCGAGGTCGGGGGCGTCCACGTCGCACGGGAGGCCGAGCTCCGTGGGGAAGAGCTGCTCGAGGGTGCGGCTCATGGTCAGGTAGACCTCGACCCCCGCCTCGGCGAGGCGCGAGACGAGCCGCTGGCCGTAGACGGTCCCGCTGGCCCCGGAGATGCCGACGACGATGCGCACGGGCGCAGGGTAGCACCCGCGCGGCGAGGTCCCCCGTCGGGCGCGGGCGGAACGCGACCCGTCCGGCGGAGGGGCCGGTGCCCGGCCGCGGGCCGGTAGGATCCCGGCCATGCCCGACCGCCCGGTCCCCGACCTCCGCGCGTTCCTCGACCTCCTCCGCGCCCGCGGCGACCTGGTCGAGGTGACCGCCGAGGTCGACCCGCGGCTCGAGATCGCCGAGATCCACCGGCGCGTCATCGCGCGGGGCGGGCCCGCCCTCCTGTTCCGCCGGCCCCGCGGCGCCGCGTTCCCGGTCGTGACGAACCTGTTCGGCACCCTCGAGCGCACGACGCTGGCGTTCGGCGCCCGCCCGCGGCAGTTCGTCGAGCGCGTGGTCCACGCCGTCGAGACGGCGCTGCCGCCGAGCCTCGGCAAGCTCTGGAAGCTGCGGGGCCTCGCGTGGGAGGGCCTGAAGGTCGGGATGAAGCGGCGGTCGAAGGGCCCCGTCACCGAGGTCGAGGAGGCGCCCGACCTCACCCGCCTCCCCGCGCTCACGTCGTGGCACAGCGACGGCGGCCCCTTCTTCACGCTGCCCCTCGTCTACACCGAGCACCCGACGTCGGGGAAGCCCAACCTCGGCATGTACCGCATGCAGGTCCACGACGCGACCACGACGGGCATGCACTTCCAGATCCACAAGGGCGGCGGCTTCCACCACCACGAGGCCGAGCGCCTCGGCCGCGGGCTGCCCGCGACGGTGTTCGTCGGCGGTCCGCCGGCCCTGATCCTGTCGGCCATCGCGCCCCTGCCCGAGGACGTGCCCGAGCTCCTGCTCGCGAGCCTCCTGCTCGGCGAGCGCCTCCCGCGCGTGCACGGCAAGGCGCCGCACCCGCTCGTCGCCGCGTGCGAGTTCGCGTTCCACGGCACGGTCGCGGCCCGCGAGCGCCGGAGCGAGGGCCCGTTCGGCGACCACTTCGGCTACAACTCGCTCGCCCACGACTTCCCCGTGTTCCACGTGGAGAAGGTCTTCCGGCGCAAGGACGCCATCTTCCCGGCGACGGTCGTCGGCCGCCCGCGCCAGGAGGACTTCTACATCGGCGACTTCCTCCAGGACCTCCTCTCGCCGCTGTTCCCGCTGGTCATGCCCGCGGTGAAGGAGATCTGGGCCTTCGGCGAGACGGGCTTCCACAGCCTCGCCGCCGCGCGGGTGCGCCCCGAGCGCTACGCCCGCGAGGCGCTCGGCAGCGCGCTGCGCATCCTCGGCGAGGGACAGCTCTCGCTGACGAAGTGCCTCGTCGTCGTCGACGACCCGGCCGTGAGCGTGCGCGACGCGCGCGTGCTCCTGCCGCACGTGCTCGAGCGGCTCGACTGGCGCACCGACGCGATCGTCCTCGGCCAGACCGCCCAGGACACCCTCGACTACACCGGTCCGTCGCTCAACCGCGGCAGCAAGCTGGTGCTCCTCGCGACCGGCGACGCGAAGCGCGCGCTCCCGTCGGCGTTCGCGGGCGACCTGCCCGCGGGGATCGGGCGCGCGGTGCCCTTCGCCCGCGGCTGCCTCGTCCTCCAGGGCCTCCCGTTCGCCGACGACCGCGACGCCGCGGTCCGCGCCGCGCGCCACCCCGCGTTCGCCGACTGGCCGCTGCTCGTCCTGGTGGACGACGCCGACGAGGCGTCGCGCAGCCCCGAGCTCTTCCTCTGGACGACCTTCACGCGCATGGAGCCGGCCCGCGACCTCCACGGCCGCGAGGCGGTCACCGCGCGGTTCCACACCGGGCTGCTCGCGCCGGCCGTGATCGACGCCCGCATGAAGCCGGGCTACCCCGAGGTCATGGAGGTGGACGCGGCGACGAAGGCGCTCGTGGACCGCCGCTGGCCCGAGTACGGCATCCGCGGCTGACCGCGCCGCCCCGCGGCGCCGTGACGCCTAGCCCGGTCCATTCACGAGGGATGAGCCGCGACAGGGGCTGAACGAATCACAGTGGCCGGTGGGGGCCGATGGATGCGACCCGGGCGCGGCGCGGAAGACGACGACAATCAGTACCTGCACCGCCAGGACGAAGGCGAGGACCACCCCAGGCGGGGTGGCCATCCAGGAGGGCCTGGTCTCAACGGCGAGCTCGCGGGGCAGCTCAAGCTGGAGGACCTGCCATGGACGACACTATGGCACCGTGGCAGTGGAGGTGACGTGGGCGTGGACCTGGTGGGTGTCCTACGCCTGCGCCCTCGACCAGCGGACGAAATACACGTCTGGAGCGATTCCGGGTCGCCTCGACGCGCGAGGCGTTCCTGGGGGTCGCTGTCCTCGGTGTCCGACCCGGCTGGTGGTGGAGGCCGGGACCCACTCGGGCTGGGCCAGTCGCCTTCGCGCCGCAGGATACGACGTGATCGTGGCCAACCCTCGACGGGTGCGCCTGATCAGGTCGAGTCGGCATAAGAAACGACCGGATGGACGCGATTTCTTCGGCACCTGGGACGACGGGCTTGAAGGCCTGCTCGCGCCTACGATCCGGCGCGCGACGCGCAACGCCACGACGCCCGGCGGTGCGGTCTCCGCAGGCTCCTCGACGAAGAAGCGATCCGCCGGGATCGTGCGTTCGCCGGCACCTGAAGAGCAGTGGAGCAGGCGCGCGCCGACGACCTCCACGAGCGTTCCGCGTCGGGTTCGTGAAGGCGGTCTGCGAGGAGAGCGTGCGCATGCTCCGGGCCTATCCTCCAAACGCTGGACGGGGCTGACCGAGACGATCCGCAGCTACGACGACACGATCGAACGTCTGGTGCGGAGACCTACCCCGTGACCGCAGCTCCAACTCCATCGAGGGCGTCGGACCTTCCGCAGCCTTGGCCTTCGTACTGGTCGTGGAGGACCCGTTTCCGATTCGCGCACGCCGGTCCGTGGGAGCCTTCGTCAGGCTCTGCCCGGGCCTAAGCCAGTCGGGCGAACATCAACCCACAACTCCCCACCAAGACCGGGGACCAGATGCTGCGCTGCCTGCTCGTCGGAGCCGCGCAGTACATCCTGGAGCCGTTCGCGACGGACAACACCTTGCGCCGCTATGGACGCGCCTGATGGTCGTGGGCGGCCGGGGCGGCCAAGCGCGCCGTGGTGGCGGTGGCGCGCAAGCTTTCGCCGTGCTGCTGCTCCATATCTGGCGTCACCCGGACGAGACCTACGACGCGTTGTACGGCCTTACCGCTTCCGGCGCTGGGGACCCTGGACCCGAACTCGACCACGGAGGACCTGCGCCAGGCCAGCGCGAAGCCGGGCTGCACTCGGCAGCACCCGCCCCTGACCGGGACGTGGCCCTCCCCGCGCGACATGCCGATCCCGGGCGACTGCGTCCTTGGCGTTGAGCGCTCTATTTCTTGAGGCTCAGACCTTGCCGGACAACTCGTGTACCACCTTCACGCAGCGCCCCCCTTCATGCGGAACCCAGCATGCACCACCCCGGTGACCCGGGACGAGTGCGGATGAACCAGGCGGAAGGGTCGGGGCGGCGATGGATGCGACCCGGGCGCGGCGCGGAGGCGACGACAGCGTGTTCCTGCACCACGCCGAGGAGCCTCCGCGACGTGGCGCACGCGTTCGTGCTCGCCGGTGGCGCTGCGATACGCCCGGGCCGCAGCCGCGGCCCCAACCTCGTCCCCTCGTGCATGGGCCGGGCTAGGGGTACGGCCGGTCCAGCAGGACGAGCACGTCGTAGAAGGCGTGCGTCAGCGCGGCGATGCCGAGCCCGCGCGTGAGGAAGATCGCGCCCAGCACGATGCCCGCGTGGAGGCGGAACGTGAAGCGCACGGCCTCCCAGGGCTCCCCGCCCGCGCCCCAGTGGTGGTACGCCGAGAAGATCGCCGCCGAGACGACCACCGCGATCGTGGCGGCGAGCGCGCGGTGCGCGCCGAGCGCGAGGCGCAGCAGGTGGTGGAGGCCGAGGCAGAGGATCCCGCGGAAGACGAGCTCCTCGAACAGCCCCGCGCCCACCGCGATGCCGAGCGTGCGCACCTCCGCGAACCCCCGCGGGAGGTGATAGAGGCCGATCCCGGTCCACTTCCCGACCGGCAGCGCGCGCGTGAGCCCCCACGCCACCGTCTCGAGGAGCAACCCGTACACGATCCCCTCGATCATCATCCCGGTGAACACCGGCGCGTCGGCCCGACGCGGCGCGCGGTGCCGCGCGACGACGAACGCCGTGAGCCCCAGCGCGGCGGCGAGCGCCACCAGCAGGCGCCCGGTGCGGCCGAGCGCCGCCAGCAGCCGCCCGAACGACGCCGCCACCTGGTTCTCGACCTCGGGGCCCACCGTGAACCAGCACAGCAGGTAGATCGCCACCCACGGCATCAGGAACAGGACGTTGATCGAGGCGTCCTTCGTCCGGTCCACGTACAGCGGCGGCAACAGGGCGGGCAGCCCGCCGGCCGCCGTTCCCTTCGGCGGCGCCGGGGCCCTCGCCGACGCGCCCTTGGCCGACGCGGGCGCCCCCGCCGCGGCACGCGTCGCGCGCGGGGCGGCGGGACGGCGGTTCGGTCGGCGGCGGGGAGGCATCGGGAGGTCGGGGCCGGGAAGAGGGTAGAGCGTCGGTCGGGGGGGGGACGCCCCCGGACGGACGCGGCGAGCGGTCCTTGGCGCGCCGCCGGGACTCGGTAGAACCGGACGGCACCATGAACACCGTCGCCGTCCGCCCGCGCCTCGACCGCCGCTACGACGTGATCCAGTCCCGTACCCCGCAGTACGTCGGGTCCCGCGCCACGCTCCCGGAGGCGGTCGCGCTCGCGGAGTGGGCCGCGAAGACGCTCGGCACGTGCACGCTCACGATCTACGCCGCCGACGGCTCGACGCCCCTCGAGCAGCGCACGATCGAGGGTCGCGCCCCCGCGCGCGCGCACGCGAGCCACTGACCGACCGGGTCACGGGCCGCGCCCCCCGCCTCGCACGCGAGGCCCGGTCGCCGTCGCCCGTTCGTCCTCCCCGGCCGGCGCGCGGGCCTCGCGGTCGTGCCGGTTCGCCGCGCACGCGGGCCACGGCACGGTCCGGTCCCCGGCCGCATCCCGCTCCTCGCACGCGAGGCCCGGTCGCCGTCGCCCGTTCGTCCTCTCCGGCCGGCGCGCGGGCCTCGCGGTCCCGAGGGTCGGGGATCGGACCACGACGGTCCGGGCCACCCCGTCGTGCTCCGCGGATTCCGACGCGCCGACCCCGCGTCAGGCCTATCGTAGAACTACGATGAAGCGCCGACGTCCCGTCCGCTGCGCTCCGGGCGCGTGCCCCACCCCGACGCCGCGCCGCGCGGCGGCCGACGACGACCGCGCGTTCGCCGCGTGGTGCAAGGCGGCGGGCCATCCCGCGCGGCTGCGCATCCTGCGGCTGCTCGCCCATCGCACGACGTGCGTGTGCGGAGACCTCGTCGACGCGCTGCCGCTCGCCCAGTCCACGGTCTCGCAGCACCTGAAGGTGCTGAAGGAGGCCGGCCTCGTGCGCGGGACCATCGACGGCCCGCGCGTGTGCTACTGCATCGACCCGGCGGTCCTCCGCCGGTGGAAGGCGCTCGTCGCCGCGCTCTGACGCGCGCAGGAGGTCCCCATGCCCGGTCGCCTCGAGGTCTTCGACCCCGCGCTCTGCTGCGCCACCGGCGTCTGCGGCCCCACGTCGGACCCCGACCTCGCGCGGTTCGCGGGCGACCTCGCCCGCCTGCGTCGCCAGGACGTCGCGATCGAGCGGCACAACCTCGCGCAGGACCCGGGCGCGTTCGCGGACCACCCCGCGGTGCGCGCGGAGCTCGAGAAGGCGGGCATCGCCTGCCTCCCGGTGGTGCTCGCGGACGGCCGCGTGCTCGCGACGGGACGGTATCCGTCGCGGGGCGAGCTGTTCGCGGCGTTCGGCCTCCCCGACCCGACGGTGGCCCGTGCCTGACGGCCGCTCCCTCGGCGCGCTCGTCCCCGGCGCGACCCGCGCCTGGTTCCTCACGGGCAAGGGCGGCGTCGGCAAGACGTCGGTCGCGTGCGCGACGGCCCTGCGGTTCGCCGACGCCGGCCGGCGCGTGCTCCTCGTGAGCACCGACCCGGCGTCGAACCTCGACGAGGTGCTCGGGCTCGCGCTCGACGGCACGCCGCGCGCGGTCCCGGGCGCGCCGGGCCTCTTCGCCACGAACGTCGATCCCGTCGCGACCGCGAAGGCGTACCGCGAGAAGCTGCTCGCGCCGTACCGCGGCGTGCTGCCCGCCGAGGCGGTCGCGAGCGTCGAGGAGCAGCTCTCGGGCGCGTGTACGGTCGAGGTCGCGGCGTTCGAGCACTTCGCCCGCCTCCTCGCCGCGCCCGACGCCACGTCGGGCTTCGACCACGTCGTGTTCGACACGGCCCCCACCGGCCACACGCTCCGGCTCCTCGAGCTGCCGGCCGCGTGGACGCGGTTCCTCGACGCGTCGGCGTCCGGCGCGTCGTGCCTCGGGCCGCTCTCGGCCCTCGCCGCGCAGCGCGGGCTGTACGCGGCGGCGCGCGACGCGCTCGCGGACCCGGCGGCCACGACGGTCGTGCTGGTCTCGCGGCCCGACCGCG
The DNA here is from genome assembly GCA_046350655.1 of Planctomycetota bacterium. Classification (GTDB taxonomy): domain Bacteria; phylum Planctomycetota; class PLA2; order PLA2; family JAEUHO01; genus JAEUHO01. Next base: position 34,638 of record JAXMAB010000011.1, read on the forward strand.
CGTCGCTCGCCGAGGCCGACCGCGCGCGGGGCGAGCTCGCGGCGCTCGGCGTGCGGCACCTGCGCTTCGTGCTGAACGGGGTCTTCGCCGCGACGGACCCGCGCGACCCGGTCGCGCGCGACCTCGAGGCGCGCGGCCGCGCCGCGGTGGCCGCGATGCCCGCGGGCCTGCGCGACCTCCCGCGGGTGACGCTGCCGCTGGCGACGTACGCGGTCGTCGGCCTCGACGCCGTGCGCGCGTTCGCCGACGGCACGACGCCCGAGGGCGCGGCGCCGCCGCCCGCCGCGCCGACGGCGATCGCGACGCGGACGTTCGACGCCCTCGTGGACGACCTCGCGCGGCGCGGCCACGGCGTCGTGCTCACCATGGGGAAGGGCGGCGTCGGCAAGACCCGCGTCGCGCGCGACGTCGCGACCGCGCTGGCCGCGCGCGGCCACCGCGTGCACCTGACGACCACGGACCCCGCGGGCCGCGCCGACCTGCCGGCGACGCCCACGCTGACCGTGGACCGCATCGACCCGCACCACGAGGTCGCGCGGTACGCCGCCGAGGTGCTCGCGGCCGCGAAGGACCTCGACGAGGACGGCCGCGCGCTCCTCGAGGAGGACCTCCGCTCGCCGTGCACGGAGGAGATCGCGGTCTTCCGCGCGCTGGCGAGGGTCGTCGCCGAGGGCGAGGACCGCTTCGTCGTGATCGACACGGCCCCCACGGGCCACACGGTGCTGCTGCTCGACGCGGCGCTCGCCTACCACCGCGACGTCGCCCGCACCGCGGGGACGGCCCCGCCCGAGGTCCGCGCGCTGCTCCCCCGCCTGCGCGACCCCGCGTTCGCGTCCGTCCTCCTCGTCACGCTGCCCGAGCCGACGCCGGTCCACGAGGCCGTCGCGCTCGAGGACGACCTCCGCCGCGCGGGCATCCCGGTGGCCGCGTGGGTCGTCAACGCGTGCCTGACGCCGCTCGCGGTGACGGACCCGCTCCTCGTCGCGCGCCGCGCCCGCGAGGCCCGGTCCCTCGCCGAGGTGGCCGCGCGCTGCCCGCGGCCGGTCCTCGTCCCGTACGCGCCCGACGACGCGCCGGTCCTCGCGCCCGCCTGACGCGCGCGCGGACCACGCGGCGCGCGCGCCTACGGTTCGCGCCGCGGGCGGCGGACGACGTCCCGGGACCGCGAGGCCCGCCGGCCGCCGGGCCTCGCGGTCCCGGACCCTCGACCGAGGCCTCGTCTCCTCGGTTCGGGTCCGGCGCTCAGAAGCGGAAGGTCGCGCGGTCGTAGACGAGGCGCGTCGAGAGGTCGCGCATGCGCGCGACGTAGTCGTTGAAGACGGCCCAGTTCGCGTGGGTGCGGTCGATCGGCTTCGGGCCGCGCCAGAAGTGCACGCTGTCGGCGCACTTCAGCGCGTAGTACGCGAACATGTGGTGGCTCACCTCCTCGCGGATGAGCCCCGAGTTCGTCAGCAGGCCGACCTCCTCGATCAGGCCGAGGAAGTCCCACTTGTCGATGAACGGCATCGCCTCGAGCGTCGGGTCGTCCGTGACGAGGAGCTCGGTCAGCCGCGCGAACCGCGGCTCGGCCTTCAGCCGCTTGCGGATGTCGGCGAACAGCTCCGCGCGCTTCTGCGCGCCCTGGCGGCGGTACTCGATCGTCGCGCGGGCGGCGGTCACGACCGCCGCCACGCCCGTGACCACGGCCGCCCACGCGCCGACGTCGGCCAGCGTCACGTCAGTCCCCCACGTCGGCGGGGACCGCCTCGAGCACGCGGCGCGCGGCCGGGCTGTCGGAGATCGCGAGCCGGCGCCGCGCCATCGCGGCCGCGAGGACGAAGCGGCCCTTCGCGAGCGCCGCCTCGGCGAGCGCGGTCAGCGCCTCGGGCACCTCGTGGCCCTCGGCACCGGCGACCTGCCCGAGCCGCACGGCGGCCGCGAAGAGGTCGAAGGCCGTGGGGACGTCGTCGGGCGCCGACGCGAGGCCCGCCACGAACTGGCCGGCCTCGAGTGCCTTGCGCGCGACCCGCGTGCGGTCGCCCTCGGGGATCGTCCCGCGCGCCGCCACGGCGACGTGGCGGGCGGCCTCGGTGCGCAGCCGCGCGACGCGGGCGGCGTCGGGACGCGCCATCAGCGCGTCGTAGACGAGCCAGTCGTAGAGCGCCTCCTCGACGTCGGCCATGGGGCGCATCGCGAGGAGCGGCGCCGCGACCGTGGCGTAGCGGGGCAGCGCGTCGGCGGGGTCCTTCTCGCGCTCCTGGTGCAGGTCGTACACGAGCCGGCGCACCGAGGGCAGCACCTGGTCGTCGGGCGCGCCCGCCTCGAGCGCCGCCTTCCACGCCTCCATCGCGCCCGCGAGGTCGCCGGTCTGGCGCTTCGCCTCGCCGAGGTACGAGCGCAGGAGCGTGTTCTTCGGGTCCTTCGCGAGCGCCGCGTCGAGGAGCGGCACGGCGTCCTTGCCGCGCTTGCCGGCGACGTAGAGCCACGCGCGGCGCACCTTGACCACGTCGAGCGACGTGACGGCGTCGGGGAGGCCGCCGAGCCAGTCCGCGAGGTCGGCGCGCGTCGGGAACGACGCGCCCGGGCCCACGAGGGCGTCCGCGGCCTCGAGCGCCGCGGCGACGCGGCCCGCGTCGCGGCTCTTCGCCGCCTCGACGAGCGCGGCGCCCGCGGCGGTGACCGCGTCGTCCTCCGCGCGCGCGACCGGCACGGCGGCGACGGCGGCCGCGAGGACCGCGACGAACAGCAGCGCGTGGGCCCGGCTCACTTCGCACCTCCCGCGCGCACGAACTCCTCCCAGGCGCCCGCGGTGTCGCCGCGGTCGTCGCCCGCGAGCTTCGTCAGCGCCCAGCGGACCTCGGGCCCTTCGACGGGGTCCTCGATCGCCTTCAGGAGCACGTCGGCCCCCGCCGGGTCGCCGGCGCGCCGCAGCGCGACGGCGGCGGCCACGCGCACCTCCTCGACCGCGTCGCCGAGGTACCCGACGAGCTTCGCCTTCGCGGCCTTCGCCTCGTCGGGGGTCAGCTGCAGCAGCGCCCGGCAGACGTCGTCGCGCCCGGCGGAGAGGAGGTCCACCGGCGTCTTCTTCCCGCAGACGGCACGGATCCACGCGAGCCGCGCGTCGGGCCACCCCGCGGCGCGCGCGGCGGGCTCGAGGTGTCGCAGCGCGGCGTCGGTCGCCGCCGCGTCGGGCTTCGGCGCGCGCGCGGCCGCGAGGACGGCCCCCTCGGCCCGGAGCGCTTCCGCGCCGGGCGCGTCGGACGCCGGCGGGAACCCCGCCGCCGTGCACCGCGCGGTCAGGTCCGCCGGCGTCGCGCGCGTCCGCGCGAGGGCGCGCGTGAGCGCCCACGTCCCGAACACCGCGTCGAGCCGCGCGGCCGTCGCGAGCCACGCCGCCGTCGCGACGGGATCGACGTCCGGGTCGGTCGCGACGCCGTCGACGGCGTCCCAGACCACCGGCAACGCGTCGGGCCCCGCCGTCGCGAGCGCCGCGAACAGGGCCTTGCGTCGCGCGTCGTCGGTCTCCTGCTCCAGCGTCGCGACGACGCCGGCGGCGGCCATCGGGTCCTTCGACGCGATCCACGCGGTGGCGAGCTCCTGCAGCTTCGCGGCGGTCTCGGCCTTGCCGAGCGCCGACGTCCGGGCCTCGCGTGCCCCCCAGACGCTCCGCAACGCGTGGCGGGGCGACAGGCGCACGAACCACGCCTCGAGGTCGCTCGTCGAGAGCGCGCTCTGCATGTACTCGCCCTGGTAGACCGCGCGGCCGTCGGGGTCGAGGAGGAAGTGGGACGGGCTCACGATGCTCTGGTCGGCGGAGAACCGCGCCATGACGAACGCGGACGCCGCGCGATGGGCGGCGCACGTGCCGCAGCCGTACCGCGCGCAGACCTCCTCGCGGCCGGCCTTCACCGTGGCGTGGCCGGTGGCGTTCACGACGAAGCAGACGAGGCCCGCGGTGGCGGCGCCGAGGTCGGCACCCTGGTAGGCGCGCCAGAGCATCGTCGTGCCGCCCTCGCCCTCCTCGACGCGGCCGTTCTCGCAGAGGTAGACGCCGCGCCCCTCCTTGGCCGCCCGGCGCATCCCCTCGTCGAAGTCGCGCTCCCAGCGGATGCCGACGTAGGGCTTGCCGACGTCCGCCGTCGGGACCCGACGGCCCGCGGGGGGTTCCGGCGGGCCGTCCTCGGCGCGCACGGCGGCCGCGAGGCCCACCAGGGCGACGGCGCACAACCACGGGGTCCGCATGGGGGGTCCTCGGCGACGGGGGGCGACGTTCTCGGTCCCGCGGGATCCTACGCGCCCCACGGGTCGCGCGGACGTCCGCGCCGACGCGCGGCCCCCACGACCTCGGCGGGGCCCAGAGGAGACGAGCATCCCCCTGTCCCCGAGGGCAGGATGATGGGCCGTCCTGGAGGTCCTGCCGTGGCCCAACGATCCGCCGTCCGCCCGCCGCTCGCCCGTGGGAGCGCCCGTGGGGTCGCCCGCACCGTCGTCGGGGCGCTCCCCGCCGCCGTCGGGACCCTGCTCGTCGCGGCCGTGGTGGGGCTCGCCGGGGCGCCGGTCGCGCGCGCGGACCGCGCGTCGGCCGCGGCGGCGCTGCCCGCCGGGGGCCAGCCGCTCCTCCTCGTCGTGCGGTCGCCGTGGTCGTCGAACGACTGGGACGACGTGCCGCGCCGGCCGGAGATGGCGGTCTACCCGGACGGCCAGTTCCTGATCACGAAGGCCGACGGCCGCCTCTGGGGCGGCGTCCTGCCCCGCGAGACGCTCCTCGACCTCATGGACTTCCTCGCGAACGACGTGCAGATGGCGTCGCTCTCCATGACGTACTTCGTGTCGTCGCCGCTGACGACCTTCACGACGTACACGTTCACGACGCGGTCGGGCACGTCATCGGTCCGGCGCCGCGCGTCGGGCGGCTTCGGCACCAACGTGAAGGCCGTCGAGGCCCAGCTCGACCGCGTGGACCAGCGGCTGCTCGAGCTCGCGGACCGCGCCGACCGCCCGTACGCCCCGGGCCGGCTCCTCGTCGTCAGCCGGCTGGTGGTCGCGGACCCGGCGCTGCCGGTCTGGGCGTGGAACGACACGGTGCCCTTCGCCGCGCTCGGCGACGCGACCGACCTCTCGCGCCGCGGCGCGATCCTGGCCGACGACGACGCGCGGGTCGTGCGCGACGCCGTCGAACAGTCCGCCGCGTGGCGGCTCGGCGACCGCGCCCACGAGCTGAGGCTGCGGCCCGCGCTGCCGCACGAGCTGGCGATGGGCGTGTGGCGCAACCCGGTCGCGAAGCCCGCGCCCGTCGCGGCCGCCCCCACGGCCCCGGTCGCCCCGGTCCCGCCCGCTCCGGTCCCGCCGGCTCCGGTCCCGCCGGCTCCGGTCCCGCCGGCCCCGGTCCCGCCGGCCCCGGCGACGCCCGCCTCGATGGGCGACGGGTCGCCGGTCGGCCCCGCGGTCCCCGCGGCGACGCTCCCGTCGCTCCCGCCGCCGTCCGTGCCGGTGCCCGTGCCCGTCGCGCCGGCGCCCGTGCCGGTCCCCGAGCCCGCGCCCGCGCCGGCCCCCGCGCCGGCCCCCGCCCCGAACCCCGCGCCCGCGCCCGCCCCCAACCCGGCGCCCGCGCCGGACGGGGCCGCGTCGGACTGGCGGGACGACGACGTCGACTTCGCCGGCGTGCAGAAGATCCTCACGGACCTGAAGCGCAAGACGTCCGGCTCGCCCCACGGCGACTTCTGGAAGAAGGACTACGACGCGTTCCTGAAGTACGAGTTCGCGCTCCAGACGGTCGAAGGGAAGATGAAGCTGATCAAGCCCGGCGACAGCGCCGGCAGCAACCTCATCCGCGCGCTCCGGGGCGCGCCCCTCCTCGTCACGAAGCCCGACGGGAGCGTGCACGAGGAGACGTTCAGCGTGATGCCGCCGAAGGGCGGCCCGATGAAGCCCGAGGACATCGAGAAGATCCGGCGCTGGATCGACCACGGCGCGCCGAAGACCCGCCCCGACGGCGCCGGCGGCGCGACGCCGGCCGCCCCGCCCGCGGCGCCCGACGCGCCCCCGCGGCGCCCACGGCCCCCGTCCTGCCCGCGGCGCCGCCCACCGCGCCGGCCGCCACCGTCGTCTCGAAGGTGACGCTCGCGGTCGTCGGGACCGACACGATCTCGCTCGGCAACCGCGCCGCGGCCGAGGACGGCAACGCGCCGCCGCGCCTCTACGTCGCGTGCGACGCCGCGGCGTGGGAGCGGATCTTCACCGAGCTGCTGCCGACGCAGGGCGGCCCGCACGGCGCCACCGTCGCGAAGGAGCTCGCCACGATCCGCGCCGCGGTGAAGGGCTACGACTGGGGCGGCTCGCCGCTCCTGCTCGTCGTCGCGCCCGCGAGCGACAACTACACGTGGGAGGTCGGCGGTGGCGTCGAGATCCTCTCGGACGGCACGGGCCGCATCGCGCTGACGCACCGCCACGAGGAGCGGGCCTACGCCGTCGCGCCGGAGATCCTGGTCCGTTGGGGCCTCTTCCGCGCCGACACGACGGGATGCCCGCGCCGCCTCGTGCTCCAGACGCCGACGAAGACCGTCCCCGCGACCGGGGACTGACGCCGACGCCCCGCGTGCGCGCCCGACGGATGCGTCGGCGCGCCGCGGGGCCCGCGCCCCCGTCGGGCCGGCGGCGTCGCCGGTCGGCCGCTACTTCCGCGCCACGTGCAGGTGCGCGATGCCGAACGTCAGCGGCTCGTACGTCACCGACGAGAACCCCGCCACCTCGAGCTTCTTCGCGAGCGCCGCGGGCGTGGGGAACGCCATCACGCTGCGCGGGAGGTACGCGTAGGCGTTCTCGGCCCCGCCGGAGACCAGGTTCCCGATGAGCGGCAGGATCAGCATGAAGTAGAGGTCGTACAGCCCGCGGACGACGAGGTTCGGCGGGCGCGAGAACTCGAGGATCGCCAGCCGGCCGCCGGGGCGCAGCACGCGGCACAGCTCCTTCAGGCCGCCGTCGAGGTTCTGGAGGTTGCGCACCCCGAACCCCACCGTCGCCACGTCGAACTCCGCCGCCGCGAACGGGAGCTTCGTCGTGTCGGCCTGCAGGAACCGCGCGCGGTCCCCGGCCTTCTTGCGCGCGATCTCGAGCATCTCCGGCGCGAAGTCGCTGCCCACGACCTCCTTCGCGCCGCCGGCGAGCAGCGCCACGGCGAGGTCGCCGGTCCCGGTGCACGCGTCGAGGCAGCGTTCGGCGCCGGTCAGCCCGAGGCGCTTGACCGTGTGCGTCCGCCACCGCACGTCGATGTTGGCCGACAGCAGGTGGTTCAGCAGGTCGTACGTGGGCGCGATACGGTCGAACATCCGCGACACGCGCGCGCCCTGCTTGCGCTGCGTCTCGTCGTCGAAACGGAAGGTCGTCGGCGGCATCGGAGGGCGGAGTGTAGGGACGGCCCCCGAGTCGGGCCCCCTCAATCCCGGGGCGAGCCGCCCACGGCCGCCGGGCCTCGCGTATACCTGTCGGGGTCGTTCCCTGGATCCCCCCCCACCGGTTGCGGGCGGGGGGGGTGCGAGGTACCCTCGACCCGTGGCACGCAAGGCCGCTCCGCCGCCGTCGCCGCCCCCCGCCGAGGAGGGGGCCAACCCCTTCGTGGACCCGCCCGCGGTCGGCGGAGGCCGCGACGCGCTGGCGAACGACGCGGCGGCCCTCGACCGCTCCCTCCGCCCCTCGGCGTTCCCGGACTTCGTCGGCCAGCACGCGTGCGTCGAGAACCTCGTGCTGGCGATCCGCGCGGCCAAGGCGCGCGGCGAGACCCTCGACCACGTCCTCCTCTCCGGCCTGCCCGGGCTCGGGAAGACCACCCTGGCGCACCTCGTCGCCGCGGAGCTCGGCGCCGGCCTCAAGGAGACCTCGGCCCCGGCGCTCCAGCGCGCGGCCGACCTCGCCGGGCTGCTGACGAACCTCGAGCCGGGGGACGTCCTCTTCATCGACGAGATCCACCGCCTGCCGTCCGCCGTCGAGGAGTACCTCTACGCCGCGATGGAGCGGTTCGTCATCGACGTCGTCATCGACCAGGGGCCGGGGGCGCGCAGCCTCCGGATCGACCTGCCGCGGTTCACCCTGGTCGGGGCGACCACCCGCGAGGGGCTCCTCGCCGCGCCGTTCCGCAGCCGCTTCGGGCTCACGGAGCGCCTCGAGCCGTATCCCCCGGCCGACCTCGTCCGGATCCTGCTGCGGTCGTCGGGCGTGCTGGGCGTCGGCCTCGAGCCCGACGCCGCCGCCTACCTCGCGGAGCGCGCACGCGGCACGCCGCGCGTCGCCAACCGCTTCCTGAAGCGCGTCCGCGACCTCGCGCAGGTCACCGCCGGCAATCGCATCACCCGGGACGTCGCGATCGAGGGCCTGCGCCGGCTCGGCGTGGACGCCCGCGGCCTCATGCGCGTCGACCGGCTCGTCCTCGAGGTCCTGGTGCGGGCCGACGGCGTGCCGGTCGGCCTCAAGACGATCGCCGCGGCCGTCGGCGAGGACGAGCGCACCATCGAGGACGTCTACGAGCCCCACCTCCTGCGGTGCGGCCTGATGATGCGGTCGCCCCAGGGCCGCCGCGCGACGCCGGGGGCCTGGGCGGCCCTCGGGCTCGCGGCCCCGCGCGCCCCGCGCGACGGCACGCTCCCGTTCGACGGCCCGACGACCGATTGACCTGCGAGGAACGGAGACCGACGTGACCGCCCCCCTCGCCTCGACGCCCGCCCGCCGCTCGCCCGTCGTGCGATGGGCCCGATGGGCGTTCCCCGCCCTCGCGGCCCTGCTCGCGGCGTGCGGCGGGGACCGCATCCCCCTGTCGTCGATCGCGCCGCCGCTGATCCGCGTGCTGCTCGGCGCGCCGCGCGAGGCCGCCACGATCGGCGTCGCCGACGCCTGGGAGGTCGCGTCCGTCGAGGGCGGCGCGTACGCCAACCGCGGCACCAACCTCCTCGCCACCGTGGCGGCGGGCCCGCGCGGGATCCTCTTCGCCGGCGTCCCCACCGGGGCGTCGGTGCTCCGGCTCCGGCCGAACGGCGCCTTCACGGTCGAGATGAACGGCGAGCGGCTCGCGTACCGCGGCGACCTGCTGCTCCGCCTCTCCGGCGCGCGGCTCCAGCTCGTCAACGAGCTCGACCTCGAACGCTACGTCGCCGGCGTGATCGGGAACGAGATCGGCTTCGACCAGGCCCCCGCGGCGCTCAAGACGCAGGCCGTCGCCGCGCGCACCTACGCGTTCAGCCGCTACCGCGCGTCGCCGGACGCCCCGTACCACGTCACGGACGACACGGCGAGCCAGGTCTACAAGGGCGTGAGCATCCCGGCGTGGGCCGGCGTCACGCTGCCGCAGCTCGAGGTCTGGACCGCCGAGTCGCGCGGCGTCGTGCTGACGTGGGGCGGTCGGCCGTTCCCGACCTACTACTCGTCGACGTGCGGCGGTCACACGACCGATGCCCCGACCGCCGACCTCGACCCCATGGGCGCGGCGCCGGTCTTCCTCGGCGTCCCGTGCGCCTACTGCGGCCCTTCGAAGTACTTCAAGTGGGACGAGACGGTGCCGATCCAGCGCCTCCTCGACGCGCTCAAGCCGCGCGGCGTCGTCGCGCCGATCACCAAGCTCGAGTGGACGAAGCTCGGGCGCGGCGGCTGGGTCGCCGAGGTCACCGTGACCTACGGCCCGCGCGGCGCGAAGAAGGTCGTGCCCGGCGCGCAGTTCCGCACGGCGGCGGGCCTGCGCTCGATGCACCTGCAGAGCGTCGAGGTCGCGGCCGACGGCTCCCTCGTCTTCCACGGCGGCGGCTGGGGCCACGGCGTCGGCATGTGCCAGGTCGGGGTCCAGGAGATGGCGCGCAAGGGATTCGCCCCCGACCAAATCCTCCGCTACTACTACCCCGGCGCCGAGTTCACGCGACTGTATTAGGGGAGGGCGGCGAAGGCTGGTTGCGCGCGGTGGTCGGGGGTGGGTGTCCAGAGGTGGGGTGAAGTCAGGGGAGGACGGCCGCGCTCGCTGCGGGCCGGGGTTCGGCGTCCCTCGGGCCCCAAGCGGCCCTCGGTCCCCTCCTCGTCGTCGGCCCTGCTGGGCCTCCTCCTCGTCGGGCGCCTCGCTCGCAGGACGCGGTGCAGCCCTAGCCTCGCTCGGCGCGCCTCCCGCGGCCCGTAGCGAATCGCGGCCGTTCGACCAGGATCGGGCCCCGCAGGAGCGAAGAGCAGAAGCGGACCAGCAGGAGGGAACGGGCCCCGAGGAAGCGAAGGGGCAACGAAGACGACGGCAGCGATCCAGAGGATCGGGGAAGAAGGGCCGAGGGATGGCACACTCGGCGGACCATGGCCGGTGACCCGTACGACCTGAAGTTCCAGGTGCTCGCCCGGGAGGGAAGGGCGCGCGCCGGCGCGTTCACGACGCCGCACGGGGTCGTCGAGACGCCCGCGTTCATGCCCGTGGGGACCCGCGCCAGCGTCAAGGGCCTCACCAACGCCCAGCTCGACGCCATCGACCCCGAAGTCCTCCTCGCCAACACGTACCACCTCCACCTGCGGCCCGGCGAAGCCACCGTCGCCGCGCTCGGTGGCCTCCACGGCTTCGCGCGCTGGCGACGTCCGATCCTGACGGACTCGGGCGGCTACCAGGTCTTCTCCCTCGGCGACCTCGTCGCCGTCGACGAGGACGGCGTCACCGTGAAGAGCCACCTCGACGGCGAACGCATCCGCCTCGGCCCCCGCGAGGCCACCGCCATCCAGGAAGCCCTCGGCGCCGACCTCGTGATGGCGTTCGACCAGTGCTGCCGCCTCCCCGCCCCCGCCGCGGCCGTGCGCGACGCCGTGGACCGCACCGCGCGCTGGGCCGAGGTCTGCCTCGCCGCCCGCACCCGCGACGACCAGGCCCTGCTCGGCATCGTGCAGGGCGGGACCGACCTCGAGCTGCGCGCGCGGTCCGCCGCGCAGCTCACCGCCCTGCCGTTCTCCGGCTACGCCGTCGGCGGCCTCGCCGTCGGCGAAGGCCCCGACGCGCTGCGCGCGACGCTCGCCGCCACGACCGCGCTCCTCCCCGAGACCAAAGTGCGCTACCTCATGGGCGTCGGGCTCCCCCTCGACCTCGTGGACGCCGTCGCGCTCGGCGTCGACCTCTTCGACTGCGTCGTCGGCACGCGCAACGGCCGCCGCGGGCACCTCTTCACGCACGACGGCGTCCTCCGCATCGGTCGCGTCGAGTACGCCCGCGACGAGGGCCCCCTCGACCCCGAGTGCGCCTGCGAGACCTGCCGCGGCTACTCGCGCGCCTACCTCCACCACCTCTACGGCGTCGACGAGCACCTCGCCGTCACGCTCCTCTCGCTCCACAACACGGCCTTCCTCGTCGCGTGGGTGCGGGCCTTGCGTCGGGCCCTCCTCGACGGCACGTTCGCCGCGACCTCCGCCGCGATGTCGGCCCGGTACCGCGACGGCGAGGCCCGCTGGGTCGCGCTCCACGCGCTCGACCCCGAGGGCCGCCACGGCAGCCGCCGCGCGGCCGCCGCGCGCGACGCGCGCCGCCAGCGCCTCTTCCCCGAGGACGGCGCATGATCGCGCGGAAGTTCTGCCAGACCACGCTGGCCCTCGCGCTGCTCTACGTGACCGCCCTCGGCGTCTTCGCGTTCGCCCGCTATCGCGCCGGCCGGCGCCCGGACGTGGTCACGGTCGCCCGCGACTTCCACGCGTGGGTCCGCGGCTTCTTCCCCCGCCCGGCGCCCCCCGCGTCCGACCCCGGCGGCGTGCCCCCCCGCCGCGAGCCCCCGCCGCCGGGCGACCCCACCGGGCAACCCTTGATCGTCCCGGCCGGGCGGTGAACATCCGCCGTCCCCCGGAGGAGACCCCCATGCCGCTGCTGCTCCGCGTCGCCCACGTCGCCGAGATCCCCTCCGGTACCAGCCGCGTCGTCAAGGTGCGCGGCGAGAAGGTGCGCGTCGCGCACGTCGGCTCCACGTGGGCCGCGTTCCCCGCCGACGACGCCCCCATGACCGACGTCGTCGGCGAGGCCGACCTCGCCTGGGCGCGCCAGAACGCCGCGCGCGGCTACCGCGTCGTCGTCCGCGGCACGTTCGTCCACGTCGCCCTCGATGCGGCCCCCGAGAGCGCCCCGGCGGCGATCCAGGCCAGCGCGCGGGCCCCGGAGGTCACCGCCCGCGGCTGACCCCCGCGGCGGGCACCCGGGGCGGCGCGTCGGGGCGCGGCCGAACGCCCGGGACCGCGAGGCCCGGTGGCCGGCGGGCCCCACCCGGTGTCCGTACGGGACCGGTACGTATCTAGGATGGACGGTGCGGCATCTGGGTCCCCGAAGGCTCGGACTTCAGGGCAGGAGGTTTCCCCGTGCGTTCGACGATCCTCGTGGCGTTGGCGGGTCTCGCGTGCGTGCTCCCCGGCTGCGGCGGCGGAGGCGGGGGCGGCGGGCTCGGCGGCGCGCTGGCGCTCCAGGGCCTCGTGACGTCCCGCAACGGCACCACCCAGAACCTCGCGGGGGTGCGCATCACGTGCCCCGAGAGCGGCGACGTGGTGACGACCGCGCTCAACGGCCGCTTCGCCCTCGACGTCCCGAAGGGCGTCGTCCTCCACCTCGAGGTGGACGACCCCGCGGCGACCCCCGACGGCACGGACGCCGAGGACTGCACGGAGGCCGGCGACGGCGACGACGACGGCAGCGACATCGCCGGCGCGGAGGTCGAGATCGAGGCCCTCGCCGAGGACGAGACCTGCGGCGTCGAGCTGGAGATCGTGGACGGGAAGGTCGTGGACATCCGCGTGACGAAGGAGAAGGGCGGCGGCGCCGGTCGCAAGGAGAGCGGCGAGGGCGTGCTGCTCCCGCTCGAGGGCAGCGGCCTCGAGGCGTACGGCGAGGTCGAGGTCGGCGCGCGCGAGGGTTGCTCGTGGGCCGAGGTCGAGGTGCGCGGCCTGCCGCTGGGCACCTACACGGCCGTCCTCGTCGCCCCCGACTCCGCCGCGACGGAGACCCTCGGCACGCTGGTCGTGAAGGAGAAGGAGGCGCACTTCGCCGTCGAGTCCTGCAACGGCGACCGCCCCCTCCCGTTCGGCGCCGCGTCGGTGGCCGAGCTCGCCGGGTACCGCATCGAGATCCGCGACGCGACGGACACGGTGGTCCTCGAGGGCAGCGTCCCGCAGGTCGGCGCCGACGACGTCAAGGAGGACGACGACAAGGACGACGACGGCACGAAGGACGGCGAGGAAGGCAAGGGCGAGGACGGCGAAGGCGAGAAGGACTGACGCGCGCCGCCCCTGCGGATCCCCCGGGATCGGACGACGGCCGGCGGGCCCCCCCGCCGGCCGTCGTCGTGTCCACGCCGCGACGTCGGGCCGGACTCGACCGGCGGTCCCGCGCGCGACGGCCCCGGGGGGCCCCCTGCCCGAGGACGACGCCGGGGGACCGTTGGGGTACGTTCCCGCCGGTCCGGGGCCGTCGCCCCGCTCGGAGATGTCATGCGCGTCACCCGGCTGCTCCCCCTCGCCCTCCTCGCCGTCTTCGCCTGCGTGCGTCCGTCGGTCGCCGCCGAGCCCGGCTGCAACCGTTGGGACCTCGAGGTCACCTGCACGACGAACCCGCCGCGGGTCATCGTCACCGACCCGTTCGTCGCGACCGTCACGGTCCGCAACACGGGCGACGTCGCCCTCGCCAACGTCACGATCCAGCTCCGCGGCGACCTCGGCGCCCACGTGCCGACCGGCCAGCCGGCGCAGCCCTCGGCCGTGATCGAGAAGCTCGAGCCCGGCGAGTCGAAGGAGCTGTCCGCGACGTTCATGTCCGACTCGGTCGGCACGACCCGCGTCATCGGCGGCGCGCGCGACGCGCTCGGCTGGGCCGCGGCGAACTGCGCGTGCACCGTCGACGTGATCGGCCTCCCCGCCATCCAGTCCGAGATGACCGACAAGGACCTGCAGGGCACCGAGAAGGGCATCTTCGTCGTCGGCGAGACGTTCACGTACGTCCTCGAGGTCCAGAACGACGCGGGCACGACCGTGACGCCCGACCTCAAGGTCGTCTACACGCTGCCGAAGGAGCTCGAGTTCGTCTCCGGCACCGCCGGGAGCGGCGTCACGATCACCGGCGCCGGCCAGGCCGCCGAGACCTCGCAGTTCGCGCTGACGCCGAACCAGTCGATGGTGCTGACCATCACCGTGAAGGCGCTCGCGGCCCCCGCGAGCAACCTCGTGCAGACGCGCGCGTCGATCCAGACGACGGGCGGCGTCGAGGTCGCCGAGGAGACCGAGTCGACGACGGTGAAGAACGCCGTCAAGTAGGGCGCCCTCGCGGCCACCTCCGGGGCGCGCGGTCCACGCCGGACCGCGCGCCCCGTTTCGTTCCGGGCGCCGTCGCGTTCCGGGCGGCGCGACCGGGAGCCCGGCGCGCGCCGGGCCTCGCGTCCCGGGGAGCTCGAGTGCCGCCGCAGCCCGCGGCCGCGTCCCGAACCCTGCCCCCCCACGCCGTCCGCAGGGCCGTGCGCCGTGCGGCGCGTCGGCCCGTGGGTCCGCGGCCCCGTGCGTCGGTACGCGAGGCCCGGTGGCCGGTCACCGTCCGGGCCGGCCACCGTCCGGGCGGGCCACTGTCCGCGCGGTCAGCGCAGGTCGGACGGCGCGAACGCGTACTGGACGGTCGGGAACCGCGCGCGGAGCCGCTTCACGTCGGACGTCACGTCCTTGCGGTGGACGACCGCGTCCACGAGCAGGCGCGCGGCCTCGTCCATCTCGGCCGGGCCCATGCCGTAGCGCGTGAGCTCCTGCACGCCGAGGCGCAGGCCCTTCGGGTTCATGGCGTTCTTGCCCGGCTCGCCCGGCAGCAGGTTCATGTTGCAGATGACGTCCTGGCCCGCGAGCCGCGTCGCGACCTCGCGGCCGCCGCCGTGGGCCGAGACGTCGACCGCGACCTGGTGGCTCTGCGTGAAGCCGGACGCCTCGAACGCGGGCGGGAGGCCGCGCTTCGCGAGCGCGCGCGCGAAGGCCTGCGCGTTCGCGACCACGTCGCGCGCGTACCTCGCGCCGAACGTCTCGACCTCGAGCGTCGCGACGAGCATGGCCGGGAGGCTGAAGAGGTGGTGGTTCGACGTGGCGCCCGGGAACACGCCGCGGTCCACCGCGGTGCGGAGCTCCTCGTCGTCGCCGCGCGTGAGGACGACGCCGCGCTGCGGACCGAAGAACGTCTTGTGCGTCGAGCCGGTCATGACGTCGGCGCCCTCGCGGAGCGGGTCCTGGAAGCACCCGCCCGCGATCAGGCCGAGCACGTGGGCGCCGTCGAAGAGCACGCGCGCGTTGACGCTCTTGCAGGCGTCGGCGAGCTCGGCGACGGGCTCCGGGAAGAGGAACAGGCTGCGACCGAAGGTGACGAGCGCGGGCTTCTCGCGCGCGATCAGGTCCTTCGCGGCGTCGACGTCGATGCGGTAGCCGTCGGCCTGGGTCGGCCAGGGCAGGATCTTGTCCGTCCGCTTGCCGAGGCTGCCCATGCGGTCGTGCGAGATGTGGCCGCCGGTCGCCACCTTGTGGGCGATGGCCGTCGCGCCGCGCGGGACGAGCCGCGCGAAGACCGCCTCGTTGCTGACCGTGCCCGAGACGGGGCGCACGTCGGCCCAGCCGGCGCGGAACACGCGGCGACACGCCGCGGCGGCGTCGGTCTCGATCGCGTCGATGAACTTCGTGCCCTCGTAGTAGCGGGCGCCGGGATGGCCCTCGGCGTAACGGTGCAGGAAGTCGGAGTCGAGGACGCTGCGCGCGGCCGGCGAGAGGACGTTCTCCGACGCGATGAGGTTGAGGGTGCGGGCGCGCCAGGCGTCGCCGGCGTCGATCGTCGCGCGCGTCTGGCGGAGCGACGCGCGCACGGCGTCGGGGAGCGGGGCGGGAGCGACGCGGGCGGGCTCGGTCACGCGAACACCTCGGCACCGCCGCGGCGCGGGATCGCGACCGGGCGGGACCCGGATTGTAGGCCCCCCGGGCCGCGCGGAAGAACGATCGCGGCGGAGGCCGAACGGTCCCCTATCGCGGCGCGCCCCACGCCGCGGCGGGATCGCCGAGCGCCGTTACCTCTGCCGGGCCCGCGGGCCGCGCGAACGACGAGCGCGGGTGGTCGTCCGGGCGCTTCGCGTCCGCGAGCCGCTTGCCGCGGAAGACGTCGGCCATCTCGCGCAGCGCGTCCGACGGGAAGCCGTGCCCCACGCCGGTCAGCTCGAGGTAGACGACGTCCGCGGAGGCCTTGAGGAGCGCGTCGGCGACGGCCCGCGTGACGCCCACGTCGGTCGTCGGGTCGTCGTCGGCGTGATAGAGGAACACCGCGGTCCCGGCCCGCGCCGCGGCGGTCGGCGCGACGGGCGCGGCCGGGGCCGTGGCCCCGACAGCCGCGAAGACGTCGGGACGCGCGGCCCCCAGCGCCAGCGCGACGGTGCCGCCCGTGCCGTGGCCGACGAGGTAGACGCGGTCGAGGTCGACGTGGAACCGCGCGCAGGCCTCGTCGAGGACGTCGCCGACGTGCGCCGCGACGCCGTCGCCCGACCAGGCCGGCGTCGGCGACGTCGGGCACGCGAGCAGCCATCCGCGCGTCGTCGCGGCGTCGAGGTAGAGGGTCGCGGCGTCGCGCCCGCTGCCGGCGACCGTCGTGCCCTCGCGTCCGCCGCGCCCGGCGTCGTGCAGGGCGACGAGGAGCGGCGTGGGCACGAGCGGGTCGTAGCCCGGCGGCACGTAGTACGTCCACGTCGCGCCCGGATGGCGGTCGGCGCGGAACGTGACCGGCGCGTCCTCGGTGAGGCCGCGCGCGACCTTCGCGCCGCGCCAGAGGCGTTCGAGCACCTCGGCGCGGGCCGGGAACCCGAGCTCGGCCTCGAGCCGCGCCGCGGCGGCCGCGCGGGCCCGGCCGTCGGCGAGGCCCAGATACGCCGTCAGGGCCGTCCTCAGCGCCGGCACGAGGGCCGGCTTGCCGCGCCGCGCGGCCTCGAACTTCGCCGCGCCGCCGTAGAGCTCGAGGGCCTCGGCGTTCGTCGGGTCGAGGGCCAGCGCCTCCTCGAGACAGCGGTTGGCCTCGCGGACGAACTTCTGCGACAGGGCGTAGCGCGCGAGGCCCACGCGACCCGCGACGTCGTTCGCCGCGAGGTCCTCGCGCCGCCGCCGGATCGTCTCGGGCGTCGGCGGGTCCTCGTCCACCTTCTTGACGTCGGCCAGCGGGAACCGCACGACCCCGTACGTCATGGCCGGGTTCTTCGCCCGGTAGCGGTTGACCACGACCTCGGTGTCCGACCGCGAGACGTACCCGCGGACCGGCGCGCCCTTCCTGGGCGTCACGCGGTCCGCGACGGCCGGCGAGGCCGCGGCGACGAACCCGAGCGCGACGGCGACGGAGCGCCCCGCGAGGGACCGGGCGGCGGCGAGGGCGGAGCGGCGGGGCACGCCCCCATTGTGCCCTCTCCGCAGGCCCGCTACGACCCCGATCGGCCCGACGTCGGCGGGAACGCGGAGGCCGGCGGCTCCATCCCCTGCGACCAGTCGATCGTGCGCATGGGCTTGCTGCGACGCAGCAGCACGAACGAGACGACGCCGAGCAGCATCATCAGCGCGCAGAACTCCTGTCCGCGGGTGAGCCCGAGGAGGTCGAAGCCGATGCCCTTGTCGGGCTCGCGGAAGAACTCCGCGACGAAGCGGAACGCACCGTAGCCGAACAGGAAGAGGCAGCCGATCCAGCCGCCGCCCCAGCCCTTCTTGAGCATGGCCCACCGCAGTACGAGGAACAGGCCGATGCCCTCGCCGAGCATCTGGTAGAGCTGGCTCGGGTGGCGCAGCACGATGTCCCACGCGCCGTCCCACGGCTTGTCGATGCTGTAGACCGGGAACCGCATGGCCCAGGGGCCGTCCCAGGGACGGCCCCAGAGCTCGGCGTTGACGAAGTTCGCCAGCCGCACGACGGCGATGCCCGGCGCCGTCGCGAGCGCGAGCCCGTCGCCGAGGTGGCGGAACGGGATCTTGTGCTTCAGCGCGTACAGGAAGTACGCGAGGATCACGCCGCTCATGCCGCCGTGGAACGACATCCCGCCCTCGCGGAAGTTCAGCCACTGGCCGGGCGACTTGTCCGCGGCGTAGAAGAGCATGTAGCCGACCCGACCGCCCACCCACACGCCGACGATGCCCCAGAACAGGACGTCGAGCACGCGGTCGGGGTGCACGGGCCAGCGGCCGCGCTTCGACAGCCCGTGGAGCACCCACGCGGCGAGGGCGAACGCCAGGATGTAGGCGATGCCGTACCAGCGGACGCCGAACCCGAAGACGCGGAACGCCTCGGGGTCGATGATCGGGTACGGGATCTCGGCGAGGATCGCGGGCATCGGAGGATCCTACGCTCCCGCGGGCGGGAGGGAGCCGGGACGGCGGAGGCGGGCGTAGCGACGGCTGCCGACCTTCACGAGGTCGCCGTCGGTCACGGCGTGCGTGGCGTGGACGTCGCCGACCTTGGCGTCGTTGATCGTCACGCCGCCCTGCTCGATCAGCCGACGGGCCTCGCCGCCCGACTTCGCGAAGCCGCACGCCTTGAGGATCTCGACCACGGCCCAGTGCCCCGGGGGGAGCGTCCGGCCGGGCGCGGCCACCGCGGGCGGCAGCGTCGCCCACGGCACGTCGGTCGGCGCCTGGCCCTCGGAGATCACGCGGACGAACTCGGCCCGCGCCGCGGCGGCCGCGTCGGCGCCGTGGTAACGCCGGGTGAGGGCCTCGGCCATGGCGAGCTTCGCGTCGCGCGGGTGCCCCGCGAGCAGCGCGTCGACCGCGCCGTCGGTCAGGTCGGTGAGCAGCCGCAGGTACTTCGGCAGCAGCGCGTCCGAGACGCGCATGGCCTTGCCGAACATGTCGCCCGCCGCCTCGGTCACGCCGATCGCGTTGTTGAGCGACTTCGACATCTTGGCCTGGCCGTCGGTGCCCTCGACGAGCGGCGAGATGAGCGACGACTGCGGCTCCATCCCCTCCTGCTCCATGAGGCGGCGCCCGACGCCGAGGTTGAACATCTGGTCGGTGCCGCCCAGCTCGACGTCGGCGCGGACCATCACCGAGTCCCAGCCCTGCATGAGGCAGTAGAGGAACTCGCGGATCGAGATGGGCGCGTTCTCGCGGAACCGCTTCTCGAACGAGTCGCGCTCGAGCATCTGCTGGACCGTCATCCGGTTCGTGAGCGCGAGCACCTCGACGAACGGCATCTTCGAGAACCACTCGCTGTTGCGCCGCACCTCGGTGCGCGAGAGGTCGAGGATGTGCGAGATCTGGTCGAGCCACGTCGCGACGTTCGCCGACACCTGCGCGGGCGTCAGCATGGGCCGCGTCTTGTCCTTGCCCGACGGGTCGCCCACCAGCGCCGTGTAGTCGCCGATGATGAGGACGGCCTGGTGGCCGAGGTCCTGCAGCTTCCGCAGGTTCCAGAGCGGGATGCCGTTGCCGACGTGCACCGACGTCGAGGTCGGGTCGATGCCGAACTTGCAGCGCAGCGGGCCGCGCTTGCCCGCGGCGAAGGCCTCGAGCTTCTGGCGCAGCTCCGCCTCGGGCGTGACCGTGTCGACGGTCCGCGCGAGGGGCGAGAGGAAGGACGCGAGCCGGGCGTCGTGGATCATCGGCGACGATCGTCGCCGGAAGCGGCGGCGCCGTCACCGGTCGGCACGACCGCGTCCGTCCCCGCGCCGTCCCGGCGCCACCAGTCCTCCCAGAGGCGCGGGTCGGGGGCCAGGGTGACGCCCGTCAGCGCCGCGAGGCCCTCGAGCACCCCCTCGGCGCGCTCCGGGTGGGCGCGGGCCTCGCGCAGGAACGGCTCCGCCAGGGGCCGCAGGGGCGTCCCCTCGGCGGCCCGCCGGATGTGGCGGACCGCGTTCACGGCGGCCGTCTCGAGGTCCGGCGAGCCGGTCGCGAGCACGTCGGCGAGCAGCGCGCAGGCGGACGCGCGCTCCCGCGGCGCGAGGAACTCCGCCGCCACGAGGAGATGGACGGGCGCGACCGACGTCGCGGCCTTCCGCATGGAGCCGAGCGGGTCGGCCGCCAGCGGCTCGAAGTTGCCCGGGACCACGACGACGCGGCCGGTCCGGATGCGGACGCGGCCCAGGGGCTCGGGCAGGCCGGCCTCGATGCGCCCGGCGCGCAGGTCGCCCCCCACCTCGAGGACCCGCAGCCCGGAGATGGGCTCGCCGACGTCCTCGGCCGGGATCCGCACGCGCACCTCGAGGCTGCCTTCGGGCGGGATCCGCACGCTCTCGCAGCCGCTCTCGACCAGCGGGACCACGCGGTTCCACGTCCGCTCGAGCTCCGCGGCGTAGACGTCGACGTCGCGCCGGCGGACCGTCAGCATCAGCGTCGAGCCCGACAGGGCGTCCTTGCCCGACCCGGTGGGCGGCGCGATCACGACGTCGGCGGTCCCGACGTTGCGGATGCGGACGACGAGGTCGAGGGCCTCCGCGAACGTGACGTACTCGCGCACGCCGCGAACGTCGACGCGGAGCACCTCGTCCTCGAGCCGGCGGGTGCGCACCTCGGCCTTGATCGCCTTCAGCCGCTCGAGCCACGCCGTCGGCGGGTTGAGCGCGAGCGCGCCGTCCACGATCTCGCCCGCCGCGGCGTCGGCCCCGCCGTCGAGCGCCTGCCGGGCCGCGAGCACCTTCTCGCCGAAGAACGCGTCGGCGTCCTCGTCCTCGTCGAGGCGGCGGCGGATCCGGCGCGACGGGTCGTCGCGCGCGGGCGCGTCGGACAGGGCCTTGCGTTCCGCGACCACGGCCTCGGCCTCGGACGGGTCCATCTCGACCGCGTCGCCGGGCGCGGCGCCGCCGCCCGCCGCCGCGCCCGCGGGGTCGGTCGCGCCGCCCTCGTGGGCGCCGTCCGACGGGCCGCGGTAGACGCGCCCCTTCCGCGCGTCCGCGCTGCACGCGACGCACAGGAAGGCGACGGCGACGGCCAGGACCGCACGCATCCCCCTGACATCCTCCCCCGGCGTCACGTCCGCGTCACCCGCGCGGACCGGCGGCGCCGGCCGGACAACGAAGGACGCCGTGCCCCGGGGAGGGGCACGGCGTCCGGTGGGAACGACGGGGTCGGTTACGACGCGGGGGTCGCGCCGCGGACCAGCGTGAGGCCGATCTTGCGCTCGTCCGTGTCGATGCGGATCACCTTGACGCCGACCTTCGTGCCCGGCGCGAGGTTGTCCGACGGCGTGAGCTCCGAGATGTGGAGCAGGCCCTCGAGGTCCTTCTCCAGCGCCACGAAGACGCCGAAGTTGGTGACCTTGGTGACCTCGCCCACGTGCTCGGTGCCGACCGCGAAGCGGTCCGCGATGTCGTGCTGCCACGGGTCGAGCTCGAGCTGCTTCATGCCGAGCGCGATCCGCTTCTTCTCCTTGTCCACGGAGAGGACCAGCGCCTTGACCTTCGTGCCCTTCTCGAGCACCTCGGCCGGGTTGCCGATCTTCTTGGTCCACGACATGTCGGAGACGTGGAGCAGGCCGTCCACGCCGTCCGAGATCTCGATGAACGCGCCGTAGTTCGTGAGGTTGCGGACCGTGCCCTCGACGACCGTGCCGGCCGGGAAGGTCTTGTCCACCTCGTCCCACGGGTTCCCGTCGGCCTGCTTCATGCCGAGCGAGATCTCCTGCTTCTCCTTGTTGATGTCGAGCACCACGACCTCGACCGCGTCGCCGACCTTGACGACCTCGCTCGGGTGGTTGACGCGCTTGCTCCACGACATCTCGGAGATGTGGACGAGGCCCTCGATGCCGTCCTCGAGCTTCACGAACGCGCCGTACGGCATCACGTTCACGACCTTGCCCATCACGCGGCTGCCGACGGGGTACTTGAGCTCCACCGTCTCCCACGGGCTGGCGAACTTCTGCTTGAGGCCGAGCGCGATGCGCTCGCGCTCGTGGTCCACGCGCAGCACCATGACCTCGACCTCGTCGTCGATCGAGAGCATCTCGGACGGGTGGTTGAGGCGGCTCCACGACATGTCGGTGATGTGGAGCAGGCCGTCGATGCCGCCGAGGTCGACGAACGCGCCGAAGTCGGCGATGTTCTTGACGATGCCCTTGCGGACCTGGCCCGGCTGGATCTCGCCGAGGAGGTGCTTCTTCAGCTCGTCGCGCTGCTCCTCGATGAGCTTGCGGCGCGAGATGACGATGTTCATCCGCGGCTCGTCGATCTTGATGATCCGGGCCTCGATGTCCTTGCCGATGAACTCGCCGATGTCGTTCGTGCGGCGGATCGCGACCTGGCTCGCCGGCAGGAACACCGGGACGCCGATGTCGACCAGCAGGCCGCCCTTGATCTTCTTGAGCACGCGCCCGCGGACCGTGTCGCCCTCCTTGTGGGACTGGACGATGCGCTCCCAGCCGCGGATGCGGTCGGCCTTGCGCTTCGAGAGGACGATGCCGCCGGCGGCCTGGTCGACCGACTCGAGCAGCACCTCGATGATGTCGCCGACGTCGTAGGCGGTCGCGTCGGAGAACTCGGCGAGGGAGATGACGCCCTCGGACTTGTAGCCGATGTCCACCACGACCTCGTCGTTGCGGATGTCGACGATCTTGCCCTTGACCACCTTGTTCGGGGCGAACTCGGCCGTCGTCGTGTCGTAGGCGGCCTTGAGCTCGCCGTCGTCCGTGGCCGTCCCGAAGATCGCCTCGAGGCTGTTCAGCAGCTCGTGCGGGGGGAGTTCCTTGGCCCGGACCTTGTCGCGTGCGCGCATGTCAGAGAACCACTTTCATCGGGAGGATTCGACCCGGGGTCCCGGCTCCTCGGGCGAAGTGCCCGTGGACGCCCCGCCGCGGCCCCACGCCCTGAACCCCTCCCGGGGGTTCAGGCCGTTTCCGACGGCAGAACCCGGGACGTTACCAGCGCCAGGATCTGATCCACCACTTGGGGCGGGGTGCGCCCGGTGGTGTCCACCTCGACCGCGTCCCCCGCCGGCCGGAGGGGGTCCTCGTCCCGGCTGGCGTCCTGCCGGTCGCGCTCCACGAGGGCCTTCCGGACCGCCTCCGGGTCCACCCCGGCGCCCTTCCCCCGGAGTTCCGCCACCCGGCGGCGCACCCGCTCCTCGACCGTGGCCACCAGGAACACCTTCAGGATCGCGTCCGGGAACACCCGGGTCCCCATGTCGCGCCCCTCGGCCACCACCCGCCCCACCCGGGTCGCGAACGCCCGCTGGTGCCGCCGCATCACGCGCCGCACCTCGGCGATCGCCGCCACGACGCTCACCCCGGCGTCCACCGCCTGGGTCCGGATCGGCGCGGTCACGTCGGCCCCGTCGATCGTCACCCTCCCGGTGGCCGGGTCGAGCTCGATGTGCGCGGCCTCCGCCAGCGCGGCCACCGCCGCCCCGTCGCCCGGGGGGATCCCCCGCTGCATCGCCTGCCACGTCACCGCCCGATACATGGCCCCCGTGTCGAGGTGGGCCCACCCGAGCCGCTGGGCCAGCTGCTTGGCGACCGTGCTCTTCCCGCTGCCGGCGGGGCCGTCGAGGGCGACCACTTGGGGGCGGGGCGACGTCATGCGGGGGGCGGGACGATAGGCCCCGCGACCGTCGCGGCCCAAGGCTTTTCGGCCAAGCCCCCGGCGGTCCGGGACGCCGGGGCGAGGCTCCAGTCGAGGGTTCGGGACGCGAGGCCCGCCGGCCGCTGGCCCTGCCCCGCGATCGCGCGACGGGTCGCCGCGGCCGCCACGACACCGCGGCGACCGGGCCTCGCGGTCCCGTGCGGGCGAGCGGGCCTCGCGGTTCCCCGCCGAGTGGCCGCGTCCTCCGCGCCGCGTTTCACGGGATCGTCGGCGGCACGAGCGCGATCGCCGAGCCGTCCCACGTCACGACGCCGCCGCCGGCGTCCCAGTCCTTGAGCACGAGGACGTCGCGCACGGGCGTGCCCGCGAGCCGGTGGTGGACGCCGGTGTGGACGTGGCCGGCCACGAGCACGTCGGCGCCGGCGGCGTCGAGCCACGCTCGGACCTGCGCGTAGTCGAGGCCCATCACTGCGTACGGCTTGCGCGCGACCTCGCGCTCCGAGAGCCCGCGCAGGCCGCGCGCGAGGTACGTGGCGGCGGCGTACGGCAGCGCCGCGCGCACGCCGTCGACGACCGGCGAGCGCAGGAGCTTCCGCATGCGCTGGTAGCGTCCGTCGGCCGAGCAGAGGAGGTCGCCGTGCGTGAGGAGCACGGTGCGCGTCCCCCAGCGCGTGCGGACGACGTCGGGCCAGAGGTCGAGGGGGAGGCCGGGCGCGCCGTCGAAGGCGAAGTCGCGATTGCCGCCCTGGAACGCCAGGCGGGTGCCCGCCGACGCGAGGCCCGCGAGCCGATCGAGGAAGCGGCGCACGAACGGCTCGCGCGCCTGCCGGCGGCTGACCCAGCCCTCGAACACGTCGCCGAGCAGCACGAGGTGCGCGCAGCGGCCCGCGAGCCCCGCGAGCCAGGCCTCGAAGCGGTCCGCGACGTCGGGGTGGTCCGGCGAGAGGTGAACGTCGCCCACGACGACGACGGGGGCCGTCATCGGCGGGACGTCGACGGGTTGCGGGGGGCGGCGCACCACGGAGAGAGGCTACCGGACGGCCCCGGTCGCGGAAGGACGATCCCCGCGCCGGCCGCGCCCCGGGCCGCGCCGGCCTCCGAGCCTCGCGTTCACCGCGCGCGACCGCCCGGCGTGAAGCGCCGCAGCCGCAGGGAGTTCGTGACGACGAACAGCGAGGAGAGCGCCATGAGCGCGGACGCGACCATGGGCGTGAGGCGCGGCCCGCCGAACGGGACCGCGAGGCCCGCCGCGACCGGGATCGCCGCGACGTTGTAGGCGAACGCCCAGAAGAGGTTGCCGCGGATCGTGCGCAGCGTGGCCCGCGCCAGTTCGACCGCGTCGGCGACGCGGCCGACGTCGTCGGAGAGGAGCGTCACGTCGGCGGCCTCGACCGCCACGTCGGCCCCGGCCCCGACGGCGATGCCGACGTCGGCCGCGGCAAGCGCCGGCGCGTCGTTGACGCCGTCGCCGACGAACGCGACCCGCGCGCCCGCCGCCTGCGCGCGCGCGACCTCGGCGGCCTTCCCCTCGGGCCGCACCTCGGCGAGCACGCGCCGGATCCCGACGGTCGCGGCCACGGCCTCGGCGGTCGCGCGGCGGTCGCCGGAGACGAGCGCGACGTCGAGCCCGAGGCCCGCGAGGCGCGCGACGGCTTGCGCCGCGCCGGGCCTCGCGTCGTCCCGCACCGCGACGAGGCCGAAGGGACGGCGGCCCGCGTCGTCGTCGATCGCGACGAGGAGCGGCGTCTTGCCCTCGCGCGCGAGCGCGTCCGCGCGGGCCTCGAGGTCGCCGACCGGGAAGCCGGTCGCCACGAGGTGCGCGGCCGTCCCGATCACGACGTCGCGGCCGCTGCCGTCGTCGCCGTGCACCGTGCCGCGCACGCCGCCGCCGGGCACCGCCTCGAAGCGGTCCGGGGACTCGAGCACGAGGCCGCGCGCGCGCGCCGCCGCGACGACCGCGTCGGCGACGGGGTGCTCGCTCCCCTGCTCGACGGACGCGACGAAGCGCAGGAACGTCGCCTCGTCGCCGTCGAGCGCGACGACGTCGGTGACGGTCGGGTGGCCGGTCGTGAGCGTGCCGGTCTTGTCGAGGAGGACCGTCGTGACGCCCGCGGCGCCCTCGAGGGCCGCGGCGTCGCGGACGAGGATCCCGAGGCCGGCGGCGCGGCCCGCGCCCACGAGGACGGCCGTCGGCGTCGCGAGGCCGAGCGCGCACGGGCACGCCGTGACGAGCACCGCGACGGCGAACGCGAGGGCCGTCGTCACGCCCCCGCCGCCGACCGTGGCCCAGAGCGCGAACGTCGCCACCGCCACGACGAGCACGATCGGCACGAAGACGGCCGCCACGCGGTCGGCGAGGCGCTGGACCGGCGCGCGGCTGCCCTGCGCGTCGCGCACGAGGCGGACGATCGACGCGAGCGCGGTGTCGCCGCCGACCTTCGTCGCGCGCAGCACGAACGTCCCCGCGCGGTTGAGGGTCCCCGCGACGACCGGGTCGCCGACGCCGCGGTCGCGCGGCAGGCTCTCGCCCGTGAGCAGCGCCTCGTCGAGCGCGCCCGCGCCCTCGACGAGCGTGCCGTCCACCGGCACGCGCTCGCCGGGCCGCACGCGCACGAGGTCGCCGACCTCGACGTCGTCGGCGGCGACGTCGCGTTCGACGCCGTCCGCGACGAGGCGCGCGGTGGGCGGCGCCAGGGCCACCAGCGCGCGGATCGCCTCGCCGGCGCGGCCCTTCGCCCGCTCCTCGAGCCACCGCCCGAGGCAGACGATCGCGAGGATGCCCGTGCTCGCGTCGAACCACGCGGGCCGGTCGGCCGCCGGGAACAGCCCCGGCGCGACCACCGCGACCGAGCTGGCCGCCCACGCGACGGTCGTCCCGAGCGCGATCAACGTGTCCATCGACGCCGCGCCGTGGCGCAGGGCGCCGAACCCCGAGCGGAGGAACGCGAGGCCCGGCCCGACCTGCACCGCCGTCGCGAGCGCGAGGTGCAGCCACGGCGACCCGAGGACCCCGTGGCCCGCGTGCGGCATCGTCACGACCATCAGGAAGGCGGCCACGGGCCCGGCGAGCAGGAACCGCGCGCGCCACCGCGCCGCCTCGCGCACGCGGGCGGTGCGCTCCGGGTCGGCGTCGGCCACGGCCGACGCGCGCCCGCGGCGCGGGCCGCCGCGCGCACCGCGCGGCCGGCGGCGTCCGTCGCGAGGTGCGTGACCGCCAGGCCGCCGCCGTCGTCGGTCACCCCGAGCACGCCCGGCAGCGCGCGCAACGCCGACGCGAGGCCCGCCCGCGCGTCGGCGGCGCCCGCGGCGTCGGTCCCACCGACGACGATGCGCGTGGTCGTCGCGCCGACGTCGTAGCCGCCCGCGCGCACCGCGGCGACGAGGGCGCCGAGCGCGTCCGCGGACGCGGCGCCGTTTCCGGCGGGACCCGTCGTCGGCGCGAGGCCGACCGTCGCGCGCGAGGTCGCGAGGTTCACCGACACCGAGGCGACACCCGGGACGGCGGCGAGGACCTTCTCGACGGTCGCGACGCAGCCGGCGCACCGCAGGCCCGACAACGGCAGGTCGATCACGGCGGCGGGGACGTCGGGGGCCATGGACGGCCCCTCATCATCCCCCGCACCCGCTCCCCATCGAAGGGCGGTCCGTGGGATCCGCGCGGCCGAGGTCCTCGACCGACACGTCGTCGTCGGTGTTCGGCGCGCCGTCCTCCCCCATGCTGAACAACTGGTACGACGTGGGACGGCGGACCGCGCCCGCAGGATCGAGTCGCGGGCGCGGCGTCACGCCTTCCCCGGACGCGGTGAGGTAGGTCGGCGGGTCGCGCAGCGCGGCTGCGTAGTCCGCGGCCACGAAGTAGACGTAGGGATGGTCCCACGGATCGCCGAACTCGAGCAGCGGTGGTTCGGCGTCCCCACCGGCGACGACGTCGCCGTCCGTGTTGGTCGCGACGGACGCCGACTCCGGCGGCTGCAGGCCGGTGCGAGCGAGCGCCAGGTAGAGCGCTTCGATCCCCTCGTTGATCGAGTTCGGGGGCTGCACGCGGAACGGCGCAGCCTCCGGGCCCTCCGTCGTGCCGGCCGAGAGCCGGGACGGGGGCAAGGCTCCGAATCGCGCTTCCCACGCCTGGATCGCATCGCGGAGCCGGCGCAACCCTGATTGCGCCTGCGTTTCCGCGCGACGGCGCAGGCTCGGTCGACCCGGCGTCAGGAGGACGACGATCGCCGGGAACCCCACGACGAGCACCGCGAAGACGATCGAACGCGTCCACCACGTCCACGGCCGGGCCCGTCGTGCGCCATGTCCGCGGGCACGCCGAACGCGAACGGGGCTCGCGGCGACGACGTCGCAGGGCCCGGAAGCGGCGGGGGTGTTCGCCGGCGGCACGACGTGCCTCCTCGGGGTCTTCTCGGCGCCGCACGGCGCCCTCTCGTGGAGCCCACCCCGTCGCGGTGGGCATCCCGATTCTCCCACGCCGTGCACGCCCGTGGGCGCCCGCCCCCGCGCCGGCCGCCGGGCCTCGCGTCCCTACGCGCGGGACGCGGATCCGGGATCCCCGACGCCGAAGTCCGTCGCCGCGGCGGCGACCGGACCGTCCGACGGCGGCCGCTGCGACACCACCCCCACCCACTCGTCGCCCCAGACGCCCTCGGCGTCGTCGGCGTACCAGCGCGCGAGGACCGCCTCGATGTCGGCCACGCGGTTCACGCGGCCGAACGCGTTGCGCACGTCCGCGTGCCGCGGGTGCAGCCGCGCGTACTTCACGAGGTGCTTGCGGAGGCGCGGGGTCGGGTCGTCGTCGCCGTGGACCTCGCGCGCGAGGCGGAGGTGCTCCGTGAGCACCTCGCGTTGCGCGGGGAGCCGCGGGGGCGCGGGATGCGGCTCGCCGCGGAGGAGCGCGGCCGCGTTCGCGAAGATCCACGGGTTGCCGATGGCGCCGCGGGCGACCGACACGCCGTCGACGCCGGTCTCGGCGAGCATGCGGACGCAGTCCGTCGCGGTGAAGAGGTCGCCGCTGCCGAGGATCGTGCGGTCGGGGTAGGCGGCCTTCGCCTCCTTCACGAACGCCCACCGGCTCGCGCCGACGTAGCCCTGCTCGACGGTGCGCCCGTGGAGCGTGACGGCCGCCGCGCCGAGCCGGAAGACGCCGTCGAGGATCTCGAGGCACTTCTCGCGGCTCTCGTCGGAGCCGTCGATCCCGCGGCGCATCTTCACGGTGACGGGCACGTGCGGGGGCACGGTCTCGCGCACGCGCGCGACGATCTCGAGGGCGTTCGTGGGCTGCGCGAGGTGGTACCCGCCGCGGCAGCCCCCCACCGCCGACTTCGACGGGCAGCCGAAGTTGACGTCGATGACGTCGAAGCCGGCCTCGACCAGCCGCCGCGCGGCGGCCTGGAACTGGAGCGGGTCCGAGCCCATCAACTGCCCGCCGACGGGGTGGTCGTCGTCGGCGAGCCTCAGGTGCCGCCGCACGAACGTCTCGCTGCGGGCCTCGACGGCGAACCGGTCGATCAGCACCTCGGCGAGCGCGTACGCGGCGCCGAAGCGCCGGGCGAGCCTTCGCATGGGCCCGTCGCTGTAGCCCGACAGCGCCGCCTGGGCGAGCGGCGAGGCGGTCCGAACGGGGCCGACGACGAGGGACACGTCGCGAGTATGGCGACCTCCTCCCCCGACCGGAAGCCCGCCCGGGACCGCGAGGCCCGGCCCGCGGCGGGGTCGGTCCGCCGAGTTCGGTGCGGAGTCACCCCCGTCCGACGGCTCATTCCGGCGCGGGCAGGAACCGACCGAGGTGAGGACTCCACACCCAGTCGCCCGCGGCGAGGTCCATCCAGTCGGCAACGAACGCCGAGAGCGGGCCACCCACGCCCTGCTGATGCCGGTCGTACAGATCGGGCATGCCGTAGTTTCCCTCGAACGCGTCGTGCGCGAGACCGTCGCTGATGCGGCAACAGTTGCTGTCGAGGTCCTCGGCCCAGTGCGGGAGCGTCGAGGGGTCGCGGCCGAGCGTCTGGAGCCAGGGCTCGAAATGGTAGTGGACCCACTTGTAGCGCGCGGCCCGCATCGCGGACCAGAACGCGGCCCGGGCCTCGCGGTCCCCCGCCGCGGCCGCCCGCCCGATCCGCTTCCAGACCGGGCGCTCCCCGGGCCCGGGGAGCTTCTCCGGATGGAGGTAGGCCGCGCGCAGGGGACCGAGGTCGCCACGAAGCACCGCGGCGACGACTTCGGCCTGCCGCTCCGCCGGGACGTCGTCGTCCTTCTCGACGTCCACCCAGGCCTCGTCGGGCCACCCCAACGCGACGACGAGGGCCCGGAGCAACTCGTTCCGATCTTCGTGGTTCGGGGGCAAGGCCTCGATCCACGCCCGCAGCGCCTGGACGACCTCCGG
Source organism: Planctomycetota bacterium (assembly GCA_046350655.1). Classification (GTDB taxonomy): domain Bacteria; phylum Planctomycetota; class PLA2; order PLA2; family JAEUHO01; genus JAEUHO01. The sequence continues at coordinate 64,500 of JAXMAB010000011.1, forward strand.
CAGCCGAATGCGCGCGGCCGTGTCGAGATCGGCGTACTGGGAACCGCGTTCGCCCCCGGGCGCGCGCAACCATGGCAGCAACATCGCCAGACTCGGCCGGTCCCCGAGCCGGAGCAGCGCGCCGCGCGCGACCTGCGCCACTTCCATCGTCACCGGCGGCGCCGCCCACCGGCGGAGCAAGGCCGTCGTGCGTACGGGTTCGGCCCCGAGGAGGAACCCGATCGTCTCGTCGAGGACCTCGTCGTTCCACCAAGGACCCGGCTCCTCCTCCAGGAGCGACGGCGGCGAGGCATCGGCCTCGAGCAACTCGAGCAGGCGCGTGGCGACACGGCGCGTGCGCAGCCCCGGGACCCGGACGGCCGCGGTCGCCAACGCCTGCGCCGAGGGGACGGCGCGAACGACCTCGGCTTCGAGCCCGAGGAGCGCGTCGGGCGGGACCCGAACACCCAGTCGGTAGGCGTTCTCGACGAGGGCGCGCGCCCCGCCGGTCGCGCCGTCCCACACGACGAGGTCCTTCTCGGCGAGCAGGCGCGCACAGAGCGCGCGGGCGCCTGCCCGCGGGGCGACCGCAACCAGCAGCGTCCACGCATCCCAGTCCTCACGGCTGCGCTCCACGAGGGTGCGGATCGCCGCGGCCCCGGCCGGCCCGCCCCGGCGCGCGATCGCCGCCGCCGCGACCAAGGCCGTGGTCTCGTCGGTGTCGCCCCCTGTGGCCACGCCGGTCAGGAACTCGAGGGACGCGTCGTCCCCGAGGCGGCCGAGCGCCCCGAGCAGGACCCAGGCGTCCGCGTACTCGGTGTGCGACCACTTCGGGCGCGTCTCGACGATCTTCCGCGCGCACGCGAGCAGCGTCGGCGCATCGCCGGCCCGCGGCGTGAACTCTCGCACGAGCCAGAGTCCCGGCGCGCCGAGCCCGAAGGTCGAGTCCTCGAGGCAGTCGCGCACGGCGCGGCGGGCGAGGTCGCCGTCGCCGGCGGCGGGCACGTCGTCGGGGGCGCGCCACCCCATCCGCTCGCGCGCATAGCGGAGCGTCCGGTCGTCGGGTTGCCAGAGCTCGCCGACGTGCTCGAGGACCTCCGGCTCCTCGACGCGGTCGAACCACGCGAGGAACGGGAGCATCTCGGCGCGCGACATCCGGTGGAAGTTGCCGTAGATCGACGAACGCGCGTCGGACGTCGCGCGCATCCGCGCCGCGTAGACGACGCAGGCCGGGACCTCGCTCGTGCCCACGAGATACCGGAGCGTCCCGAACTCGACGGGCGAACCGTCGCGCACGCCTTCCGGGAGCACGAGCTCCATCACGCGTTCGGCCTCGACCACGTCCACGTCGTCGGCTTCGAGGGCCGCGGCCGCGACGACCGCGATCGCGGGGTCCTTCGCCCAGATGGCGCGGCGCAGGCGCTCGAGGCGGACCGCCTCGGCCCGAGCCGCGGCCGCCTCATCGTCGTCGTGCGTCCGCCACGCCGGGGTCACGACCTCGTGGACCTCTTCGGCGGTCGGGAACGGACCGGTCGCCCCGACGTCGAGCACGGGAAGCCGGGCCTCGTAGGCTGCCTGGTCGATCCCTCGCGCTTCGCCCAGGGCCCACGCGGCGGCCCACGCGGCGTAGGCCCGCACGCGGGCCGACGGCGCCGCCGTCGCCGCCAGGAGCGGCTCCGAGAGCCCGATCCGGCCGAGCGCGAGCGCGGCATGCGCGATCACGCAGAGTCGGCGGTCCCCCAGCGCCGCGAGCAGCGCCGGCGCGGCGGGTGCCGCGCCCCGGCCGACGTGGAACAGGCACCGGGCCGCGATCTCGCGCACGTTCGGGTCCGGATCGGCGAGCATCGCCACGAGCGCCGGGACGGCCGGCGCGCCTCCGGCGCCCAGCTCCTCGAACAGCAGCAAGCCGTGGTGCAGGGCCGCGTACCCGCCCGCGCGCATCCGCTCCGCGGCGGCCGCGGCGCCGGCGCCCCCCGCCGTGGTGAGTGCGCGGCGCGCTTCGGTCGACGTCGGCAGGGACGGGTCGTCGAGGAACCGCGCCGCACGGTCAGGCACGGCGCCGCGCCGGCCCAGCGCGCGCAGCGCCGCGCGGCGGACGCGCGGGTTCGGGTCGTCGAGCCCGCGCACGAGCCGCGGGACGACGTCGCCGGACGCGCGGTCGAGCGCGAGCACGGCGGCGATCCGGACGTCCCGCTCCGGGTCCGCGAGCGCGCGATCGAGCGCCGCGAGGTCGTCCGGCCCCGCCCCGAGGCCGAGCACGGCGTCCACACGATCGATCGTCGGCATCGCGAGCGCGGGCTCGGCGAGCGCGGGATCCGGCGGCCGCGGCGGCTCGGGGGCGGCCTCGCCCGGTGGCGAAGGCGGGGTCGTCGGGCCGGCGGGCGGGGTCGCGGGCGGCGGCGGCTCGACCTTCGGCGGCGGCGGGTCGAGCACCGCGAGCGTCGCGTCGAGCTCGCGGCGCTTCTCCTTCAGCGCGGCCGCGGCGGCCCAGATCACGGCGATCGTCAACGGGTCCGCGTCGTCGTCGTCCACCTCGGGCATCGGCTCGGCGTGGGCGGCGACCGCCTTCGCGCGGATCACGTCGAGCAGCGGCTTCGCGAGGTCCTTGCCGAGCCGACGCGTCGCCGCGACGGCCTCGAGCACGGTCTCGGGATCGGCGTCGTCGAGCGCCCGCCGCAGCCGAGGCACCGCCTCCGCTCCGAAGGACGACAGCGCCCAGGCGGCGGCAGCGCGCACGGGGGGCGCCGGGTCCGCAAGCGCGCCGTCGAGGGTCGGCCATGCGGCCGCACCGGCCCGCCGCAGCCACCACGCGGCCTCGTAGCGGACGCAGCGTTCGGGGTCGCGCAGACCACGCGCGACGACGTCGGGCGCCGCGCCGCCCTTCCCGAGCGCGACCACGGCCGCGTACCGCACGCCGCGGTCGGGATCCTCGAGCAGCCGCTCCATGCGTGCGATCGCCCGCGGCGCGATGCCGTCCGACGCCGGGTCCTCCGGCGCCGCGGTCCCGGTGCCGCCCGTGAACCCGAGGCACACGATGCCGATCCACGCGAGGCGAGACACCCGACGCATCGCCGGACCGTACCACGTCGCCGCGGGCCCTGGCGTGGCCGATCCACGCAGCCGCACGCACCAACGTACGGCCGTCCACTCCCGGGTACGCCGGACCGACTCCTAGGCCCGCCCCCCGACCGGAAGCCCGCCCGGGACCGCGAGGCCCGGCCCGCGGCGGCGAGCGCGGCGACCCGGCGCTACTCGATCCCGTACTCCTTCATCTTCTCCCAGAGGTTCTTGCGGGAGATGCCCAGGACGGTCGCGGCCTGCGCGCGATGGCCCTGCACGGAGCGGAGCACGCGGCGGATGTGCTCGCTCTCGGCCTGGCGGACCACGTCCTTCAGCGCGACCAGCGCGTCGCCGTCGTGCTCGTCGCCCTTGCCCTTGCTGCGACGGCGGAGCGCGCTCTCGAGCAGCACGTCGCGCGAGAGGACGCGCGAGGGCGGCGCCAGCGCGATCGCGCGCTCGACCGCGTTCTCGAGCTCGCGAACGTTGCCCGGCCAGCGGTAGGCGGCGAGCTCCGCCATCACCTCGGGCGCCACCGTGTAGTCGAGGCCGCGCCCGTGCCGCCGGACGAAGAACTCGACGAGCAGCGGCACGTCGCCGTCGCGTTCGCGCAGCGCGGGGAGCGCCAGCGGGACCACGTTGAGGCGGTAGTAGAGGTCCTCGCGGAACTCGCCGTCCTCGCTGGCCTCCTGGAGGTCCACCTTCGTCGCCGCGACGACCCGGACGTCCACCTTGATCGGCTTCTCGCCGCCGAGCCGTTCGAACTGCCGCTCCTGGAGCACGCGGAGCAGCTTCACCTGCGTCTCGAGCGGCATGTCGTCGATGTCGTCGAGGAAGATCGTCCCGCCGTCCGCGCGCTCGAACCGGCCGGCCTTGCGCTCCTTCGCGTCCGTGAACGCGCCGCGCTCGTGGCCGAAGATCTCGTCCTCGAGCAGCGGCGCCGGGATCGCCGCGCACGCCAGCGCCACGAAGGGCCCGTCGCGCCGGCGCGAGAGGTCGTGGATCGCCCGGGCCACACGCTCCTTGCCCGTGCCCGACTCCCCCGTGATCAGCACGTTCGCGTCGTTCTCGGCGACCGCCCGCACGCGCTCGATGACCCGCACCATCGACTCGCTCTTCCCGATGATGGCCTCGAGGGCCTTCTCGCGGTGCAGCGAGCGGCGCAGCTCGGCGTTCTCCTGCCGCAGCCGCCGCAGTTCCTCGATCTTGCGGAGCGTGACCAGGATCTGGTCGTCGTCGAACGGCTTCAGGATGTACTCGAACGCGCCCTTCTTGGTCGCGTCCACGGCGGACTCGATCGTCCCGTAGCCGGTCACGATCACGACCTCGGTCTCGGGCCGCGTCCGCTTCACCAGCTCGAGGATCTCGATGCCGCTCACCCCCGGCATCCGGATGTCGGTGATCACCACGTCGAACGGGGGGCCCGCGAGCGCGGCCGTGGCCTCCGTCCCGTCGCGGGCCAGCACCACGGCGTGCCCGGCCTTCTCCAGGCAGTCGCGCAGCGTGATGGCGATGGTCCGTTCGTCGTCGGCGAGCAGGATGCGCACGTGGGAGCCCCGGGGGGCCCGCGATTCTACGGGCGCGCCCCCGGAAACCGCCACGCGGACCACGCTTCCTTCGCCGTGGGGCCCCGGGAACCGATGATGGGAGTGTCCCCGGAGCCCGTCCCGACCGTGACCGCCCGCCGCCGCGCCCTCGTCGTGCTGGCCGCGGGCCCCACGCGGGACGCCGTCCGGCGGCTCGTCGCCCCCCTCGTCGACGCCGTGGCCGTCGCGACCGACCCCTTCGACGGCACGGCCCGCTTCGCCGAGGCCCCCGCCGACCTCGTCATCGCGAGCCTCTCCGGCTGGCGCCGCAAGGACCTCGCCTTCGTCACGACGGTGCGGGCCCGCCGCCCGCACGCAGCCGTGCTGGTCCTGGTGCCGGAGGGCCGCCGGGCGCTGGCCGCGGATGCCCTGAGGGCCGGCGCCGACGCCGCCCTCCCCGAACCGGTCGACCTCGACGAACTCTCGCTCGCGGCCCGGCGCCTGCTCGACCGGCTCCCCGCGGCGGGGACGGGCCCGGACGCTGCCCTCGCCCGCCTGGCGTCGCAGATCGGCCACGCGGTCAACAACCCCCTTCAGGTGATGTCGCTCCTCCTGGAGGACCCCGCGTCCGACGCGCGGGCCCCGCGGGGCCGCGACGCGCTCAAGGCCGAGATCGCCCGGGTGCGCGACGCGGTCGAGATCGTGGCGTCGTTCGGCCGCCTCGGCCCGCCCATGCCGAGCCCGTTCGACCTGGCGGCGCTCGTGACCGACCGGTGGGACCACTTCGCCCGGCGCGGTCTCGTGGGCCCCGCCCCCGCCCCCGCCGCGGCCCACAGGGCCGATGCGCCCCCTCCCCCCGTCGTCGAGGCCCTGGCCGATGCGGCCCAGGTCCGGGACGCGATCGACGCGATCGTCCGGTTCCTGGCGGCCGTCGCCCCCGCCCGGCCGGCCCCCCTGCGCCTCCTCGCCCGCCCCTCGACCGCCAAGGACGGCCGCGGCGTCGAGGTCGCCGCCCGGGTGGAGGGGCTCGAGCTGCCCGCCGAACGGATCACGGCGGCCCTCGGCGCGGTCCTCGAGGTGGACGACGCCGGCCGCACGCCGTTCCCGGGCCTCGCGTTGCCCGCGGCGGTCGCGGCCGCCCACGAAGGGGCGTTGGTCGCCCGGACGAGCCCCCGGGGCACGGTGCTGGCGCTGCGGCTCCCGGGCCGGCGCTGACCGGCGCGCGGGGGGTGCGGCGGGGCCCGCCGCCGCCCGATCTAGCCGTACTGAGATGACGCCCCCGGCCCCCGTCGCGACCCAGGCCCCCCGCATCCTCGTCGTGGACGACGAGCCGCAGATCCGCGACATCCTCGCGGCCACGCTGCGGCGCGACGGCTTCCAGGTGACGAGCCGCGGCGCGCCGAAGGAGGCGCTGCGCGACCTCGAGAGCGGCGCGTTCGAGCTCCTGGTCACCGACCTCAAGATGCCCGAGATGAGCGGGCTCGAGCTGATCAAGGCGGCGAAGCGCGTCGCGCCCGACATCGGCAGCGTGCTGATCACCGCGTTCGCGAGCACCGAGACCGCGGTCTCGGCCCTGCGCAACGGCGCCGACGACTACCTCATGAAGCCGTTCGGCATCGACGACCTGCGGCGCGTCGTCGAGCGGGTGCTCGCGGAGCGGCGGTCGGAGTCGCATGGACGCGAGGCCCTGTCGGTCGCGCGGGAGGAGAACGAGTCGCTGCGGCGCGAGCACCGCGAGACGGCGGCGACGCTGCAGGTCGTGCAGCGAGACCTCAAGCTGTCGCGCCGCGACCTCGAGCGGCGCGTGCGCGACCTCGAGCTCGTGGCCGAGCTGACGCACCTCCTCACGGGGCAGGACGTCGAGCGGATCGTCGCGATGACCGCGCAGATCACCGCGCGACGCTTCCACGCGCACGTGACGCGCATCGAGGCCGACGTCGGCAACGGGATGGTCGAGGCGGAGCACCGCGAGGGCGTCGAGCCCGTGGCCCTGCCGCTGCCGCTCGGCGCGCTGCTCGCCGAGCGCGCGCGGACGGACCGGTCGGGCGTGACGCGCGACGAGGTGCTCGGCCAGGGGCGGCCGCTCGAGGGCATGGCGGCCGTGCTGCGCGCGGCGGGCGAGCCGGCGGGCAGCGTGGTGCTGCTGCGGCCGCTGCTGCCGTCGCGCGACGAGCAGGACCTCGCGCTGCTCGGCATGATCGCGAGCGCGCTGACGCCGGCCCTCGAGGCCGAGCGCAACCGCCGGCGGGCCGAGGCCAACGCCGTCGAGGTGGCGCTCGGGATGCTCGAGGCCATCGAGAGCCGCGGCGCGGTGCGCCGGGGCCACGCGAGCCGCGTCTGCGAGCTGGCGACGCGCGCCGCGGACCGCCTCGGGCTCTCGCCGCGCGCGCGCCGCGACGTCGAGACGGCGGCGCGGCTGCACGACATCGGCGAGGTCGGCGTCCCGGACGAGCTGCTGCTGCGGCCCGGCCCGCTGACGCCGGCCGAGATGGACGTGGTCCGCACGCACGCCGCCGTCGGCGCGCGGCTCCTGGCCCCGCTCGGCGAGGCGGCCCGCCTCGTGCGGCACCATCACGAGCGCGCGGACGGCACGGGCTACCCCGACGGCCTCGTCGAGGACCAGATCCCGGTCGGGGCGGCGCTGATCGGCGTCGTCGAGGCCTACGACGCGATGACGCACGCGCGGCCGTACCAGCGCGCGCTCACCCCCACCGAGGCCCGTCGCGAGATCCTGAGGCTCCGCGGGTCGCAGTTCGTCGCCTGCGCGGTGGACGCGCTCGCCGAGGTGATCCCGGCGTGAGGCTCGCGTCGCGCCCGACGCCGTGGCTCGCCATCGGCGAGGACGTCGCGGACGCGTTGACGGCCAGCCGGCCCGACGCGCCGCCGGAGCGGCACTCCGACGTCCACGCGGCGCTGCTGTCGCTGGTCGAGGACGGCCCGCGCACCGTCGTCGTGGAGCCGGCGCACCTGCTCCCGCGGCCGCGCGCCGCCCTGCGCGCCCTCTCGCGCGCCGCCGCCCCGCACCCGGTCGTCCTGTGGACGGCGGGCCGAGGCGAGCCCCGCGTCGAGCGGGCGGCCACGGCGCTCGGCCTCGCGCGCGCGCGCACGGCGCTCGAGGTCCTGGGACGCGAGGCCCGGCCCGCCGCGGACCCGCCGCCCGCGCCGGAGGCCCCGCGGCCCGCCAAGCGCAAGCGCGCGCGGAGCGAGGTCGCGTTCGTCGACGGCTGCTTCCGCCGCCTCGACCGCGCCGACGACCTCTGCCGCTACGTCGTGTCGTCGTTCGCGAAGGTCACGGGCGCGACCCGCATCAGCCTGATGCTCGTGGATCCGTCGCGCAACGCCCTGTTCGTGAAGGCGGCCCGCGGGCTCGACGCGGCCCTCGTCGGGCGGCTGCGCACGCCGCTGACCGCGGGCATCGCCGGCCGCGCCACGACCCTCGGCCGCGCCGTCGCGGGCCGCGCGGCCGCGGGCGGCGCGCGGGGCTACGCCGGCACGGCGTACGTCGTCCTGCCGCTCGGCTCGCCGGCTCGCTGCGAGGGCGTGGTCGCCCTGACCGACCTCCCCGACGACACGCTCCCGCGCGACCCGGCGCTGCGCCGCTGGCTCCGCATGGCGCGTCGCGCGGGCCGCGCGCTCGCGGCCTCGCGCCGCATCGAGCAGGCCGAGGTCCTCTCGGCCACCGACGAGCTCACGGGCCTCCCCAACCGTCGCGCGTTCGAGCGAGCGCTCCACCGCGAGCTCGAGCGCGCGCGGCGCGGCGGCACGCCGCTCGCCGTCGGACTCGTCGACGTGGACCACTTCAAGGCCTTCAACGACCGGTTCGGCCATCCCGTGGGCGACCGCGTCCTCGCACAGGTCGCTCGCCGGCTCACGTCGGCCCTGCGCGAGACGGACCTCGTCGCGCGGTGGGGCGGCGAGGAGTTCGCGGTGCTCCTGACGGGCCTCGCGGACGGCACGCACGCGGAGGCGTTGACGGTGCTCGACCGGGCGCGGGTCGCCGTGGGCGGGCGCCCGCTGGCGCTCGGGCCGGGCCTCCCCTGCCCGATCGTGACGATCTCGGGCGGCGTGGCGGTCCTGCCGGCCGACGGCAGCGACGGTGCGACGCTCGTCCACAAGGCGGACGCGGCCCTCTACGCCGCGAAGCGCGCCGGCCGCAACCAGGTCCAGCACGCCTGAGGGTAGGCGCGCTCGACGGTCTTCGACCTACCGCTCGTGCAACTCGTCGCGAGACTCCCGAGCGCTCTTGCCCCGCCCGGCGTCCGAGCGCGCCGAGAGCGCGAGCAGCGCGTCGGCGACCTCGTTCGGATCCCGTGAACCGTCGCGGACGAACGCCTCGAGGAGCTGACCGACGACGTCGTCCAGCGACTTGCCGATCGCACGAGCGCGGACACGCACGCGGTGCAGGAGGTCCGCATCGAGGGCGAGCGAGAGTTGGGTCGGGCGTTCCACGGGGCCAGCGTACCCGGCGCTCCGGCGCCACCGTCCTCGCGGGCTCGGCCGAATGCGCCGGCATCACTCCTTGGAGGTCGACGACGATCCCGGCGGAGCTTGCCGGCGCTCCCAGGCTTCGAGGATCGCCGCGGCACGGCGGCTCGTGGCCGGATCCGATGACGCCCGGATGGCGATCGCGGCGTCGACGGCCGCGCGGCTCATGTCCCGCTCGAGCACCTCGAGCGCGAGGGTGAATCGGTAGGGGTCGCCGGAGCGTGCGTCCCAGGTCGCGAGCCCCGCGGCGACCCGCTCCCGAGCGTAGCCCTCCGGGCTCGACCGCCAGCGCGCCCTCAGGGCCAAGCGGAGGTCGATCCAGTCCCCCGCCGCGGCACAATCCGTGAGGAGATCGTCGCTCTCCCGGGTCGTGTCCGCCAACGCGCGGGCGATCAACACGGAGCGATCGAACGGGAGTCGAGCCCGCAGCAGTCGGAGTGCGTGGCTCAAGCCGAGCCGGATCGGGGTCTCGCGCCCCGCGATCCGCCGATGGGCAAGGACCAGCGCCCGCGGTCCGAGCCCCATCGCGGTCGCGACGAATCCCTCGGCACCGAAGTCCCGCACGGCCGAGAAGTGCTCGGCGACACGCTCTGGCTCGCCGGCGCGAACGAGCAGGACGGCCGCGGCCGCCCGCACGGCAAGGGACCGATCCCCGCGAAGCACCTGCCACATCACCTCGGTCGGACGGTACCTCGGGTGGAAGCCGAGGGCCACGATCGCGAGTTCCCGGACTTCCGCGCTGCCGTCCTGGACGTACGGCTCGATCACCTCGGGCGCGACCGTCTGGCCTGCGGTGACGAGAGTGCTCGGGAGCGCGCCGAGCACGCTCACGAGCGTGGCGGTCCGCCCCTGGGCGAGCGCTGCGGCGACCGACTCGGTGGGCTCGCGCCCGGAAGCGACCTCGATCGGCGGATCGAGATGCGGGCGCGCATCCGACAGCAGCGTCGACGTGACCTCTGCGTCCAGCGGGCGCTGTCCGAGTGCGAGGATCATGAACGCAACCTGTCGGTCGCTCGGCACCGGACTCCGGAGCGCCGCCCGACACGCGGCTTCGAGTCGCGCGTCCGAGCCCACCCGTGTCAGGTCCATCGTGCCGTCCGGCTTCGCGATCTGATCCAGGAGGCGCCGCGCGATCGATGGCTCGTCCGCCCGCATCGGTGCGTGGCTCCGACCGGTCATCCGCAGGAACTGCGTCGCGCCGACTCCGATCACGAGACCGATGCCGACCATCCACTGGATGCGCCGGCGACTCCGATGGCGCCGCAGACGCTCCGTCACGCGCGCAAGGAGGACGTCCGGCGGCGTGCCGGTGGGTGCGGCCGCGCGCTCCGTGACGTCGGGCCGCGACGCTTCGATCAAGGTGCGCAAGTGGAGCAGCCCGCGGACACGAGCCTCGCACTCGGGGCAGACCGAGCGATGCGCGGACCAGAATCCCGGATCCTCGATGAAGCGTCCGTCGAGGAGCGCATCTCCGAGGCGCCGGCACCAATCGTCGCGGCGTTCACCGGGCGGCATGTGACTGCCTCCGGTTCGCGCCCACGAGCGCGGTGAGACGAGCACCATCGGTGCTGGACGCGAGCCGGCGAAGCGCCCGCAGCACGCGCTGGCGGACCGCGGCAGGGGACGCGCTCAGGACGACCGCGACCTCGGGGCCCGAGAGCCCGAAAAGATACCGCAGCGTGAGGACCTCACGATCCGGCGCCGGCAGCCGTGCGAGCGCACCGTGGACGGCCGACTCGACCTCGGCTCGCCCGTCGTCCGGGACCTGCGCCGTCGGGCGGCTCCCCGCCAATCGACGGACCCGGTCCCACAACCCCGCGAAGCGACCGCGCTGGGTGAGACAGACTCGGGTGCAGATGCTCGCCAGCCAGCTGTAGGGCGGCATCTCGGGGTCGTAGGTCGCTGCGTACTTGAACGCCTGGAACCAGGTCTGACCGAGCGCGTCGTCCGGGTCCATGGGGCCGCGCAGGAGCGACGCGGTCGCCCGCCGGAGCGGGCCGCCGTAGCGCGCCATAGCCTCTTCCCAGGCTCGGGGCTCCTGCGCGCGAAGGGCGACCCGGAACTCGGACTCGGAGCGCCACGTCGGCGCCGAACCGGAACTGTCAGCGTCGGCGCCGGGGGAGGCCATGTGCGGTACGGCGTAGATAGCAGAGATCGCCTCCGCGCGTGACACGGCGTTGGCGTCCACCGTTCGACGGTCACACCTGCAGGGCAAGTCCGCTATCTCATCCCGCACGCGGATCGGCTCGGCGTGCTCTGGAGGTTGGCCGCTCGATGCCTGCGAGGAAATCCCCGGCGCGCTCGTGACGCCGGGATCGGGCACGGTGGGGCTCGGCGCGCATGGACGCCGGGGGGATTCGGTTCGGTCCGATCGGGCCCGTCGGCGGGGACGTCGGGGGGGGGCGTGGGATCGCGGGCCGTGGGGCAGTTGCCGCTGCCCCCCCCGGCGCCGGAAGGCGGGGAGCAAGGCTCGAGCAGCCGTCGGCCCACGATCGCTTCAAGTCCACGCTGCCACGCCGGGCTCCGGGGCCCGTCCGAATCTGCCGCCGGCCTTCGACCGTCACCGAGCAGGGGACGAACCCTCGCCGCGGCGGCGTGGCCGCGATCGGCCTCGCCCGACGCCCCTTCTCCTTCCTGCGGTCGGCCCCGCTCGCGGTCGACGAGTCCCAGTTTCCTCGCCCCCCGGTTCTCGGCGTTCGGGTGGTGTTCGCCGCGCGGGGAGGACGGGGCTCAGGTGAATCCGCGCGACGGTCGATAGGGCCCGCGTCCATACCGGACGACGTCCGGGGGCGCGATGACCGACACCACCCACGTACCCACCCCCACCCGGTCCGCCGACCGGCCGACCGACGCTCCGGCCGGCACGGCCCACGTCCTCGTCGTGGACGACCAGGCCATCGTGCGGGAGTTCCTCGCCGAGGTGCTGCGGATGCAGGGGCACCGCGTCACGGTCGCGACGGACGGCCTCGCCGCCCTCGAGATCGCGCGGACCGACCCGCCGCAGGTCCTCCTGACGGACCTCAAGATGAGCGGCATGGACGGGCAGGGCCTCGTGCGGAGGATCCGCGAGGCGTTCCCCGCCATCGTCCCCGTCGTCATCACCGGCTTCGGCACCGTGCAGCACGCGGTGGACCTCATGCGCGAGGGCGCGTTCGACGTGCTGACGAAGCCGTGCCCCGCCAGCGAGATCGTCTCGACCGTCGGCAAGGCCCTCGAGCACCAGCGCGCGCTCCAGAGCAACGCCGACCTGCGCGAACGGCTGCGGGTGCACGAGAAGCTCGCCATGATCGGCAAGCTGGCCGCCGGCGTCGCCCACGAGCTCAACAACCCGCTCGACGCGACGCTCCGCTGCGTCCGCATGGCCATGGACCGCACGCAGGCCGACCCGGAGGCGAAGGAGGTCCTCGACCTCGCGCACGCCGGCCTGCTCCGCATGGCCGACATCGTCAAGTCGCTCCTCACGTTCTCGCGCCACGCCGCGATCGAGCAGAAGCAGGAGCCGCTCGACCACGTCACCGAGGAGGCCGCCGTCGGCGTCACCATGGCGCTCGGCGACGAGGCGCCGCGCATCACGCGCGCCATCGAGCCCGACGTCCGCTTCACCCCGGTCCCGCGCGGGCTCCACCAGGTCCTCACCAACGTCGTCCGCAACGCCGCCGACGCCACGGGCCGCACGGGCCACGTCGAGGTCCGCGCCGCGCGCGACGGCGACCATCTCCGCCTCGAGGTCCGCGACGACGGCCCCGGCATGGCGCCGGCGGTGCTGCAGCGCATCTTCGAGCCGTTCTTCACGACGAAGCCGCCGGGCAAGGGCACGGGCCTCGGCCTGCCCATCTCCGCCCGCATCGTCGAGAAGTTCGGCGGCTCCATCACCGTCGAGTGCCCGCCCGCCGGCGGCACCGTCGTCCGCATCACCCTCCCCTTCACGGCCGGCGCGGCCTCCGCGGGAGCCTGACCCATGCCCGGCCGCATCCTCATCGTGGACGACGACCCGCTCGTCCCCCGCACGCTCAAGCTCCTGCTGCAGAAGCACGGCCACGAGGTCCGCACCGCCTCCGGCGTCGCCGACGGCCTCGCCCAGCTCCAGGCCCGCCCGGCGGACGTCGTCGTCAGCGACATCAACATGCCCGCGGCCGACGGCTTCGAGATGCTCAAGGGCGTCAAGCAGGGCTGGCCGGGCACGCAGGTCGTGCTGGTCACCGGCTACGGCACCATCGAGAGCGCCGTCCGCGGCATGCGCGAGGGCGCGTTCGACTACGTCACGAAGCCCGTGCTCGACGAGGAGATGGTCCTCGTCGTGGACCGGGCCCTCGAGTCGGCCCGCCTGCGCACCGAGAACGCGGAACTCCGCGCCGCGCTCGACCGCGCCAAGGGCGGCAAGAAGGTCATCGGGGCCGACGGCGCGTTCCTCAAGGTCTTCGACACCATCGAGGCCGTGGCCCCCACCCGCGCGACGGTCCTCATCACCGGCGAGAGCGGCACGGGCAAGTCGATGATCGCCCGCCTCATCCACGAGGCGTCGCCCCGCAAGGCCGCGCCCTTCGTCGAGATGAACTGCGGCGCGCTCCCCGAGGGCCTCCTCGAGAGCGAGCTCTTCGGCCACACCAAGGGCGCCTTCACCGGCGCGTCGGGCGCCCGCACGGGCCGCTTCCTCGCCGCCGACCACGGCACCATGTTCCTCGACGAGATCGGGGCCTCGACGCCCGCGCTGCAGCTCAAGCTGCTCCGCGTGCTCCAGGAGCGCCGCTTCGAGCCCGTCGGCAGCGAGGACAGCCTCGAGGTCGACGTCCGCCTCCTCCTCGCGACCAACGAGGACCTCGGCAAGGCCGTCGCCGACGGCCGCTTCCGCCAGGACCTCTACTACCGCATCTCGGTCGTGCCGATCCACCTGCCGCCGCTGCGCGAGCGCGTCTCCGACGTGCCGCTCCTCGCCCAGCACTTCCTCAAGCGCTTCAGCGAGGAGAACGGCAAGCAGGTCGGCGAGATCGACGACAGCACCATGACGATCCTCCAGGCCCACGCCTGGCCGGGCAACATCCGCGAGCTCGAGAACGTCATCGAGCGCGGGGTGATCCTCGCCCGCGGCGACGTCCTGATGCCCGGCGACCTCCCGCCCGAGCTCACGCGTTCGGCGCCGGCCCCCACCGGCGACCGCACGCTGCCGCTCAAGCGCGCCCTCGAGATCCCCGAGCGCGAGATCATCGAGCGCACGCTGCGCGCGCACAACTGGAACCGTCAGCGCACCGCCGTCGCCCTCGACATCAACCGGACGACGCTCTTCAACAAGATGCGCAAGTACGGCCTCCTCGACCGCCGCCCGGGCCGCCCGCTGCCGGCGTGACGCGCGCGCGCCGGCCTGCGCGGCGCCGCATCGGATCGCGGTCGTGCTCCGGGGACGCGAGGCCCGCTCGCCCGCGACTCGACGTGAGGCGCGCGCACGTACGCGTTCCGCGGGCGCGGACGCACCGCGACGCGGTCGTGCTCGCGGGGCGCGAGGCCCGCTCGCCCGCGATCCGACGTCGAGCCCGCGAGCGCACGTACGAGGCCCGCGCGCGCGCACGCGTCCGGAACCGGTCGTGCTCCCGCGACGCGAGGCCCGGTCGGCCGCGCACCGTGCGCGCGGCCGCGCGCGCGCCGCGACGCTTCCGTCGCACGCGCCCGGGCCAAACGGCGCGCACCGGGCCTCGCGGTCCCCGTGGGTGACCGCTCGAAGGCAAGGCGGGATGAAGGTGGATGGACGGCGCATTCACGCGTGAGACGCCGCGCGCCGATTCTCCGAGACATGCTCCACTCGGACCTCCGCTCCTACCGATGAGGGCCGCGGGGCGATCGCCGCGACGCCGCCCCGGAGGTGACGTACGTGCGGGGGCTCTCGACCAAGCGCCGTGTCGGACACGGGTCCGGGGTCTTCCCGCGCCTGGCCGCCGCGGCGTCGGCGGCCGCGTCGGAGGCACGGCCCCCCCACGAGGCGGCCACCGCGATCCCCACGCCGCCCGCGGGCGGAGCGGCGCGCGGGGCCCGCGGGGCGCGCCTGTGGCGGCCCGTCGTCGCGGGCGTGGCCGTCGTGGGGCTCGTCATCGGCGCGCTGGTGACCCACGCGGCGCAGCGGGCCGACGAGATCCGCGTCCGCGCGGCGCTCGACCGCGAGACGTCGGCGCGCGCGCGAGTTCGAGCGCGAGACCGCGGCGCTCGTCGAGGGCGTCCACGCGCTGCGCACGTTCCTCTCGACCACGCCCGACGACGGCGCCCCGGCGTTCCACGCGTGGGCCCGCGAGGCCGCGGCGCGGCACCCCGCGTTCCGCGGCATCGCGTGGGCGACGGCGGACGGGGGCCGGCTCGTCGTGGGCCAGGCGGCGCCCCGCACGGCGGTGCTCGCGGCCGGCGACGACGTGGCCGCCGATCCCGCGCGGGCGGCGGCGGTGACCACGTCGCTCGAGTCCGGCGTCGCGGCCCTCACCGAACCCGCGACGATGCCGGGCCGCACCCACACGGGCGCGTGGATCGTCCTGGCGCTGCCCGCACCGGACGCGAGGCCCGGCGCGCCTCGCGTCGCGCGCGGCGCGCTCGCCCTCGAGGTGTCGTTCGACGACCTGCTGCGTCGCATCGGGACGGGCTCCACCGGGCCCGACCTGGTGCTGTCGCTCGTCGACGACGAGGCCGGCCGCGTGGTCGGCGGCGAGGCCGGCCAGGGCGGCCTGCGGACCGAGCAGCCCGCGACCGCCCTCGGCCGCGCGTTCACCCTGCGGGCCGACGCCGACCCCGCGGCGTTCGCCGGGCAGCGCGGGCCGTCGCCCTACCTGCTCGGCGCGCTGGTCATGCTCCTGTGGGAGCTCGGCAACGCGGCGCTCGTGGGCCTCGCGCGCAGCTGGCGCACGCACGCGCTCGACCGCCAGGCGCAGGTGGTCCACCGCGCGTTCGAGGGCCTCGGCGAGGCCGTCGTGCTGACGGACCGCGCGGGACGCGTCGTGCTCGCGAACGACGCGGCGGCCCACCTCCTCGGGCCGGACGTCCGCCACGGCGACGCGCGCGCCCGCGCGCTCGACCCCGCGCTCGGCGTCACGGCCGCGACCGCCCCGGGCGCCGACCCGGTGGCGCGCGCGCTGCGCGGCGAGACCGTCGAGCCCGAGGAGCGCCGGCTGGCGCTCGCCGGCGCCAAGGACGGCGCCTGGGTCGAGAGCGCCGTGCGGCCGCTCACGGACGCCGCGGGCGGCATCGAGGGCGCGCTGGTGGTGCTCCGCGACGTCACCGCGCGCCGCGAGGCGCAGGAGACCGCGCGCCGCATGCACGAACGCGACGTCGAGATGGCGATGGCCCAGCGGGTCCAGCGCCACCTCTACCCGGGGCGCTGCCCCGCGGTGCCGGGCCTCGACCTCGCGGGGGCCGTGGTCCCCGCCGCCGCGACCTGCGGCGACTACTACGACGTGCTCGTGCGGCCCGACGGCTCGGTGCTGATCGCGGTCGGCGACGTGTCGGGGCACGGGCTCGGGCCCGCGCTCGTGATGGCCGAGGTCCGCACGATCGTGCGCTCGATGGTCGACGCGGGCCTCGGGCCGGTCGAGGTGCTCCGCCACGTCGACGCCGTGCTGGCGCGCGAGCACGACGGCGAGCTGTTCGTCACGCTGCTGCTGGTGGTGGTCGCGCCGTGGACGCGGCGGCTCACCTACGCGAACGCCGGCCACGTGCCCGGGATGGTCGTGGACGCGCGCGGGGCCGTCACGGCCCGCATGGCCGCCACGGGCCCGCCGCTCGGGCTCGGCGAGGGGCGCCTCTACCACGCGAAGGACGCGGGGAACCTCGAGACGGGCGACGTGCTCACGATCGTCACCGACGGCGCGACGGAGTGCCCGGGCCCCGAGGACGAGCCCTTCGACGAGGGCGGCGTCGTCGAGGTGGTGCGTCGGCGGCTCGACGCGTCGGCCGAGGAGATCGTCACGGAGCTCCGCGCGGCGATCCAGGCCTACTCGAACGGGCGCTGTTCGCGCGACGACGTCACGCTCGTCGTGGCGAAGGCCACCGCGCCGTAGCGTCTCCGCGTCCCCCGCGACGCCGACTGCGCGCGGCGCGGCAGGCCTCGCGTTCGCGACAGGATCGATGCATCGGACCGGGGCCTCGCGACGGCGGAGCCCGCGCGGTAGGATCGACGCCCGTCGGGGGTGGCGATGTCCGCGGCCACGGGCAGAGCCTGCGACGCTCCCCGCGCGGCGACGGCCGGCGCGACGACCGGGGGCACGCCCGCCGCGGCGGCCCGATCCACGCGCATCCGATGGCGCGCCGTCCTGATGGGCGTCGCCCTCGGCCTGGGTCCGGTGCTGGCGTACCACGTCCACGCGCGCGCCCGCGCGCACGCCGACGACCTCTACGCGCACCGGCTCGTCGACGCCGTCGGCGACCGAGCGCGCGTCATGAGCGAACGGCTCGCCCGCCTCGAGCAGGACCTCTCGACGTGCGCGGCCTTCGTCCACGGCGCGGTCGTCCCGAGCGACGTCGCCGCGGCCGCCGCGCGCGCGCTGCGCACGCGCCACCCGATCCTCATCGACGTCCGGTGCGGGCGCGCCGACGCGGCCCCGGACGGCGTGGACGACGCCGCGCTCGCCGCCACGCGCGGCGCGACCGCGAGCGGGCGGCCGAGCCTCGCCCGGCTCGGCCCGGTGGACGGCCCGGACGCGTCCCGCGCGACGCTCGTCGTGCCGTGGACCGCGTCGGACGACGGCGACGGCGAGGTCGTGATCGCCACGCTGCGGCTCGACGCCTGGCTGGCGCCGACGTCCTCGGAGGGAGCGGACGCGTCCCTCGACGTCGCGCTGCTCGACACGGGACCCGACGGCCGCTGGGCCCGCGTCGCCGGCGCCCCGGACGCCGACGAGCGCGGGGGCGTCGACCGACCGATGCGCGCCGCGGACCGTCTCCTGTTGCTCCGCGGCGCCCCCACCGCGGCGTTCGAGGCCGAGCACCGGCCCCGCCCCGGGCCGACGGTGCCGCTGCTCGTCTGCGCCGCGTGGGAGGCGGCGGCGCTCGCGCTGCTCCTCGCGGGGCGGGCGGCCCGCGCGGACGCGCTCGCCCGCCAGGCGACGACGACCCGCCACATCTTCCGCGCGCTCGTCGAGGGCGTCGTCGTCGCGGGCCCCGACGGTCGCGTGACCTTCTCGAACGAGGCCGCCGCGGCGCTCCTCGGGCCGCGCCCGCCCGACGCGGACGCCGACGCGTGGCTGCGCCGCGCGCCGCTCGCGGGGCCGGACGGGCCGGGCCCCCGCGGGTCGCCCGCCGACGTGCTGACCGCGGCGCTCGCGGGCACGACCGTCCCCGAGCACGACTGGCGGTTCACCGACGACCGCCCCGACGGGTGGCTCGCCGTCTCCGGGCGGCCGCTGCGCGAGGACGGCGCGGCCGTGGCCGGCGCGGTCGTGGTGCTCCGCGACGTGTCGGCGCGCCGCCGGACGCGGGCCGCGCTCGAGCGGCTCTCGCGCGCCATCGAGCAGGCGGCCGACGTCGTCTTCATCACGGACCGGGAAGGGCGCATCCAGTACGCGAACCCGTCGTTCGAGCGACTGACGGGCTGGCGCGCCGTCGACGCGCTCGGCCGCACGCCGCGCATCCTGAAGTCGGGCCTGCAGCCCCCCGAGGACTACGCGCGGATGTGGCGCACGATCCTCGCGGGCGACGTCCACCGCGCGACCGTCGTCAACCGCCGCCCGGACGGCGCGACGTACGTGATCGACGAGACCGTGACGCCCATCCGCGACGCCGACGGCACGGTGACGCACTTCGTGGCCGTGGCGCACGACGCCACCGAACGGGTCGAGCTCGAGCGGCGCGACGCCGAGCTCTCGGTCGCCGCCGACGTGCAGCGCCGGCTGGCGCCCCGCGAGGCGCCGGTGGTCGACGGCCTCGACGTGGCCGGTCGCGCCGTCGCCGCGGAGGTCGCGAGCGGCGACACCTGGGACGCCGTCGTGCGGCCCGACGGGCGGCTGCTCCTCGCGGTGGCGGACGTGAGCGGGCACGGGATGGGCCCGGCCCTCCTCATGGCGGAGACGCGGGCCTACCTGCGGTCGCTGGCCGCCACCGACCTCGCCCCGCACGTGATGGCGGACCGCCTCGAGGGGTTCCTCCGCTCCGACCTGCCCGACGCCATGTTCGTGACGATGCTGCTCGTCGAGGTGGATCCCGCGACGCGGACCACGCGGTACCACAACGCGGGCCACGTCCCCGGCATCGTGATCGCGGCGGACGGCACGGTCGTCGCGAGGCTGACGCTCTCGGGCCGGGTGCTCGGGTTGGACGTCGGCCCGGACCGCGTGACGCGCGACGGGCCGACGCTCGTGGACGGCGACGTCCTCCTGCTGGCGACGGACGGCGCGACGGAATGCCCCCGACGCGACGGCGAGCCCCTGGACGAGGAGGGCGTCGTCGACCTGGCGCGCGAGCTGCGCGCGCGGCCCGCCGCCGGCATCGTCGAGGGGATGCACGCCGCGCTGGCCGACGTCTCGGGCGGCGCGTCGCGACGCGACGACGTCACGCTCGTCGTGGCGAAGGCCGTCCCGCGCGGCGCGCCGGGCCTCGCGGTCGCGAGGGTCGGGGATCGGTCCCCCGCGGGCCCCGAGGCCGCGTGAGGATCAGGCCGGCTGCGGCGTCTTGGCGCGCGCGGCGGGCACGACCGAGGCGAACGCGTCGCCCACCCGCAGCGGCCGGTCGAACCGCAGGGCGATCTCCTCGATGCGGTCGCCGGCCGCGAACGAGCGGCGCAGCAGCACCGCGTCGCCGTCGAGGCGGACCGGCGGGGTGCCGGGGTTCGCCGCGGGCAGGGAGACCTCGAGGAGCACGTGGCAGCGGAGGTCGTCGGGGATGTCGGCGCCGGGGCGGACGCGGAGCCGGACGCCGCGCGCCGAGACGTCGACGATGCCGCCGTACCACTCGTAGCCCCCCTCGAACGGCACGAGCCGCCCGAAGCCCGTGAGGGCGTGGCGGCGGTCGCGGCGACGTTCGTCCGAGGGTCCGGGGGTGCGGTGCATGGGTCGGGCGCGGCATTGCATCGACCGTGCCGACGTCGGAGCCCACGACCGCGTAAGGACTTACGTCGGTGGGAGCCCGGGAGCGTCCACGGAAATCGACATGGACGTCGCGGGAGATCGACGTCGGCGGCGGGTCGCGCCGCCGACGGGGTCAGCGGCCGTAGAACCCGCGGACGGCGGCGACCACCTGGTCCTGCTCGGCGGGCGTGAGGCCCGGGAAGCAGGGCAGCGAGATCACCTCGGTGGCGAGCCGGTCGGCGACCGGGCAGGCGGCGGGCTCGAACCGCGCGAAGCAGGGCTGCTTGTGGAGCGGCAGCGGGTAGTAGACGCCGCAGCCGATGCCCTTCGCCTTCAGGTGCGCCAGCAGCTCGTCGCGACGGGCGGCGCGGACGGTGTAGAGGTGGTAGACGTGCGTGGTGCCCGGCAGCGGCGCCGGGAGCTCGAGCTCGGGCACGCCGGCGAACCCGGCGGCGTACCGCGCCGCGACGGCCTGGCGGGCGGCGGTCCACGCGGCGAGGTGCGGCCACTTGCGGCGCAGCACCGCGGCCTGCATCTCGTCCATGCGGCTGTTCTTGCCCACGCGCTCGTGGTGATAGAGCTTCTTCGTGCTGCCGTGCTCGCGCAGCGCGGCGACGAGGTCGGCGAGCGCCAGGTCGTCCGTCGTCACGAGGCCGCCGTCGCCGGCGGCGCCGAGGTTCTTCGACGGGTAGAACGAGAACGCCGCGGCGTCGGCGAGCCCGCCGACGCGCTTGCCGCCGACCGTGGCGTCGATGGCCTGCGCCGCGTCCTCGAGGAGGAACGGCTTGTGCGCGCCGCACGCGCGCCGGATCCCGGCGAGGTCGGCGGGCGCGCCGAAGAGGTGGACCGGCACCACGGCCGCGGTGCGCGCCGAGACGTGGCGGGCGACCGACGCGGGGTCGAGGTTCTGCGTGCCGGGCAGCACGTCGGCGAACACCGGGCGGCCGCCCGCGTTCACGACCGCGCCGGCGGTCGCGAAGAACGTGAACGTCGGGACGATGACCTCGCGGCGGTCCGCGGGGCGGTCGTCGAGGATCGCGCGGAGCGGCAGGTAGAGGGCGTCGGTCCCCGAGTCCACGGCGATGGCGCGCGCGACGCCGAGGTAGGCCGCGGCCTCCTTCTCGAGCGCGTCGATCTCCGGGCCCTTGACGAACGAGTGCTCGCGGAGGATGCGCACGAGCGCCAGCTCGGCCTCGGGCCCCCACGACGGGTACACGCGCTTGGGGTCCATCAGCGGGACGCTGCCGGCGGGGGCGGGGGCGGCCATGGGATCGGCTCCGGAGGGGACCGGAGTTTCCCCGTTCCCGGGCGCGGTCCCAAGGATCGTCCGTGGGCGCGCGCGGCCGGAGACGCGGCGGTGACCGCCGGGTCAGCGCCGCGCGCGCGCGACGAGCCGCTGGAGGCGCTCCGAGAGCGACGCGAGCGTGAACGGCTTCTCGAGGACGTCGTCGGCCACGTCGCCGGCGTGCCGGCGGACGTAGGCCGCGTGGTGCCCGCTCATCAGCAGCACCGGCGCGGCGGGGTCCTCGGCCCGGAGCGCCCGGATCAGCTCGGTCCCGTCCCGCCCCGGCATGGTGAGGTCGACGAGCACCGCCGCGAACGCGCCGGGCTCGCGGCGGCACGCGGCGAGGCCCTCGTCGACCGAGCCGGCCGACTCCGCGCGGAACCCGAGGCGCGAGAGGAGGTCCGAGAGCATCTCGCGGACGTGGGGCTCGTCGTCGACGACGAGCACCCGACCGTTGCCGCGCCACAGCGCCCCCTCCACCGGGTCCGCGGACGCGGGTCCGTCGAGCCCGGGCGCCACGGGCAGGAGCACGCGGAACGTCGACCCGCGCCCCGGCTCGCTCTCGACCTCCACCGCCCCGCCGTGGCGCCGGACGACCCCCACCACGACGGCGAGGCCCAGCCCGTGCCCCTCGCGCTTCGTCGTGAAGAACGGGTCGAAGATCCGCTCGCGCGTGGCGGCCGACACGCCGACGCCGGTGTCGATCACCTCCAGCGCGACGTAGGTCCCGAGCGGGATCTCCGGGACGCGCGTGACCGCCCGGCCCGCCGGCCCGATGACGCGACGGACGCCGGTCAGCACCGTCACCGTGCCCGGCCGCCCCTGCAGCGACTCCGACGCGTTCACGACGAGGTTGAGCAGCACCTGCCGCAGCTGGGTCGGGTCGCCCGACACCGGCGGCAGCTGGACGTCGGTCCGGGTGTCGATGCGCGTGCTCTTGCGCACGACGGACTCGAGCAGCCCCGTCATGTCGCGGACGAGGCCGCTCACGTCCACGCGGACCGGCTCGCCGCCCTCGGGCCCGGTGTAGTCGAGCAGCTGCCTCGTCAGCTCGCCGGCGCGGCGGCTCGCCAGCTCGATGCGGCGGAGCAGCACCTGGCCCTGGCCGTCCGCGGGCGCGTCGAGCAGCGCCAGCGCGGCGTTGCCGAGGATCGTCGCGAGGAGGTTGTTGAGGTCGTGGGCGACGCCGCCCGCGACCACCTTCAGGCCCTCGAGCGCGTGGGCCTGGCGCAGCGCCTCCTCGACGCGCGCCTCCGACGTGACGTCCACCGCGATGCCGAACACCGCGTCGGGCCCCGTGTCGCGCGCCTCGACCGGCTCGTAGTGCACGTCGAGGACGCGGTCCCCCATGGTGAACCGCGTCCGCACGCGCTCGCCGCGCAGGGCCCGCGCGACGCTCTCGCGATCCGCGTCGGTGCGCGCGAAGTCGGCCGCGTCGCGGCCGACCACCTCCGCGGACGACAGCCCGAGGAGCCGCAGCCCGCCGCCGCGCACGTCGGTGATCCGGCCCGCGCGGTCGAGCGTGAAGAAGCACACCGGCGTGGCGTCCGCGACGGCGGCGAGCCGGTCGCGCGCGCGCCGCGCCTCCGCCTCGGCCGCCTCGCGCTCGGAGACGTCTCGCACCACGCAGACGAGGCCGCCGCCCTCGAGCAGCGTCAGCGAGAGGTCCTGCGGGAACGCGCTGCCGTCGGCGCGGCGTCCCGTCGCCGGGCCCCGCCAACGACCGTCCCGGCGCAGCGCGGGCATCACGTCGCGGTCGAACCGCCGCCCCTCCGCCTCGTCGTAGAGGACGCGGTACGAGCGGCCGACCAGCGCGTGGACGGGGTAGCCGTAGGCCCGCGCGTGGGCGGCGTTCAGCCACAGGAACCGCCCCTCGGCGTCGTGGATGGCGATGCCGTCCATCGCCGACTCCATCGCCTGCGTCTGCCAGCGGACGACGTCCTCGCCGTGGGGCACCGGGCCTCCGATCCCCGCGGGACGCGGGGCTACGCGAGATATCTAGCCCCTCCGGGCCCTCCGCGACAACCCTGTCGTCGCGCCGCCCGCCGCGGACGGCGTCAGACGCGGATGGCGCGCCCCCCCGCCCGCAGGCTGCGGTCGGCCGCCGCCAGCACCTTGACCACCTTCACGCCCTCGTCGCCGCCGGCCACGGCCACGGGCTCGCCGCGGGCCGCGGCGCGCAGGAACGCGCGCAGCTCGTCGCGCAACGGTTCCGTCGCGGCGATGCGGGGGATGCGGGTCTCGCCGAAGCGGACGGCCAGGGACTCCGCGAACGACCCGGGCTCCCGCGGGACGGGCCCCTTGTCGTGGATCCGGATCTTCTCGGCCGGCTCCATGTCGTCGAACACGGCCATCCGGCGGGCCCCGACGAGGGTCAGGCGCCGCACCTTGTGCGGGTCGAGCCACGACAGGTGCACGTGGGCCAGGATCCCCTTCGGGAACCGGAGCGTCAGGAACACGACGTCCTCGCGCTCGGGCTGCACGTAGGCGGCGCCCTGGGCCGAGACCTCCTCGGGCCACGCGTCGAGCAGGTGCGCCATGACGCTCACGTCGTGGGGCCCGAGGCTCCAGAGCGCGCTCTCGTCGCTGCGGATGCGGCCGAGGTTCGTCCGCTGCGCGTACAGGTAGTGGACCGCGCCGAGGGCGCCGCGCCGGACGAGCCCGTGGAGGTGCCGGACCGCGGGGTGGTGCAGCAGCAGGTGCCCGACGGCGAGCACCTTCCCGGCACGCGAGGCCCGTTCGGCGAGGTCCTCGGCCTCGGCGACGCTCGGCGCGAGCGGCTTCTCGACGAGGACGTGTTTGCCGGCGGCGAGCGCCGCGCGCGCGAGCGGCGCGTGGGTCGGGCTCGGCGACGCGATCACGACGGCGAGGACGCGCGGGTCGGCGAGCGCCGGCTCGAGGTCGGGCGAGACGGTCGCGTCGGGCGCGAGGCCCGCGGCCACCTCCCGCCGGGCCGCGCCCGGGTCCGCGACGTGGAGCAGCCGCGCGCCCGGGAGCGACGCGAGCACGCGGACGTGGTTGCGCCCCCACTCGCCGCAGCCGGCGACGGCGACGCCGACGCGCGCGCTCACTTCGGCGCCCCCGAACCCGGGGCACCCGAACCCGGGGCGCCCGACGCCGGGGCGCCCGGGGCGGGCGTCGCCTTCGCCGTGGCGTCCTGGATGCGCTGGAGGACCTCGAGCGCGTCCTTCACGGGCGTGCGCTTGTAGACCGCCCACGCCGCCTCGTACGCCGGCGCGTCGTCGGCCGCGACGATCTGGACGTCGACCGCGTCGTCGAACTGCCCCGCCGACTCGCGTTCGCCGGCGAGCGCGTCCACCTTCGCGCGGGCCTCCGTCGAGAGGCCGCCGAACTTCTTCCGCAGGGCCGGGAACATGTCCTCGTACGGGCCCTTGTCGGCGACGAGCGACGCCAGGGCGATGGCCTCGAGGCGCGCCCGATCGGTGCCGGCGGCGGCCTCGAGGTTCCAGGCCTCCTCGAACTTCCCCGCCGCCAGGGCCTCGTCGGCCTTGCGGCGCACGTCCTGGGCGTGGCTCCCGACCGACGGCGACGCGGGCGCCGAGAGGTCCGACACGCCGGCGCAGCCGACGAGCGCGAACGCGAGCACCCACGCGATCGACCGGGCCATCGACACCTCCGGGGGCCGCCGAGGATACGTCGGCCGCGCCCGGGGCGCCACGACGGCGGGGGTGCGCGTGCGGCGGAACGGGACGCCGCGCCGTCCGTCCGTACGATGGCCCGGATGCACGGCGCGCGTCCCGACGACGGGACCTACCCCCCCGATCCCGACGCGACGTCCCCCGCCGGGGGCGCCGCCCCCCGCCCGGCCTGGGACCGCGAGCCCGCGGTCGTGCCGGCCGGCGGGCGCATCCGCCGCGAGGCCCTCGACCCCGACGCCGTCTTCGTCGTGAAGCACCTCCAGCGGATGGGCCACGAGGCCTACCTCGTCGGCGGCTGCGTCCGCGACGCCCTCCTCGGCCTCGAGCCGAAGGACTTCGACGTCGCGACCGACGCCCCGCCGAACCGCATCAAGCGCCTCTTCCGGTCGGCCTTCGTCATCGGGCGCCGCTTCCGCCTCGTCCACGTCCGGTTCCCGGGCAACAAGGTCGTCGAGACGGCCACGTTCCGCGCCGACCCGGGCGCCGCCGGCCGCGACCCCGACCGGGCGGACGGCCCGATCCACGACGACAACGTCTTCGGCACCGCCGCCGAGGACGCCTGGCGGCGCGACTTCTCCGTCAACGCGCTCTTCTACGACCCCGTCGCCGACACGGTCGTGGACTACGTGGACGGGCTGGCCGACCTCGAGACCCGCACGATCCGGGCCCTCGGCGACCCGGTCACGCGCCTCAAGGAGGACCCCGTCCGGATGATCCGGGCGGCCCACTTCGCCGCGCGCCTCGGCGGCTCGCTCGAGCCGCGCCTCGCGGAGGCCATCACCGCCTGCGCGACCGAGATCGAGAAGGCCAGCCGCTCGCGCCTGTACGTCGAGCTCCTGAAGGTGCTCGGCCGCGGCTGCGCGCACCCGACGCTCCACGACCTCTACGAGCGCCGCGTCCTCGACGGCTGGCTGCCCGAGGTCGTGAAGTTCCTCGACCAGCCGATCCGCTGGCCCGAGCGCGGCGGCGGCACCCACGAGGCCGCGCGCCACGGCGAGCCCGCCGACGCGCCGCCGTCGCACCGCACGTGGAACCTCCTCGGCGCCGCCGACGCGTGGGGCCTCGCGGCCCACGGCGTGCCCGAGTCGCTGATGCTCGCGACGCTCCTCGGGCCGTGGCTGCTCGACTCGTTCGCGCGCGGCCCCCGCCGCGGCCCGGACGTCTGGGCGCACGTCGAGGAGACGTTCCGCCCCATCGCCCTGCGCATGAACGTCCCGCGCAAGACGTCGTGGGAGCTCCGCGAGATCCTCGGCATGCAGGGCAAGCTCGCGCGCCCCGACGACGTCCCGCGCCGCCGCGCGATGGTCGTCCACCGGCCGGTGTTCCCCGAGGCGCTCGTCTACCTCGAGCTCGAGCTCCGCGCCCGCGACCAGGACCTCGCGCTCGTCGAGCGCTGGCGCGAGATCGCCGACGAGGTCTGGCGCTCCTCCCACCGCCCGCGCAGCCCGGTCCTCGAGGACGACGCCGCCCCGGGCGACGGGACGCCGTTGGACGGGGGGCCGCCCACGGACCTCGCCGCCGACCCCCGCGACCGCGACGAGGGTCCGCTCCGCGACGACGGCGCGACCGGCGCCACGGGCTTCCCGGACGACGGTTCGCCCGACGGCCGGGCCGACGACGGCCCGGGTGGCCGGCGACGCCGCCGGCGCCGCGGCGGTCGTCACCGCCGTCGCGACGACGACGGGCCGCGCGCGTCCCACGCCGCCGACGGGAACACCGACGCGTCCGGCGACCTCGGTGCCGAGGCGGGGATGGACGCGTTCGTCGAGCGTCCGTTCGTCGACGACGCCCGCGCGGACGACGCGCCGCCGGCCGACCGGTCGCCGACCCACCGGCCGTCGAGCGACGGGCCCCACGGCGACGGCCCGTCGGGCGATCGGCCCGCGCCGCGCCGTCGCGCCGCGGCGGCGCCTCCGCCCCCGAGCCGTTCGACGGGCCGACGGAGACCCGCGCGCACCCGCCGGCGCCGGAGCCGCGCCGCGCGCCGGTCGTTCCGCCCCCGCCGCGCCCCCGCCCCGCCGCCGCCGCCCGTCGTGCCCCCGCGGCCACGCCGCCGGTCGCGCGGCCCACGCCCGCGCGGCCGAAGCCCTCGGGCGACGAACGGCCGTTCGGCCTCGGCTCTGACCGCGGCCACGGCCTCTGACCGCGGCGACCGGCTCTGACGGCGGCGACGGGGCGGGCGATCCGGCCCCGCGGCGCGGACGAGGGTCCGGGACCGCGAGGCCCGGCGGCCGCCGGGCCTCGCGGTCCCCACCCGCCGACCGGGTCCGTTCACTTCGGCGGCGTGACCGTCCCGCCGGCGCGCCAGCGCAGGGCCGCCACCTCGCCCTGGCGGGCGAAGTCGACGGCCTGCCCGAGGACCCGCGCGGCCTCCTGGGGGGCGTGGAACCCCATCGAGTTCTCGGCGGCGATGAAGTCGATCCGCCACTGCGCCTTGCGCTGGAGGGCGAGGGCCGGCGCGAGCTGTTCCGGCGTCGCGCCCTCGGCCTTCGCCGCGGCGATCGCGTCGAGCTGGTCCATGAGGGCCTTCGCCGCCAGCTGCAGCAGCTCGAAGTTGCGCGTCTGGATCGTGTCCACGCGCGCCTTCATCTCGTCCTCGGACGCGTGGTGGCAGGTCTGGCAGGCGCGGTTGACGTTGAGGAGCGGGCTGCGCACCCAGTGGTCGGAGACCTTCGACGCGCCGTCGCGCATGTAGGGCATGTGGCAGTCCGCGCACGAGACGCCGCTGCGGGCGTGGATGCCCTCGCTCCACAGCTCGAACTCGGGGTGCTGGGCCTTCAGGATCTCGGCGCCCGTCTCCGCGTGCTTGTAGTCGAGGAACCGCCCGCCGTCGGGGAACGTGCGGCCGTCCCAGTGGGCCTCGACGGCGTCCGCGCGCAGCCCCTTCGACCACGGGAACTCGAGTGGCATCTTCGTCGAGCAGTAGTACTCGACGTGGCACTGCCCGCAGACGAACGAGCGCATCTCGCCGCGGCGGGCGTCCACGTTGGGGTCGTACGGCTTCGCGCGCTTCCCCGCCCGCCACTCGGCGATGGTCGGGACGGCCGGCACGGGCGCGTCGGACGCGGCGAGCGCGGCGATCCCGCGGAGGAAGCCGGGCCGGGTCACGCGCAGCGCCATGGTCGCGGGGTCGTGGCAGTCGACGCAGGCCACGGGGTGGGCGTGGCCCAGCTCGTGGAGCCGCGCGTTCGCTTCCTGGTACGAGAGCTTGTGGGACGCGTCGAAACCCTTCATCACGTCGCCGTCGCCGAGCGCGCGGTAGAGGGGGATGACCGACGCGTGGCAGTGCAGGCAGGACCCCGACTGGGGCTTCTCGAGCCGGCGCGTGGCCTCCTGGTCGTCCAGCATGTACGCGTGGCCGCGGCGGTCGCGGTAGTCGATGGAGAACGCGTACCCGAGGAACATGCGCTTGAGCCACGGGTCGCGCTCGATCTTCTCGGCGGGGAGCGCCTCGCTGCCCCCGTGGCCCCCGAAGCGGGTACGGGTGGTCAATGCGGTGCGCTTGTACGAGTCGTACTGCTTGGGCCAGTTGACGCCCCAGACGGCGGGGTCGGTGACGTCCTCGCCGACCGGCTTGAGCAGCACGTAGGCGTGCCGCTCCTCGGCCTTGCGCTCGGCGATGTTGGCCATGAGCGCGGCGACGGCCGCGGTGACGATCGTCGCGCCGACGAGCAGCGCGACGAAGAGGAGGCCGCCCCGGCGGGGCGCGGGGGTCGTGGAGGTGCTCATGGTCCCTTGGCTCCTTCGTTCGGGCCGCGGTCGGCGCCGCCGAGCCCCGCGCGGGGCCCGTGGCCGACGGTGGCGTGGCAGTGCGTGCACTGGATCGCGCGGCGGTCCGTCGTGGCCCCGGCGACGAGGTCGTGGACGAGGTCGCCATGGCACCGCAGGCAGTTCTCCTGCAGGATCGCGGCGTTGCGCGGCGTGATCCGGATCGGCTCCGGGAAGTCCTGGAACGTGAACGCCTTGCTGTGGTTGAAGCCGTTCACGGCCTTCGCCACCCACTTGGAGAGCCCGCTCGCCGGGAGGTGGCAGTCCACGCACGACGCGGTCGTGTGATGGCTGGCCTTCTGCCAGCCGTCGTACTGCGGGCGCATGATGTGGCAGTTGACGCACGCCCGCGGGTCCGTCGAGAGGTACGACGCGCCCTCCGCGTACGTGAAGGTGAAGAGCCCGAGGCCGAGGGGCACGCCGACGGCCAGCGCCGCGAGGACGAGTCCTCGTCGCGAGCCGGCGAGTCGCCGCAGGATGCCCATCGTCGCCTCCTCCCGCCCGGGGCCGCGTGCCCTCGGGACGAGCGTACCGCCGCCGCGGGGCTCAGAAGGTGAACGTCACCTGCGCGTAGAGGAACGCGACGTCGTCGTCCGGGCCGGTCTGCTCGATCACCTCGCCGGCGAACACGTACGAGCCGCCCACCTCGAGCTCGAGGTGGCGGTCGACGGCCAGCTTCGCCTGCAGGTCGAGTTCGGTGGCCACCTCGCGGGCGTCGCCCCCGGCGCGCAGCACGCCCCCGCCGGCGTTGTAGACCGCGTCGTCCGTGCTCGCGCGCCAGAACTGGTGGGCGTCGAAACGGAGCGTCAGCCGGTCCGCGGGCTTCGCGGTCGCGGTGAGCCGCGCGGCGATCACGTTCTGGCGCCCGATCAGGTCGGCCCAGCCGAACCAGAGGTGGCCGGTCGGGAACAGCTGGTGGAACGTCCCGAGGTCGCCGCCGGGGCCGTCGTCGTCGCCGCTGGCGTAGTCCGCGCCGAGGGCGAGGCGAGGCTGCCAGCAGCCGCCCGGCTTCCAGCCGAGCTCCACCGTCGCCATCCACGCGAAGATGTCCTGGTCGCCGAACTCGCCGACCTGAAGGGCCCCCTCGGCGTCGTAGTCGAGGCAGGTGCCGCAGACCGGGCCGGTGCACGCGCCGCCGACCGTGAGCCTCGACTCCTCGTCCACGACCTTCTGCCACGACGCCGCCTCGCGGTCGAGCCCGTACGCGTAGAGCTCGAACGGCCGGTCCGTCGTGGACGTGTTCCTGTAGTGGAGGCCGGCGAACACCGTGTCGTCGTCGGCTTCGTCGCCCTCGTCGGCCTCGACCACCACCGGGTTCACGACGAACGCGTCGAGGCGCCAGTGGCAGCCCTTCACCCACGCGCCCCCGCCCTCGAAGGTGCGTCGGACGTTCGTCCAGTCCGCCGGCCCCACGAGGCGCTGCTTGCCGAACAGCAACTCGTGGCGTCCGACCCACCCACCGACGTCGAGCCCGTTCACCTGCCCGCGTCCCTCGACGAAGAGGTTCAGCAGGTCGCCGTGGTTCTCGTCCACCGGGCGGGGCCCTGCCTCGCGCCCGTCGGCGTCGGCGTAGATCCCCTCCGCGAACACGCGGACCTGGCAGCCGAGGTGCAGGTCCACGTGGGCCCGGGCCCGCAGGAGTCCCCACCCGTCGTCCCCGGGGACCGAGCCGAAGCCCTGGTCGGACCACGCCTCGTACCGGGCGCGCACCTGTCCGCCGACGTCCACCCACACGCGCCCGCACCCGTCGAGGACCACGCCCTTCATCCGGTCGGAGAGATCGCAGGGCCCGGCGTCCCGCGTCGTGCAGAAGGCGTTCCAGTCCTCCTGGAAGCGGAGGTTCTCGTACTTCGGGGGCTTCGCCGGCGCGGCGGCCGGGCCGTCCGCCGCCGCGGGGGCGGCGCCGACGAGCGCGGCCGAGAGCCCGCAGGCGGAGACGAGGGCGACGACGAAGTGGACGGGGCGGATCATGGCGCGGCGCCTCCGGGTCGGCGGGACGGTCAGAGGCCGGCGAGGGCCCTGGCCTTCGGGTGCAGGACGTTGTTCTCGAGGTGGACGTGGCGGTGCAGGTCGAGCTCGAACGCGTCGAGGGCCCCCCACAGCGCGCGCCACGTCGTGCACGCGTGCGGCGGCACGCGGTAGTCGTCGGCCAGCGTGCGCAGCTCGGCGAAGGCGGCGCCGACGAGGTCGTGCTCCATCTCCATGACCTCGATGGGCCCCTCGACGCCGCAGTGCATCGCGGGCGTCCGCCCCGCCTCGAGCGCGCGGATCATCGGGAAGAGGACCTGCTCCTCCTTCTCGAGGTGCGGCCACAGCTCGGCCGACGCCTGCCGCCAGATCGCGGCCATCCGCGGCAGCTGCGCCTCCGGGTGGTTCGTGCCGTGCACCTGCAGCACGCGCTCCATCCGCGGCGAGATCGCCGTCAGCTCGCGTCGCATGAACGTGTGGTGGACCGCCTCGATGTGCGCGATGAGGGCCGTCGCCGACTCCTTCGACCAGTCGCGGTCGGCGGCGGGCGCGACGACCACCCTGTCGAGCTCCGCGAGGACGACGTCGGTCTCGAGGCCCGCGCGCACGCACGCGTCCGCGAGGCTCTTGCCCCCGCCGCAGCAGTAGTCGAGCCCGAGCCGCTCGAACACGTTGGCGGCCGCGGGCACGGACACGACGATGCTGCCGACCGACTGGTGCGGGTCGAACCGGTTCATGGGAGGCTCCGACGGGGGCGGGGGGCGGACAAGGGAGATGCGCGGGACGACGCAGGCGACGCGGGCGCGAGCACGCCGCGGATCGCGAACCCGAGGTCGCGCCGCACGCGCGCGACGAGGGACGGGCCCGCGGGCTCGCGGCACCAGGCCAGCTGCACGCCGAGGAAGGCATCCATCAGGAACGCGGCCCGGCGGCGTCGGGACGCGAGGCCCGGCGGCAGCAGGGCCGACAGCCTCGCGACCGCGGCGGCGCGCCGCGCCGCGCGGGCCGTGGCGACCGGGCCCGGGACGTGGCTCGCGGGGATGAGCACGCGCGCGAGCGCCGCGTGCGCGTCGAGCGGGGCCGCGAGGGCGACGAAGAAGCGGCGCGGCGCCGCCGCGCCGGGCGCGGGCGGGCGCGCGGGGGCGGCGGCCGGCGGCGACGACGGCGCATGGACCGACGCGAACAGCGCGTCCACGAACGCGAGCCGCGTCGGGAAGTGCGCGTACCAGAGCGGTCGGCTCACCCCCGCCTCGCGCGCCACGGCCGCGGGGTCGAGCGGGTCGGCGCCGCGCTCGGCCAGCGCGTGCGCGGCCGCGACGAGGGCCGCGCGCGTCGCCTCGCGGCGCTGTGCGCGATCGGAGGTCGGGGTGTCCGGGCCGCGGCTCATGCCCCGACGCTAGGTCTGTCGTTGACAGTTGTCAACGATTGCAGGAGCGCGCCGGGGGATCGGGATCGGACCGGACCGGTCCCCGGGTCGGCCGCCGCGTGCGGTCGCGCCGCGGCCCCTCCGCGCGGACCGGGCCTCGCGGTCCCGCGCGAGGGATCGCTTCAGCGCGCGAGCCGCGCCGCGAGCGCCGCCGCCTGCCCGCGCAGTTCGGGGACGGCGGTGGACTCCCAGCGGTCCCCCATGCGCAGCGGGCCGATCGCGAAGAGCGCCTCGTGCGCGCGGCCCGCGGCGTCGAGCACCGCGCCGTCGTCGTCGGTCGCGAGCCCGAGGCCCAGCGGGTCCGCGCGGTACGCGCCCGACGCGGCGAGGTCGCGGAAGAGCGGCTCGGTCGGGCGCCGCAGGTCGAGCGAGGTCCCGGTCGCGTTGACGATCCGCGCGACCTCGAGGCGCTCGGGCGCGGCGCGGCCGCGCGGCCGCCACGTGACGGCGACGCCGCGCGGGGTCGGGGTCGCCGCGACGACGGGGCCGGCGAACCCGGCGCCGCGGCCCGCGACGCGCGCGCGCGCGACGACGTCGGCGACGTCGGGGGCGGTGCGGTGGCGGTGGACGTCCCAGCAGGTGCGGACGTGGCGCAGGAACCGCGCGCGGTCCGCGGGCGAGAGGGTGGCGCAGTGGGTGGGCGTGCCGGCGCGGAGCGCGCCGATCACGTCGCGCCGGTCGCCGCCGCGGGCGGTCTCGTCGGCCGCGAGCCGGCGCACGGCCGCGAGGCGCGCGCGCAGCGTCGGCGCGGCCGCGACCGCGGCGACATCGACGGGTCGCGGCGGGCCGGCGCCGTCGCGGCGGTGCGACAGGGGCAGGAGGCCGCGGCGCGAGAGGCCGATCGTGCGGCCCGTGGCGCCCGCGCCGTGGCGGGAGAGGACGAGGTCGACGAACGTGAGGCCCGCGCCGAGCACGAGCACGTCGTTGGCCGGCCGCAGCCCGTCGAGGGCGCCGGGCGCCCAGGCGTCGCGGGCGTACCGGGCCGCGTCGAGGGCGGCGCCGCCGAGCGCCGCGAGCGGGTCGACGGGCGGCCCGTGCCCCGTCGCGAGCACGACGACGTCGGCGTCGAGGACGTCGCCGCCGGCGAGGCGCAGGCGCCAGCCGGCGTCGGTGCGCACGAGGCCGACGACCTCGCCGCGGCGCCGCGCGAGCGACGACCGCGGGTGCGCCGGCGCGGCCTCGGCGGCGGCGACGCGGTCGGCGAGGTAGCGTGCGTACGCGATCCGCGGGAGGAACGCCTCGGGGTCGCCCACGAAGCCGTGCGCGACGGCCCACGCGACGAGGTCGCCCGGCGCGTCCGGGAAGGCGCTCATGCCGATCGCGGGGACGTTGAGTCGGTGCGCGGGCTCGTGCGTGCCGTAGGCGACGCCGCCGGCGTGGGCCCGTTCGACGAGTTCGACCTCGGTCGCGGAGGGGCCGCGCAGGAGGTGGACCGCGACGAGGAGGCCCGACGCGCCGCTCCCGACGACCGCGACGCGACGGGGACGGGGCGGGACGGCGCTCACGACCCGTGCGGGTCTACCCGACGCGCGCGGCCGCGGGTAGCCAATCTCCGACGTCGCGCCGCGACCGCGGGCCCCGCCGACGGCGTCGCCGCCCGCGCGGGCCCGGGCGCGCGCTCGCGCGCGGGGGGACCCGCGGAGTAGGGTCAGGGCATGACGACGTGCGCCGCGATCGTGTTGGCGGGGGGCCGCAGCACCCGCATGGGCCGCGACAAAGCGGCGCTCGTGGTCGACGGCGTCCCGCTCCTCGCGCGGGTCGTCGCCGCGGTGGGCGCGGTCGTGGACGAGGTCGTGGTCGTCGCGCGGCCGGGGCAGGCCTTGCCCGAGCTCGCGCCGCTGCGCGCGGGCGTCGCGGTGCGGCACGCGGTGGACGCGGCCGACGACCGCGGGCCCGTGGAGGGCCTGCGCGCGGGCCTCGCGTCGTGCGACGCGTCGATCGTGTACGCGACGGCGTGCGACGTCCCCCGCCTCGCGCCCGCGTTCGTCGCCGCCGTGATCGCGGCCCTGCGCGCCGCGCCGGACGCCGCGGTGGCGGTGCCGGTCGTCGAGGGACGGCTGCACCCGCTGGCCGCCGCGTACCGGCGCGCGCCGACGCTGGTGGCGGCGCGCGCGCTCCTCGCGGCGGGCTCGGCGCGGATGACGGCGCTCGTCGAGGGCCTCCCCCACGTCGTCGTGCCCGAGGCCGACCTGCGGGCCGCCGATCCCGCGCTCGCGTCGCTGACGAACGTGAACACGCCCGCGGACCTCGACGCGCTCGGGTGACGCGAGGCCCGTCCGCGGCCGGCCCGCCGCGGCGTCAGCGGGCGTCCGACGCGTCCGGGTCCGCCGCGTCCTCGTCGGCGTCGTGCGCGGCGTCGCCGGCGCCCGCGGCGAGCGCCTGGGCCTCGAGATCGTCCACCGGCGACGGCGCGGCGTCGACGGCGGCGAGGGCGTCGTCGTTGCGGGCCGGGCCGGCGCGCGTCGCGCGCAGCAGCCCGCGCCCCCACCAGCCGACGACCGCCGCGAGGAGCGCCAACGCGCCGTCCGCGAGACCGAGCGGACGGCCCTCGGCCCAGCGCGCCACGCGCCCGGCGACGACCGGGAGGAGCACCAGCAGGACCAGCGCGAACGTCGCGAAGCGCAGGGGCTTCGAGGCCAACATCGACGAATATGCGCCGACGTCGTCGGGGTCCGGGCGGCGGGCCGGGTCGCGGGCCGTCGGTTCGCGGCTCACCGCGGCTCCTCGGCGCCGACCTTGCGGAAGAGGTCGTCGTTCTCGAACCACGCGAGCAGGTACGGGCGCTCGGCGCCCTCGCGCGCGAGCGCGAGGAGGAACGGCCGGTCGAACCGGAAGGCCCGCCCCGCCGCGAGCGCCATCGCCCCCGCCGACGACTCGACGCGCGCGCCGCGCTCGTCGAGGGTCAGGTCCACGCGTTGGCCCAGCACGCGGAGCGGCCCCACCTCGCCCTTCGGCCCGCGGATGGGCGCACCGGCCCACGCGCTCCAGAGCCGCTCGACCCGGGCGTGCACGCGCGGCACCGACAGCCGGTCGCCGACGCCGAACGGCGTCGCGGGTCGGGCCAGGAGCGCGCGCAGCGCCGCCCAGCCGGCGTCGAGGGTCGCCGGCCTCGGCATCCGCGCGAGCAGGATCCGCTCGCCCGCGGCGGTCGTCTCGAGGGCGACGGCGAACGACGCGTCCGGGCCCGGGTCGTCGCCGTAGACGCGCACGAGCGCGCGCATCCGCTCGGTCGCCTCGTTCGCGAGGGAGGCCGGGATCCCGAACGTCGTGACGCGCGGTTCACCGCCCGCGAACGCCATCGGTTCCTCCGGGACCTCGAACTCGACCGCGAACGGCAGCTCGACGCGCAGCGCCGCGAGCGCGACGAGGTCGTCGGGTCCCGCCGGGAAGTCCGGGAGCGCGAACGCGTCGCCGAGGCGCGTGCGGACGTCGGCCGCAAACGCCGTGACGACGCCCGGGCCCCGCCCGCCGCGGACGACCCCGCGGTCCGACGCGACGGTGCCCGCGGGCAGCGGGTGGGCCGCGAGCGCCGCGAAGTCGTCGCTGTTCGCGGGCGGTCCCACCTCGAGGGGGCCGCCGCCCGCCGCCTCGGCGAGCGCGTCCCACGCGAGCGGGAGCGTCGCGCACCAGAGCGTGTTGACGCCGGTGGTCAGCGGCTTGCCCGGCTGGACGTGAAGGTGCGTCCGCTCGAGGGCGGCGCGCGGCGGCGGGTCGTACGGGCGGGCGGGCACGGGCTCCTCCTCGGTCCAGAACGCCAGGACCCCGACGGCGACGGCCGCCCCGACGGCCAGCAGCAGGCGCGCGCGGACGCGGGAACCGGTGGGCGGCGGGGTCATGGGGCTCCGGGCGGCGCCGACAGCGGCGGGGCCGGCGCCGGGCGCCCGGTCCCGTCCCGGCGGGCGGGCCCGTCATCATGCCCGAGGGGGGCCGCGACCGTGGGATCGGCGGCTCGGAAGTTCCCCTGGGCCCCCGTGAGCGGTAGGATCCCGCGCTTCCGGAGGCCTGCCATGACGACGACCCCTGCCACGACCGATGCGGACGACCGGCGCGACGTGCGCGGCCTCAAGATCGCGTTCTGGGTCGGCGTCGTCGCGGGGCTCGGCCACGGCATCCCGAAGTACGGCCTGTTCTCGATGTTCACGGTCGCCCTCGTCGGCCTCATGATCATCGCCGTCGTCGGCCTCTACGCCGCCCTCATCGCCCTTCTGCCGTCCCGTCCGCTCAAGTAGGACGTGATCGAGGGAGGGAGGGGCGGCTGCGCTGGGGGCGGTCCGGGGTTCGCGGGGCCGCGAGGCCCGCCGCGCAGCGCGTCGGGCCTGGCGTCCCCCTCGTCCTTCGTCGCCGCTGCTGCGGCTCCTCGTCCTCGGGCCGCGGCTCAGCGTACGGCGGTGCGAGTACGCAGTCGCCGCGGCCGCTCCCGCGGACCGTCCCCATCGCAGCCGTTGTGCGAGGCCCACGCCGCTGACCAGCCCGAGGCGCGCCCTCAGATTCTGCTGCTCGGGCACGCGAGGCCCGCTCCGCCCCATTCCGGCGAACGGCCACACGCGACGACATGGGCTGCCTCAGGGCGTTCACCTAGCAGACGGGTGCGATTCGCTGAGGGGCGCGGGAGCGGCGGCGAGGAGGCTGTACTCGCACCGCCGTACGCCGACGAGCCGCCCGACGAGGAGGAGCGCCAGCAGGCGCGACGACGAGGAGGGTGACGCCAGGCCGCGCTGCGCGGCCTCGCGTCACCGCGAACCCCGCCCCCAGCGAGCGCAGCCGCCCCCACCGGCCTAGATCACGTAACCGTCCTAGCCAGGGGGCCAGGAGAGGGGGCGGCCGGCGAGGAGGTGGAGGTGGAGCTGAGGCACGCTCTGCCCCGCCCCCGCGCCGGAGTTGGTGACGACGCGGAACGCCTTCCCGTGCCCCGCCGCCTCCGCCACCTTGCGCGCGACGATCAGCAGGTGCCCGAGGAGCGCGGCGTCCGCGTCGGTCGCGGCCCCCACCGACTCGAGGGTCGCCTTCGGGATCACGAGCGCGTGGAACGGAGCCTGCGGGTGGACGTCCTGGATCACGAAGCAGCGGTCGTCCTCGTGGAGGAACGTCGCCGGGACCTCGCGGCGCAGGATCTTGTGGAAGATCGTGTCGGGCATCGCGTCCTCCGTGCGGCGCGGCGCGCCGCGTCACATCTTCGGCGTGCGGCCGTGGGTCACGGCGTGCGCCAGCACGATCGCCGCGCAGTGCGGCAGGTCGCGGACGCCGGTCAGCAGCGTGACGCCGCCCTTGCGGTGCAGCGACCGCAGGCGGCTCACCAGCGCGGCGGCGGCCCCGCCGCGGAGCTCCGCGAGGTAATGGCGCCGGAAGCCGCGGTGGATGCCCGCGACCATGCCGTAGGCGGCCCGGAGCGTCGCGCTCGGCGCCACCTGCGGCATCCACTGGTCGAGCCGCACCTGCCCCTGCTTCACGTCGCGCGGCCACGACGCGTCCACGAACACCCGCGTGCCGTCGTCCTCGCCGCCCGCGTCGAGCAGGTACCGCACGCGCACCGTGCCGATCGTGAGCCCGCCGTGGGCGCGCGGCCGCAGCAGGCTCGGGCCCGCCTGCGGGCGCAGCGCGTCCACGACGCGGGCCGCGTCGGCCTGGTTGCGCACGACGGCCTGGCGCCAGCCGCGCGCCGACCGCGCGCGGTCGGGGTGCGGGTCGCCGAACCGGCGCATGGCCGCGGGGTCGCCGACGCCGGCCCGCGGGTCGAGGTCGACGAACAACGTCGCGCCGTCGGTGTGCAGCACGGCCACGGTCCGCGCGTCCGCGCGCAGCTCGACGCCGTCGCGGGTCTCGCGCACGCCGAGGTAGTCGCCCCGCGTCGCCCGCACGACGAGCCCGTCGAGCAGCTTCCGGCCGCGCGCCTCGGCGCCGGCGGTCGGGGAACGGGTGGGGCGCGGGCGGGGCTCGGTCACGCGGGGGCTCCGGGAGGACGGTCCCCCCCATCGTCGCCCGGGACCGGCGCGGCGGCGCGGCAGATGTCCGCCGCCGCCGCCCCCCGGTCCGGGGGCCCCGAGCACGACCACGACGTCCGCGGCCTCGAGCCGCGTCGCGGGCCCGGGCTCGGGGACGTCGAGCCCGCCCCGCTTCACGTTCACGACCGTGATGCCGTGCCGGACGCGCAGCTGGAGCTCCGCCAGCGTCTTCCCGTCGGCCGGCGCGCCCGGGCCCACCACGTGCGTCTCGAGGTCCACCGGGGCCACCGCCGAGATCCGCGTCGCCGTCAGCCCCGCGCGCACCGCCGTCGAGCGCATCTGGGCGAACGTCTCCGACCGCACCGCCTGCACCGTGCGCTCGATCGCGTCGGACGGCAGCTCGTAGCGCTTCAGCACGCGCGCGAAGATCTCGACGCTCGTCTCGAGCTCGTCGGGCACGACGTCGTCGGCGCCGAGGGCCTGGAACACGGGCACCTCGCGCATGTACCGCGCGCGCACGATGAGCGGCAGCCGGGGCCACGCGGTCTTCGACGTCGCGACCACGCGCTGCGTGCCCGGGAAGTCGCTGATGGCCACGACCATCAGGCGCGCGTGGGCCGCGCCGGCGTTCTCGAGCACCTGCGCGTGGCCCGCGTCGCCGTAGAGGATCGGGACGCCGCGGGCGCGCTCGGCGCGCACCGTCTCCGGGTTCATCTCGAGCGCGACGAAGTCGATGCCGTGGTCGGCCAGCGCGCGCGCCACGTGCCGCCCCGTGAGCCCGAACCCGACGACGATGACGTGTCCCTGCTTCGCCGGGCGCTCCGGCGCGTCCGCCACGGCGCGGGTCGGCAACCACCGGCCGAGGCGACCCGAGGCCCGCTCGGCCACGGGGACGGCGAGCCGGTACACGAGCGGGTTCGCGGCCATGGACAACACGGCCACGGCGAGGAACCGCTGCTCGCCCGCCGCGTCGAGCAACCCGAGCCCCACGGCCTCGCGGGCGAGGACGAACGAGAACTCCCCCACCTGCGCGAGCGCCGCGCCCGCGAGGACCGCGGTCCGCACCCCGTACCCCGCGACGGCGATCGCGACCGCCGCCAGGACCGCCTTGCCCACCACGACCGCCGAGAGGGTCGCGGCGACGGCGAGCGGCGACTCGAGCGCCTGCCCGAGGTCGAGCAGCATGCCCACGCCGATGAAGAAGAGGCCCGAGAGGCCGTCGCGCAGCGGCCGCATCTCGCCCATCACCTGCTGGCTGTAGGGCGACTCCGACACGACGAGGCCGCCGAGGAACGCGCCGAGCGACAGCGAGAGGCCCGCCGCGCTCGCGCCCCACGCGGTCCCGAGGCAGAGGAAGATCACGGCGAGGGCGAACAGCTCGCGGTTGCGCGTGTTGACCACCGCCTCGAACAGCCGCGGGACGACGTACCGGGCGAGCACCGCGGTCGCGGCGATGACGCCGAGGGCCTTGGCGACCGACAGGAGCGTGTCCGCGGCGCTCGTCTCGGCGCCGCCGAGCATGGGCAGCAGCACCATGATCGGCACCACGGCGAGGTCCTGCAGGATCGAGACGCTCGCCGCCACGCGGCCCTGCGGCGCGTCGGACTCGCCCCGCTCGCCGAGCACGCGCAGCACCAGCGTGGTGCTGCTCACCGCGACCAGCAGCCCGAACACGACCGCGCGGGCCGTCGAGGCGCCGCCGAGCAGGACCGGCACGGCGACGCCCGCGGCCGTGAGCGCCATCTGCAGCCC
Source organism: Planctomycetota bacterium (assembly GCA_046350655.1). Lineage (GTDB taxonomy): Bacteria > Planctomycetota > PLA2 > PLA2 > JAEUHO01 > JAEUHO01. The sequence continues at coordinate 104,368 of JAXMAB010000011.1, forward strand.
GCACGCCACGAGCAGCGACGACCCCATGCGCAGCAGGCGGCCGAGGCTCATCTCGACGCCGATCGTGAACAGCAGGATGACGACGCCGATGTCGGCGAGGCCCTGCACCGAGGCGACGTCGCGCACGAGCCGCAGCCCGTGCGGCCCGAGGATCACGCCCGCCGCGAGGAAGCCGACGACCGTCGGCACGCGGAGCCGCAGCAGCAGCAGGACCACGAGGGCCCCGACGCCGTACGCGACCACCAGCTCGGCCAGCAGGCCCTCGGCCATGCGTCCTCCGCGACGCCCGCAGGATACGGGCGCGCACCCGCGGGGCGGAGCGCGATCCGCGCCGTGCGCTACCATCCCCGCGTCCCGCGGAGGCGCGCCCGTGCCCGACCCCATCGTCTGGAGCAGCGACGGCCCGGCGAAGGGTTCCGACCCGACGAAGCGGCCCGACGCGAAGGCGCCGCCGGTCCCGCCGACGGGCCCGGCCCGCGTGCGGCTCGAGCGCCAGGGCCGCGGCGGCAAGGTCGTGACGGTCGTCGAGAACCTGCCCGGCCACCCGGCCCGCATCGAGGAGCTCGGCAAGACGCTGAAGTCGCGCTGCGGGGCGGGGGGCACCGTCAAGGGCCGCGTCGTCGAGGTGCAGGGCGATCATCGCGACCGCGTCGTCGAGGTGCTGCTCTCGCTCGGGATCGCGGCGAAGAAGGCCGGCGGCTGACGCACGAGAGGCGCGCGCGAGGCCCGGACGGAGGCACCCCTCGCGGTCCCGGGCGATCGACCGCGTCCCGTCGCGCCCCGCGGCCGGGGCGGCGGGGCGCAGGACGGTCCTCGCGCTACGCGCGGGTCAGCGGTCGGTGGTGAAGAGGCGGACGATCCGCGCCTGGTCGGCGGCGAAGCGGCCCACGGGCGCCTGCGCGACCACGACGCCGGACGCGAACACGCCCGGACGCGCGGCGACGCGGACGACCGACGTCGAGAAGCCCGCCGCGGAGAGTCGCGCCACCGCGCTCTCGACGGACGAACCCGCGACGCTGGGGACGTCCACCATCGACGGGGACGCGCCCGCGCCGACCTGGATCGTCACGGGCGAGCCGGTGCGCGCGGCCGAACCCGCGCCCGCGCTCTGCATGCGCACGCGGCCGGCGGCGGCGCGGGCGTCGCGGTCCCCGACGACGACCGGCAGCACGCCGGCCCGCATCGCGACCTCGATGGCCTCGGCGGCGTCGCGGCCGACGAAGTCCGGCACGGCGACCGTCTCGGCGCCGGCGCCGGACGACAGGACGCTGCCCGAGGGCGCGGCGGTCGGCGCCGGGCCCACCGACGGGGCCCCAGGCGTCGGGCCGAGGCCCGGCGTGACGCGCGTCGGCGGCGCGGGCACCACGCGGACCGGCGGGGTCGGCGCCGTGCCGGGCGTCGGGGTCGTCTGCGGCGTCGGGAGCGGCGGCGGGACGGGGGCGCCCGGACGCGTGAGCCGGCGCGGCGGCGGGAGGTCGCTGCCCGGCGCCGGCGTCGGGAGCGGCGGCGGCAGCGGGCGCACGTCGGGGGTCGTCGGCGTCGGCACGGTCGGCGTCGGCACGGTCGGCGTCGGCACGGTCGGCGTCGGCACCGTCGGGGTCGGCACCGTCGGGGTCGGCACCGTCGGGGTCGTCGCCTTGCCGACGTACAGCACCACGCTCGAACCCGCCGGCGCGGTGCGCATCGACACCGGCTCCTGGCGCAGGACGAGCCCCGCGCGCTCCGGCGTCGTCGGCTCCTCGAGGAGGCGCGGCACGTAGCCGGCCTCGCGGACCACGCGCTGCGCGTCGTCCGCGGGGCGCCCGACCACGTCCGGGACGAGCACGGCCGCCGGCGCGGCGGGCCGGCGCGCGACGACGATCTCCGCCCCGTCCGCCCCCACGGGCTCGCCCGCGGTCGGCTTCTGGTGCAGCACGAGGCCCTCCGGCGTGTCGCCGGCGGTCTCTTCCTCGGTGACCCGCACGCGGACCTTCGCCGTCCGCAGGACGTCCTCGGCCGCGAGCCGGGTCAGGCCGACGAGGTCGGGCATCGTCGGCGCGGCCGCCGGCGTCGGGGGCTGCGTCGGCGGCGGCGTGGGCGGGACCGTCGGCGTCGGCGCGGCGGCGGCCCGCGCGACGACGAGGGCGACGCCGCCGTCGGTCAGCGGCGCACCGGGCGCGGGGAACTGACGGAGGACGATGCCGTCGGGCGTGTCGCTCGACACGTCCACCTCGGTCACCGACACGCGCACGCCGGCGCGCCGCGCCTCGAGGACGGCCTGCGCGCGCGTCAGCCGGCGCAGGTCGGGCGCGGTCGGGCCGGCGGGCACTTCGACCACCGGCGGCGCCTCCGCCATCGCGGGCGGCGTGTCGGTCATGGCCGGCGGCGTGTCGGTCATCGCGGGCGGCGCGACCACGACGGGGTCGCCCATCGCGGGCGGGACGTCGGTCATGGCCGGCGGCGCGTCGGTCATCGCGGGCGGCGCGACCACGACGGGGTCGCCCATCGCGGGCGGGACGTCGGTCATGGCCGGCGGCGTGTCGGTCATCGCGGGCGGCACGATCACGACGGGGTCGCCCATCGCGGGCGGCACGTCGGTCATCGCCGGCGGCGTGTCGGTCATCGCGGGCGGAGCCACGGCGACGGGGCTGCCCGCGGCGCGCGGCACCCGCAACGTCACGCGCGTCCCGACGCGGGCCGCGCCGGCGGCGGGGTCCTGGCTCGTCACGGTGCCGGCGGCACCGGCCGAGGCCTCGACCTCCTCGACGACGACCTCGAACCCGGCGCCGACGATCGCGCGCTCGGCGGCGGCCCGCGGCTCGCCCACGACGTACGGGATCTGCGCGACGGCGGGCGGCTTCGCGACCTCGCCGACGCGGACCGTGACGGCGCCGCGCTCCGCGACGCGCGCGCCGCCGGCCGGCGCCTGCTCGACGACCTTGCCGACCTTCGGCGACCCCGCCTCGACGACGGCGGGCTCGACCTTGCCGACGAGGCCGGCGCGCTCGAGCGCCGCCATCGCCTCCGCGACGGCGAGGCCCGTGACGTCGGGGACGTCGCGCTGCGCGACGGCGGGCCGGCGGCCCACGATCAGCTCGACGGTCGCGCCCGGCGCGACGTTGTTCCCGGCGGCGGGTCGCTGCCGGAGCACGCGCCCGTCGGACGTGTCCGGCGCGTCCTCCATCGCCACGACGACCTGCACGCCGGTCCCCGCGAGGGCGGCCTCGGCCTCGGGACGGAGGCGGCCGACGAGCTGCGGCACCTCGATGGACGCCGGGCGGCGACCGACGCGCAGGAGCACCGGCGAGTTCTTCGGCGGCTGCGTCTCCGCGGCGGGCACCTGGGCGATCACGCGCCCGTCGTTGCCCTCGCTGTCCACCTGCTCGACGACGGGCGCGAACCCGAGCGCGCGCAGCGAGCGCTCGGCCTCGCCCTGCGGCTTGCCGACCAGCGACGGCACGCTCGGCGGCCGAAGCATCGGGAGGATGACGAACGCGCCGATGCCGAGGGCGACGGCGCCGAACCCGCCGAGCAGCAGCGCCGCGGACGGGGCCTTGCGTCGCGTGGACTCGAGCCGGACCGTGCCCTCCCACGCCTCCGCGGCGACCTGCCCGGCGGCGTCGGTGACGTTCACGGAGACGGTCGCGGAGCGGCTGCCGTCGAGCGTGACGCGCAGCGGCACGTGGAGACGGGTCAGCGTCGGCGCGGCGTCGTACGTGCCGCCCGTGCGCTCGCCGCGCAGGTCGAGGGGCTCGAGGCCCTCGGACGTCACGACGCGGACGTTGCGCGCCTTCGACGTGAACTCGATCTCGAGGACCGTCAGCGCGCCCTTCGTCCCGGGCACGCGCTCCATCAGGTGGACCTTCATGTCAGCGCCCCGCCCCCTCGGCGCCGGATCGTTCGGCGATCGTCCGCTTGGCCCACGCGCCGATCTCCGGCACGCGGCGGATCTCCTCGAAGTCGAGGAGGATGCCGTGGCAGCGCGGGCACCGCTCGATGTCGAGCGGCACCTCGAGCGGGAACTCGATCCGCTCGAGGACCGTCGCGCACGCGGGGCAGTGGACGGCCGTCGCGCCGTGCTTGGCGCAGCACTCGGCCGCCGCCGGGACGTCCTCGGCCCACCCCTCGAAGCCGGCCAGGGCCCCGGCGGAGAAGAAGTTGGCCCCGCACTTCATGCAGATGCGGACCGGGGCCCCGCCCCAGACCTGCTCCGACATGTGGGGGTTCAGGCACCGGGGGCAGCGGAACTCGTCGTCGGCACGCGACTTCATGCCCCCATGCTACGGCAGGACCGGGCCGGGCGGGAGCGTTACGGCGGGCCCTTGGCGGGCCCCGGAACCGCCTCGGACCCCGGCTCCCCCGCGGGCCGGACCGCTACGGCCCCGCGTCGATCCAGTCCCCCACGAGGTCCGACCCTTCGACGTGGACCCGGACGGTCCCGAGGGGCGGCATCCGGTTGCCGTCCGTGGCCTGCATCCGCAGCCACAGGACGGACCCGTTGCGCGAGCCGGGCGCGACGAGGAGCGGGGTGGGCAGCCCGAGGCCGCCCGCCTGCGGGGTGGCCCCCACGACGCCCATGGACCCGACCGGGACCGTCGAGCGGAGGTCGATCGTCACCGGCGTCGGGCCGCCCGGGCGGTGGCAGGGCGCGCAGTTCGTGTCGAGGTACGCGCGGGCCCTCGCCGCGACCGTGGCCGCGCCGTCGTCCATGCGGGGGTGGGCCGGGAGGCTCGACGGCGAGGGGATCCCGCCGGAGAACATCCCGATGCCGGACCACGTGCGCAGCTGGTTGTCCACGCGGCCCCCGACGACGCCGTAGTCGAAGTCGCCGTTGAGCTGCCGGGTCGAGAGCCCGAGGACGCGGCCGACCGCGGCGGTGTGGCACCGCAGGCAGTCGGTCCGGGACGGGAACGTCCACGTCTGCGACCGCGTGCCCGCCGGCGCCGACGGGTCGGTGATCGTGAGGACGCGCGTCGAGCCGGCGGGCAGGAGGTCGGCGTCGGTGCCGTCGTCGCGCCAGCGGTAGGAGTACCCCTCCCATCCGGACGGCGTGAGCAGCAGCACCCGGGTCTCGACGGGCACCGCGCTCGCGGGGTTGCCGGCCACGAGCGGGAGGTCGAACGACTTCACGAGCACGGTCTGCACCGGGAAGGACCACGCGCCGTCCTGCGACCAGCCGACGGTCGCGGTGCCCGGCAGCGCCACCCACCGCGCCTTCACGGCGTCGTCGCTCCAGAGGGGCATCTGGACGTCGTACGGCACGAGGCCCGGCGCGGGCACGCGGTTCGGGACGTCGCTGAACAGGCCCGTGGCCGAGAGCGTCTGGGGGAACGTGCCGCCGCCGGGCACCGTCGAGCGGAGCCCCAGGACGCGCCCCGTGTAGAGGTCGCACGCGTAGAGCTCGCCCGCGGCGTCCTCGCCGAACGAGACGATCCCGTCGGCGCTCGAGATCTGGACGTTCGCGGTCGCCTGCGTGCCGTCGTACGCCAGCGCCCACACGCGCCCGCTGCCGGCGTCGGCGTAGACGTACTGCCCGCCGAGGAACGGCACGCGGGTGCCGCGGTAGACGTAGCCGCCGGTCACGACGTTGCCCTGGGAGCGGTCGTAGACGTGCACGGGCGCCTCGAACGGCCCCGGGAGGTTCTCGTTCGTGAAGGCGGCGTCGCCCTCGTACTTGCGCCAGCCGTAGTTGCCGCCGCGGACGATGACGTCGATCTCCTCGTAGCGGTTCTGGCCGACGTCGCCCGCCCACAGCCGGCCGGTCCCGCGGTCGAACGAGAACCGCCACGGGTTGCGCAGGCCGTAGGCCCAGATCTCGGCCCGCACGCCGCCGCCGACGCCCACGAACGGGTTGTCGGCCGGCACCGCGTACGCGCCGAGCGCGGTCCCGCTCGGGTCCACGCGGAAGATCTTGCCCAGCAGCGTCGTGCGCGACTGCCCGTTGTTCTGCGGGTCGCCCCCGTCGCCGCCGTCGCCGAGCGAGCCGTAGAGGTAGCCGTCGGGGCCGAACGCGAGCATGCCGCCGTTGTGGTTCTCGTACGGCTGCGCGACCGTGAAGAGGATCGTCTCCGAGGTGAGCGCGACGTTCGGGTCGGCCGACACCTGGTACCGCGCGATCACGCTGCGGAGCCCGAGCCCGCCGCTGTCCGTGGTGTAGTTGACGTAGAAGCGCCCGTTGGAGGCGTAGGCGGGGTCGAACGCCATCCCGAGGAGCCCGAGCTCGCCCCCCGAACGCACGCGCGACGTGAGGTCGAGGAACGTCGTCACCTGCCCCGCGGTCACGTTCGCCTGCTTGGGGAACACGCGGATCCGCCCCGCCTGCTCGACGACGAACAGCCGCGACGCGTCCGACGGCGCCGCCGTCACGAACACGGGCTCGCTGAAGCGCGCGCCCGGGAACTCGTCGAAGAGCTCCACGCTCCCCTGCGTCGGCACCGACAGGGGGAACGTCAGCGTCGAAGGGGCCACGCGGCCGTCGAGGCCGAACGTCCCGCCCCCCCCGCCGCCGCCGCCCCCCCCGCCGCACGCGGAGACGAGGGCGAGCACCCCGAGGCCCGCCGCGGTGAGGGCGGCCGGGACGGCGGGGCGATGCGGACGGACGGGCGACGGTCGCGGCACGGAATCCCTCCCACGGACGGCGGCATTGTCCCGGCCCCCGAGGGCGCCGGAACGGCCGGCGGGCCTCGCGTCCCGGGAACTCGTCCGGGAGCCGGGAGGCGGCCGACCCCCTCTGGGATACCCCCGTCCCCCCCGGAAGCGGACGGGATCTCCGTCCGGGCGCGCGTTCGATCGCCGCGTGGACGGCGGCCCCCGCTTTGGTAGCGTCCGGGTCCCGGCCGGGGGTCCCCCGACCGTCCGGAGACCTCGATGTCCCGCTTCCCGCGTTGGTTGATCGCGTCGTTCGCCGTCGTCCCCTGCTGCTTCGCGCCGGGCGTCGCCCGCGCCGAGGACCCGCCCGCCGAGGGCGCGCCCGGCAAGCCCGAGAAGAAGGAGACGAACGACGAGAAGCCGTTCGACGACTGGAAGCTGTGCAAGAACCGCGGCGCCAAGCACAACCGCGACCGCGCGGAGTTCTGGACGAAGAAGGGCGCGAGCGGCAAGGACCTCCTGTGGGTCGCGAAGATGTGGGGCCGCGCGCTCGAGTTCGGCAAGGCCGCCGAGGTCTACAACGCGTTCCTCGCGTGGACCCCGGACGCCGCGGACACGGCCGCGCAGTCGGCCAACCAGAAGAACCGGCCGACGGCGATGGCCGACCTCGTCGAGGTGTACTTCCGCGGCAAGGAGTGGGCGAAGTGCCTCGAGATCGCCGAGAAGTTCCGCACGGACTACGCGGACTCCGCCGGCATCGCGCAGTTCGGCTGGGACATCCCGGGCCACGCCGCGCGCATGGCGGGCGACGAGGCGAAGGCGCTCGAGATGTTCGAGAAGGCCGCGGAGGCGAAGTACGTCGCGGGGGTCCTCGACCTCGTCGACGTCCATCTGGCCGCCGGCCGCGTGGACGACGCGAAGGCGGCGCTCGCGAAGTGGTCGGCCGACCTCGAGAAGGGCGGCAAGGAGCTCGCGTGGATGAAGGAGGTCCTCGACGCGGTCGGCACCGCGCAGGCCTCGCTCGAGGGCGTCCGCAGCATCGGCACGACCGAGGCGCCGACGTCGTTCACGCAGCCCACGCTGCTGTACCAGTGGACGATGCAGACGGGCGGCGCGGACAAGTCGCTGCGGGAGATCGAGCTCATGCGCCGCGGGCTCGGCGACATCACCGTGCTGGGCGTCGCCACCTACAAGAAGTACAGCCCCATCTCGATGAAGATCGACAACGAGATGAGCGAGGACACCGAGACCGACCTGTACAAGAAGATGATCGCCGAGACCTTCATCACCCCGCAGCCCCCGCACATCCTGGTGCCGCAGGCGTGGCTCGACGGGCTCAAGATGAAGTGGGACCGCCAGGTCGTGATCCTCGACAAGGACGGCAAGCTCCGCTACGCCCGCCTCAACCAGGAGAAGGCGTGGGACTACGCGGCCATCGAGCTGGCGGCGAAGAAGATGCTCGGGAAGTGACCCCGCGTCCCGCGACGCGAGGCCCGGCGGCCGGCCGTCCCCCGTGGACGGCCGGCCGCTCGTCTCGGGACCGCGGGGCCCGGCGCGCGCGCGGCCGCGCGCGAGGCCGGGGACGACGTCAGGTGACGACGAGGCCCGCCACGCGCTCGACGACGCGGGCCACCGGGATGCTCGTCGTGTCCACCGTGTGGTCGCTCTGCGCGTAGAGCGGCGCGCGGGCCGCGAGCAGGGCGCGCAGGTCGGCCATGGCGTCGGACCGGCGCGCCATGGGGCGCAGGTCGCCCTGCGCGGCGACGCGCGCCATGTGCTCCTCGGGCTTCGCGCGCAGCCACACGGTGACGCTCCCCCGCCGCAGCAGGTCGAACGTCGTGGCGTCGTTGACGAGCCCGCCGCCGGCGGCGAGCACGAACGCGGTGGGCCCGGCGAGCAGCGCCGAGAGGACGTCGCGCTCGAGGCGGCGGTAGTAGCCCTCGCCGTGCACCGCGAAGATCTCGGCGAGCGGGAGGCCGGCCGCCTCCTCGACGCGGGCGTCGAGCTCGACGAACGCGACGCCGAGCTTCTGCGCCACGAGCTTGCCGACGGTGCTCTTCCCGGCGCCCCGCAGGCCGAGGAGCGAGAGGCGCACGGGCCCGCGCTCGACGAGGAGCTCCGCGGGCCGGCACCCGAGCGCGGCCGCCAGCTCCGCGAGGCGGACGATCGAGATGTTCCCCCGGCCGGTCTCGACGTCGGCGAGGAAGCGGGCGGACACCCCGGACGTGGCCGCCAGCTGCGCGATGGTCCAGCCGCGCCCCTTGCGGCGCTCCCGGACGGCGTGGCCGAGGCCGACGAGGAGGGCGCGGGCGGCGGAATCGACCTTCGGGGGCATGGATGCAATATATAGCAGCATCGCTTCCGCTGCAAGGCAGTATGCTTCCGGCTCGCCCCCGAGCCCCCCGTCCGGTAGCGTCTTCCCCCCATGGCCACCCACGACACCGCCGCCGCAACACCGACGTTGCGCTTCGAGACCTCCCCCGACCGCTACCGCCACTGGCGCCTCTCCGTCGAGGGCGCCGTCGCGCGCCTCGCGATGGACGTCCAGGAGGACGGCGGGCTCCGCCCCGGCTACCCGCTGAAGCTCAACTCGTACGACCTCGGCGTCGACGTCGAGCTCTGCGACGCGATCCAGCGGCTGCGCTTCGAGCACCCGGAGGTGCGGGCCCTGCTCGTGACGAGCGCGAAGGACCGCATCTTCTGCTCGGGCGCCAACATCTTCATGCTCGGGTCGTCCACGCACGCGTTCAAGGTGAACTTCTGCAGGTACACCAACGAGACGCGGCTCTCGCTCGAGGACGCGTCGCTCCACAGCGGCATCCGCAGCGTGTGCGCCGTGAACGGGCCGTGCGCCGGCGGCGGCTACGAGCTCGCGCTCGCGTGCGACGAGATCCTGCTCAAGGACGACGGCAACAGCACGGTGAGCCTGCCGGAGGTGCCGCTCCTCGGCGTGCTCCCGGGCACGGGCGGCCTCACGCGCCTCGTGGACAAGCGCAAGGTGCGCCGCGACCTGGCCGACGTCTTCTCGACGGTCGCCGAGGGCATCAAGGGCCGCCGCGCGAAGGAGTGGGGCCTCGTGGACGAGGTCCTGCCGTCGTCGCGGTTCAAGGACGGCGTCGAGGCCCGGCTCGCGACGGTGGCGCAGGCGCAGCAGGCGGCCTGGTCCCACCGCAAGGGCCCGGGCGTCGCGTGGACGCCGCTCGGCGTCGAGCACCGCGCGGACGGCGCGACGTACCGCCACGTCACGTACGCCGTCGACCCCTCGGGGCGCACGGCGCGCATCGTCCTGACGGTGCCGACGGGCCCCGTGCCGACGACGCCGAAGGAGGCGTTCGCGCAGGGCATGGACTGGTGGGTGCTGCGCGCGTTCCGCGAGCTCGACGACGCGCTCCTCGACCTCCGGTTCAACCGTCCGAACGTGGGCCTCGTGCTGATCGAGACCGCCGGCGATCCCGCCACGGTCCGCTCGACGGACGCGCTGCTGTCGTCGAACGACTGGTTCGTCGCGGAGGTGCGCCACTACGTCCGGCGCACGCTGAAGCGCCTCGACCTGACGTCGAAGACCTTCTTCGCGCTCGCGACGCCCGGCTCGTGCTTCGTGGGCACGATCCTCGAGCTGGCGATGGCCGCCGACCGCTTCTACGTGAAGGACGACGCCGACGGCGCGACGAAGGTCGAGACGACCAACGCCAACGGCGGCCCGTTCCCCATGGCGAACGGGCTGACGCGCCTGCAGACGCGGTTCCTCGCCGACCCGCGCAAGGCCGACGCGGCCGTGGCCCACGAGGCCCCCATGGACGCGCGCGAGGCGCTCGCCGCGGGCCTCGCGACCCTCGCCCCGGACGACATCGACTGGGACGACGAGATCCGGCTGGCGGTCGAGGAGCGCGTGAGCCTCTCGCCCGACGGCCTCACCGGCATGGAGGCGAACCTGCGGTTCGCGGGCCCCGAGACGACGGAGACCAAGATCTTCGGCCGCCTCTCCGCCTGGCAGAACTGGATCTTCATCCGCCCGAACGCCGTCGGCGAGAAGGGCGCGCTGTCGCTCTACGGCAAGCCGATGCGCCCCGAGTTCGACTGGCGGCGCACGTGACCGCGCGCGCCGTCCTCCGTCCCCCCCTGTCCGCCGGCCGCGGCGTGCGCCGCGCCCCGATCGCTCCGTGAGGAACCCATGAGCAACGTCGACCTGTCCGCGAAGATCCCCAACAACGTCGACCTCAACGCCGACAAGCGCCTGCAGCGCGCGCTCGAGGAGTGGCAGCCGAAGTTCGTGGACTGGTGGCGGTCCATGGGCCCCGAGGGCTTCCAGGCCCACGACGTCTACCTGCGCACGGCGGTCAACGTCGGCCGCGAGGGCTGGGCCAACTTCGGCTACGTGAAGATGCCCGACTACCGCTGGGGCATCTTCCTCGAGGAGCCCGAGCAGGACCGCAAGGTCGGCTTCGGCGACCACTTCGGCAAGCCCGCGTGGCAGCAGGTGCCGGGCGAGTACCGCAACATGCTGCGCCGCATCATCGTGACGCAGGCCGACACGGAGCCCGCGAGCGTCGAGCAGCAGCGCCTGCTCGGCCAGACGTGCCCGTCGCTGTACGACCTCCGCAACCTGTTCCAGGTGAACGTCGAGGAGGGCCGCCACCTCTGGGCGATGGTCTACCTGCTCCAGACCTACTTCGGCCGCGACGGCCGCGAGGAGGCCGAGGACCTGCTCCGGCGCCGGTCCGGCAACGCGGACAACCCGCGGATCCTGGGCACGTTCAACGAGCCCATCAAGGACTGGCTCTCGTTCTTCATGTTCACGACGTTCACCGACCGCGACGGCAAGTTCCAGCTGCTCGCGCTGTCGCAGTCGGGCTTCGACCCGCTGTCGCGGACGTGCCGGTTCATGCTGACGGAGGAGGCCCACCACATGTTCGTCGGCGAGACGGGCGTGGGGCGCACGCTCCAGCGCACCGCCGACACGATGAACAAGTTCGGCACGGACCCGGCGGTGATCCGCGCGCAGCACGTGATCGACCTGCCGACGATCCAGCGGTACCTCAACCACTGGTACACGTCGTCGCTCGACCTGTTCGGCGGCGAGCGCTCGAGCAACGCGGCCGACTTCTTCGCCTCGGGCATGAAGGGCCGCTACAACGAGGAGAAGTTCGAGGACCACGTCGCGCTGTCGGGCGAGTACGACCTCCAGGTCCGCGGCGCCGACGGCAAGATGCACGGCGAGAAGGTCCCGCTGCGCAACGCGATGAACGAGGTCCTGCGCGACGGCTACGTCGGCGACTGCGAGTTCGTCTGCCAGCGCTGGAACCGCGTGCTCGAGAAGGCCGGCCGCTCGGAGCGGCTGCAGCTGCCCTCGCGCCGGTTCCGCCGCTCCCAGGGCATCTACGCCGACGGCTGCTACGACCCGCAGGGCAACCCGATCACGAGCGAGGAGTTCGAGGCGAGGAAGGCGTCGTGGCTCCCGAGCCGCGAGGACCTCGTCTACGTCCAGTCGCTCATGCACCCGGTGACCGAGGTGGGCAAGGTGGCGAGCTGGATCGCCCCGCCGGCCAAGGGCATCGACGACCACCCGTTCGAGTGGGAGTACGTGCGCCCGCCGCACGCCTGACCCCCGGCCCCGGCGCCGCCGGCGTTCCCCGCACGGGCCTCGCGTCGTCGGACGCGGGGCCCGCTCCCTTTCCAGGGTCGGCCGCCCCCGCCCGCGCCAGAGTCCGCGGGGGTCAGAGCCCGCGGGGGACCGCGGGGTCGAACGGCGGGTGGCAGCAGGGGCACGCGTCGCGCAGCCGGTCGAACGCGTAGATGCCGCTGGCGTGGCCGTCGTCGAACGAGAGCTGGATGGCGTAGCCGCCGACCTGGCTCCCGCCGACGACCCGCGTCGACTTCACCTGGTCCCACGACGGCGGGACGACGTCGCCCGGGGCGTGGCCGCGGCAGCCGGCGCACGGGCAGACGAACCGCAGGAACGGCGCGTCGTACGTCGAGACGTGGCCGTCGTGCCACGTGACCGTGAGGCGCTGGGCCTTGAGGTCGAGGCCGAGCTTCGCGGGGGTCTCGCGGCGCGGGTCACCCATGGTGCGGGGCCCGGGCGAGCTCGGCGTCCACGCGCGCGCGGACGCGGGTGGCCTCGGCGTGGACGTCGGCGAGCGGCCGCGCGAGGTCGCCGCCGGCGAGCGCGACGTGCTCGACGGCCGCGCAGAGCGTCGCCAGCGTCTTCGCGCCGACGTTGCCGGCGCCGCCCTTGAGGCTGTGGGCCGCGCGTTTCACCGCGGCGTTGTCGCGGCGGGCGACGGCGGCGTCGAGGTCGGCGACGGCGGTCCCGAGGTGCGTGAGGAACGACTGCAGGACCGACGACAGGAACGCCGGGTCGTCGTCGCCGCCGAGGTCCTTCAGCTGCCGCAGCGTCCGCGCGTCGAGCGGGTCGAGCGGCACGGGGCCCGGACTCTGCAGCGGCGCGGGGGACGACATCGGTCCCATGCTACCCCCGGCATCCGCGGAACAAAGGGCTACGACGCCGTCGATTCGGGGACGCGCGAGGCGAGGGCCCGGCGCCAGGAGGCGCCGAGGGCGGGCAGGGACAGCAGGGTCCGCGCGCCCGCGACGTCGGTCGCGTCGTCGCGGATCGCCGCCGCGCGCGCGACCGTGCAGGACGGGACGCCGCGCGACACGATCGAGAGACGGTCGCCCACGCCGGCCGTGCCCGGCGTCCGCACGCGCACGTACCACCCCGCGCGGTGCGGCGCGGCCACGATCGCGCACGTGTCCGGGTGCCCGAGGAACCGCGTCAGGATCTCGCAGGGACGCCGCGGCGACGTCACCTCGAGCTCGACCGCCCCCCACCGGAAGACGTCGCCGATGCCGACGTCGCCGTCGTCGCAGCCCTCGATGGTCACGTTCTCGCCGAACGAGCCCGGCGGCAGCGGCCGGCCCAGCGGGCCCGACAGCGTCCGCAGCGACTCGGCCGAGCACATGAGCAGCGCCTGGTCGGGGCCGCCGTGGTGCTTCGGGTGCCCCACCTCGTCGCCCTCGATGCCGAGCGGGCCGACGCGCACCGGGCCCACGACCGGCCGCTTGTCGATCGCCGAACGCAACGGGGGCCCGTCGCCGCCGACGGGCGCGACCTTGCCGACCTGGACCGAGAGGACACGGAGCGCGAGGGCCATCCCGGGACTGTACCCGCGAGTCGGGCCCGTCGAGGCGCCGGGGGAACGCGCTCGCGCGGCGCCCGGTCGCGCCGAAGGCCCGTCAGCGCCCCGCCGCGAAGGCCCGCGCCGCGGCCTCGACGTCCGCGGCCGCCCGCACCGGCGACGAACACTGCCCGTCGCCGCACAGGAACAACGCCGGCCCGTCCGCCGCCGGCGGGGCCGGGGCGCCCGTCACCGACGTCCCGTCCGGGTCCACGCGCTCGACGACGAGCCCGGGCACGTCGGCCGCGCGCGCGGCCGCGAGCAGCGCGGCCGTCCGCGCGTCGTCGGCCTCGCCCACGACCGTCGCCCGCAGCACCGGCCGCGTCGCCTCCTCGACCGCGAGCAGGAGCGCCGCGCTCCGCCAGCCGTGCCGCTCGGGCAGGCCCGGCGCGGCGAGGGCCGCGATCGCCCGCAGGGCCTCGCGTCGCCACCGCGCGTCGTCGGTCGCCGCCGCGAGCGCGAGCAGGAACCGCGCCGCCGCCACGTTCCCGTCGAACGGGCGCAGCGCCTCGCCGAACGGCCCCGCGCCCCCGGTCGTCGCGACGAACCCGCCCCGCGCGGCGTCCGCGAACCGCGCCAGGAGCGCGGCGCCGGTCGACCGGGCCGCGTCGAGCCACGTGCGCTCGCCGGTCGCCCCCCACAACGCGACGAGCGCGCGGCCGAACGCGGCCTGGTCGCCGAGGTGCAGCGGCCCGCGATCGTCCGCCGCGTGCCGCAGCCCGCCCGCGCCGTCGTCGTGCGTCGCGAGCACGGCCCGCGCGGCCGCCACCGCGTCGTCGAGCAGCGACGCGTCGCCGGTCGCCGTCCCGAGCGCCACGAGCCCCTCGACGGCCCAGCCGTTCTCCTGCGCGTACACCGCGCGGTCGATCCGCGGCATCCCGAGCGCCCGCCGCCCCGCGTCGTCGCGCCCGAAGTAGGCCGCGCCGTCCACGCTCGTGCCGTCGGGCCGTCGCAGGTCCGCGTCCTGGCTCGTCCCGAACGCGCCCGACGGCGCGCGCAGGAACCCGCGCAGCCACCCCACGACCGCCCGGGCCTCGCGTGCCCACCGCGGGTCGCGGGTCCGTCGCGTCGCCGCCGCGTACGCACGCAGCGCCCCCGCCTGCACCGCCATGATCTTCTCGTAGTGCGGCGTGCCCCACGTGCCGCCCTCGCTGTACTGGTACATGCCGCCCCACGCCGGGTCGATCAGCGCGCTCCACGCGGCGACGGTCCGCCGCGCGCGCTCGGCCTCCCGCGCGCCGTCCGCGTCGCCCGCCCGCAGCCACGCGACCTCCACGGCCGGCGCGTACGGGTACTTCTGCCCGAACCCCCACCCCGCCTGCGCCTCGTCCCACGTCGCGTCGAGCACCGCCCGCAGCCGCGCGCGCAGCGCGACGAGATCGAGGTCGCCCGCGACCGCCGCAGCATGGGCCGGCGGCGCCTCGAGGAGCGTGCGGCCCGCGCGCGCCGCGCGGTCGACGTCGTCGAGGATCCGCAGGAAGTCGTCCGGACCGCGGTACCCGCGCAACGCGAGCACCTCCCGCCCGTCGCCGCCGAGGAACACCGTCGCGGGCCAGTGGTACTCCGCGTACCGCTCCGCGAGGTCGGGCCGCGCGTCGGCGTCGACCTTCACCGGCAGGAACCGCGCCGCGACGCGGGCGACGACGCGCGGGTCGGCGTACGTCTCCCGCTGCATGACGTGGCACCAGTGGCACCACGACGCCGACACCGTCAGCAGCACGACCCTGCCCTCCGCCCGCGCGCGCGCGACCACGTCGTCCGTCCACGCCTGCCACGTCACCGCGCCCCGTCCGCCGCCGCCGGGCGCGGCGCCGCCGCCAGCGCCGCGACGGCCAGGACGAACACCGTCCGCGCGACGGCGCGACGGACAGACGACGCGGAGACGGGACGCGGCGGGCCATGGGGTCCATGCTCCCCCGTACGTCGGGGGCCGCCCCGCGGATGCCCCCCCCGGAAACCGCCCCCGGTGCCGACGCCCGCGGCGGACGTTCGTATCCTCGTGCGCGTGCCCGTCGCCCCGCCCCCCGTCCCCGATCGCGGCCCGGCGATCCCTGCCGACCGCGAGGCCCGGCCCGCGGCGGGTCCGCGGCGTCCGGACCGCCCTCGCCCGCGTCGGCGGGCGGCCTTCGTGGCGGCCTGCCTCGCGACGGGCCTCGCGTACCTCGGGGTCGGGGCCCGGGTCCACGCGGACGACCCGTTCGGGCCGGTGCCCCCGCCCGGCGTCCGTCCGACGGGCCCCGCGGCCCCCGCCGCGGCGGCCGATGCCGACAAGCCGGCCGACGTCGCCGCGTACCGGGCGTGGCTGCGCCGCGACGACTGGCTCTGCCGCGCGCTCGCCGCGCGCGGGCTGCGGCTGCGCAGCGACGACGGCGTCGTCGCCGCGCTCGCGGCGACGCTCGCGACGGAGGCGGACGCGCGCGTCGTCGGCGTCGTGCTGTCGGCGCTCAAGGGCCGCGGCCGCGACGACCTGCTCGTCGAGGGCGGCGTCGCGCTCGCCGAGCGCCTCGTGGCGCTGCTCGACCATCGCCATCCCTCGGTGCGCGAGCGGGCGCTGGCCGCGGTGCTGCCCCTGCCGCCGGTGCGGCTGCCGGCCGACGCGGCGCGCATCAAGGACTGGTGGGCGCGCGGGCGCGAGGGCCTCGCCGTCGAGGCGACGCTCGCGACGGAACGGCGCGCGGCGATGCGGCGCGCGGCGCGGGGCGGGCTCGGCGACGAGTCGAAGACGGTGGCCCCGCTCGCGATGCGGCGCTACGCCGACCTCGAGCGGATCGAGCGCGAGGGCCTCGAGGTGGTCGTCTGCCTCGACCAGACGGGGTCGATGGAGGCGGTGATCGAGGCCGCGAAGGCGAGCATCGTGCGGCTCGTGCGGCGGATGAAGGACCTCGCGCCGCGGTTCCGCGTCGGCCTCGTGACGTACGACGACGAGGCGTTCGTGCGGCTCGCGCTGACGGCCGACGAGGCGGCGCTCGAGCGCGAGTTCCGCCGCGTGCACGCGGCGGGCGGCGGCAACTACGAGGAGGGCGTCGACAAGGCGCTCGCGCTCGCGTTCGAGCAGCGGAAGGTCGCGTGGTCGCGCAAGGCGCTGCGCGTGATCGTCCTCGTCGGCGACGCGCCGCCCCACGACGACGACGCGGGGCCGATGATGCGGACGATCCTCGCGCGCCGCGACGACCCCGCGTTCGAGGCGCCGGTGCGCATCGACACGATCACGACGGTCCCCGGCGCGCGCGCGCCCGACGACCTCGTGCCCTACTTCGGCGACATCGCCCGCGCCGGCCGCGGGGCCGCCCTCGTGCTCGGCTCGACGCGCGACCTGGCGGCCGAGCTGCTGCTCGCGTCGTTCGGCCCGGCGTGGCGCGCGCCGCTCCGCGAGCTCCTCGACGAGCTCGACGCGTTCGACGCCGCCGGGCGCTGACCGGGACCGGCCCCGGCGCGCGAAAATCCGCGGCGTCCCCCCGCGCCACAGGGGATTCTGCCGCCCCCGTGCGCCTCCCGCTCCCGCTCCTCGCCGCCTGCCTCGCCGCCGCGACGGCGCTCCCCGCCTGCGCCAAGGGCCGCGCGTCCCGCGGCGCGGACCCCGCCGCCGAGGTCACGGCGCGCTGCTCGTTCGACGAGGCGTTCCCGTCCGAGGGTCCAGCCTGGCGCGGCGCCGGCGCGCGCCTCGAGCGCCGCGGCCCCGCCGCGCACCCGCGCACGCGCCTGGTCGTCGACGCGCGCGACCCCGGCGGCGCCGTCACCGAGTACCTCGTGGACACGGGCACGTCGTGCGCGTTCCTGTCCACGCGGGCGCCGGCGGCCGCGACCGCGACCGGCGCCGGCGAACGCCTGCGCCTCATGGCGAACGAGGGCGCCACCGCGTTCGACGGCCGCGACGCGGTCCTCCCGCGCGTGGACCTCGGCGGGCTCGTCGCCGACGACGTCCCCGTCTTCCTCGTCGAGCGGCCGCACTCGCTCGAGCGCCCCGCCAACGTGCTCGGCATGGCGTGGATGGCGGGCCTCGTCCTCGAGCACGACGCGGGCACCGACGCGTGGACGCTCCGGCGGCCCGCCGCCGGCGAGGGGCGGTCGGGGCGCGCGGGACCGCGAGGCCCGGTGGCCGCGCTCGCCGGCCCGGGGTTCCCGGTCGTGACGGTGCTCGACGACGCGGGCCGCCGCGCCCACGCGCTCGTCGACACGGGCGCGCCGACTAGCCTCTACGGCCGCGGCGCCGCGCCGGGCCGCTACCGCGTCGTGGGCGACGACGGCACCGTGCTGCTCACCGCGACGGCCCGCGACCCCGCGCCGTGGGTCGACCTCGCGCCGCGCGGCCTCTCGATCGCGGTGTGGATCGGCCTCGACGACCTCGCCCGGGCGTCGTTCGTGCTCGACCTCGCCGCGGGCCGCTGGACGTTCCGGCCGGCGCCGGGCGGGCCGGTGGCGCCCGCGCCGCCGCGCTGACGACCGCCCCGCGCGGGCCGCGGCCCGACGGGCGGCGGGCCCGACCGCGGTCGGTTCGGCCTCAACGGGGCGCCCCGACCGGGCCTCGCTACGATCGCGAGCCTCCGCCCCGAGATCCCGCCCGTGGCCATGACGACCCCCGCCTCCCCGCTCGTGTCCTACCTGCCCCTCGCGAAGCGCGCGCGCCCGGGCGACGACCCGATCTTCGCCTTGAACGCGGAGGCGAACGCGCGCAAGGCGAAGGGCGAGGCGGTCGTCAACGCGACCCTCGGCAGCCTGCTCGACGACGCGGGCGCGCTCGCGGTGCTGCCGACGGCGACCCGCGCGATCCGCGAGGTGTCCCCGGCCGACTGGGCCGGGTACGCCCCGATCGCGGGGACGCCGGCGTTCCTGAAGGCGGTCGTCGACGACGTCTTCGGGCCGCGCAAGGACCTCGCCGCGCAGGCGGTCGCCGCGGCGTCGCCCGGCGGCACGGGCGCGCTGCGCCACGCGGTGAACACGTTCCTCGAGGCCGGCCAGGCGCTCCTGACGACCTCGTTCTACTGGAACCCGTACGCCACGATCGCCGACGAGCACGACCGCCGCGTCGACACGTTCCCGATGTTCGACGCCTCGGGCGCGCTCGACGTGGACGCGCTCGACACCGCGCTCGCGCGCCACCTCGCGACCCAGGGCCGCGCGCTCCTGATCCTCAACGACCCGTGCCAGAACCCGACGGGGTACTCCATGAGCGCCGCCGACTGGCGCGGCGCCGCCGACGCGATCGGCCGGGCCGCGGCCAAGGGCCCGGTGGCCGTCGTGATCGACTCGGCGTACGCGGCGTACGGCCCCGAGAAGGGCGTGCTGGGCCCCGTCACGGCCCTCGAGGCCGTCGCGGACCGCGCGCTGGTGCTCGTCGCGTGGAGCGCGAGCAAGACGTTCACGCACTACGGCCTCCGCGTCGGCGCGCTGGTCGCGCTCGTGCCGGACGCCGCCGAGCGCGCCCGCGTCGCGGCGGCGCTCACCTACGCCTGCCGCGGCGCCTGGAGCAACTGCAACCGCGGCGGCATGGCGGCGGTCACGCGCCTGCTCGTCGAGAAGCCGCTGCGCGAGGCGGTGGACGCCGAGCGCGCGATCCTGGTGCGGCTGCTCAACGAGCGCGTGGACGCGTTCAACGCGGCCGCGGCGCGCCACCAGCTCCGTCACCCGCGCTACGACGGCGGCTTCTTCGTCACGGTCTTCACGGACGACGCCGACGGCGCCGCGCTCCGCATGAAGGCCGACGGGGTCTTCGTCGTGCCGATCGAGGGCGCGCTGCGCCTCGGCCTCTGCTCGACCGCGAAGGCCGACGTCGTCCGCCTCGTCGAGAGCACCGCGCGCGCCGTCCGCCGATAGACGACCAGCATCGATCGGCGGATCGGACCCCGGACGCGGGAGGCGGTGCTCCCGGGGGGCCCGTGCGACAATCGGGACGCCATGCGACCGACGTCCCGCTCCCGTGAGTTCGCCGCGTCGCTGCGGTGGCTCCTGCTCGCCGTCGCCCTCGTCGCCGCCGTACGCGTGCCGACCGCGGCCGGCCGCGGCGCCACGGAGGCGGCGGGCCCGCCGCCGCAATGGACCGAGGAGGACGGCCGCATCGTCGTGAGGGTCTCGGTCCCGCGGCCGCTCAAGGCGTACGTCACGACGCCCACCGAGCCGCCGGCCGAGGGCAAGAAGGTCGAGCTGCTCGTGACGCTGCACGGCCACGGCGGCACCGCGTCGGGCCTCCTCAACTACGGCGCCGGCATCATGGGCCCGCGGAACGGCTACGTGCTCGCGTGCGAGGGCAGCAAGTCGATTCCGACCGACCGAGGCGAGGGGCACTCCTGGGACGCGGCCGACACGGCGGGGATCCTCGCGTGCCTCGACGCGATGCTCGAGAAGTACCCCGTCGACCCGAAGCGGGTTGTCGTGCTGGGCCACAGCATGGGCGGCACGATGAGCCTCGAGACGTACCGCGCGCGGCCCGCCGCGTTCGCCGGGATCGTGACCTCCGCCGCCCCCATGACGCCAGGGGCCGGGCAGAAGGGCGCCCGCGTCGCGGTGATGCTCGGCACGAAGGACGGCAACTTCGCCGGCGCCCCGGCCGCGATCGCCGCCGCCGAGAAGACCGTCGTCGGCCGCGTGCTGCTCGTCACGGACCTGCCCCACGAGCTCCCGCGCGTCGCGTACGCGCAGGAGTGCGTCGCGTGGGTCCTCGACAGCAAGGCCGGCAGCGACGTCCTGCACGTGCCGCTCGAGGAGGGCGGCGACGTCCTGCCGCCGCCGGACTCCCCCGCGGCCAAGGCGAAGGGCAAGGGGTACCGCCACGTCCTCGTCCCGTACGCGGGCGCCCGCGGCGCCCCCGCCGACGCCCTGCCCACGAAGGAGGCGAAGGCGAAGGCCGCCGAGCTCGCCGCGCGCTGGAAGAAGGCCGCGCCCGGCACCGACCTCGGCGACGACGTCGCCGCCGCGTCCTCCGACCCGCTGTCGAAGGACACCCGCGGCGTCGTGTCGGGGCTCGTCCTCGCGCGGTACGGCGGCGGCCTCGCCCTCGCGCTCGGCAAGCTCAAGGGCGGCGACGTCACGGGCCCCGTCGAGAGCGACGCGGGCTGGCACGTGGTCGCGCGGGATCGGGCCGACTGACATGGGGGCCGACTGACCGTGGACCCGATGGCCTTCCTGCGCGGCACCTTGATGCCCGCCGCCGACGACGAGGTCCCCGCGCGGACCTCGCTCGAGGGCGGCCAGGGCGGCTTCATCGACCGTTGGCTGCCGCGCCGGCCGATCCCGTTCCTCGGCGCCTGCATCGCGATCCCGCTCGTCGTCTGGGCCGTCGCGCTGCTCCTCGCGCCCGACCGCGCGAAGTTCCTCGCGAGCCGCGACTGGCTCGCGCAGCCGCTCTACTTCACGGTCCACCTCGTCGTGCTGCGCCAGTTCGTCTCGACGTACACGCAGCACTTCGCCACCGGCGTCGCCCACCTCGTGCCCGCGGCCGCCGCCGCCAGCCGCCCGATGATCCGGCACATGCTCGGCCTGCGCGGCTTCCTCGTCGCGCTCGCCGTCGCCGCGCCGTTCGTCTACATGGACATCGTCCACATGTCCGGCAAGGAGTTCCTCGCCGGCGCCGACGCCCAGGGCACCCTCGACGCCCCCTCCGCGTCCGACCGCCTCCTCCTGCTCCTCTGGACCCTCGAGTGGGTCATCAACGCCTACACGTGGGTCCTCCTCTGCGGCTTCGCCTCGCTCACGATCCGCACCCTCGAGCGCCACGACTTCGCGCAGCCCCTCGAGCGCGTCCTCCACGAGCGCCACTACCGCCCCTTCCTGCTCATGAGCGCCCAGGGCGCCACGATCATGGTCGGCTACACGGTCGCGACCGCGGCCTACGTCTTCCTCGCGAAGGGCCAGCTCCAGGACTGGATGCGCCTCTGGGTCACGGCGGGCCTCCTCCTCCTCTCCTTCGTCCCGCCGTGGATGCGCCTCAAGGCCCGCATGGCGCGCCGCGTCCGCGACGAGACGCACCGCCTCGCCGAGGCCGTCCTCACCACGCGCCGCCGCGTCGCCGAGGTGGACGACGGCACGCCCCGCGTCACCAACGAGGAGCTCGGCGCCCGCGTCGACGTCGTCCTCTCGATCCTCGAGATGGACCACCTCGAGCGGCTCTACCGCGACCTCGGCCGCAGCGAGGGCCAGGCGATCCTGCTCCGCCTGCTCGCCCCGCTCTCGACGGTCGTGATGAAGATCCTCCGGCCGGGATAGGCGACCCGCGGGACGGCGAGGCCCGTTCGCCGGCACGCGAGGCCCCTCCCGAGGCGTTCACACGTCGTCGGGGTCGGTGCGCAGCAGGTCGATCGGCGCGTCGGTCATCCCGAAGTCGGCCGGCGTCAGCGGCGGGCCCACGCGCGCGCTCGGGCGGTCGCCGCCCGGCGGCGCGGCGGGCCTCGCGTCGAACCAGTCGTGCACGCGCACCACGCGCGCCCCGAGCTGCGCCGCGCGGCCCCGCAGCTCGCGGTCGTCCGTGACGACCGTCAGCGGCCCGTCGGCGTCGCGCCCGTCGTGCTGCCGGACGAGCCGCACGATCTCCTCGTCGGCGGACCCGCGCGCGTACGACCACGTGACCGCGCCCTCGCGGCCGTGGGTGCCCGCGAGCGTGCGGCCCGCCTCGCCGGTGTCGAACACGAGGTGCACGCGCGCGTCCGCGAGGCCCGTCGCGCGCAGGGCCGACTGCGCCCGCAGGACGACCGACCGACGGACCGCGTCGGCGTTGCGCGGCGGGTCCGACGAGAGCCGGAAGAGCGCGTTGTGCGCGTCCACGAGGAAGGTGCGGCCCATGGCCCCATCCTCCCCGACCGCGCGGGGCCGTCCCTACTTCGCCTTCGCGGGCGGCGCCGCCGGCGGCGCCGACGTCTCCGCGATCACGGCCGCCGCGGAGGCGGGCGTGGGCGACGGCGCGCCCGTCGCCGGGACCGGCGTGGGCGCGGCCTTCGGCGCCGCCGCGGGCTTCGGAGTCGGCGTCTTCATCGGCGGCAGCGCCGACGGGGGGAGCGGCGGCGGCGCGGGCGGCACGTCCTCGGTGCCCACGGGCACGTAGACGAGCGTGCCCGGCTGCAGCCGCTTCGGGTCGAGGAGCGGGTTCGCCTCGAGCAGGTCCGGGAGCCGCTTCGTCGAGCCGTACGCCTTCTGCGCGATCTCGCTGAGCGTCTCGTTCGCGTTCAGCCGCACGTAGTGGCCCGGCGTCGGGACGGCCTTCACCTGCACCGTGCCCGCGGGCCCCACGCGCCCGGTGCCCTTCGTGGGCAGCGGCGGCACGGTCCCGCGCGCCGGTTCACGCCCGGCGTCACGCCCGGCATCACGGTTCGGCGGGATCGACCCCGGCGGCAGCGCGGTCAGCGTCGGCGCCTCGACGTGCGTCGCCGAGCCGCCGCGGAGCCACCACCCCGCCGCGCCGCCCACGACGAACGTCGCCGCCAGCACCCCGACCGCCGTCCCACGACTCATCGCGACCCACATGGAGCACCTCGGACCGGGCCGCACGGGCCCCTTTCCCCTCCATCGGTCGCGGGCCCCGCGGCCTTGCGCGCGCCCGCGCCCGCCGACGCCCCCCGCCGGGCGGCCACGCCCGGGGCCGACGGCGACCGGGCCTCGCGTCCCCCCGCCGGCGACCGCGCGTCAGCGGACCCAGCGACCGAGCCCCGCGCCCGCCAGGCCCGCCGCGAGGCCCGCCACGACGGTCACCGCCACGTACCCGGCCGCGACGAGCGATCGGCCGCCCTCGTGGAGCACGAGCGCGCCGTGGTTGAAGGCGGAGTACGTCGTGAACCCGCCGAGGAACCCGGTGACCGCGAGCGCCACGACCTCCGGCGCCGGCGAGCGCATCGCCCAGAACGCCCCCAGGAACCCCGCGGCCAGGCAGCCGAGCACGTTGACGACGAGGATCGGCCACGGGAACACGCCGCCGAGGCGGCCGCCGAGCCACTCCGCGAGCAGGAACCGGGCGCCGCTGCCGATCGCGCCGCCCAGGCAGACCCACGCGAGCCGCGCCATCGAGTAGCCTCCGGGGCCCACCGTACGCCGAGCCCCCATGAACCTCCACGTCCACGTCGCTCGGTCCGCCTCCGCCGCCCACGTCGCGCTCGTCGCCGCGTGCCGCCGCCACGGCCTCGTGGTGGCCGGCAGCCGCACGACGCCCGTCGGCCGCACCGGACGGGGCGGCTTCGTCGTCGAGCTGGCGGACCCGCTGCCCGGCATCCCCGACGACGCCACCCCGTCCGCCGCGACCCGCGACGTCTTCCCGATCAGCGTGTTCGACACCGCCCCCGGCCGCTCGACCGTCGCGACGCTGCTCCCGGCGGCATTCGTGGACCTCCTCGGGCACCCCGAGGCGGCGGGCGCCCGGGCGTTCGAGACGACGCTGCGGGCGGTCCTCGCGGAGGTCGCCGCCCTCCCCCCGGAGGCCCCGGTCCCCTGACCGACCCGGGCCCGCCCTCGGCTCCCCCGGACCGCGAGGCCCGGTGGCCGACCGGGCCGACGAGCGGGCCTTGCGTCCCGGGTGGGGCGGGGCCAGGATTCGGCATGCGCACCTTCCGGTCGTTCGGGCCCGCCCTGGCGCGGGTCGCGGTCTTCGCGATGTTGGTCGGCTGCGGAGGGGGCGGTGGCGGGGGCGGCGGGACGGGGCCCACCCCCACGGTGACCGAGGTCGACCTCGGGCTCGTGGCCTCGACGGCCCCGACGACGACGACCGTGACGCTCGCGAACCCGTTCGACGGGCCGGCGACGGTGACCCTGCTCGACGCGGCCGGTCCCGTGGCCCCCGCCGCGGGCGCCGTGCCCGCGCCGGTCGGCGTCGGGGGCACGGTGCCGCTCGACCTGACCGTGGACCCGGCGGGCGCCGCGGGCCCGGTGGACGGGTCGGTGACGTTCCTCGCGACGCCGGACGGGACCGGCACCGCGCGGGCGTTCGTCTACCACGTGGTCGCGAACGCCGAGGCGGTGACGACGTCGGTGTCGGTCCCGAGCCTCGCGTTCGGCGAGGTGCCGGTGGGGTCGACGAAGACGAAGGCCGTGACGGTGACGAACCTCGCGACGAAGAGCCCCACGTCGGTGACGGGGGCCGCGGTGTCGGGCGCGGGGTTCACGTCGCTGACGGCGCTGCCGGTGGCGCTCGCGCCGGGCGCCTCCACGATCCTGTCGGTGCGGTACGCGCCGACGACGCCGGGCGCGCCGGCGGGCAGCCTGACCGTCGCGGCGACGGGCGCGGCGGCGCACGTCGTGCCGCTGTCGGCGACGAGCGGCGGGCCGGAGACGACCGACTTCGGCACCCAGACGTTCAACGGGTCGGGGCTGACGCCGATCGTGTCGGTGACGGTGCCGTCCGACGCGATCTCCCTGTTCGTCGAGGCGCGGTGCGACGCGGGCACGGTGATCGGGCTCGGGCGCCTCGAGACGCCGGGCGGCGTCGAGTACGAGAACGAGACGACGAGCGGCACGTACGTGCAGCAGCCCGACCAGATCACGTTCGCGGCGCAGGTGCCGAACACCGACCAGCCGTCGCTCGCGTTGTCCGCGGGCACGTGGAAGCTGCGGCTGATGCGGTTCTCCGGGACCGACCCCGACGCGACGCTGAAGGTCACGGTCGAGCGGCGGCCCGGCGGCTCCGGGTCGGTCGGGACCCTCGACCTCAACGTGTTCTTCTCGCCGACGCTGACGCCGGACGCGGCGAGCGCGGCGAACAACGGCGACCTGCAGGACATCCTCTCGCGCGTCGACGACCTGTACGCGCAGCAGGGGATCGCGATCGGGCAGGTGGACTACTACGACGTGACCGACGCGACGTACGACGACGTGACGCAGGCGGAGTTCCCCGAGCTGCTCAAGCTGTCGTCGTCGGCCGCGAAGCCGCGGATGAACTACTTCTTCGTCCGCACCGCCATCGGCGGCGGCGTCCTCGGCATCGCCGCGAAGATCGGCGGCGGGACGGCGAACGGCACCGCCCACTCCGGCGTGATGGGCCTCTGGATCGAGGCGCCGTCGGCCAGCCAGCGCGACCTCGTGGCGCGCGTGATGGCCCACGAGATGGGCCACTTCCTCGGCCTCTACCACACGACCGAGTCGAACGGCGCCGTCGACTTCATCGACGACACGACGGCGTGCCCGGCGAGCGGGTGCACGAACGCGAACGAGAAGTACCTGATGCACTGGCAGGCGATCAACGGCGCCACGGTCATCACGAACGGGCAGGGCCTCGTGCTCCGCGGGCACCCGCTGGTCGCGGCCGCGGTGCCGGCCGGGATGGCGGTCCGCGTCGCCCGGTACGACCCGGTGACCGAGTCGATCGCGGTCTCGACGGCGTGGTGCGGGACCTGCGCGCCGCCCGCGAAGACCGCCCCGCGCTGACGCCGCCCGCGGGCGCGCCCGGACGGCGCCCGATCGCCCGGGCCGGGCCGTGCGGTCGGGGGGCGCGGCTGGTAGCGTTCCCCGACCATGACGGACGCCCCCCTCCCGGCCGCCCCCCGCCCCTCGAAGTCGCGCTACCGCGAGGCGCCCAAGAAGAAGGGCGTGCCGATCGTCCTGTGGATCGTCGTCGGCGCGTTCGTCGTCGTCGGCGCGATCTGGTGGTTCGTGATGAAGGCGCCGGGCGACGTGCAGCACCGCTTCCCGATCGACTGGCCCGTCGCGACCGCGAGCGGCGACGTCGTCGCGATCAAGCACGCGGTGAAGGCGGGCGACGTGTTCGAGACGCGCGCGGTCATGAAGTCGGGCGTCGTCATGGGCGCCGACCACGACCCGATGGCCGGCATGTCGTTCCTCGCGACGGTGACGTGGCGCCAGACGGTGGCGGCCGCCGACGGCGGGCGGCTGCGCTCGACGTACGTCGTGAAGCTCGACCAGTGCGACGGCACGCTCCCGATCCTCGGCTTCGTCAAGACCGGCCTCATGGGCGACAAGCCCGTCACGTTCGAGTTGATGCGCGAGGCGTCCGGGAAGCCGGTCGCGGGCACGGGCCGGCTGCTGCCCGGCCTCGAGAAGGAGCGGGACTCCCTCGACTACTGCCTCTCGGGCCTCTCCGACCTCACGTCGTCGTACCTGCCCGCGCGGGACGTCCGCGTCGGCGAGGTCTGGGACCTCCACGACGCGGCCGCGCTCGGCAACCTCGTCGAGATGATGCGCTTCCTCGCGACGATCAACCCCCGCCCGGAGGGCTTCCCGCAGGGCAAGCTCGAGGGCCGCGTGGGCGAGCCCACGCCGGAGACGAAGGACGGCGAGGCGTGCGTGCGGCTGAAGGTCGCGCTGCAGGCGCTCTGCGAGGGCGAGGTCGTCGCGCCCGCGCGGGCGGGCTACATCTCGTCGGTCGCGAAGGTCGAGGGGAAGGCGTGGGTCTCCGTCGAGACGGGCGTCCTCTGGGCCCTCGAGACGGTGGCCGAGGGCCGCTCCACGTACAAGAAGAGCAACTCGCAGGAGGAGCGTCGCGTCCGTCAGTTCGTGACGCTCGCGACGAAGCGCGTCGATCCGAACGCGACGCCCGGCGACAAGTAGCGCGCCGTCGAGCTCCCGGGACCGCGAGGCCCGGTGGCCGTCGCGTCCCCGCGTCAGGCCGGCGGCAACGCCCCCACCTCGACGAGGAACGCGAGGAGCGCGGGCATCCGCGTGCGGTGGTGCTGGTGCGCGCGCAGGCCGACGGCCCGAGCGGCCACGACGTGTCGCTCCTGGTCGTCGACGAACGCGCAGGCCGACGGCGGCAGGCCGAGCCGTGACGCCGCCAGCCGGAAGATCGCGGGGTCCGGCTTCGCGAGCCCGACGTCGCCCGAGCACACGACGTCGTCGAAGCGCGCGGCGACGCCGAGTTCCTCCAGCCGGCGGCGGGCGCCGCTGCCCGCGTTCGACAGCAGGCCGAGGCGCACGCGGCCGCGCAGCCGGTCGAGGACCGCGTCCATCTCGGGTTCGACGGGATGGTCCTGGCGCCGCAGGGCCTCCCACGCGTCCAGCGCGGCCTCGGCCCGGTCCGCCGGCAGCACGCGCGCGAGGTGCCGCACGACGGCGGCGCGGTACCCGGCGGCGTCGAGCCGTCCGGTGCGCGACGCCACGTACTCGGGGATGTCGTGGAACGCGCTCCACAGCCATCCGGCCGGGAGCCCCACCGTGGCCGCGAACGCGTCGAAGTCGGCGTTGTCCTCTCGCCGCAGCACGCCGCCGTAGTCGAAGATCACGGCCGACACCGGCTCGTCCGGTCCTCTGCTCGAACGCTCCTCGTCGGTCATCGCGGGCTCCTCGTGGGCCCCATTCTCCCCCACCCCGCTCCCGCGACACCGAAACGAAGGGCTACGACCCCGTTGTTCCGCTGTCGACGGCGAAACGAAGGGCTACGACCCCGTTGTTTCGGTGTCAGCGGGGCGGCGTCGGGACGCGGAGGTCCACCTCGAGCGCGACGTCGTGGACGCCGTCCACGTCCACCTCGTAGATCCGCTCGAAGCGGACGTCACCGGCAGGCGTCGACCTCGTGCCACGCACGGGCAGCAGCCAACGGCCGGCCCCGAGGTGGAGGTACGACCCCACGGCAGGGGAGTCCGTCACCTCGGTCGCGAACACCTGCTGGCGCGGGCCGAACTGCGCGATGCCGATGCCGGCGTCCGTGCGGGAGGACACGTCGTCGTCGAGCGGCCCTTCCGACCAGCGCTCGTGGATCACGACCTTCGATCCCGACGTCAGCCGGCGTTCCCCGAGGTCGGTGACCGGAGCGGACAGGACGACCCGCCCGAGGGGCAGGGTCGCGCGGCCGTCGCCCGGATAACGTCCCGTCGCGACCCAGAGGTCGAGGTCGCCCCATGGAAGGCCCGACGCCTGGAAGACGCCGGGGCGGCCGGGGACCGCGACGAGGGCGCAGATGACCGGATAGCCAGCGTTCGCGGGCGGCGGACGCGTCGCCGCGATGGCGAGGCCCGAGACCGCGCGGGGCGCCAGGGGCTGACCGTCGACGTCGATCAAGGTCACGGCGACCGACGCGCCGGCATCGAGGCGGAGCACCACGTCGTCGCGCGCGCCGACCACCGTGACCTCGCCTCCGTCGCGCGCCGGTTGGAGGTCTTCGTGCGACGGCGAGAGCCGGACCGGCCGGCCGGGCGGCACCCGCACTTCGAACGTCGCGCCGTCGCAGGGAAGGCCCCTGCGCCCGCCGAACGTCATCCATCCGCACCAGCGCGTGTCGATCCCCTCGCCGACGGCGACGATCCCGAAGTCCCTCGGGGCGGTGCCCGGCGGAACCTCGATGCGACCCCGCACCGTCACGAGCCCGGTGACGTCGAGCGTCGCGTGGACCTTCCCGCCCCGCTCGGGGACGTCGAACGGCGCCGACACGAGGCCCGTCTCCCCGTGGCGCAGACGGTACCGCCCTCGCTCGAGCGTCACGCGCGTGCGGCCCGTGAAGGTCGTGGATCCGTCGTTGTAGAGGACCCAGGGAGCGTCGCGGTGCTCCGGCCACCACGTCTCGAGGAAGGCCGTCGCGCGCGCACCGGGGTCGGCGCGGACCTCGAGCACGACGTCGGGGACCCGTGCGAGCGGGACGTCGATGGTGGCGGCGCCGCCGCTCGCCGGCCACGGGACGACGACCGGATCGGAGTCGCGCAGCCCGGGCGCCCAGAACTTGAGCACGGCGGGCTTCTTCGAGCCCACCAGCGCCCGCGTGCGTACGCGGAGCGTCGCCTCGGCGCGGTCGGTCGTGGCGTCCACGACGCCGCCGTTCGACAACGACCACCCCAACCGCTCCGGGAGCTCCGGACGACCGTCCACGCTCAACCGCGCCACCACGTCGACCGCGGGCCCCACCACGACGTCCTGAGTGACGTCGCCTTCGCCGAGGTCCACCTCGCCCGCGTCCACGCCGGACCCGAGGATGCGACCCGCGAACACGCCGATCCCGTGGCGGCCCGGTGCGAGCCCGTCGAACTCGGCGCGGCCCTTCGCGTCGGTGACGACCGGCGGGTCGGACCGACCCGCGCCCGGCGAGGTCAACGTGACCCCGACGCCGGGCACGACGCGACCGTCCGCCTCCACGACCCGGACGACGACCGTGCGCGGGACCGCGAACGACGTCGGCTTCTCGGAATCCAGCACCGCGACGGAACCGTCCGGGGTCCACGCGAGCCCCCACCGATGCGCGTCGGGCGCGACGGGCACGACCAGCCGGCCCTGGTCGATCCGCCCCTCGACCTGGCCGACGTCCTCGTCCACCCACCGCACGACGACGCCCGTACCGTCCGCGGGGCGAGGCTCCTCGCCGTCCACGATCGGGATCGCGAGCGGACGCGGGAGTTCGACCGTCGCCTCGGTCGCGCCCGCCTCGCACCAGACCCATCCACGGCTGCGCCCGGCGCGTCGGGCGACGAGCGTGACCCGCTCGTCCCGCGCGAGCCCGTCGACGCGCACCGTGCCGTCCGGTCCGGTGCGCAGGGGCGCGGGGCCGAAGCGCACGTCGGTCTCCCGCACGACGCAGCCGAGGCCGTATCGGAGCCCGACGAACACCTGCGCGCCCTCGACCGGCGCGTGCGCGGCCGTCCCGTCGGTCACGCGGACCGTCACCGATCGCGAGGGGTGGGTCTCGATCCGCGTCCCGTTCGCGTCGGAGTCGGGATCGAGCGTCCATCCCGTGTCGCCGACCGTCCCGTCGTGCGCGTGCGCGACGGCGACCCCGTGGAGCCGTGGGAATGTCGCGAGCACGACGCGACCGTCCGCGCCCGTGGTCGCGGTCGCGAGGAACACCGCGCCGTCTCCGCGAGCTCCCCAGATCGAGGCCCACAGCCACACCCGTGCCCCGACCGAGGGTCGCCCCGCGGCGAGCACCTCGACGGAGAGGGGCTGAGCCGCTTGGAGCGTCAGTTCGCCGACGTCGGAGTCCGCGCGGTCGGCGACGGACACAGCCCGGACCTCGGCCGCGTCCTCCCCGCGCCGCGCGACGAGGACCCCGCGCACACGCCGACCCGCCGGGCCTCGCACCTCGACCCGGAACCGTCCCTCCGCGTCCGTGCGCGTCTCCGGCGCGGTCGAGTCGTCGCCCGCGGGGGCATCGCCCACCCACGCGACGCGCCCGTCGGCGACGCCGCTGCCCCAGCCATCGACGACGCGTCCCGTGACGACGCAGCGCGCCGGCTCCGCGACGGGCGCGGCGGGCGGCGCAGGCGGAGCGGCCGGTGCGGGCGCGTCCGCCGCGCGGACCTCGTCGGCCACCGGGCCCCACGCTCCCGAGAGCAGGACCGCGATCCCCGCGAGCCATCGACGCGCCTTCCGCATGGCGCCAGCGTACCGCTCCGATAGACGCCGCGCACGTGGCCCCCGACGGCGTGACGCGACGGGCCCCGCGCGGCGGCCCACCGACGCCTGCTCGCCCCTGGAGAGAGGCGAGGCGGAAGCCATCGGGCTCCCTCCGTCGGTTCCGGCATCGAACCCGGGCCGCAAGTCCGCGGTCCCAGGAATCCAGTGCCCATGAACCCCGTACGCATCCCCCGGTCGATTCTCCTCGCGATCTCGTTCGCCCTCCCGATCGCCGGCTGCGGTGGCTCGGGGCACCACGACAACACCCCCAACCAGACCGTCGGGTCGCGCTTCGTGACGGTCCGGTCGACCCCGATGCCGAGCGAAGGCGTGTCGGAGTTCTCCACGCCCGCGTCCACGGGCTCGATCACGTTCGTCAACGGGCCCGCGGTGCCGCCGCTCGGGTTCGGCAGCGCGCAGATGGCGACCGGCTCCGACGGGGACAGCGGCGAGGAGCTGCGGTTCACGACGCTCGACGGCCAGCTGCTCACGTCGATCACGTCGCTCGAGTACTGGACGTACATCCAGACCGGTTCGGGGCTCCAGGCGCCGTACGCGGTGATGCGCATCGACTGGAACGGCGACAACGTCCAGGACGACCTGATCTTCTTCGAACCCGAGTACCAGCACGGCTACACGGCGCTCGTCCCGGACCAGGGCGACCTCGTCGTCGCCATGTGGCAGTCGTGGGACATGAGCCACGGCGGCTGGTGGTCGAACAACGACTCGCCGAACGCGGGGGCCGACGTCCGTCCGCTCGCGACGTACGCCGCCGCGCACCCGGGTGCGCGGGTCATCGCCGGCACCGACGGCAGCGGCGGGCTGCGCCTGGTCGTGGGCTACGGCGCGCCGCCGTGGACCAACTTCATCGGCAACGTCGACGCGTTGACGGTCGGCCTGTTCGGGGTCGCGACGGTCTACGACCTCGAGCCCTAGCCGTCCGCGCCGTCCTCTCTCGTGACCCTCGCGCCCGCCACCGCCCCCGCGGTGGCGGGCGCGAGCCGTTGGGGCTCTGTGGCACCACCGTCGCTGATCGTCTTGGGGGAGGCCGCCGGCTCGCGGTCTCGTCCTGACTCCGTCCGGATGGACCCGGCGCGCGCCCGGAGCGAGACGGAGTACGCACCGTCGGCCGGGTGTCGGCCCGCCGGCGGGCTCCCGCGCCGCGTCGACTCGCTTCGGAGGCCCGCTACTTCGGGGCGGGAGCGGCCCCCGCGGCCTTGCCGTACTTCGCGCGGATGCGCTGCGCCGCGGCCTCGGCCTTGAACCCGACGGCCGAGTCCCCTTCCTCGGTCGCCATCTGCATCGCGTACTTGCCCGACTCGAGCCCCTCGATCACGTCGGCGACCTTCGAGGTGTCGCCGAGGTCCGCCATGACCTCGCAGATCATCGGACGAAAGATCTCGGGACGCCCGCCGTCGTACATCCGGTTCAGCTCCGCCAGCGCCTCGGGCTTCTGCTTGGGGTCCACCGCGATCTGACGGAGCTGCTTCAGCGCGTCGAACGTGCGCGACCGGCGGACGCCGATCATCCGCAGCTCGGCGGGGCTCGCCTTGGACGTCTGCTCGGCCCATTCGCGGACGTCGGCGATCAGCTCGGCGCGGTCGTCCGGGTCCTGGGCCGAGAGATAGTCGGCGGTGTGCTTCCGCTCGTAGGTCGGCACGGGCAGGATCGTGTTGAGCAGCTCGAGCGCGACGTCCTGGTAGCGCAGCACGACGGGCACCGAGCGCCACTCGCGCTCCGAGACGCGCTTCATCGCCCACTCCCATGCGCGCACGGGGCGGCGGTCGTCGAGGAGCCCGAGGAGCGTCGGCGTCGACGCCTTGCCCGCCGCGAGGAGCTCGGCGACCGGTCCGGACGGCGCCGGCGTTCCCTTGCCCCGCCGCGGCAGGACCGTCACGTAGCCGTCGAACGGGAGCGCCCAGCCGGTCGCGTCGCGCAGGTGGAAGACGAGCCACGCGGTCCGCGCCTCCGGCGTCAGCGTCGCCGGCGCGGGCGGTTCGACCCACGCCGCGTCCTCCTTGACCTCCTCGTCGAGACGATCGGCGAGCTCCCCCGCGTCGGCGGCCCAGTCCGACTGCGGGAACGACTTCGTGAACGCACGGAGCCGCGCGGCGACGTCCGGCCGGGGCGCGCCGCCCGCGAACGCGTCGAGGGCCGCCGCGAGCTCCGTGCGACCGGCGGCACGGTCCGCCGGCGACATCCGCCGCCGCCGGACCTGCTCGCGATAGCCCTCCTCGGTCAGGCCGTCGAGCCACGCCCGCCACTTCGCGAGGCTCGAACCGTTGCGATTCCAGCCGAAGTCCTCGGGCGCGACGCGCGTGAGGTAGACGTAGCCGAGGTGCCCGGTCTGCTCGAGCGAGTCGACGAGCACCTCGAGGCCGGCCTTCTCCCCGTGCACGGCGAGCACGTAGCCGAGCGCGATGCGCGCGTGGAAGTCGGTCTCCTCCCGCAGCTGCGCGAGCGCCGCGGGGACGAACTCGTCGTCCTTCCACCGCACGAGGGCGTCGAGCGCCTCGTCGTCACGGCCTCCCCGGCCGCCCTTCAGGCGCTCGAGGAGCTCCGCGGCCGCGGGGGCGGG
The DNA here is from genome assembly GCA_046350655.1 of Planctomycetota bacterium. Classification (GTDB taxonomy): domain Bacteria; phylum Planctomycetota; class PLA2; order PLA2; family JAEUHO01; genus JAEUHO01. Next base: position 137,926 of record JAXMAB010000011.1, read on the forward strand.
CTTGGGCCGCGCGTCCTCCCCCGCGGCGGGGGGCGCGGAAAGCACGAGAACGCACGCCAGCCACCCGATCCAGCGCGCACGCATCGATGAGCCTCCGGTCCGAGCCGCGGAGGATACCAGCGACCGACGTCCCGCGCCGGACCCGGCGGCGCACCCCGGCACGCCGCCGACGGTGTTGCATCGGTGACCTGGCGCGGGGTACGACTGCATCATGCGACACGCCGTGCGTCGGGTGGTGATCGGGTGCGTCTGCGGTCTCGTCGGGGCGACGTGGAACCCCGTGCATGCGGGCGACGCGCCCCCCGCCGCGCCCGCGGGCTCGGCGCGACTGACCGACGCCGATCGCGCCTTCTTCGCGTGGTGGGACGCGAAGGGCTTCCCCGACGTCACCAAGCTGCCGTTCGTGACGCTCGGCGAACCGGAGCCGAGGAGTTACGCGGGGCGGGGTCCCGAGGAAGGACCCGAGCTCCCTGCCGGCGCGTTCCTGATCGCGGACACCGGGAAGGAGGTGACGCTCTTCCGCACCGACCTGCGCACCGTGCGAGCCCCGCTGAAGTCGGCGCTCCCGAAGGGCAAGGCCGAGGGCCGCGAGTCCGGCGTCGAGTACCGCAAGGCGGACCTCGCAGCGTGGGTGCGGCAGGGCCTCGACATCCTGGCGAAGGACCCGGCGGACACCGCGTGGTTCGACAAGTCCGACCCGTTCAAGGCGCACCGCTGGTCGTACCCGAACCAGGCGTTCCGGATCGCGGTCCTCGCGCGAGCGCTCGCCGGACGCGGAGAGGAGGCGCTGGCGCGCACGATGTGCGACCGGGCCCTCTTCGAGGGCACGCGTCCGTCGCGCACGGAGCAGTACGGCAAGGACGACCCGCGCCCGAGGACCTCGTACGAGTCCATCCAGGGGGCCATCGAGCGCGAGGTGGAGTACGTGCTCCGCGAGAAGTTCGGCGACCCGCGGCTCTCGTGGGAGGACCTGCTCGCCGCGCACGAGGCGTGGGCCCGCGCCTTCTCCCCGGAGAGCCTGACCTCGACGGAGGGCGCCGTCGCGGTCCTCCGCGCGATGGTGGCCGAGGGCCGGGCCCGGAAGTCCCCGCCCGCGAAGCCGGCCGACCGGCCGCCCCCTCTCGACCGCATGGCGACGCTGGTCCGCGACCTCCAGGACGTCGCTTCGAGCTACTACGACACCTGGGGGTACCGTGCGCCGGGCGACAAGGCAAAGGAGGGCCCGAAGCCCGCCGACGTCCAGCTGCTCGCGGCCGGGTTCGAGGCCGTGCCCGCGCTGCTCGACGCGCTCGACGACCTCCGCTTCAGCCGCACCCTCGAGATCGACGACACCGGCCACGCGCAGTACCGCGGGGACGTCCGCGTCCTCCGCGTCGGCCAGCTCGCGTGGACCCTCCTCGACAAGATCGCGAGCGGCGCGTTGACCGCCGCGGGCGCCGGAGGCCCCCCGACGAGCGGTCGCCCGACCCGCCGGCGCGCCGCGGAGGCGTGGTACGCGACCGTGAAGGACCGCGGGGAGAAGACGATCCTCATGGATCAGGTCGCCCAGGGCACGTACGAGTCGCGGGCGGCGGCGGACCGGCTGGTCAAGCTCGACCCCGAGGCGGCGGTGCAGCCGCTCGAGACCGGCATCGCCGCGAGCGACCCGGGCGCCGCCCGCAGCAACCTCGTCAGCGTGCTCACGGGGCTCAAGTCGCCGACCGTGGTCGCCGCGTTGCTCCGCCTCCTCGAGCCGCTGAAGGGCACCGACGACGGCGTGTCGGTCGCGGCCTCGTTGTGGCAGCGCGGGCGACGGGAAGGGCTCGACGCGCTGATCCGCGCGTGGACGCAAGCCGGTGCGGCGCGCGAAGACGGCCCGCCGGGCCTCGGTCGCGCGTTCGGCGCGTTCGAAGGCCGGAACCTCGTCGAGTCGCTGGTGGGCACGGGCCATCCCGACGCGGTCCGGGCCCTCGCGGCCGACATCGCGAAGCGGTCCGCGGGGGATCGGGTGGAGATCGTGCGCGCGTTCTCGCCGCCGAGGAAGGACGGCTTCCGGAGCGGGTACGTGCTCCCGATGAAGGCCGAGGCCGAGCCGCTGATCGAGGCGCTGCTCGCCGAACGGCTCGCGGACGGCGAACGCGCCCACGGGCTCTACATGGGGACGTCCTCGGACGAAGGCGACGATCCCATCGGCAAGGAGCCGGTCGTGGGCGAGATGGCCGCGTGGACGCTGGCGGAGCGGTACCCCACCCGCTGGAAGTTCAACCCGAAGGCGTCCGCGAAGGACCGGGCGGCGGCGCGCACGGCCCTCGCGGACAAGTGGCGCGCCGCACACGGTCAGCCCTCGATCGCGGAGACGAAGCCGAAGATCGAGCGCGTGCCCTCCGAACGGACGAAGCCGTTGCTCAAGGCCTGGCTCGACGCCGCGGACGACAACGCCCGCGACGTCGCGGCCCTCGACCTCACGGCCGCGGGGCTCGGCGCGCTGCCCGACGTCCAGGCCGCCCGCGACGCCCTCAAGAAGGACGACCCTCGCCGTGCGAAGCTCGACGTCGTCGTCCGTCGGCTGGCGTCCGTCACCCGCGAGGTCCGGTGGTCGGAGAAGGGCCCCAAGCCGAACGCCGCGCTCATCGCCTACGTGGACGCGGTGAAGGGGCAGCCGCTGACGGGGCCGTGGATCACCGGCCTCTGGCGACAGGTGGCGATCGAGACGCCCGAGGGCTCGACCGGCATCGACCTGATCTTCGATCGTCCGGGCGACGGGACCGGTGGCGTGCTGACCCTCGAGCTGACGACCGACTACACCCCTTGGGGCGGCGGCGACGGCGCGTGGATCCTCGCCGGCGACGGCATGGAGCACGTCGACGACGACTTCCTCAAGGACGAGAAGTCGTGGTGGCACGAGGCCCGCGGCCCCCAGGTCGACGAACGCCTCCAGATCCCCGAGAACCGCGCGCTCCGCATGCGCTGGACGATCAAACGCGGGCGGGGCTGACCGTCCGGTCCCACGGGGGCCGAGCGGACGCCGTCCACCCGACGGGCACGGGCGCGGTCCCCGCGAATGCGACGATGGTCTCGATCGACGGGCCGAAGAGGGCTCGCCCGTCGATCGTCGCGCCCCGCCCATAGACTGAGGACATGGGACTCCTGACCTTCGGCCTCAACGTCACCCTGGACGGCTGCGTCGACCACCGGGAAGGCATCGCCGACGACGAGACGCACGCCTTCTTCACGCGCCTCATGGACGAAGGCGGGGCGATGCTCTGGGGCCGCGTCACGTACGAGATGATGGAAGGGTTCTGGCCGGCCGTCGCGCGGGGCGAGCACGAGGTGCCCCCGGCGATCCGCGAGTGGGCGGTCAAGCTGGACGCCAAGCCGAAGTACGTCGTCTCGTCGACGCGGACAGACTTCCCGTGGACGAACAGCCACCACCTCGCCGGCGACCTACGGACGGCCGTGCAGCAGCTCAAGGACGCGACCCCATCGGGCGTGCTCCTCGGCAGCGGCCAATTGGCGACCGCACTCGACCGCCTCGATCTGATCGACGAGTACCGGTTCCTGCTCCACGCCCGAATCGCCGGCCACGGGCCGACCCTCTACGCAGGCGGGCTGCCCAGCGCGCGACGGCTCGATCTGGTCTCGTCACGGCCGCTCGGCAACGGCGTCGTCGCCTTGCACTATCGACGCGCCCGCTGACGCCGCCCCGCCACGCCCACCTCGCGGGCCGGCGCATCATCCGGAGGCTTCGACATCCGGTGCGCGGACAGCCGCGGCGGTCACGGGGCCGCGCCGCGACAGGGCGGCCCACCTGGGGACGCGGTGGGAGCCCGGCCGACCTCAAAAGATGTCCATTTCGGCGCGACCGAGGCGTCAGGCCGTCGAGAACGCCATCGCGGCGAGTTGCCGCACGTTCGGCGCGCACGACGAGCGGCGGTGGGACGACGAGGGCAGCTTGAACATCGGGAAGGCCTCCGCGGAGCGTGTTTGTGAATAGTTCGTATCGTAGTCGCGCCCACCGACATCGCGATCGACACGGACTTCCCGAAGACGCCCTTCGGACGCGGAAGGTCTGCCGCGACACCCCGCCTGGACCGCCTCGACATCGCGATCGGGCGCCGTCCGGTCGATCCGCGGCCCGCGGCGATTCGCGGCCCGACCGGAGCGATGCGGCGCACGGTCCTGGCCGCGGTCCGAATCGGTGTCCGCCGGTCGGCGCAGGAACGAGCGTGCGCGTGCCCGCGCGGCGGGAAGCCCCGACTCCCGCGATCGAAGCAATGGCTCCCCGACCTGGGCTCGAACCAGGGACCTACAGATTAACAGTCTGCCGCTCTACCAACTGAGCTATCGGGGAGCGCCGATACCGGGGGTGAGGATAACAACCCCCGCCGCCCACGCCAGAATCGGCGAAGCCGACCCCCACGCCTGCCCCCCCTACCGCGCCCGGATCGAGGGGCCTTCACCCGGTCTTCAGCCCGCGACCGTCGGCGATGGGAGCGACGACTGCGGCAGCGGAGCCCCCCCGCCGGCCGGAGGCGGGCCCGCGGGCGGAGGAAACACCCGGGAACCGGCGGCGAGCGGGCCTCGCGGTCCCAGGAACGGGTCCACACCGCGGAAGAGTGGCCGCGGATCGAGGCCCGCCGTCCCGCGACCGCGCGCCCGGGCGAGGAGCCACGGCGAGAGCAGCCCGTCGAGCGCGCGACGCAACGTGCGTCGAGGACCGCGCGAGAGGAGCCGCCCGAGCGACCACGGCCGCACCCACGACCGGCGGTGGTCCTCCGCGAAGCCCATCGTGTGCGCGAGCCGCTCGTCAGTCGCGGGGAGCCCCCACCGCGCCGCGAACCGGTCGCGCGACCGACGGTTCCACGCCGGGCTCCACCGCGCGACGAAGAACGGCAGGTCGGTCGCGGTCAGCCGCGCCGGCGGCAGGTACGTCACGACCGCGCGCGGCTCGAACCAGACCTCGCCACCCGCCTCGCGGACCCGCAGGCAGAAGTCGGTGTGCTCCCCGAACGACGGCAGGTCCTCGTCGAGCCCGCCGATCGCCGCGAGCGCCGAACACCGCACCAGGATCGCGTGGAACTCCGCGAGCTCCGTCCGCGCCCGCGCGGCCGTCCGCCGCACCTCCGCCGCGGGCGCGCCCAGCCAGGCCTGCCGCTCCACGAGCCGGCGCCGGCCGTCCTCGACCTCGATCCGCGCGTCCCCGCCCGCGACGTGGACCTCGTCCGAGCGCCACGGCCCCTGCTGACACAGCGGCCCCACCGCCCACGCCGACGTCGCCTCCGCGCACGCGACCAGCGCCTCGAGCCAGCCCGGCGCCACGAGGACGTCGTTGTCGACGAAGGCCACGTACGGCGTCGCCACCCGCTCGACCGCGAGGTTGCGCGCACGATTGGGCGCGACGTACCCGCGCCCCTGCACCACCGTCACGCCCGGCCGCGTCGCGAACCGCCGCGTGAGGCGCCGGCGCAGGTCCGGTGGCGTCCCCGCGTCCACCCACACGATCGGCACGTCTGCACCGGTGCGCGCGAGCACCGAGTCGAGCGACCGCGCCGACGCGCTCCACCGCTCGCGCGGGATCACGGCCACCGTGACCTTCGCCGCCGGCGAGCCGTCCCGACGAACGACCGACGGGGCGGAGTCGTCGGACGTCACGGCGGCGCACTCCCCCAGCGACCCGACGGACCCCGCGCCCGGCGCGCGACCGCGCGCGACGCCCCTCTCGCCGTCGACGCCCGTCTGCGACGCGCCGGCGGCGAGCGACCGCCGGCGCGTCGAGGATCGAACGGCGCTACTTCGCCGCGCGCGCGGCCGCGAGCGCCGCGTCGTAGGACGGCTCCTGCGTGATGTCGGCCACGTATTCGACGTGCCGCAGCACGCCCGCGCGGTCCACCACGAACACCGCCCGCGCCAGGAACCGCGTCAGCGGCCCCGACGTGATCGTCACGCCGTACGCGTCCCCGAACGCCGTCGCCCGATGGTCCGACAGCATCCGCACGGCCGTCACGCCCGCCGCGCCGCACCACCGCTTCTGCGCCATCGGCAGGTCCACGCTGATCGTCTCGATCGCGATGCCGGGCACCTTCGCGGCCTCCGTGTTGAACCGCCGCGTCTCGAGGTCGCACACCGCCGTGTCGAGCGACGGCACCGCCGAGAACACCCGCACCTTGCCCGACGGCCCGCCGATCTTCACGACCGCCAGCGACGCGTCCACTACCTCCGCCACGGGCGCCGCGTCCCCGACCTTCAACGCCGGCCCGCGCAGGTCCACGGGATTGCCCTTGAGCTTCACGGCACCCACACGCACGGTCGGAACGGCCATCGACGTCTCCAGAGGAAGGGGGTCCGAGAACGTACCCGACCGGCCGGGGTCGGGGCACCCCCCGTCCATCGGGTCGAATGCGAGACGCCGCCCTCCACGGGACGCACCCCCTCTCCGCCAACGCGAGGCCCGCTCGCCGACGCAAGGCCCGCTCGCCGACGCGAAACCCGTCCCGAGTCCCACCCCCGCCCCCCCCCCGCGCGGCCCGCGGGCCCGCGGCCCCCCGCGACCCCCGCGAGCCGGCGGGCCTCGCGGTCCCGAACCCTGACCGTCCTCGGTCGCCCGCACGGCGTGCCGACGAAGCGGCCGCCGCGGGAAGGCCCGCGGCGGCCGGAGGAGCGAACGAACGGAAGGTCGCGCGCGACGCGCTACTTCACGTCGAAGCGATCGAGCATCATCACCTTCGTCCACGCCTTGACGAAGTCCTGGACGAACTTCGTCTGCGCGTCGGAGGCCGCGTAGACCTCCGCGATCGCGCGCAGTTCGGCGCTCGAGCCGAAGGCGAGGTCGACCGGCGTCGCCGTCCACTTGACCTTGCCGGTCTTGCGGTCGAGGCCGTCGTAGAGCCCCTCGGTCGCCGACTTCGACCACTTCGTCGACATGTCGAGCAGGTTCACGAAGAAGTCGTTGGTCAGCGTGCCCGGTCGCGCCGTGAACACGCCGTGCGTGACGCCGCCCGCGTTGGCGCCGAGCGCCCGCAGGCCGCCCACGAGCACGGTCATCTCGGGCACCGAGAGCGTCAGCAGGTCCGCGCGGTCGATGAGGAGCTCCGCGGGCGAGCCCGCCTGGCCCTTCGCCCAGTAGTTACGGAAGCCGTCGGCCGTCGGCTCGAGCACCGCGAACGACGCCACGTCGGTCTGCTCCTGCGTCGCGTCCGTGCGGCCCGGGGTGAAGGGCACGACCACGTCCACGCCGGCGGCCTTCGCCGCCTGCTCGACCGCCGCGCCGCCCGCGAGGACGATCAGGTCGGCGAGCGAGACCTTCCGGCCGCCGGCCGCGGCGCCGTTGAACTCGGCCCGCACCGCCTCGAGGCGCGCGAGCACCTTCGAGAGCTCGGCCGGGTCGTTGACCGCCCAGTCCTTCTGCGGGGCGAGCCGGAGGCGCGCGCCGTTGGCGCCGCCGCGCATGTCGGTGCCGCGGAACGACGCGGCGGAGGCCCACGCCGTGCGGACGAGCTCGTGCACCGTCAGGCCCGACGCGAGCACCTTGCCCTTGAGCGTCGCCACGTCGGCCGCGTCGATCAGCGGGTGGTCCACCGCGGGGACCGGGTCCTGCCAGATCAGCTCTTCCTTCGGGACCTCGGCGCCGAGGTAGCGCGAGCGCGGACCCATGTCGCGGTGCGTGAGCTTGAACCACGCCTTGGCGAACGCGAGGCGGAACTCCTCGGGGTGCTCGACGAACCGCTTGGCGATCTTCGCGTACGCGGGGTCGAACTTCAGCGAGAGGTCCGTCGTGAACATGATCGGCGCGTGGCGCTTCGTCGGGTCGTGCGCGTCCGGGACGAGCCCGTCGCCCTTACCGCCGGCCGGGATCCACTGCGTGGCGCCGGCGGGGCTCTTGGTCTGGACCCAGTCGTAGGCGAAGAGGTTCTCGAGGTACTGCGTGCCCCACTGGGTCGGCGTGGAGGTCCACGCGCCCTCGAGCCCGCTCGTCACGGTGTCGCCCGCGTTGCCGCGACCGCACGTGCTCTCCCAGCCGAGGCCCTGGTGCTCGACGCCGGCGGCCGCGGGCTCGCGGCCCACGCACTTGCTCGGGTCGTGCGCGCCATGGGCCTTGCCGAAGGTG
>JAXMAB010000012.1:0-144829 GCA_046350655.1 Planctomycetota bacterium
CCCTTCCCCCCCCCTTTGGGTGGGGAGGGGGGACGGGCGTGGGATGCGAGCGACGGGCGCGGTCGAGCGTGCAGGCGCTGTGTCGTTCGCGGACGCGGAGATGAGGCGGACGCGGCGAGGGAGCGGGCGTGGGATGTGAGGCGCGCGCGCGGAAAGTCGCGCAGGCGTCGCCAGCATCGCGGTCGCGGAGATGAGGCAGACGCGGCGAGACGACGGCGTGGGACGCAAGGCCCGCGCGCCGTGAGATGGGAAGCGCGGCGTGAAGTCGCGGCGGAGACCGCGTTCTGCAGGCCGATGTGGTTCTGCTCCCCCCCCACGCACCCTTCCCCCCCTTGGGGTGGCGAGGGACGACGGGCGTGGAACGCGAGATCGGCGCGGGACGACCCCGGAGCGCGTGGTAGGCAGGGCGCGATCATGGGCGATGCACTCCTGCTCGAAGCACGCGGCCTGAGGAAGGCCCTCGGCGGCAAGACCGTCGTGGACGGCGTGGACCTCACCTGCGCGCCCGGCGAGGTGCTCGGGCTGCTCGGACCGAACGGCGCCGGCAAGACGACGTCGCTGCGGATGTGCTACGGGTTCCTGCGGCCGGACGCCGGCTCCGTGCGGATCGGGGGGCACGACCTCGCGAACGAGCCCGACGCCGCGCGACGGCGCCTCGGCGTGTGCACGCAGGACGACACCTGCGACCCCGACTTCACCGTCCGCGGCAACCTCGTGCAGACCGCGCGTTACTACCGCCCCCGCCTCCCCGACCTCGACCGACGCATCGACGAGCTCCTCGCGCAGTTCGAGCTCGCCCCGTTCGCGGACCAGTTGCCGGAGACGCTGTCCGGCGGGTACAAGCGCCGGCTGATGATCGCGCGCGCGGTGCTGCACCGGCCCGACGTCGTGTTCCTCGACGAGCCCACCACCGGGCTCGACCCGCAGGCCCGCGTCGCCGTGTGGGAGCTCGTCGCCCACCTCCGCGCGCAGGGCATGGCCGTCGTGCTCACGACCCACTACATGGACGAGGCGGAGCGCCTCTCGGACCGCCTCGTCGTGCTGCAGGGCGGGCGCGTGCGGGCCCACGGCATCGCCCGCGCCGTCCTCGGCGACGTCGTCGGCGAGCACATCGTCGTCCTCGAAGCCGCCCACGGCACGCCCGCGCTCGCCGCGTGGCTCGCCGCGCGCGGCGCGGCGCCCGCGACGGTGCTCGCCGAGTGGCACATCGCCCTCGACGCCGCGGGCCTCGCCGCGTTCGTCGCGGCGTACCCCGACCTCCGGTTCGAGGTGCGCGCGCCCACCCTCGACGACCTCTTCCTGGCGCTCGCCGAGGAGCGCCGCGCATGAGCACGTTCCGCGCCGCCTTCGCCTGGCAGAGCCGCGCCGTCCTCGGGCGGCACGTGCGCGTCCACCTGCGCAAGTGGCACACCGCGCTCCTCCCCCCCGTGTGCGAGCCGATCCTCATGCTGCTGACGTTCGGCGTCGGGCTCGGCGGACGGGTCGGCGGGTTCGCGTGGGCCGGCGGCCCGGTGGACTACCTCACCTACCTCGCGCCCGGCATGCTCGCGTACGCCGCGTTCATGACGGCCTTCTTCCAGTCCGTGTTCTCGGCCTACGTCCGGATGCACTTCCAGAAGACCTGGGAGGGCCAGCTCACGACCCAGGTCGGCCTCGAGCACGTCGTCTGGGGCGAGGCGCTCTGGGCCGCGACCATGGCCACGGCCTACGCCACCGCCGTCGCGCTCGTCCTCCTCGCGTTCGGCGCCGCCGGCGCGCTCCACCTCCACTGGGCGGGCCTCCTCCTCGCGCTGCCGATGCTCTTCCTCGCGGCGCTCGCGTTCGCGTCGCTCGGCCTGCTCTTCACCGCGTGGCTGCCCAGCATGGACCACATGTCCCTGCCGTTCTTCCTCGTCGTGATGCCGCTCGGCTTCGCCAGCAGCACCTACTTCCCGCTGCCCGAAGCCCCGGTCCTCTCGCAGGTCGTCCTCGCGAACCCCCTCCACCACCTCGCCGAGGGACTCCGCTGGCTCCTCGTCGCCGGCCGCTTCACCGCGCACCTCCCCGCGGCCGTCGGCCTCTGCCTCGCGATGCTGGCCCTCCTGGTCCCGATCGACATGCGGCTCCTGCGCCGCCGGGTCTTCGGCGACCGCTGACCCTCCGCCCCCGACCCGCCCGGCCGCCGGGGATCGCGGTCGCGCGCCGGGCCGAGGTCGTGGTACCTATGGGTCCGTCCCCGTCGCCTCCCTGCTGCGCCCGGCGATCCTCTCGCTGCGGCGGGCCCGCTCGCCGCCGGAACCGCCCCCGCGCATGATCGACCAGCCGCCCGGACCGCTCGGCTCGGGCACCCCCGAGGACCCTCGCCTCGTCGTCGAGTCGTGGATGGCCATCCCCGGCCCCGACGGGTGGCGCCTCCTCGTCCTCCGCCGCACGCCGCAGAGCGGAGGCTTCTGGCAGGGGGTCTCCGGCCGCGTCGAGGCCTTCGACCGCTCGCTGCGCGCGGCCGCGCTGCGCGAGATCCGCGAGGAGACCGGCCTCGACGCCGACATCGAGATCGTCGATCTCGAGCTGTGGACGACCTTCCGCGGGCCCGTGTCCGGCGCGACCTTCCGCAAGCGCAGCCTCGCCGCGATCCTGCCCCCGACGGTCACCGCGGCGTCGATCCGCCTCTCCGACGAGCACGACGCCGCGGAGATCCTCCCGCTCCCCGACGCGCGCCGCCGGCTGCGCTTCCGGCCCAACCAGGACGAGCTCGACGCCCTCGAGCGCCTCCTCGCGACGCGAGGCCCGGCCGCCGCCCGCGGCTGACGGCGCCCCGCGCCGGCGAGCGCCCGGGGGACCGCGACCCCCTCCCGGGACCGCGAGGCCCGGTCGCCGCCCGCCGCCCGCCCTCGTCGGTATCCTCGACGCGGATGGAAGGCGCCCCGCGTCCCCCCCGTCGCCGCCTCGGACGCTGGCGTCGCCGCGCCGCCGCGTGGGCCCCCCAGCGCACGAACGAGGCCCAGTTCGCGCGCGACCGGGCGTACCTCGACGAGGACGCCCTGCCCTTCTTCGACGAGTTCCCGCGGCACACCCGCGCGCGGTTCCTCTTCGCGCTGCTGACGATGGCGGCCGTCGCGATCGCGGTGATCGTGCTGACGTTCCGGTGGTTCCCGCCCGTCGTCGGGCTGCTGCTCACGCTCTCCGCGTCGGCGCTCGTCCTGTGGTGGTCGCGCGCGCACCGCGCCGAGACGCCCCTCCACCTCGCCCGCCACGTTGCCCGCCACCGCGCCGCCTCGACCGGCGCCGCCGTACGCGCTCCGGCGACGCCGCGGCCCTGACGCCGCGGGACGCGCGGCCGCGCGCCCGAGGTCGCGCCCGCGACGCCGTCAGCGGAACCCGTCGCCGCGATGGGATCGGGCCCAGCGCAGGTAGCGGACGACGACCCTGCGCACGTCCCGCCGGATCCCGTGCGGAGCCGCCGCGAGCACGTGCCGGCTCGCGAACAGGGCCGCGCCGACGCACACCGCGGCCATCGACTGCACCGCAACATCCGCGGGTGCGCCGAAGTTGGCGACGACCCCTCCGGTGATTGCGCCGATGGCGAACACCCCGAAGAAGCGGAGCACCCCGAGCGACATCGCGTCCGCGGGCGCAGCCGACCGGAACCCACGAGCCGGGCGCGGGGACCGCGTCGACGAGGTGCGGGGGATGATGAGGATGCTCTGCACGCCGTGATCCTAGCCACCCCTCACGGCGGCCACCGGGCCTCGCGTGTCCCCCACCGCTCCACCACGAAACGACGCGGCCCCGGCCGCCACCGGGACGTCCGGGGCCGCGACGATCGAATCGAGAGGCGACGGCAGGCTCAGGGCCCGCACCGCATCTCACCCCACCCGCCCTCTTCCCCCCCCTCCCCACCCGCAGGGGGGGGAAGGGGGGTTGGGGGGGTGGGGAGGGGGGCTAGAAGTCTCCGCCCATCCCCCCCATGCCGCCCATCCCGCCCATGCCGCCGCCGGCGCCGCCGGGCATCTCCTTCTTCTTCTCGGGGATCTCGGAGATGACGGCCTCGGTGGTGAGGAGCAGGGTCGCGATGGACGCGGCGTTCTGCAGCGCCGTGCGCACGACCTTCGTCGGGTCGATGACGCCGGCCTTCACGAGGTCCTCGTAGGTGTCCGTCGCGGCGTTGTAGCCGAACGAGACCTCCTTGCCCTCGCGCACCTTCTGCAGCACGATCGAGCCGTCGACGCCCGCGTTCTCGGCGATCTGCTTGATCGGGGCCTCGAGCGCCCGACGGACGATGCCGACGCCGACCTTCTCGTCGCCCGACACCTTCAGCGTGTCGAGCGCGACGGACGCCCGCACGAGCGCCACGCCGCCGCCGGGGAGGATGCCCTCCTCGACCGCCGCGCGCGTCGCGTGGAGCGCGTCCTCGACGCGGGCCTTCTTCTCCTTCATCTCGGCCTCGGTGGCCGCGCCGACCTGGATCTGCGCCACGCCTCCGGCGAGCTTCGCCAGCCGCTCCTGGAGCTTCTCGCGGTCGTAGTCGCTCGAGGTGGACTCGAGCTCCTTCTTGATCTGCGCGATGCGGCCGGACACGTCGTCCTTCTTGCCGCCGCCGTCGATGATCGTCGTCTCCTCCTTGCCGACGAGCACCTTCTTCGCGGTGCCGAGGTCGCGGAGGTCGAGCGTCGAGACGTCGATGCCGAGGTCCTCCATGATCGCGCGCGCGCCGGTGACGGCGGCGATGTCCTGGAGGAGGGCCTTGCGGCGGTCGCCGAAGCCCGGCGCCTTCACGGCGCAGACCGGGAACACGCCGCGCAGCTTGTTGACGACGAACGTGGCGAGGGCCTCGCCCTCGACGTCCTCGGCGATCACGAGCAGCGAACGGCCGCTCTTCGCGACCTTCTCGAGCAGCGGCAGGATGTCCTTGACGTTGCTGAGCTTCTTCTCGTGGACGAGGATGAACGGCTTGTCGAGCTCGCAGGTCTGCTCCTCGACGTTCGTCACGAAGTGGGGCGACGTGAAGCCCTTGTCGAACTGCATGCCCTCGACCCACTCCACCGTCGTGTCGAGGCCCTTGCCCTCCTCGACGGTGATCACGCCGTCCTTGCCGACGCGCTCCATGGCCTCGGCGATCTGGCGGCCGATCTCGGGGTCGTTGTTCGCGGCGATGGTGCCGACCTGGGCGATCTCCTTGCTGCCCTTGACCGGCGTCTTCATCGACTCGAGCTTGGCGATCACCGCGGCGACGGCCTTCGAGATGCCGTTCTTGACGCCGATGGGCGAGGCGCCGGCGGCGACGTTCTTGAGGCCCTCCTCGAAGATGGCCTCGGCGAGCACGGTCGCCGTCGTGGTGCCGTCACCGGCGACGTCGGAGGTCTTGCTGGCGACCTCCTTCACCATCTGGGCGCCGATGTTCTCGTAGGCGTCCTTGAGCTCGACCTCCTTGGCGACGGTCACGCCGTCCTTCGTGACGGTCGGGCTGCCGAAGGACTTCTGGATGACCACGTTGCGGCCGCGGGGCCCCAGCGTGACCTTCACGGCGCGAGCGAGCTGACGGACGCCGGCGCGGATGCGCTCCCGGGCGTCCTGGCTGTAGGCGATCTGCTTGGCGGGCATCGGTGCTTCTCCGGGTTCGTTGCGAGGTCGGGTTCGAGGGGTGCGGGGCCCGTGGGCCCTACTTCTTCTTCGCGGGGGCGGGCTTGTCGGCCTTCTCGGCCTTCGCGGCGCCCGTCCACGGCGCGTCGTCGAGGACGCCGAGCAGCTCGTGCTCGTCGAGGAGCAGGAACTCCTTCCCGCCCTCCTTGACCGTCGTGCCCGCGAACGAGCCGAAGAGGACGCGGTCGCCCACCTTGACGCTCATCGGGACGCGGTCGCCCTTGTCGTTCAGCTTGCCGGCGCCGACCGCGACGATGCGGCCCTCCGTCGGCTTCTCCTTGGCGGTGTCGGGCAGGACGATGCCGCCGGCCGTCTTCTCGAGCGACTCGAGCCGCTCGACGAGCACCTTGTCCTGCAGGGGCTTGATCTTCGCCATCGTTGCTTCCTTCCCGGGCACCGGGCCCGGCGTCGTCGAGCCCCCCCGCGGGGAGGCCGTCCTCGGGTTGTCGTCCAGTCGCTGCCTTCGCGTCCGTCCCACCGCCCGGCGGGCGGCGTCAGCCCCGGGCGGCCAGGCGCAGTGCGAGCAGCACCGCGTCCTGTCCCGCCGGGAGGGGCAGCACCGTCGCCACCCCGTCGCCGAGCGCCGTCAGCCAGAGTTCCTTCGTGGGTCGCTCGGCCAACAGGACGAGCCGACCCGCTCGACGCGAGGGCGCGACCGGCCGGCGGCCGTCCGCGTCCTCCACGCCATCCATCGCCGCGATCCCGCGGACGAGCGCCGGCCGGGCCGGCGTCCATCGCACGGGCGTGTCGGGCGCCGAGGTCCCGGCCCGCGCCGAGCCCCAGCCGTCCGGTCGCGCGTCGGGGTCCGCGGGCGAACCCGCCGACACCACCGTGCGCCAGACTTCCTCGCCGTCCACCCGGTCGAGGTCCCGGTCGAGGAACGACACGGACTCCGGCGTGCGCCGCAGCCAGTCGACCGCCTCGCGGCCGACGGACGTGACGAACGTCGGGAATCCCTGCCCCCGGATCCATCCGGCCAGTTCGTCGCGGAACCGCGAGGCCCGCACGCCGATCAGGACGGGTCGATCCAGGGACACGCGGCGGTAGAACAAAGGGAGTGCCACATGCGCCGGGATCGGTCCGACGCAAGGTTCTTCTCAACCCTCTGCCCCGCATCGACTTACGACGACATCGCGGCGCGGCCGAAGCCCCCCGGGAGCCTCGCGGCTGACATCCTGGCAGCGGGTCCGCCGCGGGCCTCCGGCGGGGGTGACAGTCTGTCACCGTGGCTCGGGACGGCCGGCGGGCGGCGGCCACCGGGCCTCGCGGTCCCCCGCCCGGGGGTCGGTCCCCCGGTCCCACCCGGGAAGGCTACTTCACGCCGGCCGGGATCGGGACGGTCGTGCTCAGCTTGATGACCTCGATCTCGGGGAGCTGGATCGAGACGGGCGCGCCGCCGAGGTTGCTCGAGAGGCTCGTCTGGAACGTCTTGATGGGCCGCTTCAGCTTGGCGAGCTGGATGCGGCACTCCGACAGCACCGTCGCCGTGTCGCCGCGGTGGAGCGCGTCCATGTAGGCGTCGACCGCGCCCGCGTAGGCGGCGAGCTGCGACGCGGCCTTCGCGATCGCCTCGGTCTTCGTCTCGCGGGCGAGCGCCTCGAGCCGCTTCTTGCCCTCGGCGCGCAGCGCGGGATCCGGCGCCAGCATCAGCTGCGCCGCGGCGTTCAGCTCCGCGGCGACGCGGCGGCCCTCGGCCGCACGGGCCTCGTCGTCGGCCTTGGCCTTCGCCTCGGCGCCGAGCGCGGCCCACTCCTCCGGCGTCATCCAGCGGTCGCCGTGGCGCTCGAGGCCGTCGGCGCGCTTCGCCTCGTCCGGCGTCATCCACGCGCCGCGGTGGCGCACGTGCCCGAGGACCTCGTGGGCGGCCGCGTTCTCCGGGTCGGACGCGAGCACCTGCTCGGCGACGGCGCGGCCCTCGGTCGCGCGGCCGTTCTCGACGAGCCACGCGGCGAGCGCCGCGCGCCCCGCGTGGTCGTCGGGCGCGAGCTTCGCCGAGCGCTCGCGCCACTCGCTCTCGACGGACGGCGCCTTCGCCCAGTCGCGGACCTCGCTCGCCGGGAACTCCGCCTCGCCGAACCGCGAGACGACGCGGTAGACCTCGCCGTCCTTCACGACCGTGCCCTCGACGAGCCGGCCGTCGACCAGCGTGAGGACGTCGGCGGCGGCGGCTCGGGCCCCCGCGAAGACCCCGGCGACGAAGGCGGCGCAACCGAACGCGAGCGACAGGCGGGCCATGGCGACTCCTCGGGGCGACGATCGCCCCCTACCGTCACAACGCCGGACAGCCGCCGACGCCTCCGGTCCTCGCCGCGGGGTCCCGCCCCCCGGGGGGCGCGCGCGAGCGTCAGCGCGCGACCGGGTCGATCACCCAGGCGCCGTCCGCGGTCTTCGACCACGAGAACGTCAGCGTCTCGGGGGCCGCGCCCCGTCGGGTCGGCGACAGCACGAAAACGTCGGTTTCACCGAGGCTCCCGCCGGTCGTGCGGACCGCGGAGACCAGGGACCCCTGCTGCAGCCAGCTCTGCAGGACCCGCAGGGCCTCCAGCACGCGTGCATCGCGGGTCGACACGCCCGGCGCCAGGAACGGCTCGAGCTCGGCGGCGTCCACCCGCGGCTTCTCGAGGAGCTTCGTGAACTCCTGCGCGCGCTGGGCGAGGGCGGGCCGCCCGGAGGCCTGGGCCGCGCCGACGACGCCGACGACCACGGCGATCCCGGCGGCGAGCGCCCCGGCGCAGAGCATCAGGACCATCGGGCGGCGGCCGTCCATCCCCCCAGTATAGGCGGCCACCGGCCCGACCGGGGGGTGGGTTCAGTTGGACGGCCCGCCCCGTCGATGGAGGAGTCCCACACGTCGTGGGTCGCCCGGGGGGGCAACCATGGTCGAGGACATTCCCGTCGCCGGCACGCCGCTCGATCCCGGCCTCTTCAGCGGCAAGCGCCGTTCGCCGCGCCGCCGTCGCACCCTCATCGTGGACATCGGCGAGCCCGGGGGCACCCACTACGAGGCGCGCACCGTCGACGTCTCGCGCGGCGGCATGCTGCTCGAGTTCGTCGACGACAAGCTGAAGGCGCCGTCGGACCCGGCCGAGCTCGTCGGCTTCGCCACGCGCCTGATGATGATGTTCCCCACCGGCATGGAGACGACCTTCGGCTCCGGCGCGGTGAAGACGCACGCGGTCGTCGTGCGGCTCGTGAGCAGCGCGTCGGCCGCGTCGCCGATCCTGCTCGGCTGCCGCTTCGACACGCCGCTCACCGACGTCGACTGCCGCCTGCTGGGCCTCGACCTCGACGGCGACGAGACGGAGAGCGAGCCCGCGGAGCGCGCCACGCCCGAGGAGGGCTTCGACGACCTCATGGGGTTCCTCAAGGACGCCTCGCGGTCGTGGGACTTCGACCTCGACGACGACGACGCGCCCTCCGCGACGACCACGCTCTCCGACGACGACCTCGCGCACGTGGGCCGCCGGGCCGCCGCATCGCGGCCTTCGCTCGGCACGCCGATGAGCCCGCCGTGGGCCGAGCCCGGCGAGGTCGTGACGCACCTCTTCCCGACGGACGCGCCCGTGTTCGGCCCGCGGTACCGCGGCCGCCTCGTGCACGCCGAGCCGAACCTCGCGCTCGTCGACCTTCCGCTGCCGCCCCACGAGCAGGACCCGTTCGGCTGGGCCGCGGGCCTCGGCGCGCGGGTGCGCCTGGTCGCGTTGTGCGAGGGCCGCGTGCTCTGGGAGGCGATCGCCACGGTCACGCGGTTCGACGTCGCGCCCGACGAGCAGGTGCGGGCGTCGCTCACGCCCGACCGCGAGCCGTCCGCGGCCCTCCTCGAGTCGCTGCGCGGCGTCGCGCACGCCCGCTGACGCCCGGTCGAGCGCGCGGGACCGCGAGGCCCGTCGCGTTCCAAGGGGCACGCGCCCCGCGAGGGGTCCCGAGGCCCGGTGTCGCCCGGGCGGGCCTCGTGCCCGCCCGCGAGGCGCGGCGACGGACGACGGACACGGAGTCCTCTCGCGATCCGGAGGACGATCTGCAGGGCTACGCGGACGAACGAGTTGCGCGGGCGAGCGGGCCTCGCGTCCCGGTGCGTCCGACCGCGGCCCGCGTCAGCTCGCCGCGACGCGGTACGACGGCGGCGCCGTCGGCGGCGCCGCCGCCGCGGCGCGCGTGGCGGCCGCGAACTCGGGGAACACGCGCTCGAAGGCCGCCACGACGTCCGGGTCGAAGTGCGAGCCCGCGCAGCGGCGGATCTCCTCGAGCGCCAGCTCGGGGGCCTGCGCGTCCTTGTACGAGCGCTTCGAGGTGATCGTGTCGTACGCGTCCACGACCATGAAGATGCGGGCCGCGAGCGGGATCGCCTCGCCCGCGAGCCGACGCGGGTAGCCGGCGCCGTCCCAGCGCTCGTGGTGGCAGCGGACGACCTCGGTCGCGCCGCGCAGGAACTCGAGCCGCTCGACGATCTCGGCCCCGTACTCGGGGTGCAGCCGCATCACGTCCCACTCCTCCGGCGTGAGCTTGCCGGGCTTGTTGAGGATCGCGTCGGGGATCTTGCACTTGCCGATGTCGTGGAGCATCGCGCCGAGCTCGAGGTCGCGCACGCGGTCGGTGCCGAGCCCGATCTCGCGGCCGAGGCGCGAGCACATGTCGCGGACGCGGACGCAGTGGTCGGCGGTGCCGGTGTCCTTGCCCTCGAGGAGCGCCGCGAAGCCGACGACCGTGGCGTCGTACGCGCTCTTGAGCTGCGCGACGGCCTCCTGGACGCGCCGCTCGAGGTCGGCCTGGTAGTCGCGGCGGAAGCGGAGGTCGGCGCGGCGCTGCAGCGCGCGGTTCACCGCGATGCGCAGCTCGTTGATCTCCCACGGCTTGCGCAGGTAGTCGAACGCGCCGACCTGGATCGCGAGGATCGCGTACGAGATGTCGGCGAAGCCCGTCAGGAGCACGCAGGGCGTCGTGTTCTCGATGCGCGGCTTGACGGCGCGGAGGAACTGGAGGCCGTCGATCTCCGGCATGCGGACGTCGGAGATGATGAGGTCGTACTCGGTGTCCTGGACCTTCCCGACGGCGTCGCGGCCGTTGACCGCGGTCTCGCAGACGTGGCCGTCCGGCTCGAGCTGGCGCGTGAGCAGCTCCCGGATCACTTCCTCGTCGTCGACGATCAGGATCCGTGCCATCGAGGACCGGCCTCCGAGACGACGCCGCGCGCACGGCCCCGTCCACCGGCCGGGAGGGGTACGACGGGGTGTCGCACCCCCCGATCGGCCCAAGGGGGATTCTGGCCCCGGGAAGGCGCCCGCGCAACGACGGACGGAGCCTCGGCCGCGGGGGCCCCGCGGGCCGGTCGGTTCCCGCCGGGGATCAGCCCGCGGGGGGGACCGGGAGGGCGGCCGGCGGGAGCGGGCGGCGAGATGTGAACAGGGCGCGAAGAGCGGTCCCGCCGATGGCGAACAGGCCGAAGGAGAGCACCAGGGTGATGAGGCCCCCGGCGACCAGGCCCATGCGCATCTGCTGCAGCCCCATGTGGACGTACCAGGAGCCGAGGGCGACCTCGAGGAGCGGCTGGACCCAGTCGCGGGCGGCCCGGTAGGTCTTGGACCGGGCGGCCGCCGTCTTGGCGTCGCGGCCGACGACGCCGAGCTTCGGGGTGCGGACGAACTCGGTGCGGTGGCCGAGGAGGGCCTCGAGGACGCCGCGGGCGTTGTTGACCGCGAGGCCCACCCCGACGATCGGGAAGAACGGCAGGTACTTCATCCGCGTCCACCAGCGGTCGTGGACCTCGCGGGTGGCCGCCACGTAGAAGACGACCTGCGTGACGACGACGAGGAAGAAGACGAGCCCGTCCACGAAGGTGGCGAGGCGGTTCGCCCCGTGGCCCTGCATGCGCAGGAGCATGACCGGCAGCGTGAGCACCGTCATGAAGAGCGACGCGGGGAAGGCGAGGTACGCGCCGAGGTGGAACGAGGCGTCGAGCTTCTTGTGGACGGGGAGGCGGCTGCGCCAGAGCAGCGGCATCATCTTGAGGAAGCACTCGGTGACGCCCTTGGCCCACCGGTGCTGCTGGCTCTTCACCGCCGAGAGCTCGACGGGCAGCTCGCCCGGGCACGGGACGTCGCGCAGGTACACGCCGCGGTAGCCGGCGAGGTTGGCGCGGTAGGAGAGGTCGGTGTCCTCGCAGATCGTGTCGGCGTGCCAGCCGCCCGCGGCCGCGATGGTCGACTTGCGCCAGACGCCGCCGGTGCCGTTGAACGGGAAGATGTAGCCGCCGCGCGCGCGGGTCGTCTGCTCGAGGACGAAGTGCCCGTCGAGGAGCATGGCCATCCCCTGCGTGAGCACGCCGTAGTCCTGGTTGAGGTAGGTCCAGCGGGTCTGGACGAAGCCGACCTTGGGGTCGGTGAAGTGGTCGATGGTCTTGCGGAGGAAGTCGGGCTGCGGCACGAAGTCGGCGTCGAACACCGCGAGGAACTCGCCGCGGGCCTTCGGGACGCCGGCGGCGAGCGCGCCGGCCTTGTAGCCCCGGCGGTCCGTGCGGTGGAGGTGGACGACGTCGTGGCCCTTGGCGCGGAGCTCCGCCACCTTGCGCGCGGCGATCTCCCGGCTGTCGTCGGTCGAGTCGTCGAGGAGCTGGATCTCGAGGCGGTCGCGGGGCCAGTCGATGGCGCAGACCGTCTCGAGCAGGCGCTCGACGACGAACTGCTCGTTGAACACCGGCAGCTGGATCGTCACGAACGGCTCGGTCGGGTAGCGGCCCGCCGGCACCGGGTCGCTGCCGCGGCGGAGGTAGTACCGCAGCACCATCAGCGCGCGGTACCCCATCACGACCGCGAGCACCGCGAGCATCGCGTAGTAGACGCCCAGGACGAGGACTTGCGGGAGGGTCAAGGTGCGCCGACCGCCGATGGTACGGAGCCCCGCAGCCGCGACAACCGGGGGCCGGGCCCGCGCCGGGGGTCGGCCGGGGGCGCGGCGACCCGCCCGTCGCGGGGGGGCCGTGCGTACGATCCGTCGCCATGACGCCCGCCCGCGCCGACGTGAAGGCCCGCCTCGAGCGGCTCCGCGACGAGATCCGCCGCCACGACCGCCTGTACTACGTCGAGGACCGCCCCGAGCTCACCGACGCGGCGTACGACGCGCTCTACCGCGAGCTGGCGGCGCTCGAGGCGGCGCACCCCGAGCTCGCCGACCCGACGAGCCCGACGCAGCGCGTGCCCGGCGCGGTGGCCGAGGGCCTCAAGGCCTTCCGCCACCCCGTCCCGATGGTGTCCATCGACAACGTGACCTCCGAGGAGGCGCTCCGCGAGTGGGACGCGTCGATGCGCGCGTTCCTGAAGCGCCCCGAGGGCGAGCCGTTCGCGTTCAGCGTCGAGCCGAAGATCGACGGCGCCTCCCTCGAGCTCGTCTACGAGCGCGGCCGGCTCGTCGTCGCCGCCACGCGGGGCGACGGCACCGAGGGCGAGGACGTGACCGCGAACGTCCGCACGCTCCACAGCGTGCCGCTGCGGCTCGACGACCCGTCGCCGCCGCCCTACGTCTGCGTCCGCGGCGAGGCCTACGTCCGCGTCGACGACTTCCGCCGGCTCAACCAGGCGGGCACGCTCGCCGGCGAGAAGCCCTACGCCAACCCCCGCAACTTCTGCGCGGGCTCGCTCCGCATGAAGGACCCGCGCGTGCCGGCGTCGCGCCCCATCCGCTACTACGCCTACGTGATCGCCAAGCTCGAGGGCCGCGCGGTCGCCTCGCAGACCGAGGCGCTCGCGCTCCTGCGCGGCTGGGGCTTCCCCGTCAGCGAGTGGAGCGTCGGCGTCACGGGCCTCGACGCGGTGGTCGCGCACTTCCGCAAGGTCGAGGCCGCGCGCGACACGCTCCCCTTCGAGATCGACGGCGTCGTCGTCAAGGTGGACGACACGGCGCTGCAGGAGCGGCTCGGCATGCGCAGCCGCTCGCCCCGCTGGGCGGTCGCGTGGAAGTTCCCGGCCCGCGGCGCGACCACGCGCCTCAAGGGCGTCGTGTGGAGCGTGGGCCGCACGGGCGTGGTGAGCCCGGTGGCCGACCTCGAGCCCGTCGCGGTCGGCGGCGTGACGGTGTCGAGCGCGACGCTCCACAACGCCGACGAGCTCGAGCGCCTCGACGTGCGCGTCGGCGACGAGGTCGTCGTCGAGCGCGCCGGCGACGTGATCCCCAAGGTCGCGGCGGTGGTGGCGGAGCGCCGCACGGGACGCGAGGCCCGGCCCGCCGTGCCCACGCACTGTCCCGTCTGCGCCACCGCGCTCGTGCGGGACGCGGAGAAGGTCGCCCTCCGCTGCCCGAACCGCGCGTGCCCCGCGCAGACCGAGGCGCGCATCCTCCACTTCGTCTCGCGCGGCGGCCTCGACGTGCTCGGCCTCGGTCCGAAGCAGGTGCGTCAGCTCCTCGACGCGGAGCCGCCGCTGCTCGCCGACGCCGCGGACCTGTTCGCGCTCCACCGCCACCGCGACCGCCTCGTGGCCCTCGAGCGCCAGGGCGAGACGAGCGTGCAGAACCTGCTCGACCGCCTCGAGGCCGCGAAGTCGCCCCCCCTCGACCGGTTCCTCTTCGCGCTGGGCATCCCCGAGGTCGGCGAGCGCGGCGCCAAGCTCCTCGCCGAGGCGTTCCGCACGCTCGACGCGCTCCGCGCCGCGAGCGTCGAGCAGCTCGACGAGCTCGACGAGGTCGGCCCCGCGATGGCGACGTCGGTCCACGACTGGTTCCTCGAACCCGACAACGCGGCGCTGCTCGACCGGCTGCTCGCCGCGGGGATCCGCCCGGAGCCGCCGGCGGCGAAGACCGCGAGCCGCTTCACGGGCAAGACGATCGTGTTCACGGGCACGCTGCCCACGCTCTCGCGCGACGAGGCGAAGGCGTTGGCCGAGGCCCTGGGCGCGCGCGTCGGCTCGTCGGTGTCGTCGAAGACCGACCTCGTGGTCGCGGGCGAGGACGCCGGCAGCAAGCTCAAGAAGGCGAAGGAGCTCGGCATCGAGACGGTGGACGAGGCGGAGTTCCTCCGCCGCGCGGGCCGCGGCCCCGCGGGCGGCGCCTCGGCGTCCGGCCCCTCCGGCGACGGCGGCCTCTTCGGCTGACGCGAGGCCCGCCGGCCACCGGGCCTCGCGTACCGGCGCGGGGGACCGGTGCCCGGGCGACGGGCCGCGTCCTGTCGAGCCGACATGCGACGTCAAGAGCGCCAGGAAGGTGTCCCGCCGATCGGGCGCTACTTCGGCGCGGGGTCCACGAGCGGGACGAGGCGGAAGTCGACGCCCGTCGAGCCGGCCGCCACGCCCTCCTTGCGGGCCGTGGCGGGGTCCTGCCACGCGTTCTTGTAGCCCAGCGAGAGCGACACCGCGACGTCCACGGGCCCGGGCGGCAGCCCGCCGAGCACGTACGCGCCGTCGGGACCGGTCTCGAGCGTGACGAGCGGGTCGACGCGCCCGCCGTCGGGCGCGTCCTTGGGCAGGCGCGCGACGGCGAACACCCACGCGCCCGCGACGGGCTTGCCGGTGTCGGCGGCGAGCACGCGTCCCGCGACGCTCTTGCTCCCCTCGAGCGTCGCGGTGACGCCCGCGAGGTCGCCCTCGGCGGGCACCACGAGGTCGCGGCGGAACCAAGGCGCGAAGCCGTCGGCGTCGACGCGGAGGATCGTCGCGCCCGGCGGGACGTCGTCGCACACGAACCCGCCGGCGGCGTCGGCGACGAAGGTGCGCGGCCCGAGGTGGTCGTCGGCGCGGAAGGAGTTGTCGAGGCGGCCGAGGTCCTCCGGCTCGACGTGGCCGAACCGCACGCGGGCCCGCTCGACGGGGCGCCCGGCGACGTCCACGACGCGACCGAGGACGCGCGCGCCGGGCTTGAGCACGACGTCCACGGTCTTCGGCTCGCCGCCGTTCAGCCGGAACGGGTCCGTGCGCGTCGTGACGCCCGTGGGCCCCACGACCTCGACGACGAGGTCCACGTCCGACGGCACGCCGCCCACGCGGTACGCGCCGAGCCGGTCGGTCACGGCGACCAGCTCGCGCACGAGGCCGTCGAGGGCGCGCGCGTCGCGGGGCCGCACCGTCACGCGCAGCCCGCCGACGCCGGTGCCGTCGCGCATCGTCACGCGCCCGGCGACGGCGCCGCCCGCGCGCAGCACGAAGTCTCGGACGACGTCGGGCTGGCCGTCCTGCACCTGCACCGTCGTCGCGGCGTCGTCCACGGGCGGCGCCCAGCCCGGCGCCGTGACCGTGAGCCGCCAGGTCTCCTGCCGCAGGCCCGACAGCCGGTAGGCGCCCGACGGGTCGGTCAGCACCGCGACCTCGCCGTCGATGGGGCTGCGCGGGATCCACGCGGCGACCGACGCGAACGCGATCGGCCGGCCGTCCTCGCCCCGCACCGTGCCGCGCACGACGCCGCCGGGCGGCAGCGCGAGGTCGAGGACGAGGGTCTGCCCCGCCACGACGACCCGCGGGGCCTTCGCGTCGTAGCCCACGAGCCCGCGCGCGTACCCCGGCGCGCGCGCGTCGAGCAGCACCACGGGCCCGGGCAGCGCGTGCTCGAACGCGAAACGGCCGAGCGCGTCCGCGACCACCGACGCGGGCGCGGCGCCGGCGCCGACGAGCCCCGTCACCAGCACGACCTCGGCGCCCGCCACCGGCGCGCCGGTGGTCGCGTCGGTGATGCGGCCCTCGACGCGGCCGGCGCCGGGCAGCGTGAAGTCGAGCGTCCGCACCTTCTTGGTCGTCACGAGCCGCCCGAACGGCGCGTGCGCGGCGGCGACGGCCTCGATGAAGTAGGTCGTCTCGTCGGCGAGCGTGTCGAGGCGGTAGCGGCCGTCGGCGCCGCTGCGGGCCTCGTGCCGCTCGTACGCGTCGAGCCGCTCGGTCCGGAACGGCAACGCGACGACCGCCGCGCCCTCGACGGGCCGGCCCTCGTCGTCGGTCACGCGGCCCTCGAACCCCGCGCCGGGGTCGAGCACGACGCGCACGCCCGCGGCGTCGCCGTCGGCCGTCACGACGACGCCGGACACGAACGCGCCCGCGTACCCGCCGAGCGCGACGCGCACCATGTACCGTCCGGGCGGCAGGCCGTTGAGCGCGAACGTCCCGTCGCCCGCGGTCCGTCCCTGCGCCAGCGGGCCCGCGCCGTCCGCGAGGTCCCGCAGCGCGCGGAAGAGGTCGATGCGCCCGCCGCGCACGCGGTCGGCCTCGACGGAGACGAGCGCCCCCGACAGCGGCCGGCCCGTGCCGTCCACGACGGCGCCCGCGAGCGTCGTCGGCGCGCCGAACAGGAGCGTGCCCGCGTCGGTGACCCGCCCGTCGCCCACGACGAGCCCGCCGACCACGAGGTCGCGGTACGACGGGTGCCGCGCGCGCAGGACGTAGCCGGTCGCGGCGGGCACCGGCGCGATCGTGAACGCGCCGTCCTCGCCGCTCGTGCCCTCGGCGTGGAGGTCGAGCCCGTCCACCGACGCCGCCACCTCGAGCACCACGTCGGCGAGCGGCGTCTCGCCCTGCCCGGCGACGAACCGCGCCACGCGGCCGGTCACGCTCCCGGCGCCGTGCCGCGCGAGCGCCATGCCCGGCAGCCGCTGCCGTCGCGCGGCCTCGGCGCTCGCGAGCGCGCGCAGCTCGGGCCCCGGCCCCTCGATCGCGTCGGGGGCCTCCGCCCGCGCCGCCCCGCCGTCGGCGTCGCCTTCGGTCGCGACGTCGACGACGGCGCGCCACGCGAGGAACGCGACCGCGGCGATCGCGACGCCGAGGAGGAGGGTGCGCCACCGGCCCATGGGGAGAGCCTACGCCCGGTCGCCCGGCGGCGCGCGTCGGGCCTCGCGTCAGTTCATCCCCGGGACCGGGGGCGTGCCGCCGCCCATCCCCGGACCGCCCGTCCCGGGCGGGACCGGCGTCCGACCGCCGCCCATCCCCGGCTGACCCGTGCCCGGCGGCCGCGGGCCCGCGGGCCCCATCGGGAACGGGGCCTCGCCCTCCGCCATCTTCTTCAGCGTGAGCTCGATGTCGCGCGAACCGGTCGCGATGGCGCGCTTGATCGCGCCCTCGTCCTGCTGCGCGTACCCCCGATAGCCCGGCGCGAACCACACGAGCACCGAGTACGTGCTGCCCGGCGGCACGTTCTCGATCGTGAAGCGGCCCTGGTCGTCGGTGCGGTCGGTCAGCTGCGGCTCGACGGTGCCGTCGGAGGCCTGCGGCTCGGCGTTGGCGCCGCCGCCCGGCCCGCCGCGCATGGGGTTCGCCTGCTTCGTCGCGGCGACCGTGACGCCGGCGAGCGGCTTGCCGTCCTCGCCCTTCACGACGCCCGAGAGGGTCTCGCCCTTCGTGAGCGTGACGACCTGGTTGTCGAGCACGTCGTCGGCGCGCACGAGCAGGTCGCGGCGGTAGAACACCGTGTAGCCGTCCTTCTCGACCTTCAGGAGCGTGCGGCCCGGCGGCACGCGGTTGATCTCGAACCGGCCGTCGTCGCCCGAGAACACGACGCGGGGCTCGAGCATCGCGTCGGCGCGCCACGCGTTGAGGTTGGCCTGCGCCTCCGCGTCGGCGTCCACGTGCCCGATCCGCAGCCGCGCGCCGACCACGACGCCGCCGCGATCGTCGATCACGCGGCCGATCAGCGTGCCGCCGCCGGTGAGCACGAGGTCCACGGTGCGCGTCTCGCCGACGCGCACCTCGACGGGCTCGCTCTCGGCGGGCACGAACTCGTCCGCCTCGGCGGTCACGAGCTGCTTCTCGCCGCCGGGCACGCTGTCGATGCGGTACTTCCCGTCGGCGTCGGTCAGGACGACCTTCGTGCCGCCGCCGGGCAGCGCCCCGCGCAGCATGCTGCCGTTGAAGCCGCGGCCGCCGCGCTCCGGGGCCGGCCGCGTGCGCACGCGCGCCGCGCCGACCGGCGCGCCCTTGCCGTCGCGCACCGTCCCCTCGATCACGCCCGCGGCCGACATCACGATGTCCTTCGTGACCTGCCCGCCGCCCTCGGGCATCTCGATCGCCGCGCCCTCGGCCATCGCGTCCGGCGCGACGTACCCCGACGCCGTCGCGGTCACCGTGTAGCGACCGGGGCGGATGCCGTCCACGCGGAACGACCCGTCGTCGGCCGTCGTCGCCGTCGCGAAACCGGTGAGCATCGCCATCATCGAGAGCTGGATGACGGACACCTGCGCGCCGGCGACCGGGACCGTGCCCGCGCCCGTCGCCGCCATCACGCGCCCCGACACCGACCCGCCGGCCTCGAGCTCGACCGTCACGCTCAACGTCTCGCCGGCGCGCACCTCGCCCCACGGCGCGGGCGCGGGCCCGCCGCCGCCCATCCCGGGCGGCATCATCGCCGCGAAGACGCTCGCCGCGTAGTCGCCGAAGCCGGGGGCCTTCACCTGCGCGAGGGCCACCGGACCCGGCTTCATCCCCTCGATGCGGAACGAGCCGTCCGCGCCCGTCAGCACGATCTGCGTCGACGCCTCGTCGTCGGCCGGGTTGCCCGCGGGCTGCCCGCCGCCGGGCCCGCCGAACCCGCCGCCCCGGCGTCCGCCGCCGCCCGGCCCGAACCGCATCAGGTTGCCCACGACGGCGAGCACGCGGGCCCCCGCGACGCCGGCGCCCGTCGCCTTGTCGGTCACGCGGCCCTCGATGTTGCCGCCCTTGACCAGCGTGAAGTTCCGCTCGGCCTCCGCCTCGACGGTGAGCCCGCCCGACATCGTGTCGAAGATGGGCGCGTAACCCTTCGCGGAGACGCCGAAGCGGTACCGCGCGCCGCGCGTGAGCGTGTCGAGGACGTACGTGCCGTCCTCCAGCGTCAGGGCGTAGTCGCGCTTGAGCGCGGTCCCGCCCCGCATCGCGCGCATGCCGAGGTCCTCCATCGCGATCACCGTGGCCTTCGCGACCGGCTTGCCGGCCTCGTCCACCACCTTGCCCTTCACCGTCGCGCCCTCGCCCAGCACGATCGTCAGCACGGCGTTGTTGCGGTCGGGCGACACGATCAGGTCGGCCTGCACGCTCATGGCATAGCCGGGCCGCTTCGCCTTGATCTCGTACGGGCGGCCCGGCGTCAGCGCGGCCAGCGCGAACACGCCGTCCACGTCGGTCTGCGCCTCGTCGCTCGGCAGCGGGTTGTCGAGCGCCGACTGCGCCATCGCGAGCGCGATGCCCTGCGACATGTCGAACCCGCCGCCGACGAAGGCCGACACCGCCGCGCCCGGGATCGGCCGCCCGCGCGTGTCGATCACGCGGCCCTTCAGCACCACCTTGTCGCCGAGCAGCAGGTCGCCGAGGTCGTTCACGCCGTTCGCCGGCACCGCGACGCCCTTCATCTCGACCGGCGAGAACCCCTTGCCCTCGATCGTGAGCGTCCACGCCTTGCTCGCGCGCAGCTCGCGGAACGCGAGCCGGCCGTCCTCGCCCGTCGTGCGCTCGACGGTCTCGCCCTCGCGCAGCGTCAGCTTCACGATCTGGCCCACCAGCGGCGCGCGGTCCTTGAACGACAGCAGCCGCACGCGCACGTCGCCCTTGCCGCGCTCCGAGGCGCTGCCCGCGAGCCCGACGTCGCTCGGCTTCGCCGGCGCGGCCGCGCCCTCGTCCATGCCGGCCATCCCGACCTCGCCCGGGGCTTCCGTCTCGGACCCGGCGCCGTGTTCGCCCCCGGCCTTCGGCCCGAACGGGTTCCCGAGGAACAGGAACACCGCCGCCGCGACCACCGCGAGCAGGACCAACGTCAGGACGGAACGGGACATGCGGACCACCTCCGGGCCGACGCGCCCCGACCGGGGGGGCACGCCACAGCCTCACCACCCTACCCGGCGACCGCCCACGCCGTCGCGGGGCGGTCCGCCGGATCCGGCTCCGGCTCGACGGCGGCACCCGGGGATCACTCGGGGGGGACGGGACGCCAGGCCCGCTCGGGGGCGCTCGCCGTTCCCGGTCCCACCCGCCGGCGTCGCTCCCCCGCCGGCCGCCGGGCCTCGCGTCAGTCCCCCGAGTTCCGGCGCCACTCGTCCCGAAGGGCCTCGCGGCGACGGGCCTCCGCGGCGCGCGCTGTCTCGTCGGCGATCGACTCGAGGGGCGGCAGGCCCGCGAGCTCGGCCTCGATCGCGGCCGCGCGAGCGCGGTGCGCGTCCGTCACCGGCTCGAGCGGCACCGTCACCTCGGTGGCCCCCGCGGGCACCTCGACGTCGGCGCGCAGGAACCCGGCACGCACGACCGTCAGCCGCACCGAACCGGCGCCGAGGCCGGGGACGACGAAGCGTGCCGCGTCGATCGGGTCGTCGAAGACCGGGTGCAGCCGAGCGTCCGTCGGCTCGACCGCCCCGCGGCGGACCTCGACGAAGGCGAACGACGAGTCCGTGGCCCGCCACGGCGCGAGGTTCACCGTGACGGCGCGCGACACGGGCAACCGCACCTCGACGGGCTCGGGGCCCGTCGTGCCGACCTCGAACGTGTACCGCGCGCCGTCCGGCGCCATCAACGTGACCATGCCGTCCTGCGGCGGACGGAGGGCGACGAGGCCGGACGCGTCGGTCGTCGGTACGTGGTCGTGTTTCGCGCGCCGCGCGCGTTCGCCGCGCGCGACGCCCACGCCCGCGAGCGGCGCGCCGGACGCGTCGAGCACACGGAACTTCGCTTCCTGGGCGTCGGGGACGACGAGCATCGCGACGGGGACCTCGCCGCCCGGCGCCGCGTCCACGAGCGGCACGACCCCGATCCCGTGCTCGGGCGCCGACGCGACCGCGCGCAACCCCGTCAGCCCCGCGGCCATGGGCACCAGGAACGCTCCGTTCGCGTCGGTGGTCGCGAGCGCGCGGACCCAGGGGGTGCCGGCACGCCGGCCGACGACGCGCACGGTGGCGTTGCGCACGCCCAGGCCGCGGGCGTCGTAGACGTGGCCGCTCCAGACGCCGAACGGCGTGAGGCGCACGACGCCGAGCGCCGTCGGTGCGGTCCCCGGCTCGACGCGCCACGCGAAGCCGGGCGCTTCGACGCCCTCGATGACGACCGGCTCGTGGACGTCGGCCCCGAACGTGCCGTCCGCACCGACGGCGACGCGATGCGTGACGAACCGCGGCGACGACCTCGGCGCCAGCCGGACGGTGAACGTCCCGGCCGGCGCCTCGAGGCCCTCGGGTGCGACGAGCGACCCCGTCACGCGGGTCGGGCGGCGGAGGCGCAGCACCACGCGACGCTCCTCGCCCCGCGACACCCCCGCATCGAGGTCGCCCTCGATCGCCGCGACCGCGCCCCGCGCGCGCGCTCTGGCGTGCTGCTCGCCGACGCCGTGGTCCGGCGCCTCGACGCGCACGCGAACGCGGGCGCCGGGTGGCACCGGGAAACGCACCGCGCCGTCGGCGCCGGTCGTGCCCATGGGCGCCGGTCCCGGTCCGACGCCGGTCGCGCCGAACGCCGGAGGATCGGCGGCCAGGACGACCGAAGCGCCAGGGACGGGCGCGCCCGTCGCGTCGTCCACCACGACGACCCGCACGGCGGTCGTGCGCGAGAAGACGAACGTGGACGCGTCGGACGCGCGCGCCCGCCGGGGCAACTCGAACGTCTGGGGGGCCGAACCGGGCAACGACACCTCGAGCGTCGTGGAATCGAGGCACGGGACGTCGAGGGCGAAGGCGCCGTCGTCGCCGGTGACCGTGGTCGAGGCGGCGACGTCGACGATCCCCTCGAGACCGTCCGCACTCGTCACCGTCGCGCCGACGACGGCCGCGCCCGCTTCGTCGACGACGCGCCCGGTGCAGCGGACGATGCCCTCCGGCGCGACGTGGAGGATCGCGCGCACGCCGTCGAGGCGCGCCCAGCCGCGGCGCCCTCCCGCGTCGCGCACCTCGAGGATCGCGTACTCGACGTCGCTGCAGACGTCGAAGCGCCCCAGCCCGTCGGTGACGGCGATCCCGTCCGCCGGCGCGCGATTGCCCCCCCGGAAACAGGGCGTCGCGGCGATCCGGTCGAACTCGCGACGGCACGGGAAGACCCGCACGTCCGCCCCGATGACGTCTCGCGAACCTTCGGTCAGGACCATCCCGAGCACCCGTCGGCACGGCCCGACGACCTCGACTTCGCAGCGAGGCGACTCGACGACCCGCGTGACGAACCGACCGTCCACCCACTCGGAGTGGAGGAACTCGAGCGGCGCCACGCGCGCTTCGTCGAGCGGCGCGTACCCCGGCGTCTCGTCCACGACGCGGACGACGATGCGGCCGTCTCGCACGCCGTCGAACCGGACGGTGCCCGTCGCGTCCGTCCGGCGCACGAGGATCCCGCCGTCCCGCGCCGCCCCGTAGCCGAAGACGAACGCGCCGACGATCGGCCGACCCGAGGCACGCAAGGCCCGGACGACGACCGTCCCCCGACTCGCGGGTCGCGCCGCGGCGGGCGCCGCCGGCGGAGGCTGCGGCGCTGCCGGCGCGTCGGCCGCCTCCGCACGCGGCGCACCACGCCCGCCGAGGGCCAGGAGCGCGACCACGGCGAGCACGCGCACGAACCCGCGACGCGGCGTCGCCGTCGGACGGGGGCGGCGGGGTTCCACGACCCGAGCCTACCAAGACGCGATGCCCGTGATGCCCGCCGCGGGCCCTGCGAGGCCGTGGGCCCGGGAGGTGTACGGGTCAATCGCCCCGCAGCCGCCTCACCTCGGCGGCGACCCGCTCGCGTCGCGCCCCCTCGGCCGCGCGGGCGGCGCGGTCCTCGATCCACTCGAGCGGCGACGCGCGCCGGAGCTCGTCCTCGAGCGCCGCCGCCCGCGCCCGGTCCGCGTCGGTCACGTGCTCGAGGGTCACCGTCATCGTGGTCACGCCGGCCGGCACCTCGACGCGCGCGGGCCGGTGTCCCGGGGCGGTCACCCCCATCACGAACGCGGCCGCGGGCGCCGTGCGGAGCTCCCCGACGCACGATCGGACTCGGGGGCCCAGTCTCCAGGGCGCGCGAATCGCCGTGAGGTCGAGCGTGGCCTTGTCGTCGAGATCACCGCCATCGGTGGCGCGGACCTTCACCTCGAGTTCGCGTTGGTCCGGCACCGTGAACACCAACGGGTCGGGGTCCCGGGCGTCGAGGCGGATCTCCAACAACCAGGGCCTCGCCCGGCGGAGGAACAAGTTTCCGCTCAGGCTCTCGGGAAAGGGCAGTACGACCTCACCGTGGGCGTCGCTCCGCTGGAACGGCCCTTCGTCCACGTATCGGAACTCGGCGTACTCGCCGACCTCGAGCCCCACCACGGGCGTCCCGGCCGGCGACACGAGCCGCAGCCGTAACGTCTTGCGCCGGTCGAGACGGACCTCGCCGACGTCCACGACGCCGCCCGTGGCGGGCACGTCCACCTCGAACGAGACCGGCTCCCACTCGAGCGAGGAGATCGTCGCGCGCACGCGACCGGAGACGACCGGCGAGACGAGGGCGAACGACGCGCCGTCGAAGGCCCGCACGGCGTCGGTCGCCCCGTCCACCGTCACGTCGAGCTGGCGCGGCGACGACGTCCCGCTCTTCACGTGGCCGACGATCACCGCGCGCGGCCGCAGCCGCAGCGTCCCGACGTCGTGGGGCCGGGCCGTCGCGCGGGGGAGCGTCACCGCGCCCCCGTCGAACCCGGGCGCGTCCACCGACAACCGCGACGCGCGGCCCGGCGCCGCGAGCTCGAACGCCCCGGACGGCTGGACGTGGGCGAACGATGCGCCCGCCTCGCCCTCCTCGGGCGACCCGACCCCGACCGCGAGGCCCTCCGCGCGTCCGCCCTCGAGCTCGACGACGCCCTTCACGACGCGCCCCCGTCGAAGCCGCAACGCGAACGGGCGCGACGTCCCCTTCACGAACGCGGGGCCGAGGTCGCCGCTCACGGAGCCCACCGCGCCCGTGCCGCGACGCCCCTCGGTCGCGGTGCCGCGCCCGTACCCCGGCGCCTCGACGACGAGGTCGATCACGTCGCCGGGCGCGACCGGGAGCCGCGCGGTGCCGCGCTCGTCCAAGGGGACGTCCACCGCCGCGCCGGGCAGCGGCGCGTCGGACGCGACCGGCGCGCGCCGTCGCACCACCGCCGAGACCCGCGCGGCGGCCAGGGGCAGCTCCGACTCGAGGTCGACGACCCGGACGACGGCGAAGGTCCGGGTCGGCAGCAGGAGGTCCCGGGCGGGCCCGACGTCGTCGGGAAGGTCGTAGGCGACGGACTCACCCTCCACTCTCGTCGCCTCGGGGGACCACGGCGACGAGCGGCCCATCGGCAGCGTGAACGCGCCGTCCTCGCCGGTCCGACTCGCGAAGCCGCTGACCCGGACGCCCTCGAGGAGCAGACCGTCCTCGTCGACGACCCGGCCCTGGAGCTGTCGCGGTGGGCGCAGCGGGATCCGCACCTCGGTCGCGTCCGCGAGGAGGGGCGCCCACCCCGCGAGCGGCTCCGCTCCGTTCCCGCGCCACCCGACCCATCCTCGGTCCGGCAGGGCGGCGGTCGAACTGCGCCAGAACCAGGGCGCCCCGAGCGAGAGCCGGTCGCTTACGTCGGACGGCGGCACCGAGTCCGACGACGCGCGGGGCGACGCGTGGAGGTCTCCCGCCACCCGCTCCATCGGGAGGCTCTCCCCGCTCGCCACATCGATGAGCCGGATCCACCGGAGCCGCTGTGGGAGCCACGCCTCGACCCGCACGGTCGCGCCCGGCTCGACGCGCACGGGGCGCACCACGTCCTGGTCGGGCCACCCCAGCGCGTGGCAGGTCACGCGCACCGCCAGCGGGACGTCGGCCGGGACGCGCTCGAACGTCACCGTGGGCTCGAGCGTCCGGACGACCCGCGAGGGGCCGAGGTCGCGCGGCAGGAGCAACGTGACGAGGCCCGGCGTGCGATGGAAGTCGTCGGACACCGACCGGACGTGGACCGTCACGGAGCCGGTGCCGTCCGCCGCCCGCGCCGGGGCGGCCACGACGCCGCCGAGCGCCGCGAGCGCCGCGCGCGCGACGAGCGACCACCGCCAGCGAGGGCCTCGGCGTCCCATGCCGCCAGCGTACCGCCGGGCGCCGCGGCCGTCCGCGCGCCTCGCGTCAACGGGAGGAGGACTGCCGACGGAGGAGGAACGCGAAGACGGGCGCGCCCAGGAGCGCCGTCACGACGCCGACCGGGACCTCGGTCCGGGCGGAGCGCGCGATCGCGTCCGCGGCCACGAGGAGACCGCCGCCGAGGAGCGCCGCGACCGGCAGGAGGCGACGGTGGCCCGGCCCGACGAGGCGACGCGCCGCGTGCGGGACCACGAGCCCCACGAAGCCGACGAGGCCCGCCGTCGCGACGGCGGCGGCGACGAGGAGGCACGCGGCGGCCGACAGGCCGAAGACCGTGCGCGTCACGTCGACGCCCGTGAGCCGCGCGGCCTCCTCGCCGAGCGCGAGCGCGTCGAGGTCGCGCGCGCGCAGCCACGCGAGGAGCGCGAGCGAGCCCGTCGCGAGCGCGGCGAGGCGGATGCGCGCGCCGTCGGCGTACGCGAGGCTGCCCAGCAGCCAGCGGACCGCGTCCTGCCACGACTCGTTCTCGACGTAGAGGGCCCACGTCGCGACGGCGGTGACGAACGAGCCGACGGCGACGCCCGCGAGCAGGAGGCGCGCGCTCGCGTCGCGGCCCCGCCGGCCGGCGACGCCGAGCACGAGCAGCGCGGCGAGCACGGCGCCGGCGAACGCGCCCGCGGCGGCGGCCGAGAGCCCCGCGACGGTCCGCCCGACGAAGCCGAGGGCGCCCGCGACCGCGGCGCCGAGGAGCGCGCCCGGGCCCACGCCCACGATGTACGGGTCGGCCAGCGGGTTGCGCAGCAGCGCCTGGAACAACGTGCCCGCGAGCGCGAGCGCGGCGCCGACCGCGAGGCCCAGCGCGATGCGCGGGACGCGGTCGAGGTGCACGATCGCGTCCACCGTCGGCGAGACGTCGCCGCCGAAGAGCGCCGCGAGCACGTCGCCGACCGGCAGGCGCGCGCGCCCGACGAACAGGTTCACGACGCACGCGAGGAGCGCGAAGAGGAGCGCGAGCCCGAGGCCGCGCGCGAGGCCGGGGCGCGTCATCGCGGGGCCCTCGGCGCGTCGGACGGCGCGCCGCCGAGGAGCGCCGCGAGCCGCGCCAGCGCGCGGGCCGTGCGCGGGCCGCCCTGCATGAAGTCGTCGTCGCCGACGTCGGCGATCCGGCCGTCGGCCACCGCGGGGACCGACGCCCACGCGGTCCGCAGCGCGTCCGGGAACGTGCCGCCGGTGTGGAGGATCCACTGTGGGCGCCGCGCGAGCACGACCTCCGACGCGATCGGCCCCGACGGCAGGCCGAGGTCCCACGCGACGTTCTCGCCGCCGACGGACGCGACCATGTCGCCGAGGAGGCCGCGCGGGCCGATCGCGTACGGCGGCAGCGGCTCGACCTGCCCGAGCACGAGCACCCGCGGGCGGCCCTCGACGCGATGGCGTCGGCGCGCGTCGTCGAGCTCGGCCGCGAGGTCCTGCCCGAGGCGCGGGCGGTCGAGCGCGTCGGCGACGCGGAGGAACGTCTCGCGCAGCCGGTCGAGGGTCTGCGAGGCGTCGGTGACGAAGGTCTGCGGGAACCGCGCGCGCAGCGCCTCCGCGTCGCGGCCCGACAGCACGCGGTCGACGAGCACGAGGTCCGGCTCGAGCACCGCGACCGCCTCCGCGGGGACCGACGGGTACACGGGCAGGCGCGGGAGGTCGGCGAGCGCGCCCGTGCGCGGGTCCTGGTCGGAGACGCCGACGAGCGCGGCGCCGTGGCCGAGCGCGACCACGAGCGCGGTCAGGCCCGGCGCGGTCGTGACGATGCGGCCGACCGTCGCGGGCAACGTGACCTTCGCGCCGGCGCAGTCCGTGACGACGCGCGTCGGCGCGACGGGCCCGGCGGCGCGCGGGCCTCGCGGTCCCTCGCCGCATCCGCCCGACCCGAGGGCCGCGGCGAGGAGGACCCCCGTCGCCCGGAGGAGGCTCCCTCGCCGCGCGAGGTCGCGCGCCCGGGACGCGAGGCCCGCCCGGCTCACGGGGCCGCTCCCGGCACGACGATCGGCACGCCGCGCTCCGGGTCGGCGACGACGCGCAGGGGGAGGCCGAAGAGCGCGGAGAGCCGCGACGCCGTGAGGACGTCGGCGGGCGGGCCGTCGGCGACGACGCGGCCCGCGTCGAGGAGGAGGACGCGGTCGGCGAAGGCGGCGGCGAGGTTGACGTCGTGCAGCGCGGCGACGACCGCGCGGCCGCGTTCGCGCGCGAGGCGGCGCACGACGGCGAGGAGGCGGGCCTCCTGGCCGAGGTCGAGGTGGGCCGTGGGCTCGTCGAGGAGGAGGAGCGGCGCGCCCTGCGCGAGGCACCGCGCGACGGCGACGCGGCGGCGCTCGCCGCCCGAGAGCGCGTCGACGCGCCGGTCGGCGAGCGCGACGAGGTCGGTGGCCGCGAGCGCGTCGGCGACCGCGGCGTCGTCGGCCGCGCCGGGCGCGCGCCACGGGGACACGTGGGCGAGGCGGCCGAGCGCCACGACCTCGCGCACGCGGAACGGCGCCTCGACGGCGTCGTCCTGCGGGACACCGGACACGAGCCGGGCCGCCGCGCGGACGGAGAGCGTCGCGAGGTCGTGCCCGTCCACCGTCACGCGGCCGCGGCGCGGGCGCAGCAGCCCGGCGGCGGCGCGCAGCAGCGTCGTCTTGCCGGCGCCGTTGCGGCCGACCACCGCCACGACGGTGCCGGCGTCCACCGCGAGCGCCAGCCCGTCGAGGGTCGGGACGGGGCCGTAGCCCGCGACGACGTCGTGGAGTTCGAGGAGCGGCACGCGGGCGATTCTCCCTCGGGCTCCGGTCCGCAACCGCCAATTGGTGTCAGCCCCGCGTCGACGTGGGCCGCGGCGCGACGCGGCGGGCGTCGGGCCGCACGGGTCCCCGCGGCCCGCGTGCGGCCCCATCGACGAACGAGGCCCCGGCGGACGTGCCGCCGGGGCCTCGGAGACTCACGCGGGTCGCGTGGGACTAGTACTCGTCGCGGCTGCCGCCGCCGCCGCCGCCACGACCGCCGCCGTAGCCGCCGCCACCGCGACCGCCGCGGCCACCGCCGCCGCCGCCACCGTAGCCGCCACCACCGCCGCCGCCGCCGTAGCCGCCGCCGCCGCCCCCACCGTAGCCACCACCCCCGCCGCCGCCGTAGCCGCCGCCACCGCCGCCGCCACGGGCCTCACGGGGCTGCGCCTCGTTGACCTTGAGGTTGCGCTCCTGGTGCCGGTAGCCGTCCAGCGCCTGGACCGCGGCCGCCGCCTGCTGGTCGGTGGCCATCTCGACGAAGGCGAAACCGCGCGAGCGGCCCGTCTCCCGGTCGATCACGAGGTGCACGTCGGTCACCTCTCCGTACTGCGAGAACAGCTCCCGGACGTCGTCTTCCGTCGCCCGGAACGAGAGGTTTCCACAATAGATCCGCTTGCCCATGACTTGCTTCTCAGCGTCCTGCGGCGACCTGATCGAGAGACCCCACGCGGGACGAGGCCGCGAGCGGCCCGATGGAGGGGCATCCGGCGAAGGATCGCAGGATGTCCGAGGAGGGGACCCGAGCGGGGGCCGCGACACCGCGCGCGTCGGCTCGAGGGAGGCGGCGGAGGCGGCCGGGGGCGGGGGAGGAAGCCTCCGCCGTGACGCGCGTCGTCGCGCGGGCGCCGGTCTCCGACGTTCTCGATCGCTGCAGCAAGTGCGGGGTTGC
This sequence comes from Planctomycetota bacterium, assembly GCA_046350655.1. Taxonomy (GTDB): domain Bacteria; phylum Planctomycetota; class PLA2; order PLA2; family JAEUHO01; genus JAEUHO01. Next base: position 29,262 of record JAXMAB010000012.1, read on the forward strand.
TCGGGGCACGAAGGCTGCCGTGCCGGGGCAGGATTCGACCACAGGGCCATTTTCTGTCGAGTCAAAAGTGTGCGAAGCGACGGCGAACGGGCCTTGCGTTGTGGTTGTATTCCGCAATCACCGCCGGGGACCGCGAGGCCCGCGCGGCCGCGACCCGCCGTCGGGTCGGGGGCCCACCGTCGGATGCAAAAGCCCACCTTCGGATCCAGGGGCCCTACTTCGGATCGAGGGGCCCGTCCGGCGTGTCCCGTCCGGCGTCCCCAGCGGGGGCGCCGTCGGTCGGCGGCAGGTAGGGGATCCCCGTCCCCTCGAGGAGGTCCGGAAGGAGCGTCCACGTCTTCGGGTCGTTCTCGTCGTACCCGGGCGCGTCGACCGGATCGCGGCCCCCGCGCGTGAGGGCGAAGGCGATCCGGATCTCGTAGGGACCCGTGCCGCCGACCTCGGGGAGGCGGAACTCCACCTCGAAGGACGGGTCGCCGTACTCGATGGAGCCGTCCTTCTGCGGGATCTCCTCGGGCTGGAGCACCAGCGCCGTGCAGTCCGTCGGCGGCGCGCGGCCGAACCCGCGGACGATCGGCGCGGACGTGACCATGCCGGACGGGTAGTCGATGCGGGCGAACTGGCCGGCGCGCTGGCGGTCGCCGCGCGTGCCGTGGACGCGCAGCCGGATGGAGGTGGCGTCCTTCGGCAGCGCGCCGCCGACCATCACGCGGCGGCCCCACCGCAGCACGCGGCACGTCGAGCCGGCGCCGTCGCGCAGCTCCGTCCCCGACGCCCACTCGGTGTCCGCGTAGTCGCCCTTCACGTCGACGGACCCGTCGAAGAGGACCGGGTGGGGGTAGGTGGAGAGCGCGCGGGCCCAGAACCCCGCGAGCCAGACGTCGAGCTGCGCGACGCCGGCGAACATCGCGGTGCCGGGGATCCCGGTCTCGCGGAACGCGCGCAGGTGCGGCGGCACGCCGCGGCGACGCTTGATCCGCTCGTCGAAGGGCGTGCCCGACGGGGCGTTGCGCGCGTGCTCGGCCACGTAGAGCAGGTGCCGCGGCCCCTTCTTCTCGAGGACGTTCATGTCGTCCACCGACGAGAAGAACCACAGCTCCATGGGGCCGTGCTGGTCCTTCGTGTCCGCGACGGTGTCGAGGCCCGCGTAGGTCGTCGCCGGGGTGAGGAGCGCCAGCCACGCGACGTCGCCCTTGTGCTCGCGGGCCGCCTTGAGCGCCGCCGACGCGCCGAGCTTCGACGCCATGATCCCGATGCGGGCGCGGTCGTGCTTCTTGACGTCCACGAGCCAGCGGACGGCCGCCCACACGTCGTCCGACATGGACGCCTGGAGCGTCGCGTCGCCCGCCGCGGCGCGCGGCCCGAGGTCGTCGCCCGCGCCCTTCCGGCTGTCGCCGTACCCGCGCAGGTCGAGGGCGAGCCACGGCACGCGGTGCTCGGCGAGCGCGCGGTGCAGCGGCGCGAACGACCCGCGGACCTCCCCCTCGCCGTGGACGAGGACCAGCGCCGGGGACCCCTCCTTCGCGCCGTTGGCCGCGTACGTGGCGGCCAGCTTCATGTTGTCCACGGCCACGAGCTCGACGGTCTGCTGGCCCTCGACCGGCGGCGGCGCCGCGGGGGCGCCCTTCGACGGCGCGTCGCCGCGGCCCGACGCGACGCCGGCGCCCGCGAGGAGCAGCGCGACGACGGCGGCGGCCCGCGCGGCGCGCGGCCCGAGGCGTCCCCTCTCCCGGCGCGCGGCGGGGGTCACGGCCGGAGCACCTGCCCGGTGAACGTCTTCTGGACGAGGCGCTCGCGCGCGTCGAAGTCGAGCACGAGGCGGTTCTTGCCGCCCTTCGCGTCGAGGGCGGGGTACTCCATCCGCTCGAACGTGCCGTCGGCGCGCCGGTTGGCGCGCTGCGGCTCGCCGAACCCGTCGCGGACCTGCGCCGCCGAGAGCCCGACGCTCACGGACTGCACCTGCGCGAAGGTCAGGTCCTTGTCGGTCTTGAGGGCCGAGAGCCCGGGCAGGCTCGGCGGGCCGCCCTGGCACCCGCCGAACGGGGCCGCGGCGAGCAGGACGGCGAGGGCCACGACGGACCGGACCGGGGCGCGGGGGGACGACATCGCCGCGGATTCTACCGGCCCCCGCGCGGATCCGTCGCGCCGGAGGTCCCGGCGTCCGGTAGGATCCGGCGATGGCCGAACCGGCCCCCGCCCGCGCCGAGAAGGTCGACGGCGTCTGGACCTTCCGCGGGAAGCGCCTCTTCCCGTTCCAGGCGCGCGCCGCCCAGGCGATCCTCGACGGCAAGAGCGTCGTCGTGGCCGCCCCGACGGGCGCCGGCAAGACCCTCGTCGCCGACGTCGCCATCGCCGAGGCCTTGGCCGACGGCCGGCGCATCGTCTACACGTCGCCGATCAAGGCGCTCTCGAACCAGAAGTACCGCGACTTCCGCGCGGCCTACGGCGACGACCGCGTCGGCATCATGACCGGCGACGTCACGATCCAGGGCGAGGCGCCGCTCCTGATCATGACGACGGAGATCTTCCGCAACACGATCTTCGAGTCGCCCGAGCGCCTCGCCGCCGTCGACTTCGTCGTGTTCGACGAGGTCCACTACCTCGACGACCTCGAGCGCGGCACGGTGTGGGAGGAGTCGATCCTCTACGCGCCGCCCCACGTCCGCATCGTCGCGCTCTCCGCGACCGTGCCGAACGTGAAGGAGCTCGCCGCCTGGATCGAGGAGGTCCGCGGGAGCGCCGTCGAGGTCGTGACCGAGCTCGAGCGGCCGGTGCCGCTCGTCCACAAGGTGTGGGTGCCGCTCAAGGGCCCGCGCGGCGTCGACGAGGTGCGCAAGGCCGAGGAGGCCGAGGCCTGGTCGCGGCGCGGCCGCCAGCCCCGCGTCCGCGGGCGGCGCGGCCGGCTCCCCGAGGACGACGCGCTGCTCGCGGCCCCGCGCGAGCTGCTGTCCTACCTCCGCGACCGCGACCTCCTGCCCGCGCTCTACTTCGTCTTCAGCCGCCGCGAGTGCGAGGCGCTCGCCCGCGCGCACGCGGGCATGGACCTCCTCGACGACGCCACGCGCGACCGCCTCCTCGCGCTGTTCGACGACCTCGCCGCGCGGTACCAGGTCGCCGACAACCCGAGCGTGCGCGAGCTGCGCCGGCTCTGCTCGCGCGGAGTCCTCTTCCACCACGCCGGCATGCTCCCGATCGACAAGGAGATCGTCGAGCGGCTCTTCACCACCGGCGAGGTGCGCCTCCTGTTCGCCACGGAGACGTTCGCGCTCGGCGTCAACATGCCGGCGCGCACCGTCTGCTTCCACGCGCTCCGCAAGTTCGACGGCGTCGAGGTCGTCCCCCTCTCGGTCCGCGACTACGGCCAGATGGCGGGCCGCGCCGGCCGCCAGGGCCTCGACAAGGTCGGCCACGTCTTCGCGATCCTCGACGCGCGCAACGTGGACTGGCGCGACCTCGAGCGGCTCCAGCACGGCACCCCCGAGCCCGTGCGCAGCCGCTTCAACCTCGACTACGCGACGATCCTCAACCTCTACGACCGCATCGGCGACCGCGTGGCCGACGCGTGGCGGCGCTCCTTCGCGCGGTTCCACGCGGGCTGGGGCCGCAAGCGCCCCGAGAGCACGCTCCCCCAGGCCGTCTCCGCCGCGGGCCGCGCCATCCAGGCCCGGCTCGAGGTCCTCGAGGCCCACCGCTACCTCGACCGCCGCGGCCTCACCCGCAAGGGCCGCATGACCGCGCGCGTCTCCGGCTACGAGATCGCGTGCGCCGAGGCCTACGAGTCGGGGTTCCTCGCGCGCTGCGACGCGGTCGAGGCCGTGATGCTCTTCGCCGCCCTCGTCTACTCCGCGCGCCCGTCGGACGAGGCCGACCCGCCCACGCGCTCGACCCGCGGGTTCCAGACCGTGCGCGAGCGCCTCGACCGCTTCCGCTCCGACGAGCGCCGCGCGGGCATCGTCGACCCGATCCGCGGCATCGACCCGCTCATCTTCGGCATCGCGCAGGCGTGGGCCGAGGGCGAGTCGTTCGCGGTCCTCGAGAGCATGGGCAACCTCGCGGCCGGCGACCTCGTCCGCACGTTCCGCATGACGATCCAGCTGCTGCGGCAGGTGTTCCACGCGATCCCGCGCGGCGACCCCGTGCAGGAGACGCTGCGCGAGGCCGTGGACCGCATCGACCGCGACGTCGTGGACGCGAAGCGCCAGCTCGAGCTCGGCTGACGCGGGCCCGGGACGCGCGGCCGGTCGCGGGGGACCGCGAGGCCCGGCGGCCGCGGCGACCGCGGTCCGCGAGCCCCTCCGCCGTCACGACCCGCGACGCAGCGGGCCTCGCGGTCCCGGAGGCACGGATCGGTCCCACGGGGCCGGCGGACCGCGGACTGCGGACTGCGGACTGCGGACCGCGATGGAGCCCGGGGGCGCGCGCGCCGAACGGGCCGGGGCGCGGCGTTGCCCGCAGGCGGCCGGGAAGAGGGTCTTCCACGGCCGGACCTGCGGGTCGGTCGGCCGCCGGTCGCCGGCTACGGGAGCGCGGCGTCGGCGTCCGACGTACGGCACCGGTCGCCAGCGAGGGGCCCTGCGCGTCTCGCGCAGGGAAAGCCTCGTCGATGTTCGACGACGCGATGCACGTACCGGGAGTATAGACGCGTGCGCGGGGCCCGGGACGGTGGTCCGGTGCGGCGGGGCTTCGGCCCGTGTACCGTGGCGGGCGACGCCCCCCCGTTCCCCGGGACTCCATGACCGACGACCGTCGCGACCGCCCCGACGACCCGAAGCCCGTGCGCCCCGCCGGGGCCGTGCCGCAGAGGCCGGTCGTCCCGGTCCCGGCGAAGCCGGTGGCGCCGGTGCCGGCCAAGCCCGTCGCGCCCGTCCCGGTCCCCGCGAAGCCGGTGGTGCCCGCGGCCGCGAAGCCCGCGCCCGTCCCGGCGAAACCCGCGCCCGCCGCCGCGCCGGCGGCGACCACGCCCGCGCCGGTGCCGGCGAAGCCCGCGGCGCCCGTGCCCGCGAAGCCCGCGACGCCCGTCGTCGCGAAGCCGGCGCCGAACGCGGCCGCGGCGAAGGGGCCGGACCCGTTCCTCGGCCGCACGATCGGACGCTGCAAGATCCTCGAGAAGATCGGCGCGGGCCGCACCGCGACGGTCTACCGCGCGCACCACGAGGGCCTCGGCACCGACGTCGCCGTCAAGATCCTGCTGCCCGAGATCCTGAAGTTCCCCGAGGTCGTCGCGAAGTTCGAGGCGGAGGCCCGCGCGATCGCGCGGCTCGACCACCCGAACGTCCTCAAGATCTACGACGTCGTCGGCGACGGCGACGCGCGCGGCATCGTGATGGAGCTCCTCGACGGCGAGGACGTCCTCGAGTACCTCGCGGCCGAGGGCGGCCGCGTCGACCCGCAGGACGCGCTGCGCATCGTCCGGCAGGCCATGGCGGGCCTCCAGGCCGCGCACGCCAAGGGCATCATCCACCGCGACGTGAAGCCGCAGAACCTCGTGATCCTCGAGGACGGCACCGTCAAGGTCGTCGACTTCGGCCTCGCCACGCAGGCCAACTCGAGCCTCGCCGCGGAGCGCATCGGCACGCCGCACTACATGGCGCCCGAGGCCTGCGAGGCGAAGCCCGTCGAGCCCGCGAGCGACGTGTACAGCCTCGGCATCTCGCTCTACCACCTGCTGACGGGCTCGCCGCCGTACGCCGGCCAGTCGGTGAAGGAGATCCTCGCGTCGCACGTGGCGGCGAAGCCGCTGCAGCCCGAGAAGGCCGTGAAGGGCCTCGCCGCGCCGCTGTGCGACCTCGTGCGCGGGATGACGAAGCGCGACCCGCTCATGCGCACGAGCGCGGACGAGGTGATCGCGACGATCGACCGGATCGGCGGCGCCGAGCTGGTCGCGCAGGTGCGGCTGAAGCCGCGCAAGGCGCGGCACCACCGCAACGCCGCGGCCCGCGCGCGGGCCAACAGCGCGGCCCCGCTGATCCTCGTCGGCGGCGCGGTGCTCCTCGCGATCGTGGTCCTGCTGCTGGTCAAGAAGGGCGGCGGCCCCGCGCCCTCGCCGACGCCGAACCCCGCGACGCCGTCCCCCGTCGCCGGCGGCGGCGACCCCGTCCCCTCGACGCCGCCGACGCCGGCGCCCGGCGGCACCGAGCCCGCCCCCGCGACGCCCCCGACCCCCGCGGTCGAGACGGCGGAGCAGCGCGCGGCGCGCAAGGCGGCGGAGGCGGCCGCCAAGCAGAAGGAGATGGAGGGCGAGTGGGAGGCCACGCTGAAGTTCGCCCGCGAGAACGAGGCCGACGCCGCCGCGGTCGCCCGCAAGTACCGCTCGTTCGCGCGGTCGTGGCCGATCACGGACCAGGGCAAGGAGGCGAAGCGCCGGGCCGAGGGGATCGAGAAGGGCGAGATCCACCCGCACCCCGAGAAGAAGTTCGCGCCGAAGTCCGAGGTCGAGACCGCGCGCGCCGCGTGGGAGGTCGTCCGCGTGCAGGTCGAGGCCGCCGTGGAGACGAAGCGCTACGACGAGGCGCTCCGGCTGCTGCCGCTGACGATCGAGGACCCCGACCGCAAGCTCACCCAGGAGCTCGAGCTCTGGCGCGCGCTGCTCACGTCGCTCACCGGGTTCTTCGCCGCGCTCGAGCGCGAGGTGACGACGGTGCCGGCGGACCGGCGCGTCGTCGAGACGCCGAAGGGCAAGGGCGTCATCCAGGGCTTCTCGTCGGCCGGCCCGCAGGTGAAGACCGACGCGGGGCCCATGGAGCTGCGCTGGTCCGAGGTGGACGCCGCGTCCGTCGCGACCCTGGCCCAGGCCGCGTTCAACGGCGAGAAGAAGGACGAGCACCTGAAGGAGATGCTCGCCGCGTACGCGTGGGCCCACCGGCTCCGCGACCCCTTCTACGCCGCCGCCCTCGCCGTGAAGGCCGCCCAGCTCAGGGGCCCCGGGGCCGACCTGGTCTCGAAGCTCCTGCAGCGCAAGGACCGCTTCGCGAAGTGAGCCGGGCCCCGCGCGTCACCGCGGCGCGTACGCCACGACCGCGAGGGCGTACGTGACCGCGTAGAGCACGAGGAACGGCAGGCCGAGCCGCTTGTGGATCGGCCAGCGTCGCGCGCCGCCGACCGCCTGCACGAGGAGCAGCGCGGTCACGGCGTAGGCGCACGTCCGGTGGACGAGCGCGACGGTCGCGTCGTGGGCCGGGACGTGCCAGCCCAGCACGCGGTGCGTGAGCAGCACGACGACGGTCCCCGTGAGGTCGACGAGCGTGCCCGCGACGGCGAAGCGCACGTGCCGCGGCGTGGCGCGGCGGTGCCTCCACGCGAGCACGAAGCACCCGAGCGCCACGGCCATGACGGCGAGGAAGACGACGGCGAGCAGCGTCGGGTCCATCGCCGCAGTGTACGGACCCGGCGACCGGCCCACGTGCCCGTCGCGAGCCCGGCGCGGCCGATGCGAGGCGGGCCGCGCTCCCGGGAGGCGATGGCGATAGGCTCACGGTCGACCGGTTCGCCCCCCTCCCGCGTCGAGGACCCGCCCATGGCCCGCACCGCCGCCGCCCCGCCCACCGTCCTCGTGCTGCTCCGCCACGGCGACGCCGGCGACGCGCTCGCGTCGCCCGAGCGCGACGCCCTCCGCCCGCTGTCGGCCAAGGGACGCAAGCAGAGCCGGCGCGCGGGGAAGGCGCTCGTCCACCTCGGCCTCGTGCCGCGCGACGTGTTCACCAGCCGGCTCGCGCGCGCGCTCGAGACCGCGGACGTCGCGACGGCCGCGGTCGGCGCCGACGTGCGCCGGGTGCCCACGGCCGCGCTCGCGCCCGACGCGGCCCCGGACCGGATCGTGCGCGCGCTGCTCGACACGCCCCCGCCGACCGCGGCCCACGGCGAGGGGCACGCGAGGCCCGCCGGCCGCCGGGCCTCGCGTCCCGGGGAAGGGGCCGCGGTCGTGCGGTGGCTCGTCGGGCACGAGCCGCACCTCTCGCGCCTCGCGGCGTACCTCACCGGCGCGCCCGCGGCCTCGATCGAGCTGGGCAAGGGCGGGTTCGCGGTCGTCGAGACCGACCGGCGCGGGCCCGCGGAGGCCGGCGCGCGCCTGCGGCTGCTGGTGGCGGCGGAGGCGCTCAAGGCGCTGCGGCGCTGATCGGGGCCCGGACGGCGGGAAGAACAGCGACCGAACGAGGTCGGCCGATCCGGTCGGGGGCACGGTGGCGGGTCCGCTTGACGACCGCGGGGGGCCGACCTACTCTGCCGGGCATGCGGGCGTAGCTCAGTTGGTAGAGCACCACCTTGCCAAGGTGGTTGTCGACGGTTCAAATCCGTTCGCCCGCTCCATCTGCGCTCGGTCGCCGCGCGTTCACGCGCGGCGACCGGGCGGACCGAACGCGCGACCCTCCGGGTGCGGATCCCGGACGCAGGACCGCGATCGACGGCGCGCGCAGCGCCCACGAGGCGACCCGTGCGGCGTCGCCCCATCGGGCGCGGCCCGGTGCCGGGCGGCGCACGCGGACCCGAGCTCGCGGCGCCCCTCCCGCCGACCGGGGCCGCGGCGCCGCCGCGACGTCAGTCGGGGCGCGTGGCGCCGGCGCGATCGCGGACCGACTGGAGCATCGGGTCCACGACCTCGACGTAACAGGTCGGGCACACGCCGTGGCTGAAGACCGCGTCGGAGTGGTGCGCGACGTAGTGCTCGACGGCCTGCCACGCCTCCGCCTCGTCGCGGACCTTCTTGCAGTACATGCAGATCGGGATGAGGCCGCGGAGCGTCTTCACCTCGGCGAGCGCGACCTCGAGGTCCTTGACGCGGTCGCGGAGCCTGCGCTCGAGCTCGAGGACGCGGCCCGCCGCGTGGATCTTGGCGCGCAGCACGTCGGCGTCGAACGGCTTCGTGACGAAGTCGTCCGCGCCGGCCGCGATGCCCTCGAGCACGTCGGCCTTCTCCGTGCGGCCGGTCAGCAGCACGACGTAGGCCCACGAGCGGTCCTTCGCGGTCCGGATCGCGCGGCAGAAGTCGACGCCGCTGCGGTTCGGCATGCCCCAGTCGGTCACGACGCACTCGACGGGCTCGCGCTGGAACGCCGCCCACGCCTCTTCGCCGTCGTGCGCGAGCAGCGGCGCGTGGCCGGCGCTGCGCACGAGGCGTTCGAGCACGTGGAGCGTGGGAGCGTCGTCGTCCGCCAGGAGGATCCGCACGTCTTCGCTCCGCGCCGAGGCTCCGTTCCTATCGACCGCGACGCGGGACCGCGTTGCGCGGAAACTGCGCGACGCGGGCGGCGCGGGCCGGGGCGGGCCGGAGGCCCCGAGGGGCCCCCGGTCCCCCCGGGGGTGTGGGGATGGGGCCCGAAGCCCCCCGGTGGGCGGCACCGACGGGGGCGCGGCGGGTTCCAACCCTCGAGTCCCATGACCTCCGACGTGACCGACCCCATCCTGCGTGCCCGCCCGCGCGTGATCGCCCGGGGCGCCGTCGCGCTGCGCGGCCGCGGCGCCGTCGTGGCGCGGCTCGGCACGGGGGCCGAGGTGCGGGTCCGCGTCACGGCGGCGGTGGCCTATGCCTTCGCCGGGACCGGGACCGTCCGGGTCCCGAGCCCCGACCTGCGGGTCTTCGTCGGGGCGGCGCGGCCGTCCGGCACCCCCGACGCCCCCGGGACCCTCGAGCTCCGCGGCGACGGCGTGGCCCTCGAGGTCGTCCGCGGCGACGTCGAGCTCGACCTCGAGGGCGCGTTCGACGTCACGCTCGACGCCCGCGCCGAGCTCGTCGCGGGCGACGGCACGCGGTTCCCGGGGCGCGGCGCGGGCCGGACGCTCCACGTCGACGGCGGCCGCGTCGCGGACGCGGGCCCGCGCGCGCACGCGGGGGGCGCCGCCGCCTGACGCGGCCGCGGCGGTCGCCCGAGGAAGCGCGGTGCCGCGCCCGCGAGGGAGTAGCATCCCGCCTCGCTGTCGCCCGGGCCGCTCCATGGACACCCCCGCCGTCGATCCCGCTGACGCTTCCCGGGCCCTCGCGGCCCTCGCCGCGGAGCACTGGGAGACGTCGCTCGACGAGTCGCCGCAGTCCTGCACGGCGCTCGGCATCCCCCGCGGCCTCGACCGCCTCGACGAGGACGACGACGGCGCCCGCGCCCGACGCGCGGCCCGGTGGGAGGCGCACCGCGCGCGGCTCGAGCAGATCCCGCCCGACGGGCTCGTCGGCGAGGACCGCATCACGCGCACGATCCTCCACCGGATCCTGACGGAGTCCGTCGAGGAGCTCCGGCACCGCGGCTGGGAGTGGGCCCTCGACCCGCTCGCGGGCCCCCACCTCGGGCTCCTCGAGGTCGCCGAGCGGCACCCCCTGCGCGAGCCCTCCGACGCCGAGGCCCTCGTCCGCCGGTACGCCGCGGTCGGGAAGGCGCTCGGCGACCACGAGGCCAACCTCCGCGCGGGCCTCGCGTCGGGGCGCGTGGCCCCGGTCGTCGCGTACCAGCGCGTCCTCGCGCAGCTGCGCGCGATCGTCGCGACGCCGCTCGCCGAGACGGCGTTCGGCCAGGCGGCCGGCCGCCTCCCCTCGACGTGGAGCGACACCGACCGCGCGCGCGCGGCCGCGGCGCTCGTCGAGGCCGCCGAGACGCACGTGCGGCCCGCGTACGCGCGCCTCCTGCAGTTCCTCGAGGGCGAGTACGCCGGCCGCGCGCGCCACGCCGTCGGCGTCAGCGCGATCCCCGGCGGCGACGCGGCGTACCGCTTCGCCGTCCGCCGCCACACGACGACGACGCTGACGCCGGAGCGCGTCCACGAGATCGGCGTCGAGGAGCTCGCGAAGAACGAGGCCGAGATGCTCGCGATCGCGCGGGCCGAGGGGCACGCGGGCGACCTGCGCAGCTTCCTCGACCTCGTCGGCCGCGACCGCCGCCACCGCCTCGCGACGCGCGAGGAGGTCCTCGAGCGCTACCGCTCGATCTGCCGCCGCATGGACGCGCGGCTGCCCGAGGTGTTCCGCCGGCTGCCGTCGCGCGGCTACGAGGTGCGCCCCCTCGAGGCGTGGCGCGAGAAGGACGCCCCCGCGGCGTACTACTTCCCGCCCGCGCTCGACGGCTCGCGGCCCGGCGTCTTCTACGCCAACACGCGCGACCCCGACACGTGGCCCACGTTCGAGTTCGAGGCGCTGTCGTTCCACGAGGCGGTGCCCGGCCACCACCTCCAGATCGCGCTCGCGCTCGACCTCGACGGCCTCCCCGAGTTCCGCAAGCACGGCCGCTTCACCGCCTACGTCGAGGGCTGGGCCCACTACACCGAACGGCTCGCCGACGAGCTGGGCGCCTACACGGGCCCGCTCGACCGCCTCGGCATGCTCGCCGCGCAGGCCTGGCGCGCCGCGCGCCTCGTCGTCGACACCGGCATGCACGCGCTCGGCTGGTCGCGCGGCCAGGCCATGGACGTGCTCAAGCGCATCAAGGCCGGCCCCGAGAGCGACGTCGCCAACGAGGTGGACCGCTACATCGTCTGGCCCGGCCAGGCGCTCGCCTACAAGGTCGGCCAGCGCACGATCACCGAGCTGCGCGAGCGCGCGCGCCGCCGCCTCGGCGCCAAGTTCACCCTCGCCGGCTTCCACGACGTCGTCCTGCGCCACGGCGCGCTGCCGCTCTCGTCGCTCGAGGACCTCGTCCGCCTGTGGGAAGGCGACTGACCGGTCGGCCGAGCGGCGCGACGGCGGCCCCCCGTTCGGGACGGCCAGGCCCGGCGGCCGCCGCGGGCGCGCCGTGCGCCGGCGACCGGGCCCCGCCGTCCCCCGGCGGGACGAAACCCTCGGCGGCCTCCGCGGTACCGGTCGGAGGTCGCGGGCGTCGCGACCGGAGCCCCCCCATGTCGAAGCCGTTGCGTCGATGGGCCGCGTCGATCGCCTTGGCGGTCGCGGGCGCGACCGTCGTCGGGGTCGCCCCCCGCGGGGCCGGCGCGGCGCCGCCGGACGACGACGCGGTGCGGGCGGCCCTGGTCGGGCGGGTGCTCGACGGGACCTCGGCCGCGCGGGCCGACGCGATCGCGAAGCTCCTCGCCGACGACGTGAGCGGCGCCGGCTTCGCGGCGGTGGTGGGCGCGGTGGCGGAGCTCGAGAAGCGGAAGGACGCGCCGGCGCTCGTGGACGTCGCGCGACAGCTCGGGCGGCCGGGGCTCGAGAAGGCCGTGGCGACGCTCGTGGGGATGCTCGACGCGAAGGACGCCGAGCTGCGGGCGACGGCGGCGGTGAGCCTCGAGCACGTCGGGTCGGCGACCGCGGTCGGGCCGCTGCTCGCGCGGCTCGACCGGGAGAAGGACGACGCGGTGCTCCTGCACCTGCTGCGGGCCGTGGGCCGCTGCGGCCCCTTCGAGGAGCGCGTGCGCGCGGCCCTCGACCGGCGCGCGTCGTCGGGGAAGACGGAGGCGCTCTGCTGCGCGGCGGTGATCGGGCTGGCCCACGCGAAGGGCGACGCCGCGACCGCGCGCCTCCTCGAGGACCACCTGACGAAGGTCGGGCCGCCCGGGTTCGGGCGCCGGGCCGACAAGGGCGTGAACAGCCTGAAGCGCGTCTACCTCGGGTGGGCGCTCGCGACGGTGGGCGACCCCAAGAGCGCGGCGTTCGTGCGCGAGAAGCTCGTCAAGCCGCTCGAGCACGTGTCGGGCGGGCCCGTGGTGGACGCGGTGATCGCGTTCTACGTCGCGGTCTTCGACGTCTGCGAGGGACGGCGCGATGCGATGGCGATCGTCGAGGCGGGCGCGAAGACGGTGCTCGCGACCTACGGCAACCCGCTGACGGCCGAGGCCCGCAAGCACCGCGCGTTCTCGTCGTACGTGCCGCTCGCGGAGTGGTGACCCGGCGCGCGCGGGCCGCCGGGCCTCGCGTACCCCCGCGTCCGACCGCCGCCCGAGGGCGAGGCGCGGCCGGAGGGCGGGCCCGGAAAGAGAAGCGCGCCCGGAGCCCGCGAGGGCTCCGAGCGCGAGGGCGATCGCGTCTGCCTGGGAGGGTCAGAGCGCCAACTGCCACTGCAGCCGGACCAACACCGCGTCGCTGTCGCCGAGGATGTTGTAGCCCGCGTACGTGTCCGAGAACATGAACTCGCCGTCGTCGTCGGGCGAGAGGAACGCGACGTCGAGCGTCAGCTTGTCGGCGTGGCCGTCGATGAAGTAGTTCACCGCGACGCCGATCTCGTGCGCGCCCTCGGTCATCTGGCCCGGGCCCGTGCCCATGTCCATGGTGATCAGCGAGTAGCGGGCCGCGACCTCCCAGGCCGTGCCCGGGAAGAGGTAGCCGACCTGCACGCACCAGCAGGCGGACGTCTCGTCCACGTAGCCCGGGTCGCCGTCCTTGAGCTCGCCGTAGGTGTAGGCCGCGCAGAAGGAGAAGCCGCCGTAGCCGCCCGCGACGTCCACGCCGGCGTACCACTCGTTGCCCTTCGTGACGTGGTCCTGGTCCTGCACGACGTTGGCGTAGCCGAAGCCCCACGCGCCGACCGCGAGGCGCCACTCGCACTCGTGGTGGTTGAGCGCGCACTCCTCGTAGCCGACGTGGCCGATGACGTCCCAGTTGACGCGGGCGCTGTAGGCGAAGTTGTCGTTCGTCTCGCCGTCGAGCACGTTGCGGTGGAACGCGCCGTCGCCGTTCGTGATCGTCGCGAGCCACGACCACGCGCCGTCGCAGCCGAACGAGCCGTGGAACATCACGCCGTAGTCGCGGTTGCGGTCGGTGTAGCCCGGCATCATCGAGCCGATCGACGCCGCGGCCATGGACACGTCCACGAACTGCTGCATCTCGGGAGGCGTCATGAGCTGCCGCGTCGTCGCGAGCTTGACGAGGCCCATGCGCACCGCGAACGCGTCGCTGAACGTGTAGTCGATCCAGCCCTCGCGGAGCGTGCCCCACTCGGGGTGGGTCTCCTCGATGGGCTCCATCATCATGCCCATCGGGGCCATGCCGGCGTGACCGAACTCGAGCTCGGCGTAGTACCGGACGTCGCAGGTCGCCTGCCCCGAGAACTTGAGCGTGGCGCGCGGCAGCGAGAAGCCCGAGAGGTCGCCGCCGGGCGAGGGCTCGAAGGCCGTGTCGTCCCAGTCGTAGCCCTCCCACCGCGTCTGCAGCGTGAGGTTGATCTTCATCAGGAACGAGCCGCCGCGGATCCAGAACCCGCCGTCGTAGCCCGCCTGCCCGGCGCCGCCCACGAGGCTCGTGTCGGCCCGCGCGGACGCGAGGTACGCGTCCACCGCCGACTGCACCTCGCGCGACGCGGGCGCCGCATCCGCGAACGCCGGCGCCGCGAACGCGAGCGCCCATCCCGCCACCCACCCGGTCGTCCAACCGCGCATCCGTACCTCCCACGCTGCGAGGCAGCGCTGCGTCCGTCCGACCGCGCCCGCCACGGAGGCTCCGTGGGTCCTCGGGACCGGTCGTACCCGGGCACAGAACGGCGGTCCCGCGTCGACCATTCCCGCCCCGACCGCGCTCGTGAGGGACCGGGGGCCGAGGCCCCGTTCCCCCCGGGCGCTCGGTCCTCCGTGCCGCCCCCTGCGGACCCGGCGTACCCTCGCCCGATGCCGTTTGCCTCCCTGCAGCTGAAAGAACCCCTGCTCCGCGCCCTCGCCGAGGAGGGCTACACCGCGCCGACCCCGATCCAGGCGCAGGCGATCCCCCACGCGCTCGCGGGCCGCGACCTCCTCGCGCTGGCCCAGACGGGCACGGGGAAGACCGCGGCGTTCGCGCTCCCGATCCTCGACCGCCTGACCCCGCCGCCGGCGTCCGGCCGCCGCCCGGTCCGCGTGCTCGTGCTCGTCCCGACGCGCGAGCTGGCGGCCCAGGTCGGCGAGAGCTTCGCCGCCTACGGCCGGCACCTGCCCTTCCGCCACGCGGTCGTGTACGGCGGCGTCGGCCAGGGCCCCCAGACCGACGCGCTCGCGCGCGGCGTGGACGTGCTCGTGGCGACGCCGGGGCGGCTGCTCGACCTGGTCCAGCAGCGCCACGCGCAGCTCGGCCACGTCGAGGTGTTCGTCCTCGACGAGGCCGACCGCATGCTCGACATGGGCTTCCTGCCCGACGTCAAGCGCGTCATCGCCACGCTGCCGACGAAGCGCCAGACGCTCTTCTTCTCCGCGACGATGCCGGCCGACGCGCAGGCCCTCGCGGACCGCATCCTCGTGAACCCCGCCCGCGTCGCCGTCGCGCCGCCCGCGACGACGGTGGAGAAGGTCCGCCAGGCCGTCTACTTCGTCGAGAAGGCCGACAAGCCCGCGCTCCTCGAGCACGTCCTCGAGGACGACGCCATCGAGCGCGTGCTCGTCTTCACCCGCACGAAGCGCGGCGCCGACCGCGTCACGCGCAACCTCGTCGGCGGCGGCATCCGGGCCGCGGCGATCCACGGCGACAAGTCGCAGGGGCACCGCGAGCGCGCGCTCGGCTCGTTCCGCGAGGGCGGCGCCCGCGTCCTCGTCGCGACCGACATCGCGGCGCGCGGGATCGACGTCGAGGGCATCACCCACGTCGTCAACTACGACGTCCCCAACGTCCCCGAGACCTACGTCCACCGCATCGGCCGCACGGCGCGCGCGGGGGCCGACGGCGTCGCGCTCGCGTTCTGCGACCCGACCGAGGACGCGTACCTGCGCGACATCGAGAAGGCGATCCGCCTCCGGATCCCCGTCGTCGAGGACCACCCGTACAAGCGCAACCTCGGCGCCCACGGCCGGCCGACGGCGCGCGCGCCCCACGGCGCGCCGCCCCGCGCCCCCGCGACGCCGCCGGCCCCGCGGCCCGAGGGCGTGCCCGCGCCGTGGACCGACGGCGGCGAGATGCCGCCCGTCGCCCCGCCGTCGTCGCGCCCGACCCACGGGTTCCGCGCGCCCGCGGACCGGCCGCACCGTCCCCACGACCAGCGGACCCCGGGCCGCCCGGCGCACGGGCGCCCGGCCCACGGCCGCCCCCAGCACGGCCATCCCGCCGCGGGCCACGGCGGCCACGGCCGTCCGGCCCACGGACGCCCGGCCGGCGGCGGCACCGCCCGCGGCCCGCACCACGGCGGCCCGGCGCGGCCCGCGCACGGCGGCGGCGCCTCGGGCGGCGGCCCCGCACCGGCGGCACGGGGGGACACGGCGGGCACGGCGGCCCCGCGCACCGTTCGCCCTCGCACCGCAACCCGTCGAGCGGCGGCGGCCGGGGCGGTGGTCGGAGCCGGGGACCGCGAGGCCCGCGCGGCGGCCGTCGCTGACGGCGGGCCCGGCGTCGGGACCGCGAGGCCCGCGGGCCTCGCGGTCCCCCGCCGGATAGGCTCGCGTCCATGCCCGCCGAGTGGATCGTCGAGCGCACCGCGAACCCACGGTTCCCCTACCGGATCCGCATCGAGCAGGACGGCCGCGTGCTCGTCGTCGTGCGCGCGCGCGACGCGTGGCCGGGCGCGGGGACGAGCGTGTTCTGCCTGCGCGAGCGGACGCTCCTCCCCGACGAGGTGCTGACCCCGCACGAGCGCGTGCCCGTGGCCCACCTCGCGCGGATCGGGCGCAAGCTGTCGATCACGCTCGACCGCCCGCACCGGAAGCGGTGCGAGCTGCTGAAGGTCGAGAAGCCGGCGCCCGACGGCGGCGAGCCGCACGAGCAGCTCTTCCTGCGCACCGAGGTCGCCGCGCGCGCGCACCGGACGAAGGGCCGCGTCGAGGTGCAGCCGACGAAGGAGCTCGACGTCGTCGTGGACCTGCAGGAGCGGTACCCGTGGGCGTTCCCGGGGGCGCAGGTGACGCGCCGGCGCCTGCCCGTGGGCGACTACGCGCTCGTCCTCGGCGACCGCGTCGCGGCCGTGGTGGAGCGGAAGTCGCTCGAGAACTTCTGCAACGACGTCGGCGAGATCAAGGGCCTGCACCAGCAGTTCGCGGAGCTCGGCGCGTACGCCCACGCGGCGTTCGTGGTCGAGGCGCAGTACGGCGACCTGGCCGACCCGAAGCGGATCGGGAAGTGGCCGGGGACGCACCTGCTGCGCGTCGTGGCCGAGCTGACGGCGCTGCACCCGCGGGTGCCGGTCGTCTTCGCGGGGAACCGCAAGCTCGGCAACGTGTGGGCGCACCGCTTCTTCGCGGCGGTCGCCGGCGCGTCGCGCGCGAGCCTGCCCGACGCCGCGGGCGAGGCCCTCGCCCGCTACGCGCCGCGCGCGGCCGACGGGGGCTTCGAGACGCAGGTGCGGGTGGCGGTGCTGCAGGCGCTGCCGTCGAGCTTCGTGCTCGGCGACCTGCGGGCCCGCTGCCCCGGCGTGGGCGACGCGAGGCTGCGGCAGGTGCTCCGGCGCCTGCGGGCGGAGGGCCGCGTCCGCGTGCTGGGCGTCGGCCAACGCGCGCGGTGGGAGCGCGCGGACCGCGCGCAGGTCCCGCCGCCCTCCGACGGCGACGGGCGGTAGGATGCGCCCATGGACACGTCCCTCGCGGCGCTCGCGGCCGAGGCCCTCCGCTTCCGCGACGCGCGCGACTGGGCCCAGTTCCACCGGGCCAAGGACCTCGCCATGGGCCTCGCGGTCGAGGCGGGCGAGCTGCTCGAGCTGTTCCTGTGGAAGTCCGAGGCCGAGGTCGAGGCGGCCCGCGCCGACCCCGCCGCGAAGGTCCGCGTCGGCGAGGAGATGGCCGACGTCCTGATGTTCCTGCTCTACCTCGCCCACGAGCGCGGCGTGGACCTCGTCGCCGCCTTCCACGACAAGCTCGCGAAGAACGCGGCCAAGTACCCGGTGGAGCGGTTCAAGGGCAGCGCCCGGAAGTACGACGCCTGACCGCGCGGCCCGGCGA
The DNA here is from genome assembly GCA_046350655.1 of Planctomycetota bacterium. GTDB lineage: Bacteria > Planctomycetota > PLA2 > PLA2 > JAEUHO01 > JAEUHO01. The sequence continues at coordinate 46,986 of JAXMAB010000012.1, forward strand.
CGGACGGTATCCTCGGGGGACCGTGCGCCGCCCGTCCGCCCTCCGCCTGCTCGCCCTCGCCTTCGCGGCCGTCGTCGGCGCCGGGCCGGTCGCGGCCGACGGGCCGCCGCGTCCGCCGCCGCCGCCCGCGACGGGCTTCGGCGCGCCGCTCGAGGGGCCCGCGGTCGTCCGCGGGGAGGTCGACAACCCCTCGCTGCCGTCCGCGAAGGTCACGTGGCTGCGCCCCGCGACCGCGACGGCCGACGGGCCCGCGCTGCCGGTGATCGTGTTCCTGCACGGGTTCGGCGCGCGGGGCCCCGAGCCGTACCTCGCGCTGCTCGAGCACCTCGCGCGCCGCGGCTCGGCCGTCGTCTACCCCGTCTACCCGGCGCTCGACGCGCGCGCGCGGCACTCGCGCTACGACACGATGTGGCTCGGCGTCGAGGCGGGCCTCGAGGCCCTGCGCGCGTCCGGGGCCCGCCTCGACCTCGCGCGCCTCGGCGTCGTCGGCCACTCCTTCGGCGGCGGCGCCGCGCCCGCGATCGCGGCGCGCGCGGCCGCCCGCGGCTTCGGGCGCGACGCGCTGTACGTGGCGTGCCTCGCGCCCTGGTACGACCTCGACGCGGACGCGTGGACGTCGCTCCCGCCCCATGCGGTGCTCGGCGTGGTGCTCTACGCCGACGACGCGATCTGCGACCCGGCCATCGGCGCCGGCTTCTGCGCGCGCGCGACGACGCTCCCCGCGTCGCACAAGACCCTGCGCGTCTTCCTCAGCGACGCGCACGGCCGTCCGGCCCTCGCGGCGGACCACCTCGCGCCGCTCACCTCGACGGGCGTGGACGCGCTCGACGTGCTCGGGACGTGGCGCGTGCTCGATGCCCTCGCCGCGGCCGCGGCGGGCTCGCCCGAGGGCCGCGCCGTCGCCACGGGCGCCGACGCGACCGCGCTCTCCCTCGGCACGTGGAGCGACGGGACCCCCGTCGCGCCCGCGCGCGCGACGTGGACGGAGCCCGCCGACGCGCCGCGCGCCGGGTTCCGCCCCGGCGGCGTCCAGGAGACGTCGTTCCGACGCCTGCTGCGCACCGAGACGTGGTCCACGCTCCCCCTGCCCGACCCGGCGCAGGTCCCGCCCGACCGCCTGCCCCCGAGCGAGCGGTTCGTGGACCGTCCCCCCCCGGCGCCGGTCCCGGTCGGCGCGGGCGCCGCGCCGCGGCTCCTCGTGGAGGCGGACGCCCCGGCGGTCGACGGCGAGGCCCGGCTCGCCGCGGCCGGCGTGCGGGTCGAGCGCGTGGCGGCGCTGCCGGCGACGCCGCCCTTCGCGATGCGCGGCACGACCGCGATGCTCCTCGACGCCGAGGGCCGCTGCGTGCTGTGGAAGCCCGCCGCGGACCCGCGCCTCGTGGACGTCGTCCTGGCGCTCGTGCGCAAGCGGTGACGCGGCCGGCGTCGACGCCCCGCCCCTTGAGGCCCGCGGCCCCCGCCGGTAGCGTGCCGACCCCTCGGAGGGACGCGATGCCCGTTTCGACGCCGGATCCCCGCGCCGCGATCCCCGGCCCCGCCCGCCGCCGCCGGCTCGCGGGCCTCGCGCTCGTCGTGGCGCTGCTCGGCACGGCGGCGCCGTCGCCGGCGCGCGCCGACGACGCCGCGGCCGCCGAGGCGAAGTACCGCGCGTGGCTCAAGCGGCCGTCGCTCTACAAGCGGATGCAGGGACGCATCGCGCTCGCGCGCACCGGCACGACGAAGGCCATCGGGATCTTCGCGGACGACTACCTGCGGCCCGAGGAGCCGAAGGACCACGTCCGCTACCTCATCGCGACGCTCGCCACCGAGCAGCTCTCCGGCGCGCCCGACGCGGCCGTGGCGTTCGCGGGCTGGCGCGGCCGCGCGAAGACGCCGATCGACGCCTGGCTCTGGTACCGCGCGCTCGGCGTCGACCTCCTGCTCGGCGGGCGCGACGCCGCGACCACGGCGACGGCGCCCGGCGAGCCCGCGCTCCTGCGGGCCGCGGCGCTCCGCGCGATCGCGACCGCTTCGGACACGGAGGGCCCGGCGGTGGTCGCCGCGACGCTCGACGCGCTGCCGACGGCCGCGCCGGAGCGCGCGCTGCTCGTCGAGTCGTGCGCGGCCGTCGCCCGCACGTGGGGCATGGGGATCAAGGACGACGCGACGCGCGCCGTGGTCGAGCGCATCGCGAAGGTGCTCGACGACAAGTCCTTCTCGCAGGACACCCACGACATCGTGGCGCGCAACCTCGCGAGCCTCTTCCAGACCGACGTGCTCGGGCCCGGCGCCGCGCCGTACCTCCGCGAGCTCGCCGCCGCGGCGGAGCGGCCCGAGGGCACGGAGCCGCCCGAGGTGAAGTACGCGCCCGGCCCGTTCTTCGGCCTGCGCGCCCTCGGCCGCCGGATCGTCTACGTGATCGACGCCTCGGACTCGATGCTCGTGCCCCTGACGCCGGACGAGCTCAAGGTGCTGAAGCCCACGACGCCGTCGGACCCGAAGCCCGGCGACAAGAAGCTGCCGAAGGCCTCCGAGGAGGAGGACCCGCTGCCGTGGCAGCGCATCAAGAACCGCTTCGACGCGGCGCGCGAGGTGCTCAAGCGCTCCCTGCGCTCGATGAAGCCGGGCCAGCACTACTGCGTGATCCTCTTCGGCAACGACGCGCGCCCCCTCGCGTCGACGCCGAACCTCGTCGCGGTCGACCCCAAGGCGATCGAGGCGACGGTGGCGGAGCTCGACCGCATGAAGCCCGAGCCGGCGCCGGGCGACAAGGCGCGGCCCAACGGCAAGCTGCGCGGCGAGACCAACCTGCACGGCGGCCTGCGCCTCGCGTTCCGCGTCACGACGGACAAGCGCCTCGGCCCCGGCGAGTACGTCGACCTCTCGCGGACCGGCTGCGACGGCATCTACCTGCTGTCGGACGGCAACCCGACGACGGACGACTTCGTCAAGACGGACAAGCCCGACGGCGAGAAGACGGTGAAGGACCGCGAGACGATGACGCCCGTCGCGCCGACCGGCGACATCAACTTCCAGGGCCCGTACGGCGACCGGACGTTCGAGCAGTTCGACTGGGTCACCGACGACGTGCGCCGGCTGAACCTCTTCCGGCAGGCGGAGATCCACTGCGTCGCGATCGGCGAGGTGGACGACACGCTGCTGCGCGGCATCGCCGACATCGGCACGGGCCGCTTCCGTCGCGTCGGCGGCGAGTGACCGGGACGCGAGGCCCGGCCGCGACGAGGCCGGCGCGGGCGTCGAGGCAGGTCCCCGCCCGGGCGGGCGCGAGGCCCGCCCCTACGGGATCCATCGAATTTCACCGCCTGGCGTGCATTCTACGCCATCTTCAGGGACGCGTCCCGGCCGGCGCCGGATCACGCCTCACGCACCCGCGGGGCCTGCCGGGCCTCGCGTCCCGGAGCACCCGACCGCGAACGCCGAGGCTCGGAGGGCGCGGGCCTCGAGCGCGACCGCCGGTCGCGCCGATGGACGACGGACGCAGCGGCCGTTCGGCGGCCGACGGCGCCCCACGGGACCGCGAGGCCCGCCGGCCGCCGGGCCTCGCGTCCCGGAGCACCCGACCGCGGCCCATGCTCGAAGCGGGGTTAGGGGATCCAGTCGGCGACGAAGACGTTCGTCTCGTTGGGCCGCGCATTGTGGCGGTTGCTGCACCACAGCAGGCGCTTGCCGTCGAAGCTGAACATCGGGAAGCCGTCGAAGTCGTCGTGCTGCTCGTTGCTGAAGAACGTCACGCGCTCGAGGCCCGTGCCGTCGAGCTTCACGAGGTGCAGGTCGAAGGAGCGGCCCTTCGGGTCGGCGAGGTTCGACGAGAAGATCAGGCCCTTGCCGTCCGGCGTGAAGTACGGGCCGAACGACGCCTTCTCGAGCGTCGTGATCCGGCGCTTGTTCGCGCCGTCGGCGTCCATGACCCAGAGGTCGAGGCGCGTCGGCCGGACCATGCCGCGCGCGAGCAGGCCCTTGAAGTCGGCCTTCCCCGCGTCGTCCTCGGGGTGGTGGGCGCGCCAGGCGATCTGCTTGCCGTCGGGCGACCACACCGCCCCGCCGTCGTAGCCGACGGCGTCGGTGAGGCGCTTCACCTCCGTGCCGTCGATCGCCATCGTGTAGAGGTCGAGGTCGCCGTCGCGCGACGACGTGAACACGAGCCGGTCGCCCTTCGGCGAGACCGTGGCCTCGGCGTCGTAGCCCGGGCTGTCCGTGAGGCGCACGAGGTGGCCGCCGTCGAGGTCGCAGGCGAAGAGCTCGTACTCGAAGATGCCCCAGACGTAGCCCGCCGAGCGGTCCGGCGGCTTCGGGGGCTCGTCGCCCGAGAGGTGCGTGGAGGCGTAGACGATGCGCTTGCCGCCGGGCAGGAAGTAGGCGCAGGTGGTGCGGCCCTTGCCGGTGCTGACGAGGCGGAGGTCGCTCCCGTCGGGCTTCATCGTGAAGATCTGGTCCGCGGTGTAGGGCGGCCGCGTCGTCTGGAACACGACGAGGTCGTCGGTGTAGTTCCAGTAGGCCTCGGCGTTCTCGCCGCCGAACGTGAGCTGGCGGATGTTCGCGAGGTGCCGCTCCTCGCCGGGCATCGTGGGGTGCGGGACCGCGGGCGCGGCCGCCGGCGCGGACGGCGCGTCGGCGCCCTCGACGGTCGCGCGGACGGCGAGGAGAGCGGCGGGCAGGGCGAGGGCGAGGGCGGCGAGGACGCGGCGGTGCATGGGGCCTCCGGAATCGTCCGTCGAGCATCCCCCGACCGCGAGGCCCCCGCCCAACGGATTCCGGTAGGCTGCGGCCGGTGTCCCGTCCGCCCGTCCCCCCCTACGAGGTCTTCGCGGCGCGCGCGAAGGCGATGACCAAGGAGATCCCCGCCGAGTTCCTCGACGGGGTCGAGGACGTGGTCGTCCACCGCAAGGCGAAGCGCCACCCGCTGCTCGAGGACGTGCTGACGCTCGGCGAGCAGGAGCCGTCGGCCCTCGTCGCCATGACGGGGAGCGAGCTGGTCCGGTCCATCGTGCACCTCTACTACGGCTCGTTCGTCGAGCTCGCGCGGCGCGACCGCACGTTCGACGTGGACGCGGAGCTGCGCGAGACGATCGAGCACGAGCTCCAGCACCACCTCGAGGACCGCGCCGGGGTCCGCACGCTCGTGGACGACGACGACCTCTTCGACGCGCACCAACGGTTCCGCGCGGGGCTCGAGACCCCGCGGGGCTGGTGGCGCCAGGGCGAGGAGCTCGACGACGGGGTGTGGCAGGTGGGCGACGACCTGTTCGTCGAGCTCCGGCTGCGCCGGCGCGAGCTCGAGGCCGTGCGCGGGACCACCGTGTCGCTGACGGTGCTCGACGAGCCGTTCGAGGCGGAGGTGCCGGCCGACGCGGCGCCGGGCGACATCCTCACCTTCGAGGGCGAGGGCGTGCTCCCGGAGGGCGCCGGCGACGACGCGGACGGCGAGGCCGACGACGGCGCCGGCGACCTGCACCTCGTCCTCGACGTGCGGCGATGACGCGAGAATCCCCGCAACCGCGGCGCGGCTCGCGCGACTACGGGAGGATCGCCGTCGCCCGACGGCGGGCGCCCGCGCACGCCGCGGCCCCGCCGCCCCTGGCCCCGTAGGAGCCCCCATGCCGTCGCCCCGTCCGTCCGCCGCCACGTCCCCGACCGTCGCCCCCAAGGCGCCGCCCGCGAAGCCGGTGCGCGCGAAGCCGGTCGCGCCGAGGGCGGCCGCCGCCCCGCGCGCCGCGCCGAAGCCGGCCGACGGGACGCCCGAGGGCCCCGCGGCCGACGCCGGGCCGCGCCGCTTCCTCGTGAAGACCGAGCCGTCCGAGCTCTCCTACGCGACGATCGCGAAGGACCGCCGCGTGACGTGGGACGGCGTGCGCAACGCGCTCGCGCAGCGGCACCTCGCCTCGATGCGTCGGGGCGACCTCGTGCTCGTCTACCACACGGGCGACGAGAAGGCCGTGACGGGGCTCACGCGCGTCGCGAGCGCGCCGAAGCCGGACGCCACCGACCCCAGCGGGAAGGCCCTCGCGGTCGATCTCGTCCCCGTCGCGGCCGCGGCGACGCCGGTGCCGCTCGCGGCGATCAAGGCCGACGCGCGGTGCGCGGACCTCGCGCTGGTGCGGATCCCGCGGTTGTCCGTGATGCCGGTCCCGGACGCCGCGTGGCAGGCGCTCGTCGCGGCCGCGGGGTTCCCCGCGGCGCCGTGACCGCCCCGCGCCCCGGCGGGCCCGCGGGCCCGCGGGCCGCGCGCGGCGTCGGACGGGCGCGGCACACGCCCGGCGCGGGACGGGGCCTATCCCGCGATCGCGTCGACGTGGAGGCGGGCGAGGGCGGCGGCGAGCGTCGTGGCGTCGCCGGTGCCCGCCCGGGCGGTCGCGCGCAGGACGTGCTGCACGCCGCCGACGATCATGGACGTCGCCAGCGTGGGGTCGACGCCGTCCCGCAGCAGCTTCGCGGCGCGCGCGCGGGACAGCAGCTTCCCCACCAGGCGGCGCCAGGCCTCCTCGTGCGCCGCGATGAACCGCGCGGCCTCGGGCTCGTTGCCCGCGCCGCCGACGAGCACGAGGCGCGCGACGTCGCGGTCGGCCAGCGCGGCCGAGAGCACGTGGGCGTGCAGCGTGCAGAGGGCCGCCTCGAGCTCGTCGCGCGTCGTCACGGCGGCGAGGCGGGGCAGCGCGGGCAGCATGCGGTCGAGGAGCTCGCGGGCCGCGACGCCGAGGGCGTGGCGCTTCGAGTCGAACTGCTTGTAGAAGGTGCCGCGCGAGACGCCCGCCTCGCGGACGATGTCGCTGACCTGCGTCCGCGCGACGCCGCGCCGCACGAGCACGCGCACCGCGGCGGCGAGCAGGCGGGCGCGCCGCTCGTGGGGGTGCAGACGCGGGGCGCGACGGGCGGCGACCACGGGAGACCTCCGCGCGGTCAGCGGCCGGTCGGCTTGCGCAGGTGCGTGCGCGCGGCCTCGACGCTCGAGAAGGACGGGATCACCGCGTCGAGGCCGACGGCGCGGAGGAGGCGCGCGACGCCGGGCTGCGGGTGGGCGACGGCGAGGCCCCCGCCGCGCTCCGCGAGCATCTTCCCCGTGCGGACGAGCAGGCCGAGGCCGCTCGACGAGAGGAACGTCGTGCGCGTCAGGTCCACCACGAGCGCCGTGCCCGTGGGGCCGAGCGTCGAGCCGGCCTCGCGTTCGAGCGACGCGACCGACTCCGTGGTGACCTCCGCGGGCCAGGACAGCACGGCCGGGGTGGACGGCGGGACCATGGCAGGATCGTTCCCGAAACCGCCGGACGCCGCAAGACGGGACCGGGGAGCGTCAGAGCCCCAGGCGGTCGATGCGCCAGCCGTCGTCGGTGCGGACCAGGCGGACGGGCCGGGTCTCTCCCCCGTGCGCGGGGACCTCGAGGTCGATGCGGTCGCCGTCCGCGCCGCTGCGCGTCGGCAGGGGGACCCAAGGCCCGCGCGGCTCCGAGGCCATGAAGACCCGCAGCAGGGCGGCCGCGTCGCCGGTGGCGAGCGCGGCCTGCGCGGCGGCCCGCGCCGCGGGGTCGTCGGGCAGCTTCACGCGCGTGGCGACGCGAGGCCCGGTGGCCGGGTCCGTGAGCAGGGCCCGCCACGCCTCGAGGTCGCGCGAGAGCCGGACCTCCCCCGCGGGGGTGAGGTAGGGCCGCAGGCGCGCGAGGTCGCCGTCGGCGAGCGCCGCGTGCGCCGCCTTCCACACGGCGTCCGGCGACGACCGGTCGACGGTCGCGGGCGCGGCGGGGTTCCCCGCGGCGTCCTTCCTGGGGGGCGCGTCGCGGCCGCACGCGGCCGCGAGCAACGCGACGAGGACGCCGGCGACGGTCGGGGATCGGGAGCGCATGGCGCCCCACGGTAGCATCCGTCCGTGGACGACTTCCCGATCACCGCGTGGCGCTACCACCTCGACGTGCCGGTGCACGGCGCGGACCGCCAGAACCTCCCGGACGCGCTCGAGGCCGAGGACCTCGACCTGTTCCAGGACCTCCCGCGGGAGGAGGCGTACGCCGCGATCCGTGACGGCCGGTTGCGGTACGACGCGGTGCGCGCGGACCCCGCGCCCGCGTTCCCGCAGGACCTCGCCGTCCTGTCGATGTACCTCTTCGACGTCCTGCGGGGCATCGAGGTCGCGGAGCGCTACGTCGCGGAGGACGTCACCGACGACGTGCGCGCGTGGAAGGTCGTCGCGCGCCGCGGCGAGTGGGTGAAGGTGCCCCTGGTCGTCGGGCGCACCTCGGAGGGCGCGTTCCTCGTGGACCCGGACCGCGAGGACCTCGAGGTGGTGCGGGCGCGCTGGGCCGGGTACCCCACGTGGTTCCACGACGGGATGCGGCGCAAGCACCCGTCGCTGCGCACGCTCTAGCCCGGTCCATCCGCGAGGGACGAGCCGCGACAGGGGCTGAACGATGCCCACCGGCCGGTTGGGGGCGATGGATGCGGCCCGGGCGGTGACGCGTCAGCGGTGGCGCGCGCGCCCCGGCGGAAGGTCGCCGCCGCCGTCGATCGCGCGACCGCGCACCACCGCGCCGAAACCGTGGCGCGCGCGCAGCGCGTCGAGCGCGGCGTCGAGCCGGCCCGCCGCGGGCCCGGCGCTCCCGGTCTCGAGATGGTCGAAGAGGCCCGGCGTGCGGTCGCCGGCGGGCACCAGGCCGTGCAGCGCGACGCCCACGAGGCGCAGCGGCGTGCGGCCGTCGTGCCGCTGGCGCAGGATCGCGTCCGCCGCCGCCAGCACGTCGCGGTCGCGGTCCGTGGGCTCGGGCAGGCGCCGGCGCGCCTCCGTCGTGCGGAAGGAGGCGTCGCGCAGCTTCACGCCCACCGACTTCGCGAGGAGCCCCGCGGTGCGCAGCGCCGAGCACGCGTGCTGCGCGAGGTCCGAGAGCACCGCGGCGAGCCGCTCGGTGTCGGCCACGTCGCGCTCGAACGAGGTCTCGCGCGACAGCGAGCGCGTCGCGGGCTCGGCGTCGTCGTCGTCGCCCTCCTCGCCGCGGGCGTGGCGCGCGAGGCGCAGGCCGTGCCGCCCGAGCGCGCGCTCGAGCACGTCCGCGGGCGCGCGCGCGAGGTCGCCGACGCGCACGAGGCCGAGGCGGGCGAGCGCGGCGCGGGTCGTCTCGCCGACGCCGGGGAGCTCCTCCACCGCGAGCCCCGCGAGGAACGCCGCCTCGGCGCCGGCCGGGACCTCGAGCACGCCGGCGGGCTTCGCGAGGTTCGCCGCGACCTTCGCGACGGTGCGCGTCCCGCCGATGCCCACGGACACCGACAGCCCGGTCCGCGCGAGCACGTCCGCGCGCAGGTCGCCCGCGACGTCGAGCCACGGGCGCACCACGCCCTTGCGCGCGTGGACGCGCTCGCAGCCCGTCAGCTCGAGGTAGGCCTCGTCGAGCGACATCGGCGTCACGCGCGGCGCGAACGCGCGGAACACCTCGAAGACCTCGGCGGAGGCCCGCTCGTAGGCGGCGAAGTCCGGCGGCACGAACACGAGGCCGGGGCACATCGCCGCGGCCCGGCTCGACGGCATCGCGCTGCGCACCCCGAACCGCCGCGCCTCGTAGGACGCCGAGCACACGACGCCGCGGCTGCCGGGCGGCGCGCCGACGACGACGCACCGGCCGCGCAGCGACGGGTCGCGCCGCTGCTCGACCGAGACGTAGAAGGCGTCGAGGTCGACGAGGAACCACGTCCGCCGCCCCGCGGGCCCCGGAGGGTCTGCGGGAGCCGACGCGGCGGTCGACGCCACGGCCGGCCCCGACGAACCCGCCGACGTCGAACCCCCGGCGCCGCCCGCCTCGCGGTCGGCGCGCTCCGGCAGCCCGCCCCCGCCGGGGGAGCCCGTAGGGACCGGATCGGCCGGGGACGGCGGGACGACCACGCGGGGGCCTCCGAAGGGGCCACGGCCCGCGCACGGGACGCGCCCCTGGCCTCGAATGCGTACGAAATCCTAACATCCAAGGGTCCCGGGCCAGGAACGCGGGGATCGTCTACTCTCTCCCCGGGGTGGTCGCTGCTGGCGGAGGTCCCTCGATGTCGCGTTCCCGCTCGGTCCTCGGTCTCGTCCTCGCGATCGGTCTCTGGGGGTGCGGCGGCGGCGGGGGCGGCGGAGGCGGCAGCCTCGACGCGGGGCCGGTGCACTGGGGCGTCCCGTTCGTCACGGCGTCCGGCTCGCAGCGCCTGTACGTCACGTTCCACAACCTGAGCCCCTCGAACGCCACCGCGACGTTCACGCCGTACGCGTACGACGGCACGCCGGGCGGCGTCGCCGCGGTCGCGCTCGACGGCTACGACAGCCAGACGCTCGTCTTCGTCGGCACGCCGACCACGGCCTGGTTCCTCGTGACGACGCCCTCGAGCGAGGTCGAGGTCTCCTACGCGCACACGGACCCGAGCGGGCCCGTGGACGAGGCCTCGCGGGCGTGCCCACTCGGCGACCTCGGCGCGCCGCCCCCCTCGACGACGCAGTCCGTCGCCGTCACGCTCGACGCGACGACGCTCCGCGTCACGAACGCCACCGGCGCGGCCAACGTCGTCACCGCGACGGCGTGGGCGTCGCCCGCGCCGGGCAGCGACGCCGTCGCGGGCACGTCGGTGCCCGTCGCGCTCGATCCGTTCGAGACCGCCTTCCTCGACCCGTCGACGTTCGGCTCCGGGTTCCTCGGCACGGTCGCGTTCACGTCGACGTCGCCGTTCTTCGCGACCGTCGTCGAGGGCAGCAACGACCTCGCGTTCGACGGCGTGCCGCCCGTGACGCGCCGCGACCGCATCCTCCACACCGGCGTCTCGTTCGGCCTCGACCACGCGGTCCCGAACGCCTACAACGACTTCGCGCTGATCCTCACGAACACGACCGGTTCCGCGCGCCAGGTCGACCTGCGCCAGGTCCGCCGCACCGACGGCACCGCGATCCTCCTCTCGCCGCGCTCCATCGGCCTCGGGGCCCACGAGACGCGCGTGGTCGCCACGACCGACGCCCCGCTCGCGGACCTGTTCGGCGACGCGACGCTCGCCGCGACGCTCGTGCGCGCGCGCCTCGAGCTCTTCGTCCCCGACGACGTGGACGTGAGCGTCCGCCAGTTCGACCCGCTCGTGCTGCTCCACCTCGGCACGACGCGTCCCCAGCCCTCGGGCCACGTCGTCGACGTGATGGGCGTCCTCACGGAGGAGCTCCTCGACGTGAACGCGCGGCAGTGGGTCACCGTCCACAACCCGAACGCGCTCGAGATCACGGTCAACGTCGGCGTCATCGTCCCGCAGCCGGACGGCTTCGACGCCGCGCCGACCCCGATCGCCACGCTCACGATCCCCGCGAACGGGTTCGTCGACCTCTCGCCGGACGGCGTCGCGTACCTCGACCGCGACGGGTTCGCCGTCGACTTCGTCGCGCTGCGTTGCACCGGCGCGAACGCGTTCGCCGTGACCGGCCGCCGCGAGACGCGCGCGGCGAACGGCGTGCTCACGCGCTGGTCGTCGCTGATCACGCGCTCCCACGACGACGCGGACTGACGATCGGCGGCGCGTGGCGCGGTCGTCGAGACGCGCACCCCGTCCGCGCCGGGACGCGAGGCCCGCTGGCCTGCGGCCCCCCGCAGTTCCTCACGCCCCCGCAGCCCCCACGGCCCCCGCAGCCCCCACGGCCCCCGCAACCCCGCGTCCGGGCTCGACGGGCGTCGCGTCGAACTTCCGTAGGATCCCGACGACCACGCCCGTCACCTCGGGCCACGGGCCCGTCCGCCCCACGCGGGTCGCACCGCCGTCGTAGAGCGCGAGCGCGTCGCGGTCGTGACGGACGCGCCAGAGGGCCCCTCGTCCGGAGCGATCGACCACCGCGGCGAGCGCCCCGTCCGGGGCCACCCGCGTCCGCCACAGGAAGACGTGGTCGCCGTGACGGACGCCGGCGCCCCCGAGGGCGCGACCCGCCACCCGGGCGAACGCGACGCCCTCGCCCGGACGCGCCGGGCTCGGCAGGGCCGGCGCGACGAGGCGGACCGCCGGCGGACGGCGGCGCCGCGGCGTGGCCGCGCGACGGGCAGGGCCGGAGGCGAGCGGGCCTCGCGGTCCCGACGGGGAGAGGTCGGACGGACGGGCCCAGAAGGGGGCCGAGAGAGAGGCCGAGGGCGGAACCGCGGCTCGGGGGGACGTCGGGGTCATACGAACAATAGACTAACGTGCCCCACCGACACCGGGCGACGGGCATCGGGTAGCGTGCGCCGCGTGCCCCGCCCCCGCGCCGTCTCGATCGCGTCGCTCCTCCTCGTCCTGGCCCTGCGGGGCGCGGGGGGGACGGCCTGGGCGGACCCGCCCGGCGGGCCGGCGGTCGCCGCCCCGCCGCTCACCGTCGAGGCGATGGTGGACGGCCCCGCGCTCACCGTCGGCGGCCCGCCGATCGCGTCGTGGCGGCCCGGACGCGACGCGTGGGTCGAGTGGCGCGACCGCGCGCTGTTCGAGGTGGACGCGGCCACCGGGACCGCGACGCGCCTCGTCGGCGAGGACGAGGCCGCCGCGGCGCGGGGCGACGCGCGGTCGGTCCCGATGCGCGGCATCGGCCGCGCCGGCCCCCCGAGCCACCTCTGGGCGCGCGGCGGCGAGGTCGTGCTGCTGCCGGTGGGCGGCGACGTGGTCGCCGTGGACCTCGTGCGCGGGACCCGCGCCCGCCTGACGCGGACGACGAGCCCCCTCACGGACGTCGTCCCGTCGCCGGCCGGGGACGCGGTCGCCTTCTCGCGGGACGGCGAGCTGTGGGTCGGGCGCGCCGGGCCCGACGGCCCCGTCGAGACGCGGCGCACGTTCGACGGCAGCGACGACCTGCTGAACGCGACGCTCGACTGGGTCTATCCCGAGGAGCTCGACGTCACGTCCGCGATCCAGTGGAGCCCCGACGGGACCCGGCTCGCGTTCCTGCGGCTCGACGAACGGCGCGTGCCGAAGGTCGCCGTCGGCGACCCGATGCCGTTGCACGGCGCCACGACCCTGCAGCGCTACCCGAAGGCGGGCGACCCGAACCCGGTGCCGAGCGTGTGCGTCGTGGGGCGCGACGCGGGCGCGCCGGTCCCGCTCGCGCTCGGCCGGGACGACGAGGTGTACGTGCCGTGGTTCCGCTTCACGCCCGACGGACGGCACGTGCTCGTCGCGGTGATGCCGCGCGACCAGAAGTCCGTCGAGGTCGTGCGCTGCGACCCGGGCGGCGGACCGACGACGGTCCTCTGGCGCGACGAGGACCCGCGGTGGGTGGACGTGCCGGACCCGCCGCGGTTCCTCGCCGACGGCGCGTCGGCGATCGTGCGCAGCCGCCGCGGCGGATGGTGGCGGCTGTGGCGCGTGCGGCTCGCGGACGGGACGGCGACGCCGTTGACGCCCGACGGCGAGGACGCGGGGCGCGTGCTCGCGGTGGACGAGGCGGCCGGCGCGGTGTTCTGCGGCGCGGAGGACCGCGCCACGCTGCGCTCGGTCGTGGTGCGGGCCCCGCTCGCCGGCGGGCCGGTCGTCCGCGTCACCGACGCGGAGGCCTCGCACACCGCGTCGTTCTCGACGACGGGGCGCGTGTTCCTCGACGACGCGTCGCGGCTCGACCGGCCCTCGCGGTACACCGTCCGGCGCGCCGACGGCACCGCGGTCCGCGAGGCGGGCGACGCCGCGACGCCGGCGTGGGCCGCGGCGGCGCTCCCCGCGCCCGCGCTCGTGCGGCTCCCGGGCGAGCCGGCGCTCGTCGCGACCGTGCGCACGCCGCGCGCGTTCGACGCGGCCCGACGGTGGCCCGTGGTGTTCCACGTCTACGGCGGGCCCGGGTCGCGCCTCGTGCGGGACGCGTTCGACGGCGGGCTGTTCGACGCGGTGCTCGCGGAGGCGGGCTTCGTCGTGGTGCGCGTGGACGGCCGCGGCACGTCGGGCCGCGGCAAGGACCACGAGGCCGCGGTGGCGGGCCGCCTCGGCACGTGCGAGGTCGAGGACCTCGTCGCCGCGGTGGACCGGCTCGCGGCCGAGCCGTGGTTCGACCGTGGGCGCGTGGGCGTCTGGGGCTGGTCGTACGGCGGCACCGTCGCGGCGCTCGCCGCGGGGAAGGCGCCCGACACGTTCCGCGCCGCCGTCGCGGTGGCGCCGGTCACCGACTGGCGGCTGTACGACACGATCTACACGGAGCGGTACATGGGGCGGCCCGACGCCCGCGTCGACGCCTACCGCGAGGCCGCGGCCACGACCCACGCGAAGGACGTGCGCGGCGCGCTGCTGCTGGCCCACGGCCTCGCCGACGACAACGTGCACGCGCAGAACACGTGGTGGATGGTGAAGGCCCTCGTCGCCGCGGGTCGCCCCTTCGACCTGCAGGTCTACCCCGAGAAGGGGCACGGCCTCGAGGGGCGCGACACGCGCGTGCACGTCCACCGACGCGTCCTCGACCACTTCGCGCGGTCGCTGGGCGCCGGGCCGCGCTGACGCCGCGCGTCGGGGCCGCGGGGGCCGCCGCGCCCCCTTCGCAACCGCTCAGCGCGGCGACTCGTCGTCGGGGACCAGGCCCGGGTGGGCCTCGAACGCCGGCCGGCCCTTCCGGGCCTTGATCGCGGCGGCGGCCGCCTCGACCGCGGGCACGTCCACCGGCACGCCCGCGCCGCGCAGCGCGTCGTGCAGCGCGAGCCAGGCGTAGAACCCGCGCTCGGCCGCGGGCACCGACGCGAGGACGGCCCGCGCCGCCGCGGTGTGCAGGCCCCGCTCCCGCAGGTACCGCGAGCGGAAGACGGCCGCGAGCGCGGCGGGCTGCCCCGCGAGCTGCCGGTCGAGGTCGGCGAGCGCCGGCGCCGCGTCGCTCGCGACCACCTGGGCGCGGGTCGAGACGGTCGCGGGCCCGCGGCCGCGCGCCGGGCGCAGCCCCCAGGTGAGGACGTCGCCCGGCTTCAGCGCGGCGCGCACCGCCTCCGGCACCGGGAACGGGACGATCGCCCCCTGGGCCTGCGGCGCCATCAGCTCGTCGAGCGCGGCGTCCGGCGGGAACGCGAGCGGCGCGACGAGGTCGACGCCGTCCCTCGCGAAGAAGACGACGAGTTTCGCCTCGCTGACGTACCCCGCGGGCACGTACACCTCGACGACGTCGAGGTCCTCGACGCGCACGTCGCCGCGGGGCAGGAACGCGGCCGGGCCGGAGGCCATCGCGCGGCTGCGCTCGAGCTGGGTCCACCGCCTCCAGTCGAGGCGCAGGAACCGGGAGAACTCCTGCATCACCGCCGGGTCGTCCACGTCGGTGACCTTCAGCATCGGGGCCATCACGGTGTAGGTCTTGTCGGCCATCGGGCGGATCCGCACGACCTCCTCGTCGGTGCGGAACGCCCGGCCCACGAGCTGCACGCGGTGCTCGCCCGGCGCCAGCGCGACGTCGAGCGGGCGCCCCTCGGTCAGGCGGCCCACGGTCACGCCGTCCACGAACACGTCGGCCGGCAGCGACAGGTCGACCCGCAGCGTCCCCGGCTGCGCGTTCCACCACGCGAGCCCGCCGACGAGCAGGCCCACGGCGGCCGCGACGGGCAGCGCGAACGGCCGGGCGCCGCGCAGCGCGCGCCTCCACGGCGGCACGGGCCGCCCCACGGGCTGGTCGCCGGCCGCCACGGCGCGCAGGTCGTCGCGCAGCGCGCCCGCGGTGACGTACCGGTCCTCCTTGCGCTTCTCGAGGGCCTTCATCACGACGGCCTCGACGCCGGGCTCGAGCGCCGGCGCGCCCTCGGGACGGCGGCGCGAGATCGGGTCGGGCCGCTGCACCATCACCATCCGCACGAGGTCCTGCGGGTCGGTCGCCGCGAACGGCGGGGAGCCGACGAGCGCGTGGTAGAGCGTCGCGCCGAGCCCGTACACGTCGGTGCGCGCGTCCACGTCGCGCACGCGGCCGAGCAGCTGCTCGGGGCTCATGTACGGCGGGGTGCCGAGCGCCTCGCCGGTCTGGGTGAGGTGCCCGCCGTAGAGGGTCCGCGCCAGGCCGAAGTCGGCGAGCACGACGTGGCCGTCCGGGCGCACGATCAGGTTCGCGGGCTTCACGTCGCGGTGCACGACGCCGGCCGCGTGCAGCGTGTCCAGCGCGTCGGCGACCTCGGCGAGCGCCGCGAACAGCTCGCGCGGCGGGGGCACGGTGCCCTCGTCCACGTGCGCCTGCAGGGTGCGGCCCTCGACGAGCTCCATCGCGTAGTAGAGCTGCCCGTCCACGTCGCCCGCCTCGTACACGGTGACGACGTTCGGGTGGCGCACCTGCGCGCACGCGCGGGCCTCGCGTCGGAACCGCTCGACCATCGACGGGTCGGCGTCGAGGGTGCGCGGGAGCACCTTCACGGCGACGCGACGGACGAGGTCGCGGTGCAGCGCCTCGTACACGATGCCCATCCCGCCGCCGCCGATCACGCGCTCGAGGACGTACGGCCCGAAGGCGCGCGGGAGGTTCGGCTCGGCGGGGGGCGCCTTCGCGCGGTCGATCGCCTCGGCGGCCTCGAGCAGCCGCAGGAACTCCTCGTACTCGTCGCCGAGCGCTTCGCGGTAGTCCATGGGGTCCGGCGCGCGGCCGAGGGCCTTGTGCCGCTGGTAGTCCTCGAGGGCGGCAACGATCCGGCGCTGACGGTCGGCGGGGCTCATGGGGGTGGGGTTCCGCGTCCACGAGCGGACGGCCCGCCCCGGCATTTCTAACAAGGACCCGCGTCCCCCGTGCGGTCACGCGAGGCCCGGCGGCCGGCGGGCCGAACGACGCGCGGGAGTTCCGGGCACCGAAAAAGACGTGCGGGGGCCGCTGCGTGAGCAGCGTCCCCCGCACCAGCCCGCGGATCGCGGGTTCCGGGGCCGTTGGGAGCGGCCTAGTTCCCGTTGAGGGCGTTCAGCGCCTTGGTCGCCTCGTCGAGCGTCGCACCCGCCGCGGCCTGGGCGGCCAGGGCGGCATCGAGCTCGTTCTTGGCGGCGAGGATCGCCTCGGGCGTCCCACCCTGCGCGGCCTGCCAGGCAAGCTCGGCGTCGTGGACGCGCTTCTCGGACGCCGCGAGGCCCTGCTGGGCGGTCTGCACCGCCTTCTGGGCCGCCTCGACCTGCGCCTGGAAGTCGACCTTCGGCGGGAGCATCGGATCGATCGGCTTGCCACCGTTCGCCGGGGGGCCACCCGCGGCGTCCTGGGCCTGCTTCTCGATCTTGTCCGCCTCACGGTCCGCGAGCTGCGCCTGCTGCGTCAGGTTCTCGGCACGCTTCGCCGCCTCGGCCGCGAGGGCCGCCGCCGCGTCGGCCTGGGCCTTCGCATCGGCTGCCGCACGCTCGAAGGCGTCGGCCTGCTGCATCTTCGAGGCGCGCTGCTCCTCGGTGAGCCCGTTGGTCATGTCCTTGGCCTCGTTGCGGGCCGCCTCGGCCTTCGCCGCGAACTCGGCCGCCTTCGCCGCCTGGGCGTCGGCCGTGGCCTGCGCCTCGTCGGCCTGCTTCTTGGCGTCGGCAGCCGCCTTCTCGAACTGGTCCGCGCGGTTGCGGGCCGCCAGCGCCGCGGAGCGGAGCTGGTTCACCATCGTCTGGTGATCGGCGTCCTGGCTGCCGGCCGTCGGATCGGAGACCGGGTCGGTCGGGGTCGGGGTGCCGGGGACGGTCGGGATCGGCGGGAGGCCGGAGCCACCCTGCTTCAGGCCGCCCTTGTTCGCGCCCGAGGTCTTCGCGACCGCGGTCGGGCCGACGCCGGCCATCTTGCCCTGGTTGCCGGACGGGATGTCCCCCGCGCCGGGGCCGCCGCTCGCGAGGCCGCCGTTGAGGCCGCCACCGAAGCCCTTGCGCGACGGCGACGGGTTCGTCGTCATCTTCATCTGGGCGTCCTGGAAGAGCGGCGTGTTCTTCAGCTTCAGGCGACGCAGGCAGTCCACCATGTCCGCGTAGACGGAGGTGATGGAGTCGTCGGTCTTGACGATCTCGACGTACGTCATGAGCGCCTCGGACAGGAAGCTGTAGTTCTTCAGCGCCTGCGCCTTGGTGATCATGCGACCGAGCACGGTCAGGCCCTTGTTGGCGTCGATCTCGCCGACCTTCTTCGCGGCCTGGACCTTGTCCACGATCGTGAAGTCGAGGGTGATCGGCTTGGCGCTCTTCTTGTCGAAGTACACGCCCCACGTCACGCGGTCGCCCGTCTTGAGCGACTCGACGACGACGGCCGGGATCGTCTCGACGGTCGTGGTCTTCGACGGCTCGAACGGAGCCGAGTAGAGCTCCTTCTTGCCCTGGAAGAACTTCAGGAAGGCCTTGCCGTCGAACGACGGCGAGACGTCCACGCGGAAGGTCCGGAGGCCGGCCTTGCGGACGTCACCCGACGGCCACGTCGGGAACGCGAGGCCGTCCACCACGCCGC
This sequence comes from Planctomycetota bacterium, assembly GCA_046350655.1. Classification (GTDB taxonomy): domain Bacteria; phylum Planctomycetota; class PLA2; order PLA2; family JAEUHO01; genus JAEUHO01. Next base: position 65,287 of record JAXMAB010000012.1, read on the forward strand.
GCTCCGGCGTGATCGGCTCGACGGCCGGGGTCTCGACGCCGAGGGCGGAGAGGGCCGCGGCCAACTCCTTCGGGTTGTTGTAGTCGATCGAGTCCGGCAGCGAGGCCGTCGAGGCGCTCGGCTCCGTGCTCGAGGACGCGTTCGCGCCCTGGTTCGTCGTCTTCGACGGCTCACTCTGACCGCAGCCGGCCAGCGTGGGCGCCAAGCCGGCGACCCCCGCAACCAGCACTGCCGCGAAACGCTTCGTCGGCCGCTCCATGGAAACCTCCTGGTGGGGCTGTGCCCCGCACTACGACTCCGTACGCCTTGCACCCGCGTGCACGCGCCGGATCAACCTGATGAGCGGAGCCCGCCGCCCCGCGTTTCTCGGAACCGTGCCTTGTTCAGCCCGGCGGTAGGGGGAGTCTAGGCTCCCCCCGGACTGCCGGGCAAGTCACCCCCACAGGTGCGGCACGCACCCCCGGTCCGGCGGGACCGTCGTGGTGGGACACCAACGCCGAAGGCCCGGGGGGATCCCCCGGTACCCCCGGTCTATTTCTCCCCCCCCGGGTTGGCGGCGGTGAGCCGGTCCACCTCGGACTTCGGGAACTTCGAGATGCGATCGGAGAGCTCGGCGGCCCGTGCGGACTCCTCGAGCTTCAGCGTCCGGTAGAGCTGTCGGGCCAGCGCCTGCAGCGCGAGGACGTCCGGGTTCGCGTCGGCCAGGCGGTCGGCCTCGTCGAGGGCGTCCCGGACGAGGCCGAGCTGAACGAGCGCCCGGACCCTCATCTCCCCGCGCAGGGCCGCCGAGGCCTCCTCCGGCAGGGACCGGTCCACCCGGGCGAGCGCGGCGGTCGGGTCGACGTCGACGACGCGGAACTGCACCGTGAGCGGCTTGTCTCCGGCCCGCTGCCGGGCCTTCGACGGGTAGAGCCCCCAGGTGACCGTGTCGCCGACCCGCAGCGCGGCCTTGACGGCCTCCGGCAGCGGGAGCGTCCCCCGCGACTTCTCGGGCTCGAACGCCGCGGAGGAGAGGACGTCGTTGCCGCGGCGGAACTCGAGCGTGAGCCGGTCGGAGTTCTCCGCGCTCAGGGCGAACTCGAACTCCGCGAGGGACGCCGCCCGCACGTCGCCGACGGGGCGCAGCAGGACGGAGCCCCCGCCCGCGGCGCGCTCGCCGCTCCCGAAGTACGGCACCGACGCGACCTCGAGGGACCGCGCGAGGCGCATGCGCGCCACCGGGTCCTTCTCGTCCCGCGGCTGGAGCGGGACCTCGACGTAGACCTTGCCGCCGGCCGCGACCTCGACGCGCCGGGCGCGCTCGACGAAGCCGTCGGTGCGGAACGTCACGTCGTACTCGCCGGGCGCGAGGTCGAGCTTCGCGGGGGTCGTGCCGCGCACGACGCCGGCGACCAGCACCTCGACGCCGTCGGGCTCGCTGCGGAACTCGACGGTCCCGGACCGATGCGTCCACCACCACGCGGCGCCGAACGCGACGAGCGCGCCGGCGGCGACGGGGACCCACCGCTCGCGGACCGCGCGGAGCAGGCGGACGGTCCCCCCCACGGGGCGGCCCACCACGTCTCCGTCGCGGCCCGCGGCGAACGCCAGCAGGTCGTCGCGCATCGCCGCCGCGCTCTCGTACCGGTCGGCCTTCTCCTTCTCGAGGGCCTTCATCACGATCTTCTCGACCGCGGCGGGACAGCCCGGCGCGGCCTTCCGGAGCGGTTCCGGGCGCTCCGCGACCACCTGGCGCGCGAGCGCCGCGATGTCGGGCGCGTCGAAGACCGGCCGGCCGGCGATCGCCTCGTACAGCGTCGCGCCCAGCGCGTACACGTCGGCGCGCGCGTCCACCTCGTCGCGGCGGCCGAGCATCTGCTCGGGGCTCATGTAGAGCGGCGTGCCGAGCGCGTCGCCGGTCCGCGTCAGGCCCATCCCCTCGGACGAGCGCGCGAGGCCGAAGTCGGCGAGCAGGATGCGACCGTCGGGCCGCACCATCAGGTTCGAGGGCTTGATGTCGCGGTGGAGCACGTTCGCGGCGTGCAGCGCCGCGAGCGCGTCGGCGACGCCGGCGAGCTCCTTGCAGAGCGCGCGCACCGGCGGCACCTCGCGCGCCTTGATGAGCGACGCGAGCGACCGGCCCTCGACGAGCGTCATCGCGAAGTACGGACGGCCGTCCACCTCGCTCGCGTCGTAGATCTCGACGACGTGGTCGTGGCGCACGCGGGCGCTCGAGGCGGCCTCGTTGCGGAACCGCTCGCGCGCCTGCGGGTCGGCGTCGAAGCCGTGGCGCAGCACCTTCACCGCCGCGCGCCGGCGCAGCGTCCGGTGCACCGCCTCGTACACCACCCCCACCGCGCCGCGACCGAGCTCGCGGAGCAGCGTGTACGGCCCCAGCTCGCGCGGCAGCACCTCGGCCGGCGGTGGCTCGATCAGGTCGTCGAGCAGCGCGTCGGTGTCGGCCAGCAGCAGGAACTCCGCGTGGGACTCCCCCAGGCGCTCGCGGTAGGCGAGCACGTCGGTGCCCTCCCCTCGGGTCTTCCGACCCTGCAGGTCGGCCAGGGCATCGGCGATGTCGTCTTCGCGGCGGTCTGCCGTCATGGCGCAACTCCACCGGATGAAGCGGGAACCCGGCCCGGACCTTTCACGACGCCCCCCGGAGGTCGGCCCGCAGGGCGGCAAGCCCGCGCCGGCCTAGCGCCCGCACCCGACCGGGGGGGATCCCCAGGTCCTCGGCGATCACCTCGATCTCCCACCCCTCGACGACCCGGAGCCACACGATCTGCCGGGGGAGGTCGTCCAGCCGATCGAGAGCCGAACCCAGCCGATCCCGGAGCCAGAGGGCGTGAGCCCCCCGGGCCACCTCCTCGAAGTCGTCCTCCCCCGGGGGAGGGGGGCCCCCCGGCGAGGGACGGCGAGGCCCGTTCGCTGCCGACCGGGGGTCCCGCGGAGCACCGGGGGGCGGGGGGAGGGCCATCCTAGGACCCGTGCGCCCGCGAGGCGCCGACGGCCCCGTCGGTGTCGATGAGCGCGCGCAGTTCCTTCAGCGCGCGGCAGTAGAGGATCCGCACGGCGTTCGGCGAGCGGTCCATGATCTGCGCGACCTCGGCGATGTCGCGCCCCTCGAACTTCAGGAGGCTGACCACCGTGCGGTAGTCCTCCGGCAGTCTCCCGACCGCGTCGCGCACGATCTGCGAGAGCTCGCGGCGCGCGGCGGCCTGGGACGGCGACGTCTGCGACATGGCCGCGCGCTCGCCGGGCTGGCGCTTCTTCGCGGCCCAGTAGTCCACCAGGTCGCGCATCTTGTTGGCCGCGACGGTGAAGAACCAGCCGAAGAACTGGCGATCGGGCGGACCGCTGTAGGTGTGGAAGTCCTTGAGCACCGCCATCAGCACGTCCTGGGCGGCGTCCTCCGGGTCGGTGTGCGCGCGCAGCGCGGGCGACATGCGCGCGGCGCACCAGAGCACGAGACGAGGACGCAGCCGCTGGATGAGCGGCTCCAAGGCGTCCGGGCCGCCCACGAGCGCGGCTTGGACGAGGCGTTGGGTCTCCGGAGCGTCCACGGGGCGCGAATTCTAGCGATCGGCGCGTGAAAACGGGGGTGTGAACCCGCGGGCCGTCGGCGCGATGTGGGGACGCATCGCGGGCGTACGCGACCCGAACGCGTCCGCGCGCCGCGCATCGGCCGCCGGGCCTCGCGGATCGGCGCCGTCGGATCGGGCCCGGGACGATCCGGGCGCCGCGGCGTGCCCGCTCGGGCGCCGTCGGGACGTCGCGCGCCGCCGAGATCGAGACGGAGCCCCGACGCGAGGGGTGCTGGACCGCGGTGCCGTCCACCTCGCGTCTCGTCTTCATTCCTTCGGGGCCCCCGCCCGGCGGGCGGGAGTCCCCTTTCTCGGGCGTGCGCCCGACGCGAGGAGGCTGCGGTGCGGTGCGTCCCTCTCGGGAGGCCGGGCACCCCCCCCCGGGGGACACCCGCCGCCGAGCCGAGGACGACACCGCGATCCACAGATCCACACGGAATCGGTCCCGGAACCACGCCAACATTCCGCCGGCGGAGAAACCTGGCCTCGCGGTCCCCCGGATTGCGTCCACAAGGGCAGGAGTCCTCGATGATCCTGACCCCCTTGACGCGCCCGCGGATCCCGCTACACCCGAGCCGTCCCGGGAGGTTGCCGATGTCCTCGACCGTGCCGCCGGTGGCGCCTCCGCCCGCCTCGCCGTCGCCCGAGGAGCTGACGGTGCTGCTGGGTCGCATCGAGAAGGACCCGGACGCTCGGGCGCGCGTGTTCGAGGCCGTCTACCGCGACCTGCGGAAGATCGCCGGCGCGGTGCTGCACGGCGACGGCCGCGGGTCGGTCCAGCCGACCGACCTCTTGCACTCGGCGTTCCTGAAGCTCGTCGCCGGGGACCGGAGCTACGCGACGCGTCAGCACTTCTTCGCGGTGGCCGGCCACGCCATGCGGCAGGTGCTCGTGGACCACGTGCGCGCGCGCGACGCCGTCAAGCGGGGCGGCGACCTCGCGCGCGCGGACGCGTCGGCCATCGATCGGGTCGCGCGGTCGTTCGAGGAACGCGGGATCCTGCTGCTCGACCTCGACGCGGCGCTGAAGCGCCTCGAGGCCGTGGACGAGGACGCGGCCCGCATGGCCGTGCTCGTGCTGTTCGCGGGCCTGTCGAAGGGCGAGGCCGCGGAGCTGCTCGGGATCCCCGCGCGCAGCGCGGTGCGCGTGTGGGCGCTCGCGCGCGCGCGGCTCGAGCGCTGGCTCAGCGGGTACGGTCCCGACGTCGAGCCCGCGTAGCCCGCGCGAGGGGCGCGCCGGAACTCTCGCCATCCCGTAGCATCGTCCGCGTGCCGCACCCCGACGACCTGGCCGCCCGGTTGTTCCTGGCCGCGCTGCGCGTCCGCCCGGACCGACGCGAGGCCTTCGTGCGGCGCGCGTGCCGTGGCGATTCCGCGGCCGCCGCGGTGGCGCTGGCCGACCTCGAGGCGTTCGCGCAGCAGGACGACCGCTTCGACCGGCCGGACCTGCGCCACACGCTCGCGCGCCACGGGCTGCCCGCGGACCGGCGCGTCCCCGTCGTCGAGCTCATGGGGACGGTGCTCGGGGGCCGGTACGTGCTCGGGCGCGAACTGGGGCGCGGGAGCTCCGGCGCGGTGCTGCTCGCGACCGACAACACGTCGGGCGCGACCTGCGCGGTGAAGCTCTTCTGCTGCGCCGACGAGGCCGACCGCGACGCGGTGCGGCGCGAGGTCGCCGTGCTGCGCGGGCTGCAGGTCCGCGGCGTGGTGTCGCTCCTCGACGCGGGCGACGAGGGCCCGTACGCGTACGTCGTGATGCCCGTGCTCGCGGGGACGCCGTTCCCGGGGCCCGCGCGCGGGTGGGCCGCGGTCCGCGGGCCGGCGCTCGGCCTGCTCGAGACGCTGGCCCGCGTCCACGACCTCGGCGTCGTGCACCGCGACCTGAAGCCCCGCAACGTGCTCGTGGACGACGACGGCATCGCGACACTGCTCGACGTCGGCGCGTCGGGCGGCCCCGAGGGCGCCGCGCCCGAGGCCGCGCTCGCGGGGACGTTCGAGTGGATGGCGCCCGAGCAGCGCGCGGGCACGACGGGGGTGCGCGCCGACCTGTACGCGTATGCGCTGATGGTCGCGTCCGCGCTCGCGGGCGAGGCCCCGTTCGCCCTGCGCGCGCGGGGGCCCGGCGGCGACCGCTACCCGCCGCTCGCCACGCTCGACCCCGACGTGCCGCGCGACGTGGCCGAGGTGCTCGACCGCTGCCTCTCGCCGCGACCCGAGGACCGGCCCTCCGACGCCCACGAGGTGCTCGTCGCGATGGGCCGCGAGGTCGCGCCGGAACGCCTGCTCGCGACGCTCCGGGCCACGCCCTCCGACGCGCCGTTCACGGAGGCCGAGCTCGAGCGCCTCTTCGCCGGCAGCGTGTGCCTGCACCACCTGCCCGACGACGCGGCGCACGAGCTGTTCGTGCGGACGGACGGCGACCCCGCGGCGGTCTCGGCCGAGCTGGCGGCGTGGACCCGGACCCGGCTCGCGCGCCGCGACGGCGACAAGTTCGTCGTGACGCGCCGCGACCTCTCGCGGCTGCAGGACGAGGAGCTCCACGTGCGCGCGCACCCGCGCAGCGGCGCGCGCGAGGCCCTCGATCCGGCCGACGAGCGGCTCGTCGTCGCGGCGGTGTGGGCCCGACGCGACGCCTCGCCGGAGGTGCTCGCCGCCGCGCTCGGGTCGACGCCCGCCGACGTGGCGCGTCGCCTCGCCGCGCTCGAGGCCGCGGGGTGGCTGCGACGCGACGGGACTCGATTCGGGTGCGTCGATCCCTCCCCCGCGACCGCCTGGCCCGAGGCGGAGCGCGCCGCGCTGCGGCGGGGGCTCGTCGCGGCGCTCCCGCCGGGCGCGTCCGCGCGGCTGTGGAACCTGCTCCAGCTCCCGGACGTTCCCGTCGCGGTGATCGCGGAGGACGCGCTGGCCCGCGACCCCGAGGACTTCGAGCGGCAGTTCACCGCGCTGACCGAGGTCGCGCGGCTGCTGCGCGCGCGCCCCGACGAGGCCGTGCGGCGCGAGCTGGTCCTGCTCGAGCTGCTATCGGTGGCGCTCTCGACGAGCCACGGCGCGCAGATCGCCGCGGCGGCTCGCGAGGTGGACCTGGTCATCGACGCGCCGGAGCTTGCCGCGCTCCGGGCCCTCGGCCGCGCCGCGCTCTGGTCGAGCAGCGGGCTCTTCGCCCGCGCCGTCGCGACGCTCTCGGCCGTCCCGCGGGGCGACGACCGGTTCGAGTTCCAGCGACACCGCATCAACGTGCGGGCCGCCCAGGGCCTGCCGGAGCCCGACGAGGACCGGATCGTCGCCGCGGCCCTCGCCTGGGCCGCGGGGGCGCCGGCGACGGTCGGCTCCGGGTTCGGGTACTGGGAGGGAGGATGGCACTTCAGCAAGCAGCGATACCGCGCTGCGGCCGAGGCCCAGGAACGGGCCGCGGTCGCCGCGACGACGGCGCTCCAACGCGCGTCGGCCTTGGATTCCGCCGCGACGGCGTGGATCCAGGTCGCCGCCCACGCGCGCCCCGACGATCCGCCCACCACGGTCGAGGATGCGCTCACGCGCGCCGAACGCTCCACCGCGCGTGCCGCCGCCGCGGTCGGTCGCCGACGATCCCCCACGCGCGAGATGCACCTGCGCATCCAGCCCAGACAGGTGAGGTACGTCCGAGGCGATCCTACGCTCGCGCCGGACCCGGCGTTGCTCCAGGCCCTGCTCGAGTTCGAAGGCCCCACGTCCGTCGCGGGATCCCTCGTCATCGAGGCGGCGATCGCGTGGCGCGCCGGCGCGCTCGACCTCGCGCGGCGCGCCGCCGAGGAGGCGGCGCGCCGCTGGCGGAGATTCGCGACCCCGATCGTCGCGACCATCGCCTCCCGCCTCGCGACCCTCTGCGGGGCGCCCCTCGAACCCCTCGACGTGAACGCGGCGACGTCGGCCTTCCTCGCCGTCCCTCCGCCCGGGCTCCGGCTGCAGGCCTTCGCGATGATCGCCGCGACCGAACCCGGGCACGTCGAACGGATGCGCCCGCTCGTCGTCGCGGCAGCGGACGAACTCGGTCCGGTGGTCGCATCGATGCGTCGTGAAGTCCTCTCCCCCGTCGAAGCCCTGCGATATGTTGGGATCCCGTGAAGACGGAGATCGCGATGAAGGCACAGGAGACGTCTGCGAAGCGCCCTTCGATCGCCCGGCTGCGCGAGGCGCTCGGGGGGCAGCTGGAGCACGGCGAGTACTTCATCTCCTCGATCCAGGGCGGCACCCAGCGCATGGACGCCTGGGCGAACGCCGTGTCGGAGTACGAGGAGTACTGGCTGTACCACCCGGACTACGTGGCCCCGTCGGCCACGGCCCCGAACGTCCAGTGGCGGATCGTCTACATCGGCCCCGCGCTCGCGCCGGGGTGCGCCGCGCTGAAGGCCGACATCTGCGCGCGGTTCCCGGCCCGGACGACGGGCGTCGTGCTTCGCGGGCAGTCGTTCGACATCACGGACCAAGGCGACTTCACCTGCCCGTGACGGAACCCCCTCGACGGGGCACCCGTGACGGACGACGACCGATCGTGCGCTCGCCGTCGGGTCCCCGGACGACCGGTGAGCCGCGGAACCGGTCCCGCCGGGACCTGCTCGCGCTCCGGGTCGCATCGCCCCGGGACGACGGTCGCTCCCTGCCCGCCTGCGGGCCGGCCTGCGTGGGCATGGCCCTGGCGGCCACCGGGCCTCGCGGTCGCGCGCCGGGGGTCCGCGTCCTGCAGGCCGAGATCCGCCGACGAGAACCGTCGCGCCGGGAGCGCCGGGCGTGGATCTCGCCGCCCGAGGGCCTGCGTCGCACGCTCGACGCGCACCTCGGGCGCGGCGCGTATCGCTGCGTCGTCGTGCGCGCACCCGTCCCGGAACGCACCGCGTCGGGACGACCGACCGCGGCGACGCAGCGCGCGGCGCGCGCGTTCACGGCCCGCGCGGCCGCCGCGGCCCGCGCGACGGGGCGGCCCGCGCTCGTGGCGGTCCATCGCGGGCGGCACTGGGTGGCGTTGTTCGACGTGTCGCCGTCCGGACGCTCGGTGACGGTGCTCGACCCGGCCGGCCCCGCGGGCCGCACGACCGTCCGGTGGTCGCGCTGGGTGCGCAACCACCTGACCCCCGTGACCCCGGCTCCGGGGCGGCCGACGGACGCGATCGGCGGCTGGGTGGCGGTGGTGCCGCGGCCGAGCGGGAGGAACTTGGCGGTTCGCGGGCCGCGTTTGCGTGGGACGACGTGGAGGTCCCCATGCCGCCCCCCCTCGCCGTCCCGCCCGACGCGACCGACCCCTTGACGCCCGATCGACCGACGACGAGAACGGCGGGCTGGAAGGCGTCGGGGACCCGACCCGCCCGCTCCGAGGAGAGCCGCACCTTGAGCGCACCCCGCATCGCGACCGTGCCCGGCGAGGACCCGGACGACCTGCTCCGGTGGCTGCAGCGCATGCAGGCCGGCGACGCCGCCGCCCGGGAGCACGTCTTCCGGCGCGTCTACGACGAGTTGCGCGCCACCGCGGCCGCGATCATGGGGAGCCGGGCGCGGGGCACGTTCCAGCCGAGCGACCTCGTGAGCGGCGCCTACCTGCGCCTGCTCACGGCGGAGAAGCCGTGGGAGTCGCGCAAGCACTTCATGGACGTCGCGGCGGACGCGATGCTCCACGTGCTCATCGACCACGTCCGCAAGCGGAAGGCGAAGAAGCGCGGCGGCGGCCGCACCCGGGTGTCCGACGAGTCGATCGAGGGCGTCGTGCGGTCGATGGAGGACCGAGGGATCGTCATGCTGGACCTCTACGAGGCCATCCGGGAGCTCGAGGAGGAGAAGCCCGAGTGGGCGCGCTTCGCCAAGCTGCGGCTGTTCGCCGGCCTCGAGATCGCGCGGGTGTGCGACGTGATGGGCCTGCCGCTGCGCACCGGCGAGCGCGAGTGGAAGGCGGCCCGCACCCTGCTCGGCGCCCGCCTGCGCGGGTGGGACCCCGACGCCTCCGCCGACGGCGACGACGACCTCGGGCCGTCGTCCCGTCCCCCCGCGCTCGTGCGGGCCTGACGCGGGGCGAGCCGCCCGCACGAACCCCGTCGGGCGCCCGCGCGCCCCGGACGCGCGCGGCACGCCGAGCGGTGTCCGTCCGTCGAACCCGAGAGGGCCGCAGCCGTGTTGCGACGACCGAAGAGCCTCCTGGCGCGCGCGCTGCGCGCGGCGCAGCGCGTGCCCGTGGAGCGCCGCGTCGGCTTCGTGCGCCGGGCGTGCCGTGGCGACGAGGCGCTGGTCGCGCGCGTCCTCGCGCTGCTCCGCGCGCAGGGCGAGGGGATGCGGATGTTCGACCGCCCCCTGGTCCGCGCCGGCGGGCCGCCCACGGTCGCGCCGCCGGGCGGCCCGGGGGCGGACGGCGGCGACGGCCCGTGGGACGCGAGCCGTCTCCTCGGGTCCACGCTGGCGGGGCGCTACCTGCTCGTGGCGCTGCTCGGCCGCGGGAGCTCGGGCGCGGTGTTCGAGGCCGAGGACGTGCACCTGCAGCGGCGGGTCGCCGTGAAGGTGTTCGCGCGGCACTCCGCGTCCGACGACGACGTGCGCCGGCGCGAGGTCGCCGCGCTGCGCGGGCTCGCGCTGCCCGGCGTCGTGCGGTTCCTCGACGACGGCGAGGACCCGCCGTGGGGCTACGTCGTGATGCCGCTGCTCCCGGGCAGCCCCTTCCCGGGACGCGCCGTGCCGTGCCGGTGGGACCACGTCGGCGGGTCCGCGGTCGGTCTGCTCGAGGCCCTCGCCGGCCTCCACGCCCACGGCGTCGTCCACCGCGACCTCAAGCCCGCCAACGTGCTCGTGGACGCCACGGGGCACGTGACGCTCGTGGACGTCGGCGCGTCGGGCGGGCCGAACGGCGCCGCCCCCGAGGCGCTGCTCGCGGGCACCTTCGCGTGGATGTCGCCCGAGCAGCGCGCGGGCCAGCCCGCCGACGTGCGCTCCGACCTGTACGCGTTCGGGCTGCTCGTGGTCTTCGCGCTCACCGGCGCGCCCCCCGACGAATGGCCGCCTCGCCACGACGGCCGGCGCCCGTCCGTGACCACCCTCGCGCCGGCGACGCCCTCGCCGGTCGCGGCCGCGCTCGACCGGTGCCTCGAGCCCGAGCCGTCGGCGCGGTTCGCCGACGCCCACGAGGTGCTCGCGGCCCTGCGCGGCGCGCTCGGCGCGCGGTGGGACGTGCCCGGCGTGCCCGCCGACGACCCGCGCCCGCGGAGCGAGCCCGAGCTGCGCGCGCTGTTCCGCGGTCACGACCGGCTCCACCACCTGCGCGAGGACGCGGCGCACGAGCTGTACCTCCGCACCGAGGGGCGTCCGCGCGCCGTCGTCGACGAGCTCGGCGTGTGGGAGCGCGCCGGGCTCGTGCACCGCGAAGGCGGGGCGTTCGTGATCACGCGCGCGGCGCTCGCGCGCCTCGCCGGCGGCGCCGCGTTCGCGACCGCGCCGCGCGAGACGGTCGCCACGCCGACCGCCCCGGACGGCGCCGACGACGAGCTCCTGTCGGCGGCGGTGTGGGCCGGCCCCGAGGTGCCCGACGCGGCGCTGGCGCGCATCGTCAACCTGCGCGAGGTGCGCGTGATGGAGCGGCTGGTGGCCCTGCGCGTCCAGGGTCGCCTGCGCACGCTCGACGGCGGACGGCACCTGCCCGTGGGCCCGGTCCCGGCCGCGTCGTGGCCGCTCGAACGGCAGCTCGTGCTGCGCCGTCGCATGGTCGAGGCGCTCCCGGTCGGGGCGCCCGGCCGGCTGTGGAACGTCGCCATCGTCGGGACGGTGGCCGAGTCCGCGGACGAGGCGCTCGCGCGACGGGGCACCGACCTGCCCGCGTACGCCGCCGGGCTCGTGGCCGCGTTGCGGAACGCCCGCGGCGCGCAGCTCGACGACGCGCGGCTCGACCGCCTCCTCCGCGCGCTCACCGACGCCGCGATCTCCCTGAACGACGACGCCGCCCTCGAGGCCGCCCTGCGCGAGATCGACCTCACGCGCGGGGCGACGGGCACGCGGCTCGTCGTGCGCGCGCTGGTGCGCGCGGCGCTGGCCGTCGGCCGCCGCGACCCGCAGCGGTGCCTGCAGCTCCTCGACGACATGGCGCTCCCCGACGGCGACCCGTCGGCGCGGGACGCCTATCGCATCCGCCTGCGGGCCGCCCGCATGCTCGGGACCGCGGCCGAGGGACGCGCCGTCGAGGCGGCGGCCGCGTGGGCCGAGGCGTACCCGGAGCAGGCGCGCGACGGCGCGGTGCTCGACTGGCTCGGCTGGCGCGCCTTCGGCCAGGACCGCTTCGCGGAGGCCGCCGAGCTGCACCTGCAGCGGGCCCGCGTCGCGGCGTCGCCCATCGCGCGCGTCCAGGCGTTCGGGAACGCCGCCGGCGCCTGGGTCGAGGCGCTCGACTTCGACCGCGCCGAGGCGGCCGTCCGCGACGGGTACGCGGCCCTGGGCTCCCGGCGCGTCCCCACGCTCGAGGCGGTGCTCGAGACGGCGCGCCGTGCGGCCCTCTACCGCCGCGCGGTCCCGACGCCGCCGGACGTCGAGCTCGCCGACGCGGCGCTGGCCATCGGGTCCCCCGCCACCGCCGCGATGATCCTGCTCGGCGAGGCCGCGATCGCGTGGCGGGCCGGCGCACACGACGTCGCGGTGCGGCTGTCCGGCCACGCCGCCGCCCAGTGGCGCGCCGGCCGCCCCCCGGGCGCATCGCCCTCGGCCGGCGCGGTCCTCGCCGACGCCCTCGCCTTCGCCGCCGGCGCGCCCCTCGACGACGGGGCGCTCGCGGCCCTCGTCGAGGCGGCCAAGGCCTGCGCCCCGCCGTCCATCCGCGCCCAGGCGGCCGCGCTGCTCGCCACCGGCCGCCCCGCGCTCGCGGCCGACCTGCGGCCCACCGCGATCGCGGCGGTCGCGCACTACGGTTCGCGTGAGATGGAGTGCCGACGCGAGGTCCTGAGCCCCGCGGAGGTGCTGGCCGCGGTCGGCGAGCCCCGCGAGGGCGCGTCGCCGAGCTGACCGCGCACGCCGCCCACCCTGTTCCCCCGCGCCCCGAGCCGGAGTCCCCCATGTCGTCCGCCCCTGCCCCGTCCCGCCTCCCCTTCCTCCTCGTCGGCTTGCTCGTCGGCGCCGCCGTCACCTTCGGCCTCACCCGCCTCGGCGGGTCGCCGGCCGCCCCGACGCCGCCGCCGGCGGCGACGCCCGATCCGGCGGCCAGCCGCTCGCCCAGCGGCGACCGCGCGCCCCAGCTCGCGGAGGGCACGTTCACCGTCTGGGGCATCGTGTCGCCCGGCAACGAGCAGCTCCGCGCCATCGCGTCGCGCGCCCTCGACGGCACCGAGGTCTGGGTGATGGCCCCGTCGTGGATCGCGCCCAGCTCGTCGGCGACCGACGTCTCGCTCCGCGTGAAGTACGAGAGCGCGTCGACGTTCCTCACGCCCCAGGACCTGCTCAACTGGGCGGGGACCAAGCCGGCGATCCGCCCGCTCCTCCACGGTCAGAACCTGACGGCGTTCGTCCACGACACCGTCGTGGTCTGGAACGGATCCGTCCCGCGCTACTGCAACCCGTAGGCAGCCGGGACGTCGTCGGGGTCCGCGCCCGTCGGGGGCGCGGACCTTGGCGGGCCGCGGGCTCGGCGTCATCCTGCGGGGATGCCGCCCCGCGACGACCGACGCCCGCCCGACCCCGGCGACCCCGCGCGCCGCGGCCGCGGCGACCGGCGTCGTAGCCACGGCCCGCCCCCGCCCGACGACCCGGACGCGCGCGAACGGGCCCGGACCGTCCTCGAGCGCGAGATGGACCGCGGGGCCGACCTCGAGCAGGCCGCGCGCGCCGCGCTGCGCGTCTCCGAGGAGTGCGCCGAGGCGTGGCTGCTGCTCGCCGACGCGGCGCGGACCCCGGAGGAGGCCCGGTCCCGCGTCCGGCGCGCCGTCGCCGTCGCGACCGCGGCGCTCGGCTCGGCGCGGCTCGCCGCCGAGCGCGGCCGGCTCGCGGACACGCCCGACGGGGTCGCCTACCTCCACGCCCTGGCCGCGCTCGCCCGCGTCCAGTCCGCCGAGGAACGCGGCCCGCAGGCCGTGCAGACGCTGCAGCACGTCCTCGCCGCCGATCCCCGCGACCCCGTCGCCGTGCGCGGCGACCTCCTCCTCCTGCTCCTCGCCACCGGCCGCGACGACGAAGCCGAGGAGCTCGTCGCCGCGTATCCCGACGAGGCCAACGCCGACTGGTCGTTCGGCCGCGCGCTGCTGCGCCGCCGCCGCGCCGCCGACGACGCGGCGCTCGACCGCGCGACCGCCGCGCTCGACCGCGCGATCGCGCGGTTCCCGGAAGCGGCCCGCGCGCTCGCGGGCGATCCCGCCGCGCCGACGCGAGGCCCGCGCGTCGATCCGCTCCTCGCGCAGGCGTGGGCCGACACCGACACGGCCCTCGCGTGGCTCGCGGAGCGCCTGGCGGCGCCCCCGCCCGCGACCGTCCCCGCGCCGGCGTCCGCGCCGCCGCCCGACGCCGACCGCCGGTTCTCGGCGCTCGAGCACGTCGAGGAGGCCCTCGACCTCCCGCCCGCGCGACGGGAACCGCTCGCGGTGCGGGCCCTCGAGCTGTGGCCCGACTGCGCGGCCGCGTGGCAGGTGCTCGCGGACGTCGCCGGCGACCTCGCGACGCGGCGCGCGCGCCTCGTCGAGGCCGTGGCCGCCGGCCACCGGGCCTTGCGTCGTCCGCCGGGCGGGCCGCCGTCCCCCGTCGGCGACGGCGACGACGCGCGGGCCCTGCTCGCGGCGCGCGACGCGCTCGCGGGCGCGCTGCGCGCGAGCGGCGACGAGGACGGCGCGCTCGCGCAGGAACGGGCGCTCCTCGCCGAGGACCCCGACGACCCGCGGGGCGTGGGCCTGCGGCACGTCGCGCGGCTGTTCACGCTGGGACGCGACGCCGAGGCCGAGGCGGTGCTCGCGACCCGGGCCGAGGACGCGTCGCCGGGCTGGGTGTGGGCCCGCGTGCTGGCGGCGAAGCGGAAGGGCGAGCGCGTGGCGGCGTCGTTCGCGCTCTCCGAGGCGACGATGGTCGCGTCGTTCGTCGGCCCCTTGCTGCTGACGCGCTCGGGCAAGGTCCCGCGGCCCGAGGGGCTCTCGCGCGACGGGTTCGAGGCGTGCCGCGCCGCGGCGGACGTGCTGCGGCCGGCGTTCGAGGCGACCGAGGGGGCCCTCGCGTGGCTCGCGAGCGTGCTGCCCCGCCCGCCGGACGCCTCCCGCGGGCGCCCCGGCCCCCGGACGTAGGCCCGCACCGTCGGGACCGGTGCGTCGGGGCGAGGCGTACGCCATACTCCTAGGCTTCCCGTCGGAGTCCCCCGGCATGCGTCTGACCCGTCCGATCGCCCTCCTGGGCCTCGTCGCGTGGACGGCCCCGTCGCTGGCCCGCGCCGAGGAGCCGGCCGCGCCCGCCGCCCTGACCGTCACGGTGCCGACCGAGGTCGTGCCCGCGCCGAAGCCGTCGGACCCGCCGCCGGCGAAGGGCAGCGAGCCCCGCGTCTCGGTGATGCCCGTCACCGTCGAGCTGGCCGACGGCGCGCCCGCCGGCGTGACGCCGCCCGCGGGCGCGAACGCGTGGCACGGCGACCTCGAGGTGGGCGGCAAGAAGCTCCCGTTCGGCGTCGTCTGCGCCACCGGCGCGACGTGCGCCGTCTACGTGGACGCCAACCGCGACGGCGCGCTCGACCCGGCGACCGAGAAGGTGGAGGCGCCGGTGACCGCGTCCCCCGACGGCAGCGTGACGGCACGGCTCGAGAAGGCGCGCCTCGGCGGCGCCGAGATCGTCGTGACGCTGCAGCGGCGGCCGGCCGGCTTCTCGGGGATGCTCGGTCGGCCGCCGGTCGGCGGGAAGCCGGCGGGCCCGGCGCGCCCGCTCGAGTTCACGGCGGCGCCTCCGGCCGACCCCACGCACGTCGCGGACCTGAAGGGGACGGTGCGGTACGCGACCGTGACCGACGGCGACGCCACGTTCCACGTCGCGGCCGCGCGCGACGGCGACGCGGGCCTCGTGGTGCTCGTGGACGAGAAGCCCGACTTCGGCACGGCGCGGCGGGTGACGCCGAACGGCGGGCCCATGCGCCGCGGCAGCCGCGTCGTCGGGATGCGCTGGACGGCGGCCGGGTTCTCGCTCGGCGGCGTCCCGCGCGTGCTCAACGTGCAGGAGACGGTGGACAACGCGTGGGCCATGGTGACCCCCGCGGCGACGCGCAAGGGCGCGGCCGACGTGGAGGGCAAGCCCTACGTCCTCTATCTGCTCGACGGCGACCTCGACGGCGCGTACCGCAGCCCCGAGGACGCGTGGTGGTTCGGGCCGAAGGGCGCGCTCGCGAACCCGAACGTCAACAACATGACCGAGGGCGACGCGCCCCAGCTGCTCGAGGGCGGGCTCGTCTGGACCCTCGAGGGGCTCGCGGACGACGGCAGCGCGCGCCTGGTCCGCTCGAGCCGCCCCGACGCGGCCGACGAGGTCCTGCACCGCCGCGCCGAGCGCGTGAACGCGAAGCGCTGGTTCCCGCGGTTCGCGGAGGACAAGGACTTCGACAAGGCGCACCCGGCCGACCCCGCGCGCAAGCCCGCGGAGAAGCCGCTCCGCTTCCGCTTCGCCCTCACCCTCGACGACGCCAAGGCGCTGGCGGCGAAGGAGGGCAAGCCCCTCCTCGTCGACTTCGAGGCCGACTGGTGCGTCTGGTGCAAGCGCCTCGACTACCACACCTACCCGGACGCCGGGGTCGTGAAGGCGCTCGAGCGGTTCACCTGCGTGAAGATCAACAACGAGCTCGACCCGAAGAAGTCGTGCAACGGGCTCGGCTGGCGCGGCATCCCCGCGGTCGGCGTGTTCGGCGCCGACGGCAAGCCGGTGGTGTTCAAGATGCCCGGCCGTGACGGCCACGACGGCCCCGTCGTCGACCACATCCCCGGCTTCCAGATGCCGCAGGACTTCGTCGCGACGCTCGACGCCGTCCACGCGGCCTACGAGGACGTGAAGGCCGGGAAGCCGCCGCTCACGCTCCCGCCGCCGAAGGCCCCCGAGGCGCCGCGCCCGCCCGCGGTGCCGACCGCGCCGCTCGCGCCGGAGAAGCCCGCGACCCCGCCGGCGCCGAGCCCGACGCCGACGCCGACCGAGCCCGCGCCGCAGCCGCAGCCGGGCACCCCGGAGCCCGCCCCGACGAAGTAGCGACCGCACGTCGCTCGCGTATCGTCCCGGCGGCCGGGCCGCGCGTGCGGGGCCCGGCCGCTTCGTTCCCCCGTCCCGTCTCGCCGTCTGGAGCCGTCATGGCCTCGCCCGTCCCCGTCGTCCGCATCGCGCCGAGCCCCACGGGCGACCCCCACGTCGGCACCGCGTACGTCGCCCTGTTCAACCGGTGCGTCGCGCGCCGCGGCGGCGGTCGCTTCCTCCTCCGCATCGAGGACACCGACCGCACGCGCTACGACGCGTCGTCCGAGGGCAAGATCTTCGAGGCGCTGCGCTGGCTCGGCCTCACCTACGACGAGGGCCCGGACGTCGGCGGGCCCAACGGGCCGTACCGCCAGAGCGAGCGCACGGCGCTCTACCGCGAGATGGCCGAGACGCTCCTCGCGAAGGGCGCGGCCTACCGCTGCTTCTGCACCGAGGCCCGCCTCGAGGAGCTGCGCGCCACGCAGCGCGCCATGAAGCTGCCGCCGGGCTACGACGGCTACTGCCGCCGCCTCACGCCGGACGAGGTCCGCAAGCACCTCGCCGAGGGCCACCCGTACGTCGTGCGCATGATCGTCCCGAAGGAGGGCGAGACGTCGTTCACCGACGACCTCCGCGGCGTCGTGCGCTTCGAGAACCGCACGATCGACGACCAGGTGCTGCTCAAGAGCGACGGCTTCCCCACCTATCACCTCGCCAACGTCGTGGACGACCACGCGATGGAGGTGACGTGGGTGATCCGCGCCGAGGAGTGGATCACCTCGACGCCGAAGCACGTCCTGCTCTACCGCGCGTTCGGCTGGGACGAGCCGCGCTGGACGCACCTGCCGCTGCTGCGCAACGCCGACAAGAGCAAGATCAGCAAGCGCAAGAACCCCACGTCGCTCATCTGGTACCGCGACCAGGGGTTCCTGCCCGAGGGCCTGCTCAACTTCCTCGCGCTGATGGGCTACAGCCTGCCCGACGGCCGCGAGAAGTTCACGCTCGCCGACCTCGAGGCCACGTTCGACATCACCCGCGTGTCGGTCACGGGGCCGGTCTTCGACCTCGAGAAGCTGAAGTGGCTGAACGGCGAGTGGATCCGCGGCCTCACCGACGACGACCTCGCGGCGCGCCTCGTGGCGCACCACGTCCGCCGCGCCGCGGCGCCGACGCCCGAGGACGCGACGCACCCCGTGCTGACCTGGATGGCCCGCCACCCCGGCGCGGACGCCTCGTTCGCGTCGATCGTGCGCCGTTCGGCGCCCCTCGTGAAGGAGCGCATCCGCACCCTCGAGGAGTACGGCGCGATCGCCGCGTGTTTCTTCCACGACGGCCTGCCGACCTACCCCGCGGCCGACCTCGTCGCGAAGAAGCGGACGCCGGCCGAGAGCCGCGAGGCCCTCGTCGCGGTCCGCGCGCGCGTGGCGGCGGCCGAGTTCCGCGCGCCCGCGCTCGAGGCCGCGCTGCGCGCGCTGGCCGACGAGACGGGCTGGAAGCCGGGCGACCTCTTCACGCCGGTCCGCACCGCGGTTACCGGCGCGAAGATCTCGCCGCCCCTCTTCGAGACGATGGAACTTCTCGGCCGCGACACCACCCTCGCGCGCCTCGACCACGCGATCGCGGCCCTGTCGGCCTGACGCGAACGGCCCGCCCCCGTCGCGGGCGCCCACAAGGGGCGCCCCCACGGGCACACGGACCACGTCGGGTTCGTCTGCATGCCGTCGCGTTCGCGGGGTCACGGACCCCGTGCGATGGGCGCACGTGCGGTGGCGTTCCTCCGCGCGCGCACCGCGCGGAGGTCGTGGGCGTGCGATTCCGTGGGCCGTAGGGCGCAACCGTCCACGTCGTACGGGGGCCCATCGCGTGCGCGGGACCGCGAGGCCCGTTGGCCGTCGCGCGGGATCGCGCACGCCGTCGCGATCCGCGGAAACCCGTAGGGCGCGGCCCTCGCGGCCGCCCGCCGGTCGCGGGGATCACCGCATCCGCGAACGGCCCCGGTCGGTCAACGAACGGCGTCCGCCGGCGGGGGCGCCGGCGGGCGCCGAGGGGAGACGGGCGAACCGCGGAGGCGCGTCAGCGGCGGTACGACGCCGTGGCGGCCATCGGCGGCTTGCAGTCCGGGCAGTCCTCGGCCGGCGCGGGCGGCGGCGGCGGCATCGCCGTGTCGGCGTCGGGCGCGTCCGGCACCGACGGGGCCATCGGGGCGGGCGCGGGCGCCGGCGCCATCGCGAGCGGCGGCGGGCACGAGTCGCCCGAGCAGTCGCGGCCGTCGTGGAACAGCTTGCGGTCCGGCGAACGGGCCGGGAAGACGGCGACGTGGGCCGTCGCGTCGCCCTCGGTGCCCTCCTCGGCGGCGAGGTGGACCGTGTACCGGCCGGGCTGCGGCGCGATGAACGTCAGCTTGCGCGTGGCGCCGCGGTCGAGGAGCACGCGGGGCGGGCACGCGCCCGCGATCTGGTTCTCGACGGCGAGCGCGCGCATGCCGTCCGGGCCCTTCACCATGACGACCTTCGGCGTCACGTTGCAGGCGTGGTCGGGCTTGATCTGCACGACGCAGTTCGCGCCGCGCGTCGCGATGAACGACACCTTCTCGTCGGACTCCGGCGTCAGGAAGAAGCGCTGGTCCGCCTGGCCGGCGAGCCGCATCGCGTAGGAGAAGCGGTACATCTGCTCGGCGCCGCACGCCTCGCGGCACAGCTTGCCGGTGTACGTCCCGGTCTTGCGGAGGATGACGCCCTGGGCCGAGAGGCCGCCCTTGCTCACCTTGACCGGCGCGTCGAGGGGACGGCCCTCGGGGTCGGTGATCGTGAGCGTCGGGGGCGCGCCGTCGCCGCAGTCCACGGCGAGGTCGAGGTCGAGGAGCGTGTAGGCGACGCCCTCGAAGTGGAAGCACTGGCACTGACCGGGCCGCAGGTTGCCGATGAGCGTGTCGCCCGGCATCACCTGCGACACGTCCGGGGCCGTGCCCGCCGCGACCGACGTGCAGGGCGTCCCGAACTGGGGCGCCTCCACCCGCGGCTCGAAGGAACCGTCGCGCTTCCACGACGAGCGGCACCCGCCGAGCCCGAGGGCCGCGACCGCCGCGAACGCCACCGCCATCGCCGACTTGCGCATGGAGCCGCCTCCCACCGCACCCGGCCGGACCGCGTCCCGAGGGGCGTTCGACCACGGGTCGAAACGACACGACCACCCGGGACACGAACCGGCTGCTACCGTAGATCGGTGGCCGAACCCCTTCCCTTCACCGTCCTCTCCATCGGCGGCAGCGACCCCACGGGCGGCGCCGGCGTCGCGGGCGACCTCAAGACGTTCGCCGCCCACGGCGCGTACGGCGCCGCGGTCGTCGCGGCGGTCACCGCCCAGAACCACCGCGGCGTGACGGCGGCCGTCGAGATCGCGCCGGACCTCGTCCGCGCCCAGGTCGAGGCCGTCCTCGCCCAGGTCGCCCCCCGCGCCGTGAAGACGGGGATGCTCTTCGCGCCGGCGACCGTCGCGGCCGTCGGCCGCGCCCTCGCGAACCTCGGCGCCCCCCTCGTCGTCGACCCCGTCCTGTCCGCCAGCGCCGGCGGGGCGCTCGCCCGCGCCGGGCTGCTCGAGGCGCTCGCCGCCCACCTCCTCCCCCGCGCCGCCGTCGTCACCCCGAACCTCGACGAAGCGGGGGCGGCCCTCGGCTGGGCGGTCGCGCCGGGCGCCGAGGTCGCGGCCGCGCGGGCCTTGCGGTCCCGATGGGGCGGGGTCGCCGTCCTGTTGAAGGGGGGCCACGCCACCGGCGACCGCGCCGTCGACGTCCTCGCGACGGCGGACGGCGTCTTCTCCCTCTCGCTGCCGCGGCTCGCGACCGTGGACGGGCACGGGTCGGGGTGTGCGCTCTCCGCGTCCATCGCCTGCCGTCTCGCCCGGGGGGACGGGTTGCTCGCGGCGGTCGTCGGCGCGAAGGGCTACCTCCACCGGGCGCTCGCCGCGGCGGCGCCGCTCGGCGTCGGCCGCGGTCCCGTGCGCCACGACGTGCCCGCCGACGCGACCGACCCCGTCGTCGTCGTCACGGGCCCGTCCTGACGGCCGACGCGGCGCGGGGCGCCGTTCGGTAGGCTGCGGGGGTGCCGTCCGGCGTGCCGCCCCCCGCCGACCCCGACCCGCTCCTCGGGCGGACGCTCGGGGGGACCTACCGGCTCGACGCGCGGCTCGGGGCGGGCGCCATGGGGACCGTCTACCGGGCGCACCACCTCCTCCTCGACCAGGCCTTCGCCGTCAAGGTGATCGCGCCGGCCCTCGCCGGCGACGCCGACGTGCGGCGGCGGTTCCTCGTCGAGGCCCGCAGCCTCGCCGCGTTCACCCACAAACACGCCGTGCAGGTCCGGCACTGCGGCGAGGACGGAGGCGTCCTCTACCTCGCCATGGACCTCGTCCGCGGCGAGACACTCGCGGACCTGCTCGCCCGCGAGGCCCCGCTCGCCGCCGCCCGCGCGGCGGAGATCGCCGCGCAGGTGCTGTCGGCCCTCGACGAGGCCCACGCGGCCGGGATCGTCCACCGCGACCTGAAGCCGGGGAACGTCATGGTCGAGACGACGCGAGGCCCGGCCGGCCCCGTCGACCGCGCCCGCGTGCTCGACTTCGGGCTGGCGCGGATCGTGGACGCCGAGCGCGCCGCGCTGCCGAGCGCCTACGCCTCGTTCGGCGGCGACGTCGTCGGCACGGTGGCCTACATGGCGCCCGAGCAGCTCCGCGCCGACGACGGCGTCGACGGTCGCGCCGACCAGTTCGCGGTCGGCGTCGTGCTCTACGAGATGCTGACCGGGACGGCGCCGTTCCCGGGTTCGTCCACGATGTCGATCGCGCTGCGCGTGGTCGAGCATCCCCCGGCGCCCTGGACGGACGTCGCCCTCTCCGCCGTGCCGGCCTCGCTCCGCGCCGTCGTCGAGCGCGCGCTGTCGAAGCACCCGGACGCCCGGTTCCCGTCGGCCGGCGCGATGGCGGAGGCGATCCGCGCGGCGGGGTCGGCACGCGCGCCGGCGCCGCCGCTCCCGCCGCCCGTGGTGCCGGCCCCCACCCCGGCCGCCCCGATCCCGCCGGACCACGGACCGACCGCGCCCTCGCTCGCGACGGAGACCGGCCGCCGACCGCGGCGCGCTCTCCGGGTCGCAGCGGGCCTCGCGGTCGTGGGGATCGGGCTCGCGACGTGGTCGCTCGTCGGGCGTACGGGTCGCACCGACCCCGCGGACACGGCCCGCGGGCGCGGCGACGCGGCCCTCGCCGAGGGTCGCTGGTCGGAGGCGGTCGATGCGTTCTCCGAGGTGATCGCCGCCGCGCCCCGCGACGGGGGCGCGTGGCTCGGTCGCGCGGAGGCCCGCATCGGGCTCGCGGACCGCAACGCGCGGGCGGACCTCGACGAGGCCGCGCGCCTGCGCCCCGGCGATCCGGACGTCCTCGCGGCGCGCGGCAGGTACTTCGCCGAGGTCGAGAAGGACCCCGGCGAGCTCGAGAAGGCCGTGGTCGCGGCGCTGTCGGCGGACGAACACGCGATCGCGCCGCGGGTCGTCCGCGCCGAGGCGTGCCTCGCAAGCGGCGACCTCGCCCAGGCCGGCCTCGACGTCGCGACGATCGAGCGCGACGCGCCGGACGACCCGCGAGGCCCGACGCTGCGGGCCCTCCTGCGGGTGGCGGAAGCCGAGCGCCGGCGGGACGACCCTGCGCGTCGGGACGCGGCGCTCGCCGAGGCCGTCGAGGCGGCCGGCCGCGCCGCGACCCTCGATCCGCGGTGGTCCGGCGGACCGAGGGCGCTCTCCGTCGCGCGACAGCACCAGGGCACGGTCGCGAAGGAAAGCGGCGACTACGAGACGTCGCGGACCCGCATCGCCGAGGCCGAGGCCGCCGCGACCGAGGCGCTCGAGCGCGTGGCGCGGCACCCGTCGCACCGCCGGCAGGGGGCGATGCGCTTGCGGGCGCTGAACGAGCGGGCGGGGCTCCGCTTCGTCGCCCTCGACGTCGCCGGTGCGGCGTCCGACCTCGAGGAGGCCGTGCGGCTCGCGCCGCGCGACGCCGCCCTGCTCTCGACGCTCGCGTACGCGCGGCAGCAGAACGGCGAGCACGAGAAGGCGATCGAGGTCTACGCGCGGCTGTACGGCATCACCGGCACCAAGGACCACGTCTTCCGGCAGGCGTTCGGCTGGCAGCGCCTCGGCGACGTGCGGGCCGACGTCGGCGCCGTCGGGCCGGCCCGCGACGCGTACGACCGCGCGATCACGGTCTACGGAGAGGCCCTGCAGCGCTTCCCCGACGCCGCCGACCTGCGGGCGTACCGCGGCGAGACGTACGCGCGCCGCGCGCGGCTGACCCGCGGCCCCGAGCGAGACGCCGACCTCGCGCGCGCCCGCGCCGACCTCGACGCCGTCGTCGCGGCGCACCCGGACGACAGCGAGGCGCTGCTCCGACGCGGCGAGTGGGCGCTGCTCGCGGGCGATCCCGCGGCCGCCCTCGCGGACCTGCGGAAGGCGATCGGGGACCGGAAGGACCGCACCCCGCGCTTCTACGCCCGGCTCGCGACCGCGGCCGTCGAACGCGCCGCCGACCCCGCCCTCGACGCGGAGGCCCGACGTGCCTTGGCCGACGAGGCGGTCACCGCGGCGCAACGGGCGGTGGACCTGCTGCCGGACCAGGCGGCGTCCGTCCTGCCGCTGCTCGTCTCGGCGCACCTGCGCGTCGCGGCGACCCACGGCCCCCGCGACGCCGCGCCCCGCGACGCCGCGCTCGCGAGGGCGTCGAGCGCCCTCGTCGCGCTCGAGGCCGCGGCGGGGCGCGCACCGCCGGAGGAAGCAGAGCGCGCGCGGGCCGTCGTCTCGTATGCCCGCGCCGAGTCCCGTCTCGCCGCCGGCGACGCCGCGGGCGCGGTCGAGGCGGCCCGCGACGCGGTCGCCCGGCGGGACGCGGAGCACGCGGCCGGGCGCTGGTCGCTCGACGCCCGATGGGTCGAGCGCCTCGCGGACGCGCTCGCGCTGGCCGGCGACGCGGAGGGAGCCGCCGCGGCCCGCGCCCGCGCGGCGACGCTCCCGCGATGACGCAGGGCGTGATCCCTTCGGGACCCCGGGTCGCAGCGGTACCCTGACGTGCGTCACGGCCCCCCGCGGGCCCGTCGGGATCCGGTCGCCCCGTGAAGATCGCCATCGTCGGTGCCGGTGTCCTCGGAACGTCCCTCGGCATCCTGCTGCGGCGCGCGAACCACGAGATCGTCGCGATCTCGAGCCGCACGCTGAAGTCGGCGCGGGCCGCCGTCGCGGCCATCGGCGGCGGCGCGGTCGTCTCCGACCCGGGCACCGCGGCCCTCGGGGCCGACGTCGTCCTCTTGGCGGTCCCCGACCGCGCCATCCCCATGGTGTCGATCCAGGTCGCGTCGGGCGGGGCCCTGCGTCGCGAGGCCGTGGTCGCGCACCTCTCCGGCGCGCTGCCCGCCGGCGTCCTCGCGGGCATCCACGCCGCGGGCGGATGGCAGGGCTCGCTGCACCCGCTGCAGTCGTTCGCCGACGTCGAGACCGCCGTCACGACCCTCCCCGGCTCGTTCATGTTCCTCGAGGGCGACGCCGAGGCCGTCGACGTCCTGCGCAGCCTCGCGATCTCGCTCGACGCGCGGCCCGTCCCCATGACGTCGTCGGGCAAGGCGCTCTATCACGCGGCCGCGTGCGCCGCGTCGAACTACCTCGTGACGCTCGCCGACTACGCCACCGAGCTGATGACCCGCGGCGGCGTCCCGCCCGACGTGGCCCTGCCCGCGCTCCTGCCGCTGATCCAGGGCACCGTCCGCAACCTCTCGACGGTGGGCCTGCCCGAGGCGCTCACCGGCCCGATCGCGCGCGGCGACGTCGGCACGGTGCGCGGGCACCTCGCGGCGCTGCGCCGCGCGCCCGGTGACCTCGTGCGCCTGTACGTCGCGCTCGGCCGCAAGACCGTCGAGGTCGCGCTGCGGAAGGGCAAGCTCGACCGCGGCTCCGCCGACGAACTGCTGGCGCTCTTCGCCGACCCTCCGGCCTGAACGGCGATCCGGGGGATGGGGGCCCGTGCGGGGGAGGGGGCGGTCGGCCCGACGTTCTCCCTGCTCTCGCTCCCTGCTCTCGCTGTCTCCGCCCGGCCCTCGGACCGCACGCCTCGTGTGCGCGCCGGCGGCCCGGCCCCCGGCGAACGGGGGCGGTATCGCGGCGAAACCGGGAGGGTGTGCGTATCCTGCGGATCGTGGCTAGCCTCTGGCTGGGGGCGGAGCCCTCATGCCGATCACGCCGTCCCTCACCGAGTCCCCCGTGCCCGTCCACAACAGTCCCGAACGTTGGGCCCGCTTCATCGAGGAGCACGCCCCGGGCCTGACGTGGCTCGCGAGCACCCTGCTCGAGTGGGCCGAGCTCCCCCCGGGCGCCCGGCGCGCGTGGCTCGTCACGGCGCAGGCCACGCGGGCCGGCGAGGTCGAGGCGCTGGCGGCGCTCCACGAGGGCACCGGCCTCCTCGCGATCGCGGCGAAGCCCGGCACGCCCCCGCCGCTGTTCGGCGAGTCCGACCGCGTGCGCCGCATCGTCGGCAGCCCCGAGACGGTCGAGGCGATGCTGAACTCGGTGCCGGTGCTGATGCTGCGGCGCGGGCCCGGCGTGCGGCGCCTCGTGTTCGTGTACGACGGCGAGAACCCGCCGAAGCGGCATCCCGCGCTCCGCCGCGCGGAACCCGGCAGCGAGCCCGCGCTCGACGCGCTCCGCAAGCTGGCCACCGAGGGCGGCGAGGGCGTGCTCGAGGCCGACCTCGCGGGCGGCGTCCAGCAGGGCGCGCTCTGGGCCGTGCAGCGGGCCTCGGGTCCCGTGGCCATGTTCCGCGTCGAGGCCGTCGCCCGCCGCCGCATCCAGGTCGTCGACGTCTGCGTCCACCCGGACGAGCGCGAGCGCGGGCTCGGGACGGCGCTCCTGCAGTCGGCGGCCGCGATCGCCCGCGCCGAGTACGCGCGCGGCTGCGTCGTGACCGCGCCGGCCGCCGAGGCCGCCGAGCGCACCGCCGCCCGGTCGGGGTTCACCCCCGCGGGGATGCTCGAGGACGTCACGTTCGCGTAGTGCCGGAGCGGGCGCCGGAGCAGGCGCCGGACCGCGGTGACGGACGCGGGACGCCCCCCAGTTCCGTCGGCGCGGCACGGCCGGCGGCGCCCCCCGCGCCGGGGGTCGATGTGGGCCCGGTGCGGCAGACTGACGGCATGAGCCCCGCCTCCGACGCCCACGACGAGTACGAGAACCCCCTCGCGACCCGGTACGCCGGTGAGGCGATGCGAAAGCTGTTCTCCGCGCGGCACCGCATCCGCACCTGGCGGTCGCTCTGGATCATCCTCGCCGAGGCCGAGCAGGCCCTCGGGCTGCCGATCACCGCGACGCAGCTCGACGACCTGCGCCGCAACGCCGACCGCATCGACTTCGAGGCCGCGGCCCGCTACGAGAAGCGCTTCCGCCACGACGTGATGGCCCACGTCCACGCGTACGGCGACGTCGCCCCGTCGGCGAAGGGCGTGCTCCACCTCGGCGCCACGTCGTGCTACGTGACCGACAACGCCGACGCCATCCTGCTCCGCGAGGCGCTGCAGCTCGTCGAGCGCGGGCTCGCCGAGGCGATCGCGGCGCTCGAGACGTTCGCAAGGCGCTTCGCGGGCACGCCCTGCCTCGCGTTCACCCACTTCCAGCCCGCGCAGCCCACCACCGTCGGCAAGCGCGCGTGCCTCTGGCTGCTCGACCTCGTGGACGACCTCGCGCAGGTCCGCCGCGCCGTCGAGGAGGTCCCGTTCCTCGGCAGCAAGGGCACGACCGGCACGCAGGCGTCGTTCCTCGCGCTCTTCGACGGCGACGCCGACAAGGTCGAGGCCCTCGACCGCGACGTCGCGCGCCGCGCGGGCTTCCCGCGCTCGGTCCCCGTCTCGGGCCAGACGTACTCGCGCCGCGCCGACTGGAAGGTGATGGCCACCCTCGGCGGCATCGCCATCAGCGTCACGCGCTTCTCCAACGACGTGCGCCTGCTCTCGGGCCTCAACGAGCTCTCCGAGCCCTTCGAGGCCGAGCAGATCGGCTCGAGCGCCATGGCCTACAAGCGCAACCCCATGCGGTCCGAGCGCATGGCGTCGATCGCGCGCTTCCTGCTCTCGCTCGTCCCCGCGGCGGGCCAAACGGCGGCGGGCCAGTGGCTCGAGCGCACCCTCGACGACTCCGCGGCCCGACGCCTCTTCCTGCCCGAGGCCTTCCTCGCCACCGACGCGATCCTCCGCCTCCTCACCAACGTCGCGCGCGGCCTGGTCGTGAACGAGGCCGTCGTCGCGACGCGCCTCCGCGCCGAGCTGCCCTTCATGGCGACGGAGGAAGTCCTCATGCGCGCGACGCGCGCGGGCGGCGACCGCCAGGCGCTGCACGAGCACATCCGCCGCCACAGCCTCGACGCGCGCGCCGCGATCCTCGCGGGGGCCACGCGCAACGACCTCCTCGACCGCCTCAAGGCCGACGACGCCTTCGCCGGGGTCCGCGGCGAGATCGACGCGATGGTCGACCCCCAGCGGTTCATCGGGATCGCGCCGCGCCAGGTCGAACGCTTCCTCGCCGAGGAGGTCGCGCCGGCCCTCGCGCCGTACCGCGACCGGCTCGGCGCCGACGTCCGCATCGACGTCTGACGCGACGCGCGGCAGCAGCGCCTGGCCCCATCCACCGGGCCCCCCCGACCTGCGGCCCGCGCGCCGGCCGCGCGCCCGGTCCGCTCCTCCGGCCGCGATCGCTGGCACCGGGGGCCCGTCCCCCGGCACCGTGCCGCCCTCCGTGGGAGGGGGCCGCGGGGCCCGGGCCCATCGCCGACCGGGCCTCGCGGTCCCCTCGCCCGGGGGGTCGTCCCGTGTCGTCCCGTGGACCCCCGCCCACGCATGGGGACGGGATGCAGGCGCAACCGTAGATCCTCAAAGCACTTAGGCGAGCGGGACCTCGGCATGATGTGCCTAACGTTCGCCGGGGGATTGCGCCGATAGGTGCGGCGTGACGTCGGGTCGCGAGACCCGGCGGGGATGTGGCCAACCGCCTGTGAGGCCTGGCCATGCGTACGACGAGTTCGACTGTGGTTTCCCGGTTCCCCCGGCGCCGACTCCTCCGTGGAGTCGTGGCCGGCGGCTTCGTCCTGGCCCTGGCGGGGCTCTCCGCCTGCGGTGCGGGCGGTGCCGGCGGGGGGGGCGACGGTGGCGGGGGCGGCACGCCCTCGGCGATCACCATCCAGACGTCCACGCTCCCGACGGCGGGGCTGAACACGGCGTACGCGACGACCCTCGTCGCGAGCGGCGGCGACGCGCCGTACGCGTGGTCGGTGCAGGGCGGGTCGAGCCTGCCGCCCGGCCTCGCGCTCGCGGGCAACGGCGCGCTGACCGGCTCGGCGACGACCCTCGGCACGTTCGTCTTCAGCGTGGTCGTGTCGGACTCGAGCGCGCCGGCGCAGACCGACTCCGCGACGTACAGCCTCACGGTGAGCGCGTTCGACGCGAGCATCTCGCTGCTGCGCTTCGGCGAGGCGTGGACCGGCGAGTCGTACCCGGTCTCGGCCGTCGGCGCGTCGAGCACGACGTTCACGCTGGTGCAGAACCAGAGCGGCGGCCAGATCCTCGCGGCCAACCCGGGCGCGAGCACCGCGACGTACAAGGCCGGCCCGAACGCGGGCACCGACCGCATCCGCGCGACGAGCGGCTCGGGCGCCACCGAGGACATGGACGTCCTCGTGCAGCCGAACCCGGTCGCGAACATGACCGCGTCGTTCTCGGGCAGCGACGTGTGGCACGTGCGGTTCTCGGGCAAGTTCGAGGGCACGCACGCCTACGCCAGCGACTGGCTGTGGGCGCTCGCGACCATGGGCCTGCGCGACCCGTCGAGCACCTCCACCACCGGCACGACGGCCGACGAGGTCGCGAACCTCTACGTCCGCCGCGCGGTCCTCTCGGCGCTCAACGTCCACTACCTGCGCAACGCCGACGGCAGCCAAGGCGCGAACGGCCTCGAGATCACCTTCCCGTTCGACGAGCCCCAGCTCCCGCACGTCTGCCCGGCGAACGGCAACGTCGCGTCGCCCGCCCTCAACCAGTTCAACGTGATCTCGATGATCGCGGGCGGCGACAGCGGCGTGCTCGGCACCGCCTACCTCGACGACGCCGACAACGTCTGGCAGGAGAACGACACGACCTCCGCCCAGGGCGGCAAGCTCGGCGTCTTCCTCGACGAGCTGGTGCCGATCTTCAACGCCGCCTTCAACAACAAGACGCTGACCGCGACCCCGATCGGCAGCGGCGACGTGGCGGCGCTCAAGGCCCTGCTCTACGGCACGGCCTCGCCGGGCGGCCGCTACGCCGAGATCCAGCGGGTCGTCGAGGGCTTCGCCAAGACCGTCAGCACGACGCTCGCCCACGAGATCGGGCACTCCCTCGGCCTCACCCACACCTCGCCGTCGGTCGCGGGCTCGACGATGAACGCGGGCTCCGTGATCTCGCCGGCCGCCAACTACGCGTTCCTCGCGTCCGACCTCACGAAGCTCCGCGGGGCGCTGCCCGGTGGCGGCCGCGGCGGCTCGCCGCTGCGCGTCGAGGCGCTGCGCATCGCCGGCCCCGACGAGGGCGACCCCGTCGGCGTCCCGGTGGTCTGCAGCTGCCGCATGCACCAGCGCTGACGCGCGGCCCCGGCCGTCGTCCTCCGTCGCCCCGCGGGCCGTCCCGCGGGGCGACGTGTTTCCGGGCCCACCGCTCCCGGTAGAGTGCGGCCCATGACCCCGTGGACGCGATGGCTGCGCCCCTTCCGCGTCGCCGCGTCCCGCGCCGGCCTCCTCCGCGACGCGACGCGGGCCCCCGCCCGCGCCATCGAACGCTGGCTCGACGCGCACGCCGCCGCCGCCGTCGAGCGGGCGCGCGTGCCCGGCCTGTCGGTGCTCGTCCGCTTCGCCGACGGGCGCACCGTGCGTCGCACCTACGGGACCGCGGGCGAAACCGGTCCGGTGACCGACGCCACGACCTTCCAGGCGCTCTCGCTCACCAAGCCCCTGACGGCCATCGTCGCGCTCGCGCTCGTCGACGACGGGCTCCTCGACCTCGACGGGCCGATCCTGCGCCGCCTGCGCGGCTGGCGGCTCCCGCCCGAGCGCACCGGCGGCTTCGACCCCGACGGCGTCACGCTGCGCCGCCTCCTCTCCCACAGCGCGGGCCTCTCCGTCAACGGCTACGGCTGGACCGAGGCCGCCGCGCGCCTCCCGGCCGCGGCGCTGCTCGCCAGCACGTTCGACGACGCGCGCACGATGCGCCTGCTCGAGCCGCCGGGTACGCGTCTGCGCTACTCCGGCGGCGGCTTCTCGATCGTCGAGCTCGCGATCGAGGAGGCCACCGGCCGCCGCTTCGCCGACGTCGCCCGCACGCGGATCCTCGAGCCCCTCGGGATCACCCACAGCGACCTCGAGCCGATCGCCACGCACGCCGCGACCCTCGCGACTCCGCACGACGCCGCGGGCCGGCCCCGCCCCACCCTCGACCTCGCCTCCGTCGCCGCCTCCGGCCTCGTCGCGACCGTCGACGACCTCGCGACGCTCTGGGCCGCGCTCGCGCCGGGCGCCGACGGCGCACCCGCGGGCCGCGGCGTGCTCTCCGCCGCATCGTGCGCCGAGATCCTCACGCCCACGGCCGTCGACGACGACGGCGCGGTCATCGGCCTCGGGCCGTACCTCAAGGAGCGCCACGGCGACCTCAAGTACATGCACCGCGGCCACGACCCGGGCTGGTACGTCCACGCCGAGGGTCTGCTGCGCCGCCGCGTCGTGCTCGTGTTCGCGACCAACGCCACCACCGGCGGCGACCTCGTCCCCGGCATGGCGCACGCGCTCCGCACGATCGTCTACGACCTCGCGCTCTGACGCTTCGGCGGGGAGGCGAGGCGCCGCACCGCGCACCGCCCCCCCACGGCGCGGTCGTGCTCCCGGGGACGCAAGGCCCGGCGGCCGGCGGGCCTCGCGTACAGGCGCAGGGGCTTCCGTCCACCACGACCCGCGCCGACCGGACCCGCGACGGTGGTACCGTCGGAGCGCCTCCACGCCCGTGGACGACCCGCCGTGCCGCCCTCGCGTCCCCCCCGCCGTCCCGCCGCACCCGCGCCCACGCTCGGGGAGGGCCCGCCGCGCATCGTGCGCAACGCGACCGACGGCATCGACCAACTGTTGTCGCGCGCGTCGGCGTCGGTGACGGAGATGGTGCAGCTCGCGCCGGGCCGGCTCGCGACGCGGCTGTTCCAGCTCGTCGCGCCGGGGCTGCACGTGGACGGCGGATGGACGAGCCATCCCGTGCGCGCGGTCGGCTCGACGCCGCCCGGGCGGGTCAGCGTGACGTTCGTGCTCGCGTGTCCCGGCCGGTGCGTGATGGACGCGTGCGAGGTGGGCGAGGGCGACGTGCTCGTGTGGAGGCCCGGCGAGACGTTCCACGGGATCTCGCCCGCGGGCTACCGATGGGCGACGGTGATCGTGCCGGAGGCCGGGCTCGACGGCGCCACCGCGCACGCCGCGTCGTCGGAGCGGTCGGACCTCCCGTTGCGGCGCGCGCACGCGCCGGCCGACGTGCGCGCGCGCGTCGCCGCCCTGCTCGACGAGATGGGGGCGTGGGGCGAGCCGGGCCATCGCCTCGTCGAGCCCGCGACGGTGGACGGGCTCCGCGCGCGTTGGACGTCGCTCCTCCGCTGGGCGCTCTCCACGAGCACGCCGGTGCCGCGACCGCGCCGGCACGAGCTGACCGCGGCGGCCGCGGTGCTCGCGGCCGAGGCGCACTTCGTCGCGCACCTGCCCGACACGGTCTACCTCGCCGACGTGAGCGCGGCGACGGGCGTGCCGGCGCGGTCGCTCGAGCACGCGTTCCGCTCGGTGCTCGGGATGCCGCCGATGCGGTACCTCGAGCTCCTGCGCGCCCACGCGCTCTTCCGCTTGCTCCGCGGCGCCGGCCCCGACGCGCCTCCGACGGTCGCGGACGCGTTCACCGACGTCGGCGTCGGGCACGGCCCCCGCTTCGCCGCGCGCTACCGCTCGATCTTCGGCGAGACGCCCGCGCAGACCCAACGCGCCGCCCGCGCCGCGCGCCGCGCCACCCCGCGCAGCTGACGCGGTCCCGCGGCCGCGTCGCGCGCGACCGTCCGACGCCAGCCCTTCAGCGGGGACCCGAGGCTCGCACGGCGTCGATCGCCGCCTCGATCTCGCGCCGCTCCGGGGGCGGTGCGACACGGGCGCGCGCCTCCAGGTCGGGGAGGAGGTCTCGCGCGGCCTCCCGGACAGGGGGAGGCCTCCCGGCGCGGTGTCCTCGATCGGGTAACGCGACTCGGGCGGTGCGGCGGCCAGGTCATCGCGGCGCGAACGCGATGCGCCCGAGCGCGTCCTGCCGGCGGGCATGTACTTCCGCCATGAAGTGCGTCTTCCACCCGTGCGGCGTCAGCTTCGCCACGTCGGTCCCCGTCCGAACCCGGATCAGCACGTCGCGGAAGTACTCGGTCGGGTTGACGCCGATCTCGCGACACGTCTGCACGAGGCTGTAGAGCACCGCCGCCCGTCGCCCGCCATCCTCGGTTCCCACGTTGCCCCAGTTGTTGCGTCCCAGCGCGATCCGACGCAGCGATCTCTCCACCGAATTGTTGTCGATGGGCAATCGTCCGTCGTCGAGATAGCGGGAGAGCGCGACTCGGTTGCGCAGCGCGTACCCGATCGCCTGGCCGAGCGGGCTCTGCTCGAGCACGAAGTCCCGGGTCCGCTCCATCCAGGCGAAGAGGCCGGAAAGCGCCGGCGCCGACGCCTGCTTGCGCAGCGCCAGCCGCTCCTCGGCCGACATCTCCGCGGCCGCCTTCTCGACGGCGTAGAGCGCGGCGAACTGGTCGATCGCGGCCTTCGCCATCGTGGGGTCGGTGCTCTCGGCCTCGACGAACTTGCGGCGCGCGTGCGCCATGCAACCGACCTCGGTCGGGCCGTCGGGTCCGAAGAGGCCGTCGTACAGGTTGGCCGCGTCGACCTGCAGGAACCCCTTGAACTCGCCGAGGAACTGCGCCAGCCCCGAGGCGTTGCGCCGCTCCGTGGAGTCGTACACGTTGCGGCCTTCGAGGTCGCGGTACACCCACATGTACGCGTCCCGGGAGGTGCCGTCCGACCCCTGCTGGAGGGAGACCCCGGTGTCGTCGACCCCCACGAAGGGGCCCGCGAGCATCTCGACCCGCATCCGCTCCACCACAGGCTCGAGCAGATCGGCACACCGGCCGGCCGACGTGCACAGCACCGAGCGCGAGAGATCGAGGCCCTCGTCGGCGAGCTTCTGCTCGATGCGGTGGTAGGGCATGTGGTTGCCGAACCGCTCGTTGAGCAGGTAGCCGAGGAAGCCCGAGCCGAGCAGCCCCTTGTCGATGACCCGCGTCGGCGCCGGGGCCGTGACCACCTGCTCGCGACAGCTCGGGCAGGCGTACTCGGTGCGGGCCGTCTCGTGGACGATCGTCACCACGACGCGCTGCAACTCGCGGGGGACCTCCTCGCCCATGCGCTTGAGCTCGCAGCCGCAGACGCACTTGAGCGCCTCCGGTGCCAGCGTGATCGTCTCGCGCACCACCGGGAGGTGCGCGGGGAACGTCGAGCGACGGCCCGCCTTGCGACGCTTGGGCGCATCGGCCGGTGCCGGGGAGACCTCCACCTTGGCCGTCGCTCCCTGGGACTGCGCCGCCACCTCGGCGGCCGCGGCCACCTCGCCGAGCGCGAGCAGTTGCTGCCCGGGCGTCGTGGGTGCGGGCGTGCCGCGCTTCTCGGTCTGCGGCCCGAAGAGCATCTTGCGCAGCACTTCGACGTTGTGCCGCAGCCGCAGGATCTCCTGGTCGCGCTCGGCGAGCTCCTTGGCGCGCGTGTCGAGTTGCGCGCGAAGCGTCGCGTTCTCAGCCAGGAGGTCGCTGGGGGCGCTCACTTCGTGCGCGAGCCTGTATACGCACTTCGCGTGGGAAGTGTCTGCGACATCTCGCGCTCTTGCGCTCGATCCCCGTGAGCAACATCGCGAGCTCGGTGGCGTTCACCGAAACGCGTGTCGCATCGCCTCGGCCCGCGACGTTGAGCACGCCGAACGTGCCGCGCTCGACGCGCTTGAGGTGCAGCCAGAACCCGTTGTGGTCCCACACCAGCGCGCGCATGCGGTTGCGCCGACGGTTGAAGAAGAGGAACGCCGACCCGTCGTGCGGGTCGTCGCCGAACACGTCGCGCACGACCTGACAGAGACCGTCGATCCCCTTGCGCCCGTCCACCGCGTCGCGCGCGAGGAACACGCGCGTCGGCGCCCAGGGTGTCAGCACGGCTGCTCGAGGACGGCGAGCAGCCGCCGTAGTTCGCCCGCGTCGAAGCCCAGGGGCAACCGGACGATGCGCTCGCCGACCACGAGCTCGAGCGAACGCCCCGCGTTCGGCACGGGCACCTCGACCTCCACGAACTTCGCGCTGCGCCGCGACACCCGCTCCCGGCGCTCCCACATCCGAAGCGTCGCCTCGCGGATCGCCGTCGCCGCCGACAGCTCCCGGAAACTCAGACCCTCCCGACGCCGCAGCGCCAGCACCCCGGCTCGATCCTCACGCGACAGCAGACTCCGAGACATGCGCACCTCCGGACGCGGAGGATCGCAGATCGACGACGCCCCTGCGCCTGTGGTTCACAGAACGCTCACGCCCGGCCTCGATGTCCCGCCACCGCCGCCACACGTGGCCAGCAGAGCGCGCCGCGCGAGCCCGGTCGGGACACGGGGGATGCTCCCCATCGCGGCCGGGCGGGTGCCACGCGGCACATCCAAGTTGGCGAGAGTCGGGGACCAACGGGTCCGAGTCGCACGAACGACCGCGCCGCGCGCCGTCCCGCTGCGAGCGGGGCTTGTCGCGGACCGAATGGCCGGCGTCCGCGACCTGCCCGTCCTGCGACTCCGACGCGTCGCCTGACCGAATCGCTCGTTGAAGTCACACTGCAGCCAAGGGATGCGCCGGGCCCGCGGGGCGTCCGCGCACCCCGAGATCAGCGAGGTCCGAGGTGCCGGCTCGCTCGTCCGCGTCGTCCGTTTGGCTCCGGATCGCCCTGCGAAGTCGCTTGCCCGCTACACGTTCTGCGAACGTCGTCCGGAGCGCGCGTTCCGGACGACTTTCGCAGAACGCTCACACTTCAGCGACTACCCGTGGCGAGTGCGGTCAGCGCCAACTTGGTTGCCAATTGCAATCCATCGACGGCTGCAAACTCGCGAGCGACGTCGGTCACATCGACTCCGCCGCGTGCGATGTCGCGCAGCACACCCACGATGTCGTCGCGGACGTCATCGGTATCGCGGCGTCCCGGCGCCCGCGCCCATGCCTCGCGGATCTGCGATAGGAGTAGTTCCCTATCCGCGCCGGCGCTTCGCAAGGCCCGGGCGAGCTCAACGAGCGTAGGGGCAGACAAACTCGACGCGCGAAGGACCGCGGACGGGAGGAGCGGCCTCGTCGCGGCGCCGCGAGCAGCCATCACCTTGAGCGCTGACGCGACAACTACTTCGTCACCGTCGTTTAGTGCATCCTCCAAGATCGCCAGGCTGGGCCTTGTGTCAGCAGCATCTCCCCCCCCGATTAGAACTGCGACCGCCGCCGCGCGCACTCGACTATCTGGATCAGTCGCGAGTACAAGTGCCGCCGATCGCGTGGCCTCGGAGAACCGACCGAAACTCGCCTGCATTCGGCGGAGCATCAACGCCCGCTCGCTGGCCGTCCCTCCGACCAGCACTTCGCGGACCGCCTCGTCGGTTCTGGCATCGTTCGGCGCGAGGGTAGCCAGCACGTCAAGGACGACATCGGTCAGGTCCCGGTCTTCGCCACGCCACTTGAGCGCAATCCCGATGAGCGGCGCGACCCGTTCCAATGACGGCTTGGCTTGGAGCACCGCCTCCAAAAAGGCCCGTCGGGAGTCGATATCGGCGCGGCATGCGAGTTGAAGAGTCGCGTTCCACTCTGCAGGGCTGGACTCCAACGAGGCAAGCACAGTCAGACAGTCCACCGGGACGGCGGCCCGCCGCTCGACTGGCGCACCTCGGTGATGAGGTTGCGGTAGTTGTACTTGAACGTCAGCGCGCCGTTGTTGGTCAGGTTGCCGTTGGCGTCGTAGCTTTGGCTCGTGCCGCCGACGGCCGTGTACTGGTTCAGGTTGTTCGCCGAGTACGAGGTCGTCGTCGGGGACACCCCGTACGGCGTCACGACCACCGACGAGCGGTTGCCGTCGTCGTCCATGTTGTAGGCGATCGTCTGGACGTAGGTGTTGCCGCTCGGGCTCGCCGGCGTGCTCGACCCCATCCACGCCTTCGTCAGGCGCCGCGCCTTGTCGTACTCGAAGGCGTCGCCCGCCGACCCCGAGGCGCCGAAGCGCTCGTAGGTGCGGTCGTGGACCTTGTTGTAGCCATAGTCCATCCGCACCAGGGTAGCAGGAGCCGACGTCTCGTGGTGGACCGTCGTCAGGTCCTCCCGGAAACCGCCGTACGTGTTCGTCTGGGTCGCCCCGTTGCCGAACGTCGTAACCTTCGGCCGGAAGCCGATGTAGGAGAACGAGGCGATCGTGTTCGTCCCGTCCGTGACCGACGACAGGGCGTTGATGTCGTTGTAGGCGTAGGTCAGCGCCAGGCCCGACGGGTAGACCTGTGAAGTCCGGTTGCCCGCCGCATCGTACTTCGTCGTGACCGTCTTGGTGTAGGCGGTCCCGGTCGAGTACTCCTGCGCCTCCTGGTAGACCGTCGAACCGAGACCACGGACCCCGTACGTGTAGGTCACCCGGTAGTCGTCGTCCTCGTTCTCGGTCAGGCGGTTGAGCGCGTCGAAGGTCCGGCTTTCGGTCGTCGTGTCGTTGAAGCCCGACACGAGGGTCACGTCCCGCGCGGTGTTCCGGTTCAGCGCGTCGAACGTGTCCTCGATGAGGTTGCCCGCGGGGTCGGTGAGCTCGGTGACGTTGTCGTTGGCGTCGTAGGTGTAGAGCACGTCCTGCGACGTGTTCGGGTACACCATCGTCGAGACGCGGTCCTTTGCGTCGTACGTCCAGGTGCTCGTGTTCGCCGCGTCGTCCTTGAACGAGGTAAGGCGGTTGTTCTTGTCGAACGCCCACTCGGTCACGATCGCCGACGTGAACGTCGTGATCGGCGAGCCGACGGTAAGCGCGACCTCCTTCTTCGTCATGCGGCCGACGCCGTCGTACGTGAACCGGGTCGGGTTCCCCTCGGCGTTGACCGTCCAGAGGAGGTTCCCGCGGCTGTCGTAGAGGTAGTCCGTCGTGTAGACGTTCGACCCGTTCGTCCGGTCGATCTCGCGCCGCTGCGTCATGCGACCGTCGTCGTCGTAGCTCGCTTCGTACGAGTGCGTGACGCTGCTCCCGCCGTCCTTCTCGAGCAGCGACCAGGCCGTCCGCCGGCTCGCCGCGTTGTACGTGTTCGCGGCCTCGTTCCCCATCGCGTCGATCGTCTTGGTGACACGCCAGGCGTTGTCGTACTGGGTCTCGGTGACCTTGCTCCGGGGGTCCGTGACGTAGCGAACGTGCCCGGTCTTGAACCGCTCGATCTGAGTGACCGCGTCCGAGTACGTCGTCGAGGGGTCCTTGAACAGGTCGCTCGTCTGCCAGTGCCGGCCGCGCTGGTCGTACGAGCGCGTGCTGCGCTGGAGCAGGACATCCGGCGTCGGCGTGGCGTCGTACCGACGGATCTCGGTCACGTTGCCGCCCTTGTCGTAGTCGGTCTCCTCGTAGTGGCCGAGCGCGTTGGTCGTCTTGGTGCGGCGGTCGAACAGGTCGTACGTGTAGATCGTGTCGTTGCCGCGCCCGTCTTCGAGGACCGTCAGGTTCCCGTTGTCGTCATAGGTGTAGGTGGTGGTCGAGGCCACACCGGAGGTCTCGCCGCGCACGTGGGTCGCCACGAGGTTGCGCGAGTTGTAGGTCCACTTCTCCTTGTTGCCCTCGGGCTTCGTGACGCGGATCCGATTTTGGTTGTCGTCGTAGTCGAACGACGTGGTCCGGGTCGTGCTGCCGTCGATCTCCTCGGTCATCGTCAGCATGCTGCCGTGCGAGTTGTACGTGTAGCTCGTCGTCAGCCACTCGTTCCCCGACACGCGGGCGCCCGCCTGGTCGAGGTTCTCGACGTCCATCGACGTCACCTGCCCGTTACCGTCGTAGTGCCACTCGGTCTCGATCCCGGTGGGCGTCGTGACCTTGGTCTTCCGACCGATGGCATCGAAGACGTACCCGGTCTGCTTGTTCAGCGGGTCCTTGATCGACTGCAGCTGCATCTGCCCGTTGTAGAGGTACTCCGTGACGAGGTTGAGGCCGCTCGGGTCCACCTTCACCTTCCACAGGAGACCGTACTTGTTGCTCCCGGAGGCGTAGTACGAGTACTCGACGATCTTGCCTTCCTCGTCGGTCGCCTGGGTCTTCTGGCCACGGGCGTTGTAGGTGAACGACCTCGAGACCGACGACTGCGTCGTGGGCGACGTGACGGTCGGGTAGTTGATCGCGGTCACGTTGCCTGCGGCGTCGCGCGTGTAGGTCGTCGTGTAGCCCCGCGGGTCGGTGTAGGAGGTCACGAGGTTGCTCGTGTAGGCCCACGACTCGACGATGTCGCTTGCGCTGTTCGAGTTGGTGTCGGTCTCCTTCTGGCGGCGCTCGGTCACCTGGCCGTTGCCGTTCACCGTGAAGTCGATGCGGTTGCCACGCGGCTTGACGATCTTGATCAGGTCGCCGCCGCTGTAGGTGTAGTTCGTCGCGAACGCGGAGGCGCCCGAGATCCACTGCTCGACCTTGGTGACGTCGCGGCCCGAGTAGTGGTAGCGGATCACGTTGCCGTTGCGGTCGGTCACGTCGGTTCGGTTCGTGTTGTACGAGAACGTGATCGTGCTGCCGGTCGCGTAGCTCACCTGCTCCGTGGCGCCGACGTAGCTGTAGACGTAGGGGTCATTCCCGTTGCCGTCGCGGATCGCGGTGATACGGTTCGAGCCGTCGTACTGGGGCGCGATGACGATCCCCGAGCCTTGGTCCGGGGTCGTCGGGGTCGTGATCGAGGTCAAGTAGCCCGACGAGTTGATGTTGAACGAGTACGTGAAGAGCCCATCGACGACGACCGACGACACCCAGCCGTTCGCGTCGTGGTTCACGGTGGAGGAGACGCCCCGGTCGTTCGTCCAGCCCGTGCACTGCAGCGAGCCGTTGTAGGTGTAGTCGGTGGTGTTCCCGTTGGCGTCGGTGTAGACGTCGGGCATGCCGTTCGCGTCGAAGAGCTTCGTGCTGCCGTCCAATGCCGTCAGGAGGTAGCGGCCCGAGCCGTTCTTCGTCAGTGTGTCGTGGAAGCAGCAGTCCGAGGTCCCGTACGCCGAGCCCCCCCAGATGAAGTTCACGGTCACGCCCGTGGGAAGGCGGACCAAGGCGCTGTGGCCGCCGTTGGCTAGCGGGTTGCCGACGTTGTGGATCGTCTCCTGCACGGTCGTCATCCAGGACGGGATCATGTTCATCCCGAACTCGGTGCCTCCCGTGATCATGCCGCGCGCGCGGAGCCCGAGCGTCTGCGTGCCGAGCATGGTCTGCGTGCTCGCGAAGGGGATGTCGAGGATCAGTTCACCGGTCAGGATGCTGACGCCGGGCTCGACGATCGGCGACGGCGACTCGCTGCCGCATCCGCAGCCGACGCACACCTTCTCTTGCGTGCCGGCCGTGACCACCCACCACGGCGACGCATAGGTCGCCGCCTGGGCCGGGACCGGCCGGAACGCCAGCACGAGGCCGACGGCCAGCACCGCCAGGCTGACCACGAGCAGGATCGGCATCCGCGCCATCCCCGCGACGAACTTCCGGACCATGGCTCCGCCCCTTCCGAGCCGCGTTGGCTCGCTCCCGAGAACTCCGGCGGCATGAACCCGCCGCTCATTCCGTCGCGGAGGAGGTGTCCCCGGTGTCGAGCCTCGACGTGGGACGAACGGCCCGGGCCCTTTCGGCGGAGATCGCCTCACGTGGAGCGGCTGCGTTTCGCTCCAATCGGCGAAGCGCCGCGCGCTGCGTCTTCCGAACCACGCTGACCGTGATCGCGAGCACGGACGCCGTGCTCTGCAGCGTCAGCCCGCCCTCGACCCGGTGGCGTAGCACCTGCTGCTGCCGAGGGGTGAGTGCGTTCCACGCCGAACGCGGGAACTGCAGGTACTCCCCCCGAGGGCTGCGCGCGCGCGCGCAGCACCATGCGTGCCATTCGCGACTCGAGCGTGCCTTGCCCGAGTTCGCCGGTCGGCCGCCACCACGCGCTTGATGACGCCCGCGATCCATGCCGCCACTTCGGTGTCCGGGCGCGCCCGTCGGAGGGCTGCGGCGTCGTCCGCGCACGCCCGAACCAGCACATCGGAGATCCAGTCGTCGGGCTCGCCGTCCTTCAACCTGGATGCGTGAGGCCCACGCGGCAGGCGACTCCGCGCGTGATGCGCGATGCACCGCCACGCGGCGTCTCGATCCGCGTCCCACAGGGCCTGAAGTTCACGCATCCGCATCGGCGCGCCGTCCTGCGGCGAATCGCCGCCCGCGTGCTCGCCTCCTCCCGATGCCGACCTCGATCGCCGCCCCATGGGGTGCCTCCGTCCACGCCGGAAGCGTACCGGAAGCTGCAGGGTGCCGCCGACGACCCCACCGCCACACGTCGGCGGCCTTCTTCACATGGCGTTCATCGGTGCCCGCGCAGGCGGCCAGGCCGCGCGGTCAGCCGCCCAGGCGGTCGCCGCGCCAGACGGTGAAGCGGCCGTAGTCGAGGGAGCGGATCCAGCCGCCGACGCCGGACGTCTTCATCAGCGCCTTGCCCGTCGTCGAGAAGTCGGCCTCGGAACGCCAACGCACGACGTGGACCCATCGACCGTCGGGCGCGAGGTAGAGCTCGTGGCCCAGCAACCCGGCCGCCTTCGAGAAGTCGGCCTCGGCCGCGTCGAACTTCGCGAGGTTGGCCTCGCGCGTGGTGCCGGGCCGCGTGCGGAACACCGTCACCTCGAGATGCGCGCCCGGCGCCGCGTCGTACGCATGCGCCCGCAACCGTCGCGCATGGAGCGTCGTCCGCGCGGCCACGTCCACCGCCGCGTCGAGCGCCCCCACGTCCGCGCGGCCGTCGGCGGCGAGCGCCGCCGCCTCGGCGGCCGGCAGCGACGCCCACACCGTCGCCCGCAGCAGCCGCGCGCCGTCGGCGCCCGCCCGCGCCGCGCCCCGCGCGACGAACCCGGGCTGCGCCGCGTCCGCGCGCGTCGTCGCCGCGACGAGGGGCGCCGGATCGACGCCCGGCCGCACGACGTCGACCACGAACTCGAGCACCGCGTCGCCCTCGGCGGCCGGGCCCTCGGCCCGCGCGCGCGATCCCACCCCGAAGACGCCGGCCGCACCAAGCCCCACGAACGCCGCGATCCAACGAGCACGCATGACGGTCCTCCGGGAGACGCGCAGGAGCCTACCCGTCGGCCTGCGCGCCGCGAGCCGCTCGCGGGCGGAACGCGCGCCGACGTTCGCCGCGTCCCGAGCCCCCGGGGACGCGACCCCACGGCGGGGGTACGCGAGGCCCGGGGCGCAGGGGATCAGTCCTCGCGGCTCATCCGAAACGCCGCAGCGCGATCGCTCCACCATCCGGCGGTGCCCGCGTGGGTGATCTGCCCTCCGAGGCGATGCCATCGCTCTTCCCAGCACCCGGACTCGCGGTGGATCTTCCGCCATTCCGCAAGACTGGGCACGAAAGGCCCCTCCCCGCTCCGCTCCAACTCATGGAGCACGTAGAAGCTCCCGTCGATCCGCCAGCGACCGCGGCGCTCTTCGATCATCTGCACGTCGGACGTACGGAATCGGAACGAGCCGTCGGCGTAGAGCTCCAGCTCCCATCGCGTCGGGGGCCCGAGAACGACGGCTCGATCCCCGCGTCGCGTCCCCTCCGGTCGCCCGACCGCTTGGGGTGCGGGAGACGTCGCCGCGTACCGCGCGACGACACGCGGCGACGAAGGCGTGGAGCTCCACGCCGCAACGCCGGCGGCCCCCGCGAGCGCCAGCAGGACCACGAGCCACCGACGGCCGCGAGCGGACATCCTCACCTCCGGACCGAACCCCGACCGGTCCCCGACAGGCGGAAGGGACGCTACCACGCCGGGCCGGACGGGGTCCGACGTCGGGATCGGAACCCCAGGGCGGGGGTACGCGAGGCCCGGCGCGCGGCGGACGGCCCCCGCGCGGGCCTTGCGTCCGCTCCCCCCGAGTGTGGACCGTCGGAAGTCGAGCTGGAGCGAGCGTGCGTGGAAGGCTCGCGACCGGGGCTACGTCGGCAGGCCCCAGAGGACCCAGGCGGCCCAGTAATAGGGGTGCTTCCAGCGGGGTTGCGCGCGCACGAAGGCCTGCGCCTCGCGGAGCGCGGCGGCGGGTGACTTGCCCGGCGAGCCGTCCTTGGGGTTCCAGAGCTCGTAGAAGCGCTTCATGAGCGCGGCCGTGGCCGCGTCGTCGACCTTCCAGAGCGAGCAGAGCACGCTCGGGGAGCCGGCGAACATGAAGGCGCGCGTGAGGCCCACGATGCCCTCGCCGCTCACGACCTTGCCGCGGCCGGTCTCGCAGGCGGAGAGGACCGCGAGGTCGGCGCGGAGGTCCATGCGCAGCACCTCGAGCACGGTGAGGAAGCCGTCGTTGGCGCCGTCGGGCGTGAGCGCGAGCGAGGAGAGCGACGGGCGGTCGGGGTCGACGAGGCCGTGGCAGGCGAAGTGGATCGCGCGCCA
The DNA here is from genome assembly GCA_046350655.1 of Planctomycetota bacterium. Classification (GTDB taxonomy): domain Bacteria; phylum Planctomycetota; class PLA2; order PLA2; family JAEUHO01; genus JAEUHO01. The sequence continues at coordinate 107,770 of JAXMAB010000012.1, forward strand.
GCGTCCCCCGTGCTGCAGGACCGCGTCGACCAGCTTGCCCTCCGACGCGTCCTTGCCGAGCAGCGTGACGTCGCCGACGGCGGTCGCCTCGGCGCGCGTGCCCGGGAGCGGCGTGAGCCGCCCGCCGCGGACGATCGGCGCGGAGCCGGTGCGCTGCGCCGGCGCGTAGAGCTCGAGCGCGGTGGGGTCGAACTTGACCTGGTAGTCGGGGTCGCCGAGGGCGAGCACCTTGGTGCCGGGGTCGGTGCGCTCCTCGCGCAGGACGCCGTACGTCGAGCCCGAGGCGACGTAGGCGAGCTCGAGGTCGACGACGAGGGCCGCGAACGGCACGTAGCCGAGCGCGCCGTCGGGACTGACCAGCAGCCGGCGCGTTCCCTCGGCGAGGCCGAGCGGCGCGACGAGGAGCGCGCGGAGGCGCTCGAGCGCGGACGCGGGGTCGCTCGACGGGTCGTCGGCATGGAGCGCCTCGCACGCCTCGACGATCGCCGACGTCTTGCCGAGCTCGACGATGCGGGCGTCGTCGCGCGTCAGCACGAGGCCGTGGGCCGGGTCGTCGCCCTTCGCGAGCCCGTAGAGCACCAGCGCCTCGCCGTCGCCGAGCAGCGCCTGGAGGTCCTCGACCGGCGTCGCGACGGGGTAGGCGAGCCGCGACGCCTTCTTGGCCTCGCGCTGGATCCGCTCGACGGCCTGCGCGACCTTCGCGCGCGCGGCGTCGAGGTCGGCCCGCAGCGCGCGGAGGACCGCGCGGTCGTCGCCGTCGGAGGCCTTCGACCAGGCGGCCAGCGCCCGGGCCTCGTCGGCGCGCGCCTCGGCCTCGGCCTGCCGGAGCGCCTCGGGCACGCCGGCCCAGCGCTGCGAGTCGCGCACCTGCAGGGCGTCGAGGAGCGCGCCGGCGCGGCCGCTCTCGAGGAAGAACGCGGCCTCGGCGACGTCGCCGACGCGGGCGGCGGCCCGCAGGCCCGTCGAGAAGAGCTCGGTGTACTCGCCGCGGACGCTGGCGCTCTGCTCCTCGCCGAGCCCGCCGACGAGCGTCTTCATCAGCTCGACCGCGCGGTGCGCCTCGGACACGGCGCGCCCGGCGTCGCCCGCGCGCAGGCGCGTCGCAGCGAGCGCGCCCAGCGCCTCGACCTGGACCGCCGTCGCGCCGAGCTTCTCGGCGCCCCGCGCGCCGCGCTCGAAGGCCTGGAGCGCCTTGGCGGTGGCGCCGCGTTTCTCGAGCACCCGGCCGAGCACGACCTGCGCCGACACGGCGCCTCGCTTGTCCCCGGAGGCCTCGAGGTCGGCGAAGCCGCGCTCGGCGAGCTCGAGCGCGCGGTCGAGCTCGCCGGTGCCGAGGTGGCACAACGCCATCGCGATCCGCACGCGGCCGGCGCCGCCCTGGTCCTTCAGCGCTTCCCAGATCGCGAGCGCGCGGGCGTGCTGCTCGAGCGCCTGGGCCGGGTCGCCCAGCCGTTCATGGGTCGCCCCGAGGTTGCCCAGCGTGGTCGCGACGCTGTCGCGGTCCTGCACGGCCTCGAGGTCGACGAGGGCGCGCTCGTACATGCCGAGCGCCTTCTCGATCTGCCCCAGGTCCCAGTAGACGACGCCGAGGTTGCAGAGCGTCATCGCCGCCCCGCGGCGGTCGCCGAGCTCGAGCTGCAGGGCGCGGGCGCGCTCGGTCGCGTCGAGGGAGAGCACGTACCGGCCGAGCTGGCGGTAGGCGACGCCGAGGACCAGCAGCGTGTCCGACGCGCCGACGCGGTCGTCGCGGCTGTCGGAGAGCTTGAGCGCGTACTCGAGGGCCGCGAGCGCCTTCTGCGCGTCGCCGAACCCCATCTGCACGCGCCCGAGCCCGCGCAGCAGCCCCGCCAGGAACACGGCGTCGCCCGTCGGCTTCGCGACCTCGATGGCGCGCTGGTACGCCGCCACGGCCTGCGCGTGCGCCGGCCGGAGCGCGTGCGCCTTGGCCGACTGCTCGAGGGCCACGGCCTGCCCGAAACGGTTGCCGCTCTGCTCGAAGCCGGCGAGCGCGAGCTCGTACGCGGCCAGCGCGGCGGGGGCGTCGCGCTGCTGCAGCCGCGCGTTGCCGATGCCGAGGTGGGCCGCGGCCTCGGTCTCGGGGAGGCCCGCCGCCTTCGACGCGGCGAGCGCCCGCTCGTACGCGGTGACGGCTTCGGCGGGCCGCGCGAGCTCGAGCGCGAGGTCGGCGCCGTGCAGCAGCGCGTTCACGACCCACCGGGGCTCGCCCAGCTTCTCGGCCAGCACGCGCCCGCGCTCGAGCCACGGCCCGGCCACCTGCTCGTCGCACATGAGCCCGTGCGTGAACCGCTGGCCCGCGTCGATGAGGGCCGCCGCCAGCGCCCGCTCGTCGCCGAGCCGCTCCCGCAGCGCGAGCTCGCGCTCGTACATCGCCCGCGCGTCGGCCTTCTCGGCCCGCAGCGCGTGGAGGTTGCCGAGCCGCGACGCGGTGACCGCCTCGGCCTCGACGTCGCCGAGCTCGCCCGCGAGCTTCAGCGCGCGCGTGAGCGCCTCGAGGGCCTTCGCGTCGTCGCGCTGGGGGCCCGGACCGCGGACCCGTCCGAGCGCGATCAGGACCGGCAGCTCGTTCGCGACGTCGCCCGCGCCCTGGTAGATCGAGCGCGCCTCCTCCCACGCCTTCACCGCGCGCTCGACGGCACCGGCCTGCGCGCACGCGTCGCCGAGGTCGACGAGCGCCTGGGCGAGCCCGCCGCGGTCGCCGAGCGTCCGGAACCCGAGGACCGCCTCCTCGAGCACCTGCGCGGCCCGCTCGAGCTCGCCGAAGCGCACGAGCCGCGCGCCGAGCTCCTCGCGCGCGACCTCGGCGGCCCGGGGCTCGCCGGCCGCCTGCCACGCCGCGAGCGCGCGTTCGCCGGCCTCGATCGCCGCCGCCTTGTCGCCGCGCTCCGCCGCCGCGAACCCGAGCCCCGAGAGCGCCGTCGCCGCCCCACGGCGGTCGCCGCGCTTCGTGGCGACGGCGTGCTGCCGCTCGAGCGCGGCGGTCACGCGCGGGAGGTCGCGGCCGTCGAACGCGAGGCGCGCGGCGAGGTCCGCGCACATCGCGGCGCGCGCGAGCCATCCGAGGGCCTCGGCGGTCTCGACGGCCCCCGCCATCGCGATCGCGGCGTCGCCGGGGCGCTGCTGCCGCGCGAGCACGAGCCCGCGCAGCTGCTGGAGCTGCACGCCGGGCACGTCGCGCAGAGGCGGCGCCTCCGCCGGCCCGAGGGCCTCGAGCGCCGCGTCGAGGTTGCCGGCCGTCAGCGCCGCCTGGGCGGTGGCGACGCGCGTCCGCCGCGCCGCGTCGTCGCCCGCGGCGCGACGCGCCGCGACGTACGCCGGCAGCGCCTCGACGTCGGCGCGCGGCGCGGCCGCCGCGAACGCCACGGCCGCATCACCGGCGCCGCGGCGCAGGAGGTCCTCGGCGACGAGCCACGGATCCGGCTCGTCGCGCGCGGCCAGCGCGGCGAGCGCCGCCGCGTCCTTCGAGGTGAACGCGTCGAGCGCGGCCTGCCCCGCCACCTGCGTGGGGGTCGCGTTGGGGCTGGCCGCGGGCGCGGCGGGCGGCGCATCCCCCGCGAACACGGGACCGGCGAGAGCGCAGGACAGGACGCACAGGACGACGCGGCGCAACGACGGCCCTCCGCCGATCACCCTACCTTGCCGCAAGCGGGAGCCTTACGCGCCCGACGGGAACGACCACCGGGCCTCGCGTCGGCGGAAGGGGGTCGCCGAGAAAAGAAAATCCCCCGAGGCCTTGCGGCCTCGGGGGCATCGGGGAGCTCAGTTGGGAGGGAGGGTTGGGCAGGAGGGAAGAGCTCGACCCGAACTTTCAGAGAAGCGTCACCGCTCTCTTCGGCGAGGGGCTACCGCCAGCGGTAGCCGAATCCGACGCCGAAGGTGACGGCAGGACGGCGGTAGACCACCGGGGCGTAGGTCACCGTGGGGACCCAGACCTGGTAGGCCTGCTGCACGTATTGGGTCTGGTAGACCGGCCGCTGCCACTGGTCGTACCCGACGAAGACGGTCGTGGGGACGTAGCGGTACTGGGTCGTCCAGTAGCCGCTCTGCACCGGCTGCGCGTAGTAGCCGCCGCCGTAGTACCCACCACCGCCGATGCCGACCCCGACCGCGACGCTGCCGCGACCGGCGTTCACGGGGACGTGGACGGGGTTCGTGGGCGACGCGTTCGCGACACCCGCGGAACCGACGGCCGCCGCCGCCGCGATCACTGCACCGATCAGGAACTTCGTCATGGGAGGTCTCCGAAACAGACGGGAGGGCAATAACACATCGCGTGCCAAACCGGGGCCCCGGCGGGGCGAATTCGTAACCCTTGCGATTCCAGCACGTTAGGCGCAAGATCCCCGGGTGGTGTCGGTGGTGGGTCCCCCCTTGTCCCCGCGATAGGTCACGCCCGTCGCACGCCGCAACCGCACGAGGACAGCCCCCGGGTCCTCCGGTCGCAAGGTGAGAGCCGCGAATGGACCCCGTCCCGATCCGCGCGCACAACCTCCTCTGCCTCCTGGGATACCGGGGGAAGGGATATGACGCGGCGTTCGTCGAGCGGATGAGCGAGGTCCACCGGCTCCTCCACGCGGACCCGGGGACCCCGGTGCAGGTCCTCGTCCGCCCGGACCGGCTCTGCGACGCGTGCCCGCACCTGCGCACCGACGGCTGCTCCCTCGGCGGCCCGCGTCACGAGGCCCACATGCGCGCGCAGGACCTCGACGTCGCGCGGCGCCTCGGGCTCGAGGAAGGCCAGGTGCTGCCCTGGCGCGACGTCCTCGACCGGGTCGCGCGGCACGTCCGAGGCTCCGACCTCCCGACGATCTGCACGACCTGCCCGTGGCTCGGCCTAGGGTGGTGCGCCGAAGGGATCGAGCGCACCCGCGCCGACCGCACGGAGACCGCCCCGCCGTGACCCGATGGCTCCGCGCCGCGCTCCGCGTCGTCCTCGCCGCGTGCCTCCTCGTGCCCGCGCACGACGCGACGGGCGCCACCGGCCCGCTCGCCGCGGGCTTCGCCGTCGAGGACCTCACGCCCTCTCGGCCCGTGCCGCTCGCCGGGTACGCCGCGCGGTTCGGCCAGGTCTCCGACGGCGTCCACGACCCGGTGAAGGCGCGCGCCCTCGTGCTCGACGACGGCGCGACGAAGCTGGCGCTGGTCTCGCTCGACCTCGTGGGCGTCACGAAGGAGGCCAAGGTCGCGGTCGTCGACCGCGTGGCCCGGCGCGGATTCACCGCTGCGACCGTGATGCTGACGGCGACCCACACGCACGCGGGGCCCGGCGCGCTCGCGACGGTCCCGCTCTTCCGCCCGATGACGGGCCCGTTCGACCGCGCGCTGTTCGACGAGGTCGTCGCGAAGATCACCCGAGCCATCGAGCGCGCCGACGACGCGCTCGCCCCCGCGACGCTGCGGCTCGGCGCGACGCGCGTGCCCGGCCTGCAGCGCAACCGCGAGACCGACGGCGGCCCCGTCGACGACCGCCTGCGGGTCGCCTGCGTGGACGGGCCCGACGGACGGCTGCGCGGGGTCGTCGTCCACTTCGCGGCGCACCCGACGATCCTCCCCGCGTCGAACCGCAAGCTCTCGGCGGAGTGGCCCGGCGCGACCTGCGACGCGCTCGAGGCCCGCTACCCCGGCGCGACCGCGATGGTGCTGCAGGGCCCGCTCGGCGACGTCGCCCCCGCGGGCGTCGAGGGCGACGGCTTCGACGCCATGACCGCGTACGGCCGACGGATCGCCGACCACGCGCTCGACGCGATCGACGACGCGCGGGCCCTGCCCGGCGCGCGGCTCTCGGCCCACGCGGCCGTCGTGCCGCTCCCGCCGACGATCGCGGGCCCGCTCCTCGGCCGCGCGACGGGCTCGGCCCTCGCGCCGGGAGAGCGCGGCGGCGACCCCCTGGCGGCGGCGCGGAGGGCGCTCACGACCCCCGTCGGCTCGTCGTCGCCGGGCGGGCCGTCGGTCGAGCTCGGCGCGTGGAAGGTGGCGTCGTCCGGGTCCCCGCGCGCGTGGATCGTGCTCGGCGTCCCCGGGGAACCGACGGGCGCGTGCGCCGCCGACGTGGAGGCCCCGTTCGAACACCTCGAGGTGGGCCCGGCCCCGAACGCGGTGTGGACCGTCGCGTGCGCGAACGACCACCTCGGCTACTTCACCGACCGCGCGGCCTTCCGGCGCGGCGGGTACGAGGCGTCGCTGAACGTCGTCGGGCCCGACGCCCCCGCGTGGCTGCGCGACGGCTTCGCGCGGACGGGGGTCCTGCCGTTCCACCGCCCCGTCGCGGGGCCGCGCTTCCCGTCCGGCGCCGCGCGCGAGACCGTCGTCGTGACGGGCGACACGCCCCACGCGCTCGGCCGCGCCCACGGCGAGGCCCTCGCGTGGCCGATCTGGGACCTCCTGCGCGCCGCGGAGGCGCGGTTCGCCGTCGAGGCGGAGAAGAGCGGGCTGCTGCGGCAGCTGTTCGTCCCCGCGCTCGCGACGGGCCTGCCGCCGAAGGACCTCGTCGTGCCCGCGCTCGTGCTCGCCGCGCGCCGCCTGCAGCGCCACGTCCCCGCCGCCTACCTCGACGAGATGGAGGGCGTCGCGGCCGGCGCCGGCGTCCCGTACGACGCGATCCTGCTCGAGAACCTCTTCCTGACGCTCGCGGAGCAACCCGACCCGAAGGCCCTGCTGAACCTCCCGGTGCGTTGCACGAACGCGTTCCTCGGCGGGCCCGCCACCACGCTCGGCCAGGCGCTGCTCGTCTCGACGCTCGACTGGGGAATGGAGGACGTGCTCGGGCCCCGCACGATCACGATGGTCGTCGACCCGCCCACGGGCCACGCGTTCGCGTCGGTGACGTGGCCGGGCATGGTGGGCGTGCTCCGGGCCATGGGTACGCAAGGCCTGGCGGCCGGCGAGGAGTCGGTCGCGTGCCCCGACGACGCGAGGCCCGACGGCCTCCCGATCAACCTGCTGCTGCGCGACGTCGTGCAGCACGCGTCGGGCCTCGACGACGCGGTGCGCCGCGTCGTGTCGGCACCCGGCACGTGCGGCTACCACGTCTCGCTCGTGGACGGCCACCGCCGCGACGCGCGCGTCGTCGAGCGCTCCGCGACGCGCGTGCAGGTCCGCCGGCCGGTGGACGGGGTGCTCTTCGGGTGCGACCCGACCGACGGCGCGTGTTTCGACGGCGCGTGCGACCCGCGCCTCCCGCGGGCCGACGGCTCGAGCACGAAGCGGTACGCCGCGTGCCGTCCGCGGTTCGCCGACGCCCGGGGGACGATCGACGCGCGGCGCGCCCTCGACGGCTTCGCCGCCGCGGACGGCGTGTTCAACGACGGGACGCTGCTCGCGTGCGTGTTCGAGCCCCAGACCGGCCGCTTCCTCACGGCGACCCGCGACCGCGTCGACCCCGACCCCGTGACCGGCACCGTCGCGTTCGAGGCCCACGACCTGCTGGCCCTGCTCGGGCGCCAGCGCACGGCGGCCTTCGCGCCGCGGACCGACGACGTGGACGGCCGCGGCGTCGAGGTCGGCGCGACGTTCCCCCTCGGTGCCATCGAGCGCGTGGCCCTGACGTTCCCGTCGCCGCTCCCGTCGGGCGTCGCGCGGAACGACGTCGTGCACGCGGCGCTCTTCCGCCCCAAGGGCCGGCCGGCCGTCGGCGCGGTGATCCACCTGCCCGCGTGGCGCGAGCGCGACCTCACCGCGGAGTCGCTCGTGGCGGCGGGCCTCGCGTCGCAGGGCCTGGCGGTCGTGTTGATGCCGCTGCCGTGGCAGGCCTCGCGCGCCGCCGAGGGCGTGGAGCCCGGCGAGTGGACGCTGTCGGCCGACCTCGCGCGCACGCGCGAGGCCTGGCGACAGGGCCTCGCCGACGTGCTGCGCGTCTCGCGCTGGCTCGAGGAGCAGCAGGGCTTCGGCCCGGCCCGCCAGGCCGTGTTCGGCATCTCCCTCGGCGGGCACGTCGCGTCGATCGCGCTCGGCGCGTACCCCGATCGGTTCCGCGCGGGCGCGTTCGTGCTCGCCGGCGGCGGCCTCGAGCGGGCGCTCGACGCGAAGGAGGTCCACCTCCAGGCCGCGGCCCGCGACCTCGCCGCGCGCGGGGTGACGCGCGCCGACGTGATCGAGATGGTGGACGTGCTCGACCCCGCGAATTGGGCGAACGCGAACCGCCGCGACGACGTCTTCCTCGTGGGCGCACGGGCCGACGAGATCGTGCCCGCCGCCCAGGTCGAGGTCCTGGCGACGGCTTGGGGGGGCGCTCACGTGTTGTGGCTGGAGGGAAGCCACATGGGCGCACTCAAGGAAGCGCCCCGGATCCTTGAAGGCGTCACTCGGCACCTGAAGGCGCGCCTGATCCCCCGGTAGGCCGCCGGACCGGGTCCCCCCCGGCCCTCCGCTCCCCCCTGCCCCCGAACGGGCCCCCTTTCCCCCCACGGGATCGGATCCCCCCGGGTCGGTTCACCGGGGGGCGCTGATTCCGGACGCCCCGGGGGAACTTCGTGACGTCGTCCGGGTACGAGACGTCTCTTCTGTAGCGACTGGACCGGACGGCCGTCGGCGGCCGCCCGGGGGTCCGGCGGGCCTTCGGTGGGAAGGCGGCCGGGCGACGTGCGTCCAAGGGGGCGAAGGACCCCCGTGCCCCCCACCCCGCCCCTCCCCGTCCCCGTGCCGTCGCCCGCGCTGCCGCGCACGGCCCCGGTCCTCACCCTGCCCCACCCCGGCATGCCCCCGCCCCGCCTCGACCGCGACGGCCGCGTCCTCCCGGACCGCGCCCAGATGGACCGTTGGGTCGCGCGCCTGCGCGAGCGGGACGAAGGCGCCCTGCGGGAGGTGGTCGAGGCGTTCGGGGAGCGGATCACGGCGGTGGTGGCGGGCGTGCTGCGCGACCGCGACGCGGTGGACGACGTCGTGCAGGAGACGTTCGTCAAGGCGTACACGCGGATCGACGCGTTCAAGGGCGACGCCGGGCTGTTCACGTGGCTGTACCGGATCGCGGTGAACACCGCGAAGGACCACGCGAAGGCCCGGAGCCGCCGGCCCGCGGCGTCGCTCGACGAGCTGTCGTCGGGCGCCGTCGGGTTCGCCGCGGCGGAGTCCGCGCCGGCCGTCGAGCGCCTCGAGGACCGCGAGCAGCGGAACCTCGTGCGGCGCGCGGTGGCCGCCCTGCCGGCCGTGTTCCGGTCGGTGCTGGTGCTGCGGGAGATCGAGGGGTTGCGCTACGAAGAGATCGCGCAGATCCTCGACATCTCGCTCGGCACCGTGGAGTCGCGCCTCTTCCGCGCGCGACGCCGCCTGAAGGCCCTGCTCGAGAAGCTCGGAGCGTCCGCATGACCGGTTCCCACCCCCGAGACCCGCGCCCCGCGCGCGACCGCGACGACGCGGTCCTCGCGTCGGCGTTCGACGCCTGGCGCCGCGACGTGGCGGGCGTCCGCCCCGTGCCGCACCTGGCCGAACGGGTGCTGGCCGCCGCCGCGCGCGGCGAGGTCGAGTCGTCGCGCTTCCGGCGCCTGGCCCGCGTGTACGCGGCCGCGGCGTCGGTGCTCGCGGCCGCCGGCGTGGCCGGTGCGCTGCTCGCGCGCTCGCCCGACCGCGAGGTCGCGGCGGCGCGGCCGCCGTCGGTCCACGACCTCGAGGAGGCGCGGCTCACGCGCGTCGGCCGCGACTCGGTCACCCACCTCACCGTGGACGGGAGGTGACCCCATGGTCCGCACCCTCACGATCGTGACGCTGCTCGCCCTCGTCGCCGGCCTGTCGGTCGGGTTCTTCGTCGCGGAGGTCCGCGCGACCTCGCGACCGGTCTCGACCGCGACCCCGACGGACCCGGTGATCGAGCAGCGCGTGCAGGACTACGTCCGCTTCTACGACCTCGCGCCGGCCCAGGCCGACGAGGTCCGGGCGGCCCTGAAGGAGTACGACCAGGGCCTGCTGAACCTGCTGAACCGCCTGCGCGTCCAGCACCGCGAGGACTTCAAGGCCCTCTCGGACCGGGCGGACGCCCGGATCCGGGCGACCCTTCCCCCGGTCAAGGATCGGTAGCAGAGGGCGGCGCCGCGGGCGCGTCCCCGTATACTCCCGGGCTTCCGGGGGTCCCGGGGCCCCGTCGCCCCCGCGGAACCCGGAGACGAGGACAGGATGCCCCGCGCGGTCGGACTGGACGTCGGACGTCGCCTGTTGAAGCTCGCTGTCGCCAGCGGGTCGGCGAAGTCCTTCAAGATCCAGCGCTTCATCGTCGAGGAGCTGCCCGACGGGACCGGCGAGGAGGGCGAGGCCGCCCGGGTCGAGGCGATCCGCAACGTCTTCGTCGAGAACAAGCTGACGAAGGAGGACGTCTGCGTCTCCTTCGACGCGGGCACGACGGTGTTCCGCGACGTGGCCGTCCCGTTCCGGGCCGACGACCAGATCGAGAAGGTGGTGCGGTTCGAGGCCGAGAACCACCTCCACGGCCGCGCGATCGAGGACGTGATCGTCAACTGGGTGAAGACGGGCGAGACGAAGGACGGCAGCCAGGTCCTCGTGATGGCGGCCCCCAAGGCCGAGCTGGCGCAGCGGCTCGGGACCCTCCGGCGCGCGGGCATCGAGCCCGCCAGCGTCGACCTCGACGCGACCGCGTTCTACACCGCGTGCGCCGTCACCGGCGTCGTCGCGGAGCACCCGAACTCCGTCCTCCTCGAGATCGGCGCCCGCACGACGAACCTCGTGCTCGTGGACGGCGGCGAGCTGCGCGCCGTGCGCTCGTTCCTCGTCGGCGCGGACACGGTGACCGCCGCGGTGGCGTCGGACCTGTCCCTGCCGCAGGGCGAGGCCGCGCGCCGCGCGCTGACCCCGGGCCCGGGCGACGGCGACCTGCTGGTGCCCGCCGTCGCGCCGCAGGAGTCCGCGAAGTCGGTCGCGGAGCTCGAGGCCGACGTCACGGGCCAGCGCCGCGAGGAGTTCGTCCGGAAGCTTCAGCGCGAGATCATGCGCTCGGTGACGTCGGCCCGCGCGACGAACGCCCCGGAGAAGATCCTCGTCGCGGGCGGCGGCTCGCTGCTCCCGGGGCTCACCGACGTGCTGGCCGAGCGCCTCGGCATGCCCGTCGAGCGCATCAGCCTCCTCACGCGGCTCGGCGTCGACGCGGAGTCGCCCGACCCGGCGCTCGCCGACGCCGTCGCGCCGACCGCCGTCGGCTGCGCGCTCCGCCTGCTCGGCGCCGACCCGCTGCAGGTCGAGCTCCGCAAGGACGAGTTCGCGCCGACGAACACGTTCGAGGTCGTCCGCGGCGTCCTCGCCACGACGGTGACGTTGCTCGTCGTGCTGTTCGCGTTCCTCGCGTACACCGCGAAGGAGCGCGCCGACGCCGAGCGCAACCTCTTCCTCGGCCGCAACACGACCTCGATCGCGAGCAAGGCGCGGACGATCCTCGAGTCGGTCGAGAAGCGGTACCAGCAGGACCTGAAGGGCAAGGAGGACAAGGAGGCGGCGAGCGAGGCGAAGCGGATCGCCGGCGCCATCCCGCCGGACCCGAACTACCTCTACGCCGTCCGCAACCACCTCCAGCGGCGCTACCGCGAGCTCGAGGAGGGCCTCGGCCTCTCGAAGGACATCCCGGTCATCGAGAGCGCGCTGAAGGTGTGGGTCGAGGTCTACGGGGCCCTCGAGAAGGTCCCCCGCGAGAAGCTCGGCTGGTTCCGCATCAACAAGGGCGAGTTCGGGCAGAACGTCGCCAGCATCACGATCGAGTGCGCCGACATCGGCGTCGTCGACACGGTGGTCGAGGCGCTGAAGGCCAACACCTACCTCACCGGCCGCGCGAAGGACCGCTCGCGCCCCGTGACGGTCGGCAACCAGCAGACGAACAACCAGACGAACCGGACGACGGCCCGCATCGAGATCCTGTTCGAGGACGTCACGAAGTGACCCCATGAGCGACGCCGCCCCCAAGAGCTCCGGTGACTTCCTGCGGTTCTTCGTCGTCGTGATGGCGCTGATGGCCGGCGTGATGGCCTACTTCTGGCGGCACTCCGAGGCCGAGGCCGCCGGGTTCCGCCGCGCGAACGACGCCGCGAAGGCCCTGTTCGGCGACGAGAAGGCCGGCGTGAAGCCGCCGCCCGAGAAGACCCCCACCACGATCCGCGGGCTCGCCGTGGGCCTCCTCGAGTACCTCGCGACGAACCGCGACGCCCGCAAGGACGACAAGGGCGGCCTCCTGATCCCGACGTCGGTGATCCGCGACCGCCTGCAGGGCGCCGGCCTCAAGCAGACGAGCATCGGCCAGGAGAACGTCAGCAAGTACCAGGGCGCGAAGCGGTTCGAGGAGGTCTCGGTCAGCGTGCAGATCGAGCCCTGCGACATGTACCAGCTCGCGACGTTCCTCTACACCGTCGAGCAGTCGAGCCCGATCTACCGCATCCTCGACGTGAAGTGGGAGCTGCGCCCCGAGCGCGAGAACCCGTACACCCCGGGGACGCAGCCAGGCCACCTCATCGGGCGCCCCACGGTCAAGATCGGCTTTCGGAGGCCTCTGACAGGCGCGCGGTGATGCCTCGCGGGCAGTTCGGCTCCGCGGCGCCGATTGTCGGGGATCGAACGCGCCGGATGGACTCGGTCGGGGCTTGAAGATCCAGAGCGGCTCGACCGCTCCGCCGTGCCCGCGGGAGGGCGAAGATGCCCCTCGCCTCGGACGTGTGATCTCCCAGCGAACGGGCGCCTAGGCCCCGCCACCTCATCGGGCGCCCCACGGTCAAGATCGGCTTTCGGAGACCGCTGACCGGCGCCCGATGAGGTGAGTTGGCTACGCGGGCAGTTCGGCTCCGCGGCGCCGATTCACGAAGATCGAACGCGCCTGATGGACTCGGACGGGGCCTGAAGATCCAGAGCGGCTCGACCGCTCCGCCGTGCCCGCGGGAGGGCGGAGACGCCGCTCGCCTCGGACGTGTGATCTCCCGGCGAACGGGCGCCTAGGCCCCGCCACCGCATCGGGCGGACGCCGCAGGACGCGGCGCTCGGAAGCGTCGGACGGGCGCCGGACAGGGGCGGGCGCGCGCGGCGTGGAGGCACGCCGCGCGAGGGATCAGGTGCGGACGGCCGCCGGAGCGGCGGGCGGCGCGGTGCGGAACTTCAGGTAGTCCTGGATCGGCACCACCGAGAACTCGGTGCGGTGGAGCGCCTCGAGCGCGCGCGTCGCCGCGTCGGCGCCCGACATCGTCGTGATCACCGGGATGTTGAGGCCCACCGCCGCCGCGCGGATGCGCCCCTCGTCGGTGCGCGCGCCGCGGCCCGACGGCGTGTTGATGATGAACTGCAGCTCGCGGTTCTTCACCTTGTCGAGCACGTTCGGACGCAGGCCGTCGCCGATCTTGTGGACGAGGTGCGCCGGCACGCCGCTGCGCTTGAGCACCGTGTGCGTGCCGCCCGTCGCCCAGATCTCGTAGCCGAGGTGCGCGAGCCGCTGCGCGATGCCGACGGCCGCCCGCTTGTCGACGTCCTTCACCGAGACGAACACCGCGCCCTTGCGCGGCAGCTTCAGGTAGGCCGCCAGCTTCGCCTTGGCGAACGCGGCGCCGAGGTCGAAGTCGATGCCCATGACCTCGCCCGTGCTCTTCATCTCGGGGCCGAGGATGATGTCCACGCCGGGGAACCGGTTGAACGGGAACACCGGCTCCTTGACGGAGATGTGCGGCGGGATCACCTCCTCGGTGAACCCCAGCTTCACGAGGGTCTCGCCCGCCATGACGCGCGCCGCGATGCGGGCCAGGGGGACGCCCGTCGCCTTCGACACGTACGGGACGGTGCGGCTCGCCCGCGGGTTGACCTCGATCAGGAACACGCGGTCGCCCTTCACGGCGTACTGCACGTTCATGAGGCCCCGGACGTCGAGGGCCGCCGCGAGCCGCTTGGTCGACTCCTTCAGCTCGGCCTGGACCTTCTCGGGGAGGCTCCACGCCGGCAGCGTGCAGCACGAGTCGCCGGAGTGGATGCCGGCCTCCTCGATGTGCTCCATGAGGCCGCCGATGACGCACTGCGTCCCGTCGGCCACCGCGTCGACGTCGACCTCGATCGCGTCCTCGAGGAACTTGTCCACGAGGATCGCGGGCGTGCCGGGCGAGGCCTCCACGGCCACGGCCGTGTAGCGACGCGTCTGGTCGTCGTCGTAGCAGATCTCCATCGCGCGGCCGCCGAGCACGTGCGACGGGCGCACGAGCACCGGGTAGCCGATGGTGCGCGCGATCGCCAGCGCCTCGTCGACGTTCGTCGCGACCCCGTTGGCGGGCTGCCGCAGCGAGAGCCGGTCGAGCAGCGCCTTGAACCGGCCGCGGTCGCCGGCGAGGTCGATCGAGTCGGGGCTGGTGCCGATGATCGGCACCTTCGCGGCCTCGAGGGCCTTCGAGAGGTTCAGCGGCGTCTGGCCGCCGAACTGCACGATGACGCCCTTCGGCCCGACGCGCTCGCACAGGTCGACGACGTTCTCGGCGGTGAGGGGCTCGAAGAACAGCACGTCGGAGGTGTCGTAGTCGGTCGACACCGTCTCCGGGTTGCTGTTGACCATCACGGTCTCGTAGCCGGCGTCCCGCAGGGCGTACGCCGCCTGCACGCAGCAGTAGTCGAACTCGACGCCCTGGCCGATGCGGTTGGGGCCGCCGCCGAGGATCACGATGCGCGGCTTCTTCGCCGGCCGCAGCTCGTCCTCCTCCTCGTAGGTGGAGTAGTAGTACGGCGTCGCCGCCTCGAACTCCGCGGCGCAGGTGTCCACCAGCTTGTAGACCGGCTTGATCTTGCGGCGCAGGCGGTCCGCGCGGACCTCCTTCTCCGGCAGGCCGAACACGCGGCCGATCTGGTGGTCGGAGAACCCGCGGCGCTTCGCGTCGCGCAGGACGTCGTCGGGCAGCGCGGCGAGCGTGCCGTGCGCCTTCAGGCCCGCCTCGCAGTCGAGCAGGCCCCGCAGCTGGACGAGGAACCACGGGTCGATCGACGTGATCCGCGCCACGTCCTCGACGCTGTAGCCCGAGAGGAGCGCGCGGCGGATGAGGAAGATGCGCTCGGGCCCGGGGACGGTGAGGCCGTGGCGCAGCGCCTCGTCGGTCGGCGGCGTCTGGTCGGCCTCCTTCTTGTCGCAGCCCCAGCCGAAGCGGCCCGTCTCGAGGCTGCGCAGCGCCTTCTGGAACGACTCCTGGAAGGTGCGGCCGATCGCCATGGCCTCGCCGACCGACTTCATCTGGGTCGTCAGCGTGGCGCTCGCCTCGGGGAACTTCTCGAAGTTGAAGCGCGGCACCTTCGTGACCACGTAGTCGATGGTCGGCTCGAAGGAGGCCTTCGTCTTGCGCGTGATGTCGTTGGGCAGCTCGTCGAGCGTGTAGCCCACCGCGAGCTTCGCCGCGATCTTCGCGATCGGGAACCCCGTCGCCTTGCTCGCCAGCGCCGACGACCGCGACACGCGCGGGTTCATCTCGATGACGATCATCCGGCCGTTCTTCGGGTTCACCGCGAACTGGATGTTGCTGCCGCCGGTCTCGACGCCGATCTCGCGGATCACCGCGACGGCCGCGTCGCGCATCCGCTGGTACTCGCGGTCGGTGAGCGTCTGGATCGGCGCGACCGTGATCGAGTCGCCCGTGTGGACGCCCATCGGGTCGAGGTTCTCGATGCCGCAGATGATGACGACGTTGTCGTTGCGGTCGCGCATCACCTCCAGCTCGAACTCCTTCCACCCGAGCACCGACTCCTCGACGAGGATCTCGGTGGTGGGCGAGAGGTCGAGCCCGCGGCGCGCGATCTCCTCGAACTCCTCGACGTTGTAGGCGATGCCGCCGCCGGTGCCGCCGAGCGTGAACGACGGGCGGATGACGCAGGGCAGGCCCACGAGCTCCCGGGCCTGGCGTGCCTCCTCGATCGTGTGCACCACCTTGCTCTTCGGCACGTCGAGGCCGATGCGGATCATCGCGTCCTTGAAGAGCTGGCGGTCCTCGGCCTTGCGGATCACGTCCGGCTGCGCGGCGAGCAGCACGACGCCGTGCTTCGCGAGCACGCCGCGCCGCTCGAGCTCGAGCGCGACGTTGAGGCCGGTCTGCCCGCCCATCGTCGGGAGCAGCGCGTCGGGCTTCTCCTTCGCGATGATCTGCTCGACGGTGTCGGCCGTGACCGGCTCGATGTACGTCCGGTCGGCGACGTCCGGGTCCGTCATGATCGTCGCGGGGTTGCTGTTGACCAGGACGACCTGGTACCCCTCCTCGCGGAGCGCCTTGCAGGCCTGCGTCCCCGAGTAGTCGAACTCGGCCGCCTGGCCGATCACGATCGGGCCGGAGCCGAGGAGGAGGATGCGACGGATGTCGGTGCGCTTGGGCATGCCGCGGGCGGTCCTTCAACCCGGGGGGAACGGCGGGGGGGCCGTCGGGTCGCGCGAAGATAGCGGAGGCGGGCCCCGTGGGTGAGACGGGGCGGCAGCCCCGGTAGGATCCGGCGATGCCCTGGGTCCGCCGCCGCTACCGCGGCAACAAAGTCTGGGTCGAAACCGACGCCGCCGAGGCCTATGTCCTCGACGAGCGCGGGCTGGCCCACCTCCGCTACAAGCCCGAGGACGACC
Organism: Planctomycetota bacterium; assembly: GCA_046350655.1. Lineage (GTDB taxonomy): Bacteria > Planctomycetota > PLA2 > PLA2 > JAEUHO01 > JAEUHO01. The sequence continues at coordinate 124,313 of JAXMAB010000012.1, forward strand.
GCACCTACTCCGTCCGGCCGAAGGAGCTGTCCCCGGTGGACGACGCCCCCCCTCCCCCGGCCTCCGCCTCCGCGGCGGATGCCGCCCCCGGGGAGCCCGCGCCCGCCGCCGCCCCGAAGCGCCGGGCGCCCCGCGCCGCCGCCGGCCGGACCGTCGAGGCCGTCGCGCCCACCGACCCCGACGACCTCGACGTCCCCGCGCTGCTCGGGAAGGAGCTGCAGGTCTGGACCGACGGCGCGTCGTCCGGCAACCCCGGCCCGTCCGGGGCCGGCGCCGTCCTCCTCTTCCGCGACCGGAAGAAGGAGGTGTCGGTCTTCCTCGGCGACACGACGAACAACGTGGCCGAGCTCACCGCCGTCCGCACCGCGCTCCAGCTCGTCCGCAAGCGCGACCTGCCCGTCCGCGTCCTGACGGACTCGACGTACGTGATCGGGGTGCTCACCGGCGCCATGAAGGTGAAGGCGAACGCCGAGCTCGTCGCGTCGATCCGCGCCGAGCTCGCCGACTTCCCCGACCTGGCGTTCGTGAAGGTCGACGCCCACTCGGGCGTCACGTGGAACGAGCGCGCCGACGCGCTCGCGCGCGAAGCGGTCACGCAGCGGCGCTCGAGCGTCCGCGAGGGCAAGGTCGGCGACTGAACGACGGCCGCCGCGCCGTGGTTCGCCCCCGCGGCGCGCGAGCCCGCACGCGACGCGCGATGCGGCGGGCCTCGCGTACCGTCGCGCGCGACCGCCTCCTCGTCCGACGCGCGATCGCTTCCGCGTCGCGTTCCGCGCGTCCCGTCACGCGTCGGGCGTCGCGTCCGTCGTGCGCGATGCGGCCGCGCGCGCGACCGCGAGGCCCGGAAAACGATCAGCCCTCGGCGGGATCGCGTCCCGTCGAGGGCTGATAAGGAGCCAACGGCGAACTTTCTGGAGAAAAGGGGAAATGTGTGGAATGAAAGGAGGAAAGTTTTACGCTGTTGAGCAACCGCTGACTCCATGGGGAGTCTAGCGTTGGCTGGGGGTAGGTCAACGGTTGTGAGGCCCTCGGTTCTGCGCGAAACGGCCACGCGTCCGCGCGAGGGTCGCGTGACCGAAGTTGCGCGGGCGTTGCAACGTGCGAGGCGCCGCACGCACGATGAGAGGCCCGCTCATCGTGGCGATCACGGTGATCGTCCCCCCGCGCCGCCCGCGTCCGCGGGCCCTTGACTCTCGGGCGCGGCGCGTTCTCTCCCCGCGGCGCCGCGGGACCCCGGAGGGCGATCCGCCGGCACGTTGATCGGCGCGCCGCGCCCCAGGGCGGGGACGACGAGCCCCGCCGGCTCGCGGCCGGCGCGAACGCCCGGGACCGGCGCCGCCCCGTCCCGGAGCGCGGCGAGACGACGCCGGTATCGGGGCGTCAGGAAGTCCACCGCCAGCTCGGCCGCCAGCATCGGGACTTCCGTCCTCGGCACGGAGGCCGGCGCCGCGTCCCCACGATCCTCGAAGTAACCGCACCGCGCGCCCGCGAATTCGGGACAGTCGACGTCGGCGATGACCCCGACGGGACACCGCCGGTACGGGATCGGCGCCGGCGCGCCGCCCTCGAGCGGCGCCGTGAGCGCGCATCGGCAGCGGTCGAATCGCGAGGACCCGTCCGGGATCGGCACCTCGGCAGGATACCGCCGCCGGGAGCCCCACCCCCCCGGGTCGCTCCCGGGGCCGAGGGTGCGAGCACCCCCGGGCAGGGCTACGATGCGGTCCCCGAAGGTGAGGATCCCGACGTGGCCGAGACCCCCGCAGCTGCGACCCCCCCGAACCCCACCCCCGCCGCCCCCGCGGGCGACGCGAAGCCGGGCGGCCCGTCGATCGTCGTCCGCCCGATGCCGAAGGTCGTCTTCTTCTACATGACGTGGCTCGCGTCGCTCGTCATGGGGATCATCGCGGCGGCCGCCGGCCCCGACAAGATGCCGGCCCACCTCGGCACCGTCTGGCTCTGCATCTTCGCGTTCAACCTCCTCGTGATCTCCTTCGACTTCACGGAGGTCGTCTCGATCGCGGTGATCTTCGGCCTGCTCGCGCTGATCCTGGCCGGGCTCTACTTCAAGTTCCTCCCGTTCATCGGCGACTTCTTCGCGCACCTCGACGTGCGGATGAACGCGGGCTTCTACTTCTCGATCTTCGGCCTCTTCTCCCTGATGTACCTGTTCGTGTTCGTCCGCTCGCGCTTCGAGTACTGGGAGTTCCGCCACAACGAGGTGCTCCACCGCGCCGGCATCTTCGGCGAGATCAAGCGCTACTCGACCGAGGACCTCCGCTGGTTCAAGGAGATCCCGGACGTCCTCGAGCGCATCCTCCTCAAGTCGGGCCGCATGGTCCTCACGACGCCCCGCGAGACGCACCCGATCGTCATCGAGCACGTCCTCGGCATCGAGGGCGCCGACGAGCGCATCGCGGAGCTCCTCGGCACCAAGCGGGTCACCTTCAAGTGAGCGACGACCTCCTCAAGCGCATCCAGGCCGACAGCGTCACGGCCCTCAAGGCGGGCGACAAGGACCGGGTCGGCGTCCTCCGCATGGTCGCGAGCGACCTCAAGAAGGCCGCCATCGACCAGGGCGTCGACGTCGTCACCGGCGAGGCCGCGCTCGCCGTCCTGCGTCGGGCGGTCAAGACCCGCGCCGACGCGGCGGACCAGTACGCCGCCGCGGGCCGGCCCGAGCTCGCCGACAAGGAGAAGGCCGAGATCCGCGTGATCGAGGCCTACCTCCCCCGCGCGGCCACCGAGGACGACGTCCGCGCCGCCGCGAAGGCCGTCATCGCCGAGAAGGGCCTCGCCGGCCCCAAGGCCATGGGCGTCGCCATGAAGGAGACGCTGGCCCGGCTCGGCGGGACGGCCGACGGCAAGGTCGTCAGCCGGATCGTCGGCGAGCTGCTGAAGGGCTGACCCCCGCGCGGCCCTCGGGCCGCGGTCGGGTGCGCCGGACCGCGAGGCCCGCCGGCCGCCGGGCCTCGCGGTCCCGCGGGTCGCCGTCCGCGGGCCCCGGCCCGTCGCAGGCCCCGGCCCGTCGCGGGCCCCGTCGCGCGGGCGGTCAGTCCGCGACGATCATCCCGTTCAGCGTCTGGATCCCGACCTCGCCGAAGCGGTTCTGCGCGAGGCGGCGGACCTGCAGCTTGACGGTGTCCTTCGACTGGATCATCTCCAGCACGAAGAGCAGGTCCTCGACGGAGCGCACCTTGAAGGTGCCGAGCGCCGTGAGGACGTCGTTGGGCCGCAGCAGCACGCGGGCCGCGGGGCCGTCCGGCACGACCTCGGTGATGACGACGCCGCCGCCCGGGTTGACGCCCAGCGTGCGCGCGTCGGCGGTCACGGCGTCGCGCGCCGCGAAGCCGAGGCGGGCCTTCGCGATCGAGAGGGCGTCCGCCGCGCGCGCGGTGAGCGGGACCTCGACGTCCTTCTCCTCGTCGCCGCGGCGCACGCGCAGGCGCAGCGCGCCGCCCGACGGCGCGTCCACCTCGGCGAGCCGGTACTCGAACAGCGACGGGGTGGCGCGGCCGCCGACGGCGACGATGCGGTCGCCGGCCTTGAGGCCGCTCTCGCCCGCGGGGCCGGTGGCGTAGACCTCGCGCACCACGGGCGAGCCGCTCTTGTTCGCGTCCACGTCGAAGCCGGTCCACTCGCCGCTGACGAGACGCCGCTTGAACGTGCGGCCGATCATGTCGCGGACGCGGTCGGCGGGGATGGCGAAGCCGATGCCCTCGGCGCCCGTCGCGCGGTTGAGGATCGCCGTGTTGACGCCGATCCACCGGCCGGTGACGTCGAGGAGCGGCCCGCCGGAGTTGCCCGGGTTGATCGCCGCGTCGGTCTGGATGAAGTCGCGGAACTCCGTCTCCTGGGCGTGCTGCGGGCGGATCGAGCGGCGCAGCGCCGAGACGATGCCGGTGGTGACGGTGATGCCGAGGCGGAACGGGTTGCCGATGGCGATGACGGTCTCGCCGAGCATGAGGTCGTCGCTGCGGCCGAGCGGCAGGTACGGGTAGGTCTCGGCCTTCCCGTCCTCGCCGACGAGCCGCAGGATCGCGAGGTCGTTGTCGAGGTCCACGGCGACCAGCCGGGCCTCGCGTTCCTGCTCCACGCCGCCCGGCCGCATGAGCTGGACGAAGATCTTCGACGCGCGGGAGATGACGTGCGCGTTGGTGATCACGTAGCCGGCCGGGTGGAAGATGGCGCCCGAGCCGAGGGAGCCCTCGCGCTCCTGCGGGACCGTCCGGCCGTCGTCGAAGAACCACTCGTAGTACCGGGGCACCTGCACGATCTCGTTCGTGCGGATCGAGACGACGCCGAGGCGCGCGGTCTCGACGGCCCGCACGACGGGGCTGCGGCGGACGTCCACGTCGTCGGCGGCCGCCGGCCGCGGCGCGACCGCGGGGACGGCCAGGAGGAGGGCGGCCAGGACGAGCGAGGGGGTGCGCATGGCGGGTGAGGTCCGAGGGAGCGGGCTCCTTGAACGACGATACGGAGGGCTCCAGGGTTCCTGATAGGGTCCCGTTGGGGTCCGGCGCCGGGCGGTCCGCCCGGGCCGCCCCCCGCCCCGGGGCCGGCGGTCGGGTAGGGTGCGGGCCCGAGGGCCCCCGCCGCATGCTCGACATCTTCGAGGAGGTCGCCGAGATGCGCGCGCGCGGCGAGCGCGGCGCGCTCTGCACCGTCGTCAACACCACCGGCAGCACGCCGGGCAAGGAGACGATGCGGCTGCTCGTGCGCGAGTCGGGCGGTGTCAGCGGCTCGGTCGGCGGCGGGTGCGTCGAGGCCGACGTCGTGGCCGCGGCCCGCGAGGCCATGGAGGACGAGTCCACGCGCCTCCTCAAGTTCCGCCTCACCGAGGAGGCCACCGGGCAGTCGGGCCTCGCGTGCGGCGGCGAGGTGTCGGTCTTCATCGAGCCCATCACGGCCCCGCACGTGGTGCTGTTCGGCGGAGGGCACGTCAGCCGCTCGTTGTGCGCCATCTCCGCGGACGCGGGCTTCCGCGTGACCGTGGTGGACGACCGGCCCGCGTTCGTGACGGCCGAGCGGTTCCCACAGGCGCGCCGGCTCGTCGCGGGCGCGTCGTTCGAGGAGATCTTCCGCGAGCTCGTCGTGCCGGCGACGGCCGCGTGCGTCGTCGTGACGCGCGGCCACGCCATGGACGAGGCGTGCGTGGACTTCGCGCTCCACACGCCCGCGGCCTACGTCGGGCTGATCGGGAGCAAGGTGAAGGTGCGCGGCATCCTCGGCCGGCTGCGCGACGCGGGCCGCCTCGAGGGCGTCGACCTCACGCGGCTGCACGCGCCCATCGGGATCGACGTCGGGAGCGCGACCCACGGCGAGATCGCGGTGTCGATCGTCGCGGAGCTGATCGCGCACCGCCGGCGGCGCCTCGAGGGCCTGCGGAACATGCGGCTGCCGCTCGAGGAGATGCGGCGCATCGCCGCGCGGACCCGCGGCGCCGCGGACGGCCCGGGCGCCTGACCGCGCACGGCCCCCCGGGCCGCGGGGTCGCGGTCGCGGGGTCCGGGACGCGAGGCCCGGGGCGCGACGAGCCCCCCCGGCGGACGCGTCCGACCCGGTTGACCGCCTCGCGGCCCCCCGGTACGCTGGCCGAGTCCCGGTGGCGGAGCCTGCGGGCTTCGCGCGTCCCGACCCGGAAAGGATCGCGCCCTCCATGTTCGATCGCGCCCGTTCTCTCGCCCCGCTCGCGGGGCTCGCTCTCCTCGTCGGCACGGCGCTCCTCGCCGGCATCGCGGCCCCGGCGCCGCACGCGTCGGCCGACATGGTGCAGACCATCGACCTCAAGTGGTTCCCGTGGCCCGACGGTGCGCCGCAGCCCATGGACACCGACCCGCCGAGCCAGGACGCCCTGGCCGCGTCCGACGAGGTCAAGATCCTCGACGCGACGTACGAGGCGGTGAAGCTCTCGAAGGGCGGCACCAAGCCGGCCGCGCAGGTGGTGCAGCTCGCGTCGCTCGACGCCACCCGCAACGAGACGTACGCGCAGGCGATGAACGACGCGAGCAGCAAGCTGTTCGTCGAGGCGTCGGAGGGCTTCCGCGCCGCCGCCGGCGACCTGAAGGACTTCGCCAAGCAGGACGCGCTGTACCGCGCGATGCAGGCGGCGGAGGGCACGGGCGACGCCGGCCGGGCGACGGCCGCGGCCGACGAGCTGCTCGGCGCGTTCCCGAAGACCTTCTACTTCTGCGACGCGCAGATCCTCAAGGCGAAGGTCGCCGCGATCAAGGGCGACGTCGCCGCCGCCGCCGCGGCCCTCGATGCCGTGAAGAACGCGCCGGGCATGAACGTGCGCGACAGCTACCGCGCGCAGTACATGAAGGTCAGCCTCACCCTCGAGCTCCAGCGCAAGTACGAGCAGGCGGCGAGCGAGTACCGCGTCCTCATCGGCTCCATGGAGCGCGAGAAGGAGGCGGCCGCGGTGGTGGTGTCGAAGCAGCGCTGCCAGGTGGGCCTCGGCAACTGCCTCCTGGCCCTCCGCAAGGACAAGGAGGCCCGCCCGTTCTTCGTGCAGGCCACCGAGTCGCGCGACGCCGACGTGCTCGCCGGCGCCTACAACGGCCTCGGCGACGTCGCCCTGACCGAGGCGCGCGCCCTGAAGGACGCGAAGCAGCTCCCCGAGGCGAAGGCGAAGCTCGAGAACGAGGCGATCCTCCACTACCTGCGCGTCTCGCTGAAGTACCGCAACGACGTCACGGACAACACGATCGTCCTGCGCGCCATGGAGAACCAGGCCGCGGTGTTCATCGCGCTGTTCGACATGTCGGGCGGCAAGGACTGCGAGGCCGCCGACCGCGCCTGCCGCACCTACGCCGAGCTGGTCCGCATGCTGCCCGAGGGCAGCGCGCAGCGCCGCACGATCGCGCGCGCGTACACGGACATCGACAAGCGGCGCGACGCGTGCAAGCCGGCGTCGGACAAGCCCGCGTCGGGCAAGCCGCCGCTGCCGGCGGAGTGACGGACGACGCGGCCCGCGCGCACGGCCCCCTCGGAGGCGCGCGGGCCTCGCGGTCCCCTGGGTCGCCTCCGCCGCCCCCCTTCGCGCGGGCGTGGCGGCGGCTGTACGAGGTCATCTACCGCGGCATCGAAGGGTTCGCGCGGCTGCTGTTCCGGCCCCTCTTCCGCGTGCGGCGCGTCGGCGCGGCGCGGGCCCTGCCGACCTCGGGCGTGCTCCTCTGCCCGAACCACCAGAGCTACCTCGACCCCGCGCTCGTGCAGCTGGTGGTCCGGCGGCACCTCACGTTCGTGATGACGAACGACTTCTACGCGGTGCCGCTGGCGCGCGGCTTCTTCCGGCTGGTGGGCGCGATCCCCGTCGCGCGCGGCCGGCTCGCGTTCGCGGCGATGCGGCGCGCGGCGGCGCTGCTGCGGCTCGGGCGGACGGTGGTGGTGTTCCCGGAGGGGCGGCTGTCGCTCGACGGGTCGATGCACCGCTTCCAGCGGGGCATCGCGTACCTGGCGCGACGGGGCCGGGCGCCGGTGGTGCCGGTCGCGATCGACGGCTCGATGCGGGCGTGGCCGCGCGGCGCGCGGTGGCTGCGGCGCTCGGACGTGCGGATCGCCTTCGGGACGCCGATGCGGTACGAGGGCCCGGCCTCGCGCGAGCGCGACCAGGCGTTCGCGGACGCGGTCGCCGTCGAGGTGGGCGGCCTGCGCGCGGCGCTGCCGCCGCCGCGCCCCTGACCCCCGGCCGCGGGGGCGCCGAAGGGCCCGTCAGGCTCTTGTTCGGGCGGGCGCGGGACGGAAGGCTAAGGCGCGGACCGCGCGCACGCCGATAGGACCCGGCCGGGATCACCCGGCGGGGGCTCGTTCCGTCATGACCGCGGCCGACGAAGACGCTCGGATCATCGCGGGACGGTATCGCGTCCTGCGGACGCTGGGCGCCGGCGCGCACGGCACGGTGGACCTCGCCGAGGACCTGCTGAACGGCGGGCGCCGCGTCGCGGTGAAGCGGCTCGAGGCGATCGTCGGGGCGGGCGACCCGGAGCCGGCGGCCGAGGTGCTGCGCTGGCTGGTGCACCCCGCGTGGGCCGAGATCCTCGACGAGGGACGGCTCGACGAGCACGGCCGGTTCCAGGTCTCTCGGTACGTGCCGGGGCACAGCCTCGACCACGTCGAGCTGCCGCGGCCGGCGGACGAGGTGCTGCGCTTTCTCGAGGACGGCGCGCGCGCGCTGCGCGCGCTGCACCGTCGCGGGCTCATCCACTACGACGTGACGCCGGGCAACTGGCTCCGCGAGGACGGACCCGAGGGCCCGCGCTTCACGCTGACGGACGGCGGGCTCGCGAGCATGGGCCCGGTGCGCGGCATCGCCCGCGGGACGCCGGCGTTCATGGCGCCGGAGATCCTCGAGGGCGCGCCGCACGACCATCGCGCCGACCTGTACTCGCTCGGCCTCGTCGCGTGGCGGCTGCTGACGGGCACCGACCCGCACGGCACGGGCGGCGCCGGAGAGGTCCTCGGACGCCGCCGTCGCGTGGCGGCGCCGCTGCTGCGCCGCGTGCGACCGGACGCGCCCGCGAGCCTCGAGCGGATCCTCGCGGCCCTGCTCGAGCGCGACCCGGAGCGGCGCCCGGCGGACGGGAGCGCGCTGCTCGCGTTGCTCGCCGAGGCCGGCTGGGCGCGCGCCCAGGACGACCTCCTCCCCGAGGAGGCGGTCGCGGCCGCGACGGGCGGCGGGCTCGTCGGCCGCGTCGAGCCGCTCGCGCGGTTCCGCGCCGCGTGCCAGGCGATGCTCACGGACGTCGCGCCGACGCCGGCGGACGGCACGCCGGGGCCGCGCCGGTCGCCGCTGCTCGACACCGTGCTCGTCGTCTCCGGACCGTCCGGCAGCGGTGCGACGCGGCTCCTGCGGGAGATGGCCGCCGTGGCCCGTGGCGACGGGATCGCGACCCTCGCGCTGTCCGCGCGGGACGGGGCCGCGGACCGCCGCAGCGTGCTCCGCCGGATCGCCGACGGCCTCGGGGCGCTGCTCGGCGAAGAGGTGTCGCTCGGGGGCGGCCGCGACGGTCGCGACGCGGCCGAGCACTCCGCGGGCTCCGAGGCGCGCGCGACGGAGCGGTTCGTCGACCTCTGCGAGCGCGCCGCCGCGCGCGCGCCGGTCGTGCTGCTGGTCGAGGACTTCGCCGAGCTCCCGTCGGCGGCGCAGGAGGGCCTCCGCGTCCTCTCGCGCCACCTGCTCGCGCGCGTGGAGCATCCCGACGGCCGCCGCCCCCCGAGGTTCCTCCTCGTCGTGGACCACGGGCCGGACGACCCGGCCGGGCTCCTGATCCCGGACGCCGAGGACCCGCGCCGGCCCGTCGTCGCGCTGCCGGCGCTCACGCCGGCGGAGATCGGCGTGCTCGTCGCGGACCGCCTGCCCGGCATGGAGCTGCCGGCGCCGGACCTCGAGGCGTTGCGGGTCGCGTCGGAGGGCCTGCCGCGCGCGGTCACGGCGCTGCTCGCCGAGGGCCTGCGGCGCGGCGACGTCCGTCGCGTGGGCGCGCGGTGGATCTGGATGGTGGACGACCTGCGCGCGTACCGCCCGTCGCGGTCCGTCCCGCCGGCGGTCCAGCGCGCGCTCGACGCCGCGGGACGCGAGGCCCGCTCCGCGCTCACCGGTCTCGCGCTGCTCGACGACGCCGCCCCCGAGGCGGTCGCGCTCGAGCTCGCCGACGACGCCACGCTGGCCGAGCTCGTCGCTTCCGGCCTGCTGGCCCGTTCGCACGTCGGCGACGACGTCCGCTACGCCCCCATCTCGCGCGCGCTGCGCGACCTGCTCCGCCAGCAGCCGCCGGCCGTCGTCGCCGAGCACCGGACCGTGCTGCTCGCCGCGATGGCCCGTCGCCCCCAGCTCGACCTCGTCCCGGACGAGGCCCGGCTGCTCGCCGAGTCCGGCCACGTCCGCGACGCCCTCGCGCGCCTCTCCGTGGCGGCGCCCTCTCTGCTGCCGCCGGCCCGGGTCCGCGCCGCCTCCATCGCCGCCGACCTCTGCGCGACCGACGCGACGCTCCTCGCGGACGCCTCCGCGCGCCTGCACGCGACGAACCTGCTCGTCCAGGGCCCGATCGGCAACCGCATCTCCGACGCGATCGTCGCCGCGCTCCCGACGCCTCGGGCGGCCTCCGACGACGAAGTCCGCGTCCGGCTCGCCGAGGACGCCTTCAGCCGCTCCCTCTACGCGCGTTCCGTCGAGCTCCTCACCCCTCCGCTCCTCTCCACCGACGCCGTCCTCCTCGCGCGCCGCTCCGTCGCCCTCCTCCGCTCCCGCGTCGCGCTCGACGCCCGCTCGGTGACGCGGGCGGAGGTGGCCCAGATCGGGCTTGACCTCAGGTCAGGCCTCAATCCTCGCTCCGATCACCGTGAGCGTTGCCTCGCTTTGTTCTCGTTGGCGAGCGCAAGGGTTCGCTTCCACTCCGAGGACTTCCACGGCGCAGCCTGCATCGCACGCCGCGCCATGCGCCGGACGCGACGCCTCGGCTCACACGGGCTCATGGCCGAAGCGTGCAACAACCGCGCAATCTGCCTGCAGCGCATCGGAAGGGACGCCGACTCAGAGTCGGCGCTCTCTCGAAGCACCCGCATTCGCCTGGCGATCGGCGACTTCAGGGGAGCAGCGCGTACTCTCCACAACCAGGCTCGCCTCACGGCACGGCGGCGCTCCTTTGTCAGGGCCGCGCAGCTTCTCTCCCAATCGCTCGCCCTGGCGTCCAGGTATGCCGACCACGAGGCAACGACGCAGGCGCTCCTCACCCTCAGTTCGCTGTACGACGACCAGGGAAATGCGCGCCTTGCGTTCAGCAGCGTCGTTCGAGCGAGCGCTCTTGCCGTCCGTACCGGGCAACGTAGGCTCGGTGTCGAAGCCGACGCCTATGCCGCTGGCCTCGCAGTTCATCTGGGAGACTTCGACACTTGGCGCTCATGTGCTCGGCGCCTCTTCGCCGTTCGAGCGACCTCTGCATTCGCACGTGCGAAGGCACGGGTGGTTCTGTCCGAGGCGTGCATCGCTCTCGGAAGAAGGTCTTGTGTACGCCGGCTGATGGCGGACGCGCGATGGACTGACTCGCTCTTGAGCTCGCGAAGCACGGGTTCCCACTCGACCGCGCCTACCCAGCGAACGCGCAGCGAGCCGGGAGTAGCGGCCTCCGGGGAAGGCCGATCTCGCGCTGCGAGCCGTCGGGCACTCGCGACACTCCTCACCGCCTGTCGAGGACGTGTGCGCGGCGCGACGCCCGACGACTACCCGCTCGTCGTCAGCCATCTCCTTGCGGTCGAGTCCGGCGTCCCCGCACTCGAGCACCGTCTAGTGGTTGGGGCGACGCTCGTGGCAATGCGGCGCCCGACAGCCGACCAGGCACACGCGACGTCGGCAATGCGAGCGGTTCTGCGAATTCAGAAGCAACGCCAGCACACGCTCCTTGCAGCCCGCATGCACGCTGCTCTTGCGACGTCCTCTTGGCGCTCTGGCGATCATGCCGCGTCGCTCTCCGAGGCATCGCAAGCGCTTGCGCTTCTCCACGGATCTGGAGAGGACACGGCCCACCATCAGCCGATCAACGACTGTGTCCCTGCTGAGTTCCGTGATCTGCTCGCAGCATGGACAGAGAGCTCCTCCGAACGAGTTCGGAGCGAACCGCTCGCGAGCTTCTGGCAGCGGCTGTACGCTACCGCGCACAGGCTCTCGCTTCGTCCAGTACATCGGTCGACTGGCGACTCGCGAGTCTCGAGCGCCCTTCGACTCATTGTTGAACTGGCCGCTCGCCTCAAGACAGGAGCTGGCCTGGAGGCGCTTCTCGATTCGCTGAACGATGGTGCGCGGCGAATCACCAGTGCGGAACGCGCCTGTGTCATCCTCCTCGGCGCGGATGGAACGAGCGAGATTCGCGTCGCAAGTCCCGCCACGACGGAAGGTAGTTCCGATCCCGCACCACGGATCAGCCAGACAATCATCCGACGTGTCCTGACGACGCGCCGACCGTTGCTAGTTCATGACATTTTCGGCGACTCCGAGCTCATGGCTCGTCCCAGCATCGCGTCTCTGTCCCTTCGCGCTGCCCTGTGCGTACCCCTTCTCCGAGGCGAGCGCCTCTATGGTGTGATGTATGCGGACAGTCGTGCGGGCGCCGGCAGCTTCGACCAAGTAGACCTCGAGATCCTCTCGCTGTTCGCCGAACACGCGTCTGCGGCGATTGAGACCACGCGGCTCCTTGCCGACGTGCAGCGCTCGTACGCTGAACTCCGTTCTGCGCAGGATCGCTTGGTGCGCGGAGAGCGACTCCGCGTCATGGGCGAACTTGCAGGTGGCGTTGCCCATGAGTTCAACAACCTACTCACGGCGATTCTTGCACGGCTGCAACTGTTGGCTCTTGAACCGCTGAGTGCATCGCTTCAGAAGGAAATCGGGATGGTCCAGCGGACCGCGCTGGACGCTGCTGAGGTCGTCCGGAGGCTTCAGTCGTTCTCGCGGTCACAGCGGCAGGCGGACTTTCAGCGAGTGGATCTTGGCGAAGTCTGCGCAGACGTCGTCGAGTTCCTGCGCCCTCTGTGGTCTGCGCGGCGGATGAGCGGTCGCGCCTCGGTTCTGGTTCACCTCCGCGCAGCTCGTGGGCACATTGTCCTGGGCGATCCCACCGAGCTTCGCGAAGTCATCACCAACCTCCTGAAGAACGCACTTGAAGCGTTGGACAGCGGCGGGTCGATCGTGATCTCGGTTACCGAACGCGGGAGCCATGTCGTAGCGACTGTTGAAGACGATGGTCCTGGCATCTCCGCTGAGTTGCGTGCGAAGCTGTTCACGCCCTTCTTCACAACGAAGGGGGAGCGGGGAACCGGCCTTGGTCTCTGCCTCTCTCAGCAGATCGTTGAGCGCCACGGCGGCGAGATCTCCCTCGACTCCGATCTTGGAAGGGGAACTCGCGTCAACGTTCTCCTGCCTATCGCGTCTGACGCTCCGCTCCCGAACGCAGCGGCGCGTCCTCAGTCAGGGAACGCGCCCCAGCGCCGCGAACTCAGCGTAGTCGTCACGGACGACGACCGAAACGTGCTCGACCCGCTGTGCAACTACCTCGCTCGATCCAATCTCCATGTCCGAGCGGCGCTGGGAGCTGACGAGACACTGCGTTGCCTGAACGAGAGCAGGGCAGACGTCGTTATCTCCGACATCTCAATGCCCGGCATGAATGGCATCGAACTCTGCAAGGTCATTCAGCAGCGATATCCGGAGGTCCGGGTCATTCTGATGACCGGGCGGTCCTCAACGGTCGACGTGGAGGCCGCCACGCGCTCAGGCGCCGTGGCGGTCCTCCCTAAGCCCTTCACCATGCGGCAGGTGACGGACCTTCTAGCGTCGATTGCGGGCGGAGGCCCGCAGGCCTAACCTCAGTCCCAGAGCCAGCCGTCGTCGGACGCCTTCAGCGAGATGCACGTCCAGCTGCCATCGGGCATGTAGAACTGCACGCGATACTCAGCGACGCCATTCGGGCCCGGGGGCGCCGAGACGGCGACGCTCGCGGAACCCGACTCGCCGATCACGCCGCTCGTGAGCAGCGGCCAAGTCCCGTTCGGCGCCGCGAACCGCACGAAGTAGCGGGTGCTCGGCTCGGCCTGCAGCGTGATCACACCGCTGCTCTCCGAACCAGAGTAGAAGGCGGTCGCGGGCTGGCTCGCGGCAACGGCGGCGGGCGCCGCGAAGCCGACGAGGAGGGCGAGTGCCATGAGGACGACGGCGAAGTTGCGCATGTTGTGGACTCCTAGAACGTCCAAATTCTCGTACCCACGCTCAGTATTGTCAACGCAAGACGTCGAGAAATCGGAACATGAACCTTAACACAACATTAACAACATCGACTTGACACGAAGGAGGGGCCGGAGGCACTCTCCGTACATGGTTGTTAGGCGCCCGATGGTCAGGGTCTTGCTGTCCGCTGCGGCGAGTTCCCGCCCGGTTCTGGTTCCAGAACGCAACGGCGCGCGGACTGTCGACCTCCGCAACTCGCAGGGCCGCGCCGCAGCCACCGCTCTCCTGTGCCGGACGCTAACGCTCGGAGATGGCGGATCATGGCAGGTCATCGCTGATCGAACTGATCCGCGATCGGGCGTACTTCTTGCCGGTTTCCGCCTGCTTACTGACTGTCGACTTGGCAACCGCGAGTGGAACTCGTTGCTGGCGGCGACGCGACACCCCGGCTCAAACTCAGATCGGCGCTCGGTCCGGCAGCATGAGCAGCGAGCAGAGACGCGCGCTGCGGACGCCAGACTTGCCGCGATCCTCCGAGCACGCCCGACGCCTCGAACCGTGGCGATCGTGCTCTGGGCGGCGATCATGCGCTCGTCGATGGCGCTGAACCGCGCTCGCGAGTTCGCCAAACTTTGCGAGACCGCCGGGCGTGTCCTTGACGTGTACGCGCCGCAGTACAGCGAACTAGTCGCAAGGCTACCGACACTCACGCTGCATCCGCGCTGGACCTCGTGGGGAACTTCGGTGCGTCGGGCCCGCAGAACACTCCCGGAGCCTCTTGCCGTTCGCCTAAGGGCGGCCATCCGATCGCTTTGGATACGATCACTATCCGTCACCCGCACGATCGGAGCGCCACGCGCGATCCGGCGGCTCTTCAGGACCACGCTGCCATTCGGCAGGACCAGGGCTCTCCACCAAGTCGTAGCGATGCGCCGTCTGATGGCTTCCAGCGCCTCGCCAGATCGCGTTCTAGGTGGCTTTGCGCGGGTTCTGCGCGGCTTTGCTCGTCGAGGTCGCTGGGAGGACTTCGCGGTGTGCCTCGCACGTCTCGGCCCGCGCCTACTCCGCAGTGGTGAGTGCACAGCTGCCGCACTCATCCCGGCACTCCAAGTTGCTCGCCTGGTGGCCGGAGAGTCTCCGTCCGTTGCAATCGCGTCCGGCGAAGTTCGTCGCCATCTGCTCGATGTGGGTGCGCCTCAGAGGGGAACCGCCCTTCCGATCGTCCGGTCCGCTGACGCCGATGCGGAGCGGCTCACTCTCGCCGTGGAGTCGGACCTGCGAAGGAACGAGTTCCGGCGCGCACGCCGGCGCATCGACGCCTCACTGAGAGACGCCCGATCACTGGAGACGAAGCCGGCACTGAGAGTGTCGCTTGAACGCGCCTGGCGGCGGGTGCGGTTCGTATCCCTCGAAGAGCAGCGCTCGGATGCTCAGCCACCGCGCATCGTGAGAACGCGCCTTGAAGGTGAGATTGGAAGGCGTCCTGAGGTTGAAGTCCGACTGCTCGACGCCTTGATCAACGAAGCCGGTCAGCTGCCGCCGCAGTCCCAGTCAAGACCGGGCACTTCGCTCCCCGGTGATCGCCAGGTCGCGATCGAACAGGCGGTTCGCCTAGCTGGGGCACCCACTGAGGAGGGTAGAAGTGCTCGCGCGCTGCTTAGGCATGCGCGCCAACCGTCAGATGGCTGGTTTCGCCTCCTCGTAACGTCTACAGCTGAGTCGATCGGCTCAGTTCGGGTTGCGCATGCGGCTGCGGCAGTACGCTCACTCGCCGGGGTCGCCCCTGCTTGGCGGGGGTATCGGAGGTGGTTGAAGTCGATCGGGCAGCCGCCGACGCATGAGCTGTTGGTGAGGTACGAGGAGGCGTGTGCGAGGGCGCTCGCGGCGCTGGACCCGCCGAGGAGGCCCGGGAAGTGCGTCGTGGAGACGCTGGTGAGGGTCGCGCGCGAGCTCCGGCCGCAGAGACGCCCGCGGCCGGACCGGACCATCGCCGCGCTCGACGCCCTCGTGACCGTCGGACGGAGCACCGTGGAGCGCCGGTTCGTGCAGCGCGTGGTGCGCGAGGTCGCGTCGATGCTCGGCGGGCGGGTGCTGTTCGTCCGGAACGGGCGGTCGTGGCTGAAGTTGCGGCCGCAGCGCGAGCACACCATGTCGGGGTGGACGCTCCGCCGGCTCGCGAAGATGCGACGGATCCGGTCGTTCCGGGTGAAGCCGTGTCCCGAGTTCTGGCGCCCCGACCAGCGCCGGCCGCGGGCGGTCCTCGTGTTCCCGCTCGCGGACGGCACCGCGTGCATCGCGCGCGACCGCCGGTTCCGGCGGCAAGAGCGGGAGGCCGTCCGGACCGTGCTGCGCTTCCTCGACGCGCGACTCGCGGCGGTGGAGGCCGAGGAGAACGCCGCCCCGGGCAGCCCGATGCCCCTCCTGCCCGCGGTGCCGGCGACCGCGCAGGCCGAGGGCGTCCGCGACGGACTCGTCGGGCGGACCGCCGTCTGGCGCGAGGTCCTGCGGCAGGTGGACCGCGTCGCGGAGACGGCCGCGACGGTGCTGCTCGTCGGCGAGACCGGGACCGGCAAGGAGCGGGTCGCCCGGACGATCCACGCAGCGTCGGGCCGCAGCGCCCAGGAGTTCGTCGCGATCAACTGCGCCTCGCTCTCCCCCACCCTCCTCGCGAGCGAGCTGTTCGGCCACGTGCGGGGCGCGTTCACCGGCGCGGACCGAACGCGGGAGGGCCTCTTCGTCCGGGCCCACCGCGGCACGCTGTTCCTGGACGAGGTCGCCGACATGCCGGCCGACATGCAGGCGTCGCTCCTGCGCGTCCTCGAGGAACGCGAGGTCCGCCCGGTCGGCGGGACCCGCGCGATCCCGGTCGACGTCCGGCTCGTCGCGGCCAGCGGCCGCGACCTGCTCGACGAGGTCGCGATCGGGCGCTTCCGGGCCGACCTCTGCCACCGTCTCGACGTCGTCCGCATCGACCTGCCGCCGCTGCGGGACCGGCGCGACGACATCCCGTTGCTCGCCGCGCACCTCGTGCGGCGCTTCCGCGAGCCGTCCCAGCTGCACCCCGACGCGATCCCGGTGCTCCTCGAGCACTCCTGGCCCGGGAACGTCCGCGAGCTCGAGAACGTCCTCCGCGCGTCGGCCGTCCTCAGCGACGGCGCCGAGATCACCCCCGAGACGCTGCGCGCGGTGATCGCCCAGCACCTCCGGATCCGCGCCGCCGCCGCGGGTCGGGCCACCGAACCGCGCGACGACGCGGTCCTCGCGGCGCTCGGCTCCGAGTGGGCCTCCGCCCCCGAGCTCTCGCTGCGCCTCGGCGTCTCCGCGCGCACCGTCAACCGGCTCCTGGCGCCCCTCGTCGCGCGGGGGCTCGTGCACGCCATCGGGGAAGCGCGCGCCCGCCGGTACGCCCGACCGACCGTCTGACCGGTTCGTGTCGCGATTTGTCGCGATTGGGGCGCGACGCGCCCGGCGAGCACCGAGATTCCACATCTCCACGTTTCCCCCACCGCCCGAACTCGTTGTGCCACCGGCGGTTGCGGCCCGGATTCCCCAACGGCGCGCTCGGCCGCGCGCGGCACGCCCTGTGCCCTGGGGACGCCGTGGAGGTCCTCGATGCATCGCCGCACGCGCCGCTTCATCCGCCGCTTCGCCGCGTTCGCTCCGGTCCTCGCCGCACTCGGGGGGCAGGCGCTCGCCGCCGGCAGCCTTCGGGCCCCGTTCCTTCCCCACGCTGGGACGACGCCTGCTCCCTGGTTCCCCCTCCTCGCGACGGCCCCGACGGACGCCGACGTCCGGCCGCGCTCCGCCCCCATCCAGGCCGGGATCGCGGCGCTCCGCACCGCCGCAAAGGCGGCCCGCCGCGCCGACCTCGAGGCCCGGCTCGAGGCGCTCCTGGCGTCGGAGGTCGGCGTCGTGGGGCCGCCCGACGGGCGCACGATGTCGGATTCGCGCGACATGCAGCCCCCCGGCGACGCACGGTCGTCGGGTCGGCCTTCGATCGACGTAACTCGTTGACATGGAATCGGTTGCGACTCTGCCTCGCAGCGGCCATGTTGCGCAATTTCGACGTCGCTTCACCCGGGGGGCCTAGGCAAGAACGCGCCTATCTGCTTCGCTGGACAGGACTTGGGACCGTTTCCACGCCGGACGGCACACGGCGTGTGAAGGGGATCCCCGTTGGCGGCGCACCGGACGTGAGACCGGTCGCCGCGTCCGGAGTCCTGCGTGAACCTTCGTCGCCCCTCGCTCTTCGCCCTCCTGACGCTCGCGGCGTTCACCGTCGCGCCGGCCGTCGCCGAGGCGGGCAGCTCGCGGCGCGCGCGTCGCCCGGCGCCCATCGCGAACAACGGGACGACGTCGTCGCTGAAGTCCGACGAGTCGGTGCAGGCCGCCCTCGCGGCCACCGCCGCGGGCGGGCTCCTGCGCCTGCCCTTCGGGTCGTACCGCACCGCCATCGTCATCGACCGGCCGATGACCGTCGTCGCCGACCCGCGCGGCACCCGCCTCGACGCGAAGGGCCTCGGCCGCCCGGCGATCGAGGTCGTCGCCGGCGTCACGGGCGTCACGATCGACGGCGTGGTCGTCAGCGCGGCCGACACGGACGGCGTCGCCGTCGGCGCCGGCTGCGACGGCCTCCGCCTGACCCGCTCGACCTTCGAGCGCAACGGCGGCGACGGGCTGCACGTCGCGCGGTCGGCCGACGTGCGCATCGAGGGCTGCGTCTTCGACCGCAACGCGGGGGACGGGCTCGATCTCGACGCCGTGGGGGGCGTCGTGACGGGCTGCACCTTCCGCGAGAACGGCGGCGCCGCGGTGCGCCTGGCGGGCACCGACGTCACGCTGACGACCTCGTCGAGCAACGGCGGCGCCGAGGGCGTGGTGTTCGAGGGCCTCCGGATCGCGGCCACGCGGGTCACGTTCCGCGGGACGCGCGTCCTCGCCCGCTTCGCCGCGACCTCGGACACCTGCGCGCTCGAGCGCTGCGACGGCCGCGACGTCACGACGCTCGCGACGACCGAGGAGGGCTCGACCTACGCCCGCATCGTCGGCAACCGCGTCGCCGGCACCGCGGGCGACGCGGTGCTCCTGCGCGGCACGTGGCACACCGTCGAGGGCAACGCGCTCGGGCGCGTCCTGGGATCGGCCGTCGTGGGGGACGGCCTCTCCCTCCGCGTCGCCGAGAACACGACCCTCTCCGCGGCGGCCAACGGCGTCCGCATGAGCGGCATGGGCGACACGGTCGAGGGCAACGTCCTCGGCCCGTGCGGCGCCGACGCGCTCGTCGTCGACGGCGTGGCGCACCTCGTCGCCCGCAACGTCGTCCGCGACGGCAACGGCTCCGGCCTCGTCCTCGACGGCGAGTTCCACCAGGCCGTCGCGAACCGGATCACGAACGTCCCCGGCGCGGGCATCCGCCTCGAGGGCGACGACTGCCTCGTCGAGGGCAACCGCCTCGAGCGCGCCGGCCTCGAGGGGATCGTCGTGGCCGCCGGCCGCGCCAACCAGCTCCGGGCCAACGCGATCGCCCGGTGCGGCGGTCGCGGGCTGGCCGACGACGGCATCGACACCGTCCTCGAGCGCAACCGCATCGACTGATCGCGTGGGTGGGAGTTCTGCGCGGGCGTGGTGGCCCGCTTCCGTGGCCGATGGCCGAGCATGTCCGAGGGGTTCCGAGGTTAGGGTGGGGCCGGGCGCGCGAGCGTCCGGCCCCCTTTCTTTCCGGGCCGGGATCGCGCGCCGGAGGCCCCCATGCTCCCCTGGTCCGCCCCGCTCGCCGGCCGCATCGACGAACACGTGCTCGAGAGCCGCGTGCTCCGCGGCAACCCGCTCGGCGACCCCGCGACGCGCCCGCTCTGGGTCTACGTCCCGCCGGGCTACGACGCGGACCCGGCGCGCCGCTACCCCACGGTCTACGTGCTGCAGGGGCTCACCGGCCAGCTCGACATGTGGCGCAACCGCGCCCCGTTCCGCCCGACCTACACCGAGCTCGTCGACGCGATGTTCGCCCGCGGCGACGCCCCGCCCGGCCTGATCGTCCTCGTGGACGCGTGGACGTCGCTCGGCGGCAGCCAGTTCCTCGACTCGCCGGCCACCGGCCGCTACCACACCTATCTCTGCGACGAGATCGTCCCGTTCGTCGACGCGCGCTACCGCACCCTCGCGGCCGCGGCGCACCGCGGCGTCGCCGGCAAGTCGAGCGGCGGCTACGGCGCGATGGTCACGCCCATGCTCCGCCCCGACCTCTTCGGCGGCTTCGCCACGCACGCCGGCGACGCGCTCTTCGAGGTCAGCCTCTTCCCCGACCTCCGCGAGGCGGCGCGCGCGCTCCGCGACGAGTACGGCGGCTCCTTCGACCGCTTCTGGGCCGACTTCCGCGCGCGCCCCGCCCTCTCGAAGCGCGCCGACATCGTGCTCCTCAACGCGTGGTGCATGGCCGCGTGCTACTCCGCCGACCCGGACGGCACCGTGCGCCTCCCCTTCGACCCGACCACGGCGGCCGTCGTCCCCGAGGTCGTCGAGCGCTGGCTCGCGTGGGACCCCGTCCGCATGGTGCCGCGGCACGCCGCCGCGCTGCGCAGCCAACGCGCGATCTACATCGACGCCGGCCGCCGCGACGAGTACTTCCTCGACCTCGGCGCCGAGGCGTTCCGGCGCGCGCTCGCGGCGATCGGCGTCACCGACGTCTTCTTCGAGCTCTTCGACGCGACCCACGCGGCGATCGAGTACCGCTATCCCCTGGGCCTCGCGTACCTCCTGAAGCGGCTCGCCCGCTGACGGGAACGCGGTCGGGTGCGGGGGACCGC
>JAXMAB010000013.1:0-134997 GCA_046350655.1 Planctomycetota bacterium
CCGCGCGCCGTGGCCCTACGGTTCCGTGCTCGGTCGGGCCGCGCGGGAGGGCGAAGACGCCGCTCCCCTGGGACGCGAGATCTCCCGGCGGACGTCGGCGACCGCGCGGGCGGCCGGGCCTCGCGGTCCCGGGGAGCGGGTCAGCCGCCCTTG
The DNA here is from genome assembly GCA_046350655.1 of Planctomycetota bacterium. Lineage (GTDB taxonomy): Bacteria > Planctomycetota > PLA2 > PLA2 > JAEUHO01 > JAEUHO01. The sequence goes on from JAXMAB010000013.1 coordinate 154, forward strand.
GGGCCGCCGAGGCGCGCGACGATCCGGTCGGCGACGCGGAACGCGTTCGCGTAGATCGTGAACGTGTACGGGACGCTGCCGCCGGTCGGGATGAAGGAGCCGTCGGTCACGTAGACGTTGTCGGCGTCGTGCACGCGGCAGTCGCGGTCGAGCACGGACGTCGCGGGGTCGGTCCCGAAGCGCGCGCCGCCGCCGACGAGGTTCGTCGACGGCTCGCCGCCCGGGAAGACCTTCACGTCCTCGGCGCCCATGGCGCGCAGGAGGTCGGCGCCGCGCGCGGACAGGAACTCGGTCGTCTCGTGGTTGAACGGGTGGTCCGCCCAGCGCACCCGCGCGACCGGGACGCCGAACTTGTCCTTCACCGACGGGTCGAGGGTGACGCGCCCGTCGCGCACCGGCATCCAGTCGGAGAACGTCTCGAACTTCAGGGCCTTGGCGTCGCGGAACCAGCGTCGGACCTGGCGCTGCAGCTCGCGGCCGAAGAGCGGCCGCTTCGTGCCCTCGTCGCCGGCCGACGACGCCTGCACCATCGCGCTCTGCACGCCGTTGCTGTGCATCAGCAGGAAGTCGACGTTGCCGCCCTTGCGGCGGGCGCCCGTGCGCGGGTCGACGTAGTCCTGCCAGTCCTGGAAGGTGCGGTTCACGAACGCGCCGCGGTCGTGCAGGGCGTCGCCGAGGAGCGGCTCGAACGTCGCGTACGGGAAGAGGCCCCAGCCGACCCCGGCGGGCGACGACACGATCCAGCGGCCCACGAGGTCGGCGGCGTTGCCGATCCCCTGCGGGTGCTTCGGGCCCTTCGAGAGCAGCAGGAGGCGCGCGGTCTCGAGGGGCTGGCACGCGACGACGACCAGCGGCGCCTCGAGGCGCTCGACCTTGCCGTCGGTCCCGTGGTGGTGGACGGCGACGACGCGCCCGCGGTCGTCGGTCTCGAGGAACCGCGCGGTGCGGCCCGCGCGGACCTCGCAGCGGCCGGTCGCGACCGCGCGGCCGAGCAGCGCGGCGCGCGACGACCCCTTGGCGCCGGTGGTGCAGCCGTACGAGCCGCAGAAGCCGGTGTAGGCGCACTTCTTCCGGTCGCCGCGGTCCCGCGAGAGGACGGCGCGCGGGAGCGGGATCGGGTGCAGCCCCCGCGCGCGCCCCACCTCGTCCACGCGGCGGGCGAGGACGTGCTCGTTGGTCGCGGGCTGCGGGAAGGCGGGGCTCGACCGGCGGTCGGCGCGCGGGTGGGCCACGACGCGGCCCGAGACGCCGACCTCGCGCTCGACGAGGTCGTACCAGGGCTCGAGGTCGTCGTAGCCGATCGGCCAGTCCACGACGTCGGCGCCCTCGACCGCGCCGAACGCGGTGCGCAGGCGGAAGTCCTCCGGCTTCATGCGGAGGAAGAACCCGCTCATGAAGTTCGTCGCGCCGCCGACGACGCACCCGTTCCAGGTGTCGGTGCCGGTGTCGGACGAGAGGTAGGCCTCCCACGTGCCGTTCGGGCCCGGGGTCTCGAGGACGCGGGGCTCCTCGTGCTCGCGGGGGACGTTGCGCGGGCGGCGGACCTCGCCGACCTCGTCCTTCGTGAAGTCGGCCTCGGTGCGCCACGGGCCCTTCTCGAGCACGACGACGTGGTACCCCGCGAGCGCGAGGGTGAGCGCGACGGGACCGCCGCCGGCCCCGCTCCCCACGACCACGACGTCGGGGCTCGTCACTTCGGCGGCTCCTTGCTCGGGGGACGGGGGTCGCCGGGCTCGTACCCGGCCCAGGTCCAGCCGGCCTCCCCGACGTTGCCGCCGTGGACCGGGTCGCCGAGGACGGCCTCGAGCGTGTACCCGAGCACGAGGCGGATCCAGCCGCTGCCCTCGGGACGGTCGCGGAACGCGACGAGGACCGCCTCGCGCCCCGCCGCGTCGAGGGCCTCGAACGTGGCCGCCCCCCGCGCCGCGGCCAGTTCCTTCAGCGTCGGCAGCGCCCCCCGGACCCACGTCAGCTGGATGGGCGGGGTGTCCGGATCGGCGAGGACCGCGTCGAGGACACCGGTCGCGTTCAGGTCGCGGGCGCCGGGACAGCCGTCGCCCGCGGGCCACAGGGTCTCCTGCACGGCGGCGAGGGTGGCCCACTCCTCCGTCGTCAGGACCCGTCCCGCGCCGACGGGGGCGGCGGCGCGCGCCCGGGAGCGCTCGCCCGCGCGCGCGAGCGCGGCCGGTCCCCAGCCGAGGGCCGCCGCGACCGCCAGCGCCCGCGCGAGGAGCGCACGGCGACCAAGTCCCGCCGCGGCGGGCGGTACGTCCACATCCGACGGACGGTCCATGGGCGCGATTCTGCCGCGAGTTCGGCCGACCCGCTCCGAATCTCGCGCGTCCCCATTCTCCGACTCGCTCGCCGCTCGCAACCCCCACGAGGCGCGCTGAACGCCCGATAACGTAGCCTCGATCCCGGGCCGCCGACGCGAGGCCCGCTCGCCTGCGTCTGATATCGCGTCGATCACCCCCGCTTGGGACGCGCCTGCGCCCGAGAACGCGCCTCGGAGCGCGGTTCGAGGTTCACCCACACCCCCGCGGTGGCCGCGGCGGCACGCGATCCGCCGACCCGTGAGCCGTCCGAATCGCTCCTGGGCCCGCCGTCCGGGCGCCCTCTGCCCCCCCAACACGCCTATCCGTCCCCGGCGGCCCCCGCTCGGTGAGCCTCGGGGCGAGCCACCCGCCCGCCGGTCGCCGACGACCGTCGATCCGGCCCGCCGCGCCCGTGACGCGTGGGCGAGCGGGCCTCGCGTCCCGAGCCCACCGCTCGAGGCCCCTCGGATCCGCCGGGCGCCATGGGGTGGTTCCCCGCCAAAGCCCCGCCCTCCCGCGCGGCCCGACCGAGCACGAAGGCAAACGGCCTCCGTGGGAGTGATCCCCCACGGAGGCCGTTCAGACGTCGGGCGGTCCCCCCGCGAGGGAGGGATGGCCGCGCGAGGAAACACGCGCGAGCGTCAGATTTCTCGGCTCGTCCACTCCGCCGCGCGGACGCCGGGGACGGCGTGGACCTCGGCGAGCAGGGCCTCGGTGGCCGTCACGGACCACGACGGACCGGCCTTCACGATCACGCGGCGGCGCGGGTCGGGGTGCAGCTCGACCGCGACGGGCAGCGGGCCCGTGTGGGCCTGGAGGACGGCCTTGAGGGCCGTGAGCGTGGCGGGGCCCGCGTCCCCGAGGCGCACGAGCAGGCCGCGGGCGAAGACGACGGGCGCCTCCTCGGCGGTCACGACGCGCGAGACGCGGAGGGTCGGCTCCTCGCGGGACGTGTCGACGTCGCCCTCGAGGAAGACGACGCGGTCGTTGGCGAGGCGCGCGGCGTGCTCGGCGTAGGCCTTGCTGAACACCACGCACGACGCGCTGCCGGTGAAGTCCTCGAGGCGGAAGAAGGCCATCTTCTTCCCCTCGTTCGGGCCCTGCTTGATCACGCTGGTGCGGAACCCGGTGACGAGGCCGCCGAGGACGACCTTCTGCTTCTCCTGCGCGTCCTTGAGGACCGACGACGGGCCCGTCGCGTGCCGGCGCAGGAGCGCCTCGACCTTCGCCAGCGGGTGGCTCGTCACGTAGTAGCCGAGCGCGTCCTTCTCCGCGGCGAGCAGGTCCTGCATCGGCATCTCGGGGAGGTCGGGGTAGGACGACCCGACGCTCTCCTCGACCGCGCCGCCGCCGAACAGCGACGTCTGGCCCGCCGAGCGGTCGGCGTGGGCCTCGCTCGCGAGCTTCAGCGCGCGGTCGAGCACCGCGAGCACCTGGCTGCGGCGCGCGCCCGTCGCGTCGAAGCCGCCGGCGTGCACCAGCGCCTCGAGCGTCGCGCTGTTCATCGTCTTGGCGTCGACGCGCTCGCAGAGGTCGAACACGCTGGCGTAGGGCCCGCCGCGCTCGCGCTCCGCGACGATGGCGCGCGCGGCGGCCTCGCCGACGCCCTTGATCGCGCCGAGGCCGTACCGGATGGCCTTGCCCTCGACGGTGAAGTCGTGCTCGGAGCGCGAGACGTCGGGCGGCAGCACCTTGATGCCCATCCGGCGGCACTCGTCGATGTACTCGGCCAGCTTGTCGCGGTCGCCGCACTCGCACGTGAGCAGGGCGGCCATGAAGGCGAGCGGCTCGTGGCACTTCATGTACGCGGTCTGGTACGTGACGACGGCGTACGCGACGGTGTGCGACTTGTTGAAGCCGTACCCCGCGAAGAACTCCATCTGCGTCCAGATCTCGGTCGCCGCGTCCTCGGGGATGCCGCGGGCCTTGCAGCCGTCCACGAACTTCGCCTTGAACTTCGCCATGACCTCGGGCTTCTTCTTGCCCATGGCCTTGCGCAGCGTGTCGGCCTCGTTGAGCGAGAAGCCGGCGAGCACGTTCGCGACGCGCATCACCTGCTCCTGGTAGACGATGACGCCGAGGGTCTCCTTGAGGATCGGCTCGAGGCGGGCGTGCAGGTAGGTGATGGACTGGCGGCCGTGCTTGCGCTCGACGTACTGGTCCACCATGCCGCTGCCCAGCGGGCCGGGGCGGAACAGGGCGACGATGGCCGAGAGGTCCTCGAACCGGTCCGGCCGGATGCGGCAGAGCAGGTCGCGCATCCCCGACGATTCCAGCTGGAACACGCCGAGCGCCTCGCCGCGGGCCAGCATCCGGAACGTGTCCGGGTCGTTGTCCGGGAGCGTCCGCAGGTCCGGCGGGACCCGGCCCGCGCGCCGCACGTTCTCGACGGCCTTCGCGAGGATCGTCAGGGTCCGCAGGCCCAGGAAGTCCATCTTGAGGAGGCCGATCTCCTCGAGGACGTCCATCGTGTACTGCGTCGTGATGTCGTCGCCCACGCGGTAGAGGGGGACGTACTCCTCGAGCGGCGCGTCGGCGATGACCACGCCGGCCGCGTGCTTGCTCGCGTTGCGGTTGAGGCCCTCGAGCCGCTTGGCGATGCGGACCAGCTCCTGGAACCGGTCGTCGGCCTCCACGGCCGCCTTCAGGTCGGGGTCGCTCTCGAGCGACTTGCCGAGGTCGGCGCCGGGGCCGTTGGGCACCTTCTTCGCCAGCGCGTCCACGTCCTTCAGCGGCACGTCGAGCACGCGCCCGACGTCGCGGATCACCGCGCGCGCGGCCATCGTGCCGAACGTGACGATCTGGCTCACGCGGTCGCGCCCGCCGTACTTCTCCTGGACGTAGCGGATGACCTCCTCGCGGCCGTCCTTGCAGAAGTCGATGTCGATGTCCGGCATCGAGATGCGCTCGCGGTTGAGGAACCGCTCGAAGAGGAGGTCGTGCTTCAGCGGGTCGACGTCGGTGATGCCGAGCGCGTACGCGACGAGGGAGCCCGCCGCGCTGCCGCGGCCCGGGCCCACCGGGATGCCGTGGTCCTTGCTCCAGCGGATGAAGTCCCACACGATCAGGAAGTACGAGACGAACCCCATGTGCTCGATGACCGAGGTCTCCTCGGCCAGCCGCGCCTCGACCGCGGCGGAGAGCGGGCTGCCGTACAGCCGCGCGGCGCCCTCGCGGCACAGCCGGCGGAAGTACGACGTCGGCTCCTCGCCCGCGGGCGGGGTGAACTTCGGCAGGTGGAACGTGCCGAGGTCGAGCTTCAGGTCGCACCGCGCCGCGATGTCGAGCGTCGTGCGCGGCGCCTCCTCGAGGTCGCGGAACAGCGCGTACATGGGCTCGCTCGCCTTGAAGCAGACCCGCGCGTCCTGCTTGAGGCGGTTCTGGTCCTTCAGCGTCTTGCCCATGCCGATGCACATGTGCACCTCGTGGGCCGCGCGGTCGTCCTCGTCCACGTAATGCACGTCGTTCGTCGCGACGAGCGGGATCCGCAGCTCCCGCGCGATCCTCACGAGCCCCTGGTTGACCTCCTCCTGCCCGTCGCAGCCGTTGCGCTGCAGCTCGAGGTAGTAGCGGTCGCCGAAGATCGCCTTCATCTCGCCGGCGGCGGCGGTGGCGCGCGCGACGTCGCCGTTGCGGAGGTAGTAGCAGGGCTCGCCCGAGAGGCACGCGGACTGGGCGATGATCCCCTCGTGGTGCGCCGCCAGCAGCTCCTTGTCCACGCGCGGGACGTAGTAGAAGCCCTCCGTGAACGACCGCGACGACAGCTTGATGAGGTTGCGGTACCCCGTCTGGTTCATCGCGATCAGGATCAGGTGGTGCGCGGAGACCGGGTTCTTGGCGCGGTCGAAGCGGCTCTTCGGCGCGAGGTAGGCCTCGAGCCCGACGAGCGGCTTGATCCCGGCCGCCTTGCACGCCTTGTAGAACGAGATCGCGCCGCAGAGGTTGCCGTGGTCGGTCAGCGCCAGCGCCGGCTGGCCCGCCTTCGCCGCCGCCGCCACCAGGTCGTCCACCTGCGACGCGCCGTCGAGGAGGCTGTAGTGGCTGTGGACGTGCGTGTGGACGAAGGCCGGGGCGACCATGGGGGGTGGGGCGGGGGCGGGCCGGGGCGGCGGGGAGCGGGACCGACGGGAGGACGGGCGCCGCGAGGCGACCTCGAGGAGTTCGGGATCGACGCGGCGTCCGGGACGGCGGGGGGCGGGAGCGGCGGCCGGGGAGCGCGGGCCGGAGCGGGACGGAGAAGAGAGGACGGAGTCGGGGAGGGGCGAGCAGCGGGGGAGCGGGGGGACCGGTCGGGGGCGCCGGCCGGGGGCCCGCGTGGGGGCCGGGACCGGACGCGTCCCGCGGGACCGGGGCGTCGGAGGATAGCGGTGCCCGAGGACAGGGCGCCCGGACGGCCGTCGCCGCGCCGGCTGCGACCCAACCGTGACGCGGGGACCCCACCCTGCACAATGCCGCGGCCCGCCGACCGGGCCCGTCGCCCCGCGCAGGCTCCCCATGACCACGCTCCCCGTCCCGCCGTCCGCCGTCCGTCGGTTCCGCCCCCGGGCCGGCGCCGTGGCGGCGCTGCTCGGCGCCCTCCTCGTCGCGCTCCTCGCCGGTGGCTGCGTCGGCGGCGTCAAGTCCGGCCGCCACCCGCGGTTCGAGACGCCCCCGGAGGAACCGGCGGGGCCCGTGGGCCAGGACCCCGACGTCGCGTCGGCGACCCCGCCCGGGACCCGCGACGAGCCCGTCGTCGAGACGCCGGTCATCCTCGAGGACCGCTACGTCGGCACGATCTCCGAGCGGGACCTCGCCGACCTCCGGCGGGACTGGCGCCTGTTCCTGCGCAAGGACCGCGCGTGGCCCGAGGCCCGCGACCGGTGGCTCGCGCGCGGCGGCCCGTTCCCGTACGTGATCGCCGAGAACCTGCTCCGCTACTTCCTGAGCGCGTCGGCCTACGGCGACCGGCGCGACCTGTCGTGGATCGCGGTCAGCGCCAAGAAGATCGGCGAGCCGTCGGTCGGCTACTTCGGCAGCCTCCTGATCCTCGACCAGCGCCCGCTGCAGCAGCCCGTCCGGCTGAAGGGCAAGGACGGGAGCGTGAAGCTCGTCCAGACCTGGGTCAACGACGACGTCACGCGCCAGCAGCTCGCCATGATCCTCGCGTACGTCGGCGAGCCCGCGGTCGCGACGCTCTCGAGCGACGCGTACCTGCGCGGCTCGTCGAGCAACGCGCGCCGGTACGTGATGTACGCGCTCGGGCGCATCGGCTCGGACCGCGCGGTGGACGCGCTCGCGCCCATGCTCGGCGCGGGCGACTGGCAGGACCGCGCGACCGCGGCGAAGTCGCTGGGGGTCGCGCTGGCCACGGCGCGCAACGAGCGGGCGCGCCCGCCCCTGCTCCGGGCCGCCAACGACCCGGACGCGTTCGTCCGGAAGAAGGTGGAGGAGGCGCTCGCCGGCCGCTCCAAGCTGGACTTCTGATGCCCACCTGGAAGGTCGCCCGTCCCACGAAGGTCTGCGCGCTCTCCGGGCGCCCGCTGCCGCCCGACGCGGCCGTCGTCGCGGCGCTGTTCGGCGTCCCCGAGGAGGTCAGCGAGGACAAGGTGCTCGGCGCGGGCCTCGAACGGAAGGACTTCCTCGTCGAGGGGAACGACCCCGCCGCGCTCGAGGCGGCGCTGAAGGACGCGTACTGCCACTGGCACACGAAGACGCCCCCCGAGCACCCGGGCAAGGCGCACCGCCTCGACCTCGGCCTCGCGCGCGAGCTCCTCGAGCGGCTGCGCGCCGAGGGCGACCCGGCGCGCGCGCCGGTGATCTGGACGCTCGCGCTGCTGCTCGTGCGCAAGCGCCAGCTGCAGCTCGTGAAGGAGCACGCGCCGGTCGCGCCGCCCGCGGCGTCGAGGCCAGGACGCCCGCGGCCGAGGCCGCCGCGGCGGCCCGCCGACGGGCCGGCCGCCGGCGCCGCGGCCGCCGGGACAGGCGGAGCTCGAGGTGCGCTGGCCGAAGGACGAGGCCACGTTCCGCATCCCGTCGGTGGTCGTGACCGAGGCCGAGCAGGAGGCGCTGCAGCAGGAGCTCGCGCGCCTCTTCGAGTTCTGACGGGCCCGACGCGGCGCGCCCGCGATGCGCCGCGCCGACGGGCGATGCGCCGCGACCGCGGGCGGACGGGCCTCGCGTGCCGGCAGCGGTCCGCGCCGTCCCGCGGCCGCCGCGTCCCCGACGCGGGCCCCGGCACGGGTAGACTCGCCCCTCCCGTGGCGCACCCTCGTCCTCTCCCGCAAGTACCGCCCCCAGAGGTTCGGAGGACCTCGTCGGGCAGGAGCACGTCGCGCAGACGCTGTCGAACGCGATCGCGTCGGGGCGGATCGGGCACGCCTACCTGTTCGTCGGGCCGCGCGGCACCGGCAAGACGACGACCGCGCGCATCTTCGCGAGGCGCTCAACTGCGAGCGCGGGCCGACGCCGACGCCGTGCGGCACGTGCGACTCGTGCGTCGCCGTCACGCAGGGCAACGACCTCGACGTCGTCGAGATGGACGCGGCCAGCAACAACGGCGTCGACGACGTCCAGGCCCTGCGCGACAGCGTGGGCTACCGTCCCGCGCGGAGCCGGTTCCGGGTGTGGATCGTGGACGAGGTCCACATGCTGTCGCTGCCGGCGTTCAACGCGTTCCTGAAGACGCTGGAGGAGCCGCCGGCGCAGGCGAAGTTCCTCTTCTGCACGACCGAGGCCCACAAGCTGCCCGAGACGTTCACGAGCCGGGTGCAGCGCCTCGAGTTCCGCCGGATCGACGAGGCGAAGATGGCGGAGCGGCTCCGCACGCTCGCCGAGCGCAGCGCGCCGTCGTCGAGGACGGCGTGTGCGACCGCATCGCGTCCGGGGCGCTGGGGGGCCTGCGCGACGCCGAGTCGCTCCTCGAGCAGCTGCTGTCCGCCGCGCAGGACGGCCGGGTGACGCTCGCCGACACCTGGACGCGGTCACCGGCGCGCGCCGGCGGACCGCGTGGCGGCGGTCTTCGAGGCCGCGCTCGCGGGCGACGCGGGCGCCGCGCTCGACGCGGCCGGCGCGTGCCTCGACGGCGGCGGCAAGCCGGACACCGTCCTCGAGCAGTGGGTCGAGGCGCTGCGCGCGTACCTCGTCCGCGCGGCGCGGCCGCACCGTCGCGCGCGCGGCCGCGGACGCGCGCCCGGACGCGCCCGCGAAGCCCGACCCGGTCGCGGACGTCGCGCTCCGCCTCGGGCTGCCGCGGATCGCCCGCAGCATCGACCTCCTGCTCGAGAAGCGGCGCCACCTGCGAGGAGGGCGCCGACGGCCGGCTCGTCGTCGAGGTCGCGGCGGTCGAGCTCGCGCGCCTCCCGTCGGCCCGCGACCTCGACGCGCTCGTGGACGCGCTCCGCGCGGGCGCCCGTCGCGCCGGCGGCGGCCGGGCCCGCGGCCGCCGGCGCCGCGCCGGCCCGCACGGGCCCCGCGTTCGAGCGCACGGGCGGCACGGCCGCGCCGCCGCGCGGTCCCGTCGTTCCCCGCGCGCCCGCCGGCCGCTTCGGGACCGGCGTCCGGGCGCTCCGTCGGGGCCCGCGGGGACGGGGGTGCAGGGCCCGCCGGCGACGGGGGCCGCGGCGAGCGCGGGCGGCCGGCGGGGCGGGCCTCCGCGTCCCCGCGGGCGGGTCGCTCCCCACGTTCGACGACGTCGTCGCGCGGTGGGCCGACTTCCCTCGCGGCGGCGGGCCGCGACCGGCGCTGTCGTCGGCGCTCCTCAAGGCGCGGCCCGTGGCCGTCGGGGGCGACGCGCTCGTGCTGATGCTGCCGACGAACGAGACGTACGGCCGCAACACGCTGCGCGACCGCACGGGCCTCGAGGGCTTCCGCCTCGCGTCGATCGCGACGTGGGGCGGCGCGCTGCGGCCCGCGGTGGTGGACGAGGCCGACGCGGCCGCGCGCGGCGCGGGCGCGGCGACGCCGCCGGGCACGGGCCCGGCGAAGCCCCCAGCCGCCGGCGGACGACCGCCGGCTCCGGCCGCGGCCGCGGCCGCGACGACAGGCGCCGGCGCGCCCGCGCCGTCGATCGCGGCGGACGACGTGCGCCGCCATCCGCGGTGGCGACGGTGCTCGGCGCGCTCGGCGGCCGCCTGGTCGCGGTCGAGCGCGTGGACGCCGCGAGGACGGGCCGGCGTCGGCCGGCGAGACGAAGAACGCCCCGTGCGAATCGGTCTGACGGCTTCCCGGCCTGCCCGGCGACCTCTCGCAGCTCCTCGCCCGCGCGCAGAAGGCGCAGGACGACGTCGCGCGCGCGCGGGCGTCGCTCGCGGCGATGACGGCGGAGGGCCGCGCCGGCGGCGGCATGGTGACGGCGGTCTGCGACGGCACGGGCGAGCTGGTGCGCCTCCGCTTCGAGCCGGGCCTCCTCGCGCGCGAGGACCCGGGCGTCGTCGAGGACCTCGTCGTCGCGGCGGTGCGCGACGCGCGGCGCAAGGCGGCGGAGCTCGAGCGCACGACGATGGCGGGCGTGATGGGCGGGCTGACGGGCGGGCTGCCCGTCCCGCCGGGCCTCGCGGACCTGCTGGGCCCGTCGTGAGCGCGACCCCCAAGAGCCTCGAGCACCTCGTCGAGCGGCTCATGACGCTGCCCGGCGTGGGCCGGCGCACCGCGGAGCGGCTCGCGCACCACCTCGTGCGCACGCCGGAGGCGGAGGCGCTGTCGGTGGCGGACGCGATCCGCGAGGCCCGGGCCCGGATCCGGCCGTGCTCGCGGTGCCACGCGCCCGCGGAGACCGACCCGTGCCCGATCTGCGCCGACCCGGCGCGCGACGCGGGCCTCGTCCTGGTCGTCGAGACCGCGCGCGACCTCGAGGCGGTCGAGTCGAGCGGCGCGTGGAAGGGCGTCTACCACGTGCTCGGCGGGCGCGTGAGCACCGTGGAGGGCGTGGGGCCCGACACGCTCTCGCTCGACGCGCTGACCGAGCGAGTTCGCACGGGCGTGCGCGAGGTGTGCGTCGCGACGAACCCGGACCTCGAGGGCGACGGGACCGCGCTGCACGTCGCGAAGGCGCTCGAGGGCACCGGCGTGCCCGTCACGCGGCTCGCGCGGGGCGTGCCCGCGGGCGGTTCGCTGGAGTTCCTGGCGAAGACGGTGCTCGCCGAGGCGATCGAGAACCGCCGCGCCCCCAAAGTCTAGCCCAATCCCGCGCGCGGGGGACGGGCCGCCGGCGGTCGGGCGACGGTGGACACGTCGCGGCACGGGGTATGCTTGGGGGACCTCCCATGCGGCTCGACGTCTCCCTCCAGCAACGCCTCTCGCAGCAGCTGCGGCTCGCGCCGCAGATCATCCAGTCCATCGAGATCCTGCAGCTGCCGGCGATGGACCTGAAGGAGCTGATCGAGAACGAGCTGCAGGAGAACGAGATGCTCGAGGTCGAGGAGGCCCCGCGCGAGGGCCTCCCCGTCGAGGAGCGGCGCGTCGGCGTGGACGAGGAGGGCACCGACGAGGACGCCGAGGGCGTCTTCGAGCGGCTCGAGGGCCTCGTCGAGGCCGACCGCAGCCGCGGGAAGCTCTCGCGCGCGGCGGGCGAGGAGGCCACGGACCGCAAGTGGGAGGCGATGCAGAACACCGCCGCCCCCGAGGAGAGCCTCGCGGACCACCTCATGGAGCAGCTCGACGTCCTCGACCTGCCGGCGGACGTGCGCGCGGCGGCCGAGGCCATCGTCTACAACCTCGCCGACGGCGGGCTCCTCCGCGCGCCCCTCGAGGAGGTCCTCGCCGGGATGGACGACCCGGTGTCGCCGGAGGCCATGGAGGCCGCGCTCGCGGTCGTGCAGGGCCTCGACCCGGCGGGCGTCGGCGCGCGCGACCTCAAGGAGTGCCTGCTGCTGCAGGTGCGCGACGACGAGCCCGACGCCGACCTCAAGCGCCGGCTGCTGCGCGACCACCTCGACGACCTCGAGCGCAACAAGATCCCGCGGATCGCGAAGGCGCTGGGCGTCACCGTCGAGCGCGTGTACGAGCTGCGGGACGGCCTGCGGCACGTCTCGCCGCGGCCGGGCGCGCGGTACGCGTCGGCGCCGACCGCCTACATCCGCCCGGACGTGATCGTCGAGTGGGCGGACGGCGACTACGTCGTGCGCCTCGAGAACGACCAGGTCCCGCGCCTCGGCCTGTCGCCGCGCTACCGGCAGCTGCTCGCCGAGGCGCGCGCGGACCCCAAGCTGCGCGAGTACGTCAAGCGCAAGGTCGACGCCGCGAAGTGGCTCATCGAGGCCATCGCGCAGCGCGAGAACACGCTCGAGCGCGTCGCGAAGGAGATCGTGCGCCGCCAGCGCGACTTCCTCGACTTCGGCGTCAGCCACCTCCGCCCGCTCAAGATGCAGGAGGTCGCGGACGCCCTGGGCATCCACGTCTCGACGGTGTCGCGCGCCATCAGCGACAAGCACGTCCAGACGCACCGCGGCATCTTCCCGCTCAAGTACTTCTTCACCGGCGGGACCGAGAACGACGACGGCGGCGTGGAGTCGCGCGTCAGCATCAAGGAGCGCGTGCGCGCGATCATCGCGGCCGAGGACGCCGCGAACCCGCTGTCCGACGACGAGGTCGCCGCGCGGCTCAGCCAGGAGTCGGGCCTCGAGATCGCCCGCCGCACCGTCACGAAGTACCGCAAGGCGCTGCGGATCCCGTCGTCGCGCCAGCGGCGCGTCTGGAAGGGATGAGCGCCGCCGCGGAGCCCGTCCTGCGGACGCTCCGCGTGGACCTCGAGTACGACGGCGCGGCCTTCGCGGGATGGCAGCGCCAGGCGGCCGACCGCACGGTGCAGGGCGTGCTCGAGGAGGCGCTCGAGCGGCTCCTCTCCGCCCCGACGCCGGTCGTCGGGGCGGGGCGCACCGACGCGGGCGTCCACGCGCTCGGCGCCGTGGCGTCGTTCCGCACGCCGAGCGAGCTCGCGCCGGACGTCGTGCTGCGGGCGCTCGACGCGCTGCTCCCCGACGACGTGGGGGTGCTCGCGGTGAGCGAGGCGCCCGGGTTCCACGCGCTGCGCGACGCGCGGTGGAAGTGGTACCGCTACACGTGGCTGCGGTCCCGCACGCGGCGCGTCCACGAGCGGCGCACGTCGTGGCGCGTCGAGGGCGCGTTCGACCTCGACGCGGTCCGCGCCGCCGCCGCGCGCCTCCGCGGCCGCCACGACTTCGCGTGCTTCCAGTCGTCGGGGTCGCCGCGGCGGAGCACCGTCCGGACCCTCGCCGGCGTGCGCGTGCTCGAGGACGGGCCGCGCGTGCACCTCGACCTCGTGGGCGACGGATTCCTGTACGGGATGGTCCGGGCCGTCGCCGGCACGCTCTTCGAGGTGGGCCGGGGCGCGCGCGACGAGGCGTCCGTGGACGCGCTCGTGGCCGGCCGCGACCGGCGGCGGGCCGGCCCGGCCGCGCCGGCCCACGGCCTCGTCCTCGTCCGGGTCGGGTACGCCGCGGACCCGCCGCCGGACTTCGTTGACCCCTCCCTCGCGGCGAACCTAGAATCCGATTGCGACCCCGAAGCCTAGGGTCGCGGAGGTTCCCAGTGCGCATCCAGATCACCGGCCGCCACGTCGGCGTCACCGAGGCCATGAAGGACTATGCCCGGGAGAAGGTGGAGAAGCTGGAGCGGCTCTACGGCCGCATGACCGGGGTCGAGGTCACGATGGAGGGCGGCAGCGACCGGAAGGTCGTCGAGATGGTGGCCGACGTCGGCCGCGGCCTGCGCCTCGTCGGGAAGGCCGAGTCGCCGGACATGTACGCCGCGGTGGACCTGGCCGAGGAGAAGCTCGGCCGCCAGCTGGTCCGCCACAAGCAGAAGCTCACGGACCACCACCGGGGTCGCGAGTCCATGGGGACGATCCTCCCGGGGACCCAGCCGCCGACGGGGGGCCCGGCTCCCGCGCGGGAGGAGACCTACGAGGAGATCGTGGAGAAGATGAAGGAGCAGGACGACGAGTCCTGACCCCGGCGGCGCGAGCCGTCCGGTGCCCGCAGCACGGCGCCCCGACGGCGCCCGGAGTCGCAACCTCGGCCCATGAGCGTCGCCAAAGTCACGCGCCACGTCCGCCCCGCCCACGTCGTCGTCTCGCTCGAGGCGGAGACGCGGGACGAGGCCGTCAAGGACCTCGCCGGCGTGCTCGTCGCGTCCGGCGCGCTCACGAAGGCGAAGGGCGAGGCGCTCGTGACCGAGGTGCTCGGCCGCGAGGGCGAGGGCACGACCGGCATCGGCGGCGGGGTGGCGGTCCCGCACGCGAAGACCGCGCTCGTGAAGGAGCTGGTGGTCGCGGTCGGCATGTCCACGCGCGGCATCGAGTGGGCCAGCGTGGACGGCGACCGCGTCCACGTCGTCTTCCTCATCGCCTCGCCGCCCGACGCGAACCAGGAGTACCTCGCGCTCATGCGCTGGGTGGTGTCGCTCACGCGCTCGAAGTACTGGATGAAGCTCCTCCGCGGCTGCGCGACGCCGGCGGCGGTCGTCGAGGTGCTCGAGGAGTCGTTCGACCACCCGGCGGGCGGGCGTTGAGCGACCGGGACCCCGGCGTCGGCACGCGAGGCCCGGCGCGCGGCGCGGCGTGACGGCGGGCGCGGCCCCGTGACCCCCGACGCGCCCCCGCCCGTCCCGTGCCGCGCGGTCGTGCGCGCGCCGTCGCCGCAGGGGCTCCACGCGCGGCCCGCGGCGCGGATCGTGGACGTCGCGCGCCGCTTCGGCGCGGAGACGGTGCTGCTCGTCGGCGCGCAGACGGCGCGCGCCAAGGACCTGCTCGACGTCCTGGCGCTCGCGGCCGTCGGCGGCACCGAGGTGGTGCTCGAGGGGAGCGGCCCGGACGCCGCCGACGCGGTCGCGGCCCTCGAGGCCTTGTTCGCGCGGTTCCACGCCGAGGGCTGACGGCGCGGCGCGGCCGGCGGCGCCCGGTCCCCGCGGCCGCCCCGCCCGCCTTCGCGGGCGCGCCGGGCGAGGACGGGGCGCCGCGCGAGGACGGGGCGCCGCGCCGGGCCCTCCGCTATCGTCTGGCCCCATGCGACGGCTCACGGGCATCCCGGTCTCCGACGGCAGCCGCGTCGGGCGCGCGGTCCACCACGAGGCCGTCGCGTTCGCCGCGACGCAGCGCCGCGCGATCGCCCCCGAGGAGGTCGCGGACGAGGTGGGTCGCCTGCAGCGCGCGGCCGCCGAGGCGCAGCAGGGCCTCGTGGACGCGCAGCGCGCGCTCGCCGTCGACCCGAAGGTGGGGGCCATCTTCGAGGTCCACCAGATCCTGCTCGAGGCGGTGCAGGGCGAGCTCGAGGAGTCCGTCCGGCGCGGGTCGTCCGCCGAGCACGCGGTCGAGACGGTCATGCGCCGGCACTTCAACCGGCTCGCGCAGGTCGCCGACCCGATGTTCGCCGAGCGCCGCCAGGACGTGCTCGACGTCGAGAAGCGCCTGCTGCGCGCGCTCGCGGGCATGCCCGCGGCCGCGGCGGCGCCCACGGGCGACGGCCGCTCGCCCGTCGTCGTCGTCGCCGAGGACCTGACGCCGTCGGAGTGCGCGGCGCTCGCCGGGCGGCGCGTCGCGGGCCTCGTGCTCGAGCACGGCGGCCCGACGAGCCACACCGCGATCATCGCGAAGGCGCTCGGCTTCCCGTGCGTCGTTGGCGTGCGCGGCGTCGTCGCGGCCGTCGCGCCCGGCACCGAGGTGTGGGTGGACGGGACGACGGGCTCGGTCGTCGTCGAGCCCGACGCGGGCGTGCGCGCGGAGGCCGAGCGCCGCGCGCGGCAGCACGACGCGCGCGAGCAGACGCTCCTCGAGGAGAGCCACCTCCCCGCCGAGACCCTCGACGGCCACGCGGTCACGCTGCTCGCCAACATCGAGTTCCCGCTCGAGGTGGCCGCCGCCGCCGAGCGCGGGGCCCAGGGCATCGGCCTGTTCCGCACGGAGTTCCTGTTCGACCCCTCGCGCCCCGTGCCGGACGAGGAGGAGCACCTCGCGGCCTACCGCGCGGCGCTCGAGCGGATGCGGCCCGGCCGCCTCACGGTGCGCACGTTCGACTTCGGCGCCGACAAGGCCACGCCCGGCGGGTCGTCGAGCGAGCGCAACCCCGCGCTCGGCGTCCGCTCGCTGCGCTGGTGCTTCGCGCACCCCGACGTCTTCCGGCCGCAGCTGCGCGCGCTCCTGCGCGTCGCGCGCGAGGGCGACGTGCGCGTCATGCTGCCCATGGTGTCGTCGCCCGAGGACGTGCGGCACGCGCGCGCGCTGCTCGCCGAGGCCGCCAACGGCCTCGCGCGGCAGGGGATCCCGTTCGAGCCCGTCGAGCGGGTGCGCGTGGGGGCCATGATCGAGATCCCGGCCGCCGCGGTGTCCGCCGAGCTGCTCGCCCGCGAGGTGGACTTCTTCTCGATCGGGACCAACGACCTCATCCAGTACACGCTCGCCGTGGACCGCACGAACGAGCAGGTGGCGCCGTTGTTCCGGCCGTCGCACCCCGCGATCCTCCGGCTGATCGACGAGACCGTGCGCGCGGCGCGCGCGCGCGGGATCCCGGTGACGATGTGCGGCGAGATGGGGGGCGAGGCCGCCTACAGCGTGCTCCTGCTCGGCCTCGGGCTGCGCGAGGTGAGCCTCACGCCCGCGGTGATCCCGCGGGTCCGCCGGCTCGTCCGCGGGCTGACGCTCGAGCGGGCCCGGGGGATCGCCGCCCGGTCGCTCAAGCTCGCGACCGCCGACGACGTCGACGCCTACCTCCACCGCGCGCTCGCGGCCGAGGTCGCCGCCGCCCGGGCCATGAGCGCGTCGGCCTGACGGGCCGCGGGCGGCGCCCGGCCCGGGCCGCGGGCGCGCGGGCCTCGCGGTCCCGGGGATCGCCACCCCCCCCAAAGCGGGGCCGCGCCGGGCCCGACCTCCCCCGGGCCCGACCTCCCCCGGGCCCAACGTCCCCCGGGGTCGACACCCAGGGACGACAGGCGTACGGCGCCGGCCGCGGTCCAGCCGATACGGGGAGCGAATCGGGCCGGCCCCGCCGACGGCGGCGGGCGCGGAGGCAAGGGGGGACCGGGGGGGTGCTCGGTAGCCTCCCCGGGTGGGATGGCCCGGCGTCGGCCGGCGAGGTCGCGTTTCCTCGCCAGGCGTGCGTCCGGCGCACCGGGGCGCGTCCACCGGGTTGGACGCGGGGGCGGTTGCCCCTCAAGTGGCGCCCCGGGCCGGGTCGAAAGGGGTCCGCGACCGCACGCCCGCACCGGGCGCCGCGGCGCGCGTGGACCTTCGACCATGTTCAAGCGACGGATCCGGAGCCTGATCGGCCTCGACGTCGGCACCAAGGCCGTGAAGGCCGTGGAGCTGACGTGGAACGGCGGGCTCGTCCTCACGGGGTTCGGGTACGCCGAGCTCCCCTCTCCCGACGCGGTGCGCGAGACGGTCGCGCGCGTCTTCGAGGAGAACGAGTTCCACACGCGGCGCGTGGTGACCTCGGTCAGCGGCAAGTCGGTCATCGTCCGCTACCTGACGATGTTCAAGATGAGCCCCGACGACCTGCGGAACGCGATCCGCTACGAGGCCGACAAGTACATCCCGTTCGACGTCGACGAGGTGCTCCTCGACTGCCAGCCGTTCGAGGCGCCCGGCATGAACGACGCGGGCCCGAACGAGATGCGGGTGCTCCTCGTGGCGTGCAAGCGCGCGCTGGTGGACGAGCAGCTGCGCATCCTCGCCGGCGTCGGCCTGCAGCCCGAGATCGTCGACGTGGACGTGTTCGCCGTGGGCAACGCCTACGAGACGGCCGTCACGGGCATGGACGGCGACCGGGTGCGCGCGCTCGTGGACGTCGGCGCCGGCAAGACCAGCGTCAACGTGATCCGCGGCGGGGCGTCGCTCTTCACCCGCGAGATCCACTCGGGCGGCGACGCCTTCACGGCGGCCATCGCGAACCGCCTCGGGCTCAAGGACGGCGAGGCCGAGGCGCTCAAGCGCCGGCCGGGCGAGCAGGCCGACCGCGTGCGCGGCGCCGTGACGCCCGCCGTGGACGACCTGTCCACCGAGGTCCGCCTCTCGTTCGAGTACTTCGAGAACCAGTTCGACCGGGGCGTGGACGAGGTCCTCGTCTCCGGCGGCGGCGCCCGCCTCGTCGGCCTGACCGACGACCTGGCCCGCGTCCTCGACCGTCCGGTCGCCCCGTGGGACCCGACCGGCGACCTGCCGATCGCGGCCGACCGCGTGGACGTCGACGCGCTCCGCGAGCACGCGGGCGAGCTCGCCGTCGCCGTCGGCCTGGCGTCGCGCCTGCGGAGGGATGCCTGACATGATCCGCGTCAACCTGCTGCCCCCCGAGTACCGGGCCGCCGCCGGCACCCCCGTCGGTCGCTTCGTCGCGATCATCGCGGGCGTCGTCGCCGTGGTCGGCGCCGGCTGCTTCTACGCCTACACCCACTTCGTGCAGCTCCAGAAGGTGCGCGAGGTGCGGGCCCTCCGCGAGGAGGAGGCGGCCAACAAGGACCGCCAGAAGGAGCGCTCCCTCGCGCTCCAGCGCGAGATCGACGAGTACCAGCAGCGGCGCCGGGCGATCCAGACGATCAACCGCAACCGCGTGCTCTGGTCGCGCAAGCTCGACCAGTTCTTCGACATCGTGGCGAACCGCGAGGCCCCGTACAACGCGTGGCTCGAGGAGCTCGAGATCCCGACCCAGATGGCGGCCAACCGCCGGCCGGGGCAGCTCGGCGCCCCGCAGGACGGCGGCGAGTTCCGGTTCGCGGGCTTCCTCGCGATGCAGACGCGCAACGAGGCGCTCGCGCAGAACAGCGCGTTCTACAAGGCGATGACGGGCGACCCGGACGGCACCGGGCGGTCGAGCGAGTTCTTCTCGGACTTCCTCTCGATCAGCAACCCGAACATCGAGATCGTGAACTCGGGGTCGAGCAAGGTGCTCTCGCCGCCGGTCACCGGCGCGTTCAAGTGCGAGCTCCGCCTCCGCCCGCCGACCGTCGACGCCAAGAAGCCCGCCACCTCCGCCGCGCCCGCGGCGGGGGCGGCCAAGTGAGACCGGGGAGGTCACCGTGGCCAAGCTGAACGAACGCCAGAGGCTCTGGCTGACCATCGGAGCCGCCGTGCTCCTGACGGGCGGCATCGGCGCCCTGGTCTACATGGACCGCAAGGAGATCGAGGAGATCCAGGCCGAGGTCGAGTCGCTCGACGGCCGGATCGCCTCGGCGGACGTCGAGATCCGGCGGACGAAGGACCGCGAGGACGAGGTCATCGTCTTCCGCGCGGTCCGCGACCGCGAGCTCGAGATCCTCCCGCGCCACCAGGAGATCGCGGACTTCCACGCGAACCTGACGACCTTCCTCACCCAGGCCGGGGCGCGGTTCACCAAGCTGCCGGACAACGCGCCGAAGGAGAGCGAGCTCGCCCGCGGCGTGTTCGTCACCCCGAACACCCTCGAGTTCGAGGCCGACGCCGCGTCGCTCCTCCGCCTCGTGAACATGATCGAGATCGACCCCCGCCTCGTGGCCGTCAAGGGCCTCAAGGTGAAGGCCGGCTCGCGCTCGAAGGACAGCGACGAGGCCCCGCTCCACAAGGGCGTCCTCTCCGTCGAGACGTACTACTACAACCCGCCGGCGAACGCCGCGGCGGCCGTCGCGATCTCCAACGAGGCCGAGCGCCGCGAGGAGCCCGCGCTCGCCCAGCGCATCACGGCCTTCCAGCCCGAGAAGCGCGACTCGTACACGCTCCGCCCGGCCACGTCGCGCCGCGACCCGTTCGTCGACGTCCGCCGCGAGGTGATCGAGGAGGACCCCGAGGTCGTCAAGGCCCGCTTCAAGAAGGAGGAGGACATCGTCCTCGACCTCGAGAAGCGCCTGGACGAGGTCCGCGAGAAGGTCGAGCAGGAGAAGGCCTTCGTCCTCGACCACCGGATCTTCGAGGCCGACCGCATCTCCCGCGAGATCGACGGCTTCGTGAACGAGCTGCGGGTCCGGCTCGCCTCGACCGCGCAGATGAAGAACGTCACCTTCCCGGACCTCCTGACCCGCGGCGACAAGGTCCGCACGGTCATGGAGACCCTCGCCGCCGGCCGCAAGGACCTCCCCCGGGAGCTCCGCGTGACGGCGTCGGTCGCGAAGGACACCCTCGAGCAGGTGGACGCCGCCTTCCGCAAGGGCGACTACGCCGAGGTCAACTCGCTGTCGGTCGCCTGGGAGTCGTTCGTCCGCGGCAAGGAGATCGACCCGGCGGCCACGCCGATCCTCGAGGAGATCAAGGGCTACCGCCGCCGCGGCAAGATCCTCTCCGAGTTCCACGCGAAGACGCTCCACGTCACCGCGGTCATGGTCAACCCGGAGCCCACGACGTCCGCCGCCCTGGTGAGCGGGAAGGTCTTCCGCCACGGCGACCTCGTCGACGGCAAGGACATCCGGATCGTCGGGATCCGCCGCGAGGGCGTCGAGTTCGAGTACTTCGGCGAGCGCGTGTTCGTCCCCCGGATGGACGCGACGGCGGGCGACGGCCCGGGCGCCGGGTCCTCGAAGAAGCTCGACGCCTCGGCGACCGTCCCGCCGCGTTGATCGGGCCCTCCGTCGTCCCTCCCGCGGGCCGGGGCGCGCGAGCGCCCCGGCCCGCGGTGTCTTTCCGGGGACCGGCCCCCGCCGGTCCGGCCGCGGACGGAGGGGGGGCGGCGTCCCGCGGGTTCCCCGCGCCGGAGGCGCTTGAGTTCCGGCCCGTTTCGGCCGATGGGGGAGGTCGCGGCCGGGGGGCCGCCGGGTTGTCGGTGCGGGGGCGGACGAGAGCGGTGCTTGATTTCCGCTCCCGGCCGACCGACAACAACCAGAGAGGTTGGCGCCGATCCCCCCGGGGGAGAGGCGTGGCAGGAGGCCCTTTCCCCATGATGCACAGGTCCCTCGCGCGCCGGATCCCCCGGTGGGCCGCGTTCTTCGCCCTCGCCCTGGTCGCCTTCGGCGGCCGGGCCCTCGCCGCGAACGAGGCGTCGAGCCTCCGCGAGTTCGACATCGGCGACGGCAAGGTGACGTTCGACGTCGCCGACGCGACCTTCGAGCAGGTCGTCACCCAGAAGATCCAGCCCAAGACCCGCGTGAACCTGATCGTGGCCCCGCAGGCCAAGACCGAGAAGGTCACGCTGCGCGTCCTCGACCTCTACTGGGCCGACGCCCTCCAGGCGATGGCCGAGCAGATCAGCGGCGTGCTCGTCCGGAAGTCGCTCAACCTGCTGCGCGTCGAGAAGCCGCCGCTGGTGACGATCGACGCCACCGACGAGGACATCAACCAGGTCATCAAGCTGATCGCGGCCGGCGCCAGCGGCGGCGAGTCGATCAACATCGCGATCTCGCCCGAGGTGAAGGGCCGGATCTCGGTCAACTTCAACAAGGTCCCGTGGCGCGCGGCGCTGAAGGACGTGGTCGAGACGGCCGGCAAGTACACGCTCGTCGAGAGCGACTACGGCGTCCTCCGCGTCGTCCCCACGACGTCCCTCGAGCTCGGCAGCGACAAGTACCAGTTCCGCTACCTCCGCCCCCCGCCCCCGTACAAGGGCGTGATCAAGACGGGCGCCAGCGGCGGCTCGTCGAGCAGCGCCTCGAGCAGCACCGGCGGCGGGTCGGGCGGCTCGGCCTCGGTCGGCGCCGACATCGTCGAGTCCGACGTGTTCATCCCGAGCGACGACCCGGCGAAGGCCGCGCAGAACTTCCCGATCGTCGCCGCCCTGCAGTCGGTGGTCGCGCCGGAGAACGGCACCGTCCACTACATCCCGGGCGTCAACGCGATCCTGATCACGGGCACCGACCCGAAGCGCCAGGCCGTCCTGAACCTCTGCCGCGAGCTCGACGTCGAGCCCCCGCAGGTGTTCATCGACATGAACTTCATCTCGACGTCCAACCAGGACGCCCTCGACTTCGGCCTCTCGACCGACTCGGGCTTCCAGATGGGCTTCACCGGCGCCGGCATCAACCACCGCCTGCCCTTCGCGGCCGGCGGCGCGACGTCGGGCTGGAGCGAGTTCATCTCGGGCACGGCGTTCCCGCCGCCCTCGGCCTCGACGTTCTCGTACGGCACCCTCTCGTTCGGCCAGACGAACATCCTCTTCAAGATGCTGAAGCAGGACGGGTGCAGCAAGGTCGTCCAGGCGCCGAAGATCCTCGCGCTCGACAACCAGGAGGCGACGATCTTCGTCGGCGAGTCGATCCGGTACGCCCG
The DNA here is from genome assembly GCA_046350655.1 of Planctomycetota bacterium. Lineage (GTDB taxonomy): Bacteria > Planctomycetota > PLA2 > PLA2 > JAEUHO01 > JAEUHO01. The sequence continues at coordinate 22,615 of JAXMAB010000013.1, forward strand.
CAGCGACGCCGCGAGCAACCAGAACGGCGGCCTGACGTTCTCCGTCGAGGAGGACGACAACAGCCCGGTGAACGTCGGCTTCCAGCTCCTCGTGATCCCGCACGTGATCCCGGGCGAGAACAAGATCATGCTGCTGGTCATCCCGCAGCAGCGCGCGCTGAACGGCACGACGAGCCCGATCCCGGGCTTCGACCGGTTCACCGTGTCGGGCCAGACGATCGACCTGCCCCGCGTGCAGTCGAGCACGCTCGTGTCGCACATGCTCCTGCGCGACAAGGAGACGGCGGTCATCGGCGGCCTCCTCGAGGACCGCGACACCAACTCCCGCGACAAGCTCCCGATCCTCGGCGACCTGCCGGTGCTCGGCGCGCTGTTCCAGGGCCAGTCGCGCTCGAAGGTCCGCCAGAACCTGATCATCACGATCACCCCGCGGATCCTCCGCGGCTCGGACGCGGCGAACCTGACGATCGACGACGAGCTCGCCGGTCGCACGGAGCGCAACGCCGCGGAGTTCGAGAAGCTCGGCACGCCCGGCGCGCCGACGCCGCCGCCCGCCCCGGCCTGCGCCGCCCCCGCGACGCCGGCTCCGGTGCCGATGGGCCGCTGACCGACCGCGGCGCGCCGGGTCCGACCCGGCGCCCGCCCCGTCCTCTCCGCGACACGCCCGCCCCTCGGCGGGCGTGTCGTCGTTTCCGGGCCACGGGTCGCCGGCCGCGGGTCGAGGGCACGGTGGGGCCGCGCGCGGCGGGGTGCGGTCGTGCTCGGGGGACGCGAGGCCCGGCCGCCGGCGCGGCCGTCGCCGTCGGGGGACGTCTGCCGGCGCGGGCCCGACGGCGAGCGGGCCTCGCGGTCCCGCGCGGGGGGCCGCATCGTGTCCCGACGGAACGGGCGAGGCCGAGCGCACGGCCGCGGCGAGTCCGTGATAGGCTCCGCGGCTCGCATGGAGAAGGTCCTCCTCATCAACACCGACGAGCCGGAAGAGATCCGGGTCGCCCTCGTCGAGGACGGCCGGCTCGAAGAGGTCTACGTCGAGGCCGAGACCGACCCCACGGGCAAGGGGAACGTCTACGTCGGGCGCGTGCAGAACGTCGAGAAGGGCATCGGCGCCGCGTTCGTCGACCTGGGCGGCGGGGTGACGGGGTTCCTCCACGTCTCCGACATCTCCCCGGACGCGACCCCCGAGGCCACCGAGCCGGCGGGCGGCGGCCCGCGGAAGATCACCGACCTCGTCAAGCCCGGCGACCCGATCCTCGTGCAGATCTCGCGCGGGCCGGTCGGGCACAAGGGCCCGACGCTCACGACGCGGATCTCGCTCCCGGGTCGGTACGTCGTCCTGCTGACGAACTCCACGCGGTCGGGCGTGTCGCGGCGCATCGAGAGCGGCGAGGGCCGCGACCGGATGCGCTCGCTGCTCGACGGGCTGAACCTGCCGGCCGGCATGGCCGTGATCCTGCGGACGGCGTCCAACGGGCGGTCCACGGGGGAGGTGCAGGCCGACCTCGTCGAGCAGTTCCGCCTCTGGGAGAACCTGAAGGGGCGCCTGCTCGAGGGCGGCGGCCCGCGCCTCGTCCACGAGGAGAGCGACCTCGTCTCGCGGGCCGTGCGCGACTTCCTGCCGCCGGACGCGACGCGCGTCGTGTGCGACGACGCCCACGTGGCCGCGCGGATCCGCGAGTACCTCGAGCGCACCCGGCCCACGGCGGCCGCCGCGGCGCAGCCCGTCGAGCCGGCGCCGTCGCAGGTCGAACAGGTGGCGCCCGAGGGCGACGTCGACGAGCCCGCGCCGGATTCGCCCGAGGCCGTCGTCCCCGCCGCGGGGGGGACCGCCGCCGGCGCGGGCGCGCGCGGCCCCGATGCGGCGGCCGCCGCCGAGCCGGCGATGGATGGCGGGCCCGCGGAGCCGTTCGAGGCCCTCGACGAGCCCGCCGCCCCGTCCCCGGATCCGGCGTCCCCCGAGCCGGCCCCGCTCCCGCCGCTCCCCGCCGTCGAGGTCCACCCGGGCCCGACGCCGATCTTCCACGCGTTCGGCGTGGAGGCGCAGATGGAGGACGCGTTCCGGCGGACGATCCGCCTGCCGTCCGGTGGCTCCATCGTCATCGACCCGACGGAGGCGCTCGTCGCCATCGACGTCAACTCCGGCCGCATGACGGAGGAGGAGGACCTCGAGACGACGGCGTTGAAGACGAACCTCGAGGCCGTGCCCGAGGTGGCGCGCCAGCTCCGCCTGCGCGACCTCGGCGGCGTCATCGTCGTGGACTTCATCGACCTCCGCGAGCGGTCCCACACGCACCAGGTCGAGCGCGCGATGCGCGACGCGTTGCGGCGCGACCGCGCGCGGATCCGCCTCTCGCGGATCGGGCCGTTCGGCTGCCTCGAGCTCACGCGCCAGCGGATCCGGCCGGCGCTGTTCTCGGTGACCCACGTCGCGTGCCCGACCTGCGGCGGCGCGGGCCGTCGCCGGCACCCGCTGGGCCTCGCGTTGCGCGTGCTGCGCGAGATGCGCGCCCGGGCCGCGCGGTCGCGCGGGCACGGCGGCATGGAGGTCCGGCTCCCGCCGCCCGTCGCCGAGCTGCTGCGGAAGAAGCGTGGCGACGCGCTCTCCGCCCTCGAGACGTGGCTCACGGGCCCGTTCAAGCTCGTCCCGGACCCGTCCATCCCGTACGGCGGCTGGGCCATCAAGGGCCTGCCCCCCCGGGGCGGAGCCCCCCGGTCGGACGGCGGTGCCGGCCGTCCCGACGGCGGCGCGCGCGGCGCCGGGGGTGGGTCGGCGGGTACGCCGATCGAGGCTTCGGCCGACGACGCCCCCTCCGGGAGTTGAGCCCCGGGCGACTCCGGGTACCTTTGCCCGCTTCGCACGGTCCCCGAGGCTCGAATCGAGGAACGTCCCGCGCCGTCGCGGGGCGTCTCGTCCGAGCCGAGTCGGGACCGGGGACCCCGCCATGCCCTACGCCGTTTTCGACGACCACGGAAGCCAGTACACCGTCAAGCCGGGCCAGCGCCTCCGCCTCGAGCTCCAGCAGGCCGAGCCGGGCGCCAAGGTCGTGTTCGACCGGGTGCTGCTCGTCTCCACGGACGCGGGCACGACGGTGGGCACCCCCGAGGTCGCGGGCGCCCGCGTCGAGGGCACCGTCGTCCGTCACGGCCGGGCCAAGAAGGTCGTGGTGTTCAAGAAGCGCCGCCGCAAGGGCTACCGCCGCAAGCAGGGCCACCGTCAGGGCTTCACCGAGGTCCGCATCGACGCCGTCGTCGGCGCGTAGCAGGGAGTCGCGTCATGGCTCACAAGAAGGGTCAGGGTTCCAGCCGCAACGGGCGCGACAGCAACCCGCAGTACCGCGGCGTGAAGGTCTTCGCGGGCCAGCACGTCGTCCCCGGCAGCATCATCGTCCGGCAGGTGGGCACGAAGTTCCACCCCGGCCAGAACACGAAGATGGGCCGCGATTTCACGATCTGGGCCCAGCACGAGGGCATCGTGGAGTTCCACGACAACCGCTCCGTGCACGTGAAGCCGCTCCCGGCGAACGGCTGACCGCCGCTCCGGGCGCACGGCGGACGCGGCCCGACGGCACACGGGCCCTCGGTCGCGCGACGGGTGCGGGTCCTTCGTTCCGGAGCCACGCGCCCATGTTCGTCGACGAGATCCTGCTGACGATCACCTCGGGCGCCGGCGGCGACGGGTGCGCGTCGTGGCGCCGCGAGAAGTACGTGCCCCTCGGCGGGCCCGCGGGCGGCGACGGCGGCCACGGCGGCGACGTCGTGTTCGTCGCGGACCCGCAGCTCACCACGTTCGGCGACATGTCCGCCGACCGCGTGCTGCGCGCCGAGAACGGCGGGCCCGGCCGCGGCAGCAACCGCCACGGCTCCGACGGCGCGGACCTCGTCGTGGCGGTGCCGCCGGGCACCACGTTCTTCGACGCCGCGACCGGCGAGGTCGTCGCGGAGCTGCTCGTCCCGGGCGCGCGCTGGGTCGCGGCGCCGGGCGGCAAGGGCGGCCTCGGCAACTCGCGCTTCGCGACGGCGACCGACCAGGCGCCGACGCGCGTCACGCTCGGCGTGCCCGCCGTCACGCGCAAGCTGCGCCTCGAGCTGCGGCTCCTCGCGGACGCGGGGCTCGTCGGGCTGCCGAACGCGGGCAAGTCGACGCTGCTCTCGCGCATCTCCCGCGCCTCGCCGCGCATCGCCGCCTACCCGTTCACGACGCTCGCGCCGCACCTCGGGCTCGTCGAGCTCAAGGGGTTCCGCCGCTTCGTGCTCGCGGACCTGCCGGGCCTCGTCGAGGGGGCCCACGAGGGCAAGGGCCTCGGCGACCGCTTCCTGCGCCACGTCGAGCGCACGCGCGTGCTCGTCCACCTCGTCGACCTCTTCCCCCTCGAGGGCAGCGCCGCCGAGGCGTACCGCACCGTGCGCGCGGAGATCGAGGCCTACGGCCACGGGCTCGCCGAGCGGCCGGAGATCGTCGTCGGCACGAAGGGCGACCTCGCGCCGGCGGGGGAGGCCGAGAAGGCCGGCAAGGCGCTCGGGCGCAAGCTCAAGAAGAAGGTGCTCGTGATCTCCGCCGCCACCGGCGCGGGCCTCGAGGACCTCGTGGACGCCGTCGGCAAGGCGCTCGACGCGCAGGTCGCGCGGCCCGGCCCCGAGGCCGTCCCGAGCACGGGCGACGCGCCTCCGTCCTGACGCGGGCCGTCGTCGGGACGCGCGCCGCGTCTCGCGGGGCCGACCGTCGGGGCCGCCTCGCGCCCGTGGAGCGGCCCGGCGGCGTCGGCGGCCGATGCCCGGGCCCGGGGGGTGAGGCCGCGGTGGGGGAGCCGGGGGGCTGAACGGCGCCGGGGCGCGCTCGCCGAGGCCGCAGGGCGGCAGCCCGGGGCGGGGCGGGAGGGCCCCCGGGGGGACGGTGCTTCGGTCGCGGCCGAGATCCGGTCGATGAGGACCCGGACCCGTACGGAACCCCCCATGTCCGACCCCTTCATCCACTTCAAGGTCATGGTCAAGGAGCGCGCCTCCGACCTCATCCTCCGCGAGGGGGAGCGGCCGGCGATGCGCTGCGAGGGGAAGATCCGGTTCCTCTCCGACGAGCGCTTCACGCCCGAGGACGCCGAGGCCCTGCTCGCCGCGATCCTCTCGGCGGAGGAGGTCGCGGCGTTCAAGGTCCTGATGGAGAAGGACGTCGCCTTCGTCGTGCCGGGCGTGGGCCGCTTCCGCGCGAACCTGTTCGTCCAGCGCCGCCGGTACGGGTTCGTGTTCCGCCACGTGCAGGAGCGCGTCCCGAAGATCGAGGACCTGCACCTCCCCGTGGCGCCGCTCACGCGCCTCTCGCGGCTCCACCGCGGCATCGTGCTCGTCACGGGCATCGCCGGCTCGGGCAAGTCGACGACGCTGTCGGCGCTCGTCGAGCACATGAACGAGCACACCGACCGCCACATCGTGACGATCGAGGACCCCGTCGAGTTCATCTTCCGCGACAAGCGCTGCGCGATCACCCAGCGCGAGATCGGCATCGACACGCCGGACTACGCGACCGCGCTGAAGCACGTCGTGCGCCAGACGCCCGACGTGATCCTCCTGGGCGAGATGCGCGACCGCGAGACGATCGAGTCGGCGCTCCAGGCGGCCGAGTCGGGGCACCTCGTGCTCTCGACGCTCCACACGGTCAACGCCGTGCAGACGGTCGAGCGCATCATCTCGTTCTTCCCGCCGCACCAGCACCAGACGATCCGCCTGCAGCTCGCGCTCGTCCTCGAGGGCGTCGTGAGCCAGCGCCTGATCACGCGCCGCGCCGCCGCGGGCCGCGTGCCGGCCGTCGAGATCCTGCTCGGCACGCCGACGATCAAGGAGATGCTGCTCGAGGGCAAGACCCGCGACCTCTCGAAGCTCCTCGACGAGGGCCACGAGCACTACGGCACGCAGACGTTCAACCAGTCGCTCCGCGCCCTCGTCGCCGAGGGGCTCATCGACTACGACGACGCGCTGGCGGCCGCCGACAACCCGGACGAGCTCATGCTCGCCATGCGCGGCATCGGCAAGGGCCTCCGCACGGTCCCGTCGTTCTCGCCGTGACCGCGCGGGGCGCGCCGCCCCGCCGCGGCGCGCCCCGCCCCTCCTTGCGCCGCCCCCGGAGCGGGCGCCGGGGCCGCGACCCCTCGCCCGGGACCGCGAGGCTCGCCGGCCGCCGGGCCTCGCGGTCGCGCGCCGGCCGGTCGCGTCCCGGGACGGGCCCGCGGGACCGCCGGGCCGTCGCCGCCCGGGCGCGCCGCGGCGGGGGCGTCGCGGACCCGCGCCGACCGGGAGGAACGCCGGGGGAAGGACCGTCGCGCGCTGCTAGTCTAAGAGCGTCGTCCCCGGGGACCGTGCTCCATGAAGGCCCAGTCGATCCGCCGCCTGCTCACGTTCGCCAACCTGCTGCTCGCCCTCGGCATCGCGGGCGCAGCGGGCTGGTGGTTCGCGCAGGCGCGTCCGGCGATGGCGGGCGACGCGAAGCGCGCCGCCTGGGTCGTGCCCGCGAACGAGGCGTACCAGACCGACGCCAACAACGCCCGGAAGGCCGACTTCTGGCAGGTCTACGAGAAGGACTTCGACCACATCGTCCGCCCGGACCTGATGGACACGAAGAAGAACCCCCTGGCCCCCGGCGTGTGGGCGTTCGTCGGGCCCGTGCCGCCGAAGGTCGAGAAGCGCGCCGCCGCCGAGCCGACCAAGAAGGAGGCCCCGAAGGGCCTGGCGGCGCTGGGCCGCGTCATCGCCGCGATCGTCCCGCCGGTGGGCACGGACCCGCTCGACGCGAACGCGGCGATCACGTTCGAGTTCGCGGCGAGCAAGCGCAAGCGCACGTTCTACGCCGGCGCCACGACCCCGCTCGAGGACGTGGACTCGAAGGGCCCCGCGGGCGAGGAGCGGCTGCGCCCCGCGGACGCCGCCGACCCGCGGCGCGAGGGCAAGTACCTCGTGAGCGTGGAGTACGTGGGCGAGGCCGGCGACGACGACGACCCGCGGCTCAAGATCGTCTACGACGAGGTGGGCGCGGACCCGAAGGCGCCCGCCGAGCGGAAGGAAGAGGTGCTCGCGATCTCGATGTCGACGGCGCCCAAGGGCGGGTCGCTGATCCGGCCGACGGACGGCGCGCCGGGCGCCGGCAAGCCGGGTCCGGCGGCGGGTCCGGGCGTCGCCCGCGCGGGTGGCACGGGCGTCGGGACGGGCTCGGCCCCGGTCCCGCTCGAGCGGGTCCGCGTGACCCCCGTCGAGCGCGAGGGCCGCACCTACATCGAGCTCGACGAGGAGTCCTGGAACGCGCTCTCGTCGCGCGACCTCGAGCGCGAGATCCTCAACGACGTGAAGTCGGAGGACGTGAAGGACGGCGAGGGCGGGGTGCGCGTGACCGGCGTGTCGCCGGGGAGCGTGCCCGCGAAGTTCGGCATCCAGCAGGGCGACGTCCTGGTGTCGGTGGCGGGCCAGCGCGTGCGGAACCGCAACGAGGCGATCGACGTCGCCAAGGGCCTGCCGAAGGACACGACGAGCGTCGCCGTGGTCCTCAAGCGGGACGGCGTCGAGCGCACGGTCGTCGTGGACCCGCGCGACCCGAAGACGCGGGCGGCGGCGGGCAAGGTCGGCTTCGACAAGAGCAAGTAGCGCCGCCGCGGACGGACCTTTCGTTGGTGGGAGCCGCGGGGTCGCGGATCCTGACGCGTCTCCAAGCGGGAGCGCGCCGGTGGCCATCGACCTCGTCCTCGTCATCGACGTCGGCAACAGCGGGACCAAGCTCGGGGTGGTGCGCGGCGAGGACGTCGCCGGGCCCGTCCGGCTCCCGCGGAGCGACGCCGCGGCCGTCCGCGAGTTCGCGAAGCCGCTCGTCCGCGACGAGAAGCCGCTCGTCGCCGTCTGCGGGTCGGACGCGGTGAAGGCCAAGGACCTCGCGTGGGAGCTGGCGAAGGTGGGCTTCCCGGGCGCGGTCGTCGTCGCCCACGACCACCCCGGGCTGCCGCGGGCGAAGGCGCGGCAGCCGGAGACCGCGGGCGTGGACCGCCGCGTCCAGGTGCTCGGCGCGTCGACGATCGTCGCCGGCGCGGCGGTCGTCGTGTCGTGCGGGACGGCGCTCACCATCGACGTCGCGGGCCCGGACGGCGCGCTGCTCGGGGGGACGATCGGGATCGGGCTCGGCCTCGCCGCGCGGGCCCTCACGGTCGGCGCGGAGAAGCTGCCGCTCGTCGACCTGAAGGGCGCGGTCCCGCTCCCCGCGCTCGACACCGAGGCCGCGCTGCGCAGCGGGATCGTGCTCGGCGCCGCCGGCGGCGTCGAGCGCATCCTCGAGGGCCTGCGTCCCGACGCGTCGTGCCCCGTGTTCCTGACGGGGCTCGACGCGGCGCTCCTGTCGCCGCACCTGCGCGTCCCGCACCGCGTCCACCTCGGGCTCGGGCTCCTCGGCGTCGCGGCCGCGTTGCGGCGCTCGCCGCCGTCGCCGGGCCAGGGGCTGATCGGGGGGATGTCGTGAGCGGCGCGACGATCGTCCGCGGCGGGCGGGTGTTCGACCCCGGCGCGCGGCTCGACGCGGTCCTCGACGTCCTGCTCGTGGACGGGCGCGTCGCGGCGCACGGGCCCTCGCTGCCCGTGCCGGCGGGGGCCGAGGTCGTGGACGCGCGCGGCCATCTCGTGCTGCCCGCGTTCACCGACCTCCACGTGCACCTGCGCGAACCGGGCGGCGAGGAGTCGGAGACGATCGCCACGGGCACCGACGCGGCGCTCGCGGGCGGGTTCGCGCGCGTGTACGCGATGCCCAACACGAACCCGACCGCGGACCGCCCGGAGGTCCTCGCGCGGGTGCTCGACGCGGCCCGCCGGGCCGGGCCGTGCGAGGTCGTGCCCGTGTCGGCGATCACGGAGGGCCTGCGCGGGCGCGTCCCCGTGGACTTCGCGGCCCAGGAGGCCGCGGGCGCGGGCGCGTTCTCCGACGACGGCGCGTGGGTGGGCGACGACGCGGTCGCGGAGGCCGCGTTCCGCGCGGCCGGCGCGCGCGGGTTCCTCGTGATGGAGCACTGCGAGGACTTCGGGATCACCGGGCCCGGCGTGCTGCACGACGCCCCGAGCGTGCGCGCGGCGGGCCTCCCGGGGATCCCGCGGACGGCGGAGGACACCGCCACCGGCCGCGACCTCGGGCTCGCGGCGCGCTTCGGCGCGCGGCTGCACCTCTGCCACGTGTCGACCGCCGGCGCCGTCGAGCGCCTGCGCGCGGCGCGCGCGGCCGGGCACGCGGTCACGGGCGAGGTGACGCCGCACCACCTCGTGCTGACGGTCGACGACGCGGTCCGCGGCGGCCCCGACTTCAAGATGAAGCCGCCGCTCCGGGAGGCGTCCGACGTCGACGCCCTCGTGCGCGCGCTCGAGGACGGCACGCTCGACGCCATCGGCACCGACCACGCCCCGCACGCCGAGGGGAAGAAGGCGCTCGGCGTCGTCAAGGCTCCGTTCGGCGCCATCGGGACCGAGACGGCGTTCCCGGTCCTCTACACGCGCCTCGTCCTCGCGGGCCGGCTCTCGCTGCGGCGGCTCGTCGAGGCGCTCGTCACGGGCCCGGCGCGCGTCGAGCGGCGGCCCGCCGCGACCCTCGCCGTCGGCGCGCCCGCCCGCGTCACGGTGGTCGACGTCGCGACCGAGCGGACGGTGGACCGTGCGCGCCTCCGGTCGAAGAGCCGGAACTGCCCGTTCCACGGGATGCGGCTGTCCGGGTGGCCGGTGGCCACGATCGTCGGGACCACGCTGCGGCGGTACACCCCCGGGGCCTGAACCGGGCGGTCGGGGGGGCGCGTGGGGGGGGGCTGGGGGGCGTGAACCGGGGGGAGACCCTCCGGCCGCGGGCGAGGGGCGGGACCACCCCAAAACCGTGCGGAATCGCACGACGCTCGGGAGCGGGCCGGTGCCCCGGTGCAACGATGGGGGTGCGTCGTGCGCAACCGGCCCATGGGCCGTTGGTTAGGGTGTCGCCCGGGGGGGCCCCGGACGTGGAATGACGTTTGCCTTGGGGAGGCCGTGCCCCTCCGGACTCCCGCCCCCCGGTCTGCGACGTCAAAACCCTTTACCCGGGGATCGACGATTCGTACACTCGGCGCCCGCGTCAGTCCGGCTCCCTGGGCAGGGGAGCACCGTGCTGGCGTCGGCGTGGGCCGGTTCCAGCGTCCCGGTGCTCCGGATTCCCGTTCGCGGGGTCCCGTGGTTCCGGGGTGTGACTCTGGGGCCGGTCACGTCGTGAGCGAATCGGGCGACGCCCGAAGGAGTGCTTCATGACCTCGTATCGAGGGCTGTTCGGTCGGGTGGGTGCGCGACTCGGCAAGTCGCTGGGTCGGGCGACGGCCGTCGCGGCCGTGCTCGGCGCGTCGGTGCTGTCCACGAGCTGTGGCGGCGGCGGCGGCGACAACTACGCCGCGAAGCCGATGGTGCTCGTGCAGTTCCTCTTCGTCGACCGCGCGCTGCAGCCGTCGTTCCCGACCGGCGTGCAGGCCCTTCCGCGCAACGCGCAGATCGTCTTCGAGTTCTCGGAGCAGGTGGACGCCGGCTCCGTGAACGAGCAGACCATCGCCGTGCGCGCCGGCCCGACGTTCCAGGCGGTGCCGAAGGGCTCCTTCCAGGTCGTCGGCAACCGCGTGATCTTCGACCCCACGGTCACCCAGCAGGGCACGCCCAACCCCTTCGGCTTCGATCCCGTCACGCAGTACAACGTCGAGCTGCCCGCCGAGGGCCAGACGAACGACGTCGTCCTGAACCGCGACAACGACCCGCTCCTGACGTCGTTCTTCTCGACGTTCACGACCAGCGACGGCTTCCTCCGCGAGCTCGACCCGCCGTCGATCGTGCGCCTCTACTTCGTCCCCGACCAGAACGTCCTGACGAAGCAGGTCCCGGGCAACGCGCTGATGGCCCTCGAGTTCGACGAGCCGATGGACCCGTCCTCGTTCTCGCTGGCCGCGCAGACCGCGACGCTGAACGACGGCGTCGACGTGCGCTACTCGAACGACCCGCAGTACACCGTCAACCAGCTGAACGGCGTCGCCGACAAGATCATCCCCGGCTCGTTCTCGTGGGACGCCGCGGCCAAGACCTTCTTCTTCGTCCCCGCGTTCTCCTTCGGCGACAAGAAGTACGTCTTCAACGTCCTCGTCACCTCGAAGCTGACGGACCTCTCGGGCAACGCGCTCATCAACCCGCGCTCGTTCGGCCCCTTCACCTGCGACGGCCTCGGCAAGGTCGCGGGCACGATCCTCGAGGAGCCGTTCGACTTCAACAACGACAACGACACGAGCAAGACGACGGCCGACTGGGGCTTCACGACCCTCGGCCAGCTCGAGGGCGCCGCGATCACGACGCGCCGCGTGTTCATCGAGGGCGCGGTGGCCGCGCTCAACGAGAACGGCGGCCAGTACAACCCGATCGTGGACCCCCTGACGGGCGCCCAGCTCAACCAGTTCGTCGCCGGCGTGAACCCCCCGACGAACCAGGGCCGGCGCGTGATGTGGGCGTTCAGCGACGACGAGCTCGGCGCCGACGGCAGCATCACGACGGTGTCGTGGGGCCCGGACAGCAACGCGACGTTCGCCGCCCAGTACCCCGACGTCATCCTGCGCGTCGGCTTCCAGAAGTCGAACAGCCTGTCGCTCGCCGCGACCTTCAGCGGCAACTACAACGGCTCGCCGCTCATCATCTACAAGGGCCCGTACTCGGTGAACCAGGCCGCGAACGTCGGCAACGAGCACGCCTCGGTCGGCACGCCCCCGTTCACCCAGCTCACGCCGCTCTTCAACAACCGCGGCTACGTGAACTGGCCGGCCCTCACGTCCTTCTTCGAGTGGGACGAGGGCGACCCGGCGGTCTCGGGCGACTCGGCGCTCGTCCTCGACGCGAGCGTGAAGGAGGGTGACACCTTCCAGCAGCTCCGCGGTTGGTTCGGCGTCACGGCGCCGGGCTCCGGCGTGCTGATCGCCGGCTTCCCCACGCGCCGCATGTACGCGACGTACGAGGAAGACGTCCCGAACCCGGCCAGCAACTTCGTGGCCGGCATCATCAACCCCGAGCCGTCGATCACGGACACCGCGTTCACGATCACGAAGCGCATCTCGATCGCGCAGTCGCGCTTCTACACCCCGGCCAACGTGGACGCCGCCGGCAACGTGTACCCGGCCCCGTACTCGACCCAGACGACGTTCGGCGTGAAGTCGAACTACAAGCCCGCCATCCTGACGCCCTCGGTCCAGGCCGGCGGCGCGACGATCCTGGTCGAGTACCAGGGCGCCTTCTCGCTCGACTCGCTCTCGAACCGCACGATCATCAACGTGGCGCTGCCCTCCACGCCGTTCACGACCAACGTGAACGACTGCGACGGGTACCCGTACCTGCGCTGGCGCATGACGCTCACGTCGAACCTGATCAGCAACACGGTGGCGAAGCTCGCCAAGATCTCGATCCCGGTCGAGAAGCTCCCGTAACGACCGCTCGGTGGTCCCGCCCGGGCCCGACGGCCCGGGCGGGACGTCCTCTCGAACCGTCGGCGACCAGCGACCCCGGTGGTGGGGGCCGCCCGTCGAGCCGCCCTCCCGCCCCCCTTCTAGGTGTCAGACGATGCGCAACCGGATCACTCGGCTCCTGTCGGCTGCGGCCGTGGCCTCGCTCGGCCTCTCTGCGGTCTCCTGCGGTGGCGCCGGGAGCGACGGCGCCGAGAACCTCGTGCTGGTCAGCTTCAACCTGCCCAACATCGCGGGCGTGCCGCTCAACCAGCCGCTGATCTTCCAGTTCAGCGACGACGTGGACGCGTCCTCGGTCACCCCGGACACGATCCAGGTGGTCGGCTCGCCGTCGTTCACGTTCGAGCAGATCGTCGTCGACGGCAACCTCGTCGCCGAGCTGCCGTTCATCCCGAACTTCGAGGACTACTCGGACTCGGGCCTCGCCCCGGCCAAGACGTACTCCGTGTTCCTGCCGATCTTCCCGGCGGTCAACACGGTGCGCAGCGTCCGCGGCCGGCCGCTCGTCCAGGCCGAGTCGTTCTCCTTCACGACCAACCCGACGGCGATCTTCATCGAGCCGCGCCGCCCGCTGCTGCACACGCCGCTCGCGGTGCAGGGCGACGAGGACGGCTGCGTCCAGAACCAGGCCAACCCGCTGTTCGACAGCACGTTCCAGTTCGGGGCCGACCCGGCGGACCAGCTCCTCTGCCTCAAGAACGAGGGCGCGCCCCGCGTGATCCTCGCCAACTCGATCCCGACGCACGACCAGCGCGCGGTGGGCACGCCGTCCGCCGTGGCGCCGGGCCTCCTCGACTTCCCGGCGATCCGGGTCCGGTTCAACGAGCCGCTCGACCCGATCTCGGCCGTCCCGTACGTCCCGACGACCCGCAAGTCGATCAACATCCAGCTCTGGCGCGTCGGCAACATCAACGCGGTGCCCGTGGCGCCCGTGCAGATCGAGACGAACAAGCCGCTCGTCGTGCAGGACCTCAGCCAGACCGAGGTGATCCTGGTGCCGGTGAAGGCCGAGCAGCAGGGCACCTACATGGTGAACATCCAGGGCCTGCGCGACCTGCCGGGCAACCTGGTGCAGACGTCGGACCGCCCGGTGCAGCCCCTGCTGAACCCGACGGACCCGTACGCCGCGATCGACAACGGCCTCGTCGGCACGGTCGCGCCCGGCTACCGCATCTACTTCCGCACGCTGCAGGTCCCGCCGACGGCGGGCGCCATCTCGGCCGCGTTCGGCAACGCGTTCGACGAGCGCACGAACCAGACGTTCACCGCCACGGTGGGCACGAACCCCGTGTCGCCCCTGACGACCCCGCGGACCCTGACCCAGCTCGCGCCGGGCCAGGCGACCACCGCGAACTGGAACAACGACTACCGGTTCGCGGGCCTCTCCGGGCTCCAGGCGAACACCAGCGTGGACAACGGCGCCGGCCGCCTGAAGGCCGTGTTCGCGCCGTACCTCGGCAACGGTTCCGACGGCGCGTTCAACCTGACCTCCGGCTCGACGACCCTGACGAGCGACGGCGGCAGCATCAACGGCGACGGCGTCTACGAGTACGACTCGTTCAACATGGACGCGGGCACGACGCTGTCGCTCCAGGGCAGCCGGCCCGTGATGATCCTCGTCCGCAACTCGTGCACGATCAACGGCACGATCACGGCCGCGGGTGCGCCGGGCACGTTCGGCATCGACACCGACGGCACGACGAACTACACGAACGCGCTCGCCATCGACAGCGGCGGCAACGGCGGCCTCGGTCGCGCCGGCGGCGGCAACGGCGGCCTCGGCGGCCCGTCGACGTCCCTCGTGGGCGACGGCACGGTCGGCTCGGGCGGCGCCAACATGTTCGCGGAGGTCGCGTCCGGCGGCGGCGGCTTCGGCCTGTTCGGTGACAACACCAACGGCGGCGGCGGTGGCGGCGGCTTCGGCGCCGCGGGCTCGAACGGCAGCGGCGGCGGCGGTGGCGGCGGCGGCGCCGCGCAGGGCTCGGCCGACTTCCTGCGCTCGCTGGCCCAGTTCACCCCCGACCGCGTCTTCCAGCCGAACGCGGCCATCGCGGGCGGCGCCGGCGGCGGCGGCGGCGGCGTCGAGGACGACAACAACGCGAGCGAGACCGGCAACACGACGATCACCGTCGTGACCGGGACGCGGCGCCTGGCCGGCGGCGACGACGGCGCGGGCGGCGGCGGGGCCGGCGGCGGCGCCGTCTGGATCCTCGCGAAGTCGATCCTCGTCGGCTCGACCGGTCAGATCAACGTGAACGGCGGCGCCGGCGGCAACACGTTCGGCCCGGCGGACCAGCTGATCACCGACCCCGACAACAACACGACGGGCGACGAGTACGTCGCGGGCGTCGTGAACCCGAACGGCGCGGGCACGGGCCAGGGCGGCGGCGGCGGCGGCGGCGCCGGCGGCGCGATCCTCCTGCAGGGCCGCGATGCCGTGACGGTCTCGGCCGGTGCGGTCCTCAGCGCCCAGGGCGGCGCGGGCGGCACCACGGGCGGCGGCAAGAACGGCGGCGCGGGCAGCGTGGGCCGCATCGCGATCATGGCGTTCCAGAGCACGACGGACTTCGGCTCGAGCGGCACGGTCACCGTCGGTGGCACCGTGACGCCGGCGGCCGGCGTCTCCGGCGCGGTCTGGCAGCCCACGATCGACGAGACCAGCCAGGGCGTGTCGAAGTGGTTCGACCTTCTCGGCACGAACACGGCCTTCCAGCTGCCCTTCTGGACCGACAACGTCGCGACGCTCACCGGCGCCCCGAACAACCTCGTCCAGGGCACGGACTTCGACCTCGTGGTCGAGCTGCAGGGCGCGACGGGCCTCAACTCGCTGCCGGACCCGACGACCGCGGCCACGCTCACCCCGTGGACGGTGCACACGTCGTTCGCGACGCTCAACGGCAAGCAGTACGTCCGTTGGCGCGCGCGCTTCCGCGTGCGTCGCTCGGGGTCGCTCAACCCGGCGGTCCACCCGATGCCGACGATCTTCGACCTGACGGTCCCGTTCCAGAAGGTCTGATCCTCCGCCCGCGTGGCGCACCCTCGGTGCGCGCCGCGGCGTACACTCGGGCCCGGAGCGGCGACCCGCCGCACCGGGCCCGTTTCGTGTCGTGTCCTCTCCCGCCGGGTCCGGGCTCGACGTCGTCGCGGGTCCGCTCCGTGCCGGACGGTGCCTCCATGAGCCCTTCGTCGTCCCTCGCCGTCGCCGCGCCGCCGACCCCGGTCGGCGACGGTCGGCCGTCCCGGCCCGCGGGGGCCGTGGCGTCGGCCCGGCGACGGGCGCCCGGGCGGCCGGACGTCGGGCGGATCCCGCGGTGGGCGAAGGTGCTCGCGCGGCTCGTCGCCCGCTTCTATCTCCGCCGGCCGGAGCTCGCCGACGCCGTCGCGATCCGCTACCGCACGCCCCGCGCGTTCGTGGGCGGCGTGCTGAACGAGCTCGCGTACCGGTTCGGTCGGACCCGGGCGCCGGCCCTGCTGTCGGCGAACCTCGAGCTGACGAACCGCTGCAACCTGAAGTGCACCTTCTGCCCGACGGCCGACGGCCGGATGGCGCGGCCGCGCGGCGTGATGGACGACGCGCTCTTCCGGAAGGCGCTCGACGGCGCCGGGCCGCTGGAGTTCGCGTTGCTCTTCCAGTGGGGCGAGCCGCTGCTCCACCCGCGGTTCGCCGCGCTCGCGGCGGAGGCCGCCGACCGCGGCATCCGGACCCTGGTGACGACGAACGGGACCCTCCTCGACGACCGGCGGATCGGCGAGCTGCTCGCCGCGCGCGTCGACCGCGTGACCGTCTCGGTGGACGGCGACGCGGCGACCCACGAGGCGGTGCGCGGGATCCCGCTCGCGCGCACGAAGGCGGCCCTCGAGCGCCTGGTCGCGGCCCGCGACGCCGCGGGCTCGGCCACCGCGGTGGACGTCTCGATGGTCGTCGCGCCCGAGACCGAGCGCGCCGTCGAGACGTTCCGGCGCGAGTTCGACGGCGTCGTGGACCGCGTGCAGACGATCCCGCTCCTCGTCCGCGGCGAGCGCCGCACGCGGTGCCGCGAGCCGTGGCGGGGCGGGCTGGTCGTGCTCCAGGACGGGCGCACGACCGTGTGCTGCGTGGACCACGACGGCGAGCTGGCCGTCGGCGACGCGAACACCGACCGCCTCGAGGACCTCTGGAACGGCCCGCGGATGCGCGCGCTGCGCCGGGCGCACGTCACCGGCGACCTGCCCCCGCTGTGCGCGGGCTGCGCCGAGTACCCGACCGACGCGGCCGCGCCTCGGTTCTCGGCGCCGCGCGCGGCGCCCGGGGCCCGGCCGTGATCGCGTGGCGCCGCCAGTACGGCGACGTGATCCGCCGCCGCCTCTCGCGCGGCGACTGGCGCGGCCTCGCCTCGCTCGCCGCCCGCTGGGTCGGGACCGCGATGGCCCCGCGGGTGCACCGCCCCCTCGTGGGCCCGGCCCTCGCCACGCTGCTCGTCACGTACCGCTGCAACCTGCGGTGCCGCGTCTGCGACCTGCCGGACCGCGCCGTCGCGCGGCGGCGGGCGGGGGACCGCGAGCTCGACACGCGCGAGCTGCGGCGGGTCCTCGACGACATGCGGGCCATCGGCAGCCTCGGCGTGGGCGTGACCGGCGGCGAGCCGATGCTCCGGGACGACCTCTTCGACCTGCTCGGGCACGGCGCCCGCCGCGGCCTGCACGTCCACCTGAACACGGACGGCTTCCGGATGGACGACGCGGCCGCCCGCGCCACCGTGGCCGCCGGCGTCGAGAGCGTGAACGTGTCGCTCGACGGCGCGAGCGCGGGCGAACACGACCTCGCGCGCGGCCGCCGCGGCGCGTTCGACGACGCGATCGCCGCGCTCGCCGCGCTCCGCCGCGCGCGCGGCGACGGGCCGGCCCCGCGCCTCACCGCGGTCACCGTCCTCACGGCGCACAACGTGGACCGCGTCGAGGCCGTCGCGCGCACCGCGCTCGCGGCCGGCGCCGACCGGCTCGGCGTGATCCCGGTGCACGACTTCGGGCAGGGCGAGCCGGCCGCCGCCGCCGACCGCGTGGCCCGCGGGCTCGACGTCCTGCGGCGGCTGCGGGCGGAGGGCGTCCTCGACAACAGCCTGGCGTACCTCGACCTCCTGCCGCGCGCGCTGCGCGGCGAGCCCTCGCCGCTGCGGTGCTACGCGCCGTACGCGAGCGTCGTGGTCGACTGCTACGGCGACGTCTACCCGTGCTTCCCGCTCATGGAGCGCAAGCAGCCGGCCGGCCGCATCCCGCTCGCGCGGCTCTGGCGGTCCGCCGCGTACCAGCGCGAGCGCGAGCGCCTCGAGGCGTGCCGCGCGTGCCTCTGGAACTGCCACACCGAGATGAACCTCGTGCTGCCCCAGGCCCGCGGCGCGCGCGCCGCGGCGGGGGCCGCGCCGTGAACCTCTCCCTCGCCAAGGCCCTCGACCGGGTCGCCGGCGGCGCGCTCGCGCGCGTGGTCGCGGGCGCCGACGCGGTCCGCGACCTCGTCCTCCCGCCGCCGCCGCCCGTCGAGCGCGTGCGGACGATCGCCGTCCTCAAGTTCTGGGGCGTCGGGAACTGGGCGCTGCTCCGGCCGGTGGTCGAGGCGCTCCGCGACCGGTGGACCGGCGCGCGCGTCGTCGTCGTGACGCTCGCCGCGAACGCGCCCCTCGTCGCGGACGTCGCCGACCGCGTGCTCGCGGTGCGGCCCGCCGGCCTCGTCGCGACCGCGACGGACCTCCTCCGCGCGCTCCGGGCCTTGCGTGCCGAGGCGCCCGACCTGTCCCTCGACTTCGAGCAGTTCGCCGTGGTCGGGGCGCTGCTGTGCCGGGCCGCCGGGATCCCGCAGCGCGTCGGGTTCGCGAGCGGCGCGCGCGGCCGCGACGGGCTCCTCACCGTCCGCGTCCCGTTCCGGCGCGACGCCCACGCGGCCCGCTCCTTCCGCGACCTCGCCGAGGCCGCGGGCGTGCCCCGGGGCCCGTACGTGCCCGGCGGGCTCCGCGCCGACGACGCGGGCCGCGCCGAGGTCGCGACGTTGCTCGGCGACGACGCCGGGCGGCCGGTGGTCGTGCTCCACCCCGGCTCCGGCGACAACTTCCCCGGCCGCCGGTGGTCGCCGACGGCGTTCGCCGCGGTCGGCCGCCACGCGTCCGAACGTTTCGCCGCGCGCGTCGTCGTGACGGGCGCGGCGGGGGAAGCTTCCCTCGTGACGGACGTCGCCCGCCGGTGCGGCGGCGACGCGCTCGCGGCCGCCGGCGCGCTGTCGCTGCGGGGCCTCGTCGCGCTGCTCGCGCGGGCCGCCGTCGTCGTGAGCAACGACACGGGGCCCGTGCACCTCGCGTCGGCCCTGGGCCGGCCGGTCCTCGCGATGTTCGGCCCGAACACGCCCGTGCTCTACGGCCCGCTCTCGCCGGGGTCGCGGTCGTTCCACGCCGGGCTGCCGTGCAGCCCCTGCCTCACGACCGACAACTACCGGTCGAGCCGCTGCCGCATCCACACGTGTATGGCGGCGATCCCCACGGGCGAGGTCGTCGCTGCGCTCGACCGCCTGCTCCGCGCGGCGCCGGCCGCGCGCGCGGAGGCGCCGTGAGGTCCGGTCGCCTCGCGGGGCTCGCGGCCGTCCTCCTGGGCGCGTTCCTCGCCCACGCGGTCGCGACGGGCCACGGCTTCGTCTACGACGACCACCGGTTCGTGGAGCACAACGCCGCGATCCGCTCGCTCGCCGACCCGGCGCGCTTCTTCACCGACCCGGGCACGGCGTCGGCGGCGCAGGGCGTCGAGCCCGACGTGTGGCGCCCCCTGCGGACGCTGCTCTACGCCGCGCAGTACGCGGCGTTCGGCCTCGCGCCGCGCGGGTGGCACGTCGTCGGCCTCCTCGTCCACCTCCTCAACGCGGCCCTCGTGTACCGCCTGCTCCTGCGCGTCCTCGCGCCCGCCCCGCCCGGCCCCGCGGGCGAGGGCGCGGCGCCGGTCGTCGCCGCGGCGGCGGGCGCGCTGCTCTTCGCGGTGCACCCGGTCACCGTCGAGGCCGTCGCGTGGGTGTCGAGCCTCGGCGACCTCGTCGCGTGGTCGCTCGCCCTCGTCGCGCTCCTCCTCTCGACGCGGCCGGGCGCCGCCGCGACCGCGGGCGTCGTCGTGCTCGGCACGGTCGCGTGCCTCGCGAAGGAGTCCGCGGTCGTGCTCTTCGCGCTCGTCCCCCTGCTGCGGAGCGCCCTGCCCGCCGACGCGAGGCCCGGTCGCCGCGAGACCGCGCTGCGCGCCGGCCTCCTCCTCGCGGCGACGGTCGGCTACCTCGTCGTCCGCGGCGCGGTGCTGCGGACGCCGGCCGACCTGCCCCCGCTCGCGCAGATCGACTTCCCCGACGGGAGCCGCGCGGCGGCGGTCCGCGCGTTCCTCGCGGCGGTCGTCTGGTACGCGCGCGCGCTCGTCCTGCCCACGGGGTTCCCCTTCGACCGCAACGCCGTCACGGACCCGCCGCCGTCGTCGTGGGGCGACCCCGAGGTCGTCCTCGGCGCCGCGATCCTCGTCGCGCTGGCCCTCGCCGCGCTGCGGGGCCTGCGGCGCCCGCGGAGCGTGGCTCCGTTCGCGGCGGGCGGGGCGCTCGCGGTGCTCGTGCCCGTGGCGGGCGTCCTCGTGCCGCTCAAGGCCTTCGCGGCCCTGCGGTTCCTCTACCCCGCGCTGCCGGGCCTCGCGGCGGGCCTCGTCGCCGCGGGGGCCGCGGCGGTCGCGGGGCGGCCGCGCGCGCGCGTCGTCGCGCTCGCCGCGGCCGCGGTCGCCGTCGTGCTGCTCGGCGTCGGCACGCACCGCCGCAGCGAGGCGTGGGCCGACGAGGGCACGCTCTGGACCGCCGTGCTCCGCGCCGACCCCATGAACCCCCGCGCCCACGAGGGCCTCGGCTTCGAGCGGCTGCGCGAGGGCTCCCTCGACCGCGCCCGGCGCGCGACCGAGTCCGAGCCCGACCGGCTGCGGCGGATCCGCGACCACCTCGACCGCGGCCAGCGCGCGCTGCGGACCTACCAGGAGTTCCAGCCGTACGACGGCAAGGTGCGCGCGCAGAACGTCGCCGCGCTCCGACGCCTCTACGACGAGCTGCGGGCCGCCGTCGTCCCGTCGGAGTCGACCGACCGGATCGAGGACGTGAAGATCCCGTCGTGGGTCCTCAAGCTCACGATCACCGAGGCGCGCGCCGCCATGGAGGCCTGGGAGCGGCGCGGGCTCACGCGCGGCCGCGGCGACGAGGCCCTCCGCCGCGCCACCCTCGAGGCGTGGCGCGGCGCGGCGCTCGACCTCGGCGACGTCGTCGAGACCCTCCGCGTCAACGCGCTGCTCGCGGAGGCCGACCGCCGGGCGCGCGGCGAGGTCGCGTACGGCCAGCGCCGCGTGCCGCCGCTCGTCGCGGGCATGGTGCTCGGCCGCGAGCCGGCGCGCGACGGGACTCCGCCGGCGCGCGACCTCGAGCGCCGGCGCGCCCGCGCCACGGTCCTCGCGGCGGCCGGCCTCGACCCCAACCTCTCCGACCTCGTCGCGTGGGACGCGCTCCTCCCGCAGCTCGACGCGCTGCTGCGCGAGCGCCCCGACGACCACGCGCTGCGCCGTCAGCGCATCGCCGGGCTGCTCCTCCGCGTGGACGGCCTGCCCGCCGACGACGCCGCGCGCGCGCTCGAGGTGCTCGAGCGCGACCTCTCGATCCTCCTCGCCTCCTCGCCCGGCGACCGCCGCGTCGCCCAGGCCCTCGAGGCGGTCCGCGCGCGCCGGGGCGGGCGGCGGTGACGCGGCTCCTGCGCCACGCCCGCGCCTACGGCGGGCTCCTCGCGGCCGTGGTGCGGGCCAACCTCGGCCGCCCCGCGCCGTTCAAGGCGACGGTGGTGCTCACGGAGCGGTGCGACTGCCGCTGCGAGATCTGCTGGATCTGGAAGAAGCCGAAGGGGCCCGAGCCGACGCCGGCCGACGTCGCGCGGTTCCTCCGCGGCGCGCCGACCATCCGCTGGCTCAACCTGACCGGCGGCGAGGTGTTCCTGCGCGACGACGTCGAGGCCGTGGCCGAGGCGGCGCTCGAGGCGCAGCCGCGCCTCGCGGTCCTCGACTTCCCGACCACCGGCCAGCGCACCGAGCGGATCGTGCCCGCCGTCGAGCGCATCGCGCGCCTCGGGATCCCGCGGTTCTTCGTCACCGTGAGCGTCGAGGGCCCGCCGGCGCTGCACGACCGCCTGCGCGGCCGCCCCGGCGCCTTCGACCGCATGATCGCGACGTACGGCGCGCTCCGTCGCCGCCGCGGCGTGGCGGCGTTCCTCGGGCTCACGCTCTCGGCCCACAACGCCGACGCCGTCGACGCCACGCTCGACGCGCTCGCCGCGCGCCTGCCGGGCTTCTCGCCGCGCGAGGTCCACGTGAACGTCGCGACGACGAGCGGGCACTACTACGACAACCTCGCCGCGGGCGTCCGCAAGCCCCCGCGCCCGCACGCCGCGGTCCGCAAGGTGCTCGCGCGCCGGCGCGCGCGCTGGCACTCCCCGACGGACTGGCTCGAGGCCACCTACCTCGCGCTGGTCCCGCGGCACGTGCGGACGGGCCGCAGCCCGCTGCCGTGCGCCAGCCTGTTCACGAGCGTGTTCGTCGGCGGCGACGGCCGCGTGCGGCCCTGCACGGTCTACGACCGGCCGCTCGGCGACGCGTACGCCACGCCGCTCCCGACGCTGCTTGCGACGCCGGAGGCCGAGGCCGCGCGCGCCGACGTCGCCGCCGACCGCTGCCCGGGCTGCTGGTCGCCCTGCGAGGCCTACCAGACGATCCTCGCGCGGCTCCCGCGCGCGTTCGCGGCCCGCTGACGCCGTCGCGCGGGCGGCGGTCGGGGTCCTCGACCGCGAGGCCCGGCGGCCGCCGGGCCTCGCGTCCCGCGCGGGGGACGCGGTCACGGGAGGGGGACGAGGTCGAGGAGGCGGTCGTCGAGCACGAGGGCGTCGAGGCGCATCGCGCGCGCGGCGTCGAGCGCCTCGCGGGCCGTGTCCACGATGGGCTCGCCGCGGCGGTTGAGGCTCGTGTTGAGCACGGCGGCGTGCCCGCGCGGCGCGAGCGCGCGGAGGAGGCGCGCCCGCGAGGAGCAGGTCGTCGCCGGCGCCGACCACCGTCTGGACGCGGGCGGTGCCGTCCACGTGGACCGCGCCGCGCAGCCGCCGACGCGGCCTCCGGGGGTCGCGACGAGCGTGAGGATCATCCACCGGCTCTCGAGCGCGGGGGCGAACCAGCGCGCGGCGTCGGCGGCCGCGACGACGGGCGCGACGGGGCGCCAGCGCTCGCGGCCTTGTGGTCGTTGAGGCGGTCGCGGACGGCGGGGTCGTCGGCGCGCGCGAGCACGCTGCGCCCGCCGAGGGCGCGCGGGCCCAGCTCGGCGCGGCCGCGCGCGACGCCGACGAGGCGGCCCGCCGCGACGCGCGCGGCGACCGCCTCGGCGAGCGCGTCGAGCGCGAGGCGAGCGCGGCGGACCCGGCGAGGGCGGCGTCGGCCTCGGCGGCGTCGATCGCGCGGCCGAGGGCGCAGCGTCGCGGCGGCGCCGCGGGGCGGCCCGTCGCGCGCGCGTGGACCCCACGCCGCGGCGCCGAACGCCGCGCCGGCGTCGCCCGCGACCGGGAACGGGCGGACGGGCACCGGGAGCTCGCGCGCCCGGCCGTTCATGCGGCAGTTGAGGAAGAGGCCGCCCGCGAGGCCGAGCGCCGCGGCGCCCGTCGCGTCGAGCGCGCCGCGCGCGGCGGCGGCGCGACCGCCTCCACCGCGTCCTGCGCGCCGCGCGCGAGGTCGCGGTCCGTCGGGCGGAGCGGCGCGTCGGGCGCGCGCGCGGGCCCGAGCGCGCGCACGAACGCGTCGCCGAAGAGCCGCGCCTCGCCCCACGGGAAGCCGAACCGCTCCGTCGCGACGCGGACGAGGCGGGTCGGGTGCGGCGCGAGCAGCGCGCGCCCGAACGCGGCGGCGGGCGACGACGGGTCGCCGTACGCGGCGAGGCCCATCGTCTTGCCCTCGTCGGCCTCGGGCACGAAGCCGAGGAACGCGGTGACCGCGGCGTAGGCCTTGCCCGCGCTGTGGGGGTACGACGCGTGGCGCAGCCGGCGCGGCAGGCCGCGGGTCACGGACCACGTCGCCGTGGTCGTCCACTCGCCCATGCCGTCGGCGGTGACGACCGCGCCGGTCGCGTCGGGCAGCACGAGCGCCGCGGAGGCCGCGTGCGCGACGTGGTGGGGGACGTGCGTCACCGGCGCGGTCACGCCCGCGTCGGCCAGGCGGGCGCGCAGCGTGCCCATGGCCCGGAGGTAGCCGCCGCGCGACGGGAGCCGCGTGTCGGGGGGCTCGCGGAGGTACGCGAGGCTGCGGGGCAGCCGCGCGAGCACGTGCAGCGCCTTGCGGGCGCGCGCCATGCCCCGCGTCCAGGGGAACGCGACCGCGTCCACGTCGCCGGGGGCGAGGCCGGTCGCCGTCAACGCCGCCGCGAGGGCGCGCGCCGGGAACGCGGCGCTGAACCGCACGCGGTCGAAGCGCTCCTCGCTGGCGGCGAACGCGGGCACGCCGTCCACGAGCAGCACGACCGCCGCGTCGTGGCCGAACGCGTTGAGGCCGAGGACGACGGAGGGGGGGCGTTGCGCCGCGGGCACCGGGGGGGTACTGTACGCGGACCGACGATGAGCGACCCCCTGCGACCCGCCTTCGACGCGAAGATCCCGACCCGGCTCGAGGTCGTGGGCCCGCTGCGTCGCGTGCTCGAGTCGCTGCTCGCGTCCCTCGGGTGGTCGGAGGACGACACCGCCGACGCGGGCCTGATCGCGACCGAGGTGATCCAGAACGCGGTCGAGCACGGCTCGCGCAACGACGGGCGCGAGGAGGTCTCGATCCGGTGCCGGATCGACGGGAAGATCGTGACCCTCGACGTCACCGACCCGGGGACCGGCAAGGGGCCCGACTCGCTGCTGCAGCGCGACGTCACCGTCGCGCCGCCGATGGACTCGTCCCGCGGGCGGGGCCTCTACCTCGTGCACCGGATGTCGCGCGAGATGGACCGCGGGCGGACCGACGGCGGCGGGTCGTTCGTGCGCGTCCGGATGTCGCCGGCCGAGGCGACGTGAGCGGCCACACGTTCCTCACCGGGGACCGGGTCCGCGACCAGCGCAACGTGGACCTCCTGCTCGACGCGGTCGTCGAGCTCTACGGGACCGCGGACCTCGCCACGCGCGTGCGCCGCGCCGTCGACCGCGCGATCCGCGTGACCGGCGCCGAGCGCGGGATCCTGCTGCTCGGCGACGCGGCGGGCGAGCCGGTGCCGCACACCGCGCGCGACGGCAAGGGCGCGGACCTGCCGAAGCCGCTGACGTACAGCCGCACGGCGGTGCGCGACGTCTGGACGACGCGCGCCCCGAAGCTCATGACCGGCACCGACTCGGGCCAGGCCTTCGACCCGAGCAAGAGCGCGCTCGCGCTCAAGCTGCGGTCGATCCTCGCGGTCCCGCTCGTCGTCGGCGACCGCGGCCTCGGCGTCCTGTACGTGGACAGCCGGTTCGTCACGAAGGAGTTCACGGACGGCGACCGCGCGGTGTTCGAGGCCCTCGCCGGGCTCGTCTCGGTGGCGCTCGAGCAGTCGCGCCTCGCCGACGAGGAGGCCGAGCGCAAGCGCCTCGCGGCGGAGATGGACGCGGCCCGCCGCATCCAGCAGTCGTTCCTGCCGCGCGACCTCCCGTCGCTCCCGGGCTACGACGTGGCGACCCTCTCCCGGCCGTGCGTCGAGACCAGCGGCGACTACCTTGACGTGGTGGCCCTCGACGGCGGCCGCGTCGGCCTCGCCGTCGGCGACGTCTCGGGGCACGGGCTCCCCGCCGCGCTGTTCATGACGTCCGCGCGCGCGCTGCTGCGGGGCCTCCTGCACGCCGACGCGGACCCGGCGGCGGTCTTCGCGCGCATCAACGCGTACCTCTGCCACGACCTGCCCGACGACGGGTTCATGAGCTTCTTCCTCGGGATCCTCGACCCCGCGTCGAGGACGCTGTCGTGGGTCTCGGCGGGCCACAACCCGCCGCTCCTGCGGCGCGCCGACGGGACGACGACCGAGCTGCGCCGCACGGGCACGGTGTTCGGGATCGACGACGAGGCCCGGTACGCCGTCCACGGGCCGGTCCCGTTCGGCCCCGGCGACGCGCTGCTCGTGTACACCGACGGGCTCTTCGAGGCCCGCGCGCCGGACGGGCGCGGCGAGTGGGGCGAGGAGGCGATGTCGGCCTCCTTCGGCGCGCACGTCGCCGCCGGGCGGACGTCGCAGGGGGTCCTCGACGGCCTCGTGACCGACCTTGCCGCCCACGTAGGATCGAGGCCGCTCGACGACGACGTCACGGGCCTCGTGGTCCGCGGCGTGTAGGGTCGGCCCGGGCGACGAGGGCACGGGATGACGCAGGGCACGCGCCACCGACGCGACCGGACCCGCGCCGGCCTGCTCGCGCTCGCCGCGGGGGTCGTCGCGGCGGGCCTGCTCCACCCGCCTGGCGCGCGGCGCCGACGCGCCGGCGGCCGCCCGCGCCGCCCGCCGCGCCGGCCGGCGCGCCCCGGTTCGCGTTCGAGCCGTGCGACGTGGTGCTCGTGCTGTCGGGGCTCGAGGGCGGGCTGCTCAAGCCGTGCGGCTGCTCGAGCCCCAGCGCGGCGGGCTCCGCGCCGGGCGGCGTTGATCGAGGACGCGCGCCGCGCGGCGAAGGCCGTGGCGCTCGTCAAGCGTCGGCGACGCGCTGGGCCGCGGGAGCCTGCCCGCGCAGGCGGAGCTCAAGGCCGAGCTCTTCCGCGGCGCGCTCTCGTCGGTCGGGTACCAGGCGATGCTCCTGTCGCCCGAGGACCTGCTGCCCGGGGCCGCGGCGCTCACGCAGGTCTACGACGGCCCCGCGGGCACCCCGCGGCCGCCGCGCAACGTGCTGCTCCGGCCGGGCGGGTCGCTCGCCGCGCTCGCGCGCGTGGACCCCGTGCAATCGTTCACCGTCGGCGACCTGCCGGTGCGCGCCGTGTCCGTCGTCGACCCCACGCTGTCGGGCCTCCTCGTCGAGGAGACCGCCGTCGCGCTGGCGGTGGTGCCGCCCGGCGCCGGGATCGACGCGATCCCGCGCGGGCCCGGGCTCCTCGTCGTCGCCGCGCACACGATGCGCGAGGACCTCGCCGTCATCGCGACGAAGGCCGCGTCGAAGGCCGACCTGGTCGTCGTCGTGGACGTCCTCGGCGAGGCGGCGCGCCGCACCGGCGAGCGGGCCAAGCCGTTCACGTCGCCGCTGCTCGTCACGTTCGACGCGCACGGCAAGGAGGTCGCGGTCGTGCGGCTCTGGCGGCGCGACGGCGCGACGACCGTCGCGTGGGACCCCGTCCCGCTCGACCCGGCGTACGACGCGGGGCCGTCGCCCGCCCGCGACGAGGTGGCGCGCCTGTTCGGCGTGTACCGCGGGAACGTGCGCGCCGCGGGCCTCCTGGCCGCGGTCCCGTCGGTCCCCGACGACGGCCCGCGCTACGTCGGGTCGGCCGCCTGCGCGACGTGCCACGGGGCGATCGTCGCGTCCTGGCGCGCCACGCCCCACGGCTGGGCCCATGCGACGCTCGAGCGCTCCGGCGACGCGGCGGACCCCGAGTGCATCGGGTGCCACGTCGTCGGGTGGGCGCGCGACCCCGCCCGCGCCTGGCAGCGCGCGGCGAGCGGCTTCGCGTCGAAGGCCGCGACGCCGGACCACGCGGACGTCGGCTGCGAGGCCTGCCACGGCCCGGCCTCGGCCCACGTCGCGGACCCCGGGAACCGCGCGCACTTCGGGCCCGCGCGGACCCCGGGCAAGGTCTGGAAGACCCCGGACCGCGGCACCTGCGCGGCCTGTCACGACCCCGAGAACAGCGTCGGGTTCCAGAAGCCCGGGGGGCCCGCGCGGTACCTCGAGCGCGTGGACCACCGGGACGTGCCGCCGGCCGAGCGCACGATCTGGACCCCGGGCGAGCAGCCCCCCCGGTAGCCCCCGTCGGGGCGCGGGCCCGCCCGGCGCCGGCCCCGCGGGGCCCCCGGTGCGAGATCGGGACAGGCCGTCGCCCGGGGCTACGATCTCCGCCGATGTCCCGTGCCGAACGGCTCCGCGTCCTCCTGCTCGCCGTGCTCGCGCTCGGCGTGATGGGGGCGGCCGTGTTCGTCGCCTTGCGCGCGCGCGCGAACGCCGGCGGCGCGCACGCGGACGACGTGGTCCCGCGGACGTTGCCGCCGGAGCGGACGGGGACGACGCGCCACGGCGAGATGCCCTCGGGGTGCGAGACGACCGAGACGTCGCCGCCCGGGATCGCCGTCGACGTGCCGTCCGGCCTGCTCGACCTCGGCGCCCACCGCCAGGGCGAGGTCGTCACGCGCGACGTGACGGTCCGCAACACGGGCAGCGGGGTGCTGTGCGTCCAGGACGTGGTCACCGGCTGCGGGTGCGTGAAGGCGGAGTGGCTCGGCGACAAGCACGTGCCGTCGGGCGCCGCGGGCACCGTCCGCGTCGTCGTCGACACGACGGGCCGCGAGGGCCGCAGCGAGAAGTCCGTGACGCTCTACACGAACGTCCGCGGGCAG
This sequence comes from Planctomycetota bacterium, assembly GCA_046350655.1. Taxonomy (GTDB): domain Bacteria; phylum Planctomycetota; class PLA2; order PLA2; family JAEUHO01; genus JAEUHO01. The sequence continues at coordinate 50,668 of JAXMAB010000013.1, forward strand.
CCGGCCCACCAGTTCTTCGTGCGCGTGGACGTGAAGCTCGGCCTCATGGTCGGCGCGATGCAGGGGGGGCTGCCGAGCCACTACCTGCAGTTCGGCACCCACGCGCCCGGGCAGAAGTCGACGTTCCGCGTGCGCCTGAAGAGCCCGAAGGACGAGCCGGCGTGGGAGGTGAAGGGCGTCGCCTCGGCCGACACCGACAAGCCGACGGCGTACGCGTGGGAGCTGCTGCCGGCGGAACCGGGCGACCCCGAGTTCCGCTGCTACGACCTCGTCGTCACGCACCCGGGCCGCCCGGACCTCGGCATGAGCACCGAGCGCGTGATCGTGACGACGACGCACCCGCAGCGCCCGACGCTCGAGTTCGAGGCGATGATGAACGTCGTGACGAAGTTCTACGCGTCGCCGTCGCGGCCGAGCTTCGGCTTCATCCGCGCCGCCGACCCGTCGCCCCTGAAGACGGTCTACGTCTACCCGGGCGAGGCCGGCGCGCCGTTCACGGTGACGGGCGCGAAGGTGGAGGGGGCGGGCTTCACCGCGTCCGCCCCGCGCGCGACGAAGGAGGGGTGGGCCGTGGACGTCCGGTACGACGGGCAGGCCCGCGCGTCCGGCCGCATCGCCGCGACGCTCCTGATCGCGATCGACGACCCGGAGATGCCGGTCGTCAAGGTGCCCCTCGAGGGGCACGTGATGGGTCCCTAACCCCGGGCGGGCACCGAAGCATGTGCGGAATCATCGGGTACGTCGGGGCCGGCGAGGCCCTCCCCATCCTCGTGGAGGGGATCCGTCTCCTGTCCTACCGCGGCTACGACTCCGCGGGCGTCGCGGTCGCGCGCGACGGCCGGATCGTCGTGGAGAAGGACAAGGGCCGCATCGAGGACCTCGCGCCGTCGTGGGACCGCGCGAAGCTCTCGGGCGGCACCGGCATCGGCCACACGCGCTGGGCCACGCACGGCCGTCCGAGCCGCGTCAACGCGCACCCGCAGCAGGACGCCGCGGGCGCCGTCGTCGTCGTCCACAACGGCGTGCTCGAGAACGACATCGCGCTCCGCGAGGAGCTCGAGGCGCAGGGCGTGAAGTTCGTGAGCGAGACCGACACCGAGGTGTTCGCGCACCTCTACGCGCGGCTCTTCCGCGGCGACCCCGTCGCGGCGGCGCGCGAGATCCTCGCGCGGTGCCACGGCCGGTTCGCCCTCGTGTTCCTCCACAAGGACCAGCCGGGCACGCTCGTCGCGGTGCGGCGCGGCTCGCCCCTCGTCGCCGGGTACGCGGCGGGCGTCGGCCTCGTCGCGTCGGACGTGCGCGCGATCGCGGGCCACGCGGACCGCGCGGTCGAGATCGAGGAGGACGAGATCGTCGTCGTGACGCGCGACGGCGTGACCGTCCACGGCGCGGACGGCGCGCGCAAGGAACGGGCGGCGCACCCGGTGACGTACGACGACACGTCGCTCGGCAAGGGTGGCTTCCCGCACTGGATGCTCAAGGAGATCCACGAGCAGCCCGACCGCCTGGCGGACCTCGTGGCCGCGCGCATCGACCCGGTCCACGGCCGCATCCGGCTCGACGAGCTGGGGCTCTCCGACGCGACCCTCGCCGCCATCGAGCGCGTGGACCTCGTCGGGTGCGGGACGGCGTCGTACGCGTGTATGTACGGCGCCCGCGCGTTCGAGGCGCTCGCCGGCGTCCCCGCGCGGATGGTGCCCGGCAGCGAGTTCGAGGCCCGCGCGGAGCTCCTGGGCCCGCGCCGGCTCGTCGTCGCGGTGAGCCAGTCGGGCGAGACGGCCGACACCCACGCCGCCGTCGAGGCCGCCCGGCAGGCCGGCGCCCACACGGTGGGGGTGCTCAACGTCCGCGCGAGCCGCATCGCGCGCAGCGTCGGCGGGTTCGTGGACATCCACGCGGGCCCCGAGATCTGCGTGGCCTCGACGAAGGTCTACACGGGCATGCTACTGTCGCTGCTGCTGCTCGCGCTGCGCGTCGGCGAGGCGCGCGGCCGCGGGAAGGCGGCCCTCGCCTCCCTGCGCCCCGCGCTCGACGCGCTCCCCGACGCGGTCCGCCGCGCGATCGCGACCCACGACCACGTCCGCGAGGTCGCGCGCGAGGTCCACCGCGCGCAGAACATGCTCTACATCGGCCGCGGCCCGGACCACGCCACCGCGGTCGAGGGCGCGATGAAGATGAAGGAGATCTCGTACATCCACGCCGAGGGCTACGCCGCGGGCGAGCTCAAGCACGGCCCGATCGCGCTCGTCTCGTGGGACGTGCCGACGGTCGCGATCCTCGGCCAGGGCGACGCGCGCACGAAGATGCTCGCGAACGTCCGCGAGGTCCGCGCCCGCGACGGCCTCGTGATCGCGGTCGCCGGCGAGGACGACGCGGACGCGAAGAAGGTCGCGGACATGGTCCTGCCGGTCCCGACGGTCGACCCGTGGCTCGCGCCGCTCGTCCATACGATCCCGTTGCAGCTGCTCGCGTACGACGTCGCCCGCCGCCGCGGCTGCGACATCGACCAGCCGCGGAACCTCGCCAAGTCGGTGACGGTCCAATGACCCGTCCGACGGAGGATCCACGTCCCATGACGACGGCCGATCGCGCCCACTCCCCGGGGTCCCGCGCGCCGCGATGGGGGGCGCTCGCCTGCGCCCTCGTCGTCGCGCTGCCCGGGGTCGCCTGCACGCGCAGCTACGCGCGCATCGTGGCGCTCACGTCGGCGAACGTGACCCGCGCCGAACGCGGCGACGCCGCGACGGGTCCCGCGGTCGGTCCGGGGCCCGCGCTGGGCGTCGGCCCGGGCGCCCCGCGGCGCCCGTCGCGCCCGCCGGCGCCGGGGAGCCGGTGGCCCCGGCCCCGACGTGCCCGCGGGGGAGCCCTCGCCCGCGGTGTCCGCGGCGCCGATCCCCTCGGAGCCGCCGGCGCCCGCCGCCGCGCCGGCCCCTGCGCCGGCCCTGCGCCGGCGACCGCGCCCGACGGGACGCCGACGCCCACCGCGACGACGCCCGAGGGCGCGCCCGCGACGCCGCCCGCGCCCCCGGCCCCGCCGCCGACCCCGGTCGTGCCGCCGACGATCCCCAGCGTGTCGCCGCCGTCGGCGCGACGCCGTCCACGTCGCCCTCGGACCTGACGGTGCCGATCCTGCCGAACACGCCCGCGCCGCCCGGCACCGCGCGGGCCGACCTCCCGCCGCCGCCCCCGCCGCCCCCGCTGCCGGACCCGAACTCGCCGGAGGGCCGGGTCGCGCTCGCGCCGGGGGTCGAGGTGCTGCCCGAGGACCGCATCCCCGACCTGACGCCGCCGCCCGCGGGCGCGGGCGACTCGGTGCCCTCGCCGGCGGGCCGCGCGCCCGAAGGTTCGGCCCCGGAAGGGACCGGCCCCGCGAGTCCCGCCGCCGAGCCCCCGACCGTCGCCGCGGAGCCGGCGGACGCGCCGCCGGTGCCCGCCGTGCCCGCGGTGCCCTCGCCGGACACCGTCCCGCTGCCCGACGGCGTGCCGCTGCCCCAGGGCGTCCCCGCCACCGATCCCGGGGACGCGATCCCGTCGTGGACCCCGCCGGCGCCGGGGACGCCGCCCGCGCCGGGGACCGCGCCCGGTGCCCCCGCGCCGTTCGTGATGCCCGAGGGCACGCAGCCTCCCGCCACGCCGCCGCCGCCTCCCGCGGGCACGCCGCCTCCCGCGGGCACGCCGCCTCCCGCGGGCACGCCGGCTCCCGCGGGCACGCCGGCTCCCGCGGGCACGTCGGCGACCGGGTCCCCCGACGCGGGGACGTCCAGCGTCCCGCTGCCGACCCACGAGCCCGCCCCGCCGGCGCCGGCGCCCGCCCTGCCCGCGCCGCCGCCCGCGCCCGACGCCGCGCCGGTGACGGTGCTCCCGACGGTTCCCCTCGGCGGCCGCGTCAAGATCTCCGACCTCCGGCCCGGTGCGACGCCCGCGGGGACGACCCCCGCCGCGCCGGACGGCGTGCCGCCGACCGCGCCGGCCGTGCCCACGCCGGAGCCCGTCGCGCCTCGCCCGCCGGCCGATCCGCTGCCGGTCCCGCCGGCGCCGGACGCCGTGCCGACGCCGCCTACGCCGCCTACGCCGCCGACGCCGCGGGCCCCGCGCGTCCCGGCCGAACCGCCCCCGCCGCCGCCGCCCGCCCCGCTCGATCCCGCGCCGGTCGCGCCGCCGACCGCTCCGCCCGTGGCCCCGCCCGTCGCTCCGCCGGTGGCTCCGCCGGTCCCCGACGAGCCGCCTCCGAGCAACCGCGGCACGGGCTTCGAGTTCGGTGCGCCGCGCGAGGCCCTCGTCGCGAAGCACGTCGCCGCGCTCCGCGCCAACCCCGACGACGCCGCGCTGGCGTGTTTCCCGAAGGACCTGGCCCGCACCGTGCCGGCCTCCACCGCCCTCGCGAAGGGGGAGCGCCCCGTCCTCGTCCTCTTCTACGACGACACCGCGCGGTCGAGTCGCCTCGCCGCCGCCGACCTCTGGCCGGTGCTGCTCGAGGTCGAGCCCCACGTGGACGTCGTCCTCGTGGACCTCACGCCGGGGCCGCGCCGCGCGCTCGGCGACGACGAACGACGGCTCGTCCGCCGCTACTACCTCGGCTACGTCCCGACCACGGTGGTGCTCACGTCCGAACGGACGCCGCGCCTCCTGAAGTCGGAGCGCGTGGAGCCGGCGCTCGTGCGCGCCGCGTGCCTCGAGGCGAAGTGACGGCGGCCCGATCGGGCCGCGGCGGCGGGGCGTCGGTCCGGGCGGCGATGGCGTCCGGACGGCGTTGGGTCGCGGGCCGACGGGCCCTCGGTCCCGAACCGGGGACGCGGGGCGGAGCGCCTCCCGGGACCGCAAGGCCCGGTGGCCGTCGTCCCGTCGCGACGTGGTCCGCGCCGGGCGTGCGGCGGGGCAGTAGGATCGTCGGGTCATGATCCCGTCCCTCCGTCGCGTCGTGCTCCGCTCCCTCGTCCTCGCGATCGCGACCGTCGGCGCCCCGGCGGCCGCTCGCGCCGCGGACGCGCCGGGCAAGCCGCCCGCGCCGGGCGCGCCCGCGGCCCCGGGCGCCGACGCCGAGGACGGCGTCCACGTCGTCACGCCCGAGATGCAGAAGCAGATCGACGAGGCGATCGCGAAGGGCGCCGCGTGGCTGCGCAAGCAGCAGGGGAGCGACGGCGGGTTCGGCTCGCTCGACTTCGGCGGGAACCCGCACTACCAGCAGGGCCTCGCGTCGCTCACCGGGCTCGCGCTGGTCGCGGCGGGCGACACGAAGGACGACCCCTGGATGAAGGCGCTCGTCGAGTTCGCGAAGAAGCGCGACGCGACGGAGGCGTCGGGGTCGGTGCGCACGACGTACGGCACGGGCGTGCTCATCATGTTCCTGACGGAGCTCTACCGGAACAAGCCCGGCAAGACCGACCCGCGCTACGGCACGAAGAAGAAGGAGGGCTGCGGGCTCCCGAAGGAGATCGCGGCGTGGATCCAGGAGCTGGCCTCGTGGCTCGTGAGCGTCCAGCTCGACGACGGCTGGTGGCGGTACCCGCACACGCCGCCGTCGGACCTCTCGAACACGCAGTACGCGCTGCTCGGCCTGCGGGCCGCCCGCGACTGCGGCGCCGACGTGCCGCTGTCGCGGTTCGTCGTGGCCCTCGAGCGGTGCCTCGCGACGCAGCAGCAGGACGGCAAGAAGATGCTACGGGTCATCCCGCCGGACAAACCCGGCGAGAAGACGTACTCCGTCGACAGCGGCGACCGCGCGCGCGGCTGGTCGTACCAGGGCGACCCGACGAGCCAGCTCGTGACGGGCAGCATGACGACCGCGGCCATCGCGGTGCTCGCGATCTGCCGCGACGCGCTGCTCAAGCCCACGCGCTACGGCGGGTACAGCGAGGACCTCGACCGCAAGGTGGGGCGCGCGGTGCAGGACGGGTTCACCTGGCTCGACGCCAACTGGGCGGTCGACCACAACCCGCCGCGGGGCGCGCCCGCGTGGCACTACTACTACCTGTACGGCCTCGAGCGGGCCGCCGCGTTCGCCGGGCGCATGCACGTCGGCGCGCACGACTGGTACCTCGAGGGCGCCAAGCTCCTGCTCGCGCAGCAGAAGCCCGAGGGGCGCTGGAGCACGGGCGCGATCGGCGCGCGCGAGATCTCGCCGAGCGACCTCTGCGACACCGCGTGGGCCATCCTCTTCCTCAAGAAGGCCACGCGCCCGACCCAGCCCATCCCCGCGCCGGTCGTCACGACGGGCAAATGACCGTCGGGCCGGACCGCCTGCCGCCGGAGAGCGAGGCGTCGCTCGTCGCCGCGTGCGCGGCCGGCGACGCCGACGCGTGGGCGCGGTTCGTGCCGCGGTTCGGGCCGCTGGTCGCGGCGCTCGCGCGGCGCATGCTCGCGCGCCGGCGCGGCGTCGCCGCCGACGCCGACGTCGACGAGGTGACGAGCGCGGTGTTCCTCGCGCTCGTCGCGCACGACCGCAAGCTGCTGCACCGCTACCGGCCCGAGTTCCGTCTGAGCACCTACCTCGGCGTGATCTGCCGCACGGAGGTCGGGCGCCTGCTCCGCCGCGGGGGCCGGACCGTGTCCCTCGAGGGCGACGCCGAGGAGCACGGCGGCGGAGGGCACGCCGACCCGCGCGCCGTGAGCCCGCTGGCCGCGTTGTCGGCCGGGGAGCGCGCCGCCGGGCTCGCCGCGCTGCGCGAGGCGCTCGCCGCCCTGCCGCCGCGCGACCGCCTCCTGCTCACGATGAAGTTCATCGAAGGCCTCGACTACGCGCGGATCGCCGAAGTCCTGCACCTGCAGCGCGACAGCGTCGGACAGCTGCTCCACCGGGCCAAGGCGCGCCTCGCGAAGGCCGTCCCGCACCTCGAGCGGTGGGTGGACCCGACGCCATGACCCATCGCGTGTATTCTGCAAGTGGAGGGACGTCGGGGCGAAGGCCCCCGGCGCCCGGGGTGTCCGGTCGGACCCCCGACGCACCTAGACAGAACACGAGCGTCGGCGTCGGCCCGAGCCGCGTCGCCGCTCGTCCCGGACATGGGATGGCGCCTCGCCCGCACGGGTCGGCGCCGTCCGGGGGTGGAGAGCGCCGATGACCGACGAGACACCCGAAGCCGCCCGCGACGCCGATGCGCGTCTCGCCGCGTGGTTCGAGGCGCTGGCGCGGTCCGGCGCCGCGTCGGGCGCGTCGGCGCCGGCCGCGTCCGACCCCGCGCGGATCGCCGCCCACCTCGACGGCGCCGCCGACGAGGCGCTCCTCGACGCGGCGGCGGACGATCCCGACACCGCCGCGCTGCTCGCCGACGTCGTCGCGACGCGCGACGAGGCGGCGGCCGCGCCGCGGCCCGTCGCGCCCCTGCCGGCTTCGGTCCGCGACGCGGCGCTCGCCCTGATCCGCGCGCGCGTCCGCGGCCGCGCCGCGGGCCGGTCGCTCGCCGCCGGGCCGGGCCGGTGGGGGTGGCGCGCGGCGCTCGCGGCGGCCGGCGTCGTCGTGGCCGGGGCCGCGGCGCTCTGGTTCGCGGCGGGCCTCGCGTCGCGCGACGCGGGTCGCCCGTCCATCACCGTGGCCGGCGTCGAGCGGCTCCACCGCGACGGCCGCCTCGAGGCGGGCGGCGAGCAGCGGCTCGGGTTCGGCGCGGTCGTGGCTCCCGACGCGGGCGAACGCGTCGCGGTGGCCCTGCCCGGCGGCGGGCGGGTCGTCCTCGGCGACGACGACGTGGTGGAGGTCGCGTGTGATCCGGCGGGCGGCGACGGCTGCGAGCGCGCGGCCCTCGCGCTGACGCGCGGCGAGGCCCTGGTGGCCGCCGGCGGCGCGACGACGGGCGGCGCGGTGCTGCTGCTCCCGGGCACGGGCCGCGCGGCCGGGATGGGCCGCCTCGAGGTGACCGCCGGCGCGGTCCACGTGGCGCTCGGTGCCGCGACCGTGGCGGAGGTCGCCCTGCGGGCCGACGGGCGCGTGCGCTTCACCGCGCCGGGGCTCGAGCCCCGCGAGTGGAGCGGGCCCGGCCGGCTCGCGCTCCGCGGCGGCGCCGGCGACTGGGACGCCGCGGGCGCCGCGGCCGCGAGCCTGTTCCGCGACCTCGAGTTCTTCGGCGGCGCGCCGGTGTCGGCGCGGCCGGACCGGCGCGTGTCGGCGCGGTCGTTCACCGTCCTCGAGGCCGACGGCGGCGCGCGGCCGAGCGACGGCGGCGCGCCGGCCCTGCGGTTCGACCTCGGGGTCGATCGGCAGGCCCGGCTGGCGTGGACCCTCGACGAGGTGGCCGCCGACGCCCGCTCGGTCCGCCTCCTCGTCCGGGTCCAGCCCCGGTTCGCGGGCCCCGGCGGGGCGCCGCTGCCCGACACCCCGTTCCCCCGCGTGGTCTTCGAGGTCGAGGGCGTGCCCGGCGCGACCGCCACGTGGGAGGTCCCGCAGGTGCACTCGGGTCCCCCCCGGGCCGCGCGGACGCTCGTCCTGCCGTGGCCCGCCGAAGCGGTGCGACCCCGGGCCGGGCAGCCGGTCGTGGTCCGGGTCCGCGCCGAGCGGGCGCCGGTGAGGGTCTGGTTCGACGGTGCCGCCTTCTCGTTCGTTCCGGCGAGCGCGACGGGCGGCCTTCAGGGAGAATGACCCCGTGACCTCCTCCGCGTACCGTCCGTCGTCCTCCGCCCCCGTTCGTGGCCCCCGTTGGCCGACCCCGGCGCGTCGCGCGCCCCGGGTCCCGGAGTCGTCCATGGTCCGTCCCGACGCCCGCGCGCCGCGCGGCATCGCGATCCTCTCGGTGATCACGGTGCTCGTGGCCCTCCTGATGATCGCGATCCCGTTCGTGGTCTCGATGAAGCTGGGCCGCGACCGCACGCAGTCGACCGCGGCGCGCAACCGCGCGGCGTTCGAGGCCGAGCTCGTCGTGCGCGCGGTCGCGTCGTACCTCCACCAGACGCACCCGGGCGTGGAGCAGGCCGCGAAGCAGCAGGGCGCCGGCGGCCTCTTCGGCGACGACACCGTGGACACGCTCCGCGAGATCCTGCCGCCGCCGTCGTACCGCAAGACCTTGAGCGACCTCGTCGCGTCCGCCGGCGGCAACGTCTCGAACCCGCGGGGCTCGATCTGGTCGTGGGACGTCCGCGACGCGAACGCGCTCGTGAACCCGAACGGCTCGAAGGCCGACCTGATCGCCAACCTGCTGGGCGCCGCGACGCTCTCCGAAGAGGTCGACCCGGGCGCCAACGTGATCGCGGTGCAGGACGTGATGCCGATCCCGGCCATGGGCCTGCCGGCCTTCCGCGAGGACGGCGGCTACATCCGCATCGGCGCCGAGGTCATCCAGTACACGACGTTCCGCGACGGCTCGTTCCAGGGCTGCTCGCGCGGCGCGCTGCGCGACACCCCGCTCAAGGACAACGGCCCCGCGGTGACGCACCCGAAGGCCTCGCGCGTCGTGGACTACACGGCGTACAAGCTCGCGACGCACCTCGTCTCGGCGAACCCGGGCACGCTCACCTCGTTCGAGACCGTGGACGACCTGAAGAGCATCCAGCGGTGGGGCGGCGGCGGCGTCATCGAGGCCGACCGCTTCGAGGCGCTGTCGAAGTTCCTCACCGTGTGGTCGCGCCGCGAGACGACGGAGACGTTCCTCGAGGGCCAGACCTCGCTCGCGGAGCTCCCGGCGTCGGCCGGCGAGGCGACGGGCGAGCAGATCAAGGTGCGCGACGCGACCGCGCTGGGCGGCCACACCTACTACCTCAACCCGAACACGCTCGTCCGGATCACCGACGGCACGCAGACCGACTACACGACGATCCTGTCCCGCGGCGACGAGAAGGGCGGCCAGCTCGACGTGCTCGTCACGACGACCTCGAAGCTGCCCGAGGGGCGCCGCTACGAGGGCGGCGCGACCGTCGTGCAGGCGATGGCGCCGTACCCGATCAACCTCAACACCGCGTCGCGCGAGGTCCTCGCGGCCGTCTTCGCGGGCCTGCGCCTGCGCGGCGTCGAGTCCGACAAGGACGTCGTCACCGCCTCGGTCGCGTGGGACCTCGCGGACAAGATCGTGAAGGGACGCGAGGGCGACCTCCAGGTCGCGGGCGAGGACCTGCGCCGCAAGTCCGGCCCGTTCCGCCACACGAAGGACTTCCTCCAGTTCCTCGACGAGCTGCTCGCGACGAACGCGCTCACGCAGGCGCAGGTCTACGCGCTCGCGCGGAACGCGGTCAACCCGAACGACGGCGAGCTCGCCTTCGGCACGACCAACTTCTGCTTCCGCACGCAGGACGTCTACCACATCGAGGGCCGCGCCGTCGTCAACGACGCCGCCGGGACGAAGGAGGCCGAGGCCGCGCTGCGGCAGGTCGTCGAGATCGGCGCGAACGCCGTGACGTCGTGGGTGCTCGACAGCCAGAGCGACTTCGAGCTCGGCCTGGCCCTCGGGGCCGGCGGCAAGTACGTCGAGACGTACCCGTTCAACGTCGGCTACGTGACCGACAAGCTCCCGCGCATCCAGCCGCGCCCGCGCGCGCCGCAGATGGTGGAGCGCAAGATCTACCCGAGCGACGAGCGCGGCGTGGACATCGGCGACGTGCGCCTGCAGGGCTCGCGCCTGAAGCTGCCGGGCTCGCCGGTGCTCGAGGAGCACTTCGACACGTCGTACTACGCCGACGGCTGGTGGACGCCCGCGTCGGGGGCGTACCAGAAGGGCGTGAAGAAGCTGCTCAACAAGGGCGACGCCCAGGACCCCTACATCCACCCCTTCACGATGTCGTTCTGGATGCGGCCGTGGAGCGACGGCAACTGGTTCGCGTTCGACACGGGCAAGGAGAGCGACATGAACCGCATCTCCCTGTACGTGCGCGACGGCGACGAGGGCAAGGAGCTCGTGCTGCGCGTCTGCGACGGCACGCTCGAGCAGCGCGCCGCCGAGATCGTGTGCCCGCTCGCCCGCCTCGGGTACCAGCCGCAGACCTGGTACCACCTGCAGGTCGAGGTGCGCGGCTGCGACGCGACGCAGATGGAGCTCTTCGTCGACGGCATCGCCGTCGGCCGCCGCATCGGCGTCACGTACCTGACCGCCGCGCTGTCGTCGGACCAGGACCAGGTCCCGGTCGAGGACACCGACGGCTTCGAGGCCGAGGGCGCCCTCGTCATCGGCACCGAGATCGTCGAGTACGACCAGCGCCAGGCCGACGGGTTCACCGAGGTCGTCCGCGGGGCGCGCGGCACGCGCGCGGGCGAGTGGCCGACGGGCACCGCGGTGCGCCGGCTCGGGTACTCGCACCCGATCACCCTCGAGCTCCGCCGCGGCGGCGCGGGCGTCGAGCAGCTCAACTGGGAGGTCTGGAACTACGTCGGGGTCTCCGCGACGAACCCCGAGGACCAGGTCTCGGTGACGATCAACAACGTGAGCCTGCAGTTCTTCGGCGTGAAGGAGGACACGAACGAGTTCACCTTCACGGCGGTGAACCCCGACCCGAGCAGCTCCACGAGCGTGCAGCAGCTCGCGGACGCGTTCAACTCCAAGGGCTTCGCGGTCCTCGCGGTGCGCGACTTCGACCCGACGCCGCCCGGCCAGGCCGGCGGGGGCGCGGGCGGCGGCGGCACCGGCACGAACAGCGGCCCGAAGATCGGCGGCTGGGAGGTCGTCTACTACACCCGCTCGAGCAGCACGTTCACCATCACGCGCTACCAGAGCACGGCGAACCACCAGAACGGCGGCCAGCCGTACTTCGTCGCGACGCGCGTGATGACGCCGAACGGCGAGCAGGTCTGGCCCGCCTACCTGATCCCGATCTCGGTCCTCGGCATCAACGCGGGCCGCGGCGGCATCGACTACCTCGACCCGATGAACCCGGTGGACCAGCAGAAGCTCGCGAAGTACGCCTACGACGGCGGCGGCGGCGGCAACGACACGTACACGCGGCCGCGCTGCGCGGTCGGCACCGCCGACCCCGAGGGCAAGACCGAGGTCTTCACCTACGACTCGTTCGACCGGCAGAAGGCCGCGCCGTCGGTGCTCTTCGTGCGCGACAACGAGCCCGACCTCCTCGCGCTCTCGAAGAAGCTCCGGTACGACGACACGCCCACCACGGCCGCCGACCTCGGCGTCCCGGCGGCGACGTCCACGACCCCGGTCCCGCCGCCGACGCCCGTCGCGGCCCCGGTGCCCGCGGTCGGGGCGCCGCCCGCCGGCGGCCCCGTCGCCGTCCGCGCGGAGGGCGCCGGCGGCCCGTTCGTGCCGCTCCCGGTCGGGGGCGAGCCCGTCCCGGTCCCGGTCACGCCCGCGCCGTCGCCCGCGCCGTCGGACGGCGGCGGCTCGACGCCCGCCCAGGGCGGCACGCCCACGATGGGCGGCCAGGGCCCCGGCTCCGGCCGCGAGCCCCCGCCGGACAGCTCCGGCGGCGGCGGCACCGAGCCCACGCCCGGCACCGGCCCCGGCAACAACCAGCCCGAGCCGGGCAGGCGCCCGCCGACCGACCCGCCGCCCGCGGACCCGGGCGCCGGCGGCGGGGGCGGCGGCACGGCCCCGACGGTCCCGACGATCGCGAGCTGCAAGGGCGTGTTCTCGTTCCGCGGCGTCAACGGCACCGTGGACATCCGCCACCCGGCGAACTCGTCCGCGACCGAGGAGTCGCTGATCCTGCCCTGCTTCCGCATCCTGCGGCTGCACGAGGCGACGGGCCTGCCCGTCGGCGGCCCGCACGCCGGCTTCAACGACGTCGTGACGCTCTCGACCGGCAAGGACGCGCCGAAGCGCGAGCAGCTGCGCGTCCGCTGGTCCCACGGTCTCCCGGGCGGCGCGTCGTCGTCGTGGGTGGCGCTGCGCACGTTCATCGAGGCCGACCGCTACGAGGTCGACGTCGACGCGGACGGGACGCTCTACAAGCCCGACTACCGCGGCGTCACGCGCATGATGAAGTTCCCGTCGGCCGAGATGCCCGACGAGCACGGCGACAACGTCGTGTGGGGCAAGAACGAGGTCGGCGGCGGCACCGTCGTGACCGCGTTCTTCGACGAGATCCACGTCTGGCGCCACCAGAACGCGATCCCGACGGGCATCGTCGTCAACAACGAGAACCTCACCGAGACCGACAAGGAGATCATCGTCCGCGCCCTGCCGCCGGCCACGACGCTCGAGGGCGTCGAGGGCCACGACAAGGACTGCGGCGTGCTCGACGTCGACGGCGAGCTGATCGTCTACCGCGGCACGCGGGCCGACGGCCCCGACACGATCACCCTCGAGCGCTGCCGTCGCGGCGCGCTGGGCACGAAGGCGCGCGCCCACGCGACCGGCTCGCCGGCGCGGTTCGTCCCCGACGTCTGGGTGTCGTTCGTCGAGGGCACGCTCAACCGCGACGCGTCGACGATCCCCATGGGCCGCACGCGCGGCTGGCCGAAGGAGGGCGCGGCGCGCATCGTCGGCGACGAGAACGTCGAGATCATCCACTACACGGGCATGTCGGAGAACGGGCTCGTCATGCCCGAGGCGCTCGGCGCCGACCCGACGGTCCGCGGGCGCGGGCTCTTCCGCGGCCGGTACGGCACCGAGGCGATCCAGCACGACAACGACGAGCTGATCGTCTTCCAGCCGTTCCGTCCCTGGGACCGCGCGATGCTGCGGCGCACGGCCCAGACCGGCGCGTTCGCGGGCGTCCACGACCACCCCGAGGCGTCCTACGTCGAGTTCGCGAAGACCGTGCGCGACGCGTGGTGGGTCGGCGTCGGGTGGACCGAGCAGCTCGAGGGCCGCGTCGCCGTCGACGGCGCCGACCGCGACCGTCGCGGGGCCCGGAGCCGCGACACGTCGAAGGCCGACCTGATCTGCCTCGTCCGGTTCGACGAGGGGGTCCCGTGGGACTCCGAGCGGATCGTCGACCTCCGCGAGGGACGCGCGCTGCCCGCCGAGGCCGCGGCCGACCCGCGCCGCTGGCTCTACGTCGTGGACAAGCCGGGCTCCGAGCTGCCGGACCAGGTCAACGCGCTGGGCGTCGAGGCCTCGACGGCGGAGTTCCGCATGTACTTCCTGTACCTGCGGGGCGCCTACCGCAACCAGGAGGCGGCCGGCGTCGACCCGTCGGAGCTGGTCTTCGAGAACGAGTGGAAGAACACGCCCTGGCTGCGGTCCTTCACCGTCAAGTACGCGAACCGGACGCGGATCCGGTCGTCCGCCGACATCCGCTGACCACGCGGCGGGCCGCGCGCGCCGGCGTCCGCCGGCCGCGGGCCCGCCCCGCCCCGTCCCGCCCTCCGCGGCCGCCCCGCGGGGGGCGGCGTCGTTCCCGGGGGTGCCCCCGTGCCTCGGCTGGCCTCCCGGCGGCGCCGCGGTACCTTCGCCGCCTTCGACCAGGAACTCCGCCGATGAACTGCAACGACCTCCGCAAGGGCATGATCGTCATGTACCGCGACCAGCTCTGGGTCGCGGAAGAGGTGACCCACCGCACGCCGGGCAACCTCCGCGCGTTCGTGCAGGCCAAGCTGCGCAACCTCAAGACGCGCACGGCCATCACCGAGCGGTTCGGCTCGACCGACACGATCGACCAGGCCTGGCTCGACAAGCGGACCTGCGAGTACCTCTACGACGAGCCGACGGGCCCCGTCTTCATGGACGTGGACAACTTCGAGCAGTTCTCGCTGCCGAAGGAGCTGCTCGGCGACGCGATGAACTTCGTCCCGACGAACACGCGCATCGACGTGTCGTTCCACGAGGGCACGCCGGTCACGATCCAGCTCCCGTCGAGCGTCGAGCTGAAGATCACCCAGACCGAGCCCGGCATGCGCGGCAACACGGTCAACAACACGTTCAAGCCGGCGACGGTCGAGACGGGCCTCGTCCTGAAGGTCCCGATGCACATCAACATCGGCGACATCGTCCGCGTGAGCACCGAGTCGGGCGAGTTCCTCGACCGCGTGAACAAGTAGGCCGCGTGGCGGCCGCCCGGCCCCTCGTCCGGGAGGTCGCCGGCCGACCGTGACGCCGGGCCCGTCCCGCTCCCGGACCCTGCTGCGCGCCCTGCTCCTGGGCGCGCTGCTCGCGGTCAGCGGCGGGGCCGCGCTCGCGCACGAGGCCGCGTGGCCGCGGCTCTTCACGCCGGTCGTCGGCGCGGGCCCCGCGACCACCGCCGCCGTGGTCGCCGGCGCCCTCGCCGGCCTCGCCCTCGGGGCCGCCTGGGGGGCCCGCGGGCCGACCGCGTCGCGCGCCCCGGCCGGCTCTTCGCCGCGGCGGAGGCGTGCGGCGCGGTCGTCGCCTTCGCGCTGCCGCGCGTCGTCGACGCGGCCGGCGGCGCGCTCGGCGCCGCGCCCGAGGGGGTCCGCCTGCTCGCGGTCGTCCTGCTGTGCGCGGCGGCGATGACGCCGCTCGGCGTGTCGTTGCCGGCGGCGGTCCGTTGCGTCGACCCCGTGGGCGAGCGCGCGGCGCGCATCCTCGGCCGCCTCTACGTGGTCAACACGGTGGGCGCGGTCGTCGGCGTCGCGTGGCCGACGGCGTTCGGCTTCGAGGCCCTCGGCACGCGCGCGGTGATCGCGGTCGCCGCCGCCGCGCAGGCGGGCGTCGCGCTCCTGGCCGCGGTCGGGCTCGGGGGACGGCGAGGCCCGGTGGCCGTCGCGCCGCCCGCCCCGACCCCGCCGCCGTCCGCCGCGACGGTGCCCCTCGCGCTCAAGGTCGCCGCGGCGCTCGCGGGCGGCGCGGGCCTCGCGGTCGAGGTCGCGTGGGTGCGCCGGCTGACGCCCGCGCTGGGCACCACGTCGTACGCGTTCGGCACCGTGCTCTGCGCGTACCTCGTCGCCATCGCGCTCGGCACGGCGCTGTTCGGCCCGCGCGCGCCGCGGGCCGCGGGGGCGCGCCCCGCGGTCGTCCTCGCGCTCTCGGCGGTCCCCGTCGTGGCGCTGGTGCCCCTGCTGCTGCCGGTGGCGCGGTGGGCGGGCGACGTGCTCGGCGACGCGCTGGCCGCCGGGCCCGTCGACCCGCGCACCCTGCTCGGCATCCGGGCCGTCGCCACGATCGCGCTGCTCGGGCCGGCGGCCGCGCTCTCCGCCGCGGCGCTCCCGTGGCTCGTCCACGCGGCGGCGCCCGCGCGCGACCGCGCGGGGGCCGCGTCCGGCGTCGTCTACGCGTGGAACGCGGCGGGGAGCGCGGTCGCCGCGTTGCTCGCGGGCCTCGTCGCGATCCCGGCGCTCGGCACCGCGGGCACGCTGCGCGCCGCCGCCGGCCTCCTCGTCGTCGCGGCGGCGTGCGCGACGGCCGGTCGCGCGCGCGCGGGCCTCGCGTGCCTCGCCGTGGGGTTGCTCGCGAGCGCCGCGGTGCCGCTCCCCGACGCCGCGGGCCGCGACGCGGTGGGGGCCACCTTCGACCCCCTCTGGACCGACCCCGCGGACGCGCCGGCGCTGCGGTTCGAGGAGGGGCGCGCGTCGACCGTGGTCGTGCGCGCGCGCGACGGGCGGACGGAGCTCTGGGTGGACGGGAAGATCGTCGCCTCGGCGTCGCCGACGGACCGGATGCACCTCGGGCTGCTCGGGCACCTCCCGATGTTGTTCCACCCCGCGCCGCGGCGCGCGGCCGTCGTGGGGCTCGGGACCGGCATCACGGCGACGTCGGTGGCCGCGCACGCGCCGGAGCGGCTCGACGTGTTCGAGCTCGAGGCCGCCGTCGTGCGCGGGGCCGAGTTCTTCCGCGACGTGGGGGGCGGGCTGCCGCCGGGCGCGACGCTCCACGTCGTGGACGGGCGGCACGGCCTCAACGCGGCGGACGCGCCGTACGACGTGATCACGAGCGACCCGATCCACCCCGCGGCGGCGGGCAGCGCGGAGCTCTACACCGACGAGCACTACGCGGCGCTCGAGCGGCGGCTCGCGCCGGGCGGGATCGTCTGCCAGTGGCTCCCGCTGTACGAGCTCGAGATCGACGACGTCGCGATGGTGCTGCGCACGCTCGCGCGGCGGTTCGACGTCGCCGTGTTCGTGGCGGGCCCGGACCTCGTGATCCTCGCCGCGCGGCCCGGCGGGTTGCGCGTCGACGAGGCGACGCTCGCGCGCCGGATGACGGGCCGCGTCGGCGACGACCTGCGCCGGCTCGGCCTCGCGTCGCCCGGACGGCTGCTCGGGCTGCTCGCGGCGGGGCCGCGGCGCGTGCGGGTGCTCGCGGGCGACGGGCCGGTGAACACCGACGACCGTCCGCGGCTCGAGTTCGCGTCCGCGCGCTCGCAGTACACGGGGTCGGCGTCGCGCAACCTGCTGTGGGTCGCGGGGGTCGGCGACGACCCGGCGGCGCTGCTGACGTCGCCGCCCGCCGACGCGGCGGCGTTCGCGGCCGGCGTCGAGCGCACGCGCAAGCAGCGGCGCGCGTTCGCGCGGTGGATCCCGGCCGGGATCGACGCGTGGGCCGGGGCCCTGCCCCTGTTCGAGGACCTCGCCGAGGACGACCCGACGGACCGGCTGTCGGCGTGGATGCGCGACGAGTGCGCGTCGCTCTGGGCGCTCGACGGCGCGCGCGGCGACGACCCCGAGGGCGCCGCGGCGCGGGCCCGCGCGGTGCTCGCGCGACCGGACGCCGAGGCGCGGTCGCGGATCACGGCGGCGCAGGCGCTCGCCGACGCCGGGTTCGCCGACGAGGCGCGCGCGGCGGCGCGGGCGGTCCTCGAGGTGGCGCCGAGGTCGGCGCGGGCGCGGCGACTCGCGCAAGGGCCGTGACGGCCGGGTAGGGTGCGCGCGTGCGACCGGCCAAGCGATTCCTCGGCAGCCGCGCCCTCGCCACGCTGGTGGCGACGGCGATCCGGCCCTTCCGCGCGACCCTGATCGCGGGCTCGTTGCTCGACCGCGACCCGCGCCTCGTGGCCTTCCTCGCGTCGGGCAAGCCCGCGGTGTTCCTCTGCTGGCACCAGGACTTCGTCGCGTCGCTCGGCTACCTCTCGCGCTGGTCGCGGGTGCGCCGGATCGTCGCGCTCGCGAGCCCGTCGCGCGACGGCGGGCTGGCGGCCGCCGCGGCGCTCGGCCTCGGCTTCCGCGAGGTCGCGCGCGGCTCGTCGCGCGACGGCGGGGCGGCCGGGCTGCTCCGCCTCTCGCGGCTCTCGCGGGGCGAGGCGCCGCCCTCGGTGGTCGTGGTCGCGGACGGCCCGCGGCCGCCCGCGCGCGTGCTGAAGCCCGGCGGGCTCCTCGTCGCGCGCGACGCGGGCCTGCCGATCTGGCTGCTGCGCACCTCGTGGTCGCCGCCGGGCGAGCTGCGGCGTTCGTGGGCGAAGTTCCACGTCCCGCGCCCGTGGGCGAACGCGGTGGTGCGGGCCGACGGTCCGATCCACGTGGACCCGTCGCTCGACCGTGCGGGGCTCGAGGCGGTCCGGCTCGAGGTGGAGGCCCGCATGAACGCGTTGGCGACGCGGGCCGACGCCGACGCCTTGGCCCGTTGGCGCTGAGGCCTCGCCTGGCCGCGGTCTGCCGCGGCCTGCCGTGGCCTTCCGGTGCCCACCGGTGCTCTCCGGGTCCTTCCGGGTGCTCCCGGGTCTTTCCGGATCCGGTGCGCTCCGATGCCTGGCGGACCTTCCGGTGCTTCCGGGTTCTGCCCTTTCTCTCCGGTGCCGGTCGGGGGGGTGCGGGGACGCGAGGCCCGGGCGGGGGGCGCGTACCATCGTTCCGATGACGCGTCCGCCGTCCGGTCCCCACGGTCCTTCGGGCTCCGGCCCTTCGAGTCGTCCTCCGCGCGACGTGCCTCCGCGTCGTCCGTATCCGCCGTCGCCTCCGGCCGCTTCGCCGGCCGCGGGCGGCGTCCGTCCGCCTTCCTCCGGCGCGGGCCGTCCTCCCTCGGGGCCTGCTCGCGATCCGCGGCCTTCCGCGCCGGCGCGGCCGGCGTCCTCGTCGGTCGCGCCCGCGCGCGACGACGCGGCGCAGCGTCGGGTCTGTGGTTCGTGTGATCTCTGTTGTCGGTTGCCGTCGATCGAGTGGCCCGAGTATCCGGAGCTGCACAAGCCGCCGGACGCGCCGTGTCTCCATCTCGAGCTCGGCGTCGGCTGTCGCGTGCACGCGAGCCGGCCGATGCACTGTGCGTCGTTCCAGTGTCTCTGGCTCATGGGGTTCGGTCCCGACGAGCATCGTCCCGACCGCATCGGTGGTTTCTTCGACGCGGTGGACGCCGGCCAGCTCTTCCTCGTCACCGACCGTGCGCGTCCCGATCCGCGCACGATGCCTGGCGTGCAGGCCTTCATCGACGCCTGGTGTCGCACGCGCTCCTGCGACCTCGTCGTCTACCGCGCCGGCGTCGAGCTCCGCGACCCTCCGTCCCGTCCTCGTCGCTGACGTCCCTCTCTCGCCCGCCGCACTCAGTTCTGCGGCGTCACTTCCGGCGGCGCCCGCCGGTGCGCCGTTCGTCGTTCCGATCCACAGGCCGCTCGCGGCAGATACGCCGCGGACCGCGATGAACGTCGCGTTCCCGCTCTGGAGTGAAGAGGGACCGACCTTTCCGGGTCGTGGAGCAGGGGCTCGAACTGCGACCCGTATCGCTTCCGGCGGCGCCCGCAGGTGCGGCGTGCGTCGTTACGATCTACAGGCCGCTCGCGGCAGATACGCCGCCCGTTCCGATCCTCGACGCCCAACCGGGCACCTGCGGAACAGCGCCGCAAGGGAGCATCCGCTTCAACTCTGCTCCGCAGCCCCCAAACGAACGCGCGGCAGGTACACCCGTCTTAGGGGGGTACCCGCCGCACGCAGGTCGGAGGCGTCGCTTCCGGCGGCGCCCGCAGGTGCGCCGTGCGTCGTTTCGATCTACGGGCCGTACTCGGCAGATTCGCCGCCCGTTCCGATGATCGACGCCTAACCGGGCACCTGCGGAACAGCGCCGCAACAGAGAATCCGCTTCAACTCTGCTCCGCAGCCCCCAAACGAACGCGCGGCAGGTACACCCGTCTTAGGGGGGTACCCGCCGCACTCAGGGGGGAGCAGAGTTGAAGCGGGTCCGCGGACCAGGGGCGGGCCGACGGGTGAGGACGGCGACCGACGAGACAGCCTCGCGGACCCGGAATGTCGTGGACACGTCGCGCAGGCGACGTGGCGCGTCCCGCAGGGGACGCATGCAGACGAAACGAGCAGGAACCGAAAGAGCGCGAACCATTGCCCCAGCGGCCGCAGCCGCTAGAGCACCAGCGCCAACACCAACCCGAGGACCACGAAGGCCATCGTGCCGATCTCGCGCCGGACCATCCCTTCGAGCAGCGTCTTCGTCATGGAAGGAGCCTCCCGGGGAACGAACCCAGGGTAGGGGTGGGGGGGGACAGGGAGGTTCCCCGGGGGGACCGACCCGGCGGCGGCCGGGCCTCGCGGTCCCGTGGGTCGCCGTAAGCCTTTGTAAAGGCGAAGGTTACGACCCTAGCGAGTGACGACCTCGCCCACCTCGACGACGTCGCCGGTCCGGAGGAGGACCGCGCGGAAGGTACGGCGGTCCTCGTCGGGGGTGCCCTCGAAGCGGACGGTCGTCAGCTCGACGCGGGTCGGGCGATCGATGCGGTAGGCGTGCGCCTGGACGCGCAGCGTGCCCTTCGGCGTGCGCGCCTGGGTGTACGTCTCGGGGCCGAAGCCGGTGGTGACGTCGGTGTCGAGCGTGCCGCCCGCCTTGCCCGCGCGGTTGCCGTAGAAGACCTTCTCGCCGTCGGGGCCCGTGAGCCAGAGGTCGACGTCGGTGCCCGGCGTGTCCCAGGTGAGCGTGACGCGGAGGTCCTTCGCGGGGACCTGCGCGAAGACGGCGACCTCGTCCGAGGCGTCCACGCCGTCGCGGGTGACGACGGCGCGCAGCGTGTTGAGGCCCGGCGCGAGGACCTGCGGTTGCTCGAAGCGGCCGGCCGCGATCGCGACGGAGAGGGGGATGCCGTTGACGACGAGGGTGGCGCGGCCCTCGTTGAGGCCCTCGACGAGGCCCTTCACGGCGACGATGCGCTCGGAG
Organism: Planctomycetota bacterium; assembly: GCA_046350655.1. GTDB lineage: Bacteria > Planctomycetota > PLA2 > PLA2 > JAEUHO01 > JAEUHO01. Next base: position 71,508 of record JAXMAB010000013.1, read on the forward strand.
GTCATGCCGCCGCGCGGCGACTCGATGCGGACCTTGAGCGCGCGCGGGGCGGGCTCCGCGCGGACGGACGACACGAGCGCGGCGGCGAGGGCGGCCGCGGCGAGCGGGAGGAGGGCGAGGCGGCGCATGTCAGCGTCCCTTCTCGGCGCCGGCGGCGCCGTCGCGGCGGATCTCGAAGGCCTCGCCGGCGCTGTGGCCGGCGACCGTCGGGAAGTACATGAGCTCGGCGGAGGCCGGGAGCGCGGTGAACGCGCCGACGTGCACCGCGCGGACGCGGTGGCGGAAGACGTGCGTGCCCGGGGCGAGCCGCGTGACGAAGAAGACGGCGCGGTCGTCGCGGGTCTCGGCGTGCGCGGTCGGCGTGGCCTCCTTCACGGGCGTGGCGTAGACGGTGCCGAGGTCGCGTTCGGGCTCGAAGCCCGCGACGAACGGGCTCGTGACCATGACCAGCTCGCGGGCGGTGGAGGTCGTGACGGTCACGTCGACCTCGAGCAGCGCGCCGGAGGGCACGGTCTCGGTGACGGGGCGGCGGGTGGTGACGACCTTGCCGCCGGCGTCCTTCGTCTCGAGGAGCCACCAGGTGCGCGAGACGGTGAAGCCCGCGTCGGCGGCGGCGATGGCGGGGCCGGTGTCGGTGAAGCGCAGCGCGGCGGTGACGGTGACCGGGCCCTGGCTCGTCGCGGTGAGGCGGATGGGGCCCTGGGGGAGCTCGGCGTCGCCGAGCTCGAGGACGCCGGCGCCGCCGAACGCGTCGGCGGCGGTGACGATCACGGCCTTGAGCGGCAGGCCGTTGAGCTCGAGGTCGACGCGGCGGTCCACGCCGAGGTCGTCGTTCGCCGCGGCGTAGCGCGTGAGGAAGGCGACGCAGGCGGCGGTGTCGCGGGTGCTCTGCCAGTGGTCGCCGCCGGCGCGCGCGGCGAGGAGCCAGCGGACGGCGCCCGCGAGGTCGGGGTGCTTCGGGTCGAGCGCGAGGAGCGCGCCGGCGACCCAGGCGGTGGTCTCGACGGGGTCGGACGACCAGCGGCCGGGCGCGCCGCGGCCCGCCCAGCGCACGCCGGCGGCGTCGCGCGTGACGTTCTCGTCGAGGACCGCGAGCCACGACGCGGCGCGCTTGGGCGCCCCGGCCGCGGCCCACGCCCGGATCGCGAACGCGGCGGTCATGGGCTCGACGGCGCCGGCGATGCGGTCGGCCGGGCCGTCCGTGAGGACGCCGTCGGGGAGGACGTCGGCGTCGGTCACGGCGTCGGCGTCGGCGAGCGCCATGCGGACCCACTGCTCGACGGGGTCGAGGGGGTTCGCGCCGGCCTTCACGTGGGCGACGAGCCACGGCGTCGCGCGGTCGAGGATCGCGTGCGCGGGCGCGGGGTCGGCCATCACCGCGACGGCGCGCGTGAGGCCGTGGACGACGTACGCGGTCATGTAGGCGTCCGACGCGTCCTGCTCCCACCAGCCGAAGCCGCCGTCGGCGTGCTGCAGCGCGCGGAGCCGGGCGAGGCCCGCGTCGAGTTGCTTCACGAGGTCGGCGCCGGGCGCGGCGGGGGCGGCGCCGAACGTGTCGTGGGCCGCCTTCGCGACGACGACCGGCACGAGGCGGCTCATGGTCTGCTCGGTGCAGCCGTACGGGTAGTCCGCGAGGTACGGCAGCGCGGCGCCGACGGCCTGCGCGACGCTCGGCACGACCGACACCACGAGCCGCGCGGTGCCCGCCTCGGCCGTGGGCGGCAGGGCGAGCGGCGGCAGCTCGAGGCGGCCGCGTTCGACGCTGGCCGTCGCGACGCGCGACGAGGGCACGCCCTGGGGCAGGACCTCGAGCGTCGCGACGGACGCGTCGCCGCCGGCCTGGGTGCGCAGCTCCGCGCGGACCGACGCCTTGCCGAGGCGCGGCGCCGAGAGCGTCACGTCGTGGGTCACGACGGCGCCGGCGCGGAGCGTCTCGGTGGTCGTGCGCGCGCCCCCGAGCTCGACGCCGGTCGCGGAGACGACGCCCTCGGCCGCGGCGTCGGTCGAGAGGAGGCTGTGGAGGACCCACGGCGCGACCACGCGGTCGGTGCGCCGCAGGAACCGCGGCAGCGTCACGCGCGTCACGACCTGCTTCACGGTCCGCAGCGTCGTCGTGGACGTGCCGACGCGGGTGCCGGCGTCGACGGCGTGCGCGGTGACGCGCCAGCGCGTCAACGAGCCGCCCATGGTGACGGGGCCGACGTCGACGCGGCCGTCCGGGCCGGTGCGGAGCGTCGGCGCCCAGAAGATCGACGTGCGGAAGTCCGCGCGGGTCGCGAGCGGGCCTTCCGAGTCCTCGCGGGCCGCGGCCTTCTTGGGCGCTTCCCCGTCGTCGAGGCTCCGCTCGCGCTCGCCGGCGGCGGGCCCTCCCTCGCGGGGCGACCCGGTGCCGCCGTCGGCGTCCCGTGCCGGCGGGCTGCCGGGCGCGGCGGCCGGCGGCATCGCGCCCGCCGACAGGGCGGGCCGCGGCGCGGCGTTCGGCTCCGGCGCGTCCGCGCCGGCGGCGCGGCCGTCGCCGTCCTGCAGCTCGTCGCGCTTCTTCTCGACCTCGGCCCGCACGGCCCAGCCGACGGACGCGAGGTCGACGGCGCCGCCGGTGCGCACGTCGTTGCGCCGGACCGGGTGGAAGAACGGGGCGAGCGGCGCGAACGGGTCGGCGTAGAGCGCGTAGAGCGCGTCGTCGACGATGGCGATCGCGACCTCGGCGCCCGCGACGGGCGCGCCGGCGGCGTCGGTCACCGTCGCGGTGACGGGGACGACCTCGCCGGGCTCGAGCTCGGTCTTCGCCGCGGTCACCGTCGGCACGAGCACGCGGTCGACCGGCGGCACGCGCAGCAGCTTCTCCGCGGCGAGGACGTGGCCGTGGTCGACGAGCACCACGCCGACGTACGCGTTCGGCACGTGGGCCGGCGTCACCTTCACCTCGACGACGTGCGCGGCGCCGCGCGCGTCGGTGCCGCCGAGGGCCACCGTGTCCCACGCGAGGAGCCGCGCGCCCTCGACGGTCGAGAGGAAGGGGCGCGCGCCGACGGGCGACAACACGAGCAGGCGCGCGACGTCGCCCACGGCATACGTGTCGCGGTCGGCGATCACCTCGAGGTGGTCGCCGGAGAACCCGACGTCGGCGCGGTCGCCGACGACCCAGACGTGCACGACCGCGTGGGCCGGCGGGCCCGCGGGCTCGGTGGCGAGGCGGGGCACGGCGACCGCCACGGCGTAGCGGCCCTGCTCGGCGAACGGCACCTCGAGGGTCACGCGGCCGTCCGGGCCCGTGGTGACGGGGTACGAGCCGAGGAAGCGCTCCTCGGGGCCGCCGGCGGGGCCCGCCTCGTCGCGCACGAGCGACGTGGTGACGACGCCGGCCCGGCCCGCGGCGGGGCTGCCGTCGGCGAGGACCGCGGTGACCTCGACCTTCGCGGTGGCCTCGACGCCGTACAGGTGTTTGTCGGTGCGGACGCCGACGGCGAGCGGCGCCGCCGAGAAGCCCGCCGTGCCGCTGCCCGCCGCGGTCGTGCGGTCCGGGCCCGTCGCGACGATCGCGAGCGTCAGGAAGCCGTCCTCGCCCTTCGTGGGCGCCTTCGCCGTCACGCGCGCGCGCCCGGCCGCGTCGAGGGTGCCCGCGCCCTGCGCGACCGGCTCGGGGGCGAACGCCTCGCGCTCGCTCGCGAAGAAGAGCTTCGCCAGCGCGTCCGTCGGGAAGAGGTCGCGGGTGGCGCGGTGGTACGTGAGCGTCCACGTGAACGGGGCGTTCGCGAGCGGGCCGCCCTCGAAGAAGGCGCCGCTCACGTCGAACGAGAGGTCGCCGCCCGGCAGCACGCGCGCGGGCGTCGGCGTCGCGAGCACCTCGAACGTCGGCTTGCGGTACGCCTCGACGCGGTAGGGGGCCTCGTAGGCCTTCGCGCCGACGTCGACGACGACCTTCGCGTCGCCGGTCCGCGCCGTCTCCGGGAGGTCGAAGCCCGCCGCGAACGTGCCGAGGTCGGTCGAGACCGTGGCCTTCGCGGCGCCCATCTCCATGCCGTCCGCGCCCAGGAACCGCACCAGGACCTCGACGACGTCGGCGTCGAGCGCGTACGCGCCGTCGCGCCACGCGCGCACGATGCCCTTCACCTCGACGCGCTCGCCGGGCCGGTAGGCCGGCTGGCTCGTCGCGACGTGGACGCGGCGGTCCGCCACGTCGGCGGGGTAATAGGTGTCGGTGCCGAACGCGAGGTGGTCGGCGGACGACGCGGTCACGTCCGCCGTCGCGGGCAGCGTCGCGTCGAGCCGCAGCAGGCCCTCGGCGTCCGTCGTGCCCGACGCGAGCACGGCGACGCCGCGCCGCACCTCGACCTTCGCGCCCTCGACGGCCTCCCCCGTGGTGCGGTCCACGCAGAACGCGAGCAGGCCCTTCGGGTCGCGCTTCGTGACGAGCGCGAGGCGCGACACGAGCGCGACGACGCCGGTCACCGACCGGCCGTCGCTCACCTCGAGCAGGTAGAGGCCGGCCGCGGGCAGCGGCACCTCGATCGTGGCCGACGGCAACGCGGGCGCGGCGCCCTCGGCCGGCGGCGCGGTCGGCGCCTTCAGCGCGCCCGTCGCGGCCGCGACGAACGTGAGCTCGACGCCGGCGGGCGTGGTCCCGTTCCCGTCGAGCGGCCCGACGCCGGCCGGCGCGGGCTTCCCCGCCTTCGCGCGCGCGGCCGCGACGGCGGGCCGCAGCGACGCGTAGGCGAGCGCGCCGTCGCGCAGGTCCACGTGACCGAGGAGCGCGCCGGCGCCGTCCACGCGGTAGGCCGCGATCGCGACCGGGCCCGCGCGGTCCGCGCGCACGTGCACGAGGGCGCGCTCCCCGGGGGCGGCCGTGTGGTCCACGGTGGCATACAGCTCGTCGGCGGCGGCGGGCCCGGCGAAGGCCGCGGCGGCGACGGCGAGGGCGAGGGCGAACGCGAGGCGGGGCGTGGACATGGCGGTTCCCGGGGGCGTGGGCGACGGGGCGACTACTTCGACACAGGTCCGCGGGGCGGAGTTCCGGCGCTGGGGAACGACGGGGGCCGTCCGGCCACCGCCGACGCGAGGCCCGCGGCGGCGTCGGGGTCGGCGAGCGCGACGCGCTGCGACGTCGTCTCGTCCTCGAGCGCGTCGCCGAGGCTGCGCGTCGCGTCCTCGGCGAGGAGCCGCTTCACCAGCCGCAGCGCGGTGGCCGGCCCGGCGGCGACGCGGTGCGCGAGCGCGAGCGCCCGCGCGAGCACGGCCGCGCGCGGCGCGGTCTCGACGGCGAGGCCGAGACGCACCGCCTCGTCCGCCGTCACGGCGCGGTCCGGCAGCAGCAGCAGCGCCCGCGCGCGCGCGGCGCCGAGGAGGCGGACGAGGTGGTGCGGCGCGCCGCCGACCGGCACGAGGCCGAGCGTCGCGTACCCCGTCGAGAACGCCACGTCGTCGGCGACGACGCGCAGGTCGCACGCGAGCGCGAGGTCGAACCCCGCGCCCGACGCGACGCCCGCGACGGCGGCGATCGTCGGCTTCGGGCCCTCGGCGAGCCGGAGCACGGCCTGCTGCAGGACCGGCGACAGCCGCTCGAAGAACTCCTCGAGCCGGCCCGCGGCCGACGCGGCGGCGAGCGCGGCGACGTCGAACCCGCGGCAGAAGTCGGCCCCGTCGCCCGCGAGCACGATCGCGCGCACCTCGGCGGCGTGGACGGCGTCCGAGACGGCGGCGCCGAGCGCGCGCACGAGCTCGGCGTCGAGCGCGTTGCCGGCGGCCGGGCGCGAGAGGGTCAGGACGCGCACGGGACCGTCGTCCCGCACGGTCAGGGGGGAGGCGGGGGGCATGGCAGGGTCTCCGGGGCCCGAGTATGCGGGCACCGCCGACCCGGACGCGGTTCGGAGCGGGAGCGTCGGGCACCTCCCGGGTACCTTGTCGCCGCCATGCCGACGCGCCCGCGGTCCGTCCTCCCGTCCATCCTGCTCGTGGCGTCCCTGCTCGCCGGCGTCGGGGGCACGATCCCGGCCGTCGTCGCGGAGGACGCGCCGCCGCCCAAGGCCCCGGAACCGCCGCCCAAGGCCCCCGAGCCGCCGCCGAAGGCGCCCGAGCCGCCCGCCATGGAGACGCCGCCGCCCGCGATGGGCGAGACGCCGCCGGCGATGGACGAACCGCCCGCGATGGACGCGCCGCCGGCGATGGCCGAGCCGCCGGCAATGGAGACGCCCCCGGCGATGGCCGAACCCCCGGCGATGGCGCCGGATGCCGCGGCCATGGACGCGCCGCCCCCCGCGATGGCGGAGGCGCCGGCGATGGCCGAGCCGCCGCCGCCCCCGCCCGCCGACGCGGGCCCGGTCTCGCCCACCGGGCGGCCCGGGCTGCCGCTGCGGTACCGCACGCCCGACGAGGTGAAGGCGGCGCTCGACGCGATCGCGGCGCGGCCCGCGTGGGGGGCACGCAAGGCCCGGGTCGAGCGGTACGGCACGAGCGCCGGCGGGCGCCCGTTGTGGGTCCTCCGCATCGGCCCCGACGCCGCGCCGCAGGTGCTCGTGCACGGCGGGCTCGGCGCACGCGATGCGGCGGGCACCGTCGCGGCGATCGCGTTCGCCGACGCGACCCTCCCCGACGTGACGCCGGCCGAGGGCGGCGCCGCGCCGCCGCCGCCGGACGACCGGGTCGGGTGGCTCGTGATCCCCGCGCCGAACCCGGACGCGCTCGCCGCGTTTCTCGAGGGCAAGCCGCGGCTGGGCGGACCCGACGTCGACCGCGACCAGGACGGCCGCGCCGGCGAGGACGGCCCCGACGACCTCGACGGCGACGGCGAGGTCGTGTCGATGCGGCGCCGCGCGCCCGACGGCCCGTTCGTCGCGGACGACGCCCCGCCGAAGGACGGCAAGGCCCTGGGCGACCCGCGCGCGATGAAGGAGGCGGGCACGGACGCGCGCCGCGCCGCCAGCTTCACGCGTCCGGTCGAGGAGGGCAAGGACGACGACGGCGACGGCGACGTCAACGAGGACCCGCCCGGCACCGACCTCGCGCGCAACCTGATGGGGGTGTGGGAGGAGATGGGCGCGTGGCCGGGCGACGGGCCGTTCCCGGGCAGCGCCCCCGAGGCGAAGGCGCTCCTCGACCTGTCGTGGGACACGCCGGCGCTGGTCGGCTGGTACGCGTTCACGTCGGAGGGCGCGCGGCTCGAGCGCGCGAGCGAGCGCGGGAACGACGCCGACGCCGACGACGCGCTCTACGGCCGGCTCGCGGGCCCGTGGCGCGAGGCCGCCGGCGGCGTCGAGCTGCGCAAGGCGTCGGAGCGGCCCGGCGCGTCGGAGAACCGCGGCAGCGACCTCGACTGGGCGGCGCGCCACCTCGGCGTCCCGGCCCTGCGCGTCCCGGTGTGGCGCATCGCGAAGGAGGCGGGCAGCGCGCGCGACCGCCACGACCCCGACGAGGTCGACTGGCTGCTCTGGAACGACCGCGTGCTCGGCGGGAAGGGCTTCGTGCCGTGGCACGAGGTCGCGCACCCGCAGCTCGGCACCGTCGAGGTGGGCGGCTGGAAGCGCTTCACGCGGTGGGAGCCGCCGGCCGACCTCCTGCCCGAAGCGGTGCGCCGCGTGATGCGCGTGCCGTCGGTCCACGCGGCGTTCGCGCCGCGGCTCGCGGTGCGCGTCGAGGTGACCGCGCGCGGCGCGGGCCTCGCGTCGCTGAAGGTGCGCGTCGACAACGTGGGCGGCGCGGCGACGGACACGGTGCGCGCCGAGCGCGCGGCGCGCGCGACGCCGGTGCGGCTCGACTTCGCGCCGGCCGAGGGCGTCGAGGTGCTCGCGGGCCCGAGGTCGGTGGGGCTCGGCACGCTCCCCGCGGGGGGCGTCTCGGCGCCGACCGAGTGGCTCGTCCGGCGCGCGGGGCCCGGCCCGCTCGGCGTCGCCACCGCCACGCACCGCGTCGCGGGCGTCGCGACCGCCGAAGGGAGGCTGCCGTGAGCCGCGTCCGTCGTCGTGCCGCCCTCGTCGTCGCGGCCCTCGCCGCGGCCCTGTCCCCGGCGCGGCCCGCGGCCGCCGAGGACCCGTCGCGCCCGCTCGTCGGGATCACGTTCGACCGCTACTACGACGGCGCGGCCCTCGAGAGCGCGCTGAAGACGATCCACGCGTCGTTCCCGCTGTTCACGCGCCTCGAGAGCATGGGCGCGAGCCGCGAGGGCCGCCCCCTGTGGGTGATCTCGGTGTTCGACCCCTCGGGGCCCCGCGCGATCGACGACCGGCCGGCGATGTACATCGACGGGAACACGCACGGCAACGAGGTGCAGTGCACCGAGGTCGCGTTGTTCACGGTGAAGTACCTGCTCGAGCGCAAGGACGCCGACCCGTGGATCGGCGCGCTGCTCAAGCGCGTGACGTTCCACGTCGCGCCGTGCGTCAACCCGGACGCCCGCGAGCGGTTCCTCCACCAGCCGAACGACGAGCACTCGCCGCGGCGCGTGCTCCGGCCCGTCGACGACGACCGCGACGGCCGCGTCGACGAGGACGGCCCCGACGACGTGGACGGCGACGGCGACATCCTCACGATGCGCATCGCCGACCCGAACGGCGACCTCGTCGACGACGAGCGCGACGCGCGGCTCATGCGCCCGGCGAAGCCCGGCGAGAAGGGCCGCTGGCGGATCCTCGGCGCGGAGGGGACCGACGAGGATGGCGACGGGCGCGTGAACGAGGACGGGCCCGGCGGCGTCGACCCGAACCGCAACTTCCCGTGCGAGTGGCGCCCCGATGCGGTCCAGGGCGGCGGCGGGCCGTACCCGCTGTCGGAGCCGGAGACGCGCGCGACGGCGCTCTGGGTGCTCGCGCACCCGCGCATCGCGGCGGTGCAGAGCTACCACAACGCGGGGCGGATGATCCTGCGGCCGCCGGCCGCGCGGACCGACCGCGAGGCCGACTTCCCCGCGGAGGACAAGCGGCTCTACGACGAGCTGGCGAGCCGCGGGCAGCTGCTGCTGCCGGGCTACCGCTACATGCAGATCCGCGAGGAGCTCTACCAGGTGTGGGGCGGGTTCGTCGAGTGGACCGCGCACGCGCTCGGCGTGCCGTCGTTCACGAACGAGCTCTGGGGCCTCTTCGGGTGGGGGACCTCCGTGGTCGGCGGCGACCTCGAGGCGCTGCGCTGGAACGACGTGGCGCTGCACGGCGCGGGCTTCGTGCGCTGGAAGAAGGTGAAGCACCCGACCTACGGCGAGGTCGAGCTGGGCGGCTGGCGGCGCTACACGATCCGCTCGACGCCCGTCGACTTCCTGCCCGACCTCTGCGTGCGCAACTGCCTGTTCACCCTCGAGCACGCGAGCGCGGTGCCCGACCTCGACGTGCGCGTCGTCGAGCAGGCGCCGGCGGGCGGCGCGCGGCGCGTGCGCGTGGTCGTCGAGAACCGGAGCATGATGCCGACCGCGACCGCGTGGGCCCGCCGCCACGGCCTCGTGCCGCCGGACCTCGTGGGCCTCGACGGCGCCGCCGTGCTGGCGGCGGTCGAGGTGCCCGGGCCCGGCCAGCCCGGCGTCCCGCTCCCCGTGAAGGAGGGGCGCGCGCGCCTCGTGGACGGCGTCGGCGGCGCGTCGTCGCGCACGCTCGACCTCTGGGTCGACGCGGCGAGCAAGCCCACCGCGGTCGTGGTCTCGAGCCGCCTCGGCGGGCTCCTGCGGGTGGCGGTGCCCTAGTGGGCAAGAAGGCGCCGCGCCTGCAGACCACGCCCGCGCGGGTCGCCGCGCTGATGGGGGCGCTCATCGGCCTCGGCGTCGCGGCGGCGCTGTACGCGCTCCGGCCGACGAACGCGTTCACGGGCCTCGAGTGGCGCATCGTGGACGCGCGGACGCAGGCGTTCATGGGGCAGCGGAAGCCGGACCCCGACCTCGTGCTGGCCGAAGTCCGCGGCGACGACCTCGCCGCGATCAACCCGCTGGGCTACAAGTGGCCGTGGCCGCTCTTCGTGACCGCGAACGCGTTCGAGTGGTTCCGCGCCGCGGGCGCGCGCGCGGTCATCGTGGACGTCTACCAGTTCGACCGGGGCGCGGAGCCCGAGGAGTACGGGTTCACGAACAAGGAGTCGAAGGAGTACCAGGACGCCAAGGCGATGGTGGACGCCGCGGACGAGCTCGCGACGGCCTACCGACCTCCGACGCGGGTCGTGCTCGCCGTCGCGTTGTCGTCGAACCCTCCCGAGATCGGCCCGGCGGGCACCGCCATGCGCCGTCCGGAGTTCGAGAAGCGCCTGACGAGGATCCCGCCGATGGACGTACGTCCCGGCATGCAGCGGGAGCACGTCAACCTGCCGGTCCTCAAGCTGCTCGAGGCGTGCCACGGCGTCGGGTTCGCGTCGACGCTCGTGGACGACGACGGCGTCCTCCGGCGGGGCGTGCCGGTGGGGACCGCGGGCGCGCGCCGCGTGCCCTCGCTGCCCCTCGCCGCCGTGTTCGCGATGCGCGACGACGTCGAGGTCTCGGACGGCCGGATCCGCGTCGGGCACGCGGAACAACGGCTCAGCGACGACGGGACGTTCCTCGTCGCCTTTCGCGGGCCGTCGGACACGTACCCGCGCATCTCGCCGGCCCAGGCGGTGCTGGCGGGCGGCGAGCTCGCGAGCCTCAGGGCCGCGGGCGATCAGACGACGGTCCCGGGCTCGGGCGGCCTGAAGCCCGAGGACGTCCGCGGGAAGATCGTTCTCTGGGGCGTCAACCCGGACGGGATCAAGGACGTGGTGTCGGCGCCCGTGGGCTCGGCGTTCTCGGGCCCCGAGTTCCAGCTGACCCTCATCGACAACCTGCTGCACGGCGACGGCCGGTGGGAGGTCTCGCGCACGACGAACGGCGTGGTGCTGCTCACCTTCTGCGCGTTGCTGGGGCTCCTCGGCGGCGTCGCGAAACGCCGCGGCGTGTTCCTGTCGGCGACCCTGCTCGCCGCGGCCGTCGTCTGGGGGGGCGGCTACTGGGCCTTCGGGAAGGGCGTCTCCTTCGACCTCTTCACGCCGTCCCTCGGCATCCTGATGACCTACGCCGGCGTGCTCGCGTTCAAGACGCTGACGGAGGGCCGCCGCAACAAGTGGCTCGAGGGCACGTTCAGCCAGTACCTCGCGCCCGCCGTCATCAAGGCCATCAAGGCCGACCCGTCCATGCTCGCCCTCGGCGGGCGGCAGCGCGAGGTGTCGGTCCTCTTCAGCGACGTGAAGGGCTTCACGACGATCAGCGAGACGCTGGGCCCCGAGAACACGGTGCGCCTGCTCAACGACTACCTCTCGCGCCAGTCCGAGCCGGTGCTCCAGAACGACGGCGTGATCGACAAGTTCATCGGCGACGCCGTCATGGCGTTCTTCGGCGAGCCGGTGGCGCACGCCGACCACGCGCTGCGCGCCTGCCGCGCCGCCGTCGAGAGCCTGGCCGTCCTCGCGGGCACGCAGCCGCTCGCCAGGGAGCTCGGCCTCGGCACGCTCGTCAACCGCATCGGCGTCGCGTCGGGCCCCGCGACCATCGGCAACATCGGCAGCGACCGCCGCTTCAACTACACGGCCATCGGCGACACCGTGAACTTCGCGAGCCGCCTCGAGGGCGCCAACAAGGCGTTCGGCAGCCGCATCCTCCTCGCCGACGCGACGTACCAGGCGGCCAAGGACGCCGTGGTGGCGAAGCCGCTCGCGAAGCTGATCGTCGTCGGCAAGACCGAGCCGGTGCCCGTGCACGAGCTGATCGCGCTCGCGGAGTCGGCCTCGCCGGCGCAGAAGGCCCACGCGGAGGCCTTCGGGCGCGCGCACGCGCTCGTCCTCGCCGACGACCTCGACGGCGCGGAGACGGCGCTCGCCGAGGCCGAGAAGCTCGTGCCGGACGACGGCCCGTGCCGCTGGCTCGGCGGCATCATCGACGGCCTGCGGCTCGGGATGATCGCGCGGCCGTGGAACGGCGTGTACGTGCTCGAGAGCAAGTAGGGGACGACGCCGGCCGCCGGGCCTCGCGGTCCCCCCGCCACCACCGGGGCCCCGCCCTCCGCGCGGGCGGGCCTCCGGCCGGGTCCGTGGCCGCCGCCGACGGGAGGACGGTGCGGCAACGGCGACCTTGCCCGCGCCCCGGGCGAGGGTAGGCTCGGAGGGTCCGGGCGCCCCGGTGGGGAGCGCCATGAGGGTCGTCCCATGAAGTTGCGCGTCCTGGCCCTGTCCTGCGTCCTGGGGTTCGCGGCCTTCGCGGCCGCCGACCTCCTGCCGGGCGAGACCCGCGCCGTGCAGGTGCGCGGCGGCGTCCCGGCCTGGAACGAGCCGCGGGTGCTCTCCGGCAAGGCCGGCCTGATCCCGTTCGCGACCCGCGTGACGGTGAACGAGGTGAAGGCGCCCTGGGTGCGCGTCACCGCGGACAACGGCGTGACCGGCTGGGTGCGCACGTCCGACATCGTGGAGCCCGGGTCGCTGACGGGCACGGCCGCGCGCGCCGCCGCGGGCCGCTCCGGCGGCGCGGGCACGGCCGACGTGTCGCTCGCCGGCCGCCAGTTCGACGAGACGCTCGAGGGCGAGCTCAAGACCTCCGACGCCGACCTCCAGCGGGCCTACCCGCTCGTCGACGCGCTCGAGGCCAAGTCCTTCAAGCCCGGCGACCCCGAGGTCGAGAAGTTCCTGCGCGACGGGCGCCTCGGCGGGGAGGTCAAGTGACCATGCGCCGCACCCATCTCGTCCCGTCCGTGCTCCTCGCGGCGCTCACCGTCGTGGGCTGCCGCGCGGGCGACCTCGCCCGCAACGGCGCGCGCAACGCGTTCGGCCGCGGCGGCGAGCGCGCCGCCGACCTCGTCGGCGCCTTCGTCCAGAACGAGGCCGACCTCCGCGACCAGATGGGCATCCAGTTCTCGCCCGAGCAGGAGTACTTCCTCGGGCGCGGCGTCGCGGCCCAGGCCATCGCCCGCTACGGCCTCGACCCCGACGAGACGCGCCAGCGCTACGTGCGCCTGATCGGCGCCGGGCTCGTCGAGGCGGCGCCCCGCGTGCGCGCGACCTTCGGCGGCTACCACTTCGCGGTGCTGAACAGCCCCGAGGCGAACGGCGTGTCCGGCCCCGGCGGCTTCGTCCTCGTGACGCGCGGCGCCGTCGAGCGCGCCCGCAACGAGGACGAGCTCGCGGGCGTCCTCGCCCACGAGATCGCGCACGTGTCGCTCAAGCACGGCGAGGCGGTCATCCGCGCCAGCGCGCAGTGGCAGACCGGCTACACGAACGCGTTCCGCATCGGCGCCGCGGCCGCCGGCTTCTCGGCGCGCGAGCAGAACAAGCTCACGGGGCTCTTCCGCGACAGCGTGAAGGGGCTCGCCGACGCGCTCGCGAACCAGGGCTACGGCTCCGCCGCCGAGGAGAAGGCCGACCGCGAGGGGTCGGCGATCCTCTACGAGGCCGGCTACGACGCCGGCGCGATCTCGGCCTACCTGAAGGCGATGCCGGACCGTCCCCAGACCAACTGGAGCGCCCACCCCGACAGCGCGAGCCGCGGCCGCGCTCGCGCCGTTCGTCGCGACGTACGGTGGCCCGTTCGACGGCGTCGGCGCGGCGACCCGCGCCGCGCGCTTCCGAAGGCGATGCTCGCCCCGAAGGCCGTCGCGGAGCGGCGGCCCGCGGGACGCTGACCCGCGGGACGCTGACCCGCTGGGCACGGGGTCCGGTCGAGGGCGCGGGACCGCGAGGCCCGCCGGCCGCCGGGCCTTGCGGTCCCGGGGGTCGGGCCGCCGTCCCGTGAGCCGCGGCGCCGTGGGCGCACCGTCCGACGGTGCCACGGCCGACGGTTCACGGTCCGGTGCGCTTCGCGAGGTCGGACGCGCCTTCCCCGAGGTCAGACGTCGAGGACCTCGGCCTGGCGCAGGACGCGCAGGCGCGGGTCGTGGAGCGCGGTCAGCTCGGCCACGACCTCGTGGTGGTCCTCGGGCTTGATGTGCGTGACGAGGACCGGCACGTCCTTCTTGAGCTTCTTGAGCTCGAGGGCGAGCAGGCGCGGCGTCAGGTGGAGGCTCGCCTTCGCGAGCCCGTCGTAGCGCGAGGGGAACGAGCACTCGACGAGGACGGCGGCGAGGTCGTCGGCCGCGTTGGCGGCGTTCCACATCGGATCCGTCGCGTACGTGTCGCCGCAGATCATGAGGGAGCGGCGGCCGCGGCGGACGAGGTAGGCCTGCGACGGCACGGCGTGGACGAGGGGGATCGAGGTGATCTCGAAGTCGAGGATCGGGCGGGTGTCGCCCGGGTCGAGGGGGAGGAACTGGACGAGCGGGACGCTCTCGCGGACGGCCTCGGTGAAATCGGGCCAGATCCGGTCGTTGAAGAGGTGGCTGCGGACGGTCTCGAGGGTGTACGACGAGCCGTGGATGCGGCAGGGGACCGGGGGGCCGCCGAAGCGGTTCGCGAGGAACAGGGGCAGGGTCCACACGTGGTCGAGGTGACCGTGCGTGAGGAGGACGTCCTGCACCCGGCGCTGGGCGGTGAAGTCGAGCGCGGTGGTGAGAGCCCCCGCGTCGACGGCGAGGACCTCGTCCACGAGGTAACAGGAGAGGAGGGCCCCCGGGGCGCTGCCGCCCGCGCAGCCCAGCACGCGAAGTCGCATGGGGAGGCAGCGTACGGGGGGGGCGACCGGAACGGAAGGACCGGGAGGAGGTGGCGGGGGACGCCGGGGGCGGATACCCTCCCGGTGGAGGTCGTGCCGAACGTGTCGCTCGCGATCTCGGGCCTGCTCGGATGGACCGCCGGGGCGGCGGTGGCGGTGGTCGCCCTGCTCGTGGCGATCTCGTTCGTCAAGCTCCTCGCGCGGATGAAGGTGGCGTGGTGGCCGTCGCTCGTCGCCCCCGCGGCGGCGGTGGGGCCCGCCCTCGGCCTGCTGGCCGGCGCCTGGCTGACCCAGGGCGAGCTGGCGGCGGTGGCGTTCTGGGCGCCCGAGGGGCACCCGGCGGCCCGGGTGGGGTGGAGCCTGCTCCTCTTCTTCTCGGCGACCGGGGCCTACGGGCTCGTGACCCGGTTCCTGACGTCGCGGCTGGTGGTGGAGGAGCTCGGGCTGCGGATCCCGGAGGTCTTCATCGACCTCGGGCGGTTCGTGCTCTGGGTGATCATGGTGTTCGTGATCGTGGGGGGGATCTGGCAGCGGTCCGACCTCTTCACGGCGCTGTTCACGGCCGGCGCGGCGACGACGCTGGTGCTCGGCCTGGCGCTGCAGGACACGATCAAGAACTTCATCGCCGCGTGGGCCATCGTCGGCGAGGGCGTCTACACGATCGGCGACTGGGTGTGGCTGGGCGAGGACGAGGGCGAGGTGGTGTCGGTCACGCGGCGGACGACGAAGATCCGCACGCGGTCGGGCGACATCGTGACCGTCCCGAACAACCTCGTCACCGCGTCGAAGGTGCGCAACCAGTCGAAGCCGACGCGGGCGCACGCCGAGAACGTCCGCGTCCAGGTGGCCTACGACGCGCCGCCGAACCGCGTGCGCGACTGCCTGCACCGGGCGGTGCGCGAGGTGCCCAAGCTGCTGCAGTCGCCCGCGCCGGCGTTCCGGCTGCGCCTGTTCGCGGACTCGGGCGTCGAGTACGAGGCGAAGGTGTGGATGGACGACGTCGGCGCGCGCGACGACATCCTCTCCGAGCTGCGCGTACAGATCTGGTACCACTTCCAGCGCGAGGGGATCGAGTTCCCGTACCCGGTGCGCGAGATCCGGCAGCGGGTCGCGGCCGCCGAGCCGCCCGAGGTGAAGGCCCGGGCGATCTTCACGCGGCTGAAGAGCGTGCCGTTCTTCGGCGCGCTGCCCGAGGACGTGCTCGCGGTGCTGGCGCGCGACGCGAGCATCGTCCGGTTCGGCGCGGGCGAGCGGGTGGTCCTGCAGGGCGAGCCGGGCGACGCGTGTTACGTCGTGGACGACGGGAGGCTGTCGGTCCTGATCGCCGAGGGGCGGACGGAGCAGCAGGTCGCGGTGCTCTCGACGGGGGACCTGTTCGGCGAGATCAGCCTCCTGACGGGGGAGCCGCGGGCCGCGACGGTCCGGGCGATCGGCGACGCGCGGCTGGTCGTGGTCGGTTCGTCGTCGCTGCGCACCGCCCTCGAGCGCTCGCCGGAGCTGGCGACGCAGCTGGCCGAGGTGGCGACGCTCCGCCGCGAGGGCCTCCTCGAGGCGCGGGCGGCGCTGGACGCGGCGGCGCGCGCCCGCGTGGACGCGCAGAGCCACCGGTTGCGCGAGCTGATCCGGCGCTTCTTCAAGCTCCCCGACGCGCCGACGGCGCCGGCCGCCGCGCGGCCGCCCGCCGGCGCCTCCGACCGGCCCGGGAACGGGGTTGCAGGCGGCCCACCCGCCCCGTAGGTTCAACCTCGACGTCCTGTCCGATGCGGCGGAGCCCTCGATGAACAACAACCCGTTCCTGGCGGTGGTCAAGATCCTGTTCACGGCGGTCCTGGCCGTGGCGGTCTTCCTGGCCTTCTGGCAGAAGACGCACGTCGAGGACCAGCTCGCCCGCCTCCAGGCGACCAGCGACGACAACGCCAGCGCGCTGAAGGACCTCCGCCGCGACCTCAACAAGCTCGCCGTGGCCCCGCCCGGCCCCGCCACAGGGCCGGCGCCGAAGCGCGAGTGGGGCTGGGAGCTCAACGCCTCGCTGGACGCCGCCGCGGACCCGTCGAAGCCGGTGGGCACGGCCGGCCGCTACAAGAACTTCCTCTCGCTGGACCCGGACCCGGAGTACCCCGCGGACGCGAAGCCGGGCGGCGTGGTCTCGGTCCCGTACGGCGAGGACCCGAAGGGGTTCAACTTCATCGTCGAGAACGCGGCGGAGCTCACCGAGCAGCTCGAGCAGTACGTCACCGACTCGCCGGCGTCGTCGCACTGGGCGAACCCGTACAAGTTCGCGCCCGCGCTCTGCTGGCGCATCGAGGTGAGCCCGGACTTCCGCGAGTACACGCTGTTCTTCCGGCGGGACGTCCTCTGGCACGAGCCCCCGGTGGACCTGAAGGCCTACCCGCACCTGAAGGGCGAGCACCGCGTGACCGCGCGGGACTACAAGTTCACGCTCGACATCATCAACAACCCGCAGACCGACTGCGCGCCTCTCCGTGGCTACTACACGGAGATGGAGGACTCGCGCCTGATCGACGACTGGACCGTGGTCGTCCGCTGGAAGGAGACGGTCTGGCACTCGATCGACTTCACCATCGGTCGCGCGCCCATGCCGGAGTTCATCTTCGGCTACTCGGAGAGCGGCAAGCGGCTCCCGCCGGAGACCATCGGCCAGCAGTTCAACGAGCACTGGTTCAACCAGAAGGGCGTCTGCGGCTGCGGCCCGTACCGGATGGTGTCGTACGACGTCGGCAAGTGGATCACGCTCGAGCGCTTCGAGGACTACTACCGCGCGGCGGAGGGCGTGCGCTACCCGATCGACGGCCGGCGCATGCTCATCTACAAGGACCCGGAGACGGCGTTCCTGAAGCTGCAGGCCGGTGAGCTGTCGCTGACGGGCCTCACGTCGGCCCAGTACAAGAAGGCCTTCGTCTCGCAGACGCCGCCCGCGGCCTTCGCCGAGAAGCGGCTGCTGGGCTACAAGTACCCGCGGTCGTCGTACTACTACTTCGGGTGGAAGAACACGCACCCCCTCTTCCGCGACCCGAACGTCCGCCGCGCCCTGGCGCTGGCGTGCAACCGGTTCGACATCGCGAGCAAGATCTTCATCGGCCGCATCGTGCCGATGGCGGGGCCCGTGTTCCCCGGCAGCCCCCAGGCCGACCCGGAGATGAAGCCCCTGCCGTTCGACATGAAGCAGGCGGAGACCCTCCTCGACGAGGCCGGCTGGAAGAAGAACGCGTCGACCGGCATCCGCGAGAAGACCGTGGACGGCGAACTGCGGAAGTTCGAGTTCAAGATCCTCTGGTCGGCGCCGAGCCCGGACGTCGAGGCCGCGATCAACCAGTACAAGAACGACCTCCTGTCGATCGGGATCGTGATGGAGTCGGACCCCGTCGAGTGGACGCTGTGGCAGAAGCGCGCGGCCAACCGGCAGTTCGAGGCCGTGTTCGGCGGCTGGTCCACCAGCGGCTGGGACCACGACTTCGACCAGATCTGGCACAGCCGGCAGATCGCGCAGCCGAACGGGTCGAACTACATCGAGTTCTCGGACCCCGAGGTCGATCGCCTCTCCGACGACCTGCGCCGCGAGATGGACCCCGAGAAGCGCATCGAGAAGGTGCGCAAGATCGGCCGCATCCTGTTCGAGGCGCAGCCGACCTGCTTCATCGGGTGGGCGACCGTGTTCGGCGCCCACGACAAGGACCTGCAGAACGTGACCGGGCACCTGTTCAAGACCCGCCCGAACCTCCGCACGTTCCCCATGTGGTTCGCCCGGTAGGCCCGGGGGCCCGTGTTCACCTACGTCGTCAAGCGCGTGCTCCTGATGATCCCGACCCTGTTCGGGATCTCGCTCGTCATCTGGCTGGTCATGACCGCGGCGCCGGGGCGCCCCGGCCGTGACTCGAAGGGCATGGGCGACGACGTCAAGGCCGAGCAGGACCCCGCCAAGCGGAAGGAGCAGAACGAGTCGCAGCGTCTGTTCCGCCGCCAGTACGGCCTCGACCGCCCGCTGCTCTTCAACACCTGGCCGTGGCTCTCGAAGGACGACCTGCGCCCGATGGTGCGGACCGCCCAGGCGCCGATCGAGGAGGTCGGCATCGAGGCGAAGCGCACGGCGATGGAGCAGCTCGAGGACTACGGGCACTACGCCGTCCCGCCGCTCGTCGAGCTGCTCGGCGCGACCGAGGGCGCGGAGCAGGACGCGATCCTGGCGTGGCTCCGGTTCTCGGCCACGCAGAACACGACGATCGGCGACGACGCCGCGACGACGGCGGCGAACCAGCGGATCATCCGCGAGAACGAAGAGGTCAAGGCCCTGATGTGGCCGGAGGGCGCGCCGGCCTCCGCGCGCGCACCGGTCGTCGCGGGCTGGCAGGCCTGGTTCCGCGAGCGCGCCGAGCGGTGGGACTGGTCGTTCGCCGAGAAGGTGCGGCTGCTGCTCACGGACACCCAGTTCGGCACCTACTGGGCGCGGCTCCTGCGCCTCGACCTCGGGAAGAGCCACCGGTACAAGCGGCCGGTCCTCGACCTGGTGCTCGAGCGGCTCCCGCTGACCGCGAGCCTCGCCTTCGTCTCGATCCTGCTCGTGTACCTGCTCGCGATCCCGCTCGGCATCTGGTCGGCCGTGAAGCCGTACACGTTCGCCGACCGGACGATCTCGATCAGCCTGTTCCTGCTCTACTCGCTCCCGTCGTTCTTCATCGGGACGGTGCTGCTCCGCGCGTTCACGATCGGCGACCCGATGCGGTGGTTCCCGACCGGCGACATCGCCTCCACGCAGGCGCCGCAGTGGAACTCGTGGGAGCGCCTGAAGGACGTGCTCTGGCACGTCACGCTGCCGCTCGTGACGATGACCTACGCCGGCCTGGCCGGTCTCTCTCGGTTCGCGCGGACGGGCATGCTCGACGTCATCCGGTCCGACTTCGTCCGGACCGCCCGGGCCAAGGGCCTCGGCGAGACCGAGGTGATCCTGCGCCACGCCGCCCGGAACGGCATGATGCCGATGGTGACGCTGCTCGCGGGCCTGCTGCCGAGCCTCGTCGGCGGGTCGGTCGTCGTCGAGTTCATGTTCAACCTCAACGGCATGGGCCTCCTGACCCTCGAGGCGATCAACAACCGCGACTACAACATCGTCGTCGGCGAGTCGCTGATCGTCGCCGTCCTCACGCAGGTCGGCATCCTCGCCTCGGACATCCTGTACGCCGTGATGGACCCGCGGGTGTCCTACAAGTGAGCGACTCCAACGCCTCCGTGACGTCGGGCTCGACGGCCGTCTCGTACTGGACCGTCGTCTGGCAGCAGCTGCGCCGCAACCGCGTGTCCATGGTCGCCCTGCGGGCGGTGCTGGGGCTCTTCGCGGTCGCGGTGGTCGCGCCGCTCCTGGCCTTCAACGTCCCGCTGCTGTGGGTGGACGGCCTGCCGCGCTTCCCGGTGATCGAGCGCCTGTTCGACCGCTCGGTGTTCCCGTCGGGCGTCGACGTCTTCTTCAACCTGCTGATGGTCGTCCTGCCCCCGATGCTGCTGGTCCTGCCCGCGACGCGCCCCGGCGGCGGGGCCCGCGTGACGTGGGCGCGCGTCGCCCTCGCGGTCTGGGCTCTCGTGTTCGCGCTCGCGGTCGTCCACTCGCGCCGGTCGTTGTGGATCGCCCTCGCCGTCGCGCTCGTCGTCGCGGGGCTCCGCCTCGCGTCGCGCCGCGGCCGGCTGCCGAGGACCGCGGCGCGGTGGGGCGGCTTCGCGGCGTTCGTCGCCGGGGTCGTGCTGCTGGCCGGGCCCGCCGCGGACCGCTGGCCCTGGACCGACTGGGCCGCGATCGCGCGCACGGACCACGTCGCCGCGGTGTTCCCGCCGATCCCGTTCCACCCGGACAACATCGGCTCGTCGGGCGTCCTGAGCGACGAGTCCATCGCCCGCGAGGAGCACCACTGGATGGGCGTGGACGCCAACCAGCGCGACGTCCTCGCCCGGCTCCTGTTCGGGTCGCGGATCTCGCTGACGATCGGCATCGTCGCCGTCTCGATCAACGTCCTGATCGGCATCCTGCTCGGCGCGCTGGCCGGGTACTACGGCCGGAAGGTCGACCTGATCATCTCCCGGTTCATCGAGGTGATGATCTGCTTCCCGACGTTCTTCCTGATCCTGACGATCATCGCGGTCTTCGACAGCCGCAGCATCTTCCTGATCATGGGCGCGCTGGGCATCGTCGGGTGGCCGGGCGTCGCGCGGCTCGTCCGCGGCGAGTTCATCCGGCAGCGCAACCTCGACTACGTCACCGCCGCCAAGGCCCTCGGGCTGCGCGAGCGCCGGATCATCTTCCGGCACGTCCTCCCGAACTGCCTCGGGCCGGTCCTCGTGTCGGCCACGTTCGGCGTCGCGGGCTCGATCCTCACCGAGAGCGGCATCGCGTTCCTCGGGCTCGGCGACGTGAAGGCGCCGTCCTGGGGGCAGATGCTGTCGAACGGCCGGGCGTCGCAGGAGTGGCACCTGATCCTGGCGCCGGGCTTCGCGATCTTCTTCGTCGTGACGGTCTTCAACCTGCTGGGCGAGGGGCTCCGGGACGCCCTCGACCCCAAGCTGCGGAGGTGACGGCATGGCCCGTGAAGACGACCTGCTGTCGGTCGAGAACCTCCAGACGCACTTCCTCACGGACGCCGGCACGGTCAAGGCCGTGGACGGCGTCTCGTACGCCATCAAGAAGGGGCGGACCCTCGGCGTGGTCGGCGAGTCGGGCTGCGGCAAGTCCGTCACCGCGCTCTCGATCATGCGCCTCATCCCCGACCCGCCCGGGAAGATCGTCGGCGGGCGCATCCTGCTCGACGGCGAGGACCTCGTCGCGGCCCCGATCCGGCGCATGCGCCAGATCCGCGGCAAGGACATCGGGATGATCTTCCAGGAGCCGATGACGTCGCTGAACCCCGTGTTCACCGTCGGCTACCAGATCATGGAGCCCGCCGTCCTGCACCTCGGCGTGTCGGCGCAGAAGGCGCGCGAGCTCGCGATCGAGGTGCTCGCGAAGGTGGGCATCCCCGCCCCCGAGAAGCGCGTCGACGAGTACCCGCACCAGCTGTCGGGCGGCATGCGCCAGCGCGTCATGATCGCGATGTCGCTCGTGTGCAAGCCCAAGCTGCTGATCGCCGACGAGCCCACGACCGCGCTCGACGTCACGATCCAGGCCCAGATCCTCGACCTGATCCGCTCGCTGCAGGCCGAGGTCGGCATGGGCGTGCTGATCATCACCCACGACCTCGGCATCGTCGCGGAGATCTCCCACGACGTCGCGGTGATGTACGCGGGCAAGATCGTCGAGTACGCCGACGTCGCGACGCTGTTCAAGGCGCCGACGCACCCGTACACGATCGGCCTCTTCCACGCGCGCCCCAAGATCGGCGAGCACAAGTCGCGCCTCGCGACGATCACGGGCGAGGTGCCGAACCCGCTCGAGTTCCCCTCGGGCTGCAAGTTCCACCCGCGCTGCCCGTTCGCCATGGAGCGCTGCAAGCGCGAGGAGCCGCCGCTGTCCGACCTCGGCGGCGGGCACGCCGCCTCGTGCTGGCTGATCCAGGAGGGCCGCCCCGCGACCCTCGCGCAGGCCGCCGCCATGCTGGAGGGCAAGCAGCCGTGAGCCGCACCTTCGACCGCCTCCTCGACGTCCGGGCGCTGCGCAAGTGGTTCCCCGTCACGAAGGGCCTCTTCTCGCGCGTCGTCGGCCACGTCAAGGCCGTGGACGACATCGACCTCGTCATCGGCCGCGGCGAGACCCTCGGCCTCGTCGGCGAGTCCGGCTGCGGCAAGACCACCGCCGGCCGCGCGCTCCTGCGCCTCATCGAGCCGACGTCGGGCACCGTCTCGTTCGACGGCACCGACGTCCTCGCCGCCGACGGCGAGGAGCTGCGCGCGCTCCGGCGCCGCATGCAGATCATCTTCCAGGACCCGTACTCGTCGCTCAACCCGCGCATGACGGTGCTCGACATCGTCGGCGAGGCGCTGCGCGTGCACGGGCTCGCGAAGGGCCCCGCGGTCGAGGAGCGCGTGAAGGACCTCATGCAGCAGGTGGGCCTGCTGCCGCGCTACATCAACCGCTACCCGCACGAGTTCTCCGGCGGCCAGCGCCAGCGCATCGGCATCGCCCGCGCCCTCGCGCTCGAGCCCGACTTCATCGTCTGCGACGAGGCCATCAGCGCGCTCGACGTCTCCATCCAGGCCCAGGTGATCAACCTCCTGCGCGACCTGCAGGAGAAGCGCAACCTCGCCTACCTCTTCATCTCGCACGACCTCTCCGTCGTGGAGTTCCTCTCCGACCGCGTCGCCGTCATGTACCTCGGCCGCATCGTCGAGACGGGCCCGTCGGACGTCCTCTTCAAGAACCCGATCCACCCGTACACGAAGGCGCTGCTCTCGGCCATCACGGTCCCCGACCCGACGCGCACCAAGAAGCGCATCCTGCTCCCGGGCGACCCGCCGAGCCCGCTGAACCCGCCCAAGGGCTGCCGGTTCCACCCGCGGTGCCCGCTGGCCGAGCTGCCGCTCTGCTCCGCGTCGGAGCCCGTCGCGGTCATGGCCGAGGACGGCCACATCGTGAACTGCCACGTCGAGCAGCGCCGCATGGGCCTCAAGCCCGTGGCCGACGCCGCGCCCGCCGCGACCTAGGCGGCGGCCTCGGGCGCGGTCGGGCTCGACGGTACGCGAGGCCCGGTCGCCGGCACGCGGGGCACCGTCGTCGGCAGGCAGGACCCGGTCGCGGGAACTCGAGGCGACCCGCCCGCGGGCACGCAGAACTCGGTCGCCGGTGCGGGGGCTTCGGGGGCCCACGGCGGCCACCGGGCCTCGTGTCCCCTCGAGGGCGACCGGGTCTCGCGGTCCCGCGCGGGGGATCGCCGCCGGCGCTCGACCCGGGCCCCGCCGCAGCCGATCCTCCGGAGCGGGGGCCGCGCCGCGGCCCGGGAGCCGCCGTGCCCGCACCGCAACCGACCGCGCCGACCGTCCCGGGCCCGGCGCGCGAGGCGGTCGCGCGCCCGGCCGCGCTCGTGGCGGTCGCGACCGCTTCGAGCCGCGTGGGGGGCTCGTCCGCGAGGCGCTGTTCGCCGCGTTGTTCGGCGCCACGAACCGCGCCGACGCGTTCCAGATCGCGTTCCGCATCCCCAACCTCCTGCGCGACCTCTTCGCGGAGGGCGCGCTCTCGAGCGCGTTCGTGCCGACGTTCACGAAGGTCGCCGCCGAGCGCGGCGAGGCCGCCGCGTGGCGGACGGCGCGCGTGGTGCTCGGGACGCTGCTCGCGGTGACGGGGCTCCTGGCGGTGCTCGGGATCGTGTTCGCGGCACCGGTCGTGGCGGTCGTGGCGGCCGACGCCGGCGCGGCGAAGCAGGCCGACGCGGTGCCGCTGACGCGGATCATGTTCCCGTTCCTGCCGTGCGTCGCCGCGGCCGCCGTGCTGATGGGGGTGCTCAACGCGCGCAAGCGGTACCTCGTGCCGGCGTACGCGCCGGTCGCGTTCAACCTCGTCGCGGTGGTCGGCGGGCTCGGGTTGCTCGCGTGGGGGCTGCCGGTCGAGCAGGCGCTCGTCGGGTGGGCGGCGCTCGTGCTCGTGGGCGGCCTCGCGCAGGCGCTCGTGCAGTGGCCCGCGGCGCGCCGAGAGGGGCTCCGCGGGCCGCTCGTCGTCGACCTCGCCTTCCGCGACCCGGACCTGCGGACGGTCGTCCGGAGGATGGGCCCGGTGGCCGTCGCGCTCGCCGGCACGCAGGTGATGATCGTCGTCTCGACGGCGCTCGCCTCGGGCGGCGAGGGCTGGGTCTCGGCGCTCACGTACGCGTTCCGCCTGATCCACCTGCCCATCGGGCTCGTCGGGGTCGCGCTGGGCACCGTGTCGCTCGCGGCGGCCTCGCGCCGCGCGGCCGCCGGCGACACGGCGGGCCTCGACGACGTCATCCGCCGGGCCCTGCGCCTCAACCTCGCCCTGGCGCTCCCGGCCGTCGCGGGCCTCGTCGCGCTCGCCGAGCCGATCGTCCGCGTGGTGTACGAGCGGGGCGCGTTCGGGCCCGCGAGCACGGCGCTCGTCACGGCCGCCGTCCGCGCGTACGCCCTCGGGATCGTCGCCTACGCCGGGCTCAAGTCGGCCGCGGCGTCGTTCCACGCGCGCGGGAACATGCGCGTGCCGATGGTCGCGTCCCTCGCCGGCATCGCGGCCAACCTGGTGCTCACGCTGGCGGGCCGCGACGCGCTCGGCTTCCACGTCTTCCCGCTCGCGACCGCGCTCGGGGCCACCGTGAACTACGCGTGGCTGCGCGTCGCCGACCGCCGCCGCAGCCGCGCCGCCGCGCCGGGCCTCGCGTTCCTCGCCCGGGTCGGCCTCGCGTCGGCGGCGCTCGGCGGGGCCGCGTGGGCGGCCGGCGCCACGCTGCTCGGGCGGGGCGGGCCCCTCGATCGGGGCCTGTTCGTCATGGCGGTGTCACTGGGCGTGGTGGTCGTGGCGGGCGCGGTCCTGTACGCGGTGCTGGCGATCGCCCTCCGGATCGAGGAAGCCTCGGGTATCGTCCATGCTGTGCGTCGTCGGCGTCCCCCCGGGGCGGCGTCGGCCTAGGACCTGACCCGCCGCGGACCGACGGAGGCGCAGCGACCCGACGATGGAGCGATCCCCTCGCCTCGTCGTCCCCGGCCCGCGGTCCGGGCCTCCGCCCCGTCGACGGCGGACCGGCCTCGGCCTCGCCGTCGCGCTGGGCCTCGCGTGGCTGCCCGCCGTGCTCCCGTGCGTGCGCCTCCCGTCGGCGCTCGCCGAGGACGCCCCGGCCGGCACCGGCGCGCGCCCCGCCGCGCCGCCGGCCGCCGCGCCCGCTCCCCGCGGCGGGCCCGACGACGACGAGCCGCCGTCGCGTCCGCAGCCGCCGGCCGTGGACCCCGCGTTGACCGACCCGTCGCTGCGCGACGACGCCGACCCGACGGCGCCCGCCGTCCCCGACCCGCGCCGCCCGATCGAGGGCCTCCACCCGTTCGGCCCCGAGCAGCGCATGCACCTCGACACCGACGACGTCGTGGGCCGCATGAAGGTCTACGAGGGCGAGGACGGGAAGTCGCAGGTCTACGTCTTCGCGGGCAACCCGCACCTCTACGGCGGCGACTACTCCGTGAAGGCGCGGACGCTGGTCCTCTGGTTCGACAAGGAGGCGGCGTCGGACTTCGCCGGCTTCTTCGGCGGCATCGACGCGGGCAGCCTCGGCGGCCCGTCGAAGGCCCCGTCGGGCGGCGGTCGGGGGACCGGGGACGCGAGGCCCGGCGGCCCGCCGGGGAAGGACCCCGCGGCCGGCGCCGCCCCGAAGGA
Source organism: Planctomycetota bacterium (assembly GCA_046350655.1). Lineage (GTDB taxonomy): Bacteria > Planctomycetota > PLA2 > PLA2 > JAEUHO01 > JAEUHO01. The sequence continues at coordinate 97,346 of JAXMAB010000013.1, forward strand.
CGTCGCCGGCCCGCCGGGCGGGAGCACGGGCGCGAAGAAGGACGGCAAGGGCGGCACGGCGTCCGGCGACGGGGCCGGCCGGCGTCGCGACGTGATCCCGCCGTCGATCCTCGCGATCTACGCGGAGGGCGCCGTGGAGTTCCAGGCCGGGCTGCACGCGTTCCGCGCCATGCAGCTCGTGTTCGAGCCGAAGACCGGCCACATGCTCGTCGTCGAGGCGCGGTACGACGGCGCGATCGAGGCCGGCACGGGCACCGAGGCGCGGCTCGTCCCGATCTTCGTGCGCGCGGAGCGCGCGCGCGGGCTGGCGCAGGGCTTCGTCACGTTCGACCGCGCGGAGGTCAGCACGAGCCGCGCGAACGACCGCATCGCGCTGCGGGTGGACACGCTGACCATCGAGGAGTACGGGCAGGCGGTCGCGGACGAGCCGGTGGTGCTCGGCTTCGCGCGGCCCGGCACGCAGCGGTTCGACGCGCGAGGGATCCAGGTGCGCGCGGAGCGCGTGCCGCTGCTCTACGTCCCGCGCGCGACGTTCGGGGGCAGCGAGGGCTTCCAGGAGCTCCCCGCACGGATCCGCCGCGCGTCGCTCGGCAGCCGCTCGTCGCTCGGCCGGTACGGCTTCGTGGGGTTCGGCGGCGAGGAGGGGCCCGACCGCTGGCTCGACTGGACCGTGGACGTCGGCGGGTACACCAAGCGCGGCCCCGCGGTCGGGACGGACCTGATCTGGAACCGCGACCGCGTGAAGGGCCGCCTGCAGACGTTCTCGATGTACGACGCGACGGGCGAGGACCGCAACGGGTACGACGCGGGCGCGGGGTTCCGCGGGATGGCGTGGTTCGAGAACCGCTTCGACCCCACGCCGTCGTGGCGGTTCGACACGGAGGCGAACGTCTTCACCGACCGCGGCGTCCACCGCGAGTACTTCGAGTCCGACTCGCGGACCCACAAGGACCGCGAGACGTACGGCCGCGTGCGCTGGAAGGAGGGCGGCGCGTCCGCCACCGCGACGGCGGGCGTCCACGCGCGCAACTGGATGACGGAGTCGTACGGGCAGCCCGAGGTCGCGTTGTGGAACGAGTCGGTGCCGCTCCCGTCGCCGCCCGGCGGGCCGTCGTTCGACCTCTCGAGCGAGGTCCGCACCGGGGCGATGATCCGCCGCTTCGACCAGGCCGTCGACGAGGACGGCTACGAGGCCTGGCGTACCGACGTCACCGAGCGCGTGTACGCGCCGTTCGACCTGGGCGACGTGCGCGTCTCGCCGTTCGTCGGCGGGCACTGGACCCTGTACGAGGACCGCGACGACGGCGGCGACGACCTCGACCGCGGGGCCCTCGAGGCCGGCGTGCGGGCCAACGTCCAGTTCTGGAAGGACTTCGGCGGGTGGGGCGGGCCGTGGAGCCTCGACGGCCTGCGGCACGTCGTCGACGTCGACGTCGGCGCGTTCGGCCGCTACCTCGACGACACCGACCCGGACGACGCGCCGTTCTTCGACCGCATCGACGGCGAGCAGGACCGGACCGAGGTCTTCGCGGAGGTCCGCAGCCGCGTGCTGACGCGGCGGCCCGTCGTCCGGCCGACGGGCCGCGTCCGCGAGGACGTCACGCTCTTCGACGCGCGCCTGCGGGTCTCGTACTGGCCCGACGGGGTCGGCCCGTACGGCCGGACCGGGCCCGGCGAGGCGGAGGGGTGGTTCTCGGCCGAGATCGCGCCGAGGACGGCGTGGATCGAGGGGTCGTTCCTGACCGACTTCGACGGGCCGGACCTGCGGCGCGCCTCGATCGGCGTCCAGTGGAACCCGAACGACCGGTTCGGGCTCGCGGCGGGGCTGCGCAACGTGAAGGATGCGCTGTTCGGCCCGTGGGTGGACGTCTACTGGCAGTGGAACGAGAAGTGGGGGGCGCGCCTGTCCGCCGTCGAGGACTTCGAGCGGCGGGGCGACGGGGGCGTCCGCATCACCCTGATGCGGTTCAGCCCGGACCACCTGATCGAGGCGGGGCCCATCCTGCGCGACCACGGGCGGGACGTCGGCTTCTACTTCAACGTCTCGCCCTCCATCGGCGGGCGGCCCGTCCGCGAGCCGTTCCAGCCGCGCGAGATCTTCGCGCTCGAGGCGCCGTCCACGGATTCGCGGTAGATTCGGGGGCCCATGACGGACCGCGTCGCGCTCTTCCCCGGCACGTTCGACCCCGTCACGCGGGGGCACGTCGACGTCGTCCGCCGGGGCGCCGCCCTGTTCGACCGGCTCGTCGTCGCGGTGGCCGCCGGCGGCAAGTCCACGTGGTTCCCGGTGGAGGAGCGCGTGGCCCTCGTCCGGACGGCCGTCGGCGACGTGCGCAACGTCGAGGTCGTGCCGTTCGACGGGCTGCTCGTCGAGTTCGCCCGCCGGCACGGCGCCCGGGCGCTGCTCCGCGGCGTCCGGACCTACCAGGACTGGGAGTACGAGCTGCGGATGCTGCAGATGAACCGGCACCTCGCGCCGGAGCTCGAGACGGTCTTCCTCGCGCCGGCCGTGGAGTGGGCGTTCGTGTCGTCCACCCTCGTGCGCGAGGTGTCCGCGCTGGGCGGCGACCTGACCGACCTCGTCCCGCCGGCGGTCGCGGCGGCGCTCGCCCGGCGACGGCCGGCCGGGGCGCGGTAGGATCCGTGGAGGTCTTGGCAACGCCGGGGGCCGCGGCGCCCGGCGGGGAGACGACGACGATGATCCGCACCTCCGGACGGCGCGCGCTGCGAGCCCTCCTCTGCGTCCTGGTGGCGGGCCTCGCGTCGCCCCGGGTCGCGCCGGCCGCCGACGCGCCGGCCGCCGGCCCGAAGAAGTTCGTGTTCGCGAGCGCCTGCCGGACGATCGACCCCGCCCTCGTCAGCGGGCCCGACGAGGAGCGCGTCGTCCTCGCGTGCTTCGAGGGCCTCACCGTCCTCGACCCGGTCACGGGCGAGGTCAAGCCCGGCGCCGCGGCGTCGTGGACGACGTCGCCGGACGGCAAGACGTGGACGTTCAAGCTCCGCGAGGCGAAGTGGCAGAAGAAGTTCGGCGACGGCTTCGAGGACAAGGGCACGGTGAAGGCGTCGGACTTCGTGTTCGCGTGGCGCCGCCTGCTCGACCCGGCCCTCAAGTCGCCGCACGTCCACCTGCTCGACGTCCTCGACGGCGTGAAGCCGCTCTCGACCGACAAGCCCCGCGGCGACGCGCTCGACCGGATCATCACCGACCTGCTCGCGGCCATCGGCGGCGAGGACAAGCGCAAGACGCTGTCCGCCGACGAGGTCCAGACGTTCCTCCTCGACCGCGACCGCAACGTCCGCGGCTGGCTCGGCGAGATCGACGCGAAGGAGGCCCGCGAGTTCGTCAAGTGGCCCTCGAACCAGCCCTATCAGGGCCCGCGGGCGATGGCGCTGATCAAGGTGCTGCGGGCGGCGCGCGACGTCGCGCTCGCGACGGCGGGCGACGCCGAGTCGCACGTGGGCAGCGACCGCGGGTTCTACGCCGACGACGACCAGACGTTCGTGGTGAAGCTGACCGGCCCGTCGCCGTGGCTCCCGACCCTCCTCGCCCGCGCGCCGCTCGTCCCGGTGAACGAGCGCGTCGTGACCAGCAAGCGCGACTGGGCGTTCCTCAAGGCCGAGAACCAGATCTGCAACGGCCGCTTCGTCGCCGCGAGCGACTTCCGCCCGCAGGGCACCGAGTCCGACAGCACGGGCGACACGTGGGCCGTGAAGGCCACGCTCTGGAAGAGCGCCAAGCACCACGACGCGGCGCGGACCGCCGCGGACCGCGTCACCGTCCTCGTGGACAACGGCGCCGACGAGGTCCTCCGGCAGTACTGCCTCGGCGACGTGCACTGGATCGTGACCTCGGGCATCACCCTCGACGTGGAGCGCCAGATCCGCGCGTCCACGGCCGCCGGGTGGAAGCCCGACCCGAAGGCCGCGGCCCAGCGGTACTTCCAGACGGCCGCCGCCGACACCTACGACATGGTCTCCGGCCGCGTGAAGGTGCTGCGGTTCCGCGGGGGCGCCCCGCTCGACAAGAAGGAGGCGCGCATCGCGGTCGCCTCCCTCGTGGCGCGGGCCGACCTCGCCAAGCGCGCGGCGGCCGTGGCCGCGCCCACGCTCGTCACGCGGTTCGTGCACCCGCGCACGACGGGCGCGATCGACCTGCCGCGCACGCCCACCTTCGACGCCGGCAAGGCGAAGACGCTGTACGGCAAGCGGCGGTTCCCCGAGGGCGACTGGGCGCGCATCCTCTGCGACCCCGCGGACGACCAGGTCGCCGACACCTTCGGCAAGGCGTGGAAGACGCTGGGCGACGACGCCGCGACGACGGTCCTCAACCCCTCGGACCTGCGCGTCACGATCGACGCCGGCCTGTGGGACGTCTACATCCAGGACTGGATCGCGGACTACGACGACCCGCTCGCGTACCTCGACCCGTTCACGACGAAGAACCCCGCCGGCGACTGCGCGTGGAGCCACCCGCTCTACGACGCGCTGATCGCCGGCGCCCGCGACGTCGCCGGCTTCAAGGCGAAGCCGGACGCGGCCGCGGCGGCGGTGCCGGCGGTCAAGGACGCGCTCGGCAAGGGCGACCTCGAGGGCCTGCGCCGCGCGCTCCTCGCGGAGGCCGAGGCGATCCTGCTCGAGGAGGCGATCGTGGTCCCGCTGTGGATCCCGGTGGACTCGGGCCTCCTCGCGAAGGGCGTCCGCGGGTTGCCCGTGGGCCCGACGGCGGGCAAGCGTTCGGTGCTCGACGTCGTGCAGTTCCCGTTCGCCGTCAAGGAGTGACGCCGACGCCGGCGGCGCGCGCGACGCCGCCGCGTGCGCGGCCGCGCCGACCCCGGCGGGGACGGCGCGGCCCGCGCGGTCGCGGACGCCCTCGCCTCGGGCGACGGGCGCGCCGGCGCGGCCGGACCCGGGAGGCGATCGTCGCGCCGCGGCGGGTTCCGGCGGACACCGGCTCCGGCCCCGCCCGCCGGCCACGGGGTCGAGCGGAGCGGGTCGTCGCCCGACGTCGTGCCGTCGCCCGAGGGGACGGGACCGCCGCGGGAGCGGCCGGGTCAGGCGGGATGCGTCGTTGAGCCCGCGTCCCCGGCGGGGTAGGCTGCCCGCTTCCCCCCCGACGGACCCATGTACCGCACCCTCGCCGGTCTCGTCGTCGCCTTCGTCGTCGCGCTGGGCCTCGTGGGGCTCACGTTCTCGTCGTCGGCCGAGGGTCGCGCCGACTACGTCTTCGTGAACGGCACCGAGCCGAAGACGCTCGACCCCCAGAAGATGACCGGCCAGCCCGAGGGCCGCATCGCCGACGCGATCTTCGAGGGGCTCACCTTCCGCGACAACGAGACGCTCCGGCCGGTCCCGGGCTGCGCGGCCTCCTGGGATACGTCGCCCGACGGCCTGCGCTGGGAGTTCAAGCTGCGCCCCGAGGCCGTGTGGTCGAACGGCGAGCGCGTGACCGCGAACGACTTCGTCTACGCGTGGAAGCGGCTCCTCGCGCCCGAGACCGCGTCGGAGTACGCCTACCTCCTGCACTTCGTGCGGCACGCGGAGGCGTACAACACGTTCGGCGCGCAGGCCGCGGCGCTCGGGGGGCCCGACGGCGTCGTCGCGAAGGCGCGGGCGCTCGTCGCCGGGGCCGCCGGCGGCCTGCCGGCCGAGCGTTGGCAGGCGTTCGTGAAGGAGGCCGGCCTGACGGACCTCCTCACCGGCGTCTCCGACCCCGTGCTGCTGCCCGCCCTCGCGCGCGCGACGGGCACGTTCTCGCCGACCGAGGCCTCGGCGCTCGTCGACGCGCTCGAGGGCGAGCGCGCCCGCCGCGCCGCCGAGCACGCCGCGGCCGTGGCGCACCTCGGCGTGGACGAGGGCGTCTTCGCGCCGGACCCGTCCACGTTCGTCGTCGAGCTGCGGACGTACACGCCGTACTTCCTCGAGCTCACCGCGTTCTACCCGACCTTCCCGGTGCACCGCGCCACGGTCGAGGCCCGGCCCGACGACTGGTTCCAGCCCGGGCGGATCGTCACCAACGGCCCGTTCCTGCTCCATCGCTGGACGGTCAACGAGCGGATCCGGCTGCACAAGAACCCGCGCTACTGGGGGGCGGCGGCGGTGTCCCTCGAGACGGTGGACGCGCTGCCGATCGAGAACACGACCGTCGCGATGAACCTCTACCTCACCGGGAGCGTCGACTGGTCGCCGGCGGGGTACCCGCAGGACCTCATCGACGTCGTCAAGCGCCGGCCCGACTTCTACGGCGAGCCGGGCATGATGGTCTACTTCTACCGCATCAACTGCACGCGGAAGCCGTTCGACGACCCCCGCGTCCGGACCGCGCTGGGCCTCGCCATCGACCGCAAGGTGCTGGTCGAGGAGGTGATGCGCGGCGGGCAGGTGCCGGCGGTCACGATGGTCGCGCCGGGCATCCCGGCCTACCGCAGCCCGAAGGGCACCCTCGGCTTCGACGTGCCGCGCGCCCGCGCGCTGCTGAAGGAGGCGGGGTTCCCCGACGGCAAGGGCTTCCCGAAGGTGTCGCTCCTCTACAACACGAGCGAGTCGCACAAGAAGGTCGCGGAGTGGATCGCCGACCAGCTGCGCCGCAACCTCGGCGTGGACGCGCGGGCCGTCAACCAGGAGTGGCAGTCGTACCAGGAGAGCGTGCGCCGCTTCGACTACGACCTCGCGCGCGCCGGCTGGATCGGCGACTACCGCGACCCGAACACGTTCCTCGACATGTGGATCACCGGCGGCGGCAACAACCAGACGGGCTGGGGCGACGCCGGCTACGACCGCCTGCTCCGCCTCGCGACGAAGCCGCTCGCGGTCGTCGAGATGCCCCCCGCCGAGCGCGACGCGTTCCTCGCGACGCTCAAGGAGCGTCCCGAGGCGGAGCGGCTCCTCGCCGCGGTCGGGGCCGCCGCCGACCCGAAGGCCCGGCTGGCCGCGGTGGACGCGCTGCGCCTGCACTTCTTCCGCGAGGCCGAGGCGATCCTGATCCAGGACGGCCTGCCGGTGATCCCGCTGTACTTCTACGTCGTCACCGGGCTCGTCCATCCGCGCGTCGAGGGGTTCCACGCGCGCGTGAAGGACGTGGACGGCTCGTCGATCCCGAACCTCCAGGACCTGCACCCGTTCCGCGACGTGCGGATGCGCGGGCCCGCGGGAGCGCCCAAGTGAGCCCGCGTCGAACCGCCGTGCCCGTCCAGGTCGTGGGCGGCGTCTTCGTGGCGTTCCTCGTGTGGCTGGCCGCGCGCCCGTTCGTCGGCGCGACGGGCGGGGCGGTCGTGGGCCTCCTCGGGGGCGTCGCCGGCGCGTGGCGCCTCCCGCACCGCGTGCTCGTGCGCGTGATCTGGACGGTGCCGCTCTTCTTCCTCCTCATCTTCACCGCCGTGCAGCTCATGTTCCACGTGCCCGGCGACCCGTTCGCGAGCGAGAAGAACACGTCGCCGGAGGTCCGCGCGGAGCAGCAGAAGCACTACGGGATCCCCGAGAAGGGCTTCGCGGGCGGCTGCCGGTTCTACGCGGCGTACATCGAGAAGGCGGTCGTCGACGGCTACCTCGGGCCGTCCATCAAGGTGCAGGGCCGGTCCGTGGTCGACCTCCTGCTGCCCGCGCTCCCGGTGAGCCTCGCCCTCGGCCTCCTCGCGCTGACGATCGCCTGCTTCCTCGGGCTGCTCCTCGGCGTCGTCGCGGGCCTCCGCCCGAGCACGTGGGTCGACTACGTCGCCATGGCGTTCGCGGTGATCGGCATCTCGCTGCCGTCGTTCGTCATCGGCTCGCTCCTCATCCTCGGGCTCTCGCTGACGCTCGGGTGGCTGCCCGTGGCCGGGTGGGGGACCTTCGCGCACCTGATCCTCCCCGCCGTCGCGCTCGCGCTCCCGTACGCCGCGTACGTCGCGCGCCTGGCCCGCGGCGGGACCATCGAGGTCATGTCCGAGGACTACATCCGGACCGCGCGGGCCAAGGGCCTCTCCGAGAAGGGCGTGGTGCTCAAGCACGCGCTGCGCGGCGCGATCGTGCCGGTCGTGTCGTTCCTGGGCCCCGCGGCCGCCGGCATCCTCACCGGGTCGTTCGTCGTCGAGACGCTGTTCGGCATCCCGGGCATGGGCCGCTGGTTCGTCAACGGCGCCATCAACCGCGACTACTACGTCGTCCTCGGCACCGTGCTCATCGAGTGCGGCCTCGTCGTGGCCTTCAACCTCCTCGTGGACTTCGGCCTGGCGTGGATCGACCCGCGCCTGCGGGGGAAGACGTGAGCCCGGCCGCCCCCGACCCGACCCCGCCGCGCCCCGAGGGGCCGCCGGGCCGCAGCCTCCTGTCGGACGCCCTGCGGCGGCTCCGCCGCAACCGGCTCGCGGTCACGGGCGGCGTGGTCCTGGTCCTGCTGGTGCTCGCGTGCTTCGTGCTGCCCGCGCTCCTCGGCCTCGACCACGAGACCACCGACCCGAAGCTGCACAACCAGGGGCCCTCGGCGTCGGCGCCGTTCGGCACCGACAACCTCGGCCGCGACTACTTCGCCCGCGTGCTCGTCGGCGGGCAGACGTCGCTCCTCGTCGGCCTGGTGGGGGCGCTCGTCGTCGTCGTGATCGGCGCGGTCTACGGCGCGGTCTCCGGCTACTTCGGCGGCTGGGTCGACGAGATCATGATGCGCGTCGTGGACTTCCTGTACGGCATCCCGTACATGTTCCTCGTCGTCCTCATCATGCTGCAGTTCGGCGACGAGGAGCGCGGCAGCAACCTGCCGATCTTCGTGGCGCTGGCGGCGGTGCAGTGGCTCACGATGGCCCGCATCGTGCGCGGCCAGGTGCTGACGCTGCGCGAGCGCGAGTACGTGCTCGCCGCGCGCGTCACGGGCGCGAGCCACGCGCGGATCCTGTTCCGGCACGTCCTGCCCAACTGCATGGGCCCGATCGTCGTGTACGGCACGCTGACGGTGCCCGCGGTGATCCTCCTCGAGTCGTTCCTCTCCTATCTCGGCCTCGGCAAGTCGCTCTCCTGGGGCGTGCTCGTCGCCGAGGGCGTCCAGGGCATCAACCCCGTGAAGATGGACTGGTGGCTGCTCGCCTTCCCGAGCGGCGCGCTCGCCCTCACGCTGCTCTCGCTCAACTTCCTCGGCGACGGCCTGCGCGACGCCCTCGACCCGCGGACGCGCCGATGAACCCGACGAGCCCCCCGACCGCGGCCGCCGGGCCGGTCCTCGCCGTCGAGGACCTCGCCGTCGAGTTCCGGACCGACGACGGCGTGGTGCGCGCCGTCGACGGCGTCTCCTTCACGCTGCGGCGCGGCGAGGTGCTCGGGATCGTCGGCGAGTCCGGCTGCGGCAAGAGCGTCACCAACCTGTCGGTGCTCGGCCTCCTGCCGAAGCCGCAGGGCCGCATCGCCCGCGGGAGCGTCCGGTTCGACGGCCGCGAGCTGGTCGGGATGCCCGAGCGCGAGCTGCGCACCATGCGCGGCAACCGCATCGCGATGATCTTCCAGGACCCGATGACGAGCCTGAACCCCTACCTCACGGTGGAGGAGCAGCTCGCCGAGGTGGGGGTGCTCCACCTCGGCCTGTCGCGCCCGCAGGCCGTCGCGCGCGCCGTCGACCTCCTGACCCGCGTCGGCATCAGCGACGCGGGCCGGCGCATCCGGTCGTACCCGCACGAGTTCTCCGGCGGCATGCGCCAGCGCGTGATGATCGCGATGGCGCTCCTCTGCGACCCCGCGGTCCTGATCGCCGACGAGCCCACGACGGCGCTCGACGTCACGATCCAGGCCCAGATCCTCGACCTCCTCGCCGACCTGCGGCGCGAGCGCGGGATGGCGGTCGTCCTCGTCACGCACGACCTCGGCGTCGTCGCGGGCGTCGCCGACCGCATCCTCGTGATGTACGCGGGCCGCGTCGTCGAGGAGGCGCCGACGCGCGAGCTGTTCGCGCGCCCGCTCCACCCGTACACGCTCGGCCTCCTGCGCAGCGTCCCGCGCGTCGCCGGGGCCGCGCACAGCCGGCTCGCCCACATCGAGGGCATCCCGCCGCGCCTCGACCGGCCGTTCGACGCCTGCCCGTTCGCGCCGCGCTGCGGGTTCGTCCGCGACGCGTGCCGGCAGGGCGTGCCCCCGCTCGTCGTGAGCGGCGGCCGCGCCCGCCGCTGCGTCGTCCCGGCGGAGGAGATCCGGTGAGCTCCGCCGCGCAGGACCCGCTGCTCGTCGTCGAGGGCCTGAAGGTCCACTTCCCGGGCGCCACGGGGCCCGTGAAGGCCGTCGACGGCGTCTCGTTCACGCTGCACCGGGGCGAGACGCTGGGCCTCGTCGGCGAGTCCGGCTCGGGCAAGAGCACCACCGCGCGCGCCGTCGTCGGGCTCGTGCCCGTGACGGCCGGGTCCGTGCGGCTCGACGGGCGGGACCTCGCCGACCGCCGCGTGCTCGCGGCGCTGCGCCCGCGGCTGCAGATGGTCTTCCAGGACCCGTACGCGAGCCTGAACCCGCGCATGACCGCCGGCACGATCGTGGGCGAGCCGCTCGTCGTGCACGGGCGCGTGCGCGGCGGCGCCGACCTCGACGCGGCCGTCTGCCGCCTCTTCGAGACCGTCGGCCTCGATCCCGCCATGCGGCGGCGTTACCCGCACGAGTTCTCCGGCGGGCAGCGCCAGCGCATCGGGCTCGCGCGCGCGCTCGCGCTCGAGCCCGACGTCGTGCTCCTCGACGAGCCCGTCTCGGCCCTCGACGTCTCGGTGCAGGCCCAGGTCCTCAACCTGCTCGAGGACCTCCGCCGCCAGCTGGGCCTCACCTACCTGTTCATCGCGCACAACCTCGGCGTCGTCCGCCACGTCTCGGACCGCATCGCCGTGATGTACCTCGGCCGCATCGTCGAGATCGCGCCGAGCGAGGCGCTGTTCGCGCGCCCGCTGCACCCGTACACCGAGGCGCTGCTGTCGGCCGTGCCGGTCCCGGACCCCGAGGTCGAGGCGAAGCGCGAGCGCATCCCCCTCGACGGCGAGATCCCCAGCCCGGCCGCGACGATCGTCGGCTGCCCGTTCCGGTCGCGCTGCCGCAAGGCCGTTGCGCACTGCGCGGTCGAGGCGCCCGCGCTCGTCGAGCACCGTCCCGGCCAGTGGGCCGCCTGCCACCTCGCGGACCCCGCGTTCGCGGCCGGCGTGCCCCGCCCCGCCACGGCGTGACCGGCGGCCGCCGCCCGCGCGCGGGGTGGCGGAGGGTTCGCATCGCCCCGGACCCGGCGTAGGCTCGGGGCCCGGAGGCTCCCCGTGTCCCACGACCGCCGCATCGTCGCCACCGCGTCCGCCCCGAAGGCCATCGGCCCGTACAGCCAGGCCGTCGTCGCCGGCGGGTTCGTCTTCACCGCCGGCCAGATCGCCCTCGACCCGGCCACCGGCGCGATGGTCGGCGCGGGCAACGTCTCGCTCGAGACCGAGCGCGTGCTCAAGAACCTCGAGGCGGTGCTCGTGGCCGCCGGCAGCGGCCTCGACCGCGTCATGCGGTGCGACGTCTTCCTCTCGGACCTCGCCGACTTCGGGGCCGTCAACGAGGCGTACGGCCGCTTCTTCGCCGCCAACCCGCCCGCGCGGGTCACGGTGCAGGCCGCGCGGCTCCCCAAGGACGCCAAGGTCGAGATCGCGGCGATCGCCGTCGTCTGACGCGCGCGCCGGGCCCTCCGGCGCACCGGGCCTCGCGTGCCCGGAGGCCCGAGCGTCCTCCCGCGGGGCCGGCGCCCGCGCGGCGGCCCCGGCGGAGGGGCGCCGACCCGAGGCCGGTCCGGCGCGGAAAGCCCGCTCCTGGGCCCGTCCTCGCGGTCAGACGGGCAGGCCGTAGACCGTCCGCAGGATCGGCTTGAGGTCGGTCAGGAGCTCGACCTCGTGGTCGGCGGGGGGCGTCGCCGGGGTGTCCGAGTACCGCCCGTGGGCGCCGCGGTAGTGGACGGTCTTGAGGCCGGCCGCGCGCGCCGGGCCGACGTCCGTCGCCGGGCGGTCGCCCACGTAGAGCACGCGTCCGGGCGGCACCTTCAGCGCCTCGCAGGTCTTCGTGAAGATCTTCGGGTTGGGCTTGCTGACGCCGAGCTGGTCCGAGAAGAAGATCGCGCCCGGGTCGATCCACGGCAGGACGCCGAGCCGCACCAGCTTCTCCGCCTGCTTCACCCGAAGGCCCGCGCTCAGGATGCCGACGCGGACGTGCGCCTGGTGCAGCGAACGCAGCAGCACGACGGCGTCGGGGAGGGGGCGCAGCTGCCGCTCCTTGGTCTGGTGGTACGCGACCACGCCCGCGGCGATCAGCACCGAGGGGTTCCGCCCGCCCCAGCGGCTCGGACCGAGCCGGTCCAGGAGGCGATCGAGGTGCTCGTCGTAGTTCGACGTGAATTCGGCCACGACCTCGGTCAGCTCGCGGATCGCCTCCTCCTCGGGGACGTCGAGGCCCTGCGCGATCATCGCCTGCACCGCGTTGCGGCGGGCGTCGATGGCGAACGCCGTCGTGCTGTACAGCGTGTCGTCGATATCGAAGACGATGACGTCGAGAAGAGGCGCCGAGGGCATCCGACCATCCTACGGCGGCCGGCCCCGGCCGGCTTAGTGTCCGATAACCTTCTGCATTCTCGGACGTTCGGGGCTCCATCGCCCTCGAGCGTGGTGCTGCCGGGCGAGTGACACGCGCCGGAGGCGGCGGGACAGGGAGGGAACACGGACGTTATGTCCGCCGCAGGGCCGGCGCGCACGGAGTCCGGACCTCCGCGTCCTGACGACCGTCGCGACGGCGAGGCTCGAGGTCCACGCGGGGCGACCCGCCATCGGGCGCGGACCCCGCCGTCCTCGCCGGGCGCCGCCGCCGAACGCGGCCCGCTCCGGAGCCCCGGACGGCCGGCGGGCCTCGCGTCCCGGCGCCGTCGGGCCGCGCGCCGTCGGCCTGGACCTCGGGCGCGGCGGCGGGTCGGGCGGGCACGGCGCGGTCGAACCTGGCGACGGTCGCGCGGGACGGAGGGCGGCCCGGTGCGGGGGGACGCGAGGCCCGGTCGCCGACCGCGCAGGCGGGCGGGGACGGTCGCGCCCGAGGGGGAGGGCGCGGTGCCGCGGGGGCCCGGCCGCGGCCCGCGCGACCGTGAGGGCGCGGGCCCGGGGCCGCGGCGCTCGGCGACCGGAGCCCGAAAAGACCGCGAGCCCGGCTGCCGAAGCGGCCGGGCTCGCGGGAGGGAAAGGGTGCCGTGGGGCCTAGCGGCCGCGCAGCATCGCCTCCTGCTCCTTCAGATCCGTCACGCGGGCGCGGACGATGATCATCAGGTTGCTGAGCTCGTCGCTCCGGCCCTTGCGGCTGAAGAGGAAGCTGAGCACGGGGATCTTGCCGAGCACCGGGATCTCGCTCTGCCGGTCGACCGTGTTGATGTTCTTGAGGCCGCCGATCACGATGCTCCCGCCGTCCGGGATGCGCACCGTGGTGCGGGCCTTCTGCATCTTGAGCTCGGGCAGCTGGATGATGACCGGCGAGAACGACGACGCGAGGGTCGTCGAGAACGTCGGGATCGGCTCGACCAGCTTGGCGACGGTCGGCTGCAGCTCGAGGGTGATGTACTTGCGGTCGTTGCTCACCGTGGGCCGCACGTCGAGCGTGAGGCCGTCCTGGATGACGCCGATGATCGGGTCGGCGATGAACGACGTCTGGGCGACCTCGACGTCGAAGTCCTGGATGTACGAGAGCTGGTTGACGACCGTCAGGTTCGCGCGCTGCGTGTTGTAGACGGTGATCGTCGGCGCCGTCAGCGTGCGGCCGGCCTGGGTCTTCTCGACCGCCTTCAGGATGGCGTTCAGCTGCAGGTCGTCGAGGTACGCGAGGCCGAGCGACGCGCCACCGAGGCTCGAGAGCACCGACCCGAGCGGGCGCTCGAAGATCTGCTCCGTGCGGCCGCGGAAGTCGCCGTCGGCGCCGTCGTTGAAGTACGCACCGGCCGACGGGTTGAGCGCGGCGCCCGCGGGGAGGCCCGGGCCGCCGTTGTCACGGCCGGCCGACGCCTTGTTCTCGAGGCCGTTCGTCACGTCGTCGAGGTTGACCAGCGAGCCCGGCGTCTGGCCGCCGAGGCCGCGGAAGTCCACGCCGATGTCGCGCAGGAAGTTGTCCGAGACCGTCAGGAAGCGGGTGTCCACCGTCACGACGATGCCGGAGAACGCGCGCAGGTCGTCGAGGAACTTCGCGACCTGCTCCTGGATCTCCTCGGTGTGCTTGACGATGATCGCGGCATCGCCCTGGTTGCTGATCGCGTTGCCCTCGATGTCCCAGGTGCCCGGGGCGCCGACGGCCGCCTTGATCAGGTCGATGAGCTCGGCCGCGCCGCCGAACGGCTTCACGGTCTCCTCGCCCTCGCCGCCGAAGAGGGGGTTCTCCTCGTCGTTGACCTGGTCGCTCATGACGAGGTCGATCTTGGGCGGACGGAACTCCGTCAGGCCCTGGGTGAGGTCCGCGACGCTGTGCGTGCGGAGGACGAGGTCGTACTTGACCAGGTCCTTCTTGGTGAAGATCACCATGTTCCCGCGGACGGTCCAGACGACGCCCTCGCCCGTCGCCTTCAGCATGTCGAGGACCTGCTGGAGGGGGATCTGCTCGACGTTGATCGGCGTCACGTTCGAGTCGGCGACGTCGGCGATGCGCGAGTCGATGACGAGGTTGATGCCCGTCTGGATCTGGAGGGTCTGGACGACCTCCTTGAACGGACGGCCGTCGACCGCGAGGCTGACGTTCGTCGTCTTGAGCTTCGCGGAGAGGCGCGCGGCGTCCGGGTCCGCCTTGGCGGCGTTGAAGGCCGAGCGCTGGCCGGCGCGGGCGCGCGTGATCTTGTCCCAGAACGACTGGCTGGGCCACATGAGGATCTTGTGCTGGAGGTTGCGCGTGCCCTCCATGTCGTCGCGCCACTCGATGAACGCGCGCTTCTCCTTCTTGGAGTGCTCGCGGCTCACCTTCTCGTGACGGGCCGCCGTCGCGGCGTCGACGAGCTCACGGGCCTTGCAGTTGTCGGGCTGCGCGAGCAGCACGGCCTCGGCCTGGTTGATCGCCTCGTCGAACTCGTCGCGCTCGAAGTGGTCGATCGCCGAGAACATCAGCGACTCGAGCTTCTGCTGCTCGTCGAGGAGACGCTTCTCCTCCTCGGCGGCCATGGCGCCCATGGCCTCCTCGGTCGCGGCCTGGCGGTCGGCCTTCGCGGTCTCCTCGCGGCCCTTGCGGGCGCGCGCGAGGTCGCGCTCGGCGGTCGGGCGGAGGTC
The DNA here is from genome assembly GCA_046350655.1 of Planctomycetota bacterium. Lineage (GTDB taxonomy): Bacteria > Planctomycetota > PLA2 > PLA2 > JAEUHO01 > JAEUHO01. Next base: position 112,561 of record JAXMAB010000013.1, read on the forward strand.
GCGCCAGTCGATCGGGTACGGCGACGCGTTGATGATGTTCAGCGCGTTCTCGAGGTTCTCGATCGCCGCGTCGTACTCGCCCTTGGCCAGCGCGTTGTGGCCGAGCTGCGCGTACTTCTGCGCGGTGGTCTTCTGCTCGTCGATCAGGACCTGCTGCTTGCGGACGACGTCCTCGAGGGTGCCCGTGGCGCCGGCGTCGCGGCGGCCGAGGAGCTCCCGGACGCGCGCGAGCTCGCGCGCGGCCTCGGGGTTCGTCGGGGCGAGCTCGACCGCCTTCGCGAAGTCGCGCTCGGCGTCCTCGAGGCGGCCGGCCTGGACGTTCGCGCGGCCCGTGTCGAGGAGGCTGCGGACCAGGAACTCGGACTTCTGGGACTCGATCGCGGCGCGGCGCGCGAGCTCGTCGGCGTAGGCCTTCGCGGCGTCCTGGGGGGACACGGCCGGGGCCGGCGCGGGGGCCGGGGCGCGTCGGCGGCCGGAGCCGCGGGCGCGGGCGGCGCATCGGCGGCCGGAGCCGCGGGAGCCGCGGGCTCGGGCGGCGGCGGGGGCGCCGGCTCGTCGGCGCGCGCGATCGGCATCGGCAGCGGCACGAACGCCGCCACGACGTCGCCACGCGGCGCGTTGGAGCGCGCGAGGCGCTCGCCACGGCAACCGCCGGCCACCGCGAGCGTCGCGGCGAGCGCGACGACGGAGGCCACGTTCACCCAACCCACATTCCGCTGCGTCGAGGACCTCTGCATGGGAGATCTGTCTCCGATGCGCCCTGGCCCGACGTCTCGGGACAGCGGCGCGGAACGGCCAACCCTACGTGCTGCGGGGGTGCGAACCGCCGTGGTCGCCCGAGCCGCAACACGTCCCAACCACGTACTCCTGCGCGAACTCCTGCAAGAACCGAGGTTCCTGCCGTTTCGCCGCGTTCCCGCAGGAACTCGCGTTCCTGCCGCAACACGGGCCGAACTCACGAACGTCTCGGCTCCGCGCGGCGCCGACGGCGCGAGGCCCGGGGGCTCCCGGAAGCCGGGGGAACCCGGCTGTCGCACGCGAGCGCCCTGCCCGAGCCCTCGTCGCGCAACCCAACGCGCTGCCGAAACCGAACGACTCCGAACCGCGGGTCAGAGGGAACACGGCGCGGGTAACGGCCATGTCATAACCCGTGGCAGGAGCGGGGATTCTGTACCGGACACTACCCCCCCGGCGCAAGGGAAAAGAGGCGACGGGAGCCCCAGGACCCCGCGGGGGGCACGAACGGGGCCCGACGGGGTCCGGGACCGCGAGGCCCGCCGGCCGCCGGGCCTCGCGGTCCGGGAAGGGGATCGTCATCGGCAGCCCCCCGGCGTGGCGCGCGGAGGCGGGGCCTGGCGCAGGGTCGCGGCGGTGGCGGTCGCGGCGTCGGCGCGGGCGGTGTCGCCGGTCTGCCGGGCGGCGTCGGCCTCGAGGTCGGCGAGGCGTGCGTCGCGCGGGAGGCGGTCCTTCCAGGCCGCGAGGAGCGTGAGGGTGCCGGGGGCGTCGCCGGCGGCCAGGGTCGAGCGGGCGGCGAGGAGGAGGGTGTCGGCGTCGGTGCGGCCGCGGTCGAGCGCGGCGAGGAAGTCCGCGCGGGCGGCCGTGTGGTCGGCGGGGGACTTCGCGAGGGTCCGGCGGGCGCGGCCGCGCCAGAAGGCGATGGCGGGGTTGGTGGGGTCGCGGGCGTCGAGGGTGTCGAGCTCCCGGAGCGCGGCGCGGACGCGGTCGGGGTGGACCGGCGTGGAGACGACGGCGCTCGCGGCGCGGTCGAGGCGGCCGGCGTCGCCGATGGCGGCGTAGGGGTCGGGACGGCGGCCGTTCGCGACCGGGTCGTCGAAGCCGCCGACGGCGCCGCCCGCGCCGTACCCGCCGGCGCCGGCCCCCCCCCGGTCGGTGGGCGGAGCTTCGAGCTGGCGGTAGAGGCGGAGGGCGGCGGCGGGGGCCTGCGCGTCGGTGGCGGACTCGGCGGGGACGCCGGCGTCCTGGCCGGGGGCGCCGTCGGTGAGGTGGAAGAGGAGGCGGCGGCCGGGGGCGTCGCCCCGGTCCTCGAGCTTGGCGCGGCCGACCACGGCGGAGGTGAGCTGGGCCCATCGGTACTGGTGGAACGCGTGGAGGGCCTCGGCGACGCGGGGACGGTCGGGGGCGGCGGGACCGGCGAGGAGGTCGCGGCCGCCGAGCGGGAGGTCGGCGGGGGTCGGGAAGGGGACGTGCGCGAGGTGGGCGAGCGTGGGGGCGACGTCGGCGAGGTCGACGGGGTCGGTGCGGACGCCGGGGGCGAGGCCGGGCGCGACGAGGAGGAAGGGCACGCGGAGCACGGCTTCGGCGAGGAGGAGGCCGTGGGAGGGCTCGCCGAGCTCGCCGAGGGCTTCGCCGTGGTCGGCGGTGAGGAGGATCGCGGTGGCGGGGCCGCGCGCGGCGGTGAGGCCGGTCGTAAGGGTGCCGACGACGGCGTCGGCCGCCGCGACGTCGGTGCGGTAGTCGGGGCGGTAGGGCTGGTGGGGCTCGAAGAGGTGCACCCAGAGGAAGACGGGGCGGTCGCGCGGGACCGACGCGAGCCACGTCAAGGCGAGCTGGACGGTCTGGGGGCCGGGGCGTTCGGCGTACGCGCCGCCGGCGAAGTCGTCGAGGGCGCCGTCGTCGTAGGCGTGGAAGCCGGCGTCGAGGCCGTAGCGGGCGACGAGGGGGCCGGCGGACGTGAACGCGCCGCAGCACCAGCCGGCGTCCGCGAGGACCTCGGCGAGGAGGGGCCAGGGGCGCTGCGCGCGGGGCGGGAGCCGCGAGGCGGAGTTGCTGCGGACGCCGTGCAGCGCGGGCGGCCGCGCGGACATCATGGTCGTGTGGGCGGGCAGCGTGAGCGGGACGGGGGTGCGGGCGTCGTCGAAGCGGAGGCCCTCGCGCGCGAGCGCGTCGATGGCCGGCGTGGCGACCTGGACGGTGCCGCCGGCGGGCACGTACGCCGAGACGTGGTCGCGGCGGAGCGTGTCCACGGTCACGAGGACGATCGTCCGGACGGTGGGGGGCGCTTCGCCGTTCCCGCACCCGCTGCCCAGGACGATCCCGAGGGCGGCGACGGCGAGGGTCCGGGCGACGTTCACGCGCTCCCTTCTACGCGGCCTCGTTCACCGCCCCGTCACACCGTCCGCCGCACCCGTCCGTCCTCATCCGCTCCGACTCCGTCGCCCCTGTCGGCTCCCGCCGCGCACGGACGAGCGGCGCGCCGTTCCCGTGATCTGGGGCGTCGTGGCTCCCGGCCTCCGGCCTTCCGATCCTCCGGGATCGCTGCTGCGAGCTCGTCCGAACTGCGCGGCGAGGAGACAACGTCGCCGATGCCCCGTTCGCAGCAACGAAAACGGGCCCGGCGGTCGATCCCGCCGGGCCCGTCCGTGATCCGATCACGTTCTTCGATCTAGCGGGGCGCCTGCTGCGAACGCGGCATCGGCGACGGCGCTCCCACGAAGTTCACCTCATTGATCCCCGCCTCCAGGAAGGAGTCGAGGATCCGGATGACGTCCGCGTGCGGCACCGCGGCCCCGAAGGGCTGCGGCGTGTCGATCTCGCCCTTGAACTCGGGCTTGCCCTCGCGAAGACGCTTGATCACGTTCGCGATCTCGGCGTACTTGGCGTCCCGCATCTTCTCGACCGCCATGTCGTCGGCGCGCTTGCCCGTCCACTTGTAGACCGGGAGAACGACCTCGTGGACCGTGCCGATCTTGATCTTGGTGCGGGCGGCGTCCGGATTGTCGGCGTCGAGGCGGAAGAGCGACACCTTGATCGAAGGGATGGGCTCGACCATCTGCGGCGTCGCCTCGACGCCGCGGTCCTTCGGGAGGGCGCTCTCGATGCGGTAGTCCATCGACTTGAACCGCAGGTTGAACAGGAAGAAGAGGATGAGCTGGAACACGATGTCGATCATCGGCGTCATGTTCAGCTCGGATTCGGACATCTTCTCGATCTTGAGCGGCATGCGGGTCTCCTGGCGCGCCGGGGCGCGTCACTCCTTCGGGGGACCTTCGACGCCGAAGTGGATCTTGTAGATCTTCTGCTCGGCGCAGATCTGCATGACCCACTGGACGTACTTCCACTTCGTCGTGCGGTCCCCGCGGACCAGCACCATCACCTTGCTCGAGCCGTCCTTCTCCCGGAGGGCCGGGTTTCGGGTGAGCTCCTTCAGCTTGTCCCGCAGGAGGTTGAGCGACTTCTGCTGCTCGGCGGGGCTGGCCGCCGACAGCGGGTACTCGTCGCCCTTCAGCATGATGTTGCCGTTGGCGAGGAGGTTGATGACGAAGCGGGTGTTGTCGCTGCGCGCCTCCTCCTTCGACTTCCCCTTCGCGATCTCGAGGGTGGCGTTGGCGCCCGGGTCCTTGTCCTCGACGCCCTTGTTGGCGCGAGGCAGGTCGAGCGCGGCCAGCTCCTTGCGGGAGAGGTCGAGGGTCAGCATGAAGAACGTGACGAGGTTGAACACGATGTCGATCATCGGCGTCATGTTCAGCTTGCCCTCGTCGGTCGCGGGCATCTTGATGGGCATGGGGTCCCTTTCACAGTCTCCGGGAGGCCCGACGGGCGGACGGGGCGGGCCTCCCGGGAGATCGTTCCGGCCGATTACTTCCGGAAGCGCTGGATCATGTCCTCGGCGACGCCGCCGAGGTCGATCGCGATCTTCGTGACCTTGTCACGGAAGTACTGGTAGGCGGTCACGGCCGGCATCGAGACGACAAGACCGTCGAACGTCGTCACAAGCGCGGCCGAGATGCCGGTCGCGAGGTCCGTCGGGGTGACCGCGGCGCCGAGGGCCTTGATGGTCTTGAACGCCACGATCATGCCGACCACCGTGCCGAACAGACCGAGGAGGGGGCCGATGTTCGACAGCCAGAGGATCCAGCCGACCTTCTGCTGGAGCTTCGTGACCTCGACCGCGCCGCGGTTCTCGATCGACGACTTGATGTCGTCGTAGCCGAAGTTCGCGCGCGAGAGGCCGGCCGCCATCATGTTCGTGAAGAAGTTCGGCTCGGACTCGCAGAGCTCCATCGCTTCCTGGACCTCGTCCTCCTCGAGGAGGGCCTCGATCTCGTCGATGAGCTCGGGGCGGCAGATCTTGTCGCGGCGGATGTTCACGCCGCACTCGATGATGAGGGCGACCGTCGCGACGGACAGGACGATGATCAGCCAGCCGACGGTGCCGCCGTCACGGAGGATGTCCTCCATGGTGAGCGATCCGCTGAAGTCGTGGCCCGCCGCCGGCGCATCGGCCGCGAGCGCGGATCCGGCGACCGAGACGAAGGCAACGACGAACAGAAGTGCCAGCCAGCCGAACGTACGCGTACGCATGGACTCTCCTTGCGGGACTCAGACCTCGGAACCGAGGCGAATGGGGGAGCGACGAAGGGGGGGAAGGTACCGAACCGCGGACCTGTTTTCCAGATCCGGGGGAAGGCAGCGACTGGGTACCCGGAGGGGGCGGGGCCTTTCGCCCGCCCGGCCGGGGTGGGGGGGGACTGACTAGGGTGCCTTGGTCGCCCACGACGAACCGCGCCAGTCCTTCTGGAGCTCGTCGCGGGCGCCCTTGGCCTGCGCCTGGTAGAGGGCCTTGCCCTCGGGCTTCGTGGCGGCCGAGGCCGCCCCGTCGGCGGCCTTGGCGAGGTAGTACAGGGCGCGGGGCACCTCGGCGGTGACCGAGAAGTACTTCACGCGCACCTGCGCAAAGGCGAACACCGCCTCGCTGTACTTCTTCTCGGCGAGGAACGCGAGGCCGATGCCGTTCTGGGCGACGGCCTGGACGGTCGGCGCCAGCGCGCCGGCCAGGACCGCCTCGATGACCTCCGCGGGCTTGCCCGCGAGCTTCGTCTTGAGCGCCTCGGGTGTGCCCTGCTGCAGGAAGGCGCGGAGGCGGCCGAAGGCGGCGGGCGAGCCCTCCTTCTCCGCGGCCTCGCGCATGACGCGGGCCTTCTCCATGCGCGCCTCGTTGTAGAAGCGGCCGAAGTCGCGGCGGCTGCACGCGTCGGTCGTCTGCTCGAGGAGCGACTGCACGGCGGCGGTCGCGGCCTCGTACGCGGTCTCCGCGCCCGTGAGGTCCTTCTTCGCCTCGGCGACGCGGCCCGGGCCGAGCTTGGCCTCGTACGCGAAGCGGGCGCCGATGGGGGTGGTGATCGACTTCTGGTAGAGGGCGTCGAACGCCGCCGCGGCCTGGTCCGCGCGGTCGAGCGCGAGCAGCGTCTGGGCCTTGAGGAGCAGGGCGTCCGCGTAGAAGCGGTTCTTGCCCTCCTTGTAGCGCGCGAGATAGCCCTTCTCCTCGCCGCTGTCGGCGTCGAGCGCGCGGAGCGCGTCCTCGAGGAGCGACTTGTCGCCCTTCGCGACGCCGTCGCGGTACGACGCCAGCGCGTAGTGGTAGATCGCGTAGCCGACGTACCACTTGGCCTTGCCGGCTTCGGCCGGGAACGGCCTGTACTCGGCCTTGCCGGTGCCCGGGTCGAGCGTGCGCCCGCCGCCGGCGACCGAGGCGAAGCCGTTGCGCGCGGCCTCGGCGTTGCCGCTCTCGAGCTCCGACACGGCGGCGCGGTACGCGGTCGCCTGGGCGTCCTCGGCGCTCCGCTTGATGTCGAGCACGAGGCGCGTGTCGACGCGCTCGACGGCCTGGCCCGCCTTCACGCGGTAGGAGATCTGCAGCCAGTTCTCCTCGACGATGTCGGCGACGGTCTTGCTGGCGGGCGCGCACGTCGTCGGGTCGAGGTAGCGGATCTCGTCGGCGCGGGCGGAGCCGGCCGCGGTCGCGGCGAGCGCGATCGCGGCGAGGGCCAGGGACGGACGGCGGGGGAGGTTCATGGGGTGCTCCGGGGATCTCGGGGACTACTTGCCGTCCATGCCGGCGGGCGCGGGGGGCGTGCCGGCGTCCATGGCCGCAGGAGCGTCGGCCGGCTCCGGCGGGGCGTCCTCCCGGGGCATCCGCCGCAGGTCCTCGGGCTTCACCGAGAGGCCGACGGTGGCGGCCGCGCGGATCGTGCGATCCTGCAGCGACTCCCACTCCGCGAGGGTCCGCTCGTGGCGCTCGGCGCCGCCGATCTTCGGGTAGATCGCCTTGTTGAACGAGATCGTCTTGGCGGCGCTGTTGAGGAACCGGACCGCGTCGGCCTTGGCCGCCTCGCCGCCCTGGCCCTGCGCGGCGGCGGCCGCGCGCTCGCCCATCGAGACGTACGTCTCGAGGAGGATCGTCTGCGCCTCCCACCAGTCGGCGCTGTCCGCGAGGGCCTGGGGCGGCACCTCGAGGACCGCGCGGGCGGAGCCGACGGCGCCGAACGCGTCGTCCGCGAGGCCCGTACGCGAGTAGCAGCGCGCGAGCGAGAGCAGGAACTCGTTGTCGGTGACGCCGTGCTGCCCCCAGAACTTGGCGTCGAAGCCGGCGTTCTTGAGGCTCTTCACGATCGGCTTCAGCTCGTCGTCGGTCTTCTTCGTCAGCTCGTTCTTGAGCTGAGTGACGGCCTTCTCGTAGTCCGACTGCAGGGCGTCGTTCGCGTACCGCGGGAGCGCGTCGCCCGAGAGGTTCTTCAGGTCCTCCTTGAACTGCGCCGCCGTCTCCGACTTGCGCACCGGCACCGGCCACTCCTGGCCCTTGAAGTCGGTCGCGCGCAGGACCGCGACCTCGGCGCGCAGCACGAGCCGCACGATCTTGGCGTTGGCGGGATTGCGCGCGGCGTAGGGCTCGAGGTAGACGAGGGCCTTCTGGTAGGCCTTCTTGGCGTCGTCGCCGGACGCCTGCTCGGCGAGGCGGTACCACACGTCGCCGGCCACGCGCGAGTACGCGCGACGGTTCGCGTGGCTCTCCGGGAGGGCCTTCACCTCGGGCATCCCGAAGTACTGCTCGAACAGGTCGCGGGCCATGGCGAGGTCGGTCTTCGTCGCGGGGTCGTTGCGCGCGAGCGAGTAGTAGCGGTAGGCCAGGCGCGCGACGTCCTCCGGCGTGCGGCGCTTCGGGCCGGCGCCGGCGGCGGCGTCGAGCTTCTGGAGCGCCTCGTCGAGCTGGAGGTAGAGCTCGGCGGCCCGGCGCATCGAGGGCACCTGCTCGACCTGCAGGGCGGTGCGCTGCGCGGTCAGCTCGTCGGCCCGCTTGGCGAGGGTGGCGATCTTCTCGCGGACCGCCGCGAGCTCGGCCCGCGCCTTCTTGCGCTCCTCGAGCTTCGCCGCCAGCTCGGCCTCCTTCTTCTTCTTCTCCTCCTCGCCGAACTTCACACCTTCGCCCTTGATGAACTCGAACCACGCCTCGAGGCGGGCGATGGCCTGGTTCAGGTCCGACACGCGGCCGACCAGCTGGATCTCCTCCTTGTCGGCCGCGATCCGCTGGGCGCGGACGCCCTTCGACCGGTCCTCGGGCGTGCCGATCAGCTCGACCTGGACGGCGTCGATCTTGACCTGGATCTCCCTCGACGCGTCCTGGTAGTGCTTCGCGAGCTTCGAGACGATCGACGGGATCTTCGGGTAGTCGGGCGCCTGGGTGAGGAGGTCGCGGTAGGCCGCCTCGGCCTCGGCGACCTTGCCCTGCTCGGCGAGCACGTCGCAGCGGAGGCCGAGGGCGATCTTGCCGTAGTCGCCGCCCTCGGGGTGGCGGGCGGTGAACCCGTCGAGGAGCTTGAGCGCCTCGTCCGGACGGCCGGCGCCGACCTGCGCGCGGGCCTCCCAGTAGTCGTTGGCCGCGGCCTGGGCGCGGCGCATCGTCGCGAGCGTCGGGTTGTCGGCGATCTTGCGCTTGCCGGCGTCGGTGGCCCACGCCGCGCGCGCGGACGCCGCGGCCTTCACCGCGTCGTCCCACGCCTCGAGTTCGATCTCGACGCGGACGAGGTAGACGAGCGCCGGGTCCTGGTACTCGCTGGTCGGCTGCTTCGCCGTCTCGGCGAAGAGTCCCCGAGCCTTCGCGAGCAGGGATTGCCAAGAGTCCTTGGCGGACTTCGGGTCCTCCTTGAGCTTCATGGCCTCGGTGAACGTCTCGCGCGCGCTGCGGTAGGCGAGGTCCGAGACCGAGCCGGCGCCCTCGCCCTGCCACTTCGGCTGCTGGGCGATGACCCGGGTGGTGATGTCGTCACGGCGGCGCTTGTCGGCGGCGTCCCCGGTGCGGTTGAACACCTCCTGGGCGAGCCGCCGCTGGTTGTCGTACGCCTCGACGACGAGCTTCTTCGTCGCCGCGTCGGCCTTGTCCGGCGTCAGGCGGCCGGCGGCCTCCTCGTCGATCAGGACCTCGTACGCGGCGGCGGCCTCGATGATCAGCTGCTTCGCCGTGTAGCACTGCGCCATGCCGACCCACGAGGGGTACACGTACTTGCGCAGGTTCTCCGGCGTCGCGGACGCCGACTTGATCACGTTGCGGTAGGCGGCGATCGCGTCGTCGAACTTGCCGCTGGCGCGGCCGTTCTCGGCGATCTTGAAGAGGACCGCCGGGTCGCCGCCGGCGCTGCCGCTGGCCACGCGGGTCAGCGCGGCGTTCGCCATCGCGGCGACGTGGGAGAGGCCGTTGGACGTGGCCGACTCCGACGCCTTGTTCAGGATCCGGATCGCCTCGTCGCCGGAGCCGAGGCGCCACTCGACGAGGCCCCACTCGACCATCGCGCGGAGGCCGAAGTCCATGCGGTCGAGGCGGCTCTGGGCGGCGCGGCGCTCGAGGTCGCCGAGGTGGCGGCGGGCCTCCTTCAGGAGGTCGCGCACCTCGCGCTCGGTGACCGTCGGGTTGTCCACGACCTGGTCGGTCTTGGCGACGGCGTTCGCGAGCTTGCCGATGTGGTAGTAGCCGAGCGCGATGACCTTGCGGTGGTCGTCGCCCTGGTCCTCGGTGGACGCGCAGGCGATGAACATGCTCATCGCCTTCTGGTACGTCTGCCACTGCTCCTTGCCGCTCATGCAGTCGCCGACGGCCCAGAGCGCCTGGCCCTGGAAGTCCTGCGCGAACACCTGCGTCAGCTTGCCGTCGTTGTCGAACGCGTAGTCCTCGAGGATCTTCTGCGCCTGCTTGAGGCCGTCGAGCTGCGTGCTGCTGCACTTCGGCGCGGTGAGCGCCTTGTAGTAGCCCATCACCGCGAGGTAGTAGTTCGCGAGCGCCCGGTCGTTCTCGAGCTTCGCGTTGGACGACAGCCACTTGTAGGTCTGGATCGCCTTGTCGGCGTACCGCGTCGCGCCGTCGAGGACGTCCGCCGCCTTCGCGCCGCGCGCCGTGAGCTTCTCGGTGTCCGCCGAGAGCTCCGACGACTGCTCGACGAACCACTGCTGCATGCCCGCCGTCTCGAAGCGCGCCTTGTCGGCCTGCGGGTCGTCCGGGAACTTCTTCACGAACGCGTCGATCGAGTCGATCGCCGCGTCGAGCTTGCTCGTCGCGTCGGCCCACGGGACCGAGGGGTTGTTGACCGCGGTGACCGCGTCGGCCTTGCCGAGCAGCGCCATGCCGTAGCGGGCGCGGTCGCGCTCCTGCTGCGGGCGCTTCTCGTCGTTCAGGATCGTCTCGAAGACGCGCTTGGCGTACTCGAGGTAGCCCTTCTCGATCAGCCGCTGACCGAACTCGAAGTCGTCCCAGCCGGCGCGCACCGGCGCCGGGACGGCCCACACGAGCGCCACCAGGGCCAGGAGCCCGAGGCGGCGGAGACGGGATCGACGGGCGACGGGCAGGGGCGAGGGGACGCTCATCGGAACGCTCCGGGTCGAACGGGTCGGATCGGGGACGAGACGGGGGCCGAGGGCCGACCGTCGCGGCATGGGGAGAACCCTGCTCCGTTCCGGGACGGCGTCGTCCGCGGGAGGGCACGGAGGGAGGGGCATCGGAGAGAGGTGCGGGAAGGGCGCATCCTAGGCATCGCGGAGCGATCCCGCAAGGCAGACACGCCGGGGGCCGGGGCTCCGGTCCTCCGGCGTGCCGCGAGGTTGTCGAGGGGGGCGGCGAGCGATGCCCCCGGGACGAGAAGGTCGGCGTGCCACGACCGGTGCGTCGTCGCGTCGAGAGGACGATCGCAGCCCGCGGTACGGGCGCAGGGACGTCCGAGGAGGGCCTCGATCGCGGGTCGGCGCGAGGCGCAGCCGGACGGCGCGATGGAGGGGCGCGGCGGGGGGAGGAGGCGGACGTTCACCGGGATCGAGGCAAACTTCGCGCGTTCGGGCGCGCGGTGCCCTCGGGAACGAGTCCGACACGAGAATCCTAAACCCACCCGCAGGGGGATGCAACTCCAAAGTACGAATTCGCGCGCAGGCGCGCCGCGGTCATCGGCGCGCCCGCGCGCACGCGGTGCGGTCGTGTTCCCGGGACGCGAGGCCCGTCCGCCGAGGCCCCGCGGTCGCGCCCACGCACGGACTCGACGTACGCCCGCGGGACGGCGGTGCGCGCGTGCGACCACGAGCCGCACGCGCCTCGCATCGCCCAGGGAGCGCGTTGCACCTGCGTCGCGGCGCCGCGGGCTCGCGCGCCGGCCGAGGGCCGCCAGGCCGGCGCGCGGCAGGCCGCGATCCGCGCGGGGACCGACGGAGCCCTCCGCCGTGTCGGACGTCGCAGGTCGTCGGCGCGCGCGCGGCCCCGCGCGGTGGGGGCCGGTGCGCCGGAGCCCGCGCCGCGGGCCCGAGCGACGCGCGCCCCACCGGCGGAGGCGGCGGATCTCGCCGCCCAAAAGCGCGCGCCGGGTGGCTCTCGCCACCCGGGCGCGCTCGACGTCGTCGCGTCGGTTACTTGCAGCCGCAGGCCGGAGGCGGCGGAGCGCACGCCGGCGCGGGCGGCGGCGTGAACATCTCGCACGACTCCTCCTCGGGCAGCTCCATCAGGGGCATGGTCGCCTCGGGGCGCAGCGGCGGGGTGTAGTCGCCCTTCGGCTCCTGCTCGTCGAGCACCTCGACCTGCGCCGAGATGAGGACGATCAGGTTCTTGCGGTTCACGTAGTGGCCCTTGCGGGAGAACATGAAGCCGAGGACCGGGATCTTGCCGAGGATCGGCACCTCGCTCGTCGCGTCGACCTGCTCGTAGAACGTCAGGCCGCCGAGGAGGAGCGTGCCGCCGTCCGGCATGGTGACCGTGGTGCGGACGCTGCTCTTCTGGAGCTTGGGGATCTGGATGACGACCGGGGCCGACGCCGTCACCGGACCGGACGCGAGCGACGTGGAGAACGTCGGGATCGGCCGGACGAGCGTGGCGACCGTGGGCCGCAGCTCGAGGGTGATGAAGCGGCGGTCGGCGCTGACGACCGGCTTGACGTCGAGGACGACGCCGTCGATCGCGTTCTTGATGATCGGGTTGGCGATGTTGGCCGCCTGGGCGATCTCGACGTCGTAGTCGGCGACGTAGGCGACCTTGTTCAGGACCTCGACCGTCGCGCGCTGCGTGTTGTAGACCGTCAGCTTGGTGGCCGTGATCTGCTGGACGCGCTCGCTCTTCTGCACGGCGCGCAGGATCACCTCGACCTGCGTGTCGTCGAGGAACGTGTGCTGGATCGCCATGCCGCCCGTGCCGAGCAGCGTGTTCTGGTTGCCGAGCACCGAGTCGAAGAGGTTCTCGATGCGGGCGCGGTAGGCGCCGTCCGAGCCGTCGTTGTAGAAGGCGCCGGAGTCGTTGCTCGTACCGGCCGAGGCGGGCTCGGGCTTCACGCCGAGCGGCACGCCCTGCGGGTTGGCCGGGGTGCCGAAGAAGAGGTCGTCGTTCGGCGCGTTGGGCCCGAGGCCGGCGACGCCGATGCCCTGGGCGTTGTCGCCGAGGCCGCGGACGTCCACGCCCACGTCACGGAGGAAGTTGTCCTCGACCGTGATGAACCGGACTTCCATCGAGACGAGCGGGCCGGAGTTGCGGCGCAGCTCGTCGAGGAGCGTCTGCACCTCGTTGAGGACCTCGACCGTGTTGCGGCCGATCAGCGTGCCGCCCTTGAGCTCGAGGCTCGCGCCCTCGGCGCCCCACGACTCCTTCGCGACCATCTCCTTGATCGTGTCCACCAGCTGCTCGGTGGGGTAGATCGGGGACGGCTCGGGGAGCTCGGGCGGCTCGGGCGGGGTGTAGTTGCTCGGCGCCAGGTAGATGTCGGTGCCGCGGTAGTTCTGGATCTTCACCGCGAGGTCGCGGACGTCGAAGTACTTGAGGCGCAGCGTGCCCGCGACCTCGTCCTTCATGGCGATCGTCACGACGCCGTCGCGCGGCTCCCAGCGCAGCTCGTGCTGGCTGGTGATCAGGTTCAGGACCTCCTCGACCGTCACGTCGTCGAGGCCGGGGATCGTGACCTTCACCTCGTCGAACTTCGTCGAGCGGACCTTCGGGGTGATGTGGAAGTTGAGGCCGGTCACCGTGCGGAGGTACGTGACGACCTGGTCGAGGTTCTGCTCGGAGAACTGGAGGCCCTTCACGCGCTTGGCGCGGAGCGCCGTCATGATGGCCTGCTTGCTCTCGCTCTCCGTCGCGTCGTCGGCGTCACCGACCGAGCGCGGCTTGCGGCGGGAGATCTCGTCCCAGTTGTCCGGGAACTCGATCGTCCGGACCTGCGGGAGGACCTTCTCGTCGATGTCCTCGAAGACGCGCTTGTACTCCTCGGCGAACGTCTTGTTGTTGTAGTCCATCCGAGCGGTGTGCTCGGCGTCCCACGTCATGTCGATGAGGCGCGTCGCGCTGGGGTTCTGCGGGTCCTCCTTGAGGACGGCGCGGGCGTACTCGCGGGCGGCCGCGTACTCGCCGCGGCGGAAGGCGAGGTCGGCCTCCTGGAAGTACGCGCGGATGCGGCCGAGGCGCTCCTGGCGCTCGGCGGCGAGGTCGCGCTCGCGCTGCTTCTGGGCGGCGCTCGCGGCGGCCGAGAGCTTCTCGCGCGAGTCGCGAGCCGCCTTCAGCTTCGTGTTCTTGATCAGCTCGGCGAGCGAGTCGCTCGTCACGCCGAACGCCGACTGGTCGGCGTACCACGAGACGATCGCGAGGGCCGCCTGGTACTCCTTGACGGCCTCGCCGTAGGCGCCGCTCGACTCCTGCGTGCGGCCGCGCTTCATGTGACCGGCGACCTGGGCCGCGGCCTCGTCGCGCTTGATCACTTCCTCGCGGCGCGAGCGGGCCGTGTAGTCCCCGACGTCGGACGCGCGGTCCGCCGACAGGTTCTTCCACGCCTCGCGGGCCTCGACGTTGGTCGGGTCGACCTCGATGGCCTTCCCGTACCACTGGCGGGCGCCGTCGATGTCGGCGTTCGCCGCGGCGGCGCGCGCCTTGGCGATGTACTCCTCGACCAGCACGCGGCGGTTGGCGGCGAGGATCTCCTCGGCCTTGCGCTGCGCCGCGGCGACGTCTTCCGGCGTCTGCTGCGGAGCGGGGGCCGGCTGCTGGGGACCCGCCGCGGGAGCGGCGTCGTCCGCCGGACCCGACGCGAGGCCGAGCGCCGGGCGCGGCAGCGCGCTCGACGGCGCGAGGCGCGCGGGCGCGGTCGGGGCCGAGGCCGCGAGGCCTCCCTCGACCGGCGCGGTGTGCCGCAGGCACGCCGTGAGCGTCACGACCGGCGCGACACCGAGAAGGACACGACCAACGAGGAGCGAGCGCTTCATCCGGCAACCATCCTTTCGTGCGGACGCATCGGCTCCGGGGCCCACGGAACCGCCTGGGTGGCGCGACCCACCCAGGTCCGTGGCCACGGACCTCCGCGAAACGACGAAAAACCCTCCGGAACCCTCGAACGAGAGGACACGGCAGGCCCAACCTGCCGCGACCTCCTGCCCAGACACGGGCGGGGTTCTAGCAAGGCACGGGAACGCGTGTCAACGAATCCCTGGTCGGGACCCTCGCGGGAGGGGCCCGAAGACCAGGGTCGGCGCTCGCGCGGACCCGCACCCGACCAGTCCGACCGCCGTCGGAACCACCCGTGGTGTGGGCCCTTACGTAGCCCCCCCGTGTCACGTCGTCGTCACGCCCCGTTCCGGGTCGGCGGATGTCGTCGCCGAGGGGTACGGTGCGTCCCGTGCCCGACTCCGAGTCCCCGTCCGATCCGCGCGCGGAAGCGCTGCTCTACCTGCGGTGGGTCCGGGGGGCTTCCGGGCGATTCGACTGGGGCGATCCGGGGGGCTCGGCGACCGGGGGACCCGGGGGTGTCGGCGCTGCGAGCGCCGTCGCGGCGTCCGCGCCGGACCGGACGGCGCGCGGGCCTCACGGTCCCGACGTGCAGACCGCTCCGGGGACGACGTCGGTCTCCGCGACGGTTGCGGGCCCCGGTGCGACCTCGACCCCCGGGGGGACGGCGGTCGGCGACGGGCCGGAGGTCCCGCCCGCGGTGGCGCCGGCGGGGGATCCCGGCCGTTCCACCGGGGGGGATGGCGTAGCCCCCGGGGGGGAGCGGGCCGATCTCCCGGCGTCGCCGGGGGACCCGCTCGTCGAACTGGCGGGGGTCGCGGCGGCCTGCCGCCGGTGCCGTCTCTGCGAGACGAGGACGACCGTCGTCTTCGGCGAGGGGCCGCGTCGGCCGCGGCTGCTCGTCATCGGCGAGGCCCCGGGCGCCGACGAGGACGCGAGCGGGCGTCCGTTCGTGGGGGCCGCGGGGCAACTGCTGACGAAGATGCTCGCGGCGATCGGGCTCGCGCGCGAGGACGTCTACATCGCCAACGTGCTGAAGTGCCGCCCGCCCGGGAACCGCGCGCCCGCGCCGGACGAGATGTCGGCGTGCCGCCCGTACCTCGAGGAGCAGATCCGGCTGCTCGACCCGGAGCTGCTCCTCCTGCTCGGCTCGCCCGCGACGAAGACGGTCCTCGGCACGGAGCGCGGGATCACGGCCCTGCGCGGGCAGGTCGTGCGGACGCCGGACGGCCGCGCCGCCGTGCCCACGTACCACCCGGCCTACCTGCTGCGGACGCCGGAGGCGAAACGCGAGGCCTGGCTCGACCTGAAGCTCGTCGCCTCGACGCTCGGCCTCAGCGTGCCGCCGCGGTCGGCGTGAGGACGGCGACCCAGAGGTCGCGGCGATAGGGGGCGAGGCCGACGGCGCGCTCGAGCACGAGCCCGCAGGCCGCCGCCTCGCGCGCGAGCCGCGACGTCGTGAGCGCGTGCCGGTCGCCGCGGCGGCCCGTGAGCACGCGCCGCAGGGCGCGGGCCACGTGGTGGAGGCTCACGGGGTGGTGGTACGAGACGACGACCGGGCCGCGGGCCCGCGCGGCGAGCGAGCGGAGGACGCGCGCGCGCGCCGCGGCGTCGGGCAGGTGGTGGAGGACGCGGAAGCAGAGCACCAGGTCGTACGTCGCGGCGGTCGGGGTGGGGGGCTCCTCGAGGTCGAGGGGCTCCGCGCCCAGCCACCGCGGGTGCGGCCCGAGCGCGGCCTCCGCGCCCTCGCGCATCGCCGGCGAGAGGTCCGCGCCGCGCACCGCGTAGCCCTTCTCGAGGAGGAACGCCGCGAGGCGCCCGACGCCGCACGGCGCGTCGAGCGCGGTCGCGCCCGGCGTCGCGTCCGGCACGACGCGGGCGAGGAGCGCGCGCTCCTCCGCGTCGCGCCGGGCGCTCCGGCGGGCGTAGCGGGCCGCGCGGCCCGGCGCGTCGTACTTCGTGCGTCCGGCGTACGCGGCGGCCTTGTCGCGCGGGGCGTCGCTCACGAGCGCGGCGCGCGCTCCAGGGCCGCGGCCACCTCGGCGGTCAGCGCCTCGCGCACGCGTGCGAGGTCGTCGTCCCGCACGGTGCAGCCTGCGGCCTTCTTGTGGCCGCCGCCGCCGCGCGCGGTGCAGACCGCCGCGACGTCGAAGTCGGTCTTGCTGCGGCAGGACACCTTCGTGCCCTCGCCCGGCCGCAGCCCGCGGAACAGGATGCCGACGTCGGTGCCCTCGAGGCCGATGGCGACCTCGACCATCTCGCGGCCCTGCTCGCCCTCGAGCAGGCCCAGCTCCTCGAGGTCGGCCCACGTGACGTAGGTCGTGGCGAGGCGGCCTCCCGCGGCGGTCCGCAGGCGCTCGACGCACCGCGCGCGCAGGCGCATCGTCCCGAGGTCCTCGTTGCGGAAGAGGTGGTTCGTGACGGTCTCGGGCCTCGCGCCCGCGGCGACGAGGTCGGCGGCCGCGCGCAGCGCCTCGGGCGTCGTGTTCGAGTACGAGAACCGGCCGGTGTCCTCGACGAGCGAGAGGTAGAGGTTGAGCGCCACGTCGGCGTCCACGGGCATCCCCGTGGCCCGCAGCAGGCGGAACACCATCTCGCCGACGGAGGGCGCGGCCTCGTCCACCCAGTTGAGGACGCCGAACCGCGTGTTCGTCACGTGGTGGTCCACGTTGATCACGGCGGCGGTCGGCGGGAGCTCGTCGAACGGCCCGCCGAGGCGCTTCGTGTCGCCGCTGTCGAAGCAGAGCAGCGCCTGCGGGTCCGCGAGGCCCGGGTGGGTCGCGTAGAGACCCTTCGACCACGGGATCACCTCGGCGGCGCCGGGCAGCCAGCGCAGGTTCGACGGCACCGGCGCGTCGGAGACGACGTGGGCCGTCCGGCCGGCGAGCCGGAGCGAGCGGCAGAGGCCGAGCGCCGAGCCGAGCCCGTCGCCGTCGAGGGGGGAGTGGCCGGTCAGCACGAACCGGTCGCTGCGGGAGAGGAACGCCGCCACGGCCTCGGGGCCGTCGTCGAGGAACGCCATGGGGGCGACTCTACCCCGGCCGCGGCCCATCCCGCGCTCCCGGCCGCGCCCGCGGACGGAACACGCGGCCCGGCGGGCCCGCGGCGTACCCTCTCCGCGTGACGCGTTCGTGGGTCATCCCCTGCTACCAGGAGGCCGAGGCGCTCGCCGCGGGCCTGGCGTCGCTCCTCGCCCTCCCCGGCGAACAGCTCGTGTTCGTCGACGACGGCAGCACCGACGGCACGGCCGCGCGCCTCGCCGACGCCGCCCGCCGCGACCCCCGCGTCACCGTGGTCACGCACCCGCGCAACCGCGGGGTCGGCGCGGCCATGCGGAGCGGGTTCGCGGCGACGACCGGCGACGTCGTCGTCGCGTACGACGCCGACCGCACCTACCCCGCCGCGGACGCGGAGCGGCTCGTCGAGGCGGTCCGCGCCGGGGCGGACGTCGCGACGGCCTCGCCGTTCCTCGCGGGGGGCGTCGTCGACGCGCCGTGGCGCCGCCGCGTCCTTTCGAAGGGAGCCGCGCTCGCGTACCGCGTGGCGGTCGGGCGGGCCGCGAAGGGCGTCCGGACGTTCACCGCCGGGTTCCGGGCCTACCGGGGCCCGCTGGTGCGCGGCCTCGCGTTCCGGAGCGACGGGTTCGCGTCCACCGCGGAGATCCTCGGCCGCCTGCTGCTCGGCGGCGCCCGGCTCGTCGAGGTCCCGAGCACCCTGACCACGCGGACGGAGGGCGTCTCGAAGATGCGCGTCCTCCGCGCGGTCCGGGGCCACGCCGGCGTGCTGGCCCGCCTCGTCCTCCTGCGCCTGCGCGGCGGGGGGGCCCGGGGCGACCGGGTGACGGGACCGTGACCTCGGGCGGCGTCCCTGCGCGGCCCGTGTCGTCCTCGTCCGCCCCGGCCCCGACCGCCCCGCCGTCCGCCCCCCGTGTCCCGGGGGACGCGCCGCCCCGTGGGCGCGCGGCCCCGGACGCGGCCACGGTCGCGGCGTGGAACGTCACCCACGACATGGCCGGCCTCCGCGCCCGCGGCGGCGCCGTGGTCCGGGCCGTGGAGGCCCGGCGGCGCGCGCTCGTCGCGGACCGCGTGCGGCGGCTGCGCCCCCGCGTCGTCGTCGACGTCGGCGCCGAGGACGGCTGGATCGCCGAGGCGTACGCCGCCGACGTGGGGCGCACGGTCCTCGTCGACCTCGACCCCGCGGTGCTCGCGCGCGCGGCCGCCCGCGGCCTGCCGCGCACGGCCTGCGTCGTCGGCGACGCGCGCGGCCCGGCGCCGCTCGCGGACGGCTGCGCCGACGTCGTCGTCCTCTCCGCCGTGCTCGAGCACGTCCCGGACCCCGCGCGCGTGCTCGCGGCGTGGGCCCGCGTCCTCGTCCGCGGCGGTCACGTCGTCGTGTTCGTCCCGGCGGACGGGCCCATCCTCTGCGCCAAGCGCGTCCTCGGCGCCACCGGGCTCCATCGCCTCGTGCCCGGCGTCTCCCTCGCGCCCGCGCCCGGCCACGTCGTCACGTTCACCCGCGCCCGCCTCGCGCGGCTCCTGAATCCGTTCGGCGCCGTCGAGGAGATCGGCTTCGATCCGGGCGTGCTCGGATACACGGCCCTCCTCCGCGTGGACGACCCGGCCCGCGCGGCCGCGGCGGGGGCCTGACCCGTGTGCGGCTTCGTCGGCGTCGTGCGGTCGCCCGGGCGCGGCGTCCGTCCCGAGGAGCTCCGGGCCCTCGCCCCGGTCGTCGCGCGGCGCGGCCCCGACGGCACCGGCATCGTGGTCGAGGGCGAGATCGGCGTCCTCGCGTCGCGCCTCGCGATCCAGGGCGGCCACGAGGGCGACCAGCCGCTCCGGTCCGCCGAGGGCCGCTTCGTGCTCGCGTACAACGGCGAGCTGTTCGCGTCGCACCGCCGCCGGCTGCGGGGCCTCCTGCGCGCCGACGGCGCGGGCGAGGTCCGCGTCGCGAGCGACACGGCCCTCCTCCTCGCGTTCCTCGCGCACCGCCTCGCCGGCCGCCGCGCGGGCGACCCCGTCCCCGACGACGCCCTCGCGCCGCTCGCCGGCGGCATGTACGCGTTCGCGCTCGTCGACCTCGCGACGCGCGAGGTGCTCCTGCACGGCGACCCCGAGGGCATCAAGCCGCTCTACGTGCTCGCGCGCCCGTCCCACGGCGAGACGTGGTTCTCGAGCACGCGCACGCCGCTCTGGGCCGTCGGCGGCCGCCCCACCGGGCTCGACCCCGTCGCGCTCGCGTCGCGCCTCGTCCTCCCGTGGGGGCCGGACGTGCCGGCCACCGGGCCTTCGCTCCTCGACGTCGCCGGCGGCACGGTGCGGCTCTCGCCGTCGACCGCCGGGCGCGCGACGGTGCTCCCGCGCCGGGGCGAGGTCGCGGGCACGGGACCGCGAGGCCCGGCCGCCGTCGCGGACGGGCCCCTCGACCTCGACGCGCTGCGCGAGACGCTCGAGGACGCCGCGCGCGAGGCCGCGGAGACCGCCGGTCCCGCCACCGTGTTCCTGTCCGGCGGCCTCGACAGCGCGGCGGTGGCCGCGTGGTGCGGCCGGCCGGACGTCCTCGCGGTGACGGGGCGGTTCGCGCCCGCGGGCGGCCCGCTCGACGAGAGCGACCTCGCGGGCGAGGTCGCGACGTCGCTCGGGCTGCGGCACGTCGTCGTCGACTGCGACGACCGCGACCTCGTCCTCGACCTCCCCGACGTGATCGACGCGCTCGAGGAGCCCATGGGCGGGCCGGGCTCGCTCGCGCTCCACCGCGTGGCGCTGCGCGCGCGGGCCCACGGCCGCGTCGCGCTCTCGGGCACCGGCGGCGACGAGCGGTTCGGCGGCTACACGCGGCTGGCGCTCGCGCTCTCGCGGGCGGGCGCGTGGACCGAGGGCTACGACGCGCTGCGCGTGCTCATGGAGCAGGCCGGCCCCGACCCGCGCCGGCGGTGGCTGCGCGCGGTGGACCGCTCCGCCGACCTGCTGCCCTACCTGCACCCGGACGTCGCGCGGCGCGTCCCCCTCGCGGCCGCGCGGGAGGCCGCGTTCGCGGGCCTGTTCGGCCCGGGCGCGCCCGCGTGCGACCTCCCGCCCGCGCGCGCGCTCGCGACCGCCGAGGTGCGCACGTCGCTGCGGATGCTGCTCGCCGTCGAGGACCGCGTGACGATGTCGCTCGGGCTCGAGAGCCGCCCGGTGCTGTCGCTCGGGCGCGTGGGCGACGTCGCCTCGGCGCTGCCCGAGGGGTGGCTCGTGGGCCCCGACGGCGAGGGCAAACGCGCGCTGCGGGCCGCCCTCGAGGGCCGCATCCCCGAGCGCGTCCGGACGAGCCGCCGCAAGCGCGGGTTCCCGACGCCGTTCCACCGGGCCGCCACCGGGGTCGCGCGCGACGTCGCGTCCGCGATGCTCCACGACGCCCGCTTCGCCGCCCGCGGCTGGTGGGACGTCGCCGCCTGCCGACGCCTCCTCTCCGAGCCGCGCCCCGACCACGACCGCGCGCTCTTCTCGGTCCTCTCCTTCGAGACGTGGGCGCGCCGCTTCGTGGACGGCGAGGCGCTCCCCGCGACGGGTGCCCCCGCCTCATGACCTCCTCGCCGAGCCCCGCTCCCCTCCGCGCGCCCGAGGCGCCCGCGCCGTTCCCGCGCGCGCTCCTGTGGGGCCTCGTGGCCCTGGCGCTCGTCTGCCGGCTGTCCGGCGTCGGCAACGGCTTCGTCAACTACGACGACGACCGGCTGCGCGAGGAGATCGCGACGAAGGGCCCGTGGGACATCCTGACGGGCGCCTTCTACTACGCGTACAAGCCGGTCTACGGCCTGTGGCTGTGGGCCGAGCGGGCCCTGTTCGGCGACACCGCGAAGCCGGGGCTCGTCGCGTCGTGGCTGCTGTTCGCGGCGTCGGTCGGGCTCACGGCCGTCGTCCTCCACCGGATGCTGCGCAGCACGTTCCTCGCCGCGGCGGGGGCCGCGCTGCTCGCGGCGCACCCCGTCCACGCCGAGAACGTGGCGTGGTGGGCCGAGCGCAAGGACGTCCTGTCGCTCGTCCTCGTGCTCCTCGCGCACCGCGCGCACCAGCGCGCGCGCGACCGCGACCCCGCGCGCACGCCGTGGGCCCCCGCGGCGCTCCTCCTCCTCGCCGGCCTCACGAAGGGCACGGCGTGGGCGTACGCGGGCGTCGTCGCCCTCGACGAGGCGGTGCAGCCCGCGCCCGCGCCGGGCCGCGCGCGGCGGCTGGCGCCCCTGTTCCTCGTCGCGGTGGCCGGCGTGGCGGTCGACGCGTGGTCGTCGGCCGCGCTCGGCCCCGGCGCGGTGAAGTACGACGTGCCGTTCGCCTCGCTCGTCGCCGCGATGGCGGGGGTGCACGCCCGCTACCTCGCCTCGCTCGTGTGGCCGACGGGCCTGTCGGCGGACTACCCCGTCGACCCGGCGGGCGCGTGGTCCGACCCGTGGGCGTGGGCCGGCGCCGCGCTCGCGGCCGCGGCCGTCGCGGGCCTCGTCGTCGGGCTCGCGCGCCGTCGGCCGTGGCTCGCGGCCGGGTGCGGGATGTGGCTGCTGGGCCTCGCGCCCGTCAACAACCTCTGGCCCACGACCTCGATCCTGCGCAGCGACCGCTACCTGCTGCTGCCCGCGGTGGGCCTCTACGTCCTCGTCGCGGCCCTCGCGCTGCGGCTCCGCGGGGCCCGGGCCGTCGCCGTCGTCGTCGCGGTGGGGGTGCTCGGCGTGCTCGCGCACTTCCGCGGCCCGGTGTGGGCGGACAGCGAGACGTTGTGGACGGACACGCTCGCGAAGCAGCCCGGCAGCGCGATCGCCGCGCTGAACCGCGCCGTCGACCGCCGGGCCCGGCTGCGCTTCGCCGACGCGGAGGCCGACGCCCGCCGCGCGCTCGCGAGCGCACAGGCCCTCGGCCGCCTCGAGCTCGTCGCGCAGGCCCGCGTCGTCCTCTCGACGA
>JAXMAB010000014.1:0-131613 GCA_046350655.1 Planctomycetota bacterium
GAGGTGCCGTTTCTGGTTGACCTGCGGTTTCATGATTGTGTTGACATCGAGATGTCGGGGTTCAATCACCAGAATGCGATCATGTCGCTCTCGTTCGAGTTCGAGTCACGCGGGTTCTTGACGGATGGAACTACGCCGCTCCTCCCCTACATCCGCGTCCAGTTCGAGGGCGCCTGGGGAGTTTCTCTTGCGTTCCGGTGTTTCCGCGTCGAGGTCCTTGGGCGCCGCGAGGTGTCGGGGCAGCCACATGCCTGACCGCCGACTCAACCCGACCTCGGTGTAGTTTCGCCGATGGTTGCCCGCATCGCTGGGCGCCGCCGCGGGTTGCGCCGGCCGACAACGCTTGGAATGACGCCAGTAAGAAGTTGGACGCGCCGCCCGGATCACCGCCCATGCCCACGCCGCCCAAGTCGCCGAACGCACCGCCCGTACCGCCGGACCCGAAGCCGACCGTCGAGCAAGTCGCCTGGGTCTTCCGCTGCCTCCTCGCGAACCTCGAGACGTACCAGTCCTTCCGCGGGCTCATCTACGAGACGATGGGGTACGACCAACGCGCCTACTACCCGCTCTTCGTGGCGGGCGGCCAGGAGGTCACCAACCTCCTGTTCGAAGCGTCGGAGCCAACGGCCTGAACCCGCGGGGCGCGGTCCCCACGGGGCTCCCCGGGATCTCACGGGGTCCCCGCGCCGGACGTCGTCGATCCCGGTGGGACGAACGCCACGGCTCGGGGGTTCCGTGGGTGACACCGGGCCCACGGCGCCGACACGGACGGCCCTCGAGGGGGTAGGATCGTGGGTGCCCCAAGGGGACGGAGGCCCGGATGTTCCTGCCGACCGCGGTCGAGCACAGCTACGGACGCGTGCCGTTCGCGACGATCGCGATCGGGGTTGCGCTCCTCGTCGTCGCGATCGCCACCGGGTTCTCGCCCGACGAGAGCACGCTCCTGACGTACGCCCTGGTGCCGTCCGCATTCCAACTGCACCAGCTCGTGACCGCGGCGTTCCTCCACCTCGGCGTGATCCACCTCCTCTTCAACCTGTGGTTCCTGTGGATCTTCGGGCGCTACGTCGAGGACCGCCTCGGTGCGTGGCGATTCGCGGTCGTCTACCTCGCATGCGCCGTCGTCGGCAACCTCGTCCAGCTCGCGATCGGCGGCGACGCCGTCGCCCTCGGCGCCTCCGGCGCGATCGCGGGCCTGCTCGGCTACGTGATCGTGGCCGCGCCCTGGGCCGAGGTCCGCTGCATCCTGCTCATCCCGGGCCCGGCGCTCGGCCGCCCCGTCGAGATCGGCGCGGGCTGGCTCCTCGGCGTCTGGGTAGTGCTGCAGCTCGTCGAAGCATCGCTCGGCTCGATGAGCGACGTCGCCGTCGGCGCCCACCTCGGCGGGTTCGCGCTCGGCGCCGCCGGCGCGGCCTTCATGCGCAGCGCGCGCTGCAAAGGCACCGGCTGGTACATCGACCCGCGCCCGCCGGCGGGCGGCCGCGCGGCCGTCGACCGCCTCCACCGCGCGCGCGCCTGACCCTCGGCGCGCCGCGATACAGGACTGCGACCCACGCTCCCCTGGACCCGTCCGCAGCCGTGACCCTGCGCGCGTACGTCGAAACCGAGCTCCCGTCGTCGCTCCGGCGCCTTCCGCACGAGCTCCGCGCCCTCTTCGCGGAGCTCTGCGCCCTTCGCGCCGCGGGCCACGACGTCGGACGGGTGCCCCCAGCGCTCCGAGATGCTTGGTGCCTACTCGCGACGACGTGGACGACGCTCGAGAGCATCTCGATCGGGGCAGGGTCTTTCGGGTCGGCGCCCGCCGCGCTCGAACGCCGGCTCGAGGCGATGGCGACGGACCCGACGCGGGTCCTCGACCGTTGGAACGAAGTACAGGTGTGCGCCATGGCCGCCGCGTGCTGTGCGCTCCGTGCCCGGCTCCACGCCCCCCCCACCCATGCCGTCCACGCGGCCGCCGCCGAGATCGGCGTCGAGGCCGCGGCGACGGCGCTCCGAGACGCCGGATCCGGCGCGGCTTCGTCGGGTCCGTTCGACGCCCCTGCGGTCCGCGGCCGACGGACGGATGCTCGGAAGTCCGCGGTGGACGCCCAACGTCAGGACCTCGCCGACCTCCTCGCGCTGACGGACGTGCCGAGGTCGCTCGCGGAGCCCCGGATCGCGTTCCTGCGCGCCCGCGCACGGGCGTCGACGGTCCGCCTTCCGTCGAGCTGACCCGCCGGCCACCGGGCCTCGCGGTCCCGCGCAGGGCGGCCGCCCCTCGGCCGGACCGATGGGCCCGGAGGCGGAAGCGGCCGCCGACGCGCCCCGGACCGTCGGCTAGGCTCTGTCTGAACAGCGCTCCTGCTGCGCCCGCGCGGCGCCGGGCTGCGGGGAGGCATGCTCGGCGAAAGGGCTCCTCATCGGGTAAAGAACCCGTCTCCGGGCCCTTTCGCCTCCGCCGCCTGCCCTCGCCTCGGCCCACGCGGGCTCGCGACGGAGCAGATCTCAGACAGAGCCTACGCTCCGCCACCCGGGAGGACCTCGCGTGCACGTGGACCCGCTGCTGCTGACGCTCGCCGCCGGCTTCACGCTGGCCGTCGTGCTCGGGATGGTCGCGCACCACTTCAAGCTGTCGCCGATCCTCGGGTACCTCGTCGCGGGCGTCGTCGTGGGCCCCCACACGCCGGGCTTCGTCGCGGACGCGGCGCTCGCGGCGCAGCTCGCCGAGATCGGCGTCGTGCTGCTCATGTTCGGCGTCGGCCTCCACTTCCACCTCGCCGACCTGCTCGCGGTCCGCGGCGTGGCCGTGCCGGGCGCGCTCATCCAGAGCGCCGCGGCCACGGGGCTCGGCGTCGCCCTCGGGCTCGCGCTCGGCTGGCGCGTCGGCGACGGCCTCGTCCTCGGGCTCTCGGTCTCCGTCGCGAGCACCGTCGTCCTCATCCGCGTCCTGACCGCCGCGGGGACGCTCGCGACCCCCGCGGGCCACGTCGCCGTCGGTTGGCTCGTCGTCGAGGACCTGCTCACCGTGGTGGCGCTCGTGCTGCTGCCGGCGGTCGCCCCGGCCCTCCGCGGCGAAGGCGGCGACCTCGGCAGGATCGGGCTCGCGCTCGGCGGCGCGCTCGTGAAGCTGGCGCTGCTGATCGCGCTCGTCGCGTTCGCCGGCGCGCGCCTCATCCCGCCGCTCCTCGCGCGCGTCGCGCGCACGCGCAGCCGCGAGCTGTTCACGCTGTCGGTGCTCGCGGTCGCCCTCGCCGTCGCGGCGCTCGCGGCCGTCGTCTTCGACGCGAGCCCCGCCCTCGGCGCGTTCCTCGCCGGCATGGTCGTCGCCGGCTCCGCCGTCCGCCACCAGGCCGCGGCCGACGCGCTGCCGCTCCGCGACGCGTTCGCCGTCCTCTTCTTCGTCTCCGCCGGCATGCAGTTCGACCCCGCGCTGCTCGTGACCCAACCGCTCCTCGTCTCGGCGGTCCTCGCGATCGTGCTCGTGGGCAAGCCGGTCGCGGCGCTCCTCGTCGTCCTCGGCCTCGGCTGGAGCGTCCGCACCGCGCTGACGGTCGCGTTCGCGCTCGCGCAGGTCGGCGAGTTCTCCTTCATCCTCGCGACGCTGGGCCTCGGGCTCGGCGTGCTCCCCGCCCCCGCCGCCGGCGCGATCGTGACCGCCGCGCTCCTCTCGATCGCGGTCAACCCCTGGATGATGGGCCGCATCGAGCCCGTCGAACGCTGGCTCCGCGCGCGCCCGCGCCTCTGGGCGCTCCTCTCGCGGCGCACCGCGAAGGTCGCCGACGCGCTCGCGCCGGGCCACGCCGCGCCGGTCGAGGGCGAGAAGCGGGCCCTCGTCGTCGGCTTCGGCCCCGCGGGCCGCGCGGCCGCCGACGCGTTGTCGCTCCGCGGCCTCACGCCCGTCATCGTCGAGGCCAACGTGGACACGGTGCGCGAGCTCACGCTCGAGGGCCGGCGCGCGGTCTTCGGCGACGCGACGCGCGCCACCGTCCTCGAGGACGCCGGCCTCGTCGGCGCCGAGGTGTTCGTCGTCTCGGTGGTGGCCGCCGACCTCGCCGCGCAGGCCGTCGTCGCCGCGCGCGGCCTCGACGCGCGCATCCCGATCATCGTGCGCGCGCGCTACCTCGCGGAGCGCGAGGCCCTGCTCGGCCTGGGCGCCACCGCCGTGACGGTGGACGAGGAGGCCGTCGCGGGCGGCCTCTCGAGCTACCTCCTGCGCATGGAGTGGGCGCCCTCGCTCGCGACCTCCGAGGCGGCCGCCGCCGACCCGGCCGCCACGCCCTCCTGACGCTCCCCCCTTCCGGGACCGCGAGGCCCGGTCGCCCGCGGGCCGGCGGGCCTCGCGGTCCCGGACCCTCGACCGGTCATTTCGTGCCGTCGCCGTCGGCCGGCACCGGCTCCTCCTCGTCGGCCGGCGCCTCGCCGGTCAGCGGCGGCGTCGCCCGCACGAGGAACAGCACGACCGACGCGGTCGTGCGCACCGGGCCGTTGATGCGCCCGCGCCCGAGTTCCTCGAAGCTCCCGTCGGGCTTCTGCAGCGTCGCCATGTAGCGACAGCCCTCGCTGTACCAGCGGCGGCCGCCCATCTGGTCGATGGAGAGGAGGCGCGCGAGCCGCTCGGCCGCGTAGACCCACGCGGCCCAGCCGCCGTCGCCGTCGTCGCGCGTGCGGGCGCCCGCGACGACCATGGGCTCGCGGACGATCTCGAAGTGGCGGTCGAGCCACGCGAGCGCCTGCGCGACCTGCGGGATGGAGCGGTACTCCTCGAGGTTGCGGGCCTTGTCGCCCTGGGTCCCGGCCTTGGCCATCACGAGCAGCGCGGCGCCGCTCGCGACGTCGGTGGCGGTGAGGAAGCCGTTGCGGCGCATCGACTTCGGGATGGCGCCGCCGACCTTCGCGCCCGCGGTCATCGCGCGGGAGAAGGTGTCGATCGGGACCTTCACCCCGCGGCGCTGCGCGAGCCAGAGCGACTCGACCGCGAAGAGCGACTGGAAGGCGTCGCCCGGGTCCTTCGAGTCGAGGCGGTCGTCCCAGTAGCCGCCCGGGCGCTGGGCGGCCACCAGCACCTTCACGAGCCCGGCGACCCGCGGCGAGTCGGCCGGCTCGTCGCCGGCGAGGAGGGCGCGAAGCACGAGGGAGACGGTCTGCACCGAGCGCCACGCGTCGGGGGCCGAGCCGTCCGCGAGCGACTCGGCGTCGGCGCGGAGGTGCTCCCACGCGGTGTCCATGCCCGGGCGGCGGCGGTCCACGCGCGCCGAGAGGAGCGCCCAGAGCGTGATCGCGTTGCTGAACGCGTTCGGCTTCTCGAGGTCGCCGAGGGCACCCGTCGGGATCCACCGTTGCTCCCGGAGCGCGAAGCGGCCGTCGCGCTGGGACGCGAGGAGGAAGCGCACGGCCCCGGCGAGCACCTCGCCGACGCGCTTCCGCTCGGCGGCGTCGAGCCCGCGCAGCCGCAGCGCGACGCGGTTCGCGACGAACGCGCCGTCCGGAGGGACCTCTCGCCCGCCGCAGGCGAGGCAGCGCGTGGCGACCGCCGCGATCGCGCCGACGCCCTCGCAGTCGGGGCACTTCCACTTCGTGCCGTCGCCGTCCGGACAGCGCTGGCCGCCGATGTTCCGGCACGTCTTGCAGCCGAGGCCCTCGCACTCCTTGCAGGGCACGTACCCGCTCCCGGCGCACGTGAGGCACCCGACGAAGCCGGAGCCCGCGCACCGCGTGCAGGCCACCTTCGGCGCCTTCGTCCCGCACCAGGCGCACGGGACCGCGGGCCCGTCCGAGGGCGGGGCGAGGCCGCCGTCGGCGCACGCGACGCGGCCGCGGCCGGAGCACACGTAGCACGGCCGCGTCTGTCGCCCGCTGCCGCCGCAGACCTTGCAGGGGAACTTCGGCTTGTCGCCGCAGGTCTTGCACAACCCCCACCCCGTGCCGTAGCAGAGCCCGCACTTGTACGCGCCGTCCTTGCGCAGCTGGACGCCGCCCACGCACCCGGGCGCGATGCAGCGCGGGTTGCCCTGGCACGACGGGCACGCGACGCCGCCGAGGCCGACGCACGTGTCGCACGCGACCTCGATCTTGCCGCCCTTGCAGACCGGGCAGGGCAGCGTGCCCGCGACGTCGCAGGCGGGTCGCTCGCCGGTCGGCACGCCTTCCGCGAGCACGGTCGCGGGGTCCTTGCCGAGGAGCTCGGCGACGACGGCGGCGGCCTTCTCGCCCGCGGCCGCGATCCGCTCGACCCGCGCGGCGCCGTCGGTCTGGCCCTCGAGCAATGCGGCGACGAGCCGCCCGAGCACGCGGGTCTGCGACGGGGTCGGCCGCGTCTTCGGCGACAGCAGCTGCGCAACGCCGGCCGCGATGGGCCCGCCGCACAGGTGCGCGGCCGCCCCGGCCCGCTCCGGCGACCCCGCGGACTCCGCCCACGCGACGAGCCCCTCGCGGAACCACGTCGGCGTCGACGCGGGCAGCCTCGCGTGCCCCACCGCCGCGCGCGCGATGACGTGACCGAGCGAGCCGGGCCCGCCGGA
The DNA here is from genome assembly GCA_046350655.1 of Planctomycetota bacterium. GTDB lineage: Bacteria > Planctomycetota > PLA2 > PLA2 > JAEUHO01 > JAEUHO01. Next base: position 6,498 of record JAXMAB010000014.1, read on the forward strand.
CGCGGCGGCGGCGCCCGCCCTCGCGTCGAGCGAGAGGATCGCGAGGTCGGACGCGGCCACGACGTCGCGCGCGTTCGGGGGGCCGTCGGCCGGGCGGCGCAGCGGCACGAGCGGGGCGGGCGCGCTCCCCGTCCGCTCCCGCACGAAGACGGCGCGCCCGGACGGCGAGACGCCGGCGCCGACGCCGCCCGACGCGGAGCGCACCACGACCACCGAGAGGCCCTCGAGCCCCTCGACGAGGAGGCCCGCGCCGTCGAGTGCCGCGCGCGCGGCGCCCAGCGCGGCGTCCGCGCGCTCGGCGAGGGCCGTGCGCTCGCCTTCGTCGGGCGTGTACGCCGTGACGATGCCCGAGAGCGTGCCCTGTCGGGCGCCGTCCAGCGTGAGGACGATCGCGTCGAGGTTCGAGACGACGTCGCGGATCGGCGTCGCACCGCGGACGAGCACCTCCCACGGGTCGGTGTCGGCCCGGACCCGCGGGGCGGTGAACACGACCGCCGCCAACGCAAACCATGCCGCCCGCCAACGACGCCCGGTCCCTCGCATCATTCCCTCCCACGCCTCGCGGCGGCACGCGCCGCGGGCCCGAAGATACCGTCCGCGCGTCGAGTTGCGCACCGAGGCGCACGGAGGCGCACCGGGGCCCCGGGGGGCCCACGTCGGTTCGTGGACGGACGCCGCCCGCGCGCCGGTCCCCGGAGGTGACCGTCCCGAATCAGGGCTTTCGCGTCGACTCCCGAGGGACCGACGGCATCCAACAGGGGCGCAGGGAATCGCTTCGATGGCCCCCTGCGCCGCCCGTCCCTTTCCGTCGGGTCGGATGAGTCCAACGCATTCCCAGGAGTTTCCATGAACACCCCGACCCCGAACGATCCGTCCAAGAACCCCACCCAGAACAACCCGACGCGCGAGAACTCCGGCTCGCGGTCGGGCCACGGCACGCCGGCGGGCATGAACCCGGTCCGCGGTTCGAACCCGATCGGCAACCAGGCTTCGCAGCGCACCTCGGACACCCAGGGTGCCCGCGGCTCGTCGGGCGACGCCAAGGGCAAGATCGCCGATGCGCTGAACTGCATCGTCGACTCGCTCGACGTCATCGTCCGCGAGGCGCCGCGCGGTGCGCAGGGCCAGTTCTCGTCGGCGACCGAGAAGCTGACGAAGGCCCGCGCGGCGATCTCCGCGTACTGCGACTCGTCCAAGCAGGACGAGAGCGGTCCGCAGCGCATGGAGAACGAGGGTTCGAGCACGGGCCGCGACAACCGTGACTCGCGCGACTCGCGCGACTCGCGTGACGACCGTACGGGCCGCGACAGCCCGGACGCGCAGCTGTAGGCGTCCGCGGCAGGTCGAGAGGGCGGTCGACCGCGAGGTCGCCCGCCCTCGTTTCGTTTGGGGACGGCGGGTCGGCGGCGACGGAGCGGCCCGCCGGGATCGTGCCCGGACAGGGCGAGGCCGCGGCCGCGCCACCGACACCTCGACGCCGCCCGCGGACGACCGATCGCCGGCGCGGCTCACACCACGGCGCCGAACAACGCCCCCACGCCGGCCGTGATGCCCATGGCGAGCGCGCCCCAGAAGGTGACCCGCGCGGCGCCCCGGCCCGGCGACGCGCCGCCGGCGACGGCCGACACGCTCCCGAGCGCGGCGAGGCACACGAGCGAGACGGCGGCCACGACGACGATGACGTGCGCGAGGGGCGTGACGACCACGCCGAGGAGCGGCAGCGCGGCCCCGACCGCGAACGTCGCGGCCGAGGCGAGCGCCGCCTGCACGGGCCGCGCGGTCGTGAGTTCCGAGATGCCCAGCTCGTCGCGCGCGTGGGCGCCCAGCGCGTCGTGGGCCATGAGCCCGAGCGCGACCTGCCGCGCGAGGTCCGCGTCGAGGCCTCGCCGGACGTAGATCGACGTGAGCTCGTCGCGCTCGTGCTCGACGTCGGTGGCCAGCTCCTTGCTCTCGCGCGCGAGGTCGGCGCGCTCGACGTCGGCCTGCGAGCTCACCGACACGTACTCGCCCGCCGCCATCGACATCGCGCCCGCGACGAGGCCGGCGACTCCCGCGACGAGCAACGCGTCGCGGGTCGCGTCCGACGCCGCCACGCCGACGAGCAGGCTCGCCGTCGAGACGATGCCGTCGTTCGCGCCCATCACCGCGGCGCGCAGCCAGCCGATCCTCGAGGTCCGGTGCAGCTCGGGGTGGAGCTTGCGCATCGTCGTCCCTCCGCGCCGGCGTCGAGCGGCTCGTCCCCGGCGCGTCGATCATCGCACCGACGGGACGGTTCCCCCGGAACGGTCCGATCGACCCGACGGGCGCGCCGCGGCATCCAAGCGGTGACCGATGCGGGCGGCGTCCTCGCCGTCGCGCGTCGAACTCGCACCTCGGAGGTCCCGTGCCCCACGCCCCCCGCCGCCGCCGCGCGTCCTCGCGGCCGTCCTCCGCAACGCCGACGCCGGTCCCCCCCGCGACCCGGCCCGCCGCCGACCCGCCCGACCTCGGGCACGGGGACGCGCGTGGCGACGGCGATCGCGTCGAGGAAGCCGCCGTCCGCAGCAACCCCGAGCTCGTCACGACCGGACGCTCCGGCGGCACGTCGCGCACGGCCGACACGTCGCGCCTCGCGGGCTACGTCGCCGACCAGGAGCGCACGAGCGCCGTCCCGCCCGGCGCCGCGATCCCGAAGAGCCCCGAGAACTTCGCGGGCCCGGAGACCGAGTCCAAGACGCCGCCCCGCAAGCGGTCGGGCGCGCCGACGCCGAAGCCGGTGCCGCCCTCGCCCCCCGAGCCGAGCGGCGGCGATCCGAAGTCGCCGGTGCGCCCCCCGCCGCCGACGCCGCCGCCCGCGCCGAAGCCCGCGCCCGACCCGAAGCCTCCCGTGGTCGAGACCGATCGCCCGCTCCGCCTGCGCAAGCCGGAACCTCGCTGACCGTCTTCATGCGGCCCACACGCGCACGGGCCTTGCGTCCCACCACGCCCGACCGGGTCCCCGGCAGCCCGCGGCCGGGCGTGGTATCAGGGATTCATGAGCGCAGGAGGGACCGATGACGACGCACGAAGGCCCCCTCGTGCCCTCGGCACGACGCTCCGCGGAGCGTCCCGCGCGTTCTGGGTCGCCGTCACCGTGTGGTTCGGCGTGTTGGCCGCCGCGTACCTGAACACGCGCGCGCAGGCCGGGCACGCGCGCTGGACCGACCACACGTGGCAGGTCATCCGCGCGATCGACGAGGTCCGGCACACGTTCGCGGCGACCACCCGGCCGGCGCCGCCCGCGGACGGCGACGCCGCCGCGGCGCGGCGCGCGCTCCCCGCCGCCGTCGGGCGCGTCGCCGGCCTCGTGCGGGACAACCCGGCGCAGACCGCCCTCGCGTCGAGGCTCGATGCCCTGGTCGCGGTCCTCCCGGCCGACGGTACGCGAGGCCCGGCGGCCGACGAGATGGACGGGGTGTTGCGCGAGATGGAAGCGGCGGAGCGCGCGCTGCTCGACGACCGTCTCGAGGCCACGACGACCGGCGCGCAGACGCTCTACGTGTCGCTCGGCATCGTGGCGCTCCTCGGGACCATCGTGGCCGTCGGCGGCTACCGCGCGGTGCGTCGCGAGATCCGCGACCGCGGCGCCCTCGAGCGCGAGGCGCGGGCGCGCGAGGCGCGCCTGCGCGACCTCTACGACCACGCCCCGTGCGGGTACCACTCGCTCGCGGCCGACGGGACCGTCGTCGAGATGAACGCGACGGAGCTGCGGTGGCTCGGGCGGCGACGCGAGGACGTCGTGGGCCGCGTCCGGTACCCCGACCTCCTGACGCCGGCCGCCCGCGCGGTGTTCGCGGAGCGGTTCCCTCGTTTCGTGGCGACCGGCGAGATCCACGACGTGCCTCTCGAGCTGCTGCACGTGGACGGGAGCGTGCGGCCCGTCGCGATCGACGCCACGGCCGTCCGCGGGCCCGACGGCGCCTTCGTGGCGTCGCGGTCCACCGTCGTCGACGTCGCGGCCCGCCGGCGCGCCGAGGCGGAGCGCGACCGGGTCGTGAGCATGGCCCTCGACCTCGTGCTGGTGCTCGACCTCGACGGGACCGTCGTCCACGCGAACCCCGCGTGGGAGCGGACGCTCGGCTGGCCCCCCGCGGAGCTGCACGTGGGCGGCTGGTCGCATCTCGTCCACCCGGACGACGTCGCGGCGTCCCACGCGGCCGTGCACGCGCTCGCCACGACCGACGACCTCCTCGTCGGCTTCGAGAACCGGTACCGCCGGCGCGACGGCTCGTGGCGCTGGATCTCGTGGAGCGCCGTCACCGACCGCGACGCCGGACGCCTCTACTGCTTCGGCCGCGACGTGACGACGGACCGCGAGTCCGCCGACGCGATCCGGGCGCTCAACGACGAGCTCGCGCGCCGCAACGCCGCCCTCGACGCCGCGAACCGCGAGCTCGACGCGTTCGCCTACTCCGTGTCGCACGACCTGCGCGCGCCGCTGCGCAGCATCGACGGGTTCAGCCAGGCGCTCGTCGAGGACTGCCGCGACCGGCTCCCGCCGGAGGGCGAGGCCTCGTTGCGCCGGGTGCGCGCGGCCAGCCAGCGCATGGGCCAGCTGATCGACGACCTGCTGCAGCTCGCGCGCATCACGCGCACGGAGGCCCGACGCGAGCGCGTCGACCTGTCGGCGCTGGCGCGGGAGGTCCTCGCCGAGCTCGCGGCAGCCGACCCGGCGCGCACCGTCGAGACGGACGTGGAGGACGGGTGCGAGGCGTCGGCCGACCCTCGGCTGGTCCGCGTGGCCCTCGAGAACCTCCTCGGGAACGCGTGGAAGTTCACGTCGAGGACCCCCGACGCGCGGGTCCGGTTCGGCCGCGGGACCGACGAGGAGGGCCCGCACTTCCTCGTGGGCGACAACGGCGTCGGCTTCGACATGGCGTACGCCCACAAGCTGTTCGGCGCGTTCCAGCGCCTGCACGCCCAGCACGAGTTCCCGGGCACCGGGATCGGGCTGGCGACCGTCCAGCGGATCGTCCGCCTCCACGGCGGACGGGTCCGCGCCGAGTCCGCGCCCGGCGCGGGCGCCACGTTCCGCTTCACCCTCGCCCCGGAGGCCCCGTGAGCCAAGAACGCGAGATCCTGCTGGTCGAGGACAACCCCGACGACGCCGAGCTCGCGTTGCGCGCGTTCCGGCAGAACCGGATCGCGAACACGGTGCGCGTCGTCCACGACGGCGCGGAGGCGCTCGACTACCTCTTCGCGCGCGGCGCCTTCGCCGACCGCGACGCCAGCGTGACGCCGCAGGTGGTGCTCCTCGACCTCAAGCTGCCGAAGGTGGACGGGCTCGAGGTGCTCCGGGCGCTCCGCGCGGACCCGAGGACCCGGCTCGTCCCGGTGGTCGTGCTCACCTCTTCGGTCGAGGAGGACGACGTCGTGCGCAGCTACGAGCTCGGCGGGAACAGCTACATCCGCAAGCCCGTGGACTTCGCCCAGTTCGTCGAGGCGGTGCGGCAGCTCGGCCTGTACTGGCTCGTGCTCAACGTCCCGCCGACCGCGCGGACGGGCGGTGCCCGGTGACGCCGCTGCGCCTCCTGATCGTCGAGGACGCGGAGGACGACGCGACGCTGGTCGTCCGCGAGCTCGCGCGCGGCGGCTACGAGGTCCTGCCGGTCCGCGTGGACGACGAGCCGTCCATGCGGGCGGCGCTGCGGGCCCACACGTTCGACCTCGTCGTCTCGGACCACGCGATGCCCCGGTTCAGCGCGGCGGCGGCCCTCCGGGTCCTGACGGAGCACGGGATCGACCTCCCCTTCCTGATCGTCTCCGGGTCGATCCCCGAGGACCTCGCCGTGTCGGCCATGCGCGCCGGCGCCCACGACTTCGTGACCAAGCACCAGCTGGCGCGCCTCGTGCCCGCGGTGCAGCGGGAGCTCCGGGACGCCGCGGTGCGGGCCGACCGCCGCAGCGCCGAGCGCCGGCTGTTCGAGAGCGAGGCGCGGTACCGGCGCTTCTTCGAGGACGACCTCACGGGCGACGCGCTCTTCGACGCCGACGGGCGCATCGTCGACTGCAACCCCGCGTTCGTCCGGATCTTCGGCTTCACGTCGCGCACCGCGGCGCTCGACGGGAGCATGGCGGCGCTCTTCGCGCGCCCCGACGAGCAGGACGCCCTGTTGCGCCGGGTCCGCCGCGAGCGCCTGGTCGAGAGCTTCGAGGGCGAGCTCCGGCGCACCGACGGCGCGCCGGTCTTCGTGGTCGCCAACGTCGTGGGCGACTTCCGCGACGACGGGGAGCTCACGGGGATCCGCGCCTACTTCTTCGACGTGACCACGCGCCGCGAGCTCGAGGTGCAGTTCCGCCACGCGCAGAAGATGGAGGCGGTGGGGCGGCTCGCCGGCGGCGTCGCGCACGACTTCAACAACCTCCTCTGCGCCATCGGCGGGTACGCCGACCTCTCGCTCGCGCTGGCGGGCTCCGAGACGCTCCGGGCGTACGTCACCGAGATCAAGAAGGCCGGCGAGCGCGCGACGATGCTGACGCGGCGCCTGCTCGCGTTCAGCCGCAAGCAGGTGGTGCAGCCGACCGTCCTCGACGTGAACGCCCTCCTGCTCGACCTGGAGGCGATGCTCCGGCGCCTGATCCGCGAGGACATCCAGCTCTCGACGTCGCTGGACCGCGCCGCGGGGGCCGTCGTCGCCGACGCGGGGCACCTCGAGCAGGTGGTCATGAACCTCGTCGTCAACGCGCGCGACGCCGTCCCGCGCGGCGGGTCGATCCGCGTCTCGACCCGCGCGCTCCGCCCCGACGAGACGCCCCCGGACGCCGACGTCCCGCCGGGGGACTGGGTGCTCCTGTCGGTGGCGGACGACGGCGTCGGGATGACGTCGGAGGTGCGCGAGCACGTGTTCGAGCCGTTCTTCACCACGAAGCCCCAGGGCGAGGGCACCGGCCTCGGCCTGGCGACGGTGTACGGGATCGTCTCGCAGGCGAGCGGCCACGTGCGACTGACGACCGCGCCCGGCGCGGGCGCGACGTTCCGCATCTACTGGCCCACGGCGCCGGTCCGCCGCCCCGCGCCGCCGGTGCCGTCCCTGCCCGGGCCGGGCGCGCCGGCCCACGAGACGGTGCTCGTCGCCGAGGACAACGCGATCGTGCGCGGCGCGCTCGTCGAGCTCCTCCGGCGCAGCGGCTACGCCGTCCTCGAGGCCGCCGACGGCGAGGACGCGATCGCGCGCGCGGAGACGCACGCGGGGCCGCTGCACGCGCTCGTGAGCGACGTCGTGATGCCCGGGCTGCACGGCCCGGACGTCGCCGCCCGGATCCGACGCACCCACCCCGGGGTGCGCGTCCTCTTCCTGTCGGCCTACGCGGAGGAGCTCGCCGCGGGCGCCCAGCCGCCGGTGGCCGGCGCCGCGTTCGTCGCGAAGCCGTTCCGCGTGGACGAGCTCCTCGGGCGCCTCCGCGACCTGCTCGCGTCGGGCGCGACGTGAGCGCGGGCGCCGACCGTCAGCCGGCCGGCGGCGCGTCCGGCGGCGCGTCCGGCGGCGGGAACGCGCCGGCGCGGACCGCCGCCAGGAGCCCCGCGGCGCCCTCACGCTCCACGCAGGCCCGCAGCGCCTCGCGACCGGCCGCGCGGACGCACGGCCGCAGCCGCCGGAGCAGCGAACGCATCTCCGGGATGCGCGCCGCGGTCACCGACGGGGGCAGCAGCGTCGAGGCGGCGAGGTAGGTCCCCGCCGCCTGCTCGGACGCGCCGGCGGCGAGCCCGCCGCGGCCTCCGCCTCGAGCTCGCACGCGTCCACGGCCGCGGACGCGTCGAACAGGGCCTCGAGGTCGACCTCGGGCGCGCGGACCCCGCGCGCGGGAGCAGCTCCTCGCGCGCGAACGCGGCCGCGGCGGCCGGCGGGAACACCGCGTCGAACGCCCAGGTGGCGGCCCCCTCGAGCAAGGCGGCCTGCGGCGTCAGGTCGACGACGGCGGCCCGCTCGGCCGCGATCGCGCCGGACCGGGCCCAGTGGTCGCAGAGGACGCGACCGGCGTGCCGCCCCGGGTACGTCTCGCGCGCGAGCAGGCGCGGCAGGTCGCAGACCGTGAGGCCGCGATCGAGCCCGAGCTCGAGCCGCGAGACCCCGCCGCCGACCCACCGGGCGACGGCCTCGTCGGCGGCCCGGCGTCCGAGCGCCACCTCGAGCTGCTCGCCCTCGGGCAGGGGCCACCGGCGCGCGGCGCGGCGGCGCAGCTCGGCGACCGTGACGGCGACGAGCTCGTGCAGCAGCGGCAGCCGCGTGGACGTCAGCGCCGTCCGGCGGCGCCATGCGTCGACGCGCTCGACGACGTGCCCGCGTCCGGGCAGCGCCGCCTCGAGCCGCTCCGCGCGCTTCGCCAGCCGCTCGGCCGTGGGCGCGACGGCCGGGACGCCCGCGACGGTGCGCACGAGCTCGCGGAACGGCCGGCGCTCGCCCGCGAGCACCGCGGCGACCGCCTCCAGCGCGCGGACCTGCCCGACGAGGAACGGGCTCGCGACCGCCGCGTCCTCGGCGAGCCGCCGCGCGTCGTCCGCGAGCGTGCGCGCGCGTTGCCCCGCGAGCGCCCCCGGGCCCGCGCGCGTCGCGCGGACCGCGTCGTGGACGAGCGGCTCCTCCCCGTCGCGCTCCACGAGCCGCGACAGGCCCACGGCCAGTCGTTCGTACCGCCGCACCAGCCGGCCCGCGGACGCCGCCTCCGGCGACGCCGGCACGGCCTGGTGGACGGGCTCCACCGTCGGGGTGGCCCGGGCGACGGGAGCGGCGAGCGTCGAGGACATGCGGCGGCTCACGGGACGGCGGTTCGTCGGGCGGGGCTAGTGGTCGCGCCCCGAACGCTCCGTCCGGGCGCGCGAGCGGGCGGTCGGCGCCTCCTTCTCGGACTGCTTCATCTTCCAGAACGCGAAGACGAAGGCGACGGCGGTGATGATCGTGAAGGCGGCGGCGATCGTGGTCATGTGGGATCCTCGACGAGGGACGATCACACACGTTCATAGGGCCGCACTCCCCCCCCGACAAGGGGCCCCGACCCTTTTTTACGCCGCCCTTACGGCGCCAGGTCGGCGTCGTCGCGCAACCGGTAGCCGACGCCCGGCTCGGTCACGAGGTATCGCGGCCGCGACGGGTCCTGCTCGAGCTTCCGGCGCAGCGCCGCGACGTACACGCGGAGGTAGTGCGAGAGCCCCTGGCTCTCCGCGGCCTTCCCCCACACCTCCCGCAGGAGCGTCGCCTGCAGCACCACGCGGCCCGCGTGGCGGACGAGCACCGCGAGGAGCTTCCACTCCGTCGGCGTGAGCCGCACCACCTCGCCGCGCACGCGCACCTCGCGCCGCTCGAGGTCGACGCGCAGGTCCGTCGCGTCGAGCACGGCGGGCGCGCCCGCGACGCCTCGCGCGGCGTGGCGCAGCGCGACCCGCAGCCGCGCCAGGAGCTCGCCGGCGCCGAACGGCTTCGTCAGGTAGTCGTCGGCGCCCGCGTCGAGCGCCTCGACCTTGTCGCGCTCGCGGCCCCGCGCCGACACGACGACGATCGGGGCGGTCATCCACGTCCGCAGCTGGCGCACGACGTCGATCCCGTCGCGGTCCGGCAGCCCGAGGTCGACGAGGACGACGTCGGGTGCGCGGCTCGACGCCTGCAGCTCCGCGTCGCGGCCGGTCCCCACCGCGAAGACGCGGTAGCCGCCCTCGCCGAGGATCGACGTGAGGAGCCGCGTCATCGCGGGCTCGTCCTCGACGACCAGCACCAGGGGCGCGGGCTCGATCACGTGCCGCTCCCCTCGACCGCGTCGCCCTCGTCGAGGTCCGCGAGGTCGCGGCGGGGATCGGGCGGCGGCGGGCCGTCGAGCGGCAGCGTGAAGCGGAACGCCGCGCCGCCGTCGGGGCGGTTCGCCGCGGTCAGCGTGCCGCCGTGCGCGTGGACGATGCCCCGGCACACCGCCAGCCCGAGCCCGACGCCCTGCCCGGGCGCGGAGTCGGCGCCCCGCCGGAACCGCTCGAAGACCGCTTCCACCTCCCCGGACGCGAGGCCCGGCCCGCGATCGAGGACCTCCACCACGACCTCGGTCGCGGCCGGGGCCCTCGCCCGGACGACGACCTCCGTGCCCGGCGGCGTGTGCTTGGCCACGTTGTCGAGGAGGTTGATCAGCACCTGCTCGACGAGGACCGCGTCGATCGGGACGAGGGGCAGGTCGGCGGGCACGTCCACGACGAGCGGCCGCCCCGCGAGCAGGCGCTCGGAGCGTCCGGCGACGGCGCCGACGATGTCGTCGAGGGGCTGCCACTCCTTCGAGGGCCGGATCGCGCCCGCGTCGAGGCGCGTCATCGAGAGCAGGTTCGCGACCAGCCGGTTCAGGCGGTCCACCTCGCGTTCGATCTCGCGCGCGAGGGACGTCCGCCGGGCCAGCGGGAGGTCGTCGCCGCGGTCGGCGAGGTGGGTCGCGGCGCCCAGGATCACGGCGAGCGGCGTGCGCAGGTCGTGCGAGACGCTGGAGAGGAGCGCGCTCCGGAGCCGCTCCGTGCGGCTCTCGAGCTCCGCGCGCTGCGCGACGCCGGCGAGGCGCACCCGTTCGTACGCGTCGGCGACGACCCGCGCCATCCCCTCGACCAGCGCGAGGCCCTCCTCGTTCCACCCCTGCGACCGGGCGCGACGCACCACGAGCGCGCCGAACCCGCGCCCCTTGCCCGCGAGCGGCGAGGCGACGACCGCGGCGTCCGTGTCGGGCTCTTCCCAGTGCACCGCGGCGCCGCGGCCCACGGCCTCGACGACGGCCGCCGCCTCGCCCGGCGGGAGCGCGACCGCGCCCGCCGGGCCCACCCCGTCCCCCACCGTGCCGTCCGCCGCCAGGACGACGACGTGGGCCTCGCCGTCGAGGGCGGCCGCCGTGCGGGACGCCGCGACGCGGAGCACCTCGTCCTCGCGCTCGACGCGCGCGAGGGCGCGGGCCGCGCCGCGCAGCGCCTCCGCGTGGCGGGCCCGCCGGTCCGCCACGAGGGCGTAGACGTGCAGCCGGGCGGTCATCGTCCCGACGACGAGCGCGACGACCAGGAACGCCAGCGCCATCAGGAGGTCGCGGGGCTTGGTCGGGAACGCGAACGCGGGCGGGACGAAGAAGTACGCGTTGGCGAGGACCGCCAACAGCGCCCCGAGCAGCGCCACCCGCCAGCCCGCGCGCGACGCGATGAGGACGATCGCGACGACGTAGATGAGCGGCACGCTCTCCTTGAGGTCCGCGTGCTCCGCGATCCAGCCGAGGCCCGTGGCGACCGCGATGGCCCCGACGGCCGCGGCGATCGCGACGCCCTCTCGCGGTCGCGTCCGACCGACCGACGTGGAAGCGCGCTCGAACGCCGGCCGCGGCTCGGCGGGCGGCGCCACGGGGTCGTCGGGACGCGGTTCGGCCACGGCGGGCACCTCGTGCGGACGGGGGCGCGACGGCGCGGGCCGGGCCTCGCCGTCGCGACGCGGTCAGCGCCGCGTCAGGACGGCGAACAGCGAGCCGGACTCCACCTCGATCGTCTTGGCGCCCTGGGACCGCAGCCGCCAGTCGTCGCGTTGCGCCTCCGGGATCGGCTTCCCGTCCTTCGACGTCGCGCGCAGGAAGATCGCGTCGAACCCGGACTTGTACGTGCCCTCGGAGACGAGCGCGTCCTTCCCGCCGGTGATCGTCAGCGTGTAGGTGTTGTCGCCGCGCAGCTCCAGGACGACGTTGACGCCCTCGAGCTTCTTGCGCACGGCCGCCTGCTGCTCGATCTCCGCGCGCCCGACGGTGGCCTCGACGTCGAGCGCCCACGTGACCGTGCGGCCGGCGGCCGGGGCCTTGCCGCAGGCGGCCAGGACGGCGAACAGCGCGCAGGCGAGCGCGACGGCACGCAGCAGGGGCGTGGGCATGGGTCCCTCGGTCGTCGGCGGAACGGGGACGGCCGACGCCCGACAGGGTACGCGTGCGGCCGCACCGACGCCATCCACCGGGGGTGTCTCCCCCGCTCCACGATCCGGTCGGGCGACCGGTCCGGTCCGAAGGTCCCGCCGCCCGGCGTCCGGAGAGGGCGACCGCATCGTTCGCGTTGCGCGACGGCCCCGCGGCCGGCAGGGCGCGACGGGTGCGGAGCCGCCCCCCGCCGGCGCCCGACGCGGCGTCCACCGGCGGCAGGGCCCGTTCCGGACGGCCCGGGCTACCCGGGCCTGGTGCGGTCGCCGAACGCGCGTTCGCGTTCGATGCGCAGCGGCGCCGGGGCCTTCGCCGGGATGGGCGAGGGCGGCGGCGGCGCGGGCTCCTCGTCCGGCGGGAGCGGCGGTTCCGTCGCGGGGTCGAACGTCGGGTCGGAACGGTCGGTCGCATCGATCCGCAGGAGCGCGCACTGCGCCGTCGTGAGCGGACGGCGGAACCGGATCCCGAGCCGCAGGAACGACCGCTCCTTCGGACTCGTCGTCACGCGCACCACGTCGCCCCGCACCGTCAGGTCCGGCGCGAGGGTCACCGTCACGCCCTTCGCGAACGCGACCGCGGCGAGGTACGCCATCGGCATCAGGTCGCCTTCGTGGAGCGGCGGCACGTCGGCGTCCACCGCCTCCGCGAGCAGTCCGCCCCGGGACACGTCGACGGTCCGCGCGCGTAGCGTGGCCCCGATGCCCGCGCAGACCACGTCGAGGGCGCGGGCCTGCCGCGTCCAGCGACGGCGGCCGGTCAGCAGCGCTTCGACGGTCTCGGGCGGCGGCTTCCCCACGACACGGGCTCCGGTACGGGCAGCGTCCACGACCGGTCCCCATCGACCAGCGGCGTCGCCGCGCTCAAGCCCCCCCCCGGTCGGTGCCGATCGTCGGACGTCCTCCGACGCCGGGTCCGTCGGCGTCGCGCGGCGTCCGTACGGCGCGAACCCGGCGCGACCGATCACGTCCAAGGCAGAGACGCGGGAGGATCCGATGGACCGACGGACGTGGTGGTGGTGGGTGGGGATCGTGCTCTCGACGGGCGCGGCGACGCGGGGAGCGGCGCGCGCGGACATCACGATCCCCGACCCGCCCAGGTCGAAACGCGTGCCCGTCGTCGAGACGGTGGACTGGGGCGTGTTCCAGGACCGCGTCTCGCGGCCGTACACCGTCAAGGCCGGGGACACGCTGCGCAGCATCGCCGCCGCCCAGTGCGGCGACGCCGCGCGGTGGAAGGTCCTCGTCGAGGCGAACCCGGCGCTCGCCGCCGCGCCCGATCGGATCCGCACGGGCGACGCGTTGTGGATCCCGCCGCCGCGCGCCTTCGCGGCCGTCGCCCCCCCCGCCGCGGGCACCGCCGACCCGAAGACCGCGCTCGAGCCCTGGTACGACGCGTTCACGCTGAAGTGGGTGTCGCGCCACCAGACGGGGATCGCCGACCGGACCGAGCCGGCGCCCCCCGCCCGGTCGAGGACGGGCTCGTTCCTGCTGCTGCCGCACGCCGACACGGCCGCGATCGTCGCCGCGCGGGCTTCCCGCGAGGTCCCGTGGGGCGACCCGCTGCTCGCGCGCGCCGTCTTCGTGGGCTTCGGGCACCCGAACCTCGTCCATACCGACGAGGGCACGGTCCGCATCGAGGTGACGACGCGCCTCACCGGCCGGGACGGAGCGAGCGTCACGCGGACGCAGGACGTCCGCCGGCTCGACGCCGCGGGGAAGGTCGTGACGAAGGGGGTCCCCGTCGAGGAGGTGGATCTCCTCGGTCGCCCGCTGCCCCTGCGCCCCGTGCCGACGCCGACCTCGTCGCCCGACGAGACCCCGCCGCCCGCGCCGCCCTCCTCGCCGCCGGGCGCCGAGCCCCTCGTGGACGCCCCCGCCGACGACGGCGCGCGGTGGCCCGCGTGGCTCGGGCTGTTCGTCGCGGGGACCGGCGCCGCGGTCCTCGGTGGGATCGCGGTCGTCCGTCGGCGACGATCCCCCGCCGCGTGACGCAAGGCCCGGCCCGCCCCGCTCCCCTCCCCCCGACCGCCGCGGTCGTCGCGTACGTCGTCGGCGCGGCATGGCTCGCGTCCGCCGCCCCGCTGCTCGCGTACGCGGGCTCGCTCGCGTTGTTCGGCGCGCCGCACGCGCTCGCCGAGCTGCGCTACGTGGACGGCCGCTTCGGGGCGGGCCTCGCGTCGGGGCGCGGGATCGTCGTCGCGGGGGTGCTCGCGGGGGTCGTGGCGCTCCGCGCGCTGGTCCTGCTCGGCCACGCCCCCGCCCTCGACGCCTATGTCGTCGAGCTGGGCCTCGTCGCGGTCCTCGCGTTCCTGGTGGTCCCCGCGCTCGCGGCGCGGCCCGCGCGCGCGGCCGTCGCGGTCGGCGTCGGCGCCGCGATCGCGCTGGGCTCGTTCCTCGACCCGCTCCTCACGATCGTCGTGCTCGCGATCCTGCACAACGCGACGCCCGTCGGGTTCCTCGCGGAACGCGACGACGTCCGCGCGAGGGCCCTGCCCGCGTGCGCGGTCGCGTTCGTCGCCGTCCCGCTCCTGATCGCGACCGGGCTGCCGTCCGCGGGCCTCGCCGCGCTCGGCCTCGCCGCCCCCGACGCGGGCCCCGCGTCGGCCGGGACGCTCTCCGACCACCTGCGCGTGTTCGTCCCGCCGGCGTGGCTCGGCACCGCCCGCGCCGCGGACGTGTTCGCGGCGTCGGCCTACCTGCAGCTCCTGCACTACGGGATCGTGCTCGGCGTCCTGCCCCGGCTCCTGCGCGTCGGCCCCGACGCGCCGGTCCTGCCGTGGCCGCGCGCGCGCGGGCTGACGCTCGCGATCGCCGTCGTCGGCGTCGCGTTCGCCGTCGCGTTCCTCGCGCGGTTCGCGCCGACGCGCGCGACGTACGGCCTCCTCGCGTCGGTCCACGCCTGGCTCGAGGTGCCCGTGCTCCTGCTCGCGCTGGGCGGGCGCGCGGCGGCGACCGGGCCTCGCGGTCCCGAGGGGAGGATCGCGTGACCCAGACCCAGGCGTTCCTCCTCACGCTCGCGATCGAGCTGCCGCTGGTGTTCGTCGGCGCGTGGGCGTCGGCGGCGCCGCGCGCGTCCTGGCGGCGGCTGCCGCTCGTCGCGCTCGCGGCGAACGCGCTGACGCACCCGCTGTTGTGGCTCGTCGACCCGGCGCTCGCGCCGCACGTCGGTCGGGCGCTGCGCTGGGGCGTGCTCGAGACGGCGATCGCGGTCGTCGAGGGCCTCGCGTACGCCTACGCGGCCGGGCTCGGCGCGCGGCGTGGGCTGGCGCTCGGCTTCCTCGCGAACGCGGTGTCGTTCGGGGTCGGGCTCTGGATCTACTACGGCTGAACCGCGGCCGAGGCGTCGCGGCGGCGGTAGAGCAGGGCGATGAGGATCCCGGCGAGCACGAGGCCGCCCACCACGACGATCCACTTCACGGTCGTGCTCGTGCCCGCCTCGGCCGGCGCGGCGTCGCGCGGGCGCGGGGGTTCCGAGTCGACGACGATGTCGGCGCGGACGGAGGGCGCGAGGACGGCGCAGCCGAGGAGCAGCGCGGCGCGGGCGGCGATCGATCGCATCCGGGCAGGGTAGCCCCCCGGACGACGAAGTCCCCGCGTCGCGCATCGAGACGGCGGCCCCCCGGGCGACTCTCATCGCGCGTCGTCGCCGTCGCAGGACGCGACGGATCGGCGCCCGCGGGCCCCGCCCCCCGGGCGTGGCGAACGCTCGCGGCGCTGGCACGCGCTTTGGAAAGGGGGGCCCATGCCCACCGCCACGCTCGACGACGTCGCCTCCCCGCCGCCGCGGATCGACACGCACCGCGAGGCCCTCTCCCTCGGCCGGGACCTCGACACCGCCCTCGCGCGCGGCGAGCTGCGCGTGGTCTACCAGCCGATCGTCGACCTCGACGACGGGCGCGGGGTGGGCGCCGAGGCGCTGCTGCGGTGGACGCACCCGACGCGGGGCGAGGTGCTGCCGTCGGCGTTCGTCGCCGCCGCCGAGCGGTCGGGCGCGATCGTCGCGATCGGTCGCTTCGTGCTGCGGACCGCGTGCCGCGACGCCGCGGCCTGGCGCCGCGGGACCGGCGCGACGACCTTCGTCAGCGTGAACGTGTCGCACGTCCAGCTGCTCGACCCCGCGTTCCCGCTCGACGTGCGCGAGGCGCTGCTCGACGCGGGGCTGCCCGCGGCGGCGCTGACCCTGGAGCTCGTCGAGACGCGCGCGCGCGGCTCGGTCGCGACGCTGGCGCGGGCCCTCGACGCGGTGCGCGCGATCGGCGTGCGCGTGGCGTTCGACGACTTCGGGACGGGGTTCGCGGCGTTGGGCGACCTCGCCCGGCTCCCGGTGGACGTGCTGAAGCTCCCCCGCCCGTTCGTGGCGCCGCTGCCGGGCGACGACACCGTCGCCCGCGCGATCCTCGCGATCGGCCGCGCGCTCGGCCTCGACGTGGTCGCCGAGGGCGTCGAGGACGAGGCGCAGGCGGCGCGGCTGCGCGCCCTCGGGTGCCGGCGCGCGCAGGGGTTCCACTTCGCCCGCCCGATGCCCGCGGAGGGCGTCGCGGCCGCGCTGCGCGGTCGCGTGGCCGCCTGACGCGAGGCCCGGTCGGCGGCGCGGCGATCCCGCCCTCCCGCGTCGGGCACCGAAGGGCGCCTTCGCCCGCGGCGGGCCCGCCGATCGACGACCGGCACGGCGGGCGGCGGCCCGTCCGGGACTCGGGAGGCCCGGTCGTCAGCGCTTCGCGCCCTGGGTCCGCACGTACGGGTCCGTCTCGGTGGCGAGGCGCTTCTCGAGCGCCGCCAGCACCTCCTCGAGGACCGCGGCGTCGGCCTTCGGCAGCGCCTGCCAGCGGCGCAGGAGCCGCGCCGCGTCGGCGCGCACCCCCCAGTCGCCGTGGTCGAGGAGGGCCGCGACGGCGCGCCCGACCGACACGTCGGGCTCGAGCGCGCTGCGGGTCCACGCGTCGAGGACGGTCCGCAGCGCCCGCGAGCGGGTGTCCTCGAAGAACGTGCCCTGCAGGAGCCACGACCGCATCGAGGCCGCGTACCGAGGGCCGTGCTCGGCGAGGAGGGTCGCGAGGCGCGACCGCACGCTCACGAGCGGGTGGTCGAGCAGGTTCTCGACCTCCTTGCCCGGGTCGCTCTCGAGCCCGAGCAGCACGCCCAGGGCCGCGAGGATCCGCGGCTCGTCGCCGACGTCGCGCGCGCCGTCGGCGGGCGCCGGGCCGCGGTGGGCCGACGCGAGCCAGGCCCGCAGGCGATCGTCGCCGGCGTGGCTGCCGAGCGCCTGGAGCACCCCGGCCGCGCGCCGCGGGAGGCTCGCGTCCTTCGCGTCGAGGAGGGCCGCCACCTCGGCGGAGAGCTCCGTCACCTTCATCTCGCCCACGAGCGTCAGCGCGAGCCGCAGGCGGCGGTCCACCGGCGACGCGAGGTTGCGCTTCAGCAGCGCCACGACGTCGGGGCGCGCGCCGGCCTCGCCGAGGCCCGTCAGCACGTCCACGTAGGCCCGCACCTCGAGGCCGGAGTCGTCCTTCTCCATCTTCGCCTCGAGCCGCGGCAGCACGTCCTTGCCCGCCGCCACGAGCCGCTTGCGCGCCACGGGGACGATGGCGCGGTTGTCGCCCACCTCCCACCGGCAGGCGATCGCCCACAGCTCGTCGAAGACCTTGTCGTCGAGCGGACCCTCGTGGCGCGTGACCGCGGGCAGCTCGACCTTGCCCGACGGCTGGTCGGCCGCGGGGGTCCCGCCGCCGGGCCCGGCCTTCTCGCCCGCGGGCTCGAGGTCGACGCCGAGGCCGACGTCCATCCCGCGCCAGACGTCGCCGTCCTTCATCGCGCCGAGGTAGTCGTCCTTCCCCGCGAGGTCGACGAGGAGGCCGACGCTGCCGAACCCGCGCGCGGGCCGGCCGCCGTTGAACCCGCCGTCGCGGCGCGCCGCGTACGTGTCGTCGCCGGCGCGGTCGAGGTGGATGCCGACGGCGTTCGTCAGCCCGCAGCCGTTGCACGACGTGTTGCCGTGGTAGCGGTCGTTGCCGCCGCGGTCGTGGAGCACGCTGGCGGCGAAGTCGTGGCTGCCGCCCTGCCCGAGCCCCGAGTGCATGACGTAGGCGTCGCTGCCCGCGACGTCCACGAGGCCGCCGACCGCGAGGTGGATGCCGCTCCCCTGGCCGTACTGCGTCATCTCGTAGAGGTCGTGCCCGCCGCCGTCCCAGAGGAACCCGGCCGAGTACCAGTACCCGACGCCCTGGTCGTACACGTCGCCGAGGTACCGGTCGTTGCCGTCGCGGTCGATCACCATGGCGATGCCGCCGGCGTAGTCCACGTCGCGCGCGCCGATGGCGAACCCCTGGGAGAACGACTGGTAGCGGTCGGAGAACAGCGGCGCGTGCAGGTAGACGCCGCCGGCCTCGTAGACGTCGTTCCCGCGCCGGTTGACGCACAGCGCGACGCCGCCGGGCCGCGCGAAGGCCTGCGCGTTGCCCCACGCGAGCAGCCGGTCGTCGTCGAACGCCGCGACGTCGACGGGGTCCTTCGTCTCCTCGTCGGTCTTCACGACCGGCGGAGGCTTCGTGGCGTCGTCGAGGAGGAGGCCGATGCCGAACCCGGCCGCGCCCATGGTGAACGTCTTCGCGTCGTACCGGTCGCTGCCGCCGTCGTCGTACAGGACGGCGACGCCGCCCGCGGCCGCGCCGAGCGAGCCGTGGCCCGCCGCGTAGCGGTCGTTGCCGCCGCCGAGGTCCACCAGCGCCGCGACGCCGAGGATCGCGGCGCCGAACGTGACGTCGGTGGAGCGCGCGTCGTACGTGTCGTCGCCGCCGAGGTCGACGACCACGCCCACGCGGCGGTTCGCGACCCCGAACGCGGCCGCGAACCGGCCTCGCTCGTAATGGTCGTCGCCGCCCGGGTCCACGATCGCGGCGTAGTCGCCGGTCCACGTCTCGTCGCCGAACGTGCCGATCGCGACGCGGCCGTACGGCGTCTCGCGCACGACCGGGGCGTCGGTGGGGAACGCCTCCTTCGGCCACGACGCGACCGACCCGAGCAGCGGGCCGAACGCCTCCGCCCACGCGCGCGCGAGCGCGGGGACGTCGATGCGCGCGGCGAGGTCGTGGAGGTAGCTCTGCGGCTTCCCCTTGAGGAACGTGTCGAGCGCCTCGGCGCGGTCCGGGTACGGCGCGGGGCCCACCGGGTGCCACGCCATCGCCTCGGGCAGCGCGTGCCGGAGCGCCAGGGCCGAGACGGCGCGCTCGGCCTCGGTGTCGCCCGCCGTCACGTCGACCTCGGGCTGCCGCCCGACGACCCCCTCGAGGAAGACGAGGGCCTGCGCGGGCGTCGTGGGCGCGAGCGGGGCCGCCGGGACCGCGAGCGCCTTCGCGGCCGCGGCCCGCATCGCCGTGTAGCTCCCCCCCGCCGGCACGCCGGCCGTCGGGAGCCCCGTCGCCGTCGCGAGCGCCGCCGTCACGAGGTCGAGGCCCTTGCCGTCGACGGCGGCGGCGATCGCGTCCATCGTCGGCGCGATCCACATCGGGTCGCGGAGCATCTCCTTCACCACCGGGAAGCACCCGATCCCCTTCGCCATGTCCTTGCGGAAGGTGAGGTCCTCCCGGGTGCAGTTGCCCGCGTGCAGCGCGCGGTCGAGGGCGGCGAGCTCGTCCGCGGTGTAGGTCGGGCCGTACGGCGACGCGGCCGGGTCGCCGGCGGACGCGGACCCCGCGACCCCGAGCGCGGCGGCCAGACAGGCGGCGTGGACGAGACGGCGGGACATCGGCGCACCCTCCGGGACGCGCCGACTCTACGCCCGCGCGGTCGCCCCCGGCCGCCCCGCCCGGGGTGCCCCCCCCGGGTCGGTCGCCCCGACCGCGACCCCACGGCCGGTGAAGGGGTACCAAGGGGGCACCCCCGGAGGGTCCGTCGTGCCCGCTCCCCGCTCCCTCGTCGCGTCCGCGCTCGTCGTCCTCCTCGCCTCCGCGCTCCCCGTCGGCGCGGCCCGTGCGGACGGCGACAAGCCCCACGACGACCCGATCGTCGAGCTCCTCGCGCACCTGAAGGACGACCAGCCCGCCGACGTCCGGCTCGCGGCGCTGAAGGAGGCCGCGGGCACCGACGACGCGCGGCTCCTCCCCCCGCTCGGCAAGCTGCTGAAGGCCCCCGAGGAGGACGTCCGCCTCGCGACGGTCGCGACGCTCGCGGCGCGCACGATGCCCGACACGAAGAAGCGCGCGGCCTCGCTGCTGCTCGAGCGCAGCAAGACGCTGCAGGCGGCCTTCGAGAAGGACGTCTCCAGGAAGGACGAGCTCGTCGCGGTCGTGAAGGGACTGCACGACCTCGCGCAGGAGACCACGATCGACGGCCTGCTCGACGGCATCGAGCTCGGCGTCGACCTCGCGGTCGTCGAGGCGCGCGCGATGGCGGTCGCCAACGTCCCGTCCGCGAAGGCGATCGAGGGCCTGATCGACTACATGGGCCGCCGCCACCGCGACGGCAGCGGCATCCGCGGCGTGCTCGCGAAGGCGCTCGCGTACGCGACCGGCACGAAGCAGGCCAACGACGTCGACGCCTGGCGCGCGTGGTGGAAGGACGCGAAGGCGACGTTCGACTTCCAGGCGGCCGCCGCGGCGCGGGCGTCGGCGCGCGACGCGAAGACCGCGAAGGACGCGGCGAAGAAGGCGGCGACGGACGCCAAGCCGAAGCGCAAGAAGGGCGAGACCACCCCGCCGAAGGACGGCGAGAAGCCCGCGAACCCCGAGAAGCCCGCCGACGGGGAGAAGCCCGCGGAGCCCGAGCAGCCGAACGAGGCCTGACGCTCCGCGCGTCCCGGGACCGCGAGGCCCGGCGGCCGCCGGGCCTCGCGGTCCCGGACCCCCGAGTGTCCCCGCAAGCGGTTCAGAGGTTCTCGACCCAGCGCGACTTCTCGCCGACGACGTTCACGAGGATCCGGAACATCGAGTACGACGGCGCGAGCTGGCGCATCACCGACTCGTCGAGCTTGCCCGGGAAGCGGCCCTGCGCGACCAGCTCGCGGATCTCGGGGATGGGGATGCCGAGGCGGTCCGCGGCGAAGACCATGCGGTCGCGCGGGGTCGAGGCGGCCGCGAGGCCTTCCTCCTGCAGGTAGAAGTGGCTGATGGCGTGGGTGACCTTGCCGAGCCCCCAGCGGAACGAGGCGGCGAGCGGCGACGAGCCGTACTTCCACCGCATCTCGCGGCTGTCGACGAGGGTCTCGACGCGGTGCGGGCGCGCGACCGTGAGCGGGAACGCCTGGATCTCGAGCCACCAGGACAACGGCGGGACGCCGTCGAAGACGCCGGCGACGAACGGGTGCGGCACCGGCGAGGGCTCGACGTCCACGACGTCGTTGCCGGTGGACGAGCTCGAGTACTGGACGATGTGGCCGGGGAAACACGACGCGACGGCCTTCGTGACGGCCCAGTCCGTGCTGATGACGTAGCCGCCGACGGTGGCGAACCACTTGAGCCGTTCGGCCGACTTCGAGTCGACGTTGCCCTCGCAGTTCACGAGGACGACCTGGTTCGGATTGATCCCGACCTCGTCGACCTGCTGGGCGCGGAGCACCGTGTGCGGGATCCGGAGGTGCTCGAGCACGTTCTCGACGTGGTCCCACGCGCCGGTCACGACGAGGATGCGCGCCTTCTGCATGACCTCGACGTCCTTGCGGCGGCGGTAGCCGGGGCCGGTGTCGGGGCCGTCGGACGGCGTCGTGGGCGCGTCCGCCCCGGCGTCGCGGCGGCTCTTCTTGACCAGCGCGAGGGTGCGGCCCTTGGCCTCGTACCAGGTCATCCACGCCGCCTTGCTCGGCGTGAGGCGCTGGGACGACAGCACCTGCAGGTTCGTCCAGCAGACGCCGCGGACGACGGGGTCCTTGTCGTCGAGGCCGGCGGCGAGGCGCGGGATCGCCTCGACGGCCCGCAGGCGGCCGAGGGCCTCGTGGGCGGCCGCGCGCTGGCGCCAGTCCTTGTGCGCGAGGTACGGCTCGAACCGCGGGAGGTCGACGCCGACGCCGAGCGCGCCGGCCGCGGCGAGCGCCGCGCACGCGACCCGCCACGCGGGGTCGGAGAACGACGCCTCGAGCGCCGGGATCGCCGCGGGGTCGTTCGCGTCGAAGAGCGCGACGACGTACTCGAGGCGCACCTCCTCGGCGCGGTCGGCGCGGAGCGCCTCCGCCCGCGCGAGGAACGCCGGCTTCGGCTCGAGGCGCGCGAGGGCGGCGACGGCCTCCCGTCGGACCTCCGGCGACTCGTCGGCGAGGAGCGGCTCGACGGTCGGCACCAGCGACGGGTCCTTCGTCGCGCCGAGGCCGAGGACGGCCTCCGCCCGCGTGAGGACGTCCTTGCTCGCGAGCGCCGCGACGAGCTGCGGGCGCACGCCCGCGTGCGGCAGCCGCCGCACGAAGCGCACCCACCGCCGCGACGCGACGTCGCCCTTCACGCGAGGCGCCGCCGCGGTCACCGCGTCCACGACGTCCGCGGGCGCCGGCGCGAGGGCCGCGGCGACGCGCGACGGCACGTAGTCGTCGTCGTCGGGGAGCGACGCGACCTCGACGGCGAGCGCGGCCCGGGCGCGCGGGTCGTCGATCGCGAGGAGGGCGTCCACCGCGGCGCAGTAGCCGAGGAACCGCTTGCGTTCCTCGCGTCGGGCCGCGCACGCGTCCACGAGGAACTCGAGGACGACGTCGCGGACGGTCGGGTCGCGCCAGAGCGCGCCGAGGGCGCCGATCGCCGCCGCCTCGACGCGCGGGTCGGTGTGCTTCGTGAAGGGCCGGAGCGTCTTGAGCGACGCACCGGTCGCGACGCGCGCGACGGCGCGGAGCGCGGCGACCTTCGCCGCCGGCGACTTCTCCGCGTTGGCGAGGTGGAGCCAGCGGCTCGACGCGCGCGGAGCGTCCACGGCGGCGGCGGCGTCGGCCGCGGCGGCCCGCAGCGCGACGATCTCGCCCGAGACCGCCGCGGCCGCGAGCGCGTCGCACGCGGGCTGCGTCCCGATCTTCGCGAGGGTGCGCGTCGCCTCGATGGCGACGCCCCAGTCGGGGTCGGCGAGCAGCTTCACGACGCGCGCCTCGCGCGCGCGGTCCTTGCCGAGCGCCACGAGCCCGACGAGCGCCTTCTCCCGTCGCTCGGGATCGGGGTGGTCGAGGTCCGCGACGAGGTCCCCGTCGGGGCCCGCCGTCGCCGTCGCGCCCCCGAGCCCCGGCGCGCCGCCGCGCCCGCCGGCCGGGAGGGCCGTCGCGAGCATCACCGCGAGCGCCACGGCGCCGACGGCGCGGGTCCGCCGCACCGCCGTCGCGCCGCCGCGCCCGGGTCGTCCGACGCCGATCCACCTCTCCGAATGCCGCATGGGGCCTCCCTCCACGATCGAGCGTACCCGATCGGGCGGGGCGCGGCAGGGCCCTCCCTCGGCCGGCGGCCCTCGCGTGGCGTCAGCGGCCGGGACGTCGGCCGGGGACCGGCCGCTCCCCGGGCCTCGCGGTCGCCGGGTCGCCGCGGCGCTCGCCGGGCCGCAGGTAGGCGTCGGGCAGCAGGCCGGACGCCCGCGTCTTGCCGAGCCCGCGCGTCGTGGGGTGGATCACCCAAGGGTCGCCGTAGTCGTGGAGCATCTCGCGGCACCGGCCGCACGGCGCCACGACCGTCGGCGTGCCGCGGCCGCGCCAACGCACGGCGACGCAGGCCTCGAACGCGCGCTCCCCCGCCGCGTAGGCCGCGCCGAGCGCGCACGCCTCGGCGCAGATCGCGCACGAGCCGACGTACGTGTCGAGGTTGACCGCGCTGAACACCTTGCCGGACCGGGTCCGCAACGCGGCCCCGACGTGGTGCCACTCGGGGACGAAGGCCCGCCGGATGGCGTCGGTGGCGGCCGCGATCAGGGCTCGGTCGTCGGCGGTGAGGCGCATCCCGAGAGGGTACCCCGGGCGCCCCGAATCCCGCGCCCGGCCCGGCGGTACACCCCTCCATGCTGGCCTCCGTCGTCGGGTTCGCCGTCGGCTTCCTCCTCCTGTCCGGGATCTTCGTCGTCGTCGAACGGTGGTCCCGCACGCCGGGTCGCGTCCCCTGGTGGCGGCGGCCGGACCGGGGCACCGACCTCGCCTGGTGGGTCACCACGCCCCTCCTCACGCGCGCCACGACGTTCGTCGCGCTCGCGGCCGTCGTCGTCGTGCTCGTCGTGACGTCGGGCCGGTCCGTCGCCGACCTCCGGGCCGAGATCGCGGCCGGCCGCTTCCCGGACCTCGGCGTGCTCGGCCTCGGCCCCGTCCTCCGCGCGTGGCCCCTCGCCGTCCAGGTCCTGGTCGGGCTCCTCTTCGTCGACCTGCTCGGCTACGGGCTCCACCGCGCGTTCCACCGCCGCCCGCTCTGGCCGCTCCACGCCGTCCACCACTCGAGCCCGCGGCTCGACTGGCTCTCCTCGATCCGCGTCCACCCGCTCAACCAGGTCCTCACGAAGGTCGCCGAGGGCTCGACGCTCCTCCTCGCCGGCTTCGACCCGCGCGTGTTCGCGATCGTGACGCCCTTCCTCACCTTCTACGCGATCCTCCTCCACGCCGACGTCCCGTGGACCTTCGGCCCGCTCCGCCGCGTGATCGCGAGCCCCATGTTCCACCGCTGGCACCACGCCGCCGACCGCGAGGCCTGGGACAAGAACTTCGCGGGCCTCTTCGCCTTCTGGGACGTGCTCTTCGGCACCTACCACCTCCCCGCCGGCGTGTTCCCCCGCGCGCTCGGCGCGCCCGGCGAGCCCGTGCCCGGTCGCTTCCTCGCGCAGTTGCTCTACCCCTTCCGCCGCGCGAAGCCCGGCGAGCGCCTCGCGCGCGACGCCGCCGCCTGACGCCGCGCCGCACGGGAACGCATCCCCCTCCCCGGGACGCGAGGCCCGGTCGCCGCCGGCCCGGGGCGAGGCGAGCCCCCGGGCGCTTGAGGGCGGGCCCCCGGACGGCCGATAGGGAGGAGGGTGGGCTTGCCCGTGGGGCGGTGGTGCGGTCGAGGCTGGTCATGCGCCGACGCGCTGCGTTCGTCCTCGGAGTCTGCCTGCTGACGGGCTGTGGCGGCGGTGGAGGCGGCGGCGCGCCCCCCGCGGCGGGGACCCCGCCCCCGACCGGGCCTTCGCCCTCCCCCACCCCTCCGCCCCCCACGACGCCGCCGCCCGCGGGGTCGGTGCCCGACCTCGGGCCCAACGCGGACCTCCAGGGGTTCCGGCCGTTCCCGGCGGACGACCCGTGGAACACGCCGGTGGACGGCGACCCCGTGGACCCGAACAGCGACGCGCTGATCGCGTCCATCGGCGCGACGACGGCGCTGCACGCGGACTTCGGCGCGAACTGGCTCGGCGGGCCGTTCGGGATCCCGTACGTCGTCGTCGCGGGCACGCAGCCCCGCGTGCCGATGACGTTCGACTACGCCGACGAGAGCGACCCGGGGCCGTACCCGATCCCGGCCGACGCGCCGATCGAGGGCGGCGCGGGCGCGTCGGGCGACCGGCACGTGCTCGTGATCGACCGCGACGCGTGGACGTTGTGGGAGACGTGGTCGTCGTACCCGAACCCGAACCCGGCGGTGAACGGCTGGTCCGCCGGGAGCGGCGCGTTCTTCGACCTCGCGACGCACCCGTCGCGGCCCGCGGGGTGGACGTCGGCGGACGCGGCCGGGCTGCCCGTGTTCCCGGGGCTCGTGCGGTACGACGAGGTCGTCGGTCGCGGCGAGATCCGGCACGCGTTGCGGTTCACGGTGGCGGTGACGCGACGCGCGTACGTGGCGCCCGCGACGCACTGGGCGAGCAGCGACCGCAGCACGAACCGCCCCCCGATGGGGATGCGCGTGCGGCTCAAGGCGTCGTTCGACACGAGCGGGTTCGGCCCGCAGACGCGCGTCGTCCTCGCGTGCCTCAAGCGGTACGGGATGTTCGTCGCCGACAACGGGAGCAACTGGTACGTGTCCGGCGCGCCGGACGCGCGGTGGGACGACGACGACCTGAACGGGTTGAAGACGGTGCCCGGCAGCGCGTTCGAGGTCGTCCGCATGGGCACCGTCGTCCACGACTGACCCGAGGCCCGGCGTGCGTTCGGGGAGGGTCAATCCCGCCATTCGGTGTCCGGCACCAACTGGCGCGACTGGCCCGGGACCCGGCGTGCGTTCGGGGAGGGTCAATCCCGCCATTCGGTGTCCGGCACCAACTGGCGCGTTGGACGGGCCGATGCCGGGTCCGGGACGGTCCATCCCGCCATTCCGTGTCCGGCACCAACGGGCGCGTTCGAAGGCCGGCGGGCCTTGCGTCAGGCGACGGGGGGAGCGTCCACCGCGGGCGGGTCGTCGGACGCGACGGCCGTGGTGCGGCCGGAGGCGTGGTGCACCTCGCGGCGCGCGCCGGCGAGCGCCTCCTCGACCAACGCGTCCCACGGGATGCCCTCCTCGAGCCGCGCGATCACGTCGGGACGGGTGCGCGTCGCGGGGTGGGCGGCGACGAGGAACGAGCAGCAGTCCTCGTGCGGGCGGATGGAGATCTCGAACGTGCCCAGCTTGCGCGCGAGCGCGACGACCTCGACCTTGTCGTCGCCGATGAGGGGCGCGAAGACGGGACGGTCGGCGACGGCGTGGATCGTGCGGAGGTTCTCGGCGGTCTGGCTCGCGACCTGGCCGAGGGAGTCGCCGGTGACGTAGCCGAGGGCCTTCTCGCGGTCGGCCAGCGCGCGCGCGATGCGGAGCATGGCGCGGCGGTACACGACCATGCGGACGTGCTCGGGGACCATCGCGACGATGGCCCGCTGCATGGGCTCGAACGGCACGACGACGAGCGGGACCTCGCCCTGCGTCAGCGCGAGCACGCGGCAGAGGTCCTCGATCTTCTCGAGGACGGCGTTGCCCTGGAGGGTGCGGTTCCAGAAGTGGACCGCGGTGACGCGCGCGCCGCGGCGCATCATCTTCCAGGCGGCGACCGGCGAGTCGAGGCCGCCGGAGAGGAACGCGAGGAGGCGGCCCGTCGAGCCCGACGGCAGCCCGCCGGGCCCGGGACGGCTGGGCCCGATGACGAGCGCGACCTTGCTCGGGATCTCGACGTGGACGGTCACGTCGGGGTGATGGACGTCGACGCGGCGGCCGCTGGCGGCGACGCAGGCGGCCCCCACCTGGCGCGCGACGGCGATGGAGTCGAGCGGGAACGTCTTGTCGCCGCGGCGGACCTCGAGCTTGAACGAGCCCGGCGGGCCCGCGGCGAGGAGGTCCACCGCGGCGGCGGAGATGGACGGGAGGTCGGCGGGCACGGCGACGCCGCACGCGACGTCGGCGACGCCCGCGACCTTCGTGAGGCGGGTCAGCGCGACCTCGGGGTCGGCGCCCTCGGGCAGCGTCACCGTGAGGCGTCCGGGCATACGCTTCACGCCGGCCGCGATGCCGACGTCCTTCAGCGCGAGCCCGAGGTGGGCCATGAGGCGGCGCTCGAACTGGGGCCGGTTGCGGCCCTTGGTGCCGATCTCGGCGTAGTGGACGACGAGCGTGCGGAGCGGCATGGCGGCGACGGTTCCCGGCGGAGGGCCCGCCGGGACGAGGTTATCCGCGCTGCGCGCGCAACCGGGCCATCTGCCGCCGGGCCTTCTCCTTCGGGGAGATGCCGGCCTCGTTCGGGTCGCCCAGGTCGGCCGGCAGGGCCTCGACCGCCGGGGCCGCGGGAGCGGCGGCCGCCGGCGCAGGCGCCGCGGCGGCCGGGGCAGGCGCAGCCGCAGCCGGGGCCCCCGAGGCGGCGCGCAGCTTCAGCATCTGCCGCTTGGCCTTCTCCTTGGGCGAGATGCCGGGCTCGTTCGGGTCGAGGAGCTCGGCCGCGGGCGCGGCGGCCGGCGGCGGCGCGGCGACCGGGGCGGCAGCCGGCGCGGCGGCGGGCGCGGGCGCGGCGCCCCCGGCGGCGGCGCGCATCTTCAGCATCTGCCGCTTGGCCTTCTCCTTCGGGGAGATGCCCGGCTCGTCCGGGTCGAGCACCGCGCCCGCGGGGGCGGCGGGCGCCGCGGCGGCGGGGGCGGCGGCCGGCGCGGGCGCGGGCGCCGCGGCGGGCGCGGCCTTGCCCGCGAGCAGCGACATCGGCAGGCCCAGCTTCTTGCGGATGCGGAGCAGGGCGCGACGGCCCTTCTCCTTCTTGCTGATGCCCGGCTCGAGCGGGTCGCCGATCTCGGCGCTCGCGGCCGCGGCCACGGGGGCGGCGGCGGCGACCGGCGCGGCGCCCGGCTTGCCGGCGGCGGCCTTCGCCTTCTTGGCGGCCTCGGCGGCGGCCTTCTGCTTCGCGATGCGGGCGTCGCGGGTCTTCTTGACCGCGGCGGCCTTCGCGACGTGCGTCTCGGCCTCGCGCACCTTGGCCGCGGCGACCGCGGGCGCGAGGTCCGCGACCTGGCGGGCCTTCTCGTCGCGGATCACGCGGAGCGCGGCGCGGCCGTCCTCGTCGTCGGCGGCCCAGCGCGCGATGAGGAGGTCGTAGAGGCCGATCTCCTCGTGGAGCGCGTCCACGACGAACTGCGACACCGTCGGGACGGTGAGGAAGTTGAGGTCGAGGTTCCAGAACGGGAACACGCCCGGACCGGGGACGCCGCCGCGGGCGGCGATCAGGGTGCCGAGGACGTGCGCGTGGCGGCGGTCCTGCTCGCGGATCACGGTCAGCTTCTCGAGCACCTCGGCGTCCTCGGGGACGACGTAGGGGTCCGACTCGAAGACGTACCCGGCGCCCGAGTAGAACGAGCGCGTGAGGAGGTCGTCGAGCCGGCGGCGGATCTCGTCGAGCCGCGGGTCCGGGAGGACCGTGACGGTGTCGGGGTGCGCGGGCGGGAGGTGGGACGCGCTCACGAGCCGATCCTCAACGTCGGGAGGACGCTCTTCGTCCACGTGGCCAGCGGCGACCACGCGAGGAAGAACGCGACGACCGGGAGCACCAGGACGCCGGCGAGCACCGCCGCGCCGGGGCTGACGCGGACGGCCGGCGCGTCGGGCGCCGGGCCGTCGAGGTACATGCGGAGCAGCGGCTTCGCGTAGTAGTAGAGCGAGATGGCGCCGTTCAGGAGGCCGATGACGGCGAACCAGAGGTAGCCCTCGCTCAGCACCGTCGCGAACAGGACGAACTTGCCGAGGAAGCCGAACATCGGCGGGATGCCCGTCAGCGAGAGCATCACGACCGTGAAGGTCGCGGCCAGCCACGGGTTGCGGTAGCCGAGGCCCCGGAGCCCGTCGAGGCTGGAGGTGCCCGCCGCGCGGATCACGATCCCCGCCAGGAGGAAGGCGGCGAGGTTCATGAAGAGGTACGTGACGAGGTAGAAGACGAGCGCGGCGAGCGCGTCCGGCGTCCACATCGTGACGGCCATGAGCATGTAGCCGGCCTGGGCGATCGAGGAGTAGGCCAGCAGGCGCTTCAGGTCGTTCTGGCGGCACGCGCCGAGGTTGCCGAGCGTCATCGTCAGGACCGCGCAGACGCCGAGGACCGTCGCGACGACGCCCGCGGGCGTGCCGTCGAGCCAGCGCAGGACCGTGCCGGTGCCGGCGGCGCGGTGGGCCGTGGCGCCGAGCGCGTCGACGACGCGGATGAGGCCCGCGAACCCCGCCGCCTTGCTGGCGACGGAGAGGAAGCCGGCGACGGCGGTGGGCGCGCCCTGGTAGACGTCCGGCGCCCAGAAGTGGAACGGGACGGCCGAGATCTTGAACGCGAAGCCCGCGAAGACGAGCAGGACGGCGGCGCCGAAGACCGGCTGCGCGCCCGCGCCCTGGGCCACGGCGACCCGGACCGACTCGAGGGACGTGCCGCCCGAGAGGCCGAAGAGCAGCGACAGGCCGTAGATCATCAGGCCCGACGACACCGCGCCGAAGAGCACGTACTTCAGGCTCGCCTCGTTGGACAGGCGGTCGCCGCGACGCATGCCGACGAGCACGTACCCGGTGATCGAGACCAGCTCGAACGCGAGGTAGAGCGTGACCATGTCCACCGCGGCGGCGAGCACGGACATGCCGACGACGGCCGCGAGCACGAGGGCGTGGAACTCGCCGCCGGGGCGGCGGTTGCCGTCCCCCACCAGGGTGGCGAGGATCGACACGAGGCCCGCGACGGCGCAGAACAGCGTCATCACGGCCGCGAACGCGTCCATGCGGAGCGCGCCGAGCAGGATGCGGTCGCCGCCGCGCTGGTCGGCGAGCCAGACGATGGCGACCGCGGCGGTCGCGACGAGGGCGGCGCCCGAGATCCAGGGCAGCACCTGCGGGCGGCGGCCCTTGGCCACGGCGTCGGCCAGCAGCACCGCGAGGATGCCCGCGGTGAGGAGGATCGTCGGGAGGAGGGCGGAGACGGCGGTCACGGCGTCACTTCACCTTCGCGATCGCGTCGCCGACTTCCTTCACGCCCTTCACGATCCCCTCGAGGTCCACGCGGTAGATCTCCATCGCGAGGCCCGGGAGGACGCCCATGAGCAGCGTCACCGCGGCCAGCGGGAGGAGGATCCAGAGCTCGCGCTTGCTGACGTCGGGGTAGTGGGCCTTGTCCTGGTACACGGCCGGCGTGTCGCCCAGGTAGACCTTCTGCAGGGTGATCAGGTAGTAGGCCGCCGTCACGACCATGCCGAGCGTCGCGACGAGCGTGAGGCGCGGGAAGCGGTCGAACGACCCGAGGAACACGGTGATCTCGGCGATGAAGCCGGAGAGGCCGGGGAGGCCGAGGCTCGCGAAGATGCCGAAGGCCGCGAGGACGCCGTACCGGGGCATCGCCCAGGCGAGGCCGCCGAAGCGGTCGATGTCGCGGTGGTGGGCGCGCTCGTAGATCACGCCCACGAGCATGAACAGCATCGGGCTGATCGTGCCGTGCGCGAGCATCATGTACATCGCGCCGTTGCTGCCCTCGGGGGTCAGGCTCGCGAGGCCGAGCGTGACGAAGCCCATGTGGCTCACCGACGAGTACGCGACCAGCTTCTTGAAGTCGGTCTGCGCCATGGCGACCAGCGCGCCGTAGACGATCGAGGCGAGCGAGAGGCCGACGATCCAGTACTGCAGCGTCACCGCGGCCGCCGGGAAGAACGGGTAGGCCATCCGGATGAGGCCGTAGCCGCCCATCTTCAGCAGTACGCCGGCCAGGATCATCGAGATCGGCGTCGGCGCCTCGACGTGGGCGTCGGGGAGCCACGTGTGGAACGGGAAGAGCGGGACCTTGATGGCGAAGGCCACGAAGAACCCGATGAAGCAGAGCAGGCGGTAGGTCGCGGCGCCGTCCACCTTGCCCTCGAACAGGCCCGTGGACTGGGCGATCTGCACGATCTCGGGGATCTGGAAGGTGCGGTGGTGGATCCAGATCAGGACGATGCCGGCGAGCATCAGCACCGAGCCGGCCAGCGTGTAGAGGAAGAACTTGATCGACGCGTACTGCCGGCGCGGGCCGCCCCAGATCCCGATGAGGAAGTACATCGGGAGGAGCATGATCTCCCAGAACAGGTAGAAGAGGAACAGGTCGAGGGCCATGAACACCCCGACCATCCCCGCCAGCAGCAGCAGGAACATCGAGTGGTAGCCCTTGGCGCTCTTCTCGATGTTCCACGACGCCATCGAGGCGCCGATCGACACGAACGAGGTCAGCAGCAGCAGCGCGACCGAGACGCCGTCCACGCCGAGGTGGTAGCGGATCCCGAAGGCCGCGATCCACTCGACGTCCTCCGTCAGCGCGTACTGGCCGGGGAGGAGCTTCGCCTTGGCGGCGTTCCACCCGGACCACACGGCGAGCGTCGCGACGAACGTCGCGAGGGTCGCGAGGAGGTTGACCCAGCGGCAGGCCCGGACCGCGGACTCCTTCGGTACGAGGAGCACGAGGACGGACCCCGCCAGGGGCAGCAGGAACGTCAGGGAGAGCAGGTTCGAGCCCATGGTCTTAGAAGATCCGTCCGAGGATCAGGATCAGCGCCACGGCGGCGATGCCGAAGGCGACGTAGGTGCGGATGCGGCCCGACTGGGTCCGGGCGACGCCGTCGCCCCCCGCCAGGATCACGGCGCCGGTGCCACGCACCGCGCCGTCCACGACCACGCGGTCGATCGTGCCGGAGCCCCGCGCGGCGCTCGCCGCGGTGCGGCCGATGCCGTTCACCGCGCCGTCGACGCCCTCGCGGTCGGTCCAGGCGAGCACGCTCGCGAGGACGTACGCGGGACGCAGGATCACCTCGCGGTACAGCTCGTCGAAGCCGAACTTCTTCGCGAACGCCCGCTCGAGGCCCGCGAAGGGCCGCTTGAGCGACGCGAGGCGCTCGGGGGCCATGACGCGGAAGACCGCGAACCCGCCGAGGAGGCCCGCGAGCCCCGCCGCGATCGCCATGTACATGACGGCGTCGGAGTGCTCGTGGTGGTCGAGCGAGCCCGCGGCCGACGCGCCGGCGGCCAGCGGGTCGAGGAGCTTGCTGTGCCAGTGGAAGAGGTCCCAGCCCGCGGCGACCGACAGCGCGCAGAGGACGAGCAGCGGGAGCGTCATCGGGAACGGGCTCTCGTGCGCGTGCTCGAAGACGTGCTCGTCCTTCGGCTTGCCGAGGAACGTCATCGCGAACAGGCGGAACATGTAGAACGCGGTGAGGACCGCCGCGCCGAGCCCGATCCAGAAGAGCGCCGGGTGGTGGTGCCACGCGCCCGCGAGGATGGCGTCCTTGCTGAAGAAGCCCGCCGTGACGAAGGGGAAGCCGGCGATCGCGAGGACGCCGACGAAGAACGTCGTCCCCGTGATCGGGAGCTTCTTCCAGAGCCCGCCCATCTTCCGCATGTCCTGCTCGTGGTGGCAGGCGTGGATCACGCTGCCCGAGCCGAGGAACATGAGCGCCTTGAAGAAGGCGTGAGTGGTCAGGTGGAACAGCGAGGCGTGCCAGGCCTTGCAGCCGAGGCCGAGGAACATGAAGCCGAGCTGGCTCACCGTCGAGTAGGCGAGCACCTTCTTGATGTCGTTCTGGGCGAGGGCGATCAGGCCCGCCATGACCGCCGTCACGGCGCCGACCGACGCGACCACGAGCAGTGAGGCGTCGGTGAACAGCGGGAAGGTGCGGCCGACGAGGTAGACGCCGGCGGCGACCATGGTGGCCGCGTGGATGAGGGCCGACACGGGGGTCGGGCCCTCCATGGCGTCCGGCAGCCAGACGTGGAGGGGGAACTGCGCGCTCTTGCCCATGGCGGCCATGAACAGGCCGAGCGACGCCCAGGTGCGGACCTGCTGGTCGAGGCCGCCGGTGCTCGCGGCCCGGAACATGTCCTCGAAGGCGAACGACTTCGTGTGGCTGTAGATCAGCATCAGCGCCACGACCATGCCGAGGTCGCCGATGCGCGTCGTGATGAAGGCCTTGCGCGCGGCGTTGCAGGGGTCCTGCCGCTCGCTCCAGAAGCCGATGAGCTTGTACGAGCAGAGGCCCACCAGCTCCCACCCGATGAAGAGCACCAGGAGGTTGTCGGCGAGCACCAGGATCAGCATCGACGTGCTGAACATCTGGAGCCACGCGAAGAACTTCCAGTACTTCGGGTCGCCGTGCATGTAGGCCGACGAGAAGACGTGGACGAGGAACGCGACCAGCGTCACGACGAAGAGCATCACCGCGGTGAGCCCGTCGATCTTGATACCCACGTTCCAGACGACGTCGCCGAAGCGCATCCACTCCCAGCGGGCGTGGGCGGCCGGGTTCGCGGCGTCGAGCACCTCGCCGCCGAGCACGCGGCCGAAGACGATCACGGCGGCGGCGAACGACGCGCCGATGCCGAGGATGGTCAGCCAGTCGCCCTGCCGCGGCAGGCGGCGGCCGAAGGCCGACTGCAGGACGAAGCCGACGAACGGCGCCAGGACGATGACGAGGGCGAGGTTCAGCACGTCGTCACCCCTTGAGCGCCGTCGTCTCGTCCACGTCGATCTCGTCGCGGGAGTCGAAGACGTTGAGGACGATGGCGAGCGCGATGGCGGCCTCGGCGGCGGCCACCGCGAGGACGAAGATCGCGAACACGGTCCCGCGCAGGGGCGCGGGGCCGAACCGCTCGAACGCGACCAGGTTCAGGTTGGCGGCGTTGAGGATCAGCTCGAGGCCGATCAGGATGCCCACCGCGTTCCGGCGGGCGAGGACGGTCGTGATGCCGGCGCAGAACAGGATCGCCCCCACCACGAGGAAGTGGGAGAGGCCGATGGTCTGGAGGAAGGCCACCGGCAGGGACGGGAGCACGGGGGAGGTCACTGGCCGTCGCGCCTCCGGCGCACGAGGTAGGCGGCGCCGACGAGCGCGGCCAGCAGGAACACCGACACCAGCTCGAACGGCAGCAGGTACTGGTTCGGGTCGAGGAACGCGCGGCCGAGGGCGGCCGTCGTCGAGGGCGGCTCGGGGAGGTCGGCCATCGTGCGGCCGCCGTCGCCGAAGTCGCTCGAGAGGATGGCGCCGAGCAGGCCGAAGAGCAGCGCGCCGCCGGCGAACGCCGCGGGCATCACGTGCGTCGGGCGCTCGAGGCCGAGGGCGGCCTTCGTGCGGCCCGTCAGCAGCACGCCGAACACGAGCAGCACGAGGATGCCGCCGACGTAGACGACGACCTGCGTGAGGGCGAGGAAGTCGCTGCCGAGCAGCGCGTACATCCCGGCCACGCCGAAGAAGGCCGCCATCAGGCCGAAGGCCGCGTGCACGATCTTCGGGGCGGTGGCGGCGGCGACCGCCGACACGATCGCGAGGCCGGCGAGGCCGTAGAAGATCAGCCCGGGCAGGATCGGGGTGAGGTCCGGGATCATCGACGCGAGGAGCGCCTCGGTCGCGCCGGTGGGGATCGCGGGCAGGACGGCGGGCACCGGGCTAGCCCTCCCGCCGCAGGCCGGCGTGCGGGTCGGCGCTCGTGCGCGCGGTGCGCCACGGGCCTTCGCCGGTCATGAAGTTGATGCGCGTGCCGCCCTCGCGGTCGAAGGCCGAGAGGTCGTACTGCTGGCCCATGTGGATGCAGTCCACCGGGCACGGGTCGACGCACAGCGAGCAGAAGAGGCACTTGCTGTAGTCGATCTCGTACTTCGTGAGCACCTTCTTGCCCGCGGGCGAGACGCTCTCGA
The DNA here is from genome assembly GCA_046350655.1 of Planctomycetota bacterium. Lineage (GTDB taxonomy): Bacteria > Planctomycetota > PLA2 > PLA2 > JAEUHO01 > JAEUHO01. Next base: position 41,408 of record JAXMAB010000014.1, read on the forward strand.
TCGTGATGCACTCGACGGGGCAGGCCTTCGCGCACAGGTGGCAGACGATGCACTTGTCCGGCTCGAACTCGTGCAGGCCGCGCTCGAACGGGCTGAAGTAGGTCTGCTCCTCGGGGTACTGGATCGTCGTCGGCTTCGTGAAGAAGTGGCGCCACGTGAGGCGCATGCCGACGGCGGTCGTCTTGATGCCGTGCCAGATCCGCGCCATGTAGCCGCGGGTCGGGGCGGGGGCCGCGCCGGGGCCGCCGGCGGCCGCGGGGGCCTCGAGGACGGCGGGCGCCGAGGTCGTGCCGGGGAGCGCCATGGTCAGCGCCCTCCCGTCAGGAGGACCTGGAGGGCCGCGACGACGAGCGCGGCGACGCTCCACGGGAGGAGGACCTTGTAGCAGAGGTACATGACCTTGTCGACGCGGTAGCGCGGGAGCGACCACCGGATCCAGATCATCACGGAGAGGAAGAACGCGGACTTCGCGAAGAGGACGAGGAAGCCCAGCGCCCGCCCGATGCCCGTGGTCAGCGAGACCGGCACGCCCGGGTGCCAGCCGCCGAAGAACAGGACCACCGTGAGGACGGAGAAGAGGAACATCCCCGCGTACTCCGCGAGGAAGAAGATGGCGAAGCGGAAGCCCGTGTACTCGGTGTGGAAGCCGGCGACGAGCTCGCTCTCCGCCTCGGGCAGGTCGAAGGGCGCGCGCTTGAGCGCGGCCAGCGCCGCCGTGAAGAAGAGGAAGAACCCGACGAACGTGGCCGGGCTGCGGAGCACCCACCACTGCCAGACCCAGCCCTGCTGCTGGTCCACGATCTCGCTCAGGTTGAGCGTGCCCGCGAGCACCGCGACCGTGAGCGCCGAGATCGCGAGGGGCATCTCGTACGAGATCACCTGGGCGACCTCGCGCATCGTGCCGAGGATCGACCACTTCGAGTTGCTCGACCAGCCGGCCATGATCACGCCGACCACCTCGACGCTCGTGATGGCGAGCACGTAGAAGAGGCCGAACGTGAGGTTGGCGGGGACGAGGCCCGCGCCGAGCGGGACCGCGGCGAAGGCCGCGAACACGCCCGCGAAGACGATGTAGGGCGCGATCAGGAAGACGAGCCGGTCGGCGCTCGTCGGGATCACGTCCTCCTTCGCCATCAGCTTGACGCCGTCGGCGAGGAACTGGAGGAGGCCCTGGGGGCCCACGCGGTTCGGGCCGATGCGGGCCTGCATGCGGCCGGAGATGCGCCGCTCCATCCACACGATCTCGCCCGCGAAGAGGCTGACCAGGAGGAGGACGGCCTTGCAGGCCAGCAGGATGCCGATCGTGTAGACGAGGCCGCGCGGCACCGCCTGCAGCAACGGCGACCCGTCGATGAGCCCGTCGAGGAACGACTTCATCGGTCCACCTCGCCCAGCACGATGTCGAGGCTGCCCATGAGGGCGACGAGGTCGGCCACGAGCGCCCCGCGCGCGACGTCGGTCATCACGCCGATGTTGCTGAAGGACGGCCCGCGGCACCGGATGCGCCACGCCTTGTCCGTGCCGTCCGCGACCATGTAGTACGCGAGCTCGCCGCGCGGGTTCTCGACCCGCACGAAGACCTCGCCCTTCGGCGGCTTGAGCGTCTTCGGCAGCTTCGCCTGGATCTCGCCCGGGGGCAGGTCGCGGAGCGCCTGGCGGGCGATGCGGATGGCCTGCTCGGTCTCCTTGAAGCGCACCCAGTGCCGGTGGAAGCAGTCGCCGACCACGCCCGCGACGCCGCTGTGCGCGACGGGCACCTCGAACTGGAAGCGGTCGTAGATGCCGTACGGCGCGTCGCGCCGCGTGTCCCAGTCGACGCCGCTGGCGCGCAGCGCCGGGCCCGTCACGCCCCACCCCACCGCCAGCTCCCGCGGGATCACGCCGATGTTGCAGGTGCGTTCCTGGAAGATGTGGTTGTCGAGGAGGAGGGTGTTGTACTCGGGCAGGCGCTCCTCGACGGCGTCGAGGAACGCGTGGCACTCGTCGATCCACTCGGGCGACAGGTCGCGCTTCACGCCGCCGATGCGGATGACGTGGTAGAGCAGCCGGCCGCCGGCGACGTGGTCGAGGAGGTCGAGGCCGCGCTCGCGCTCGCGGAACGTGTGCAGGAACGGCGTGATGGCGCCGATGTCGAGGCCGTACACGCCCATCGCGAAGATGTGGCTGGCGACGCGCTGCACCTCGGCCAGGATCACGCGGATGTACTCCGCGCGCTCCGGCACGACGATCCCGGCGAGCCGCTCGATCGCGATGCAGGCGCCGTGCTCGTTGTTGATCGCCGCCAGGTAGTCCATCCGGTCGACGTACGGCAGCCACTGGTAGTACGGCAGCGACTCGCCGATCTTCTCGGCGCAGCGGTGCAGGTTGCCGATGTGGGGCTGCAGCGCGGTCACCACCTCGCCGTCGGTCTTGATGACGACGCGGAGCACGCCGTGCGTGCTCGGGTGCTGCGGGCCCATGTTGACGACGAGTTCCTCGGTCCGCAGGGCCTGGCCCATGGACCGCTCCTCGAGCGCGCGCGCGAGGTCGGAGACGTCCACGACCGGCGGCGCCTTGGGGGCGACGACGCCGGGCACGTGCGGGACGGAGGGGACGGGCTCGTGGCTCATCGACCCTCCGGCGGGATGATCGGGATGCCGTGGTACTCGACGGGATACGCCCAGTCCTTGCGCAGCGGGTGGCCGGGCCAGTCCTCGGGCAGCAGGATGCGGCGCAGCGACGCGCGACCGGTGAACTTGACGCCCATCAGGTCCCACGTCTCGCGCTCGTGCCAGTCGGCGCCGACCCACACGCCCATGACGCTCGGGACCTCGGGCTTGTCCCGCGGGACGCGGACGCGCAGCACGAGGAACCCGTCGTTCTTCACGGCGGAGCGGCGGTAGGCCGCGCCCTGCTTCCTCGCGTACGACACGAGGTGGTAGAGGACCTCGATCGAGCCCGGGCCGTCCGCGGGCGTCTTCGCCGGCCAGTCCACCGCGGTCACGAGGTGGCAGCAGTCCATCGCGAGGTCGGGGTCGTCGTGGAGGACGCGCGCGACCGCGACGAGCCGGTCCGCGGCGATGGTCAGCGACGGGTGGCGGCCGGTCTCGACGACCTCGACGACGGCGCCGGGGACCTTCGAGGCGAGCAGGCGCGCCGCGGCGGCCGTGACGGCGTCGCGCGGGCCCGCGTCGGCGGCCGGGGCGCCCGAGGGCGAGGAAGGGGAGGCGGCGTCGCTCACGAGGCCGACATCGCGAGGATGCGCTCGCGGTTCCGGAGGACGTCGTCGGGACGCAGGGAGTCGCCGCCGCGCACGCGGATCCGCTCCTGCAGCTTGCGGATCGCGTCGATCAGGGCCTCGGGCCGGGGCGGGCAGCCGGGGACGTAGATGTCCACCGGGATCACGAGGTCCACGCCCTGCACGACGTGGTACCCGAAACGGCTGTAGGGCCCGCCGCCGATGACGCACGCGCCCATGGCGATCGCGTACTTCGGGTCGGGCATCTGCTCGTACAGGCGCTTCACGCGCGGGGCCATCTTGTGGGTGACGGTCCCGGCCACGATCATCACGTCGGCCTGCCGCGGCGAGGCGCGGAAGACGCCGGAGCCGAAGCGGTCGAGGTCGTACTTCGTCGCGGCCGTCGCCATCATCTCCATGGCGCAGCAGGCGAGGCCGAAGGCCATGGGCCAGAGCGCGTTGCGACGGCTCCAGTCCTTCAGCCAGTCGATCTTCGTGAGGATGATCGACTGCTCGAGCTCGGGGTCGAGCACGAGGCGCGGGTGGATCGCCGGCGCGGCGACCGGCGGGGTGTTATCGGGCGGCAATCGCGTCCTCCCGGGGGGCGCCGGCGACCGGGCCTTGCGTCACGGGGGTCGAGCCCGTCCCCGCCATCTCGTCGAGGCCGGGGGCGGTCATCGCGGACGGGGAACCGGGGCCGGTCCAGTCGAGGTCGCCCTTGGCCCAGACGAAGGCGAAGCCGCCCATCAGGACCACGAGGAACGTCGCGACCTCGACGAAGGCCAACCAGCCGTTGCCCTCGCGCACCATGTCGCGGAAGACCGCGGCCCACGGGAAGAGCAGGGCGATCTCGATGTCGAACACGACGAACATCAGCGCGACCGTATAGAACCGGATGTCGAACCGGATCCAGGCCTGGCCGATCGTCGGCTCGCCGCACTCGTAGATCGCTCGCTTCTCGCCGGACTGGGGGCCCTTGGGGCGCAGGAACCAGGCCACGGCCAGGTTCACGAGGATGAACCCGAGGCCGACGACGATGAAGACGAGGATGTTCGCGAAGTCGAAGAACACGTATCGGCTCCGGCAGCCTCGCGGGGCCGGGAGAATAGCAACCGGCCCCCCCCGCCCTCACGGGAATCCCCGACCGCTTCCGACGGAACCGTCGCACCCCCCTCCGGGAGCCGCCCGCCCTCCTCATTTCCACGGGCACAACCGACCCCCCGAACGGTAGACTACGAACCTCCCCTACCTGCGTCGGAGATCCACCGCGATGCGAATTTCGAGGATCGGTGTCGGGGTCCTGTCGGCTGGGTTGATCGGGGCGGGCGCCCTGATCGCCGGTCTGCCCCCCGTGGCGTCCCTGGTGCGCGAGGCCTCCGCGGCCGGCGAGCGCTACACCGTGCAGGACGCCTGGCCGGGCGTGACCTTCGACACCCCGGTGGCCGTGGCGGCGCCGCGCGACGGCTCCGACCGGGTCTTCGTCGTCGAGCGCGCCGGTCGGATCAAGGTCGGCAAGAAGTTCCGCGGGGCGGGTGCGGTCCCGGCCCCGACGCTGTTCCTCGACATCAGCCGCCTGCAGATGCCGTCGGACAAGCTCGAGCAGGGCCACGGCGGCCTGGTGAACCTCGCGTTCGCCAATGACTTTGCAACTAGCAAGGAATTCTACGTCATGTACGGCACCGGGACCGGCGAAGGCGCCGACCCGTACCGTACGGTGGTTGCAGCATACAAGGTTGGGGCGAACCCCGACATGGCCGACCCGGCGTCGGGTCGCATCCTCCTCCAGATCCCGAAGAAGAACCCCATCCACTTCGGCGGCGGGCTCTGCATCGGCGCGGACGGGACGCTGTACATCGGCGTCGGCGACAGCGGCATGCACAACGACCCCGAGCGGCTCGGGCAGGACACGCGCGTGCTCGAGGCCAAGATCCTGCGCATCGACCCGCGGATGGGCGCCGGCGGTGCGCCGTACTCGATCCCCCGGGACAACCCGTGGGCCGACGGTCGCGGCGGCGTGAAGCCGGAGATCTTCGCGTACGGCGTCCGCAACCCGTACCGCCTCTCGGTGGACCGCGAGACCGGCCTCGTGTGGTTCGGCGACCTCGGTCAGAAGCAGCGCGAGGAGGTCTCGGTCGCGAAGCGCGGCGGGAACATGGGCTGGCCCATGATGGAAGCCGACGTCCCGCTCGCGCCGGGCGCCAAGCCGGGCGACTACGTCGCGCCGGTCTTCGCCTACGGCCGCGAGCTCGGTCGCTGCGTGATCGGCGGCCTCGTCTACCACGGGCAGCGGTGCTCGGCGCTGCGCGGGAAGTACCTCTTCGGCGACAACTCGGCCGAGTGGAAGGGCGACGACAGCAAGACGGGCCGCGTGTGGGCCCTCCCCGTCGCCGGCGACCGCACGACCGGCGCCCCCGAGGTCGTGGCCGACGTCGAGGACATCGTCTCGATCGACGAGGACGCGCAGGGCGAGGTCTACTTCTCGATGCTCGCCACGGGTCGGGTGACGACGCTGGTCCCGGCGCCGTAGTCCGCTCGTCCCCGGCGCGGGGGGGTGCCTCGACGGCATCCCCCGTCCGCCGACGCGAGGCCCGGCGCGCGGCTCCCCGCTCGCCGGGCCCTTTCGTTTCCCCGCCGATCCGACGCCGTCTGGCGGCCTGCGACCGCGCCCGACGTGGGAAGGACGAAGGCCCCGCGCAGCGCGCGGGCGAAGGAAACGGGGGACCCGATGTACCTGTGGCTCGCCACGACGTTCGTCGTCTTGATCTTCGGGCTGCCCGCCGCGGCCGTCGTGGGGCTCGCCGCGCTGGCCCCCGCCGGCGCCGTCGGGTCGCTCCTCGTCGCCGTCGCCGCGCCGTTCGTCTACGTCGTGCTGTACGTGACCGTCGCGGGCCTGCTCTCGACGCCGTTCCACGGCTCCATCCGCGCGGGGAAGCTGCCCCGCGACCTCCGCAACCCGGCCTACCGCGCGCGGCGCCTCTACGGGCTCTGCTGGACGGCGGTCTACTACTTCACGCCGGTCTACTGGGTGGCGCTCACGCTCCCGTGGCTCAAGCGGTGGACGTTCCGCCGCTTCGGGTACCGCGGCCAGATGGACTTCACCGTCTACCCGGACACGTGGATCCGCGACCTGCCGCTGCTCGACTTCGGCCCCGGCGCGTACGTCTCGAACAAGGCGACGATCGGGACCAACGTGGCCACCAACAACGGCCACCTCCTCGTGGACGCCGTCACGATCGGCAAGGGCGCGATGGTCGGCCACCTCGCGATGGTCTCCACGGGATGCGTCCTCGACGAGGGCGCCGAGGTCGGGGTGGGCTGCGCGCTCGGCAGCAAGATCCACGTCGGGAAGGGGGCCTACGTGGCCCCGTGCACCGCGGTCGGCCACTACGCGGACTTCGCCGACGGCGCGGAGGTGGGCTTCCAGAGCTGGGTCGACATGCGCGCGAGGATCGGCCCCGGCGTGAAGCTCCCGGCCCGGTCGATCGTGCCTTACCGCGCGCGGCTCGACACCCAGGCCGACGCCGACCGCATCCTCTCGTCGCGGGACGGCGACCTCGCCACGCTCGCGCGACGCCTCGGCGAGGCCGCGACGCCGCCGCGCCCGGCGCCGGAGGCCCCCGCGCGCGCAGCGCACGTCGCCTTCGAGTGACGCGGCGCCCCGATCCGCGACCGTACGCTCCGCCCATCATCGACCGGCGTTGATTGGCGGATGGCAGCCCGGCCCCGCGGCACGCGAGGCCCGGTCGCCGCCGCGGCAATCCCGCCATCCGGTGTCCGGCACCGGATGGCGCGTTCCGACGCGAAACCGTCCGCCCATCAACGACCGGCATCTATTGGCGGACGGATTCGCCGTCCGATCCGCCAATGAACGACCGGCGTCTATTGGCGGATCGACGGCCCCGCCCGGGGCACGCGAGGCCCGGTCGCTATCGTTCGGGCCAGGGGGCCCCGGCCGCGACGGCCGCGAGGATCGACGCGTCGTGCCGGTCCATGGCCGCCCGCTGCGCGCGCCCCACCAACGTCGGGTCGAACATCCGATGGCGGAACACGGCCGGCCACGCCTCCGCGAAGGCCCTGGCTTCGCCGGCGCCGGCGAACGTCGCCTGCACGCGGTCGAACAGCCGGGCGCGGTGCGGCGCGATCTTCTCGAGCGTGCGGCGCCGGATCGCCGAGGGGTCGAGGTCCCGCGCGACGACGGCCCGCACGGCGTTCGCGACGGCGACCGGCTCCGGCGCCGCGATGTCGACGTGGGCCGCGTCGAACAGCTCGTCACGGCCGCCCTCGCTCGGCGTGCTCACGACCGGCAGGCCCGCCAGCAGGTACTGCGCGCTCGCCCACATCGCGCCCTCGCGCGCCGAGAGGCACAACCCGACGCGGCACGCCGCGTACGCCCGGTTCACCTCGTCCGGCCCGAACACGCGACGCGCCGTCGGGGGGCCGTTGCACCAGGTCGCATGGGCGAACTCGCGGGCGATGCGCGCCTCGTACCGACGGTCGGTGTCGTCGTTCCGGTACGTCAGCAACGCGAGCCGCTCGACGGACGCCGCGAGGCGGTGCCGCTTGAAGCGGTCGAGCCGCGCGTCGTAGATCGCGTCGTGCACGCGCTCGACGTCCGCGAGCGGGCGGAAGACGCGCTCGTCCACGAGCGCCCCCTGGTTGCAGTGCACGGCGTCCACGCCGCGCGCGACGAAGAGGGCGCGCTCCGCCTCCGTCTGTCCCAGCGCGGTCACCCGCAGCGACGGATGGGCTCGCCCGAGCGCCTCGATCCGCGCGAGGTGCTTCGGCAGCACGACCGTCGCGTCCACGTGCCACGACGTGTTGTAGACGACGTGCACCGGCCACGCCCGCAGCCGCCCGAGCAGGGCGAAGAGCCGCCGGCCCACGCCGAAGTCCTGCACGAGGAGCACCACGGGGCGGGTCGATAGCGCCGCGTACGCCGCGCGGTCCCGAGGCACGAGCCGCGCCCACCGCCGCCGGACGCGACCCCACCAGGCCGACGGCGACGTCATCGTCCCCCCGTCGCGCCCGCCAGCGCGCGGCGCAGGTGCCGTCGCGGCAGCTTGTACGCCAGCCGCCACGCCTCGCGGAGCGTCCGCCTCCATCCCGGCCAGGGCAGCCGCTCTCGGCTGCGCACGCGCCGCAGCACCGGCGCGAGCGTCCGGCCGTAGTCCGCGGCCCACGCCGGCGTCCCGAGGCGCAGGGCCCGCTCGAAGCGCTCCACGGCGGTCACGCGCTCCCGACGCAAGGCCCGGCGCACGCCGCTCGGCACCGGCGTGCCCACGACCCGCGCCGCCGTCTCGAGCGCATCGCGGAGGGGTGCGATCACCCGGGCCTCGCGTGCCTGTCGGACGAGGGTCCGCCAGTCGATCCGCGAGCCCTCCGCGCGGACGAGGCGGTCCACGTCGGCCACCCACCGGATGGGACCGACGTGCTGGCGCTGGTACCCGTGGAAGGCGACGTGCAACAGGGCGTGCGCGGGCGAAAGCCGCCTCGCCGTCGTCCCCCCGAGCTCGAACGGCTCCGCGTCGGCCCACAGCCACGCCTCCGGGAAGTCCACGCGATGGTGCCCGTACACGTGGAGGAGGCGGTCGTGGAGGTCGAGCACCGGCAGCGCGTCGCCGGCCTGTCGCAGGCCGATCGCGTCGTAGCGCTCGCGGAACGCGGCGGGCGAGGCCTCGAGCATGGCGCCTGCCGTCGCGTCGTGCGCGACCCATCCCTCGCGCGCGAGCGCGCGCACGGCCGCGACGAAGTCGCCGCCGCGCACGAGGACGTCGGCGTCGGCCATCGGGCGCGTGCCGGCGTCGCCGTACACGGGCGACGCCAGCGCGGCCCCCTTCAGCACGAGGGCGCCGACGCCCGCGCGCGCGAGGGTCTCCAGCACCCCCGCGACGCGGCGGAAGAGCACCTGGTTCTCGCACCACGCGCGGCGGTAGAACCCGCGGAGCGCCCCGTCCCACGGGTCGGTGACGCCGAGCCGCGCGAGGTTGCGGTACGCGAGCGGGAGCAGGCGGAACGAGGCCTGGTCGATCCGGTCGAGGTCGGCCTCGGCCCGCCACGCGGCCCACGCGGCACGGGCCGCGTCGCCGTCCCCGAGCGCCGCCCGCAGCAGCCACGTCTCGCGCGCGTCGGGCCTCGGGTCGCGGAGGATCACGCCGGTCCGCCGCGGCGCCGGCGGTCGAGCGCCTCCTTCGCGAGCCGCAGGTACCCCTGACGGAACCCCGGTCGCAGCAGCCCCGTGTTCGTGCGGTGGAGGCGACGCTCCGCGAGCACCTCGTCGAGCGTGAGCAGCACGGCGCCCGTCGCCTCGAAGCGGACCCACCAGAACGCGGCCTCCGGCACGCCGGGGTCGGTCGGGAACCCGCCGGTCCGGGCGAAGGCGTCGCGGTGGACCACGAGCGCGGTCGGGCTGGTCCCGACGACGATTTCCGGGTCGGGTGCGTCGGTGCGCCCGAGCTCGGGACTGAAGAACTGCCGGATCGAACCGATCGCCGCGACCGCGCCGGGCGTCGCGCCCAGGGCCTCGCGTTGGCGGGCCAGCTTCCGCGGCAGCCAGCGGTCGTCGGCGTCGAGGAACGCGAGCCAGGGCGCGGTCGTCTCCGCGACCCCGCGGTTGCGGGCCGCGCCCGCGCCGAGCGGCGCCTGCTCGACCACGCGCACGCCGGGCCCGGCGGCCCGCGCGACGGCCGCGCTCCCGTCCGTCGAGCCGTCGTCCACGACGACCACCTCGCGCGCGGGGACCGTCTGCGCGGCGACGCTCGCGAGCGCCTCGGCGAGGTACGCCGCGCCGTTGCGCACGGGGACGACGACGGCGACGTCGAACGCGTCGGCGCTCACGTCGGCTCCGGCGCCGGCCACTCGGGGAGCGCGCGGACGGTCCCGTCCGCGGCCCGGCGGCGCGCGAGCGAGTCGCGCAGGACGGCGAAGAACGAACGCACGTCGCCGGCGCGGTCGCGCGTGGCGTTGGTCGCGTGCCGCCGGTAGAGCTGCACGAGCACCGGGTGAAGGCGCGCGGCCACGCCGGCCTCGCGCGCGCGCAGGAACCAGTCCACGTCCTCGTCGAAGCGCCGCGCGGTGTCGAGCGGGCCGATGCGGTCGAACACCGTGCGCGTGAGGAGCGCCGCGCCGAGGCTCATCTCGGCCGCGGGCGGGCCCAGGGGCGCGAGGACGCCCCCGTCGCCGCGCACCCGCTGCGTGAGGCCGAGGACGAGCTCGACGCGGGGCTCGCGCGCGAGCGCGGCCAGTTGCGGGCCGAGCCGGCCCGCGGTCCACAGGTCGTCGTGGTCGAGGAAGGCGAGCACGTCGCCGGACGACGCGGCGACGCCGGCGTTGCGCGCGGCCGCCGCGCCGCCGAAGCGGCCCGCGAGCACGCGCACGGGCCCGCCCGCGCGCGCGGCGATCGCGCCGCTCCCGTCGGTCGAGCCGTCGTCCACGACGATGACCTCGTGCGGCGGCACGTCCTGCGCGAGGACGCTCTCGATCGCCGCGGCGAGGTACGCGGCGCCGTCGCGCACCGGCATCACGACGGAGACGCGCGGGGTCGCGCTCACGGCGCCGCTCCGAGCACGCCGGCCACGAGGCCCGGGATCGCGTCGAGGTCGTCGCCGAGGAGGAGGTGGTGGGCCGGCGCGGAGCGGGCCCATGCCCCGAGCCGCGCGACCGCCGCCTCCCTCGCGCCGGGCAGCGACAGGACCGACGACGGCGCGAGCGCCGCGAAGCACGCGCCTGCCGACGCGGGCTCGAGGCGACTGCGCGGGCCGCCCACCACGCGCGGCAGCAGGATCGCCGCGACGTCGAAGGACGGCAGCCGCGGCGTGCCGTCGGCCCCGCCGACGAACAGCAGCCCCTTCTCCTCGTCGAGGCGGTCGGCGTTGCGCAGCCGCGCGCGGAGCGCGGGCAGGCGCTCGAGAGTGCCGGGCCGGACCGTCGCCGAGCCGTACAACGCGTGCCCGCGGGCCGGCGTCCCGGGGCCCAGCACGAGGTTGTTGTCGCCGGCGTACGCGAGGCCCGCCTGCACGCAGAGGAGGGCCGTCGTCGTCTTGCCGGAGCCGCCGCGGCCGGTGAGGAGCACGCCCCGCTCGCCCCGTCCGACCGCTGCGGCGTGCACGACCTGTCGGCCCGCGTCGCCGAGCCACCACGCGAGGAGCGGGCGCATCGGCGACGCCGTCTCGTAGTACGGCACCGCCGCGGCGTCGGCCGTCCACGCGATCGCGCGGCCCCCGTCGCGGTCGTGGACGAGGAGGATCCCCGAGCCGACGTTGAACGCGACGCGCCAGGGGCCGTCGGCGAACCCGGCGATCTCGCCCCGCGGGCCGACCGCCTCGCGCGGCCACGCCGGCGGCGGCATCGGGACGCCGGTGGAGGCCGCGTCGAAGACCGAGACCGTCAGCGACGGCGACGCGAGGCCCGGCCCGACCAGGTGCTCGAGCGCCGGGAACAGGCGCTCCCGGATCGACGGCCCGGCGAACCGCAGCTCCGCCACCTGCCCCGCGACGCCGATCCGTTCGACCCGGAGGCCGGCGACCGCGGCCGCGCGGTCGAACGCCGCGAGCGCCGCGTCGAAGAACCGCTCGAGGCGGGCCGTGTCGGCGACCGCCGGTCCGCCCGCGAGCGCCCCCTCAGGGCTTCGCATGGGGCCAGCCCGTGGCGTCCACGTCGTGGATCGGGTCCACGAGGAAGAGCTGCTCGAGATCGGTGAACACCTCGACGCGCGGGCGCTGGAACGGCGCACGCGGCGCGGCGGGCCCGCCGTCGGGGCCCCCCGCCCCGGCAGGGCGGCGCGCCTCCGCGGCGGGGTCCACGAGCACGAGGCCGTGGGCCGTGAGCTCCGCGAGGAAGCCCTGCGCCGCATCGAGTGCCTCGGCGGCCCCGACGTCGAAGGCGCGGGCGAACGTCGCCGCGACGTCCTCCGCGGTGGCCCCCCCCTCGATCGCGGCCCAGGCGACCCGGCCCGGCGCGTCGAGCCGGAAGTACTTCCCGGACGGGAAGTGGATCAGGATGACCTCGTCGTCGAACGACTCGTGCGCGACATCGCGGCGATGGGGAACGTGCACCGGTCGCGGGGCGGTCATGGACGGGATCGTACCCGATCCCCCGGTCCCCTCGTTCTGGATCGGTACGGTTCCCCCCACTCGTGCGGCCGACCGCCCCCCGCCGACGCGAGGCCCGGCCGCCGCCGCGACAATCCCGCCATCCGGTGTCCGGCACCCGATGGCGCGTTTCGACGCGGAAACGTCCGCCAGTCAACGACCGGCATCGATTGGCGGACGGATTCGCCGTCCGATCCGCCCATCAACGACCGGCATCTATTGGCGGATGGCGGCCCGGCCCCGGGGTACGCGAGGCCCGCTGGCCGACGGGGTCAGACGCGCCATCTGGAGTCCGGCACCAAATGGCGCGTTCCGACGCGAAACCGTCCACCAATCAACGACCGGCGTCTATTGGCGGACGGATTCGCCGTCCGATCCGCCAATGAACGACCGGCGTCTATTGGCGGATGGCGGGTCTAGTGGATGCCCTTGGAGGCCAGCCAGCGCTCGGCGTCGAGCGCGGCCTTGCAGCCCATGCCGGCGGCGGTGATCGCCTGACGGTAGGTGCTGTCGGCCACGTCGCCCGCGACGAACACGCCCTCGACGTTCGTCGTGGTGCGCCACGGGTCCTGGACCTTCACGTAGCCCTTGTCGTCGGTCTCGATCTGGCCGTTCAGGAACCCCGTCAGCGGCGTGTGGCCGATCGCGATGAAGAGGCCCTTCACCGGCAGCGTGGTGCGCTTCTTGTCGCGCGTGTCCTCGAGGACGATCGCCTCGATGAAGTCCTTGCCGATCACGTCCACGACCGCGCTCCACCAGTGGACCGTGGCCTTGGGGCTCTCGAGGATGCGGGCCGCCATCGCCTTGCTGGCCCGGAACTCGCCGCGCCGGTGGATGACGTGGACCATCGACGCGAACTTCGTCAGGTACGACGCCTCCTCCATCGCGGTGTCGCCGCCGCCCACCACCGCGAGGTGCTGGTCGCGGAACACGGGCAGCGCGCCGTCGCACACCGCGCACGCCGAGACGCCGCCGCCGTTCTGGGCCAGGCGCTGCTCGTTCGGCAGGTTCAGCCAGTTGGCCTTCGCCCCCGTCGCGAGCACGACCGACTGCGTCTTGATCACGACGCCCTCGGACGACTTCAGCGTGAACGGCCGCTTCGAGAAGTCCACCTCGACGATGTCGTCGGTGACGACCCGCGTGCCGAACCGCTCGGCCTGCTCCTTGAACTTCGCCATCATCTCGGGGCCCTGGATCCCGTGCGGGAACCCGGGGTAGTTCTCGACCTCGGTCGTGAACATCAGCTGCCCACCGGGCAGCAGCTGCTGGCTCGGCATCCCCTCGTAGACCAACGGCTTCAGGTTGGCCCGCGCGGCGTAGATCGCGCACGTCCAGCCCGCGGGGCCGGACCCGATGATGACCAGCTTCTCGACGTCCGAGCCGTGACCGTCGTGACCCATGGAACGCGTCCTCGTGCGGGGGGCGGGAAGGGGAAGTGCGGGGAGGATACCCCCGCCGCGAGCCCATGCCCCGGCCCGGTCAGGCGTCCGCGAGCTCCCCGAGCGCCGACCGCATCCCGACGAGGTCGAGCCGCAGCGGGTCACCGCCCTTCGCCTCGTCCACCTCGACCGCCACCGCGTACCGCAGGCCGGCGAGCGACACCGCCACCGTCACGACGCCCGACAGCACCTTCGCCAGCGGCGCCTGCCGCGCGCCGAGCCCCACGAGCACGTCGGCGGCCCGGGCGAGGCCCTCGGTCAACAACGCGCGGACGGTCCCCCGCACGGCACGCGAGGCCCGCGCCGCGACGACCACCCGCGCGCTCGGCTCCTCGAACGTCGCCGCGGGCCCGGCCAGCAGCCGCTCGACGGCCGCGAGGTCGCGGTCGAGGGTCTCCGCGAGCGCGTCCTGCTCGTCGCCCTCGGGCGGCGCGCACAGCCGCGTCAACGCGTCGTCCGGCGAGAGGTCGGTGTCGAACGCGGCCATCAGCGCCAGCGCCGCGACGTAGCCCCCGCGGAACGCCTCCTGGGCCGTCTCCTCGAGCCGGGCCTTCGCCGCCGACGCCGTCGCGAACGTCCACGCCTGCCCGACGCGCTCCGCCATGGCGGGCACGTCGGCGCACAGCGCCTTCCAGTCGAACTCGGCCAGGAACCACGTCTCGAACGTGGGGCCGTACGTGGCCTCGGCGTCCGCCACCCAGGCCTTGACCGTCTTCGGGACGTTCGGAGCGCTCACGTCGTCTCCACCGGCCCGCCGCGACGCGTCGCGGCGAGCGGGGACGGGCCGGGCCGCGTCACGCGGTGAACGACGACCCGCAGCCGCACGACCCCTTGGCGAGCGGGTTCTTGAACGCGAAGCCCGCGCCCATCATCGACTCCTGCCAGTCCACCTCGGTGCCGGTGATGAACAGCGCGCTCTTCGGGTCGAGGAACACCTTCACGCCCTCGCTCTCGAAGACCTTGTCCGCGGGGTTCGCCGCCGCCTCGAGGTTGATCGCGTACGACATGCCCGAGCACCCGCCGCCGACGACCTTCACGCGCAGCCCCGTACCCGCGGGCGCGTTCTGCTCGGCCATCAGGCTCTTGATCTTCGCGGCGGCCTTCTCGGTCAGGCGGATCGGGGACGTCATCGTCGTCATGGCGGTCGGTCTCTCGGGACGCGAGGCCCGGCGGCTTGCCGGGTCGTCGTCGACCCCCGAGTATAGGGCCTCGCCGGGCGCCGAAGGCCCGCCGGAGGGGCCGGTCCGTATGCTGGCCCTCCCCCGCTCCTGCCCCCGGAGCCCCCTGTCCTCCCCCCCCTCGACCGGGTCCACGGGCCCCGCGTCGGCCCGATCCGCCCGCTCGCCCGTGATCCTCCCCCCATGCCGGCCCCCCTCTACCTCGACCACCTCTCGACGACGCCGCTCGACCCCCGCGTCCGCGAGGCGATGGAGCCGTGGCTCGGGGCCCGGTTCGGGCACCCGGCGGCGCGCAGCCACGCGTACGGCTGGGAGGCCGAGGAGGCCGTCGAGACCGCGCGGGCGCGCGTGGCCGACCTCGTCGGCGCCGACCCGCAGGAGATCGTCTTCACGTCGGGCGCGACGGAGGCCGACAACCTCGCGCTGCAGGGCGCGTTCGAGGCCGCGGCGGCCCGCGGCCGCCACGTCGTGATCGGCGCGGTCGAGCACCGGCCCGTGCGCGACACGGCGGCGTTCCTCGCGGCGCGCCGCGGCGCCGAGGTGACGACGGTCGCGTGCGACGCGCGGGGCCGCGTGGCGCCCGAGGCGGTGGCCGCGGCGCTGCGCGACGACACGGTGCTCGTCGCGGTGCAGGCGGCGAACGCGGAGGTCGGCACACGGCAGCCCACCGCCGCGATCGGCGCGGCGTGCGCGGGGCGCGCGGCGTGGTTCCACGTCGACGCCGCGCACGCGGCGGCCCACGTCGCGCTCGACGTGCGACGCGACGGGATCCACCTGCTCTCGTTGACCGCCCACCGCATGGGCGGGCCGAAGGGCGCGGGCGCGTTGTACGTGCGGCGGCGCGACCCGCGCGTGCGGCTCGTGGCGGTGACGCACGGCGGCGGGCACGAGCGCGGGATGCGCGCGGGCACCGTGAACGTGCCCGCGGTCGTCGGCTTCGGCGTGGCGGCCGACCTGATCCGCGCGGGGCGCGACGCCGAGGGGGCGCGGCTCGCGGCGCTGCGCGACCGCTTCGAGGCGACGATCCTCGCGCGCGTCGCGCGCGTGGTGCGGCACGGCGACCTCGCCGACCGCCTGCCCGGCGTGAGCGCGCTCGCGTTCGACGGCGTCGAGGCCGAGGCGCTCCTCATGGGGATGCCCGACATCGCGGCCGCGTCGGGCGCGGGGTGCTCGAGCGCGACGCTCGAGCCGTCGTACGTGCTCGCGGCCATGGGCGTGCCGGAGCGCGTGGGGCACGGCACGGTCCGCTTCTCCCTCGGCCGCACGACGACCGACGACGACGTCGAGCGCGCGGCGGCCCGCGTGATCGAGACCGTCGAGCGGCTGCGCAGCCTCGGCGCGTGACGCGCGCCCGCGCGTCGCGTCGTCATGACCGCGGCCGACGGCGTGGGACCGCGAGCCCGGTCCATTCACGAGGGATGAGCCGCGACAGGGGCTGAACGATCCCCACCGGCCGGTGGGGGCCGATGGATGCGACCCGGGCGCGGCGCGGAGGCGACGACAGCGTGTTCTTGCACCACGCCGAGGAGCCTCCGCGCCGTGGCGGATGCGTTCGCACCCGCCGGCGTCCCTGCGATACGCCCGGGTCGCAGCCGCGGCCCCAACCTCGTCCCCTCGTGCATGGGCCGGGCGAGGCCCGGTGGCCGTTCGTGGGCCCGGTCGCCCGCGGCCCGCTGACAACTCGCGACGCGCCGACCGACTACCCGGGCGCGGCGTGCCACGGCGGCGGTCGTCCCGGACGCGGCGTCCGGGGCTACGCTCCGCCGGGCGGGCCGCGGCGGAGGTCGGCATGTCGGCGTTCCTCACGGCACGGCGCGGCGTTCGACGGTCGGTCGCGGCCGTATCCCTGGTGCTCGTCGCCGCCGCGTTCGCGGGCTGCGGCGGCGGGGGCGGCTCGGCGGGTGGCGGGTCGCAGTCCCTTCCGCCGCCTCCGCCTCCCCCGCCGCCGCCCGTCGGGCTCGCGGCGTTGTCGGACGAGTTCGACGACCCGGCGTCCCTCGACGACTGGCAACGCGTGTTCGAGGTCGAGGGCTGGCCCCACGACCAGCTCGAGGCCTTCGACGCGAACACCACGCGCGCGGGCTGGCTCACGATGGTCCCGTACGCGAGCACCTGGTACCAAGACTACCGCGGCGAACTGACGTTCAAGCCCGTGACCGGCGACTTCGTCGTCACGACGCACGTCGAACCCCGCAACCGCGCGGGCACCGCCGCGCCGAACGCGCAGTTCTCGCTCGCGGGGATCATGGTGCGCGCGCCGCGCACGGTGACGCCGGCGACGTGGACCGCCAGCCACGAGGACTACGTGTTCCTGTCGCTCGGGGCGGCCAACACGCCGGGCACGTACCAGACCGAGGTCAAGACGACCGACGACAGCGACTCGATCCTCGAGATCGCGCCGGGCCCCGCGGCGGCGACGCTGCGCGCCGCGAGGATCGGGCCGCACCTCGTCCTCCTCATCCGCCCGGAAGGCGGGGCGTGGGCCGTCCACCGCCGCTACCGGCGCGACGACTTTCCCACGACGCTGCAGGTGGGCCTCACGGTCTACACCGACTGGCTCTCCTGCGCGCCCCTGGGCCCGGTGGCCCACAACAACGGCCTGATCACCGACGGTGACCCGGACCTCCGCGCGCAGTTCGACTACGTGCGCTGGGTGGAGCCGGCGGTGCCCGTGGGGCTCGTCGGGGCCGACCTGTCGAACCCCGCCGCGGTGACCGACGCGCAACTCCTGGCCTTCCTCGCGTTCGACGCATGACGGCCACCGGGCCTCGCGGTCCCCCGCGGACGACCGCGGCCTTGTGCGCCCCCCGCCGGGACCCGAAGATCGGCGGGATGGCCCCGCGTCGTCCCCGCCCCGTCGGTCGCGCGCTCGCGGGCCTCCTCGCGGTGCTGCTCATGGCGTGCGGCGGCGAGGAGCGGCCGCGGGTCGCGATCGACGCGCGCGCGCCCGATCCCACGGCGGGCGACGTCCCGCGGGGCGCGCCGGATCGCTCGAAGCCGTCGCCGAACGCGGCGCGGACGATGATCGGGCCGTACCCGCGGGCGCAGTTCGTGATCGCGCACGACGGGTTCATCGCCGCCGACGAGCCGCGGTGCGTGCCGGCGGTGGACGCGAAGTTCGTGCGCGGCGACGACGAGGTGTTCGGCGTCGTGGTGGCGGGACGGCCGCGGGCGTACATGATCGGGATGCTCGCGTATCACCACGTCGTGAACGACGTGGTCGCGGGGACGCCGATCGTCGTGACGTACTGCGTCGTGTGCTCGTCGGGGATCGCGTTCGACCCGGTGCTCGACGGGCAGCGGCTGACGTTCGGGTTCGAGGGCGTGTGGCAGGGGACGGCGATCCTGTACGACCGCGACACGGGGTCGTTGTGGATGCACCTGACGGGGCGTTGTTTCGACGGGCCGCGGTCGGGGCGGACGCTCGCGCCGCTCGCGACGGGCACGCACACGACGTGGGCCGCGTGGCGGCGCGATCATCCCGACACCGACGTGATGGCGCCGGACCCGCGGTACGTCGGCCGGTACTTCACGCGGGAGCAGGCGCAGAGCGGCAACCCGTGGCTGTCGCCGTCGTTCGACGCGACGATCGTCTCGCGCGACCCGCGCCTGCGCCTCGGCGACCTCCTCCTCGGCGTGCACGCGGGCGACGAGGCGCGGGCGTACCCGCTCGCGAGGCTCGCGGCGAGCGCGGGGGTCGTGGAGGAGGACGTGGGCGGCGTGCCGGTGACGGTCTGGTACGAGGCGCCGTCGCGGACCGCGGTGGTGTTCGACGCGCGGCTCGACGGCACGTTGCGCACGTTCGGGCGCGACGCGACCGGCTTCCACGAGCTCGGGACGGGCAGCCGTTTCGACCTCGAGGGCCGGTGCGTCGAGGGCTCGCTGCGCGGCAAGCAGCTGGCCCGGGTCCCGTCGCTCCTCACGGAGTGGTACGGCTGGTTCGCGCACCATCCCGAGACGACGATCTACGGCCGCTGACGGCCGCCGCGGACCGCGCAGGTCCGCGGACGATCGACATTCGACGCTCGGCGTCCGCCGACCGCGAGGCCCGGCCGCCGCCGTGCGGCGCATCGCATCCCGTCGGCCCCACGGCCCCACGCGCCCGGCTTGCGCGGTCCCTCTCGCGCGGCGAGCATGGCCCCACGCCCCGGGGGCGTAGCTCAACGGTAGAGCAAGGGCCTTTTAAGCCCGAGGTAGATCCGCCACCCGACCAAACCGCCTCCGAAGCGGCCTCGTCTCGGAGTAGCCCGAGCCTAGGCCGATCTGCGCACCACGGGTCACACGGGCCGTCCGGCGCACGGTCCGAACCTCGGGCCACACCGCACGAGAACCTCCAAAGAAGTACACGGCCCCGACAGCACAATCCCCTGGAAGACCACGAGCCACATGGAGCCCATGGTCGAACCTCGGGCCTCCGGGCGTGGAGGGCGTCGGAGGCCCACGAACCCCTGCCACGGGCCATCGCGTAGGCCCCCGGCATGGGCGGCGGCGGAGGTTGCGGGGAGCCCCCCTCCGTGGTGTCCTCCACCTGTAGGATCCGGTAGCCCTCGGGGGCGTAACTCAGTTGGCAGAGTAGCGGCCTTTTAAGCCGTCAGTTGTGGGTTCGACCCCCACCGCCCCCACCACCCACGCCGGACAGCGGAGCATAGGGCTCGGGGACCTCCGTTGGTACCCTCTTCGGCCTCTCTGGAGAGTGCCTCGTGGATTCCCGCTCCGTCAAACTCAGCGGCGACAACATCCGCCGCCAGTACCATTGCGGCGCGCGGGCCGCCATCGAGGAGTTGATCTGGAACGGCCTCGATTCCGGAAGCGATCTCGTCGAGGTGCTGTTCGACGAGAACGCTCTCGGTGACGTCCAGTCCATCGAAGTTCGCGACCGTGGGGCTGGACTGCCGTTCTCAGAACTGGATCGCGCCTTCGGGACCCTCGGTGAGTCTCGGAAGGTAGCGCTCGGCCGTACGTCGAATGGACGAATCCTGCACGGTTCGGAAGGGCGGGGGCGCTACAAGGCTCTCGCACTAGGAGCCCGTGCGCGTTGGCGTACGGTCTATCGTGACGGTGATCGATTCCTAACCTACGACATCCATCTGTCGCGCAACGGAGAAGAGAAGTACCACTACACGAACCCAGTCGCCACGGACGATACCGAGACCGGCACTACCGTTCGCATCGACGACATCGACGAGGGCCGCCTCTCGATCGCGACCGACGACTCGCGCAACTACATCGGTCAGCGGCTCGCAATCTACCTGCTATCGTACAAGACCGTGAAGATCCGGTACGGGACGGAATGGCTCGATCCGGCGTCGCAGATCGCGAGGATCACGGACGAGATTCTTCTCGCTCCGATCGCGCCAGACAAGCCCGCGCCTCGGGTTCGCATCGTTGAGTGGAAGTTGGATCCGGGACCGCGGAAGATTCTGCTTTGCGACGACAGCGGATTCGTCCGTGAAGAGGTCCTCGCCAGGATCCACGGTCACGACCTGAACATCTTCGCGTTCGTGTCATACAGCGAAGTCCCCAAGTGGGTCGCCGCAAACTTGATCGCCCTCGCCGAAATGGGCGGCGAGGACTCCTCCGTCAAGAGACTCATCGAAGCCACCAAGCGCGAGATGAAGTCGTACGTCTTGAAGCGTCTTGAGGAGAACTCCAAGTCGCTGGTCGAGAAGTGGAAGACCGAGAAGAGCTACCCCTACAAGGAGACCGAGCCGGAGACGCCGGTCTTGGAGGCGGAGAGGACGGTGTTCAACATCGTCGCCGCTCGCATCAACGACCACCACGACGCCTTCCGCTCCGGAAAGCCTGTTGATCGTCGTCTCACACTTACGCTTCTCCGACAAGCGATCGAATCCGACCCCTCGAACCTTCGGCTGATCTTCGAGGAGGTGATCGCGCTGCCTGAAGAGCAGCGGAAGGACCTCGCAGATCTGCTCAAGCGTACGAACCTCACAGCGATCATCGGAGCCGCGAAGACCGTCGCCGACAGGCTCACGATCATTGAGGGATTCGACCACATCCTGTTCGACACGGACTGGAGAGCGAAACTCCGCGAACGCACGCAACTCCACCGCCTCCTCGTCCACCACCAGTGGATCTTTGGCGATGAGTACACGACCGACACAGACGACGACGGTCTTCGTGCGGTTCTGACCAAGCACCTCGCACACCTCGGTCGCACGGATCCCTCCCCTGAGGTCGATGTCACGTTGATCGACGGGAAGGACGGGATTCCCGACCTGATGCTGTCGAGGCAGTTCAGGCGCGACCGGGGGATGATGGAGCACCTCGTCGTCGAATTGAAGAGACCCTCTGTCGCGATCGGCGCAACCGAAATCGTGCAGATCAAGAAGTACGCGCAAGCGGTTGTCGCCGACGAGCGATTCTCGAAGACGACTACTCGGTGGACGTTCCTCCTGCTCGGCAACGACTGGGATGGCTACGCAGAGTCCGAGGCCGCGATCGAGGGCCTACCCTACGGAACGATCGACCAGAAGCCGGGTGTCCGCATCATCATGAAGCGTTGGTCTGATGTCCTCGCCGAGGCTCGCCAACGCTATGAGTTCTTCCGTGCGCAACTCGACGTCGAGGCTAGGAAGTCTGAGGGATTCGAGTACCTGCGGACGCACCACGCAGAGCTGTTGGCAGGAAAGGGTTTGACGAAAAAGAGGGAACGGCAACTGCTGGAATCCACGATCGTGGTGCCGCCCGCCCAACCCCCGGCCGCTTCCCCACCCGGTCCCTAGCGCGGGTTTATCCAAGACCCAAAACGGGGAGACTTCGGCAGGGGGACCCCATCAGGGGCTGGGTCTCTTCTCATGCGATCGGAGTGAGGGATTCGATCGAGGGAGATTCCTCGGGTCAAACCTCGGGTGTGGACCCCGCGCCCACCCGTCCTGTCTTCGCAACCGGGTCGCCGGGCGGCCGGCGGCTCTGCCCGTGAGCGCCCGCGACAACCTACGCAGCACCCGCTCCCGTGAGGACATCGACCTCGACGCGGAGGTCAGGACTAGGGTCCAAGTCCTGCGTGCCCGGATGCTCGACGCCTTCGGGGGCGACCAGTACGGCGAGGTGGTGGCGGAGTTGGCCCGGATCGCGCTGGACCCGCGCACCCCGCGGAAGACCCGCGTCGTGGCCCTGACGGCGTACGCCCGTGCGGCGGGGTCCCTCGTGGCGGAGGCCCCCACGGTGAACGTCGCGGCGGGCGTGTCGATCTCCCCGGCCGACCTCCTGCACCTGATCCCGGCTGATGGGGTACCTACCACAACGCCTTGTATGTCGGGCCTCTCGGCGCCGTCGAGTACCCCGGCGCTACCTATCGCGGGGCCTACAGGTGGGGCTTCCGGGTGGTCTTGGCGGGCATGGGCTAATCGAGCCCGAGGTTCACGCTGTCCATGCCCCCGCCGACGCCTCTCCGGCGTGTGTGAGGTCAGAGGACGCCCAGACCCCGAACGCGCCTCCGCTGGCGCAGACGGCCGCAACGGACGGGCTCGGAGAGGAGTTCGGCGTCGCACGCAGCAACGCCCTCCGCATCGCACGGAGGGAGGCGGGGAACGCGGTCGGCGGAGCCCGCGATCCCGCGATGCACGCCGAGGGCGTGGAACAGACGGTGTGGGTCTCCGCGAACCGCTCGCGCGCGAACGACGACTTCCCCGTGGCGGGGATCCCGATGAGGACGACCAGCTCCATGCCCGCGAGCGTACCGCGGCGCCCGCCGCGAGGCCCGTCAAGGCGTTGCGCGATCGCCGGCGTCGCCCGCCGACGGCGAGGGCGCCCGCTCGGCCGGTGTCGCGCAGAGGCCCCGGACGGCCTCGCGGGCGTCGCCCTCGGTCACCGCGACCACCACGTCGCCGGCGCGGAGCACCGTGTCGCCGCGCGGCAGCATCACCCGGCCGGCGCGACGGACGCTCGCGAGCACGCAGGCGCGCGGCCACGCGACCTCGGCCACCCGCTTCCCGTCGCACGGCGCGCCCGCGACGACCTCGACCTCGTCCACCGTCGCGTCGGTCGTCGACCCGAGCCGCACCTGCTGCGCCCGGTGGCGCAGCTCGGCCCGACGGGCGAGGGCGACGTCGTACGCGCGGACGACGTCGCTGCGCCGCAGCATGCCGACGAGGCGCCGCGGCGCCGCGGGATCGACGACCGGAAGCCGCCCGACGTCGCGCACGCTCATCCGCCGCAGGGCCTCGCCGAGCGGCTCGTCCGGGGACGCGAGGAGGAGCGCGCGCGTGCAGACGTCGCCGACGGACGCGGAGTCGACGACGCCCTCCTGCACCGCGCGGTCGAGGTCCTGCGCCGCGACGATCCCGACGAGTTCGCCCGCGGCGTCGACCACCGCGAGCCCGAGGTGGCGCGTGCGGTGGATGGCCTCGAGCGCGCTGCGGGCGCTGTCGCGCTCGTGAACCGTCGGCACCGCCGTCTGCATCACGTCCCGCACGCGCAGCGCGTCGAGCACCTCCACGTCGCGCCCACGCTCGAGCCGGATGCCCTTCCGTGCGAGGCCGAGCGTGTAGACGGACTCGCGTCGGACGCGCTTCGACACGACGAGGCTCGTCGCGACCGCCAGCATCGCCGGGACCATGATGCGGTAGTCGCGCGTGAGCTCGAACAGCAGGAGGATGGCCGTCAGCGGCGCGTGCACCGCGCCCGCGAGCACCGCCCCCATCCCGACCAGCGCGAACGCCGCCGGCTGGACGCCGAGCGAAGGCACGGCGGACGCGAGGACCTTCCCGAACGCCCCCCCGAGCATCGCGCCGAGGAACAGGCTCGGGGCGAACACGCCGCCCGGGAACCCGGCGCCGATGCACAGCGCGGTGAGGACGAGCTTCAACGCGCAGAGCGCGAGCAGCATCGTGATCCCGGGGCCGGCGCCGCCCAGGACCGCCGCGATCCCGTCGTACCCGACGCCCAGCACCCACGGGAGGCCGAGGGCGACGGCGCCCACCATCAGCCCGGCGACGGCGGGTTTGACCCATCGCGGCGCCCGCCAGTGCCCGAACAGGTCGTGCGATGCGTACAACGCCGTCACGTAGGCCCCGGCGACGAGCCCCGCGACGCCGCCGAGCACGACGTAGCCGGGGAGTTCCCACGCGCTGCCGAGCGCGTACGTCGGGACGGAGAACGCCGGGTGCTCCCCGACGAGCCCGTGGGTGACGGCCGCCGCGCAGACCGCCGCGAGCAGCACGGTGCCGAGCGCCCCGGCGGCCAGGTCGCCCAGCAGGATCTCGAGCGCGAAGAACACGCCCGCGATCGGCGCGTTGAACGCCGCCGCGATGCCCGCGGCCGCGCCCGCGGCGACGAGCGCGCGCACGCGCTCGTCCGACAGGTGGAGCCGCTGCCCCACGAACGACCCGATGTTCGCGCCCACCTGCACCGACGGGTCCTCCGGTCCGACCGAGGCCCCCGATCCGATGGACAACCCTGCGGCGACGACCTTCGCGGGCATGCGGCGGTACCGCAGCCGCCCGCCGGCGAGCGCGATCGACTCCATCACGCCGGCGACGCCGTGGTGGCGCTCCTCGCCGATCCACCGGACGAGGATGGCGCCGACGACCAACCCGCCCAGGGCGGGCATCAGGACCGTCGGCCACCACGCCCCGGCCGGCGCGACGTGCGCCACGATCCACGCGGTCCCCGCCTGCACCGCGTCGATCCACGCCTTGAACAGGAGCACGCCACCCGCCGCCGCGACGCCGACCGCGATGCCGCCGCATGCCAGCAGCACCGACTCGGACCGCATCAGCGAGGCGCGGAGACGCGCCCCGAGGCTCGAGGTTCCGTCGCGTGGATCGCCCATCGGCGCATGATGCGCCCGCGGGAGGGAGGCGAGGACACTTTCCGGGACCGCGAGGCCCGCGCGGTCGCGCGGTCAGGGACGGGTGGTGAGGTCGACCTCGAGGGTCGTCGTCTCGCCCGGGCGCAGGTTGATCCGGCGCGGTGCGGACGGAGCGAGCGACAGGAACTCGCCCCCGACGCGGGCGGCGGCCACGGACACCCACCCCGTGCCGATCGGCAACGCATCGAACTGAAGGGCCGCGTCCAGGCGCGCGCGTGCCCAGAACGGCTGCGCGTCGGCCGTCGCCCCCCATCGCAACTCCAACTCCGCGAGCCGGGCCTCGCGACCGTCCACCCGCGCGACGATCTCCAGCGTGGCCGCCCGACGGAGCCGCACGACGACCGTCGCCGACGGGGTGCCCTCGTCGAACGGCCCGATGTCGACGACCGCCGGGGCGTAGCCCTTCGCGTGGACGATCAGGGGCGCGCGCGTGGACGGGAGCCACAGTTGGCGAGGCGACGCCGAACGGGGCCCACGCCACGGTTCGAACCACGCGAACGCGTACGAGAGCCACGTGTCACCGATCGCCACGTCGGCGCCGCTGTCGTCGTCGACCGCGTCGATCCGCACGACCACCGGCGCCGGCACCGACAGGCGGAGCACCGATGCATCGGGCGCGACCTCGACGTCCTGCGACCACCCGACGGGATCGACGTGCGCCGTGTACGGACCGGCCTCGATCGCGCGGAAGTCGAACGCGACGGCGTCGCCGGGGCCACGGGGGAGCAACGCGGAGCGGGCCTCGCGTCCCGGAGCCCTCGACCGCGGTTCGAGCCGGAGCATCCACGTCGCGTCGGGGAACGCGAGTCCCCACGCCGCGGGGATGCGCACCGTGCCCTCGACGTCCACCGCCGCCGTGCGCACGATCGGCGTCGGGGGCGGCGGCCGCAACGTGACCGGCACCGTGCGCCCCGGGACGACGGTGACGGTCGTCGTCGCGATCGGCGGTCCTCCGTCGAGGGAGCGCAACTCGACGTCGACGGGCCCCTGGGCGAAACGCGGGGAGACCGCGCGACCATCCGCGCCCGGGACGACGACCGCCGCGTCGAAGTCCGCGCCGTCCGCGGTGAAGCGGACCGACGCCCGCCGGTTCGACGGGTCCACGACGGTGACCTCGACGTCGCCGCCGGGCGCGAGGCGAACCTCCGCGTCGTCGCCGCGGACGAAGGCGTGCCGCCGTGCGAAGCCGGGCGCCTCGACGACGACGTACCACCCCGACCACGTCCGCGGGAGACGCGCACGTCCCGCCGCATCGGTGACGACGCGCGCGCGGCCGCTGGCGTCGAGGGCCGCGACGTCCTCGACCCGGAAGGCATCGAGGGCCCGCAGGTCCGCGGGGGTCGGCCGCTCCTCGCGGCTGCTCGACGACTCCGACTCGAGCGCGGTCATGCACCGCACGGACGCGCCCGCGACGGCGTGGCCGTCGTCGTCCCGGACCTGCACGGTGCGTTCGCTCCGCGCGGGGAGCACGACCGCGAGCGAACCGTCGGCCGCGAGCGCTTGCCCGCGAGCCGTCACCACGTCCGGGCCGAACGAGAGTCGGACGTCGTACGGCCCGTCGGACGCGATCCACACGTCGAACGCGCCGTCCACCACGTCGGTGCTCGACGCCTGCTGGCCGTCGACGTGCAACGAGAGCACGCCGCCGGAGGGCAGCGGCAGGCCGTCCCTACAGCGCACGACGCCGGGGACGTGGCGGCCGAGGGCCCGTGCCTGCGCAGCGTCCTGGACCGTCGGGACGCCGTCGGCCTCGGGCGGCGGCGGCACGAAGGGGCGCTCGGGGGGCGGGACCGCGAGGCCCGCGCGCTCGCGCGCCTCGGGCACGTCGAAGGCGCCCGGGCCGAGGTCGTTGCTCCCGCCGTCCGGCGTGCGGCTCCCCCCGTCCAACGAACGGCGCCCGACGACGAACGCCGCGCCCGCGGCGAGCAGGACGGCGA
Source organism: Planctomycetota bacterium (assembly GCA_046350655.1). GTDB lineage: Bacteria > Planctomycetota > PLA2 > PLA2 > JAEUHO01 > JAEUHO01. The sequence goes on from JAXMAB010000014.1 coordinate 68,097, forward strand.
CGGCGATCCCGAGGCGCTCCGGCCACTTCATGCCCCCGAGGATATCGCCGGTCACGGATCCGGGCCTTGCTCCCGGGACCGCGAGGCCCGCTCCCGTACGATGCCGGGATGCCCATCGCCGCCGCGCTGCAGACGGAGCCCCGGTTCGGGGAGGTCGCCGGGAACCTCGCCGACGCGGAGGCCGCGCTCGCGGGGGTCGAGGCGGACCTCCTCGTGTTGTCGGAGCTGTTCTCGACCGGGTACGCGTTCCGCGACCGGGCCGAGGCGGCGACGATGGCGGAGACGTTCCCCGACGGCGGCCCGACGCTCGCCTTCCTCGCGCGCACGAGCGCGCGCACGCGCGGCGTCGTGGTCGGGGGCTACGTCGAGCGCGACGGGGCGCGGCTCTACAACGCGGCGGCGGTCTTCGCCGGCGGGGTGCCGCGGGTGTCGTACCGCAAGGTGCACCTCTTCGGCTTCGAGCCCGAGGTGTTCGACGCGGGCCCGGGCCCGTTCGAGGTCGTGGAGCACGCCGGCGTCCGCGTCGGCGTGATGATCTGCTTCGACTGGCGGTTCCCCGAGGCCGCGCGCACCCTCGCGCTCGCGGGGGCCGACGTGCTCGCGCACCCGAGCAACCTCGTCACGACGTTGTGCCCCGCGGCGATGGTGACGCGGGCCGTCGAGAACGGCGTGTACGCGGTGACGGCGGGCCGGACGGGCGTCGAGCACCGTCCGCCGCGGCCGTCCCTCGCGTTCCAGGGCGGCAGCCAGATCGTGGGCCCGCGCGGCGAGGTGCTCGCGCGCGCGCCCGACGACCGCCCGGCGCTCCTCCGCGCGGCCTTCGACCCGGCGAAGGCACGCGACAAGCGCCTCACCTACGGCAACGACCTGCTCGGCGCCCGCCGCCCCGACGTGTACCGGTTGTGAGACCAGTTCGGTCGCTTCGCATTCCGCCGAGGCAATCCACGACGACGCCGCTACGATGAGGTGAGCGCCGTGTGTCCGACCGACGGTGGCGCCGGGAGCCCGTCATGGCGCAGCGGATTCGCAGGTGGCCCGCCGCGGGATGGCTGCTGGCGGGCCTCGCGTGCGTTCGGGTCGCGGCCGCGGAGGACGCGCCGCCGGCGCCCGCCCCCACGCCGGTCGAGCCCCCGGCAGCGCCGCCCGCGGCCCCGGCCGCGCCCGCGCCGGCCCCGTCCGACGCGACGCCCGGCCCGGCGAGGCCCGAGCCCGTCGTCGCGTTCCTGAAGGACTGGGCGGCGGCCGTCGGCGACGCGAAGGACGACGCCACGGGCTTCCCGAAGCGGGTGAAGCGCGCGAAGGACGGCATGGAGATGGTGCTCGTGCCCGGCGGTTCGTTCCCGCAGGGCGCGGTGCCCGGCGACCCGCGTGCGCTGGCGGAGGAGAAGCCGCGGCGGGTCGTGACGCTGTCGAAGGCCTACTACGTGGACGAGCACGAGGTGACCGTCGCGATGTGGAAGGCGTACGCCGCGGCCACCGGCGCGCCGCTCCCGCCGCTCCAGGAGGACGCGACCGACGCGTTCCCCGCGCACGGCGTGTCGTGGGACGCCGCGATGGCGTACGCGGCGTGGGCCGGCGTGTCGCTCCCGACGGAGGCGCAGTGGGAGCGCGCGGCCCGGGGCGGGGCCGACGACGCGATCTTCCCGTGGGGCGCGGACGACGACGTGAAGCGGCGCAACGGCGCGCTCGACTTCGACGGGTTCGCGGGGCTCGCGCCGGTGAAGTCGTTCCCGGCGAACGCGTACGGCCTGTTCGACGTGGCGGGCAACGTCGAGGAGTGGTGCCTCGACGTCTACGACGAGAAGGCCTACGAGGCGGGCGCGGCCACGGACCCCACGGGCCCGTCCGACGCCGTGCCCACGCGGGTGCTGCGGGGCGGCTGCGCGCAGAGCCTGCGTCCCGCGCTCCGCTGCTCGAGCCGCGGCCTCGGCTCCCACGACATCGACCCCGTCAACGCCGGCCTGCGGACCGTGAAAGCCCTGCCGTAGCGGAGGAGGACGCGGCGGGCCGCCGGGCCTCGCGTGCCCGGAGAAGGGGAGCGGGATCCACGGCGAGCCGGCGCGGGCTTGCGATCGGTGTCGCGGACCGGCCGGCGAATGAACCCGTGGACGCCCGGGCGGGCGCAAGGCCCGCCCCTACGGGATGCACGCCAACGGTGGTTTTCGACCACAATGCGCGATCTTCGGGCCCGACACATGGCGACACGCACGGCGCGGCACGCGGCCGCGCCACCGACGGCGTGGATCGATGCCGACGCCCGTAGGGCGCGGCCCTTGCGGGCGCCCGCCGGTCGCGCCGATGGACGACGAACGCGGCGGCCCGAACCCGATCACCCCGTCCGACACATCGCGGCACGCGTGACATGCGCGCGCGCCACCGACGACGTGGATCGATGCCGATGCACGTAGGGCGCGGCCCTTGCGGCCGCCCGCCGGCCGCGCCGATGGACGACGAACGCGGCGGCCCGACCCCGATCACCCCGTCCGACGCATCACGACACGCGATCGGGTCACCGAAGACGGCGATCGATGCCGATGCCCGTAGGGCGCGGCCCTTGCGGCCGCCCGCCGGTCGCGCCGATGGACGACGAACGCGGCGGCCTGTTCGTGGCCGACAATCGCCCGGACCGCGAGGCCCGGCCGTCGACGGGCCGGCGCCTGCCGCTACTCCATCAGCTCGGCGGACTTCTTGTCCACCAGCTCCTTCACCTTGCCCTCGTAGGTCTTCGTGAGCGTCTGGATCTGCTCCTTGACCTCGTCGAGCTGGTCCTCGGTGATCGCGCGGTCGTTGAAGGCGGTGTCGGCGGCCTTGTTGCCGTCGCGGCGCACGTTGCGGATCGCGACGTTGGCCGTCTCGCCCTGCTCCTTCACGACCTTCACGAGCTGCTTGCGGCGCTCCTCGGAGAGCGGCGGCAGGATCAGGCGGATCACCTTGCCGTCGTTCTGCGGGTTCAGCCCGAGGTTGCTCGTCTGGATCGCCTTGTCGATGTTCGGGATCGCCGACGCGTCGAAGGGCTTGATCACGATGAGCCGCGGCTCGGGGCAGCCGATCTGCGCCATCTGCGAGAGCGGCGTCATGGCCCCGTAGTAGTCCACGCGGAGGTTGTCCACGAGGGCCGGGCTGGCGCGGCCGGTCCGCATCCCGCGGAGCTCGCCCGCGAGGTGCGCCACGGCGCCCTCCATCTTCTCCTCGGTCTCGAGCAGGATGTCGTCGACGCCCATCGTGGTCGCTCCCTAGGCCGAAAAGCCGACCCGCGTTCCGATCGCCTCGCCGCGCAGGACGCGCGCGAGGTTGCCCGCGACGCCCATGTCGAACACGACGATGGGCAGCGCGTTCTCCTGGCACATCGTGATGGCCGTGCGGTCCATCACCTGCAGCCGCCGCGCGTAGACCTCCTCGAACGAGACGTCGAGGAAGCGCTGCGCGTCGCCGTGCCGCTTGGGGTCCTTGTCGTAGACCCCGTCCACCTTGGTGCCCTTCAGCAGGACCTGCGCGCCGATCTCGCTGCCGCGCAGGGCCGCCGTCGTGTCCGTCGAGAAGTACGGGTGGCCCGAGCCGCCCGCCAGGATGATGATCCGGCCCTTCTCGAGGTGCCGCATCGCGCGCCGGCGGATGTAGGGCTCCGCCACGCCGCGCATCTCGATCGCCGAGAGCACCCGCGTCGGGGCGCCGAGGCTCTCGAGCACGTCCTGCAGCGCCAGGGCGTTGATCACCGTGGCGAGCATGCCCATGTAGTCGGCGGTCGCGCGCCCGATGCCCTTGATGGCCATCTGCGCGCCGCGGACGATGTTGCCGCCGCCGTTCACGATCGCGATCTCGGCGCCCGTCCTGGCCGCCGCCGCGATCTCCTCGGCGAGCGCGTGCAGCGGCCCGCCGTCGATCCCGAGGCGCCCCTCGCCGGAGAGCGCTTCTCCCGAGACCTTCAGGAGGATCCGCTTCCAGGCGAGGGGCGCGCCGGCCGGCATCAGGCGCCGACCTGGAACAGCGCCACGCGCTTCACCGTGACCGCGCCGCCCGCGGCCTTCGAGACGCCGTCGAGGACGGCCTTCACCGTCATCGAGTCGTCCTTCACCCACGGCTGCTCGTTCAGCACGATGCCCGCGTAGAACTTGTCGAGCTGGCCCACGAGGATCTTCTCGACGATCGCCGGCGGCTTGTTGGCCATCTTCGGGTCCTGCTTGGCCCGGTCGCGGTAGATCTCGAGCTCCTTGTCGACCGCCTCCTTCGCCACCTGGTCCCGCGTGATCGCGGTCGGCTTGGCGAAGGCGACGTGCATGCCGAGGTCGCTCGCGAACGCCTTCACGGCGTCCGACGCGAGGGCCGACGGCGAGCCGTCGAGCTGCGCGAGCACCCCCACCTTGCCGTTGAAGTGCAGGTAGGTCACCACGCGCCCGCCCTTGAAGGCGGCGGCGCGGCGCACGGCCATGTTCTCGCCGATCTTCGCGACGAGCGACTTGACCGACGTGTCGACGGTCCCGCCGGCGTGGGGCCACGCGAGCACCTGCTCGGCCGGCACCTCGCCCGGGCCCGTCGGCGCGAGCTTCTCGTACGCCAGCGCGAGCACGCCGTCGACGAGCGCCTTGAAGTCGGGCCCGCCGGACACCGGCTCCGTCTCGCAGTCCACCTCGACCATCGCGGCCGCCGACCCGTCCGGCGACGACTTGATGGCGACGCGGCCCTCCTTCATCACGCGGTCGGCCTTCTTCGCGGCGGTCTCGAGGCCCTTCTTGCGGAGCCACTCGACGGCCTTCTCGAAGTTGCTGTCGTTGGCCAGCAAGGCCTCCTTGCACTTCATCATCGGCAGGCCGGTGGCGGCCCGCAGCTGCATCACGAGCTTGGCGGAGATCTCTTCGTTCGACATGGGGGGAACCTGCGGGGGTCGGGAGTCGGGGATCGGATCGGTGGGGCGCGGGACGACGGGCGGGGCAAAGAGGGTCCGGCGGCGCCCGCCGGGACGACCGGTCGCGGGGGACGCGACCGGTCGGGTCGAAGGCACGCGAGGCCCGGCGCGCGCCGGGCCTCGCGTACCGAGGCGTCAGGCCTTGGGCGCGTCGCCCGCGGGCTTCTCGCCGGCCGGCGCGTCCTTGGCGTCGCGCGACGGCTTCTCCTCCGGCTCGTCCTCGATGGGGCGCGTGACGCCCTCCTCGCGGCTGCCGGCCTCGTGCTCGAGGGCCTGGAGCGCGGCCTCGGTGTTCGCGCGGGCGCGACGGGCCTCGGCCTCGGCCTTGAGCTTCTTCTGCCAGTCCTGCTCGACCTGGCGGCGGCGGTCCATCTCGGCCCGCTTGGCCTCCTCGACCTTGCGCTTGTCGGCCTCGATCTTCTCGAGCTCGGCCGCCTTCGCCTGCCAGTTCTTGAGGCCCGCGTCCATGGCGTCGCCGAGGCGCGAGAGGATCAGCTGCACCGAGCGCATGGCGTCGTCGTTGCCCGGGATCGCGATGTCGACGAGGTCCGGGTCGCAGTCGGTGTCGAGCAGCGCCACGCAGGGCGTGCCCGTCTTGTTGGCCTCGGCGACGGCGATGTGCTCGTGGCCCGGGTCGACGATCACGAGGGCCGCCGGCAGGTCCTGCAGGCCGCGGACGCCCTCGAGGTTCTTCAGGATCTTGCTCTTCTCGAGGAAGTGGCGCGCCTGGAGCTTCTTCGAGAGCGCGTTCACGACGCCCGAGGCCTCGAGGTCGTCGAGCTCCTTCAGGCGGTCGAGGCGCGAGCGGATCGTGCGGAAGTTCGTCAGCGTGCCGCCGAGCCAGCGCTCGGTGACGTACGGCATCCCCGTCCGCTGGGCCACCGCGCGGACCGCGTCGCGGGCGGAGCGCTTCGTGCCGACCAGGAGGACCTTGCCGCCCTCGGCGGCCGTCTCCTGGACGAAGTGGCAGGCCCGCAGCAGGCCCTTCACCGTCTCCTTGAGGTCGATGATGTGGATCGAGTTGCGCTTGCCGTGAATGAACGGCCGCATCTTCGGGTTCCACTTGCTGGCACGGTGGCCGAAGTGGACGCCGCTCTCGAGGAGCTCGGTGATGGTGATCTGGGACAAGGGGGGGACTCCGGAGTTGCGATCGCCGAGCCCCCGCACGAGGGGCTTGCCGGATGGTTCGGGTTGCAGCGACCGAAGGGGCGAGTGTAGGGGGGAACCGCCGGCCGTCAAGCGGGGCCGAACGGCCACAACCCGAGGCCCGGTCGCGAGTTACGGCGCACCGGGCCTCGCGGTCCCGGGGGTCGCCGGTCGGGTCAGCCCGCGACGCCCGGGCGGGCGCCGATCGAGGCGAGGATCCGCTCGGCGAGGGTGAGGGCGCGGGCCCCCTGCTCGCCCGGCACGCGGGGGGCCGTGCCGTCGCGGACGGCCCCGAGGAAGGACCGGAGCTCCTCCTTGAGCGGCTCGGCCTCGTCGATGGTCAGGAGCTCGGAGCGGACGAAGTCGGTGAACGCGAGGCCCGACCCGGCGGCGGCGGCCGCGGCGGCGGCCTTGGGGTCGCGGCGGACGGCGTCGAGCTTGTCGGTGGTGCGGACGAGGACGGCCTGGCGCTTGTCGTAGTCGAGGGAGACGTAGGCGTCGGGGCCGAAGACCCGGACCTTGCGCATCTTGGTGAGCGAGACGCGGCTCGCGGTCACGTTGGCGACGGCGCCGCTCGGGAACTGAAGGCGGGCGTTCGCGATGTCCTCGCGCGGCCCGATGACCGGCACCCCCACCGCGTCGACGCCCGACGGCTCCTCGCCGACGAGGTGCAGGACGATGTCGAGGTCGTGGATCATGAGGTCCATGACGACGCCGACGTCGGCCGAGCGGAAGGTGTAGGGCGCGAGGCGGTGGACCTCGAGGAACCGCGGCTTCATGCCGAGGCGCTCGACGGCGGTCATGACGGGGTTGAAGCGCTCGACGTGGCCGACGGCGAGGACGGCGCCGCCCGCGCGCGCGGCCTCGACGAGGAGGCGGGCCTCGTCGGACGTGGCGGCGATGGGCTTCTCGACGAGGCAGTGGACGCCGCGGCGCAGCAGCGGCTCGGCCACCGTCCGGTGGAAGACCGTGGGCACGGCGACGGTGACCGCGTCGGGGGCCTCGGGGAGGTCCTCGATCCGCGCGACGACCGGGACGCCCCAGGCGTCGGCGTGCGGGCGCGCCTTCTCGACGTCGCGGTCGACGAGGCCGACGAGGCGGCACTCGCCGAGCGCCATGAGCTCGCCGTAGATGCGGGCGTGGTGGCGGCCGAAGCCGCCCACGCCGACGACGGCCACCTTGGGCGTGCGGTGGAGGGGACGGGTGCCGGCCACGGTCAGGCCGTCCGGCCGGCGGCGGGCGGGGCCGCGGGCGCCGGGGCGGGCGGCGCGCCGGCGCGGCGGTCGTTCGCGCGGCCGTTGCGGCCCTGGTCGGAGCGGCGGATGAACTCGAGGAGCTCGGCGATGAGCGGGTCGCCGCGGTGCTCCTGCTCGAGGCGCTCCATCGCGACGCGGGCGGGCTCGCGGTCGCTGACGAAGATGCGGTGGATCGCGTCGCGGATGCGGGCGATGGCGTCGGCGGCGAAGCCGGCGCGGCGCATGCCGACGACGTTGGCGCCGCGGATGCGGAGCGGGTGGCCCTCGGCGATCGAGAACGGCGGGATGTCGCGGACGATGCGCGAGAGCCCGCCGACGTAGGCGAGGCGGCCCACGGACGAGAAGTGGTGGGCGGCGGCCGCGCCGTTCAGCACCGCGCGGTCCCCCACCGTGACGTGCCCGGCGAGCAGCACGTGGTTCGCCATGATGACGCCGTTGCCGACGTGGCCGTCGTGGGCGACGTGGCAGCCGGCCATGTACATGCCGTCGCTGCCGACCGTCGTGAGCCCGCCGCCCTTCTCGGTGCCGGCGTGGAACGTGACGTGCTCGCGGATCTGGTTGCGGTCGCCGACCGTGAGGCGGGTGACCGCGCCGGCGTACTTGAGGTCCTGCGGCGGCGCGCCGAGGACCGCGCCCGCGTGGATCACGTTCCCCTCGCCGATCACGGTGTGCCCCATGAGGGTGACGTGCGCGTGGAGGACGGTGCGGGCGCCGACCTTCACGGGGCCGTCGATCACGCAGAGCGGGCCGACGACGACGTCGTCGCCGAGCTCGGCCGCGGGGTCCACGACGGCGGTCGGGTGGATGCGCTTCACGGACGGGTCTCCTGCGTCAGCGCGAAGTTGAGGCGGGCCTCGGCGGCGAGCGCGCCCGACACGAGCGCGCGGCACTGCACGCGGCCGCGCCCGGAGGCGAGCCGGACGGTCTCGGCCTCGAGGCGGACCTGGTCGCCGGGCACGACGGCCCGGCGGAACTTCACGCGGTCGATCGACAGCAGCACGGGGAGGCGGCCGGTGAGCTCGAGCTTGCGGAGCAGGAGCAGGCCGCCGAGCTGCGCCATGGCCTCCACGAGGAGCACGCCCGGCATGATGGGCTGCTCCGGGTAGTGGCCGACGAAGTACGGCTCGTTGAGCGTGACGTTCTTGAGGCCGACGGCGCGCTGGAAGCCGTCGATCTCGACCACGCGGTCCACGAGCAGCATCGGGTAGCGGTGCGGGAGGACGCGCCGGATCTGCACGTGGTCGAGCACCGGGCGCTTGACCGCGTCGCCCGCGACGAACGTGCCGGAGGCCCGGAGGCGCTCGACGAGCGCGGCGTTCTCGCGGTGGCCGGTGCGGTGCGCCCGCACGGTCGCGACGAGGTCGCCCCCCAGGAGGAACAGGTCGCCGAGGAGGTCGAGCACCTTGTGGCGCGCGCACTCGTCGGGGAAGCGCGTGGGCCGCTGCGTGCCGCCGCCGGGCAGCAGCACCACCGTGTTCTCGGGGGTCGCGCCCTTGCCCTCGCCGCGGGCCAGCGCGGCCTTCATGTGCGCCTCGAGCACGAACGTCCGCGCGGGGGCGATCTCGCGGCGGAAGGTGTCGGGGTCGACGGCGAAGGTCGCGGACTGCGCGTGGTCGGACGCGGCGTAGGTGTAGGCCACCTTCAGGCCCGCCTGCCCCGCGGCCGGGACGCGCGGGCTCACCGCGAACCACTTGTCGGCCGCCTCCCACGTGACGTCGAGCGGCGCGTCCACGGTCAGCGTGCGGCGCGGGACCGCGAGGTCCACGACGCCCGCCCGGTCGAACAGCGCGACGTACTCGGCCGCGGACCCGTCGAGCCCGGGCAGCTCCGGCCCCGTGAGCTCGGCGACGAAGTTGTCGACGCCGAGGGCCGTCGCGCACGCGAGCAGGTGCTCCACCGTCTCGACGGTGGCCCCGTCCTCGCCGCGCAGCACCGTGCGGTGCTCGCCGGCGACGACGTGCGCCGCGTCGGCGGGCACGCGGGGCTCGCCCGGCAGGTCCTTGCGGACGAAGACGACGCCCGCGTCGGCCGCCGCGGGACGCAGGCGCACCTCGACCTCGGTGCCGCCGTGGAGCGTCACGCCCCGGACGGCGGCGTCCTGTCGTACGGTGCGCTGCGGCCGCGACATGTCCTCGGGGACGCCTAGCGCATGCCCGGCGAGGAGGGCGGCACCGAGCCCGGCGACGACGGGGGCGGCGGCGGGACGGTGCCCGGGGCGGGCGCGGCCGGCGGCGACACCGGCGGGGCCGGCGGCGTCGCCTGGGCCAGGCGGTCGGCGACGAGGCCCGTGATGTCCACCGTGCGGTCCGCGTACAGGACCGGCCGCATCGCGACCGACAGCGTGAACTCGCTGGGGCGCTCGAGGTTGAGCGCGTCGTCGGTCTTGGCGATGACGAGGGCGTAGCCGTTGGCCGAGGCGACCTCGCGGATCGTGCCGCGGACCTCGGCGTACAGCTTCTCGAGGGCGTTGCTGTAGTCCTCGTCCGCGCGCGCGACGCGCCACTTCACCTCGAACTCGGCCAGCGCGGACGCGCGGGCGAGGTTCTCCTCGAGGCCGCGGCGGCGGGGGTCGAACTTCGTGAGGCCGGCGAGCTCCTCGTTGAGGCCGCGGAGCTTCTTGCCCTGCTCCTCCTTGAACGCCTCGACCGCGTCGCGGTCGGCCTTGCGCTTGGCGTCGATGGCCTTCTGGCTCGGCGCGTCCTTCAGGAGCTTGAAGACGTCCACGACGGCCACGCGGGGCGCGTCCCCGGGGGCGGCCACGACCGCCCGCTGGCCCAGGAGGCCGGTCGAGAACAGGCCGACGACGGCGAGGCCGGCGAGGCCGAGGACGGTCGCGGAGAGGGGGATGCGTCGCATGGAGGGGCTCCGGGGAAGGACCGAGGAACGCCGCGAACGGCAAGCGGGAGATTGTCCAGGACCGCGGGCGAGTTGCCTACGGCGATCGGGGGCCCCCCGGGGGAGGACCGTCAGAAGTCGCGGGTCAGCGAGAACGAGATCAGTCGGGTCTCGTCGTCGCCGTACTTGCGGAGCGGGACCGCGAAGTCCACCGCGATGGGCGTCTCGGTGAAGATCCCCGGGATCCGCAGGCGGATGCCGGCGCCGACGGCGACGCGGAACGGGCCGGTCCCCTCGGCGATCGACGTCGAGACGGTGCCCGTGTCCACGAACCCGACGACCGACAGGAACTCCTCGAGGAGCGGCCGCTCGTACTGCACCGAGCCCGCCAGGAGGAACTCGCCGCCCATCGGGCGGCCGTTGCTGTGCGGGCCGACGCCCCGGTACTCGAAGCCGCGCAGGGTGTCGCGGCCGCCGGCGTAGAAGCGGGAGTAGGGCGGCACCTCGGGGGTTTCGCCGAAGGCGTCCGCGACGCCGCCCGTGACCGACAGCGACAGCCACGACCGGCGGCCGAGGTCGTCCTCGGCGACCTTCCAGCGCTGGTCGTGGTTGAGGTCGGCGCGCCAGTAGTCGAGCTCGCCGCCGAGGACGCCGCCGACGTGCTCGAAGCTGAAGGTCGTCGTCATCCGGTCGGCCGGGCGGAGGGGGTCGTCCACGTGGCGGAGCGCGAGGCTGAACGCGATCGACCGCAGCTCGCGCTCGCCCTCGAACAGGAAGACGCCCGGGACCGCACCGTCGCGCACGTCGCGGATGGCCCGCAGCTCCTGCCGCCACGTCAGGCCGGCGTCGAGCTGCCAGCGGTCGTCCTCGGACTCGTAGACCGGGTGCGACAGCCGCACGTAGTAGCCCATGATGTCTTCGCGGTACGACTCGCGGAAGCCGATGCGCTTGCTCGCGCCGACGCGCAGCCCGAGGCGCGTGCCGAACAGGCGCGGCTCGCCGAAGTCCACGCCGAAGCTGCTGACGACCGTGCCGGGCTGCAGGTAGATGTCGAGCGACTGGCCGGCGCCGGTGAACGCCCGGCCGGAGGCGAGGTCGTCGAACGAGCGCGGCGGACGGGCGATGTCGAAGTTCTTCTTGAGGAACTGGACGTTGGCCGAGAGGCCGCCCGAGTCGGAGATCGCGCCGCCGATGTTGAGCTTGCCGGTCTTGCCCTCGACGACCTCGTAGACGATGTCCTTCTGGGCCGGGATCGGCGCGCCGTCGGGGCCGATCACGTCCTCGAAGCGACGCGTCACGCGGTCGAAGTAGCGCAGGCCGCGCACGCGGGCGAGCCCGCGGTCGAGCGCGTTGCGGTCGACGTAGTCGCCGGGCGCGGCCGTGATCTCGCGGCGGATGATCTTGTCGCGCGTGTACTCGTTGCCGACGATCTGCACGCGGGCCCCGCGGTACTTGTCGCCCTCGAACACGGGCACGACCACGTCGACGGCGCGGCGGTCGGCGCGCGGGCGCAGCTCGGCCTTCTCGACGCGCGCCTCGAGGTAGCTGCGCGCGAAGTAGGCCTCCTTGATGCGGTCCCGGCCCTTCTCCTCGGTCTTGCCCGCGTACACGGCGCCCGACTCGAGGCCCAGGAGCCCGCGCAGCGTCTCCTGCGTGAAGTAGGCGCGGTCCTCGGGAGGGGGCATGCCCGGCCCGGACTCGACGCGCTTCACCTCGAACTTCACGTCGCCGACCGTGTACTGCTCGCCCTCGGTGAAGGCGATCGTGACGACGACCGCGGACTTGTCGTCGGAGAACCGGAGGTCCTCGAGCACGACCTCGGCGTCGAGGAAGCCCTCCGCGCGGTACACGCGCCGGAGCTCGACCACGTCCTCGCGGAGCGTCTCCTCGTTGAAGTACTGCGACGACAGGAACTTCGAGGTCTTGGTCTGCATCGCGTCGAGCAGGCGCTTGCGCGGCACCGACGCGTTGCCCCGCAGGACGACCTCGTCCACCTTGACCTGCGGGCCCTCGACGACGGTGAAGACCACGCGCAGGCCGCCGGTCGGGAGGCGCTCCTCGTAGACCGGGCTGGCGACGGTCGCGAACGCGTAGCCGCGGCGGCGGTAGGCCGCGGCGACGTCCTCGCGGTCGAGGTCGAGGTTGCGCTGCACGCGCGGGAAGCCGACGCGCGTCCGCAGGGGCAGGGCCTCGATCTCCTCCCGCTTGATCGCCTCGAGGCCGTTGATCACGAGGTCGCGGACGACCGGGTTCTCGGAGACGACGAACTTCAGCGCGACGCCGCCCGGCACGTCCCGGAGGTCGATCGTGACCTCCTGGAAGAACTGGTAGAGCATCGCGGTGTCGAGGTCGAGCAGCGAGGGGTCGAACGGACGCCCCTCCTTCAGCCGCATCTTCAGCCGGATGCTCTCGGCCGCGTACGCGGTGTTCCCCTCGAACTCGATCTTGCGGACGATCTGCGTCCCGCTGCGGGGCGCGGCGTTCGACGGGACGGACTCCGGCATCGGCGTCGGCTGCGGCGTCGGGACCGGTACCGGGGTCGGGACCGGCGCAGGAGTCGGGACCGGGACCGGCGTCGGCTGCGGCGCCGGAACCGGCGCGGGCACCGGCGTCGGCACGGGGACCGGCGCCGGGGTCGGCACGGGGGCCGGCGTGGGAACCGGCGTGGGCGCAGGCGCCGGGACCGGCGCGGGATCCGGCGGCGCGCCCCGGCGACGAGGCGGCGGGAGGGAATCGTCGGCCATCGCGCGGTCGGACGACATCCAACCGACGACCGACATCAGCCCGACGGCTCCCGCCAGCGCGCCGACGGCGGCCCGGCGGAGCCATGCTCCCTGCGGCGACCTCGGCCCGTCAGATCGACCCAAGCTCACAAACACTGACCTCCCGGACACGCGACCCGTTCCCGGACCGGACGTGGCCGAGGTCGGTGTCGAGGCCCAGGGCCCCGCGACCGGTGCTCGGACGACCGGGGGCCCGCACCGGGCACGCGCGTGCCCGTCGCCGCCCACCACCCATGCGGAAGCGCGCATCCTACCCGACGAGGGACGCCCGGCCGCAGGTTGCTCTCCGGGGGGGCCGCCCCGCGCCGCGAGGTTTCACCCGGAAACCCCGCGCGCGGCCGCCGCCCCCCGCGCGGGCCTCGCGTCCCCCCCCATCGACCGCCCCCGACCGCGCCCGCCCGGACCCGCCGCCGCCCCGACGACGGTCGGCGGACCCGGTCAGCGGGGCGGTTCGGACCCGAAGTGCCGGTTGTCGAACCGCATGAACTGGTCGAGGAAGACGAGCTGCACCGAGTCCGTGGGCCCGTTGCGCTGCTTCGCCACGATGATCTCGGCGAGCCCGCGGTCGCTCTCGGCCTTCGTGTAGTAGTGCTTGCGGTAGAGGAAGCAGATGAGGTCGGCGTCCTGCTCGATGGCGCCCGACTCGCGGAGGTCGGAGAGGCGCGGCTTGTGGTCCTCGCGGGTCTCGGCGGCGCGGTTCAGCTGCGAGATCGCGATGATCGGCACGCGCAGCTCGCGCGCGAGCATCTTGAGCGACCGGGAGATGTACGAGATCTCCTCCTGGCGGCTGTCGGTCTTCTTGCCCGCGCCGCCCTCCATCAGCTGCAGGTAGTCGATCACGATCAGCTGGATGTCGTGCTTCTGCTTGAGGCGGCGCGCCTTCGCGCGGAGCGTCGTCGGGTTGAGGCCCGGCGAGTCGTCGATGAACAGCGGGGCCTGCATCAGCGGGTTCGCCGCGTCGGTGAGCCGCGCGAACTCCTCGTCGGAGAGGAACCGCCCGCCGCGCAGCTTCTGCGCCGGGACCTCGGCGCGCGCCGCCAGGATGTTCTTGGCGATCTGCTGCTTGCTCATCTCGAGGGCGTACACCGCCACGCCGCGCCCGGCCTCGACGGCGACGTTGTAGGCCACGTTCATGGCCCACGTCGTCTTGCCCATCGACGGGCGGCCGGCCACGATCACGAGCTCGCCCGCGTGCAGGCCGGTCGTCAGCTGGTCGAACTCGGTGAAGCCGGTGGGCACGCCCGACGCGACCTGGTCGCGGTCGCCGAGCTCGTGGAAGGCCTCCTCGATGAGGTCGCGCACGCTCGTCGCGGCGCCCATGTCCTTCGTGCGGGCGAGCTCGAAGACGAGGTGCTCGGCCTTCTCGAGCAGCTCGTTGCCGCGCCCCTCCTCGTCGTAGGCCGACCGCTGGATCTCCATGGCCGCGCGGATCAGCCCGCGCGAGATCGACTTCTCGCGGACGATCTTCGCGTAGTGCTCGGCGTTGGCGGCCGTCGCCACGGACCGCGCGAGCGACGCGAGGAACTCGCGCCCGCCGATCTCGTCGAGGATCTTCAGCCGCTCGCACTCGCGCAGCACGATCAGCGCGTCGGACGGCTCGCCGCGGTCGAACAGCGAGCGGATGACCTCGAACAGCTTCCCGTGGGCGGAGCGGTAGAAGTCGTCGGGGGTCAGGAGCGGCGCGACGACCCCGATCACCTCGGGGTCGAGGAGCAGGGCGCCGAGCAGCGAGGTCTCGGCCTCGAGGCTGTGGGGCGGGACGCGGAGGAGGACCCCCGTCTCGGACGGGGGCGGGGCGACGCGCTCGATCACGCGGGTTCCCTTTCGGCGGTCGGGGGAACCCCCACTGTCGGGGCAGGGGGGGCCAGGGGGCGGGTCCGGGGGGGCGGCGGATCGGAGGGACGGCGCGCGTCGATGGGCACCGAGGACCCCGACGCCCACCGGTTTTCCACCGGTTGTCCGCCGACGATCCACCGGAAACGCACAGTCGAGCGACGTAACTCCATAACTGCCATATAGTTACAGCATTTTCTGCGCGCCGACAAGGGGATCCCGACGGCGCGGCGGAGCGCGGCCGATCCCCGGGCGGAAGGCGCCGACCTCCGGGCGTGGGACCGCGAGGCCCGGTGGCCGCCGCGGTTCCGCCGGTCCGCGACCACGACCCGGGCCACCCGACGCCGCTGGCCGACCCGCCGGCGCCGGACCGCGACCCGCGGCCGCCGCGCTCCGGGTCGCCCCGAAACGACGCGAGGCCCGCACCCCGATCGGGGCGCGGGCCTCGCGTCGGCGGGACGGGGCCTTACTTGGCCGGCTTCTTCGCGGCCTTGGCACCCTTCGGCGCCTCGGCCGCGGCCTTCTCCGCGGCGGCCTTCTCGGCCGCGGCCTTCTCGGCCTCCGGGTCGGCCTTCGAGGCCTTCTTCGTGACCTCGTCGAGCACCCAGAGCTTGATCTTGGTCTCGGCGTCGGCGGCGAGGTGGATCACCACCTCGTACTCGCCGAGCTGCTTGACCGGCTCCATCCGCACGTGCTTCTCCTCGACGGCGAAGCCCTGCGCGGCGAGGCCCTGCGCGACCTGCGCGGCGCCGATCGAGCCGAAGAGGTGCCCCTCGGGGTTGCTCTTCACCTCGATGCTGACCGACGCGGCGGCGAGCTTGACGAGCATCTCGGCGCGGAGCTTGGCCTTCTCGGCCTCCTCCGCCGCCTCGACCGCCTTGTCCTTCTCGACGAGGCGCAGGTTCTCCTTCGTCGGGAGGACCGCGATGCCGTACGGGAAGAGGTAGTTGCGCGCGAAGCCGGGCTTCACGCGGACGACCTCGCCCACGCGGCCCACGGCCTCGACGCTACGACGGAGCAGGACTTGGACGTTGGCAGCCATGGGATCCTCGGCGTCAGCGGGCGACGAAGGGCAGGAGGGCCAGGAACCGCGCGCGCTTCACGGCGGCCTGCAGCTTGCGCTGGAAGTGGGCCATCGTGCCGGTGCGCTTGCGCCCGTACAGCTTGCCCTGGGCGCTGACCATCTTCTGGAGCGTCGCGACGTCCTTGTAGTCGATCGCCTCGACGCGGGCCTTCGTGAAGCGGCACTTGCCCTTCTCGACGACCTTCTTCAGCTTCTTCTTCTTCTTCGGCGGCTTCGTGTTGCGGGGCATGCGATCGACCTTCCGTTTCCTTCGTGCGTCGCCCCCGGGAAGGGGCTTTCGGGTCCGCGCCCGGCGCGGGGCGCGGGAGCGCCCGGGTCCGGGTCGAGCGGCCTCGGGACGAGGCCGCGGCGAGCCCGCGCGGGGCTCGCGATGGGGGCCTCGGGACTACGTCTCTTCGGCGAGCTCCGGGACGTCCGGCACCTCGAACACCTCGCCACCGTCCTCGTCGTCGCGACGGCGGCGCGGACGGTCGTCGGCGCCCCAGCCGGCGGCGAGGCTGGCCTTGCGGCTCTCCTCCGCCAGGCGCTCACGCTCCTCCGCCCGCTTCTTGATGTGGTCGGCGATGGGCTCTTCGAGCGTCAGGATCAGCATCCGGACGATCTTGTCGTTGAGCGCGGCGTCGTTGGTCACCTTCGCCGGCACGTCGGACGCGGCCTTGAAGTAGACGAGGTAGTACGTCGCGCGCTTGTGCCCGCGGATCTCGTAGGCGAGCTTGCGCTCGTCCCACTTCTCCTTCTGGACGATCTCGGCGCCGTACTTGGTGAGGAGCTGGTCGACGATACCGGACGTGCCGTCCCAGTCCGCCACCGCAGCGGCGTTGTCGAGCAGGAACATGGCCTCGTACTCGCGGGTCTTCATGCGTCAGGTCCCCGAGGGGCGGGGTCTTCTTTGGGTTCCGGGCTGAAAGACGGGACGAAGGGCGGATCGTACCCAACGGGGCGACCGACGCCCTCCTTTGCCGCAGGGCCCAGGACGGCCCCCGGGGGCGCGTCCGGGGCCACCGCCCCCCGCCCGGGGGGGGCTACTCCTTCTTGCGGTTGTGGCGCTCCATGGCCTTGTCGATCCCGGCGACGAGCCAGGTGACGACCGCGTCGGCGGCCTCCTCGAGCAGGAACGGCAGTTCCTTCCGCTCGACGGCGGCGTACCGCGAGAGGACGAAGTCGGCCGGGTCGCGGCCGTTCGGCGGCGTCCCGATCCCGACCTTGAGCCGCGGGTACCCGGCCCCCACCGCCCCCTCGATCGACTTCAGGCCGTTGTGGCCCCCGCTGCTGCCGTCGGCCCGGAACCGCAGCCGCCCGAAGTCCATCATGAAGTCGTCGACGACGACGAGGGCCCCGGCGACCTCCGACTCGAAGACCTTCAGCGCCTTCGCGTACGACGGGCCGCACAGGTTCATGTACGTCATCGGCTTCACGAGCCGGACGCGGTCCACCGGCAGGCCCGGCGGGAACGCCGTCGCGACGTGGCCCTGGACGAGCTTGTTGGGCTCGAACTCGGCCTTCCAGCGCCGGGCGAGGACGTCGAGGACCTCGAACCCGACGTTGTGCCGGGTCCCGACGTACTCGGGGCCCGGGTTGCCGAGCCCCACGACCACGCAGCGGGCCACGGCGTCGGCACGCCCGCTTCCCGGCGAGGTCGGGGCCATGGGCGTGCGGGCACCTGGCGGCGAAGCGCCCCGCGGACGGGGCTACTTCTTCGCGTCCTTCTTCTCGTCCTTCTTCGCGGGCGCGGCCGCGGCCTTGCCCCCGGCGGCCGCCTCGGCCTCCGCGCCCTCCTCGGGCTTCTTGCCGCCGATGCGCTCGGGCTCGGCCGGGCCGGCCTCGGCCGTCGTCGGCTCGAGCACCACGACCTTCGGCGTCACGACGTGGCAGACGTGGTCGTCGGGCTTGTGGTGCAGCACCTTCACGCCCGCGGGCAGCGCCAGGTCCTTCACCATGATCGCGCTGCCGACGACGAGGGCCGTGATGTCCACGACGATCGCCTTCGGGAGCTTGGCCGGCGTGCAGCGCACCGCGACCTCGGTGAGGACCGCCTCGAACAGGCCGCCCTCGAGCGTGCCCTTCGCGAGGCCCTTGAACTGCACCTCGACCTCGGCCTCGATCTCGTGGTGCTCGTCGATGCGGACGAGGTCGACGTGCAGCGTCTCGTCCGTGAGCGGGTCGTGGGTGACCTCGCGGAGGATCGCCTGCTGCTTCAGCGTGCCCAGGGTCAGCTCGACGAGCTTGCTGCCCGAGTGCAGGAAGGACTCGAGCTCCTCGTTGTCGATCGTGAGGTCGGCGTTCGGCCGGCCCAGGCCGTACAGGACGGCCGGGATCTTGCCCTCGGCGCGCAGCCGGCGGGACGCCGTGGTGCCCTTCGAGTCGCGACGCTGAACCTGAAGCTGGATGAATTCCATGAAAGCGCTCCGGAAGCGGGGGAACGTACCGCTCGAACGGCCCGGCGTCCCGTTTGCGCCGAAGCGATCCCGCGGACGGACGCGGCGAGAGGCCCCGGAGACGCCGGGATCCCCCCCCGGTGGACGGCCGCGACCCGGCGGGGCGGGAGGCGGTCGGGGGTCCGGGGACGCGAGGCCCGGCGGCCGCCGGGCCCCCCGGGCCGAGGCGCCCGCGGGCCCGGGACCCCGCGTCCCGGGGACTACGACATCCCCTCCTCGCGGCGGGAGAAGAGGGCCGACACCGACCGCTCGTGGTGGACGCGGTCGATCGCGTCGGCGAGCAGCGGGCCCACCGACAGGACGTGGAAGAGCCCCTCGACGCCGACGGTGTCCACGGGGATCGTGTCGGTGAGCACGACCTCCTTGGCGCCGCAGGACTCGAGCTTCTCGCGCGCCTGCCCGCAGAGGACCGCGTGGGTCGCCGCGATGTAGACGTCCTTCGCGCCGGCCCGGCGGCAGGCCTTCGCGGCCTCGGTGATGGAGCCGCCCGTCGAGATCATGTCGTCGATCAGCAGGATGTTGCGGCCCGCGACGTCGCCGATGATCTCGGTGACCTCGGTCTGGTCGGCCTTGATGCGGCGCTTGTTGATGATCGCGAGGTCGCCGCCGAGGCGCTTCGCGTAACCGCGCGCCATCTTGGCCGAGCCGACGTCGGGCGCCACGACCATGAGGTCGGGGATCTGGAGCTTCTTGAAGTGCTCGGAGATCACCTGCGACGAGTACAGGTGGTCGACCGGGATGTCGAAGAAGCCCTGGATCTGCGCGGCGTGCAGGTCGATCGTGACGACGCGGTGGACGCCCGCGGTCACGAGGAGGTTGGCGACCAGCTTGGCCGAGATCGGCACGCGGCCCTCGTCCTTGCGGTCCTTGCGGGCGTAGCCGAAGTACGGGACGACGGCCGTGATGCGGCCCGCGGAGGCGCGCCGCAGCGCGTCCACGAGCAGCAGCAGCTCGATCAGGTTGTCGTTGACCGGCGGGCACGTGGACTGCACGACGAAGACGTCGTTGCCGCGCACGTGGTCCTCGACGCGGACGTCGATCTCGCCGTCGGGGAACTTCTCGACCTTCGCCGGCGTGCGCGGGATGCCGAGGTCGCGGCAGACCGCGTCGGCGAGCTTGGGGTTCGCGTTGCCCGCGACGACCTGGATGTTCCCGTAGATCACGACGCACGCCCCTTCTTCGCGCCGGCCGCCGGCGCCGACTTCGCCTTCGCGGCGGGCGCCTTCGCCTTGCCGTCGGCCCCGAGCGGGCGGGCGGGCACGCCGACCACGGTCGAGCCCGCCGGCACGTCGTGCCGCGCGGTCACGACCGCGTTCGCGCCCGTGCGCGCGCCGGCCCCCACCGTCACCGGCGCCACCAGCACGGTGCCGGAGCCGATGTGGGCGCCCGCGCCGATGCTCGTGCGGTGCTTCTGCTTGCCGTCGTAGTTGGCGGTGATCGTGCCGCAGCCGATGTTCGCGTCGGCGCCGACGTCGGCGTCGCCGAGGTAGGTCAGGTGCTTCGCCTTCACGCCGGACGCGAGCACCGAGGCCTTCACCTCGACGAAGTTGCCGACCTGCGCGCCCTTCTCGAGCACGGTGCCCCCGCGCAGGTGCGCGAACGGCCCCACGACGCACTCCGGGCCGATCTTGCAGCCGTGGCCGATGTAGGTGAACGGCAGGATGCGCGCGCCCGCGGCGATCTCGACGTCGGGCTCGATGACCGTGCTCTCGGGGTCGGCGACGAGCACGCCGGCGGCGAGGTGGCGCCCCACGATGCGCCGGCGGAGCGACGTCACCGCGGCCGCGAGGTCCGCGGGGGTGTTCACGCCGAGCAGCGCGGTCCCGTCGGCGGCGCGCTCCGTCTCGACCTTGCCGCCGGAGGCCGCGAGGTAGCCGATCGCGTCCGTGAGGTACTCCTCGCCGTTCGTGTGGCGGGGCAGGTCCGCGACCGCGCGCCGCAGCGGCCCCGCGGCGAAGATGCACAGCCCGGTGTTGAACTCGCGCAGCGTGAGGACCTCGGGGCTCGCCTCGCGCGCCTCGACGATGCGCTGCAGGCGGCCCGTGGCCGGGTCGCGCACGATGCGCCCGAGCCGGCCGGCGTCGGTCGCGACGCCGGTGAGCACGGTGGCGTCCGCGCGGGCCCGGCGGTGCGCGTCGACGAGGCGGCGGAGGTCGTCCGGCTCGACCTGCGGCACGTCGCCGTACGCGACGATCACGTCGCCGTCGAACCGCGGGATCGCCGCGAGCGCGAGGCGCACGGCGTGGCCGGTGCCGTGCTGCGGCTCCTGGACCGCGGTCCTCGCCCCGGCCCAGTGCTTGTGGAGCCACGGGACCACGAGCTCGCGCGCGTGCCCGACGACGACGACCGTCTCCTTGGGCTCGAGGCACGCGACGGCGCGGCGCACGTGCTCGAGCATCGGCGCGCCGAGGCAGTCGACCAGCACCTTCGGGCCGGCGCCCGGGAGACGGGTGCCCTTGCCGGCGGCGAGCACGAGCGCGGCCAGAGCGGTGGGAGCGGGGTCGCCGGAGGGGGTGCGCGTCTTCATGCGGGCCGACACGGTACGCGGTGCCCGCCTCCCTCGCCAACCTCCGAGCGCCACGGCTCCGGGCGGCGCTCGAGGGGACGGACCGCGAGGCCCGGCGGCCGATCGATCCGGGGGGACCCCCCCGGGATGCGGCCCTGCGGCACGGCCAGGGACCGGGCGACCGGCGCCCGTCGTGACCCGGGGGCCCCCGGCATCCCGGGGGCGCACGGGGCCCACCGGGGCGGGGCCCGGGTCGCCGGCCGGCGGACGCGCCGCCGCCGCCGGCGACGCGGGGGTCAGCTCGGGCCGTACCCGCCGTGGTCGCGGCCGCGGACCGCGAGGAGGACGAGCGCCAGGCCGGCGAAGACGCCCGGCAGGACGGTCGCCGTGGCCGGGCGGTCGGCGGCGACCTTGCCGTCGGCGGCGACGTCGCCCTTGGTCTTCGGGGCGCCGAACAGCTTGCCGTACCACTCGTCGCCGAGCTGGTCGTTGCACCACTTCTGGTAGCTGGCGAGGTTCGAGTCGGTCAGGAACAGCGGCGGCGCGTACAGGGCGAGCGCGAGGCCACCGAGCAGGAACGCGAGCAGTCGGCCCATGGGTCACCTCCGAGGACCGGCCTAGGCTACCCACACCTCCGGGAGGAGGGGGCGTCCGGGCGGGAGGGTGGGGCCCACGGGGGGCGCCGGGTACGATCCGGCGATTGCCCGATGGTGTAACGGTAGCACCGGAGACTTTGGATCTCTTAGTCGTGGTTCGAATCCACGTCGGGCAGCCACGCCGCGCCCGCCGGCCCCACCCGCGGACGCCGACCTGCGGGCGTCCGGCGTCGCGTCACGGGCCCACGGCGCGCGACCGCCCCCCGCGCGGGCCTCGCGTCGCGCCCCCCCTCCGTCGCCCCGTCACGTCCGCAGGCGACGCCGCACGAGGTCGAGGGCCACGACCGCCGCGCGCCGCTGCACGACCTCGCGCGGCAGCGGGAGGCGGAGCTCGCGCACGTCGGCGTCGGCGTCGTCGCGCGCGGCGACCGCGACGAACACCGTCCCCTGCGCGACGCCGCGGTCGTCGGGGCCGGGCCCGGCGACGCCCGTCGTCGCGACGGCGAGGTCGGCGTCGCCGCGCGCGCGGGCGCCGAGCGCCATCGCGCGGGCCACGGGCGCCGACACCGCGCCGTGGGTCGCGAGCAGCGCCTCCGGGACGCCGAGCTCGCGGGCCTTCCACCGGTCGCTGTAGGTGACCCAGCCGCCGCGGAAGACGGCGCTCGCGCCGGGGACCTCGCAGAGCATCCGCGCGACGAGGCCGCCGGTCACGGACTCGGCCGTCGTGACGACGAGGCCGCGCGCGGCGAGCGCGGCCACGACGGCGTGCTCGACGCGCGTCGCCTCGTCGGTCGAGACGACGTGGGCGCCGAGGCGGCGCACGATCTCGGCGACGGCCGCGTCGGCGCGCGCCGCGGCGTCGTCGCCGCGCGCGAGGAGGCGCACCGCGACCTCGCCGTCGTCGGGGTGCGTCCCGACGACCGGCTCGGGGGCGCGCATGAGGTCCTCGATCGCGCCGGCGACCTCGCTCTCGGGGGCCCCCGCCGTCCAGACGACGCGCGACGCGACGGCGTCGAGGGTGCCGCGCGCGCGCCAGCGCGGGAGCACCTCGCGGTCGAACATCGAGCGCATCTCGCGCGGCGGGCCCGGCAGCAGGAACACCGTGCGGCCGCCCGTCGCCGCGACGATCCCCGGCGCGGTGCCCTGGTCGTTGTCGAGGGGGCGCGCGCCGCGCGGGACGAGGGCCTGCCGCCACTGCATGGCGACGGCGGGCCGGCCGCTGCGCGCGAAGTAGCGCGCGACGATCGCGCGCGCGTCGGCGTCGTCCTCGAGCGGGACGTCGAGGACGCGGGCGAGCGCGTCGCGCGAGCGGTCGTCCTCGGTGGGCCCGAGGCCGCCCGTGACGACGACGTCGTCGGCCTCGGCGAGCGCGTCGCGCAGCGCGGCGACGAGGTCCGGCAGGTCGTCGCCGACGGTGCGCACCGAGGTGACCTTCGCGCCGGCCTCCGTCGCGCGGCGGGCGAGCCAGGACGCGTTCGTGTTGACCGTGTGCCCCCGCAGGACCTCGTGGCCGGTCGAGACGAGGGCGACGGTCAGCACGGCGTCACTTCGGCGCGCCGGGCGCCGGCGGCGCCGGGGCCGGGGCCGGCGGGGCGGGGGCCGGGGCCGCCGTCGGCGTCGCGCCCGAGGGCACGAGGTCGCGCAGGTCGCGGCGGTAGACGAACAGCGCCACCAGCGCGACGAAGGCGACGAGCAGCGGCCACGCGCGCAGGAGCGTGAAGCGCTCGCGGCGCTCCCCCACGAAGCGGCCGGCCCACACGCCGAGGAAGTACAGGCCGACCAGCGGGCCGGCCATGATCGTCTGCGAGACGGGCGACGGGTCCGGCGTGAGGACCATGGCGAGCACGAACGCGGTGAGGACCGCCACGCGCCAGCCCTTGCGGAGCGTCTCGCGCTCGACGATGCCCATCGCCTGCAGGAACACCATGACGATGGGCAGCTGGTAGGCGATGCCGAGGCCGAACAGCAGCGAGAGCCCGAGCGAGAGGTACTCCCCCACCGCGAAGCTGCTGCCCATGCCGTGGGACTGGCCGAAGCCGATGAGGAACCGGAGCCCGACCGGCAGCACCACGAGGAACGCCGTGGCGACGCCGGCGCCGAACAGCACGAGCGACGCCGGGAAGAAGACGCGCACGGCCTTCTTCTCGTGGGCGTAGAGCCCGGCGGCGATGAAGCCCCACATCTGCCAGAGGACGTACGGCGACACGACCACGATCGCGACGATGAACGCGAGCTTGAACGGCTGGATGAAGCCGTCGAGGGGGGAGAGGCTCGAGAGCTTCCCGTCGGCCCCGGCCGCGGCCATCGCCTCGTTGTAGGGCGCGACCGCCTGGCTCCAGAGCGCGTCGTTGAAGAAGAACGCCGCGACCGTCGCCACCACCACGGCGAGCACCGACCGGCCGACGCGGCGGCGCAGCTCGTCGAGGTGCTCGCCCAGCGTCATCCGCGGCAGCGAGGCCTCCGGGTCGGCGTCCGTCGGCGGCGGGGGCGTCGGCTCGGGCATCGCGTCCATTGAACCCCACGGACGGCCGGGCGGCGCGCCGCGGGCGTCCCGCTCGGACCCGGCGGCGGGGCGCGCCGGGCCGCAAAAGCCGCGCGCCCGGCGGTCGGGGACCGCCGGGCGCGCGAGGGACGATCGGGGGACCGACGATCAGAAGTCGAGGAAGGCCTCGAGCAGCTTCTCGGTGATCAGCGTCGCGCCGAACGACTTGGCGAGCGCCGCGAGGCGGTCGTACTCGCTCTGGGCGCCGGCGGCATCGCCCTCGGCCGGGGCGGCGCCCGCGGTCGGGACCTTGATCGAGTCCGGGATCACGACGTAGTCGGTGTTCGCGTCGATCGCGTCCTGGATGTCGGTGCCCATCGTGCGCAGACGGTCGGCCGCCACGCTCTTCGGGTACTTCCGGAGCACGCCGGCGACGACGATCTTGAGGCGCTCGCTCTTCTTGTAGAAGGGGTTGCTGACCATGTCGCCCTTGGAGATCGGGCGCTCGCCGTCGACGAGCCCGACGATGCGGGCCTGCGAGTAGTGCTGGTCGAGCACCTTCGTGATGACCACGGTGCCCTTCGGCGTGCGGATCATGCCGCGGCCGAAGTACGAGACCTGGAACTTCAGGCCGGCGTAGGCCTTGTCCGCGAAGCCGAGGTTGACGTACGCGATCTCGAGGTTGTTGTCGGCGGCGAGGATGATGCCGTCCACGTCGTCGCGCTCGATCTCGATGTCGCGCTTCTGCTTCATCATCAGGCGCGCGTCCTCCTCGGCCTTGAGCTTCTGGCTGAGGCTGGCGACCTCGGTCTTGCGGTCCTGCTTCTCCTTCGACGCCTCGTTCTCGGCGGTCGTCTTCGCGACGCGCTCGGCCTCGAGGGCGGTGCGGGCGGCGGCGGCCTCGGCCTGCAGCTTGCTCGTCGTGTCGGCGAGCTCCTGCTGGACCTTGGCGAGCTGCTCGGTCAGGCCCGGCGTCGCGGCGTCGGTGCTGCTGATCTGGGCGAGGCCCTTCGCGACCTCTTCCTTGGCCTTCTTGAGGTCCGACATCAGCGCCTCGACGCGCTCCTTGATGATCGCGTTGTAGGCGGCCGCCACGGTGGCCGGCGTCTTGAGCATCTCCTCGACCGTCTCGGCCGTCGGCTTGACGAACAGCGAGTACGTGACCGTCTGCGTCTGGTCGGCGTCGAAGAGGCCGATGGCGCCGATCACGGCGCGGTAGACCGGCCAGTCGTTCGTCTTGGAGACGGCGTCGAGCTTCTCCTGGTAGGCCTTGTACTTGGCGTCCCAGGCGTCCTTGTCCGACTTCCACTTCGCCATGCCGGCGGCGTCGTCGGCGTCGTCGGGCTGGGCCGGGACCGGGCCGGGGAACGCGGCCTCGGCGTCGGCGATCTTCTGCTTGAACTCGGCCGTCAGCGCCACGACGCCCGACTCCTTGCCGTCGATCCCGCCCGCCTTCGCCGGGAACACGCCGCGCGCGGCGACGATCTTGGCGTTGGCGGCGAACTTGCCGAGCGCGCCGGCGGCGTTCGCCGGGTCGATGTCGGCCTTGACCTTCTCGGGGTCGGTCACGTTCTTGCCGTTCACGACCTTCGTGCCGTAGCCGACGACGTCGGTGACCGCCGCGGCGTAGTCCGCCCACGCCTGGGTCTCCTCCCGCGCCTTCACCGCGTCGTTCACGGCGGCGGTGCGCTGCTCGGCGAGCTTCTCGCGATCCGACTTCTCGCTGTACCAGAGGAAGCCGAAGATGAGCGTCAGCACGAGGCAGATGACGAACGGCCACACCGAGAGGCCGCGTTCCTGGTGGCGCATCGCAGGTCTCCGAAGGTCGCGCCGTCGGGGCCGGTCAGCCCCGAGCACGGTCGCGTCCCGAATCCGTGACGTTCCCGTGACGAAGCCGCTGACGAACACGGCGAGCCGTGTCGCCGCCGTCGGGCAACCCTCCCGAGCGGTGACAGCCTGTCACAGGTGCGCGGAGCGTACCAACCGCCCGCCGCACGCGTCAAACCTAAACGAAGAACTCCCCCCCGGGGGGAGCCGTCGCCGAACACCGCCGCCCCCCTTGACCCGGACGGCGCGGAGCCTATGGTACGGGCCTCGGCCCCGGCGCCTCCGGTCTCCGGTCCGCGCGCCCGCACCGACGTGAGCCCCTGCGTTCGGGCCTCCCTTCCTCGGCCCGGCGTGCGGTCCCCACGGCGCCCGAGACCCCCTTCGTCCCGCCTAGGGCCCCCTCACCCTCCCTAGGCCCCTCACCCGGCCTCTCACCCCAGGGAACCTTCGGACCCCCGCCCCCCGGCACGGCCCCCGGTCGCCTCGGCCGTCCCCCGCGGAGCGCATCCTCTCTCTCTCCTCTCTCTCTCTGGGCACGTCGCCGCGCCCCTTCCGAACGCCACGTCACGCTCCGTCCGCTCGGCTCCCGACCCCGCACGATCCCGTCCGCCCCCTCCCGAGGAGGTCCCCGTGAAGCGAACCGACCGTCCCGGCAAGCCCGCTCCCACCCCGGCCGCCGCCCCCCGCGGCGCGAAGGCCGCCCCGGCCAAGGCCGCGCCGGCCCCGAAGAAGGCCGCCCCGGCGGCCAAGACCGCGGCGCCGAAGAAGGCCGCCGCGCCGAAGCCGGCCGCGGCCCCCGCGAAGGCCAGCGGGCTGCCGGTGCGCCGCGCGATCGTCGGGCTGCTCGGCGGGATCGGGTCGGGGAAGTCCACGGTCTCCGCCGCCGTCGCCCGCCGGGTGAAGGCGTCGGTGATCGACGCGGACGCCTTCGCCCGCGAGGCGCTCGACGTCTGCGCCCGCGACGGCCGGCTCGCCGAGGCCCTCGGCGCCTGGGCGGTCAACCCCGACCGCACCCCGAACCGCAAGGCCATCGCCGCGAAGGCCTTCGACGTGGCGTCGGTCCTCCGCGCGCTCGAGCGCCTGACGCACCCCGCCGTGACCGCGAAGATCGAGGACGCGATCGAGGACCACCGCATGGGCAAGGGCGCGCCGCTCCTGCTCCTCGACGTGCCGCTCCTCATCGAGGTCGGCCTCGACCGCCGCTGCGACACGCTCTGGTTCGTGGACGCCCCCGACGCGGTCCGCTTCGCCCGCGCCCGCGAGCGGCTGAAGCTGACGCCCGACGACGTCCGCAAGCGCGAGGCGGCCCAGGCCCCGCTCGACCGCAAGCGCGCCCGCGCCGACGTCGTGCTCGACAACGGCGGCACCCTCGACGCGCTCGAGACGCAGGTCGAGGCCGCGCTCCGCGCGCTCGGCGCCTAGGACCGCCGATGACGCCGCGCGCGACCGGCTCCGACGGGACCCCGCGGAAGAAGAAGCCCGCGGCCGACGCGCCCGCCCCCAAGAAGGCGGCGGCGCGGCGGCCGTCGGCCGCGAAGGCGTCGAAGCCCGCCGCGAAGGACAAGGACCGCGACGAGGCCCGACCGACCAAGGCCGCCGCTCGCGCCCCCGCGAAGAAGGAGCCCGCGCCGCGCGCCGCCGCGAAGGCCGAGGCCCCCGCGAAGCCGGCGCCCGCGCGCTCGGCCGCGAAGAAGGCCGACGCGCCGGCCCCCCGAGCCGCCGCCGCGAAGGAGGCGCCGAAGCCGCCGCCCCCCGCCGAGGCCCCCGCGCCCGACGCGCGCCCGGCCGCGCCCCGCCGTCGGTCCGCCGCGCGCGCGGCGGCGCCGGCGGACGCGCCCGCGGCGCCCGCCCCGCGGGAGCCCGCGTCCCCCGCCCCGGCACGCGAGGCCCGGCCCGCGGCGGCGTCCGACGCCGTCGCCCCCGCGTTCCCCGCGAAGGCCGCCGAACGACCGCCCGCCGGGCCGCCCCGCGTCGAGGCGCCGCCCGCCCCGCGGCCTCCGCCGCTCCCGCTCGACGAGGACGGCTGGGTGCCCATGACCGGCGAGGCCGTCGAGCCCGCGCGCGGGCCGGTCCCGTCGCTCCCGACGGACGAGGAGGGCTGGGAGCCCATCGCCGACGTGCCCTCGGCGTCCACGCCGTCGGCGCACCCGCCACGGCCGTCGATCCCGCCGCTCCCCGACGACGACCAGTTCGCGCCGGACGACGGCGACGACGACGACGACGACTTCGAGCCCCTCGACGACGACGGCCCGCCGCGGACCGCGCCGCCCGGGGCCACCGCGCGGCAGGTCTACGACGCGGTGCGCCGCGGCGACCTGCACGTGGCCGCGCTCGACGGCTTCGGCGACGACGTCCTCGCCGCGCTCGCGACCGAGGTCGGGCTCGAGGCCCGGCCGGGCGAGCGGCGCCCGGACCTGCTCTACCGCCTGCTCGAGCACCAGCCCGCGGCCCCGGAGCCGCCGACGTACGAGACCGAAGGCGTGCTCGAGCTGGTGCCCGAGGGCTTCGGCTTCCTGCGCACCGCGGCCCACGGCTACTACGTCGGCCCGTTCGACCCGTACGTGCCCGTCGGCGTCGTGCGCAAGCTCGGCCTCACGGTCGGGCACTTCGTCAGCGGCACCGCGCGGGCCCCGCGGCCCGGCGAGCGGTACCCGACACTCGTGCACGTCGAGAGCGTGAACCACGAGGAGCCCGAGGTCCTCGCGAAGGTCGTCCCGTTCGACCGGTTGACGGTCACGCACCCGGACCGCCGCTACGTCCTCGAGACGGCCCCCGAGGAGACGGCGATGCGGGTGGTGGACCTCTTCTGCCCCCTCGGGCGCGGCCAGCGCGCGCTGATCGTCTCGCCGCCCCGCGCGGGCAAGACGATCCTCCTGCAGAAGATCGCCGACAGCGTCGCGCGCAACTACCCCGAGGTCGAGATCGTCGTGCTCCTCGTGGACGAGCGTCCCGAGGAGGTCACGAACATGCGCCGCAGCGTGCGCGGCGAGGTGATCGCCTCCACGTTCGACCAGCCGCCGCACCGCCACATCCGCGTCGCCGAGCTCGCCATCGAGAAGGTGAAGCGCATGGTCGAGCTGGGGCGGCACGTCGTGCTGCTGATCGACTCGCTGACGCGCCTCGGCCGCGCCTACAACAACGAGACCGGCGGGGGCGGGCGCCTCCTCACCGGCGGCCTCGAGGCCACCGCGCTGACGAAGCCCAAGCGCTTCTTCGGCGCCGCGCGCAACATCGAGCACGGCGGCTCGCTGACCATCGTCGCGTCCGCGCTCGTGGACACCGGCAGCCGCCTCGACCAGGTCATCTTCGAGGAGTTCAAGGGCACCGGCAACATGGAGATCGTGCTGTCGCGCGACATCGCGAACCAGCGCGTCTGGCCCGCGATCGACGTGGCGAAGTCCGGCACGCGCCGCGAGGACCTGCTGCTGCACCCCGAGGAGCAGCGGCGGATCGTGGCCCTGCGCCGCGACCTCCTCGAGCAGGACCCCGCCGAGGCCATGGTCGAGATCGTCACGAAGATGGCGAAGCACAAGACCAACGCCGAGCTGCTGATGCGGACGGCGGTCGACTGACGCGGGACCGCGGGGCCCGGCGCGCGGCGCCGGCCCCCTACCCGCGGCCGCGGAACGCGTCGCGGTAGCGGAGCACCCGGTCCACGTGGTTGCGGGTCTCGGGGTAGGCCTCGCGGCGGATCACCTCGGCGGCCGGCGCGTCGGGCGCGCGCATGCGCCAGCGCTTCACGGGCTCGGCGCCCGCGTTGTACGCCGCGATCGCGAAGGCCTCCTCGCCGTCGAACTGCGCGAGCAGCCGCCGCAGGTACCGCGCGCCGAGCCGGAGGTTGGTGGCCGGGTCCTCGAGGTCGAGCCGGGCGGGGTCGAGGCCCAGCGGCACCGCCTGCTCCGCGGCGGTGGACGGGAGCAGCTGCGTGAGCCCGACGGCCCCCGCGCCGCTCCGCGCCTTCGGGTCGCCGCTGCTCTCCGCCGCGACCAGCCCGCGCAGCAGGTCGGCGTCGACCCCCGCCTCGGTCGCGGCCGCGCGCAGCGGCGCGTCGATCGCCGAGAGGTCCGGGAGCGAGCGGCCCTCGGCCCACGAGGCGACCTCGGCCCGCGTGGGCAGGGCCCGCGCGAGGAGGAACCCCAGGCCCGCCGCGACGACGACGACCGCCGCGGGCACGAGGGCCCGGGACGGCCCGGTGCGCGGACGGCGGGGCCCGGTCACTTCCCCTGGGCCTCGGGCCGGCGCGCCCACCACGCCGCCCAGCGGTCGGCGACGGCGCGCGCCTCCTCGCGGGACGTGCCGCGCTCGATGCGCACCGGCATCTCGCGGCGGGAGACGCGGCGCAGGGCCACGTCGCTGTTCCGGCGGATCACGGGGTCGTCGTCGCGGATCGTGCGGAGCAGCAGCGGGACGGCCTTCAGGTCGTCCTCGCCGCGGACGTACCCGCCGAGCGACGTCGTGTCGTAGCCCTTGCGCGCGACGGCGTCGCGGAACCACGTGCGGTCGCCGCCCTGCCGGTGGTTGCGGAACCACGCCTCGTACTGGTCGGCGAGCGCCTCGTAGGAGGTCACCGGCAGCGTGAAGCTGGTCAGGTCCTCGAGCGCCTCGCGCGCGCGCGGGCGCAGCGGGTCCTCGACGCGGCGCAGGACCGCCAGGAGGTACGTGACGGCGACGCCCTCGCGCGCCCGCGCGAGGCCGAGCGCGGCCTCGTCCACGACGCGCGGGTCGGGGTCCTCGAGGTGGCGGCCCAGCGTCTCGCGCACGGCCGCGCCCTCGAACCCGGAGAGCGCCTTGATCACGCGCGCGCGCTTCGCCGCGTCGAGCGTGCCCTGGTCGAGGAGGTCCGTCAGCGCCATCCGCGCGTCGTCCGACGCGAGGCCCGTGAGCGCGCGCTCGGCGGCCTGCTGCACGCCCGAGTCGGCGTCGTTCAGCATGTAGAAGGCGAGGATGCGGACCGCGTCGGCGCTGCCGGAGGCCGCCATGGCCTCGAGCGCGGCGGCGCGGACGAGGGCGGCCTCGGGGCCGACCTCGCCGACGAGGCGGACGAGCGTCGGCTGCACCGACGGCCCGCCGACGCGGCCGAGGGACTGCGCGACGGCGATGCGCGTCGCGGTGTTGCCCTCGCGGTAGAGCTCCTCGAGCTTCTCGATCATCTTCGCGTCGCCGAGCACCGCGAGGCCGGCCGCCGAGCGCACGCGCACCACCGGGTCCGGGTCGACGAGCAGCGCGCGCAGGCCCTCGCCGAGCACGGAGGCGAGGCGCCCCTTCGCGGCGGGGTCGCGGCCGAGGGGCCCGGCGACGAGGTCGGCGGCGGCGGACGCGCCCGCCGTGCGCACCGACGGCCGCGGGTCGACGAACGCGTCGCGGATGCGCAGCGGCCCCGCGTCGACGAGGGTGCGGACGAGGAGGCGCTGCGCCTCCGGCGTCCCGGACGACGCGAGCGCCTCCACCAGCGGGTCGGCGAGCTCCGCGCGGCCCAGGGCCGCGACGAACGCGACGATCCGGCCCTCGACCGGGCCGAACGCCGGCTGCGCGGTGGTCCACGCGAGCAGCGCGTTCGCCTGCGCGTCGCTGACGCGGTCGGCGTACCGCTCGAGGAGGTCGATGGCCTCGAGCCGCGCGCCGTCGGTCTCGAGGTCGTCGAAGGAGGCCGCCACGAGCGCGAGGAGGCGGTCCTTCCGCTCGTCGGGCGAGGCGCCCGCCGACCGCGCGGACTCGGCCGTCCACCACGCGCGGGCGTCGGGGGCGGTGTCGGCGTCGCGGTACCGCTGCCAGAGGTTCTGCTCCTCGAGCGCCACGAGGCGCGCCGAGAGCAGGCCGTGCCGCGGGTCGTCGGGCGACGGGGTCACGACGAGCCGCCGCTCCTGGTTCGTCACGAGGACGCGGACCGCGAGGTGCTCGTCGGTGAGCACGCGCTGGTCGTCGGCGCCCTGGAACACGCCCGCGTCCTCGACCGCGTCGAGCAGCGCGCGGAACGCCTCCGTCGGCAGGACGAAGCCGTCCGACGTGCCGGCGCCCGCGGTCTCGGGCAGGAACGTCGCGCGGCGGCGGCGCCCCTCGGCGTCGATCACGTCGAACACGACGCGGGCCCGCGCCACGTCGGCGTCGTCCACCCGGGTCAGCGTGCGGCGGGCCCGGAAGGTGCCCCGCGCCTCGTTCCACCACTGGGCCCACGGGCCCGCGGTCGCCGGCAGGTCCTCGCCGCTGATGCGCCGCAGCGCCGCGAACGCGGGCTCGACGACGCTCCCGTAGTCCACGAAGTGGTCGCCGCCGACCGTCGAGATGAGCACGGTGACGACGTCGTGGTCGAGCAGCGTGCCGACGGTGGGGTCCGACGAGTCGAGGCCGCCGAACACGAGCGCGACGGCGCTGGCGCCGCGGCACAGGAGGTCGGGGTGCAGGAGCCCGCGGCGGCTGACGAGCGCGGGGACCGTGGCGGGCTCGAAGGCGTTGACGCGCGTGCGGCGGCAGCGCTCGACGAGCGCGAGCATCGCGTAGGAGCGCTCGCGCGCGTCGCCCTCGCGCACCAGCGCGTTGAGGCGGGCGCCGATGGCGGCCTCGTCGAGCCCCGCCATGAGCTGCGCGGCGCGGCGGGCCACGTCGGGGTGCGGGTCGCCGAGCGCGACGACGAGCCGGTCCGCGGCGTCGGGCGCGTGCGTCCGCGAGAGCAGCTCGAGCCCGGCCATGCGGACGCCGTGCTGCTTGCCCGGCGCGCGCAGGAGCCCGTCGATGCGCGGGCGGTCCTCGGGGGTCAGGACGCCGGCGAGGAACTCCGTCGCGCGGGCGCGGAACACCGGGCGGTCGAGCGAGAGGAAGCCGAACATCCACCGCTTGCACGCCGCGGGGTCGAGCTCGTACGCGGCCTCGAAGAACGTCTCGAGGCGGCTGCCGTTCGGCCGGTCCGCGGCCGCCGTGAGGATCGTGCCGACGTCGGCGGTCGTGCCGACCTTGCCGAGCACCCACGCGGCGCCGGGTTTCACCGCGGAGTCGCCCTTCGCCACGGCGCGGCGCACCGGGTCGACGGCGTCCGGGCCCATGAGCAGCAGCGACTCGGCGGCCTTGATCCCGTCCTGGCCCGGCCACGTCGCGAGCCGCCGGATCAGCGCCTGCGCGGGCTCGTTCGCCGCGGGCTCCGGCTGCGGCCCGCGCGACGACGGCTCGCGCGGCGGCGTCGGCGTCGCGGGCTCGTCGGGCGTCGAGAAGCGGAACCCGTCGCCCGGCTTCGCGGGCCGGCGCGGACCCGGGTCGTCCTCCGCGCGGACGAGCGGGGCGTGCGCGAGGGCGCACGCGACGAGGACGAGGACGGTGCGGCGCGGGGACATCGGAGGCGAGGATGACATCCGGCGGGGAAGGGGGAAGAACGTCATCGGCCGACGTCACCGCGCCGTCACCCCCCGGCGGCCGCGTCCCCGATCGCCGCCTCCCGGGCGCGGACCCGCGCGGCGAGGCGCGCGAGGTCCGGCGCCGCGAGCCCGCCGCGGTCGGCCAGGATCGCCTTCGCGACGCCCCGGGCCCGCAGCAGGACCGGGAGGTCGTCGGGGAGGCGCGCGGCGGCGAACTCGGGCGCCCCGTGCTGACGGGTGCCGAACAGGTCGCCGGCCCCGCGCAGCCGGAGGTCCTCCTCCGCGATCTCGAACCCGTCCTCCGTGCGCGCGAGGACCTCCAGGCGGGCCGGCGTCGGCCCCGCGGACCGGTCGAGGAGCACGCAGAGCCCCCCGCCGGCGCCGCGACCGACGCGCCCGCGGAGCTGGTGGAGCTGCGAGAGCCCGAACCGCTCCGCGTGCTCGACGACGAGCACCGTCGCGTTCGGGACGTCCACCCCCACCTCGACGACGACGGTCGCGACGAGCACGTCGAGGCCCCCCGCGCGGAACGCCGCCATCACGGCCTGGCGCTCCTCGGCCTTCTGCCGGCCGTGCACGAGCCCCACGCGGGCCGCGGGCAGCGCGCGCGCCCAGGCCTCGCGTCCCGCGGTCGCGTCGCGCAGGCCCGCGCGGTCGGACTCCTCGACGAGCGGGTAGACGACGAAGGCCTGGCGGCCCGCGCGCAGCTCGGCCCGCACGCGCTCGAACACGCGGGGCCCGTCCGCCGGCGTGGCGACCCACGTCGTGCGCGGGCCGCGGCCCGGCGGCAGGCCGTCGAGCACGGTGACGTCGAGGTCGCCGTACGCGACCATCGCGAGCGTGCGCGGGATCGGCGTCGCCGTCATCACGAGCAGGTGCGGCGCGGCGCCCTTGCTGACGAGCTCGCGGCGCTGCGCCACGCCGAACTTGTGCTGCTCGTCCACGACGACGAGCGACAGCCGCTCGAACCGCACGTCGCGCGACAGCACCGCGTGCGTGCCCACCACGAGGTCGACCTCGCCGCGCGCGATCCGCTCGACGACGGCCGCGCGGGCCTTCCCGCGGCGCGCGCCGTACAGCGCCTCGACGCGCACGTCGCTCCCATCGAGCCAGCGCCGCAGCGTCGCCTCGTGCTGCCGCGCGAGCACCTCGGTCGGCGCGACGAACGCGGCCTGCCGGCGGTTCGCGACGCACGCGAGGCACGCGTAGACCGCGACGAGGGTCTTGCCCGCGCCGACGTCGCCCTGCAGCAGGCGGCTCATCGGCGTCGCGCGCGCGAGGTCGGCGCGGAGCGCGGCCACCGCGCGCTCCTGCGCGTCCGTGAGGCGGAACGGGAAGCGCGCGCGGATCCGGCGCTCGAGCTCGGGCGTGAACCGGAACGGCGTCGCCTCGGTCCCCGCGCGGGCCGCGCGGCGGCGCGCGAGCAGGAGCTCGTGGACCAGCAGCTCGTCGAACGCGAACCGCCGCCGCGCGCGCTCCGCGTCGTCGAGCGCCGCGGGGAAGTGGAGGTCGCGCGCCGCCGCCGCGAGCGGAGGCAGCGGCGCGCCGTCGAGGGCGCCCGACGGGACCGCGTCGAGCAGGCGCGCGGGCACGGCGTCGTCGAGGCGGTCCGCCGCCGGGAGCGCCAGCCAGACCGCCCGGCGCACGGCCGTCGAGGACAGCCCGGTCGTGAGCGGGTGCACGGGCACGAGCCGGCCGACGGACGGGTGCGGCGCGTCGTCGGGCGGGAGCCGCTCGACGGACGGCGACACCATCTCGGGCCGCGGCGCGCCGCGCGCGACGACGCCGAACAGCACCACGCGCACGCCCGCGACGAGCGACCGCCCGAGCCACGGCTGGTTGAACCACCGCGCGCGCAGGTCGCCCGTGGCGTCGCGCACCGTCGCCTCGACGATCGCGAGGCCCGTCCGCGCGCGCACGGTCCGCGACGCGGTCACCTCGCCGACGACCGCGACCTCCTCGCCGGCGACGAGGGTCTCGACGGGACGCGGGCGGCGGCGGTCCTCGAACCGGCGGGGCGCGAGGCGGAGCAGGTCGTCGAGGGTGCGCACGCCGAGCCGCGCGAACACCTCCGCGCGTGCCGCGCCGACGCCGGGCAGCCGCGCGACCGGGTCCGAGGGCGCGAGCGGCGCCGCGACGTCCGCCGCGCGGCGCGTCACCGCGGCCCCCGCAGGCGCGGGCCCGCCCACGACGCGGGATAGTCCGCCAGGAAGCGGTCGGCCGCGCGCCCGCGGACCGCCTCCGGGCCCGCGATCGCGAGGCGCAGCAGCGCCCGCGCGCGCGCCGGCGACGGCGGGCCGTCGAACGCGAAGCGGAGCAGCGCCGCGTCGTCGCCCGAGGCGACGACGGCGACCAGCTCGACCTCCGCGCGCGCGCCCGGGTCGAGCGCCGCGCGGGCGCCCACCGCCTCGACGGCGCGCGCGAGCGCGTCGCGGTCGGGCTTGCGGTCGTGGGCGTCGAGCGCCCGCAGCGCCTTCTCGACGGCGGGCGGGCGCGCCGCGCGCGGGCGCGACGACGGACGCAGCGCCACGCCCGCGACGAGGCCGGCGACGAGGCCGGAGCAGCCGAGGAGGACGACGGAGCGGCGCCGCATCGCGCGTCAGGCTACGACGGGACCGGCCGTTCCGCCCGCGATCAACGCGGCAACACGACGATCCGCACCCGACGGACGGCCGACGGCGCGCCCGGGTCGCCCGCGCCCGCGGCCGGGGCGCCGGAGGAACCGGCGTCCTTCGCCGCGCCCGGCCCCGGCGCCGCGCCGGGTGCGCCGCCGCCCTTCGCCGCGGGCGCCGACGGGGCGGCACCGGCCTTGTCGTGGCCCGCCGGCTCGCGCGGGGGCGCAGGCGGGGCGACCGGCCGCGCGTCGCCCTTCTCGCCGGCCTCGGCCCGCTTCGGCGTCGCCGCGCCGTCGGCGTCCGCGCCGGGTCGGGGCGCGGGGCCCTCGGCGTGTCCGGGCTTCCCGTCCAGGGCCTCGGCCTCGTCGGCGTCGTGGAGTTCCCGCGACAGCGCGCGCGCGCCTCGGCCAGCGCGGCATAGGCCGCGGGCGTCAGCTCGGCGACGAACGAGCCCAGGGCCCGCCGTCGTCCGAGGCCTCGCGGTCCGCCGACGACCCGTCGCCGGCGCGGCGCTCCTTGCGCGCGGCCGAGAGCGCGTCGTCGGGCGCGACGACGTCGAGCGCCGGACGGTCCGCCGCGGCCCGCGGCGGCGCGAGCCCGAGCACCGCGAGCGCGGCGCGCACCTCGTCGACGGAGCCCGCGCGGACGACGACGACCTCGTCCACGCCTTCCTCGGCGCGGAGGAGCCCGGCCCGCAGGCCCGCCGCGGGATCCGCCGGGGGCGCCCCCCGCGAACCGAAGCGCGCTCCGCGTCGCCCGGACGCCGCGGCCGTCGGCGTGGCGGCCGGCGTCGTGGCGGCCGGCGGCGTGGCGGCCGGCGGCGTGGCGGCCGGCGGCGTGGCGGGGTCGCCCGAGGCGGGCGCGTCCGGGGCGCCGGCGTCCGTCGCCCCGGTCTCGGCCGACGGCGGCGGCGCGGCCGGCGCGGGGACGACCGGCAGGGGCGGGGTCGTGGGCGGCGTCGGGGCGGCGCGATCGGCGCCGGCGGGACGTCGCTCGGCCGACGCAGGCCCTCGGGCACCGCACCGCCGGGCGCCCGGAACGGCGCCGACTCGGCCCCGCCGCCGCCGCTCCCGCCGCGGATCGCCGGACCGCCGGCGCGGGGCGCATCCGCAGGCGGCGCGGTCGCGCCCGGCGGCGGCGGCGCCTCGCCCGGGGCGCGCGCGCCGGGCGCGACCGCGTCCGCGGTGCGGGCCCACGTGCCGTCGTCGCGCGCGCGGAGGTCGCCGGTGGGCGCGGCGACGTTCTTCCCGTCGGTCCGCAGCTCCTTCGCGACCGGCGTCGACGACGTCGAGCGGTCCGCGCGCATCGCGAGGTAGAGCCCGCCGCCGAGCACGAGGCCGAGCCCGGCCGCCAGCGGGACCGCGAACCGCGAGAACGAGAGCATCCGCCCGCGCCCCGGCGCAGGGCTCGACGCGGGCCCCGCGTCCGCGGCCGCGGTCGCCGTCGGCGGACGCCCCGCCGCGTCGGCGGCCGGCGACGCCGGGCGCGCGGCCCGCTCGTCGCGGCCGCGGGTGTCGCGGCGACGGGCTCCGAGGGCGGCAGGCCCTGCGCGCGCGCGGACGCGCGCGAGGAAGTCCGACGGCACCGCGACCGGCGCGGGCATCGCCGCGAGCGCGGCGCGCATCCGCAGCAGCTCCGCGTGCGCGGCCGCGAGCGCCGGCTCCTCGGCGAGGCGACGGCGGAGGTCGTCCGCGGCCGCCGGCGAGAGCCGCTCGTCCACGAGGTCGTTCAGCAGCGCGACGTCGTGCGGGTGCGTCCCGCGGGGCGAGCTCATCGGGCGCCCTCCCGCGCGTCGGTCGCCGGCGCCGGCGCGAGCGACGGACCGCCCTCCGCGGGCTCGGCGAGCGTCGGCGCGAGCCGGCGGTGGAGGTCGCTGCGCGCGCGGTGCAGGCGGCTGCGGACCGTCCCGATCGGCACCTCGAGCACCTCGGCGATGTCGTCGTACGAGAGGTGCTCGGCGTCACGGAGCAGGAGCACCTCGCGCGCCTCGTCGTCGAGCTCCGTGAGCGCGACCGCGAGCGCCGCCGCGACCTCGCGGCCCCGCGCCTCCTCGAACGGCGAGGGCCCGGACGCCGGCAGCGTCGCGACGAGCGCGACGTCGGCGCCGCCGTCGTCGGGGCGTGCGGCGTCGAGGGAGAGGAGGGTCTGGTGTTTCACGGTGCGGCGGCGGCGGAGCTCGTTCCGGCACTGGTTGATGGCGATGCGGGTGAGCCAGGTCGAGAACCGCGCCTCCCCCGCGAACCGCGCGAGGCCCCGCCACGCGCGGACGAAGGCCTCCTGCGCGGCGTCGAGCGCGGCGTCGGCGTCCCCGAGGATCCGTCCGCAGAGCCGCACGATGCGGGCTTCGTGGCGGCGGACCAGGTCGTCGAACGCGGCGCTCGACCCGCGCCGGACGGCTTCGACGAGGTCGAGGTCGGGATCGGCGGGTACGGGGGAGAGCGACGGTTGCGAAGGCATTGGACCCGGCGTGTGGGTGGCGGTTCCCGGCGGACCGTCCCCCCGGGGGCCGCGCGGCCCGGGGTCGGTTCCCAGGGTAGTACGCGTACCCGGGGCCGTCGTTCGGCAAATTTCACGTCCGAACCGTGGTCGCGCCGCCGCGGTCCGGTCCCGGCGCGTGGCGCCGCGGTCGAGCGGGGCCCCGCGACCCGTCGGCGCCCCTGGGCCCGCGACCCGCGCCCGGGGCACGCGAGGCCCGGCGCGCGACGGGCCTCGCGTCCCCGCGCCGGACGGCCGCGTCCCGGGCCGCCCTCGCCCGGCCCCTGCACGAGGGGACGACGTTGGGGCCACGGCTGCGACCCGACCGTGTTGCAGGGCGACCGGCGGTCACGAACGCGCACGCCACGTCGCGTGAATCACGGGGATGGGGCGCCTCGGCGTCGTGCCAGAACGAGGCCTCCCTCGCAGGCGCTACGCCCGCTCGGGCCCTTCCCCGCCACGCGGACCGGTGGGCCGGGTCGCCTCCGCGCGGCGCCCGGGTCGCCTCCGTCGCCCCCCACCGGCCGGGGGCATCGCGCGGCCCCGACCCCGCTCCTCCCGCGTGCGTGGACCGGGCTACCGCGCGCCGAGCGCGGGGCCGAGGCGCGCGAGGAGGACCGTGATGTTGTCGGTCCCGCCCTCGGCCTCGGCGGCGTCGATGAGGCGCTGGCACTGCTGCTCGAGCGGACCTTCCTTCTTGAGGATGCCCTCGAGCGTCGCGGGCTTCACGAGGCCCGAGAGGCCGTCGGTGCACAGGAGCAGCTTGTCGCCGTCCTCGACCGGCACGCTGTCGTGCTTCGGCTCGAGCTCCTCCTCGCTGCCGAGCGCCTGGAGGATGATGTGGCGCGCGGGGAGCCGCTCGGCCTCCTCCTCGGTGAGGAGGCCGTCGTCGACGAGCTTGCTGACGAGGCTCTGGTCCTTCGTGAGCTGCTTCAGGTGGCCGCGGCGGAGGAGGTAGGCGCGGCTGTCGCCGACCTGGAAGAGCTCGACGGCGCCGTGGACGACCCACGCGACCGTGAGCGTCGTGCCCATGCCCTCGCGCGCGACGTCGCGGGCGCTGTCCGCGCGGATGCGGTCGTTGGCGGCGCGGACCGCGGCGAGCCCGACCTCGGCGATCTCGCGGGGCGTCGGGGTGCGGCCCGAGGGGAGGCGCCGCGGGATCTCGTCGGCGACCGTCTCGACGGCGAGCCGGCTGGCGACCTCGCCGGCCTTGGCGCCGCCCATGCCGTCGGCCACGGCGAGGAGGAACCCCGGGAACGGCGTCGCGCCGCTGGCCTCGCGGTCGCCGCAGCGGGCGTCGGCGTCGCCGACGCGCCCGAGCCACAGGTTGTCCTCGTTGTTGGGACGGACCCGGCCCGTGGACGTACGTCCGGCGGCGAAGACGCGGAGGGGCGGCGAGTCGGCCATTCCTGCCTGTGGAGCCCTTCCGCGGACGGCCCGACGTCGAGCACCCGACGGCGGGCACGAAACCCTACCCTCCACCGGCCCGGCACGCAAACGCGGGGAGCCGCCCCCGCCGCGAGCGGCACAGGCGCCTTGACCGTCCCGCCCCCCGCCGGACAATCCCCCCATGCCGCACCGCCCCCTCGCCCTCGTCCCCGCGGCCCGCCGTCCCGCGCCCCGCCTCGCCGTCGCCGCGGCCGTCCTCGGCCTCGCGTCGGTCCTCCGCGGGGCGCCCGCGGCCGACGCCGCGCCCGCGCTCCCGGTCGTCGAGGTCGTCCCCTTCGACGGCCCGACGGTGTCGGGGCCGCTGGCGGCCGTGACGGCGACCGAGGTCCGGCTCGAGGGCCGCGCGGAGGCCCTCGACCTCGACGGGGTCCGCGAGGTCCGGTTCCCGGGCGCGGCGGCCCCGGCCGCGGCCGCGGCCGGCGAGGGCACGCCCGTGCGGGTCGCGCTCCGCGGCGAGGAGCTGATCGTGGGCCGCGTCGTCGGCGCGGACGACGTCGGCGTCGACGTCGCGGCGCCGGGCCTCGACCGCCTCCGGCTCGTGTTCGACGTCGTCCGCCGCATCGAGGCCGACCCGCCGGGCCGCGCCCCGTGCGACCGGACCGCGCTCCAGAACGCCCCGCGGCCGAACGCGGACGTCGCGTACACCCGCGCGGGCGACGCGTACGCGGGGACCCTCGAGGGCGCCACCACCGAGGGCCTCGTCGTGGACGGCGGCGGCACGAAGTCGACGGTGCGGTGGGGCGACCTCGCGGTGCTCCACGTGGACGAGCCGCCGCTGCCGCCCCCGTCGGGCCGCACCGCGGAGCTCGAGACGAAGGGCGGCACGCGGCTCCCCGCGACCGCCGCGACGTTCGACGGCGCGACGTGGACGCTCAAGACCGCGTCCGGGCTCGACGTGCGCGTGCCGACGGCCGCCACGCAGGTCGTGCGGTTCGCCGGGGGCCGCTTCGTCCACGCGAGCCGGCTGCCGTTCACGAACCGGTTCACGCCGCGGCACGAGGACGAGCTGCTGCCCGAGCAGTATCACGCCCCGTGGTACGCGGCGACCGCCGACCGCACGGTCTACGGCTGCCCGCTGCGGGTCGCCGGCGTGACGTACCGCCACGGCCTCGGCGTGCACGCGAAGAGCGTCGTGACGCTGCCGCTCGGGAAGAAGTACGTCCGGCTCGTCGGGAAGTTCGGCGTGGACGACAACGACGAGACGTCGCGGGACGTGCAGCCCCCGCCCGAGCGCCTGCGCGGCGACGTCACCGCGCGGATCGTCGCGGACGGCCGCGAGGTGTGGAGCAGCAACGGGAGCGTGAAGTGGGGCCAGCCCGCGCGCGTGCTCCCGTCGATCGACGTCACCGGCGTCGAGACGGTCCTGCTCGAGGTCGACTTCGGCGCCGAGGACGACATCAACGACTTCGCCGACTGGGTCGACCTCGCCCTCGAGCGCGCCCGATGACCCGCCGGCGCGGCCCGCGCCGCCCCTCGTCGCCGTGACCGTCCCCCCGCCCGCCGCGTTCCTCGACGGCCTCACGCTCGACGTCCCGGTCGCGACCGCGGCGCTCGTCGCCGCGGCGGTGCTCGTTGTCGTCGCGCTGCTCGAGGCGCGGGCCGAGGGGTCGCCGCGGCGCCGCGTCGTGCGCACGACGCTGCGCACCGTCGTGCTCGGGCTGGTCCTCGCGGCGCTCGCGGGCGCCGCGCGCGAGACGACGACCACGACCGCCGGCACGGTGGTGCTGCTCGCCGACGACGCGAGCGGCGCGACCCCCGAGGGCTGGACGGCGCTGGCCGCGCTCACGGCCCGCGCGCGCGCGGCGGCGGAGCGGGCCGGCGGCGCGCTCCGCGTCGTCCCGTTCGCGTCCACCGTGCGGGCGACCGCGGCCTGCGCCGGCGCCGTCGGCGCCGGACGGGACGGCGGCCGACCGCAGCCGCCTCGCCCCCGCGCTCGCGGCCGCGGCGCTGCTCGCCTGCCGGACGCGCCGACGACCGTCGTCGTCGCGACGGACGCGCGCCTCGACGTGGAGGGCGCGACGGACGCGCGCGACGGCCTCGACGCGCGGGCCGTGCGCGTCCGCGGCGTCGTCGCCGCCGCCGCCCCCGCCGGCGGAGGCGCCGACGACGCGCGTCGAGGCGTTCGACGCGCTGCCTCGACGCGCGGGGGCCCCCTCCGCCGTGCGGACCGCGATCGCGACCGCGTCGCCCGTCACCGCGCGCCTGCGCGTGGACGGCGCCGGAACGCGCGCGAAGCCTGTCGCGCCGCCGGGCGCGAGCCTCGCGCCCGACGACCTCCTCCTGACGCCCGGCCGGCACGAGATCGCGCTCGTCGTCGAGGACGGCGCGGGCGCCGCGCTCGCGGTCCGCCGCACCCTCGTCCACGTCGCCGCGCCGACGCGCGCGCTCGTCGTGACGGACCGGCCCGACGGCGGCGTCGCGCCGCGCCCTCTCGACGCAGGGCCTCGAGGTGGTGGTGACGCCGGGCGCCGACGCGGGGCCCGCGCTCGCGGCGCGAACGCGCCGACCTCGTCGTGCTCGACGCCGACGCCGCCCCGGGCGGCGACGCGCTCGCCGCGCTCGCGGGCGCGCGTCGAGGCCGGCACGGGCTGCTCGTCGTCGCGGGCGCGCGCGGCCGACGCGTGGCCGCGCTCGGCGAGGGCCCGCTCGGGGCGCGCTCGCCGCTGCGCCCGGCGAGCCGCCGGCGGCCCCGCCGCCCCCGCCGCCGCCCGAGCCGCCCGCGGAGACCGAGCCGGAGCCGGACCCCGAGCCGCCGACGCCCGGCCCCGGCCTCGTGGCCGAGCGCCGCCCCGAGGACGCGCTGCCCATCACGCTGCTGCTGTGATCGACCGCAGCGGCAGCATGGCGGCCGAGCGCAAGCTCACGCTGGCGATCGCCGCGGCCGAGGAGGCCGCCGCGCAGCTGGCGCCGACCGACCGCGTCGGCGTCGTCACGTTCGCCGACGACGCGACCGTCGACCTGCCGCCGCGGCCCGCGGGCCAGGTGGCCGTGCGGAGCCTCGCGGTGGGCCTCGTGGCCGACGGCAACACCGACATCTACCGCGCGCTGAAGGCGGCGCAGGCCGTGATGCGCGCCGAGAAGAACCCGATCCGGCACGTCATCCTGCTGACGGACGGCCGCGACACGAAGAGCGACGTCTACGGCGCGCTGCCGGGCGAGCTGCTCGCGGAGAAGATCACGCTCACGACCGTGGGGCTCGGCTACTCGATCGACGAGCGTTCGCTGAAGGAGCTGGCGCGGCTCGCCGGCGGCGTGTTCCGCTACGCGCCGTCCGCGCGCGAGCTGCCGCGCATCCTCA
The DNA here is from genome assembly GCA_046350655.1 of Planctomycetota bacterium. GTDB lineage: Bacteria > Planctomycetota > PLA2 > PLA2 > JAEUHO01 > JAEUHO01. The sequence continues at coordinate 110,957 of JAXMAB010000014.1, forward strand.
CGCGCGACACCCAGGGCGTGCTCAACGCGCGCGGCGAGGCCGCGGAGAAGGCGCGGCTCGACCAGGCGTCGAAGCAGCCGCCCCTCCCGCCGAAGCCCGACGCGAGACCGCCGCGCCCGCCGAAGCCGAAGCCCAAGCCGCCGACGCCCCTGCCGACGCCCCCCGCGCCGACCGACGAGCGCCGGCCGCTCCGCCGGCTGCGCCGCACGACGCCGTCGCGGGCCTCGCGGCCGACGCGTGGCCGAGCGTCGGCGCGCCGCGGCCGGGGACGGTCGCCGCGGGCGCCGCCGCTCGTCGCGCGCGACGACGCGCCGGCCCTCGTGGCCGGCCGCCTGGGGCCTGGCCGCGTCCTCGTCCTCGCCGCCGGCCGACGACGCGGGATGGTCCGCGTGGCGCGGAGCACCCGCGGCTCCTCGCGCAGGCGGCCCGCTCGGTCGCCTCGATGCCGGCCCCGCCGGACGCCGCGGAGGTGCGCGTCGCGCCGTCGGAGACCGGGGACGCCGTGGTGGTCGCGCTGCCCGAGGGCGTCGCGCCCGAGGCCGCCGCGGCCGCGCTGGAGGTGACGGTCCTCGGGCCCGACGGCCCGCGGTCGGCGACCCTCGCGGGCGTCGAGGACGGCGAGGTGCGGTTCCGGTTGCCGTCGCTCGCGACGCCGACCGCCGTCGCGCGCGTGACCTACCGCCGGCCGGACGGCACGGTGGCCGCGCTGCCCCCGCTCACGTACGTCCCCTCGCCGCCGCCCGGGCCCCCGCCGGTGGACGTCGCGGCCCTCGAGGGGGCCCTCGGCGCGCCGGCCGCGGCGGCGGACGCGGCGGACCTCTTCGACGTCCCGACGCGGCGCACCTCGCGCCGCGAGCCGCTGTGGGCGGTGCTCCTCGGCCTCGCGCTCCTGCTCCTCCCGTTCGACGCGTGGGCCCATCGCGTCGGCGCCGGCCCGGGGGCCCGATGACGCGTCCCGTCGTCGCCCTCTCCGTCGGCGACCCGTGCGGCATCGGGCCCGAGGTCGCCTGGAAGCTGCTCGCCGCCGGCGACCTCCCCGCGCGAGTCCTCCTCCTCGCGGACGCGCGGGTGCTGGCCCGCGACCGGGCCCTCGCCCCGGGCGCGCCCGCCCTGCCGCCCCTCGTCGACGCCGAGGCGTTCGCCGCCGGCGACGCCCCGTTCGCGCTCGACGCCGAGGCCGACGCGGCGTCCCGGGCGGTCCTGCCGGCGCTGCCCCCCCACGGCCGCGTCCACGCCGGCGCCGGGGCGGCCGGGCACGCCTGGGTGCTGCGGGGCGCCGACCTCGCGCGGGCCGGGACCGTGGACGCGCTCGTCACGGGCCCCATCCACAAGGAGGCCTGGGCCGCCGCGGGCATCGGGTCCATCGGGCACACCGAGGCGCTCGCCGCGCGCGCCCGCGCCCCCCGCGTGGTCATGATGCTCGCCGGCGGGCCGCTGCGCGTGGCCCTCGCCACCATCCACGTCCCCCTCGCGCGGGTCCCGGGCCTCCTCACGGTCGCGGGCCTCCTCGCCGACCTCCGGATCGTCCGCGCCGACCTGGTCGCCCGGTTCGGGGTCTCGGCGCCGCGGATCGCGGTCTGCGGGCTGAACCCGCACGCCGGCGAGGGCGGCCTGCTCGGTCGCGAGGACCTCGACGTGATCGCGCCGGCGGTCGCCGCGGCGCGCGCCGAGGGCATCGACGCCGTCGGCCCGCTCCCCGCCGACGCCGCGGTGCCCGCCGCCGCGGACGGCCGCTACGACGCCGTCCTCGCCATGTTCCACGACCAGGGCCTGCCCGCCGTGAAGACCCTCGCGCCGCGGACCGCGGTCAACGTGACGCTCGGCCTGCCCTTCGTGCGCACCAGCGTCGACCACGGCACCGCGTTCGACGTCGCGGGTCGGGGCGTCGCGACGGCGACCTCGCTGCGCAGCGCGCTCGACCTCGCGGTGGCGCTCGCTTCGCGCTCAACGAAGGGTGTCGGCGGGCCGACCTAGAGTGGGGTGTGCCGCATCGGCGTGTCGATGCGCCTCGGGAACCCCCGCCCCGCATGAGCCGCTCGAACCCGGACCTCTTCGAGTTCTTCGGCAAGGGCCGTGGGCGTCCCGCGACGAGCGCCCGCGCGGTCTCGACCCCCGTCCGCGGCGACGCGGCCACGGTCACGGTCAGCCGGCGCCTGATGGTGCTGCTCGGCGCGGGCGCGGTCCTGCTCTCGGCCCTCTCGTTCCTCGGCGGCCTCGCGATCGGGCGCGGGAAGCGCCTCGGCGCCGACGGCGCCGAGCTCGTCCGCCGGGACGCGACGGCCCGGCCCGCCCCCGACACGTGGATCCTCCGCGGCCAGGCGCTGCCGAAGATCGCGACCGCCGGCACCGACAACCTCGAGCAGCGCGCCCTCGCCGCCTTCCGCGAGCGCTACCCGATGCTGGCGCCGTTCCTCGCCTCGGCGCCGGTCGAGGAGGCCCGCGGCCGCCTCATGAACGGGCACTTCCGGCTGATCGTGCGCGGCTTCGAGTCCGAGGCCAGCGCGCTGCAGTGGGCGAAGGCGCTCTCCGCCGAGCGTGTGGCCGAGTACGCCCCGTTCCGCGACTCCCGCCCGGAGAAGGCGCCCCGCTGACCGCCGCGCCGCGATCCCGCGGCGGGCGTCGACCCGCGAACGCCGAGGTCGGGGCGCCCCCCCCCCCGGGACCGCATCCCCCTCCCCGGGACGCGAGGCCCGCTCGCCGGCCGGCGCACCGGGGGCCCCAGCGGGCCGCCCGACCCCGTAGTCCCCCCGGGTCTATCCCGCGGTCACCCCTCCGGTCCTCCGGTGGGGCGCGTCCCGACGGGCACGCCGAGACCGCACCCCGGGACCCGCGACCCGCGATCCGGGGTACCGATCCGGGGCACCCGGGGACCGATCCAGGGCAGACGGTGCCCCCAACGACACGGGCCCGACCGCCGTGCGGTCGGGCCCGTGAGGGGGGCGTGAGCCGAGCGAGCGAGCGGGCGGAGAACCCCGCCCGCGGGCTACTTCTTCTTCGCGTCCGGCTTCGCCGCCGGGGCCGCCGCCTTGGCGCCCGCCGCCGGAGCCGCCGCCGCGGCCGGAGCCGCCGCCTTCGCGCCGGCCGCCGGAGCCGCCGCCGCGCCGGCCGCCGGGGCCGCGTCCTTCTTCTTCTTCCGCACGCGCCACTTCGTGCGGACCTTCGGGAGGCCGGTGACCTTGTCGCCGTCCTTCCAGCGTCCCTGCTCCTTGAGCGTCGTCAGACGCTCCCAGCGGGAGAGCACGCTCCGCGTGCCCGTCATCGTGCTCTTCTGCTTCAGGCTCTTGTGGATCGACATCGCAGGGTCGCCGGGGGGAATCGGGGAAGTCCGGTAGGGTCCGCGACCCGGGCCGGAACGCGAAGAAATGCGCGCACCGACCCCGGGGGGAGGCCCGGCCGCGGCGGGCCGGGCCTCGCGGTCCCCCGCGGTGGGCCGCCGGTCAGCCCTTCTGCGTGACGACGGCCTTCCGCTTCGGCTCGGGGTTCTTCGGGAAGTCGGGCCAGGTCGTGGCGCGCGCCCGGTAGAGCTCGATCGCCTCGCCGACGTTGCGGGCGTGGAGGCCCGTGAGCTTGTTGAACGCGTCCACGAGCGCCGTCTCGACCACCGTGCGGTCCATGCCGACGTCGACGACCTTCACGTCGAACACCATGCCCTCGACGGCGGTCCCGACGACGGGGTTGGCGATGTTGGCGGCCTGCGCGATCTCGACGTCGTAGTCGCGGATGTACGAGACCTTGTTGAGGAACTCGACGACCGCGCGCACGCCGCCACCGTGGCTGATCATGCGGCGCACGATGGCGCCGACCGCGCGGACGTCCTCGACGGCCGCCAGCGCGCGGGCCGCGTGGACGACGAGGCCCGGGTGCTCGCTGCCGAGCGCCTTCACGAACGGGACCGCGACGTCGTCGTGGCCGAAGGAGACCGCGGCCGCCACCGCGGCGGCGCGGACCTCCGGGTCGCGGTCGCGGACGGCGGAGAACACGAGCGGGCGGAGCGCGGACTCGTCGGCCGCGGCGGCGAGGTGCGCGCACGCCCACGCGCGGACCGCGGGCGACGCGTCGGCGAGGAGCGCCTTCGCCGTGGCGACGCGGTGCGCGGCGTCCACGCCGAGGAGCCGCAGGGCCGCGGCGCGCGCCATCGCGGGCTCGCCCGTCGCGGCGGTGCGCATCACGTCGGCGACGGACGCGTCGGCCGCGACCTCGGGGACGGCGGCCGCGCCGGCGCCGCGCACGGCCTCCTCCACCTCGGCCGGGAGGCGCCAGGCGCCTTCGTAGAGCACGAGGCCGCGCGCCCGGCGCGCCTCGGCGACCGGCACCCAACGCTCGCCGAGCCGCTCGTACCCGAGCGCGCGGCGCGCCGCGGCGTGGTCGGGGGCGAGGTCGATGACGCCGCGGTACGCGTCCATGGCGACGCCCGCGGCGCCCGCGGCCTCGGCGCGGAGCGCGAGGCGGAACCGCGCGTCGACGTCGGCGGCGGGCAGCGCCGCCAGCTCGGCGCGGAGCGTGGCCGACGGCGACGCGGCCTCGTCCACGGACGCGACGCGGGACGCCGCGAGCCGCACCGTGCCGTCCGCCGTCGTCACCGTGACGCCGCCGTCGGCCGCGCGCTCGACGTGGCCCTCGAGCACGAGGCCGTCCGTCGTGCGGACGACGCCGGCGGCGGCCGGGCGGGCGGGGGCGGCGGCCAGGAGCACGGCGAGGGCCGCGGCGGTCGCGACGGACGGGGCGAGGCGCCGGGCGCGGCGCGGACGGAACGAGGGCATGGAGGTCTCCGGGCGAACCGACGCCGATCCCAGGATGGAAACGTCAGGCGGCCGGGGTCGGCTCGGCCGACCCGTCGTCGCCCGACCCGTCCCCCCCGGTGCCCCGTCGCCGGGGCAGGAGGGCCGCGGCGAGGAGCGCGGGGACCAGGAGGAGGCCCAGGTAGGCCATGGAGAGGTTGGCGACGTCGGCGGTGCGCCCCCAGTGGACCTTGTCGTAGATCCGGACCGGGACGATCCCCGGCGCGATCAGCTGGATCGCGTCCAGCTCGCGCAGCGCGAGGACGAGCACCAGGAGGAACGAGGTCGCGATGCCGCGGAGCGACAGCGGCCCCCAGATCCGGGTGAGGAGGGTCGCGGGGGACGCGCCGGAGAGCCGCGCCGCCTCCTCCATCCGAGGGTCCACGTCGCGGAGCGCGAGCCCGACCGCCGCGAGCGCGTACGGGAGGAAGCGGCCGACGAGGACGGCCGTGCCCATCGCGAGGCTGTTGGGCTTCTCGCGCAGCGGCAGCCACAGCAGCAGCGTGCCGACCATGAGCACGAGGCCCGGCACCGCGAGGGGCAGCGCGCCCGCGAGCCCCGCGACGCCGCGCCACGCGGCGCCGCGCCGCAGCGCCGCCCGCGCGAGGACGACCGCGGTCGCCGTCGCGAGGAACGCGGCGAGGAGCCCGAGCCGCACCCACCGCTCGGTGTCGTCGAGGAGCCCCGCGGTCTCGCGCACCGTGGCGACGACGCGGCCGGGCGAGAAGCCCCACGCCATCACGCTGCCGATCGGCAGCGCGAGGCCGAGGAAGAGGACGGGCGCGGCCACGAGCCACGGGAGCAGCGCCCGCGCGCCGGTCCACGCGACGCGCGGCCGCGCGCGCGTGGCGCCGCCGAGCACGCCGCCGGGCGCGCGGCGCAGCGTCGCGAACGCGAACGCGAGGAGCGTCAGCACGATCGCGACGAACGGGGCGCCCGTCGCGACCGCGCGGCCCACGTTGCCGTAGCGGTTCCACTGCAGGAAGATCTCGGTCGCGAACACGTGCACGGCCGTCGCGCGGTCGGGCAGGAACACGCCGAGCAGGTCCGGCACCGCGAAGTCGGTGAGCGCGACGACGAACACGAGCGTGGCGGACGCCGCGACGGCCGGGCGGATCGACGGCCACACGACGGCGCGGCGCGCCGCGCGCGGCCCGCCCGCGAGCACGGCCGCGTCGACGAGGCCCGCGGGGACCGCGGCGAGCGCGCGCCCGACGAGCAGCGCGGGGATCGGCGCGAGGAGCCCGGCGAGGCACACGACCGCGTTGGCGAGCTGGAGCGCGCCGCCCGAGAGCCCGAGCGACGCGAGGACGTGGCCGACGGAGGTCGAGACGCCCATCGCGGCGAAGAACGGCGGCAGCAGCAGCGGGCCGGCGAGCAGCACGGCGAGGAGCCGCCGCCCGCGGAACGCGACGCGCGCGAGGACCCACGCGACGGGCAGCCCCAGGAGGAGCGCGAGCGCCGCCGCGCCCGACGCGAGGACGAACGAGTTGCGCAGCAGGCCGGGCGTGCGCGCGGAGCGGAGGACGTCGCCGTAGTGCGCGAGCGACCAGCGGTCGCCCTCCGCGACGACGCGCGCCTCCGGCACGCTGACGGGCACGAGCTCGCCGTCGGGGTCGTCGGGCGCGAGGCTGTAGCGCACGACGCCCTCGTCGCGCGTCACGTGCCCCGCGACGCGGTGCGTGATGCCGCCGTCGAGCGTGACCTCGTGCACGCGGAGCGACGCGACGAACAGGCGGCCGAGGGGGAGCACCGCGACGCCGACCGCGACGACGACCGCGAGCGCCTGCGCGACGAGCGCGAGGAGGCGGCCGGGCGTCGTGGACGGCGCGGCGGTCACGCGGGACGGCCGTCCCGCGCCGCGGCCGCCGGGCCTCGCGTGCCGCGCGCCCGCTCCGCCTCCGCGTCGGCCTCGGCCTCGAACCACGCGCGCACCTGAGCCGTGACCGGACCCGGCGCGCCGCCCCCCACGGGCACGTCGTCGACCGCGACGACCGGGATGACGCCGCGCACCGACGACGACAGGAAGACCTCGTCGGCGTCGCGGAGGTCGGAGGCGACGAGGTCGCGTTCGACGGCGGGCCGGCCGTGGCGCGCGCAGAGCGCGAGGATGCGCGTGCGCGTCGTGCCGCGCAGGATGCCCGCGGCGAGCGGCGGCGTCTCGAGGACGCCGCGGTGGACGCGGTAGACGTTCGAGGTGCTCGCCTCGGTGACCTGGGCGCGGTCGTTGAGCAGCACGGCGTCGTCCGCGCCGCGCTGCCGGGCTTCGTGGAGGGCGAGCAGGTTGTTCATGTAGTTGCCGGTCTTCGCGGCGGGGTCGAGCGCGTCCGCCGACACGCGCAGCCGGTTCACGAGCGCGACTCGCAAGCCCCGGGCCCATTCCTCGGCCGTCGGTCGGTGCGCGTCCTGGACCACCACCACGACCGCGCCGTTGCGCGCCCCGTCGATCTTGAGGCCGATGGGCGTGATCCCGCGCGTGAGCACGAGCCGGACGTACGCGTCGCCCTCCGGCGGGCAGCCCGACGCCTCGACGGCACGGCGGATGGCGTCCACGTAACGCTCGTCGGGCCCCGCGACCTCCATGTAGATGCGCTGCGCGGACGCCCGGAGGCGCGCGAAGTGGTCGGCGGCCTGGACCAGCACCCCCCGGTGCCACCAGAAGACCTCGTACACGGAGTCGCCGTAGAGGAACCCGCGGTCGAGGACCGGGACGACGGCCCGGTCCGCGTCGGTGAGGACGCCATCGACGGAGACGACGCTGCGCATCCGTCCACCCTACCGCGTCGGCCCGCGCCCGCCACGGGCGCGGGGGGCAACGACGGCGCGGGCGCACGACGCCCCGACGGCCCCGGAAGGAACCCGGGCCGGGCGCGTTAGGATCCAATTGAGCCCACGGAGCGCCTGTGTCGGACGCCGCGGAACCCACCGAGTTCGAACGGACCGCGCTGCCGTTCCTTCCCGACTGTTACGCGTTCGCCCTCTCGTTGACCCGGGACGCGACCGACGCCGAGGACCTCGTGCAGGAGACGTTCCTGCGCGCCCAGCGGTCGTTCGACCAGTTCGAGCCCGGCACCCACGCGAAGGCGTGGCTGTTCACGATCCTGCGGCGCCTCCACATCGACCGGCACCGGCGCATGAAGGTGCGGCCCTCGTACCAACCGGAGGAGGAGATGGAGGTCCTCGCGGTCGCGCGGACCGAGGAGCCGGCCGCGTCGCTCCCGCCGGGCGTCGAACCGGGGGACGTGCTCGCCGCGCTCGACGAGGTCCCCGACCCCTTCCGCCTCGCCGTCCGCCTCCGCGACATCGACGGGTTCCCGTACCAGGAGATCGGCCGGATCCTGGGGGTCCCCCCCGGCACCGTCATGAGCCGGATCCACCGGGGCCGGGAATCCCTGAAGCAGGCCCTCGTTCTACGGATGGAGCGACGTGCCGCGGGCCGAACCGGCCGGCGGCCCGGCTCCACGACCGGAACCCCATGACGCACGGTGCGACCCCCGACTGGACGACGAACGCCCTGGAGCGGGCGAGGTACCTCGACGGCGAGGGCACGCCCAAGGAGCGGGCGGCGCGCGCCGCGGACCTGCTGCGCGACCCGGCCGCCCGGGCCCGCGTGGACGCCGACGCGCGGTTCCTCGCCGTCGTGCGCGCGGCGGCCCCGGCCGCGGCGGCCCGCCCGTCCGACCTGCTCGAGGCCCGCGTGCGCCGGGCCCTCGCCGCCGACCGCGCGGCGGGGTTCCCCTCGACGGGCGCGGGCGACTCGCTGCGGACGCGGCGCCGCGTCGTGGCCATCGCGGCCACGCTGGCCGCGGTCGCGTTCGGGAGCCTCTGGTGGGCGTCGAGCGACCACGTGCCGACGTCGCAGGCCGTCTTCGACCCGGTGAAGGCCGCGGCGGAGGCGTATCGCGACGCCAAGATCGGCGTCCTCCCCGTGGACGCGAGGCCCGGCGGCTCGTGCGAGGACGGGCCGGCGAGCCCCCACCGCTTCCCGCTCGTGACGAGCGGCGAGGTGTCGGTCGAGGGCTGCCGCGAGCAGGGCGATGCGTCGGTGGCGGTGCTGCGCCGCAACGACACGGGCCAGACGGAGAAGGGCTTCGTCGTGGTGCCCGCGGACGGCAAGTCCGAGGCGACCGACGTCGGCTTCACGCGCGTCGAGGACCTCGTCGTGTTCGACGTGACGATCGGCCGCATGACGTACTACCTCGCGTCGCCCTACGCGGCGGTCGCGGGCACGCCGATGTGCGCGGCCTGCCACGGGCCCGCCCGCGCCGACCACCCGGAGCGCAACCCGCACCGCTTCCTCGAGCGCGCGCCCGCGACGCTGCGGCCCGCGGGCCGCTGAACGGATCGCGCGGCGTCGGGGCCACGCCCTCGCGGCGCGGCCCCGACGGCGAACGGGCCTCGCGTGCCCTCGGATCGGCGTCCGCGGCCCGGACCGCGCTGCGGCACGACGCCGTCGGCGACCGGCGCCGCGGTACCGTGAGGGGATGGACGTCGAGCTCGCGTACGGCCTCGGCCGCGTGACGGTGACGCTGCCCGCGGGCGCGGCGGTCGAGGTCGTCGAGCCGCCGCGGGGCGGCGCCGAAACCGACGAGCGCGCGGCGGTCGACGGGGCGCTCGACGCGCCCGTCGGGAGCGCGCGCCTCGAGGAGCGGGCGCGGGGCGTGACGCGGGTCACCGTCGTGGTGCCCGACGCGACGCGGCCGGCGCGTTGCCCGGTGGTCGTCGGGGCGGTACTCGACCGGCTCGCGCGCGCGGGGGTGCCGGACGACGCGGTGACGGTGCTCGTCGGGGGCGGGATCCACGCGCCGCCGTCGCCGGACGAGATCGCGGCGATCGTGGGGCCCGCGGTGGCGGCGCGGGTGCGGCTCGCCGCGGCGGACGCGAGCGACGCGACGGCCTACGCCGACCTGCCCCCCGACCGCGCGCTCAAGGCGCCGCGCCTGCACCGCGCGGTCGTCGAGGCCGGGCTCGTCGTCGTGACGGGCGCGGTCGCGCCGCACTACCTCGCGGGGTTCTCCGGCGGCGGCAAGGGGCTCGTGATCGGCTGCGGCGACCGCGCGACCGTCGAGGCCGCGCACCGCCTGACGCTCGACGCGACCGTGGCGCCCGACGGGTCGCTGCGCCCGCGGCTCGGCCGGCCCGAGGGGAACCCGTTCGCGGCGACGCTCGAGCGCGTGGCGCGGTCGGTGCCGGCGCCGACGTTCCTCGTCAACGTCGGGCTCGCGGACGGGCGCGTGGCGCACGCGGCGGCGGGCGAGGTCGGCGCGGCGCACGCGGCGGCGTGGACGGAGCACCGGCGCCGGTTCGCGGTGCCGCGGCCGGCGCCGGCCGACGTCGTGGTGGCCGCGTGCGGCCCCGGGCGCGACGGCGACCTCGTGCAGGCGCACAAGGCGCTCGTGGTGGCGGCGGAGGTCGCGTCGCCGGGCGCGCCGATCGTGTGGCTGGCGCACGCGGCGAAGGGCGCGGGGCACCCGCGGTTCCTGCCGTGGTTCGAGGCGGGGCGCCTCGAGCGGCACCTCTTCGCGCTGCGCCGCGACTTCCACCCGTACGGGCTCACGGCCTACGCGCTGCGGTGGAAGGCCGCGCGGCACCCCGTCCACGTCGTCAGCGTGCTGCCGCGCGACGTGCTGCGGCCCATGGGCCTCTGGGTCTTCGACGACGCGAGGGCCGCCGTCGAGCACGCCTTCGGGGCGGCGGAGCGGACGTCCGCCGACGCGAGGCCCGGCGCGCCGCGGCCCCTGCGGTGCGTGGTGCTGCCGCGCGCCGCGGAGACGTTCTTCGCGTGACGGGCGGCGGCGGGCCGGGCCCGCGCGCCGCCGACCGCTTCGGTCCGTCAGTCGTGGGCCTGTTCCGCCGGCCCGACGCCGAGCAGCGTGTTCACGCGGCGCAGGAGCTGGTGGCCGGACTCCTTCTCGGCCCACTGCAGGTCGAGGTCGCGGCGGATGGTCCCCGTCTTGTCGATGAAGACCATGAACGGCTGCACGTTGCTCACGGCGCCGACCGCCTGCCGGACGCCGGGCTCCCAGGTCCGGTCCGCGTCGGTGAGGTCCACCTTGACGCGGCGGAACCGACGGATGCCGGCGAGGATCTCCGGCGTGCGGTCGATGATCTTGTCGTACACGTTGCAGTAGTGGCACCACTCGGCCCAGAAGTCGACGACGGTCGGCCGGCCGTCCTTCACGGCCTCCTGCACCGCGGCGTACAGGGCCTCGCGGCTCTTCACCTTGATCCACACGTCGTCGGTGTCGGCGCCGGAGGCCGTGGGCACGGACGGGCCCGCGGCGACCGCCTCGCCCTTGGCGCCGAAGCCGCCCGTGAGGACGGCGACGAGCGCCGTGATCGCGACCGTCAGGCCGCCGACGGTGACGCCGCGGCGGCGGGCGGCCCGCGGCTCCTCGCCCTCCTTCGTCACCAGGTGGTGGGCGATCCCGACCGCGCCCGCGACGGCCAGCCCGGCGCCCATGGCGAGGAGCGTCGTCGGCCCGATCTTGCCCGCGCTGCGCAGGTAGTAGAGCGCCGCCCCGACGAGCAGGACGCCGAAGGCGTAGCGGACCCAGACCATCCACGGCCCGGGCTTCGCGAGCATGTTCAGCGCGCCGGCGGCGAAGAACACGGTGCCCATGCCGAGGCCGAGGCAGACGAACATGATGAAGCCGAGCACCGGGCTGCCGAGCTGGGCGACGAGGACGATCAGGCCCGCGATCGCCGGGCCGGTGCACGGCGACGCGATCACCGCCGACAGGCACCCGAACAGGAACGCGCCGATCGGGTTGCCGCCCTTGGCGCCGCCCTGGAGCCGCTGCGCCCACGCGGGGGGCTGGAGCTCGTAGACGCCGAACATGCCGAACGCCAGCGTGGCGAAGATGCCGGCGATGAGCCAGAGGGCGACCGGGCTCTGGAACGCGCCGGCGAACGACGCCCCGGCGAGCGCCGCGGAGAGGCCGAGCGAGCCGAACGCGATGCAGAGGCCGGCGACGTAGCAGCACAGCAGGAACGTCAGGCGGCCCTTGGTGACGTCCGCCTTGCCGCCGCCGACGATGCTGACGGTGATCGGGATGATCGGGAGCACGCAGGGCGTGAACGCGAGCGCGAGGCCGGCGAGGTACAGCCAGACGAGCAGGAAGAGCCCCTGGCTCTTCCAGATCTTCTCGACCGCGCTCAGCTCGGCGACGCCCGTGACCGGGAAGAGGAGCCCGCTCGCGGGGATCGCCGCCTGCGCCGCCGGCGCGCCGGGAGCGCCCGGCGCCGTGCCGTCCGCGGCGACGGGCGGCGCGACCACGACCGCGGGCGCGGCCGGCACGCCGTCCATCGTCTCCTCGAGGGAGAGCTTGCCGTCGGCGGCGCGCCGCAGCTCGAAGCGGTGCGGGGCCTCGGGTTGGCGGCAGATGCCCGTGTCGAGGCACGCCTGCCACGAGACGGCGACCGCCAGCGACGCCTTGCCGGCGCTCGTGTCGGTGTACGGGATCGTGACGGTGTAGGCCTCGTGGACGTCGGGCGCGCCGAGCGGCGGCGCGGACGCCTTGCCCCACGTGACGCCCGCGGAGGGCTTGCCCTCGACGCTGACCGGCACCCCGTCCTCGGAGCCGAGCGGATACAGGTGGTGGCCCTCGGCGGGCTCGAACGTGACGACGAACGCCGCGGTCGTGGCGACGACGCCGACCTTCGCCTCCGGCGTCTCGATGGACGCGTTCGCGAGCGTGGTCACGGGCGCGGGGGCCGCGGCGGCGGCCGGCACGTCTGGGGCCGGGGCCCCGGGCGGCGCGAGGGGCGCTTCGTGCCCGCCCTCGGGAGCCGCGGCCGGCGCGCGCCCCGCGGGGGGCGCGGCGTCGGGCGCGGGGCTCGGCGCGACCGGCGGCGCGTCCGCCATCCCCGGGCCCTCGGGCGCGGCGGGCGGCGCGGTGATCTCGACGCCGAGCGGCGGCTTCGTCGCGGTCTCGTTGTAGCAGGTCTCCTCGTCGCAGCAGTTCCACTTGATGACGACGGTGGGCGTGAGCGGGAGCTTCGCGTCGGCGGCGAGCGTGAACGGGACGCGGACCTCGACCTTGTCGAACCACACGTCGGACGGCGGGTCGTCCGGGAACATCGGGTCCACCCACTTCGTGGGCTTCGACGTCGTGTGCTTGCCCCACGTGACGCCGTCCGTCTTGTTCGGCTGGACCTTGAACTTCTTGGCGTCGGCGAACACGTGGACGTGCGCGCGGATCGTGCCCGTGAGGACGAGCACCCCCTCGCCGCCGGGCCCGACCTGGGCGGGCTCGAGCTTCGCCGTCCACGTGATGTTCGGCTTCTCCTCGGCGGCCTGCGCGGCCGGCGCCGACGCCACGACGACCGCCGTCACCAGCGCCGCGAGCAGCGCGCCGACGAGTCGCCACCGAGCCCCAAGACCATGCTGCAAATCCATCGAGACCTCCGGGGACGCGGACGCGGGACCCGGCGCCGGCGCCGAGCCGCCCCCAGGATCGGTTCTACACCGACCCTGCGGGCGCGGGGTACGCTTCGCTGATTCGTTGGATCGGCTGTCCCCGGGGGTCAGCCGACCCCCGGCCCCCCACCGGGCCCGGTCGCCCCGGCTCCCCCTGACGTCCGGACCCCGCCGCGGATGATCGTCGCCACCGAGTACGAGTTCGACGCCGCGCACAACCTCCCGAACTACGCGGGGAAGTGCGAACGCCTCCACGGCCACACCTACCGCCTGAAGGTGCTCTGCGAGGCGCCGGTGAACCCCTCGACCGGGCTCGCGATCGACTTCGCCGAGTTGAAGAAGGTCGTCCGCAGCCGGGTGATCGACGTCCTCGACCACACCTACCTCAACGAGACGATCCCGATCCCGTCGGCCGAGAACATTGCGGTCTGGATCTGGGACCGCATCGCCCCGTCCGGGCTCCCGCTGAAGGAGATCTGGGTCCACGAAACCCCCGGCTGCTACGTGATCTACCGGGGGGAGGACTCGCCGGCCCGGTGACCGACGGCGCGCAGGCCACCCAGGGACGAAGGGCCCCGAAGGGCCCCGACGGGCCGTCCCTGCGCGCGACCTAGCCGCCCCCGCGTGGGGTGTCGGGCGCCGTCGCGCCGTCCGGTGCCCCGCCCGACGCAGGCACCTCGGGCGGATACACCCCCGCCGCGCCGATCCGGAGCACGGAGCCGTCGAGCCTCGCGGTGAACCCGACGGAGCGGAGCATGGGGACCAGGGGGTCCACCAACACGACCGCCTCGCCGCTCTCGAGCACGCTCATGCCGGGCACCGGGAACCGCGCGGCCAGGAAGCGCTCGCGCGTCGCGGCGGCGTCCCACCGCACCCAGACCTCGCGCGGCTCGGTCAGGCCGCGGAGCAGGACGTCCCCCGCGAGTTCCATCCCCTGACGGAAGACCTCGGGCCGGAACCGCGCGGCCCGTCCGCGCTCCCCGATCCGGATGGGCGGGAGGACCTCGCCCTCCCGCGCCACGGCTTCGATCGCCAGAGCGGATGCGTCCGACGCCGGTGCGGGGATCGGCGGCGCCGAAACGGACACGCCGACCGGCCGCGCGGGTTCCTCCGCCGGACCGTCCTCCGCCGGCACGTCCGCCTGCGTGCCGTGGATCCAGTCCCTGCCGAACCAGTAGACGCCCGCGATCACCGCGGCGAGCAGGACGACGGCGAGCACACGGTTCATGGAGCGCCTCGGCGCGCGACGGAGGACGAGGGTCGGGCCGATCGATCCCGTCGGCCGCGGACGGGGACACGCCGAGTTTGCCGTGCCCCCAGGATGCCACCCCGGAAAAGAGCCGGGGCCGGTCACCTCGCGGCGACCGGCCCCGGCAGGAGGGAATCGGAACGGACGATCAGCGACCGGAGTTGAGGATCGCGAACCGAGCGGCCGTACCCGCGAAGCCGGTCGCCTGCGTGCGCGTCGCGGACACCGCGGTACCCGTCGAGTTCAGCGTCGCCTCCTTGATCACCATGCCGTTCTCGTTGCTCGACGCCGACGCGTACGCGTAGTAGAGGCGCGTGTCGGAGAAGTCCCAGGCCATCGACGGACCGACGCGGCCCTGGGTGCCCTCGATGGTGAGGCGACTGGGCGTCGTCGAGAGCGCGCCCGTGGTCGCGTTGAAGTTGACGTTCGTGATCGCGAACAGCGTCTCGCGGTCCGAGAACCCGGTCGCCCAGCTCGTCGTGTTCGACTGGGAGAGCTGGACGGCCAGCTTGCTGCCGCTGTAGCTCGGCTGCATGTAGGCCACGAGGCGGGACGTCTGGCCGTTGTTGCCGAAGCCCGTCACGTTGACCACGCCGCCACCCACGTTCGCGTTGAAGGCGTAGACCTCACCCGAGAAGTGGGAGCCGTCCGACCACGTCGCGTTGTTCACCGGGCCACCGCCCGTGAAGTTCGTCGTGCTGTCCGACGTCGACGCCCACGAGTTGTACTGCTGGTAGTTCGCGAAGAAGACCGTGCCGTTCGTCCCGAACGTCGAGACCGCCGTGTTGATGCGGTGGTTCGAGAAGGTGGCGCCGAACGACCACAGGCTGTTGGGGTTCCAGCTGTTGGGCGAACCCGCCATCGGACCGAACCCGCGGGAACCCGGGTCCGTCGGCCAGGGGCCGCCGACCGCGAACCCGCGCAGCGCGATGCGGCTGTTGATGGTCGTCGTCGTGTCGACGATCGGCACGCCCACCAGGCGACCGCAGGTCGCGTCGTTCGGCGAGGTCGTCGGCGTGCCCGTGGTCTGCTGACCGTTCGTCAGCGGGCTGAGCGACTCGTAGTACACGAAGCGCCCGTCCGGCGAGATGAAGTAGGAGAACTGCTGGAGCGAGCCACGGCTCGACTCCGACCACGCGGCCGGGACCGTGCTGTTCGGCGAACCCGACGAGTACGTCGAGGTGCCCTGGCCGCCCTCGGCCGCGGGGAGCGCCCCGGCGCAGGCGCTGGTCCCGATGTTCCACGAGAAGAGCGAGCCGGCGTCCATGCCGCAGTGCCACGACGTCGTGAACGTCGTCGCGCCGCCGAGGGGCGTACCCCCCCAGAAGATCAGGCCGCCGGTGCTCGTCGAGGCGTCGCGCGTGAACGCGAGGCCGCCGAACTTCCACCACATGCCGCCCGTGAACCGCAGGCTCGTCACCAAGTTCTCGGCGGACGTCGCCCAGGGGTTGGTCGACGCGCCGGTCGCGTTGAACACCGCCACGTCCTCACGGGAGTCCGTGAAGATGTTGCTGTTCATGTTGTTGAACCACGTCTGCGTCGACGCGTTGTAGACCGCGGCGATGGCCTTGCCGTCGTCCGAGATCTCGAACTGCGTCGTGGGGCCGTTGAAGTAACCCCAGAGGCGGCAGTTCTCCTCGCCGCGGATCACGCCGGACAGGCGCGACGGCGGCATGTACCGGCGGGTCGCCGTGCCCACCTGGTTGAACGTGAACGTGCCACCGGTCGACTCGAAGAAGTCGGTGTAGATCTGGCGCTTGAGGAAGTTCGTCGAGCCCGACACGCCGGCGAGCGTGGTGCTCGCGCCGATGATGGCCACCGTGTTGCCCGCCGCGTTCACGCGGAAGGGCATCGGCGCCGCCGAGTTCTCGGCGAAGTTGGCCCAGTTCAGGCCGAAGAAGTCCTGCGGCGAGTAGGTCGGGTTGCCCGTCGTGAGGAAGTTCGAGCTGATCGCACCGGGCGAGGGCGTCCACGCCGACGAGTACGAGCCGAGGCCGACCGAGCCCGGGGGCGCCCAGCGGTGGAACCACACCGAGACCGGGTTGCTCGCGGTGTTGTTCCAGCTGCCGAGGCCGCCGAAGTTCGACGCCAGCAGCGCCGCGTTGCTCGACGTGCTGGTGATGTTGTCCACGCGGTACACCCAGTGGTCGCGGTGGACGACCGAGGGATCCGACAGGCTCGACGACCCGTAGTTGTTGCCCTTCACGAAGTAGAGGGCGCGGTTCGTGAGCGTCATCGACGAGCCGTACATGTACAGGCCGTCGGTGGAGGAGCCCGAGCCGCCGGTGGCCAACGTGCGGAAGGTCGTCGCGCCGGTGAACACCTTCTCGCCCGTCAGCGAGAAGATCACGATGTTCACGTTCGAGGCGGTGGAGGCCAGGAGGAAGTTGTCGACGTTGTTCTTGAGCACCGCGGCGGCGAACCGGCCGTCCGGGCTCACCGTGATCTGGAGGCGGCGGAACACGCTCTCACGGGCGCGGTCGCTGGTGAGGACCGCGTCGCCGAAGCCCTTCCACGTCGTCTTGTCCGTGGCGAACGGCACCGAGATCTTGCTGTCCTTGCGGACGATGAAGAACCCGAAGTACGAGGCGTTGTCGAACGCGCGGAGCTGACCGCCGTTGGCGTAGACGCCGTTCACCGGGTCGGAGTTGCCCGCGGCCACGCCGGGCACGTTCGACGCGAACGGCAGCTCGATGCAGGCGTCGCCGTTGCGCTCGAACGTCGCGATGCCCGCGTTGGCGATGCTGGAGCCGCCGCTGGACGTCGAGTTGTCCGAGTTGTAGCCCTCACCGCTGTTGAGGCGCTGCATGTCGGCGTGCTGCGCGGCGCGGGCGCCGCGCGGGTTCAGGTTGTAGGCGTCGTACGCCCACCACGTCGGGTTGACCGTGATCGGCATCATGTCGACGCTCGAGAGGAGCGTGCTGATCGTGGCGCCGGCCGGCAGGGCGATGTGCCCCGCCGTGAGGTCGGTGGACGCGAGCGCCCGCACCGTCGGGCCGACGACGAGCGGCTCGTAGATGTAGACCGACTGGCTGTTGTACTCGAAGGACACGTGGTTGAACGTGCCGAGGGGCGCGAACGTGCCGTTCACGCTGGTCGCCGTGTGCGCCGTCGTGGACTCCGAGATCACCACCGCGTCCGGGCCGACCGAGAACCGGCAGGTGCGCGTCGTCGTGTGCGACGCGCCGACCGGGAGCGGGAGCTGCGCGTCGGTCGCGGTCACGCTGAGCGTGATGTAGCCGGTCCGGAGGGGCCCGACCTCCTTCAGCGCGCCGTTGCCGCGGAGCTCGCCACCGATCGTGAACTGCATGCCGACGGTCGCGAGGCTCGCGACCGCGCCCGAGGCCGTCGCGCTCCACGCGACCTGACCGGCGACCTCGGTGCCGTCGAGGACCTTCTCGGTGTCGTGCGGGGCATCGGAGAAGCCGTCGTTCGGGACGCCGCCGGTGGCGATCATCTGCTTCGAGTACGGACGGTTCGCGTCGGCGTCCTGGAGGAAGTTCGAGGCGCCCGACCACGTGCTGCCGGCGAGGAGCACCGCGTTGTCCAGGGCCAGGACCGGCGGGGCGCCGTCGACCATCGTGAACGAGAAGTTCTTCCACTGGTTCTGCGTCGTGTTCAGCGGCAGCGTCGTGCTGTACACGTGGTACTGCCAGTTGTTGAAGACGCCCGCGCGGCGCGGGATGCCGAGCAGCGCCCCCGAGTCGTCCTTGAGCCGGATGCCCTCGGGGAACTTGCCGGTGTACGGACCGGCGACGTTGTCCGCCGCGTAGGCGGACGTCGCGGAGCCCTTCGCCACGGCGTTCAGCGACGGCGCGGCGCCGCGCAGGCGCGCGTTGACGTTGGCGGCCGGGCCGTTCGTGCCGACCGACGACGCGAGCACCACCTCGTGCTGGAAGGGCGGGATGCCGTCCGAGATGCTGATCTGGTCCACGTAGGACGTGCCGCACTTGCCGTTCGCGACCGTCGTCGAGGTGATGATGAGCGGCGGGACGAGGACGGTGATCGTGAACTCGCGGATCACCGTCAGGGGCGTCGGGAGCGTGCTGTCGGTCGCCTTGACGCTCACCTTGTAGACGAACGGGGTCGTGGGCTTCACGCCGCTCGGCGCGCCGACGATCGTGCAGGACGGGCTCGGGATCACCATGCCGGTGGGCAGGGGCTCGTCGTTCGCGTTCAGCGGGTCGTCGACGACCTCGCAGGAGTAGGGCGACTGACCGCCCGCGACGACCAGCGGGAGCGACGCGAACTGGTTGAACACGAGGCTCGGCAGGACCGGGTCGGTCGCGAAGACGAGCGGGCCGATCGCGATCTCCCAGTGGAAGCTCATCACGAACGTCGAGAACGGGTCGGAGCCCGTGTCCGTGAGCTTCAGCGTGAAGTCGTACGTGCCGTCGTCGAGCACCTGACCGACCAGACACACCGTGTCGCTGTCGGTCTGGATGCCCGGCGGGAGCGCGCCGTCGATGACCTCGAGCAGGTACGGGCCGCCACTACCCCCGGTGAACGGCAGGCAGTGGTTGACCACCTGACCGGAGACGGTCGTGGGCAGCGCGTTCGAGGTGATGACGACCGGGTTCGCCGGCGTGCGGAACCCGTGGCCGTGCCCGCCGCAGCCCGCGAGCGAGCCAGTGACCGCAGCGAAAACGATGGAGCAAACGAGGCCCAAACGGCGCATACGGACCCTCCGCAACCTGGGACGCGGGAATCTTACGGAGCCGACCGACGTTCCTTCAAGTGCTTTTCGCCGGCGCTCCCCGGGGGGTGAGCCGACACGGGGGTGCTCGGAGCAAAGTCGGGACCAGCGAGAGGCGGTATTCGCCTCGCGTTGTAACGACTTGTCGGGCCGGGGGTAACGTCCGCCAGCAGTCGCGCGCGCGCGCTCCCCCTGCCCCGCGCGCCGAGCGATTCCGCACGCCGAGCCGCGCCCCTCCCTGCGGAGCAGGTCGACCGCGGCCAGAAACGCGGCGGGCGCGTGGCTCTGCCGAGGGACTCGCCCTCGAGGTCACCGATCGAACCCGGACGAGGCTCCCCCCCCGGTCGACTCGACCTCGAACGCGGCGGCGCCCGTGCCGCTCCCCCCCCGGCCCCCATCGCTGTCCGTGGTGAGATCCATGGTCGCGGCCATCACCAGGAGGGCGGTGGGCACCGACCACGACATGAGCACCTCCGCGGTCCGCAGAAGGGCGATCCCGACGTCGGCGGGGCTGCCTCCGCCGCCCACGCCGGCCACCTGGGTGGCGACCGGCGCGGCGATGGCCACGAGGACGAAGACCGCGCCGGCGGCGGTTCCGACCCGGCGCCACCCGGTCAGCGCGGCCGACAGCGCGAGCAGCGACGTCAGGGCAAGGCCCACGGTCACCAACCGCCCCGGCGCCCCGAGGACCTCGAGGAAGGTCGCGCTGGACTCGGTGCGCAGCACGTCGACGAGCGGCACGATCGTGTCGTCGATCAGCGCGGTCCGGAACGGGATCAGGACGACCCCGTCGCCGCGCGTCTCCGTCGTGAGCGACTGGGGGTAGAGCAGGATCGCGAACGCGAGCAGCGCCGCGGCGGCGGCCACGACCCGCGCCGCGCGACGCGACGCCTGCGTGGCGGCCCCGGCCGCCACGGCCACGGCGACCCAGACGACGTAGGTCTCGATGCCGAACCACCGCAGCGTCGAGGGCGTCAGGGCGGCGAGCGCCAGCGCCGCGACGGCGAGGATCCACGCCCCGCGACGCTTCCCGCCGGGCGTCGCCAGCGCCACCAGCGCCGCGAGGACGATGGACCCCCGGCAGACGAGCCGCACCGTCGTGACGTTCCAGCGGCCGCTCGTCGCCGCCTCGATCAGGGTCACCCGGGACTCGATCCCGTAGGTCGGGTGGATCGCCACCCACACCACGAACGCCCCGAGCACCGCGACGGCCGCGTAGAGCCACCTGCGACCCTGGCCGGACGGACGCCCGGCGAGCGGGGCGGGCGCCGCCGCGGGTCCGGCGTCGCGCCCGAGGAGGGCGAGCACGGTCCCGGAGAGCATCAGGTAGACGCACAGCCCGGCCTTCATCAGCACTTCGCCGACCGCCTGCAGGTAGCGCGTCTGGAGAAGCCCCTCGCCCGTGTCCCGCAGGAACCACATCACGGCCCGGGCGGGCACCAGCCACGTGCCGATCATCGCGAGGAGCGCGAGCCCCGCGACGAACCGGACCGGGCGCCCGCGGAACCGCGA
>JAXMAB010000015.1:0-72585 GCA_046350655.1 Planctomycetota bacterium
TCGCGTCGCCCCCGCCGAGGGCGGCGAGCACGACCGTCTTCCCGGTCGCGGGCGGCGGCGGCGCATCCGCGGCGCGGGTCGGCGTCGCGGTCGCGGCGACGACGGCGAGGCCCGCCGCGAGCCCCCCCGCGGCCCACGGGCCTCGCGAGGCTCGCGTCGCGCGGAGCGACGCGGGGGCCCGGGCCGCCGACCGCCGGGGCGCCCGCGACGGATCGGGGGCCCGAGCGCGTCCGTCCGGCGTCGATCCCCCTCGGTGGGCCATCCGGGCATGATACCGGCAGACCGCGCCGAAGGGGACGGCCGGGGTCCGGTGCACGCGGGGGCCCCGACGGTTCCTTCCCGAGCCGAAGTTGCGTACCCTCTCGGCCGTGAACGACACCGTCGGCCCCTGTCGCCCCGAGACCACGCTCCCGTCCGGCCCGCTCCACGAGCGCGGCATCTGGGCGATGATCGGCAACACGCCGCTCCTCGAGCTCCGCTACAAGGTGGACGGCCGCCCGCGCCGCGTGTTCGCGAAGTACGAGCAGCGCAACATGACCGGGTCCATCAAGGACCGCATGGCCGCGTGGATCCTCGCGAAGGCGTACCACGCGGGCCTCCTCCGCCCCGGCGACGTCATCGCCGAGGCGACGAGCGGCAACACCGGCGTCTCGTTCTGCGCGCTGGGCCGCGCGCTCGGCCACCCCGTCCGCATCTACATGCCGGACTGGATGAGCCGCGAGCGCGTGGACCTCATCAAGAGCTTCGGCGCCGAGATCGTCCCGGTGTCGCGCGAGGCCGGCGGGTTCCTCGGCAGCATCGACCAGTGCGAGAAGTTCGCCTGCACGGGCCCGCGCGTGTTCCTGCCCCGGCAGTTCGAGAACGTCGCGAACGCCGAGGCGCACGAGCTGTTCACCGCGGCCGAGATCGAGCGGCAGCTCGCGTGCCTGCGGCTCGTCCCGGACGTCGTCGTGGCCGGCGTCGGCACCGGCGGCACGATCATGGGCCTGTCGCGCGCGCTCCGGCGCGTCAACCCGCGGCTCAAGGCCCACCCGCTCGAGCCGGCCGAGTCCCCCACGCTCCGCACGGGCAAGAAGGTCGGCAAGCACCGCATCCAGGGCATCAGCGACGAGTTCATCCCCGCGGTCGTCCACCTGGACGAGCTCGACGAGATCGTGGACGCCCACGACGGCGACGCGATCCTCATGGCGCAGGCGCTCTGCCGCTCCCTCGGGCTCGCGGTCGGCATCTCGTCCGGCGCGAACCTCATCGGCGCGATGCAGCGGGTCGAGGCGACGGGCGGCGACGCCGTCGTCGTCACGATCCTCTGCGACTCGAACAAGAAGTACCTCTCGACCGACCTGTGTCGCGAGGAACCGGTCCGCGAGGGGTACTGGACCCCCCGCGTCGAGCTCTGTTCGTTCCGGGCGATCGCGGACCCGGCGTAGGCGCGTCCGGTCCGCGGGAGGAGGTGGGGAATGGCAAGGGGATGGACGGTCGCGGCGGCGGTCCTGTCGGTCCTCGCCGCGGGCACCGCCCGCGCGCAGGAGACCGTGGCGGGCGAGGGGTTCTCGGTCCTGCTGCCGCCGGCGTTCACGCGCTGCGCGCCCGACGTCGAGCAGCCGATGCAGTCGCAGCTCGCCGCCCAGGGCGCGGCGCTCGCGGGCACCGAGCTGGAGGTGTCGCGCGCGCGCGTGTGGGCCTACGAGCAGACGGCCGAGGGGCTCGAGCGGGTCCTGCTCCTCTGGATCCCCGGCTCGCCGCCGCCGGTCACCGACCCGGCGGCGTACGACAGCCTGCGAGAGGGCCTGCGCGCGGGCCTCGCGGGGACCGGCGGCGAGATGCTCGGCGCCGAGTCCGAGCGGCTGCGGGACGGCGTCGAGGGCGTGACCCTCCGGATGCGCTTCCTCGCGCAGGGGAACGCGCGGCTGCGCGCGATGATGATCCCGCGCGACGGGTTCATGCTGTTCGTCTACCACTTCCGGTCGGCGCGCAGCACGGCGAACGACGACGCGGCCTGGCGAAAGGTGCTCGACGGCGTCCACGTGACCGCCGGGCCGCCGCCGCCCGCCGGGTCGGTGAGCGCCGCGGGGCGGGCCGGACGCATCATCGGCGGCGTGCTCGTGGTCGGCCTGCTGATCGTCGGCGTCCGCGCGGCCGCCAAGCGCAAGCCGCCGCCGCCGCGCCGCGCGCGGGAGGGCGCGAGGACGGCCGGACGACCGGGCGTCGCGTCGCGGGCGGCGTCGCCCGGCGACCGTCCGCCGCCGCTCCCGCGCTACCGCCGCTGATCAGTCCGTCGCCTCGGTGCAGGTGCCGCCGGTCGCCTCCGCGATCCGCCGCAGGAGCGCCATCACCTGCTCGCCCGCGCCGATCGTGTGCACCGGGACCGACTTCTGCGACAGCGCGGCGATCCCGTCCACCACCTGGGACGGCAGGTGGTACCGCCCGCGGTTCGGCGCGCCGTCCGACAGGACGAACACCGCGTCGAGCCGGATCGGCGCGTCGGAGGGGTGCCGCCCGCGGCCGGCGTACTCGAACGCGGTCTCGACCGCGTCGTAGAGGTTGGTGAACGAGCGCGGCACGATCGCGTCGAGCCACGCCACGGCGCGCGCCTGCGGCACCGGGTGCCCGCGCACGGGCCGCCCGGCCCACGGCAGGACGTTCTCGTTGAAGCCCACCACGTCGAAGTGGTCCTGCGTCGTCAAGGCGAGCAACGCGTCCTTCAGGTGTTTCCGCGCCGGCTCGATGCCGTGCTCGCTCATGCTCGCGCTCACGTCGAGGCAGAACACGACGTTCACGCCCCACGTCTTCCCCCGCACCGGGATCCCGTAGTAGGTCGGCACGAACGAACGCGTCGGCGCCGCGTACGGGTCGTCCGCGGGGTCCCCCGCGACCGGCGCGCCGTCGACACGACGCACCGCCGGCGCCGGCACCTTCCCGCCCTGCCCGAGCCACCATCGCTCCCACGCCGCGGGGTCCGGCGGCTCGTCGTGCCGCGTCACGCGCACGAGCCCCTCCCACGCGTGGACGCGCACCGCGGGCGCCTCGTGGCCCAGCAACGCGATCAGCGGCGCGACGACCCCGGCCCCGCCGCGGCGCGCGAGGCCGAGCGCGCGACAGGCCTCCTCGACCCACGTCGCGCCGGGCCTCGCGTCCCGGAGGAGGAGATCGGCCCCCGGGCCCGCCACGCCGCCGAGCGCCTCGAGGGCGAGCGCGCGGGCCTCCGCCGACGCCTTCGGGTCGCGCACGACCTCGACGAGCCGCCGCGCCAGCGCGGGGTCCGTCGCCCGCGCGTCGACCGCCTCCACCGCCGCCGCGTGGACGCGGTCGTCGTCCTCGCGCGCGGGGTCGAGGAGGCGCGCCCACGTCTCGAGGGCCTCCTCGCCCGGGCAGCGGAGCACCACGCCCGCGACGAGCGCGCGTTCGGCCCCGTCGCGACGCCGGAGGATCTCGCGCAGCGGCCCGACGAGGTCGCCGGCCGCCGCGAGGTCGGCCGTCGGCGCCGCGGCGAGGTCGCGCAGCGTCCGCACCCGCTCCCCCGCGTCCGCCGACGCGAGGCCCCGCCGCCAGCGCTCGCCGTCCGCCGCGTCGCCCGCGTGCGCGAACCCGCCGCGACCGGGCGGGCCCGCGACGAAGCCGGCGCCGATCACGAGGCCCGTGCAGGCGAGGACGACGGAGCGGAGGAAGGTCCGGGCCACGCCCCGAGGATCCCACGGAACGCGGGGCGACGTCGGGCCTCGGAGGACGGCGACGGACCGCGAGGCCCGTGCGTGCGCACGGGCCTCGCGTCCCCGGACCCCCGACCGCACCCCTCGGCGGTCAGCGCGCCGTGATCGTCATCGCGACCCCGGGCACCCAGACCTTGTCCTCGTCGGTGTAGTAGAGGTAGGCCCGCGACGACGGACCGGTGTACCGGCCGGGGATCGCCGCGACGCACGGCAGCGTGAACGCGGTCGTCGCCGACGGCGCCATCGCGCGCCAGTAGAGGATCACCTCGCGGCCCCGGGTCTCGAAGGCCGCGACGGTCCCCGCCTTGACGAGGTCCTTCAGCGCGTCGGGCCGCGCCTCGAGGCCGCCGGGCAGGCCGACGATCGCCGTGACCATGGGCAGGCCCTCGGCGGTCGTGTTGCGGAGCGTGACCGCGACGTCCACGGGGTCGCCCTCGGTCGCCGCGTCCTTCGCGAGGCGGACGTCGAGCGCGACCTTCGTCCTGGGCGACGAGTCGGGCGTGCGCGAGGCGTACCGCACCGTGAAGGCGTACGGGAGGTCCGAGCCGCCTTCCATCGTGAAGACGACGACGTGTTCGCCGGGCGTGAGCCGCGCGCCGAGGTCGGGCAGCACGATCGCGCCCTCCTGGGCGGCGGCGAACGGGACGCGGGCGGCCTCGACGCCGTCCACGGTCGCGACCACGGTGCCCGCGGCCCGCGTGGCGGCGTGGGTCGCGTCGTAGGCCACGATGGCCTTCAGCGCGAGGACCGTCGCCTGGGTCGAGCCGAAGCGGCCCGCCTTGCAGCGCGTGGCGATCCACGCCATGCCGCGCTCGACCTCCTTCGTGAACTCGGGCACGCGCAGCCACGCGAGCACGGCGAGCGAGGTCGTCTCGAGGTCGAGCGACTCGCCTCCCGAGCGGGTGATCGAGGTCGCCGCGCCGGCGACGCGGCCGTCGTCGGCCTGGCGCTTGCCGAGCCGCGCGAGCAGCGGCAGCGCCGCGGGGTCCTCGAGGCGGCGCAGGGTCGCCGCGACGAGCGCGAGGACGTACGGGTCGTCGGTGCGGTCGGCGAGCGCCTTCACGGCGGCGAGCTCGGGGCCGAGGTCGCGTTCGCTGCCCTCGACGAGGGCCCAGACGATGTAGGCGTTCGTGACGTCCTCGGGCGCGGCGCCGAACGTGTCGAGCGCGCGGCCGTTGCGCTGGAAGCCGCCCTTGCCGTCGCGGCGCGAGCGGAGCCACGCGCGGGTGCGGGCGAGCATCTCGGGGTCCACCGTCATGACCTGCGCCATGTCGGCGAACTCGAGGAGGCCGTAGGCGGTCAGCGCCTCGTGGCCCGGGTCGCCGCCGAACCACTCGTAGCCCTTCTCCCGGCACTCGAACGACGTGAGCTTCTGGTACCCGCGGGCGAGCAGCGCCTGGGCGCGCGCCACCAGCTCGGGCGCGACGCCGGCGTGCGACTTCAGGTACTGGAGCGCCATCACGTTGGGGTAGTTCGACGACGACGTCTGCTCGAAGCAGCCGCACGGCTCGCGCAGGAGCGCCTCGAGCGCGGCGGTGAGCGAGGCGAGCGGCGTCGGGTAGACGGCGGCCTCGGTGACGAGGCTGCCCTCGACGACGTCCGCCGGGACGGTGACCCGGTGCTCGACGATCCGCTCGAGCACGCCGCCGAACGCGCGCTCGACCGGGAAGCCGGCGGGCACGACGCGGACGGGGCGGGCGACGTCGTCGGTCGCGACGTCGGCGACGGCCGACAGGCGGACCGTGACGTTCGCGGCGGCGCGGCCGACCTCGAGGGGCAGCACGACGCGGGACGACCCGAGCGCGGCGAGCGTCGTGGTGCGGCTCGCGTCGCCCACGACGGCGAGGCCCGGACCGGTCTCGAGGCGCAGCGACGCCGTGGACGCCGTGCGCCGGCCGTTGACGAGCGCGACGGGCAGGTCGATGCGGTCGCCGGCCGTCACCTCGAGCGGGAGCTTCGCCTCGACGTAGAAGGGCCGGCGAACCTCGACCGTGGCGTCGGCGGACGCGAGCGCACCGTCGAGCGAACGGTCGAGCGCGAACGCGTCGGCCCGCAGGCGCAGCGTCGTGACGGCGTCCGACGCGTCGAACTCGACGGTCGCGCGGCCGTCGGCGTCGGTGCGCAGGGCGGCGTTCCAGTAGACCGTCTCGGTGAAGTCGGTGCGCGCGTTCGCGGGCCGGCCCTGCGGCGCGGCGTGGGCGTAGACGCGGACCCAGGCCGGGGGCGGGGCCGCGCCGACCGCGCGACGCGCGAGCCGCTCGCGGAAGCGGCCGCCGGGGTTCTTCATCTTCGCCTCCTCGCGCCCGCCGACGAACCCGACCGCGGGCCCCTGCGGGGCGCCGGCGGCCGCCGGGTCGCCGCCCGGCGGCTTCGCCGCGAGCGGCGGCGGCGGCGGCGGGTCGTTGGGCTCGCGAACGCCCGGCGCGATCGCGCGTCCTCCGCGCGGCAACTCCGCGAGTTCCCTCCCTTCGGCGGCGTCCTTGCGCGCCTCACGGCGCACCTTCGCCAACTCCACCTCCTTGCCCGGGCCGAAGGGGAGCTTGTGCTCGTCGGCCACCTCGAGGTGGTCGACGAGCGCGAGCTCGTCCAGGTCCTCGGCGAAGAAGATCTCCACGTGGTTGGGGTCGAGCAGGTCCCCGAGCGCCCGGACGTCGACCGCGCACACGCGGCCCGCCGGCTCGCCACGGGCGCTCACGAACGCGAGGACGTCGCGGTACGCGAACCGGCGCCAGCCCTGGGTCGCGAGCAGGAGGTCGACGTTGCGCGCGGCGTCCGCGTCGGGCCCGAGGTAGGCCGCGGGGTCGAACAGCTCCGCGACCTCGGCGCCGAGCATCGCCTGGACCGGCAGCCGGGCCGCACGCTCCCGGGGATCGACGGTCGAGAGCACGCTGTCGTCGGTGGCCGCCACGCCGAACACCGCCTCGACGGGCCGGCCGAGCGCGTCCGTCGCCCGCAGGTCCACCTTCACCCTGCCGCCGGGCACGGTGTCGGGCGCCTGGGGCGCCATCGTCACCTTGAGGCCCTCGGGCGCGCGCCGGAGCACGAGCCGCTCGGCCCGCGGGGTCCCCATCGCGTCGTAGGCCGTCACGCGGAGCACGCCGTACGCGGCCGTCACCGGCGGGAGCACCACCTCGACCGGCCGGCCCGCGGGCACGTGGACCCGCGCGAGCGCGAGCTCGCGTTCGCGGGCGTACAGCGCCACCGTCGCCACCTCGCCGGTGCGCGACGCCAACGCGACGCGGACGGGCTCGTCGGGCCCGAAGGCGTCGGCGCGCGCCGTCAACGCGAGGCCCGTCGCGGCGACGGGCGGCAGCGCGAACGGCGCCGTGATCCCGGCCGGCTGGTCGAGCACGAGCCGGTACGCGCGGCCCTCCTCGGGCACGAACGCGAACCGCCCGCGGCCCTCGTGGACCGTCGAGAGGCTCGCGACGAAGCGGTCGCGGTCGTCGAGCACGCGGCCCGCGACGTCGGCGGGCCGCTGCTTCGGCGTCCTCGCCTCGACGTACACGCGGCACGGCACGCCCGCGACGAGGTCGCCGCCCTCGGGGTACATCGCGAGGACCACGCGGTTCACGACCACGGGGATCGACTTCGCGGCCGTCTCGACGACGCCGCCGTCCGCGACCGTCATCGCGAGGGTCGCGTCGCCCGTGCGCAGCTCCTTCGGGAGCGCGAACGACACGGCGCACGTGCCCAGCGCGTCGATCACGACCTCCTGGCGGTGCACCTCGACCCCGTCCACCGTCGCGACGGCGGTCGTCTTCGCGCCCACGGGCAGGCCGCCCTCGGCGCGCGTCACCTTGAGGCTCGCGGTCACGGTGTCGCCGGCGCCGTACGCCTTGCGCGCGAACTGGAGGTCGGTCGAGAGGCGCGGCGCGCGGAAGTCGCGCACGTCGAACTCGAGCGACGACGTCGCGAGCCCGGCGTCGGGGAACGACGCGACGAGCGTGTACCGCCCGCCCGCGGCGCCCGCCGGGACCTCCCACCCGAACGCCGCCACGCCGGTCTCGACCGGCGACGCGACGCGGGCCACGACCTCGCCGCGTCCCGAGCGCACCTCGAACAACGCCGTCGCCGGCGCCGTGCGCGGCCGCCGGTCGAAGCCGTTCAGCACCGCCGCGCGGCCGAACACGCGCTCGCCGGGTCGGTACACCGGCTTGTCCGTCGAGAGGTGCGCCAGGTCGCGGTTCGCGTCGCCGAGGTCCGGCGGCCGCGACGGAGGCCGCGCCTCGTCGGGCCCGGCCGCCCGCGCGAGGGGCAGGGCGTCCGCGCCCTTCCCGCCCGCGGGCGCGGGCCCGTCGTCGCCGAGCATCCACGCGGCCCCCGCGACCGCCATCGTCACCGCCGCCGCCATCGGGCTCCAACGCAAGACGCGCGCCATGATCCCCTCCGATCGCCGGCCACCGGGCCTCGCGTCGGCGAGGGGGAGGGCCGCGAGCACACGGTCCGCGAGCCCGACGGGCGCGACCGGCGCGTCGGCGCCGTCGAACACGACGGCCGACAGGGCCGTCGCCGCCTCGCGACACACGTCGCATCCGGCGAGGTGCGCCTCCGCCGCCTCGCGGTCGGGGGCGTCGAGCCCTCCGTCCACGAAGGCGGCGAGGGTGGCCTCGTCGAGACAACGGCGCGGGTGAAAGGCGTCCATCGGGGCAGGGGACCTCGGAGGGTTAGAGGGGTTCACGGGCGGGATCCGTACGGCGGTCGAGCAGTCCGCCGAGGCGCGCGCGGGCGCGCGCGAGCCACGGCGAGATCGAGTTTTCGGGGACGGCGAGCAGGCGCGCGACCTCGCCGTACGAACGGCCGTCGAGGTGCACCCAGCGCACGAGGAGGCGGTCGCGGGGCGGGAGCGCCTCGAGCGCGGCCTCGAGCGCGCGCGCCTCGTCGCGCGCCGCGGCCCCGTGGAGCCCGTCGGACGACGCGTGGCCGTTGCGGGCCGCCGCGTCGACGACGGCGCCCTCCCCCACGCGGTCGAGCGACTGCGCCGCGGGCGCGGGCGCGCGCACGCGGTCGAGCGCGGTGCGCTGCGCGACGGCGACGAGCCACGTCGAGAGCCGGCTCTTCCCCTGGAAGCCGCGCAACCGGCGCCGGCCGTCCTCCCACAGTTTGTAGAAGACGGCCTGCACGACGTCCTCGGGCTCGACGCCGCTCGCCCCGCCGCGGGGCCCGAGCACGCGCACGACCGCCGCGTGGAGCAGCGCCGCGTGGTCCCGCACGAAGGCCCCCCAGGCCGCCGGTTCGCCGGCGACGAGCAGCGGGAGGCGGTCGCGATCGTCCACGGGGGCTCCGGCGGGCACGTCCGATGGGACACGGTACGGGGACCGCGGGTTCGGGACCCCACCCGGTCCTCCGGTACGCGAGGCCCGGCCCCCCGTGAGACGGACGCCACCCGCGATTCCGTACACACGGCCGCCGCGGCTGCCGCCTCGCGAGGGACGCGCTCGGATAGCGCACCGGATCACTCCGAGGTGGCGGGCCGATCGCGGCGGGACCGACCCGACCCGCGTGGTGCAATGGGCGCGACGGGAGGTGCCCATGCCCGGACCGACGCCCCTTCCCCCGGCGGCCCTCGCGCCGCGCTGCGACCCCGCGTCGTTCCCGTTCGAGACGACGGCGGCGCTCGCCGACCTCGACGGCCCCCTCGGCCAGGACCGCGCGGTCGAGGCCCTGCGCCTCGCCATGGGCCTGCGTCACCCGGGCTACAACGTCTTCGTCGCCGGGCCGCCGCAGTCGGGCCGCCACACGATCGTGCGCGAGCTCCTGGCCGCGCGCGCCGCGACCGAGCCCGTCCCCGACGACCTCTGCTACGTCCACGACTTCGCGCTGCCGCACCGCCCGCGCGCGCTGCTGCTGCCGGCCGGCCGCGGCGTGGCGCTCAAGCGCGACGTCGCCGCGCTCATGGACGACGTGCGCGCGACGATCCCGGCCGCGCTCGAGAGCGACGACCACAAGGCCCGGCGCCGCGCCCTCGCCGAGGAGCTGAAGGCGCGGCACGAGGAGGACATCGAGGCGATCCGCACCGACGCGAAGGCCCACGGCTTCGCGCTGATGCACTCCCCCATGGGCTTCGCGCTCGCGCCGGTGAAGGACGGCGACGTGCTCGCGACCGCCGACTTCGAGAAGCTCCCGGAGGACGAGCGCACGCGCCTCGAGACCGAGATGGTGCGCCTGCAGGACCGCCTCCGCGAGGCCCTCGACCGCCTCCCGCAGGTCGAACGGCTCCTGCGCGAGCGCCTGAAGCAGCTCGTCGAGGCGTCGGTGGCCGCGGCGATCGAGCCGCTGTTCCTCGAGGCGATGGCCCGCTGGCGCGCCCACCCCGAGGTGGCCGCCTACCTCGACGCGCTCCGCCGCGACGTGCTCGAGCACGCGGCGACGCTCGTCAAGGCGGGCGCCTCGGCCGGTGACGACGACGGCCCGCTCCCCGACGGGGCCGAGGGCGCGCCCGAGGTCGCCGCGCTGCGCCGGTACCGCGTCCACGTGCTCGTCGACCACACCGGCGCGACCGGCGCGCCGGTCGTCCACGAGGACCACCCGACCTACGCGAACCTCGTCGGCCGCGTCGAGTACGCCGCGCAGATGGGCGCGCTCGTCACCGACTTCAACCTGATCCGGCCCGGCGCGCTGCACCGCGCGCGCGGCGGCTACCTCGTCCTCGACGCGCGCGAGCTGCTCTCGCAGCCCTACGCGTGGGAAGGCCTCAAGCGCGCGCTGCGGAGCCGGGCGCTGCGCATCGAGTCCCTCGGGCAGATGCTCTCCCTCGTGAGCACGACCTCGCTCGAGCCGGAGCCGGTCCCCCTCGACGTGAAGGTCGTGCTGGTGGGCGAGCGCGAGGTCTACCACCTCCTCGACGCGCTCGACCCGGACTTCCCCGCGCTCTTCAAGATCGCCGCGGAAGGGGAGGACGACGTCGCCCGCGCGCCGGGCCGCGACCTCGCGTACGCCCGGCTCGTCGCCACCCTCGCGCGCAGCGCGCGCCTGCGCCCGCTGCGGCGCGACGCCGTCGCGGCGGTCCTCGACCGCGCCTGCCGCTGGGCGGGCGACCGCGACCGGCTCTCGACCCAGGTGGGCCCGGTGACCGACCTCCTGCGCGAGGCCGACGCCGCCGCGTCGGCCGCCGGCCGCGACGTCGTCGTGGCCGCCGACGTGCGCGCGGCCGTCGCCGCCCAGGAGCGCCGCGACGGCCGCGTCCGCGAGCGCGTCCTCGACGAGCTCACCAAGGGCACGTTCCTCGTCGACACCGACGGCGCGCGCGTCGGGCAGGTGAACGGCCTCGCCGTCGTCGGCGCGGGCCGCGCGCCGTTCGGCCGCCCGAGCCGCATCACCGCGAAGGTGCGCCTCGGCAAGGGCGAGGTCGTCGACGTCGAGCGCGAGGTCGAGCTCGGCGGCCCGCTCCACAGCAAGGGCGTGATGATCCTCGCGGCGTTCCTCGGCGCGCGCTACGCGACCGACCACCCGCTGTCGCTGTCGGCGACGCTCGTCTTCGAGCAGTCCTACGGCCCCGTGGACGGCGACAGCGCGTCGTCGGCCGAGGCCTACGCGCTCCTCTCCGCGCTCGCGGACGTCCCCCTCTCCCAGGCCTTCGCGATCACCGGCTCGCTCAACCAGCACGGCGAGGTGCAGGCCGTCGGCGGGCTCAACGAGAAGATCGAGGGGTTCTTCGCGCTGTGCGCCGCGCGCGGGCTCACGGGCGGCCAGGGCGTGCTCGTCCCCGCCGCGAACGTCCGCCACCTGATGTTGTCCGACGAGGTGGTGGACGCGTGCCGCGCGGGCCGCTTCCGCGTGATCCCGGTCCGCACCGTCGACGAGGGGCTCGAGGTGCTGACCGGGCGACCCGCCGGTACGCGAGGCCCGGACGGCGCCTTCCCGCCCGGGAGCGTCAACGCCGCCGTCGAGGCCCGCTTGCTCGCGCTCGCGCGCCGCCGCCAGGCGCTGGGCGCCGAGGGCGGGGCCCGTCCGTCGAAGGAGGCCGCGCCGTGAGCCCCGACCTCCGCCGCGTGCTCGTCGCGCTCGACGCGTCGGCCAGCAGCCGCGCGGCGCTCGAGGCCGCGGTGCGGTGGGCCCGCCGCGGCGACGGCGAGGTCGTCGCGTTGTTCGTCGAGGACGAGGACCTCCTCCGGCTCGCGGCGTGGCCGCGGGCGCTCGCGTTCCCCGGCCGGGGCGGCGCGCCGCGGCTCCTCGACCCCGTCGCCATGGGCCGCGAGCTGCGCGCGGCGGCCGAACGCGCGCGACGGCTCGCCGAGGAGGTCACCGCGCGCACGCGGGTCCACGTCCGCTTCGAGTGGACCCGCGGCCGCGTCGTCCCGACGATCGTCGCCGCGGCCCGCGAGGCCGAGCTGGTCGTGCTCGGGCGCCGGACGCGGGCCACCGCGCGCGCCACCCTCGGCGCGACGGCCGCCGCGGTCGCCTCGACGCTGCCGGCGGTCCTGCTCCTCGACGAGGGCGAGGCGCTCGAGCCGCCGGTCGTCGTCGTCGTGGACGGCACCGCGGCCGGACGCGCGGCGCTCGCGTTCGCGGAGTCGCTCGCGCGCCGTCTCGACCACGGCGACGACCTCGGGCTGCGCGTGTTGCTCGTCCCCGGCGCGGACGGCGGTGATGACGCCGCGGCCGAGGCGTCGCTCGCGGCGCTCTCGGCCGGCGGCGGCCGCCCGACGGTCCACCGCGTCCGCCGCCGCGACCCCGTCGCGGTGGCCGCCGCCGCGCGCTGGCTCGGGGCGCACACGACCGTCCTGCCCCGCTCGTTGACCGCGGGGCCCGACGCCACGACGTGGGTCACGTCGGCGCCGGGCGCCGTCGTCGTCGTGGACGCGGCCCCGCAGGCCCCTTCGGGCTGACGCCGGCTCCCCGGGGCCGCGTCGCCTTCACGCCCCCTTCACGGCCGCCCCACGCACGGGCCCTCCGCCCCCGGAACGGGTCGCTGCAGCGGGTTCGTCGCGCTCTCCGGGGTGTGCCCGCGGGGCGCATCGGGCCGATGGTGGGACCACGGCCACGCGCCGCCTCCCCGGGGATGCCCATGTCCGCCCAGCCTTCCGCCGAGTCCTCCGACACCGTCCGCGAGTCGCGCGTCGGTCGCTCGCGCCTCGAGTCGCTCCTCCTGTCCCGCGGCCTCGTCACCACGGTCCGGCTCGCGGCCGTCAGCGGCCGCGTGCTCGGCGCGAAGCGACCCTTCGTCGAGGTCCTGCTCGAGCAGGGCGTCCTCGACGAGGACACCTTCGTGCGCGCCGTGGCCGCCGAGACGCGGATGGAGCCCCTGCGCGCCGAGGACGTGACGGCCGACCCCGCGGTGCAGCGGCTGATCCCGAGCGACGTCGCGCAGCGGCACGGGCTGCTCCCGCTGCGGCTCGAGGCCGACGGGACCCTCGTGGTCGCGACGGCCGACCCGTTCCAGATCGACGTGATCGACGAGATCCGCGCGCGCACCGGCCACCGCGTCCGCGTGATGCTCGCGCCGCCGACGGCGGTCCGCGACGGCCTGCGCGCGGCGCGCCTCGGCGAGGAGACCTTCGACGAGCTGCTCCGCAACGCCGAGACGACGTCGCCCGCCGTCGAGGTCGGCGTCGCGCCGGCGGCCGAGGAGCTCGACGAGGCCGCCCCGCTCACGCTCGGCGTCGACGTCGAGTCCGACGAGAGCCCGGTGGTCCGGTTCGTCAACATGCTCCTCGCGGACGCGATCCGCCAGGGCGCGAGCGACGTCCACATCGAGCCGGAGCGCGACCGCACGCGGATCCGCTTCCGCATCGACGGCCGCCTCCACGAGATCCGCTCGCTGCCGCGGGCGGTGCGCGCGCCGCTGACGTCGCGCGTGAAGATCGTCTCGGGCCTCGACATCATGGAGTCGCGCCGCCCGCAGGACGGTCGCGCCACCGTGCGCGTGGACGGCCGCGGCTACGACCTGCGCGTCTCCACGCTGCCGAGCTTCTTCGGCGAGAAGCTCGTGCTCCGCATCCTCGACGCCCAGGCCCCGACGTTCTCGCTCGACGCGAGCGGCATCGCCGCGCCGGACCTCGCGCGGTGGCGCGAGCTGTCGCGCCGCCCGAGCGGGATGCTCCTGCTCACCGGGCCTACGGGCTCGGGCAAGACCTCGACGCTCTACGCGTCGTTGCTCGAGCTGCGCGACGCCGCGACGAACATCGTGGCCATCGAGGACCCCGTCGAGTTCCAGTTCCCCGGCATCGTCCACGTGCCGGTGCGTCCGAACATCGGGACGACGTTCGCCACGGCGCTGCGCAGCGTGCTGCGGCAGGACCCCGACGTCGTGCTCGTCGGCGAGATCCGCGACCGCGAGACGGCGGAGGTCGCGGTCCAGGCCGCGCTGACCGGCCACCTGATGCTCTCGACGCTCCACACGAACGACGCCGTCGGCGCGCTGCTCCGGCTGGCGAACCTCGGCGTCGAGCGCGACATGCTCGCGAGCGCGGTCCTCGGGATCATGGCCCAGCGGCTCGTCCGCACCGTCTGCCCGCACTGCGCCGAGCCCCACGCCTGGCCCGACGACGTCCTCACGCTGCTCGGCGCGCCGAAGGGCGTCGACACGTCGCGGATGCGCCGCGGCAAGGGCTGCGTCCGCTGCCGCGGGACCGGCCTGCGCGGTCGCACCGCGATCGTCGAGCTCGTGCAGACGTCGCCCGCGCTGCGCGCCCTGATCCTCGCGGGCGCCCCCGACGCCGAGATCCGCGCCCAGGTGGCGCGGGACGGCTCGGTGGGCCTCTCCGCCGCGGGCCTCGCGAAGGTCGTCGACGGCACCACGGTGCCGCAGGAGGTGCTCGCGGTCGCCGGACCGGCCCACGGGACCTGCCCGGTGCCGGCCTCGGCGCCGCCCGCGACGACGCCCGCGACGAAGGGCCGCCCGTGCCGCACCTGCGGCCAGGCCCTCGACCTCGACTGGCGCCTGTGCCCCCATTGCGGGCGCACCCTGACGCCGGGCGAGCACGGCTCGTCGGTCGTCGTCTGCGAGGACGACCCGATCCAGCGCCGCATCGTCGCGGCGACGTTGCGCGGGCGCTTCGACCGCGTCCTCGAGGCCGGCGACGGCCAGGACGCGCTCGACGTGATCGCGCGCGAGAAGCCCGACCTCCTCGTCGTGGACTACCGCCTGCCGGGCATGTCGGGCGTCGACGTGATCCGCGCGCTCCGCGGCCAGGTCGAGACGGCGTCCCTGCCCATCGTGATGCTCACGGCCTCCGACCCCGGGGCGCTCGAGGCCACCGCGCTCGAGGCGGGCGCCGACGACTACCTCACGAAGCCGGTGACCGCGGAGCGTATGCTGGCGCGGGTCAACGCGCTGCTCGCCGCCCACCGGCGCATCGAGGCCGCGGTCCACGCCGCGAGCCCCTGCTGACCGTCACCGCCGACCGGCGCCGGCGCCCGCGGGACCGTCCCCCCCTCCCGCGGCGCGCCGACCCGGTCCGGCGTCAGCGCCCCGCGTCGGCCGTCTCGAGCGCGCGACGCGCGAGCGCGGCCACGCGGCCGGCCTCGCGGTCGTCGGCGGGGACCGGCGTGTCGCGCAGGGCCTCGAGCGCGGCGCGCACCGGCACCCGCGCCCGCGCTGCGAGCGCCCGCGGGGCCGCGCTCGCGTACGCGGGCGCCCGCGGGTCGCCGCGCCCCTCCGCCCGCGCGACCCTCCCGAGCAGTCCGGCCGCGCGCGCCGCCGGCCGGCGCCTCCTCCGCGGCCAGCCGCGCCGCGATCGCCGTCCGCGCCGCGTCGCGCGCGACGTCGGCCTCGTCCGCGAGCGTGAGCCCGTTCAGCACGACGAGCGCCAGCTCGTCCCCGACGTCGCCGAGGCGGCTCACGGCCGCCGACCACGCGACGTGGGCCGGGTCGGCCGCCACCGCGCAGACCCGCAGGTAGGCGTCGGGCGTCGCAGCGTACGACAGGCCGATCGCCGCCGCGGCGCGGACGTCCGCGGGCCGGTCCGCCGCGTCGAGCAACGCCGCCAGCCGCTCCGCGGGCACGTCCGCGGCCGGGAGCCACGCGCACGCGAGCGCGGCGGCCTTCGCGATCGCCGGCGGGGTCGCGCCGACCAGCGCGGCCACGCGGCCGGTCCACGGCGGCGTGCGGCGGTTCGTCGTCGCCCACGCCTCGAGCGCGCGCACGACCTGGTGCACGTACACGACGCCGGGCGCGGCCCGCGCCGCGCCGCCGAGGTCGACGACCTCCGCGGGCGGCGTGAGCGCCGCGAGCACGACGGCCGGGTCGTACGGCGGCGCGTACCGCGACGCGTCCTCCGCGGACGGCCTCGGCTCCTGCGCCTCGAGCAGCCGCAGGACCGACGCGGCGGGCCGTCCCTCGGGCCCCTCCACCGCCGACGGGTGCCGCGCGACCCAGTCGAGGAACGCGCCGGGCCGCCGGTCGAGCAGGAACTTCCGCGCGGCGTCGAGCGCGTGCGAGTCCGACGACGTCAGCCGCCACGTCGCGCACCGGAGCCATCCGGGCGCGTCCGCGACCTGCAGCGCGTCGAGCGCCTCGAGCGTGCGTGTCGTGAGCGCGAGGTGCTCGAGCAGCTCGAAGTCGTTGCGCTGCGCAAGGAACGCGACCCATGCCGCGACGGGCTCCGGCGCGGCGTGGTACGCGACCCACCGCCCCTCGACGTCCTTCGCCGCGAAGGCCTCGACCTCGGCGGGCGTCGCCGGCGGGCCGCCGTACGCCGGCGCCGCGGCGCCCGCCGCGAACGTCGCGAACGTCGCGAACGCCGCGACGACCCACCCCGCGACCCCGTTCGAGCCCCATCGGACGCGCGTCACGAGCCCACCTCCTCGCCGTGTTCGTCCACCTGCACGAGGCGCAGCACCTTCGCGTCGCCGTCGCCGACGCGCACCACGCAGCGCACGCGCACGCGGCCGTCGGCCACGACCTCGAGCGTCGTCGTCCCCTCGGGCACGGCGTCCGACGTCCATGCGACGCCGACCGCGCCGTCCGGGGCGCCGACCTCGACGTGCCGCACGCGGCCGTCGGGGTCGATGCGCCGCTCCCGCACGCGGCCCCGCGTCACGACGGCCACCGGGCCTCGCGGTCCCGTCGCGCGACCGCCGCCCTCGCGGACCCGCAGGCCGACGTCGCGCGCGAGCAGCGCGGTCAACTCCTCCGCCGTGATCCGGTTCCCGCCGTGGACGGAGAGCGGCCCCGGGGCGCCGTGGACGCGAGGCCCGGTGGCCGACGCGACGACGACCGCGTGGACGCCGTCGTCGTGCGCCTCCACGCGGGCCTCGATCTCGGCGACGACGCGCTGCGGCTCGGCGTCCTCGCGGAAGGCGAGCGTGCGCCGGTCGAGTCCCAGCGTCGCGGCGTCGCGGGGCGCGGCGTCGCGCCGCGGCGGCGGCGCGACCGGCCGGCGGGCCGCGGCGAACGCCGCCACGGCCACGAGCCCGGCCCCGAGCAGCACCGCGGTGACGGATCCACGCGCGAACGTCATCGGACCTCCTCGGTCAGGGCAGGCGCAGCGTACCGGACGACGGGTCGCGGACGACGTCCGCCGTCGCGACCCACGGCGAGGCGCTCTCGACGCCGGACGCGACGTCGCGTCGGCGCGCGCGGAGGCGGTCGCTCTCCGCGGGCAGGACACCCTCCCACCCGCCGTCCTCGGCCTCGACGTCGCCCACGACGCGGACCGCCCCGACGCCGTCCCCCGCGTTGGACACCTCGACGCGCGCGCCGACGGCGGGGCGCCCGGCCGCGTCCACCACGCGCAGCCGTACGCGGGCCGCGGGCGCGAGCGTCGCGGTCACGACGGGCGGCGCCGACGACGCGGCGGGCAGCGCCACGCGCGCGACGGCGCCGTCGGGGCCTTCGACGTCGGCCGTCGCGGTCGCGCCCTCGGGCACGGCGGACCACGTCGCGCGACCCGCGGCGTCCGTGCGGCGGGGCGACGTCTCGGGGTCGAGCGCGTCGGCCGCGCGGAGCCGCACCTCGGCCCCCGCGACCGGGCGGCCCGCGGCGTCCACGACCGCCAGCACCCATCGCCCGGCGCCGAGCTCGAAGTCCAACACGACCACGGCGCCGTCCGAGGTGCAAGCGAGCCCCATACACGTCGCGGCGGCGCCGCACGGCGACCGCGTCCGGCTCCGGCGCGGTCGCGACGACGTCGAGGGGCACACGCGCGCCGACCCGCCCGCGGACCTCGTACGCGCCCGCGGCGTCCGTCACCCCGAGCGCCGGGCCGAGGCCCGCGACCACCGCCCCCGCGACCGGCGCGCCCGCGCGCGTGACGCGTCCCCGGAGCACGACCGGCGCGCCCGCCGTCGTGTCGAGCCAGGCGACGCGGCCCGCCTCGACCTCGAACGAGCCGAGCCGGAGGCCGTCCCGCCCGTCCGCCGCGAGCGCCGCCGTCCAATGCCCGACGGCGAGGTGCTCGAGGCGGACCGCGGCGACGCCCTCGCCGGCCGGCGGCACCGCCACGCGTCCCGCGGCGTCGCCGTCCCGCCGGACGACGAACGGGGACCGGGCGTCGGTCACGAGGTCCACGGCACCGCCCGGCCCGAGACGGTGCTCGAGCGGCGGCCCGCCGTCCGCCATGAACGACGCGCGCGCCGACGCGAACGGCCCCGCGGGCACGACCTCGACGGCGTACCGCGCCCCGCGCGTGGCGCCGTGGAAGGTGTAGGTCCCGTCGGCGTCCGTCCGCGCCGTCCGCGGCGCGGCGTCGGCGACGTCCTCGCGCCGCAGCGTCACGGTGGCGTCGGCCAGCGGCACGCCGTCGGAGACGCTCCTGTCGCGCCCGCCGACGACCCGCCCGCGCACGACCGTCCCGCGGCCGAGGGCGATCGACGTGACGACCCGCGCGCCCGCGGCGACCTCCACGCGGAGCGCACCGCCGTCCGTCCCGAGCCCGGCGGCGGGCGGCGCGTCGACCGCGACGTCGTACGCGCCCGCCGGCAGCCCCGACACCTCGAACCGTCCGCCGCGGACGGGCGCGAGCGCGCCCGCGCGCCGCGGGTCCCCCGCCGCGACCACGACGACGGTGGCCGCGTCCACGGCGACGCCGTCGGGTCCGACGACGCGGCCCTCGACGGTCCCCGGCGCCGCGAGGACGAGGCGGACGTACGGTCGCGGCCCGTCGGCGAACGGACGGAGCTCGCACCGGACGGACGCGACCCCCGCGCGGTGTCGCGCGACCACGGTCCCGGGGACGCGAGGCCCGGTGGCCTTCAGGGGCAACCGCGCGTCACCGTCCGCGGCGGTGACCGCGTGCCGCTCCGGCACCGCGACGTCGGGGCTCCACGTGACGTCCGCCCCCTCCACCGGACGACCCGCGCCGTCCTCCACGTGGATCGTCCACACCACGTCCACGGGCGGCGGGCTCACGACGACGAGCGTCGGCGCCCCGTCGGCGCGCGCGACGCGGGTCGTGTCGGCGCCGCGGCCGTCCGGCGCGCGGACCCGGAGGCGCCACGGGCCCGCGGCGAGCCCGTCGAACGCGAACTGCCCGCTGGCGTCGGTCGTCGCCGTCCGGGCGTCGGTGGTCGCCGCGTCGTCGTCCGGGCGGACGAGCACTTCGGCGCCGGGGACGGTGCGACGTCCGTCGCCGACGACGACCCCGCGCAGCGACGCGGCGGGGCGGGGCGCGGCCGCCCACGCGGTCGGCCGCGGCGACGGGGCGAGCGACGGCGCGGGCGCGGGAGCGGGCGGCGCCTGATCGGCGCCCGGGCCTCGCGTCGGCGCGAGCCAGGCCGTGGTCCGAGGCGTCGCGGCGGGTGCGGGCGCGTCCGACCCCGTGCGCGCCCACCACGCCGCGCCCCGCCGACCACGGCCACGAGGCCCGCGGCGACGAGGACGGGCCCGCGCCGCGCGCCCGCGGCCCCCACGGACGACGGCGGCGCGGGGGGCCCGGCGAGCGGCAGGACGACCGCCATCCACGCGCGACGGTCGCCGCGATGGCGTTCGTCGAGGCGCGTGCGCAGGAGGGCGAGGCCGCGCTTGACCCGCGTGCGCGCGGTCTCGACGGGCACGCCGAGCCGGGCCGCGACCTCGCGCGGCGGCAGGCCCTCGAGGTAGCGCAGGACGATCGCGGCACGGTACGGCTCGTCGAGCGCGACGACGGCCTCGACGACGGTGCGGCGCGCGACCTCGCGCGCGAGCAGGTCGGCGGTGGACGGGACGCCCTCGGGCCGCGCGGCCACGCGCTCGCGGCGGGTCCGCCGCCCCCCCGCGCGGCGGCCCTGCCGCACGACGTTGCGCACGACCGTCGCGAGCCAGCCGCGCAGGCCGCCCGCGGACCGCGGCGGGTGCTCGAGGGCCGCGACGAACGTCTGCTGGACGACGTCGTCCACGTCGGCGTCGCCGGTCACCAGCTGCCGGGCGAGGCCCCGCACGAACCCCTCGTGGGCGAGCAGCGTCTCGACGTCGGGGGGGCCGGAGGCCGTCATCCCCCCCATGATGCCGTGGGGCCCGGATCCGGTTCACGGGCGGGCGGTCGCCCGCACCGCGGCGGTCAGAACCTGGCCCGACCGACGATCCGCGCGCGCTGGGCGGCGTACTCCTCCGGGGTCAGCAGCCCCTCGTCGCGCGCCCGGTCGAGGTCGCGGAGTCGTTCCCGCAGGCGCGCGACCGGGTCCGCGGACGGCGGGCCCGAGGCGGACGCCCCCGCCGGCGAGCCCGCCGGGAGCGTCGTCCGCAGGAGCAGCCGCCGCAGCCCGGCGCCGTACACGGCGCAGACCGCGAAGAGCGCGCCGAACGACTTCGCGCCGCCGGAGAGGAAGAACCCGGAAGAGCCGCCGAGGGCGATCCAGGGCCCCGCCACGAACGCAATGGGCACCAGGAGCGCGCAGACCCGGACGAGACCGCGGGTCGCGCGCCGCAACCCCGCGTGGGGCGCCGGTCGGACCTGCGCGAGCGCGAGCCCGGCCAGCACGAGCACGCCGATCCCCGCGACCACGACGGGCCAGAACGTGTCCGGCAACGCGTCGTCGATCACGAGCCCGACCCACGACCGCGACCGCTCGAGGGGGAGCACGAACGCGGCGATGAGGGCCAGCCCCGCCCCGGCGGTGACGAACGCGCCGATCCGGCTCGCCGGGTCGCGCGCGAGCAGGTCGGACGCCGCGGCGATCGTCGCGATGCCCAGGGCGGTCGCGACCACCGGCAGGGGCGAGAGCACGCCCGGGCCCACGTCGATCGGGAACGCACCCTGCCCGAGCGCGATCCAGACCGCGCCCGTCGCCGACGCGGCGACGACCCACGCCAGCGGGCGTCCGCGCGCGTCGATCCACGCGAGCGCCGTGACCGCCCATGCGAAGACCGCCGGCAGCACGAGCCCGACGTCGGCCCGCGTCGGGAGATCGCGGAACAGCTCCCACGGCCAGCGGGGTCGCCACCCGCGGGCGTGCGCCGTGCCCCAGATCGGGAGGAGCGCGGAAACGAAGGCGACGACGACCGCGACCGGCACCCAGACGGTCCGCGACTCGTCCGCACGGTCGGGGGTGGTGCCGGGCACCGTGTCGGGCGCGCCGTCGCCGGGCCCGGGCCGGTACGACCGCCCGCAGTGCCGGCAGCGGACGTCCCCGCCGGCCGTCCACGCCGTCTTGCCGCACGACCTGCAGATCGTCTCCACCGTCGAGCCTCCCGCGGGGAAGGTACCACGGGGCCGCCTCGCTCAGCGCGTCGCGGGCCTCGCGTCGGCGGACAGGCGCTTCGCGAGCACGACGCTCTCGTAGACCTTGCCCGGCCACTGCACGCGGTCGACGATCGCGTAGCCGCGCGCCGTGTAGAGCGCGATCAGGTGCGCCGCCGGACGCGCGGTGTCGCCCACGACCCACACCGCTCCCGTCGCGCGGGCGCGGGCCTCCGCCTCGTCCATCAGCGCCGCGCCGATGCCCTGCCCCTGGACGTCGGGGTCCACCGCGAACTGCTCGAGGACGACGACATCGTCGCGCCGACACCACGCGGCTTCCGAGGCCGGATCGGGTCCGTGGAACGCGAGGGTGCCCACGAGCCGGCCGTCGAGCTCGGCCACGAGGCACGACCCGCGCCGGGCGCGGCGGGCCGTGACGTCGTCGCCCTGGTCGACCGCGGTGTAGTTGAGGCCCATCGCGGCGAGCCGGGCGTACGCGCGGTGCAGCAGCGCGGTGAGCGGCGCGACGGGCTCGTCGGGACGGAGGAGGCGGAGCGTCAGGGGCACGCCCCGAGCCTACTTCACCGGCGGCGCCTCCGCCGCCGCGGGCACGACCTCGAGCACCTCGCCCTCGTGCACGAAGACGACCCGCTCCCCGAGCGCGAGGATGCGCGCGACCTCGTCGGACGTCGCCGAGAGCGCGAAGTACCGCGGCGAGAACGCCTCGACCGCCACCGGCGCCTTCGCCCCGTCCCACGTCGTCTCGACGAAGCGCCCCTTCGCGTCGCGACGGAACGTCCGGCCCGCGACGGTCCGGAGCGCGCCGCCCGCGTCGCCGACCGACGTCGCGTCCTTGGCGTCGCGCAGGGCGCGGGACGTCTCGGCGTCGTTCGTCGGCACCATCGACCCCGGCGGGCGGGTGCGAAGGAACGCCGACCGCGAGGGGATCCCCGCGTCGTAGCGGTGGAACACGCCGCATGCGAGCGCGCCGACCGCGGTCGAACCCGCGCGGCCGAGCGCGAGGTCGTCGGCGGCGTCCCAGGCGCCCTTCGAGGCGCAGTAGTCCGTGTCGCGGTGGGCCGCGTCGATCAACCCGCGGAGCGCCTTCTCGGCGGTCTGCCGCGGCGCCCCGCCGGCGCGGAAGAGCGCGAGCAGCCCGAGGTCCCACGCGAGGGCGTCCGCCGGGCCCATCGGCGCAGCCTGCGCCGGCAGCGCGCGCTCGACGACGACCGCCGCTTCGGTGTTGGTGAGTCCGCGCAGCGTCACGCCGAGCAGCAGTTCGACCGCCGCGGCCGTCGGGTCCCCCGCGACACGCCCCTTCTCGGCCCACACGAGGACCGCCTCGAGCGCCGCGGGGACCCACTCCGCCTCGCCGTCGAACGCCGACGGTCGCCCCTGGCGCCAGGCGGCCGACGCGACCCGC
The DNA here is from genome assembly GCA_046350655.1 of Planctomycetota bacterium. Lineage (GTDB taxonomy): Bacteria > Planctomycetota > PLA2 > PLA2 > JAEUHO01 > JAEUHO01. Next base: position 22,668 of record JAXMAB010000015.1, read on the forward strand.
CACGCCGACTCCAACGCGAGCGCCGCGGCCGCCGTGGCCTCGGGGCTGCCGAAGCTCCCGTCGGGGGCCTGGCCCGCGCGCAACGCCACGAGCGCGGCGGACGCCGGCGCCCGTACCACGGTGGAGCCCGTCATGCCGTACGCTTCGACGAGCGCCAGCGTCGCGTAGGCGTGATCGAGGAGGCCCGTCGCGGCGTCGCGATCGCCGACGAAGCCGTCCGCGCCCTGTGCGGCCCGGAGACATCGCAACGCACGCGTCACCACCGGGCCGAACGGTCCCTCGCTGCGGTGCGTGAAGCCCGCGCAGAGGAAGGCGGACAACGCGCGGGAGGTCGCGCCCACGCGGCGCGCGGGTCGCGCCGCCGCCGCGCCGGTCGCGACGTCGTCGGCCCGCGGCTTGCCGTCGCACCAACCGTGCGCGTCGCGCGCGTCCCAGCCGCCGTCCGCCGCCTGGTGGGCGGCCAGCCACTTCAGCGCGGCCTCCACCGCATCGTTCGTCTTGCTGCCGCCGCCGCCCCCACGGAGGTTGCGGTGCCCACCGCGGCCCTGGAAGGGCGCGCCGCCCGTGGAGCCCCCGATCCCGATCAGGCCGTTGTTCGCGGGTCCCTCGAAGGGGGCGTCGTCGAGCCCCCCTTCGCCCAACGCCTCCTCCGACGGGAGGTCGGCGTCGGTCTCGTTGTGGTCCGCCGACGAGGCGTCCCGGACCGTCGGCGCGGCGCTGACAACGGCGCCGTCGCGCTCGACGACGAGCCCCGACGTGTACGGCGTCACGATGGCGTGGCGCGTCGCGAGCCGCGTCACCTCGTCCACCAGCTCGGCGTTCCGGCCCCGCAGGCGCAGCTCGTCGAGCAGGTACGCGACCTTCCGATGGGCCCACAGCCGCGGCAGCAGGTCCGGGCCCGGCGCTTCCGAGAACGTCACGGTGTACGGCAGCGCGAGTTCCTGCCCCCCCACGCGGCCCTTCAGCGTCACCACGCGGGGCCCGGCCGTCGTGTACCGACCGAACACGACGACCTGCTCGCCCGCGAACAGGTCCGGGAGCCGGTTCGGGTAGACGTCGTGGACGCCGACGCCGAAGTCCACGGTGACGTCCGTCAGGACCGGCCGGTCCACCTTGCGGAAGAACCGGCCCGTGGCGACCTCGATGCTCTCGCCCGCGCCGACGTACTCCCGCGCGCCGCCGCTCTCGCCCGCGATGCGGTCGAGCAGCGGCACGTCGAGTCCCGCGCCGACGCCGAAGGTGAAGATGCGCGCCTTCGACGCGTTCCGCGCGGCGACGCCGCGCACCAGCCGCCCCGTGTCGGTCTCGCCGACCGTCGGCTCGCCGTCCGTCAGGAACACGATCATCGGCAGCCGCTCGGCGGACCGCAGTTTCAACGCCTCCGCGAGGGCCCCGTCGATGTTCGTGCCCCCCTCGGCCGACAGCCCGTCGAGCCACGCGACCGCGGCCTCCACGGTCGCGGGCGCCGCGGCGACGAACCCGTCGCGGAACGCCCGCACGCCCGTCGCGAACCCGAGCACCGCGAACCGGTCGTCGGGCCGCAGCCGCCGCAGGCCGTACGCGAGCGCCGCGCGGGCCTGCGCGATCTTCTCCCCCTGCATCGACCCGCTGGTGTCGAGCACGTACACGACGTCCACCGGCACGCGCCGCGCGTCGTCCACCGCCACGCGGGGCGCGAGCACCGCGAGGAACGTCCCGTCCTCCGCGACGGCCTTCCCCGACACGACCGACACGCCGACGTCCTCGGGGCTGCGCCCGAGGTAGAGGAGGAAGTCGCGATCCTGGCGCCCGCCGCGCCGCGCGTGCGTCACGCGCGCCTTCCGCTCGCCTTCGCGCGCCACCGCGACCTCGTGCGACGGGCAGTAGACGGCCTTGAGGTCGACGGTGCTCTCGACGTCGGCCGTCACCTCGACGACCGCGCTGGACGGGCCGCCGAGCCGGTCCGTCGAGAGCGGGTAGCGCCACAGCAACGTGCCCGCGTCCTCCTCGAGCAGCTGCTGGAAGCGCAGGCGGATCGTGAGGTCCTTGCCGGGCTCGATCGGGAACACGCGGGCCCGGAAGAGCCCCGAGCCCACCCACTCGAGGAGGCCCGGGTCGCGGCGCTTCGCGACGATGCCCTCGTAGACACGGCGCGCCTGCTTCGCCTCGACGACCTCGCCCTCGACCATCGCGTCGCCCATCGTCATCGCGAACTTCGCGACCGCGGCCCCCTGCGGCAACGGGAAGACGTAGGTGCCCTCGAGGACGCGCGTCGCGTCGCTGTGGAACGTCTGCTCGACTACCACGTCGGCGACGCGGTCCTTCACCGTCGCCGTGACGCGGTGCGCCGTGAGCCGCACCTCGCCCGTCGACCCGTCGCCGACGAGGATCCCGTGGGCGTCGGCGCGCCCCGCGCCCGCGACCGCGGCCGCGACGGCCCCCGCGAACGCGACGAACCTGCGGAGCGTGTGGCGCATGACGACGTCCTCCCGTGCCCGGGAGAACGGCGGCGACGCGATCCGGTTCGGGGGAACGCGAGGCCCGCTCCGCCGCAGGGATCCACGCGATCCGCGGTGAACCGCGAGGCCGCGCGTCCGTTCTCCCTCGGTGCGGGCCACGGGCGTTGCGGCGACCGGGCCTCGCGGTCCCGCGGCTCGCCGTCCGGCCCCGAAACCCCGCGGAAGACGCGCCTACGGCCGCCAGGCCGCCATCGCGTCGGTGTCGTCGCCGATCCAGACGGCCGCGCCCGCCTCGGCGGCGCGCGCGGCCGCGGCGGCGTCGTTCACGGTCCACGTCCAGAGCGTGGCGTCGGGGCGCGCGCGGCGGACCTCGGGCAGCGCGCGGTGCTGCACGGCGAGGAGCGAGGCGCCCGGCGGCACGTAGCGGAACGCGGCGTGCGACACGAGCAGGCCCGCGGGCCGCGCGGGGAAGGTCGCGAGCGCGTCGAGCACCTCGACCGCGTAGAACGACGTGAAGACGACGCGGTGGAGGAGCGCGCGCAGCGGGCGCAGGGCGAGCGCGGCGCCGGGCGCCTTGAGCTCGAGGTTGAGGATCGCGTCGGGCGCGCCGTGGCCCGCGAGGGCGGCGAGCACGTCCTCGACGCGCGGCGTGTCGTCGGGGTCGCCGCCGACGGCGCGGCGCAGGTCGGCGAACGGGAGCGAGCGGACCGCCGTGCCGTCGGGGAGGCGGTCGTCGTGGCGGAGCACGGGCACGCCGTCGGCGGTGACGACGACGTCCACCTCGGCGCCGTCGCACGCGTCGAACGCCGCGACGACGGACCGGCCGCTGTTCTCGGGGCCGGCGGCGCGGCGGCCGCGGTGCGCCAGGAGGCGCGGACGGACCGCGGGCACGGGGTCAGGCCGTCTTGGGCGAGAGCCCGGCGGTCGGGGTCGGCTCGCCGGCGGTCGCCGACGCGAGGAGGGGCTGCTCGGGGAGCGGCGCGAGGTAGGCGAGGATCGACAGGATCTCCTCGCGCAGCTTGCGACGGTCCACGATGCGGTCGATGAAGCCCTTCTCGGCGAGGAACTCGGCCCGCTGGAAGCCCTCGGGCAGCGTGGTGCGGATCGTGCTCTCGATCACGCGAGGCCCGGCGAACCCGATGAGCGCGCCCGGCTCGGCCAGCGTGAGGTCGCCCTGGGCCGCGAACGACGCGCTGACGCCGCCGGTGCAGGGGTCGGCGAGCACGCTGATGTAGGGGATCTTCGCGGGCCGCAGCCGCGCGATCGCGGCGCTCGTCTTGGCCATCTGCATGAGCGACAGCGGGCCTTCGTGCATGCGGGCGCCGCCCGACGACGAGACGACGATGAGCGGCACGCGGTCCTTGAGCGCGGCCTCGGCGGCGAGCGCGACGCGCTCCCCCACGACGACGCCCATGGACCCGCCGAGGAACGAGAAGTCGAGGACGGCGAGCACGACGGGCCGGCCGCCCATGGTGCCGCGGCCCGCGAGCGCGGCCTCGCCGTTCTGGCCCTTGGCGCGGGTGCGCTTCAGTTTCTGCTCGTAGGCCTCGGTCCCGTCGTTGAAGCGGAGCACGTCGACCGGGACGATGTCGTCGCCGATGGGCTGGAACGTGCCGGCGTCGAGGAGCAGGTCCACCCGGCGGCGCGCCTCGAGGCGCATGTGGTGGCTGCACTCCGGGCAGACGTTCACGTTCTCCTGGATGGTCTTGCTGAAGGCCATCTTCCCGCAGGCGGCGTTGGTGCACTTCGTCCAGAGGCCGGCGGGGATCTCGCGCTTCTTGCGGAACGACCAGGCCATACGGACGGGCTCCCGGGGGGATCGAGCCCCGCCACGATACCGGGCGGCGAGCGGGGGGCCCAAGAGGCTATCGGTCTGTCGGCGACCTCGTCGCGCAGGGAGCTTGGGGGCCAACCCCGGAGCCCGGATCGGCGCCTAGCGCGGGGCCCTGCTCGACACCGTCGGGTGCGGGACGTTCCCGTCGAGCCGGTCTCGCGGCCTGCCACGCCGAACGGGGCCAGTGTCAGGGAGTGCGTGGGCCACGTGTTCGAACTCGTCGGACCCTGACCCCCAACGCACGACGACGCGGGATTTACGGACGCGCCGGCGACCGACCGGCGGCGCTTCGTGACCGTGCTACAGTCCCCCCGGGTCGATCTTCAAACCGCCGCCCCGTGCGGGCCCATGATGTCAACTCGGATGGCGAGGCGTTCGATGATCCTGGCCTTGGTTGAGGCGGTGTTCGGGATCGTCCTCGCACTCGCCGCCTTCGTTTGCCTGGCTACCTTCGCGATCGTCATGCGGAAGAACCGTCCCCGTTAGGACGCCGCAGTGAGACACCGTCGCCAAATGGTGCCCTCCGGCGACGCCGGGCGGCGAGCCAGGCGGGCAGGACCAGGATCGCGAGCAGCATCCCCGCGAGGTCCGCGAGGACCGCGCCGACGACGAACCCGTCCGGGTCCACGTCGTCGCCGTGGATCAGGCCGACGACGATCGCGTAGACGAGCATGGCGACGAAGCCCGCGCCGATCGCGACGACGTAGAGCCAGCACCCGCGGGCGAGGATCGCACCGCCGGACCGGCGCCGCGGCGGCGCGGGCGGACGGGGCTCGCCCGTCGCGGTCACGCCGCGCCGCGGAGCCGTCGGATCGCGGCGGCGCGGTCGGGAGCGTTGAACACGGCGTTGCCGGCGACGAGCACGCGGGCGCCGGCCTCGACCGCGAGCGGCGCGGTCTTCTCGTTGATGCCGCCGTCGATCTCGAGCAGGCCCGGGAACCCGCGGTCGCGGAGCGCGCGCACCTTGTCGAGGACGGACGGGATGAACGACTGGCCGCCGAAGCCCGGGAACACCGACATGACGAGCACGAAGTCGACCAGCGGGAGGTAGGGGTCGAGGCGGGCGACGTCGGTGTCGGGGTTGAGGACGATGCCGGGCTTCTTGCCCTTCTGGCGGACGATCTCGAGGGCGCGGCGCACGTCGTCGGCGACCTCGACGTGGACGCTGACCCAGTCGGCGCCGGCGTCGCAGAACGCGCCGACGTACTTCGTGGGCTCGCTGATCATGAGGTGGCAGTCGAGCACGGCCTTCGTGCTGCCGCGGATGGACTTCACGAGGGGCGGGCCGAACGTGATGTTCGGGACGAAGTGGCCGTCCATGACGTCGAGGTGGAGGAGGTCGGCGCCGCCGTCCACGACGGTCTGGATGTCCCGGGCGAGGTCCGCGAAGTTGGCGGACAGGATGGACGGGGCGATCTGGACGGCGGTGGCGGACATGGCGGGGGCGCTCGTCGTCATGGCGTTCCGGGGGCTTCCTCGGGGTCCGTCAGCCTATCGCCGCCCACCCCCACCGGAGCCGCTTCCCGGTTCCCTCCCCCCGCGCCCCCCACCCTCCCCGGTCCGCCGTCCGCGTCCCCCCTCCCGCTCCCGCACGTCTCGCTCCAGCCTCGCGCATCGTTCTCGCCTCCGCTCGCGCGAGCCCCGCGCCCGCCTCGCGCCGCCGTACCGCCTTCGCTCCCGGGAGCCCCGTCCCCGCTTCGGGCCCCGTCGCAAGGGGGTCGAGCCTGTCCACGACCGCGGGGGCGGGAGCTCGCGCAAGGCGAGATCCCGTTCCCCTCGGAGAGACAGGTCTCCGATGCTCGGCGACGCCGCCACCGCGGGGCGCTCGCCGCGGGCGGCGAGGGCCGCGTATCTCCTCGCATACGCAACCGAGCCGCCCGCGCCGCACGAGCCCCGCCCCCGCGGTCGTACCCGCCCGACGTCACCCCGCTACGCCGCCCCTAGCACGCGGCCCCTACCCGATCGCCGCCATCTTCCCAAGCAGCTCGACGCAGCGGTTGGAGTAGCCCCATTCGTTGTCATACCAGGCAAGGACCTTGACGAGGTTGCCGAGCACCTGCGTCGAAAGCGCATCCACCACGCACGAGGACGGGTCGCCGATCACGTCGGACGAAACGATCGGATCCTCGGTGTACTTCATCAGCCCCTTCAGCGGCCCGGACGCCGCGGCCTTGAGCGCCGCGTTGATCTCGGCGGCGGTCGCGGGCTTCACGAGGATCGCGGTCAGGTCGACGATCGAGCCGTCCTGCACCGGCACGCGCAGGGACATGCCGTCGAGTTTGCCCTTCAGCGCGGGGATCACCTTCCCCACCGCCTTCGCGGCCCCCGTCGTCGACGGGATGATGTTCATGCAGGCGCGCGCGCGACGCAGGTCCTTGTGGGGCAGGTCGAGGATGCGCTGGTCGTTCGTGTAGGCGTGCACGGTGTTCATGAACCCGCGCTCGATGCCGAACGTCTCGTGCAGCACCTTCGCGACCGGCGCGAGGCAGTTCGTCGTGCACGAGGCGTTCGAGACGATCTTGTGCTCGGGCTTGAGCGTCGCGTCGTTCACGCCCAGGACGATCATCGCGTCCACCTCGTCCTTGCTCGGCGCGGTCAGCAGCACCTTCTTCGCGCCGGCGGCGAGGTGCAGGCCGCACTGCTCCTTCGACGTGAAGACGCCCGTGCCCTCGACCACCAGGTCGACGCCCAGCGCCTTCCACGGCAGCTTCGCCGGGTCCTTCTCGCACAGCACCGCGATGCGCTGCCCGTTGACGACCATCTCCTTGCCGTCGAGCCGCACCTCGCCGTCGAACGGCCCGTGCGTGCTGTCGTACTTGAGGAGGTGCGCGTTCACGTCGGCCGCGCCGACGTCGTTCACGGCGACGACCTTGAACGCCGGGTTCTTCGCGAGGATGCGGAACACGAGGCGGCCGATGCGCCCGAACCCGTTGATGCCGACGGTCGTTGCCATGGGTGGCTCCCTGGGAGATGGCCCCCCGTTGTGCCGCCGCCCCGAGGGAAACGCCAGCCCCGGCGTCACCGCCGCGGGCGGCCGCGCCCCCCGAGGAATCGTGGATCCCGGCCGCGGGCGGGCCCTACGCTCACGCCATGGACGATGCCGAGGTCCTCGAGGCGGAGGTCGCGCGCGCCGCGGGCGCGACGGGCCTGCGCCCGGGCGACCGCGTGCTCGCGGCGGTCTCCGGCGGCGCCGACTCGGTGGCGCTCGCGGCGCTGCTCGTCGCCGCCCGCGCCCACGGCTTGCCGCTCGAGGTCGTCGTCGGCCACGTGGACCACGGTTGGCGCGGGCCCGCCGAGGCGGCCGCGGACCGCGCCGTCGTCGAGGCCCTCGCGCGCGCGTGCGCGACGCCGACCGCCTTCGCCGGCCCGCCCGACGTCGTGCGGCGGACGGAGGACGCCGCGCGGCGGTTCCGGTACGCGGCCCTCGAGCGGATGGCACGCGAGGCCCGGTGCGTCGCGGTGGCGACGGGCCACCACCGCCGCGACCAGGCGGAGACGTTCCTCCTGCGGCTGCGGCGCGGCAGCGGGCCCGCGGGCCTCGCCGGCATCCCGGCCCGCCGCCCGCTCGGCACGGCCGGGCTCGTCGTCGTGCGGCCGCTGCTCGACGTGGACCCGGCGCGCCTGCGCGCCTACCTCGCCGCGCGGGGCCTCGTGTTCCACGAGGACGTGACGAACGCCGCGTACGACCGCGACCGCACGCGGCTCCGCGCGCGGCTCGTCGCGGCGGAGGCGCGCGACCACGCGCTCGCGCGCGACCTCGCGGCGGCGGCCGCGCGGTGCCGCGCGCGGCTCGAACGGCACGAGGCCGCCGTCGCGCGCACGCTCCGCGCGTCGCTGCGCGCGCACCCGTGGGCGGGCGCGGTCGAGGTGGCGCTCGCCGACGCGCGTCGCCTCGCGCCGGGCGACGGCGCGGGGTTCCTGCGCGTGCTCGGGCGCGCGATCGCCGCGGACGCCGCGGGCCCGTGGTTCGAGCGGGTGCACGCCGACCTCGTGATGCGCGCGAGCGCGGGCGACGATCGCGAGGCCGCCGTGGACCTCCCCCACGGCCGCTCGGTGCGGCGGCTCGGGGCGCGCGTGCTGCTCGTGGACCGCGAGGCCCCGCCCTGGGCGCCCGTCGCGCTCGAGGGCGAAGGGACGGCGCGGGGCGCGTGGTCGATCGCGCGCGCGGACGCCGACGCGGCGGGCTTCGACCTCGACGCGTTCGCGGCCGCGGCCGGACGACGCGGACCGGGCCTTCCCGGCGCGGAGGTCGGCGGCGCGCCCGACGGTCGGGACGGCGGCGTCGCCGTGGCCGTGGTGGACGCGGCGGCGGCCGGGCCTCGCGTCACCTGTCGTCCGACCGCGCCCGACGACGTCCTCGTCCCGCTCGGACGGGCCCGCGAGGTGTCGGTCGCGGCGTTCCTCGGCAAACAGGGGCTGCCCGCCGCGCTGCGGCGGGGGCACCCCGTGGTCGTGGGCGCCGACGGCGCGGTGTTGTGGGTCGTCGGGCGGCGCGTCGATGCGCGCGCCGCGGTGACGCCGCGGTCGACGCGCGTGGCGACGCTGCGGGTGGCCTGGGCGGGCGGCGTCGCCCCGCACCCCGCGCCGCGCGAGGGCGCGCGCTGACCGGACGGCAACGGGCGCGCCCGCGCGAGAACGCAGCCGCGCGGCGCCGCTCGCGACGACCGGCGGCCGACCGTCGCACGCGCCGTGCGAGGGACCGCGGGCGGACGTCAGGCCGGCGCCAAACCGGCGTCAGGCCGGCGTCAGACCGAGGTCTCGTCGATGGACGACTTCTTCGGCGTCGGGGGCTGCTCGTCGCGCGAGCTCGCGGACCCGTCGTCGAGCGGCTTCGTCGCGTTCGGGCCGTCGTTGAGGCCCTTCTTGAACTCGTTGATGCCCTGGCCGAGGTTGCGGGCCACGCCGGGCAGCCGGCGGCCGAAGAGGAGCAGGCCGAGGATCAGGATCACCGCCCAGCCGAGGGGGCTGTTGACGAAGGCGAGGGAGAGGGCCGCGGTCATAGTGTTCCCATGATACCCCTCGGCGTCCCGGGGGGTGCGGTTTCGTCCTCCCCCGGGCCCGCCGCCGGGCGTCGCCGCCCCGCGCGGCCGGGGGAACGGCCGCCGGAAACGAACGCGGGGGGCCGGCCGGTGGCCGACCCCCCGCGGGGGAACGCTGCGCGCGACCCGTCGCTCACTTCGGCGAAGCGAGCAGGATCAGGCCGTTGGCGTACGCCGCGATGACCTCGCCGTCCCGGCCGTTCGTCGGCAGGAAGTCGAAGCGCGAGAAGTCGGCGGTGGCGACGACCGGGAGGCCCTTGCCCTTCCGGACCTGCGCCTGCTTGTTCTCGGTCAGCGTCACGACCCAGTCGCGCTCCATCACGAGCGGGCGGAGGCCGTTCGGGTCCTTGAAGACCTCGGCGCCGGTGTCGGCGTCGAAGGCGTGGAGGCCGATCGCGTTCTTCGCGAACACGTAGCCCTCGAAGGACTCGACGCGGGCCATCGGGCTGCCTTCGCCGCCGGTCGGGACGTTCTTCGTGACGGTGCGGCCGACGACCCACGGGGTCTTGCGGGCCGGGGCGTCGAGGCCCTTGAGCCAGCGCGTCTCGCCGCTGCCGATGTCGATGCAGCGCAGCAGGTTGTCCTCGGAGCCGATGAAGGCCCACTCGCGCGCCATGGCCGGCGCGGCGGTGTTGACGCCGAGCGTGTCCACGGTCCAGTTGATCTTCACCGGCACGCCCGACTGGTTCGTCGGGAGCGAGGTGATCGTGCGGTTCTCGCCGACGACGAGCAGGATCTCGCCCGACGGGTCGACGGTCGGCGTCGCCGAGACGCGCGACATCGTGCGGTAGCCCCAGCCGACCTTGCCGTCGGCGAGGTTGATGGCCTCGACGGTCTTGTTGTCGACCGGCGAGCCGAGGCTGCCGACGAACGCCCAGCCGGCGTTCGCGGAGATGCCCGACGACGGCGAGAACGGCAGGCGGGCCGGCGAGGCGTTGCCCGGGGCGCCCGAACGCTTGCTGAACCACTCGACCCACGCGGCGCCCGACGCGTCGCGCTCGAGGCAGACGTAGTACGTCGGGCCCTCGGCGATCGGGGCCGACAGCGGCGCCCGCAGCGACGACACCCAGCGCGGCGACAGGTCGCGGCGCGAGAGGCAGTAGATCGTGCCCTGCGTGTCGACGGCGAGCACGTCGTCGGCCATCGCGTAGACCTGCGCGAGGGCGAACCCGGCGCGGCCGCTGGCGCGGGCGAGGTCGTGCTTGAACACGTCCGGCGACCACGGGAGGTTCTCGAGGAGGACCTCGCCCGCGTCGACGTTCGACGCGCCGTCGCCGCCGGAGCCGCTGACCCACGTGCGGTCGGCGTCGACGCGGACGGCATCGCCACCGCGGGTGCCGGAGCAACCCGCGACCATCAGGGCGACCGCGGGGACGGCGAGCGCGCCGCGGAGGGTTCGGGTCCAGGTGCGCGTCGGGAGCGAGAACCGCATCATCGATGACCTCGCGAGGGAACGCACCGGCCCGCGGGGCGGGCGGAGGATGCGCCGGGGGAACGTTCCACCGGGGCACGGCCCCCCTGCCCGGGAGCGCACGGCACCGATCGGAACCGGGGCGTTTATAGGAACCGCGCTCCGGAGTGTCAAGGATGCGGGTTCGATGGCCGGTCGCAGGAACTCGCGGTCGGGACAGGACTTCGGTACGCGAGGCCCGGTGCGGGATCGGGGGGACGCCACCCGGCGGACGCGATTGCGACCGGCGGCGGACGACCGTAGGATGGACGTTTCCCATGGCCGCGCCGGGTGCCCCGTCCCCCCTGGAAGCCCTCCGAGCGAACCTGGGGGCCGTCTACGAACGCATCGAGGCCGCCCGCCGGCGATCGCGGCACGGGGCCCCCCGGGTCACCCTGATCGCGGTCACGAAGGCGGCCCCCCCGGGGGCGTACGACTGGCTCCGGGCGCTCGGGGAGAAGGACATCGGCGAGAACCGGGTCGCCGACGCCGCGTCGAAGAAGGAGACGGCGCCCCCGGGGCTCGTCTGGCACGGGATCGGCCACCTCCAGACGAACAAGGTCAAGAAGGCCGTGCGGACCTTCGACGTGTTCCACGCGCTCGACTCGCTCTCGCTGGCGGAGGCGTTGGCGCCCGCGCTGGCGGCCGCGGGGAAGGTCTGGCCCGTCTACGCGCAGGTCAACGCGGCGCGCGACCCGGCGAAGGGGGGCGTCCCCCCGGAGGAGGCCCTGCGCTTCGTCGAGGCGCTGGCCGCGTTCCCGACCCTCGAGGTCGTCGGGTTCATGACCATGGCGAAGGAGGAGGACGCGGGGGACCGCGCCCGTCCGTGTTTCGCCGCCCTCCGCGAGGTGCGCGACGAGGCGCTGCGGCGGGGCGTCGGCCGCGTGCCCCCCGCCGGCCTGTCCATGGGGATGAGCGAGGACTTCGAGGTGGCCGTCGAGGAGGGGGCGACGGCGGTGCGCGTCGGCCGCGCGCTGTGGGGTCCGGCCGCCCCGAATTCCCCTGTCGCGGCGCCCCCCGCCCCGCGTACCGTTCCGGACCCGAGGAGCTGACATGCCGCTGCGGATCCGCATCGAACACGGCCAGGACGCCGGCAAGACCTACCGGCTGGCGACGCCCGGCGTCTACCGCATCGGCCGCTCGCCGCAGGGTTCGTTCCAGGTCCTCGACATGAAGGTCAGCAAGGACCACTTCGAGCTGCACCACGACGGCACCGCGACGCAGATCCGCGACCTCGGCAGCAGCCACGGCACGCTCCTGAACGGCCAGCGGGTGGACGGGGTGCGCCCCATCAACCCGGGCGACGAGATCCGCGTCGGCCTGACGGTGCTGCGGGCGCTCTCCGACGGGCCCGGCGACGCCGACGTGAAGCCGGTCGAGCCGCTGCCGACCGGCGCGGCGACGCAGACGACGACCGCGGCGACGGCCGCGAACGGCGGCGCCGCGGCGCCGAAGGCGGCGGGCGGCAAGCCCGCGGTCAACGACCCGCTCGTGAACACGACGCTGGCCGGGTACCGCATCCTCCAGCGCGTGGGCGCGGGCGGCATGGGCTCGGTGTACCGCGCCGAGCAGCTCTCGCTGCACCGCGAGGTCGCGCTGAAGGTGCTCGCCGAGAAGCTGGTGAGCGACTCGGCCTTCGTGGACCAGTTCGTCAACGAGGCCCGCGCGGCGGGCCAGCTGAACCACCCGAACGTCGTGCAGGTCTACGACGTCGGGCACGCCGACGGCCGCCACTACTTCTCGATGGAGTTCATCCACGGCGGGTCGCTCGAGGACAAGGTGCCGAAGACGGGCGGCGGCGTGCCGTTCGAGGAGGCGCTCCCGTGGTTCCTCGACGCGGCCAACGCGCTGATCTTCGCCGAGAAGAAGGGCATCCTCCACCGCGACATCAAGCCCGACAACTTCATGGTCGGACAGGACGGCAGCGTGAAGCTGTGCGACCTGGGCCTCGCGAAGAAGTCCGAGAGCGCCGACCTCCTGGCGCAGGGCATCATCGGGACGCCGCACTTCATCGCGCCCGAGGCGATCCGCCGCAAGTCCGACGTGGACCGCCGGGCCGACCTGTACAGCCTCGGCTGCACGTTCTTCCGCATCCTGACCGGCAAGAACCCGTTCCCGGCGCCGAGCGTGAAGGAGATCCTCCTCGCGCACCTGAACCAGCCGGTGCCGCGCGTCTCGGCCGCGGTCCCGCAGCTGCCGAAGGAGCTCGACGACGTCATCGCGAAGCTGATGGCGAAGGACCCGGCCGCGCGCTTCGAGAGCGCGACCGAGCTGTGGGGCGCCCTCGACAAGATCCGCCTGCAGCTCGGCATGGAGGCCCACGGCCTCAACCCGGGCAAGGCCAAGAAGCTCGCGATCATGGGCGGCGTGCTCGCGCTCGCGGCCATCGGCGTCGCGGTCTACTTCATCACGAAGCCGCCGCCCCCCAAGGAGGTCGTCTACCAGCCGGGCGAGACGAAGCTCATCGGCGAGGATCCCGCCAAGGTCCGGGAACTGCGCGCGGACAAGGCGTACAGCGACATCGAGTCCAGCGCGTTGAAGGCGCTCGGACGGCACGACGACGGCGAGAACTGGAAGAAGCCGGGCTGGCGCGACGTGACCGCGCAACTGCGCGAGATGGCGAAGGAGTACGAGGGCACGGCGTCCGCGACGAAGGCGACGGAGTACGCGGCGCAGATCGAGTCGTTCATCACGAAGCGGACCGACTCGAACAAGGCGTACGCGGCCGCGGTCGATCGCGCGGTCGCCGACCTCAAGAAGTCGGCGAACGAGGCGGTCGCGGCGGCGGAGGGCAAGCGCGACGACCCGCTCGCCGCCGAGGCCGCGCTCGACGAGGGCGCGAAGGCGCTGAAGGCGCTCTTCGAGAAGAAGTACGAGGACGGCCGCGGACTCGTGGCGAAGGCGGAGTACGAGGGCGAGGTCGCCCGGCTCGACGCGCTCCGGGCGAGCCTCGCGTCGGCCGTGGAGTCGGCCGGCGAGACCGTCCGCAAGGCGGCCGGCGAGGCCGCGGCGGGCGGCTCCGCGATGGCGCTCGACAAGGCCATCGCGCTCCTCGACGCGTTCGTCGCCGCGCACCCGAAGGCCGAGGGGAGCGGCGTCGTCGCCACGGCGTGGAACGCGGCCGCGGCCGCGGTCGCCGGCGACCGCGGCGCCCTCGACGTCCAGCGCCGGAAGGCGCTCCGCGCGGACTACCTCGCCGACCGCGGGTCGGCGTTCGAGTACCTCGCGAAGGAAGCGTTCGCGCCGGTCGCCGACGACGGCTCCGGCGGCGGCCTGTACCGCCGGTTCCAGTTCGCCGAGGCGGCGGACAAGGCCGCGGCGCGCGCGAAGTCGGCCCGCACGCCGGCATACCAGGGGCTGTTCGCCCGCTACGAGGCCGAGGCGCGCCTCGCGGGCCGGCTGCCGGGCGCCCTCGCGTCCGGGTTCGCCGCGAAGGGCTTCAAGGACAAGGTCACGGGCCGCGGCTGGAGCGGGCTCGTGAAGGGCTTCACCGCCGAGGGCGTGCAGGCCTCGGACGGCAAGCTCCACCCCTTCGCCGACGAGGGCCTCGAGTGGTTCGTCGACCTCTTCTTCGAGAAGGGCGCCGAGCGGTACCCGCTGACCGCGGACGACCAGGAAGGCCTCGCGTACGTCGCGGTGGCCGCCGCGGTCTACGACCTCGAGGACGCCGCCGAGAAGTTCGACGTCGCGCTCGCGGCGCTCGACAAGGCCGCGGCCCTCGACGCGTCGCGGGCCGATCGCCTCGCCGCCCGCCGCAAGGCGATCGAGCAGGAGAAGGCGATCGCCGCCCTCGTCCGCGAGAGCGACGCCCTGGTCCGCGAGGTCGCGAAGAAGCTGAACGACTACGGCGACCTCGACCCCACCAAGGGCACGGCCGCGAGCCAGAAGGCCCGCAACGACGTGATCGCCGCGGAGCCCGACCTGCGGGCGAAGCTCGCGACGGCGCGCGCGCGCCTCGACGAGGCCGAGCGCGGGTTCCTCACGACGGTCCAGCGCGCGTGGCTCGGCGACACCGTCCCCGCCGGCGCGCAGTACGCCGGCGAGACGCTCCCGACCGACGACGCGCCCCCCGCGCCCGCCGCGCGCCCGCCCGCGCCCGCGGCCCCGGCCATGGACGGCGGCACGCCGCCCGCGCCCGCCGGGCCGAAGGACGGCGCCGCCCCCGGCAACACCACGCCTCCCGGCGACGGCAACCCCTCGGTCAAGGACCAGCCCCCCGCGCCCGGCATGGCCGACGCGCCCGGCACCGCCGGGAGCGGCGCCGCGCCGGGCATGGCGGAGCCCACGCCGACGGGCCCGCAGCAGCCGCCGGCGAAGTGAACCGCGCCGCCGTGGACCGCGGCGCGCCGAGTCGAGGCACGGGCGCGCGACGACGGCCTTGAGCGACCGGCGCTCCGCGAGCGGCGTGCGGTACGAGGCCCGGGACGGCCGCGTCCTCGTGCCCCTGAAGGTCGTGCCGGGCGCGTCCCGGTCGAAGGTCGTGGGCCCGCTCGGCGACCGGCTGAAGGTCGCCGTGGCCGCGCCGCCCGAACGCGGCGCCGCCAACGCCGAGGTCTGCCGGGTGCTCGCCGCGGCGCTCGGGGTCCGGCCCGGCGACGTCGCCGTCGTGGCGGGCCACGGGACGCCGCTCAAGGTCGTCGCGGTCCCCGGGTCCGACGTCGCGGCGGTCCGTGCCGCGCTCGAAGGCGCGTGAACGTCGCTCCCCTGGCGGAAGATGGCGGCGTGACGCCGATCCGCATCGCCTTCCTCCTCTCGGGCTCGGGGACGACGCTCGAGAACCTCCTCCGCCACATCGACATGGGCACCGTGCCCGGGCGGGTCGTCGTCGTCCTGTCCGATCGCGCGGGCGTGCGCGGGCTCGACCGCGCGCGCGCCCGCGGGATCGCCGCGCTCGTCGTCGAGCGCCGCGCCTACCGCGACGGCGCGGCGTTCGACGCCGCGGTCGAGGCCGCGCTCCGCCCCCACGCCCCGGACCTCGTGGTGATGGGCGGGTTCCTCTCGCTCTGGCGCCTCCCGCCCGAGTGGAAGGGCCGCGTGCTCAACGTGCACCCGAGCCTCCTCCCCGCGTTCGGCGGCAAGGGCTTCTACGGCGACCGCGTCCACCAGGCCGTCATCGACGCGGGCGTCAAGGTGACCGGCTGCACCGTGCACCTCGTCGACGACGCGTACGACCAGGGGCCGATCGTCGCGCAGGCCGCCGTCGTCGTCGAGGACGACGACACCGCCGCGACGCTGGGCCACCGCGTCCAGGAGGCCGAGCGCCGCCTGTTCCCGGCGTGTATCCGCCTCTTCGCCGAGGGCCGCCTCCGCGTCGAGGGCCGCCGCGTGCGCGTGTTGCCCGCGGCCACCGGGCGCGAGGCGCCGCCCGCGGCCCCCGCCGCCCCGCCGCGCGACGAAGGGAAGCGGTGCGACCGCGTGATGGCCGAGCCGCCGCCGTCGACCGGTCCCGCGGACGCCGGGTCCTCTGGCAGCGGAGGGCCGCCGCCCGACCCGCTCCGGGCGCGCGTGCGCGCGCTCGCGCAGGACTCGCTGCGCCGCGACGCCCCCACCGCGTGGTTCGAGACGCTCTACGCCGAGGCCGGCGCCGACGCGACCCGCATCCCCTGGGCCGACCTGGCCCCGAATCCCGACCTCGTCGCGTGGACCGCGAGGCCCGGCGCGCTCGCGGGCGCGCGGACCGCCGTGGTCGTCGGCTGCGGCCTCGGGCACGACGCCGAGCACCTCGCGCGCCACGGCCTCGACGTCACCGCGTTCGACATCGCCCCCTCGGCGGTCGCGTGGGCCCGCCGCCTGCACCCCGAGAGCCGCGTGCGCTACGAGGTCGGCGACCTGCTCGCGCTGCCCGACCGCTGGCGGGGCGCGTTCGACGTGGTCGTCGAGGTCTACACGTGGCAGGCGCTGCCGGCCCGCGTGCGGGCCGACGCCGTCGCCGGCACGCGCGCGCTGCTCGCGCCCGGCGGCCGGCTCTTCGTCTTCACGCGCCTGCGCGACGACGGCCCGTCGGCACCCCCGCTCGACGAGGCCACCGGCGGCCCGCCGTGGCCGCTCGGCCGGGCCGAGCTGTCCCGCTGGGTCCACGGGCTCGCGCCCGAGGTGCCGTTCGTCGCGACGCCCGACGCGTCCGATCCCACGATCGTGCGCGGCTCCGGCGTCTGGCGTCGCACGACCTGACGGCCGCGGTCGCCGCCCGGGGACGCGAGGCCCGCTGCGCGGCGGGCCCAAGGACCTCCGAGGCCCAGAACACCCGAGGCCCAAAAGCACCCGAGGCCCAAAGCACCCGAGGCCCAAAGCACCCGAGGCCCGGTGACCGTGACGGCCACCGGGCCTCGCGTGCGTCGCACCGGACCGCGTCAGGCCGGTCCGGAGCGGCGGGTCACTTCTTCTCGAAATCGGCGTCGATGACGTCGTCGTCGGCCGGCTTCGACGCGCCGCCCTTGCCCGAGGCGCCGGGCTCGGTCGTCGCGCCGCCCGCGGGGCCCGCCGCGGCCTGCGCCTTCGCGGCCTCCTCGTAGATCTTCTGGCCGAGCTCCTGGCTGGTCTCCATGAGCTCCTCGATCGCCTTCTTGATGGCGGCCGGGTCCTCGCTCGCGCGCGCCTCGACGACGGCCTTGCGCTTCGCCTCGATCTTCTCGCGGACCTCGGCGGAGACCTTGTCGCCGTGCTCCTTAAGCGTCTTCTCGGTCTGGTAGGCGATCTGGTCGGCCTGGTTGCGGGCCTCGGCGAGCGACGCGCGCTTCTCGTCCTCGGCCGCGTGGGCCTCGGCGTCGCGGCGCATCTTCTCGACCTCGTCCTTCGAGAGGCCCGAGGACGACTGGATGACGATCTTCTGCTCCTTGCCGGTGCCCTTGTCCTTCGCGTGGACGTTCAGGATGCCGTTGGCGTCGATGTCGAACGACACCTCGATCTGCGGCACGCCGCGGGGCGCCGGCGGGAGGCCGGCCAGCATGAAGCGGCCGAGGGTGCGGTTGTCGACCGCCATCTTGCGCTCGCCCTGCAGCACGTGGATCTCGACCTGGGGCTGGCCGTCGGCCGCCGTCGAGAAGACCTCCGACTTCTTCGTCGGGATCGTCGTGTTGCGCGGGATGAGCGGGTGCATGATCCCGCCCATGACCTCGACGCCGAGGGAGAGCGGCGTGACGTCGAGCAGGAGGAGGTCCTTCAGCGTCTCGTCGCCCGAGAGCACGCCGCCCTGGACGGCGGCGCCGAGGGCCACGCCCTCGTCGGGGTTGACCGACTTGTTGCCCTCGCGGCCGAAGAGTTCCTTCACGTAGGCCTGCACCAGCGGGACGCGGGTGCTGCCGCCCATGAGGATGACCTCGGTGAGGTCCTTCACCGGCACCTTGCTGTCCTCGAGGCACTTCTGGCACGGGATGCGGACGCGCTCGACGATCGGCTCGACGATCTGCTCGAACTTGGCGCGCGACAGCGTCTTCGTGAGGTGCTTCGGGCCCGCCGCGTCGGCGGTGATGAACGGCAGGTTGATCTCGGTCTGCATCGCCGACGACAGCTCGCACTTGGCCTTCTCGCAGGCCTCGCGCAGGCGGTGCAGCGCCATCGTGTCCTGGCGCAGGTCGATGCCCGTCTCGCGCTTGAACTCGTCGGCCACCCAGTTGACGAGCGCGTGGTCGAAGTCGTCGCCGCCGAGGTGCGTGTCGCCGTTCGTCGCGAGCACCTCGAAGACGCCCTCCTTGCCGATCTCGAGGATCGAGATGTCGAAGGTGCCGCCGCCGAGGTCGAACACGGCGACCTTGCCCGTGCGCTTCTTGTCGATGCCGAAGGCGAGCGCCGCCGCCGTGGGCTCGTTGAGGATGCGCTTGACGTTGAGGCCCGCGATGGTGCCCGCGTCCTTCGTCGCCTGGCGCTGGCTGTCGTTGAAGTACGCCGGGACGGTGATGACGGCGTCCTTGACCGGCTTGCCGAGGTAGTCCTCGGCCGCCTTCTTGAGCGCCTGCAGGACGACCGCCGAGATCTCGGGCGGCGTGTACGTCTTGCCGCGGACCTCGACCTTCACCAGCTCGCTCGGGGCCCCGACGACCTTGTAGGAGACCAGCTTCTCCTCCTGGTCCACCTCGCTGTGGCGGCGGCCCATGAAGCGCTTGATGCTGTAGATCGTGTTCTTCGGGTTCGTGACGGCCTGGCGCTTCGCGGCCTGGCCCACGAGCCGCTCGCCGCTCTCGGTGAACGCGACGACCGACGGGGTGAGGCGGTGGCCCTCGGCGTTGACGATCACGCGGGGCTCGCCGCCCTCCATGATCGCGACGACGGAGTTCGTCGTGCCGAGGTCGATGCCGATGATGGGGTCTGCCATGGGAGGGCTCTTCGCAGGGGGGACGGAGGGGACGGGAGGGACCGACGCCGAGCGGAGCGTGCCGGATCGGCACGCCCCCCTCGGCCGAAATGGCCTAGGCGGACGCCCCCGGTTCCGGCGGGTCGTCCTCGTCGGACGGGCCCGAGCCGGCCGTCGGGCCCGGCGACTCGCCGAGGCCGTAGGCGCGGATCTTCCGGTACAGGGTGCGTTCGCTGATGCCCAGGAGCGTGGCGGCCTGCTCTCGGTTCCCGCCCACGTCCCGCAGGGTGTTGGTCACGAGGATCCGTTCGATCTCGTCCAACTTGAGGCCTGACAAGGACTTGAGCGGGTCCGGGCGCGTGCCGCCCTCCCGGGCGTAGACGGGCACCGTCTCGGGGCCGAGCACCGGGTCGCGGCTCATGAGGACCATGGCCTCGACCACGTTGCGCAGCTCCCGGACGTTGCCCGGCCAGCCGTAGCGGGAAAGCAAATCGAGGGCCTCTCGCGACAGCGTCCGGGCCGGGCGGTTGTGGCGGGTCGCCGCCAGCCCGAGGAAGTGCATCGCGAGGGCCGGGAGGTCGCTCAGGCGCTCGCGCAGGGGCGGCAGCTCGACCGTGACCACCCGGAGGCGGAAGTAGAGGTCCTCGCGGAACTTCCCCTCGCGGACCAGCTTGTCGAGGTTGCGGTTCGTCGCGGCGATCAGCCGGACGTTCACCCGGATCGGGTCGTTGCTCCCGACGCGGACCACCTCGCCGGACTCGAGGGCGCGCAGGAGCTTCGCCTGCGACGCGAGCGGCATGTCGCCGACCTCGTCGAGGAACAGCGTGCCGCCGTGCGCCGCCTCGAAGCGGCCCTTGCGCCGCGCCATGGCGCCCGTGAACGCGCCGGCCTCGTGGCCGAAGAGCTCGCTCTCGAGCACGCCCTCGGCCAACGCGGCGCAGTTGAGCGGCACGAACGGCCGGTTGCGGCGCGGGCCCTCGCGGTGGAGCGCCTGCGCGACGAGCTCCTTGCCGGTGCCGGACTCGCCGAGCACCAGGACCGTGGCGTCGGTGTCCCCCACCTGCCGCAGCACGTCGAGCACGCGGGCCATGGCGGGCGTCTGCCCGACGATCCCCGGGAACGCGAACGTCTTGTCGAGCGTCGACCGCAGCTCGCGGTTCGTCCGCTCGAGGGCGATGCGCTCCGCGACCGCCATCACGGTCTGCCGCAGGACCGGGAGGTCGACCGGCTTCTGGAGGAAGTTGAGCGCCCCGGCCGCCATGGCCTGGACCGCCCCCTCCACCGTGCCGAACCCGGTCACGACGATGCACTGGGGGGTCGCGCGGTCGCCGCGCAGCTCGCGGCAACGGGCGACGACCTGCATCCCGTCGAGGTCCTGGAGGCGCAGGTCGGTGACCACGAGGTCCGGGTCGTCGGCCGCCACCCGCCGGAGCCCCTCGGTGCCGGACGTCGCGACCGAGACGCGATGCCCGCTGCGCGCGAGCCCCTCGGCGACGGCCTTGCCGTGGGCGGCGTCGTCTTCGATGACCAGGATGGAGAGGGCGCGGTCGGGGTCGGCCATGGATCGTGTCGAGGTGACAGTCTGTCACCACCCCGACGCAAGTCCCGTTCCGTCAACCCTCTCCGTCGGTGACGCCTTGTCAGCCGGGGGGTGCATCCCCCGGCGAGGCGTCGGCCGGGTATCGTCGGCGCGATGGCGACCCCGTCCCAGCGCCCGCCGTCCGCCGGCGGGCTCCAGTTCCTCGGCGCGGTCGCCGGCGGCCTCGTCCACGAGATCCGCAACCCGCTCTCGACCTTGCGCCTCAACCTCCAGCTGATGGAGGAGGACTGGGAGGGCGCCACCGACCCGGCGGCGGTCCGCAGCCTCGAGCGGATCCAGACGCTGAAACGCGAGGTCGCCCGCCTCGAGGACATCCTCAACGACTTCCTCCGGTACGCCGGCATCCGCCGGCTCGACCTGGCCGAGGTGGACCTCAACCGCGTCCTCGAGGAGACGACGACGTTCTTCGCCCCGGAGTGCGTCCGGGCCCACGTCGACCTCGCCTTCTACCCGGACACCCGCCTGCCCCTCGTGCGCCTCGACGAGCGGCTGCTCAAGCAGGCGCTGATGAACCTCCTCCTGAACGCCGTCCAGGCCATGGAGGGCCGCCCGAACTCGCAGCTCTTCGTCCGGACGCGCCTCGAGGGCGACCGGGCCCGCGTGGACGTGATCGACAACGGGCCCGGGATCCCGGTGGAGTTCCGCGACCGCGTCTGGGACGTCTACTTCTCGTCGAAGAAGGCGGGCACCGGCCTCGGCCTCCCCACCGCCCGCCGCATCGCCGAGGAGCACGGGGGCTCGCTGACCTACGCCACCGAGCTGGGCAAGGGCACGGACTTCGTGCTCACGCTCCCGTTGCGCGGCCCGCCGGCGGCCGACGCGCCCCCCCAGGATCCGTAGGCGCCCGGCGAACGCGGGACGGCGGGGCCGGTGGCCGGTATCGTGATCGGCGATGCCGACGGAAGTGGTCCGAGTCGCCGACCTCGCCGACGTGGAGCGGGAGCTCCGTCGGGCGGGCGAGATCCTGCGCCGCGGCGGCCTCGTCGCGTTCCCGACCGAGACCGTGTACGGCATCGCGGTCGCCGCGACGCTGCCCGACGCGGTGGACCGGCTGTACCGCGTGAAGCGCCGTCCGAGCGGCAAGCCGATGACGCTGATGGTCGCCGACGCGAACGAGGTCCGTCGCCGCTGCCGCGACATCCCGCGCGCGGCCGAACGGCTCATGGAGCGGTACTGGCCCGGGCCCATGACCCTCGTGCTGCGCGACACCGAGGGCCGCATGACGGGCTTCCGGCTGCCGAACCACCCGCTGGCGCTCGGCCTCGTGCGCGCCGCGGCGGTGCCGCTGTACGTCCCGAGCGCGAACATCTCGGACGAGCCGCCGGCCGTGACGGCCGAGGGCGTGCTCCGCGCGTTCCCGAACGAGCTCGACCTCGTGCTCGACGGCGGCTCCGCGGCGGGCGGCATCCCGAGCAGCGTCGTCGAGGTGGACGGCGACAAGATCTCCGTGCTCCGCGAGGGCGCGATCCCCGAGGCGCTGCTGCTGCACCCGACGCGCGTGTCGGTGCTGTTCGTCTGCACGGGCAACACCGACCGCAGCCCGCTGATCGAGGCCGCGCTCCGCCGCCGCCTCGCCGAGCGCCTGGGCTGCACGGAGGCGCAGCTCGACGCCCGCGGGTACCGCGTCTCGTCGGCCGGCACCGACGCGCACGACGACGAGCCCGCCTCGGAGCGCGCGATGCGCGCGGCGGCCGAGTGGCCCGGCGGCCCCCTCGACCTCTCGCGCCACCGCGCGCGCCGCCTCACCGAGCATCTCCTCGGCGAGGCGACCCACGTGTTCTGCATGGAGCGCCTGCACCGCGACGAGATCCTCGCGTTCTTCCCGGGCCGCGCGCGCGACGTGCGCCTCGTGGACCCCGAGGAGAACGACGTCGAGGACCCCGCGGGCCAGACCGCGCTCGCCTACCGCCGGCTCGCGTCGAGGCTCGACGCGGCGGCCCAGCTGCTCGCCGGAGGGCTCACGTGACCCGGATCGTCGTCGCGTCGGACCACGCCGCGTTCGAGGCGAAGGCCGCGCTCGCGGCCCACCTGCGGGCCGCGGGCCACGAGGTGCTCGACGTCGGCACCGACGGCCCCGCGTCGGTGGACTACCCCGACTTCGGCGCGAAGGGCGCCCGGGCGGTGGCGGAGGGGCGCGGCGAGCGCGGCGTGTTCCTCTGCGGCAGCGGCATCGGCATCTGCATCGCGGCGAACAAGGTGCGGGGCATCCGCGCGGCGCAGGTGTACGACGAGAGCAGCGCCGAGATGAGCCGCCGCCACAACGACGCGAACGTCGCGTGCCTCGGCGCGCGGACGATGCCCGTCGAGCGCCTGCTCGCGCTCGTCGACCTCTTCCTCGCGACGCCGTTCGAGGGCGGGCGCCACGCGGGCCGCGTGCGGAAGCTCGGCGAGCTCGAGTCGTCCGGCTGACCGTCGCGACGTCCGGGCGCCGTCGCGCCGGACGGACGCGCGTGGGACGCCGCCGCCGCGCGGCGGACCGGGCGACGGCGGACGGGCCCCGCGGCCCCGCGACGGCCCGGAGCTCCGACGGTGCGGATCTCCGACGCCGGCCGCGCGCTGCCTCCAGACCCTCCCCGATGCGCCCGGCGATCGTCGCGCCGCGCTCTCGACGGGCCCCGTCGAGACGGGGCTCAGCGCGCCGGCGGGAGCGCGGCGCGGGCCCGCTCGGCCGCCGCCGCGCGCGCGGCCGCGTCCGCGGCGGGGTCCCACGCGATGCCGGCGACCGCGGCCTCGGGGAGGCGCGCCTTCAACGCGGCGAACGCCGCGCCGCGCACCTCGGCGTCGTCGTCGAGGAGCAGGTCGACCGCGCGCTCGAGCGCGAACCGGCTGCCCTCCCCCACGACCCGCGCGGCGAAGGCGAGGCGCCGCTCGCGGTCGGCGCTCTTCACGAACGCCGTCGTGACGACGTCCGTGACCGCCGTCTTCTCGAAGCCCCAGTGCGCGGCGGCGAGCAGCGCGGGCTTCCACCGCTCCCGGTACTCGTCCGCGAGGAGGAGCGGCAGGCGCGGGGCCCGCGGGTCGAGCACGCGCGCGAACGCCGCGCGTTCCGCGTCCGCGGTCCCGCCGGTCGGCTCCGGCAGCGCGCCGAGCTCGCGGGCGAGGCCCGCCTTCGTGACCGTCGCGTCGGAGCCGGTCAACGCGAGCAGCAGCTCGGCCAGCTGACGCATGGCCTCGACGCGCTGCTCGAGGTCGGCCTGGCGGTACCGCGCGAGCAGCGGCCGCGCGGCCGCGACGTCGCCGTCCGCGCACGGCGGCAGGCTCGACGCGAACGCGCCGAGCCGAGCCGCCGCGGCCGCGGAGACGGCGTCGCCGCCGCGGCGGTGCCCGACCGCGACGAGGAGCAGGTCGCGCAGCCGGTCGAGCCACGGGTAGGCGCGGCGCGCCGTCGCGAGCACGTCCTCGGCCTCCGAGCACCGTCCCGTGCGCAGGAGCACCTCGCCGAGCAGCGCCGTCGCCTCGGGCTGGCCGGTGCCGTTCGGGTCGACGGAGCCGACCTCCGCGCACCGCCGCGCGAGCCCGAGCGCCCGCTCCCCCGCCGCGCGCGCGCCCGACGCGTCGCCGGACGCGACCGCGGCGTCGAGGGCCGCGAGCGCGTCGCGCGTCGCGCCGTCGAGCAGCCGCCGCTCGAGGCTTCCCTGCCGCCGCGCGAGGTGCAGGTCGCCGAGGGCCGGTCCGGCCGACAGCTCGCGGTAGGTCGAGAGCGCGTCCTCGAGGTTCGCGAAGCCCTGCTGCCGGCGCCGCACGGCGGCCGCGGCGAGCTCGGCGCGGCCCGTGCGCGTCGCGGCGGCGGCGATCCGCCCCGCGTCCACGAGGTAGGCCTCGCCGAGCGCCTCGACGGCGCGCGCCCGGAGCACCGTGCGCGCCTGCCCGTGCATCGCCGCGAACTCCTCCGGCGGCGCGAACGCCAGCGCGGGCGAGCCCGACGGGTCGTCGTCCGGGACGACGAGCCCCGAGAGCCAGAGCAGCGTGTCGGAGAGGTACGACGTCGAGAGCCCGGCCCGCGGCAGCGGGTACGCCTCGGGGAACGGGACGTCGTCGGTCACGACGCGGCGGGCGAGGGGCCCCGGCGGCGACGCGCGGACGGCCTCCTCGGACGACTTGGACGGGTCGTCGAGCACGGCGCGGATGCGGGGGCCCGACGCGACCCACGCGAGGGTCACGGCGGTGGCGCGCATGAAGCCCGCCGCGCGCATCATGCGCTGGACGTCCCGGCCGCGGGCCGTCACCGTCGCGCCGTCGGGCTTCGCGGTCCCCACCCGCCCGATCAGCACGCTCGACTGCTCGAAGAACCAGAGCGCGCCGTCCGGGAACACGTCGAGGAACGTGCGGACGAGCGACGCGTACAGGTCGACGGGCATCGCGTGCACCGGGATCCACTGCGCCAGGACGCCGCCGTCGCGCAGGCGCGAGCGGGCGAGCTCGTAGAACTCGCGCGTGTAGAACGGCAGCGCGGCCGGCGTGTACGGCATCAGCGGCTCGAGCGTGATGACGTCGAGGTCCGGGGCGTGCATGAGCAGCGCGCGGCGGCCGTCGTCCACCCGCACGCGGACGCGGTCGTCCGCGAGCGCGCCGTGCTCGTCCGTCGCGAGGACGCGGCCGTTCACGTGCTCGAAGTGCGGCGCCAGCGCGAGCACCGCGCGGCTGGTCTCGACGATCTCGAGCCGGCGGACGTCGGGGTGCGCGGCGACCGCGCCGGCCGTCGTCCCCGTGCCGAACGCGATCACCATCGCGTGCTCCGGGTTCGCCGCGCTGAACACCGGCAGGTGCCCGAGCATCCGCATGTAGCCGTAGGCCGACCCCGTGGCCGCGGCCGCGAACTCGTCGGTGTAGAGCGTGCGGTCCGACGGGGGCACGTCGACGACGCTGGCGGTCGTCGTCTCGTCGCTCCGCACCGCCACGACGCGGCGCGACGGGTCGCGCCGGCCGTCGGCCCCGAGGACGACGCGGCTCGCGTCGACGAGGTCGCGCGGCGTCGCGCGCGCCGCGAGGAACGGCGTCCCGAGGCCGAGGAGCAGGCCCGCGAGGGCGCCGCCGACGGCGAGCCCGCGCCGGGTCCCGCCGCCCGCGCCGAGCAGGAACAACCCGACCGCGCCCGCGAGCAGCCCGAGCCCCGCCCACGCGAGGAGCGGCCCGCCCGGCGTCACGTCCGACGCCTCGACGCCCGCCGCCATCAGCACGACGAGGGGCCCCGCGACGCCGCCGAGCCCGTTCGCGAGCGCCACGCGCCCGGCGGCGGCGCCGAGGCGCTCCGGCCGCGCGTCCGCCGCCCAGCGCACCGTCAGCGGGTAGACGGCGCCGAGGAGCACCGCGGGCGCGCCCAGGAGGAGCGCCGACCCGGCCAGCGCGCACCACCGCTGCGCGGCGCGCGGGTCGCCGGACGCGAACGCGGCGTCGCGCACGCCGCGCATCACGCCCTCGACCGACGGCAGCGCCAGGAGCCCGGCCACGACCGCGGCGCCGACGAGCAGCAGCAGCGCGCCCGTCGCGCGCGCCGGGCGCGCGACGCGCGCGAGGACCGGCCCGAGCAGGAGGCTCCCCGCCGCGAGGCCCAGCAGGAAGACGCCGAGCATCGCCGCGAACGACGCCGCGAACCCCTCGACGAAGAACACGACGATCCGGACGCCGGCCGCCTCGAGGGCGAGCGCGAGAAAGCCGCTGCAGGCCGCGACGAGCAGCGGGCCCGGCGACGTCGGCGCGTCGTCGCCGCCCGCGGGCGGCGCGGGGTTCGGCCGCCGGTCGAGCGCGAGCGCGGCGAGCCCGACGACGGCCGCGACCGTCGCGGCGTACCGCAGCGACCCCGACACGCCGACGTCGAACACGCCGTAGAACCCGGCCCAGAGCGCGCCGGCCACGGCGCCCAGCGTGTTCACGCCGTACAGGAGCGGCGCGCGCGCGCCGACCGCGCGGCCCGCCGGCGTCGCCGCGCGGAGCACCGCGGGGAACGTCGCGCCGAGCAGGAACGCGCACGGCCCCACCGCGAGCGCCACCAGCACGAGGTCGAGCAGCACGCGCACGACGCCGCCGCCCTGCGCCGCGCGCACGTACGCCCCCTCGACCGCCGCGAGCCCGGGCAGCACCGCCACGGCCCAGCCGGCCGCGGCCACCTCGAGCACGCCGTAGAACGCCAGCGGCCGCGTCACGCGGTCCGCGCGCCGTCCGCCCCACGCGCCGCCGGCGCCGAGCCCCGCGAGGTACACCGCGAGCACCGTCGCCGACGTCGCCGCGGTGGACCCGAGCACCAGCAGCAGCCGCCGGCTGAACGCGACCTCGTACACGAGGCCCGCCGCGCCCGAGACGAGGTACAGCAACGCCGCCACCGCCCACGGGACGCTGGCGCGCGGGGCCGACGGCGCCGCCGCCGGGGCCGAGGAGGACGTCGAGGTCATGCCGGGAGTCTCCCCGACGCCGCCGACGAGGGCGCCCCGATTCCGGCACGCCCCCCCGCGCCGGCGGGCCGCGTCCCGGCCGCGCGGATCGCGACGGCGCCCCCTCGTCGGCAGGGCGGAACGGCTCCCGGACCGCGAGGCCCGGTGGCCGCCCGTGGCCCCTCGGACCGGCGACCTCCGGCCGCAAGGCCTCCCGCCGAATGGACCAACCGCCGCACGAGGGTGCGGGCGGCAGGCTCGGGCCGGGGACGACCCCCGCGCGGAACGCCCCGACGCCCACCGACGCGAGGGTCGCCCGCCGCGTCTCGACCGATCACGGCGCGGCGGGCGGCGCGCGGGCCCGGCTCTCCCTGGGTCTGCGTCGCCGCGGGCCCGCGTCCTCCCTGGGGCGCCCCGGGGGACGACCCCGCGGGGTCGCGCGCTCCGGGCGCCGAGGAACTTTCGGGGCGGGGGCTCCCGGGAGCCGACGGGTGGCACGGGGCCAAGGCGAGGCCTCCGCCGAGGGCCCGGGGCCACGACCCATCGGGGGCCCGGCAGGCCGCGACTCGGCGGCACGCCGTGGCCCGGTCGCCGCGCAGACGTCACGGGGCCGCCGCGAAGACGCCACGGGGCCGCGCCCCTGCGCGAGCCTACGACCTACGAGGTCCTACGGGGTCCTACGGGTGGCGGCGGGCACGACCCAGCCGGCGCACCCGTCCCGCGGCGTCCGACCTGCGGGGCGTCAGACCTGCGGGGTCTGCGCGAGGCGGATCGTCTTGATGCGCTCGCGGTCCTTGCGGCGCCGACGCTCGCTCGGCTTCTCGTAATAGGCGTGCCGCTTGAGCTCGCGGGTGATCCCCTCGTTGTTGCAGATCTTCCGGAGGCGCCGAAGCGTCTTCTCCAGCGGCTCGTTGTTCTTCACCTGGACGCGGACAGCCATCGAACCTCCGAGGGGTTCCGGGACCCGAGCCGGTGCTTGTACCACGGAACGCCCCGGTGCCGAGTCTCGCGCGAGGGGTCGGGGAGGCCCGACCGCGAGGCCCGGCCGCACCCCGCGTCCGGGGCCCCGCCGGTCGCCCCGCCGCCCGGCTCGCGACCCCCGGTCGGGGGCCGCGGACCGCGGCATCCGCCGCCGCGGACCGACCGGCGGCGTCCGGGCCGCCCCCCCCGCCCCCGCGCGGGCCGACCGTCGAGCCGGTCGGCCGCTCCCCCCGTCCCCTCGGATCCGGGATCGCACGGGTCGCGCCACGAAACGGGGCGGAACGGTGCCGGGGCCCGGTGTCGTCCAAGCGACAGGCCGGGGCTCCCTGCGGGGCGTCGGCCGACCGACGACGCCGTCGGGCCGTGCCTCGCTCCGTGGATCGAGCCGTCGAACGACATCGAGTTTGACGCGCTGCGAACCCCCGGCGAGACTGCATCGTCCGAGGGTGCGTTCGGGCCGATCTGACGCTTGGGAGCCTGGGCTCGTGCCCGGGATCGGGAGGTTCGTTGCCGATGAGGACTCCGTCGTCTGTCGCCCCGCCGCCGACCGTCGCCGCCCCCGCCGCCCGTGGCCCCCACGCCGGGCGCCGCGCCGCGACGAGGGCCCGGGGGGGGCTGCTGGGGCTCGCCCTCGCCTGCGTGGCGGTCGTGGCGGCCTGCGTCGGCGGGCTCGCCCGCGAGGCGGCGGCGGCGGACGCGCCGGGGGCGCCGAAGCCCGGCGACATCGACATCCTCATCGGCGAGGAGATCGAGATCAAGGACCTCCTGAAGCAGGTCTCGTTCACGACGCGCATCCCGATCCTCTGGAGCGACACGGACAAGGCGGTCACGCGCAAGATCCAGGGCTCGACCCGGCTGCGGGCGCCCGGCGGCGAGAAGCTCTTCGACATGGTCCGCGGCCTGCTCACCTTCCAGGAGGTGGTGCTCGTGCCGATCGGGCCGGACGGCTACCGGGTGTACGTGGCGATGGACGCGCGCACGCTCCAGAACCAGTTCATCCTGAAGAACAAGCCCGTCTACATGGAGATCGACGACAAGGTCGCCGCCGAGATCGAGGGGCAGGACGGCCTGTTCGTCGCGACGACGCTCAAGGTCAAGAACATCGACAACCTGCGCGACGCGCGCACCGCGCTGTCGCGCGTGGTGACGGGCCAGCAGGTCGGCAACGTGCAGGAGGTGCCGGCCGCGCGCGCGTTCGTCGTGACCGACTTCGCGCCGAACGTCGTGGCGATCTACCGGCTCCTGAAGCAGATGGACGTGCAGCCCGAGGGCAAGCAGCTCAAGCAGGCGTACATCCAGCTCAACTACGCGCTCGCCGAGGACATCGAGCCCATCCTCACGGACCTCTTCACGGGCAAGCAGCGCGTCACGCAGCAGCAGCCCGGCCAGCCCGGCGGCGGCGACGTGGTCGACCCGGAGGCCCGCATCGTCGCGGAGCCGCGCACCAACCAGATCATCGTCTACGCGATCGAGGAGGACATCGTCGAGATCAAGGCGCTCGTCGCCGAGCTCGACAAGCCCCTCATCTTCGTCAAGCAGATCGTGCACGTGATCCAGCTGAAGAACCTCGACGCCGAGGAGACGGCCCAGGTCCTGCAGACGCTGATCGACGGGACGACGCTCTTCGGGAGCAGCGGCGGCGTGTCGTCCTCGTCGTCGTCGCGGCGGACGGGCGGCGGCAACAACAACCGCGGGAACACCGCGACGCCGCGGACGACGGTCACCAGCGTCCCCGGCGGCGCGAGCCCCGAGGACGAGGAGAAGCCGGCCGTCGTCGCCGACAAGGCCAGCAACTCCCTGATCATCGCGGCCAGCCAGGACCAGTTCAACCGCCTGAAGGTCGTGATCGAGCAGATCGACGTGCGCAAGTCGCAGGTGCTGATCGAGGCGGCGCTCATCGAGCTGTCGCTCGACGACTCGTACCGCTTCACCATCGAGCTGGCCGGCCTCGACAACAACGGCCTGAAGGACGGCGCCGGCGCGTCCTTCTTCGGCGGCACCAACTACGGCCTCACGACGTTCGCGGACCGCGACGGCGACGGCACGTTCACCGACCGCATCCCGCCGTTCATCGCGGAGGGCGGCAGCGCCCCGAGCGGCGCCATCGGCGGCATCTTCGCGTCGGGCCAGGTCCCGTTCATCTACCGCGCGCTCAACACGGTGCGCAAGACGCGCGTGCTCCAGCTCCCGAGCATCGTGACGACCGACAACGAGGAGGCGACGATCCGCGTCCTCGACGAGCAGGCGACGACGAGCAGCACGACGACGTCCGGCGGCAACACGACGGGCGGCTTCCAGAACTTCCAGGAAGCCGGCACGACCCTCTCCATCAGCCCCCACATCGCCAACGACGACTACCTCCTCCTCAACATCAACCTCGAGGTGTCGGGCTTCCAGGGCGAGCCGAAGACCGTCGGCGACAACGTGATCCCGTCCGACCGCTTCCGCCGCAGCCTCGTGACGGCGGTGGTGGTCCCCGACCGCCACACGGTCATCATCGGCGGCCTCATCGGCGGCACGAGCCGGTCGGACGTCGACCAGGTGCCGTTCCTCGGCGAGATCCCGGTGTTCGGCGAGCTGTTCAAGAGCACCGCGAAGAGCGAGCGCCAGACGAACCTCTTCCTGTTCGTGACCCCCACGATCCTCAAGGCGTCCGACGTCGACTTCTCGAGCTACGACGAGGTCACCTGCGAGAAGAAGCGCAAGGGCGACGAGCTCATCGGCGAGATCGAGATCCCGTTCTCGAACTTCGTGAAGTGCCGCGACGCGAAGTGCATGCAGGACCCGGCCACGGGCTGCCTGCGCGGGTGGGGCTCGGCTTCCGACCGCCTCGACAAGATGGGCGCGCTCGACGCGACGTCGTTCCGCGCCGTGGACAAGGACCGCCTCTACCGCGAGGCGGAGGCCCGCCGCCGCGCCGTCCGCGACGGCACGTGCGCGAAGTGACGGAGGCCCCGTGGAGAACCCGCTCGTCCGCCACCTCCGCGACTCCAAGGCGCTCTCGGACGAGCAGCTCCGCGACGCCCTGGACGCGGAGCGGGACACGGGCTGGTCGCTCGACCGCGTCATCCTGACGAAGGGCCTGATGTCGGAGCACGACCTGCTCCGCGCCATCGCCGAGAGCCTCGCGATCCCCTACCGGGAGAGCATCGCCGACGCGGCCGTGCCCACGGCCTTCGTCGACAAGGTGCCCGTCCAGTTCGCGCGCAACTACTACCTCGTCGGCATCGGCAGCCACGAGGGCACGATGCAGGTGGCCACGGCGTCGCCCCTCGACGCCTACCCGATGGACGACCTGGCCGGGATGCTCGGTTGCGAGCTCGAGCCCGTGCTCGCGCCGCGCACCGAGATCACCAGCCTCATCAACAAGGCGTACAAGCACAAGCAGGACATCGTCCAGGAGTCGATCTCGGGGCTGGAGGACGCCGACGAGGACCTCCTGTCGCTCGCCGAGGGCGTCGAGATGTCGGAGGACATCCTCGACGTCGCCAACAAGGCGCCCATCATCAAGCTGGTGAACATGCTGTTCTTCCAGGCCTTGAAGATGCGGGCCAGCGACATCCACCTGCAGCCGTTCGAGGACCGCCTGCAGGTCCGCTACCGCATCGACGGCGTGCTGTACGACATGGAGGCGGTGCCCAAGAAGGTCCAGGACGCGGTCACGAGCCGCATCAAGGTCATGGGCAAGCTCGACATCGCCGAGCGCCGCCTGCCGCAGGACGGCCGCGCGTCGGTGCGCATCGGCGACGCCGAGGTGGACGTCCGCATCTCGTCGGTGCCGACGAACCACGGCGAGCGCATCGTGCTGCGCCTCCTCGACAAGTCGGCGCGCCTCTACGAGCTCGAGGAGATCGGGCTCATCGACGACAACCTCCGGCTCGTCGAGAAGTTCATCGACTACGACCACGGCATCATCTTCGTCTCGGGCCCGACGGGCTCCGGCAAGACGACCACGCTCTACGCGTCGCTCTCGCGCATCAACTCGACGCAGATGAACGTGATGACGATCGAGGACCCGATCGAGTACCACCTGCCCGGCATCAGCCAGATCCAGGTGAACGAGAAGAAGGGCCTCACGTTCGCGGGGGGCCTCCGGTCGCTGCTGCGCCAGGACCCGGACATCATGATGGTGGGCGAGGTGCGCGACGTCGAGACGGCCCGCATCGCGATCCAGGCCGCCCAGACCGGTCACCTCGTCTTCAGCACCATCCACACCAACGACGCCCCCACCGTCGTGACCCGCCTCCTCGACATCGGCATCGAGCCGTACCTGCTGGCGTCGTCGCTGCTCGTGTCGATCGCCCAGCGCCTCGTCCGCGTCATCTGCCCCGACTGCAAGGAGCAGTACACGCCGAACCACGACGACCTGCTCGAGCTGAAGGACCTCCAGATCGACCCGGACCGCCTGCCCGAGGGCAAGCTCCACCGCGGGCGCGGCTGCGGCAACTGCTTCAACAGCGGCTACCTCGACCGCACGGGCATCTACGAGATCCTCCCCGTGGACGACGCGCTGAAGGACCAGATCGTCGCGCGGGCGAGCGCCTCGTCGATGAAGAAGTCCGCGATCGAACGCGGGTTCACGACGCTCCGCATGGACGGCGCGAACAAGGTCATCCGCGGCATGACGACGGCGGAGGAGATCTTCCGCGTCACGCAGATGGACGTCCTGTAGGTGACCGCGCCCGCCCCCCGTCCGACGCCGGCCGCCCCCGCGGGGAGCGCGTAGCCCCGTGCCGATCTACGACTACAAGGGCCTGACGCCGAAGGGCGACAGCAAGGCCGGCATCATCGACGCCGACTCGCCGCGCGAGGCGCGCATCAAGCTGCGCTCGCAGAACGTCCTCGTCACGGAGATCGTGCCGCGGCGGATGGACGGCGAGAAGCGCAAGGACGGCAAGGCCGTCAGCGGCGCCGACGTGCGCGCCGCGGCGGCCGCGAAGCCGCTCCTGCAGTTCAAGCGCACCCCCCGCGGCAAGCGCGAGGTCCCCACCTACACGCGCCAGCTCGCCACGCTGCTGCGCGCGGGCATCCCGCTCGCCTCCGCCATGTCCGCGCTCATCGAACAGAGCCAGACGCCCGACCTCGAGGCCGCGTTCCGCGACATCCGCGAGCGGATCACCCAGGGCCTCTCGTTCGCCGAGGCGCTGGCGTACCACCCCGCGTACTTCGACGACCTGTTCGTGAACATGGTCAAGGCCGGCGAGGCGTCGGGCAACCTCGACGCCGTGCTCGAGCGCCTGGCCGAGTACCTCCAGAAGCAGGCGTCGATCCGCAGCAAGGTCTCCGCCGCCCTCGCGTACCCCATCGTGATGATGGGCATCGGCGTGGTCATCGTCATCATCCTGATGTCGTTCGTCGTGCCGAAGATCATGACGATCGTCGCCCAGTCGAAGCAGGCCCTGCCGTTCACCACGCGGCTCCTCCAGGCCGGCAGCCAGTTCATCGCCGACTGGTGGATGGTGATGCTGTCGTCGATCCTCGGCATCGCGCTGCTGCACCGGTTCCTCACCCGCCGCCCCGAGTACCGGTACGCGGTGGACAAGGCGAAGCTCAAGCTGCCGATCCTCGGCGACCTCCTCCGCAAGACCGCGGTCTCGCGGTTCGCGGTGTCGATGAGCACGCTGCTCAAGAGCGGCGTCCCGGTCCTCGAGGCGCTCAACATCGTCAAGGACGTCGTCGGCAACGCCGTCGTGCAGCGCGTCCTCGACACCGTGCACGACCGCATCGTCGAGGGCACCGACATCTCGACGCCGATCAAGAAGTCGGGCGTCTTCCCGCCCGTCGTCGGCTACATGATCGCGGTCGGCGAGCAGTCCGGCCAGCTCGAGGACATGCTCGACCGCGTCGCCACCTCGTACGACGAGGAGGTCACGATCACGACGGAGAAGGTCACGAGCCTCCTCGAGCCGCTGATCATCGTCGCGATGGCCCTCGTCGTCGGCTTCATCGTCATCGCGATCATGCAGCCCATCCTCAAGATCTCGGACATCTCGCGCGTCCGGAAGTAGGCCGCGCGCACCCCGCGCCCGCCCCCCGGGGGCCGCGGCCGCCGGGACGTCCCTCGGGCCCCGTCGCGCGCCCGCGGCGGCCCGCGGGAGGGCGGAGGCGATCCCCGGGACCGCGAGGCCCGGCGCCCGCCGGGCCTCGCGGTCCCGCGCAGCCGACCGCCCCCTGGGCGCCGAGGGGCGTCCCGACGGGCGGCGCGGGTGGGTGCCGCGCCGGGGACCCGGTAGGATGGGAACGGTCGGCCCGGGCGCGTCGTCCAAGGACGCGTGAGGGGCCATCGCTCCTCCGAGGATCCCCATGAACCCCGCCACCCCCCGTTCCCGTCGCGCCGCCCGCGGCTTCACGCTCATCGAGCTGATGGTCGTGATCGTGATCCTGGGCCTGTTGATCGGCCTCGTCGGGACGAACGTCTGGAACGCGCTGTTCGGCGCGACCCGCGACACCGCGAAGATGCAGATGCGCAACTTCGGGCAGTCGATCGACCAGTACAAGGCCCGCAACCGGTCGCTGCCGAAGTCGCTCGACGAGCTGACGCAGGAGGACCCGAACACCAAGGAGCCGTACATGGAGAAGATCCCGAACGACCCTTGGGGGCAGCCGTACGAGTACCGGATCACCGACGAGCGCCGCAACCGCTACGAGATCCAGTGCGGCGGCGACGACAAGCAGCTCGGCACCGAGGACGACCTCTACTACCCCGAGCGCGACGGCGCGAAGTGACCGCGGCCCCGTCCCTCCCGCCCGGCGGCGCGACGGGGCCCGCACCCGCGCCCGCGGCGTCGCGCCGGACCGGGCCGGGGCGCCCGACGGCGACGGGACGGCGGGGTTTCACGCTCCTCGAGCTGATGGCCGTGATGGTCATCATCGGGTTCATGCTGCTGCTGCTGCCGCCGCGCATGGACACGTACGGCGACCGCAGCCGGCTCGAGTCCGCGGCGAACACCCTCATCTCGGCGTTCACCGGCGTGCGCGAGACGGCGATCATCGACGGCCACGAGGCGCGCATCCAGTTCACGCTGCCCGGGTCCACCGACGACCGCAGGAAGACCGGCGCGTACCGCTACCTCGTCGGCCCCGAGGAGCGCCGGACCTCGAAGGCGCTCCGCGAGGAGGGGGACGTCGAGGAGGACCGCCCGACACGCCGCTCCGAGGAGGAGTGGATCGAGTCGTCGTGGTACCCGCTGCCCGACGGCGTCGTGCTCGAGGGCTTCAGCACGACGGCGGGCGAGTGGATCCGCTCCAACCCCCGCGGCGACCCGGTCGAGGTGTCGTTCCACCCCGACGGGAGCGTGCGGCCCGCGTGCGCGCTGCGGATCACGTGCGTCGACCTGCCCGCCGCCGCCGCGCGGACCCTCACGATCGTCGTGAACCCGCTGACGGCGGCGGCCTCGATCACCGACGGCGAGGGCGACCTGCCCAAGTCGCGCGACCCGAGCGACTTCAAGTGACGACGACGCCCCGCCCCCACCCGGCGAGCGGCCCGCGCGGCGACGCGCGGGGCTTCACGCTGCTCGAGCTGGTCTTCGCGTTCGCGATCCTCGCGCTCGCGATCGTGGGGCTCATGGAGTCGCAGACGAAGTCGATGGACAAGGGCGTGAAGACGCTCGAGCTGCGCGACCTCCGCGTGATGGCGGACACGGTGTTCCGCCGGATCGTGTACGAGTCGAACAAGTGGGAGGACGGGCAGCGCGGCGACGCGGCCGACTGGTACGCCGACTTCGCGCAGGTGCCCGCGGGCCCCCAGCGCGACCGGTGGAAGCAGTACCGGCTCGAGCTCCGCAAGAAGAAGGGCCTCGTGGCGGGCACGGACCCGTCGGGCGGCCTGAGCGCGCTGTTCGAGGACGCCGGGACCACGAGCACCTCGACGTCGTCCGGGTCGACGTCGGGCACCGGGACCGGGACGGGCACCGGCTCGTCGTCGTCGGAGACGGACGGGGCCACGACGGGCGAGCCCGCGTACCTGCTCGAGCTCAACGTCTACTTCCAGGACCGCGAGGAGCCCGAGCTCGTGCTCCGCTCGATCGTGCCGCTCTCCCAGGACGAGCTGGACCAGTTCCAGAAGAAGTGAACGCCGCCGCCGCCCCCCGTCCGACCTCCCGCCGCGGGCGACCGGGCCTCGCGTCCCGGGGCTTCACGCTGCTCGAGATCAGCGTCACGTTCGCGCTGCTCGCGCTGATGCTGTCGTTCGTCTACCAGACGCTCTCGAACACGGTGCGCAACGCGGCGGTCCTCAACGAGGACCTCGAGGCGCCGAAGATCGAGACGGCGATCCTCGACGAGATCATCCGCGACCTCCGGTTCGTGTACTTCCGGCCGGGCCAGCTGAAGGCCGACGCGGGGTTCTGGGGGCGCAACCGCACGCCGAACGGCGTGGACGGCGACCGCCTCGACTTCCTGACGTGCCGCGAGAGCCGGCGCGCCGAGCTCGAGGACACGAACCAGGCGCAGGTGAGCGCGCCGCTGATCGAGGTCGGGTACGCGTGCCGGCCGAGCGAGCAGTACGACCGGATGCTGGAGCTCTGGCGCCGCGAGGACTACTTCACCGACGACGACCCGACGGACGGCGGGAAGTTCGACCTCGTGTACGACAAGATCCGGAGCTTCGACCTGACGTACTACGCCGCCGGCGAGGACCGCCAGGAGGGCGAGAAGCCGCTCGACGAGTGGGACTCGAAGATCCAGCACAAGCTGCCGGCGGCCATCGTGCTGCGGATGACGTACGACGTGAAGCCGCCGGTGAAGGCGGACCGGGGCAGCCGCGCCAACCAGGGACCGCTGCCGAACTCCGTCCGCCGGATCATCCTGCTGAAGCCGGCGACGTCGGTGGCCATCGAGGCGGGGATGGACGCCGCGATGGCGCCGAGCATGCGCTGAAGCGGCCGTCCGGCGGGCGAAACGCGAGGCCCGGCCCGCGGTACGGACGGGTGGACCTCCCCCGGCGCGCCGCGGCGCCCCCCGGGGGCCCCGGGCACCCCCGGGGAACCGGCGCCGCCCCCGCCGCGTCGGATAGCGTGTTGCGCCCGGGGTCGGTCTCCCCGGATCGGAGGATTCATGGCGCGTTCCCGCCGCTCGTTCGTTCCCTCGCTCGTGGCCCTGGGGCTGGTCGCCCTCGGGGTGCCCGCGGTCGTCCCGACCGCCCGGGCCGCCGACGACGGGGCCTCGCTCCGCCTCGAGACGGTCGTCCCCGGCCGGAC
This sequence comes from Planctomycetota bacterium, assembly GCA_046350655.1. GTDB lineage: Bacteria > Planctomycetota > PLA2 > PLA2 > JAEUHO01 > JAEUHO01. Next base: position 59,862 of record JAXMAB010000015.1, read on the forward strand.
CCTGGCGTTCGCCGCCATGGAGGACATCGGGGCGTGGGGTGCGCGCTGGAAGCAGACCGCGCTCGCGAAGCTCTTCGCCGACCCCGACATGCGCGCCTTCATGGGGCCCCTCGAGGAGGACCTCACGAAGATGCTCGAGGGCGGCGACGGCCGCGAGGAGTCGCCCGTGCCCCCCGAGGCGCGGGAGGTCTTCAAGCAGCTGCAGGGCCTGTCGGGCCAGGCGGCGGTGGCCCTCGTCGCGATGCCCGAGGGGCGGAAGATGCCGGTGATGGCGGCGGGCCTCGACTTCGGCACGCACCTCTCGGACTTCGTGACGTTCCTCGAGCGGATGAAGGAGCGCCAGGGCGACCTGCCGCTCAAGATCGAGGAGAAGGACGGCAAGACGTGGTGGACGCTCGGCAACCCCGAGCGCCCCGACATGGTCGGCACGACGCTCGGCGGGTCGGTCCTCATGTCGACGGACCGCGCGTGGGTGGACGACGTCGTCGCGCGCAAGGGCGCGCCGGTCGACGGCTCCCTCGCGACGGTCGCGTCGTTCCAGACCTCGCGCAAGGCCGCGGGCGACGGGACGGCGATGTTCGTGTTCGGCAACGCCCCGGCGCTGCTCGACCGCTTCCTCCCGAACATGCCGCCCGAGGCGCCGCGCATGATGAAGGCCCTCGGCGTGGACACCATGCGCGGCCTCTCGTACGCGTTCGGGTTCCACGGCGACGTGTTCCGCGAGACGATCGTCCTCGACGCGCCGGCGAACGACGCCGGCCTGATGAGCCTCCTCCGCTCGAAGCCGATCGACCGCAAGGGCCTCGCCCTGGCGCCGTCGACGGCGTTCGTGTTCGGCGAGTCGTCCTTCCCGCTGTCGCGCCTGCTCCCGACGATCCGGCCGATCCTCACCGAGATCGACGCGGACCTCCCGCAGCACCTCGACAAGGCGCTCGCCGACGCGAAGGCCGCGACCGGCGTGGACCTCGAGAAGGACCTGCTGCCGATGCTGTCCGACGACCTGTCGTACTACGTCGGCATGCCGGAGACGGGCGGCCTGTACCCGGAGCTCGTCGTGTCCCTCGGCGTGAAGGACCCCGCGGCCTTCGAGAAGGCCGCGCAGAAGGCGGTGGACGGCCTGCTGCAGACCGCCGGCAAGGACGAGCACGTCACCGGCCGCCAGCGCATGGTCGAGTGGCACGGCAAGCGCCTCTACATGGTCGAGCTGGCCGGCGTGCGCCGCCGCGACATGGTCCCCTTCACCCCGACGTGGACCGTGATGGACGGCCGCTGGGTCATCACCCTCGTCCCGCACGCGATGAAGGAGCTCATCCTCCGCACGGAGCAGGGCGGCAAGGGACTCGCCGACCAGGAGGACGTCGTCTCGATCCTGCGCGGCGCGCCGGAGAACGCGACCTCGCTCGGCTACTTCGACCTGCAGGCGCTCCTGACGCTGCTGTACGACACCGGCGTGCCGCTGCTGCAGACCGTCGCGAAGCCGAACGTGCTCCGCGCCCCCGTCCGGCTCGACTGGGCGATGCTGCCGCCGACGCGGGCCGTCCGCCCGTACCTCCGCAGCATGGGCACCCACACGCACGTCGAGGGCGAGGCCTTCGTGGCGCAGATGGACAGCCCCATGGGCTACGTCCTCCCGCTGGCCCTCGCGGCCGGCGTGGCGGGCGTCGCCATGAGCCGGCGCTCCGAGATCTCGGTGTCCGAGATGCCCGAGGTGACCTCGGAGTCGCGCGCCCTCGTCGCGGACCTCCAGGTCCAGAGCCTCGCGGACGCCGTCCGCGGCTACCACGCGGCCCACGGCAAGCTGCCCGGCAGCCTCGAGCAGCTCACGCAGGAGACCGACCCGGGCACGGGCCGGCCCTGGCTCGACCGCGTCCGTCGCGACCCGTGGGGCGGCGAGTACGCCTTCACGGTGCTCGACGCGGCGAAGGGCACGTTCGAGGTCCGTTCGGCCGGCGCCGACGGCACGCCGAACACCCTCGACGACGTGGTGCACCCCACCGAGGCGGAGCGCGAGGGCTCGAAGTAGTCCTCCCCCCCATCGTCCCCGTTCGCACCGGGCCCCGCGGCATCCCCGCGGGGCCCGTTTCATTTCCATCCGCCAAAAGATGCCGGTCGTTGATTGGCGGATGCCGGCCGCCGGGCCTCGCGTTCCCCCGGTTCGATCCGCCCATCGATGCCGGTCGTTGATGAGCGGCCCGCGCGCGGAAGGTGGCCCCCGCGCGGGCGGCGAAGGTCAGACCTTCGGAGGCGCGAACGCCTCGCGGCCGCCGAGGTAGGGTCGCAGCGCCTTCGGGATCGTGATCGAACCGTCGGCCTGCTGGTGGTTCTCGAGGACCGCGATCAACACGCGCGGCGTCGCCACGACCGTGTTGTTCAGCGTGTGGCAGACGCGGACCTTGCCGTCCTTGTCGCGGTAGCGGAGGTCGAGCCGGCGCGCCTGGAAGTCGAAGAACATGCTCGCGGAGTGCGTCTCGCCGTAGCCCTTGCGGCTCGGCATCCACGCCTCGAGGTCGTACTTGTAGACCTGGCCGCGGCCCATGTCGCCCGTGCAGACCGCCACGACGCGGTACGGCAGCTCGAGCGCCTTCAGGACGTCCTCCGCGTTGCGGACGATGTCCTCGAGGTGCGCGCGGCTCCGCTCGGGGTCCGCGACGTCCACGATCACCTGCTCCACCTTGTTGAACTGGTGGACGCGGTAGAGCCCGCGCGTGTCCTTGCCGTAGGTCCCCGCCTCGCGGCGGAAACACGGCGAGATGCCGGCGTAGCGCAGCGGCAGCTCGGCCGCGTCGAGGATCTCGCCCGCGCGGTACGCCGTCACCGAGACCTCGCTCGTGCCGACCAGCCACGCGGCCTGGTCCTCGAACGTCGGGTTCTCGATCTTGTACGTCTGCTCCTCGGCCCCGGGGAAGTACGCCGTGCCGACCAGCGCGGCCTCCTTCACGAGCACCGGGACCGACATCGGCGTGAAGCCGCGCGACGCGATCAGGTCGAGCCCCATCCGCAGGATCGCCTGCTCGAGCAGCACCGCGTCGCCCTTCAGGATGTACGACCGGCTGCCGCCGAGCCGGCCCGCGCGGTCCACGTCGAGCCAGCCGCGCGCGGTCATCAGGTCGACGTGGTCCTTCGGCGCGAACGCGAACGCCGGCGCCGTCCCGTGCCGCCGCACCTCGACGTTGTCCGCGTCCGTGAGGCCCTCGGGCACCGAGTCCGCGGGCGGGTTCGGCGCCTGCCGCAGCAGCGCCTCGAGCTCCTTCATCACCGGCGCGAGCGCGGCCTCGTGCCCGGCGCCCTCGTCCTTCAGCGACTTCAGCCGCGCCAGGGCCTCCTGCTTCGCGTCGCCCTGCAGCGTCGCGACCTGCTTGCCGAGGCGGTTCTGCTCGGCCTTCGCGTTCTCCTGCGCGAGCAGGATGCGGCGCCGCTCCCCGTCGAGCGCGAGCACGCGGTCGACGTCGAACGCGATGCGCTTGCGCTGCGCGCCGCGGCGGACGAGGTCGGGGTTCTCCCGGATGAAGGCGAGGTCGAGCATCAGAGGTCTCCCAAGTGCGCCTGCTCCGCCGCGAACCGGGCCAGCCCCGCGTCCTCCGCCGGGCCGATGGGGAACCGGATCGCCTCCCGCAGGTACCGCCGCGCCTCGGCGGCGGCCAGCCCGTGCGTCGGGCCGTACGCCTCCGCGAGCGCGTCGAGACGCAGCATCCCCCGGGCGGCGACGCCGTCGAGCATCCGCGCGAGCGCCTCGCAGCGCTCCGCCGGCAGCCCCGCGCGGGCCGTCCACCGGGCGAACACGAACGGCAGCCCGGTCCACGCCTTCCACGCCTCGCCGAGGTCGAGGACCGCCCCCCGCCAGGCCTTCCGCCGGATCAGGGCCCGGTCGCCGATCACCAGCGTGGCCGCGTCCGGGTTCGCCGCCGGGTCGGGCCCGGGCGTCGCCGAGGTCGTGTAGCGCGGCCGCTGCCCGAACCGCCGCTCCAGCAGCACGCGCAGCAGGCGGACGCTGGTCCGGCTCGCCGGGTCGAGCACCACCCGCTCGGGCCACGGCCCCGGCGGCACCGGCCGCGGCAGGAACGCCAGGACGCTCTCCACCGGCCCGTCGCACGCGATCCCGTACGCCCCGAGGAACGGCCCCACGCCGCCCGCCAGGGCCTCCGCCACGGGCAGCAGCGCCGCGTCCACGCTCCCCTCGCGCAGCCACCGCGCCAGGACCGACGGATCGGCGCCGCGCCGCTCCACGTCGCCCGGCAGGCCGTCCACCAGCGGGACCGCGTTGAGGTACGACACGACGCCGAGAACCGTCACGGAGGACTCCGCCACGAGGGTCGCGCCAGCCTACGGGCGGCGCGTCCGTCCGTCGCCGCGGCGCGGGCCCGCACCCCGCGCCGAACCCGCCATCGGGTGCCGGACGCGATCTCGCCATTTGGTGCCGGACACGATCTGGCGCGTTTGGACGGCGCGGCCGTCGGGGCAGACCCGCCATCTGGTGCCGGACACGAAATGGCGCGTTTGCCGCCCCCCTCGGCCCGGCGCTCACGGCCGGACGCCGGGCCTCGCGTCACGAAAAAAGGCGGACCGCGCCTGGGGCGCGGCCCGCCTTGCGATCGAGATCCCGTCCGGTCAGAACCGCCGACGGACGGAACCGTCCGGGCGATCCGGTGCGAGGGACGGCGAGGCCCGCGCGCGCCCGAGGGCCCGCGCCACCTCCTCCCCCGCCGACCGAACTAGTCGCCGATGCAGGGATCGCAGCGGAAGGGATCGTGACGGTCGTAGTTCAGCAGGTGGACGTCGATGACGTCCATGATCTGCCGGCTCGAGCGCTGGAAGCTCTTGCAGTAGCAGGGGCTCTCGCAGTGCGCCTTCACGGGCATGCAGAGGCCGCTGCCGCAGCGCCCACCACCCGACGAGCAACCCGCCGTCAGGATCAAGCCCGCCGCCACCACGAGGGTCAAAACGCGCTTCAGCATGGAACCGTGCCTCCCGGCGTTCACGGGGCGCCCCTCCGGGCGCCGACTTGGATCGCGATCTCCCGCCTGCCCGGCGGGTGAAGTCGAGAAGATGTACCGACCGGCCCCCCGGAGGTCAAGCAACGTTTCCGGATTTGGACCCGGACCGCCGCCGGACCGCCCGTTCCCTAGGCCGACGGGGGCCGCGGGGCGGCCAGTTCGACCTCGCCCCCCCCGGTGCCGTCCTTGTAGAGGCCGTGGTCGCCGATGTAGGCCGCCACCGCCGGGCTCACCATCGGCCCGGGGGGTTCCCCGGCGATGACCCGGGCGCGCACGGCGGTGCTCGAGGCCTCGTTCAGGGGGACGTCGAGGCGCTCGACCGGCGCGTTCCGGCCCTCGAACTCGGGGGGCGGCTCGAGGTCGTGGCCCGGCCGCCCCACGACGAGCAGGTCGGCCTTCTCGAGGATCCCCTCCCAGTCCTTCCACGTCGGGAAGTCCTGGAACGAGTCGGCGCCCAGCACCAGCCGGAACCGCGAGCCCGGCGGGAACAGCCGCCCGAGCGCCTCCAGCGTGTCGATCGTGTACGACGGCCCCTCGCGGCGGTTCTCGAGCTCGAGCACCTCGGTCCGCGGCAGGCCCTCGATGCCGATGCGCGTCATCGCGACGCGGTGGTGGAACGCGCTCAGCTCGCGCGCGCCCTGCTTGTGCGGGGGCCGCGCCGACACCACGACGAGCAGCCGCTGCACGACCGCCAGCGCCGCCTCGCAGATCGCGCGGTGGCCGAGGTGGAACGGGTCGAACGAGCCCCCGAACACCCCCACCACGGGCCCGACGGCCGTCGCCGCGACCGGCCTCGGCCGCGACACGACGACGTTGAGCGCGCAGGCGAACGCGCCCGCCACGGCGAACGCCGCGACGAGCCCCGCGCTCGGCACCCGGAGCACGATCGCGACGAGCGCGCCGACGACGAGCAGCACGGCGACCGCCAGCAGCGCGACGCGCGCCCGCTGCGACCACGTCGGGCGGGCGAGCGAGGCCGCGAACCCGAGCATCGACCACGGCAGCCACGCGAGGCGGGCCGTCTCGAACGCGGGGGACAGCGCCGCCAGCAGCAGCAGCGACCCCACCGCCGTCGCGGTGGCGCGCAGCGGCGCCTTGCGGAGCGTGAGCTTCAACGCGAGGCCCGCGCCGACGAGGCCCAGCGCGCCCGAGGCGACCGCGAACGCGGGCTGCCCCGCCGTCGCGCACCACACGGACACGGCGATCGCCGCCAACAGGACGAGGACGGGGACCCCGAGATCGCGCGTCTCGCTCATGGCGGCGCCGACCGTACCACGGCGCGACCTCGCCCGGTCGCGTTTCGGTCCCCGCCGCTTCCGGGCGGCGCGGCCCGCCGGGCCGTACGATCCCCCTGTGCCGCCCGCCCCGCGCCCCGTCCTGTGCCTCGTCGGCGCCACCGCGTCGGGAAAGAGCGACGTCGGCGTGGCGCTGGCCCGCGCCGTGGGCGGCGAGGTCGTCGCCTGCGACGCCATGACGGTCTACCGCGGCGTCTCGATCCTGACGGCGAAGCCCGCCGCCCCCGCCGACGTCCCCCACCACCTCGTGGACGTCCTCGACCCGTGGGAGACGTACTCCGCCGGCCGGTTCCTCGACGACGCCGACCGCTGCGTCGCCGAGATCCGCGCCCGCGGCCGCGTGCCCCTCGTCGTGGGCGGCACCGTGCTCTACCTCCAGTCGTTCCTGAAGGGCATGGGCCCGCGCGCCGGCCGCGACGAGGCCCTGCGGGCCGAGCTCGACGCCCTCGTCGCCAAGGAGGGCCCGGGCGCGCTCGTCGCGCGCCTCCGCGCCGTCGACCCGGCCCGCGCGGCCGCGCTGCACGGGAACGACGTCCGCCGGCTGGTCCGCGCGCTCGAGATCGTCGCCGCCACCGGCCGCCCGGCCAGCGACCTCCGCGGCCAGTGGACCGGCCCCGACCGCGTCGCGGCGGTCGTCGTGGGGCTCCGCCGCGACCCGGACGACCTCCGCCGGCGCATCGAGGCCCGCACGGACGCGATGTTCCGCGCGGGCCTGCGCGAGGAGGTCGCCGCGCTCCTCGCGGGCCCGCGGCCCCCGTCGAAGGAGCTCGCGCAGGCCCTCGGGCTCGCCGACGTCGCCGCGCACCTCCGGGGCGAGCTCTCGGAGGCCGCGTGCCGCGAGCGGCTCGTCCGCGCCACGTGGCGCTTCTCGCGCCGCCAGGCCACCTTCCTGAAGCAGGTGCCCGCGACGTGGCTCGACGTCGCGCCCGACGAGCCCGCCGAGGTCACGGCCCGCCGCGCGCTCGAGGTCGTGCCGCCGGCGTGACGCGCGGTCCTGCGAGGCGCCGGGCCCCGCCGTCCCACGCGCCCGACGGCCGCCGGGCCGAGGGGCCGCGGACCGCCGTCAGGCGTAGACGCGGCGCGCGGCGTCGAGGCGGTCGTGGTACGCGTCGGCGAGGCGCGCGGGCGAGACGATCCGCACGCGACCGCCGAACTCGGCCATCCACCGCAGCAGGCCCTCCTCGCTGCGGACCTCCACCTCGTACAGGCCCGTGCCGTCGGGCCGCCGCGTGAGCGTGCCCGCGCCGCGCAGCCGGCGCTCGAGCAGCCACGTCGCGACCTCGTCGGTCTCGAGCGTCACGACGACGGGCGCCCCGCCCTCGTCGATCTGGAACTCCTCGACGCCCACGTGCGCCGACAGGTCGAAGTCGGCGGGCACCTCGAACTCCGCGGGCCCGCGCCGCGTCAGCGGCGTCACCTTCGACTCGATGCGGTCGAGGCGGAAGTTCCGCACCGCCGAACGGTCCTCGTCGTGCCCGACGAGGTACCAGTTGCCCTCCGCGAGCCCGAGGCCGTACGGCCGCACCGTGCGCTTCTCGCTCTGGCCGCTGCTCACGGCCCGATAGCGGAACGTCACGCGCTTGCGGTGCGCGACGGCCTCGCACAGGGCGCCGAGGTGCTGGCGCTGGACGTCCTTCGTCGTGCGGCCGAGGTCGAGCAGGTGCTGCTCGGCGACCGACGTGCGCAGGGGCTCGGGGAGCTGCGAGTCGATCGTCAGCTTCGCGAGCGCCGACTTCAGGTTGCGGCCCAGCGGGTCGTCGACGACGCCGAGCGCCCGCTGCAGCACCGCGACGAGCATCGCGTCCTCGGGGTCGAGCGACAGCTCCGGCAGGAAGTACCCCTGCTTGTCGATCACGTAGCCCTGCTGCCCCGTCGGGTCGTCCGCCTTGTACTCGATCACCACGCCGATGGCCCGCAGGTCGGCCTTGTCGCGGTCGAAGCGCTTCTCGATCGCGTCCGGGCTCGCGTCGTCGTCGTAGCCGACGACCTGCGCGCGCATGTCGGAGAACGGGACCGGCGCCCGCGCGGACAGCAGGTACGAGACGAGGTTCAGCTGGCGCTCGAGCTTCGCGACCTTGGGGTCCTTGGCGTCGCCCCGCGGGTCCTTCGAGTCAGCCGACGGGGAGGGCATGCGGTCGTCTCCGGGCGCGAGGGGCCCCACGCCGTACGCTTCTAGGCCCGAAGGGCCCGGCGGTCAAGCCGGTCCGGGCCTCGCGGTCGTGCGCCCCCGACCTCGCGCCGCGGCGACGCCTGCGCGCCACGCGCTCGTCCCCCGGTCGGCGACTCGAGGCGGTCGTGCTCCCGGGACCGCGAGGCCCGGTGGCCGCCGCAGGACGCGGCGCGAGGGCCGGCGGCCGGCGGGCCTCGCGGTCCCCCGCGGGGGGCCGCGTTCCCGGAGATCGGCTCCGCCCGAGGGGCGTCAGCGCAGCGTGGTCGGCCGGGCCCAGGTTCCCCGGCGGAACCACCAGACGTACGTCAGCGTGACCGCGAGGTGCGTCAGGACCGCGGTGAGCCAGAGCGCGCGGTGGCCGCCGAGATCGGCCGCGTGCGTCGCGACGAGCCACGCGAGCGGGAGCCCGACGACGAGGTAGCCCACGCCGTCGATGACGAGGGACGGGCGGGTCGAGCCCGCGCCGGCCATGGCCTGCGAGAGGACGAGGCCGACGGCCATGTAGACGTAGCTGGCCGACGAGATGCCGAGGTAGGTGGCGCCGATGCGGGCGACGGCGTCGAGGTCGGTGCCGGTGACGTCGTGGCCGAAGAAGCGGATCAGCGGGTCGGCGAAGAGCACGAACGCGCCGGCGAAGAGGAGCATGGTGGCGGCGTCGAGGCCGACGGCGATCCAGGAGGCGCGGATCGCGCGCTCGCGTTTGCCGGCGCCGAGGTTCTGGCCCACGACGGTCGCGGCGGCGGCGGCCCAGCCGAGGCCCGAAAAGAGCGCGAACATGTCGAGGCGGACGCCGATGCCGAAGGCGGCCTGCGAGGCGGTGACCTCGGAGGGCGGCGAGGCCACGGCGGCGAGCTTGAGCAGGTAGAGGTACTGGACGATCCGGATGAGGAGCTGGCCGCACCCGGGGACGCCGATGCGCAGGATCTGGGCCTGCGTGCGCCAGCGGAACGCGAAGCGGCGGATCTTGAGGCCCGCGAAGCCGCGGTACAGGGCGAACATCGCCGGGAGGCACGCCACGCCGCGCGAGACGACGGTGGCCCACGCCGCGCCGACGACGCCCATGCCCGGGAGCCCGAGGCCGCCGAAGACGAACCACACGCCGAGCACGACGTTGAGCACGTTCGCGCCGACGAGCACGATCATGGGCAGCACGCTGTTGCCCGCGGCGCGCAGCGCGCCCGTGAGCTGCAGCAGCAGGAACATCGTGACCGTCCCGAGGCTCATCACCTCGAGGTAGGTGGTCGCCTGGTCGAGGACGACGCCGGTCGCGTCGAACGCGGCGCAGATGGGCCGCGCGACGAGGTAGGGCGGCACGCCGAGCAGGATGCCGAGCAGGACCGAGAGCAGGAGCCCCTGGCCCGCCTCGTAGTTGCCGCGGCGACGGCTGCCGAGGCCCGTGCGCCGCGCGACGAGCGCGATCCCGGCGTTGACCACGCCGTTGTAGAGGATCATCGGGATCGAGTTGACGAGCGACGGGATCGTCGCCGCCGCGATCGCGACGTCGGACTCCGGCAGCTGGCCGACGATGTAGAGGTCGACCAGGTTGAACAGCGAGTGGAACGCCATCCCGGCCACCAGGGGCCACCCGAACACGAGGGTGGCCTTGAGCAGCGGGCCCTTCGTCAGAAGGGACCCGCTGCGGTGGGAGCCGGTCATGACGTCGCGGGTCGCTGGACGCGACTACGCCAGCGAGAGCGCGTCGGTGAACGGGAGGTTGAAGGCCTCGGCGACGCCGCGGTGCGTGATCTTGCCCTTCCAGGCGTTGACCGCGCTGCGGAGCTGCGTGTCCTTCTTGATCGCGTCCACCGGCCCGAGGCGGGCCAGGCGGCGCGCGAACGGCAGCGTCGCGTTCGTGAGGGCGTACGTGCTCGTGCGCGGGACCGCGCCGGGCATGTTCGCGACGCCGTAGTGGACGACGCCGTCCACGACGTAGCACGGGTCGGCGTGCGTGGTCGGCTTGATCGTCTCGCAGCAGCCGCCCTGGTCGACGGCGACGTCCACGATCACGGAGCCTTCCTTCATGTCCTTCAGGTACGAGCGCGGCACGAGGATCGGCGCGCGGGCGCCCTCGACGAGCACCGCGCCGACGACGAGGTCGGCGTAGCGGACGCGCGAGTGGATGTTGACCGGGTTGCTGTGGACGGTCGTGACGTTCTTCGGCATCACGTCGTCGAGGTAGCGCAGGCGGTCGAGGTTGATGTCGAGGATGGTGACGTGGGCCCCGAGGCCCGCGGCCATCTTCGCGGCGTTCGTGCCGACGACGCCGCCGCCGAGGATCACGACGTTGCCCGGCTCGACGCCGGGGACGCCGCCGAGCAGCACGCCGCGGCCGCCGTTGGCCTTCTGCAGGTAGGCCGCGCCCACCTGGATCGCCATGCGGCCGGCGACCTCGCTCATCGGGACGAGGAGCGGCAGCTTGCCGTCCACCTCGACCGTCTCGTACGTGAAGCAGGCCGAGCCGGCCTTCAGCATCGCGTCCGTGAGCTCACGGGCGGCGGCGAAGTGGAAGTAGGTGAAGATCGTGTGGTCGGGCCGGCACAGCGGGTACTCCGCGGGCAGCGGCTCCTTCACCTTCATGACCATCTCGGCCTTCGCCCAGAGGTCCTTCGCCGTGGGGACGATCTCCGCCCCCGCGTCCTTGAACTCCTGGTCGGAGATGCCGCTGCCGAGGCCGGCGGTCGTCTCGACCATGACCCGGTGGCCGTCCGCCGTGAGCGCGTGCACGCCCGCGGGCACGATGCCCACCCGGTTCTCGTTGGACTTGATCTCCTTCGGGACGCCGATCCGCATGCGTGGAACCTCCGCCGACGGGCCGCCCGGCCCGGAGAGCGGATGGTAGCGACCCCCCGTCCGGGGGCCCCGTTTGCGGCGAGCGCTCGCGCGGGATCAGCCGCCCATGCCCGGACGCATCCGGTCCGGACGGTCCCCGCGGGGGAAAAAGCCCGGGTACGAGCGCTTCATCGCCTCGACGATCTTGTCGGCGTCGGCGGCGGGGACCGCGGCGCGGACGTCCGTCTCGAACGACGTCCGGAGCTCCTCGAACTTCGTGCGCATCGCCTGCTGGTCGGCCTCGGTCTGCGGGCGGCCGGTGCCGCGGGTCGCGGCCAGCAGCTCCTGCCGCTTCTCCTGGAACTGCTTCTGCAGCTTCATCATCGACGCTTCCTGCTCCGGCGTGAGCGTCACGCCGGCCTGCGCGAGGTTCTGCCGCATGCGGTCGAGCTGCTGCGCCTCGTCGCGCCGCCGGACGACCTCGTCGTAGATCTTGCCGAACGCGTCGAGCTGCTCGGGCGTGTAGGTGCCGTCGCCCTGCGGCAGGAAGGTCGTCGGGAGCACCGGCGAGGCGCCCGCGCCGGGGTCGCCGTTCGACATCGCGGCCGTCGCCGTCGGGGCCGGGGCGGCGGCCGCCGCGGCGGCGGCGTCCTTGAGTCGCTTCACCTCGTCGCGGAGCTCGGCGACGGCGTCCACGAGGCTGCGGTGCTCGCTCCCGGTCACCCCGGTGGCCCGCAGGGTCGCGTCGCGCTCCTCCCGGAGGGTCCGGACCTCCTTCTGGAGCTCGGCCAGGGCGGCCTCGGTCGCCGAATCCGACGTCGTGACCTCGGCCGGCTTCGAGCAGGCGACGGGGAACGCGGCGGCGCCGGCGACGGCGAAGGCGAGCAGCACGGGGGTCAGGCGAGCCATGGGCGGTCCTCGGGGCGTCCTCGGGGGGACGAGACGTACCAGACAGACGCCGGAGCCGGGGGGCGTCTTTCCCTGGAACCCGCTCGAGGGTCCCGGGTTGCGCACGGGTTGGCCCCCGGGCCGGGCATCGGGTAGGGTAGCACCGCCGGTACGGTCCGGGCGTTTAGCTCAGTTGGTAGAGCACCAGCTCGACAAGCTGGGGGTCACTGGTTCAAGTCCAGTAACGCCCACCACCTCTTTATGGGTCTCCTGCGGAGGGCCCTGGGGGTGGTGCCCAGGGGGATCCTCCGGTGGTGCCCGCTCGGGGGCCCCGTGGCGTCCGGCCCCCCCGGTCGCCGCCGATCCGCCTGGTTTCAGTCTCGCGGTCAGGGCGCATAGCTCAGTTGGTTAGAGCGCGTGCTTCACACGCACGAGGTCGGGGGTTCGAATCCCTCTGCGCCCACCATTCGCGGACTTGCGCGAAACGGTCGCTTCGCGGCCTTCCGCTGCGTCGGACGCCGGAATCGAAGCCCCCCCGTCCGTGCCCTCGGATGCGCACGTTGACGAAGCAGAACGAGGCTCGACGGCGTCCGTACAGGCAAGCAGACAGG
>JAXMAB010000016.1:0-60844 GCA_046350655.1 Planctomycetota bacterium
GAAGAACCGTCGCAGGTTGTCCGGCAGCCGGAACGGCGTCCGCTCCGGCGTCGCCGCCTCCGCCGGAGCGCCCGCCGCCCGCTCGATGGCCTCGACGATCATCGCCTCGGGCGCCTCCTCGTGTTCACGACCACGCCAGACCCAGACGCGACAGTCTACGCCCTCGCCGCACAGGTCGCCGCAGTCGCCGCACGCGCTCTCGCGCAGGTCGAGCGCCACGTCGCGGCCGTCGACGCGGATCGTCGGCGACGACGCGAATCGCGCCGCCACCGCCTCCTCCGCCGTCCGCACCACCGTCCGCCGCACCTCGACCTCGACGCCGCGCCGCCGCAGCCGCCCCGCGACCTTCGCGAGCGCCGCGTCGAGGTTCGCCGACGTCCGCGTGCACCGGCCGCACGTCGAGAGGTCGAGCGCCAGCAGCTCGATCGTCATCCGCCGCGCCGCGACCGCCGGCGCCCGTCCTGCGTTGGTCCCCATGGTCTGCCTCCGTTCCGTGGCCGACGTCACGCCACCGCAGCCCGTCGCGACGCACGCCGCGCCGGCGAGCGCGGCCCACGTCCGCGGGCCACGCCTCGACCGACCGACGACGTCCATCGCGACCTCCGCGGGCGGGGCACCACGCCCCGCCCCAGAGAGACGCGCCCCCCCCGAGTCCGACGCACCCCCCGCGCCGCGGCGCCCTCGCGGGAAGATGCGGCCCCCCGGGGGCGGTCGAGGGTTCGGGACCGCGAGGCCCGGTGCGCGACGTGCCCGTCCGCGCAGCCACCGCCGCGGCCGCGAGGCCCTCGCGCGCGGCCCCCCTCCCCCGACGCCCCCACCCTCCCGTCCTCGACCGCGTCCCGGTCCCGTCGCGCGGTCAGAGCACCGTGTCGTAGATCACCGCGCGCAGCCGCCGCATCAGGGGCTCGACGCACGCGCGACCGCGGTCGCCGTTCGAGAGCATCACCGCGACGACGCGGCGCCGCACGAAGCCGTCGGCGTGGCCGTACCAGCCGACCCAGTGCCCGCTGTGCGCGTAGCGGAGGTCCGCGCGTTTCCGTCGGACGTACACGCCGAGCCCGTAGTCGGAGCCGCCGCCCTTGCGGCTCTGCGGCCGCAGGATCTCCGCGCACGAGGCCGGCGCCAGGAGGCCGCGGCCCGCGGGCACGCCGGCCGCGCCCGGCGCGAGCGCCGCGAACAACGTCGCGAGGTCCTCGGCGCTCGAGAGCATGCCGGACGCGGCGAGGGTGCGCATCGGGCGGAACGGCAGGGGGCGGTTCTCTGCGTCGTGCGGCGTCGCGAGCGCAGGCACCGCGGCCGCCGACTGCGCGAACGACGTCGTCGTCATCGCGAGCGGGCCGAGGACGAGGTCGTGCGCGAGGTCCGCGTACCGCCGGCCCGTCGCGCCCTCGAGGACCGCCTCGGCCAGCACGAAGCCGCCCGCCGCGTATCGATAGGTCGAGCCCGGCGGCGTGTCGATCGAGAGGCGCGCGCCCGGCGGCCCGTCGCGCCGGAGCAGGTCGAGCGCGCTCGGGCGCTCGCCCGGGTCGCAGCCGCCGGGCTCGAACGGCCCGAACCCCGCGCTGTGCGAGAGCAGCCGGCGGAGCGTCACCCGCTCGAGGTCGGCCCCGTTCGTGCGGTCCGGCGGCAGGCGCCACCCGCCGAGGTGCCGCCACACCGGCTCGTCGAGCGCCACGACGCCGCGTTCGGCGAGCGCCATCGCGCACCACGCGACCACCACCTTCGACAGGGAGAACGCCTGCACCACCGTGTCCGTGGTCATGGGCGCGTCCGCGGGCAGGCGACCGGACGTCGCGCGGCCGAACGACGCGCGCAGCACGGGCCCGTCGGCGAACCGCACGACGATCGCGAGCCCGGGCACGCCCGAGGCCTCGAACGCCGCGCGCGCCTCCGTGGCGAGGACGCGCTCGAGCCGGCGCACCGCGCACGCGGTGCGGTCGCGCAGCATCCCCGTCGCGGCGGCGACGCGCCGCACGCCGCGGAGCCACCCGATCGGGCTCACCACGGCGCGAGCGCCTCGGCGAGCCGGGCGGCGCGGGCGCAGGCTTCCACGGCCAGGTGAGGGACGCCGTGCGCCGATAGCAGCGCGTGGGCCTGGCGGCCGCCGAGCCGGTCGGGCGCGCCGAAACACGTCCGCAGCACCGACAACGAGGTCCGCGCGACCTCGGCCCCGCGGGCGTCGTCGCGGATCCGCGCGAGGTCGGGCTCGAGCGTCGGCGGCGCCGCGAGCAGGATCCGCACGACGTCGAGGACGTCCTTGTCGGGGATCGGCGCGGCGCGCGCGCCGCGCGCCACCGCGCGCAGGCGCCGCGTCTCGAACTTGTGCAGCTTCGTCAGCAACAGCGACGCGAGGCCCGCGACGCGCGCCGTCGGCCGGCGCGGGTCCGCGGGGTCGAGCGCCTCGACGGTCCGCGGGGCGGCGTCGAGCAGCGTCACCACCATCGGCGGCATGTCCGACGCGTCGCCGCGGTCGCGCGGGTCGGGCCCGGCCACCGCGACCGGCCACGGTTCGCCGGGCACCATCACGTCGACGCGGACCGGCCAGCGGCGCGCGAAGAGCAGGCGGAGCCGCCCCGCGGGCCGGGCCCAGTGGCCGTGCCCGCCCGTGATCCGCAGGCCCGCCCCGGCGAGCATCGCGGCCACGGGGCTCGGCCCCCGCAACGCGTGCACGTCGAGCGTGAGGTCGCCGTCGCGGGTCGAGAGCTGCACCGGCAGCGTGGACACCGGCACCTGCAGGTCGACCGCCTGCCCGCCCCCGAGCACGACGGCCGGCGCGATGGGCGCGAGCGCCGCGAGGGCGTCGAGGAGCAGCCGCCGCGACTCGATCATCTCGGCGGTCGGCGGCGGCTCGACGCGGTGCACCTGGACGGGATCCTCGGGGGCCGCACGAGCGCCGGCGGCGGCGGCGGATCGTACTCGGACACCCCCCGGGTCCGGACGCGCCGAAGGCTCACGGCGCCGCCGGCGATGCGGCGACCGCGAGGCCCGGTGGCCCACGACCGCCGGGACCTCCCACGGCCGGCGAGCGGGCCTCGCGGTCCCCGAATTCGACCACATCCGACCGCACCGGCGCCCGGATCGCGGTTTCCGACCGGTACCATTCCGCCTCCGCGGACCGGCTCCGCGACCGCCGTTCGTCCCCCGAGGCCCCCCCGATGCACCGCACCCTCGCACTCTCGCTCCTCGCGCTGCTCGCCTTCGTCGGCACCGTGGCGTTCCGGCCTCCGACCGGCGCGGCGGCCCCCACCGGTCCCGCCGACGCGATCTACCGCGGCGGCGACATCGTGACGATGGTCGACGCCGCGCCGTCGGCCGAGGCGCTCGCGGTGAAGGACGGGGAGATCCTGTTCGGCGGGAGCCTCGCCGAGGCCGCGGCGCTGCAGGGTCCCGCGACCCGGGTCGTGGACCTCGGCGGCCGCACGATGCTGCCGGGCTTCATCGACTCGCACAGCCACTACGTCAACTCGCTGCTCGTCGCGAACCAGTGCAAGCTCTACGCGCCGCCGGCCGGGCCGGGGAAGGACGTCGAGAGCATCGTCGCGGAGCTGAAGAAGTTCGCCGCCGAGCGCAAGGTCCCGAAGGGCGAGGAGATCATCGGGTACGGCTACGACGACACGGTGATGCCCGAGGGCCGGCTGCTCAACCGCGACGACCTCGACGCGGCGTTCCCCGACCACGCGGTCCGCGTGGACCACGTGTCGATGCACGGGTGCGTCCTCAACTCGCGCGCGCTCGCGAAGTACGGCATCAGCGCCGCCACGCCGACGCCCGCCGGCGGCGTGATCGTGCGCAGGCCCGGCACCGAGGAGCCGTGGGGCCTCATCATGGAGACGGCGTTCCTCCCGGTGCTCGCGCAGGCGCCGGCCATGACGCCGGAGCAGGAGATCGCCTGGACGAAGGCGGGCCAGCGCCTCTACGCCGAGGCGGGCATCACGACCGCCCAGGAGGGCGCGACCCACCTGCCGCAGCTGCAGTCCATGCGCCGCGCCGCGAAGGCGGGCGCGCACCTGATCGACGTCGTCGCGTTCCCGTTCGTGATCGGCCTCGACGGCATCCTCAAGGAGATCCCGGTCTCCGAGTGGGGCGTCTACGCCGGCCGGCTGAAGATCGGCGGCGTCAAGATCACGATCGACGGTTCGCCGCAGGGGCGCACGGCGGCGTTCACCACCCCGTACCTCACGGGCGGGCCCGGCGGGGAGAAGGACTGGCGCGGCGAGCTCATCGCCCCCCAGACCACGATCAACCACGCGATGAAGAAGGTCTTCGAGCTCGACGTCCCCGTGACGTTCCACGCCAACGGCGACGCCGCCCTCGACGCGCTCCTCGAGGCGCACGCGTTCGCGTCCGCGGCCTACCCCGGGAAGCCTCGCAACGTCACCGCGATCCACGCGCAGTTCCTGCGCAAGGACCAGATCGCGAAGTTCGTCGCCGCCGGCATCCGCCCGTCGTTCTACACGCTCCACACCTACTACTTCGCCGACGCGCACCGCAAGAACCGCGGCGAGGCGCAGGCCGCCTACATCAGCCCGATGCGCGACGCGATCGACGCCGGCCTCCACCCGACGAACCACACCGACTTCGTCGTCGCGCCGCTCGACCAGCTGTTCATGCTCCACACCGCCGTGAACCGCATCTCGCGGGACTGCACGCCGGTGGGCCCGGACCAGCGCGTGACCGCGCTCGAGGGCCTCAAGACGATGACCGTCTGGGCCGCCGAGCAGTACGGCGAGCAGGCGTCGAAGGGCACGCTCGAGGCGGGCAAGCTCGCCGACCTCGTGATCCTCGACCGCAACCCGCTGAAGGTCGACGCGGCCGCGATCAAGGACATCCGCGTCGTCGAGACCCTCAAGGAGGGGGCCTCGGTCTACCGCGCGCCGTAACCGGGCGCGAGACCTCCACGGGCGGCGGACGGACTCCCGGACCGCGAGGCCCGACGGCCGTCAGCGCGCCGCGTCGCCCCGGAGCGCTCGCGCGCGCTCGAGCACGGCGTCCCAGCGGAACGCCGGGCCGGGATCGACCTTGGCCCCGCTCACGTGCCAGTGGCCGAGCACGCCCTCGAACGAGGCGCGGGCCTCGCCCTCGGGGAGGAGCGTCGCGAGCACGCGGCCGTCGGGCGCACGCGGCGCCTCGAGGCGGCAGCGCGGCAGCACGCGCGAGAGCGTCGCGAGGAGCCGCGCCAGGGCCTCGTACTGCGCCTCGGTGAAGTCGTACTGGACCAGCCGCTCGCCGTGGATCTCGCCGACGACGGGCTCGGGACGCGCGGGCGCGAACGTCGCCCCGGCCGGCAGCGCGCCGCGGCGCACGCCCTCGGGCACCACGAGGCGCGCGCCGCCGGGCGACGCGACGACCCAGCGGTCGAGCGCGGCGCGGTCGGCGGACGCGCCCGGGTTGGCGAGCTCGATGCCGACGGAGCGGTCGTTCGTCGCGCCGGCGTGCCACGCGCGCTCCTTGAGGTCGAGCGTCTGGTAGACGGTCCCGTCGAGGTCGAGGAGAAAGTGGGCCGAGAGGCCGCGACGATCGTGGAGCACCTCGAACGCCTGCGCCGACGTGCCCGCCGCGTCGTAGTGCAGGACAACCTGCTGCACGACGGCCTGCAGGTCCGCGAGGCGCCAGCCGTCGGCCGCGACGCGGGCCGCGAGGTCGGCGTCGAGCCCGCGCCGGAACGACCCGTAGCGCGGCACCTCGGTGCCGTCGCGCG
This sequence comes from Planctomycetota bacterium, assembly GCA_046350655.1. GTDB lineage: Bacteria > Planctomycetota > PLA2 > PLA2 > JAEUHO01 > JAEUHO01. The sequence goes on from JAXMAB010000016.1 coordinate 5,699, forward strand.
GCAGCGCCTCGGCGGGCTCGAACCGCCGGTGCGGCCGGTAGGCGTCGAAGCCCCCCGCGTCCGTCCACAACACGACCTTCGTGCCGGCGTGGAAGCGCTCGCCGCAGACGACGATCTCGTCGTCGGCGCGGACCGCGGGGTCGCCGGGGCGCACCGCGGCGGCGCGGGCGGCGCGGCCGGCGGGTCCGACGCGGGTGCCGGGGCGACGGACGCCGCGGGCCCGGCCCGCGGCGCGCGGGCCTCGCGTCCCCCGGGGCGGGGTCGCACGCCCGGCCGCGTGCGCACGCCGCGAGGGCGAGCGCCGCGAGCACGGCGAGGGCGGCGATCGGGGCGCGCACGGGGCCGGGAGTGTACGCGCCCGGGCGGTCGCGCCTCGGACCGGCCTCGCCCGCGGGCGCGGAAACGACGCGCGGCGGGGCCCCCGCACGCCGCGGCGAGGGTTCGCGGCGACGGACGCTGTCGCAGGGGACGGAGGGTCCCATGCCCCGCGTCCCCCGCCTGCGTCTGCGTGTCGCGGCCGTCGCCGTGCTCTCGTGGTGCCCGTCCGTCGCGGACGTCCGCGCCGAGGACGCCCCGGAGCCCCCGTCCCTCGCGAAGGTGCGGGAGGCGTTCGCTGCCTACGACGAGGCCATGGCCTCCGGCGGCGCCGACTCGATCCCCGCGGAGAAGGCCGTGCTCGACGCCGGCGCGTCGGAGGCGAGGACGCGCCTGACGGCGTTCCTGCCGCACGGCCGCTTCGGGGCGCTCGTGCTCCACGTCCTCGTGGACCCGCCGGCGCCGGCGGTGGCGACGGACGTCGTCGCGGCCTTCCGCGCGTGGGCGGTCCCCCAGCGCCTCGAGGCGGCCGTCGACCTCGGCGCGCTCGGCGACGACGCCGCGCGGGCCGCGCTCACCGAGCTCGCGGCCGACCCCGACGTCGTCGCGGCGCCCGACGCCGTGGCGCGCGTGCGCGCGGCGCGGTTCCGCGCCGGCGATCGCGAGGTCACGGCCTCCGTCGAGAAGGACCTCGCGTCGAAGGACCCGGCGGTCGTGGCGGCGGCGCTCCTCGCGCTCGGCGACGCCCGGGCCACCCGCCACCTCGCGACGGCCTCGCGGCTCGCGGCGGACCCCCGCGCGCTCGGGACGCCGGAGGCCTCGCAGTGGACCGTCCAGACGACGACGACGGGCGCCGACGGCACCACGACGACGTCGTCGGAGCCCGTGCCGCTCCGCACCGTGGGCGCGGTCGCGGTCGAGGCGGCGAACCGGATGTGCGCGACCACGCTGCCGGGGTTCGTCGCGTGGTGGGCCGAGCCGGAGCACGGTCCGCGGTTCGGGCACGGCGACGACGGCCGCAAGCGCCTCGCCGCGTTCCTCGCCGAGGACGCGAAGGCCGAGAAGGCGAAGGCGCGGCGCGGCCTCGACGCGGTGGCGCGCGTGCTGGCGAGCCTGCGGACCGCCGCCTCGCCCGAGGTCGAGTACGTGTTCGGCGGCGCGACGTTCGACCGCGTCTGGACCGTCGCCGGGACCCTCGGCGGCCAGCCGACCCGCCACGTCGTCGCCGCGGACGGCGCCGTCACGAAGCGCTGACCGCGAGGCCCGGGCGGCGCGGGAGGGAGCGCCGATCAGTCCTTCGGCGCCCGGTCCATCAGCAGCTCGGTGAGCTTGCCGACGACGCCGTCGTCGGCGTCCGCCGCCGCCTTCATGACCGCGACGCCCTTCCGGTCGACGCCGCGGAAGAGGTCCTCCACGAGCCCGGGGTCCGGCTTCGTATCGCCGCGCGCGAGCGCGTCGGCGGCGAGCGTCGCCCAGACCTCGAAGTCGGCCTCGACCTCGACGACGCGTCGCGCGGTCTCGACGATCCGCGGGAGCTCGCGGAGCGCCCCGACCTTCGGGACGAGGTCCTCCGGGTGGTCCTTCAGCCGCAGCATGACGTCGACGGCGTTCTTTCCCTCGAGGAGCCCGTTCGCGTCGAGGAACGCCTCGACCGCCGGCATCACGACGCGCGCCTGGACGTGGTCCCAGACCAGGGTCGCCGCGGCGAGCTGGAGCGCGTTCGACGCCGACACGGGGCCGTTCTCGAGCTCGCGGAACAGTTCGCTCGAGGCGCGCCGGGCCTCCCGAGCCGCGTCCCCCGCCGCCGCGACCGTCAACGCCACCTCCTTCGACAGCGCGTCGCGTCGCTCGGCGACGTCCCGCTGATCCGCGACCGCCTGGCGGGCCTCCTCGTACGCGCGGGACGCCGCGAGCAGTCGATCGCGGCGCTCCCGGCACGTCGCGATCCGCTGATCGACGTCGCCCTCGAGACGCGCCGGCAGGCCCGGCCGACCGGCGCGGATCGGGTTCGGGCGCTCCGCGATCACGGGGACGAAGTCCGACGGCCCGCGCCGCGGTTGCGGCGCGAACGCGCCCGGCGCGCGCGGCGCCGAGGCGACCCGCTCGAGGGCCTCGCGCTCTTCGGGCGGGAGCAGCGGGATCAGCGTCCGGAGCGTTCGTTCCGAGTGCTTCGCGAGGCGCGCGGCGGCCGCCTCCTCCGCGGCCCGCACGGGCTTCCACGCCCGCTCCTCCCTCGCGAGGGACGCCCGCGCCTGCGCGAGGTCTGCCTGCGCCGCGGCGAGTCGATCCCGCGACTCGGCGGCTTCCGTCGTGAGCCGCGCCACGTCGTCGCGCAGGCGCGCCGCGTACGTCGCCGGGTCGCGCGCGCCGCCGAGGAGCTCCTGGCGCCGGGTCTCGACGTACTCCCGGTCGTACTCGAGCCCGAAGCCCAGGCGCTCGAGCCGGGCGAACACCGCGGCCATCGAGTCCGCCGCCGCGGCCTCGGAGAGCGCCCGGACCTGCGGCCGCCGGAGCGGGCGGAGCTCCTCGAGCAGCGCCGTGAGCTTCCGGTTGGCCTCTTCGAGCGCCGTCGGCGACGCCGCCGGGGGCACGTTCCCCGGCGCGGCGGGCCCCGTCGGCGCGGGCGGTTCGTCCGACCCGACCGCGGACGCGCACCCGGGGCAGGTGGGCCCGCTGTAGTACCCGTGCTGGGAACAGAACGCGTCATCCATCGGGACGCCGACGGGATCGTCCGCACGCGCCGCGCGCAGCGGCGACGTCGAGAGCGCGAGGAGCAGCGCGAGCACCCAGGGATGACGACGCATGGACCCTCCGTCGCGGCCGGAGCCGCGTTCACCGATGGACGTAGACGCGGAGCGACGTGCTCCCGACGGCCCCTTCGACCTTGGCCGGCGGCGGCCCGACCTCGTTCACGGTGTACGGGACCGAGAGGCAGGAGGCGGGTTCGAGGACGCGCCGATCCGGTTCGCGACCGAACGCCACGCCGCCGTACTGCACCGTCTCGACGACGATCGGGGCCCGGGTCGCGTTCACCACCACCTCGTTGCCGGTCGTCGGCGCGCGGAACGCGAACGTGGTCCCGTCCGCCCGGATGGCGTCGGCGCCGTCGCCGAACAGCGCGTACCGACGGTAGGCGAGCGCCCCGGCGTCTCCGTCGTCGATCACCCAGACGGTGCGGGCCCGCATCGACACCGCGAGCGGGATCCCGAACAGGAGCCCCAGCAGGAGCGCGCCCACCGCGCGCCGCGCGACGCGGACGCCGAGCCGGCCGTCGCCCGCGCGGCCCAGCCGGCGGAGCACGGTCCGCGCGAGCCCGACGACCACGGTCAGGGTCCCGAGGAGCACCACGGCGTGGATGACTCCGAACCGGACCATGCCACCCTCCCGGCGGGACCCCGAGGCAAGCGGGCGCAAACGTACTCCGATCCACGACCCGGCGCCATGGGGTGGTGCCGCCGGCCTTGCACGGGGTCGACGCGCGTCGAAGATGGCGCGATGGCGCCCCGCGACGACTTCTTCCCCGAGCCCCCGCGCCGCCCGTACGACCCGCGGCCGCGCCCGGGCCGGCCCCCGGGCGGGCCTCGCGGTCCCGGAACCGGGCCGCGGTTCCCGTCGCCCCCCCCACGCAACGACGCGCCGCCGCCGCGCCCCGCGCCGTCGTCGTCGGCGCCCGCCCCCGCGCGCGACCCCGGCAACCTCGAGTACTTCGCGCCGTGCTCGCTCGGCGTCGAGGCCGCGCTGACGGCGGAGCTCGTCGAGCTGGGCGCGCGCGACCTCTCGACGCGGCCGGGCGGCGTGTCGTTCCGCGGCGACCGGCGTCTCGGGTACGCGGCGAACCTGTGGTTGCGGTCCGCGGTCCGCGTGCAGGACCTCCTGCTCCGCGCGCCGGCCCGCGGCAAGGACGAGCTCTACGACGCGGTGTACCGGATCGACTGGGCGCAGCACATGCGCCTCGACCAGACGCTGGCCGTCGACGCGTCGGTGCGCGACTCCGAGCTCACGCACAGCAGCTTCGTCGCGCTGACGGTGAAGGACGCGATCGTGGACCAGTTCCGCGCGCGTCGAGGCCGCCGGCCGAGCGTGAACGTGGACGCGCCCGACCTGCCGCTGAAGGTCGTGCTGAAGGCCGACCAGCTCACGATCTGGCGCAACCTCTCGGGCGACAGCCTCCACCGCCGCGGCTACCACGCGCTCCAGGTGAAGAGCCCGCTCAACGAGGCCACGGCCGCGGGCCTCCTGCGGCTCGCGGAGTGGGACCGCGCCTCGCCCCTCGTCGACCCCATGTGCGGCTCGGGCACGTTCGTGATCGAGGCGGCGATGCTCGCGGCGGACCGCGCGCCCGGCCTCGAGCGCCGCTTCGCGTTCGAGCGCTGGCCCGACCTCGACGCGGAGCTGCTGCGGACGCTGCGCGCCGAGGCCCGCGCGCGCGCGAAGGCCACGCTCCCGTTCGCGCTCGAGGGCTCGGACCGCCACGGCGGCGCCGTCGCCATCGCGCGGCGCAGCGCCGAGCACGCGGGCGTGGGCCCGCTCGTGCGTTTCTCCGTCGAGGACGCCGCGCGGTGGACGCCGCCGTGCGCGCCGCCGTTCACGGTGCTGTGCAACCCGCCGTACGGCGAGCGCATCGGCGAGGGCGACGACCTCGTGGCGTCGTGGCGCGCGCTCGGCCGCTTCCTCGCGGAGCGGTGCCAGGGCGCGCGGGCGTTCGTCCTGTGCGGCAACCGCGAGATGGTCCCCCACCTCGGGCTCGAGTCGCGGCGGCAGTTCTCCGTGATGAACGGCCAGATCGAGTGCCGGCTGCTCGAGTACGACCTGCGTTGACCGCGAGGCCCGGCGGCCGCGGCGCTACGCGCGCCCGTCGCGCCGGCGGCGGCGGGCGACCTCCTCGCGACGCATCCGCTCGAAGTCCGCGTCGTTGGCGTCGGTGAAGCGCTGCACGATCGTCCGGCGGCGCTGCCCGGCCCACGTCGATGCGACGGCGACGACGATCAGCACCGGTGCCACCAGCAGCCCGCGCCATCCGCCGATCGCGACGCACAGGCCCGTCACGACGCCGAAGTAGATCAGGACGAACCGCCGCCGGTTCGGCGGCTTGCGGGGCGGGACGCGGCGCGGGCGAGGACGCGTGACCGGGCTCCGGGGCGGCGGGGAACGGCCCCGAGCATCGCCGAAGCGGCGCCGCGCGTCACGCGCGAGGGTCGCGAGGAGGCGTCCCGCGGGAAGAGGGCCTCACGCGCGAGGCTCGCCCGCCGGTCGTCCCCGCCGGCGCGGCGGACGTCGCGCGCGGCCCCAAAGCCTCCCCCCGAGCGGCCCGTGCGGGATCAGCCCGCATTTCCGGCGAGGCCGGGTCCTCCTTGGACGAACGGTAGACTCCGCGAGGGGGGGAAGCCCGATCACCCTACCGCGTCGTCGGGGCCCCGCGCGGCGATCCGGGGGATCGCGGTCCCGCTCCCCGGACCGCGAGGCCCGTCCGGCGCCGAGACTCACCCGTTCGCGGGGGCCGATGGCGTCAGCGGCCGCAGGCCTCGCGGATCGCGGCCTCGAGCGCGGGGGAGAGCACCGCGGCGCCCGCGTCGCTCAGGTGGTCGTCGTCGGCGTAGAAGAAGCGGCGGCCGTCGGCGTAGCGGACGTTCCCGTCGGGGAGGCGGAACGGGACGTCGGCCCGCAGCACGCGCAGCGCCGGCACGTCGCGCGCCACGCGCTCGAGGACCGCCACGGCGCGGTCGCGGTCGGGTTGGTGGTCGTCGGGCGGCAGGAGGGGCAGGCGGCCGAGCGCCGCGGCATGGTGCGCGACGTGCTCGCGGAGGTTCGTCGTCTCCCCCACGGGGAGCGCGGGCACCTGCGCGAGCAGCACGACGCGGCGCGCGTGCGGCAGGAACCCGTCGAGCAGCGCGCGGACGCGGGCCTCGAAGCGCGCGTCGTCGGCGAGGTAGCGGTCCCAGCGGTCGGCGCCGATCACGAGGTCGGGGCGCCACGCGCGGACCCAGCGGGCCTGCGCGTCGTGGATCCCCTCGCCCGGAGACGGCGACATCGTCGAGAGCCCGTCGCGGAACAACGACACGCCGTCGGCCGCGACGAAGGCGACGGAGAGGCCGAGCCCCTTGCAGAGGTCGTCCACCGCGGGCGCGATCGCGAGCGCGTGCGAGCTGCCGACGACCACGACGCGCGGGTCCGTGTCGCCCCAGCGGTGGATCACGCCGCCGCGGCGCCAGAGGCCGTCGTCGTGCGGCGGCGTCGCCGGGCGGACGACGTCGGCGAGGCGCGGCGAACCCGCGCGCGTCGGGTCGTCGCGCGCGTCGAGCGAGGAGTAGGCGAAGCCGCGGAACGTGGTCGGGTCGAACCAGCGGGACGCGTCGCCGCCCGGCGGGAGGCGCATCGTCACGACGCACGCGACGACGCACGCGGCGAGGCCGCCCGCGAGCACGAGCGCGCGGCGGCCGCGGCCCGGGCCTCGCGTGCGGAGCGGTTTCTCGATCCCGTGGTAGGCCGCCACCGCCACGACCACGCTGGCCGCCGCGCCGACGACGGCCCCGACCTCGGGCGAACGGCCCTCGAGCTCGGCCCAGGCGCGCCCGATCGTGATCAGCGGCCAGTGCCAGAGGTAGAGCGAGTACGACAGCCGCCCCACCCACGCGAGCGCGGGGTGCCCGAGGAACCGCGACGGGCCGCACTCGCCCGCCGCGATCGCGACGACGAGGCCGAGCGCGCCGAGCGCGGGGGGCAGCGCCGGCCAGCCCGGGAAGCCCGCGCCCTCGCGGACGAGGAAGAACGACCCGACGACGGCCGCGAGGCCGGCCCAGCCGGCGGCGGCGGCGAGGGGCCCGGCGCGCAGCGTGCGCACGGGCCGCGCCGGCGACGCGGGCACGAGCCACGCCGCGAGCACCGCGCCGAGGAGCGGCTGCCAGGCGCGCGTCGGCAGGAGGTAGAACGCGCCGTCGGGGTGGGACGTCGCCCACTGCGTCGCGAGCACGAAGCTCGCGACGGTGACGGCCGCGAGCACCGCGCGGAAGGCGGCGCGCGGCGCCAGCACGCGGGCGCACGCCGGGAGCACGAGGTAGAACTGCTCCTCGACGGCGAGCGACCACGTGTGGAGCAACGGAGACGACGTCGCGGCCATCCCCCAGTAGCCGCCGAGCTTCAGCAGGATGTACAGGTTCGAGAGGTTGAGCAGCGTCCAGACGCCGTGGCGGGCGGCCTGCGCCGCGGTGGACGGCAGCAGCAACGCGGCGGAGAGGACGACGGTCGCGAGCACCATCGCCGTCGCGTTCGGCAGGAGACGCATCACGCGGCGGGCGTAGAACTCTCGGATCGTGAACGTCCCCTCGCGGAGGTCGTGGAGGACGTTCGACGTGATGAGGTAGCCCGACAGGACGTAGAAGACGTCCACGCCGACGAAGCCCCCGAGCATCGCGTCGGGGACGACGTGGAAGACGAACACGCCGAGGATCGCGACGGCGCGGACGCCGTCGAGGGGCGCGGAGTACTTCATCGGGCGCGGGCGGGCTCCGGACGCCGCGACGGACCGCCCGCCCTCGCGGCGGTCGGCCCTCCCCCGAGCTCACGGGGGGCGACATCGGCCCGGCACTCTCGCACCCGCGGCCTGCCGGGGGTAGGTTTCTCCGGGGAACCGACGTGGTCGGTTCATCCCCCCCGCGGATCGCCGGTGCGTGCGGTCAGCGCAGCGCGCCGCTCGCGGCGGGCGTCGGCGGCGGCGTCCCGCCGGACGTCCCGGCCCCTCCCGTCGCGGGCGCGGGCGTCGGCGCGGGGCCGGCTCGGGGGCCGGCGTGGGCATCGCGGCGGGTGCGGGCGGCGGCGCCGCGGGCGCGGCGACGGCGGGCGCGGTCCCGGGACGCGGCGGGCCCCGCCGCCGACGGGCCCGGGGCGGCCGGAGCCGTCGGCGTCGGGACGCCGCAGCCCTCGTCGGCCCATCCGCCGCCGAGGGCGCGGTAGAGGCGGATCAGGGCGACGTACTGGTCGCGGCGCGTGCGCGCCAGCTCGATGCGGGCCGGGAAGAGGGCCCGCTGCGCGTCGAGGACCTCGAAGTAGGCCGCGACGCCGTTGCCGTAGCGGGTGCTCGAGAGGTCGAGCGCCTCCGTCAGCGCCGCCACCTGCTGCTCGAGCGCGATCCGGACCTCGCGCGCGCCGCGGACGGCGGCGAGCTGGTCCGCGACGTCGCGGAACGCGCTCTCGACGGTGCGGCGGAACCGCGCGACGGCCTCGTCGTACCGCGCCTGCGCGGCATCGCGGCCCGCGACGAGCCGCCCGCCCTGGAAGACGGGGCCGAGGAACGTGCCGCCGAGCGAGCCGTAGGTCGCGCGGTCGCCGGCGAGGTCCGAGAGGTCGCGCGCGCCGAGCCCGAGCAGCGCGAGCAGGTCGAGGCGCGGGAAGAACTCCGCCATCGCGACGCCCACCCGCGCGTTCGCGGCGCGGACCTCGGCCTCGGCCGCGCGCACGTCGGGGCGCCGCTCGAGGAGGGCGGCGGGGAGCCCCGTCGGCAGCGCCGGCGGGAGCGGGCGGGTGCCGAGCGAGACCCCGCGGGCGACCGGGCCCGGCGTGCGGCCGAGCAGGAACGAGATCAGGTTCTCCTGCTGCGCGACCCGCCGCGCGATGTCGGGCACGGCGGCCTCCGCGAACGCGAGGTCGGCCTGCGCCTGCGCGGTCTCGAGCTTGCTCGACACGCCGCCGAGGGCGCGCTCGGAGAACAGCGACAGGGTCTTGCGACGGGCGTCGCGGGTCTCCTGGGCGATGACGAGCTCCTCGTCGAGCTCGCGGAGGTCGAAGTAGGCCTCGGCGACGTCGCCGACGAGCGTGACGACGACGGCCCGGCGGCCCTCCTCGGACGCCATCCACTCCGCGACGGCCGCCTCCTCGCCGCGGCGGACGCGCCCCCACAGGTCGATCTCCCACGACGCCGACACGGACGCGCGGAAGGTGTTCGTGGTGCGCGACCCCGAGCCGCCGAGCTCGCGCGAGGCGCGGTCGCGCGACCCCGTGAGGCCGGCCTCGACCTGCGGGAACCGGTCCGCGGCCGCGATGCCGGCCCGCGCGCGGGCCTCCGCGACGCGCGCGAGCGCGGCGCGCAGGTCCTCGTTGCCCGCGAGCGCGGTGCGCAGGTGCTCCTGCAGCACCGGGTCCTCGAAGACGCGCCACCACGGCAGGTCGGCGAACGACGCCGCCGCCGGGCCGGCCGGCGAGACCGCGTCGGCGTCGCGGAACGTCGCGGGCAGCTCGACGCCGGGGCGGGCGTAGTCCGGGCCCACGGCCCGGCAGCCGCCGGCGAGCAGGAGCAGCGGGAGCGCGGCCGCGCGCGCGGCGCGGCCGGGAGCGGGACGGTGGAGTCGGACGGTCACGGGACCCCCTCCCCCGCGGGCGCGGGGCTGGCCTCTGCGGTGTGCGACGGACGCGGCGGCGGCGTCGTGGCCGCGCGGCGCGTGGAGCGGAAGAACGTGGTGCGGTCGAGCACCTTCTCCTGGAACATCTCGAGCACCAGGTAGATCGCGGGCGTCACGAACAGCGTGATGAACTGCGACACCACCAGCCCGCCCACGATCACGAGGCCGAGCGGCCGCCGCGAGGCGCCGTCCGCGCCGAACCCGAGCGCGATCGGGACCGCGCCGATGACGGCCGCGATGGTCGTCATGAGGATGGGGCGGAAGCGGTCGAGGCTCGCGTCGTGGATCGCGCGGTCGGCGGCCTCGCCGTGCTCCACGCGGTGGCGCGCGAAGTCCACGATCATGATGCCGTTCTTCTTGACGATGCCCATGAGCATGAACATGCCGATGAACGCGTAGAGCGACGCCTGCTCGCCGAAGACGACGAGCGCCAGCAGGCCGCCGACGAGCGCGGTGGGCAGGGTCGACAGCACCGTGAGCGGGTGGACGTAGCTCTCGTAGAGGATCGCGAGGATCACGTACATCACGAACACCGCGAGCAGCATGAGGAGCGTGAGGTCGTCCACCGTGTCGCGGAACGTGAGGGCCTCGCCCTGGAGGCTGCCGCGGATGGCGCTCGGGAGCACCTCGGCCGCGGCCTTCTCGATGAAGGTCGTGGCGTCGCCGATCGGCACGCCCGGGACGAGGTTGAAGAAGAACGTGACGCTCGTGAACTGGTTGATGTGGTTCACGGCCTGCAGGCCGACGTTGCTCCTGAGCTCGACCAGCTCGCTGAGCGGCACGAGGCTCTTCCCGTCGTCGGACTTGACCCGCAGGCGGCCGACGTCCTCGGGCCCGGCGCGCGCGGCGTCGGACGCCTCGAGGATCACCTGGTACTGGTCGCTCGGGCTCTTGATGAGGTAGACGTAGTTCTGCGCGTAGGCGCTGCGCAGCAGCTGCAGCACGCGGGTCTCGGAGACGCCGAGGAGCCGCGCGCGCTCGCGCCGCACCGAGACCTCGAGGCCCGGGGTCATGGCGAACCGGTCCGACGTCAGCGTGAGGAAGCCCTTGAACTCGCGCAGCTTCGCCTCGAGGCGGTTCGCGGTCGCGTAGACCTGCTCCGCGTCCACGCCCGAGATCGCGTAGGCGAACTGGCCGAGGTTCTGGTTCGTGGCGCCGGTGGCGATCTCGAGCACGGGTCGCGGGCGGAGGAACGGGAAGATGCCCGGCACGCTGCCGAGCGCGCCCATGCTGCGGCCGGCGACCTCCTGGATCGGCGACCGCTCCGAGGGGTCGCGCAGGAACGCCAGCAGGAGCCCCTGGTTCGACGACAGGAAGGTCGCGTTGCCCGTCATGGTGAACGTGGCCTTGACGGCGGGGTCGGCGCGGAGCACCTGGTCGGCCCGGTCCTGGAACTCGCGCATCTGGGTCGGCGACGAGCCCTCGCGGCCGATCATGACGCCCCAGATGAAGCTGCTGTCGCCCGGGGGCAGGAACGACTTCGGGACCTTCACGAACAGCCAGGCCGTGCCGGCCAGGGTGAGCGCCCAGATCCCGACGGAGATCCACTTGTGGCGCAGGAACCACCAGAGCACCTTCCCGTAGACGTCGAGCACCCGGCGCTCGAACGCGCTCATCACGCGCTCGACGAACGTCTTGCGGTGCCCGGGCCCGCGGTCCTTGAGGAGGCGCGCGCACATCAGGGGGGTGAGCGTCAGCGACACGAGGCCCGACGCCAGGATCGACACCACGATGGTGACGGCGAACTCGCGGAAGATGCGGCCCACGAGCCCCGACATGAACACCAGCGGCAGGAAGACGGCGGCCAGCGAGATCGTCATCGAGACGATCGTGAAGCCGATCTCCTTGGCGCCGTTCAGCGTCGCGTCGAGGGCGCTCTCGCCGTGCTCCATGCGGCGCACCGTGTTCTCGAGGAAGACGATCGCGTCGTCCACCAGGAACCCGATGGCGAGGGTCAGCGCCATGAGCGACAGGTTGTCGAGGCTGTACCCGAGCAGCCGCATCGCGATGAACGTGAGGAGCAGCGAGAGCGGCAGCGCGACGGCGGGGATCAGCGTGTCGGTCGCGCGGCCCAGGAACACGAAGATCACGAGCACGACGAGCGCGAACGCGATGAGGAGCGTCTCCTCGACCTCGGCGACCGACCGGACGATGGTCTGGGAGCGGTCGTAGATCGGCGTGATGCGGATCGAGCCCGGGAGCTCGGCGCTCACGATCGGGAGGAGGCCGCGGACGGCCTTCGCCACCTCGACGGCGTTCGCGCCGGCGCGGCGGTTGACCGCCACGACGACCGTGGCGGTCGGCGGCTCGTAGCCGCGGATCCAGAAGCGCATGCGGATGCGCTCGTCCTGCACCGAGTCCGTGACCTCGGCCACGTCCCGGAGGCGCAGCGGCGAGTCGCCGCGCCGGTCGATCACGAGGTCGGCGTACTCGGCGGCGTGCTCGAGCTGGCCCCGCGGCTGCACCAGCGCCGTGCCGCCGGGCCCGTCGAGCTGGCCGGCGCCGACGGTGCTCGTCCCGCCGCGGACGGCCGCGGCGAGGTCGTCCATCGTGAGGCCGCGCGCGGCCAGCCGCTCGACGTCGGCCTTGATCCGCACCGCGGACTTCGTGCCGAAGACGTTCACGCGGCTGACGCCGGGCAGGATGCTGATGCGCTGCCCGACCTGCGTGCTCGCGTAGTCGTACAGGCGCCCGGGCGTGACGCTGTCGCTCGTGAGGGCGACGTAGAGGATCGGCTGGTCGTTCGGGTTCGTCTTCGAGTACGTCGGCGGCGAAGGCAGGTCGGCCGGCAGGTTGGCGGTGGCCTGCGTGATCGCGGTCTGGACGTCCGTCGCGGCCGCGTCGATGTCCTTCTCGAGCTCGAACTCGAGCGTCAGCGACGCCTGGCCCTGCGTGCTCTTCGACGTGACGAGCTTGAGCCCGTTGATCTGCATGAACTGCCGCTCGAGCGGCGTCGCGATGGTGTTCGCGACCGTCGCCGGGGTCGCGCCCGGGTAGGAGCACTGCACCTGGATGACCGGGTAGTCCACGGTCGGCAGGTCGTTGACCGGCAGCTGCAGGAAGCTCAGGACGCCGAACAGCACCACGGAGAGCGTGGCGACCGTCGTCATCACCGGCCGGCGGACGAAGGCGTGGGCGACGCTCACGGGTCAGCCCCCCTTCGGCGCGGCGGGCGCGGCCGGCGCGGCGGGCGTCTCGATCCGGACCTTCGCGCCGGCCATGGCGCCGAGCTGCCCGGCGACGACCACGCGGTCGCCCGGCGCGACGCCGGACGTCAGGACGACGCGGTCGCCGTGCCGCTGCCCCAGCGCCACGGGCCGGATCGACGCGGTGTCGTCGGCGCCGACCACCAGGACGACCGTCCCCTGCGCCGTCGTCATCGGCGCGCTCGCCGGGACGAGCACCGCGCCCTTCAGCGTCTCGAGCACCAGCCGCACGCGCACGAACCGCCCCGGCCAGAAGTGCCGGTCCGCGTTCGCGACCGTGGCCCGCATGCGGACGGTCCCCGTCGCCGGGTCCACGGCGTTGTCGAGGAAGGTGAGCGTCCCCGTGCGCGGCGGCCCCGCGTCGTCGGGGAGGCGGAGCTCGACCGACAGCGGCGTCGAGCCCATCCGGGCGGCGACCCGCGAGAGGTCGTCCTCGGGCACGCTGAAGTCCACGTACATGGGGTCGAGGCGCTGCAGGCTCACCAGCGTCGACGTGCCGGCCGCGACCACGTTCCCGCGGTCGACGAGGCGGCGTCCCGCGCGGCCCGCGATCGGCGCGAGCACCTCGCAGAAGTCGACGTCGAGCTGCGCCGCCGCGACGACGGCCGCCGCGCGCGTGACCGCGGCGTCCGCGGACGTGACGCGCGCGGTCGCCTCGACCACGAGCGACTCCGCCTCGCGCACGCCGTCCTCCGCCGTCGCGACCGACGCGGTGGTCTCGCGCAGCGAGGCCTCCATCGCGACGCGCCGCGTCCGGGCCGCGTCGAGGCGGGCCCGCGCCCCGCGCGCGGCGGTGCGCGCGCGGTCGAGCTCCTGGCCCGACACGGCGCCCGTGGGCCCCACCTTCTCGAACCGCGCGAGGTCGTCGTCGGCCCGGGCCACGTCGGCCTCGGCGGCGTCGACGTCGGCGGCCATCTCGTCGATGCCCGCGCGCGACGCGTCGACCTTCGCCTTCGCCTCGGCCAGGCGGCTCTTGGCCGACGCCACGCGCGACGTCGCGGTCGCGACCGCGGTGCGGGCCTCCTGGGCCGCCGCGTCCGCCACCGAGGCCTGCGCCTTCGCCTGCGCGAGCGTCGCGGCGTACGGCCGCGCGTCGATCCGGAACAGCGGCGCGTTGCGCGCGACGTCCTCGCCGTCCTTGACGAGGACCTCGACGACCTCGCCCGACACGCGGGGCTGCACGACGACGACCTCGGAGGCGACGCAGCGCCCGATCTCGTCGATGTACGACGGCACGTCCTCCGCGGCGGCGGCGACGACGGACACGGGCGCGGGCCCGCGCATCATGGCGGCCGGCGGCGCCCCTCCGCCGCAGCCGGCGAGGGCTCCGACGGCGACGAGGGCCGAGAGGACGTCGGCGACGCGACGGGGACGGATCGACATGGACGGGCTCCGGGGCGTACGGCGGACGGGGACGCGGGGTCAGGTCGAGAGCGGGCGGGGGGCCTGGCGGACGAGCAGCTCGCGGATCCGGCGGCCGGTCGCCGCCGGGTCGGCGTCGCCGCCGACCGGCGCCCAGCCGAGCCCGTCCATGTGGAGGGCCCAGGCGACGCGGATCGCGGCGACCGGGTCGCGCACGCCGAACGTCTTCTCCGAGCTGTGGAGCTCCGTCAGCATGAACGCCCCGAACATCAGCGACCACAGCGCGAACGGGATCGTGCGGACGTCGACGCCCGCGCGCGGGCGCAGCTCGCCGGCGGCGACCGCGGCGTCCACCACCGCCGCGCACGCCGCGCGGACGCGGGCCTGCGCGGCCTCCATGGCGGCGATCCGCTCCGGCTTGGCCTTCTCGCGCACGGTCGGCGAGTGCACCAGCGGGATCACGCGGAACGACACCGCGTGCCGCTCGACGAACTCGCAGTAGGCCTCGACGATCGCCGTCATGCGCTCGCGCGAGCGCAGGGGCAGCGCGGCCGCGCGCTCGAACGTCTCCGCCAACTCGGCGGCGGCCTCGGCGCACGACGCGACGAGGACGTCCTCCTTGCAGTCGTAGTGCTGGTAGACGGTGCCCTTGCTGTACGCGATCGCCTCGGCGACGTCGTCCATCGAGAAGCCGTGGAGCCCGCGTTCGAGGAGCAGCCGCCGCGCCGCGTCGCGGATCGCGCGGTCGCGCTCCTCGTACTGCTGGCGCGCGCGCTCGGCCGTCCGCGACGGCGCGGGCCGTGCCGGCGGGTCCGCCGGCGACGCACCGTCGAGAATTGACGTTTCGTCAGAACGCATCACGACCTCGGGAAGGAAGTGGACGGGAACGCTGCCCCCTCGGGGGACCGCGAGGCCCGTGGGCCCGCGGGGCCTCGAGGCTGCCCTACCGCCCTCGATGGTAGGAGGCCGGCAGGGGGTGAGGGCGGAATCGGAGCGGTCCGGTCCGATCCCCCCCCCGGGGGGATCAGGCCTTCAGGCTGGCGAGGTCGATCACGAACCGGTAGCGGACGTCCCCCCGGAGGAGGCGCTCGTAGGCGGCGTTGATCTGCTGGATCGGGATCACCTCGACGTCCGACCCGATCCGGTGGGCGCCGCAGAAGTCGAGCATCTCCTGGGTCTCGCGGATCCCGCCGATGAGCGACCCCGCGAGCCGCCGGTTGCCCATGATCAACGCGAACGCCGAGACGGGCGTCGCGGTCGGCGGGGCCCCCACGAGCACCATCGCGCCGTGCGGGCGCAGCGTCCCGAGGTAGAGGTTGTAGTCGTGCTCGGCCGACACCGTGTCGATCACGAGGTCGAACCGCCGGGCGAGGGACGCGAACACGGCGGGGTCGCGCGTCTCGACGAAGTCCTTCGCCCCCATGCGGCGCGCGTCGGCCTCCTTCGCGCGCGACGTGCTGAACACCGTCACCTCGGCCCCCATCGCGACGGCGAGTTTCACCGCCATGTGGCCGAGGCCGCCGAGGCCGACGACCCCGACGCGGTCGCCGGGCTTGCAGCCCCACTGCTTGAGCGGCGAGTACGTCGTGATGCCCGCGCAGAGCAGCGGCGCCGCGGCCTCCGGCGCGATCGTCGTCGGCATCCGGAGCACGAACCGCTCCGTGACGACGACGCGCGCCGAGTACCCGCCGAACGTCGGCGTCACGCGGTCCATCTCGGTGCCGTTGTAGGTGAACGCGGCACCCGCCTCGCAGAACTGCTCGGTGTCGTGGCGGCACGGCTCGCACGTGCGGCACGCGTCCACCATGCACCCCACGCCCACGAGGTCGCCGACCTTCACGCGCGTCACCGCCGCGCCGACCCGCCGCACGGTCCCGACGATCTCGTGGCCGGGGACCATCGGGAAGGTCGCCCCGGACCACTCGTCGCGCGCCTGGTGGAGGTCGGAGTGGCAGACGCCGCAGTACCGGACGTCGATGTCGACGTCGTGCGCGGACGGCTCGCGGCGGTCGAGCGTGAACGGGACGAGCGGTTTCCCGGCGGCCGGGGCGGCGTAGGCGAGCGTGCGCGGCATGGGGTGGACCTCCCGCACGGGACGGCGCGGCGCCGCCTCCGTGCGAGTCCCGAGGGTAGGCGGGGCACGACGGGCCGACGCGCACAACCCGGGCCCGCGCGGCGCCGAATCGGCCGCCGGGCCTCGCGGTCCCGCGCGCCCGACCGCGCCCGCCGGGGCCCGACGGTGTCGCCCGTGCTCGCGCGGGCCCGCCGGTGCGGCGAGCGGGCTCGGCCCGACGGGACCGGCCGGGTACGCTGCCGCCCCCGCACGGCGCGGGGCCCGGAGCTCCCCCATGTCCCGCACGTCCCGTTCGTCGTCGCTCGTCCTCGTCGCGGGGCTGTTCGCGGGGCTCGTCGCGCCGGGCGCGCCGCGCTCCGCGCGCGCGGCCGGCGAGGCGCTCCCCACCGACCCCGGGCTCGTGCGGGGCACCCTCGACAACGGGCTCCGCTACGTCGTGCGGCGGCACGGGCACCCGCCGGGCCGCGCGGTCGTGTGGCTGCACGTGCACTCGGGCTCGCTGAACGAGACCGACCGCCAGCACGGCATCGCCCACTTCCTCGAGCACATGGCGTTCAACGGCTCCGAGCACTTCCCGCCGGGCTCGCTCGTGCCGTTCTTCCAGTCCATGGGCATGACGTTCGGCCGCGACCAGAACGCGTTCACGAACCTCGAGCAGACGACCTACCAGCTCTCGCTGCCCGACGCGAAGCCCGAGACCGTCGCGAAGGCCATGACGTGGATGGCCGACGTGCTCGGCGGCCTGCTGCTCCTGCCGAAGGAGATCGACGCGGAGCGCCAGATCATCCAGGAGGAGCGGCGCCGCGGGCTCTCGGGCCGGCAGCGCGTCCGCGACCAGATCCGCGCGCGCATCGCGCCGGGCGCGTTGTGGGCCCGCCGCGACACGATCGGCACCGAGGCGAGCATCGACGGGTTCACGCCGCAGGACTTCCGCGACTACTACGGCGCGTGGTACGCGCCGTCGAACGCGACCGTGCTCGTGATCGCCGACGCGGACCCCGCGGAGATGGTGAAGGCCGTCGGCGCGGCGTTCGGCCCGGCGAAGGCGCGGACGTGCCCCGCCCCCGCCGACGGCGGCGTGAAGGCGTACGAGACGTCGTTCGCCGTCGTGGCGACGGACCCCGAGATCAAGGCCGAGGAGGTCCGCATCACGCGGCTCGGGCCCGTGGGCGCGCCCTCGACGACGGTCGAGGCCTACCGCGCCGAGCTGGCGCTCGACCTCGGCGTCGCCGCGTGGAACCGGCGCCTCGAGGACAGGATCGCGGCGGGCGGGTCGAGCCTCGTGCGCGCGCGCGCGGAGGCCGGCGACGCCGGCCGCGTCTACCGCGGCTGGGAGGTCGGCGGCGACGCCGCGCCCGGCGCGTGGAAGGCGGCGCTCGAGGAGCTCGCGCTCGAGCTCCAGCGCGCGCGGCGGCACGGGTTCACCGAGCGGGAGCTCGCCGACGTCAAGAAGGGCTGGCTCGCGGGCGCGGAGCGCGACGTCGAGACGCTCGCGACCACGACCGCGACGGACCTGATGCGGCGCCTGAACGGCACGCTGTCGGCCGAGGAGCCGCTCCTCGCGCCCGAGCAGCGGCTCGCGCTGCTGCGCCGCCTGCTCCCGGAGCTGAAGCCGGCCGAGGTCTCGGCGCGGTTCGCGGCGGAGCTCGACCCGAAGGCGGTCGCGTTCGTCGCCACGCTGCCGGCGGGCCCGTCCGTGCCGACGGAGGCCGCGCTCCTCGAGCTCGGGACGAAGGCGCTCGCCGTCGAGCCGCCGGCCCTGGCGGAGGCGGCGCGCGCGACCACGCTGCTCGCGACGCCGCCCGCGGCGGGCGCGGTGAAGGAGGGCGAGGAGCACGCCGCGACCGGCGTCTGGTCCGGCTGGCTCGCGAACGGCGTGCGGGTGCACCACCGTCTCGTCGAGGCGCCGCGCAACGAGGTGACGGTGCAGATCGACCTCGTGGGCGGCGAGCTGCTCGAGACCGCCGAGAACCGCGGGGTCACGAGCGCGGCGCTCGTCGCGTGGCGCACCCCCGCGACGGCCAGGCTCTCGTCCTCCGACGTCCGCGAGCTGATGTCGGGGAAGAAGATCGCCGTGCGCGCCGGCGGCGCCGCGGGCGGCGGCGGGCGGCGGGGCCGCGGGGGCGGGGGCGGCGGCGGCGCCGGGCCCGGGGCCGCGACGCTCACCGTGGCGGGGAGCCCGGACGACCTCGAGACGGGCCTCACGCTCGCGTACCTGCTGCTGACGGAGCCCCGCGTCGAGCCCGCCGCGTTCGCGGCCTCCCAGTCCACGGGACGCGAGGCCTACGCCGAGGCGTCCGGCAACCCCATGGCGCTCGGGATGCGCCTCGTCGGCTCGCTGCCGTTCCCGGACACGGACCCGCGGCTCGCGCCGGCCACGCCCGAGCAGCTCGGGCGCCTCACGCGCGACGCCGCGCAGGCCTGGCTCGACGGGCTCGTGCGCACCGCGCCCGTCGAGGTCACGATCGTCGGCGACCTCCCGCGCGACCGCGCCCTCGCGCTCGCCGCGCGCTGGCTCGGCGCGCTGCCCGCGCGCGAGCGCGTGTCGGCCGAGACGTACCGGGCCCAGCGGACCGTCGCGCGCCCCGCGGGCCCGCGCCGCGTCGAGCGCACGCTCGACACGCCCACGCCGCAGGCGTTCGTTTGGTCGGGGTTCTACGGCGCCGACGAGACGGACCGTCCGACCGTCCGCGCGCTCGCGCTCGCGGCCCAGGTGCTCTCGACGCGCATGACGAAGGAGGTGCGCGAGCAGGCCCAGCTGGTCTACAGCATCGGGGCCGCGTCGCGCCCGGCGAGCGTCTACCCCGGCTTCGGCACGCTGGCCGCGGGCGCCCCCACCGAGCCGCACAAGGTGCCCGCGCTCGTGGCGAAGCTGTCGGCGATGTACGAGGCGTTCGCGGCGTCGGGCCCGTCCGACGACGAGCTCGCGGTCGCGAAGAAGCAGGTCGCGACGACGTTCGAGGAGCAGACGAAGGACCCGGGCTACTGGCTGGCGCGCATCGCCCTCTCGACCTTCCGCGGGATCCGGCTCGACGACGTGGCGGCCGACCCCGCGGCCTACCAGGCGGTGACCGCGGCGCAGGTGCGCGAGGTCTTCGCGCGCCACGCCACCAAGGACCGCGCGCTCCTCGTCGTGGTCTCGCCCGCCGCGGGCGCCGCCGCCGGGAAGGAGACGCCGCCCGCGAAGTGAGGCCCGTCGGGGGCGCGCGCGCCTACCGCCCCCGCGCGGCGCGCGCGCGCAGCGCGGCGAGGTGCGTCCGCACGTTCGTCGCGAACGGGTCGAGCGCGACCTGCCGGGCGTACGCTTCGATCGCGCCGGCGACGTCGCCCGCGAGCTCGCGCGCCGCGCCGAGACGGAACCACCGCTGGTCGTCGTCGGGCACGCTGGCGGCGTCGGCCTCGAGGACCGGCAGCGCGGCGGCGAGCAGCGCCGCGTCGGCCGTCACGCGCGCGAACCCCGCGAGCGCGGCGCGCGCGGCGGCGGTCCGCACCGCGCGCGACGGGTCGGCGAGCGCGGCCCGCAGCCGCGCGTCCACGTCGGCCCCGCGGTACCCCGCGAGCGCGGTGAGCGCGGCGCGCCGGACGAGGGTGTCGGCGTCGTGGCTCGCGTCGAGCAGCGCCGTCCGCGCCGCCTCGCCGCTCCGCCCGAGCAGCCGCGCCGCGGACGCGCGCACGAGGCGCGGCGCGCCGCCGTCGTCCACCACCGTGCGCAGGAGCGCGTCGGCCCCGGCCGCGCCGACGCGGGCCGACGCGATCGCCGTCTGCCACGGGTGCGGGGCCGCGCCGGGCCACCACCGCGCGTACGCCGCGCGCAGGGCCTCGCCGTCGAGCGCCGGGACGCCCGTCGCCCCCGTCCCGGGCGCGTGGCACGTCGAACACGCGTCCGACGCGACGCGGTCGCCCGGGAGGACCGGGTGGGGCACGCCGATCGTGTGGTCGGCGACGCGGCCGTGCCCGCGCTCGATGGAGAGGAACGGGAGGTGGCACGCGACGCAGCCCGTGCCGCCGCCGCCCGCGCGGTGGTGCGCGTGGGCCGCGGCGTCGCGCACCACGTCGCCGTGGCACGCGCCGCACACCTCGCGCTCCTCGAACGCGGGCCGCAGGAGCGACCGCCGCGGGCTGCCGTGCGCCGCGTGGCACCGCGAGCACGTGAGGCCGCCCGCCTCCGCGCAGCGGCTCGTGCCGAACGGCAGCCCGTCGTAGACGAGCTCGAGGGGGCGGCCGTACGGGTCCACGCGCTCGGGGTCGAGCAGCAGCGTCGGGTCCACGTGCTCGAAGAGGTCCTCGCCCACGACCCCGTGCGGCGTGAGCCGCTCGCCCTCCACGTGGCACTGGGTGCAGGCCTGCACCTTCCCGGCGCGGTCGAGCGTCTCGAGCCTCGGGAGCGGCGCGCCGGTCTCGAGGCGGTCCCACGCCTCGGCGTGCGCGCGGCCGGGACCGTGGCACGCCTCGCAGTCGACGCCGAGCGCGCGCCACGTCGAGCGCGGCCCGGTCCCGTCGGGCCCCGCGGCGCGCGGCTCGCGGCCGCTGACGTGGCAGCCGGCGCACCGCGCGTCGAACGCGCGCACCGGCCCCGTCCAGAACGACGGGTCGCCGGGCGCGACGACCGGCGGCACGGTCGGGTCGGCGCCCGGCGCGCCGAAGAGGAGGTGCGTGTAGTCGAACCACGGCCCGTCGGGGAGCTCGCACATCGACGGCAGGACCTGCGCGCGCCCGTCCGGCAGCGTCGCCACCAGCATCCGGATGCGCCGCGCCCCCACCGTGTGCGTCAGCGCGAAGTCGCGCGGCGCGCCGTCCTCGGCGAGCGTCGTCGCGACGAGCCGTCCGCCGTCCCGGCGGAACGTCGTCGCGCCCGGCGGGTGCTCGACGCGCCCGCCCGCGGGCCCGACGGTCGGCACGCTGCCCTCGCCCGCGAGCGCCGTCGTCGTGGCGTGCGCCGACGCGCGCCACGCCTCGTAGGCCGCGCGGTGGCACCCCGCGCACCGCGCCGCGCCGACGTACTCGCCGCGGCGGGGCGCGGCCGCGGGCCCGACGGCCGCGTCGGGGGCCGGCGTCGCCGTCGCGAGCGGCCCGCCCGCCGCGGCGCGCGCGCGGGCGACGCGGCGGGCCCCTGCGGCGGACGGGACGTGCACGCCCGCGCGACGCACCTCCTCGAGGAGCGCCGCCGGCGCGATCACGGTCACGCGAGCCCGCAGGTCGGCGTCCACCCACGCGACCCGCGCGCCGTCGGGCGACGGCACGACGTCGAGCGCCGGCGCGCCCGTGGGCGCGAACCGCCCCACGGGGCGGCCGTCGGGCGCGAAGGACGCGAGGCCCGCTGCGCCGCGCCACGTCACGACGACCGCCGCCCCGTCCGGGGCGGCGCGGCGGTCCGCACGGGCGCGCCGGCCCCCCGATCGTCGCGAGGGCCGCGCCGTCGCGCGACCACACCCGCGCGGTGCGGTCCGCGCCGACGGTCACGAGCGCCTTCCCGTCCGGCGACCACCGCACCGACGCCACCGACGACGCGTGGCCCTCGAGCACGGCCAGGGCCCTCCCGTCGCGTGCCCACAGCCGCGCCGTGCGGTCGAGCGACGCCGTCGCGACGACATCGCCCGCGGGCGCGAACGCGACGTCGAGCACCGACGCGCGGTGGCCGCGCAGCGCGCCGGCCTCCCGCCCGGCGCCGTCGAGCAGCCGCACCACCGCCCCGTCCGTGCGGACCGCGAACCCGTCCCCCGCCGGCGCCGCGACCACGTCGACGAGCGCGCCGTCGTCCGGCGTGAACGCGACGTCGCCGCCCGCGACGTCGGCCGGGGCGACGCGCACGGCGCCGCCGCGCGCGAACGCGACCACGCGACGGCCGCCGTCGGCCCACGCCGCGACGTCGACGCCGCCCTCGGCGCCGAACGTGCGCCGCACCGCGCCGTCCGAGCTGTCCGGGCCGCCCGGGCCGTACAGCCGCGCGCGCCGGTCGAGCGCCGTCACGAGCACGCGGTCGCCCGCGCACGCGACCGCGGTGACCGCGTCGTCGGCCCCGCGCAGGACCCCGAGCGGCCGGCCGTCGCCGCCGAACACGCGCGCCGTCCCGTCCGCGCCGCCGACGACGACGCGGCCGTCCGGGCCGAACGCGCCGCACGCGAGGCCCGCGTCGCCGCCGCGCGCGCGCCACCGCTCGCGCCCGTCGGCGTCGAGCACGACGACGTTGCCGTCGCGCGTCGTGCAGAGCACCGAGGCGCCGTCGGGCGACCAGACGACGGCGGTCGCGCCCTCGACGGGCGGCGGCGGCGGCCGGCGGGCGCGCAGGAGGTCCGCGAGCGTCCCCATCGTCTCCGGGGTCACCGCGACCGTCAGCGCCTCGCGCGCGAGCTCGATCGCTTCGTCGCCCTCCGCGGCGAGCGCGTCCGCGACCAGGGCGCGCGCTTCCGAGGCCCGCGCCTGCTCGACGAGCGACGCGACCTCGGCCGCGTCCGGCGTCCGCACGGGGCCGAAGCCCGACCCGACCCGCTCCCGCCGGGTGAGCCGGAGCGCGCCGAGCGTCGCCGCGACCGCCACCGCCGCGACGAGGCCCGCGCGCACGAGCCGCCGACAGAGCGCCGTGGGGTCGGGCGACGACATGCCGCGATTGTCGCCGCGTCCGCCGCGACCGCAATCGACGCCGGCCCGCGGGCGCGGCTCGGCGCCGGCGGATCCCGGACGGCATCCGTCCCGAACGGGGCCGCGGCCTCGCGACCCGACGGGTCGGTCAGCGGCGCCGTTCCTGCGGGCTCGACCAGTACGCCTTCACGGACACCGCGGGGTCGTCCGCGCCGTCGGTGATGCGCTCGCCGATCGCCGCGTCGGTGAGGTCGGGCTTCGCGTCGGCCCGGCCGAACCAGAACTTGTCGAGCCGCACCTTCTCCATCGGCGTCTTCGGCCCCGAGGGCCGCGACAACGTGACGGTGGCGCCGCCCTCGAGGTTGCACTTCGTGAGCACGAGCTTCGAGAAGCTCCCCTCGGGCCCCTGCTGGAACACGAGGCTGCCCGAGACGTCGCACCCGTCGACGAGCAGGTCCGTGAAGCCCGTCGCGGTGAACGTGCCGCTGACCGTGGACGCGCGCAGCGTCGCCGCCGACGCGCCCTTCAGCGTGAAGCTCGACAGCTTGCACCCGCGCAGCGCGACCTCGGGCGGGCGACCCTTGTCGGCCACGCACGTGACGCTCGCGGGCGGGAGCGTCGTGCTCATGATCCGCGCGAACCCGCGCGCGATCCGCACGTCGAACGCGCCGCTCCACGTCGTGTTCTCGACCGTGAGCTCGCCCTCGAACGCGGCGCCCTCCGGGTGCACGAACGTGCAGCCCGAGAGCGTCGCGCCGTTCAGGTGGAAGCCGTTCTCGGGCGCGACCGTCGGGCTGAAGTCGATGCCGTCGAACGTGACCTTCCCGTCGTCGCCGCCGAGCGCGCGCAGGCCGCCCTTCACCTCGAGGCTCGCGCCGTTCTTCCCGACGACGTGGACGCCCTCCTCGAGCTTGAGGAGCGCGCCCGCGGCCAGCACCTGCTTGCCGTCGACGACGTACCGCTTCCCGTCGGCCTTCAGCGAGAGCCGGCCCGTGAGCGGCAGCGGCACCTCGGTGTCGGCGGCGGCGGGGCGAGCGGGCGCGGCCGCCACGCCGACGAGGGTCGCGAGCGCCAGGCGTCGGAGCAGCACGGACCGCGCGGGCGCCGACATCGCCGGACTCCTTCGGGGACGGCGTCATCGTACGCCGCGGAGGTCGGAGCGCGCCGTCGGGGTCCCGGGGACGCGAGGCCCGGTGGCCGGCGCGGCGCGGGCCGCGCGTCGGTGCGGGCCGCCGGGCCTCGCGTACCCGCGCGCGCGACCGCGCCGGACGGCCGCACCCGTCGACGGGCGTCGCCCTACGGCGTACCGCGCTTCCGGGACGCCTTGCCGCCCTTGCGCGCGCCCGCCGCGCGGGGGGCCGCCCCGTCGTCCGCGGTCGCGGCGCCGTCCGCGGTGGCGGCCTCCTCGGCGGGCGCCGCGCCCTCCCCCGTGCCGAGGCCCGCGAGGGCCTGGCCCATCGCGTCGAACCCCTGCGACAGCGCGGCGCCGAGGCCTTCGGCCATCTGCTTCACCATCCCCTCGAGGTCGACGCCGAGCAGGCGGTTCATGCTCGCGCCCATGTCCACCTTCCATGTCCCGTCCGGCCGCGAGAGGACCACGGGCAACGACGGCGGGGCATCGCGTCCGGGCGCGGCGGTGATCGTGGCAACGGTGACGACGTTGGCGCCGTCGGCCTCGGCGGGCCCGAGCGTGTAGGCGCCGGTCGACTCGTGCATCGTGCGGAAGTCGATCGTCTCGCCCTCGCGCACGTGGAGCAGCGCGCGAGCGGCGGGTTCGTCGCCGGCCTTCACCGCGTCGAGGAAACGGACGGCGACGGCGCGGGCGGCGACGAGGTCGGCCGCGGTCGGCGGGCGGGGCGTGGCGGGCATGGCGGGACTCCGCGGACGTCGGGCGGTGCGCCCGCGTTTCGGAAGGTACCCCGTCGAGGCTCGGCGCGCCGACGGCGGCGAGGATCGTCGACCCGGTACCGTGTGCGCATCGAAACGGTCGTGCGCGCGAGGCACGCTGTCATGCCGACCGAAGATAAGAGGCATCTTAGTTACCAACGGGCACCGAGCGGGAACGGTGCGGCGGGCGCCGCCGGCGGCGGTGTCGCCGCCGGATCGGCGTGGCTCACGCGAACCGCGACCGCGTAACCCATGAAGCCGTCTCCACTTCCGACCGTGGCCACGGCCCGAGCACGCGGGCTTCCGCCCAGGACGCCGTCGCCGACCGTGGAGCGGGCGCCTCGGGCCCCGCGTTTGCCGTGTCGGAGCGGGCCCCCTTCGTATCCCGAAGAGGGCCCCCGGGCCGCGCCGAACGGGCGCCCCCCGGCGTCCGCGTTCGCGGGGGGTGCCATGTCCACGCGCATCGGTTCGGGGTCGGCGGTTCGGTGGTTGCTCGCGGCGGCGTTCGCCGGCACCGGCGTCCTCTGCGTGACCGACGGCCTCGCCGCGGCGCGCGGCCACCGCCCGCTCGGTCGGCTCGCGGTGGCCGACGCCGACGCGATGCCCCGGTTCGATCCCGACGACTACGAGTCGCGGGGCGGCCACGGCGGCGGCGGCATGGGCGGCGGCGGGATGGGAATGGGTGGCGGAGGGGGCGGCGGCGGCGACAGCGGCGGATCCGGCGGCGGGTCCGGCGGTGGCGACTCGGGCGGGTCGTCGGGCGGGTCGTCGGGCGGCAGCTCGGGCGGGTCGTCGGGCGGATCCTCCGGCGGCGACTCCGGCGGGTCGTCCGGCGGGTCCTCCACGCCGCCGCCCGCGGCCTCGCCGCCCCCGCCGCCGCCTCCGCCCACGACCCCGAACACGCCGCCCGGCACGAAGCCGCCGACCACGCAGGCCGGCGACTCGCCGAGCAAGTCGTCCGCGACGTCGTCGAAGTCGGCGAAGGTCCGCGCGGCCTGGATGTTGGCGCAGGTGAAGGAGCGGTGGGCGACCACCCTCGGCCTGCTGTACGACCGCGAGCTCTCGGGCTGGCTCGACGACGCGCTCCTGACGTCGCGTCGTCGCGCGTCGACCGCCGGCCCTTCGTTCGTCGTCGCGACGGCGGACGCGGACGCGCCGGCCACCGCGACGCCGGTGCCCCCCGCCCCGACGCCCGCGCCGCCGGGCGCGGCGCCGACGCCGCCCGCGCCCCCCGCGCCGACCGCGCCCGCCGCGCCCGCGCCGACCGGTCCGGACGCGCCGCCCGCGCCGCCGGTCGCGGCGACGAAGTAACCGCGGCGGCGGCCCCGCGCGCAGGATCCCGCCGACGTCGGCGGGGCCCCTCGTAACGCCCGCCGCCTCGCGACGCCCGCCTCGACGAGGGACCCTCCCACCGTGGCCCGCACCCGCCCCCTGCCGCTCGCCCTCCTCTTCCTCGTGAGCGTGGTCGCCGGACCCCGCGGGTTCACGGACGACGTCCGCGGGACCGAGCCGGGTGGTCCTCCGCCGCCCGCCCCGCCGGCCGACGGCCCGCTCGGCGCGCCGAAGCCGGCGCCCCAGGACGCGCCGGTGCCGCCGCCCGCGGACCCCGGGAAGCCCGCCCCCGCGCCCGACGGGAAACCGGCGCCCGACGCGAAACCCGGCCCCGACGGGAAGCCGAGCGACCTCCCCAAGATCCCCCCGCCGACGTCGCGGTTCTTCCTCGACGAGGGCGTGGACTCGCTCGCGGCGAAGATGGCGAAGTATCCCGACGACCTCGAGCTCGGGT
The DNA here is from genome assembly GCA_046350655.1 of Planctomycetota bacterium. Taxonomy (GTDB): domain Bacteria; phylum Planctomycetota; class PLA2; order PLA2; family JAEUHO01; genus JAEUHO01. Next base: position 32,294 of record JAXMAB010000016.1, read on the forward strand.
TCGCCTGGGAGGACGCGATGACGCGGGCCGGGCGCCGCAACGAGGCGCTCGTGCTCGTGACGAAGCGCAAGGAGGACAAGCCCAACGACGCCGCGTCGCTCGTGTTGTGGGCCCGGCTCAAGGGCGGGAACGAGGGCCGCGACGCCATCGCCGCGGCCGTGAAGCTCGTGACCCCGATCCCGGAGGCGCGCCAGGCGCTCTCGGAGATCGAGGAGCTCGAGGGTCGCTTCCCGACCGCGAAGGCCGCCGTGGACCTCCTGCTCAAGGAGCGCGGCACGCCCCGCGACTACGTCTGGGCCGGGTTCGTGCGCGAGCGGGCGGGCGACCGCGCCGGCGCGCTCGACGCCTACGCGAAGGCCATCGCCCTCGACCCGCTCCTCCACGTGGCGAAGGTCGGCAAGGCGCTCGTCCTCGTGGCCGACGGCAAGCCGAAGGACGCGGTCGCGTTCCTCGAGGGCGACCCCAAGCCGCCGAGCACGGAGCCGCTCTGGCCGATCGCGCTCGCGGTCGCGCGCCGCGCGTGCGACCAGGTCGCGGCCGCGCGCGAGGCGCTCGCCCAGGCCGTGAAGGTCGCGGCCGCCGACCGCCGCGCGCTGCTCGGCGTCGTCTCGACCGCGATCCGGCTGAAGCTCGCGTTCGCCGTCCAGACCGCCGTCGACGACGCGCTCGCGAAGGCCCCCGAGGACCCGGACTGGCTCGCCGCCAAGGCGGTGCTCCTGCTCGAAGCGCAGTCGTGGCCCGCGGCGCTCGCCGCGCTGGCGGAGGCGTCGCGGCTCCTGCCGAAGGACGCGCGCCTGCGTTTCCTCGCGGGCGTCGCCGAGCTGCGCTCGAACCACAACGACAAGGCGCTGGCGCACTTCAAGGCCGCCGCGAACCTCGCGCCCGACGTCGCGCTGTACGCCCTCGGCGTCGCGCACGTGATGGACCGCAAGGGCGCCAAGGACGTCCTCGCGGCGTGGCGCCGGGTCTCGGAGCTCGACCCCAAGGACCCCGAGCCGCACACCTGCGCCGCGCTCTGGCTGTACGCCAAGGGCCGTCCCGAGGAGGCCGCGGCCGAGCTCGAGACGGCGATCAAGCTCGCCCCCACCGATCCGCTCCTGCGGTACTACCTCGCGATCCTGCACGGCGATCGCCTCGGCATGCTCGGCCTCGCCCTCGACGACCTGCGCGAGTACAAGCGCCTCGGCGGCACCGACGAGAACGCCCTCGCATGGCTCGAGGCCCTCGAGGCCATGGGCCGCTGATCCCGGGCCCGCGGCCGGCGACCCTCGCCGACGCGAGGCCCGCTCGCCCGCGGGCCGCCGGGCCTCGCGGTCCGGGCCCGGGGTCGAGCGTCGGGTGTCACGGGCCGCCCACGGCGCGTTACGCGCGGCGGCTCCGGCGGGGCCGTCCGTCTCCCGGACGCGACGGTTCGGGGCGTGTCGCCGAGGAACGGCGGTTGCGAGACGGGCGGCATGCGCTTCCGATCCTCGTCTCCGACGTCGCCCCCGCGCCGGGGATCGCCGTGATCGGCGACCGCCGGGCCTCGCGTCCCCCGGGCGCGGCCCCGCGACCCGGGGTCGTGGTCGAACGCCTCGCGATCCGCCCGCGCGGCGACCCGAGGTGGGTCGATCTCGTGCCCCGCGACCCGCCCGGCGCCGCGCCGGTCGCGACGCTCCCCGCGGACGGCGGCCGCGTGTGGCTCGACGCGGTGCGCGTCCCGGGCCCGTACGGGGGCACGATCTACGCGTCGGAGTTCGACCCGGCGGCGCAGCGCAGCCGGGTGCGCCGATGGAGCCCGCGCGCCGACGGCGCGCACGTCGTGCAGGACGTGCTGGTCGGCGCCGCCGGCGACGTGTTGTGGTGGCTCCAAGTGCGCGACGGCGCGCTGCGGGTGCGCGAGATCGGCCGCGGGACGAGCTACGTCGTGTTCGGCGCGTGAGCGGCGCGCGCGGGGGCGGCCGCCGGCCCGACGCCCCCGTCCCGGCGCGGGCCCCTCGCGGGACGGCTACCGTCGGGGCATGTTCCCCTCCTCCCTCGCGCGCCTCGAGCCCCTCGCCTACGTCCTCCTGCGCGTCTTCGCGGGGCTGCTGTTCGCCTGCCACGGCGTCCAGAAGGTCCTCGGGCTGCTCCTGACCGGGCCCGCGCCGGTGCTCGACCTCCAGAAGACGGTCGGCGGCTGGATCGAGCTGGTGGGCGGCACGCTGGTCGCGATCGGCTTCCAGACGCGCTGGGCGGCGTTCGTGTGCAGCGGGACCATGGCCGTCGCGTACCTGCAGTTCCACTGGAAGGGCCGGCTCGACGCGGGCTTCTTCCCGATCGTCAACGGCGGCGAGCTCGCGGTCCTGTACGCGTTCGTGTTCCTGTTCGTCGCGTGCAGGGGCCCGGGCCGCGCGAGCGTCGACGGCCGCCTCGCGCGACGCTGACCCGCGCGGGCGGCGCGCCCCGTCCGCTCACTTCGGCGGCGCGGCGAGCAGCGCCCGTACCGCCGCGATCCCGCGGAGCCGCTCCTCCGACCGCGCGACGTCGCGCTCGTCGTCGGGCGACACGCCGCGTTTCGCGCGGACCGCGGCGATCGACGCCTGCGCGGCGACGACGGCGGCGTCCATCGCGGCGCCGGCGTCGCGCCCCTGACCGTCGCGCGCGGCGCGGTCGGCGCCGTGCGCGAGGAGCCACCGCACGCTCTCGACGGCGCCGAGCGACGCCGCGGCGAGGAACGCGGTCGCCCCGTCGGCGGCGCGCGCGTCCACCGGCGCGCCCGCCGCGACGAGGCGCGCGAGCACGTCCGCGTGGCCGGCCGCGGCCGACATCGCCGGGCCCGCCACCGCCTTCGCGTCCGCGCCCGCGACGAGCAGGCGCTCGACGACGGGCAGCGCCCCCGCCCCCGCCGCGGCCACGAGCGGCAGCGGCCGGTCGGGCGCGGCGGCGTTCGGGTCCGCCTTGCGGGCCAGCAGGCGCGCGACGAGGTCGTCGTCGCCCGCGGCGGCCGCGGCCGCCAGCGCGACGGCGAGATCGGGGTCCGTTCCACCAGCTTCGCGGCCGTCGCGCGCCGGCCCCGGTCGAGCGCCGCGACGAACGCCGTCCGCCCCGCGGCGTCGGTGCGTCCCGGGTCGGCCCCCTTCGCGAGCAACCGCTCGACGACGTCGACGTGCCCGGCGGCCGCCGCGGCGTGGAGCGGCGTCCGGCCCTCCTTGTCGGCCCCGTCCACCGCCGCCCCCGCGGCGAGCAGCCGCGCGACGGCGTCCGCGCGGCCGGACTGGGCCGCGACGAACAGCGGCGTCTCCCCGAGGACCGTGTCCGCGACGTCCACGGGCGCGCCGCGCGCGATCAGCAGGTCCAGGAGGGCGACGGACCCCGCGAGCGCCGCCACGGCCATCACGGGCGTGCCGGTGTGGTCGCGGCGCGCGACGTCGGCGCCGCGCTCGACGAGCAGGCGCGCGACGTCGACGTGCCCGTACCGCGCCGCGGACGCGAGGGGGCCGGCGTCGGCGCGGTCGAGCGCGTCCACGGCGGCGCCGGCGTCGAGCAGCGCCCGCGACGTGTCGAGCCGCCCCGCCCGGGCCGACCAGTGCAGCGCCGTGTCGCCGTTGTGGTCGACGTGGCGCGGGTCGGCGCCGCGCGCGAGGAGCAGCCGCACCACCTCGAGGTGCCCGCCCTCGGCCGCGAACATCAGCGCGCTGTACGCGCCCGCGTGCGGCGCGTCGGGACGCGTGCCCGCGTCGAGCAGCGCCTTCGCCTTCGCGGCGTCGCCGTCGCGGGCGGCGACGAACAGGCCCCAGGCGTCCTCCGCGGCGACGCCCGCGCGGGGCGCGGCCGCGAGCAGGGACGCGACGACGAGCACGACGGCGGGACGGCGCATGCGGGGCTCCGGGGCGCGGGGGGGCCACCCGAGGGTACGGGACGCGAGGCCCGCCGGTTCGCAAGGACTCGGCAAAACGCGGGTCCGGCCGACGTCAGCTCACGAGCGCCAGGAGCGCCCGGACGCTCCGGTGCGCCTCGAGCGGGTGGCGCAGCGGGCGGTCCAGGTCAAAGGTGTACTCGTTCCGGCGCCCGTCGCGGCGCCGGGCGAGGATCCCCTCGCGCTCGAGGTCGCGGACGATCGTCTGGACGGCCCGCTCGGTGATCCCGACCCGCTCCGCGACGTCCCGCAGCCGCGGCGCGTCCCCCCGGGTGAGGCAGAGGAGCACGTGGGCGTGGTTCGAGAGGAACGTCCACCCGCTCCGGGGCGGGGTCGCCGTGGGCGCGGCGCGGGCGGGGCGTCGACGGGGGCGCGGGCGGATCGGCACGGTTCGTCCTCGTACGAAGTAGGATTCGTGTATACCATTTCCTCTATCGGACGCGGAGGCCGCGTCCTCGCCCCCCGAGGAGGACCGATGACCGAGCCGTTCCCCCGCACCGGCGCCCGGGTGGGCGTCGTCATGGGCTCCGCGTCCGACTGGGCCACCCTGCGCCACGCCGCGGAGACGCTGGAGGCGCTCGGCGTGCCGCACGAGCACGCGGTGGTCTCGGCCCACCGCACGCCCGAGCGGCTGCGGGCCTACGCGATGTCGGCCGCGGAGCGCGGCCTCGAGGTCGTGATCGCGGGCGCCGGCGGCGCGGCCCACCTGCCCGGGATGCTCGCGTCGTGGACCCTGCTGCCGGTGCTCGGCGTGCCCGTCGAGAGCAAGGTGCTGCGGGGCGTGGACTCGCTGCTCTCCATCGTCCAGATGCCGGCGGGCGTCCCCGTGGGCACGCTGGCGATCGGCGAGGCCGGCGCGAAGAACGCGGCGCTCCTCGCCGCGCGGATGCTCGCGGTGCGCGACCCTGCGCTCGCGGCCCGGCTCGCGGCCCGCCGCGACGACGACGCCGCGAAGTCGGCGGCCTCGGTGCTCGCGTGACGGCGCCGATCCTGCCGGGCGCGGAGCTCGGCGTGCTCGGCGGCGGCCAGCTCGGCCGCATGTTCACGTTCGCCGCCGCGCGCCTCGGCTACCGCGTCGCGGTCTACGCCCCCGACGACGACACGCCCGCCGGGCAGGTCGCGTGCCGCGAGCTGCGCGGCTCCTACGACGACCTCGACGCCGTGGCCGCGTTCGCGCGCTCCGTCGCGGTCGTCACCTTCGAGTTCGAGAACGTGCCGCTCGCGACCGCCGAGGCCGCCGCCCGCCACGCGCCGGTGCGGCCCGCCGGCCGCGTGCTCGGCACGACGCAGGACCGCCTCCGCGAGAAGGCCGCGCTCACGCGCCTCGGCCTCCCCGTGGCGCGCCACGCCGCGATCGAGTCCGAGGCCGACCTCGCCCGCGCGGCCGCCGCGGTGCCCGGGCCCTCGGTCCTGAAGACGGCCGCGTGGGGCTACGACGGCAAGGGGCAGGTGCGTCTCTCGGGCGCGGCGGAGCTCCCGGCGGCCTGGGCCCGCATGGGGCGGCCCCGCGCGGTGCTCGAGGCGTTCGTCCCGTTCCGTCGCGAGCTGTCGGTGGTCGGCGTGCGCGGCCTCGACGGGGCGATCGCGCTCTACGCGCCGTTCGCCAACGCGCACGCGCACCACGTGCTCGACGTGACCGTGTGGCCCGCGCCCGTCTCGTCGGCGACGCGCGACGAGGCCTCCGCGATCGCGCGCGCGGTCCTCGAGGGCCTCGACGTCGTCGGCGTGCTCACCGTCGAGCTGTTCGAGCTCGACGACGGCCGGCTCGTCGTCAACGAGCTCGCGCCCCGCCCCCACAACTCCGGCCACCTCACGATCGACGCGCACACGAGCAGCCAGTTCGAGCAGCAGGTGCGCGCGGTGTGCGGCCTCCCCCTCGGCAGCGTCGACGCGGTGGCCCCCGCCGCCGCCATGGCCAACCTCCTCGGCGACCTCTGGGACGGCGGCACGCCGGACTGGCGCGCGGTGCTCGCGTCGCCGACGACGCGCCTGCACCTCTACGGCAAGGAGGACGCGCGTCCCGGCCGCAAGATGGGCCACCTGACGGCGCTGGCGGCCACCCCGGCCGCGGCCGAGGCGACGGTACGCGAGGCCCGCGCGGCCGCCGCCCGCGCGGCGGCGCGGCGGTGAGCCTCGACCTGGTCCTGTCGAACCTCCTGACGCCGCCCATCCTCTTCTTCGCGCTCGGGATGGTCGCGGCGGTGATCCGCTCCGACCTCGAGATCCCCGCCGCCGTGACGAAGCCGCGGGCCCTCTAGCTGCGCCTCGCGATCGGGCTGGCGGCGGGCGACGCGCTCCTCCTCACCGTCCTGTTCGCGAGCGCGAGCTACATCGCGGTCCCCGCCGCGATGCGGATGCGGCTCCCGGACGCCAATCCCGGCGTCGACCCGCCGATGGCGCTCGCGGTGACGTTCCCCTGGAACCTCGCCGTGGGGATCCCGCTCGACCTCACGGTGATCGAGCGCGTCCGGGCCTGACGCGGCCCCCCGACGTCCGTCACGGCACCTCGATCCGCACGTCGCGCGCGCCCGCGCGCGCCCGCGTCGGGCCCCGCGTCGCGGCGCGGTCGCGGGACCGCGCCGTCGGGGCGCGCGCCGTCGCCCGCGGTCAGACGCGGCGGCCGCTGATCCAGGAGAACGCGACGGGCCGGGCCTTGCGTGCCGAGACGTCGGTCGCCGCCGCGCGGTGCCGGTCCGCGGCCGCGCACAACGTGTCGCGGCGCGCCGCCGCCTCGCCGCAGAGGCCCCCCATGGTCGGCAGGCCCAGCGTGTCGAGCAGCTGCCGCAGGTTCTCGGCGTAGTCGGCGTACGTGTAGACGCCGAGCCGCTGCCCAACGTCGGCGAAATGGCCGAACAGGTTGCGGTCGACGCCGTCGGTCATCGTGCGCGCGGGCATCACCACCACGCCGCAGAGCGTCTCCTCGAGCGCCTCGAGGGCCCCCGAGGGGTCCGCGGCGACGAGGTCGCGCAGCACCGAGACGTACGCGCGCTCGTGGCGGGCCTCGTCGGCGGCGATGAGCCCGCACAGCTTGTGCAGCCGCGGCGCGCCGCACGCGCCCGCGAGCCGGCCCAGCTGGATCCACGCGAGCTTCGTCGCGTGCTCCTGGAACGACGCGTACGCGAGCCCGCGGTACGGGTCGCCGCCCGCGCGGTTGTCGAAGCCGTTGCGCAGGAGGTGCTGCACCGTCCGCTCGACCGCGAGCAGGTCGACGCGGCCCGACAACAGGAGGTAGCCGCGCCCGGCGTCGCCGTGGCGCTTCTCCTCCGCGGTCCACGACCGCGCCCAGCGCGCCCACGGGTGCGCGTCGACGCCCGTGCGGTCGGTCATGCCGCCGCAGCGGTTGATCGTCGCGAGGTAGGCCGGCAGCGCCTCCTCCGTGACGACGTTGCCGACCAGGACGACCAGCATCTCGTCGGACAGGCGCGAGGCCTCCCCGCGCAGGTCGTCGAGCCCGTCGCGCCAGCCCTCGCCCGCGAGCGACGGCAGCACGTCGGAGGGCTGCCAACACGCGTCCGGCGGGGGCAACGTCGTGAGTGCGGCCTCGACGGAGGGTTCGAGGGCGCGCATGACGTCGAGGCGTTGATCGAGCAAGAGGCACTCCGCGGGGGGTCCGAGGGTACCGGGGTCGAGGGGCCGGCGCCCGCACCAAGTTCCCGCGGGGAAACCACGCGGACCGGCCCCCCGCTCGCCGGGGGGTCGGGGTCCCGGGACGCGAGGCCCGGTGGCCGTCAGGGCGCCGGCGCGACCGCGCGCCGCACCGCGTCGTCGAACTCGCGCTGTTTCAGCCCGAACGGGCCGGGCTCGCTGCGGTAGACGATCTTCCCGTCGCGCCCGACCACGTACAGGCGCGCCGGCGGGGCCACGTAGGCCCGCGCGACCGCGTCGTCGAGGCCGTCCACGAGCGTCTCGAACACGCCGAACCGCAGGTCGAGCGCGCAGACGTCGGCGACGGCGCGGCGGTCCTCGAACGTCGCGGGCTCCTCGACGACCGGCTGGCCCGGCTCGGGCATCGGCGCGCGGCCGTCGATCGCGTGGGCCTCGCGCACGTAGACGAAGAGGAAGCGCGCGTCGGCGGCGTGGCGGTCGTAGGCGGCCCGGATCCACCCGGCGGACGCGCGGAACGGCGGGCACGTGTAGCTGCCGAAGATCAGCACGACGGGCGTGCCGCGCAGGTCGGAGAGCGTGCGGGTCGTGGCGCCGCCGCGCGAGCGGAGCGTGAAGTCCGGCGCCACGCTGCCGACGGCCGGCGCCTCGGGCCGGCGCGGGCGCGCGGGCGCCGCGCGCTTCGGGTCCGCCGCGTTTGCCGCGGCCGGCGGCGGCGAGGCCGGGACCGCCGCCGTCGACGGGGCTGCGCCCGCGGTCGGCGGCGCGGCCGGCGCGGCCGCGGGGGCCTTCGCCGCGGCGCGTGCGGCCGCCCGGGCCTCGCGGTCCTGCATCCCCGTCCGCCACCCGAGGAGCTCGGCGAGCGAGAGGACCCCGTCGCGGTCGGCGTCGGCGGCCTCGAGCAGGAACGGGAACGGGCGCACCCCGCCGGCAGGTCGAGGACGCCCGGGACCGGGGTGCGCTGCGCGTCGGCGAGCGCGGCGTCGAGCTCGAGCTCGGTGACGGCGCCGGAGCCGTCGCGGTCCGCGCGGCGGAACGCCCGCTCGAGGGTCGCCTCGCTCGGGAGGTCGTCACCGCCGGCCGCCGCGGCGCGCGCGCGGCGCCCGGCGCGGGCGGGTCCACGGCGATGCGCTCGGCGACGAGCGCGACGAGATAGCTCGCCATGAGGGACGGCTCGTCGAAGTCGGCACGGGTCAACGCGCCGTCGCCGTCGCGGTCGAGACGCCCGACGACGGCCGCGCCGCGGGGGTGCTCCGCGACGGTCACCCGCCCGTCGTGGTCGCGGTCGTGGGTCGCGGCCAGGTACGACCACACCGCGGGGGCGCCGCGCCCGTGGACGAGCGACGCCGCGGTGTACGGGTCCGGGGCGCGGGCGACGGGGCCGGTCGGGCACGGGCCGCAGCGGTCGGCCGCGGTGGCGCACCCCGCGAGCAGGGGCGCGGCGAGGACGGGGGCGAGGAGGAGCCGCAGGGGGCGGGGCATGCCCGGGAAACGCACCGGCCGCGCGACGATTCCGTCGGATCGGGCGCGCGCGAGGGTCGCGGTGGCTCCCGGCGGCGCCGGCACCGGCGGGAACCGGCGGGAACCGGGGGCAACCGGCGGACGCCGGCGCGCTTCAGTCGCCCGCGCGGGCGGGCGCGGCCTCGGTGAGGACGCCGGCGAGCAACTGGTCGAGGACGTCGCGCGCGGCGTACCCGGTGGCGCCGGGCGCGAGGAAGTCGGCGACCCCCGCGACGCGGTCGCCGGACGTCACGAACGGGAGCTCGACCGAGCCGTCGCCGCGGACCTGCGGCTGGCCGATCGTCGCCATGAGGCCGTTGCAGATGCACTTGCGGCCCACGGTGTCGGCCTCGTCGCCGCCCTTCGCGACGTAGTCCGCGACGGGTTCGGCGGGGCAGCGCCACCCGACGGTGCCGTCGGCCTCGCGGTAGGCGTGGCGGAGGTAGCCGAGGTCGCAGATGCGGTCACGGTGCGCGTAGGCGCCCGCCTCCGACATCGTGCCGTCGAGCTGGACGACCTTGATCGGGAAGCCCGTCGGCGACGCGACCGGGTCGGTGAACACGTGGGCGTCGCCCGTGGCGCTCGACGCGAGCACGCGCCGCTTGAGGTCGGCGTCGAGGCCCGACTCGTTGCAGTAGGCGAACGCGGTGCCGACCTGGATGCCGGCGGCGCCCTCGGCCCGCGCCTCGGCGAGCCCCCCCACGCGGCCGTACGAGCCCGCGAGCCAGAACGGCGCGCCGAGCGCGATCATCTCGCGCAGGTCCACGACGTCGCGGGCGCCGTAGGCGGGCTCGCCCGTGGGACCGAGCGGCGGCGCGCCGCGGGGCGGCGCGTTGTGGCCGCCGGCGGTGGGCCCCTCGACGACGAACCCGTCCACGCGGCCGCTGGCCTTGCGCAGCAGCGCCGACGCGAGCGTGCTCGACGAGACGATGGCGAGGAACCGCGGGCGCTCGAGGGCCGGCGGCTCGCGGCCGAGGAACGCGCGCGGGTCGAACCGCGTCACGAACTCCTCGCCGGGCAGCGCGCCGCGGACGTCGAGCTTGAGGTCGGCGGCCTCGCCGCGCGCGAACCGGTCGAGGAGGCCCGGGATCGCGCGGGGGATGCCCGCGCCCACGAGCACGAACGCCACGCCGGCGAGCATCGCGCCGTACAGCGTCGGCAGCGTCGGCAGCTGGATCTTCTCGAGGAGGTTGATGCCGACGGCGCCGGCGTGCCCCTCGCGCGCGAGCCAGACCTCGACGAACGCGGCGGCGACGAGCAGCTGCTCGAGGAACGGGCCGGGCTGCGCGGCGAGGATCGGCTTCGCGCGGAACGGCGCGTCGTCGGCCTTCCCGCCGGGCACGTAATAGGTGTCGAGGATGCGCTTCGCCGCCGCCGGGACCGGGAACTTCGCGAGCGCGCCCGCGATCTGGCCGTCGGGATCGCCCTGCTGCAGGCGCCGCGTGAGGATGAGGTCGAGGCCGGTGCCCGACACGACGCCGAGCTGCCCCGCCGACGAGACGGCGCGCGCCAGTCTCCAGTCGGAGACGCCGGCGCCCATGCCCCCTTGGATGATCAGCGGGAGAGCGGTCGCGTCCAAGGCCCCATCGTAGTCGGCCGCGCGGCTCCGAGGTCCGGGATTCGCCCGGTCCGGCCCGAGATTCGCGTCCGCGGCGAGCGCCCCGGCCCGCGCCGGGGGCCCGTGCGTCCCTTGCGTCGCACGCGTCGGCCCCGTCGCGGCGACGCGCGTCGCGGGCGCAGCCCGGGGCGCCGGGGGGCGAGCGCCACGGACGCGTCGGCCGGGTGCGGGGTCCGGGGCCCCCGCCCGCCGCCGCGCCTCGCGCGCGGGCCGACGCCCCGCGGCGGGCTCGCGTCGCGCGATCGTCCCGCGGTTCAGTCGCGCGCGAAGAACAGCCAGTCGGTCTGCGTCTCGTCGATCAGCGGGTTGTCCACCGTGATCGGCTCGGCCTCGACCGACGCGAACGTCCGGCGCAGCGCGTCGATGAACGGCGAGCTCTCGGCGGACGACCACACCGCGAGCACGCCGCCCGGCAGGAGGTGGCGCTTCGCGCGCGCGAGGCCCTCGGCCGAGTGGAAGCCGCCGGCCGGCCCGGCGTCGCCGTGCGCGAGCGGCTCGTCGGGCGAGTGGTCCACGTCGACGAGGACGAGGTCGTGGCGGCGCGCGGGCGGCGCGAGCAGGCGCGCGTACACGTCGCCCTGCGTCACGACGAGCCGCGGGTCGGCGTTCAGCGCGCCGGCCAGCGGCACGAGGCCGCGAGCGAGCCAGTCGATGACCTGCGGGAGCAGCTCGACGACCTCGACGCGCGCGACCCGAGGGGACGCGAGCGCCGCGTGCGCCGTGTAGCCGAGGCCCAGCCCCCCCACGAGCACGTCGAGCGCGCCGCCGGCGTGCCGCTCGACGGCGAGGCGCGCGAGCGCCTCCTCCGACGCGGTCAGGTGGCTGCTCATCAGGAACTCGTGGTCGAGCGTGATCTCGGTGACGTGGGTGCCGGGTGCGCCCGGGAGCTCCCGCCGCCGCAGGCAGAGCAGCCCCAGCGGCGTCGGCTCGTAGGCGAGGATCTCGAGCGTCGGGCGGGCCATCGGGCGTCGGGTCCTCCCCCGAGGGGTCGGGCGCGCGCGGGGCCGCGCCGCCGGCGCCCGAGCCTACCCGGGACCCTCGGCGGCTCGCCGCTCCTTCGGGTCGGGCGGGCGGTCGCGGTAGGGTGGACGCGAGGCCCGCGGGCGGCGGGCGGGAGGCGACGATGCGGACGTCGGACGGGTGGACGGGGCGGTGCACCGCGCGGGGCGCGGTCCTGGGCGTGCTCGCGCTCCTGACGCTGGCGCCGGCGCCGGTCCGCGCGGCCGACGCGCCGCCGGCGGCCGCCCCGCCCGCGGCGGCCGCTCCGCCCGCGGCGGCCGCTCCGACGGAGGCCGCGTTCCTCGCCGAGCTCGACCGCGCGAAGGCGAACCTGTCCGCCGGCAAGCCCGCCGACGCGCGGAAGGTCCTGCTCGACGCGCTCGAGCGGCACCGCGACACCGACCACGTGTTCGCGAAGCGCCTCACCGTCGAGGACCTCGCGTGCCGCATCGCGTTCCGGGCGAGCGTGCCGCCGCCCGAGCCGCAGACGGTCGTGAAGGGGAAGCTGAAGAAGTTCCTGTCGTTCTCGGGCCTCGTCGAGATCGTCTACGAGGCGGGCAAGCCGAGCGACCTCGAGGCGCGGCCGGACGGGTCGCTCGTGTTCCCGGTGCGGTTCCGCGGCCCGTTCACGGTGACCGTCAAGGGCGACGCCTACCCCGACGAGCCCAAGAAGGTCCCCATGGTCCAGCTCGGGATGGACGCGGACGGCCGGGCGAAGCGCGACGACGCGTGGCTCGTGAGCTTCGGCGTGCCGCCCTTCACCGACGGCGGCCAGAAGGCCTGGCTCCCGCCGCGGATCGTGCGCGTCGCCGGCGAGGAGAAGTCGATCGTCGCGGAGAAGACCGACGTGCACCCCGCGCAGGCGCGGCGGCCGTACCGCCTCGAGGCCGGGATGACCGCGACGCGCGTCACGGCGTCGGTGAACGGCACGGCGATCGGCGGCGCCGAGAAGCCCGCCGGCGTCTTCGGCTACGCGCTGATCCTCGTGCCCGGCTGGCGCGAGATCACGATCGCGGGCCAGATCGAGCCGTCGTGGATCCAGGGGCGGCTCGACGAGATCGTGGCCGCGCGGCGCAAGGCGTTCGACGACGGGTTCGACGTCAAGACGGTGCTGCCCGCGTGGCTCTACGCGCCCCGCGGGTCGGCCGCGGCCGCCGCGCCGCGCCGCGAGGACGCCGGCGGCTCGATCCTCGCGCTGCCGCCCGAGCTGATGGTCCCGTACGCGGAGGCGCTCGAGAAGGTCGACGACGACCCGAAGGCCGCGCTCGCCGCGGCCGAGGCGCTCCGCGCGAAGGGCGCGACCGCCGAGGCCGTGGGCCTGCTCACCGCGCGGGCGCTCGACGCGCTCGGCCAGCCGACGAAGGCGCTCGCCGAGGTGGACCAGGTCCTCGCGGCGTCGCCGGACGCGTTCGACGCGCTGCTCGTCCGCGCGAGCCTCCTGGTGCGGCTCGGCCGCGACACCGACCTCACGCTGACGCTCCAGACGCTGATGAAGCGGCCGGAGGCCGGGCCCGCGACGTACGTGGCGGCGGGGCGCTTCCTCCTCCTCGCGGGCCGCCTCGACGAGGCGCGCCGCCTCTCGGAGGACGCGGCGCGGCGCGGCGAGCGCTCGGAGGCGCTCGAGCAGCTCGGCCGGCTCGTCGTCCGCGCGCAGGCCGGCCCCGCCTGGCCGCGGGCGTTCGAGTTCAAGTCGAGCAACTACCACGTCGTCTCCGACATCGACCTCGACACCTGCCGCAAGGCGGCGCTGGTGCTCGAGGACGCGCTGGCGGACTTCCGCGGCCACGTGCGGTCGCTCAAGCCGGAGCCGCGCCGCCTCTACCGCGTCTACCTCTTCTCCGGGCGCGCGTCGTTCCAGAGCTACGTCGAGGACGCGCTCGCGTTCGCGGGGAAGGCCCCGGAGCAGGTGGCGGGGCTCTACAGCCCCGTGCTGAAGCAGCTCCTCGTCTGGAACCTCCCCGACCGCGACGAGATGATGAAGACGGTGCGCCACGAGGGCTTCCACCAGTACCTCGACCGACTGCTCCCCGACCCGCCGGTCTGGTTCAACGAGGGCCTCGCCGTCTACTTCGAGGACCTGAAGCGCGTCGACGGCGTGCTGCAGGCCGCCGCGGTCCGGCCCGACTACCTCCGCGTCCTCGCGGGCAAGCCGCTCGTCCCGATGGCGTCGTTCGTGCGGATCGACCACGACGCCTTCTACCGGACGAGCCCGCACTCGTACGCGCAGGGCTGGCTCGTCGCGCACCTCCTGCGCCACGGCACGCCGCGGCACAAGGAGCTCTACCGCGCGCTCCTCTCGCGCCTCGAGACCGCGGCCGGCACCGAGGCGGTCGAGGCCACCTTCGACGACGCGACGCTGACCGCCCTCGACGCCGACCTCGCGGCGCACCTCGCGGCGCTGCGCGCGAAGTGACCGCGCGCGCGTCGGCGCCCCTCGCCGCGCGGCACAATGGCGGGGCCGTGCCGGCCCGACGCCCCCCTCCCCTCCGCCGCCGGGCCCCGCGCGTCGCGACGTGGGCCGCCGCGACGCTCGTCGGCGCGGCGCTCCTGGCCCTCGCGGCGTGCCGCGGGGGCGTCCGACGCGGCGCCCGCCCCGCGCCCGACCTCGCCCCGGCGGCCGACGCGGGCGTCGAGGCCGACGCCTCGCCGCGCCACGACCTGCGGGGCCTGCCCAACTACGGCCGCGTGGACGGCGGGCTCTGCCGCTCGGGCCAGCCGGACGCCGAGGGCTACCGGACGGCGCGGGCCCTCGGCGTGCGCACGGTCGTGGACCTCCGCGGCTCCAAGGAGGGCCCGGCGGGCACGGAGGCGGCCGGGCTCGACCTCGTGGTCGTCCGCACGGGCGCCCGGCGGGTCAGCGAGGCCGACGTGGTCGAGTTCCTCCGCGTCGCCACCGACCCCGCGCGACGGCCCGTCCTCGTCCACTGCGCGTCGGGCCATGACCGCACCGGCGCCCTGGTCGCGGCCTACCGCCGCGTCGTGGACGGGTGGTCCGCCGACGAGGCGCTGCGCGAGATGCGCCGCTTCGGCGCCGCGCCGTGGTACCGCAACCTCGTGCGGTTGATCGAGCGCCTCGACCCGGCCGCGATCCGGGCCCGTGTCGACGCCGCCCCCGACCCCGCCGACGGCGGGGCCCGCGCGCCCGCGGGCGGGACCGACGCCGGCGCGCGTGACGGGCCGCTCGACGCGAGCCCCGACCGGGACGCCGAAGGGGACGACGCGGACGACGGCGGACCGTCGCCGCACGGGGCGCCGCCCGCGCCCGCGCGATGACGGCGGGCGCCCGAAACTCTGGAACGGCCCCGGCCCCCGTCCCATACTGCGCGCGGAGGCCCCGCGTGCGACGTCCCCGCCGGCAGACGCCCCGAATCCGCGCGACGTCGGTGCCCCGCCGGCCCGCGTCGCGGAGGGCACCCGCTTGACCCGCGGGCTCCGCCTCGCGCTGCTCGTCGGGCTCCTCGGGGCCCTCGGCGCCGGCGCGGCCTGCGGCCCGGACGGCCCGCGGGACGGCGTGCTCCGGATCGGCTGCTTCCCCAACGTCACCCACGCGCAGGCGCTCGTCGCGCGGCAGCTCGAGCGGAAGGGCACCCCGTGGTTCGCGCCGCGGCTCTCGATGGCGGTGGAGTGGGTCACGTTCAACGCCGGCCCGAGCGCCATGGAGGCGCTCCTCGCCGGCACGATCGACGCGACCTACGTCGGCCCCAACCCCGCGCTCAACGCCCACCTCCGCAGCCGCGGCGACGAGGTGCGCGTGGTCGCCGGCGCGGCCTCGGGCGGGTCGGCGCTCGTCGTCCGCCGCGGCGCGGGCCTCCGCGCGGCCGCGGACTTCCGCGGCAAGCGGATCGCGACGCCCCAGCTCGGCAACACCCAGGACGTCGCGTGCCGCGCCTGGCTCGCGGCCGGCGGCGTGAAGGTCACCGTCACGGGCGGCGATGCGTCGGTCGAGCCGACCGCGAACCCGGACCAGCTCGCGCGGTTCCTCGCGAAGGAGATCGACGCCGCGTGGACCGTCGAGCCGTGGGTGTCGCGGCTCGAGCGCGAGGCCGACGGCGAGGTGCTCGTCGCCGAGGACGACGCGCTCACCACGGTGCTCGTCGCGAGCCGGCGCCTCGTCGACACGCGCCCCGAGGTCGTGAAGCGGCTCGTCGCCGCCCACGCGGAGCTCACCGCGTGGGTGGTCGCGCACCCCGACGAGGCCCGCGCGCACGTGCGCGCCGAGCTGCGCGCGCTCACGCGCCAGGACCTCGCGCCGGCGCTCCTCGAGCACGCCTGGCCGCGGCTGCGCTTCGAGAGCGGCGTGGACCGCGCGCGCTTCGAGCGGCTCGTCACCGCGGCCCGCGGCGTCGGGTTCCTCGCCGACGCGATCCCCCTCGACCGGCTGGTCGTGACCCCGTGACCGACGTCCAGCAGGAGCTCGCGCCCGCGCCCCCGCTGAAGCTCGCGCTCCGCGGCGTCGGGAAGTCGTTCACCCAGGGCAAGACCGCCGTTCGGGCCCTCGACCGGATCGACCTCGACGTCGCCGAGGGCGAGTTCGTCTGCCTCGTGGGCCCGAGCGGCTGCGGGAAGTCCACGCTGCTCTCCATCATCGCGGGCCTCGAGACCCCGGACGAGGGCGAGGTGCTCGCCGACGGGCAGCCCGTCCGCGGGCCCGGCCGCGACCGCGTCGTGATGTTCCAGGAGCACGCGCTGTTCCCCTGGAAGGACGTGCTCGGCAACGTCGAGTTCGGCCTCCGCTTCAAGCCGAACCTCGACGCGAAGGCCCGCCGCGAGGTGGCGCGCTTCTACCTGCGCATGGTGGGCCTCGAGGCGTTCGCGCACGCGTGGGTCCACGAGCTCTCCGGCGGCATGCGCCAGCGCGTCGCGCTCGCGCGGTGCCTCGCCCCGAACCCGCGCGTGCTCCTCATGGACGAGCCCTTCGCGGCCCTCGACGCGATGACCCGCGAGCGGCTCTACGTGGACCTCCAGCAGATCTGGGCCGCCCGCCGCAAGACGATCGTCCTCGTGACGCACAACATGCGCGAGGCCCTGACGCTCGGCGACCGGATCGTGCTCATGACGCCGCGGCCGGGCCGGATCCACGCCGAGCACGTCTCGGGGCTCGCGCGCCCGCGCGACATCAACGCCCCCCACCTCGCCGAGCGCGCGGCGGAGCTGACGGCCGAGCTGCGCCGCGCGCTGGGCCCGGACGCGGAGGCGGGCCGATGACGCGCCTCGCGGTCCGCCTCGGGTTCCTCGCCCTGCTCGGGGCGGCGTGGCACGTCCTCGCCGTGTCCGGCGTGTGGAGCCCGGTGCTGCTGCCGTCGCCGGCGGCGGTGCTCGAATGGCTCGTCGGCGCGGCCCGTGACGGCACGCTCGCCTCGGCGACCCTCGTCACGCTCCGCCGCCTCGTCGTCGGGTTCGCCGTCGGCGTCGCGATCGGCCTGCCCGTCGGCCTGCTCTGCGCGCGCTCGCGCTCCTTCGACGACACCGTGGGCCTCCTCGCCCGCGGGGCGCAGTCGCTCCCGAGCGTGTGCTGGGCCCCGCTCGCGATCCTCTGGTTCACGCGCGCCGACCTCGCGATGCTGTTCGTGGTCGTCATGGGCACCGTCGGGTCCATCGCCATCGCCGCGGCGGACGGCGTGCGCGCGGTGCCGCCCATCTACGTGCGGGTCGCCCGCACCATGGGCGCGGGGGGCGCGGCCACCTGGTTCCGGGTCGTGCTCCCGGCCTCGCTGCCGTTCGTCGTGTCGGGCATGAAGCAGGGCTGGGCGTTCGCCTGGCGGTCGCTCATGGCCGCCGAGATCATCGTGCCGGGCATGCAGGCGTTCGGGCTCGGGCACCTCCTCCACTACGGCCGCGAGCTCCACGCGATGGACCAGGTCCTCGGGGTCATGATCGTCATCGTCGTGGTGGGCGTCACGATCGACCGCGTCCTCTTCGCCGCCGCCGAGCGCGCGCTCCACCGCCGCTGGGGCACGGGGAGGTCGCCGTGACCCCCGACGGCGGCCCGCTGCGACGCCTCGTCAAGGTCGGCGACCCGACGGGCCTCCACGCGCGCCCGTGCGCGGCGCTCGCGAAGCTCGTGGCCCGCACGCGCGACGCGACGCTCAAGGTCCGCCTGCGCGGCACGGAGGCCGACGGCGGCAGCATCCTCGACCTCCTCGGCCTCGTCGCCGGCGGCGGCGAGGAGCTCGAGCTGGTCGCCGACGGCCCGGGCGCCGCGGCCCTGCTCGACGCGGCGGCGGACCTCGTCGGTCGCGCGCCCTGAGGGCGGCCGGGCCGCGCCCCGGGTCGCCTCCCTCGCCCCCGACCGGCCGGTCGGCATCGTCCGGTCCCTGTCGCCGCCCCTCCCTCGCGCGTGGACCGGGCGCGCGGCCCCCCGCGCCGGACCGCGCCGCGGGCATGGGCGCTCGATGCCGAGTCCGCTGCGATCCGGTGTATCCGCCGCGGGGAGGGTGGCCTCTCCCCTGCTGTCGGGCACCTGCTACGGACCGGACGATCCATCCCCCCCGGACGGTCGGTCTCTCCCCAGGTGCCCGACGTTGTTTCCCGGGGGCGCTCGCCGGAGCCCGTCCCCGGCGCCGGGCGCGGGTCCTCGACACGACGCCGCCGCCCCATGGCGGGACGCGATCGGCGGCGTGGGCACGCGAGGCCCGGTCCGCGTCGTCGCGGTCGGGGAGGTCGGGGCGGAGCGCGACGGCGCCTACTTGCTGAACGTGTCGTCGCCGGGCGACGGGGGCGCGATCACCCACGCGCCGTCCTCGTCCTGCTCGGGCGCCATCGTCCGGCGCAGGCGCTCCTCGCGGGCGGCGTCGCGGTCGCGGGCGGCGACGTCGGTCCCGGCGGGCAGCCCGAGGAGGTCGCGCAGCGCGCGGCGCATCTCGTCGCCCTCCCACGGCTTCGTGAAGAAGCGGTGGAGCCGGCCCTCGTTCATCGCCGTCATGACCATGGCGAGGTCGGCCTGCGCGGTGAGGAGGATGGCGATCACGTCCGGCTTCGTGCGCCGCACGTGGATCATGAAGTCGAGCCCGGGCGTGCCCGGCATGTAGTGGTCGCAGACGATCGCGCGCACCTCGGGGTGCTGCCCGAGGATCGCCTCGGCCTCCCCCGCGTCGTAGGCGTGGAGGAGCTCGTAGGGCTCACGCCGGAGCGTTCGCTCGAGCGCCCGGTGAATGCTCTCCTCGTCGTCCACGATCAAGAGCGTCGTCTTCGCGGGGGTCATGTGCGTGCTCTCCCTGGGCGCGGCGGTCGTCCGCCGGCCACTCGATGCGGAACCTGGTGCCCTGGCCGGGCGAGGACGCGAGCTCGAGGTGGGCGCCGTGCGCCTCCACGATCTCGTGCACGAGGTGCAGCCCCAGCCCGGTGCCCTTGCCGGCGGCCTTCGTGGTGAAGAAGCCGTGCAGGGCCTTCGTCGCGGTGGAGTCGGTCATGCCGACGCCGGTGTCCTCGACCTTGAAGACGACGCGCCCGGGCGGGCCGTCCTCCGCGGAGAACGTGAGGGTGCCGCCGTGGGCCTCCATCGCGTCCAGCGCGTTGCTGCCGAGGTTGAGCAGGACCTGCTGCAGCCGGCCGGGGTCGGCGAGCGCGGCGCCCGCGGTCGAGCAGCGGACCTCGATGCGCAGCGGCGGCTTCGCGCGGTGGCGGAGCAGCCGGGCCGCCGACTCGATGGCGCGGGCGCAGGGCACGGCGACGTGCTCCGCGGGGGTCGCGCGCGCGACGGCGGTGAGGTCGACGGCGAGGCGGTGGAGGTGGTCGCAGGCCGCGCGGGCGTCGTCCACCGCGGCGCGGAGCATGACGCCCGGGTCGTCGCGGGGCCCGGTGGCCGGCGCGGCGCCGAGCTCGTCGAGGAGCGAGGGCGCCTCCTCGAGGGCGGCCTTGAGGGCGGCGACCGGGTTGCGGATGTCGTGCGCGATCCCGGCGGCGAGCGTGCCGAGGGTCGCGAGGCGGTCGGCCGCCGACAGGCGGCGGCGCACGGCGTCGAGCTCCTCCTCGCTGCGCGAGAGGTCGCGGGTGCGGTCGGCGACGGCGGCCTCGAGGCGGCGGCGCTCCTCCTCCGCCCGCGCCCGCTCGCGCGCCGACTCGCGGCCGCTCTCGGCCAGCTGGCCCATGAAGAGCGACACGACGAAGAAGAACGCGAACTGCGAGAGGACCGGGAACGTCAGCAGCGTGCGGGGGTCCGCCCCCCACCGCGAGACCGCGGCGAAGACGCTGCACACGACGACCGCGTTCAGCGCCGCGCTGCCGATGCCCTGGATCACGGCGGCCATCAGCACCAGCGTGAAGTACGCCGTGATGAACTCGGGCACGTTGGACCCGCGCAGCACGATGAGGGCGCTGACCACGAGCACGTCGAACACGAAGACGGCGCGCTGGACGCGCGGCGAGAGGAACACCGGCAGCCGGGAGGCCATGTAGCCGAGGTTCGTGACGCCGTAGACGATCAGCGTGAACCAGAACGGGTTCGGGTAGGCCGGTCGCTCGCCGAGGCCGAGCATCGCGAGGCCCGCGAGCACGAGCAGCCGCAGGGCGACGACGGCGTCGCGCGGGTCGCGCAGGTACTTGCCGGTCACGAACGTCATCGGACCCCCTCCCGTGTCGTCGTCGCGCGCACCTCGCCGACCGCGCGGGGCAGGAGCAGGACCACGGCCGAGCGCGCCCCGCCCGACCCGGCCCGCAGCACCCCGCCCGCGCGTTCGACCTCCGCCCGCAGCAGCTCGAGCTCGGTCGTGGCCGGGACCGCGAGCGGCGCGTCGCAGGCGAGCGTCACCCGCGGCCCCTCGTCGGTCCGCTCCACGACCACGCGCACGCCGCCCGACCGGCCGCGGCCGACCGCGCCGAGGAGGCGGAAGATCCAGCGCGAGCACTCGGCCGGCGGCACGCCGCAGGCGACGGGCTCACGCTCGTCGAGGACCGGCGCGGCGACGCCCGCGTGGACGCGCACGTGCGCGGCGATGGCCTCGCGGACCACCGGCGCGAGCGGCGTGCGGACCGCGGCGCGGCGCGCGGCGGTGGCGCCGTCGAAGAGCGACGTCAGGTTCGCGGTCACCTTCCGCAGCTCGCCCTTCGCGTCCACGACGGCGTCGAGCGACGCGCGGACCTCGTCGCGGGCCTCGTCGTCGAGCGCGGGGAGCAGCGCCTCGAGGGTCTCCTGCGCGAAGTCGAGGTTCGCGCACGCGGCGCCGAGCGGGTTGTTCAGCTCGTGCGCGAGGCCCGCCGCGAGGCGCTGCACGCCTTCGGTGCGCTCGAGGTCGAGGATCCGGCGCTCGGCGTCCAGGGCGGCGTGTTTGGCGGTCTCGAGCTCCGCCGTGCGCTCCCGCACGCGGGCCTCGAGCGAGTCGCGCTCGCGCCGGAGGTCGAGGGTGCGCTCCTCCACGCGCCGCTCGAGGAGGCCGTTCGTCTCCTGCAGGCGCGCGTTCGCCGCGAGCCGGCCCAGGGTGAGGCCCACGAACGCGCCGGCGGGCTCGCACACCGACGCCGCGCCGTCGCAGAGCCCGCGCTCCGCCGTGCCGAGCACGAGGAGCCAGCCGCGGCGGCCGCCGCCCGCCGAGAACGTCGAGAGGACGCCGCGGCGGCCGTCGTGGACCCCCGAGAGGTCCACGCCCGCGGGGAACTCGAACGGCACCGACGCGCCCGCGGGCATGCCGCGCGCGAGGACGCGGACGAACTGCGAGAGGGCCGCGGCGTCGCGCGCCTTGCCCCGCCCGTCGAAGACCTGCTCCGCGCCCGCCGCGTCCGGGAGCCCGACCCAGCCCGCGGTGCCGTCGAGGTCGGGCACGAGGGCGGTGAGCACCGCGCGGGCCAGCTCGGCGGGGTCGTGCGCCTCGAGGCAGAGGCGGCCGACCTCCAGCAGGAGCTTCGACAGCGCCTGCTGGCGGTGGAGGTCGCGGACGTGCTGGTCGCGGTCGTTCATCTGCAGCGCCGCGTCGAGCGCGACCTCGAGCCCGGCGACGTCGGGGCCGGCCGGACCTCGGGTCACGACGACCGAGCGCCGCGTCGTCGGGCGGTCGTCCACGGGCGCGCCGTCGTCGGAGCGCGCGAGGTGCGCGTCGAGCGCGTCGAGGAACGCGTTGCGGACGCTGACCGCGCCGGCGGCGGACTCGTCGGCGAGCGCGTGGGCCGCCGCCGCGACGAGCGCGCGCCGGAACGAGCGGCCGACGCCGCGGCCGAGCAGCGCCGATGTGCCCACGGTGTCCACGACGGCGCGCGTGGGCACCGCCGCGGCCAGCGACGCGAGCACCTCGTCGACGCCGCGGGCGCCCGCGAGGTCGAGCTTGTTCACCGTCACGACCACGGGGTGAGGTCGCCGGCCGGCGTCGAGGCGCGTGAGCTCCTCGTCGAGCTGGCGCCACGCGGCGACGTTGGCCTCCGCGGCGGCGGGCGTCGCGTCGGCGACGAAGAGCACGCCGTCGGCCCCGCGCAGGATCCGGCGGCGCGTCTCGACGTAGACTTCCTGTCCGGGCACGGTGTACGCGTGGACGCGGATCTGGAGCTCGCGGTAGCGCGGGAGGTCGAGCGGCGCGTAGTCGAAGAAGTACGTCTGCTCGTCCGCGGTCTCGACCGACTGCATCTCGCCGCGGTCCGCCGGCGTGAAGGAGCCGTGAAGCGAGCGGAGGCTCGTCGTCTTGCCGCCGCGGGC
This sequence comes from Planctomycetota bacterium, assembly GCA_046350655.1. Lineage (GTDB taxonomy): Bacteria > Planctomycetota > PLA2 > PLA2 > JAEUHO01 > JAEUHO01. Next base: position 54,506 of record JAXMAB010000016.1, read on the forward strand.
GGGGCCCCAGTAGACGAGCTTCAGGTCGAGGCGATGGGCGGGTCGGTCGAGGTAGGCCACGGACCCCCCGAATGGGACCCCGACGTGGGGTCCGTGGGCGACTATCGGCCGTCGCGGTCCTCGGACGTGAGCGTCGCGGACGCGCGACGCCCGACCCCCGGGCCGCACCGGGCCCCGGGTCCGGACCGCGCGGGTGCGGTAGACTCCCCGCGTCGATCCGGGGGGTCGCCTCGCCATGGGACGCACGTCGCGCGCGGTCGCGGGCACGGCTCGGTGCGGTCGCTCGCGGCGGCTCGCGGTCGCCGCCGCGTCGGTCCTCGCGGTCCTCGCGGCGCGCGGCGCGGCGGCCGGCGGCGGGAAGCCCTCCCCCAAGCCGGGCGCGGCGCAGCCCGTCGGAGGCCTCCCGTCGGGCTGCGTGCGCCTCGTGGACGGGCGTCACCCGACGCTGTCGCCCGACGGGACGAAGCTGGCGTTCGGGCGGGTGACGTTCGACGCGAAGCAGGTGGACGCCACGGGCGCGCCGGTCCCGATCGCAGAGCTCTGGGTCCGCGACCTCGTCGCGAAGAAGGAGTGGAGGCTCCCGATCGCGTCGAGTCCCGACGACTGGACCGCCGACGGGGTCCTGCTCCTGCGTGCGGGCTACGGCGTGGACCCGGTGAAGGGCGAGCGCGTGGCCGACGTCGCCGCGGTGCCGGCGACGGTCGGGTTCCAGCGGCCCGCGTGGACGCGGGACGGCCGGCGCGTCCTCGTGGTCCCGCGGGCGACGCCGGAGGAGCCGACCGCGATCGCGCTCCTCGACGCGTCGGGCGGCGCGGTGCCGCTCGTCGGCACCGTCGGGATGCGGACGGACCAGGCGGTCGTCGTCGCGTGGTCGCCGGACGCGAAGCGCGTCTACGTGAACGCCCTCTTCGCGCCGGAGGGCCGCGAGGCCGTGCGGCGCGTCGGGCTCGTCGACGTCGCGTCCGGCGAGATGCGGGTGCTCGCCGAGATGCCGGAGTGGATCGACATCCCGGGGCACTACGGCACCGACAGCGCGGTCGTGATCCCCGGCTACGGCTACGGGCGGTACCGGCCCGGCCAGGAGCCCGAGGGGCGCGTGCGACGGAACGAGTGGAAGCGGCCGACGGGACCGCGGTACGGGCCGGACCTGTGGGACGCGGAGGGACGGCGCGTGACGTGGATCGAGGGCCACGGGCGCATGGAGGCCGACGCGTACGTCGCGGACGTCGGGACCGGCGCGGTGTACCGCGTGACGGTGGACGGCGAGACGAAGTGGTCGCCCGCGCTCGACCCGACGGGCCGCCGCCTCGCGTTCCTCACGGCCGACATGACGGCGTACGACAACCTCGTCACCCGCCGGCGCCTGCGCGTGCTCGAGCTCGCCACGGGGGTCGCGAGGGACCTGCCGGTGCCGGGGACGGACGGCGTCCCCGGGACGCTCACGTGGACGCCCGACGGGAAGCAGCTCGTCTACGAGCTCCGCGGCGGGAGCATCGGCGGCATCTACGCGCAGACGGTCCCGCCCGCGCCGGACGCCGCCGACGCGCGGATCGCGACCCCCGAGCTCCGGCCCGCCGAGCGGACGGTCGCGTGGCTCGCGTCGCCGGACGCCGACCGCGTGGCCGCCGCGGTGGCGCGCGCCGAGGAGGCGTGGGACCCCGCGTTCGTCGCGCCGATCCGCGCCGCGCTCGTGCGCTGGATGAAGTTCGACCACGAGGTCGTGCGGATGGGCCTCGCCCTGCTCGGCTCGAAGGGCGTGAAGGAGGCGGTGCCCGAGTTCGTGCTGGCGCTCGGGACCGGTCGCGGCTCGACGCAGCGCCTCGCGGTGCAGTGGCTCGCGCGCCTCGGGGCGAAGCAGGTCGTCCCCGACCTCGACCGGCTCCGCGCGGGCTCGACCTTCGAGCTGCGGGTGGCCGCCGCCGGCGCCATGGTCGAGCTCGGCGACCCGCGCGGCTGGGACACGCTGCGCGCCGCGGCGAAGGAGGACGCCGTCGCCGCGCGGCTCGACGTCTGCGCGGCGCTCTGGCGCATCCGCGACCCGGTCTCGGTCGACCTCCTCGTCCCGTGGGTCGCCGACGCGCGGCGGCTCGACGGGTGGAGGGCGGACGGCCGCGACACGCTCGGCGCCGCCGCGCAGCTGGCGCTCCGCGCGCTCACGGGCGAGGCCCTCGGGGACGACCCCGCGGCGTGGAAGGCGTGGTGGAACGACACGGCGCACCGCACCCTGCCGGCGGAGCCGCCGCCGGTCCCGGCCGACGCGCGGTTCCTCTTCGACGAGTGACGGCGCGCGCCGGGCCCGCGGCCCGCGCCCGTCACCTGCCCGTGAGCGGCCGCGTCGCGCGCGTGAGGAACAGCAGCGCGAAGCAGGTGTCCGCCACCTGGAAGTACGGGTGGCGCGGGTCGGCGCCGCCCTCGTCCACCCACGAACCGTCCCCCTGCTGGGCCGCGAGCAGCCACGCGGCGCCGAGCGGGTACCACGCCCGCCCCTCGACCTCCTTCAGCCCGAGCACCCGCGCCGCGCGCTCGAGCGAATAGAGGTGGTAGTACTGCCACGGCCGCGGCCCGGAGATCGACGAGCGGTCGACGCCCGCGTTCCGCGCGACGTCGAGGTTCTTCTTCAGCCAGCCGAGCGCCTTCTTCACGCCCGGGTCCGCCTTCGGGTCGCCGCCCCCCAGCGCCGCGACGCAGATCGCGGTGCTGCACACGCCCGCGCACGTGAGCGACGCGTAGCTCGCCTCGTCCTGCTCGCCCTGCAGCACGTACCCCCAGCCGCCCTCGGGGCGCTGGAACTTGCGGAGGTAGCCGAGCGCCGCCGTCCACGTCTCCTTCGGGACCTCGATCCCCGCGTCCCGCGCGGCGCGCAGGCCGAGGACCGCGAACTGCGTGTTGCTGAAGTCGCCCTTCGCGTTCGCGAGCGCCGCGGGCGGGTCCCTCCGCTTGAGCACCCACTTCGCCACCGGCTTCTCGGACGGCTTCGCGCCCTCCTTCGCGCCGTCCTCCGCGCCGGGCTCCGGCGGGGGCGGCACCGTCACGCCCTCCGTCTTCAGGTAGGAGCCCTCGTGCGCGCCCGGGTACCCCCACTCGCCGCCCGCGCCCTGGGTGTCGACGAGCCACTGCGCGCAGTGCGCGATCTTGCGCTGGTACTGCCGAGGGTTCACCTCCGCGAGCGCCATCGCCAGCAGCGCCGTCCGGTACGTGAACCGCGGGACCTGCTTCTCGCACGTCTCGACCGCCTTCTGGAAGACGGGGTCCGTCAGGTTGACCCCGCAGTGCGCGAGCGTGAGCACGACCAGCTCGACCGGGTCGCTCCACTTGTCGCCGGCGAAGCCCTCCTTGAAGGCGCCGCGGACCCAGCCGCTCCCCGCCTCGATGGCCTTGTTCACCGCCGCCGGCGACGGCTCCTCGGCGGCGCGCGCCGGGAGGCCGGGGCCCACGAGGGCGAGACAGGCGAGTCCGACGGAGGCGATCGTGCGCATGGGCGGCTCCCCCCTGACAGTACCCGGCGGCCGCCGCCCCCGCGCGTCCCCGTCCGGCGGCGGGGAGCGCGGGCCGCCGGGCGGGCGAGGGTAGACTCGCCGGGATGAGCAAGGCCCGCGGGCGCGGCACGGTCGTCTGCAAGGCGTGCGGCGCGGCGGTGCCCGTGGACGCCGCCGCCTGCGCGTACTGCGGCGGCCGCCTCGAGCTCCCGAAGCCCGCCGGCAGCGAAGGCGCCGGCGAGCGCCTCACCTACTGCACCCGCTGCGCGACGATGTACCCGGCCCACGACGCGCGCTGCCCGCGGTGCCCCCCCGCCAGCGGCGAGGACCGCGGCGGCACCTGCCCGCGCTGCAAGGCCGACCTCGCGCCGGAGGCCATGGGCACCGTCACCGTGGACCGGTGCACCGGGTGCCGCGGCCTCTGGTTCGACGGCAACGAGATCGAGCACGTGATCGACGCCACGACCGAGGGGATCCCGCGCGAGCAGGCGCACCGCCTCCGCCGCAGCCTGCCCCCCGCGAACCGTCCCGTCGAGGCGGTCCGCTACCTCCAGTGCGTGCGGTGCGGCGAGCACATGACCCGCCGCCTCGCCGCGCGCGGCACGGGCATCATCGTCGACCTCTGCGCCCCCCACGGCGTCTGGTTCGACGCCGACGAGTTCCGTCACTTCGCGACGTGGTGCGCCGCGGGCGGCCTCGAGGTCCTCCGCCACGACGGCATCGCGGCCGCCGAGGCGCGGCGCAGGTCGATGACCACGTTGCCCGCGGGCACGACGAACCCCGCGCCGCTGCCGTTCGATCCCGACGGCGGGACGTTGCTGTTCGGGATCGGCGAGCTCCTCCGCGGCCTCGGCCGCATCCTGGACTAGGCGAGCAGCCCCGCCACGGGAGCAACCCCGTCTCCGGGACCGCGAGGCCCGCCGGCCGCCGGGCCTCGCGGTCCCGGGAGGGGATCGTCCCCCGACGCGTCACTTGTTCGGCTTGTTGCCCTTCCGCGTGATCGTCGACGGATCCGCGAGCGACCAGGCGGCGCCCGCGTTCCCCGAGAGGTCGCAGCCCTCGAACGTCCCCTTCGCGCCCGCCACGGCCGTCACGCCGACGCCCCGGTTCTTGCGGAGCTTCACGTCCTTCGCGTCCACCGCGCCGCCCGCGTCGAGGTACAGGCCGCCGGACGCGTGGCCCGCGACCTCGCCGCCGACCATGCGCAGCTGGCCGCCGGTCCCGACGTGGACGCCCCACTTCTTCCCGTCGAGTACCTTCGTCGCGGTGAGCACGAGGGACGCGCTCTCGACGCGCACGCACGACTCCGCCGCGGCGCGGACCTCGCACGACTCGAGGGTGAAGCGCGCGTTCGTCGTGAGGGAGACGCCGAGGGCGCGTTCGTCCCGCACGACGCACGCGCGCGCCGAGCCCTCGGCGTCGTCCACGTCGATGCCGGCGGCCGCGTTCCCCCAGAGCTCGCAGTCGGCGAGCAGCAGGCGTCCCTTCTCCGCCGCCCCCGCCCCGACGCGGGCGGACCCGTGCGACTTCGTCTTGCGGACGTCGAGGACGCCGCCGGCGAAGCAGTTCAGGTTCTCCGCGGTGTTCCCCCACACGTCGCAGCCCTCGACGCGGACCTCGCTCTGCTCGTGGACGGTGATCCCGCCCCCCTTGGCCTGGTCGTGCACCTTCGACCCGCGGACCGTGCCCTTCGACTGTCCGCGGAACTCCGCGCCGACGTAGGTGTTCCCGTCCACGTCGGCGTCCTCGACCGTGAGGACGGCCCGCTGCTCCACGAGGAAGCCCGACCCGAGGTTCTTGCGCGCCGCGCCGCCGCGCCAGACGACGTTCGTGCCCTCGCCGACCACCGAGACCCCGGACTTGAAGCTCCCGCTGACCTCACACGCGACGGCGACGAGGGACGCACCGTCCGTCACCGCGACCCCGAGTCCGCCCCCGCCCGTGACGACGAGGCCCCGCGCCGACACCTTCGTCGCGGCGCCGGTCACGAACAGCTGGACGCCCCGCCCCTGCTCGAGCCTGGCGTCGTCGAGCGTCGCGGCGGCGCCCTCGCCGATCGCGATGCCGAAGCCGCGGTGCCCGCGGAGACGCACGCTCCGCAGGGTGAGCTTCGTGGCCGCGTCCGCCGCCATCACCCCGGTGTCGCCGCTGGGCGCGAGGTCCGCGCCGTCGAGCTCGACGGTCGCTCCGCCGCGCGCGACGACCCCGCGATCGCACGGACCCCGCACCGCCAGGGCCTTCGCGCGGAGCGAGGTCTTCGCGCCCTCCACGTCGATCCCGACCGACGCCGCGCCCTCGACGGCACACCCGTCGAGGACGAGCGTCCCGGCGGACACCGCGACGATCGCGGACGGCGCCCCGTCCGCGGGCGCGACGGCCTCGCCGGCCGGGACCCGGAGGGTGATCCCGCGGAGCGCGACCTCGACGTCGGCCGCGACCCAGAGCGCGGGCGGCGACGCCGTCTCGAACACGACGTCGGTCCCGGCCTTCTCCGCCGCCACGGTGACGGACGCCGTGGGCGCGATCCGATCGTGGTACACGCCGGGACGCACGACGACCGTGCCGCCGGCACCGGCCCGCTCGAGCGCCTGCGCGAGCGTGGTCGCGTCGCCCCCGCCGAGGGCGGCGAGCACGACCGTCTTCCCGGTCGTGGGCGGCGGCGGCGCATCCGCGGCGCGGGTCGGCGTCGCGGTCGCGGCGACGACGGCGAGGCCCGCCGCGAGCCCCCACGCGGCCCACGGGCCTCGCGAGGCCCGCGTCGCGCGGAGCGACGCGGGGGCCCGGGCCGCCGACCGCCGGGGCGCCCGCGACGGATCGGGGGCCCGAGCGCGTCCGTCCGGCGTCGATCCCCCTCGGTGGGCCA
>JAXMAB010000017.1:0-30894 GCA_046350655.1 Planctomycetota bacterium
GCCGGCCGCGACCAGCTCGTCGACGACCTCCTTCTTCTGGTTCACCTTGATCGGGAACACGCCGAGGTAGCGGTTGCCGTAGGAGTACTCGGCGATCGACTTCTCGAACGCGTCGAACAGCTCGTTCACGCGGTTCGTGAGGATCTGCGGGAAGCGCAGCAGCATCGGGAAGCGCATCTTGCGCTTGCGGAGCCGCGCGAGCAGGCCGTAGAGGTCGACGGCGCGGTCGTCGCGGTTCGGGCGGATCGTCAGCCGACCCTGCTCGTTGACGTCGAAGTAGCCCGCGCCCCAGTTGTCGATGCCGTACAGGCGAACAGCGTCACGGACGGTGAAGGACACGTCGGGCACCACCTCCACGCGCGGACGGGGAGCGTGGACACCGCTCGAGGTCGCGCGAAGGGCGATTTATCGCACCGAGCGGGGGTCAGGTCAACGCGGCCCGGGGCGCCGGACCGGCCGGGCGCCGGGCGCCGGTCACTTCGGCGCGGGCGTCGGGGGCTTCGGCTCGGGGGCGCTCGCCTTGGGCGCCGGGGCCGGCAGCCCCGCCACGGTCGTCGGCTGGTACGGGTGGTCGCGGCGCGCGACGACCTCGACCTTGATCAGCCGGTCGCCGCGGACGAGCCGCTCGGCGACGTCCTGGCCCTCCACGATCCGCCCGAAGACGGTGTAGTCGCGCTCGAGGTGGGCCGACGTGCCGGTGGTGAGGAAGAACTGGCTCCCCTCGTCGTCGCGGCGGGCGTGCGCCATCGCGATCACGCCGCGGAACGGCCGGCGGCGGTTCGCCTCCGTCGGGATCGCGTAGCCGGGGCCGCCCTTGCCGACGCGCGGGTCGTCGGGCGTCGCGGAGAACGGGTCGCCGCCCTGGGCCATGAAGAACGGCACCACCCGGTGGAAGACGGTCCCGTCGTAGAACTTGGCGTCGGCGAGCCACACGAAGTTGGCGACGGTGTTCGGCGCGTCGTCCTCGAACAGCTCGACGACGACGGCGCCCTTCGACGTCTCGAGGCGCGCCCGCGGCAGCTTCGCCTGCTCGTCGCGCTTGCGGAACGAGAGCTCCTGCGCGAACGCCTCGGGGTACCGGCGCGACGCGGCCGCCATCGCGACGGTGTCGTCGCCGACGGGGAACACGCCGAGCACCGCGTCGAACAGCGGCACCGCCTTGTCGAACTCGCCCGAGCGGTACCGGAGCACGGCCTCGGCGAGCCCCGTCGCGGGGTCGTCGGGCGAGCGTCCCTTGCGCACGTCGGCGAGCCGCGCGAACGTGCCGGCGTAGTCGCTGGGCTCGGTGTCGGCGGGCTCGATCCACTCGCCGATCTCGAGCTGGGCCAGCGACCACCGGGCCTCGGGCATCGTCGGGACCAACGCGAGGCCCGCCGCGAACGCCTGCTTCGCGCCGGCGGGGTCCCCGAGCTTGCCGAGGACCTCGCCCTTCGCGAGGTGGAGCACCGCGAGGTCGGGACGCGCGGCGATCGCGCGGTCGAGCGGCGCGAGGATGGCGTCCTTCGTGCCGACGCCCGTCTGCAGCGCCTCGTTGAACAGCTTCACGAACGCCTGCCAGTGCCCGATGCGCTGCTTGTCGACGGCGTCCTCCGCCGCGAGAGCCTTGCCGTCGAGCGCGACGGCGGCGCCGGCGGTCCAGCCCCCCTCGGGGGCCGTGAGCGTCGCGAACGTGTCGAGGGTCGCGAACGCGCTGCCCGGCGGCGCCGCGACGAGCACGTTCGGCTGGCGGCGCGAGGCCGTGACGGCGAGCTTCAGCGCCGTCGTGTCCGACGGCAGGCCGAGGTCGGCGAACGGGACCGCGACCTCGACGCTCCAGCGCCCGGGCTGCGACGCGTCCATCGCGCCGACCACGCGGTAGGCGGCCCGGCCGTCGCCCGCGACGCCGCGCGCCACGTACCGCGGGCCGCGCGCGTCCTGCGGCATGTACGCGAAGCCCGTCGCGGACCCGAGCGAGCTCGTCCCGTCGGCGGCCACGAACCCGCGCACGCCGCACGCGAACCCCACGGGCTCGGTCACCTCGACGCCGACGAAGAGACGCCCGCCCGACGCGGCCAGGCGCACCGTCGTCCGCGGCGGGGGCTTCGCGCCGGCGGCCGCCGGCGGCGGGGCCTCGCTCGGCAGCTCGACGGCCTTCGCCCAGCCCGCGTCCGAGAGCTTCCCGTCGAGCTCGAGGCCGTCCACGCGCGGCACCGCGACGGTCGGCGGCGGCGCGGCGGGCGCGGGGGAGGGCGCGGGCGCCGGCGCCGGCGCGTCGGCCGCCCGGGCGCCCCGGGTGGAGGACGCGAGGGTCACGAGGGCGGCGACGACGGCGGCGCGGACGGACGGACGCATGGGACCTCCGGGGCCCATCAGTGTAGAGGGCCGCGCACGGGGCTCCCCGCCGCGCCCGGGGTCAGAACGGCAGGAACGCCAACGCGAGGCCCGCGGCAGCGGCGTGGGGCAGGTTGTCGTCCGGCGGGATCGGCACGAGGTCGACGAGCGTGGCGGCGAGCGCGGCGGCGGCGATGCGGGCCCCCGACGGGCAGGGGACGCCGCCGGTCGCGGCGACGACCGCCCCGATCCCCCACCCGACCGCGGCGCCGACGACGAGGAACGCGAGCGACCCCGACCACGTCGCCTTGCGGTGTCCGAACAGCGCCGGCGCCGGGACGTGGCGCCCCACCACGCTCGCCGCAGCGTCGCCCCACGCGAAGACCGCCCACCCGACGGCCGCGAGCGTGTCGGGCAACGCGACGATCAGCCCGGCGACGGCGAGCGGGTAGGTGCGGAGCCCGCCGAGGAACGGCTCGCCGGGCCGCCGCAGCCGCGCCTCGAGCGGCGAGCACGGGATCACGACCCACCCCGCGAGCAGGCCGACGGCGGCGCCCGCGAGCTCGAGCGGCCGCGGGAGCACGCCGAGCAGCAGCGCGACGAGCCCCGTCGCGGCGTGGAGCGCCGGCCGCAGCTCGCGGGAGGCGATCACCGCGCGGGCCTCGCGGTCCCGAGGGTCGGGCCGACCTCCTCCAGGGCGCCGCCCGGCCCCGCCTCGCGGAGCAGCCGCCCGCCGGGCGCGAGCACGCGCCGGGCCTCCGCGAGCGCGGCCTCCGCGTCGGGCCAGGGGCCGTCGCCGTCGCCGTGACGGAGCACGACGACGTGGAAGGAGGCCGACGCGAACGGCAGCGGGTCGGGGCCCGCCACCACGAAGTCGACGTCGTCGCGCGCGAGCTTCGCGAGGTCGATGGGCGTCTCGACGCGCGCGCCGGGGCGGATCGGGAGGTGGAATTCGACGGTCGTCGCGACGTTGCGCGCGCGGCGCACGCGCGCGACGCTGCGGTCGATCCCCGTCGCGTCGCCCGTCCGGGCCGCGAGGACGAACGTGCCGCGGCCGACGCCGCAGCCGATCTCGAGCGCGGGCGCGGGCGGGCGCGGCCCCGTCGCGAGCCACGCGGCGAGCGCGGCGTCGTAGGCCGACGGCGCGCGCGACAGGTCGGGCGCCTCGGGCGCCGGCGGGAGCAGGTCGCCGTACCGATCGACGACCTCGGCGAACGGCACGACGTCGCCCCCGGAGCCGGCGCGGCCGAGCACGTACCGCGTCACGCGCGGGTCGGCGATGGGCGCGCGGCGGTAGACGTTGCCGTGGGCGTCGAGGTGCGCGTCGAGGTCGGCGACGAGCACGCCGACGCCGCCGAACACGGGCCGCACGGCGCGGCAGCGGGCGCACACGAGGAAGGCCTCGAGCAGCTCGCCCGGGCGGCCCCCGTCCTCGCCGCCGCCGACGCGCGTCGCGTCCACCTCGAAGGGGGCCTCGACGCCCCCGCGCAGGCAGACCGGGCAACGCAGGCGGGGGAGCGAGGGCTGGCGCACGCGGGGGATTGTGCCCGCGCCGACGGGCGGGCGACAGCGCCAACGCGGCGGACCGTTCCGGCGGGCCTTCCGGCCGCGTACCCTCTCGGCATGCGCGTCGCATTCCACGGGGCCGCCGAGACGGTCACAGGTTCCTGCACCCTCCTCGAGGCCGACGGGACCCGCATCCTGGTGGACTGCGGCCAGTTCCAGGGCGACGACGACCTCGAGCGCCGCAACCGCGGCCACGGGCTCGGCTTCGACCCCGCGGGCATCGACGCGCTGGTGCTCACCCACGCGCACATCGACCACATCGGCCGCGCCCCGCTCCTCGTGACGCGGGGCTTCCGCGGGCCGGTCTTCTGCACGCGCGCCACGGCCGAGCTCGCCGCCGTGATGCTGGCCGACGCCGCGAAGATCCAGGAGGAGGACCACCGCCGACGCGGCGGCCCGCCGCCCTCCTACGGCGAGAAGGAGGTCGCGCGCATCCTCGAGCTGATGCGGCCGGTGCGCTACGGCGTCCCGACGCCCGTCACGCGCTCCATGGCGCTCACGCTCTCCGACGCCGGCCACATCCTCGGCAGCGCCCACGCGCTGGTCGCGATGAAGGAGGGCGACCGCAAGGTCGTGTTCGGCGTCTCCGGCGACGTCGGCGCCCCCCACCGCCCCGTCGTGGCCGATCCGACGCCGTTCCCCCGCGCCGACTTCGTGCAGATCGAGTCCACCTACGGCGACCGCGACCACAAGTCGGGCGAGGCGAGCCTCGCCGAGCTGCTCGAGCTCCTCGAGTCCGCGGACCGCGGCGAGGGCATCGTGCTGGTGCCGGCGTTCGCGCTCGGCCGCACGCAGGACCTGCTCTACCACATCAACGGCTGGAAGAACCAGGGCAGGCTCGCGCGCCTCAAGGTGTACGTGGACAGCCCCATGGCCACGCGGCTGACCGCGGTCTTCCAGGGCAACACGGCCGTCTACGACGACGACGCGAAGGGCCTGCTCAAGCGCGGCGACGACCCGTTCGACTTCCCCGGGCTCTCGTTCGTCTCGTCGCACGTCGAGAGCGAGCGCCTCACGCGCGAGGCCACGAACGCCGTCATCATCGCGTCGAGCGGCATGTGCCAGAGCGGCCGCGTCGTCGGGCACCTCGAGGGCCTGCTCCCGCGCCCGTCCACGAAGGTGGCGATCGTCGGCTACCAGGCGCCCGGCACGCTCGGCCGCCGCCTCGTGGACCGCGCGCCGCAGGTCTACATCCGCGGGCACCAGGTGCCCGTCCGCGCGTCGGTGCACACGCTCGGCGGCTTCTCGGCGCACGGCGGCCAGTCCGACATGCTCGACTGGCTCGGCCGGTGCGGCGGCCCGACGGCGAAGGTCTTCCTCTGTCACGGCGAGCCGCCGTCGCTCGCGGCGTTCGCGAAGCTGATCGGCGACAAGCTGGGGCTGACGACCCACATCCCGAAGATGGGAGAGGCTGTCGACCTCTGACGACGGCAACCGAGGGCGACCGAGGGGGCGGAGGGCCGAGACGTCGCGCTCGCGGGGCTCGCGTACGGAGGAAGTACGCGTCGCCCCGCGAGCGCTCGTGCGGCCCTGCGCCCCCTCGGTCGCAGACGTCGGACCACGGAAGAGAAGGATGGAGGAGGAGAGAGGGAAGGGACGGAGACGGAGGCGGATGCCGTAGGGCGCGGCCCCTGTGGCCGCCCGCCGGTCACGGCGATGGGCGTGGCGGCGGGGGCGCGTCTCGGTGCGGGCGCCGAATCGCGAAGATGCGATGCGATGCACGGGAATCGCTCGTGGGACGTGATCCGTAGGGCGCGGCCCTTGTGGCCGCCCGCCGGTCACGGCGATGGGCGTGGCGGCGGGGGCGCGGGCACCGAACGGGGCCACGGGCCTTCGATCGAGACGCACGACGGCGTCGGGCGCGTCGTCAGCGTGGCGTCGGCGTCGAGGGTTCGGAGGGCGTCGTCGGGGCGGCGGGGCGCGCCGGGCGCGGCGGGTCGGTCACCGTCGTGACGGGCGCGGAACGCTCGGGGGAACGGGCCAGGAAGAGGACGAGGAACGACGTCTGGATCGGGTCGCGTCCCCACGAGCCGTCCTCGTCCTGCCGCGCGACGACCGCCTCGGCGAGCCGCACGTACCACGATCCCCCCGCGACCTGCTCGACGCCCGCGAACACGCACGCCTTCTCGAGCGCGTACAGGCTGTACCCGTCGAGCGGCGGCGCGAAGCCGCCCTTCGCGGGGCGCAATGCGCCGAGCTGCGCGTCGACGTCGCGCCGCAGCGCGGCGATGCCCTTCAGGCGCGCCACCGCGACCCGCTTCAGCAACGGCGCGTCCTCGACGCGCCCGGCGAGCGCCGCCTCCGCGAGCACGAGGCTCGCGAGGCCCATGTAGGTGCCGTTCGGGTAGCCCGACGTCGCCGCGCGCGACAGGCCGTACGTCCACGAGCCGTCGTCGGTCTGCGTCGCGCACAGCCCGTCCGCGTGCCGACGCCACAGGTCGAGGGCCACGGGCGCGCCCGCCACCCCGACCGCGCGCGCGCCGAGCGCCGCGAACTGCGTCGTCGAGAGGTTGAGGACGGTCGGGATCGCCGCGGGTGCGGCCGGGCCGGCACGGAGGCGCGAGATCTGGCCCCCCGACGAGGTGAGGGCATATCCCCACCATCCGGAGTCGTGGTCCTGCCCGCGCTCGAACAACGCGGCCAGCTCCGCCGCGCGGACCCGCGGCACCGCGAGGTCCGCGTCGGCGGCGAGCAGGCCGAGGATCCCGCAGACGTAGGTCTGGTACGTCCCCGCGCCCAGGCGGCCGGGGCCGTCGACGCGCCCGTTCGCGGAGAGCCCGAACAACCGCGCCGTCGCGAGCCGCGCCGCGGGGAACGCGGCCGGCGTCCGGGCGTGGGCCATCGCGAGCGTCACGAGCGCGCTGACGCCGTCGTCGGCGAACGGTCGCTTCGGGCCGTCGAAGCGCAGCGTGCCGTCCTTCTCGACGTGCCGCGCCAGCCACACCGCGCCCGTGTCGATCGCGCGGTGGATCTTCGGCCGCAGGTCGTCGGGCACGCCGACCCGCCCCAGCATCCCCTCGCGGTCCGCGATCGAATCGGCCCGTGCCGGCGCTCGGCTTCCCCCGCAGGCCAGCATCGCGACCGCGACGAAGGCGCCGAACCGCGCGAGGGACCGCGAGGCCCGGCCCGCGACGCGACGACCGTGGGGGGGCGATCCGGCCATGCGCCCATGAGAACGCAAACCGCTCCCGCGTGCCTCCCCCCGGGGACCCCGCCGGCCGCCGGGCCTCGCGTCCCGGGGAGGGGACCGCGTGCCTACCCGCTCTCCCTCTCTCCCTCTCTCCTCCTCCATCCTTCTCTTCCGTGGTCCGACGTCTGCGACCGAGGGGGCGCAGGGCCGCACGAGCGCTCGCGGGGCGACGCGTACTTCCTCCGTACGCGAGCCCCGCGAGCGCGAAGTCTCGGCCCTCCGCCCCCTCGGTCGCCTAGGGCATTTGGATGCCAAACCAGTCAAGATCGAGGGTGTCCAACAGCCCCCGCTGCTCGTCCTGGAGATACGCCTTCGTCCCGTCCTTCACGCGCGCGACCAGCGCCACCGCGCGCTCGAGGTAGGTCTCCTGCGTGCCCGGGATCGTCGCCTTGAAGAGCTTCAGGAAGGCCTCGGCCTTCTTCGGGCTGCCCTCGGGGTACTGCTCCGCGGCCTGGATCTCCTCGAGCGGCACGAAGCCGTCGTCGCGCGGGATCTGCAGGATCTCGAAGAGCTCCGTCTGGATGGAACGGATGTCCTGCTCGAACCGAGCGGTCTGCGGGCCGTCGAGCTTCAGCGCCTTCGCCAGCTCCTCGTACTTCGGCTTCTTCGGCACCAGCGGCCCCGTCGCCTTCTTCAGCGTGTCGCGGAACTTGTGCTCCATCGCGTAGCGGTCCACGACGCCGCGCACGGCGTCCTCGAAGCCGGGCCGCTCCACGAACTTCGACGACGTCGCCTCGGCCTTCGCCCCCTCGGGCATCGCCAGGACCGTCGCGAGCAGCCGGTCGTGGTCGCTGCGCAGCTTGTTGAGCTCGGCGGTCAGCACCTCGGCGCGGCGCGTCGCGTCGTCGGCCTGCGCGCGCACGGCGACGATCTCCTTGCTGCCGGCGAGGGGCGCGGGCGCGGGGCTCCCCGCGCCGGCGGCGGGCGCCTCGGCCTGCGCCGACTCCATGCGCTCGAGGCGGGCGGCAAGGTCGCGGTTCTGCGCGGCGACGTAGAGGGCGGAGCCGCCGAGCGCGAGCCAGGCGACGACGTGGGCGGCAGCGGGCAGGGCCATGGGGAGCCTCCGGGGAGTGCTCACCGTACCGCCGGCCCGCCGGCGGGATTCACCCGCCGGCCACCGGGCCTCGCGGTCCCCCGCGCCCGACCGCCCCCCGGGTCAGGGCTTGTCACGAGACAACCGAGTCGATCTCGGCCGGCGGCGGGGCGCGCCGCGCGGCGTCACTCCTCGTCAGCGGGTCGGGAACCCGCGATCCTCGTCGTTCCTTGCGCTGCGCGCCCCGGCGCACGGCCTCGGATCGGACCATCTTGTTTCGTGACGGCGCCTCAGCCCGTGACCTCGAGGGTGCCCGTCACGGGCTTCGCGAGGTTGAGGATGCTCACCTGGCGCGCCAGCTCGTTCGCGACGGTGCGGAACGCGGCCTTCACGGCCTCGGGCGCCTTCGGGTCGATCGACGCCGGCATCCCCGCGTCGCCGCCGACGCGCACCTGCGCGTGGAGCGGGATGCCGCCGAGGAATGGGATCCCCTCGCTGCGCGCGTAGGCCTCGGCGCCGCCGTGGCCGAAGATGTCGTCGCGGTGGCCGCACGACGGGCACGCGTAGAACGACATGTTCTCGACGAGGCCGAGGATCGGGATCTTCAGCGTGCGGAACATGCCGACGGCCTTCTTCACGTCGAGCAGCGCGACGTCCTGCGGCGTGCAGACCACGACCGCGCCCGTCACCGGCACCGTCTGCGCGAGCGAGAGCGGCACGTCGCCGGTGCCCGGCGGCAGGTCGATGACGAGGTAGTCGAGCGGGCCCCAGACGACGTCGGCGAGGAACTGCCGGATCGCCGTGTGGACGATCGGGCCGCGCCACACGACGGCCTTGTTGGGGTCGAGCACGAGCCCCATCGACATCATCTTGAGGCCGTGCGCCTCGTTGGGCTTCACGTGCTTGTCGTCGATGGCCTCGGGCCGTCGCTCGTTGCCGAGCATCTTCGGGATCGACGGGCCGTAGACGTCGGCGTCCATCAGGCCGACCGACGCGCCGGTCTGGCGCAGCGCGATCGCGAGGTTCACCGCGACGGTGGACTTGCCCACGCCGCCCTTGCCGGCGCCGACCGCGATGAAGTTCTTCACCTGCGGGGCCGGGTCGCCGGCCATGGGGAGGCGGCCGTTGCCCTTCACGTTCGCCGTCATCTCCGCGACGACCGACGTGACGCCGGGCACGCGGCGGATCGCCTCCTCGGCCTGGGCCTTCAGCTGGTCCTTCACCGGGCAGGCCGGCGTCGTCAGCTCGATGCGGACGTTGACCTTGCCGCCGACGATCTCGACGGCCTTCACGAACCCCAGGGACACGATGTCGCGGTGCAGGTCGGGATCGACGACCGACGTGAGCGCCTGACGGACCTGGGCTTCGGTGACGGGCATGGGGCCTCCGACGGTCCGTGATACCCGGGTCCGGAACGTCGGCACGTTTCGGCGGGGCGGCGCGGCCCGCGGGAGCGTCGGAGTCGGCCCCCACCGGGGGCACGGCCGGGAAACCGCTCGGGCGCGGTCGGGGGAGCGGGACGGAAGGCCCGCGCGGGGGCCCGCCCGTCAGCGGCTCGCGGCGTTCCCGGGGGTCGTCGGCGACGTAAGACGGGCCGACAGGTGTGTCGGACCGGAATACCGAGCAACGGCCCAGGCGGCCACTCCGAGGACGGCAATCGCGGCAAGGAAGAGGGTTCGGCGCATGGCAGGGATCTGGGTAGCAAACCGAGGGCCACGCCGAAGGGGGACCTAGGTCCCCCTTCGTGCACCCCGCAGCGGGCCGGGCGGAGGTCCCGGACCGCCGTGCGGCCGGCACGGCTGCACGCGAGGGTCGAACGGCGGCCCCGGGCGCCCCGGCGCCCTCTCAGCGGCCGGCGGCGAGGGCGAGGACTTCGGCGACGCAGCGCTCGATGCCCTCGGCGACCCCACGGAGGGACGCGTCGTACATGTACGCCGGCGTGGTCACCACGCGGTTCGCGCGGTCCACGACGAACGTCTCGACGGGGCAGTTCTCGTGGACGGCGCCGCAGGCGGTGACGGCGGCGGCGGTGCCCGGGTCGTCGCCGATCGTGAGGCGCGGGTGGAGGTGGCCCAGCGCCTTCGCGACGACGGCGGGCGCGATGCAGATGGCGCCGATGGGCTTCTTCGCCGCGTGCATGGCCTTCAGGAGCGCCGCGACGTCCGGCAGCACGGTCGCCTCGGCGCCCTGCTCGGCGAACGACGAGAGGTTGAGCGCCGCGCCGTACCCGCCGGGCAGGATCACCGCGTCGAGGTCCTTCGCCTTCGCGCTCTTCAGGTCGGCGATCTTGCCGCGGGCGATGCGCGCGGCCTCGACGAGCACGTTGCGCGTCTCGCCGGGCACGACCTTGCCGCGGAAGTGGTCGACGACCCGGTTCTGCGGGATGTCCGGGGCGAAGCAGACGGCCTCGGCGCCCGCGCGGTCGAGCGCGAGGAGCGTGAGCACCGCCTCGCGGATCTCCGTGCCGTCCCGGTGACCGCAGCCCGACAGGATCACGCCGACCTTCAGCGCCATGGCACGCCCTCCGTGGGCCCCGACGCGGGCCCGCCCACGAGCCTACCCAACACGGGCGCCGGTCCCGCCGCCGGTCCCGAGCCCGCCCCATGGCCTCGCCTGCGGCGCGCGGCGGCGGGCGCGCGGCGGGGACTACGCGGACGGGGGCTTGGGGTGCGGCGCCATGAAGACGAGCAAGCGCAGCTCGTCGCCGCCGGGGTTCTCGACGCCGTGGGACGCACCCGCCGGGCAGAAGACCGCGTGCCCCGCGCGGACCTCGTGGACCGCGTCGCCCACGCGGACGCGGCCGCGGCCCGAGAGCACCGCGTACACCTTGTCCGACCCCGCGTGGACGTGGGCGGCCTGGGACTGTCCCGGTCCCAGCACGTAGACGTCGCAGAAGCAGCGCGGGGTCTCGAAGAGGTTGACCTTCCGCAGCTTGTCGGGAGCGGCGCCGCGCACGGCGTCGAAGTCGGCCAAGAGGTCCATGGGCGTCTCCGGGGGCGGCGGCAGGGTACCCGGGGCGGGACCGTCGTCCCCCCGGTACACTGGGGGGGATGTCCGTCAGCGTCGGCCAGCCCACCGCGATCATCCTCGCCGCGGGCGGCTCCACGCGCATGGGGCACGACAAGCTGCTGCTCGACCTCGGCGGGATGCCGATGCTCCAGCGCACCGTGTCGGTGTTCAGCAAGGCGAGCAAGGTCGGCGACGTGCTCGTCGTCGTCGGGCCGCAGCAGAAGCCGGCCTGGCAGTGGCTCTCGAGCCTCAAGGTCCACGTGATCGAGAACCGCGACCCGAGCAAGGGGATGATCTCGTCGATCCGCGTCGGCCTCGAGTCGGCGTGGGCGAAGGACCGCGACTTCCTGCTCTGCCCGGCGGACGTGCCGTTCGTGAAGCCCGAGCTCGTGGACAAGCTCGTCGTCGACTTCCGCATCCGCGGGGCGGAGATCGTGCTCCCGACCTACCGCGGCCTCGGCGGGCACCCGGGCGTCTACTCCGGGTCGCTGCAGCGCGAGTTCTTCCTCCACGGCGACGCGAGCGGCGCCAAGGAGATCCTCCTGCGCCACCGCGCCAAGACGGTCCGCGTGGGCGTCATCGACCCGGACATCTGCTTCGACGTGGACACCGAGGCCGACGCCAAGGTCGCGATGGACGCCGGCGCCCGCTGGGCCCGCGTCGAGGCCGAGGTCGAGGCGCGCTCGTCCACCCAGCAGCTGTAGGCGGTCCCGCGCTCGGGACCGCGAGGCCCGGCGGCCCGCGCGGACCGGCGAGGGCCGGCGCGAGCCTCCGACGTCGGCGCGACCGGGCGGGCGGCCGCGAGGGCCGCCCCTGCGGGGTCACGCACCACGTACGGTTCGCGGGCATTCCATGCCAGGGGCCAGCGCGCACCCGCCGGCCCGGCGGCGAACCGCACGGTCGGCGCGTCGAGGCGCGACGCGGGTCACGAGCGCGGCGGGCCGCCGCGTCCGGTACGCTCGCGGGGATGGAACGGACCCTCGACGAGGACGCGCTCGTGGCCGAGCTCGTGCGCAGGCACGGCGCGCACACGGTCGTCCTGTTCGGCTCCCGGGCGCGCGGCGACGCGACGCCGGAGAGCGACGTGGACGTCCTCGCGGTCCGCGCGACGGGGGGCCCGCTGCGCGACGTGACGCCGTGGCGCGGCCTCGCGCTCGACGTCCACGTGGTGGACGACGCCGGGCTCGCGGGCTTCGTCGAGACCCACCTGACGGCGCTCGTGGACGCCCGCGTCCTCGCCGAGGCGGCGGACGCGGGCACCCGCCTCGTCGCGACGATCCGGGCGCGCCTCGCGCAGCCGCGGCCTGCGCTCGAGGACGGCGCCCGGCGCGCCGAGTTCGCGTGGGGCGACAAGATGCGCCTCCGCATCCGCCAGGCCGACCCCGTGCTGCGGGCGTTCCGGCGCGCGGAGGTGCTGGCGCTCGTGCTGGAGGCGTGGTCGGCGGTGCGCGGTCGCTGGCACTTCGGCCCCAAGGCCACGCTGCGCACGCTGCCGGCGGACGACCCGGCGACCTACGCCGCGTACGTGGCGGCCACGCGCGCCGACGCCCCGGCGGAGGCGTTCGACCGGCTGCTCGACGCGGTGTTCCCGGCGTCGCTCCGCCCGCCGGAACGGGCCTGACGCGACCGCGCGCTCCTCGGAGGCCGGGACGTCGCGTCGCGGGGCCCGCCGGCGGCCGGGCCTCGCGGTCCCGCGAGGGGGACCGCGAGCCGGAGGGTGGGACGCGGGCGCGCGCGGCGGGCGCGCGGGACGTCAGACGCGACGGGTGGCGATCGACTTCTGCTGCAGGAAGAGCCCGAGGTAATCCGGGCCGCCGGCCTTGCTGCACGTGCCGCTCATGTCGTAGCCGCCGAAGGGGTGGGCCCCGACCAGCGCGCCGGTGCACTTGCGGTTGAGGTAGAGGTTGCCGACGTAGAAGCGCTTCTTCGCCTCGGCGAGGTGGTTCGCGTCCTTGCTGTAGACCGCGCCGGTGAGGCCGAACTCGGTGTTGTTCGCGATGTCGAGCGCGTCCTTCCAGTCGGCCGCCTTGATGAACGCGAGCACCGGGCCGAAGATCTCCTCCTGCGCGAGCCGGCCCGTGGGCGGCACGTCGGCGACGATCGTCGGCTCGATGAAGTACCCGACGTCGCCCGCGCGCCCGCCGCCGACGACCACGCGGCCCTCCTTGCGGCCGACCTCGATGTACTCGAGGATCTTGTCGAACTGGTCCTTGCCGGTGACGGGGCCGACGTTGGTCGTCGGGTCGGAGGGGTCGCCGACCTTGAGCGCCTTCGTGCGCGCGATCACCTTCTCGAGGACCGCGTCGTAGACCGACGCCACGACGATCGCGCGCGAGCACGCGGAGCACTTCTGGCCCTGGAAGCCGAACGCCGAGGCCACGATGCCGGCCGCGGCCGCGTCGAGGTCGGCGTTGGCGTCGACGACGATGCCGTCCTTGCCGCCCATCTCGGCGACGAGGCGCTTGATCCAGCGCTGGCCCGGGACGGTCCTGCCGCACTGCTCGGCGAGGCGCAGCCCGACCTCCTTGCTGCCCGTGAACGCGACGAAGCGCGTGCGCGGGTGCGCGACCATCTCGGCGCCGGCGACGCGGCCCTGGCCCGCGACGAACGACGCGACGCCGCGGGGGAAGCCCACCTGCTCGAGCAGCTCGAAGAACTTGCGGCCGATGGTCAGGCTCGGCTCGGCGGGCTTCACGACGACCGTGTTGCCGGTGACGAGCGCGGCGACCGTCATGCCGCAGAGGATCGCGAGCGGGAAGTTCCACGGGGCGATGATCGCGCCCACGCCGAGCGGGATGTAGTGGCACTCGTTGTGGTCCTCCGTCTGCACGACGGGGAGGCCCTTCGCGTACCGCAGCGCCTCGCGGGCGTAGTACTCGCAGAAGTCGATGGCCTCGGCGGTGTCGCCGTCGGCCTCGGCCCAGTTCTTGCCGACCTCGCGGACCATCCAGGCGCTGTAGTAGTGCTTGTCGCGCCGCAGCCGGTCGGCCAGCTCGAACAGCAGGTGGGCGCGGTCGGCCCACGGCGTGTCCGCCCACGCGGGGAACGCGTCGTCGGCGGCCTCGACGGCGCGGCGGGCGTCCTCGGCGGTCGCGAGCGGGAAGCGGCCGATCACGACGGACGGGTCCGACGGGTCGTGCGTCTCGACGAACGTGGCGCTCGAGACGCGCTCGCCGTCGATGACGTTCGTGTAGGTGCGGCCGAGCTCGCCGTCGACGCGCTCGAGCGCCTCCTCGAAGGCCTCGCGGGCGTCGGGGCGGGTGAAGTCGGTGAAGGGCTCGTTCTTGAAGGGCGCGACCATGGGGACCTCCGCGATGGGCCCGAGCCTACGCGGCCCCGCCGGGGTCGGAAGCGGTGGCCGAGCGCTCCGGGAACACCAGCAGGGCGACCCCGGCCGCGACGGCGACGGCCGCCCCGGCGAACGCGAGGCCCGGCCGCTCGCCGAGCACGAGCCACGCCACGAGCACCCCCACGAACGGCCCGGTGCCGAAGAGCGCCCCCGTCGTCGCGGTGCCGACCCGGCGCACGCTCGCGAGGTAGCCCACGAGCGCGCCGCCGAACCCGACGAGCCCGACGAGCGCGCCCCACGCGAGCGTCGCGCCGCCCGGCAGCGGCGGCACCTCGCCCGTCGCGGCGGCGAGGGCGAGCGCCGCGGCGCCGCCGAGGAGCCCCTTGTCGCGCGCGACGCCGAGGAGGTCGCGGTGGACGAGGTACCGCAGGAGGTTGCTGTCGGCGGACCAGCAGAGGCACGACGCGGCGATCCACGGCGCGCCCTCGAGGGACGCGCCGCCGTCGTCGCCGCCGACCGCGAACGCGCACGCGATGCCGCCCGCGAGCACGCACGCGGCGCCGACCCAGCGGCGCGGCGAGAGCCGCTCGCGGAACACCAGCACCGCCAGGATCGGCGTGAACACGGTCTCGAGGTTGAGCAGCAGCGACGCCTCGTGGGCCGTCAGCCGCGCGAGGCCCTGCATGGCGCACCACGCGCCGAGCACGGGCCCGCAGGCCGTGGACGCGAGCAGGGCGAGCCGCCCCCGCCGGTGGTCGGCGTCGGTGCCGACGGCCAGCGGCGGGGCCCGGAAGCCGAGGCGGGTCGCGGCGAGGAAGAGCAGGCCGGTGGCGAGGGCGATCCACGCGCCGGCGGTCCACCGGCCGACGCCCTCGAAGACGCGTTGGGCGGCCGGGGCCCCGACGCCGAACGCCACCGCCGCCAGCAGGCCGGGGACGGCGTCGGCGGGGCGGCGGAGGCGGGCGGGGGCGGCGGGCACCGGCGAAGGGTACGCGAGGCCCGGAAGGACGCCGCGGCGCGCGCCGTTCCACCGGTCGGCCCCGCGTCGGAGCCCCCGCACCGGGCCCGGTATCCTCCAGCGCCATGCCCGCCCTCCTGCTCCTCGCAGCCTGGATCTCGGGCACCGCCGCGCTGGTGGCCGAGACGATCTGGTTCCGCGCGCTCGGCCGCGGCGTCGGCACGTCGGCCGAGGCGCTCGCGGTCGTGTCGGCGTCGTTCCTCGGCGGCCTCGGGTTGGGCGCGGCGATCGCGTCGCGCCGCGCGCCGACGGCGCGCTCGCCCCTGCGGGCCGCGGCGGTCTGCGAGGGCGTCGCGGGCCTCCTCGTCGCGTTGTCGCCGTTCGCCCTGGCCGTCGTTCCCGACGCGCACCTCGCGCTGCTCGCGCTCCTCGGCGCGACCCCGGGCCCGTCGGCGTGGCCGGCCGCCCTCGTGGCGCTGCCGATCCTGGTGGTGCCGACCGCGTTCCTCGGCGCGACGCTGCCGCTGCTCGTGCGCGGGCGCGTGCGCGCGCTCGCGAGCGCCGGGCGGTGGACGGGGCTGCTGTACGGCGTCAACACGTTCGGCGCCGCGTGCGGGACCGTGGCCGGCCTCGTGCTCCTCGACCGGCTGGGCGAACGCGGCGCGCTGGCCCTCGCGGGCGCGGGGAACCTGCTCGCCGCGCTCGCGCTCCTCGCGGCCGACGGCGTCGCGGGCCGCGCCGCGAAGGCCGACGACGCGGCGGCGCCGGCCGCCCGCGCGCCGCTCCCGCCGCCCGCGGCGCGCCCGGCGAGGGCGCCGCTCGGGCGCTGTTCGCGACCGGCGCGCTGGCCCTCGCCGGCGAGGTCGTGTGGTTCCGCCTGCTCGACCCGATCACGGGCGTCCACGTCTTCGGGTTCGCGGTACTGCTGGTCGGCGTGCTGGTCGGCACGGCGCTCGGCGGGCTCGCGGGCGGCGTGCTCGCCGACCGCGCGCGCCGGCCCGACCTCGTCCTCGCGATCGTGGTCGCGCTCGCCGGCGTCGCGACGACCGCGTCGGTGCTCGCCGCCGGCGCGACGCCCTCCCTCGCGCTCGTCGACGCCTCGGCGACGACGGGCGCGATGAAGCGCGCGGCCACCGCGGCCGGGACCGCCGCCCCGTCGTGGGACGCGCTCACGTCGGCCGCCTCCGACGCGATCTTCGCGGCGCGGGTCCGCGGCGCGTTGCTGACGGTGGTGCCGCCGCTGTTCCTCTTCGCGCTCGCCTACCCCCTCGCGGTGCGGGCGCGGGCCCGGTCCGTCGAGGGCGCGGCCGGCGCCGCCGGCACGGTCTACGCGTGGAACACGCTCGGCAACGTCGTCGGGAGCCTCCTGGCCGGGTTCCTCCTGCTCCCGGCCCTCGGGCCGTCCACGACGCTCCTCCTCCTCGGCGGCCTGGGCGTGATGGCGGGCGCGGCCCTCTGGCTCGCCGCGCCCGGCCCGCGGCCCGCGTGGGCGGCGTTCGTGATCGCGCTGCCGCTCGTCCCCGCGTCGCTGCCGGGCGCGGTCCGCGCGATCGAGGACGCCGCGCCCTCGCTGCCGGAGATCGTGCTCCTCGGGCGCTGGACGCCCGAGCTGCCGGTGCGCGACCGCGCGCAGACCCGCCTCCTCGCCGAGACGGTCGCCGGGACGTACCCGACGCCCGCGGGGCGCCCCGACGATCCGCCCGTCCGCCCGCGCGACGGCGTCATGAGCACGGTGGGCCTGCTCCTCGAGCGCGGGTCGGTGAAGCTCCGCCAGGGCGGGCTCGCCGAGTCGACGATCGTGCCGACGGACCCCGACGCCGGCACGGAGACCGAGGTCGCGCTCGCGCTCGTGCCCTACCTGATCCACCCGGGCGCGGAGACCGCGCTCGCGATCGGGCACGGCGCGGGCTGGACCGTCGAGACCCTGCTCGCCACCGACCTCGCGCGCGTGGACGTCGCGGAGATCGAGCCCGCGGTGCTCGACGTGGTCGACGAGTACCGGCCCGGCCCGCTGGCCGTCCGCACCGACCCGAAGGCGCGGCTGCACCTGACCGACGGGCGCATCCTGCTGCGCCAGGCGGCGGCGCGCGGCGGCGCGTACGACCTCGTCGTGTCGCAGCCGAGCCACCCCTGGGTGCCGGGCGCGGGCCACCTGTTCACGCGCGACGCGTACCGGCTCGCCCGCGCGGCCCTGCGCCCCGGCGGCGTGTTCGCGCAGTGGCTCAACATCTTCAACATGACCGAGCCGCTGTTCCGCACCGCGCTCGCGTCGTGGCAGGGCGTGTTCCCGTACAGCTGGGTGCTCCTCTACAACGACGAGGTGCTGCTCGTCGGCTTCCTGGAGCCGCCCGTCGTGCACACGCTGCGCTGGCGGAACGCGCTCGACCGCGCGGCCGTCGGCGTGCGCGCGCGGGCCGCCGGCATCACCGGCGTCGAGGACGTGCTGCGGCGCCTGGTGCTCGACGGCCCCGGCCTCGCGAAGGTGCTCGGGCCGGACGCCGTCCCCTCGACGGACGACGACCCCCGGCTCGAGCTCGGCCTCGCGCGGTCGATCTTCCTCGGCGAGCGGACGTACTCCGAGCGCAACGCGGAGAAGTCGGCCATCTACGCGGCCCTCGCGTCCGCCTACCCGCCGGACTTCGCCTCGATCCTGCCCGACGCGCCCCTGCGCGACGCCGTGCTGGCCTCGACGGCGATGCGCTCCGTCGAGGTCGGCGGCGCGGCGGAGGCGTGGCGCCTCACGCGGAAGGCGCCCTTCGACGGCGGAGCCCTCGGACAGCGCGCCCGGGCCCGCGCGCGGCTCGCGGAGGCGAAGACGAAGGACGACGAGGGGAAGCGCGACGAGGCTCGGCGGCTGCGCGCCGACGCCATCGCGCTCCTCGACGCCGCCGTGCGCGCGTCGCCCGACGACGTCGCGCTGCGGACCGAGCGCCTCGGCGCGCTCGCGGACCACGGCGACGCGGCGCGGGCGGTCGCCGAGGGCGCGGAGCTCGTCGCGAAGCACCCCGACCACGGACCGATCCGCGCGCACTACGCCCGCGCGCTCATGGCCGCCGGCGACGAGACGGCCGCGCTGGAGGCGTTCCGGGCGGCGGTCGCCGCGCGCGCGCCGCGGGCCCCCGCGGGCACGGCGATGCAGCTCGCGCGCCGGCTGCTCGTCGCGGAGCCGACGCCGCTCGCGATCGAGGCCCGCGACGCGCTGCGCGCCGCCCCGGAGCTCCCGACCGACCGCGAGGCCCTCCGCAAGCTGCGCGAGCTCGAGATCAACACCGCGCCGCCGAGCGTCGAGGAGCCGCCGGAGGTGACCCGGGTCGAGAAGCTGCTGCGGGAGGCCGAGGCCACCTGGGGCGCGGAGCGCCTCAGGGTCGCGCGCCGCGGCGTCGACGACAACCGCCAGGCCGGCCTGGACGCCGCCCGCGACGCCACGCTCGGCCTGCCGACGAACGCGGAGGCGTGGCGGCTGAAGGGCTGGTACGAGCTGCGCCTGCAGCGACCGGACGACGCGGTGAAGTCGCTCACGCGCGCGCTCCGGCACGCCGACGACCCCGCCGCCATGCGCCGGACCGCCGAGGGCTACCTGGCCCTGTTCGGGTACGGCGACCGCAAGCTCCCGGAGGACGCCCCGTGACGGACGCGACGAACGAGCTCGTGGTGGTGGAGACGGCCGAGGGCCTCCTGCGGCTCGTGGACCGCCTCGCGCCCGAGCCGAGGATCGCGCTCGACACCGAGGCGAACTCGCTGCACGCGTTCCGCGAGCGGGTCTGCGTGGTGCAGCTGTCGGCGCCGGGGCTCGACGCGATCGTCGACCCGCTCGTCGTGCCGGACCTCGACCCGCTGCGCGCGCTGGTGGACCGCGACGACGTCGAGGTCGTCTTCCACGGCGGCGACTACGACGTCGCGATGCTGTCGCGCGAGCGCGGGTTCCGCTTCCGGCGCGTCTTCGACACGATGATCGCGGCGACGCTCCTCGGCGACCCCAAGGTGGGCCTCGCGGCCCTCGTCGAGGCGGCGCACGGCGTCGTCCTGTCGAAGAAGTACCAGACGTCGGACTGGGCGAAGCGGCCGTTCACGCCGTCGCACCTCGAGTACCTCCGCGGCGACACGCGGTTCCTCCTCGACCTGCGGGAGCGGCTCGCGATCCGGCTCCGGGACGCCGACCTCGAGGAGGAGGCCGCGATCGAGTTCCGACGGCTCGCGGAGCGCAAGGGCGTCGCGCCGGTGGACGACCCCGAGGCGTGGCGCGAGGCGAAGGACGCCGACAAGCTCGACGCGCGCGGCCGCGCCATCGCGGTGCGGCTGTGGGCCTGGCGCGACGAGCGCGCGAAGGCCCACGACGTGCCGCGGTTCCGCGTGATGAACGACGGCACCCTCGTCGCGATCGCGGCGGCGGCCCCGACCAGCGAGGGCGCGCTGTCCGGCGTCGAGGGCACGCACTCGGTGCTCCGCGCGGGCGACGGGCCCGCGGTCCTCGACGTGGTGCGGGCGGGCGCCGAGGCGGCGGCCCGCGGCGAGGCGCCGCCGGCCCCCGAGCGGCCGCGGCGGACGCCCGAGGAGCGGGCCCGCGCCGACGTGCTCCGCACCCTCGAGGACCGCATCCGCACCTGGCGCACCGAGGAAGCGAAGCGCCGCAACGTCCCGAACGTGGTCGTGCTGCCGAACGTCGCGATGCGCGCCCTCCTCGAGACGCCCCCGACGTCCGTCGAGGCGCTCGCGACGCACCCCGACGTCGGCGCGAAGCGCGCGGCCCGGTACGGCGAGACGATCCTCCGCCTGCTGCACGAGCCGATCCCGCCCGCGCCGCCGAAGCGCTGACGCCCCGCGGCGCGGTCGTGCCCGTCGTGCCGCGGTCCTGAAGCGGTCGGGACGCGGTCGCGGGGCCGCCTCGACGCCGCGTCGAGCCGGCGCGCGCCGGGCCTCGCGGTCCCCGGACCCGACCGAGGACCGGTCCGCGGGGGGCATGCCGACGTCCGCGCGCGGCGGCCGCCGGCCCGGCCGGACGCGCCGCCGGACACGAACGCGCCCGGCGCCCCCCTCGAGGGAGCGCCGGGCGCGCGAGGCCGGACGGGGCCCGGGGACTAGAAGTCGTCGTCGTCGCCGCCGAAGTCGTCCTCGTCGTCGTCGTCGTCCTCTTCGTCCTCGTCCTCGTCCTCGTCGTCGTCCTCGTCCTCGTCGTCGTCGAGGTCGTCGTCCTCTTCGTCGTCGAGCTCCTCGTCGTCCTCTTCTTCCTCTTCCTCTTCCTCGTCGAGATCGTCCTCTTCCTCCTCGTCCTCGGCCTCCTCGTCGTCCTCGAGCTCGTCGTCGTCCTCGTCCTCTTCGTCCTCCTCGTCCTCGTCGTCCTCTTCCTCTTCCTCCTCCTTCTCGGCCGGCTCCTCCTCTTCCTCCTCCTCCTTCTTCTTGCGGCGGGGGCCGAGGAGCCACTCGAGGAGGGCCGCGGGGAACGTGTCCGACGACGCGGGCGCGGCGCCGCCGAAGGCCGACGCGTCGGCGGCGAGGACGGCGGAGAGGTCGAGGGACTGCGGGTCGCCGAGCTGGAACATCACACGTCTCCGGGGGGGCCGGTCGAGGGCGCGTAGTGATACCGGCGAGGGAGGGGGAGTCAAGCCGCACGGGCCCGTCGGACGGACCGACGGCCCCGCCCCGCCCCGGATAGACTCGCCGCCCCGTTCTCGAGGTCCGCCGTGAAGATCGCCCTGGCCCAGATCAACACCACCGCCGGGGACGTGGCGGGGAACACCGCCCGGATCCGGGCCGCGGCCGAGCGCGGCCGGGCCGCCGGGGTGGACCTCGTCCTGCTCCCCGAGCTGGCCGTCCTGGGGTACCCCCCCCGTGACCTCCTGCTGCGGGACGGCGTCGTCCGAGCGGCCGAGGCGGCCGTGGCCGGGCTCGCCCGCGACCTCGCCGGCTGCCCGCCCACCCTCGTCGGGACGGCCGTCCGCAATCCGGCCTCGACCGGCCGCGCGCTCTTCAACGCGGCGGTCCTGTTGCGCGGCGGGCGGGTGGACAAGGTCTACGCCAAGCGCCTGCTCCCGACCTACGACGTGTTCGACGAGGCCCGGTACTTCGCCTCCGGGGACCGGCCGGTGGTCATCGACGTCGGCGGGCGCCGGGTCGGCCTGTCGATCTGCGAGGACGTCTGGGCCCAGGACCTCGTGGACGGCCGCCGCCTGTACGACGTGGACCCGCTCGGCGACCTCGTCCGCGCCGGCGCCGAGATCGTCGTCAACCTGACCGCGTCGCCGTGGCACCTCGGCAAGGACGAACACCGCCGTCGCGTCTTCTCCGACGCCGCCAAGCGCATCCGCCGCCCGATCGTCGCGTGCCACCTCGTCGGCGGGAACGACGACGTCCTCTTCGACGGCCGGAGCGCCGCGTACGACGCCGAGGGCCGGCTCGTCGCGCGCCTCGCCTCCTTCGAGGAGGACTTCGCCGTCGTCGAGCTGCCCGGCGCGCCGCCGATCGCGGTCCCGCCGCGCGACGAGGTGGACATCCTCCGCCGCGCCCTCGTGCTGGGCATCCGCGACTACGCCGCGAAGACCGGCTTCCGCACGGCCGTCCTCGGCCTCTCCGGCGGCATCGACTCCGCGGTGACCGCCTGCCTCGCCGCGGAGGCCCTCGGCCCCGGTGCCGTCCACGCGGTCGCGATGCCCGGTCCGTTCTCGTCGCCCGCCAGCGAGGCCGACGCGCGGGCGCTCGCCGAGCGCGCGGGGCTTCCCTACCACGTCGTCCCCATCGGCCCGGCCTACGACGCGTTCCGCGCGTCGCTCGCCCCGCACTTCGGCGGCAAGCCCTTCGACACCACCGAGGAGAACCTGCAGGCCCGCGCCCGCGGCACGGTCCTGATGGCGCTCTCGAACAAACACGGCCACCTCGTGCTCACGACCGGCAACAAGAGCGAGCTGGCCGTGGGCTACTGCACGCTCTACGGCGACATGTGCGGCGGCCTCGCCGTGATCGCCGACGTGTGGAAGACGCAGGTCTACCGCCTCGCCGCGACGCTGAACCGCGAGCGCGAGCTCATTCCGCCCTTCACGATCTCGCGGCCGCCGTCGGCCGAGCTGCGCCCGAACCAGACCGACCAGGACTCGCTGCCGCCGTACGAGGTCCTCGACCGGATCCTGCGGGCCCGCGTCGAGCGCGGCGTCTCGCTCGAGGAGCTCGTCGCCGCCGGCGAGGACCGCGCCGTCGCCACGAAGGTGCTGCGGCTCGTCGAGCGGAGCGAGTACAAGCGACGGCAGATGGCGCCGGGCCTCAAGGTCTCGCCCCTCGCCTTCGGGATCGGCTGGCGGATGCCGATCGCCCGTCCCACCGACCTCTCCGGGGAGCGTTGATGCGCGTCCACTTCGTGCACCATCCCGACGACCGGGCGTTCGCGGCGGAGGTCGAGCGGTTGATGGCGGCGCACCGCATCGAGCGCTGGCCCACCGCGGAGGGGAGCGACGTCGCCCTGGTCCTCGCGTCGCGCGCGGCCCTCCGCGACGGCCTCGGCGACGCGCCGCAGGCCGCGCTGCGGGCCGCGGTCCCGATCCTGACGGTGCTCCTGCACGACGACGCCGTCCCGCTGCGGTTCCCCGCCGCGCGCAAGCACCTGCCGCAGGTGAGCGACCCCGCGGGCGCCCTGCGCCTCCTCGAGGACCACCGCCGCAACGCCGCGGCGAAGATCGCGGACGGCAAGCGCGAGCTCTTCGGGCTCGGCGTGCTGGCCGCGCTCCTCGCGCGGGCGTAGCCCCGCGCCCCCGGGCACGCGGTCGGGCGCACGGGACCGCGAGGCCCGCCGGCCGGCGGGCCTCGCGGTCCCTCGAGCACGATCGGGCCCTCGGGCGGACCGCCGCGCCCGTCAGCGGCCGTCGGAGAAGCCGCCCTCGGCGTAGCCCTCGTCGCGGTCGCGGCCGAAGTGCTCGCTGCGGCCCGGCCCCTGGCCCTTCGGCCCCGGCGACACCAGCACCGCCTTCAGGTAGCGCCCCTCGGGGAACGACGACGACACCGGATGGTCCGGCGCGGCGCCCGCGATCGAGAGGAAGCGGAGCTCGGTGCGGAGGTCGAGCGCGACGCCGCGCAGCATCCCCACGAAGTCGTCCGACGAGACGAGGCCCGAGCACGAGCACGTCAGCACGAGGCCGCCGTCGGCGACCGCGGTGAACGCGAGGCGGTTGAGGTCGGCGTACTTCGCCATGGCGGCGCCGAGGCCCTGGCGGTCCTTGGCCCACTTCGCGGGGTCCACGATCAGCAGGTCGGGGCGGTCGGCCTGCGGCGCGACCGAGAGGCCGCGCAGCACGTCGAACACGTCGGCGTGCTTCCAGTCGACGCGGCAGCCGTTGCGCTTCGCGGTCTGCTCGGCGACGGCGAGGGCGTTCTCGTCGAGGTCGACGCCGGCGACGCTCGCGGCGCCGCCGCGGTGCGCCGCGGCAATCGCGAACCCGCCGGTGTACGTCATGCAGTCGAGCACGCGACGGCCCTTGGCGATGCGGGCCACGAGGTCGCGCTGGTCGCGCTGGTCGAGGAAGAAGCCCGTCTTGTGGCCGCCCGCGAGGTCGACGACGTAGCGCGTGCCGCGCTCCTGGATCTCGACGCGGCCCGCGTTGGCCGGCGGGTCGCAGCGGAAGCGCTCCATCACGGCCGTGCGCTCGTCGGTGCGGAGCACCACCTTGCTCACGCCGAGCACCTGCTTGAGCACGCGGTCGAGCTCGTCGCGCCGGAGGAACCAGCCGAGGCTGAAGAGGCTCGCGACCGCGGCGTCGCCGTAGCGGTCCACGACGAGGCCCGAGAGGCCGTCGGCCTCGGCGTGCGACGTGCGCCACGCGTCGGTGACGTCGGGGAGGCGGAGGTCGACGGCGCGCAGCCGCTCGGCCGCCGCGAGGCGCTCGGCGAGCCACGTCTCGTCCGGGTAGCGTTCGGCGTCATAGGAGAGGACGCGGATCGCGACGAGCGACTTCGAGTGCCAGAAGCCGAAGCCGCAGCGCCGGCCCTCCCGCGTCTTCAGCGCCACGACCTCGCCGTCCTTCGGCCGGCCGTGGACGTCGAGGACGCGCTTGCTGAAGACCCAGGGATGGACGGGCGGACCGCTGCGAAGGACGACCTCGTTCACGTGTCGCTCCCGGGCGAGGTCGTGAGCGAGGCCTCCGCGAACGCGAGGGCCTGCCCGAGGTCCTCCGCGCTCGGTCGCGCCGCGGGGGCGGCGTCGAGGGCCCGGGCGAACAGGTCGTCGAGGGCGGTGGGCAGCTTGACGCCGAGGTCGCGCAGCCGCGCGCCGCCGACCTCCGGGGGCTTGCCCGTGAGCATGCCGTGGCCCACGGCCGCGAGCCCCCACACGTCGGCGGCCGGCGTCGGGAGGCGCGTGCCCGCGCCGTCGCGCAGCTCGGGCGCGACGTAGGCCGCGTCGAGCACGGGGCTCGCCCCGGGGAACACGCCGTCGCGCCGCAGGAACGCGCGACCGTACCCGACGAGGACCGCGGTCCCGTCGGTGCGCAGGAGCACGTGGGACGGCGTCACGTTCGCGTGGACGACGCCGCGCGTGTGCAGCAGGTGGAGGCCGCCGCTCAGCGCGCGCAGGCGCCGCACCGCCGTCACCGGCGACTGCGGCCCCTCGTCGATGCGCTGCGCCGCCGAGCGACCGCGGACCATCGTGGACGCGAGCCAGCGCATCGCGCCCTCCTCGACGGCGTCCACGCCCCCGTCGACCACCGGCGCGAGCGCGGGGTGCGCGGTCCCGGCGACCGCGGTCACGAAGCGGAGCCAGCTGTCGGCCGACGCGCCCACGGGCACCGGCGGGAAGACCGACAGGACGACGTCCTGCTGGGTGGTGCGGTGGCGCGCCACGCGCGGCGCCGTCGGGCCCTGCATCCCCCCGAGGGGGCCGAGGACCTCGTACCGCGCGACGACGAGCGGCGGCCCGTCGCGGTCCTTCTCGCGCTCGAACCACGCGCGCGTGAGGGACGTGCCCGGACGGATGGTGATGCCCTGCAGCTCGTTGTCGAACCGGAGCGTCACCGGGTCCGGCTCGCCGGGCGGCGTCAGCTGGACCTCGTCGCCGTCCTGCAGGAGGGCGCGCGGGACCTTCGACCCGTTCACGAAGATCCCGTGGCGGCCCTCGGCGGCCATCTCGTAGCCGTCGTCCGTCCGGACGACCCGGGCGTGGCGCCTCGAGATCCGAAGGTCCCACAGGCACAGGTCGCAGCCGGGGTCGCGTCCGATCCGGAACGGGTCGTCCACCACCGGGACGCGCGTGACCGCGCCTGTCTGCAGCACCAGCGCGACGGGCGACATGGACTCGAACCCCCGGGGGCTACATCCCGGGTCGATTGAACCAGCCCCCGTCGGCAGGGTCCACGCGGGCCGGGGGCGGATCCGGCACGACCACCCCCGCGAGCCGCGGGAACGCCGCGACGAGCGACGCCGGGCCCGGGACCGGGCCGCCGGCGAGCGCGGCGCGCAACTCGAGCGCGTTCGCCACGGCCTGGCCCCGGAAGTGGTTGTTCGCCACGACGACGACGGACGCCGCGGCCTCCTTCAACCGCCGCAGCCGGTCGGTCCAGGCGGCCAGCTCGTCGGGGCCGTACAGGTAGTCGTAGCGGGTGTCGCGGCCCACCCCGCGGCGGTGCCACGCGGGGTTGCGGCCGTGGAGGCGCACGTAGGCCAGCGGACCGGTGACGAGGGCCCGGGGCTCGATCCAGCCCGGGCCGGGCGTCCAGTCGCCCACGACCCAGGCCGCCCCGGCGTCGGACAGCGAGGCCCGGGCGTCGTCGGTGTCCCAGGAGGCGTGGCGGAACTCGACGGCGAGCCGGTGGCCCGGGAGGTGGCCCGCCAGCCGCGCGACGTACGCCCGTTCGCGGGGCCCCGCCCGGAACGACGGCGGGAACTGGGCCAGGACGGCGTCGAGGCGGCCGTCCTCGGCCAGCGCGTCGAGGAAGGCCCGCTGCGCGGCGTGGTCGGCATGCGTGGGGGCCGGCGGGCCGTGCGTGTAGCCGCGCCACAGCTTCGCCGTGAAGCGGAACGCCGGGCGGTCGGCCGTGGCCGCGAGCCAGGTGCGCGCCGTGGCCGGCGGCGGGATCCGGTAGTGGGAGACGTTGACCTCGAGGAGGTCCACCCAGCGCGCCAGCAGGGGCAGGGCGCGCGTCCCCGGCGTACCTCGGGGGTAGACCGGCCCGATCCAGTCCGGATACGAGAACCCCGCCGTCCCGACGGCGATGCCGGGTTTGGTGGACGGGGGGGGCGACCCCGCTAGGCTGTCGCGACCGGATTCCGCCATTCGACCGTCCTTCTCGCCGTTGGAGGCCCGTCGTGTCCCAGAACGCTTCCGCTGCCCCCGCCAACACCCCCCAGGCGCCGATCGCGGTGGAGGGCTTCGACAGCCTCTACCAGATGGCCGTCTCCCAGTTCGCCCGCGCGGCGGACTCGATGGGTCTCGACAAGGACCTGCGACTGATGCTGTCGCAGCCCAAGAACGAGATCATCGTGAACTTCCCGGTCCGCATGGACAACGGGTCGTACCAGCTGCTCAAGGGGTACCGGATCCAGCACAACAACATCCTGGGTTGCTACAAGGGCGGCATCCGCTACCACCCCCAGGTGCACCTCGACGAGGTGAAGGCCCTCGCGGCGTGGATGACGTGGAAGTGCTCGCTCTCCGGCCTGCCCTTCGGCGGCGGCAAGGGCGGCATCCAGATCGACCCGACGAAGTACTCCCCGACCGAGCTCGAGCGCATCACGCGCCGGTTCACCCACGCGCTCGGCACCAACATCGGCCCCGACTTCGACATCCCGGCGCCGGACGTGGGCACCAACAGCCAGACGATGGTGTGGATGATGGACACGTACATCAACACCTTCGGCGCGGCCCACAAGAACGTCTCGCGTCACGTCGTCACCGGCAAGCCCGTCTCGGCCGGCGGCAGCGAGGGTCGCGACGAGGCGACGGGCCGCGGCACCGTGTACACGATCGCCGCGTGGGCCCAGGAGAAGAAGTTCGCGCTCGACAAGGCGACCTTCGTCGTCCAGGGCTTCGGCAACGTCGGCTCGTTCGCCGCGAAGATCCTCGCGGGCGAGTACGGCAGCAAGCTGCTCGCCGCGCAGGACCACACGGGCACGATCCACAACGCGAAGGGCATCGACGTCGAGGCGCTGTTCAAGTACTGCGCCGAGAAGAAGGGCATCGCGGGCTTCCCGGGCGCCGAGGCGATCGCCAAGGACGACCTGTGGAAGGTCAAGTGCGACATCCTCATCCCGGCGGCCCTCGAGGCGCAGGTGACGAGCAAGAACGCCCCGACGATCGTCGCGAGCGGCGTGAAGGTCGTCGCCGAGGGCGCCAACGGCCCGACGACGCCCGCCGCCGACAAGATCTTCGTCGACGCCGGCGTCGACATGATCCCGGACATCCTCTGCAACTCGGGCGGCGTGATCGTCAGCTACTTCGAGTGGACGCAGAACAAGCAGGGCGACGGCTGGTACCTCGACGAGGTGCGCGCGAAGCTCAAGCGCCGCATCACGAACGCGTACGACCGCGCCACGGCGAACCGCGAGAAGTTCAAGACGGACGGCCGCAACGCCGCGATGATCACGGCCATCCAGCGCGTGGCGCACGCGTACAAGGAACGGGGGATTTTCCCGTAGTCGGCTTCGCCGCCCCCCCACCCCCCGCGCCCCCCTTCCCCCCCCCTTTGGGTGGGGAGGGGGGACGGGCGTGGGATGTAAGGCGCGGGCGCGGTCGAGCGTGCAGGCGCTGTGTCGTTCGCGGACGCGGAGACGAGGCAGACGCGGCGAGGGAGCGGGCGTGGGACGCGAGGCCCGCGCGCGGAAGATCGAGCGGACGGGGAGAACCGGGCGCGCGCGGTGAGATGGGATACGCGGCGTGAAGTCGCGCGGGGTTTGGCCCCCGCCCCGCCCCCCCGCGGGGGGGGGGGGGCCGCGCCCCCGCCGGGGGGGGGGGGGGGGGGGCGGCGCCCCCCGCCCGCGCCGGGGTCGTCGTCACCGAACCGCTGGCCTACGTGGACTTCCTCGCCCGCGTGCGCGCGGCGCGGATCGTCCTCACGGACTCGGGCGGGATCCAGGAGGAGGCGGCGTTCCTCGGCGTCCCCTGCCTCACGCTCCGCACGACGACGGAGCGCCCGCTCACCGTCGAGCGCGGGACGAACCGGCTGGTGGGGGACGACCCGGCCCGGCTCGCCGCGGCCGTCGCCTCGACGCTGCGGCGTCCGCCCCGCACGCGCCCCCCGCGGCGGCTCTGGGACGGGCACGCGTCCGACCGGATCGTCGCCGACCTGCGCGCCTTCGTCTAACGACGTCATACGTACCGGGCCGTCGTAACCCTCTACCCCAGCGTAGGTTGTGTCGACGGTGGGCAATCCTCTCGCCGATCCGGGGGGGCGTTCGTTACCGTTCGCGCCCGCTCGGCCCGGCCCGAGGTACCGCCCCCGGGGGCGTGGAGGTTCCGTTCTTCATGGCGAAGTACCTGGTCACCGGCGGGGCGGGCTTCCTCGGCAGCAACGTCGTGGACGCGCTGCTCGCGGCGGGCGAGAAGGTCGTCGTCTACGACGATCTCTCGACCGGCAGCAAGAAGAACGTCTTCGACTGGAACCCGAAGGACGTGAAGGTCGTCGAGGGCGACGTGCGCGACGGCAAGTCGCTCGCGAAGGTCGCGAAGGGCTGCGACTATCTGCTGCACTTCGCCGCGATCACCGGCGTGGCGCGCTCCGTCGAGGACCCCGAGACGACGCTCGCCGTCAACGTGGACGGCACGATCAACGCGCTGCACGCGGCCCGCGAGGCCAAGATCAAGCGCGTGATCGTCGCGTCGTCCGCCGCGGTCTACGGCGAGAGCCCGGTCCTCCCGAAGGAGGAGACGATGCTCCCGACGCCGTACTCGCCGTACGGCGCGAGCATGCTCATGGGCGAGGACGTCGCCCGCGTCTTCTACACGACCTACCGCCTCGAGACCGTCTGCCTCCGGTTCTTCAACCTCTACGGCCCGCGCCAGGACATCACGAGCGAGCACAGCGGCGTCGTCGCGCGCTTCATCCACGCGCTGCTCACCGGCAAGACGCCCATGGTCTACGGGGACGGCAAGCAGTCGCGCGACTTCACCTACGTCAGCGACGCGGTCGACGCGGTGCGCCTCGCGTGCACGGCCCCGAAGGCCGAGGGCGAGGTCTTCAACATCGGCTCGGGCAACCGCATCACGGTCTCGGGCCTGCTGAACATCATCGGCTCGCTCCTCGAGCGCGAGATCATCCCCAGCTACGCCGACCCGCGGCCCGCGGACATCCGCCACAGCCTCGCCGAGACCACGAAGGCGCAGGAGGTGCTCGGCTTCCGGCCGCGCGTCAACATCCAGCTCGGGCTGGTCAAGACGCTGGCCTGGTGCCGGCGCAGCCTGGGCAAGAACGTGAAGCTGCCGCCGCCGCGGCCGTCGAGCGCGATGCGCGACACGACGGACTGACGCGACGCGGGCGACCGGGAGCGCGCGCCGGCCCTCGGGCCCGGCGCGGGCGCGGCGGGAGGTCCGATGAAGCGCATCCTGATCACCGGCGGGCCGGGCATGCTCGGCACGGCCCTCGTGCGCGAGTGGACCGGGCGCGCGATCCTCTTCCCCGTCGGCATCACGCAGTTCGACCTCCGCGACGCCGCCGCCGTGGGCGACGCCGTCCGCCGCCTGGCGCCCCAGTGGATCATCCACACCGCGGCGTTTACCGCGGTGGACCTCGCCGAGAGCAGCGTCGAGGAGTGCACGGCGGTCAACGACCGCGGCACGGCCCACGTGGCCGTGGCGGCCGCCGCGTGCGGCGCCAACCTCGTCTACGTCTCGACCGACTACGTCTTCGACGGCACGAAGGGCGCGCCCTACCGCGAGGACGACCGGACGAACCCGATCAACGTCTACGGCCGCACGAAGCTGGCCGGCGAGGCGCACGCGCGCGGCGTCCCGGGCCACCTCGTCGTCCGCACGCAGGGCCTGTTCTCGCGCACCGGCAAGTCGTTCGTCAGCGCGATCCTGGGCGCGGCGGCCGCGGGCCGCGCCATCAGCGTCGTCGACGACGTCACGACCGGCGTGACGTTCGCCGAGGACCTCGCCCACGGCATCCGCCTGCTCGTCGAGGCCGGCGCCACGGGCACCTACCACGTCTCGAACGCCGGCGCCGTCGTCTGGGCCGACTTCGCGCGCGCCGTCCTCGACGAGGCCGGTCGCGCCGACGTCCCCGTCGCCCGCACGTCCGCCGCCGCGACGGGCCGCGCCGCGAAGCGCCCGCCGTACTCCGCGCTCGACGGCTCGAAGTACGCCGCCACCGTCGGCGCGCCGATGCCGCCCTGGCGCGACGCGCTGCGCCGCGCGCTGAAGGACCCCGCCGCCCGCACGGGCGCCTGATGGCCGAGGCCGCCGTCCCGCCGCCGCCGGAGCCGGGTCCCGCGTCGCCGGCGGCCCCTCGGCGGCCCCGGGCCCCGCGGCCCGCCCAGGTCCCGGAGGCGCTGCAGGTGCCCCTCGCCGCGCTCGCGGCGATGCTGCTCGCGCTCGTCCTGCGGCTGCCCGCACGGTCGCTCCCGATCGAGGGCGA
>JAXMAB010000018.1:0-6713 GCA_046350655.1 Planctomycetota bacterium
GCGACGTTGCGGTGGCGGTGGCGGTGGAGCACCGCGAGCATGCGCTCGAGCACGGCCTCGCGTCCGACGAACGGCGGCATCGCCGCGTCCGCGTCCCCCGCGGCGAGGTCCGTGCAGAACGCGTCGAGGGCGGGCGTCTTGCTCCTCGGGGCGGGCGACGGCGCGGGACCGCGGGCGGCGCCGGCCTCGGCCGTCGCGACGTTGCCGCCGGCCACCGGGCCGGGCGGGCTCCCCGCGCCCGACGCGTCGTCGGCGCCGACGGGCCCCTCGCCGAGGAGCTCGAGCACCTCCTCGCGGACGTCCTCGGCCTTCACCTCGAGATTGCGCAGGACCTGTGCCGCGATGCCCTCGGTCTCGTGAAGGAGGCCGAGGAGGAGGTGCTCGGTGCCGACATAGGTGTGTCGCAGCGCACTCGCCACGCCGAGGGCGAACTCGAGCACCTTCTTCGCGCGCGGCGTGAACGGCAGCTGGCCCATGGTCACCATCGTGGTGCCCGTCGAGACCAGCTTCTCGACCTCCCGGCGGATCCTGGTCGGGTCGATGTCGTGGTGCTTCAGCGCCATCGCCGCGACTCCGGAGCCCTCCCGAGCGAGGCCGAGCAGGAGGTGCTCCGTGCCGACGTAGTCGTGGTTGAAGCGCTGCGCTTCCTCGAGCGCAAGCCCCATCACGCCGCGGGCCGCGTCGGCGAATCGGTCGAACACGCCCCCGGTGATCGGGATCGCGGCCGCGGGCGGCGGCGGCGGGGCCTCCTCGCGCAAGGCGTGGAGCAGTTCGCCGCGGAGCGCCTCGAGGCTCACGTGGAGCTCCGCGAGCACCTTCGCCGCGACGCCGTCCCCTTCGCGCACCAGCCCGAGCAGCAGGTGCTCGGGCCCGATGTAGGAGTGGCCGAGCGCGCTCGCCTCCTCGAGGGCGAGGTCCAGCGCGCGTTTCGCGGCGGACGTGAGCGCGAACCGCTCGGGACGGGTCGCTCGCGGCCCCGGCGTGAGCGCCGCCTCGACCGCGCGCTCCACGGTCCCGAGGTCGCCGACCATCCGCGCGAGCACGGTCGCGGCCACGCTCGAGCCCTCGTCCATGAGGCCCAGCAGCACGTGCGCCGTGTCGATGGCGTCATGGTTGAGCCGTCGCGCTTCCTCACGCGCGAAGTCGAGCGCCCGTTGGGCGCGATCGGTGAAGGCGTGGAACATCGGACGGTCCCCGGGCCGGCGCCGTCGGCGGCCGGGCCCATGGTAGCGAATCGACGTCCGGCCGGCCGCCGGGCCTCGCGGTCCCGGGAGTCCGACCGCGGTCCGTGTGCGCGGGCGCGCGCGAGGCGGGACGGTCAGCGCTCCGGGGGGCGCGCCGCGGCGAGCGTGGCGCGGACGGCCGCGGCGTCCACCACCGGTCGCGGGCTCGCGGGGCCGCGGCGGGCGACGCGCGCGCACGTCTCGTCGAGGAGGTCGAGGGCGCTCGACGGCAGGTGGCGGTGGACGAGCGTGAGCCCGCCCGCGATCGCGACGTCGATCGCGTCGTCCGTCACCTCGACGCCGTGGTGCGCGGCCAGCAGGTCGCGGTGCGCGGCGACCATGGCGTGCGCCGCGGCGGGCTCCGGCTCGGCGACCTCGACCGTCGTGAAGTAGTGCGCGACCCCCAGCCGCTCGAGGGTCGGCGCCGCGGCCTCGGGCGTCATCGTGAGGATCATCGCGCCGACCTCGCCGCGCACGAGCGGGGCCAGGGCCTCCGCGACCTTCAGGGACTCGGTGGAGAAGCCGCTGGTGGCGAGGAGGCGGGCGTCCTCGACGTGCACGACGACGTTGCGCGCGCCGCGGAGCGCGGCGAGCAGGCGACGGGCGCGCTCCTCGAGCTGGCCGCGGTACTTCGTCCCCGCGACCAGGGCCGGCACGTCGAGCCGGACGACGCGGCAGCCCGTGAGCCGCCCGGCGCCCGGGCCCGTCGCGCAACGGCGCGCGAGCTCGTCCACCACCGCGGTCTTGCCGACGCCGGGCGGGCCGACCAGCAGCACGTTGGGCCGCGCGCGGCGGTGGAGCACGTCCACGACGCGGTCGAGGAGCGCGTCGCGCCCGACGACGGCCGTGCCCGGCGCGGCCGCGAGCGTGCGCGCGACGTCCACCGTGTACGCGTCGAGCTCGGGCGTGGCGTGCTCGCGCTCGGTCGGCCGCGCGAGGGGCTCGTGCACGATCCCGCTCGGCCGGCGCGCACCCTCGGTCGGGCCGTCGAGGGCCGGGGTCGCCTGGAAGAGCTCGACGATCGCCTCGCGCAGGTCGTCGACGCGCAGACCGGCGTCGCCGAGCGCCTGGGCCGCCGGGCTGTCGCCGCGGACGAGGAGCGCGAGCAGGAGGTGCGCGGTGCCGACGAGCCCGTGCGCCATCTGCGCGGCCTGCCGCCCGGCGATCGAGAGGACGTCGCGGGTGGCCTCGGAGAGCGGGAGGTACCCCGCCGGCGCGGGCTCCACGCCCGGGTCCGCGGCCTCCGCGACCTCGGTCGCGAGCCGCGCGGCATCGACCCCCCGCTGGGTCAGCACCGTGCGGGCGATGCCATCCTCGACCTCGAGGAGCCCGAGCAGCAGGTGCTCGGCGCGGACCTCGCGGCAGCCACGTCGTTGGGCGTCGCGGCGCGCGAAGAACAGGGCCTTCCCCGCGGGCTTCGTGAGGCGGTCGAAGACGGGATCGTCGGGACCCTGCGTCCGAGGCGCGTCGGCGGGAGGCTCGCCTTCGCCGAGGAGTTTCGTGATCTCGGCGCGCGCCGCGTCGAGGCGCACGCCGAGCGTCGCGAGGACCTGCGCGGCCACGCCGGCCTCCACGCGGAGGAGCCCGAGGAGCAGGTGCTCGGTGCCGATGTACGTGTGCCCGAGCCGGCTCGCCTCCTCGAGGGACCGCTCGAGGAGCTGCTTCGCGTCGGCCGTGAACGGCAGCTGGCCGAAGGTCACCGTCCGGGCGCCCGGCGTGAGCCGACGCTCGAGCTCGACCCGGACGGCGCCGAGGTCGAGGCCCAGGCGCTGCAGCGCGGTGGCGCCGACGCCGCCTCCCTCGCGGACGAGGCCGAGCAGTACGTGCTCCGGGCCGATGAAGTCGTGGTTGAACCGCTGCGCCTCGTGGCGGGCGAGTCCTATCGCTTTGCGCGCGCGGTCGGTGAAGCGGTCGAACATCGTGCGCCCCCGGGACCCGGCGGCTCGCGCCGCCGAGGGCATGGTAGCGGCACGTCGGCGGTCGGCCGTCGGCCACCGGGCCTCGCGGTCCCGGGAGTCCGACCGCCCCCGCGGGCCCGCGATCGTCGCGAGCCCGCGGAGGGCGCCTCGTCAGCGGTTGC
Source organism: Planctomycetota bacterium (assembly GCA_046350655.1). Taxonomy (GTDB): domain Bacteria; phylum Planctomycetota; class PLA2; order PLA2; family JAEUHO01; genus JAEUHO01. The sequence goes on from JAXMAB010000018.1 coordinate 3,304, forward strand.
CGCCGCGGAGGCGCTCGAGGAGCCGGCGCTCCTGCTCCGTCATGCGCGCGCCGATCTTCGCGCGCTGCGCGAAGGGATCGAGCGTGTCGTCGTCGGTGCCGGAGACGTCCTCGCCCTCGAGCGGGACGAGCGGCTGCGCGTAGAGACCGTACTCGAACGCGTCGCGCGGGTAGAGCGAGAGGTGGAGCAGCGCGCCGTCCCGGACGAGCGCGGTGCCGCGCTCGCCGTCGGGCAGCGTCACCGTGAAGAGGTCGCCGACCGCGCCCGCGGGCAGCTCGCGGCGGGCGAGCGTCGCCTTCGAGAGGCCGGCCGCGATCGCCTTCGCCGCGGCGGTGGCCGCGTCGAGGACCGCCTTCGGGTCGTCGCCGCCCGGGAGCGCGACGCCGGCCTTCTTCGCGCGCAGCTCGATCGCGGCGGCGGGGAAGGAAAGGCTCTTCAGCAGCGGCGAGAACCAGCCGAGGAGCAGCGCGTTCGTCGCGAAGACGTCGAGCGCCTGCACCCGGCCGCGCACGACCGCGATGCCGCCGACCACGAACCCGGCCTCGCGCTTGTCGGGCCACTGCGCCATCGAGCGCTGGCACGGCAGGCAGTACTCCGCGAGCGTGTCGGAGCCCCCGACCGCCGCGAGCGAGCGGCGCTTGTCGCCCTCGTTGCGGAACTCGAGGAAGTGCGAGATGAACTTCGACGTGATCGACGCCGACGCCGTGCGGAACAGCGCCGAGTCGCGCAGGTAGGGGGGCGCGAGGAAGTCGGCGACCTTGAACGGCTTCGCCTCCTTCCGGCGGTCGGTCGACATCGAGCCCGGGACCGTCGCGACGTCCGCCGACGCGCCCGCGGGCAGCAGCACGTCCTCGCGGACGACGCGGTCGCGCAGGCCGCCCTCGAGCACGGTGCCCGCCAGCAGCAGCGCGTCCTTCGGCGCGACGTTCTTGACCTTCACCTTCTCCACGCCCGCGGCCGGCTCCTCGAACGCAAGCGTCGCGCCGCCCAGCCCGGGGACGATCTCGAGCACCGGCGGCGGCGTCTCGAGGATGAGGGGGAAGAGGATGACCTGCTGGGCGACGAGGCCCTCGCCCAACTTCAGCGCGCCGAGGGAGGCGGCGACGACGTCCTCGGGCTTCGGCGCCGCGGCGGGCGCGGCGGGCGCGTCGGCCGCGTGGCCGACGGCGGGGAACAGGGTCGCGAGGGCGAGGCCGGCGAAGGCGAGGGTGCGGGCGGTCATGGGAAGTCTCCGGAGGCCTCCATGGTCGCACGCGGGCCCGGGGGCCCCCCTTCGGCCGACGGGCGGACCGGGGGTGGGGACCGCGAGGCCCGGCGCGCGCCGGCCGCCCCCGGCGCCCGGAGCGGGCGGACCGCCCCGCGTCAGGCCGACAGGCGCTGGCGGAGCAGCGTCGCGCGCGCGGTGTCGCGCTCGACGGCGGTGTCGAGGGCGCGGCCGACCTGGCGGCGCAGGTGCGCGGGGTGCACCAGCACGAAGAGCTCGTGCAGGCGCGCGAGGTCGACCCCCGAGAGCAGCCCCGTGACGACGCCGAGGCGGACCGCCGAGAGGAGCTCCATCGCCTCGTCGGTCGAGACGGTGCGCGCCGCGCGCAGCACCGCGAGCGCGCGGAACACCTTGTCCTCGACCTTCACGCGGTACGTGGCGACGAGGTGCTCGCGCACCTTCCGCTCGTACTCGAGGAACGTCGGGAGCATCCGCGAGAGCTTGCGGAGGATCTCCTCCTCGGACTGGCCCAACGTGACCTGGTTCGAGATCTGGTAGAAGTCGCCCATGGCCTTCGTGCCCTCGCCGTAGAAGCCCCGGACCGCGAGGCCCGTGCGCGAGGCCGCCTGGAAGACCCGGTTCATCTCCTGCGCGTGGACGAGCGCCGGCAGGTGGAGCATCACGCTCGCCCGCAGGCCCGTGCCCACGTTGGTCGGGCAGGCCGTGAGGTAGCCGTAGGTCGGCGAGACCGCGTACCGGACCGAGCCCTCGAGGGCGATGTCGAGCGCGCGCGCGTCGGCGAGGGCCTCGTCGAGCGCGAACCCGCTGCGGATCGCCTGGATGCGCAGGTGGTCCTCCTCGTTGACCATCACGCTCACGCGCTCGTCGCTGCCGAACGCGACGCCGCGCGGGCCCTTGCCCTTCTCGAGCTCCGTGCTGATGAGGTGCCGCTCGTGGAGCAGCGTGCGGTCGAGCTCGAGCTCCTTGTTCTCGCGGCGGCTGCCCGGCGGCGTCAGGTCGACGAAGTACCGGCGCGGCCCGAGCGGCAGCGTCTCGCTCGCGGTCCGCATCTTCCCGAGGATCTCGCCGCGCTGCTCGTCGGACGCGCGCGTCGCGAACGGGAAGCCCGCGAGGTTGCGCGCGAGGCGCACCCGCGACGACATCACGACGTCGGCGTCCCGGCCCTCGCCGCGGAGCCACTCGCCGCCCGGCGTCAGGAAGTCCGTGAGCTCCATCAGACCGCGCCCCGGAGGGCCTCCTCGGTCTGCCGGATCTCGTCGCGGATCCGCGCCGCCTCCTCGTACTGCTCCTCCGCCACCGCGCGCGACAGCTCGCGCCGCAGCCGCCGCAGCCGCTCGTCGCGGCCCGCGTCGGGCGCGCGACCCGCGGGGACGCGGCCGACGTGCTGTTTCGCGTTGTGGATCTTCTCGAGGAGCGGCGCGAGGTCGTCCGCGAAGACCTCGTAGTCCTTCGGGCAGCCGAACCGGCCCTTCGTGCGGAACTCCTCGAACGTGATCCCACACTCCGGGCACTTCTTCGTGGACGCCGGGGGCCGCTCGCCCACGAGGTGCTGCAGGAGGCTCGGGAACCCCCCGCTGCCGTGGGAGAGGCCCTTCTCCTGGGCGCACTCCTCGCACAGGTCCAGGACCTTCTTCTGGTCGTTCACGATCTCGGTGATGTGGATCGTGGCGGGACGGGACTCGCAGACCTGGCAGATCATGGTCGCGTCCATGGTAGCGCCCGGCGCGGCCTTCTCGCCGCTTCCGGGGGCGGACGTCACGCGCGCCCCGCGGGGGCCGCCCTTCCCCGGGGCGCGGTCGGGCCCCCCGCACGCGAGGCCCGGCGGCCGGCGGGCCTCGAGCCCGTTCCGATGGCCGGCCTCCCGCGCCCGGGGTTCCCGCGTCAGGCGGGGCAGACGGCCTTCGCCGCCGCGGCGAACGCGTCGCCGCGCACCGCGAACGACGCGAACTGGTCGAGGCTCGAGAAGCCGGGCGAGAGGAGGACGGCGTCGCCCGGGGACGCGAGGGCCACGGCCGCGCGCACGGCGGCGAGGAGGTCCGGCGCGGACGGCGCCGCGACGGCGCGCACGCCGCGCGCGGCCGCGGCGGCGACGACGGCGGGGCCCGTGGTGCCGATGCCGACGACGGCCCGCGCGCGCGCGACGGCCGCGTCGAGCAGCGGGCCGACGTCGACGGGGGCGTCCTTG
>JAXMAB010000019.1:0-3040 GCA_046350655.1 Planctomycetota bacterium
GACGTCCTCGACCTTCACCTTGAGGTTGCGCAGCACCTGCGCGGCGATGCCCTCGCTCTCGCGGATGAGGCCGAGGAGGAGGTGCTCGGTGCCGATGTACGTGTGCCCGAGGTTGCTGGCCTCCTCGAGGGACAGCTCGAGCACCTTCTTCGCGCGCGGCGTGAACGGCAGCTGGCCCATGGTCACCATGGTGGTGCCCGTCGAGACCAGCTTCTCGACCTCCTGACGGATCTTCTTCAGGTCGATGTCGAGGTTCTTCAGCACGCTCGCCGCGACGCCCGAGCCCTCCTGGACGAGGCCGAGCAGCACGTGCTCCGTGCCGATGTAGTCGTGGTTGAAGCGCTGCGCCTCCTGGCGGGCGAGCCCCATGACCTTGCGGGCGCGGTCGGTGAAACGGTCGAACATGGGACCTCCAGGCGCAGCGAACGGGGCGGCTCCCCGGTCGTTGCCGAAGTATAGACGTGGCCGCCGGGCGGGCCCGGATCGTCCGGGGCGCCGGCCGTGTCGGGGCCGGGCGCCGGGGACGCGCCGGACGCGCCGTCCCGGCACGCACGTGCGGCGTTCCGTGCCGACACGGCACGTCGCGCCGTCCGCGCGCACCGGCGACGGACGTCGCACGGGGGAATGCAGGATCCGTGCCCATTCGCGCGCGGCGCCGTCCACGCGCGCCGGCCGTGACGTCCCGTTCGGTCGCCGTCAGGCCACGGGGCGCGGACCCGGGCCCGGGGGGGCGGGGGGCGGGGGGGGGGCCGGGCCCGGGAGGGGGGCGGGACGGCGGAAGGGACCGGGAGCGACGCGCGGGCACCGGACGGGATCCCAGGATCCCGTCCGGGCCGCACGGGCGCGTCGCGTCAGCGCTTCGCGCCTTCCTTCGTGTCGGGCGTGCGGACGAACGGCCGCGACGCGATCACCCACCACTCGCCGTTGGCCTTGCGCCAGACGTTGGTGACGTGCATCGCGAGGGCCGGCTCGGGCTTGCCGTCGGACCGAAGGACGTTGCTCACCTCGACGGTCGAGTCCGAGATCGCGACCTCGGGCGTGACGAAGCGGATCGGCTCGTCCTTGACCTCGAGGACGCTCGCGCGCAGCGCGCCGTTGCCGGTGTGCTCGCTGGTGAACTTCGCCTCGACCGCCTCGCGGCCGGCGACGCGCTGGCCCGCGGCGTCGACCAGGTCGCCGTCCGACGAGAACGCGGCGGACATGGCCTTCGGGTCGTGCGCGTTCCAGGCGGTCGCGAACGCCTTGCAGCGCTCGCGGAGGAGCTCGGCGTCGTCGGGGCCGGCGGGCGCACGGCGGGAGAACGTGAGCCCGGCGCCGAGCGCGAGCCCACAGGCGATCAGCAGGAATCGACGGGTCGAACGCATGGGAACCTCCTCGGGGTGGGTGCGTGGGCGGACGCGGCCACACGGCCGCATCCGCGGACGCCGGATCGTCGGCGCGCGTCCACGCCGGTCCCGCGCCAGGCGCGGCGGCGGCGCGGGCCACGGGCCGCTCGGGCCGCGCGGGTCGGCAGGGGCCGGCCGGCGCGCGCGAGCACCCGCGTGCGCTCGGTCGCCGCCTCGACGTCACCGCCGCGACGCGCGACCGACGGCGGTTGGATGCCGACGCACGCACCGCGGATCCCCGCGCGCGGCCTGCACCTCGATCGGCGCGCGGGAACGGGCCCCGGGGCGAGCGCCGACCGGCGGCCCGCCCGTCGCACGATGGTGGCGCGCGTCGCGCGCGCGAGGCCCGAATCGGCCCGCGACGTGGGCGCGTCGGCCGGCTCGAGGAGGCCCACTCGAGAAGGCGCTGGGGCTCACCCGAACCTTCGTCCGTGGAGCACGACCGGATCGATTCAGGGTGGCGTCGGGGAGCCCCGCGCCACGGCTTCGATGCCGCAGCCCGCCCACAGGATCGTCGCAACACCCCCGGACCGCCCTGCCCACGGCGGCGCGCTCGGACGCGGCCGAGCAGGAAGCGCGGGGGCCCACCTGAACCGCTCGGGGCGGAGGGGGGGGGTGGGTTGCCGACGGTGCGGCCAGGGGGCACCCCGCACGGTTGAGATGCCGGCCGCGGGCCGCAGGATCCGCGCCGGCGCGCGGGGCGGCGCCGCGCCGAACGGTCGCGCGCGGCATCCAAGGGACCCGCCGCCGATCCCGACGACGCCGCCCGCCCCCGGACCCTCGCATGAACGACGCCTGCGCCCGCTTCGCCCACGCGCTCACGACCGCCGTCCTCGACGACCCCAGCGCGTCCCTGTCGTCCCTCGGGACGGCCCATCTCCTCGGCTGCGCCGCGTGCGCCGCCCGACTGCGCCTCGAGGTGCGCGTCGCGACCGCCCTGCGCGGGCTCGGCGACGACGACCCCGTGGAGCCCCTCCCGGAGGCGACGGTGGCCGCCCTCGTCGCCGCCTGGCGCGATCGCGGCACCACCCGTCGCGCCTCCGCCGGCTGACGGCGCGGTCAGCGCCCGGCGTCGCGGCGCTCCGGCGCCGCCACGGACGTCGTGCCCGTCGCGGGAGCGTCGAGCAGCTCGAGGACGTCCTCGAGCCGCGCCGACGGGCCCGCGGCCGCCGCGCGCAGCGCCGCGTCCTCCTCGTCCGTGGGCACCAGCGGCCACAGGAGGACGAGCGGCACGTCGGCGCACGCACGTTGCCGTCGGAGGTGGTGCGCGAACGCGAACGCGTCCATCGTCTGCGGCGTCGGCGCGAGGAACACCGCCGACGGCGCCTCGTGGGCGGCCTGGCGCAGCGCGGCGTCCGCGTCGGGCTCGGCGACCGCGCGGTACCCGAGGGCCTCGAGCAGGCGCGCCGCGCCGTCGGCGAGCGCGAGGTCGCCGTCCACCACGAGCACCGACCGCCCGCGCCCGCGCGGCACGCGGAGCCGTTCGAGCGTCGCGTACGCCCGGTCCGGCGTCAGCGGTCGGCGCAGCACGTCGCCGGCGAGCAGCGCGCCGGTCGCGCCGTCCGGTCCCGGCACCAGCGCGACGATCTTCGGCACGCCGCGCGTGCGCCCGGTGGCCCGCAGCGCCGCGACGAGCTCCGCGAGCGGCTGGTCGC